>JADKEB010000001.1 GCA_016718205.1 Saprospiraceae bacterium
GTATTCGGTGCTCCGGGATCAGAAGGTAGTTTAATCAGATGGCTGCTCATGCGATTAATACCGTTGGATTGTTCTTTGTAAGCTCAGATATTGTTCAGATTGAAAGAAACTTTGACATCAACTCACTTCAACGGATTACGACAATATATATACCTGTTTTTGCGGGGTTGTACATGGTCATAATGTTTGGGAAGCATTGGAGTTCCTTAGACAAACGGGTTTGTTGGAGAGTTTATAATTTTTACTTCGCTGCTTATAGATTAGATGTTTTTGCAGCTCTAATCGCGGGATCGGGGTATCATTCTTGGTGCTGTGTATACTTACATCGTATCGAAAATCATGCTCGGCCCGGTTGATACTACCCTTACTGATATTTTAAAATAGTGACAAAACTTTGCTTTACTGTATTGCGCACATCGTCATTATCACAGGTTTATACCCTTCGTGGATTACAAGCCTTTGTGATGTATCCGTACAAAACATCATTCATCCTTATTTACAAAAATAATGAACACGATCATACGCTTGCAGTTACCGGTATATTCAGCATGTTTTCCGGTATATTCAGACAAAAACAATTGGCATTGCCTGCAATTTCACAATTCCATTCATTTAACTTTGAGGATACTTACGTTTGGATGGATAAGCAGCATGATGATATTTTTAAATAACGTACTCATATTCGACAACCTTGCTATCAATTTTTAGTTTGGTGATTATTTTATTTCGATCTTCATCTTTATCATGGTCAACTACTATAGTGACGATATCGCACCTTAACAGATTTATTTGCTCTTTTTGTATTCTCAATCATTGGCGGGATATTATTGGTCTCGTTCCAAAAAATCTGACAATGTTGTTTTAAACACTGAAATTCTTTCTATACCTTATATATTTTGGCGGCCAGCAACAGAAGAAATCTGGCATCAATGAAGCTGGCTTAAAATACTACCTGATGGGATCATTGCCACTTGTTTTCTACTTCTCAGTATTACTTTGTTTACGGTGCTTATGGAAGTTTTGATTTAACAGATATTCACTGCACTGCTACACAAGGCATCTCTTCTTTTTTTAACTGGTGGAGGTTTTTAATTCTGTGTTCTTTCATTTTTAAATTGTCTGAAGTCCCTTTCATTTTGGGCACCTGATGTTTACCATAGCGCTCCCACGGTCTTGACGGCTTTTGTTTCCACCGTAGTCAAAAGTTGCAGTAATGGGGCGCTTTACGTTATGGCTTTTATAGGAAATTATAATTCAGAAAAATGGGTGATTCTTTTTTATGCTAGTATCTGTGGCTACCAGGATGTTAGCACCATAGTATCTATAAAACAGAAGAATTTCAAAAAGGCTTAGCCTATTCAGGAATAGCAAATGTTGGCTTTGTATTAATAGCCATTCTTACAGCGGGCGAAAGGTTCTTCAGGATATATACTGTATAACCTTACGGCTTACAACATCGCATCAATACTTGCGTTTACCATTTTGTTCCACCATAAAATCACAGACAGGTATAGACACGATAAAGGCATTTTCCGGGCTGGTTACCCATAATAAATTACTTGCTACAGGACTATTGGTATCTATGTTGTCCGCTTTACCGGCATTCTCTCCTTTAGCTGGTTTTTTGGGAAGTACTTCATTATATTCAGTGCAGTAAAGGCAGGAGATACGTGGTTAGCTGTAATAGCAATATTGACATCCGTTGTAGCGGCTTACAATTATCTAAGGATTTCAGCCTATGTAGTTAATGATAACAATTCTATACCGGTATTAAAAATCACTACAAGATACCGCATCTTTATCATTCTTTGTATTACCACTCATCATAGGGGTGGTATTTTGCCCTGACCAACTGTTCGGATTATTACACTAACAGCAGCTTAATGCAGATATTCCATAACCACTTTTGGTTTATTTAGAGAAGTAGTAGCTTTTTAAATAATGTTTACCCCAAAAAAGAAAACCCTTGCAAATCGTTGACTTACAAGGGTTTATGTGTTGTTTTGTGATCTGGCTGGGACAGTCACTTTTTACGACGCTTTTTATTTTCAGTTGATTATATTTAAATTATATATCAAACATATCTTCATATGTCTTTTTGTCGCTGCATAGTCGCATATAATTTAGGCTAATTTACGACTATTTACGGACTTGAACCCTCTGGTCCTGAATTTATTTTTGGTGTTAAAAACTTACTTTCACCATAGGTTATTTCTAATATTTTACCGGGTAAGATAGAATGGATCTGTAAACAATTTTTATCATTAAATGGAACATCTATAATAAAAGAAACTACTGCTTTTTGTTGAAGTTATACCTGATGTAATTTTCAATTATGCTTGATAAATTGAAAATAGGAACGGTTTGCATATTTATGAAGTGGGGGCTTTTGAAAAAGGATGTTTCATTTTAGCACTTAACTTTATTTGATGCACAAAGTTTACTTTTAGCACTAAATCCGCCATTTCTTAAATATGCTGTGTGTGCCTTGAATGGCAAATGTACAATTTTCATTTAAGTTGTACAAACTGCTTAAAGAAGCGGTTTATCTGGAGAGTGAAAGTCTCTCATACGCTGGTGTAACGCCCAGAAGTATTAGCAAGCTGCAAGATGGTTTAGAGTGATCTTGCATTGAAGTAAGCAGGACTGCAAAAGTCGGTACTGCGTATAGGAACCGGATAAGAGCTGGTCAGGTTGGGTTAGGTAGCACATCATACTAACGCCCGAGTTTTGATACCTGATGAGTAGATCCGGCAGCGATTGACTCAAAGATATTTTTCAGGAGATCTCTGAGTTCATTGATTGAAGTATCAGAGGAAGTCAGCAGAGGGTCATAGTACCCATAGTAACGAGTCTGGCTGGTAATCCCATACTGGTAGGTCTCACATTGGGGAAGGACTGAACGTGAATTTCCACGAAATTCGGATAGGAAAGTATAATCTTAGCCTACTCTTAAACTAATGGATAGACCAAATGGGTGAAAAGAGCTGTTTGGTTGAGATTTTGCGAACCGCCGTATACGAGACCCGTACGTACGGTGGTGTGAGAGGCGCTCCCCATCAGCTTCGGCTGGTGGGGCCGTCTACTCGATTGGCAGTAGTTTTTCTCATTATTCTACAATAATTTTCTGTTGCTCAACTATAAAATCGAATGAAAGTTCTTCCAATTTTTTTCCATTTACAATAGCATCCCAAGGACCGTGTCCTCTGTTTTCTAAAGTATATAATACATATTTAGCACCTGTAGAAGTATAAATATCCTTTAGGGCAAGTGCTTCGGAATATGCTACAGTAGGGTCGTTAGTACCATGAGAAATCATTATTGGTGCATCTGTAGGGTCAAAGCGATTGTATTTATATATATTATTATTTGCGGTAACGGCTACTCCACTACCCCAGAAATCTAAAATCGTTTTTATTGTATAATTGTTACTATTCAAATTTGTGGTTGCCAAGGAAGGGTCGTTACTTAAAGAGATTTCGTTTGTAAAATCGATTGTTTTAGTAATACCTAATGTTGTAGCTATAATGGCACCAGCTGAACCACCACCTACTGTAATATAATTTGTATCAATATTGTATTGGTTTGCATTTGCAATTAGCCATCTAAGTGCTGCTTTGGCATCTCTGTGAGCAGGATACATCGCCAAAAATTGAGACTGGTCTGAAAGCGGAACACTATTTTGTGCATACTGAATCCATTCTGTAGGTACAGTTCCTTTATTACCCTGTAGTCTATAATTGATAGAAAAAGCTACCCAACCTTTTGATGCAAAGTAATTTGCAAGGTTTACAATATTTACATCACTTTTATCACCACCCGAAAATCCTCCTCCATGAATCAGCAATATGGCAGGCTTTTTTTTGGTATTATTCTCAGGTTTATAAACGTCTAATTTTAAATCCATAATTGAATAAGAAGTACTGTTTAATGTCTGATGGCTTAATCCCTCACAATATTTGACATTTTGCTCAACCGCTACCGCATATGTTGGGGATGACTTAACAGTCATAGTATTCGGAATAATTGTGTCTGTAGTTTCATCTTTTTTGCAAGAAGATAAGACAGCTAGTAGCATTAACATTTTAATTAAATGTTTCATTTTTTTTATTTTTTTGATTAGACGTATTGAACGATAAAAGGTTTAAAATTACTGCCCAACTATTTTGTTCACAAATATAGGTTGTTCACGTTTCGTGTACTTTAAAATAATATGAACACTACAGATCACGAAATAGTACAATATTCCTGAACAATATTTAACCAACATTATTGGCATATTCAGACCGTATCACTACTACAGATAGAAGATGCCGTGAAGCAATAATATATAAAATGACAGACTGATCATTTTGTAACAAATATATACTAAATTTGTTACAAAATACAAATTCAACTATGTCGCAAAAGTATCCTATATTTGCGACAAAATAAATCATGATATAATATGCATAGCATTGATGATTAAATACTTGTAAATATTATAAAAGCGGGAAGGGGTTCGCTTTTTAAAATTATTTGGAATAAATATTACAAAGTATTTTATACGCATAAATTGTAACAAATTTATGCTATATTTGTTACAGATTAAAGCAACTGAATATTATGCAGAGCATTGAATCAAAAATATTGGAAAAGGTTAAACGATCTAAGCGTGGTGAGTTGATTTTTCCAGAAGACTTTTACGATGTTGGCTCATCAGAAGCAATTCGCACAGCACTCCATAGATTGGTGAAAGAAAATAGCATCATACGAGTTGCTCATGGCATTTATGTTCGTCCAAAAATCAGCAAATATATAGGTGTAGTCCTTCCTTCAGCTGAAGAAATAGCAGCAGGTATAGCTCAAAGAGACAGGATAAGATATATACCTACCGGATCATATTCTCTGAATGCGTTAGGCTTGAGTACACAGGTGCCAATGAAAATAGTTTTGTTAACTGATGGATCACCCCGAGTAATAAAGGTGGGGAAACGTACTATTAAATTCAAAAAGACTTCCCCAAAAAATTTACTGGCCAAAGGCAAAATAAGTAAGTTAGTGATTCAGGCGCTAAGAGAAATTGGTATGGATAATCAAACGCAAGAAGAAGAAAATAAAATTATAAACTTATTGAAAAAAGAAAATCCGGAACACTTGTTACACGATATAAAGTTAGCACCTGTTTGGATTCAAAAGATAATGAAAAAAGCACTTTACATGGCTCGGCTAAACTTTAATAAAATACCGGATGCCGATAAAGCTGATATTTTCCGTGAGATAAGTCGCAATACTGGAATGTCTGCGTTTGCTGTAGAGAAAGATTGGTGGGTAGTACAAACACTATCCATAGTATTTAAAATGGATGTAGCAAAATATTTAGTATTTAAAGGTGGTACATCCCTGAGCAAAGCATGGAAGTTGATAGATCGTTTTTCTGAAGATATTGATTTATCCATTGACAGATCATTTTTCAAAATGTCCGGTGAGCTTACCAGATCCAAACAAAGTGAATTAAGGAAAAAAGCAGGTCATTTTACTTCTACTTCATTTTTTACAGACCTCAAATCTGCATTCGCTAACAAAGAATATGAAGTAAGTTTTGATCTTATAGATTATAAAGATAGTGACCAGGATCCACGTATTATTGAAGTTTATTATCCAAATGTTATAACTGCCCCAGGATATCTGGCACCAAAAGTACAGATAGAAATTGGCTGTCGTTCTCTAAGAGAGCCATTTACAAATCAGTCTTTCAGATCATTGGTGGATGATGAATATCCTGATAGTGATTTTGCCCAACCACATATTATTGTTCCAACAGTTAATCCTGAAAGAACTTTTTTAGAAAAAATATTTCTGCTTCACGAGGAATTTGGAAAACCAGCTGAAAAGGTAAGAGTCAACAGATTGAGTAGGCATTTATATGATATTGTCAAGTTGAGTAAAACTGAATTTGCATCAAAAGCACTGTCTGATCAAAACCTGTACAAAACGATCGTAGATCATAGATACAAATTCACAAGAGTAGGAGGCGTGGATTATAATAAACATCAGCCGGAGTCGATAAACCCAATTCCTACAACAGAAATTATTGAAGCCTGGAGATCAGATTACAATATTATGTTAGAACAAATGATTTATGAAACTGGTCCTCCATCTTTTGATGAAATTATGTCTGACTTGCTGGAATTAAAACACACCATCAACAATCTGTCATGGAAAATAGATAAGGTGTATCCCATTCCAATTAAGTAAATCACTATTTTTGGGTTATATTTTCACAATACAACTCAAATATGACTAAATTGGGTTATGATGCTGTATTCCTTTTCACTTCACCAGCACCCTCTTCCCTATCACCTGCCCGCTTTCCAACTTCCGTTCAATATCATAAATTCCATCAGTCAGCCGCCAGGTCAGCAAACCGGAATACATCAGATAATGGGTGCTGATTAACTTGCCGGATTCAGACCTGATGGACATGATCACTTGCCCGGAATACTCAGGTATAGATATATAAAACAGTCCTTTAGTAGGATTTGGGTAAAGCTCCGTGTTATATGTTTTTGTGAGTTCCGAAATCACTCCAGAACAGTAGCATCTTTCAGCCAATGTCGCATCAATCACAAACGGATTAACATTGCCTTGTATGCGACCTATCGCCATGGTCTTTTTCCATTCAAAGCTATCTACTTTGTCTATCCTGTGCCATCGGCACAAATCAGCAAGCATGGATGGAAAAAATCGGTTATCCGATTTATCTGCTTGATTCTGATATATCATGTAGAAATAAAAAACAGAACGGGCCACATCTCCCTTTTTAGATTCTCTGGGCTCAAATACTCCCGGAGCAGATTCTGAGTAGGCATCTATTTTGCTCCTGTCAGGAACGGTAAACACCTTGTCGCCCAACAACAAGTATTTAGTTTTAGTGTCATCAATGTCCTTGTAAGGAGTGTTTTTTCGTAGTGTATTAATACTGCCTTTGATTGGTACCAGATGATGCAAATCTCCAATGGCAGGATGCTTATCAGCTCCTTTTGACCTGGGGTAAAGATGTTCTGTCTGAATACCATATTTAGCTGTCCAGGATAAGATATTGACTTGCTTGTCAACTGGTATTTTGTAGCCGCTATAGAAACATTCCAGACTGTCAGAAAACAAAAATACTTCGTTGTATAGCTTGGTTCTGGCTTGATCATAAGTCAATATTTTTGATGGGGTGTAAAACGCCACAAGGTCATTTTTAAGTGAATCACTTTTCAAACCGGGAAAGATAATCTCCTGTCCAAAAATGATCTGTGAGATCAATAAAGCTAAAGAAAAAATAAAAACCTTCATTTTGACTTGTTTAATTCCCTCTCTTTCAAGAAAAGGTTAGGGTGAGTAATAAATAAAAGCAGCCCCGACGGGCGCCGGAGCTGCTGCTCAAAATCATGCTGCTTTCAGCATAGATTTGCCCACTTATAGGGGCGAAGACGAAAAAAACCAACAGAATAAAATGCCATGCAAAAAAATTTATATTCGTTTGTCTGATGACTTGTCAGAAAACTCTATCCAATTGCACATCTCTCTCAGTCGGCTCCTTACCCTGGTGCCATAATGCACATCAATCTGATCTGAAATAAGATTGGAGGTAAAGTGGGTCAACACTTTCCTGTTCTGAAATAGATTGTATCTCATTTGTATGATCTGCGCCATAACATTGGCATCATTGCCATAGTGTTTAGTCGCTTCTTCAGCTCCGAGATCGTCAAAACAATAAGCCCTGTTGATCGTATTGATATCCACATTATCCACATAGTTTCGGCCATAACGCATAAGGACATTCGTTCCCTGATCAATATACTCCAGGGCTATCTGCTGACAAGGTTTTACTGCATATCTATCCTTCAAGGGCAACAGCTGTCGCAGGATCATCATAAAAACGGTCTTTCCTACTCCCACACCTCCAACCAGAAAAATCCCCTTATTCAGGTCAAGTGAATACTTACTACACATTTTTACGTCTCCGGAGATGTATGCATACAGTTTGGCCAACACTTCGGTATCTTCGCTATACAGCAAAAAGTGGCTACCATACATCAATTTGCCATGATCCTGCATCCATTTGGTGAATTGGTCAATGTCAAAGCGGTTTTGTGTAATCGGGGTCAGGATGGAGCGGGATTCCTGGTGGCCGGAGACCACCGTTTTTAGGTTCTGATTTTTGATAATTTCCATTAGGATAATATTTTGAAGATGATTTAAAATGGGTTCCAAACAGATTTTCCGATTCATTTTGATGACTATTGGCGGCACCATTATTTTTACTGTTGAATGCAATGGATGGCAATATTTCAAGTTTCTTTTTTACGGTCAGCTCCTTGACCTTTTCCAGCTGATACCTTCCGTTGTACAGCTTTATTTTTTCTATCGTTTTTACGCCACTTTCTCCACTCTTGGATTGCCCGGGTATCTTCGGCTCTACCAGTCCCCATACGGTTATGTTAATGTCTTTTTCAAACAAACCGAACGTCGAAAAACACAAATAACTTTTCTCATACACTGATCTGGATGGATAATACCTGAGCAGATCCATGTCATTCAATTCTCCCAGTACTCTGTAAAAAGTTGATCTGGATTTGATACCTGCCAGGATCATCATGCTGTCTCTGTCCAATTGCACCGGGTTCTGAAAAAACTGATGATTCCAAAATCTGAACATAGCCTGGTAAATGGCAATTTGTGTAAAGTGGATGGCATCACTGGATACTACGAGATCATAAAATAATTCCTGATGACGGAAGAAGTTTACCCCCATTCCCTGATTTGCTTGCATGGTCATGATATTGAAGTATTTCAGACTTTTGGTTTGGCAATTTTTTTATTTTTCTGCATCATGACGACAATGTCCTCCCAGTCAAAAAAAATGACACCATTGACCTTGGTGTATGGAAGGATTCGCATGATCCGAAGCTGATGAATAGTAGATGCCGAAAGACCCAGAGCTTCCTGCAATTCTGACGTTTTTAAAAATCGTTTTTGACCGGCGGTTCCCCGGGGTGTGCTGATGAGATCTTTGAGCTGTTCAATCAGCTCTGTTTTGAACTCCCTGAGGTCGTCTGTGGTGATGATATTTGCTGGCATGATGTATATGATTTTGTTGCAGCAAAGGTGTGGGTATCCGAAATATTTCGAACACAAGTAGAACACCAGTGGTGTTCATTTTTTTTCACTTTTTATGGATGGCCCGGACCAATTATACCATAGGAAATATCAATAAATATTGCACATTTAATAGATTATCAATAACTTATGTTGAAAATAGATTTAATTTATGAGTGCGACTTTTTTCTAAAAATAATTGAAATTTTAACACTTTTTGGCTCAAACAGAATTTTTCCACACAAGGTGGTATTTTTTTCAGAATCATATTTTGTTAGTGAACGATAATTGTCCAAGTAAAAGAAACTTTATTTTTCAAAGGACAGGTTCTACAAAATCGATGGTTAAACATTTCATATTAAAGGATAAAAATTTAGATATTGAACAGACCCGGCCAAAAACCAGCGATAGTGATTGAAGAATCGGAATTGCGCATTTCGCATATTAATCAGTTAAAACAAGGAATTAGAAATAAAATGCGAAATGAAAAGCATGTAGATTCGGGAAAGAACGGTGCTTCAGCAATCGCCTTTTTTTGGCCTAGCGTTTTTGCTTACTTTTTTGGCAATGCAAAAAGTAAGAGCCACACCGGCTTTAGGTGATACTGTGGAATAATTAACATTCTTTTTTCAATAAATTGAACTACGTATAAAAAACCAGGAAAAAACGTAGATCGTCACCAGTCCGCCAAACGTACCATCGTGGACTGTCTCGCAGTCATGCTCGTCCTTTAAACGTACATGGTCATTCTCGAAACGTACATGCTCGTCCTTTAAACGTACATGGTCGGTACGTTTAAAGGAATGGAGGCGATCAATGTATATAAGACTATATAAAGACTATAAGACTATTAAGACTAAGCGTGAAAAAAAAATTAAAAAATTTCGGAAAAACAAAGAAAGACACGGGACGTCTCGCACCGGGGGGCGGCGACCGGAGACAAATGAATTTTGAAATATGAAATCAGTAGCGCAAGGTTGCTTCTGGGGCTATTAGGTGGATTCTGAGAGCGTTTTGATGTATTGTTGGAAACTTTGTCGCATTGTGAAATTAATCTCGTCTGTTGGCTTAAATACTTAACTATTGAAATGTTAATAAAAAAGTTGTATTCAATTGACATTGAATACAACCCTAACAACAAAAACATAATATGATTCCTATTATATAGAAAATTTTTAAATTGCCAAAGTTAGCATGGAATTCACTACACACCAGACACCTTCTTCATCCGGAATCTCCTTTTTTTTTGCAGGAAGGCATATCGTCTCTTCCTTCCAATGTTTTGTAAAAAAGTGAAGCATCTCGCTGAATGGAAAAAGACTTCTCAGTAAAATTACCCGGACTTGCGTCGAATTGAGCTGCCTTGATACCATCACCCAAATCCTTTTTACCATGGCATGAAGCGCAATGTTTGTTATACAAAACTTTACCTGCAGCGATAGATGCTGTATCTGCTTTTTCCGGATTCTTCATTTTAAGGTATTTATCCGGAGCCTTCCAAGGGTCACCTGCAACAGATATATTTGTAAATGAATACAATAAGGCTATACTGAATAACAGACCAAAATATTGAATCAGTATTCAGGGCAGAAATATTTTAAACCACCCTATGGAAAATACTTCATTCTAAAAGAGTGAGGTCGTACTTTTCAACCTCATCTTTAAACAATATTCTAATCCAATAATCTTATTATTTGTGCTCTTCCTTTTGTTTTCTTTTAAACATCATATCTCCTAAACTTTCTTCTTTTGCATCCAAAAGCCTGGTTATATTAAATCCTATTAAAAAAGCACCATCGGTATAGTCGTTTTGATTTAATACATTGTTGTATTGTGGTACTATCCATTTATAATTCCCAAGAAAAACCTGAAATGCGTGTAATGGAGTTGCTAATTCTACCCCAAAACTTACATTAGGATTTGGATTATTTGTAACATGCTTAGTGATTGGCTGGTCATAATTTCCAATAAAGGCAAATGCATCTGAAATTTTATATCTGCCTAAAACACTAAAAGAAAAATGGTCATTTTTAAGCTTTCCTACCTGATTACCATCAGAATTTATGTAACCTGGCACTGCATTAAAATGTGATAAGTTAAGAGAACCCTGAATTGATAAATCCCTTGAAAGTTTTTTGGCTATCATCAACTGGTGGAAAAAACTATACCTGTCGGTACTGTTAATAAAATTTTCTTTTTTCCTAGTATCGACCCCCACATTTCCAAAATAGGTAACACTGACCGGCATTCCTTTTTCACTGTTTTCCTTAAGGAACGCATATTTCCAATTGAAGTCCCAAAGAAGTCGGTCTTTTGTAAATCCAAACCCAATCATTAATCTGTTAATAGGGGTATATCCAAATCCAATCCGGATATTAGATGGTGCATAAAGACCTAAAAAGTCGCTGTACCCATTTTTGATTGTTCCGAAGCGATGTAAAATATCAAACTCAAATGTTCTTCGCAACGGAACGTGTACTGTTTGATTGTCAATAAGCCAAATACTTTCAAAAGTATTTCCGACTCTTTGTAATCCTCGGCTTTTAATAGCAAGTGTTTGTACAACTTCTTCTTCGTTTTCTTGCCCATATCCAATATAAACAAAGGAAATAGAAAAGATTATTAAGAAAATGCTGGTATTAATTTTAAAAATATTTTTAATTGACATGATTTAAACTTTTTAATTATTTAATGAACCTTGTTTGATCCAGGCCAAAACTTTGGCATTGTAAGAAATATTTGGACCTGAAACCGGCATAGGAATTGACTTATTACCTTTCATCCACTGATATAATTCACTTTCTTCCGGGTTACCATTATTTAAATAATTTCCATTTATCAAAGAATTATAAGCAGATGACGGAGAAAGGTCAGGTTTAATACCACCAGTATTATGGCAACCTGATGTATTGCAATCTTTATTAAAGATTACCATAATGTCATCATTAAAACTTACATCCCCACTAAATTCTTCATTATCGTTAACGATGCTATTGTCATAATAACAACCTGCAAAAGAAATCAATCCAAATATTAGTGCAAGAAAGATGACTTGAATTTTTGAATTTGACATGACCATATTTTTAAAATAAATTAATAGAATCCTTATACTAAATTTGTTCAATTGAATCTATTTATCAAAAATAAGTTTCAAATTAGCCTTAATTGAATGGGCAATTTGTGCATTTTCAAATATTGCAAATCCAAAATATTGATCTTGCAAGGAAGTAAAATCAATGTCATTTTCAGCATCACTGGTTTTCAATGCTCTTTTGAATTCAAGCGTCCAAACGCCATTGGCCCAAACAGCTTTGCATGGAATATCCCCCATACTTCCTGTGTATGCATCATTTAGTGTAACCCCGGCTATTGCTTTTGCTCCTACATTTGCACCAACTCTCAAATAACCAGTATCTACATTTGGATCTATTGTTGTGCCATCGTTAAGTGTTAATATTCCCGTTTCTGATACTGCAGTCACCAATTTTGCACTACCAGCGGTAAACTCTGAGTTCATAATCCATCCGTGGTTGTCAGTTCTTCCAGGAACAACATATTTAGGGACAGAAACCTTTATTTCAGGAGATGAACCAGTGATTACTAAAGTTTGAGAATTATTCTGATATACATCTACTCCGGCGTCAGATTTTCTTCCATTAGGATAAGCATTATTTTGGTATTGGTCATGTATTTGATTTCCGGCATTTACTCCACCCCTAACAGATTTCCAATGCCACATATCTATTTTTTCAGTTGCAAAGTTAGTAAAGTGGCGACTTGAGCCGTCAGCAGCTGGTAAGCCTGTATGACAAGATTTAAAGCAAGTAGCACTATTCCAACCATTGACAGAATTATTTATGTTCCACAACATAGACATTTTGTCTTCGTAATAAGGTAGTCTGGTCACTCCTCCAGTAGCACCAAAAGCAAAAGTACCACTCTCTTGTGCCCATTTTTTTGTAGCAGGGTCAAAATACCAGGGTGATCTGGATAATGATTTGGTAGGGTCTACCCATTCTGCCAAAAAATAAATATTGGCATCATCATATGCAGAACGTAAAGTAACCGAAGGAATTATGTTTGCAGTATACCCTCTGAATACATCTCCGGTTACTTCAGGCACTGATGTGCTGAATTCAAGTTTTGGACTGTTTGCCCACATCGCATCTACTACACCATCTATAGTAGGTGCAGTAGTAATTTTTGCTGATAATAAATCTCTACCACTCACTAATGATGATGCTGGTTCAATGATTTGGTTGTCATTGGTACAATTGGGAAAATACAAAATGGCGGCCATGATTATCATGATGGTCACTAAAGTTCGGAATTTTCTGAAAGGCAAGTTCATAACATTATTTTTTATGTGAAAAAATTGGTTTATATTACTAATATGCAGCAAAGATATCCGTTACATTTTGACAATATTATGACAAATGCTTTTAGTGTGTATGATCATAATCACTTTCGAAGAGCTGATACAAATTTAAAACCAAAAAACTATGATCTTTATCACAATTTATCATCAAAAGTGTATTATGCTTATAATTATATATAATAAATCACCATATAATTAAAATCAGAAAAGGAAAATTTTACTTAAAATCCAGTGAACTAAAAACCGGATAAAAAAATAATTACTTAAGTTTACCAATTTATATGATACACAAGTTAAAAATGAATTGGTCAAAATGAAAGCCCACAGCCATTATAATATTACCAAAAATTATACACTGAGCTTTTATTAAAGATTCACTTTTCTACGAATACTGTATCGTCCACCAAGGCAATAAGTCTATTCTGAGCGTGGTTTGGAAAGATTAATCGCCCTTTAACTCACCCCATCATCCCATTAATAAACGTCTCTACAAAATCCATGATACGTTGTAAAATCCTGTCGCCGGATTTCTTAAGTTGCAGTAGGCTTGGTTTTTCTCCTTCAATCAGTTCCAGTACTTCATCACGCATGGGCGTTCTTTCAGCAAACAGATAATCTTCGATCAGCTTTTCAGTACGTTCAAATGACAGGCTTTCTTCTTTGACCATTTTGTCAAAGGCTATTTGCTTTTCTTTATCCCAAAAGTTTTCAAATTCTGTTGTGACATTATCAGCATCTTTGATGTCAGGTAGGTTATCAGAAATAAATCTCTCAATCAGTTCACGCTTACTACGCAGGGTAACTTCTGTATTGAGTAAATTGAGTATATCTCTTTCTGTAGTAGTAGAACTTTTATCTTTTTTGGATTTTAATTTTATTAGTAACTTAATTACAATAGTCCGATAACTTTTGATAAAAACATTATAAAATAAAATATATGTAAAAAGTAAATGCGTAAATTGGCCCTTGAGCCAACCTGTAATCAAACTCTCTTACCAACATGATTACACAAGACGCATTTACTTCAGGCAAAAGCCTTATGGGAGCAATATTAGAAAAAATGGTTGGCATCAACAAATGGCAGAAAGTATTTTTTATTGAAGTAACCATGTTATTTCTAACGATCAAAGGTAAAATCAATTTTACTCAGATGGAAAGATATAGTTCTTCGCCCGAAGTGAGGTTTCGTAACATGTTCAAGAAGGTATTTGATTTTTTATCTTTCAATTCGCTCTTTATCACCGAACAGTGCGGTGATGAGTTAGTAATTGGATTTGATCCTTCATATCTTTCAAAGAGTGGAAAACATACACCTAATGTAGGCTATTTTTATTCTGGCGTAGCAGGTATGATCAAACGAGGAATGGAATTTGGATGCTTGGCCATCATAGATGTCAAGCAAAATACAGCCTATCATCTTGATGCCGTACAGACACCACCGGTGAAGAAAGAAGATGCAGAAACTGGTCTGATCAAACACTATTGTAAGATATTTGTCGAAAGGATTAATACAATAAAGAAACATAGTGAAATCCTGGTAGTAGATGGTTGGTTTAACAAGCAAAAATTTGTTGAATCAATGACCTTCCTGGGACTAGAGGTGATTTGTAGATTACGCCCCGATGCAAATTTAAAGTATATTTACAATGGTCCGAAGAAGGCAGGAAGAGGTCGTCCAAAAAAATATTCAGGCAAAGTAAATCTCAAAAAAATAGATAAGCGCGTATTCAAAAAGACATTTCAGGATGATGCAAAAGTCATATACGAAGCCGTGGTGTATTCCATAAGTCTAAAGATAAACATCAAAGTGGCTTATACAGAATATTTAAATGAGAAAGGTGAAGTTACAAACACCATTCTTTATTTTAGCACCAACACGTCTAGGGATTCCATCGACATAGTCAGATATTACAAAGCCAGATTTCAAATGGAATTTATATTCAGAGATGGCAAACAGTTTACCGGATTAGCCAACTGTCAGGCAAGGTCTGTGGAGAAAATCCACAATCATGTCAATTACGCTATGACAGCAGTCAATGTGGCTAAAGCAATCATACGGCAAGGCATCGAAAAAGATCAGCCGTGCAGTTGCTCCATTCAAGATATAAAAACAGAGTTATTTAATCAATTTCTGCTGGAAAGAATATTTATCAACTATGATATTGACCCAGAGTTGCAAAAAAATAATGAATTAAAACGCAAAATATTAGATTTTGGTAAAGTCGCAGCTTAATTTTGTTATCGGAGTATTGAATTATATAGGTGACATTAATTTCATCGCGGTGTATCAGTTCCAATTCAAAGTCCATATCTTCCAGAATAGACACTTTTCTTTTGGTGGCGTAACTTTGGTTTTATCAAAAGGTCCAGATATTTGCTCTTGTAATCTTCAAAATCCTGTTCAGTTACTTTAAAATCTTCCCACTTGAAATCAGAGAAGCTCACCAGGATATTTTTTATCCGCATCAGATCCCTGAATGCTTTGATGAAATTGAGTTCGTCTTCTTCCGTCACCAATTCATTGACAGCATTTATGGTAGGGGTGATCTCTTTTAGTTTATCATACGCATCATCAAATTTCCCTACGTAGTCTTCATATGGCTGCATGATGATGACTTCTATCGCTTCCTTATTGCTAAACAGTGTGATCGCTTCATCTGTCTTACCCTTCAGATTCCTGAACACTACAATATTGCCCTGTGATTTGGTTTCGTTTTGTATTCTGTTGGTCCGACTATATGCCTGTATCAATCCATGATATTTCAGGTTTTTATCTACATAGAGTGTATTGACTTTTTTGGCGTCAAACCCTGTCAAAAACATATTCACTACCAATAGGATATCTATACGATTGCTGATGTTTTCCGGTGAGCGTTCCCGATCCTTCAGCTTTTTGGATATGTCATTGTAGTAGTTGTAAAAGTCTTCACTTGTTTTGGTGCTATACTTAGTATTGTACATCAGATTATAATCTTCTATGTACTCATCCAGTTTCTCCCTGCTGTGTTTATTGATGGGATTGATAGCGTTAGCGGAACCTTGCGTTTTAGAAATGTATGGTGCTTGTGGATCAGCAGCCATAGGCAATTCATTATTAAGCATGACAAAATCATCCTGTATTAATCCATTGGCATCAGCGTCATCTTCATTGGCAGCATAACTAAATATGGTAGCTATATTAATGTGCCCTCCTTTACTATGATCATTTAAAAACCGTTCTGAAATATGATCTTCGTCATATTTTGGTCTTTATTGTTGACAATAGTTTAAAACCCCTTATCTTTGCAGAGTGAATGTTCACTCACATAAATATTTAATCATGAATGGCAAAAACAATATTGCAATTGGCTTTCTTACCATGGGGCTTTTTATGGCTTATGGATTCTTATTAATTTATCTAAGAGATTTTGCTCCAGGCAAGGAAGAGTGGGTAAATTCATATAGCATAGGCAAACATTTTGAAAGCAGACCCATGTACACGGTAACTTATTTGCTTTTCTAAATATAGTAATAGGTTACTTGCTCTTACATTTTAAGGATAGACTCGAACACATAAAAATAATTTCATGGTTGGCCCTTTCGGGACTGCTGGTGCCACTAGGTATATTGGGAGAAATTTATTTGGGTTTGTCCCCTGTTTTTGTTTTGTTGGGTGCATTATCGATGACGGCATCAGTGATTTGGATGGGCATATCATTTCTCAAAATTAAATCATTACAATAAATGATTGAAATAGATAGTATTTCTAATAGACAAAAAGAAATAATAGAAGCCCCGGAAGGCAAAATACTTGACAAGGTCAGGTGTTGGAGGCTTGACTATTAAGAACCTGGCTAAAGAGATGCATTTTTCAGAAAGTGCCATATACAGACACTTCACAAGTAAGGAAGAAATCATCATTGCCATGTTAAATTATTTGGCAGATGATATGGATGAAAGATATACTCGGGTGATCAATAATGAACAGGATGTAATTCAAAAATTTACATTACTTTTTGAAAACCAATTTTCTTTTTTTGACAAGAATCCGCATTTTGTCGTAGCTGTATTTTCTGACGGCCTTATGGAAGAAAGCACAAGAATCAATGAGACAATTCTAAAAATTATGGCTGTTAAAATGAAACACCTCATGCCTATCATTGGTGAAGGACAACATAAAAAAATATTTACCAATGCGATCACATCGGAAGAGATGATTCATATAGTAATGGGTACATTCAGATTATTAATGTTTAAATGGCGTGTTGCCAACTTTCAATTTGATATCATCAGAAATGGAAACAACATGATCCAATCTTTATTAACAATTATAAAAAATTAGAAAAATGACAAAGTTAAATGTAATGATCATTTCTCTCTTCATTATTTTTTCAGCATCAAGCTGTAAGAATAATGTCAATCACGATCTTAATTCGCCAGCAACTATCGAATTGAATGATGGCGCCAGGTGGCTGGTAAATGCAGAAATGAAGCCGTTTATTACCGAAAGTGAAAGTATTCTGAATACTTATATCTCCAATGGATCTGCCGATTTCAAGACCCTGGCTAAAGAATTGACGGATAAAAATTCCGGTCTCATAAAAAGTTGTACCATGGATGGCAAAAGTCATGACGAGTTGCACAAATGGTTGCATCCACACATGGCACTGATCGAGTCATTGCAGGATGCAGAAAGCGATGATGCCGCCAATAAAATTATTTCCGAACTAAAAAGTTCTTTTGAAATCTATAATCAACATTTCCAATGAAAAAGTCATTGAAATATGTTGCATCAGCGATTTTAGCAGGATTTGGGTTATTGACTTTGTTCCTAAGTACATCAGTAATATTTGATTTATTTGGCATCAGAGCAAAGGAAGGTAACTATGTCTTGTTTGTTGTCTGGTCAAATTTTATCAGCAGTATCCTCTATCTGATAGCTGCGTATGGTCTTGTCAAAAGTAAAAAGTGGACAATTTCTCTTTTAGGGATTTCAACCATTATTTTGATTATTGCTTTTGTTGGCCTAAAAATTCACGCCAATTCAGGTGGTTTGTATGAAACCAAAACAGTGGGCGCTATGATTTTTAGAATTTCTGTTACGTTGGTATTTGCCATCATCGCTTATTTCGCAATAATTCACAAAAGGATACCTTCCTCAACGTAGCTTCGCCAATGTTAAGTTATGAAGTTATCATTTTGGTATAAAAATAAAGTAAGAAGGCTTTTTAAGTAGTATGACCAAATCTTTATTACAAAAAAAAATATAATAAGAAGGTTTTGGGGTATTTGAGATGGAAGTAGGAAGTGTGTATAATAAATCGGAAATGGGGAGTTAAGAATTTATAATAATTTAAAATAGACATCATGAACATTAAAAATTGCATTCACAGGATAAATCAGTTTCCGCAATTTCTCTTTTTAAAAGCGATCAGGGAAATGCCACAGCGATACAAATATTGCAAGGTGAAAAATTAAAAGAACATATCACCAAAATACCGGCTTTATTGGTTTGTGTTGATGGCAAAGTAGTCTTTGAAATGAAAAAGGGATAAAGGAAACATTAACACCGGTGATTATATAAACATAGAACCCATGGTAACACATTGGGTTGAAGGAATAGAACTAAGTCAATTGGTACTGATCAAGTAAAAATTTTGACATATGAAGTTAGTAAGTATTCACACACCTGTATTGATTCTGTTGTTATTTTTGATAAGATTTGAATCGACTCAGGCTCAGGTTTGGTCTTTGCAGCAGTGCATCGATACAGCACAGGTTTACAATAAAAATTTGGCCATGGGCAGAAATAATATATCCATAGCTAAAGAAAAAGAGAAAGAAGCAAAAGCCAATTTGATTCCCAAAATTACAGCCAATGCAGACTATAAGTATTTTTCGAACCTTCCTTACCAATTGTTACCCTTATCTACTTTTAATCCAACAGCACCGGAAGGACAGTTTAAAGAAGCACAATTTGGGGTACCGCACAATATAAATGCCAATCTCCAATTATCAATGCCCATTTATAGTCCACAAGTGTATGGTGCGATACAAACTACTAAAATAGCTTCTGAATTGTCGGATGTACAATATCAAAAAACGGAAGAACAAATTTACTTTGAAATTTTCAATCTGTACTACAACGCTCAAATTTTGCATCACCAATTAGGCTTTATTGATAGTAATCTTGTAAATACTACTCGACTTCTAAAAAATATGCAATTGCTCAATGAGCAATTACTAGCCAAAGGTACAGATGTAAGCAAGGTGAAAATTGCAATTAGCACAATTGAAGACACAAAAAGGAAAACATAAATAGTAAATATACTCAGATTTTGAATGGATTGAAATTCGCAATGGGTATTGCTACAGAACAAAATTTGGAAATAGAACCAACCATTCAATATAAAGACATAGAAGAATACATTACGTCATCAATCCTGGATGTTCGATTGATAAAAACTCAAAACAAGTTGTTGATGAGTGAGCTTAGTGCTTTAAATAAATCAAGATTTTTGCCTTCGCTCAATCTTTTTGGCACTTTCGGAACTACAGGCTTTGGCTATGACCTGCAGCCAAATGATTTTCTGAAATTCTTCCCAATTGGATTTGCAGGTGTTCAACTTTCATACCCTTTATTCAACGGCACAGTTACTCAACGAAAAATAAATCAGAAAAAATTAGACCTTCAGAATAATGAACTTCAATTCGGCCTGCTTTCTGAACAAAATGGTATGCAGATTAAAAAACACAACAGCAAAGACTAGTTGCTCAAATGTCGGTAGAAACAACCACTGAACAGATCAAATTGGCCAAAACTATTTACGACCAAACGATACTTCAACAAAAGCAAGGAACAGCAAACCTGCAGGATGTTTTACTTGCAGACTATACATTGCGTGAGGCACAACAAACATACCTGATGGCTATATTTGACTATCTAAAAGCAGATCTGGACCTTAAAAAATTTACAGGAAACCTGAATTCAATTAAGCATTAATAATTGGAAATTAATAATTTAGAATTAAGTATTAAGAAAATGAATTGGAAAAAAATCATCGTAATTGTTGCCGGCATCGCAGTCATCGGACTTGTTGTTTTCAAACTGAAAAGTAACAAAGAAAAGACCCAAAGCAAAGTATATCAGTACGAAAAAGAACAAGCGATTCACGTCGAAACAGAAATAATTACTTTGCAAAAAACGGGTAATGACATTTCTTTCTCAGGAACATTCGAGCCAAACAGAGAAAGTAAGTTAAGTGCAGAACAGCAAGGTAAAATAAATGCTTTTTATGTGGATTTAGGAAGTATAGTCTCCAAAGGACAACGTCTGGTGCAGCTAGACAATGCACTTTTGCAGCAACAACTTTATAATATTGATGTACAATTGCAAAATGCAAAAACCGAATTTGATGTGCAATTAAAAGCAAATGAAATTCAAATTGAAGGATTAAAACAGGATGTAAATCGATTTACTATTCTTGCTGATGCGGATGCCATACAAGGCGTTCAACTGGAAAAAGCAGTGATGCAATTGAGTATTGCAGAAAATCAACGCACCTCAATTTTGAACAAATCCGGAATAAAAACGACTGAAGCACAAAGGAAGAGTATAATTGAACAGATCAAAAAAACAAGTATTGTTGCACCTTTCGATGGTGTGATTACAGCAAAGCTTTCTGAAATCGGATCGTTTGCTGCCCCTGGTGTACCTTTATTGCAGTTATCCGAAATCGGAACATTGCGATTTACAATAAATGTACCCGAGAAAGATTTACCTCATTTCAGTTTAGGTAAATCATATAAAATAAATGCTGATGTCTTACCCGATGTAGCGCTTTCGGGTAAAATTTCAATGATTGGAAGCAAAGCCAATATAGGAAGTAGTTTTCCTGTACAATTTTTAGTTAAAAATGTTTCCAACTACATCGTAAAAGCGGGCATGTTTGGTACAGTAAATATATCTACAGATATAGGTGAAGTCGGTATAGCCATTCCTGCGTCTGTAGTGGTAGGTACTTCAAATAAACCGCAGGTATATGTTGTAAAAAATGGAAAAGCGACAGCCATTAATATTACAATCTCAAAAAGAGCGCAAAACAAAGTGATTGTTGCAGAAGGTTTGAAGGAAGGCGATACTATCATAGTCTCCGGTCTTATCAATGTATTTGAAGGAGCGAATATTAGTACAAAATAAAATCAAGGGAAAATGAATATTACAGAAATATCAATCAAACGCCCTTCACTGATCATCGTGCTTTTCAGTATATTTACGCTATTGGGAGTTATAGGCTTCATGAATCTGAGTTATGAATTAATGCCAGACTTCAATCAGCCTGTGGTAGTCATTAAAACGGGGTATCCAGGTGCTGAACCGAACGAAGTGGAAACTTCCGTTTCTAGAAAAATTGAAGATGCACTTTCCAATCTGGAAGGGGTAGATTACTTAGTTACAAAGTCACTGCCAAACGCTTCAATCATCATCGCCAATCTGAAATATGGGACTGACCTGGACAAAACTATGCAAGATGCACAGCGATATATAGACAATATTCGCAAAGATTTGCCACAAGACATACTCAGTCCGGTCATGAGTAAAGTGTCGCCAAATGACTTACCAATCATGTCCATAAGTGCGACAAGCGATTTGCCTGCTTCCGAATTTTATCAAAAAATGAAAGACGACTATCTGCCTCAAATTCAGCAAATAAGGGGCGTAGCAGAAATAACAATTTTAGGCGGTGAAGAAAGAGAAATACAAGTAAAGGTTGACCAGGCCAAATTAAAATTGTACAAAATTTCTTTGCAACAGGTTGTGGAAGCGATTAACCGTTCCGGCTTGGATTTACCCGCAGGAAAAGCACAAACAGAAATAGAGACAAATTCCGTTCGTTTGACAGGGAAATTTTCGTCTCTGGAAGACATTAAAAACGTGCAGGTGTCCATGCCTATACCCGGAAGTCCTGTGTATGTAAAAGATGTGGCAGATATAACAGATGGTATAAAAGAAACCACTTCCATCAGTAGATACAATGGAAAAAACGGTATTGGTTTAATGCTTAAAAAGCAAGGAGACGGCAATGCCGTTGATGTTTCAAACTTAGTTCGTTCAAAATTCAAATCCATTGAACTACAAAACTCAAATTCAAATGTAAAATTTGTCATTGCAGACGATAGTACAGATAATACGATTGCAGCCGTAAATTCCGTTGTTTTTGATTTGATTTTAGCGGTTATACTTGTTTCATTGGTGATGCTTCTATTTCTAAGAAGTCTCAGAAATTCTTTGATCGTAATAATAGCCATACCTACATCATTAGTGACTGCGTTTGCGGTAATGTGGCTATTGGGTTACACACTAAATTTAATGACATTGCTTGCCATGTCTTTAATCATTGGTATTTTGGTGGATGATGCTGTAGTAGTATTAGAAAATATCCAAAAGCACTTAGACAAGGGAAAAGATAAAGGAAACGCGGCTATGGACGGTCGTATGGAAATTGGTTTTTCAGCATTATCCATTACATTGGTTGATGTAGTCGTGTTTTTGCCCATTCTTTTCTTACAGGTATTTGTTGCAGATATGCTCAAACAGTTTTCGGTGGTAGTAGTTACTTCGACCCTGACCAGTTTGTTGGTTGGCTTTACGCTTACACCCTGGCTGGCTTCACGTATAGGTAAAAAGGAAGATTTACAACCTACCAATTTATTCAATCGGTTTTTACTTTGGTTCGAACATCAATTAGAAAAATTCACCCATTGGTATGGAGTACTTTTAGAATGGGTATTGGGTCACAAACTTATTTTTACCGCAATAGTGCTATTGCTTTTTGTGATGACTGTTGGTATCATGAAACAAGGTATTATAGGCAAAGAACTAATATCAACTGGTGATCAGGGAAAATTCAGAATGTCTTTAGAGTTTGATAAATCAACGTCAATTCATAAGAATAATTTAATAGCTCAAAAAATTGAAACATATATTCTTCAACAACCTGAAGTTTCAACAATATTCAGCAACATAGGTGGCCCAAGTACGGGTATTGGAAGCTTGGGTGTAGGTTCAGCGAATAAAACGGAATTTACCATTCAGTTACGAAATAAAAAGGATGAGTTAAAAATTGCAGGACTTAAAAAAGTGCCAACAGAAGATTTTATGAAAAAACTAAGATTTGATTTACAACAAAAATTTCCAGGTATTAATTATTCTATGGCAGCTCTGGGTCTTATACCTCGTTCAGCACCTATTGAAATAACATTGAGTGGCAATGAATTGGATTTGGTAATGAAAAGTGGTAATACTTTAAAGGAAGTCATAGAAAAAATCCCTGGTGCTGACAATGTTCGTTTATCTGTTGAAGCTGGAAGTCCTGAATACAAAATCATTCCTGATAAAGAAAAAATGCAACGTTTAGGATTAAATACAGCGTATGTTGGATTGAATCTAAGAACAGCATTTACTGGAAATGACGATGCAACGCTTACTGAAAACGGAACTGAATATCCTGTGAGAATTTGGTTGGATGAATTTAGCAGGCAAAATTTTGAAGATGTACAACAGCTTTCTATTATTAATCCAATGGGTATGCCGATAGAAGTTTCGCAATTTGCAATCGTTCAACAAGGTAATTCCCCTTCTTTGTTAGAAAGAAAAGACCGGCAAGCCGCAGTTACCCTTACGGCTGATGCATTGGGAAGGCCTTCAGGCACTGTAGCAGACGATGTTGTAGCTTATCTCAAAAAAAATCCCCTGCCGACAGAAATACAGATGACTTGGGGCAGCGACATTAAAAGACAAAATGATAGTTTCGGTGCCTTGGGATCGGTGTTGATGATTTCTTTTTTGTTGATTTATCTTATTATGGTGGCGCTATACGATAGTTTTGTATATCCATTTGTTGTGTTATTTTCTATTCCTGTTGCAGCTATTGGCGCTTTTTTAGCATTGAACTTATCATTAAGCAATTTGAGTCTATTTGCTTTATTAGGCTTAATTATGTTGATGGGATTGGTTGTAAAAAATGCCATTCTTATTGTGGATTTCACCAACCAATTAAAGGCAGAAGGCATTCATTTTAAAGAAGCATTAGTTATTGCAGGAAAAGGCCGAATGAGACCAATCCTAATGACAACCCTTTCGATGGCAATAGGTATGTTGCCTATTGCACTCGCTACCGGTACTGCAGCAGAATGGAAGAATGGATTGGCTTGGGTAATCATAGGAGGATTGTTATCGTCTTTAATCCTGACTGTATTTTTAGTACCACTTGTTTATTATGTGGTCGATGTCATAAAAGGTAAACTAAGTTTGTAATTTGTATTTTTAGCTCTATTTGGTCTGTATGATCTGCTGCAATTGGTCTGTATATCACTTGTTGCAAGTATTTAATTTCGAAACAGTAAATGTTATTTGTTAATTGGGCGCTTTAAGACTTTTAGTCTATTGCTGAGCTCCATATCTATTTTTAATAAATTTATTAATACAAGTTCAACATAACCAATCACTAAATCATAAACTAAATATAGATCATGCTTTTCAACATTAAAATAGGAACTCTGCAAATTGCCATGAACAATTTCATTTCTTACCTTCGAAATGATCATAGGTCCATCTACATATTCAATATTTTTAAAGTATTTTGCCTTAAAGTGCTTATAATTTTTTGGTAATTTTGTGTCAATGTCAAAATGTTTTAATAATAATCTCATTTTGTTTTCGGTGGCTATATCTTCAGCATCCCGTCCTAATAAATAATGGTTCTGTTTCTTGATAAGATGATTATACATGAGTTCTAGGCAAGTTTGACCTAAAATTACTCCAATTTCAAATTGAACTTGAAGAATAGATATTTCAGTGTACCACTCAATTATTTTTTTTATAAAATGTCTGTCCGATTCACTATTCCAATATGTAGAAAATATTTCATACGTGGTGTTTAGTGAATCTTGATGAAAATGAATGTCATGAAATTTTTCAGAAGGATAAATGTATGGGGAAATATGCGGTGGTGAAATAATGCCTGTAATTGGCTTCTGGTACTTCAAATGAAAAGACTGATGTCCATCTTCCAAATAAAAAACTTATGAAGTAATTTATTTTAAACATTTCTGATTGCAACTTCTCAAACGATATACTTCGTTTTGATAGTAGTTGGCATCTTGCATTTATTTGATATCCTCTGGAGTTGTTTAATAAAGTGTGAATCTGACTCTTTTCTGAAGCAAGGTCAATGATTAAATCAATATTAATCGTATTAACTGTAATTCTATTTGAAGTTAACATAGATTCATTTTTTACCATTTCCCCTGAAAATTTTCCTAAGTTTGGTAAATCAAAGAATACCTTTTTATAACTGGATGGTTTTGATCCAATATCAAAACAATTAAGAGACAATTGAATTTCACCATCCTGAAAAGACGAAAATCTTGATTCAAAATATTGTTCTCCATCTATTGAAATACATGACTTATTTTCTAAAAAACTGTCCAGCTTATCCAGTGAAGTAATATTAAAAGCTACAGAATATTTAAAAATTGGATTCCATTTTATAAATATTTTGGTTTTATCATAAATCTCAATTACTTCCGAATTCTTTATATATAAAGCTCCTTCATATATTGTGACATCCTGATTTGGAAATTCCATTTTGTGAAATGGTTCTTTAATGTCAGGTATATCACTAAAAGCTTCAAGCCATCTATTCATATGATAAAATTTATATGCCAAATATGTTTAATGTTAATCCCCAGATTTTAAAAAACCAAAATAGATCAGGCTGCATACTAAAATTTAATCCTTTATTAAACAATTCCCATTAATTTCGGGACTTGTAAATAATGGTTTTGTATTTTGTCAGCCTCAAAGCTGAATATTCGTGTTCCAAACTATGACCAATCCATCTTGAATCAATAAACTTGAATGGTTTTTTACGATCATTTAATAATAGAAGGGAACCTAAATACTTATACCATTCGGCTTCACATAATAAATCAAGATAATAACCATGAAAAGATCTCCCTGAATGATAAATATATAAAGGTTTGTCCATAACTTTTAATTGTTTTATTCGAAGACTAACTTTTTCAATATCAGATACAACATTAAAATCAACCATAGGTATATGGTAAATTTTACCACTTATTTCAATTCTTGAATGTAAAGCTACTTCATAATTTAAGTGATTTTCCATTAATTCATTCAAGTTGAATTCATTCACATTACATTTGAAATATTCCCTATATTCTGTCTTGCCTTTCGTGCTTGGTAAATATTTGCTTAATTCAAACTCAACATTTGGGTTTAGTTTTAATTCTTCTACAAGGTTCTGAATAAATTTATGCTCGTCTATCATATTATTTAACATCTATTCCTTTAAATAATTTGTGAATTTGTAAACTGTATGTATCTGTCATACCAGATATATAATCAACGATTAAATGAGCTCTTAAGTACCATTCAACAAAATTTTGATCTAAATCAGGAAACATATTTTTCTGCAAATGTGATTTGTAGACTTCAATATATTTTAAAGGTAGTTTATGAAGTAACCTTTGTTCAATATTAAGTTCTTTAGGTGGGTCAACCAATATGAGCTGAAAAGTTTTTGAGTCTAATTCTAAAATATATTTAAAATCATCCAACAGCCCAGATATTATATTAAAGCCTGCAATTTCCATATTCTCAGCTTCGGGAGCAACAAATAAATAATCTTTTGAAAAATCCTTTAAATATTTAAGTAATATAGCTTCATTGCTTTGATCTTCCATAATTGATTTAAAAGTATCTTCTAAAATTAAAATTTCATTATCCAGATAATTTTGGATTGCTTTATTTATTAACCCTACGCTAGTATAAATTTTAAACTCAAAAAAGTCATAATCGTTATACTCATTATTTTTATTAATATAAGGCTTTATTAAATTTTTGTCTGCATTATCATTATTGTAATATCTAATCATCGTTTTAAAAAATAAATCTGGTGTAATTATTTTTTTTTCAATTCCATCTTCAATATCGCTCATACAATAAGATATATCATCAGCAGCTTCCATAATATAGAGAATGGGATGTCTCCCGATTAGGCCAAGTTTGGACTTTACCTCTTCCATTATACTGTTTTCAGAATGAAAATATCCAGCTTTTTTATATTTAGATTTTAAACTTTCGTCCCCTGGTAGTCTAAGATACTTCATAAATGATCCTAATTGGGGCATAGGTTAGATTCATTCCCTGATCATATTCTTCAATTTTAATACCTGAAAGTTGTGTAACTATTCTAAAACCTTGGGGATTTCCATCAAACTCAAAGTCACACATTAAAAGATTTTCTTTGCTTCCTGTGTATGGAATTTTTATTTTGCTTTTCCTAAGACAGATTCGTAGTTATTTTTAAACCACCTTTTAATAGCTTCTTCACCAAAATGACCAAAAAGGAGGATTCCCAATGTCATGCATTAAACATGCAGTCTCTGCAATATTTATAAAAGCTTCTTTTTCATCGATATCAAGATGACCAATATCAACAAGTTTATTTGCAACCCCTATTGCAATTTTTTTACCGACATCTGCAACTTCTAAGGTATGTGTCAGTCTGCTTCTTACGGCGGCATTTGTTTCTAATGAAAAAACTTGAGCTTTCTGCTGCATTCTTCTAAACGCACTTGAGTATACAACTCTAGATTTATCGCTTATTGTTTCTTCAACAATTGATTTGTGCTGGAACCTACTGGTGCGCCTTCTATCCGTATTGAGAAATTTACTATATTCTGACATATTTTATGTTTTAGTTTTGTTTTTTATTCTCCCTAACTTTATACTCCCCCACAAGCTCCGCAGCCATCCCCAACAGAGCATCCTCCTCCACATGACCCACCCGCACCTGACCATTCATCAACATAGGCAACGACCAATCACGAAGCTCCGTAAGTTTTCGAGTCAGTTCTTCATTACTCCTGATTTGATATAACATTGGTTTAACCCTAATGTCAAATACCTTTTGAAGGCTTATCTTTGGAACCAATATATTTACAGTCCTCAGCTCATCTTGTCGAATTCCAAAAACCGTGCTCCCACTTTGTTTACCAATAATTTGAGAATATCCATTTCCTTTTGCTAGTTCGTAATATAAATAGGACGGATATACTTTTGAATTTTCTGCTCTCATTGCAAAAAGTCTTTGACTAAGGCAATAATTAGTATCATTCAAAATCATATAAAAAACTCACCATGGAGCTTCTGAAGTCATTAAAATATCTCCATCTTCTAACTTATTTGGCATCCATTTTTCAAACATTTCAAAAGTCACAACATTTGCATCTTCAAGTTTTATTAGTTTTCCGTCTTTTACATGTTTTGCAGACAAAGCAATTACCCCTTGTTTATCTTGTGACCAATCACCTCCTAGTTTTAAAGGAGTTTTACCCCCTGTTATCAATAATTTTATTAATAACGTCTTCCAACTTCTTCACCTCCCATCCCTCAGGCACTTCCCGCTTCAGCTCCTCACTCCACACCATCTTACCACCACTACTTTTGTATGGTTTTCCTTTCAGTTCTGGCTGACTGACAGATGCCGCATACTCCGCAGAGATCGGAAAGTCAAACTGCACAAACCAATAGTCATAAATCGTTTTGGCCATCTGCTCTAGCTCGGCATTGATGCGGTTATTGAGTTCGATTTTGGAATCAAGAGATGAAAGGACAGATGCTATTTTTTTTTTTTGAACTGACTTTGAAAATTCGGAATTTGAAAAATCGCAAATTTGATTTTATCCCTCTTGGCATCTTTGTGCCTTTTGTTCCCTTTCATCATGTGATCAAAAAATCATCTCTGAATAATGAATAATAAAGAAACTTGGAATCAATGACTTCTTTTGCTCTTACGACTAATACATCAGGGGAGCAACTCGCCATTGTGTGTTGCATACCATATTTTCTTAAGATATGGTCTTATATTTCCAATTAATGTATCTCCTTTTCATATGATACCAAACTCCCCTTTAGGAATAAATTGTGAGTATTTAATTCCTTGCTTATTTTGATTGATATTATTGACAGAAACGAATTGCCCTTTCAAAATTTCCGACGATTTTATTCTATCATCTGAAAAATAGGCAAATTGATTGAGTTTTTTATTCATATACAATCTGATTTAACTGCTTCTGAATTTCCCCTTCTAAGACCCTGGACTCTCCAAACATTTGATCCAAATTGGCTCGGAAACCATCCATCTTTGCGTCAAACTCAGCGGCCGTAATGTCCACATATTCGATCTTTACATCGAAGTACTGACCCGCACTGAAGCTGTAGTTTTTCTCTCGGATATCATCATAACTCACTACTACACTAAAATCTTCTACAGCCTTATGTGCATTGAAGGTATGGATGATGCGATCTTCTTCTTCAGGTCGTAGTAAGGTCTTTTGGTTTTTGCCATCTTTGACCGTCACACCGAGTTTGGATGCATCCATGAGTACGATGTCGCCCTTGGTATTGGCCCTATCCACAAACAAGATAGATACATTTGTACCTGTCGTTGCAAAGATATTACTCGGCATACTCACCACACCACGCAGCATCTTTTCTTCTACCATTCGCTCCCTGATCTTGCGCTCTATACCACTCTGCGCCGTGATAAATCCCGTAGGCACCACCACAGCGGCACGACCTTTGGCCGTCATCAGGTGCATGATGTGCTGTATAAACATCGGATAGATGGCCATACCATCAGGCTTCGCCTTGGGTACATTGGGCGTACCTGCAAAAAAACGTTCGTGGTTTTCTTTGCTTTTCAGATCTTCCACATAATCACTAAAGTCGAGCTTAAATGGTGGATTGGACACAATAAAGTCAAACTTTTTGAGCTTGCCGTCTCTATCCCGATGGTACGGATCGAGCAGCGTATTGCCCTTGATCACATTGGGTATAGAGTGGACGAGATTATTGAGTATCAGATTTAGCCGCAGTAGATTGGACGATTTTTTGAGAGATATCCTGACTGTAGATGGTACATTTGTCTTCGCCGATGGCATGAGCCAGGTTCATCAGCAAGGTACCCGATCCACCCGATGGGTCATGGCAAGTGACATTGTGCACAGATTCCGTGACCAGACAAGCTGCCATAATCTTGGCCACCGCAGTGGCGTGAAATATTCTGCATACTTGCCACCACTATTGGTATTATAATCTTGATCAGATACTCAAATATCGTCGCAAAAAATCAAACTTTTCCTTAAATATCTCTTCAAAACTAAAGTTGACCAGTTTATTGATGATGGCTCTGCAGAATTCATCCCTTTTGTCCGTCACATACTTACTGATGTTTTCGAAAAGCATGATCTTCTCACCACCATCCGTCTTCACAGAGAAAATATCATTATTGACCCTGGCAATATCTAGCAATGTATGGTCAAACAACTCCGCAAACCGTGCCTGATTCTGATTCTCAAAGAGATAGGAAATATAATGTTCGGGCTGCAATCGAGCCGTACTTTCGCTCAGTTGCATGAGTACCATTTCATAATCGGATGGTCCATAAGCTTTGAGCGCGGTCTCCCACTGATCTGCCTGTGCGATGTTTTTGTCTATCTGCTTCACTTCATAAGCAAACTTATCATTGAGAAATTTGTACAAAAACACCTGTGTGATGATTTTAAACTCATTCCCATCATTGCCGAGACCATAATTGGCACAGACCGATTTAAGATCATCGATCAGGTTCTTGGTCTTTTTTTCAAAATCTATCGTTGGGTTCATTTATCTTATTTTGGTATGAATTCATTTTTAAAATTTGGAAAATGGGTGGCTCGTCCCTTTAGGGAATGAGGGTTAGACAGGCATTGATTAAATAACATTTCCATTTCTTCTTATTCTACGCCACTCTCCCATGAAATTCATTCATATACTCCTTGACAATGATCTGATTGATGGCTTGTGACCGAGCCGCATCAAGTGGCAGCTCATGTTTGTTTTTCAGCTCACTGATCACCAGTCTAAGTATCATCCTCTCTACAAAACTTTCGTTTTCGAGTATGTGGGCGTTCTGTCTGATTTGTTCATCTATTTCTTTTTTCAGGCTTTTCAGTGCTTCAAAAAGTTTACTCTCCCTATCGGTCAGTGGATCTTTTTCCATTAGTCGCTTATGGATACGAGCATATTTGGCATCCTGATCATATTTGGCTTTGAGCAATTGATTTTTACGTTCCAGTTCTCTGGCTTCTTCGTACACCAGTTCGAGTGCTTTGATGTTTTCCTGCATCTCTTCACTGGTGATTTCGCTAAGATTTTTTTTCTTAAACATCCTTTCGAGCTCTTCTCTTAGTGTGATAAAAACCGGATCGTGCGGGTCAAAATTACCACCTAGCGTTTCACGTGTTTTTCTTAGGGTATCTTTCAGTTTGTCAGCAATGATCATCTCTTCTTCATTCACCTTGCGGAAAGCAAAGAGTACATCTTCCAGTGCTATACGAAGCATATTGGTGGCATCTACATCATTTTCAAGAGATTCTTTGGCATTGATGAGTGCCAGTCGATTGTTGGCTTCTCGAGCAAGTATAGTTAACATCCGAAAATCCAGCTTTTCAAGCATATCATATTGTCCACTGAGCCGAATCAGGTTATAAAGTTCCTTGGCATTATTAAGTGCTTTGGTCAGTTCCAACATCGTTTTTCGATCATTGATCTGAGATACTTGTTGCGAAAATCCTTCTGCATTGGAAGTGTTATATTGAAAAAGCACATCCTGGATATGTTGTATATCCTGATCTATCTCTTCCTTGGTTTTGAATAATTGGGAATTATGTTCTGCTTCACTACCGAGTTCTCGTTGCAATTCGTCAAAATAATCTCTATTGGTTTTGTCAAATTCACTTTGAATATCCGCAAAATCGACCACATAACCATACCTGAAATCCTTGTAAGATCGATTGACTCTTGTCAATGCCTGAAGAAGATTGTGCGCTTTGATGACGCGGGTTACATATAGTTTTTTGAGTCGTGGCGCATCAAAACCTGTGAGCAACATATTATACACAAAAAGCAAATCTACTTTGCCGTGTTTGAAATCTTCTATCAAATCTTCACGTTCCAGTTTTGTTCCCGCATCATGGAGAATGAGTGCCGCTGATGTCACTTTGTTTTGGGAAGCCATTTTAGCGCTGTATGGCTTTAAAGGATCTGCTGCCAGATTTGATTCAACATCATTTTGGGATGTATTTGCATAGGTGTAATCAAATACTTCCTTTAGCTTTTCAGCCTGTTCTGATGAATCACAAATCACCATGGCACCGATACTTGCGTCACCAGTCGTTAGTCTGAATTTTTCAAAATCACTTACGATATATTCCAGCATCGGCTCCACAAACTTCACATCTGCATATACTTCTTTACGGTTGCTTTTACCTTTGATGACATCGATTTCTTCCAGTATTTTTTTAAGCTTGAAATGATAACTCGTTTCTATTTCTCCCTGATCAATCGCAAAGTGTATCCATCCGCAATAGAAGCATTGTAATAATACTTATGAATGTAATCGCCAAACAAAGCCCTGGAGTTATATTCATCACCGAGCAATGGCGTACCAGTCAGTCCTATTTTGATGGCATTGATATCAGATTCTTTAAGATTGGCCAGGAAGCTACCTTTAGGATTGTAGCTGCGATGTACTTCGTCCAGAAAATATATGCGTTGCACATTTATGTTGTAATCCTTTTTGGAAGCCACATCAGGATCATTTTCAAACTTATGAATATTCACTACCGTGATTTCCTGTTTGCCTGAACTATTATGTATCACCGTGGTCATCTTCAGATCTTTGACAAAAGCTTCTTTTGACTGAATCTTATGAACCACCAATCCGCGACTGTTAAATTCTTTTGATGCTTGAACCAACAAATCCAGACGATCTACGATAAAATAAAACTTGGGGACAATGCCTCTATTCCTAAAATAATGGGTAAGATACTTCACATTATAATAAGCCAATGCTGTTTTGCCACTTCCCTGTGTGTGCCAGATGATGCCATTTTTCACTCCTTCATTCAGCTTTTTTTCTATGGCTTTGGTAGCAAATAACTGTGGGTACCGCATGATATGTTTTTCCAGACCATTTTCTCCCTTTACATACGCCAAACCATATCGAATCATAAAGGAAAGACGGTCCATCTGAAACAATGAATTGAATATCTTATGGGTAGGACTTTCCGGATTTTTATTTGTAATAAACTCAGGTGAATGTTTAATGCTTATTAAATTATTATCTGCAAGTATGTTGTTTTCAGTTTCATCAGAGAGATCATTCAAAATCATAGGCAAATCAAAATGATTTTCTTCCCTGAAAAAATTAAACTTCACTTTGCCATAAGCTGTGGTAGCATAAAATGCGCCCTGCAATGGTTGTAAACCTTCATCATCATAGGGCATATTATTCGAAAATACCATAAACTGAGTAAGATTGACAAATTTTCTAAACTTCTTATTTTGAAATCTTGATTGCATCCTTTTGTATTCTGCTTGAATCCCATCCAGATTATTGGGCTTCTTCACTTCAATAAATACCAAAGGCAATCCATTGACCAGTAAAGTTATGTCAGGTCGGAATTCCTCATCACCATTGATACAGGGCAATTCAGTCACAACCTGCAGTTTATTTTTACTGAAATCATCAAAATCAATAATCCTTGGTCCCGTTTCTGAAGTAAGCATCTCATAAAAACTTTTACCCAAATCTTCATTATCCAGCGTCAGTGTGAGTTTATCGTATAGTAATTTAATCTCCCAGGCTTCCATTTCCGGATTAAGAGCATGAATACTTTCATAGAATATCGATGTAAATATATTGTGTTCAGCATCCCAGGTGGCCTTACCTAGTGACAAATACTCAAAACCCAACTTGCATAAGTGCAAAATTGCAGGGAGTTTAACTCTGGAATCTTCATTAAAGGACATGGGTTGTAAGTTGTTGTCAAAAAATGAATGACACAGATAGTTTTGATACTTGCACCTGTGTTTCCTTTCATTGGCAAAATATAAAAAATTTTCTCTATTTAGCAAACTGATATATATCAATAATCCTTTTTCCTCTTTATTCGGCACCTTCTTCACTCCGTCATTCAGTCACTACCATTTCACTTCGCTACCTGCGTCCGCTACGTTCCATTATCGTTCCTTCCATTCCTTCGTTCATCAGGAGAGCCGGGTGACTGAGCGCCGCAAAGCAGAGTCGAAGTCCCCGCAGCATAAGTATCTCCGTCACTCCATTGCACGAAGCCCTGCCCATTTCCATTTCGCAGGCAGCATTAGCGCACACCACACATCCACCACTTCGGCTAATGCTACCTTTGCTCAATCAAAACCCTTTGTTCGTTTCATTTCGTTCCTCCTATACCCATGCTTTTTAGCTCTGCTCTTTTGCCTGCCCACAATGCTCTGCTTCATATACTGCGGCTACGCCTGACTTATTTGTCGGGTGCTTGCTCCATTGCATTTCGCTGCGTTCACCCTTTCAGGTAACCATAACCTTATCATCAGGTAAACCATACACTTCACCATCGTCAACTTATTTACATCCTTTTTGCAATTTTACTTGTACCAAGCTTTTATTTTTGTAATTGCATTTTTTTGTGTTAAGTACTCCATACCTAAAGATTGAATCCAACTGTGGTGCACTTGTTCGACCCAATCTTCGGCCTTCGATCAGATATTAGCTTTATATTTTATAATTATTGTGGTATATATATTTCTCAGCCACCATCCATCTGAATGATATCAACCAAAATATTTTTTGGCGATATTTTTGCTATAAATATACATAATGGTAAAAATGAATCTTTGTTGAAAGACGACCATTATCCATGATTTTGTAGTTGAATTTTAAAATATTTAAACGATGTGGTTTCAAGAATTGATGGGTTTTGATGAAGTGTCTCCGAGTCAGGTTCGTGAGAATATTGTCCTTGAAGGTGACTGTTTAATTTCAAAAATAAACGGCAGGCAATATAACTGTGGTCAGCTGCTTATACCAAGATTGCATGAATTAAGAAATTTAACATCGCAAACAGACTTCAAACAAAATAGGCTTTCACTTTCTGAAATGGTGGGAAATGTTACCGACTTGCATGTAGATTCGCGAAACAAAGGAACTGTATTCCAGGCAGCTTCACAGTTCAATCTGTTGGAAATGGTTGGACCACAAGTCACACCTGAAAAAGGAGTAGGAATCTATGAGTATGACAAAACTCAAGGTCCGGCATGTGCAGTTGCTTGTGGAGCCGGAACCATTTATCGCAATTATTTTGTCAAAGTGCAGGGTCAGATAGGCCAAACGGAAACCACTCAGATAGATTGCCTGGATGACTTGGGATATTACTTTGGCAATGAAAATGAATCTCTTTGGAAAATGCGTAACGGATATGCATTAGCTACCAGACAGGGTCTAGATATGATTCATCAAAATATAAAATCACTTTCAAAAGAGGAATATCAGCTGGTCAAAGGTAAATTAAAAGTTGGCATTCAAAAAGACACTCAAGTAACCATCAGCAATGATGAATTATTGGTAACACAAGTGTATTGTGCTGCTTTGCCAATAGCCTATTCATCTATTGATTATTTAAAATGGGAATCTTTCGCACGTTTAATCCTGGAAGCTACTTATGAAGCTACATTTCATGTTGCCATTCAAAATTATCATTCCACAGGAAATAACATTTTGTATTTAACCTTAGTAGGCGGAAATGCTTTTGGCAACCCTTCACATTGGATCTTTGATGCCATCCGGCAATCGCTTGACAAGTTTTCTGATGTTCCATTGGATGTAAGGATGGTAAGTTATAAAAGGACCAATCCTGAAACAACTGCTTTCATCAGGGATTATAAAAAATAAAAGTTGCCAGCCAGCGCAAGTTTACATTTTGCACGCTATCAATCCATTTCGCAAGCAGCCATGATTTTTATTGGCCTTGCAAATTCAATTTGCAAGAAAAAAACATCTTCTCTCTTTTAAAAACTATCTATTAAAATCATAACTACACCTGCTCCATTCAATCCCTTCATTCGTTTCATTTCGTTCCTACTATACCCATGCTTTTCAGCTCTGCTCTTTTGCCTGCCCACAATGCTATGCTTCATATACTGCGGCTACGCCAAACTTATTTGTCGGGTGCTTGCTCCATTGCATTCCGCTGCGTTCACCCTTTTGCAGGTAAAGCGGCATACTGTCTCAGCCATAGACCATCCTGGCTCTGCCACTGACAATACTCATATCATGTATCTGCATAGAGAGTACTATACACCATTTCCACCCAATACACACTATGCAGATACATGATATTTCCGGCTAAACACTTCAGTGGCAGAGACGCAGTTACAGAGCAGAAGCCATATAGCCCAGTATCATTACATTATATGCCACATATCTCCACCTTGCAGGTAGTATATGATGTCATATTCCTGGTCATTATGTCTTCTGCTCTGTGCAGGTGCTCTGGGATGGCGGCTATGGCTGGCAGTATTTCCGGTGCTTCCTGTGCCTGATACAGCGTGCTCACTCCGCAAGCTGCATGAGCACCCTGTATCATTCACCGCACCTCCTTTTATTTGTTTTGGGGCAGCCATGCAGGGGCATATGGTACGCACAGCCATGATTCGTTCCTCACATTACTCCTGTACGCACCATCTGCCCCGCTGCCCCTGGTGAATTCTTACTTCTTAGTTTTACCACCTCTGGTGGTATGTTTTTTATGGCATAGTCAATGCTGAAGGCTCTTTTACCTGATTTTATCATAATTTTCACTATTAAATCTATGAAGTTCCATTATATTTACCTTTGATAGATAGGTTTCCTGTGTACAATCATATCATAACCGTTTAAAAACAGCCCTTATTATTGAGCTTTCGTAAAATTATATTTTTAATGTGATATGAAAATCAATAAGTTATGAAGTTTATGTTATAATAAGTAGTTTGGCAAATAAATAAGTGCATCGACATAAAGAATCATAATAAGTATAAGTATAATAATAAAATGAGAGTATGTCACTATATAAAGCAAAAACATTGATTATCATATTTCTGACCACCTTGATATCTTCTTGCAATGGTCAGGAATATAGAAATGATCCCAGTAATAAGCCAATACAAAGGTCCATAGGAACTCAAAATTCAATTTTAGTAAATAAACCAAAAGTGCAGATAAGTCAGGTTGTGAGAATGATGTATCAGGATAGTAAGGGTGTTTTTTGGTTTGGAGCGGAAGGGGGAGCATTCAAACTAGCTGGCGATTCGTTAATTCATATTGATAGCATTAGAAGCGAATCAGGCGGAAGAGTAACCATTAAAGACATTGCAGAAGATAAAGATGGGACAATTTGGTTTGGGCATACTGATGGCATTAGCAGTGTTGATGGTGATTTGGTGACGAATTATTACCAGTCAGATGGTTTAATAAGCAATGCCGTATGGTGCATAGGTTCAGATGCCGAAGGGAAAATTTGGATAGGAACAATGGAAGGAGCCTGTATATTTGATGGAAAAACCTTTTCAAACTTCGAGCTCCCATTGGGCATAAAAGATACTACTGTTGGAGTATCAAGCGACAAGATGATAAATAAGATATTTCGGGATAGCAAAGGGATATTATGGATAGCTTCAAATGCAGGGCTTTTTTCGTATTCAAACAATAAATTGACCAATGTTTCGAAAAAGATGGGAATTAAAACCAATTTTGTTAGTATAGGATTCGAAGATAAAGCAGAAGTTTTATGGATCACATCAAAAGAAGGATTATATACTTTAAATGATGGTGTAACAAAAAAAATCACAGATAGTAATATCGAAATAGGTAAAGGCATAGGTAGTGTTGCCGAAGATAAAGATGGGAAAATTTGGTTTGTGGTAAATCAACATTATTTATATACTTATGATGGCAAAGAAATTACAGAATTTAAAAAATCAGAAGAAAATAAAGGCCCTGTAGTTTTTCAAATCTACAAAGACCAGTCAGAAAGGATGTGGTTTGTGGGTTATGGTGGTGCCTACCGATTAGAAAACGATCGATTTATCAATATTACAAAGGATGGGCCTTGGTAAAAAATACGACCGAAGTATATTGTATATTCTATAATGCTCCCTATCGTTCGAAAATCGCGTATACTTACCTTTGAAACTTTAAAGTCTTTAATAACTAATTTCCTTTTAAAAAACAAAAAACCGATCCGCAAATCTAATGCTCTTCTGGCTTAGTAAAGTTCAAGCCCTGTGGGTTTTGATGAATAATTTTACCCGCACAATTACAAACGAAAATTATTCACCAAAAAACTTGACAAAGCCGCTCCCCGTATTTTAGCGGCTTATCGGTTTTTGTTTGCCCATCGTGTATTTTCACCCTAGGATAGCCAAAATACTCAGCATCTGCACCGCTGCCACCGTTAATGCTGAAGGCTCTTTTACCTGTTTTTTTCATAACACCTAAAATAAAAATTCTGTCTTTGTATAAATTACATTATATTTGCCTTAGAAAGAAAGATAGCTATCACAAATATTGTGTTTAACACATTGGATGGTTTACAACTTACTGTAAAAACCCTTGAAAGCAAGGGAATACTTACTTACCTATAAGCAAAAAAGATAGGCAGTACTATGCTCACGACATTTTTTGTTTCCTCATCAAGCCCAAAGTAGTATGTGTGGCAGTGGACATACGGCAGATATGCCGGACAAGCATATAGATAAAGAGTCAATACAGGAAGTAGCATATTTTTAATTTTTGGTCAAAATAATGTTGCAAATCAACTGTTTGCGTGGGCTTGCCTTGAGCACTATGGAAAATTCTAAGCATTTTTTGGAATAGTGGAAGAAAATATATTTTTGGTGTGTAGATTAAAGAGTTGGGCGTAATTTTAAAACCCTAAAATATGAACAAACTTAAAGTGTTAAAAGTGATTAAAGTGATGCTTTTATTACTTTTACTCATATCCCAAAATATGGTTGCTCAAATAATTTCTGACAGTACATTAATAACTCAGAAAAAATATCAAGCAAGGGCACCCAAGACGCAACCATTCGGAATAGAAGCTTTCGGTAAGTCACAACAAACAACTATAAGATGGTTGGGAATGGCTGGGTTTTTAATTAATAGTCGTGGTACAACTTTTATGATTGACCCAATATTAGAAGGATTTGACATGCCGCTTCTGATTGATTTTCCAATTTCAGCGAAGGATGTAACTCATTTGGATGCCGTTTTTGTGACACATGCCGACAATGACCATTTTAGTGTTGCTACAAATGTAGCAATGTCGAAAGCTACAGATGTTTACCATACGACAGTTTATGTTGATTCATTGATGAAAAACTTAAGCCTCAAATCTATTGGACACATCATTGGAGAGACTTTCAAGGTGAAAGACATTTCTGTAAGACTAACTCCAGCGGACCATGCTTATCAAAACGCGTACCCTGGCATGAGCAAACGTTGGTTCAAAAACGAAGATGCCTGTGGTTTTGGTTTGACACACCTGACGGCAGCGTTTGGGCAACCGGCGACTCCAGACTATTGCCTGAACATTTGACAATGGAGGCTCCAGATGCAATTTTATTTGACTTCTCAGATAGTGAATGGCATTTCACTTTTGAAGGAGCTGTGAAAATTGCTAATGCATACCCTAATGCACAACTTCTACTTTGCCATTGGGGGTCGGTAGATTCGCCAGAATTTGCGCCATTTAATGGAGATCCCCAAAAACTATTTGATGTTGTTATTAACCCTGAACGCATTAGAGTATTAGCTCCCGGAGAGCCTTTTATTCTGAAACGGTTTAAGGAGTAGTTCAGTAATAAAAATAAAAACATCTTTGACAATGAAGTATTTATTCGTTTTTTTAATTTTTGCTTTTAGCAACGCTTCAGCCCAAACAAAAAATATGATGATTCGTTTGTCAGAAATAGAAATAGATTCAAATTATCTGGAAGAATACAACTCTATCCTTCAGGAAGAATCACGAGCCTCAGTTCAATTAGAAGCAGGAGTTATCGCTATTTATCCTATGTTTCAAAAGGAAAACCCAACTCAGATTCGGATTTTAGAAATTTATGCAAATCGGGAAGCTTATGAAGAACATTTAAAAACACATCATTTTCAGAAATATAAATCAAGTACACTCAAAATGGTTAAGACATTGAAACTTATAGACATGGTAAACATAGATTCGCAAACTATGATTGAAATATTTCGTAAAATACACAATTGATGACATATAAAAACTACGCCCAAACGCTATAGCAAATGCGGGTATGCGTGTTCGTTGAAACATTTGAAATCTTTACATACATTTGTGCTGGCAGACAGTTGAGCAACAATTTATTCCCGCACTTGCCATAGCGCCAACGTTGGCAGTAATGGTAGGACGGCCCAACCGACAACGATAGACAATGCAGAAAACGACATTTAAAATATCAAAAATGGACTGTCCATCCGAAGAGCAAATGATACGGATGAAACTTGCCGAATTGACGAACATTATCTCGTTGGACTTTGATATTTCAAAAAGACAACTGACCGTTTTTCATTTAGACAACCACAACCAAATTTTTCAACGACTTGATAACTTAAAGTTTGACACTTCAATTATTGACAGCGTTTCGATAGACAATTTTACCGCAACGACAGACACTACAGAACGAGATAAAAAATTACTTTGGCAAGTTTTAGCCATTAACTTTCTCTTTTTTGCACTTGAAATTACGGCAGGTTTCATTTCAAACTCAATGGGACTTGTTGCCGACAGTTTAGATATGCTTGCCGACAGCATTGTTTACGGACTTGCACTTTTTTGCAGTTGGAGGGCCAATGACACGAAAAAGAACATTACAAAATCAGCAGGTTACTTCCAGTTGACACTTGCAGTTTTCGGTTTATTGAAGTAATCAGACGATTTATAGGAACAGAAACAATTCCAGCGTTTAAGACAATGATTATTATTTCAATTCTTGCTCTTATTGGTAACGGACTTTGTTTGTATTTACTGCAAAAAAGTAAAAGCAAGGAAGCACATATGAAGGCGAGTATGATTTTCACATCAAATGACGTAATCGTAAATCTTGGAGTTATGGTAGCAGGCGGACTTGTTTATATGACAAATTCAAAATATCCTGACCTTATCATTGGGACATTTGTGTTTTTCATTGTCGGACAAGGAGCATTTAAAATTTTAAAACTATCAAAATGACGGACGAGAGAAGAACCACTACTGATAACAGCTTGGCAAAACGTTAAAGTCTTTTAAAACTAATTAACTTTTAAAAAAAAACCGATCCGCAAATCTAATGCTCTTCTGGCTTAGTAAAAATAATGCCTGCTGGTTTTTGGCGAATAATTTCTACATCGATGTAAAATCCGGTTCAAATTTACCAGGAAATCCGGAGCAAACTGAACCAGCCAGGTTAATTCTCCGATTTGCTTTCCTTATTCGAAATATGCCCCGGTGTCGTATTTTTTTAGTGGCATAGTCATTGCTGAAGGCTCTTTTACCTGGATTATTTATATCCACATTTAAATAAGTCTTTCCATTTCAAAAACTACCCTATATTTGTGATTGATAGGATGATACTTTTAAAAGTACAAACATGTCACAATCGCCAAACAAAGGTTTTTAAATTGATTTTGAATACAATTGAAAAAAAAATCTATTTTACAGATTGGCGCAAGTAAATAAAAATACAAACTTTAAGGGCAAGTGTAAAACGACACTCAAGAAAAAAGCAAAACATTTGAAATATGAAGACTTTAATAATTATCAATGACGCTCCATATGGAACAGAAAAGCATTTAATGCTTTAAGAATTTCCAACCAACTCAACAAGGACTTTCCCGAAACAGAAGTAATAATCTTTCTTATGGCAGACGGAGTAAATTGTGCCATTCCAAACCAAAAAACACCCCAAACGGTTATTACAATATTGAGAGAATGTTAAAACTATCAACCAATAAAGGAACTCGACTTCTACTTTGTGGAGTTGTCTTTGAAGCAAGGGGGCTTAAAAATATTGAACTTGTTGATAAGGCAGAAATTAGCACCATGGCTGAACTAACAAAACAAATAGTTGAAAGCGATAAAGTCCTGACATTTTAGTGTAACCAATGTCACAAACTAATTATTATTGAAAAAGTAATTTTGTGCATTTCAAATTAAATTCTCTATGACCAAAAATATAAAACTTGGAATTAAAGAAAATTGGAAACAGTTTACCATTTTGGTAATCGTAAACGCTTTTGTTGGCGGAATGATAGGAATGGAAAGAACTATTTTCCCCCAGTTTGCGGAGTTAGAATTTGGTGTGGCTTCAAAAACTGCAATTCTTTCTTTCATTACAGCTTTCGGTATTACAAAAGCAATAGCCAACTACTATACAGGACGTCTTGCTAATAAATTTGGACGAAGGAATTTACTTTTATTCGGTTGGCTTCTTGCAATTCCAATTCCTTTTCTGCTCATAAATGCTTCAAGTTGGAGTTGGGTAATTTTTGCTAATGTGCTTTTAGGAATTAGTCAAGGACTGACTTGGAGTAGCACTGTTGTAATGAAAATTGACCTTGTTGGAGAGAAAGATCGTGGTTTTGCAATGGGTTTAAATGAATTTGCAGGTTATTTTGCAGTTGGTGTTGTTGCTTTTCTTACAGGTTATATTGCTAATACGTATGGCATTACACCTTATCCATTTTACTTAGGCATTTTCATTTCTATTGTTGGTTTCATTTTGACAGCGTTATGGGTAAAAGACACCAGAGTTTTTGTTCATAAAGAAAGTGTAACAGATAACACAGTCCAACTTGACAATGTGTTTTTGGAAACTACTTTTAAAAACAAAACTTTAAGTTCAGTTACACAGGCAGGACTTGTAAACAACCTGAATGACGGAATGATTTGGGGGCTTTCCAATCGTTTTGTTTTCACTAAACTTCGACAACGAAAATATTGGAATAATCACAGCCATTTATCCAACCGTTTGGGGTATCGGGCAACTTTTTACAGGCAAAATGTCCGACCACTACTCTAAAAAAGCAATGCTATTTTGGGGTATGCTTTTACAAGGATTGGCAATTTTACTTATTCCATTCAGTAGCGAATTTTATGTTTTGGCTTCCATTTCTGCAATTTTAGGATTAGGAACTGCACTGGTTTATCCTACATTTTTATCAACTATTGCCCAAGCGACAAGTCCGAAACAACGTGCAGAAAGTATCGGAACATTCCGACTTTGGAGAGATTTAGGTTACGCTTTTGGTGCAGTAATATCAGGCGTTACTGCCGACTTATTCGGTATTGAATACGCCATTTTTCTCATTGGTGGACTAACAATTATATCTTCACTTATAATTAAATTCCGTATGCCCGAACAAATAAATGTAATCAAAGAATGTATTGAAGTGGACGAAGTAAAACAAGCACTTCAAGCCAACAAAAAAATTCAAATCATTGACGTAAGAAGCAAAGAAGAATATGAACAGGCACACATTCCAAATGCCTTGAATATTTCACTTCAAGAGTTAAAAAACAATCGAGTCACGCAGGGGAATCTCACCCCTACGTTCTCACGGAACCGTGCGTGAAAGTCTCCCTTCACACGGCTCTTCATGTTTGTAAATCACACAAAGATAATATACCTTTAGGGATATACCAATCTCCAATGGGCAAATAGATCAGGGCTCTCTTTGTATTTTGTCTTTAACCATCGGATGGCTGCATACTTATACAATCCTTTCTCCCATTTTACCCACTTAAGTAGTCGGGCATTGAGTTGATTCCAGACGTAGCGCATACTTCCATTCTCAAACTTGTGAAAATAGTTGATGATGCCCCGTATCATTGGATTTAATTCTTTTGCCAATAATTCTATGGGCTTTCGCCTTTTATGAATTGACCAGCTACTGAATTTGCTCAAAATACCAGTTCTCGATTTGATACTCACAAATGTGCCAGGTAGGCTCTTAACGCCTTTCTTCGTCTTGACACCCGTTGGCTTAATGCTGAATCCCAGAAAATCATATTTCTTCGGATAGATCCCTACAGATTCTCCCCTTAGATTTACGATCTTTGTCTTTTGTGGATGCAACTCCAAATGACAATGTTGCATTCTTACCTTTATGACTTTCAGCATAAATAGAGCCTGCTTCTCCGTCTTGCAATGTACCACAATGTCATCTGCATATCGCTCAAATGGCTTCTCAGGATGATTCTTCTCCATCCATTTGTCAAATACTACATGAAGAAACAGATTTGCCAACAGCGGACTAATGACGCCACCCTGTGGTGTGCCTGTCATCGTATCTCTGTACATTCCTTCCTTACTCACTACTCCCGCTTTCAGCCATCTCTGTACATACATCAGTACCCATCTGTCACTACAGTAATGTTTCACTGATTTCATCAGCAGATCATGATCTATATTGTCAAAGAACCCTTTGATATCTATGTCTATTACAAAATCATGGTTTAATGTTCTTGCATTAGACTGACGAACTGCATCGTGTGCACTCCGATTGGGTCTGTAACCATAGGAATCTGCATGAAACAGTGGCTCTAATATAGACTCCAGATGTTTCTTTACTACTTGCTGTGCTATCCTGTCGAGTAGCGTCGGTATGCCTAACAGGCGCTCGCCACCATCTCGCTTCGGTATAGCTACTTGTCTGACAGGTTCCGGAAAGTATGTCCCTGATGTCAGCCTGTTCCATAGCTTGTAGAGTTCTTTACTTCGATTTGCATCTAAGTACTCCCAACTCATTCGGTCTATGCCATAGCTTCCTTTATTGGCTCTTACTTCCTTGTACGCCTGCCACACCATCAGCTTGGTGATTGGTTGTGATTTTGTCTCAAAATAATCGGTCATCCCTTTTGATCGGTTGTCAACTCTTTTGTAAACTAAACATGCCAAACCCTTCGCTCCAACTCCATTACAGAGTCTTCATCACTACTACGATTTGGTCTGCCGCCAACATCTCAGATCATCCCTTATCTGACTGCTTCCTCTTACGATTTTACAGTACGATGTTGACTTCTCTTGTTCCATATGATAGCCTATGTACAGTTCTTGCCAACTTAACCCCGGTTATCATGTATCCAGAAATCAGGTCGCCCGATACACTCTGTCGCAAGCACAAACGTAACTGCCTGCTTTTGATAACTTCTATTGCCCTTACGAGGCTTCATCATTGGTTCACTTTCATTCAACTCCTGTACACTCACCTACAGCTGTCATTGCAGCCGTTTTTCCTTAACGTTCAGCACATCTGTCTTTCGGCATTTGCACCTTAAGGTGGTTTGGTAGCTACCCCTGACGGTCGCCACCGAGAGACCTACTCTCATCTATCATACAGCATCAACCTATCTGCATAGGTTGTTCAAGACACACACGTTTCACAGCTTGACAAAAACTTTCAATTTGTTACTGCTTGTGGCAAAGGTGGCGGACGGTCAGCAGACGGAGCAAAACTTTTAAAAGAGTTTGGACTGAATGCAATTTGGCTTTGTGGGGGGACAAATAAATGGTTGAAAATAAACGGATGACTCCCATTCCATCAACTAAAAGTCGTTCATAAATTTTCATTGAATTTCTTGAACCTTTCTAATATAAAGGAACAAAAACCGACCAGCAAGTTTAATGCTCTTTCGGCTTAAGTTTTTAAAGATCAAGCCTGTAGGTTTCGATGAAAAATATCTCAACCCACAAATGGCTTTGGCGGATATTTTTCACCGAAAATCTTGACAAAGCCGCCACCCACTTTTTTGCTGCTTATCGGTTTTTATTTATGGTATCCTGTGTTTTGGGACACGGATACACTAATAATCATCTGACCGAAGTCTATGGGAATACTTTTTCCTGATTTCCTTTTCCAGAATCTCATATTCTTCTTCTGTCATACTACTGTTGTGAAATGCCTTCATTTTCAAAAGCATGATCTCCTGCTGCATGAGCAAATCATCATCAGGTGCAAAATCTGATTGGTCATCACTGTGGTCCATAAACTACTATTTAGGTTCTGCAAATCTACATAAAACAAATCCCAAATCCACATTCACAAATCTGCAACTAACCAAATCCACATTTTTTTTTACCCCACATACAGGCACAAAGGTAGCTTCGGGTCTGATATATGCAAGGTCTGCTAACCACTCATCCTACGCTTGCGCCTTTCAGGCGTTCCACCTTGCATAAATCAGACACCTTACGCTGGCACTGCACCTGTTAGTGTGGCTGAGTGAGCTGCACATCTTTCATTCATTTTATACTTTTATTATCATGGCTACTATATCATTAGCTTTTCATCCCGGTCAGCTGGTCCAGACTTCCCGCATATTTGATGCATCCTGTGAGCACCAGCCTTTCTTTGCTTTTATTCGTTCCTGTATCGCTCGTCATCTCCGTGGTGATTGGGGTGATTGCTGTGAGCAGGATCAGGACAGTAATGAGTCGGCGCTCCAGGGCGGCGGTCGGCTATTTTCTGTCTATGTCATTCCGCCACAGCTTTTTCCTATGGAGAGCAAGATTTGGATCATCACTGAGTCATCCAGAGAGTACACTACTGTATTATTCCCTTCAGAGTATTAGTCTCTGATTGGATAGCCTTGGTCTTTGACCAGGGCTATTTTATTTATCCTATTTTTTCACTTTTTAATTTTATACTCATGAGAGCACCATTAGTTTTACCATCACTTCCTTTTGATCCCGGCACCGTTGTATTCAGTCCGGGCATCACATCAGCACTTGAGTCTTCCTTATCCCTCAGGCAGATTATAGATCACTTTCTGGAGTGCCATCTGGCCACGGATTTCGGCATTGTATCCAGAGCTATGAGATTTGATAATGTTTTAGCTGCATTGCTGGAGACTGGCCAGCTCACATCCAGATATTACCTCCATCATCATATTTGTCCACCTGAGACAGGTCTTATTATTACTACCCATCTGGATGAGCGTACCACCACCATCAGGTTTGCTTCTGAGCAGGAGTAGTCTTATATAGATAGCCTTGGTCTTTGACCAGGGCTATCTTTTAATTGGCATTGCAAATTTTCTTTGCGGCACTAATAGGGGTGCACGGTCGGAAGTAACCCCAGTTTGGAAGCAATTTTAAATTAAAAAAAGGCCCCGAACCAGCGTCCGGAGCCTAACCCATGCAAATAACCAAAACTTAATCTCAACCTTAACCTAATCCTTAGGCTTTTCCGGTGGCCACAACTTATGCAATCCCTTCGATACCCCAAAACTCACCATCGCACCTACACACGCCAGGATTCCGGTCTTTAGTATGTCGCTGCCATCCACGATACCAATGAAAGCGATCACGGTACCACCAAGGGTACCCATGGCCTGATCACTATGGTGAATTCCCATCGATACCTCCTTCTCCCTTTTGCCCGATGACATCATCTCCAATGTTGGTAAACTGACTTACAGCCGTAGCCACACCGCCAGCTGTCACCAGATATCCACCAATGGTCACCACAGCTGCAGGAAGCGATACCGGAGCAGTCAGCAACACAGTACCCACACCTGCCATGATCAACCCAATATTTCGCAACACCTTAAAAAACTTTGGCGTCGGTGCCTTTGCCCTATCTATGATTTTACTCATCACTTTTTACTTTTAATGTCAATAAAATGTTCCTTCTCTCCACTTATCTTCAGATTCTCAATGATATAGTTCAGAGCCAGTCTGGAATGCTGACCTTTCCCATTCCCACTCAAAGAGAACACCGGAGCTATACAGCCCCGGAGTTCCTTCTGAGCATCATTGGCCACATGTACCAGGATACCTGATCTGCCTTTCACTCCATTTATCTGCAGGCACTCACCGAATTTCGGATGTTGAATGATGGCCACTGGATAAACTCCTTCCGGCACACACGATACATTTCGCTCATTATTGGCCCATCTCAATTCAATACTCCGACACAGCAAGATACCTTTGATAAAAATCAACCCATCTGTCCAGCCATCCCGATACAACCTTTGAAGCTCAATTACCATCTCAAATCTTTAGAAATTACTCAATCTTAGTCTTACACCACTTCGATCACCGCAAGTGAGTTATATCCGCCATTCTTGAGAGAATACTGGATACCATTCACTTCCTGGAAAAATTCGATCAGCAATACAAACACATGGATACCTGTGGCCAGAGTTGGCGCAGCTGCATGTGTAAGATTCACCGTTGCTGCAGTACCATTTGCAGGAAGATTGACCGTATTGCTTAAGGAAGTCTCAAACTCTCCGGTACCAAAATCAACCTTTGCCCATCCACTGGTGATGCTCATGTGCGTAGATCCGGGAGCAACAGCCACATCCATGATGGGTACCAAATCAACGATATCCAAAGCTCCGGTAGTGGTATTCAGCGCATAAGGCTTAAAAAGAATCCCACTCAACACCGATTTGATATTGAAGTTGAAACCCTTCAGCACTGCTTTTCCTTCCGGAAGGTCAAAACCTTCATGTACATGCCTTTCCCCACGGGCATTGGCAGCATCCAGATTTTTGACATCTGTCATCACCTTTGTCAATCGGGAAGTCACCAGCTTATCACTGGCTGTCATCATGAGATTACGAAATGCAGTTCTCAACTGCTTGCCGGCAGATGCCGACATACCAAATTCGGAGCCATTCTCTCTGGTCCTTTGGAATGCCGGATCATTCGCGATGCGATCCCCGGAAATTCCTCCCTTGGTTTTAACCAGATAATTTCCATCTGATTTGTAAAATGTGAGTTCATCAAGCGTTCCCTCAATTTTCAAAAAACTCTTCTGTCTAGCCATACGACTTGATTTTAAATGTTAAATAATACCCAAAGGTAGTATCACATTTCCCACAAAGTCAATATAAAGCATTCCTATATGGAATAAACTGCCATTAATTACCGTTTTATACTATCATAAAACCCATAATTGAATTTATTTTCCCACTTTGATGTTATATTTGTATTGCAGTTTTACCGTCCACTTACCACCCTTTAAATTTTGCCCCGTTCCCTATCGATACTCCTTAGCAAAGGTATGGGTAATGTATGGGGAGAGTATCACACATTATGTTAAATAGAATAGGAATAAGTGTAAAATGTCAAGATTGATAATATATCCCAAAGAGATTAGTAGCATCACCGGGAAGAACTATAAATCTTCCTGGCACCTATTACTTAAAATTAAGAAGTATTACGGCAAGGATGATCATCAATTTGTCACCATTAAGGAGTTCAGCAGCTATACTGGAATACCGGAAGCAGAAGTACTATCGAAAATATTACATTAAGGTTTTTCAAGATTCTTTTCAATATCACTCTCTATAATAGTTTTCATAAAGTCCAGAAACTTAAAAGGATCGTCGCTACCAATGTTATCACTATACTTTTTATAATAATCCTTAAGATCAATATCATAGGTAGCCTGAAAATGTTCCATGAGGTCGGCGATGGTAACATTTCCATTATTGATCAAATTACCCTTTACCATAAGATTGACCAATATCACAGCCTGTATTTTAGTGCCGGTCCACTTAAACTTCGGATAATCCTTCAGCTTTTCTTCAAAAGTTCTGGGATCAGTGGCGTTATGTAAAAAATCTTCAATCATTTGGGTGCCTTGGAGAACTGCAAAGATATTCCTTTCCTCAAAATTTTTTCTAAAAATCACATGATCATTATTATCATATCCTGCACGATAGTACTCAAACATGTCCACCTGTCTGTCAAAAGTATCTTTGACATCCTTCAGGCAATCAAAATAATATTTTTTACTTCCCTTCTTCAGACCAACCGGATATCTGGATACGATTTTGTAAATGGTTTTATAAAAGACACCATACTTATAAAATTTGGGCTTGGTTAATTTATAGTATAAAATCTCATCTTCAGGTCCATTGAATACAAAGTCATTTTCAATTTTTAAAATGGAATCAGACAATTCATTAAAGATGTCTCGCCTTAACTGAATTAAAGGCAGAGCGAAACATTCTGTATGTGGGGTCTCAATACAAGCATCTTCAAATTCTTTAAGAATGGAAAGTAGCTTTTCATGTAGCATACAAAATGTGGGGGATTTATGTTTTTCAGACTTTCTTTTGCATTCATTTTTCTAATAACGCAAATTTGCATTTTATTAACATAAAAAAATATAAGAATTTTTCAAAAAGTAATCGCGGTTAACATAAAAGCCCACTTTTGAAGTGGGCTTTCATGCTTTAACTTATTTAGCTTCTCGCTTTTGATCACTTTTTTTACCTGTAGATAATTTAGCTTTTAGCATTTCCATCTCAGACCCGACCCTCGTTTCCAATATTTTACCATAAATCTGGGTGGTCTTAAGACTACTATGGCCCAGCATTTTGCTGGTAGCTTCCATACTTACCCCATTAGAAAGCAACACAGTTGTGGCAAATGTATGCCGGGCGATGTGCATGGTCATGGGTTTGGTTATCTCACAGATATCCGCCAGTTCCTTCAGATATGCATTGAGCTTCTGATTGCTTTTCATGGGCAACAATTTGTTTTTAGACACACAATCCGGATGATCAGCATACTTTTCTATAATCTCCATCGCCTGATCGAGCAGGGGCACATTGGACACGTTGTCATTTTTTTGCCTGGAAGTATAAATCCATTTACTGCCATTGATGCCGGTACCAATATGATCCGGAGTAAGATTGGCAGCATCTTTATATGCATACCCGGTATAACAGCAGAAAACGAAACAATCCCGGACTTCCTGAAGTCTGATCACCTTGATCTCTTTGTCCACGATTCTTTGCAGCTCATCAGCAGTAAGGTATTCACGTTTGGTTTCTTTGACCGGACACTTGTAACCAAACAAAACATTTTTATCTAACCATTCGTATTTAACTGCATAATCCAGAACTCTGTTAAGATACTGAATGTACTTTACTAATGTATTTTGGTGCAGCTTTACTTCTGATTTCAAATAGTGGTCATATTCCAGGCCGAAAGAATATTTGATATTTTCAAGTGGAATATCTTTTATCCCCATCTTCAACTTCATAAAATCTTCAACTTTCTTAGCAAAAGTAGCATAACGCTTAAAAGTGATTTCACCAATCTCAATCCCAACCAATTTTTCAAAACTTGAATTGTAGATTTTACAAACTTCAACCAAAGTTTTGCTCCTTCTTTCATTCTCACCCTTAAGAGCTTTTCTTAATTCATCTACGGTAATATCTTCGAGCCTGGAATTCATTTCATTGTATATCCTGATTACATCCATTCTCATTCTGTCCAGAAATTCATTCAATGTCCGAATCTTGGCAGATCCTCCAATAAACTTTCCATTGCTGGAGTCCCAATCTGATACCTGAACTTTATGTCCGGTACTAATATATGCTCGCCTGCCATCAATAGATAGCATCATCAATACAGGGGATACTCCGGATTGCTTTTTGTCCGACCGGACAATAAAACTTACTTTTAATAAATCAAATTTTTTCATTTTACTTGCATGGTTTTAAAACGTTAATTAAAAAATTCATGTTGCACCAATGCAGCAAAAAATATATAATCGTATTAACATCAAGCAAATTGAACATCTGAGACAGCTATTTTGCAAAAATGTCGTGTCGCATGTATGTCGCAAAGATCAAAAGCGTTTTTAGTAGTTGTCGCTCAAATGTCGCAGAAATTTCATGTATTATTCAAGGCATTTTAGGGGACTGTAGTTTCATAACTCCTTGAAAAACAAACGCCAAACAGAATTTTACTTCTATTTGGCGTCGTGTTTCGTGATCTGGCTGGGACTTGAACCCAGGGCCCATACATTAAAAGTGTATTGCTCTACCAACTGAGCTACCAGATCTACGTCAGAGTGCCTTTCTTCAAAAGCGACGCAAAGGTAAGTTTATTTTTTATTTCACAAAGATTATTTTTAAAATTTTTACTCTATTATTTTCAATTTTCATCTTTAGTCTTTAGTGATTCATATAGCTTTCTAAAGGCGGGCAAATACATACAAGGTTTCTATCACCAAAGGCACCATCCACCCTTGCTACGGAAGGCCAAAACTTATTGCCATGCCTAAGATAAGGCAATGGAAATGCCGCCTTTTCTCTGCTGTAAGTAAAATTCCACTCATCCTTGCACACCATCGCGGAAGTGTGCGGGGCATTTGTTAAAACATTGGAAGTGGCGTCCATTTCTCCTAAAGCAACCTGATCAATTTCCTTTCTGATCTCAAGCAAGGCGTCACAGAATCTGTCCAACTCTCCTTTGTCTTCACTTTCTGTAGGCTCTATCATGATAGTTCCCGCAACCGGAAACGACAATGTAGGTGCATGAAATCCATAATCCATCAACCGTTTTGCAATATCCTCCGCACTGATACCAACATCCTTAAACTGCCTGAGATCAACAATCATCTCATGTGCTGCCCTGCCATTCTCCCCGGAATAAAGTATGTGATATGCACCATCGAGACGTGATTTGATATAGTTGGCATTGAGAATGGCGTATTTCGTAGCATTAGTCACTCCTTCTGCTCCAAGCATCCTGATATATCCGTAAGATATAAGCAGTATACTTGCGCTACCCCATGGTGCTGAAGACACTGCGGGAATAGCTTTGCTGCCGCCGGTATGAATGATGGTATGACCAGGGAGGAATGGAGCAAGTTTTTTATTGACACATATCGGGCCCATACCAGGTCCGCCGCCACCGTGTGGTATGGCAAATGTTTTGTGAAGATTGAGGTGACAAACGTCAGCACCGATGATGCCTGGACTGGTAAGCCCTACTTGAGCATTCATGTTGGCTCCGTCCATATAAACAAGTCCTCCATGGTGGTGGATCAGGTCACATATCTCTTTGATCGAAGTTTCAAACACTCCATGGGTACTCGGATAGGTGATCATTAAACAGCTCAAATTATTTGAGTGTTGTTCCGCTTTCAAACGAAGATCGTCCATATCTACGTTGCCTTTTTCATCACAGCCTATTACTACCACTTCCATTCCACACATTACAGCCGATGCCGGATTGGTGCCATGAGCTGATGATGGTATGAGTGCTATATTTCTGCTGAGTTCATTGCGGTCCTGATGATAGGCCCTGATAGTCAGTAAACCGGCATATTCTCCCTGAGCTCCGGAATTGGGTTGAAGAGAACATGCATCAAAGCCTGTTATCTCAGCAAGATAAGCTTCCAGCTCGGTAAAAATCTGTTGATATCCCAGTGTTTGATCCTCCGGCGCAAAAGGATGAATAGATGAAAATTCAGGCCAGGAAACAGGTATCATCTCAGTCGCTGCATTGAGTTTCATGGTGCATGAGCCTAATGAAATCATTGAATGGACGAGAGAGAGGTCCTTGTTTTCAAGACTTTTGATATATCTCATCATCTTACTTTCTGTATGATACATAGAAAATACTGGATGAGTCAGGATGTCACTCTTCCGTGCCATTGGTCCGAAAGCATGATTTTTTTCAGTACCATCAAAGGAATTAGCAGCTTTAAAAACAGATGCAAAAATTTTGCATATATCTTTTACATCTTCCAGGTTTACTGATTCGTCCAGAGAAATGGAAACTTTATCATTACCAGGGTAAAAAAAGTTGATACCCTCGGATTCGCTGACCGATTTAATCTTACCAACTAAGTCAGCATCAGTCTTGATGGTGATCGTATCAAAAAAATTGTCATTGATCACTTCAACATTCATTGACTTCAGGTTTCCTGCCAATATGGCGGTAAGTTTATGAATGCCGCTTGCTATCTCTTTGATCCCATCCGGGCCATGATAAACTGCGTACATACTTGCCATTATGGACAGCAATGCCTGGGCCGTACAAATATTTGAGGTCGCTTTTTCTCTTCTTATGTGTTGCTCTCTGGTCTGAAGTGCCATTCTAAGAGCAGGATCACCATTGATATCGACCGATAAACCAATGATTCTGCCAGGTATAAGTCTTTTATTATCTTCCTTTGTAGCAAAAAATGCTGCGTGAGGCCCTCCGTAACCCTTTGGTACTCCAAACCGTTGTGTATTTCCCACCACAACATCAGCGCCCCATTCTCCGGGAGGAGTCAATAGTGCCAGACTCATGATGTCAGCTGCAACAATTACCTGAATTTCCTTTGCATTACAACTTGCTGCAAATGATTGATAATCATTGATATTGCCCTCACTATTTGGATATTGGATCAATACGCCAAAGTAGTCATCACTGAATTCAAATGTTTGCCAGTCGCCTATGACTACTTCGATATGCAGCGGTCTAGCTCTCGTTATGATCACATCAAGCGTCTGTCTGTACACTTTTTGATCAACAAAAAATCTTTTTGCGGGATTTGTTTTTCTTTTTTTATTGTGAATGCCTTCACACATTGCCATTGCTTCCGCGGCTGCAGTACCTTCATCCAGCAGGGACGCATTGGCAATAGGTAATGCTGTCAGATCGGTAATCATAGTTTGAAAATTAAGGAGAGCTTCCAGTCTGCCTTGCGCAATTTCAGCCTGGTAGGGAGTATATTGAGTGTACCAACCCGGATTTTCAAATACATTGCGTAGAATGACAGCAGGAATCAGGGTATTATAATATCCCTGGCCAATGTATGATTTAAAGACCTTATTTTTTGAACCAATTTTTTTGAGCATTGCAAGATATTCGTGTTCCTGAAGTGCTTCGGGAAGATTCAGCTTTTTTTGCATGCGTATACCAGCGGGAACTGTTTCATCGATCAGTTGATCAAGTGTGCCGACTCCAATAGTTTTTAGCATTTCCTCCTTTTCGATTGAGGATATTCCTATATGACGCTTAGCAAAATGAGTAAGTATTTGAGAAGACATTAATTATTTATTTGGTTGGTTGTAAAACGAGTGGCGAAGGTAATGGTTTTTTATTTTATAAAAAAAAATGAATGATATTGCTCATCCTGGATTGAATATTTTGACTTTGTTTAGAGTATAATTATGTATGAACAGTAAACTGGCTGAAAATATATAATTGAAGTCAATTTATGAATACAATAGTTTTGGAAAATACTATGACTTAAGGTTTTAATCATAGAGGGTGCAGTTTTGCATGATGTGCTGCTATCTTTTAAATTTGAATATTTGTAAATGAAATATAAAATTGAAATATGAATTATAAGATGTATCTTGTTTATTTAAAAAACAAAAATCTATAGTATATCACCCCTTACAATTACGTGCTTAGGCTCTGTTAAAAAATAACTGATACATTTTGTCTCGTTCTTTTGCTCTTTTTCTGCGTTGTAAGATCGTTAAATAGCTAAGGCTATTCGCCTCAATTACGCCTTGAAAAAGAACAAATTAACTTCGCCAGTTCTGCACCATTTATTTATTAACAGAGCCTTAATACTTAATACCTAAATATCTATAATGAGTTCCGTTATGAAGACCAAAAGTACAACCTGCCCGCTTCGGAGCAGGCGGGTAAAATAAGCATTTTTGACGACAAATCATACTGTGTGCAGCTTTAGCTGTAGCATCGCTACCGCAAGGCGGTACAGGTTATGGTGCATGACTGAACGGTGCTTTAGCAAAATTGAGTGGTAGCTCAATTTAGTGAAGAAACCGCCAGCTAACCTGGCGGCTACTTACCTTTCTTTTTTAGGTTTACTAATTTTGGTCTGGAATAGGAAATTCATTTTAGATTTTTAGGTAATAGTGAAAGCTCTTAAAATATTTATCTAAATTTACCCACCCCAATCCTCCCTTAAAATGGAGGGAGTGCACTCGTTCTTTGATTTTTATCACTTTCATCATTATTGTCAGAAATTTTTCCACCTGTTTATTCAATCGGTTTTTTATGGTACTTATTTTCATTTGGCTCCAAGTGGCAAATTTAATTTGGGAAAACGTTATATTTTTCGCCGTACCGCGTCAAGCTACGCTTGAGCTTTCGGGACGTTTCTGTCCCGATCAAGACATTTTTTTTAAAAAAATCGTCTTGACCGGTTATATTCAGTATTCGCTGAGAGCCGGACTGAATGGTGCAAAGCAAAATCGTGATACGAAATCACGATTTAATGAAAGGAACCAAGCAAGCATTTGATTGGATGGGTGGCTTTCGCAGTTCCTTCATTATTGAGTAAAGTATTTTACTCAATTCTCGTCATAAACGAGACCATTCAGTCATCTCTTCCAAAATTAAATTTCATCACTTTCCCTCAAACAAAAAAATTTAAACATACTCTTACTTCAACTTCAAGGTAGCCATTATTTCCAATGCTTTCTGCATTCTTTTTTCGATAGCTTTTACGCTAAGTCCAAAGGCTTCTGCAATTTGGCTGTAAGTCATTTTTTCCATTCTATTGAGAAGAAAAACCTCTCTTGCAGTCTCCGGCATACTTTGTATAGTATTTTCAAGTTTAGTTTTAAACTCATCCATTTCGATGAGGTACTGGGGGTCGGATATTTCATTCTTTATTTCAAACCCATTGCAGAAAGTGTTTTTTACCTTTTGGTGTCTGACATGATCCAAAAATAAATTACCCGCAACAGTAAATAAAAAAGAACGGGCTTTGACACGAAGCACCTTTTCCCTATTGTTCCAGAGTCTGATAAATGATTCCTGAGCGATATCTTCAGAAAGGTCTCTGTCACAGCATTTTGCAAAAACATACATCTTCAGAGTTGAAAAATTTTCAATATAAAACTCTTTGAAGGCTATTTCTTCAATCAAGTCAGGTTCATTTGTTGATGACATGTTCTCTAAGATATTCTATTGCTTCTTTGTAACCTGGTAAACCGTGCCCTACTATACTGTGTATTGCTGATTCTTTTATGTAATTGATATGTCTGTAGGATTCCCGTTCATAGATGTTTGTGATGTGTACTTCAACTACTGGCGTGGTGATCGCCCGCAAGGCATCTGCAATAGCAATAGATGTATGCGTAAAGCCTGCTGCATTGAGTATGATACCATCATACCTATACCCTACACCTTGAATTTTATCTATCAAGTCACCCTCGTGATTGGATTGGTAATAATGAAGATTGAATTCAGGAAATTCCCTTTCCAGTTCAACAAAGTAATCTTCGAAAGATTTGTGTCCATATATTTCCGGTTGACGTTTTCCTAAAAGATTTAGGTTGGGTCCGTTTATAATTATTATCTGTATCATTAGTTAGCTATTTCAGAGATAAATTTTATTCTCGTTAACAATACTTCTTCCTCTCCAATATCATCTTCCTGCAATTTTCTGATCGCTGCATCAATGGAATCAGTAGGTGATGATTTGAAGTAATCATATATTTCTTCAATGATCTCTTCATCCACTTTATCTTTTATGTAATAGTTGATATTAATTTTTGTGCCGTTATCCACAATATTATTCAATTCATAAAGTAACTCATCATGAGTCATCTCCACGTTGCGAGCAATATCATCAAATGGCATTTTTCTGTCAACGGACTGGATTATTGTCACTTTATTTCTTGACTTATTGGCGACTTGCTTGATGACCACCTCGGTTGGTCTTTCTATTTCGTTTTCATCCACATACTTTTTGATGAGTTCAATGAATGGCTTGCCAAACTTTTGTGCTTTGCCCTGACTAACACCTGATATCTGCTGCATATCTTCCATACTAATGGGATAATATGTTGCCATGTCTTGCAGGGATGGCTCGGAAAATATCACCCAAGGCTGCACTTTGAGCTTTCGCCCTTCTGATTTTCGAAGGTCTTTCAGCAATTCAACAAGGACATTGTCCAATGCTGCTCCTTGTCCCGCTCCGTAATCGTAGTCACTGTCTTCTTTTACAGTGAAATCACGATTGAGCGGTATCATGATGGATTCCGGATGCTTGATAAATTTTTTACCCGCATCGGTCAGTTTGAGAATTCCGTATTGTTCAATTTCTTTATAAAGAAGATCATTTAGCACTGCTTGTCTGAAAATCGTATGCCAGAATAATTCATCTTTAGCAGCTCCTGATCCAAATAATTCCAGTTTGTCAAACTTGAAATCTTTCATATCTTTGGATGCTTTGCCAGTAACAAATTCAACCAAAATTTTGATGGTATAATTTTCGTTGAGTTGGTCTACTACTTTAAGAGCAAGTTTCATTTCATTCATGACTTCTTCCTTCTTTTTTGGAAACTTGCAATTGTCGCACTTATTAGAGCACTTGCTGTCGTCATATTCCTCTCCGAAATAATGGAGTAAAAACTTCCTCCGGCAGGTATTGGTTTCCGCATAGGCTATCACTTCATCCATCAGCTGAGCACTCAATTCTCTCTCTGCTACCGGTTTGTCTCTCAGAAATTTTTCAAGCTTGAGGATATCTTTGTAAGAATAAAAAGCCAGACAATCACCCTTGAGTCCGTCTCTACCTCCTCGACCTGTCTCCTGATAGTAATTTTCAATACTCTTGGGAATATCGTAGTGAATGACAAAACGTACATCTGGCTTGTCGATACCCATACCAAAAGCTATGGTAGCCACGATTACTTCAACTTCTTCCATGAGAAAATCGTCTTGTACCTGAGTTCTGGTTTTAGCATCGAGTCCGGCATGATATGCTGAAGCTTTGATGCCATTGACAGTGAGTACTTTAGCTATTTCTTCGGTAGATTTCCGGGACTGAACGTAGATGATACCTGATTTTCCTTTACTGGTTTTGATAAATTGGATAATACTTTTTACAGCATGATCTTTACTTACTTTTGGTCTGATTTCATAGTACAGGTTATCTCTGTTGAAAGATGATATAAAAATATTCGGATCATCCATTTCGAGACTCTTTACTATATCAGTCTGGACTTTTGGTGTAGCTGTGGCTGTCAGTGCAATGATAGGTATGTCATCACCGATGGCAGAGATCATGGTCCTGATCCTTCTGTACTCAGGACGGAAGTCATGCCCCCACTCTGATATACAGTGCGCCTCATCCACGGCAACAAAGGAAATTTTGGATTTTTGAAAAAACTCAATGTTTTCATCTTTGGTTAGTGTCTCAGGAGCAATGAAGAGCATTTTTGTTCGCCCGGTCACAATTTCGTTTTTTACTTCATTCATCTGGGTCTTGTTGAGAGATGAATTCAGAAAACTGGCTATATTATCTTCCTGGCTATACCCACGGATAGAATCCACCTGATTTTTCATCAGCGCTATCAAAGGCGAAATAATGATAGCTGTACCTTCCATCATCATAGCTGGAAGCTGATAACACAGTGATTTACCACCACCTGTCGGCATGATGACAAAAGTGTTCTTTTTATCCAGAACACTTTTTACTATTTGTTTCTGATCGCCTTTAAATGTTTCAAAACCAAAGTAGGTTTTGATGGCGGTAGTTATATCCTGATCTGTAAATACCATAGTATTATTATGTATCTTACTTTAATTAAAATTTTAAAAAAATCAACAAAATTAGTACCTTTTACCAACTCCATTAGTGTCAATATCATTTAGCTTCCGGACGAAATCTCTGTCTGCAAGTCTGCATTTAATAACCAGAGCTTTCTGCGTTTGAGAAGATTCCATAAATATATTCATTTTTTTATAAAACAATGTTAAAAACAATAAGAATTTTTATAATAAAAATAATCATTTACAATATTTTGAAAATGAATAAATTATATCTCATATTTAAATGTGGCATGATATAACACCTTCACGTAAATCACTTATAAAAATCAGCTCAGAAGGTGAAAGCACAAAAAATTTTGTAAGTTTGGGCTGCCTTAAATTTAAGGCTTTTTTTTCGGATGCCAAAAATACAAAATTGAATTCAAATCAGTATACTTTCATAAAGGAAAAAATTATCAATTCCTTAAAAATAGAGGCAGATTCGCTTTATTCTTTGTGTCATTCGGTAAATGATGAGATGTGTGCGGCTATTGAATTGATTTACAACTCAAACGGAAGGGTGATTCTCACAGGAATTGGAAAAAGTGCATTGGTGGCTCAAAAAATTGTAGCTACATTAAATTCTACGGGGACCCAATCGGTGTTTATGCACGCAGCTGATGCCATACACGGGGATATAGGTATGCTTTCAGAAAATGATGTCGTAATATGTCTCTCAAAAAGTGGAGACACACCGGAGATAAAGGTTTTGGTACCGCTGATAAAAAATTTTGGTAACAAACTTATAGCTATTGTCAGTAATGAAAATTCTTTTCTTGCATTGCAATCAGATATATGCATTTATCTACCTATGGAAAAAGAAGCCGACCCCAATAATCTGGCACCTACGACCAGTACTATCCTCCAGATGGCAATGGGTGATGCCATCGCTGTATCTTTGCTGTCGTTAAAGGGATTTACGGAAGATCAGTTTGCACGCTTTCACCCTGGTGGCAGCTTAGGCAAACAACTTTACCTGAAAGTCAGAGACTTGATAGTAAGAAATGAAAAACCTAAAGTGTATCTGACTGATCCAATCAAAAAAGTGATATCAGAAATTTCAGGTAAAAGACTTGGGGCTACTGCAGTCATGGATGATAATGAGAATCTGAAAGGTATCATCACCGATGGTGATCTGAGAAGGATGATGGAACGAACAGACGATTTTGTCTACATTCAGGCCGGGGACATCATGTCTGGTTTTCCGAAGACTATCAGTATAGACAACCTTGCAGTAGATGCATTTGCCATGATGAAAAAACATAGCATCACTCAACTTGTGGTCATGGAAGAAAACAGGTATAAAGGTATGGTGCATATCCATGACATGATGAGAGAGGGGATTATTTAAGCTAATTCCCTGCGGTGCAATGGAGTACAATTTAGTTCAATTCAATTAGTTCAGAACCAAAATACCAAAAACCGTATGGCATAGATAGTAAAGCCCAAAGACTAAGGACCAAAGACATTTCCAAAACGCCTTTCATTTTCCATTAGATCATTCAATCAAAGATTACCTTCCGACGTGCACAAGCAACACCGAAATGTCAGAAGGCGATACGCCACTGATTCTGCTGGCTTGTCCTATGGTTCTGGGTCTTATTTTTTGGAGCTTTTCTCTTGCCTCAATGGACAAGGACTTTAAAGTATGATAGTCCAATCGATCCGCGAGTCTGACCGACTCCAATCTATCCATTTTTTCTACCATTTCCTGTTCTTTTCTGATATATCCATCGTACTTCATAGCTACTTCTGCTATGGTGATGGTCTCATTATCAAACTGGCCTAAGAATTCATCAACATAAGGAAGATTACTCCTGATATCAGCTATGTCTATATTTGGTCTGGTGAGAACAGATTTTGCTTTCACTTTTTGTTTCAATGGGGCAGAAGAGATGGATTCAAGAAAACCATTGATCAGATCGGGCTCCACACTTGTGTCGTCAAAATACCGCTCTATCCGTGCAGCATTTTCGATTTTGGCATTGACACGTTCCAACCTTTCTTCCATTCCCAGCATACCTAACTCACTCGCCAAAGGTGTCAGCCTGATATCAGCATTGTCCTGTCTCAGTAAAATCCTGTATTCTGCTCTTGATGTAAACATCCTATAAGGTTCATTGGTCCCTTTATTGACAAGATCATCTATCAGAACTCCGATATACGCTTGTGATCGTTTTAATATAAAAGGTTCTTGTGCCCTGATGGCCAGGTGCGCATTGATTCCTGCCATCAATCCCTGACATGCTGCTTCTTCATAACCGGTGGTGCCATTGATCTGACCAGCAAAAAAGAGATTTTTTATCAGCTTGGTTTCCAGATTCATATTAAGCTGTACCGGCGGGAAATAGTCATACTCGATCGCATAACCCGGCCTGAACATCTTCATATTTTCAAAACCCGGCACCTTCTTAAGTGCTTTGTATTGTACATCCTCGGGCAAAGAAGAAGAAAAACCATTGACATAAATCTCGCAAGTAGTCCAGCCTTCGGGCTCTACGAAAAGCTGATGTCTGTCTTTATCTGCAAAACGATTGATTTTATCTTCGATGGACGGACAGTACCTCGGTCCTAATCCCTGAATTCTACCATTGAACATTGGTGATCGGTCAAATCCTTCTTTCAGGGTTTCGTGCACATCTTCACTGGTATAGGTCACATGACACGGCAATTGTTTTTGAATCACTGGAGTATCAGTGTAGGAAAATTTACCGGGTTTTTCATCTCCGGGTTGGATTTCCATCTTGGTGTAATCGAGTGACCTGCCATCTATACGTGGTGGTGTACCTGTTTTCATTCTTCCCGATTCAAATCCCAGACTGATGAGTTGTTCGGTGATACCGGTAGCTGATTTTTCTCCTGCCCTTCCACCGCCAAACTGTTTCTCACCGATGTGTATTAATCCATTGAGAAAGGTACCATTAGTCAGTACGACAGATTCTGATTCTATTTCGAGTCCCAGGCTGGTAACGACACCTTTGCAGACACCATTTTTGATGATGAGGCCGGGAACTGTTTCCTGCCAGAAATCAATATTCGGGTGTCCTTCCAGCATTTCACGCCATTTGGCAGCAAACATCATTCTGTCATTCTGTGCCCGCGGGCTCCACATGGCGGGGCCTTTGGACATATTGAGCATTCTGAACTGTACCATTGAGTAGTCCGTCACAATACCTGAATACCCGCCAAGCGCATCTACCTCTCGTACGATCTGACCTTTGGCAACACCACCCATGGCGGGATTGCATGACATTTGGGCGATGGTATTCATATTCATAGTGATGAGCAATACCTTAGACCCCATATTGGCAGCACCTACAGCAGCTTCGCAGCCTGCATGACCAGCACCTACTACAATTACATCATATTTTGGAAACATGCCGCAAAGATAAGAAAATTGATCAATTTTCTCTAAATTAGGAATTTTGAATTAGTCCCACCACCTGTGAGATTTGTTTTTTTATATCAATCATAGATCTGCTATCTAACTGAAACTGAAGAATGAAAGCAATAACTGTTTCAATTTTAATAAAATATTCATCCATTATCCTAAACAATTTATATTCAATGTTGTATGATTTTGTACACATATTTTCCATATCTACATTCATTATGATCCTTTATCCCAAAGATATAAAAGAAAAACTGGAATATTCTAAAATTATTGATACCATTTGTTCAGAATGTCTGTCCGGTATGGCAGTGGATTACTTCAGGAAGATAGAAATACTTACAGATCCACAGCACATATCACAACTGATCAATGAAACGGATGAATATAAAAAAGCACTTCAACGGGGAGAATCCTTACCTATATCTTCTTTTGAATCAGTCACGGAAGATGTACAATTGGTGCGCAAAGAAGGCTATGTTCTTGAAATAGATAGCATAAAAAACATTTACAGGATAGTCTCCATCGGTATGGAATTGGTGCAATACTTCTCTGATGCCGAGAAAGTCAAAATGAATCCACTCTTATCAGGAATAGTATCCGGTATAGTCATAGACAAAGCCCTGACAAAAGAAATCGACAGGGTACTCGATGAAGAAGGCGAAGTGCGGCCCAATGCTTCTGAAGAGTTGCTGCGCATCTCCAAACTGATCAAGTCCAGAGAAAGAGAAATAGAAAAAATTTTCAATAGTGAGGTTGAAGTCTATAAATCTAAAGGATATCTTGTAGACACATATGAGAGCATCAGAAACGGCCGAAGGGTGCTCACGGTCGCTGCAGAACACAAACGAAAAATACACGGCATCATACATGACGAATCTGCCACAGGCAAAACAATCTATATTGAGCCTGAAAAAGTGATGCATTTCAATCAGGAAATCTACAATCTCTATGCTGAAAGACGACATGAGATATACAAGATTATCAGAGCATTGTGTGCTTTTATACGGCCTTATGCGGACGGCATCCTGACGATACAGCACATCCTGGTCAAACTGGACACTATCAGGGCCAAGGCTCGTTTTGCATACCGCATCAATGCTGGAAAACCATATCTGGATACCAAACCTGTATTCTGTTTTAAGATGGCTTACAATCCGGTATTGCTCCTTAAAAATGAAAATACTGGTGCTCCGGTAATACCATTTGATCTCGAGCTCCATGGCAGCAACCGTATCCTGGTATTGAGCGGACCCAATGCCGGTGGGAAATCTGTGGCATTAAAATCCGTAGGTCTGCTCCAGATGATGCTACAATCCGGTATGCTGATTCCGGTAGATGAAAATTCTCATTTTGGTACTTTTGATAAGATCTTTGTAGATATCGGAGATCAACAGTCGCTGGAAGATGACCTGAGCACATACTCATCACACCTCAAAAACATGAAGTTTGTCACAGAGAATGCAGACAAAAATTCATTGGTACTGATAGACGAATTTGGTTCAGGTACGGATCCCAAAATTGGTGGCGCTATAGCTGAAGCAGTACTCAATGATATGAATCACAGAAAAGTGTTTGCTACTATCACCACACACTATTCCAATCTGAAATATTATGCATACAAAACCAAAGGTGTCATCAACGGTTCTATGGAATTTGACAAATTGCATCTCAAACCTACGTTCAGGATGCAGGTAGGCAAGCCGGGTAGTTCATTTGCATATGAGATAGCAGAAAAAATCGGTCTAGACGCTCGTATCGTCAAGTATGCCCAGCATAAAACCGGAAAAAACGAAAAAGCCATAGATGACCTGCTCATCAACCTGATGTCAGAAAAAAAAGAATATGAAGACAAGCTATCTTCCTTGCTGGAAAAGCAGGACCGGCTCGACAGATTGATACAGTCATATGAACATATGAATACTGATCTCGATATCAAACGCAAAAAAATAAAACTCCAGGCCAAAGAACAATCGGCTATAAAAGTGATGGATCAGAACAATGAAATGCAAAAGATCCTCAAAGAAATCAAACAGTCCAAAGATGAAGAAAAAGCACTGCAGGCATCCATCGCCCTGAAGAAAAAACAGGAAGAAACACTCAAAGAGCTCGAATCGCTGAAGATGGAAGTATTTGCCAAAGAGATCACTGCGTCAAAAGACAAGATTGAAGTGGGATCATTTGTTCGCATGCGAAATGGTTCCAGCAATGGCGAAGTGCTGTCCATCCAAAAAGGTGTTGCTGAAGTGCAGATGGGATTTCTGAAGCTCAAAGTACCTGTCATAGAGCTCGTTTCCGCCAAAGAACCCATAGAAATGAAAACCAAGAGCATCAACTTACCCAAATCGGGAAATGAATTGCCCGAAACAAAAATTGACATTCGCGAATATACAAAGTCGGATGCTCTGAATATGCTGCAAAACTTTATGGACAAAGCACTGATGAACAATACTTATGAACTGAAGATCATCCACGGCATAGGTACCGGTGTGATGAAAAACGAAGTAAAAAACTACTGCGCCAATACAAGGATGTCAAAGAAGTCTGGCATCCCGAACCTGAACAAGGTGGTGAAGGGGTGACTTTGGTGCGGTTTTAGAGAATGTATGTCAGTTCTTCTTTTTTATTATTTATTATTTTTATTTAAAACTATTCGTTTTACAAATCATTGATATTAAATATATATATATATAATAAAAATATTTCAAATATTACTGTAAAAATTCAGAAATGTAAAACAAATGCTTTATCTTTACAATACATATCAGCGATAAAGAACTTAACTATTGTACGTTAAATGGAGCTCGTTGATAAAAAATGCACCTGTTGAAAATTTAAGTTGGGTAAATCAAAGTTGAAAGTAAAGATTCATATTTTGATTTTAAAAAGATGTTTTGGCCGTGATATCGCTTAATAGTGGTTCATGCTCTGAGACATCCAATTTTGTGTCATGATAGTCCGCAAACTATCATCGTAATGATAATTATTGTCAACTCAAAAGTGTAGATGACCTGTTTTATATTAAATTCAACAGATGTAAAAATCACAAAAACCGAATAGTTATACACTACACAAAGGTGTAGTATTTAATGATTTAGATACAGGAAAGTCGGATTTTTTTTTTGAAAAGATACCGGTATGGCTCAAAGATTTGTATTATCTTGCGAGAGAAAACAAAAAGAGAGCCTGCATTTTTGCCCCTGCAGGAGCTGCAGACCCTCAGGTGTACGTGTGAGTACAAAGGCAAAGATAAGGTTAATTTTTCATAATATCAAAACGCTGTCCTGTGGTGTATTTTATGTATCGCACCGGTCTGTACCGTATGATGACCGAAACACAAAGTGTCTGGACGAGCATAAGTGGGAGAGATCAGCAATTACCTAATACCAATTCTGAAATTATACCAGCTCGTTGCCATATCAGTACCCAAAAAATAAGCGGAGGAAATTAAAAATAGACGCTTCAGGGACAGAAGGCACACAGCGTGGAGTAACTCGAATCGTACTGGTCGGTGATTTTTATTATTAACCTTTTAAAAATTTTTAAAATGAAAAAATTAGTATATTGTATTGGAGTTTTTTTTCTTCTTGGTATTTTTTCTTGTGTTAAGGAGAATAAAGAAAAAGTTGATTTAAAACAAGATGATAACTTTGAAGTCCTTAAGACCTTGGAAATATGGAGTGAGGACAATGAAGTTGGCATGAAAGTTAATATAGTTAATAAGGATTATATAAATTTATCTTCAAGGGATTTTAAATTAGTTTATACTAAAAATATATACAAACCTCAACAAAATGCTTCAAATATAGTGAAGCATAAAGAAGAAAATAATACTAGCGTGGATAATGAGCCTACCCATTTTTATTATGAATTGATAAAAGGACCTAATGTTGCTTTTGGTGTTCATATGGATTTTTTAAAAAATAGTGGTCTAAGAGCTGGCAATAGAGAGTGTACAGCAGCTATAGATGGACGTTGTTCTGGTGGAATGAGAGTCAGTGGAGTTAATATAATTTCTGAAGATTGTGACCATAATCACTTTGACTGGGATAAAAAAACAGCCACTTCAAATTGGTTTTGGCAAAATTTAATTAGTTGGACAACTTATACTGATCTATCCTTAGAATATAATGATCCTTCAACAAGTTGGCGTCTTTATAGAGTGTGTCGTGATGCGGATTCGTATTGTAATTTGGACCAGCTGAACCCTTGGTTTTTTATCCTTTTCACACCATGTTAAATAACTTTTTTTTCAGTAGAGGAATATTTATTCCTCTGCTTTTCATAATTGTATTCAGTGTATTCATATCCCCTTCGTTGGAAGCGCAAGATATTTTAAAAATTTCTGCAAGAGTAGTCAATGACAAAACTGGTGAATACCTTATAGGAGCTGTCGTGTATGATACATTATCAAAAAACGGAACCTATACCAATGAGGTGGGGTACTTTTATCTGGAAATGCGTAAAGATGCTGCAATTTTTATTAGTCATATCGGATATGAAAGCATTTGGTTAAGTGCAAATGAACAATTAAAGAAAAATACTCTGATCAGATTAATACCGAACAACAATTTAATAGAGGGTGTAGAAATCATAAGTAGGAGGCCCAAATATGAAATCAATAAAATCTATTTTACTCCACTCGAGCTCAAATCTACCATAATTTTGGGTGGCGAGTCAGATGTCTTAAAAAGTTTGACCCTTACGCCAGGCATAAAATCGGGTGTAGAGGGTACATCCAATATATACGTAAGAGGAGGCAATAGTGATCAAAACCTGATATTGATCGAGGGAGTTCCTATATATAATACGTCTCATTTATTTGGACTTGTCTCCATTTTTCCAAATGATCAAATCCAGTCTGTAAGCACCTACAAAGGAAGTTTCCCTGCAAAATATGGAGGTCGGCTGTCATCGGTGATTGACATGAGGTTAAAAAATGGCAACACCAGCAAAACAGAAAGATCTTTTACCTTAGGAATACTTAGCTCTAAAGCAAATATCAATGGAAGCTTGTTTGAAGACAGACTACGATACAATGTTTTTTACCGAAGGAATTTATTTGATGTATTCAGCAAATTGCAAAGCAATCAAAATGGTGAACCATCGATTCATTTTTCAGATTTTAACACAAAATTGACCTATCAACTCGGAAACAGTAACTTTATTCAGTTTTTTTGCTTAATCACAGATGAGATATGGAAGAGAAATTCAAATTTTAATAGTGGAAATACCAATAATCAAAGTTCAACCAGATATAATTGGGGAAATAATATTTATCAACTCCGCATGTATGGAAGCTTCCTGAATAAAGGAAGTTATGATCTAAATCTTTATTCATACAATTATAAAAGCCATCTTGGCTCTAGTAGTCACTTAGGTGTCAATTCTATAGATTTCAAAAAAGAATTTTTATATAGCAATTCGATACGTGAGAATACCACAAAAATAGACTTTAAATATCCCTTATCTCAAAAATGGGAAGTGAGTTCTGGTATCGAGTTAAAAGACCAAACTTTTTTACCGGGTCAAACTTCTATCCAACAATCCATAAAAGAGCAAGTAATTTTAGATTCAAATAGTATAATCAATCAGTATAAAGTATTAGATACCAGAATATATTTCAATAATGAATACATCTGGAATAAATTTAGCTTTAATGCAGGATTGAATGTTAATATCAACAAATACCTGCCTTCTAATTTTACTCTTGAACCACGTATCATATCATTATACAAAATCAAAGATAATATAGGTATACATGCATCATTCTCAAGAACAACTCAAAACATCTTTCAATTATCCAATAACTCATTAGGACTTCCAACTGATGTATGGATTGGTAGTAATCAAGGCATTCCTGTATCATCAGCACTAAATTATGCCTTAGGAGCTTCAATGGAGCACAAAATGTATGCTCTGTCAGTTGATGTTTATTACAGAAAATTGGATGGAATGCTAAGGTATAATCCCGGATCTAATTTTTTGCTCAATGGAGTGGATTGGAAAAACCGATTACAATTAAACGGCTCAGGCATGACATATGGTCTTGAAACTCTGATCAAGAAAAACTCTGGAAGAGTCACGGGATGGTTAGCATATACCTACTCGAGGAGTTTTCGTACATTTTCATCTATCAACGAAGGAAAAAAATTCAATTTTCAGTTTGACAGACCTCATGAACTGGACATAGTGATGGCTTATAAAATTAATGATAAGTGGGATTTTTCTGTTAATTGGAAGTGGGCTTCAGGAAATCCTACTAATATACCGATTGCGTCTGTTCCATCCATTTATTTTGACCAAATTAACCTTGGAATTAATTTAAGCGGCATCGGTATATCCAATGATTTGTTTGAAATACCTCCAGTAAAGTACGAAAATACTGATGGCAACTCAATAAATATTTACGATGGATTCAATAAGTATAGATTACCTTATTATCACAGATTGGATTTGGGTATCAACAGGAGAATTAAGAAGAAGACCTATGAAATTATTATCAATATGTCTGTGTACAATGCCTACAGCAGGAAAAATGCTTTATTTGTTTATGTAGGCTTTGAAGATCAGGTCTTAAGCGGGTTTAATGCTCAACATAGTAATCAGAAAACTGTTATAAATAGATTTAATCAGTTTCCAATAATACCATCATTGTCATTTACTTTGAATTTTTAAATATGATTTTTAAAAAACTATATTGGAGCTTTACGATAATTATAATTATTGGGTGTACTCAGGATTGGGATTTACCCAAGCCGCAATTCAGTTCTAATATAAACTGTATAATTGAAGTAAATGGAAAAGATACCAGCTATGTTCAATATACGAAAGTGCGTACACCAGGTGATAGCCTGAGATATGACTTTATAAACGATGCAAGTATTGCTATCAGCAGTAACAACATGTTGTTTAATTTTACTCCACAGTCCTATAGGGTGACCTACAATTACAAATCTGAAATCCCTTTGATAGCTGACGCAAGGCAGCAACTATCCTTGATCATTACAGATCCAAAATATGGAAAAATTTCATCAGAAGAAATTGTACCAGCAAGACCAATATTAGTAACATCATCTATAGCAGATAGCCTCCTTAAAAATATCAGTTCTAACGCCAAACAACCTATTTATTCTTTCTCAGGAACACTAAATCTAAATACATTAAACAGGCACTACTTGAGATTAAAAATATTTATGCCCAATGATTATACTTTAAATCATTTTGGACAACCAGTGGAAAAAGAATATGCTAGTAATATGACAATTAGGCCAATAGATGAAAATGAAATCAAACTCTATAATAATGAATTTTTTATGGTTGATGATCCATCTAAGATCTATCGATTTAAAATTAGTGGTTCGTCTCGGCTATCTAAGAATAAACTTAATTACATAGTAATGAAAATAAGTTCGGTAAATGATGCATTTTTCAAATATGCCATGCAAGTTGACGAAACAAGAAAAACAGGAAACAGTCCATTTGTTGAGCCATTGCACATTGATACAAATATTAAAAATGGTTATGGTATATTTGGGATTCAAAATACGGTTATTGACACATTTTATATTCGTTGATTATTTGATGTAAACTTAATCTGAAAAGATATTACATAATGCATTAAAGACCATCTCTCTCCATTTCTTTCCCTATCATTGTCCCAATAAATCAGTCTGATTGACACCGAAATTTGTATCCGTCATCTTTTCGCTGGAGATGCAAGGTTTGATTTTAAAGGACAGCGAGCAGGGCATTATGGTTTCCTTACAATAACACCAAACTGGTGTCAATAGTTGTTTTACAGTATTGTAATATTACAAATAGATTTTGCGTTAATTCATAAATTTGGAACAATGAAAAAACGATTATTAATTCTGTTATTATCTGCAATATTTATATTTCCAGCTGAATCACAAAAGGGAATTCAAATTGAAAATCAAATATATTACTTTCTATAATATGTTGTTTACTTTTGACCTAAATAATTACGTTTTTTTACAAAAAATTTAGTAAATATTTAAATTCACTGATTTAAATATAAAAACAGTTGAATAACCGGACACAAAAATAGATATACGCGAATATACCAAGTCGGATGCCCTCCCTATGCTTCAAAACTTTATGGACAAAGCGCTGATGAACAATACGTACGAACTCAGAATCATCCATGGCATAGGCACCGGTGTGATGAAAAATGAAGTCAAAAAACTACTGCGCCAATACAAGGATGTCAAAGAATTCTGGCATCCTGAGCCGGAGCAGGGTGGCGAAGGAGTGACTTTGGTGCGGTTTTAGAGAATGTATGTCAGTTCTTCTTTTTTATTATTTATTATTTTTATTTAAAACTATTCGTTTTACAAATCATTGATATTCAATATATATATATATATAATAAAATATTTCAATTTTTCATCTTAAAAAAATTTTGTTTTCTAAATAATTGCTTTATCTTTGAGATAATTTATCAACGTTCAGGAATGGACTAATGCGTATTAAAGGAAGAATGTTGTTAAATTATTGCACCCGTTGAATTATTAAGTTTGGATCAGAAATAGATAATAAAAAAATCTGTTTTTGATGATGAAAAAGATGTTTTGGTAATGATATCATTATGTGGTATATCATGATCTGAGACATTGATGCAGTGTGGTCTAGCAGATAAGCTGTCATTTTACATATTTACTACTGTCAGTTCAGAAGTGTAGCTGACCCTTATAAGAATTAAATTCAACGGATTGCAAAAATCACAAAAACCGAATAGTTGTTTGGAATTTAGATATTTTTAATAAGGACTGTAAAACTGGGTCCTATGATGCTCATTTATTTCATACTATAGAAGTTCAACAACAAGGTCCTACAACTTGCGATTATCAAGGTGAAGAATCATGGAGCCCGTGGAATAAGTCCAAAATATATGAATATTGTAATCTATCAGGAAAGCAAGAAATTATTGGACACAATATTGATATTAGACTTAGGATTATCCAGAATTTAGTGTGCGACTTTTCTGTTGTTGATTTAAATGCACACACTATAAATCATGTGCGTACAAAAACATTTACTCTTAATTGATATATAAAAATCTATTACAAACACTAACAACTATTTTTAAATTTATAAAGATATAAATATGAAAACAATAATAATCTTATTTTCGCTCCATATAGTATACTGTGGTAATCTACTTTGTCAAGAAACTAAAAAACCCCTTCCTATCAAAGTAGAGAGAGGAAAGAATAGTACATCTTACACAGTCGGATGCACTTATGAAGAAAAGGTAGCTCCATTGGAATGGGTGTATAGCGAATACAAAAGAACAGGTAAAAAAGTACAAAAGGTAAGATCATCTTCTGATGTGTATAAGTATTTTAGCAAGGAAGCTATGGTAGACTCTTTTTTTGTAAACCCAAATAGAATAAAACCTGAACATGAAATATTACAAATAGTTCCATTGGGTTTGGGAAAGAAATATTTTGATTGTAAAGTCATTGAAATGCAAGAATTGAGTGAAGAGAGAATCTGGGTGAATGGTTTTTCCAAAGCAAAAAACTTGAAAGATTTTTTCAAAATTGTTAACCAATGTCCGACAACGACGATTATTTGGGCAGATAAATACCTTTTACAGTATAAAACAGATCTGCCGGGGCTATTGCAAATGATACACAAGAGGTCATTACTATTATTCAAAAATAAGGGTGTCATTTCACCCACACTTTTAAAAAATACAGAACAATTTTATTTTGATATTATCAATGATAAAAATAAAATATTGTTATTGTAATCACGCAATATATTGGTTATTGAATTTTTAGAATGTTGAATTTTAATTGACAGTTTGGATTATCTTACAAAGAAAATTTACCTGTAATTGGATTAAAAAGATTTTAAGAAAGTGTTTTGGTTTATTATAGGATCATATGACACTATTTGTAGCAGATAAGTTCAAATTCCATTTCTCTTTTGTAACTATAAAATATTGGTTTAAAATTTTATTTGGACCTGAATTCAAGCCGTAAATGTAACTTTAATAAAGAATGAATAAAATAAATACTACTATTAGTGATTTATATCCATATCGTTTTCTTGGTCTTATGTTAAGTTGGTTTTCTACATTCTTTGCAGCATAAACACTTAAATCGTCAAATTTAACAACCTTTTATAAAGTCAGAACCCTTATATAGGAAGGACTTTATAGGGGGGATTTGAATAAATGTCATTTTTAAAATTAAGTAAAGAACCCCGTTTAATCAATCTTATAATCTAATTAAGATTTGTTACGTTTAGAATTGCAATCCATGAGAAACCTAATATTTAATGTTAATATTACAATATTTATTTTTATTAGTTTTCAAATAATACCCTACGAAGACGAATTAGAGATCAGCTTTGAAGCTTTAAACCATCATTATATTACTATTAGCAAATATTCAACTTTTTTTAGAGCTGAGCCAAAAATTATTAGTTCAATTGTTGCACCGGAAATATTCAGGTATTATAAAATAAAAATAAAAGACTTATTTGAAACCAAAATAAATCGAGTAGTTTATATACAGAAGGGTTCAGATTATTATAATCTTTCAACAGGGATCTTTCAGATGAAGCCCAAATTTGTTGAAGATCTTGAAGCCTATATTTTAAAAAATAGAATTATTTTGCCTATTGATATCACACTTGACCCTTTGAAATCTAAGTTTGACATAAAGACTTTGAGAAAAATTAGGCTTGATAGGTTAGAATCAAGAGAATGGCAAGTGGCATATCTCTGCGTTTTTTATTCAGTGATGGATCATAAATCATGCAATTTAAACCTTTCTGACCAGCAAAAAGTAAAAATTTATTCCACTGCCTACAATTTTGGATTTAATAAAAGTATAGCTGAATTAGAAAGACTTTCAGAATTTAAACTATTCCCTTGGGGAAAAAAAAATAAGAGAAAACAATCTTCATATTCAGAATTATCTTTGATTTTTTACAAAAAATTTAGTAAATATTTAAATTCACTGATTTAAATATAAAAACAGTTGAATAACCGGACACAAAAATAGATATACGCGAATACACCAAGTCTGATACACTGAATATGCTTCAAAACTTCATGGACAAAGCACTGATGAACAATACGTACGAACTCAGAATCATCCATGGCATAGGCACCGGTGTGATGAAAAATGAAGTCAAAAAACTACTGCGCCAATACAAGGATGTCAAAGAATTCTGGCATCCTGAGCCGGAGCAGGGTGGCGAAGGAGTGACTTTGGTGCGGTTTTAGAGGATTTAAAGTAAAGGCACAAGTTGCATTTATCAGGTTTAAAAAGACTGAAACTTGCGCCAGCTATAGTACTGCCTTTCTCATTTCGTCAAGTTACCTTGTCGCCAATTTCTTGAAACTGCAAAAGATAAAGTTCTGTATTGCGTCACTCGGTGTTTTATGATCAACTGTTATGCACTTTACTTTTGCGAAAATTTTTTTCAATCGGTCGGTCATTGTAGTTTCCGAATATTGTTTGATTTCAATTCCACTACATTTTTTTGGTCCTTGCTCCGAAAATGTCCCTATAACTAAAACTCCTGTTGGCTTTATACTATTTTGAATAGTGTCAATGTAGTTGGTAATTTCTTGGTCATCTGTCAAGAAGTGAAAAGCTGCCCTGTCGTGCCAAAAGTCATATTGTTCGATCGGTTTGAAAGTCGCTGCATCTGCAACTATCCATTTTACTTTTGTCTCTCGGTCACCAAGTCGTTGCTTTGCTCTGTCAAGCGAAGATGCTGAAATGTCAAGAACGGTAATGTCTGTGTAGCCCAAGTCAAGTAAGTGGTCAACTAAAAAACTGTCGCCACCACCGATGTCAATAATTTTTGCATTTGTCGGTATATTGAACTCTTTTAAAAAGTCCAGCGAAGTTGTTGGTGTCGGTTGATACCAGCTTACATCTTTCAGGTCCTTTGTCTGATAGATGTTTTCCCAATGTTTCTTTCTGTCTGGTTGTTCCATTTTTTATTGTCTGTTTAAGTTAAAAACGAAAGATTTTCTAATGTTGCATAAAACGGTAATCTGTCTAAAAAAAACATATCCAAACCAAAAGTAGCTATATGGGAGTGAAGTAAAGCTGTTTTGAACCATTTTAAATTTCTGTGATGGAAAAAATGGGTCTAAAATTTAGGTCGCTCTACTCATAAATGTCTTTCCTGTGTCCCAAGTCAATGACAGCCACCAAAAGGATAATATCAAAAATTTCGTAGATAATGCGATAGTTCGCTGCACTTATACGATATGCATCTTTACCTTTCAGTTTTTTATACCCATGCGGTCTTGAAATGTCAGCAAGGAGTTCAACCAGTTTTTTGTTACAAACAAATAACCATTTTTTAAAACAATGTGTAAGTAAATTTTAATCCTGCATTTACATTAAATCTTGAGCCTTGGTACGGTAGTATCGAATTCAGTGGAGAATATACTGCACTTCTGAAATTCGGATTAAACTCATTGACACCTGATGGTCTTTCAAATATCACACGATCATTAGTGAGCCAGTTTAGATCCAAAAATCCTGATATTCTAGACCTGTTATTGATAAAATAATTGAAATTTAATGGTAAGGAGAGTTGTGCTGCATGTTTACTAAATGTCTGAGTAGCCAAAGAAATCGTAGGAGAAGCACTAATGGTTGTTCGTGAGTTGGGATTGAAAATCAACCCATAACTACCTGTTAAAGTAGTGACATTATCTGCCTGATGTGCATTGTCAATGCCATGAGACAACCTGAATGAAGTTTCAGTTCCAAAAAATAGGTTCTTATTTTTTGCATTAACGTAGGCAATAGAAGCTACTGCACCTCGATTTAAGTCTGACTCCCAATTTACATTGTTTCGCTTGTCCCAGTTCTTTTGTGCCCATGGAGAAATACTGAATGAAAGCCTTTTTCCATTTAGCCTTTGGGCCGCAAAATTTCCGGTCCAGTTATCGTTCAGTATTGTAAATGTTTTGATATTTTGTTCTATTCCTTTTGAGTTTAGCCAATTTGTAAGCTCTGTTAGCTGATAAATAGTGGCTCTTCTGAAGTCAAATACCCTTTGGTTTTTAACATTGGCCATCAATGCCGCCAACTCATAAAGATCACTTTCGGAAAATTTAGCTTTGAGAATACCGGCTTCCAGCAAATCATTCATAAGAAACTGTGCATCAAAAACTTCAGAAACAGGCTCCAATCTACCAAAGCCAAAACCAAAAGATAGATCAGTTGACGCCTGAGCATTTGATGTGTTGATTTCACTGCTGTAGTTAACGGCAAGCTTATGATTGACCTCATAAAACTTCCCTTTCAATCCTAAAAAAGAAGCCTCATTATGGAAATAATTTCGATTTATCTGATTTTTATTGAGATTCAGATTGAAGCTCCTTACTTTATTCTCGGTGAGTAACAAATCATATTTCGCATAACTGAACTTATTCTGAGCAGAAACAAAGTCCGTTTTTTGTCTTTTGTCCGTATTTGCAAACTGAAAGTAATTGCTCTCTAAATCGTAAGAAAAATTTCGGGATTTGTAGTCTCTGGTTAGTTCATATTTATTGTAATTTCCCAAAGAGTTAAAATTGAGATTTAGGCCTTTTACCTTGACCTCAGGAAATTTATATAGATCATAATTATATTGCCCAACAAGCACATTAGCCGAGCCTAAGATAAATAGAATGGATGAGTAAAATAGTGTTTTCATAAAAATTTGATTGGAAGTGTTAAAAAAATTAAAAAGTTATATCTGTATAACTCCCAAGAAAAAATAACGCTGCCCGAAGTATTGAAAATTAATGAAGCTTTAACTAAATCTCGTAACTATTAAGTTTTTATTAATTATTAATAGTTTTTGCAATGATAAAAGCACAAGCTACAAACTTACGTCAACAGAGGGCAAAAATCATATATCAAAAACTTGTAAAACAATGTCTATATCATGAAGACATTGTTTTTTGTTTTTCGGATATAGATATGAGTATCATCGTCTTTGCTCAAAGAAAAATATCGTCGATATAACAAAACTGGTCGTAGGTACATACTTTTTTTTGAAAAGTTGACACCATAGGTCTTAAGCACACGACATTATTCTTTTATGTTAAAATTTATTTTTGAAGAAAGTAAGAGAACAAGTTCGATAATGAAGAAGTTTTCCCGGCTTTCGATCCATTGATCAACGATTTTATTTTAGAGTATGTTTAAAAATTTTCTTAGCTGCTAATCAATAGGTTATGGTTCTGACAATAAAAAAATTAACAAGTTTAGTGAACTAAACGAGGCGATTATTTTGAAGTCAGGTTCATAAGATATTGATTATAAAGCAATAAAAATTTAAACATACTCTTATTCATCTCTGTTCATATACAAGAATCGTTATTTATTTTATACCAAAATTGGTATAGGTGTTTGAAAGTATTCTGCAAAAAGCCAATAGCCAAAGACCATCTAGTCTACAACGTCTCCTTCAGCCACTTAAAAAACTCCCTTTGCCAGACTATACTATTTTGGGGTTTGATGACCCAATGGTTTTCATCAGGGAGATATAGAAATTTGCTCTTTATGCCTTTGATCTGTGCTGCATTAAAGGCTTCCATACTTTGACCATCTGATACCCTGTAGTCTTTACCGCCCTGGATGATATATATAGGAGTGTTCCATTTATGCACATGATTGATCGGATTAAATTTTGTATAGGACTTATTGGGAATTTCGGAAGTAATAGGAACTTCGTTAATCATATTCATTTCAGTTTTCTTTTGCCAGTAAGGTCCTCCGAGATCATAATTGACAAAAAATATTTCTTCTGTCGTACCATACATACTTACCGTATTGAAAATACCGTCATGAGCTATAAAAGTTTTAAATCTATTTTTGTGTGTTCCGGCCATATAAAATACAGAATAGCCACCATAACTTGCGCCTACTGCCCCTAATCTGTTCTTGTCCACAAAAGGTTCCTTAGCCATGTGATCTATTGCACTGTACAGGTCTCTGATATTCTGTCCGCCCCAATCTTTGCTGATTTGTTTATTCCATTTCACTCCGTGGCCCGGCATACCGCGCCTGTTTGGTGCTACTACGATGTACCCTTGACTGGCCATCAGGTGGAGATTCCATCTGTAAGAGTAGAACTGTGTCAATGCTGATTGCGGTCCACCCTGACAGTACAACAAAGCAGGATACTTTTTCTTTGGGTCAAAATCCGGAGGATACACCACCCACACGAGCATATTTTTACTATCTGTGGTCTTGACCATCCTTCTTTCTGTGCGACACGTTCCGATACTGCTATAAATATCCCGATTGACATCGCTCAGTTGAGTCCAGATTTTGTTGCTTAGATTGAAGCTGTATATTTCAGCCGCCCTGTTCATACTCAGTCTGGAAATTATCAGCAAGTCTCCTGATAGGCCTATGATATTATTTACATCCCAGTCACCTTTGGTTATTTGAGTCACCACAGGAAGTTTTTTGGTCATCCCCGGAAAATCGACATTAAAAACTTGTAAAGTACCGTCAACTGCCGCAATAAAATACAAACTCTTACCATCTGCTGCCCAAATAAAACTATTGACTGATTCATCCCATCGAGCTGTCAGATTGGTGGTGATACCATTAGATATTACCTTGATATCATTCTTATCAGCTTCAAAGCCGTCAGTTTTCATGCTCAGATAAGCCAGGTCACCATTGACCGAGTATAACGGATGCGTATCATATCCTTTGTTGTCAGCTGTGAGATTGGTTGTTTTACCTGTAATGATATTGTATTGGTAGATGTCTGTATTGGTGCTTTGAGCAGCTTTTGTACCCGAAAGTTTTTTGCTGACGTAAATGATACTTTTACTGTCAGAGCTCCAGATATAGTCTTCGTCGCCACCAAAAGGTTTTTGCGGGCAGTGGTATGCCTCCCCTTTCATTATATCTGTGTAAGTAGAGTCAGGGGCATCGACCGGTCCATATATCACATGATTGAAATCGCCATAATTCCATGTGTCCCAGTGTCTGTAATCCAATGCTGTATATATTTGCGCTGTGGACTTTTTAAGGTCAGGATGAAAATCATACCCGTGTACCGGCTCCACTTTTACAGACTGGTGCGTCACTTTGAAATGGCCATCAGGAGAAATGTTTTTATCAACCAAAGCTGCATTGGCTATATTGATTTCCGATGATTGGCCTCCGGTCACAGGAATAGTATATGTCTTTGAACTGAATTTATTTTCTTCAACAGAAGGAGTACTCACTCTGTAAATTACATTTTTGCCATCTTTGGATATCCCTGTACCTGAAACCCTCTGTACCTTCCACAAAAGCTCCGGGGTCATGGTTTGTTTTTTTGCAGGCTCCTGTCCGCATAAAATCTGAAATGAGCTATTGAAAAAGAAAAGAATCAAAAGCGAAGAAAAAATACATGCTCTCATATGTTTTTGTTTTTCATTTTCATTTGTACTGTTATAAACAAGAGTGAACTGCGATTTGACAGTCTACTGCAAATATAGATAGCCTTAGACATTATTTTCTTTTTAGGATGTACATATTTTCGTTCAAAATAGAAAATTGATCATAAATCGCCATTTCAGGTTTATACTCCTGAGACAGGGAGCAATAGTCTTGATGGTCTTTCAGCACATATCCGTCTCGTTTCGTGTAGAATTCGTGAGGTAATAATTGATGAGAAAAAGTATCATCAGTAAAATTATTTTTGTCAAAAAACGCATTCAGGTTTTTTAAGACAGCTGTATCTGCTGCTTCAGGTAAAAAAGATACACAACCAAGCAGATCTCCGGTTTTTTGTATTTCTTTCATGGCTATAAACACCATTTCAGTTACTGCCGGGCTCAGAAAATAAAGTACCCCTTCCAGAATAAAAAAGCAAGGCCGCGCATCAATAATGGATTTAAGACTTTTTATCAATGTTGACAGGTCATTTTGCCTGAAATCCGCTTTGATATATTCCACATTCCTTTTCGGAATTTTTCCTTTCTTGATCCAATCGTTCAATAAATCAGATTTGTAGGATATAATATCATTCTGATCAATATCGATACATTGCACGGTTTTAGCTATCAAAAAAGGATACATACTGAACCCGGATCCCCAATTGACCAAAACTCCTTCAGGATGTTGACCAAAAAAATCGGTGATTTTATCCAAAAAAAATCTGTTGCGGAGACAATGAAGAAATGGCTCTTTGTCTGAAACTTCAGCTGTGATAGCGTCAACCCAATCATCAGTACGAGCATTATTGTACAAGTAGGCGTAGTGGTCACCGCTCAGCTCCGGATCAGATGACCTGTAAGCACATGTAAGGAAGGCAGTCTCGTGTATGGTCATATTTGTCAGTTATCTCTTTTTTAAGCAAGTTGCAATAATACATCTAAAATATGAACGGAGACAAATTTAAGAGTTTAGTTTACATTTTTAAAATATAAAATGCAATGTCGTTTAGTTAAAGTATTTTTACTTGTTTTTACCCATCCCTGCCTCGCCGTACCGTTGGGCAGGCAGGCTAAATCCTTCCATTAGAAGGTAAGGACTTCATAATATTGCCTTAACTATACGACATTGATATAAAATAGTGTATGAGATAATATCTTTGATGGCCTGTGTCTTTGACTTCAATCCTTTATGCACTATTTAGAATTATGTCATTCATCATGCTTTAGATTTTGTGTAAATTTGTATTTTGGCACCAAATTATAAATTATCAAGGCTTGGGGTGTGTATAACATATTGCACAAAAATGTTTATGCTCTTCTCAACCATCATTCTAAAGAGCCTGTCAAGCTATCCTTGAGACGACCCGCCGACTTGTACTTATCAAAGCACTGCACTCCCCTTTGGGGGTTGGGGGTTAGCAGGACATTATTATTTTAAAAAAAGCAATATGTTATACACACAAGCTTGGACATATTAACTTTAGTTAAAAATAATGGCTTTGTTAGAGTATGTTTAAACTTTTATCATTTGGCTCCAAGCGGCAAATTTAATTTTTGCCAGCGTTATATTTTTCGCCGAACCGCGTCAAGCTACGCTTGAACTTCCGACTATATTCAGTATTCGCTGCGAGCAGCTGCTCGCAGTTCCTTCTTTATTGAGTAAAGTATTTTACTCAATTCTCGTCATAGACGAGACCATTCAGTCATCTTGTCCAAAATTAAATTTCCTCACTTTCGCTCAAACATAAAAATTTAAACATACTTTTAGAGTCTATATATGATAAGTAGAATGTCTGTAAATATATGCTTTAGGTCAAAAGAATATTAAAATTCAAGCTCTGACTTCCTTTATTTGTAACAAAAAATCAAAGTTTTATTCAATATTCATATTTTAACAAGAACAAAGCCAAAATAATTTAGTAAGTTTTGGCCATTTTTGGTATAAAGTTTTGTTAAAATTAATTTTAAATGACCCATATTTGCTGACAAAAGTTTAAACATACTCTAAAACCTAAATTATGAAAAACATTTGTATTCCAGTTTTTTTTCTTATCACCACACTCACGACCTTTGCTCAGTTGAATGTTTCTGTTCCATTTGAAAAATGGATCAGTCTGAAACAAGCAGGATGGACTATAATTTCTCCCGATGGACAAAACGTCATCTATAATGTCACCAGTACCAATTGGAGTGACAATAGCTACGATACCGAGATATGGTTGAGCAGAAATGGCCAGCAACCGTTTCAATTGACCAGAACAACAAAAGGAAGTAGTAGTGCAGGATCGTTTAGCCCGGATAGCAGATGGGTGAGTTTTCTTGCTGACAGAGGCAATACATCCGTATCTTTATGGAAGCTATGGGAGCTGATGAGGCTATTCCACTCAAAGTAAAACTTCAGGAAATCCAAGGTGAAAAGCACATAGAGTATAAAAATATTTTTCACCTAACATTTTCTATGAATTTTTCTTGCAATCTGACTATCCCAAAATATGTGGGGCTTGGAAAAGGTGTGAGCGTAGGATTTGGGATAGTGAAAGACCTGGGAGATTCTGTGGAAATTGAGCAGGAGGTATTTGAAGAACTTAAAATTCAGGCAATTGAATTGTTGCGGGCAGAAACTCTTAAAATTAAACAACCACCTATATAAATTTGTTAATTGGATGAACTTCCAAAAGAACTTTACAATGCAATACTTGAGGAAAGTAAAAAGTCAAACAATAGAGTTACTCCTGAAATTATCTATTTATTAGATAGTTATTATTTTCCAGATGGGTCTAATATTTCGACAATTTCATCATAAAAAACCAACTAATCAATAATAATTTTCTCATGCCTCACAAATCCACCTTCATCCCATACACACCCAGTCCATTCGATGCTTGGCATAAATTTGCAAAAGATGATGCAATGGAAGCGATAGTGGATCAAGTCTTGGGGGACGACAGGACAGGGTCGTCAGTAGTAGTAAAGTGGTTTCAATATTTTGAAAACCATTTGATTTTGCCTATTCAAGTTATGGTAGAATGTCCCATTAAAAAAGTAAATAACAATACCATATCGACCACACAAAACAAAATGAAAGTGGTAAGTTTGGCACCTATCGATAGGTGTCCCTTACCCTTTTTAGTTTTTATTGCAATAGTGGATGATGGTGATGCGGGAAGATACATTTTTGCTCATGATGTTCGCAAATTTCTAGATAATAAGGATGCTGAGCAGGTTTTTATACCTTATATTTATTGGTTGTATTTTGAGAAAAATAAAAATTAAAGTACCAATAATTACATAGTTGTCAAGTTTCATACCTTTCTAGAAATCATCAACGTAAAACAAATTTATAAAAATTAAACTAATCTTATCTCACTCGACATGCCTACACGCCTATCCACTGGTCTCATCATGGAGTTATCACTTCCCAAAAAAGAGATGCTTGCGCTCGATCGTACGCTTGATCATGTAAAGGTCTATCTTATGGATAAATACAGTATTGATCTAGATTGTTACATCATGCACGAAAATGATGAAAATTGGTTTTGGACACCTAGGACAGAGTGGATAGAAGTAGAATTGTTTTCTTATCTTGCAAGGTATTATGCGGCTATGTATCCTGTGGAGTTGGCTTTTTGTAGGGAAGTACTGGAGTTTGTGGATGGTGCATCGTATATGCATATCATAGATTATCTTGACAAAGGTGGAAGTCCATACTTTGCTAATGATTATTGGGCAGTGCCAATAAGATATGATTTTTTCACTAATAAACATATCTATCACACAGATATAAACGTCAGTAGATTAGTGCGTCTCGGTGTGGATAACAAATCACTAGTAACAAGGTCAAATTATGTCCTACCTTTTGCAAATAAGGCCATTGTGGAAAAGTTTAACAAATATAGGATATCAGGAATGCATTATGTTTACGGATCTGGGTAGATGCCATTGTCATACATTCATCACTTCGAACTATTCATTTCTAAAATTTGTTCAAAACACATTAAATTCTTAATTAACACCTAAAAATCTTAAATGAATTTCCTATTCCAGAACAAAATTAGTAAACCTAAAAAAGAAAGGTAGTGCCGCCAGGTTGGGTTTCTTCACTAAATTGAGCTGCCACCATTTGCTAAAGCCCTTCAGTCACCACCTGCCGCCTGGTAGCGATGCTACAGCCAAAGCTGCACGTATAATTTGTCGTCAAAATGCTTATTTTACCCGCCTGCTCCGAAGCGGGCAGGTTGTACTTTTGATCTTCATCACAACGGAATTCATTTTAGATATTTAGGTAACATTTATAATTTTGACTATATATTGATTGGTAGGAAGTCTCAATAAAAAAAATAAAATAAGTGATATGGGTCAATTTATGACAATTTCGATAGTAAAAGAATTTTCTATACCCCAAAAAGATGCTCTTAGGTACAATGTAGCATTAGAAAGTATAACGTCCAAACTGAAAGGATTGTGGGGAATAGATACAGAATTGTATCTCATTGCTGAGACGGAAGATGCTACAAATGTTGCTATTTCGATAGTTATGGAAGATCGGGTAATTCGAACAGATCTATTGGAAAACCAGTATATTGCTGCCCCTTTCTTTATGCAGATGGAAATATTAAATGTGCTGAGAAAATATCATTTTATGAGAGATATCCCAATGGATGATTTAGATAAAATTTATTGATGATTTTATCGCTATCGTAGATGAATTTATACCTGATCAAGAACTTCTGAACAGTGCAAGAAAAATTTCATTTACACTCAATCATCCTATCTATGACTGTTTGTTTTTGGTCCTGGCGCAGCAGAATAATGCATCTTTTTTGTCCTTTGACAAACGCTTGGGTGCAAAAGCAAAACTATTGGGGATGGATACTATAAGTCTGTGAATGATAAGAGTATGTTTAAAATTTTTCTTAGTTGTAAATCAAGAATTTATGGTTCTGGCGATAAAATAATCAACGCATTTAGCCTGCCTGCCAACTATAATATAGGCGGGAAGGTGAACTAAATAAGGCGATTATTTTGAAGCCAGGTTCCTAATACATTGATTTTAAGGCAATAAAAATTTAAACATACTCTAAATTAAAGACATTCTATTCAAAATAAAAAATCATAAATAATGGGCAGAAAAGTATTGATTTCGTTTTTGGGAACTGGGACAGCCGGAAAAAGAGAATATCGTTCAGCTACATATGTTATAAATTAAACCCAAGTGATAATTTTTGGTGCTGTTTTTTCGTATTATTGTTGATGGTTAGCAGAATTTGGTTATTGGGATTGTTTTTGATGCTGTATTGTTTGCATATGGTAGGTCAGGTCGATACAGGTTCTCCATTAAAAACAAAATATATCACTGCATATGATTGTGCAATCAAGATCGATAGTCTGACAATACTCCCTCACAGTCTGATCGTTACTGTGGACCAGGATACTATAACCCATTATACCATAGACAATTTTACCGTAATATTTTCTGACAGTATCTGCAATAGCATTCTAAACCGAAATGTGGTCTTCAGGTACAGGACATTTGCTTTTGATATCGGCAAACACTTCTTTATGATAGATACTTCATTGCTGAAATATCAGGAAAGAGCCATAGGCGGAATGATAGAATACAAGCCACAAGATGACAAAAATGTACTGGTCGATGCCAAGGGGCTTGATTACAGAGGTAGTTTTTCCAGAGGCATATCCATAGGAAATAGCCAGAGCTTAGTACTTAATTCCAATTTTGACATGCAACTCGTAGGCGATCTTGGCAATGGGCTCAAAGTAGTGGCAGCTATATCAGACGAAAATCTACCCATCCAGGCTCAAGGAAATACCCAACAGTTGCAGGAGTTTGATAAGGTTTTTATTCAGGTCTCAAAAAACAAAACATCACTCACCGCCGGCGATTATGAATTGAGAAAACCTGAGAGCTATTTTATGAATTATTATAAAAAACTAAAGGGTATCACTTTGGCAACCACTTACAAAATGAGTGATAAAACAGAAGCATTTTCAAAAGGTAGTTTTGCCATATCTCGTGGTAAATTTTCCCGTCAGACACTGCCTACCAAAGAAGGGAACCAAGGTCCATATAGACTCCAGGGCAACAATGGCGAAAGATTTATCATCGTGCTCGCAGGTACAGAAAGGGTATTTTTTAATGGAATTTTATTGACCCGAGGATTTGATTATGACTATGTGATAGACTACAATAGGGCAGAGATCGCATTTTCGCCAACGAGAATCATCGCAAGAGATAGCAGGGTCATCATAGATTTTGAATATACTGATATCAACTACCTAAGATCTCTATATGCTGCTGAGACATCATTCAAAGGCGAGAGATGGAAGGCGGGAATTCAAATATATTCAGAACAAGACAGTAAAAATGTGACCGGTGATCAACAATTGGATTCTATTGATATTCGCATCCTGGAGTCCAGTGGTGATGACTTTTCCAAATCAGTCAGAAAAAGTCTGAGAGTAGTGGCACCCGAAGAAAAAAATGATTTGACACGCATCTTATATCGTGGAGAAGCCGATCCACTTGATCCGGCAAATCTCATCCTGTATTTCACAGAAGACTTAGATAGTGCCAAATATACTGCAGTATTTTCTGAAGTGGGGATCGGAAAAGGAGATTACGTGATCGACAATACTAAAAATAAAAATGGCAGAGTATATCTATATGCGGGCAAAGGTTTGGGCACCTATCTGCCTGTGATACAGCTCATTCCACCTGAAAAAAAACAACTTGTTACAGCCAATGCATCCTACAAAATAACAAAAAATACTGATTTGTTTGCAGAACTGGCACTCAGTAATCTGGACATCAATCGCCGCTCTTCCCTTGACAATAATGACAATACGGGATTGGCCAGCAATGTCAGGTTTTCGCATTCAGAAAGATTGGATAGTGCCGGTTTATGGAATATCAAAGCAAACCTGAATCATGAATATCTACACCAACACTTCAACGCTCTCAATCCATTCAGGCCACCTGAATTTTCGCGTGACTGGAATATCGGCATGATCACTTCAAAAGCAGCTGAAAATCTCCTTACTTCATCTGTCCAACTAACAGGAAAATCAGGATTGGGACTCGAATATGGCTACAACAGATATGAAAAGGGAAGTCTATATTCAGGTTCAAAACACGAAGGAACTTTTAGATATCAGAGCGGGAGGTTTGCGGCACGTGCTTATAGCAATTTTCTGAATACAGGATCATCATTCCTGGATCAGGCTACCAGATTTCAGCGGCCTAATATCACAGCGAGCTACAAGCTATTTAAAAATAAGTCCTGGACCATAGGTACTGAATATGATGGTGAATCCAATATCATCAAGGGCTTTAAAACAGATACGCTCAAAAAGACAAGCTACGCTTACAATCTTATTAAAGGGTATATCGCCAGTGACGTTTCAAATGACTTTTCCATTAAAGTGGCCTATAGTTCCAGAAATGATTATTTTGCTAAAGGAGATCAACTCCAAAAAGCGTCCAATGCAAAGGAAATCGAACTTGCTGGAAAGTGGTTGGCTTCGGCGGCTTCAGACTTATCATGGAGTATCACAGGCAGGGATCTTTCTATTACGGACCAGGGGCTATTGCCCAATGATAAGAGTAAAAAGACCATTCTCGGAAGATTGGATTATGTTTTTGCTGCCATAAATCAAGGTATCAGATCGACTACAACATACAATACAAGTTCAGGTCAAGAGCCAAAAATAGAGTATATATTCCGAAAAGTTGAGATTGGTCAGGGCGACTACTTCCTTATCAACGAAAGCGAAAATCCGAATCTCAGCAATGTTCAGGATTTCAGATATGACCCTACCAATCCATTGTCTAACTACATCCGTTTATCTCTGGCAAACAATGAGTTTATCAGAACAAACAATCTTGAATTGAATCAAAGCTTAACCATAGATCCGTCTAAGTTTAAGACACTTAAAGAAGGAGTAAAACTGTCAAAGACATATAAGTTTTTTTCGAGGTTTTCATCTTTATCCAATTTCAGAATCACCAAAAAACAAATGGCCAATATCGCGAGTCCTTTGACGTCTTATATTGACTTTTCTATCAGGGACACTTCTTTGGTCGCTTATAATGCACTGAATACCAATACCTTGTTTTTTAATAAAGGACATTTAAAATACGATATTCAGCTTGGTAACAGAAACAATCAAAACCGCATCATTCAAGTAAGCGGACGGGAGGATAGAGGATTGGACGAATTGTTTCTTCGCACGAGATTCAATCTCAGAAATAATACAGACTTGTTTTTTCATATCGAAAAATCTTCTAAGACATATCAGTCAGAAGCTTTTGGTGATCGCAATCTCAAAATCGATATCCTCCGCATCAGACCTGAAGTCAGTATCCGCCCATCTCAAAATATGCGCGTGATGGCAAAGTACAGCTTTCAGAAAAAAAATCAAACTATCCTCACCATGGATCAGGCAAATATCCATGAAGTAACATCAGAATATACTATCAGAAAAGCCAATCAGTTTAGTCTCGACATGTCCATAAGTTATGTAAGTATCAATTTTACAGGCATCGCCAACTCACCTATTGAGTACGATATGCTCGAAGGCCTCAAAAATGGCAAAAACTATCTCTGGAATGTAGTATACACCAAAAGAATAGCAAAAAACATCGACCTCACCATCAACTATGAAGGACGTAAGACCGGCATCTCACCCGTAGTCAATGTAGGAAGGGCTCAGGTGAAGGCTACTTTTTGATAAAACCGAAACATAATGTACTTCATGAATTATGTCAACTAAGGGTACTATTTAAATTTTATACCCATAATCCATTGCTTTACATCCAAGAAAATTTTTAAAATACTCCCTAACAATTGCCAAATTTTTTACTAAAACCTAAAAATCTAAAATGAATTTCATATTCCAGACCAAAATTAGTAAACCTAAAAAAGAAGGTAAGTAGCCGCCAGGTTAGCTGGCGGTTTCTTCACTAAATTGAGCTGCCACTCAATTTTGCTAAAGCACCGTTCAGTCATGCACCATAACCTGTACCGCCTTGCGGTAGCGATGCTACAGCTAAAGCTGCACACAGTATGATTTGTCGTCAAAAATGCTTATTTTATTGTACTTTTGGTCTTCATAACGGAACTCATTATAGATATTTAGGTAAAAAGTTAATTATTTAGGTTGCTTATTCAATTCAAAAAAATAGAATCAATTTTTGCAAAATGGTGGTTATTTCAAGGGGTTTAAACCCCTTAGGGACTGTACTTTTCCCTTTTAGCAAAGTACTTAAATAAATTCTAAAAAGATAGAAAAAGGCTATTTTATCTTAGTGAATTTTAGCTGTGCCAGGTCCTTTTCTGATTTTATAATTTTGTCTAAAATTGATGTGATTGGAATTAGCAAATTTTGCAAAATAATAGAAATTTTATTTAACGGTTCGCCTTCCTTACGATCCCTTGGATTAAGTAACTTTCTTATGACTCCAGCCATGTAATAACTTACGGTGATGTTAATAAAGTTTGTTGATACCCATTTGAATCCTAAACTCTCCATTAGTTGTATATAGTAAGACTGTGGCCGCCATTTACACAGCACATCTCCTGTCAGGACGGGAGAGATACTTTCGTAAATATACAAATTTTGGTTACATACTCTACACATCTCTTTTACAAGCTCCTCCAACATTTTGTCATCAGTATTGTGTTGTAATACTGTAGCCGAAAAAACAATATTGAATGCATTATCATCGAATGGTAAGCTAGTGCCATCTGTTTTGGTGATTTCAATGTCGGAGGGTAATTTGTCTTTAGCAAGGTCAATCATATTTTGTGAAATATCTGCACCAACTAATTTTTTTGTCTCATAGAATAAAGAGAACTTAAATTTCCTCCCGGACCACATCCAATTTCGAGAACATATTTATCATAGTAATCTTCTTTAAGTAACAGGTCAAGAAATCTTCTCCTTTTATACCTATAAAATGGTTCATCATCACCTGCTATCACATTATCCTTCTCTTCTCTTATTTTGATTCTTTTTGCCACTTCTGACCAATATTCTTTGACGTTATATTCCGTTTGTACCATAAGTTCCTTTTTTAAAACAAAAGTAGTTAATAATAATCTTAACATGAGTATGTTTAAAACCTAAAAATCTAAAATGATAATCTATTACGACCTCCAAATACTTCAAAATCAGTCGCTATGCTCACTTTTAGCTTCGCACCATAGAAGTGACTACAGCGAAAGCTGCACACAGTATGATTTGTCGCTAAAAGTGCTGATTTTATTGTATTTGAAGCTCTCACTACGAATCTCATTTTAGATATTTAGGTAAAATTTTATATTGGAGTGAAAGTGGGGATATTTAATTTTAAGCAAGATGAGTGAGTGGTCAAGTACATGACGAGAATTGATGGAAGTATTTTACTCAATAAAAAAGGAAACATACTTTTAGATCATCCTATATAATGCTCCTCATAAACCACTTTTTCTACTGCTTTTCTATACGCATTGGGGCTTTTCCCTGTTTTTTCTTTAAATTGTCGATTGAAGTGCGAAAAATTATTAAAACCACTCTCAAAACATACTTCAGATACGGTATGCCTTTCTTCACTCAAAAGTTTGCAGGCATGAACGATTCTAAATTCGTTGACAAATTCAGTAAAGGTTTTGCCAGTGATACGCTTAAAATATCTACAAAAAGATGGCACAGTCATATTGGCTAATGCTGCAATATCTCCAAGTTGGATAGATTCGGTAAAATTTTTTCTGACGTATTTATAAATAGTGTCAATCCTGTCAGTATCCTGACCTTGTACTATCAGAGCTACACCAGTAGCATTGAGAACGTTGTACTCTTTTGAGTCCGCAAGTATATGCAGTATGTGGAGATACTCCATCAATGTGTCAAAATGATCCATATAAAACATACTGTTAAGCCTGCTTCCTACTTCATCTTTAGTATTGCCGTAAAATGATAGTCCCGCCTTAGATCTTTCAAAAAGAATATCAATATTTTGCATTTCCTGAAGCTTAAAGAAGTCTTTTCCCAAAAAATCTTCTCTCATTTGCACCACTATTTCTGATGTATCTCCGGCAAGACGATCAGTAAAACCATAATGAGGTAGGTTAGGGCCGAGCATGATAAGATCACCACCATTATAATAGGAGATATGGTTACCTACGTGCCTTTTACCACTTCCTTTTTTGATATAGACTATTTCGAGTTCAGGGTGGAAGTGCCAAAATGGTTGAATGTTGGGATTAATTTCCTCAAATTTTCTCATGGCAAAGGACTGACCAAAGGTAGGCTGAATTTTTTCTAAGGCAGGAGTAGATATAAATGACTTCATTTTATTCCAAAATTAAGCGCAAATTTAAGCATATTATGTATATAAATTTGGTGGTACTTATGCCATATGTATTAAATTAACGATAAATTAACCTTAATTTGCATACTAAGGTAACATAATACAACTATGTGCTAATATACAAGTAGAATTGACTTTGATTATACCCTTACCTTTGTGCCATCAAAATGATTTTATAACATATCAAAAATTTCTAAACATGAAAACACAAGTAATTTTATTCTTATTTTCAGTACTTACACTGAATGTTTATGCAACTGAAGTGCATTCGATTGCATTTGCCAATGCCAAAGCGATCATTATTAAATCCAATGATTGGAAATCAAAATCTGTAGATGTACAAATCAAAGAAGCATCAGGAAATATTATTTTGTCTGAAACTCTAAAAATCAAAAATTCAGATAGAAAGTATAACTTCAAAAACCTTCCCGATGGTGAGTACAGTATACAAATTACTGATGATTTGAAAATTGCCACCCAACATTTTTCTATCCGCAAAGAGGAAGTAAAAATGTCACAAAGCGTGGAGACCATCCACAAGCCATTTATCACCAAAAAAGATAATCATTTGGATATCAATCTGATGACAGGTGGTAATACTGCTTTTATCAATATCACAGACATTAACAATAATATTGTTTATGCTGATAAGTACGAGACGGCTACTATCCACAAGAGATTTAATATTACTTCTCTTGTTCCAGGATCATACAGTATGACAGTTTCTATAAAAGACAGAACATTCACACACGAATTTAAGAATTAAGTAAGCAGTCCCATGGACCAATAGTTTAATCATTCTCTAAGGGTGTTAATTAGCGATCGGTTTTCATGGAATAAAAAATAGGTGACTTAAATGATATTGAAAAGGCTGCCGGATTAAGTTTCGGCAGCCTTTTATTTTAATGCCAAACAGGTATACAATTATCTCATCTGCCTATTTATCAAAAAAATTGCACAACCAACACGCAGTAAGTTAATGTATGATGTAGCCATTAACCATTAATCTACAATTTTCAACACCCATACGTGATCTCCAGCACTTTTCAGCGAAGCAGGTAAATTGATATCCAGGTTTTGTCCTTTTTGAGTCCACTTTATTTTTGCGGTGCTTCCGAGTAGCTGGATTTTAGAAGTTTTATTGGCACTCACTTTTGCCAATGTGACCATTTTGTCAGGAAAGTCAAAAAGGAAAATATATTTTGTTTTTCCATCTTTTGATTTTGTGAAACGGATTCCATCTCCTTCTTTAAATGTATCATACGTCCTTGTGCCATATATAGCCTCACCATTGGTTTTCATCCACGCTCCGATCTCTTGCAACCTGCTGTATGCGATGGAGTCAAATTCACCTTCGGGACTCGGGCCGATGTTCAGGAGATAATTGCCACCTTTAGAAACGATGTCCACCAGTTTTTCGATGATTTCGTTGGTAGGTTTATATTTGTCATTGGGCACATAACTCCAACTGTTGGCCATGGTCATACAGGTCTCCCAAGGATATGGCAGCCCATCATCAGGGATATGCTGCTCCGGTGTCAGATAGTTTTGATGCTCACCTGTGACGGCTCTATCCACCACGATGAGTTTGGGTTGTTTTTTACGTGCGTCCTTTACTATCTTACCCATATTGATATCCTGATTTTGAGGATTGCGCGCCCACCTGGATCCTTCAGTTTCATCAGCCAGATATTTTTTGACTTCATCATCAGATGTCTTCCTTACCCAACCGCCATCCAGCCACAATATATCCACCTTGCCGTAATCACTGACCAATTCATTGATTTGACCATGCGTGAAATCAACAAATTTTTGCCATTGTTCAGGATGTTTTGTTACTGAATAGTTACAATTTCTGTCAGAAGGTGGAAATTTTTGCCACCAATAATAGTCAGAATGCCAATCAGGCTTGGAAAAGTAAGCACCAATCCAGAAATTCTCCTTTCTGAAAGCATCAAATACCTCCTTTGTCACATTGCTGCGTGGGTGGGTTGAAAATGGAGTATCCTTCCCTGTGATTTTATAGTCTGTCAGTTTGGTATCAAACATACTAAATCCATCATGGTGTTTTGTCGTAAATACCATATACTTCATTCCCGCAACTTTGGCTGCTGCTGCCCATTTTTCAGGGTTGAATTTGGTGGGATTGAAGGTGTATTGAAGTGCTTCATACCTTTTTACATAATCAAAATAATTCTTAGCAATTCCGGGTTTTCTCCCACCTGAGGCCCAGCTCAGATCTTCCGGACAGATGCTCCAGCTTTCTACGATGCCCCACTGACTGTAAGGCCCCCAATGCATGAGTAATCCAAATTTCAGATCTTTCCATTCTTCAAGTCTACTATGTATGCTGGTGTCAGGATCAGGGTGGTATTCATTGTGCTGGCCATTCAACTTGAAAGATCACCAGTGGCAATAAAAAGATTATTTGACAGTGTTTCATAATTCAGTTTTTAAGTGTAAATGTTTAAAAAACGATTATAACTAAACGACTTTTGTATAAAAACCCTTAATCTTTTTCATCACTCATAGAAGGTGGTGGGATATTCACTCCCCATGAGTTATTGGGTTTGTCACCCATCTTTAAAACAAGCTTTCCACCTTTCATCAATTCATCTCTGTAAAACCAGCTATTATCAAGTGTTTTGCCATTAAGAGTGGCTGATTGTACATATATATTGGATGGGCTGTTATTGATGGTTTCGATGCTGACTTTGGTTTTACCATAATATTTTGGATGCAGGTCTATCTCTATCTTGTCAAAGAGTGGGCTTCCAATCTGGAAAGTAGGTTTAGCTGCTGCATGCCCCTGTACGTCATAAAGCCCCATAGAAGTAAGTGCAAACCATGCTCCCATTTGTCCCTGGTCTTCATCCTGCCCATACCCATAACCATCGATGGCTTCCAATCCATAAAATTCATTGCAGATATTCCTGGTCCATTTTTGTGTTTGCCACGGCTGACCGGAATAATTAAATAACCAGGAGTTGAACAGACAAGGTTGATTACCATGATTGTACATCTTTTCGATTCCTGAAAAACTGTGAATTTCTTTTCCGCCACCAAAACCTGATTTCTGCGATTCAGTAAACATATTTTCGAGCCTTTTATTGAAGTAATCCTTTCCCAGCAATCCGATCAGGCCTTTGATATCATGCGGCGCATACCAGGTATATTGATAGGCATTTCCTTCCTGAAAACCGACCCAGGCTGTCATTTCATTAAAGTCTTTTATAAATGCCCCTATAGTATCTCTCGGACGCATAAATTTTGTTTCCGGGTCGTACAAAAGTTTGTATCCTTCGGCCATCTTGGTGAGCTTTTTATAGTCATCCGTTTTCCCCAATGATTTGGCAAACTGTCCTACAGCGTAAGATGTAAAACTATATTCCAGGGTATGTGATGCTCCAAATGTAAATACCCAGCCATTAGAAAGTTTGTATTCGTAATTGGGAATATACCCTCTTTTTATAAAATATTCAAGATCGTACTTTCCGTTTCCAAGATTCCTGCCTTCATAGACCAGTTCAGTTTTCCTTGCTGCTTCATATCCTTTTTTAATATCAAAATCGCGGATTCCACTATGATACATTGACGCCATCATCAATCCCATAAAATTGGTCTGTACACCATTAGTAAATACTCCTGCCGCTAGTCCGTCATGCAACCAGCCGGAGTGATCAGAAAAATCCAGATTGGATTGCATATAATCTGAAAAATAATCAGGATAAGCCAGCGCCCATAGCGGGCCGAGATTCCAGCATCCGCCCCACATACCATCAGTATTGTAGTGATTTCTTACAGGAAGACCTTTTTTGTCCAATGGTAATTTTCCTGTTTTTCCTCCCGGAAGAGCATATTGACCATTGGCATCATTGGCCAATCCCCTGCCCAGTAGCACATGATACAATCCGGTATAGAATTTTATCTTGTCATTTTCATTTTTACCTGTGACTTTGATTCTTCCCAATTTTTCATTCCATTGATTTTTGGCAGAAGCTCTGACTGTATTGAATGTTTGCCCTTTTGTTTCAGTTAAGAGATTATTTTTTGCATTATCAATGCTGGTATATGACAGACCCATTTGCATTTCAATGACTTCTTTGCTTTGGGTTTTAAACTTCAGATACAATCCATTGTGTGTTCCTTTGGACATGCTGGGACCTGAGGTAATAATGCTATCAATAAAACTACCAGACGATATAGGATTTTTACTTAGTTTTCCATAAAAGTACATTTTTACATACTGCCCGGGATCACAAAACTTAGCATATTCCGGATAGGTGATAATGTATCCCTCTACAGCATTTTTTCCGTCCCATTTGATATATGAATCAATGACATCTCCGCTTTCACCCTGCTTGTGGCCTATATCAAAAATGATGGTCGCGTCGTCGGATTTTGGAAAAGTATATCTGTGGTATCCAACTCTTGTTGTAGCTGTGAGCTCTGCCTTGATGCCTGTATCTTTGAGCAATACAGAATAGTAACCTGCTTCTGCGTGCTCATCTTTTTTGTCAAATCTCGACCTATATCCTTCATCAGGCTTGTCATCCGTAGATGGCATGGTTTGTATTTTTCCAGTAGTAGGCATGGTCACCAATCCTCCTATCTGAAACTCATGAAAGTGACCAAAACCCTCGATGGATGAGTGACTATCACTATATCCGCATGGCAACCAACTCCCGATACTACCGTACGCATTAGTATGTGGAGCAAGTTTGGCTAGTCCAAACGGCACACAAGCTGGCGTATAAAAAAACCATCGTGCATGATAGGAACCTAAATTGGGTCTGACATAATCGACCGGCAGTTTTTGTGCATCTATATTTGAAAATGACAGGAGCAGATAACTCCAAAGTACAAGTTTTTTATACTTTAACATATTATGGCTTTTTAGTCAATTACTGAATAAGAGTATGTTTAAATTTGCCACTTGGAGCTAAATGATAAAAGTTTGAACATACTCCAAAGATACTTCTTATTCTTCAACCCATAAATCTAAATAAAAAAATAAGTGTGTAAAAACAAATGGCCACTTTTTTTATTAAAAATAAAAGGGAAAGATTAGTGTCTATAGAAAAAAATTTAGGAAAGGATTTAATCTACTTACTAAAGTTTCGGTGTTTTTAAATAAAACATATACAATAAATTACATATTAAAGAATTATTCAATAAAATAACTTATAGTGCTGATAGCCAATGTCTTAAATAGCATTTACAAGGATTATAATTCTTAAAGGGTAAACTTAATGTACTTTCATTCATATATACTATGCCAAAGTCTACCTATGATTGGCCTTTTCATTTTTAGACAAAACTTTGCAAAATTGCGTTAAGAACAGAAAACTGTATGAGCCAAAACGAATGCACAAAGCGAGAACAAAATAACGAAGTTCCTCAAATATCAAAACGGTGATAAACTCCAAAGGCGAGTTTTTTATGTTTAGCAATTTTGTGAAGTTTTGACGTTAAGAAAATGAAAAGCCTTGACTTTTTGTTTCTTTTGTGTCAAGACAAAAGAAAAAGATGTTAATATCAATCTAACAAGAATAATTTCATATATCAAGTTTAGAATGAAGTACGAAATTTGTAATTTGTCTTTGCAAAATTTACTCCGAAACTTAAATTACTTACTAAGAGTCTTGGGCGGGTTGTTCCTATAAAAGATTGATGGTCGTGAGAGTGGGAATGTAGGCTTTTCTTACCCCTGCCTGCCCCTTAGGACCCTAATAGGAGCCATGCGCTTCGATTTTCAGAAATTGGGCGGTTACCCCTATCGGATTAAGCCTGCCAAAGATGTTCATGCAGGGGTTGTGGGGATGAAACTTTACTAATCTGCTCAAATACACATAGAATAAAAAAAAGGGTTGACCCTAACGGACCAACCCTTTTTTACAATTTCTTATAGACTTAAAAAGGTTATTTTTTCTTTTTAGGGCCTTTATCTGCGGCTTTCGCTTCAGCAGCAGCAGCAGCTTTAAGTGCTCTTGGAATCTCGATAAGTGCTACCGGGGTAGCTGCATTATTTAAAATTTCTACGCCCTTAGGTACAGTAACTTCTCTTACTCTTAATGCCTGACCCAAATCAAGTTTTGAGATATCAGCTTTAAGTTCATCAACTAAAAACTCAGGAGTCGTTTTGATCTTGATTTTACGGATTTGCTGTATAAGTTTACCTCCTAATTTTACTCCCGGTGAGCTACCTTTAAAACGTAAAGGAACTTCCACTTTTATAGGTGTCTTTTCGATAAGTTTTAAAAAATCTATGTGTAATAACTGGTCAGATACCGGATGAAACTGAGCAGATTTTAAGATGGCTTTGTAATGCTTTCCATCCAAATCAATTTCAGCAATTTTAAAATCAGGAGTATATACCAAATTTTTTACTGATGCCGGAGTGACTGTAAAATGAACTACATCATCTCCACCATACATTACTGCTGGTACCAAACCATTAGATCTGTCTAATTTGGAGCCTTTTTTACCAAATTCTGATCTTGTTGTCCCTTTTATTTCAATGGTTGTCATATCAAAAATATTGTCGTTATTTCTAAAGAGCCGCAAAGATAAGACTTTCGGCATTTATTTGTGCCCATTTTAGATATTTTTTTTCAAAGATTATTAAACAACTATGAATAACCTTTTTTTATCCATTTTTTTCAACAAACAATGCGGCTATGGATTTATACTCGTGCGTATTCCTTATCGCCCTTGCAAATAATTTGGCACATGAGAGTACCTGAATTTTATCTGATTTTTGTTTTAGAGGAATACTATCCGTGACTATAATGGCAGAAATGGAAGAATTGTTGATATTTTCATACGCATTTCCCGATAAAACAGGATGTGTCAACATGGCTTTTACACTTTTTGCTCCTTTCTCCATCAAAGCATCGGCAGCTTTGCATAGAGTACCTGCAGTATCAATAATATCATCTACCAAAATGACATCTTTGCCTTGCACATCACCAATGACGGTGATACCGGCCACCTCATTGGCTACTCTCCGTTCTTTGTCACATATTACCAGATCCCTCTCAAAATATTTGGCATAACTTCTGGCTCGTTTTACACCACCTACATCGGGCGATGCAAAAGTTACATTGCTGAGATCCTGCTTAGCCAAAAAAGGCATAAAAATCGCTTCGCTTTTCAGGTGATCTACCGGAATGTCAAAAAATCCCTGTATCTGCTCAGCATGCAGATCCATAGTCATGATACGATTTACACCAGAAGCCTGCAGGATGTTGGCAACCAATTTGGCAGAGATGGGTACTCTTGGCTTGTCTTTCCTGTCCTGCCTGGCATAACCAAAATAAGGAATCACAGCGGTGATATATCCTGCGGAAGCTCTTTTGGCAGAATCAATCATAAGTAGCAACTCCATGATGTTGTCCGCAGAACCAAATGTGGATGATATGAAAAATGTATAAGTTCCTCTTACTGATTCGTTGATGACTACCTGCATCTCTCCATCGGCAAATGTTTTGACAGAAATATCACCCAGAGGATATCCGTAATAGTCAGAAATTCTATCTGCAAGATATCGGGAATTGGTCCCGGAAAAAAGTTTGACATCAGGCATGGTAGGTTTATTTTGTAATTGCCCACAAACATACGTCAATTTATGATATCCTTCTCTGCACAATGTGAAAAAACTGACGTGTGTTTTTAAATTTTTTGGCTTTGTTCTTGTCAAAAAATGAATATTGAGTCTACTCCGCAAACAAATATTTAATGATAATCAAACGTTTTTCACCCTTGCCCATGCCTAATCGGCAGGCAGGCCTAAAGGGAATCGGGTGTATTTCATTTTTTCGGCTCACATTAAAAATCATCAATTTTTTTTTTGCGATTCAGGCAAGATGCCTTAATATATTGCATCGTAGCTAAAAGCTACGACGAACAAACGATGCTTTAGAGACATGATCCTGCAGATAAATTACTCCCGCCTATCGGGGCAGGAGCGTAGCTCTGTCATCTTTGTAGAAAACATTAGCACCTGAAACATAAGGGGCGTAGCCCTGACATCTTATATTTACCACATCTTTTAAGATCACAGGGCTACGCCCCTACGTGATGGTGTGTGGATATTTTTGCTACAAAGATTACAGGACTACGTCCCTATACTAATCTCGGACATAAAGATTAGAGATAATAGATGATTTATGGGTGTATTTCATTTTTTCGCCTCACATTAAAAATCATCAATTTTTTTTGCGATTTAGTCAAGATGCCTTAATATATTGCATCGTAGCTAAAAGCTACGACGAACAAACGAAACTTGATAAGAAATCGAGCACAGTGCGAAAAAATGAAATGCACCTAGGGAATCGTTTGATTATCAATTTAATAGAAATAAATATTTTTCTATTTCTCATTATAAAGAATACTAATTTGACTCAAAGCCAATATTTACAGACATTCTACTTATCATATATAGACTTTAACAAAGCCATTTTTTTTCAATTACCAATATAAATTCCTATTCCTGAGGGTGTTTTTAGTATGGTCACCTATTACGGATGAATATCTTTTGATAATTACTACATTTGCGCCAAAGAATTCAATCCACTTTCATGAATGATGCGTTACATCGGACTTCCTATATCAAAATTCATATAGCCGTCATACTTTTTGGATTCACGGCTATACTTGGAGATCTGATTCAACTGCCCGCGATATCCATAGTATGGTGGCGCGTACTCATCACCTCAATAAGCTTGTTTTTCCTGATAAGTTTAGGAAAAAAATTAAAAAATCTGAGTGCTAAACAGATTAAGATTTACATTATCATTGGCATCATCATAGGCCTGCATTGGATTTGTTTTTATGGTTCTGTAAAACTCGCGAATGCGTCTGTCTGCCTTATATGTATGAGTACAACTTCACTTTTTACATCTGTCATCGAGCCATTTTGGGCAAGAACAAAATTCAATAAATTGAATCTTTTTATGGGTTTCCTTGTCATTCCGGGGATGCTTCTGGTGGTCAATAACATTGATGTTCAATATATGGCAGGAGTTTGGGTAGGTCTTGCTTCTGCTTTTCTGGCGGCTGTTTTTTCCACATTAAACAAGGCTTATATCAAGGAAGCTGACCCTTATACTATCTCATTTATCGAATTATCAGGTGCATGGATGATGATCACCATTTTGCTGGGTGTCATCCATTTAGCAGGCTTTTCGACAGGGGATCTGATGCCTCCGGCACTTTCTGACTGGTTATATCTGATTTTGCTTGCTTTACTTTGTACAACTTTAGCCCAGGTACTTACATTACAAGCATTAAAACATTTAAGTGCATTTGCTTTAAATCTCGTAGTAAATCTTGAGCCGGTGTATGGTATTTTGCTTGCCGCCTTCATTTTGAAAGAACATAAAGAGCTAAACCTTATGTTTTATACTGGTGCAGCCATTATCGTTATGACTGTGATTTTGTATCCGCTTTTAAATAAAAAATTTAATCTTAAGAATCATTGATTATGCAGGATATTCTGGAAAGACTTTATATTTATGCTGAAAATCATTCCAAACCCTCCGATGATTTGCTTCTGAGAATAGAAAGGGAGACACATCTCAAGACGTTGTCACCTCGCATGCTTTCAGGGCATCTACAGGGTCATTTACTCACACTGTTGAGCATTCTGAAACAACCAAAAACAATTCTCGAAATTGGCACTTTTACCGGTTATTCAGCTATCTGCCTGGCAAAGGGGTTGGTTGAAAACGGTAAAATGATATCCATCGAATATGATTCTGAAAATGCTGATCTGGCTCGATCATTGATCAAAGGCTCCGAATATGAACAAAAAATAGAAATCATCACAGGTGATGCCCGACAAATAATACAGGAACTTAATCATAGTTTTGATATGGTGTTTATCGATGCAGATAAAGAATCCTACAGTCAGTATTATGAGATGGTTTTGCCTAAATGTAATTCAGGGGCACTCATCATAGCTGACAACGTATTGTGGAGTGGAAAGGTATTGGATATTGTGATGGACAAAAAAACCAAATCATTGTCCGATTTTAATGATAAAGTAAAACGGGATATCAGAGTAGATAATTTTATAATTCCATTCAGAGATGGTTTAAATGTCATAATTAAAAGATAAATTGTGTCGCCCAGATTTTTAGGATTTTAACTTTGTAAAATGGAATAAAAATAGTGATGCTTCGCAGGGTGTTTCTTTTCCCTCACATTAATCATCAATTTTTTTGTCAACTATTTGCCACTCGCCCTTTGCGCCTGCAGATACCGGGAGCGTCTCGTCCTTTGTAGAAAACTTCCTCAGCGTAGCCCGACTTATTTCCATCTTTACGCCCCCGTGAGGTGTGGGATTTTCGTTACAGGACAGCCCTTATTACGACATAAAGATTAGAGATTAGAGGTGTTTTCTTTTTCTCCTTAATCACCCATTTTTTGCGATTCAGTCAAGATGCCTTAATATATTGCATCGTAGCTAAAAGCTACGACGAACCGACTATAAGAATCGGCACAGTGCGAAAAAATGAAATGCACCTTTCGCATTTTAAATATTCTCCAAATCAAAAAAATAGTTTATATTTGTTCATTATTTTTGACAATCCGAAAATTTTACCATTATGGCTGCATACACATTGAAAATCAACGGTCAAACACATAATTTAGACATCGACCCCACTACTCCCATGCTTTGGGTACTTCGCGATCACATCAGACTTACAGGCACAAAATATGGTTGTGGAATAGCTTTGTGCGGGGCTTGTACCGTGCATCTCGATGGTGAAGCTACGAGGTCATGTATCTTGCCCATAAGTGCTGTTGGAGACAAAGACATTACAACCATCGAAGGTCTTTCAGCTGATGCCGGTCATCCGGTGCAGCAGGCCTGGTTAGAACACGATGTACCACAATGTGGCTACTGTCAGGCAGGCCAGATCATGACTGCTGCTGCTTTTCTGAAAGATAACCCCAATCCCGATGATAAAGACATAGACTCTGCACTTAGTGGTAACCTATGTCGATGCGGTACATACACCAGAATCAAAGCTGCCATCAAAACAGCAGCCAAAAATATGTAATAATTAAGCCCAAATCCTTCAAATTAAAATTTAGATAAGATATGACACTCTTCAAAACAACCGTTGGAAGAAGGACTTTTATGAAAAGTTCAGTTATGGCAGGCGGGGGCATGATGCTCGGATTTAGTTGGTTGGCATCTTGCAAATCATCCACTGAGGAATTGCTGAAAATGCCGGACGAATGGTTTAAAATCAACGGATATCTTAAAATTGGTAATAACGGTGTGACAACCATCATGTCACCAAATCCTGAAATTGGCCAAAATGTTAAAACTTCCATGCCGATGATTGTGGCTGAAGAATTGGATATAGACTGGAAAAATGTCATCGTCGAACAGGCGCCTTTAGATGTCAGTATCTTTAAACGGCAAATAGCTGGTGGCAGTCAGGCTATACGTCAGAGTTGGGAACCACTAAGAATGGCTGGTGCTACAGCCAGGCAAATGCTCAAAGAAGCTGCAGCAAAAGCCTGGAATGTCCCGACATCAGAAATCACCACAGAAGCTGGTGTATTGCATCATAAAACCAGTGGAAAATCAGCAGGCTACGGTGAGATGGCATCAGAAGCTGCTACCATTCCGGTACCAAAAGAAGTAAAACTTAAAGAAATCAAAGATTTTAAAATCATAGGTACATCCAGAAAAAATGTCGATGCAAAAAAGATAGTCACCGGTCAGCCATTATTTGGTTTGGATTACTACAAAGAAGGCATGTTGATAGCCATGATCGTACACCCTCCTGCATTTGGACTCCAATTGAAATCATATGACGACATAGAAGTAAAGTCCATGCCTGGTATTAAAGATGTGTTTAAGATCAACGTTTATAATGATGATTTTGAAAAAGGTGGATTGGACACCATCACTTTTAATGATCTGGTGGTAATAGTAGGAAATACTACCTGGGAAGTGATGAATGCAAAAAAGAAAATCAAAACGGAGTGGGAACCAATAAAAACAAGCAAAGAAAAAAAATCCATGTGGGGAAATACTCAAGAGATAGTCACTCCTGCTGGTATGGAAAGTTCTGAAAGGCAATCAGAAATGATGCGTTCTTTTGCAACCACATCAAAAAATACGGTCAGAAAAGATGGTGATCCGGAAAGCACTTTTATGAAAGCAGCCACTATCCTCGAACGCAGCTATACAGCCCCATATCTGGCACACAATACCCTAGAGCCTATGAACTTTTTTGCACATGTCACTGATGAAAAAGCAGCATTGGTAGGACCTATCCAAACTCCTGAGGTGATGGAAAAATCAGTATCTGCGAGATTGGGTATGCCTCTTGAAAAAATAGATATACAGATGACCCGAATGGGAGGAGGCTTTGGGAGGAGATTGTATGGCCATTTTCTGATAGAAGCAGCAGTGATATCCCAAAAATTAAAATCACCAGTCAAGTTGATATATACAAGAGAAGATGATATGACTTGTGGTATCTACAGACCTGCTTACTATGCTATGTATCGGGCGGCACTTGATGAAAATAAAAAACTGATTGCTTTTCATGTCAAATGTGGTGGTATGCAGGATAGTCCACTTTCAGCCAATAGATTTCCGGCAGGATCAGTGGATAATTATCTGGCAGAAGAATTTATATTGCCTTCCAATGTCAGTACCGGAGCATTTAGAGCTCCCGGATCCAACTTTATAGCAGGAGCAGAACAGTCATTTATCGATGAGCTTGCTGAAAGTATGGGTAAAGATCCGATTGACTTCAGATTGGAAATGCTGGAAAGAGCAAAAACCAACCCAGTAGGTAAAGATAATGATTATGATGCCGACCGGTATGCAGGTGTACTCAAAATGGTGAAGGAAAAATCTGAATGGGGAAAAGATACTCCGGGTGTACACAGAGGTATTGCAGCCTATTTCTGTCATAATTCTTATGTAGCGCAAGTGCTCGATATAGAAATGAAAGACAAAAAACCTGTGATCAAAAAAGTCACTGCGGCCGTAGATTGTGGTATAGTGGTCAATCCTCTTGCAGCTACCAACCTTTGTGAAGGTGGTATCATCGACGGTATAGGACACAGCATGTATAGTGCCATCACAATAAAAGATGGAGTTCCAGAGCAATCCAATTTCAACAGTTATCACCTGATCAGAATGAATGAAGCTCCCGAGAGCATCGATGTACATTTTGTTGAAAACCAGATCAATCCTACGGGCCTTGGAGAACCACTGAATCCACCTGTCGTAGGGGCATTGGCCAATGCATTGTACAAAGCAACAGGCAAAAGATATTACAACCAACCATTTGCAGAAGAGCAAAAAATAATCGGATAGGAAAATAATCATAATGGTCATCAGGTGAAGGAGATCAGGGACATTGTAGCAAATTACGACAAGTGGCAGTCTCAGGGCAAAAAATGTGCATTGGCTACTGTCATCAGTGTGGAAGGATCTGCCTATCGCAGACCCGGCGCAAGGATGCTAATCTCAGAAGACGGACTGCTGACAGGAGCCATAAGTGGTGGCTGTCTGGAAGGCGATGCCATGAAGAAAGCTTTGCTTGTCATCAATAGCCAACAACCTGCATTGGTCACCTATGACACTATGGATGAAGATGATGCTATTATAGGTGTTGGATTGGGATGTAATGGAATCATCAAAATACTGATTGAACCCATCATAGAGTCGTTAAATCCAAACCCTTTGCAAATCTTACAGCACATTACCACAACAAGAAGAAAAAATATCATAGCTACCTTTTATACAAAAAATGAAAAATCTCAAAATACTTCCGGAACAAAATTATATATAGATGAGTCAGGCAGCTTACCGGGCAATGTTGTAACACAGGATTGTGAAAATACGATTTATAAACACTATAAAAAAGTATTGGAAAACAGTCAAAGTGTTTGGGTAGATTTTGAAGAGAACAACATTAAAAAGTGTGTTTTCCTGGAGTTTGTGCCACCAGTTATCCAGTTGATCATAGCAGGTGCCGGTAATGATGTAAAACCTGTAACGGAAATGGCGTCCATCTTGGGTTGGGATGCCGTAGTGATAGATGGAAGAGTAAACTATGCCAAAAAAGAGCGTTTCCCTTCAGCCTGCCAAGTGATGGTTGCCAAACCTGATCAAATAATAAAACAAATCATAGCAGATGATTACACCTATTTTGTTTTAATGACTCATAATTACAACTACGATAAAGCTTTCATAAAAGAATTATGCAACATCAACCCAAAATATATAGGGATGTTAGGTCCCAAGAAGAAACTGGAAAGAATGCTGCAGGAATTTATGGACGAAGGCTGTCCCCTCACAGATAGCCAAATACATGCCCTTTACAGTCCGGTAGGTATTGATATTGGAGCTGAAACACCGGAAGAAATTGCTCTTTCTATCATCTCAGAGGTCAAAGCTATACATGAAAACAAAAAGGGCAACCACCTTCGCTTAAAGCCGACGCCAATTCATGCGTAAGCTTACTTGACCCAACACATTTTAATGCTGGTTATGGTATTTTTTGGTATTGATCACTCCAATGAGAAAAAAATTCCATTACATTTGTTGGATCATTACAAGACCATCAACACATGACAAAAAAAACAAACCTTCAGCACCTTTTCAGTATTCCGGTCATTGTGGCCGCACTGGGTTATTTTGTAGATATTTACGATCTGTTGTTATTTGGTATTGTACGTATTCCCAGCCTTACGTCTATGGGGCTAAATGAAGAACAATTGTCCATTCAGGGTGCAAGTATCCTGAACTGGCAGATGACAGGTCTGCTGTTGGGTGGTATTCTTTGGGGTGTCATGGGTGATAAAAAAGGTCGTCTTTCCGTCTTATTTGGTTCTATACTTACATATTCGCTTGCCAACATTGCATGTGGATTGGTCCAGACACCTGAACAATATAAAATACTTCGCTTCATAGCAGGTATCGGTCTTGCCGGAGAATTGGGTGCCGGGATCACCCTCGTTTCTGAAATCTTACCCAAAAGACTAAGAGCTATCGGAACTTCATTGGTCGCAGGAGTTGGACTTTTTGGTGCTGTAGTTGCCTACTTTACAGCCGACCTTTTTGATTGGAGAAATGCATATTTTATAGGTGGTGGTATGGGTTTGCTCCTTTTACTGATGCGAATAGGAGTATTTGAATCAGGACTTTTTAAAAATATCAGACAAGAAGGGCATGTTACTAAAGGAAATTTTTTTGCTTTTTTTTCCAATGAAAAAAGGCTGCTTTTGTATCTTAAATGTATAGCCATCGGATTGCCTACGTGGTTTGTAATAGGTATTCTGGCCACTTTCAGCAATGAATTTGGGAAAGCATTGGGTATTGAGGAAGTTATAAAACCAGGTCTGGCTATCATGTGGTGCTATGTAGGCCTCGCTACCGGTGACCTTCTAAGTGGATTTTTTAGCCATGTGTTACATTCCAGAAGAAAAGCAGTAGGATATATGATGCTGTTTACTTTGATAGGTTGTATCATTTATCTTTTTGCAGGAATCGATTCAGCTACATCATTGTATATGCTTTGCTTGTGGATGGGATTTGGAATCGGTTACTGGGCTATGTTTGTTACCATCGGAGCAGAACAGTTTGGCACCAACCTAAGGGCAACTGCAGCTACGACCATCCCCAATATGGTGCGTGGGACAGTGGTCATCATGACATCCATCTATATGGCAGCCAAACCATCCTTGGGTGTGATTATTGCAGCTGCCATTGTTGGTGTTTTGACATTTACTCTTGGATTTATTTCGGTTTACTCCATTCCGGAAACTCATGACAGAGATCTGGACTTTTTAGAGAAGTGATTTTTAATAACTGTGCCACCTGAAAAAATGCACTTTTTTCTTTTTTCGGGTGTATCCCATTTTTCATTTAATCGTTATAAAATTCTTTTTGTCTCCCTATAGGGATGGGTTAAAACAAAAGGAATTTTTATTAAAGTGCAATTTCGGGATACACCCCTTTTTTCTATTTCAAAAACTTGGAAACATTTCCCAAAATGTATGATTTTTTATTTTTTATTGCTTAAATTGTTTTTTAAATCAGTAAGAAATTAATCTCAGGATACTATTATATTAATGTAATTAACTATATATCAATATATTATAAAATAAAATATAAGTAAACCAGGGATACAAAAGTGAGATTTAGTGTTTAATTTTACAACTGAAATCTCATTCTTCAAAATTTGTAATTTTAAAAATACTACTTTCTTAAGGAAGTTATTGAAAAATTGCAAAATAAAAACATCCCTACGATGAAAAACATAATACACCTGATTTTACTATTTATTCTTTTATTAGGATTTTTACCAGGTTATACAAATGTGCCTATTGATGCTGAAAATAAATCAGCAGACAATATGTGTATAACTCCGGGAACTCCATTAAATCCGACAGGAAATGCTTTTTCTCCCAATCAAGCAATTCTTGACTGGTCACCAGGCTCACCAGCCGGTTCGCCTGATATCACATATTTCTGGGTGATAGGTACTTCTCCTGATGTAACCTATGGGAGTGGAATCGCATATGGTACGACTACTGACACATGGTTAGGGGTGATTGCTTTGTCTCCCGGCACTACCTATTATTTGAGGGTGTATGCCCAGACAAGTTGCAATGGCTCTTCCTCATCATATGCTACATCGGCTCCTTTTACCACACCTGGAGGGGGCAGTTCTTGTATCACTCCCGGAGCACCTATCAATGTATCTGCAACTCCTTTGAGTTCCACCTCTGCGAGTTTGGATTGGTTTGCAGGCTCACCAGCAGGATCACCTACTGTGACCTATTATTGGGTGGTGGGAACATCGCCATCAGTTGCCTGGGGCAGTGGGGTTGCTCAGGGATCGACGACATCGACGTGGGTTGGTGTGAATTCTTTATTACCTGGAACGACCTATTATCTAAGAGTATATGCACATACGAGTTGTAATGGCTCATCTTCTTCATATGCCACATCGGCACCATTTACGACGCCGGGTGGTCCATCGTGCATCACACCGGGTACTCCAGTGGGTGTGAGTGCTACAGCTACCGGACCGACCTCTGCGAGTTTGGATTGGTTTGCGGGCTCACCAGCAGGATCACCTACTGTGACCTATTATTGGGTGGTGGGCACATCGCCATCAGTTGCCTGGGGCAGTGGGGTTGCTCAGGGATCGACGACATCGACGTGGGTTGGTGTGAATTCTTTATTACCTGGAACGACCTATTATCTAAGAGTATATGCTCAGACGAGTTGTAATGGCTCATCTTCTTCCTATGCCACATCGGCACCATTTACGACGCCGAGTGGTCCATCGTGCATCACACCAGGTACTCCTGTGGGTGTGAGTGCTACAGCTACCGGACCGACCTCTGCGAGTTTAGATTGGTTTGCGGGCTCACCAGCAGGATCACCAACTGTGACCTATTACTGGGTGGTGGGCACCTCGCCATCAGTTGCCTGGGGTAGCGGGGTTGCTCAGGGATCGACGACATCGACGTGGGTTGGTGTGAATTCTTTATTACCTGGAACGACCTATTATCTAAGAGTATATGCTCAGACGAGTTGTAATGGCTCATCTTCTTCCTATGCCACATCGGCACCATTTACGACGCCGGGTGGTCCATCGTGCATCACACCGGGTACTCCAGTGGGTGTGAGTGCTACAGCTACCGGACCGACCTCTGCAAGTTTGGATTGGTTTGCAGGCTCACCAGCCGGATCACCTACTGTGACCTATTACTGGGTGGTGGGAACATCGCCATCAGTTGCCTGGGGTAGCGGGGTTGCTCAGGGATCGACGACATCGACGTGGGTTGGTGTGAATTCTTTATTACCTGGAACGACCTATTATCTAAGAGTATATGCTCAGACGAGTTGTAATGGCTCATCTTCTTCCTATGCCACATCGGCACCATTTACGACGCCGGGTGGTCCATCGTGCATCACACCGGGTATTCCAGTGGGTGTGAGTGCTACAGCTACCGGACCGACCTCTGCGAGTTTAGATTGGTTTGCGGGCTCACCAGCAGGATCACCTACTGTGACCTATTATTGGGTGGTGGGAACATCGCCATCAGTTGCCTGGGGCAGTGGGGTTGCTCAGGGATCGACGACATCGACGTGGGTTGGTGTGAATTCTTTATTACCTGGAACGACCTATTATCTAAGAGTATATGCTCATACGAGTTGTAATGGCTCATCTTCTTCCTATGCCACATCGGCACCATTTACGACGCCGGGTGGTCCATCGTGCATCACACCGGGAGCACCTGTGGGTGTAGGTGCTACAGTCACTGGTTCTACATCGGCAAATCTAAGCTGGGCAGCTGGTTCTCCTGCCGGAACACCCAATGTTACTTACTATTGGGTGATAGGGACTTCATCTTCAGTAACTTATGGAAATGGTATGACCCAAGGATATACTGCGCTAACTTCATTTAGTTTAAATAATCTCCAGTCCGGCACTACCTATTATCTTAGAGTTTATGCCAGAACGGACTGTAATGGTTCAGTTTCCTCCTATGCTACATCAACAGCATTTACAACTCCGGGAGGTTGTGTAGCTCCTTCTGTACAGGCCAGCAATATCTCATTTTCAAATGTAAGTCCACAGCAATTTAGAATACAATGGACAAATGGCAATGGAACACGTAGAATAGTCAAGATAAATACATTAAACGGCTTTACCCTTCCTAATAACGGTTCAGACCCGACTCCCAATAGCCATTATTCCGGTTCAGGCGAACAGATAGTATATAATGGAACCGGCAATACCGTCTCCGTGACCGGGCTTCCATTAAATTCGACCATTTGGGTAAGAATATTTGAAGCAAATTGTAGTGGAGTAAACTCTGTTTATAATATCATTAACTCTACAACTAATCCTTCAAGTCAAAGAACAATTACGGTGTTACCTGCTATGAGTTCTTTTGTGGGTTCTGAGGCTGGTTTGAATTCCAATAATGAAGAGATTCAAATACCATTTTATACAATTCGAAACTTTGATGAATCTATCCCATTGATGCACTTGCTATCTGATGGTTCCACCTCTACAAGATTTACATTAACTGCTTCCAATGCCGGAAGTTTTGGGTTCAGAGTGGTAGACAGCATCGGTAGAGTAGTTACAGATAGCAGCAGGACACTTGATTTGGCAAGATTCGGAAAATTAGATACGGCTTTTGCCGTGGCGCACGATAAATTGGTAGCCAAATTTACTCATCCTACGATACCTCATACTTCGTTCACCCAAAATCTAAAATTGCAAATTTTATATGAAGGAGGTCTGCTTGGAATAGACATACCAATAAGTTTTCTTAGGCCTGCTGCCCCACTTGCCGCTGAGATGGTGGATTTTTCAGGAGAATATGTTGAAAGCCGCCACGTTAATCAGTTACAATGGACGACACTCAGTGAATTTAACAATGATTATTTTGAGATTCAGAGAAGCATTGGAAAAGACGATTTTGAAGCAATAGGAAAAGTGCCGGGAATCAATAAACCTCATCTATATGCCTTCACAGACCATGATATTGCTTCTTCAGGGGTACACATATACAGGCTCAGACAAGTGGACTACGACGGGACGGAGACATTGAGCGATCAGATAGCTATCAAAGTTACAAGTGACACCGATGTCAAAACCCGGATATCACCCAATCCGGCCACCAACTTAGTGCATCTGAAAATCGAAGGAAACATTGAAGATATTGTAAGAGTACAATTTTTTAACATGTCAGGACAAAGGGTCATTTCAGATATGAGTGAAAAAATGACTGACGATGCGCAGATCTTTGAATTGAATACTTCTTCGTTACAAAAAGGGATGTACAATATGATCATTCAGGTGAATAACCAAATTTTCCATCACAAACTGATTGTGGTGGATTGATGCAGTCCAAATGTGGATAATACAAAATATAAACTTCACCTTTTTAATTTCGATAACAAAAACAAAAAAGCCGGAGTCAAAAATTTGATTCCGGCTTTTTTGTATCATTAAGTTGAAAAAGACTTATGAATAAACAGGCGGATAAATTTGATCCAACATTTTGTTCCAAAACTTTTGTTAGATGTCATTGATTCTTTACTTTAAGTATTCGATTTTATTTTTGTATTTTTTTAATCTAGTGCTATAAAACGTTTCAAATAGTCTTACCGCTTTCAGATTTCCGGTTTTTTTTACACATCAAAATAACCTCCATTTTTAGGACTTAATCAATGTTAGCCTGTGTTCCATAACTGCAAATTTATAACCTTATAATTATGATTGTGCCCAGTATTTGGGATATTGGTAAGATCTTGCTTGAAGGTGTGCAAATATTAAGATCGTAAAATATTGTAATTTATTTGCTGAAAGATTCGTTATCAAATGGATAGTTTAGTAGAAACATTTTTGAACTTACTGTGAATAATTTAAATATCTTCTATAAAAATAAAATATGATATCAGAAAATCAAAAAGTAGAAGAAATTTTAAGATATATAACTTCAGATAAAATTGAAAAGTTAGATAAAATTAAAATTTTGATAGACTTTTTTCGAGAGTCAAGATTTAGGTTTATAGAGCGTTTTGATGCCTTAATACTATTTTTGGAATCTAATAATGGATATAAACTTATTTTAAGAGAATGCATACTTGAAATTTTTTCTAAGAAAGAATTTGCATCTATTCTGACAGACGCAGATATGATAGCCGATCAAGCATTTTTAGGAGAGTTGATAAAGAGGACAGGTCAAAAGCTACTTCCTGACTATTCCGAAACAAATAGTGCGGAATATCTTATACAGGAATGTTTTTATAAAAACGGCGATGATATCTGGATCATAAATATCGAAAATAAAAAATTAGAAAAACTTTTTATTGTTTTGGAGATGGTTGACCAATTCACAATGACAAGAGGAAGTTTTATTAATGATCAATTACTGCACGCATTAGAAATAATATCCATGCGAATCGCCGTTTTAGGAATGGACAAAAAGCTACTATCTATGGTCACAGAGTTTACAGAATATTCAAATCCTTTTTTTATCTTACAAAAGGAAGTGAATCAGTATATTTCAGAATCTAATACTCTAAATAATTCTCCAGGTAAAATTGCTGAGTCAAAAGCACAAATAAATATACTTGTAAATCAATGCCAAAAATTTATTTCTAAAGCATATGAGAATATCAGTGAAAAAGGAATTGATTATAAAGTTCATTTGCAATTGATACAGTTGGAAAAACTATTAGAGAGGAAAGCTCTAATTTTGGAATTTATGGAATCGGGAGACTCAGTTAATAATTTATACAAGACGATCGATTTGAACAAAACTTTGCTGAAAATCTTCCATAATAAATCAAGAATTGGTGAATTTATTAATAAATCAACACAAATATATGCCAGAGAGATCACCAGAAATATTGCTTTAAAGGGGGAAGATTACATTACCTCCAGTAAAGAACAATACTGGAATTTATTTTATAAAGCTCTGGGTGGAGGTCTCATTGTTGGCTTTGCTTGTCTCTTTAAATTGAAAATGGCATCGTGGGATGTAAGTTTATTAATGAAGGCTGTTACTTACAGTTTAAATTACAGTGGGGCATTTATCATGATATATTTATTACAATTTAGTCTTGCGACAAAACATCCTGCCATGACTGCTGCAGCATTGGCAAAACAATTAGAAGAAGATTTGAATACATCGGCAAATTACACTAAATTAACTTTGACTGTTGCAAAAATTTGGAGAAGTCAATTTATTGCATTTGTTGGAAATATACTAATGGTAATGCCCATCGCCTTGATTTTGATTTTTTTATGGAATCTTACGTTTAATGAAAATATTGCTGCCACAAAATTTGAAGAATTGATACAAGATTTGAATATGTTGGAAACACCGCTTATTTTTCATGCAGCCTACGCAGGTATATTCTTATTTATCTCTGGTCTTATCGCAGGATCTGTTGCAAATAAAATAAAAACAAAAAAAATTCCCGAAAGGATTAAAAAGCATCGCTTGCTGATAGACATTCTGGGAGCTAAAAAAGTAAATGCGATTGCTGAGTTTGTAGATCATTATTGGGCTGGTGTAATATCAAATCTCTGGTTTGGTGTTTTTATGGGGTCATTGGCTGTTGTGGGAGACATTATTGGCTGGAATCTTGATGTCAGGCATATCACATTTGCGGCAGGAAATTTTATGCTTGGGCTTTTTGGTAGTAATTTTAACCTTTCAAATTACCAGATTTTTATGTCCATTCTTGGTGTCGGTCTTATTGGTTTTATAAATTTTATAGTCAGCTTTTCGCTATCTTTGTTTTTGGCTTTGAGATCAAGAGGGATAAGAATCAGTCAATTGGATGATGTCTTAATTGCAATTAAAAACAGATTTTTCTTAAAACCTTTATCATTTTTTATACCAAAAGATAAAGACTAAAACTCAGATATGCATTTCTATTCAGCACAAACAGGAAGTTAGCTATGCTCAATTTCATATCCAATATGCGAGGCGGGAGTAATCTAAAAGCGCAAATTAACATTTGAATTAATAAATTTTCGAGATCATACAAAAAAGCCGGAGTCAAAAATTTGATTCCGGCTTTTTTATTGATTAAAAACAAACCTTTAATACAAAAGACTTACCTTCTTTTCAATTAATTATTAGTATATGACTGTATAGTCACTCTTTGTGTCGTACTGGTAGAACCGTGGATTCCTCTTGCCAGTACAGTGTATACTCGGCCTCTTACAAAATTTTGATTGGATAGTGTGCTTAATGCTGTTGTGGTACCTTTTACTCGAACAACTATGGTAAACCTACCTGTACCATCCTGATCTAATGGAATAAACGTATCCTGACCATTGGTTATAGTCGTTTTTGTATCCACCACGACATTGTTAACTAAAAACTCATATCCGGTAGCCGGTGTGTTGGAAACAGTATTGACAAATTTTACAAAGGTTTTTTTGGCTTCCGTTGGTGGAAGCACATCTTCACCAAGGATAACAGAATAGTTGGGTTTGACTCCTACCAGATACGCAGTATAAAATTTATTTGCTGCCAGATTTAAGTCAGCAGACAAATCTGCTGTAACCTTAGGGTCAGGTGTAGCAAAACCAACATTCAGTTTTTTATTTCCCGGACTTACCGTAAAATACTCTGCCAGAGGAAAAAACGAACCGAAAGTAACAACTGCAGGATTAGTTACCGTAGCTGATAAGATGGTATTCACACCAGATACAATATTATTATCAATTTTGAGCGTTACACCTGTAGTATCAGGTGCTGCATGAATGACTTTCAATTTTGCACTACCGCTTACAGGTGTAACGGTGCTCAGAAAATCATGTTCTTCATTGCAGGAAATAAATCCCAAGCATATGAATGATATAAAAAACAAAATATTAAAAATTTTCATCTGTTTATTTTTTATTTGATTTTTAAAAGCGGGCCGGGGGGTGGGCCGCCTCTGATTACTATTTTAGAATTAGCTAATTATTTTTCAGTAAACCAAACTGGTTTTGTATGATAAGTAGGCAGGTCGGCCCCTATCTTTGCAAGTGCATCCCTATTCCATACATATTCCGAATTGAATCTTGGCCTGACTCTTTGTGCAGGTAATCTGTTATTGTCTGCAAACAATGTTGAAGGGAAGCTAAATCCCTGATATACATCTGTACTATAATTGTATCTGCGCATATCATTCCAGGTTTCAAGTGAGTTCATGGCATAAAGAGCTATGTACTTTTGCATCATAATATGACTCAAGGTAAGTGCCTGAGCATTTTGTGGTACTGCTTTACTGGCAAGATATTTTGTCTTATCAGCAGCAGTTACACCAATAAAATCCAAAGATGCAGTGACTCCGTTTCTGAAAGCATTGTATGCTGTGGTCAGGTCATTTTTTTTGAAGGCCGCCTCCGCTTTGATAAACTGCATTTCATGATATGACATAAGTGTATGCGGAGTTTTATTATCAAAAATCCACTTACCAGTAGTAGGTACAACACCTAAAGCTCCCCATAAATTTGGAATACGCCTTACGTTGTTGGCTACATTATTTGGATCCCCACTTCCAGGTGCAACACCTCTGAACACGCCATCAGGACATGCTGCAAACATGATATTTCTTCGCGGGTCCACTATCGTGTCAGGAAGAGTTCCATTCAATAAACCAATGATATAAGAACTCTGGCGCCAACTACCCATATTATTTCTCAATGGACCATAAAAGTTAGCATCTGTCGATCCGGTACCATTGTGCGGTACATTAAAATTATCAGCATTGCTGCTCATGGCTTTATCGGCAAATTCAATCACTTTGTCTGCATTAAAAGATGATTTATTGGATAAGTTGATGGCATTTCTAGCTAAAATACCATATACAAATCTTTTCCATTTGTCGATGTCACCTTTATAGATTAAATCACCTCTGGATAGTGATTTGTTGTAATCCGTCTTATCAAATTCAGCAAGTGCTTCATTACACAATTTTACCACTTCCTTGTACACTTCTTCCTGACTGTCATAGTCAAATACGTACCTATTGGGCTCCCAAGCCTGCTTGAGTATCATCTCCCCGTGCATATCTGTAGTGCCCTGCCAGCTCCAGGCTCTGATAGCCTTGGCGGCACCAATATAGTCGGGTCTGTTATTTTTTATACCGTCTTCTATAATCAGGTTGATATTAGTACCGATAGACCAATAGTGTGACCTCCAGTATTCTCCACAGGCATCAGAACCTGCAGCATATCCTTGCAAATCCCAAACATTTCCTGCTGCTGACCAGGTCCAATACTGGACATATTGGCCTATGTATCTGCTATCCCAGGCACTTGCCCTGACCATCTGGCCAAATACCGGAGGCAAAATAACATATCCCTCTGCAACCTGCGGATTGCTGGGATCTTCATTGATGTCAAGATAGTCTGTGCATCCTGAAGTGATCAGCAGCATGACTGTCATTATACTAATAAATATTTTTGATCTCATATCTTTTCTATTTTTAAACTTTTAAAAAATTAAAACCTCACTCTCAAGCCCCCAACAAATGATCTCGGAAGAGAAAGTGATCCAAAATCAAACCCGGCAGAGCCTGCACCTCTGGTGGCTGCACTGTTACCATTGACATTGGGGTCTGCTCCGGTATAATTGGTAAGCATCCACAGTTCAGTAGCAGTAAAATAAATACTGGCTTCTTTAACAATTTTTGTTTTCTGCAATATTGCAGATGGCAATTGATATGCCAGGGTCATGTCTCTTAACCTAATCCAGTTGATGTCTCTTTCCACAAAATGAGACTCTGGAAACGCTGAATAAAATTCAGTCCTAGTTAATGGTGAAATTTGAATGGTATTTGGTGTAGGCTGGTCAGAATTTTCTCTTCCATCTCTCAAAACACCATTGAAGGTGTATGGAATATTTCTATCCTCCAACTTATTGCTTAAACCAGATAACCATAAGAATCGCTCTGTTCCATTATAGACATCACCTCCTTTCCTAATATCAAATAGAAAACTTAAAGAAAATGCTCCATAAGTTAAAGTATTATTTACACCCATGGTAAAGTCCGGTGTTCTGTCACCAATTGGTAAAAAGTTTGTATTGATAAGAGGCAAACCAGATACAGGATTGATTAGAATTTGACCATTATTGTTGCGAAGATAATCATAACCACCGATAGACATGGCACTACCTGCACCTCTCAATTCTGCTCCAGCCAAATTTACTGTAGAGAAGTATTTTACAATATCATCTCTGTTGACAAAGGCACTTGCTCTGGCATTACCATATAGCCATGTATCAGAATTGTAGTATTCAGCCTGATCGGCAGGAAGGTTTCGTACTGTGGTCCTGAATGTTGCAAAATTCACATTGATGGCCCAGTCAAATTTTTCATTTCTAAAAGGAATGAGATCCAAACTTAGCTCAATACCTTTGGTATCAAAAGTACCCCCGTTAAGTAAACCAAATATAAAACCGGTACCATAACTGAGTCTTTGCTGTACGATCTGGTCAAAACGTGTGGTATTAAAGTAAGCTATGTCCAATCCTATTCTGTTTTTAAGAAACTTCAAATCAGCGCCAATTTCAATACTACGTGTAGCTTCAGGTGTCAAGTTGGGGTTGGATCCAAAAAAGTCGTATATGAATCCACCGCCTGTGGTGGTCTGAGGCACCAATCTTGACTTAACCAGATAAGGTCTGGCATCTTTTCCTACGCTTGCAACTGTCGCTCTAAGTTTTCCAAATGATAAAACACTGTTTTTGAACATTTCAAAATCACTGAATATAAAGGATACTCCCGCTGATGGGGAAAAGAAATTATTATTTTGTAGTGGTAGGGTAGATGACCAGTCATTTCGACCGTTGATATTGAAAATAAGGTAATTTTTATAATTCAATTCCAGCATGCCTAACAATCCTATCAAACGATGATTACTGATAGTCAACTTATTGCGTTGGGTAATAGGGTCTGTATTATTTATACTTAAGAAATCTGGAATATATAATTTTTCCCCTCTTTGGGAAGTAATTTCAAAATTCCTATCGTCTACAGCAGCACCTGCTGAAAAACTGAGTTTCAGATCACCAAATTCTTTTCGGACGGTACCAATAAAATTTCCGTTAAGCAGTAAACTGTTATCATTAAAAGTTTCAATTCTGCCACCTATTCCTACTCCTTCATTTGTTTCAGGATGCAAAAACTGGCTTCCGACTGTTGAGTAATTGTCTATCCCAATTCTTCCTGTAAAACTAAGCCAATCTGTAGTGCGGTAAGTCAAACTAAAATTGCCTTGGTTCCTGTTTGTATTTGAAGTGTTGGTGGATCTGTTGACATTAAAAAATGGGTTTTCAGGTTCTGCGGCAAAGTCACCCCGTATCCTCCTTCTGGTACCATCAGGATTGAGATAGACCTGAGCATCATCTGTTGTGGGCCACTGAATCAGGGTAAGAAAATAACCGTTAGATCCACGAAGTGGTGAATTACTTTCAGAATTCGTATAAGTAAAACTTCCCGTGGCGTCGATGCGATTGCTTATTTTAGCAGTAGTGTTAAGCCTGATATTAAATCGTCTGAAATCATTAGTAGGAACGATACCTTTTTGGTCTGTAAATCCTGATGATAATCTGTAGGTAATATTTTCACTACCTCCTTCAAAAGATAAATTGTGTGTTTGAGATGTCCCATTTCTGAAAAAATTTCCAACATTATCAAATGTTTGAGCACCTTCAGTGATTCTTGGACCAAAATAATTAGCAGTAGTAAAATCTTCAATACCGTTAAATCCTCTCAGATAATCCGTTGAATATTCCGGAAATCTGAAAAGTTTATCTACTTTGATCATATTGTCATAAGTAATCCTGGAAGATCCCTTTTTACCTTTTTTTGTAGTGATGATGATGGCTCCCGAAGATGCATCAATACCATACAATGCAGCAGCTTCTGCACCTTTCAGGACTACCACAGACTCAATGTCATTGGGATTTAGGTCTCCTGCCCTGTTTGTGTAGTCTGCAGTACGATTGGGCTGATCTGTAGTCAAAGCCCCCTGGCTGAAAGTCCTGTTGTCGATGGGCAAACCATCAACAATGATCAGTGGCTGATTATTGCCATCAATAGAACTCGGTCCTCTCAATTGAATGGCTACAGAAGATCCTGCCATTCCACTTGTAGGTGTCATGCTCAAACCAGGAACCCTTCCTGCGAGTGATGACAAGGCATCATTACGTCCGGTAAGAAATAAGTTTTCTCCAGCCACCTGAGTTGCTGAGTGTGATAGATTACGGGTATTCATTTTGATACCCATAGCTCCTGTGATCACTGCCTCTTCCAGCAATACACCATCCGTATCCAGGTTAATATCCAGATTTTTCTGGTCACCTAAAGTGATGGTTTCTGTTTTGTATCCAAGATACGAGATCTGGATCACATTTCCTTTGGAAGCTTTAATGTTGAAGTTTCCGTTTTCGTCAGTAACATCACCCGCATTGGAGCTTACATTAAAAACAGCTGCCCCTATGATAGGTTGTCCGCTTTTAGAGTCACTAACCTTTCCTGTCAATTGGCTGACTTGTGCATGCACAGCCAGAAATGCCATGAGGAAAGTACACATAAGTAAAAGTCTCTTGGTCATAAAAATGTATTTGAAATGATTGATAATAAATATGTTAAGAAAATATCTAAGTGAATTCCCTTAATAAAACGTTAAAATTATATTTAAATAACGAAACTTAATAACATTTTGTCCCGATTTTTTTCTAATTTTTATCAGAACTTACAGATGTTTGGGATTTATAATAATTTATAATTGTCCCGATTATCAAAATTGTGAATTTTGAATGACGATTTGCGAATAGGCTTTGGGTATAATTTTTATCTTTGAAGCTGAAAATCTAATTTTTTGATCAGCATTATTTTATCATTTACTATCAACACTTCCAAATGTCTTACTATTCACATCTTGAATGTCATCAGTGCGGAGAAAAATATGACAAAACCATCGTCCACAGTTATTGTAAAAAATGTACACAACCGCTGATAGCAAAATATTCCCTACATCCCGGCATCACAAAAGAGATCATCAGAAAGGAGCGGTCTGATATGTGGCGATACGCAGATCTGCTACCTATAGAAGATGAAAGTAATATTGTAACACTTGGAGAAGGATGGACTCCCATGCTTGAACTCAAAAAAACTGCAGCGGCATCAGGTGTGTCAGTTTTGTATATGAAGGAAGAAGGATTAAATCCCACTGGATCATTTAAAGCCAGAGGTATAGGTATGGCTGTCTCAAAAGCTCAGGAACTGGGTATCAAAACATTTTGTATTCCTACTGCAGGCAATGCCGGTAGTGCATTGGCAGCATATGTTGCGGCTATAGATGGTGAAGCCTTTATATATATGCCGGAAGCCACACCTCGGGTTTTTCAGTTGGATTGCGAAGTGATGGGTGCCAGGGTGACCAAAATCAATGGAACCATAAGGGATGCAGGTCTTGCGATGGCAAGTGATAATGCTAATGGGCAGTGGTGGGATATCACTACTCTGAAAGAACCCTTCAGGCTCGAGGGCAAAAAGACCATGGGATATGAGATAGCCGAACAATTGAACTGGTCCCTACCCGACATAATCATCTATCCTACTGGAGGAGGTACAGGACTAATAGGGATTTGGAAAGCCTTTCAGGAAATGCTCGAAATGGGATGGGTCACGCACATACCTACAAAGATGGTGGCTGTGCAGACTGTAGGGTGCAATCCGGTAGTAAAAGCATTTGAAGCCGGTCAGGGATTTTGTGACCTCTGCGAAAATCCTGAAGAAACTATAGCCAATGGATTGCGTGTGCCAAAAGCGTTTGGCGACCGCCTCATCATGAAAACAATTTATGAAAGCAAGGGAATTGCACTTGATGTCTCAGAGGAAGAAATGAAGACAGCTATTTATGATTTTGGCAAGTCAGAAGGTATCTTTTTATCACCCGAAGGCGCAGCTGTATATTCAGGATTTAATAAACTTGTCCAAAGTGGATTTATAGGCCCCAAAGACAAAGTTGTACTGATCAATACAGGTTCTCCATACAAATATGTGGAAAATTTATAAGGACGAAGAGGGGCGTAGCCCTTATATCAAATAAAACAATGTTACGAATAGAAAAGATATCAGGGCTACGCCCCTATACTGGTGTGTGGAATTATTTTTCTACGAAGATATTAGGGCTACGCCCCTATTTGCATGATTTTTTAACAAAGGACGTAGCCCTAACATCTTCGTAGGAGTAACATGTTTGAATATATAATAAAGATGGCGTATAACATGAACGAATAATACATGATTTTGTAACAAAGGGGCGTTAGCCCTATTATCTTCGTAATATAACATAACCATAAGAATAAAAGGGGCGTAGCCCTGACATCATATAAAACAAATTTCTAATGGCAAATACATACACACAACTCTACACTCAATTCGTCTTTGCGGTACAAGGACGAGAAAATCTAATCAAAGAATCATTCCGCGATGAATTAGAAAAGGTAATATGTGGTATTGTTACAAATCATAAATGTAAAACATACGCTATCTATTGCAATCCTGACCATACCCATATTTTTGTAGGTATGCACCCAACAATTTCGCCATCTAAGTTGATGGAACAAGTTAAATCTGGCTCTTCAAAATGGATCAATGATAAAAAACTAATCCTTGGTAAATTTTGGTGGCAAGACGGATACGGAGCATTTACATATTCCAAATCACATATTGACAATGTGGTGAAATATGTATTAAATCAACCTGATCACCATAAAAAGCAATCATTCAAAGATGAATATCTATTGTTGCTTCATAAATTTGATATAGAATATGATCCAAAATATTTATTTGAATGGTACGAATAGAAAAGATGTCAAGGCTACACCCCTACGCTGGTGTGGAATTATTTTCTATGAAGATATTAGGGCTACGCCCCTATTTGCATGATTTTTTAACAAGGAAGGGGCGAGCCCTGATATCAAATAAATCAATGGTACAATTAGAAAAAGATGTCAGGGCTACGCCCCTACGCTGGTGTGTGGAATTATTTTTCTACGAAGATATTAAGGCTACGCCCCTATTTGCATGATTTTTTAACAAAGGGCGTAGCCCTGACATCTTCGTAGGAGTAACATGTTTGAATAATAAAGAGGGCGTATAACATGAACGAATAATACATGATTTTGTAACAAAGGGGCGTTAGCCCTATTATCTTCGTAATATAAAAACATAAACATAAGAATAAAAGGGGCGTAGCCCTGACATCCCCCGCCAGGGGTAGGCTGCCATATAAAGTTCAAAATTCAAAAAAATGTTATAAAATTTTTATTCTATTTCGTATTTCAAAATTCGTAATTTAGTGGAATTAAGTTTATCTTTGCGGCAAATTTTAAAAACCTTCCTTATTTACATAAATAAATTCATTACAAATCATGGCTAATATTGGGCATATCAAACAGATCATCGGACCGGTTGTTGACGTAAGTTTTGCAGGAGAAAACAGTAAACTTCCAGACATCCTGAATGCATTATCAATAACAAGAAATAACGGAGAGGTGCTCATCCTTGAAGTGCAGCAGCATCTTGGAGAAGATAGTGTCAGAGCTGTTTCCATGGACTCTACAGACGGTCTTACCAGAGGATTGGAAGTTTTGGATTTAGGTGCTCCGATAGCTATGCCTGTAGGAGATCAGATCAAGGGCAGGGTTTTTAATGTAGTGGGTGAACCCATAGATGGATTGATGGCATTAGATAGAAAAAGGACATATAGTATACACAATAAACCACCGCGTTTTGAAGATCTTTCGACTGAAAAGGAAGTATTATACACAGGAATCAAGGTAATAGATCTGATTGAGCCTTATTCAAAAGGTGGAAAAATTGGATTGTTTGGTGGAGCCGGTGTTGGAAAGACAGTATTGATTCAGGAACTGATCAACAACATTGCCAAGGGATATGACGGAATTTCTGTTTTTGCAGGAGTAGGGGAGCGAACACGTGAAGGAAATGACCTCCTCCGCGAAATGCTTGAGTCAGGTATCATCAACTATGGTGAAGATTTTATGCATTCAATGGAAGCAGGTGGTTGGGACTTGTCAAAAGTAAGTAGTGAAAAGCTGAAAGAATCCAAAGCTACCTTCGTATTTGGTCAGATGAATGAACCTCCCGGAGCACGTGCAAGAGTGGCATTGTCAGGATTGACATTGGCAGAATATTACCGTGATGGTGATATGAGTGATCCTAATGGTGGCAGGGACATTCTTTTCTTTATAGACAATATATTCAGATTTACTCAAGCGGGCTCCGAAGTGTCAGCACTACTCGGAAGGATGCCGTCAGCAGTAGGATATCAGCCTACCTTAGCAAGTGAGATGGGATCAATGCAGGAACGTATCACATCTACAAAAAGAGGGTCTATCACTTCTGTTCAGGCGGTATATGTCCCTGCAGATGACCTTACAGACCCTGCTCCGGCGACTACATTTGCACACCTTGATGCCACAACGGTACTGAGCAGAAAGATAGCTTCATTGGGTATTTATCCTGCAGTGGATCCATTGGACTCGACATCAAGAATCCTTGATCCTGCCATCATCGGTGATGAGCATTACAACTGTGCACAGAGAGTAAAAATGTTACTACAGAGATATACAGAACTACAGGATATCATTGCCATCCTGGGTATGGAAGAACTTTCTGAAGAAGATAAATTTGTAGTTTACAGAGCCAGAAAAGTACAAAGATTTTTGTCACAACCATTCCACGTAGCAGAACAGTTTACCGGCATTCCGGGAGTATTGGTTCCGATTGAAGATACCATCAAAGGATTCAATATGATCATGGATGGAGAGCTGGACAAATATCCTGAAGCTGCATTCAACCTCAAAGGGAAGATAGAAGATGTGGTGACAGCTGGTGAAAAAATGTTGGCAGATGCTGAAGCAAATGCTTAAGTTTATTAAACAATTAGTAATCCATCTATGAATATTTTAGTTTTAACACCCGAAAGGGAAATATTTAAAGGAAAGGTATCTTCTGTGAAAGTACCCGGAATAAGCGGACAATTTGAAATCCTGAATAATCACGCACCGATTGTAGCAGCACTGGGTGAAGGTGATGTACGTATTCTGGATGATAAAGGTGAAAAAAAGATATTCAGAATCAAAAAGGGCTTCATCGAAGTATTAAAAAATGAAATTTCACTTTTAGTACAAGGAGTAAAGGAGTAAGAAATGTAGTATTTTGCCCTTACATAATAGAATTGAGTCTGGATGCAAGTTGATTGTATTCAGGCTTTTTTTATTTAGAGTATGCTTAAAAATTTTCTTAGCTGCTAATCAATAGGTTATGGTTCTGACAATAAAAAAATTAACAAGTTTAGTGAACAAAACGAGGCGTTTATTTTGAAGTCAGGTTCATAAGATATTGATTATAAAGCAATAAAAATTTAAACATACTCTTAGCTCACAGGTAATTACCAATAAGAGTATGTTTAAAATTTATCCTTTAGCAATAAAATGTTTTATTTTGGCTACAAATTCGTTAAATTTTTCGTCGAATTGCCCACATTCGACTGCAAAATTTGCCTCTTTTCGCTCAAAATAACTCCATTTTATTATCCAAAAACAAAATTTAAACATACTCTAAGTTTTGGGTTCAAATTTTAGAGTCACAATAAGTTTGTTTGAGAAAAATCGAATATTGATCAAATCAATACTCCAACATATTCCAACTAATAAATCGGATCTGTTGAAATAGGGTTTGTAATGATAAAAGTTTAAACATGAATCCACTTTGAATAGTCTTTTAGAAGAGAAATAGAAAAATATTTATTTCTACTACCTTGATAATCAAATGATTCCCTTTAGGCCTGCCTGCCGATTAGGCATGGGGAAGGGTGAAAAACGTTTGATTATCATTAAATATTTGTTTTCGGGGAAGACTCAAACATACTCTAAATGTCTATCATATTTTACTAAATGTCATTATTACCTAAAAATCTAAAATGATAATCCCATGCCTGCCTAAGACGGCAGTCAGGCAGGTATTACGACCTCCAAATACTATATTCTGACCTATGAAACAACATGACCATGCCGTCAGGTGTGCTGACGGTTCCTTCACTAAATTGAGCTACCTCTCAATTTTGCTGTCGCACCGTTCAGTCATGCACCATACTGTGTGCAGCTATGCTGCAGCGGTACTACAGCGAAAGCTGCACACAGTATGATTTGTCGCTAAAAGTGCTGATTTTACCTGCCTCGCCTGCTGCTTAGGCAGGCAGGTTATATTTGAAGCTCTCACTACGAATCTCATTTTAGATATTTAGGTATTATCTAACTGAGAGAGTTTATTGGCCATATTCTTTTTTAATTCAGATTGTAGTTGATCAAATTGATCACTTCTGTAGTGGTCTATATTCGAATGCTCTGTGATATGATATATGTTGTCGCTGACATCTGTGATAGTTGACAATATGTGAGATGAGAGAATTATAATTTTCCCGCTTTTATCAGACTTGATGATGTGTTTGATGATTTCATTTCCGTCCAGATCTACACCGTTGTAAGGTTCATCAAGGATGATTACAGGCTTATGGAGTGCAAAAAGGGCTGAAAAAGCCAGTTTTTTTCTCATACCGGTGGAGTAATTGTCGACTAGCTCATCAAGTGGCAGATCCATAAAGCTGGCATAGTGCCTGGATTTCATTTTTTCATCATCATTTGTTGCCACGATTTCCAGATATTCCCGACCTTTCATGTATGGATAAAAGTATGGTTCGGTCGGCATAAATGAAATATCAGATGGTTTTAATCTTTGCTCCCTTAGATTTATATCTCCACTTTGCAGAGGATACATCCCTGTCATGATGCGGAATAATGTGGTCTTGCCGACTCCGTTTTTTCCAACTATACCAGTGATCTTCCCTTCCTCAAAAGAGAGTCCGATAACGTTGAAAATACTTTTTTTGCCAAATGCAAATGATATATTTTTAATTTCAAGCATATAATGATTGCAGGTTGGACTTGGCTCTGAAATACTTTATCATACTGTACGCTATTGTAATTATTACACATCCTGGGATGATCATCAGCATTGTCAGCAATCCGCTGGTATTCTGCCCAAACCCTGAAGAATATATGGGTGTGTAACCCGCATATTTTATAGATATATTCATAAAAATAGCCGTCATAAGACATATAATACAATACAATATAATCCAAATCATATCAAAATGGAATATTAATGATGTCAATGACTGCAGCCCCACAAATAAGAGAAAGATGTAAATGTATGAAAGCACTTTGTCTTGCAAAAAATCTTGTCGCCAGTGTAGCATTTCTCTGCTCTCATATGGTCTGAACATCTCAGGCAGTACCATTAATATAACAAATATCCAAAATATATAAAAGCCTATATGAAAAGAAGATACAAAACCTAACAGCCACATTATTATCCAAAAGACACCACCTGACTCTGCATAAAATTTATATTCAAAGTACTTTACCTTGATAATTGACAAAGTCATTTTGCTCGTTCCGGTATTTGCAGGCTTGATCGATGGTGAAATGATACTGATCAATATACATGTTGAAATGATAAGGAATACATGGGCATACTGACCGATAAGCCCTTGAAAAATGATGATCGGTAAAGTCAGAATTAAATACTCTATCATTACATACAACTGGGTATGCCTTCGATTTGGAAAAATTGACATTAAAAATAGTTTGTCTTTTCTGATGTAATCCATCGAGAATAATATTATCCCGCTAAAAATAACAGAATATATACTATCGAAACTTAAGATACTATTGAGAGCTGGAAAAAATATGCCAATACAAACAAACAAAAAAACCAATCCCAATCCCCAACCTACAGTCTTCAAAAGTCTCAAAAACTGTCTGACACGAAGTGTAAGAAGGCTGATTAATTTATGTCTCATTTACGAAGTACTAATTAAGAGTCTATTTTTTTAAATATTTTGGTTGAAGATCATATAGGTGCAATGCTCTGAGACTTGATCCAACCTGTGTCGCCAAATGGAGAAATCACTTGCATCCACTGACCTAAATTGTCTTTTTTGCGTACCTTACTACCTGGCGGCAGTGGTGATATTTCAGGGCTAAGGTCATCAGGTCCTGCTTTCAATTTTGCATCCGGGAGTATGACGATGTACTGACCATTATCAAATATCGTTTTGTATCTGCTATACGCAGCCACGGTAAAGATTATAAAAAATGTAAAAGCACCTGCTACGATATATTTCCTGTATAGACGGATTATTGGTAAGTTTATGTCAAACAAAATAAACAATCCGGCTCCTGCAAGCATCACAAATGACAAGATAGCCCAAGTGTCAGGCAGCCATAAGCCTGAAAAAAATCTCCACCACGACACAAAGAAAAAATCACCTGATAATTCATCAAGTTCAGGATTGCGTTTTATGATATTACTTAATTCGGTTTTAAGTGTTTCATCATTTGGCTTGATTTTCAACGCTTTCTCATAATAAAGAATAGCTTGAGCATCATTTCTTAATTGAGAGTGAGTCCTTGCCGTATTGGTATATAGACCTGCACCGCCTAATCCAAAATTTTCTGTTTTTTTATAATCTTCAAGGGCTTTTTGGTACAATCCTTTTTTGAACGCATCATTACCGGCAATAAGATGATCTTTTTGACCAATGCCGGTATTAATACTAAACATCCCGACTATCAATACCAATGCAATGTGAAAAATCTTCAATTTTGAAATCATAAATACCAAATTGTTGATTCTAAAACGGTTTTTGGCCAATTATTGTTCTGAAAAAGTGTATCTGAAAATGATGAATTGGCCCAAATTTCCTGAGAACAAAAGAAAGGTTGCGAATTAAACTGCGCGACATTTTTACATATTGATGCACCCCAACATTTTAAATACCACATCTGCATGGAGAGAAGATCAGCAAGCAAGGTCATAAAAGATCTATATGTTTTCTCTGAATCCTTCTTTCCTTCATTAGAACCGGTCACCCGATGGGGTATATCCAACTTTACATCATTTACAGCAATTTCACTTTCTATAAAATTGGAAAAACTATACCTTTTGGCTATTTGTATAGTAAAATTGAAATCTTCGTATTTGCTTAATAATCAATCCAATATGCATTATCACTAAATATCAACAATATAATATACATTAATTATTTATGTGATACGTAAAATATTTTAAAACAATGTGTTATGAATCTTAGTGTTAAAAAGTTGAAAATTATAACTAAGTAATTATGAGTAACTTACACTGATCTGGTTATATTTGATATATTCTTTTTTTTTAATGTTTGGCATAGATTTTGTTTATTTTACTAAAAGTTGAATGTTCCCAAAGCTAAATACAGTCATAATGAACTTTAGAATTACGCTCGAAAACAATTTTTTTTGCACAATTTTTTTTATTTTCTTTGTATTCACTACCGGTTTTGCCCAAGGTGCAGATTGCAATTGCAATCCTGATATGAAATTCCTTCTGGAAGATTGTGTCCGGCAGTCCAGTGAGACTGAATTAGGCTATTACATCTATTCCAAACCCATTGCCTCCGGATCAGGTGTCAAATGGGTTAAAGTATTTGAAGATGGGAAGTTAGTCGCGGACAAACAAGTGTTTTTTAATGCTGAAGGTTTTTTCAGTGATGCTATCAGTATTGTGCCAACAAAAGATGCAGTATACCACTTAGAGTTTCATTGTGACAAGGGCATCTGCTACACTTCTGTTTCACATAAACTAAGAACCATACCAAAATACGAAATCCTGACAAAAGATATCAGTTGTCACGGCAAGATTGATGGTGAGACCAAGTTGATGCCTGAGTCTCTGATAGGCATGGATCTGGTATGGGCGTCCGGGGAAAAGAAGAATTTTGTTTCTGGTATGCATTATGGTGACTATCATGTTACTGTAGAAAATTCAAATGGATGTAAAGAAATCAAAAAATTTTATATAAAAGAGCCAGGACCACTTAGTATCGAGCCCAAATTTTTGTCGTTTGTTGAAGATGATAAGCTTTTCCATTGTATTAAAGCGGAAGTAAAGGGTGGGAGAGCATCTTACCTATATGATTGGGATGATAACGGACTAGGTCTCTGGGAAGATAAAAGTCATATCATTTGCTCAGTTGATGGTAAACATAAGTTGAATGTGATGGATCAGAATGGATGCGTCATCAGCAAAGAATTAAAATTTGAAAAGACAATACCTAAAAATTGGAAAGTTAATGATGTGACGATCCAAGCCGAAAGTGAAATCGAAGATGGTAAGTATACTTATGATCTTACAAAGGCCTTGGATATTGCTTTTGGTGATATGGATGGAGACGGATTGGATGGAAGTGTATTTGGGGTGGAATATCCTAAAGAATCTTTTGAAAGCTATAAAAGCAATGAAATAGAAGTTATAAATGTTTCAATAAACAGTTCAATTGGTACAAAAATAGCTGCAATTACATTACTTCCATTCGCAGGCACTGTTGATTTTGATATCAACTCGGGCTGCTTTAATGACACTATGCCTAAACCACTGATACCGTTTTATTGGAACTTGACATCATTTCCAGCCACTAAAATATATTTACCAGAGAATGGTACTTGGTTGGTTTATGATAAAAAAGATATGGGGAGTCCAAGATCAGACCTTAGCTCACAACTTTTAACTGTAGTTAACGGCAAAATGAGTTGGAGGCCAAACTTCAGATTTACTGAATATGATGTTTTTTATACTCAGGCAGGTAATACAAGATCAGGGGTACTCTCTGTTCATAACACTACAGTCAATATAACTACAGATATTAGTTCCATTTGTAAAAATGGCACTTTATTCACAATTGTTGTATCTCCTATTCCCAATGTGAATACAAGATTTACCATAAATGAATCATCAACTCATCCAGCTATACTTGGGTTGGACGGTAGTACATATTTCTTAGACCCAAAACAAATAGATTTAGGCAATTCGTCTTTTAAATATAGCAGCGGAGTGCAGTTTACACCTAATCTTACTTGTTATGATAGTGCTACAGTAAATATTAATATCTTACCATTCCCAACGATCCTACTGGCTACAGACTCCTTGGAAGTATGTTTTGGAGATACCGTTCGGCTACAGAGTAATGTAACTCCATCTGTCGGGAGCACAGTATCGAGCTACCTATGGTCCCGACAAAGGGCTGACAATAACCAAATAGAACCATTGTCATCCACTTCTGGTGCTCAGGATGTTATTGACATCAATGTTGCCGGTAGGTATATAGTGAAGGTGACCCAGAGTAATGGGTGTATGGCTTCAGACACGGCCAATTTATCTCTATCCTACAGACCAGTCATTGATGCATCAGTAGGAAGTAGTGCCACATGTTTTGGAGGCACCATAGCTGGTATCATCAATGTCACTTCTCCGGATACTGTTGGATACAGTTACCAATGGCATCATGAAGGCTCTATGGAAACTTTGATAGGAAGGGTTCAGGCAGCATTGAGTGCGGGAAGATATTTCATATCCGTCACCACACCACCTACGCCAAAAAACGCAAAGGCATGTGTGATCAAAGATACATTGACAATTCCTACTTTTCCGAAGATAGATATAGTTTGTTCTCCATCGGATACTTTTGTCCAGTGTTTTGGTGCAAAGAATGTCAACAGGACCATAAAAACAGGAGGACCAAGTGCTCCATATACATTTTTACTTTACCGAAACGGGAGTTCAGTTTCAGGCGATGAAGAATATCAGCTTGACTCCTTATTTACCAATTTGGGTGTGGGCGCTTACACTGCTTACGTGAAGGACAACCATGGGTGTATAGATTCTTGTTCGTTCAACATCACACAACCAGATAGTATGTATTGTCACATAGACCCTCCAACCCCTCCGACATGTCATGGAGGTGGTAATGGTAGTATGCGTATCACTGCCGTAGGAGGTCCTCGTACAATTAAGATGTTTTCATTTACGTGGAGCCACAATGGAGGTACCCCCACTTCAGTCAATCAGCCGGACTCAGTCTTGGTTATAAATACCTTACGTGCCGGAACATATATCATTACTGTCACAGACAGAAACAATTGTACCAGCACTTGTCAGGCAAATATCACTGAACCTGCACAACTGAATATCAATGTTATACCCAATGCAGATACCGTATGTCTTGAACAAAATCTAATCCTCCATTCAAATATTACTGGCGGTACCAATCCGCTTTCATATCGTTGGAAGCTCCTGGATACACTGCAGACATCGGCCAGGGATACCAATCTTTTGTTTTCTGACAGAGACTCGACCATACTGTCTGCCTGGTGTCTGAAACCTGGAAACCTAAGAGTACAACTGATAGTCAATGACCGTAATGGATGTCCTGATACTGCATATTCCAATATTTACCTGCGTCCATGCTTCGACCTTGCCATCAGAAAAACCCTGAAAAACCCCAATCAGTTGTATTACCCCGGAGATCTGGTGGCGTACAACATCGAAGTATTTAATCAAGGAGAGATAGACGCGATCGATGTAATCATACGGGATAGCTTAGATAGTAATCTTAGTTATACACTGGCTACCAACACGATTTCCCTGACAGGAAACCCTACTACGTGGGACTCAGTCAACGCCCGTGTTATGACCACTGTTATTCCATCCTTGCCTTCGGGACAAAAGGATACTCTGGTAGTATTTTTGCGGATAGCTGACAATCCTTCCTCCCCGATCATGCGCAATAATGCGTGGATTTCGTCCACAAAGAGCAGGGTAAACGGAAGGACTAAAGAAGATCCAATAGATGAAGATAAACTCCCACCCGGTACTCCACCTGGTTTTCCGCCAAATGATCCTCCGAATGAAAGACAGCATGATATCTGTGACGAATCAAATCCCATATATTTTCCTGAGGAGGATGGAAATCCGGATTTAATTCCCGTGAATCCACCATGTGATAAAGACAATCCTGATGACGAAGATACATTTGATTATGAGTATGTGTCTATCTGTCAACTCTCCGGTGTCAACAAGATAATGACTCAATGTGTAAGCGGTGCAATTGCACAAAACGGACTTAGGGTCAATACTCCGGCTTTTATGCAAAATTTTGTACCCAACAACCCTAAAGTAGTGGCATTATCAGTACATTCGTCTATGGAAGATGCACGAAATGGAATCAATCCTTTAGATACTGTCAAAGTGATGCCGACATCAAGTCCTGTGTCAACATGCCGGTTTAAAAAGATCATAGTTTGTAATGAAAATAATGGTCTTGGTAATGACAAAATTACATGTACAGAAGAGTGCCCTTCATCAGATACAAGTGTGAAGTCACTTGAGGTAAATGTAGGATCCAATCTGGCACTCTTTGCCAGAATAATGGATGATTCCACAAAATGCCTGGGAATCTCCACGGTACATCTGGACTTGACTCCGCAGCCTCAGCTATCATCTGTTCCTTCTGATATCACTGTGTCAAATGGTGCTGATAATATATGCCTCGACATACAAGTAAATGCCAACCTATCTACCAATCCTGTCATCCAGTGGCAAAAACGAAACAACAATGGTACATGGGAAGACATTGCTGGTGCTACGACATCAAGCCTTTGTTTTGATGAAGTGACCAATGCTCTCCACAGGACTCAATATCGGGCAAATATTAAGCATGCAACTGATGTGAACAATGTTTGTCTTCAGTCATCTGCCGCAGCAGCTATCATCCTCGAAGGAGAATGCGAAGAAGTCTGTAATGAAAAAATCAATGTGAGCTTGGGCAATGATTGTAATGTGACATTGGAGCCATTTATGGTTTTGGCCTGCGAATTTGATGACCCTCGATATATATTGAAGATCACAGATAAAGATGGAAAAGTGATCAGCAACCCTATAGGTAGTAATTATGTAGGACAGGAATTGACTGTTCAAGCTATCAATACTGTCAATGGTAATTCATGTTGGGGTAAAGCCTTTATTGAAGATAAGCTGCCTCCTGTCATCACCTGTCCTACTGACTATACTGTGAACTGTGCATATTCAGGTTTCAATCCGCCAGTCCCTGTTTTTAAGGATGCTTGTGATCCTGATGCCAAAATTGAATTGGTCAGTGATATTTTTACAGAATTGGAATGTAACAGGGCTGATGGGTTTATTGCCAGGAGGACATTGACATATATTGCAAAAGACAAATACGGAAATGTATCCAGACCATGCACCTTCAGTGTGTGGTATCAAAAAAGAAACATAAGTGCGATAGTATGGCCAGCTAACAGATCGTTGACCTGTCGTATAGCACCTTCATTTCCGATTTGGGATACTAATAGTAATGACTATCCTGATGTCAGTGAGACCGGAGTGCCGAGAATTGATGGATACGATATTGCCATTGCCAATAATAATAATACAGTCTTGTCCATTTCTTATTGCAAAGTCAATGTCACATTCAGTGATACTGAGATCAAGCTTTGTGGCAATAGCTTCAAAGTCATAAGAACCTGGACAGCATTGGATTGGTGCAATAAGGAAAGTATGCAGCATACCCAGTTAATAGAAGTAAAAGATACACAGGCACCTGAAGTCACATGCAGATCAAATCATACCTACATCATATATACAGAAAGATCAAAATGTAGTGCTGATTTTCATGTGCCAAAACCTGCGTCCATCCTGGACTGTAACTCTACAACCTGGACCGTAGCTTACCTCCTGGCAGACAACAATGGGCTTGCACCAGCCAATGGTACGTATATATCTGATAATGTAGTGGCCAATGATACCACATTTACAATAAAAGACATGCCATTGGGAAGGACCTGGCTGAGATATGCAGTCAAAGATGCATGTGACAATGTGGCTTACTGCTTTACAGAAGTAGAAGTAAAGGACAATATAGTACCTACAGCTGTGTGTGATGCATATACAGTAATCAGTCTTGATCGCAATGGCAAAGCCAGACTTTTTGCCAGGACCATTGATGATGGAAGCCATGACAACTGTTCTGAAGTAAAATTTGGTATCAGAAGAATGAACAATAGTTGTGGTGTGCCATCTGATGCAGTCCTTGTCACAAATTACGAAGGAAATAGTTATTACACATTTGTTGATTTTTGTTGTTCAGATCAAATAAATAATCAACAGATGGTAGAGTTGATAGTGATAGATACATCAGGAAATGTTAATACATGCATGACCGACGTTGAAATCCAACAAAAAATTCTTCCTGTTATTACTTGCCCAAGAGATGTTACAGTAGATTGCGAAGCCGGTATAACACCAACAGCGTTGAATTCTTTTGCCACTTTCGTAGCCGGATGCCCAGTGTATTATCTTGATCATTCTGATCATATCATCAATGGGACATGTGGTGAAAGGACTATCACCAGAACCTGGACTGTCAAAGAGAATGGTACACATAGGATTGTCTCCTCATGTCCTCAGGCCATTTTTGTCAAAAACCTTACACCTTTCGATCTTGCAACAGTAAGATTTCCTGAAGATAAACTGTTGATAAATAGGTGTAATAGTGCCATTGACTTTAAGCCTGAAAATCCTGTTTCCGGTGGATATCCTACATGGGACAAGATAGGTTGTGCTCAAGTAGCCGCAACATACAAAGATGAAGTTTTTGAAAATATAGAAGATGCGTGCTTTAAGATCGTGAGAACATGGACCGTCATTGATTGGTGTACTCATAATATTGCTATACCTTCCACTTCACGCAGACATCGGCAAGAGATCAAGGTGATTGATACTCAGAAACCACATGCTATCTGCAGGGATACCGTCGTAGAAGTAAAAACAGGTTGTAGTGCCGATGTGTCTATAAAGGGTAATGGTTCAGACTCATGTACTGCTCCGGATAAACTAAAATACCGTTACTCGATTAACGGAAGTACATTTGTAGCATCTCAACATTTTACGCAGAATTTATCCATGGGCAATCACAAGCTAACTTGGATAGTAGAAGATAAATGCGGAAATAAAGATACTTGTATCCAATCCATTACTCTGGTAGATGTCAAAAAACCAACGCCATACTGTCTCTCTTCCATTTCAACTGTTTTGATGCCAAGTAATCTGAGAGTAAGCCTTTGGGCAAAAGATTATAATCATGGAGCTACAGATAATTGTAGTGGACCTTTGCGGTTTACTTTTAGCCCCACACGGCCTCCATCAGGATTCAATATAAGACATTCTTATACCAATGCATATGGTAACACAGAAATCTGGGACCCAGCAGAAAATTCATCTTCTCTTGAATTTACATGTGATAGTTTGGGTCTTCGCCAATTGAGTATCTACGTGTGGGATCAAGCCGGCAACTCAGATTACTGTAATGTTGGGATACGACTTCAGGATAACTCAGGTAAATGCCCTAATGCCGATGCTATAGTAGTGAAAGGAAATATAACATCCGTAAGTGGGAAACCTATGAGTGGAGTGGAAACAAAAATAATTGAAAATCTCGCTATAAAGGACACCACAATTGTAAAATCTGATGTACAAGGTAACTACAGATATGATGTCATGGTGGACAATATGCCATACATGATTTATCCGGAAAAATATGATGACCCACTAAATGGTATATCCACTGTAGACTTAGTGATGATTCAAAGATCCATTTTAGGTCTTGATGACTTAAATGACAGAAAAATACAAATGGCGGCTGATGTAAATGGTGATGGAAGAGTAACCGCTTCTGATTTAGTGGAATTAAGAAAACTTATCCTTGGCGTCACTGCCCAATTACCTAATAACAGATCATGGATTTTTGTCAATGAAAAGGATAACTTGATGAAGGAAAAGGTGGAATTTGTAGCTCATCAGAATGTTAAGTATGAGTACAACTTTACCGGAATCAAGATAGGTGATATGAACATGAATGCTCAGGTATCATTGCAGGATGGCAGTCTTCAGAAAAGAAATCAGCATCTCTATATGAATGTCAGCAATATGAACCTAATGAAAGACATGGAGAACAAAGTATCGTTCAAAGCCGGAGAAATAAAATCACTGAACGGATTGCAACTCAGTGTCGAACTGCCTGCTGCATCGGAAAACATTCAGTTGAATTCTGAAAAATTAATGTTGAATACATCTAACTACCATATATCAAAATCAAAAAATAAAACGATTCTGAATATATGTTGGAGTAGTCATGAAGAGATACAAGTATCGCAAGATGATGTGCTCTTTGATTTGATCCTTACGGTGAAGGAAGATGTACATTCCACTAAAGCAGTAACCTTATCGCCATTACATCCGAATAATGAAGTAGTGGATGGCACGATGGAGTCCAAACTTATTCAGTTGAAATATAAGAAATCCTTAGAGCCAGGAAGATCAGATGACTTTGTAGTTTATCAAAATAATCCGAATCCATTTTCTGAAAGTACCTCTGTAAAATACTATATAACCAATGATGAAATGGTACAAATGGTGATTCACGATGTTGACGGAAAATTGGTTTACACAGCAAGGATAGATGCAAAGAGCGGTGAAAATGAGGTGATTCTAACCCGAAATCAAATCAACAATAAAACCGGGATATTACTTTTGACTCTGAGTACCTCCAAGGATTCAAAGACCATAAAGTTGTTGAATACACAATAATGATTCAACGAACTATCATCAGGGATCAATCCTGGATAGTCGAATAAAATGCTAAGAAGATAATAATGAGACCTTTATTCTGAAAGATGTAACAGGATAAAGGTCTCTTTGTAAATCTAATTTAAGACTTGCACCCACTCAAAAAAGTCTTTGATGAAGAGCTTTATAAAATAGTTATTTTACTGCACTGATAATCATAGGATTTCATTTTGGGACTAGGATGAATAGCGTTTGGGACTAGGATGAATAGCGTTTGATTCAAAACGAATGTGTTAGTAAAACCATTTTTCGCAAAGCTATTTATTTTGAGTATAAGTTTTATTCATCAATAGGGCGATTTACTTTTTCTGCTATTCTTGTAAAAGAAACTGACATTTTTAGCAAAAGCAGGTAAAACCCCAAATTACTTAACGTAAAAATTCTTGACTTTAAAAGATCGCCCCTATCAATCAAATCATTACTACAATTATTAATTCGATCCAGAAAAATTATGGATTCTTCAAAGTTTGATGTTGCAGGTAAATAAAATATCTGGGTTATGTCTTGATTTTTAACAGCAGCAATATGATTAGTTAGAGTATGTTTAAATTTTTATGTTTGAGCGAAAGCGAGGAAATTTAATTTTGGACAAGATGACTGAATGGTCTCGTCTGTGACGAGAATTGAGTAAAATACTTTACTCAATAAAGAAGGAACTGCGAGCAGCTGCTCGCAGCGAATACTGAATATAGCCGGAAGTTCAAGCGTAGCTTGACACGGTACGCCGAAAAATATAACGCTGGATAAAATTAAATTTGCCGCTTGGAGCCAAATGATAAAAGTTTAAACATACTCTTAGTCTTTCAGATTCGATATTAAAATTTTCAAGTAGTCTAATGTACCTACTTAATGGTATAAGAGGACTATAGTTTAGTCTACTTGGGAAAAGTCGTGCATTTTGATCATCAACATCACATGTATTGGATAAAATTAAACTGGGAACATTTTTCACATCATTATTTGGCAAATCGACCACAGGCATTGATATTATTCCGTCACCTTGAAAAATAATTGGTTCTGATTTTAAAAAAGAAGTATAAAATCTAGAATTTATATTTTCCGGAAATTCATTTATACAAGAAATTAATTTCTCTTGATGATCAGACGATAAATATTTGGGTAAAATTGCTTTCTTTCTTTATGTCCATTAATAAAGGATGCGAGTTTTATCTTCTTTTTCTAAATCCTTTTGTTTTTTTATAAATTCGTCTCCAAAATCAATTAGTTTATCTTCTTTGGATTTTGATATATTATTTTTCTTAAACAAGTAGTTGTATATACTTTTAAAAGGATTTTTCATATCACTTCTATGATCTTTGTTCAATTTCATAAAAATTTCTTCCTTTTGAAAATGCTTTACAATAAAATAATAAAAAAATACTCGATCTTTTCTTTGATCGGACTTAATAAAATCGTGTGTAATTAACTTGAATTTTTCTTCTAAACTTTCATCTTCTGAAAGCTTAAGTTTTTTAATTAAAAAATTACTTTTGATTCTTTCAAGCTCATCCTTACTAAATATATCGACAGACTCTTTATGAAAAACTGAAGGACCTAAGCTCTTAATTATTGAAGAAAATAGTTTCAAATCATCATAGATTCCTTACGTGTTTTGGAGATTTGTAATTGATTTTTTTTATTAATAGTTGGTACGGACATAACAATTTGATAATACCAATATAAACTAAAACATCGCAAAAAAAGTTCAGATTAGTATTTAAATAATGAAAGTCATCACAAACTCTCCAACCTCAACACACCTCTTGGACAGACAGCACTGCAAATGCCACAACCTACACATGACGCCCGCACGATATCTACTTGACGTTGTGCATAGGCTTTGACATCTATGCCCATCTCACAGTAAGTAGAGCAATTGCCACATGAGATACATTGGCTACCATTGGTGGTAATGCGGAATTTTGACATACGCTTGGCTTCTTTATTCCAGGGCAGTTTGATGGTAAATCGCTGTAAGATGCCCAGGTAAGCAGCCATCGGACATCCAAATCTACACCATACTCTGCTACCCAATAATGGATAAAAACCTACCCCTACGACTCCTGAAAAAGCAGCTCCGATAAAAAATCCGTACCAACTGCTCAATGTGCCGCTGTCAATGATAAAAATATTTCTAAATCCCGTAAATCTTGTAGCCAAAACTGCAACAGTCATCATCGTCACAAAGACCAAAACACTGTGTATCATCCAACGCTCTATCTTCCATGCTATGAGTGATTTGTCGGAGAGGTGTCTGAATGGATCCCCTGCTGTCTCTGCCAATCCACCACAACCGCAAACCCAGGAGCAGTACCATCTTTTGCCAAAGAAATAGGTTAATACTGGTGTGATGACTAAAAATGAAAGAATACCCCAAAACAACATAAAATAACCGAGCGTGCTTGCTGCCATCATGGCATCTATATTCCAGTCAAAAAAGAAATAATAATTGAGCGGCCAGATATTTTTAAAGTCGTAGTATGGTTTGTTAAGACTTTGCATGATTTCAGGAAGGATAAATGCAATCGCCGTCTGAAAAAACATGATGGAAATCGTCCTATACACTTGATATTTGCTATGACGATACTTGTAGATAAATTTGATACCCATAAGCAATATCGTCAATGTGTAGATGGATCCATACACAAACCATTGACTGGCTGTTTTTCCCTTCAGGAACATACTGAGCGGATCAAAAAGACCTATCAAGCCCGTATTAGGGACTTCTTCACTTCCTTGTCCAAGTAAATGAGGATACCAATAGAGCAGCACATAAAATCCTGTAAGAAATATCGCAAGGATCCAAGCAAACGCCCCGCGTGATGTTAAGGATGCAAACCAATTATGATTATTTTTAATACCTTTTAAAGTATTTTTATATTGTCCGGAAGTGTACCATATCGATCCTGTTGTGACCAGTCCTATGGATAACCAAAGCCACAATGCTGCACCTTCTGAGCGAAAACCCATCCAAAATACCAATTGGAGTAAGAAGCCTATGCCAACAAGAGACAAGGCAATTTTTTGATCATTTTTCAATCCATCTGTGTGGTGATGAGCTGTGATGGAGATGGATTTGTATGGTTGCATTTATATAACCTATTTTGGAAATTTTTTTATCAAATTTATGTCATAAAAAGTAAAAATGCAATCTTCAGTCAATAAATACATATTTTCTGATTTTGCTTGTACCAACAAAAGTCTGTCAAAAGGATCATGATGAATTAAAGGTAAATCCTTTAGTAAAATACTATGTTTACTAGATAGTACCAATTCTTCAAAACCTTCGTCAAGACAAATTTTGACAATATCTTCAGGGTATTTTAGCTTGTTTTTTGATGCTAAAATTGCCATTTCAGCTATTGAAACGGGACTAAAATATATTACATTCGAAGGCTCTGCTATCAAATCAATATAATAACTTTTTAATCTTTTGCTATCTTCCAAAAACCAAATGATAATATGTGTATCCAGAAGTATTTTCATACTGGAAAAATTTCAGATGAATCAACTGCATCAATTATTTCATTGTCTGTATCCCAGCAGTCTTCACTGGACCAAATCTTACCTTTCAATGCTCCTGGTTTTCGTTTTATGCCTTCTTTTTTAAAAACAACCAATTCGATTAATGGCTCATTATTTTTACTGATGATGATTTTTTCACCTGATAAGACCTTTTTTACCAATTCAGATAACCTGCTTTTGGCATTATGCATATTTACTATTTCCATTTCAAATATATTTTTATTAGCTAACTTAGCTAAGATAACATTTTTTCGAATTTCAAAGTTCAAAATATGTCAACACAATAATTTTATACTTTCCAATCACCCAAATAAAAACTGCTCCACTTTACTCAATTTCCTTCGTGATTTTAAGCGTAAAGACTTTCCTGTTTTTTGATTGTACATCTTTACAAACTCACCTTCATACTGATCAAAAAACTCCGGATCAAAATTGGCCAGGGAAAGATTTTCAATGACTGTTTCGATGTGTGTTTTGTCAGCTATCCATTTTTCGCAAACAGCATGGCGGTATCTGATTCCCATAAGATTAAAGCCTGTGACTGCACCTGTGGATGTCTCAAAATTGATGCGGATCGCTTTATTTTCGGCCGGGTGTTGCCAATATAAACTTGTGATATGTTCAGGAGTCTTGGCAGGAATGTCACCATACACTTGGTACTCTATATCAAAAAACTTGGCAGAGTTGAACCAGATACCCGGATCATATTTTGTAGGCACTCCGCAGATGGTCTGAGCTACGGTTTTGCCCATGATTCTGCCTGTGTACCAAACTGCTTCAATCGATCTTCTACCTGGGTTCGGAGCTGAAAGTTCAACACAATCACCGAGCGCGTATACATCTTCAGCAGATGTTTGGAGATATTCATTAGCCCATATACCACGATTGGTAGCAATACAGGTTTCTTTTACAAAATCGATATTAGGACTTACACCTACGGTCAATCCTACAAACTCACATGCGATTTCTTCCCCAGAGTTTTTGCATATGATGGAGGATACTTTGCCGTCCTTGCCTTTGATTTCCAATAATTCTTCACTGAGTCTCAAGTTTATACCATTTGCCAAGATGTGCCTGTTGATCATTTCTGATTCTTCCTTGGGTAGGACTATATTCCAAAAACTTTCTTCACGCACCAACATGGTCACGGGTATATGGCTGCTGTGTAACATCTCTGCCATCTCTATTCCGATCAAACCGCCACCTACTATGACCGCTTTTTTTATTCCCGATTTTGAAGCTGCTTCCATACTTTCGAGATCTTGCATATGGTATAATCCCTGAACACCTTGTAAATCTTGTCCCGGCCATCCGAATTTATTGGACTTGGAGCCTGTGGCGATAATGAGCTTGTCGTAATTTAGGTTTTGACCATTGTCGAGGAAAATGGATTTATCACTAGTGTTAATATTTTTCACCCATGCTTTTACTGTGTTAATACGATTTTTGCCCCAAAACCAATCTTCATAAAGTTTAGTATGATCATATTTCATATGGCCCATGTATACGTACATCAGCGCAGTGCGAGAAAATGGATACTCTGTTTCGCCCGAAATCATGGTGATATCATGATCGCTGTTTTTTCTGATGTATCTCGCTGCTGTAGAGCCTGCAATACCGTTACCTATGATGATGATGTGCATAAATGTTTCTAAACTTCTTTCAATTCAAAACTTAAACCAAGGGCTGTTGCTATTTGCACCAAATTGGAGATCCTTACATCTTCTCCATTTTCTATTCTTGAAATATATGGTCTTTGTTTTCCAACTTTTTGGGCCAGTTCTTCCTGACTTAATTTTAAATACTTTCTTCTTTTCTTCAATACTTCTCCGAAATAATACGCATAAGCATCATCTTTAAAAGCAGCCCTCTCTACACTACCTTCTTTTCCAATTTTTATGTCCAAATAATTTGCTGCATCTGTTAAATTATTCATTATTTTCTTTTTTATATTTTAATAATAAAGCCTTGGCTATTTCTATTGCGTTAAGATAATCTTTTGTGGACTTATTAATATGACCGTTTAATAAAATCGCATTATTACTTTCTGCAAAATTATCATGATCAATGGTGAAAAGGATGATCCTGAACTCTTGATTTACTTTAATTCTCAACTCATAAAATGGAGTTCCAATCAATTTCTTAACAATGTCTGAATGAACTCTTTTTTGCTCTATTAAAATTTGAAGCAGATATTGAAACTTTTTTATTAACTTTGGATCATTAGCTTCCACAAAATTCAAACATTCATCTGATATTTAGACTTTTCTCATGAGAATTGTGTAACGAATTAGTAACTAAATATGTAACGAATTAGTTTCATTATTTTACCAAATCCTTCACCTTTGCCAAGGTTCTTTCTCGTCTCGGAATACTTTCAGCCTTTACATATCCTTGATTGGGGTTGCGCTTGACAAAATCCTGGTGATACTCTTCTGCTTCCCAGAATTTTTCAAATGGGACTACCTGCGTAGCAATCGGCTTAGAATATTCCGGGGTGATTTCTGCTATTTTGTCTTCTATGATGGCTTTTTCAGCATCATTGCTGTAAAAAGCTATAGTCCGGTATTGAGCACCTCTGTCAGGTCCTTGACCATTAACGATAGTAGGATCAATCGATGCAAAAAACACTCTGACTAAATCTTCATAGGAAATCACTTTGGGATCATAATATACCTGAAATGCTTCTGCGTGACTTGTTCTGCCGCCCCCTACAGATTCATAAGTTGGATTTTTTTCTTTACCACCAGAATAACCGGAGATGACTTCTGATACTCCTTTTATGCTTTCGAAGATGGTCTCAGTACACCAGAAACAACCACCGGCAAATGTAGCAACGGCAGTTGTTTTCTTAGCATTTTTAGGAACAAACAGCAACCCATCACCATCTATACAATATCGCAATCCGGTAGGTTTTGGACCATCATTGAAGACGTGTCCCAGATGACCATCACATCTTTTGCAAGTCAGAGCATCTCTTACCATACCGTAACTGTTATCGGTACCAACATTAAGACTTCTCCGATAATAAGGCTGGAAGTAGGATGGCCAGCCACTACCGGAATTAAATTTGGCAAAGGATGAAAATAAAGGATTTTTGCAACCAGCACAAACATAGGTACCTTCTTCTTTGACTTCATATAACTCACTGCTGAAAGGACGCTCTGTACCATGCTCCCTGAGAATGTAATACTGCTTGGGGGTGAGGGATTTTTTCCATTCGGCATCAGATTTTACTACCTTCTCTGTCCATGTGGTATCTATTGTTATATTTTCATAATCCATTTTTGAAGCAGCGGCTGATGCAACCTTCTTATTCTGTTGGGCACAGGCGCTGAAAGTAATTATTACACAAATAGTTGAAATAAATCTTATCATGTTTTTTTGTTCTTATTTTTTATCATTTAATGACCAATCATACTCTTTAAATATTATCACGGCATTATTGTTTATTTTTGTAGTACTATATTTAATTACGAAGGTCTTGATATCTCCAAAGTCCACAGCATACCAATCAAAAATCTTAGATAAAGTTACTTTTGTTGTCGTGATGGTTTGATACTTTGTATTACTAATAAATTTTTTTGTCACTGCCTCCAACTGACTGTCTAGTGTTTTTGCTACAAATGCAGCGTTTAAAAGTGGAGGACATGACTTTGCCCCACAATTGACGGCAAAGTGTATCCTTGCATCTTTAAATTGCGGGCGTATGATATCGTTTTCGATGTTGTTTAACGAATATTTATTGCCACCGATTGTAATCCTTTTGACGTCCCACGGCTTGCCACCATCGAGATTTCGGATACTCTTCAGTGGATAATTATTGACTATGAGATCTATGGTAAAGGCATTGTAAGCGTTGATCCAGAATGCCAGCTGATCATTTTTGCTCCATGTAGTGGATACTGTTACTATTGAAAAGGACCTGACTATACTATCCAATGATTTTTTATTGGCTTTGATGGATTTATAATCTACATCACCCGTTGCTGACACATATTTTTTGAGAAAAGTATCCCAAGTTTTGTAGTCTGGTTGGGCAAATGATGAATAAAAGCTTGTAATAATGAATAAAAAAAGGATAAAAAATCTCATGCTTTATATTTTTATGAATTTTTGTATGGGTCCAGAATTCTCACCTTGTACATGAAATAAATCTGGCCCCTTCGGAAGCATACTTACATCTATGGTATCAGTTTCTTGATTTGATATGGCGGAGAACATTTCCTGACCAGAGTTGTATTATAAATAACTAATTTTTTTGCCGATTTGTTACTGTTGACATGGATTTTTAATGTTGAGTTGGTTGGATTTGGGGCTAAAGTAAACAGATCCGCTGTCTTTTATTGCTGCATTTACACAGGTAAAAAAAGTAAAAGATCGTGCTTGTACGCTCTTATACAACAAATAGACAGTTAGTAGGATATAAAATAACCAAGTAGGCCAATACATCATTTAATTTATCAATTTGCCAAGCCAAATGGGCGTTCTATCTACTTTAATGTCCTGCATTTAAAATTTCTGATTGATTTATTCGGTTTGATATATCAGCTACAAATCAGCAAAAAAGGCAAATGATAGTGATGGAGTCGCTTGAATATTTCTCGATGTTGCTCCGGCTCCTGCACCTCTTAAGGCTATACCAAATTTGGGTTTGATATAGTACATCAATTCTACAGCTGGCGAAAAGTAGGCAACATTATTTGAAAATAATCCTGTTCTGGTCAAAGGGGCTTTACCGTTGTCCATAGGAGAAACACCTGAAAATTTGAGCATTGCCAATAACTTGTTTTGTAAAAATTTATAGCCAAATTCCGCATCAAATCTGATTTCGTCAGAATAATCTTTGCTTCTATTATTAAAACCCACACCGCCTTGCAACCACCAGTTGCCTTTGCCAACACCAGACGCTAATTTTACAATTTGATTAAACTCTCCATCACCAGTATAAAGTTGATTGGCATCTTTATTGTCGCCAGAAGGAATTCCAAACATTACAGTCACTGCCAAAGGGAATTTTTCTTTTGAAATCGCATAACGGAAGCCTAAATCCACATCACCAAAACCCGCATTGGAAGCCTTTTGACCTAAAGCCGATGCTTTAAGAGAGTTGCTCTGAAGTAAGGGAATATAACCGACAGCTGTAATTTTATTGGTAATGCCATATTCGCCATAAAAACTTACCGTATTAAAACTATAATCTTGAAAATCTACCACTTCAGATTTATCATTGAATAGTTTATTGCCTGTGATAGATGTAAAATCAAGCTTCAGAAAGCTTTTTCCTTTTTCTTTGGTCCAAGCCTGACCATTTGCATTAATTACTGTAAAAAGAAGGCTAAAGGTCACTAAGAGATGTTTCATTATAATTTAAGTTTTAAATTGTGTACTAAAAAATATTTTTAAAGCACAATGATATTATACAATTAACACAAATGTATCACAGCTAGGAATTGTGATTTGATAATTTCCTGATACAATAAATGATTAGGAAGTAGTTTTTTAATTTCATAATCAAATACCAATTCACTTGTAATGCCCCAAAGCAGAGACTACGATTACAATCACTTCTTCTTCCAGTATCTGATAGATCAATCTGTCTTTTTGGTTGAGTTTTCTGCTCCAAAAGCCCGAAAGCTCATATTTTAGTTGCTCAGGATTTCCGATTCCTGTCGAAGGGTGTTTTTCAAGTTCTTCTATAATTTTGGAAAATTTAGAAATATCAGCTTTGTTACCAGATTTTAAAATAATTTTTACATGGCTATCTGCTCTTTTAGTGAAATTTATTCGGTATTTCATTTACCAAATAGTTCTTTCTTATATTCATCAGTAAGTTCAATGTAATTGCCTGCTTTATACTCTTCCATGCTCGAAAGTATCTTCTTTACAAATTCTGGATTATATTGTTTTTCCCTTTTCTTTGATAAAGATTTTGGCTTTTTCACTTCAAAAGTGATGTTCAATTCCTTAAGAAAATCTTTCAGGGCTGTCAGTTTTTCCTTTTCTGTATGAATGATCAAGGTCTCCATGCGTAAAAATTTGATGTAAAAATAAGGATATTTTCTTTAACGAATTTAATATATTCGGTACTTATTTTATTGCATAAACCATAATCCATTGATATACACCCAAAAGAAGAGTATAAAATACTTTTAAGCAATATATTCAAAAGAAAGAAATAGATACTTGCAAGGCACAGATCGTTAACCGATTTTGATCATTCTTATGTCACAAGGTAAAAATTATAAAACCTGTAATGGAATCTTATCGAATTCTGTTTTTCAACTCTCTTATAAAATCGGGAGTTACTGAAGGTCTTCTGACATTGTTGCGTACAAATTCTCTGAAATCCTTTTCACTGTTGAGTATCCTGGTGGACTTTGGATCCGACTCGACTTGAGTGATAAAGTTTTTTTGATCTTCAGCTGACAATTCATTATCTAGGAATAAATTTATCTGTTGGCGAAGTGATTTTACTGAGTCAAAACTTCTCATGTTTTTTTATTTTTAACAATTCAATATTTTAAAATGCGCAGAATGCAGGTTTTAGCATATGGATGCCTGGTTTTTACTCTTCTTCGTCTATATCTTGTTTCTTAGACCCTCTCATATCTTTATAACCCATCTTTAATGCATATTTTTTGAGCATTTCTTTGAGCATATTTCGAGCTCTGAATAGCCTTGATCTGACAGTTCCAATCGGCAATTCAAGGATTTTGGCAATTTCTTCGTATGAAAAATGTTCAATATCGCACAGAAGAATTACAGTCCTGAATTCATAAGGCAGCGCATTGAGTGCTATCGTTACCTCATCCCCCATCGAATTATCAAATATATCATGGCGTATATCATTATATGCACCTTTACTTCCTTCTTCACTATCCTTGTAACCCGTTACTTCATCAATATCAACCTTGATGGGTTGTCTGATTTTTTTCCGGTATTCGTTTATATAAGCATTCTTAAGTATCTTAAACAACCAAGCCTTCGCATTAGTTCCCGCATCATAATTTTCCAGAAATTTATGTGCTTTAAGATAAGTCTCTTGCACAAGATCATTGGCATCGTCTTCGTTGTAGGTAAGGTGATATGCAAATGTCTTCAGTGCCTCCATGTGCGGAAACAACTCTTCTTCAAATATCTGCTCACGTTTACTTTTAGGCACGATTTCGTATTTTCCGGGTAAAAGTAGGATATTTTTTGGAATTGCCATATAGAGAATTAGGAATTTTGAGATATGCGAGAAAAGATGTAATATGAGATTTGAGATAGGAAAATATATTTCATCGCCAAAATATGGTTTGTTGTCTACTTTTAGGAAGGTTAAAACAACATAAAAGAATTTGTTCTGTCTAAGTCTTAAATATAGTATATACAATGAATCGTTTACACACTTTGAAATCTCTCTTATTGCTCTCTTTAATATTCAGCGCTATTTCTGTATGGGCCCAAAAACCAACAGGGGATAGAAACGAAAGTATGAAAATAGGTCGGGTATTCGGAAAAGTACTTGACAATACCGGAAAACATCCTTTGGCCTATGCCACAGTGATGGTGGTGCGCACTGATGCCAATGGCGAAGAAAAACTATTGGAAGGCAATCTGACAGAAGAAAATGGAGAATTTAATATAAAAGGCCTGCCACTAGGTCCATTGACAGTCAAAATCAACTATGTTGGCAATAAAGACATCGTAAAAAAAATAAAGCTTACTCCTCCCAATAATACTGAATTGGATCTTGGTAACCTTGTCATGGCTGTTGATGCGCAGGTACTTTCAGAAGTAGAAATAAAGGCGGAAAAAGTCACTACTATGATCAGCCTTGAAAAAAGAGTATTTAATGTAGATAAAAATATCACTGCTGCAGGCGGAACAGCTGAAGATGTGCTCAAAAATGTTCCAACTATTACTGTAGATATGGATGGTGGTGCCAAACTCCGGGATAAAAATACAACCATATATGTAGATGGAAAACCTTCACTGATGTCCCTCAATCAGATACCTGCAGACCAGATAGAATCAGTAGAAGTCATATCCAATCCATCTGCAAAATATGAAGCTGCAACCACAGGTGGTATAGTGAATATCATCCTTAAGAAAAACCGAAAGGCAGGATATAATGGCTCTGTCAGTCTGGGAGTGGGAAATCAAGACAGGTACAACGGATCAGCAAATCTGAATACGAATGAAGGCAAGTGGAATCTGTCATCTTTTTATAGCTTCAATACTTCAAATGTCCCTAACACCGCTTATTTGAACCGAACAAACTTACAGTCAAACGGACAGGTAAGAGACTATTTTAATCAAAACAGCAATATAGATTCTAAAAATCTGTTTCATTCCGGCAGAATAAATTTTGACTATCAGGTAAACAATAGAAATGTTCTGTCACTAAGTGGCTCAATCAATAATGGCCAATTCAATAATGCAACAACACAAGACTATGAGTTCTTAACGTCGAATCTGCAACAAACAGAATATGGTACCAGACTACAAAAGTCAAAAAACACCTTTCAAAGAAACAATGTAGAAACACAATGGCGCAAAAACTACACCAAAAAGAATAAATCTCTCACGATGTTGGCTAACTATGCCTGGGGCAATGGTTCAAACCTGGGAGATTGGGTGACTTCAGCATTCAATGGCGAAAGCACCGTACTCCCGGATTTTCCGGAATATGTAGATATCAACGGGGAGAATGTCAATAAACAGGGAGTAGTGCAACTTGATTATGTCAATCCGCTCAGTGACAGTTCAAGAATAGAAATGGGATTCCGTAGTTTTTTGAGTTCACGTGATCAAAAGTATTTTTTCAATCAATTGGATAACACTTCAAAGGAGTTTATTCTACAAAAACAATTTTCGCAAAACACCATCATCGACGAAAATATACATGCCGCCTACATCACCTACTCCGGCAAAATGAAATATAATATTTTGTATCAGGCTGGTCTGCGATTTGAATATTCTGATATGAACGGGAAGTCACTTATGGATGGTTTTGGAGATTTTGGTTATACTTATCCGAAAGGTAATTCCACTGATATACTGAGATCATTGTTTCCATCGCTTTATGTCACTAAACAATTCAATGAAAACACAGAATTGGGAGTGAACTTCAGCAGAAAAATACAAAGACCCAATTACAGAATGCTCATGCCGGGTGTGATGTCAGCAGACAGACAAAACTTAACCATAGGTAACCCCAACCTCCAGCCGGAATTTATCAATCTTGCAGAATTAAACTTAAACAAAAAATTCGGTCAAAACAATTGGTTATCTACCCTTTATTTCAGCAATGAAACCAATACACTGAAGCCTTTAATACTTCCATCACCTTCTGACCCGACGGTGCTGATCACCACATTTGTCAATGGAGAGCATGAAATCACTTATGGTCTGGACAATACTTTGCGTATGTCAATCAGTAAAAAGTTTGAACTGATGCTCAATGCCAACTTTTTCAGATTTAACGTAGCCGTGGATACATTTACCAATTCCGGTTTTACGGGTAATGCCAAGGCAAGTATCAGCTACAAACTTCCTGCTAATTTTTCTATTCAGGTCAATGCAGGGTATGATGGTAACAGACCAATACCACAAGGGGAGCGCAGAGGCATCGCCTTTGCTGACTTTGCATTAAAGAAGACAATGTTTAAAAATGGAACCAGCTTGACAATCAACATCAGCGATGTTTTCAATACAAGAAAAGACATCACTATATTCGAACAACCAACTTACATTCAAGAGAGCATGAGAAGGCGTGAAACCAGATTTTTCCGTCTTACCATTCAGGTTCCTTTTGGTAAAACAGATGGATCTATATTCAGAAAGCAGGGAAGGCGTCCGAATGGCGATGATCAGGGAGATGAATATTAAAACAGTCTTGTCAAAAATCTGTAACACAACATGAAGTTCAATCTGACTAATGTCCATAAAAAGATACTCTTCCACATAAGCCTGTGGGGCATATGGCTGTATCTGACTTTATCAAATGTCAATGATGCAGACTTCAACAATAGATTTATTCTGATTGCTTCATTAATTGTTTTTACACATTTGCCTTTATTTGTTTTCAATACAGAGTGGCTCATTCCAAATATACTCCACAAAAAAGGGGTCAATTTTTATTTCTGGTCTTTAATGCTGGCCATTGTTCTGTTAAGTTTTGTTCATAGCTTCATTTTTCACACAGTCAATGATATGCTTGGGGTGGAGATGAAACGAGGATACAAATCATATAAAGGAACCATAGCCATTATACTCGTAGCTGCTATCAGTACGGGTTATGGTTTGCTCAATGATTTTGCCAAACAGTCGCGCATCAAAGAAGAAAAGGAAAAAGAAAAACTCCAGTCAGAACTCTCTTTTTTAAGATCTCAGATCAGCCCGCATTTTATTTTTAATGTGTTGAATAGTATCATTTTTCTGATCAGGTCGAATGCACAACTTGCTGAAACAGTCACGCTCAAACTTTCTGAACTTATGAGGTATATGCTCTATGAAACCGGCAATGAACGGATTTCATTGGTGAATGAGCTGTCTTATCTCAATAATTATATAGATTTGCAGAAAATCCGGTTTGAAGAAGATGTTGATATCCAATACAAATTGGAGGGCGATCCAAAAAATTTGATCATTGAACCTATGCTTCTTATTCCCTTTGTTGAAAATGCTTTTAAACATGGAGTAGGTATGATACAGGACCCTTTCATTTCTATTGAAGTAAAAATAATGGATGCAGATCTGGAATTTTCAGTCAAAAATAAAATAACCCCGGAAACTGTCAATGAAAAAGATGCCAGCACAGGAATAGGTTTGAAAAATGTGCAACGCCGACTTGAGTTGATCTATCCGCATACCCACCATCTAACCACTTCGTCTGAAAATGGCTGTTTTGAAGCTTACCTGAAACTTTCATTAAAGTAATACAACTTGAAACTGAAATGTATCATAGTCGATGACGAAAGTCTTGCAAGAAAATTGATAGAAGACAATATCCATCAACTACCGTTTTTGGAGCTGATAGCCACTTGCAAAAATCCTTTCGAAGCCATGCAGGTGCTGCAGGAAAAAGAAGTGGATCTGATGTTTCTGGATATACAGATGCCCGGTATGCTGGGTACAACATTTTTGCAGGGTCTCAGACATCGCCCTATGGTCATTTTTGTCACAGCATACTCCAACTATGCCGTAGAAAGTTATGACCTCGATGTAGTGGATTATCTACTGAAACCTGTGAGTCAGGAAAGATTTACAAAAGCATGCTACAAGGCACTTGAAGAGAAGCAAAAGAGTATGGCAGTCACTCAGGAATCTTCAGTGCAGGATCAATCCCTCGATATGGATACTATTTTTGTGAATAGCGAATATTCTATAGTCAAAGTATCAATAAGTACCATCACTTATGTAGAAAGTATGAAAGATTATGTCAAAATATATACTACTACATCTTCAAAAGCTATCATCACTAAAAGCACGCTGAAAGGTATTGAAGAACGTCTTCCGGATAAAAATTCATGAAAGTACACAAATCTTTTATTGTCAATCTGGACATGATTGATTCGGTACGCAATCAGAATATCATCATCGGATCATCTGTCATACCAGTAAGTGACGCCCATCAGGAAAACTTTATGCGCGTTTTAAATTTGAAGCGACTATAGGTGTAAAAGACTATAAATGGCATAAAAAATTTCACTTACTATTATTAAAAATATATTAAGCCATAAGTACAAATATGAATAAATTTAATGGAGAGAATTGCTCTACTAACCCCTGCCTACAAAGACATTCAGACAGGCCCAACACCTGAGGGGGAGCGCACCGCTTTGATTTGAAGAAGAGGGTGGGTCGTCTCAAGCGTAGTTTGACAGGCTCTTCAGGGAATGAGGGTAGAGAATAGTATAAACATTTTTATTATCCATACGGGCTATTAATCATCTGTAAGGTAATCAGCAATTTTACTTACATTTGCATCAGTTGAAGCTCAATAATACTTGTCAAACTTATGATTGCTTTACGAAAAAATGCGTTGAGACTTTTTGTTTTGTTTTTGATCACGTGTACATCTTGTGCATTAAAAAATCAAAAACCACTGATTGATGCTAATAAACCATTTTTCATCATCCATCCATTACTCTTCAAGGGTGAAAGGTTTCCCAATGTGGTAGTTTCGAAAAAAGGAACAGTAATTGCCACTATGGGAAGAGAAAATTTTGTAGTGAAAAGGAGTGAAGCCGGTGGGATAACATGGAGTGACGCCATTTTGGTACATCAACCCGGATTCCATGGCGGTGGTGTCATTTCAGATGAAGTGTCAGGAGATCTTTTGGTATTTATTGATGGTCAGCATCCACCTGCACCGACTAAAATGTTCAGGAGTAAAGATGACGGACTTACCTGGAGAGAAGAGCCATTGGTGATTGCTCCGGATAGCAAAGGAAATCTGCCTTCTATGCATATGAATGAGCATGGTATTACCATTAATGGAGGACCTTACAAAGGAAGACTCATCAGGCCTACCCGAGTTTATGGGGGCGGCAACGATGTATCTTTCTGGCATCAACACTATACCAATGCCATCTACAGCGATGATCGTGGTCAGTCATGGAAAACCAGTGAACCTTTTCCGGTGATGGGCACTGGTGAAGCTTGTATCGAACAACTTTCAGACGGCAGATTGTACTATAATTCCAGAAGACACAAGTCTACGGATGGCCTTGATCCCCGATGGAGATATGAAGCATGGAGTGAAGACGGCGGCCATACATGGAAAAATGTACGAGTCAGCAATGTATTGCCTGATGGGAATCAATACAGTGATTATGGCCTTATGGGTGGGTTGACCCGTATTCCATCCAAAAGCGGAGATGTGTTATTATTCAGCAACATTGATATCCCCAAAGACCCAAACCATAAAGACCTCGCTTTTGAAAACAGATGGGGCGACCGCAGAAACGGGGCTGTGTGGCTGAGCAGAGACGGAGCCAAATCATGGCCAGTCAAAAAGATCATTGATTCAGGTGGATTTGCATATTCGTCACTACATGCCGGACGACCAGGCACCGCTTCAGAAGGACTGATATATCTGCTTTATGAAAAAATTGAAAATGGCCAGTATGTGGGTGCAAACCTGGCCATTTTCAATCTTCCGTGGTTGGAGGCGAAATAAGGAAATCGTTCTTAATTCAACCCTCTCTTTTTCAGCAATGGATCGATCTTAGGCTCAGCACCTTTGAATCTTTTGTACAGTTCCATAGCATCAGCTGTACCTCCTTTTTCAAGAATGTTTTTTCTGAAAGACATGGCTGTTTCTTTATCAAATAATCCCTTGGATTTGAATGATTCAAAAGCATCAGAATCCAATACTTCAGACCATATGTAGCTGTAATAACCTGAAGAATAGCCTCCTGAAAAAATATGATTGAAATAGGTGCTTCGATATCTTGGTATGATCTCACTGATCATTCCCTTGGAGTCCATACTTTTCTTTTCAAAATCTGTGGCATTCATCTCCATTACCTGCTTTTGAGTATGAAAATCCATGTCCAGCATGGAAGCTGCCAGGTACTCTGTGGTAGCAAAGCCCTGACCATAGGTGCCGGAACTCTTCATTTTTTGGATCAGCGCATCGGGAATCACTTCACCTGTTTTATAGTGTTTTGCAAAACTCTTCAATACTTCAGGTTCTAATGCCCAGTTTTCCATGATTTGAGATGGAAGTTCCACAAAATCGGTAGGTACATTGGTCCCTGCAAGAGAGCTGTAATTGACATTGGAAAGCAGTCCGTGAAGGGCATGTCCAAATTCATGAAAGTAAGTGGACACTTCATCAAATGTCAGTAAGGCTGGTGTGTCACCGGTAGGTTTTGTAAAATTGCAAACTATAGAGATCACAGGTGGAACTCTTTTGCCGTCTTTCATTTTCTGATCGCTGTATGAGGTCATCCATGCACCGCCACGTTTACTTGCTCTTGGGTGGAAGTCCATGTAAAGTATGCCTACAAATGTGCCATCAGCGTCATTGACTTCATATGCAGTGGCTTCGGGATGATATGTTGGCAGGTCTTTTCTTTCCTTAAATGTAAGTCCAAATAATTTTTGGACAGTAGAAAAAACTCCCTGATGGACATTGTCAAGGCTGAAATATTGTTTGATTTCATTTTCGTCCAGGGCATATTTTTGTTTTCTGATTTTTTCTGCATAATACCTCCAATCCTGAGGTTCTACAGTAAAATTACCGCCTTCTGATTTGATAAATTCCTGGATTTCTTTTGCTTCATTCCGGGCTTTTGAAATTGCCGGTTTCCACAAGTCATTCAGAAGTTTGTTGACGTTGTCGGGATTTTTTGCCATTTGCTCCTCAAGTACATAATGAGCATGTGTCGGGTAACCAAGCAAATTGGCCCTCTGTACTCTGAGACTGGCTATTTTTTTGATGATTTCATTGTTGTCGTTCTTATTTCCATTACTGCCTTTTTTCTGCATGGCGTCCCATAGTTTTCGGCGCAAACCTCTGTTTTCAGCATATTGCAGGAAAGGCATCACACTCGGATTGTGCAATGTAAAAAGCCATTTGCCTTCCATCTTTTGCTCTTTGGCAGCATCGGCTGCTGCAGATATCAGATCATCAGGCAGGCCTTTAAGTTCGTCTTTATTATCCACCACCAACTTAAAATCATTTACCTCAGCTAAGGTATTCTGTCCAAATGTTACGGTAAGTAGTGATAATTCCTCGTTGATTTTTGTGATCGATTCTTTCTCTTTTGGTCCGAGTAAAGCTCCGTTTCTTATGAAAGATTTATAGGTTTTTTCGAGCAGTTCATTTTGTTCTTCATTGAGTTGAAATGAAGCTTTGTTGTCCCAAACAGATTTTACTCTTTCAAATAACTTTTGATGGAGCGCAATATAATCATAATGTTTTGCCAGGACAGGGGCCATATCCTGCGATATTTTCTCCAAAGTATCATTGGTATGGGCTCCTGTCATATTAAAAAATATATTGGAAATCCTGTTAAGCATCGATCCGGCTCCATCCAGCGCTACGATAGTATTGTTAAAATCTGGCGCAGCAGTAATATTTGCGATAGAATCAATTTCAGATTTATGTTTTACCATAGCTGCTTCAAATCCAGGTTCGTAATGTTCGTCTTTGATCAGGTCAAAAGGTGGAACCCCGTATGGTGTTGTAAATGAAGAGAGTAATGGATTTTCGGTCGATGTGGCGTTTTGATTCATATCTTTATTTTTGCATGAAAAAGTAATAGTCAGTAACAACAAACTGATTGAAATTAAATGAAGTTTCATGATGACAGGCTTTAAGTAAATGAAATGGCAAAGATAGGTAAATTCTGAGTTCTCAATGTATAAAATATCGACCGATTATATTTGTTTCCGGTCACAAAAGCTGTTGAATTAGTACGGAACTTTTCATAAGGCATTTCCGTTACATATCTAAATAAAATAAAACCGCAATGGACAGTGTTATCGATGTCAGGACTTTAAGTAAAGACGAAATCATTCATTTGGTGAGACAATTGTTAGATTTAAAACTCATAACACCTCAATTATTAACAGAGGTTGCAAAAAAAAATAATTCAAATGATGATATTGAGAGTATGGATTATATCGAGTCATTAATTAATAAACATTTTGAAGAGTACGATGAAGTCTTCAGGAAATTGGCATGAGGTATCTTACAAAAGCTGAAATTATTTTAGCAAATCGGCTTACAATAAGGAATCATAGTGGTCAATATATTAGTCCCAATAACTTTTTAAATGAAGGTGCATTAGATTACTTAATAGATATTGTTTCTTCTGAGCTATTTGGGGAAGCATTATATCCTAAATTGAGTGATAGAGCAGGATATGTACAATATTATAGCTAATCATGTATTCAGTGATGGAAATAAGCGCACCGGATTAGAAGCTGCAATACTTTTTTTAGATTTGAATGGCTTTAGAATTAATCGTGATTTACCAAAAGAACATGTATTTGACTTCACCATAAAAGTAGCATAAGGAATGTCCAGCCTGGAAGAATGTCAGTCTTGGTTTGAAGCAAATATAGTAATAGAATATATCACCTAATATACATCTTGTTGATATCGCCCCCTGGAATTTTTTAATATATAACAGGTTTTCTTCAAACCCATTTAGAACTTCTATTGTTAGAGTATGTTTAATTTTTATATTTGAGTGAAAGTGATGAAATTTAATTTTTGACAAGGTGACTGAATGGTCTCGTCTTGACGAGAATTGAGTAAAATGCTTCATCAAGAAATCCGTTGTTCAAAGTCTCTGACTTTTGGACTTTTATCTATCGGTCTCATGACCGGAGTAAATTGTCCACAATCAGTCAAAGACCGTAAGATAGGTTCCGTCAAAGTCAGGTAAGACTTTGACAAACGAAGAAAAATGTAACGCACGCCTGTCTGTCGGCAAGGCAGGCAGTCTAAAATTAAATTTGCCGCTTGGAGCCAAATGATAAAGGTTTAAACATACTCTTAATGCTGCATCATGCAAAAATTAAAAACCTGGAAAGAAACCCTGGACTTTATGTATCAGCGACTACCTATGTATCAGCGTATAGGTGCAGCTGCCTACAAAAAGGATCTCACAAATACGATTTTGCTATGCGAAGCATGTGGCAATCCCCATCTTCAGTTAAAATGTATTCATATTGCAGGTACTAATGGTAAGGGTACCACGACACACATTATTGCTTCGGGGTTACAGTCTCATGGTTTCAGTGTTGGGGTGTATACTTCTCCGCATTATATAGATTTCCGAGAGCGGATCAAGATCAATGGGGTCTACATTTCCAAAAAGTATATCAGAGATTTTATCAATGCACATTTACATGAAATTGATAAAATACAACCTTCATTTTTTGAACTGACGGTCGCATTGGCTTTTAGGTATTTTGCCGATATGAAAGTAGATTTTGCAGTCATTGAAACCGGACTGGGAGGAAGACTGGATTCAACCAATGTCATCACTCCGCTGATCTCTGTCATCACTAATATCAGCTACGATCACCAGTCTATGCTCGGAAATACTTTACCACTCATTGCCGCTGAAAAAGCGGGAATCATCAAGGAAGCCATTCCGGTTGTAATAGGAGAAAGCCAGGATGAAGTGAGTGATGTATTTTATAAAAAGGCGGAAGAACTTCATGCCCCCATACAGTACGCTGATCAGCATCTGAGCCTGAATCAAAAAGCCGGATTCAAAGGAGAGCTAGTATACGATGTCTATAATGATGGAAAGTTGTGGCTGAAAGATCTAAAAACAGATTTGATCGGCCCTTTTCAAAGCAAAAACATCATCACAGGCTTATATGCTCTTAAAGCATTGAGTACACATATTCCGTTGGATTTTGATAAGGTGGTTGAGGGGTTTACTGAGATACACAAAAAGACAGGCTATATGGGTCGGTGGCAAATCTTAGATAAAGGTCCACTCATTTTAGCAGATAGTGCTCATAATGTGGGTGGTATGGATCTGATCACTAAGGAACTCAAAATGATAAAAGATGGTAAACTACACATCATATTGGGTTTTGTTAATGATAAAGACATTTCAGATATTCTGGCAATGATGCCAAAAAACGCTCAATATTATTTTGCAAAAGCCAACATTCCCCGTGGACTAGATGCCGCATTGCTTCAGCGTCAAAGCGAAACTTATGGTCTCAAGGGGCAATCTTACATTTCTGTGCGCAAAGCATTTGCGGCAGCTCGTCGACATGCTGCTTTGGAAGACACCATTTTTATAGGGGGCAGTATTTTTGTAGTAGGTGAAGTCCTGGAAAAATATTAAAAAAAAAGCCTTAAGTCATGAGTAGAAAAATAGTGTTGGGTATCGGAGGCTCCAGTGGGGCTATTTACGCTCAGAGATTGATGCAAATCTTGTCGTCCTATCATCATGAAATAACCATTGGTGTAGTGATGTCTGACAATGCCATCACCAATTGGGAACTCGAAATCGCCCCGTTTAATGCATCCGATTGGCCATTTAAATTTTATACCAAAAATGACTTTTCTGCGCCATTTGCTTCAGGTTCAGCCAGATACGATACCATGATTATTTGTCCATGCTCTATGGGACTGTTGGCCAGAGTCAGCCAGGGTATTTCCAATGATCTGATGACCCGTGCTGCGGATGTCATGCTCAAAGAACGAAGAAAACTGATCATAGTACCACGCGAGATGCCGTACAATCTGATTCATCTCAGAAATATGGTGAGTCTTACAGAAGCGGGAGCTATCATTTGCCCTGCAACACCATCTTTTTACAGCAAGCCAACATCTGTAGAAGCCATTGCGGATACAGTTGTACACAGGATACTGGATCTTGCTGGAATCGATATTACCACTTTCAGATGGGGCGAATAAAAATATATGTTGGCCTCATTAAATAATTTAACTTAAGACAGCTTATGTACAACAATATGAGAGAAGTAGTCGCCGATCTGGAAAAGAAGGGCATGCTATTAAGAATCACAAAAGAAGTGGATCCTGATCTGGAGATAGCTGAAATCCACCGGCAAGTGTATGACAATAAAGGGCCTGCATTACTTTTTGAAAAAATTAAAGGGAGCCCGTTTCAGGGTTTGTCCAATCTGTATGGCACGGTAGACAGAACAGAGTATCTGTTCAGAAAAACTATTCCCAAAGTAAAAAAAGTCATCGAAATCAAAGCAGATCCTACAGTAATACTGAAGAATCCATTAAAATATCTGACTACTCCAATCACGGCAATTACAGCACTGCCTATGAAGGCTTTATTTTCAAAACCAGTAATGTATGGCCAAACATCTATAGACAAATTGCCGATGATAAAATCCTGGCCAATGGATGGAGGGGCATTTATTACTTTACCTCAGGTATTTACACTTCCGCCTGGTTCAAAAAATCCCATGCATTCCAATCTGGGAATGTATAGAATTCAGATATCAGGCAATGACTACAAAATGAATGAACAAATCGGGCTTCACTATCAATTGCATAGGGGTATAGGTGTTCATCATGAAATGTATAACAAAATTGAAGCACCTTTCAAAGCTTCTGTTTTTGTCGGAGGTCTTCCTTCTCACGCATTTTCTGCCATCATGCCTATGCCTGAAGGTATCAGCGAACTGACATTTGCCGGGATGTTGGCTGGAAAAAGATTTAGGTACGATTTTGATGATCAGGGACACTTTATTTCAACAGATGCTGATTTTGTCATTACCGGCACAATTTTAAAAAACATCAAATTTCCTGAAGGACCATTCGGGGATCATCTTGGTTACTATAGTCTGACCCACGATTTTCCGGTCATGAAGGTAGATAGAGTGTACCACAGGAAAGATCCAATATGGCATTTTACTGTGGTAGGCAGACCACCACAGGAAGACAGTAGTTTCGGGTATCTGATACACAAGTTGGTAGAAGATCTCACTTCGCAGGAATTTCCGGGACTGACAGAAATCCATGCTGTTGATGCATCGGGTGTTCACCCGCTTTTGCTTGCCATTGGTAAAGAAAGGTACATGCCATTCAGAGATGAAAAACCTGAGGAAATCCTCACTATTGCCAATAGGATTTTAGGTTCCGGACAAACTTCTCTTGCAAAATATCTCATCATTGCAGCTTTTGGAGATGATCCCAATCTGAACACACATCACCTTGATCATTTTTTCCGACACTTTTTGGAGAGAGTTGACTGGACAAGGGACTTGCACTTTCAGACAAAAACTACCATTGATACCCTCGACTATTCCGGTGACTCGTGGAATGGCGGCTCAAAAGTGGTGATGGCCTGTCGCGGACCAAAGATCAGAACATTAAAGTCAGAACTTCCTGCAGGATTTCATGTGCCTTTGTCCTCGCAGATGACAGTGATACAGCCAGGCATTTTGGGATTGACCATCGAGACTTTTACAACTCAGGCTCAGGCCGATATTGAAATGGGAGTACTTTGTACTTTGCTGGAAAATCAAGATTTAAGTGGTTTCCCATTAATCATCCTTTCTGATGATGCTGATTTCACCGCTGCGAATATCAATAATTTTGTGTGGGTGACATTTACAAGATCCAATCCATCACATGATATTTATGGTGTCAGACCTTTTACGTACCACAAACACTGGGGATGTAATGGTAGCCTCATCATCGATGCACGAAAAAAACCTCATCATGCTCCTGAATTGATTGCAGATGAATCGATCAGAAAGTCAGTGACAGAATGGCTGACTTTCTGATCGAATATAGACAAAGTCGTACTACCTTAGCAGATTTACATTTCCTCGCTTAGCGTATACTTCTTTGTTGATACAAATTACTCTGAGAAAGTATGCATAAGCGTCAGGAGGGAGTTCTTCGCCTTTGAAGGTACCATCCCAGCCTTGCTGGTCATCCTTGGTCCTGAAGATCTCCTGTCCCCATCGGTTATAAATAATAAGCTCCATTTCGTCTATGAAATTGCTGCGAAGCCTGAACACATCATTGTTTCCGTCATTATTCGGGGAGAAAGCATTTGGAAGAAAGACGTCCGTTTCGTCACATTTTGCATTTCTTACAGTTACAGTCGCCTGATCCACACCAGTACATCCATTTCTGTCTGTGACGGTTGCAGAGTAAGTCGTGGTCAAAACCGGAGAGACCTTGATAGTTGTATTTGTACTTGCTGTGCTCCACACGTATTTGCTTGTATTGACAGGATTTATGATCAGTAGATCCACTGATTCTCCTTCAAAAATAGTCAAATCTGGGATAGCATCTATCGTTACATCTACTTTGGCAGCAGCTTTTACATTTACATTCATTGATTGGCTGCAACCACTGATTTTATTAGTCACTTTTACAGTAAGCGACTTATCTTTTGAAATTTTTATTTTAGGGTTTGCGGTGTTTCCTCCGGAGGCGACACAATCTTTTGGACTCCAATCGAAGGTATAGTCAGATGGATTTGTAACCGTCAGTGTAACTTCTGTAGGCGTATCGAGACAAAGTAGGTCAGGAGCCTTGACTGTAAAAACAAATGGTTTTGTCACCTTGGGCTTAAACACTAATGAATCTATACACCCTGAAGCAACGTGTCTCAATACCACTTTATAATCAATAGAATCTGACACCGTGATAGTTGGTGTGGTCGTATTGCCACCTGAAACAATTTTATTTGCAGGAGACCAATTGATCACATACTGAGCAGGGTTTTGAATATTTAGTTTTATTTGGCTGGGTTCATTAATACATAAACTGTCTTTAGCTTCGATATTGAAATTAAAGTCATGGACGTTGACATTGATTGTATCTGAATCGGTACATTTAAATATATCACTGGCTTTCAATACAATTTTAGTGTTGACGGCATATTTTGAAGTATATTTTTGACCCGAAAACAATAATTTGCCATTTGTATCATACCATTCATATGATACATTCTGAAGATTGGAGGATGCATTCATGGTGAGTTCAGCGCCTTTACAGATGGTAGTATCTCTCAATCGGGCTAAGATCACTTGAGGATTTATAATCACTGATTTTGTGATGGGTATAAACGGACATGATGAAGTAAGGTTTATTAGCTTGATGTTGTAAGTCCCCGGATTTTTATATGTATAACAAGGTGCATTGTCCAATGATCTGTCATCAAATGTATTAGTATCTCCAAAATCCCATTCTACAAATCCTAAATAATTGGTTCTTTCCAATTTGAAGCATACTTCATACTTGCCGCATTCTTTCAAATTGACATCAAAATTCATGGTTGGATTTTCTTTAATTCTTACTTTGATGGAATCTTCAGATTTGCAATTAAATTGATTAGTTGCGGTAAAGTAAAGGGAAAATGAATCTCTATCAGCTGGCCCAATCAAAATGGTAGGCCTGCTTGTATTGCCACCTCTGATAATATGAGGATCATTTTTCCAGACAAAATTATTTATATGAGTACTGTTGTCATTAAATGTAATCAATTGATTGGAATCCAATGGGCATAAATTGATTGGTGAAAGTCTTATGATTTGTGGTTTTTCATTAGTGATGGTAATCTTTACCGGTTTGGTGGAGCAGCTCGTTCCTTCAAATTTTACATAATAATCCTGCTTTCTACCTGTAAATGAAGATGTTATAGATGCTCCTTGGCCAATGATATCCTTAAAGTCTTCACTTTTTGACCACGTGTAAGTTCCTGAACCTAAACCACCACTACCTTTTAGTGTGACATTTCCATCACACGTAAAATTGTCTGAATCTATCTTAATCTCAACACCTGCACTTAAGGCCAGTATCTGGATACTATCTTTTACAGTACATAAACCATCACTTACCGTAATGTGGTAGGTCGTATTATTATTGACTGTGACTTTAGGATTCTTTGGTTCTGTGAAGTCCAATCCCGTCAGTGGTGACCATGTATAGGTCCAGGAAGGATTTGAATTTTTTATAAGATACTTACTCTCGCCGGGGCAAAGTACCAGTGGTTCAGTCTCAAATTTTAGAGAGGCATATGGACCCGGCAGGAAAGTTGTTTGCACCCTATCTGTACATCCATTGGCAAATGCAGCTGTAAAATCGAGTTTTACCAAACTATCTTTTGGGATATTCATGGACACAGGTGTACCATTCAATGTTTGTGCCGATGTACCGGTTGTCACCTGCCACTTGATCGATGAAAGCGGTATATTGCGACCCAAACTATCTACATACGAAAGTGAAATTTTTACCAAATCATCTGTGGGACACTCTTCGCCTTTGTATTGATACGCAGCTTTTGGCAGTATATTTTGTAGACTTAGGGTTCTGGACATAGTGACTTTACATTCTTTATTAAGATATGTAGTCAGGAGTACGTCAAATGTTGTTGTACTTTGGGGTAGCTGTACGATAATCGAGTCACCTGTATATGGGCGACCATTTACAACCCAAAGCGTAGAATCTATTTTTGCATAAGGATTCAAGGTTGCGGCAAGATTTTTAAGTTTTATTTCTGCAAGATCACCTTGTGGGCATCCGACCAGAGCAAAATTGAAATCTGCTTTTGGTATAAAGTCTTCTATTTTAAATGGTTGTATTTTTTTTACATTACAATTATTTGTCGAAGCAACATCGAGGGTGATTTCAACATTGCCCGTATATGAAAGTAAAATTTCAACAGTTTTGCCCGTGTATTTTGTGATTTTACCATTTTGGTTCACCGTCCATTCCCATTTATTGATACTGTGCCCTGACTGCGCAAATGAGCTGATATCAGTCAATGTTACACTCAATTTGTCCGTAGCAGGATCGCATCCATTCAGTGTGGTGGTAAACTGAGGATTGATAGTATTTTCAAATACAGATATATTTTTGATAATGGTGTCAAAACATCCATCGGCCCTTGTTGCTCTAAGAAGAACCTTATACACTCCGTCTTTACTATAGGTAAAAGATGGGCTCACCACTGTAGATTTAAAAGTTTTGGATGTATCTGGATAATTGAAATTCCATTCAAAAGAAACAGCACCTGTACTCTTATTTTCCAAAGATACATTAAAACCTGAACATTCGACACTGGAAACATTAAAATCAGCCAATGCCGGAACTGCAAGAGGAATATTTTTTACCAAACTCTTTCTGCAGTTACCTTGAAAGGAATTTTCAAGCATGATACTGACACCTGATGCATTGTATGGAACTGAAACAATTACTGAATCCCCGGTGACTGATCTATTTCCAATGGTCCATTTTGTGTCTTGTATTTTACTGAAGGGGTTTTTTTGAGCGGATAGATTGATAAGCTTGAGATCTATGGTATCTTTTCTTGGACATCCTATTGCTTCCGCTTTGAAATCAAGCTCCGGCACTAAGTCATCTGATTTTAAAATTTTTGTTATGGATGCACTACAACCATTGTCAGAAGTAACTTTGAGGGTTACAGAAATATCGCCTGTTAGGGTGACATTTATTTCAGGATTTACACCTGTTTGTTTTCTGGTTATTCCATTTTGAGTGACAGACCATTCCCTTGTCACGATGCCCTGATCCGGTTCGTTTATTACTGAGATGTCAGTAAGTCTGATGCGCAGACTATCCTGAAACTGTTCACAATTTGTCAGCAATACATTAAAATCAGAATTTATTTTGTTTTCAAATGCGCCGACTTCTCTGATGATCGTATCGCGACATCCATCCGCAGTTCTGGTGGCTACGAGCTGTACCTTGTATTTTCCGCTCGCAGTATAGACAAATGAAGGGTCCTTGATAGAAGAGCTGAATATCGGATCAGCCGATGGATGATTAAAATTCCATTGATAAGTATCAGAATTGGTGCTGTTATTTTTAAAAGAAAGATTCAAGCCGCCACAAACTTCACTTCCCATAGAAAAATCTGCCATAGGCGGAGCAAGAAGTTTGATCTTTTTAGTAAATGTATACGTACACAAGCCCTGAAAAGCTGTAAGCATGGTCACTGAAACACTATCATTTGTAAAAGGAATATTCACCACAGCTGTATCGCCTGAAACTTCTAAAGCTCCTATAGTCCATTGAGTAGATGTAACTATGGCAAAAGGATTTTGCTGCTTTGCCAGGTTGATGAGCCTTATTTTTAATACATCATTGACGGGGCAAGCTGGGTAGTCTATGCTAAAGTCAGACTTGGGTATTATATCATTAGCATTTATTTGTTTGGATATGGTAGATCGACAACCGTTACTTGCACCAACATTTAAAGTTACCGTGATGTCTCCGTTGAAAGATAGGGTAGCAGTAGGATTGGGTCCTGTATAATTTTTTATTGTGCCATTTTGGGTGATTGTCCAGTTCCATTCATTCAAGATATATCCAGCCTCTGTAAATAAAGATTTGTCTGACAACTGTATCTTGAGACTGTCCCCGGACTGATTACAATCTGATAGTGAAAAGATGAAGTCAGGGCTGATCTTGTTGTTAAATATAATTACTTTTTGAACTATTGTGTCAAAACATCCATCAGAACCTCTGGTAGCCCTTAGTCTTACATTGTATGTGCCTATAGACGGGTAAGTAAATTTCGGATTTGTTTCTGTAGACTTAAAGGCAGGATCATTGGAAGGATAGTTAAAATCCCACTCAAAAGCACTTGCGCTAAGACTGTTGTTAAAAAAATCTACTGTAAGACCATCACAATTGGTCTCTGTAGTGGTAAATCTTGCTAATGGTGGCTGACTGCAGACTCTGACATTGTATTGAAAATCCCGACGTACCGTTCCTATTTTTACACCGTTGCGATATTCATCTACGCAGACGCCTATCAAAAACTGGCCAACGAGGTTTGGCATGGCTGTGATCCTTCCTGTTTTACTGTCAATTTTCAGAGGAACACCTCCCATCATGTCCAAAAGCCCATAAGGTGATCTCCATACGACATTGTCATAAGGTGGGAATCCTGGTGGTTGTGGCCTCGGAAATGCCTTTGTCGCTCCCAATGACGGGACACAAAGCTTATATACCAATGAATCACCGTCTTTGTCAATAGCTGAATGATCAAATTCAAGAGGTTTATTGGCACATATATACACATCCGGCCAAGCCTTAAACTCGGGAGTGCTGTTTTTGGCACTTAAAGCTTCATCTGTTACATGGGCCCAATATGTACTTCCCGTTTCAAGAGGGTCTATGATATTATTCAACGAACCATTTCTGCAACACCTCTGATACGCGAGATAATAACCGCCTGGTCTGTCTGGAAGATTGACAAGTCCTCTGTACGTAGTTTCATGGACGCATACCTGAGTTCCTTCAAAACCACAATCACTTTTGATGAACTCATTGAGGGTATCAGAAGACATGAAAGGCATCCTTATCTGACCATTGTTTGCAAGCCATACTGCCAGAGATCCTCCTGCGGTAAAAATACCCACAGAAGCAGGATTGTCAAAATCAGCCTCCGGTGATCCCAAAAAGCAGTCTCTCCTTAATACAACCTTTACTTCAAAAAGGTCTCCGGAGACGTGTTTGTAAGTAAGATTTCCTCCTACTATATGTGTTGCAGCTACATCTGTACTATTTATACACCACACTGCAGGCAGCAACAATATTAATCTGAAAAATATAATTTTTATATGATGTTCCATTATGATGGATTTATTTATTTAATCAATTATTTCTAGATGCTCTGATGATTTCAACTCGTCTTTCATTGGCAGCTTTGAGGCTGAATATAGAGTTCCTTTCATCTTTGATATCGCCAACCACATCTGATGGGGCAAGTTCTTTGCCAAAAGATATGTCTGTGATGACCAGCTGACCCGCCATAAAATATTTTTTCAACTCTTCATTATCAAAAAATATCATTTCATTTTTTACTGCATTTACTCTCCTTTGACCGAGTGAAAGGTTATATTTTGAATCCGCTCTTGGTGATGCAAATCCCTTGAGTACAAGTTCTACTTTATTGCCTGCTTCTAGTTCTTGTATCACATTGTTAATAAACATTTTAAACTTATCATATCCACCTTTTATGTCCCCTTCAAAAAAGTTCTCGTAATCATTTAGAATATTTTCTCTCGTCGCATCTCCTAATGGTTTGGTATAGCGTTCTTTATATTCTGATTTTCTGTACATATAGTTGTTTACCAAATCTCCGTATTTAGTTTTTGTATTGGTGTTTTTACTGGCTATGTCCGGTAAGTCATTGTCAAAAAACAAACTGATCGGCAATAGATCCTGCAAAACAAATTTATCCAGAAATAATTCTTTTGTGATCAGTCCGGATTTGTCATAAGGTCGTGTATCTACGATTTCTTCGGCATCGGTGTATCCATCCTTCTTACCGATAATTTTATAAATTTTACCACGATCCAGCATAAAGTTAAATTCATTGGAAAGCAGATTAGCTTCCGTGATATCCCTTTTTGACTTGTCTGTCATATCTATCAGGGTCACAGTGGCTCCCTCTAACGGTATTTTTCCGATTTTTGTAAAAGTAAACACATCCAGCAACATCATATCTGTACTGAGGTACATCTTTCTTATGATGGATTCGGACTGATCTATACCTATAGTGGACAGTTTTATCGTATCAGGGTTGTAGTTTTCTCTTTGAGCTACAATGATATAATTTCTGTCTTCAGCAATTTGAAATTTATGTTCATGACCATCATCATTTCTGAATCTGGTCAGCTCCAGACCTGTATCCTGATCAATGAGGATTACTGTAGCCTTCTTTAAGGGCCTTCCTGTGAGTTTGTCAAAAGTCAATGCATTGAGATCCAGTTCTATCTTCTTGATTTCCATCTTGTAGATGTCATAACAACATGACTCATAATAACTGTCGAGATAATAGGAACCATCTCTGTTGGATGATAAAAATGCAGTGTTACCTTCTTTGTTTTCCGAATAGTAAATATCATGATAACTGGAGTTTACAGGTACGCCTACACTCACCACACCACCAAAGGTATCATTTATTCTTCCGGCCTTAAACACATCAAATCCTCCGAGACCTGTTCTCCCATTACTGCTGAAAAAGAGAAAATCGGAGCCATTATTGTAAAACGGAGTTATTTCATCGTCCGGTGTGTTGATTTCATTGATATTGATTGGTTGTGAATATCCGAATTTTATGTCAATAAGACTATACCAGATATCCTTTCCGCCTCTTCCTTCTTTCCGATTAGAAACAAAGTATAAAATTTCTTTTCCGGTAACTTTGTCTGTAGTCACATGCGGGTGGGTAGATGTGGTACCCGGTAAATTTATGGGATCGGGCAGTTTCATCTCATTACTTAAATTTCCGGAAGGATCAATGTTGCTTCGGTAGATATCACATCGCAGTTCACTTCCATTGATATATTCACATATTGTATAGTAAATATAATTTCCGTTAGTGCTGACAGAAGAATTGGCTACCGAAAAGTCGCGCTGATTGATATAACCATCCAGTGGAACTACAAGGCTATCCCGATTCTTTTTTAATAATTTAGAAATTTCTCTTGCAGGAAACAATACTGGCTTTTCTTCTTTGTACCTCATCGAAGTAAAGTAGAACTCATCTTTAAAAAGGTGTCCGGCCACTTCAGATGCTGTCGTATTAATATCGTCGCCCAATTTTTCAAAACTGACATTGCGTTTGAAATTTTTTGTTTGGGTTGCTGCGTATTCTATAGAAGCTATTTCCTTCTTAGCCCTGGCTGTATAAAAGGTATCTAATCCACCATATTCCGACATATACATATCAAAATATTTTCTGGCTTCTTCGTATTTACCCATATGTTGTTTCATACTGCCCAACCAATATATAGCTAATGGCATCGTGTTGTCATTCAATGAGTCTACCAGATATTGATATTTTTCTGCTGCCTTTGAGTAGGAATTAAACAACCTCGCCGACTCCGCTGCTTTGAAAAGAATATCTTTGTCTACAGGGTCAAATTCCAATGCTTCATTATAATAAATGAGCGCACCGTAATAATTTTTGTCTGCAAATTCTCTCTCTGCTGCTTCTATAAATTGGCTTTTTGAAGGTGACTGTGCATCCAGCCGACCCGATAGTGCCGGCAGCAATAAGCAAATTAGAGCAATTGTTTTTATAAGTTCAAATCTCATTATCAATTTCTTTTTACTAATAGATTGGACAAACTTTGGCTTCTCTCATTGGTCTCACATTGGCAATGATATACCTTACATGAATCTCAGGTCCACCTTTATTAGAGTTGACTATATCGTTAAAGTTGTTGGTATCCACATCATAACTCAGGCCGGCATAAATGTTATTGTACTGAACGGCGATAGTAGGTATAAATGATTGTGCTGTTCTGTATCCCAAACCCGCATGCAGTTGAATTTCTTTCCCTTTTTTTTCACTGATATAGATTTTGCCGAGCCCGCCGAATATCGTTTCATTGTACGGACCTTGTATCTGATGTAGTGCATGCACCTGGATATCAAGGAAACCGGTGAGTTGCACCTGGCCCGTGACAGAAAGTGTAACCCTTCGGGGTAGATTGGCCACATCATTATTGTAAAATGCTGAATTTGGTTTCAGTAGATGCAGTGCCGATGCACCTATATCTGCATAGGTTCTTTTGGCTTTTTGATATCTGTAATTGACACCCAAACCTGTTTCTAAGAAATTGACCCTTTCGAGATTACTGTATGACTCTCCTGTAGGCAAGGCACTGTTGAAAGCTTCACCATCCCATTGTTTATCCCAGGTAAGCAATGTATTGTTAAATCCCCTGGATGCAAGTCCCAATGTCAAGCCTGCACTGATGACATGATTGGCATTTAGTATCCTGTGATACGCACCATTTACATTGAGTGAAGTCAAATTCAGCTTTGAATCTCCTTGTCTGTCGTGATTCAGGCTGCCACCTATGCCCAAAAAATGTTGGTCTCCTTTGAGTGCATAGAGTTTTCTGTCATACGCCCCGCTCATTGTAAACCAGGGTACCGGCACAAACCTCCACTGATCTCGCATAGAAACCATGTACCTGTGATCGCCATTAAATACACCTGTCAATGCGGGATTGATATTTTGTGGTGAATTGTAAAACTGGCTGTAATGAAGGTCCTGACTATGTATATTTTTTGATATAAAAAAAATACACATCAAGGTCACTGTATTAAGGATGAAACTTCTTCTCAAAATCAGATTATTTTATTGTAACAAAATACACAAATATATAAGTCATTTAAAGACAAATATATACGTTTTTTAATTGATATCCAATACCTTACCTTTATAATTATTACAAAAACCGTACTAAAATGATATTTTAAAAGATTATATTCAGATTATTTTTTTTTACCTGATCAAATAGGCCTGTGTCCTGATGAGTCATTGATCAATTCAAAAGCAATATTGCTGATGTAATATTTCGACGATTCAATGGTATCATTTTGAAGGGCCATGTCCTGTGCTATTGGATTTTCAAATACTTCGTTCAAGCTTAAAATCTTGCAAAAAGGTACATTGATGGCACATATTTTTTGCTCTATTTCTGAAAACCTTAGCTTTGACATAATCTGTTGCATGATTTGCTGTAAGGCGCACCTGGATTGAACCCTGTCAGAATTTTTCTCAAAATTAAGGTATGCTGTTTGATCCATATTCAGGGCAAACCATAGTTTTTTAAATTGATCATCACTTCCCACCGCAAGCAGAAACTTTATATTGTCTTTTGAGGTAAATAAATCACCATAAGGCGCGATGTTTGGGTGCAGTGTTCCTATGGGTTGTGGTACATGATTGGCATTCAGATAGTTGGATGCCTGATTGGCCAATCCGGACACAGCACTTTTGTACAGTGACACATGAATGACACTGCCTTTGTGAGTAGTTGCTTTTTTCCACATTGCCAACAGTATAGCTTCTTTCATTTGATGGGCCGCAAATATATCTATGATGGCCACTGGAATTTTTGAAATATGCTCACTATCTGTTCCATTCATGGATATCCATCCTGTTTCGCCCTGCATGACCAGATCATAACCCGGCCGTGGATCATCCCATGTATATGCACTCAATTGGGCAAAAATGATTCCTGGATATTTTTGGATGATCTCATCAGGTATAAACGATAGTTTTTGAGCTGTTTTCTTTTGAAAATTGGATATGACGATATCACTTTCCGACATGATTTTTTCTACATCAGCCCTATCATTGGCGTCAGTCATATCCCTCATCAGTACTTTTTTACCATAGTTGGCGCTATGATAGTATGCGGAAAATGCAGCGTCTTTTTTTTCAGTCGGAAGTTTCCACTGTCTCGTAGCGTCTCCGCCTGTAAGTTTATTTTCTACCTTGATGACTTCAGCACCCAACTCAGCAAAAAAAGAAGCCACCAATGGTCCGGCAAGGATTCCGGACAGATCCAGCACTTTGAGCCCTTTGCAAAGCTGATTGGTCAGAGGTTGATTGTTTTCTTTTTCCATTACCTTGATATTATCTGTATTATTGGTTGATTTGGGCCAAATGATAAGATTTTAACACACTCTATTGAGCTTTCAAAAACTTCGCTGAGACTGTAGCTTCTTTCTGACCTGTAGCATAGGTATAAAACCCTTCACCAGTCTTTTTACCAAGTTTGCCGGCTGTGACCATATTGACCAATAAAGGGCATGGTGCATACTTTTGATTGCCAAATCCCTCATACATGATGCCCAATATGGAAAGACATACATCAAGGCCGATAAAATCTGCAAGAGCTAATGGCCCCATCGGGTGTGCCATACCCAGTTTCATGACGTTGTCTATCTCAGATACACCTGCCACTCCTTCATACAATGTATAGATGGCTTCATTGATCATGGGCATCAGTATTCTATTGGCTACAAAACCCGGGTAATCGTTTACTTCAACAGGTATTTTGCCCAATTCTTCTGACATTTCCATGACGGCATTACAAACTTCATCTGAAGTCGCATAACCCCTGATCACTTCCACCAATTTCATCACGGGCACCGGGTTCATAAAGTGCATTCCTATTACTTTATCCGGCCTCTTTGTTTCAGCGGCCAGTTTTGTGATAGAAATAGAAGATGTATTGGTCGCCAGGATACAGGATTCAGGAGCAAAAGTGTCAAGTTTATGGAATATTCCGGCTTTGACTGCAGGATTTTCTGACGCCGCTTCGATGACTAAATCAGCACCATTTACAGCCATTTCTATCGACTCGGTGGTTTTGATTTTGCTGAGGACTGTTGGTATGTTATCTGCCTGTATCAGTTCTTTTTTGGCCATCCGATGCAGATTTTCTTCTATGATTTTCAAAGCATTGGCCAATGCCGCAGCCGATACATCACATAGGAAAATATCATAATGGTGTATGGCAAAAACCTGCGCAATCCCATTTCCCATAGTACCTGCTCCTATTACTGCAATCTTTTGTATCATTTCGTATCAGTTGATATTTTAAAATGCAAATGTAGCTTGATTATTTATTTATTGCTGAATGATTTTTTTCCAAACACATTTTTTATAAGGTATCTTTTATGCGGGACAGAAACGTCCCGAAAGCTCAAGCGTAGCTTGACGCGGTATCTGTTGTCCAAAGTCTCTGACTTTTGGACTTTTATCTATCGGTCTCATGACCGGAGTAAATTGTCCACAACCGGTCAAAGACCGTAAGATAGGTTCCGTCAAAGTCAGGTAAGACTTTGACAAACGAAGTTGATGTTGCAGACCTGCCTCGCCGACAGGCAGGAGAAAATAAAATTTGCCACTTGGAGCCAAATGATGAACTTTAAACATACTCTTTAAGACCAAATAACAATTCCACCAAAATATCATCTAAAATTCAATATAATTGACATAAAATAATGTAATATTGCTATCTTTGCCTGTGTTTTTAAAGACATAGTGTCATTTATACATTAAGATTATATGTTTATCATTGTAGAGAGTGGTTCGACCAAGGCAGACTGGGTAGCTGTGGACAAGGATGGAAGACATCAGTTTTTCAAAACCGATGGTATCAACCCTTCTACACAGGTTCAGTTTCCGTTGTTGTCTGATCAGGCACTCCAGGATACGGTTGCAAAGGCAAATGACATCTTCTTTTACGGTGCGGGAGCTGATGACCCTTCAAGTCCGGGGCGCATTCAAAAATGGCTGGCCCCTTATGGTTTTGACGGAAAAGCTGAGGTTAAATCTGATCTTTATGCTGCAGCAAGAGCTTGTTGCGGACATCAGTCGGGTATAGTTTGTATTCTGGGCACGGGATCAAACTCATGTGTGTATGATGGCACCAAAATTGTTGAAGCCATACCATCTTTGGGGTATATATTTAGCGATGAAGGCGGAGGTGTACATCTGGGCAGGGAAATCATAAAAGATTATTTTTATGGCAATATGCCCCAAACGGAAAAATCTATTTTTGAGAGCATGTATCACCTTACAAAAGCGCAGGTAGTGGAGGAAGTGTACAGAAACCAAGCCGGGAGCAGGTATATCGCATCATTTGCGCAGTTTCTTTCACATGTAGATGGTTTTTGGAAAGATACTTTGATCAAAAGAGTTTTCAGAGAATTTGTCCAATTGCGTATACTAAAATATAAAAGCTTAGGTACACTCCCTGTGGTTTTTGCAGGTTCCATTGCTTACCATTACAGGAGCTACCTTGAAGACGTACTTTTGGAATTTGATATTCATGCAGGCCTGATTATAAAGCAACCCATACATCAACTTATTCAATTTCATTTTAATGATAACCCCTAACCCCTAACCCCTAACCCCTAAAACCTAAAACCTAACCCCTAACCCCTAACCCCTAACCCCTAACCCCTAATATTTAAACACCTAAACAAATATGAGCAGCGTAAAAAGAATCGCAGTTTTTACTTCAGGAGGAGATGCTCCAGGCATGAATGCAGCTGTAAGGGCCGTCGTCAGGACAGCTGTATATCACGATCTTCATGTATATGGTATATATAGAGGATACGACGGTATGGTCAATGGTGATATCAAAAGACTGGATGTAGGTGATGTAGCCAATATCATCCAGCGTGGTGGTACTGTGCTCAAGACGGCAAGGAGTGACGTATTCCGCACTCCCGAAGGACGCAGGCAGGCATACGAATCTCTTCAGGCACATGATATCGATGGTGTAGTAGCTATCGGAGGCAATGGAACCTACACAGGGGCAGATATTTTTATGAAAGAGTTTAATGTACCCTTTATTGGTTTGCCCGGCACTATTGATAATGACATCTTTGGCACAGATTATACCATAGGTTTTGATACAGCTATCAATACAGCCATCGAAGCCGTAGATAAGATCAGAGACACCGCAGACTCACACAACCGTTTATTTTTTGTGGAAGTGATGGGAAGACATGCGGGCTTTATTGCACTACATACAGGTATAGGTAGTGGTGCAGGTGCTATCTTCCTGCCTGAAACGGAGACCACTATTGATGAACTCAACAATACACTCAGAAAATCCGTAAAACGACAGAAACTTTTCAATCTCGTCATCGTAGCTGAAGGAAACACCAATGGAGATGCTCACCAGCTGGCAAATGAAATTAAAAGCCGAAATCCGCATTTTGATATAAAAGTAACCATCATAGGACATCTGCAGCGGGGAGGATCACCTACTGCCATGGACCGGGTTCTGGCCAGCAGGATGGGACACTCCGCAGTCAAAGCCCTCCTTAGAGGTGAAGGCGGTGTAGCTCTTGGTATCATCAATGACAAGATCACCTATACCCCATTTTTGGATGCCATAAGCAAAAATAAAACATTGAATAAAGACCTCGTTAAAATGGCGGAGATACTCGCACTATGATTTTAAGAATTGAGTGGGTTGTCCCATTAGGGAAAGAGTGTAGCGGGCCGGCTAAAATAGCGGGAAAGAAAATTTTTCATTTGCATGGCCCCTTAAGGAATTGGGTTGTTCGTCCCTAAAGGGAATAAGAGTAGCGGGAAGAATGAATGACGAACGACGAACAAACCGAATGACGAACAACCGAACTTTTGAAAGATTGGTGATAATAAGTGTGGGGTCGTCTCAAGCATAGCTTGACAGGCTCTATAGGGAATGAGTCAGCCTGTTAAGGCACACAGACAGGGGTAGAAGGTGGTATAACCTGCCCATCACTGGGTGATCCTGAGCTTTGATTTTCTGAAGATACGGATCGCCCCTTAGGAAATAAAGGTTATGGGAAGGAAATATTGGAATTTCCATGTCCCCATACCAAGAATAAGGGTTGAGACAGTTTATTTTTTTTTGTATAAGACCGTAATACACAACACATGGAACTCATTATGTTTTATCTGCCCTGCGGTTCGAATGAAGAGGCGTCAGCTATCATTAGGTCACTCCTCGATCAAAAATTGATCGCATGTGGTAATATCATGCCATCATATAGTATATATATGTGGCACGACGCTCTCAGTGAAGACAAAGAATGCATCGCCATCATCAAAACACTTCCTGAATTGCTTGAAAAAGTACAACAAAAGATATTAATTTTGCACTCTTATGATACACCAGCTATCCTGTACTGGACAGCAAAATGCAATCAGCAATATTATGATTGGCTGAAACAAACATGCAAAGTCCCTTAAAATCGACAATAAAACACATCTTGTCCATCTCAGTTGGAAAAACAATCCAACAATCCAACAATTCAACACATCTAGTCCAGCTCTGCTGAATCAACAAATCAAACAACACCTTGCAAGATACCCACAGACATAGAGGATTGAGACAAAAGCTCATCAACGAATTGCGCACCAAAGGCATCACTGACGAAAGCATTCTCAGCGCATTCATGGAGATACCCAGACACTACTTTCTGGACAAAGCTTTTTCTGACTGGGCTTACAAAGACGTAGCATTCCCGATAGATGCAGACCAGACCATTTCTCAGCCATATACAGTGGCAGTGCAAACGACCCTTCTGAATGTAAAAAAAGGTGATAAAATCCTTGAGATAGGCACAGGATCAGGATATCAGGCCTGTGTGCTGTCTTACCTTGGAGCCAAAGTGTATACCATAGAAAGACAAAAGAAACTTTTTGACAAAACATCAAAATTTCTCCAAGATATTGGTTTCGGACAAGTGCGTACGCTGTATGGAGACGGATATCTCGGCACTCCGCGATTTGCCCCCTTTGACAAAATCCTGCTTACTGCAGCAGCCACCGAAATACCACAACAACTCATCGATCAGCTGAAACCCGGAGGTATCATGGTCGCCCCTCTGGGAAGCGGCGATATCCAGCAAATGAAGCGTATCATCAAAAACACCGACGACACCATCCGCGAAGAAAATTTCGGAAACTACAGGTTCGTCCCCTTCCTGAAAGGTATTCAAGAGTGAACCCCTCGACCACCAAGCCGACGCAGGAGGACCCCTCCATTCGACCACCAAGCCGACAAAGGAGGACTGGTGAGCGATGCTCCCTGCATGAACCGATTCGAAGTTCGCCTTCTTTGCGAAGGAGCCGAAACCAAAAAAAGTTTTTTTTTTGGGGGGGGGCCCGGGGGCGGCCCCGCCCCCCCCAAAAAGCTAACCCTCGACCACCAAGCCGACGCAGGAGGACTGGTGAGCGATGCTACCACTGCATGAACCGATTCGAAGTTTCGCATTCTTCTTTGCGAAGGAGCCGAAACCACCAAAGCGTTTTTTTTTTGCTTAAGGTCGCCCTCCGGGACGCACCTCAGTCAAAAAAAGCTAACCCTCGACCACCAAGCCGACGAAGGAGGACTGGTGAGAGATTCTGATTGAGGTATCAAGTCACTAAGAAATTTATAAGGATGGCAAAATAAAAGTGATATTTTATATTTTGAATATTACATTTTATTGGTTTTGCGGGATGATGATGTAAAAAACCAGAAGTAAAAATCATCAGAAAAGACCTTAAAAAAATGGTGCTGAAAGGAAATGAATCAATAAAATAAATGGCTTCAAAAATGGATATATTCAAGATGTGTAACCTACTTATATCTGCATCCAGGCTATTATGCAACCCTTGAAAATTGTAGCAATTTATTGACTTTTTATCACTACATATACATATTTATAAAAAATATATAATAAATTTTTTATTTTGAAACTTATTCTATACTTTTGATTTTTTATCAGAACAATTAAATTTTTTTATGAAGAATTATTTCCACAAATTTGTTTTTTCTACTGTCTTCCTATTGGTATTAACCTGCTTTACAGTGAATGCTCAATTCGAATCGAAAATAGGAATAGCGCGCCAACTTCTTACTCCTTTATCGACTGAAGGAATCTTAGTCAATAAAAATTTAAATGAAATGCAAGTGTCATCTGAAACTTTTAGTAAAGCTTCAGCATTGAATCATATCTATTTTCAGCAATACATTGAGGGCATTCCAGTGTACAATGCGATTTTAGGAGCCCATATCAAAGCCGACAATACTTTATTTACATTTAATTCTACTTTTGTAGATATACCACAAAATGTAGTTGTAGACGCCGAACCAAAAATAACTCAGCAAAAAGCCATTGAAATCGCGGCTAAACATTTTGAGTATAACATGCCTCAGGAATTGAAAATTAAGAGTGAAGCTATAGGTAAAAACAAAAAAACTGTTTTTAGGGGTGATGAGTTATCTCAGGAAGATATCCCTGTTGAATTAATTTGGGTTTCAAAAGAGAATGGGAATTTAACATTAACCTGGCAAGTGCAAATCCACGAGCCCAATGGTGCTAATTATTGGTCTGTTAGAATTGATGCCAGCTCAGGCGAAGTGCTTGATCAACAAAATCTGGTCATCTCATGCAATTTTGGCATTTCCGAAGCAAAATGTAATCATTCGGAAGTAGAGCATAATATGCAACGCACATTTATGCCACCGGCAGCTTTTAAGGAAGAATTCTCTCAGGAGATGGAGATGTTAAGCCCTGCAGACGGCAGCAGTTACAGTGTCTTTAGAGAACCAGCTGAAAGCCCTATTCATACAAGCACGGTATCACCCGCTGATGGCAGGACTATAGCTATTGAACCAGCTCACCCTGTGGCTTCTCCTTTTGGTTGGCATGATACTAATGGTGCAACCGGACCTGAATTTACTATAACAAGAGGCAATAATACCCACGCTTATACCGACCTTGATGCCAATGATATACCTGACCCCGGTACATCTCCTGATGGTGGTGCGGGGCTGGATTTTAATACATCATTGGATTTGACAATGGGACCTGCTACATATAGGCCATCAGCCGTGGTCAATTTGTTCTATTGGAACAACTATATGCATGATTTTGCTCACAGGTATGGCTTTGATGAAGCAAGTGGCAATTTTCAAGTCAATAACTACGGCAGAGGCGGCACAGGTGGTGATGATGTCAGAGCCGAAGCTCAGGATGGATCTGCAACCAATAATGCTACTTTTCTGACGCTTCCTGAAGGCCAAAGACCAAGAATGCATATGTTTGTGTGGACAAGTACTACCCCAAACAGGGATAGTGATTTTGATAATGGGATCATCGCTCACGAGTATGCCCACGGTATTTCTACAAGATTGGCAGGTGGTCCGGCCACTACATCGTGTCTGGGTGGTCAGGAACAAATGGGAGAAGGCTGGAGCGATTACTACTCTTTAATGACAACATCTTTACCTACCGATGTGGCCAATACTCCAAGAGGTATTGGTACATATGTGCTTGGCCAACCTACATCAGGTGCCGGCATAAGACCTAGGAGATACACTCCGGATATGACAGTAAATGAAGTTACCTATGATTTTATTAAAACTGCTTCAATTCCTCATGGTGTTGGATTTGTCTGGGCAACGATGCTTTGGGATCTTACTTGGGCATTGAGAGACAGACATGGACTTACAGCAGGCACAGACATTTCTATCAATTTGGTAAATCAAGGCCTAAAACTTCAGGTTTGTAATGCAGGTTTTGTAGATGGCAGAAATGCAATCATCCAGGCTGATATGGCACTGAACGGAGGAGCAAATGTCTGCCTTATCTGGCAGGTTTTTGCCAGAAGAGGCCTTGGATTTAGTGCTTCTCAGGGACTGTCTTCCAGCCGTTCAGATGGTACACAAGCTTTTGATCTGCCTCCGGCATGTAATGGAGTTGTTACACCTACTGGAGTACTGGCATCAGATGGCACATTTACAGACAAAGTAAGAGTGACATGGACAGGAAATCCCGGCAACTGGTTCAGAGTGTACAGAAATACTACCAATAACTCAGGTACAGCTTTAGCTCTTGGCAGCTGGCAGAATACGACCACTTATGACGATGCATCCGCAGTCGCAGGTACGACCTACCACTATTGGGTGCGGGCAGCATCTGATAATGCAGGATCCGATATAACAGCATTCAGTTCAGGTGATACAGGATTCAGGAGTACTTCAGCACCAGTGGTCACCGTTCCTGCAAGTGTATTGGCATCAGACGGTACATTTTTAGATAAGATACAGGTTACGTGGACTGGAACCAACGGAAATTGGTTTAGAGTATACAGAAATACCACTGACGATTCAGGCTCTGCAACAGCAATAGGTTCCTGGCAAAATACCACTTCCTATGATGACAACAGTGCAAACGTTGGAGTATTTTATTTTTATTGGGTCAGAGCAGCATCTGACAATCTTGGATCAAATATTTCTGATTTCAGTAATGGAGATTTTGGATACCGAGGCTTACCTCCCGGAACTGTCATCCTACCTACCAATGTGCAGGCAACTGATGGTGCTTTCTCAGACAGAGTACGAGTTACCTGGAGTGGTACCGCTGGAAATTGGTTTAGAGTTTATCGGGCAAGTACCAATAACATAAATAAGGCAAGTCCAATAAGTGAATGGCAATTGTTCATGACTCTGGATGATTTTAGTGTTGCTCAAGGCACTACTTTCTGGTATTGGGTCAGGGCCGCCTCAGACAATTCTGGAGCCAATATTTCTGCTTTCAGCACAGGTAACTCAGGTTTCAGATCTTTTGGCGGACCTACAGTGACCGTCCCTGCCAATGTCCAGGCATCAGATGGTACCTTTACCGACAAGGTACAGGTGACCTGGTCAGGTACCTCGGGCAACTGGTTCAGAGTATACAGAAATATCACCAATAACTCCGGTACTTCTACCGCCTTGGGCAGCTGGCAAAATACGACTACCTATGACGATGCATCCGCTGTCGCAGGTACGACCTACCACTATTGGGTGCGCGCTGCATCTGACAATACAGGAGCCAATATATCTGCATTCAGCACAGGAAACACCGGCTTCCGCGCCACTTCAGGACCAACAGTGACAGTCCCTGCCAATGTACAGGCATCAGACGGTAGCTTTACTGACAAAGTTCAAGTCACCTGGACAGGTACATCAGGCAACTGGTTCAGAGTATATAGAAATACTACCAACGATTCAGGTACTGCTACGGCCCTGGGCAGCTGGCAAAATACGACTACCTATGACGACGCATCCGCAGTTGCAGGTACGACCTACCATTATTGGGTACGCGCCGCATCTGACAATACAGGAGCCAATATATCTGCATTCAGCACAGGAAACACCGGATTCAGGGCCACATCAGGACCTACAGTGACTGTCCCAGCCAATGTACAGGCATCAGATGGTACCTTTACTGACAAGGTACAGGTGACATGGACAGGTACCTCGGGCAATTGGTTCCGTGTGTACAGAAATACGATCAATGATTCTGGTACTGCTACAGCTCTGGGCAGCTGGCAAAATACCACCACTTATGATGATGCATCAGCAGTAGCTGGGACTACTTATCACTATTGGGTGCGCGCAGGTTCTGACAATGCGGGAGCCAATATTTCTGCTTTCAGTACCGGAGATACCGGTTTCAGAGCAAGTGCTCCCGGTACGGTCACTATACCGGTCAATGTACAGGCATCAGATGGAACATTTTCCGACAGAGTAAGAGTGACCTGGACTGGAACATCCGGTAACTGGTTCAGAGTATATCGTGCCAATACTAATAATATAACCAGATCAACCGCTCTGGGCAGCTGGCAGAATACCATGACCTATGATGACTTTACGCCAAATGTAGGGACAACCTACTTTTACTGGGTCAGAGCTGCTTCTGATAATGCAGGATCCAATATCTCAGCTTTCAGTACAGGAAATAGCGGCTTTAGGGTCTTTTCCGGCAGTATCGCCAACAATGGCAGCAATCAGGATCAGTTGAAGAGTGTTGAGAACATACTTCAGGTATTTCCAAATCCTGTAAGTGTTTCTTCCGACCTTATCATCCGTTCCCATCTGGTACAACAAGCAGATGGTAATATTATCATTTTTGATTCCAATGGAAAATTGGTGAGAGAACTGAAATTTGGTAAAACGGATCGTTTACAAATCGAAGCTCCAAAACAGACAGGTGCTTATCTTGTTTTTATTAAGTCAGATAATGGCAATACCGAATCTGCAAGATTGATAGTGGATTAAGATTCACAATACACTAAGATCAGCCTAAATATGTAAAAGGCGAACTCTGATTCAGGGTTCGCCTTTTTTTTATTGGTATATATTTCCGACTGAATATCCCGGAGACAAAAGTGGTTTTACAATGTTATCGTCAAGGTGGGACTTTCTCCCTCATTAATAGAAACCCTAAGGAATTGCACTGAAATCTTCTTCAATTCTTACACTTTTCGATTATTTTTAATATAGAATATAGATATTTGTATTATACAAAAATATCTATAATTTTGTTATTTCTTAAAGATTTGGTGTGACTTTTGTACTGAACTTAATTGTGTTTTTAGATATTTGATTATAAAAATATATTCCATCTAAAGGCATCACCATTATTGACTGATTATTAAATGTTTTAAATATCTTAAATTGTATGAAAATTGTATTAATTTTTAAAAAACTCTTTTTTTTATTTCTTATTGGCTTTTTCTCAGCAGTTACTGTTTCAGGACAAGCTTGGATAGATAGAATTCCGGTAAGGGCAGATGGCAAAAAATCTTCATTTTTTGATCATCAAAAAGCATTTTATGATTTTTGGAAGGGAAAGCAAATAGATCATAACGGATACTACACCGAAAACGGACAAAGGATTAAAGCTGCAGGTTGGAAACAATTTAAGCGATGGGAATGGGAAATGGAAAGAAAGATTGACCATAAAACAGGATATTTACCCAATAAAACTGCTTTGGAAATTTATAAGGAGTATCAAAGAAGCAGGCCATCAAACGGCAACAGAGCCACTACAGCCAATTGGACATCAATAGGACCTACCAGTTCTACCGGTGGTTATGCCGGTGTAGGCAGACTTAACTGCGTGGCTTTTCATCCTTCAGACCCTAATACATATTGGGTTGGGGCACCCGCAGGTGGACTGTGGCGGACTACAAACGGGGGCACTACCTGGACAGTACTGACTGATCAAAATCCGGTATTGGGTATTAGTGACATCCTTATACCTACAAATTTTGCATCTACCAATACCATTTATATAGCAACAGGAGACAAAAATGCACTTGACAATAATAGTGTGGGAGTTTTGAAATCTACTGATGGTGGCAATACGTGGAATACCACAGGCCTCTCATTCAATATAGGTGATGGAAGAAGAGTAACAAAACTTTTGCAGGATCCTAATGATCCGAATACAATCCTGGCATCAACAAGTATCGGTGTCTACAAGACAACAAATGCAGCCGGTACTTGGAATCAGATTACTACTTTGGCATTCGCAGATTTAGAATATAAACCTGGTGATTTTAATACATTATATGGAGGTACATTATCAGGAGGTGCTATACACATGTCTTCCAATGGTGGAACTACATGGGCACAAGTATTTGTTAATAGCTCCGGCCGTCGGGTGGAATTATCAGTAACATCGGCAAATCCATCTCTTGTGTATGCCATTATCGGACGGTCCAGCGACCATGGATTACTCGGGATATATACTTCAACCAATTCAGGTGCATCTTTTAATACAACCTATACCGGACCAATAAACATGCTTGGTTGGCAACAAAATGGATCCGACTCAGGTGGTCAGGCATGGTATGACCTGAGTATCGCTGCATCTCCTACCAATGCCAACACACTTTTGGTCGGTGGTGTCAATACATGGAGATCTACCAATGGTGGTAGTAATTGGTCTATAGTCAATCACTGGACCGGTGGAGATGGATCTATACCGGCTGTACACGCTGATAAGCATATGCTAAGATATCGTCAGTCCGATGGATTATTATTTGAATGCAACGACGGAGGTGTCTATACTTCTTCCGATAATGGTACGGCCTGGACTGACAAAACCAACGGTATGGTCATCTCTCAGATGTATAAGCTTGGAAACTCGGTCACTGTTCCGGGCGTGGTGGTAACTGGTTTACAAGACAATGGTACTAAACAAAGAACCAACACAGGCACATGGCGTGATGTTTTGGGTGGCGATGGTATGGAGTGTGCGATAGACTATTCTGACAATAATATACAATATGGTTGCATCCAGAGCGGTGAATTGAGACGTACCATCAATAACTGGGCTTCTGCGACAAATATAAAACCTTCCGGTCAATCAGGGGCATGGGTGACACCATATGTAATCCACCCTACAAACCCTGAAATTTTATATTCAGGATATAGTAATGTGTACAGATCTGTCAACCGTGGTACTTCATGGACTGTTATTTCTACCATAAATTCATCAGACAGATTGCGTAATCTGGTCGTTGCTCAGACCAACGATCAAGTAATTTATACATCAGACCAGTTCAATTTCTACAGAACCACCAACGGTGGCACAAATTGGGACAACCTGACTTCATCTTTGCCTGTTTCGGGATTGGTGATTACTTCCATAGCTATCAAATCCAATGATCCAAATCATATCTGGATGACTTTCGGAGGTTATAATGCCACAAGAGTATTTCAATCTATCAATGGAGGCAATACATGGACTGATATTTCTGCGGGATTACCACCACTACCGATGTATTCTATTATTCAGAATACTCAAATTACCACTGAGATCCACCTGTATGCGGGTACTGAATTGGGAGTTTATTTCAAAAAAGGAAATGACAACTGGATACCTTTCAATACCAATCTTGCAAACGTTCAGATTGGCGAATTGGAAATATTTTATAACACTTCCAATCCGGAAAATTCTATACTCCGGGCAGCAACTTTTGGACGTGGATTATGGGAAACACCGGTGTATTTTTCATCTGGTGGCGGACCTACAGTGACCGTCCCCGCTAGTGTCCAAGCTACTGACGGCACTTTTACTGACAAAGTCAGAGTCACCTGGACAGGTACATCAGGCAACTGGTTCCGTGTCTATAGAAATACCACCAACGATTCAGGTACAGCCACAGCATTGGGCAGCTGGCAGAATACGACCACTTATGATGATGCATCCGCAGTCGCAGGTACGACCTACCACTATTGGGTGCGGGCAGCATCTGATAATGCAGGAGCCAATATATCGGCTTTCAGTACAGCAGACACAGGATTCAGAGCCACATCAGGACCTACAGTGACAGTCCCTGCCAATGTACAGGCATCAGACGGTAGCTTTACTGACAAAGTTCAAGTCACCTGGACAGGTACATCAGGCAACTGGTTCAGAGTGTACAGAAATACTACCAACGATTCAGGTACAGCAACAGCCCTTGGCAGCTGGCAGAATACTACCACCTACGATGACGCATCCGCAGTCGCTGGCACTATGTATCACTACTGGGTGCGGGCAGCTTCTGATAATGCAGGAGCCAACATATCAGCATTCAGTACTGGAGACTCAGGTTTCAGGGCTCTGCCCCCGGGTACTGTGACCATACCTGTCAATGTACAGGCATCTGATGGAGCTTTTTCTGATAAGGTACAGATAACATGGACAGGTACAGCAGGTAACTGGTTTAGAGTATTCAGATCCTCATCCAACAATCCTGGCAGAGCAACTGCCTTGGGTAACTGGCAGACCTCTATGACTTTTGATGACACCACCGTGCCTCAAGGCACTACCTTCTGGTATTTTGTAAGAGCTGCTGCAGACAATGGGGGAGCCAATATTTCTGCTTTCAGCACAGGTAACTCAGGATTCAGAACTTTTGGCGGACCTACAGTGACCGTCCCTGCCAATGTCCAGGCATCAGATGGTACCTTTACCGACAAGGTACAGGTGATCTGGTCTGGTACCTCGGGCAACTGGTTCAGAGTGTACAGAAATACGATCAACGATTCAGGTACTGCTACAGCTCTGGGCAGCTGGCAAAATACGACTACCTATGACGATGCATCCGCTGTCGCAGGTACGACCTACCACTATTGGGTGCGCGCTGCATCTGACAATACAGGAGCCAATATTTCTGCTTTCAGTACCGGAGACACCGGCTTCCGCGCCACATCAGGACCAACAGTGACTGTTCCGTCCAATGTTCAGGCATCAGATGGTACCTTTACTGACAAGGTACAGGTGACATGGACAGGCACATCGGGCAACTGGTTCAGAGTATATAGAAATACTACCAATGATTCAGGTACTGCTACGGCCCTGGGCAGCTGGCAAAATACGACTACCTATGACGACGCATCCGCAGTTGCAGGTACGACCTACCATTATTGGGTACGCGCCGCATCTGACAATACAGGAGCCAATATATCTGCATTCAGCACAGGAAACACCGGCTTCCGGGCCACATCAGGACCTACAGTGACTGTCCCAGCCAATGTTCAGGCATCAGATGGTACCTTTACTGACAAGGTACAGGTGACATGGACAGGTACCTCGGGCAATTGGTTCCGTGTGTACAGAAATACGATCAATGATTCTGGTACTGCTACAGCTCTGGCCAGTTGGCAAAATACCACCACTTATGATGATGCATCAGCAGTAGCTGGGACTACTTATCACTATTGGGTGCGCGCAGGTTCTGACAATGCGGGAGCCAATATTTCTGCTTTCAGTACCGGAGATACCGGTTTCAAAGCAAGTGCTCCCGGTACGGTCACAATACCGGTCAATGTACAGGCATCAGATGGAACATTTTCCGACAGAGTAAGAGTGACCTGGACGGGAACATCCGGTAACTGGTTCAGAGTATATCGTGCCAATACTAATAATATTGCCAGATCAACCGCTCTGGGCAGCTGGCAGAATACCATGACCTATGATGACTTTACGCCAAATGTAGGGACAACCTACTTTTACTGGGTCAGAGCTGCTTCTGATAATGCAGGATCCAATATCTCAGCTTTCAGTACAGGAAATAGCGGCTTTAGGGTCTTTTCCGGCAGTATCCCCAACAATGGCAGCAATCAGGATCAGTTGAAGAGTGTTGAGAACATACTTCAGGTATTTCCAAATCCTGCTAATACTTCATCCAATTTTATCATCAACTCGAGTCTGATGCAAGAGGCTGACGGAACTATTTTGATTTATGACACAAGTGGTAAAGTAATCAAAGAAACCAGATACGCCGTCGATCAGAAATTTTTTGTAGAAACACCTGAGTTACCCGGTATTTTTATTGTCATGATCAAATCTGATAATGGCAAATCCGAAAAAACGAGATTGGTAGTAGAATAATTTTTTTTTATAATGGTGGTGAGACCACTAAGAAAAGCACAAACTACAGCAATGGTGGTTTGTGCTTTTTTTTTATACAGGTTTTATTTCATTCCAAAGACGGTCTCAAACTACAATTTGATTTCAGGCAAAATGCCTTAGGAAACTTGATCTTAGCTTGGAAGCTACGACGAGCGTGGCATCTTCGTGATCCTTTGGGTCTTAGTGCCTTTGTAGCGGCACCTATTCGACCACCAAGCCGACGAAGGAGGACTGGTGAGCGATTCTGTATCAGTGGAGAAGCCGAAACCACACCAGGGCACTGCGTTCCAAGTTGAGCGCTACAGAGTTGCCCCGAAACATCTTTATAGCCGAAATCACTTAACGAAACTGCATTTCCGAAGATGGTGATGGCTTACATCTCTCCCGATTCGGCATTAAAAGTTTATTTTAGTTTTTCACTTTAAGAAAAAATTTTATCTTTGCGGCTCAATTTAAAAAAAATCTGTCAAGTGGAAGATAAAAATAAGTCTCTGATGAACGACAAGCGGATATGGCTCATACTCTTATTACTATTGATTGCCTTCGGCACATATTTTTGGTGTAAGAATAGACAACCTGTCAATAATACTTTGCCTGTGCAAAATGAAAATGCCAAAGTGGATACCACTGCACAGGAACAGGTCTCGGTCTATGTTGACTCTACAAAAAGTAAAGGGGCCTGGGAATACAAGGTGGTCACTGCACCTACAGGTGAGAGGCTGGTTATGAATACGGTTTTTGTAAATAAAAGAGATCCTTTTATTCTGTCCAATGGTCAGGAGATGTATCCTTCTATGAGAGTTACTAATAATAACAATCAAGGCAATCTCTTGTATTTTCAGCTACCCGGTGTAGATTATGCAACAAATTCTCTAAAAATTACTTTCGATGAGAAGGATGCCCAACAAGCAGCGTTTTCGAAAGACCCTTACAACAATCCGGGAGCTGTAGTACTTGATAATGCTGCATCTTTTATCGAAAAGATGAAAAAGTCAAACAAAGTTACTATTGAAGTAAATCTGAAGAATTATGGTACTAAAAAATTTGACTTCTCTACATCTGGTTTTATTTGGGATAAATGATCTTCAATCATGAGGTTCAAAACAGATCATTTGGATTTTTCCATTTTTTTATCAAAATCGTTAAGATTCAATATTTTACCGTACATTCACGCACTTGAAATTTAAAAATGATCTTTTTTGTAAAAAAAATATTTACAATATTGATACAACATAATATAAGATTATGTAGCTTTGCCTTCTGAAAAGTATAAGTCAAAGGATTTATACAAGGTTTAAATGTAATAAAGACGTAAAGAAATAAGAAAACTACACCGGTGACGATCATCATCCCTACAATTCGAAAATCAAATCCACCCGATGATCCCGACCCGTTTTTTATTTCTCGTATGTGTGTACTATTATAAATAAAGACGAAATCAAATACCATTTATAATACTCCACCACGTCCAGCTAAGGTCTATACATATTGATATAGCTTGTCATCTGATCTTGATCATGGCATGCCTTGTCGTATTGTGTCTTTTCTATTCTGTATGGCTAATTTATTACTATTTTTTATAACCTTATTTTATTTTTTAACCAAAACTCAATCTCATGAAAAGATTTTTATTTTTAACCATGGTAGCTATGGTTTTATCGCTCACGATGGGTAGTTTTTCCAGCCTTGTGGCTTGTGGAACAGCTCCTACCGCTGTAGCCGGTACTGCAACAGCTACACAGACTTCTGTGACCATAGGACCAGGTGCCGGCACCACTCCTTTTGAGTACACAGTAGAGTACCTTGGCCAACCAGGCAATGTGCTACTGGAAACACGGACAGGTCTTACCGCCGGGACCCAAACATTTTTGGCAGGAAGCTGTGCGGAGTACACATTTAGAGTGACTGCTTATTGTACAGTCGCTGGAAGTGTAGTTGCTTCACCACAGTTTTCAGTAACCACCACTACTCCACCTGCACCTCTTACAGGGGTGAGTACTACTACTGTACAGGCTACTTGTGGTTTGGCAAATGGTAGTGTAACATTTGCCGGAGTTCCTACGGGGTATAGTGTCAACATTTTGACTGGCCCGGGCACTCCTATTGGTCCATTGGCTGGCCCAAGCCCTATTACTCAAGGTGCCCTTGCTGTAGGTAGTTATACTTACAACGTGGTTTCCACTGCAGCTCCTTGTGCTGGTCAGGTTGCAAATACTGGTAGCTTTTCTATCACTGAGGCTCCCGTGACTACCTCTGCTGTTTTGTACCATAATTCTGTATTTACTTCTCCATTTGTAGCAGCATGTGCACCAAGTAATACTGGAGGAGTTTGTACACCTGCACATGCACATGGTACGATCGATCTTCCTTTGGGAGCTTGTGAGCACCAGACCAGCTATTTATTGGTTGCAAATAATTCTTGTGGTACTGCAGTAGCATTGCCTACAAGTAGTGTTGTCGGAAATGCCGTAGTGCAGATCCTTCCAAATGTTCCTGCAAATAGTTCTTGGAGAATCAATGTACAATGGGGTCTCGGAGCATCTACAGTGACGATCACAGTAGGTGACAAGACATTGACCCTTACTGCAACTGTTGTGGCGCATCCGAATACAGTGCCTAATGTAGCTATTCTTAGTAGCTCTCAATTTACTATCCCTCAGTGTGACAATACTGTAACTGTCATCATGACGGTACAAGTGACTGGTGTTTGCAATACTCCAGTAGTTGCAAGCAATATAACGCTTAGTGTACCTGGGGCTACTGTAGCAACAAATTTCACTGGCAATAACTACAGAGAGTTTTTAGTCACATACCCTGCCGCTGGTAGCTATCTTGCAGCAGCTAATTATCCTGGTGCACCACTTTTTGATCAGGTCATCACAGTGGTGAAAGCTTCTGAAAATCAACCTCCTAAGATCATAGCTGCAGCAGAGACATTTACAGCAGCTAAATGTTTTGGTGATGTGGTGAGCGTGTATGGATTTACAGTGACTGACGATTGCGAGGCCATCGTTCCTGCAAATATTGGATTCAGTATTCCAGGTGCTACAAATATTTCATTATATTTCCAGCAGACTGTTGGAAGCAACAGGACACTTTATCGTGAGTATCAGGTTCAGCTTGATGCAAACCTGACAAATCCATTTGAAGTATCATATTTTGCAAATATCACTTATACTCCTCCAGGTGGGGCCCTAGTATTAGTACAACCTGAGATCACAGTAGTATCTCAACCAGACCTTATCGCACCGATCATCGTACATCCTTCACAGGATATATCTATCAATCTTGATCCTTGTGGTCCTGCTACAGCAAGTACAGTGTTTGAAGTATCTGCTATTGATGAGTGTGGTGTGACTACATTTACACTAGCTCGTTCATGGTTTCCTGCGGGTACCTTAATGGTCTTACCATCTGTAGGAGGAACGAGAGTACAACTTGATGGTATACCAGTAGGAGTTCATACTGTAACATTAAGAGCAGTGGACCCTTCTGGAAGAGTAAGACTCGAAGACTTCCGTATCATCGTGACTCAGGCAGCTACACCTACACAGTTGGTATGTGGTGGTCAGGTCAACTACTCTATAGGAGCTAACTGTATCATCGGTGAAGTGATCAAACCTTCAGATCTATTGACTTCTGCTGGTGTATGCGACAATGCATTTACAGTATCTATCGAGCCTTTCGGTGGCAATAGAGTAGACAAGAGACACGTAGGCAAAAACTGGACCTACTCAGTGACACATACTGCTACCGGCAATAAGTGCTGGGGCAAGATCTTAGTAGAAGACAAATTGGCTCCAACTGTCACTTGCCGCCCTGCGATGACTGTATCTTGTGATGCAGTTTCTACTATTCTTAATCAGAATTCTACTACTACCTGGAACAGACCTACAATGTCAGACAACTGTGGTATAGTAGAAGTGAAAATGACGATCCATGACTTCTCAAAAGATTGTGGTGGATTTATCATCAGAAAATGGTCAATCAAAGATTGCGGTGGTTTCACAGCAACGTGTGAAGACAGAATCGATGTATTGCCAGTAGATGCTGCACGTATCATGTGTCCTGACAATGTTGAGGTAACATGTGGTGTTCGTTTAGAACCTGAATATCTCTGGGCACACATCAAAGATGTGACTGGCAGCGATGCTGAGGCTTATAGAAGTGTATACCCTTGGTTGAAGACTGCTGATTTAGCAGGAGTACAAGGTAGATTACATGGTGTATGTAAGTTCGTATCTACTTATACAGATCAGAATCTTGAGGCATGTGCAGTAGGCTGCAAAGGCAACAATAAAGTGATCAGAAGATGGACAACATTAGACTGGTGCAATGGTAATCTTTATGAATGTACACAGATCATCAAGTCTATCGATAGTGATGGACCTACCTTCTTAGTAAACGATGAAACTGTTAGTACCAATCCATGGGGATGTACAGCAGACTTCTGGATGCCTGAGGTATGGGAACTTCATGACAATTGTGATCACCACCCAACTATCACAGTTAAAGCAGCTGATATAGTTCATGGTTTGACAGTTACCTGGGTAGCAGGCAAAGGATGGAGAGCAGCAGGAGTACCATGCGGAGTAACCACATTTAAGTACATAGCATCAGACTGTTGTGGAAATGAGACAATACAACTTATGAATATTACTGTAGCTGACAGAACAGCACCAGTACCTGTAACCAAGCAGAATATCGTAATAGGTCTTACACCTGGATATGATGCACACGGCACAGCAGATGCAAGTGCTAAATTGTTTGCAACAAGTGTAGACAATGGATCACATGACAACTGTAGTGATGTAAGAATCGAGATCAGAAGAGCTTTGGATGCTCCTTCATGTTCAAACGTAGGATATTACGGACACAACAATAACAGAACATACAGCAGTATGCCTGGTATTAATTTCTCTACTAGCTCATCTCCTACAGCAAATATCAACTGGACATGGACAAGCAATAGTGGAAGCAGAACAAGAGATGCCGGAGTAAGTCCATCCAATATGAACTGGAAAGTAGTCTTGATAGACGAGGCTCAGGGACAATGGACATGGAGAGATATGAGTGTAGTGAATGGTGCAACTGTAGTAAGACCACAATTCTGGGACTACACAGGAACAGTCGGTGCAGGATCGACATGGAGAACATCATTGGCTAATATCACGAGAGCAGATGCTACTAAGTTACACAACTTCTTAGATACTGACGGTGGTAAATTTGTGAAATTCTGTTGTGTGGATATACCTGCAGGACAGGCATTCGGATCACACGATGTACAGATGAGAGTGTGGGATGATGGTAACAAAGACGGATGTATCGGATGTTGGGTATTAGCAACAGATGCCAATCCAAATCCACAGCAAGACAACTTCAATGAGACGTGGTCAACTATCAGAGTTGAAAACAACAATCCACCATTGTTAGTATGTCCTAAAGATGCTACGATCTTCTGTGACTGGCCGATAGAGACAAGCGTAGGTGTTTGGAAGTCTGTGGCTGGAGTTAATTTTGACAAGACAGGAGTAGCAGAAGCTAACGGAGCTTGCGGAAATCCTGCAGTTGAATTCAGCGATGCAGAAGAACTTGATAAGTGTGATCTTGGTTGGATTAGAAGAACCTTCAGAGTACCATTCACTCCTAAAGGTTCAACAACAGTACAATACATACAGTGTAGACAAAATATCAGAGTACTTCAAAGCAACAGCACACAGGTGTGGAATTTTGCTGCAGACAACAGATACTCTCATACTGCACCAGCAGTAAATACTAACCAAACTGTATTTTGTAATGCACCAACAGGCGCCCCTGCACCGGTAGCATGTACAGGACCTACAGCTGCAGACATAGCTTCATGGGAACCAAAATATGTACAGGCACCATGTGATGTGATCGGATTGAACGTAAGCCAACCTGAGCAGTTTGACTTCGAAGACGGCGTATGCAGAAAGTGGGTAGTGAAGTACAAATTTGTCAACTGGTGTGATCACAAAGAAGTATGTTACTACAAGACGTTTGTATTTGAAGATGTGATAGCTCCGGTAGTAGCATGTAAAGATACATGTATCGCAGCTGGTGCAGACTGTAAGACTACAGTGACCTTGAGAAAATCAGCAAATGATGATGGTGGCTGTATTCCTAACGATCCTAACAGATGGTTGAAGTGGTTGGTTATCGTAGATGAGTGGGCAGATGGTACTCCTGACTATGCATGGAGTTCATTTGTTGCTACATCTGCTAACTTTGGAACAACAGTTACTGTAGCTCCAGGAGTCACTATACCGGTGAAATATTTGGCACCAAGCAAGCCGAAAGATAATATTGAAATTATATTCCCTAATATCATCGAAGGCAAACATAGCTACCACAAAGTGACATGGAAAGTAACAGACGGATGTCATAACTTTGGATCATGTACAGAGACCATCGAGGTGAAAGACAAAAAAGCACCAACACCTTATTGTGTACACCTGAGCACAGCATTGATGGCAACACCAGCAGGAAGCACTGCTAAGCCAATGGTAGAGCTTTGGGCAAGAGACTTTGATAAGGGATCATTTGACGGAGACCTTGCATGGCCATGTACAGCACAAAAGACTTGTTGTTTACATTCAATGGTGAGCACCCGATATTGACAAGCTTGAATGCACAGCATTTCTTCAAAGGAAAAGGACTTTCAGCTACAGCTGATGAATATGCTGCAGGAACAGCACAGAAATGGATTCCTGCCACTAAGACATCAGGCAAAATCTGGACAAGCGACGCATTACAAGGCAAAGCTTCTAATGAAGTACAAGTAAATGTAAGCGTATGGGATTGGAATCTGAATACAGACTTCTGTATGGTCAATCTTAAGTTGGTATGTAATGGTAACGGATGTCCTACAGGTGGTGCAGGATCTAGAATAGCAGGAACAGTAGCTACTGAGTCAAATCAGGCAGTCAACAATGTAACTGTGACGATAGATGCCAATATCACTGAGTACCCTGTATCAGTAACAACACCATCTAATGGTACATATGAGAAGAGTGTTTCAAGCGGAATCGATTACGAAGTTACAGCGAGCAAAGGTGGCGACTACATCAATGGAGTAAGTACACTTGACCTTGTGATGATTCAGAGACATATTTTGGGTGTGGAGACACTATCTTCACCATACAAGTTGATAGCAGCAGATGTAGACAACAATGGAACAGTATCGGCAAAAGACTTAGTAGAGTTGAGAAAACTGATCTTAGGTATCTACAATGAGTTGCCAAACAACTCCAGCTGGAGATTCCCTATATCTTCACAGACTATGAATGCGAGCAATCCATTCCCTTATCTTGAGAAGATAGCCATCTCTTCTTTGGACAATGATATGATGAACCAAAACTTCGTAGCTGTTAAGATAGGAGATGTCAATGGAAACGTTACTACCAATGTAGCTAACCCTACAGTAGAAAGCAGAAGCGCAAACACAGTAGCAATGTCTGTAGCAGAGCAAACTATCGCAGCTGGTGATGTAGTAGACATCGCTGTAACAGCAGCCAACTTCAATGATGTAGCTGGCTTCCAGTACACTATGAACCTTAAAGGTGCAAGCTTTGTAGGTATCAATGGTGGTGCTATCGGAATCAGTGAAAACAACATCGGAGTGATCGCAAATGATGTAGTGACTATGTCTTATGCATCAGACAGAGGTGTTACAGTAGCAAATGATGAAGTACTCTTTACTATCACAGTAAAAGCAGACAGAGCGGTGAAAGTAAGCGAAATGCTTTCTATCGGTTCAGCAGTAACACCTGCAGAAGCATACACTAGTGACCTTAAAGTGGGCAAAGTAAGCTTAGAAGTAAGAACTGCACCAGCAACGGCGATCTCATTGATGCAAAACGAGCCTAACCCATTCAAGGGTCAGACTACAGTGAGCTTCATGATGCCTGATGCAGCAGCAGCTACATTGAGTGTATATGATGTAACCGGAAAAGTTGTATCAGTAAGAAACATCAATGCAAACAAAGGCTTGAACAGTGAAGTATTCACAAGAGAGCAGTTGGGAGCAAGCGGTGTGATGTACTACACACTTAAGAGCGGTGACTTCACAGCAACTAAGAAAATGATCATCATCGAGTAATCGATGGTGTTAATCTAAAAATCAAAACATAAGTGGAGGTTGGAAACAACCTCCACTCTTTGATAAATCGGTTTTTGGGATGGCCTCTCTTCGAGCAATTGAAGGGGGGCTTTTTTTATGTATTCATCGACCACTAAGCCGACGAAGGAGGACTGGTGGGCGATTCAGACAAATACCGTATCACCTGATTGTCGAAGTTTCTGCCCGAATTTGGGCAGACAGGTTTAACTTCGATACTATATTTTAAGCATTTGCAATTCAATAAATGAATCCATCGACCACTAAGCCGACGAAGGAGGACTGGTGAGCGATCTTTTCATCACGCACCGTCACCCTTTTCGCTTAAGAGTCGCCCTTCGGGACGCTTCTCAGTCGAAAAGGAGCATCGACCACTAAGCTGAGCATAGCGAAGACTGGTGAGCGATCTTTGAATCCATCGACCACTAAGCCGACGAAGGAGGACTGGTGAGCGATCTTTTCATCACGCACCGTCACCCTTTTCGCTTAAGAGTCGCCCTTAGGGACGCTTCTCAGTCGAAAAGGAGCATCGACCACTGAGCTGAGCATAGCGAAAACTGGTGAGCGATCTTTGAATCCATCGACCACTAAGATGACGAAGGAGGACTGGTGAGCGATTGAGACAAAACTGATTGTCGAAGTTTCTGCCCGAATTTGGGCAGACAGGTTTAACTTCGATACTATATTTTAAGCATTTGCAATTCGATTATTAATAACCTGAACAAAGCATTTTATTGACATATTTTCTCACTCATTCACAAATTCACCTTATGCAATCATCTTACATCATAGACGGAGTACGAACTCCGATAGGAAGACTCCGAGGTGCATTATCATCCGTCCGTGCCGATGATTTAGCAGCTATTCCATTGAAAGCTTTATTAGAAAAATATCCATCACTTGACCCTGCTTTGATAGATGATGTCATATTGGGGTGCGCCAATCAGGCTGGTGATGACAATAGAAATGTGGCTCGTATGGCACTCTTGCTTGCAGGATTCCCATATAGTGTCCCTGGTGAGACTGTCAATAGATTGTGTGCTTCAGGGATGTCGTCTGTGGTACAGGCACACCGTGCGATCACATGTGGAGATGCACAAATAGTGATAGCAGGAGGTGTAGAGCACATGACTAGAGCTCCTTTGGTCATGTCTAAATCTGCGATACCCTATGGAGGTCATCAAGAACTATTTGACAGCAGCTTTGGCTGGAGGTTTGTAAATCCCAATATGCAAGCTTTGTACGGAACAGATGCCATGGGAGTGACGGCAGAAAATCTTGCTTCAAAATATCATATTGACCGAAACGATCAGGATGCTTTTGCGCTTTGGTCTCAGCAGAAGGCAAGTAAAGCCCTTGCCAGTGGCATATTTGCAGATGAAATCATTCCTGTGAACATTAAAGAAGGTAAACAAGTCCGGATTTTCAAGGATGATGAGTTTATAAAACCTGAAACGACGTTAGAAGCCCTGTCAGCATTAAGACCAGCATTCGTGAAGGAAGGAAGTGTCACAGCTGGAAATGCTTCAGGCATCAATGATGGCGCTGCTGCACTCTTGCTGGCATCTGAAGGTATATTAACTCACTGCAATCTGAAACCGATAGCAAGGATTGTGAGTACTTCTGTAGTAGGAGTGGAGCCTTCATATATGGGGATAGGTCCTGTAGGAGCCAGCAAAAAAGCCCTTGAAAAAGCAGGTCTCACCCTGAATCAGATGGATATCATTGAGATCAATGAAGCATTTGCAGTTCAGGTACTGGCATGCCTGAGAGCATTGCAAATAGCTGACGATGATCCCAGAGTCAACCCTAACGGTGGTGCTATCGCACTTGGGCATCCATTAGGTATGACGGGTGCTAGAATCATTCTTACCGCAGCTTTACAGTTGCATCGAAAAAACCTAAGATATGCTTTGGTCACTATGTGTGTGGGCGTAGGGCAGGGTTATGCTGTTATTTTGGAGAAAGTGTAATAATCGACCACTAAGCCGACGAAGGAGGACTGGTGAGCGATTAATACAACTCTGCAGGACTCCATTTTCGAAAGCCGTATCATAAGCCGAAGCCACTTGCAAGAGCTGTTTTTTTTAGCTATTAGCTATCAGCCAATAGCTTGCTTAGACTTCATTTCATTCAATTTTTCTAACCCTGGAGGCTGAGCGTAGGAACGAAGCCGAAGCCACTTGAGCGAGCTGCTTTTAGAAATTTGCTATCGTGTTTGAGATTATTATGCACTTTTCACTTAGGCTTTGTTAAAAAATAACTGATACATTTTGTCTCGTTCTTTTGCTCTTTTTCTACGTTGTAAAATCGTTATATAGCTAAGGCTATTCGCCTCATTTACGCCTTGAAAAAGAACAAATTAACTTCGCCATTTCTGCACCATTTATTTATTAACAGAGCCTTACCCCTTTTCATTTTAAACTTTGCGCTCTCAAAAACGTTATCATACAATAAAGAATCTCAATCCAATGCCTATACATTTTACTTTAAAAAGTTGGACACTGAAGCACGTAACACGTGCGTTTGTATTAATTTATTTAATTTTCGGACAGTTTTTTCAGGAAGATGCTATGCTCAGATTCTCCTTCAGTTGGAAGTACCTCATCAGATAGAAGCTATAAAGTTTGCTCCGGGTGACGAGATCACTTTCAAATCGTCAGACAGACCCAATGAATGGCAAAAAAGAACTATCGACTATATCATCCATGGTGAAGATCTTTTAGTTTTTGAGGATGGTATGGTTCCATTAAAGGATATTACTCATTTTAGAATCTACAACAGAACAGCTAAAGCTTTTGGTCATCTATTCCTTGGATTTGGTAGTGGCTGGTTTGTGTTTGGCGGTATAGCTTCTTTGGCTGGGAAGTATTCATTTACTACGGGAACATTTGCTATAGGGGCTGTAGCTCTGGGTATCGGATGGTTGATGCACAAGATCATATCAAAGCGCACCTTCAAAATCGGAAAAAATGGTATTCTGAGAATCATTGATATCAGTTTTCCTGCCGGAGTAGGTAAGGCTGCCTTAAGTAATGAATTATATCAAAATTTGGTACCTTAGGCTCTGTTAAAAAATAACTGATACAATTTGTCTCGTTCTTTTGCTCTTTTTCTACGTTGTAAAATCGTTAAATAGCTAAGGCTATTCGCATCATTTACGCCTTGAAAAAGAACAAATTAACTTAGCCAAATGATAAAAGCTTAAACATACTCTAAGTAACTGATGGAACTACTTACTCCTTAATTCTTCAATTTCATTTATAGTTTTTGGCAGTGCTCGTCCCAATATTCTATGTCCGTCTTGCGTGATCAGAAAATCTTCTTCTACTCTGATACCGCTAAAGTCTTTATACTTCTCCAGGACTTCATAATTGATAAAATCTTTACATCTGCCTTCAGCACGCCACATATCTATGAGTGTAGGTATGAAGTATATACCCGGCTCTACAGTAAGGACAAAACCTGGTTGTAATTCCCTGGCAAGCCGAAGTGATTTGATACCGAACTGTGTGCTTTTTATAAGTGTGGTGGTATAGCCTACAAATTGTTCGCCCAGATCTTCCATGTCGTGCACGTCCAATCCCATCATATGTCCAAGACCACACTGGAAAAACATAGCATGCGCACCTGCTGCTACTGCTTCGTCAGCATCACCTTTGGTAAGATGGAGTGACTTTAATCCGTTAAAGATATTTCTACATGCCTGAAGATAGATGTCACGATATTGTATACCTGGCTTCAACATTTCTACCGCTTTTATATGTGTATCCAAGACAATCTGATATATATCTTTTTGTCTTGACGTAAAAGTAGTGCCAACCGGAAATGTACAGGTCATGTCACCGGCATAATGCATGTCATTTTCTGCACCCGCATCGCAGAGTATCATCTGACCGTCTCGGATGGTATTTCCATGATAGTGGTTGTGAAGAGTTTGACCATCTGTCGTCAGTATGATGGGAAAAGCAAGATTGCCACCACCTCTTATTGCCTCCTGATGTACTACAGAAACAAGTTCATACTCCTTCAATCCTGGTTTTGTATACTTCATAGCTGAGAGATGCATATCAGCTGTTAAGTTTACTGCATGATCTATTTCTGTTATCTCACAACTCTCTTTGATGCTCCTTTGACTTATGACATTTTTGATCAAAGGTAAGGATGGTTGTATCATCACTTCATCTGTAGAGATATCTAACCACTGAGCCAACCTCATGATGTTGTCATGTCTGTAAGGCGGCAAATAGTGAATTTTTCTTCCTGATTTCAGTGCTTTTTTGATGATTGATTCGATTTGATTGAAATCCTGTGTCGTGACTACACCGACGCATTGTGCCATGTCATTGACGCTGGGTTGAGGCCCGGTCCATACGATATCATCAATACTTAGATCTGTGCCGAAGATACATTCGTGCCCTTCATCCACATCAATGACGGCAGCCAGGCCAGGCACATCAAGACCAAAGTAATATAAAAAGGTGCTGTCTTGCCTGAAATGATATGTATTATCTTTATAATTCATAGGGGCTGCGTGATTGCCCAGGAGTAGAATCAATCCAGACTCCAGACCATTTCTGAGCACTGTTCGCCTGTTGAGATAAGTGTCTGATGAAAATATTCTGAAATGCATTTTAATTATTTTTTTAATTTTTTTAATCAAATGATTACGACCAATTTGTTGAGCTTGATCAGTCCAACGAAGCGAACAAAAATCAGCAAATCTGCAAATTAGCAATTAAGCAAATCACCAATTAAGTACAATTTTAACAATTTATTCTTATGGATGAATATGAATATAATTTATTTTATATAATTTATGAATAAGAATAATGTTACTTTCTTGAGTATCTTCGTCATAACAAAACAATTTTTAACTTTAAAAACAACTTATTATGCTTAATGAATTAAAAAATTTTTTATTCAGAGGAAATATCCTTGAATTGGCCATTGCTGTAATTGTTGCGGGTGCTTTTGGGAGCATTATATCTTCATTTACACAAGACATCCTCATGCCACCTCTTGGCTTGATTATCGGAGGTGTTGATTTTGGTGATCTGAAGTTTGTACTTAAAGCTGCAGAAGGCGATGTACCTGAAGTTGCTATAAATTATGGTAAATGGATCAATGCCATTATAAACTTTTTGATACTTTCAATTATCCTGTACTATGTCATGCAAGTGTATAAGAAGATAAACCCACCAGCTCCACCAGCTCCTGCCGGACCAACTCAGGAAGAATTGCTTACTCAGATTAGGGATTTATTAAAAAAATAATATTTCATATTATAGAATTTTAAAGCCTCGAATTTTCGAGGCTTTTTTATTGAGTGCATTTCATTTATTCGCACAATGGTCGATTTCTTATCCAGTTTCGTTTGTTCGTCGTAGCTTCTAGCTACGATGCAATATTTTCAGGCATCTTGCCTGAATCGCGAATAAAATGATGATTTTTAATGTGGCTCGAAAAAATGAAATACACCCTTTTTATTTGTGATGGCCATTTTATTGATGGATATTTTTTTGTCCTCAGGTTGAAATAATCTACTTTTGTGGTTTATTCAATTACCTTTAGATATATCAAAAATTATTATGATCAATTGGAATGGAGTCTTCCCTGCTTTGACGACAAAATTTAATGAGAATATTGAAATAGATATCGCATTGTATAAAAAGAACCTGACTGCACAGATTGCTGCAGGAGTAAACGGCGTCATACTTGGCGGTACATTGGGAGAAGCCAGCACACTCACTGAAAGCGAAAAAGAAATCCTTGTCAAAACCACCATTGAAGAAGTCGATGGACGGATTCCTGTAGTACTCAATATTGCTGAAGGATCCACCAGAGAAGCACTCAGACAAGCATCGCTTGCAGTGCAATGGGGTGCTCAGGGCTTGATGATGTTGCCCCCGATGAGATACAAACCAGATCACAGAGAGTGTGTCACCTATTTCAAAACAGTTGCGGACTCGACAGATCTTCCGGTAATGATATATAATAACCCAGTAGATTATAAAACGGAGGTTACTTTAGAGATGTTTGAAGAAATGATTGAAAGTAAGAATATTCAGGCCATAAAAGAATCTACAAGAGATATTTCAAATGTGACCAGATTGAAAAACAAATTTGGTGACAGGCTGAAAATTCTGTGTGGTGTAGACACCCTTGCAATGGAGGAGTTGGTCATGGGTGCAGATGGCTGGGTAGCTGGCTTGGTTTGTGCTTTCCCCCGCGAAACGGTCGTCATATTCAAGCTCGTAAAGCAAAACAGAATAGAAGAAGCTTTGAAAATTTACAGATGGTTTTTACCATTACTGGAATTGGACATACATACCAAGCTGGTCCAGTATATCAAACTGGCAGAAGTTGCAGAAGGTATTGGTTCGGAATATGTCAGGGAGCCAAGGTTGCCTTTGATAGGAAAGGAGCGGGATGAGATTGAGAAAATCATCCAGGATGCCCTATCAGTAAGACCAGCATTACCAAAAATTTAATTTTCTAAATATGTATAGTGAGCTCAATAAAATAATGGAACAGTCGTATGAAGCTTTTTTACAATACCAGAGTGTCTCCGGTGCTGTAAAAAAAGAGTTTCTTTACAAAATAGCTGAAAATATTGAAAATTTGGGTGATCACTTATTGGAAACGGCATCTTTAGAAACCAATTTACCCATAGGCCGATTTCAGGGAGAAAGAGGACGTACTTGTGCACAATTAAAGGCATTCGGTGATCTGGTAACCGAAGGCAGCTGGGTTGAAGCAGTTGTTGATACTGCAATGCCTGACCGAAAGCCATTGCCCAAGCCTGACATGAGAAAGATGGCAATAGCTATGGGCCCGGTTTTGGTTTTTGGGGCATCCAATTTTCCATTGGCATATTCCACAGCAGGTGGTGATACGGCATCTGCACTTGCCACAGGCTGCTCTGTGGTAGTTAAGGGGCACCCTTCACATCCAAAGACTTCTGAATTGGTAGCGGGAGCAATTACACAGGCGGTACATGATTGTGGCCTTCATCCGCATACATTTCAACATGCAGGAGGGATATCTTTTGAAATAGGAAGAACCCTCACTCAGCATCCTTTAACTGCAGCGGTGGGATTTACCGGAAGCCTCACGGGTGGCAGAGCTATATTTGATTATGCCCAGAAAAGAGAAGTACCAATCCCTGTTTTTTCTGAGATGGGAAGTACCAATCCCGTCATTTTGCTCAAGGACGCTCTTGTCCATCGGGCACCTGAAATGGCTAAAGCTTTTGCCGGATCTATAACCGTCGGAGTAGGTCAGTTTTGCACCAATCCGGGGATCATGATAGGCGTAAAAAGTAGTCCTCTCAATCATTTTATAAGTTTACTGGCTATTGAGTTGTCTATGATACCTGCTTACAAAATGCTACATGAAGGTATTTATCAGAATTATTATGCTGCTTTGGATAAAATATTGATGGACAAAGGGGTGGAGACAGTTTATCATGCACAGGAGAAAGAAGCCATGTCTGCAAGTCCTGTTCTTGCTAAAGTTTCCGGGGATACTTTTTTGGCCAATCCTGACCTCCATCATGAAGTTTTTGGACCTTTTTCTATGATCATAGTTTGTGAAAACAGAATAGAACTGATGCACGTATGGCAAAAACTAAAAGGTCAGCTTACTACTACCATTATGGGTACTGATCATGACCTTGAAGTGAATAAGGACCTTATAGACATTGCAAAAAATATTGCAGGACGTATAGTTTTTAATGGGGTACCTACAGGTGTAGAAGTAAGTAATGCCACTGTGCATGGAGGACCTTATCCTGCTGCAACAGATAGTCGATTTACATCAGTGGGTATGGACGCTGTCAAACGATGGGTGAGGCCCATTTGCTATCAGGATTGCCCCGACGCACTTCTACCGGAAGAATTAAAAAATGAGAATCCCCTGGGTATAATGAGAAAAACCAATGGAGCTTATGGAAGAAGCCCTGTGAAGGTTGAACTTTCTTAAGCGTTTGGTGTTAATTTTTTTGAGTTTCAAAAACTAAAATCCGCAGACTAATTAAATTTATCTAAATCATTAACTTAAATTTTATATGAGTATACAAATCGGAGATATAGCTCCACCTTTTACATTAAAATCCACGGATAAAAAAGACGTTTCACTTTCCGATTATACAGGCAAAAATGTTGTAATCCTATTCTTTCCGCTTGCATTTACCGGAGTATGTACAGATGAACTTTGTTCCATAAGAGATAATAAATCTGATTATGATCATCTCAATGCTGAAATTCTTGCTATCTCTGTTGATTCACTTTTTACTTTGGGAAAATTTAAAGAAATTGAGGGGTATAATTTTACCATGCTTTCGGATTGGAATAAAGATACAGCTAAGGCATATGGAGCCTTGTATGATGAGTTTGTATTAGGAATGAAAGGAGTCGCAAAAAGATCTGCTTTTGTAGTAGATAAAAATGGCAAAATACAATATGCAGAAATTTTGGAAAGTGCCGGAGATCTTCCTAACTTTGCAGCCATAAATGAAACTTTAAAATCTTTATCATAGCGTAAAGTTTATTCATACTCTTACTCTTAGACCAACAATCAAAATCAATGACGAATAACATTACAAAATTTGATGAAAAGGAAGATGTACTTGTTGAGGATGTCATTTCGACAGGAGAGCGATCGCATTTAGTGGTGTACAATGATGATTACAATACATTTGATTGGGTGATTAAGTGTTTTATGGATGTTTGCGAGCATACTCAGGAGCAATCTGAACAACTATCGATATTGGTGCATTTCAAAGGTAAAGCTACTGTCAAGACCGGATCATTTTCATTGCTGAAACCTATGAAGGATGCACTTATCGACAGAGGTCTTTCTGCTGTGATAGAAACCCTGGTTGAAGATTAGTAAACGCTTCTTTTTTCTATAAAAAATTAATGAGGTGGCATCCTAAAAGATGTTCCACCTTTTTTGCATTATAATACCTATGTATTATTACCTTGATGATGAGATTTCTTTTCCGCACCCGAAAGCAGTGAAGCCTTCCGGAATTCTTGCTATCGCAGGAGATCTGAGATTTGAAAGATTATTGCTGGCCTATCATTATGGCATTTTTCCATGGTACAACGAGGGAGAACCTATCATATGGTGGTGTCCGAATCCGAGATACGTTATTTTTCCTGAAAGAGCCAAAGTCCCCAAAAGTATAAAGTCCTATTTTAACCAGAATAAATACAGGGTCACATACAATCAGGCATTTGAAGAAGTGATCAGAAATTGTCAGAATCATCCCCGATCAGGACAAAATGGTACATGGATAAATGAAGATATCGTGCAATCCTATATCAACCTGCACCGTATGGGATATGCATCTTCTGCTGAAGTATGGGATGATGAAATTTTGGTAGGTGGTCTTTACGGTGTACATATCGGAAAGGTATTTTATGGAGAGTCTATGTTCAGCAAAAAGAGCAATGCCTCCAGATTTGGTTTTATATCATTGGCCCAAAAACTCGAATCTGAAGGGTTTTACATCATCGACTGTCAGCAACCGAATGCTTACCTTGAGAGCCTTGGTGGTGAATTCATTTCAGGAGACGAATTTCAAGAGATTCTTGGTAAAAACAGAAAGGAATGGCTGAAAAATCAATGTTACTGAATCATAAAAGGATGATGATACTATAGGGCAACACCATCATACTATCAGTGAGCAACAAACTGAACCAGAAAGGTCTGTAACGATGTGCCATGATACTCAGTATGAATGTTATAAATAAGGTAACCATCATGGCGACACATGATTTGATCTCTGTAAGGAATGACAATACTGCTATTGTTTCAATGATAAAAGTAATGAAAATCAGTACGCTGATTACCACTTTAGTTTTTTTGATACCGATCATCTCCGGTAAAGTAGGCTGATGTATATCCGCATTTTCTCTGATATCGCATATGGCAAAAATTAATGCTAGTGCCATGACAAAACTCATCCTTCCAACGGCAAGCAACAAGGACTCGCCCAAAGATAATCCAACATCTTGAGCAGGAATAAACATCGTAAGAACGGCATAAACAATACCTATTGCCACTGGCTTGTACAAATAGTGATCCCTTCCTGACCTTTCCTCCGGCGCATGTTTTTTGAAATAAAAGTATGTAATTAAAAGGGCCAAGCAAAATGAAGTGAGCTTCATCAGATCGTCATACATAAGTAGCGTTCCCATGACGCCACTCAATATGATAATCAAAAACAAAGGAGAGTTCCTTATAAAAAAATGACCAAAATCTTTTAATTTGATGTTGAGCAAGGGATAGTAATTGTACAGTAGGAAAGTCACTAATGACACCCAGATGCAATATCTCCAATCCACATCGTGGGTAAATGATCGATAAGTATAGGCAGTTAAAAAAAAGATGCAAAGTGAAAGATAGTAGCTTTGATGCAGGTAGGCAGAAAAGAATTTTGAAAACTTATGTTGCTTATTGGACTCTGACACCGCCTCTCAGATATTTTTTTATGTTGATCCAAAAAGCGGCAGCAAGATAAAATATGACAGGAGAACCAAAACTGACAAAACTTGTATACACAAAATACATCCTTACTTTTGATTCGTTCAGTCCCCACTTTTGAGCGAAGTAACTACATACACCAAAACTATATTTTTCTACAATGGGTTGTATAAATTTTTGAATGACAGACATTTTCAGTTTTTTATTAAAACATTTGCAATGTAAAGAATGTTTATAATATTAGTGTAAAACTTTGACCTTTTTTGGGTATAAGGTAGATTGGAATTATACTTAATCTTGAATTCTATCCAATATAATTTATGTCTGCGACCGAAATTGATACAAAAGTATTATCTTTGCATCTTAAAATTAAAATAAATGTTTAATCTTGTTTTTGGAATGGGAGGCCAGGAGTTACTGGTCATAGGTTTGATTATTCTTGTCTTTTTTGGCGGTAAAAAGATTCCTGAACTGATGCGTGGCTTAGGAAGCGGCATAAGGGAGTTTAACAATGCCAAAAATAACATCGAAGCTGAAGTTAAGGAAAATATGAAAGACCTGGATTCGAAAAAATAGTCGATAAGTTACATTCAACTTTTTATTTCTACAGGTTTTCAGACTTGCACTGAAAGTATTATCCTTTACTTCATAAAAAAATGAAGTTACTTTGTCAAAAACAGAGTAACTTCATTTTTTTTAGGATAGTACTTGGAAATTCGAACGGAATTACAACATCACCTTTCCAGCTCATTCCCCATATGAAGACCTAAAGAATCATTTTTCTGTGTTTAAATATTCGGAAAGGTAAGTCCACTCAGAAATCAACATCAAGTCAATCCATTACACCAATTGCTTACCAACTTTAGCAAAAATTGGCAATAGGAGTGTGTCTAAATATTCAAGATGAATTTTAAGCATCATCAGAAACACTAATAGTTCGCGTGAGAAAAGCAGAAAAAATTTAAGAAAAGAAGGAATTTCGTTTAGGAATGACTTTTTGCGGTGCACATAGCTCCAAGTCTGTGATTGATCACATGTGCCGTGGCCACCATAAGACCTCCCATGACACTGAAGACAAGCATCCATCCATGGTGATCGATCATACCTATGAGTAAAAATGTAAAACCCACAATACCGAGAAGCACTGGTGTATAGTTTCTATGCTTTTTAATAAAATCACCTACCAGAGCGTAGGATGCAATGAAAATTCCAGTTAAAATTACTACCCAATCTATAGCATGATTGTGTAACCACGTACTTGAACTTAATAATCCTGTAGAAATCAATAATGGTACAGCTGAACAGTGGATCGCACACAACATAGATGTAAAAAATCCCGCAGAATCAGGATGTAATTTGAAAAAGGACTTCATTTGTTATATTATATTTTAAATCGCTGCAAAGATACAAAAACCAACACTAAAAATGCAATAATGTTGCATGTATTAACAAATTTTAAAGTATAACTGCAACAATTAGGTAGTTATTGTCTCTGTAGGATGACCGATATTTTAATCGATAAAAGACAAGATTGAATATTTTTATGGTGTCCCTCACGCCATTTTTCGTTATAATAAAAGTTTAAACATACCCAATAGCAAAATTGTGTATTTTAAAACTAAAGTTATATCACATTTTATTTTTTACTTTTTTGAAAAATGGTTTTAAAAAAAAGACTTTTTATTAAAAAACGATAGCATGTTGTATAAATTTTACAAAAAAGCCATCAATATTAAATGATGTAAGGTACTTTTGTGCAAAATATCAGAAATATGGGATTACTTCATGGCAAAGTAGCATTAATCACAGGTGGATCAAGAGGAATCGGTGAGGCCATTGTACTCACTTTTGCACAACAAGGAGCTGACATCGCATTTACATATCTTTCTTCAGAAGAAAAAGCTTTGGCCGTCGCCAAAGAAGCCGGAAGTTTTGGTGTGAAGGTCATAGCTTATAAATCAGATGCATCTGATTATCAGCAAGCAGAGAGACTCATCAATGATGTCTTGGCGGAATTTGGCAAGATAGATATACTTATCAATAATGCCGGCATCACCAAGGATACCCTTATGCTGCGCATGTCTGAAGAGCAGTGGGACCAGGTCATCGATGTCAATCTCAAGTCAGTATTTAATCTGACCAAACATGTGCTCAAACCGATGATGAAAAACAAATCCGGTTCCATCATCAATATGGGATCAGTGGTTGGCGTTTTTGGCAACGCCGGTCAGGCCAACTATGCAGCATCAAAAGCAGGCATCATAGGATTTTCAAAATCCATCGCTAAGGAAGTAGGATCAAGAAATATACGATGTAATGTTATTGCTCCGGGCTTTATCGAAACAGACATGACCCATGTACTCACAGATGAGCAGAAAAAAGCATACACCGACAGCATTCCGCTAAAGAGACTGGGAATGGGCGATGATGTGGCTCAGGCTTGTGTTTACTTAGGTTCAGATATGTCCACTTATGTTTCTGGTCAAGTCCTGAGTGTATGTGGAGCACTCAATACATAAAATATGTTTATGTTCTTGTATTTAAATTTTTGACAATAATATTTTATATTTCCTTAGATTTTTCTAATTTTACATTGGTATTCTATTTATAAAATTATAACAACTTATACTAATGGAAGTATTTCTTGATGTAGTAAAAAACAAGTATGCCGAGTTTAATGGTAGGGCCAGAAGAAAGGAATTCTGGATGTATGTATTGGTTACGACTCTTATCACAATCTCGTGTTATGTAGTTATCGCTATAGGAGCTGCATTTAGTAATGACCTCATAATTTATTTTGGTTATTTTTTATTAATATTAATTAGTTTTGGTCTCTTTATACCAAATTTAGCAGTTTATATCAGACGATTACCTGCTACGAATAGAAGTGGTTGGTTTTTGTTAATTGGCGTCATACCGTTTATAGGATTTTTAATATTACTGGTATTTTTACTCACTGAGGGTACTTATGGCCCAAACAAATATGGTCCTGATCCAAAATCCCCAAATAGTGAATTAGAAACTATAGGTAAGGATGAATTAGTTTAGATACTTTTTTTTATTTTTCTTTGGAAATTTAATTTGTTACACTTTTTTTTGCATCGATCATTGAATTATCAAAATAAAATTTTACCTTTGCGTTCCTTTTTTAAGGAATGGGTTAATTTACACTTTAAATCAATATAATTTTTTCAAGATGAAGAAGGACATACATCCTCAGGATTACAGAATGGTAGTGTTTAAAGACATTTCAAATGATGAGATGTTTCTTACAAGAAGTTGTACAAAGACCAGAGATACTGCCGTTTTTACGGATGGTAAGGAGTATCCTTTGGTTAAAATGGAGATATCATCTTATTCTCACCCGTTCTTTACAGGTAAGACCAAATTTGTAGATACTGCAGGTAGAATTGATAAGTTCAATAAAAAATTTGCAAAATTTGGCAATAAGTAAATCTTATTGTATTTTAAAGAAAATATAAAAGGCTCTTATTGTAAAGTAAGGGCTTTTTTTATGCTTTTAACTCTGGATTTTGTAAAAATATTGCTTATAAAAATACTACTTTGATTAAAATGTTGTTATTAAAGTAGTAGTTTTTCTTAGATGTCATACTTATAGCTTGTGACATTTTTGATTTTCCTTCGTTATATTTTTATACGTTATTTTATGAAAAGCGACTTTCCAAAAAATATAATCATGTTTGGTGATGATCATTGGTACGATTTGTTGCCATTGACATTTACACGACCTATCAGTGAGTTGAGGGTAGGCATTCTTACCATAAAAGAAAAATGGGAAAAGCATTTGAATGGTAGTGCTAGCTATATCACTCAGGACTACCTTGCTGAAAAATATCCTATTAGCATTGCTCAGGATAATATCCTTATCAACAGTACTTTTCTCCCTGACAAACAACTCGTAAACTTTATTTTCCAGCTCAGGAGCAACGAAGCACTCTTATTGGGACCTGAGTTGATCGCAGCAAGGCTCAGTGAATTGCAATTTGATACCTTAAGTCAGGACAAAGATGCCCTACAGAATCTAAAAGGAATCGATCTTTCCAATGAATCAGGGATCACCTTCCGCAGGATCACCAGACCATATCATATATATATCGAGAATGGGGAGGAAATCATCAGTGATTTCAAGTTGATAACAGAAGGCAGAAATTCTGCTTTGATTTCTGATACTAACAGAATTTCAGGTAAGTATCCTGTTTTTGCTGAAGATGGTGCAGTGATGGAGCATTGTATAGTCAATACAAATGAAGGTCCGGTATATTTGGGTAAAAAAGCAATCATTATGGAAGGCTCCATGATAAGGGGTGGTTTTGCCGCTTGCGACAATGCGGTGGTCAAAATGGGTGCAAAAATTTATGGGCCGACAACTGCAGGCCCGGGATGTGTGATCGGCGGTGAAGTAAAAAATTCTGTATTTCAAGCCAATTCCAACAAAGGGCACGATGGTTATCTTGGCAATAGTGTTATCGGTGAATGGTGTAATCTTGGCGCAGATACCAACACGTCCAATCTTAAAAACAATTACCTGCCTGTAAAAATTTGGTCTTATACCCATGAAAAATTTATGGACACAGGACAACAATTTTGTGGTCTGATCATGGGTGATCATTCCAAAGCTGGTATCAATACTATGTTTAATACAGGTACTATCGTAGGAGTTGCAGCCAATATATTCGGTGATGGATTTCCGCGGACTTTTATCCCGTCATTTTCCTGGGGTGGTGCAGCTGGTTTTAGTACTCACAAAGTTGAAAAGGCCATCGAGACTGCAGAATTAGTGTTGAGCAGAAAAAATATGCTGCTTACCGAACCGGATAGAAAAGTTTTAGAACACATATATTTCAACACAGCACATGTGAGAAATAATTAAGAGTATGTTTAAAATTTTTCTTAGTTGTAAATCAAGAGATTATGGTTCTGACAAAAAAAAAATTTTCGCCTTTGGGGTGCCAAAAAAAGGCGATTATTTTGAAGTCAGGTTCATAATGGGGGGGGGACATTGATTTTAAGACAATAAAAATTTAAACATACTCTAACTTTAAGCCATTTTCAAAGCAAAACAAATCAAAAATGCTTTTTCCCATAGGTGATACACAGGTCTCAGGAGGACACAAACCAATAGTCAGTTACACTTTCATAGTTATCAACGTTGTGGTGTTCCTGATACAGATTTCTACACCTGGTAATTTGATTTGTCAGTTTTCTGCCATTCCGATAGACATTGTCAAAGGCGAAGGTTACTTTACATTGCTTTCCAGTATTTTTATGCACGGAGGATGGATGCATCTGATAGGAAATATGCTTTTTTTGTGGGTATTTGCGGATAACATCGAAGCAAAGATAGGCAGTCTTCAGTTTACAATATTTTATTTGGCCGGTGGATTTTTTGCTAGTTTTGCGCATATATATTTCAGTACCACTGCTACAGAATTGAGCCAGATAGCTTGTCTGCCTTGCTCGGTATCCAATCCTTGTGCAGATGGCATGAAAGTTTCTGCTGCAGTAATACCATCATTGGGCGCAAGTGGTGCAATTTCCGCTGTCCTTGGAGCCTATTTATTGATGTTTCCCAAGTCACAAATCAAAGTATTAGTACTATTGTTTTTCAGGTCATTTTATGTACCGGCTCTTGTGTTTTTGGGTTTATGGTTTATTCAGCAACTGTTTTCAGGACTTGGCTCATTGAGTACTTCCAATGCCGCCAGCGAAGGTGTAGCATGGTGGGCACATATCGGAGGATTTGTGTTTGGATTAGTGGCCGGAATCTATCTAAAGCAGTTTGTAAAATCAGAAATCGACTACAAAAGCGATGAATTTGTGGCATGATTGCTATCTCCATGTCATAAAATAATAACTGAAATAAATTAGTCTGCAGAATTTTGTCAATAAAAAAAACCGCATAAGACTTTTACATCTTATGCGGAGAGTCAATTTCAATGTCCACAGTAAATATTAATAGTGTACAGGATTAAAAACATCTTCACATTACACTACATAGCGGAGGGTCGATATGCAGTCCATTTTCAAGGACAAAGGTATGGCCGATTCAGAGGCTGCGCAATATAACTTTAGTTATATATTTTGGCCAAAAAGTGTTAAATTCACTCATTATTTGTTGATTTTCACTAACTGTCGATATTTTTACAATAAAAAATAAAATCATGATGAAGACATTTGGTTTTTTATTATTTCTCTCGACCTTTACCGGAAATATATTCGGCCAGAGTTCAGCCAACTTTAAAGTATGGCACACCACTGAGATGACTGATTCTTGTGAAGCGCATTATCTTTTTGTAATGAGTAATGGTTATTTCACAAAAACCAGGTACAGAACAGATAATGGTGGTTTTATCAATACAAAAGGTGGCAAATATGAGGCAATGGGTGATAGTATCAGGTTTTATTATGAGTTTGACTCATTTGATAAAATTAAGGCTTCCGCTATTTCCACTTATTATTACAAAGAGAATGGAGATAAGCTATCACTTCGGTCCGCTAAAAAAAGCAGAACATTAAAACGCTTTGATCAACAGACTTCTACACCTTTGACAGGAACATATCTATTTTCAGGCAGAAAAGAAAAGGGCGAAATCACGAGAAGAAATACCGACCAGCCCAGAAAAACAATGAAAATTCTGACTGGCAGCCGCTTTCACTGGATAGCTTACAATACTGAAACCGGAGAATTTTTCGGAACAGGTGGCGGGAGTTATACAGCCATCAATGGAAAATATTCAGAAAATATCGAATTTTTTTCAAAAAATAATGCAAGGGTAGGAGCCACATTAACATTCGATTTTGACAAGCAGGGAGATGACTGGCATCATTCCGGTCTTAGTTCGGCTGGTGATCCGATATATGAAATTTGGAGCGTCAGGAAGAAATAGGCCAGATGATATTTTGACTTTCCAATTGAAAGGCAGTATCCTAAAATAGAATATAAAAGCTTGATAGTTGTAGATGATGTACCCCTTAGTGCAGGTCGGGAGGGGCATTTATTGGTTTTTCTTTGGTTACTTTTGGAATGAGAGTTGAGAAGAGCATCACATTTTTGTGTATTATACCCCTAACTAACTTTTCATAGCCCAGCTACAATAAAAAGAGCACATTGTCGTTTTACAATTCATTAACATTTATTTGAAATATGGTTGGCAAATTTGAATCTTTGAAAATGTACAAAGTAATATTACCCTTGTTTATTTCTTTTAGTGTATTCTACTACGGATGCAATATTGAACCTGGAATTTCCCCTGATAATACTAGCGGCACTTCTAATCTCAAAGACACTGTCATGACCAATGTTAATTATGGTAATCATGTCAGGCATAAATATGATATTTACCTTCCTGCAGGTCGTGACAAAAATACACCTGTCATAGTCATGATACATGGAGGTGCCTGGAAAGCTGGTCAAAAAGAAGATTTCAATTATTATGTGCAACTTATCAAAAATAACTGGAAAAATGTCGCTATTGTCAATATAAACTACAGACTGGCAAGTCTAAAGGACAAAATACACCACGAGGCAATGATGGAGGATATCAAATCAGCCATAAGTGATGTCATCAGCAAATCATCCAATTATAATATATCGACTACCCGTTTTGGTATGATAGGAGCAAGTGCCGGCGGCCAACTGGCAATGATATATGCATATAATCACAATGATCACAAAAACATCAAATGTGTAGGAAACATTTTTGGCCCAAGCCTTATCAGAGACTGGGATTGGTACAATAGCACAAATTTATGGGTAGGAGCAAAAATGGGAGATGTTCTTACTGAATATGTAGGTAAATCCTGGGATACTACAGCATATGCAAAAGTGAGCCCAATGTTGACCGTAAAAACAAGCAGTCAACCTACAATAATATTTCATGGAAGCCTGGATCCTGTGGTCCCTGTCTACCAAAGCCAATGGATGCATGGCAAGTTAAACACATTGAAAGTTGCCAATGAATATCATGAATATCTGGCTTTTCATAGTTTTGACAATAATCAATCTGATGAAGTGATAAAAAAGATGGTAACTTTTTTCAAAAAATACTTGCAATAGCTGACATGAATCTAAAAAATTTTGAATTTAAAGCCAGAGTGGACGATATCGATAGATATGAAAACAAGTTACTTTATCTGAATCCTGAATTTCAAGGCATTGATCATCAGATTGATACATATTTCAGTACTTCTATCGGGCGACTGAAGCTGAGAGAAGGCAATATCGAACATGCGCTCATTCATTACGAACGCGGAGATACCACTGGTGCAAAAGTTTCTGACATCATACTGTACCAACATCAACCAGATCCGGGATTAAAAAACATCTTAATCAGACAATTGGGCATCAAAGTTGTTGTGGACAAAAAGCGCAAAATATACTTTATAGACAATGTCAAATTTCATTTTGATACGGTAGATAAGCTGGGTACTTTCATAGAAGTAGAAGCTATAGATCAGGATGGTAGCATGTCCACAGACCAACTCCGTGAGCAATGCAACTATTACCTACAGTACTTTAATATCTCGCAGCATCAATTGATAGATAAGTCATACAGTGATTTACTTTTATAAATTGCTGCCCCAAACCTTAATATTTGCTCCAATAGCAATCCACCTTCCCGGCATGGTAATACCATTGGACTCTACGTATTTTTTATCTGTCAGATTATTGACCTGAACATAAAGCATCATCTTGTTTTCTTTCCAGTATATCCTGGTGTCAGCCACTAAGCCTTTATAGTATGATTCATAATTTTTGATCAGTGTAAACCGCTCAAAATACCGGGTATTGAGACTGAATCCCATTTTTGACCATAACCTGAAGTCTGCATTCAGGCTAAGTTGATATCTGAGATTATCCGCGGCATATCTTGACAGGACTACATCTTGGGGAGTCTTGTATTTTACACTATACAGGTAGGTACCTGAGATATTGATTTTTTGAACAAAACGTTTATCGTCCACCGACTGATAATTTACCATGGCTTCCAGTCCTGATACTGTAAGGTTACTCAGATTCATGGGTGTCCATTTTTGGGTTACATCTGTTTTGATACGGTCTATAATGTCTGCACCAACTCTTGAAAACCACGATGCAGAGATCAAATATCCGACTTTGCTCCATCTCGTACCCAACTCGAAATTGTCTGCCCGTTCAGGTTGAAGATCGGGATTATTGTTGTTGGCACCGTTTCTGAAATACAAATCAGTAAATGTAGGAATTCTGAATGCCTGATTCCACGAACCATACAATTTTAAATTATCAGAAACCCTAAAGCCTGCTTCTAAACCCGGATAAATAGCTCCGCCAAAATCCGAATAATGACTGTACTGAATGCCGGCATTGATATCCAGTTGGTTCCATGTATATTTATGCTCTGCAAAAAAAGCAATCTGATGTCTGGTGGTTGTATCTAACCTTAGACTACTGAAATCGGTAAACTGATACAATAATCCCAGACCTGTCTGTCCTAAATCAGACACAAATCCTGAATTGACATCAAAGGTGTGCACGTTGCTTTTAGTACTGTTGAAGACAGCCTGACCGCGTGTGAAATAATAATCATCTACACTTTGCCGGAAATAATATCTCGGATTGATTTTAAAATTTTGAATGGCTATCGGTACGCTGATAGCTGCAAAGGCAGTACTTACTTCTTCATATTCCTGAGTATTGTTATCTACTGGTAAAGCGGCAAAAGATGGGGCCGGACCTGCGTAAAAACCGCTGCCACCAAATTTTCTGGTATTGTATCCTGCCATCACATCAAAATGAAGATGCTTAGTTGCAACTATACGATTTTGTAGAAAGAAATTGGATATCTTAAAATCTGTATTGGGTCGATATCCGGCTGAAGTCTGATGCTGGACAGAGATTCTGGTTGGTAATGATGCGCTTGCTATATTGCCAGCACCTCTTAACTGAAATGTTTCAAATGACTCATACGATGCTTCTACTTCCAGACTCTTGGTATTTCCAGGTCTTTTTGTGATGATATTGATAGCACCTGCAAAAGCATTTTGCCCGAATATCCTCGCGCCACCTGATTTATGTATTTCTATATGTTGGATATCTGAAATATTCAATGGGAGATTCATCAGATGGTGACCTGTCTGAGGATCAGAAAGAGGGATGCCGTCTATCAGTATCAGTGCCTGATCAAAAGTACCTCCTCTGATATTTATATCTACCTGAGCACCACCTACACCTCTGTGGCGCATATCCACACCACTGACATAACTTAATAGTTCGGCTACATTTCGTGCCGGAGCATTCTTGATGGATGATAGAGGAATAATTTCTATGGTTCTATTGGCTTCCTTCAGCTTGGTTTCAATTCTGTTTTCCTTAATCGTGATTTCTTGAATCCATAGTGTGGTATCTTGAGCCACCAGATACATATTTAGTAGTATCAGAATACAGAGAATCAATAATAACTCAAATTTTAGCATAAAAATAATTGTTTTGATTTTATTTTGTTTGATCTTGATAGGAGCTGGAAATACTAGGCGTGCAGCATTTTATACAATTCGATACACTCTCTGGCTTCTTTTACGTCATGAACCCTCAATATTTGGACACCTTTTCCCAGTAGATACATATGCAGTGCAGTAGTGCCGTTGAGTGCTTGTTCAGGTGTGATCTCCAGTTTTTTCCATATCATGGATTTTCTTGAGACACCTGCCAATAGCGGCACATCAAAAATACTGAATACTTCAAATTGATGCATCAATGTATAATTGTGCTCCAAAGTTTTTCCAAATCCAAATCCCGGATCAATGATGATATCCTGGATACCTTCTTTTCTGGCTAATGAGATTTTTTCTTTGAAAAAAGTCATGATGTCCATGACTACATCTTCATAATGTGGATCATCTTGCATATCAGAAGGCAATCCTTTCATATGCATCATGATCAATGGTACCTTTGATTTTGCAACTGCATGAAACATTTTGGGGTCAAAATTGCCTGCTGAGATATCATTTATACATTTAGCACCGGCATCCAGAGTTTCAGTTACTATTCTGCTGCGCATGGTATCTACTGAAATGATGGCTTCGGGAAATTTTTTTATAATTTCAGTTATAGGGCTGACTATTCTTTTCAGCTCTTCTTCTTCAGAAATCAGCTGCGCTCCTGGTCGGGATGACATACCACCAACATCGATAATATCGGCTCCATCATTTAGCATCCTTTCCGTAGTCTCAAGTATGGCTTTAATATCTGTTTTTCTGGAGCTCTGAAAGAAAGAATCAGGACTGACATTGATGATCCCCATGATCAGCGGACGATCAAGGCTGACAAGAGTGCCTTTAAAGTTGATAGAATATATCAAATGATGATATTTTACAAAACATTAAAAATGGTGGCAAAAATAAACTATTTGGTATTCAAAACTTAACGGTAGTTCAAATAGTTTAAAATATCATAATATCACACATCATTAATATAAGGCATCACTATGGAAACATTAGATAAAAATTATTGGGAAGAAAGGCACCAAAATAATGATACTCCCTGGCATATAGGATTAGTTTCAACACCGATTAAAGAATACATTGATCAGATCAAAAACAAAAAGATTTCTGTCTTGATACCAGGTGCAGGTCACCCGCATGAAGCAGCTTATCTTGCCGAACATGGATTTGAAGATATCACGATTTGTGATATTTCACCGACGGCCATTCAAAATATCCAAACTGAATTGCATGAATATCCGCAGATTAAATATTTGTGTACGGATTTTTTTAATATTGAAGGAAATTATGATCTTATTTTGGAGCAAACTTTTTTTTGTGCTATTAATCCATCTTTGCGGGAAAAATATGTGGATAAAATGTATTCACTGCTTAACCTTAATGGTACTTTGACAGGTGTATTATTTGCTTCGTATTTTGACAAATCAGGACCACCTTTTGGAGGCTCAGAAAATGAGTACAAGTCTCTATTCAGTACAAAACTACATATTTATCTTATTAAGATGTGTTATAATTCTGTTGGTCCAAGAAGTGGGAATGAATTGTTTTTCATTTGTAAAAAAGTTGTAATTTAGAAAATATTAACATTAAATATTTGTTTTAAAAAGTTCATAAACATATCTTGCGGTGTCAAAAATACGTTATACATGTTTTTTTGAGTATTTTAACTAACCGTAAACCATATTGAATTTGAAACTTACAACATTAAAAGGAAGTAAGTTGCCAAAGCGTGTTACAGACATATTTTTGTCATTTATTCTGGCAACAGTTTTTATACTAGCATATCATCTCGATAATAAATCATCCCAAAAAATTACTACATCTGAAGATAGTGAAGATATTCAAAGGGGTGTCTCTTATTTATTTGGATTTAATACCGATTCATTTCACATAGAAAAAAATCTAATCAGAAAAAATGATGTCTTTGGAAATATCCTGAGCACTCATGGTGTCAATACCAACCTTACCCTCCTGCTGGAACACGAAGCAAAAGACATCTTCAATATAAAAAACATCAGAGTAGGCCAGCCTTATCACGTTATAAAAAACCATGAGTGTGATGACACTCCCGTAGCCATAGTATATGAACCCGATAACTTTAAATATATCGTCTGTGATCTGAGAGAATCTGTCAAAGTCACACTGGTCGAAAAAGAAATCGAACTTTGTGAAGAAGTGGTATCCGGTAAAATAGAATCTTCTTTGTGGGGAACACTGGAAGATCAGGGTATCAATCCTGCGATCATTGACCTTATGGAAGAAGCACTCTCAAGTTCAGTGGACTTTTATCACACCAGAAAAGGTGATGAATTTAAATTGATATATGAAAATAAGTATGTGGATGGAAGACTTACGGGACTAGGGAGGTTGATTGCAGCATGTTATATCAATGACAATGGGGCTAACTATTCTATTTTATATAAATCAAAGGACTATGAGGGATATTTTGACGCTGAAGGCAGACCTGCAAGAAAATCATTTTTGAAAGCCCCTGTTAAATTTACTCGTATTTCTTCCAATTATAACTTGAGAAGATTTCATCCTATCAAAGGCAAAACAATACCGCATTTAGGCACTGATTATGCTGCTCCTTATGGTACAGAGATTCGATCTGTATCTGATGGTGTTGTAACGGCTTCCGCATATAATGGCGGTAATGGCAATTTTGTGAAAGTGAAACATGACAATGTGTATGAAACTCAATATCTGCATATGTCAAGATTCGCCAAAGGAATCAGACCTGGTGTTAGAGTTAGACAAGGTCAGACAATAGGATATGTGGGAGCCACAGGTCTTGCTACCGGACCTCATGTTTGTTTCAGATTCTGGAAAAATGGCAGACAGGTCAATCACCTCAGAGAAAAATTGCCGCCACCACAACCCATGAGTATGCAGGAGCTTCCTGATTTTTTTGAACACAGAGATAAACTGCTCGTCAGGCTCAATGAACTTCAACCCGAAGGCAGTAACTTAGCTGCAATTCAGAACAATGAAAAGAGGGTTGTTAAACCATAAAAATAGGGGTTTATCCCATTTTTTCATTCAATTGTAATAAAATTCCTTTTATCACCCTTTAGGATGGGGGTAATAAAATTCCTTTGTCACCCTTTAGGATGGGGTAAAAACAAAAGGAATTTTTTGGCTCCCTTATAGTTTGGGGTAAAACAAAAGCAATTTTTAATGGCTTTGTTCTTGTTAAAATATGAATATTGAATAAAACTTTGATATTTTGTTACAAATAAAGGAAGTCAGAGCTTGAATTTTAATATTCTTTTGACCTAAAGCATATATTTACAGACATTCTACTTATCATATATAGACTCTAACAAAGCCTTTTTAATTAAGTGCAATTTTGGGATACACCCAAAAAAGGTAAACTATTTATAGACAATATTTTTGATACATAGAAATATTGCACATATATTTTATCAACAATTAGAGTTGTTAAAGCGATATATATGTGATTTTCTATAAATTGTGAGTACTGACCCATTCATAAATTGAAAAAATATAAAAAATATATTAAGAATTCAAATAAGAGTATGTTTAAAATTTATCCTTTAGCAATAAAATGTTTTATTTTGGCTACAAATTCGTTAAATTTTTCGTCGAATTGCCCACATTCGACTGCAAAATTTGCCTCTTTTCGCTCAAAATAACTCCATTTTATTATCCAAAAACAAAATTTAAACATACTCTAAGAATTATTTGGTAAATAAATATTTGAAGACTATCTTTACACTGTTTTTAATAACCATAAGGTATTCGTATTTCTGATCGATCCGGTCAAATGGATTTTTTTCGGTCATTAAATTATACATCGATTGATGAAAAATGTAAAATACGTATACAACGAGCACACTCTTCAGTATGAACCACACAAACTCTCTGCTCGGGATAAATTCCGGATGAGTTTGGTTTATACTTCAGCCGTTGTATTGACAGCAGTCATAATGTTTGTAGTAGCTTATCAATACTTTCCTACCCCAAAGGAAAAAGTAATGACTAAAGAAAAAGAGCAACTTGAGTTTTATCTCACTCAATTGACGGACGAATATCAGACAATATCAAAAAAGATAGAAGCACTCCACGAGAAGGATAATGAAATCAACAGGATGATCCTGGGATCAAAACCAATAGATGATCATATCTGGAATGGTGGTATAGGTGGTCATGATAAATATGATTTTCTCTCAAATATGAAGGAAACAGGAGCACTTATCAAAGCCAACCTTATCAAAGTGGACGAATTGAAACTTAAAATAGACATCCAGAAAAAGTCGCTGGACAGCCTTTATAGAGTAGCGGCAACCAAAGAGAAAAAATTGGCCTCCATTCCTTCCATCAAACCAGTCAGGGAAACAGCATTGAAAAAAGATGTTAAGTTTTTATCTGGATTTGGCATGAGAATTCACCCAATTCATAAGTTGAGGAGATTTCACAAAGGAATAGACTTCACTGCCCCGCAAGGGACTGATATACAAGCTACAGGCGACGGAAGGGTATTGTCCATCAACAAAACAGGAAGCGGATATGGCAAACACGTGCTCATCGACCATGGATATGGATATAAGACACTTTACGCACATATGCATTCTATCAATATCAAAGAAGGAGAAATAGTTAAAAAAGGTCAGAAAATAGGATTAGTTGGCAGTACAGGAGCATCTACAGCTCCGCATTTACATTATGAAGTATGGATAAATGGAGTTGCTATCAACCCTATAGATTATTGCCTTGATGGCCTGACACCTAAAGAATATCAGGAACTTGTAAAAAGAGCTACAACTGATAATCAATCTTTAGATTAATATAGCCAAGTGAAGAAAAAATTAAGGGGTAAATGTTCTGCAACATTTACCCCTTAATTTTTTTACTAAAAGTGAAAAAAAATAGGGCAACAATCAGATTGTTGCCCCGCTTTCAATTGTATGGTTGGAATAATTATGGGAATACACCCAATGTCATATAATCACCGGCTACTTTATTCAATGCAGTAATAAAAGCAGCATCTCTGAGATTGTTTACTTTTTCGTATCCGTTGTAGACTTCCATGATCTGATGGAAGGAGTTGATCATAGTCTCTTCAAGTCCTGATCTTACAAGGTCGATTTCATCTGCGCCTCTTGTAATAAATGATCTTTCCTTATCTCCGACTTTTTTACCAGTCAGATCTTCCACAGTACCGATGATGCTTTCATAGGTATTGTGGTTAAATCTTTTGTCCATACGACCAAATCTCATGTGGGATAAGTTCTTTAACCACTCAAAGTAGGAAACTGTAACACCACCTGCGTTGAGATACATGTCTGGAATGATTACACCACCGTTTTTGATGATGATGTCTGCCGCTTCAGCAGTGATAGGTCCATTGGCGGCCTCGCCTATGACTTTGGCTTTTACAAGGTGAGCATTTTCTTCCGTGATTACAGACTCAAGTGCTGCGGGCACCAAAATATCACAATCTATACTGACCCAGTCTCCTCTGTTAGGAAGAGTAACTGTGCCTGGCAATCCCAGTATTGTTCCGTGTTCTTTGCGATAGTCCAATGCTGTTTGCATATCGATGCCATTCTCACTGTATACTGTACCCTCAATCTCTGAAAGACCAATGATCTTAACATCTCCTTCATTTTGTGAGATAAGACCAGCATATGAGCCCACATTACCAAGACCCTGGATGACCATAGTCTTACCTGCCATACCTTTTGTTGCACCTATTCTTTTCAAAAGGTTTGCATCATTATACACTTCTCTCAATCCGTAATACACACCGCGACCGGTGGCTTCTGTTCTGCCATTGATACCATTTTGTCTTACAGGTTTTCCTGTGACACAACCCGCAGCATCGATTTCGCCACCTTTGAATGTTTGGTATGTATCCAGGATCCATGCCATTTCACGTTCGCCGGTTCCATAATCAGGAGCCGGAACATCAATGCTTGGTCCTATGAAATTTTTACGGATAAGTTCCACAGTATACCGTCTTGTAATTCTCTCAAGTTCCTCAGCGGTATACGCTCTCGGACTCACTTTTACTCCTCCTTTTGCACCTCCGAAAGGTACATCGACAATAGCACATTTATAAGTCATCAATGCAGCAAGTGCCATTACTTCTTCCTGATCTACCAAATGGCTAAATCTTATTCCACCTTTTGTAGGTAGCCTGTGATGAGAATGTTGTACACGATATGCTTCTATCACCTGGTACGAATCTCCGATCTTTACTGGAAAATTCATCTGGTATACAGCATTACATACTTTAATTTGTGCCAGCAATCCTGGATGGATGTTGGTGTGTGCTGCTGCACGATCAAAGTTGCGCTGCACACTTTCAAAAAATTTTGCTTGTTTACTGCTCATTTTTAATTTGTTTTTCTAATTTGGTTAGTTTATTGTCGAGCCGATATAGAAATATTACTATACCGACAAAAATGACTAAGATAACAGCCACTACGGAATAAATCTTACCTGTGCTCCTTAAAAAATCCTGTCCCTGAGCAGAAACAGTCGGTAATACTAAAGCTAATAAAATAATACTTGAAAGTATTTTCCTCATCAATTTCAATTTAAAGTGGCTTATGATTTAAATGTACTTGAATTTCCGATGCGAAGGTAAGTATAATTTTATTCTCAGAGTAATTTTGTGATGTGATCATTGTCATTACAGGATATGATTTTGTTTATGGGCACATATTCCCAGACGGGAGAACTTTTTTTAAGAAAAATAAAATTTTATTCTATCGTTGCCCCATTAGGTGCATTTGTGATCATCTCCCGGATGATGCCTTCTTTGAGGGCAAATGGGGAGACATAGATCCCTTTGGGACGTACCAGACCAAAAATAACTCTTTTCAGGATCATGCCTACTACGATCAGTTTTACTCTTTCTTCAGGGAGTCCCTTCATTTTTTGCCTTTCGGATTCGTCAGCACTCACTATTTCTGTATACAATTGCAAAAAAGCTGCTGGATCTATCAGACTCACCGCTTCTCCATCTTCAGGTCTATCGGACATAAGCTGCAATACTTCAAATGATCCGGATGCCCCGGTTAAATATTCCGGGTGATGCTCCTGGAGTATAGCTTGCAGATCGACTGTTTTATTTATTATGTACGCCATCATATCTTCAGTCTCCGTGGTACTGATAGGATCAGATTTGTGAAACATTTCATGTAAGGCACCCACTCCTATAGGGTAACTTTTCGAAAACAACATTATTCCCGCACTGATAAGAATAAACTCAGTACTGCCACCCCCAATATCCATGACTAGATGGGTACCGGCATTGACTTCAGGAGAAAGTGTTATACCTTGAAAAATGTATTCTGCTTCTCTGCTCCCATCTATTATTTCAATATTGATTCCAAGGATATCTTCAGCCTTGTCGATAAAATCCATTCTGTTGGAGGCTGTACGAAGCGCAGCAGTTCCTACGACCTTGGTGTGTGTACATTGATGTTGGTTGATATATTCTTTAAATTCTTTCAGGGCATTCAGACCGGTTTCGATTCTTTCAGCCTTTATAAAGTCAATACCACCTTCAGAGAGTGAGGTAAATATTCTTTTCCTGAACACGGTATTAAAGCGAGACCCTTCGGTTTGATCAACAATGAGCAAGTGGAATGTGTTGGAACCTAAATCTATAACCCCAAATCTTTTTATCATTGTGTACCTGTTGAAGTTGCTCCGGTAACCTGCCTGATGATATTATTATAAAAATTGCGACCTGTTTCAGTCATTTGATTGGCAAATATGGGTTTGTTCGATTTATCTACAAAAACATAAAAATTGCATTTGTCTGAAAGATAAACATCCGCATCGTAAACTATATTTCCCTTGATTTGGAAAAATTTTCTAGCTATAGGTTTACATCCGGGCACCAGCTGTCCTACAGGCTTGTTGATATCTATAAACATAATATTCTGATTGATATCCGGATCATCTGATTGACTCAGACTAAATGGCAGATCATGGAAGATATAATCAATATTAGAGCAGCTGTCAAGCAGTCTTGTATAGATTTCCTGACTGATACCGGGTATCAAATGGCCGGAAGATATCCCAGATTTTGAATTTTCTGTGGTTGCCTTTGATTTTTTTTCACCACACCCTATGAAGAATATACATAGGGCTAAAGATGAAAGTTGAAGATTTAGGTACATGTTTTCTGAGTTTGGATTATACCTAAAAATCTAAAATGAATTTCCTATTCCAGACCAAAATTACTGCAAAATAAGGCACTACGTTTATTTTTGACTTCGCACCATACCGTGTGCAGCTCTTCTGTAGCGATGTTACAGCTAAAGCTGCACACAGTATGATTTGTCGTCCAAAATGCTTATTTTAGTGTACTTTTGATCTTCACAACTGAACTCATTATAGTTATTTAGGTTAGAAGAAATATTCAGCCCTAAAGGTAAGAAAATATGATTTAAATCTCACGGTTTTGTCTGATGGATTAGTATACATGTTGAGAAAAGAAGAAGTGTACCTGAGTGCTATTCCCATATGAGGAGAAAATCTTAATCCTGAACCTAAAAACCAGCTGATATCTCTTCGATTAAAGTTTTCCACATCATATTTTGAAGATTCAATGCGTACCAGCTGTGCGTAAGAGACCCCAAATTCAGCCCTGACTTTGTAGTATTTGTGAGCATCGTTGTACCAATCCCTTAAACAAAATACTAGTGGAATTTCTATATAATCAGCCTTGATAATGTCTTTTGGGCTGTTTTCTGTAAATGATTTTGCAGCACCTCTTTGACTATAAAGCATTTCCAGTGCTATGTCAAAACTGTTTTGATTGAAGTAGGAGATACGACCTCCTATATGTAATCCTGATTTTTTATAACCAAATAAACTGTCACCATCGATTTGTGCTGCGTTGACACCTGCAATACCTGCAAATTGAAATCTCTGACTTATCAAGTCATTGACCTGTAATAGTATACATACACTGCATAATATTAAAATTTTTTTTGGCATTCGATGATGAATAAAAATTATTGGTAAAATTTGCAATTTAAGAATTTATTGGGCCTGAACTTATAATTTTTGTAAAATATTGTCTTTTAAATGATTTATAAAACTTTAAACATACTCTAAACACATATTGGAGATTATTGATCAAAAAAACCAAGCATATTTTTCTAACAGCTGTGCATTTGTAATATAATATTTTTGTTTTTTTACTTGAGAGAAAGTGTGCAATTTTTATATTTTGATCAGGTTATTGTGAATGGACTCATCTTTTGAAGAAAATATACTAAAATCTTTTATGCAATAATGAGGGAACTGCAAGCAACAATAACAATGAATGATGGTGATATTTTCATATAAAAGGTGCTAAAGCAAAACTTTTCATCCTTCATTGTACAGAAAAAAGTATATTTGCAACATAAATAAGGATCAAAAATGATCATTAAGCATACCAAACCTACATTAACTAAACTGGAAGAAATATTCAGGGATTTGGGATATTCTGTAAGATATGAAAAGGGTACTTTCAACTCAGGTTACTGCTTGGTAGAAGATAGAAGAGTCGTCGTCATCAATAGATTTTATGATACAGACGGAAGAGTCAATGTTCTGATGACTATTCTGGAAAGCATCGTTGAAAATGAAAATCAGCTGAATGAAAAATACAGACATTTTTATAAAAATCTGCTAAAAAATCATGAAGTTATATATAATCAAAAAAATTAAAGATTGATTTCAATTGAAAATTACACTTCTCGGAACGGGAACATCACAAGGCATACCTGTAATCGGATGTCGATGTACAGTATGTACTTCTGATGATCCAAGAGATGACAGGCTCAGGACATCCGCCTTGATCAGTATTGGTGAGTATAATATTCTTATTGATGCAGGTCCTGATTTCAGACAACAGATGTTGATCCATAAAATCACACATATTGATGCCATCCTGCTTACTCATGAACACAATGATCATATCATAGGACTGGATGATATCCGACCTTTTAATTTCAGACAAAAGATAGACATGCCGATTTACGGTCAAAGAAGGGTGCTGGATGATATTCGATTGAAGTTTGCTTATATTTTTGTAGAAAGCCCTTATCCCGGTGCTCCGAGAGTTGTGCTTAATGAAATGAGTTACCATACTGATCTTGAAATTTTCCCCGGGATCATTGTCCAACCTATCCATGTGATGCATGGTACTCTTCCGATACTGGGCTATCGGATAGGAAATCTGGCTTATATCACCGATGCATCTGATCTGGATCAAACTGCCTTAAAAAAGCTTGTAGGACTCGATATCCTCATCTTGAATGCACTCCAACACAGAAAACATTACTCGCACTTCTCTTATGATGAAGCAATCATAATGGCGCAAAATATTCAAGCTGAAGCCACATATTTTACACATATGTCTCATGAAATGGGATTGCATGCAGATATGGAACACAATTTTCCTGAAAAAATATTTCCGGCTTATGATGGATTGGTAATAGAAACAAAAGACGTGATATAGTAGCACAGCGACTATTCTTATCAATTTTGAGTCTACGCTGAAAACAAATATTTTATGCTAATTAAACGGTTTTTACCCGATTCCTAAATGGAAACGTTTGATTATCAATGCAGTAGAAATCATTTATTTTTGTTTTACTTCATCAAAAACTTTTAGGAGTGGATTCAATTTTAAATATTTTTTGATAAGCATAAGACTACTTTCAATAAAAAATCCTTATTATTGTATTCTTATCATATCGGAACTCAAAATGAAATGGTTGTTTATAATATTTTGTGTTTGTATTTCTGACATTGGGATCAATGCACAGCAAAGACCACAGTTCAGTCAATACATGCTTAATAAGTATTATGAAAATCCGGCTTATGGTGGATTGGAGCGTTCCTTGAGTGTGTTTACTTCATATAGAGACCAGTACAGTAGCTTTCCGGGCAATCCTCGTACATTTTATTTAGGTGCCGATCTGCCATTTTATTTATGGAATGGGGCTATAGGTTTTTCATTATACAATCAGTCTTCAGGTCACTTAAATAACACAAACTTTAGATTTTCATACAATTATGTGATGGGTTTGGAATCAGGATTCCTTTCTTTTGGTGGCAGATTGGGATTGGATTATCTCAATTTTGATGGTCGTAAGATCATAACTCCGGATGGCGATTATGAAGCCACCATCAACCACAAGGATCCTTTGCTCGAGGCAAATGTATTCAATGGTGTAGGACCTTCATGGGAGATAGGAACCTATTTTATGAGTCATCAATGGCAAGGGGGCATAACCTTGTCAGAGTTTCCATCCCACAGTTTTGCATTGGGAAATGCTTCTTATACCAGAAGATGGGGTGGTAGTATTTTTGCAGAATACAAATATGAATGGGATGACAGGATTAAATTCTATCCTTCGCTTTTGGTCAAGGCAGATCCCTCTGTAGTCCAGGCCGATATATCTTTGGTGGCTATCCTGGATAGAAATATCATTGGAGGTGTAGGCATGAGAGGATATAGTACATCATCATTTGATGCCATAACCATTCTTATGGGTACCAATATCGGATCCAAATATAAATTGTATTATAGTTATGATTTTGGATTATCTTCACTGAGGACTGCGCATCAGGGCACGCATGAAATCATGCTGTCGTATAATCTTCAGAAATTAATTGGTTTGGGTTTGCCACCCAAAATCATTTATAATCCAAGGGATATGTAATATTCAAATGCACTAAATTTTGCAATTTGAAATTTTGTAGTTAAAATAATTGTCATAATTTTTGTTAGTTAAATAAAAGTGTTTACTTTTGCTGCCCTTAAAGATGTGTATTATGCCAAAAATGAAAACCCATTCAAGTGCCAAGAAGAGATTTAGCTTAACCGGAACAGGTAAAATTAAGAGATTTCAGGCCAATGCCAGGCACTTGATGAGGAAAAAATCAAATAAAGCTAAAACAAGATTACTTGGTTCTGCGTTAGTAAGTGACGGAGATTATGCCAAAGTAAAAAAATTGCTTTGTCTGTAAAAAAGTAAATTTATTATTTAACGAGAATACAGGATTAAAGAATCAATAAAAGATCCCTGTATTGTACTAAAATCAAATATTTATGCCTAGATCAGTGAATGCAGTGGCTTCAAGAGCCAGAAGAAAAAAAATCCTTAAAGCTGCCAGAGGTTACTTTGGAGCAAGGAGTAAAGTTTATACTGTAGCGGTAAATGCCCTTGAGAAAGGATACATTTATGCGTACAGAGACAGAAGAAATAAAAAGAGAGCTTTCAGAAGATTATGGATTGCAAGGATTAATGCAGCAACACGTATGTATGGATTGTCTTATTCAAAATTTATACATGCTTTAAGTCAAAAGAATATTGATTTAAACAGAAAAGTGCTTGCAGATTTAGCTATGAATCATCCCGATTCATTCAAGGCAGTTATAGATTCTGTAAAGTAAAGATTTACGCACCTATTTTTTATTTGGGGAGTCGCTGGCTGCAGTGACTCCTCTTTTTGTGCGCCATTTTTTTGATATAGTGTGAATTCCTTCCTGTTAAAGTGAAGAGAGAAAAGGATGAAAAAGGTTAGATTGTGGGAAAGAAAAATTAAAGGGGTTTTTAAGTAAAGACCAACGGAAGCCAAAAGGAAAAAACATGGGTATGTTGATTCCTATGAAACCCACGCTGATAAATGGTTATAAAGATAAGGTGTAAGCTTAATCAGGCGATCCCGATTTCAAGTTTGCATCTGCAAGGTATTTATTGGTGTGGTTTCTAGGGTCGTATTGATTTAAACTTTTTACAAAATATTTTGAATCATTTACCTTAGTATTTTGTTATAGAGTTTGTATAAAAATAAAAATCATGGAAATTAAGGTTGAAAATATAAAATGCCACGGTTGTGCCGGATCCATCAAAAATGGCTTGTCAAAGATGCATGGCGTGAAGGATGTAAATGTGGATATCGAAAATGGAATCGTATCACTTACTACTGATGAAACTACTGACAAGCATCAAATTGTGTCAAAACTTCATTCTATGGGGTATCCCGAGCCTGGTAAAGGTTCAGGACTTACGACAGCTACTTCTTTTGTGAGTTGTATGATAGGTAGAGTGACTACCTAAAGATACCATTGATGTCCATATAGTAGCATAGTTTTAGACTTTAGATGTTTTCAAAACCTATAAGGTCTAGATGACATCATTATTCTCATATCCAATCAAAATACGTCACATCAATGGGGCCGCCATATAATATGGGATAGGTGATGGGCTAAATTAATACTACTTTGTCAACTTAGGAGTTATCAGGAAAATCATCATATAGGTTATCAGGTTTTAAAAGTGCAATTTAATTTTTTGCTTAAGGGTCGCCCTTCGGGACGCTCATCAGTCAAAAAAGTCCATCCGACCACTAAGCCGACGAAGGAGGACTGGTGAGCGAATCGGACAAAGCCGTGCCTGCATCAGATTTGGCGGGCAGGCACGAACGGGCATAAATAATATCTCTGAAAATTCTTAAATTGGTAGAAAATGAAGGAAGAGGTAAATCTAACAAAGTAGAATGGCTCTGTTATTGTTGAAAGATGAATATTGATTGAAATCGTAAAAATTTAATGGTAATATCGTATTTCTGGGCATGTAAATTACTATTAATTTACATAAATCATTGATTAATAGCAATTCTACCTGTCATATATTTACTTAAACAGAGGCAGTAGAATTAAGATGGGCAAAATATTATTTTTTGTATGTGTAGAAATGCCAAAATGTGTCAGCCATGATGCATCAAAAATGGAGAAAAAATGGGGTGTATCCCAAAATTGCACTTTAATAAAAATTCCTTTTGTTTTACCCCATCCCAAAAGGGAGACAAAATGAATTGTTTTACCCCATCCCAAAAGGGAGACAAAATGAATTTTGTAACAATTGAATGAAAAAATGGGACACACCCAAAAAATATCTGACTTTTTTGTATTTTAACTGCAAAAAAGGATTATGTTTGTATCAATAAAAAATACGCACCCGATGTAAAACTCAAACGAAAAGTATGACTTCAAAAGTGAAGTAGCTTTTCAATGGGAAAAAACTGAACATAGTCATGTGAAAAGTGCACATGGCTAATACCTCGTTTGTATATATGGTATAGAGGTATATTTTTGTTTTACAATGTGTGTGTTGAAAATGACATGAGAATATACTAACCCCGTTTTCTGCATTTCCATAACGCATTCTGTTTTAGTGTTAAGTTAAGATTAAATAGACAGATGACTTATTGTATCTTTTCCATTTGCTCTTCGTTGATGAACCCCTTCCTTTGCTACGGCTAAGGTCGGGAACCCTCACCTTGATCAAAAGAAAAATCTACTTGTAATTGATCTGTCATTCAACACTTACCATATCACTTGTTAATTTTAGGTATTACTGTGGAGACACAATATTACTTGGTATTTTATTACGATAACTATTGAAACTTAAAGAAAATGAAGTTATTTGAAGATGTAGTATTTATGGATAGGGTGATGTGTCTGATCAAAAGAAGAGCTACAGGAGATGTGTCGTCTTTTGGCCAAAAGCTGGGCATGAGTGATCGTAACGTCATCAGGCTCATCAGTAAGATGAGAGATGTGGGATTTCCTATCAAGTATTGTACAAAAGAATGTACTTACTATCTTGAACAGGATGTGAAGTATGATATAAGAATCACTGTTGGAGATCAAGATTTGCTTAAGATACGGGGTGGACGGAAGCCATGTTTAGACCTTATAGGTTTTCAAAACCTATAAGGTCTGGGTAGTTTATACCCATCCCCCGGCCCCTTCCCTTGAAAAGGAAGGGGTGAGGCGCGGATCTTAGCTGGGATGATAATTGAGATTGTTTCTTTGTATTTGACATTGGATTAAATTTAACCTTTAAAATAGTACCAATGCCAAAGATAAATGAACGTATCTAACTCCCTCCATTTCAAGCCATTTCAAGGGAGGGTTGGGGTGGGTAAAAAAGATGCGGGTAGTTTATACCCATCCCCCGGCCCCTTCCCTTGAAAAGGAAGGGGTGACGCTTCGAGTCCAGGTTGGGTAGTTAAAATATTGATTTTGTTATTTCGTTTTTGACATTTGATTACATTTATCCTTTAAAAAAGTACCAATGCCAAGACTCAAAGAACGTACGCCTCTCCCTTCTTTTTAAGCTTTTTTAAGAGAGGGGTTGGGGGTGAGTAAAAACTGGGAATATGAAATATTATGAGATATTTTGAAACATTACAAAATGCAAGAGATCACCGTAAAAATCCTACACCCGCAGAAAAATTTGTATGGGATAAATTAAGGAATAAGAAATTTTGCGGGTTAAAATTCAATAGGCAGTATTTGATAGAATACAAGCAAATTTTGAATAATAAGCTTTATTACATTGCAGATTTTCATAATTTTGAATATAAAATAGTTATCGAAATAGATGGTCCTATTCATCTGGAACAACAAGAATATGATCAAGAGAGACAAGCTGATTTGGAAGCATTAGGGTACAAAGTGATAAGGTTTACCAACGAAGAAGTACTTTATAATTGGGCATGGGTAGAAAAATATTTATGGTCATTTATACCCATCCCCCGGCCCCTTCCCTTGAAAAGGAAGGGGTGACGCTTCGAGTCCAGGTTGGGTAGTTAAAATATTGATTTTGTTACTTCGTTTTTGACATTTGATTACATTTATCCTTTAAAAAAGTACCAATGCCAGGACTCAAAGAACGAAAGCCTCTCCCTTCTTTTTTAAGCTTTTTTAAGAGAGGGGTTGGGGGTGAGTCATAACAGGGAAATAGGCAAAATAATTTCTAAAATTTAATATACACGACATCACCCAAATATCCAATCAAAATACGGTCGCATCAAAGCATCGACCATACAATATTGGATAGGAGATGGGATAAATAAGAGTTGACAAAATAATATTCTAAAAGTATGTTTTTACCTAGAATGCAAGGAAAAAATAATTTAGAAAAAAATGAAAAATAATTTGCCCGACGCCAAATTTTGGCGTCGATGGTCTGTATGTTTGAATCGTATTTATGATCAAGCGATACAAAAAAGGGAATGCTGCACCCTTACACAAAGCTGCCGGCCAGCGGTGATGTGACAAGCAGACGGGATATACCTGAACCCGGCGGAACCATGTAGTGTGGGGAGGCGATTGAAAAGAGAGGGGATGGTATTTTTAATTTTATAATTATGTTAAAGTTAGAAAGTTTTAAATCAATCAAGGTAAATGCCAAATCTGTCGTTGGAGGCTTAGACCCTAACATTCAAGCTCAGCCAAAATTGACTTATAGTTTGACTTACTACCCTGGAGGCGGCCTCCCTGGTGGTCCAAACATGGATATGGACAATCCTGGAGGTAACGCTTAATTTATCAATAGTTCCAGTAAGTATGAAATTTAGTTATTTACTGGAACTTTAATTTTTTTTTACTAAAAGAGATAAATTGAATTCTTTTAATATAATACATATAGTTTTATTATTATTATTGTTCTGTTTAAATATAGCAAACAGCCAGCGTGTTGTATATGCTACGGTTTTAGATTCTAAAAGTAATAAGCCTTTAGAGTTTGTCATTGTCCGCAACAAGGCGAACAATCAAATTGTGGAAACTAACAAAAACGGAGCGTTTAGTATGCCAATAAATTCTTTTAAAGATACACTTGAAGTTACTTACCTCGGTTACAATAGGCTTTCCTTGATTTCTGGTGACATTAAGGAAACAATATTTTTAAAACAAAATATTAACTTATTGGATGAGGTTGAAATTTCTTCATCCAATACATCAAAACAATTAAGTACAAAAGATTTAACACCAATAAGCATCGTTTCTGACGATACGTTTTTATATGTTTTATATACTAAAAATAAAGGAAGGAATGAAAATATAGCTTACATATATTTAATGAATATGGAGTAATCAAAGACATTGTGGAAATAGAAGAAAAAGAAAAGTTTGAATTAATTAAAAACTGTCGTGGCGACTTATATTTAAAATTAGGTGATGAATTTATATTGATAGATATTATTGATGATACTTTCCAAATGATAGAAAAAATTAATGCCGTAGATTTTTATAAACTATTTGGTAAATGTATAGGTAATTTTAAAAGTACATACATGTACGAGCTGGTCAAAATGAATGGACTCCACAAGCTATATTTTGTAGTCAATGCTGATTCGTTTCACATAGCAAAATCTATTGTATTTGATAAAAAAATAAAGAACTATATTGATGATAAAGGATTTATAGAATATGGTAAGAATGTTTCTACAATGGAAATTACTGATTATGCATCTAATCTTCAAATAAGGAGAGACCAAGCTTCAAGTTTCATACTTGAGAATATTATTCACAAAAATAGGGTAAATAATTTTTGCTTTGTTTACGATAACAATTTTGTTTTGTTTAATTTTGATGAAGCAAAAATGGAATGGTTTGATAATGAAGGAAAAGCAAAAAAAACAATTGAAAGTGTCGATTTTTTAGCAAGTGACCAATATAAAAACTTTGTGCTTCAAGATAAACTTGGTGGAAAATTTTATGTTGTAAAAAATTTAAGAGATGACTACCAAATTTGCATGATTGACATGAATACAGGAATTGTCAATGACTTCCTATCTTTAAATATAGCATTTTTTGAGTCAATTGAAATCATAAATGGCAATGTATTTATTTTAGGGAGAAAAAACAATATAGAATTTAATAAGCTGTATTACAAAAGCAATAATTGATGGTATTTGTTACAAAGAATAATGACGTTAGTGCAGATCAAATTATATTTTGGCTTAAAAAATTTAATATCGAAGTAGTTAAGTTTGATTGCTTATTGAATGCTTATGTACACGTCCAAGAGAAAACAAAATCATGTAATATTGAAACGGTATTTTTTAGAGGGCAAAAGATTTCATCTTTAGCGATCTCAAAAAATATTGATTTGTATAAATTACAGAGTCAAGAATATAAATGTTTTTCCGAGTATTTAGAAACAAAAATTTTTGAATTACGCAAACAAAAGAAGCTAAAAGTAATTAACTATGTTTCTTCCAAATATAGCAATAAGTTGATAAATCTGGAAATTGCTCATGCATTGAATTTTTCTACACCTAAGTCAAATATACTTTATCTCAACACATCTCTAAAAAGCGAAAATGGAATTAATCCTAGTCAATCAATAACTAAGCCTTTTGAAAATGGATTGGTTTTAGCTAATGAGAATGAATATTATCAAAGTTATACAACAAAAATCGATCATTCAAATTTTAGTCCAATTTTTCCATCCCTTATCCAAGAGGAAATAGAAAAGGAATTTGAAGTGAGAATGTTTATTTTTGGTAACTTGGTTTATAGTCTTGGAATCTTATCACAAGAAAGTGAAAAAACAAAAGTGGATGTAAGAAATTATGATTTTGATAATCCTAATTATGTGTTTCCTATCCAAATTCCAAATGAATTAATTTCTAAATGCAAAAAGCTATTGAGAAGGATGGGTTTAATGACTGGTTCGTTTGATTTTATTAAAAGTAAAACAGATGGACAATATTATTTTCTCGAAGTAAACCCTAATGGTGAGTTTGATTTATTTAATTTTTATTTAGGTGACCATATATATATAAATGTTGCATTGGAGCTTATCAAACATATAAAAAATTGAAAAGTAATAACATATCTAAGGTTGATAAAGAATTTTTAGATGCTAAAGAATTGATAAAGTGTGACAGCGATTTACCTCTTTTTACCAGGTTTTTAGTCAAAAAGCAATTCAACTATGTGAAGTCTGTTAATAATAAAGGTATAAAAATTATTACTAAGTACCCAGTTAAACCAGTTTCGACACTGTAAAGACTTGAGTAAAATTATAATTTATAATGATATATTATCTATTTATTCTCGGTTTTAAGTTGTTTATGAAAGTTAAAACATTAATAAATTATGGTATTTAAATTAAAGCCAAGTATTCAGATCACTAAAGGTAAGTACCGAGATTTGCTTTGCGAGGTACAAACTCAGTTTGTATCATTTGTCCCTACATCACTTACAAGATTTCTAAATGAGTACAATGGCAAAATAGACTTAGATGCATTAGAATCTAAATACAAAAAGTCTGAGTTTTATGATATTTACAAGGAGTATCTGGAGTATTTAATAGAAAACAAACTTCTTCTGTTTACATCTGAAAATATATCAGTACAAAGAATTAAGTTTGAGTATGTAGAAAAGAGCACTTTTAATAATATGATTATCTACCTTGATTTCAATAGCGATTTTTTAAATTATGAAAAAATTAATGATATTATAATTAAATGTAATATCATTTCTTTGGAACTTAGAGTAATAAATTTTGTTGATATCAAAAAGTATTTAAGTTTTACTACTTTATTGAATTCAACATATATTTCTAATATTCATTTGGTAGATACTAAAAATAGTGTTTCAAAATATAATTGTCAGGAAATACTGGAAAGATGTATGAAAACAAATAAAATTACAAAATTTGAGTGTACATCAGATGATATAGAAACTTTTATTAACAAATACGGAACTTATAATATAAATTTAAAACAGGGTAGTATTTTTGATTCAAAGTTTGATGTAAAAGTGGATAATAGTCATGCTAATTTGAGATATATTTCTGAAGCATTAGTTAGAAATGTATATTTTAACAATAAATTGGTAATTGGATACGATGGGAAAATCTATAATAACGAATATTTAGAAGGCTGCTGTATCGGAAATATCTTTGATAATAATAATAAATTAGACGATAAAGGCAGTGATTTGGGAATTTGGAGAGTAACAAAAGGAAGTATTAAAAAATGTAAAGATTGTGAACTAAGAAATTTGTGCCTTGATAGAAGAACTCCTGTTGTTAATGAAAAAGGAAAATACTATTATGCATCTGATTGTGGATATAATTTAAAGGAGGGAAAATGGGATTCTTTATAAACTTAATTATAGCATTTTAATGCCCTTCCCATTCACCCACCAACTCGATGCCATGGACTGCGGTCCAGCATGTCTCAAGATGATCACTGATCATCATGGGCGAGTGGTATCGCTGCAAAAGCTGAGGGAGAAGTGTCATATCTCAAGAGAAGGCGTGTCTTTAGCAGGAATATCAACATCTATGAGATCAATGATATACTGCTGTGGCAGCACAAGTTCTGTGAGTCAAACACATCATCTCACAGATGCAGCAGATTCCACAGATTTTTAAATGATCTCAGCCATAGAGAAAATATAATCCCTAAAATGTCGCAAACACGACATCACCCATATATCCAATCAAAATACGGTCGCATCAAAGCATCGACCATACAATATTGGATAGGAGATGGGATAAATAAGAGTGGACAAAATAATATTCTAAAAGTATGTTTTTACATAGAATGCAAGAAAAAAATAATTTAGAAAAAAATAGAAAATAATTTGCCCGACGCCAAATTTTGGCGTCGATGGTCTGTATGTTTGCATCGTATTTATGATCAGGCGATACAAAAAAGGGAATGCTGCACCCTTACACAAAGCTGCCGGCCAGCGGTGATGTGACAAGCAGACGGGATAATTAACCCTAACCCGGCACCGCCCATCCGTTTGGGTGTGCACATGGAAAAGATGGGGGACTTGTAAATTTAATAGAATGAGTTATTTATTTAAAAACTTTGAAAACTTTTTTTTGACTAACAGCGATAGGGCAATTGGAGGAAAAGCTGATACTAATGTATCCTCATATTCAACTTTGAGTATGGCATCAACAAATTGGAGTTATGAATCTTATGACCCAGTAAATACGGATTATCATGGAGATTGGACAAATCAAGATTGTCCGTAACAATAGAGTTATAGTTTTGTATAGGAAGTTATCGATTTAGGAGTATGTTTAAAATTTCATTATTGGGCTACATTTGGTTATATTTTTTTTGTCATTGTTTTATTTGACATAGAAATGCCAAGTTCTACTAGAAAATATAATTTACTAAAATAAAATTTTATACACCTTTGTTCAAACATGGAAATATAAACATATTCCTACTTCCTGAAGCACTGTAAGATATTAGTTTCGTAATTGGGAAATAAATTCTTAATTGACATTTCAAAGTTGACTTAGAATGGAATCAAATTTTCTATTACTTACAATAAAATTAAAAATGCCTAACCTAAATCGTATATCAATTAGCTTATTCTTATTTTATGTTATAGTACTTATTTCTTGTTTTCAAAAAAGAAATTGTGAATTGACAAGAATGAGTAATGATGAAGTCTTCAATATGTTTAAAGAAGGTAATTTCCCACCTCGAGACTTAGAAATATATTCGATCCATGGCGAACTGTTATCACGTGAACAAATGAAATTTTTTGACAACAATAAGTTTGCGCTTGCACATATAAAGGATTGCAATAATCTAGTAAAAAAGTTACAAGTAGTAAATATCAATTCGGAAGACATAAAGGCACGTGAAAGATTAGATTCACTTTTTTCAAATAATATTGATTTACACATTGAGTTAATTAAGTTTAGAATTATTGATACTTCTTTAGCTAATAAAATCATCAAAGAAATTATAGCTAATCAAAAGTTCAAAGAAATTAGTAGGACTAGTGTTGTACTTGATACATCGATTTCATGTAAAAATATTTTGTCATTGCTAAATTCTGCATTTAAGAGAGATCAATCCAATAGGGAAACTGAAAATATTAATATTTTTGAAGATCAAAAAAATTTTAATATTCTAGAAAGTATTAGAGTAAAATGTGGTTGGAAAGCAATTGAAGATGCAGGTGAGGAAAGTGTGTACCCTGCTTTCATGATTGTTCAACATTCTAGTCCCAAAAATAGAAAAACATATTTTCCATTTTTTGAAAGTTCTATGAATAAAGGTTTATTAAAAAGATCTACACTGGCGTTAATGATTGATAGAATACTGTGTGATAATAATAAAAAACAAATTTATGGAACTCAATTCCTTATAAATAATAAAACGGGCGAAAAAAAATTTCTCCCTATAGAAAATCTACAAAAAATAGACTCCATTAGGAATACAGTAGGTTTAGGTTCGTTATCAGAGTACTTAAAGATAATAAATAATAAAGAGTGATTGTAATTTTAAGCAAAGCAGTAGAAGAAAAATCAACTAATAAATTGATAGACGTCCTATCTTACTACAGGGCAGATTTTGTCAGAATTAATGGTAAAGATATTTTGAATCCCGGTAATTTCTCTTTTGATCTTTGTGGTAATTTTAATTTTAAAAACTTTAAATTGGATCATAATAAGGTAAATGTGGTTTTCAATAGAAGATGGTATGATGATGAAGATTTTAATATTTTTGGGTGTATCCCATTTTTACCTTAAGCTGTATTTCTCAAATATTCTTGAAGTAACTCCATTTGTTATTCATGTTTACCCTCTTTTAGGAGTTTTGCGTGCATATCAATCTGCCACTTTTTCCTCTTTATTTTGTCTGAAATAACTTTGGTTGAAAAATAACATATTTTTTCATAGGCATGAAAAAAATCTAATATCTTTAGTGCGCAAGGATACTTTTCATTTATCAGTTGTGTATCCATTGCCCCATCTACTATAAAGACCATTCGTTCTTTAAGATATTTATAACTGCTAGGTATTGTTCCATCTTTTCTTCAAATGTGGTGTGGTCTCCAATGTGAAAAGTGTACCATGACTCATCAATATAACCTCTTTTATCATTGGTTTTCAATAAGTTATTTGAAGAGTAAACCCTACCAACTTTACTTCTTTCCACTTTTCTTCACGAGTCAATACATACCCTCCGTCGCATGTACATGCAACACTTCAGTGTCTTGGCTTATTCGGGTTTAGTGTCATTATCCTTTCTTTGGTCATCTAACCACTCAGCACTTTTCTCTCCTAGATCATTGCAAAGTCTGTGAATTTTATTATCGTCAATTCTTAAACCCATTGTCTTTTCTATCACCTCTGATGATGATTCATAACATTCACTTTGACCAACGTAACTCAATATCTTTTAGTAACGGACTCATCTTCACCTTTTATTGAAGAAATAAATGGGTGTTCTTATTCAAGTCCATCTTACCATAATAGCCAATTATCGTTTTTTTTTTACGATAAATTATTCTGCTCTCTCTCCGATGGTTTGCGTGACAACATCAAGGTTAATCTTTTGAAGCTGTTCAACGCAAAATTTTCGAAATCATAAAATTCTCTGAGTCTGTTCTTTAAGTTCTATCTCATTCAAAGTTGGCTAAACTAGTTGAGAAGTTTAACCTTATCCATTTGAATTATTTGGTTCGAACAAATTTATAACACCTTTCTCATGTTTTCAAACTTTTGCAAAAATGGGATACACCCATATTTTTGGTCTTAAAAATTTTTATTCGGATCTTGAATTTACAAAATATCTAAGAGAAGTAAGAAATGAATTTTTAGCAATTTCACAATATTTTTATAGTAAATTTTCAAAAGCATTATGGGTTCCCGAGTCAAAAACGGTGAATAAATTAATCGTACTGGAAAAGGCCAAAAAAATTGGATTTAATGTTCCGAGCACTTACTTAGTTTCAGAAAAAAGCAATTTGATAGAACTTCTTGAAAAACATGAAAAATTGATAACAAAAGCATCTGGAGACATTTGGCCTATACAGACTGAACAAAGTCTTTTAACTTTTTTGACAAAAAGAATTACTTTAAAAGAGCTTGAAGTTATTGGAGATGTTTTTTTCCCTTCATTAATTCAAGAAGAAATAGAAAAGGAATATGAGGTTAGAATTTTTTATTTCTTTGGAGAATTGTATTCAATGGCAATATTATCACAAAATGATCCAACCACAGAAGTGGATTTTAGAAATTATAATCATTCCAAATTATCTAGAATGGTGCCCTATCAAATGGATTCTAAAACCTCTACTTTAATTGTCCTATTAATGAATGATTTAGGCTTAAATACTGGATCAATAGATTTGATATATAAAAATGGTCGTTATTATTTTTAGAAGTAAATCCTGTTGGACAGTTTGATATGGTTGAAGTTCCGTGTGAGTATGGTTTATACGAAATAATAGCAAAAAAATTAATATCCTTAGACCCACAAAATTCTTAATTATGAACAAATTTTTCAATAATCTACCCTTAATAATGAATTTTCCAACTGAAAAACCATATACGCGGAAACCGGAGGATGTTATAGGAGCATATTGGGATTTCAAAAATGAAACTAGAAGGATTACGTTTCCTCCTTTTCCATTATCACAAATGTTACCCTCAATATGATAGAGTTAATCAAACATTGTTCTATTGTGAAAGGATCAAAATATTCAATCCTTCAAGATAATTGGCGAGGTCAATTAATAAGAATACCAGAGTATGTAGTGGATTATTTACATAATAAAAACATAAAGGATATCTCTGAAGAACTGAAGGAGGAAATCACTATTTTTTTTGCTAGCTATGAAATTTTAAAACCAAAAAGTGAGAAATTTATTTATCACAAGAAAACCAATATAAAATTGGAGTTATGCACAATTCAGAGTTTTATTTTGAATTTTTCAGAAGGGATAGAAAAATTTATACCAATGATATTTTTTCAATTGAATAGTCTAAACTGTAGACATATTGAAATTAGAATAAATTCAAATATTGAACAAAGTAAATTAGTAAGTCTTATTGATTTATGCATTACACACAACATGTATTCACTTGACATATACTCTATTTACTTTGATTTTTCAATATTTAATTTTTGTATAGAACTTTTGAAAAAATTTCCAATCATCAATTTATTCTGTATTCACAATGTCGACCATTATGCTAGAGAAAAACAAATGGTCTGTAATCTTAGTACTTATCCTAATATCATAATTCTTGAAGAAGATTTAAGTGATGTAAAGTGTTGTGGTAATATTGAAACAAATAATTTCAGAATTGGATTAGATGCTTATCAAATTTCCCTCAAACACAATGATGCAACCCCCTAATTATCAGACAAAATTACGATTAGTTAAAAAATGAAAACAAATATACCATATCTTTGCAATGAGAGAGCTGATAATGGGCGACATTTTGTACCAATTTTCAGATTGCAATGTGTAGGCCTACCATTGCATTTACATTTGGAGCTTTAAGTCTGACATTCGTTCAAAAAAACGGTGTCCTGCGGACGGCTTATTTTGAGAGAGAGCTTCCTTTAGGCTCGTATTACCCAATTTTCGTATTTATTTATATTGGGTATGTTTGCTATTTCTTGATAAGCTACTTTTTAGCTTATACTTTGACTTTCTCTCTTTCTCCAAGATGGTGACATCCACCTTACCTTGATCACACAGCACCCAAAATTTCGCTGGCGGCACTTTTGTTGCACTAAGTTCGGTGGTTATTAAAGTATTGTAGAATACATCCAGTCCCTTTCAGCTTCGCCTAGGTGGCAAATTCATCATCTTTTAGGGCCTTGCCTAAGGTTTTATGAAAGCTTTCTATATGACCATTCTCTTCGGGAGTGTATGGGTGTGTGAATACTTGCATCAGGAAATTTTCTTTAAAAAATCCCCTGATTTCATCACTTGAAAATTGCTTGCCATTGTCATTGCGTATTTCAACCTGAAGTTGTACATCGGGCTTTAATGCCTTGAAAATGAGTGGCGATGATAAATTCCCATGCTGCCTTTACTTGTGTGGTACGCATGGAATATCCTACACTATAGCATAATACGTATCTGGTAAATGTATCTATTATGGTCAAACATAGGCATACTTACGACTTTGTTTGATCCAGATGTATTTGATGTCCATCTCTAAAATTTCCAATGGCTTGGTAGGTACTATCCGACGATGTTTAACATAGTCTTTGCCCGTTGATTTGGCCTTCTTTAGCAATAAAATCATGTTCCCGCATAAGGCGAAACACTTTCTTGTGATTTTATATAGTACCCTTTCAGGCACAAGGCTACACATATGAGTTTGTAATAATCTGCTTGATTTACGTCTCCTTTGATTTCACATATATCCTCAACAACTTTTGCATTAGGGACTTTCTCCATTTGATTTGTGTTGGGGTTTCTCCATTTGGTATCCTTTTGACAGTAGTTTACCCTGTTTATTGCCTTTGGGCTTGTGATAAAACTGATTGCGGGTGATACCTGTTATACTCAAACAATCTTCAAACGACATCCCCTGAGCCCGATACTCCAACTAACGGAGACCTTTTCCATTCTGGATACTTTTTTTATCAATTCGTCCTTTAACTTGCTTTCAAGTTCCTTCTCTGCCAACAAGTGATTTTCAATTGCTCGTTTTCCCGTTCCAATTTTTTGATAAGTTGAACATTCTCAGTACTCTTTTTGTGCTTAAGACCTTCCGGTCCGTAAATAACCAATTTACTTTTCCAATAGTAGTACGTCCCTGGAAATAAATCGTACTTCGCTAAAGTCACCTTGAGTCCTTTAGACTTTACCTCTTCAATGATCTGGAGTTTCTCCACATCTGTGAATTTCTTTGTGCCTGATTCCTTGTCTTGCATGTGCATAGTTACAAAATTTTATTTGTAACTTTGTCTTATCTCTTAGGGGGCTGTAATCACAACTCCTGCCTCAACCGAAAAATCTCCATAGACTCCGAAGGAAACATCAAAAATTGCCCATCTATGACAGAATCATTTGGAAATATTCGTGATACAACACTTGCAGAAGCCATAGAAAAGCCAGGATTCAAGAAGTATTGGGATATCAATAAGGACAAAATCCATGTGTGCAAAGACTGTGAGTTTAGATACATTTGCACTGATTGTAGGGCTTATGTAGAAGATCCTGATGATATTCTAAGTAAACCACTCAAATGTGGATACAATCCCTACACAGGAGAATGGAGTGAATGGAGTACCAATCCACTCAAGCAAAAGGCCATAGATTATTATGGAATGAGAGAAATGGTAGATGAGATGAATAAAGATGATACTGCAGAATAAAAACAATGCCTTTCCCATTCACCCACCAACTCGACGCCATGGACTGCGGTCCAGCCTGTCTCATGATGATCACCGATCATCATGGGCGTGCGGTATCGTTGCAAAAACTGAGAGAGAAGTGTCATATCTCTCGGCAAGGAGTATCATTAGCTGGGATATCAAAAGCTGCAGAGAGTCTAGGACTGCGAACCATGGCTGTAAAGGTGACATATGACAGTCACAGAGATCTGCCGGGACTGACAGAGTTTCCACTGCCGTGTATCGTACACTGGGAGCAGCGACACTTTGTGGTGGTGTATAAGATCAGTAGCAAGTATGTATGGGTGGCAGATCCTGCACATGGCAAGATACGACTGACCAAGGAACAATTCCGAAAATCATGGTGTAGCGACGGGGATCAGGGGATAGCACTTGGTCTCGAGCCATCGCCTGAGTTTTATCAGGCTGATGCTGTCGGTCAGTCATCGGGTGTGTGGAGTGGTCTCCTGCCATATCTGTCTCCGTACAGGCGCATGATCATTCAGTTTATGATCGGCATCTTGGTGGGCTTGGTTTTTCAGGTCATGTTTCCTTTCCTTACCCAGTCACTCATCGATGTAGGTGTACAAAACCAGAATCTGTCTTTTGTCACACTTATCCTGATCGCACAGTTGGTACTATTTGTCAGTCAGACCTTTGTACAGTTCATACAGTCGTGGATCATACTACAGATTGGCAAGCGGGTCAATGTTTCTCTCATTTCTGATTTTCTCATCCGGCTCATGCGCTTACCTTTGGGCTATTTTGATAGCAAAAATGTGGGTGACCTTTTACAGCGCATTCAGGACAATAATCGGGTAGAGAGTTTTCTCACAGGATCGGTGCTGAGTATATTTTTTTCTTTTCTATCGGTCGTAGTATTTAGCGGTATCTTGCTGATGTATGATGTATTGATATTTGGGGTGTTTCTGTTTTTTACTGCTTTGTATATAGCTTGGGTTATGGTTTTTATGAAGCGTAGGGCCGACTTAGATTATCTGGCTTTTCAGCAAGCATCTGACAATCAGAGTACGCTCTTCGAGATGATCAATGGTATGCAGGAGATCAAGCTGCAAGGTAGTGAGCGCAAGCGCCGGTGGAAGTGGATAGACATACAAGCCTTGCTCTTTAGGGTCCAGTCCAAATCTCTCGCCCTGCGTCAGTATCAGGATTTTGGGGCCTTATTTTTTAATCGGCTGAAAGACATCCTTATCACTTTCATAGCAGCTCGAGCGGTAATCAATGGACAGATCACCTTAGGTACACTTTTCGCTATACAGTACATCGTTGGTCAGCTCAATGCACCTTTTGATCAGTTCATCGCCTTCATCCGTTCTGCACAGGATGCCCGCATCTCGCTCACTCGTATGGCAGAAGTCACCGATGTCACACCAGAAGAAGACCCACAAGTGCAAACCATCTCTGAGATACCTGGCGAAGCAGCGATATCACTGGACAAGGTTGGATTTGCTTATTCACCTTTGTCGCCACAAGTACTCTCAGGCATCGACCTCACCATACCAGCCGGCAAGGTCACTGCCATCGTAGGGGCGAGCGGCAGTGGCAAGACGACGCTACTGAAGTTATTATTGGGTTTCTACCCACCGACAGAAGGCAAGATATCCGTAGGCAGCATCCCACTTCAAGCGATCAATAAATCTGCTTGGCGGGCCAAATGTGGTACCGTTATGCAGGATGGTTTTATTTTTTCAGACACCATAGGCAATAATATAGCCGAAAGCGATGATGTCATCAGTTTTACCAAGCTAGATAGAGCGCTCCATGTGGCCAATATTCAGGACTTTGTCTATAGTATGCCTTTATCTTACAATACCATGATTGGTGCCAAAGGCAGCGGCGTATCGCAAGGACAACGACAGCGTATCCTGATAGCTCGTGCAGTGTATAAAGATCCGGAATATTTGTTTTTTGACGAAGCCACCAATTCCTTAGATGCCACCAACGAACGCATCATCATGGAAAATCTCAATCAGTTTTTCCAAAGCAAAACGGTAGTTGTAGTTGCCCACAGACTGAGTACGGTAAAAAATGCCGATAATATCGTAGTCCTAGATGCTGGCAAGATCGTAGAGACAGGAACGCATCGAGAATTGGTAGAAGCGCGATGGAAGTATTGGGAGTTGGTTCAAAATCAATTGGATCTGGAGTAGGTAGGTTTAAACCTTATAGGTTTCGAAAACCTATAAGGTTTGGAAAGGAAATATTTTATATCTTTGTATTCTAAAATTAGTAAACAGATGAATGATATCATAGTAAAGCCTAAAAATAAAGCTCAGATAAAAGCAATAAAGGAAATATTAAAAAATATGGAAATTGAGTTTGAAGATGTTATAAAGGAAACTTACAATCCTGAATTTGTTGCAGATGTAATGAAAGCTAAGGAAGAGCTTAAATCAGGTAAATATACAGTTATTGATGTCGATGCCTTGTAATATATGGAAGTAAGATTTTCTGAAAAAGCAAAACGACAATTGGATGAATATAAATCGAAAAATGATACTAAATCGATAGGTAAAATTAAACTTTTACTGAAAGATGTATTAAATGATCCGTTTTCAGGATTAGGGAAACCTGAACCTTTAAAATATGATTTGAAAGGCCTATGGTCAAGAAGAATAAATTTAAATGACAGGCTGGTTTATGAAATAAAACAAGTTTACATTTTTGTTTATTCTATAAAAGGTCATTACAAACAATAGTCAAAAGTTATGCCCAACACACCCGATTCTCAAAAAGAAGAAATATTTGCTATCCAAAATATCTTTGGTAAACCACCAGGATGGTTGGTCAATTGGGGCATTACAGCTGCTTTTATATTTCTGATCGTTTGTTTGGGTATTGCCGCATTTGTAAAATATCCCGATAAACTGGTGATGCCAGCCAAATTATTTACAGAAAATCCACCTGTAGAAATCGTGAGTAAACTGAATGCCGAGATAGATTCTATCCACATCAGAGATAAGTCACCTGCTAAACGGGGTGATGTGTTACTTAAATTTCGATCTACAGTTGATGAGCGTGATTTGGATGTTTTGAATTCATTTTTTGCCCGTATCTCGTCGATTGATTATATACCTGAATATTTGAATATAAATGTCCCGAAAGGATTAAATATGGGGATAATGAGTTCTTCCTACACGTCTATGGTACAGCAATACGAAGAGTTTCAGCTATTTTTACGTCAAAGTGCTGTTTTCACCAAAATTAAAGCCTTGAGCAATGAAATAGAACAAATCAAACAGCTCAATCTATCCCTAACCAAACAAGAAGGATTTTATGAAAAAGATGTAGCACTGACCGAGAAGGATTTTGGCAGACATACCACACTGAGAGAGCAAGGTGTAATAGCTGATGTCGAAAAAGAAAAAGCAGAATCCAAAATACTCAATGAAAAAAGAAACCTGGAAGCTTTCAAATCACAAAAACTGAATAATGAAGTCAGGATAGAACAATTAAAAACTCAGATAGCTGAGCTCACCGGTGATAGATCATCAGGAGTATCTACACGGATATTTACCATCCATCAGATGAAAGAAAAAATCATCAATGAAATCAAAGAATGGGAAGAATTGCATATCCTGAAAACACCTTTTGATGCAGATATTTCTTATACAAAATATTTAGCCAAAAATCAATTTGTCAAAGCGGGCGACATCATTTTTACATGTGTCCCTCATCATACAGGAAGTGGTTATATCGCACAAGGCAAACTTCCGCTCAAAGCTGCAGGTACGCTACAAGTAGGTCAAACTGCGATATTGGAATTAGCGAGTTACCCATCCACTCAGTATGGTGTCGTGCAAGCGACAGTAGCTGATTTTTCCACGATACCCAACGAAGATAGTTATTTAGTTGGTTTGAAATTACGGACACCATTTGTGACCACCTACAAAAAAGAAATACCACAAAACCAAAATCTGACCGCAAATGTTACCATCCAAACAAAAGAGTACAGCTTATTAGAGCGACTATTCCAGAATGTTTTGGATGTTGTGGTCAATAAGCAACAATGAAGCTTGTTCCAACCTTATAGGTTTCTGAAACCTATAAGGTCTGGAACCTAAAAGTGTTAAAAATTGTTGTAACAAAAAAAGTTAAGGAATGGGCTTAGTATATGCTGAAATTGAGTTGATTAACAATGGTGATCTAGAGATGGTAAGAAGAAATCTAATGGATCAGGATGAAGTCAAAAGAATGACTGTTCAAGCTTTAGTTCATACTGGATCGTATATGCTTTGTATCAATGAGAATATTCAAGAACAATTGCAACTACCTATTGTGGAAAAAAGGAAGGTAGAAACTGCCGACGGTAGGATTGTAGAATTGGATGTAGTGACAAATGTGGAATTAAAATTTAAGAATAGAAGGACACTTTGCAACGCTATGGTATTAAAAGGAGATTCTGAAGTTCTTTTAGGTGCGATTCCTTTGGAAGACATGGACGTTTTGGTACATCCGTTGAGACAAGAACTCATAGTTAATCCTGAGCACCCATATTTTGCACAGATGAAATTAAAATCAATGTCGTTTAGATAAGATCACTTTATTCCCTTTCAAGGGAAGGATTTAGCCTGCCTGCCCAACGGTACGGCGAGGCAGGGATGGGTAAAAACAGATAAAAATTAAAATTAGAATAGCAAAGAATTTTCATAAAGTAAAACCCATTGTGACCACTTACAAAAAAGGAATACCACATCTATTTCAAAATGTCCTGGATGTACTGGTCAATAAGCAGCAATGATGTTACAAATGAAAAGCCTCCAAGCTTTAAAATATATTTTCACCCCAAATAGATTAACTAACATGAAATACCTATTTTTCATTTTGCTATTTTCAATATTTTCCTGTCATCCCAATGGTTTTGTCATCAAGGGAAGGCTTTCAGATAATATATCAACTAAGTTAACATTATTAACGTATCATCATTCCAGTCCAAACCCTATTAAAATAGATAGCGTGGAAGTCAAAGATGGTTTGTTTTTATTTAAAGGAAATATAAACAAAATGCAAATTGTAGCACTTGCAGATGAAAATTTTTTTTTTTTTTTTTTTTTTTTTTTTTTTTTTTTTTTTTTTTTTTTTTTTTTTTTTTTTTTTTTTTTTTTTTTTTTTTTTTTTTTTTTTTTTTTTTTTTTTTTTTTTTTTTTTTTTTTTTTTTTTTTTTTTTTTTTTTTTTTTTTTTTTTTTTTTTTTTTTTTTTTTTTTTTTTTTTTTTTTTTTTTTTTTTTTTTTTTTTTTTTTTTTTTTTTTTTTTTTTTTTTTTTTTTTTTTTTTTTTTTTTTTTTTTTTTTTTTTTTTTTTTTTTTTTTTTTTTTTTTTTTTTTTTTTTTTTTTTTTTTTTTTTTTTTTTTTTTTTTTTTTTTTTTTTTTTTTTTTTTTTTTTTTTTTTTTTTTTTTTTTTTTTTTTTTTTTTTTTTTTTTTTTTTTTTTTTTTTTTTTTTTTTTTTTTTTTTTTTTTTTTTTTTTTTTTTTTTTTTTTTTTTTTTTTTTTTTTTTTTTTTTTTTTTTTTTTTTTTTTTTTTTTTTTTTTTTTTTTTTTTTTTTTTTTTTTTTTTTTTTTTTTTTTTTTTTTTTTTTTTTTTTTTTTTTTTTTTTTTTTTTTTTTTTTTTTTTTTTTTTTTTTTTTTTTTTTTTTTTTTTTTTTTTTTTTTTTTTTTTTTTTTTTTTTTTTTTTTTTTTTTTTTTTTTTTTTTTTTTTTTTTTTTTTTTTTTTTTTTTTTTTTTTTTTTTTTTTTTTTTTTTTTTTTTTTTTTTTTTTTTTTTTTTTTTTTTTTTTTTTTTTTTTTTTTTTTTTTTTTTTTTTTTTTTTTTTTTTTTTTTTTTTTTTTTTTTTTTTTTTTTTTTTTTTTTTTTTTTTTTTTTTTTTTTTTTTTTTTTTTTTTTTTTTTTTTTTTTTTTTTTTTTTTTTTTTTTTTTTTTTTTTTTTTTTTTTTTTTTTTTTTTTTTTTTTTTTTTTTTTTTTTTTTTTTTTTTTTTTTTTTTTTTTTTTTTTTTTTTTTTTTTTTTTTTTTTTTTTTTTTTTTTTTTTTTTTTTTTTTTTTTTTTTTTTTTTTTTTTTTTTTTTTTTTTTTTTTTTTTTTTTTTTTTTTTTTTTTTTTTTTTTTTTTTTTTTTTTTTTTTTTTTTTTTTTTTTTTTTTTTTTTTTTTTTTTTTTTTTTTTTTTTTTTTTTTTTTTTTTTTTTTTTTTTTTTTTTTTTTTTTTTTTTTTTTTTTTTTTTTTTTTTTTTTTTTTTTTTTTTTTTTTTTTTTTTTTTTTTTTTTTTTTTTTTTTTTTTTTTTTTTTTTTTTTTTTTTTTTTTTTTTTTTTTTTTTTTTTTTTTTTTTTTTTTTTTTTTTTAACTATGGCATTTTTTCCCTGCTCCCTTCCTTTATTGAAATGGTAAAAACAACATTTACCAGCTCGCCCCTGACAGTCCATGTAATTTTTGTTTCTATACTGAAAAATATACAGCTAAATTATGACAAAAAGAGATTTCTGGACTCTTAATCAGAGAAAATCATGAAATTAAACACCAGGATATTTATAACAAATATTATGAAGTCAGCGAAATCGAAGACAGTGTCATTATATCGTCGCGCGAATATTATGAGTCCTTAAAGCGGCCAAAAGAAAATAGACTCTTCCAAAATAAGTTATTGGAAGAGCAGATGGAGTTATATTAAATCATGTCCTAAATCATATTATATTGCTTTTTTTTCTTTTTTTCCGATTTGGATTTTCAAGGAAATCTGGATCAGAAATTTCAATTGTATAAATACATTCGACAGTAAGGTAAAAAATAGTCATTATGGTAAACCATTTTCAAATACTCTGTTTCTGGAAGGGAAAGCTGTTCCAGGAATTGATTGGAGTTACTATAGCCAATCAAGACTTCAGGCTGAGTAATTTGAGAGGAAATATGTATTACTTAGATTTTGGGTCAGTTGGCAGGATCCCTTTATCAGAACTTCAGTTATTAACGATGAAGACGTTCAATAAAAATTACAAAGAATATAATAATTTTGAAATCGTCAGTATTGCCTTTGACGACAATAAGCTTTACTGGCTTAAAGCTGTAGAAAAGATAAAATAGGAGAGTGGCATAATTTAAATAAAAAATGATATCATTTCTGGATTAGAGAATTATTATATATCAGTTTATCTTGATCTCATAACTAATATCTTCCTGATAATGTTATAAAACAATTTCATGGAAAGCATGATTTTATTAATGTGAAGAGTATTTTAAACAATAAAAGGAAAATAGAAGAAACACTATTGAGACTTGTACATCTTATAAGTTTTAGAAACCTATAAGGTCTGGAATGTATTCTGTCGATTATTACTAAAGTTTGTCTGAATTATGGGACAGGAGCGGAAAGTGCTTTGGTGCGATTAGCTTTGCATCCTCAATCCATCAAAATTATGAAAGACCTTCTTTTCCTGGAACGGAAAGTTCACTGGTAACGCGGTGGCCAAGGCGTTGGCCTTGATATACAGCTATTGCACCATCTGTGACATTTGCATATAAAGATGTATTTAAAGATATGCCACTGCCGATGCCCAGTTCAAAAATGTTTTATGAATTTCCTACTTTATGGGACTATCAGGGCTACATTGGCAATTGGCTGCAATTTTTTTTGTCTCGCTCCCCTGGCCATCTACATCGTCACATCAGAAGTGGAGCAACTCGTGTACCACCATGCAAATATCATTATAGGAATGTGAATGCTCAAGGAGCTTTTTATTCCAAGTTTCTGACTATCCTGTCATTCTGCAGTAGTAGCCACCGTTTTGTACGCCATATCCAGCATTGTTGTGGGTATGATCCATACAGACGGTTTTGATTTGGAACTCATCAGTGGACAACACCTTGCCATCGTCCGATATTTTCTTTTTGTGTATGGGGTATATGAGTTTTAAGGGGATGATGCTAGTTTTTTGATCGTGGGAAGGGTATAATTTGACGCTATTGTTTTATTTTTATACGTCATGATGCTGGAGCCTAGATTGATGCTGATTCATGTGTATTATTTTAAGAATTCAAGCCGCAACTACTGGCCTATCAACAGTATTGAAGACCTGATGCCTTTCCCCTTGTTCAAAGTACCTGATTATTTTGTCAATAAAGAATGGGACTTCAATATTCTGCTGCCATATACTCACGCCATAGGTATGGCCATCTTGTACAGCAGTATCTTTATACTTGTTTGTTACAGGAGTTTTATGCGGGAGATATTTGATTTTTTTGTAGTATCATACTTCAACCATCTATCTCATAAACACCACCTTTCCATCGCTCACAAAATGATTCCCGCCGCTACCGGAAACACGGAGCGATTCGGCTATTTTTGATCTGCTTCCGCTTGATAGCTTATTTCGGCTTTGGGATGGATTTCTTTCCAGTCCTGTTGAAATACCTTTTCCTTTCACTGCCCATGACCAGAATGGCATCACTTTCTGCTGATTACAGCATTGATATCCACTCCATCCATAAATGTACCATAGAGCGTCTTCCCACTTCTTAGATTTTACTATAATCTGCAGTGATATGTCTACATTGACCAAACTGCCTTTAGTGGCTTGTACTACTTTGGGATTAAAGAAATCTGAACACTGGATTGCTGGGAATCAAAGCATCGATACTAAAACAGTCTGCGATGCGTATGATAGTACCTACATTGCCGGGATCCTGCACGCCATCGAGATAAATAGCTGATGTGCCGGTTTTTAACAAAACATTATCATCGTCTTCTCTAACCTCCAGTAACAAAAGGATATCTGATGTAGTTTTTAAGGGCAGAGATTTGTTCCATTTCCCGGAGATGAAATGATTTCAGTTTTTCCCTTTCCAGTCCTTCCTTCAGTATTTCGTATTTGGTGTAATTGTATCTTGAACGATAAAAACGGAATCTATGCGATATTTGGGAGTTTTCAACAATTCTGGTACACACTTTGTCACCTTCAGCGATGAAAATATTTGCACATTTGCCTGGAATTTAGGCTGGGTGTAAATTTTATATCTTTTATGCGGGCTTTACTGGATCACGGATAACAAAGTTTCATAGCAGAGCCTTGGCCATTAAAAGTATGTTTGTCAAGCAAAATATTGATTTTTCTTTTTAAAGTTGCACCGCTTTTATCCATTTTTTATTCTTCATGCAATACGGCAAGATATCTCCATTCAGATGAAAGTTTGCTTAAAGGTACAAAGATAGTTTATAAAAATGAAAAAAAATGTCTTGGACAAGAGCTCACTGACCAATGAGATACTACAACCTATTGATTACAACCTAATGGGAAATTCCATTGGGTAATTCCTGAGGAGTGGTTGTACCATCCAACATCAGGAGGGGAAAGGATCTTCCTGGTACAATAAAGCCTAAGCAACTGGGTGCCCCACCTGGGTACGAAGGAAAACACAAAAAACCATAGCGGCAAATATCGAAAACTATCTAAGGTTCAGGAAAGGATATTATATAGCCAGAGTAGATTTTATCACAAAAGAAAAAATCGTAGGATGGACTTCGATAAAGGCTCAGTAACACGCTTGATACAGAAGTTTTTTATATCAGTTTCTACTGGAGACAGATACTGGATCAATAGTGTCACTTATGAGTCAAGGATAAATCGTTGCTCAGGTTTATACAATCCGTCAATGATGAAACACTCATCAGGAAAATGATTATATTAATTTTTTTGCAATTGAAGAAGAAAAAAGCGGCTTGTCCTTGAGCTTCAAAATAACGGTTATGCGGGATTTGCCGGAAATTACATTGAATTGAACGGAGACAGTAGGTGAATCCACAAAATGATTGACCTGACTATTTTTGATCCGAACCCCTTTACCTGCCAGGGAACACAAAAGGTATATCACTGGTAATGTGGGGCATTTACTGGATTATATTCAGGATCAGAGTGACAGTATATATCGCGAACAATATATGATAAATCCTACTACAGACAGTCTGATGACTTTCAAAAAACCATCAGTTCTTTCCAATATGATATTCTTTGAAACAAAACGAATATTTAAGCAGAACTGACAGGCAAAAGACCTTCTAGAAAACCTAATGGTATCGGTACGTACAGGTTTGTAACTTTCAATAACTATCCTGATAGTGAAAAGGATAGTGATGAACTTTGATATTCAACTGTCACCTCACCAAAAGAAATGGGTATTTGATGGCGGATTCAATGGTTACTACAGCACTTTGGGCCCCGCAGAACTGATAGGTTTTGGACTCCCTTCCCAATTGGTCAATAGAAACCTTCTTGGCGGTTCAGAGCGATATACCATGCGAGCTGGTAGGATGGGAATTTGGATTTTCTCAGGAAAGGTATCACCAGAAGAACAACCAACTTTTTCCTCTCTAAACAATCTTGTGATTCCTTTCATTTCCAGGATTTTATCGGTCTTGGAAAATTAGTCAATAGATTTGGTTTGATCAAAGATAGGTTTTACAATGATTTCAGAGAAGATGCAGTCACCAATATTGATCTTGGCTTCAGTAATGTCAACATCATAAATCTGTATTCTCTGCAATCTCTCAATGCTTCATTTGGATTTGACTACACATCTGCCCGTAATAATAAGATATGTTTTCAGGCCACTCGGTTTCAACCTGCGATCAACAAGGAAATCAAGGATACTGCCAGTTTTGAACTTAACCCATTGATTTTATTGTCTTTCAAAGATATTTTGCGCACCGGATTTTTATTCAGACTTTTCATATGTATATAATATGACCCAAAGAAGGTGAAGGTCATTTTGGTCATCAATAACCTGGAACTTTCGGGAAGGAAGTATATCTTGCAAACAATTGCAATACTATCTCAGGTACCAAAACATATCCGGACCTGCAGATCAAATCTCTTTTGCCAAATATGTATTATGAGTTTGATGGACGTTACAACAAGGAGTATAGCAGAACTTCATCCTTTGCCGCAAGGCTCAATGCCGGTATTATCATCCCGTTTGGAGATAATAAGGTAGCATCTTTATCAGACAATTTGGGTAAGGGGACCAAACAGCTTTCTGAGCGTGGAATATAAAAGAAACTGGGCCCGGCGGTTATCGAGATCTGCAGACAAAAGTGAAAGATACTCCGGGAATTTTTGTCAATCAGGGAGATATCAGGCTTGAAATGAATCGCTGAGTGCACAGATTTAAGATTTTTCTTGTGATGGATGGGGCTTTATTTGTGGATGCCGGTAATGGGTACTCAAAGATGATGCTACGAGGACTGGAATGCTTCCATCAGCACATCATTCTACAAACAGATAGCCTTAGGTGCCGCTATTTTTTGAGATTAAATTCTGACTTTTTTATCATAAGGTTTGATTTTGGGTATAAGCTAGGCAGTCCGTTTACAGATGATTATAAAAATCTCAATGGTATTCATTCAAAGAGATAAGACAACAAGGTCTCGGAAACGTTCAGGTCGGTGAACCATCCTTTTTGATGATCTGGAAGGAAAACCAAGCATTTCAAACCTCGAAAAGAGTGAGTCCTGCGCTTTGATTTTCAGAGTGAGTGTGGGTCGTCCTGCTTCAGCTTAGATTGGTGGCTCTCAGATAGTGGTAGTGGAAGAGCATAATTAATTTTGATTAATAAATAAGTTATAAACACACTGCAAACGTTCTTTTAAAAAAGAAAACCTAAAAGTCCAATTTTATTGTTACTTAAAATAAAACATTTATACATTATGAAAACATATTTTATGCTTGGTGGCTTCTTTATTATCAGGCCAAACCATAATGCATTATGTACATGCCATGCCGTCTCTCAAATATTCGTATTCTCACCTGAGCCTTACATTGATGCTCAGACGATGGAAATCCATTATTCAAACTATCATCAGGCTTAATTTTCAATCTGACAAAAGTACTGGCAGGAACCAAAGCAGAAAATCGCATTGATAGATTTATTGATCGCTGCGGAAAAAAAGGGGAGCGGTCATGAAACAATGGCGGTGGACATTATAACCATAGCTTGTTTTAAAATTTTATCTCCTGAATCCATCCAAAGTGCTCCAGGGCCAATTGGCTGCAGCCATCAACAAAACTTCTACTTCATTGGACAGCCTGAAAACTGATGAATAATGGAGAAATGACAAGATTTGGATCCGGATGGGTGTGGTTGTATGTTAAACCTGATAAATCCCTTGCAGTGTCCTCAACCGCCAACCAGGACAACCCTACCAAGGATGCTGCCAGCAAAACAGGAATTCCTATTTTGGGAATAGATGTATGGGAACATGCATACTACCTGAAATACCAAAACAAAAGAGCAACTTATCTCGGTGCTATATGGAATGTTCTGGATTGGAAAGCCGTAGGTGCCAATTATGAAAGCAATTTAAGGATCCACTGCTTAAGGTCATAGAAAAGGATACATGGCAGGAGTTAAAGGATTTTCACATGGTCATGGGTCAGACATTTCATCCCATGGAAGAAGGAAACCTGGAAACTCATAAAAGAGAGATCGGCTGGAAATGCTGGCAAAGGCTCAATTGCTGGCATCATCCACTCCACCTGTGTCGTTCAAAGCAGTGATGCTATCACAGAAAGCGGTTGCTGATCTTGCAAGTCAGGTGCTGCAAATCTGGATAAACTCGTCAAAGAAAGCAAAAAGACGAAAATCCTAGTTGATTTAACAAAATTGCATGATACTTTTCTTGTGATTCAGGGCTTATGCAGCGATGATCATTGATTGAAATAAAATGACATCCTTAATAATCATCTGAATAATAACTCAGCAAAATACTCTTAATAGAGGATGTAAGATGTCTCTGATTTAGAGTATGTTTCTTAAATTTGTATTTGGACAATAAAATGGAGTTATTTTTTGGAGCGAAAAGATAGCAAATTTTGGTTGAATGTGGCAATTCGACGAAAAATTTAACGAATTTGTAGCCAAAATAAAACATTTTATTGCTAAAGGATAAATTTAAACATACTTTCAATAAAAAGACTACATATTTACATAAGAAAAATCACTTTGGGCTTACTCAAAGTGATTTTTTGATATTCCCTCACCTATGGTAGATTAGCTGCCTGCAACAGTCAAAGAAAGGTCATTCTATTTTTCCTTCAAAGGGTCCTGCTGCAAAAATTTATTAGTATTTTTATTTAATTAATTTAACATTGATTATCATAATTAAATGCTTACCATTAAAATATATGAATTTTTT
>JADKEB010000002.1 GCA_016718205.1 Saprospiraceae bacterium
AATATTGTAAAGATTGCCCTAAACCAGGTGACTATCCTCCACAAATGAATTGTTAAAGTCTTTCATAAACATCAACAACAATTTCTGTTCTTGATCTATGGTTGACAACAATGTGATTACATGCAAATTTTTCAGCTAATAAATCATTAATTTCTTTAACCAAAGCTTTTAACTTTAAAACATCATCTTTTGTATATCTCATAACTAAAATTTTAAAAACGTGAATAAAAAAAAACATGACCTAACATTGTGCAGAACGTATATGTCTCCTATCGTCGCCACATCGTCTGCACTTGGACGTTATGCGGCATTTTATTACAGACAACAAAACGACATACTATAGAGAAAATGGAGTTTTTGAAATTAAACTATAATATTTTATCAACAACGCTTTTTGTGGTGTTTATTATTGTTGCTCATGTTTTCTCGACAGACAACTACAATTGGACAAAAAATACGATTAGCGATCTAGGTGCTCAAGGCTACGACAGAAAACTAATTTTGCAAATTGGCTTTTTAGCTTTTGGTTTGACCTTGTCCGTAGGAATTTTCTTAATGGACTTTCTTGGCGGACATCGCCAATCTTAATTTACGGACTTTGTGTGGCATTGACGGGTGTTTTTTGTACCAAACCATTCATAGACCTCGAAACCTACTCGACAACACAATCGACACTTCATTCGACCTTTGCTCAAATTGCAGGCGTGAGTTTTAGTATTGGTGTTTTGACACAATTATTTTTTACTACTGAAAATAATTCTAAACTAATTCACTTGACTTTTTTTATTTTAGTTATTGGACTTTCAGCGATATTTGGACTATTAAATAATTATCAAGGTATCGCACAACGCATATTATATTTGATAAGTTTTATATGGTTAATAGAATATTACAAACCTTGACCAATGAACTTAATCACTATAAAAAAATATTTGCTTAACTGTTTTCTTTTGACACTTCCAATTATGATTTGGAATATGCTCTTGACAAACAAATTACCTAAAGCCTTTCAGTCAGAAATTTTCTGGAACGACATCCCATCTTTCTTGACATATGGAGAAAACGTTTCACGGATAATTGTTTTTGCGCTTACTTTTTTGATGCCTTTAAGTATATTGACAAGCAGACAAAAGAAGGGGTTGTTTATATATATAGGTGGTACAATACTATACTTTACTTCTTGGCTTATCTTGATTTATATACCTGACAGCAAATGGAGTTATAGTATATTAGGATTCATGGCACCTGCATATACTCCGTTGTTATGGCTCACAGGAATTGGACTAATTGGAAATTCGTATTATTTCAATTTGTCTTATAGTCGCTGGCTTTTCATTGGGACATCATTAGTATTTCTAATATTTCATAACTTTCATACTTTAACAATATATTTTCGGACACATTAAACAGACTCTTAAATTTAAAGGTTGAACATATAAAAAAACGACCGCATAACATTGGTTTTGCGTCAGTGTGGCTTTTGTACTAGGCTGAACATTTGTACTTTCTATTAGCATTTGTACTAAATTTGAACTTTAGTGCTTTCTATTCCACACCGAACGCAAAGCCAAAAACGTTATGTATCATGAGAAAAGATAAAACCGACCAATCGAAGTCAAAAGTGTAGCAAAAGGTGAATAGCAAACGGTGAATCGGAAAGAATAATCGTCGCCACAACATTCGATTTTTAAATGTAAATGCGTCGTTCGACGCACATAGATTGGTCAAAAAAATATCAGAAAAACGTTAAAAGAACGAACCGAAAAATAAAATGTAGAGGCGCACGGTGAATCCACGCTACATAACAAGCGTTTGGATGCCAGTGGCGATAAAAAAGTAGCACGTACCAAATATTTTGCATAAATTTGTAGCATGGATCATCGTATAAACATTAGTGAAATCGCCACCAGCACCAAGCGCATGGACGTTGTGCGTCATTTTAACGACCTTACTAAAAAAGCAAAAAGAGAACAGTTTACCAAGACTACTTTTTAAATAAAAAAAATAAAATATGGCATCATTTTTCAAAAAAATATTTGGCAAGGACAATACAGAATATACTGAAAAGGTAACTACACAACCTATTGAAGAAACAAAATTGTTACTTGAAGAATTAAATGACAAAGAGAAAGAATATGTAAGAAATAACCTTGAACTTGCAACAGAATTACTCAAAGAGTTACAAATAAATGACGAAGTACACCAATTTAGTCCAAAATGTATTGATAAAGCTATTGAAAGTTGGTTTTCAGACAGCTTAGAACAAAGCATTGGGGTTGATATAAATATTTATTCAAACGCAATGGCAAGTGCTTGGGGACAATATTTAGCTGACAAACTTGGAATGGAGTGGCACGTTATTACAGACAATTATGGTACTGAAATCGGACTATATCATAAAATAAATAACACGACAATATTTCCGTTTAACTCTACTTCAAAAGCATTTAATAATAAAAGCTTTGACTTGATTTCAATAATAACTCAAAGTACAAAAGAAATATTAGACCAGAAATAAAAAACGAACGCCCAACAAAAAATTTGTGTTATGGTTGGTAGATTCGGATAATATTCGTAAATTTATAAATTAACAGTTCGGTTGTAAGTTAAGTTCGTGTTGCTCACGCAACCACAACACAAATTTTCAACCGTTATGGCTCATGAAAGGAAGAAACGACCAACCTGATAAATACAATTCTTGTAAAGGCCAAAAAGGACAAATCTTTCAAAATTTCCCAATGGAAATCCTTATCTTTGTGGTCGGAGACCAGAGATATAAGGTTTTGAAGGAATGATATCAGAAAAGTATGATTTTACAGGCTCAGATGAAGGTACATATTTTGAGTTTATCAGTATTGGACCAAAAGGGAATATTATAAAAGCCGTTCAATTCACATTAATCGATTCAATTGAACAGACTTACAGCCTTGGTTTAGGAGATCGTGATCCAATAACAAATCAAATTGATGATGAAGTTGTTACCGATAGTAAAGATACAAGAAAGGTTTTAGCAACATTAGGTGAGATTGGGCGTCAATTCTTAGAATTCAACCCAAATGCCAAAATTGTATTCGAAGGAAACACAGAATCGAAAAACAGACTCTATCGAATGGGAATTAACAGAAATTTAAATGAATTAAATTCAAAATATAGCATATTTGGGTTTAGGGAACAAAATCTAACTTGGGAGCGTTTTAATAAGAAATCTGATTATATTGCATTCACCATCAGTAAAATAAAGTAATATGGCATATATAGTTGTAGAAAAATCACAAAAACAATCAAAGGAAACATTGAACAAACAAGCTTCTAAAGACAACTTTCCAGCAAAAACTAAAAGGGTCAAAAAACTAATAGAGAAAGTAGGACTTCCTAAAGAACTCAAAGTAGAAAAGGCATAGAATCACGAAGCCATAACACAGGCTACCACGGACATCTCGCCCTACCGGGACGAGCCGTCGGGTAGCCAAAACGTTATGAGTAATTAGACGAAATAAAAACAGTGACGAACAAATTGAAGCCTCAATCAAAAAAAAGATAAATGAAAAGCCCCCAGCATATACAAATAGAGGGAATTGAAAATGACAAAAGTCTATTGGATAGACCTGACGTTCAAAAAGAATTGTATAGTCAAACGGGGAGTCAACAAATATATCCAGATAAATATGTACTCGGAGTAATAAGAAACTTCTACGAGGATACTCAACTTCCATTTGAACTTGACTATATATTTCAGATGAACAACACTACAATCTATGAATTAACCAAGGTTACAATAAGAGGTTGTATCAATAATCAAACTAAATTTCATACAAAATTATGGCAAGGTTATAATCATCTCGCAATTATTGAATTCGACAGAAAAAGTCCAAAAATTTTCGATGTATTGAAACCTTATAATGAAAGGGAAAGATGGGATCCAGTATTAGTGCTGTGTAAATCGAATGACTCAGAGCGATGTAAAGAATCAATAAGAAATGGGTTAGATAAGCATGAGGAATTTATGAAAGAAAACAATTATGAGCGATGGAAAGTGCTAAAACAAGAAGAGGAGGAATACAAACGAAAGAATAAATAAAATACTCATAACACCGTACATGACGGCTATGCCGGCTAATAGCCGCCACGTCGCATGTACAAACCGTTATGTATCATGAGAAAAGATAAAACCGACCAACCGAAGTCAAAAGTGTACCAGGCGGTGAATCGGAAAAAAATAATCGTCGTCACAACATTCGATTTTTAAATGTAAATGCGTCGTTCGTCGCACATAGATTGGTCAAAAAAATATCAGAAAAACGTTAAAAGAACGAACCGAAAAAATAAAATGTAGAGCCGCACGGTGAATCCACGCTACATAACAAGCGTTTGGATGCCAGTGGCGATAAAAAGTAGCACGTACCAAATATTTTGCATAAATTTGTAACATGGATCATCGTATAAACATTAGTGAAATCGCCACCAGCACCAAGCGCATGGACGTTCTACTCCACTATGAATAAAAATAGTTGCCAAATATAGAAACTTAGGTTATCTTTGCTGAAAATATAAAGTTTGAAGAATTTTGAAACCATATTTTTGCAAACAGCTAAGGAATTTATTGCCAGTCTCGATAAGAAATCGGCCAGTAAAGTCTTTTATAACATAGATTTAGCAGAGCAAACCAACGATACGACGATTTTTAAAAAACTTCAAGGTGAAATTTGGGAATTCAGGAGTAAATATTTAGGAAACCAACATAGATTATTAGCTTTTTGGGATAAGTCAAATAACAGAAATACATTGGTAATTGCAACACATGGCTTCATAAAAAAGACCAGTAAGGTTCCAAAAAATGAAATTCAAAAAGCTGAAAACATTAGAAGTGAGTATTTTGCATCAAAAAAATAGATTTAAAATGGCAAATAAGGAAATGAAGACATATACCCTTGCTGAGATGAAGGATATGTATATTGGCAAACAAGGAACAAAAGATAGAGATGAATATGAGTACGAACTCAGGATGGATATCATTGGCAAAATGATCAAGCAAGCACGTCAAGACCGAAACTTAACGCAAGAACAATTAGGTGAACTAATCGGTGTTCAAAAGTCACAAATTTCAAAACTTGAAAGCAGTGCAAACAGTGCAACAATAGATACTATAATCAAGGTTTTTAAAGCACTGAAGGCTGAAATAAACTTTCGGGTAAAACTTGAAAATGAATTTGTACAATTAGTGTAAAATGAAAGGCGAGAGTAGAACAACGGCTATGATGATAGATTCGCTATCGCTTCATCCATCACATAGCCTAGCCGTTCAGCGATATTAGTGTAAATATTATTTTAAAAAAGAGAACAAATTATTATGCAGTGTAGACTGTTTTTAAGTTTGATGATTTTAATTTTTGCAACTTTTGGTTGCACTATTCAAAAATTAAAGAAGGAAAGACATCATGAGGTGTTTGAGATTCTGAAATTTTATGATTTTATAACGGAAAGAAATTTACCAAAGCTGGATTTAAAAAATAAAAAAAGTATTTTAAAAGTAAACTCAAAGATTCCAAATTTATCATATTTAGTAAATGTGGATTCATCACTTACACATTATTTTAATCAATCTAAATTTTTCGAAGATCAAGGCTATGGAATTATTGAGTATTTAGAGAAAGATTATATATGCTGTGATTTTTATGTATCAGGTTATGAAAAAGGAGATAACTTGCATTCGATTTATGGAGATCGAAAATTTGCAAATGTATATTTATTGAAAGATCACTTAGAAGATAATCCTAATGATAATCAACTAGATTGGCTAGCAGTATTTACACATGAATTGACGCATTTGACCCAATATTGTAAAAAGCCAGATTCTATTCCAGATATGTTTAATTTAATTATCAAGTTTGAGGAAGATAGTTTGTTTAGTAAAATGATTCACGAAGAAAATGAAAAATTACTCAAAGCAATAAATGCTATAAGAAATGGTGAATATTCACACTGTAATAATTTTATACATGAATACCTCGATTTGAGGCATAGAAGAGAGAATCTATTTGGAAATGAAATTACAAGATATGAAAGCTTTTATGAATTAATAGAGGGGCATGCTCGATATGTGGAGTATCTAGGAAAAATGGAAGCCGCGAAATATTTTAAGAATAATGAGTTGAGTTATAATTTGGAAAATGAAAAATGGATGTATGACACTAAAATTGGGAATTCCTATTTTTATTCGTCAGGATTTAATAAAATTAGATTATTGGTTTTGAAGAATGATTATAAATTTGTAGAATCAATCATTGGAAATTCTAATAAGACACTTAATGATTATCTTGAGTTAAAATAAATAACATCGCCGAACACAGGCTACAACGTACATCTCGCCCTATCGGGACGAGCCGTCGGGTAGCCAAACCGTTATGTCTCATGAAATGAAGATAGCCGGTCAAATTAATTGAACATAAACATCCACTGGAAAAAAAACTTATATCAATAGGTGCATTTCATTTTTTCGCACTGTGCTCGATTTTTTATCAAGTTTCGTTTGTTCGTCTTAGCTTTTAGCTACGATGCAATATATTAAGGCATCTTGCCTAAATCTAAAAAATTGATGATTTTTAATGTGATGCGAAAAATGAAATAAACCTATATCAATCAGAACTTCCAACTGGGATTTTTATCTTTGTGGTTGGAGACCAAAGATATAAGGTTCTGAAGGAGTAAAATGGAGTTAGAAAGATATCAAACATCAATAAGTAGAGATCACAAAGTTTATAGCTTTGTGTCAATTGGAAATAATGGCAAATTTATAAAAAAAGTCATATTCTCAGAAACGGACCAAGATGGACTTTACAACCTAAGCTTAGGTGATTATAACCCTAAAACTAAGGAGATTGACTATTATTCTATAACAGATAATGGTGACAGGGATAAAATTTTAGCAACAGTAGTGGCTTGTCTTTTTTCATTTTTCAAGTACAATCCAAAAGCGTGGGTGTATGCATATGGTAGTACAGCTACCCGAACAAGACTTTATAGAATTGGAATTTCAAACCATTTGGAAGAAACATCCGAAGATTTTGAGATTTTCGGGGAACTTGAACACGGATGGGAACGTTTTATGAAAAATACAAATTATCGAGCATTCATAATAAAATTAAAAGATGAAGACAATTGATATTCAACAACTAAACACAAAAAGAAACCCAATTATGGTATATGATGATAGTTTAGATTTGAGTGAGCTAAATAAGCCATGTCAAGAAAAAATAGATCAAGCCAATAATATGCTAAAAAACAATAATGTGTTTGAAGCAGTGAAACAAATTAAAGAAAAAGAAAGAATCACGAAGCCATAACACAGTATTGAACGACATATTGCTATCGCAAAAACGTCGTCAATACCAAACGTTATGTGACAGTAATCAGAAAAAAGTCAATAAATTTATATGGCAAGTAAAAAGCAAAGTGAAGCTCAACCACCGTAAGCATCCGACGAACCCCGTATTGCCAACCTTCGGCATAGGTGGTACCTTTGCAAAAAAAAACAAAGTCAGATGCGATACGACAAAGAACAAATAGATCAGTGGCTAACAGAATGGGAGCAATCGGGTCAGAGCATCAGTAATTATTGCGATGGGAAGCCCTTTGACAAGAGCACATTTTACAATTGGCGTAGCAAGGAAAGGAAACCTTCGGTCATAAATGAGCATAAGAGCAAGTTTGTATCTGTTCAAGTGTCACCATCCTTTATTCCTCAGATGAGTATTCATTACCCTAACGGAGTTAGAGTTGATATGCATATGATGCTGAGTATTGACTCCATCAGAGCATTGGCGGGATGTTAGGCTTTGGAGCACATCAGCGGTACTACCTATACAATGGGTGTGTAGATATGCGCAAGGGGTATGATGGATTGAGTGGCCTGGTTCGAAATGAACTCGGAGCTGATCCATTGAGCGGTGATGTATATGTATTTTTCAACAGGAGTCGCCAGACTGTCAAGATGCTGGTCTGGGACCGGGACGGATTTGTGGTGTACAGCAAGCGACTGGAGGGGGGCTGCTATGAACAGCTCAGCGGCATTATAGATGGGAAATCACATCATATCAATTACCAACATTTGGTCATGCTGCTCAGTGGAATATCGCTGGTGGGACTACACCAACGACCGCGATATGAGATGAAAAAAACAGGATAATTTTGTCAAAAAAAGTGAATAAAATATTGTGATATAATCGTATAAATATAGTATTTTTATGCTATGAATTACGAGGAGATCATAGCGCAAAAAGACGCAGCGATAGCACAAAAAGACGTTGAAATCCAGCAGCAGGTAGTACCCGCTACTGTTAGAATTGTTGACGATGGAAATGATGGAGTAAGTAATATTCAAGTTTTTATTTTTGATAATACAAATGTTTTCCAAGAGACAGTTATCTGGCCTACAAATCCGGATGGTCCTGTTTATACAGGTTGGAAAGTAGAATATGTGGCACTTTCTGGTCAGGGATCAAGTTGTGTAAATGGTGGCAAAGATTGGTTTTTTATTGATGATGACAATAATAATTCATATAGTAACATGGATCACTGTGTAAAATTGGCTTCAATGCCCATAATATACCAGAATCAACCTACCGCCAAACTCCAAATGAACGAATCCCACATCACCTGGTCAGTCGCCTCCCAACTTAACAACGAAAAATACATCGTCGAGCATAGCAAAGATGGCAAAACCTTCTCGCCCATCAGAGAAATAGCAGGCGATGGCACAAGTAACGAAACCAAACACTATGAGTACGTTCACACATCACCATCCATCGGTATCAACTACTACCGCATCAAACAAGTGGACTACGATGGTAAGTACAGCTATAGTGATATAGCACCTGTGAGATATGAAGGCGACAGCAGTATAAACATCTACCCAAATCCCACCACATAAGAAGTGACCATCAACATACTATCAGCCACCACACTCCGCATCATGGATGTGTATGGCAAACTGTACACACAGCAAACCATCTCAGAAGGACAAAACACCATAAATCTCTCAGCACTTCCAACAGGAATCCTTATATTTGTGGTCGGAGACCGGAGATTTAAGGTTTTGAAGGAGTAAAATATGGCAAAACAAAAACAAATTGATGTTTGGATAGATAAATTGACCAATAGTATTGAAAACACTATATCAGGTGAGAGTTTTCCAACCGTAATCTCTTTGGTTACTTATTCAGAACTAAAATCCGTAACAAAAACTAAAGGATGGAATTTTAATTGGAAAGCTGAGTTAAAGAAGAATGATCATCAAGTATATAAATTGACCACAAGGGATAATCCCACAATAATTCATGGTTTAATAAGTCTGAAATTAGAAGAAGATCATGTTTTTGTAAGTATCATTGAAAATGCCCCATTTAACATCGGCAAAACTAAATTGTATAAAGGTGTTCCAGCAAATTTATTTGCATACGCTTGTAAAGTTAGTTGGGATTTGGGGAACCAAGGTTCTGTTGCATTTGTTTCTAAAACAAGGCTTATTGAACATTACGAACAAAGTTTAGGAGCTGTTCACTTAGGAAACCAAAGGATGGTAATCCTACCAATGGACGGCCTAAATTTAATAAGGAGATATTTTTTAAATCAAAAATAAATTAAAAATGGATATTATTAGAGAACCTGAAGGAGTTGATTTTGTAGTCGAACCAGTAAAATTAACTAAAGCGGACAAAGAACTTATATCAAAAGCCATTGCTCATTATAAAGCAACAGGAGAAAAACTGAGTGTACCACACCCAAAATCTAAACCATCAAAAACGAAAAAAGAGTTAATCACGAAGCCATAACACAGGCTACCACGTACATGACTCCTACTGTCGTCACGTTGGGTAGCAAAAACGTTATGTATCATGAGAAAAGGTAAACCAACCCAAGTCAAAAGTGTAGCAAAAGGTGAATCGGAAAAAATAATCGTCGCCACATATGTGGATTTTTATCAATAAATGATTAGTAACTCGTATAAAATCGGCCAAAAACATCATCAAAGACTGGAGCCAAAGAACCAAGCGGCCTTAACGAATTAGCCGTTAAAAAATCGTGGAGCAAAACCGTTAAAAATTTAAAACTGTATGAGCCAAAAGGACAGTCAAAAGCGAGTACAAAAAAGCGAAGCAACCTTTAAACTCAAACCGGTGAACAAAACCCAGATGCGAGTCTACCTAACCACTACGTAGCAGGCGGACAGGTTTTTAAAATATAGGTTTTGCGGAAGGATTTTAGGCTAAGTCGTTAAAGCCCTGCCTCGCCGTACCGTCAGGGCAGGTAGGCTTGATCTTCACGCTGAAGACGTGACAGGTTTGTTTCTTTTGGATCAAGCCAAAAGAAAAAGAAAGTCAGATATGCGAACGAATCTAAAAAGTTAGGTCGGAACAATTAAACAGAACATCAGAATAGTTAGTGTTATGGTGAGTGTTGAATGGCGGATCAATTATAAGTTATAAGTAGATTTTTCTTTTGATCAAGCCGGTGGTTCCCGACCTTAGCCGTAGCTAAGGAAGGGGTTCATCAACGAAGAGCAAATGGAAAAGATACAATAAGTCATCCGTCAATTTAACCTTAACATAGCACTAGTAATATAAACTTTTTATTCATAATTTTTGAGTTTTAGTCCTATCTTATTAAAATATACAAAGCTTCTTTTATTCTTCCTTCTTTTATCATAGAAGACGCAAGCTGATGTTTCTCACTTTCTGAAAGATTTTTTAATTCTTCTTCTGTCAAGGTTGTTTCTCCGATTTCTGGAAATGTAGTGAGAGACGCCAATGCGGCTATTTCATTTCCCGTAAGTATATTGCTTTCTGTTATAGATTTAGGCAATCCATCAAATCCAAGTGGAATCTGCGCTACTACCTGACTTATTTCCATGAGTGCGTCTCCGCTTGCCCTGACATAGTAGTTTTTACCAAGGCGGCCCATCAGATCGAGTTTTTGCTGGTCCAAAGATCCGTCCGTCATCACGTCCTCATCCACGGAGATAAGCAGTATTTCACAAATGATAAGATGGCCGGCCCCGCCTTTGTCTCCCAGTGAGATGATATCTTTTACCCTGCATTCCAGATTGACCGGTGATTCTGCCACACGGGGTGCTTTTACCATTAGAGAAGTTTCTGGAGTAAGTCCTGTTTTTTCAAACTCGCTGACTCCTCTTGGAAATTCGACCGATGCCAGTGACATCTGCCTTAAGATAGCATACGGCACCACATTGATCACACATTCGCCGTTCACTTTTACATTGTGCAGGGTATCTTTGGTAGTATTGTCTGTTCCTTTTCTGTTGGATGAGAAGACAGCTATTGGCGGATTGGATGAAAATACATTAAAAAAGCTGTAAGGCGCCAGGTTCATATTTCCGTTTTCGTCCAGAGTGCTGACAAAGGCTATCGGTCGGGGAGCTACAGCAGCTATGAGGTATTGATGGATTTCTTTATTTGGAACCTGACCCAGAACAATCTGTCGTTTCATAAATGATTTTTTAGATCAGGACAAATTTACGAACATAAAGGAAATGCTACCTTAATTCCGATATTTATTTCGAGGAATAATATGACTTCAGGGACTTTGGTTATGCAAGCAAACTTATACTGTAATTTGACAAATTTCTGAACATCCTGCGTCTTGTCGTCAAGATCAATGATGAGAAAGTACATACCTTGAGCCAATTCAGAAACATTAATAGATGCCAGGTGATATTTATCATCTTTGTCAATCGTGGTTAGCATAACTAACTTTCCGCTTAGATCAACAATGCTAATCCTTAATTGACTTTCTTTTCATTGAGCAACTGCCTACCGTATTGATGCAATTCCATGGTATTGGCATTGTCTACGGCTTGTTTCATGATGAGATCAGACTCTTCATTTTTGCCTTTTTTCTTTAGGATACTTGACTTGACAGATAGGGCCTGAAAACTATTGATACCACCCAGATTAGGATGGTCGCTGAATTGATCCACCCCAATGCCTGATCCAGATTGATATCCTGCTGCAGGCACCAGTTGGCCGCAGCAATCAGACTTGGCGGATCAAAGCCTATTGCACCACTCATCTGTGTCTGAATGTCAGCCAGCAATGTAGCTTTCAGATCTACTTCTACAGTGAATGGAATTCTCCAGGACTCCCATTCCAAAGCCACTTCTACACTTTTAGGTGTTTGATTGGTAAAGGCATATTCCAGTCTTTCTTTCAGGTTTTTTTGATCTTTTTGTTGTTTTGTAGAGACTCTCAGGACATCTTTAGAAATGTCATAAAAATAAGTACCCCATGCATGAATATTACTATTGAAAATGAGTGTGGATTCGTCCTTGCCCAGTTCTATAAAAAAGGCATATTTTCCCGCTTTGAGCATTTGACCATTGATCGTCACATCTGTGCTGAATGACATCGTAGTGCACTCGTCGGCGCCTGCTCTCCACGGAGATGGGACATCGGAGCCGAAACCGAGCACAGTGGTGCCAAAATAAGCGATGTCTGTACCCCATATTTTTCCTTCACGACCTTTGACACCGGGCGCATTCCAGTGGACATTGATCTCGGTGGCCCCTATTTTTCTGCCGGACGAACAAGAGATATTGGCCGTTCAACTTTTTGTCAACTGCCTTCTGAAACAGAGCGATCAGTAAAACTACCTGCCCCAATAATGGTATAAAAATAAAAGGGTATGCGACGAATTTTGGGTCTGAAAATAGTTTACCCAACACTTGCCTCTCGGTTTCACATAGGAACGTGTGTTGATCAGAGCCCCACTCCAGATAACCAAATAATGAAGTGAAGATCAGCAAGGATATTAATACTTTGACTTTCATAAATCTTTATTTTGAGTTGTAAAAATCAAGAATTCTTCAATAATAAGAACGACGCACTATGAATAAAATCTTTGGATCATCTTGTCAAAAAAAGTTATCCTCCTGATTATTCAATATCGTTTATAATAGCAATTAATTACAACGTCAGCCAATAATTGACCTTCAATACTACAAATCTGCTTTTGTTGGTAAAAACATTTTCGACACCATAATTGTCGGTATATACCAGAAATACATCACTCATTGGTGCAAACCTGTACTGAAGCCGACTATTGATATTGAAGTTGTCCGATTGCGTATTGTATTGCAGGAAGGTAGTCCAGAAAAGGCTGGTAGAAAAGTTGATTTCGGCTCTTATGGTACCTAAAGTGATTTTGCGATCTTCATAGGGACTTGGAAATCTGATATCGTTGTGTTCGACACCTGCACGAAAATTACCCCAAGGTTGGGCTCTGTATGTTATGCCGGCACGGTATGTATGTTTCCAAGCGTTGTAAAACTGACCGGTCACTGCAAATATATCAAAAACCCAAGCTTTGCGGTTGTCACTATTGTATTGGATATTAAATTCTGTCATGTTGTACTCGCCTTTGGGAAGATCAGGTTTTGTGATCTGAAACGGAAAGATCAATCGTACAAAGTTATTGTTGAGTCGGAATCGCAGGGCACTGGTATTTTTGAAAAAGAAAAAATGCCTGAGTCGGGTATACCATTCGTTGAGCCCGCTGCCATCCTGATTGACCCAGACAAAATTTTCGAAGCCGCTCCAGTAATAGTTTACATTTTTAGATTCTTTGGGATAGTGATAATAGTTTAGCATAGAGCTCACATTGGTATATCCTATACGAACAATTCTGTCTTCTTCAGGATCAAAATTTTCTATCCTACCGTTGAAACCCATATCTGAGTAGTAATTTTTGCCTACATGTTGGATATTAAGAAATCCTCTAAAGTTCTGACCCGTGTATGTAAGACTACCATACATCTGACCGTTATTATTATTAAAAGCTTCACCTTTGAATGAGTGTAGATATCCAACGGATGACTGAAATTTTCCATCATTGGTAGTGTAAACAAAATCACCTCCTGCATTCCTGCCGAAGTCCTTTTTATTGATACTGCCCTCAGACCAGCCTTGCCTGTTGAGAAAGATACCTCTGAAAGTAGATCTTGCGAAAACTCTTTGCTGAAAAGCTGCAGCACTGAAATTGTTGGCTCCGGTTCCGTTTTTATCCTGAGTTTGCATATTAAATACTCCGATTCTCAGCTTTTCACTCACATTTCCGGTCAATCTTGCTCCATATAAAATGGGAGTAGGTTGACCCGTATTATTCAGACCTATAGTCCTTGAATAAAACACCTGATCTGCGTCCTGACCAAAATTACTAAAAATATCATTGTTTTCTATAAAAAACTGACGTCTCTCCGGAAAAAAAATGTTGAATCGCGTAAGATTGGTCACCTGTGCATCCACTTCCACCTGCGAAAAATCAGAAAAAGTGGTCAGGTCCAGATTGAGTGCCGGTGTCAGTGCAACCTTTGCGTCACCACCTGCCTGAACATATTCTGTACTTCCGGCAGATGTTTTGTCATGTCTCACCGATAGGTAAGGAATAACGGAAATATTTCCACCTTTTTTATCCGGTGCTGCCGGCCACTGCAACATACCAAAGTAGCCAATATCTGCAAAGTCAAACTGTCGCGGTACTGGTGCCCAGACGCTCGATTCGTTATTTCCCGGATCTCGCCTTGCGAAGTTGACCCGCCAGGAAGCATTATTTTTGTTGAACCTGATGCTCTTAAGAGGAATTTTCATTTCTACTACCCATCTGTCTTCAGATCTTACTACTGCTGAATACCATCTGTTGTCCCAGGATATGTCCGGTTCATTGGTCGAGAGGAGAACTTCTGTCTGTGCATTCATGGCATTGACGCCGAATCCAAAACCATTGGCTTTTTTTCCCACAGGATCCAGGAGTAATGCAAACTCATCACTATTGCCAAAGCCATCTCTTTTGAGAGTCTGAGTCACATATTGCTGATCATCATAACATATAGCCAGCAAGTAAAGATTGGTGTCATCACAAAGCATCTTTACGATGGTTTCATGTTTTGGGCTTCCGGTGTCCACAGGGGCATTGAGTATAAAGTTTTTGGCTTCCTGTGCATGGGTCCAGTCTTGTTCATCAGCTCTTCCGTCGATAACGATAGATGATGTTGTTATTTTAAGACGGTACATGTAGTTAGTCTCATTGGTATTTTGGGCCAGAAGGGATTCAGGTATCAAAGATAATATTGCGAGGAAGAAAAAGTGTCTGTGCATACAATAAAAAATGGCGTAAAGGTAAAAAAACTATAGAATCTGAGGAGTAAATTATTTTACTATGTGTGTATAACATATTGCATTTTTTTAAATAATAATGTCCGTGCTAACCCCCGACCCCTAAAGGGGAGTGCAGTGCTTTGATAAGTACAAGTAGGCGGATCGTCTCAAGCATAGCTTGACAGGCTCTTTAGAATGAGGGTTGAGAAGAGGATAAACGTTTTTGTGCAATATGTTATACACACTTTTACTATCAGAAGATAAAAGCAGAGTAATGGCACCCAAGACCAAAGTGCAGGGATGAAAACTCGAACTAAGATTGAATTTTAATACTCTTTTGACCTAAAGCATATATTTACAGACATTCTACTTATCATATATAGACTCTAACAAAGCCAATTTTTTTAAATTGTACGTCAGGATACACACAGACCCTGGTGTGGATGATGATGCTTCAATACTCGATTGTATTTTATATTCTGGCAGAAATCCAATGATTCATAAAAGTCAATACTTGTTTTTTGTTTATTTCATTAAAGATTTCATGATATGCACTTTCCCACAATTGAAGTGTTTTGTCTTGTGAAGCACAGTTTTCATATAATGCAACAGATCCTTTCGGGTTTGTGATTTTATCATCTCTGCCATGCATGATCAGGACTGGAAAATGAAAATCCTTAAACATCTCTTTGGCATCATTGATAGCATTGATCAGGGCCAAACCTAATCCCGCTTTGGCACCATGACGGGTGATCAGAGGGTCAGTTTTATATAGTTCTACTTCATGTTTATCTCTGGTGATGTTTTCAGGGTTTAACTTTTCGGTTTTTAATCCGGGTAGTATCTTGCCGATAACTTTGACAACTTTTATTGTCATTGGCGTGATATCTTCTCCAACTTCAAGAGCAGAACCTGAAAATATTACTCCTGCAATATCTGTTCTTTCCTGAAACATCAGAAAATGGAAAACGATTAGTCCACCCATACTGTGACCTAAGATAAAAAATGGTTTATCCTTAGGGATGCTTCTGTACACATTTTCAACATCCTGTCTGTACTCGTCTATATCCTTGATGATATTTTTTGGTCCACCTGATCTGCCATGACCGCGCAAATCAAAGGTAAAAACATTAACCCCGATGTCATTGAGACTCTTTGCAACATGGTGATATCTTTCACAGTGTTCATGAAGTCCGTGTACTATAAGAAGGTTTGCTTTTGCATTTTTGACGAGGTAGTCTTTAGTATAGAGTTCTATGTTGTGGCTGGATTTGATCATGTCGCTTAAATGTTGATTGAATAAATGATAAAAGTACAAAACCTGCACTAAGAGGTTTTGTACTTTTTTTAAAGAGTAGTTGTAATAAACCACCTCATTGGCATTAGGAATAAGTTCTAATGAAATGAATACATCCTTTTTTTCTCAAACTTTTACTCCGTAACATTACAGATTTGAAAAAGCCTGAACAAAGGTTTAGATTTCATTAGTTTTTACTGAAAGCAAAATCAATCAGATGACTTTCTTTGATGGTCTTTTTGGTTTCCTTTATGGCCTTAACAGAAGCTGTTTTCATCACTTTTTGATTTTCAGTCATGATTTTGTTTGTTTCCTGAAAAAGCTCTTTACCAATGTTCAATACTTTTTTGCCAGCTTTGCTGTAAACTCCTGCAATAGATTTAGATGTTTTCAGTGAATTGTCAAGTAAAGTTTCACCTGCTTTCATTAAAATTTTTGAAGTCAATTTACCTGTTTTAATCACTTTGTTGAGGGTAGGGATATCTGTTACGTCTTCGATTTTGTCAGTAACGATATCGACAGCTTTCTGAACTTCTTTTTTAGCTTTGTCTACAACGGAAACAGGTTTTTTTGCAGTTTTATTAACTACTTTTTTTACTGTTTCTTTTTTGGCAGTAGCTATTCCCTGTACTTTTGTGACTACTTTTGATGTAGCTTTTACTACAGGTTTTTTAACTGTTTCCACTACTTTTTTAGCATCTACAGTCATTTGTTCAACCGGATTATTAGTGTTCACTTCCATGATTCTTTTTTTATTTTTGTTATTTAATACTGCAAATGTAAGATCCTGAAGTTACAGAAAAGTTACAAAAGAAATTTGATGTGATATTTTTTTTTTTTTTTATCTAAATTTACTCAACCCGAATTCATCCTTACCGTTACGAGAGAAAAAAACCAATTGATCACCCAAACCACAGGTCAGAGTAAAATCTAAATATTTGCTGAGACCGAGACGAAATTTTTGTAAAAGTGATGGATGCACAATTGGGATTTGTTAAAGATGCCACAGGGAAGATGGAAAAGCTGATTTTGATGCAAGGTGGTCGAAAAATGGATGCCAAGAAGATAAAATAGCAGGGTTTCAATTATAACCTAAAAATCTAAAATGATAATCAATTACGACCTCCAAATACTATATTCTGACCTATGAAACAACATGACCATGCCGTCAGGTGTGCTGACGGTTCCTTCACTAAATTGAGCTACTTCTCAATTTTGCTGTCGAACCGTTCAGTCATGCACCATAGAAGTGACTACAGCGAAAGCTGCACACAGTATGATTTGTCGCTAAAAGTGCTAATTTAATTGTATTTGAAGCTCTCACTACGAATTTCATTTTAGATATTTAGGTATAAGTTTAAGTCATTTTTTATTAAGTGTTGAATACTGTATTATATTTACATAATTTCTTCTTTTTTTAAAAACCTAACCTTATGATACCTTATCGATATGTACTATCATTCATCCTTTTTTTCTTTATCAAATTATTTCCCTCAAATGCTCAGGAGTATAAAGATGAAATCAAAATGGGTACAACCATCTATGGAGAGATAGGTCCCGGACAAAAACACAAATATTTATTAAAACTCAAAAAAGAACTTAACTTTAGTCCGGGAGAAGAGTTTGTGTACTGTATTACCGGTTTCACTTTGCTTGCAGAGGCTGTGGCAAGAGTATCGGGAATGACTTTTGCACAGTTTACTCAAAAGAATATTTTTGGGCCTCTCCAAATGAAATCCATGATCTTTTATGATGATCACGAAAAGATAGTGAAAAACAGAGCTTAAACATATTAAGTGTGCAAAAATAAAAATCCATGAAACCACTGATTGCTTTTATTTTCCTTCCACTATATCTTTTATCTCAGTCCCCAGTAAAAGAAGTCATCACCCGATGGGAACAACAGGCCAAACAAGTTTCCATCATCCGTGACAATTATGGTGTACCTCATATTTATGGCAATACGGACGCTGATGCCGTTTTTGGCCTCATGTATGCGCAGTGCGAGGACGACTTCAAGCGTGTGGAAATGAATTACATCGAAAAACTCGGAAGACTTGCTGAGGTAAAAGGTGCTGAAGAAATATACGATGACCTGCTGATTCGACTCATCATCGATGCCGAAGATGCCAAAAAAGACTATCAGAAAGCTCCTGAATGGTTGAAAAAGTTGTGCAATGCATTTGCGGACGGTATCAATTTTTACTTGTACAAAAACCCACAGGTGAAACCGGCCATACTGACAAAATTTGAACCCTGGTATCCGATGTTATGGACGGACGGCAGTATCGGAGCTATCAATGTAGCCGATATTGAAGTGAAAGAGCTCAAAGCTTTTTATTCACAGCAACCTTCGCTTTCCCAATCTCAGGAATACAAAACAGTCAAAACAGGTTTTGAAGATGAAATCCTGACAGGATCCAATGGTTTTGCCTTTGCTCCTTCGGTGACAGAATCCGGCAATGCCATTTTGTATATCAATCCTCACGTTACTTTTTATTTCAGACCTGAAGTACATATGGTCAGTGAGGAAGGTTTAAATGTGTATGGTGCTGTGACCTGGGGACAGTTTTTTATCTATCAGGGCTTCAATCAGCATTGCGGATGGATGCATACCAGCAGCGCAGTGGATGTCGCCGATACCTATATCGAAAAAGTAAGCCTCAAAAAAGACAAATGGGTATATCTATATGATGGCAAAGAAAAACCTGTAACAACAAAACCCATTACCATCCTGTCAAAAACTGCAAACCGGCATGATACCATAAAAATTCAATCACTGCATACACATCACGGCCCGATCATGGCCAAAAGAAACGGCCTGTGGATATCGGTAAAATCTGACAATCGCATCGTGAACGGACTGATGCAATCCTGGCTAAGGACAAAGGCCCTGGGTCTGGATGATTTTAAAAAAACTATGGATCTCAAAGGCAATATATCCAACAATACCGTGTATGCAGATAACAAAGGAAACATCGTCTATTGGCACGGCAACAGGATACCAAGACGTGATCCAAAGTTGGACTGGTCCCAGCCTGTCGATGGCAGTATTTCTGCTACTGAGTGGAAAGGTTACCATGAGATGGGAGAGATAGTTCGCAGTATCAATCCTCCAAATGGGTGGCTTCAAAACTGCAATGCCACGCCCTATACAGTCGCCGGAGATCAAAGCCCCAAAAGGCAAAACTTTCCTGCCTATATGGCTCCCGATGGTGAAAACTTTCGGGGAATAAACGCAGTGAGAGTCCTTCAGGAAGAAAAAAAATACAACATCGACAAGGTCATCAAAGCCGGCTATGACAGAAGACTGGCTGCATTTGAAGTGTTGGTACCAGCATTGGTGAAGGCATTTGAAAAGGTGCCTTATGAGGATTCACTCTTTGCTTTGCTTGCCGGCCCGGTGGAAGTCCTGAAAAGATGGGACTATAGAAGTGGAGAAAACTCCATAGCTACTTCCCTTGCGATAGAATGGGGACAAAAGATATGGTCTGATATCCTGAATACAAAAGTTCCGGGTAAAGAAAATGCCGATCAGGTAGACAAAGTGACACATTTTGCATCCGTTGCAGACCCACAGACATTGCTCAAGCCATTATTGGTAACGGTATATGACCTTCAATCCAGATTTGGCCGATGGCAGACTCCTTGGGGTGAGATCAATCGGTTTCAGCGGATTTCTACCGAGATAGAGCACAAATTTGACGACAGCAAACCTTCATTTCCTGTAGGATATGTATCATCTTTATGGGGTATGCTTCCTTCTTACAATAGCCGAACATTTTCCGGTACCAAAAAGAGATACGGTGTTAATGGCAACAGCTTTGTTTGTGCAGTCGAATTCGGGCCAACCATAAAAGCCAAATCTTTGCTGGCAGGTGGCAATAGCGGTGATGAAAAATCACTTCATTTTTTTGATCAGGGCGAGATGTATAGAAAAGGTTTGTTCAAAGATGTGTTGTTTTACAGAGAAGACTTGTTCATGCGTGGATTAAAAGGTTATTCTCCCGGAGAAAAGTAGGACAATGTTAAATTGAACGGTAAATTTTAAAAGCTATCATTTTGTATGCTTTGACTATTGCCCATATTTTGTCCCTGACGGGACTATATTAAAAAATAAACCCGTGCTGTTAGAAACAATATAATGGAGTTTTTTAAAATAAGAAAATTAACAGACCTGTAAGAAAACGTTTCCTACAGGTCTGTTTTGATTATTACACGATTATTATACTATTTAAAATTTTTTATATATTTAAACTTCATATTTTTGCTTTTGTCATCTTGAACCCAAAAATCCAAAAGCAGGCAGGTTGTACTTTTGATCATGTCGGAACTCATTATAGATCTTTAGGTTTAACTCATGGCTTATATAAGCGATCTATCCAAATGTACATATCCTCCATCTACATGAATCAATTGGCCTGTAGTATGGCTGGACTTGTCTGAAAGCAAAAAAGCCACCATGTTGGCAATTTCTTCAGCAGTTGTCATACGTTTTTCGAGTGGAATTTTTGATGTGATATTGGCTAATGTTTCTTCCGGATGTGGTAGTGTTTTAATCCATTTATTGTATAGAGGCGTATAACACTCAGCTACAATGACAGCATTGACACGTATCCCATACTTTAGCAGTTCTACTGCCCATTCGCGGGTGAGGGCATTGCGGCCACCATTGGATGCAGCATATGCGGATGTGCCACCTTGTCCGGTTTCTGCTGTTTTGGACCCGATATTGACGATAGCCCCTTTTGATGTTTTCAGATATGGTAAAGCATGATGTGCCATAAGGAAGTAATGGACCAGATTTTTGTGCAAGGAAGACATAAATGTTTCGTAAGTGCCATTTTCCAGACCAACTCCGTCATTGACTCCTGCATTGTTGACAAGACCATCGATGCGTCCATATTTTTGTACTACTGTGGAGACGGCATTTGCACATTCTTCCGGTATGGTAAGTTCAGCAGAGACAGCAAAGGCATCTCCATGATGGGCTTTTATTTTGTCAACTACGGCTGCATTATCTGCTTCGTTGCGCCCTACGATGACCACAATCGCTCCTTCAGCCGCCAATATTTCAGCGATACCTTCACCTATACCTTTTGCACCTCCTGTGACGATGATGACTTTGTTTTTTAGATTTAAATCCACAATTTTTTATTTTACAAATTATAAAATCTTACAGCATTTTCTCCGAAAATTTTTGCTTCTGCTTTCGGAGCATTCTTTGAAATATAGTTTTTCAAAATACTCATTTGCTTTTCATACTCTGCCGCCAACAAACATACAGGCCAATCTGAGCCATACATCAACCTTTCTACACCAAAAGCTTCAAATACTACATCAAGATAAGGTATGATATCGCTTTCTTTCCAGTATTTCCAGTCCGCTTCTGTGACCAGACCGGATATTTTGCAATATACATTTTTTTGTCGGGCTAACACCTTTATATCGCGTTCCCATGATTTGATCAGGCCTTTTTTGATATATGGTTTGGCCAAGTGATCAATCACAAAAAGTTGATTTTCCATTTGTTGTAAAAAAGATCTGACGGCTTGGAGATGTTTTGGAAAAACAAGGATGTCATAGGTATAACCTTTTCTACCCAATGTACGAATTCCATTTATAAATGTGGGATCGAGCATAAATTCAGGTTTTTCACCCTGTAAAATGTGCCGGAAGCCTTTCAGTTTCCGGTATTGACCGAAGTATTCCAGTCTTTCAGGCAGTTTTTGTGATTTTATATCTATCCATCCCACCACACCTTGTATAAAGTCATTTTTTTCAGCCAGATCCAACAAAAACGCCGTTTCTTTTTCAGATTGATCAGCCTGAACTGCGATACACCCATCCAACCCGTTTTCTTTGAGTACCGGCCACAAGTCTTCAGGCAGAAAATCATGCCTTATTATTGACATTGACTTTTCAGATATCCATGAATCCCTTACAGGGTCAAACTGCCAAAAATGTTGATGTGCGTCTATCATCATTGTTTAACCCAGTTTTTTGCCACTTGTCTTTGAGTTCCCAATCCATCGATACCAAGTTCCACAATATCACCTGCTTTCAGATATCGTGGCGGGTTCAAACCCAATCCAACTCCGAATGGCGTACCTGTAGAAATCACATCTCCGGGAAGCAATGTCATAAACTGGCTTAGATATGCGACCACAAAAGGAATTTTATATACCATATCGTCTGTATTGGAGTCCTGCACCATTTCGCCATTGACAGACAGCCAAAGACGTATATTGTGAGGATCAGGTATTTCATCTTTTGTCACAAGGTATGGTCCAAAAGGAGCAAAAGTGTCATTGCTTTTGCCTTTGACCCACTGACCGGAACGTTCCAGTTGAAAGGCCCGCTCAGAGTAATCATTATGTAAGGCATATCCTGCCACATAATCCATGGCTTCATCTTCATCGATATAGCTTGCTTTTTTGCCTATAACCACCGCCAGTTCTACTTCCCAGTCTGTTTTTTCTGAGCCGCGGGGTATGATCACATCATCATATGGACCACACATTGCTGTAGTCGACTTAAAAAATATTACCGGTTCAGGTGGTACAACCATTCCTGATTCTGTAGCATGTTTGGCATAGTTCAGTCCGATGCAGACGATCTTTGATGGACGGGCTATGGGTGCGGCATACGTTAAATCATCAGCTGACATAACAGTTAAATGACCCTTGTGCACAAGTTCTTTCAATTTCTCGAACCCATTGGATTCAAAAAACATTTCGTCGTAATCATTGAAATGGGCAGATACATCATATTTCAGGTGGTTGATTTCAACACCACAATGAGTTTTGCCGTTTTGTATAAATTTGAAGAGTTTCATTATTCAGATATTTTTTTTATTATTTTTCTTTCTTAGATTTTTTAAGTATTCAATTTCACAAAACCACCATCGATAGGATAATCACATCCGGTGATAAATCCGGCTTCGTCACTGCAAAGATACAGAGCGAGATGAGCTACCTCTTCCGGTGTACCCATGCGCCCGATGGGTTGTGATTTTGCAAGTTTGTCATACATTTCTGCTTTGTTGTCGGGGTAATTTTTGTTTAAGAATCCTTCGACAAAAGGAGTATATACCCTTGCCGGTGATATGGAGTTGCATCTGATGTTGTCCTTGATATAGTCTTTGGCTGTGGATAAAGTCATTGCTGATACTGCGCCTTTGGACATTGAATATGCAAACCTGTCTGATAAGCCCACCAAAGCACCTATGCTGGACATATTGAGGATGACGCCACCGCCATGTGTTTTCATATGTGGTATGGATGCTTTCAGACAGTTGTACACACCTTTGACATTGACATTCATTATCCTGTCAAAATCATCTTCTGAGGTGCTTTCGACTGTGCCTACATGAGCAATCCCGGCATTATTAACCAAAATGTCAGTTCTTCCTATTTTTTCAAATACAGACAGCACGGCTTTTTGATCAGCGACATTACATGTTTGGATGGTACACTGACCTCCTGCATTTTCTATTTGTTTTTTTGTCTCAGCACCTGACTCAGCAGATAAATCGAGAATATGAACCCTTGCTCCTTGCTTTGCAAATAAGACAGCGATGGCCTGACCTATACCACTGCCACCTCCTGTGATTACTGCCACCTTATCTTTCAGACTAAACATCATTTTTATATTTCTAATTTTTTCAAAAACTTTACGATTAAATTCTACCTATAAATTCACTCCTTTCCTCCACGGTATAAAATCATCCTGGCCCAATAATTCTGCCTTTGTGAGATAATCACCTGAGGCCAAACCTATGAGATATTCCAGCATGGCTTCTCCATTTTCGGCAATTGTTTCCTCACCGGAGATAATACTACCTGAATCAAAATCAATGATGTCCGGCATTTTTCCAGCCAGACGGGTATTGGTAGAAACCTTAGCTGTCGGTGTGATGGCATTTCCTGTTGGAGTTCCGAGTCCTGTAGTAAACACAATCAGATTGGCACCTGATACAGCCATACCTGTAGTGGCAAGGACATCATTTCCAGGAGTACAGAGCAAATGTAAACCTCCGTTTTTTGGCAACTCAGTATACCGCAATACCCCGGCCACCGAGGCATTTCCTCCTTTTTTTGCAGCTCCTGCTGATTTGATGGCATCGGTGATTAGGCCGTCCTTTATATTACCTTTTGATGGATTCATGTCAAAGCCTGAGCCCTGTGATTTTGCTTCATCGTTATATGTATCCATGAGGTAGATAAACTTTTCAGCATCTTCTGCCTTCTCACACCGATTGATAAGATCCTGCTCCACACCACATAGCTCAGGAAACTCAGCGAGTAATGTCGTACCACCCAGAGCCACCAAAATGTCTGATGCATTACCAAGAGCCGGGTTGGCAGAAATGCCTGAAAATCCATCAGATCCGCCACATTTTAAACCGAGATTGATTTTAGAAAGTGGTGCTGGTTTGCGTTCGATGTTATTGATTTCTATGAGGCCTTTGAATGTATCCCTTATGGCAGCACTCATGAGAGCATGCTCTGTCCCATAAGTTTGCTGATTAAAGTACAGTAACGGTTTTTCAAAGTGACTGCTTCTGTCTTTAATTGCTGCCTGGAGATCTTCGATTTGGGTTTTTTGACAACCGAGACTCAGGACGGTTATACCTGCTACATTGGGATTGATACACATTCCTGCAAAAACTTCGGCCAACAACTGACAGTCCTCATTGGTACCGCCACAACCCATTTCGTGGGTCAGAAACTTTATTCCATCCACATTGGGAAAAATAGGGTTTCTGACTGTTGGTTTGTTTTGGTCTTCGTCAAATGTAAGATGGTCAATTTCTGTGCTTTTTCCATTTTTATGCAGGTCGAGCAATTGTCTGACCTGAAGACGATACTTTTCAGGTTGCGCAAATCCCAACTCTCTTTCGAAAGCATCTTTCAGCATCATGATGTTGCGGTTTTCGCAAAAGACGAGGGGAATGACCAGCCAAAAATTTCGGGTTCCTACTTTTCCATCACTGCGATGATATCCGTTGAATGTTCTATTTTTCCATTTGGTGATATCCGGTTGTATCCAATCTGTCTTTTGACCACGGTTTGATATACTATAAGGCTCAGCATCATGCTTTAAATTGGATGTAGATATCCACTCACCCTGAGCAATGGGCTGGATGGCTTTCCCAACAAGTACGCCATACATAATAACATCGTCGCCGATATTAAGTGACTTTATAGAAAATTTATGTTTTGCTTCGATATCCTGAGCTAAAACCAAAAGGTTTCCATTGTGTGTAATGGTTGTTCCCTTTGGCAGATCCTTCAATGCTACCAGAACATTATCATCAGGGTGGAGGTGTGCTATTGTTTTCTTTTCTGACATACTCGTTATTTTTTGATGAGGTGATTGGGAAGATCAAACACTTCAGCACTGCAGACCTGTTCCATCACTTGTTTTAGTTGCGTTTTTAGAATATTGATCATATGGTCACCACCTTCAGTACCCAGTGCTGATACAGCATACATAAAGGTTCTGCCAAGGAATGTAAAATCTGCACCGCAAGCCAGAGTACGTGCTATATCAGGTCCTGAACGCAATCCGCTGTCCATCATGATGGATAGTTTATCCTTGAACTTGTCCACAATTGGGGACAATGATTTAATAGAAGATTGACCGGCATCCAGTTGTCTTCCTCCGTGATTGGAGACAATGATTCCGTCAAAGCCCAATCGTATAGCCATCTCTGTATCCTGCTCGCTGGCCACACCTTTGAGTACAAGATTGCCTTTCCACATATCTCTGATGGGGGCGATTTTTTCTTCATTGACACGTCCTGAAAAAGTAGCATTCATGTATGCTCCGAGTTGGGCCATGTTCAGACCCTTAGGCATGTATTTTTTCATTATGGCAAATTCGGGTTGTCCGTGTATGATCGTATTGATGGCCCAGTTGGGACGACCCATTACCTGCAACATATTGGCCAGAGTCATTCTGGGAGGCATCGCCAGGCCATTGCGAATATCTCTTGGTCTGAAGCCAAAAGTAGGCACATCACATAGTACACATAGCGTTTTACAGCCTGCTTCTGAGGCTCTTTTCAGTATATCATCTCGTAAACTGTTATCAGCAGGATGATAGAGTTGAAACCAAAACTTGCCTTCTGTGATTTCTCCTATACGTTCGATGCTTGAAGTGGTCACTGTACTCAGTACAAAGGGAATATTATGTTTGAAAGCCGCTTTTGCAAGGATTTCCGCAGCATTGGGCCACATCAATCCCTGAAGCCCTACAGGTGCAATGCCAAAGGGGGCATCATATGTCACACCAAAGAGATCAGTTTTTAAGTTTGATTCAGTATGCGGACTGAGGTAATGTGGCTTAAGTTCCACTTCTCTTAGTTCTGAAGTGTTTTTGTGAAGATTGACATCCTCATTGCAGCCTCCGTCGAGATATTCGAATGCAAAACGAGGGATGCGTGCCTTCGCTCGTTTTCTGAGGTCGTCTATGCCCGGGTAGTTTGTATTGTATGGTGGATTCATAATTTTTGTAAATTTTAAAAACAATTATCTAAAATATTCAAATTTATTTGCTCTTCTTTCTACCCCAATCAGGTTTATCAATATCCAGTTCATCCCTGTAAAAAATCATTTCCTTTTTTAAAATATCTGTCAATTCGATTTCCTTTTTTTGAAACTGCGGTTTTCCTGCTAAATTATTTGTTTCATACTGATCCTGATTGAGATTAAATAATTGGGTGTGTTCTGCACCATCCACACTATATTTGATCAACTTCCAATTATCATTGGTGCGTACGGCCAGCTGAATATCCCTGTATTTGTAATAAATATTCTCTCTGAAGACTTTATTTGGATTTGCTACGGCTTCCATTAGGTTTTTACCTTCGCTGGAAACAGGTTTTTTTAGGTTCAGATAGCTGCAAACCGTAGGAAATATATCTGAAAGGGAGGCCAAAGCCTGGTTTTTTTGATTTTGTGGAATTTTTGGACCTTTTAAGATTAAAGGCACCCTCATACTATGATCATACACACTTTGTTTACCGATCAACCCATGCTGACCGACTGCCAGCCCGTTATCTCCGGCAAAAATAACCAAAGTATTTTTATCCAGGCCATTGGTTTTCAAAGCATCCAGGATACGTCCGATTTGAGCATCCACCTCACTGATCATACCATAATACAAGGCAATTTCATTTTTTATGATTTCAGCCGTCCGTGGCACTGGCAATAATTTTTCATCCCGAACTTCCATTTCGCCATTGTCAAAAGGATGTTTTGGCAAAAAGTTTTTTGGTAGCGGAATTTTATCAGCATCATACATCTTGTCAAAAGGTGGCGGTGGCGTGCGAGGGTCATGAGGAGAAGTAAAAGCTACATAAGCAAAAAAGGGTTGTTGAGCATCCTTGTTTTTGTTCAAATAGGCTATTGCTGCATCGGCAAACATGGTGCTGGAATATTTTTCCGCCTTGAACTGTTCAGTTTTGAGATATTGACCGTTTGGATCAAAATGATACATTAAGGTATTTTCGTGACCTCCATCTTTAGGAAAATTCATTCCTCCAAAAAAGATATTGTCACCAGCTTCAAATGATCTGATAAATGATTCTTTGTCATTGTGCCACTTGCCTGTGGCAAATGTTTGATATCCATGGGCTTTAAGATGCTCAGGCATCATGGTGATTTCAGCCGAAATCATATCTGCACCTCCCTTGAGACTATTTAAATAAAGACCTGTCATGATACCTGCACGACTTACTACACACAATGCACCATGTTTGCCACCCAGACAACTTGCTCTGGTAAAAGCAGTACCTTCTTTGACCAACCTGTCTATATTTGGTGTTTTAATGGTTTTGTTGCCTAATGCACCAATGGTATTGTAGCTGTGATCGTCAGTAAAAAGTATTAGAATATTTGGCTTATTTTGTGCAAAAAGGCTGTTGTTGGTCAGAAAAACTGAAGTCCAGAGTAAAATAAGTAAATAATTTTTTTTTGTCATCAATGATATAGTATAAAGGAGAATTAAAGCTGAAAAATTCTATTCATAAAAATCCATTTTTCGCCTTCTTTGGCTTCTTTTAATGGTTTTTGGAATTTCCACATGAGCGTCTCCCAAGCCTGTACATCCGGATTGTCAGCATCCATCCTGCCTTTTTTCTCAAAGGTAAAATCATCATTGGCTTCGAGAATCATAAAGAGCCGGCTACCGATGCGATAAATTTCAAGATTGGCGATGCCTGAGTCCCTGATACTTTTATCTATGGCTTCTGGTATCCGTTCATGATATCGCTCATATTCGGCAATGAGTTGAGGATCATCCATGAGATCTAAGGCGAGGCAAAAACGTTGCATTTTTTTTGGTTGTAAAGATAAATATTTTTATTGTTTATTTGTATATTGCTAATTGATGTTTCGGATGTGTTATATTTAAGTCTCATTTCCATATTTTACTTTAGTTGAAATTTTATTTGTAGTTACATTGGTTTTACTTCTTTTTCTTTTGTCTTAATACAAAAGAAACATCCGTCGCGGCGGACAAGACTTTTCATTTTCTTAACGCCAAAATTTTAAAAAATTTGCTAAACAGAAAAAACTCGCCTTAATCATTTGTGATTCGTAAGTACTCAATAAAAGGTATAAAAGAAATGAACAAAGAAATACAAGATATATAGTGCATTAATATTTAAAGATAGGCCGTATGGAGATAGACAATCCAATCCTGATTATCAACCGAATAACCTCGTATCATCTGATTTTTTAGATCAACTTTCATCCTGGTTTTTGTCTGATCGTTTAAGGCGGCTTATGCTAGGTTATGCAAAAGCCATTAATAAACAGCAACAAAGAACAGGAAGTCTTCTTCAAAAAGGATTCAGAAGGAAAAATATACCTGATATTCTTAGAGTATGTTTAAACTTTTATCATTTGGCTCCAAGTGGCAAATTTTGTTTTAGCCTGCGTTATATTTTTCGCCGTACCGCGTCAAGCTACGCTTGAACTTCCGGCTATATTCAGTATTCGCTGCGAGCAGCTGCTCGCAGTTCCTTCTTTATTGAGTAAAGTATTTTACTCAATTCTCGTCACAGACGAGACCATTCAGTCATCTTGTCTAAAATTAAATTTCCTCGCTTTCGCTCAAACATAAAAGTTAAACATACTCTACATGAGAAAAAAATGGTTTTATGGTATATCCATCACAATCCAATCCACCATTTTTATACAGATCATTATGATGGGTATAAATGGAGCAGTTATCATGCATTTTATCTACTACAAAAACAAGAATTAGCAGAGACTTAGTTATTGAATGGTTTGAAGATTTGAATGAGTTTTTAAAGTCTGGTGAAGAATATAAAATTTTAAAAAAATCCTATAATTGGATGTTGAAGAGTATTAATAATTATTATCTATGAAATCAAGATTAATATATACCTTTACAATACTAAATCACCATTTATGAAAAGGTTTCTCATCATTGTAGCTTTTAGCTGCTTACACGGCTTTTTATTTGGTCAATCTTTCAATAATTTTCCAGTACAAACCCAAAAACCGCCCCTGCACGGAAAACACTGGATGGCTATCACCGGAAAACCTCTTGCCGCGACGGCGGGTGCCATGATTTTTTCAAAAGGCGGCAATGCTGTAGATGCATCATGCGCGATGCTGGCAGCTACGTGTACCATGTGGGACGTGCTCAGTTGGGGCGGAGAATTGCAAGGTCTGATCTATCATCCCAAAACCAAAAAAGTCATAGCTATCAATGGATTGGGTGTTGCTCCTGCAGCTGCTACTGTCGAATTTTATAAATCCAAGGGATATGACAGATTTCCACCGGAGTTTGGGCCGCTTGCGGCTGTTACACCCGGCATTCCTGGAGGATTGATGACTGTACTTGCAGAGTATGGGACTATGAGCCTGAAAGATGTGCTGGCACCGGCCATGCAACTGGCGGTAGGATATCCTATCGAAGCCCAAACCGCCAATGCCATAGAAAGGGGTAAAAACGAAATCAAAAAATGGCCTTATTCATCCAAGGTATTTTTAACCCATCCAGGTGCCAAAAGAGAAGCTCCCGTCGGTGGCGAGATATTTGCACAAAAGGACTTGCTGGCCACCTTAACAAAACTTGTAGAAACTGAAGCAGAAGCACTCCGCAAAGGAAAATCCAGAAAAGAAGCCATCATGGCCGCCAATGACAGATTTTACAAAGGGGATATCGCTGCTGAAATAGCACGTGGCACTCAAGAACAAGGTGGCATCATCACCGTATCTGATCTGTCCAACTGGAAAGTAAAAATCGAAGAGCCAATGATGACGACATACAAAGGAATAGAAGTCTATAAACTTCAGCAGTGGACACAGGGACCGGTCATGCTTCAAACCCTCAATATGCTCGAAAATTTTGACTTGAAATCCATGGGGTACAATACTTCAAGATACATCCACACGCTTTATCAAACGATGAATCTTTCATTTGCAGACAGGGACTTTTACTACGGTGATCCGGATTTTGAACCAAAAGAACCTATGGAAACGCTGCTTTCAAAAGAATATGCCATGGACAGGATAAAAAATATCAACTGGCACAAAAATGATGCTGATGCTGTTCCCGGCGATCCATACAAATTTGAAGGAAAAGTCAATCCTTTCAGCAAATACCTTCCTTCAAAAAAAGATACCGTTGCAGCCTCCGGATCTGTGGATCAAAAATTTCTGGAAGAGTTTCAATCAGGAACTACTTCCGTTGTAGCAGCAGATAAGGAAGGCTGGGTAGTATCATTCACCCCGAGTGGTGGCTGGGTGCCAGCATTTATAGCCGGAAATACAGGACTAGGACTTTCTCAGAGGATGCAATCTTTTGTACTCAACGAAAAAGATGGACCTTACAATGTACTTCAGCCCGGCAAACGACCCAGGGTGACCCTTACGCCAAGCCTTGCCATGAAAGATGGCAAACCCTATCTGGCATTTGCTAAGCAGGCTGGTGACGAACAGGATCAGCTATTGATACAGTTTTTTCTCAATATGGTAGAATTTGGCATGACAGTACAGGAAGCTTGCGAAGCACCTTGTTTCAAGACATATCAGATGTACTCTTCATTTGGCAAACACGAAAAAAGAGCCGGAGCGCTGACATTAAATGATGAAATGCCTCAATGGACAAGACAAGAGTTGAGAAGAATGGGGTATAACATCGATTATCAACCCAGAACAAGCGGCCCTGTCAACGCCATCTATTTTGACTGGGAACATGGCAGTTTTTGGGGTGGATCGAGCAATCATGGTGAGGATTATGGCATAGGTTGGTAAATTTTTGATTCGATCCAATCAGATATGCCTTAGTTGTTAAAAGGCAAACGATTTTAGTTTCCTTCCACAATGGTGAGTTTGTCACCGAGTTTTTTACGGATTTCATCCGCCAATTGATGTATTTTTTGGACAATATCGGGATGCTGATCAGCTATGTTGTGTTGGTCACCGATGTCATTTTTCAAATCATACAACTCGGGGTTTTCCATTTTTATGGATTTTGGGTTCCCTGGCATTCCATCTTTTCCCTGTGGTTGGTCCAGAAGTGTGATAAAAAGGCTGTAATTTTTAAGATATATAATTGTAAAGTCAGGAAAATACATCTTCCAGCCTTGATTCCTTATTGTCTGTAATTTTTTTTTACCATAACAGAAGTAAAACGTCTCGCGCGGTGATGCTTTGGGTTTTCCTTTCAAAGCTGATATTACATTTAGGCCGTCTATAATGACAAATATGGATTTTAATTAACTGAAATTTTAAGCCAACGCGCTTATTTTGTACTTTTGCGGGCTTTGCAAAGCAAATGCAACCATCATATGAGTAGAATTGAAGAAATTAATAAAAGGAAAACCTTCGGAATCATCGCCCATCCTGATGCCGGTAAGACGACATTGACTGAAAAACTACTGCTTTTCGGTGGAGCCATTCAGGAAGCCGGCGCGGTCAAATCCAATAAAATCAAAAAAAGTACCACGTCTGACTTTATGGAGATCGAGAAGCAAAGGGGTATCTCCGTAGCTACGTCCGTGATGGCATTCGAATATCGGGACAAACAAATCAATATCCTTGATACTCCAGGACACAAGGACTTTGCGGAAGACACTTACAGAACACTGACGGCTGTGGATAGTGTCATAGTAGTCATCGACGTGGCCAAAGGTGTGGAAACCCAGACAGAAAAGCTCGTTGAGGTATGTCGTATGCGCAATACACCTATCATCGTTTTTGTCAACAAGCTGGATCGGGAAGGAAAAGACGGTTTTGACCTGCTCGACGAGATTGAAATCAAACTGGGACTCAAAGTGACTCCACTTAGTTGGCCTGTAGGTATGGGGCAGCTTTTTAGAGGGGTATATAGTCTGTATGAAAAAAATCTCATCCTTTTCAGCCCACACGGCAAACAGGAAGAAGAGGACATCTTCAAAATCAACAACCTGGAAGATCCATTGCTTGAAAATAAAGTGGGTAAAAACGCCGCGAATGCATTAAGAGAAGATATTCACACCTTGGTCTCTGTGTATCCGGAATTTAATAGAGACGTTTATCTTAAGGGAGATCTTTGTCCTGTATTTTTCGGTAGTGCTGTTAATAATTTTGGGGTGCGGGAATTGTTGGACTGTTTTGTGGACATAGCGCCTAATCCACTTGCGAGAGAGACTGAAGAACGGTCAGTTCATCCTGAAGAAGAAAAATTCAGCGGCTTTGTTTTCAAAATACATGCCAACATGGACCCAAAACACAGAGATAGAATTGCCTTCCTCAGAATTTGTTCAGGTACTTTTGAAAGGAATACCAATTACTATCATGTACGTCAGGAAAAAAATATGAAATTTGCCAATCCTACGGCTTTTATGGCTTCCAAGAAGTCTGTCATTGATGAAGCCTTCCCGGGAGATATTATAGGTCTTTACGATTCTGGCAATTTTAAGATAGGAGACTCCCTTACTCAAGGAGAAATCCTGCATTTCAAGGGTATTCCCAGTTTCTCACCCGAACAATTCAGATTTGTCAACAATACTGATCCTATGAAGACCAAACAGCTCAACAAAGGGCTGGATCAGCTGATGGACGAAGGTGTTGCCCAATTATTTACCAAAGAAGACAACGGCCGAAAAATAATAGGAACTGTAGGGGCACTTCAGTTTGACGTCATACAGTATCGTCTTAAAAATGAATATGGCGCATCTTGCGACTATGAACCGGTCAATCTATATAAAGCATGTTGGGTGAGTTGTGAAAACCCTGTGACAATGAAAGAATTTGTCACACGAAGGAAAAAAGATCTTGCCAAAGATACCGATGGTAACCTTGTATTTCTGGCAGAGTCAGCCTGGTCGCTCAAGATGGCTCAGGAAAATCATCCTGATGTGGAGTTCCATTTTACGAGTGAGTTCTAATAAAATTCTAAATATCCATCAGCAGAGATATGGGATCTTCCAGCAACTCTTTGACTTTTACAAGAAATGTTACTGAAGTACTACCATCTATAATCCTATGATCGTATGACAAGGCAAGGTACATCATCGGCCTGATAACTACCTGACCGTCTATGGCTACCGGACGCTCTTTGATGGCATGCATTCCAAGTATTGCGGATTGAGGCTCGTTGATGATGGGTGTGCTGACCAATGATCCAAAAACACCTCCGTTGGTAATGGTAAATGTACCACCTTTCATTTCTTCGAGAGTGAGTTTGCCATCACGGGCTTTTTCTGCCAGTTCCTTTATTTTGAATTCTATCTCGTGAAATCCCAGGCTTTCCACATTGTAGACCGGAGGTACTACAAGACCTGTTGGAGTAGAGATAGCCACAGAAATATCCACATAATCATGGTACACGATCTCATTTTCTACTATCATGGCATTCACATCTGGCATATCCATCAGTACTCTTGAGCAGGCTTTGGCAAAGATGGACATATAGCCCAATTTAATACCGTACTTAGCTACAAATTTGTCCTGATACTTTTTACGAAGTTCATTCACAGCAGTGAGATCTACCTCATTGAAGGTAGTCAGCATAGCGGTATTATTTTTTGCAGAAACAAGTCTGGCAGCTATGGTTTTCCGCATTCTGGACATCTTTTCAGATCGTACATTTCTGCTACCCAGAATTGATATATTGATAGGTACAGGCTGAGATTTTGTTGCTGTTTCCAGTGGAGCTGCGGCTTTATTTTCTATGGCTTTTGCAGCATCTTCTTTAGTAATGCGACCATCTTTTCCGGTCCCGGATACTTGAGAAGGATTGACATCACCTTCACGAAGGATCTTAGCAGCTGCCGGAGATGGATGTCCTAATGCATAAGTTGAGGAAGGTACAGATTTTGCCGGAGCTTCAGCAGGTTTGGTCTCTGCAACAGGTGGTGATGCTGGACCTGGTGCTCCGGCACTTACTGAAGTATCAACTCTGGCTACCAAAGCGCCTATGGCAAGATCATCTCCTTCATTAGCAACATAGATCAGTTTGCCGGAAGCTTCAGCCGGAAACTCCAGTGTGGCTTTATCGGATTCAAACTCACAGATGGGCTCGTCTACATTGACATATTCACCATCTTTTTTCAGCCATTGTGATAAAGTGACTTCTGTTATAGATTCGCCTATGGTAGGCACCTTCATTTCAACCAAACTCATGTTTTTGAAAATTTTGGTCAAAGATAGAGTTCTGATCAAAAACGAAGTTAAAAATCAATTGGTTTTTTGAACTAATTTTAAATGAGTGTAAAAATATTTTAGATAAACTTAAATTTTATTCCTTTTAAGAAGTTTTCAATTCATCTTCCTCATCACCTTTTCCATCTCCACTTTGATTTCATCATTGCAAAGCCTGTAAATACTTCCTTCATGAGGATGCAATGGTCTTGTAGCATCTTTTGGGTCAAAGGAGAAGGTTCCGTCAGCTACCTGATTGCCTATAATTTTGTAGGCATCACGGAATGGTACACCAGAAACTACGAGGTCATTTAAAGCATCAACAGTAAAAAGATACAGGTATTTTGGATCAGAAAGTATGTCTTCCTTAATTTTAATATTTGACAGCATAAGGTGTGCCATCTTCAGGCAAAAGATCAGATCTTCTATGGCTGGAAACAGAATTTCTTTTGTCAGTTGCATTTCGCGATGATATCCCGAAGGAAGATTTGTGCACAACAAATTTAGTTCATTTGGCAGTGCCTGGATACGATTGCACTTGCCACGTATGAGTTCAAATACATCCGGATTGCGTTTGTGAGGCATGATAGAACTGCCTGTCGTCAGGTGCTCCGGAAAAGATATAAATCCAAAATGTTCATTCATATACAGACAACAATCCATACTCAATCTTGCCATCGTAGATGCTATAAAAGACATCGCTGAAGCCATGGCCCTTTCGCCTTTGCCACGGCCTGTCTGTGCATTAATGGCGTTCCAGTTGAGGGTATCAAAACCCAGAAGTTCGGTAGTCATCCTGCGGTCCAGAGGGAAAGTACTCCCGAATCCAGCTCCCGATCCCAAAGGATTTTTATTGATGATCCTCATTGTTCCGGCCATCATTTCCATATCATCTACCAGACTCTCAGCATAAGCTCCAAACCATAGACCAAAACTCGATGGCATGGCCAGCTGAAGGTGGGTATATCCCGGCAAACCTTTGTCTTTATTCTTTTCACTTTGATTGATCAACAGGTCAAACAATGATTGTACTTCACCGGATATTTCCTTGATTTTGGCACGGAGAAACAACTTGATATCTACGGCTACCTGATCATTGCGGGATCGCCCGCTATGTATTTTTTTACCGGCATCACCGATCTTTTTTGTCAGTAAACCTTCTACCTGTGAGTGGACATCTTCAGCACCATCTTCAATGACAAAGTTTCCAGACCTTATTTCTCCCAATATTTCTTCCAATCCTCTCAGCACGTCTGTCAATTCAGTATCCGAGAGTAATCCCACTTTTGCCAGCATCTTTGAGTGGGCAATAGAACCCAGGATATCATATTCTGCAAGCAGGATATCAAACTCCTTGTCTTTTCCTACTGTAAAACGGTCAACCATATCATCAGGGTTTTGACCATCTCTTTTTTGCCAGATTTTCATATTAAAACTTTTTCCAGTAAGGTGATATATTCTGCAATTCCTTGTTCTATTTCATTCAGATATATGTATTCGTCAGCAGTATGACTGCGTGCCGAATCGCCGGGACCGATCTTCAGGGCAGGTATGCCCACCAGTGCCTTGTCAGAAGTAGTAGGCGACCCATACATAGTTTTACCCATATTGGTGCCGGCGATGGTTATAGGATGGTTTTCAGGTATCATACTTGAACGCAGCCTTTTACTTCTTGGCTTGATCTCGGAAGCCAGATTTTGATGTAATATATCGAGAATCTCATCAAAAGTGTATAACTCATTGACGCGTATATCTACTATAAATGAGCAAGTATCCGGCACCACATTATGAGCTTTGTTTTCAGTAAAAATGCTGGTAACTGTCATCTTGACCGGACCTAAAAATGGGGAAACCTTGTCAAATCTATGATTTTTTATCCAGATTATATCTTCAAGTGCCAAATACAAAGCATTGATGCCTTCTTCTCTTGCGGCATGACCAGCCTGTCCTCTTGCAATACAGTCAAGAACCAGCAATCCTTTTTCAGCAACAGCCATCTGCATTTTGGTAGGTTCGCCGATGATAGCAAAATCACCAATATGTTGTCCAAGCGGATGATACAGCACTGATTCTTTCATAAAAACCTCCATACCATTTGCTCCCGACACTTCCTCTTCGGCAGTCGCTGCAAAACAGATATTATATTTTAATCCTTTTGCGTCATGATAGTACAAAAATGTTGCCAACAATGATACCAGACAACCACCAGCATCATTGCTTCCCAATCCATACAATTTACCATCTTCGGTGATGGGCGTAAAAGGATCTCTGGTATACCCCGGATTGGGTTTTACAGTATCGTGATGAGAGTTGAGGAGTATGGTTGGTTTTGCAGAATCAAAAGACTCGTTGTATGCGAAAACATTATTTTTAATACGATGGCAAGTAATATTTTGTCCGACTAAAAATTCCTGTATGATGTCCGCTGTTTTGTCTTCATCCCTACTAAATGATGGAATGGAAATGAGGTCTTTGAGCAAGGAAATGGCCATCGGGTATAACTCAGATATTTCTTTCATTGTTGCGATATTTTAGTACCTGATTTGCCAAGAATAATATCCGGCAAGGCATTAGCATGGCCAATGATGACACTTTCCACTCCGTTCTTTACCGTTTGAATAGCATTGTCAAGTTTGGGCAGCATTCCGGAATGTATGAGACCTTCATTTCTTAGTTTTTCTATGCTTTCTTCATTGAGTGCGGGTATCACTGAAGTATCATCATGTACATCCAGCAGGACGCCCATTTTTTCAAAACAATAGATCAGACTTACGCTACCGTAGGCACTCAAGGCGGTGGCTACTACTGAAGCGATTGTATCAGCATTGGTGTTGAGCAGTTGCCCCTGGCCATCATGTGAGACTGGGGAAATGACCGGTGAAATGCCTTGTGTCAACCATTCGAAAAGTGTCTTGTCCCTGACATGTTTTATATCACCTACATAACCATAGTCCACCTCCTTGACCGGACGTTTTTCAGCCAGAATCAGGTCGGCATCTGCACCGCAAACACCCAGTGAAGTGCATCCCAATGCTGAAAGATCCGCTACAATGTTTTTATTGATCAGTCCGGCATACACCATCGTGATGATATCCAGCGTCTGACTGTCAGTCACTCGTCTGCCGTGCACCATTTGCTGAGGAATATGAAGTTTTTCGGCAAGTTGGGTGGCTAATTTTCCACCGCCATGTATCAGTACTTTGTGTCCCTTGATGGCCGCAAAATGGCCGAGAAAACTTTTCAGATTGTCCGGATTATCTATGATGTTGCCGCCGATTTTGATCACATATATCATGGAGATGGGGATTATTGCTGCAATCAACAGCTATTTTGATGTTTTATAGATTATATAAAAGTAGGTCAGTTGCCAATTATGTAATAAATAACCGCAAATATGAGAAATTAGGATTTGAATCAACCTGTTTTAATTAAAAAATGCTTGAAATTTACGGGATGCGCAGTTATAAGTTAAACAAAAATCTTGAAATTTAGGTCACTGAAACAAGCTCTTGAGTTAAATATGCTCTAAATGGTATAGATTTCGCTCACCCTTGCTGGCGCAAGTTTGCAACTTGGTCCCAGATCGTCGTAGTTTGCAACTGCGATGCCATACATTAGGAATTTATAATTCTTAACCTACAAAAGGCCACATGACAGATAAATTTGTTTGGCTTTTTTTACACTCCTAGATCAGGCAGTCGAATTGCAAATTCTTTAATAAATGGATCGCAGTTACAAACTGCGACCATCAGTGGTATCGCTCAGAAATTATTACTTTCTAAGCGAAATGTATACAAATCATCATTGATATCGCTCACTCATTACATTTTGAAAATCGGTGATAATAAGATAAATACTATTTTGTGTGATTTGAATAGTGTTGAAATGCACTATTGGTCGCTCTATCGTTCACTATGTGGATATAAAAAATCTCCCTGCCAATTGATGGCAGAACAGTTAAACCAAGCCTTTGACGCACTTTGTACCCAATAAATAATTACGAATCCATCAACATCGTACTACAAGACATCCAGAAGAAAAAAGACGAACTGATGCTCGTGCTATCCAGACCGGAAACATCTCTACACAATAATGATTCCGAAAGAGATATACGGGAATTAGCAAAACGAAGAAAAATAAGTTCGGGAACCCGAAGCGAAAATGGCAAAATGTCAAGAGACACCTTCTTGTCAATAAAGAAAACTTGCCGAAAGTTGAATATATCCTTCTGGGAGTATCTCAACGATAGATTCTCTCTGAAAAATACCATCGACCAATTAAATATTATTATGATCCGCCAAAGCTCCCCTTCAGGTTAATATACCTTTTATTGAGTAATTACATATTTCTCTAACAAAATGCCCAAAGTTAGCTATTTAGACAACAAGCCAATACTTTTATAGTTCGTTTTTTCTATCCTAATACATCATAACCAATAATGAAACATATATCATTATACAAACCGTAAAATCCAGCTTGAGCATTGACTATCAATCCTCCAAGGAGTGTGTTATAAAGACAATAATGTCTTTATATAAATTCATATGACTAAATATTGTGACGCTGAAACAACGGGAGTCCGGATCAATTTAATCTTTCGATAATCCCTGCTATACCCTGACCTCCACCTATACAGGCGGTCACCATTCCGTATTTTTGATTTCGTCTCTTTAATTCGTTGATGATCTGAATACTGAGTTTTGCACCTGTACAACCCAGTGGATGGCCCAATGCTATGGCTCCACCATTGACATTGACTATATCTGCGTTCAGTCCTGCCTCTTTGATCACTGCAAGAGCCTGTACTGCAAAAGCTTCATTTAATTCTATCAAATCGACATCATCCAGAGTAATGCCTGCTTGTTTTAGTGCCTTGGGTATAGCCACTACAGGTCCGATACCCATAAATAAAGGATCTACTCCTCCTAATGCACAGGATGCCAAACGTGCTTCAGGTGTGAGTTGGAATCTTTTGACCATTTCCTCACTCACTACCAGAACAAAAGCGGCTCCGTCTGAGGTCTGAGAAGCGTTTCCCGCAGTGACGACTCCACCCATTTTGAAGGCAGGTTTGAGTTTTGAAAGTCCTGCCAGAGAAGTATCGGCCCTTACACCTTCATCAGTGTCAATGACAAACTCCTTTTCAACTCTCTTATTGTTTTCAACATATACTTCCTTGACTGTTACGGGTACTATCTCATCTCTGAATTTACCATCGCGAATCGCTGCTCCTGCCAATGCATGTGATCTTACCGAAAATTCATCTGCCTGCTCTCTTGTTATATTATACTTTTCAGCAACGGCTTCTGCGGTATGCCCCATACTTACATGATAGTTTATGTTTTGCATGGCAGCATTATAGCTTGGCACCAGCTTGTATCCCGTCATAGGAAGCAGGGACATAGACTCTGCACCTCCGGCTATATAACAGTGACCCATACCGGCGTTTATTTTGGCAGCTGCTATGGCGATAGCTTCTAGACCTGATCCGCAATATCTGTTGATAGTCATGCCCGGTACTTCTTTCCCCAACGCTCTTGCTGCAATAAGTCTTCCCACCTGCAAACCTTGCTCGCCTTCAGGATTGGCGCATCCTACTATGACATCATCGATTTCTTTGGGATCCAATTGTGGTACCTGTGAAGCGAGATAAGAAACAATATCAACAGCGAGATCATCTGATCTGTAATTTCTGAAACCTCCTTTTTGGCTTTTCCAACTGCAGATCTGAATCCTTTTATTATATATGCGTTCATTTTTTACTATTTAATTATTTATGAAAAAGAATAAAGTGTAGTTAATTTCTCAATGGTTTATTGTTCATGAGCAGATACTGGATTCTGTCGAGTGTTTTCTGATTGCCCAATAATTGTAAAAATGCTTCTCTCTCAATATCCAGCAAATATTGCTCTGACACTTTTTGTTGGCCTGTGAGGTCACCACCACAAAGAACATAAGCGACTTTTTTTGCTATTTCAAGATCATATTCAGACATATACTTACCCAGATAAAACTCATTGAGCGCAGTATATAAAGTACCTAAGCCTCCTCGTCCCAGTACAGTCACATTTTTCGGAACCGGAGCTGTATAATTTTTTGCCAGATCCAGCACTTTATCTTTGGCCCGGCTTAAAACATTGCCTAGATTTATTTCTACATAGTCTCTGTCATGCTGGAGATAACCATATTTATACCCTTCATAGGCTGATGTGGCTACCGAAGCTGTAGCAATAGCTTTCAGTTTTTCGATCAATGTAGGTATCTGCACATCTCCTTCAAAAAATGATTCCGATGCCCTGACTGCAAACTCTTTGGTACCACCACCGCCAGGAATAAGACCAACGCCTACCTCTACTAAACCGATATAGGATTCGGCATGACAAATAGCGGCATCCGTGTGCATTAAAATCTCGCAACCTCTCCAAACACATAACCCTGAGTAGCGGTCACCACCGGCACAGGAGCATATCTCATAGCCATATTGATCTGTTGAAAACCATGGACCATTTCTTCAAGTTTTGCAAAATCTTTCTGCATGGCCACCATAGCTACATTCATCAGATTGGCTCCTACAGTAAAGTTTTTGGCATTGTTGCCGATAACGATACCTGCCCAGTCTCCGGCTTGTGCTATATTTAATGCTTCAATAGCTCCCTGTCCTATTCCATCACCTATGGCATTGGATTTTGATATAAACTCAAAACACAATACACCATCACCTATATCATGAATGATACACTCGGAGTTTTTGTATACCGGAGTATTACTTCTGAAGTTGTCAAGATGGATATTTGATTCGGTCCCTGGAATGACTTTATAACTTTCACTCTTCAGGTCGTAATATTTTTTCTTTCCGCCTTCAGATTTGTAAAACGACGTCAGCCCCTTATCAGCTGCACTTCTTATCCAATCAGGGGTTTTTTCGCCTATCTGTTCTGCGAGTGCGATGGTTTCTTGTATTCCTATCATATCCCAGTATTCAAAAGGACCGTATGACCAGGCATAGCCGGCTTTCATGGCATTGTCCAGACTGTATATATTATCGCTGATTTCCGCAATTCTATTGGCAGCATAAGACATCATCCCCACTAAAAGATCTCTTACAAAATGTCCCGACTTTTCGTCTGAAGCCATCATATCTTTAAGCCTCTTATCCATCAGCTCTACTTTTTTGGCAATACCTACTACCGGAATCATTGGCTTTTGAGCCGGCTTATATTCAAGGGTGTTGAGATCAAGGGCCAATATGACTCTTCCGCCTTTTTCATCGCGTTGATCCGTTTTTTTATAAAAACCCTTTCCGGATTTATCTCCCAGAAATTTATTATCCAACAAAAATTGCGTAGCTTTAGGAACTGGTCTGTTTTTCAGGATTTTGACGTATTCGTCTTCAGGACAGTTGTCTATCACTCCTTGAGTCACTTTTACTGATGTGTCCAGACCTACGAGATCAAGCAATCGATAGCTTCCTGTATTGGGCCATCCTATGGGTTCGCCAGTGATTTTATCCACTTCTTCGATAGTCAAGCCATACTTTTCAGTAAGTTCGCCTACCTTATTACCACTGTAGAATCCTATTCTGTTAGCAATAAACGCAGGGGTATCTTTACATAAAACAGCTTTTTTTCCCAGATGCACCTCAGCATAGTTCATCCAGAAATTGATCACATCGGTATCAGTACCTGCATGTGGAATGACCTCAAAGAGAGCCATATATCTTGCCGGATTGAAAAAGTGTGTGCCACAAAAGTTTTTCTTAAAATCATCACTCCTGCCTTCTGCCAATTGCGATATGGGAATGCCTGATGTATTGGAGGTAACCAGTGATGCCGGCTTACGAAGGTGATCTACCTTTTCGAAAATCTGTCTTTTAATTTCGAGTTTTTCAATGACAACTTCGATGATCCAGTCACAAGAAGATATCTTATCAAAATCATCATCAAAATTTCCTGTGGTAATTCTGGACGCAAACTCACTGTCATAGAGAGGTGCAGGTTTTGATTTTAGAGCATTGGCCAGCGAGGTATCGGCGATACGATTTCTGAATGCTTTGATAGATTTTTGTTTTTCGTCAAGGTCAAACGGAACTATATCAAGCATGATAACTTCCAGACCAGCATTTGCAAGGTGACATGCAATACCGGAACCCATAACTCCTGACCCCAGGACTGCGGCTTTTTTAATTCTATGTGTCATAATTTTACTGTAAAAATGAAATTTACCATAAAATTACACGCTTTTTCTGAATGGATAAAGATTTGGTATAAAAAATTTAACTCAGAGTTCAATTTTTTTATAAAATCAATAAAAAAAGGCGAATTTTTTTACAAACTCACCTTTCTATTAACTAACAAATCACCTTTTACATTTCAAAAGACCCTGGTTCTGGAAGTCTTTGGATTAAATTTTTTGAATATTTGCAACATGCCTCTTTTTTCTCAATTCCTTTTTTTCAATCCACTGACCACCCTGTGTTGCAGTAACCTCTTTTACCAAATCTAAAACCTGTTGTTGTACAGTACTAATAATTCTCATTTCTTATTTTCTTATTTTAACGCAAAGGTAAGGCAAATTGTCATGAAAGTCAAATTGTTTAACGATACTTTAACAAAATATAATATTGTGTCAAGTTATATTTATTTACAACATTAGTATTTTATTTCGTAAATTTAAGTTATACGGAACATATGACATTTAATGATATTGTTGGATGGCAAATATTTGTTTTATTTTATTATATCAAAATATAAACAAAACCTTAATAGAAGGGCGTTGTCACAAAAATAGCAGCCACAGGTTTCAGAAAGTCAATATCTAGTTGCGATCGAATAAGATTTTCCAATTATGATCCTGATGGCTGCCGTCTTTTTTACAGTACCTTTTAAACCCTAACTCCGTCGATATTTTACCCCGCCTATAGATTTTTTTCATAAAACCTTTGTTTTATTGGATTTCTGTAGTATCTTTGAGCTACCTAAATAGGTAGTCTTATGAGTGTACCAGCGTGGGTTCTGAAACACAAAGAGCCAAAAACAGAAATAAAATTTATCAATGATTCTTATTACAAGTATCAAGTCTCTTATAAATACAATAAGGACAAAAAAAGAACTGACAAAATTACTGGGCAGTTATTGGGTAAATTAGACGAGGACCTTGGATTTATCAAATCCGACAAAAACACTATTCGGGAGCAGGCCATGGCTGTTGCGCTGCCAAAAGTGGACATTAAAAACTACGGTATATGTTTATTATTCTATTCCCTCCTCAAGGATGAATTGGAACTTTTTAGAAAACACTTTAAGGTGAATATAGCGGATACAATTTTTATTTTTGCTATGATGCGATGGGCTTTTCAATCACCTATTAAAAGAGCCCCATCTTATTTTGTTCACGATTATTGCTCAGAACTTTATGGTAAAAATACATTTTCAGACAAGGACTTTTCGAATGCATTAAAGTTTGTGGGTGAAAACAGAGAAGCTTTGACACAATGGATGAAAGATTTGTTAAATATTGAAGAAAACCATAATAATAAATTTGTCCTCATGGATTCGACTCATGTTACGAGTGTTTCGGAGCATTTAGGCATCAATGCACTAGGTTATAATCCAGCCCACAGCTATGATAAACAAGTTCGGTTAATGTATTTATTTTCTGCCCAACTCAAAAAACCTGTGTATTACAGACTAATCAATGGAAATATTACAGATTTAAAGTCTATGAAGCTATGCATAGAAGAAATGAAGGTAAAAGATGTCATCTATATAGCAGATAAAGGATTTTACAGTAAAGAAAATATAACAATGTTGGATAAAGAAGGATTGCAATACTTAATTCCACTGCATAGAAATAATAATCTTATCAACTTTGAACCGATAAAGGCTGGCAAAATAAAAATTGAAAATAAAACTTACTTCATTTATCAAGAGCGAGCAATTTGGTACTACACCTACGAAAATGAGGGGATAAAATTGATCACATTTTTGGATGACAAACTAAGGACAACAGAAGAAAATGACTATTTATTGAGAATACAAACCAAACCTGAGGAATATACTGAGACTAAGTACTTTGAAAAGTTGCATGTTTTTGGAACACTTACCCTAGTTTATAAAACGACTGACCTAAGTGATCCCAAAGAATTATATATAGGCTATAAGAAAAGAAATGAAGTAGAAGTAATGTTTGATAGTTACAAAAACTTTCTGAAAGCAGATTTGATGTATATGCAGGATAGACATGTGACTGAAGGATGGCTTGCAGCAAATTTTATAGCTATGATTGCTTATCATAAACTATTTACAAGAATACAAGATGCTAAACTCACTACACATGTATCACCAAAAGATGTAATTGAAATATGTAAAAGTATCTACAAGATAAAAATGAATGGCAAATGGCAAATTTCAGAAATTACAAAGAAAACAGCCCAGCTCCTGAAAAAATTAAAAATAGACTACCTAAATGATTAGCGGAGTTAGGGTTTAAAGCTTAGTGCCCACTAATTTAAAATTCACCGACTCATTGCCATAATCGATGGTATACCTCAGTTCAATAGTATTGTTGACAAAAAATCCTTTGCCTCTCATATTGATATCCCTGTCTATTTGTTGATTGCCGATTCTGAAGTCCATAATTCGTTCATCCTGATTTTCTATGTCCGACCTGACTGTGTACCAAAAGTCCCCATCAAATGGAGCTTCAATGATTACGTCATCACCGCCAGCAGTACTTATGACCAGATCAAATGGTCCCGCAACCCCAACAATATGTGCTCTGTAAATACCCACTACAGGAAGAATTTCCTCATCAATGTCATAACACCCTGAAACGATGGTCAATAAAAATGGGAAAAGTAATAATTGTTTCATAACTCTCTTTTTTATTAAAACTTGCTAAACTTCCATTTTGTAGATCATGAACCGGTAGTTTAATTAATATTTAACTGGAAAGCAATATTTGTTAACGAAAAAATAATTTTAAAATTTTTGATTGAATAAGCTATCGATGATGTTATATTTGTGCTTTAATAACCTTAAAAATCAAACAATCGTGATCAAAAAGATTTTACTTTTACTAATTGTATTTGGCGTTTCAATCACCAATCATATAAGTGCGCAACAAGAATATTCCTGGGAAGAATATGGAATAGGTTTTTCACTGGCAGATGATTTTAAAGAAACAGTCAATAGTATGGAGGAGTTTTCAGCTGTCGGAGACGGAATGGAGCTGTCCATAATTCCATTTAAAGACAACAGCATAGACGATAGCGATATCAATGCCTACACGATGTCCATTGCTGCGTCCCTAAAACTTGAGAAGATCGATGATATAAGTACCATCGAAATTAATGGGTTTAAAGGAGGCTATGCTGAAGGTGTACAAAATGGGGTGAAAATATTTGTCATGGGTCTCATTGATCCAAACTCTGAAACCAATTTTTTTGTTATGATTGTCTTTCAGGAAAATGATGAAAATGCTGTAGAAGAAGCTATAAGCATTTGTCAGAGCATACACAAAATCTAAAAAAGCAAAAGGACTTTAGCTAAAGGAATACATTATACCTTATACAATATTTTTCTTATAGTTCAAATGGATTTTTACTATAAGAAAAATATTGTAGCTTTGTACTGTCATAAATTTTACTTATGAATGTCCAGTTCGCACAGTTAAAATATTTTCTGACACTTGCAGCCACCAAAAATTATAGTCAGGCTGCAGATCAATGCAATGTATCTCAGCCAGCATTGAGTATGGCCATCAGAAAAATGGAAGAAGATCTGGATCTGGTACTGATTGATAGAAAAAGCAACCCCATTTCTCTCACTGAAAAAGGAGAAATGATTGCATCACAAGCTATTAAAATTCTGGATGAATTTTCTATTTTGGAGAAACTTGCATCTGACCTCCATCAGGACAAACTCAATGGTAGTATTACAATAAGTATAATCCCTACACTTGCCCCATATATTATTCCAATGTTCGTCCAAAAGTTTGGGGAAATGTTTCCTGATATTGAGTTAATTATTGAGGAAGAAACCACAAAAGCTATACTGCAAAAGCTGAAAACATCTGAAACAGATGCTGGTATTCTGGTGACTCCGATAGATGAAAAATCACTCCTGACATATCCAGTCTTTTACGAAGAGTTTTATGTTTTTTCGCATGATAAGATCGATAAAACATATATCCTGCAGGAAGATATTGACTTCAAACACCTATGGTTGCTGGAAGAAGGTCACTGTATGAGAGATCAGATGATGAGAATATGTGAGTTACGCAATCTCGAAAATACAAAAATAAAATATAATGCCGGAAGTATAGAATCGCTGATCGTAACTATTTACGTCAAAAATATTTAAAATTAAGTACAAATATAAAAATAAAATATATATTTGTAACATTTATAGACCTGACCTGAAAATAGAACTCTGAAATTTGGTAAACAATCAAACAGAGTACTTATCAAAAATATATACGAAATACTTTCTGAACATCCTTTATTAAAAGCAAAAGGAATAACACTCAGCGGTGATAGTGAATCATTGGTTGCCGTGATATTTTTGTTATTAGATGAGATTCAAAGGCGAGACGAAATAATAGAAAGGCAAAATAATGAAATTATGGCATTAAGGGCCGAGGTTTCAGAGCTCAAATCTAGATTAAACCAAAATAGCAACAACTCTCACAAACCACCATCAAGTGATCCCTATAGGAAAGCAGCCACACCTAGGAAGAAGGGTGGAAAACGAGGCGGAAAAGAAGGTCACCAAGGCAAAGGAATGGACAGGCTACAATTTACAAATGAGGTAGAATTAAAAGTAGAAACTGAACGTTGTGAATGTGGGGCAGATTTGATGGCTGTAAAAGGTGAAATTTCAGAAGTACGACAAGTACAAGACATACCTGAGCCACAGGTAGTAGTCACAGACTACAAACAACAAAAGAAGACTTGTCCTTGCTGCGGGAAGGAACATTTCGGTATATTTCCACAAGGAGTAAACGCCCCGGTTCAATACGGTAACAATGTCAAAACTCTAAGCGTACTGCTGTGCAACGATTACAAGGTACCTATTCAGAAAGTATCGCAATTGCTCAGCGATTTATATGGATTATTCCCCAACGTTTCCACAATAGTAAAATATAATGCTAAGGCATATGAGAAAATGGAAGCGGTAGAGATGTTAATCAAGAAATCAATACTATCATCTCTGGTCGCACATTCAGATGAAACAGGTATTCGAGTTGGCGGAAAGATGTTTTGGCTTCATGTAATGAGTACTTGTATGTTCACCTATCTTTTTACACATAGTAAAAGAGGGTTGGAAGCCTTGAAAAGTGAGTTAAGTCTCATCAAAGATTACACAGGGAAACTTGTGCACGATAGTTATGCGAGCTACTTCAATTTCTTAAGTATCATACATGCCTTATGTGGCGCACATATCATAAGAGAGCTTACCTCACAAGAGGAAATAGGTAGGCAATGGGCAGTTAAAATGAAAACACTTCTACTAAAACTTAAAGCAACCGATGAAGAACAAAACATGAACAACAGAGAAAATATAGTAAAGCACTACCAACAAATATTAACAGACGGAATCCAAGAAGAGCCACCACCTGAGAGAAAAGGCAAACGAGGAAGAGAGAAAAAAAGTAAAGGGCTTAACTTGATAATTCGTATGCAAACCAACATGGATGCAGTGTTACTATACGCCTTTGATCCCGAAGTTCCCTTTACCAATAATCAAGCGGAGAGAGATTTTAGGTTTTCAAAGGTAAAAATGAATGTATCTCATTGCTTCAGAAGCACCGATGGAGCAACTCACCATGCTCGTATTATGAGTGTGATCTCAACTGCAAGGAAACATAATATGAACGTATTCGACACCATCAAAAATATTTTTGAAGGTAAATCATTCTGTTTCTCTCACCAGGCCTCGTAAATAGTTACCGCTGATCAATATTACAGAATCTATGGGTGGTATGACCATCATACCCGAACTAGCAACATGGAATCTTTCACCTGAAAGAAAAGAAAGGGTCATTCCATTTGCTGAGCCAACACCCGTACGGGAAGTAAGTGTCATTCATCATAAATTTACCACAAAATTGAGGTTGATTCATGCTGTTTTAAATACTTTGAATGAAGTGATACCCTCTTATATGAAGATAAAAGACAGCTATCAGAGGATCGATATCGGACCAATAGACGGAAAATAATCTGATTACCAATAGGCTGAGAAATTAAGATCTAATCCTCTTTAAACCATCCCGAATACATCACATAGTTATTGGCTATACGATCTATCTCTCCTGATATGAGTTCCTGACTGATATCTTTTACTTTTTTGCCGGCACCCCTGCATAAATTGTTCCGGATTCTACCGAGTATTTTGAGTGACAACTGCTCCTGCAGCGATGATGGAGTTGGATTCCACTACACAGTTGTCCATCACTATAGCACCCATACCTATCAGAACATTGTCATGAATCGTACATCCGTGCACAATAGCATTATGTCCTACAGAAACATTGTTGCCTATTTTAGTAGGAAATTTTTCATAAGTACAATGTATGACAGCTCCGTCCTGAATGTTGACCTTATCACCCATTTTGATAACATTTACATCACCTCTGATGACAGCATTGAACCATACACTACACTGACTGCCCATTTGCACATCACCAACTATAGTGGCATTTTCTGCTATGTAACAATCTTCTCCTATTTTGGGCAGTATTCCTTTTACTGATTTAATTAACATAATTCATTTTTTGTCATTGATTATTGAATCCACTCTGAAAAGTCTTAAACAAAGTGAAAAAAAAATAATTGATTTCTAAATCATTGATAATCAAGTGTTTCCCTTTAAGGAAAGGGTTAAAAACGTTTGATTATCATAAAACATTTGTTTTCGAAGTAGACTCATTATTTAAAGATTTGAGTTATACCCTTTCAATATTGATTTTATTATGACATTTCCTAATTCAGATCTGATACCTAATTCAGAAATTTTTGAGTTGTTCCTGGTGGGATATACCCTATTGGACAAAAAGACATAAACAATATTATATACCGGATCTACCCATGTAAAGGTACCCGTAAATCCTGAATGCCCGTAACTCTGATCTGATGCAAGGGATGGACCGTTTTTAATTTCCGGATTAAAGTCTTTTTTATCAAATCCTATACCTCGTCGGTTTTTTAATTCCGGAAACTGATATTTGGTACACAAATCAATGACCTCAGACCTGAAAAAACGTTTTCCGCCATAGCTTCCTTTCTGGAGGTACATCTGCATAAGTTTTGTGAGATCATTGGCATTGCCAAAAAGTCCGGCATGCCCCGATATACCACCCATCATTGAGGCACCTTCATCGTGTACAAATCCATGTATCAATACTTGCCTGAATATACTGTCGTATTCAGTGGGTACGATTCTATTGGACGGAAACTTCTGTAAAGGATTGTATGTCAGCGATTGTGCTCCGATAGCCTTGTATGTTTCATCCAGATATCTTTCAAAAGGTATGCCTGTCATGCTTGCCACCATGTCCGGATACACGTAATAATGCAAGTCACTATACACATATCCCTGTGATGGGTTAAGCGGTGAAGTGGCTATCTGCTGTATGATCTTAGATTTGTAATCTTTATGCAGATATAAGTTCTTGTCCACACGTACATTAAAGTCGGGTGACTGCGATGCCATGAAAACATTGGGCTTCCATACCCTGGTATCTGCACGAAGCATTTTTGCCCAAAGCTCAGGTTTAGTCCGGATGGTTTCAATATACAGGATTTCTCTTGTGGTTTTTTTGCCAAAAAGCCTTTTAAAAAATCCTGGTTTCTTTATTTTCACCATACACAACTGCTCTAATTCAGGTTGGAGCGTCAATGATTTCTTCATGGTTGCGATAGTGTCTATGGCATCCCTCCAGAAAGGTATCCACGCTTTCAATCCGGCTCTGTGCGTAAGCAGGTCGCGCATGATTAGTCCACCTTTGTCCGTATTGTTGAACTCAGGATAATAATCTCCAAATCTTGCATCGAGGTTAAATTTTTTTTCACTCATCAGTTGCATTACAGCAAGAGTAGATGTACTGATTTTAGTGACTGAAGCCAAATCATAAATATCATCTGACCTGACTTTACCCGGTAGATTTTGGCGGCTTTGTGCTGGCTTTAGTGTAGTAGTCAGCGATTCCGGATTGTCCATAGCATCATCTATGAAGGTATATGAAGTACCATCAGAAATACTGTTTTCTTTTGCTTTTTCAGCCATTTCAAAAGTATGATATCCATATGATTTGGAAAAAATCACTTTGCCGTCTTTAACAACCTGTACCACCGCACCCGGATAGGCTTTTTCTTTTATCCCCAGTATCACCAAGGAATCTATTCCCGAATAAAATCCCTTTCTATCAACTCCAACCTGTTCCGGCAATCCATAGCTGAGGATGTCGAGTTTGGGATACGTAGTGCCCATACCCTGCTTAAAATAATCGTCTATGTCAAGTGGAAACCTACCTTCAGGCGAGAGGGCTCCAAAAATAATCTGACCTGCGGCTCGCTCAGCATAGATGTTTTGCTGATAAGCCATAATCAAAGATTTTGATTGTTTTATACCCGGGATTTTTGCCAATATAAACGGGTTTCCAAAAAGACACAATATCACTTTGGGATCATTGGCCAGTTTTGAAATGATTTGAGTATTTTCCGGAGTAAGTCCGTATTTCCTGCTGGCTCTGATATCTATAAGGTGAATCCCCGCTACGACAATATCATACTCTTGAAGACAAAACGATACTATACTGTCTGCATATGATACGGTTGCATTTTTGGCAATATAAAAGTTATCAGCTTTTGCATAGTTGGTTATCATTTGGTACAAATCAGACTCAGGTTTGTCAGATTCCATAGAGATGACGGCAATTGTTTTGTTAAAATCTGTGACAGGCAACAATGCTGCATTGTTGTTCAGACAAGTTATGCTTTTTTCAGTCATCACCTGATTCAGTATATCAGAATTGACAGTATTTAAATCCTGGACCAGATTTTCTATGCTTATGGGGGCATACTGATCTAATCCAACCCAGGACTTTGCCATTAATATTTTTTTGACCTTTGCATCAAGGAGAGATATAGACAATTTTTTTGTTTTAATGGCATTTTTTATAGCTTCTACGGTCTGCGGGACATCCATAAAAGTCTCTAAAACATCATTGCCGGCTAGGATGGCTTGTACCATTGCCTCTCCTTTGGGAAAGTTTTTCACAGCACCTTCCATCTCCATAGCATCAGTGAAAGTAAGCCCCTGAAATCCGAGCTCTTCTTTGAGCAGGTTTGTGATGATGTTTTTTGAAAATGTAGATGCAAGTCCACTTTGTGGCTCCAGCGCAGGAATATTGAGGTGTGCTGTCATGATGCCGGACAATCCATGATCGATAAGCTGTCTGAACGGATATAATTCGATATCATGAAGTCGTTTTTTGTCGTGGTTGATCAGCGGCAGGGCGTGATGTGAATCAGCATCGGTATCTCCATGTCCGGGAAAGTGTTTGGCGGTACAAAATAATCGCTGGCTTTGCATACCTTTCATGTAGGCGAGTCCTTTGGCAGTCACCTGGTACTTATCTGAACCAAAAGATCTGAAGTTGATCACAGGATTATTTGGATTATTATTGACATCTACTACCGGTGCGTAATTGATATGAACTCCTATCCTTTTGCATTGTCTTGCCACTTCTTTACCCATTTCTTCCACCAGATGGTCATCCCCCTTTATCGCACCAATGGTTGCAGCATAGGGGAACCTGTCAGTACTGTCCAATCTCATACCTACTCCCCATTCAAAATCCTGGCCTATGAAAAGTGGTACACGGGATAAGGCCTGAAGTTCATTGGTGATGCTGGCCTGTGTCGTTGGATTAGATGCAAAAAATACTATACCTCCTATCTTATAGTCTGTTACCCATTTTTTCAACATGCCGATATCATGTGGTTTGCCTGAATAGTTGCCTCTTGGCAAGAGTAGTTGTCCTATTTTTTCTTCCAATGTCAGTGTCCGGAATATAGAGTCCACCCACTTTTTGTTGTGATCAATGATAAAAGGCGGTGTGACCCCTTGCCCGAAAGACTGGAGATTTAAAACCAAAAATATTGTAAATAAAATTGACCTGATCATAATTTGTTTTACTTTAAAGTATGTTTAAACTTTTATCATTTGACTCCTAGTGGCAAATTTAATTTTTCTCAACTTCGTTTGTCAAAGTCTTACCTGACTTTGGCGGAACCTTCCTTACGGTCTTTGACCGGTTGTGGACTATTTACTCCGGTCATGAGACCGATAGATAAAAGTCCAAAAGTCAGAGACTTTGCACAACAGATTTATTGAGAATTGAGTAAGTATTTTACTCAATTCTCGTCATAGACGAGACCATTCAGTCATCTTGTCCAAAGTTAAATTTTCTCACTTTCGCTCAAACATAAAAATTTAATTATACTCTTAATATCTAAAATGTTTGCAAAAATTTTATTCCTTATTTTAAATGAAATGGTTTAGCCTGAAAATCAAGAAATAAGATACCCTCCATCGGATATAAACTCCTGACCTGTACAATAAGACGAGGCATTTGATGCCAGAAAAACGGCAAGTCCTGCCATTTCTTGCGGATGAGCCATACGTTGTAAAGGCATATTGCTGGTCCAATGATCCAGGATTTCTTTATTGTTCCACAAGGCAGCACTAAACTTTGTTTGTACAAGTCCCGGACAAATAACATTGGACCTGACACTGTAGGCACCCCATTCTTTTGCCTGTGCTTTGCATAGCATGATAAGTGCTGCCTTGGACACGCTGTATATACTCAATCCAGGACTGGGCTTAAAACCCTCAACCGAACTGATGTGAATCACAGACCCCGAACCACTACTTTTTAGATGCGGAAGACAAAGATTGGAAAGTGTAAATGCAGCTTTGACATTGACCTGCATCAATTTGTCAAACAACTCACCTGTCATATCTTCTATGGGTCCGTATACTGGATTGGTAGCGACATTATTTACCAGAATATCGATACTGCCAAAGTGGTTGTAAGTTTTTTCAACCAAGTTATTAAGTTGTGTTTCCTCACCTACATGACATGCTACGGGCAATACATCAAGGCCCATGGATAATAATTGCTGTGCTACTTCATCCACACTTTCCTGTTTTCTTGCAGCTATAACTACTTTCGCTCCAAACTCTGCTAAACTTTTTGCTATACTCTCACCGATACCACGAGATGCACCTGTAACAATAGCCGTTTTACCTGTGAGGTCAAATCCGTTTTTTATACTGCTGTTTTCCATTAATTTTTGATGATTTTTTGAGAAAAAGACATTTTACCTGAAGGTGAGAATAGTTGTATTAAATATAGTCCATCAGGCCAGTCCATTGTATTCAGCCTTGCAGCATTTCCGGAAAGTATTATATCAAAATGTACATAACTTCCTGACATATCTGAAACCAAACAAGTGTAGGATGTAGATGTTTCGCCGATTTCAATATCAATGTACTCTGAAGCAGGGTTGGGGTATATCTTAAAGCGTGTATCGATAGCGGTAAGGTCCACAGAAGACGTTAGAGTACCATCATCTATAAAAGTGACTCCCAAAAATGTACCGTCCGGAGTATATTCTGCTGAAACTATGGCTTCTTTTTTTATATTGTTGTAGAAGTTGTAGGATATGGTTGTATCTTTTCCCAGAATATTCCCAAATCCTTCCGGAATGTTGCCTCCTGCTATCGCAAATAAATCGACCCATAAACCTAATACCTTAATAAATACCTTTGCTTCGGAAATGACTTCCGCCTTTTCCCTGAGGACTTCATAATTTTTTCCATGCATTTTTATAGTTCCATAAGCATCGATCAATCCTCTCAGTGTATTTGATACCTGAAATCTGATACTATCCGGTTTGATGGGCAAACCTTCCAATAAAGTATCAGGAATGATGCGTGCATTCAGATCAATTCTGAACTCCCCCTGAGAAAAGGTAGTATTTATAAATTCTAGGGGTGCTTTTCTTAAGACTGGTCTTTTGTTGTATTTTATTATTAAATTAGTGTCAAGAAATTCATTCTGTCCTCCGATTCCTATTGCTTCCATTATTTGTGCCGTGGATCTTATATAAAATTCCTGACCGTCAGACAGCAACAACAAATTTGCTTCAGGAAAAAATGCGGCATCTTTGCCTGCGGAAGGTAGTGCGTATATTTCCCGTTGTTTCAATCCTGTTTTCAACTGGCTAAAATCCCATGTCTTTGGTCCACCGGTTGTTCCCATTTGCAATGCAGTAGGTACATTGATGGTGTAGATGGTTTTTAATGTATCTTCCGGTTTGGGAAAAACAGAATTTGTAATTCTCATCTGGGAAAAGATACATTGAGTCAAAATCACAACAAATCCCAAGATTAGATTTATCCTTTTCATAATTAATATTTTTAGTCAGTGTATTCAACTTTTCTTAAAAATTTGATTCCCACTTTGGCCTCAATGGATAGATTTCTCACTTGTCTGAGGCCTATGTTGATCGGTTGACTTGTCCAGGGGTCTATGATATTGAACAATGGTTGTTGCTCGTATTGAAAGGATAAATCCGGCTGGAGGGAAAACTCAACAAAAACATTACTCAGATCAGAAACCGGAAGTTCAAAACCGCCACCGGCAGTAACACCATAATTGAATTTTCTTACAAACTCATTGATCGGATAAAATAATTGCCCAAACTCAACATACCTGTCTAAATTAGTACTTATAGTATACTCACCTCTTATACCAAGGATAAAATATGGACTGTATTTATTAGTGTTGAGTAAAGATTTTTTAGCACCTACTTCAGCAACTATATTTCTGAATTGAAATCCCTGCTGTTCTGAAAAAACATTATTGAAACTAAAAAACCTGAATGAACTGCCTCTGACATGAAAACCAGCCTGAGCATATAAAGCACCTTTTTTGAATTCATCATATGACTCTATAAATAAGTCTCCATTTAATGAAAACAACGGATCCCGATTTACACTACCCCCAAAACCTCCATCACCCCAACTCTGGAAATTCATAGCGGCACCACCTTTGGCTCCAAACCAAAAACTTTGACCCTGGAGATCTGAGAATGCTAATATGACGAAGAATAAAAAGATCAATTTTGAGGGATACGAACTCATAATTATTAATTTTAGGTCAAAATTACAATTTATGGGTAAATTTCTGAATAATAAAGGAGAATTGAGTTTAGATTTTCGAGAATGTTTTAAATTTTTCTTAGTTGTAAATCAAGAGGTTAAGGTTCTGGTAAATCAAATAACTCTTTGAGATCCATTCCTAAGGCATTGGCAATTTTCTTAGCATGTGTAATGCTGGTATTAATTTTACCAAGTTCGATCCTGGAGATTTGACTTGCTTCAACGTCACATAGATTGGTTAAATGCTCCTGTGAATAGCCTTTTTGCATTCGGAGTGCTTTGACGTGTTTGCAAAATATGCTTGAGACGACCCACGCCAATGCTTTCAATATTAGCGCTGGTCTCCCCTTCAGGGGTTGGGGGTAAGTATAGGCAAATGTAGCAAGTTAATTTTTTTCAAAAAAGTGCAATTCCATCTAACTCACTATATCTCCTTGATTATCAGTCCTCATTATTCACTATTATTAAAAATAAACATTCTTCCAACGAAGGACAAGTTAGCAAAGAATTTCTTTAATGGGGGCATTAACTTCTATTTTGTTATATAACAAAAGTTATATGGGCTGATATTAAAAAAGTTATTACCTTTGCAGTCCTCCTCCATACGCACCCGATGTTAAAGTGTATGAAATCAGGTGGACTTCATCTGTGGTATAAGTATGGCTATTAAAATTGGCTGTGCTTTATCCTATGAGGTACATCGTAAAATATTATCTTGGTTAACTATACCCCAAAAAACCAAAATGATATTTTGTAATCGGATTTATATATTTAATAACAGGCCTATGTGTTACTACACTACTAAAAAGTTGCTTTGGGGGATGGTTTTCGCCTATGGGATTTGTGCTTTGCATGGACAGAATGCTTTGGTACCAGATATATTGCCGAGTGCAGATGCGACGGCACTGGGGAAATATGATAAATTTCAAGTTTCATCATATACGGGACAAGTAGATATTAGCATACCACTGTATACGTTGCAAGCAAATAATAAAACTATTGATCTTCGATTAAATTATGATGGGTCTGGCATATTAGCAAGACAGCATCCGGGGTGGGTTGGACAAAATTGGTCATTGAAAGCTGGTGGAGTCATCACCAGAACTGTCCATGGTCTTGCAGATGAGTATGGCATGACCAATGGTCCAGAATACAACAATACTAGTTTTTCATACATTAGTGTCATAAAAAATGGAGGATTTATAACACCAAATCGAACGTCCACTATGGATAGCTTAAAATCCTTGGCTGGGGTTCAAACACAAACTGGTCCTATAGCACTGGACTATGAGGCCGATGTTTTTAATTTTAACTTTATGGGTATTTCAGGAAGTTTTTTTCTTGACTGGGATGGTCAATGGAAGGTTATTTCGAATCAAAATATCAAAGTAGAATTTGATATCTATATAACAACTACATTATTCCATTTATTGAATTTATGCCAAATACTAATAATACCAAAAGATATCAAGATGTAATTAAAGGGTTTACGTTGATAGATGACGAAGGTTATCGCTATACTTTTGGACGGTATAGTTTCCTAAATGGAAATGTACACACTGGCCAAAATGCAATAGAGTATTCAATATCCTTTCTCCAACAATATTCATGGGTTGCTGGCCAAAATCCATTTTTTAATGAATGGATAGCAACTGCCTGGCATATGACCAAAGTAGAAGATTTTAATATGAATACCATATTTGAATTAAGCTATGAAAGAAGCTATTTTACTGCACAACTTTACAATACGCTTTATGTGCAAGAAAAATTTTGCTCAGATGCAGATGGAGGGCTTTCAGCGAGCCATGGGAATTCAAATACGGTCGAAGGAGACTATCAAGCAAATGGTGCATTGATTTCTAATTCATATTTAAAAGAAATTAAATCAAACAAAGGTGAACAACTTGAATTTATCAGAAGTAATGCCATTCAAAAAAAATTTGACTGGAATTTTCGATTTGCTACTTATACTCAATTTGTCTTATGCCCCTTGATCCAATGTGTTGATAATTATCCTTATCCTTTTCTCCAGTATCCAGGTTACTATAGTTTTAATCCCCAACAAGCACTGTCTAATCCTTTAAATGGATTGATGTGGATGAAACTGGATACCATTATATATCGAAAAAATTATATTGGACAAAATACTTATATAATAAACGGAATTAAGTTAGAGTACAACAATAATGCAAATGAAAGATTAAACTTACAATCTGTTCATATTATAGGCAATGACATATTAACAAACTCGAATGCCAACAAGCATTCTTATGTCATGGAATACAATAATTTTTCTCAGTTACCAGATTATTTAACCAGAAAATTTGACCATTTTGGATATTATGACGGAACAAATGATTATATGCCAACTACTTTAGGCGCTTTTTTTAATTTTTCATTATGGCAATTGAATTACTACAATTCTAGGAATTCTTCTCTTTACTATGCAAAAATTGGACAGTTAACTTCCATGAAGTTCCCTACGGGAGGAAAAACAGAATTTGACTTCGAACTGCATGATTACAGTAGCATATTAAGCGATGACAGACAAAGTATTGTAGGTGAAAATGGGAGTATTGGCGGTCTCCGCATCAGAGAAATTAGATATTTTGACGACATTACTTCCAATTATGTCAAACGTAGCAGATACTTTTATAAGCTGGGATATCACAATAATGGAAATCTCAGTAGTGGCATACTGAGTATAAAGCCGAGATATGTTTGGGACCATTGGGAATTGAATACTGCTTGGTCTCCAAGTCATGGATATTGGGAGTCAAAAGTTTCAGAAAATAATTTGATTCCTCTTACCAATTTGTATGAAAACCCAGTATCCTATAGAGAAGTGACGGAAGTAAATGAAGATAACTCTTTTATGACCAATACTTTTATTTCTCATGTAGAAATTAAAGACCAACTGCCTTACACTAACTTAATCCCAGAATATAGTCCATATAGTGAATTTACCGATATGGGCTTCTATCGTGGACGACAGAAAGAAACCTATTACTATTCATCGGATAATACACTGGTCAAATCAAAAAAATATTATTATAATTTGAACTCCATCAGCAATTCAAATGAGTATGGCATCACAACAGACGCTGCAGTAGCATATGTATGTCTTCCATTGAATGCAAATTATGCTTTTTATGGCTCAGCCAGAAAGATATATCATAAAAAGTTATTGTTGGACTCCATGACCACAACAGAACATTATGGGCCACTTGCCATTTCGGTCAGAGAAAGTCTTAGATACACTGGTTACACCATCAATGGAAATGTCATTGCCTTCCTCATGCAAAAGTCCGTCACCAACTCTGATGGAAAGGTGTTTATGGATTACTACAAATACCCGTTTGATCATACTTCGTCCTATCCAGGCCAGCAAGCCCACATGACCAGCTTAGTGAATGCACATAGGTTTCCGGTAGTATATAAAGAGAAAAAAGTTAATGGTATTGTTTTCGATATACAAGAAAATCTGTTTTCATTGTTTGACGGAAAACCGATGATATCAAATGTCAAACGTAGAGAGTGCACGTGGGATGTAAATGGTGCAATGCAATGTGCTGATGATGATGCATCATTTGTAGATAATTACAATATGATATATCTACTACCCATCCAAAGCAGGAAAAAGGGATGGTTGGCAGAAAACCTGACATTGGGCTATCGTGGGTTGGTGACAGGCTGGAATTTTTCAAATCATAGTAAGACATATAACTACCATCAAAATGATTTTTTGGGATCAATTACGGACGTAGATGGTCAACAGAGTACTTTTGAATATGATTTATTTGGCAGGTTGAAAAAAAGTACATTATATCCCAAAAATTTGACCAATACCTACAACTACCATTTCAGTACTTCCTCTGCCGACAAGAGCTACTTCAAAACCAACATCAAGTATCCTCTCAGTACAGACAGTGCCATCGACTCAGTAGTACACATCACCTATCTGGATGGATTGGGAAGGGAGATCCAGCAAGTCCACAAATATGGCGCACCCGATGCAGCCAATGATGTCATATCCAAAACAGAATATGATCTTGTGGGACGACCTTACAGAAATTATGAACGTATAGAAGCCTCCAGCAATCATGGTGCCTATTATAACGGAACATTTGGCGGTGGGTATAGCCAAACCCTGTATGAGGCCAACCCACTAGATCGTATCAGCCAGACGACACCACCTGCCTGGTATATTACCAATCACACTTACGGCACCAACACCGTTCCACTCACCAATCCCGAAGGGTCGACCTATCCGGTATCATCGCTGATGCGCACGACCACCACCGACCCTGACAGCAAAAGTACCGATGTGTACACAGACAAAATAGGCAGGACTGTCCTGCAGCGACAGCGAGATGCCAGCAATACCACGGATACCTGGACGGTATATGATGATAAGAGCAGACCGATCAAGATCTATCCGCCCGGTACCAGTCCGTCCACTCCTGATATCATCTTTGAGTACAGGTATGATGGCGACGACAATGTGATATACAAGAAGGTGCCCGATGCCACTGCGGAAGAATACCGGTACTCTGCCAGAAATCTGCAGACAGCCATGCGCAATGCGACACTGCAAGCTCAGGGCAGATGGAAGGTGACCCATTATGATGCCTATGGAAGAGCAGAAAAATGTGGATATCACACAGGCAGTGATCCCGGCACATCAGAGACACCGACCATACATACCCTGCTGGAAGAATATTTTTATGACGGATACAATGGCAGTACGACCAATGCTGCACTCATCTACAAAGGCAAACTCAAAAAATCACGGATCAAAGTACTGGAAGATGGCGGAGCCAATAGCAACTGGGTAGAGACAGAATACAACTATGATAGCTATGGGAGGGTGGAGACAGAGACCATCACCAATCATCTGGGCGGCACAGAGTCCAAAACCTATACTTATGATTTTGCTGACAACCCAACCACAGAAACACATATTATCTCCGGTGCCAATGGCATCAATCATGTGACCAAACATAGCTATGATCATCAAGGGCGTAAAAAATATGATCACATCAATCTCAACGGTACAGGCGAACGTACCCTGGCAGAATGCAACTATGATCACAAAAATCAGATCATAGAGCGCAATCTGGGCAGACACGCTACCACGGGTACCCATCAGTATCTGCAGAGCCTGGACTATACCTACAATGCACAAGGATGGCTCACTCAAATCAATCAGCCCACACCATACTATGGTCCGGAGATTGACCCTTGTTTATTCTTAAATAAAGGACCTGCGATCACCAAGACGCAAGGTGCTATTACCAATACTGATGATACTGACCTCTTTTACCTTAAGCTCGACTATGATCTAGCGCCAGTGGGCAGCGGTGTCACGGCCAATCAAAATGGCAACATCACAACGATGTCATGGGGACATCGGTTCCAAACAAATGGAACGTTGGCATATAACTACAAATACGACCATCTCAACCGAGTGACAGAAGCACTACAAGGCACAAGAAGTGGTACTACCGTGTACTTGCAAAATAGGTATGATGAAAAATTTCAATATGATACCAGAGGCAATATCACCAGGCTGGATCGCAAAGCTATGATATACCAACCACAAATAAATTACTACTGCTTTAAACCGCAGACGATAGATAGTCTCACCTACACCATATGGCCCGGAACCAATAAACTCGCACATGTGCAAGACAAAGCACCGTGTATCGCAGTGATCACCCTGCCGCCTGTCATTGATAGGGATATGCAGTATGCCGCCACACAAGAGATAAGGATTGAAGATACAGATGTGCGCTGTGGAGTCAATCTGAAGTTGATAGCCGGCAATGAGATCAAGATCATCGATAGCCTACACATACCATCATGTGGGGCACTGGTGCAGACGTACACAGGACCGTGCACCGATGCCAAATACACCGAAGGTTTCAATCAGCAGAGTGTGAATAGGCTGTATGAGTATGATGGTGGCGGCAATATGACGTACGACCCCAATAAAAAGCTGACTTTCTACTACAACTATCACAATCTACCCTACCGCATCGTAGGAGCAGAAAACGACCAGTTGCAGCTGCTCTATGCATCAGATGGCTCTCTACTTCAGAGAAAATATCTGAAAAATAATATCGTAATCACCAAAACTGATTATCTTCGTGGTGTAGAGTACAAAAGTGATACTCTGGAGTCTGTGCACCACCCTGATGGCCGTGCCATCAAGAGCGGGAGCGACTGGATCTACGAATACTGGATCAAAGACCATCTGGGCAATGTCAGGGTCACTTACAGAGATAACAACGGTGATAATATCATCGACTTTTCAGATCAAGGAAGCACAAGTGTCCACAATTATTATACCTTTGGCATGGAGTGGATAAATCTTGCCGACACCTTACAACCACGCAATCTCTATCGATACAATGGAAAGGAGATGATAGAGGAGATGGACCTGAATTTAGCGGGGTATGGCGCGAGAATGATGGATCCTATTCTTGGTAGATTCATCAATGTCGATCCACTAGCGGATCAATTCCCAGGATATTCTCCTTACACTTACGTACTCAATAATCCGATAAAATTGATTGATCCTGATGGGAGGGCTCCATCTGATTATGACAATGAATACGTTATAGATAAAAATACTGGGAAAACTGTTGAAGTTAGTAAAGCAGGTGGTAATGAAGTAGATATTATTCATTCTGGAACTATTAATGACGACGGCTCAATTGTTGTTGACCCTACTCAAACCCAAGTAGTTCAAGTAGAGACAATTTCGAATCCAAATATTGAATACGGTGGATATAGGGCACCTGGTTTAAATATTGTTATAAGGGCTAATCCTGCGATACCTACTACGAGTAGTCCAATAGATGCGATTCCATTAATTGCATCGAATGGAGGTCGAGCTATTTTGAACTATGTTGTCAATGAATTGAAAGGCTTAATAATAAGCCCTGCAAAACCTAAAAGCGGGAGTTCAGGTGGTCCAGGCGCAGGTAAGCCATTTTCTGAAAAAACAAAAGATGCCGCTGAAGCACAAGCAGGAGGTAGATGTGTATTCTGTCAGAATAAAACTGATAGAACACCTGGCTCTCCAAATAGAAGAAATACAGATCATGCTGATCCTAAGTCAAGAGGTGGAAATAATACATTACCTAATGCACAAAATACATGTCAAACTTGCAATCAAAATAAAGGCACAATGACAACAGGCGAATATCTAATGCATTTATTGAATAGAAGATAAAAAGTTTAAGTATGTTTGAAATTGATGAGAAAGTTTTTATCACACTCAACGACAATCAAGAAACTGAGTCTATTTGGGTATTAAAAAAGGTGATTATTTTATAGTAAGGAATATTCCATTTTTTGCAAAAAGGTATAGCGTTGGATGATTTAATCATGATTGATAAACAGGAAAATAAGATGTTTTATAAAAAAACTATTTGCTTTTCTGGTAATTCAACTTATAGAATTTTTACGAACAATGATATTGATTCATTTGACTTTTTTTGGAAGATATTAGAAGATTTTGGTTGCACCTTTGAAAAAGCAACGGAAAACTTATATGCCGTAAACGTTCCTTCTACTTCAGATATTTTTAAAGTTTATGAAGTTTTTGAATTGGGTGAGAAGAGGAATATTTGGGAATTTGAAGAAGGTTTTTGCGGTCATCCATCAATTTTTATAAAATAGACCAATTTAAATATTTTTTGTCAAGGCAGATTTCGCTGCTCTTGACAAATCATAGTTTTCGGATTCCGCCCACTTAATTAAATTAGCTTTAATTTCAGAGTGATCCCATCCTGGTGCTCCAGCTGCGAGCCAAAAAACAGTTTCGGTGTCATTAATTGATTCTAGAAAATTTAGAAGCTTTAAAATTTTTGAGTTTGATAATTTTTTATGTTCTAAAGCTATGGCTCTTATTGCCCCTTCCACTAGTTCTTTATCTTTTAATTCAATAGCATTTATTAAAAAGGAATCGTCTTGTTCGATTCTAGTAATAGCATCAGATAATGCTAATCTAACCATTGGTTCTAATTTTATATTTAAGATTGAATATAAAAATTCTAAAGCATTATGGCATTTAGTTTCACCTATTGCCATTATAATTTGATATTGTGTTTCCCAAGTGTTCTTATGTATTTCAGTTGATAATGCATCTAGCAGTAAAGGGCAATAGATAGGATCTTTAATTTTTCTTATTTTTAGCAGCTGATCTACGGATGGATGACTTACTGTTTTTAAGTCCTTCAATTATTTCTATTAGCATAAAAATCAAATTTACAGAGCAGCGATATTTTTCTGAAAGAAATCCTTAAACTTCTTTTTAGTAAGGAAGGTATCAATCATTTTAAAGACCATAGATTTTTCTTCGGGTTCTAACTGAGCGATAAGTTTAACTTGTTCCATAAGAGATTTATCTTCGGTGGTGATCTCTTGAGGAATGTTTTGCTCATCGTTGAGCAGCTGATCGATGGTAAGACCAAAATAAAGAGCAATTTTATTGGTAGCATCGAGCGAGAGTTCACGCTCGCCTTTTTCCACTTTAGAGTAGTTGGACCGGTGCATATGTACTAAGTCAGCGATTTGCTGTTGTGTCAGACCTTTTTCTTCTCTCAAGCCTTTGATAATTGTTCCTACATTCTTCATAAAAGATATAATTATAATGCAAAGTTATCAAAAAGACACAAAATAAACAAATATGAGATAATTTGATACTTTAAATGTAGTCTATATGATACATTGTGATTACTTTTGCGATGTATCAATAAATCACATAAAAAAATATCATGGAAATCTCAGAAATAAAAACCCGCCTGACCTTAGCGCAAGTATTACATTACTACCACTTGAAGCCAGACAAAAACCTAAGATTGTGCTGTCCTTTCCATGATGACAAGACACCGAGTCTACAGCTGTACTACAAAACCCATACAGCGTATTGTTTTAGTAGCAACTGCAAGACCCACGGCAAGAGTATGGACGTGATCGACTTCATCATGAATAAAGAGAACTGTACCAAACACGAAGCATTAAAGAAAGCTACTGAAATGATCACAGGCGAGGGCTTAAAAGCTGCGCCACCAGCTGACCGACTGACGACACTCCATAAAATATTTACCTACTTCAAAAACGGAGTAGTCAATAGCCAGCCAGCAAAAGCCTACATACAAAAGAGACACCTAAATACCGATGCCATAGATATAGGCTTTAATAGTGGCCAGTTTCATTACAAACAAAACGACGCAGCGGAAGCGATGCAGGAATATCTGAATATCGGCCTATTGTTGGAGTTGGGTGTGATGAGTCGCTTTGGTAAACCAGCCTACAAACCCTTTGGCAAACATTGCATCGTCTTTGCGCTCCGTGATCAGGAAAAACGAGTAGTGAGCCTGTACTTCAGGAGTATGTCAGACGATAAGAGCCAGCGGCATTTTTATCTCAAAGACCGTCAGGGATTGTATCCCAAATACCCAAGAGAGAACACGCAAAAACTCATCATCACGGAGAGCATCATCGATGCCGCTACGATCTTCCAACTCCATTTAGACAACGTGGACAATCAGATCACGACGGTATTGGCCTTGTATGGTACCAATGGATGGACGGACGAACACACCACAGCAATACAGGCACTACCAGAACTCAATGAAATCATCTTCTTTTTGAACGGTGACGAAGCTGGACAAAAAGCAGTGCAGAAATATGCGCCCATGATGAAATCCACCTACCCAAAAGTAAAAGTATCAAATGTAGAAGTACCACACAACGAAGATGTGAACAGCTTACTTGACAGCCACAGCGAAGAAATAATAATCCACCTGATCAAAGAAAGAAAAGAGATAGATTTTTTATTTTCAACTGAGAAATCAAATGAAAATAAAAAGACAGAACAAGCAGAAAATCCAGTAATTGCACAGCAAGAAGTGGAAGTAAACACAGTAACTTCAACACCTGAAGAAAAAAGAAAATCAAGTCAAAACAAACGGTCCAGACACCCAAAATCCCTACAACCTGAAATATGCCAGCGAAGCGGCGAGCTATCAAATCAAAGGCTTCAAAACCGATCAGATGGACAGCCTAAAGATAACCTTACAAATAGCGTTAAACTAACATCACCATGCAAAGTATCACGTTAAAACTGGACCTGTACGAATACAAACAAGTAGAAGCCACGAGCAAACTCATGGCCGAAAAGTTGGGCATCAGCAGAGAGACTGCGGAGGCCGATTTAACGAGATTGGCCAGCTTGCTAGAGCATTACAGAGACAAAGCCCAATACCAAAAAGGGAGAGGCCAGCAAAGCCCGAAAGTACAGATACCACCAGCGACAGTAAGCAAGTGTATAGACTTCTTAAAACAATCAAACCTGATGGCCAAGTTCAATGAATACATAGGGAACGCAGGCATCATCGGGGAGGAAACCAATCGAATATTATTGTTCACCATAGCGAGTTCGTACAAGATGCCCGACACGCTGCACGGCCTGATCCAAGGCTCGTCAGGCAGCGGAAAAACAAGACTGCTGAAGATCATCAGCCAGCTGATGCCCGATGAAGATGTAAAACGATACACGAGAGTAACAGACAATAGTTTTTATAATCAGGATGAATATTTTTTTGTAAATAAACTCTTATGTTTTGAAGATCTGGACGGCTTAAAAGAAGATGCACAACTAGCCGTAAGAGAGCTGCAGAGTAATGAAATACTAATCACTAGCACCAGTATCAAAGACAGCAACGGCAGTATCCGAGGCGGAGAACGTACCGTACGCGGCCCGATCGCCAGCCTTGCTTGCACCACTAAAGGCGAAATATATGAGGACAACGTGAGCCGTTCCTTCCTGATCGCCGTGGATGAAAGCAAAGAACAAACCCAAAGGATCATCCAGTATCAAAACGAAGTAGCGGCAGGAAACATCAACAGAGACGAACAAAAAAACATCGTCACTTTTGTCCAGAATTGTATGAGATTGCTCAAACCTTATGATGTGATCAATCCGTATGCCAACAAGATCAAACTACCCGAAGAAGCGCACAAAATAAGGCGGCTCAATGAGCTCTATCAAAGTTTTGTAAGACAAATCACCATACTGAACCAATACCAAAGAAAGCAAGACAAACAAGGGCGACTGATCAGCGAGAAACAAGACCTGCAGATAGCTTGTGACATCTTGTTTGAAAGCATCGTGCTGAAGGTGGACGAACTTGACGGCAGCCTGAGACAGTTTTATGAAAAAATGAAAAGCTACGTCAGAGCCAAAGCACAAAAAGAAGGCAAACAAGAAAAAGACATTGACTTTAATCGTTTTGAAATCCGAGAAGCTACAGGCGTAAGCAAAACCCAGCAACATTACTATATCAGCAAGCTAATAGAACTCGAGTACCTGCAACAAAATGGCTACGCCAACCGAGGGTTTAAATACAAGATTGCCCACTGGGACAACATCGCAGCCGTGAGAGCCAGGATCAAAGACTACCTACAAAACCAACTCAATGTATTATAACTACGACCAAAAAGGAGATAAATATTAGTAAACACAGAACACCACGGAACGCCAGACCGAACGCCAGCGCCATATCTACGATGATAATAAAATACTGATAATCAAAATAATGAGTTGCGTTTATGCTTCTGGTGTTCACCGTTCGCAAAAGTATGGATACCATGGGCAGACCAAAAAGCATCATAATACTAACACCCGAATACCAACAATTATCAGATCGTGACTACTCAATATCGGGTAAAATGTGGCTACAAGCCAGACACTAGCAGGACAGAACAGTTAGCCATAGAAGAATTGATTTAATTGGCTGGAACAAAAAGCCATTGCCAAAATAGCGGATTTAAAGACCGCACGACATACAAAACTTTTATACCTACATCAGCGATCGGCCAAACAAAAAGAATCAAGGGCAGCCTAAGTCCAAAAACAACATTTAGCATTATGAATGCCATCACCGATTGCTTCAGCATGTTGCAGGAGCAAGGAGATATACAGATCAATCCAGTGACGGTATTAAAGTTCCCCTACCCAAGGATTATGCAGAAAGAGAAATATTGACATTAGAAGAAATCAACCAGCTGTATGATGCTTGTAGCAATGTTTGGGAAAGAGCCATACTTAGTTTAGGCTACGGCTGTGGCTTGCGAGTAGGCGAAATAGAAAACCTAAAAATCGAAGATATACGGCTACATGAAAAAATCATCATCGTCACCAGTGGTAAAGGCAATAAACGTCGGGCAATACCGATGAGTCCAGGCGTAGCCCAAGACCTATCAGACTATTATTTTAACCATCGGGACACCATGACCACAGGCAAAGATTACAATGAAAAAGACCATGCTTTTATGCTCAATAAACCAGGCGGACAAATAAAAGAACACACATTTAATAAATACCTAAGACGCATAATTGCACAGACACAAAATGAATCATTAAAAGGCAGAGAAATAGGCATGCACTGCCTACGGCACAGCATAGCCACGCACCTGATAGAGCAAGGCATACCACTCGATCAGGTAAGGCAGTTTTTAGGACACAGTCAGTTGGAAACCACACAAAGATATACCAGGATCAGCAAAGAACAAATCAAAAAAATGATAGAAGGCCATGACGATTGAGACATTTATTAAAGCATCTTACAGTAGTCGTTCAATAAAACGAATCATGTAATAATCAAAGAGTTCAAGGCCCAAATGGGAGATAAGGCAGATACTGCAAGCTATAGCGAAATCGTTGATCACATAGGCTATCTGCGAGCAGGAAGCTCCATCCCAAAAGTTTAATCAACCACCTGCAGAGTATAAAAATATATTTTAGGTACTTGGTAGCCATAGGAAAAAGGACAGATCATCCCTGCGAAACTTTATACCTAAAAGACCAGATCAACAGAGCTATACACGTAGAAGATCTATACACCAAGGAAGAACTCAACGAGCTGTACAATACCTTTGAGTCAGCACCAGATAAACGATCTTGGGCAGTAAAATCAGAAGTGGCCAAAGCGAGAGATAAAATCATCCTGGGCTTGCTGATTTACCAAGGCTTGACTACAAAAGAAATCACAGGGTTAAAGCTCTCAGATATAGACATGCAAGAATGCACCGTACGAATACGAGAAGAAAAACTACCAGGAAGGCGATCGAATAAAGGGCGAATACTGACTTTAAAACCCAAGCAAATATTATTGATCCACGACTACCTGAAAGTCCATAGAAAAGTACTTTGGAAGATACCCAAACCAAGCAAACGAACAGACTATTTTATACTCAATGAACACGGCTTGCAACTATGGAATAGCTATCTAAACCGAATGCTGAGAGAAGCTACAGACGACAAGTACAAACCCTTAAAAATACGTCAAAGTGTGATCGCTCACTTGCTCAAAGAAAACCACGACATCAGGATAGTACAGGAGTTTGCAGGCCATAGAAATGCAGGAAGTACAGAAGCTTACCAAAGGACAGGATTGGAAGAATTAAAGGTAAATATCGAGAGGCTACACCCAAGGCAGTAAGTAGCAATAATAAATCTCCCCTTGGCTTCGGATGAAGTGAAAGCCCACCCAATCCGCCCGCAGGTACGGCTCCCACAGCAAGCTAACACACAAAGCCAACGCTCTTGCTGTGGTGTGGTGGTGCAGTCTGTTTTTCCGTCACAGTTTTTGTAATCCGAACACTTGCAGCACATTGTTTTTGCTTTTAGGCAAACCCGCCAAATCCGAACAAAAAAGCCAAAAACAAAGAGCTGCACCCACGCTGCAAAGACAAAAAACAATGCCGGAAAAAACAGCCAGGAGCTAAGTTACATAACGTGGCCTTATAGGAGATTTTACCCTTGCTTATGCGAGCATCCAAACCCAAAAAATTCCTATAAGGACATTATGTAAAATAGCCACCACCACAAGGACAAAAACGCCAGGAGGCACCCCTTTCCTGTCTTATTTTGTCCTGAGCCGTACCTTTAAACCCACGCTTCCCACCCTGAAAAATGGTATCCTTCGCCAAGGGGAGATTTATTAAAAACCCTTCCAAAAAAAAACTAACGCCCTACGGTTGTTTACTCATTTTTTACCATTAATGCCCGATAGCAAACGAGTAATGAAAAGCTTCATCCAAAGGGCATCAATCCTAAAAAAGCGAGTCGATATGACAATATGCCATGTGCTCGATTTTCAAGGGTGAAGGCAGGTTTTGAGCGGTGGATTTAGTGGGCCTTCACCCTTAAAAATGAGCAGCCAACCAGAGGGCGGCAGTGCTATCGGGAAGGAGAAAGCCATCATTTAACGACTGCATAAAAAACTGGGTGGGAAGCGTGGCGCAGTGGCTATTTAGCATAATGTGGATATGGGTGTGTTACGCCTGTGGCAACCATATCGACACGTTATGTTAAGTAGCTCTTCCGCTGATTTTTTCTGGCGTAAACAGTACGAAGCGGGCCTTTAGGGGTACTGTGTCTTTTTGCTCTGTATGTATGAGCGCCAGCCTAGGCTCTTTGCTACCGCAAGAGGAACTTGTGGAACGAGGATAGCAATGTGCCTTTTGAGTGTTGGCTTACATACAGCGCAAAAAGTATGACAGAAAAATCAGCGGACACTGCATGAGCGTGGGCTGGGTGGGCTATCAAGTATTGTCCCGATGTAGAGCCTTTGCGTTTGGGTGATCGGGACGCCGCTTTTATATACTACTGCTAATCAGCGAATTAATGTTGTCCTATTTTATTTTTAAGCTTCAGATTAGCTTTGCCTTGTGTTCAACCAATTAATGGACCGTACTATAAATGTCATTGAAATACCTTTGATGTAAAAAAGGTACAAATGTAACATGTAGTCAAACCATGAAATTGGAATATTGCAATAAAAATTAAATGAGGTAAAAATGAATAGAGAATTTTTTGAATCAGAAAAAGTAAAATGGGAAGCCATGAAAATCAAGTATGAAGCCCTTAAAATTAGAGATAACTATTACTTTGGTCATCTGAAGAACTTAGGAAAAATATTAGCTTTAATAAGTCTTACAAGTTGTTAACTTTTTTTTCAAATGAAAATACTTTTTTCAAATGAAAAATAAAAGTCTTATCTTTGTTGCTGTAAGTGCAAAGGTATTTACATGTTCTTTGAGCTTGGAAGCGTGTAGGGAAAAGTGAGTTTTGATCTGAAAAGTCGTGCAGAGGTTTATGAGTGTCGATCCGCTAGCGGATCAATTCCCAGGATATTCTCCTTACAATTACGTACTCAATAATCCGATAAAATTGATTGATCCTGATGGGAGGGCTCCATCTGATTATGACAATGAATACGTTATAGATAAAAATACTGGGAAAACTGTTGAAGTTAGTAAAGCAGGTGGTAATGAAGTAGATATTATTCATTCTGGAACTATTAATGACGACGGCTCAATTGTTGTTGACCCTACTCAAACCCAAGTAGTTCAAGTAGAGACAATTTCGAATCCAAATATTGAATACGGTGGATATAGGGCACCTGGTTTAAATATTGTTCCTGGGGCTAATCCTGCGATACCTACTACGAGTAGTCCAATAGATGCGATTCCATTAATTGCATCGAATGGAGGTCGAGCTATTTTGAACTATGTTGTCAATGAATTGAAAGGCTTAATAATAAGCCCTGCAAAACCTAAAAGCGGGAGTTCAGGTGGTCCAGGCGCAGGTAAGCCATTTTCTGAAAAAACAAAAGATGCCGCTGAAGCACAAGCAGGAGGTAGATGTGTATTCTGTCAGAATAAAACTGATAGAACACCTGGCTCTCCAAATAGAAGAAATACAGATCATGCTGATCCTAAGTCAAGAGGTGGAAATAATACATTACCTAATGCACAAAATACATGTCAAACTTGCAATCAAAATAAAGGCACAATGACAACAGGCGAATATCTAATGCATTTATTGAATAGAAGATAAAAAGTTTAAGTATGTTTGAAATTGATGAGAAAGTTTTTATCACACTCAACGACAATCAAGAAACTGAGTCTATTTGGGTATTAAAAAAAGGAGATTATTTTATAGTAAGGAATATTCCATTTTTTGCAAAAGGTATAGCGTTGGATGATTTAATCATGATTGATAAACAGGAAAATAAGATGTTTTATAAAAAACTATTTGCTTTTCTGGTAATTCAACTTATAGAATTTTACGAACAATGATATTGATTCATTTGACTTTTTTGGAAGATATTAGAAGATTTTGGTTGCACCTTTGAGAAAGCAACGGAAAACTTATATGCCGTAAACGTTCCTTCTACTTCAGATATTTTTAAAGTTTATGAAGTTTTTGAATTGGGTGAGAAGAGGAATATTTGGGAATTTGAAGAAGGTTTTTGCGGTCATCCATCAATTTTTATAAAATAGACCAATTTAAATATTTTTTGTCAAGAGCAGATTTCGCTGCTCTTGACAAATCATAGTTTTCGGATTCCGCCCACTTAATTAAATTAGCTTTAATTTCAGAGTGATCCCATCCTGGTGCTCCAGCTGCGAGCCAAAAAACAGTTTCGGTGTCATTAATTGATTAGAAAATTTAGAAGCTTTAAAATTTTTGAGTTTGATAATTTTTATGTTCTAAAGCTATGGCTCTTATTGCCCCTTCCACAGTTCTTTATCTTTTAATTCAATAGCATTTATTAAAAAGGAATCGTCTTGTTCGATTAAGTAATAGCATCAGATAATGCTAATCTAACCATTGGTTCTAATTTTATATTTAAGATTGAATATAAAAATTCTAAAGCATTATGGCATTTAGTTTCACCTATTGCCATTATAATTTGATATTGTGTTTCCCAAGTGTTCTTATGTATTTCAGTTGATAATGCATCCAGCAGTAAAGGGCAATAGATAGGATCTTTAATTTTTCTTATTTTTTTAGCAGCTGATCTACGGATGGATGACTTACTGTTTTTAAGTCCTTCAATTATTTCTATTAGCATAAAAATCAAATTTACAGAGCAGCGATATTTTTCTGAAAGAAATCCTTAAACTTCTTTTTAGTAAGGAAAGTATCAATCATTTTAAAGACCATAGATTTTTCTTCGGGTTCTAACTGAGCGATAAGTTTAACTTGTTCCATAAGAGATTTATCTTCGGTGGTGATCTCTTGAGGAATGTTTTGCTCATCGTTGAGCAGCTGATCGATGGTAAGACCAAAATAAAGAGCAATTTTATTGGTAGCATCGAGCGAGTTCACGCTCGCCTTTTTCCACTTAGAGTAGTTGGACCGGTGCATATGTACCAAGTCAGCGATTTGCTGTTGTGTCAGACCTTTTTCTTCTCTCAAGCCTTTGATAATTGTTCCTACATTCTTCATAAAAGATATAATTATAGTGCAAAGTTATCAAAAAGACACAAAATAAACAAATATGAGATAATTTGATACTTTAAATGTAGTCTATATGATACATTGTGATTACTTTTGCGATGTATCAATAAATCACATAAAAAATATCATGGAAATCTCAGAAATAAAAACCCGCCTGACCTTAGCGCAAGTATTACATTACTACCACTTGAAGCCAGACAAAAACCTAAGATTGTGCTGTCCTTTCCATGATGACAAGACACCGAGTCTACAGCTGTACTACAAAACCCATACAGCGTATTGTTTTAGTAGCAACTGCAAGACCCACGGCAAGAGTATGGACGTGATCGACTTCATCATGAATAAAGAGAACTGTACCAAACACGAAGCATTAAAGAAAGCTACTGAAATGATCACAGGCGAGGGCTTAAAAGCTGCGCCACCAGCTGACCGACTGACGACACTCCATAAAATATTTACCTACTTCAAAAACGGAGTAGTCAATAGCCAGCCAGCAAAAGCCTACATACAAAAGAGACACCTAAATACCGATACAATAGATATAGGCTTTAATAGTGGCCAGTTCCATTACAAACAAAACGACGCAGCGGAAGCGATGCAGGAATATCTGAATATCGGCCTATTGTTGGAGTTGGGTGTGATGAGTCGCTTTGGTAAACCAGCCTACAAACCCTTTGGCAAACATTGCATCGTCTTTGCGCTCCGTGATCAGGAAAAACGAGTGGTGAGCCTGTACTTCAGGAGTATGTCAGACGATAAGAGCCAGCGGCATTTTTATCTCAAAGACCGTCAGGGATTGTATCCCAAATACCCAAGAGAGAACACGCAAAACTCATCATCACGGAGAGCATCATCGATGCCGCTACGATCTTCCAACTCCATTTAGACAACGTGGACAATCAGATCACGACGGTATTGGCCTTGTATGGTACCAATGGATGGACGGACGAACACACCACAGCAATACAGGCACTACCAGAACTCAATGAAATCATCTTCTTTTTGAACGGTGACGAAGCTGGACAAAAAGCAGTGCAGAAATATGCGCCCATGATGAAATCCACCTACCCAAAAGTAAAAGTATCAAATGTAGAAGTACCACACAACGAAGATGTGAACAGCTTACTAGACAGCCACAGCGAAGAAATAATAATCCACCTGATCAAAGAAAGAAAAGAGATAGAATTTTTATTTTCAACTGAGAAATCAATTGAAAATAAAAAGACAGAACAAGCAGAAAGCCCAATCTTTGCACGGGAAGAAGTGGAAGTAAACACAGTAACTTCTACACCTGAAGAAAAAGAAAATCAAGTCAAAACAAACGGCTCAGATACCCAAAATCCCTACAACCTGAAATATGCCAGCGAAGCGGCTAGCTATCAAATCAAAGGCTTCAAAACCGATCAGATGGACAGCCTAAAGATCACCTTACAAATAGCGTTAAACTAACATCACCATGCAAAGCATCACGTTAAAACTGGACCTGTACGAATACAAACAAGTAGAAGCCACGAGCAAACTCATGGCTGAAAAGTTGGGCATCAGCAGAGAGACTGCGGAGGCCGATTTAACGAGATTGGCCAGCTTGCTAGAGCATTACAGAGACAAAGCCCAATACCAAAAAGGGAGAGGCCAGCAAAGCCCGAAAGTACAGATACCACCAGCGACAGTAAGCAAGTGTATAGACTTCTTAAAGCAAGCCAACCTGATGGACAAGTTCAATGAATACATAGGGAGCGCAGGCATCATCGGCGAAGAAACCAATCGAATATTATTGTTTACCATAGCAAGTTCGTACAAGATGCCCGACACGCTGCACGGCCTGATCCAAGGCTCGTCAGGCAGCGGAAAAACAAGACTGCTGAAGATCATCAGCCAGCTGATGCCCGATGAAGATGTAAAACGATACACGAGAGTAACAGACAATAGTTTTTATAATCAGGATGAATATTTTTTTGTAAATAAACTCTTATGTTTTGAAGATCTTGACGGCTTAAAAGAAGATGCACAACTAGCCGTAAAGAGAGCCGCAGAGTAATGAAATACTAATCACTTAGCACCAGTATCAAAGACAGCAACGGCAGTATCCGAGGCGGAGAACGTACCGTACGCGGCCCGATCGCCAGCCTTGCTTGCACCACTAAAGGAGAAATATATGAGGACAACGTGAGCCGTTCCTTCCTGATCGCCGTGGATGAAAGCAAAGAACAAACGCAAAGGATCATCCAGTATCAAAACGAAGTAGCGGCAGGAAACATCAACAGAGACGAACAAAAAAACATCGTCACTTTTGTCCAGAATTGTATGAGATTGCTCAAACCTTATGATGTGATCAATCCGTATGCCAACAAGATCAAACTACCCGAAGAAGCGCACAAAATAAGGCGGCTCAATGAGTTGTACCAAAGTTTTGTAAGACAAATCACCATACTGAACCAATACCAAAGAAAGCAAGACAAACAAGGGCGACTGATCAGCGAGAAACAAGACCTGCAGATAGCTTGTGACATCTTGTTTGAAAGCATCGTGCTGAAGGTGGACGAACTTGACGGCAGCCTGAGACAGTTTTATGAAAAAATGAAAAGCTACGTCAGAGCCAAAGCACAAAAAGAAGGCAAACAAGAAAAAAAGACATTGACTTTAATCGTTTTGAAATCCGAGAAGCTACAGGCGTAAGCAAACCCAGCAACATTACTATATCAGCAAGCTAATAGAACTCGAGTACCTGCAACAAAATGGCTACGCCAACCGAGGGTTTAAATACAAGATTGCCCACTGGGACAACATCGCAGCCGTGAGAGCCAGGATCAAAGACTACCTACAAAACCAACTCAATGTATTATAACTACGACCAAAAGGAGATAAATATTAGTAAACACAGAACACCACGGAACGCCAGACCGAACGCCAGCGCCATATCTACGATGATAATAAAATACTGATAATCAAAATAATGAGTTGCGTTTATGCTTCTGGTGTTCACCGTTCGCAAAAGTATGGATACCATGAGCAGACCAAAAAGCATCGTAATACTAACACCCGAATACCAACAATTATCAGATCGGTACTACCAATATCGGGTAAAATGTGGCTACAAGCCAGAGAGTAGCCGGACAGTACAGTTGGCCCTAGATGAGTTTTTTTATTGGTTGGAGCAAAGAGCAATTGCCAAAATAGATGAAGTAAAGACGCACGACATACAAAGCTTTTATACCTATATCAGCGATCGGCCGAACAAAAAGAATCAAGGCAGCTTAAGTCCCAAGACCACCTTTAGTATTATGAAATCCGTAAGCGATTGCTTCAGTATGTTACAGGAGCAAGGAGATATACAGATCAATCCAGTGACGGTATTAAAGTTCCCCTACCCGAGGGATTATGCAGAGCGAGAAATATTGACATTAGAAGAAATCAACCAGCTGTATGATGCTTGTAGCAATGTTTGGGAAAGAGCCATACTTAGTTTAGGCTACGGCTGTGGCTTGCGAGTGGGCGAAGTAGAAAACCTAAAAATCGAAGATATACGGCTACGTGAAAAAATCGTCATCGTCACCAGTGGTAAAGGCAATAAACGTCGGGCAATACCGATGAGTCCGGGCGTAGCCAAGACCTGTCAGACTATTATTTTAACCATCGGGACACCATGACCACAGGCAAAGATTACAATGAAAAAGACCGTGCTTTTATGCTCAATAACCGAGGCGGACGACTAAGAGAACACACATGTAATAAATACCTGAGACGCATGATTGCACAGACACAAAATGAATCATTACAAGGCAGAGATATAGGCATGCACTGCCTACGGCACAAGCTAGCCACGCACCTGATAGAGCAAGGCATACCACTCGATCAGGTAAGGCAGTTTTAGGACACAGTCAGTTGGAGACCACACAAGGATATACCAGGATCAGCAAAGAACAAATCAAAAAAATGATAGAAGGCCATGACGATTGAGACATTTATTAAAGCATCTTACAGTAGTCGTTCAATAAAACGAATCATGTATGTAATCAAAGAGTTCAAGGCCCAAATGGGAGATAAGGCAGATACTGCGAGCTATAGCGACATCGTTGATCATATAGGCTATCTACGCAGCAGGAAGCTCCATCCCAAAAGTTTAATCAACCACCTGCAGAGTATAAAAGTATATTTTAGGTACTTGATAGCCATAGGAAAAAGGTCAGATCATCCCTGCGAAACTTTATACCTAAAAGACCAGATCAACAGAGCTATACACGTAGAAGATCTATACACCAAGGAAGAACTCAACGAGCTGTACAATACCTTTGAGTCAGCACCAGATAAACGATCTTGGGCAGTAAAATCAGAAGTGGCCAAAGCGAGAGATAAAATCATCCTGGGCTTGCTGATTTACCAAGGATTGACTACAAAAGAAATCACAGGGTTAAAGCTCTCAGATATAGACATGCAAGAATGTACGGTACGAATACGAGAAGAAAAACTACCAGGAAGGCGATCGAATAAAGGGCGAATACTGACTTTAAAACCCAAGCAAATATTATTGATCCACGACTACCTGAAAGTCCATAGAAAAGTACTTTGGAAGATACCCAAACCAGCAAACGAACAGACTATTTTATACCTCAATGAACACGGCTTGCAACTATGGAATAGCTATCTAAACCGAATGCTGAGAGAAGCTACAGACGACAAGTACAAACCCTTAAAAATACGTCAAAGTGTGACTTGCTCAAAGAAAACCACGACATCAGGATAGTACAGGGTTTGCAGGCCATAGAAATGCAGGGAGTACAGAATACCAAAGGACAGGATTGGAAGAATTAAAGGTAAATACCGAGGGCCTCACCCCCCTTTCCTGTCTTATTTTGTCCTGAGCCGTACCTTTAAACCCACGCTTCCCACCCTAAAAAATGGTATCCTTCGCCAAGGGGAGATTTATTAAAAACCCTTCCCAAAAAAACTAACGCCCTACGGTTGTTTACTCATTTTTTACCATTAATGCCCGATAGCAAACGAGTAATGAAAAGCTTCATCCAAAGGGCATCAAT
>JADKEB010000003.1 GCA_016718205.1 Saprospiraceae bacterium
ATTAGTGGAAGTGTTAAGCAAATGTAATTAACCTTTCTTGATCTTATTATTTGTTTCCCAAAACTTGTTTATATTTTCTCAATGCCTCATGTAGACTTTGGTAAGGTAAATTTTGAACAGTAACTTTTTTGTCTATGGATAAAGAAGCTGCTACCGCGGCAGACTGACCTAATACCATAAACACTGGCTCCATACGAATAGAACCAAATGCAATATGCGTTGAACTTAAACAAACAGGTACCAATAAATTACTACATTCTTCCTTTTTTGGAATAATAGATTGATAGCTAATGGGATAAGGTCCCGATCCATGTGCTTCTACATTTCCTTCGTTTCTTACAAATCCTTCTTTGGTTACAAATCTTTGTGTATTATGCGAATCCATACCATAAGCGGCCATTCCTACAGGATCTGAAGCGATGATTAATCCTTCAAAGTTCGACTGGGTCATCACATAGTCACTTTTCATTCTGCGAGCTTCCCTTACATACAATTGAGATTGCCAGCCATTACGTTCTTCAAATTCATCTTTACACATTCCCCATTTAGAGACTTGCTCTCTTATAAATGCAGGCATTCTGGGATGATAGGCCAAAGACCACATCAATCCTTTTTGATAGTTTAGATGTTTTTCAACTATGAGTTTACGGGTATTATAATCCGCTTCCGGATAAGCATAATTTTGACCAATAAAATCAGTTGAAAAACCTCTGCTATTATTCGTGTCGGTTTTTCGATTGGGCATACTGGAATTTATCCAGGGCACAGCACTTTCCCCGGCTTCATAATTTCTAAACAGAAGCTCATAATCCAATTCGTTATACAAAGATGGCTTTTCAAAGGGGATTCGGTTATCTTCAAAATCGGTTAAACACATTCTGAAACAATAGGCCTGAATCTTTTTATCACCCGTCCCGTCAGACGGAGGATAGCTAGCTTCAATGAAAGGAAGCAAACCACTTTCAGGTTTCCCTTTTTCTACGTAAGGGTCCACACCATATTGAAAATATGATACTCCATTATTGGACTTTCTTTTTTTGATGGTTAAGCTAGTCTCATTATTTTGGACACCATTTAAACTTTCCTGATATTCATCATTTGATTCTCTACCTATCGAGTATCGTACTCCTGCAGAGGCCATCAAATCACCTTCATAGCTGGCATCAATGTACATTTTACCTTTATATACATTGCCACTTTCCATTTTGATAGAAACAATTCTTACCTTTGATTTCTTCACCCCATTTACACGATCTAATCGTTGACCATATTCTAAAGTAATATTACGCTCTTCAGCAATCATCCCTTTAAGAATTTTCAAGGCAGCAGAAGGTTCAAATGTCCACATTGCATCTTCATTTATATCTGACTTGGTCTGGCCACCATCTTTATAGTTTTCTTTTTTTTGAAACTTCCAATTAGCCGGATTCTGATAATATTTTTTTACATTCTGATAAAATTCCCTTGAAATACCTCCAATGGCTTGTTTATTGCCAATATCTGTCTGTCCTAAACCGCCTGTAGTTAATCCCCCGATTCGATTCGTAGGTTCGAGTAAAACTACCTTTTTGCCCATTCTGGAAGCTTGTATGGCCGCAGCTACCCCGGAAGAGTTGCCACCATAAATTACTATGTCATAGTTTTGATATACTTGAGCTAATCCGGGAGTAAGCGTTATAACAAAAAAGACTAACTGTAAAATTCTTACAAAGTGCCACATTTTATTTTACTTTTCGCAAAACTATGCTTTTTTATTAAGAGTATTTAAATTTTTATGTTTGAGCGAAAGTGAGGAAATTTAATTTTGGACAAGATGACTGAATGGTCTCGTCTGTGACGAGAATTGAGTAAAATACTTTACTCAATAAAGAAGGAACTGCGAGCAGCTGCTCGCAGCGAATACTGAATATAGTCGGAAGTTCAAGCGTAGCTTGACGCGGTACGGCAAAAAATATAACGATGGCTAAAATTAAATTTGCCACTTGGAGCCAAATGATAAAAGTTTAAACATACTCTAACATTCATGAGGTCGCAATTTTGCTGAAAATGATTATCAAAGAAACGAGCCATTAATGTTCTCGTAAAAATCAATGGACCATATTACTCCTGTATATTATAGGAGCTATTTACAGCCTTAACGATACTCCACGACCGTTTCCATAGCTTGCTGTTATTTTGGTTTTGTAAGTGCTTCATATTGTCTTTTCTTCCTGAACATTAAATGTAGGAAAAGTTGGATTTATGACATTTTGGAATAGATGTTTGACTTTTAATGGCTTTGATAAAATTATTGTAAAAATGTTCCAAAACAAACTGAAAATTTTAGTCAAAACTCGCATCATTTACACTAAAAATTCTTATCTTTATACAAATTTTAAACAATTAAATTGCTCTACTGAGTTGTAAAATTTGACACCAAAAAATTTAAATCATGAAACCATTTATCCAATATTTTTTATTAGTTTTCCTTATGTCCTTAGGAATTTCCCTAGATGCACAAATTCAAATAAACCAAGACAGTACTTACATTTTTGAAATGAAAGACGGAAATGTATACATAGGTAAAGTTGTAGATTTTAAAAAAGGCGAAATGTACGATGTTCAAACCTCCGTTGGGAATATAAAAATATTACAAAAGGATATAGTTGTAATTAAGAATATGGAAAAAACAAAACTGAAAGATGGAGAGTATTGGCCTTCAAATCCACATTCAAGTCGCTATTTTTTTAGTCCCAGTGGTTATGGATTGCGCAAAGGAGAAGGATATTATCAAAATGCATGGGTTCTTTTTAATCAGCTCTCATATGGAATTACTGATAATTTTTCCATGGGCATGGGCTTGATACCTACATTTTTGTTTGGTTTTGAAGGGACGATGCCTTTATGGGTTACGCCTAAGGTCAATATTCCATATAAAAATGGTAAAGGAGCATTTGGTGCCGGAACTTTATTTGTCACTTCATTAGGAGATGGTATTGGTGGTTTTGGCCTATTGTATGGTTCAAATACTTTTGGAACCCGGGATAAACAATTTACACTTGGAGTTGGGTTAGGTTATTCTGGTGAAGGAGGATTTAGCGAATATCCAGTGATTAATGCAAGTGGATTAATCAGAACCAGTAAAAATTGGGCTTTTGTCACAGAAAACTACTTTTTAACATTTGATTCTTTCGGAGCTTTGATCAGTGGTGGTGCCCGATATATAGGTAAACGTTTAGCCATTGATTTTGGTGGTTTTATACCGATTTTCTCGGATCAAGATAGATTACTTATTTTACCTTGGTTGAGCATTAGTGTTCCGTTTGGAAAAAGATATTAAAAAACTCAAAAGGCAGATTTACAGGGTTACCATACTTGTACTTACTTTTACTGGCGCAAGTTTGCAACTTGTGCCATATACTACCAGACTTAAACCCCGGCTTGTCTTAAGATCCACCTAATCTACCCCTTGAAAGAACAAATATCTTTGTAGTAAAAATAAATAAAGAACAAACTTTCAAAACCCGCACCAATCAAAGAAAATAAAAATGGCTCAAAACATCTCTATATCACTCGCTTTTCGCTACTTTTGGTGGGGGAAATGGTGTTTTTAGACTGTCAATCTAACCAAACAAAAAATATCATAAAATATGATTATAAGATTTTTTACATTAGTTTTCATCTGCCTGTTATTCTCAGGTTGTATTCCTACTCGTCAATTTGCTCTGAATGATATGTCGAAGGAAATTGTAGAGCTACCTTTTAAGATAGATAAACTACAAATCTCAGATAGCCGGGAAAATTTACTTCCGATGAATTGGGACGTACCTTTGATAGCTGTAAAAACACGGGAATGGAAAGGAAATCCCGAGCTAAGTGAACAAAATAAAGAAGATATTGAGGCTATCATACGGAGATCAGAAAAAATAGATGGAATACCGGTAAATATGGAATTTAGAATAATAGAAGGCGTATGCGAACTTTATGTAGACTGGAAATCTGTAAAAGAGTTTGCAAAATTCAAAGGAGAACTTTTCATTGAAATACCCAGCCGAAATTATACTTATAAATCTTACGCCACCATGTATTTTGAAAACCCGACGATCAACGGAACGGAGAAAGGGGCTATGCGTTTGTATAATCAAGCAGTTAAGAATGTAACAAACATGGTCTTAAAGCAAATAAAAGATGAAATTAAATTGTAATTGGCAAGTTGATAGGACACATCTATATTACCATGCAAACAGTCTAAAATCAACCTCGCACTAACTTTCGCAAAGCCGTTTGAGAGAATCACTCTCAAATAAAAGTGGCTTAGGGCAGTTATAAATCAATCGATTTTAACTACTTTTGGAGGGGAAATTAGTGGCTTCTCTATTGGTGGACAGATTAGCAAAAAAATAAATCTTTGAATTCAGAAAATCAACTTCTATTTTTCTTTAGCGCTTTAGGGGGCTTTAACGGCATCATACTTTCGACTTATTTTGCTTTAATGGCCGGTAAAAGAAATTCTTCAAACTACTATTTATCAATATTGATGCTTGTGCTAAGCATTCGTATCATTAAGTCTGTGTTTTTTTATTTCAATGATGATTTGGCGAATATTTTTATACAAATAGGGCTTTCTGCTTGCATCCTTATTGGCCCGTTTCTTTATTTATACCTAAAGTCAACCACAGAAGACGCAAAAATAAATTGGAAGCTACATGTACTCCCTTACATTCTGGGCATCACTATCCTGGGAGCTTTATATCCCTATTTGGATCACAGAGCCATATGGAGTGAATGGATCGTGTTTAGTATTTACCTTCAGTGGTTGGCATATATCATTGTATCATTTAAGTTTATAAAACCTATCATTCACAAGATAAAAGAAAAGGAGACTTTAAAAAATATAGAGGTTTGGCTACTCAGTATATACTTTGGAGTATTCATTATTTGGTTGGCTTATAATATTGGTTCGAATAGATCAGGCAATAAACAAAATTGAGAATTTGAAATTTTACAAATCGATATAATGTAAAAGGGGGTTTTTTAAAAAGCTGTTATCTGTATTTAAAAGTTATATTATGGTAAAAAAGATAATATTGATTCTATTTGCATTTCAAATAAGTGCAATAATAACAAGTTGTTGCCAGGAAGATTACTATGTGCAATGGAATGATTTTGCCATTAAAGAAAAAAATATTGTTGACAATTCAATTGTTGTGGCCAATTCTAGGATAAATATCAACAATTATAAAATTGAAATATATCTAAAAGATACAACTTATTTTATTGCAAACCTTGGCATTCATCTCATAAATATTGCAAATGCAACATCTTGTGGAGAGAATTTGATAAAAATAAATGATTTGAAAAGAATTAAAATTCTAACGGTTTTTGATATAAACGACCAGTATCCAGCCAATTCAGATATTTCCGATTTCTTTATTGCCAAAATTCCTGATTTAAATATTTCAAATTTATCATTACAAGATTTAATTAAAACCATTAATAATCACAACGATTTTTATGATAGAAAAAATGAATTTGATTTAACACTAAATGGTCAACTAACCATAAATAAACTTAGCAAATTCAGAATGATTTTTGAATTTACAGACACAACAATTATAAGTCGAGAAACAACTGGAATTGAATTGTATCAATGAAAAGGACATTTTTAATAATATTCAATATTTTTCTTTTCATACAAGTTTGCAATGCTCAAATCTTCAAAGATAAACATATTACTTTTTATTCGTCATTCAGTTTTGGGCATAATTTATTGACAAATAGGGGTAAATATATTTTGACAGATTTCGAGTTAAATTATTCGAAAGCCCGAACTATAAATATTAATTTGCAATGTTTTATTAATGATTTTGGGCTAAGTTTGGACTTTGTTACAACTTCGTACATTTATGATTTTCAATACACTCCAGCAGGAATTAATAAGGAGTTCTCTGCCATTAAATATTATCCTTTTACTGTGTATAATCCGGCAGGATATTTTGGTCTGAATTATAAGTTTGCATATAGGAAATTTTTAATAACCCCAAAATTTTTATTTGGCGCTGGACTTAGTGAAATTCTTGATTATGGAACTATTTTGCGAGAGAATAACACAAATATTATTAGAAAAGTGAAAATTTATTTTATTGATGACCCAAAATTTAGGTATACATTTGGAGTAGATGCAAAATATATGATTACAAAAGGAATTGGATTGTATGTTGGATTTCATTTGGATCGATTAGATGCAAACTCAAACTTTACAATTAGTGCAATGGATAAAAAAAATGATTTTAAAGTAAATGATAACATCAAATTAAAAACTAATGCTTTAAATATTTCGTATGGAATAGTTATCGGGCAATAATGAGTTCAAAGGGTATTCACAAGGACATATGACGACCGTTCAACAATCGAACCGAAAGACAAAAAATATGAAATTATAACCTGAAATTGCCAGGGAGCATTTAGAAAAAAGGCAGAAACAATTTTGCAACAACGACCAGACATTATAGTTGTTCAGGAATGTGAACATCCGGACAAATTAATTTTCAATCCTACAACTCAACCGCCAAATGACATGCTTTGGTTTGGCGATAACAATCATAAAGGACTTGGAATTTTTTCATACAGCAACTACAGGTTTCAATTGCTCAGCCAACACAACGCAGGCATAAAAATTGTTGCTCCCATTTCCGTTACGGGCGGAAAACTTGATTTTACCCTTTTTGCAATCTGGGCTAACAATCGTACCGACCCTGACGGACAATATATTGAGCAGGTTTGGAAAGCGGTTAATCATTACAGACTCAGAAATCGTACTAAAAGCGGATTACTCCAATTCATTTCAAAAATTATATTAAGATATATTTTGCGAAAAGTACCGAAATGTGGTATCTTTCGCAAAAATATTCTCACATGGTTACTGATAGTAATTACAAACGTTTAGAGTTTTGGATTGAAGATTGCCAGTCAAGAGGGAAGTTGGCATTCAGTTTATCAGAGCTCAAACAAAGTTTTGAAAACGATACCGAAACATCTTTAAAAAGGGTCCTTGACCGATTGTCAGAAAAAGAAAAGGTGGTCTCTGTTTTCAAAGGATACTATGTAATCGTTCCACCACAATATTTTTCCAAGGGCATTTTACCTACAGCAATGTTTATTGACGGACTAATGAGATACTTGGATAGAAAATATTATGTGGCATTATTAAATGCAGCAGCATTGCACGGTGCATCGCATCAACAACCTCAGGAATATTTTATAGTAACAGAATACCCTGTCCTGAGACCTACAAATAAGAAAGGGATTAAAATAAATTACATTAGCACAATACAACTTCCACCTAAATCCCTTATTGAAAAAAAGAAAACGGAAACAGGATATATCAACGTTTCAAACCCAATACTTACAGCAATAGATATGATTAGTTATGAAAAAAAAATTGGTGGACTTAACAGAGCTTCAACTGTAATTAACGAGTTGATTGTATCTGTTAAGCAAAAAGATATTAGTAAGGATGTAATCAATTATGCAAGCGTCACATCTTTGCAACGTTTAGGTTTTATTCTGGATGAAGTAGTAAATAGAAAGGACATAGCTGCAAAATTATTTAATCAATGTAAAAAAGAAGGAAAAACTTTTTATCTGATTCTATTAAAGGCATCTGGTGAGAAGAAAAAGGAAGTGGTAAATGAAAAATGGAAATTGATCATTAATACGGAAATTGAATTTGAAAATTAGGTTGTAGCAAAGAGAAAATCAAATTTTAAAAAGAATGATACCACAAGCATACATCACAGAATGGAGTAATCATGTTCCTTGGCAAACAAACGAGCAGGTAGAACAAGACCTTGTGATTTGCAGAGCATTGGTTGAAATTTTCAAAGACGAATTTCTTGCTGACAGCTTAGCGTTCAGAGGAGGAACGGCGTTGCATAAATTGTATCTGCACCCGCAACCAAGATATTCAGAAGACATTGACTTAGAAATAAAGGCAGACAAGTTTTCCTTGCATGCCAACCTAAAAATTTTAGTCGTATTTTGCATGACTATTCAGACGAAAAAAAGGGATTTATAATTTGGAAGGATTTACTTGAAGAACAAATAACATGAAATGAGCTGAAACCAAAGCTGCAAGAGAGTATTTTTTTCTTCGACTATAGAAAACTTTTATCTCATTTCCTCTTTTAACAGTTTAACAGAATTATTTTCACCACTGGATTGACCTAAAGCAAACTCAATAACCTGAAATTGCCAGGAAGCATTTAAAAATAGGCAGAAACGAAAAATACTGGTTGAGATAAAAAGAAACCCCCAACCATCTATTTTTCTGAACCCTTTTTCACCCGATTTTTTAAGCTGACTTGTCTGAACCACATCGGGATGATGATTACACCTGCTATCAGGTAACTATAATACCCTATCAATCTCCAGACTAAAGCTATCAGTGATGATATACCCTTAGGAATATAATCGCTGAAGAAGCCACCAAATAGATATTCAGCAACACCTGATGCTCCGGGTGTCGGACTAAAAGCTTCAATCGTGTGCATGGCCATTCCTCTCGATAAGATGATAAAATGATCAAATATTTCAGGAGATATTCCGGAGACAAAAGCCAGAATAAGACAATTGATAGCGAGAAATCTTACAGTCCAGGCTCCGGCAGTAGCAATAAATGCTTTTATATGAAACGACAAAGGCTTTTCTTTGATTTTGACAGCTGAAGTCACTACATCAAATGCGGTGCTTCGAAGTTCTTCTCTGAATCTTTTCAAAAGCGGAAATCGACTGACAAACAAAAGCAATCTCTTTATCGCACGAGGATTGATAAACAAACCATAAAAAAATATGGACCCGTAAGTAAACATAAAGGCCAACACTGTCAGGAAGGTAATACCGAATCCGTCGATTTCCGAAAATTTTTCCATTCCTGGCCTAATCATCACCGGTCCTATAGCGATATATAAAAATATCAAGGCCATCACCAGAAATATGGTATCTATCACCATACTATACAATACGGCCGTGATGGTTTTAGCACCAGGAAGTTTCTCTTTGGCCAATAGAAAAAAGGCGACAGCTGACCCGCCCACACTCGTAGGTGATACTGCGGTGCTAAATTCCCAAATCACTATCAACTGCATAGATTTCCACCAGGAAAATGCATAATCCGTAATGACCCTCAATCTCCATGAATAAAAAAGATGTCTCAGAAAATACATCACCATAGCCATCAATACCCAAAAGATAGTATGTCCGCTGTTTTTGAGTTTTGACAACTCGTTGATATCCAACTGCCTGCTCATCAACCACAACACCACGCCCAATCCTATGATAGATGGTAATATTACTTTAGATACCTTTAGATATTTTAAAGCACTTTTATCATCATGATGATGGGTGAGTGGTTGATGGGGAATTTCTTTCGGGTTCAAAAAGATAATTTATTTTTTGACAGGAATATTACAATAATCATTCCATATAGTTTAGAGTATGTTTAAATTTTTATGTTTGAGCGAAAGTGAGGAAATTTAATTTTGGACAAGATGACTGAATGGTCTCGTCTGTGACGAGAATTGAGTAAAATACTTTACTCAATAAAGAAGGAACTGCGAGCAGCTGCTCGCAGCGAATACTGAATATAGTCGGAAGTTCAAGCGTAGCTTGACGCGGTACGGCGAAAAATATAACGCTGGCAAAAATTAAATTTGCCGCTTGGAGCCAAATGATAAAAGTTTAAACATACTCTTAGTCCACCATAGGTAATATAGGATTTACCACCTTTATGATTAAATATTTATGATTTTCATCATTTAATTTTCATGAATATCTTTTTATTTATAATTTAGTTATAATTTAGCGACGTTTTTTAATCCTGTTCAATAGTTTTTTGTTATAAAAGCTATTAGTCAATTATTATTTAAAGTTTTTACTTATAATCCCGTACAAATGGACCCGCTAAAAGAAAAATTTTATCAAAAATCTACAGCTCTCAAAGCTGAATTAAAGACTATTTTAAAAGATCATGGCGAAAAGAAACTGGACGAAGTGACTGTTGACCAGATGATCGGAGGTATGAGAAGCGTTAAAAGTATGATTTGGGATACATCTTCACTTGATCCTGAAGAAGGTATCAGATTCAGAGGATATAATATACCCCAGTTAAGGGAGCTGCTGCCCAGAGTGCCAAATGGCAAAGAACCACTACCGGAAGGCCTGTTTTGGCTGATGATGGTAGGAGAGATACCGTCTACCGAAGACGTAAGGTGGCTTTCAGCAGAATGGAGTCGAAGGAGCCATGTTGCACAACATGTTTTTGACACTTTGGAAGCCTTACCAACTGACACACATCCTATGACACAGTTTAGCATCGCAGTACTGGCTATGCAAGCTGACAGCATCTTCGCTCAAAAATACGAAGAAGGCATGAGCAAAAATGACTATTGGGACCCTATGTACGAAGATTCCATGAATATGATTGCGCGCCTTCCAAGAATTGCAGCCTATATATATAGGCGTACTTTTCACAATAGCAACCACATAGCACCTGACCTGGACATGGATTGGGGTGGCAACTATGCTAAAATGCTCGGATACGACAACAGGGACTTTTATGCCCTAATGAGATTGTATATGACTATTCATGCTGACCATGAAGGTGGTAATGCATCCGCACATACTATGCACCTCGTAGGTTCAACACTGAGCGATGTGTACTATTCTTTTAGCGGAGCTATGAATGCGCTCGCAGGACCACTGCATGGATTGGCCAATCAGGAAGTGATCAAATGGATCTTTGAGATGATAGAGGAATTGGGTACAAATACGCCCACCAAGGATCAAATCAGAAAATATATCAATGATACACTGGCTGAAGGCAAAGTGGTACCAGGATATGGACATGCGGTACTCAGACAGCCCGATCCCAGATTTGTTGCCCAAAAGCGTTTTGCTGAAGAAAACATCAAAAATGATCCGATTGTACAAATAGTCTGGGATCTTTTCGAAATAGTACCGGAAGTATTGGGAGCATTGGGCAAAGTTAAAAACCCATGGCCGAATGTAGATGCTCATAGCGGAGCACTGCTTGTACACTATGGTTTTAAGGAGTATAATTATTATACCGTGCTCTTTGGAGTTTCGAGAGCATTGGGCGTATGTGCCGGTTTGTGCTGGGATAGAGCTTTGGGCTTGTCTTTGGAAAGACCAAAATCGGTTACAACAGACTGGCTTAAGAAATTTGTTGGCATGAATTAACGGCTCATTAAAAATTTGAATTTTTGTAAAACATAAACAAAATTATTATTAGAAATGAATATTCCTGAAAATCTGAAATATACCAAGGAACATGAATGGTTGCGAATAGAAGGCGATGAAGCATATATTGGGGTTACTGATTTTGCTCAAAGCGAACTTGGTGAAATTGTATACGTCGAAGTAGATACTGTCGGAGATACCATTTCAAAAGATGAGATTTTTGGTACGGTAGAAGCTGTAAAGACAACATCAGATCTTTTTATGCCAATTTCGGGCGTGATCCTTGAGTTCAATAAAAAACTGGATGAAAATGAGGGTGACGATCCGGGCCTGATCAACTCCGACCCTTACGGTGAAGGTTGGATTGTGAAAATTAAGATATCAGATGAGTCAGAAATAGATCACCTTATGAATGCTGAACAATACAGTGAAGCTATAAGTTAAGATTTTTAGGATTTTAATGTTATTTAGGCTCTGTTAATAAATAAATGGTGCAGAATTGGCGAAGTTAATTTGTTCTTTTTCAAGGCGTAAATGAGGCGAATAGCCTTAGCTATTTAACGATTTTACAACGCAGAAAAAGAGCAAAAGAACGAGACAAAATGTATCAGTTATTTTTTAACAGAGCCTAAGTTAGAAATTAAGGAGAGTTAGTCAGAATCTGTGCTTTTTGTTAATCATTTTTTAAATTTGCAGATAAAAAATGAATTTATCATCAGACATTTTAAAAGAAATTTCAGAGCAGCTTGACTGCGGTTTTCGGGCATTTATTCATAAGACCTCGATGGAACTAATTTTCATTCCTGATACAAACGATTTACCGGACATAGATATGGATGAATGGGAAGAAGAAACAGAGCTCTTAGACAATAACTTTACTGAATACCACGAGATAGATAAATGGACTACAAGTGATGCTTTTGATATGATGATGGAATTTGCTGATAAGTTGGATAATAATGAAAAACTACAAAACAGATTATTGGACGCATTGAGAATGAGAAAGCCTTTCAGAGAATTTAAGTTTGTCATTGACAACTCCGGAGTATACAGACAAAAGTGGTTTGACTTTAAAAATCAGTGGCAAATCAACTATGTAGATGAGTACTTTAAAAGATTAACATCTCTATAATGCAGGGCGAAATAATTCATATTTCACATTTCACATTTCCAAGAAAACGTTTGATAATCAATGGAGTAGAAATAGACATTTTTTTAATTCTCCTCATCAAAGAAATGTTGGGATTGGCCCAGGGTAAAATGTATAAGTTCCTATCAAAATAATCTCCATAAGACTTGGTTACCCGAAATTATTCTCTAACCACTTCCTCGCATTGACAAAAGCCTCCTGCCACGGGGAGACTTCATCCTTTCTTCCTTCCGGATAATATGCCCAGTTCCACTGAAATATGGACCGCTCTATGTGCGGCATCATGACGAGATGACGCCCGTCATCGCTGCAAAGCATCGCGGTGTTATAGTCCGAACCATTAGGATTGGCCGGATAGTCAGAGTATCCGTATTTGGCCACGATGTGATACATTTTTTCTTCTTTGGGGAGCAAAAATTTTCCTTCTCCATGCGATACCCATACTCCTAAGATAGCTCCCGATAGAGTGCTCAACATGACAGAATCATTATCCTGAATTTTTACAGAGGTAAATATGCTTTCATGTTTATAAGAATCATTGAAGTGCATTTTGGGTTTTTCATCATGATTCTGATGAATCATACCCAATTCAATCAGCAACTGACAGCCATTGCATATTCCTACAGAAAGTGTATCCTTTCTGCTGAAAAATTTGTCAAGCACTAATTTTGCCTTTTCATTGTATTTGAATGCTCCTGCCCACCCTTTGGCTGAGCCCAACACGTCAGAGTTGGAAAATCCACCGACAGCACCTATAAAACGAATATCTTCCAGTGTCTCCCGGCCTGAAATCAAGTCGGTCATATGTACATCTCTCACATCAAATCCTGCCAGATACATCGCATTGGCCAGTTCGCGTTCTGAGTTACTTCCTTTTTCTCTGATGATAGCTGCCTTGATTCTGTGTTGAGGTATTTCAGGTCTTTTGCCGTCAAAATGCGCAGGAAATATGTATGATAAGGGCTGATTTTTATAGTTAGTATATCTTTCAGTGGCCTTTTTGTGGCCTGACTGCTTAATGTCCAACAAATAGGAAGTTTTATACCAAATATCTCTGTATTTCGAGATATCGAGATCAAAGTGGTCCTGATTATTTTTAATCGTAACGGCACCAATTTGATTGGAATGGCCAATTTTGATACAATTGATAGCATTAATTTGAAATAAACGTTCTATATCAGTTTCTGCTCCATGTGTAGCCTGAATGACCAATCCGACATTTTCTGCAAAAAGCAATCTGATCGAATCCTTGTTACCAACACCAGACAAATCAATATCCAATCCTGCCGCCGGATCAGCAAAACACATTTCCAGTAATGTGGTAATCAATCCGCCGCTACCGATATCGTGCCCTGCAGTAATTTTACCATCTTTGATCAATGCCTGTATGGTTTGAAAAGCCAGAACAAATCTTTTACTATCTGCAATGTCAGGTGCCTTCGTGCCGATTTTATTGAGTATTTGTCCAAATGACGATCCTCCCAGTTCATGATCAGCAAATGACATATTGATATAATAAAGAGATCCCTCTGAAGTTTTGACAGTGGGTTCTACTATTTTCATGATATCACAGCAATGTCCTGCTGCACTGATGATCACCGTGCCGGGAGCGATGACTTCCTTGTCTTTGTATTTTTGCTTCATGGACAATGAGTCTTTCCCGGTAGGAATATTGATACCCAAGGTGATAGCAAAGTCAGAACAAGCTTTAACAGCTGCATACAATCGTGCATCTTCGCCGGGATTTTTACATGCCCACATCCAGTTGGCCGAAAGGCTGATACTTTTTATTCCATTCTCCAAAGGTGCCCAGACGATATTGGTCAGTGCTTCTCCTATACTATTTCGGCTTCCTGCACCTGCATCGATCAGTGCACTCACCGGAGCATGACCAATAGACGTTGCCAGTCCCTGATTGTTTTCGTAATCCAGAGCCATGACACCGCAATTATTGAGTGGTAGCTGAAGAGGACCAGTGCATTGTTGTTTGGCTACACGGCCGCCAACACATCTGTCGACCTTATTGGTAAGCCAGTCTTTGCATGCTACGGCTTCGAGTTGGAGCACTTCAGTCAGATAGTTTTCAAAATGTTTTATTTCATAATCTATATCATCATAATCAGCATTTCTGCTTTGGTCTTTTATGATCATTTTTGGACTGGAGCCAAACATATCATCCAAAGCCAGATGCATAGGATTTACTCCTTTAGATGGTGAACCTATGGTAAATCTGTGATCTCCGGTGATCTCACCGACATCGTACATCGGAGCACGTTCTCTTTCTGCTATTTTGGCCAGTAAAGCTAAGTCTTTCTGTCCGATGACAAGTCCCATCCGTTCCTGTGACTCATTTCCGATGATTTCCTTATATGATAGGGTAGGGTCGCCTACTGGCAAAGCATCGAGATTGATATTTCCTCCGGTAGCTTCGACGAGTTCTGACAGACAATTGAGGTGTCCGCCCGCGCCATGGTCATGAATGGAAATGATTGGGTTTTCGTCACTTTCTACCAACGCACGGATAGCGTTGGCCACACGTTTTTGCATTTCGGGATTAGACCTCTGCACGGCATTGAGCTCAATACCTGAACCAAAAGCACCTGTATCAGCGGATGATACCGCTGCACCTCCCATGCCAATGCGGTAATTATCTCCACCCATGACGACTACTCTGTCACCATGGACGGGTATATGTTTTTTGGCCTGTGATTCTTTGCCATATCCGATCCCTCCTGCCATCATGATGACCTTATCAAAACCCACAATCCTTGCATCTTCTTCATGCTCAAATGTCAAAAGTGAACCGGCTATCAATGGCTGACCAAATTTATTTCCGAAATCTGACGCTCCATTGGAAGCTTTGATCAGAATATCCATAGGAGTTTGATATAGCCACTGTCTTTCAGGCACTTTTTGTTCCCAGGGGCGTGTTTTTTCAAGTCGGGAATAAGCAGTCATATACACCGCAGTCCCGGCCAGTGGCAATGAGCCCTGACCACCTGCCAGTCTGTCTCTGATTTCGCCACCCGATCCTGTAGCTGCGCCATTAAATGGCTCCACCGTAGTAGGGAAATTGTGCGTTTCGGCTTTCAGAGATAGTACTGAATCAAAGGGCTTGCGTACATACACTGAAGGTATATCGCCTCTTTCAGGAGCAAACTGTACCACTTCAGGTCCTTTGATAAATGCTACATTGTCTTTGTATGCTGAGACGATGTCATTAGGATTGACCTGAGATGTTTTTTTGATCATCGCAAACAGGCTCTCTGATTTCTCTTCACCGTCGATGACGTATTTTCCATTAAATATTTTGTGCCGACAATGTTCTGAATTGACCTGCGAAAATCCAAAAACTTCGGAATCCGTGAGTTTTCTGTCCAATCTGACCGACAAGTCATTGAGATAAGATACTTCTTCCGCACTGAGTGACAACCCTTCTTTTTTGTTGTACGCTGCAATATCGTCTATTTCTAAAATAGCCTCCGGCTGTATGTGCAGATCAAAAATCTCCTGATGCAACGAAGTATATCTCTGAAAGAGCATAGGGTCAAAATGATGATTTTTTTGTTCAGGCTCAAACTGTTCTATGCGAATGATGCCCGAGATACCCATGTTTTGAGTGATTTCTACGGCATTGGTACTCCATGGGGTGACCATAGATGCCCGCGGACCTATAAATGATGCAGTTAAAGTCTCAAATGGAGACAATGTCGCATCACCAAATAACCAACTTAATTTATCCTGATTTTCAACTGTGATGTCATTGTAAGTTTTCACAGCATATATGTGGTCATCAGTGCCACAAAAAAAAGTGATCATATACTACTGATTGATTGTGTCTTCTATGATCGCACAAAGGTCCTCAAATCATTCGAGAAAAGGGCATCAAAAGAATTTTTTTATAAATTTAACTCAAAATAAATTGATTTGCGAAAAATAACTTAGAGTATGTTTAAAATATTTCTTAGGGGTAAATTAATGCTGGAAATAGTAAAAATCAAAGAAGGAGTGTACTTTCTCCACTTTAAGCCTTCCTGGCTGCTAGGCAGGCAGGGTTGGGGGTGAGTGAAATATAGATGGTTAATTATTGGAATGATGTTTTTATTCACAGTGATCATATTTGTTGTAACTTTACAGCCTGAAATACGCAAACAATATATGCAATTCCATAGATTTACAGTTTTGATCATCATGATTTTTGGTGCTATATTTATTAGCTTTTCATCTATTGCATCATCACCATTTAAGCATTTTGTTACTGCTTCAGACACCAATGATTACAAGGTTTTATACCTATTGAAAAATGCGGAAGATCATCCCAAGGTATTAAGATGGACAGTTTTTCCTGCATATAATGATAATGATGGTGTGATGGCTGGATTGGTACTGACAAATGATAATGGCAGAGAGAATAAAAAGGTCTCATTTGCTGTGGCACCCATGTTTTCTTTCCTGAACTCCAAATTGGCAGGTGAAGGATGGATAGTCTTCAATGATAAAGTATTGAATAAAGGTATCAACAAAATTTCATATGGCCTTGGTATTAAGTCATTTGATTTTAATCGTAATGAAAAATTTGATTATAGTTTGCGGTTTATCAGAGTAGACCCAAGAATGACGATCCATTTTACTGACACAGACACCAGAAAATCCAAAGTTTCTTTGAAGATGTTTTTAATTTCAGAAGAAAATCCTATTTTTGACAAGGGTCAATTTAAGGGTTTGAGTACAGAGTACAGCTATATACCAAGGATGGACTATGACTACTCAAATCATGATGATTATCAGGGGACCGATATGAAATTTTTTATCGAATATCAGGGGTACAATTCCGAAAATTATATAAAATTGACAGGAATTGCAGATCAGAAGTACAGATTTGCAGAAAAGAAGTATTTGTATTTCAGGACTTTTTTATCTGGTTTCCTATGGAATACGCAGCGTCAATCAAACAGCTTTCAGAATGTATTCACAAGGGGAAGTATTGCTTTGATACACCAGGGATTCAACGATTACACTTATGATGAGACCTTTCTTTCCAGACAGAATCAAACTGGATTTCAGAATGATCAGATCAGCACGGTATCAGGAGGCGGATTTAAAACTCCGGTAGGAAGTGCCCATGATATCGGTATGAGCAATCATTTTGCTGCGTCAGTAGGGTTTAGTTCAGACATACCATTTCGACTGCCAAAGTGGATACCATTGAGAGCTTATTTTGATATTGGTACTTATAGTACATTCGGAGGAGATAAATTTAATAATAACGTCATTTACAACGGCGGGCTTTCACTCCACTATAAAGATATCGGGGCCATATATTTTCCATTTTTTTCTTCAGAAAATTTGGGGAATATCTACAAAAGTGAGCACAAAACACTGTTGTCAAGGATCAGTTTTTCTTTGAATCTCAATAAAATTGAAATTGGCAAAATGCCGGGTAATGTATTCTGATTTTGTAAATCTAACACCTTCATAATCTAATGATAACGGGAGTAGTAGGAGCAGGTAGTATGGGTTCGGGAATAGCACAACTGGCAGCTATGTCGGGTTGTGAAGTTCGGTTGTTTGATATTGACAAACACCAATTGACTAAAGCCCTGCAAGATATTTCATTGAGTTTGGGCAAGTTTGCACTGAAAGGGGTGATCGGTCAAGATGAAATGAGTGGTATTTTGGGACGCATCTATACATGTGAATCACTCAACTCGCTTTCAGATTGCGAACTCATCATAGAGGCCATAGCAGAAGACCTTGCTCTGAAAAAAGATCTTTTTGGCAAATTGGAGCCTATCGTATCTCAGCAATGTCTTTTGGCAACAAATACTTCATCGCTTTCAATTACATCTATTGGATCAGTTATGAAGAATCCGGATCGCTTTTTGGGGATACATTTTTTTAATCCTGTGGTAATGATGCAGCTCACTGAAGTTATACCCGCTACACAAACAAATGATAACAACGTAGCAAAAGCAATCTCCGTCATAGAATCCTGGGGTAAAACCGTGGTGAAGGCCAAAGACACTCCCGGTTTTATAGTGAATAAGGTAGCCCGACCATATTATAGTGAAGCAATCAGGATGATGGAAGAAGGTATTGCGGACGTTTTCACTATCGATGCAACAATGAGAAATTCCGGATTTAAAATGGGACCATTTGAATTGATGGATTTTATAGGTCATGATGTCAATTACAGAGTAACGGAGTCAGTGTGGAAATCATTTTATTATGATAGCCGATACAAGCCGTCTTTTTCTCAACTCAGGCTGTTGGAAGCAGGATATTTGGGTAAAAAAAGTGGCAAAGGTTTCTATAATTACCCACATACGCCCGGGAAAGGAATAGACATCCATCCTGAATTAGTTAATCTGATTTTTATGCGCATCATATCCAAGTTGATAAATGAAGCTGCCGATACGGTATTTTATGGCATATGCCATCAGGAAGATGTCGAAACATCTGTAAAGCTCGGCTTAAATTATCCCAAAGGCTTACTCGAATGGGGAAATGAAATAGGGTATCATAAAATAATTGAGACATTAGACGCACTTTACAATCATTATCACGAAGAAAGATATAGAGTTTGCCCGTTGCTGAGAAAATGGATATAACCATTTTCGACAAAATTGCTATAAGAATAGATCAACAGCTGAACTACCAAAATTGATTTTATGTTATGACATAGAGTGAAGTTCAACTCAATAATCTAAAAACTTAAAAAATCATATTCATATGCGAATCATTTATTTATTGTTTGCTTTAATACTTATTGGATTAGGTGTATTTTTGGGTACAAAGTACGTATCCGGTTCAAAGCTGGAAAAAATCATAACCGGAGATGAAGGAAGTCAGACCAATGTTGACAATAATAACCAGATATTGACCCGTAATCCAAGTCAAAACTCAATCAGGCGCACTGCTGATTCAATAGTTTATCTTTCTCATGACGAAAAATCCACCATTGATCTCTTTGAAAAGTCTGCACCATCAGTGTGTTATATCACTACGATCAACCAGCAAAGAGATATGTGGTCAAGAAATATTACAGAAATGCCTTCAGGTTCGGGTTCAGGTTTTATCTGGGATACTCACGGTCACATCATTACCAATTATCATGTCATCCAAAACGGAACAAAGTTGAAAGTGACACTTTCGGACAGGTCATCATGGGATGCTGAGGTAGTAGGTATCGAGCCCAATAAAGATCTTGCTGTGCTTAAAATTAAAGCAAGTGCGGCCACACTTAGACCTATACCTGTTGGCCAGTCATCCACTCTTAGGGTTGGGCAGAGTGTTTATGCCATTGGTAATCCTTTCGGGTTGGACCAATCATTAACTACCGGGGTCATCAGTGCATTAGGAAGAGAAATAATTTCAGTAGGGGGAAGGCCTATCAGAGATGTTATTCAGACTGATGCAGCCATAAACCCCGGAAACTCAGGGGGACCATTGCTCGACAGTTATGGACGACTCATAGGAGTAAATACCATGATTTACAGCCCATCCGGGGCATCGGCAGGCATTGGATTTTCCATACCTGTGGATGAAGTCAACTGGGTAGTATCAGATCTGATTAAATATGGCGAAGTAAAAAGGCCAAAAATTGGTATTGAGTTGTTACCTCCCCAATATGCTCAGAACTGGGGTGTCGAAGGTGCCATGATTATGGGAATAGTACCCGGAGGTGGAGCGGAAAAAGCTGGATTAAGAGCACTTGAACAAACCAGAAACGGAGAGATAATTTTTGGAGACATCATCACTGATGTAAATGGTTCAAAAATCAACAATAATAACGACTTGTTTTTAATACTTGAAAAGTATAATCCCGGTGACAAAATCAAACTGAAATACCTCAGAAACGAGCAAGAAAAAACTACTGAAGTGGTACTAGGTGTTTGATGATTTTTTAACTTTTTTCATATATGTCAAAACTCAATATTTACATATTCAATAAAGCTATATTTTGTAAATTTATTGGTTTGAAATCATTACAGTTGATATAAAAAAAAATTTATTAGAATCAATTCACCAGAGATACATTTTAAGAGCTAGTAGTTATCTTTACCTGTTTATAAGTAATTAATTTTGAATGTAATTCATTGAATTACAATATTTTTTAATACTTAAAATATCTAAAATGAGATTCGTAATGAGAGCTTCAAATACAATAAAATCAGCACTTTTAGCGACAAATCATACTGTGTGCAGCTTTCGCTGTAGTCACTCCTATGGTGCGAAGCTAAAAGTGAGCATAGCGACTGATTTTGAAGTATTTGGAGGTCGTAATAGATTATCATTTTAGATTTTTAGGTAAGACTTAATTTAACAGTTTATTGATTAAAAATTATACTCATGCTCAATTCAAAACCTTTTCAAAATTTACTGATTTTATGTATTGTATACCTATTAAATACTGGAATCGGATACGCCCAATGCAATTTATTTGTAAATTACCAAAACAATCCATCATCATGTAATGCAACAGATGGTTTTATTACCATTTCTTCTATAGGAACATGTAATCGCACTGTCAAAATTTACAAAGGAAGCACCCTTTTGAGTGAGGGTACCAACTCACTGACACAGATTAACCTCTCCAAAGGAGTTTACAGACTTGTCGCAGAAAGAGGGTGTGGCTGTGATGATGAAATCACAAGATATGTTCATCTTATAGCAGCAGATGAAACAATACTACTTCCGCAAGTCAACGGTATCCCATCGGATAATATCACAGTTTGCAGAGGCAGTTCTATTCGGCTTGGTGTACAAAATTTGGGAATAGCCAACTTGCATTTAAGTGGTCCGGGTGGTTATTCAGACAGTACACCTGACGGAAGTACTTTTTGGAATTTATCTGATTTACAACCAACAAATTCAGGTTTGTACACTATTCAATTTACTAACAGTAGGGGTTGCACATCCATTGCTACGATCAGATTAAATGTGGGCAATCTTTCTATCAATGCAGGAAGTGATGTTGAAATATGTAAAGGAGGTTCTACGACTTTAAATGCCAATGTTGCAGGCAGGTCTACGTGTAAACAAGAGTGTCCCAAAACGCTTGATTCATTATTAGTAAGATGGACATTGGATCAGTGCGATGCGAGTAACCAGAATAATAAAGAGGATTTTACTGAATTTATTCCCAATTATCCATCCAAGGGTAATTGCAGTGGCATTTTTGCAACAAATATTTTTAAGCCTGTAGGCGACCACTCATGTACCCCAATCCCAAATTCATACAGTGGTGATGTCGGGATGTGTGTAATGGCTGAAGAAAGTTGCGATACTTCTGTTTATGATAGTAATAAAGCAATAAAATTTGAAGTAACAGTCAACCCTACAGAAGGTGGAAGAATCACAGGTTTGTCTTTTATAGAGCAATCACCACTCGACTGGATAACCACCAATGGCGCTACCGGGGTGAATAACTTTAATACCAAGTATTTACTTAAAGTCTACAAAAACAATGTATTAATTTATTCAAAAACAGAAATTCCTACTGAAAGGGAATGGAATACTGAAATATTTGATTTTAAAGATATTCCGGCTTTCTATACTTCTGAGACGGCTGTTTACAGGTTCGAGCTTAGGGGGTATTGTGCTACTGAAAGAGGTGGAGGTATGGCAGGATGGGAAGTTAATGACATCAGAGTATATGGAGGATGTTGTACAGGTCTGACAACAAGTGATACTATTTCCTACCTTTGGTCCACCGGACAAACAAGTCAGTCAATAAATGTTACTCCTGATGTAACAACAGCTTATACCGTGATGGTTAAAGATTGCGCAGGTTGTACAAGGATGGATACAGTTAATGTCACTGTCAATCCTTTGCCCAATATTGTAATCGCAGGGATTAAAAACATTTGTATTGGAGGGTCTACAGTGTTGACCGCAAGCGGCGGTGCGCAATATTTATGGTCTACCGGATCGACTTCGTCTTCTATTACAGTAAGTCCTGCTTTGACAACTAAATATCATGTTACCGTAACATCCAATAAAGGTTGTCGATCAATAGATTCAGTATCTGTAGTAGTGCACAATCTGCCATCTCCTGTTATTATTGGAGATTTGGAGATTTGTATAGGAGATTCAACTCTTTTGACGGCAAGTGGTGGGGTATCTTTTGAATGGAATACAGGTGCTACGACAAATTCAATTGTGGTAAAACCTACCACTGACACAGAATACCGAGTGATGGCCATAGATGAAAACGGGTGCATGGAATATAGCACGGCATTAGTTAAAGTATTTGAAAGACCATCTGCTCAAATTGATGGAGATACTGTAATTTGTGTCGGAAAGTCGACTACACTCACAGCATCTGGTGGCACATCTTATATTTGGAGTAATGGACTGAGTTCATCAGCTATTAATATTTCACCCACCGCAAATACAACTTATTCCGTTACTGTTACTAATAGTTTCGGTTGTACATCTACAAAATCAAAAGAAGTGATTGTACATCCTATACCTGTAGTCATCATATCTGGAAATAGTACACTTTGTAATGGTAAATCATCCGAAATAACAGTTTCAGGGGGAGTTTCCTATAGATGGAGTACAGGTGCCACGACAGCTTCTATAACCATAAATCCCGGTTTAAACACCAATTACACAGTAACGGTAACCAATGTTCATGGTTGTACAGCAACAGCATCAAGAATGGCGAGTGTCATGAGCTTGCCTGTAGCCACGATATCCGGACCAAAAGAAATATGTGAAGGCAATACAATCACTTTATTGGCATCTGGTGGTGTGTTGTATTCTTGGAGCACTGGTCAAAATACACCATCTATCAACATAACCCCTTCATTAACTTCAATGTATAGGGTCACTGTGACAGATGCAAACGGGTGTACATCTTCTGCATCACATAGAGTCAAAGTAAATATTAAACCTTCTGTGGATATTACAGGGAAAAACAGATTTTGTATAGGAGATAGCACAGTATTGACTGCGAATGTAACAGGCAAAACCTCATGTGATAAAGACTGTAAAGATTCTTTATTATTAATATGGACCCTTGATCAATGTAATGCAGAAGGACTTGCAAATCAATTAAACTACAGCGAATTTCTTCCATCTAAAATATCGGTAGGAGGTCTGATTTCAGTTGAAGGAACAAATGTTTTTAGAAATAGAGGCGATCATTCATGTACTCCGGATGGTACTGGAGGAATTGGTATATGTTTTGGTGTCCTGGAGAGTTGCGATCCAAATCAATATAATCCTCAGAATGCTTTGAGATTTTCTGTGACACTGAATCCTAAAAAAACCGGCAGACTTACAAAACTGACTTTTAGAGAACAATCTCCGTTAAACTGGGTAACTACAAATGGAGCTTCAGGCATAAATAATTACAATCAAAAATACTTAATTAGAGCATATAAAAACGGGACTCTCATTTATTCACAAAATGATCTTAACACAGAAAGGAATTGGAATATAGAAACATTTGATTTTTCAGACCATCCTGATTTTACCGTTACTGAATCTTGTGAATTTACTTTTGAATTATATGGTTATTGTATGGTAGATCGAGGAGGAATCCCTGGATGGGAAATTGATGATATTAAAGTTTTTGGCGGAGATTGTCCGGAATCTGAAATTGTCGAAAATGCAACTTATTTGTGGTCCAATGGTGCAACCACACCATCAATAAAAGTCATTCCGACTATTTCTACAACCTATACAGTCACTGTTTCAGATTGTAATGGTTGTACTTCAACAGATTCAATATTGGTTCAGGTAGACCCTTTACCTACAATAGAAATAAACAACAACGGACCACTGACCTGCGCCAAAACAAGTGTCACACTGACAGCGACAGGTGGCGGTAGTTATGAATGGTCTGGCGGTGGTACTTCATCTACAAAAGTAGTGACAACACCGGGCACATATACAGTGACAGTGACATCAGCGAATGGTTGCACAAGTACATCAAGCACCATTGTCACTCAGGATATCACACCACCAACAGTAACAACCAGCAATGACGGCCCATTGACCTGCGCAAAAACGAGTGTCACACTGACAGCGACTGGCGGCGGTAGTTATGAATGGTCTGGCGGTGGTACTTCATCTACCAAAGTAGTGACAACACCGGGCACATATACAGTGACAGTGACATCGGCGAATGGTTGTACAAGTACATCAAGCACGATTGTCAATCAGGATATCACTCCACCCACAGTAACAACAAGCAATGACGGCCCATTGACCTGCGCCAAAACGAGTGTCACACTGACAGCGACAGGTGGTGGCAGTTATGAATGGTCTGGCGGTGGTACTTCATCTACAAAAGTAGTGACAACACCGGGCACATATACAGTGACAGTGACGGCGGCGAATGGATGTACAAGTACATCAAGCACGATTGTCAATCAGGATATCACTCCACCCACAGTAACAACCAGCAATGACGGCCCATTGACCTGCGCCAAAACGAGTGTCACATTGACAGCGACAGGTGGCGGTAGTTATGAATGGTCTGGCGGTGGTACTTCATCTACAAAAGTAGTGACAACACCGGGCACATATACAGTGACAGTGACATCAGCGAATGGTTGTACAAGTACATCAAGCACGATTGTCAATCAGGATATCACTCCACCCACAGTAACAACAAGCAATGACGGCCCATTGACCTGCGCCAAAACGAGTGTCACATTGACAGCGACAGGTGGCGGTAGTTATGAATGGTCTGGCGGTGGTACTTCATCTACAAAAGTAGTGACAACACCGGGCACATATACAGTGACAGTGACATCAGCGAATGGTTGCACAAGTACATCAAGCACCATTGTCACTCAGGATATCACTCCACCCACAGTAACAACCAGCAATGACGGCCCATTGACCTGCGCCAAAACGAGTGTCACACTGACAGCGACAGGTGGCGGTAGTTATGAATGGTCTGGCGGTGGTACTTCATCTACAAAAGTAGTGACAACACCGGGCACATATACAGTGACAGTGACCTCATCCAATGGTTGCACAAGTACATCAAGCACCATTGTCACTCAGGATATCACTCCACCCACAGTAACAACCAGCAATGACGGCCCATTGACCTGCGCCAAAACGAGTGTCACACTGACAGCGACAGGTGGCGGTAGTTATGAATGGTCTGGCGGTGGTACTTCATCTACAAAAGTAGTGACAGCACCAGGTACATATACAGTGACAGTGACGGCGGCGAATGGTTGTACAAGTACATCAAGCACCATTGTCACTCAGGATATCACACCACCAACAGTAACAACCAGCAATGACGGCCCATTGACCTGCGCCAAAACGAGTGTCACACTGACAGCGACAGGTGGTGGCAGTTATGAATGGTCTGGCGGTGGTACTTCATCTACAAAAGTAGTGACAGCACCAGGTACATATACAGTGACAGTGACGGCGGCGAATGGATGTACAAGTACATCAAGCACGATTGTCAATCAGGATATCACTCCACCCACAGTAACAACCAGCAATGATGGCCCATTGACCTGCGCCAAAACGAGTGTCACATTGACAGCGACAGGTGGCGGTAGTTATGAATGGTCTGGCGGTGGTACTTCATCTACCAAAGTAGTGACAACACCGGGCACATATACAGTGACAGTGACATCAGCGAATGGTTGTACAAGTACATCAAGCACGATTGTCAATCAGGATATCACTCCACCCACAGTAACAACCAGCAATGACGGCCCATTGACCTGCGCCAAAACGAGTGTCACACTGACAGCGACAGGTGGCGGTAGTTATGAATGGTCTGGCGGTGGTACTTCATCTACAAAAGTAGTGACAACACCGGGCACATATACAGTGACAGTGACATCAGCGAATGGTTGCACAAGTACATCAAGCACCATTGTCACTCAGGATATCACTCCACCCACAGTAACAACCAGCAATGACGGCCCATTGACCTGCGCCAAAACGAGTGTCACACTGACAGCGACAGGTGGCGGTAGTTATGAATGGTCTGGCGGTGGTACTTCATCTACAAAAGTAGTGACAACACCGGGCACATATACAGTGACAGTGACGGCGGCGAATGGTTGTACAAGTACATCAAGCACGACTGTCACTCAGGACATCACTCCACCCACAGTAACAACCAGCAATGACGGCCCATTGACCTGCGCCAAAACAAGTGTCACACTGACAGCGACAGGCGGTGGTAGTTATGAATGGTCTGGCGGTGGTACTTCATCTACCAAAGTAGTGACAACACCAGGCACATATACAGTGACAGTGACCTCGGCGAATGGTTGTACAAGTACATCAAGCACCATTGTCACTCAGGATATCACACCACCAACAGTAACAACCAGCAATGACGGCCCATTGACCTGCGCCAAAACGAGTGTCACACTGACAGCGACAGGTGGTGGCAGTTATGAATGGTCTGGCGGTGGTACTTCATCTACAAAAGTAGTGACAGCACCAGGTACATATACAGTGACAGTGACGGCGGCGAATGGATGTACAAGTACATCAAGCACGATTGTCAATCAGGATATCACTCCACCCACAGTAACAACCAGCAATGATGGCCCATTGACCTGCGCCAAAACGAGTGTCACACTGACAGCGACTGGTGGCGGTAGTTATGAATGGTCTGGCGGTGGTACTTCATCTACCAAAGTAGTGACAACACCAGGCACATATACAGTGACAGTGACATCAGCGAATGCTTGCACAAGTACATCAAGCACCATTGTCACTCAGGATAGCACACCACCCACAGTACCAACGAGCAATGATGGCCCATTGACCTGCGCCAAAACGAGTGTCACACTGACAGCGACAGGTGGCGGTAGTTATGAATGGTCTGGCGGTGGTACTTCATCTACAAAAGTAGTGACAACACCAGGCACATATACAGTGACAGTGACATCAGCGAATGGTTGCACAAGTACATCAAGCACGATTGTCAATCAGGATATCACTCCACCCACAGTAACAACCAGCAATGACGGCCCATTGACCTGCGCCAAAACGAGTGTTACATTGACAGCGACAGGCGGCGGTAGTTATGTTTGGTCAGACGGTGGTACTTCATCTACCAAAAGTAGTGACAACACCGGGTACATATACAGTGACAGTGACGGCGGCGAATGGATGTACAAGTACATCTTCATCTTTGGTATCAGAAGACAGAACCTTACCTTCAGCCACAATAAATGGTAAAACAAGCTTTTGTTTAGGTGACAGTACAGTATTTACAGCTTCAGGAGGAGGTACTTATATATGGAATACGGGAGAGTCAACAACATCGATCAAAGTAAAACCAAATACTACTTCTACATATACCGTAACAGTTACTTCTCCAAATGGCTGTCAGTCAAGTGCTGTTGTTTCAGTAACCGTACATCCATTACCAAATATTACTATTTCAGGAAATTTGGAAATATGTAAAGACGAATGCACAACATTGACTGCATCAGGAGGAACGGAATATTTATGGGAAGGTGCTCTGGCAAATGGATTTAAGTGTAATGGTTCGTTTTTCGTAGGAGGTCTACAGGGAGGATCAATACCTAATTTATACAATGTTACATCATCCGGAGAATTGAATTTATTAGGATCATTAAATACAAATAACATTAACGGCATGGGCTATTATTGCCAAAGAAATGTTCCTTACTTATATGGGATCAAGATGAAGGGTAACACTATTGAAGATGCTGTTAAAGGAAGTTTGGTAGTAATTGACCCAAGGACTGCAAATACCACTGTTTTGGGAGAAATTCCACAACCACCAAATATTTACGGAAGTGTTGGAAGGACGGGAATCATGACTTATATAGGCGATATTGGGAAGGATGGTAAATTCTATTTTCCTGCTGTAGCCACATACATAAACCCAGCTACTTTCAGAATTATTGATTACACAATGTATTTAGGAGTGATAGATTTAAATGATCATGGAAGTGGTAGCAATGTAGTTTATAAACCAATAACCATTTCACCAAATTGTAAACCATATATGGATGCTTGTATAGAAGGATTTCAAGCTTTTGCATTAAATCCTTCCACAAGAGAACCTTCAGGTGGAATTCATGATTGGGCCTTGAGTCCTGATGGCAACACATTGTATTCTTTCATGGGTATAGAAAATGCTATGTTCAGACTTGATATTAACACATTGATTACTAGTTGTGTACCCGGACCATCATCCAATAGTCCTTATATTGGACAAACAGGTATCAAAACAGACGAATTTGGCGGGATATATTATGAGAATAACGTCCTGAAGGGATTGCAGGTAGATAGAGGTCGATTATTTAATATCAATCAAATTACTGGTGAATTGACTTTAATAAGTGAAGGGTTGCCACAAGACTTTAGAGGAGATAATGCAACTTGTTATGATTGTGGAGTAATACCAACAGGACCATTAAATAGTGCCTCCATAACAGTTTGTCCTATCATCACTACAACATATAAAGTGTCTGTTACAGATATCAATGGTTGTAAGAATTCCACTAGCATTACAGTTGTAGTTAATGAAAAACCAATTGTATCAATCACAAGTGATGGTCCGTTGACATGTGCTAAACCAAGCGTGACACTCACAGCAAGTGGAGGCGGCACATATGCATGGTCAGGTGGTGGGACTGCTGCAACAAAAGTGGTGACATCAACGGGTGCATATACTGTGACAGTTACTGCATCCAATGGGTGTTCAAGCACTGCAAGTATTACTGTGAATGAAGATAAATCAAGACCATCAGTAATAACAGACAATGATGGCCCATTAACATGCATCAAAAAGAATGTCACATTGGTCGCCTTGAGTGAGGGTACCACATATGCGTGGTCTGACGGCGGCAATGCATCTACAAAAGTAGTGACATCTGCAGGGACATATACAGTGACAGTGACCTCATCGAATGGATGTACAAGTACATCCAACACGATTGTCAATCAGGATATCACACCACCCACAGTAACAACGACCAATGATGGTCCGCTGACGTGTACCAAGACAAGTGTGACATTGACAGCGACAGGTGGTGGCAGTTATGCGTGGTCTGACGGCGGCAATGCATCTACAAAAGTAGTAACATCTGCAGGGACATATACAGTGACAGTGACCTCATCGAATGGATGTACAAGTACGTCAAGCACAATTGTCAATCAGGATATCACACCACCCACAGTAACAACGACCAATGATGGTCCGCTGACGTGTACCAAGACAAGTGTCACATTGACAGCGACCGGTGGCGGAAGTTATGCGTGGTCTGGCGGCGGCACTGCATCTACAAAAGTAGTAACATCTCCAGGGACATATACAGTGACAGTGACATCATCGAATGGATGTACAAGTACATCAAGCACAATTGTCAATCAGGATATCACCACCCAAACACCACTGCCCATGACCTGCGCCAAAACGAGGTCACATTGACAGCGACAGGCGGCGGTAGTTATGTTGGTCAGCGGTGGTACTTCATCTACAAAAGTAGTGACAGCACCAGCACATATACAGTGACAGTGACCAGCGAATGGCTGTACAAGTACATCAAGCACGATTGTCAATCAGGATATCACTCCACCCACAGTAACAACCAGCAATGATGGACCCTTGACCTGCGCCAAAACGAGTGTCAAACTGACAGCGACCGGCGGCGGTAGTTATGTTTGGTCAGACGGTGGTACTTCATCTACAAAAGTAGTGACAACACCAGGGACATATACAGTGACAGTGACCTCATCGAATGGATGTACAAGTACATCAAGCACAATTGTCAATCAGGATATCACACCACCCACAGTAACAACGACCAATGATGGTCCGCTGACGTGTACCAAGACAAGTGTCACCTTGACAGCAACAGGTGGCGGAAGTTATGCGTGGTCAGAGGCGGCAATGCATCTACAAAAGTGTGACAGCACCAGGTGCTTATACAGTGACAGTGACAGCAGCGAATGGCTGTACAAGTACATCAGCACAATTGTCAATCAGGATATCACTCCACCCACAGTAACAACCAGCAATGATGGACCTTTGACCTGCGCCAAAACGAGTGTCACACTGACAGGGACAGGTGGTGGCAGTTATGCGTGGTCTGACGGCGGCAATGCATCTACAAAAGTAGTAACAACACCGGGCACATATACAGTGACAGTGACCTCATCCAATGGTTGTACAAGTACATCAAGCACGACTGTCAGTCAGGATATCACTCCACCCACAGTAACAACAAGCAATGACGGGCCATTGACCTGTGCAAAAACGAGTGTTACCTTGACAGCAACAGGTGGCGGAAGTTATGAATGGTCAGGCGGTGGAACTGCAGCTACAAAAGTTGTCAGCACAATAGGTACTTATATAGTGACTGTTACTTCATCGAATGGCTGTACAAGTACTTCCCAGACAACAGTGACAGAAGATATCACACGACCGACAGTATCGACAAGCAATGACGGGCCATTGACCTGTGCAAAAACAAGTGTTACCTTAACAGCAACAGGTGGCGGAAGTTATGCGTGGTCAGGAGGTGGAACTGCAGCTACAAAAGTTGTCAGCATAGCCGGTGTTTATACAGTGACTGTTACATCATCGAATGGCTGTACAAGTACTTCCCAGACAACAGTGACAGAAGATATCACACGACCGACAGTAACAACAAGTAATGACGGGTCATTGACCTGTGCAAAAACAAGTGTTACCTTAACAGCAACAGGTGGCGGAAGTTATGCGTGGTCAGGAGGTGGAACTGCAGCTACAAAAGTTGTCAGCATAGCCGGTGTTTATACAGTGACTGTTACATCATCGAATGGCTGTACAAGTACTTCCCAGACAACAGTGACAGAAGATATCACACGACCGACAGTATCGACAAGCAATGACGGGCCATTGACCTGTGCAAAACAAGTGTTACCTTGACAGCGACCGGCGGCGGAAGTTATGCGTGGTCAGGAGGTGGCAATGTTGCTACTAAAGTAGTTTCTGATGCTGGTTTGTACACAGTTACTGTTACATCAGCAAATGGGTGCTCTGCTACTTCAACAGTCACAATACAAATGGATACTATTCGTCCGGTTGTCAATATATTAAATGGTGGAATATTAACATGTGGTAATACTTCAATCACATTAACGGCATCAGGTGGTGGAACATACTTATGGAGTACAGGAGAAACGACTTCAGTAAAAATTGCATCAGTTGCCGGAAACTATACAGTCACTGTTACTGGAACAAATGGATGTTCATCATCCGGCAATACTTCAGTGGAACAAAATATCACTCCACCAGTCGCTAGTGCTTCAAATGACGGCCCGGTCACATGTTTAAAAACAAGTGTAACACTTACAGCCACAGGTGGAGGTTTGTACAACTGGAGCGGAGGAGGTACAGGGGCTACAAAAATTGTAACTGTAGCGGGAACTTATACTGTAACAGTGACAGCACCCAATAGATGTACATCGACTGCAACTACAATTGTGTTACAAAATACAACCCCACCAGTTGTATCGATTTCTGGCGTTAAAAAAATATGCGAAGGAGCGTCTACAACACTTACTGCATCCGGAGGAATTTCCTACACATGGAGTAATGGACAAACTACTGCAGCAATATCTGTTAGTCCAGTGATAAACACATTGTATACAGTTACAGTAACAAATGCAGTTGGTTGTACAGCCGTGGCTGTTGATTCTGTAATGATTAAAAATAAACCTGATGTTGTATTTTCAGGAGTAAATACCATTTGTGTAGGCGATTCAGCTGTAATAGTTGTCACAGGCAATACGGATAACGAATGCCCGGGAGTATGTAATGTGACTCAACCAACTGTCCTTGCTTTGTGGAATTTAAATGCTTGTCATGCAATAATGTCATCGGGGACTCATCTTGATTATTCTGAATTTACACCAATAGTTTCAACATCAAATTGCAACAATGTCACAGCAGGAAATGTGCACAGATTGCCAGGCAATAAGCATTCATGTACACCAAGTCCTAATGGCAGTATAGGAATGTGTATTGGTACTCAGATGACTTGTAATCCTTCAAAAGTTGATTTTACCCAAGCATTGAGATTTGAAGTAAGATTGACTCCAACACAAGCAGGTCAAATCACAGGTTTAGAGTTTCTGGAGCAGAGCCCTGAAAACTATATATGGGTGGATGGACCAACAGGCAGGAACAATTTTGCTCAGAAATATATTTTGAGAGTGAGTAAAAATGGCAAATTTATTTATTATAAGGATAATATATCTACAAGCAGAAACTGGACTTTGCAAAATTTTGACTTCTCCGATAATGATAATTTCAGAACCCTGATCCCGGCAACATACTTGTTCGAACTGATACCTTATTGTACCATAAATAATGGTGCGGCTGAATCTATCTGGGATATCGATGAAATAAAAGTTTTGGGAGGATGTTGTAATGGTACGACTACTGAAATTGCGGGTTACAGGTGGTCAGATAATAGTACAAGCACTTCAATTACAGTAAAACCAACTGTCAATTCAACATATACTGTTACTGTTACGGATTGTTGCGGCTGCACTAACACAAAACAGGTCAATATCAATGTGACAAATCTGATTGCTGATTTAGGTGATGACAGGATGATTAGCATGGGACAAACTGTAACACTAACTCCGATTATCACAGGCAGGTCCATTTGCGACCCAAATAATCAGGAAAAAAATGTGGTGAAGTATCTGTGGTCAACAGGAGCGACAACATCAAGTATCACTGTGACCCCTGGGTCTTCTACTTTTTACAGAGTAACAGTTACTGACTGTAATGAATGTACAGACACTGAAAGTATTTCCATTCATGTGATGATGCCTAGACCATTGGTGGTGTATCCTAATCCGGCATACAACAAAGTAAATCTTGCTTCAGAATCAGAAATCGATCCTGACATAAAAGTAAGAATTATAAGTTCTGATGGGAAAACAGTTATTTCTGATAAGCCTGAGATTATTTTCAATACTGCTTCCAATATCTCCATATTAATACCTGAGAATGTCAGAGATGGATTGTATTACATGGAAATAAGGAACGGTCAAAATAAGTACGTAGAAAAACTTATTTTAATAGAACGGTAGTATTAAAGTATTTACAGAACAAAAAATGAATCAATAAAAAACAGTGGCACTCACAACTTAATCTTAATAAAAGTTGTGAGTGCCACTGTTTTGAAAAAAAAGCTAAAAAAAGCAGTTGTAAACTCAATTACAACTGCGATTTTTCTTTTGTTTGTTTTTTATATTGTTAAGCTTTGCCAACAAATTTATTTACAGCAAAACTTTCTTTATTTATTACATCGTAATTGATATAATAAATATGAAACTTTCCGGTAACTTCTACCGACACCACTCCAGACATTCTCAATATTTTGAGATGCTGAGAAGTAATACTTTGTTCTAAATCGAGATTGCTGTAAATTTTGTTGACATTTATTGATTTATTTTGATCAATAAACTCCAAAATTTTTAATCTCAGTGGGTGAGCTAGTGCTCTCATCAACTCCGACGAATAATGTAATTTATCATTGTCGAAAGTAACCTTTGTACCTCTCATGTGTTTTCCTTATTTTAAATATTTTAAGACCTTGGCACAAATATGAAGAGATATTTTTTAATGACAAAGAAAATATTAAAAAAAATTCTAATTTGTTCAAAAAAAATCTCTAAATCGACCTTTAAACAGGAAATTTAACAATTTTGAGTGTATATGTGCTACATAATTGATTGATGATCATTAGCTAATAGAGGGTGGCTGAAAGAAATTTCTTAATTGGTTAAATCTTCAACCAAAGATGAAATTTGACCTAATCTTTCCTTATCAAGGGAGTAATATATAAACTTACCCTGACGGTCAGTGGCTACCACACCTGCTCTTCTTAATATGGCGAGATGCTGTGATGCTACAGATTGTTCAAGCCTCAACTTGATATAGATATCTGTAACGGTCATTGTCTCACCATCTTCAAGAAGATCGATAATTCTTTGACGAAGCTTATGGTTTACAGCTCTAAGGACTAATACTGCTTTTCTCAGGTCAGCATAATCTAATTGAACTTCCTTGCCTCCTTTTTTTAAAATAACGGTTTCGTTTTTCTTATTTCTCATACGAAATGATTTGTTAGTTCACGGAATTCTAATAGACTATTCCAATAACCGTACCAAACATTTAAGAAAGCTTTAATTTTTTAGGTAAATTTTTATATTAAGATTACTATTATGTATAACCAACTATAAATTAAAAGAAAAGTTCAATTATAGTATAAGATTCTTTGAAGATTTTGTGATATTTGGAGACTTCAGATAGTTAGGTGTATAGTACGCCAAGTCCTGAAATTGTTTATTTTCATAATATTCAAATGCTGTCTTTGACATGTAGTCTGCTGAAGTCCGGGTATGAAATAATCTTACATTGTCAGAATAATGTTTTTCAAAGTATTTTATAGCTCCGTTTCCGCAAAGATGTATAGTACTTTTTTCACCTTTATATATATGGAGGATGTCTTGTTCAATTATTAAAGATTGAGTAGATGTTATTTGGGTCAGATTACCTTTAAAAAAAGCAGTATATACTTCCATCCGTCTGGCGTCAATCATTGGAATTATATAGTCTTCAGGTAATATGGTGGGGTTATCTATGCCATGTGCCAAAATGAACAGACTATCTATTGCGATCAATGGAATCTTTAATGAATAACAAATACCCTTTGCAACAGATGATCCCACTCTAAGCGAGGTATAAGATCCGGGTCCGTCACTGATACATATGGCGTGGAGATTTTTTATTGAGATTTCTACCTTTGCAAGGCATTCAATGATAAGCAAGGTTAGTTTTTCAGTATGACTATTGGGCTCTAAAGATTCCACTATTGATATTGTAGAACCAGAGGCAGAAATTGCCACAGAACAAACATCAGTCGATGTTTCAAGCTGTAATATGTATGCCATACACTCTACTTGGTTGATAATATGTTCTTATACTTTTTAGAATCTCTGAGAATTTCTATGGCTTTTTTTACATCAGCGTCATCATCCAGTGTTTGCATTACTTTTCCTTTTTGATGATAGTATCTGGTTATGATTTCTTTTTCCAGTTCATCTATAATTTGCTCTTTAGCCAGATTAAAATCATTGGTTTTACTTGTCTTAATCCTTTCAAGTGTTTGTTGAATTTCTCCGATTGCAGATTTGTTGGCAGATGCTTCGAGAGATTTGATTGCCTCTTTCAGGTGTTTTTCTTCCGGCAGTTCATATTCAAAGCCTTTATTCTTAGTATATTTTGAAAATGCATCAAAATCCTTAAATTCAAAGGTACCTACTTTTTCGATACTATCTTTGTTTTTGCAGTACTCATTGGCAAATTCATAAATCACATATTTATCTATCAGAGCCTGGGTGACTGGCAACAAACTTCTTGCTTCTGTTTTGACATCAGGTGTGACACCTCCTCCATCAAGCACCAATCGGCCATTTTTTGTTTTGAATTTTGATCTTTGGCTATCCGGTATGTCTTTTGGTTCGCCGTTTTCATATTCGACACCTTGGATACATCGACCACTTGGTATATAGTATTTTGAAATGGTCAATTTGAGTCTGGCATTGTAAGGCAATTCTTTAGTATTCTGAACCAATCCCTTGCCGAATGATCTTTGTCCGATCAGTACACCCCTGTCCATATCCTGTATGACTCCCGAAACAATTTCTGAAGCAGAAGCCGATCTTTTGTCAATAAGGACAGCCAATGGCAAATCGAGATCTAATGGCGGCACTAAAGTCTTATAAGTCTGGTCTCTTTCCTTTACTTTTCCTTTGGTAGTAACCACCACCTCACCTTGCGGTACAAACAGGTTACAGATGTTCACCGCTTCATGTAAAAGTCCTCCTCCATTTTGTCTGAGGTCAAGTATAACACCGGACATATTCGGGTTTTTTTCTTTTAATTCCTTTAGAGCTTTTGAGATATTGGTACTGGCATTATTTGTAAAGACTGTCAATGAAATATAGCCTACATCATCAGTAACAAATCCTGAATATGGTACGTTGGGTATGTTTACTTCTCCTCTCACAAGGCTTTTGTCTTCAGGAGTTGATTTCCCGTTTGGAATTATTTTTAGTTTGAGATCTGTCCCCGGCAATCCTCTCAAAATAGCGTTAATTTCGTCAAGTTTTTTATTTTCAATATTGATTCCATCTATGCCAACAATCTGATCTCCGGCTTTTAGCCCTGCTTTGATAGCCGGACCTCCTTCAAAAGGTTCGATCACTTTAAGTTTATTTTCTACAAGTGCCACTTTAGCACCTATACCCTGGTATTTTTCATCTTCATTGATCCAGTAACTTTCTATTTGGGATTCAGACACAAAATTTGTATATGGATCAAGTGTTTGGGTCATAGCGTCTATGGCCTTTCTCATCATAGAGCCAGGATCCAGTTCATCGACAAAATTGGTGTTCAGCTCACGATATACGCTGATGAAGATTTCAAGATTCTTACTTATCTCAAATAGTTTGTCGCTATTGATGTTGACAGCTGCTATTCCGGATAATACTGAAATACTAAATATCAGGACTTTAAATTTTTTGTTCATATTTTGGAAAACTATAATTGAATACTATAACGCTAAAAATTAGAATTAGTCTTTAATAAAATCAATAATTGTTTTAAAAAGTTCATCAGGTTGGTCTGCATGTACCCAATGACCAGCTGAGGCAATTGTTTTAAAACTTGCATTTGGAAATAATTGCTTGATATCGGGCAGATCCTCACTATTGATATACTCCGACAATTCTCCTTTGATAAATAGTGCATCTGTGTAACAAGTATGATCAATGGAAATTGGAGCAAGGATATTTTTGTAATTTTCAAATAACAGAGGAAGGTTCATCTTCCATACGAAGTGACCTTCTTTGTTTCTTGTTAAATTTTTCAACAGAAACTGTACTGTTCCTTTATCATGCAAGATGTTAGAAATTGCTATTTCTGCTTCTTCTCTTGCTTTTAATTTAGATAAGTCCACCGAAAACAGGGCTTTAAAAACATCATCATGCCCTCCTGAGTACGATTTGATGCCTATGTCTACCACAATAAGTTTTCTGATGTCCGTGGTGTGGTCTGCAACAAACTGTAATGCTGTTTTACCTCCCATACTATGGCCAATAAGAATTGCTGAATGGATCCAGTTTTGTTCCATAAACCTATATAGATCATCTGCCAGAATATTGTAGTTAAAAGCTGATGTGTGATCAGATCTGCCGTGATCACGTTGATCTATCAAAATAGCCATATATCCTTCCTGACTAAGTTTTTTACCTATAGTTATCCAGTTATCCAACATTCCAAATAATCCATGGAGAATGATGACAGGTGGTCCGTCGCCCATTATCCGGAAGTTCAGTTTTGGCTTCATATATATTGAAAGGTTTGTTATTTTGCACAAAATTAGCATTATGCAACAACCAAAATTAGATTTTCATTTTTTAAACTTTTCTTTTAACATTTTAATAATTTTATTATTTTTACAATTATATTTTTCTTTCATACTGTTTTGATAATATTTGAGTATCAGACAGCTCATAAAAGCATTGTATAGCATAAATTAAAGACAAAAAATCATTAAACCACATAAATATTTTAAACATGAAAATGGAACGATTATTCGATTACATTACAAAACAGTTTGACGATGGTCCATTGGACAAATTTGTAGGTTCGCGCGATGAAGCGGGAAACTGGAATTTTTATAGTACAGGACAGGTTATCGAAATGTCCAGAAAACTGGCCTCTGGTTTGCTCGACATGGGTGTAGAAAAAGGAGATAAGGTCGGCCTTGTAGTATATAAAAACCGTCCTGAATGGGTCGTTGCTGATCTCGCGATCCAATACATCGGAGCTATAGGTGTGCCTATGTATCCTACTATCAGCTCCCGGGAGTATGAGTATATCATGAACGAAGCTGAAGTTAAAGTTTGCTTTACGGGTGCTGGAGACTTGTACGACAAAGTATCTTCGGCACAAGCCAAAGTAAGTACATTAAAAACAATAGTGTGTTTTGACAGACATGGAGAAAGACCTTTCTGGACAGACATTATGAGTGAAAAAAATCTAGCAAAAGTTCAGGAAATAAGTGATTCTATCAAATCAGATGAACTGGCTACTATTATATATACATCAGGTACCACCGGAAACCCCAAAGGTGTGATGCTTACACACAAAAATATATTGAGCGTGGTAGAAAGTTGTTGCAGTTTACTACCTGTAGTCAGAGGTGATAGAGTATTAAGTTTTTTACCGTTATGTCATATTTTTGAAAGAGCAGTAATATATGTTTATACAGCAATAGGTACAGAAGTCTATTTTACAGGAACAGATAATCTCGGAGGTGAGACAGGTGATCTCGCTGCTGTCAAACCACACTACTTTACCACAGTACCAAGATTGCTTGAAAAAGTGTACGAAAAGATATACAATAAAGGACTCTTGCTTACAGGTGTGAAGAGAAAACTATTCTTCTGGGCATTGAGCCTTACAGATGATTTTGAACATGGCAAGACATATTCTGGAATGGATGCTATAAAACGCAAAATTGCTGACAAGCTGATATTCAGTAAGTGGAGAGCTGCTCTTGGAGGTAATGTAAAGGCTATAGCTACAGGAGCCGCAGCTTGTCCTGCCAAGATTGCAAGGGTATTTTCGGCAGCAGGCATTATAATCACTGAAGGTTACGGCCTCACTGAGACATCACCGGTACTTACTCTCAACGATTACTATAGCGGAAATAATAAAATCGGAACAGTAGGAGTACCACTTGATATGTGTGATATCGTTATTGATCGTTCTGAAGGGGACTATAATGAAGGTGAAGGTGAAATCCTGGGAGCCGGCCCAAATATCATGCTGGGTTATTATAAGCAACCGGAACAGACGGCTACCGTATTTAAAGAATTGAATGGCAAAACATATTTCAGAACCGGGGACATCGGTACTTTTGTAAATGGTCCTAACGGTAAAAAATATCTTAAAATTACAGATAGGAAAAAAGAGTTGCTCAAAACTTCAGGGGGAAAATATGTCGCACCTGCACCTATCGAGAGCCTACTGAAAGAAGAGTTTTTGATAGAACAAGCTATGGTAGTGGGCGACTCCAAGAAGTTTGTTTCCGCACTAATCGTTCCATCTGTTGATGCATTGAAAAACTGGTGTGATGAGCATCATGTAGCATGGACATCACTGGATGAAGTGGTCAAAAATGAAGGAGTAATTTCAAGATATCAGCATGCCATAGATCTGGTGAATGAAAATTTCAGTCATATTGAGAAAATCAAGAAGTTTACCATCCTTGCAGCATCTTGGGATGCAAGTAAGGTCGATGGTTCGGAAGCCGAATTGACACCTACCATGAAGCTAAAACGAAGAGTAATTCTTCAAAAATATAGTGAAGAAATTGGTGCCTTGTATGCCTGAGCTAAAACATTCTGATGGCTCTGAAGTGGCTTGAAAGACAAGATATAGATATGTTGAAATGGGAACAGTGTATCGATGATTCACTGTTCCCTTCTCTTTTTGTAAGGTCATGGTATCTGGATATAATGACGGACGGCATGTGGCAAGCTATAGTAGATGAAAATTATAAAGCTGTTTTTCCGGTATTTAAAAAAAAGAAGTTCGGTATTCCATATATCACAATGCCTTTTTTATGCCAACGCACCGGAATTGTTACCATATCTGATTATCATCCTGATCCTGCAGCTTACATAAAATTATTTTTGGCTCAGAATTTATTAAAAATGGATCTAAAAATGGTGAGTCCTGTCATCCCCGTAGGTAAAACTAATATAAGAGTAAACCATATCCTTCCGCTTACAAAATCATATCAGGATATCAGCAAAGACTACAATCGTAACACAGTAAGAAATATCAAAACATCCCAAAAATCCGGGACAGATATCACTATGGAATACGATGTGGATCTGATGTTTAATTTTATAAAAGACTATGACATCACTGGCCTGACGCAAAAATTCAGTCGGCAGGTTAAACAATTAATCTCTCAATCCATTCAAAAAGGATCAGGATTTGGATTAAGAGCCACTTTGAATGACCAAACAGTCTCTATCGGTTTTTTTATTTTGGATAGTGAAAGACTTTATTTTTTACTTTGTGCGTCCAATGAAAATGGCAAAAGAGTGAGATCTATGTATCAAATGATTGATCACATCATTCAGTACAATGCTTCTAAAAAACTTATCCTTGACTTTACAGGTTCCAGTGCAGAAAATATTGCTCGACGAAATGAAGGTTTCGGTGCTGAAAAGGAAATATATTACCATTTAAAATGGAATATTTTGGGTTTCTGATAAAAAATCGTCCTCCACTATCATAATGTCCCGAACTTCCTGTTCTTAGGTTGCACTTTGTAATCTGCGGATGATGGGTCTGAATTTCTCAGGAAAATCTGTCTCTTTTACATTTATGATGTGATGATTTTGTGCTCTGTTGTCTTGATCAAAGAGTCTATAATGCGTTATTTCCCTTTGATCAATCGATCAATATCAGATACGGGGATATTTAATTTTGATGCAATATTATCCTTAGAAACTCCTAATTCGATAAGGAACATTATTGCTTCTTCTTGCTTTCTTTGAGCTTCTTCTTGCTTTCTCAGAGCTTTGCTTCGAGCTTTTTGCTTTCTCAGAGCTTCATCTTTGAGCTTGCGCTCATCGACAATTCTATTCTCATAGTCCTGAAGTTCTGATAAAAAATCGTCCTCCACTATCATAATGTCCCGAACTTCCTGTTCTTGGGTTGCACTTTGTAATCTGCGGATGATGGGTCTGAATTTCTCAGGAAAATCTGTCTCTTTTACATTCATGATGTGATGATTTTGTGCTCTGTTGTCTTGGTCAAAAATGCTTAGCAATACTTCCAGCTCGTCGCGACGTGATTTGCGCAATGCCGGAATATTTATAATGATACCTTCATGAAAAAGGGCATCTATAAACTTGGTTTTGGATGACAATAATTCTTTGGAATACCTGTCTTTTACTGTTCGGGTGATGTGGATAACAGGATAATTTGAAAATTCTGAAAATGATTCGCCTAAAAAGTATATCGGTAATATCGGAATACCAGATTTGAATGTGTTTTTAGCATGATCCTCTGCCCATTCAAACAAATTTTCATTCATATACTGTTTGCCGAGATATTTTCTGAATCTCATGCTCTCATTGGTGAATTTAGACTTCTGTACTTCGATGATGATTAGTTTTTCACTGCCATCTTTTTCTTTTATTCGAGCAGAAAAGTCTAATCTATAAATGGATAAATTGAATACAGTATATCTTTTCGATAATTTTTTGTCAACATCATCTTTGAAATGACTTAGTTCTTGTGGTAAAAATTCTAATTCGATGATGTCTAAATCCGTCAGTGTGGACAAAATAATTTTGGCTACCTTACTGTCTTCCATCAGATACTTAAAAACGACATCATAAATAGGATTTGCTATCTCCATCCTCCAAATTATTGAACAAAGATATGACAAAATGGACAAATATCAAATGATTTTTTGTGATGCATTTGGATAAATCCCGATGATCGGATGCGATCATAAATTTTAAAAATTTGTATTGATAAGATTAACCTTTATAGTAAACCCTATACACTACATTGGCGTAATCATCAGATATCAGCATCGATCCGTCGCTAGTACAAAAGATATCTACAGGTCTTCCCCAAACATCATCTGTCTGCTCATTTAACCACCCGGTGATAAATGGTTTCACAGCTTTAACACTTCCATCTTCTTTAAAGATAACCTGAACAATATCATAACCACTTTTTTTGCTTCTGTTCCATGAACCATGTCTCGCCACAAAAAGAGAATTTTTATATTCCGAAGGAAAGTTATCCCCTGAATAAAATTTAAGGCCAAGGGGTGCTGTGTGAGGACCTAACTTTGCTGCTGGTGGTATAAATTCTGAGCACTTTCTTTTTAAACCAAACTCAGGATCAGGTATATCACCCTGATGGCAATAAGGATATCCGAAGTGCAGACTGTCATTAGGAGCAACATTGAGTTCACATTCAGGCACATCGTCTCCCATCAAATCTCTGCCATTATCAGTAAACCATATATGCCCTGTGATCGGATGCCAGGTAAATCCGACAGTATTTCGGATGCCGGAATGTACGATTTCCATACCAGAGCCATCCGCATTCATCCTCGTAATACTATTGAACACAGCATCCTTTGATTCACAAATGTTACAAGGAGCTCCTACAGGAACATACAATTTATTGTCAGGCCCAAAAGCGATATATTTCCATCCGTGATGTTTTTCAGCAGGATATTTATCGTAAATGACGATTGGGTTACCTGGAGCTGACAATTTAGCTTCTATATTTTCAAACTTTAAAATTCGATTTACTTCGGCGACATATAGGTGTCCATCTTTAAAAGCTACTCCATTGGGCATATTCCCTTCTTGTAGAATCACGAACTTTTGGTCTATTTTTTTATCTCCGTCAGTATCTTTTAATGCATAGACGTTTTTTCCGGATCGATTGCCTACATATAAGGTACCTGACGGTGACATACACATAGATCGTGCATTTTCAATGCTGTCAGCATATATTTCTATTACAAATCCCGGGGGCAATTTAAGACTGTCCAGTGGTAGGGAAGATGGATTTTTTGAACCAGTGAAACTCAACGGCGGATTGATATTGAAGTAATATTTTGCAGATATAAGTACTATCAATAGAACTAAAATTACAGCGGCAAAGATTTTTATGTATTTCACTATATTTTTTTATTTCAAAGGTAAAGAAAACTTTCTTCAACCTTATCAGGAATAAGTAATTAAACATGTATGAAATTTTTATTATATAAATAATTCGCACAATAACAATAATTTATATCTTTGCACTATCGTCAAAAATTTTATATCCAAATTACTTTTGACCATGATAATGTAGCTGTATTCATATTTATAAGTGTAACTTTATTGTATTGAACTTAAAATTTTAAACATGTTATCAAGTTTACTGACACCTTTGAGTAATGCAGATCAAGAATATGGTGAAAACTATTTTTTCTCCATGGTGAATGAAGATAAAAATCCTATTTTAAGTTTCAAAGGACCTGGAGTTGGACTTATTACATTTAAGACACAGACAGGTATGGAACTTAGGAGAATGATAAGGTCTCTCCACTCACATTTCCGAAATATTGATATATATGATTTAGGATATATTGCGGATGAACATCAACAGGATAAAATTACAGAGCTTTGTAATGCTGCAGGAGTGCTGCCTGTTTTTATTGGGGATGGTAACAGAGGCCTTGCAAATATTGCCAATGATTGGTCCAATTGGATCATATCCAACAAAATTCATAAAGAATTTCCTGCATGCAACTATACCGGCTATCAGCGCCACCTCTGTACTCATGATGACATTTTTCAAACTGAAGAATATCATTACAATCATGTCAGTCTCGGAAAAATGAGATCAAATCCTGCGATTCTGGAGCCGTCACTAAGAGATATTGTCAACCTGTACGTGGATTTAAGAGCTTTAAGGACGTCTGATGCTCCCAATGTAAAATATACTTACCCAACCGGCTTAAATGCGGAAGAGTTGTGCCAGATAATGAGGCATGCGGGAACCGGTGGTCAAATAAGCGTAGTACATTTTGATTTTGAACTAAATAATTGTAGATGTCTGCAGGAAGCACAACTTTTAGCTGAATCTATCTGGTATTTTGCAGAGGGCGTCAATATAAGGGTGGCAGATCATCCGCTTAGATCCAATGACTTTACTACGTTTGTTATTCATTCAGGTATGATAGATGATGACCTGGATTTTGTAAAACACAACCAAACTGGCAAATGGTGGCTCAAACATCCGGAATCAGCGGCATACAGATACCTGGCATGTTCGTTTGAAGAATATCAAGCATCAATAGGGGAGGATTTGCCGGAACGAATCTCAAAATTTATTCACTTTGAATTTTGAGATAACTTGTCATTTGTAATAATTCTATTTTGTCATACCTACAAATTCCTACATCCACTATCAATTTCTGAACTAGACGGGACGAATGAACTATTCATTTAAAAACGCTCAATATGCCGGAAACATCAGTCGATTGTTCATGATACCTCGGGGTCTGAATTTGACCCAACTTTCTTTTTCATACAATAGTCGATCTTCTATCACTGCAAACACTGCAAGATTTACTCCCATACCGATATGGCTTGATCTGACTTCGATATTTTGATGAATGTCATCTTCTATAGGTTCTATGCAATATTTCCATGGGACTACACCATCTGATTTTGAGTAAATGGCAGTGGTGGGAACAGTAGCAGGTCTCGGGAGATCTTCAAGGAGAGTTTGGTTTACGTCTTTTACTTTTTTACCGTAATTGAGTAATGAATAAATCCATGCAATGTTATTTGGCTCACTGAGCCCGATAAACGGAGCAGCCAGAGTGATCACCTGTCTTGTGATGTTTGGTCTTTCTTTTGCAAGTTGCCTGGCAAATACTCCTCCAAGGCTCCAACCTATGATGCTGACTTCTCTTCCGGTTTTGATATAGATTTCATCCAATCTTTCAAGTAGTAACTCCATGTACTCAAGTTTGCCCATATTTCGCCCCAGGCCCCAATCAAATACCTCATAACCCAGATTGGCCACATACTTCCTTAGTGCCTTTGTAGAACTTTGTGAACTCAAAAATCCCGGCAGAATCATCACAGGATGACCGTCACCTATTTGCTTTTTTTGGGTGACGTGTTCAAACGGAATGGATGCACTTCTTTCAATCAGAGCTCTTCCTGGCTCACTCAGCAACCACATTAACGAAGGCCTGCCCATTGACTCAAACATGGATTTAACTATAATGAAATGTAAAAGTAATTATTTAGGAAAGAAAAAAGTTCAATAAAGTCAAAATATTGTACTTGGTCAATTTATATATAAAATATATAGGCAATATGATGTATGCAGTTATTAATATATTATTTCATATAAGTCAATTATATATTCAAAAAATAAAATAAAACCCATCATTTACATTGAAAATGTAGTAATAATTTGGATCACTTACGATAATTTTTTTTCTAAAATATAAAGCATGTTTAAATTTTCATGATAGAGCAAAAGTGATGAAAATTTAAACATGCTCTTGATACAATGTTTTAAAAACTACTGTTTATAAAATTTCTTTGCCATCAATTCACCATTTTCAAGCTGAACTGTGACTGTATATAATCCACTATTGAGATGTGTGATATCAATGTTTCCATAAGTATCGTAAAGATTGCCTGAATGTACCACTCGGTTAAATTGATCATAAATAGTCAATTTGCTGATATTTTCATCTACAGTTATATTGAGGATATCGGCTGATGGATTTGGAAAAACGTTGATCCTATTGCCTACAGTTATTTTTTTACAGATCTGATCTTTACATGTTTCGGCTCCATTGACTACGATCATACATATCTCATATGATGCTGCTTTTTCAAACTGGAATCTTACATCTTTTCCTGTGAGTTCCATTTTTAAATCCTTGGCGTACCAGTAATACTTTGCTTTCTCATCACTTGATTTTCCACTGAATGTGACTGTATTTCCTTCAGATTTGTAAGTAAAGTCCGGGCTGAGTTTACATTCTGCTTGATTTTTAATAATGATTTTTTTACACACTGTTTGTGTGCAATTGGTTGAATCTGCATTGCCTGATGCTGTTGTTCGATGGACTTTGAGGCACAACTGATATTCTCCTGGTTTGTCAAATTTAAAGATGACTTCCTTTCCTTCAACAGAAATTCCTGTGTTAAATGTCCAATAAAATTTTACATTACTTCCAGCTTTGGAAGTAGCTTTCGCTTTAATGATATTATTATCAGATTCATAAGTGAAGTCAGCTCCGAGATCGCAGGTGTTTCCGCTGGCGACTATCTCTACACGTTTGCAGACCTGTACCTTACAGTTTGCGTCGTAGGCAGTAACACACACCTCATAGATACCGGCTTTTTCAAACGCTATTTTTACTTCGCGACCTTCATATTGTTTATTGCTACCTGCGACAAACCAAAGGAATTTTGTACCGTCCACATTGCTCTTTGCCTGAAAGATACCTGTGAGACCTTCCGTTTTACTTTCAGTTTCCACTTTCAGATTACATGGTGCAGCATTGACAATGACTTTCACAGTTTTACATACTGACTGAATGCATGGTTGGATACTGGAAACAGTGCTTAATTTGTACACTTTGAGGCAGATCTGATATTCTCCTGATTTTTCGTACTGAATTTTTGCTTCTTTGCCATCAGCGGATTTTCCATTGCCAAATGTCCAGGCGTATTTTGCAGTATCCCCAAGTGCTGATTTCCCGAAAACTTTGACGATACCTGTACTATCTGCATCAAAAGTGAAATCAGCTCCAAGATTGCAAGTAGCGCCAATTTCTACTCTTTTACACACTTTTACTTCGCAATTGCCGGAGTGAGCCTTGACACACACCTCATAGATACCTGCTTTTTCAAACGCTATTTTTACTTCGCGACCTTCATATTGTTTATTGCTACCTGCGACAAACCAAAGGAATTTTGTATTGTCCACATTGCTCTTTGCCTGAAAGATACCTGTGAGACCTTCCGTTTTACTTTCAGTTTCCACTTTCAGATTACATGGTGCAGCATTGACAATGACTTTCACAGTTTTACATACTGACTGAATGCATGGTTGGATACTGGAAACAGTGCTTAATTTGTACACTTTGAGGCAGATCTGATATTCTCCTGATTTTTCGTACTGAATTTTTGCTTCTTTGCCATCAGCGGATTTTCCATTGCCAAATGTCCAGGCGTATTTTGCAGTATCCCCAAGTGCTGATTTCCCGAAAACTTTGACGATACCTGTACTATCTGCATCAAAAGTGAAATCAGCTCCAAGATTGCAAGTAGCACCAATTTCTATTCGTTTACAAACCTGAACTTTACAGTTGGCTGTGGTGAATGCCGTAACACACACTTCATAGATTCCGGCTTTTTCAAAAGGAATCTTTACTTCGCGACCTTCATATTGTTTATTGCTACCTGCGACAAACCAAAGGAATTTTGTACCGTCCACATTGCTTTTCGCCTGAAAGATACCTGTGAGACCTTCCGTCCTGTGTTCATAAATTAAAGATAAGCCACAGGAATCTCCGGAAAAAGCATTGATTTTTATAGTTTTACACTTTACAAGTGAGCAATTCCCACTTTTTACTTTAACGCAGATTTCATATTCTCCGCTTTTTTGGTATTCTGCTTTTACTTCTCTGCCATCTTCATATTTTCCGTTGCCGAAGGTCCAGAAATATTTTGCAGTATCACTTAAAGATGATTTTCCAGTCAGTTTTACAATATTTCCCTGAATAGTGTACAAAAAGTCAGCCTGACCGCAATCCTGACTATAAACACTTGTTACCAATGACACTAATAGTAATACTCTGAAAGATGACTTGATGATTTGTTTAAAATTTGTGTTCATAATTTCATTGATTTAATTATTAGTATAGAATGCTAAACAGATCAAAACGCTCCCGACTTCAACAATTTTTTTATAAATATTGAACAAATATACAAAAAAATATGCAAAATGTGTGTATTTAAGAGTAAATTTTGTGACTATAATAACAATCATTTTTGACAGAGATTGTGATTACGCAATAGCACAAAGGCCAATTTAGGATTTACTTTTTACATATATAGCATTTTGTAATATTTATATTTAAAAGTTATCGAAGTATTGTGACATATTATATATTTTTAATGTATATATTTGCATGATTTTTTGGTCTTAAAATAGAAATGAAGTGATTCTTAGAATATTGTACACCACCGTATTGCTGTTGGTTTATGGACAATTAGTTTATGCCCAACACAGCATTGAAAGGCTGCCTGCACCTATCAATACTGATCATTTAGATGAAATTTGTCCTGTTGTTTCATACGATGAAAATTTGCTTTTTTTTACAAGAAATGCTGATCCGGACTGCAATAAAACACTGATCATAGATGGTGTCAATCTGAACAATGTTGCATCAAAAAAAGAGTATAATGAATCACTTAGGATGGTATATTCGCAAATTGCATCTGAATATATTGCTGAACCTCTATCATCAGGATTCAATCAGGATATTTGGTACACAAGGCTTAATAGAGGTCAACCTTACGGAATATTTCACCCATCATACCCTATCAATGATGTGCTCCCCAATAGTATTTGTTCCAATTTCGGAACATCCAATAGTTTTTTAATCATCAATCAGTTTTTTCCGGAAGGTGGAATAGAAAAAGGTTTTTCTGTATCAGAATTTGATGGGGTGTCTTTTACATTTCCCAGACCTCTGCACATCGCTGGTTTTAATCAGATATCATCAGAAATCAATCTTACAGCAGGCAGAGACTCAACTATCCTCATACTTGCTATGAAAGGTGGCAGCACCAGGAGTATGGATTTATTTGTAGCTTTCCGAATGTCGGATGGCAGATATACTACTCCTGTTCATCTGGGTCCATCTATCAATTCTGAATACCGGGAATCAACGCCTATGTTGTCCCATGATATGAAAAAACTATATTTTGCGTCAGACAGAACTGATGGATATGGAGGTACTGATATTTATGTTTCTGAAAGGTTGGATTTGACATTTACAAACTGGTCGACACCTAAAAAGCTGGATCCACCATTGAACAGTGAGTATGACGATTCCCATCCGCACCTGATGAATGATGATAATACCATTTTTTTTACATCCAACAGAAATGGCAGCAGTGATATTTTCAAGGCAAAACTCAAGCGATCCAAAATTACCACTCCCATTACTGTAAATATCAAAGTGATACATCAGGAAACAGGAAAAAGTCATCCCGCTGAAATATCCTGGGGTCAGGCCTACAAAAATCAAAAATCAAACACGTTTCATTCTAAAAACGGAATATGTAAATATAAATTTTTTGAGAATAAAGCTATGGCATTTCAGGCTGTCAACAGAGAACTTCAAAGTGAAGAAGTCATCATTGATCCTCAATATTTAATTGAAGTTGGAAAAAATGAGATAGATATAGAGCTTATTCTTACCCCTCAGCAGAAGTTAATAATAAAAAGAACGGATATTGAGGATAGAGGGGAAGCAAAACCGAAGCAATTGGTTTTAGGAACTTCAACACTTGGAAAAAGCAAGGAGGACAGTGAAAATGGAGATAATACACTACTGAAAATAGTGGAAAATATCATCGTTCATAATATATATTTTGAAAGAACTAAACCGGATCTGTTGGAAGAATCTTATCCCGAAGTACAGAAACTTGCCAGCTTGCTAAGAGCTAACCCGTCAATGAATATAAGTATCGCAGGTCATACAGACAATGTCGGTGAAAAAGCTGCTCTGGTCAAATTATCACAAGACAGAGCGGTGGCTATCAAAAAGATATTGTTGGAAAAAGGAATACCGGCATACCGGGTTACTGCTTTGGGTTATGGGGACACAAAACCTCTAGCACCCAATGACACTGAACAAAACAAGAGTAAAAACAGAAGGGTAGAGATAAAGATAGTAGCAAGCACCACATCTACAAGATAACTGAATTTTATATGAATGAAATCCTTAAACCACTCTATAGTATCAAAATTGTCCTTGAATTTTTGAAGCTCATTCATAATGTATGCTTGAGAAATTATACCTATTGAAATGTTTTTTTCCAGCTCGATTTTATATTTCTCCCAAATAGTTGCATTTATGACTTGAATCTAAGTCTGTATTTTTGCTATCACTTTATTTTTAAAGCACTAAATTATATGTATTAATTTAAAAAATCTCACCTTTGCCGTAACCAAAATTTATACATTGGACACCAATACGATCTCAGCCATATCGACTGCACTACAAGCATACAAATCCAACAAGGAACTTTACGAAACTGCATTAGAAATATATCAGGATGGTAATATCACCTGTGTCTGGCACGGTGTACATGAAGACGGGTTTCATATAGATAGACCTGATGACGAGGATATAGAAGTGACCATGCATTTTCCGGAAGGGCAGTTGAATATGCCGGACGATGTAGATACTGACTTCGTAGCCATACTTATGTGGTATTACAATGAGCACAAGATATCTACACTACCTGAGATGCAGGGCAAGATATACACACGTGAAGGTATGATGGCGAGAGTCATTGAGGAGCGTAAAGAAAAAAGTGACAAATCCACCTACAGAATAGTACCAGGAAAGTATTACTATGGCGAACATATACTCTACAATGAAAGAAACGAAAAATTCGCCATCACATTATGGAATCCTGCAAAATATCAGGGATACATTGACAATATAGACTGGAAAACCAATAAACTGGCTACTACCAAACATATCATCCATCTTTGCGACTATATCCATCATCATCCTGAAAAATTCAACAACTTACCCAAGGTGTCACCTTATCTCGAGCTGACTTTGGATCCGCTCCATGATTATCAATTTACTTGGAAATATGCAGGTCAAATCAGTGCAGATCAAAGCGAAGTGCTTCATGAGTTTTTTGGTGAAAACGAGACACATCTGACGATAGAAAAATTGGCAACAAAAGTGGCCCGACTCCGGGCACTGGAAGGTACCGAAAGCATCATCATCAGGCCGGAAGTGTATCACAAGTTGTCAGAGTATTTTGATCATTTGCTGATCACCAAGATGGAAAACGACACCGCTGAGCTTGATTTTTCGGATATCAAAGTCGATTTATTTCCTTATCAGAAAGAAGGTGTTCGTTTTTGTTTGTTTAAAAAAGCAGCGATTATTGCTGACGAAATGGGACTTGGCAAGACATTACAGGCCATTTCAGTGGCTATGATGAAGCGCAAATATTTTGGATTTACCAAGACGCTGATCATTTGCCCATCATCCGTCAAGTACCAGTGGAAAGCCGAAATCCTCAAATTTACAGATGAAGAAGCTTTGGTCGTAGAGGGATTTCCCGGCGATAGAGCTGTACTCTATAAAGGCGAAGATCATTTCTTTTTCATAGCCAATTATGAGACGGTGATGAGGGACAAAACAATTATCGATGGAGCAGGATTTAGTTTTATCATACTCGATGAAGCGCAAAAAATCAAAAACTATGAAACCAAGATATCATCTGCCATCACGACACTCAAAAAGGAGCATGGCTTGGTACTCACAGGTACACCTATCGAAAATAAACTGATCGATCTTTACGGCGTCATCCTCTTTCTGGATAAATATAAGGTCACGCCGTTGTGGGAGTTTTCTTATCAGCATTGTATTTTTGACAAGCAGAGTAAAAACAAAATCAACGGATATTACAATCTATTGAATCTGAGGCAAACGATCAGCGATATGGTCATCCGAAGACAAAAGAAGGATGTGCTCAGTCAGCTACCATCCGTCATCCAGAAAGATGTGTTCATCCTACTGTCCAAACCACAAGGAGAGATCCATGCCCGAATGGGCATGCGATTATCTTTTTTATTACGGAAAAAATTCAAAACACCTTTTGACTGGGATGAGATCATGATGATCCTTACCAATATGCGTAGAGTCAGCAATTCTACATATCTCATTGACAAGCAGTCCAATCATTCGAGCAAACTAGTAGAACTGGAGGTGATATTGCGTGACAGGCTCAATATCGGGGAAGGGAATAAAAAATTCATCATATTTTCAGAATGGTTAGATAGCTTATACCTGATCGAACAATTGCTCTTATCACTTAAAGTAGGATACGTCAAGCTGACGGGCAGTGTAGCTGCCAAAAAGCGTGGCGAACTGATCAAAGCTTTTCAGACCAAAGATGATATTCAGGTATTCTTGTCTACCGAAGCCGGCGGTACTGGTCTCAATCTACAGTTTGCCGATACATTAATCAATTTTGAAATCCCATGGAATCCTGCAAAAAAGAATCAAAGAATCGGGCGAATTGACCGGATAGGGCAGGAAAGTAAAAAACTGCATGTTTTTAATCTCATCTGCAGGGACTCTATCGAGATCAAGATCGCTTCTGGCCTTATACTGAAGCAAAATCTATTTGAAAGTGTGCTAAATCACGATAATAATGAAGACATGGTGGACTTCTCCAATTCGGGAAGGGCACAATTCATCAAAATGCTGGAAGAGATGTTTGACCTCGATGAAAATGGCATGTTTAAGGACATGGATCATAGCATCGATGATTCAGATGCTGCGGTTGACGATATCCAAGACATTGATGTAGTCACTGAAGATACACTCGAACCCCAAAAATCATTAGAACAAAAATCCACTCCCGAATTCGAAAAAATGGAAGAAGTACTATCAAAAGGTATGGAATTTTTATCCGGACTTTTTGAGCTGAGTACAGGACAAAAGCTTGGTGGCACGGATGGGCATACCATCAAAGTAGATAAAGAGACTGGGGAAGTGACGCTTAAGTTTAAAATGAAGTTTTGACCCGTATAGTCACAATAAGTGGTGGAATGTGTCATAAAATTTAAGATCCCACCAATAATAGTCAATTTACATTTGACGGAATGTATGTTATAAGTGGCTTTGTTCTTGTTAAAATATGAATATTGAATAAAACTTTGATATTTTGTTACAAATAAAGGAAGTCAGAGCTTGGATTTGAATACTAATATGGCCTAAAGTATATATTTACAGGCATTCTACCTACTTACTTATTATATATAGACTCTGACAAAGCCATAAAAAATGAGTTTGTTACTTCTTTTTTGACATTTGATTAAGAGTATGTTTAAAATTTTTCTTAGTTGTAAATCAAGAGATTATGGTTCTGACAATAGAATAATCAACGCATTTAGCTTGCCTGACAACTATGTTAATAGCCGGGCAGGTGAACTAAATAAGGCGATTATTTTGAAGTCAGGTTCATAATACATTGATTTTAAGACAATAAAAATTTAAACATACTCTAAATTTATCTTTTTAAAAAGCGACAATGCCAAAAATCAAAGAACGAATCTAACTCCCTCCATTTTAAGCCATTTTAAGGGAGGGTTGGGGTGGGTAAAAAGGAAGTCAGAGCTTGAATTTTAATATTCTTTTGACCTAAAGCATATATTTACAGACATTCTACTTATCATATATAGACTCTAACAAAGCCTTATAAGTTTAGATTTCGCCAATTACTGATTGTTATTACTCTGATATTCTTATCATCTATCTTGCTTATACTATTAGATCATTTTTAAAACTTCACTAATTGGCCCAACATAATAAGGTTTAAAACATTTTGAGAGTTTAATGTGAAACTCCTGACATATTATATCAATATTTCTTTTTCCTACCTTTTCTTTGATGCAAGCACACTATACAGCTTTCTATCATGTTTTATACTATTTGTTTTGCCGATAGATAACAGCATAATACATATTAATAAAAAAATTATAAAAAAAACTTTATTAATTAGTATATTACATATTACAAAATATTTACATTTGTGATGTAATTAGTTAAAATGTCCATAATCGGATAGTTCGGCAGTTATTTATTCTTCCCTGACAGTATACAAAAATCCCTTTAAAAAGGGATGTTCGGCATTTTGTACTTTATTATTGACTTTGCAGTCTGATTGAAATTTCATGTGTTTATTTTTTGTTTTGCACCATCTGAGTGCATGTTATTAAAGCCACATGGAATTCGCATGAAAATAATCATCACGGTTTGTGTGTTACTGCTCATGCTCATTTCATCTGTCTATTTTTATTTAAAATTTGATGGACAGACCTGCCTCACCTAAGCAAAGGGCGGGAAGATGGATTTTGCATGAAAATAATTATTGATGTTTGTAAGTGTCTTCGAGGCAAGTAACACAAAGATGGTTCATTCTTATTTCATCATTTACAGACATATAAACAGACTCTGAGCAAACAAGATAATAAACCACATTAGGTAAGGTTTTTTTTTAAAATAATCATACACTAGTAATAGTGTATGTACTGTAAACATTTATTTAATTTTTTTTTAAACTCAAAATGGATCTCATGATGAAAACAAAATTTACGAAAAGTATTCAAACTTTCAGGTGGCTTATACTGATGGTTTTGACTTTTAGTGCTATTAATGATTCCTTTTCGCAAACAATTGCAGATTGCAAATGCGGAAGTCCTATTCATATTAGCCTTAATAGCCAAGGGTGGGCAAAGGTAACACCACTGGAAGTACTTGCTTCTCCCACCTCTTGTAGCGACGCAGCTGCAGGTACAGTTGTGATTATGACAAGTGCCACTGGTGGTATTATTTCAAGAAGGGACACGGTGGATTGTAGTCATATCGGCAAAACCCTTTATGCTAAGTATACAAATGCCGCAGGAACCAATTCGTGCTGGACGCTCGTAGCAGAAGTGAAAGACGCCTTAGCTCCTACTATTGTTTGCCCTGCAGATATGACTATAAGTTGTGCTGCAATGCCAACCTGGACACCGACGATAAGTGATAACTGTGCAGGAGTCAAATCTGTACAGGTTGGAGCTGATATTATTAATGCACCATGTACCCCTACATCAGACACATTAAGAACAATCACTCGTACATATATCGCTGAAGATGCAGCTGGAAATCGATCTGCCCCATGCACTATAAGGTTTCATGTAAAAACTATTGCAAATCTTGTGACTGGTATATCAATGCCGGCAAATTACTTAAAAACACCTACTATAGGTGTTGACTCTTCCGCTCTCCAGTGTGATGGGGATTATCCTAGACTTGAAAATGGTAATCCGAATCCAGTAGGAACTAATGCAAATCCTGGTACAGGTGTACCAAGACTTGGTTCTCTGGATCTACTCAACAACACTAATGTTATTTGCGGTCTTATGGTAACATATTCTGATTCACAACCTATAAGAATCGGATGTGTGACAAAAATAATGCGTACATGGAAAGTGATAGAATGGTCCTGTCAGAACAGGACAAGACCCGATCATGTACAAATGATTGAAATCACAGATAATAAGGCTCCTGTAATTACACCGGCAGCAGATGTCAATATTTCTACTTCAAATCACAACTGTAGTGCAGAATATACTTTCGCACAAGCTACTGCTACAGATAACTGCTCTACAAGGACAGTATCCACAGTAACTGTTTATGGGAATAGTGATTATGGCAATCCCGTAGCTTTCGTAGATACATCAGGTTCCAGACGAGTCACTCTCCCTGTAGGTATTCATAAAGCCATATATACAGTATATGACAGATGTGGTAATAATGCAAAAGATACTTTAGATATCATAGTTGAAGACAACACTGCTCCTGTAGCTATTTGCGATGATATACCTACGATAGGTTTAAATTCAAATGGTGAAGCATGGGTACCTGCTTCTGTAGTCGATGATGGTAGTTATGACGAGTGCCAACTCAAAACATTGGTTGTGAGACGCATGACTAACACAGCATGTACCACTCCTTGCCCAACTCCAGAATTCCAAGGCTTTAGATTGATTGGAGAAAGAGGAACAGGTGCATCAAAAAGATGGTATTATCTTTCTCAGCATGCAGCCACTCCAAAGATAGCCGCAAAAATGGCTACTGCATTAGGTGGATATTTAGTACAATATTCAGCTCAGGAAAGAACGGAAGTTAGGGCATTTGTACATACTTATGCTCCAAATTTAAGATACTTGATAAATGGAATCCAAAAAGATTCTACTGTAGGAAACTCATCACCTATTCCAGCTCTTGCTACAGACACGCTCAGGTATGTATTAGAAATCGAAAATCCTTGTAACACATTCAGCACACATGTTAAGTTTTGCTGTTCTGATGTGAACTCATCTCCAAAGCAGATGGTTATCCTTAGAGCTATAGATGCTTCAGGAAACTTTAATGACTGTATGGTTGGTGTGGAAGTTCAGGACAAAATAGGTCCTTCCATCACTTGTCCAGCGGATAGAACGGTATTTTGTGATTTTGCTTATGATATCAATAATCTTACAAAAGACTTTGGAAGCCCTGTGGTCAAAGACAATTGTACACCACTTGCAGAACCAATTGAAACTGTAACTCCTATTCTGACTGGTTGCAGAATAGGTACGATAACACGTAAGTTTGTTATTACCGATTTAGGGTTAAGAAAAGATTCTTGCACACAAACTATCACCTTCCTTCCAGATCCAACTAAAATTTATACTGGACCAACCTTAGGTGACTGGCCACGTGATACTATGATACAGAGTTGCGGTAATCTCTCTGTTGGAGGTGTTGTATCACCAGAATTCCTGCCTGCAAACTTGGGATCTCCCAAACTAAATGATGGAGTTTGTTCATTAGTTGGCTCTGACTTTAAAGATGAAGAGTATGCTTTCAACAATAGTACGGGTCAGGCATGTCTTAAGATACTCAGAACCTGGTCAGTCATAGATTGGTGCAAATTTGCTCCCAACAGAACACCAAGTGGCGGTCTGTACCCTACATCAAAAGAACTTGGTACAAATTACTGGACTTATACTCAGGAAATCAAGGTGATAGATAGAAATGCTCCGGTGATAGCTGCAATACCTGCATCCCGTACATTTGACACTTTCGATGACAGATGTGCATCAGGTCAAGTCACACTTACAGCAAAAGCTAAAGATGTATGTACAAGGGCTCTTAGAACATTCATCCAGATTGACTCACTTGCAGATGGCAGTATCAACAGGACTGTCAATCTTAACCCTGTAGTAGGAGCACTTGATACCAATACCATCACTACCACATTCTCATATCCGGTGGGTCGTCACAAAGCTATTTTCACATTTGAAGACAAATGCGGAAACCTTACTACAAGAGAACAAATTTTCGAGATTGTCAATAGAAAAGCACCTTCTGCTATAGTACTTAAAGGTCTGGCTGCAACACTTATGAATTTAGGTAATGGGCAGGGTATGGTAGAAATTTGGGCAAAAGACTTTGACCCTGATGGAAAGTCAACTCATCCATGTCCGGAATATAAAATCTATTATTCTTTTGCACCGGTAACACAACTGATGCCAAATGGTCAGCCTGTCCTTGATATGAACGAAACATTCACATGTGCTAATCGCGGCGTAAACATAATTAATGTATATGTTGTGGCAGTTTCACCATCCGGACAGATAGTACAAACTGTTGTTGAAACATTTATCGATATTCAGGATAATGGGACACCAAAAATTTGTCCGCAATCACCAGGTAGAGTTGATGTAAGCGGAACTTTGGCAAATGAATTCGATCAAAAGGTTCAGGATGTCAGAATAGACCTTGTCGGATCAGAGCTTCATAAAAATACCGGAGTGGATGGTAAATTCAGTTTCAGTAACATGCCAACAGGTGGAAAATACTTGATTTCTCCAGAAAAGAATGATGACCCGATGAATGGTATTTCAACTTTGGACCTTGTTTTGATTCAAAGACATATACTTGGGTTAGAAAAACTTAATACTCCTTACAAGCTTATTGCATCTGACATTAATAAAGATGGAAAGATCACTGCTGCCGACTTGACGGAATTAAGAAAATTGATCCTTGGTACCACAAATTCATTTGCAAATAACAAATCCTGGAGATTTGTCGATAAGGCCTACCGATTTGCCGATGCGACATCTGCGCATGGAGAGGCCTTCCCCGAAATCTATTCTATCAACAACCTTAATTCAAACATGGTTACAGATTTTGTAGCTATCAAAACCGGTGACGTAAATGGAAATGCGAAAACCAGTAATTTGGATAACAATGTTGAAACGCGAACTTCAAAAACGCTTGCATTATATACAGCTGATCAAAAAATTGAATCAGGAAAAGAAGTAATTGTACCTGTTGTAGTCACCAAAGCTGATGCGATATCAGGAATGCAATTTACTTTATCATTTGATGCAGATGTATTGGCAGTCACATCCATAGATCCGGCGGGTATCAATATTAACGATAGTCATTTAGGATTTTCAAAAACTGCAGACGGTATTCTTACTATAAGTTGGAACGACGCTAAGATTACAAATCTTAAAGAAAACCAAACTTTGTTTAACATTACTTTCATAGCAAGAAATGATGGCAAATTGGCTGACGTTTTGAAAGTAAATTCAGAAGTTACTGTAGCAGAAGCATATAATGTTGAAAACAAAGTGATGAATGTCGCATTTAACGTAGAATCTCGTGACAAATCTGTCACAGGTTATGATTTGAAGCAAAATACGCCTAATCCATTCAAAGAAGCTTCAATCATAGGATTTGATCTTCCTGGCGACATGCCTGCTACAATGACAGTTTATGATGTCTCCGGAAAAGTAATTAAATCTGTTCAAATTCAGGGAGCAAAAGGTTACAATACCTTTGAAATCAATAAATCAGAGCTACATACTGGTATATTGTATTATACACTGAAAGCCGGAGAGTTTAATGCTACCAAAAAAATGGTAGTTCTGGAATAAATGAGTTTTTTAAAATAAGTTTTACTGTTTTTGGGATGGGACCCCTCTTCAGAACAATCTGAAGGGGGTCTTTTTTTTTTACCACAGCAATATTCTGAAAATGCGGATAAAAACTATGTTCGTTTTATCAAATGTGTAGATGGTAATGCGTTTAGGAACTTTTTTTATACCTTTGCAGTTACAATGGCGCGAATAGTTTGTCTGGATTATGGGATCAAAAGATGTGGATTGGCTACAACCGATCCCTTGCAGATCATAGTCACAGGACTTGATACAGTAGAGACAAAAGATATTTATATTTTTTTTAAAAGATATTTAACAGCTGAAATTGTCGAAAAACTAGTGATAGGTCTGCCTGTACATCGAGATGGTAATTTTACATATTTAAAATCTGACATTGACAAATTTGTAGTAGAATTTTCAGAAAAATGGCCGAACATCAAGATTGATTATGCTGACGAGCAGTTTTCTTCTGTTCACGCTAAACAAATAATTCTGGACAGCGGTGCCAACAAAAAAAAGAGACAGGATAAAGCATTGGTAGATAAGATCAGTGCTGTAATAATCCTTCAAAGATACTTAAAACACATATAACGATTTATGATTTTACCAGTTTTTGCGTTCGGTCAGCCGGTCTTAAAGAAAATAGCATCTGATATCAATAGTGATTATGATGGGCTAAAACTGCTGATAGACAATATGTGGGAAACCATGTATGCTGCACATGGAGTGGGTATTGCCGCACCGCAGGTGGGAGCGTCTATCAGGCTTTTTATTATTGACACTATTCAGATCATGGAAGAAGAAAAAATAGATGAAGGTATAAAAAAAGTATTTATCAATGCAAAGATCATAGAAGAAACCGGAGAGATGTGGGTGTATGAAGAAGGTTGTCTGAGTATTCCGAATATACGTGGAGATGTAGAAAGACAACAAAAAGTCAGGATACAATATCTGGATGAAAACTTTGAAAAACATGACGAAATATATGAAGGTATCAATGCACGTGTTATTCAGCATGAATATGATCATATCGAAGGCATCCTTTTTGTCGAAAAATTGAAACCCCTGAAAAAAAAGCTGATCCAACGCAAACTCAATGATATCAAGGCAGGAAAAGCAACGGCAGACTATAAAATAAAATTTGTTCGGGTATAGACAGATGCGGAATTAAAATCATTGCATTTACTTCCTCCCAAAATCTGCAGGTATCTCTCCCCAAGATACTGTATCCCACTTTATGATAGGATTTGAATATGTATTCTCTTTTAGCCAATTTTCTGCCCTTTCGATGAGTTCAAATAAAATTTTATTATCATTTGTTAGCTCGAGTTTTGTTTTTGCTTTTTTAATCTTGACCCATTTTATGGCAATGAGGGAGTCAGAATAGATGGTAGTATGATCATTCTTTAGTTTTTTCAACATAGCCAGCCCATGTACCAGCCCCAAAAACTCTCCTATATTATTTGTACCGTTTTTGAATGGCCCCTGATGGAAAAGCTGCTTTCCCGACTGTGTTTCTACACCTCTGTACTCCATCAAGCCCGGATTGCCACTACAAGCAGCGTCCACAGAAATACTATCGGCAATGATAGCAGACCTGCTTTGTTTTATTCCGGACTCCTTTTTTGGTAAGGCTGCTTTATTGACAAACTCAAAATAATTTCTCTTTTGTGCAAATTCTGCCTCTGCCCTATTGTCAAATGCTTTATACTTAGCTGATGGGTGTCCGCCAATCTGAATCTTGCATTCATCCCATGTCATATAAATACCGGGAGTAAATCCTTCCCAAACCACATAATATTTTTGTTTCTTTGCCATAATTTTCGGGTGTATCCCATTTTTTCATGTAATCGTTATAAAATTCTTTTTGTCACCCTTTAAGGGATGGGGTAAAAAAATTCTTTTTGTCTCCCTTCAGGATGGGATAAAACCAAAGGAATTTTATTAAAGTGCAATTTTGGGATACACCCTAATTTTCCAAACAGTTGAAACCACAAAAGTAATGTTTATTGATACTCACGCTCATATTTATTTAAAAGAATTTGAAAATGACCTTGATGCAATCTTGGTTCATGCACAATCGAATGGAATATCGCACATTTTTATGCCGAACATTGATGAAGCATCTATGCCTCTTATGATCGATGTGGTCAAAAGTTATTCCTACTGCCACCCAATGCTTGGGTTACATCCGTGCCATGTCTATGATGATTATAAAAAGGTTATAGAAAATCTTTGGAAACAATACGATCAGCATACATTCTATGCAGTTGGCGAAATAGGTATTGACCTCTACTGGGACAAAACATTTCACAAAGAACAGATTGATGCATTCAAAAGGCAAATTGCGCTGGCTAAAGAAGTCAATCTTCCTTTTGTAATACATTCCAGAGATGCTCTTGATATCACCATTTCAACTGTACAAGAAATGCAAGATGGCACTCTCCGTGGTATCTTCCATTGTTTCAATGGCGATGAAATGCAGGCACATAAAATTCTGGATGCAGGATTTTTATTGGGTATAGGAGGGGTCCTGACTTACAAAAACGCAGGTTTGGACAAAGTAATTGCACAAATGCCATTGTCAAGCTTAGTACTTGAAACAGATGCACCCTATCTCAGCCCGATACCTTTCAGAGGAAAGCGGAATGAACCTGCATATATTTTAAATATCGCTACCAAACTCGCTGAAGTAAAAAACACCAGCATTGATGAAGTCGGATTGATTACAACCAAAAATGCTAAAAAATTATTTTTAGGTGAAATCAACAAGGTCCAGATATCGTGATTTGAAGATGTTTAGACATTTATTATAGGAGTAAATGAAAATTTAAACACCTTCTTATACCTATTCATAATTTTTAATTCAAATTTCCAGATTAAAATAATTAGAATTTTTTTTTACTGAAACACTTGGGTAAAAAAGGAGCACGCTTCGTATTTATTTCATCAAACAGTGAATCCCTTAAAAGTCTTAATAATTTTAATTATTTAAAAAAAAACACCTATTAGATTGATTATCTACATATTGTGCATTACGAAAATAAGTATAGAAAAAAACCTTTTGATAAGTTGGTATTTATTGCAAAATTTGCGCTGTGGGAGAGTTGTCCGAGCGGTTTAAGGAGCACGCCTGGAAAGTGTGTATACCTCAAAAGGGTATCGAGGGTTCGAATCCCTCACTCTCCGCAAAAAAAATAACTTGTAATTATTAACTAATTTAAATATTTTTTTACTTTTAACCTTTATTTATTAATCTTATTATTCTAAAACGTAAATTAACAAATCATGCGAAAAATTTTAATTTTAATCGGAGTATTTATGATTGCATCCTATATCGGTGCATTTGACATGGTGGCTCAGGCAGCTGACTCTACTGCTGCAGCCCTTACTGAAGCAGCTGCTGGAGCTGTTGATAGTGCAGCCGCTACCGTGACAGAGACAGTGGAGGAAGCTGGTACAGCTATAGCCGCAGCGACTGAAGCTCCGGGTGCATTCCAAGTTTTGAAAGAAAAGTTTATTGAAGGTGACTGGGTATGGATGACTCCAGTATTATTGTGTATGATTTTTGGTCTTTCGTTCTGTATTGAAAGAATCATTACCCTTAACATTGCCTCTGCCAATACTGATACATTGATGAGAAAGATCGATGATAAACTCGCTAGTGGAGACTTAGAAGGAGCTAAAGATATAGCTAAAGCGACACCTGGTCCGGCTGCAAGTGTTATTTATGAAGGACTCAGAAATTCCGCAGCAGGACCGGAAGGAGTAGAGAAAGCAATTGTTTCTTATGGATCCGTACAGATGTCGCTTTTGGAGAAAGGTTTAATTTGGATTTCACTATTCATTGCACTTGCTCCGATGTTGGGATTCCTTGGAACAGTTGTAGGTATGATTCAGGCATTTGACAAGATTCAGGCTGCGGGCGATATTTCTCCTACAGTAGTTGCAGGTGGTATCAAGGTGGCCCTTTTGACTACAGTGTTTGGTCTTATTGTTGCCATCATACTTCAGATTTTTTATAACTATATTGTATCTAAAATAGATGGCATCACTACAAAAATGGAAGAATCATCCATTGCACTTGTAGAAACAATGTTACGTAATAAGACAATATAATTTTTGTAATCATAAATTAAACATGAAATCATGGCTAAATTATATAATATTTTATTAAAAAACGGAGATGGCATTGCTGTAGGTTTTAGTGCATTGATGTTTATTTTGTTTGGGGTGAGTGTCTATTTAGGATCCACATCAGGAGGATATGACCTTAGTACACTTACAGATATGCCTGACAAATCAAATGTCAATATTTTTAACGTAGGACTTTATACAGTAATCATTTTAGGATTTATTGCCGTAGCTTTGACAATATTTGGAATCTTATGGGATATTTTTAAGAATTTCAAAACAGGATCGAAATCTATCCTTGGTTTTGGAGCTATTGTAGTAGCATTTTTAGGCTTTTACTTTACTTCGGCCCATGATAGTGGAGGTAGATTTGATGCATATTGGAGTCAAGATCCATTTTATATTACTGAAGGACTTAGCAAATTTATATCCGCAGGATTATATACTCTGATAGCATTAACATTTGTATCTTTCTTGCTTATATTGTTTTATGAAGTGAAGAGCTTTTTTAAATAATTAATTCTTAAAAAATTAATAAAATGTCAAAGAAAAACCGGATGAGTAATGAAATCAATGCAGGATCGATGGCAGACATCGCATTCTTGCTTTTGATTTTCTTTCTCGTGACGACAACTATAGCTGAGGATAAGGGGGTTTTGGTAAAATTGCCTCCTTACTCTGAAGAACCACCACCTGATGTCAGGCTGAATACCAGAAACATTTATTCTGTCATGGTAAACGCCCAAAATCAGTTGCTCGTAAGAGGTGAGTTGATGAAAATTGAACAATTGAAGCATAATGCAAAAATTTTCATCTTAAACCCTGAAAAGAGGTCTGACATGTCTGATGATCCAACTAAGGCAATCATTTCGATCAAAAATGACAGAGGAACGAAGTACAAAACCTATCTCGAAGTGTACAATGAACTAAAAGCAGCTTATAATGAACTTTGGGAAGAGGCAGCAATGGCAAAATTTGGTAAAAATCTGGAAGAACTCAAAGGTTCGCAGCAAAAAGAAATCAAAGATGCAATTCCTTTGGTTATTTCTGAAGCTGAACCTACCAAGTTTGGAGAAGAAAAATAATTTTTTGAAAATTTAAATACGATATTTATGTCAAAATTCAAAAAAAAGCAAGGTAATGTTACTCCCGGGATATCCACAGCGTCCTTACCTGATATCGTTTTCATGCTCTTGTTTTTCTTCATGGTAGTAACCAAGATGAGAGATACAGAATTGATGGTAAAGGTGGTCACTCCTATGGCTTCAGAATTGACCAAGCTCGAAAAAAAATCACTAGTCAATTTTGTTTTTATAGGCAGACCTACTGATAAATGGAAAAAGGCGGCTGGATCAAAGCCCAGAATCCAACTAGGAGATAAATTCTCGACAGTGGATGATATCCCTTTGTTTCTCGCTAACTTTAAGACTTCTGTTCCGGAAGGCCAGCATACCAGTATCATATCATCATTAAAAATAGATAATGATGTGACTATGGGTTTGGTCGGAGATGTGAAAACAGCCTTAAGGAAAGCAGGACAATTAAAAATCAATTATTCTGCCAAAAAACGTGAGCGTACTAAAGGATAATTAGAATTTTATAGCGTATTCTGATAAGATTAAAAAGCCCCGAATCAAAAACTTCGGGGCTTTTTTTTGTTTTGTATTTTTTCACATCAATATCTGTCATATGGCTTTTTGTAGGGCAAAGAATTATAAATTCAAAATGTTTGGCATCGCAGTTGCAAACTGCGACGATCTATGTGGTGGGTAAATTTAAAGGAACTACGTTTGTCAAAGTCTTACCTGACTTTGACGGAACCTATCTTACGGTCTTTGACCGGTTGTGGACAATTTACTCCGGTCATGAGACCGATAGATAAAAGTTCAAAAATCAGAGACTTTGAACAACAGATTTATTGAGTAAAGTATTTTACACAATTCTCGTCATAAACGAGATCATTCAGTCATCTTGGCCAAAATTAAATTTCTTCACTTTCACTCAAACATAAAAATTTAAACATACTCTCATCAGATCTTGACAAACTTGATGTGATATCGGATACCTGAATGGGTAGATATAGTCAAAATATAGGCTCCTGCATTAAATTGGCTCAAAGGTATGCTAAGGTCTTTTAGATGTTGCTCTACTACAATGTTTTGTCCAGTGATGCTGGAAATGTTGTAGCTTAAGTTATGATGATGTATGGAAGAAGTCACAATCAATACATCATGAGCAGGGTTCGGATTTATTGAAAATAATGATGAAAACTCCTCCACTGTATTGATTCTGCAGGAAGTTCTGAAAGTGTCAATAACCGAAAATTCAGAATTCAATGAATCACATTTGATCTGATATCTGAATTCATAAAGTTTACATTCTTCAAGATTATTAAGTATAAGTGTGTCTTTTCCTGTAGCTACCTTCCATTCAGTGCTACCTTTTACTTTATAGTGCATCTTTATAGAATCCCGCGTGCCTTGCAAAAAGTAGTTATTCAGAATGATTGCCTTGTTTTTATCAACACTTAGTACATCGATATCAGCTCTGTTGGGGCAAAGGTTGTTGTTATTGAGAAAAACACAGTAGTCTTCAACCTCGCCGTACTAAAAGAGGAGCCTGAATATCCGGGTTTGATAAAAAAATCATATGTCTTGCCAGCATCAAGGGTGATATTGTTGATGCCTGAAAAATCTCTGTAGCCTTCTTTTGAAGTCCCTGATTTATTGGTTATTTTATTGATTGTGAATGACTCTATCCACTCTTGACTGGCATCTTTTCTGCTGATAGGACAGTAAGGGTTATTTGAACAACTCCCACAACTGGTACTTGCAATATATTCAGTTGTGGGTGGAGACTCATTATTATACTTTTTGCAGAAGGCCTTAATTACAAACGTATAAGCTGTACATTCGGGCACCTTATTTAATAAAAATGTTTTATCCTGAAGCAGCGTATCTATCCACTTATCAGCAGGACCTTTATAAGAAACTTTAAACGTTGCGTCATCTCCTGACCAATTGAGCGCGATAGAATTTAATGAAGATTCGATAGGCTTTATTACCGGAATACTACAACATGCAGTTGTTTTTATATATTTTGAATAGCTGAATAAATGAGGCAGTAAACCGCAATTACTGCCCGTTTGAACTTCATATTCGGTACATGTTTTGAGTCCATCGATCACTTGTCCGTTTTTGATGTTACTGATTTCGGTCCAATTATTTACTCCTGCTTCTCTGAATCTCAAGTTTACTTTTGCGGTACCTTGATCATTGACCCAGCTTACGGCAAATGAGAGCTCACTCGGTTGGATGATGATCCCAGCTGGCGGAGAACAGTTTTCACACAGCGAAACCGTATTTTTCAGCGCCCTGTAAGCATTGAGTTTTCCGTTTGTGGTAGAGATACCTCTCAAACTTTCATTGAGTAATACTCCATGCAGGATCATATCTTTGGCGACCAATGCAGCTTTCGCAGGATCTGACTTTGCGAGATTTTGAAAGACTGTGCACTGTGTAGCATAGATCAATCCTATCACTCCCGTAACGTGAGGTGTAGCACCTGAGGTACCTCCGAAAGTACCATAGTCATTTCTGGTCACGGTATACACTTGATGCCCATAAGCACCCAGGTCAACAGACTTTCTGCCATATCCCGCACTATTTATTTTTAAATCTGCCCGTGTGAGATTTGTAACAGATATCAGGTATTCGCTTGTACAGGTTGTAGGCATATCCCCATTGGTATCCACATCAGTACTCGAATTGGTGGTGGCACCACAATTGAGTATCCCTATACTACCCAGTGAATCAAACAGTGCACACCACAAAGGAGCATCTTCAGCTTGCAAATTATCTACTCCCCACGAAGCATTAGTAGCTACAATATATGCTCCTTTTTTACCTCTTGATGTGTTATACAATTTTCTTTGAACAAATACATACTCATAAGATGATAAAGCACTGGCTTCTGTGGCAACTCCATAGTTTACCGGCATCAACTTTACGCGCCAGTTAATACCGGAGACACCTTTCCCATTGTTGCCGCTTGCACCTATTATACCTGCCACCGGAGTTCCATGTGATGCTCCGGTCCACACATTATCATTCTTTGAGACGATGTTCCATCCTTTATAATCATCTATATAACCATTTCCATCGTCATCAATTCCGTTTGCAGGTATTTCTTGATGATTTACCCAAATGTTTTCTAGTATGTCAGGATGCATTCCATTGATACCATCATCTATAACACCAATCACAATAGTATCCCCATACAATGAGTTGCCTCCTGTAGATATGTCCCAAGCACGTTCTATATCCATATCAGCTCCCGCAACACCACCTGATGAACCGTCATTCCTGTATTGCCACTGTTTACTGTATTCTGGATCATTAGGAATGATCCTGTTTGTCAGGTACCTGTTCTTTTGTACAGAAACAACTTCCGGATTATCTTTCAAAAATTTTATATAGCCTTCCTCCTGCTGTGCGGGACCATTATATTTTACAAGCCAGAGAAGGAAAGGTGCCTTCATCACCTGATGATATGTAAGAATTTGACCATTTCCTGATGATCTTGAATCTGTTATAGCACTTCTCAATCGGATGATACTGCTTTCATGCTGTACTCTGATGATATATTCGCCCGGAACTTCATTATGTAATTGAGCACTCAATATCATTGAAGATATCAAAGTCATGGTAATAACAAAATACGTCCTCAAAAAGGTCATGAGTGTAATTTACTATTCAAAAGTAACGCTTTTTATTAAAATATCGTACATTAAAATTATTAATTGCTCAAAATGTTTAAGAAGTAATTTTTTAAAGTCACTAATACAGATAAATGAATATTAATGCTATATTTTACTAAAAGACATTAAAATAGATACAAATTACAAAAATATTTAATGTAAATATATTACATATTAAAATTAATTCTTATATTTGTCATTTAATTTGGTCTCAATTGTAAACTTCGGAAATAATGGACAAGAAAATATTATTACTTTTTTGCTTGCTGTTTGTTGCTGGTATATCCTACTCCAACGCACAGAAATTGCTAAAAAAAGCAGATCTTCATATTCAAAACCACGAGTATGACAAAGCGGCACAACAGTATCTGCAATATCTTAAAAAGAACAAGAATGACTATGAAGCCATGAATCTTCTAGCTGCATCACTTGCAAAGAGTGGTGATCTGTCAAATGCAGATATATGGTACAATAAGATAATCACAGAAAACCAAGCTGTACAACATGAAATTATTTTACAGCATGGTTTGGTACTTAAAAAAATGGGCTACTACAAAGATGCCTTATCCAGATTTAATGAATTGAAAAAATTCAATTATGCAGAGGGTACATTTTATACGCAAGGATGTGATTTCGCTTTGAATGAAGTGAGTAAAAAAGCTGACTATGAATTAACATCACTACCTGTCAACAGTAGTGCTTCGGATTATTGATTGACTTTTTATAAAAAAATGCCTGTATTTACTTCATTCAGGGAGGACATACTCCTGACTGAAACAGAAAAAGAATTGCAAGGTGACGCATCAGGTCAGAAAACATTTATTTATAACAGCACCAAAAACAGACTACTTTTTGTAAAAGGCCCTGATTCAAAAATCAACCATATAGGCCCGGTCAGTTTTTCTGAAGACGGCAAAAAATGTGCAATCATAGAAGCGAAATCCGCAGACGAAAACAATTTTATACTCTATCCAAAAGTATCCAGATTGCTCATTGCTGATGTCAATGATAACGGTGAGATAGAATCGTATAAACCTTTCACGCACAATGAAGTAGGATCAACCATAAATTCAGCCTTTATAGCATATGAGGGGACAGCATTGTACTTTTCTTCTGATCGTACAGGTGGCTTTGGAGGATATGATTTGTATGTTTCTTACTATAAAAACAATGAATGGACCATGCCAGAAAACTTAGGCAGCAATATCAATAGCCCTGGAAATGAAGTGACACCTTGTCTGAAGGATGGCGGATTATTTTTCTCATCCGATTATCATATGGGTTTGGGTGGCTTTGACATATTTGTCAGTCAAGTTAATGAAGGAGTTTGGAGTAATCCTGAGAACAAAGGTTTTGGAATAAATTCCTCGGCAGATGAATTTTTCCCTGTATTCAATAGCCTTGATGAATTCTTTATCACATCTAATAGATTGGGAGGAAAAGGGAACTTTGATATATATAAGGCTTTCAAGTTAACTCCTGAAAAGCAAATCGAACAAATGGCTTCCACTACCCCGCCACCGGCAGTAAATCTTGAAGAACTTGCAGTTCAAACTCAATCTCCACCAAATGAAAATAAAAGTGCTACACAGGCAGATGCTAAAAAAGCCTTTTTCTTACCTGAATTTGATGTAAATAAAATCGGTTCAAATGCCACCGCAACAGAAGTTAGTTTCGCAGGAGCATACAGAGTAGCTTTGCAGGAAACAATACCAAACACAGAAGTCTTTTTTATCCAATTAGCCTCTGTTTCGTCTCTGAAACCTGATTATAGCAAATTCAAACCTCTTCTAAAATATGGCAACATATATAAAATGGCGAACAACAAAATTCTGAAAGTGAGGTTAGGATATTTTTCTGAAAGGAGGGAAGCTGAAGATATTTTAGTGAAAGTAAAACAAAACGGATATAAAGACGCATTCATATCTTTTGAGTTGCTCAACACTGCACAAATGGAACTGGTACTAACAGGTACTGATGAATCCAGTTTTACAGACAAAGGCAATTTTAATACCAAAAATCCGGAAGTAGAAAAATCATATATATCTCCGAGTAAATATAAAGTGAGATTGGCTTCTTATGAAGACCCCATTTGGTTTGATATCAACAAAGTGAAAGACTTGGGTCGTATAGAGCAATGGACAAAAGGAGGCTGGACAATATTTATTCTTGCCGGATTTAATAATCTTGAAGAAGCAAAAAAAGCTCAAATCAGTGCCTTGAATAGAGGGTATAAGACAGCAGAAGTCGTCATCGATAATGGAGGCATTCTCGAAAGATTAAAACAGAATTAGAGTATAATGTAACTATTTTGGTATGATCAATTTCGATCAAAAAATACCCTCGTTCGTCGTACAGCCATGCTTGAGCTTCCTAGCTACGATGAAGTATCTGCAGAGGCATCTTGCCTGATAGCGTACAAAAAAACGATCATTAACAATGCTGGCGGAAGCCTTGGGATATATTATTGTAGTGGGACGCTACGACAAACTGCCCCCTTTTTTTATAAAATTAATGTCGATCTGAGTTTTGAAATATGTTTTAAAGCATACTCAAAAATGATCAATAGCAGTATGGAAATAACAACAATATTGAATAAATAGATCGTATCATTTCCAAAATGTGAAAAAAACTGAGACAATAACTGTGATTGCTCCATTGATTCAATATCTGCAAAATAGTATGTAACGGCTCCTAATAAAGTGAATAAAGCAATGGCCACCCATTGGATATTAAGCAGGTTATAAAGTGAAACTTGTTTCCTGATAATTGCCTTTCCCATAGATGCTTCAAGTTTATTCCGAAACTCATTTGACAAATCTACAGTTATATTTTTACTTAAAAGTACATCAAGTTGGATGTTTTCATTATACATCTCATTGAATGCAGCATCCGTCTCTAAAAGAACTTTGATTTTTTCGATTTCTTCAGCTGTGCAGTCGTTATCGATATATTTCCATAAAAGATCTTCCATTTTCATTTATTTATTTGATTATATAGATATTTTTTTTAGAGTCTCAGCCATAAGTTTTCTTGCTCTATGGAGTTTTATTTTGACATTGCTCACGGTAAGGCCTGTAAATTCGGTTATTTCCTTAATTTTTTTTTCTTCAAGGTAATACATAGTGATGATGGCTTTTGACTCATCATCCAGAATTTTCATCATGGAGTTGATTTGGAATTTTTGGTCTGCGATTTCTGCTGTTTCTTCCGTATTATATTGCGAGATAAGGTGATCTACTTTAGTAATATCCTGGTGGTTTTTTACCTTTCTCTTATAATCAATCGCAGTACGGTACGCAATAGTATAACACCATGCTTTGAGAGAAGAATGCTGATCAAATGATTGTAGATTTTTTAATACTTTGAGGACTGCATCCTGTGTAGCTTCTTCAGCATCCGGTACTTGACCAAGAATCCTGAACGCAACATTGTACATAAATTTTCCATAAGTATCAATGAATTCACTGATAGCTCTTCGATCTCCGGTCTGAAGCTGATTTACAATATTCCTTTCGTCTGCGTTATTTGACATTATAACAAATATACGCATCCGAAGTGTAGTCGGTTACAATTATGGTTATAAAATCAATATTTTTTGAGATTTGACTTCTTGTGGATGTGAACTAAATTAATCCGCAGTAAATACAGAAAAGTCAAATAATAGAGAAAATCTGAGTGTATTGTCTAAAGGATTGGGCAAATTGGAAGTGGGCACCAGATAGGATAAATCTATACCAAAAACATTATATTTGATGCCTGCACCTACAGTAAAAAATCGTCTGTTTCCTTTTTCAGCGCTCTCCCAATAGTAGCCACCTCTGAATGCAAATTGTTTATCGTACCAGTATTCTGCTCCAAATGATAAGGAAATTTCTCTCAATTCTTCCCGTAGTCCACCCTGAGCATCTGAAAATGATCCTAGCATTCCGGCAAAAAGAGCTTTTTCCCTGTAATCGGCAATTCCTTTTTCTCCGGTTTTATCCCAGTCAGGATTTTCGATAGGAACTCCGTCAGAACCTGCAATTTTTTTTGCAATGGGTGTCGGTACCAGCAATTTGTTGAAGTCAAGAGCAAAGGTCAATGAATTATAATCATCCAAATCCAGCTTTAATGAAGTACCTAAACCTAAATTGGCAGGTATAAAGTCTTTGACTGAATTGTCTCTCGTATAACTTAGCTTTGAACCAATATTGGTAATGGCTAACCCGTAGGACCACTCTCCTTTATAGCCACCTAATTTTGTTTTTGTTCTGTAATTCAAACCAAAATCCGCAGCAAATGAAGCCGCAGTATTGATGTCTACTCCATTGACGTTTAGCCCTGAAGCCAGATTGGAAAAAACGTATTTTCCTGATAAAGATGCTGACAATTTATCACCAAGTTTCCTGGCATAGGCAGCTGTAAACTCACCTTCACGTGGCCTTCCGGTACCAAGAGATGCTCCCTGTGCAGAAGTAAAATCAATATCTCCAAGTGAAAAGAACCTGATTCCTCCGCCTATTGCTTGATTTTCATCCAATTTGTAAAAACCTGAAACATACAACAGGAAAATGTCATCCAGATTAAGATTGCGCAGCCATGGAGTATATGTGAATGCAAAACCTGATTGTTCTTCCGAAAATACTAGATTGGAAGCATTAAAATGCAAGGAATTTGCATTGGGTGACAATGCTACCCCTGCATCACCCATTGCACCTGATCTGGCATCAGGGGTTATTCGAAGGAAAGGCACTGCTGTCAATAAGGTATTGGAGATGCACTCTCCATTATTGTCGATGACACAACCCTTTGCCGGATCGAACACTTGTCCAAACATGGGTATTGTAAAAAGCAAAATAACCGTTGGTAAAAGTTGTTTTATTCTAAATATCATATTCTCTTTTCTAAAAGACTGCGCAAAATTAACAATTACAATAAATTATATTCAAAAAATAACATTTTAAATCAATAAGAACTGGTTTGGGAAAAAATGTTATTAAAAAAGTACAAAATTTTACTACCCTATTTCTTTTAAGTAAAATGGTTAATGTCCTCCTTTTTCATGTTTTTCTAAAGATTGATAGATTAGTTTAATGCCATTGAAATCAGACAAGATGCTAAGATTTTAAATCTTTACAAGTTTTTCAAATCCGCTCTCTTTTGTTATCTTCAATTCTTTGGAATGTATCCTGATCTTATACAAATAAACTCCACGTGCCAGAGACCCGTCAAAATCATCTCTACCATTCCATCCTATATCATTAACTCTAAATCCTGAAGAATATTTTGTCTGAACTATACTTTTTATCAATTTTCCTGAAATTGTATAAATATCGACAATGATATCCAATTCAGTATTGGTCATATTGTGCTCAAACTGGAAATGTGTCAAGGTACTAAATGGATTAGGATAATTATACACGTTTTTAAGTGTATTGTCATTTACATCGGTCACCACAAAGTCGATTCGTTTTTCTGTTGAGTTACCTGAGATATCCCATGCTTTTGCCACAATAAAGTGATTTCCTTTTGACAATTTATTGAATGGAAATTTTACCTGTCCTTTTGAAAAATCATCTTTTGTCGATTCATAAAACTCATTCAAAACAAATATATTCTGATTGTTTCCGTCAAGTACTGCTGTAATATCCTGACCTACTGCATTGCCTGTGACATTGATGCCATAGTCATCTTTAAGGTTGAGGATGAGTACGGGGTTTTCATTGGTTATTCCACCTGAAACAAAGCTTTCATCGTTTATAAATGCATCCATCTGAGGGCTCTGATCATCAGTAACAAGGGCACTGTTGGCACCACCTACTATGACATTTGTAAAGATGCCTGCTGCATCTGATTTTCCGTCATGAGCATAATACATAATCCTGGCAGGTCCAAAAGTATAATTTATATTCTTTGGCATCCAGAAAGAGATGATCCACTTACCTGACTTTACTGAAGCTGTGCCTTTGAACAAAATATTGGTATATGCTTTGAAAGAAAATTTGGGTGATCCGCTATCATTGGATAAGGTCTGTAATGTCGACTTCTTATCATAGACGGTTACAAACAAAGTGCCATTAAAACTATCATCTATTTCTCCTTTGCCGTTTTTAATAACTCCTTCCAGTGCAACTTTTTCAAGAGCACTTATGGTATCGGGCATACTGATAGCATCTTTATTGTTTATACGGGTGGTGATTATCTCCTTTTCAGGCAGTGCTATTTTCAATGCCGGATCACCCAGCAAGGTGAACTTCCGGGAATTGATCCTGAAAAAATCACCCTGAGATATGTTCTTCCCTTCAGCAAGGATGTAACCCAAGCTTGGTGCCTGATTATTTATCTTTGAAAACATCAGTTGATGTACTCCATCAGTCAGTATCTTATTTGAGTTGGTATATACTGCCCTGGTGGTACTTAGCAGTGCTATAGCTCCACCCTTAGGATTTAGGATCGCATACTCTGCAGGAGTGACTATCGAAGGATCGTCGTAAGCTGCAAATGAACAAGTCGCCGTGACCATGACTATAAGTTTGTCAATATTAGTCATAGATTGTATATCGGTTGGGGTGAGTATTCTTTCCTGTGCCCAACCCAAAGGTCCTCCATGGCCCAGATATGTCACAGAGAGTTGCCCTTTGAAGATATTGTCTTTTATTTTTTTGTTGGCATCGGGATATCTGTTTTCTCCGGCTGTTGGTACTTGCTTAAATGCATCGGAGTAAACTTTTTGCTGGTTGATGATTTTATGCCGATTTTCATCATCAGTGGCAATCTCATCAATATCCCGAAGATGAGTATTTCCATCCTCGTCATCTGCGACGTATCCTACATTCAGTCTCCAATCACCAAATGAAGTCGGCGATGTCTCATAGTGAACGATTTTATTGACCAGCACTGCAGCTTCTTCAGCCGTTTTTGCAGGAAGTCTGCCAATGTAGATATCCAGTCCTCCTCTCAGATCAAAACCTTCATCATTGCCCAGCAATCCATAAAAATCATCAGAAGGAAATCCATCTACCGGATCAAGTGATTCATCTGTCTCATATGCCGGTACAAAATTTTCAGCAGGGATTTCTTTAACAAGACCTTTGTAATCATAACTTCCGTCACCGAATAGCAGGAGATATCTGAATGATGGATTTCTGCTCAGCAACATTCTGGCCATATCTCTTATAGCTGCCGGATCTGTCTTGCCACCACTAAACTCATTGTACACCTGGTCAGTAGTCACGGTCATTACTTTCAATCCTGATTGCTTTTTACGGTGTTCAGCCAGTCGTTGGGCTTCAGGTAAAAATTTTGGGTGGGTGACGATGACCATATCTTCATCTTTCATTCCATGAAGATTCTGGTTAGGAATTTTACCCAGACCGATTGGTTCGAATGCTCCGTTTAGGTTGTTATGTGCCACAAATTCTCTGACCAATCCACCAGTGCTATATAGTATTTTGCCTGATGTCAGAGATATTTCTTCAGGTGAAAACGGATCAGTGACATCCCATATGACCTGACTATTGATTGCCTTTGGTACGAGTGATACTGTACGGAATTGTTTTGTCCGCTTATTGCGAAAAGATAATTGTGTATTGTTGAAAACCAATTCTCTGCCATTGACTATCTGCAGGTAATCAAGCCATCCTTTTGAATCGCTGCTTGTCTGTATATAGCTCAGCTTTACCTGAGGGCTTGGTTCAGAGATTAAAGTTTCCTCTTTGATACTCGTTTTTCTGGCATAGATGGCCTCAAGTTCACTCGTAGGTACTCCTTGAATATTTTTTGTAAAAACTTTTTTTTCAAAAGTAAGTGAAACAGATGTTGTATTTTCACTTCTACCCGCGAAGATCATTTCTAATGAAGCAGGGATTTCATTCACAAAAGATGTAAAATCAAAACGGGAAGTATAATTTTTTTCTCTGGAACTTCCTGAAAGCTCATCACCATACCACTCTTTACCCGTTCCTTCGGCACTGTTCGCACTTCCCAATATATTAATTTTATCATCTTCAAGCCTTTGCAGCATATCGTAATACGGGTATTCATACTCTGCAGGACTTGATGGTATGGAACTCTTTTTTATTCTTAACCCATCTTGAGCATCAATTTTCAGATAATAGTAGTTTTTGTCGTCATAGATGTTTTTATCGTAAGTATAGGTATCTGATTTGGGGTCAAATCCCCATTTGTCCGCACCTTGCGCATAAAAAAGTATATAATCACTATTGTCAAATCTATTGTCACTTTCACCGGCAACAAAAACTGCCAGTTCTTTTAAATCATCTACCCTGGGGATATTATTTTGTTCAGGTAATCTACCACCATCCCCACCAAATATCCTGATCTTTTTTGGATTTACACTAGATACATTTATTCCAAACTTAGACTCGAGAAAACTTTTGTCTATTTTGAATACACCAGTCTTGTCCACACTTAGTTTAAAGATATCCCCTGTGGAAAGTATGGATGTAAAAGTATTTTCAGGTCCACGAGCACCAGAATTTTTGATCGCTGAAGTTTCAGTCAGCAAGTGAAATGACAAAAGCCGTTCAACTCTGCCATCAGATAACTTTCTATATGGATGTAAAGTGTAGTGCAATGAATATTGTCCTCTGACTTCAGAAATTTCTGCCTTCAATCCAAAATCATCACCCAAATTAGTATCAGTTACTGTATTTGCATCGTTGACTATTTCAGTTTTCAAGTCGCTCATACTAAACCTGTCTAATGATGTTGCATAAAAAGGCACACTGCCATGAAACAGAGTGCTGTTTCCGTTTTTATTTTGAGCAGTGAAAATTTGACCATTAACAAAAGAGCTTTCTGCCTGCTTATGTTGCCAGGGCAAAACGACTCTTATTACATCATTTTTTTGAGCAATGGATTGTACTCCTAAAAAAGTTAAAACTATTACTAAAAAACAAATCTTCATGCAGTCTAGGTTTAAACAGGTTTTTGATGTTTGAAATATAAGAGTATGTTTAAAATTTATCCTTTAGCAATAAAATGTTTTATTTTGACTACAAATTCGTTAAATTTTTCGTCGAATTGCCCACATTCGACTGCTAAATTTGCCTCTTTTCGCTCAAAATAACTCCATTTTATTATCCAAAAACAAAATTTAAACATACTCTAATGTCAAAAAACAAACCAATTTATAAATAATTGTTAAATTTTCATCTTTTTCACCTTAAAACGACCATATTTGCCGTTGTATTGTCTATAAGATTGTTAATGCCATCCCAAATTCAAAATATTTTCACATTTTATAAATTTATCCCAATAAGAATTTGGGCTATAACTCTATTTTTATTTTGTATACAAGTAGTAAAAAGTCAGGATCCAATCTATAGTCAATATTACAATGCCCATCTCCAGCTTAATTCAGCGCTTGCAGGAAATACCAATGGCCCCTTGTTCCAACTGAACTACCGCAATCAATGGCCACTTCTTGATAAAATATATACAACATATTCAGTTTCTTATGATCAGTTTGTCAGGCGACTAAACAGTGGGGTCGGTGTTCAATTGGTCACAGACAATGCAGGAGATGGTACACTTCGTACTACAGGATTGACAGGATATTACAGCTACAAGCTTAGGGTTAAAAAAAAATCATTCATAAAGGGTGGAATGGAGATAGGATACACCAATCTTGGGCTTGACTGGAATAAACTTGTTTTCGGTGATGCTATAGATCCCGGTTCAGGACACATTTCTCCCGGAGGTACTCCATATCCGAGCAAGGAGCAAACACCTGGTATTACATCAAAAAATCTTCTAAACATCGGGGCTGGAATAGTGTTTTTCAATCCTGAATATTATGTGGGTGTCTCTTTAAAAAATCTCAATACACCGGATATTTCTTTTCTTGAAAGTGGCATCAATTCGGGAGCATCTTCTCAATCTTTGCCTGTCAGATTTTCTTTGCATGGCGGAAAGCAAATTATACTAAGGTCAGGCAATAAAAGAATTGATCCTACGTTTATATCTCCGAATATTATGTATTTGAGGCAAGGAGGTTTTCATCAGCTTAATGCTGGGGCATATCTTTCGGTCAATAAAATTCAGGGAGGATTGTGGTACAGACACTCGTTGTTCAACGGAGATGCTTTGATAACTTCATTTGGTGTTAAAAAAGATTTTCTTAAAATAACTTATAGTTTCGATTTGACACTTTCTCAATTAAATATTCGACAAGGGGGTGCTCATGAATTAGGGGTAGTAGTGAGTTTTGAGCATCTATATCCTAAAAGGCAGGATTATAATGACTGTTTTGCGATATTTCGGTAGCAGAAATAGAAAAATTACAGAACTTATTATCCTTTTTTTTAATAAATAAATCGGCAAAATTTAAAAACCCGTATATTTGCGCGCTAATTTTAGAATTTTAGAATATCAATCCATGAAAAATTATTTTAGTTATTTAACTTTGATGGCATGCTGCGCCATATTGATCACTTCTTGTGGCAGAAAAGGAGGAAGTGGCGGAAGTTCATCTGCAACGGGATGGAAGTACAATGATCCAGAATGGGGTGGATTTGAGAAAAAAGATTATGAGGGCCAAATAGATGGTCCAAACTTGGTTCTTATAGAGGGTGGTACTTTTTCGATGGGTAGAAATACTGATGACCCGATTTACGAATTTAACAATGTACCCAGAAGAGTCACTGTTTCTTCATTTTATATGGATGAAACTGAAGTCTCTAATATCAACTACAGAGAATATCTTCACTGGATACGAAATAAATATATTTCATATCCTGAAGTTTACAGGAAAGCACTTCCCGATTCTTTGGTATGGAGAGAAGAACTAGCTTTCAATGAACCCCTTGTGGAAACATATTTCAGACACCCTTCCTATGATGATTATCCTGTAGTAGGTGTTTCTTGGATTCAGGCGAACGAATACTGTAGGTGGAGATCAAGCAGAGTCAATGAAATGCTACTGATTGAGAAGGGAATCCTTAACCCAACACCTGAATCCAAAGACTCAGATGTGTTTGACACCAAGGCCTATCTTAATGGAAAATATCAGGGTAATGTAAAGAAAAACCTCCCGAATCTTGTCAACGGAGGAGAAAGACCAGTGGCCTTTGATGATGGTATTCTTCTACCTGATTACAGACTACCTACAGAAGCCGAATGGGAGTATGCAGCATTGGCTCTCCAAGGAAACCAACCTACATCAGATGATGAAGTCTATACTGACAGACGTATATATCCTTGGAATGGTAATACTGCAAGGTACAAGAAAAGAAATAAATCGCAGGGAGAAATCCTCGCCAACTTTAAAAGAGGAAGGGGTGACTATATGGGACTTGCCGGCAATCTGAATGATAATGCATCATTTGCCGGTCCTGTGCGAAGCTACATACCCAATGATTTTGGTCTTTATAATATGGCTGGAAATGTCAGTGAGTGGACAGCAGATACATACAGACCTACTACATCAATGACACTTAATGATACTGACAATCATGAATTAAACCCATTCAGAGGTAACCAATTTCAAACTTTGGTAATAGATGAAGAAGGTAATCCTGTAGAAAAAGACTCTCTTGGCAGACTGAAATACAGATATGTAGATGATGAAGAAGCAAAGGACCGTGAAAACTACAGAAAAGGAGATGTCAGGTCATATCAGGATGGTGATTCTGACAATATCAAATATCTTTATGGTGAAACAACATTAGTATCTGACAAATCTAAAGTATACAAAGGTGGTTCATGGGCTGACAGACTTTTCTGGTTGCAACCCGGAGCAAGAAGATATAAAGATGAAGATAAAGCTGACCGTACCATAGGCTTCAGATGCGCTATGATAAGAGTAGGTGGAGCAGCAGGTAATGAAGATGTGGGTGGCAATACTTTTAAGGAAGCAGGAAGAAAAGTTAAAAGAAGATACAAATAATTTTATTAAACTGATATAGCCTCTGTAGTAATGCAGGGGCTTTTTTATTATATGAATATTCAACAGCTTTATCAGATTTACACCTCACATCCGGTGATATGTACCGATAGCAGAAAGGTCACCAGGGATTGTTTGTTTTTTTCGTTGAGAGGTGACAATTTCAATGGCAATGTATATGCAAAGGCTGCTATCACACAAGGCGGCGCAGCATTTGCCGTCATAGATCAGAAAGAATATAAACAGGGCAGCAACTATATACTTGTAGATGATGTACTTCAGTCTCTTCAACAATTGGCAAACCATCACAGACAACAGCTAAAAATACCTGTATTATCCATCACCGGATCCAACGGTAAAACAACCACGAAAGAATTATGTCGTGATGTTCTGCAAAAAAAATTCAATGTAAAAGCTACAGCAGGAAACCTAAATAACCATATAGGTGTGCCACTGACCATCCTTGGGACAGGTCTTGAAACTGAATTTCTGATTGTTGAGATGGGAGCAAACCATCAAGGAGAAATCGATACATTATGCAAAATAGCTGAACCGGATTATGCGATGATTACAAATATTGGGAAAGCACATCTTGAAGGATTCGGAGGAGTGGAAGGCATCAAAAAGGGTAAATCTGAAATGTACAGATACGCAGCAGTCCATGATAAAAAAATTTTTATCAATTGTGATGATGATGTGTTGATGTCTTTATTGCCTCCACATTCAGAGACTATTATTTATTCTGCATCAGCACTTGCAAAACTCAAGGATGAGAAACCATTCATCACCTTCCAATATAATGGTTCCACCCATTCCACTCAACTCTATGGAAGTTATAATATTTCAAACATCGCCTTTGCCATAGCTGCCGGAGAGTATTTCGGTGTGGCGCCTGCAGATATTTCATCTGCTATCTCAAATTATGTTCCGGAGAATAACAGATCCCAAATCGTCCAACTCGGTACCAACACAGTCATTAAGGATGCATACAATGCCAATCCGACAAGTATGAAATATAGCATTGAAAGTTTCGCTATGCTGGATGCCTCCGACAAGATGATGATACTCGGTGATATGCTTGAATTGGGAGATCACGCAGCAGAAGAACATAAAGCTATCATATCACTTGCTAAAACACTTCAATTGAATGATGTCATCTTTATAGGAAAAAACTTTTCTAATGTGAAAAATGAACAGCATGGTGTGTATTTTGAAAATGTAGATGATGCAAAATCCTACTTTACTAAAAGAAATATCCAGAATAGCACTATACTACTCAAAGGTTCCAGGGGTATTGCAGTAGAAAAATTAATTGGGTAAACCATTAGTAAGCACCTAATAATGTGTTTAGGTCCTAAAAAGTGACTATTTATTAGTTTGAGATTAATTTTAGATACACTAAATATTTTATCATCCAAAATTTGTGTACGAGCACGATTAGTTTAATTTTGTGTCAGAATCAATTTTGATGCAATATGATGTTTAAAATATTTAAGATCTTCTTTATTCTCTTTTCATCCAGCCATTTTGTTTTATGCCAGCATGTTGACTATCCCGTCATCATCATAGGTGGTGGAGCGAGTGGAATATCAGCAGGAATTCACTCAGCAAGATCAGGAATTAAAACCCTCATCATTGAAGAATATCAGTGGCTCGGAGGTATGCTCACATCGGCGGGAGTATCTGCTTTTGACGGCAATCACAGGATAGCAGGCGGAATCTGGAAGGAGTTCAGAGATAGCCTATACAGACATTATGGTGGTCCGAAAGCGGTAGAAACCGGATGGGTCAGCAATACCCTCTTTGAACCAAGTATCGGCAATCGGATATTTGGGGGTATAGCTGCCAAAGAAAAAAATCTTACGGTTATTTATAAAAGCATCTTTTTGTCAGCTGAAAAAAAAGATGAAAAATGGACTATCATCATCAATGAAAATGGAGTTGAAAAAAAGTACACCTGCACCATTCTGATTGATGCCACAGAGACAGGTGAAGTGTGTCAAGAACTCAAATTGCCTGCTGATATAGGTATGGACAGCGGCCTGCTCACAGGCGAATCATGGGCTGGTGATAAAGCAAATGACATTGTGCAGGATCTTACTTATGTCGTCATACTAAAAGACTATGGCAAAGGGGTCAATAAGACCATACCAAAACCAGAAGGGTACAATCCGGATGAGTTTAAGTGCTGCTGTGACAATAAAGATCCTTCTGTTACTGCTCAACCTAATATCGACTGTGATAAAATGATGACTTACGGCAAGCTGCCCAATGGAAAGTATATGATCAACTGGCCGGCATGTGGCAACGATATCTATATGAATGTACTGAATGATGACAGAAAAACCAGGCTTGAAAGATTGAAGGAAGCAAAACTTCATACGCTCAGATATGTATATTATATGCAGAAAGAGCTGGGATTCAAACATCTGGGCATAGCAGATGATGAATATCCAACGGATGATCTGTTGCCTTTTATTCCTTATCACAGAGAATCGCGCAGGATTAATGGGTTGGCACGACTACAGGCCGATCATCTGGTGAAACCCTTTGATCAGGATAAAAAATATTATCGAAATGGAATCGCTGTAGGCGACTATCCTATAGATCATCATCATAAAAAAAATCCCGAAGCACCTGAATTACATTTTTTTAACATCAAAGCACCTTCATACAATATTCCGATGGGCAGCTTGATTCCTCAAAATACTGAAGGCCTGATCGTTGCCGAAAAAAGCATTAGTGTATCCAATATTGTGAACGGGGCTACAAGGCTGCAACCTGTAGTATTGGGCATCGGTCAGGCAGCAGGTGCTATCGCGGTTCAAGCTATTAAAGATAATACACCTCTTTCAAAAATTTCTATTAGGAAAGTGCAGCAGCAACTATTAAACTCAGGTGCCTATATCATGCCTTATATCGATGTGGCATCAAGTGACAAGTATTTTGCTGCGGTACAAAGAATCGGAGCCACCGGCATTCTCAAAGGTACTGGCCTTACATACAAGTGGGCAAATCAGACTTGGTTTTATCCCAACAAAGTTTTATCTGAGTATGATTTATTGGATGGATTAAGGTCTGTGTATCCACATTTGTCAGAAAGAAGGGATGGTTCCGGTGAAGACCTGAAAGTAGTATATCTGATGAATCTACTGAAGACCATTAAGCCAGAAACAGAATCAAAAGACATCATCAAGATCCTTCGTGAAATAAAACCCGGGAAGTATACTGAAAACACCATACTGACCCGATATCAGACAGCCATCATATTGGACACCTTGATCGATCCTTTCAGCATTGAGACTGACCACGATGGAAACTTTTTAAAACAAGAAATAAAATAAATTATGTATCTACACATCATCGACATTCTGATCATAGCCACCTATATTATTTTAGTTCTTGGTTTGGGTTTTTACTTTGCCAAAGCTGCATCCAAAGATTTGAATGCATACTTTTTAGGAGGCAATACCTTGAAATGGTACATGCTGGGGCTAAGCAATGCTTCAGGAATGTTTGATATTTCAGGAACTATGTGGACTGTAAGCATTTTGTTTATCTATGGTCTGAAGAGCGCCTGGATACCCTGGTTGTGGCCGGTGTGGAACCAGGTGTTTGTTTTTGTATATCTGGCTATATGGATGCGACGATCCAATGTCATGACCGGTGCTCAATGGATCACTTTTCGGTTTGGAGATGGCAAAGGGTCCAAACTTTCTCACCTTATCATTGTGGTTTTTGCCATTGTTAGTGTACTAGGATTTATGGCCTATTTTTTTGAAGGAATAGGCAAATTTTGCGTTCTCGTCTTGCCTTGGGATATGTCAGTAGAGGCTTTAAATCTTACTTCTGCGCATGGATATGCCTTAGTTATCTGCGGATTGACAGCTTTTTATACCATCAAAGGAGGTATGTATTCTGTGGTATTTACCGAAGTGCTTCAGTTTTTGATCATGACTATTTCATGTCTGGCCATTGGATATATCGCTTTTACTTCTGTCACACACGAACAGATCATGGCAGTGGTACCATCTGGGTGGGACAATATGTGGTTTGGATGGAATCTTGATCTGGACTGGTCGGGTACCCAATATGCTGCTATCAATGAACGGATAGCTTCAGATGGGTTTGGGCTGTTTGGTATTCTTTTTATGTTGATGCTGTTTAAAGGGGTTTTTGCTTCCATAGCTGGACCTGTTCCAAGTTATGACATGCAGCGTATACTGGCTACGCGCAGTCCATCAGACTCAGCGAAGATGAGTATTCTCACCATCATTGTGATGTATATGCCCAGATATCTTATGGTATCAGGCTTTGCAGTTTTGGGTCTGGTATATCTGGGACCAGAGATTACTGCTATGGGAAGTAAGATTGACTTTGAGCAGGTGTTACCTATGGCCATTCAGAAATTTGTACCGGTAGGAATGAAGGGATTATTGCTGGCTGGTCTTTTGGCGGCATTTATGGGTACTTTTTCCGCTTTTATTAATTCGGCTCCGGCCTACATTGTCAATGATATTTATAAAAAATACATCAACCCGCGTGCTGATGATAAAAGGTACATCAGATTGAGTGTATATGCGTCTCTGACATTGGTAGCTGTCGGAATTGTGTTTGGATTTTTTGCATCTTCGCTCAATCAGCTTACTTTATGGATAACAGCAGCCCTTTATGGAGGATATGCTGCTGCCAATGCCCTAAAATGGATATGGTGGAGATTTACAGGTTATGGATATTTTTACGGTATGCTTTTCGGGTTGATCGCATCCACTGTCAAGCTTTTTGTTTTTCCGCAGTATGTTGATATTTTTATCTTTCCGGTGATACTGGCGTTTTCAATTTTAGGCTGTGTGATCGGTACTTATTTACATCCAGTAGAAGATATGGATGCGGTAAAGGAGTTTTACAGAAGGACGAGGCCATGGGGATTCTGGGGACCAGTCAAGGAAGCTGTAATGAAAGAAAATCCTGCTTTTATACCTAACCAGGACTTTGGTAAAGATACTTTAAATATTATCATCGGCGTCGTATGGCAGATGGCACAGGTTGTGATCCCGATTTACTTTATGATTCAGGACAATACCAATATAGTCATCTGGTGTGGTGTTTTTATTCTGACAAGTTACCTGCTTAAAAAACTATGGTGGGATAAGTTGGGTGATGTTGAAAATCTATGATAATAAATAGATTCTTCATATAAAATTGGAAAACTGACGATATGCGCATCACAGGAACATTTATAGACGAGATCAGTCACGACATTCCTCACCAAAACTGGGGTTCCAAAGAATGGGAAACAGACTTTCAGCACATGAAAGCCATAGGTATTGATACAGTCATTTTGATACGTGGAGGATTTCGCAAATTCATCACATGGCCATCATCGTATCTGATGACTCAACATGGTTGTTATGCACCATCACAAGACCTTGTGGAGCTGTTTTTGACTCTGGCTGATAAGTATGACATGAATTTTTACTTTGGATTATATGATAGTGGCAGATACTGGGATACTCATGATATGTCTCACGAAATAGAGGTCAACAGATTTGTGATTGATGAAATTTGGTCGGCATATGGTCATCATCCGTCGTTCAAGGGTTGGTATCTCAGTATGGAGATCAGCAGGAAAACCAAGGGAGCCATAGAGTCATTTTATACCCTAGGAAAACAATGTAAGGATGTTTCTAATGGGCTGCAAACATTTATCTCGCCGTGGATCGACGGTAAGAAAGCAGTCATGGCTATGAGTGGCGCATATACTAAGGAAAATGCCGTCAGTCTCAGAGAACATGAGGCAGAATGGAACGAAATATTTTCTGGCATTCACTCCGTAGTGGACGCTGTAGCATTTCAGGACGGACATATAGACTATGATGAACTGGATGATTTTTTCAGCATCAATAAGGAACTTGCAGATACATATCAGATGGCGTGCTGGACCAATGCAGAAACCTTTGACAGAGATATGCCTATCAAATTTTTGCCTATCAAATTTGACAAACTCAGAATGAAACTGGAAGCTGCTGCACGTTGTGGATATGACAAAGCGATTACTTTTGAATTTTCACACTTTATGAGCCCTCAGAGTGCATATCTGCAAGCAGGTCATTTGTACAACAGATATAATGAATGGCAAAATATTTGCAAATAATGGACTGATTATGATGACTGGTAAAAACATCAGAATAATAATTTCAATTATATTAATATTTGTTTATCATTCGATTACATTACAGACTTCAGCTCGTCTGATACCGAAAAAAGGTGTATATCAATACTGCAGGCCTTGATTGGTCTTATGGTTCAGAGGTGAGTTTTTTTACACCCGACAAGAAGTACGATCTGAAAATGATCAAAGACCATTATTTGATCATATAACAGGGAAAGAAGAAAACAAACTCAGACTTCCAAGTCCTTCGTGATCTGATGTGCGTGTGTTTTGTAATTTCATCTCATTGGGTACAGGGGTAAATGGTCTTCATTTCTGTGAGTACTTGGCACAATTTAGTCGCAGCTTCATTGAGTTTTGACGATGATACTGTTTGTAGTGTTACTGTAAAAGTATGGGCATGATTATCTACAGCTATGTCAGCATCAGTCGTGAATATTTCTTGAATTAATTTCCTGTCGTCATTTTCAGTATTTTTATAAACGGGTGCGATTATAATCTTTAAGGCACATTCCGCTCTATAGCACAACATGACGATCATGTTTTTGAGCTTCTTGCATTGAGTTTTAAGGTTGTTGAGTCTGATTTGTTAATACAATTGGTCAAGTGTTATTTTATATTGGTGTTTTGTATGTATTATATGACATTAATTCTATTTCCGATTCATATCACAGCCATGGCATCACTCAGACGTAGTAAATACTACGCCTAGCAGGGTAGGAGCGTAGCTCTGACATCTTTGTAGAAAACATTAGCACATGAAACATAATAAGGGGCGTAGCCCTGACATCTTATTATATTTACCACATCTTTTAAGATCACAGGGCTACGCCCCTAAATGATGGTATGTGGATATTTTTGCTACAAAGATCACAGGACTACGTCCTTATATACACACTTTTTCAATTTAAGTAGGAATTGAAATCAAAAACCTCTGTATCTTTGCATTGGAAAAATAAAAGTCTGTACCAAATGCCTGACAATGTCAAAGTAAAACCTGTTTTTCATAAAAGGATATTCTGGGACGTAGATTTCGAAAATATCGATTACGACGCTAAAGCGGCTTTTGTGATCGAACGGGTATTTGAGCGCGGTGATGTACCTGATATACGCAATTGCCGGCGCTACTATGGTGATGACAAAGTGAGAGAAGTATTGCTGAATGCAAAGTTCCTCCCTCTCAGTAGAATATACTTAGCCAGTGCCGTTATTAACAGACCTGTACAAGATTTAAGATGTTACACCATAAGACAGTTGAACCCGGGACTTTTTCCATACTGAAGAAACTAATGCAAATCCCAGAGCTAGAGGACTTTCATCTTGTGGGAGGAACAGCTTTATCATTGATGTATGGTCATCGTACTTCCGTTGATTTGGATATTTTTACAAATATCAAATTTGAAAATTCCATCATTATTGATGGTTTAGTCAAAGTGTTTGGAAACAGTTTTATCTTGGAAGATAAACCGGCGTTTTTTGGTATTTTTTGTTTTATTGGTGATGTAAAAGTGGATATTGTACGCTTTCCGCATCCATTGATCAGACCTACTATTGAGATAGATGGGATACGCATGTATGCGCCTGAAGAAATCGTAGCTATGATGGTGCAGGCTATTCTCGGCAGAGGAAGGAAAAAGGATTTTTGGGATGTAGCTGAATTGTTACAGCATTTCACCATTAAAGACTTTAATGAACTTCATAAAGAAAAGTATAGCACTCAAAATCTATTCATCACTGTCCCGCAAGCCATAACCTATTTTGACGATGCAGACGATTGTGAAAACCCTGTAAGTCTCAAAGGTCAAACCTGGGCTTCCGTGAAGGAGGCTATTCAAAAAGAAGTCAGAACTTATTTGTTTTAATATTTTTAAATCATTTTATCCTATCTTTGATAAAAAGACCATCCTTTTTCACAAAAAAAATACACCACTCTATGGCCATTATCCTTTTTACTACCGAAAATAAAATAGCTCACGTCTCACTGCACCGTCCGGAAAAGGCCAATGCACTCAATGTAGCAGCATGGTTTGAACTCGAATCCATATTCCGCGAGATCAGTGAAAATGACGGGATACGGGTAGTCGTACTTTCAGGTGGAGAGAGCAAACATTTTTGCGCCGGCATAGATCTGGAAATGCTGATGTCAATTGCCACGAGTGATATAAAATGTGAAGGTCGGCGTAGGGAACAAATCAGAAAATTTGTATTGCAGTTGCAGGCTCCGATCAATGCTATAGAGTTGTGTACAAAACCGGTTATAGCAGCTATCCACGGCGGCTGTATAGGTGCGGGAGTAGATATAGTGACAGCATGTGATATGCGATATTGTACAGACGATACCTACTTTACAGTCAAAGAAATTGATATGGGTATGGTAGCAGACCTAGGTACCTTGCAGCGGCTGCCCAAAATCATACCCGAAGGCATAGCCAGAGAAATGGCGTATACCGGACGTAATGTGTATGGGCCGGAAGCAGAAAAGTATGCTCTGGTCAACAGATCATATGAAAATAAGGAAATTATGATGACAGAAGTCATGAAAGCAGCAGAAATAATAGTCCAAAAATCGCCGTTATCAATTCGTGGTACAAAAAACATCCTCCAGCATACCCGAGATCACAGTGTACATGATGGCTTACAATACATTGCTGCGTGGAATGCCGGTATGCTTCTCTCTGACGATCTGCAGGAAGCTTTTATGGCAAAAATGCAAAAAAGACCTGCGATATACAAAGATTAAGAAAAAAATAGCACCAGTTCATTCTAGTGGTTGGGTTCTATTACGTAATGCACTTTTCTTCTCATTTGCTTTTCAAACTCTACTATTTCATCCATATTGGCATCATACCATACTGATAGTGGCGGTCTCTTATCCATGGTTGACAAATTGGGGTAATCCTTTCCCAATTCCTTCTTTGCTGCTTCTTCATAGTGTAAGGCAAATACCGAAGAAAAAGAAACGAAAGCATATAATGACGGAAATCATCCGCATTCATAGTGCCTGTTAGAGTATGTTTAAATTTTTATGTTTGAGCGAAAGTGAGGAAATTTAATTTTGGACAAGATGACTGAATGGTCTCGTCTGTGACGAGAATTGAGTAAAATACTTTACTCAATAAAGAAGGAACTGCGAGCAGCTGCTCGCAGCGAATACTGAATATAGCCGGAAGTTCAAGCGTAGCTTGACGCGGTACGACGAAAAATATAACGATGGCTAAAATTAAATTTGCCACTTGGAGCCAAATGATAAAAGTTTAAACATACTCTTAAATCGTCTGCAATATTCCAAAGGGTTTTACCGAGTTGTTGTTGTTGCTGTATTTGTGTCACTATATATTTTATTTTAACAACGAGCTAATATACTGTTTGTCAAAGCTTCAAACTCTTGATAACTTCTCTGAACAGCATAAACATGTGCTCCTATAGCACCATCAGAAGGTTTTAATAAAAAAATAGGTTTATGAGACTCCATCGACATTGGAGCTAGACTTCTATAATGTTTTAAAAGGGAAATACAATGACTGTCCTCTTCTACAGATTGTATTTGTGTAGAAATACCTAAAACATATTCAGCAAAAACAGATGGAATTCTATTTGCCCATTTTAAATAAGATTTTACGGGTCTGCTCTCTTTCGCTGAGTACTGCATAACTATGTAACCTATAGGTAAAGCGTTGTTGGTAGGGATTTCAAAAGAAACTTTCGCTGGTTTTTGCTCCAATCGCTGATTCCAGTCCTTTTTCCATTTCACCAATGTTTGGCCTAAGTTTTTGATTCCTTGAAGAGAAAATAAATCTGAAGCTACTGGCATAACTATATAGTCAGAACTTATTGTTACAGCACGATTTATAGCTCCTAAATTTGGACCTACGTCAATTAATAAAATCTCTGCATTAAATTTGTTTGCGGCTTCTTTAAATATGGTATTAAAAATACTAGTTAGTCTAAATGAATAACTATCACCACCAAGAGATTTAAGCCATGCATCACTTAGTTTATCCTCAAATACAGAAAGAGATAAATTACCTAAAATCAAACCTAGATTTTCATTAATATTTTCAATATGTACTGGTAGGTAAGGGTCACCTGAAACAACTGGATTGATAGAATCTAAAATAGTTATTGGCAAATCATTTTCATAGACATCTTCAAGCCGATCAGGAGTTAAGAACATTGATGTAAGGTTTGACTGAGGATCTAAATCAACAGCAATGGTTTTAATCCCTAATTCAGACAACATCCACGCAACATGATATACAGTAGTTGTTTTGCCTACTCCACCTTTGTTATTAAAAAATATTATTGATTTCATTTGTTTATTTTTTGCTAGCGGCACAAGTTCTGAGTGCATTTTTTAAATGCCAAATGGAACACCCAATAATCATCCCCTTATGTTTCAAGTAGTCAGTCATGGGTGTTTCATACTACCAGTTTTGGTTAATTGAAATGGAAACTTTAAATTTAGTCCCTATAGATAAATCAAAATCAGGTGCACCATTTTCATTCCTTATCAATTCATCAATGGCACGTTTTACTCCATAATTAAATCGATTCACAAAACCTAGTATCTTCATTGCTTCAGCAATGACCACATTTCTATAATCACTTGCATTAGGGAAGTTCTGTGCATTGACGTCACCATATAATCCTCCCGGATTCAAAATCTCAATTCTGTTTGAGAATTCATAGATGTATATGGGTGAATTGGATTCATAATTTCTATGCATAATGGCATTCATCAACAATTCCCGTAATGCCCAATAGGGATAATTGCGAATAGTTTTTTCTTGAAAAGAGTCTTTTTTCACAGGTCGTTCTTTGATTATATTATTTTTAATAAAATCATCCATTGAGTTCAGTTCTGTGATTAGTGCGCCAGAAAATTTCTTTTCAAATTCCACATCACTGTTCATTTCTTCACCTTTAAACTTTACATATTGAATATATGCTCCTGGAATATAAAACTCGGGATTTAGGCCAAAAAAAAGTATTCCTGCATTAGTTGGGCATTGCTCCTTTATATCAAAAAAACGTAATGATGATAATTGCTGTTCAATGGGTCTGCCATTTTCTGCCAAAGTATCTCGATCTATAGCAATGGGCAAATAGTTTAACTTGAAATATTCTATGGCTAAATCACCTATGTTTGCACCTAAAGATGGTACTAAATCATACGTTTTGGCATAAGAAGCCCGTCTTTCTATCAATATTTTTTCTTCTTCAATAGTAGCCCGATACCTTCTTGGCCCTATTCTTATCCAACACCTACCATCATATCTCACTGGTGGATACGAAGAAGGTGTAACTTGTATAACCACAACTTCACCATCTTCAAATTTAAATACAGGACTAACCACTATGGATGGTTGGGGCAGCACATTTCCATTAGTTTTAACATTACCTATTGCTTGCAATTCATCATCAGTCCAAGTCATTCCTGCCAATTTTCCATCATCATCAACACCTAATAAAATATATCCATGCTTTTTATGATTTGGAAAGTCATTTGATAAAGCACAAACAGCAGGACCTAGCTTATTTTCTCTGACAGATATTGTCCTTTCGATTAAATCACTTTCCATATCTGACAAAAGTTGGTCTAATATTTCTTTTGTTATCATTTAAATTGATTTATACTCGCAAAGATAGCTTATTTGAAATACTTAATCATTTACCTTCGGAAACAATCCCTGCATCAATCCCTTTTTATGCAATTTCAATTGTGCTATTTTATCCGCTTGTGCCGTGATGAGTGCATCTAAGGAAGAAAGACACTTCCTCCCTCATGGCCATTTATGGCTTCAAATTTTTATTTCCTTTTGCATTCCATATACATAGTCCAAATGTGATGATGTTTTATGAAAAACTAACAAATACTCATTCAATTTTGGTGCATATTGTATCATATAGTCCTCATGCAGTTTAGTTTCCAATAAAGTGATTGCTTTTTTAAGCATCAGGAATACTCTATAATTATAGTTTGTAAAACAAGTGGTAAACATTTTGGAAGGTAGCGAAAATGGCACTTCTAGCACATACATGATGAGATCGAGCTCACGTGATTTGTCTTTACAATTTTTACCAAACTGAGCTATCCGTTTATTACAGGCAGCGAGCATATTTGCAAGTTTTAATTCATCTGCAAAGCCCTTATAATTTTTGTTCATCAGGTTTTTAATGTCAGTCAATGCTTGTTCATACATATCACCTTCAGCAAATTCTGTATCAATATGACTTACCAACAGATAATCATAAAATTGTTGGTTGGAAGACGCGGCTTTAATGACCAATTTTTCCAGATCCTTTTTAGACAATGATCCGATTTTTTCTTTGATTTTTTGATCTAATTTAGGCATTTATATTACTATAATTTTTGGCTAAATCCTTTAATTTTTATCGGGTGTATCCCATTTTTTCATTCATTTGTTATAAAATTCCTTTTGTCTCCCTATTGGCTTGATGTAAAACTAAAGCAATTTTTATGAAAGTGTATTTTTGGGATACCTTTAACTTTTATCATCAGTTCCATCAATTCAACTTATAAGCCAGACCAAGCATCTCCAACTCATTGATAAACTGATAGTCTGCTGTGACCTTCATAGCTGTCGCTACTAAGTCGACTCCTATATCATCTCCTTCGTCCACAACCTTGAGTTTGAGCGTGTGCGGTCCTACACGTTCCAGACATAGGTGTTCGATCTCGTGTACCAGTTTTTCGTCTATGATGTGTATTGGAAGCTTGATGGTCACTGATTTTGTCATATTTTTACCAATGGTATCCAGCATTCGGATATCTTTGACATTGAAGAAATACCGATCTTGAGAGTAACCTTTTTCATTGCTGCCTTCTACGTATAGCACTTGACCTTTGGTGATCAGGTGTTTGTAAGATTCAAACTTCTCATTGTAGAGATTGATCTGAAAGCTTCCGGTAAAGTCCTGCATGGTAAACCTTGCATACCCGGTACCTTTTTGTGTAGTGCCAAACGTAGCCTCGGTGACTATACCTCCCATTTTCAGGAGTTTGCCTTGTACTTGTTCGGCTTTCTCCAGCGGGCAATTGATAAAATGTTGAAATTCCAGATGATAATCATCCAATGGGTGACCACTGATATAGATACCCGTTACTTCTTTTTCTTTTTCGAGCTTTTCGATTTGGTTCCATTCAGGCACGACCGGTGGTTTGGGCGAGTCGATATAACTGGTCATGGCATCTCCGAAAAGCGACATCTGGTTGCTGTCTTTTTGTGCCTGATAGTTGGAACCGTATTTGAGCAATGATTCAATAAATGTTTCAGTCCGGTCACCGGATATTTCAAAATATTGCGCTCTGTTGATACCTCCAAATGAGTCTAATGCACCACCAAGAACCAAGCTATCTATACATTTTTTATTGACAGAACGCAGATTGAGACGGCGCATCATATCAAACACATCTTCGAAGTGTCCGTTTACTTTGCGTTCTTTGACTATTTCTTCTACCGGCCCTTCGCCTACACCTTTGAGTGCAGACAACCCAAAACGTACTTGCCCTTTTACGTTGACCGCAAATTTGATATTGCTTTCATTGATATCCGGTCCCAGTACGTCGATTTTCATCCTTTTAGTTTCTTGAAGAAAGAAGTTGATTTTGGAGATATCGCTCTTATTGTGATTGAGTACTGATGCCATAAATGCGGCAGGGTAGTGAGCCTTAAGATAAGCCGTCTGAAAAGCTATATACGCATAACAGGTGGAGTGTGATTTGTTGAATGCATATGATGCAAAGGCCTCCCAGTCTGTCCATACCTTTTTGACGACTTCCTCAGGATGTCCATTGGTTTTACAGCCATCCACAAATTTAGGAAACATCTTGTCGAGTACAGCCTTCTGTTTTTTACCCATTGCTTTACGTAGCATATCGGCATCTCCTTTGCTGAATCCTGCCAGTTTTTGGGAAAGCAACATCACCTGCTCCTGATACACAGTGATTCCATAGGTTTCAGCAAGATATTCTTCCATATCAGGAAGGTCAAACTTGATTTCTTGCTTACCATTTTTACGAGCGATAAAATCCGGTATATACTGAAGCGGTCCAGGTCGATACAGGGCATTCATAGCAATGAGGTCCTGAAAACGGGTAGGCACCAGGTCTCTCAGATGCTTTTGCATGCCCGGAGATTCATACTGAAATATACCCACCATATCTCCACGTTGGAACAGCTCAAAAGTGAGTTCATCTTCCAATGAAATGGCATCTATATCCAATTCAGTGTCATATCTGTCTTTGATGATTTCAAGAGCATCTTTGATGATGGTCAGTGTCTTGAGACCAAGGAAGTCCATTTTGAGCAATCCTGCTTCTTCTGCTACAGAGTTGTCATATTGCGATACCAAAAGCTCTGAATCTTTGGCTACCGATACAGGCACAAAGTTGGTGATATCATCCGGTGTGATGATGACACCACACGCATGGATTCCTGTATTTCGTACTGACCCTTCCAGTTTTTTGGCTGTCCGGATCATCTCGCCTATATCTGATTTTTCCTCAGACATTTTCCGGAATTCGTAGGCCTTTTCCTTATCTTCGCTTGAGAAGACTTCCTTTTGTTTAGCTTCGATGTCCTTTTCGGCCAGTACGCCTGCCAATGTCGCTGTGAGATGAGATGGAAATATCTTAGCCACTCTATCTACCTCATTGAGCGGAATATTCATCACTCGGCCTACATCCCGTAATGAAGATCTGGCAGCCATCGTGCCATACGTGACGATTTGTGCTACTTGATTTTTTCCATATTTATCGATCACATAATTGATGACCTTGTCTCTGCCATCATCATCAAAGTCAATATCTATATCCGGCATAGACACCCGTTCAGGATTGAGAAAACGCTCAAAAAGAAGATCGTATTTGATAGGATCTATATTGGTGATACCCAAACTATACGCTACGCAAGAGCCCGCTGCTGATCCTCTACCAGGACCTACAGATACACCCATGTCACGCGCTACTGTAGTAAAATCCTGTACTATCAAAAAATATCCCGAATATCCTGATTTGGTAATGACATCCAGCTCAAAATTGAGCCGCTCTTCGACTATCGGTGAGATAGTGCCATACTTGCGTTTAGCTCCTTCGAAGGACAAATGTCTTAGGAACAATTCCTGAGTATCAAATCCTGCGGGTAGTGGAAACGCAGGTAACAAGATATCCCGAGCCAGCTTGATATCGTCTATTTTGGATGCGATTTCCATTGTATTTTCTATAGCTTCTTTGACATCGCCAAAGAGCGTATTCATTTCCGCTTTGGTCTTGAAATAAAAGTCAGAGCTTGGAAATTTAAATCTCTCCTTATCCTCTAATAGTGATCCTGTATTGACGCACAATAAGACATCATGGGGTGCATAATCTTCTTCTTCCACATAGTGTGCATCATTGGTCACTATGGTTTTGACATGGTATTTTTTTGCAAGCCCCAGCAGTACCTGATTGACATCTTCCTGGCTCATCCCGGTATCATCAATCTTTTCCATACCCCGATGCCTTTGCAACTCTATGTAGTAATCATCTCCAAAAAGGTCCAACCACCATTTGAGTCTTTCTTCTGCGAGCTCAATATTTCCCGTCAATATAGTTTGTGGTATTTCGGCTCCTATACAACATGATGTGGCGATGAGTCCTTCATGGTATTTCAGGATGAGTTCTTTGTCGATTCTTGGGTACTTGCCATATAGACCTTCTGTATATCCGAGAGAGCAAAGTTTTGTCAGATTTTGATAGCCGATAGTATTTTTGGCCAGCATCAATTGATGGTAACGTACATCTTTCAAGCCACGGGACTTTTCAAAACTTTTGACGTGTCTGTCTTCTGATACATAAAACTCACATCCGATGATTGGTTTTATGTCTTTGGCGTTGGCTTCTTTTACAAACTTAAATACGCCGAACATATTGCCATGATCCGTAATAGCTACAGCTGATTGGCCGTCAGCCTTGGCTTTTTTCATCAATGTCTTGATATCAGAAGCACCGTCAAGCAGCGAATATTGTGTGTGAGAGTGTAGGTGACAAAAATCTATCACTGTGAGATTGGGTTTTTATACTTTGAATGCTTAAAAATGCAAATATAAGTATTTTTTTGTTTTCAGGGCGATGCTTTCGGCCCGGTGTGTATAACATATTGCACAAAAAAGTTTATGCCCTTCACAACCCCTGCCTGACTACGTAGGCAGGCAGGGGTTAGTGGAGCAGAACTAACCTTTATATTTGGACTAATAGGTACTCATAAATCAAATTCTTTATTACTATCTCTATCGCAAAATAATTTTATTTTTAATAGGGGTAATATCAAAATAGAGTATCATATTAAAAATTGGCATAATATTTGTTTTATATATTACGATATATTTTAATATGTAATTTATAAATAAATTCTTATGACCCAGTTTACTAATTCCCCAAAAAACCTTTTTAGAATTTTATCTCTTTTCCTCCTGATTGGCTTTTTACAGTCTTGTACAAAAGACCAACCACTTGTCGAGAGCCAAGAAACAGAGACATTTGCGGCCAATCATTTGATTGACTATTATGACCTTATTTGTACCACTACAAAAAATACACCCGGATTTTTTCCTCCACAAGCGGCAAGAGCGTATGGCTATATCTCCATAACCAATTACGAAGCTGTAAGACATGGAATTGAAGGAGCTGTTTCACTCCAATCTCAATTAAAGGGATTCCAAAGCTATCCTATGCCCGTTCCCGAACATGATTTGGAATACAATTGGGCTATTGCATCCAATGCTGCTGTCGCCAAAATGATGTTGTATATGTATGATAAGAATCTGAAGGCTGCAGACAAGCTACTCATTGAAGATATGGAGAAAGCTAATTTAAAGGAAATGTCTGCAACGATTAATGTAGAGATAGTAGATCGATCAGTGGCATTTGGAAAAAAAGTGGCTGATGTTGTTTATGATTATTCAAAGGGAGATGGTGGTCATGAAGCATATTTGGAACCATTTCAAAAACCATATGCCATTCCTACAGATGCATACTGCTGGGTACCTACCGGAAGCGTCAAAGATCCACTCAGCCCAAGATGGGGAAACAACAGACCATTCATGGATGTCAATGTGGAAAAAACAAAAGTGCCCATGCCTGTTGTTTTTTCAGAATCAAAAGACTCTGAGTTTTATAGAGAAGCAATAGCTACTTACAATCAGGTCAAAAACAATACCACTGAGCAGGTTGAAATAGCCAAATACTGGTCTGATGATCCTTTCGCCACTTGTACTCCTGCCGGGCATACATTCAATATTTTGACACAAATTTTATTTGAAGAAAAAGCCACATTAGCCAAAACAAGTGTCGCCATAGCAAGACTTGGAATCGCTGAAAACGATGCCTTTATTGCTTGCTGGAAGGGAAAATATGATCATGTGCTTTTGAGACCAGTTACATATATCAACAGACATATTGATCCTGCATGGAAAACAATACTAGGTACACCTCCATTTCCGGCATATACTTCAGGTCATTCTTGTGAGATGGGTGCTGGTTCCAGAGTTTTGTCTGCTATGTTTACCAAAGGAGATGGCAATTTCCAGTTTACCGATTATAGTCAGCTTAAGTATGGTTTTTATGCCAGAAGCTTTTCAAATTTTGATGTGATGGCAGAGGAATGTGCCAATAGTCGTCTCTATGGTGGCATCCATTACCCTATGGACAATAGCAAGGGGTTACAGTTGGGTAGAGCCATTGGAGATAATGTCAATAAAAGATTAAAATGGCCCGTATTTGTAAGGTAATATTCACAGAACCCTGAATTAATTTCATCTTCAAGTCATTGTTTTGTTATGTAAAGGGTAATTCAAAATACTGTATACAGAAAAGTGAAGGTTAAAAACATTTAGCCTTCGCTTTTTTATTTAAAGAATAGTAATAACCGGATAAATCGTATAATTTTATCAGGAATGCAATTCGCCGGATTTATGTCATAGTGTGTTCAGGATTCAGTGTTCAGTATTGATAATATTATTAAAACTATATCTTTTAGTCATCCTTATTATCGTTTTGCTCTTGAAGAAAATCAATCAATTTGGTAAGATAATTTCTGATGCCTTGAAATGCCGATTCTCCGGGAAGATAATTTGCGAACTCAATAATTGATTAAAAGTTTCAAATATTCTGTGGATGTTCTGAATGAAACAAAATTAAATAAATAAAAAATTCAAGGTTTAGGATAAAATATTCACTTCTGACCATCATTTTTTTGATTACTGAGCAGATGATAGTATTTCTTTAGTTTTGTTATTGACATCTTCCCCACTTCTTTTCCTTGCCATACTCCCTGAGCGATACCATCCCTGTAATGGATTCCGCCATAAAGCCTGGAAATTGATGCCTCCTCTGCTGCTTGTATAAAAGACTTAAACTTTCTGGTTGAAAGGCCAAATTCTATTTCGGTATCATCTATGAATGGAAATTTTGGACCAAAGATAGCAGTCAGCACTTGCGCACTGGCCGATGAAACCACAGAATGTCCCGAAACATATTCGGGAAATGGTGGTGTCTGCAGCAGTGGCCGCCATCTCGGGTCAAGCAAAAGATTAATTGCCGTCTCTGGTCGCACTCTGTCACTTCTGTACTTTTCATCCCAACAAGCTATAAAAGCATCGTGTATCGTGATTCCGACAATGGCGTGGATGAGCACAGTTTGGCTTATGTTCATTTTTTTCTTTTTACATGCTATACCTGTGATACCCATCCAATGTCCACCAGGCGATATCTTCTTTATACCAAACTCCACATGACCTATCTGCTGTACGGCAAATGGATTACAATCCCAGAACATGGCTATTTCCTGCTCCTTTTTGATACTTCGGTTACCCACTTCAAATGTTTCCAGCATCTGTCTGTAAAACGAACTGCTTTTATCCGTGCTGTAAGGTGCAGGTGGCTGAGGCTTGTACTGCTGAGCTGAATCCATTAAAAATGGTCTGATGGTTCTCCATTGTGGTTCTATAGGGGCCATAAATGCCGGTGCAGTGGGTTTCCAGTTTCCTGGATCAGATTTCGGAGTGTATCTTTCCAGGTTGTTCAATTGAAGAAATCCATCCGTTCTTGCCCATCTAACAATATGATCGGCTACTTGACCAGCAAGTGCCCCAGAATGTTTTCCTATTTCCAATTTTCCTGTGTGTGCATGGTAGTTTTCCAGATATTGACTTATTTCACCAGAAAGCGTCGGGCCTGAGGGAAGCAATTTTTCAGCCGCCTTCAGCAATGCAAGATTTACAGCCACCGCAGGATCGATTTTTTTTATATCTACAGCATCTGAAAGCTTTAATTCCGGGAACTTCAATACTTCAGACATGGATGGATAATCCATAGAGTTGTAAACAGAAAGTACTTCGTATGCTGTAAGTGTGATATACCCATAATATCTGGCGGCTGCAACAGGAGATGTGACATCATTGACCATGACATCCGTGATTTTTTTCAGAGTGGCCACATATTCTTCTGCCGGCTTAATTTTTTTAGATTGGCAAAAAACCAAACTAATATTTAAAAAAGCAATAATTGCGATAATTAATCTTAAATGTGTCGTTTTCATTTTTTCCAACTGATTTTCAATGCCTTACCTGAATTGATGCCGGAAACTATAAACCTTTCTTTTTTTCCGTCAGTCATCACCTCAAGACTTCGGACACAACCTTTGATACTAAGTCCGGATTGCACCTGAGGCACATACTTAAAACTGCCTCTTGAATCACCGACCAACAGACAACCCATATTGGCATCTGTTCTTCCTATCTTTACACGGGTTTGCTCTACATTTCCAGCTAATAAAATATCCAAATGCCCGTCTCCGTTAAAATCTTCACATACAATACTATACACAGGTGAAAAATTGGCTTCCACTGGTAATTGGACATATCTGAATTTACCTCCTTCATTCAAAAACAGAGATGTGGACATATGGTTGGCAATCAGTTTTGGCGATTTTTCGATCTGCTCTTTGGAAAAAATATCTTCCAGCGAAGCTTTGCTATATGCATCATAAGTGACAAAACGTTGTCTCAACCCAACAATCTGATCTGTCATCTCATCCCTTGATGCCATTGGATGTGATTTGCCCTGAATATAGTAACTCAATATAGGATCTAAGTAACCATTTTTGTCAAAATCGTCATAATACAATTCCATGGGCTCTGACTCTGATGGTTTAAACTGGGCATTGTGTCCCCAATTGCCGGCAATGATATCCAAATCACCATCTTTATCGATGTCTGCCAATGTGATGGTTTTCCACCAACCTTGATATGATTTGTCAAAATATTGTTCAGTGACCTTTTTGAAAGTATTATTGCCCACAACAAATACTTCCAATCTCATCCAATCACCACTTACTATCAATTCTTTTTTGCCATCTTTATTGATATCTTCCCATTTGGCATCGGTGACCATCCCAAGTTCTTTGAAAGCAGGTGCATACTGCTGCGTACCATCTGTGAAGCTACCTTTGCCGTCATTGACCAGCAATAAACTACCTGGTGATAAGGGATACTTACCAGGTACTACCCTGCCACCAACAAATACATCCAAATCACCATCACCATCAAAATCGAGTGGAATCGCTACGCTGCCTGAATGGTTTTCTTTCGGGATCCTGCCGGGTTTTGCAAAAAAAGTTCCACCAGCATTCAGATAAAATCTGTCCTGGAGCAATTCATCAGATGGACCACCATAAAATCCTCCGGATACCACATACAAATCGAGATCTCCGTCACTATCGGCATCAAAAAGGGTAGCGTCAGTATCTTCATATTTTGCATCAGAACTAAAGTCTGGCTGTGATTGCGGTGCAAATGTTCCATTTTCCTTTTGAATCATCATGACACCTGCTTTTCCCGCTGAACCGCAGAAATAAATATCTTCAAAGTTGTCCTTATTGATATCACCGGTGGCTATTTTGGGTCCACTGTAAGATATCATATCCGGTATCAAAGGCTGTAACTTAAAGTCATTTTTGGCAATTTCTCCATGAGTGTAAGGTATTGTCGTCTCATCAGTTTTAAAAACGGGACCCATGCTTATTTGATGGATCAGTTCAGTTATGATACCACTTTTTTTGATTAGGATTGTGGTATTTATTTGGTCTTTTACGTCATAGAGTGATTGGACATTTCCATCTGGCCACCTCACCGTGATGGAATCAATGTTATCATTTTTCAATCCAAAATGCAAGGGCACAGCCATAGATGACTGAAAACCGTGGACAGGATTATTCTCTTGCATCAAGATGCCTGAAGTAGTAAAGATCGTGACCCTGGCACCAATAGCAAGGGTATTTTTATCTGAGGCACTCAGTGCTATTTTTAAAAACTGATTACCATTTTTTTGTTCTATACAATTATTTCTGTAGACTCCGGCCGGAGCATTCATCTTATTGTCAACGATATCCAGATCTCCATCATTGTCCAGGTCTGCATAGATCGCTCCATGCGAAAAATCAGGCTTCTCAAATCCCCAATCCACTGATCTGTCTTTAAAAGTATAATTTCCGGTATTTTCGTAAATATAATTTCTTAAAGGGGTGGATCTGATCGTCTGCAACATCTTAAACATTTTGTTATCTGTTTTTCCCTGCAGGTGTTTAAGTCTTTCTGATGCATAAAATTTCATAAAATCCCTGTTGATCATGTCCCTCCCATAACCATTGGTCACATATAAATCCTTGAGCCCGTCATTATTAAAATCTGCAAACAAGGCTGACCATGACCAATCCGTATTAGATACACCAGCAACTTGACCAATTTCGCTAAAGCTTCCGTTTCCGTTATTTATTTGCAACATATTGCGCATAAGCTGATGATGAAATCCATTCTGCACCATATTGTTATATAGCTCATAATTATCAGGCGCATAGAGCAGCTTTTGTCTGATATTGTCTTCAGGAAGCATGTCTAATGTAAAGATATCCTGCCACCCGTCATTGTTGATATCAGCAATATCCACACCCATAGAAAAATTGGAAATATGGGAGATCTGTTCTTTCAGGCATTCCTTAAAGGTGCCGTTTTGGTTGTTCAGATACAGATAATCTTCTTCGACATAGTCGTTTGTCACATAGATGTCCGGCCAGCCATCATTATTGATGTCTGCAATATTGACACCCAAGCCATATCCCAATGGATTGGAGATGATGCCAGCTTTTTGTGTGATGTTGACAAACTTTCCATTTACATTTTCATATAATCTGTCTCCTGCGTCAGGATCTACCATTTTTTTTACAAAGGCGGCATCAAAGTTTCTGAGATTTTTGATATTGTGATTCAGCACATACAAATCAAGGTCACCATCGCGATCCATATCAAAAAATACTGCGTGTGTGGTATGGCCACTGTCATCCACTCCCATAGGAGCGGCTTTGTCAGTAAACGTGAGATTGCCGTTGTTGATAAAAAGCTGATTGTGCCTGTGCTGAGGGTCTACATCACCAGAATAACAAACATATATGTCCAAAAACCCATCACCATTGACATCGGCCACAGAAACTCCTGTCTTCCAGCCCTTTTTCCCACCTGCACCTGATGATTTTGTGATATCCTTAAACTTAAAATTGCCCAGGTTTAGAAATAATTTATTCTCAGCCAAATTTGCTGTAAAATAAATATCCACTAGTCCATCATTATTGAAGTCACCGGCTGCTACTCCTCCACCATTGTAAAAGTACTCGTATGTAATGATATTGGCCTCCGGAGTTTCAGGCAGGGTATTTTCAAAGGTGATACCGGATTCGGCGGCAGATAATGTGGTAAACATCTTTTGCCCATGGGAGATATTGTGTATAAGACCCATAAGTATCACATTCAATATGGTGCTGAATGTAAGGTTTTTGATAGAAAATGACATATTTAAATTCTTCACCACAAAGATAATCATAAAGTACGATATTTTGAAAAATGAAAAAGCCGGACTTAATGGCCCAGCTTTTTCAATATTTTTGATTACAAATAAGTTCCTGAAATTATGGAAATTATTTTATTTGTGGACTTAGATTAATTACCGCCGTCCCACCACATTTTGGTCAAAAACTTATCACCTCCCATTCTGTCCACTGCAGTTTTGTAATTGGCAGGATTTGATCCAGCTTCATTTTCCCAGTATCTGAGTCTTCTGGGAATGGTTGCGCCCTCTTCAGCATTAGGATCTTTAGTTGGAACTAATGCCGGAATACCGGTTCTTCTCCAGTTGCTCCATGCTTCGATATCATCAAGCCATGTAGCAGCCCAATATTCTTCACTGATCAGTTTCAACCTGTCAGCTGTATTGGCAGCTCCAAACTTTCTTCCGGCAATATAAGCCGTAACGTCAGCAGCACTTCTGGCAAAAGAAGGATCAAAAGCTGTCCATTGATTAATGGCTGCAGTGACTCCATTGTTGAAGTGAGTTTCTGCATTAGAAGTAATCCATCCTCTTACAGCTGCTTCTGAGCACAATAATTCTGTCTCTGCTGCTGTAATCAGGATATATGGATCTTGCCAATCCAAATATTTTAAGTTCAACATTGAAAACATTCTGACACCATTTTTGTCGAAATCCGCACCTTCAGCTGCTGTAAGTACAGTTTTAATATTTGATGATGTATATCCATTTGGCATACCTTTCTGCGCTGCAGGATTTACATTCCAGGATTTATCATCTGCAGGAGTTCCAGTTCCGCCACTCACGATCATAAGTCGAGGATCATTCGTTGCTTTCATCCAGTCAACAAAAGTCTTACTAAGCTTACAGTCGTTGGAGTATTTATAAGTATTCCAGTATCCATCATTCAAGCCGTTTCTGTTTACACCCTGTGGACCTGAAAGATATTTGATAGTTCCATTATCAGCATTTGAAGTAATACCACCTGAGGCAAATGCTTCTACAAATACTGCCTTACCAGTAGCTTCATCCTTCTTCTGCATACGCATACCGATACGCATCAAAAGAGAATTGGCAAATTTTTTCCATTTTGCTATGTCTCCACCATAGATTGGATCCTGCTTTCCAAGTGTACCACCTGCAGCATTCAATTTGTCACGAGCTGCTTTGACATCTCTTACCAGCGCGGTATAAACATCTTTTTGGCTCTCATATTTAGGAAACCAGTTTTCCTGATTTTCCAAACCATAACCGGCCTGTGTGTATGGAATATCTCCATACAAGTCTGTCATTCTGTGCATATTGAATGATCTCACAAGAGTGGCCGCAGCATTTAAGTTTGCCTGTTTTGCATCTCCATTAGTTTTGGAAATGACCTGAGACAAAAGTCTTACGACATCAGTAAATTGTCTCTCCATATAAGCACCACTGTAACCAGCATTATAAAAATACTTATCACCACTGAAATACCCTGCTGTAGAAGCAGTATGCTGAATCATTGGTGCTGCATAAAGCATCAATGCTCTGGTATTTTCATATTCACCACCCACTCTGAGTGTACCTAGTGTAAATAAATATTGCATATCAATATCAGTTACAGCATTTGGGTCAACATTCAAATCTGCAAGTGCATCTTTGCTGCATGATTCCACCATCACTAATAAGGTAATGATCATCGAAAATTTTAAAAATATATTCTTCATATTGTCTTTTTTATTTTAATAAATTAAATAATATGTCTTAAAAATTAGCCTGAAGGTTGATACCAAAATTTCTTGTCAACGGCATAGCAAAAAATTCAAGACCTTGAGCAGCACCTGATGAATTATATGCAGATTCTGGATCAATATTTGGTACATTTGACCAAAGTAAAGCCAAGTTACGACCAACTATTGAAAGTGATATTGACTCAAATGGAGTTTTTGACAACACACTTGCCGGAATTCTGTAACCAAATGATAATTCTCTCAATTTTCCATAAGAAGCATCATAAGTTAGGTATTCAGTGATATCTGAATATCTGGACCAGTAGTTATCAACCCTGTCAGCAGGTATGGTCACATTGATAGGTGTAGTGCCGTCTGCTAATACTCCACTCACTTTAAGTGTACCATCTCTTCCTTCCAATGTTTCCTGATGGAGTCCCCATCTGTAAGCCCAAAAGTTTGTAGCGGAAAATATCTTGCCACCTGCACGCATATCGATCAGGAAAGAGAGGTTGAAACCTTTATAACTGAATGAATTGGATAGACCGGCTGATGTCGGGTGAATACCTGTACCAAGGATTTCAACAGCCGCACTTCTCAGTGGATATCCGCTTTCATCATACATTTTTACACCCTGAGCATTGGTTCTGTGTTTCCATCCTACAAGTGTTGACATAGGTTGACCGACTATTTGTCTAACTCTTTCACCCTGTCGAATTCTGGATTCTTCCAAATTGATCAATTGAATATCTTCACCTTTTGCATTTTTTCCTAAGTTGATGACCTCGCTTATGTTATTGGCAAAGTTGAGACAACATCCCAAGTAAAATCCTTATTTCTGATGATTCTTGCAGTTAGCAATAATTCAAACCCTTTATTGGACAATTCCCCAATGTTTACCAAAGTGCTTCCAAATCCGGAAGTAGCTGAAATCCCCGCTGCAAGGATGTCGTCTGTAGTCTTTCTGTTGTAGTAGGCAATATCCAATCCAAATCTGTTATCTAAAAATCTCATATCCGCTCCGATCTCTATCTCAGTGGAAGTATATGGTTTAAGTCCCTGATTTGGAATAGAGCCTTGAGAAATTTGTGCCAGGTTAGCACCATCATGACCTGTTCCTACTAAATTGTAAGTAAGTCCAAGTGCATACGGATTAGGTGCGCCACCGCCTACCTGCGCCCATGAGGCTCTTACCTTTGCAAAAGAAAATAATGAAGGTAGCTTCACTGCTTCTGACAATATTGCACTCACACCAGCTGATGGATAGAATAATGTATTATTTTCTTTAGGAAGTGTAGAGAATTGATCCTGACGACCGGTAAGATTTAAATACAACCAAGAATTGTATCCAATATTGGCCTGTCCAAAAATGGAGTTTGTGCCAAATGCGCTGTATCCATAATTAACGGTAGCTGCTTCCACATTTCGTACACTATGGACAAATGGTACTACCAGGTTATTTCCACCACCACCTTTTGTTTCGTTAGATGATCTTGACTTGGTACCTCCAGCCATATAATCCAGAGAAATCAATCCAAATTTTTTCTCACCACCTACGAAGATGTCGAAGTTGTCCTGTCTTACATTTTGGAAACTCTCATTATAATCTCCTCGTGCTTTGTATGCTGTACCATATGCTTCGCTGCTTGCTGCATCTCGGTTAGTCAGGTCCGTACCCGCTCTACCCATGACATACAACCAGTCAGTGAGATCATATCTTGCTGATGCATTTCCGAGCAATCTGTTGGTTACATCACTTCTGAAGAACTGATGAGCAGCCCAATATGGATTGGTTGAAAAAATATTATTTTGATATCTCAACTCCGTACCATCCGGAAGTGCACCAAGTTTGTCGGTTTCACCCTTAATTACACTATAAGGAATGTGTGCCGGTTTCAATGTTACTGAAAAATTGGCATTTCCAGGTGAGTCTGATAGTCTTGGTCTGTTCTTGACATTCTGGAAGGTATATTGTGTTGTTAAGCTCAGAGTGAGTTTTTTTATCTGACTATTGATACTCAGATTGGCAGTGTGTCTTCTGAAGCTTGCATTGGGCATGATGTCAGAATTGCTCAAATCTGAAAGTGCCAGACGATATGTACCTGTTTCATTACCGCCACTGAATGCCAAAGAATTGTTGAAAGTAGCCCCAGTTCTGTAGAAATCATTGATGTTTTCACCAAGGTGTGAATACGGTCTGGTTTTTCCATCAAACTGAATCACCTGGCTGCCGTCAAATTTTGCCCCCATGCCTGACTGCAAAGTTATCAAAGCGTCCATTTGGGTGTTGGTTTTTTACCATCAAAACCTTGTCCATATTGATTTTGGAAATCAGTTCGGTCTATTGCCTTATCAGTTGTAATATTGGAATTAAACTGAACGCCCATCCCTTTTCTGGCTTTTCCGGATTTTGTGGTTATGAGTATCACACCATTTGCTGCTCTTGCACCATAAAGTGCTGCTGCAGTATTTCCTTTAAGAACAGACATACTTTCAATGTCATCAGGATTGATTGCTGACAATCCGTCACCACCATCATTACCACCCCAAAGTCCTGCTTGTCCAAAGTTACCACTTTCCATCGGCACTCCATTGATGACGTACAAAGGCTGGTCATTACCTCCTAAATTAGACCCACCTCGAATCACCACTCTGGTAGATCCTGCAGCTCCTGAAGCTGGTGGTGCCACACTTACACCTGCAATCTTACCGGTAAGTGCGTTACCTACGTTGGCTGTTCTTACCTCCTGAAATTTTTCTCCACCCAACTGGGTTACAGAAAATGGAAGTGCTTTTTTCGCTCTGTTCATACCAAAGGCTGTTACTACGACTTCCTCCAAGGCTGTACCTTCAGTAAGTGCTAATGTGAGGCCGGATTCAGTACCGGTGACATTAATGTCCTGCGTAGTGAACCCAATGTAAGAAACCTCAAGTACTGCCGGAGTTTTGGTCAGTTTCAGACTGAAATTACCATCTACATCGGTGATGGTACCGTTTGAAGTACCTTTTTCGAGTACTGACGCTCCGATCAAAGGAGAGCCATCTTTTTCTGATGTGATGGTTCCTGACACCATCTGAGCATTAATGCTCAAAGTGGCCATCACCATCATCAGACATGAAACAAAAGTCTTCGCTTTGTCAAAACGAAAAACTCTGTCCGCCAAATTTTGCATAAAATTTTTTGTCATGCTTTAATGAATTTAAATTGTTAATATTTGATGATTAAAAAGAATTTACTAAATACAATTAATTGAATTTTAATCAATTACAAAAATTAAAGAGCCACATTTGATTGTCCCCTACATTACTTAACGTGACGCTAACACAAAATGCTGCGTCAAATGTAACAATGTTTGTGATAATCGAAAAATTTTTAAGACAATTTTTTATTTTTGTTCTCGAGCACAGTTAAACTGTTCGCCTGCCCAATGAGTACATTTAATCATAAATGGTGGGTTGTAAAGTACATGTGTTCAAAAGATTTTACTTATATCTGATGATCACCATCAATGAATAGGTCTTACAGGTCTGTAGCCCAGCAAAAAATAATACGATTTTGTTGTTGAGTTTAAAACCAGGTAGGTGGACATGGCATTTCCATTTTTATATCTAAAATCAAAATATTCACCACCCACTTTGTAAGAAGTCAATGAAAGCTCGGTATAAAATGAATACTTACCCTGATTCTTTGCCAATATTAATAAAGCAAAATACATACATATAAAAGGCATCGTTGAAGGTGTAAAACCTGCATTGACTACTTTAGTGTGAATAAAACTTGTAGGTTTTCTGTGAAAATGCCATCTCAAAAGCTAAAATACCCAATATAATTAAAGCCGTTTTTTTCAAGATCTGTATGCTATGACTGACCGCTTACAAATGATTTTACTACATCCGTGCTTCATAAAATGAATTGCTTAAATTTTTACAAATTTCCCTATATTGAGCCCTGATTTATTTATGGCTAGTAAGGTATAAGTGCCGGGCTCCAAAGTTGATATATCAATTGGCATCGATAATGTAAAATGGGTTAATACTATGCGTCCGGTGATATCAAAAATATTTATTTGTTCTATATCCGTATTATCATCATCTGTTTCAAGATTTATGATTTCTTCGGCCGGATTTGGGGTGATTTGGATAGTACTATGAAGTGTGATATGATCTGTGGAAGATATAGTTGAGCAGGTTTCGTTGATGTACTGATTTGTGGATGTTCGCAGTTCGGGTAGTTTGACATAGAGATTTTGTCCGGGACATTGAGTATAATTAGGGCTACATCCGTCCTGATGTCCGGATATGTGCTTCATAAATCCTGTATGCGACACAATCGCAGAACTCCCTTCCGGGGTAATGTTTTCCTTACACGCTTTCCAGGAGAATAACTTGGTAAGGGAAGCTACCATAGCATCGGTGGGTTGTGCTACTTCAAAATTTCCAAGCAGGCATGCTGCCATAGAATTATTATTATACCCACACATATGAGCACCACGAACATTGTCTCCGCCTCCTCGACCTTCATAAATAACTCCATTGGGGTCAATGAGCCAGTTGTATCCGACATCTGACCATTTATTGGTATTGACATGAAAATCAAAGATAGCAGCTACAACACCTGCCCAATTGTTGCTTACATTGGTACCTGCACTATGATGGACTATAAGGTGTGTCACTTTTGTATATACTGGTGGGCCGATGTAAATATCTCCATTCAAACTAAATCCTACTCCCCATGAAGTCCTGGGCACATAATCAGGTTGTGGGCACGGGCACACAAAGTGTCTTGGGCTTGCTTTTTTTAAGATATGTTCATTGAGAGAAGCTTCCATTTGAGGGACAAACACCCTGATGGCACCTGTTATATCATGTACACTTATATGTTCAGACAATGTCAATTGCAACTGACACTTTCCCGCTTCATCCGGCTCCAGATATATGAGCTCGCTCACAAATCTGTTTTCCTGATCAGGGTCTTCTCCAAATGGCAAAACCTGTCGATACAACTTTTTTGTCTTAAAGGATGCCTGAATGGTAAGTGGGCTGACTTCCTTCCCTTCCACATAAAAAGATACCCCGATAAAATCTCCTGCAAAAAGGCCGCTCAGGTCTATTGTCTGTGTGATGACCCTTTCCTGACTTCCGTTCCAATGAAATGGAATGGTTTTGCTCCAATGTTGAGAGTATAGATCAACACTCAGACAAATGAAAAGTAGTAAGAAGATATTTCTCATACGGATGAAATGCTTAATTGTGGAGCAAATTAAGCATAATATTTTTATCGATTGTAAAATGGAAATAAAAAAATATTTTGGTGGTAGTTTGATTCGTTAAAAAATGTTGAATTAGAGAAAATTATCCTTTTTATTCATTAAATATAAGATAAATTCTATGGAAGTTCCAGACAAGCGATTTTATGGTCTTCTAAAAATATTTCTATTGTACTTTTGAATGACATGAATAGATTCGCTATTTCTTGTGTGGTAATATAACCGGATCTAAGCCAATATTATTTTTGGAGGATGGCCGTATAAAATTGAGTAATCAAAAAAATCTGAATCAAATGTCACCATGATAAAATTCATTTTTTTCGCATACTGCCTTATTGTTAGATCATCACAATCCATTAATCCGTATTGTGACGCGTGTTTACAATTTGTAAAATATGGGCTTAGTTTTTTTAAAATCCTAAATGAAATGTTTTGATCAAAAAGGATCATCATAATGTCGTTTGAAATTAAGAGTATGTTTAAACTTTTATCATTTGGCTCCAAGCGGCAAATTTAATTTTTGCCAGCGTTATATTTTTCGCCGTACAGCGTCAAGCTATGCTTGAACTTCCGGCTATATTCAGTATTCGCTGCGAGCAGCTGCTCGCAGTTCCTTCTTTATTGAGTAAAGTATTTTACTCAATTCTCGTCACAGACGAGACCATTCAGTCATCTTGTCCAAAATTAAATTTCCTCACTTTCGCTCAAACATAAAAATTTAAACATACTCTAATGTTCTTTATCAGCAGCATATGAAAGTCATGCCTTGATATCTTCCATTGTAAGCTCAGGAAAATCTTCAATAATTTCTTCATATGTCATATCATAAGCCAGCCATCCTAAAACATCCTACACTGATATTCTAGTATTTCTAATGCATGGCTTTCCAAACCGCTTTTCAGAATTTCTTTGTATTATTTTTTTATAATCAATCATATTTCAATTTAACCTATAAAAAAAACATTAAAACCAGAATTAAAGTTCATATTCTTTAATTGTAAAAATTAGATAACATTGGAAAACTACAGGTACATTCTAAAAACAACAGATTCAGTCCTTTAAATTAGGAATAATGAATTGCAAATTTCTTCAGAATTTGGATTCAGGCTATCTAAAGATTCCTCATTCAAAAATTCTCCTCCTGTCTTTCTGTTGAGTTTTCTACAGTCCAATCATCATTGTTACTCCCCTGCCATCAAAAGATAAAAACGGGAGTAATACCATTTTATCAGAATCGCCAAATAGCTTCTCCGATATTTTCGGATAAAAATGATACACCAATCTGGTAGATAAAATACCTGTTCCTGCGCCAGCGACAACATCACTCAACCAGTGTTTGTTATTTCGTAACCTCAGATATCCTGTAGTAGCAGCAATAATATAACCAGTCGAAGCCAATAATTTGGATTTGTCTTTATACTCCTGCCAGAAAAATTCTGCTCCTACAAAGGCATTGGAAGTATGACCGGAAGGAAAAGAGTGAAAATCACTATTGTCAGGGCGAGCTCTGGATGTAAATTTTTTGGTCGGATATACTAATACTGCATTAAGCCCTGTGGACAGAAGATAAATCAGTGCCTTGTCCCTAAATCTGTACTTCGAATGCACACCGCCCAAACTCAATGCAAGGTTACTAACTAATGGAGCATAAATAAGATAATCATCTACTGTAGTCACCTGATACCCGGATTGATTGTCACGTATAGCAAAGTCGATATCCCGAATAGATGGTACAATCAGACTTGTGATACCATACGAAACACATGTGGCAGGAAAAATATATTTTGTGAAAGATTGCTTTTTCACGTTTTCAATTTTCAAAGTATCAGCATCAGCTATCTGGCATACAGCAAAATTGAAAAAGAAAATCAGTGTAGCTGAAAACGAAGCATTTTTGATATTGATGTGCTGGATTTTTTTCATACTTCCTTACGGGGAAACACCTGCAGGTAATCCAGAAAAAAAAGCACTCTTACTGAAAAACTATTGGTCTGTAGTGAATCAAAAAGTCCTCCAAGGTTGGAGAAATAGTCTCTTTGATACTCCTTATCATTGTTGAAAATCTGATTTTTCCATACAAAGATGAAGTCGCTGCCTGGGGCAAATCGCCAGTTGTACTGAAGATCGACATTAAATATATTGACATTTCTGTCAAAGAGTGCATCTCCATTTTCATTGATACCATTATACCTAAGCAGATCCGGGTAACCTTTATTATTGAGAGCACCAAACTCCTGATATCGGACCTTATCCCAATAATGTCTGATTCGGACATTATTTTTTTCCATATACCACCAATTCATCCACAAAAGTCCAAGCAGTGCCACCATATGCAGGATGCCAATGAGGAAGTATTGCTGATGATGTAACATTGATCTTTATTTTTCTGACCTTTTTGCCTGATGTCACAAAATTAAAAGTTTTATTGACTTCTTCATTTTTTTGGTCTCCCTGTATATCGATAGTCGTGGTTGAATTAGGATTGTCATTATTGTCATAAGTGGTGCATGTGACGCCTTTTGGATGCAATACCCAGCTATTGGGCAGATACAAAGTTGATATTTGTATAGAATCAATTTCTTTATCGTCAACCAGATCAAGAGAGATTTCAAAGTCGATACCTTCCCAACCTAACCAGTGAACTCTGTAATCATTGCTGCCATGTACACCATTGGTCAGGAGAGCAGGACTTCCACTGCTGTATTTTGTCGCCGGCATAGGTGAGAGTATTGCATTTTTGCCAAAAGCCAGATTGCCCTCCTTCTTTATCTTCAGAGTCCGTCTGGTCGATTGTATATATGCCGAAGGAGTCAGACCGCTTTCGTTGACATTTTTTACACCGTTTGAAGTACATATTTGCAAAAAGTAGTCCACCATCTGAGACATTTCAGGTTTCAATATCAGATTTTCACCCTTGATACTATAAAATCCTCTCGGACTAAACATATCAGATTTGCCTATTTCCATCATAGCATACATGAGAGGAAGTCTTGCAGTTTTTACATGATTCAGATATACCGGTTGTTTTAATACACTGTTTTCAGCTTCGTCAAACCATTTGTTGTATAATTGTACATTTTCTTGTGAAAGGAAAGAATTTTGATGTGCTGTCGGATGCCCATAGATGTCCAAAAATTGTCCGGATTTGATCAATTCACTTTCTGTTTTATCCATATACTTCCTGATAAATGGAGCTGCTTTCCCATAATAACCATTTAGAAAATCATTGATCACAGAGTCTTTGTTGACCTTTGTATCCCACAGTAATCTCGATATCACATATGCCTTCACCTCTGAAAAAGCATGCCCTTTGCCCACATTGGATTGCTGAAACTGGATTTTTGCTGCATGGTCATAAAAGAACTTGATATTTGGTTGCAGTACATGAAAATTGGGAAATGGTGTGATTTGATGAGCAAAATCTACAGTGTAGTCCCACAGGAAAATATGATCCGTGATAGCGGACCAGTCTTTATATCCTTGACAAAAGAGGCCGATCCAGGATCCTCAGCAATGGCCTTGCTTCTGTTGAGCTCGATGGTACAGAGCATGACCTGGACATTTTTCCTTGGTTTGGTGATAGCAGGTGCTTTGCGTGAAAACTGATATGCCAGTGTCGAAATCTCCTTGTCCGGAAAAGTATCCGCAACAGCATTTATAAATCTGATGAGTGGTCCGGACGGTGCATTTTCTTCTTTGATGACAGCACTGCATCGGTCACATGAACAATAAAAAGGATTGTCATTCTGACTTACAGACAAAGATTTTTTTCAGGTTGATTGCTCATTTCCAGCCTTAGTTTTCTGATGGTTAGACGCAGTACATCCGGATTTGACATGCATAGCTGATCTCTGGTGCGTTTCCCATTGACCATTGAAAAGTATTCTGGGTGTTGATCGAAATATTCATCAGTAGGTACCAGTTTATGAAAAGTATGGACAAAATATCCATTGGGAAATTCTTCAGATATTTCATTGGTCATCAACCAGTCTCTGTACTCTTTTGATTGATGAACATAGTCACCATTGATGATTCGGATGTGGTTGTCGGGCGTTAAGTATTCATTGATTTTATGGATGGAAATTTGATTTTTTTTGGGAAAAACGCTGTAGTGAGGTGCATACATCCTGCAATCCAGATATTTTCCGAGGAAATGAACTACACCATGGACAGCACCTCGTTTATTTCCTCCGTAGATGATCAGACTTTTTTTATCTGAAGTGATATAAAAGCCATCAGGATGTGGTGCAGCAAGCTTTCGGGTTTTCGGAGAAAAGGGCTTTGTGCTGATGATGATACTTTTGTCAGACTTTATAGATGATTTCTCTTGTATAGGTAAAGTGACACCTGTCATAGAGTCGATGACCTTTTGCATGAGCGTTGCCGCATCGCGTTCCTGACTATTGTTTTCAGACGGGATGATGATAGTAAAATCTGTCTTTCCGTTGGATACTAATGATATCTGACTATACAGAGAAGAGTCTGAAAAAAGAAGGATAACAAAACAAAATTTTAAGACTGTTTTCATGGTGATTTAGTTGAAAAAACAAATTTAATCAAAATTATCTGTTGTATTCAAAATTGTATATACAACAAATTGACAAAAATGAAAAAAGCACTAAATTTGCATCACCTGAGTATATTTCATCTAAAAACGAAAGATGAAAACGAAAGATCAAATCTGAAAATCTATCCTTAACAATACTAAAACCGAAGTTAGTCATTTTTTAAATATTGAATATAATTTACGTGCGCTATTTAGTACGAACCAAAGATGATAGATGGATCAAGGAATTTCTCCAGGACTCCGATTGAGAAGTGGCAAGGAGTAATTCCAAAGAATTAAGAGCTTAAAAAATAATCACGTATTTTGGGGATATTGGTGGAGTAATGATATGTTGCTGCCTTTGCCATAAATAGATGTTTAAAATTAAAAATAGCATTATCTTTGCACCAAAGATGTATCAGATGTCATTAACAGATAAATATATCAATCCGTTTACTGATTTCGGCTTTAAGCGGCTATTTGGTTCGGAGCCCAATAAGGACCTATTGATAGATTTCTTAAATCAGTTGTTACCATCTCATCATAACATTGCTGAATTGACCTATGCAGACAAGGAACAGTTGCCCTTGACGGATTATGAGCGAAAAGCCATCTTCGACATCTATTGTACCAATGCAAAAGGAGAAAGATTCATCGTAGAAATACAAAAAGCTAAGCAAAATTATTTTAAAGATCGCAGTGTGTACTACTCCACTTTTCCGATACAAAAACAAGCTCAAAAAGGCGAGTGGGATTATCAACTTGCGGCTGTCTATACGGTAGGCATATTAGACTTTGTATTTGACGAAGAAAGAGATAGCGGAGAAGTGATGCACTTTGTCCAGCTAAAGAATCAAGAAAACCAAGTGTTTTATGATAAACTTACCTTTATATACCTTGAGATGCCCAAGTTTGTCAAAAACAGAAGCAGAGTTAGAAACTGATTTTGACAAATGGATGTATGTCTTTAAAAATCTGCATAAATTAGACAAAATACCCACACGCATACAAGGGAAAATATTTGAAAAATTGTTTGGAGAAGCAGAATTATCAAAACTAAAACCCACAGATATGATGGCATATGAGGAGAGTTTAAAAGTATATCGAGACCTAAAAGCAGTAACTGATACTGCCTATGAAGATGGGTACAAAGAAGCAGAAAATGTATATATGATCAAATTAGAAGAAGAAAGACACCAAAAGGAAGAAGAAAGACACCAAAAGGAAGAAGAAAGACACCAAAAGGAAGGTGCCATATTATTGTTACTTGCGTCTGGCATGTCACCTAAGCATATCTCCGAAAAATTGAATTTGCCCTTAGAATATATAGAAAGTCTAAAAAGTAGTTGATACCCGCACGCATACAAGGGAAAATATTTGAAAAATTGTTTGGAGAAGCAGAATTATCAAAACTAAAACCCACAGATATGATGGCATATGAGGAGAGTTTAAAAGTATATCGAGACCTAAAAGCAGTAACTGATACTGCCTATGAAGATGGGTACAAAGAAGCAGAAAATGCATATGTGATCAAATTAGAAGAAGAAAGACACCAAAAGGAAGGTGCCATATTATTGTTACTTGCGTCTGGCATGTCACCTAAGCATATCTCCGAAAAATTGAATTTGCCCTTAGAATATACCTAAATATCTAAAATGAGTTCCGTTATGAAGATCAAAAGTACAACCTGCCCGCTTCGGAGCAGACGGGTAAAATAAGCATTTTTGACGACAAATCATACTGTGTGCAGCTTTAGCTGTAGCATCGCTTCAGCAGAGCTGCACACGATATGGAGCATGACTGAACGGTGCTTTAGCAAAATTGAGTGGCAGCTCAATTTAGTGAAGAAACCGCCAGCTAACCTGGCGGCTACTTAGCTTTCTTTTTTAGGTTTACTAATTTTGGTCTGGAATAGGAAATTCATTTTAGATTTTTAGGTTATATTGAAAGTCTAAAAAGTAGTTGATACCCGCACGCATACACGGAAAAATATTTCAATGTCGTTTAGTTAAAGCCATATTATGAAGTCTTTTCCATCTAAGGGTAGGATTTAGCCTGCCTGCCCAAACGAGGCAGGGACCTTGTTCGTCTCAGCTTACTAGCTACATGCAGCACCAGCAGGCATTTTGCCTGAGAGTGTACAAAAAAAGGTCATTACATCTAATTTATATATTTTCATCAATTCTCAATTCTTATATGTAAAACAATTCAAAATTTTCAAATAAATTTACAACCGATTTTAATGGAAGGTATGGTTATTCAGGCAAAATATTTTGGTTTTCGGGTTCTTATATTTTTCAGTATGCCTTTTTTGCCCAACATGTTCCTGTCATCACCAATTATGATGTTCAGCATTATAAGTCACATCATCAAAACTGGGCCATTACACAGGGAAGCGATAAAATGATGTATTTTGGCAATACAAACGGCCTTCTGACATTCAATGGAAACTCATGGGAAAACTACAAATTGAATTCCAAAAAGATAGTAAGGTCTGTTTTATATCACAAAGACAGGATTTATACCGGTGCTTACGGAGAATTGGGGTATTGGATCAGCGAAGAATGTAAAAAGCTAACATACCATAATCTGACGGGACTATTGCCCAAGGGATTGATCGATAATGAAGAGATCTGGCATATCACTTCGTATGGCGAAGTGGTGTTTTTTCAGTCATTTTCAGTATTATTGGCCTATGATGGAGTCAGATTTCTTAAAATAGAATTGCCCGGAAGCGTCATGTTCCTCCATGTTGCTGAAAAGAAAAAATATATCCAGGTACTTGACAAAGGTATTTTTTATATCAATGACGATCTTCAGCCGGTCATGCTGAATGGTTCTGAGTATTTTGCTGACAAAATCGTCACAGCCATTCTTCCCGGAAAAAGTGCACATTCATTGCTCATCACTACAAATAGCGATGGAGTATTTAAATATGAAAATGGGCATTTAGCTCCATGGAATGCCGAAAATAACCCCTATTTTTCAGAAGTCCAGATCAATAAAGCCCTTAAAATGACCAATGGCGATATTGTGATAGGCACCATCCGGGACGGTTTATTGATTTTCGATGATGACGGCAACATAAAATTTCGGATTAGTACCACCAACGGACTTCAGAACAATACCATACTGGCACTAAAAGAAGATACTGATCAGAATTTGTGGGTTGGTCTTGATAAAGGTATTTCTTTGATCCACTTCAACGATGATATCCTGCAATACAGAGATGTCAAAGGATTGATAGGTTCTGTTTATACAGCTACAATTTATGACTCCATACTTTACCTTGGTACAAATCAGGGAGTTTATTTTTCCAATCTTAAAACAAGAAGAAATCAGATTTCTTCTCCTGAGTTTCGACTCGTTAAAGGTACTCAAGGGCAGACATGGCATCTTTTCCCGGTTCAAAATGGCGTATTTTGTGGGCACAATGATGGAAGTTTTCTGATCAGAAGCGATAAAGCCACAAAATTGTCCAATATCACAGGAGGATGGTACAATGAGGTGATCAAAAGGGGAAATCAAAATTTTATTCTGCAGGGCAATTATACAGGTCTTTCACTTTTCAGGGTGGACAATGGAAATATCAGTTTCAGCCATAAAATAGAAGGGTATAACAGACCAGTTAAAAAATTTTACATCAAAGGAGATTATATATGGGTCACCGGTCCCAATAATGGCCTTGCAAAATTGACCATTGATCCTGAACTGCGAAAAGTCAGTTTTCAAAAAATACTCCTTCCATACTGATGATGATCATGATAATATAGATGTCAGTATTTTCAGAAATAAATTGGTGGTTTCAGATGGTGAAGCACATTATTATCTTGATGAAGTTAAAGATGAGTTACTTCCGTTTTCTGTTATGGAAGGCGAAAACAATGGGTTCAATATAAGGCCTATCACAGATACTACCTGGCTTAAAATCTATAATAATCATGCTATCAGAATGTATCATGATAAAGAATTAAGAAATTTTCCTTATGCTTTCAATCAGGATTATCATAATGTAGCCAATCTGCAAAACGGAGAGTTGCTTTATTGTATGGATGATGGATTTGTATTGGACAAAGTACAACCTTCAAGGTATGATCTTCATAAAAATGATACCATCATCCACTGTAACATCGTCTACAATGGACAAACATGTACTGCTACATCCAATACAACCATCAAAATTCCAAACACAGCTAAAAAATATCAGTTTTAATTTTTCGATTTTGATTTTCGGGCAAGTAAGAAGTATGAATACAAATTATTGCCCAACCAAAATGAGTGGAAGGAAATTGAAAACCAGAGTTCTATCCAATTCACCAATTTGAGTTCAGGCAAGTACATCCTCCAACTTAAAAGGAATGATGATATTGAAAAAACAGTATCTTTTGAGATATTGCCTCCGTGGTATCTTAGTACAATGGCAAAACTCATTTATCTGGTGTTGGTGTTTACTTTATTATATTTACTGAATAAATACTACGAAAGAAAACTAACTGGTGAAAAACAGAGATTTCAGCTTGAAAATGAAAGACTTGTACATAAACACCAAATACAATTGGAAAATCAACGACTTCACAGTGAAAATCAGATTAAAAATAAAGAATTGGCCAATGCCACATTGCAGTTAGTGCAAAAAAATGAGATTTTACAGGACATTAAGGACGAACTTATTGAAATCAGAAAAACCGGAGACCACACCCTTACCGGGAAAGACTTCCAGATGTTCATGAAACAAATCAACGAAAACTTAACAACAAAAAGTGATAAAAAACTATTTGATATGAGTTTTAATGATGTTCACGAAGTGTTTTTGTCCAAACTGAAAAAAGAGTACCCTGATCTGAGTGCTGATGATCTAAAACTTGCGACTTACTTGCGTATGAATCTGGCTTCAAAGGACATTGCCCCACTATTTAATATTTCCTTACGGGGCCTGGAAAATAAACGGTACAGGCTAAGAAAGAAGATGCATTTGCCAACAGAAACAGATGTAAATGATTTTTTTGTAAATTATATTTGACATCAATACGGGAGATTATTGAAAATGAGCTGAACCATTGATTTTATTAGACTTTTTCAGCCATAAAAATTTATTTGGCGTAGTCATGGCGTAGTTAAATCCAATACTTTGTATTTACATATTCATAGATTTGCATCAAGTTCATATTAATTCAAAGCATTTTTCTCCGTTAGCATTTTGATAGGTTAATAGTTTTGATGCATGAACGATTAATTGATTTTTTTCTTCATATTCAAAATCATTAAAGTATGTTAAAATTTAAAATTTTATTATCTATTTGTCTATTAGGGAGCCATGTCCTGTTTGCTCAAACTAAGGTTTCCGGAAATGTTTTTGACCAAAAAACAAATGAGGCTATCATCGGGGCAACAATTGTCAATTTAAAGACAGGCTCGGGGACTGTAACCGATATTGATGGCAGTTTTTCACTTGAAATAAGTAAGGGTGATAATTTAGAAGTTTCCTACTTGGGTTATAGTACCTTAAGTTTCACCTATGCAGACGAACCTAGTCTCTCCTTTGGAATTCAGACATCAAACAATGTTTTGGAAGAAGTGATTGTCGTAGGATATGGTACACAAAAATCGAAAGATTTGACAGGCTCTATTACTACAATAAGAAGTGAGGAGATACTCAAGACTCCTTCATCCAATGCAATGCAATCTTTACAGGGTAAAGTGGCGGGATTGCAAATAGTAAGTTCGGGTCAACCTGGTAGAGGAGCTACTGTAAGAGTAAGGGGTGTCGGCTCTTTTCCAAACAATGCTTTGGGCAATAATGAAAACAACACCTCACCGCTATATGTGGTAGATGGTATGTTTTTTGACAATATTGACTTCTTAAGCCCGTCTGATATTGCTACTATGTCAGTACTTAAAGATGCATCAGCTGCAGCTATCTATGGTGTGAGAGCTGCCAATGGCGTTATATTAATTGAGACTAAATCGGGATCCTTTGAGCAAAAAGCCCAGATAAGCTATGATGGTTATACTGGGGTACAGGTCGCTCAAAACGTGCTGAGGATGGCAAATGCTGAGCAATTTGTTACTTTTGCAAAATGAGTCTGGATCAGTTGCTGATATTCAATATGTGGACAATGCAATGCAAAGATTTGGTAGAAGTAGGACTAATTTCAATTTGCCAGATGTAAATACCAATTGGTATAAAGAGGTGACTCGCCCAGCAAGAATACAAAATCACAGTTTAAATGTATCCGGAGGATCTAATAAATCAAACTACTCTTTGGGTCTTAACTATATGGACCAAAATGGTATCTTAAATATGGAAAATTATTATCAGCGAATCAATTTAAGAGGAAAAATAAATTTTAAAGCTACTGATTGGATGACTATAGGGTCTAACGTTGTATTCAGCAATGCTACACAACAAAATCCGGAAAATGGTGCATGGGGACAAGCATATTTTGCAGTGCCAATACTACCGGTATACGATGAAGGCAACACTAAAGCGACTCCTATCAATTTTGCAAGTGCTCAGTCAATTGGTTATAGAGATGGCCAAAATCCTATGCCTGCTCTAAATTTTAGTGATTTGAGGGATAAGATCAGGCAAGTGTTAGGCAATATGTTTGTACAAATCGACTTGATGGATGGCTTAGAATTCAAATCAGCGTATAATTATGCATACTCAGGTACAAATACGAGACAAGCTCGGCTTCCGTACTTTGTTTCTACTGGTTTACAGCGTAATCAATCAAATCTTATCAAAAGAGTGGGTACAGGATTTAATCAAATTTGGGACAATACGCTAACTTTCAACAAAAAAGTAAATAATCATAATTTTACAATTCTTGGCGGTACTTCATTTAGGGATGAAGCGTTTGAAACTTTATCGCTAAAAGGCAACGATTTCCCTTATCAAGATAAAAGCACCTGGTATCTGGAAAATAGTACTCCTGTGACAGATATTAAAGATGGAGATGTAGGTGATGGCGGCTCCAGGTTTTATGGAATGTCATATTTTGGACGATTGTCCTACAGTTTTAAAAATAAATATATCCTATACGGTACATACAGAGCCGATGGTACAAACAAATATCAGGAGAAGTTTGGGTATTTTCCTTCTGTGGGCTTGGGATGGGTTGTATCACAAGAAGGGTTCTTTAAGAACAATGTGGTTGATTATCTAAAATTGCGTGGAAGTTGGGGTGTTTTAGGGAATGATAAAGTACCATTTAGTGACGGAAGTAATACGACCAGTTTAGTCACTACGAGTATCAATGACCAATTGGTATCTGGTACTGTATCTTCCAATACTTTTGACTTCTTAAGATGGGAACGAGTTGCAGAAACAAACCTTGGCCTATCTGCCTTTGCATTTGATCAAAAGCTCTCCATTGAAGCCGACTATTATGTAAGAAAAACCAATGATGCTCAAATCAGAATTACAGCGCCTCTTACAGGGGCAACTTTTAGAAGGAGTGCAGGTGTTATCCAAAATTCTGGTGTAGAATTAGGTTTGAGATGGAGTGAAAGTTTAAATGAAGATTTTAGGTATGCTATTGGTGGTAATATTTCAACTCTAAAAAATAAGGTAATAAGTCTATCAGGTCAAGAGTATATAGATGGTGGTACTGCGGAGTTTAGACAAAGATCTATCGTAGGTCAATCACTTTTGGCTTTCTATGGCTGGGAAGTAGCAGGGGTATATCAAAATCAAGCAGAAATCGAAGCAGATCCAATTGCTAAAGCCAATAAACTGGAGCCTGGTGATTTCAAATATGTAGATCGCAATGGAGATAAAGTAATTGATGATTTGGATCGAGGTATCATCGGATCATTTCTGCCAAGCTTCACATATGGTGGTGATATTTCTGTAGGTTACAAAGCATTTGATCTATCTGTCAATGTTTATGGACAAGGTGGAAACCAGATCTTAAATAGAAATAGGGGACAAGTCATTTTTACTAATGACCAGAATATAGATGCAGACTTAGTAGATAATAGATGGCATGGTGAAGGCACATCTGATTCATACACTTCTGCTAAAGGTAGACGTAAAGGTTGGAATCAAAAAATGAGTACTTTTTTCGTGGAGGACGGCGACTTTTTTAGAATTCAGAATGTGACATTATCTTATACTATCAAAAAAGGTAAAATATTTGATAGTTTGCCTGAGATAAGAATAAACGCTACTGCTGAAAGACCGCTTACACTTTTTAACTACAATGGTTTTAGTCCGGAAGTACAAAACGGTATAGACAATAGCACCCATCCAATACCAGCAATTTATACTATGGGACTCAATATAAAATTTTAATAAAAATTTAAACAATAAAGTCATGAAAAATATATTAAGAAAATATCTTATCCTATCACTTGGAGCGATTTTGATGTTTACATCTTGCTCTGACCTCGTAAATAATCCTTTAGAAAATCAAAATTTTACGGAGTCTATAGATTATGCTAAATCTAAAGATATGATCCAGCCATTAATTGGGGCCTACGCATCATTTCAAAGTAGAGGCTGGGAACAGTATCCACTTATTTCTCTAAGAGGTGATGATGTCAGTCATGGGGGTTTAGGTGACCAACAACCGTTTGCCGATACAGATTTTTATAACTACGACAAGGGCTATTGGATGTACAATTCACTTTGGCAAACCTATTATTCAGACATTTTTAAAATAAATACAGCTATTGAAGAGATTGGAAAGTACAGAGATGCCGGAGGTAATCCGATTCTCGCAGAGCAATATATAGCAGAGTGTAAGGTCATGCGTTCTTTTCTTCTGTTTCAATTGTCGAGAGTTTGGGGTAAGGTCTTTATTCCAACTGGTTCGAAGCCGGAAGAATTATTAACAGCAACTTCCGTTCCTACTAAAGATGAGGTGATGGAATTTATAGCAAAGGATATGGATGATGTAGAATCAAAATTGCCGGACTTACATCCTAACAAAAGAACAGATGTACCCGGGGGTATTACTAAGTTTACTGCTTTAGCTATGAAAGCATTATCTAGTCAGGAATTAAAACAATATCAAAAAGTAGCTGATGCTACCAGCAAAATTATTGCATCAGGCAAATATGCTCTTCATACTGATTTTTATCAATTATTTAAGGTACCCGGTAAACTGAGTAATGAAAATTTGCTCGAGTTTCAATTTTCTGACTTCAAAACCGGAGTAGGTGCCTCAAGCAATTATCTTTGGGCATTCTTTGGACCACAAAGTTGGACACCTGCAGTGGCTACCGCTAATGGTGGATGGGGATTTTATGAACCTACATTAAAGTACATCAAATTTATGCTGGATCGGGGAGAAACTGTAAGATTGGAGACTTCTGTAATTTTTACTCAGGCAGGTATTGACGAACTTAAGAAGGATCCAAAATACGCAAGTCTTCCGGCTTTTGTCACAAATACAACGAGAGATGGCGATAGATTCAATAATTATCCCAGAGCTAAATTTGCAAGTGGTAAGTTTTATTTACCCTCCAAGCAGTTGATACCAGGAAGAACTAATTATGGAAGCAACAAAAACCTTACATGCATCAGATATGCAGAGATATTATTAATGCATGCAGAAGCAATCAAACAAGGTGCTAATAGTACTGTGATAACAGCAGATCAAGCCGTAAATTTAGTCAGATCAAGAGCTGGACTCACACCTCTGACCAATGTAACCTTAGATCAAGTAATCAATGAAAAATATGCGGAATTAGCCACTGAATGGGGTAGTAGGTATTATGACCTGGTAAGATTAGGAAAAAAAAATTAAGGTTCTGGAGCCTGTGATTTCTATCAATTCGATATTTGAGGTTTCTGATGATATTGAAATCAAAGAGGTAAAAGTAAATTTAGACAATAAAGATATCACTACAATAAGTCAGTTTAAAGACTATAGAAGATTTGTTGGGGAAATAAAAATAGATGGCATTACCACAGGTCTTCATAAGCTTACTATTAGCGCTACTGACAATTCAGGTAAGACAACTACGCAAGTCGTAAACTTCGAAAAAGAAGCGCCATATACTCCATTATTTGCTGGTGAGACAATGTATGTACCTTTTGACAATGATTATATAGATTTGATCAATTTAAGATCAGGTACAAAAATCGGATCTCCGACATTTGCCAATGAAAGTATCATCAAAGGGTCAGGAGTCAATGCCTATAAGGGTGCTAAGGATGCTTATGTAACATTTCCAACTACAACACTAAAGACACCTGAATTTTCAGCTACTTTTTGGATGAAAGTCAATGCGAGTCCCGACAGAGCAGGCATATTAGTGATGGGTCCTCGGATCCGAATAGCACAGCTTTTCAAAATAATAGAAAAAGTGGGTTTAGATTTTTTAGAGAAAACGCGGGAGGCAAGCAACGATTTAAGCTGAATGTAGGCAATGGTACAGCAGATACTTGGGTAGATGGTGGTGCTGCGGCTGATGTAGACCCTACTGTAAATGCCTGGAATCATTTTGCTATTACTATATCAAGGACAGAGGCAAGTGTGTATATCAATGGTAAAGTTGCCAGAACAAGTACTGTAGCTGGTGGAGTAAACTGGGATGGTTGTGATGTCTTATCCATCATGTCTGGATTTCCAAGATTTACTGAATGGGGACATGCATCAGATGAAAGTATCATGGATGAATTGAGACTTTATAATAGGGCATTATCTGCAAATGATATTGCAAACGTGATAAAAAACAGAATCAGGCGCCGTCGTGGGTTATGTTGCTAAGTATGATGGTGAAAAAATGTATATGAGCTTTGATGAAAGCTTTAAAGACCCTCCTTACCAATACTGAAGCTGCCAAAGTTGGTAGTCCTACTTTAACCAACACCGATGCTTTCAAAGGTGAAAAGTCATACCAAGGTGCAACAGGAGGCTATTTATCCTTCGCAACAAATGTTCTCAAATCACCTTCATTTAGTGCTTCGATGTGGATGAGGGTCAATGCTACTCCTGATCGAGCCGGTATCTTAGTAATGGGGCCACCGGATACTGCTAATCCTACAGCTCCAAATAATAGAAAAAATGGTTTTAGATTTTTTAGAGAAAATGCGGGAGGCAAGCAGCGTTTTAAGCTGAATGTGGGCAATGGAACAGCTGACAACTGGATTGATGGAGGTGCAGCAGCAGATGTAGATCCTACTCAAAATACTTGGGTTCATTTAGCATTTACAATTAGCCCTGATTCTTCTGCTGTTTTTATAAATGGTAACGTAGCAACTAAAGTCAAAGCAGGACCGGTCAATTGGGATGGTTGTGATATTCTGTCGATCATGTCTGGTGTCCCAAGATTTACCGAGTGGGGTCACATGTCTGATTTAAGTAAACTTGATGAGCTAAGAGTTTTTAACAAAGAATTGTCACGAGCTGAAGTAAGGAAAATATTTCAAGACGGAAATAAATAATATTTTCTAATAAATAGAGAGTAGTAATTTCAATGTCGTTTAGTTAAGACCTCTTTATGAAGTCTTTCCCTTGTAAGGGAAAGATTTAGATAGGGTAAAAACAAAGAAAAATTCCTTATCTAAACGACATTGGTAGTAATTTCCTAAGGTTACTACTCTCTTTTTCACCTATTTAGTATATTTAAGTTTTATATAAATGAACGTCAAGAATCAAAAAAGCTTGGGTAAATACTTATTGCTATTTGCACTTTTTAACTTCATTTTTTTTCAAAACTGTTCAAAAAAAGAAAATTTTGAATCCTTTTCTATAAGAAATATTTTTATAGGAGTCCAATCCATTTTATCATTAAATACTTTAGCTGATGTACAGCTAGATCAATCGATAGTTTGTACATTTTCATCACCGCTGGACATCACAACTGTATCCGCGAATGTTTTAATTACAAAAAACGGTCAAAATGTACCTTTGAATATTAGTTTTTTCGATCAAAATCAAACCATATCCATAGCTCCAAATACTTTTTTGGGATGCAAGATCTACCTACGTTTTGACCATCAAAAATCAATTGAAAGACAACAATAAAAATTCTTTTCAAGGATATAGCTTTTCATTTTCAACGGTTAACGGAGAGATAAAAGTACAAAGAATTCTTTATGGCAATAAAGAAATTGGAAGTTTTGGACAGATATTCGACCTCAACATACAAGATAGTATATTTTTAGAGTTTTCAGCTCCAGTAAATAGAATTTCGCTTAATGCTGCCCTTACATTTTCACCATTGAGCTTTCAGGATTTAATTCTTACACTTAGTAGTAATGACCAAAAATTAATCATCAAACCAAAACAAAACTTTGATCATTTAAAAAAATATACCTTAAGTATCAATACATCGTTAAAAGGTAAAAATAATGAAAATTTTAATGGCGTATCTCAAGATTTTATTACAGTCATAGACACAGCCCGAAAGTTTCCTGTAATTTCTACTGACGAATTAATCACTAAAGTCCAGAAAGAAACTTTTAAATATTTTTGGGATTATGCGCACCTCAGTCAGGTATGATACGCGAGCGGATTAATTCTGATAACCTTGTAACAACAGGTGGAAGTGGTTTTGGGATTATGGCAATTATTGTTGGTATTGAAAAAAACTTTATCACCAGGACTGAAGGCATAGAAAGAGTTGACAAAATGGTGAATTTTCTTGAGAAGGCTGACCGTTTTCATGGTGTTTGGCCGCATTGGATCAATGGAGTTACAGGTAAAACCATTCCTTTTAGTACAAATGACAATGGAGCGGATTTAGTAGAAACTGCTTTAATGATGCAGGGATTACTCACTTTTTAGGCAATATCTCTCAGACAAAGCACCTAAGAATACGATACTGATAAACAGAATTACAAAGCTTTGGGAAGAGGTAGAATGGACCTGGTTTATACAAGGCAATAATGAAAGGTTATTATGGCATTGGTCACCGGATAAGGGTTTTTGATCAACCTTCCCATAGCTGGATGGAATGAAAGTCTGATAGTGTATGTATTGGCCGCTTCTTCACCTACTTTTCCTATTACCAAGACACTTTATGATAATGCTTGGGCTCGAAAGGGTCAAATGGTCAATAACAAATCATTCTTTGGTATAAAATTACCTTTGGGCTATGATTTTGGAGGGCCCTTTATTTTTGCTCATTATTCTTTTTTGGGCTTAGACCCAAGAAAACTTTCTGATAAATATGCTAATTACTGGGAGCAAAACACCAACCACAGTTTGATAAATTGGGAATATTGCAAAGCTAATCCCAAAAAATATTTAGGCTATTCGGCATCTTGTTGGGGGCTCACTGCCAGTGACAATCACAAAGGTTATTCAGCTCATTCGCCAACCAATGATTTAGGTGTAATCTCTCCCACAGCAGCACTTTCTTCTATGCCTTATACGCCTGAGGCATCTATCAAAGCTATGGAGTTTTTCTACTATACTTTAGGTGATAAAATTTGGAAGGAATATGGTTTTGTTGATGCTTTTAATCTATCTGAAACCTGGTTTGCCTCTTCTCATCTTGCTATTGATCAGGGACCAATCATTATCATGATGGAAAATTATAAAAGTGGACTCTTATGGCAACATTTTATGAAAGATAAAGACATCATGCAAGGATTGAAAAAATTGGAATTTAATTTTTAATGTGAAAAAGTATATAATATGCGTTTATATAGTGCGGTATTGTTTTTGGTTTTGAGTTGCTTTTCTTGCAATAAGAAAGTACTAACTTCCACAGATAGTGATCATAAAAAGGCAGGTGAACAACAAGGTAGTTATTCTAAGCTATCTGATAACCAATTGTTGGATCTTGTGCAAAAACAGACAATAAAATATTTTTGGGAAGGTGCAGAACCTAACTCAGGCATGGCATGTGAGCGTGTGCATATGGATGGCTTCTATCCTCAAAATGATCAGCATATCATCACCACCGGGGTAGTGGATTTGGATTTATGGCTATTTTAGCAGGTGTAGAAAGAGGCTTTATCAAAAAGAAGAGGCATTAGACAGATTTTTTAAAAATATTGCTTTTTTAGAAAAAGCTGATCGTTTTCACGGTGTCTGGCCCCATTGGCTGGATGGTAAAACGGGAAAAGTGCAACCATTCAGCAAAAAAGATGACGGAGGAGATCTTGTCGAGACTGCTTTTATGGTCCAAGGTTTACTTGCCGTTGCGGAATACTTCAATGGTACTAATCCAAAAGAAAAATTACTTGTTTCTAAGATAGATACATTGTGGAGAGGCATAGAATGGAATTGGTACACACAAGGTAAAAATACATTGTACTGGCATTGGTCACCAAACTACGGTTGGGAAATGAACTTTCCAGTAGGTGGTTATAATGAATGCCTTATTATGTACGTTTTAGCTGCTGCATCACCTACCTTTCCTATCAGCAAAGAAGTATATGAGCAAGGCTGGGCTCTATATGGGAATATCAAAAAGGATACAACCTTGTATGGAATAAAAACTGTCCTAAACCATTACGAACACTCAAAAGATCCGGTAGGGCCACTTTTTTGGGCTCATTACTCTTATCTAGGTTTGGATCCAAACGGATTGATAGACCAATTTGCAGATTATGGATTACTCAATAGAAATCATGCACTTATACATCATCAACATGCAATCAAAAATCCTAATAAGTGCAAAGGATATAGTGCAGTAAATTGGGGTCTTACGTCTAGTTACTCGATGAAGGGATACGCAGGTCATCAGCCAAACGAAGATTTATGTGTGATTTCGCCAACAGCTGCTATGTCTTCAATACCTTATACACCCAAAGAAAGTCTGGACTTTATTAGGCATTTGTATATCGATAAAATGGAATACATCGGAGAATACGGACCTTATGATGCATTTTCAGAAGAACATAATTGGTACTTACCCAGATATCTTGCTATAGATCAAGGCCCAATCCCTGTCATGATCGAAAACTATAGATCAGGATTGCTTTGGAAATTGTTTATGGCCAATAGTGATGTAAAAAATCGGACTTAAACGATTAGGATTTATGTATGCAAAATAAAAAAGTATAAAATAGGATCCAACTTAAGCATTGGCTTTTGAGATGAAGATCTAATCATTTTCAGCCAATATTGATACATCCTGAGTATTTATAAAAATAACTAATCAAATAAATTTTTAGAATAATGACAAAAAAAATTCAATATTTATTGACCCTAATAATGGTCCCAATAATGGTTTTTTCTTTATCAGGTCAAAAGAATATATCTAAAAAAGGTGCCGGTCTTGTGTATTATCAATCATTGGGTGCTTCATTAAGAGTGTCCAATTTGATGACCCGAATGACAATAGATGAAAAAATAGGTCAGCTCAATCTCATCACACCCGGAGGAACGGTTACGGGCGAAATAGTCAGTAAGGATGTAGAGTCCAAGATGAAAAATGGTCAGATAGGAGGTATTTTTGGTATCAGAGGTGCTGCTAAAGCCCGTGAAGCTCAGGAAATGGCAGTAAAAAACAGTCGATTGGGTATTCCTATTCTGGTAGGCATGGATGTCATCCATGGTCATCAAACTATATTTCCTATACCTTTAGGATTATCTTGTACCTGGGATATAGATATGATTGAGCAGTCAGCTCGGATTGCTGCCAGAGAAGCCACAGCTGATGGGATCATGTGGGCCTTCAGTCCTATGGTTGACATTGCAAGGGATCCCAGATGGGGCAGGATCGCTGAAAGCGCAGGCGAAGATCCTTTTTTGGGCTCAAAGATTGCATCGGCTATGGTCAGGGGCTATCAAGGTAAAGACCTGTCTGACCCTACTACTATGATGGCTTGTGTCAAGCACTTCGCGCTTTATGGTGCTGCCGAGGGTGGTCGCGATTACAATACGGTGGATATGAGTAAGATACGTATGTTTAATGAATATCTGCCTCCTTATCATGCAGCGGTCAAAGCAGGAGTAGGTTCTGTCATGACTTCTTTCAATGTAGTGGACTATGTACCTGCATCGGGCAGTAAATTTTTATTCACCGATGTTTTACGCAAAAAATGGAAATTTGATGGTTTTGTGGTGACTGACTATACATCTGTACTGGAGATGATAGAACATGGAACAGGAGACTTTCAGGAAGTGTCCCGTCAGGCATTGAAGGCCAACGTGGATATGGAAATGGTAGGCGAGGGATTTCTCACTACATTCAAAAAATCGCTGAATGAAGGCAAGGTAACACAAAAGGATATTGATCAGGCATGTGTTCGTGTGTTGATGGCCAAAGAGAGATTGGGCATTTTGGATGATCCATATAAGTATTTTGATGAAAAAAGGGCTGCGACCGAACTCATGTCTGCTGAAAACAGAGCATTTGCCAGAAAAGCAGCTGCGGCATCATTTGTTTTATTAAAAAATGAAAATAATATACTTCCACTAAAAAGATGCCAAAATAGCATTGGTTGGGACCATTGGCAGATAGCCGTAGAAATATGCTGGGTACATGGAGTGTATCAGGCGATCCCGAAAAAAGCGGTCACAATCATCGAAGGCATCAAAAGTCTTTCAACAAATTCCGGGAATATAAGGTATGCGAAAGGTGCTAACATCTCTGACGATAAAGATTTCGCAAAACGAGTAAATGCTTTTGGTGAAGAATTGGTCATAGATGCCCGATCTGCTGACGAAATGATCAAGGAAGCCCTTGAAGTAGCCGAAAAGTCAGATGTCATCGTAGCGGTCATGGGAGAAACGGCCAACATGTCGGGAGAATCATCCAGCATGACTGATATCAGTTTACAACCTTCACAAAAGAAATTGTTGGCAGCTTTGAAAGCTACCGGCAAGCCGATAGTCATGGTCTTGTACAACGGTCGACCTATGGTAATCACTGATGAGATGAGAGATATGAATGCAGTACTGGATGTTTGGTTTGGTGGAACAGAAGGTGGTAATGCAGTAGCAGATGTGCTGTTCGGTGATGTCAATCCTAGCGGAAAACTGACCACATCTTTTCCTGTCAATGTAGGCCAAATACCAGTGTATCACAGCATACTCAATACAGGCAGACCCAATCTGGTAAATTATCCAAAATTCAGAACCAATTATCTGGATGCACCCAATGATCCATTGCTTCCTTTTGGCTACGGGCTGTCTTATACTTCATTTGAATATGGCAAACCTGACATCATTACTCCAAAGTTGTCAAAAGGCAAAACACTAACTGTCACAGTCACGGTAAAAAATACGGGGAAAGTCGCAGGACATGAAGTTGTACAGTTATATATCAGAGATATGGTAGGCAGTATCGCCAGACCTGTGAAAGAATTGAAAGGCTTTGAGAAAGTATATTTATTACCGGGAGAAAGCAAAGAAGTTGTTTTCACAATTGATGAAGATCTTTTGAAGTTTTATAATGAAGCATTGGATTTTAAAGCTGAAGCAGGTGAATTTAAGGCAATGGTAGGAACCAATTCGAGGGATGTGCAGATGCTTAATTTTAAGTTTGAATAAGATTTTTTGTCCTTTTAAGCTATCTGCATTAGGTTGAGCGGGGCAATATTAATCCGGTTTTCTGGATGGAGTATTTGTGTGACATGACCAAGATCATATCATATTTTTTAAAGGAATTTTTGGGCTTTAAGAATTGAATCTATACATTTACCATTCAGAACAAAATGGAAATAAATATGGCAAGAAGAAATACAAAGATCAGTGAAACCAAAGCATTAAGTAATCAAAAAGAAAGGTTGGTCACATCAGGCGATGTTTCTTTAGTTAAAGATAATGGCAGTGCTCAAACCGCTGAAACAGTCAACAGAAAAATCAGAAAAAAACTAATACATAATGCTGTGGTGCTCAATGATAAATTGGTTACTGTTCCCGAAGATCAAAAATTAGAAACAGCCAAAATTTTTCTCAGCAACTACTCAGAAAGTGAACGAAAATTTATTCTCGATACTTTATTGGAAGATTATAAATCTACTTCAAAAATACTTAACAAAGATTTGATTCTCACAGAAAAGTGGCAGGATGGAGGCTATCCATACAAGTACCTTATGTCCCGCAAAAACTATGAAATGCACAAGTATCAGCTTCAGGTCGAATTACTCAAACTTCAGGCTTGGGTGAAAAATACCGGTGCAAGGGTCATTATAATTTATGAAGGACGTGATGCCGCAGGTAAAGGAGGAACGATCAAACGGATCATGGAACACCTCAATCCAAGGGGCGCACGGGTGGTAGCTCTCGAAAAACCCACGGAAGAAGAAAGAGGTCAATGGTATTTCCAAAGATATATCAAACACCTTCCTACCAAAGGGGAGATTGTACTTTTCGACCGTTCCTGGTACAATAGAGCTGGAGTAGAAAGAGTAATGGGTTTCTGTACCAATGAAGAATATCTGGAATTTATGCGACAGGCTCCGGAATTTGAAAGAAACCTGGTGCGAAGTGGTATCATCCTGATTAAATTCTGGTTTTCTGTAAGTCGGGATGAACAAAAGAGAAGATTTAAAGACCGAGAAACCCACCCTTTAAAACAATGGAAACTATCGCCAATAGATAAAGCCTCACTCAACAAGTGGGATGAATATACTGAAGCCAAGGAAAAAATGTTTTATCATACAGACACTTCTGATGCTCCATGGACGGTTGTAAAATCCGATTGTAAAAAAAGAGCCAGACTCAATGCGATGAGATATTTGCTCCACAAGATCCCATATGAAAATAAAGATATTCCCACCATCGGCAAAATCGACCCGTTAATTGTGGGCAGATCCAATATGATATACGAAATGGGCGAGGCTATACTGGGAAGCTCTTAGGCTCTGTTAATAAATAAATGGTGCAGAATTGGCGAAGTTAATTTGTTCTTTTTCAAGGCGTAAATGAGGCGAATAGCCTTAGAGTATGTTTAAATTTGCCACTTGGAGCCAAATGATAAAAGTTTAAACATACTCTTAGCTATTTAACGATTTTGCAACGCAGAAAAAGAGCAAAAGAACGAGACAATATGTATCAATCAGTTATTTTTTAACAGAGTCTTAGATCCTTATTTGCCGGTTTCTATGTTGTATGCATCTTGTATTATGCTTCAGGATAGTATAAAAACACTGTGGATGATTGATTCAGAATTAAAGTTAAAGATTTTGAAATATCAGCTTTTGTACCGCTTTCTGAAATAAAATATGATCAGCCCAAGGATAAAAATAAAAGGCCAAAATTGAATCAAGCCAAAGATAAAGGATACTACCATATTCCATCCATCTGAGATCGCATTTTTAAGTTTACTGAAGAAAGGCGTTTCAGATACAAATTATTTGGTCTGATAAAATGTGACATGGATAGTACTCATCGAAGTTTGATTTTGAAGATATTTCAATCGTCCTTCAATGGATTCTATTTCAGTACGAATACTTCCCAATTCAGACTCAATTTTTAAGATATCATCTACTTTTACTGCTTTTGATAGGATTTGAATGTATCTTTTTTCGATTTCTTTTTTGGCAGTGAGCCGGGCTTCAACATCGACAAATTCTTCGCTGACATCCTGAACAGACATGTTTTTTGATTCTGTTTTTATAGCATGAAGGGTGATTTGATCCATGATGGTATCAAACTTGACAGAGGGTATTCTCAGCGTCATCGTTTGATCTGTGCGGTGATGATATGCAGTGGTTTGATCGGAGGAGACATACCCGTTGATATCAGCTACCAACTTTTTGATAAATTTTGCAGAAACAGGTAAATCTTCAGACTCAAATGTCAGAGTTCCTGTTTTGATCAGTTTCCTTGCATTTTGAAAAACTTCTTCAGATTTATCAGGTTCTGCAGTTCGAGGAACGTTCACTTCTTCTTCTAAAACAAGGTCATTTAAATCTACTTTCATTGACTCAGCATTTTGATTTTTACAAGCCGTGACTCCTATCATGATGGTCATAGCGGCAAGTAGCAGGAAGTGTTTCATGGTGTTGTATTTATTAGTGAAAGATGGTAGGAAAGATGAAAAGGCAGATACTTTTGGTGCACTGAGATAGACTTTTAACAATTTATAAGCATTATTGATGGACTGTTAACAATTTTGGTCAATCATCAAAAGACGTTTTTGGTCAAAAAAACGTTTAGTATTTTAAAAGGAGGATTTATACAATTTTATAACGAAAGCTACGTGTTCATTACTAACTTAACACAACCCAAAAAATGACTAGAAAAGAAGAATACAACATAGGTTTGGTTTTGTCCGGTGGCGGATTCCGAGGAGTAGCCCACATAGGTGTACTTAAAGCTATGGAAGAAAACGGTATTAGGCCAGATATTGTTTCAGGAGTAAGTGCCGGAGCATTAGTTGCAGCATGTTATGCAGCAGGTCTCGGTTGTGAAGAGATGTTGAGTTTATTTCAAAGACCTAGACTTTTTTCGTTGGCACACTATTCCTATAAAAAACCGGGACTTCTCGATTCTGACAAAATGATAGTTTATATCAATGAATATATCAGGCAACAATCCTATGAAGAACTGGAAATGCCATTATATATTTCCGCTACCGATATGCTCAGAGGCAAATTAGTCACATTTTCAAGTGGCCCACTCAATAAAGCAGTATTAGCATCGTGTGCATTTCCATTTATCTTTTCACCGGTTTGGCATGAAGATACTTACTATAGCGATGGAGGTATAATCAATAATTTTCCGGTAGAACCGCTCATAGGAAAGTGTAAAAAGATAATTGGTGTATACGTAAACCCATTGAATGAAATACCTGCCGGTGATCTTAATTCTTCATTGAAAGTACTACAACGGGCTTTTAGTATAAGTACTACATCAACACCATATCTAAAATTTCAGCATTGTGACCTTATTATTGAACCAAAAGAATTATCCAAATTCAATCTTTTTGACCGTAGGAATATCGATCGTATATATCAATTAGGATATCAGGAAGGTATTAAAATGCTGGAAAAAATGAAAATTCAGGAATCAGCTTTGCAATTTACACCATAAACAGCTGAGCAAAGTTTGTTTTTCAACTTTTTGAACCAAAAATGGCACTACCTATTCTTACCATAGTAGAACCTTCAGCAATAGCTTCTTTATAGTCGCCGGACATGCCCATAGATATCTCACAAAATGTACTTTTGGTCGAAAAATATTCCTTTTTCAACAAAGTGAATATATCCTTTAAGCTTTTGAATTCCCTTCTCACCTGATCTATATCGTCAGTAAATGAAGCCATACCCATTACGCCTCTTATTTCAACTCCGGACAATGGGTTGATTTTCAGTATGTCGAGCATGCCTTTGGCTTCAGACATGTCCAACCCAAATTTTGTCTCTTCCGTAGCAATATGAAATTGGAGCAAAACGGGAATAATTTTTTTACTCTTAATAGCTTCTTTATCAATTATTTTGAGCAGATCAAAGCTATCCACAGATTCTATCATAGCCACAAAAGGCGCAATATACTTTACCTTATTGGATTGCAGATGTCCTATGAGATGCCATTGAATATCTTTGGGCAACGCTTCATATTTGAGTACTAGTTCCTGCACTTTGTTTTCTCCAAATATCCTTTGACCCTGATCATATAACTTTGTAATCTCTTCAACAGGTTTGGTTTTTGAGACAGCTATAAGCGTTACATGATGTTTGTTGGTATAATTGACAATCTCCTGATACATATTTTTTTTCTAACTTTTCGGACGGCACCTGATTTATTTGGTAAACAGACCATGAATTTCGGCTTCCACCTTCTCTATGACTAAACCAAAGTCCTCAGGACTATTTTTAAAATCCAAATTATCATTATTGATGACTAAGAGATTGCCCAAGGTATAGCCGCTTATCCATTTTTCATATCGTTCGTTGAGCTTTTTGAGATAATCAAGGCTCATATTTCCTTCATAATCGCGGCCTCGGGTATGTATATGGTGCACCAATTTAGGAATGCCTGATCTCAGATAAATGAGCAGATCAGGCGGCTCCACCTGTGATGACATGAGCCTGAACAGTTCGATATAGTTGGCAAAATCACGGGACGTCATGAGTTGCATATCATGAAGATTGGGGCAAAGATATGAGCATCTTCATAGATAGTTCTGTCTTGAACAACTGTATTTGTGCCATTGCGGATATCTGTTACCTGCTGATATCTGCTGTTCAGAAAATAGATTTGAAGATTGAATGACCATCTTTGCATGTCTTCATAAAAATCGCTCAGATATGGGTTAGTTGTAGTATCTTCAAATTGTACTTCCCATCCATAATGTTTTGCAAGCATTTCAGTTAAGGTAGTCTTACCCGCTCCGATATTGCCTGCTACGGCTATGTGTTTGAGATTGCTCATGAATTTTTATTCTCAGATTGATTTGATATGATAGATTTCCTGATTTATACCTAAACCAGTAAAAACCTCCAAAAGTACAGATTAGAATCAAATTTTGTCATTTTGACGAGTGAAAACTCTATGTTGTCTAAAAAAAAGTCGCTTATAACATTATTGGACTTATCTTAGCGGTCTGAATTTTTAAATAATTAATCATATACTGCCGGTGCCATGGTTGAAAAAATGATCACACTCGAAAAAATTTCAAAATCCTACAAAATGGGTGATGAAATTATTAATGCTTTAAAAAGTATATCACTCACTATCAGTAAAAATGAGTACGTAGCACTAATGGGGCCATCTGGTTCGGGTAAATCCACGCTGATGAACATATTAGGATGTCTCGATAGTCCAACTTCCGGAAAATATATCCTCAATGATATAGATGTCAGTCTTATGACGGACAGTGATCTAGCAGAAGTGAGAAACAAACAGATAGGTTTTGTATTTCAGACATTCAACTTACTCCCGAGACTTTCTGCTCTTGATAACGTAGCATTGCCTTTGGTATATGCAGGGTTCAGTAAAGAAAAAAGAATACAAAAAGCCGAAGAAGCTTTAGATAAAGTGAGTCTCAGTGACAGGATGATGCATAAACCCAACGAACTTTCAGGTGGTCAAAGACAACGTGTCGCCATCGCCAGAGCATTGGTCAACGATCCGGCTATCATCCTGGCAGACGAGCCGACAGGTAATCTGGATACAAAAACTTCAGTAGAAATAATGGGAATATTTGAACGTATCCATCAGGCAGGAAATACGGTCATCATAGTGACTCACGAACCTGATATTGCCGATCATGCCCATCGAATCGTCCGATTGCGGGATGGTCTGGTAGAAACAGATTATATCAATTCCAATATCATCAATGTGGATGACCCCAACCACTATTATAAGGTCAAAGGAATTTGATTGGAATTTCCTTTATACCTAAATATCTATAATGAGTTCCGTTATGAAGATCAAAAGTACAACCTGCCTGCCTAAGCAGCAGGCGAGGCAGCTAAAATAAGCATTTTTGACGACAAATCATACTGTGTGCAGCTTTAGCTGTAGCATCGCTACCGCAAGGCGTTACAGGTTATGGTGCGAAGTCAAAAATAAACGTAGTGCCTTATTTTGCAGTAATTTTGGTCTGGAATAGGAAATTCATTTTAGATTTTTAGGTTATATATATAGTCACAAAACAACAATTTTGATTTTTCTTTTTGATCATCCAACAGAAAAATATTAAACTAACTGATGGGTGCCAATCCGACAAATCCAGTACTAAATAACTAAGAAAATGCTATTGTGCATTACCCCATTTAAAACCTATTAAACTTTAATTAATATTAATTTATTCAATTATTACAACATCGCCAAATCTCCAAGGCTTATTAGTATAAAAATCTTGGCCAAATAATTGTTGATATTTCTGTACAAATTGCGAAGCATTGATCTCACAATTAATCTCATTACTATAGACCTCTATCACCTCACCTGAAAAAACAGGCATTCTTTCTTTTTGCCACCACCATTGCTCAAAATCTTCAACATTCTGATATCGGAAAATGATTCTTAATTTAGTTTTGAATCCTCCTGAGTAGCTAGGAATTGTAAATTCCCAAAAGTGTTGAAGGGGCAATTTATAAACATTCAATGGACGTAATTCGGGATAAAGATCATTAGGATAATCAACAATTTCCCTCCAAATACCATTTCTATCCTTGGCTTGTATTATTATTTGCTTTTCATAAAACTGGTTTAAATATAATGTATCAAGATTTTCATTTATTATATTTACTTTGTTGCAAATCCGATTATATACTTTACCATTATTGTCATATGGTATACAGTAAAGTGTAGTATCAATAATCAAAGAAATTTTTCCCTGATTAACCTCCTTTTTTAAATCAAATTTTTTTAATTCATAATTATATGTTGTTTGCTGATAATTAATATTTTCTTTAACTCCTTTCTGATAATAGCCGGTATTTCTGTTTCTATATACAACTTTGCCATGCTCATCTAAATAACCCCAAAACATTCCAGAATTGGCTTCAAAACCAAAAACGACAAATAATAACCCATCTTTAAACCCTTGTGGGTCAATATAATATAAATCAGGTTGTGAGTCTAAATCAAATTTAGAATCTTTTGAATACCATTTTATATGTTCTTTAGATTCATTTTTACCTATGTAAAACATGTTTTTATGAATAAAATAGTCCTTACATTTAAAATAATCTCTGGCTAAAGTTTGAGCGTGCAAATTTTTCATTTTATCTATAACGCCATGCTTGTCTTTTAATTTATTTCTTTCTACAAAAAGCAATTTTTCATTTTGGACTAGCACGTCATCAGCATCAAAACAAATTAATGCGCCCTGTTTATTTATTATGTTATATACCTCATCACTATTATCGTTAATTCTTTCGTATATTGTATCCTTGACAGCCGCAAATCCATCTCTTAATAAAACAATTTCTTCATAACTCTTATAGATTTCTTTTCCATTTTTATCAAAAAGAGTATAGAAACCATCTTTAGTTTCTAATACTAACAAATCATCAGAATAATTATTATAAAAACAATTAGTATATTTTTGATATTTAACTTCTTTTTTAAAAATAATATTTCCCCTTTTGTCAATGTACCCCACCAATGAATCACCCCATTCCTCCTGTTTCACAAAAGCTCTACCGCTATGAAAATCTCCTATACATGAATATTTGCTGGATTGTATAATTATCTTTCCTTTATGATTCATTACGACATTATCATTGACAACGGTAAGTCCATCTCTAAATTTCCTGATTTTATCACATATAGTGTCAATAATGATTTTTCCATTCTTATCTATCACTCCATATTTATATGATTGAGTTGAAACCACAAAGATTGGCTCAAAAGATTCAATGTTGGCGTGGTGAAAAAAAAGATAATTATGTTCAAATAAAATTTTACCTTTCTTATTTATTAGGTATGGCTTCCCATTTTTCCAAACTTGAGCAACTCCTTGATGAAAGGGATTGGCATATTCAAATTCAGGTTTTATCACAAATTGACCTTTTTTATTTATATAGCCGACATATCCATTCTCAGAAGCCACTGCTAAATCATCAAAAAACTTACCTGCAAATTTAAAAGTTCTTTTAATCAAAGGTCGAAAATTTTTATCAACATAAGTGTATCCGTTATTTTCTGTCTCATATAAAAACATTTCAGAGGATTGTGAAAATATTTTATTAAAACCAATAAAACATATTAACAAATAAACGAAAATGGTTATCCTTTCCTTTTTCATCTTACCAATTTAATTGTACAGTAAAAGTATATTATTTTAATTTATTTGATTTACCCTGTGTTTTAATAGTTGGATAAATTATAAGTAATACCCGAATAATTATACAATCCTCTTTCTTTTTACCACATTTATCGATGCTGAGTTGGGTATTAGGTAATTAAACTTTAATTTTGCGCCAAACCAAATTATAGTATGAACTTACACGAATATCAGGGAAAAGAAATGCTGGCATCTTACGGTGTTGCCATCCAAAGAGGAATAGTTGCTCAAACAGTTGAAGAGGCCGTAGCAGGATATGAAAGACTTCAAAATGAAACAGGTACAGAGTACTGCGTTGTAAAAGCACAAATTCATGCCGGCGGTAGGGGCAAAGGAGGCGGTGTAAAACTCGCCAAAAACATGGATGACCTTAAGCAGTATGCGAGTAATATCCTTGGTATGATGTTGAAAACCCCTCAGACACCCGGAGGTATGGAAGGCGAAGGCAAACTGGTACGTAAAGTGCTTATTGCCGAAGACTGTTATGCCCCTGATTTCAATGCCTGTAAGGAATATTATGTATCTATTCTCATGGACAGGGAGAAAAAAAGAAATGTGATCGTTTACTCCACTGAAGGTGGTATGAATATAGAAGAAGTGGCTGAAAACACCCCTCACCTTGTACATAAAGAATACATCGACCCGTTGGTTGGTCTCAGAGACTTCCAAAAAAGAAACATAGCTTTTAATCTCGGACTCGCAGGCAATGCATATAAAGATTTTCTTAAGTTTATAGGAAATTTGTACAAAGCATTTATCGGTTCTGATGCTTCACTTTTTGAAATCAATCCTTGTCTGAAAACCGGTGATGACAGGATTATTGCCGTAGACTGTAAGGTAACACTTGACGATAACGGACTTTTCCGACACCTGGAACTGGAAGCCATGCGAGATATACAGGAAGAGGATCCTACAGAAGTGGAAGCTAAGAGTTATGGACTCAATTATGTAAACCTCGATGGAAATGTAGGTTGTATGGTCAATGGTGCCGGACTTGCTATGGCAACGATGGATATCATCAAACTATCAGGCGGATCACCTGCCAACTTCCTGGACGTAGGAGGTACAGCAGATGCCGCAAGAGTGGAGCAGGCCTTCCGACTTATATTGAAAGACCCAAGTGTTAAAGCTATTTTGATCAACATATTCGGAGGTATTGTGCGGTGTGACCGGGTAGCTCAGGGTGTAGTAGATGCATATAAAAACATGGGTAATATCACAGTTCCTATCATCGTCAGACTGCAGGGAACCAATGCAGACATCGCAAAAGAGCTGATAGACAACAGTGGACTGGAAGTACATTCAGCTATACAGTTGCAGGAAGCAGCTGACCTCGTCAGGAAGATGATAGCCTGAAAATCGGAAGCAGCATTTTGACACTATTTTCATTCATCAGGAGGTGATGTGATTTACCTTGGAGTATTTTGAATAATTTATATAATCCACTTTATGCCTGCATCATACTCGTTATACGAACTCAACGAATATATCAGGAGGGTGGTTGCACTCAATTTTCCTGAACCCATCTGGGTACACTGCGAAATCGCACAAATAAAAGAAGTGAGAGGCAATGTGTATCTCGATCTCATACATCACGACGAAGGCTCGGATGAAATAAAAGCTCAGATTTCTGCCAATATCTGGTATAAATCCTATCTTTTTCTGAAAAATAAACTTGGTGCCCTGTTACCTTCTTTACTCTCACAGGGGACCAATGTCTCCTTAAAAGTGCAGGTGGAGTTCAGTGAAAAGTATGGTATGAAGCTCATCATCGAAGATATCGATCCGGCATATACCATAGGTCAGATGGAGATGAAAAGGCAGAAGATCCTCCAACAACTCACTGATGAAGGATTATTGCATCTCAATAAGCTTACGGATTTACCTCGTGTGATTCAGAAAATTGCTGTCATCTCATCCCCCAATGCTGCAGGATATATCGATTTTATCAATCATTTACAGGGTAATAGTTATGGGTATAAGTATGCAGTTCAGTTATTCGAAACGGCACTGCAAGGCCTCAATACTGAAAGAGATGTATGCCAGGCGATGAAGTTGATTCGTGAGAAAGACACCCCTTACGATTGTATCCTGATCATAAGAGGTGGTGGTTCCAAGCCTGATCTCGCGTGGTTTGACAATTACAATATCGGTACTGCGATCGCAAGGGCAAAAGTGCCTGTGATTACGGGTATTGGCCATGATATAGACAGTACAGTCGCAGACGCAGCTGCATATCAATCATTAAAAACTCCTACGGCAGTGGCAGACTACCTAATTGAGCATAACCTTGACTTTGAGTCATCTGTCATCGACGCCAGCAGGTGGATCAGTCAGATTGCCCGCCAGATGATCAAAAACCAGGAAGTCACCCTGGCATCAATGGTGCAATTGATTAAGTATCTTCCGGCAGATATACTAAGAAAACACCACTCCAATATCGATGTTACCTACAAACAAATCTTGCTGGCAGCCAAAAATAAAGTAAAATTTCATCATCAGCAGCTTCAACTTGCAGGCCAGCAAATCAGTATGTCTGATCCTGCAGCAGTACTTCGTCGCGGATACGCCATCATCAGACAAAACAATAAAATTGTAACAAGGGCCAGACAGTATGACGCAAAAGATGAAGTAGAAATACAATTTGCAGACGCCAACATAAAAATATTAAAAAAATGAGTAAAAAATTGACATATGATGCTGCTTTTGCAGAATTGAGCAAAATCCTTAATGACCTTCAGTCAGATGATACCGGGCTTGATCAATTGAGTGATATGCTGAAAAAAAGCTGCTGAGCTAACTGAATTTTGTAAGGCAAAACTGCGGACAATTGAAGAGGATATCGATAAGGTCAACCCTTCAGAACAATAAAAATGGTAATATTTTATAAAATAGTTTGATGGTGTTGTACAATTGGCATCATATTTGAAATATACTTAATATCTCATTCCGAAAACATGTCAGCTTCTGTAGTATTAAGTATTGCAGAGGCTTTTTTATTTTCTCTATCTTGTACAGTTATTTGATTCATTTCTTCTGATTTTTGTGCTGCCAGCAAAGCCCGTTTTTGTTGTCTGTAAATCTTTTGCAGCGTTTGCCATCTTTTGACGATCCTTTGCATTGTACCAAGTTTTGAGCTTTCAAACATTTTTCGGCTCCGCCTTGCATCGTTACTTTATATACTGTGCCTTTGGTACTCACAACCGTAAATTTTCCGTCCTGAGGGATTTTCACCGGTTTTATAGGGCTTACATCAAAGTGTCCATCTGGAAAACTGAATTCTCTCACCTGATTGTCTTTTACTTCCGCAATGATGGTCAACGATGCATTTTTTTTAGTGTCAGGCTGGACAAACTGCACTTTGGCACAATAGTTTCCATCAGGTGGTCCTTTTTTGCATCCGGATGTTATCATCATCAGGGGTAAAATAATTAACAGCCACATCCTTAAGATCAACCTAATATTCATTTTATTATCATTGTATAAACTACAAATATAATACACCTTAATAGAAAGATATTAAGATTAATGTTTGTATGTGAAAAAAATCATAAACAAGCCCAAAGTAAATTCAATAATGTTAGTTGATAGATTGTAATCCCACTCTATTACCCTCAGAGTCCAGAAAGATGGCCATGAAGCCAAAATTATCATTAATTTTAGTTTTGGGAATAAATACTTTTCCCCCTGCTTCGCTAACTTTATCCAAAACTTGTTGCAAATCCGGATTTGCATTGAGATAAAGCAAAGCTCCCTGATTGGCTGTTGGTGTGTAAAAGTCCTTATTACAAACCAAAGCTCCCGACACTCCATCCATGATATTCTTAAAGGGAAAGGCTCTCATTTGCAAATTGGGATTGTCCAAATTGAGCATAGTAATTCCAAAGATTTTTTCATAAAATTTTTGAGCCCGCTCTATATCTATTGCAGGTAACTCAAACCAACTGATTGCGTTCATGACTACTATTTTAGACGGATTAGAAAATAAGTAAAATTAAATTTTATACAGTCCAGATACTTTTTTACCGGACATTCTTAATACAAATATAACTTATTTTATTGACAATAAGATCATAGTGTTCCTCTTAGTGCCTGCTCCCTTTCTATTGCTTCAAACAATGCCTTAAAATTGCCTTTTCCAAAAGATTTGGCACCGTGTCTTTCTATGATTTCAAAAAACACCGTAGGTCTGTCCTGGATCGGTTTGGTGAATATCTGAAGCAAATAACCTTCTTCGTCCCTGTCAACGAGTATATTCATTCGTTTTAGATCTTCAATATCTTCTTTGATATCTCCTACACGTTCGAGAACTGTATCATAATAATTATCAGGAACATATAAAAACTCAATGCCGTTGTTTCTCAATGATTCTACGGTGTGGACAATGTCTTCGGTAGCTATGGCAATATGTTGAACACCCGCTCCACCATAAAAGTCAAGGTACTCTTCGATTTGAGACTTTTTTTTGCCATCAGCAGGCTCATTGATAGGGAATTTGATATAGCCGTTGCCATTGCTGACTACTTTTGACATCAGTGCAGTATAGTCTGTAGATATATCTTTATCATCAAATGTAACAAGCAGTTTGAATCCCATCACATCTTCATAAAACTGTACCCACTTATTCATTTGTCCCAACTCCACATTTCCAACACAATGGTCCACGTATTTAAAGCCCAGTGGGTTGATTTTTACAGGGCTTTTTCTCTCTGTATATCCTGGCATGAATGCTCCCCGATACTGAGATCTTTCGACTAATGTGTGAATCGTTTCGCCATAGGTTTTAATTCCTGCCAGCATGACATAGCCATGTTCATCTTCGGCTTTATAAGGTTCAAAAGCACTCTCTGCACCTCTTTCTATGGCTTTATGGTATGCATCACTCACATTGTCCACCCATAAAGCAAGCACTTTGACACCATCACCGTGCTGAGCTACATGCCGCAGTATTTCGTGGTCAGGACTCAGAGCTGAAGTGATAACAAATCTGATCTTACCTTGCTGAAGTACATATGAAATTACATCCCTTGAGCCTGTCTCAGGTCCTTTGTAAGCTATCAATTCGAAACCGAAACAATGCTGGTAAAATAAACAGGTTTGTTTAGCATTACCGACATAAAACTCAATAAAGTCAGTTCCGTTGATGGGGAAGGTATCTGTATTTGGTGGTGTTTGAAAAACAGCTGAAGTATTCATTTTTTATTTTTTTGATTGGGTTATTCAATAATTTTAGACAAGTCTTTACAACCAGCTCAATGCATAATCTTCGTCTTCGATATCCACGGCATGATTGGTCATGAGCAGTGGTTTGAAGGTGTCTACCATGACGGCAAGCTCTTTAGTTTCTTTTTGGCCAATGCTTTTCTCCACAGTACCGGGATGAGGTCCATGCGGTATTCCTCCGGGATGTAAGGTTATTTGACCTCTTTCAACATGTTTACGGCTCATAAAGTCTCCATCTACATAGTACAAGACCTCATCACTGTCTATATTGCTATGATTGTATGGTGCCGGAATTGCCAATGGGTGATAATCATACATCCTGGGAACAAAAGAGCATATGACAAAACTTCTGGTCTCAAATGTCTGATGAACTGGCGGCGGTTGATGTACCCTACCGGTGATAGGTTCAAAATTGTGTATCGAAAAAGCATAAGGATATAAATACCCATCCCAACCGACAACGTCAAAGGGATGGGCTTTATAATGGTAAGGGTAGAGGTTGTCTTGTTTTTTGATATAAAGAAGATAGTCTCCTTTCTCATCGTAAGTGACGAGTACACCAGGCTTTCGGATATCTCTTTCACAATAGGGAGCATGCTCGGCAAGTTGACCAAACGCATTCCTGTATCTTTTTGGTGTGACGATAGGTGATGTTGACTCTACGATAAATAACCTGTTGGCAGATGTATCAAACTCCAGCTGATAAATGGTACCACGCGGAATCACCAGGTAATCACCATATTCAAACCTGATATCTCCATACATGGTCTTGAGTACACCGGTACCTTCATGTACAAATATGCATTCATCGGCATCTGCATTTTTATAAAAATAATCCATGGTTCCGGACATAGGGGCAGATAAAATAATCCGACAATCACTATTGACTAGTACAGGTTTTCTGGAATCTAAATAATCTTCTTCCGGAGAGATATCAAATCCCTTCAGACTTCGGTGTTTGAGCTGTTTGTCATGGATCGTCACGGGTTTTACATCGATAGGTTCGCCAACCTGTGTGATCATCGTTGGCGGATGATTATGATACAAAATCGAGTACATATCACTAAATCCTTCTGTAGAAAACAATTGCTCATGATATAGTGAGCCGTCAGGCTTTCTGTATTGAATATGCCTCTTGTGAGGTATCTGACCCATGGAGTGGTAATGCATATCAGTTTTGTTTTGCGAGATTATCAAATATTTTCTTTAAGATGCCGTCCAGTATCTCAAGCTCATCATCTGAAATATCGTCATATGCAGAAGCCCTGAACTCTCTGGCAACGGTTTCTGTAAGCTTAAATAAATTTTGTCCGGATTCAGTAAGTGAAATGACAAACTTCCTGCGGTCTTTTATATCAGACAATCTTGTCACCATTCCTTTCTGCACCATGAGGTCTATCATCCGGGTGACAGTAGGCGCATCCTTGAAAGTGAGTTCGCCGAGTTCCTGTTGACTCAGACTGCCGTATTTATTCAGAATATTGATAAGTATCCACTGGTCAACAGTGATGTCTGCTTCTGGATGAAGGAGCAATAATCGGTTGAATGTAAGACGCATCATTTTGACTGTCTTTTCCATAGCAAAGCCGAAGGCTTCCTGCCGTTTGGATACTTTTTTTGATTTAGTTTTCATCGAAATGAATTTGATAACTTACTACAATATTTAGTTGTTGTACTAATAATTGCAAAACAACCAAAATGTTTTAAAGTTTTCAAATTATTACTGATAATTTTTTAACTATTTCAGGACAGGGCATGTCGATTTGTGAATTTGTAGTTCACTAAAAGCAGATATTGCAATAAATAGATACCTAAAAAACTGATACTCACCTTAACAAAAACCAGATGGTAAAAGTCTCAAACATACGATGGTCAAAGTTTGTAACTTCGATCCCATACATCAAGCATTTAGAATGCGTTGATCGTAATCCCAATATTAACAATAGCGCATCGCAAGATATATCTGCGCTGCGCTATTTTTTTTTGCCTTGACAGGTCAATGATAGATTTCGTTGTTATCTTATGTACAGGGACAAGATTCTTGACAACAAGAAATGCCACTGAGACAAGCATAAAAATGTAAGGATGACGAATTTTTTTCAAAAAAATAAATGACAACAAACCTGCATAATATGTTGATATACAATATATATATATATATATATTGTATACATTTTATATGTAAAATAAATTGGCAAAACCCTTGTTTGGTTACATTATAAACTGTATCTTTACACTATATTAACATGTCCATCTGGTGAGTAAGTAAAAGAGAAAGGGACATTGCTGATAAAAGGTTGCACCCGTTGTTAAATTAAGTTTTGAAAAGTATTGGATAAGTATGTTTGTACTTGTACCTACACTCATCAATGTTTTGCTTTAGTACTTATTGGTATTATTGCACAAAATAAATTGACTCTAAAGAGTAGTCAAAGTAAAAAGCATTTTTTCAACGGGATGCAAAACTAAGTAAGAATGAACGGAAATACCAGAAATATGCGCTAAAAGTAGTGCATATCTTTATAGCTAAAAGGAAGCCCCCTGAATATCTGATATGTAGACACAAACTCAACAAATAGCGGACAACATCAAGAGAAAGACGCTATGAGTTACAATATAGAAGACAAAAGGCGGTAGTCCAATTAGTTATACAAAGTTCACATGAAAAGGCAAAGAGTAAGGGAAGTTATTAAAACTCATTTTCGCAAAATAAAAATAGAAACAGGGGCAATAGAACTTTCCAAAATAAAGAAGAGCCTGCTATGTATGCCCTGCAGGGGCTGCAGACTCTCCGTAGTATCGTCGAGGATACAAGTTGCAAATATAGCGGCTTTCTTTATTAAAGGTTTGTTTTTTTCATTTTTTCAAAACATAATAATTTATGGAGGTGGATTTATTTCCTGAACACCATCTTGACAGAAAGAAAGTAGGGAGTATTTTTGAAAATATTTATTAACAAATTTAAAATTTTAAAAAAATGAAAAAGGTATTTTTGTTATTTTTATTAACTTTTTTTTCTGCAATTAGTAGTAAAGCGCAGATTGGTAATTTTTATTATGATTGGCCAGGGCAACTCTTGGGCTATTTTACAACTGATGCATTTTCACCGGGAGATTATCATTCATATCCTGTTGGATGCCCCTATCATGCTTTTCTTTCTGCACAAATAGATCTCGGGGGTACATCTACAGAAAGAGCCGGTGATTGGCATAATGTTCATGTGGATGCGCATTTGGATTGTGCTAGTTGGGGTGTTGCTGATGTTGATACACAGAATCTAAGTGCTGGTGCTCAATTTCAAGCACGAGAATTTGGATGGTTTCCTGTTACCTGGCACATTTCCGCTACTTCGAGCGTATCTTTTGGGGTAGTAATTGAAGACAATTTTGATATTCCTGTTTTTGCTTCAGTAGCCACAAGAGTTGAAGATTCAGGATCATTTTATGTTTCATATTAGATAATATTTAAATAACTAAACGAATGAAAAATTTAATTTTTATAATTATTACTTTCTTGATTGTATCTTGTTCACCTGAAAAGGAAAATCATACTGTTAAGGATGAGATTAAAGAATTCTTAAATGAGCAAAATATGGATGTTATAGAAAATAATACAGGGATTAATCCAAGTTTTATGATAAAAACTAAAACAGCTGAAGGAGCAAAAAAGGCAATTTTAGAAATTAGACAAGTTCAACTGCAACATCTTAACAAGATCAAAAAGGAATTAGAATCAAATAAAAGAAGTCCTGACTCCATCAAAATGAAGTATGTTGTGTTTGAAAATGAGGCTCATAAAAATAGATTTATTGATTCAATGAAGATGAGAAGAACTAATTCAGCAGTTTTTCAAAGGAGTAATGAAAAAGTAAAACAACTGAAAGAAGAATATAATCTTGAAATAAAAAAGATTTTAAAAAAATATGAGAATCAATGAAGTAATATTGATCTCATAATTTGTCACGACAACTCCTGATGGTCGAATCTTGTAACTTCGATCCCATACATCAAGCATTTGTGCAATGCGTTGATAGTAAGCAAAGTACTAAAAATAGCACATCGCAGGTTCTACATGTGATGTGCTATTTTTTTTTGCCAATGGCTCAACGATTTATACTCAAACAAAATCAATAATTTAACTAATTAGTTTTTCGCAAACCAATAAATTTTGATTATAAAAACTGATATCCATTTAAAAACAAAGCAAAAGTATTCCACATATATGAACTTATTAAAAATCCTACTTCTCCAGTTCTGCTGCAAAATAACTGATAAATGCAGGAATATCCATAGCTCCAACATCGCCATGTCCCTGACGCCTTACTGACACTTGTTGGTTCTCTGCTTCTTTGTCTCCGATGATCAACATGATAGGCACTCTCTTCAGCTCAGTGTCTCTGATCTTACGACCGATGGACTCAGCCCTGTCGTCTATAAAACCTCTGATATCATGTTTGGCAAGGGTGGCTTTGATCTCCTCGCAATATGGCAACAATCTGTCAGAAATAGGCAGAATAGCAAACTGATCAGGAGTCAACCATAGAGGAAACTTACCAGCAGTATGCTCTATGAGGATAGATATAAATCTCTCCATCGATCCGAATGGAGCCCTGTGGATCATAACAGGTCTGTGTGTTTGATTATCTGAACCGATGTATTCCAACTCAAATCTATCAGGAAGGTTGTAATCTACCTGGATAGTACCGAGTTGCCAAGATCTGCCCAGTGCATCTTTGATCATAAAATCGAGTTTTGGGCCGTAAAAAGCTGCTTCACCAAGTACTGTTGTAGTTTCCATATCGACTTCGGCGGTAGCTTCTATGATGGCTTTTTCAGCCGCATTCCAGTTTTCGTCTGATCCGATATATTTTTCAGGTTTTTCAGGATCGCGAAGAGATATCTGAGCTGTAAAATTGTCAAAACCCATCTTGCGGATGACCATCTGTGTCAATTCAAGTACTTTTAAAAATTCCCCTTTGACCTGATCTACCGTACAGAAGATATGTGCATCATCCTGAGTAAATCCGCGTACCCTTGACAAACCATGCAACTCACCGCTCTGTTCGTACCGATAAACTGTTCCAAACTCACCGATACGCATTGGCAACTCACGGTATGATCTCGGTCTGTTTCCGAAGATCTCGCAGTGATGAGGGCAATTCATCGGCTTAAGGAGGAATTCTTCTCCATCCTTAGGGGTATGGATCGGCTGAAAACTATCTGCACCATATTTGGCATAATGTCCTGAAGTGACATAAAGGCTTTTACTTCCTATATGCGGAGTGACTACCATCTGATATCCTTGTTTTTCCTGTTCTACTCTCAGAAAATTTTGCAGTTTTTCTCGCAGTTGGGTTCCTTTGGGTAACCAGATGGGTAGCCCCTGCCCTACTTTCTCGGAAAACATAAACAACTCCAATTCAGCGCCAAGTTTTCTGTGATCTCTTTTTTTGGCTTCTTCAAGCAGTTCGAGATAATCTGTCAGTTCTTTTGCTTTTGGGAAAGTGATGCCATAAATCCGGGTCATCTGTTTGCGCTTTTCATCTCCTCTCCAGTATGCACCGGCGAGGTTCATAATTTTCACAGCCTTGATAGAAGATGTATCAGGAATATGTGGTCCTTTGCACAGATCTGTAAAATTGCCCTGAGTGTAGAAGGTGATATTACCATCTTCAAGACCCGCTAATAGTTCCAGTTTATATTCATCCGCTTTTTCTGTAAAATAAGCGATAGCGTCGTTTTTACTGACATCTTTGCGGATATACTGACTCTTGATCCTTGCAAGTTCGAGCATTTTTTCTTCTATCTTAGGAAGATCAGCCGGGGTCAGCACGGTATCTCCTGTATCTACGTCATAATAGTAACCATTGTCAATGGCGGGTCCGATCCCAAATTTTATCCCCGGATACAACACCTCCAGTGCCTCTGCCATCAAGTGCGCAGAGGAATGCCAATAGGTAGCCTTACCTTCTTTATCGTTCCAAGTGAATAATTTTACATTGGAGTCCGCATCAATAGGTCGGGAGGCATCCCAGGTCTCTCCGTTTACGGATGCTGCCAGGACATTTCGAGCCAAACCTTCGCTTATAGAAAGTGCGATTCCCATTGAAGTAACTCCCTTTTGAAACTGCTTGACACTGCCATCAGGAAGAGTTATATTGATCATTTGCATAAAAGTTCTTATTTAAGACCGCAAATTTACAGAATCATTCTTGTTTAAAGTACCCATTTTACAGTCATTTTGAATTTTATCATCAATGTCGTTTAGTTAAGACCATATTATGAAGTCCTTCCCTTCTAAGGGAAAGGATTTAGCCTGCCTGCCCAACGGTACGGCAAGGCAGGGATGGGTAAAAACAAGTAAAAATACTTTAACTAAACGACATTGAATTTTACTATCCAAAATGACTTCTTACCACTTGTTTTTCCTTAATAAACCAAATACCGATACTAATAGATAATACCCAAAAAGAAGAAAATCCAAAAATGGTGTCCAAACCAACAAATCGGCCACGACAAGCCGCTTCATGACTTTGTGACTCAGAAAAATTTGTCCCGCCAGTTTAAATAAGAAGATCGCTAATGCAATGATGATCCATTGATGATAAAACAAAAAAACGATGATCAGTGAAGAATAAAACAATAAATGAGCTGCAGAAAAAATACCCAATAGAAGCTGGAGTATCGGCCTATAGTGCAAGGATGTAGAGACATGGCGACCTTTTTGCATCAAAAAATCTTTTATATTATTCTTACCTTCAGAATACATAAAAGTGTCAGGATCGGTACACACTGCAACATTGCTTCCGGTGACGATAGACTGAACAAAAAGATCATCATCTCCTGACGCTATGTGATGATGTCCGGAGAATCCTCCTGCACTTTCAAATACAGATTTTTTATACATCAGGTTTCTGCCCACACCCATGTATGGCAATCCTAAGTCTGCGTAACCTATATATTGAAATGCTGTAAGAAAAGTTTCATATCTTGCAAATCGGGATATTACATTACTTTGAGCAATCATAGGACCATAACCCAATACAACTTCCTTATCGACCGATGTCATCAACGTTTGAACCATCTTTTTGATCCATTCATCAGATGTTGGCATACAGTCGGCATCTGTAAAAAGCAGGACCGAATATTTTGATGATGCAATGGCTTGGCTGAGTGCAGTTTTTTTCCCGGGAGTATCATATTTTGCTTTTAACAGAACAAGATTATCATCCCGAAGAGTAGTACCCAATTTTTCTACACTATTGTCCGTACTGAAATCGTCTATGACCATGACTTCAAAGATTGGATAATCCTGCTTTAAAATTTTTTGGACAAGATGATAGATTTGATTTCCGGAATTTTTGCTGGCGATAATGACAGAGACATGTGGATATTGTTCCTGACTGAAAGATGAAATTAAATTTTTCTTTTCTCTCAAAAAGCCTCTCGATAGTAATCCATAATAACTTAAAGTCAGACATGCGGCACATGCTATTATGATAATCAGAGTTAATCCCATCCAAGGCCAAATTTAAGCACTAATCTACATCAATTCCTGACCAAAGTTTACGAAGCAGAAGGCCTGAAGCAACTGCTACCAGCGTCGCCATCAATGCGTTAGCACTTTGACCATAAATCAAATAACCCATACCAAACAGTAGAGCATAGACTCCAAAACACCCTATTACCATCATCAGAATTTCAGAACTTAACCTTCCAGTTTTTGTATGTTCATTAGTGATGACACCCATAGCCACTCCATTATCGATCACAGGTTTCCATCCCATGGCATGTGGACGTATTGTTTTGTAGAAATTAATAAGTGTATTTGCGTTAGTAGGTTTTGTGTAAAGTGCTGTCAGAATCCACGCTAATGTTGTTATGGCTATGCCCAATATAAGTTTTTCGTGAGACAGCAGCTGATCTTTCACCACCATTTCCATGATGATGGCAACAATAAATGAAACCACCATGGCCACAATTTCACTCATAGCATTGACCCGCCACCAGAACCACCTGAGTATAAATAACAATCCCGTGCCTGCCCCGATCTGAAGAAGTATGTTGAATGCCTGCAGAGCATTAGTTAAAAACAAAGCAAAAATAGCAGCAAGTATCATCAAAATCACTGTAGAAACACGACCTACTAATACCAATTCATTTTCGTCTGCCTCAGGTTTTATAAATCTCTGATAAAAATCATTGACGACATATGAGCTACCCCAATTGAGATGCGTACTGATAGTGGACATCAATGCGGCAATCAATGCAGCTATGACTACCCCCAACAATCCTGTAGGAAGGTATGACAACATAGCAGAAAACGCAAGGTCATCTTTAACAAAATTGGCATCAACATTGGGAAAGGCTGTTTGTATGGACTCTAAAGTCGGAAACACAACGATAGAAGCAAGCGCTATCAAAATCCATGGCCATGGTCGGAGTGCATAATGTGCCACATTAAAGAATAGTGTTGCTGTGATGGCATTTTTTTCATCTTTGGCAGACAACATACGTTGAGCAATATATCCTCCTCCTCCGGGCTCGGCACCGGGATACCAGACGCTCCACCACTGTACAGCTATTGGAACTATAAAAAGCGGAACCAATACCTCCATATTATTAAAGTCGGGCAAAAAACCAAGTTTTGGTTGCACAGCAGGATTGGCCAGCAAATTGCTTAACCCCCCTATTTCCGGCATATTGACGATATATATAGCAGCCCATATCATACCTATCATAGCCAATACAAACTGAAAAAAATCTGTATAAATTACACCTTTAAAACCTCCTACTGACGAATAGATTACAGTAATTATTGACACTGTAAGGACGGTTGTCATGGGTGATAGTCCCAATAATACACCACCAATTTTGATACCTGCCAGCATCACCGTTGCCATGATCATCACATTAAAAAAAACGCCCAGATAGATGGCTCTGAATCCTCTCAGAAATCTGGCATCTGCTCCACTGTACCTCAACTCATAAAACTCAAGATCCGTCGTGATCCCTGAACGTCTCCACAATTTTGCATAAACAAAAACCGTCAGCATACCGGTCAGCAAAAATGCCCACCAAGCCCAGTTGCCGGCTACACCGTTATTTCGCACTATATCTGTCACTAGGTTGGGTGTATCTGCAGAAAAAGTGGTAGCCACCATGGATACCCCAAGCAACCACCATGGCATACTCCTGCCTCCGAGAAAGTACTCTGCACTGTTTTTGCCTGCAGTCTTTGAAACAGCAAGCCCAATGACCATAGTCAGAATAAAAAATAACGCTATAACGATCCAATCTAAAGTGGCTAAATGCATGATGGTGGTTTTAAAGATGATTCAATATGGATAATGACTTAGTTAGTTATCGGGGTAAAGTTAAATAACTTATCGAATAATTGTAGTGTAACTTGCACAAAATTAAAAATGTGGGAAATTTCAGTCATCCAATCCTGAATCCCAAGAGTAATTATTCAATTAATGATGGTATAGATTGTAGTTTTCCTGATCAAAACACACAAATATGATTTCATGAAGTTTTTGAGATGGATATTTTTTATTGTATCCACAGCGATTTTTGAAGCTTCATGCTTCGGATATCAATATACTCCGGTGCAGATATTGGGAAAGGCAATGGTATACACTTTCATATCTACCATCATCATCAAAGTCGTGGGCATCGGTGATATAATTGAAATCATTGAAAAGCATACAGGATGTAGCGGGATAGCTACCCGCAGTATAGGTATGCTTTTTGTAAGTGCTCCCTGTCAGACCATAAAAAATCCACATGCTTACCATCGCTGCTCGCTGTGGGTATCATAGGCTGTGACAATGCCTAATGTGCCACATCCAGTTTATAAGCTGCCTTTGTTATCAAATCTCTAATTTTATTCCAATATCCGCTCACATTTAAAACTCTTAGGCTTATCATTTTTTCTAATCCCTTTTTGGACCATCTTTGTCCTGATTGTTTCATTCTTTTTTGTAAAACGGTTCTGTGTGCTGATTCTATGGCTCCTGATCCTATTAACAATCCTGATTTGATGTATTTTGGGTAATCCATTCTCTTTTTGTTATTGCTTATATATACCATTAATTAAGGTATTTTCAATTATTTTACCTTTTGCCCATCCTAATTCCTTGACCCTCAAGGGGCTTAAACTCCTTGAAATAACCACCATTTTGTAAAAATAGATGTTATTTTTTTAAGTTGGATTTCATCTCCTGAAACTGATCCGGGCGGAGGAGTAAAAGTATGGATATTCTGTGATGAAGTGATAATATTACAAACTCAATAGCGTTGCAAAGCCCACGAAAAAGTAAGTTCCGTGTCATCACATAAAACTCATCCTATCACCCCTTCAAAACCTTCTTTAGTGCTTGCCAATGTTCGTCCGACATGGATGCTAGGTCAAAGAGTGATACACCTGCGCATTTTCCTTTTTGTGCCTCTGCAACTGCTTCTGATATTTGGTCAGCTTTGATAGCCGGTATAAACAGACCCGAATAAACAGGCTTTTTATGATTCAGCCTTTCATTGGCTTTTTGTGTATGTTCAGCGATATAGTCCATATCCCGCAAATAAAAATTGTGGTACAGCATGGGCAAAAAACCATCCAGATTCCACCTGTGCCATTCCTGTCTGACGTTCTCCCAATTGGGAAAGACAGCGGCAGTGACTTGCTTATTGTACTTTTTAGCTTCGGGTACAAGGATATCATTGACAAGATGCGTTATGCTGTCCCTGCGAAACTGTACCCATTCTTTGTGTGAAGCGGGTTCTTTGATGTCAGTCAACGGATCGATGCCATGTTTGGCTTTGAACAGTTCGCGGCATGATGGTGAGTACGAATAGTCATAAGGCGGATATTCCTTGTCCTGTACGATGTTGTACTTTGGTTGGAGACCTTCAGCTATGATGACATCAGGAAGTCGCACATAGTCCAGATGGACACCGGCGAGTTCGGATATTTTGGACAGTGCAGTGACATTTCCTGTGATAAACTCCTGAGCACCGGGATGGCAAGGGCACAAAAACTTATAGTATGACACATATGCAGGATGGGTGTGTGCCGGCTGACCTAATCCATTGTATGCATACCATTCCGGGTGTTTTTCGACGATTTGCGGAGCATTGCAAGGCATAGTCCACATCCATGCGTGCAACTCCATGCCGGAGGTCTGACATATCGGGATGATTTTTTCCAGTACATTGGCCACCATGGGAAGTTGTCCACCTTCATAAAAAGTATTCGTACCATTGTACACTTCAACCAGCATGGCATTGATACCGGCATCTAAGGCCTTATCCACTTTCATTTTCCATGTATCGGCAGACCAGTTGACATGAGGATGTGCCCAAACCCAGTTTTTATGCTTTTTTGGCGGACTTTGCGGGATTTTGCAAGATGTCAGCTGATTGCCGAGCATTATGCCGGCTGTAGCAAGCGCTGTATTTTTAATAAATGTTCTTTTGTCCATTTGTCATATATTTTATTTTGACCATATTTTTATTCAACTCCTACTTCTGACCCAAATACAATCCGCAAAGTACCAGGACCAGTCCGCCTAAGGTAAATAAGGTAAATGGCTCTCCAAGTATACTTGTTGCAAAGATAAACCCAAAGATAGGGCTTAAAAAGAGAAAAAAAGAAGCCCTTACAGGATCAATTTTCAACATCCGCAGCCATAAGTTCACGGAGATGATAGATACAGGTATCACCAACCACAATATAGAAAACATGGCCGTCAATGAAAGAGTTACGTTGCCATCTGACGAAAACATGGTGAATGGCAATAAAAATATCGCTCCGAACAATACCTGCCAGCCATTGATGGCATATCTGGACAATGTCCAGGTTTTGTCTGAATAATACAATGCTGCCCAACTATAACTCATGATGCTGATAAATAGAAATGTGATGCCTTTGATGGTGGCCAGATTATCTCCCAATAGCGGTATGACAGCTACCCAAACTCCGGCAATACCTAACACCAAGCCCAGGATCTGGGTTTTATTAGTCTTCTTGTTATAAAACAAACCACCGAGGACTGCCATCATCAATGGACTCATAGATGTGGACAGGCTCCCTACCCCGGCTGCAACTTCATTTATTGCGAGTACAAATAAGCTCAAGTACAAAGTGATATTAAAAAAACCAAAGATGGCGAGTTGTATCCATTCTTTTTTATCCGGCAGGCGCCATGGTTCAAATATCCTGGAGTAAAGCAATAAAATAAATGCTGCAAGGAAAAACCTGAATTGAAACAAAACTAAGGGTTGCATGACTGTTACTCCGATTTTGGCTGCTACTGAAGCAGAGGACCATAGTGCTGCAAACAATATTCCGAGACCAACAAAAGCAAATGGATGTCTCAATGATCAAAGATTTGATGGCTATAATTTCTTAATTCCATCACAATTATGGCTTTTTTTCCCAAACTCTGCCATCTTCTCTGATGTAGTAGCAAATCCGGCTTTTGCAGTACTTCGCTGTAAATGTATCTCCCAGTACCCTGATTTCAAAATCCGTCTGTTTCAGGTCTCCAGGAAGGGTCGTGGTATATATGCCATGTTTCGCATAAAATGTCTGCTGGTGGAGGAAGATTTTTCTAAGCTGTGATTTGATATTATCTACCTCAAGTACAGATTTGATCAGTTTTTCATTGGGCGATTTTGCGAAGACAACCAATCCCCATGTCTCAGGATTGTGCATTGATATCACACCTTGAGGTGACCAGACCCAATTGTTTTCGGGTTTATCTTTTTGGGTCGCAGCATCTTTTTGTTTGATGTATTTTCCACTTTTGATGTCTCTATCCCACTGCACCCTTGAAAAATTGACCTTCCAGAATTCACCTTCGTTGGGTTTGCCCTTTTTATGGTTTATTTCACTAATGGCAGTCCATGGGATAGCCAGCTCGATGGTCCATTTTTCGTCCTTATCTGATGCATTATTATTGGTGCCGTAGAGTTTTACCCCTTTTTTAAGCCCTTTGATGTCATAGGCACTGATTGGGCTACCAAACAAGCTGTAAGGTTTTGTTAATATCAAATCCCAGATGGTACCGATAGCATTGATCTCCAATTCCATATAATGATGTGTGTCTCCATCGGGATCGATAAAGATTTCAATATTGTTTTCCTGAAATATGACCATATCTTGCTTGTCAAATGTAGCCCAGATATGCGTCTCCTGCATTTCAGCAGCAATATAGAAATACTCATCATCCCACAGCATCTTTGCTCTGGTATCAAGGTAAGGTTTGGGTTTTTTAGATCCTTCAATATCAGTAAATAAGTCAGTCCATGGTGCATCCTGCCATGCAGACTCAGTAATGTCGCCATCTATATTGATGGATTTGCCTGTACCAAGATAGGTGCAAGTGTAGGATCGAGGTTGATATGAAGGAATAACGGTTTGTTGGGCAAAAATTTGTTGATGAAACAAAAAAGTGACCAGTAAACTGGGAAATGTAAAATGATGTATCTTCATGATATTCGGGTAACAAAAATATCATCAAAGATACGCTTGATTAGTCTAAACTACGAATTTAGAAAGCCGAAATACACAAAATAAAATCCTTTAAAAAAAATATTGAACTACTTGAGTACAAAAGTAACCCTTACATCAGAACTGACTTTAATTTTTTCAAATTCAATTTTTGGAACTTCCACTTTACTTGCTTCTCTAGGCCGATAGTTTTGGACATTAATACCTGCAACCACACCTTCAAATGGATTCATAGGAATGATATCTAAATCTGAGATAAATATTGCATTACCAATAGATTGTGAAAGTGGCGATGTCAGTGCTATTGCTTTCTTATGTGCATCAATGACAGCCTTTGTTCTGCATAAGTTTTTGATATTGTCAATTTCGGAATAGTCAAGTTTATACACTGAAGTATTTGAAATATCTAAATCTTCAAGCAGGATAAAAACCTTACTTGCTGTCTCTGCATTTTTGACTTTCAGTATATATTCTTTCGTAAGGATAATATCTTTTTTCTTAAGAAGGTGAGTTCTGTAATTGCTCAGAATGTCAGAAATTTTTAAATTTTTCTCCACATCAATTTCTAAAGACTGTAAAGACAGTACCATTCTTTTTTCTAGCTCATCAAGTGACATTTTACCTTTTGTATCCTTTTCTGAAAGAGAGATTTTTATAAAAATCATGTCAGGTGTGACAAATGTATCTGCATAACCACTCACTTCAATATGGGGTAGATCAATAAAGTTTTTTGACTGACTATTCATAATTACAGTAATAGTCAGTAAGTAAATAATGATGATTGACCTTCTCAATGCAATACCAGTTTTTTACTTACCGTTTCATTGCTTTGTGTGAGTTGCACTATGTACATTCCATTCAGACAATGGGACAAATCTATTTGATTATTTTCCACTCTCTGGTCCAATACTATTCTTCCGGCTATGTCATACACACAGACCTTTACAGGTGCATTTTCAGGATTGGAAATATTGATCAACCTGTCAGATGTGGGATTCGGAAAAATATTCAGTGAGGACCTGACAATATCACTTGCACTGCTGGTACCTTCTGTAGTCATATTCCAATGGTTACGTACATAAATGCCATCAATGGTGATTTTTTGAGAAGCGGCAAATTGTCTTAATGCCACACCCTGAATACTTGAAATGTCAGGATTGGCTGAAGTTCCACCACCTTTACCATATGGGCCCAAAGTAGCTTTTGTTGGTTCTGTATCTATCTTATCACCATCTTTAAAAAGATATAAGCTTATCTGATCGTTATCAGCACCTGTTACAAAAGAGTATTTGGCAACAACAAGATATGTTTCGCCTATATTGAGATCTTCAGATTGCCCACCATCAGCAGCAACATCTGTACTTGTTCCAAAAGTGATACCTATTTTCATTTTATTTGCTGCAGAACCTGGCGATACATACACTCTTCCTCTGAAAGAAGAATTGGTGGCGGTAAATACAGGTACAGCAGGACTGCTATATTGAACAAAATGAAAAAAATATGGACCGGAGTTAACTATTACAGTATCTGCTTTTACTAAAAATGATGCGTACACACTCATGGTATCAGCCCAACTGTCAAATGGACGATTTTCATCTGAACCTGTATTGACTACTGCTGCTGCCCGACCTTTGCCGCTACCGACGTAAGATGATTTTGACCAGGAAAGACCCTCTCCAGATACTGCAATGGGATTAGTTGTCCCGGCATTGTGAGCATACCATCCATTTGCATTCAAAAGTGCTCCGGCGGGATAATTAAAGTTCTCTCTTAAAAAAGTCTTTTGGCTATAAACACTACTGAAGCAAATCAAAAAAAGGAAAGTGTACAACTTTGTCATGATATGTAAAATTTTAGTTCTACAAATATATAGACTATTTTGGATAGTACAGCCTGTTCGATATCAAAAATTAAATAAACATATCAATATTCTGGATGCCATAGGGTGATACGACTAAAATTACCACATGGTGAAAAGGCACTCAACTTTATTTCAGTGAAATTAATTTTTAATGGTTTTGTATAAATGGCTGATTCGATGTCGGGATTGCTTCCATCAGTAGTATATCTTATCGTCAAACCCGGCAATGAAGTATTGGCAAATAGTGTATCGTTTTTAATCATTATACCGGGAGGAGGTATTCTGAATTTTATATGACCAAAAAAACGGTGTAAAAGGTCTAATTGGACTTTGCCAACTTTATTGGCAAAAAGTGACCATTCGAGATTAAAAGCATCATTTCTATCGGTTTTGTCTGATATTATACTCCACTCCGGAGCTTGTGCCCACGCCCTCTCAGCCAGTGCAAGCATCCTTGGCAAAGCCATATATTCTACTCTTTCAGGTGTGGTCATCGTTTCGCCCCATATCTGTCCCTGGATTCCCATTACGTTTTCCTGACTCTTTTTATTGAGCCTGGGTGCTTTTTTATACTCTTTATCAGGATCTATCAATCTGCCCATACCGCTTCTCCCCGCACTCTTATACAGGTCCAACGGTAAAAATCTTAAAACATCCTTCGTATCATTCATACCACCCCAGTAAAATCCTTCTTCTTCCGGATGTTTGTCATAGGCAAAATCAAAATAAAGGTTCGGCGTATTGCACAGCACTACATTATATCCGGAGTTGGCCAAAAGATAAGGTGTAACTTCTCCTTTGTCTCCCCAGACAGTATTCCAGCAATATGGTATGATGCCTCTGTTAGCGAGTTGAAGATTAGGTGTTTTTGCGCCATTTTGATGCCTGAATGCTACTTCTTCCCATCCACCAGTATTCAAACCTCTGTCTGTCAATATTTGATTGATGACCTTGAGGAAATACTCATAGATATCATAAATATCATGCAGCTCAGGATGTGTTTCAAGAAATTTCTGACATATCGGTGATCCTTCCCAGACACCATGTGGTACTTCATCTCCACCGATGTGTAGGGTGGTAATATTCACACCGGCTTCATGGTACATAGACAGAATCTCATCAATGACTTTCTCAATAAATGTATACGTGGAAGGCAGGGCAATATTGATGACATTTCTTCTCCACAATTGTACGGACTCATAGACAGATGCATCATGCCAGTCCGTCAACAAATATTCGTTGGCCTTATCTTCCAATCCATGCGCCATGTAGTTCAGGTATCTGACTTCCATACTTCTGATGGCAGCCCGTGCATGGCCAGGGAAATCTATGGCAGGTATTATCTCAATATGGTGCCTGTGGGCATAGTGTAAAAGGTCTATAAATTCGCTTCTTGTATAATATCCATTCCCCGGAGAGTCCGGATCATTGGGGTCAAATCCTGAACCATATGATGGTAGTAAACATGTTGTTTCATCTATAGTGTGGCCTCTTTTGCTACCAATATCTGTGAGTTCCGGTAAACCAGCGATTTCAAGTCTCCAGCCCTCGTCATCTGTCAAGTGAAAATGAAACTTATTGAGTTTGTACATAGACATGTACTTGAGTAGTTTTTTTACCGTCCGATGATGTTGAAAATTTCTCGCCACGTCCAGGTGCATACCCCTGTATGAAAACACAGGTACATCCATGATGGTGGTATATGGGATTTTTATCTCGCCGCTTTTTGTATTTCCTGCTGCTGCAGACATAATCATATATAAACTCTGGATCCCGTAAAAAATGGAAGCTCCCCGTACACCTGTGATATGGATACCTTCTCCGTTGATAATTAGTTGATAGGCTTCATTGCCTTGTTCTTTTTTTTGATATGGATGCTCTACTTTGCCCAATTCCAATCTTATATTGCCCTTATTGCCAGCAACGGCAATCATGTGAATACCAAACCATTTTCTGCAATCTTCGATAAAAAGGCCGGCTTCTGCTACCAACGCCGATTGGTACGCCAATCTTGTATCCTTATTAATTACATAAAATCCAACATTTTCTTTTTTGTACCAATATGGTGTTGGCACCACAGGACATAAAACATCTTTATTTATATTTTTTAAACCTTCATTTTCATGATAAATAAATGCATTGTCCGGTTGAGGATATTCATCCATCCAGCTTCTGGTCATTTGCTCATCTCTTGTAAAAGGTACGACTATGACTGGTGGTAATGCTTCGGGATTCAACTCATTTCCGGATGAATCTCTGTAAACGATATAAAAGCCTAACGGCTTGTCCACAGTTTTTATAGCCCAATAATCTGCTATATAGGATATAACAACTTCATTTCCAGGCAATAATGGTCTAAAATCTTTTGTGGGCTCCAAACAGAACAGGTCACCATTGATATGCTGGATTTGAAAACCTTTTGAAACCGACGATGACTGAATTTTTCTCAGACTATTAAAATAAATTGACCAGCCTTTTTTTAATGTATGTATACTATTGTTCCTGATTGTAAGTTCAGCCTTAAACTGTTCTTTCCCATCATAAACATTGGTGATGACGTGATATTTTACTGACAGGTTTTTACCTTCAGGATATGAATTCTTCATAAGTTTCTTAAAATTGATTACTCATTTTCATCAGCTACCACGGGCTTCAGAGGTATAAACCAACAAACCAGGAAAGCTGGAATGGTGGCTATCAATACCCAGATAAAAAACATTTTATACCCCATTAAGTCGCTTAAGTAACCACTGAGCATCGATGGTATCATGACACCCAGATTCATGATTCCTGTAGCAAATGCATAGTGCGCCATTTTGTAATTGCCGGGTGCTATCTGTTGCATCATAAATAATGTAAGACCTACAAACCCGAATCCATAACCAAAGTACTCAATCACTACAGCACCGGTGATGATGACCAGACTCGACGGTACAAAGTAGGCAAGCAAGGCAAACATGGCAAATGGCAAGTTGAAAAATGCGCACAGGGTCAAAAGCGTCCTCGTATTCAATCCTCTTGATGACACAAAATATCCGCCAGCAAGTGAACCGGCTACGTATGCTGCAGCTCCAAAAACTCCATAAGCTAAACCTATATCAGATGTGCTCAATCCCAATCCACCATCGGCCTTATCTGCTTTAAAGAAAAGCGGTGCAATCTTGATTGCCTGCCCTTCTGCAAATCTATATAGGATGATAAAAACAATACCCAACCAGATGTATTTTTTCTGAAAAAAGGTGGCAATGACATCTTTAAGCCTGGCAAACCCTTCATCCAATGTGGCAACCTCAGTTTTTGCTGCATCTGAAGGCAGCATTTTGATGTGATACAAGCCCACAAGTATCATGATAGCACCATATATACACATGACAATCGTCCATGCAGATACAACCCCAAGTTTTTCTTCCAGCTGGCCGGCAAGATATACCAAGGCACCGCCTGACAAAACTTTGGCAAGATTGTATGCAGCACCTTGCCATCCGATATACATAGCCTGTTGCTTAGGTGACAACACATTGAGATATACTCCGTCTACAGCCATATCGTGGGTAGCACCACCAAAGGCAATAATAGCCAGCAATGCGATGCTATACACAAAAAAATCGGGCAATGACAATGAAAAAGCCACCAAACCAAACATCACCCCTATAGTAAGCTGAGTCAGGATGACAAAAAATTTCTTTGTTTTATAGATTTCCATAAATGGTCCCCAAAGTGGCTTCAACGTCCAGGGGAGCATGATCAAAGATGTCCAGAATGCTATTTGAGTATCTGAAATACCCATATTCTTAAACATCAATGCGGATGCAGCTGCTATAGCCACAAAAGGCAGGCCCTGAGCAAAATATGCCGTAGTAACCCAGGTCATCGGAGATCTTTTTGTTTTTGTATCTGACATTTAGATTGTATTTGTTTTTATTATGTTTTGGCCAAATGGTCTTTGGTTTTTAAAATTCTGTTCGTTTATCCACTCTCAACCCTCATTCCCTAAAGAGCTTGTCAAGCTAAGCTTGAGACGACCCTAACTTATAATCACTCATTATTCGGCTTTTCAGATCATTCGGATCGTTCAAATCATTCAAATCATTCGGTTGTTCAGATTGTTCGGTTGTTCAAATTATTCTATTTTACAGTAATCTCATCGATAAATAACCATCCTTTTTTGCCGGCACCCGGGTGATCAGCAGGAAGTGTTCCGAAATTTTTTACTGTAAGTCTGATATATCTGGAAGATATTCCATTGGTCTTTATTTCAACTTCTGAAATGTTTTCCTTGCTGTTGAATTGTGTTATTTCGCCGATCTTTTTATAAGTTTTTCCGTCATCAGATGTTTCTGCGATAAGGGCAGATGGCAAAAATATCCATGATCCTTCACTTCTGTAAAAACGGCAATTAATAGTATTGATATCGGTTGTCATTTTAAAATCAAGGGCAATCGTAGCGTCGGTTTTATCAAATCCAAGCCACTCGTCATCTTTGAATTTATTGTTGCTTCCTTTGATGCCATTGATGATTCCTGCATTGCCTCCACTGTTGTATTTAGGTGATGGCGCTGGATCAATGGTAATAGCAGCTTTTGTAGCTTTATGAAAATCAAGTTCAAAATGTAAGGGGTTGCCCTTTTTATCTCCCTTTGCCGCAGTAAAAGAGTGCCTTCCGGATGTTTTCAGTTCAAATATCTGACTTGCCTTGAATGGTTTTTCCGATTGACCATCAATGGAATACAGGATGTTGGCTCCTCTCGGTAACAGAAAGCTGACATTGATATTTCCGTTTTTATTTTTCCATACCTTGGGAGTCAATTCATACATGTGATTGGCTATATTGGCACCTTTGGATTTCCAGTAGTCATTGTGGATTTCATATCTTGTGAGAAATGTTTTGAAGTCTCTTTCTTTTGACCAAAGGGCTTCAGACATTGCAAGACCCCGTGCATAAGTCATGTACTCAACATATGGAAAATCTTTGATGTATTCCGTCCATACATTAGCCTGCCCACCCAAAATGTATTTTCTTTTTTCTGCTTCCAGTTCTTTGGGTATAGGTTGCCAGTGATAGACTTTTTCCACATTGGTGTATCCTCCTATAGCCAAAGGCTCATCAGAAGATAAAGATTGATAATGATCAAAATAACAATGGCTTCCCGGAGTCATTACCACATCATGATTTTGTCTGGCAGCTTCGATTCCGCCTTCAGTACCTCTCCAGGACATTACTGTAGCATTGGGAGCTAATCCACCTTCCAAAATTTCATCCCATCCTATGATCTGACGACCTTTGGAGTTGATGTATTTCTCCATTCGTTGTATAAAATAACTTTGGAGTTCGTGTTCATCTTTCAGATTTTCTCTTTTGATCAGTTCCTGACAGAAAGCACTTTTTTTCCAAGCTTCCTTCGGGCATTCATCACCTCCGATGTGTATATATTTTGATGGAAACAATACCATCACTTCATCAAGAACATCCTGAAGGAATTGAAAAGTTTTTTCTGTAGGACAATACACATCATCAAAAACACCCCATTTGGTAGCTACTTCATACTTTTTGTTTTCACAACCCAATTCAGGATATGATGCCAATGCTGCCAATGAATGACCCGGCATTTCGATTTCAGGTATAACATTGATATTTCTATCCATGGCATATCGTACGATATCTTTTACTTCTTCCTGAGTATAATATCCGCCATATCTTTTTCCATCATATTGACCTGTATTTTGACCTATCACGGTTTCCTTTCTGTAAGCTCCGATCTCCTGAAGCTTTGGATATTTTTTGATTTCGATGCGCCAACCTTGATCTTCGGTAAGGTGCCAATGGAATTGATTGTACTTATAATAGGCCATGTAGTCAATAAACTTTTTAATATCATCAGCTTTATAAAAATGTCTGCCTACGTCCAGATGAAGACCACGATACATGAATGCAGGTTTGTCTTCGATATTTGTCTGCGGTAGTGGCAAACCCTTGTGGATAAGCATTTGTGCCAGACTTACTAATGCATGTTGCAATCCTGTCTTACTACCTGCCCTGATGGAAATTTTATCTTTTTCGATCAACATCTTATACCCTTCTGCAGTCATTCTTTTGTCAATGGCGCCTATAGCATTGGCATTTTTTTCATTTTGCCAGCTTACCATTTTCAAGTCTTTGAACAAGTGGTCAAAGTAAGCACTTTTGGCTTCTTCCGGTATGTAAAGCTTGATTTCCTTCAAACCGGAATTTTTACCAATATTGATGACAGAGTTGGGAGCTGGTATTACTCCGGATAAATTATTCATTTGGCTATACATTTTTCCATTGATCAATGAAAAAACAGCAAATAATAAGAAAATAGAATTACTAAATGATTTCATAAATGAATAAAGATTAAAAAATCGTGATTAAGACATATTAAAACTCAATGTCGTTTAGACAAGGCCATATTATGAAGTCCTTCCTTTTTAAGGGAAGGATTTAGGATGGGTAAAAACAAGTAAAAATACTTTAACTAAACGACATTGTATTAAAATTTCCATCGGACAAATGCTTCCATCGCCTCATATTCTGCAAGTCCCAATACGTTGTACAGATGCGCTGTTTCTTTGTTTCTGTCTTCTGCTCTTTGCCAGAATTCACGGGTATCCTCTCCCGGAAACACCGGATGATCTTTCTGAGACTGATGCATAAAGATAGCCTTTCTTTTGCGCATCAATTCTGCAGGACTTATAGGGACTGCCATTTCGATTTCGTCGATGGGCCATTCGTGCCATGCTCCTCTGTATAACCATAGGTAACAGTCCTTCCACCATTTCTGGTCGCGTGTGCGTTCAAAGCCTTCAAAAATAGCATCAAGGCATACTCTGTGTGTACCATGCGGATCTGCAAGGTCCCCGGCTGCGTATACCTGATGAGGTTTTACTTCATTGAGCAGATTAACAATAATTTCAAAGTCATCCTCACCCAGTTTATTTTTTCTCACACCGCCGGTTTCATAAAAAGGCATGTCAAGAAAATGAATATTTTTCTCCGGCAATCCACAGAAAATGGCACCACTTCTGGCTTCTTCTCTCCTTATAATACCTTTCAGTATCCTTAGTTCCTTAATATCAGATTCATTTGGGTCCTTTTTGTCAAGAAATTTTGAAATTTTTTGAACGATTTTAAATAACTCAGGATTGTCGACACCTATAGCTTTTGCAAAATCACCGATAAATTCTGCATATCTCCACGCATCCACATCATGCACTGCTATGTTTCCGGATACCTGATATGCGACATGAACTTCATGGCCTTGCTCTACAAGTCTCATAAATGTACCTCCCATGGATATCACATCATCATCAGGATGAGGACTGAAGATGATGACTCTTTTTTTCGCAGGATTGGCTCTTTCAGGTCTGTTGCTGTCATCTGCATGTGGTTTGCCGCCGGGCCATCCTGTGATGGTATGTTGCAACTTGTTAAAAATGTTGATATTCAGCGTGTATGTTGAATTGTATTCTGCTATCAGTTCTGACAATCCGTTATTGATATAGTCTTCGTCTGTCAGTTTCAGCAATGGTTTTTTAAGCTTTAATGAAAGCCAGATCACTGCTTTGGCAATGAGCTTATCATCCCAGTTACAAATACCTGCCAGCCATGGAGTCTTAACTTTGGTCAGTTCAGCGGCAGCGGCGGCGTCAAGATAAAATTTTACATTATTATGATTCTGAAGGTAGGTAGCAGGTATCATTTCTGTGATATCGCCCTCGATAGCTTGCTGTACAATATGTGCTTTATGGCTACCCCAGGCCATGATGAAAATTTGTTTGGCCTTGAGGATGGTACTGATACCCATCGTGATGGCCCTGTAAGGTACATTTTCTTCTTTACCGAAGTCTTTGACAGCATCTACTCTGGTAAGATGATCCAATTTGACAAGTCGCGTTTTGGATGAAAGCCACGAACCCGGCTCGTTGAATCCGATGTGTCCGGTCCTGCCTATACCCAGAATCTGAATATCCAGACCACCCAGGGATTCTATCTTTTTTTCGTACTCAGCACAAAAGTTTTCGACATACTCTATAGGCAGATCACCATTGGGTATGTGGATGTTTGAAGGTTTTATATCAATATGGTTGAAAAGATATTCATTCATAAATTTGACATAGGACTGATTGGCATCCGGCTTCATAGGGTAGTATTCATCCAGATTGAAGGTGATGACATTGTAGAATGAAAGTCCTTCTTCTCTGTGAAGTCTTACTAATTCATTATAAATTTTGATTGGTGAAGAACCGGTGGCAAGACCTAAAACTAAATTCTCGTTTTCCTGCTGCTTTTGTCTGATACAAAGGGCAATATATCTTGCGATTTGAACAGCACCTTCATCAGGTGAATCCCAAAGTTTGATAGGAATTTTTTCAAAGGTTTTTAATTGATACTTCAGTCCGGTGGCAAATTCTGTAAATGTTGATGCTGTGTGATTCATATCTTCAATAAAAAGTTATTTGGGACAAATATAATGATTATGTGCACGCACACGGTATATTTTATATTATTTTTTTAAAAATTTTTATTTTCCGGTATATCTTCATATTTTGTGAAGTCTTTAAAATGTACCATATGAAACGATCATTAATGAATATGGTTTGTCTTTTTTTTCTTCTTATTGGATTACTGGCAATAGGATGCTATCAGACTCCTAAAGAAATGAATCATTTAAACAGCAAAAATAATTCAGAACCGATCAAAGGTGTGTGGCTTACCAATATAGCCAGTGATGTTCTTTTTAGCAAAAGTAATATTGAAAAGGCAGTGCAATTATGTGACAGCCTGGGATTCAATCACATATTTGTAGTCACATGGAATGATGCCACTACTACATACCCAAGTAAAGTGATGAAAAATCTAATCGGTGTGGAAATTCAACCGGAATTAAAAGGAAGAGATCCATTAAAGGAATTGATAGATGCCGCCCACAGGAAAAACATCAAAGTCCATGCCTGGTTTGAGTTTGGCTTCTCCTGTTCGTACAAAAAAGATGATGGTGGTCCGATCATTAAGACCAAACCACACTGGGCTTCACTCGATAAAAATGGCAAACTTGTTTCTAAAAACAACTTTCAATGGATGAACGCCTTTCATCCTGAAGTACAGTCATTTATCACCTCTTTGGTTACAGAAGTAGTGACCAACTATGATATCGATGGCATACAGGGAGATGACAGACTACCGGCTTTGCCATCTTCCGGTGGCTATGATGCATACACTGTCGACATGTACAATTCTGAAAACGGTGGTGTGGATCCACCTCAAAATGAAAAGGATTATGAATGGGTAAAATGGAGATCAGGTAAGCTGAATGAATACCTTATAAAACTCACTAGTGAAGTCAGAAAAGTAAAACCAGATATCACCATATCCATGGCACCAAGTATTTATCCATGGTGCGAAGCTGAGTATCTGCAGGACTGGCCAACCTGGGTCAATATGGGCATCGTAGATTTCATCATGCCACAGGTATACAGATATAATATAGACCGATACCAGCATGAACTGGACAAAATAGTAAATACCCAGATTTCGCCAGGAGACAAGTCAAAGTTGTATCCCGGAATTTTGCTACAGGTTGATGCTTACAACCCTTCAGTAGGTATGCTCGATAGTATGGTTCAGGCCAACAGAAGGCATGGCATCAAAGGAGAAGTATTTTTCTTTTATGAAGGCATAAAAAAGTACCCTGAATATTTTAGGGGTAATTAGTTGTACTTTGTCAACTTAGGAATTATCGGGAAATTCTTCAGATAGGTTATCAGGTTTTAAAAGTAAAATTTAAATTTTTGCTTAAGGATCGCCCTTCGGGACGTCCCTCAGTCAAAAAAGGCCATTCGACCACTCAGCCGACAAAGGAGGACTGGTGAGCGATTCGGACAAACGGTCCCTGCTTTGGATTGGGCAGGCAAGCATGAAAGGGCGTAAATAATATCTCTGAAACTTCTTCGATTGGTAGAAAATGATAGAAGATGTAAATCTGACAAAGTGGAATTAGGATTTAGTCTCGGTAACATGAATTGTGACATAAACCAACAAAAAAATATCTATCATTTGCCAATCAACACTTATAATCGTACCTTTGTGTGCTAAATTTTTTAATGTTGGAAAGTCGCTTATGAGCAATGAAACAATACAAAATGACCTCATTTAAAGAGTTACAAGATTACAAACCAATATGCCAAACATTTGATAACAATTAACTAAGAATAATATGTACAGAAGTAACAATTGCGGCGAACTAAGGATAGCAGATATAGGAAAAAGTGTCACCATCGCAGGTTGGGTGCAAAAAGGCAGAGACTTAGGCGGTCTTACGTTTGTGGATGTACGAGACAGGTACGGAGTGACACAACTGGTATTCAACATGGATGAAAACGCAGATTTGTGTACTCAAGCCAGAAGATTGGCCCGGGAATATGTCATTCAGGCGATAGGTATAGTACGTGAAAGATCCAGCAAAAACGCTAACCGTGCCACCGGTGATGTTGAAATAGAAGTGAGAGAACTGAATATCCTCAATGAATCCAAAGTACCACCTTTTACAATTGAAGATGAGACTGATGGTGGAGATGATATCAGAATGAAGTACAGATACCTTGATCTGCGAAGATCTCCGATACAATCCAATATCATATTCAGGTCAAGGCTGGCACTCGAAACCAGAAAATATCTGGACAGTCAGGGATTTTTAGAAGTAGAGACGCCATTTCTTATTAAGAGCACACCTGAAGGTGCCAGAGATTTCGTAGTACCCAGCAGGCTGAATCAGGGTCAGTTTTATGCATTACCACAGTCTCCCCAGACCTTCAAGCAGATATTGATGGTAGCCGGTTTGGATAAATATTTTCAGATAGTCAAGTGTTTCAGAGATGAAGATCTGAGAGCAGACAGGCAGCCGGAATTTACCCAGATAGATTGTGAGATGTCATATGTACATATCGAAGATATTCTCAATACTTTTGAAGGCTTGACGAGGCACCTGTTCAGACAGACACTGAGCATTGAACTCGGAGATTTCCCCAGGATGACTTATGATGATGCTTTGAGACTTTATGGTTCGGACAAACCTGATCTCAGATATGATATGCAATTTGTAGCGTTGAATGATGTTGTCAAAGGAAAAGGATTCAGCGTTTTTGATGAAGCAGAATTGGTTGTGGGCATTTGTGTCAAGGATATAGCAGAAAAATACTCCAATAAAGATATGAAAGACCTTACCGAATGGTTGCAAAGACCTCAAATCGGTGCCAAAGGTTTGGTATATATCAAGTATCAGGAAGATGGAAGTATCAAGTCCACAATTGGCAAATTTTATACTGATAGTGAGTTGAACAGTTGGGCTCAAAGATTCAATGCTGAAAAAGGTGATGTGATCATGATCCTGAGTGGTGAAACGGAAAAAACCAGAAAACAACTCAGTGAATTAAGGTTAGAGTTGGGTAGAAGGCTGGAACTGGCAAAACCCGGCGATTTCAAACCACTTTGGGTGCTGGATTTTCCACTACTTGAGTGGGACGAGGAGTCAGGAAGATTCCATGCGATGCATCATCCATTTACATCTCCCAAAAAAGAAGATATTCCGCGTATGCTCCATGGGGATCATGAGACGATGAAAAGCCTGAAGGCTGATGCTTATGATATGGTCATCAATGGTGCTGAGATAGGTGGAGGTAGTATCAGAATCCATGACCGAACCCTGCAATCCAAAAATTTTGATCTTCTGGGTTTCAGTAAAGAAGAAGCGGAAGCACAGTTCGGATTTTTGCTTGGTGCTTTTGAGTATGGTGCACCACCACACGGAGGGCTTGCATTCGGATTTGATCGACTTTGTGCGGTGATGAATGGACAATCTTCTATCAGAGATTTTATAGCTTTCCCAAAAAATAATCAGGGCCGTGATATGATGATAGATGCACCTTCACCGGTACATCAGGATCAGTTGAAGGAGTTGGGGCTAGAGTTGAAAGAAAAATAAAATGAGGTGCATTTCATTTTTTCGCACTGTGCTCGAATTCTTATCAAGTTTCGTTTGTTCGTCGTAGCTTTTAACTACGATGCAATATTTTAAGGCATCTTGCCTGAATCGCAAAAAAAAATTGATGATTTTAAATGTGAGACGAAAAAATGAAATACACCCAATAATTGAGTGTTGAGTAATTCAATCTTTCAAGTTACTCATGATGGTTTTAATTCCCTGAACCGGGAGCAACGATGATGATACAATCAGGGCAATCACCAGGTTTTGTATCTATGATTCCCTGAGATTTGAGAGATTTGATGATTTCATTAAAGTCACCGCTGAGATTTATTCTGACTATTTGCTCAGGATTGAATTTGAATTTTTTGTCGATTTTGATCAGTTTTTTATTCTGTTTGACCAGATAGTCTTTCAATACCGAACCTAACTTATATACAGAACCTACTGGTTTTAGTGGTTCAGAAGCTTGTTCAACACGTGGTGCTTTTACTACAACTGGTTTTTGGGCAGGTTTTGGAAGCTTTTTCTCCGTGACGATGGAGTCTTTCTGTACCTGCTCTACGTAGTTAAGGTCGATAAAAGAACCACCAGCATATTTAAATTTATCACCTTTATTGAGGATAACAGATTTATCAGGGTTTTTAATTTCTGAAACCTTGACCATACCTTCCAATGTCTCTATATATGAAGTGCCGGATTTTTGTGAGATAATAAATTTAGTACCCAATACTTCTGTTTTCAAGTCTTTAGTATATATGACAAACGGCAAAATACTTTTCTTAACATCAAATGTTGCACTTCCTTCAAAGATTATTTTTCTGACATTTTGACCTCTGAAGTGGAGGGGATAGTCCAAATTTGTACCCGCCATCAATGATATGATGCTACCATCAGTCAATGTGATATTTTGGTTTTCCTTTGCAAACAATACACTTCTTGATGGCTCAGGCTCCTTAAAAGCCAGCTCAAAAAGTAATACAACTACTAGGGAAGCTGCAATAGATTGAATGAAATTAATGAATGTAATTTTACTTTTTTTTTCAGGAAAATGATGTTCTTCCACCTGGTGCATCAATTGATTCCACTCAGCATCAGTATCAAAAACTATAAAGTCTTTGATATCTTTGTTTTGTTTCAATATGGAATCTAATTTATTCAATTTTTACTTAATATATGCTTATGACGCTGATTTTTTACAATAACACATTTTTATTCAAAAAAATATGAATGATTCTTTAACTTTTCTTTCAGATGATTTGAAACCTTCGCAACATTATCTTCCACACTTCTTTTAGAGACGTTCAGATAGTCTGCGATTTCTTCGTATGTCAAGCCTTCAAATTTATTCAGTCGGAATATCTCCCGTGGTTTATCTTTCAAATCAATCATTGCTAATTCGAAAGCCTGCCTAACAATATATGGATCCAAATGTTCAACAGTAGTGTCCTGCAAAAGTAACATTTCATTCTCTACCAATGATGCCGATACCATAGACTTATTACTTCTGATGAAATCAATCATTGTATTTTTTGTCATTTGATATAAATACGCTTTAACAGATGTTTTTATTTCTATTTGATTCTTGTATTGCCATATTTTGACAAAAGTACTTTGTACTACTTCACGACTATTTTCATAATTTTCAAGATACTTGTTTACAAAATTGACAAGCGGGTTGAAATATTCTTTGAAGATAATTTCAAAATCAGTTTTTTCTTCAAATGGTTTTTGGTGCAATTTGATTTTGATGTATTTTGGTGCAAAAATAAAGATATTATTAGAATAAAATCAAATATTAGACTAATTTATACTACCAAAGTCACTATATCTTCGCAATAAGTTTTTACCTATTTACTAAGTTGGTATTGATTAGAAATACACATCATCAATCCTCCAAAGCCACTCTAGTTTCATCTTTGGAAGGATCGTCTGTTCGCATCAACGGTATAGAGACATAAAAATCAGTTCCTTTTCCTATCTGTGTTTCAAAATAAATTTTGCCGTTAAATGAGTCTATCATATTGGCTGAGATGGCCAGACCAAGACCTGTACCTGAGCTCTTGGTAGTAAAGTTGGGTGTAAAGACTTTGTCTTTCATATAGTCAGGTATGCCGGTACCATTGTCTGATATCCGTATGATAGCTTGATTTTCTTTTCTGCTGAGCTCTATTTCTATTTTTCCTCTTCTGTTTTCAGGTATGGCCTGTATGGCATTTTTCAACAGATTGTTGAGTATCCGGACCAGATGGTTTTTATCTGCAAAAATATACAAATCATCTATCGGTTCGATCATATTGATATCCATATCATCTCGTTTTCTGAAAAGATCATGTATAGTTTCTACCACTTCGTTGAGTATAAATTTTTCATTTGATGCCTGTGGCATAGCTGCAAAGTTTGAAAACTCATTGGCTATCTGGCTCAGATTGTCTATTTGTTCGATGAGCACTGATGAAACTCGTGGTATCATCTCATGGGCGCGATCCGGGTAGTCTTTTGCTGTTTTTTCAAGGTACTGGATATTAAGTTTCATAGGAGTGAGCGGATTTTTGATTTCATGAGCTACTTGTTTTGCCATCTCTCTCCAGGCTATATCTCTCTCAGTTTTAGCGAGCAATCCTGCGCTTTTTTCTACTTCCAGCGTGAGGTTGTTATAGTCATGAATCAAAGCCCCGATTTCATCATTTGAATTCCACTCAAGAAGTTCATTGGTTTTTCCTAACTTGAATTTTTTGAGCTTTTCAGCAAGAATGTTCAATGGTTGTGTGATAGAATTGGCTATAGTGATTGCTATAGCTCCGGCAATTAAAAATAAAAATATATAAGCATTTAAAATGGTACTGAGAAAATCCAATATATTGGATGATGAATTGTATGATTGATGATCTATATCAATAAATGCAAATGGAATCTTACGTGTCACTTTGTTTTCACCCATAAAAAGCGGTATAAATTCATGATCTTCAGGTTGATCAGCATCAGTGCCGGACCAGATATTGTATGAAATACGCAAATGAATATTATCATCAGATGTGGCCCCCACCAGCTTTCCGGTTTGGTCATATAGACTCAGAGCTTTATTGTGAATGTAAGAGAGATCTTTCAGCTTGCTGTTCAGATAATTGAGACCATAACCGTCTTCATCAATGTTTTGGATATATGTATTAATGTTATTGATGATTGATTCTGTTTCCTGAATATTTTTTGACTTTTGGTTTGCGACAATCAGATTTTTGAAATATAAGGCAGTGATGACTCCGATGATAAGAAATGATACCACTATCAAAAGGATGATAGCAAACTGTATTTTCGTCTTTAGTGATGAGCGTGATCCAAATTTTACGCCTAGATTTTCCGGAAGAAAATCATATTTAGTATTTATCCAGGTGAAAAGGATTACTATAAGACCGATCAAAGTAAAGATAAACGAGAATAATGAAATAGGCTTAATCAAACCGGACACCTTTTTCCACGATACTATACGATAATGGTCTGATGGCTTTGACACTACGTAGGAATACCCTTTTTCAATATTGTTTTCCATCTGCCTACCCAATAGTTGGAAATCAGGAGACGGTTGTGCATTTTCTCTTTTTTCTATAAGCTGATCATGATGGAAAACAGCATATCCGAAATCTTTATAATTTTGGTCATGAATCGAAGTTGATTTTCCGACTTTGTAGATGATAAACAAGTACCAGGAAGTTGCACCTGATGCAGACCCGGCAATTTCAAATCTTGAATAATAATTGTTTTCAAAAGGGTGATGGTAGATATTTTTACCTACCGCTCTGGAATGAAGATAAGATTCATTGAGTTTGTAGTAGTCTGAAAAATGATTGGAAAAAAGAGTGGTACCTCGCTGTTTGTTAAATAGTTCCGTAGAAATTTCAATTGAACGATCAGCATGTTGTCCAATGTACTCACTCAAATCCTTATTGTCAAGCATGGTATTGGGATCCATCGAGGCAATTTTTGTAAACACATCATCTGCCACCAAACTGTCATTGAGCATCTCTAATGAAGTCACTAATTCAGGGTCAAAATCACTGTAATACGCTGCCATAAAACGGTTGCGCATTTGTACATCTTTGTTTAAACTAAAATAAAACAGAGTAACAGCCAAAAATCCTGAAAACATCATCATCCACCAAATAAGGTAGGTGATCTTCTTTTCAGTCTTTTCAGTATAGGCATCCATTATAAGCGTGTAAGACGCGATAAACACAAAGAATAATAAAGCTGGCACATTGAGCCATCCTGCCATTCTTAGCAAGATATAAGCACCAAGCCATCCTGTCACTAATATGCCTGCTTTATAATAACCTCTCAACTCCTGCTGATGCATCCATTCAAACATCAGCTGAGTGCTTTGGAATGTCATCATCATCAGTGCTAATAGTGAGATGATCACTAAAAAACTAAGGTAATTGAATTGCAGAAGTGATTCTATTTCAAGGTTGACATCGGAATTCAACACCCATTTTTCGACCACATAAACACTGGTTCCGAATATAAAAAATGTATAAAATCCTATCAGCCAAGCCCCAAGGGTAGTTTTGGTTGTGAACCATGTCGTATGTCGAAAAATCATCACACTCAGATAAATCAGTAAACCAAATACCCATAAGCCGGCTATCATCTGATATATGTTGATGCCGGCATGTACTCCCGAAGATACATCCATATTTCCTGCGAAATAATTGTAAAATACCGGCAAAACATGTAATAGCCCAAAAACTAACAATATCAGTATTAATAAGATCGATGGGTACTTTGCAGATCTGATGGACGTGGAAATCTTTGACTGGATTTGTAATAGCAGGATAATAGAAATTAATACAATGCCACCAAAAAGTGCTATCCAGGCCATTTTTTTCCAATAATTCTGAATGCTGGCACCGTCGACAAAGTCTGCAACCACCACTGAATTTCTTATTTGTATCTCTTCAGAATCCGGCTTTGAGTTTAAATTATAAAACTTCCATTTGTTAAATATCTTGTTATGATAATCTATTTGATTCAAATTGAGGCTTACAGTAGCATAATTCAAGCTATCGCCCCATCTTGTTATTTGTTTAAATTCAGTCTGAGGGTTTTCAGAAATGAAAGTATTATCATTCCAGAAAACTATACTGTCCTGTCTATAGACCTCTAAGTAAAATGGTGAATTGGACAGTGTGGACAAGATTTGTTTGTCATTTTCACTACCAAAATACTTCATCACAATGGATGAGTCCCTTTCCAGAATGTAATTGATTTCTTTTGACAGTTCTGTAACATGCCCGTCAAGTCCTAAAGGCTTTTGACCCAAAAAAACTGCGAGCAATGAAATACCAAAAAACAGGATGGCAGCATACCGTAATGCCATAAAGAAAAGTGTTTTAAATACGAAGCGCTAAGGTAATATAATTATATGTACTTATTTGATCCTTCGCCTCCGACAATTCTTTTGTCAGCTCTTCTACCTTCTCTGAAAGTTGACCTAATCTCTTAGTAGATATTGTACGTAGGGTTCTTTCAATAACTCATCCATGAAAGTACAAGTACTTACCAAATTATGAACTAAACGTTGAAGTGTCAAAAATAAAAAATAACTTTTGACTACAAAGTTAAAAGTCAAGCGCACCAATTTTCATATTTATTTTTTATTTTTAGAATAAATAATTATATTTTGGTCAATTTTTGGTAAATTGAAATCGTTTATTTCTGAGATATATTTAATTTTATCATTTAATCTAAATACTATAGCAGCACTATTAACCCCTAAATCTAATTTTTCAAATTTTTTTGTTTTGTCTAATATTACTTCCATTTCAAAAGAATCAGTTATTAAATTATTTTGACTAGCTATTATATAAAAATTATCACTTTTTTCTAATTTTCTTAATAAACTGGAAACTTGAGTTTGGCAGGCTTTACAATATCGATCTGGAATAAGTAAAAAAATTGCGGTATCTTTAAATTTTACATTTGGAAAAGTTTCATTAATATATCTATTAAAATTTTCATTTATGCTTTTAACTTGCTTGTGCTTTGGTTCACACGAGGTAAACACATAACTAATCAAAATTAAAAACAGCAAATTTTGTCTCATTTTCATTTTTATTTATTAAATAAGGTACAATAAAATTATTGTTTTTTAGAAGAATCATAGAATAGATAGAGTAATGCGATGGTTGAAATTTTACTGAACTAATTAAATCAAATTCGTTATTATATTTTAATAAAAGCCAAGGGCAATCTTCAACTTGTTTTTTAGTGCCATCTCCATTTTTATATGGTGCTCCTATTTTTAATGTTCTGAAATAATTATTAGTTTCATAACAGAAATATAAATCTCCATACCTGTCGTTTTCTATAACGTATTTTGTTATTTCTTCAAAATAATTTTCTTTAGGAATGTTGTCTTCATCAATTTGTTTATTTTTTTTAAAGTACTTTGTTTTTAAATTAATAGATTTTAATAGTTTGTGTTCATATTCATTACCATCATATAAATACAAGGAATCGGATGATTCAAATGAATAAACAATATTATTTTTATACCCAAATGTTCGCATTGGATTCATTTCCAGATAATTTTCACTTATATAGTTACTTGGAAATTTACCAATTTTACTAACTAAATGAAGTGTATCACTTAGGTGGAATATAAGTTCACGAGGATTTGAAAAATAGTTATGTAAATTATCTTTAGAAGTTTCGTTATCAAGATAATGATAAGTATAAACTAAATTATTTCGAACTTCCAAAGGGAAATTTTTATAATTATAAGTATAAAACGGTTTATTTAAATTCTTGATTTCTAATTTATATTCTTTTAATAAATTATTCCCATTTTTGCTAATTAACAGGATTCTATTTTCATTTTCAATGCTTAAGTATATTGAGTCATTATTTAAAACGTAAAAATCATCTAAATTTTTCTTTATATTCAGATTTATACTATCCATTAATTCTCCTTCAAATGAAAAAATAAATATCTTCTTTTGATCTTTAGAATAAAAGCAGAAATTATTTAATGATGGACAGTATTTAAAATACCTTGAAGAAAAATTTTCCGCTTTAATTGGAAAAGAAATATCATATTTATAATATTTATCACTATTATCAAAATTATAATGTTCAGTATTACAATTAGTTGCAAATAGGCTTATTAATAAAAGAATGAAAAAAGTAAATAAGAATTGTTTCATATAATTTATCTTTATTTTTAAAGAATAAAAGAATTAAAGTTAACTATTTTGGCTACAAATAGGTTACCCCTACTTGTAGCCAAATGAATGAATTATTGTTTATCTAATTTCAAGACAAATTCAAAGTTATCCATACTTACATTTCCTTGACCACCAAAATAAAAGTCATCTCCATTTGTGTTTGTGTATTTCACCAGTTTATATTTGCCTGATTGCAATTTTAGTAAAGTTGTAACATCTAAATTTGGAAATAATTCATTTGCATTTTCTGAATCAAAAAAAAGTTCAACAGCTTTTACATTAAGATTTTTATCTAAATTATTCTGGATAGGTTTCGCTTCTTCACCATATTGAAATGCTCCACAATCTTTGGGCGGGGCAACACAATCCTTACCTAACCCTTTCCAAGTATAAGCATATTTCCAGTCGCCAATTTTAGCAGTTGGTTCATCTATCTCATTGGTTTGGTCTTTTGAACAACTAAAAAGGACAAAACCTTGTAAAATTAAACAATAAAAAAGATACTTTTTTAAACTTCATTATCGAGTAAAGCATTTTACTCGATTCCCACCTATGGCGGGACCATTCAGTCACCACAGCTCCTGCAGGCGCAAAAATGCAGGCTCTCTTTTTGTCATCTATCGCAAGATAGGACAAAATGTCAAGCCATAACGTCATCTTTCAAAATTTCTTCTGACTTTCCTGTATTTTTTGTTCGTTTATGCCTGAGAGATACAATACCGTGGTACTATATGTATCAGGATTTCTTAAATTTTTGCAATCCGTTGAAAATATGAATTAATAGACGACTACACTTCTGAGCCATCAACAATACCAGCACAGTAGTACCTTAATGCTACTGGGCACAGCAAAATTTTCAGTAGGATAGGATTATAATCAACTTTTATGATGTGCAAAATGATCCCATAATGAAAAAAATACTTTGGACAAAAATCGTTTATTTTACTTTTTTTCACATGCTTTGCATAGGACAAACGACATGGAATTTTACTCATGACATACACAAAAATAGTTTTTATAAGCTTTCAGGAATGATCAGTGGTAAATTTCCCATTAAAATGTATCTGGAGCAGGATACTTTTCTATGTGGAAATCCTTATGATGACGACAAAAGTCAAACACTAAAAGGATGGTATTTTTACGAAAAGACAAAAACAAAAATTCCTTTTAAAGGTGCTTACAATACGACTGAAGGTCGCGAGTATATTGAACTTTTTGTTCCGGCAAATAAAAATGAAAACATAAATATAAAGACCTGTAAATTAAAGGAATATACTGAAATGTTTGTCAATCAGAAGGAATTTGATTTGACAAAGATGCAGTGGAAAATGAAAAAATCAAGTACTTTCAGCCCTGTGGATCTCATAATGGAGCATCGTTCCAGCCCTGAAACAAAAATTACTATTTCATTTTCTAATGGTGGCAAAAAACAAAATATAATCGATATCAGCCAATTGTCAGGAGCAAAATATTTAACCGAATTTCGTTTTTTCGATACCAAAAATAAAGGCAAATTTTATTATGCAACATTTGAATTTCAGGAATGGTCACGGCAGGATGACAATGCTAATGCTATGTGTGGAGCTGGCATCGAAAGATATTTAGGATACGTAAAATTAGACAGTTCAGGTAAGGTGGTTGATTATAAAATATGCCTTAGAGAAAGTTGCTGGCATCAAGATAAAGTAGAGGAATTAATGATAGTACCTGGTTTTCCTGAGTACGGACTTGTAAAAAGAGACTGAATTGCTGGCTTCAAAGAGTGAATTATGAATTTCTCAACTAAGTCAAATTGGCAAAATATGCTGGGCCGCGTAATCCTTGAGAAACAACTTGATCATGAAAATGGAAGCAAATACTTCAGGAAAGCCATGGAGTTTGCGAAAAAACCTGAAAGGTAAATTGAATTATACTCTCTGTAGATAAAATAGAGGAGATATTGATATGGTTTTTGTACAACCAACCAGTATTTTTTAGATCTTTACATTAAAAAAATTGATACCATGCCTTTACAATTTATCAAAATAACCAACCGGTTTATTTCATTTGCCTTTTTATTTTTTATTATTGTTTTCAGTTATGCCCAGCCTTCAGAACAATTCGTAAAAGTTGTGGTTGCTCCCGATCATAATGACTGGACCTATAAAACAGGTGAAAATGTAAAATTTACCATCAGCATCCTTCAGAATGGAAACCTGTTAAAAAATGCAGTAGTTAAATATGAAATGGGACCTGAAAAAATGGAACTGCAAAAAAAGGATTCACTGTCCTTACGGGAAGGAACACTGGTCGTTGATGCCGGCACCATGAAAGAACCTGGTTTTCTGCGTTGCATCGCTATCGCCATCGTGAATGGAAAATCTTACCGCGGATTAGCTACAGCTGCATTCAATCCATTGATGATAGAACCCGCAATAGTAAAGCCTGATGATTTTACAGCATTCTGGGATAATGCAAAAGCTGAGCTTTCTAAAATTCCTATGGATGCAAGGATGACCTTAATACCAGAACGCTGCACCGAAAATGTAAACGTATATCACGTCAACCTTCAGAACTACAGATTCAACACAAGATTGTATGGTATTTTATGTGTACCGAAAAAAGAAGGAAAGTATCCTGCTGTATTGCAGGTTCCGGGTGCTGGTGTAAGGCCTTATATGGGTGATATTGCCAATGCTGAAAAGGGGTTTATTACTTTTCAGATAGGCATACATGGCATTCCTGTAAACATGGATGTATCAGTGTACAACAACCTCATGGCAGGCGCCTTGTCAGGTTACTGGAATTATAATCTGGATGACAGGGACAGGTTTTATTACAAAAGAGTGTATCTCGGTTGCGTTCGTGCCAATGATTTTATTGTTAGTCTTCCGCAGTATGACGGAAAAAATCTGGGTGTGGTAGGTGGCAGCCAGGGTGGTGCATTGTCTATCATTACAGCGGCGCTCGATCAAAGGGTAAAATACTGGGCAGCCTATTATCCTGCATTGTCTGATCTCACCGGTTATTTAAAGGGCCGTGCCGGTGGCTGGCCGCATTTGTTTGACAAAAACAATCTGGCATTTAATAACACTAAGGAAAAGATCAATACGGCCGGCTATTATGATGTGGTCAACTTTGCAAAGCAATTAAAAGTACCGGGATTCTATACTATGGGATTTAATGATGAAACATGCCCGCCTACTTCCATGTACGCTGCCTATAATGTCATCACAGCACCAAAAGAATTATACATCGCACAGGAAACAGGTCATTGGACCTATCCCGAACAGAGTGAAAAATTAACCAATTGGTTGATGAATAAGTTGAAAGGGCAATAAGAACAGCATTTTAAGCTATTCGGCAGGCCCTATACCGACGATAATTTTCATTAAGAAAAATTATGTCTTCATTATACTCAAAATCAAAAAATTGACTAAGGAGTTTTTGCAAACCAATTTATTTTGAGTATAAATAACTTTAATTCGGGTTTAGCACAATTAAGAAATATGGGATGAAAGCCTTTATTTTGGTTAAGATCTAGCGTGGTTCGATTAAAATGGAATATTTATATGTCGAGAAAAGATGCATTTTTTTCTGACTCTGATTTTGAAATTTTGCTGATAGTTCAATAGATTGTGACTCCTAACAAATATGTAAACATGTTTGATCAAATTAAAGCAAAATATACCGGTGAATTATATTCAAACAATACTGATAAAGACAACGCTATCAAAAGAATATATGCTACCGATGCTTCTGAATACCAGGAACTTCCTCTTGCAGTAGCTTTACCAAAAACAGAAAATGATATTAAGATTTTAGTGGAGTATGCTGTACAATCAGGTACTCACCTGATACCACGGGCTGCGGGAACATCGCTGGCAGGTCAGGTCGTAGGAAGTGGTATTGTCGTTGATATTTCAAAACATTTTACTCAGATCATCGAATTAAATCCAACTGAAAAATGGGTTCGGGTACAACCGGGCGTCATCAGAGACGATCTCAACGTTTATCTGAAACCTTTTGGACTTATGTACGGCCCGGAAACATCCACATCCAACAGGGCTATGATAGGTGGAATGATCGGAAACAATTCATGTGGGCTGCATTCGATCATCTGGGGTACTGCCCGGGATCATTTATTGGAATGTAGGGTCATCCTTGCTGATGGCAGTGAAGCCGTTTTCAGAGCCCTGACCGAAGCACAATATTTTGAAAAATGTAATCAGAAAGACTTTGAAGGCGAGATTTACAGGAGAATACATGGTCTACTTACAGATCCAAAAAATCAAAAAACCATTCGAGAAGGTTTTCCATCAAAAAATATCAAGAGGCGCAACACAGGATATGCTCTGGATTTTTTATTAAATCAGGTGAGCTTCGATCATGATGAACAATTTAATATGTGCCAACTCATCGCCGGATCAGAAGGTACGTTGTGTTATATCACCGAGGCCAAACTTCAGTTGATGGATCTTCCTCCTTCGGCAGTAGCCATGGTGGCCATACATACAGCAAGTATTCACGATGCATTATTGGCCAATCTGGTGGCTTTGGAGCATCAATGTGCAGCTTCAGAGCTCGTTGACCATTTTATTCTTGAATTTACCAAAACCAATCCGCACCAGTCAAAAAACAGATCATTTATAGAAGGTGAGCCCAATGCCATTCTGATGGTTGAATTTTTTGGAACAGATGAAGCTAATCTTATCGGAAAGTGCCAACAATTGATAAGTGATTTGAAGGATAAAAAATTGGGATATGCTTTTCCAATTCTGCAGGGCGAAGAGAGCAAAAAGGCCTGGGAAGTACGAAAAGGAGGCCTTGGATTGTTAAGGAACCTACCAGGAGATGCCAAACCGGTCAATCTCATTGAAGATTTTGCTGTTGATCCAAAGGATTTGCCGGATTATATTGAAAAATTAGAAAAGTTATTAAAAAAACGTGGACTGCAGTATGCCATGTATGCCCATGCAGGAGCAGGAGAATTGCATGTAGAGCCGATTATCAATTTGAAAACGAAAGATGGAGTTGTCCTTTTTCGAACTATCTTGACAGAAACTGCCACTTTGGCCAAATCATTTGGTGGCTCATTATCAGGAGAACACGGAGATGGCAGGCTACGCGGAGAGTTTATACCATTAATGATGGGAAAAGACATCTATCTGCTTTTCAAGGATGTCAAGTCCATTTTTGATCCCAAAAATGTATTCAACAAGGGAAAAATCGTCGATGCTCCACCCATGGATCAGTCCCTGAGATATCAAACAGAAAGTAAAGTTAATGAAGTAGCGACAACGTATAACTTTTCAGATCAGGGTGGCTTTTTGCGCCTGGCAGAAAAGTGTAGTGGTTCAGGAGATTGCAGAAAAACAGCTGTCGGCGGCGGTACTATGTGCCCCAGTTATATGGCGACAAGACATGAAAAAGATACCACACGTGCACGGGCAAATATCCTGAGACAATTTCTATCAAATCAGGAAACCAATGTCGTGACCGATCATGAAGTAAAGGAAATTCTCGATTTATGCCTTTCGTGCAAAGCATGTAAATCAGAATGTCCTTCGAGTGTAGACGTCGCCAAAATGAAAGGTGAATTTCTACAAAACTATTATGACCGTCATGGAGTACCTTTCAGAGCAAAGTTGATAGGTAATTTTTCAAAACAAATGGCTCTGGTCTCTTATTTTCCCGGTATTTTCAATTTTTTATTTGGCACTCCTTCATTGCGAAAAATCATCAACAGAATAGTCGGATTTCATCCTGAACGTTCCATGCCGCATCTTTCAAAGGAGACATTACACCATTGGTATAAAAAAAACAAGTCAGAGAGAGATTTAAAACCAGGTAAAACTGTGTATGTTTTTTGTGATGAGTTTACCAATTACAATGATGCCGAAGTAGGAAAAAAACTGATATTACTTTTGCGTAAGCTGGGATATAATCCTGTCATACCTGATCACAAGGAAAGTGGCCGTGCATACATGTCCAAAGGCATGATCAAGGAAGCTAAAAATATTGCTTTAATCAACGTCGAGATACTTAAAGATATCATTTCTGCCGATACACCTCTGATTGGAATAGAACCATCAGCTATTTTGTCTTTCCGTGATGAATATCCTGATCTGGTCCCCGATAGATTAAGAGAGTCAGCCAAAAATCTTGGAAAGAATAGTCTATTGTTTGAAGAGTGGTTTGCCAATGAAATAGATAAAGGAGATATCTCAAGAGAACTATTTACAACTGTGAGTAAAAAAGTTATCCTTCATGGTCACTGTCATCAAAAAGCTTTGGTGGGAACAGACGCTACAAAAAAAGTACTCTCATTTCCTCAAAATTATCAGGTGTCCACCCTCAATACGGGATGTTGCGGTATGGCAGGTTCTTTCGGATACGAAAAAGAACATTATGATCTGTCGATGCAGGTGGGAGAATTAGTGTTATTTCCTTCTATAAGAGCAGTGGATGAAAATGTAATAGTTGCTGCTTCCGGTACCAGTTGCAGACATCAGATCAAAGATGGCACAGGGAGACTTAGCCAGCATGCTATTGAGATTCTGTATGATGCTTTGGCCATCTCAATCTAAAGTGTCTATAAAATAGGAGTATGCTTAAATTTTGATATATGAGCGAAAGAGCACAAATTTTATTTTATACAAAGTGTATGGTCTTTATTTTGAAGAGATGATGTTTCCTTTACATTATAGATTAATAATTACAAAACCATCCCAAAACCTAAAATTACCTATTCTATTTCCTTCAATTATAACCTCATAAAAAAAAGTTTAACATAAAGTTTACTTCAGTTAAACAAAATAGATATATCTTTGTATTTAGATTAAATATAAACAAGCTAAAAAATGGCAGACAACAGACTTATATATTTAGATAATAATGCGACAACACCCACTGACCCAAGAGCAGTGGAGGCTATGCTTCCATTCTTTTATGAGATTCCCGGCAATGCTGCCAGCAGGAATCACCCTTTCGGCTGGAAAGCTGAAGAAGCAGTGGATTACGCAAGAGAACAAATCGCTGATCTCATCAATGTGGATTCAAAAGAAATCATATTTACATCAGGAGCTACAGAGTCAGATAACCTGGCAATAAAAGGCGTTTTTGAAATGTATGCATCCAAAGGAAATCATATCATCACTGTAAAAACGGAACACAAAGCTGTGCTTGATGCGTGCAAACGTGTAGAAAAAATGGGAGGAGAAGTCACTTATCTCGATGTAAAAAATGATGGTTTGATCGACCTGGTTGAGTTGGAAGCGGCTATCACGGACAAAACAATTTTAATCTCTGTCATGTGGGCCAATAACGAAACCGGTGTCATCCAGCCGATGAAGGCAATCGGTGACATCTGCAGAAAACATGGCGTATTATTCATGAGTGATGCTACTCAGGTGGTTGGAAAAATTCCGGTTGACCCTAAGGCTACGGGCGTGCATCTGATGGCATTTACATCACATAAAATGTATGGTCCAAAAGGTGTAGGTGCACTTTTTGTTAATAGGAAAAATCCAAGAGTTAAGGTCACCGCACAGATGGATGGTGGCGGGCACGAAAGAGGCATGAGATCCGGTACGCTCAATGTACCTGGTATCGTTGGTTTTGGTAAAGCAGCTTCCATCGCAAAGGCTGAAATGGCGCAGGATGCTGCAAGACTTTCAGTGTTGAGGGACAAACTTGAAAATGCTTTCAAAAACAATCTGGAAGAAGTATATGTCAATGGCAATGTCGATCATCGTATGCCACATGTGGCTAATATTTCTTTCAAACATGTAGAAGGTGAAGGACTCATGATGACCTTCAATCAAAACATCGCTGTATCATCCGGATCAGCCTGTACATCAGCATCACTTGAGCCATCGTATGTACTTGTAGCCTTGGGATTAGGTGATGATCTGGCACATTCTTCTATCCGATTTAGTTTGGGCAGATTTACGACAGAAGAAGATGTGGATTATGCCATCGAAGCTGTATCAAATGGAGTCAATCATATGAGAGATCTTAGCCCTATATGGGAGATGTACAAAGAAGGAATCGACCTTAACTCCGTTGTGTGGTCTGAACATTAAATTTCAAAAGACAATATTTTTTCAATATCATAATTTAAAATAAATAATATGGCTTATTCAGATAAATTGTTGGATCACTTCAAGCACCCTAAAAATGTAGGTACACTTGATAAAAGTAAAAAAAATGTAGGTACTGGCTTGGTAGGCGCACCTGAATGTGGTGACGTCATGAGACTTCAGATAGAAGTAGACGAAGCTACAGATACTATCATTGATGCCAAATTTAAAACATTTGGTTGTGGATCTGCTATTGCTTCATCATCCTTGGCTACGGAGTGGCTCAAAGGAAAAAAGATAGACGAAGCTTTAAGTATAGATAATATGGCCATCGTCGAAGAGCTGGCATTGCCACCTGTAAAAATACATTGCTCTGTACTGGCTGAAGATGCGATCAAAAGTGCGATAGCAGATTACAAAAAGAAAAATGAAGTTGTACCTGCTTAACTGCTTGTATATCATTTATTAATGTTTTTTTATTATGTTGTTTGTAGCCGATAGTGCAAAAGAGAAAATTGAAGAAATCATCAGGACTAAAAGTCTGGCTGAGGATTATTTTATACGTGTGAGTGTCACTAGTGGTGGATGCTCAGGTTTATCTTATTCGATGGATTTTGATAATGAAAACAAACCCAACGATCAGGTATTTGATGACAATGGCGTACGTGTAGTCACTGACCTCAAGAGTTTTTTATACCTATGCAATACAACCCTTGAGTTTTCAGGTGGACTGAATGGAAAGGGATTTTATTTCAATAATCCGAATGCAGCCCGTACTTGTGGCTGTGGAGAGAGTTTTGCGGTTTAATAGAGGAGAAAATTAGCAAAAACAAAAGCGGTGCTCAATATCAAATGGAGCGCCGCTTTTTTTATATTCAAGGTCAGACCTATATTTTATACTATTGATAGCATTTTAGATACTTGGCGACACAATCTGTTTGCAAAAATTTTATTCCTGATTCATTATTTATCATTCGTATTTTAGAGAAATTTATATAATACCTAATGAATCAAATGAAATACACCTCATTTACTTAAATAAATAAATTTTTCGTGAAGGAGTGTTTAATTTTTAAACTTTATATATCTTAGCGAATTAAAAAATTATCAGGACTTTGAGCAACCAGACGACCAATGGTAAAATAAAAAAAATCTTAAGCAACAACGATTTTCAAAAGATCCTTGCAAGATTGTCTGTTCAGAAAGGTATCAGTCAGGTTCAGGCAAATATTGAAGCAGAAACCTACCTGCAGGAATTATTTGCAGAACATGATCCATCAGTCAATTTCGGGTTTATTGAGATATTTCAGTATCTCATCGGACAGGGTTTTGATAAAAATATAGATACTGATACAGCAGAACTAAAGGCGCTATCCAGATTGATGCGCCGGCATCCGGTGGCTTTTGTCCTTACTCATAAGTCTTACATTGATCTGGTAGTACTCATGATCGTTTTGGCAAGACATGGCCTTCCGTTGCCATTTCTTTTTGCAGGTATAAATCTGGATATGCCTGGAGTGGGAAAAATTATGAGAAATAATGGTGTCATTTTTATAAGACGATCTTTTAAAGATAACATCATCTACAAAGCAGCTTTAAGATATTATATAAGCTGGCTTCTCAAACACCAATCGCATTTTATGTGGGCGATAGAGGGCACCCGATCCCGGACAGGTAAGCTGGTATGGCCACAGATGGGAATCCTGAAGTATATAGCTGAAGCTGAACAAGATATCAGACAACAGGTAAAATATGTGCCTGTATCTATAGTATATGACCTCATCCCTGATGTGGATGATATGACCACTGAAACACGAGGCAAAAAGAAAAAGCCGGAGACAGTAAAGTGGATGATAAACTATCTGAGAAAAATGAGTTCAGAAAAACTGGGTAAAATTTCACTCAGAATTGGTGAACCTGCAGATATGTTTGAACGCGGCGATGATCTGTTGAATCTGCCAAAAGATGCTGAAGTGCTCACAGACTCTACGATTTCCAGACTTGCTTTCAGATTGATACATAAGATCAACAAAATCACACCTGTTACTACAGTATCATTGATTTGTAATGCTTTGCTCAGTAAATTTTCACTTACCAAAAGAGGTGTGGAAAGCAATGTATCAGATTTGATGCAAATAATTGAAAACCACAAAATAGATGCTCTTGTAGACCGGGGTATGCCTATCGGAGAGAGTGTACAGAGAGCATTGAATCTGCTGGTGCAGGCCGACATAGTCAAATTTCAGGGTGACGGACTTCATACAAAATATACAGTCAACAGAGATAAATACCTTCAGGCTACATATTATGCCAATATGTCTGTACATCATTTAGTACACCGGTCTTTTATTGAATTAGCGCTATTAAAAATTATTGACTCTGAGACAGGTGAGGCACAGATAGATTTTTGGAGAGAGATCATGTCTCTCAGAGATTTTTTTAAGTTTGAATTTTTTTATTCTGAAAAAGACAAATTCAGCTCTGAAATAGAATCAGAGCTTAAATACATGCTTGGTGAAAAAGTAACCAATGAAATCTTCAATAAAAAAACCAATGTGACGAGTATTCTCAGGACGCAAAATTTACTTGTTGCACCTGTAATCCTCAGCAACTATCTGGAAGCGTACAAGGTAGTAGCTGAAGGTATGTTGATATGGGATCCTACTGTTGACTTTGAAGAGCAGGCATTTGTAGAGTATTGTTTATTTTTAGGTGAGGAAATGCACTGGTTGGGACAAATCAAAAGAGTCGAAGCCGTTTCACTTCCTTTTCTGCAAAATGGCATCAGGCTTGCAAAAAATCTGAAACTCTGGCCCGAGGAAGGTTTTGATAAAGTGAAAATCCTTGAATTCAACAAATGGGTAGATAATATCACATCAAGGGTCAATGTATTGCTTAATTATACTTTAGAGCAAAGAGTAAATCAGGACTATCACATACCGGTAGAGAGAGAGATTATTCCGGGTACAAAAACAGAAAAAATTACCCTAGAAATCCTCGAAGGTGAACGCGGTCCTCATATTGGGGCTTTTTTCGATCTGGACAGGACTTTGATCAATGGATTTTCTGCAAAAAACTTTGTAGCATCCAGGCTACTTAGCGGAAGATTTACCTCCCAGGAACTCATAGCACAGTTTGCCGGAGCTATTTCATACGCGAGAGATACCGGAAATTTTGGAAAAATGGCCGCCATTAGTGCCAATGGAGTAAAAGGCATAGATGAACATGTATTTATTCAGGTAGGCGAAGAAGTGTATCGTAAAAAACTGGCCGAAGCTATTTATCCTGAATCCAGGGCACTAGTTTCTGCTCATATAGAAATGGGGCATACTGTTGCCATCATTTCAGCAGCTACTCCATACCAGGTGGAACCCATTGCCAGAGACCTTTGTATTGATATCGTGGAGTGCACTAGGCTGGAAGTCATCGATGGAAAATTTACCGGAAAAATTGTTGAACCAGCCTGTTGGGGACCAGGCAAGGCCATTGCAGGTCAAAAACTTGTAGAAAAACACAGTCTAAACATCCGTAAAAGTTATTTCTATACTGATAGTGCCGAAGATATCCATCTATTAGAAATAGTAGGAAATCCCAGACCTGTCAATCCTGACACAAAACTTTCGGGGATTGCATTTCAGAATGACTGGCCTGTATTGAGATACAATGATGCACACAACTCCAGGATAGCAGGTATGGTACGGACAGGTTTGTCGCTTGGAGTAGTCATTCCTGCCATACTCAATGGTTTTTCCAAAGGCACCACCAATATGTCATGGAATGAAGGAGTGGAATCGATGATGAGGTCTATAGGTGATTTAGGAACATATGTTGCTGGTATTACCCTTAGTATCAAAGGAGAAGAACATCTTTGGTCACATCGTCCTGCGGTCTTTATACTCAATCATCAGAGCAATGCTGATATGCTGATAGCGATCAAGCTGATAAGAAAAGAAGCCAGAGGCGTTGCAAAAATGGAACTTAAAAAAATGCCTGTAGTGGGGCAGATTTTAGAAGCTTCCGGGACCATTTTCCTCGACAGGACCGATAAAGAAAAAGCGATCGAAGCTTTAAAGCCAGCCATTGATAGTCTGAAGAGCGGAATTTCCATTGTGATATTTCCGGAAGGCACACGGAGTTATGATTATACGCTCGGTTCGTTCAAAAAAGGAGCATTTCATATAGCAATGGAAGCCGGCGTGCCGATAGTGCCGATAGTGCTGAAAAATGCACATGATGTCATGCCAAGGGGAAAAAATATTTTTAATCCAGCACTTGTGGAGGTCATCATTCATCCTCCTGTACTTACTCATGACTGGAATAAAAGTAATCTCGATGTCAAAATAAGAGAAATTCGCAACTTGTATCTGAAAGACTTAAAACAACCGTTGGATGAAGTTGAAGAATAACTTAAAGTATGTTTAAAGTTTTGTTATTTGGCTCCTTCTATTTTTAGCAATTTGTTATACACGATTTTAAACATACTCTAAGAGTCAAAATATTCACAAATGAAATTTCCAAATCATCTTTAACAAACCTAAAGCAATGAACTTAAATATAGCTGTACTTGGTGGTGGATCGTGGGGTACCACTGTAGCATCATTAGTTGCTACTAATTGTCCTACCACACTTTGGGCCAGAGACAACAGTACCGTCAGAGACATCAACAAGCACCATAGAAATGACAAATATCTTAAAGGCCTGCATCTAAATCAAAATCTAAAAGCTAACCATTCATTAGAAAAAACCCTCAGAGAGGCAGATGTTGTGGTTATGGGCATTCCTTCTCAGCACTGTCGCAGTGTACTTGAAGAAGCAAAACCTTATGTAAGGCCCTGGGTTCCATTTGTGAGCCTTACAAAAGGGATCGAACAAGGTACCCAAATGCGGATAACACAGATCATAGAGTCTATATTCCCTCAGCACCCTGTAGGTGTCCTCACAGGACCAAACCTGGCGAAAGAGATCCTGCAGGGTCAGGCAGCAGCAGCCGTGATAGCCATGGCAGACAGCAATATTGCCGAAGCACTTCAACAGGTTTTCAGAACAGGCTTACTCAGGGTGTACACCAATAATGATGTGGTAGGTTGCGAACTCGCAGGGGCATTAAAAAACGTAATTGCTATTGCCGCCGGCATGGGAGATGGTGCAGGCGCAGGTGACAATACCCGAGCTGCAATCATCACACGAGGACTTGCTGAGTTGTCCCGTCTTGGCATCGCTATGGGCGGACAACCTGGTACTTTTGCTGGCCTTGCCGGAATGGGAGACCTTATCGCCACATGTATCAGTCCACTGAGCAGAAACAGATATGTAGGAGAGCAACTTGGCAAAGGCAGAACTATTCATGATATCATAGCAGAAATGTCCATGGTAGCAGAAGGCGTCAAAACATGTGGAGTTGTGGTCCAGTTGGCTGACACGTATGGCGTCGAAATGCCTATCTCCCAAGAAGTCAACAAAGTGATCAACGAAGCCGCCACTGTCAAACAGGCTTTCCGGGGGCTCCTTTCTGCCAAGACAGGAACTGAAGCCGATCCCGGATAAGACAAAAGTTCTACACCTTCATCAGGGATTTAAAAATTAAAAAATGTGCAGAACTTAATTTTTAAGGTAGTAATAATTTACCTGGTTTATATTTTTTCATCAATTCCCACATGACAATGCCTGCACAGACAGAGACATTGAGTGAATGTTTGGTGCCAAATTGAGGGATTTCGATGCACATATTCAGTAATGGCAGGATAGCATCGCTGATTCCTTCTACTTCATTTCCGAAAACTACAGCTATTTTTCCATTGGTGAAAACGGTATCTTCCAATGAAACTGAGCCATCTGTCTGTTCTACGCCTGCAATAAAATATCCTTCACTTTTCAGATTCATGACTGCTGTGACGATATCACTTTCATAATGCCATTGTACAGATTCAGTAGCACCGATAGCTGTTTTTGTGATTTCTCTGTTGGGTGGTACAGCACTGATGCCACACAAGATGACCCTTTCTACAGCAAATGCATCAGCAGTTCTGAATATAGACCCGATGTTCATAGCTGATCGAATATTGTCGGCAACGACTACTACAGGAATTTTTTTATTATTCTTATACGTGTCGATATCAGGTCTCTGAAGTTCGTCCAGTTTGAGTTTTCTCATTTTGCTGAAAAAAACAATTCAGAATTGACAAGAGCTGCTTTGATAAAAGCAACAAAAAGTGGATGAGGATTTTCTACCGTGCTTTTTAATTCGGGATGGTATTGGACACCTACAAAAAACGGATGATCTTTGAGCTCTACTATCTCCACGAGACCAGAATCAGGATTTTTGCCGGTGGCCATCAGGCCGGCACTTTCTATCCTTTCAAGATAGGCATTATTAAATTCATAGCGGTGTCTGTGTCTTTCAGATATGTCTGATTTGCCGTAAGCTTTATGACTCAATGTGTTTTTAGAAATCTTACATGCATAAGATCCCAGTCTCATGGTACCTCCTTTCAGGGTGATCTTCTTTTGTTCAGGCATGAGGTCTATGACTGGCTCTTTGGTTTTTGGATCTACTTCTGTTGAATTTGCATTTTTTATACCCAGCACATTTTTACAAAATTCAACTACAGCGCATTGCATACCCAGACAAATACCAAAAAATGGAACTTTATGCTCTCTGATATATCTGATGGCCTCAAGTTTTCCATTGATACCTCGTTCTCCAAATCCCGGTGCGACCAGTACACCCTGAAGATCTTTTAACTTTGTGCCCACATCACCATTTTCAAGGATTTCAGAATGGATCGGAATGACGTTGACCTTACACTCATTGACGGCTCCTGCATGAATGAATGCTTCGTAGATAGATTTGTACGCATCCTGAAGTTCATTGTACTTTCCCACCAAACCGATATTTATCTCCCTCGTTGGATTTTTCAGTTTGCCTAAAAATTCCTTCCAGTGGTGTAAATCAGGTTCGTTATTATTTTTGATATATAATTTTTTCAGGACAGTTTTGTCAAGTTTTTCTTTCAGCATGAGCAGTGGCACATCATAAATAGTTTCTGCATCTATAGCTTCTATCACTGACTTTTCATCAACATTACAAAATAAAGCTAGTTTTTCTCTAAGTTCTTTTGGGAGATGATGTTCTGTCCTGCACACCAGTATATCAGGCTGAATACCAGCTTGAAGGAGCTCTTTTACAGAGTGTTGCGTTGGTTTGGTTTTGAGTTCTTTTGCGGCTTTTAAATAAGGTATAAGAGTGAGGTGGATTACTACACAATTATCTTTACCAACTTCCCTCCGCAGCTGTCGTAGGGCTTCGAGATAGGGTAGTGATTCTATATCACCTACTGTACCGCCTATCTCAGTGATGACAATATCGTACATATCTTCTTGCGCTACTAAGGTGATACGCCTCTTTATCTCATCAGTGATATGTGGGATGACTTGCACCGTTTTGCCCAGAAAGGCACCTGCTCTTTCTTTTTCTATGACTGTCTGGTAGATTCTGCCTGTAGTGACATTGTTGGCCTGTGATGTCGGTATGTTCAGAAACCGCTCATAATGACCCAAATCAAGGTCCGTTTCTGCTCCATCTTCAGTAACATAGCATTCTCCATGTTCATAAGGATTTAGTGTGCCCGGATCAACATTGATATAAGGATCAAACTTCTGTATAGTTACTCTGATACCTCTGGACTGAAGCAATTTAGCCAGTGATGCTGCTATGATACCCTTTCCAAGTGATGAAGTTACACCTCCCGTAACAAAAATATATTTAGCCATGTGCTTATGAAGAAAGAAAGTTTGTTTTCTTTGCTACGGGATGCAAAGGTAAGGCGATTTATTCGGAATTTTCAGGATACAAGAAATATTTTTAATCCTGATTAAAATATAGAGAAGTAAAATCCTTTAAGACGATTTCTTAAAGCTCAACTTCCTGATCTATTCATAAATATATAACAAGTTAATTTAAAACTTTGCCTTGCCATAGCACTGCCTGAACCAAATGATTTGTAACTTTACCTTTTCATTTTTTGATAACTCAAACGCAATACAATGAAGTTCATTTTTAAAATTACTTTTTGGATATTTTTCATTCTTCCTTTTGCCAGTTTTGCCGGTGAAGGCATGTGGTTGCCACAGTTGCTCAAGCTGCTCAATGAAAAAGAGATGAAGAGCATGGGCATGAAGATATCTGCAGAAGACATCTATAGTGTTAACAAAGGTTCTCTAAAAGATGCTATTGTGCATTTTGGTGGATTTTGTACATCTGAACTGATATCTCCCAACGGCTTGTTGCTCACCAATCATCATTGTGGCTATGGTCAAATTCAATCGCATTCCACTATGGGCAACAATCTTATAAAAAATGGATTTTGGGCTAAGAGCCACAAAGACGAACTACCCAACAAAGGCCTTACAGCTACTTTTATAGACAGGATAGACGATGTAAGTGCAAAAGTACTGAATGGAGTCACTGATAGTATGTCGCCTACTGAAAGACAAAGTGCTATTGACAAAAATATATCAGAACTGCGCAAATCTTATTCATTGGAGTCATATCAGGATGTCATTATCAAGCCATTTTTTGATGGAAATCAGTATTTTGCATTTGTCACCACTATATATCGGGATGTAAGATTGGTAGGTACACCACCAGAGTCTATTGGAAAGTTTGGTGCTGATACGGACAATTGGGTTTGGCCCCGACATACCGGCGATTTTTCCCTCTTTAGAATTTATGCAGGAAAAGACAACAAGCCTGCAGATTATTCTTCTGAAAATGTACCATATAAACCTAAACATTTTCTACCCATCTCACTCGATGGTATCAGTGAAGGAGATTTCACTATGGTTTTTGGATTTCCGGGCAGAACATCACAATATCTTCCTTCCTCAGCAATATCACAGACCCTCAATACGCTCAATCCAGCCAGAATATCGATCAGAGAGACTTCCCTTAAGATCATGGATAAATACATGAGAGAGGATGAAGCAACAAAAATCAAATATGCTTCCAAATATGCTTCTATCGCCAATGCATGGAAAAAATGGATAGGAGAATCACAAGGGCTCAGACAAAGCAATGCTGTACAAAAGAAAAAAAAATATGAGGAAGCGTTTCAAAAAAGACTCTCACCTGACAGCCCTTATAAAAATCTCCTTTCTGATCTCGAAAAACAATACAATGACATCGATGGACTGGCTCTAGCCAGAGATTATCATCAGGAAATTGCATTGCGCAATGTGGAGATCCTGGCCAGGATGAGTGATTTCAGGAAGCTGGTCAGTCAGTACGAGTCTGGCGGAAACAATGCATATATCGCTCAGGTCAATAAACTCAAACCGAGTCTCTCTGCCTTCTTTAAGGATTTTGACAATAAAATTGATCAGGAAAAATTGGGTGCATTGCTTACATTGTATGCGGACAACCTTGATGAAAAATTTGTACCTGAATTTCTGAAAAGAGAAAATCTTGGAATGTCTTCAGACGAAAGTTATGATATGATGGTTGCAGATCAATTTACACTCAGTAGCCTGACCACCGAACAGGAAGTCATGGAAATTATGGCTTTGAGTCCTGAAAAAGCCGTGGCTGCTATAAAAAGTGATCCAATTTATGCCTTGGCAACAGCTTGGGCTGATTTTTATGAAAGTGAAATTTCAACGCCATACAACACAATCAAAAGAAGCCTTGACCTTAACCAAGAAAAATACACCAAAGCGCAAACAGAAGTTTTTAAAGAAAAGAGATTTTACCCGGATGCCAATAGTACAATGCGTGTCACTTACGGCAATGTCAATGGTTATGAACCAAAAGATGCAGTATATTACACTCCGGTTACTTACCTCGATGGTGTCATAGCAAAATATGTACCCGGAGACTATGAGTTTGATCTCGAAACACGTATGCTCGAACTATATAAAAACAAAGACTATGGCATGTATGCAGATAAAAACGGAAAGCTGCCTGTCTGTTTTATAGCTTCAAACCATACCACAGGAGGCAACTCAGGAAGTCCAGCTATAGATGCACATGGAAATCTCATCGGATTGAATTTTGACAGGGTCTGGGAAGGCACTATGAGTGACCTCAATTATGACCCTTCTATCTGCCGCAACATCATGGTAGATGCACGCTATATTCTCTGGGTAGTAGACAAATACAGTAATGCCAGCCACCTCATACAAGAAATGAAGTTGGTCCACCCGAAAAATAAGATGACCACACAAAAAGGTAAAAGAAAATAAATGGTCTATCACAGTCTGACTGGTGTGGAATATAATTTGGTTATTATTTTTGTCTTAACTGGAAATTAAATGGGACTTTTTTTTAAATTACGAATGAAATTTCAAATTACCTCAAGATTTCCCAATTCAATAATGTATCCACCTATTTATTCAAATGCGATTTCAAACTGAAAGTTGAAAAAGTAATAATAGCGACAAACAAAAATAAAAAAATCACATTTTGCTTGTAGTGCAATTACAAAAAGTAACTTTGCGGTTTTTTATCGTCAATAGGTAAATGAAAATATTAAAATCAAAGATATTTATACTTATCGCAATTCTGATTTTGCTCAATCTGATATTTGCATCTTTGGAGGGACGCGGTTATATTGAAAATTCAGACAAAAAAATACTCCCGATAGACATAAGTCCCGTCAGCCATAAAGAAGGCAATATAATAAAAGGCATCACAGTAGTAGCTCCCCAAAAACCTATTGGTTCTCCAGCCTTCAAAAGGCTTAAAGACATACACACAGAGTGGGTTTGTTTTGTACCATATGGATTTACCAGAAAAGGACAGACCAATGTTACTTACAATGTGGAAAGACAGTGGTGGGGAGAAAAAATCACAGGGATAGAATCGTGTATTGAGGAAGCCAAAAAACAGGGACTGAAAATCATGCTCAAACCACAGGTGTACATAGGCGGTGGATGGATAGGAGATATGGATTTTGATACTGAAGAAAAATGGAAAGAATGGGAAAAGAATTACAGAGATTATATCATGGATTTTGTAGATGTTGCTGCTAAACACAATGTTGAGTTGTTTTGTGTGGGTACGGAGTATAGTATTGCAATAGTAAAGAGAGAAAAATTCTGGAGAGAGCTTATCAAAGAAATAAGAAAATCCTACAAAGGACAACTAACATATTCGGCCAATTGGGATAGTTATGAAAAAACAAAAATCTGGGACCAGCTGGATTTTATAGGCATAAGTAGTTATTTTCCACTTAGTGATGCCAAAAACCCACCGGTGGGTTTATTAGTGAAAGAGTGGAAACCTGTAGTGAGAAAATTGAAAGCATTTTCAGACAAAAATAAGAAAAAAATACTTTTTACTGAGTACGGGTACATGTCAGTGGATGGTTGTGCGGGCAAAGCCTGGGAAATCGAGAAAGCAAAACATCAATTGAATATCAATCATATCGCACAAAGTAACGCATATGATGCATTGTGGATGGCTTTATCCACAGAAAGCTTCTGGGCAGGAGGTTTTTTATGGAAATGGTTTCCTGATAATTTGGGGCATGAAGGATACCCTGAAAAAGACTACACACCTCAGGACAAACCTGCGGAAAATATTATAAAAAAATGGTTTTCTCAAATCAAAAAGGTGTAGGATTATGATCCTTGTAGTAGAAAGTGTTCCAAATCTGATTGATCTGGTTCAAAGAAATAAAGAAAATGGAGTTTCCATAGGTTTTGTACCTACCATGGGTGCACTACATAAAGGGCATCTTTCCCTTGTCAGGAAAGCAAAAAAGGAAAATGATCTTGTCATTGTTTCCATTTTTGTCAATCCCACTCAATTTAATGACAAAAAAGATCTAGAAAAATATCCCAGAACTCTGGAATCAGATATTTCACTATTGCTGACAGCCAGGGCAGATGTCGTTTTCACTCCGGCATCTTCAGAAATATATCCTGAGGGTGATCAAAAAGGCAACGATATAGATTTGGGAGGACTTGATTCATACATGGAGGGTGCCTTCAGGCCCGGGCATTTTAAAGGCGTAGCTCAAGTTGTCAAAAGACTATTGGACATAGTCACTCCGGACAGGCTGTATATGGGGCAAAAGGACTTTCAGCAGTTTACTATCATAGCCCATATGATCAGGACACTAAAGATACAAACCGACCTGGTAGTATGTCGTATCCTTCGTGAGGCCAATGGACTGGCTATGAGTTCCAGAAATGAAAGACTTACTAAAGAAACAAGAGAAAAAGCAGGAATCATCTACAAAACACTGCAATCAGTAAAAAAATACCAAAATACCAAATCTGTAAAAGAACTTGAAGACTATGGTATGAAAAGACTGAATATTGCCCCTTTTATACCTGAATATTTTACTATTTGTGATGGTAATACACTAAAACCCATCCAAAATATCAACGATACATCATATGCAGTAGCATGTGTAGCTGTGTGGGGTGATGGTATTAGACTGATAGATAATATTATTTTAAAAAAATAAGGTGCATTTCATTTTTTCGCACTGTGCTCGATTTCTTATCAAGCATCGTTTGTTCGTCGTAGCTTTTAACTACGATGCAATATATTAAGGCATCTTGACTAAATCGTAAAAAAAAATTGATGATTTTTAATGTGATGCGAAAAAATGAAATACACCCAAAAATAATAGGCCCGAATTAAGTCTTCCGATAAGCCTAAAACACTAATCAGTAAAGTTGATATCCTAAGCCTACCTGAATATTATTGAGTTTTGTAGAGACATTTGGTATGATGTTACCTTGTGCATCGGTCCATTCCACATCGAAAAACTGTCCAAGAGTGCCCGCAAACTGGGCGTGAATTGAGATTTTTTGACAGGATAAAACCTCATACCTGCCACATAAGTAAACTCTGTAGGTTTTGTAAGTTTAATCTATGCCTGATCCCAGATTTCTTCTATTTTGAATCTTTCACTGGTCCTGATTCCTAAGCCTATTCCGCCAAATAAAGATAATGGTTTGAAAACTTTTAACTGAGCCTGAGGTATCAAATCCAAATATTGAAATCGATAACCTGATATCGGGTCAGCATTTGCATCGTCAAAGTTGTATCCTTTTTAGAATACTGAATATCCAGACCTACAGATATACTTTCAGTGATACCTAATTCAGGTCTTACAGAAATGAAATAATTAGTCGCTGAGTTTACTTTTGGGGTTTGGAAATTTTTAAAATCAATATTCGAGAAATTCACTCCGCCACCAGCGTGAATTCTCAACTGAGCATTTCCGGAAAAGGAAAAAGTCAGGAAAATGATAAATACAAGTAGTCGTGCCATATCTTTATTTTTAATAACGGGCGACTCTTTTATTTATTGTAACAATCAAAACAATGCGACCATTCAAAAAATAATTGATGCTAATTCTTTCGCATAACTATAAATGTTATATTTGTACAGCTAAATTGTACCTATCATGCTAAGATTATTTTTATTTTGACTATTGTCGCTATGTTGAATTCTTGCAGTAAAGAAGAAGTGGCAACACCTGACCCAGGTAATACAACTTCTTCTAAATTGACTGACATCACCACCTTATCCAATTATGATGCTACCATTAAGACAGGAGTAAGCCTTTTGTTTTTTCATGCTACCTGGTGTTCTATCTGTACTTCTCAGAGACCTGATGTAGAAGGTCTGACTTCTGAAACATCTATCAAAGCGGCAAAACTCGGACAAGTGGATGTAGACAAAAATAAAGATATTACTGCCAAATACAGTGTTGCTGGTCAGCCGGTTATCATCATCTACAAAGATAATGTTGAAAAACATAGGCTTTCAGGAAAAGGCCATAGTATGTCCAAGTTGGCAGACTTGATCAAGGCTTTGCTTTGATGATTTAATGTGCTATTTTAGGTAGTGTTATGTTAAGGTTAAATTGACGGATGACTTATTGTATCTTTTCATTTTCTCTTCGTTGATGAACCCCTTCCTTAGCTAAGGCTAAGGTCAGGAACCCTGCCTTGATCAAAGAAAAATCTACTTATAATTGATCCGCCATTCAACACTTAACATAACAGCAGTATCTTTTGTCAAAGTTTTGCATCCACAGCTTCAAGCTCTTTATCATCTATATCCTTTAAGAGCTTATGAATCTTTTCTCTGGCTTTTGTTCTGACGTCTTCATCGATGTAGCAGGCGATGGCTACCAAGCCAAAGCTGATGACTCCCAGATCATCAGTAAAGCCAATGACAGGAGTCAGGTCAGCATTCCATCAAATGGCGATAAAAGATACGCAATGGCACCTATGATGATTTTTTTTGCCCAAGACGGTGTCTTTTCCGACTGATATGCGTATATCATTAACAATACTGAATACGCTAATCTTGTACCCAATATTTTGAATTTCTGCTGGAGAAATTGAACAGTTTTGAGAATCTTTAACATTATGAATTCCTGATGTTTTTATCTCAACAAATTTTCGTCAATAAAAATTTCAGAATTTCAAATTTTCAGACCAACAGATTTTCTTCTGCTACAAAAGTGATATTATTTCTGCAAAACGATCTCTATGACTTCACTTTTTACAGTGTCAGAATTTAGGACAATGAGTTCTTTTTTTCCTTTATAAGTATAGGAAAGCGCGATAGTAGCCGGAGGTTGTCTACCCATGTCGTCGGCATGAAGCAATAAAAAGTTTTGCCCTCTACATTCAATTTTAGGGTAAAGGATTTAGGTTTTTCGCTGATTTCAAACTTCTCGATGATCCACTCACCATTAAAACTGAGAGACACTATATCCTTGTCAATGATTTTATGATCATACAGTTGAAATTCAACCACATCTTTATCAGCAAAAATTGTCCTGTTGGCCGTAACAACATTCCTGCCTTTTACCACTTTAGGTATTGATTTGATGACCGGATCAGCAGAAGCCAGATAGTCCGTTTTTACAAGTAACTTAGGATATATTACCTTGAAGTAGTGCGGCAATTCAAAATGTTTTAAGACGGGAAGGTTTAGGAATTCATTGAATCTGTTGATTTCAAAAACTACTCCATTGCCATATCGGTTGAATTTATTGATCACCGATATATTGTAGTAATAATAATGTTTGCCATAAAGTTTATATTCTTCAGGTAGATTTTCTGATTCAGCAAATGCCTTCTGTGCCTTGATCGATTCCCCAGACTGCTTTTTGATATTTGCCCAGTATTGTTGTATTTTGGACTCAGCAATTTGGTATCCTTAAGATTGGATAAATTGATGTTGTTCAGTCTTGTCATAGCTGCTTCCTGTGCCTTGATCAGATCAGGATATTGTTCATCTTCTTTATTGTACATAGCTTTAAGTGCCGTGTAAGTTGATGTATAAACATCTTTGAGTGCGGTCTGTACAGAAACATATACCTGATTTTCTGGTTTGATATTCAGAGAAGAATAGACAGCAGAAATCTCTCTTTCCAACACCATCTGTTTATCATAATATGATTTAAACAACTTTACACCTTCTTCCAGTTTGTCATAGACGGTACTGAGATTTTCCCGTTTTGTAAGATCCAGTGTTGTGATCATTTTTTCCAGATCAAACCTTATTTTGTTTATATTTTGCATGATAGCCTTCATATCACCTGAGATGGCTTTCAGCTTTTTTTCTGCCGGTTCTGGCAACACACCTGATGTTTTACTGATGATAGCAAAGTATTCATTGGGCGGTGTGTCGTAAAACCAATTTTCATAATCCTGAAAAATATCCTGCGGAAGGGCCTTATTGGAGTAAAAGTTTATCTGTTGGTCCGGAAGATCAACATATTTGTTGATATTTTTATTAAAATTTTCAAGTAAGCGATGTACTATCAGTAAACCATGCGTACCTTCATTTGAAAAATCGACATAATTGTTGAGTGCGTTAAGCTTTTCTTGTTGTTGTGCCTGAAGAGAACCAGCTATGATGGTTACAAAAAATAAAGCTACGAGTATATTTTTAAACATTTTTTTAATTATTTTAAAGTGCAAAGATATGATATTTTTGCTTTATATGATTATAGCAGGGCTATATCAATAGTAATGGGAGAATTCAATGCATCATTTTATTATAGTTAATTGCTCAAAAGCAATTCCTTGAAGCTATCATAATCATTTTCCAGAAAAGTAGCGCTTTTTACTCTTGCCTTCAATATTTCCAAAGCTTCCGGTATATCGGTTTGAATGCCCAGAGTATTATTGACAGTATCCAGAAATTTTGCAGGATGGGCTGTCTCCAGAAACACACCAAATTCATTGTCCTTCAGCATTGTCATTGACTTATATCCTATAGCCCCATGCGGATCACAAATATAGTTGAAGCGGGTATATGCATCGATCATGGCTTCTCTTGTACCATGATCATCTGTCCAGAAACCAGAAACCTGACTGCTCAACGCGGTATAATCCTGATGATATAAATCCAGTATTCTCTACAAAATTGCTTGGGTCACCACATCCATGGCGTTGCTGATAGTGGCTTGTGATGGTCTGGGCTGATATATCCCGTTTTGAAGATAGTCAGGCACGATGTTGTTTATATTGGTAGCTGCAATAAATTTTTTTACCGGCAGACCCATTCTTTTGGCGATAAGCCCTGCCGTCAGATTGCCAAAATTTCCGCTTGGTACGCTGAATACTACATCTTTTCCAAATGCCTTGACTTGTTTATATCCTTCAAAATAATAAAAACTCTGAGGGATCAGCCTTGCTATGTTGATGCTGTTGGCTGAGCTTAGGTTATATTTTTTATTTAGGTCATCATCCAGAAAAGCTCGTTTGACCAATGCCTGACAATCATCAAATGACCATTGATTTCAGTGCAGTGATGTTTTGCCGAGAGTGGTCAATTGTTTCTCCTGAAGGTCACTTACTTTACATGATGGATACAGGATGATGACTTCAATACCCGGAGTATCATAAAATCCGGCGGCCACAGCTCCACCTGTATCACCCGAGGTAGCTACGAGTATAGTTAGTTTTTTGTTTTCATTTATGATAAAATACGACATCAAGGCTGCCATAAACCGGGCTCCGAAATCTTTAAATGCAAGACTCGGTCCATGCCAAAGCTCCAGTGCACCTATAGTCTCAGATAGCACGCGTACAGGTGCGGGAAAATTTATAGCCTTGTACACAATATCTTTCAGTTCGGCTGATGGTATATAATTGCCGATGATGGCATGTGCCACTTCGTAAGCAATCTCTTGAAAGGAAAGGCTTTCTAGTCCGCTGATCACTGAATTGTCCAATTTGGGAAACTCTTCCGGCATGTACAAACCTCTGTCAGGTGCTAACGACTGCATGACTGCCTCCTTGAGTGAGACCTTTAAATTTTTATTGTTGGTACTGTATAGCTGCATAATACCGCAAAGATAATCTATAAGGCCGGAACCAACAAAAATGAAGCTTATTTTCAGTTATTTGTAATGGGATGGATATGTCGATTAGTGCAATTAGGTCTAAAATTAACCATACACCATTTTTTACCAAGCTGCGAACCATCCGTTGATGTTCGGACATTTATGAGTGAAATCATATCCACTGATGCCATCTCCTGATGGTCGCAATTTGCAACAGCGATCCAATATTTTGTGAATTTATAATTCAACAGCAGACTGATCATTTTATGTCGGCTCATGAATGATATAATAAGAATGGTTCTTGAGTGTAACAAATAAGATGCATATGATTACTCATGATTCATGGAGTCCAGGTGCCAGTTACAAGTATTTGCTCAATTGTAAAAGCTTGGCCGACAAAGGTTATCGGGTAGTATTTTACGACCAGATTGGATCTGGATTGTCTCAAAGATTTCCTTATGAGTATTATACTAAATTTCAGGCAGATGCAGTCAATAAAGTCTTTTATGATGAGCTTAGAGGCGTAATAAATAAATTTCTATAAGCAAAATGCAAAACAGAAAGTGGTTATCCTTGGCGACTCATGGGGAGCGATAATGGCGGTAGGCTATGCAGGCAAGTATCCTAATGAAATAGATGGACTAATAGTAGGTGAACCAGGATGCTTAAAATGGGCAGATATTGCAATCTATATAAAAAATTCTCTATCGTTTAAATTTTTTTGGAGAAACACTAAATGATATAACATTTAAGGATCAAATTATTTCGGGAAAAGAAAATCAGCATGAAATCCTGGATTATCAATGGGGCTTAATTAACTTCTGCTAAAAATGACATAGTAGGAGAAAAAACTAAAAAGCCCACATTTATTCCTTCTCCTCACTCTGGTCCACTGCCCACTTATCGGTACGGAATGGAGCCAGGGGTAGACCATCTTTAGAAAATACATTGCCAATGATGGTATTGCCAAATCCATATCTGATATGTTTCGGTGAGAAAACTCTATCGCTCCATACGACAATTTTATTTCCCGTAATTTTAGCTTCAGCCGCATGCCAATGCTCTTGCTCACTTGAGATATAAAATCCTGCGATCTTTTCTCCTTTGGATATGAACTCGTCAGGACAGTGCTCAAAAGTAAGTTCCATTTTTGTACCTATTGGCTTTGCTGAAAGATATAGTGGATTTCTGTAAGCTATTCCTTTTCTGTGGTAAGTTTCTGCTAGCGCCCACTGCGCAAGACGAGTACCTACATCATATTTATTGGTTTGGTGAATATCCTTGATATTGTCCACAAGATCGGTGATGACCACTACTCCTGTTCTGGGATGTGTCAATAATTTAATTTGGGATTCTTGTAGCAAAGCACCTATATTTTTATTACCGTATTTGAATGGTGCTATCTGCCGACATTAAAATAAACGTCTTTTTCCATGCAGATCTCCATTGATCAATCAATGTAGTCATGAGCAGTTGGTAGGTGTCATGGGTTTTGGTATTGCTTTCGCCCTGATACCAGATGACTCCGGCTATATTATGTTTGGTAAGTGGTGCTATCATTGCATTGTATGATTTGCCGGGCTTGTGAGGCCACCAATCAAAAGCACTTAATTTTTGTGATGCAGGAAAAGTAAGGGATCATTTTCGATGGCTGTTGCGGGCACCCATGGCTCCGCCGGCGTGCCACCCCAACTAGCATTGATCAATCCAATAGGAACATTCAAATCCTGATGGAGTTTTTTGCCAAAATAATAACCTACAGCACTAAACCACTTTATCGAATTGGAATCACAAACCTCCCACTTGCCGTGAGTGTCGTCCTGTATATGATCAGAAGTCATCTTGGGTACATTGAAAAACCTTATCAGGTTATTGTAACACGAAGGTAATTCTTCTTTTACAGATTGGAGACCATTTTGATAACTCCATTCCATATTAGACTGTCCTGAGCATAGCCATACTTCACCAATCATAATATCTGACAAGTTAATATTTACTGTTGATGTTGAAATATGTATAGTATAAGGTCCGCCGGCTACTAGAGTTTTAACTTTGATTTGCCATTTAGCTCCATTGTCCGTTTTTACTGAATCTTTTTGATTGCTCCAACTTGTCTTTATATAAACCCATTCGCTTGGATTGGCCCAACCCCACAGATTGACTGTATCATTTTGCTGCAGGACCATACCTGATGACATCAATGCCGGTAATCTGAGTTGACAGTTGATGACATACGAATGTATCAGAAATACAATTGTTACAAGGCTTTTAAGATGGATTAATTTTGACATGTATTTTTGAACTTTAGATAAAAGGAAAATATAATCATTTCAGGCATTCAATTTGTAAAATATATTGTTTTGTTGTCTGAATCTTAAGGATATTCCAAATGCTATGATTTATATAACTGCTTTTTCTGATCTACCTTCTTCCGGAAATTGTTTGCGAAATTCCCTCATCTTTAGCATATTGTAAAATTCATCTTTAGATTCTTTGGAGACACAGGTAAACTTTAATATTTGAGATTCATTATTATCAATAAAAGTAATCACAAAATTTATAAACATTCCATTTTTTATTGCGTCTACAATGTAAAAAAATCCATTATCTAACTTCTTTCCTGAAATCTTGAAATCTGTAGATTTTGTAATTTTTATGACTTCTTTTTTTAGAAAATTTTCCACTTCATGTGAGCTAGAAAATTTTCGTAAAGAGACTTCCAAAATTTCTTTTCCTGAACTCTCTGTTGGATATTTTCCGTCCTTTGTATAATAATATAAATCGTCGGTCAAGTCCCAAGATGCAAGTTTATACAGCTCTTCTTCTTTTTTCATTTCTCCGAGAAAAAGCTGACAGAAGGGATTCTTTTAGCCAATCAGAATAAACTGATTCATCATCGATTAACTTAAAACTTGTTATAAAATATGTTTTTCCATTTTTTTCATCTCTGATTACCAAATCACACTTTTCAAGCCCCTTTTTTTTGTCTTCAAATTCTACTAAGAAAGCACTGTCAATTTCATTAATTTTTACCGGACTGATTTTTTTTAAATCCCAGTCATTTAAATCCAAGTTTTCTTCTGAATATCTTTCCATTAATTCATATAATGGTAAATCTAAAATTTTAACAGAAATAGATGAAGTAACGGGTTTGTTTTGAAAGCCATCATATGATTTGGCCGGATAATATCCTACCGGAGGAATCATCCACAGCTCGTCGACCACATGCATTGCTGATGGTGTATGTTTATTATTTAAAATTATAAGTTCACCTTTTTTATTGCAGGATACCAATATTAAAATTTGAACTAGTAGGATGAGTATTAAAGTCTTTGGCATAGTTGATAGTTTAAAATGAAGATTTATAATCTAAATTAGATTTTACATTAAAATTTATGCAAATATACAATTAATAGAAATTTTCACACATAAATTTAAACCCAAAGATAAACAACATTCCGCTCTTTTTTCAGCTCATCCCCAAACAATTCAATCATCATTGATGTTATTTTTTATTGGCTCTGATGCATCATTCAAAACCTAAAAACTTACAATCAACATCTATACTTGTCAATGTGTAAATTATTGATTGAAAGGTGTATAAGCAAAAATAATAAGCAAATAACTATTTATAAGAATTTGTTATACTTTAAAATGTCTATTTTGCATCCTCATTTAAATTACTAAAATTATCAATAAAATGGAAAACAATAAAGTGAATGGCGAGAGTAAGTGCCCTTTTTCAAACGGCATGCTCAAGCGTAGTGCTGGCGGAGGCACCACCAACCGGGATTGGTGGCCAAATCAAATAAAATTAAACATCTTAAGGCAAAATTCAGCGCTGTCCAACCCGATGGATGAAAAATTCCATTATGCTGAAGCGTTTAAATCACTGGATCTCGCTGCTGTCAAAAAGGACATCTATGATGTGATGACTACTTCTCAGGACTGGTGGCCGGCGGACTATGGTCATTATGGGCCGTTTTTTATCCGCATGGCATGGCATAGTGCCGGTACATATCGTATCCACGATGGGCGAGGTGGTGCCGGTTCGGGTACACTAAGATTTGCGCCACTCAACAGCTGGCCGGACAATACCAATCTGGATAAAGCCCGTTTGTTACTGTGGCCGATTAAAAAGAAATATGGCAATAAAATCTCCTGGGCCGACCTTATGATATTGACAGGTAATTGTGCACTCGAGTCCATGGGATTTAAGACCTCTGGTTTTGCAGGTGGTCGAGAAGATGTATGGGAGCCTGAAGAATATATCTATTGGGGATCAGAAACTGAGTGGTTGGGAGACAAAAGGTATACCAGGAGACGGGAACTGGAGAATCCACTTGGAGCTGTTCAGATGGGCTTTATCTATGTAAATCCTGAAGGACCTAATGGCAATCCGGATCCGATAGCAGCGGCCAGAGATATACGCGAGACATTCGGCCGAATGGCGATGAATGATGAAGAGACAGTGGCTTTGATTGCTGGAGGTCATACCTTTGGTAAAACCCACGGCGCTGCCGATCCGTCCAAATATGTGAGCAGAGAACCAGCTGCCGCCACTTTAGAAGAACAAAGTACGGGTTGGAAAAACACTTTTGGTAAAGGAAATGCTGAAGATACCATCACCAGCGGACTTGAAGGAGCTTGGACGACCACCCCAACACAATGGAGCAACAACTTTTTCTGGAACCTATTCGGTTATGAGTGGAAACTTACAAGAAGCCCGGCTGGTGCTCAGCAATGGATACCCAAACATGGAATGGGTGCAGGAACGGTTCCCGATGCTCATGACCCGGCAAAAAGGCACACTCCCGTCATGTTGACAACGGACCTTGCCCTGCGATTTGATCCGGCATATGAAAAAATATCCAGAAGATTTTTTGAAAATCCTGACGAGTTTGCTGATGCTTTTGCAAAAGCATGGTTTAAACTGACCCACAGAGATATGGGCCCTAAATCAAGGTATCTTGGCCCTGAAGTTCCGGCTGAAGATCTGATTTGGCAAGATCCTGTTCCAGCGATCACCTACAAGATAGCAGATCAAAACGATATTGATAGCCTAAAGCATAAAATACTGGAAAGTGGACTCACTGTGTCTCAATTAGTATCTGCAGCATGGGCTTCAGCATCTACTTTCAGGGGATCAGATAAAAGGGGCGGTGCAAATGGTGCACGGGTACGTCTTTCCCCACAAAAATACTGGAAAGTCAATAACCCAACACAATTGACAAAAGTACTGGATATCTGGAAGCCATCAGGACTTCGTTTAATGATGCTCAAAAAGACGGCAAACAAATTTCTATGGCGGACCTGATAGTTTTGGCAGGATGTGCAGCTATCGAAAAAGTCGCCGCCACTGCGGGTGTATCAATATCTGTACCATTTACTCCGGGCAGAACAGATGCTACTCAGGAGATGACAGATGTTGAGTCATTTGCTGTATTGGAGCCAGTTGCAGATGGATTCAGAAACTACAGGAAGAACAGTGCCCGAGCTTCCACTGAAGACATGCTGATTGATAAAGCGCAGCTACTTACACTTACAGCACCGGAAATGACAGCATTGGTGGGAGGTTTGCGTGTTTTAGATACCAATTATGACCATTCAAATCATGGTGTCCTCACTCATAAGAAAGAAACTCTTTCAAATGACTATTTCGTCAATCTCCTTGATTACAATACTCGTTGGTCAGCTGTGTCTGATGAGAAAGAGATATTTGAAGGTAAAGACAGAAAAACCGGGAAAGCTCAATGGACAGCAACAAGGGCTGATCTGATTTTCGGGTCCAATACAGAGCTGAGAGCATTGGCAGAAGTGTATGCCTGTGATGATGCAAAAGAAAAATTTGTACACGATTTTGTAGCAGCATGGCATAAGGTTATGAATCTGGATAGATTTGATATCCTTTGATCCCTGACTACTGTTTAGGGTAATTTTGAAGAAAGAGCAGTCAATATTCATAAGTGACTGCTCTTTTCATTAAGATGTTCGTCTTTTTTGTTCCAAAGTATGATTTTTTGTTTCAAACTTGATGTAATGAATCTTTTTCATAACCATCAATTTAACTTCGCCAAATGCCAAATATAGCATTTAAGGCTTTATCACCCCATTTAAAGTCTGTCCAATTTTTATGTTCGTAAATGTATTGGCCATAGGATATCCTCTGTAATTCGGCAAAATGTACACTTTATTCGCCACAAATATGCGGTGTTTAATTTGTTTTTTCACCGCAAGGATGTTGAATGTTGTGGGGTAGTTACATCCATATCGGGTTTTATTCCAGTGTAATTATTCTTTCGGCTTTGTCGTTCCAAAGTATGATTCTTTGTTCCAAACTTGATGTGATTATTTTTTACCTTTTTTATGCCATGAAACGCCCCATAAATAGTCTTCACTTTGACCTTCAGCAATTAGGTTACCATCTTTATCCCAAATTCTAAGTGCGTCACTCGCCGTGGCAAGTTTGTCACCTTTTTATTCCAAGTCATATTTCTGAATTCACCTTTGCTTAGATCAATAGATCTTATCAGAATTCCTTTTTCATTCCAGTATTGAAGCAGAGTTTTGGTATCATCATGTCCATAATCACCCGTAACAAAAAGATCACCTGATTTATGCCATACAACACTTAATAGAAGTACATCTTCCTGCCTGTGTTTGATCGTGTTTAATAATGTCCCATTGATATCAAAGATTCTAATTTTGTCACCCACGGTGATAAAAATATTTTTTTGGGGATGCCAGGCTATTGCTGTTATTCCTTTGGTATTTTCATGTTGGCAAGTTCGTACCAATTGCCCATGTACATCAAATATGGCAATTTGACCATCATTATCCGCAACTGCTAAAAAATCACCGGAATAATTCCAATCAACACCCCTCGCACCTTCATTTGAAACACCATTTAACACGTTTTTTATTGGAATCCAGATCGATGATACATGATTTATCTGCCGATTGTTGAGTGCCTACAGCTATCATATTTTTGGATGGGTGCCATTTTATACGCGTTATGGTTTTTTTATCGGAAATGATCTATAGGAAGTCGGATTCTTCTCTTTATAAATTTTTAATGCGTCTATATTTCCACCGACTGCAATAAGTTTACCATTTGGACTCCAGTCCGTAGTCCATAAAATATGTTTACTGCCTGACATTTGGGCAACTGTATAATATGATAATCCTATTAAAAAACTAATTGTGACAAGTATTCGGTTGTAATGATTCATATTGGCCTAACAAATAATTTTATAAAAATAAGAATGATGGGCGTGTATATTCAATAATTATTGGGAAATGAATCCAATAATAGTTTAAAGTACTCTTTCAAATGCAACAAATGTAGAAAGTATCTCTTAAGCGAGTAGGCTTCTATATGGTTTTTGGGGTAAAAAAATGGTAAAAAAGTGTAAAGACCATTTTACCTAATGATTAACACCCCTTTTTTTATTCCTTTCTCAGCTGCATGATGGATAAAACATGCATAAAAACAGCAGAAGGCATCAAAAATCCCGGGACTAATGGATACGGATATAAGCCGAACTCTTTGGGAAAAAGCGATATCTCACCTCCATACAATTGGGGGAAATAAATGGCAGTGACAAATAAAAATATAATGGATGCTATCACAGCCAGCCCCAAATAATTCCAAATCAAGGCAAGTGATCGGTAATTTGACTTTTTCCGATACACATAATACCCAACTATTGGAGCTGTACAAGCAAATAGCATATCAAAATTATAGCCCTTTATGGTGACCAATTCCGGCAAAATTCCTTTGGCGACAGAGAAAACAAAAAGGCTTTCTATGGTTATTCTAAAGGTCTGATAGAAGATCAACCAATGTGGAAGTATGTTGTGTATCCACGCCTTGTTTCTGTTTGAGATAAGGAATACAGCCGTAAATAAAAATGCCGGAAATACTAAAAATATCAGCACCCTCGGAGGAAAGCTGAAGTCCTGCAATATTCCGGATTTTCCTATTATCAGGATATAGATTTGCCACAAAACTAAACCAATCAAGAGTGTTACTTTTTTCGATTTTCTTTGCGCATTGTTGGCAAATGATGTATGAATGGTAGATATACCGACCAAAAACAATATAGCGTTCATCACAAATGAAAGAGCTATGTAGCCAGATTCTGAATTGATCATATTTAATATTTGGAGTGGTGAATATTTATAATTAAACAGTCTGTCGTTTTATCTTATTGAGATATTTTAAAAGATTCGCTTTGTCGGAGTGAGATTTTGCCAGATTTAAGGCTATTTCTAAGTGTTGGGTTGCCTTGATGTTATCAAAATCAATATAAAGATTTCCCAAAAGTGCATGGTAAAAATGATTTTCATTCAAGCCTAATTTCAAAGCTTCCAGGATGGCTTTTTCTTTTCCAAAAACTTTTGACAGGGCATAAGTACGATTCAAGGCAGTGATTTGCGAGTATTCAATTTGGAGCAACTGATTATATAATTGTAGAATATTCTCCCATTTTTCTGCATTTTCTATTTTAGAGCAATGCCAATAAGCGATAGAGGCTTCCAGATGGTATTTTGAAATTTCTTGTCCTTTGGCACTTTCTATTAAAAAATAATTTCCTTTTTCAATGAGTTCGTTACTCCATAGATTTTTATCCTGATCATCATACAAAATGGGGTCGCCTGTTTGATTATTCCTTGCGTCAAATCGGGAAGAATGAAAGCACATCAAAGCCATTAAAGCATTTACGATTGGTTTATTTGTAGTTTCGTTTTCAATTAGGAAATAATTTAATCGCATTGCTTCTAAGCATAACTCCTTTCGTACATTTGAATTTTGTGTGCTCGAATGATAACCTTCATTAAAAAGTAAATACAATGTAGACAGCACCGGTTCCAATCTATTGTGAAGTTCGTCTATATTTGGCAATTCAATTTTCACATTTTCTGACCTTAGTTTTTCTTTAGCTCTGAATAGCCGTTTATTGATGGTTTCTTTATTGGTCAGAAAAGCCTCTGCAATTTCGTCAATTCCGAAGCCGCAAAGAATTCTTAATGCGAGTCCTATTTGAGCTTCAGACGGAATAGCAGGATTGCAAATGGCGAATATCATTTGCAATTGACTATCAGTAATATTTTCAATCGACAAATCGACATCATTTTCTTCACTATGTTCGTGATGATATTTGAAATCTGTAACTACCTTTTTAATAAATGTCTTGTGTCGCTTGAAATAATCTTTGGTTTTGTTTTTGGCAACGAAGTACAGCCAGGCTGTTGGATTTTCGGGGATACCTTTTAAGCCCCATGTTTCTGAAGCTAATAAAAATGTATCATTGGTAATATCTTCAGCAATTTCAATGTGAACAATACCAAACAACTTGCAGAGTACAGAAATTATTTTTCTGTACTCTGATTTGAAAAGTTGCGGTATTAATTCATCTTTTTCCATTTACATATTTACACGCCAAATTGGGTTAAATGATGGTCAAGATGTTTGTAAAACATATTGCTCCATTCCGTTTTTGAAAGTTTACCAAATGAATGGGATTCTCTATTGTCAAAGTACTTTTCGCCCAGCTCTTTCGTTTTTGAAATATAATTTATCAGACGTTTTTTCTCATTTTCAAAATCCCGGTCTCCTTTGATTATGAAGGCTGGGGCTGTTTTTCCATTGTGTTGATAGGGCAACTCTGTTACAACCTTATTCTTTACAATCATTTTTAAAATAAATTTCAGAAAAGCATTTGGTTTAGGGGTGGATATTTTCAAATGTCATTTCGTAAGTAACATTACAATGTGCTAACATTTGTGACACCTTCATTTTTCCCCAATTGGCATGTGAACTTGGTTTCAGGTTGTTAATCCTATCAATTATTAGGTCTGCAACGCCTGCTGTAAAAATATTAGGTAATGCCATTAGTTAATTTTTAAAACGTTTCTAACTTCTACATGTCCGCCAATATGTAGGATCGGGCACCCTTCTGCAAGTTTCATGGCCTCGTCCATGTTGGTCGCTTTTACGAGAATATAGCCACCTACTATTTCTTTTACTTCCGCATAAGGTCCGTCTGTGATGATATTGTTTGGCTTCAAAGTTTTCCCTTCAAACCCCAAACGGTTAGTGCTTAAAAATTTGCCCTGGGCTGCAATACCACCTATCCAATCCTGCCATTGTTTGATGCTTGCCTGCATTTGTTCTGGTGATGGTTTAAAGGATGGATTGTAATCGTTTCTGAAAATCATCATAAATTCTGTCATTTGTTACTACTTTAAAAGGTTAAAATTATTTGTTTACAGCTCTATGACGATTGAAGCATGCTGAATTGGACACAATGTAAGGAATTATTTTTCTGTGGTCATTTATTACTGATGTTTCCATGCTGAACTTATTATGAAGAGTTTTGATAAGTTTATTGTTGAAATGCTATCTTGCTTTGAAAAAATCAACTTTTGTAATTCTATGTTTAGAGTATGTTCAAATTTTTATGTTTGAGCGAAAGGGGGGAGAGTTGCAAATATCGGTTTTAATCCTCCCTCAAAAAATTTATATATATATAAAATGTGGATTAGACCCCTAAAAACGAAATGCAGTTTCTGAACTAAAATCCTACTTATTCAAACTTTTGAAACAGACGGATAAAATATTTTTAAAAATATTGCAGTAAATAGTTGCACAACTTAATAATACGTTGTATATTTGTATCATTAGTTGTAATTAAGCTATAAACAAAATTAGCACAATAAATAAAAACAAGAATTCAAATGCAAAAATTGACAAAAGCGGAAGAGGAAATCATGCAATTATTTTGGGACAAAGGCCCATCATTAGTCAGTGCGCTCATCGACGAAATGCCGGATCCTAAACCACCACACTCATCAGTATCATCCATCGTCAGGATCCTGGAGAAAAAAGGGTTCGTAACCCACAAGGCATATGGGAAGACATATGAGTACTATCCGGTCATTTCCAAAAAGGAATATTCCAAGTTTTCACTATCCAAGCTCATCTCCAATTATTTTGAAGGTTCAGTCAATGAGCTGGTGTCTTTTCTGGTGAAGGAAAATGACATAACCCTCAGGGAACTTGAGCGGATCAAACAAGAGTTGGCTGATAAAAAATAGTAAGTTACTAACTAAATAATCCACCATGTACACCTATCTCATCCAAGCCTCGATCTGCCTTATCATACTCTACGGTATCTACCATTTTGTGCTGTCTGAGTTGACTTTTTTCAGACATAATCGTGTTTATCTGATCGGTGCCATCATCCTGTCGCTTCTTGTTCCCGCCATAGCGCCCTATATAGTCATGTCACAGGAACAAATACCGGTAGTGCACTGGAGCTACATTGCGGCAGAAATGGAAAGTGTCTATGTTCAGTATGATGAAGGTTTTGATTACACCATGTGGATGTGGGCCCTACTGGGTGTAATTTACTTTACAGGCGTATCTGTAGTATTGGCAAGGATGATTTTCGGACTCAGTAAGATATACAAATATTTCCTTTCGGGTGAGAAGGAAGTCAAAAATGGATTTAACATCATCACGACCGACTCCGTCCACCTGCCATTTTCATTTTTCAAAAGTGTATATATAAGCCGGCACATACCTCTGAGTGATCATGTACAGACGATCCTCGACCATGAAGAAATCCACATTAAGCACTGGCACACTGTCGACGTCCTTTTTGCCGAGGCAATTCAGGCTTTTTTCTGGTTCAATCCGGTGATGATATTTTACAAACGTGCCTTGCGTCAGGCGCACGAATATCTTGCTGATGACATCATCTGCAGCAAAAATTCTGTAAGTAGCTACACGGAGATATTGCTCAGCAAATCACAGACAGGTATGGGACTGGCGCTGACCAATCAATTTTTTCATTCACAAATCAAAAAACGTATTGAAATGATGACAAAAAATAAAACAGACCGGCATGCTGCATGGAAGTATGCCCTGGTGCTGCCGGCATTGATGGGTTTACTTTTTGTATTTTCCTGCAAAGAGAGTCCGAAACAAACATCTTCTGATACAAATAAAGACACGCCAAAAGAAGGGTACTACTATACTGATAAAGAAATGGAAGGTGTAGAAAGAGTTGTAGAAATAATGCCAGAGTTTCCGGGTTGTGAACACATCACCGATATCAAACAAAGAGCAGAATGCGCCCAGACCAAAATGCTGGAATATATCTATCAAAACCTGAAATACCCAACTCTGGCAAGACAACAAGGTATATCAGGACAGTGTGTAGCACAATTTATTGTATCTACCGATGGTACTATCGAAAATATCAAAATAGTCAAAGATATAGGTGAAGGTTGCGGAGAGGCAGTAAATGATGTTCTAACATCTATGAATAATATGCCGCAAAAATGGAATCCTGGTAAACAAAATAATAAATTGGTAAAAGTACTGTACACATTACCCGTAAAGTTTAGCCTGGATGATAATACAGCCCCTGAGAAAAAAATTGGTAAGCTGTCACGTCCGAAAAAAACAGAGCCAGACCATAAGGGACTCTTGAACATTCTTTTGACCAGACAATCCACAGAAAGGCCGTTGCTTATCGTTGATGGTGAGGAAAAGGAGACAAATTACCTTTCAAAAAAAGGATTTATGAGTGGTGATGTTACTATTATTCTACCGAGTGAAGCAGAAAAGATATATGGTGAAGCTGCAAAGCATGGGTGTGTAAAAATTGCAAATCCAAAATTTGACATCAACAAAGTTGTGGATGCATTTTACAAACATATCAAAGATGAAGAATATTCTAAAAAATTAATTAAATCGTTTTCTGATACTGAAAATACAGACTCTTTGAGGATGTATAAAAACAAAATAAGCCAAATTATGGAAAAAACCAGACCTATTATGATCGCTGCCATAAAAGAACAAGAATCCAGAAGTCTGGATGTAAATCTGACCCGACTTGCCAAAGGTGAAGAGGTCAAATTACCTACTACATTCAAAATAAAGAATAATGACTCGGAAGAAGATGTACAGATAAAAAAAGGAGATTTATTTGTATCCGGAAATGGGATCAGACTTGATGAGGATATAGATTATGTCGTCGATTATGGAAAATCAACAATAAAAATCACAAATCCATTTGTGATAAATGGAAAACAATCATTGAATGTTTCATTTAAAAAATAACTGACTATGTACACCTACCTCATCCAATCATCCGCTTGTCTCATCATACTCTACGGCATATACAATTTTATACTGGCTGACCTGACATTTTTCAGGCACAACAGGGCCTATCTTTTATGGGCATTGGTCATATCACTCCTCGTTCCGCTTGTGGCACCATATCTGGTTCTTCCTCAGGAACAGGTGCCGGTGATCCACTGGAGCTATGTAGCTATGGAGATGGACACCATCTACGTCACTTACAATGATAAAATGGATTATTTGGACATGTTGTGGATGTTTGCCGGCATTGTGTATTTCGTGGGTGTGCTGGTGGTGCTTTCCCGTATGATATATGGAATTGTTAAGATCATAAAATACCACCAATCGGGAGTCATGGAGACAAAAAACGGATACAACATCGTCACAACCGAAGGCGTCCACCTACCATTTTCATTTTTCAAAAGTGTATATATAAGCCGGCACATACCTCTGAGTGATCATGTACAGACGATCCTCGACCATGAAGAAATCCACATTAAGCACTGGCACACTGTCGACGTCCTTTTTGCCGAGGCAATTCAGGCTTTTTTCTGGTTCAATCCGGTGATGATATTTTACAAACGTGCCTTGCGTCAGGCACACGAATATCTGGCTGATGACATCATCTGCAGCAAAAATTCTGTAAGTAGCTACACGGAGTTATTGCTCAGCAAATCACAGACAGGTATGGAACTGGCGCTGACCAATCAATTTTTTCATTCACAAATCAAAAAACGTATTGAAATGATGACAAAAAATAAAACAAACCGGCATGCTGCGTGGAAGTATGCCCTGGTACTCCCATTGCTGATGGGATTGGTAGTGGTTTTTTCTTCTTCGGAGATTAAGAGTGATGTTCAAAAAGTATTAGCAGGTATAACCGACACCATACCTGTTACCCAACGTGTAAATTTAGATGAAATACAAACACTGTCAGTAAAAAACGAAACAATCAGTATCACTTTAAAAAACGGAGAAGTAGAATCTTATGATCTGTCCGACTCCAAAGAATCTGAAATTTTTCAAGAAAAATATGGTGAATTGGCACCACCACCACTTCCGCCTCCACCCATGCTACATGGAAATGCCCTGATCCCGGAAGGTGTGGAGTCTATAAAAGTCGAAGAAGATCGTATCATTGTAAAGCAGACAAATGGTATTTCAAAGTTCTTCTATTTATCGGATGAAGGGGACATGAAGACGTATAAAAATTTTTATGGTGAAATTCCAAAACCTCCTGTGCCTCCTTCTCCACCTACTATTAATGAACAACAGCCATCATTCCCACCACCACCATCCAATGTAAAGGCAATAACTCAATTTTTGGGTCAGAAATCCAAACCTTTATTTGTAATAGACGGAAATAAATTGGAAAGTGAACAAAAATTAAATATCCATCCCGGAGATATAGAAAATGTATCAGTTCTTAAAGGCGAGTCTGCTACTAACCTTTATGGTGAAGAAGGAAAAAACGGAGTGGTCCTTGTCACGACAAAGTCTGCAAAAAAAGATAACGGAGAGATTTTCAAAGTTGTGGAACAAATGCCGCGTTTCCCGGGATGCGAAGACTTACCTTATGGACACGAAAGAGACGACTGTGCAAAAACCAAGATGCTCGAGTACATCTACCAAAACCTGAAGTACCCTCAGGAAGCCAGAAAAAATAATGTGGAAGGGCAGGTTGTCCTGCAATTTGTGGTGGAGAAAGATGGAAGGTTAAATGATATTAAAGTGGTGAGAGACATCGGTGCTGGTTGTGGCATCGCTGCCAGACAGGTCATCGAGAATATGAATGCTATGAAGTCCAGATGGATACCGGGAAAACAAAGTGGAAAGGATGTCAGAGTACTGTACACATTGCCTGTTAAGTTTAAGCTGGAAGGCTCAAGTGTGAGTAAAGCATCTGCCACCGATAACGATAAGATGATGAAAAATTTTCCATTTATGGTTACCTGGAAAGAATGTGCAGGAGTGGAAAATTTTTATGAGCGTTTCCCATGCAGTTTTAAAAAAACAAGTGAATTCATACAGACCAAGGTAAACTATCCGGAAGAAGCAGTAAAAAACAAGATAGAAGGAATGTGTCAGGTAAGAGCCTACTTTGATGAGAAAGGAAAGCTTATCAAGGCAGAAATCAAGGAAGACATTGGTTTTGGTTGTGGTCAAGAAGCTCTAAGAGTAGTGAAACTGATACCAGAAATGTCGCCTGCATTGCAAGATGGTATACCAACACAAGGAGTATTGCAGATACCTGTGACGTTTAAATTAGCAAAAAATGGAGCAAAAAAACTGGCAGCGACTAATTTAACTGTGTCAGCATTTGGTATATCGGCAAAGAAAGTACTCAATGAGAAACCCACAGTAGTAAAAAGCACTAAATACCCTACAGCAATATCAGAAGTAGATCAATTACCATGGTTGGACGCATGTGCACATCTCGCAGATATGGATGAACGGAAGAAATGTGCGGAAAATAAATTTTTAAGCACTTTATATTCAAACATAAAATATCCAAAAGTGGCGAGAGAAAAAGGAGTGACAGGTGTAGTATATGCTCAATTTGTTGTCAATAAAAAAGGTGAAATCGACGATATAAGAGTTTTAAGTGATATTGGTTATGGTACAGACGACATAGTAATGAGTGCTATAGAAAAATTAAAAAATTCCGATAGCTGGATACCTGGCAGGAAGAATGGAAAAGAAGTGGATGTATTATACCAAACATCAATAAAATTTGAATTGGAAGGGGATATTAGGAGAATGGTTAGCATGAATTCTTTAGAGTCTAAACTATCTAATGTAAAGATTTTTCCTAACCCAAGCCAGGATTTGATACAGGTTTCATTTGAAGGAGAGCCAATGGATGTTGAAATTAATTTATTTGACGTTTCAGGCAAATCATTGAAAACACAAAAATTTAGTAATGACCAAACTCAGTTTAGAGGCTCCATTGATATATCAGATTTGAATATCAAGGGAAATGTCACTGTGATAATAAATCAAAACAACAAAATGGTTCGACAACAGATTGTGGTCTTAAAATAGGTATTGTCAAATCTGAGTACCCTTTAAAAGTAAAAAAAGGAGACAATCATCAATATTTTGGTTGTCTCCTTTTACATTTTTAATAAATAGCTGTATCTTTACATCAAGAAAACAACAAAGCTATTTCCTGATATAACTAAAAGTAAATTTAGTCATGAAGAAACGAAATTTAAAAAAATATGTCTTAATACTATCGTTTCTGTCAATAGTATTTTCATCTGGAAGCATCAATGCTCAATCTGATAAACCTAACACTAATGAAAATAAAATAAATGGTTATGAAATTACAAAAGTAGCAGAAGAAATGCCCAGATTCCCAGGATGTGAAGACAAAATATCTGATAAAGAAAAAGAGGATTGTGCCAGAACCAAAATGCTGGAGTATGTATATAGAAACCTGACATATCCAACAAAAGCCAGAAAAAAAAGGACGCAAGGGCAAACTGTATTACAATTTGTTGTCACAGATGAAGGCAGAATAGATCATGTCAACATTGTCAGAGATATTGGTGATGGATGTGGCGATGCAGTCAAAAAAGTAATAGAAAGTATGAACCAGATGAATGAGAGTTGGATTCCTGGAAGGAAAGGAGGAAAAAATGTAAATGTAATATATACCTTGCCTGTAAAATTTAGTTTGCGCTAATCCTATAAAATGAAAAAGAGCTATAAAAATAATCATTACAAATATGACTGATCACTCACCCAAAAGATTGTGATATATAAGCAAATTACAACCTCGTATTCCTACAGCTTAAAAAAAGGGGGTAATCATTTTTTTGTAACCCAATGTTTTCATAAGAAACGTATGACAGCATTTATTTGGAAATCACTACCTTTGTACCATGATAACAACACAAAACTTAAGATACGCTTATCAAGGTAGTGCCGAACTGGAGTTTCCGGATTTTACTTGCGAGCCCAATGATGTGATGTTGATCCTGGGTACTTCCGGCGTAGGTAAGACCACTTTGTTGCATTTATTGGGAGGCATCCTTACCACACAGCAGGGCAATATCAATATCAATGGCACCGAAATCAACAAACTCACAGGAAGCGAACTCGACAACTTCAGAGGGCGCAACATAGGCATCGTCTTTCAGCAGAATCATTTTGTACATTCGATCAATGTGCTCGAAAATGTTTTGCTCGCTCAAAGTATGGCCGGAAAACCAACCGACAAAAAACTTTGCATGAACTTGCTGGAACGTCTCAATATCGGAGATAAGGCCACCAAAAAAATCAAAAATCTGAGTCAAGGTGAAAAACAGAGAGTGGCGATAGCCCGCGCACTGGTAAATGGTCCGAAATTGATCCTTGCCGACGAGCCTACCTCTGCACTGGATGATATCAACTGTACCGAAGTATTGTCTCTACTGGAAGAGCAGGCTAAAGCCGTTGGATCAGCCCTGATCGTAGTCACCCATGACACCAGATTGAAAGACAAAATTGCTCACAGAATAATATTACAATAACTATGAACATATTAACACTCGCATGGCGTAATATTATCAGCAATCCACTGAACCTTCTCATGAGTATCATCCTGTTTGGATTGGGAGTAGGACTTATATCCTTTTTACTGCTATTCAATACCCAACTCAAAGATAAATTTGATAAAAACCTTGCGGAAATAGACCTAGTAGTCGGTGCAAAAGGCAGCCCGCTACAGATGATCTTGTGCAATATGTACCACATCGACAATCCTACAGGCAATATTCCCATAAAAAACGCAGCACCCTTGTTGAAGGATTTACATCCACTCATCAAAAAGGCGATTCCACTTTCACTGGGAGACAATTATAAATCTTATCGAATTGTAGGTTCCAACCACGATATCGTAGAGTTGTACGGAGGAAAACTCAAGGAAGGCCAGCTCTGGAAAAAAGACCTCGAGGTGACCATAGGTAAATCTGTGGCTGATGAGACAGGATTGAAGATCGGAGATACTTTTTCAAGTGCCCATGGATTTGTCGAAGATGATCATGTACATGATGAGCATTCATTCTCAGTTACAGGTATTCTGGAAGGTACGGGTACTGTCATGGATCAACTTATCCTCACCAACACGGCATCTGTCTGGAAAGTCCACGAAGGTCATGGTGATGAAATTGAAACCCATGATCACGCCCACGAAGGGGAAGAACATGACCATGCTCATGGAGACGATCACCCTCATGATGATGGTCATATCCATGACAATAGTAATCAGGACTTACTTCACCATATGGACCAGGAAATCACTTCTGTGCTGATCCAGTATAAAAACAGAACCAACTTCCAGGCACTCAATTTCGGGAGGAATATCAATGAAAATACCGAAATGCAAGCTGCTTCACCGGCGATAGAGATCAACAGACTTTACAATATGATCGGTGTAGGTACCGACGCCCTGAGAGGATTGGCCATCCTGATAGCCATAGTTTCTGCACTCAGTATATTTATCTCTTTGTTCAAAAGTATGAGGGAAAGAAAGTATGAACTTGCATTGATGAGAGTCATGGGTGCTGGAAGAAGTAAAGTATTTTCACTCATCATACTTGAAGGGTTGATTTTGGCTGTCATCGGATTTTTAATAGGAACAATTCTGTGTCATATCGGAATGGAAACCATTGCCAGGTACCTTAAAGCTGACTTCAGATATAGTTTTACAGGTTGGAGATGGATTCAAGAAGAGTGGTGGGTTTTAGGTGTATCCCTTGTTTTGGGTTTTGTTGCTGCGTTGATTCCAGCTATTCAGGCTGCCAGAACAGACATTAACAAAACTTTATCTGAAAAATAAGTCATCTTTGTCACAATTGAAACACTATCAGCGTTATAGTGATTGAAAGTAATAAATACATAAAAAATGGTCAGAATCATCGTTTTTTTCTTCCTGATTGGGCTTAGCTTACCTGAGATGTATGCCCAGCAGCCGCTTACTGACAATATCTGGAAGACACTTTCAAAGATCAGCTACAAAAAAGAATATGACGAGTTGATGGGATTTAAGATAGATAAGCCGGTCTTTGGCGAATCTGTCAAAGCCCTGGAGGGGAAGGAAATCACCATCAAAGGTTATATCATTCCTGTAGAAGGATACAAGTCACATAAAGAGTTTATTTTTTCGGCATTCCCTTACAGCATGTGCTTTTTCTGCGGTGGAGCAGGACCAGAGACTGTGATGGAAGTGGAAGCAACAGAAGGTATCAAATACTCTGCCGACGCCATTATCATCAAGGGTATCATGAAACTCAATGACAAGGATATCAACAGACTGATGTACAAATTGGTCAATGCAAAACTGGTGAAAAGCTAATTTTTATGAATTTTTCTATACCCGTTCCGGTAAAGGAATTAGTAAATAAATTCAATCTTGAACTGATTGGTGATGAACATCAAATGGCCACCGGAATCAATGAGATTCATAAAGTAAGGCCAGGTGATATCACTTTTGTAGATGTTGAAAAATACTATGAAAAATCACTGAAATCGGCCGCTACCATCATCATTATCAATAAAAAAGTAGCTTGTCCTGTCGGTAAAAGCTTGCTGATTTCTGACGATCCATTTGCCGTGTATAATCAGATAGTATGGGATCACAGGCCAATGAAATACATCACATCCGACATAGGGGAAAACTTAAAAATTGGTCAAAATACGCACATCGACCATGGCGTACATATCGGACATGAAGTGACCATCGGCTCAGGATGTTACATCCAGCCGGGAGTTTTTATCGGTGACCAAACCAGCATAGGTGATAATGTCATTATTCAAGCAGGTGCATTGATCGGAACAGATGCATTCTACTACAAAAAAATCAATGGACAATACCATAAATGGAGATCAGGAGGCAAAGTCATTATCGGGGATGATGTAGAGGTCGGAGCAGGTTCTACTATCAACAGAGGTGTATCAGGCGAAACTATCATAGGTGCCGGTTCAAAACTGGACTGCCAGGTTCATATCGGTCATGGAGCAGTTCTGGGGAAAAACTGCCTGGTGGCCGCTCAGGTAGGTGTCGCCGGAAAAACGATCATCGGTGACAACTGTGTGATCTACGGCCAAGCCGGAATAGCCCAAAACCTTATGATCGGTGATAACAGCATCATCCTGGCCCAAACCGGTGTATCTAAAGATCTTGATGGCAACAAAACCTATTTTGGGTATCCTGCCGGCGAGGCCAGAGATAAATTCAAGGAACTGGCGGTGCTTCGCATGATGATCAATAAGGAGGATTGACTTTCTGATTTAATTTCTTCTTTGTGCTCCTTCGACGGTACAAAAAAGATGGATCAGGTCAGATCAATCTCTATTTAATTTCTTCTTTGTGCTGCTTCGACCCGTATTCTTTTATTGTACTTCAACTCGCCATTTAAAAACACTTTCAGATAATATCTCTGAGCAGGTCGGTAAGAAAGATCATAAGTAAACGTACCGGCTTTTAGGTTTTTGTAAAGGTGGTCCTCGATCAGTATTGCTCCATCATCAGTAATTATTTGTACTTTAACTGCACCGGGCAACCCATGAAAATAGTTCAATGTTGTCGGTCCTGTGGTCCGTGTGGGATAAACCATGACAGATGGCTCTACATTAAAAGGGCTCACTTGAGTATGGTCATCACTCACCGAAAATGCATAACTCATATAGCTTCCAAAATCGCTTTCAAATTGTTTCAGAAGGTTTCCTTCGGAATCCTGAAGTCGGAAAAAACCACTTCCACCTCTGCTATTAAACCAAAATTCGAGGCCATCACCTTGAGTATCTTCTACCATCAGTTCGTAGCTGCCGGCAGATAGTCGTAAGGTGTCATAAAATATTTTATCCCTGTCAAGGCTGTCAAATTTTCTTTCGTACAATTTTTGACCACTCAAATCTGTAACACGAATCGAATTATGTATGGGTTGATTATTTGTTTTAAAGGCCAAAACGACGATATTTTTATGAACCGGCAGCCTTGAAAATGTTGATTCCATTTTATTGTCAGCAGGATATATATCGTTTTTCCCGTTTGGGGCACTGAGTCTGACTATATAGTTGTTGATACTTTTTTCTGCTTCGATGATGCCTGGCAGTAAGACTGTATCTTTTTGGCCAAAAGACAAACTGCCATTCCAGGTATACTTTTTTTCAGGAAAACCCTTGGTTCCATAGATTATCTGAAGAGAAGTTAAGGGTTGATTTCCTTGATTTTTTATGATCACTTCTGCAATATTTCCTGAAGGATTTTTTCGACCGTGTATCTTTTTATTAGAAGGTACAATGATATCATCTATGCTTACATCATTGCCCTTTATATTTCTTTTGTATTGAATGACGTAAGCATTAATATTTTCTACTGCCTGATTGGGCTGAATAAAATACGGCTCCATGTTGACATCAACCACATTTTCAGAGGAGAGTGGAAAGAAATAATCATCTGTTGGCGGCAGATTTCCGGGACACCAGTATGCCCGATCTATGAGCCATGTACCTGCTTGTGGAAAAAGCGGGTTATCTCCGCATTTTTTCCAAAGTGATCTTGTCTCTATGCTTTTGCCATTTATCAGTATTTCCCGTTTTTTTGAGCAAAACTCACCACATCCATCAGGTGGATTCATCCCGTGTCCGGTTTGGGAAATTTTTAATACTCCAAACTCTGCATTTTTATGCTTTCTGAATGAATAAGGAGTTAATTGGTCTTCAATGGAAATACTATCTCCGTATTTGTAGCTTCCACCATAGATTTTGTTGATACTCACAGGTTGTATAGTAGGTTTTCCTTTGATTATTTCAAAGTCCAAAGTGATTTTCCAACCTCTGTCGTGATTGGGTTCATAGCCACTGTGGTAGTATTCGATTTCTACACTGTCACGCAGCAGTAAACCGAAATCTGTTATATCTGTTTCCCACTCAAATTCCCAATTTTTAGTAAATGCTCCTCCATAAGGTGTAAGCATTCTGGCAACTTCATAATCAAGGCTTTCTGACTTTACACCACCTTTTCTTTTGATCGAAATAAAATCCAGATAATCCCAATCCGCACACCGCAAACTATCGGGACAACCAAATTTAACATGTAAAATTATTTTACGAATATCAGTTCCGGCATTCGGAAAAACGCCCCACAATTTATAAGATTTAAATCCCGCAGCAGGATCAGTAACTACTACAGTTTTGTCATGTGTGATAACATGCAACGTGTCTGAAGCTTTGACTCCGACAGACATTAACAGGAAAAAGAGAATATATTTCATATGGCTCTGATTGGAAATGATACAAAGATAAACTGAAATACTTTAAAAAAAGACCTAATTATCACGAGCTACAAGAAAGCATGGAACAGCCTATCTTTTTGCGGGCCCAATCAGGTCTTTTGCTGTACCATTGCAGAAATTCTACTTGTTCTTCATATGGCTGTTTCAACATTTCATAAAGTTCATGCAATATGGTATAGTCTCCTTTGTCCGCCTGATCAATGGCCAATTGAGCCATATAATTTCTGAGTACATATTTTGGGTTGATGCCATTCATCCTGACTTTTCGCTCAGCTTGAGAGATTCTTTCTGATTTCAGTCTGTTTAAATATTTTTCAAACCAGGTATCAAAAGCAATTCTATATTCTTTCGATATATCTTCAATATAGAATGCTGGCTTTATGATTTCAAAACAATCATCCGTTTCACTGTAAGACGTAACATGGGCGAGTTCTCTGAAAAATATCGTCATATCAGTTTCATGTATGACCAGGAGTTTTTCAAGATCTGATATCAGCGTTTCATCACCATCATCAGTCGTGTAGAGTCCAAGCTTTTGTTTCATCATCTCCTGATACATGCGGTTGTATTGCCACCGGAATTGTTCGATGACGTCTCTGAGAGCACTTTCATCGTTGATGATGGAGTAAAGGGCATTGGCCAGTTTCAGGAGGTTCCACTGTGTTATCACAGGCTGATTGCCAAAACGATATCTTTTACCAGGTAAATCGGTAGTATTAGGTGTCCAGTTGGGATCATAATCGTCAATCCATCCGTAAGGGCCATAATCGATCGTCAAACCAAGGATAGACATATTGTCTGTATTCATCACGCCATGCACAAATCCTACTCGCTGCCAGTCAACGATCATCTGACAAGTTTTGTCCGCCACTTCTTTGAACAGAGCCAAATAAGGATTCTCACCATTCAGTAGGTGTGGATAATAGTTTTCCAATACGTAGTCAGCGGTCTTTTTAAGTAAGGATTCATCCTTTCGTGCTGCCAGAATTTCAAAATTGCCAAACCGCACAAACGAAGGTGCGACCCTGCACACAACAGCTCCTTTTTCATAAGAAGGGTTACCATCATACATCATATCTCTCCATACTTCTTCGCCGGTCAGCACCAATGCCAGAGCTCTGGTAGTAGGAACACCCAAATGATACATCGCTTCACTGCACAAAAACTCACGGATAGAAGATCTTAATACTGCCAAGCCATCAGCAGTACGGGAATAAGGCGTCGGCCCAGCGCCTTTGAGCTGCAGATTTTGGTGCGAACCTAAAGTTGTGACACATTCACCCAAATTGATCGCACGACCATCACCAAGCTGTCCTGCCCAGTTTCCAAACTGGTGACCGCCATAACACATCGCATAAGGTGTGCTGCCTTCTGCTAATTTGTTACCAGCCATGATCTGACAAAATTCATCTGACAGACAATATGCCGGGTCAAGTGATAATTCTTCCACCATTTCCTGACTATATATGATCATCGAAGGTGCTATCATGCCTTTAGGCTCAACATAAGAATACCCAGCACCCAACACTTGTCTGGGTACATTCTCCGACGAAGGATCTGCCGGAAGTATATCAGTAAAAGTATGCTGTAATTTTAACAAAAGATGATGATTTTGATCAAGTATAACAATGATTTATGGAAGTGGTTTTGTCAAACCACCCCAACGAAGAAAAGATAGTAAATAGCACTAAATCAATTAGCTTAAAACTATGAAGTGATCATATTACGAAAGTACACCTGGTGTAAATGTTTATTGGCTGGTTCCATCTTATAATAAAAATTTAAAGATGAAATATTGTATCCTATGCTTGGCTTTTTTACAAATTGCAAATGGAACCAATGCATCGGTAAATGAAAAAATAAATGTACCCCATAGTTTTATCCTAAAATTTATTTGAATCACTTGATATACTCTGTAATAAGAGTATATTAGAATCCACTCTAAAAAGTCTTTGATGAAGAGCAATAAAAAAATATTGATTTCTACTGCATTGATAATCAAATGTTTACCTTAAGGCCTGCCTGCCGATTAGGCATGGGGAAGGGTGAAAACGTTTGATTATCATAAAACATTTGTTTTCGGAGTAGACTCATGTTTAAATTTTTTATACGGGTTCCATACTATTTCGAAAACCATTCATTACATTTGCTAAATGTATGAACATATGCACATTTAATGACCCTTACCATTGATCATAGTAGTCCGCTACCGAGGCATATTCAGGTAGAACAATTGCTCAGACAATTGATTGAGTTGCCACAATATGCTGAAGGAGAATATCTACCCGGAGAATTGGATCTTGCTGCAAAGCTTGGAATCAGCAGAAATACCATACGTCAAGCAACCAACAAACTCGAACTTGAAGGTCTCATCATACGCAAAAAAGGAAAGGGAACACGTGTCGCCCACAAAATGGTATCGACAAAACTTGACAACTGGCATTCTTTCACTCAGGAAATGAATGACAAAGGAGTTTCATTCATCAACTATCTGATCAAATGCGAATTAACAGAAGCGGATCAGAAAGTAGCCTCATTTTTTAGTATTCCGCCAAAATCTGTTGTCTTCAAGTTGTGCAGACTGCGAGGTGACAAAAATGGTCCATTTGTTTATTTTGAAAGTTACTTTCATCCTTGTTTAGGGTTAAACAGGGAAGACGACTTTTCAGGACCATTATACGAGTTGCTTGAAAAAAAATATAATACTCCGGTAGTCACTTCGAGAGAAATGATTTTCGCGCGTAAGTCAAACCATAAAATCGCCAATTTGCTGAAAATCAAAAAGCAGGACATTGTGATGATAAGAGAAAGATATGTGTTTGATCCGGGTGACAGACCAGTAGAGTACAATATCGGGTATTATGATGCTGAAAAATTTACTTATACCATAGAAATCAAACGTTAAAACACATGACAACACAAAACATTGCCATAGGAGCAGACATCGGTGGCAGCCATATTACATGCCGTCTTATTGATCCTGAGCACAAAACCATCGTTGGTGATATTATTGTACGCCGACACGTAGACAGCCAGGCATCTAAAGACGAGATACTTTCTGCATGGTGTGAAGCCATCGTCGAACTAAAAGGAGATATGAAATGGGACAACATAAAAGGCATAGGTTTTGCCATGCCAGGACCATTTGACTACCCTAATGGTATTGGTCAGTTTGAGGGTGTACCTAAGTTTCATAGCCTTAATGGTGTGAATGTCAGAAACGAAATTATACGCAGATTGGGACTACCGGATGGTTTTCCAGTCCGTTTCATGAATGATGCTGCATGTTTTGCGATTGGCGAGTCATTCTTTGGGCAGGTCTCTGCCCACAACAGATTTCTTGCGATCACTTTAGGTACCGGATTTGGTACTACTTTTATAAAAGAACACCGACCTGTTGCAGGAGAAGATGGATTGACTGAGGATGGATTTCTGTGGTATGTCAAGCTGGGTGACGGTATGGCTGATGATCATTTTTCAACCAGGTGGTTTGTCAATACTTACAAAAACCTTACAGGTATTGATGTACCGGGAGTAAAGGAATTATCTGACAAATATGCATCTGAACCAATCATCCAACAGATGTTTTCTGAATTTGGAAATAAACTTGGTAGTTTTCTTGCACCATGGCTCAAAGCATTTGGAGCTGAAGCTGTAGTCATAGGAGGAAACATTTCAGGGGCATATGCCTTTTTTAAAGAAGATCTGGATAACAGCCTGCTGGATGGCGGTGCAAACGTCAGGATTTATATATCTGAACTACAGGAAAATGCCGCCCTTTGCGGAAGTGCAGTATTGAGTGACAACGATTTTTATCACCTTTTAATAAAATAACTTATGAGTATTTCATCTTCAGCTGCTATCAATAAAAGCATCGCAGCACCGGTTCTCTTGTCTTTTTTTGTAATGAGTTTTTGCGACCTTATAGGTTTAGGTGTGGACAATGCCAAAGCTGACTTTAATCTTAGCAACACTCTCGCAAATATGATCCCACTTGCGGTTTTTATTTGGTTTCTCATATTATCAGTACCAGTGGGAATAGCCCAGGATCGGATCGGTAAAAAAAATATGGTCAACATAGGAATGATTATCACTGCAGTAGGCTTACTTATTCCTTTTTTAATGTACTCATATGTCAACCTGCTGATAGGTTTTGTTTTGCTTGGTATAGGCAATACAATACTTCAGGTCAGTGCCAATCCTTTACTGATTGACATTGTACCGGAAAAAGGTAAAGCCAGCTTTCTGAGCTATTCACAGTTTATCAAAGCCATAGGATCGATGATTGCTCCATATGTGGCTTCATGGTTTGCTTCACAATATGGTGATTGGAAAATGGCCTTTCTGACATTTGGTATCGTATCTCTGATCACAGCGATATGGTTGCATTTTACCACGATCAACGAAAGTAAAAATACAGAAGAGAGAGCTTCTATAGGTTCAGTGATTAAACTTCTGGCCCAGCCATATGTCGTCGTGATGGTACTCAGTATCTTTTTTGTGGTTGGTCTTGATGTAGGTATCAACGCTGTCTCAGGTCAATTTCTGATTTCAAAGTTTAATATGGATCTGGAACCGGCATCACAGGGAAGAAGTTTGTACTTTTTTGGAAAAATGCTGGGTACATTTATCGGTGGCATGATTCTGTCAAAAGTGGACGCCAAAAGATTCCTGCTTTATTCGACCGTAGCGACAACCATTTGCGTTTTACTCTTTATTTGGTCGCCATCTACTACATGGGCACTTGCCATGATGTTTGTAATTGGATTTGTTGCTTCAGTTATTTTTCCTTTAGTGTTTGCTCTGCTTGCTGATAGATATTCGATCAAAATCAATGAAATATCTGGCCTTATTATCATGGCAGTATGTGGTGGAGCCTTTATACCTCCGATAGCGGCCAAAATAGCAGATATGAGCAGTGTATCAGTGTCCCTTTATGTATTTGTTGCTTGTGGTATTTATATGATTTTAGCATCTTTATACGCTTTAAAAGAACAAAAAAAGTAACTAATCCGGTATATTCATTCAAATCATAAAAATTAGAATTTTTTAATTAAAATTGATCATCTCTTTGTAGGTAGTTACTAAAGAAAAATTTATTCACATTGACTGACGAAAGCCATCTACGAAAAACAGACCAATATCTGCTGCCGTTATTTGCTGAAAAAACTGTAGCCGATAAGGAAGGTTTTAATATCTTTCCGTCACATCATTTGGGTGGCGGAAAGATATTGAGTGGTTTTGATACTCTGGTTGAAACTTTTTCAGATCATAAAGTAGTGCTGATAGACGGATATCAGGGAGTATTTTTTGATGAAATTGCCAACCAATTGGCACACATTTTAACTGATCAAGGTAAAAAAGTATCTTTACAGAGTACTTACACTGCCATGTATCCTCAACAAAACATCGAGACCATCATCGAGCCATTTCTCGGTGGCGGTGATCCGGTTTTTGGAAAAGTGTCGAACCTTCTTCTTTCAGATTTTTTTGATAAAAAAAAACTATCGCAATTGAATGATGATGTCACTGCTGATATCACTATCATTTATGGGCCGGGGGCTTTTCTGGCACCCGAAAATGGATTAAAAATATACATCGACCTTCCAAAAAATGAATTGCAATTCAGAGCAAGGGCAAAATCCATTTTCAATCTGGGAAGTAATGTACACGATGAACCAAATTTGATGTACAAGCGATTTTATTTTGTGGATTGGCCTGTCTTGAACCGGCATAAAGCAACATGGGCTGATAAGGTGGACATCATAGCTGATGGTCAGCATCCAGGTGATATTGTATGGGCTTCAGGTACTGATCTTCGACAAGGACTACATGAAATCTCCCGCAATGTATTCAGAGTTCGACCTTGGTTTGAACCCGGAGTATGGGGAGGCACCTGGATCATGAACCACATCGAAGGTCTGAATAAAAACGTCAAAAATTATGCCTGGTCATTTGAATTGATTACGCCGGAAAACGGGATCATATTTACAGCCAACGGCCTGAATCTCGAAATTTCATTTGATTTTCTGATGTATCAAGAAGGAAGTTCAGTACTTGGATCAGATTTCGATCGGTTTGGTTTTGAATTTCCAATAAGATTTGATTTTCTCGACACTTTTGAAGGTGGAAATCTGTCTGTTCAGTGCCACCCAAAGGAAGAGTATATTAAGAAGTATTTTAATGAAAACTTCACGCAGGAGGAGACATATTATATCCTGGATGCCGCAGATGACGCTACTTTATATTTAGGTTTTCAGGATGATATAGATCCATCAGCATTTAAAAGTGCTTTACAATCCAGTTTTGAAAACGAACAAGCTATAAATATAGAAAAATATGTACAAAAACTTCCTGCAAAAAAACATGACCTTTTCCTGATACCTCCGGGAACCATTCACGCCTCCGGAATAAACAATCTGGTGCTTGAAATCAGCGCAACACCATATATTTATACTTTCAAAATGTATGACTGGGTGAGACCCGACTTGACCGGACGCCCGAGACCATTGAATATCAATCGTGGATTTGAAAACCTGGATTTCACCCGAAAAGGAAGCAAAGTAGAAGCCGAACTCGTCAGTAAACCTGTGGTAATAGATAGTACTGTTGAGTGGACATTATGGCATCTTCCTACACATCAGGAGCACCTGTATGATGTACACAGAATAAGTCTGACATCCCACATAAAAATCGATACGGAAGATAAGTGCCATGTATTGAGTTTAGTCCAGGGCAGCAAGATAAGAGTTGAAACTAAAAATGGATATAAAAATACGTTCACATATGCTGAAACATTTGTGATACCCGCCGCTTGTGAAAGTTATAGTATCATCAATGAAAGTGACACAGAAGTAATGATTATTAAAGCCTTTGTAAAATAAACAGGTATGAAATGAGCATGAACCGACATTGTAGTACCTGCCCGACTAACGTGTTCAGGCGGACACAAACCTTGATGATTATTTTCATGCGAATTCCATGTGGCAATTAAAATACAAATTAAAAATAAACAGGTATGAAACCAATTTATGTTATTATCTTCTCATTTTTATTCAATATGACCCATGGTCAGTTGCCTGCTGATGTAAAAAACACCATATTGGTCAATGGATTTGTTAAAAAAACCGATGGCCTTGATTTTTCGTACAACTCATCCATACCGGTAGCAAAAGAGTGTATGCTCATACGTGCTTATGATGGAAAATCTACAATGGAATGGGAGACAGCACCTGCACCGGCAAGTGTTGGAAAAGATGTCACTTTTGTATGGCTTGCAGGGATAGGATCTTCACCAGGTATAGGTTATTTTGATGTGGCGATCGATGGTGTCCAAAGTTTTGCTTTCGCCACTGACGGCACCAATGACTGGCACCAAAAGGCTGCCAATGGTATGTCTCTTCATTTTAAAAGTGATATGACAGATCCGCACGGAGATAGATTCGGATTTATTTATCTGAAAGTGCCATCGCATTTAATTGTAAAGGATCGACCTTTTAAAATCAGAGTTACAGGCCAAAACAATGATAAATCATCTTGGTATATGACCTTTAAATTTCAATTGGATGACGGTATCAAGGTGACAACACAGCCGGGAATTATCAAATCAGGTAACAAATCTTATCAACTTGCTATTGCCAATGTGCTGCATTTTGGCTCCGATACAAAAGCAAAAATTTTCATAGATAATAAACTTGTTTCTGAACCTGAAGTGGGATTTGGTTACAATTATCTCAAACTCCAACTTCCAATGGTGGAAAGGGCTAAAGATGTTAACTACAGATTGGAAATCGCAGGGAAAAAATACATGGGCCAGTTAAAAATTCAGCTCGTCAGAAAATGGAATGTACATTTTGTACAGCATTCGCATACAGATATCGGATATACCCGATCACAAACTGAAATTCTTGCAGAGCATATTCGCTTTATTGATTATGCATTGGATTATTGTGACAATACTGATCAATATCCAGAAGCGGCTAAATTCAGATGGACATGCGAAGCATCTTGGGCCGTGGATGAATACCTGAGGAGCAGACCGGCATCTCAGGTGGAAAGACTCAAAAAGAGGATATCTGAAGGTAGAATAGAAGTCACGGGTATGTACTTCAATTTTGACGAATTGCCTGATGAGCAGATTTTGGCCGCGTCTCTTCAACCCTTAAAAAGGATCAAAGATCATGGCATAACTGTAAAAACAGCCATGCAAAATGATGTCAATGGTATCGGATGGAGTCTTTGTGATTACTATAGCGATATGGGTGTCAAATATCTCAATATGGGAACGCATGGTCACAGAGCTCTAATATGTTTTGACAAGCCAACATTATTCTGGTGGGAGTCACCATCCGGAAAAAGGATGCTTGCATTCAGGGCTGAGCACTATATGACAGGCAATACAGTGTTTAAAATTCATTCCCAAAATTTCAATGTATTTGAAACCGAATTGCTCAACTATCTCAGAGAACTTGAAGCCAAAGGTTATGCTTATGATAAAATAGCCATACAACATTCGGGCTTTCTTACAGACAATTCCGCACCTTCAACACTTGCAAGTGATATGATCCGTCAGTGGAATGAAAAATACGAGTGGCCAAAATTAAAAACTGCCATCTCCACCACTTTTTTTGAAGAGATGGAATCAGCCGGACACCAGTTTGAAGTGATCAAAGGTGCTTGGCCGGATTGGTGGACGGATGGATTTGGTGCTTCGGCAAGAGAAGTAGCAACTACCAGAACAGCTCAAAGTGATTTTATTGCCAATACTTCAGGGCTGACTATGGCTGCCATCCAAGGTGCAAAACTTCCGTCAGGTATAGGAAATCGTATCGACGAGACCAACTCCGCACTGCTTTTTTACACGGAACATACAGTAGGATATCATGCCAGTGTCAATGATCCTTACCATAAATACAGCATGGAGCAAAAGTCACTCAAAGAATCCTATGCCTGGGAAGCTGGCCGAAGGGCCAAAATGCTGGGCGAAGAGACGATGGGACTGCTTCAGAGTTTTGTCCAGCGCGAAAAAGATCCGTCTATCATCGTTTACAACACCTTGAACTGGGAACGGAGCGGCTTGATCAAAGTGTATATAGATCATCAGATACTGCCAAGATACACATCCTTTAATATCACCGATCAGGCCGGAAATCAACTTAAGGCTCAGCCCGTAGAGCACCACTCTGATGGTACATATTGGGCTATTTGGGCAGATAGAATTCCTGCATTCGGGTACAAAAAATTTGTCATAATAACCGATAAAAATAAACCATTAGCCACGTCAAAAGGTGATGATTTTAAAGATAATGCCATTGAAAATAGGTTCTACAAAATAAAATTTGACTTTGCAAAGGGTGGTATTTCAAGTTTGATTGACAAAGACCTGAATACTGAACTTGTGGATAATAAAAGCAGCTATAAGCTCGGAGAATTCATCTATGAACGATTGAGCAACAGGTCACAGATGGAGTCCAGAGTACTCAACAATTTTACGAGAACTGGCCTGGATTCTGTATGGTTTGATGGATTTGAAACGGGTGCTATCTGGAATACCATAAGGTGTAAAGGAAATACAGTAGCAGCCAATGAAAACGAGACTTATGTGTTTGAAATCAGGGTATTTAACGATGTGAAACGAATAGATTTATTTTATGCCATTGACAAAAAGCTGGAAACGGCACCTGAAGGTATTTATATAGCATTTCCTTTTGCAATGGATGGGGGTCAGTTGGCATTTGATGTACAAGGCGGTGAGGTCAGAGCCGGAATCGATCAGATACCCGGATCATCCAATGACTGGAACACTGTCCAAAACTATGCCCGACTTTATGATAAAAACGGACAGGTATTGTTATCTTCTTCTGAAATGCCACTCATGCAGTTTGGTGCCATCAATACGGGCAGGTACAAAGCCGGTGCGAAACCTGAGAGTACCCACATCTTCGGATGGCCTATGAACAATTACTGGGTAACCAATTTTAACGCATATCAGTTTGGTGGCCATGAATGGATTTACACTATATCAGGGAGTAAAAATCCATCAGCCACAGACGCTGTCCGATTTGGATGGGGAAAAAGAACACCTTTCCTAAGCAGGGTATTACCTGGCGGAGGCATAGGTGGATCTGATGGATCAAAGAGTTTTATATCAGGATGGAATGAAAATCTTTTGCTTGTAAGTGCTATTCCTTCCATTGATGGTAAATCAACTATTCTCCATCTGCGGGAAACTGAAGGCAAGAATGCGACTTTATCGCTTAAGAATGGTGTCACTGGTACAGCTTTAGAAATTATTCAGACTGATGTCACCGGAATGCCTGTAAAAAATGGCAGCAAGGAGTTTAAGTCCTTTGAAAGCAAATTTTTCAGAGTGATGGTACATAAATAATTCTTTTTCAAACATCAAATTTTGTGTGCGAGCCCCGATAATAGGAATCTTAAATGCCTAATATTTGGATATTAGATTTTTTATTTTATATTAGCGCCATATAACTGTATAATTATGAGTCCCACAGTCAAAAATATCATTGTTTTTATCGGCGCACTGGTTGCCGGAGGTGTCGTAGTATTTGGATTGGAATCTTTGAGTCATCAGATATTTCCACTTCCTGCCGACATCAATCCGACTGATATTGAAAGTTTAAAAAGTATCATGCAAAACGTTCCAGCCGGCAGTCTTGCATTGGTCATTCTTGCGCATGCTGTCGGAGCTATGGTTTCAGGGTGGGTCATCGGCCATTTTGCTGCATCGTCACACCGTCTGCTCGCACTTGCTATGGGTTTTTTATGGACAATATCCGGGGTAGCTAATTTAATGATGATCCCTCATCCGGTGTGGTTTTCTATAGCTGATGCATGTGTGTATCTCCCTATGACATTACTGGGATTAAAATTAGCAACAAAAACTGCATAAAATCACCGATTTTTTCACCATCAAAACAATCAAATACAATGATGAACACAAAAATGATTATTGGAGTAGTTGTAGGAGGATTTTTAGTTTTCCTTTGGCAGTTTTTATCTTGGGCTATGTTCAATATGCACGGATCAGAACAAAAGTATACAGCCGATCAGGATGCCATACTACAAATGCTGGGAGAAAAACTTCCTGAAGAAGGAACTTATTTTTTACCCACATCCCCACCAGGCACATCATCAGAAGATCAACAAAAAATGATGGAAGCTTCTGGTGGCAAACCCTGGGCACAGATTTCTTACCACAAATCCATGAATACCAACATGGGTATGAATATGTTCAGAGGATTTCTCACGGATATTGTGGCGGTATTTCTTCTGGTATGGCTTTTGGGCAAAATTCCTGAATGTACGATGGGTACATCCATTATGGCTTCTGTTACTGTAGGAGTGATTGGTTACCTCACTACTGAATATACCAACTCCATATGGTTTGAAACCAACTCTATACCCGACCTGATAGATGCCGTAGTATCGTGGGCAATTTGCGGTACCTGGTTGGGTTATTGGATGAACAGATAGAAAGTATATTACCGGCAAAACAATTCGAATTCCTAAATGCCATGCATCAGTTTTGTTGTATGGCATTTTTTTAAGGCGACATTATCGAAGAAAATAGCCTGATCACTCTTTACCGTGTTGTAATTTATTAATTTTGCAACTCCGAATATAATTTCCCGATTTTAGAGATAAAGAGAAATTTCGACTATGGAATATCAAATGATAAAAACAGAGCAAAAAGCTCTGGACATCAATCTGAATGACCCGATTTACGGCACTTTTGCCGAGATCGGAGCCGGGCAGGAAGTAGCAAGGAACTTTTTTCAGGCTGGGGCAGCCGCCGGGACCATCGCCAAAACGATGTCAGCATACGACAAAACATATTCAGATGCTATCTATGGTGCAGAACCATCAGGCAGGTATGTTTCAGAAGCCAGACTTTACAAGATGTTGCATCATGAGTGGAGTCTGATGGAAGAAAGGTTGAGTAAAACCCGTCCGGATGCTACATTTTTTGTGTTTGCAGACACAGTTCAAGCCATCAATTATACCCGTACTATCAAAGGAAATGGCTGGATGGGTTTAAGATTCAGATTGAAACCCGATGGTCCGGTCAATGATATGGTACTTCACGTAAAATTGCTCGATACCAATAACAGACTTCAGCAGGAAGCCATCGGTGTCCTTGGTGTCAACATGATCTACGCTTCATTTTATTGCAATGATGATCCGGAAAAAATGGTCAGATCTCTTGTCGATAATATCAAAGATCGCGTCAGCATCGACCTGCTCAGAATCAACGGAGAAGATTTCAATTATTTTGACAAAAGGATCTTATCCCTATACTTGGTGAAACATAAGCTTACATCGGTCGCTATGTTTGATATCAACAAAACAGGTATTCACCCATCTGAGTTTTTATATAAGGAGGCGCTCATGGTCATCCGGGGCAATTTCAGGCCTCCTACGCTGGTGACGCTCGATGCTATCAGTAGTAGTTATGCACAATTCAGGGCTGAAACAAAACTGGCTGACGACAAGTTAAACCTTATGATGGAGCTTACTGTGGACAGACTCAAAGCTGATGATGATGAAGTGAATGAAAAGGATTTTCTCGAGAGAGCAGACATGCTCAGTGCTTTGGGTCACAATGTTTTACTCTCTGATTGTGCCAACCATGAAATGCTGATCAACTACCTCAATGATTACAAAATTTCCCATCTTGGATTGGTAATTGGTGCGCGGGAATTGAAAAAAATCATATCAGAAAAATTTGAACAAAATCAGGACGGACGACTGCTGGTAGCTTTTGGCGAACTCTTTAGTCAGAATATCCGCGTATACGTATATCCTGCTCAAAATCAAGATGACGACTCTATTTCCACAGCAGAAACTCTTCAGGTCCCTGAAGGCATTAAGTTCTTATACAAATACCTGCTCGACAGCAAACAAATAGTCGCTGTGACAGCTTTCAACAAAAGTATTCTTAATATCTATCCGCATGATGTCCTTCTTGAAATCAAAGAAAACAAGAAAGGATGGGAATCAAAATTACCTGCATCATTGGCACAACTTATCAAAGACCAAAAATTGTTTGGTTATCAGGGAGATTTATGATAAAATTATGGAACATGATACTACCTGTAAAAGAAGTTTTTATATATTTGTAAAAAATATTCTCATCATTAAAAAATAATTTGATTATGTCTGGCAGAAATATGATCCCAAATGCCATAAGTTATGGTTATGAATTTAAAATAAGCGATTATATATCCCGAGGATTTAAGATTTTTAAAGATAATCCCGGTGGATTTATAGGCTTTGTGATTTTGTTTTTTATAATCAGTATTGTGATCCAAATGATTCCTTTATTGGGGTTTTTGATTGCTATTATAGTTTCGCCACCATTATCTGTGGGAATAGCTATCGCATCACACAAGCAGGAAAATGATGGCGACATGGCTTTTGGAAATTTTTTTAAAGGATTTGATTATATAGGCCAGCTCATAGTGGCAAAGATCATCATGTTGGTGATCTATTTTATAATTGCAATCCCTCTGATTTTTATGGTAGGAATAGAATTAATTACTTCATTTGCATCCGGAGATCCGGAAGCAATAATAGAGTCTGGTCAGGAATTAGCAAAGATGGGTATTTGGTTTTTGGTTTTTGCAATGGTATTTACCTATTTGGCTGTTTGTCTTAGGTGGACCAATTATCTCATTGTCTTTCACAAATACGAAGCTGTATCAGCTATAAAAACCAGCTGGCAATTGGTCAATAAAAGATGGATCTGGCATTTTTTGTTTTTGTTATTGTGTGGATTGATTATGTTAGCGGGATTTATAGCCTTACTTGTTGGTATCGTAGTGGCATATCCTATCATTATGGCAGCTGATTATGCCGGCTATGCTGATATCACGGGTCTGAATCAGGATAACGATGATATCAATGAGCTGGGAACAGACGTAGATTTGGTTTGATTTTAGGTTGTACTTTATTCAGGGTATTCGTCGTAATTGAGCGATTTAAGGTAGGTAAAGAAATTAAATTTCCATTTTTATTCTTGAATTTTGAAAAGTGGAATGATTTTTTCTATATCATTGAATAGTGAAATATATATTTTAATGTACCTTAAAACAATCATACAGGGCAGGCTGGAGTTCGGGACAGAAAAGAGTTATGAAAAGGTAACTAAAATGTTTTTGCAACGTGTAGAGACATATTACAAAACAGATGTTCTTTTTAAGTACGAAGATATCTTCAAAGATGAAGAACTTTGTCTTGAAATTCCAAGATTTGTCGGTCAGGTCTCGGAAAAAGCTTTTCGCACTACCACCAATCTACTAAAATATTGCGTTCAATTTGCAATAGCAGGCTCAGTAAGGGCATGGCTCATCAACGAAGGCGAAATTGTGCAGTTTGAAACGCTTGAACCCGATAGTGATAAAGGAGCTGTTCAATCCTATGTAAAAGGTAAAAAGCTTGTCAAAGTCAAAGGTAAGGAAAATGAAGCCATCGCTGCACTCAGCTCAGCTATAGAAAAATATAACAGACATGCTCAGGCATATGAAAGGAGAGCAAAGGTAAATTTTATCATGCGCAATTACCATGATGCACTCAGGGACTACAACAAGTGTATAGGAATAGACCCATCGATACCTACATCATATTACGGTAAAGCCAAAATTCACATGATGCGTGATGAATGGGACTTGGCAATAGAAAATCTTGAAGAATCCATTAAAAAATCCATAGCTCTGCAAACCTTGTACTGGAAATCCAGACGACTCAAAGCAGAATGCCATATTGTTCAAAAAGATTGGCAAAAAGCAGCATTTGATCTTAAATTATTTACTAACAGGAATTTTGGTAAAGATGACCCCAACAGGTTTTGGCTGAGATTTGCATTTTTCCATTACGGTATAGTATTGTTACATCTTGAAGAGCATAGTGAAGCATTGAAGGCTTTTGACAAAGCACTCGGCTTACCACACGTAGAGGATGGTGTAAAAGCAGCTGACATTCTGACACAAAGAGGCCTTGTAAAACAAAAGACAGGCAAAACAGGATATAAAAAAGATAACAAAGATGCTGCTTCAAAAGGTGGGCTCAAAGCCAAAAAAATGCTGAAGACAATCAAATAGACTACTAACACCAACAACCGAACAACTTTTAACTTAGTTTTCCTAAGTGCATGTCTTAGTGCATCTTAGTGGTCAAAAATATGACCCTCGTTCGTCGTACCGCGTCAAGCAATGCTTGAGCTTCCGAGCTACGATGCAGTATCAGCAGGCATCTTGCCTGAGAGCGTACAAAAAAACGATCATTAACAATGCAGGCTGGAAGCCTAGGGTATCGTAGCGGGATGCTACGACAAACTGAGCATCTTAGTGTCAAAAATCTGAGCAGCCGAATGTAACTACGTTAATTTATGGCAATATCTTAGGTTTTCAAAATATAAATACTGTACCAGTAGCACTTTTATGCTGTTTGTTTTGATTTTAGTGCAATACATTATCATTCACAAAATAATATTTCTTCAGGTATGTAGGTTTGAAAGTTGTTGCAACCATATTTGTAAATAAAATGTGAATGAATGGTTTGAGACTAAAAAAATAAACTTTACTTTTAGGCGCAAAATAATCAAAATCACAATATGAGTACAACAGCAACAAAAATGTCACACCCAAAAGGACTTTGGGTGCTATTTGGCACAGAAATGTGGGAAAGGTTCAATTTCTATGGTATGCGGACCCTTCTCACTTTATTTATCGTCCATGCATTAATGATGAGTGAAGAACAATCATCTATCATTTATGGTGGATTTTTGGGTCTTTGTTACCTTACACCTATGTTGGGTGGATTTATTTCTGACAGATTTTTGGGCAACAGGAATTGTATTATGATAGGTGGTCTCCTTATGGCTGCCGGTCAGTTTCTGCTTTTTACCAGCGCAAGCACTTTCGGTACAAATCTCGAATTGGCAAAAACACTTTTGTATGTTGCATTGGGAGTGCTGATATTTGGTAACGGGTTTTTTAAGCCCAATATTTCCAGTATGGTGACCAACCTTTACCCTAAAGGAGGAAAAAACTAAATTAGACACTGCTTTCACAATATTTTATATGGGTATCAATGTAGGTGCTTTTTTAGGTCAGTTTATATGTCCAGCACTTGGTGATGTAGTTGATGTTAATGGTACAAGAGATGTATTTGCATTCAAATGGGGCTTTATGGCTGCAGGTATCGCTATGCTGATTGGTACATTTACTTTTTATATGCTCAAGGACAAATATGTGGTAACTCCTGAAGGGAGGGCCCTTGGCGGCTTACCAAAAAACAACATTGCTTCCGACTATGAAGAAGGTGAATCACAAAAAGCTGTATTTTCAAATCAGTCTCTTATGATTGCAGTAGCTGTTTTTGTTACACTTGTATTTGTTTTCAAAAATTTTGTCGGTGTAAACTGGATTTTTTCGGGCATTTATGCGAGCGGTATTACTCTGGCTGGATTGATCTTATCTGATTCATCACTGACTAAAGTAGAGAGAGACAGAATCTTGGTGATATATGTAGTATCATTTTTTGTGATCTTCTTTTGGGCCGCATTTGAGCAGGCTGGGTCTTCTCTTACATTTATAGCCAATAATCAAACTGACAGAAACTTTTTGGGATGGAACATGCCTCCCTCTATGGTCCAAATATTCAATGGTATCTTTGTAGTGGCACTGGCTATACCTTTTAGTATGTTGTGGGATAAGCTCAGAGCAGCTGACAAAGAACCCATTTCGCCTATGAAACAGGCATTTGGTCTGGCCGTAATGGCCATAGCCTACTTTATCATTGCTAATAATGTAAAAGGTCTGGGGACGTCAGGATTGTTGGGCATAAAATGGTTGATTTTATTATATCTTCTGATGACTATCGGAGAGCTCTGTTTATCTCCTATCGGGCTTTCATTAGTCGGAAAGCTGGCTCCAAAAAGATTTACATCTTTACTTTATGGCGTATTCTTCTTGTCCAATGCGTCCGGATACGCATTGGCTGGAACACTAGGTGCGATCTTGCCTGCTACCGGAGATAAGTTTAAGACTGCCAGTGAGATGGGACTTGACCTACAGGCCATCCTGGACAAAACCGTGACGCCTACTGCTGAACAGTTGAAAATGCTGGCTGATAAAAACATCATGGACCATTATCCGGTATTTGCGGGATTTCAGATCACCAATCTTTATGAATTTTTCCTTGTATTTGTGATTTTATGTGGAGTGGCTGCGGCTTTGCTTTTTGCACTGGTGCCTACACTCAAAAAAATGATGCATGGTGTTCATTAAGAAGACATAAATACTTAAGATAAAAAATCAAGAGGCCGCCATCTCTCATGCAGATGAGATGTGCGGCCTCTTGATTTTTTTTGAAGGAAAGTACTCTGCAGCCTATGAATGATGCATTTTTAAAAGTCAAAAGAAATTGGTTTGTAAAAATGTGTTATTTTAAAACATTGAAAATGTAGTCCTTAAAATGCAAAACTGTATAAAAACAATTTCTTTAAGGTATAAAGTGGATTGTATGGATTTTACAGGTAATAATTTATAAACATGTTTGCAAAAGAATTACTATTATACCATACGGCAGATAAAAAAGTAAACGTATCGGTTTTTTACCAAAATGGCACTTTTTGGCTTGCACAGAAAGCAATGGCTGAGTTGTTTGGAGTAGATAGAACAGTAATTACTAAACATTTAAAAAATATTTTTCAAACAAAGGAATTATTGGAAAATGCAGTATGTGCAAAAATTGCACATACTGCCGGAGACGGTAAAAATTACAGCACTAACTTTTACCGACTCGAAGCTATTTTAGCAGTGGGTTACCGCATAAACTCTATCCAAGCCACCGATTTTCGCAAGTGGGCGACCCAAACTCTCAATGAATTTATCATCAAAGGTTTTGTATTGGATGATGATCGTCTTAAGCAAGGTAAAACATTTGGTCAGGACTATTTTGACGAATTGCTGGAACGAATTCGTGAAATCAGGTCGAGCGAAAGAAGGTTTTACCAAAAAATTACTGATCTCTATGCTCTTAGTACGGATTATAATAAGGAAAGCCAACAAACTAAAGATTTTTTTGCGGCTGTTCAAAATAAACTGCATTGGGCTATTACGGGCAAAACTGCTGCTGAAATCATCTATTCTGATGCAGACGCTGCCAAACTATATATGGGATTAAAAACCTGGAAAGCAGCTCCGGATGGAAAAATAATGAAAAGTGATGCTATGGTGGCTAAAAACTATTTGGAACTCCAGCACATAACGGAACTAAACCGAATTGTATCGGCGTATTTAGATTTAGCAGAAAACAATGCACAGAGAAACATTGCTTTTAACATGCAACAATGGGCAATATTTTTAGATCGGTTTTTAGAGCTATCAAATTATCCGATTTTAAAAGATAAAGGCAAAGTTTCAATGCTGGAAGCCAAACTAAAGGCGGAAGGTGAGTATGAAAAATACCGAATCATTCAGGATCAAAACTATGAAAGCGATTTTGATAAAGAGATTAAAAGACTTAAGCCATAAGTGTATGACGGAATTATAGTGAACAGAAAATATTGTGCGAAAAATTTATATCACAAGTTATTATTTTTCAAATAATTGTGATTTTAAATTTTGCAAATCATTTTCTGTTAAGTATAAAAACATACGCTCAGACTAAAAACCTATAAATCTTAAGATTTTTATTTTATTTTTGACTTTTTAACATTAAAAATCATAGTCAATGAGCAGACATGTATCACTTAACTTAGAGCAGATCCAAAATTTCGAAGGTAAATACCCTAAACAAATATGGCCTTTGTTTTTTTCTGAAATGTGGGAGCGATTTTGTTTCTATGGCATGAGAGGTATGCTGATTTATTTTATGGTGACGGAGCTGATGCTCAATGATTCAGTCGCCAATCTTCAGTATGGAGCTACTCAGGCATTCGTTTATGCCTTTACCTTCATAGGTGGATTGTTTGCAGATAAAATTCTTGGATACAGAAAATCTCTGTTTTGGGGTGGAATCCTTATGATAGTGGGGAGTTTGATTCTGGCTATCGATCCCAAGGCATATTTCTTTTTTGGCATCAGCTTTACCATCATAGGCACCGGGTTTTTTAAGCCCAATATTTCAACCATGGTGGGACAGTTGTATAAAGAAGGTGATCCCAGAAGAGATGCCGGATTTTCTTTGTTTTATGCAGGTATCAACATCGGTGCCTTGTTGGGTGGTTATCTGTGCATCGCTGTAGGAAAAGGAGAAATGTTGAGCAGCATTGTCCCCGAAGCACTCAGATGGAACGTAGCTTTTGGGTTTGCGGCGATAGTAATGGTGATCAGTTTGCTTACATTTATCAATACTCAGAAATCTATGGGCGAAATTGGTTTGTCTCCTTTGTCTCACTTGACGGAAAAAAAGCGCAAAATATCGGAATGGGCAACATATATAGGCTCATTGGTGTTGCTGCCCGTGATTATGATCATGGTATCCAAAACCAAATATACAGACTACTTTATGTATACCATCGGACCGCTGACCTTAGTGTACTTAGGGTATGAAATGATGCACATGAATGCTTCTGATCGTAAAAAATTACTGGCAGGTCTGGTATTTATCTTCTTCAGCATCATATTCTGGGCGTTTTTTGAGCAGAGTGGAGGATCACTCAGTTTATTTGCTGCCAACAACCTTGACAATAAAGTTTTGGGCATCACGCTGGATCCCAATGGTGTCAATAATTCAGCCAACTCTCTTTTTGTCATCATGTTTGCTGCACTTCTCGGTATTGTCTGGATATGGCTGGCCAACAGAAAAATGGAGCCAAATACATTGATAAAATTTGGTATGGCATTTATTTTTCTTTCAGGTGGATTTTATATTTTTTACAGTACCAGATTATTTGCAGATACTAATGGGGTCACTTCACTTGATCTGTTTACATTTGGTTGGTTGATTATTACTTTCGGTGAGTTGTGTCTTTCACCTATCGGTATGTCCATTATGACCAAACTGGCTCCTCAAAGATTACAGGCCATCATGATGGGTATGTGGTTTTTGGCAAGTGCATATGGACAATACTTTGCCGGAATTCTTGGTGCCAATATATCTGAAGTATCAGAAAATGCCGATAATTATAATAAATTGATAGCATACACCGATGGTTACCGGCAGTTGGCAATTTATGCTTTGATTGCAGGCGTCGTTCTGATAGCCATCTCACCGTTTGTGCGCAAATTGATGCAGGAAGTGAAATAGATGTTGAGGTTTAACATTTTTTTTTGACATATTTTGAAATACTATTTTTGCAATTGTCGTTTAAACCAAAACGATTCGTATCAAATGGGATATTGCCGCATTATTATTACTTGCACCTGTATATTGTTGATGATCAGCCTGACTTCTTTCGGGCAGACAATTTTTACAGCAGCAGAAGAAGAATTAGCCTACCATGCTGATGTGATGGCCAATGCATCCGAAGGTAAACACCGAAGTCAGGCTATGAGTAAGTTCAATTCCCTGTTTTTGGAGACACTTGGCAAAAAAGGTTCTTTTCAGCACCAGTTTGATTCTCTGAAGTGGATTTCCAAAAAATCTCCTTCAGACAGATCATTCAGGATATTTACCTGGGAAGTAGCTGTAGATGAAGGAGAAGTAAAATATTTTGGTGTCATCCAGACATCAGATGAAAAACTACATGTACTCAAAGACATTTTTAAAAATATCGATGGAGGTTTCAAGGAGGACGAGTATGATAAAGAATCCTGGCTTGGTGCGATCTATTATCATCTGATGGAAAACAAGACACCTAAAGGCGAAAAGTACTATTTACTTTTTGGTGTCAACAGATGGGATAAATATGAAAATATCAAATTGATAGATGTACTGTTTTTTACAAGAGAAGGCAATCCGTATTTTGGTAAGCCGGTCTTCAGAACTCAGGTAGCCGGGCAAAAAGACGAACAGGTCAACAGATTATTGTTCAGATATGCTGCTGATGCTCAAATGACAGTCAATTACAATCCGGGTATGGAAATGATCGTTGTGGATAATCTGATCAAAAAGATGAGTCGTATACCCGGACAAGGGGAAACACTAGTACCTGATGGCAGCTATGTAGGCTATGAGCTAAAAGAAGGATACTGGACCCGAATAGAAAAGATCGCTACTCAAATTATGGATGAAGCACCAAGACCTAAACCTGTTCTGGACCAAAGAAAGGGCAAAAAAATTAATGGAAATTAGTAGGATGGGGTATAATGGAGCTAAAGCAGGGAAAGTATTATGATAAAATCAACCCAATCGGACAATGATCTGACCCTAATTCCTGATCGAGGATAAATGCATCCTTGATGTTATCATTCATGCGTTCATCAACCAGAAAATAGTCTATACGCCAGCCCAGATTTTTGGCTCTGGCACCAAATCGAACACTCCAAAACGAATATTGGACCTTGTCCGGATAAAGATATCTGAAAGAATCAGTAAATCCTTTTGATAAAATTTTAGTCATCCCATCTATTTCCACTTGTGTATATCCTGAAGTTTTATTGTAATTTTCCTTTGGTCTGGCAAGGTCAATAGGATTATGAGCCACATTGAAATCACCTGTGACTATGATGTTTTTCTTCATTCGCAAATCGGCAAGATATTTAGAAAAGGCTTCGTCCCATTCTCCTCGATAATCAAGTCTTTTGAGTCCTTCTCCACTATTGGGTACATAGACATTGACCAAAAAAAAATCATCAAACTCGGCACTAATGACTCGACCTTCATTGCCATGATCAGTGATACCGATATCTTTGGTGATGGATATTGGCTCTTTTTTGGAGATGATAGCGACACCTGAGTATCCTTTTTTCTCTGCCGAATTGCTATGAACATGGTATCCGCTCAATGATGAAAGAACCTCAGCTACCTGAACATCCTGAGCTTTTGTTTCTTGCAGACAGAAAATATCTGCATCCATATCAGCAAACTGCTGAAGAAATGTTCGTCCTACCACGGCACGGATTCCATTGACATTCCAGGAGATGAGTTTCATCTGTATATTTTTGTTTATATTTTAATTGCCAGGTGGAATTAGCATGAAAATATTTATTCCGATTTGTGCCCGCCTGAACACGTTAGTCGGGCAGGTACCACAAAGATGGATTCATGCTCATTTCATGTGATTGTTTTGATCTTAAAAGTCACAATATTAAATCATTATTACGTATAATTGAAAAATTTTTTGTAACTATTTACGAGGCCTGGTGAGAGAAACAGAATGATTTGCCTTCAAAAATATTTTTGATGGTGTCGAATACGTTCATATTATGTTTCCTTGCAGTTGAGATCACACTCATAATACGAGCATGGTGAGTTGCTCCATCGGTGCTTCTGAAGCAATGAGATACATTCATTTTTACCTTTGAAAACCTAAAATCTCTCTCCGCTTGATTATTGGTAAAGGGAACTTCGGGATCAAAGGCGTATAGTAACACTACATCCATGTTGGTTTGCATACGAATTATCAAGTTAAGCCCTTTACTTTTTTCTCTCTTCCTCGTTTGCCTTTTCTCTCAGGTGGTGGCTCTTCTTGGATTCCGTCTGTTAATATTTGTTGGTAGTGCTTTACTATATTTTCTCTGTTGTTCATGTTTTGTTCTTCATCGGTTGCTTTAAGTTTTAGTAGAAGTGTTTTCATTTTAACTGCCCATTGCCTACCTATTTCCTCTTGTGAGGTAAGCTCTCTTATGATATGTGCGCCACATAAGGCATGTATGATACTTAAGAAATTGAAGTAGCTCGCATAACTATCGTGCACAAGTTTCCCTGTGTAATCTTTGATGAGACTTAACTCACTTTTCAAGGCTTCCAACCCTCTTTTACTATGTGTAAAAAGATAGGTGAACATACAAGTACTCATTACATGAAGCCAAAACATCTTTCCGCCAACTCGAATACCTGTTTCATCTGAATGTGCGACCAGAGATGATAGTATTGATTTCTTGATTAACATCTCTACCGCTTCCATTTTCTCATATGCCTTAGCATTATATTTTACTATTGTGGAAACGTTGGGGAATAATCCATATAAATCGCTGAGCAATTGCGATACTTTCTGAATAGGTACCTTGTAATCGTTGCACAGCAGTACGCTTAGAGTTTTGACATTGTTACCGTATTGAACCGGGGCGTTTACTCCTTGTGGAAATATACCGAAATGTTCCTTCCCGCAGCAAGGACAAGTCTTCTTTTGTTGTTTGTAGTCTGTGACTACTACCTGTGGCTCAGGTATGTCTTGTACTTGTCGTACTTCTGAAATTTCACCTTTTACAGCCATCAAATCTGCCCCACATTCACAACGTTCAGTTTCTACTTTTAATTCTACCTCATTTGTAAATTGTAGTCTGTCCATTCCTTTGCCTTGGTGACCTTCTTTTCCGCCTCGTTTTCCACCCTTCTTCCAGGGTGTGGCTGCTTTCCTATAGGGATCACTTGATGGTGGTTTGTGAGAGTTGTTGCTATTTTGGTTTAATCTAGATTTGAGCTCTGAAACCTCGGCTCTTAATGCCATAATTTCATTATTTTGCCTTTCTATTATTTCGTCTCGCCTTTGAATCTCATCTAATAACAAAAATATCACGGCAACCAATGATTCACTATCACCGCTGAGGGTTATTCCTTTTGCTTTTAATAAAGGATGTTCAGAAAGTATTTCGTATATATTTTTGATAAGTACTCTGTTTGATTGTTTACCAAATTTCAGAGTTCTATTTTCAGGTCAGGTCTATAAATGTTACAAATATATATTTTATTTTTATATTTGTACTTAATTTTAAATATTTTTGACGTAAATAGTTACCATATTAATTTAATTTTTGCTGACTTATAACGTCCAGCACTGGCGATCGGACGCAGCGATAGCAAGTCTGTCGTCCAGTGCAATGTTATATGATGTTTAATAATATTCTATTTTTCTTTTCGTTGTACCAAACCATTTGCCATCATAGTATTTTTTTTTTCAATCCAATTACCTTTTTCATCATAGACAAACTCAAAATGCTCATTTGTACCTGAACCACCTTGATTTAAATATTTTTTGTCAATGCAATCATCATACTTATTGTAAAAATAAACAATTTCAACTTTTTCTTCTAAATTATCAAAGTATTCAATTTCAACTTTAATTGGTTTGAATGTTCGAGAAAGTTTAATTTTTGTATTAGCATCATTCAATTTCCTAATTATTGTTTTCGATGTAGAATCATAACTTGTTGTAAAATTGTTGTTAGAATAAATAAAATCGCCATTATTCCAGGTGAAAACTTCATTTTTAATTGAATCCAAATTATATTGTAAAGTATTTTTATCTATGTCAATTAATGCCTGATAATATAGTGGGCGACCATAACCATCATAAAATCTCTTTGCGCCCCACTTTCCAGTAGCACTATATAACTTTAAACTTGTTATTACTTTATCATTTTCATACTCGTGAAATTGTATCGATTTATTTTGCCATAACCCACTATGTTTTTCTTTGTTGAATATCTTTACAGGAGTAAATTGGTCAATATACAGTACTGAATCCAAGGTTGTCAACTCTCCGTTGGTAATTGTTTTTATTTTTATAATTTTATTAATCGAATCAATAGACGAATTCCAAATCAATTGACTAGAATTGATTTGCTTCGCATATCCATCCATTAATATCTGGTAACCATCATAATAAGGTTTACTTAAGAATTTTCTTTCACCTACTTCGTTTTGGTACTCATCGTAGTTCGTAATTCCTATGTTATGTTTGCTAATATTATAGTGATATTTAATCGATGTTTGCTTTTCTGAATCAACCGAAGAGTCAATAAAATGAACAGATTTAATTTCTCCCCTTAAAAGAAATGAAGAATTTATATGTCTTTCAAAGTTGATAATCTTATCTACAAGTTGATTATCATAAATAATAAATGGATTATAATTATAATGGTCTTCCAATTGACCTTTCAGTTCAATATTCGTAAGTGCTAGAAGGATTAATATGTTTAGCTTCATCATTTTAATATCATATAACGTCCATGCGCTTGGTGCTGGTGGCGATTTCACTAATGTTTATACAATGATCCATGTTACAAATTTATGCAAAATATTTGGTACGTGGTGTACCATTGAACTCTTTCTCAATTCTTTCCACCATGTATACATTTTCTTGGCTGTGTGCTTTATCAAGTGAAAGTCTAATATCTCTTTTACTGGAATTATAAAACCGTTCAAAATCTAAAGGAGGGTCAACAGCAAATACAGCGTCTGGTTTAACTTTTGCATTCTGTGCGTATTTTATTGCACAACTTCCACCAATAGAAAATCCCCCGATGTAAAATGGAAGTCCTGATAACTTATGCTTATTTGTTACATCTTGAATTATATTATTCAATGACTCTTGGCTTAGATTATCAACTCCAAATGATTGAACACCATCTTGTAATGTTGGGATTATTGTTAACAACCCTTGTTTTGCAGTTTTAATAGGCAAATCAGTTTGTTCTAACGTTCTTTCCGCAGATTGTCCAAATCCAGGAATTATAAATATTAATCCAGTAATTGGTTTATTATCTGGATAAATAATGGTGTAATTATTTCGTGTTGAGTCACTTTGGTCCAAGAATACAACTTCCATTTTTTGACCAAACACCTTAACCCAAGTTGCAAATAAGCCAATGCAAAAAGCACCCCAAATGGTCTTTTTTTAACTATTTATCCACAAAATGCCTTTTTTTTGAGTGTCCAAAAATATTAAACGGTTGACAATCAATGTATTGTATTTTTTGGTCTGATGTGTAGTGACCCATAGTCGTTGCGTATGTCAAATCGGAATATTACCTTTGCCCCCATGTACATACGACAAGTCACAAAGAAGAACAAAAATAGTAGTAAGACCTATCATTACTATCGATTGATTCACGCATATAGAATTGGGGATAAAACTCGTCAAATTGTTTTGCTCAATCTCGGTACGCTAGATGAGCTTCCCGTCCCCAAACACAAGTACTTAGCGGATCGAATCGAAGAAATACTCACCGGCACGGTGTCATTGTTTGCCATCGACGATGAAGTCGTTGAACAGTTGGCCCACAAATTTGCCAGGAAAATCATTAAAAATGGTACCTTTTCTTCACCAAGATCAAAATCGAAGAAAGGGGTGGAAAGCACCCAAGTTGCTGTAAAACAATATGTTGAGGTAGATTTAGAAAGTGCTGAAGAGATAGAGAGCAGAGATTTGGGGGGCGAGTGGTTAGTAAAACAAACATTTGAAAGATTAGAGATCGATGACATCATGACATCGTTGGGTATGAGCGGCAAAGATATGGTAATGGCAAAAGCCCTCATCACCGCCAAGATGATACATCCTGGCAGCGAATTGGAGACCGAGAGATGGCTCAGAGAAAACTCTGCTACCATGGAGCTCTATGATGAAGATGTAGATAAGGTAACTCGGTATCAATTATATAAAGTAGCAGAAATATTGTATACGAATAAAGCTGTGATAGAAAGCAAAATATATAATGTATGCAAAAATATGTTTTCTCAAAGGAGCAAAGTGATCATATTTGATCTGACCAATATACACTTTGAGGGGATGATGGGCAGTTCAAAAAGAGCCCAATTTGGCAGGAGTAAACAAAAAAGAAATGACTGTCGCCTGATTAGTTTAGCACTGGCCATAGATAGCCTTGGATTTGTCAGAGGGAGTGAATTTTGGGATGGCAATGTCAGCGAAGTGGAGACCTTACAATCGATGCTTCAATACATTGAAAGACAATTTAATAAAGACGAAGAAAAGCCCCTACTTGTATTTGATGCCGGCATCACCACGGATGATAATTTAAAGCTGGTAAAGGATAAGTTTGATTATATCTGTGTCAGTCGCACCACTCCTGATGAATATAAAGTATTGACAGAAGAATTTACCCAATTGCAAGACAATAAAGGGAATAAGATACAGGTGAGAAAAATTGTACTGGCCAATGATGAAATCATGTTACAAATAGCCAGCGATCAGAAAAAAATCAAAGAAGAATCGATAGACACTAAAATAACAAAACGGTTCGAAGAAAAATTAAGCTATCTAAAAGAAGGTCTTACCCTACCTAGACGCGTCAAGACGATCATAAAAGTACATGAGCACGTGGGACGACTCAAAGATCAATTTGCAAAAGTAGCACAGCACTATGAGATTACCTATGTACAGGATGATCAAAAAGGGGTGATCACAGACATAAAATGGGAACGAAACAAAGAAAATGAAAAGCCGAAAGGAGAGTACTTTCTAAGATTTTCAAAAAAACATCAGTGATAAAGAAATATGGGATGGATACAATCTGACAAGAGAAGTAGAAGCCAGTTTCAAATGTTTGAAATCAGACCTAAACGTACGCCCGTCTTTCATCAGAAGGATAAATACATAGAAACACATATATGGTTAAGCATACTTGCCTATCAAATAGTCAATTTTATAAGAATACAACTCAAAGATCAAAATATTCAATATAGTTGGACGACCATAGTGGAAAAACTCAAAACGCAAAGAATAACCACCACTACAATGGATGTAAAAGGAAATAAAAAAGAAATATTAAAAACCTGTACACAGGCCAATGAAGAGGTAAAAAAGATATATAGTGCATTAATATTTAAAGATAGACCGTATGTAAGAAAACAAAAGTAGTGACCCAATTATAAATTTAAAAGTGACATAATGCTGTTTATCAGTAAGTTATACTCACTAATTTGCAACTTGGGTTAATTAGAAAGAAACAACTGAATAGGGTCAATTTAAATTTTAGCATGGTTTTGATTTTTTTGCTTGCAGGTAACGTTTTGCAGATTGGCGATGGGCGGGCTTTTCAGCACAGAAATTTGTTCGGAGAACTGAACTATAAGCTACCACAAAACTGTCAAGCGGAGACGAAACCACCCTATTGCCAATGTGCTGTTATACCTACAATAAAATGGATTGCGAATTTAGTATAGGGAAATTAAGGGTCAACAATGAAGCTAACTCATTTTTATATTGACCCACATTTTCAAAAAAAGTGTGGACTGCCTCTCGAAATTCATTTTTGGTTCTAAAGAAAGTAGAATTTATTACTTTTTTCTTTAGGAACTTCCATAGCCTTTCTATGATGTTCAAATTCGGCGAATAAGGAGTGTAAAAACACTTGTTCTATCTTTGTATCTTTTAGCCACTCCTTCAATTCTTTATTTTTATAATATCTCGCATTATCTGCTATAGTATATATTTTATCTATTCCTTGATTCGATTCCAAAATTTTCAAATATAAGTCTTTTGTCGTTTGGGCGTTGACCGACTCACATTCCAATACTTGTATATCTGTGGGATCTAATGCATTCAATGCACCGTTAATGTTTACCCTGTCTCTACCACTAACAGTCAGTAATTCCTTCTCTTTACCTCTTTGTATCCATCCATATGTACTCCTGGTATTATGTGTGGGATGTACCGCATCCATGAAATATACCTTGCTCTTTCCTTGTCTTGCCCCCTCGATGATGGCTTTAAGCTCTTGTTCTACAAAGTCTTGTTGTCTTTGTACATCAGCTTCACACGGAACTTGTTTTGTCTTCTTATAGCTAAAGCCTATTCGATGCAGTAATTTCACCATACCATTTTTGGTAAAAAGAATGCCAAATTGAACCACCACCCAGTCTATAATCTCATCTGAAGTAAGATAAAGCTTTGACTGTAACTCTGATGTTAATTGTAGTATCTGATCATCATCTAATTTCCCACTGTATCCTTCATGATTGGTTTGCAAAAATCTAAACCCTTTCCTTATATAAACTGACATAACGATAGACTGTTGATAAATCAACATTTTTGGTATAGTGGCTGGTTTTCTTGTCCAGCCGCTATTTCTAGTTAAATTATTGCTGAAATTTCTCATTTATTATTCTTGTCAGTTCGTTACCTAGTTTCTTTGCATCGTCTGCATTTGAGTTGTCCATTTGAAATTTCAAAATTTGAGTTTCAATATTATGGTCTTGAAGATAATGAGTAACAATTATAAAGTCAGAACCTAACGTCCCAACACGTCTTATTTTCATTACTTCTGTTTTCATTTTTATTTTCAAGTTGCCACTCAAAGGAATTATTGTTTGTCTAAGATTGTGTCGAAATGTGATTATATGGTCTTTGATTTGAAGTCCATCTGCAACTTGTCTAATTAATGTCAATATTGAGAACACATCTAATAATAGTCCTAATGTAATTCCTATAATTTTTGTTGTTGTATCGGATGCCTTAATGAACGGAGCACTGATTAGAAATAGTCCGCCAAGTAAGAAGAAAATAACACCTAAATTTGATTTGTCGCCTAAACGAAATTTGTGTTTTATTTCCACAGTTTTGCCGTCCACTAAAATTGTCAAGCAAGCTTGGTTCGCAATCTTTAGTATGTCATTTTTAATTGTTGTCAATGTTTGTGTCGTTTGGTTATGGTCGTCTAAACTTGCCACTAACGTCCATGCGCTTGGTGCTGGTGGCGATTTCACTAATGTTTATACGATGATCCATGCTACAAATTTATGCAAAATATTTGGTACGTGCTACTTTTTTATCGTCACTGGCATCCAAACGCTTGTTATGTAGCGTGGATTCACCGTGCGGCTCTATATTTTATTTTTCGGTTCGTTCTTTTAACGTTTTTCTGATATTTTTTTGACCAATCTATGTGAAACGAACGACGCATTTACATTTAAAAATCGGGTGTATTTCATTTTTTCGCTACATATTAGAAATAAATAGTATATTTGTGTCTGAACCAAAAAAAAATATCATCATGACAAAGGCACAATTCCTTGAAATATGTAGCCAACGTTGGGAAGATATAGAGAACCTAAGCAACCTTAAAAGTTTTATGAAATTGAAAAGACACTTGATGAAGTGTGGACAGAATTAGGCAGTAAAGTGTTAGAATCTACCATAGGATCTGTTCCTTTAGATCATCGAAAAAAAAAAGGATCAAAACAAAATTTGGAGAGATTGAAGTAAGTAACTCAAATGATGAAATCCAAGAGATCTCAGGTCAGAAATTTTCACCATTTTTACAAGAAAAATTAGTGTATATAGGTCAATTGGACTGTTATAGAGAGAGGCAGTGAAATAGCAAATATGTTATTGAATATCAAAACAAATGATACTGCTATATATAGAATTACAGATAAAATTGGTGAATTGAGCCTAAAGATAACAGAAGAAGAGGAATTTAGGATCCAATACAATTAAGGAAGGAGAACATTTATATGTTCAATCAGATGGTAGTATGTTGCTGACTGAGAAGAAAGTTGGAAGGAAGCCAAATTAGGCAGGATATTTAAATCTGGTGAAATTTACAAAGAAAACGAGACAAGGAATTGGATAAAATCAAGAGAGTATAGGTTTTTGGGTTCTCATGTGAAATTTGATGGAAATGATGTCAAAGATCATAGACGAACCATACAAGAAATGTCAAGAAAGGATAGTATTTATAAATGATGGAGCCAAATGGCAGTGGAAGTGGATAGAAGCAGAATACCCCAAGCCATTCAAACCTTGATTATTTTCATGCTATGGAAAAATATAGGGAAGTATATAAAAGTCAGTGTGTTGAAAAGCAAAGAACGAATATAATGGACCGAATTGGTAAAGCATTGAAAGAGAACGGAATACATGATGTTATAAATCAGTTGGACCAGATACCAAGAAATACAAAAAAAAGAGAGGCTTATTGAGACATTAATGGTATATATAAGCAATAAAAAAGAGAATGGATTACCCAAAATACATCAAATCAGGATTGTTAATAGGATCAGGAGCCATAGAATCAGCACACACAGAACCGTTTTACAAAAAGAATGAAACAATCAGGACAAAGATGGTCCAAAAGGGATTAGAAAAAAATGATAAGCCTAAGAGTTTTAAATATGAGCGGATATTGGAATAAAATTAGATTTGATAACAAAGGCAGCTTAAAACGAAAAATGAAA
>JADKEB010000004.1 GCA_016718205.1 Saprospiraceae bacterium
AAAATTGTCGCCTAACCTGTTAGAGTATCCGACGTTGAAAAAAATGATAGAAAATTCCCCAAGAATTTTTCTTGTCATTTTTCAATGTCTCCAAGCCGACCAACTACTAGCAAGTCCCGTGACTGAGTGTAGGGCGCAAACTTGCATTATTCCCTCTTTGCAAGTTTTGTCTGGAACGATCGTTCTGAACTGCGTAAGTTCAACAAATATACTACAAGAAAGTGTGGCTAAAGACACTGACTATGCCGGGCTAGGAGCAAGGAGGAACAGCATCCCGGAACATGGTTCACCTCCACAGTGCGGATACTCGCAGTTAGACTGAAGTTCAAGCCCTCTAAGAGAAAATACTTATTAACAAATTATTTACATATCGCTAGTAGGAAGTCCGGTATATTCGATAATTTTTTCTATTTGCAACACCGTCATTTTTCATTTCCTCTTTTTCGCAATTTGGATTTTTTCTTTTCTATTCCTTTTTCCAGCCCTTTTTTGTTCTGCTCTTTTTCGGCTAATTCTACTTTGCCTCTTTCATCTTGTTCTCTCATCAAGTAATCGTAATTATTCAATTCTTCTTTAGTCCAATTATGTTTGTCTGATTCAGTATATTCTTCTTTTAGTCCTTCATCGATTAACGTCGAAGGGAATCCATCTAAGTTCTGCATTCTTAATAAAATAAATCCATTTGTCTGTCAGAGTCTTACACTCATTTAACTCTTTTTTGAATTTGGATAATCAATAAAATTAAAGTTAATATCTTTTAATTCATTCTTCTTGGTTTCCATATTCAAAAATTAAATGACGAGTTAAATAGTTGTTACCTTCAAAATATTCAAATTCTAGTATGCCTACCAGAACTACAGGGCGTAAGTTTAGGTAATCATCGCCTTTCTCTATTTTGTGAAGAATATTCTTTGAAACATAATACTGAATTCTTTTATCAAAACTGACAACTTCACTAAGTTTGCATTTCTACTATGTGTAAGTAGTTCCAGATTGATCTTTTACATTTACATCAATGATTGAAGATTTGAGTCCGACTACTCTCGAAGTTGAAAAGTATTACGGAAAATCTAATTCAATAATCTTTCTGTTTCCTTCCAAATTCAATACTGAATTCAAAAGGAAATTAGGATTACTTTTTTGCTTCATTTCCAAAGATTTTCCGGAAGGCTACATCGTTTTTAGGGTCAGCAAATTTCGCTAAAGCATGCTGTTTTACCTATGTCAAAGAAATGTCAAGTGGATTTAATTCTCGCCAAATCTGTTTTACTTAAAACCACAATGTTTTTAGAAGAACCTTGTGTGGAAAGTGACTGGAAACCAAAACAATTCAAAAGAGCAAGAGTCTACAATAAGAAATAGGCTTCACCTTCTGATTTGTAAGTGGAAACACATTGTTGTAGCCTTAAAAGTATTAAGACTTTTTTTAACTTCTTCTTAACTCACCTAAGGTCAAGTCATTGTCTGCTAACTTTCCGTCTTTATCGCGAATTTGTATTTTTACACCCATCTTCTCTTAAATTTTTTTTCGACATCGCCAACCTTTTCGACAAACTTTCACATCTTCCCCCATACCTTTAAAATCATCCGGCTTTGTTGAGGCTAAAGTAACATCATCTTTTGCTTTAGGTTACCATTCTTGATATAAACAGAAACATCAATTCCTAGTTCTTCTTTTATCGCTGCACGAAAATTTTTTAACAAGCATTTTAGGGTGCAGGAAAATTCATAGCCTTAAAACGGTCTGTAAAAAATCTAATATTCCCATAATTGAAACCTGCTTCCTTCTCTTTTTAATAATAAGCTAGTGTTGCATCATTGTCCGCTAACTTCCCATCTTTGGCTTCAACTTGTATTTTGATTCCATAGTTGTCAAGAAAAAGCCTGTTCTACTGTCTTTACCTTTATTGTTACCACTAAATCTATATCTCCTTTCGTTCCAGGCTCAATTAGTTCTTTGAGTGATACATCCGGAGCATTTTGCTCCTTTGTAAACTCTGATGCCTACGCCAAATTCGTTCTTGAATTCTTCTTGTAACCTGATACTTTTTCTTAAATCAACTTTCATTCTAAACGCTCTCCTTAGTTGATTCCATGCCTACTTTTTGCTGATATTTGGGCTGGAATTTCGTCTAACGTTAAGAGTATCCGACGTTGAAAAAATGACAAGAAAATTCCCCAAGAATTTTTCTTGTCATTTTTTCAATGTCTCCAAGCGACTCAACTACTAGCAAGTCCGTGACTGAGTGTAGGGCGCAAAACTTGCATTATTCTCTTGCAAGTTTTGTGACCGGAACGAAGGCACTGGACTTGCGTAAGTTCAACAAAAATACTACAAAGTGTGGCTAATACAACTAAGCCGGCTTGGAGCAAGGAGGTGAACAGCTTCCGAACATAGTTCACCTCCGCAGTGGATACTCGCAGTTAGGTGAAGGCGTTGAGTTCTTTTAGTAGCACATAATCATTAAGAAATGTGTCTCCAAAATCTATATTATTTTCTTGCCGTTAATACTAGACTTTCCTTTTTTGAATTACGAATTCTAAATTTAAAAACGAAGTTTTTCTAAATCATTATTTCCAATGGTCAAATCCCAAGTTTCATTCATAAATTTAATTAATCTTAGGCTTCTCTAAAATTTGAACTGCTGTCCATTTATCAAATCTTGTTATTTCATTTTCAGAATAGCAACCATAACGATAACCCACAGTATTATTATCATTGGAGACTTTTTTCTTGAAAGGTTTATTTCTTAAACTTGAATTTTTTGTTTCGATAAACGACTAAATTTCCCAAGGAATTACAAATTACTTTTCTCTCCCTCGGTGTATACTTATCAAAATGCAATTTCCATTTAATATCTGTTGCAGTTTGAGGATAGATATGCTCTATCGAATTCGATTCATCCACATCTATATTAAAGTCTCTCCAGTTTATTTTTTATCTTTTTTTGATTTTGATTTTGATTTTAAGAAAGTTCATATTCGAAAAGAAAGTATTGAATTCCATCCCATTCATAAAATCCATTTGATTTAAAAAGTCCTTTAAAGATGAAAGTAATTCTGGCTTATTTTTAGATTCTGAGAGAAATTTATCCATTTTATTTTTAAAGAATTAAGATTTTCACTTCCTGTGTATAAATTTCTAGCTGCCTCAAAGAATCCAAATTCTATATCCTTTACGAATACTCTTTTCATTGGTGACAGTAAAGAAAAAACCAAATTTTTTCTAATGTTTTTGAAAAGATGTTCTTTCTTGAGATTCGATATTTCCAAATTTTAAAAATGCTGTTAGAACAATTACCTTCAAATTATGGATTTCAATCCTATCTATTTTCGAATAGTAATTTTCATCTTCATTCAAATTTGTGAAGTCGTAGGGATTGTGCAAGTAATACCAAATTTTGACACTAGATTTTAGACTAGATACATACTCACTTAAAAATTTTGTATCTATTTTGCATTCTTTATTGTAAATATCATATCTAGTAAAAATATTGAACTCCATAGGAACGATGAAACTAGTAGCAATTTTTATCTATTTCATCGAATAATTTCTTTCTATCAAAATAAATTGAAAAGTGAGTTTCAAGGAATTTATCATCGTTTAGTGGAAAATCTTTTTATTTTTTCCAAGGTAATGATATACTGCCTTCCAGCTATCATTAATTACTTTTCTTATTGTTATACTTTTCGTAATCTTCAATATTTTTTAGTTTCGTTGATAAAAATATAAGTCTGTTTTTAAAGTTCAAGTTGTGAGAGGGGTTTTACCCTGATTATTCATTGTTTCAAAGTAACAAATACATCTATATCATTTGAAATTGTATAAAGATTAAAAAGAACATTTTCTGTAACTTTCGTAAAAATAATTTCAATTTCTTCAAGAGTTAGTTTATCTAACTGATTAATAAAAAATTTTTGCATTAGTTAAGTTATGAGTATATATGGTTTCTTCAATATTATATCCACTTGATGATGACTCTTCGAAAATATTTACTTTTAGAAATTCATAACTCGGATTATCTTTCTCATATCCAAAAATATAAGACCTAGAAATCCCATCATCCTTAGAATCAAATATATAATTTTTTTGAATATCTTCTATGGATGTATAATTTAATTTAACTTTATTATCGCCTACCCACTTTTTCTTTCCAACTTTAGTTATACATTGAATTAATATTATAATAGTAGTTAATCTTTGCTGCCCGTCGACTATATAATAAGGTTTTATATTTTTTGATGAAATTATCCAGATATCATCTTCCCATTTATCGTAAATTTCCTTTGAAACATTTTCTAATGTTAATTCCTGCATAGTGGTTCTTTTCTTTTCTAATTGAATTAAGTCATTCCAGAAATCTTTTAATTGCTTTTCTGACCATGCAAAACCTCTTTGATAATCGGAATTCTGAAAATCATTTTTCCCAAAATCGAAGAAATTGATTTTAGTTGCTCATTTTCACTCATTGTGTTTCTCCTTTCAAAATTTTTAAACTAAATTATACTTCAACGCTTTCACCTAACGTTAGAGTATCCGACGTGACTTTGAAACTCAAAGTGCGGTAGCACCTTGGGGTTTCAAAGTCATGTCTCCAAGCCGACCAACTACTAGCAAGTCCCGTGACTGAGTGTAGGGCGCAAACTTGCATTATTCTCTTGCAAGTTTTGTGACCGGAACGAAGGCACTGGACTTGCATAAGTTCAACAAAAATACTACAAAGTGTGGCTAATACTACTAAGCCGGCTTGGAGCAAGGTGACGGACAGCTTCCGATATAGTCCGTTACCGCAGTGGATACTCGCAGTTAGTTGCTGTTTCGGCAGGACTCCGACTAATTCCATCTTAATTCTAGTTTCTTTTTATTTGTAGCACATTCATATAAATACAAATTAATAAGATTTTGATAAGAAATTCCGGTATTCCCAGCTACTTCTTTAAAATATTTAATTGTATTTTCATCAATTCGAATAGTAATTTGCTTTTTTAATTTACTTGCATAGGGATTTTTTTAGAGTTAGTAAAATCATATTCTTTTCTCATATTTATTCGTCTCCTTTATTGTATTTATTACTTTCTTTTTTTGTAGCTTTTCGAGCTGATATAATTCTGATTACTCCGACTTTTTCTAAAAATGTATGAATAACAACTAAAAGATTCAAATTAAAACTCATACCAAGTAAAACAAATCTTTCTTCATTTTGAGAATGGTCGGGGTCTGGAATTAATTTTGCTCGTTCATCATAAAAAGCAGTTTCCGCTTCTTCAAAGGAAATTTTATGTTTATTCTTATTTATTGTATTCTTATTTTTATCCCATGAGAAATTCAAGTTCATAAGTATCATATAATTACAAAATAATTATATTGTCAAATAGAATAACTCTGAGTTTATAATTTTGCTATTTACTCTAGAACTTGACAATCTCTCATTGGAAATTTTATTTTAATTTTTCAATATGCTTTTTCGTATATTCTTCAATTTGATACAATCTTATAATAGGCGATTTAATATCTTTTGTTTCTGTTTTAGCATATTCTCTCAACTCCTTCAAACATTCCAAAAATTTTTCGTTTATTATTGCTTCAACTTCCACCTTGTATTTTTGCTTTATAATATTTTTTATTTCAAGTATGTCATTCATCTGATTATACTTTGAATCACTCGATTGATTCTTTACTATCGGAGACCAAAACATAAATATTTTTGTATAATCACTAAAATACTTATTCGTATATTCAATATCTTTTGAAAATTTTTCAATTAGCTTATTTACATTATTTGGTCTTTTTTCTTTTGTATACTGCAAACCTGTAATTAAATGTATTGCGACTTCACATACATAAATAACCTTTTTATTTACATCAATTCCAACGACATCAATTTCCCCTTGGATATCGGGAGTATATAAATTTTTTTGAATAAATTCACAATTTTTAATATATTGTAGATATGAACCCACAACCTCTTCACCTATATTCATTTTCTTTCCTTCCTTTTTAATTGCCGAAATTGCAACTAACGTTAAGAGTATCCGACGTTGAGAAAATGGGAAGAAAATGCCCCAAGCATTTTTCTTTCCATTTTCTCAATGTCTCCAAGCCGAACTATTACTAGCAAGTCCCGTGACTGAATGTAGGGCGCAAAACTTGCATTATTCTCTTGCAAGTTTTGTGACCGGAATGAAGGCACTGGACTTGCGTAAGTCTGACAAAAATACTACAAAGTTTGACTAATACAACCAAGTCGGCTTGGAGCAAGGTGACGGACAGCATCCGATATAGTCCGTTACCGCAGTGGATACTCGCAGTTATGTGCCGTTTGATGCAAGTAATTTAAACCGGTCAATTATTTTACTCTTAATATCTTCTTCATTATTGATGTCTAATAAATCAATTTTACAATATTTCAATCTTTCTAATCCCAAATAATTTTTTAGTTCTTTTTCTTGTGTAATTAGAATTTCCGAAATATCTTCATTTATTTTTATTTCTGTTCCAATTTCTTTACCTTTTCTAATTGGCGAATAAAAAAGCCAATGATAGCTAACCGAAGAAGGCAAGAATTCAAAGTTTTCAATTCCTTTGAATTTATATTTTCCAATAATTATTTTGGAACTTCATCTTCGAGAAAATTAATTTCAATCGAATAGATTGGTCCATTTTTCCATTTCCCATTGGAGCAATCAGAATCTTGATTATTTTGGTATAATTTAATAAATGACTTTATCAATACTCCTGTATAATCTGCATCAGATTTCCATCTTAAATAATTTGAAGATATGGATTTAAAATCATTTTCTTTAGCAACATTATCAAGAGCATAGAATAACTTAAATATATTCTCATAAGTTTTTTCTACAACTGAGAAAGCTGAATTAATATTTTTGCCATTTTCATCGATATTCATAATAAACTCCTTTATCTATTTTTTCTTCTGAATAATCATATCTTAACTGTGCATTCTGCTTAAAGCTATAGAATGAATTTTGAATAAAAACATATTCGTCAAAATTAAAGCCTCGGAATGAATCAAAGCCTTTGTATTTTAAGTATTGGATTATATCTTCCATTATAATTTTTTCATGACTAAATAGAGAATGTTCTTCTATTGTCTCTAACTGTTTTAAAAAATTTTCCCATGTCGTATAGCAAAAAGTAATTTCATTGTCAATTATATTTCTGCTTTTAATATTAAAGTAAGCAATATCTGCAATGCTCCTTGGAGCCAAAAAAATCAAATATTTCTTTTTATGTTTATTCAACTCTTTCAACATTCGAGAATACCTTGATAATTGATTGGCACTTTTATTAATTATTTCTGAGTCATCATTTCTAATGTCATCATCAGAAGAAAGACCTGATAAATATTTCACTTCAATACCCAAGATAAAAAATTCACCTTCAATTAGTAAGTCAATTTCTCCAAAATCCTTATACTTTTTCCAAAATATATATTTTGGAGATTTTTCATTTTCAACGCTTTTTAATAGTTCATTTTTTAGTCTATCGTCTAATATACTGATTGATTTAATTAGATTAGCTAATCCCAAATTTTGCCTATTCAAGTATCTTAAAGTTCCAAAAATATTTCCAGTCAAATTATCTTCTAAACGCTCGGATAAATTGGAATAATCTTTGGAAATTTTTCCATATATTTCTGCTATCATTTTTACCTTCCTTCAAATGGCACATAACGTTAAGAGTATCCGACGTTGAGAAAATGGGAAGAAAATGCCCCAAGCATTTTTCTTTCCATTTTCTCAATGTCTCCAAGCCGTACTATTACTAGCAAGTCCCGTGACTGAGTGTAGGGCGCAAAACTTGCATTATTCTCTTGCAAGTTTTGTGACCGGAACGAAGGCACTGGACTTGCGTAAGTTCAACAAAAATACTACAAAGTTTGACTAACACAACTAAGCCGGCTTGGAGCAAGGTGACTCACATCATCCGAGCTTAGTGAGTCACCGCAGTGGATACTCGCAGTTAGGTGACCGTGCCGCAACTTGTATTAAGCTCAACTTTTAAAAAAGCAATTTTCAAACTGTTGCGTAATAATTCCAGCTAACATCAATTAGGCTTTTTTAAAATTTTTCTTCTTTCTTACACTGATTAATATTTTTTAATCTTAATTCTTATCTCAATGATTTTTGCCTTTTATATAACTTTCAAATTTACTTAAAATATATGGAATACCTTTATTGATCCAAAATTCACCGGAAATCATACCGCCAGACATTCCTCCATTATTATATACTTCTACAAAATAATCTTTTCCAATTTCCATTTTTTCTCCTATTAATTCATTTATTTGCTTATTAAGTATTTGAATCAATTCTTCTGCCGAATTCGGTATAGTTTTAAAAGATAATTTTTTTAGTAAATCAAGCCATAGATAAGGATCGCCGCGTAATCCCCAACTATCGGGCGGATATACCATTAAATTTGAAATAGCTCTTTCAGGAAATAATGGGAATAGATATACATTTAATCTATGAGTTTCCTTTAGCAGTTTCAAATACTTTTTATCTAAACGGCTTTCCATTCTATTTATTGCTTTATGTTCAGAAATAAAAACTAAGTCAGTAATGGTATCTCTTTGATGATGTAAGTTATAAGTCATTATCTTGTATATATCTTTAAAAAGTTCGTGATCGATATTTTTTCCTGAAACTTTTAATTCATATGCGATATTTCCCGATGCGCTAAGAACATCAATTTTTTCGTTACCTATGTCTGAGATTTTAACTTCCGTCCGATAACCTAAACTAGCCAAAGAAGCCTGCCATTCTTTTGTGACTCTTTGAGCTTTCTTGGTTTGTGCAGAGACATCAACTGAATCACCCCATATTTTTAAATAAACTTTGCTTGCTTTGCTTAAAACTTCGAAATCTATATCATACATATTTAGTTAACCCTTATCTATTAAATTTTCTTACTAAAGTCCTGTGCATATCACCTAACGTTAATAGTATCCGACGCGACCGATTTAGAGGCAGAATAACGTGTATTAGTCTGACAAAAATACTAAAATTTTTCACTTCGACAACTAAGGCGGTTCAGAGTAAGAGAGTAAACAGCTTTCGAGCATAGTTCACTCTCTTAGAGGCTACTCTCAGTTAGACGAATCACCCTTAGTATAAAGATTCTCTTCGTATTTCAACAATCCCATTTACGCATTTAGAATTCCGTAAAAATCCCAATTAATGTCTCGGAATATTGTTCTTGAGCTTTTATTGATATTTTCTATTTTACGTTTTTCCTCATCTTGAATTATTGTTCCCAGTAAAGTTTCTAATTCGCCTGATTCATTTGCAATGGCGTTTTCAGGTAAACTATCTTTTTGATTACCTTTTTGATTCTTTTGAACTTGTTTTTCAATTTTTTCTTTCAGTTCTTTATAATTATCTTTTAAATAACTTTCAAAACTATAAATATTAAAACTTTTATCGAATTTCGATGTTTCATATTTTTTTCTCCAAATATCGTTCGCGGTTTTAGCTATTTCATCAGTCATAACAACAAGATAAGATTTGTGAATTTTGTCTGAATGTAAGACATTAGCATAAACTATTCTAAGAAAATCAAGTTCTAACGAACGACCTCTCGAACCATGTAAATCTAAAAAACTTTTGGTCATGCCTATAATGATTTTATTACTCAAAATTTACTCCTTTAAAAATAAACAAAGTCAAAAGCCAATGATTAGAATTTCTTTAACATAAATCCAAATAGTCGTTTCTCTTGATAGGACTTCACTAATAAAATCTATTAGATTCTCATATTTGTCTTTATTTTTAACAACTAAAATCAATGTACCGACTTGTAAAATGGAACAATCAAAAATTAATTTATACAATTCGCGGCTTTCCAATATATCATCATCTGTTATATGTAAATAAATTTTATCTTTGATATTCAAAATATCAGTTTCAATGCTTCTTAGAATTTTGCCTTTTTCTCCATATAAAATTGGAACGCTTTGTTTTTTATTACTACCGAAATCAAAGCCTAGTTTTTGCAATTCTTTTCCAAGCTCTTTAATTATTGTTGTTTTAGATACAAAATCTTTCTCTTTTTTTAAGAAGACATTAAGAACCTTTTTTACTTTTTCTTCCGGGGATTTTGTTTCCGGAAAATAGTGCCAATTAATCATATTTTTCTCCCATTAAACTTTTTTTTACATACCTAATTCCTCGGCATGTCACCTAACGTTAAGCGTATCTGACGTGACTTTGAAACTCGAAAGTGCGGTAGCACCTTTTGAGTTTCAAAGTCATGTCTCCGAGTCAACAACTAATAGCAAGTCCTGTGACTGAACGGATGGCACATAAACTTGCTTATCCCCTCTTGCAAGTTTTGTGACAGTAGTGAAGGCACTGGACTTGCATGAGTTCAACAAAAAAACTACAAATTGTGGCTAATACAACTAAGCCGACTCGGAGCAAGGTGACGGACAGCATCCGAACATAGTCCGTTACCGCAGCAGATGACGCGAAGTTAGACGGTCGTTTGCAGCACTACACTGAGGATAATACTACTTATATCCTCTTTTGATTGGTAAACGGATCCACAATTACCGACTGCCATCTTGTAAATATTCAAAATCTTCTAGATTATTTCCTCTCTTACGATTTTGTCGAGGTTCCATACTCTCTATTAAAATTGCCTCAAAGGTATCTATTAAAATTCTATAATGAAGCGGTTCTTGTTCATTTAACGATTCAATTATATTACCCCGATCATCTATTCTATAAAGTCCAAACCAAGAAAATTTTTGCCAACGTCCTGCTAATCGATCACTTTTATGTTCTTTCAATCTAACACTAATCGGTCGATCGAATGATTGACCAACGTATAAAGTTCCCATCATATCATGTAAAAGGTAAATACCGATTTGCTTCTTAAAATTTATTGTATCTATGGCATTTTTCTGTTTCCCCAATAAATCTGGATTATTACCTGTCCAACTTATTCGACTTTCATCCCAATACATACCGAAAGATGTTATTATTGTTTTTGTTTTATTTTCTTCTTCTTTTATTATTTCTTGTGAAATAATAATCTCACCCTTAGTCCGTAAAGTGTAACAACCTCTATCAGTGCGAATAAATAAAGAACTATTCCCATTACGATTTATATCATTCGTTATATACGAATTAACCGTTCGAGCAGGTGTAAATCCTAAATTAGTTCTTAGTCCAGTAGTCGCTATGATATTGGATATTTCATTATAATCCAATGCAGAATTACTTTCCGCTAATACTTTTTGTATTGCCTCAATCCAACTTAAATCAGCCATTATTTTACTCCTTTTAAATTCAAATATTCCCAATCCCAATTTTCTGGGGCAGGCCATTCAGCAAATTTTTTTAGAACAGGTTCTAATGTCTCCTCCCAATTACCAACCTGTTCTTTTGTTTCGATATTCGTAACAATTATATTTTTATCATTCGGTTGAAATATAAATACAATGGTTGATCCATCGAGAGTTTTTATCTTTAGCCGCAACTTGTCTTTCCCTTGTTGCGTCAGATTAAAATCTTCTTGGCTAATTTTAAATCCTGTTTTTGAATTTTTTGCAAGTATAACTGTATTCCAAAGATCATAGAAAGATATTTCTAAATCTTTTTGCATTAAGAAAACTTTTTTTGTTAAATGCGATTTTGCAAAAGGATATTTTTGAGATAATATTTTAATAAGTTTGGCATCAACGCATTCTGCTGAGGCTTTATTTTTAATAGAGTTAAGTTCTTCATTATCATCGCTTACAGGAAATTCATACAGTGCTTTACAGTTTTTTTTATCAATAGCTGTAAAACTAATTTTTTCTTTTTCGTAAATTTCTTTACGCTCTTCATTTATTTTATCAACTACAGTCTTATAGTTATTCTCTAAATGAAGTAAAAGTGGACTGCTATCTTTTGAATAGCTAATACCTGAGCCGCGTATTATTCCTTTTTTATTTGATTCGTCCAATCCTTCTGTAAAAAATCCTCGATAATAAACCGAATATCGTATTTTCTCTGATAAGAAAACTTTTCATTTTTAATTTTGATTATTGATTCAAAACTTCCTGGTTTCGGCTCTCTTTTAGTAGTATAGTTTATGTAATCAACATCTAGATCATAAACTGTCGTATACTCACAAGGTAATAAACAAAGTGTGAAATATGAAAGGTAGGTTAGCAATGGTGATGAATTGGAAATAATTGTTTCATTTTTTAAAGCTACTGCCATTCCTCTTGAATCAAGATCACCACGGGTAATTGGATTTTCCTTTCCATTCTTATAAAAAAAATTGTTTATTCCATTACCAATTTCAGAACCATTTCCGACAAGTATTTGAAGCTCCTGACTGGGATCTGGTTTTACTGCTTTCAAATTGTTAAACGAATATTGAGTGACTGAACTACATGAGATACATACAAATAATATTACTGGAATCCATTTCAATTTCATAATTTCCTCTCTTATTTTATTTTCTTTGGCATTGTGCAAACCTTGAAATTTGCTGCAAATGCCGTCTAACGTTTTGCGTATCTGACGTTGAAATAAAATGGAAAAATGCGGTAGCACTTTTTTCATTTTATTTCAATGTCTCCGAGTCTACTAAAACTAGCAACAAAATATGACTGAGCGGAAGGCACGGAAATTGCTTTTGTTTGCAATTTTCCGTGACTGGAGCGAAGGCGTATTTTTTGCATGGTCTACTTAGAACTAAAACATCTTCTACAACAATAAAGTCAGACTCGGAGCAAGAGGCAAATCTTTTCTTGCCTCGCAGCAGATCACGCTTTGTTAGACGGCGTTTTAGATTCGTGTATTACGATAAAGCCTAACTGACGCTTTACTAAAACCAGTCCCGACACGATGTCGGGAGTTTTCTATATATTTTTTAGTTATTCTTTCTTTACTTCTTTAAATTCATTTTAGCAATTTTAAAGTTTAACTATTTTTATTTTACTAATTTTAAAAATTCAAAAGGCATATCCTACCCAAAACGAAACAAATATATGATTTATTTTAATGTTGTGTGAGTATGATTCATTTAAGAAAAGAAAGATAGGTAAACTCTCAGAATAGAATTCAGTGTGTACATTTTCTTTAGCATTTTGAGATCGCATTCTTGTATATTCGAATCCTAACAAAAGTCCATTTTCAAAAGTTTTCTGATATCCTAGACTAGCAGAAATTAGATTATTTGGAGCTACATCTTGTCTTGAAACAGTAGGACTTAAGATTAATCTATTTCTAGTTAAATATCCATATTCAGTCGTTGTGTATTTTGAGCCAATAAAATCTCTACCGATACCGAATTTTAAAAAAAATGGAATTGTTGTACTCAGAAAAAATCTAAAATTTAATACACCAATTTCGTTCGATATGTCGAATTTATTTTGTGCAAATGGAATATAAGTTGTATCAAGAGGGAGAAGTAAAATTGAGTTTCCAGTGTTTTTTGAGTGGAAATGTGAATATCCTATTGAAATTCGAGAACTAATATTATAATAAATTCCAAGATTAATATTATTTTGTTTTTCTGAATTCTTATCATTGCTAGAATTACTCCCACCAAAAGTAACTTCCCATTTTTTGAATTTGTTTATATCTTCTTTCTTATCTTCCATTTTTTCAGTTTCAGATTTCTCATTTGCCTGAGAATAAAGAAAGGTAAGTAATGAGAGCGAGAAATAAAGTAAAAAAATTTTTTTCATATTTGAAATCCATCCTATTATTTGCTGAATATTTTAAAAAAACTAGAAAGCATTTTATTTAGAGAACAACTAGGTTTTTTTACGACTAATAATTTTTCTTAATTTTATTTTTATCAGTCTTTCCGAGACACGAGGTCGAGGAAACCTAATACTTGAATATCTCAGCGTCAGTTCCTTTTCAGGGCGTGGTCGAACCTAAAATGCCGTCTAACGTTAAGAGTATCCGACGTTGAAAAAAAATGGAAAAATGCGGGTAGCATTTTTTCATTTTATTTCAATGTCTCCGAGTCTACAAATACTAGCAACAAAATATGACTGAGCGGAAGGCACGGAAATTGCTTCTTCTTGCAATTTTCCGTGACTGGAGCGAAGGCGTATTTTTTGCATGGTCTGCTTAGAAATAAAAATTCTTCTACAACAATTAAGTCAGACTCGGAGCAAGAGGCAAATCTTTTCTTGCCTCGCAGCAGATCACGCTTTGTTATGCGGTGTTTTAGGTGCGCATACTCCTAAGAAGCCTTAACCAACGCCTCTATCTATTACCAGCCTCGACACGGAAGTCGAGTGTAATACTTACTCCGTTACCTAATACGATTCTTTTCAAATCCACCTTTAGGCATCTATTCTATTCTTCAACCGTTTGTTTTAAAATTTATCTTAAACTATGAGCTACTTATCTTGTTTGTTCTCATTTACATTCACGCTAATCTCTTGCCTGTATGCTATTGCACCTAATAAAATACTTGGAGGCATGACTCCCAAGGCAACGGCTGGAAGAAAAGGAGTTCCAAACCAAAGTATAGCAGTCCATTTTTCATCAAACTTTTCCTCTTCCAATGTAAATTGAATATAATATTTCTTTCCAGCTTCTATTTCAATTTTAGGACAAATCAAATGGTTTTTAGGATTTTTATTACAATTATCTTCATAATAAAATTCTACATTTTTATTGAAGAAGACATCATACTTTGATGGGTCATATCCAAAGTAAATTAACTGATGAGAAAATCTACTTGTCCAAAGTGGTTTAATTTTAGTATTATCCAATTCAAAATAACCATAATAAGAACCTGGTTTTAATTTTATGGAAACGTTATCCATTTCTTTTAATTTTAAATCTACGATAAAGTCATAATTATTATAGGATAGAGGAGAAAATTCAGAGTTCAAATCAAATTGTTTACTTCCTTTAAATGTAATTTTTGGATTTAAATCCGAAAGTTTAGAACTGTTTGATTTGAACTGAAAAATCATTTCACCAAAACTTTCATCATTCAGAGTATTTCCTCTATGAAGGTTATTATCAATACAATTTGCAATAATTAAAAGTAGGATAATACCGATTTTATTTTTTAGTTTTTTTCTTAGAATGTAATTCATTAACTACCTTATCCTTTTTCTATAGACAATAAAAATTTATTTCCTGCTTGCATCCAAAAACTTTTTTTATCCCAAAAATATTAAGTAAGTTCTAAGAGTTATATCAAAGGTTAGCAGTAAATCTCAAATATCCATACTCTCGCTGATATTTTTTCTAAAAGTCTTTCGAGACATGGACGTCGAGAAACCTATACTAAAATATCTTAGCGTTGGTTCCTTTATCGAACATGCTCGCACCTAAAATGCCGCATAACGTTAAGATATCTGACGTGACTTGAAAACTCGAAAATGCCCTAGCACCTTTTGAGTTTCAAAGTCATGTCTCCAAGCCACCTATTACTAGCAAGTCCTGTGACTGAACGGATGGCGCGAAAACTTGCATTATTCTCTTGCAAGTTTTGGGAACGGGAAGGCACTGGACTTGCGTTAGTCTGACAAATAAACTAAAAAGTTTAGCTAATACAAATAAGCCGGCTCGGAGCAAGAGAGTGAACAGCATCCGAACATAGTTCACTCTCTTAGCGGATACTCGCAGTTAGACGGTGTTTTAGGTTCGCGTAATACTAGTAAGCCCCAACTGACGCTTTACTAAAACCAGTCCCGACACGATGTCGGGTGTAATACTTACTCCGTTCACCAACATATGCTTTTCCTTTTAATAAATTTGCATATCGCTTTTTTAAGACAAATAAAATACTTTTACAAATTTATTTCCTGAAATTCTAAAAAAGTAAACCAATTAAAATCTTAAAGCTTTTTAAAACTGCGCCATTAACCCAACATTCCATCCACGTAAAAAATCCTTGTTCGTATCTAGAGTGCTTATAAATTGATAAATATCAAAATACTTCGGTCCATCGAAACTACCCTGAAAGGTTGGATAAAATCTTTTGAGTGAATTACGCGCCTTAATCTCAGAGTAACCGACATTTAAAAATAGATTTTCATATAGTCTCACATTTCCAGAAATTTCAAAATCAGTTCCTTCAAATGTGGACAATGGCTTAAAAGATGTAGGATATACTCCTCCGCTTGCGCCAGAAGTAACAGCATAAGAATAATCTAAATCTCCTTTAGTCCGAAAATATTCTATTCCTGCTCGTAAAAAAATATTCTGTGAAATTCTAAATTGTAATTTTAAAGCTAGTTGACCTCCGGTTGTATTGGTATTCATTTTTGAATAAGAAAATGTATATTCTGACTCACGTTCTTTTTTTATATTCCGAATACCAGCTCCTAAATAGAAATCAAGTTTTTCCCATGTCAAAGTTTTCATTACATTCAGTTTCGTATCGGACCTAGTCATCGTGGGGTATATTCGATTTGAGATTACTGGTCTTGGCGCATTAATTGGCAAATAATTAAAATACATATTTGATTTGGTAAATGAAAAAGTAGAAAGCTCCACTCTAAAATTATACTTGTTATTAAAATACTGAAAGTCTGGTATATAGGTATTTACCTTATTATTTTTAATTTCAGAACGATAGAAAAAATCGTCATATCCTAAATCGGAAGGAATATAGGTAAAAGATTGTCTTCTAAATCTCAGTTCGAAATTGTGACTCTTTGGCTCGATTGTTTTTTTGCTTGTTTCTAATTCTTCAGAAACTAAAGGAACTAAAACTGTAAATAATAATAAAATAATGAGCTTATTCATTTTTGCATTCTCCAATTATTTCGGCTTTTTTCAAGTTCCGAAACTTCTAAATTGTAATTCATTTATCTATCATCCTCACAAAAATTTACCGCAAAGTCTTTCCGAGACACGAGGTCGAGGAAACCTAGTGCTGAATATTCTAGCGTCAGTTCCTCTTCAAAGTGTGGTCGAACCTAAAATGCCGTCTAACGTTAAGAGTATCCGACGTGACTTTGAAACTCGAAAGTGCGGTAGCACCTTTTGAGTTTCAAAGTCATGTCTCCAAGCCGACCAACTACTAGCAAGTCCTGTGACTGAGTGTAGGGCGCAAAACTTGCATTATTCTCTTGCAAGTTTTGTGACCGGAACGAAGGCACTGGACTTGCGTAAGTTCAACAAAAATACTACAAAGTTTGGCTAATACAACTAAGCCGGCTTGGAGCAAGGTGACGGACAGCATCCGAACATAGTCCGTTACCGCAGTGGATACTCGCAGTTATGTGTCCGTGCCACGTTCGCAAATACGATAAAGTTTAATTTCTTCAATTTCTTACTCGTTAAAAGATTATACTTACTCCAGTATCGACCCTGTGGATAAATAAAGTAAAACCATTTTTTTACCAAAAGGGCTTACTCAGGACAAAAAAGTAATTTTGGTTTATTTCAAATAAAAAGAAATTCCATCTAGAAGTAAAAAAAATGGTTTTACAAATGAATCTTTTTAATTTAATTTTCAAATCTTAGGTTTGCTGATTCGATTTTCGAGAAGGTAGAAATATATTTTTCTAAATCTTTTTTGGATTCTTATTTGGTTAGAATTTGAGTGTTAATTGGAGAAGAGCGGTCTATTATTCTTTTAAAATATTTATATTTTTATCCTTTCTTTGTATTTCAAAATCAATAATATCGGTTGCTAAATTCTCCGAATCAATAATTTGAATAGTTTGGTGCGTAAAAGTTTTGAATACATTTGCATCTGTAAAGGTAAATCCTAATTTTTTAAATAATTCAATAACTTTTAATGAATTGTGAACAGAAAGAAGACATTTTTTGAAAGTGAAGCCTTCCTCATTTGGCATGATTTTTTCCTTCGTTTCAAAAAAATCGTTAGTGTGAAAAACAAAGAAAATTCTAAAATCATGAAGATAATCATTCAATAAAATTATTTTTGCAATATTTACTTTATTGCCTTCATTATCTAATACATCTTCATTTAAAATTTCACTTGATTTAATATGGTTTTTATTTAGAAATTCTAAGGTCTGTTCGGGAGACAAGTCAGTTTTAAATGCGATTCCTACAAATCGAGTTTCTAACTGATTGGAATTAGGTGCAGGTATATCTTTTGGATAATTTACTATTTCTAAGTAAGAATTCTTTAGCCAAAGCATTCCACTCTTAAAAAAACCAAAATTTGTTATCGGAAAAACTTCAGGCAGACCATACTTTATTTTTAATGAATCGAAAGTGGACTCTGGAGTTTCAGAATAAAATAGAAAGTGGTGTATAAATACATTCATTTTTAATTTTGTTTAATTCTTTATTTGTTTTTGTAAGTCCATACAAAAACAAATAGAATGGAATGTCCATTTTATTTTGCTGAAATAGAAAAGTTTTTTTATAAATTTTTGATACTTTCCAAAAGAATTAGCTTTTTCCTTTTCATAAAATTCATATATTTTTTATTAAATCCTAAAAAATAATTTTAAGGAATACTAAATTCTAAGCTCATCTTTTTAAAAATAATACTAAAACAAAAAAGTCAGTGGCATGGCACATAACGTTAAGCGTATCTGACGTGACTTTGAAACTCGAAAGTGCGGTAGCACCTTTTGAGTTTCAAAGTCATGTCTCCGAGTCGTACTATTACTAGCAAGTCCTGTGACTGAACGGATGGCGCGCAAACTTGCTCTTTTCTGCAAGTTTCGTGACAGTAGTGAAGGCACTGGACTTGCATGAGTCTGACAAATATACTACAAAGTGTGGCTAATGCAACTAAGCCGACTCGGAGCGAGAAGCCTCAGAGCTTCCAAACATTGTGAGGCTTTGAAGCAGATCACGCGAAGTTATGCGGTGTTTTAGGTGCGCATACTCCTAAGAAGCCTTAACCAACGCCTTTATCTATTACCAGTCTCAACACGGATGTTGAGTGTAATACTTACTCCATTACCCAATACGATTCTTTTTATATGTTGGGTTTGCGAAGTTGCTTGTCAATTCTATTCTGTAGCAATTTCCGCAAACCCAACGTTAGGCGCGGAATAAAATATTACTTAGTTATCTTTCTTTCTTAAAGAAATGTTTTGAGCTAAACGGGTAAAATTATATCTAATCTACTCCATCTTTTTTGTTCAGGTAATCATTACAGATAATGTTTATTGTAATTGCCGTGTTTAATGAATTTAAATATGCTTCTAGATCTATTCTGTTTGGCACGAAGGTTTGTGAGGTAATCAGTACGGAAGCGAGCAAACATTGTATCTGATTTTCTTTCTCCTTTTTTTCTTTCTCTTTCTCAGAATCGTAGATGTTCGTATTACAATTCAATAATACAATGATAGCTATTAAATATAAATTTTTCATCTTAATCAACGTTGTCTTTTTTATTTTCTGCTTGTAAACAGGTTTGATAAAGTAAGAAAAATTCTCTAAATTTATTGGAGCCAATTAAACCATTATCAACTACAATTGCTGATAGATTTTGACAATATTCATCATTTTCTTTTTTAATTTTATTTTCGTCTGCGCATGCATTAAATAAGCAGACGACAAGGATAAGTATACCAAATTTAATTTTATTCACTCTTTTACTCCCATATTTTGACATGTACTAAATTTGGCTAACTCGCTTCTAAAGCTTTCTGCCCTGTCAGGATCAGCCATACTTGCACATTGCAAAAATCTCACTTTATTTCTATGCTCAACATTTCTATCATGAATGAATTTTCTTTGTTGGATAGGAAATTTTACAAAATAAGTAAAAATATCAAACGCATAACTTGGGATTACCGCGAATACTGTTTGAAGCTTCAAATAAATTAATCTCCGTAATCCTTGACATTATCATCTTTATTCTTTTTTTGAACACAAATCGTATATAATAGAAAAAAATCCCTTGTCTTCGAATTATCAATTAAAGAATTAGAAATAAGTGCGCAAATATTTTCATTTTCTTGACGAATTTTATCGTCATCTCTAAGCGCATTACAATTTATAAAAGCAAATATGAGAATAAAGAATAACATAAATTTTTCCATTACTTATTATTCCTCGCCCTGACCAAATGTAATTTTCATTCTAAATACTCCAATTTAAAAATTCAACTGCAAAGTTTTTCGAGACACGGACGTCGAGAAACCTATAACGGAATATCCTAGCGTTGGTTCCTTTATCGAACATGCCCGCACCTAAAATGCCGCTTAACGTTAAGAGTAGCCGACGTGACTTTAAAATTCGAAAGTGCGGTAGCACCTTTTGAATTTTAAAGTCATGTCTCCGAGCCAACCGTATGACTAGCAAGTCCTGTGACTGAACGGATGGCGCGCAAACTTGCTCTTTTCTGCAAGTTTCGTGACAGTAGTGAAGGCACTGGACTTGCGGTAGCTTTCCAAATAAACTAAAAAATTTCACTTAAACAACCAGCCGGCTCGGAGCAAGAGAGTGAACAGCATCCGAACATAGTTCACTCTCGCAGTGGCTCACTCGCAGTTATGCGGTGTTTTAGGTGCGCATACTCCTAATAAGCCTTAACCAACGCCTCAATCTAAAACCAGCCTCGACACGATGTCGAGTGTAATACTTACTCCATTACCCAATACGATTCTTATATATGTTGGGTTTGCGAAGTTGCTTGTCAATTCTATTCTGTAGCAATTTCCGCAAATCCAACGTTAGGCGTGTAATAAAATATTACTTCTTATAGCCATTCTGTTTTGAATTCTAAAGTTTCATTCTGCTAATTAATTAAAAGGCTACTTGCCATTTTCCTCTTTTTTAATTCTTCTATTGTAATTTTCGCATTCTTTTTTAGCAAATCCATATCAGGCTTTCGATTGCATTTGTGTTTTTCGCATATCGTTTGTATTTCTTTTGTTTTAAATTGAATTCTATCTTTTGTTAAGAAGTATTGGTGCAATTCTTCATAGTTCGAAATTTGAAAATCGAGTGCAGCGGCAAATTCATCGAAACCTGGAAGTTTATTTTCTTTGTCGTTAATCAGATTATATTGGGTAGTTCGTAAAAGATTTTCATTCTCTTGTAACGCTCGGGAATAAAATCTCGAATTTAATTCGAGTGTAAAACGACCTGCAACCTTTCGATCTTCGATAGTTTTGCTAAATTCTCTATTTAATATTGCGCCTAATCCAATGACAGCAATCATACCAGAAAGAAAATTTGTAGGATAATTAGTTATTCCTTTCAATTGTATTAATAAGAAGCTTGCCAAAAAAGTTCGTTCCGTAATATTAAATTCTAGATCAGTTAACTCATAAACTTCTTCCCTAAAACTGTTCATTCTTTTTGTAACGATTTCACTTTTACTTTGCAATTCCGCTTTTTCTTTATTAGTTCCTGTTATCCGATTTAAAAGTGTATCCAATCGCGCTTTCCGGTTTTCTTTCTGTGGGTCATCTAAATCTGCTTTTATCTTTGTTACAAGTTTTAGAATATCATCTAAAATAAATTGATTCTTTGAAGAAACAGAATTACAATCTCCTCTAGCCTCATTTGGCAATTTATAATTAAAACTTTTCTCTAGCGTCTCTACATTTACATTCTTTGTAGATATATATCGTTTTATCCGTTCTACCCAATCTTTACTAGAACTAATGTTCCAATCTGAAATATTTTTACATATATCTTCGGCAAATTGTTCCGTAGAATTTTGTATCAAAATATATTCTTCTTGAGCTGTTTCAATATCTTGTCCGAATTTATTTCTTTCAATGAGTGGCTTTAATTTTCCAAACTCAGAAATAGAAGACTCAAATATTTTATCCTCCTCTTGTATCATCCAACTCCATTTTTCTAAGCGAGTCGCATTTTCTGTTGTTGTGCAATTGGAAATCAAAAATAGAATGAGGCTAATTTGAAGTATTCTTAAAAAGAAATAATTATTGAGAAGCAAAAATTTATGCATTAATATTAACACTTTATATTTTCCTTAGATATTAAATCTATAGTTTCTTTTTTTATAGGAATTTGCATCGCACTTAACAGTCTTTCGAGACACGACGTCGAGAAACCTACTCCTAAAATATCCTAGCGTTGGTTCCTACTACGAACATGCCCGCACCTAAAATGCCGCATAACGTTAAGAGTATCCGACGTGACTTTGAAACTCGAAAGTGCGGTAGCACCTTTTGAGTTTCAAAGTCATGTCTCCAAGCCGACCAACTACTAGCAAGTCCCGTGACTGAGTGTAGGGCGCAAAACTTGCATTATTCTCTTGCAAGTTTTGTGACCGAAAGGAAGGCACGGGACTTGCGTAAGTTCAACAAAAATACTACAAAGTGTGGATAATACTAATATGCCGGCTTGGAGCAAGGTGACGGACAGCTTCCGATATAGTCCGTTACCGCAGTGGATACTCGCAGTTAGGTGATGGAGCAAGCGTATCACAGTCCAAGCCCATCTTTTATCAAATTAATAGGAGCTATGTTATTCTCTATCGCATTTACTATTTTTTCATAACTTTGGATTTTGTATTCTTTGATTTCTTGCTGTAGGTTTAAAATTTCTTCGATTATCTCTTGAGACAACTCATCCCGATTAACGTTATAAAACACTACTTTATTCGGTGCTTTTATTAACTTCAATTTTCCTTCCGTGAACAAAGTGAAAAATTCTTTATGTATATCTTCAATTGTATCGTTAGTCTTGTGCTTAACAAGTAGGACATTCATATTCGCAGAAATAGTTTTATATTTTTGGTAATTACCATCTATATCATGTGATAGTTGTTGAAAGCAATTCAAAAAACGAACTCCTTTTTCTATTATACTTATCACTCCAACTTTAGAAAAATAATACAGTGCAGTCTTTTCCAAATCGTTTAATTCCTCCCATACATTAACACATCCAATGTTCGTATTCCTAGGTCTATGTGAAATTTTTAAAAATGCTTCCATTATTTTTTCTTGTGATAAAAAACTTTCTGAAATCATCCTTTTTCGAATTGATGAACTTTTCTTTGAGTAAAATAAAAACGCATATGAATCCTTCCCATCTCGACCAGACCTTCCTGCTTCTTGATAATACTGTTCTACGGACTCAGGCGTATGAAAATGTATAATAACACGAATATCTGGTATATCAATACCCATTCCGAATGCATTTGTTGCGAATACTAATTTAGTATTTCCATTTTCAAAATTCAATAATACTTTTGATTTATGGTCATCACTTATATCAGCATCAAAATAATCGCATTGAATGTTCTCCGCTTTAAATTTCTCAGCCAATTCTTTTGTTCCAAATTCTCCTTTTTTTCTATACACGTATACTAATACTTTTTCATGCGGAAATCTATTAATTATTTCTTTTATCTGTTTAACTTTATCCTCATCGTTATTTATATTTGTTAGAAATTTTAAATCAATATTTGTCCTAAGTAAAGATTGTGTTTTTATAATGTTATTTCCGATTTTGAAATCAACGCAAATTTCATTTTGATCCTTTGGATTTAAAGTTGCGGTTAAACATAATATTTTTGGCCAGTCACTTAAAAATATTCTTTCTAGGAAAATCGGAATCATTTTATATGCTGGTCGAAATGAATCTCCCCATTGTGATATACAGTGAGCTTCATCTATTACGATGAGCCCAATTTTATCCTTCATTTTTTTAAGAATAAATTCAAGATAACCCTCAAATGCTGCTCTTTCTGGAGAAATAAAAATGAAATTCACTTCGCTGTTATATAAACTTTTCATTTCATTATATTGTTTTATTGAACTATTGCTTTCCAAGAAAGAGAAACATTTTAAACCTTTTGAAGCTAACCTTTCAGATTGTTGCTTCATCAATGCAATAAGTGGAGATATTACAATCGTGGTTTTATTTAAAAATATTCCAGAGTATTGATAAATAAAAGATTTGCCGGAACCTGTCGGCATTAGGCATAAAGTATTTTTTCCATTCAATATTGAGGTGATTGCGTTCTGCTGATAATCTCTAACATCTTGAATTTCAGGAAAATACTTTTCAAGAATTTTTTTATCCATGAGGATTTATTTCCTTATCATCTCTAGCGAGTAACGTTCGAATATCTTCAGAATGATACTCACATATAAAATTTATGAAATCATTTACATACCAAAATCGAAACTCTTTTTTCAATTCGATATTGATGTCCTTAAATTTTTTTTCAAGATATTTATAAATTTGTAACATATAAAAATTATAAACAGGATAGGGATAAAAAAAGTTATGTTCAGTGATAATTGTCCTATCACCTGGCTCGATCAAATCCTTTAGCATCGTAAATTCTGAGGTCTGAGATTGCATATCTATTACATCTTTATCGGTTAGAAAAAATAATGCAAAGATTCCATGTTTATAATTTCCAGAAAACCACTGTGGAAATATTGTATTTAAAAAGGTTGCTCGGATGCCATTCCCTATAACACTTTCTAATCTATGATTATCATCTTCAAGGTCATTCATTTTGAAATCTTCCCAAGATTTAACATTCTTATAATCTTCTTCATTTGTGGCTAATGCATAGTCTTCTGCAAATTCAATTATATTATAGCAAACAGTATATAGATCATCTGCATTCGAACGATTAAATGCTGCTTTATATTCTTGCATTACTTTTGCTTTTGAATTCATTGCTCCATTTATAACAGGGATTTCTTTCCTTAATCTCGCCTTAAATCCGCCAGTATCAAATTCACTTTCTTCTTTAAAGCTTGGAGATGTAAAAAATTTTCTATACTTTTCAGCTTCATTGCTAAACTCATCAAAGCGAGTGTTAAAATATTCATATATATTTTTTTCTCTATCCGCAGTATTATTTTTTTTACCTCCACCGAATTTATTTTCCAACTTATTCAAATTTTCATTTTCTGAAATATTTTTTATGTAATTGTCAGTATAAAACATAAGTGCTTTTTCAATTTTATGTAATACGGCAGTAATATGTTCTTCTGTTCTAAAAGTCTCAAATTCCTGCTCGGCGATTTCCGTATCATTCTTTACGTCAGATAGTTTCATAATTTATCTCCTTCAATTTTTAATCCTGTTAATCTTTTAAATCCGTTAATGTTCTTCGGAATTCTATCATTATGAGAAATTCTATTCATTATTTCGGGTATTTCTTCATTCTTAAGACTAGAAATAATAAATACAAAATGTCTTGCCCTCGATACTCCAACATAATAGCGTAATAATTCTTCATTATTCATGAATGTCGATTTACTCACATCTATGAGAATAATGACCTTTGATTCTAAACCTTTAAATTTTCGAACAGTAGTGAACAAAAGATTATTTGATAAATAGTCTTCTGTAATTTTAAAAGATTTATATTGAAAGTCTTTTTTGAAAACTGTATTCTTTTCGTCCTTAATAGTAAGAATTGCAATATCATTTATGGTTACACTTGTTGAAATGTATTTATTCAAGATATTACTTATAATTTCTGGAACGTCTTTTTCATTTTTATTTAAATATAAAACTGGTAAATTTCCAGACGAAGGCAAGCCAACAATATCATTTTTAAAATTTAAAGGTTTATAAGATGCTATAGCAATCTCTTTAGTGTTCCTACAATTTTTATAAAGAGTTAATCTACAATCTAAATCCCATATCCATTTAATTGTATCCTGCTGAACATTATTAATTGATTGATTTCTATCAAAAAATATATAGAAATAACCCTTATTAGCCTTAACTTTATAAAATAATATTTCAAGCAAAAAAAGATCTATATCTTGACCTTCATCAATTATTATATCTTGATATGGAAGGTCTATTGTGCCATTTATTAATTCATCTTTTAGACATGACAAAACTTCTTCGATTTTTATATCATTATTATCTAACAGTGAATATGCTAGACTATGAACGTTGTGAAAATAAACTTTATTTATTTGGTGATACTTTGATAAAAATTCCTTTAACTTATTATTGTAGCATAAGAAAAGAACACTTCTTCCCTGTTCTGCTAATCTTTTTGCTTTCTCAATCGCAATAAAAGTTTTTCCAGTTCCGGCAATCCCTTGAATTGAGGCAATCTTTTGCTCATCCAAAAAATTAACTAAACTTGATTGCTCTTTAGTCATTCTAGCAAATTGATTATCTAAATATTCTACTGATGAGCGAATTGAGGCAACTGCATGATACTCGGGTGCGATTCTCTCAACTATTTGTTTTGCGGTAGAATCCAATAATTCAGTTTTTATTTTAAATTCTTTTTTCCAATATTCAAAAGTTTTGTCTATAGTTGATTCAAGATTGACCAATGCTCTTTCGTCCCAGCATATTTCTCTAGACGCATTCAATGGAAATGCAGGAGGGTTGAAAGTAATAGAAGGAAAAAAAACTGCGTGGCAAATTAAATATTTTTCACCACTTTTATATTTTAATATTGAGTCTATAATCTCCATTAATTTAAATTTACTTCTACTCGCCTGTGATAACGGATCAATCTCTTTTGTTTCACCAGTTTTTCGATTCTTTTGCGTCCAAATTAAATTACTAAAACTAATAATACCAGATTTAACTTCTAAAACTAAAATCCCTTTTTCTTTGTGAAAGATAACGAAATCTGCCTCCCCTTGAGGTTTTCGTTTACCATTTACCCATTCGCCCTCAATCCATTCCAGTGAATAAAATATTGTATATTCTTTAGGCAAAGTTTTAAAAAGTTTAAATATTCCTTCTTCTCCATCATCACCATATGAACCAAAGTCATTTGGGATAGTCGGTATCATAGTTGCCATATCTTTTTCTTCCTCAAATTTAATTTACAATAGAAACAAAGTCGCTTGCTCTGTCACCTAACGTTAAGAGTATCCGACGTGACTTTGAAACTCGAAAGTGCGGTAGCACCTTTTGAGTTTCAAAGTCATGTCTCCAAGCCGAACAAATACTAGCAAGTCCCGTGACTGAACGGATGGCACGCAAACTTGCTCTTTTCTGCAAGTTTCGTGACAGTAGTGAAGGCACTGGACTTGCGTAAGTTCAACAAAAATACTACAAAGTTTGGCTAACACGACTTTGCCGGCTTGGAGCAAGGAGGTGAACAGCGTCCGAAAATAGTTCACCTCCGCAGTGGATACTCGCAGTTAGGTGACGTTTTATACTCACTATTCATTTTTTCCCTTGGATATCAAAATACCACACCCACCAGGCTAATCCATATAAGCTGCCCAAAAAACCCATTGAATCTAAAAATATGGCGTAAGGTAAAGTTAAAATTTGCATTCGGTTAGGTTCCTTTATATTTTTAACACAATATAAATCAATTAGGTATGGTAAAGGTAAGGCACTATTTGCGTCTTTTTTGAAAAAGTTAAATAGGCAATTATTTTTATAACAATGATAAATGGCAAAATAATTCGCAGACATTTTATTTATCTCAATTTCTTGTAAATTTGTGATTTCGTATTTATCATTGCTAATCTCCTCTCCGAAATATACTATTTTATCATTACCGCCTAGACTGAACGCTGAATTGTATTCAGGGACAATATTATCAAAAATAATAACATATTTTTTACTTTTGTCATAATATATATTTACAGGACGGTTTAATTCGGAAACTAAATTTTCCATTTTTTCATCATTAGATACCAAAGCACTACTTTTTATATCTTCAATTTTAGATAAATCTAAAAATATTCCACTTCTAGGGAATAAAGCAACTTTGGCGTATTTACTCTTTATTTTTTTTAATTTTTTAAAAGTTCCTTTTATTGTATTGCAATCAACCGATGAAAGTAAAGTTTTAGAATTCAAGTCATTCAAGAATGAATCATTTAAATTGTTTTGTTCAACATTAAAACAGTATTTAGAATCTTTACTTTCTATTAAAAGATATTTTTCAAAAAAATATAGCGTTTCGATACTTTTAATTTGCGGAAAATCATAACTAATAGTTTTATTAAAGGAATAATTTATAGTTTTACGAATATATGAATCTTTATAGTTTATTGGAATGTAAATAATTATAAATAGATAAAATATAGTAATAAATAATAGAATAATCTTTTTTTTCATTTTTTAATAATATCCGTTAAAAGTCGTTTAAAATGTCACCTAACGTTAAGAGTATCCGACGTGACTTTGAAACTCGAAAGTGCGGTAGCACCTTTTGAGTTTCAAAGTCATGTCTCCAAGCCGAACTAATACTAGCAAGTCCCGTGACTGAGTGTAGGGCGCAAAACTTGCATTATTCTCTTGCAAGTTTTGTGACCGGAACGAAGGCACTGGACTTGCGTAAGTTCAACAAAAATACTACAAAGTTTGACTAATACAACTATGCCGGCTTGGAGCAAGGTGACGGACAGCTTCCGATATAGTCCGTTACCGCAGTGGATACTCGCAGTTATGCGCTCTGCCTCGTACGACTCCGATAAAATCTGACAAGAACTAAACTCGTAACTCGATAAAATCTAGCAAGTAATTTCCGTCCACGCGTTTACTATATGTTTACCTATGATAAAAAACTTCAACTAAAAAAACTTTAAGTTAATGCGATTCTTGAAAATTTCTTTCTACAAATAAATAGGAAGGCTTAGAATCAAAAAAATGTTTCATAATTCTATGCGGGCAAACTTAGAAATAGAAAGTCAATTGAAGAATTCTATTCAGTCATACTTAAACCCAAAGTGCAACTTGTTTGATTCTAATAGTAATTCTTAAAATATCAATAAAGTTTCGGATAATTCTTATTATCCAGCTTATATTTAATATTTTTATTCTTATATTTTTATTTAATTTTTAAACTTAAAGATACAAAGCAGTTCTTAAAATACCAAAAGAGTCTCGGATAATTCTTATTATCCAGCTTATATTTAAAAGCTAATCCTTTTCAATATTGCAAAATCTATTTCCGTCATCTTAAAAGTAATTACTACGTCTTTCAAATTTCTAATCTGTATTTCTCATAAGAAAAGTCCAAAATCAGAACTCCTTTCAATTTTATTTAAAACAATCGTAAATCCTGCGTTTCACATTATTTTTCGAATCCAGCCATAAAAAACAATCTTTTTCCATTCTTCTACAATCTGTTGGATTAACTAAATGAAATATAGCGAGGCATTGCGCATAACGTTAAGCGTAGCCGACGTGACTTTGAAACTCGAAAGTGCGGTAGCACCTTTTGAGTTTCAAAGTCATGTCTCCGAGCCGACCAACTACTAGCAATGTCCTGTGACTGAACGGATGGCACATAAACTTGCTTATCCTCTCTTGCAAGTTTTGTGACAGTAGTGAAGGCACTGGACTTGCATAAGTTCAACAAATATACTAAAAAGTGTGGCTAATACAACTATGCCGGCTCGGAGCAAGGAGGTGAACAGCTTCCGAACATAGTTCACCTCCGCAGTGGCTCACGCGAAGTTAGCTGAAGTCGCACTATTTTTATCGTCTATTACCATATTGCTTATTATAAGCAGTATATAGCGCTTTACTCACTGACTGACTACCCTTACATAGACTACATAAATCACCGACTAATCCAGTTTGTCCACTTCCATTACAATGAGGACAATCTACTTCATCTAAATCTTCTCGTTTATATTTATCAAAATCTTCTTGTGTTACAACGCATGAGCCATTACAATATGAACAAATATCTCCAACTAACCCAGTTTGTCCACTTCCATTACAATGAGGACAATCTACTTCATCTAAATCTTCTCGTTTATATTTATCAAAATCTTCTTGTGTTACAACGCATGAGCCATTACAATATGAACAAATATCTCCAACTAACCCAGTTTGTCCACTTCCATTACAATGAGGACAATCCACTTCATCCAAATCTTCTCGTTTATATTTATCAAAATCTTCCTGTGTTACAACGCATGAGCCATTACAATATGAACAAATATCTCCAACTAATCCAGTTTGTCCACTTCCATTACAATGAGGACAATCCACTTCATCCAAATCTTCTCGTTTATATTTATCAAAATCTTCTTGTGTTACAACACATGAACCATTGCAATAGGCACAAATATCACCGACTAATCCTGTTTGCCCTCTACCATTGCAATGCGGACAGTCAACTTCGTCTAAATCTTCTCGCTTATATGTATTCGCATCTTCTTGTGTTACAACGCAGGAACCTTTACAATAAGCACAAATATTGCCGACTAATCCTATTTGTCCTCTACCATTACAGTGCGGGCAGTCAACTTCATCTATATCAATAACAATCTGATTAGATATATTAACTATACTCGTAGATGCATTAATTATTTCCTTTGCAGTGGTAGTTTGATTAATACCAAAGCTGAATTTACTAATTTTTGGTGCATTTAATAATATTTCTTGACTAATTGAAGAGTCTTTATCTTTTTTAGCTTCCTCTAAAGCTTCGCTAGTTATGTTCGGAATCATAGTCATAATATTTTTCAATTCGTTAATTTGAATTGAAGTCACATCTGCTTTTTCTGATTGTTCTATATCTTTTTGCAATTTCTTAATATATTGGATTATTGAGGACAATTCTTTAATAGCATTATTTTCATATCGAAGAATTCGTTTTCTTGATTCCCTTTTAATTTTTTTTGTTTCCCAAATAACCTCTGTTGTAATATTACTCGATAGCTTATGCCCATAATCATATTTTGAATGATGATTCGGACATAGAAAAATTAAATTATCTGGGCTGTTATTTAAGGTTTGTTTATAAGGCTCGATGTGAGCAATTTCACCATTATCCATGTGTCCGCAAATCGCACATTGAAAGTGTGACTCTTTTTTAATATCATCTTTAATTGCATCCGGAATATATGCTCTAGTGGCATTATCTTTTACAGGCCAAGGCTCTTTTAGATATTTTATATAATTCTTTAAATCGCTTTCATCAAAATGCAATAAGTCTGAGATAGTTTGAAAATTTAATTTCTTATTTTCATTATACTTTGGGCAGTTTTTTGAAAAATATTGTAATAATTCAGGTGAATATCCAGAATAAATTGATGCTTCGGTTAAAGTTAATAATGGCATATATCAATCTCCAAAAAAGTTAGTGCGATATCAGCTAACGTTAAGCGTTGCCGTCGTGCTTCCTAGCATGACTCCGAGCCAAAAGTAAACTGTGCATATTGCGTGACACATCAGTTCGTGGCGCGTAATATGCGTTATCCTTCTTAGAACAAAAAAGTCCGACAACAACAATATCGCCAGGCTCGGAGCAAGAGAGTGAACAGCATCCGAACCTAGTTCACTCTCGCAGTGGCAATGCTAAGTTATGCGGGATGACTCGAATTATACGAATAAAGTCAGACAAATAGTAGACTTAATTCTTCAAACATTCGAATGCAACACACCCTTTTATCCCGTGCGATTCCTATGAATGCAAATAGGACAAATAATATCAACTAAAAATAATTTATGCAATTACGATTCTTAAAATATTTTCCAACAAAAGTTTTGGACAACAAAGAAACAAGAAAGCCAAATTATGAACACGATAAATTAATTACTTAGAACTGGATAACACTTATTTACCCCGATAATAAGTCTGGCAAAGTGAATATTTTATTTTAAGAAACAATAGACAGTTTTCTTAATTCGATTTTTGAACCTAATCACAAAGAAGTCAAAACCTTTTTTAGAAGAACCAAGTCTCAGGGTTTATCTATTTTTGTTTCAATACGAAAAGCAAATACTAACTCAGCTTAACTTCTTAACTATCTAACGAATCTAATTCTATTTAAGAAAAAAAATCAGCCTTAAAAGTCAAAACACACTTGCTGACCAGTGATACTTAAAACAATTCTAAATATGCTCTCGTTCGCCCGTTCATCATTTAATTTTAAACCAGCTTCAAAATTCCTTACCTTTCAATCTGTTTTGATTGAACAAATGAAATATAGCCGAGTCATTTCGCATAACGTATAAGCGTAGCCGTCGTGCTTCCTAGCATGACTCCGAGCCAAGTGTATACGGTGCATATTGCGTGCCACATCTTCTCGTGGCGCGTAATATGCGTTATCCATCATAAAACAAAAAAGTCCAACAATCACAATATCGCCAGGCTCGGAGCAAGAGAGTGAACAGCATCCGAACATTGTTCACTCTCGCAGTGGCTCACGCTCAGTTATGCGGTTTGACTCGAACTTCTACGATTAAGTCAGACAAATACTATTCTTAATTCTTCATACATACGAATTAAAAACACCAATAATTTCTGTGCGATTCCTATGAATGCAAATAGGACGATTAATTTCAACTAAAAATCCTTTATGTTAAAACGATTCTTGAAATATTATTCTACGTAGTTTCTGCATGACAAAGAAACAATAAAGCCAACTTATGAAAACGGTCATAAGGAATTTTTAGAACGGGATAATCTTAATTACCCCGAAAACAAGTTTCGCAATTAAAGTTTTTATTACAAAAAACAAAGAAAAGTATTTACATCGGTTTTTTATTTCTAATCACAGTAGAGGCTTAACCTTTTTTATACCTACCAAGTCTCAGGGTTTATCTAATCTATGTTTGAATACGGAAAACAAATACTAACTCAACATATCTTCTTAGCCTTCCTGTCATTGTATTCTATTTAAGAAAGCCAATCTATCTTAACTTAAAACTAATAAATCAAAAAACACACTTGCTGTCCAGTTTCTACTTAAAACGATTCCAAATCCACCCGTTCAGCATTTAATTTTAAACCAGCCTCTTAAATCCTTCCTTTTCTATCTGTTTTGATTAAGCAAAGAAAGTAGAGCCGAGTCATTCCGCATAACGTTAAGAGTATCCGACGTTGAAAAAATGACAAGAAAATTCCCCAAGAATTTTTCTTGTCATTTTTTCAATGTCTCCAAGCCGAACTAATACTAGCAAGTCCTGTGACTGAACGGATGGCACGCAAACTTGCTCTTTGCCGCAAGTTTCGTGACAGTAGTGAAGGCACTGGACTTGCGTAAGTCTGACAGATAAACTACAAAGTTCAACAACCACAACTAAGCCGGCTTGGAGCAAGGTGACTCACATCATCCGAGCTTAGTGAGTCGCCGCAGTGGATACTCGCAGTTAGGCGATGCAAGACCGTAATACAATAAAGGTCACGGCGGGTGACTATTACAGTAAAACAATTCAACATCTATGTATTACGGATTCCTTTAACTTATTCTATCTTTCTCTCTTTTCTCTTTTTCTTATTCGGATTTGCGAAGTTGCTTGTTAAAACTATTCCGCAGCAATTTTGCAAATCCAACGTTAGGCGCATACTCTATATTATTTCAATACCTCTTTGATAATATCTATATCTTTTTCGTCTAATCCATATAATTCGTAAACTAATTTATCAAGTTTAGTTTCCAATATGTTACATTTTTCTTCTAATACTTGTTTTGTTGATTCATTTTTATTTATACTTATTTCTTTTTGTGTGGATAATATTTGTTCTACTAAAGAAATAATTTCAGTTTTAATTTTTAAATCTGGATTATTAGGAATTGGAATTTCTGCAACGTATTGATATATCCATCGCAAATATCCGCCTCTAATAGTAGAGGTTAATTTACTGTATACCCACGTTGTTATCTTACTATTTAAAATAGCTAACACATATAAGTCGTTTAAAGGAATTATATATGATGTATTAACTAAATAACTTTTATTTAGATCGATGGTAAAATTACCCCGTGTAGATATATCAGGGAAAACTATTTTTTCCTTTTCAAACTCTTTGTAATATTCACAGGCTCTTAATTCCCACCAATAATCTCCTTGGTCATATCTTGCTTCTGCTTTTTTTTGAAACTCGTTTAAGTAATTAAAAATAGCTGGGTAATTTGACTCAATCTTATACTTTTTATTATCCGTTTTCTTTTTGTTTGTAAATCCTTTTTCAAATAAAATAAGCCACTTTTTATTTAACAAAGTTGCATATCGTTTAATATCTTTTCCTTCTAAAAACGGTTTAATAACCTCTTTACTCTTAGGGTCTTCTTTGATTAATCTATTTTTAGTTTCTTCATCAACTACAAATGCTTCATTTAATCCTGTTTTGATTCCATAGAAAATTTTTCCGTCTACGTATTCACCTAAAGGTATTCCTACCTTTTTTATTTTATCTAGGAGCGCAGACTCCTTGTTCTTCGACAATGACCAACCTTTGTCTTCTAATGAATCGACATCTACAGAATATGACTCTTTCTTTACAACATCCTTCAAAGAAGTAAAATCTAAATCCTTTACTTGAATTGCTCGGAAATCTTTTGGCTTATCGTTGTTTACCTTTATAATACAGGGATATGTAGTTGCAGTGGTAAATACAGGTAAATCACCAAAATCTATAATCTCGATAATACGTTTTGTTTTTAAAAATTTACGTAAAGATTCTCCGTAATTTGCTCTCATCCATTTGTTAGCAACTATAATTGAATAGAGTCCATCTTTCTTTAAAATTGATAATGATTTTTCAATGAAATAAACATATAAATCGGCTGTGCCTGAAAAAGTATTTTTGTAATGTGATTTAGCATATTTCTTAAAATCTTCGCCTAATATTTCTTGCCTTACGTAAGGCGGATTACCAACTATAATATCAAATCCACCATCTTTAAATATTTCAGGGAATTTTTCTATCCAGTCAAATTTGTTTACCTTTCTTATTTTTTCTTCAGTAAATAAAGAAGCTTGTTTATCCTGTTCTTCATAAAAGATTGAGTCTACTAATGAATTACCGCATTTAATGTTATTATCTAAATCGGGAAGAAGTTTTTCATAATTGTGCTTAAAAAGTTTATCTGCACTTTCCGTTGTTTCATCCTCCATAAGTTTTAGAAGCAAAGAAAGTTTAGTCACTTCTACAGCTTGTTTATCTATATCTACTCCATAAATATGTTTGAGCAGTATATTCTGCTTAACCTTTAGACTCAACAAATACTTGTTTTTAGATACTAAGTATATAAACCCACTTTTTAAAGATTTGTCTAGTCTAGTTTTTTCTGTGTAATATGATAAATATTTTTCCAATAGAAATGAATATACTCCAACTAAAAAACTTCCCGAACCGCAGGCAGAGTCAAGAACAGTTAATTTTAAATTTGCTAAATCTGCTTTCTTAATTTTTTCTCCGACAGTATTTTCAACAATATATTTCACTATATATTGAGGAGTATAAACAACTCCTCCTGCTTTTTTTACTTCTTCTTTTTCTTCAATTTCTATCTCATGAGAAGGTTTTATATGAATTACTTTACCAAGTAGTTGTTCGTATATATTTCCTAGAATTTCAATTGGCATGATAGAAAATTCATAAGGGCATTCAGGGAAATAAGAACTCTGTAAAATAGTTTTAAATACATCATTATTTATTTTTAAATCAGAAATCCATTTTATTTTTTCAAACAACCCCGAATTATACTTATTATGCGCTTTTAGAAATATTTTATTTAAGTCAGTATAAATATTTTCAGTCGATAACGAGTCTTTAAGAAGTCCGTATTTCTCTACATTTTTATCTTCCGCAAAACGAAGGAAAATAATTCTATCTATGATTACTTGAACGGCATCATTTAACGAATACACATCTAGTTCTTGATTATTGATTGCGATATTAGTTGCTAATAATTCTCTCCATTTTTCTATTAAAGATAAAAAATCTTTATCGAAGCGTGACGTTCCTTTTTTATTTTTAGAGTCTTTTGCATATTTATCAAGACTACCATCAAGTATTGCAGGTTTTGAAAATAGATTGTAGATTTGTTTAAAACTCTTTTCGTAATCTTCAAATCTAAAATAAAGTATTCTAGCTACATTTGCATTATCATTTTGATTAGGAACTATTCGTGTATCATAAACTGCAAATTCTTCGAAGTCCGTGAGTATGGATAATACGACTTGTCCTGAGTTACCATATCTTCGAAGTTGATAAGCAGGTGGTCTTGTATCTTTGATATTTACAGATGGTTTTTTTGCTTCTACGAAGAATTTTATTTCTTTACCAATTTTAAAACTATAATCAGGTTTTTTCGGTCTATCATCATCTACATTCACTGGAGTTTCTAGTTCTACGTCTTTATATTCATCTGGTTTAAGTTGTGAATTATCAATATCCCAATCAAGTAGAGAGAAAAATTTATTTATGAATTGTATTTTAGTATTAGCCTCATCGTAAGTAAGCTTTTTGTTTCCCTTAATAATACTGTTTTCAAAATGTTCGCAAAGTTTTTTTAGTTCTATTAATTTTTCTGTCATATGTATATCTGTTAAATATAAAAGTAAAACCTGAGTAGAATGTCAATCCGTAAACTCTGCTTTTTAATTTGTTATTTTCCTATATAAACCTTATTTCCTTACCATTCTCTAATACGCAAAAGGATGGGCGGGGTGACTATTACTATTGAGTGTCTTGCTTTCGCCTAACGTTCAAGCGTAGCCGTCGTGCTTCCTAGCATGACTCCGAGCCAACCAATGACTAGCAAGTGGTGTGACTGAGCGAAAGGCGCAAAACTTGCATTATCCGTTCATGCGAGTTTTGTGCGTGAAGCGAAGGCACAACACTTGCGTGAGTCTGACAAAAAAACTAAAAGTCCGACAAAGACAGTCATGCCAGGCTCGGAGCAAGAGAGTGAACAGCATCCGAACATAGTTCACTCTCGCAGTGGCTGACGCTTTGTTATGCGCTGTGCCTCGTAACTCTACGATTAAGTCAGACAAGAACTAAACTCTTAACTCGATAAAATCCAGCAAGTAATTTCCGTCCACTCGTTTACTATATGTTTACCTACAATAAATAACTTTAACTAAAAAATCTATCTCTTATCAAGATTCATAAATATTTCTTTCTACAAATAAATAGGAAGGATTAGAATCAAAAAAAGTTTCACAATTCTTTTTAGCCACACAGTTAGAAACAAAAAAGTCAATAGAAGAATTCTATTTAGTTATACTTAAATCAAAAGTGTAACTTGTTTGACTCAAAAGTAATTCTTAAACTATCAAAAAAGTCTCGGATAATTCTTATTATCCAGGTTATAATACATATTTTTATACTTCTATTTTTCTTTAATTTTTAACCTTAAAAACATAAAGCAATTCTTAAAATACCAAAAGAGTCTCGGATAATTCTTATTATCCAGCTTAAGTTTAAAAGCTAAACCTTTGATTTCAGTTTTTATATTTTTTAAACTTAAAAATACAAAGCCTGAAACAATTCTCAAAGTCAATCTATCGAATCTTTAAGTTTGTGTAAGAACTCCCAATAATTCATATTTTCTTGACTATTCTTCTTATCCTTTTCAATATTCCAAAACCTAATCGTGTAGTCTTAAAAGCAATTACTCCGTCTTTCAAATTTCTAATCTGTATTTCTCATAATAAAAGTCCAAAATCAGAATTCCTTTCAATTTTATTTAAAACAATCGTAAATCCAGCGTTTCACTTTATTTTTCGAATCCAGCCATAATAAAATAATCTTTGTCTATTCTTTTTCAATCTTTCAGATTAAGCAAATGAAATATAGCGAGGCATGGCGCATAACGTTAAGCGTAGCTGACGTGCTTCCTAGCATGACTCCGAGCCAACCAATTACTAGCAAGTGGTGTGACTGAGCGAAAGGCGCAAAACTTGCATTATCCGTTCATGCGAGTTTTGTGCGTGAAGCGAAGGCACAACACTTGCGTGAGTCTGACAAAAAAACTAAAAGTCCGACAAATACAGTCATGCCAGGCTCGGAGCAAGAGAGTGAACAGCTTCCGAGCATAGTTCACTCTCGCAGTGGCTGACGCTTTGTTATACGCTGCGCCTCGTAACTATACGATAAAGTCAGACAAGAAATATTCTAAACTCTTCGACAAATAAATACAACACGACTTTTCATTCCTCGCGTTTACAATATGTTTAGCTAGGTATTAAAATTGCAAGACTAAAAATATTTATATAAAATTAGGCAAGACCGAAACTCAGTAGAATAATAAAGAGTATCCACAATTACTTTTTTCATTCTGACAATTAAAATTCTGGATAGCAAATAAAGAATAAAAAATCTAACAAAGAAAATATAAAGTCTGACTTCCTATTTAAAAAAGTCTGACAAGGAATATACTTCAAACTTAAAAAACAAAAGAGAACCCAATATTTCTTCCTAACGAAAAAGAAAAAAAAGTAAACCTATTCATTGAAACAACCCTTTCAGTTTCCCCTGAACGAACCAGGCAATCCTCTTTTTATTCTTACGAAAACTATTCTTTAAATCTTAAAAGTATCTTATCTGGATTTCAACTTCCGAAACTGCAATCCTGCGAATATAAGTCCAAAAAAGAATTTTTATTTCAGTGTATGTTAGAACAATTCAAACTCCATCCGTTCAGCGTTAAATTTTAAACCAGCCCCAAATATTCCTTTCCTTCCAATCTGTTTTGATTAGGCAAATGAAAAAGGCAGAGGCGTGGCGTATAACGTTAAGAGTATCCGACGTGACTTTGAAACTCGAAAGTGCGGTAGCACCTTTTGAGTTTCAAAGTCATGTCTCCAAGCCGACCAACTACTAGCAAGTCCCGTGACTGAGTGTAGGGCGCAAAACTTGCATTATTCTCTTGCAAGTTTTGTGACCGGAGCGAAGGCACTGGACTTGCGCAAGTTCAACAAAAATATTACAAAGTGTGGCTAACACGACTATGCCGGCTTGGAGCAAGGAGGTGAACAGCATCCGAACATAGTTCACCTCCGCAGTGGATACTCGCAGTTATGCGCTTTGCCTCGTACGACTCCGATAAAGTCTGACAAGAACTAAACTTTTAACTCGATAAAATCTAGCAAGCAATTTCCGTCCACGCGTTTACTATACGTTTACCTATGATAAAAAACTTCAACTAAAAAATCTTTAAGTTAATGCGATTCTTAAAAATTTCTTCCTACAAATAAACAGGAAGGCTTAGAATCAAAATAAGTTTCACAATTCTATGTGGGCAAACTTAGAAATAGAAAGTCAATTAAAGAATTCTATTTAGTCATACTTAAACCGAAAGTGCAACTTGTTTGATTCTAAAAGCAATTCTTAGAATATCTAAAAAGTTTCGGATAATTCTTATTATCCAGCTTATAATACAAAATTTTATACTTCTACTTTTTCTAATTTTTAAACTTAAAAATATAAAGCAATCTATTTTAATTCTATTTCGCAATCCGCAGAAACAAAAAAGATTTGTTTGATTCTAAATTCTTAAAATACCTAAAGAGGTTCGGATAATTCTTATTATCCAGCTTTAGTTTAAAAGCTAATCATTTTCATTATTGCAAAACCTATTTGCGCCATCTTAAAAGTAATTACTCCGTCTTTCAAATTTCTAATCTGTATTCCTCCTACTAAAAGTCTAAAATCAGAATGTCTTTCAATTTCATTTAAAACAATCCTAAATCCAGCGTTTTACATTATTTTTCAAATTCAGCCATAAAAAACAATCTTTTCCCATTCTTTTTCAATCTGTTTTGATTAAGCAAATGAAGTATCGCGAGGCATTGCGCATAACGTTACATTATAAGCCGTAGCATATTTCATTTGTGAATATATATATCAAAATAAAACTCTTTGCTGGTAATCCAACCTGCGAACATAAAACGGTCATCTATTAAGGGTATTTTCGATGCCTTTATTATTGCAATGAGCTTATCAAGAATACTTTCGATTTCTTCTTTTGTATCGCCTTCAAAAATAAATACCCTATGCTCTGACCTGCCCATAATCAATTTTTCAAAATCATATTTTAAATCATAAAAATAATCATATTCCTCTTGTCTATGCCTCTTAGGCGTTTTCCATTCAGATTCCAATATTAAATGAATTTTATCGATACCAAACTTATTATCAGAATACCAAACTAAATCATATAACCATTCTGGATTATCACGGAGAGAGTTCAATTTGCTTCACAAGATAATTTTTATTTATTCTTTTTGCAACTTGTACATTGTTTTATTTATAGCTTCTGTCCAGTTTTTACTTTTACCATCATCGCCATCACCACAACTTGCAACAATATCCCATATATATTGCACATCTAAAGACTCGCTTATTGCTTTTTCAGTATCATCTCCCTCTGAAATGAATTTAATTGATAACATATTCTTCTCTCCTTTTGTATTAATTCTACATATTATATTAATGGCGCGTAACTTGCGTGAGTCTGACAAATAAACTACAAAGTCTAAAATCAGGAATCCTTTCTTTTTTATTTAAAACAATCCCAAATCCAGCGTTTCACATTATTTTTCGAATCCAGCCATAAAAAACAATCTTTTTCCATTCTTTTTCAATCTGTCAGATTAAGCAAATGAAATATAGCGAGGCATTGCGCATAACGTTAAGAGTATCCGACGTGACTTTGAAACTCGAAAGTGCGGTAGCACCTTTTGAGTTTCAAAGTCATGTCTCCAAGCCGAACTACTACTAGCAAGTTCCGTGACTGAGTGTAGGGCGCAAAACTTGCATTATTCTCTTGCAAGTTTTGTGACCGGAACGAAGGCACTGGACTTGCGTAAGTTCAACAACAATGCTACAAAGTGTGGCTAATACGACTATGCCGGCTTGGAGCAAGGTGACGGACAGCTTCCGATATAGTCCGTTACCGTAGCGGATACTCGCAGTTAGATGCTGTTATTGCGATAATTCTAAAAGTTTAGCTCATTTAAGATTTTATTTTTAATTAAATCATGTCTATTTTTAATATATGCTTCATTCATTAAAAATGTATCGGAAACCATTTCATTTGTAATTTTTAATTTAGTTCCTGCGTATAATATTTTTTTTGCGGAAAAATCATAGTTCTTCGCAGCGGAGTTCATAGACTGAGTTAAGAGAGTCATATTGCCAAGTCTATAAGTGAATTCTTTCCTAAAACTTTCACTAAAATCATTTTTCCAATTTGTATTTTCATCGGGAGTTTGCGGAATAATATGCTCTAAGGTAGCAACTGAAAAATTTAATGAAATATCAGTAGTGTCATCCTTGCTCTCAGTATCCAGTATCCATACATATTTAGATATAAGAAGTTTTCCTAGATAGTTGTCTAAAGGTAAATCTAGATAGTTGGCTAATTTATTTTTTTCAATAGGATCTATGGAAAATTCTTTTATGGCATTGTCGTAATCATTAGAATTTAAGTATTTTATGCCATTATAAATAAGACTGCTTACAAATCTTCTTGCAGGTCCTAATATTAAGTAAATTAGATAGCGCTCATAGGTTTTTAAGAAATTTGTTATTTTACTTTCATCTGTTTCGTTACGATATAGTGCTAATAATAAATTTATTGAATAAGTTACGTTTCCAGAATTTAAAATGAATAGAATTATATTTTTATCTATTTTTTTGACACGAGTATTTATGATCTTAGTATAATTTGCTAAATCATAGCTAAACGCTTCATAGAAAAGCTCTATTCTTTTTTTCTTAACGGTATCTTTAAATTCAGCTTTGTTTAAATATATTTCTTTTAAATCGTTAAAGGCAGAATATTTTTGATTTTTCCCGTTTATACTTTCAACGAATCTGCTAATAAATTCATTATCCAAATCAAAGTTTCGTTCTAAGTATTCCCATTTCTTATCTGGATGCAATTTATCACTATCATCAACAGCTGACTTATTTCTTTCTACTGCGATAGATGAAAATTCACTAATAATAAAATTTCTTAATAAATCTTTATTCGATAATGGTAGGCCTCTATTGTTTAGGATTTCAAAAATTTGATAAGCAACATCAAACTTACTCGCCAGAATTCTTACGACAGCGACTCTATTCTTTAAAAATTCGATGAAATTATTTAGAGCAGAGAAATTCAACTCCGTAAAACTTCCATTTTCTAAAAATTTTCCAGTAACCTTTTGTTCCAAATAATGTGCATTATTGAAATATCTTATGATCGTTTGCTTTTGTTCATCACTAATATTTTGAGGTAGGTTTAGACCGTTATAACTTTTGCATTCGATTACATGGGTTAAAATAGAATCATAATCATAAGTAAAACTCTTTTCAATTTTTACTTTTTTTTCTATTGTAATTGCTCCTTGAATTTTTCGATTATAAATAAGTCGCTCAATCTCTCTTATCATTTCATCAATGAGAGCGATAAAATCCTCCGCCTTAGATGTTGTTATTAAGATTTTGCCTTTTGATTTATTTAAGAAACATTTAATAGCTACTAAAAGTAAAACGAGTGTTGTCATTCTCTGTTGACCATCAATTACCTGAAACTCTCGCCCAGCACTACTACCAATTAAAACCATAGAGCCTAAAAAGTAGGGATTAGAATTATTGCTTTCATAATATTCAATGAGATCTTCCCACATTACATTAACTTGATTATTTTTATCGCTTTTTCCTACACATTCCCATGAATAAGGTCTTTGATATGACGGGATTGTATATTTTATTCCGTCCCCAAATAAATCATTTACGACTTTGTATTCCGGTGTAAATAAAGTTGCTTCTTCCATTAATTTTTCCTCTTTGAATTATAATTAGTAATCTTTTAAATTCGTCAAACCTATTAATTTGAACTCCATGTAAGAGTTTTTCTCAATAGGATAGTTAATTCCATGTATTTATGAGTTCAATGTTTTAACCAATTCTAATATTTTTACAAAAATTGATTATAAGTATTGTTGCTCTATTTTTTCATTTACTTCTTCTCAGTTCGCAATAATAGCATCTAACGTTAAGAGTATCCGACGTGACTTTGAAACTCGAAAGTGCGGTAGCACCTTTTGAGTTTCAAAGTCATGTCTCCAAGCCGACCAACTACTAGCAAGTCCCGTGACTGAGTGTAGGGCGCAAAACTTGCATTATTCTCTTGCAAGTTTTGTGACCGGAGCGAAGGCACTGACTTGCGCAAGTTCAACAAAATATTACAAAGTGTGGCTAACACGACTATGCCGGCTTGGAGCAAGGAGGTGAACAGCATCCGAACATAGTTCACCTCCGCAGTGGATACTCGCAGTTATGCGCTTTGCCTCGCATGACTCCGATAAAGTCTGACAAGAACTAAACTTTTAACTCGATAAAATCTAGCAAGCAATTTCCGTCCACGCGTTTACTATACGTTTACCTATGATAAAAAACTTCAACTAAAAAATCTTTAAGTTAATGCGATTCTTAAAAAATTTCTTCCTACAAATAAACAGGAAGGCTTAGAATCAAAATAAGTTTCACAATTCTATGTGGGCAAACTTAGAAATAGAAAGTCAATTAAAGAATTCTATTTAGTCATACTTAAACCGAAAGTGCAACTTGTTTGATTCTAAAAGCAATTCTTAGAATATCTAAAAAGTTTCGGATAATTCTTATTATCCAGCTTATAATACAAAATTTTATACTTCTACTTTTCTAATTTTTTAAACTTAAAAATATAAAGCAATCTATTTTAATTCTATTTCGCAATCCGCAGAAACAAAAAAGATTTGTTTGATTCTAAATTCTTAAAATACCTAAAGAGGTTCGGATAATTCTTATTATCCAGCTTTAGTTTAAAAGCTAATCATTTTCATTATTGCAAAACCTATTTGCGCCATCTTAAAAGTAATTACTCCGTCTTTCAAATTTCTAATCTGTATTCCTCCTACTAAAAGTCTAAAATCAGAATGTCTTTCAATTTCATTTAAAACAATCCTAAATCCAGCGTTTTACATTATTTTTCAAATTCAGCCATAAAAAACAATCTTTTCCCATTCTTTTCAATCTGTTTTGATTAAGCAAATGAAGTATCGCGAGGCATTGCGCATAACGTTACATTATAAGCCGTAGCATATTTCATTTGTGAATATATATATCAAAATAAAACTCTTTGCTGGTAATCCAACCTGCGAACATAAAACGGTCATCTATTAAGGGTATTTTCGATGCCTTTATTATTGCAATGAGCTTATCAAGAATACTTTCGATTTCTTCTTTTGTATCGCCTTCAAAAATAAATACCCTATGCTCTGACCTGCCCATAATCAATTTTTCAAAATCATATTTTAAATCATAAAAATAATCATATTCCTCTTGTCTATGCCTCTTAGGCGTTTTCCATTCAGATTCCAATATTAAATGAATTTTATCGATACCAAACTTATTATCAGAATACCAAACTAAATCATATAACCATTCTGGATTATCACGGAGAGAGTTCAATTTGCTTGCCACAAGATAATTTTTATTTATTCTTTTTGCAACTTCGTACATTGTTTTATTTATAGCTTCTGTCCAGTTTTTACTTTTACCATCATCGCCATCACCACAACTTGCAACAATATCCCATATATATTGCACATCTAAAGACTCGCTTATTGCTTTTTCAGTATCATCTCCTCTGAAATGAATTTAATTGATAACATATTCTTCTCTCCTTTTGTATTAATTCTACATATTATATTAATGGCGCGTAACTTGCGTGAGTCTGAGAAATAAACTACAAAGTCTAAAATCAGGAATCCTTTCTTTTTTATTTAAAACAATCCCAAATCCAGCGTTTCACATTATTTTTCGAATCCAGCCATAAAAAACAATCTTTTTCCATTCTTTTTCAATCTGTCAGATTAAGCAAATGAAATATAGCGAGGCATTGCGCATAACGTTAAGAGTATCCGACGTGACTTTAAAATTCGAAAGTGCGGTAGCACCTTTTGAATTTTAAAGTCATGTCTCCGAGCCAACCGTATGACTAGCAAGTCCTGTGACTGAACGGATGGCGCGCAAACTTGCTCTTTTCTGCAAGTTTCGTGACAGTAGTGAAGGCACTGGACTTGCGGTAGCTTTCCAAATAAACTAAAATTTCACTTAAACAACCAGCCGGCTCGGAGCAAGAGAGTGAACAGCATCCGAACATAGTTCACTCTCGCAGTGGCTCACTCGCAGTTATGCGGTGTTTTAGGTGCGCATACTCCTAATAAGCCTTAACCAACGCCTTTATCTATTACCAGCCTCGACACGATGTCGAGTGTAATACTTACTCCATTTCCCATTACGATTCTTTTTATAATTTGGATTTGCGAAGTTGCTTGTCAATTCTATTCTGTAGCAATTTCCGCAAATCCAACGTTAGGCGCGTAATATTTATTAACTAAAATAAATATTGTGTTAAATACCAACTCTTATTTTTTTCTGTCTAGTATTATGCTTTGAGCAAAAAATTTCAAATTCTCAGCTTCTCCAAACTCTAAATATTTTAGAACTTTGCCAAGTGGAAAAGAAAAATCATCCTCTCCTTCTACTTGCAAGATTGCAATCGTGCTAATATTTTCTCCTAATGATTTAATAAGTTGGCTTTGAGATGCAGCCTTTTCGAAACTAACCCAAATAATTTTTTTTGTTTTTGAATTTTTTCTGATAACTTCTCCAACGTAAGCCCCAATTCTTAAAACTAGTGGATTAAATTTTTTTTCAGGAATAGAATTTCTTTGCAACCGAACAGATTCAAGAAAGGCATTTACATGATCTAAACTATCAATGGAATAATCAAGTTTTGACCTATCCAAAAATTGAACATTAAATGTTGGATCACTTGGATAGTCGTAGAACATTTGTGAGAGATCTATCATTTCTGGGTTCAAATTATTCCCAATACAACGAGAGCTTAAAAACAATATCGCTAAGATAAGGGTTTTCGCTATAAACATCTCAATATTTTTAGATTTTGTATTCATTCTTTGTTAGGTCTTCCTTGCAATTTTCTTGAATTTACAATAAGAGAGAACAAAGAAAAAATAGAAATAAAAAATGATTTTCATTCTAGTTATTTGCATCTCACCTATTATCTTCACTGCCCAAAATTCTATTTAAAAGTATTGCTTTAAACGGCTAATTAGGTATAACCCATACAAGTCTTACTTAAAGCTAGTAAAATTCTTATTTATCAAATGCCTCTGGATACTTAAAGGTACATGAAAGCGTTCCTGCAACAGCCATTTGAGTATCAATAGCCGCTTCTCGGACAATAAATACGCATAAAAAATAATTTCTTCTCGCTTTCTCTTTCTCCTCTCTAGCCTTTGAACAATATATGAATGAGCATACCAAAAATATTTGCAATATTAGTTTCATCGTAAGCCTCCCCATTTGAAAGCAGATGAAAGAATAATTGTTAAAACATTATCAAATTTATTTTTATTTCTAGTGATTTGCATCTCACTTACTTCTCCTCGCTTCCTAAAATATTACTTAAATATTTTTTCAAATACGGCTAAATTAACTTATCCTCATTTTATAGAAATGAATAAATATAGGTAGGTTCGCTTACCTCATTCTCATATAAATTAATTTATTCGTTCCCTGAACTATCAAGTTCTCAATTTAATTTTAATTCTAAAAATTAACGGAATAAGTCTTTCGAGACACGGACGTCGAGAAACCTACTACTAAAATATCTTAGCGTTGGTTCCTTTATCGAACATGCCCGCACCTAAAATGCCGCATAACGTTAAGAGTATCCGACGTGACTTTGAAACTCGAAAGTGCGGTAGCACCTTTTGAGTTTCAAAGTCATGTCTCCAAGCCGACCAACTACTAGCAAGTCCCGTGACTGAGTGTAGGGCACAAAACTTGCATTATTCTCTTGCAAGTTTTGTGACCGGAACGAAGGCACGGGACTTGCGTGAGTTCAACAAAAATACTACAAAGTTTGACTCACACAACTAAGCCGGCTTGGAGCAAGGTGACGGACAGCTTCCGATATAGTCCGTTACCGCAGTGGATATTCGAAGTTAGTTGCTGTTTCGGCAGAACTCCGATTAAGTCCATTTTAATTCTAATTTCTTTTTATTCGTAGCACATTCGTATAAATACAAATTAATAAGATTTTGATAAGAAATTCCAGTATTCCCAGCTACTTCTTTAAAGTATTTAATTGTGTGCTCATCTATTCTAATCGTAATTTGTTTTTTCAATTTACTTGCATAGGGATTTTTTTTAGAGTTTGAAAAATCATATTCCTTTCTCATACTTATTCTTCTCCTGTATATTTATTTCTCTCTTTTTTGGTAGCTTTTCTGGCTGATATAATTCTGATTATTCCGACTTTTTCTAGAAAAGTATGACAAACAACTAAAAGTTTTAACTTAAAATCCATGCCTAGAAGAATAAATCTTTCTTCTTCCTGAGAATGATCAGGATCGGAAATTATTTTAGCTCTTTCATCGTAAAATGCCGTTTCGGCTTCCTCAAAAGAAATTTTATGTTTTTTCTTATTTATTGTGTTTTTTTTATCATCCCAAGAAAAATTCAGACTCATAAGTATCATATAATTATAAAATAATTATATTGTCAAATAGAATAATTTCACATTCTCATTTTTACTATTTACTTTATAGCTTCTCGTTAAGAGATTTATTTTAATTTTTCAATATGCTTTTTCGTATACTCTTCAATTTGATAGAGTCTTATAATAGGCGACTTAATATCTTTTGTTTCTGTTTTCGCATATTCTCTTAACTCTTTTAAACATTCCAAAAATTTTTCGTTTATTATTGCCTCGACTTCTACTTTATATTTTTTCTTTATAATTTTTTTTATTTCAAGTATATCATTCATTTGATTATATTTTGAATCACTAGATTGATTTTTTACTATAGGAGACCAGAACATAAATATTTTGGTATAGTCACTAAAATACTTATTCGTATATTCAATATCTTTTGAAAATTTTTCGATTAGCTTATTTACATTATTTGGTCTTTTTTCTTTTGTATACTGCAAACCTGTAATTAAATGTATTGCAACTTCACAGACGTAAATAACCTTTTTATTTACATCAATTCCAACTACATCAATTTCCCCTTGGATATCGGGGGTATATAAATTTTTCTGAATAAATTCACAGTTTTTAATATATTGCAAGTATGAGCCCACAATCTCTTCGCCTATATTCATCTTATCTCCTTTTTTGAATTGCCGAAATGGCAACTAACGTTAAGAGTATCCGACGTGACTTTTAAACTCGAAAGTGCGGTAGCACCTTTTGAGTTTAAAAGTCATGTCTCCAAGCCGAACTATTACTAGCAAGTCCCGTGACTGAGTGTAGGGCGCAAAACTTGCATTATTCTCTTGCAAGTTTTGTGACCGGAACGAAGGCACTGGACTTGCGTAAGTTCAACAAATATACTACAAAGTTTGACTAACACGACTTTGCCGGCTTGGAGCAAGGAGGTGAACAGCATCCGAACATAGTTCACCTCCGCAGTGGATACTCGCAGTTAGGCGAAGGAAGTGCACTATTACTAAAAATCAATTCAACTCCATAATATTTCTAAACACTATTCCTTCTTCCTCTAATACTCTAATCTTTTTTATTAATAATTCTTTAAAATCCATTTTTCTTTCAGCTAGTATAAATAATTCCTGAACCGTCATTAAAATAAAACGTGCATGATTGTTATTATACCTTTGAAATATATAGTCATTAAAATTTGAAAAGCTAATAAACAATCCTCTAGTAAAAGCAGACTTAGAAATTATTTTGTCTGAAAAAATTCTCAAATCATCGATTCCAATTATTTCTTTTTCCATTTCGCTTCTACTAAATATATCAGTTATTAAAGGAAAAGCTTCCATCAATTTGTTCACCAATTATTTTATATGAAGGTCTTGGGTATAATCTGAACTGCTCGAAAAAATAGTTTAAAAATTTTTCAAATTCGAACCCTCTTTCATTCGGCTTTTCAATTAATGTAACACTATACAGCTTTCTTTTTATTTCGTCAAAATCAATACTTTTGTTAGTCTCGACTGTAACTTTCTTTTCTAATACTCCTACTTTTCCCAACAATCTATTTGATAAATCTATACAAAAAATAAAATCCTCTTTTTCGTTGTCAGCGATTGTATGAAATTCCTTTTTGTATTTCAATAATTGATTTATTAGTTTCCCAACATATATATCTTTTTCGTTTTCTAGAATAGCTCTTAAAATTTTTGCTTTAGAAAGATTGGGATAGTTTTTATAAATATCTATATCTAAGCAGTCTTTTATGAATTCTTGGAAAGTTCTATTGGAAAAGTCTAACACATAGCCTTGGTCCATATTTAAGATTTTTTCTAGTTTTTGTTTTTCAATAAAATTTATCTTTGCCATATATCCTTCTCATGTTTATCAAATAAGTTTATTATTCGATAGTCAATAGAATTGCAAAAAATCCTTTTTTTATTATTTTATCTCTTATCGATGGGAAACATTTTCTTGATTCCTTTTTTTTAATATGCTTAACAAGGTTTTCTGGCAAATCGATATTACGTTTTTTTACTTCTCCTTTTTCGTTAATAAATTTATCCGGAAATCTTTCTTGGTTCACAATTAATAGATAGCTTTTGAATTTTTTATTTTTAGTTTCCTTTCTCAGATTTACTATTTTCTCAATATCCTTTTTGATCTGAGTAGTAATAGCGTTTTGATTTTTATCTTCATATTTTTTAATTTCGATAATTGCTTCCAATTCTTCAGTATCATTTACTTTTCTACATATAGCTATATCCGCTCTGTCTTTATTTGATTCATTTTCGCTAATTTTACTGTATTGATATTCTGGATATATACGATATTTTTCATTTTGGCTATTCATTAACCCTTTCAAAATTTCACAATTCAGAAGCGATAGCCCCTTCTGGAATTTGATAAGACGGAAATATTGTTTTTTTATAAGCTACCCAATATACAATTGATTGTAGCATATCATTTGTCCAAGCACTGTGATTTTTCATAAAAACTCCCTTTAAATGTTAATTCTAATATGTTTACTTATGTCTTTGTTCTGCACTTCTTTCGCCTAACGTTAAGAGTATCCGACGTTGAAAAAATGACAAGAAAATTCCCCAAGAATTTTTCTTGTCATTTTTTCAATGTCTCCAAGCCGACCAACTACTAGCAAGTCCCGTGACTGAGTGTAGGGCGCAAAACTTGCATTATTCTCTTGCAAGTTTTGTGACCGAAAGGAAGGCACTGGACTTGCGTAAGTTCAACAAAAATACTACAAAGTGTGGCTAATACAACTAAGCCGGCTTGGAGCAAGGAGGTGAACAGCTTCCGAACATAGTTCACCTCCGCAGTGGATACTCGCAGTTAGGTGAAGGCGTTGAGTTCTTTTAGTAGCACATAATCATTAAGAAATGTGTCTCCAAAATCTATATTATTTTCTTGCGTTAATACTAGACTTTCCTTTTGAATTACGAATTCTAAATTTAAAAACGAAGCTTTTTCTAAATCATTATTTCCAATGGTCAAATCCCAAGTTTCATTCATAAATTTAATTAATCTTAGGCTTCTCGCCAAAATTTGAACTGCTGTCCATTTATCAAATCTTGTTATTTCATTTTCAGAATAGCAACCATAACGATAACCCACAGTATTATTATCATTGGAGACTTTTTCTTCGAAAGGTTTATTTCTTAAACTTGAATTTTTTTGTTTCGATAAAGCGACTAAATTTCCCAAGGAATTACAAATTACTTTTCTCTCCCTCGGTGTATACTTATCAAAATGCAATTTCCATTTAATATCTGTTGCAGTTTGAGGATAGATATGCTCTATCGAATTCGATTCATCCACATCTATATTAAAGTCTCTCCAGTTTATTTTTATCTTTTTTGATTTTGATTTTGATTTTAAGAAAAGTTCATATTCGAAAAGAAAGTATTGAATTCCATCCCATTCATAAAATCCATTTGATTTAAAAAAGTCCTTTAAAGATGAAAGTAATTCTGGCTTATTTTTAGATTCTGAGAGAAATTTATCCATTTTATTTTTTAAAGAATTAAGATTTTCACTTCCTGTGTATAAATTTCTAGCTGCCTCAAAGAATCCAAATTCTATATCCTTTACGAATACTCTTTTCATTGGTGACAGTAAAAGAAAAAAACCAAATTTTTCTAATGTTTTTAGAAAAGATGTTCTTTCTTGAGATTCGATATTTCCAAATTTTAAAAATGCTGTTAGAACAATTACCTTCAAATTATGGATTTCAATCCTATCTATTTTTTCGAATAGTAATTTTTCATCTTCATTCAAATTTGTGAAGTCGTAGGGATTGTGCAAGTAATACCAAATTTTGACACTAGATTTTAGACTAGATACATACTCACTTAAAAATTTTGTATCTATTTTAACATTCTTTATTGTAAATATCATATCTAGTAAAAAATATTGAACTTCATAGGAACGATGAAATCCTAGTAGCAATTTTTTATCTATTTCATCGAATAATTTCTTTCTATCAAAATAAATTGAAAAGTGAGTTTCAAGGAATTTATCATCGTTTAGTGGAAAATCTTTATTTTTTCCAAGGTAATGATATACTGCCTTCCAGCTATCATTAATTACTTTTCTTATTGTTATACTTTCGTAATCTTCAATATTTTTTAGTTTCGTTGATAAAAATATAAGTCTGTTTTTTAGAAGTTCAAGTTGTGAGAGGGGTTTACCCCGATTATTCATTGTTTCAAAAGTAACAAATACATCTATATCATTTGAAATTGTATAAAGATTAAAAAGAACATTTTCTGTAACTTTCGTAAAAATAATTTCAATTTCTTCAAGAGTTAGTTTATCTAACTGATTAATAAAAAAATTTTTTGCATTAGTTAAGTTATGAGTATATATGGTTTCTTCAATATTATATCCACTTGATGATGACTCTTCGAAAATATTTACTTTTAGAAATTCATAACTCGGATTATCTTTCTCATATCCAAAATATAAGACCTAGAAATCCCATCATCCTTAGAATCAAATATATAATTTTTTTGAATATCTTCTATGGATGTATAATTTAATTTAACTTTATTATCGCCTACCCACTTTTTCTTTCCAACTTTAGTTATACATTGAATTAATATTATAATAGTAGTTAATCTTTGCTGCCCGTCGACTATATAATAAGGTTTATATTTTTTTGATGAAATTATCCAGATATCATCTTCCCATTTATCGTAAATTTCCTTTGAAACATTTTCTAATGTTAATACTCCTGCATAGTGGTTCTTTTCTTTTTCTAATTGAATTAAGTCATTCCAGAAATCTTTTAATTGCTTTTCTGACCATGCAAAACCTCTTTGATAATCGGGAATTCTGAAAATCATTTTTCCAAAAATCGAAGAAATTGATTTTAGTTGCTCATTTTCACTCATTGTGTTTCTCCTTTCAAAAATTTTTAAACTAAATTATACTCAACGCTTTCACCTAACGTAAAGAGTATCCGACGTGACTTTGAAACTCGAAAGTGCGGTAGCACCTTTTGAGTTTCAAAGTCATGTCTCCAAGCCGACCAACTACTAGCAAGTCCTGTGACTGAGTGTAGGGCGCAAAACTTGCATTATTCTCTTGCAAGTTTTGTGACCGGAACGAAGGCACTGGACTTGCGTGAGTTCAACAACTATACTACAAAGTGTGGCTAATACAACTAAGCCGGCTTGGAGCAAGGGACGGGCAGCATCCGAACATAGCCCGTTCCGCAGTGGATACTCGCAGTTAGACGGTGTTTTAATTTCTCTACTCCGAAAAAGCAAAAAAAGTCACACTTATTGTTATTTAGTATGGCAACGAACTAAGCTTGTCTTGAACGAATCAATACTCCATGCTTCCGATGAACCCGTGCTTACGTCAACATGAATTGCTTGTTTATCTGAAATAGTTTCATTCGTCCAATACCAATCTCTTTTCCATCCGCTAGCACCAGCTTTCTGAACTGCTAGTAGTTCCGCTTTCGAGGGTAATCTCATACCTTTCGATTCGCAAGTTCTTTTAGCTGTATTCCAATCTTTACTTCCTTCTTCATCACCCCAGTCATTCGACTCTTTAATAAATTCATATGAAGAAGTAAAAATTACTTTGGAACCACAATTTTTCATAGGTGCGCCAACTACCTTTGGTCTTCCATCACTTTCTTTCTCACCCCATTCAACTAACAGCAATCTACCAGGAACACACTTTGTCATTGTTACCGATTGTTGATATTTTGCTTCCCGACTCTCAAACAGATTACCGTTGTTATCCGAAAGGTGAACTTTTATCCAAGGTCCTGACATATTTTTTACTGTCGGTCCATCCACAGCAAACAATCCAATGGAAGAAACCAATAGTGAAAAACCTAAAAATTTATTTAATCTCATAGAAATTCCTTAATTTATAAATAGAGGGCAATTATATTTTAATTTCCGTTTCCATAGAGGAAAAAGTTTTTCCGCTTTGAAGTTTTTTTAATCGTCTGAATATTTTTTTAATGTATTCTGTAAAATATCTTTATAAAAGTCAACTTTGTCGGTTGGGGCTAATAACAAACAATGTTCTCTGTAATTAAAAATGGCGTTAAAAAAATAACGATAGTCCCAAGTTGTAACTTCTAAAATCACAGCATCGCTACTCTCTTCAATTATTTCAAATTCAGGAAAGTAAACATTGCGGAAGTGTCTCAGAAATTTTTTCTTTAATTCTATTCTGTATGCTATATATTCTTTTCCAAAACGATAGTCTTTTGAATTCCGAAAATATTTTAAATCAAGGTTAGTTCTTTTCCGTTCAGAATCATTAGCAAATTCAAAAATATCTGTATGAATTTCTGTTATGCAACTCAATACAAAATGTTTATAAATCTTATCATTACAATCTTGCGCAATCAAGTTAAGATAAGGACGACGACAGGAAACTCCAATCGGTCTTATCCGCCGTCTTCTTTTTTTGGATGAATCTAAAATATTATCATAAGTCATCTCAACTGTCAATCCTAACCGAGATGCAAGATTGAAAAATACTATTACGAAAAGAGAATATTCTAAAAGTCGATTTTCCTTTTGAACTTTCAAATAGTTGTCTAGTATATAATCGCTATAATCCTCTGAATAGTTCTCTAAATAAATTTTTGCAAGCATTCTTATATTCTCTTCATTCCCTTTTAAGTTTTGAATGATTTTCTTTTGAAGGTCTATTTTAATGTAGAATGGTTTCTCTCCTAATTTTTCTCTGTAATTTCGATATCTTCGGTCTAAATAATCTGTTTCATTCTCTTGTCTTTCCGACAAATCGTTGTAAGACTCTTCCAATATATTTATCATTAAATCAATCGGAAATTTCTTTTTTTGACTTTCGGGGTTACTTATAAATTGCCACCCAAGAACAAGTTGTTCTATGCCTCGGGTGATTTGGGATTCGGTGGAGAGGTTTGTTTTAGGCATTCCTTTAACAAGTATTAATGTCTTAATAGATTAGTTTATTACTTCATTGCTTCCAGAAAACATTCAGAGATTTTCAATGCAAATTTACGTATATTCCCTATCGGTAGCTCTAACTCAAAAGTTTGATTATGAGCATTATCACGATCTTCAAAATATACTGAACTAATTTTACTATCTTTCGATTTAATTTCAAATCTACTATGTGCGACTGAGTTTCGAAAATGTCTTACTATATTGGCAACAGATTTATCTTCCGCCAATCTTGTATTTGGATTACCACCTTTACCAGCGCAAATAATTATCTTGGATGGATCAATTCCGAAGCTTTCTTCATCAATTATGGCAGTTGGCAATAAATCAGTAATGTCATTACCTCTTTCATTGGTTTGCTGCGGAATTATTAATAAGCCTACAAAACAATTTAAGAGAAGAGTAAATTCAAAACCTTTTATTTTAGGATTTTCTTCTATAAACTGCTCATATTGATTTAATATTTGTTGTGTCCGAAAAACAAAATCGATCTCTTGTTTAAGATTGTAAGCACCCATTTTTCTGTTCCTTGTTTTCTATAAAATTCTTTACTTAATTTGTGTTGGACACGAATGTCCAAAACCGTTTTCAATAAATTACCATTTTTTATTTGTAAGTATATTTAATTGGATTTGCCGCACCTTTTTTTCTATATGAATCGGGAACTCTTTTCATTAAATATTGTTTTTTTACTGATTCATCAGCATCCTTTCCTATAAATCCAAATCTTCCAAGCATATCTGGAAAATCTGGAAAATTTTCCGGTGTAGCCTCAAGCCATTTTGTTGGAGTGAATACTCCTATTATAATCCCTTGGAATGTAGATAATATCAATTCTGCTTTCTCAGCTTTTTTCTTATCAATTTTCCATGCGTAACGTGTAGCATTATAAATATCTCTGTCGGTAGATGTTCTATTTATATTTATAAGAATCGCCTTATGCTTTATTTTAGCTTCCTCGGATTTATACTTTCTAATTATTTCTGTATAATGCATAGAACCCATATCATTATTACCATAGCCACCTATAATATTAGTTACTCCAGGATATGCATCTATTAATGCTGCTTCAACTTCAAGTGCAGTATCACTATCCATTCCATGCCTATGAATTATATGCTGAACTTCTAATCCGACATTTTTAATTTCTCTTATTCTTTTTAATTTATCAGTAAATTCATCAAATGATTCAATAGAATTACTTTCATCTTTAATATGAGAAAACACTCTATTTCCATTTCCTTTACCTACATAAAATGTTTCTCCATTTCTTGGGTCAATTAATCTATAAACATAATATTTTAATTTTGCTATTACCTCTTTTGGAAACTCTTGTGCATTTACATTATTCATTTTTTAATCCCTCTAATCATTTTACTTTTGCTTTCTATAAAAAGCTAATTTCTGCATCATTTTTCTCTTTCAGTTGAATTTGAAATTAAAATACCGTCTAACGTTAAGCGTATCTGACGTGACTTTGAAACTCGAAAGTGCGGTAGCACCTTTTGAGTTTCAAAGTCATGTCTCCGAGTCGAACTATTACTAGCAAGTCCTGTGACTGAACGGATGGCACGCAAACTTGCTCTTCTCTGCAAGTTTCGTGACAGTAGTGAAGGCACTGGACTTGCATAAGTTCAACAAAAATACTACAAAGTGTGGCTAATACAAATAAGCCGACTCGGAGCGAGAAGCCTCACAGCTTCCGAACATTGTGAGGCTTTGAAGCAGATCACGCGAAGTTAGACGGTGTTTTAGGTTCGCGTAATACTAATAAGCCCCAACTGACGCTTTACTAAAACCAGTCCCGACACGATGTCGGGTGTAGGCTTAACTCCATTACCCAATACGATTCTTTTCAAATATGTTGGATTTGCGAAGTTGCTTGTCAATTCTATTCTGTAGCAATTTCCGCAAATCCAACGTTAGGCGCGTATTACTTCATATATTTCTTCCATGTGTCTAATTAAATCAAATAGACCTCTTGAAACTTTATTCGAATTCTTTTTCAAGTTTGTCTAAATTATTTTTATTCATTAAACAAATAGTCTGAGGACTAATATTTATCCCACCTTTGTATGCATTACTTCTATCTCTTTAGAACCCATTCCACTTTAACCGCGTATTCTCCAATATCCTCATTATGAAAATCCTCAAAGTTTTTATCTTCTATGTGTTCTTTAAAAAGTTTCGATATCAATTGACTAGTAACAATATTATTCTCTTTAAAAAACTCATCAACTATTTTTGCTTTACCTCGTACGGTTCCTTTTCCTACATAACCCTTTCCACTAATATAAGCATAAATAGTATCTCCTTCTTCTAATTTTTTTGTACCGTCTACATAACGTTTTCCGCCACCCGCACTCCAAAAACCAAATTTTTTCATATCATCCCAGCAACGATATTGATTTTCTGGCTTCACATTAGGCTCCTCTCCAACGTTTACATGCCATTTTCCTTTTTGGGAAGAATCATTATTATCTTCATCTTGATTAAATTCTTTTATTCGTCTTGTTATTTCACCAAGTTGGTCTTAGTCTGGATTCGCTTGGATTTTAAAATCAAGCGAATATTTATCTGAGTTATCTATTAAAATATCTAATTCTTTTTTCAATACGTTTGACAATGAGAATAGAGTTTTTCCTAGTCCAGTATAATCCAAAGATTCTTTCGGCTTATTATTTTTAATTTTCAAAATAGAAATTATATCATTTAGGGCTGAAATAATTTTTTCACAAGACTCATGGCTAATATAGACTCTTAATTCTGCCAGCATAAACAATAAATCTTTAAACTCATCGGTCTCTTCTTTTTTCTCTTTTTCTTTCTCCTTCTTTCCTAGATGCCGTTATTCTATTGTCATTTATGATTGTATTTAATTTTTGAAAGAAATCCTTGAACAATTGAATTTTCTTTTCATATAATTTTGTGCCTTGCTCTTTTTGTCGTTCTGTTATAAATGCTAGAACTCCCGTAAAAATCACCCCAGCAATTGTGATTATACTTTCCAAAGATTTAGAATTCTCGGGAGAAAAATAGTTAATAACGGTAAAGCCCACCACTAAAAAAAGTAGGTAAAATAAACATGCAAATATAAAATACTGCACGCTCTTCTTTGTAAAAAAATGTTTCATAATAATTTCCTTAATTATATAATTTGGGATAAGTAATATTATCCCTATATTTTTGTTTCTAGTAATTCGGTATTAAACAGAAAATGCACTGCCTCAAATATTACATCTTACTAGCCTTTGTATAATCTTGACACATTTTCAACTTAGAGAAATAGATGCGTTCTACGGCTCCGATAATTTTTTTATTTCCTTTCGGTTTATTTCCTTTTGCTTTGCCAAGTCTATCCAATAACGTATTGGCACTACAAGTAAGGATTAAGATGTCATTTTTATACTCTTTTATATTACACAGAAGATCAAGAACTCTTGTAACTGCGGCATTATCATATTCTTTACAATCTTCGTTATATGAATACCAGTTCTCTGAATAAAATGCGAAAGTTCCACACGCTTCTCTGACTGGTTCAAATTGTTCGTCAGTTAGTAAATTATTGGTGTTATTCTCATATGCTATTTTAAAATCATTGCAATAACTTTTATCCGATGGTGCAAGAAAAACTCTAGAAAATCCACGTATAAAATAAACTCTAGGATCTTTAGTTGGATTACCATCAAGATATATATCCAAACTTTTTTTAATTTCGAGATGATTTTTTTCCCCGCCCTTGTCTTTTGAATAATAAGCTATAGCTCTATTATAATGAATAGATTTTTTACTTGGAATAAATTCTAGAGTCAAAGCTTTATCAAATAATTGAATTGCATCGGAAAACTCTCCTCTATTAGCTTTTACTAAACCTAGTCCATAATACCCTGCTTCAAATTTAGGATATTCGTTAATTAAATCATTGGATAATTTCTCTGCTTCATCAAATTTTTTTTGTTTCACTAAATCCAAAACAAGTGAGATCTTACCGTACTCAGTAGCCGGATATTTATCCAAGATTTCTTTGTAATAAATTTTCTTTTGTTCATCATCATTTTCTAGACCAGCTTTTTCGTATAATACCCTTGCTTCCTTACGCTCCGATGATACACAGCTTACTGTCAATAATACTGCCATTAATAAATATTTTATCATATACTCTACACTCTCTTTTATTAGTCGGCAGTTTTATTTTTTAGGAAATTCCATCTCAGTCATAGACTTTTATTCTATATCAAAGTCAGTATAAAGTCTTTCCGAGACACGAGGTCGAGGAAACCTACACAGAAATATTTCAGCGTCAGTTCCTTTTCAGGGTGTGGTCGAACCTAAAATGCCGTCTAACGTACAAGCGTAGCCGACGTAGGAAAAATGGCGAGAAAATGCCCCAAGCATTTTTCTCGTCATTTTTCCTATGTCTCCGAGCCGAACTACTACTAGCAAGTCCTGTGACTGAACGTATGGCACATAAACTTGCTTATCCTCTCTTGCAAGTTTTGTGACAGTAGTGAAGGCACTGGACTTGCATGAGTTCAACAAATATACTACAAAGTGTGGCTAATACAACTAAGCCGGCTCGGAGCAAGGAGGTGAACAGCATCCGAACATAGTTCACCTCCGCAGTGGCTCACGCGAAGTTAGACGGTGTTTTAGGTGCGCATACTCCTAAAAAGCCTTAACCAACGCCTCAATCTAAGCCCAGCCTCGACACGGATGTCGAGTGTAATACTTACTCCATTAGCCAATACGATTCTTTTTATATGTTGGATTTGCGAAGTTGTTTGTCAATTCTATTCTGTAGCAATTTCCTGCAAATCCAACGTTAGGCGTTATTTTTTTTATTCTATTAACTTTTAATGTAAAAGTGGTAAAATGGCTGTAAACCGTAAACACTCTATTAGAACGGTTAAAATTATACTCCAGTATTTATCGCATTCAACCAAAAATTTTTTATTATATCCGCTAATATGATTGTATTTTATACTAATGCTTAAAGAGCCATTTTAATATTTCTGGCACAGAAAACATTATATAACTAATTGGAAGTGAAAATACAATTTTCGAATATATAAATTTAATTCGTTCTGAGCGAAAAATAATTTTCATAAGAAATCCAGCGACTGCCAAACGCAAAATTGCACTTAGAATCCAAATTACAATATCAACATTTGGGAATTTTGTTATTTTTTTCCCCGTTAATAAATATTCGTATCCAATAAAAAAAAATTCAGTAAAAATAATTAAAAGTAGAATAAACATAAAAGTAAAAGTTTTCTTTCCGAGCATTGGATTGGGCATTACATATTCACCTGTTGCAACGGAAGCAGTAAAAGTTTCTCCGTCGCTCGTTCTACCACTAATGTTGCTTCTTACTTGTCCACCACCAGCTATCGCTGATGCTACTATGATACTAGGAATATATAAGAGAAATAACCATGTTCCTAAATGACCCAATTTCTTTGAATAAGGGACACTTGGAAAAGGATAATAGCTATTAAACTAAATCCTATAGCCATGGAAAGAATAATTCCGTAAGAAGTTAACTTTGCCTTAATTGATTCCTTCATACATAGTCTCCTCTTTATCAAATCTATAACTGATAATTACTCTTAACCCAAATAACTCAAAAAAACATGTTTTTAATTGTTTCATAACTTCCTCTGACATGATTGTCCTTCCTTTATTTTTAATTCTACTGATGCTTATAATTCTTGCGTATGAGTTTACTCTCAAGTAACCCTTTGGAACTACCCAGCATTTTTTTGACGCTTATAAACATTAATCGAAAATCATTCCGATTTTTGAATCTTTTTCAAAAAAGCCTTTTTTATTGGCCTTTTTGAAAATTACGCTGAGTAGTTACTTTTATTCTAATACACTGATTAGCGGTTATGCTTTCTTTCCTGTAGAAACTGTTTCCTATTTGAAACTATCATAAACGGTTTTTCTTATCTCTAATGAAACATTATGAGCATAATTTTGCAGTAGCACTTCCTGTGAATTGTTTACAGTGACAACGAACGCTGGAGCGTTATATGTTACATCTCTTGTCTTCGCAGTTATGAGATTATTTTTATTGTTATATGTTTTAATTTGAAATGCTGCAGATATATGCCTAATTGCCCCTTCTTGGCTTACTGTTATTGAAGGATTTGCAATACGAACACCAACTTTGTATAAGTAATTCGTGCCTGTGCTTATATCCTGAATATTAAAACATCCATCTTCGACAATACCTTCTATCAATTGGTCTCGAATCTGCTCCGAGAGATTGGATGCATATGCATTATTCCAAATGCCGTAATTTGTATCAAAATCAATAAAAATAGTTTTGCCTTTCCATGCAGGTTTACACGTCGGCTTATAAACATTACGCGGCTTTTTTGTTGCGTATTCTGCACAATGTGCGAATACTATAAATAGCAAAAGTAAGACAACTTGAATTATAAAAACGAGTTCGAACTTTTGTTTGGGTTATTTTCTTGCTTCATATTAATTTCCTTTTCTTCTCAGATTGTAGACTAAAGTCTTTCGAGACACGGATGTCGAGAAACCTATACTAAAATATCCTAGCGTTGGTTCCTTTATCGAACATGCTCGCACCTAAAATGCCGTCTAACGTTAAGCGTTGCCGTCGTGCTTCCTAGCATGACTCCGAGCCAGAAGTATACTGTGCATATTGCGTGACACTTCAGTTCGTGGCGCGTAATATGCGTTATCCTTCTTAGAACAAAAAAGTCCGACAACAACAATATCGCCAGGCTCGGAGCAAGAGAGTGAACAGCATCCGAACCTAGTTCACTCTCGCAGTGGCAACGCTCAGTTATGCGGAATGACTCGAACTTCACGAATAAAGTCAGACAAATAGTAGACTTAATTCTTCAACCATTCGAATGCATCATACCCTTTTATCCCGTGCGATTCCTATGAATGCAAACAGGACAAATAATATCAACTAAAAATAATTTATGCAATTACGATTCTTAAAATATTTTCCAACAAAAGTTTTGGACAACAAAGAAACAAGAAAGCCAAATTATGAACACGATAAATTAATTACTTAGAACGGGATAACCCTTATTTACCCCGATAATGAGTCTGGCAAAGTGAATATTTTATTTTAAGAAACAATAGACTGTTTTCTTACTTCGATTTTTAAACCTAATCACAAAGAAGTCAAAACCTTTTTTAGAAGAACCAAGTCTCAGGGTTTATCTATTTTTGTTTCAATACGAAAAGCAAATACTAACTCAGCTTAACTTCTTAACTATCGAATGAATCTACTTGTATTTAAGAAAACAAATCAGTCATAATTTAAAACGGAAAAATCAAACCACATTTGCTGACCAGTGATACTTAAAACAATTCTAAATCGGCTCTCGTTCGCCCGTTCATCATTTAATTTTAAACCAGCTTCAAAATCCCTTACCTTTCAATCTGTTTTGATTGAACAAATGAAATATAGCCGAGTCATTTCGCATAACGTTAAGAGTATCCGACGTTGAGAAAATGGGAAGAAAATGCCCCAAGCATTTTTCTTTCCATTTTCTCAATGTCTCCAAGCCGACCAACTACTAGCAAGTCCCGTGACTGAGTGTAGGGCGCAAAACTTGCATTATTCTCTTGCAAGTTTTGTGACCGGAACGAAGGCACTGGACTTGCGTGAGTCTGGCAAATATACTACAAAGTTTGGCTAATACAAATAAGCCGGCTTGGAGCAAGGAGGTGAACAGCATCCGAACATAGTTCACCTCCGCAGTGGATACTCGCAGTTATGCGGTGTGCGTCAAATATCATCCAGTTTTTTCAAATATGATCCATATCTCTTTCTAACTTTTTGTAGAAAATCAGTATATGTAATAATGTCAATATTTTTCCTATTTTTAATGATTCGTCTTGCATCTTCCGAAACTTGATTTCCTATCAATGTTGCCGTTATTTTGTCGTAACCTTTTCCATTTAAATCTTCGGCTATTAGCATATAATTTTCAGCTTGATCTATTTCTGTTTTGGTTAAAGTTAATGAGGGTTTTTTAATTTCTATAATTTTTAGTTGATTACTATCTAAATTTATGCAAGCAAAATCGGGTCTCTTGCTGCTTTGGTCTTTATGTTTTTTTAAAATTTTATCGCCCAACAACTCACGCAATGATTTGTTGGATTGAACAATCCATAATTCTTCGTCGATTAGCCACATATTTTTTTCTAACATCCTATGAATTGAATTATCGCCTCGAATTTCATACGTTTTTTCTGAGAGAATCAATTTTTCAAATCTATCTATTGTGTCTAATCTGTGTTTAACCATATTGCTAATATTTGATATCTGTAATAAATTCCATTTTGACATTAAATCAGATAGCTTTCCAATTCCTTCTTGATTTTCCTTTTTACTAATTTTTGAAATTACGTCTTCAAAAGCTACTTTTAATTTTTTCTCAGAGTGCTCGAATATTTTTTGTATTGAATCTAATATATTAACAATGTATTCATTATCTTCTTCATCAATACTACTTAATATTTTAGATAATTCTTCATTGTCTAACTCAACCTTGTGTCCATCATCTTTAGAAATACTTTTTGAAAGTTTTTCAAGTTCTTTCTTATCAGTTATATTTTGAATATCTGTAATGGACTTTTTATCCATTTTCCATTTTATTCTTTTAGATCCACTCTCTAGCAGTTTTACAACCGAGATTAATTCATTATTTGAAAATATATTTAACCAATTCCTGAATTTTTTAAGTCTTAAATATGTTTTTTCTTCTTCAATTTCTCTTGCAATAAGCAGTGTAATTAGGCTTTTTTTATCTTTAATTTTCTCTGGATAAGAGTTAAAAGCTTCTATTATTTCATTTCTCTGATTCCATGGCTTTTTACTTTTTTTTGTGTTTTTCTTTCTCATAATTTTTATCCTTTATAAATATAGATAGCATACCGCATAACGTTAAGAGTATCCGACGTGACTTTTAAACTCGAAAGTGCGGTAGCACCTTTTGAGTTTAAAAGTCATGTCTCCAAGCCGACCAACAACTAGCAAGTCCCGTGACTGAGTGTAGGGCGCAAAACTTGCATTATTCTCTTGCAAGTTTTGTGACCGGAACGAAGGCACTGGACTTGCGTGAGTTCAACAAATATACTACAAAGTTTGGCTAATACAACTAAGCCGGCTTGGAGCAAGGTGACTCACATCATCCGAGCTTAGTGAGTCGCCGCAGTGGATACTCGCAGTTAGACGGTGTTTTAGGTTCGCGTATACGAAGAAGCCCCAACTGACGCTTTACTAAAACCAGTCCCGACACGATGTCGGGTGTAGTAATTATTCCATCTCACAACATATATTTTTATTTATTGTCCACGTAAGTTCATGTTGGAACTTTTTTCAAACTAAAATCCATTTCTGGTCTAATAAAAGACACCATCATTGCTACTGTAGTATAAAGACCAATAAGCAAGACCATTTCAATTAAATTTTCTTCACTGAAATGGGTGATTAA
>JADKEB010000005.1:0-45000 GCA_016718205.1 Saprospiraceae bacterium
AAAACAATGCAAAATCGTTTTTATATTTTTTCTGGAAAAACATTTTACCCTGAATATCTGTGATTGTAACTGTAAGATCTTCAGGGAGACATGGGTTAATAATGATATCAGCAAAGTCACGTGCCGGATTGGGCCGCACAAATACCCCATCATCACTAATTGCATTGCTCAGTGAAGATTTATATGGAAAATTTTCTTTTTTTACATTTTTTTCTTTTGTGAGTTTAAAAGTTACATTTAGCATTAATACACCATAGGTTGGTTTTCCATCTTTTAATGCCGGAGACATTTCCGGCATTAATTTTACAACCCTTAAGGCTTCTTCTCCGCAGCCATATCCGATGTCTTCTATGATTTCTGCTTTTGTGAGTTTTCCACTTTCGTCATAGTAAGCCCTCACCTGACAAGACCCTTCAATTTTGTTTTTTCGAGCTTCGGTTGGATAAGTTAAATGAAGTTTTACAAAATCATTTGTTTTTCCAAATGAACACATCGTACTTTTAAAAAAACCACCCAAATCTGCACATTCTTTCCAGTTGACATTGGTTTCAAAGTAATTTACAATGGGCTTATTTTCCAATGTTGAAATACTTTTTTGGCACGTTCCAGCTTAAATGTAACAGGCAATGTGTACAGTACTCTGACATCCTTTCCACTTTGTTTTCCGGTATCCATCTGGACTTCATAGCATTCATGATTTGACCTGTCTGTAGCGATGCCACAATCTGTTACCGATGTCTCTCACCACTTTAATATCATTTAACCTTCCATCTTCTCCCACAACAAATTGCAGGACATCTGCCCTTCCACATTATTTTTTCTGGCTTCCTGAGGTACTTCAGGTTTTGGTAGATGTTCCGAGGATCTTGGTTTTGCACAGTCGTCTCTTTCGTGTCCATAAGGTAAGTCTTCGCATCCCGGGAAACGGCGACATTGTTCCGCTACCCTGAATATCTCACCTTTTTCTTTTTTACCGGCCTTTGTGGTGATGAGGATCACACCATCTTTTCCATCTTCACCATATAGGGTAGTAGCGGACTCTCCCTTTAGGACCGATATGGACTTTATGTCTCCTGGATTGGTATTTTTATCCGCTTCTCTTCCCATATTTACACCATCGATTACAAATAGTGGCCTTCTTGTGGTGATATCTGATGGAAGAGACATCATTTACACTGGATAGTGGACTTGGTGGATTAGGAATACTTTGAAAAAAAGGATCAGTGGTTGGTTTGGAAATAATTTGAATAGCAGGCAATACTTGCGGAGAAGGCGATATAGGTATTTCTCCATAAAAGTTTTTATAAGTTTCATATCCTGTTCAACTGAACGGTAGAAGTACTTGGATACTCCATTTCGATGTGTTACCTTGATATAATCTTTTTCTTGCTCGATTGATTCGACATCTTCTGTTAGCAAGGCGTTGCCATAAAGTAAGGGTGGCGAGGGCTTTGGAAGTGCCAATTCTCCATATTTTTCTTTAAACATTTCGGTTTCTTTACCATCAGATAAATCATATGATTCCACTTCACCATTTTTTAAAGTAATCCTGAGGGTCTCGTTTTTTACGGATAGTGTTTGCACTTCATCCATACTTGCGCGTTGTGATGAAGGTATCGTATCAGTGGTTTCTTTAAACACATTGATAATATCGCTTTTTACTTCAGGTGATGAAAATACCACCACCAATCCCATCAGCAATGGAGGGTCCCAAGCATACTTCCACGCAAGTAGCCGGTTTGTTTTTTTTTTGTAATCATTTCCATCACGTTTTTTTGATTTGTGAATGAAAAATTGATTGGTCAGCGCCAGTTCCATACCTGTCTGTGATTTGCTGAGCAATAACTCCGTGTAGCTACCACAGAATTTTTGTAGATGATGTCATCAGCCAGATATTCGTGTGCCTGACGCAAGGCACGGTGTGGTAAAATATCATCACCGGATTGAACCAGAAAAGCCTGAATTGCCCCGGCAAAGGACGTCGACAGTGTGCCAGTGCTTAATGTGGATTTCTTCATGGTCGATAGATCGTCTGTACATGATCACTCAGAGGGTATGTGCCGGCTTATATATACACTTTTGAAAAATGAAAATGGTAGGGGTGGACGGAGTCGGTTGTGACGATGTTGTATCCGTTTTTGTCTCCATGACTCCCGATTGGGTGGTATTTTATGATCTTAACAATTCCATATATCTATACGGGAAAGCACCACCAGCACACCCACGAAATACACAATGCCGGCAAACATCCACAACATGTCCAAATAATCCATTTTATCATTTGGGGAGTGACGTAGATGGTGTCCATCTCCATAGCTACATAGCTCCAGTGGATCCGCGCACCTGTTCCTGAGGAAGAACCAGATATGGTGCCACAAGCGGAACGAGGAGTGATATGACCAATGCCCATTAAAAGATAGGCCCTGTTGCGCCCAGAAAAATGTCAGGTCAGCCAGTATAAAATAGTATGCCGTATGGAGTATGATGAGACAAGCGGATGATTGGATGAGGTAGGTGTACATAGTCAGTTATTTTTAAATTAAAACATAAATGATTGTTTTCCATTTATCACAAATGGATTTGTGATTTTTATTGTTGATTTTCCATAATCGACGACATAATCTATATCCTCATCAAGTCTGATCCCATTTCCGGATACAAATAAATCTCCTTTTTATCTGTACATCTTCTTCCGAGTCAGTTATTCTTTATTTTGAATGTAGCAGGTAATTTGACCTCTTCACCTTTGGCAAGTCGGGTCAGATTTACATCCAGACTTCTGGATTCTTGTTCTTTCGGCAGCGATCATAATAGGTCTGGTTTTTCCATAATTTGGCTTATTTTGTTTTATACATCCTCAAAGAGTCTGTATTTTCAGTATCAGAAAACGATTTAATTAATTTTTTTAGAATATTCTTCATCTTTGATATGTTTGTAAAATGCATCCATAACTTTGTTGATGTCAAATTTTGGATTTGCAATTTTTACACCCATGCTTTGCAGCTTCACCATATATCTTTTCTGCTTCAATCGGTAGAATAATAGTAACATCACCACTCATAAATCCTTTTTTGAAAGGTAATTTGTCTCCTTTTCCTCACCATCAACGATAAGCAACGGCCTTTCTGTGGATTATCTGGTCAAAAGAATGTTCAAGAGTCCCTTATGGTCTGGCTCTGTTTTTTCGGACGTGACAGCTTACCAATTTTTTCTCAGGGGCTGTATTATCATCCAGGCTAAACTTTACGGGTAATGTGTACAGTACTTTTACCAATTTATTATTTTGTTTATCAGGATTCCATTTTTTGGCATATTATTCATAGATGTTAAACATCATTTACTGCCTCTCCGCAACCTTCACCTATATCTTTGACTATTTTGATATTTTCGATAGTACCATCGGTAGATACAATAGAATTGTGCTACACACTGTCCTGATATACCTTGTTGTCTTGCCAGAGTTGGGTATTTAGGTTTTGATAGATATATTCCAGCATTTTGGTCTGGGCGCATTCTGCTCTTTGTTTGATATCGGTGATGTGTTCTGCAACCTTGGAAACTCTGGCAATATTTCTACAACTCTTTCTACACCTTCCATTTCTTTATCAGTCATAGTAGTACCCTTCTCTTTGGCGTGTCTTTATTTGTATCAGAAGATGTTTGTTTCGGACTCTCTTTGCAGGAAAATACAAAAAGTAAACCCATCAATGCCGGCAGCACCATGGCATACTTCCATGCAGCATGCCGGTCGTTTTATTTTGTCATCATTTCAATACGTTTTTGATTTGTGAATGAAAAATTGATTGGTCAGCGCCAGTCCCATACCTGTCTGTGATTTGCTGAGCGCAATAACTCCGTGTAGCTACTTACAGAATTTTGCTGCAGATGATGTCATCAGCCAGGTATTCGTGCGCCTGACGCAGTGCACGTTTATAAAATATCATCACCGGATTGAACCAGAAAAAAAGCCTGAATTGCCTCGGCAAAAAGGACGTCGACAGTGTGCCAGTGCTTAATGTGGATTTCTTCATGGTCGAGGATCGTCTGTACATGATCACTCAGGAGGTATGTGCCGGCTTATATATACACTTTTGAAAAGAAAATGGCAGGTGGACGGAGTCGGTCGTGATGATGTTAAATCCATTTTTGACTTCCTTCTCACCCGAAAGGAAATATTTGTATATCTTACTGAGTCCGAAAATCATCCTTGCCAATACTACAGATACGCCTGTAAAGTAAATTACACCCAGTAGGCCCACATCCACATGGTGTAATCAAAACCTTCATCATACTGAACATAGACACTTTCCATTTCGCCGCAATGTAGCTCCAGTGCACTACCGGTATTTGTTCCTGTGACATGACTATATAGGCGCTATGGCGGGAACAAGAAGCGACAGGATGATGGCACCGATCAGATAAACACGATTATGTCTGAAAAAGTCAACTCAGACAGCACAAATGGCAGATACCGTAGAGTATGATAAGGCAGATCGAGGCTTGGATGAGATAGGTGTACATGGTGGATTATTTAGTTAGTAACTTACTATTTTTTTATCAGCCAACTCTTGTTTGATCCGCTCAAGTTCCCTGAGTGGTTATGTCATTTTCCTTCACCAGAAAAGACACCAGCTCATTGACTGAACCTTCAAAATAATTGGAGATGAGCTTGGATAGTGAAAACTTGGAATATTCTTTGGAAATGACCGGATAGTACTCATATGCCTTCCCATATGCCTGGCGGGTTACGAACCCTTTTTTTCTCCAGGATCCTGACGATGGATGATACTGATAGGTGGTGGTTTAGGATCCGGCTTTCGTCAGATGAGCGCACTGACTAATGATGGGCCTTTGTCCCAAAATAATTGCATGATTTCCTCTTCCGCTTTTGTCAATTTTTGCATTTGAATTCTTGTTTTTATTTATTGTGCTAATTTTGTTTATAGCTTAATTACAACTAATGATACAAATATACAACGTATTATTAAGTTGTGCAACTATTTACTGCAATATTTTTAAAAATATTTTATCCGTCTGTTTCAAAAGTTTGAATAAGTAGGATTTTAGTTCAGAAACTGCATTTCGTTTTTAGGGGTCTAATCCACATTTTATATATATACTCAAAATAAATTGGTTTGCGAAAATTTAATTTATCAATTTATTCATTTTGAGTAAGGACGAAGCGAAGCTTGTCTTTAAAGACATTAATCGTCTTTATAATGGCGACAGAATTATTTGCAAAATAAATTCTCGTCGGTATAAATTTCCTCCCTTTCGCTCAAACATAAAAATTTGAACATACTCTAAACATAGAATTACAAAAGTTGATTTTTCAAAGCAAGATAGCATTTCAACAATAAACTTATCAAAACTCTTCATAATAAGTTCAGCATGGAAACATCAGTAATAAATGACCACAGAAAAATAATTCCTTACATTGTGTCCAATTCAGCATGCTTCAATCGTCATAGAGCTGTAAACAAATAATTTTAACCTTTTAATGTAGTAACAAATGACAGAATTTATGATGATTTTCAGAAACGAGTACAATCCATCCTTTAAACCATCACCAGAACAAATGCAGGCAAGCATCAAACAATGGCAGGATTGGATAGGTGGTATTGCAGCCCAGGGCAAATTTTTTAGCACTAACCGTTTGGGGTTTGAAGGGAAAACTTTGAAGCCAAACAATATCATCACAGACGGACCTTATGCGGAAGTAAAAGAAATAGTAGGTGGCTATATTCTCGTAAAAGCGACCAACATGGACGAGGCCATGAAACTTGCAGAAGGGGTGCCCGATCCTACATATTGGCGGACATGTAGAAGTTAGAAACGTTTTAAAAAATTAACTAATGGCATTACCTAATATTTTTACAGCAGGCGTTGCAGACCTAATAATTGATAGGATTAACAACCTGAAACCAAGTTCACATGCCAATTGGGGAAAAATGAAGGTGTCACAAATGTTAGCACATTGTAATGTTACTTACGAAATGACATTTGAAAATATCCACCCTAAACCAAATGCTTTTCTGAAATTTATTTTAAAAATGATTGTAAAGAATAAGGTTGTAACAGAGTTGCCCTATCAACACAATGGAAAAACAGCCCCAGCCTTCATAATCAAAGGAGACCGGGATTTTGAAAATGAGAAAAAACGTCTGATAAATTATATTTCAAAAACGAAAGAGCTGGGCGAAAAGTACTTTGACAATAGAGAATCCCATTCATTTGGTAAACTTTCAAAAACGGAATGGAGCAATATGTTTTACAAACATCTTGACCATCATTTAACCCAATTTGGCGTGTAAATATGTAAATGGAAAAAGATGAATTAATACCGCAACTTTTCAAATCAGAGTACAGAAAAATAATTTCTGTACTCTGCAAGTTGTTTGGTATTGTTCACATTGAAATGCTTGAAGATATTACCAATGATACATTTTTATTAGCTTCAGAAACATGGGGCTTAAAAGGTATCCCCGAAAATCCAACAGCCTGGCTGTACTTCGTTGCCAAAAACAAAACCAAAGATTATTTCAAGCGACACAAGACATTTATTAAAAAGGTAGTTACAGATTTCAAATATCATCACGAACATAGTGAAGAAAATGATGTCGATTTGTCGATTGAAAATATTACTGATAGTCAATTGCAAATGATATTCGCCATTTGCAATCCTGCTATTCCGTCTGAAGCTCAAATAGGACTCGCATTAAGAATTCTTTGCGGCTTCGGAATTGACGAAATTGCAGAGGCTTTTCTGACCAATAAAGAAACCATCAATAAACGGCTATTCAGAGCTAAAGAAAAACTAAGGTCAGAAAATGTGAAAATTGAATTGCCAAATATAGACGAACTTCACAATAGATTGGAACCGGTGCTGTCTACATTGTATTTACTTTTAATGAAGGTTATCATTCGAGCACACAAAATTCAAATGTACGAAAGGAGTTATGCTTAGAAGCAATGCGATTAAATTATTTCCTAATTGAAAACGAAACTACAAATAAACCAATCGTAAATGCTTTAATGGCTTTGATGTGCTTTCATTCTTCCCGATTTGACGCAAGGAATAATCAAACAGGCGACCCCATTTTGTATGATGATCAGGATAAAAATCTATGGAGTAACGAACTCATTGAAAAAGGAAATTATTTTTTAATAGAAAGTGCCAAAGGACAAGAAATTTCAAAATACCATCTGGAAGCCTCTATCGCTTATTGGCATTGCTCTAAAATAGAAAATGCAGAAAAATGGGAGAATATTCTACAATTATATAATCAGTTGCTCCAAATTGAATACTCGCCAATCACTGCCTTGAATCGTACTTATGCCCTGTCAAAAGTTTTTGGAAAAGAAAAAGCCATCCTGGAAGCTTTGAAATTAGGCTTGAATGAAAATCATTTTTACCATGCACTTTTGGGAAATCTTTATATTGATTTTGATAACATCAAGGCAACCCAACACTTAGAAATAGCCTTAAATCTGGCAAAATCTCACTCCGACAAAGCGAATCTTTTAAAATATCTCAATAAGATAAAACGACAGACTGTTTAATTATAAATATTCACCACTCCAAATATTAAATATGATCAATTCAGAATCTGGCTACATAGCTCTTTCATTTGTGATGAACGCTATATTGTTTTTGGTCGGTATATCTACCATTCATACATCATTTGCCAACAATGCGCAAAGAAAATCGAAAAAAGTAACACTCTTGATTGGTTTAGTTTTGTGGCAAATCTATATCCTGATAATAGGAAAATCCGGAATATTGCAGGACTTCAGCTTTCCTCCGAGGGTGCTGATATTTTTAGTATTTCCGGCATTTTTATTTACGGCTGTATTCCTTATCTCAAACAGAAACAAGGCGTGGATACACAACATACTTCCACATTGGTTGATCTTCTATCAGACCTTTAGAATAGCCATAGAAAGCCTTTTTGTTTTCTCTGTCGCCAAAGGAATTTTGCCGGAATTGGTCACCATAAAGGGCTATAATTTTGATATGCTATTTGCTTGTACAGCTCCAATAGTTGGGTATTATGTGTATCGGAAAAGTCAAATTACCGATCACTTGCCTTGATTGGAATTATTTGGGGCTGGCTGTGATAGCATCCATTATATTTTTATTTGTCACTGCCATTTATTTCCCCAATTGTATGGAGGTGAGATATCGCTTTTTCCCAAAGAGTTCGGCTTATATCCGTATCCATTAGTCCCGGGATTTTTGATGCCTTCTGCTGTTTTTATGCATGTTTTATCCATCATGCAGCTGAGAAAGGAATAAAAAAGGGGTGTTAATCATTAGGTAAAATGGTCTTTACACTTTTTACCATTTTTTACCCCAAAAACCATATAGAAGCCTACTCGCTTAAGAGATACTTTCTACATTTGTTGCATTTGAAAGAGTACTTTAAACTATTATTGGATTCATTTCCCAATAATTATTGAATATACACGCCCATCATTCTTATTTTTATAAAATTATTTGTTAGGTCAATATGAATCATTACAACCGAATACTTGTCACAATTAGTTTTTTAATAGGATTATCATATTATACAGTTGCCCAAATGTCAGGCAGTAAACAAATTTTATGGACTACGGACTGGAGTCCAAATGGTAAACTTATTGCAGTCGGTGGAAATATAGACGCATTAAAAATTTATAAAGAGAAGAATCCGACTTCCTATAGATCATTTCCGATAAAAAACACCATAACGCGTATAAAATGGCACCCATCCAAAAATATGATAGCTGTAGGCACTCAGCAATCGGCAGATAAATCATGTATCATCGATCTGGATTCCAATAAAAAAACCGTGTTAAATGGTGTTTCACATGAAGGTGCGAGGGGTGTTGATTGGAATTATTCCGGTGATTTTTTAGCAGTTGCGGATAATGATGGTCAAATTGCCATATTTGATGTACATGGGCAATTGGTACGAACTTGCCAACATGAAAATACCAAAGGAATAACAGCAATAGCCTGGCATCCCCAAAAAAATATTTTTATCACCGTGGGTGACAAAATTAGAATCTTTGATATCAATGGGACATTATTAAACACGATCAAACACAGGCAGGAAGATGTACTTCTATTAAGTGTCGTATGGCATAAATCAGGTGATCTTTTTGTTACGGGTGATTATGGACATGATGATACCAAAACTCTGCTTCAATACTGGAATGAAAAAGGAATTCTGATAAGATCTATTGATCTAAGCAAAGGTGAATTCAGAAATATGACTTGGAATAAAAAAGGTGACAAACTTGCCACGGCGAGTGACGCACTTAGAATTTGGGATAAAGATGGTAACCTAATTGCTGAAGGTCAAAGTGAAGACTATTTATGGGGCGTTTCATGGCATAAAAAAGGTAAAAAAATAATCACATCAAGTTTGGAACAAAGAATCATACTTTGGAACGACAAAGCCGAAAGAATAATTACACTGGAATAAAACCCGATATGGATGTAACTACCCCACAACATTCAACATCCTTGCGGTGAAAAAACAAATTAAACACCGCATATTTGTGGCGAATAAAGTGTACATTTTGCCGAATTACAGAGGATATCCTATGGCCAATACATTTACGAACATAAAAATTGGACAGACTTTAAATGGGGTGATAAAGCCTTAAATGCTATATTTGGCATTTGGCGAAGTTAAATTGATGGTTATGAAAAGATTCATTACATCAAGTTTGAAACAAAAAATCATACTTTGGAACAAAAAAGACGAACATCTTAATGAAAAGAGCAGTCACTTATGAATATTGACTGCTCTTTCTTCAAAATTACCCTAAACAGTAGTCAGGGATCAAAGGATATCAAATCTATCCAGATTCATAACCTTATGCCATGCTGCTACAAAATCGTGTACAAATTTTTCTTTTGCATCATCACAGGCATACACTTCTGCCAATGCTCTCAGCTCTGTATTGGACCCGAAAATCAGATCAGCCCTTGTTGCTGTCCATTGAGCTTTCCCGGTTTTTCTGTCTTTACCTTCAAATATCTCTTTCTCATCAGACACAGCTGACCAACGAGTATTGTAATCAAGGAGATTGACGAAATAGTCATTTGAAAGAGTTTCTTTCTTATGAGTGAGGACTCCATGATTTGAATGGTCATAATTGGTATCTAAAACACGCAAACCTCCCACCAATGCTGTCATTTCCGGTGCTGTAAGTGTAAGTAGCTGCGCTTTATCAATCAGCATGTCTTCAGTGGAAGCTCGGGCACTGTTCTTCTTGTAGTTTCTGAATCCATCTGCAACTGGCTCCAATACAGCAAATGACTCAACATCTGTCATCTCCTGAGTGGCATCTGTTCTTCCGGAAGTAAAAGGCACAGATATCGATACACCTCCTGCAGCTGCGACTTTTTCGATAGCTGTACACCCTGCCAAAACTATCAGATCCGCCATAGAAATTTGTTTGCCGTCCTTTTGTGCATCATTAAACGAAGTCCTGATGTCTTCCAGGATATCCAGTACTTTTGTTAATTGTGTTGGGTTATTGACTTTCCAGTATTTTTGTGGGGAAAGACGGACACGTGCACCATTTGCACCGCCTCTTTTATCAGATCCCCTGAAAGTAGATGCAGAAGCCCAAGCCGTGGATACTAATTGAGACATACTAAGTCCACTTTCAAGTATTCTATGCTTTAGATTATCAATATCGTTTTGATCTGCCACCTTGTAGGTAATGGCAGGAACAGGATCTTGCCAAATCAGATCTTCAGCCGGAACTTCAGGGCCAAGATATCTTGATTTAGGGCCCATATCTCTGTGGGTCAGTTTAAACCATGCTTTTGCAAAAGCATCAGCAAACTCGTCAGGATTTTCAAAAAATCTTCTGGATATTTTTTCATATGCCGGATCAAATCGCAGGGCAAGGTCCGTTGTCAACATGACGGGCGTGTGCCTTTTTGCCGGATCATGAGCATCTGGTACTGTTCCTGCACCCATTCCATGTTTGGGTATCCACTGCTGAGCACCAGCCGGGCTTTTTGTAAGTTCCCACTCATAACCGAATAGGTTCCAGAAAAAGTTGTTGCTCCATTTTGTTGGGGTGGTCGTCCAAGCTCCTTCAAGTCCGCTGGTGATGGTATCTTCAGCACTTCCTTTACCAAAAGTGTTTTTCCAACCCGTACTTTGTTCTTCTAAAGTGGCGGCAGCTGGCTCTCTGCTCACATATTTGGATGGATCGGCAGCGCCGTGGGTTTTTCCAAATGTATGTCCTCCCGCAATCAAAGCAACGGTCTCTTCGTCATTCATAGCCATTCGGCCGAATGTCTCACGTATATCTCTGGCTGCTGCGATAGGATCCGGATTGCCATTAGGTCCTTCAGGATTGACATATATCAGTCCCATTTGTACCGCTCCAAGCGGATTTTCAAGATCGCGATCTCCTGTATATCTTTTGTCTCCCAACCACTCTGTTTCAGAACCCCAATAGATGTCTTCTTCAGGTTCCCACACATCTTCACGACCGCCTGCAAAACCAAAAGTTTTGAAACCCATAGACTCGAGGGCACAATTACCTGTCAATATCATGAGGTCGGCCCAGGAGATCTTATTGCCATATTTCTTTTTGATCGGCCAGAGCAATAATCTTGCTTTATCCAGATTGGTATTGTCCGGCCAGCTGTTGAGTGGTGCAAATCTAAGTGTACCCGAACCGGCACCACCTCGCCCGTCGTGGATGCGATATGTACCGGCACTATGCCATGCCATGCGGATAAAAAACGGCCCATAATGGCCATAATCTGCCGGCCACCATTCCTGAGATGAAGTCATTATCTCGTAGATGTCCTTTTTGACAGCAGCGAGATCCAGTGATTTAAACGCCTCAGCATAGTTAAATTTTGGCTCCATGGGGTTGGACATCGATGAGTTTTGTCTTAAGATGTTCAGTTTTAGTTGATTTGGCCACCAGTCTCTGTTGGTGGTACCCCCGCCAGCACTACGTTTGAGCATGCCGTTTGAAAAAGGGCACTTACTCTCGCCATTCACTTTATTGTTTTCCATTTTATTGATAATTTTAGTAATTTAAATGAGGATGCAAAATAGACATTTTAAAGTATAACAAATTCTTATAAATAGTTATTTGCTTATTGATTTTGCTTATACACCTTTCAATCAATAATTTACACATTGACAAGTATAGATGTTGATTGTAAGTTTTTAGGTTTTGAATGATGCATCGGAGCCAATAAATAAATAACATCAATGATGATTGAATTGTTTGAGAATGAGTTGAAAAAAGAGCGGAATGTTGTTTATCTTTGGGTTTAAATTTATGTGTGAAAATTTCTATTAATTGTATATTTTTATAAATTTTAATGTAAAATCTAATTTAGATTATAAATCTTCATTTTAAACTATCAACTATGCCAAAGACTTTAATACTCATCCTACTAGTTCAAATTTTAATATTGGTATCCTGCAATAAAAAAGGTGAACTTATAATTTTAAATAATAAACATACACCATCAGCAATGCATGTGGTCGACGAGCTGTGGATGATTCCTCCGGTAGGATATTATCCGGCCAAATCATATGATGGCTTTCAAAACAAACCCGTTACTTCATCTATTTCTGTTAAAATTTTAGATATACCGTTATATGAATTAATGGAAAGATATTCAGAAGAAAACTTGGATTTAAATGACTGGGATTTAAAAAAAATCAGTCCGGTAAAAATTAATGAAATTGACAGTGCTTTCTTAGTAGAATTTGAAGACAAAAAAAGGGGCTTGAAAAGTGTGATTTGGTAATCAGAGATGAAAAAAATGGAAAAACATATTTTATAACAAGTTTTAAGTTAATCGATGATGAATCAGTTTATTCTGATTGGCTAAAAGAATCCCTTCTGTCAGCTTTTCTCGGAGAAATGAAAAAAGAAGAAGAGCTGTATAAACTTGCATCTTGGGACTTGACCGACGATTTATATTATTATACAAAGGACGGAAAATATCCAACAGAGAGTCCAGGAAAAGAAATTTTGGAAGTCTCTTTACGAAAATTTTCTAGCTCACATGAAGTGGAAAATTTTCTAAAAAAAGAAGTCATAAAAATTACAAAATCTACAGATTTCAAGATTTCAGGAGAGAAGTTAGATAATGGATTTTTTTACATTGCAGACGCAATAAAAAATGGAATGTTTATAAATTTTGTGATTACTTTTATTGATAATAATGAATCTCAAATATTAAAGTTTACCTGTGTCTCCAAAGAATCTAAAGATGAATTTTTACAATATGCTAAAGATGAAGGAATTTCGCAAACAATTTCCGGAAGAAGGTAGATCAGAAAAAAGTGGTTTGGTCACTTATGAAAATCATAGCATTTGAAATATCCTTAAGATTCAGACAACAAAACAATATATTTTACAAATTGAATGCCTGAAATGAATATTTATCCTTTTATCTAAAGTTCAAAAATACATGTCAAAATTAGTCCATCTTAAAAGCCTGGTAACAATTGTATTTCTGATACATTCGTATGTCATCAACTGTCAACTCAGATTACCGGCATTGATGTCATCAGGTATGGTCCTGCAGCAAAATGATACAGTCAATCTGTGGGGTTGGGCCAACCCAAGTGAATGGGTTTATGTCAAGCCAAGTTGGAGCAATCAAAAAGATTCAGTAAAAACGGACAATGGAGCTAAATGGCAAATCAAAGTTAAAACTCCAGTAGCCGGCGGACCTTATACTATACATATTTCAACATCAACAGTAAATATTAACTTGTCAGATATTATGATTGGTGAAGTATGGTTATGCTCAGGACAGTCCAATATGGAATGGAGTTATCAACATGGTCTCCAATCTGTAAAAGAAGAATTACCTACGTGTTACAATAATCGGATTCGGTTTTTCAATGTACCTAAGATGACTTCTGATCATATGCAGGATGACATTCACGGCAAGTGGGAAGTATGTGATTCCAATTCGATAAAGTGGTTTAGTGCTGTAGGTTATTATTTTGGCAAAAAACTCAATCAGGATTTGAATGTTCCTATTGGATTGATCAATGCCAGTTGGGGTGGCACGCCGGCTGAGCCCTGGGTGCCCGCAACAGCCATCGAAAGAGTTCCCGTACTCTTGTCTGCCTCACAAAAATTAAGTGCTTTTGAATGGTGGCCTCACAAGCCCGGCAAATCATTCAATGCAATGATCGCACCACTCACTAAACACAACATAGCCGGAGTCATCTGGTATCAGGGCGAAAGCAATACCAAAACTTATGACACCTACCAACTGCTCATGACTACATTGATTGATCAATGGAGATCTGCATGGAAAAATGACATTTATTTTAATGTGGTGCAGATAGCACCATTCAAATATGGCAATAAAAATATTGGCGCTCTGCTACAGGAATCACAACTTAAATTATTGACTCATCCCAAAACAGGAGTAGTGGTCATCACCGATCTTGTGGACAATATCAGGGATATTCATCCCGCCAACAAATACGATGTAGGTACTCGTCTTGCGCAGTGGGCACTGTCAGAAACTTACCACAGAAAAGGAATAGCTTACAGAAATCCACTATTTCTTTCAGCAAAGCCAATAGGTACAAAAATGGAACTTACTTTTGAGCACTGTCCTGACGAGTTCATATCCAAAGGAGAAAAGATCGCAGGATTTTATATCTCGGGTGAGCAAGAGCATTGGCATGCGGCTGAAGCTAAAATTACGGGAAATAAAATTGTCGTATGGAGCGATAGAGTTTTCTCACCGAAACATATCAGATATGGATTTGGCAATACCATCATTGGCAATGTATTTTCTATAGATGGTCTACCCCTGGCTCCATTCCGTACTGATAGGTGGGCAGTGGACCAGAGTGAGGAGAAGGAATAAATGTGGGCTTTTTTAGTCTAAAATGTTATCTTTCTTTATGTTTAGACCTCCAAGTCCTGTCATTGAAAATCAATGGAATATAAAGATTGCCGATTACCCGTAAATTAGAAATGATTAATTTTGCGCAATGGGACAGTTACTTTTGCCATTATTTCCGACGGATACGGAATATTTAACATCCACTTTAGGAGTGTTTAAAACCGATAAATCAGTTTTTTATTTACATTCTGGTGTACCCATCTATAGTCATCTTGAGGAAGATCTTCAGAATTTCAGGTTCATCACATCAAAATTTCTTATTCAGAGATTATGTACTGCATCGGATATTGTACGCGTATATCAAGTATCGACAGATAGTGTAGGGCGTTATAAGCGACAATTGGAGCAGAAGGGCGAGGGATCATTTTTTGCCCCCGATAGTCGACATGGTCATAATTGCAAGATGACAGAAAAAGTGCAGCAAGAGGCACAACAGCTACTATTTTCACTACTATAGATGTATAATTTTTTTTTCTTATATTGATCAATCCCTGCTGAGAAATTTACTTGATATTTTTCGCCATTTTCTATGATGGCAGTATTTATTACAGCCCCGGATCTTTCATTTTTATAAAAGATAGTATTACTGCCAATATCAGGAGTTTTTCTCCTACTATGTCATTTTTAGCAGAAGTTAATTAAGCCCCATTGATAATCCAGGATTTCATGCTGATTTTCTTTTCCCGAAATAATTTGATCCTTAAATGTTATATCATTTAGTGTTTCTCCAAAAAATTTAAACGATAGAGAATTTTTTATATAGATTGCAATATCTGCCCATTTTAAGCATCCTGGTTCACCTACTATTAGTCCATCTATTTCATTAGGATACTTGCCTGCATAGCCTACCGCCATTATCGCTCCCCATGAGTCTCCTAGGATTAATACTTTCTGTTTTGCATTTTGCTTATAAGAAATTTATTACGCCTCTAAGCTCATCATAAAAGACTTTATTGACTGCATCTGCCTGAAATTTAGTATAATACTCATAAGGAAATCTTTGAGACAATCCAGATCCAATCTGGTCGTAAAATACTACCCGATAACCTTTGTCGGCCAAGCTTTTACAATTGAGCAAATACTTGTAACTGGCACCTGGACCTCCATGAATCACGACTACCAAGGTACTGTCATCGGGCCCAAAAGCTTGGGCATGAAGTTTAGTTCCATTAATGTCGATGGAAGGTAAGTCAGGATCATCAACTACTGTTTTAGGCACCAAATTCCCTATATCTCTGATATCCCGATCATCTGTACAGGATAACATTGATAAGGTGTAAAAAGCTGATATTTGTTTTTTCCCTTCTTTTATTAACCCACCATGCAATAGCAAGATTTGGTATCCATGATACCCAGGCTATGATGGAATAAGCCAGTATATAATCAATTTCTAAAACAAAACTAAGCGGAATGTATATTCTCAAAGTGACAGCTGCTAAACATGCCGCATAGCTATAGGTCATATAGTTTTGATGTGCTGTGATTTGTTTGTTTTTTATGGCCAGAAATCCTTGAAGAGTTGTATAAAAGTAAATCAAAGCCATAGCTATAAATCCGGTAGCAGGAATCCACCCACCCGTAGCAAAGAAGCCAATATAAAAGCCTGAAATAGCACAGAGTAGGGCCATAACTACATATATTTTACCCAAAGTACGATGCCATTTGACATATGTTGTTTGCATCCTTTTACTAAATTGTATCCATCCGATAACGATAGCGATGCCACCAGTGACGATGTGTGTATAAAGAAAACTCCACCATAGCCTACTCTTTAGCACTTCTTTGGATTTGAGTTCTAAATATCCTTCATTTACGCCATCAAAAAGATACATAAAAGACATCACACTTACCAATAAGGCTAAAAGAATGATGATGATCCAAACTACTTTTCTCATTTACAAAAAATTTCTGCAAAGGTGCTGTAGTTGAAAAAACTAATGGTTCTTTCTTGTAAGTTAGCACTTCATTGGTGATAATCTTATAGTGCCAACTTACAAGGTGGGCACAACAATGTATTGATTATCAATTTATTAATGAAGGTAATAAAAACTTTCGTTACTAACACAAATTACTTTAGTCTTCGATATTTTTGACGCCTTGGGTTTGCAAATAAGCTGAAGGTGATAAGTTAGTGTACTTCTTAAAAATGCGATTGAAGGCCGACTTAGAATTAAAACCACATTCGCAAGCCAGTGAAATAATCGTATATTTTTGGTTTTCTGGCATTGTTACCAGTCGTTTGAACTCATCAACTCTCAAACCATTGATATAATCATAAAAGCTAACTCCTTCTTTTTCATTGATGACTTGTGAAAGATAATTGGGATGTGTATTCAAAATATTGGACAATTCAACCAAAGTTAATTCTGCTTCTTTAAAATGTTTTTTCTCCAGCATCATGCTTTTCAAATTTTCATGCAGTAAAATAGCAGCGTCTTCGGTCAACCCCGATTTAGCATATTTTTTCTTTTCTTCCATGGGTTCAGTATCTTCGATTATATCGGGATTCTTCTCAGATTCCGGATCGAAGGATTTATTGGTAAAAATGCCTACCTGTTTGATACCGAAATAGCCAAGTACAACCACGTATACGCTCGACAAAGTAAAAATCCAAGCATCTCTACCAACGATAATAATACAGACCCAGATTACCGCCATCATATAGATCAGGACCCGAAGCCAGTTGAGATTTATGAGCTCTTGATTTGAAAATTGTGTTAATATGCTCTTTTTATGATCGTTGAGCAGTTTGAAATTCAAAAACAGATAGCAAATACCTGAAACAATGAGTAATATGTTGACAATTTGCATTGTATTCTCATATCCTCGGCCTTGATTTTGAAATACTTCAATTTTTTCAGCGTTATTTAAGGTAAAAAAAGGGATATAAAGTAGAAACACTACCATAGGCAGTACTACATGCGTCAAAATCAATTTTTTGTTAAAAGCATGTGGTTTGGTCAAAGCTACAATATAATAAAACAGCAATGGGCCGTGCAGAAAAGGCATGATCAGGGATATTCCCAAAAGATTCGGATAATTTTTTACTTCATTGTTTAAAAAGCCGGAATACATCCAAATATGGACTCCAATTACAAGCAGCCATATACCAAGTATAATATCAGCCATATTTTTACCTTTTTTTGTAAATAATAATATGGCTAAGAAAAGCGAAACGAATACACCAAGAATATAATGATTGAAGGAATTATCCATCTAATAAGTTTTGATAAAGATGTAAAGATATTCTTTTAGTTGCATGAATATTACCTAAAAAAGACATTTTCAATGAATTATAACCAATTGCCATGCATTCGAAATCTTAACCCTGGCTTAATCTCTCAATATACCGATAATTTCATTTAAAGCCATTTGGCTTTCATACATGACAGGCAACAGAGGCCAGATATGTGGCATTTTTTCTCCTAGTATCAACCGATGATTGATCTTCTCATCTTTTAATATCTGTTCCAGTCTGATTTGATCAGGGTAAGTGATATCATATTCTCCAGCAAAAAGTATAGTCTCAGGAAAATCGTTAAATTTACCATAAATAGGGGAAATAGCTGGATCATTCAATGCCAATTGATCAGCTGCCATTTGCTTTGCGCTTAGCACTCCTTTTATTCCCAGCATTGGGTCAAAAGGTTCGATACTATTAATATCTGGATTTTTCATAGAAGCATCCAAAACAGGTGAGATTAAAATAATCTTTTTTGGCAAAGGATTTTGATCACGAACGAGTCTTTGTGTCAAGGTCAAAATTAAGGTTCCACCTGCTGAGTCACCTATCAGAACAATATTTTGTGACTTGTATTCTTTTACGGCTTGTCCAAATCTGATCGACTGTTTTAGTTGGATTGCTATTTCCCGATACTACCGGCAAGAAAATAAAGATAAGACTTTTTTGCATTTGATATTACTTTTTTATTATGCGCAAAAGTAATTATCAGAAAAATGAGTTTCATTGACTTAAGTTAAGAAGTGATAAAAGCATTAAAAAAGTAATTGTAAGCTTTGGGACTGGACTTATTTTTGAATCTCCGGTAGAAGTCTGCTACGTCGATGCTATATATCCAGCATCAAGCATTCTACTTAATCAGGACACGTTCATTATCGCCGATCGTCGAAGTCAGTGACTTCGATGCTATACATCAAGCATTTTTAATGCATTAACTACTGATCCGATTGTCGAAGTCTTTGACTTCGATACCATACAAACACCATTTGAAATGCGTTGTGCTAAAAAAATTAGAAATGTTTATCTTTGGAGAAAGTTTTAATAATCCATGCACGGACACAAAATTATAAATCAGAATGCTTTGCATTACATTACTTTTACTGTAGTAGGTTGGGTGGATATTTTTTCAAGATATGAATACCGAAATATCATAATAGATAGTCTTATATATTGTCAAAAAGAAAAAGGATTGGTCTAAAACCCAGATTACGCATTAGACTTTATTCGAATGGGAATTTGACAAAATAGTTGGTATTGCTCGGAGATTTTATCCCGGAGATGTAGCCAAAGCTACATTGAGGACATAAAATTGAGAACGATGACAAATATGAAATCAGATTTTCATGTAGTTCATTTCTAATGCGTATTCTGGGGTTTAATGCTTACGTAATCATGAGTAATCATATGCATCTTATTTGGTACACTCAAGAACCATTCTTATTATATCATTCATGAGCCGACATAAAATGATCAGTCTGCTGTTGAATTATAAATTCACAAAATATTGGATTGTTGTTGCAAATTGCGACCATCAGGAGATGGCATCAGTGGATATGATTTCACTCATAAATGTCCGAACATCAACGGATGGTTCGCAGCTTGGTAAAAAATGGTGTATGGTTAATTTTAGACCTAATTGCACTAATCGACATATCCATCCCATTACAAATAACTGAAAATAAGCTTCATTTTTGCTGGTTCCGGCCTTATAGATTATCTTTGCGGTATTATGCAGCTATACAGTACCAACAATAAAAATTTAAAGGTCTCACTCAAGGAGGCAGTCATGCAGTCGTTAGCACCTGACAGAGGTTTGTACATGCCGGAAGAGTTTCCCAAATTGGACAATTCAGTGATCAGCGGACTGAAAGCCTTTCCTTTCAAGAGATTGCTTACGAAGTGGCACATGCCATCATCGGCAATTATATACCATCAGCCGAACTGAAAGATATTGTGTACAAGGCTATAAATTTTCCCGCACCTGTACGCGTGCTATCTGAGACTATAGGTGCACTGGAGCTTTGGCATGGACCGAGTCTTGCATTTAAAGATTTCGGAGCCCGGTTTATGGCAGCCTTGATGTCGTATTTATCATAAATGAAAAAAAAAAACTAACTATACTCGTAGCTACCTCGGGTGATACAGGTGGAGCTGTGGCCGCCGGATTTTATGATACTCCGGGTATTGAAGTCATCATCCTGTATCCATCATGTAAAGTAAGTGACCTTCAGGAGAAACAATTGACCACTCTCGGCAAAAACATCACTGCACTGGAAATCAATGGTACATTTGATGATTGTCAGGCATTGGTCAAACGAGCTTTTCTGGATGATGACCTAAATAAAAAATATAACCTAAGCTCAGCCAACAGCATCAACATAGCAAGGCTGATCCCTCAGAGTTTTTATTATTTTGAAGGATATAAACAAGTCAAGGCATTTGGAAAAGATGTAGTATTCAGCGTACCAAGCGGAAATTTTGGCAATCTGACGGCAGGGCTTATCGCCAAAAGAATGGGTCTGCCGGTAAAAAAATTTATTGCAGCTACCAATATAAACAACATCGTGCCTGACTATCTTCAAAACGGGATATATCAGCCCAGACCATCACAAGCCACTATCAGCAACGCCATGGATGTGGGTGACCCAAGCAATTTTGTGAGAATACTGGATTTATATCATCAGGATTATACCGCGTTGAGCAGTCAGGTTTCTGGTTTCTGGACAGATGATCATGGTACAAGAGAAGCCATGATCGATGCATATACCCGCTTCAACTATATTTGTGATCCGCATGGGGCTATAGGATATAAGTCAATGACAATGCTGAAGGACAATGAATTTGGTGTGTTTCTGGAGACAGCCCATCCTGCAAAATTTCTGGATACTGTCAATAATACTCTGGGCATTCAAACCGATATACCGGAAGCTTTGGAAATATTGAAGGCAAGAGTAAAAAGTGCTACTTTTCTGGAAAATGATTATGATAGCTTCAAGGAATTGCTTTTGAGCAATTAACTATTACCTAAAAATCTAAAATGAAAAAATAGAAGACCAAAATTACATTAATTTTGAGTTTATGTGGATGATAGAGAGTGATGTTGATTAAAAATTTTGGTTGTAGTTCAACTTGTGAGTCAAGCCAGCAAGTAATTGGTTGGCAAAAGCACAAAAGTATCCCTAAATAGAAACAATTGATGGATTATGGGCATAAGATATCTGACCTTACATTTGTAATGGATCAAAAAATAGAAATTGTTTCGTCGTACTATGTAGAACTTATATCTGAAGTATAAGGTGTCTCTAAACGTGTCCACCTTTGAGCTGCGTGATAATGTTTAGCCATTTTGATATAGATATTTCGGGCACTACTTACTACTTTTGCTGGTATCTTTATGAACCAGTCACGGAATGTTTTGTATTCTTCCTCCATGATTTTTCGCAAGCCGCATAGCGCATCCTGATTGAGATATTGTATGCTAATACGGATAATTGCCATAATATATCATTACCATGAAAGTTTTGCATTCTTGTTTGACCTGCCAGAAGGTGATTCTTGGTTTGTTCTATCCAATTTTCCTTTTCAGCTCTTTGAGCATAGATTCCATGGAGGATTTCAGCACTTGCGTAAGGCAATTAGAACAATAGCAAAAGTAGCTATATTGAAGTACTTTTTCTATAATACCGAAATTTTCGACTTCAACATAACCAATTAATAACCTTATTGCATGTAATGTTCTGCTCTTGGCCCAAGACTTAGCTTTGTAGTCAAAACTGCTAATAGCCATTTTTTCATTGCAGGACAAATGGTCCATAGTTGTGATTTATGAGTTGGGTTAGGTTTTTTAATTTTACTTTTACTAAATAGGTGTGAGATTGCTGTTCCAATAAATCGAATAAGGCCCCGTTGAAAAATCCACTATCGGCTCTTAGAAATACGGATTGTCTCTTGCCGTTGGTAAAGTAGTCAGGTTTGTTTGATGAATTCTACTACACCATTTCCAGTATAAGAGAACCTGTTCTAAACCAGCTGTTGATCAAGTATTTTACTTCAGAAATATAACAAAGAATGGGATGATAACTATTGGCCCCTTTCTTCTGTGGATTATAACCTTTAGCGGCCCCATCTTGATTGCCATACACGGTTTGTTCAGTACTATCAAGGTCTAAAGTAATACGATCCAGTGATAAACTTTCTATATAACCTTTATTAAAATTCATTAAGCTTTCATGTAGTGTTATGGCACCTTTTTGTCCTAAAGCGCAAATTCGTTTACTTAAAGTATCTTCATCAATATGCTTTTTAAACCCAATATGGTCTTTACCAGTGTATCTTTTGTGAAGGTTTCGATATTGGAAAGGTGTTTAACACCACATAATGCAGAACTTAGATAACTCAACATAATTTGAGTCGTACTGAATTTTGTTGCATTGTGTTTAACTGTAGGAAATAAGTCATCAAATAGTTCTGGAATGTTACATTTTTCTATGAATTTGAAAAAACGCTGAGCCACCAAACTGAGTAAGACGTTCTGCAGAAAAGAACTTTGAGTTTTTGTACTTTCAAATCGGATAAGTTTTGTATTTTTGACTTTGCATCTATTAAGTGTTTTTATATGTATTATTTTAATATGTTTACAAGCCTAAAGATAAGCATTTTAACACTTATAGATGCATCTTTTTTAAATTTTATTTTAGATTTTAATGTATAATATGGAATATTTATAATAGACTAAAACAATCGTTATCAAAAAGATTCTCATTATTCGATTTTCATCCATTGGCGATATTGTACTTACTACACCCGTGGTCAGATGTTTTAAAAAACAAACAGGGGCTGAGATTCATTACCTTGTAAAACAATCTTTTGCACATACCATTCATGACAATCCTTACATTGATAAAATACATGTGTATAAACTGATTCATCCACATCTGTGTCCAACCTCAAAGCAGAAAACTTTGATTTGATTGTTGATTTACAAAAAATATGAAATCTTTTAAAATTTCGCAATCTCTTGGAGTCAAAACGATCAGATTTAATAAAATGAATGTCAGAAAATGGCTGACCAGTCAATTTGAAGATCAATAATCTTCCCAAAGGTAAACATTTAGTGGACAGATATTTTGATGCTTTATCGGAAACAGGAATCAAAGATGATGGTGAAGGCCTTGACTATTTTATCATGCCGGAAGATGAGTTTGATGCACAGGAATTGATAAAGGGAATTCCTGAATTTCAGGTGCTTGTGTTAGGTGCTACTTATTTTACCAAACGCATTCCAAAAGAAAGATGTATCGATATCATTTCATTATACCCTCATACCACTATCATGCTAGGAGGGCAAGATGTTCATCAGCTTGCTGGGGAAATTTCAGCATTGTTGCCGGCAAAAGTTGTCAATTTTTGTGGGAAAATAGGTTTGGGTGTCAGTGCAGGTATCATAAAACATGCTGAAAAATATTTACAGGAGATACCGGTCTGATGCATATTGCTGCTGCATTGCAGAAAGAGTTGTTGGTGTTGTGGGGCAATACCATTCCTGATTTTGGTATGTATCCTTTTTATGGGTACAATCATCAGGAAAAACATAAAAATCTTCAAGTAGATGGATTGTCATGCAGACCTTGTTCAAAATTGGGATATGATCACTGCCCCAAAGGTCATTTCAGATGTATGATGGATATAAAAATACCTTAAGGAAGTAGTTCTGTTTGCAATCTCCTTTTTTGAGTATTAAATCGGAATACTTAATTGAAAAAAACCATTAAGGGATTCTGTACATTATCACCGAAGGTTCGAGAAACTCTTCAGCTTCTTCATATGAAATCTCACGGTCACCTTCAAATGCACTTATAAAAACCAATTGAACCTGGTCAGGAAATTCATCATCATATTCTATTAAGTAATCCAAAAGCAATGGAGTACCTTCATTATCATATATGAAAGATATAAAATTGTAATTATATCCTTCTATTTCCTGTTTCTCACCATCCAGGTGCCCGTTTGATTGTTAGCTTCTTGTGTATATATATCCAAAAAGCTATCTGCATCAAAATCGGTCACGATCACTTCTCCGGATTTTGCATCTTCCCATTCCCATTTTCCGATAAAAAAACTATTATAATCTGTGACGGCTATTGAAGCAAAATTAGATTGATCTATGTTTGGATCTTTGATAAACATCTCCAAACTTCCTACCTCATCTATAGCTAAAAAATAATCTCCATTCTCCAATTCAAAATAATAATCCTGATCTTCAAACTCATAACCTACTATGGCTACTCCTTGATTTATCATAACACTTTGACCTGCTGCAACTGACTTCTCCATAACCTGGGATTCTACCCATTCCTTAGATGGATCATTGTTGTCTATAAAAAAGCTAATATTGCTTTCGGTATAATTGAAGATATTTATTGTTCCTCTGGGAATGATACCGATATTTGCGGGTTGTTTGCTTATAACACCCGGATTTTGCCTTCGGCAAAGAATATGCCTTAGCTGTTTGATTTTTTATTCCTTCGGCTGCTAGATTTGATTTACTTTGATCATCCATTTTCATAAATAACTGAGACGTCTTATTTTTTGAATCAGTAAAAATCTCTGTCCAGTTATTAACCGGCTTCTTAACAAGACCCTCTTTTATAAAATGATAAGTAAAAAAACCACCCAAATCATTATTTGAAAATGCTTTTTCGCCTTCAGTTGCTGCTGATAAATGCATGAATCCTCGTACCCCAAAAACAAATCCTTATAAATTTGATCAAAATCTCCAGCAGCAATTTTTTGACCACTTCTATTTATGCTTCTGGCCATAGTTAAATCATCGATAGCATTTGAGCAACAATCTGAAATAAGCATATTCAACCTCGCCTTCTTGGATTCAATGATTGATGCTACTTCATCTCTACCTAAATTTTTTTCATCTGAAGTCAACATGAATGTTTTACCTTTTTCCATAAAACCATGTCCAGTAAAGTAGTACAATATGATATCGTCATTTCCGTTTTGCAAAGCTTTGAGTGTATTAACAATGTTAACCTTTGTTGCTTTTGTACCCTGAAGAACAGTTTTCTCCACATTAACGATCTTTCTATCTTTAATAATATCCAACATCTGGTTTAATGTGGCTAAGTCAACTCTAAGACTTTGAGCAATTTTGTTGTTGTCTGGATTTTCATAATGATCACAGATGACTAGCACCGCTTTGATGGTGACAAGACCAGTTGGTCTATCAGATCTTTTCAGATTTATTTTGGTATCAAAAAATGGGTGGGCTTAAAGAACATGACCTACTATTTAATTCGATAGCGGATATTTGTTGTACTACTGCTAGGATGAAGCAGAAAAATAAAAGAATTCTGATTTTCATATTTATACTTCTTTTTTATTACAAATGTAAAATATTAATTTGAAAGTGAGCACTAATAGGAAACAAACAGTAATTTATACTCTATTTAATACTTTCTAAACAAAAGATCATTCATATATTCTTCTATCTGATTTTTTGCTATTTTTATCTATCTTACATGCATTCAGATGTGAATATGCAAGATCTCTGTACACCTCGATCAATTGTTTGTTGTATTCTTCAACATGTGTTTTTCTGAATATTTGTGTTACGGTAGCAATTTTTTCATCACTGGAGATAGTTACATTTAGTTCAGAATATAAGTGTCTAAGCGTTTTCTGTTGTTGATCATCACACAGCTCAAGTGCTTTGAGATAAAGATATGTTTTTTTATTTTTGACAATGTCGCCTCCTATCATCTTTCCGACTTCATCAGCATGGCCAAATGTATCCAGATAATCATCCTGAAGCTGGAAAGCTATACCGTAATTCTTGGCAAATTCATACAAGTGTGCACAGTCACTTTCGGAAGCACCGCCGACCAAAGCTCCCATTTTTAGCGAACAGGCAAGGAGTACAGCTGTTTTTAATGTGATCATGTGTAAATATTGCTGAATAGTAACATCATCGCGATTTTCAAAATCCACATCATATTGCTGACCTTCACAGACTTCTACAGCCATTTTATTGAATTCAGTGAGCAAAGATATCACTAAAGTCGGGTCACTATGATCGAGCAGATATTCATAGGATTTAATCAACATTACATCACCGGAAAGTATAGCTGTATTTATACTGTATTTTTTATGCACAGTGGGTTTTCCCCTTCTGATGTCTGACTGATCCATGATATCGTCATGTACCAAAGTAAAATTGTGAAATACTTCTAAAGCCATAGCTACTTTCAGAGCACTTGCTGCGTTTTGACTGTACAAATCACTTCCCATCAAAGCAAATACGGGCCTCAACCTTTTGCCGCCAAGTGATAATATGTAGTCAGCAGGTTCATATAGGGTGTTGGGTGCCTTGACTAAAGGATGCTGTTGAAGATAATCTGTAAATAAACTATGATACCTGCTAAAATCAATCATGAGATTCAATCACTTATTAGAGAAAAGGAAAACAAAGTTAGTATAATCTTTAAATTATATTTAAAAAATCTGATCTACACACATGGTCTTTCAGATTGAGTGATGGAGTTTTCCATTTAATATTACCTTGGATATATGATTGGTTCCAAAGGCATAGATAAAATAATCAAGCGATGGTATTTTTTTTTGTAATAATTAGATTAGCTATTTTGCCCGGGAAAATACTGCCTAAGCTATGACTGATTTCCATTGCCGCAGCCCCATTGATAGTGACGCCATGAAATGTTTCTTGCGGAGTGAGTCTCATATGATTGCAAGCGAGTGCCATCAGTAAGGGGATGTTGCCGGATGGGCTTGAGCCCGGATTAAAGTCTGTTGCTAAAGCGATACCCAGACCGCTGTCTATCATCATTCTGGCAGGTGCAAAAGGAATATTGAGAAAAAATGAACATGATGGCAAAACTGTAGGAATAGTATTTGAGCTCAAAAGTGCATTGATTTCTTCATCTCCGATTCGCTCCAGGTGATCAACAGAAATGGCCTTGTTTTTGATGCCAATCTGTACACCACCAGAGTTAGCGAGTTCATTGGCATGTATTTTTGCTTTTAGTCCATATTTTGATGCTGACTTCAGGATAATGTCTGTTTCTGCAGTGGTAAAAAAACCTTTGTCACAAAACACATCACAGTAATCTGCCAAGCCTTCGCCGGCTACTTTTGGTATCATCTTATTGATGATCAAATCGATATATTTATTTCTGTTGTCCTGATACGCTGCAGGTATGGCGTGTGCGCCCAGAAATGTGGCTTTAATGACTGCGGGACTATTTTCTTTAAGCTTCCTTATGACGCGAAGCATTTTTAGCTCGTCTTCGGTGGTGAGTCCGTATCCGCTTTTTATTTCGATAGCACCTGTGCCAGAAGCCATGATTTCATTGAGCCTCAAGGAAGCCGAATCAAACAGATCATCTTCTGAAGTTTGCTGCAATCTTTTGGCAGAATTTAATATGCCTCCGCCATTTGCAGCAATTTCTTCATATGTTGCCCCTTTCAGGCGCAAAGTATATTCGCCTTCACGTGAGGCTGCATACACGATATGTGTATGACTATCGCACCATGCCGGCATCACCAGACCACCATCTGCATCGATCACGTTCCCGACATTTTCAGGAGCCTGATCCATAGGCCCGAATGAGGAAATCTTATCATTTTCTATGACGATGTACCCGTTTTCGATTATGCCTGAAAATGACATAGCCGACCCTTTCAGGAACTGCTTATCATGGATACCATAGATTTTACCTATGTTTTTGATCAGGGTAGCTGTCATAAATAAGGGGTAAATTTTTTTGATCAATTAACTATACCTATCAGGTTATGTTCTGCCAAAAGTTTAGTTTTATAATCTCCCGCCTCTTCCGGAGTATCAAATTGACCCAATCTGACTTTAAATATCGGAATTCCATCTGTATATTCACTTACGACACTTATCGGATCATCCGTCAGATCAGTCAATGTTTTGACCATTTGTTCTGCTTTTTGATAAGAAGAAAACACGCCCACCTGCACCCTGAACATTTTGGATGTTTGTTTTACCAAAAAATGTTTTTTATAGTCATCAGACATTTTGTGCATACTCTCTGAAATAAATTTATCAGAGTATATCAATGAAGGAGCCGAATTTAAGTCGTGCCTGATGATGGTTTTATTGATTAAGGTATTATGTTTTGTAAGAATTTCAGTCATTTTTAATGGAGATAGTGTTTCTTCTATGCGATCCACAAGCTTTCCATCAGAATTGAATATGAGGATAGTGGGCAAGTATTTTATATCATAGTCTTTTTTGAGCTTAAAGCCTTCCACCTGATCTATATCTATTTTCACCCTTATATAATTCTGATCCAGCATATCTGTCACTGTCTGATTGGAGTATGTGTTTTTGTCCATCCACTGGCAGGGACTACACCAGACAGCATTAAAATCAGCAAAAAGTAATCTACCTTCTGCAGCCGCTCTTATTCTGGCTTCACCTATTAATTCAGCAGCACCCTCCCGTACCGGCAAAGCCGCCTTTGATAAAGTTGTATTAAAAAGCATCATTAAAAATGCAGGAATAATGAATATTGATTTCATTTTATAAATTGGATTTTGATATTAAAAGATGAATTATCATAAATTACAATAAAACATATTTTGTAAATACATGTAAATCAGTATCTAAACAGTATCAAATCTTGTACCAAAAATATTATTGGATACACTGATGACTAAAGAATCAAAATATTTAAATTCATATTAAGCTAATATACAGTTTATTATAAGTAAATTATATTTATAATATATTTCAATTTTGGGACTCCTGAATAAATTTTTATACCTTGTTTTGGAAAATACTGTCTATCTTGTGCCGCTTTTCAAAAATCTGTAAAAATCCAATTGAGATGTCAAAAATTCGAGCTGCTATTACAGGGGTTGCCGGATATGTGCCGGAAGATATTTTGTCTAATGCTGATTTGGAAAAAATGGTAGACACTTCTGATGAATGGATCTACACAAGAACCGGTATCAAAGAAAGAAGAATCCTTCGTACTCCAGGCAAAGCGACTTCAGATATGGGAGTGGAAGTGGTCAACTTGCTTTTGAAAAAGACAAAAACAAAACCGGAAGAAATCGAAATGCTGATCTGTGCGACAGTGACACCTGATACTATTTTTCCGGATACTGCAAATACCATTCTGAACAAATCAGGTGCAAAAAATGCTTTTGGATATGATATCAATGCAGCCTGTTCAGGTTTTCTATATGCACTTACGACCGGGGCAAAGTTTATAGAATCAGGTATGTACAAAAAAGTCATCATCATCGGTGCAGATAAAATGTCAACTATTGTGGACTATACTGACAGGACTACGTGTATCATTTTTGGAGATGGCGCAGGTGGTGTTTTGTTGGAGCCATCAGATGAGGGTACAGGAGTCATTGATTCTGTATTAAAGTCGGATGGAGCAGGTCGGGAATTTTTACATATGAAAGCTGGAGGCTCGTTAAAGCCACCTTCCGAAGAAACTGTATCAAGCCGGGAGCATTTTATTTATCAGGACGGTAAGCCTGTATTCAAAGCAGCTGTAACCGGTATGGTCAACACCGTCAATCAAGTACTGGAAAGAAATGAAATGACGGTCGACCAAATAGATTGGTTAGTACCCCATCAGGCCAATATGCGTATTATAAACTCCGTGGGAGACATGCTCGACATACCAAGAGAAAAAGTTATGGTCAATATTGAAAAATATGGCAACACCACCGCTGGTACTTTACCACTGTGTTTATGGGATTATGAGACCAAACTTAAAAAAGGTGATAATATCATGTTGACAGCTTTTGGTGGAGGATTTACCTGGGGAAGTACTTTATTAAAATGGCATTACAATTCTAAATAAAACGTTAATTTTGCAAAATTTTTAATGATTAAATAAATTTATGGCAAGTACATCTGATATACGAAACGGCCTTTGTTTGAATTACAATGGAGACATATACACGATAGTAGAGTTTCTTCATGTAAAACCCGGAAAAGGAAATGCATTCGTGCGCACAAAACTCAAAAGTCTCACAACCGGCAGAGTAGTGGAAAACACTTTTCCGGCCGGTCATAAAATCGACGACGTAAGAGTAGAAAGAAGGAAATTTCAGTATCTGTATAATGACGAAAGTGGATACAACTTTATGGACAATGAAACATATGATCAGGTTTCATTGAATGCTGCCATGCTGGAGAGGCCAGATTTTCTGAAAGAAGGAAGTGAAATAGAGATCTTATTTCATGCGGAGAAAAATATACCATTGACGGCCGAAATGCCATCCCATATTACATTAGAGATAACTTACACTGAACCTGGAGTAAGAGGAGATACAGCCACAAATGTGACTAAACCCGCTACTGTAGAGACTGGTGCTGAAGTGAAAGTGCCGATTTTTATCAATCAGGGTGATAAAATTAAAATTGATACGCGTACAGGCGCATATCTTGAAAGAGTCAAATCATAAACCATTAAAAACCAAAATGTTATGAATTTCAATGAAATCCAGGAGCTTATAAAGCTTATGAACAAGTCCAATCTTTCAGAATTCAAAATGAAGGAAAAAGATTTTGAAATCCTCATAAGGACTGAAAAGTATCATAAAGGTACTCCAACGGTGGTGGCAGCTCCGGCCGTTACACCTTCGGTATCCATACCATCACCACAAATGATAACACAGACATCAAGTGCCAAGGCTGAAGATGTTGCACCTGCACCACAACCTGCGGTAGCATCTAAGAATATTGTAGAAATAAAGTCCCCCATAGTTGGTACATTCTACAGGTCACCGGGACCGGATAAGCCACTTTTTGTGAAGGTCGGAGATACTGTCAAACAAGGAGATGTGGTGTGTATCATTGAGGCTATGAAGCTTTTCAATGAAATTGAAAGTGATGTCAGCGGAACAATAGTAAAAGTATTGGTAGAAGATGCTTCACCTGTTGAATATGATCAGGTCCTATATTTAGTTGAATTATAGCATTCGTTTTTTTTCCAAAATACCAAAATTTACGTACCACATGTTCAATAAAATTTTAATTGCAAACCGAGGTGAAATTGCTCTCAGGGTCATTCGTACCTGTAAAGAGATGGGTATAAAAACTGTGGCTATATATTCTAAGGCAGACGCAGACAGTCTTCATGTCAGATTTGCAGATGAAGCTGTATGTATAGGCCCTCCTCCTTCATCAGAATCATATCTCAATATCCCGCGTATCATGGCAGCAGTAGAGATCACTAATGCCGATGGTGTACATCCTGGTTATGGATTTCTTTCTGAAAATGCCAACTTTTCTGAAATATGCAGGCAGTCAGGAGTTAAGTTCATTGGTCCCACTCCTGAGATGATCAACAAAATGGGTGATAAAGTTACAGCTAAAGAAACAATGATAAAAGCCGGAGTTCCTGTAGTTCCAGGCTCAGAAGGATTGCTCAAAGATGTAAAACAAGGTATAAAAATTGCAAATCAAATAGGCTACCCGGTCATCCTGAAAGCTACTGCAGGTGGTGGCGGAAAAGGAATGCGTATAGTTACAAAAGATGATGAATTTGAAGCCGCATGGGATAGTGCAAGAAAAGAAGCAAAAGCATCCTTTACAAATGATGGAATCTATGTAGAAAAATATGTAGAAGAACCCCGCCATATCGAATTTCAGATCATAGGAGATCAGTTTGGCAATGTGATACATCTGTCAGAAAGGGATTGTTCTATACAAAGAAGGCATCAAAAACTTATAGAAGAATCTCCGTCTCCCTTCATGACTCCTGAACTGAGAGAAAAAATGGGAGACGCAGCAGTCAAAGCTGGTAAGTCTATCAATTATGAGGGTGTAGGAACCATTGAGTTTCTGGTTGACAAATACAGAAACTTTTACTTTATGGAGATGAATACAAGAATTCAGGTAGAGCATCCGGTGACAGAAGAAGTCATAGACCATGATCTGATCAAAGAACAGATAAAAGTAGCTGCAGGAATTCCTATTTCGGGCAAAAACTATTATCCAAAGATGCATGCTATGGAATGCAGGATCAATGCTGAAGATGTGTTTAATGGATTCAGACCTTCACCCGGCAAAATCAACTCATTTCACAGCCCTAAAGGCCACGGTGTAAGAGTGGATACACATGTGTATGCAGGATATACAGTTCCACCATATTATGACTCTATGATAGCCAAGCTGATTTGTAAGGCTCAAACAAGAGACGAGTGTATCAAAAAGATGCAAAGAGCACTGGATGAGTTTGTCATCGAAGGTATAAAAACAACAGTTCCGTTTCATAAGTGCATTATGAAAAATGAAAAATTTAAATCCGGTGATTTTAATACTGGATTTATGAACACATTCTCAATAGATGATTGTATCGAATAATTAATTAAAATTCCACCTGTTATGGAGGGATTATGGCGATTGCTATCCCGGATAAAGCATTATAAAAAAAGTTTTATCCTCAGTATTATCTCAAACATCCTGCTTTCTGTATTTACAGTCGTAAGTGTACCTTTACTCATACCATTTTTCAGTATCCTTTTTGACAGAGTACCTGCACAGCCTGTCATGCCGTCGGGAAGGGATTTCAGCGAATGGCTCAAATACTATATGTCAGATTTGATTCTTAAATTCGGGAAAGAAGAAGTATTATTATGGGTATGCCTGAGCATTGTAATAGTTATTTTTTTGAAAAATCTATTCAGATATAGTTCCTTGTATTTTATGGCTCCATTGAGATTTGGGATCATTTACGACCTTCGAAAACAGATGTTCAACAAATTTCTTGAGTTGCCGCTCAGCTTTTACAGCAATGAGCGAAAAGGAGCACTGATGTCATCCATGACACTCGATGTTCAGGAAGTAGAATGGTCTATTCTAAATGTCATAGAAGCCATATTTAAATCACCGTTCATCATTGTAGGCAGTGTTTTTCTGATGATCTACATCAATGCCGGATTGACGTTGTTTGTATTTATTCTGGTCATCATAGCAGGACTTATCATAGGGAAGATCGTAAGTACTTTAAAAAAAGAATCAGGAGAAGTTCAGGAAATGGTAGCCAATCTCTCATCGCACCTTGAGGAGACCATTGGAGGTCTGAGAGTCATCAAGGGATTTAATGCTGAAGATTACCAAAAAGCAAAATTTGAAAAAGAAAATATCTCATTCAGGAATCTGCTTACTAAAGTTGTCAATAGAAGAGATTCCGCATCACCGGCTTCTGAGTTTTTGGGTGTAAGTGTTGTAGCTGTTTTGCTGTGGTATGGCTCACATCTCGTGTTTAAAAATGAATTGCAACCAGATACCTTTTTTGCCTTTGTTTTAGCATTTTATCAGGTGATCGAACCCGCTAAATCATTAGCATCCGCTTATGTGAGCATTCAGAAGGGATTGGCTGCTTTAGACAGGATTGAAAGGATAGTAGAGACTCAAAATGAGATCATTTCAAAACCGGACGCAATACAAAAAAACACTATCAACGACTCCATCATCTTTGAAAATGTGAGCTTCAGATATAAAGACAATACTTACAATGTGCTGAATCATGTGTCGGTAAATATTGCAAAAGGACAAATAGTAGCATTAGTAGGATCGTCAGGTGCCGGCAAATCGACATTTGTTGATCTATTGCCCAGATTTTATGATGTGACAGAAGGCAGCATAAAAATAGATAATATCGATATAAGGGATATTTCGGTTACCAAACTAAGAGAATTGTTTGGCATAGTCACTCAGGATGCCATACTGTTTCACGATACTATAGCCCGTAATATTTCATTCGGAGGCAACTACACCGCAGAGGAAATCAAGCAGGCAGCTATTATAGCCAATGCACATGAATTTATAGAAGTACTGCCTGAAGGCTACAATACAAGTATCGGAGACAGAGGCCTTAAATTATCAGGGGGACAAAGACAAAGACTCACTATTGCCAGAGCTGTACTCCGCAATCCTCCTATTTTGATTCTGGATGAAGCAACATCAGCCCTGGATTCTGAATCTGAAAGACTGGTACAGGATGCATTACATAAATTGATGAAAAACAGGACTTCTTTTGTAGTAGCGCACAGATTGACTACAATACAACAGGCTGATATTATATTGGTATTGGAAAACGGTGCTATTGTGCAATCCGGAAAACACCACGAACTACTTCAATTAGAAGGACCTTACAAAAAATTTGTGGAGATGCAATCATTTGCTTAGACTTAATCTAAGAGTATGTTTAAACTTTTATCATTGAAACTCAGGACATAAATATTTTCAATCATTATGGATAAAGAGGCCATTTATACAACATTTAAAGATACATTTGGTATTCCTGATGTTTCAGTGTTTGCACCAGGAAGAGCAAATATTATTGGCGAACATACAGATTACAACGATGGTTTTGTATTGCCATTTGCTATCAATCACGGGGTGTGGTTTTATGCCAGACGCAATACATCTGATAAGTTGAGTATCATAGCAAGAGATACCGGCGAACAAACAGTCATCGATCTGCACAGACCTTCTAATCCCGTTTTTGGCTGGGACAGATTTTTTATGCAGGTACTTCAGGCCATGTCCGGTCATACCATTAAGGGAGCGGATATTGTATTTGGAGGAGACTTGCCCATAGGTGCGGGAATATCTTCATCATCAGCCATTACGTGTGGATTTGTAAGGGTTCTCGATCTTCTTCATGACCTTGGCCTAGGCTCGGAAGAAATTGTAAATACTGCCATTACTGCAGAAAGAGGCTCAGGGGTAAGAGGAGGGATAATGGATCAATACACTATCGTCAACGGTGTGAAGAACAAAGCTATATTGTTGGACTGCAGTACCAATAGTCACAGTTTTATAGACCTGGACCTCGGACAACATCAGCTTTACCTGATCAATACCCGGGTAAAACACAATCTGGTACATACCGACTACAACAATAGGAGAGCTCAATGCGAAGAAGCAGTATCATTGCTCCAGCAACACTACAGGCCCGTGATGGCGCTGAGAGATCTTAGGGTTGATGAGCTATACAAAATAGAAAAACTCCTGCCGGATACACTATTCAATAGGGCAAGTTTTGTTATCCAGGAAAATCAACGGGTTTTGGACGCTGTCGAGGCCATCAGGTTGAAAAACTTTGCCCAACTCGGAGAGTTGCTTTATGCTTCGCATGACGGATTGTCTCAGATGTATGATGTAAGCTGTGAAGAATTGGATTGGCTGGTAAATTTCACTTTGGATCACGATGATTTTCTGGGAGCCAGAATGATGGGAGGTGGCTTTGGAGGATGTACAATAAATCTGACCACCGGCATTCTCGATTACAATACTGTTTCGGATATAGAAAAAAAATATGAAGATAGATTTGGTATCAAACCTGATATCATGATGGTGCTTTGCGAAGATGGAATTCTGAATAAAGGGCAATGAAAATTTTAAATGCAAATAAACTGTCTACTTACCTTATAGTATTTTTTTAATGGGAATTGGAAGATACTTCACAGGACTTCCACACAAACTATCCGGTTTTAGGCTTCTTTTTTTTAAACTGTGGCAACAATTCTTTCCTAAATCTCGTTGTCTATTTTGATGTTTGCCCTATTAAGAGAATTGTAAATTAGAGTGAGTAGGTTAATCATATAGGAAATGACAGGTCGCAGAAGTTATAAACAAATTTTTATAAAAATCTGTAAAATAGTTACAAATTCAACATCACAGTTTATCATTAATTAAATAAAAATAACAAAAATAATATGCAAAATCTTAAAGTACTCATCTTAATTCTGGCCATTTCCTTTTTGACTGTTTCATGCAGCAAAGACGATAATGCGCCCATGATCACCATCACTTCACCTGCGGAAGGAGCCACGTTGTTGAGAGGTCAATCTTATCCTATTGTCGGAACAGTTACTGACGACACCGAACTATCAGAAATCAATGCATCAGGTGTTAAAATCACTACCTTTGATTCAAAAACCAGTCATGTATTGGCAAATATTACTTTACCTATTCCGGCTACTGCCACGGTAGGTAATGCAAATGTCACCATCACCGCCACCGATAAAGAAGGCAATGTAGGTACAAAAACCGTCACTTTTAAGATACAATAAACACACCCAATAGGTGAGATGACTCTAATGCAGATGTCCCGCCGAGAAAGTCTTTCTTCAGCCCCAACCACCAAACGAAAAAGGTGTTCTGAAACAAAATTGAGAACACCTTTTTTTATATATCTTTACAAAAATTATAATAAATGATACAATTTGCATGCACCATACTTTACGTGAAAAACGTGGAAAAATCCATCGAATTTTACGAAAAAGCATTTGGTTTTTCCAGAAAATTTGTAACACCAGAAAATGATTACGGAGAACTTTTATGTGGTCAAACAACGCTATCTTTTGCCTCCACGACATTGGCCAATTCCAATCTCAAAGACGGATTTATTGAAAGTAGGTCGGAAAACAAACCATTTGGGATAGAGATCGTTTTTACTACAGAGGATGTAGAAGCCACAGTAAGATCAGCAGTAGATGCAGGTGCAGTTATTGTAGAAAATCCAATGTCAAAACCTTGGGGACAAGTGGTTTCATATGTCAGAGACCTGGATGGCTTTTTGATTGAGCTTTGTACGCCAATGGCATAGAAATTAAAAAATTGTACCTAACATGAAGCAAGAAGTCATTCAAACCTTACATCCATTGGAAGGAAAGACAAATAAAAAAATTGCTCTGGTAAAATACAATTTCATCAGGGAGAATTTATTAATGATCTTAGCTGAAAATGAACTGCCACATACAGAACTCATGGAAGAACTATATGCATTGAGCAATGGATTCAGGGCTCCATCTATTCATCAGAGATATTTTAGTAATACCAGTACCCAGTTTTATCGTTGCTGGTGGACAAACTGTACCAAGAAACGTAGGCACTTTCAGAAATGATAGTGAAATTGCAAAGGCATTAGGAATTCCTTCTTTAGGAGCTGAGAGTTCAACCAATATCAGTTTGGGAGTGACTTCAAAAATTTCAAACGCACTTACGCTAACAGTAGATGCATACCAGATAGATATCAAAAACAGAGTAGTACTCACAGGAAACATAGCAAGAACCGCCGGTGGTATTGTTGACAATCTACTTACTGCAGGAAACATACCTCCTGATGTGACCAGTGTAGCCTTCTTTACCAATGCTATCGACACCAGAACAAGAGGTATAGACATAGTTCTTGCCAGCAGTCAAAAGATTGGTAAAGGTATGTTGGACATTACTGCAGGTGCCAACTTCTATAAGCCAGAAATAATAGGAACACCTAAGACTACCGATAAGCTACCTCAGGATGCTTTCGGAAAAACTTTCTTTAGCAGAATCGAAGAGTCTAGAATTGTAGTAGGACAACCAAGACAAAAAATCTCTTTAGGTCTTAACTACAAATTGAAGGCTTTCAACGCCAACCTTAGAGCCACTAATTTTGGCCAGGTAGAAATCTAGGACGCCGCAAAACCAGAACTTGATGAAATCCAAACGCCAAAAACGGTATTAGACTTATCTTTATAAGATACAAGTTTATGGATAAAATTACTTTTACCTTGGGTGCCAATAACATTACAGATGTCTATCCTGACAAAATTCAAAATCAAGGAAATACATCGGACGGAAGATTTAAATACAGCCGTAATGTTACCCAGTTTGGTTTTGGAGGTAGATATATTTATGCAGCAGTCAGAATAGACTTATAATTTTTAAGCAGGTCTAGTATTGGTATATGTTACATAAAATATGTTTGGTTATCATTTAGTTCGGACATCAAAATATAGATATCATATATTGGAAGGGCAGATAAAAGACATTTTAGATGGGTTTGATTTGTTCAACAACAACGAACCAAAGGATTGAAAAACGATGTTGGATATACCACTAATTTTAAATTACAACCACCTGCTAAGCAGGTGGTTGTTTAATTCCTTATTCCTTCTTCTATCATAGAATTAAGATTAAAATTTTAGCACTTAAAACTATTTTGACTATAGTTGATATTAGTATTGTCTTAAGAAGTATGTTTAAACTTTTATCATTTGGCTCCAAGTGGCCAATTTAATTTTAGCCAGCCTGTCGGCAAGGCAGGCCTGCTTAGCCGACAGGCTGGCCAGCGTTATATATTTCAATGTACCGCGTCAAGCTATGCTTGAGCTTTCGGGACGTTTCTGTGCCGATCAAGACATTTATTTTAAAAAATCGTCTTGACCGGAAGCGGGGGTTTCCCCTTCTTCCCCCCCCCCCAAAAAACACCAATTTTTTTTCCCCCCCCCCCCAAGCCCCCCCAAAAACTCCCCCCCCCCCCCCCCCCCCCCCCACAAAAAAACCTAAAAAAAAAACCCCCCCGCCCAAAAAAAAACCTTTAAATGCAGTATTCGCTGCGAGCCTGACAGAATGATGCGAAGCAAAATCGTGATAGAAATCACGATTTAATGAAAGGAACCAATCAAGCCTGCTACCCTCATTCCATGAAGAGACTGTCAAGCTATGCTTGAGACGACCCACGCTATTGACATTTGATTGGATGGGTGGCTTTCGCAGTTCCTTCTTTATTGAGTAAAGTATTTTACTCAATTCTCGTCATAGACGAGACCATTCAGTCATCTTGTCCAAAATTAAATTCTCTCACTTTCGCTCTAACATAAAAATGTAAACATACTCTAATATATATAGTGAAAAAAAGTGTTTGAATATACTATTTAAAAAATGTTTGGAGCAGTATAAAGATAATTGTATCATTTTTTAGCGACAATAGCTCCCATATTTTTAGTTTTGATTAGATTTGATAAGTATTTCAAAATTCATGTATTTGAAACTTATGAACAAGTCGAAATTTTCTCACATATATGCGTTTTTGCCTGCATTATTTTTTGGGAGTTCGATTTGTTATCTATTCTTTCATGACACTTCATTTACCCTGGAGCATCTATCACAAGTTATTTATAGCCAGGCAACTAAGGATGGTGTAGATATTGGGGCCAGAGCTTCCTTGATGTATAGAATAGTTTTAGTTGGTGGATTTTTTACTGCTTCCATCTGGTTTGTTCTTACTCGGTGGTTTAGTATTGATTCCAATGTAAAAGCGGGTACCATTAATAAAATTGCTTACCTGAGTTTTGTAGGTCTGGTTTCATTATACTGCCATGTATCTCATACCACTTGTCTTGAAACGCTGGGCGTAATTGTAGTAATTCTTTTATTTTATTTTGCCCGGATGCTGCCCGTTAGTCAAAGTTTTGATAAAGCATACCCTATCCTTGCAGAAGCTAATTGGGATGAAAAAATTTTACTTTCATCTTTTTTGATTACCTATCAATTAAAATATTTTGGCATCAATTCCCATATTTTAAATGTTCAATTTGCCTTTTTGTTTTTTATTGTTTTAATAATCCTATCATTATCAGCAGTTTTATATTTCAAAAAATTCGATAAGAATATAGGTAATGCTTTAGTAGTTATTTTATGTGCCGCAACTTATTTTAACATCATCTTATTTGAGGTGTATAGCAGTAATTTTTATACTTCACCCCATTACTATTATTCACTGATTTATTTTACAGGGCTAAGTTTTTTTATTTTAATATATTTAATTTTTCCGGGAGTAATAGACAGGTTTTCGAAGAAAAACCAACTCTCTTCCTTGTCCTTACTGTCATTTACTACAATGATTGTCATATTATTAAGTGCCCTTTACATTCCATTCGCTGAGCAAATTACCGATACTTTTGAATTGGCAAATCCTGCTATTCCTCATATGAGAGTTGTTAAAGACGGAGAAATACCACTCCTCGATTTTATGTCTTCTCATATGATTTCAGAGCAGTTTTATGGATACATTTATCACTTATTTTTTGGTTATGAGGGCTCTTTGGATTTTCATACATACCATTTTTTGTACGAATTTTTATTTTATATTCTGGTGTATTTATTTTTGAATAAATTATTTAAAAATCCTCTCCTGGCATTGCTTTTTGTTGTATTTTTTCCTTATTCAAGGTACTTCTTTGGAAGAGACTATTTTTGGTGTATACTTGGATTTTATGCTCTCCATAGATTGATCATCAAGCAAACTGTTTTCACTTACCTGAATTGGTTTAGTATCCTTGTTTTACTTATATGCTGGAGATTGGATACGGGTGCTGCTTTTCTGATCGCTTCACCTGTGTTTCTTATTATGGCATTTATGACTTCCGTCCAAAAATTTCATATCATCCCATTCATAAAAGCGATTGGCATTTTTGCAGGTATAGTTTGCCTTGGTTTTATCATTGCAGTCCAATTGCGTTCCGGTAGCTATGTTTGGGATCATTTGCATAATGCTTTGTCATACATTACAAGCAATCAGGCACATGGCACCTCATCTCAGGCGCAACAATTCAACCATTTGTTTTATGTCATCCACATTATCGTTCCTTTTTGTGCATTCATTTCGATATTGACAATTGGATACTCACTAAGATATATTGATAGAAACCTTGAAAGCCAAAAATATTATTTGTTACTCTGTTCGTTATTTTTTCATCTAATTTTTATAGCAAATTTTCAGCGGGGTCTAGTAAGACATAATTTTTTTATGGAGTATGACCATATGCTGACTTCTACCTTTTATCTGGGGCTTTTACTTCACATTATCGCCTTTAGTCAACAAAAATGGAAAAAAGAATTAATGTTTTATGTACTATTTGGAGGTGGGTTTTTATTGATCCTGTTAGTTAAAGTATTCCATTTAAATGCTAAAATTCCACTTCAAAATAGCATGGAATCCATATTTATGAAGCGAGAATCCAACAATCAACTTTTTAGCCAGAAAAAAGGTATTATCAAAGACACGATATTTAGTGCAAACTACTATGAAAATATTAAAACATTTATGGATGAAAATCTTTCAGAAGAACAAACTTTTTTTGACTTTTCCAATAATCCTATGTTGTATTATTACTGTCAGCGAAGCGTTCCATCCTATTTTTGTCAATCTCTGCAAAACACCGTAACTGATTTCCAACAATTGTCCCAACTGAATAAAATTGATACATCTCTTGTTCCCATAGTCATATATCAAAATATCCCAAGAGGATGGGGAGATCAAACAGACGATGTACCTAATAATATGAGACAATATCTCATCGCAGAATTTATCTATCAACATTACGAACCATATACTGTCATCAATCACAAGGCTATATGGACCACCAAAAGTTTTAAGTCATCTTTGGACTCCGACGCAAGCGTTACTTTGGATACTTCCTATAAATTGCCCCTTGAAATTGATTATAGAAATGCTGCTCATCTTGTCAGTGATTATTATAAGACGTATCCAAAGGATTATTTAAAGCTAATAAGTAAATCTCTGGCAAAATTTCATTCAGAAGATCATACATATTCAATAGATATCCCGGAAAATGTGCAGCATGAAAATAGTATCTACGCCAGACTTACCTTTGATAAGGATATGGGTGATCGTCAAATAAAATTGCATGAAAGCAAGGAGAATGGGAGCACAATTGGTTCTTTTATCTTTCGTGCCAGGCCAGGCTCAAATGTTTATATGCTACGACTGACCAATCACTTTTTGTGGCATAAAGAAGGGTGTTCGGTCTTGATTTTAGAAGGCTTGCCTGATAATATCGATTGTAACATTGAGTTTTTCAGAGATATGAGATTATGAAAACACAACATCAAATCTTCGTTGATAAACTTTTAGTCAAACCCTTTGCTATTGGTCTCAATCTTTTAGTAAGATTTGTCGGTCAATTACTTCGGCCTGATCATTCATTGGATAAAGATTTTGAGAGAATTTTGATCTGTAAATTCAAAGGATTAGGAAGTATTTTACAAAGCACCCCTTTGATTGCTGCCTTAAGATCTAAATACCCAAATGCAAAAATTATATATTTGAGTACTGCTTCCAATAAAGCATTGTTAGAAAAGATTGAAATTCTGGACGAATATGTATTATTAGATGATCAATCTTTTATAAAACTCATCTTTTCATTTGCAAAAACCTGGTGGAAAATTCTTAGATTCAGACCACAGGTATATATCGATCTTGAGATATACTCAAATTTCAGTACTGTAATGACTGCTTTTTCATTAGCCAATAATCGTTTTGGGTATTACCTTACAGGTAGTGAATACCGCCTTGGTATTTACACTCATATGATGTTTTTTAATGTCCAAACACCCATTTCAAAAATTTATTTACAATTTGCCTCTTTGCTTGGGATTGAAACTGATGAGATTTCATTAATAGATTTGAGTCAGTCATTGGTTGAAAATAATATTCCATTGCCTATTGACACTGAGACACCTTACTTGATTATCAATCCCAATGCTTCAGATCTGAGAGTGGAGAGACGATGGCCTGCATTACACTTTATTCTCCTCATCCAACAAGTAGCTACAATATATTCAGATTTGAATATTTATCTAATCGGTTCAAAATCTGAAGTTCTTCAAACAGACCAAATATGTAACGCTGTCAATCTGCCTAATGTATTGAGTTTGGCAGGCAAAACAACCATGGACCAGCTCATCACTTTGATAAAAAAAGCTACATTGATGATAAGCAATGATACTGGCCCGATGCATATAGCTTTTAGTTGTCAATCACCAATCATTTGTCTTTTTGGGCCATGCTCACCGGATCATTATAGTACACAATTACCAAATATAAGGACTATTTATAAAAAAGTGTATTGTAGCCCTTGTGTCCACGAATTCATTCATCCACCATGCAAGGGTGATAATAAATGTATGCAATTGATATCTGTGGATGAAGTATTAGAGCAGGTAAATCAATATTTAACACACCATCATTTTTTACAGGATTATGAAAGTAATGTTTCAAAAGTGGTGTATAACATAGATTGCCACATCCTTGGTATAGTAAAACGTTAAAATCCAAATTTTATCATAGAATTTTGGTAAACGTTATCCACATTTAGTTGTCAGATTTAATTTTGACTTATTATCCTATTATCCTTTAATTAACTGATATTCAATATTTTATATTGAATATTTAAAAGAGTACATTAATCATATACTGCAGATATGATTGGTGTAATTTTATAGCTGTGGATCACACTTATAATTATCAAGGAACCCTATAATTTCTAAAACATGATGTGTCTAAAAAGGAGAGAGCCGTACAACTTTCGCTGCACGGCTCTCATAAAAAAAAGGCGGCGACCTACTCTCCCACTTTCGCAGTACCATCAGCGCTGAGCGGCTTAACTTCTCTGTTCGGAATGGGAAGAGGTGGAACACCCTCGCTATAACCACCTATATCTTTAGGCTTTTCTCTCGCTTATCCATGTTCCACTCCAGATAAGGATTTCCTATATTTCTTTTTTTATCTTTTCAATGACAGTATGGAGAAAAAGTTTCGATTCACAGTCCGTAAAAATCTTTGCTCTTTTTGTAAAAAAAAAGGAAGCATTCGGGTAATTAGTACTACTCGGCTCCATACATCACTGCACTTCCACCTGTAGCCTATCAACGTCGTCATCTGCAACAACCCTTTTAGTCTTGCGACAATGGAATACTCATCTTGAAGTTGGCTTCGCGCTTAGATGCTTTCAGCGCTTATCCGTTCCATACATAGCTACCCAGCGGTACACCTGGCGGCATAACTGGTACACCAGGAGGTATGTCCAACACGGGCCCTCTCGTACTAGTGTCAGATCTTCTCAATATTCCTACGCCCACAGTAGATAGAGACCGAACTGTCTTGCGACGTTCTGAACCCAGCTCGCGTGCCACTTTAATGGGCGAACAGCCCAACCCTTGGGACCTTCTCCAGCCCCAGGATGTGACGAGCCGACATCGAGGTGCCAAACCTCCCCGTCGATGTGAGCTCTTGGGTAGGATAAGCCTGTTATCCCCGGCGTACCTTTTATCCTTTGAGCGATGGCCCTTCCATACGGAACCACCGGATCACTTTAGCCGACTTTCGTCCCTGATCGACCCGTCGGTCTCCCAGTCAAGCTCCCTTATACTAATACGCTCTTCGCATGATTACCGACCATGCTGAGGGAACCTTTGCAAGCCTCCGTTACTCTTTTGGAGGCGACCACCCCAGTCAAACTACCCACCACACAATGTCTCCCACTTTCATGGGATTAGAACCTAAGCATAAGAAGGGTGGTATTTCAACGGCGACTCCATCACCACTAGCGTGACAACTTCATAGTCTCCCACCTATCCTACACATCTTATACTCAAGCTCAATGTGAAGCTATAGTAAAGGTGCACGGGGTCTTTTCGTCCCACTGCGGGTAACCGGCATCTTCACCGATACTTCAATTTCACCGAGCTCATGGCTGAGACAGTGCCCAGATCGTTACACCATTCGTGCAGGTCGGAACTTACCCGACAAGGAATTTCGCTACCTTAGGACCGTTATAGTTACGGCCGCCGTTTACTGGGGCTTCAGTCAATACCTTCGCTTGCGCTAAGCACCTTCCTTAACCTTCCAGCACCGGGCAGGTGTCAGACCCTATACTTCATCTTACGATTTCGCAGAGTCCTGTGTTTTTGCTAAACAGTCGCCTGGGCCTTTTCACTGCGGCTCCATTTTTACACGGAGCGCCTCTTCTCCCGAAGTTACGAGGCCATTTTGCCTAATTCCTTAGCCATGATTCACTCGAGCGCCTTAGGATACTCTCCTCGACTACCTGTGTCGGTTTGCGGTACGGGCTCTGTATACCTGAAGCTTAGCGGGTTTTCTTGGAAGCTTACTTGGGGACATTATCAGGGTCTTGCATGCAAAACCCTGTACTATCG
>JADKEB010000005.1:50000-66119 GCA_016718205.1 Saprospiraceae bacterium
CTCTTAGAATATCATTATCTTCAATATCCGGTGCAAGCGGCATTAGCAAAAATATATTTTCTTTGTCCGGAGGAGCTACTGATGGATCTGTGACTGAAGGGGTACACATATAAAAAAGAGGTTCGTCAGGCCATGCGGGTTTTTTATATATATCATGTGCGTGTTTTTTAAAATCTTTATCAAAAAACAATGTATGATGGTGCAAACCTTTTATTTTAGTATCCAAGCCTATGTAAAATAAAAGCGAACTGGGCGCCATTACCCTGTTGTCCCAATACTTTTTAGAGTAATTTTTATCTTTAGCATCTAATATGATTTGGTCTGTATGGTGATAATCAGCACCTGAAACGATGTAATCAAAAGGAAAAGTCTCTGTATCAGTAATCAGCGTTTCAGCCTTATTTCCACTTGAACCTATAGATTTTATAGCCGCATTTGTCTTGAAGACAACCCCGAATTTTTTACATATTGTAATAAATGCATCAATAACTTCATACATGCCTCCCGATGGATACCATGTACCCAATTTAAGGTCTGCATAATTCATAAGGCTGTAAAGAGCTGGAGTATCTTCTGGTGTTGCCCCAAGAAACAATACAGGAAATTTGAGGATATTTCGCAGTTTTTCATTTTTAAACAATGCATCAATCTGTTTGGAGATGGAAGAAAGCATCTGCAATTTAAAGAGGCTTTGAACAACCCTGACATCAGCAAACTCCATTATAGAATGCCCAGGTTTCCATACAAATTCACTCATACCGACTTTATACTTATATTCGGCATCCGCCAAAAATTTGTCAAGCAGCACAGCACTCCCAAATTCAATATTTTCGAATACCTGTCTCAATGCTTCATAAGATGCAGGTAATGTTAGTCTGTCGTTCTGACCAAACACCACTTCGTAGGATGGATCCAATCTAATAAGTTTGTAAAAATCAGATGTAGTATAACCAAAATGGTTGTAAAATTGCTCAAATACTTCAGGCATCCAATACCATGAAGGACCCATATCAAAGGTAAATCCCGATGATTCAAATTTTCTTGCTCTTCCTCCAAGTTCAGCGTTTTTTTCAAAGACAGTCACACTAAAACCTTCTTTGGCCAGACAAGCTGCCGCTGCCAAGCTGGAAAATCCAGACCCTATGATTCCTACACTTTTCAAGCCAAATATATTTTAAAAGAGTTGACCAAACACCCAACAAGTTAAATTGTTTTTTTCCTTTGAAATAAAAAATAGAAAAGTATTAAAAAAAAACCACTTCAACAACTGTTAAAGTGGTTTTTAAAATTTTACTAAAAAGATACTTAAGTGATATTCTATCGAAATTCAAATAGGTAGTAACTCATAGTCCGTATCTATTTTATAAATTCAAGACTTCTGCTTATAAAAGCAGAAAGATGTTCGCCACTGAGCATGTTTTGATTGAGTAAAGCAAGATCATGCAGGTAGTTGGCAAAGTCTGCTTTTTTATCTTCGCTCTTCATTTTCAATAATTTTTCGGCCACCAGCGGATGGTTTGAGTTGATCACTACATTATGACTATCCGGAAACATATTCATGTCCATACCCTGGAGTGCCTGCATTTCTTTCATTCTACGCATAAACTCAGGTTTGGTAATAGTCACAGGATGGTCAGTTGGTGATAAGGGTTTCAACTCGATGTGCCCTCCGCCCAGGTTTTTTATAGCATTCGTAAATATATCTTTTACCTTGTCCTGTTCTGTCTGGCTAAGTACAGACTCTCTGTTTTCTTCTTTTTGTACCAACTGGTCGGGCGTGTCTGAATCCACTCTTACAAAAGTCACTTCGTTGCCTTTGTACTCAATATGCTGCATGAAATGATTGTCGATAATAGTATCCATCTCCAGCACATCATATCCGTAATCTTTGGCTGCTTTTATATAACTATGCTGCGCCTTAGTATCATTTGAATAAAGATAAATAATCTTGTTGTGTTTATCAGTCTGATTACTTTTGACTTTTTCTTTATACTCTTCCAGCGTAAAGTATTCATTCTCCAAATTTTTCAAAAGGGAAAATGATATTGCCTTTTCGTTGAATTTTTCATCTGAGATCATACCATACTTAACGAAAGTGCTGGTTTCTTTCCATTTTTCTTCAAATGATTTTCTGTCAGTATTAAAAAGTGATTGAAGCTTTTCAGCTACTTTCTTTGAAATATATGTATTTATTTTTTTGACATTGGCGTCTGACTGAAGGTATGACCGCGACACATTGAGAGGAATATCAGGTGAATCGATAATACCATGTAACAGCATAAGAAATTCAGGAACGATTTCTTTCACATCGTCGGTAATAAATACCTGATTGCTGTACAATTGGATTTTATTTTTTTGAACTTCAAAATTATTTGTAAGTTTCGGAAAATATAAAATCCCGGTCAGATTGAATGGATAATCTATATTCAGGTGGATCCAGAATAGTGGAGGCTGGCTGAAAGGATGTAATTCTCTGTAGAAATCCTTATAATCATCATCCGTCAGATCGGCAGGTTTCTTTTTCCAGATAGGATGGGGATTATTGACAATATCATCTACTTCTGTTTTAATCTCTTGCTTTGTGTCTCCTTCTCCTTCATAAGTTGTTTCAGTTTTTGTGCCAAACTTGATTTCTACAGGAAGAAACTTGCAGTACTTACTGAGCAATTCACGTATTCTGTTATCCTCAAGATATTCCACATTTTCTTCATTGATGTGAAGAATAATTTCAGTACCTCTTTCTGCTCTGTCATTTGGCTCAATGGTGTATTCAGGGTTTCCGTCACATTCCCATCTTACAGCTCCTGCATCATCCCGATAGGACTTAGTGATGACTTCCACCTTATCCGCTACCATAAAAGATGAATAAAAACCTAGCCCAAAGTGGCCTATGATAGATGCATCATCCTTATATTTTTCCAGAAATTCTTCCGCAGAAGAAAAAGCCATTTGGTTAAGGTATTTGTTCACCTCATCTTCCGTCATCCCTATACCCTGATCAAGTATATGAAGTGTTTTGGCTTCTTTATTGACTTTTATTTCGATTTTGGTATCACCCAACTCACCTTTGACTTCTCCTTTTAAAGCCAGTGTTTTGATTTTGGTGGTGGCATCCACTGCATTGGAAACCAACTCCCTGAGGAAGATCTCATGGTCTGAGTAAAGAAATTTTTTAATGATGGGAAAAATATTTTCCGCTTGTACCGATATATTACCTTTTGACATATTAAAATTGATTTATAATTCTTACCTTACATGTCAAAGTCTGTGCCACTACTGTAAATATGACATTTTGACAGAAAAATGCTAAATCAATCTAATGAAAGTTGGCAAAAATTCAGTTTAAAGAGGTGTGTATAACTCATTGTATAAATGAGTAAAAGCTCTTCAATACCCCTGCCTGCGTACCTTTTCAGGCAGGCTCAACCCCTAAAGAGCCTGTCAAGCTGGGCTTGAGACGACCCACCCACTTCTTCAAATCAACGCGCTGCACTCCCCATTAGGGTAGCTTCCCTGCCATGTAGACACAAGCAAATCTCCTCCATATGTTTTTTCAAATTAGCACTTGTAAATAAATACATTTATTATTATACCGACGAGAATTTATTTTGCAAATAATTCTGTCGCCATTATAAAGACGATTAATGTCTTTAAAGACAACCCGTCCTTACTCAAAATGAATAAATTGATAAATTAAATTTTCGCAAACCAATTTATTTTGAGTATAAGAGTATGTTTAAAATTTATCCTTTAGCAATAAAATGTTTTATTTTGGCTACAAATTATTAAATTTTTCATCAAATTGCCACATTCTGCCAAAATTTGCCTCTTTTCGCTCAAAATAACTCCATTTTATTATCCAAAACAAAATTTAAACATACTCTAAGTGCAATTTGTTATGCAAACATTTAAGTGTATCTTTCAGGATGACTTTAGGGCTGCAATCAATCTTTGAGCTAGTTCTTCACCAATTTTATTTTGAGCCTCTTCAGTTGATGCTCCGATATGCGGTGTCAATGATATTCTCGGATGTGAAAGAATATCTCTGCGAGGTGTTGGCTCATTGTCAAAAACATCCAATCCTGCTGCTGACACTTTTCCGGAATCCAAAGCCTGAAGTAAAGCTTCTTCATCAATGGTACCTCCCCGACTAGCATTGACAATAAACACCCCTTGTTTCATTTTAGTAAATTCTTTTGAGCCCAAAATAGGATCTCCTACTGACGGGATATGGAGTGATATGTAGTCTGATACTCCAAGCAAAGTATCCATATCAGAAGTTTTGATATCTGCGGAGAAACCCAGCTTGTCCGGACCAACTTTAACATTTGCTTCGCTGACATAAGGATCAACGGCAACTATGTTCATACCCAAACCAAGTCCCACTCTGGCCATTTCCTGTCCTATACGTCCGAAACCAATAATACCCAAAGTTTTGCCTTCCAGCTCTGATCCTTTAGCATATGCCTTTTTGAGATCATTGAATGCTGAGTCGCCCGTTGCAGGCATACTCCTGTTGGACTGATATAAAAATCGGGAAAGGCTTAGCATGTGCGCCATAGCCAACTCAGCAACTGACCTTGATGAAGCTGCAGGAGTATTAATGACAGCAATCCCTTTGGTTTTAGCATATTCTACATCTATGTTATCAAGTCCTACCCCACCTCTTCCGATCGCTTTGAGGTTTGGACAGGCATCTATAAGTTCCTTACGAACTTTTGTAGCACTTCTGACACAAATTGCATCATAAGCATTCAGTTTGTGGAGTAAATCAGCTTGTTCTATTTTATTTGTATCTACTTCAAAACCAGCTTCATTCAGTAGTTTTTTTCCAATGGGTTCGATACCATCATTTACAAGGATTCTCATTGACTTACAGTTTTTATTATTTATGAGACAAAGGTAGAATAATTAAAAAAGTTAAAGCATCCCCAGGAGAAACATTAGATAATTGTTAACGTAAGTAAAAGACATTGAAAAATACAATTAATTGAATGTCTGCATAATATAATACGTTAAAATAAATATGTGTAAAATCGGTTCATCTCAGGCAACGAAAAGAGCTATTTATGAATCTTAAATATATGAGGCTCAAAGTCTCAGATTGATATTCTTTTCAAAATTCAATTTGAAAAAAATTCTTTAGCGAAGTAAAAAAGGCATTCTGAAAGCAGAAAGCCTTTTTTATTTTATGGATAAACTGGTATTTATTAATATTATATACAACAAAAGCCCCTGATCGCTCAGAGGCTTTTATATTGTTTTGATTAGAATTGGTGCATTACACAAAAAGCCATAACTATCTACGTCGTATGGCATTTGTTTTTGTTCATTCGTGCTTCTATTCATGGCGCAGCCGCTATGGCTCTTTCACTTTTTAATATACATGACAGCATCGTAACGCCTTGCTCAGTAAAACAAAATGGTGCATAACGCAAGCCTTGTTTGTCCTCTTTGGAGGTCACAAATTGTGACCTCCAGCCTTCAAACTCATCTGCTTTCATTTCAAACATAAAGTCTTCAGGAAAACGATATATATTTCTTCTTACTGCCTGTTTCAATACCTTTGTATCCACCCCGTAGAGTTCAGCAAGATCTCTGTCCAGCATTACTTTTTGTTGTCTTATTTCATATATTTTACTTATAATTACCTCATTCAGTATACTTATTTCGCTACTCATTCGCTTTTGATATTTTGATGTAAAATTACACAATTTTGTAAATTCCCTTTACTTCATAGGATGGTATTTGTTCAGGCTGTCTTTTAGTTCCTGAAGGTTCATTACGTTGTATCTTTCGGTACTGCTGACGTATCTGTGACCTGCCATGTATTGTACTTTTCTGATGTCTATCGTTTTGAGCCATTCGGCTATGACAGTGTAGCGGATGATTTTTCCTGACGTGATCCTGGGATATTTTTTTTTGACTTTCCTGAAGTTATGGTATAAACTGGCTTTGATATTGTCGGAGCCTCGTTCGCCAAAAAACAACTTTTCTGTGATGATAGGATCTATTTTGTTTGGTTTCCTGCCGTTTCTATAAGATGTTACATTTGCCAACATTCTGGGCCTGACGATCAGTAGATATTCCTGGAGTTCCAACATCTGCGATGCTTCCAGGTCTAAGGTTCTGCTATTGGTGTCGCCATAACCGGGTATATATATTTTTCCCTCTTTGAGTCGGATATGTCCGGGTTCTAACTGGTGTAGTTCTCCTGTCATGACGGCCTGATGGATCACCAGACTCAGGATGATTTTATTGCGTTTGTCCCTGTCGTCTAAGGCTTCATAATTATCAAAACATTCCTTCAAGTGGTTGTAATCTATGATGTCGTTTAAGATGGATTTTCGTTGCCCTTTGATAAATATACCTGATACTGGGGTGATAGCATTACTCAGGCTGTCATGATAATGTTTGATGGCAATAATGATCCTTTTGTAATGATTCAGACTATACGTTTGCCGGATATCTTCTATAAACTCTATCACTATTTTATACGTCACTTCCTCAGGATGATGATTGTTTTCATGGAGCCATTCCAGATAGATACCTGTACAGTTTTTGTATTGTCGGATGGTGTGTACATGATATTTCTTTTGCTGCAGATGGCTTTCTAAACGGATGAGTTGCTGCCGGATATCATTATTAATTATTAATTATTAAATATGTATTTGGGTTTTCTCATTTTGTATCCTTTTTAGGGTTATTGTCTATGTTGGTTTGGGCTTCAATATGGGTATATATCTTGGTACTCTCTAAGGTGGCATGTCCTAAAAATCTGGCTATATCCGTGAGCTTCATACCTTGATGCAGCAGATGAGTGGCGATGCTATGCCGTAATCCATGCATGCCCACCGGCTTGTCTATGTTTGCTTTCTTGAGCAGATCTTTTACTCTATCGTAGATACTTTGATGTCCCATCTTTTGACCTGTATAAGCTACAAAAAAATACTCATGGCTTCGTTTGTTGAGCAGTAGTGGTCGGGCAATCGTCAGATAATCCATAATATCTTTTTTGACTTGTCCTACCATGGGGGTGTATCTTTCTTTGTAGTTTTTGCCGGTGGTGATATACACTAAATTCCTGTCGGGTAAGATGTCTTTGACCCTGATGTTGTCCCTTCATTTCTCCTTACGCCACAGCCGTAATATATCGCTAATATCGCTCTGTCTCTCATGCCTAATAAATTGTCATCTATACTCTCGTACAAGGTTCTGATCTCTGATTCGGTCAGGATGGCAGGCTTGTAATCAGTCTTACCGCAGTATTGCACGGGTACTTCTATTTGTCCCTGTCCTGTCTCTCTGAGGTATTTGGCAAAGAGTTTCGCGGTCGAAAGATGGGCTCTCAGCGTTCCTAATTTAAAGGGTTGACCTGTCTTGCTCGATAGTGTACCCAAATTCTCAAAATAGGCTTTTATCCTTGCTCCTGTGATGGCTCCAATGTGGGTCACTCCATTTTCTGCCATGTAACTGAACAATTTTCCTATCTTCACCGGATAGGTGTGGACACTGGTTTTGTTATAATTTAATACTTGCATCCATGTTGTAAAACCTTCGATATATCGTTCTTTTTGTTTCATTTTGTTATGTGTTTTTGATTAAAAAAATGTGGGTGTATCCCAAAATTGCAGTTTAATAAAAATTCCTTTTGTTTTACCCCATCCCTTAAAGGGTGACAAAAAGAATTTTATAACGATTGAATGAAAAAATGGGGTACACCCTTTGAGACTTATGAAATTGACAACAGAGTCTTTGCTCGACCATTCGGAACTAATATTGCTTCACAATAAGTTTTGAAAAGAATAACTTCATTTTGGAAGGTAAGGTTGACAAAGTTTTAATTAAAGATGGTGTTTTATTAGACGAATTAATTTACGCAATGCGACGAGAAAACCTGAAGAAGTAAACAACGAACCGCTACATACTCTTGAATAAAAATTTAAAAAATGGAAAAAATAGTTGCACAACTAAGATATACGTTGTAAATTTGGTTTGTCATATATTTGACGACAAGAATACTCCGTAGTATGAGAGCATCATTTATTATTTTTATTCTAGTGTGCTTTGGTCATCATGATATCAAAGCTCAGGATGAAATTTGTCCGGATGGTGACAGATTTTTTATTTTGCAAAACTATTTTTCAGCTCTTGAAGCATATATGGCATGTTATTACATGGACAGTTCCTATAAAAAACCACTATTATCCGCAGCCAATTGCCTGTTTCTGTTGGGCGACTATCAAAAGGCAAAAACATACTATCATCTGCTGGAAACGGATACACTGTACAATACAGATGCTAAAATAAAACTCGCATCCATTTACGAATCACAGCAAAACCTTCCTAAGGCCATAAGATATAACATCGCTCTTTCAAAGATATTTCCGGGCAATCCATCCTATCTGAGGAAACTGGGAAGTCTTTTTCAACAAGGCAACGAACCTACACAGGCACTACAATCCTATCAGGCTGCCATGAGACTCAATGACAGAGACCTGCTGGCTGTCCAGGGTTTGTCGGAAATGATGTTGTCACTTGAGCAACCTTTTGTAGCTGACTCATTGATCACCCAAGCCATGACTGTCGACAGCAACCACATAGGTCTTTCACTGCTGCATGGCAGAGTAAAATACAAATTAAAAGATTACGTATCCTGCGCACATATCCTACACAAACTCACCTATCAGACTGAACTGAACAATTATTACAACAAAATGCTGGGATATGCATTTATGCAGATAGATTCATTGGATAAGTCTATCTACCATCTGCAAAAATCACTGCTCAATGAAGGTGACCCTGAGTATGCATTTTTTTATCTTGGCTTTGCGCACGAAAAGAAAAAGGAATACGATAAGTCAAAATATTTTTACAGCAAAGCTATAAAAGCCGGTATATCAGAAAACCTGAATCAGTATCATGTGGGTTTGGCTCGGATCAACACCACAACAGGCCTCTACAAAGAAGCCGTAGAAAACTATCAGGCAAGCCTTAAATATCATAACGATCCTACCCTGTATTTTTATATGGCGTCTGCATCTGAGCAATACCTCAAAGATAAATCAAAATCCATTGAGTACTACCAGAAGTTTTTAAGTGCCAACACATCAGACATCTCCATGAAGGAAACAGCCCGAAATCGTGTAAAATTGCTCAAAGAGCAACGATTTATGAAGGGAATCGTAAAGTAGATCGGTAAAATATACGGCACTTTGCACTTTTAAAATTTGATTTGTTTAACAAAGAATATTGATTGATTTAGGAAAAAAACCTGAGCCTGAAAGACATAAATATTACATCATCCCGGGAATAAGTCTTGGTTGGTCAATTCAAGAATTAAGGCCTGAATGATAAGTCAGCATAACAATATCTTTTATAGAACTGAAAAAACAATTGTTTTTTCCACTAAAAGTATAAAATAAATGGATCATATTCCCATAATTATACCAAAAATAAAATAAAATGCGAAAAAATATACATATAAAATAAAAATATATGTATATTTGTGTTATGGTTTTAGAAATAGACAACACTACACTTAAGCTCTTAAGGCAAATTCAGCGCAATACTTTGATAGGACTGAATATGTAAAAGTTTCTTGTGTCATTTTTATACACGAGAAAATACTCCCTGAACGGGTAGCCTTTCTTCTTGGTGTTGATTTATCAACAGTCTATCGTTATGTCAGTTTATATAAGGGAAAGGGTTTAGATTTTTTGCAAACCAATCATGAAGGATACAGTGGGAAATTAGATGATGATCAGATACTACAATTAACATCAGAGTTACAGTCAAAGCTTTATCTTACTTCAGATGAGATTATAGACTGGGTGGTGGTTCAATTTGGCATTCTTTTTACCAAAAATGGTATGGTGAAATTACTGCATCGAATAGGCTTTAGCTATAAGAAGACAAAACAAGTTCCGTGTGAAGCTGATGTACAAAGACAACAAGACTTTGTAAAAGAAGAACTTAACACCATCATCGAGGGGGCAAGACAAGGAAAGAGCAAGGTATATTTCATGGATGCTGTACCCACACATAATACTAGGAGATATGGATGGATACAAAGAGGTAAAGAGAAGGAATTGCTGACTGTTAGTGGTAGAGACAGGGTTAACATTAACGGTGCATTGAATGCATTAGATCCCACAGATATACAAGTATTGGAATGTGAGTCGGTCAACGCCCAAACGACAAAAGACTTATATTTGAAAATTTTGGAATCGAATCAAGGAATAGATAAAATATATACTATAGCAGATAATGCGAGATATTATAAAAATAAAGAATTGAAGGAGTGGCTAAAAGATACAAAGATAGAACAAGTGTTTTTACCTCCTTATTCGCCGAATTTGAACATCATAGAAAGGCTATGGAAGTTCCTAAAGAAAAAAGTAATAAATTCTACTTTCTTTAGAACCAAAAATGAATTTCGAGAGGCAGTCCACACTTTTTTTGAAAATGTGGGTCAATATAAAAATGAGTTAGCTTCATTGTTGACCCTTAATTTCCCTATACTAAATTCGCAATCCATTTTATTGTAGGTATAATAAAATAGGAAGCTGACATACAAAGGTCGTATGAAGCAATGGCGGCAGACCAAATCGTAGTAGTGTTGAGTTCTCTGTAATGGAGTAGGAGCGAAGGGTTTGGCTTGTTTATTTTCAGTAATTTGTCCAACCAATTAAATGGGAAGAGCCTATTTACTGAAATAAAGTCACAATTGGTTCATGAGAGCCAATGACCTAAAGGTCGTAATCGGCCAGTGATTGAACAAGAAGAGCCGTGTGAAGGGAGACTTTCATGCACGGTTCTGTGGGAACGTAGGGGTGAGATTCCCCTGCGTGACCCGATTGTGTCTTGAACAACCTATGAAGTTAGGTTGATGCTGTATGATAGATGAGAGTAGGTCTCTCGGTGGCTTGAAGCCCGTAAAAAAATTGATCGCAAATCAATTTAGGGCTGAACTGCGAGACCCTTCTCGCAGCTAATTGAAATTTATTTAGTTAATCTGCGACAGAGTGTATCGGAAGTTCCCGCTAAAGTCGGGACAGGCTCTGATTTCTGGATACATGATAACCGGGGTTAAGTTGGCAATGCCTGTCCCGCTTTGCGGGAAACTGTACATAGGCTATCGTAGGGAACAAGAGAAGTCAACATCGTACTGTAAAATCGAGAGAGGAAGCAGTCAGATAAAGGCTGGTCTGAGATGTTGGCGGCAGACCAAATCGTAGTAGTGTTGAGTTCTCTGTAATGGAGAAGGAGCGAAGGGTTTGGCATGTTTAGTTTACAAAATTATTGACAACCGATCAAAAGGGATGACTGATTATTTTGAGACAAAATCACAACCAATCAGAGATGAACTGGTGCATCCAACGAAGATATTGCATTATCTTTGTGTGATTTACAAACATGAAGAGCCGTGTGAAGGGAGACTTTCACGCACGGTTCCGTGAGAACGTAGGGGTGAGATTCCCCTGCCTGACCCGATTATAGATCATAAGTGAAAAAAACGGAAATCGAAAAACATGACAATCAATAATACAATTAATTTGAAAAACATAATCTTCATTCTTCTTGCCATCGTTTTTGGTTCTTGTTCTCTCTAAAGATAATGAAGACCGAGAACACTTCAATTCTTGCATTAACTGCAACAACATCGTATTTAGGTGGTACAGGGAATGGAATGATAATTACTTTGAAAACATTGAAACAGGGAAAATATGAAGCCAAAAATTATCACATTTTTCATCGTATTGTATAGTTCAAAATCTAAAGCCCGGAAAGTATCGAGTAGAGAAGATCGTGTTAGACACGGTGGAAATAAATTTAGTAATTGGTCTGAAAGTGTTCAACAATATTTTGGTGAAATTGAAATAGAAGGAAACCAAAAGTATTATTTAGGAACGTTTAAAGGTAAAGTCAAAATAAAATTCAAAAACGCTATTAGCATACAACTCGAAAATCAAATTGTTCCAGAAAAGTTGAAAGCAGTTTTAAAAGAACAAGGAACAGGATGGGCAGAGGAAGAATTTAAATTAATAGAAACTGTAAATAGGGAAGAATTAATAATATACTGACAAATTGAACGATCTATAACAATGTACGCCATGACCATACTCCCCTATCGGTCGTACGGCAGGTGTAATCACCGTTATGATCGACCAAAATAGAAACTTCCTTATAAATAAATTTGTGTCCCAATAAAGAAACTATTATCTTTGTATTATGGTTAATTAATCAAAGATGTTCAAAGTCAAATTTCTGGAAGATGCCAAAGTATTCCTAGACTCCTTAGACGACAAACCTAGGGATAAAATAGTTTACAACATTTGGAAATCTAAAAGTATAAAAGACGATGAACTTCTAAAGAAGCTCGAAGATGACATTTGGGAATTTAGAACTTTGTATAACAAAATTGCTTATCGATTATTTGCATTTTGGGATGAAACTGAAAAATCAATGATAGTAGCAACTCACGGAATAGTCAAAAAAACCGATAAGACACCAAAAAAAGAGATTGAAAAAGCCAAGCAATTGAGAATTGAATATCTTAAATCTAAAAAGAAATGAAAACATATAGTTTAGAAGAAGTAACAGATCAGTACATTGGCAAACGAGGAACGCCTAAACGAGAACTTTTCGAACAAGAACTCCGACTGGAGTTACTAGGCGATGCAATTAAAAAAGCTCGTAAAGCAAAACATATGACACAAGAGCAATTAGGTGAACTTGTGGGAGTTCAAAAATCCCAAATTGCAAAAATTGAAAACTCAACAACTGATGCAAGATTTTCAACAATCTTAAGAGTTTTCGATGCCCTAAAAGCCAAAGTGAACTTTACAGTTGAACTTGAAGATCAAAACTATTAGTAAGTGAATAAGAATGGCCAGATCATAACAACGGCTATGATGATAGATTCGCTATCGCTTCATCCATCACATATCCTTGGTCGTTAGCAGTAATGCTAAATCCGAAAACGCTTAAATAAAATATTAAATATTAATAAAATTTAGAAACCGAACGACACGAAAAACTATGATAAAAGGACTCTATGAAACTCATTTATTTGTTGAAAATTTAGAAATCTCAATTGACTTTTACAAAAATGTTCTAAAACTTGAACAATGTTATTATGAAGAAGGAAGACGAGCAGCATTTTTTGGATTGGCAAACCAAAAGATGCAATGTTAGGATTATGGGAAAAGCCAAAATCAGAATTGAAAAACGGCATTTTGCTTTTCGTTGCGACAAAGAATTTATTTTAAACCAAGCAACTGAATTTTTAAATGGAGAAGGACTAAAACCTTACAATTTTTTAAATGACGGAACCGACAAACCTATGGTTTTTGTTTGATGCCCGCAATTGCAATATATTTTAACGACCCAGACGGACATTATTTGGAATTTATTGCAATTTTAAACGGAGAAGCAAGACCAGAATTAGGCGTAATTTCGTATGATGAATGGATAAATTATAAAACATAAGACAAAATAAATACTACTCCCAACAAGCGTTTTGCAAGATTGCGGGTAAGTGCTTTTTTAGAAACTTTTGTGCTTATTGAAAGTTTAGGAATTTTTAGTAAATTTGGTGCTGAAAGCCCGCAACCTCGCAAAGCGCTGGGACGTCGTGTGTCTTGGAACAACCTATGAAGATAGGTTGATGCTGTATGTTAGATGAGAGTAGGTCTCTTGGTGGCTTGAAGCCCGTTAAAAATTAATCGCAAATCAATTTAGGGCTGAACTGCGACCAACTGGATCACATCTTGAATGGGCCTACCAAACCACCTTATGGTGGAAATGCCGAAAGACAGATGTGCTGAACGATAAGGATGATTGAACGATCACGAAGTGTCAATGCCCTTAATGGCATTGAAGTGAAGGAACCCGCCTATGGCCTATGGCGGGGTGGGCATCCAAAGATAGCTGTAGGTGAGTGTACAGGAGTTGAACGAAAGTGAACCAATGATGAAGCCTTGTAAGGAAGAAGCCCGTTAAAAATTTGATCGCAAATCAATTTAGGGCTGAACTGCGAGACCCTTCTCGCAGCTGTAGAATAGGTCAAAATACAAAGAGCGTCTGATTTATTTGCTCATTGGAGATTGGTATATCCTTAAAGGTATATTATCTTTGTATGATTTACAAACATAAAGAGTCCGCCTATGGCGGAGAGACTTTCACGTACGGTTCAGTGAGAACGTAGGGGTACAATTCCTGCGTGACTCGATTACCTGAAAGCGTAGCGGACGACACAAAAGAAACAAATAAAACGAAATAAACACATCAAAACATGAAAAAATCGCTTTTAATATTACTTTTAGCCACAAACATTATTATTGCAATAGCGCAGGAAAAAATAACAATTATTGGAAATCAACAGCTTGACCCAAACACTAAATTTATGCAAGGTTTTTTGCATGGCGGATCGGCTTATTTAGATTCTGTGAAGGTGGCGAAACTAAAACCAGCTTTTTGGAGAATTGGTGCTTATTTTTTAGCAGGAAGTGGATTTTCCGAAACAAAACGTTTTAATCCTAAAATTACAGTTAATATAAATGACCTTTATATGATAGTAAACAATATCCCTTCTCAAAGTTTAAGTCAACCTTGGGGTTGGTAATTGGGCAAGTTGGGATAATTTGGTAACAATGATTGCTAATAACTCACTAACTAACAACGAACAAGTTGACGAATGGGACGTATGGGGAGAACCTGATAATTTTTGGACAGGAACATATAGCCAATGGATTGAAATGTATAGAAGAACTGATAGTATAATCACTTCTATTATTCCAAATGCTAAAATTATTGGGCCTGAATTTGGCTTTGGAGCTTGTAATTTTGACATAAATTCTATATTGCAATTTTTAGACAATTTATATTCTGTTGGCACTACAATATCAGGAGTCTCTTGGCATGAATTCTGTAATCCCGAGGATGTTCCAATTCATGTTCAACAAGTAAGAGATTCACTATCTGTTAGACCTTGGCTAGGCAATCTTGATATTCTAATACCTGAATATGCAGGTCCTGCAAATCACACTATCCCATATTGGAATGTTGGTTGGTTATATTATTTTGAAAAATCAAAAGTAGATTGGGTTTCACACGGATGTTGGGATGAAAATGACGGAACTAATTCTTGGACTAATTGCCAATATGGACTTAATGGTTTATTTATGTGGGACAACATAACACCACAACCCAATTATTGGGTTCACAGAGCTTATGCGGAATTAGATTCAAATCGAATTATTTGTAACTCAACTCACATCAAGACAGTTGCATTAGCTGTAAAAACAACAGTAATCAGGAAATGAAAATATTAATTGGACGCTATGAAAACCCAAATTTAGGCTCACACAATGCCTCAGCAATGTGGAAGTTAAAATTACCAATTTTCCATATTGCAGTAATTGCACAATACCACTTGTCTACAGCAGATTCCTTAATAATGTCAATTATTCCATACCATTAAACTCTCTAATAACAACTTTTAATGGGAACATTACATTCTGCAGGAGACTCTTCTAGTGGTTTTCTCAACGGATTTATAGATGGAGATTCCTATACCATTTATTTAAACCCATCAAAAGGAAGTATTTTAACTGTTAACGAACAATTAAAGTAATTCAAAATCATTTGAAATATATCCTAATCCATCATCCTTCTATATTGCATGTTTCTACACAATTTCAAATAAAGAAATGCAATTTCAAATATTTAACGCATTGGGAATTCTGGTAAAAGAAGTTACAATATACTTGACAACACAGATTGACATTTCTAATTTTGCTAATGGAGTGTATTTTATTTCGGTGAAAAACCAACCTAATCAAATGTGGGTCTCATGAAATACGTTGACAGCAAAAATGTGGAAAACTTTTCACAAATTTGCAAATATGAGTACAAAAAGAACGAGAAAAGTATTTTCAGAGAGCTTTAAGAAGCAGAAAGTCGAATTGATAGAGAGTGGCAAACTGACCACTGGATCAGTTGCAATACAGTTTGATGTGAGTTATACAGCAGTATACCAATGGGTCAAGAAATATGGCAAGGCCACTCCACCAGACAAGATAGTAATCGAAACCGATAGTGATTATCTGAAAG
>JADKEB010000006.1 GCA_016718205.1 Saprospiraceae bacterium
AAAACAATGCTTTGACAACGATCCAAATCCGAGGTCTATCTCGGAGAATTTATAATTTCATTGAAAATAAAAGGAAAAGCTCTCCGGTTGGATATCCCTAACTACATTTAAAAGACGGTGCTCTGGTTCCTATCTACTAGCGCTCGCAAATAAGTCGATTTTGACCCGACTAAATAGGGAACAACTCACCGTCACCGAGGATGTGAGGTGTTCTGGCAAAAAAATAAAGACAACATCGGATTTTGAAACATCCGCGCCTGCAATTTTTATATCGAAAGGAAGCGGAAAACGTATTGTTTGCATTACCATTGATCAGATGCTCAACGACAAGATTGTGGATGCGATGGGGCTGAAGACGAAGATGGGAAATATGTCTTCATACAAGCCAAAATACCGCACAGGCTAAGAAAAGTAGGAATATACACAGGGTGGGCAGCTGCAAAAGAGCAAAGGGGATGGATACCATAAGGTTTTACAGTTTCATAACTAAGGCGACAGACAAAGTTAAATTTTCTGATGGGTCGAAACTGGAGGACCCGAGAAGCTCGTTAAGGGCAGCTTATTGCTAAGGCAAAGCACGAGATAACCAAGATTGACGTATTTAAGTCCGGCGAAGAAGTCCCCATAAAATTGTTTGGGCTGATATGGACAGCCATCGGATCAAGGATCAAAATGAAAGGATTTTTCCAAGATTGGTTTGACGAAAAAAGATAATAGAAAGTCGTAGTTAAGCCTTTTCCAATTAAATATGTTGTCATGGAATTTTTATCTTTGTAAAATATGTGTGTAATATTTATAATAGCTGAAATATAATATATTTTGCAGGATATCATTGTTAAATTTTGTTAACTAGCAATCAAAACAGCAGTAAAAATGGAAAATTTAGTAGGTCTTTCAATCCATCTCATGAGGAGTGGCGGATTGGTTGCGATATGACGAGCCCAATGGTGGAAGGTGATCATGAACCTTATCCACTCGGTACGGTAGGAAATATGCTTGTCAGGTAATTAATGGGAGGTCTTATGGGCGATTTAGGCGACTCCTGACTTTTCAGTTGGTTCTATTGTTACAGCTGGCTTTCAGGCGGGGTGAGCTCTTATAGGTACTTTTACCTAGATTACAAATAATGGCTCAACTAGAGCGACAGTTTGATATAACTTATTATCGCTCCAGCACCCCTATCCTTTTTCAAAAATCCATAAAGACTTGGAAGCAAGGTAACTGCAAATCGTTTCTAAAGATCTGTTAATTGAACTCTTGCTGGGTCCCTGTTACTCAGAAAGAATAATTAAACCAATAAAAGCAGTTCAGAAACTACGTTGCTGATGGTATTGTGCCGAATCATAAAATCGTTTTCAATTGAAAATTGCTTCCAGCTGGTCGTATTGGGTGGCGTAACGTTTTGGGAGGAGCTGGCGAGTTCAGGCTTGTGTTTGAGGATATAACTTTTATTCTTGGGAATAGTCTCAAATCCGCCATTGGTGGTGTATCCACGGCATTGATATACCAGATACCGGGTTTACTTCCATGCATCCAGGGTGAAGTCAAACCCGCGTCGGGCCTACTTCTGGCAAATATTTTTGGTTTTAGGGTTCAACAATTGTTTCGTCAAGGAAAAGCTGAGTAACTCTGCCAAACTGATAATGTCTGATCTGCTGCTTTTTCAGGAAAGTCCTTTTACCGGTAATGGAGATGGATGGATACAATAGAAAGATATCCGAATACACACCTTACCACGACCATTACCATTTTGCTAAGGCACTCCCTGATCTCCAAATCGACCTTTTAAGGGGCATAAGTTTGATTGGCAGGTCATTCCACATGCACTACATCTACGGTGTCGCTGATCATTGGGTTATACCGTTTTCCACCTACTTTCCACTGATATTGATATCTCCAGTTATACCAGCCGCTGCGCGTGGTATTTTGTAGTCGTTACCCATCTCTTGATGATCGCTATATTCCATGGAAGCGAGATCAAAGGCGGTTTGCCGCGTTCGCCGTCTATATATGAGTCGTTAACGATTCAGTGACGAAGCTGTCACTCGTTCGGTATCGGAGGAAGGTTCCCATTTTTACTAAGGCATCAAGATGTATCAGCCCGGATTACTTGGGTCCAACAGTTTTTCTGTTTTTGAATTTTTAACTTTGCAGCTGTGTTTTGAGTGCCTTCTTTTGAGAGCTTACAAGAGAAAAGCAAAATGCCTAAGTAATAGACTTGTAATAAGTAATTTTCCATTGAGTGGGATGGTTAATTATATTTGTACAAGTGAAATCGGCTTTGGTTTTTGCAGGTTTGATTTGTGGTATTGGTTTTTCAGTGATTTGCCATAAAACATTGGCGATATCTTTGGTAGTGAAATGTCTGATCTCAGAGTCCCTTTCATTGTTAATAACTTTGGGACGTTAGCAAACCTCAGGCATTTGACTGCCTGATATATTTTTCCATAATATCCGGTGCATATAGCGAGTGTGGGCGGTACCCACGTTCACCAGGGCGTTGTTTATCTGAGTTTGTCAGGTTTCGAACCATTAGGAATAAAATTTAGTTTACCGCAAATGTTGACTTAGGTGAAACAAATCCTAAGTAAAGATGGCTTATAACCGTCGGGCATGATGAATACACTTTGGCCCTTTTGCATAATCGTCACATTTATTTCTGGTACTTCTTCTGATCTAAATCCGAACGCTTCATTGATATATCGGTTGACTCATGTCTTTACCCCATTTCTGACTAGTGATGATGTATAAGCTCACTTGTCTTCAAAGGGGTTGTCGGATGTATCGTACCGTAACACGGAATTTCTTACTTTATAGCGCTGGGAAACTACATGATTGAAATACTCTCCATAAACGGCATTTTACGGACTAAAACTCGGTCTCTTCAAAAATCCGATCTCCTTTGTTCCAATCAGAACAAGTCATCCGTAATCAGTTCGCCAAACCCATGGTTTTTGTTTGTCGTGAAAATTCATACACATCAATATGGGCGTATGATATCATTGGTTTTTCATAACTGCCACCGCGATCCTATCGTTTCCGGTTCTGTATCCTATAACGTCACCTGGCGGTTTCCCATTTCCACAATCTAAGCGAGTAAGGCTATCTATATTGCCATTTTGCGAACGGTATGATTTCAATTTAATTTAACCCCGTACAACATGAGGGCAGTCTCCGCAGTTATCGATGTACTGTCGATGACTTTAAACCGAATTCATTTCAAGTAGTTGATGGAATAATTGACGCCTCTTTACCGCAAAGTCTACTGCACTGAACTCCTAAATCCCCGTTTGAGGTTGATTTCCTGTTCCCTTGTTAAAAGAAGCCGAAAACTACAAAAATGAATAACATACTTAGGCTGTTTTTTTAAAATTCAATGTAGTTTGATTTTTCCGGTCTCAATACCATAAGGATCGATAAAGCTCCGGATACATGTTCTTGGATGATTTGTAACTATCTTGATCCTTTCGAGTAACAAAACTTGCCTCGGTGTGGCTGTCAAGGTTTTATCGCTTTCCGATATTCCCTGTAACGGATCACTCCCGCTAAGGTGGCACTATCCGTCATATCAAAAGTAAACATACCTTCAAGCCATTCGACCACTTTTGGAGTACTATGGCACTATGACAAAATCCTCTCCATCGGAAGCTCTGTTTTCATACCCTTTGGTAGAATTTTAGGACCTTCCAGAATGACATAAGTGCATCGCCGTTGGTAGGGTCGGGGATTGCCTTGCTACTTCTGTCCCTTGATAGCCAGATAGAAGTTTCCTATAAATTCGAGGGCGGGATTCATTACATTTCATTGATTTAGTCAATAATCTGGTGCGTCTTTGTCGTTTTCAGGATGCGCCACAGCGTCTATTCCTGCTATACTATCCGCATGCGGGCTACATAGCGTGGCTGCAAAGTTATGCTTTCTTCTCCTTGCACTCTGTCGGAACAAATCTTCAACCGAGTCTCTTTCTGCTGATAGTCCCTTGCGTTCCCGAAGTCTCTCTAACGCCGTCAGTTAGCTCTCGGACACGGCCAGTTCTGTCGCCACCGCCATCGGCCTGATGTTCAGTACTCTTTCTACGGCAGGATCATTTTGCAAAATGGGGTCTTCGCATGCAAGCGTCCCCGCCGTCGGAATGTCATTAATTAAAGTATCAAATCTTAGACATAATTTAATCCTGCATGTATGATGACATTTAGTTGTTATCTATTTACTCGATTTTGAAATATTTTTATAAACTATATAACTCATCATGGGATCAGGGTTTTCCATCCACCGAAGACCCGCCTTGGGTCCTGCCAAATCTTCGGTAATTTTGTTATCCTACTTTTTGTCGTCAAATCGTTGACCCTTTTACACCTACCTGCGTAAAATTTTCCAGACACGCCAGCTTCCTCCATCAGTACCGCAAAGATAGGGCAGGATCATGCATGTATACCCAATGGCTCAGCGTTATAAAAGCGTCCCAATCCCATAAACTGCTCATAATAACTCATTTCAGGGTGTACTGAGTTTGTTCAGTGTACAAAGTCAGTCCACGGAACAAGCACTCTTTATTTCAGCAAAAAATATTGCTGACCCGCCTGTTCCGGTTTCATGGAGAAACATAGTGGTTTGAACCAATCAAAGCTGGCATCCACATTTCAGTCTATTTTCAGCATCCATTTGTGCAAAGGTTACATTTTTTTACACCAAGGCCTTGCACGGGGCGGCGCCATATCTAAGCATCGGTGCTCCTGCGTCTATGGCTATAATTTCGCTTCCAGGATAGGCCACAGCTATGGGTAATGTATTTATGTCCAAGACCACAACCGATATCCAGTATTTTTTAAGCTAAATTCCGGATAGGTCATCCTTTACCCACTTAGCTATAGCTTGCCGCCACCATCTGTCAACCGGCCCAGCATACCGGCAGTGGTCACAAAATACCACTATCATAGTTGGCAGCATTGGCTACATCGCCAGGAAAATATTCGGTATGGTAGCTTCCCGGCATGAGATGATTGTCTACATGTTTCAGGTAAGCTGGAACTTTAAAGTTATCTTTTAGGTGAAGGTTTTGCGCATTTCTGTTGATTAGATGTGTTTTTTGAGCCAGTTCTTTTGCCTGTCGCAGCACCACTGCCCTTCCATTTTGTTGTCTCATTTCCATCGTACTTCTTCGCAATGCTGCCCACATCTGATACACGGGATCCTTTGACATGGCATCTTTGACCTCGTGCCGGTCTTTAAAAGGACGGCCAGCTTCTTTTTCAAAATCAGGAGCGATGCGATTGTCAAATGCTGTTTTATTGCCTGGGGCAATTGCTGTAGAAATATATCTGTTTAGGTTTGCGAGATAATTATATCTGGCACGCTCATCATGGTCAAAATCAGGAAAAACTTCATGTTTCGTGATTTTGGTATATACTGGAGGTAACTGGTAACTCATGATTTTTATTGGTTAGTGATTTAATTTTTAAATACTTTATTGTTTTCAGCCTGAGAAATCTATCATTACTTTATTTTTGTCATTAAGGGGTGATCCATATCCGCCACCGCCCGGCAATTCCATCACCAATTCTTCTCCCGAATACAGCTTGTCGTGTCTTTTTATCGGAGTATGTCTTCTTTTTGAGTGCTGTGACAATATATATCTTGCCACTTTTCCTCCTTTTTTCCCCAAAAGTCCATAAGCTTTATTATTTATTTTTTCTGTGACATTACTTATGTGAATGGGTGTTTTGCCTATATTTTTATAAGCAAATCCTGACCCATCCCACCTTTATACTTTCCATTGCCACCACTTCCTTTGATATGACTTTTGCAAGTCACCAGTACAGGAGCATCATTTTCAAATACTTCAATAGGGACATTTGCCACATTGGTAGGATAACAAAGGGTGTGCTCTCCTGCTAGTCCTTTTCTGCCGCCATATCCTCCTGCCAGAAATAAATATTCTACATATTCCTTGCCATTTTCTTTTTTACCACTCAACACCATCACCCAAACAGCAGATCCGCAGTCAGCCTGAACCTTGTCCGGTACTGCCTGACTTAGCGCTTTCATCACTGGACCATACAGGATATTGCCTGTAACATTTCGTGCCCCGAGCGGCGAGGTTTTTGAGCATTGAGCAGACTTCCTTCGGGTGCGTGTATGCTTATAGGTCTGAAACTCCCTTCATTGTTGGGCACATCCGGACTAAAGATACATTTGATAGGATAGGCGGTATAGGCAAAAACATAATTGAGTACTGCATTAATGGCCAATGAATGAGCGGCAGATGCCGGTATAATCTACATGAATACTGTCATTTTTAATGGTGACAGCACACTTGAGCAGAACCGGTTCTGATTTGCCACCGCCATCACCGTGATATTCTGCATGGTAAGTTTCCTTCCGGAGCCGCTTTTATAGCCGCACGCATCGACTTTTCAGAGGCATCGATGATTTGTTTTCCAAGATGATCTATTTCCAGTGAGCTTATTTTCTGCCATCATGCGGTGCAGGGATTTTATACCCTGATCATTGGCTGCTACCTGAGCTAAAATATCTCCTACAGTCTGGTCGGCAGCCCTTACATTGTTTCTGATGATGCTAAGAGTGGTTCGTTTTTTTTGGCCTGCATCATAAAGTTTCATAGGTGGTATATACAGTCCTTCTTCATAGTAATCTTTGGCATTGGCGCCCCAAAGTGTTCCGCCTATATCCGGGCTATGGGCAATACAGCCTATAAAGCCGACTAACTTCTTTTCAAAAAAAATGGGTGTCACTATGCCTATATCGGGCTTATGTCCTGCACACAACCATGGATCATTGGTGATGACCACATCCCCTTCCTGCCATGATTTTTCGGGAAATAGTCTTTAAGTAATGCCTTTACTAAAAAAGGCAAAACGCCCAGAAATGACGGTACGCTCACACTGCTTTGAGCCAGAGACTGCCCTTTGGTATCAAGTAAAACTACGGCAAAATCTGCACTTTCACGGGTAACAGAAGAAAAGGCAGTGCGCTGTAGTGCGGTACCTGCTTCATCTACTATAGAGATCAATCGTGCCCAGAGCAGGGATAAATCTATTGCGTTGTATTGTTGCATATCAATATTCCATTTCTATAATGATGTTTTTAAATTCATCCACACGCACAATCGCATTTTGTCCTACGACAGTGGTACTCTCATATTCTTCAATGATACAAGGGCCTTTTAATACCATATCAGATGTAAGGGCATACCTTTCATACACTGGTGTATTTACGAAATCCTGACCCCAAAATACATTTCTACTTCCTTTTAAAGCTGTTGCACCACTTTCTATGCCGGCTTGTTTGGGAATAAAACGAGGTGAAGGTCCTTTGACCAATATTCTCCAGGTAATGGCTTCGACCGGAATACCTTCGATAATTCGTCCATATCTTGTACTATATTCTTTTTGAAATTGCCGATAATTTCGTCCAGAATCTTTTCCTAATATGCCGTTGGCATTTTTACATGGATATCATGTCCCTGACCGGCGTACACTCATATCGCAAGTCACATTAACCTGAATATCCTTTGGGATCAATTCCTGCATTCATGACAAATTGTTTTCCCTTTTGGGTAAGTGTTGAAATCATTTTATTGACTCTTTGCCAATCCAGATTTTCCAAAATAGAAATATAACTAAAGATTTCTTCCTTGGCCACAGGACTTACCAGAAACCCTAATGCACTTAAAACCCCGGCTCCTGCGGGTATGATGAGTTGTGGTGCATTCATCAATCGGGCTACATGAAAAGCATGCACAGGACCTGCTCCGCCAAAGGCCAACATAGAAAAAACGTGGATCAAGTCCTTTTCTATGATATGTACCTGACGGCATTGGCCATATTTTCGTTGACTATACGATGAATTCCCCAGGCTGCAGCTTCTACAGTGATACCCAATGGATCAGCAATTTTGTTTTTCATCGCAGTAATTGCCGCTTCTTTATTTAAGGACATGCTACCTCCTAAAAGAAATCTGCATTCAGGAATCCAAGGATTAGATCTGCATCAGTCACTGTAGGATGTTCGCCACCTTGTCTATAACAGGCTGGTCCCGGTGTGGAAGATGCACTCTCAGGACCTACCGTCAAAAGCCCAAGGTGATTGATATACGCTATGCTTCCGCCGCCGGCACCGATTTCAATCATATCAATAACCGGAATTCTAACCGGTAAAAGCCGCTTCCTTTTTTAAATCTTTTTCTCTTGCAGCTTCAAAATGGTTGGTGATTTCAGGCTCAGGTCCCTATCATGGATGCTTTTGCCGTCGTACCTCCCATATCAAAGGCCAATAAATCTTTTTATCTATCATCTGGCCAAAAAAACACCAGCCATTGTGCCACCAGCAGGTCCACTCTCCAACAATTGAACAGGCGTTTTCACCGCACCTTCTACTGTGGTCAGTCTTCGGCACTATCCATTATGTGTAGCTTACCGAAAAACCAATGATATTGAGCTTTTTGATGAGGTTGGTAAGGTATTCATGGGTCAAAGGTTGAACATAAGCATTCATGGCGGTAGCGCTGGTACGTTCATATTCTCTGATTTCAGGGCATAACATCACTGCTTAGTGAGTACGTAATTTCAGGAAATTCATCAGATAATATTTGTCCTGTTATCTGCTCATGTTGCGCATTTGCATATGAATGTAAGTAACTGACGGCAATACTTTTTACGCCTTTTTACTGACCAAAAATCTGGATTTTTCACGAACGTGAACTACATCAAACTTTTGATGATCTGGCCGCTATTGTTCATTCACTCATCTATACCTACCCGGAGAACAGAAGGAATGAGAGGTTTAGGCATTGTGATGAAAATATCATAAATATCATATCTCATTTCGCGACCTATTTCAGGGACATCTTCAAAACCCTTGGTGGTAAGCAATCCTGTCTTTGCTCCTTTGCGCTCTATGATGGCATTAGTCACGAGTGTCGTCCCCATGAACTATAGATTTTTATATCTGCTGTGGCTAAACTGTTTTTTCAGTAATTTCATGAATTCCCGTAATGATTCCCAAAGTAGGGTCAGGATAGGTGGTAGGGTTTTGCCAAAATAAATTTTATGATCTGCTTCATTCAATAAAACCAGATCCGTAAATGTCCCTCCTATATCTATACCTAACTTCATTACTGTATTTTATCAGGCTATTTGGCCCGCCATCATAAATGTGGGATTGTCTGCAAAATCCTGAAATTGTGCAGCGATAGATTTCATCATGTCTGTACTGATATCTTTGCCTAATTGTTCCATATCATTGACTTCGAGAATTTCTACATATTGAAAAGGAGCCGGCGACTCGCTGCCTAAAACTCCGGAAGTTTTGAATACTTTAAAATCAGATACTGAAGTCAACCTTTTCACTGTGGGTACATCTACGGTTTGTGCCCAGGTTTCATATTTATCGCAGAGGTCTCGTCTTTGAGATTGAACAATACTATTAATGTCATTTTTATTGGATATTATTTGATGGTTATGCTTTACTTATTGATTTTTAAATCCTTTTACACCGGACGTTATCAAACCTTGTACAGAATTTAGTATAATCTGTGCTCCGTTTTGGATCAAGCCATCTGCCTGCTCTTTTGTAGCTGCTACTGTCCCGATTATCTTTCCTACAGCCTTAGTTTTTGCAAACACAGTTTCAATTATCTCTTTTACCTCCGGATGATTGGGTCCGTCATAGTATCCCATGCTCATTGCTAAATCTCTGGGGCCGATGATAATGCCATCTACACCTTCCATATTTACCATATCATCCAGAAAATCCATACATACAATGTCCTCCATCTGCGGAAAAACTAAAGTATTTTTGTTGGCGTAATCAATATATTGAAGTTGGTTCATTGTGCCTGCCAGATAGTCGGCTGATCTTACAGGGCCAAGCCTCTTTTGCCAAACGGTGGATATTTTACGGCGTTTACCAATTCTTTTACCTGTGATATATTCACAATACCAGGCATCATCACACCAACTATCCCAGCATCCATGTATTGCAATATTAATTTTTCATCGACAGACCTAATCCTTGCCCATGGTGAGATACCAGTATTTTCGCAGGCACGTATCATGCCAACAGTCTGAGATACATCGATAGGACCATGCTCGCCATCTATCATATAAAAATCCAGCCCTGCCCAACCCAGATACTCGCAAATAGTCGGGTCAGATGTAGGGAGATCGCTCCACACAAGATGCCGCCATTCGTGAGTTTATCCTTAGCTTTACTTGATATCATGCTTCACTTTTATTTTAAATCCTGGACTGTCCCGTCGGCTATTTTTTTCCTAATAAATTCCATCAGACCGCCTGATGCAGCGACTTCTGCCACAAAAGGTGCTACCGGCACACATTGGAATTGGAGATTTTTAGTCAGATTATATACCATTCCTGTTTCAGGGTGATATTCCAACTCGTCACCGGTTTCACATGCTAAATTCATATCTCTTGCAGTGACAAAAGACATACCGTAGTTGATGGCATTTCTGAATTGTAATCTTGCAAAACTCGTCGCAAAGACGGCTTTTATACCGGCTCCCATCAATCCCGTGATACAATGCTCAATACTCTTGCCTCATCCTCCTGCAAAATTATGGCCAGCCACTATGAAAGTATAACCATGATCCTTAAACCCGTTTTCTCTGTTGAATGCTTCGTCAACGCCGGCCATAATCCATTTTGCATTTTCTTCTTTATCTATCGGCGACGTCCAAAACTTTTGAATTACCATTTCATAACTCATCACATATGTTTTGGTTACCCACGCCTTTCTCTTATTATCATATATTAAGACTTATATCGTTTGTCATTTAATGTTTCTTGGGTCTGTGATGACCCCAAAAATCGAAGAAGCTGCGACCACAGCAGGACTTGTTAAGTAGATCTGGGCATTTCTGCTACCCATACGACCTTTCATATTTCTGTTTCCGGCACTTAAGACTATATCTCCATCGCCCGCTACACCGGTGTGAATACCAGCACATGGTCCGCAACTTGGTGTTTCTATCGCTGCTCCGGCTTTGATGAGTGTTGAAAAATATCCTTTTTCTATGCATTCCAAATACACATCCTGACTGGCAGGTATACAGATCATATTGACATCCCGGTGGATTTGTTTATCCTTAAGTATATCTGCCATGATGGCAAAATCTTCAGTTCTTCCATTGGTGCATGTACCTACAAATGCTTTATTGAATTTAGTACCAACTAATGCCTCAACAGGAACAACATCGTCCAGTTTATCGGGTTTACTCACTGTGGGTCCTACATTGGTTACATCTACTTCATATACTGCGTCATAACGGGCATTTTCATCACTTGCCAACATCTACCAGTCAGATTTTTGCACCGGTCTGAGATAATCTACCGTTTTTTGGTCCGGTGCTATGATTCCGTTTTTGCACCCCAAATCCACTGTCATGTTGCACAATGTCATTCTTCCCGCAATGCTTAATGCTTCGATGGCTGGTCCTGTATATTCCAAAGCTTTATATATCAAATGTCCGTTCCAATGCATCATGCCCATGATATGCAGACTCAGATCTTTGGCCATGACATAAGGTTGCCACTCACCTTTGATGACAAATTTTACAGATTCCGGTACGCGCAACCAACATTTGCCTGTAGCCATGGCTACCGCAGCATCTGTTACGCCAATAGCATTTCCTACTGCACCGACTGCACCATAAGTATTGGCATGACTATCCGTTCCTATAGAAACTTTTCCTGGTAGGACGTGACCTTGTTCGACCATAATCTGGTGTGCTATACCTTGTCTTCCAAGATCATAAAAATATGGAATGTCATAACCTCTGACGATTTCCTCCATTCATTGAGCATGGTTGCCCACTGCTCTGTAGGTGCGGAACCAAATGATCACTCACACAAATTACCTTATTTTTATCAAATAGTTTTTTGTCCGGACTGAGGCTCTCAAAAGCCTTAAAACACTGTTTGCCCAAATAATCCATAGTCATGACGGAGTTAACATTTACCCATACCAACTCTCCGGGAAGGACACTATCTCTCCCGCTATTCAGCGCCATCACTTTTTCTGTTATTGTCATAACCTTTAAAAATTACCAATTTTGAATTACAAAGTACAAATAAACTAGAAAAGATATTGTTAAACACCTGAAATAAACCTAAATATTACCCTAAGCAAATGAGCTTTATTATTTAAGAGCGGTTTTAATAAAATCAATGGTCACTTCTGCTTTGGCCTTTGAATCTTCTTTCCGGCAATTCTTTCCAAAAAGAAGCAGGAATCTCATCTTGCGTAGCTACTTTGCGCTCATTGATCATAGTGATACCCTGAAATTCGTCCCCTTCTGTCCATCTCCAGTTCCTGACTCTGTGCGTGCCATCTCCTATAAGGTCTATCATTTCAAAAAGCTTGGAGCCCGGGCGATTTTTATATGTCCATATCAGACACACGCTGTCCCTTGTCTCCCATGAATAACCTTCTATTCTTGGAGAATCAAAAATCAACGTTCCTGTCTCATCAAAGGAAGAAACGCCAAAATCATGCAATTCTTCATGGCCATCATCCCACATGTAGTGATTTGCTTGGTGATATTTATTATCATCGTACAACTTGATCGTCAGCCTGCTCTTCCATTGATTGGTCACTTGGCCTTCAGCGTTGATTCGGATATAGGTTCCTTCCCATATTCCGGTGTGTTTGGGAAACAATCTTAAATTAAGCATATTTAACAATTTTTTTGCAAATCTAATAAATAGTTAAATAAGTTAACTAATTTTGTGATAAGTTTTTATAATATTTATTTTATGACTATTGGATGTGGTTGTACCTTTATAGTTTTGACATTGACTTATAAGGCATATGTTAAAAAAGATAAATGATCCTAAGCGAATTGTAAACATCCTCTTAACCAAAAACCATAGATTATCATTTTATGCATCATAATATTTATATAGAAGAACAGGGTTTGAGGGATGGTTTGCAGACAGTGTCTCATATCTTTTCTACAGAACAAAAATTAATTTGGACTCGTGATCTGATCGAAGCCGGTGTCAAAAGAATTCAGATTGGCTCTTTTGTGCATAAGGGGAAAATACCGGCTATGGCTGACACTGACGATTTGTTTTTACGATCAACCCATGAACAACAGCAAGTATTAATTTCCGGACTGGCATTAAACAAAAAAGGTCTGGAAAGAGCCATACATTGCGGGGCGAAATACCTTTCTATTTCCTTATCAGCCAGCGAAACCCACTCCCTGAAAAATACAGGTAAAACTATTGAACAGGCAAAAGAGGAGATAAAGGAAATGATCGTTTTGGCCAAAGAAAAGAATATCAAAGTTCGAAGCGGAATTCAGTGTGCTTTTGGGTGCCGCTTTGAAGGCAAAATCAGTGAAAATGTCGTTTTGGATCTGGCGGAATATCTCATCAGTTGTGGTGCTGATGAATTGTCTCTTGCTGATAGCACGGGTATGGCACATCCTGTTCAGGTGGATAGAATGATAAAACAAGTTATTTCCATTGCGGGCAATATTCCTATAGGTCTGCATCTTCACAACACCGAAAACAAAGGCTACGCCAATCTTTATGCCGGACTCAATGCCGGTGTGACTATCATAGATACAGCATTTGGAGGATTGGGTGGATGTCCATTTATCAAAGGAGCTACCGGCAATATTGCCACCGAGGACGTGGTACATATGTTGGATCAGATGGGCGTTGATACGGGTATTGACATGTACAAAATAGCAAAGATAAGCTTAGAGATAGAAAAAGTATTGGGTTATCCTTTACCCGGTTTGATGTATAAAATGATTCAAAATAAAACCATAGCCTTAATATAATGGGAAAAACCATAGCAGAGAAAATCCTGAGTATAAAGACAGGAAATGATATAAAGGCCAACGATATAGTCATAGCTCCTGTTGATGGTATCATGGCCACCGATACTACAGCCCCTTTATCTATCAAAGCCTTTCAGTCTATGGGTGGTAGTCGGGTATGGAATCCGGAAAAGTGCTCATTTATAATCGATCACGCCGCTCCTGCTCCCAATGAAAGAATTGCCAACCTGCATCAAATGATGCGTGATTTTGCGTCAGAGCAGGGATTTCCGCTGTATGACATAGGTGAAGGTATCTGTCATCAGGTCATCATGGAAAAAAGACACATTAAGCCGGGCGACATCTTTATGGGAGCGGATTCTCATACACCTACGGGTGGCGCACTCAATGCATTTGCCTGCGGTATGGGTAGTACAGATCTGGGAGCCATTATGCTTACGGGCAAAACATGGCTGAAAACACCAGCTACCATCAAAGTGATTTGTAATGGTATCTTACAAAAAGGAGTACACGCCAAAGATCTTGTGTTGTTTCTGACCGGCAAAATCACGATATCCGGTGCGACCTATCTTTCTGTAGAATTTCATGGTGCGACTTTTGAGGCTATGGGACTTTCTGACAGAATGTGTGTAGCCAATATGCTGGCAGAGATCGGAGCAAAAACTGGTTTTATTCACCCTAAAGGATTGAAACTTGATTATGACTTTGATGCTGTTTTTCCGGATGATACCGCCAGTTATATAAAGACCTTTGAGTTTGATGTTTCGGATCTACATCCCCAAATAGCAGCACCTGAGTCGCCGGATAATGTTTTGAATATTGACCCGCATTTAGGTACAAAAATAAACTATGCTTTTATTGGCACCTGTGGCAATGGAAGATTGGAAGATTTGCATGTGGCCGCTGCTATCCTTAAAGGTAAAAAGATAAAATCCGGTGTTCGTTTCATCATAGCACCTGCTTCCCGCAAAGTATTGCTCGAAGCGATGCTGGACGGTACAGCTTATACATTGGTTGAAGCTGGAGCCACTATCATCAATCCTGGTTGTGGTCCTTGCGTAGGTACACATGAAGGCGTACCCGGAAATGGAGAAACCGTTATTTCTGCGGCCAACCGAAATTTTAAAGGAAGAATGGGAAATCCACATTCTGATATCTATCTTGCGGCACCTGCGACGGTAGCCGCGTCCGCATTGACCGGTGAAATCACTAATCCTGCTCAACTTCTCTAATCACTTAAAAGGAATCCAACAATGAGTCAAGAAGTAAATAAGGTTTCCAAAACCATGGTACTTGCAGTGGTCGCTTCATCGTTAGGTTTCTTTGTGGATCTCTACGATATCATCATAGTTAGTGTGGTAAGGCAGGCAAGTCTTTTGTCACTTGGTGTACCCGAATCTGAGCTTTTAGCAAAAGGAATCTGGCTATTGAATATACAGATGATAGGAATGCTGACAGGTGGATTTTTGTGGGGCATACTTGGGGACAAAAAAGGGAGACTAACAGTTTTGTTTGGATCCATACTGATGTATAGCTTAGCTACATTTGCCTGTGCATATGCGCCATCTTATGACGTGTATCTTTTATTAAGATTTGTTGCAGGTGTTGGACTTGCCGGGGAACTGGGCGCTGCTATAACCTTGACTACAGAGCTTTTGCCTCAAAAGTATCGGGGTATTGGCCCGGCGATCATTGCATCTTTTGGTATGCTGGGTGCTATTTTTGGGAGTGTCATAGGAGGCAGGTATTCCTGGGAGTTTACTTATCAGCTTGGTGGCATCATGGGATTGGTTCTTTTATTTCTTAGGCTGGGATTGTTTGAATCGGGTTTTTATGAGCGCCTGCAGGAGACAAAAGTAGAAAAAGGAAATTTTCTGATGCTTGTAAAAAATAAAAAATTATTTAAAAAATACATAAGTGTCATTTTGATGGGATTTCCTGGTTGGTTTGTCAATGGAGTGGTCATGACCTTTACCCCGGAGATAGCCAAAGCTATGGGCATGACTACCATTCCTAAGGTGAGTACCGTTTTTATGGTTTTTTTTATTGGGTTTACTTTTGGTGATTTTTCCTGCGGTATAGTCAGTCAATGGCTGCAAAGCCGAAAAAAAGCCATACAACTATATTTAGGAAGTTTTGCGCTTTTACTGGCGCTATACTTTTTAGTGGGAAAAACATCAGAAATGTGGTATTACGGTCTATTCTTGTTTATGGGCATAAGTGCTGGTTATACTATTGTATTGCTAACACTGGCTGCTGAACAAACAGGTACAAATCTCAGGGCCACAGCCACAACATCATCTCTTAATCTTTTAAGGGCTTCTGTCATACCACAGACAATAGCATTTACCTTTTTCAATAATTATGTCGGGGCATATCATGCTGCTATCATAGTAGGAATACTCTCCGTGGGTATAGCTGCCTGGGCTTATACAAATCTGGAGGAGACATTTCACAATAATCTGGATTTTGTAGAACAATAACTTACTCACTTTTTAAAGATTATCATGAAGACCAAATACGTTTACGGGGACAATATCGATACAGACCGAATCATTCCCGGCAAATATACCAAAACTCTGGACATGAGTACGCTGGCACAACATTGTATGGAAGACCTGGATCCTTCTTTTGCCGCTACCATTATAAAAGGAGATGTAGTGGTAGCAGGAGATAATTTCGGCTGTGGATCCAGTCGTGAACAAGCTCCATTAGCTCTGCTTCAGTCAGGAGTTTCTTTGGTGATAGCCCGATACTTTGCCCGCATTTTTTTTAGAAATGCCATCAATGTTGGGTTGCCAGTCATCGAAATACCAGATCATGATATTGAAAGAGGCGATGTCTTAGAAATTGAAATAGAAAAAAATTATGTGAAAAATATTACTAAAGAGAAGGTCTATACTTGCAATGCTTTGTCGCTGGTGATGATAAAAATAATGAAAGAAGGTGGCATGGTCAACTATCTTATAAAATATGGTGACTATGAAGATGTAGCCGTCAAATAAGGACTATTACTTTTATTGAATAGAAAGGCATCAATTATTACTTTTGGTTTGAGCAACATAATACCACAAGTAAATTAACTAATAGAATTTTATAACATTTTCTGACTGCTTCTCCTGACTTGTCCCTTTTAGTGCGTTGGTAATAATTTAGCCAACAATTTGTCCATTTTTGGTGTATGCTTTGCTTTTATGGTGACGGTTTTATAGGTTATATGATATAGAATTTGACCATCTACTATTTTATTTTAAATGTGCAGATAACACTTTGGACGTTCGAAATTATTTTGAATTGATCGTTGCTTATAAATTAAAGTTTTACAAAATTTTTTAATTTTTTTTATTCAAAATTATAATAGTTAAGTAAATTAACTACTTTTGTATTATAGTTAAATGATTTAACTATATAGATCAATCTTTTTATTAATCAAAACAATCACTTAAAAATGAAATCATTGAGCCAAATAATCAAAATCAGAAAGAATTTATCACTATTTTTAGTTTTATTTTCTGTTGGGTTTTCTTATGCACAAAAGGCTGTAACAGGTAGAATTACTTTACCTGATAATTCGCCTGCGATAGGCGCTTCCGTCACAGAAAAAGGAATCAATAATGCGACTATTACTGATGTAGAAGGAGAATTTTCATTAAATGTGTCTTCAGATGATGCAATATTGGTGGTTAGTTACATCGGGTTTAAGAACATTGAAGTAAAATTAGACGGGCAAAGTCGAATCAATACCCAATTTTCAGATGAAGGGACATTACTCGAGGATGTAGTAGTCACAGCAAGCAGATCAGCAATGCGAAAATTAGTGGCCCCTGCTACAGTCGAGACGGTCAATGCCAAAAAACTTGAAACACTAAAACCGGAATCCTATAACGAAGCGCTTCAAAACGTACCCGGAGTATTTGTAAATCCTAACCAGGGACGCCGGAATAACATCCGTCTCAGAGGATTTCCAGATGGTACACCTCTAGGAGGTATGGCTTATACAGCAGTATTACTAGACGGTATTCCCACGCTTGCAACTCCGGGAAAATTGCCTGAAAATGGATTTGGTTTTGACAATAATATAGAAAGAGTCGAACTCGTAAAAGGATCAGCAGCGACATTATTTGGAAGAGGGGCAGCTGCAGGTGTCATCAACATGATCACTAAGACAGGCGGATCAAAGCTAGGAGGATCAGTGAGACTTACAAACTATAATGACATTCTTGGCAAAGGTGGTTTTAATCACAGGTTGGATTTTAATCTCAATGGGCCTGTCTCAGAAAACATTCGGTTTAATATAGGAGGATGGCAGCTCAATGATACAGGATTTCGTAATACAGGATACAACGATCACGGGTTTCAATTACGTGGAAATGTGGACTTCTTATTTCCATCCAATAAAGGTAGTCTGCGACTTTATGGACAATATGCAGATTTTAACTTCCAAAACCTTGCTGATGTAGCAGTAGATGCCAACACACTTAAGCTGGCTCTGGATGGAAAAATACGGATACTTATAACTTTCCTAATGCAAGTAAGATTAACTACAGAATTAATGTAAGAAATGTAAAAACTCCGACAACTCAGGTTCCACTTAAAGATGCCAGTGGTAACGACATCATCAGAAATTTCGGGACAGCATTGGAGGGCGGATCATATGCTAAAGGATTTCATGCAGGAGCAAGACTAAGATATGATCTTGGAGCTGGCTTTGATATTGAAAATCATGTCAGAATTCAAAATATGGATACTGGTACCAAATATGGATTTGCGCTACCTGCCTATTATAACGCCAATAATGTGACTCGACTACTACTTGATGGCGATAATGCAGATTCTGAAATAATCAACGATTTTAAAATATCAAAAACTATCGATGGCAGCAGCATATCTCACAAATTATCCGCCGGTGTGTACTACTCCAACATCAATTTATTGCCTACGACCTACAGCTTGCTGCACGGTAGTAATACCAAACCTGACAGTTTGAGATTGCAAAATGCTTTTACAGGAGCACCAATCGTAGCTGGTGCTGACGGAAACTTCCCTATTCAAAGCGGTGGTATAACCAGAAGAGGAGATTATACTGAGACAGTCATTGCTTTCTATGCAGGTGATGAAATTAAAATAGGAGATAAATTAAATGTATTACTTGGATTCAGATATGATGACCTGAACATAGATATGACCGAAACCAAACTTCCGGCAGACAGCGCTTTGACGAGAATCGAAAAATTCTCTGACTGGTCAGGCACTATCGGAGCCAATTACCAGTTGACTGAAAACTCTGCCATCTATGGTAACTTCAACAGAGCTTTTCGTATGCCGGATTATACAGCTTTCACATCTCTCGAGTGGACGAGTGCTACTAATAGAACATTATTGAGAGCACCAAACGGAATCAATAAAAACGAAATCATATATAATTCGGAAATAGGTTACAGGAATACTATAGGCGATTTTGGTTTTGACTTGGCAGTGTTTTATACTCAAATCAATAATCGACTTGCTGCAATTTTTGAAAATGGTATTTTGCAGTCTAAGCCACTGGGAAGTAACAGAATCATAGGTTCTGAAATTAGTTTATCATACAAACCATCTATGGTCAAAGGTCTTAGTCTGAATACTTCTCTTACTTACCAAAATGCCAGATTCACAGATTTCAAAATATCTACCACAGCCGACCCTGCGAAAGATCTATTTGGCAACAAAATCATTCAGGAAAGTGCCACAGTAAAATCACTTGATCTTAAGGATAAAAAACTACCTGGTGTTCCTGAATTTATGTTCAATTTTGTCGCTGAGTATTCACACAAATATTTTGGAGCAGACTTTGGATACAACATCGTGACCAACAGATATCAGGATGCTACCAATATTCTGGAACTTCCGTCATTGACAAATATCAATGCGGGTATATATGCAAAAATCCCGATTGGTAAAAATACTGTAAAAATAGGAGTTCAGGCAAGAAATCTGACAAACACGGAAGCATTGGTGAATATAGCCGGAGCATCAGATAATGATACGTTCCTTTTAAGAAAACAAGGTGTTGCTGCTCAGCAGGGTGTATATGCACATGGTTATATGCAGTTGCCAAGGAGAATATTGTTTTATGCTGCCTATAACTTCTAAAACAACTAAAATCACTTTTTTAAACCATGTCGGTCATCACTGGCATGGTTTTTTTTTATTTGTAACTTCTCAGATATGATCAATCAAAAATTACTTTATTTTTATGATTTGAAAGCATATACCTGAGTAATTACTTTTATTTAAATTGTAATTAATACCAAAAAATCAATATTGTAATGAGTGGAAATCTGCCGTTAGAAGGGCTGCTTGTTTTGGAGTTTACACACGCTGTCATGGGACCTACTACCGGCTTGTTGCTGGCGGACATGGGCGCAGAAGTTATCCACATAGAGCCACCCGAAGGCGATAATACACGAAGGCTCAAGGGATTTGGCACCGGGTATTTTCCCTTTTATAGCCGAAATAAAAAAAGTCTTGCTATTGATATTAAGTCAGAAAACGGGAATGAAGTTATATTGAAACTGGTTCAAAAAGCTGACATCGTAGTAGAAAACTTTGGTCCAGGTACTATGGAAAGGCTAGGATATGGATATGAAGATTTAAAATTATTGAATGAGCGATTGATTTATTGTTCACTCAAGGGATTTATGCCTGGTCCATATGAAAAAAGGCATGCTATGGATGAGGTGGTACAAATGATGGGCGGACTGGCTTATATGACGGGCAGAACCGGAGATCCTTTAAGAGCGGGCACTTCGGTCATAGATATCACAGGAGGCATGTTTGGATTTATTGGTATACAGACGGCCCTGTATGAAAGAGAAAAAACCGGTCTCGGCAAGTTTGTTCAAGCTTCACTTTTTGAGACCACCGCCTTTCTGATGGGACAACATATGGCTTATGGTGCTATCACCAAAACACCTGTGCCGCCGATGCCTGAAAGGGTCAGTGCATGGAGTATTTATCGTATATTTGACACATCTGATAGTCAACAAATTTTTATAGGTATCATCAGTGAAAAACACTGGGTGCGATTTTGTGAGGTTTTTGATGCCCATGACTGGCTCGCCGACAATAGACTAACATCCAACAACGATCGTATAACTGAACGGGATTGGTTCTTGCCGGAGGTAGAAAAAAAGATGAAACAATATACAAAAGGTGAACTAACCATAAAATGTGAAATAGCCGATATTCCTTTTGCACCGATAGCCAGGCCGGAAGATCTATTTAATGACGTTCAGCTAAATGAAGGGCAAAGCTTGCTTGATACCACACTACCTGATGGCACAGAAACAAAGTTGCCAAAAATACCACTCATATATGGTGACACCTATTTTGGGTTAAGGTTGAATCCACCAAATATAGGGGAGCATAATGACGCAATAATATCAGATTTGTAAGTAACATATCAAGCTTGACAGAATGACCAAAATGAACAACGTCTCTACCTACTCAAGAACATAGATCTATTTCTGTCCAACTCTCTGAAAAACGGGTCATATACTCAAAATAAATTGGTTTGCGAAAATTTAATTTATCAATTTATTCATTTTGAGTATAATGGCGACAGAATTATTTGCAAAATAAATTCTCGTCGGTATAAATATCCTTGATGTAGTATATCATTTCACCAGTAGATTTCATTTCTGGTCCCAGATTCTTATCTACTCCCGGAAATTTATTGAAAGAAAATACAGGAACTTTGATCGCAAAACCTTTGAGCTTTTTGTCAATGACAAAATCACTTATTTTCTTGTTACCTAGCATGACATGAGTGGCCATTTGATATAACAACTTGTCGCTCACCTTTTTCCTTATCTTTCATCAAAAATCCCCATAAAACACCTGAAAACAAGGCAGTTGCAAATCATTACGCCAAAGATCCACCACTTGATTTCTATCGTCAAGGACTAATTCTACGTGGTATTTACCTTCTATTTGATTGACAAACATTTCTTTTTTGATGATGGCGTCCTTCCTAAAATCTCCAGCTGGCCTCATAATCAATATCTCATAAGTTATACCGTATAGTTCCAGCCAAGTCATGGTCTGTGACTTAAAAGTATCTTCCCTTCCTGATGCCAAAATGATCTTGAATCCAAGTTGATGGTAATTTTTGACCATGTTGACTACAGGTGTATTGGGTAGGTCTTGATCACACATGGATGCATCAAATGGGCTACGACCTTTCATGAGCGCGAGTGTTCCGTCCAAATCACAAATGATGGCTTTGGGTAAGGATGGGTCTTGGGTGCGATAAGTTGGATGTTTTTTATCGTATTTTAGTCCATCACTGACATCTTTTAGAATATGCTGCCGATGCATTTTAAGTAAAACTTCATCACCAACTTTTTTTTCTCTCGATTTGTCTCTTTCCAGGCAATCTTCGAGTGAAGCATTCATATCTTTTATCTCAACTTGGACTTGTTGGTTGTGGTCGATATTAAATTTCCTAACGACATTTTTGATCCTTTCTACAGGTCTATCGCTCAGATTGGTATCATCTACGATCACATGTTTGCCATCCCAAAGTGCTTCTACCAACATCAAGTCTCTCACCTTCTCAATAAATTTTTCGTTGTGCGTTGTGTGATGATTGTTGTCCAACATCAACCTGAGTTCATCTTTATTGAGACGTTTGTATGCACCGGGATTTTCATCCAAAAGTGTTCGTGCATAAGTGGACTTACCACTTGCTGGCAATCCTCGAAGTATAATTATTTTTTTACTCATTTTATTTAATTTCTAGTTTGTTATATTTGCATCTCCGTTTTACCCATCCCTGCCCGCCTACTACATAGTGGTCAGGCTGGCTAAATCCTTCCCTTAAAATGGAAGGACTTTAAACGTCCTTATATAGAATGCATCTATAAATAAATTTTCACTTTTGTTTAAGGGACTTTTTAAAGTAATTTTCCATTATTCTTCAATTTCAATATTCCTAAATGGCCGCTCAAACTTCGGCTTCACAATGATGGCATCGTACGGTCTTTTTTCGTACAACTTAAATAGAATGGCAGGATGTTTACACGTCTGAAAGTAAAAAGCGGTTGCCTTACGGTCTTCTAGTTCTTTGTATTCGGCTTTTGCTTCCGCTTCTACTTTTCGATAGGCTTCCCAAAATTCATCAATCGTCGTACGTACCCAATTATAAAACTCATCGGGTACTTTATCCAACAATTCGTCCATAGATTGGTTATCTCGCAGATGCTCCCAAATGGTTTTGGAAGAGACTTGGGTGATGATCCTATGAAGGCGAACATACTCGACAAACTTGATTTTGATTCGGAATCCATTATCAAATCGTATGATAAATCCTTCCTTGTTATCTATTTGCATCAGCCGGATAGCTTCGAGATCATTCAATCCATCATATCTTTTCACCACGGGAAAACCTATATCTGTCAAAGGTGACTCCACACCTGATTGCAAATCCACGATCGCCAATAATACCAATTCTTCTTTATAACCATAATCTATCACGATGCGATTTTCAGGATATATGATCTCAAAAAGATAAGTTTTGGCCTTATCCAGCTGATCGATACATTTGGCATATTTGCCATGTAAAAGTTTATTAGCTTTGATGGCTTGTTCACTCATAAATGATCCCCGAGTTGCGATATACGGGCGATCACTCCACCAATACAAAATACCCAAGGAGCCATCCATTTTGTCGTACACTTCAAATGGCAGCGACGGAATCTGTTGATCAGGCACTTCACCATAATTAAAAAACTTAGTAAACGGTCTTGCCACGATCCCATACTGTTCATCCAATATCAATCCCCTACAAAGCATCGTCACTTCATTCCACATATATTCATACTGCGTTTTGGCTGTATAGTTGTAGATATACAGCGGTCGCTCCGGATGTTTTGTCATGCGAACATAACCGGAAGAAATCATTTCTTCTAGTTCATCAATGGTGAATGGAAGGTTTGTCATGACATTTGTTCATTTTAATAACGACGCAAAGGTAAAAGTGGTGTGCGCAATCTTTTTGCGTAGTGGGAAAATATTTTTTATTTTTCTCGCAGAACTTGTGCCGCTACAGCGGTATTTATCAGATTTCGCAGATGAAAACTGAAATCTTGAGTAAAATAATCTGTGTAATCCGTGATATATATGTGAGCTAAAAAGATTCTCTCGTAGAACTTGTGCCACTACAGCGGTATTTATTAGATTGCGCATATGAAAGGTGAAAATGAAAAACCTTACACCAACTCACCATTAGTCGAAGTAAATATTAACTTTTGAAACTTATTTATTTTTCTATTTGTTTACTTAAAAAAGCAAAATAAAATGCAAATCATCCTAGAAAGCCCGTATGATGAATATATTGCCAAACTTATAGAGAATGGTAATTTTCAGAATGCAGAACAGGTCGTTCAATTCGCTTTGAATGAGAAATTTCAGTTTGCGCAATGGGATCATCAAACTGTTTCATTGATCGAAGAAGGATTAAAAGATGTGGAAGAAGGAAGAGTTATAGAAATCACAGGTGACTATAAAAGAGATGTAATCGAAGGTGCAAGAAAGAGATACCTAGATAATGATCCTATACCAGTATTTGTAAAACCGTGAAAAATTACTCACTGAAGATTACACCAAAAGCTAATGAAGATTTTAAAGATATCTTGCATTATACTTTGTCAGAATATGGAGAATTGCAAATGCAAAAGTATGCTGATAAAATATGGAATTCATTTCAATCTATCAAGTCCCAACCTTTTTTAGGTAAACAAGCTTTGATAAATGGTAAAGGACATTTCATACATTTTGTAGGTAAACATACAATTTTTTATGACGTAAACTTAGATGAATCATCTATAACAATTATCCGTATTTTGCACCAAAAAATGAATTTTATCAAACATTTATGAACATTATCTATACAAAGAACTCCTAACTTCCACCAATAATCGCTCAACCAATTTATAATCCGGGGCATCAGGAAGTGGGCAGTTACCTAAATTTTGATTTATCTCGTTCATTAAACTGTCGCCAAGGTCCATTAAGGCTTGAAACTCCATCACGCCACTTTTTATCGATAACAATTCGGCTCTATTGCTTCGCCATACATTGATTTTTTGATCTGCAATGATTTCATTGGCCATTTGCAAAAGTCGAATGGTGTGCATCATATTTTTAGAATCATAGTTCTTACCATGCGCAAGATTATTTTGATATCTTGTGTCATTTCTCTTATCGATCCAATCCCAATATTCTCTGTACTCTTTGCAATACACAGAATAAGATTCCAGGTTACAAAAAAGATACGACCGTGGATTTTCGCCTTTAGGTATAGAACTAAGACTAACATCATTTGATAGTTCATCAGACATGATTCCTTTATAGGAAAAAAGATTATTTGGGTCGTCATACAAAGCGTACATTCCTTTAGTGTTTGGAATTTTTGACAATCCACACATTGCCTGATTCAATCCATTTGCTTCCAACCACTTTGTCACCGGCACAGAACCATTATCCTGAATAACGAAGCAAAAATCCAATATGGTCTTCCTCCTTTCATCCATCGGATTATTGATTTTCTTCTTCAAGCCTCTCGCTTTTTTTATCTGGCTTATGGCGTAATTTGCAAAGGTCTCCTTACATATTTTAGATAAAAACATGTTTGGTGTCAGTACGTCTAGTTTAGGGTTTTTGTACAATATACAATGGGATGGAGTAGCAAGCAACTCAAGGATATTGGGATTATTTTTGAGCAATAACTCCACATACCTACCCAATTCATAAAACACGATATCATTGCTGTCATTGGATATTTGTGGTACATATTCCAAGCCCAAATACTGATCTTTGGGCAAATAGAAAACACCTTTGATATCCGTATCAGAAGAAGCCGTATCTAAATTGTATGCTTTGCTGCCACTAATACACTCCAAAAGAATACATCCGCTATTCCTTAATTCGTCAATGGTCATATTTCTCAATAGTGGTTCTTAAAAATTTATCCAATGTTTGGTGACCAAAACTGCGATCTTCCATGTTTCTAGCTTCCGCTTCGAGATATTGCATTGTTTCTTGGATGTAGGTCAAAAATACTTCAGGAGTTTTAAATTCCATACTTTCAGATGCATTTGACTTCATGGTGATCAACTCTTTAAGCAAAACATCCAATTCCTTTGGCAGCAATTGAGACAAAGGCTCGATATTCATCGGTGGTATGGCTTGATATTTTTGGGTCCACAAGGCTGCAAGTACTGGTCTGATGACGTAAAAAAACTTCTTTACACTAAGGTTTCCATCTTGATTTGTTTTGGACAAAGCACCTTTAGCAATACCCAAATAATGAAATATCAAGGCCTTAGGATTGAAATATTCCTGGCACAATGTCCATAATTGATCTCTAAATCCAGCTTCTTCTCGATAGACGATAGGTGATTGAAGCCATTCAAAAGGAGAAGCATTGCACTTACGTACCAGACGTAAAGTTTTCTGCAAGTCCCATCCAGATATATCCAGCACATCATCTACAGGACAACCGATTTGGCCATCACTTTCTACTATGGATAAATAACCATCCACAGGTTTGACGAAGATAAATCGACAGTCAAAATCACTATCAGGAGATGGAAATCCCCATGCACGACTACCAGATTCAGCAGCAAAAAGGATCTTGACTTTTTTTTGAGACTCTAGGTGAAACAAAATGTCTAGTATTTTGGATTTCATGTTTTCATTTTTATAATAACGATGCAAAGGTAAGAATGGAGTGCGCTATGTTTTTGCGTTGGATAGATTATTTTAGTTTTAGATAAAATTAATCAAACTAAAATATTTAGTTCAAAATATTTCACAATGTGAAACAAAGCCATTATCTTTGTTGACATGAAGGTACATTTGATCAAGTTAAAGACCTTGCAAGATAATATAAATGCAAATAAGAACTCCTTATTACATTTAAATGTTTGGGTGAGTTTGGTAACCAACGCCGATTGGGAAAAGCCCCAAGACATTTTAAATACTTTCAGTAGTGCTGATATTTTGGGCAATAGTAGTGACCGAGTAGTTTTTAATATTGGAGGAAATAAGTATAGAATGATTTGTACATATTACTTTGGTCAAAAAAATGTTCATCTTTATATAAATTGGTTAGGAACACACCCTGAATATGATAAAATATGTGCCGAAAGTCAACAATTTATACTCAAAATAAATTGGTTTGCGAAAAACTCTTTAGATATTTCATTTATTTTGAGCATAATACCGATAGAATTTTTTGTAAAATAAATTCTCGTCGGTATAAAATTAATAAATATTAATAATTTTACAGAATGGAATACAAAATAATCAAATCGGAATCACAATACGAAGCATATTGCAACAAACTTCACGAATTGGTCATAAATCCAATAACTAGGGATAGTGATGAAGTGGAATTGTTGACTTTATTGGTTGAAAAATGGGATAGTGAAAATATAAATATTCCAGTTGCAAACCCTATAGAGACCATAAATGCTCTGATGAAGGAACACAAATTAAATGCTACTGATCTTGGCAAAATTTTGAATCTATCAAAGGGAACCATTTCGAAAATGCTCAACTATAAAAAAGGTCTATCAAAAGAAACCATTAGGATATTGGCAACTCATTTTAAACTCAATCAGGAAGTTTTTAATCAGCCTTACAAATTAGAAAATGATATAAAGCGAAAATTTGTGGATGCAGCAGTGATGAATACAAAAAAACGAATTAAGAATTCGAAGCAACTTGCATAAATTGAAGTGATAAAAGCAAAGATGGCGAAACAAAAACGTGAAACAGTAAGTGAAGTAATTTATTACTCCTATGCAAATTTGGCAATGGCTCATTCAGCTGTAGATAAAAAAGCTACTAAATACAGTGTTGGCAACTACATGATAAGAGCAAAATTATACAAAGGCTTGAAAGATGGAACTATGAATATGAGGTCTATTTTTGACGATGAAAAAATAAAAATTCAATTGGGAAATATGTGCAATAACTGTGGTTGCAGCGAAAAGCTATCTTTAGACCACATCTTTCCTCGGAAATTTGGTGGTAAAGATGATGCTGACAATTTAATTTTAGCTTGCAAATCTTGCAATAGTTCAAAGGGAAAAAAAGACCTAATGGAATGGATGATTATCAAAGGTATTTTTTTACCATTAATGGTCATAAGAAGATATTTAAAGTTGACATTCAATTATTGTACAGTTCATAACTTACTCAATTTAAAGGTTGCTGATTTAAAAACCATGGAATTACCATTTAGAATTGATTTATTACCCACAAAATTTCCTAAACCATGTGATTTAGTCTTAAATATAACTGAAACAATAATTGAATAAATTTAAGCTACCGGATCATAAAAATTTGCAGAGACACTTATTTAAAAATGCCTCTGCTCATAGTTTACTTCACAAATATCTGCTTCAACTGATCTACGATCTGACCGCTGCCAGACAAGGTGATGTGGCTGATTTTGTCAGCGATTTTCTCCACGTATTCCATCTCTTTGAGTTTGAATAGCATGGCATTGTCTTCCATCAATTTTGCAGTATTGAGCAAGCTACGTGTAGAAGCGGTCTCTTCGCGACGTGTGATGATATTGGCTTGTGCTCGTTTTTCGGCGATCAATACTTGGTTCATGATGTCGCGGATATCGCCTGGCAATATGATGTCTTTTAGGCCACAAGATTTTACTTCCACACCGAGTTCCGTTGCTTTGGCTATGACATCGTTTAATACAAATTCAGAAAGATTTTCTTTGGTTTCCATCAATTCGTCGAAGGTCAACTTGCCTACATACTCACGGATCGCCAATTGCATGATGACGTAGAGTTGTTTTTCAAACTCTTTGTTTTCTACCAATGCTTTGATGATGTCCGTCACTTTGTACTGCAAGGTAAAATTCAATCGCAACTGAGCTTTATCTTTGGTCAATATTTCTTGACCAGGGATTTCCATATTGATGAGACGCATATCTGTTTTCAGCACTGAAATATCTATCGCATTTTTCCAATACATATATGTTCCTGCATCTAGGGTTTGCTTCATTTCGCCATCTACAAAAAGAATTCCCTTTTCAAAACTTTCTATCTTGTACGCACGTATGTATGACCCACAAATATTCATTAACATTTTTTTATCAAGTTCTGATTCAATCATTATTTTTGATGTGTCCGCATTTTGAAATTCAAATTTGTTGATACCGTTGTTCCAAAAACAGTATTTCCCAGCAGAAAGCATGCGGTGTATAACCTTATCTTTATACACAAAAACCAATTGATTGCCAGCCACATCTATAAGGATGGTTTTGGCTTCAAATTCCTTATTTAATCTTAGCACTTCCGCATTGATGTCCATTGGAAATGGTTTTGCCATGTCATAGATACTGACTTCTGTCCATGGCATCATCCAATAAATACCCTGATTTAATACTTGGCTGAGTTCTCCGTTTTTGAAGATCAAACCGATACAATTGGTGTTTACAACTACTTTTTTCATTTTGAAAATATTTAAAAATTACTACTAAAAAACATACAATTAAAAAATGCACAATCAGAATACATTCGTCCACACATTACGGAATCATCGTCAGAGCCATTGTGATCAGCTATCATTTGCGACTTTTTATCAACAGATTTACATCCATTGATCGGCCATCGCACCTGATTGGAAGACTGAGATTTTTCGTGTTATGATTTCAAAGTGATGTACAGACTGCCTTGATTATCCAGAGATTTTCATGGCGGAATGTATTCGTCATGTGCAATACTGTGGAAGTAAAAAAACGGAACCTAAATCCGGTGTGTTAACCAACTACACTAACTATCGTGTGGGATAGTGCAGGATTCGAACCTGCCATTCATGGTTTGCTGCTCTACCTACTGAGCTATTCGGCTTTTGACCGAAACGGGAATCGAACCCATGACCCGCAAATTATACGCCACTTCACATCTTACTCGTCAGAATACAATCATTATTGCACTATGGAGCTATACAGAAACTCTCAACTATGGACTTGTACAGATAGAAAAGCGACTTCTTCAACACATTGCTGTGATATATTTTGATTATGAACAACTTTTTGTTCCTTTATCATCATTGACGATGCAAAGGTAAAAGCAAGGTACGCAACCTTTTTGCGTAGTAAAATTTATTTTGTATTTTTGCAAAAATATTTTTAAATTTTGTATTTATTATAAGAATTTTTTAAACTAAAAAATTAATATTATAATACATAGATTACCTATATTTAATTGCAATTCAGATAATTGTGATTACATTTGCAAAAATAAACAAGCGACATGATTTCATATATTAAGATAAACGGCTTCAAGTCATTTTATAATTTTGAAATGAGCTTTAGCCCTTTCACTATCATTGCCGGTATTAATGCATCAGGCAAAAGTAATTTATTTGATGCTTTGATGTTGATTTCTAGACTAGCTGAAGTTGAGAATATTAAAAAAGCATTTAAAGAGCAACGAGGGGAGTTCGGGGAGCTTTTTACAAAATTTGATGAAAATAATACATCAGACAAAATGGAGTTTGCAGTTGAGATGTTGGTAAATAAAAGTGTAACAGATGCATGGGGAAATACAGCCTATTTAAAATACACGAGATTGAGATACGAGATTGAAATCCAAAGGATCGTTAATCCCAACACAGGAATGGAAGATCTAATTGTAAAATCTGAAAGTTTAGAAAACTTGAAACACAACGAAGATAAGTGGATAAAAATTACACCTAATTCTCTTAGAGATTTTTGGAGACCTAAAGTTACAACAGGCAAAAGAGGCATACCTTACATGGAAACACAGGAAGAAAATGGCATCCCCACAGTCCTTGTTCCTCAAGATGGAACTACTGGAAATAAAAGAAGATTTCCTTTACATAATTCTTCAAGAACAGTATTAAGCAGTTTTGATACTATTGACTTCCCTCATGTCCTTGCTGCAAAAGAAGAAATGAAGAGTTGGAAATTTTTGCAATTAAATCCTGAAGAACTGAGGAAGCCGACGCCAAAAGATAATGGTGAAGACACAATAGATCAACATGGCAAAAATCTAGCTGCAGCTTTGTTCAGAATAAAACAAAAAGATCCATATAGTTTAATTGAAATATCAAGAAAACTTAATTCTTTTTTGCCTGAGTTTATATCTGTTGATGTAATGGATGATAAAGAAAACAAACAATTCTTAATAAAACTTAAAGACAAAGATAATAAGGAGTATAGTTCTAGGGTCCTTTCAGAAGGAACTCTTAGAATTCTAACATTATGTGTTATTGACTATGATGATAAATTCTCTGGTCTTTTATGTTTTGAAGAACCAGAAAATGGGATTCATCCTTTTCGTGTTAAAGATATGGCCCAATTATTAAAAGAATTAAGTACCGATTTTGAAAACGAAGATGCACCATTGAGACAGATAATTGTTAATACTCACTCACCAGTTATGGTAAAAAATTTACAAAAATGGGGTAATGATAGAAATGTAAGTATGTGGTTTGCTAAAATGAATAACAGAATAATTGACTTAAATGGTAAAAGACTTAAAATTCAAATATCTAAGCTATCACCAGTCATAAAAGATCATGAATTACCTTTTGATGTGTCTGAAGAAGAATCAAAATTTAGTCTTAGTACGGTTGAAAAATATTTAGAAACAATAAATCTTTCCTAAAATGTTCCAAGTTTTTATAGGACTATTTACAGAAGGAAGTACAGATATCAGGTTTTTGGAACCAATTGTTGAGAAAACATTTTTAAAAATTGCAGAATTACAAAGTTCTTTTGAAATAGAAATTACAGTTCAACCTATAATTATTGATAAAAAAGGAAAAAATTTTATTGAACAAGTATTTGAAGCCCTATCTATTGGTTATGCACAATATGGAATAAGTATTTTATGTGTTCAAGCAGATGCTGACGATAAAAAATTGGATACAACCTACAAAAATAAAATTAATAAAGCCCTTCAATTACTTACAAATAGTGAAATAAAATGTAAAAATATTGTTGCTCTAGTTCCTATACAAGAAACTGAAGCATGGATGCTGGCGGACAAAGAGTTATTAAAAATTCAAATTGGAACTCTAAAGTCTGATGAAGAATTGGGTATTCATCGCGAGCCTGAGAAAATTGCCAACCCTAAAGAAGTAATTGAAAATGCGATTAGAATAGCTCGATTTGGCTTAACTAAAAAACGCAGACATGATTTGAAAATTGATGAACTTTACGCTTTGATGGGACAATCAATAAAACTTTCTAAGCTTGATAATTTAAGTTCCTTTCAAGATTTTAAACAAAATATTATTGAAACGTATAAGTGTATTGGAATAATGAAAAAATAAAGCTTATTACTAATGGAATAATGTTCTATCATCTTATGCCCATAAACAAAAACGCACTCATCCGATACAAAGTCCTGGACGCTTGCTTCCGAAATCGCCAACGAAAATGGACACTCGATATGCTCATAGATAAAGTCAGTGATGCACTGTATGAATATGAAGGTATATCCAAAGGTGCATCCATCCGAACAGTCCAATACGATATCCAAATGATGCGAAGCGATAAACTTGGGTATAATGCACCTATCATTGTGGTGGATAAAAAATACTATACTTATGAAGATCCCAAATATAGTATCACCAATCTGCCTATCTCACATACTGATATGCAACAGATGTCTGAAGCTGTAGAATTGCTCAAACAGTTCAAAGGTTTTGAACACTTTAGCAATCTTAATGATGTCGTGCAAAAGCTCGAAGACCATGTTTATAGTACTACAAAAAAGCAGCCATCAATCATTCATTTTGAGAAAAACGAAAGACTAATGGGCATCCATTTTCTTGATGAGCTGTACAAGGCGATTCAGGATAAAAAGGTACTGAAAATAGAATACAAATCCTTCAAGGCTGAATCAGCTAACATCATCACTTTCCACCCTTGGTGGCTCAAGGAATACAAGAATCGGTGGTTTCTTTTTGGGCTGAAAGCAGAAACAATATTGAATCTCGCACTAGACCGGATATTGACCATAGAGACCGATGAAAAAAGCCAATATAAACCATCACAAATAAATTCAATAGATGACTATTTCAAAGATGTCATTGGTGTCACCGTGAGTTTGAATATTCGGGCAGAGCATGTAAAGCTATGGGTTGATGCAGGTAATGCTCCTTACGTGGAAACCAAACCTTTACACCAGAGTCAGGAGATATTTGAAAGAAATGATGATGGGAGTATAATCATCGGTATAAAGGTTCAGTTAAATTTTGAATTGGAAAGAGAAATACTAGGTTTCGGTGCAAGCATGATAGTCATCTCTCCCAAAAAACTCAGGAAAAGAATAGCCCAAACTATCCAAAAGCAATTCAGAAACTATTTGCCTGAACCCGATACCAAATCATAAAATCACTTTTTCAATTCCTTAAAGTACTTCCAGCTGGTCATGTTGGGTGTGGCATAAGTTTTGGGAGTAGCGGCACCTGCCCACACTAGGATCATAGTATCTCGCCCCATAATCCAGCATCTTAATATCCATCTCCTCTATCATCTCCTTTCCATTGTATCGATAGAGATTGCGTGGTTGCAAGGTGTCAGCAAGATTTATCCACTCCATGCCAAAGGTATAATAATTGTGGACACTTGTGCTTCCTTGATCTGAAAAGTCGATGATATTATCAGCGTTTTTATCTCTGTAAGTGACCCTGACATTGCCCAGATGGTCTTTGATCCAGTATTCGTAGATCCAGTCGCTCCAGCTCTTGATGGCACGGCCATCAGGGTGGTGCACAGACTCCAGAGTATCACTTTTGTACTCTACACCACGAAGGTAATCAGTTTTCGTGATTATGATATTATTTTTAAGATATTTTCGTTGCAGCAGGCTACCATCCGCTCCATAGAGCATCTGGAGTTCATCATTTTCTGCCCCGACGATGCGGTAAGGCAGATTGTGATAGTTGTAGTAGAAAGTCAGCTTTTTGTTGGGGTCATAGGAGAGATTGCCACCATTGTCGTAAGTATATAGTCCACTGGCACTCTGCTGGTTGAAGCCTTCAGTATATTTTGTCTGTGGGCATGGTCCAGGGTATGCTGTGACGAGCGGTGCGGTACAGCTTTGACCTGCGATAATCAGGCTATCGAAGATCTTGGTATTGGGTGCATATAAGCTCATCTGTACACCACAATGCACCTTGGTTTTATCTACCCAAATCTCCTGATTGACGGCATAGGTGATGTCGCAGTCTATATACTGTGGTAGCTGGGTCATATCCGGACATGGTGCATGGTCCACTACCTTGGTGAGCTTATTTGCACCCGTCGCATATACATACTGGAGACTATCTATGGTGATGGGTTTATAACACAGCTCAGCAATATCTTGTCTGGGTACCAGACCCTGGCGGTCCAGTTTCAGGATATTGCCCCGTACATCATATTGAAATTTTTCGTTGTACTCATTTTTTACGCTGTATGTAGTACCCACTATTTCACCATGGATGGCATCCGTCACCCGATTAAGGTGGTCGTATTTATATGAGTATGATTGATTGTATTGATAGGCGTGCCACCATTTGAGTGAAGTGATGTTGCCATTCTGTGCAGCAGGAACACCACTACCCGGTGGGTTTTGATGTCTTGGATTTCCATGAATTTACATTGTGATTATTTAGAACACCACAAAGTTAATTTAAAGTTCTTATATAGTACAGATATTTATTCTAATTTCGCTCATTATTGCAATTATTGTTCTAATGGCGTACTTTTGCAACTCAAATGACATTGTTATGAAGATTGGTGATAGCCTCAAAAAATTAAGGGAAAGCAAAGGTTATACACAACAGCAAATGGCTGATCTCGTACATACCCACCGTACAGGATACTCTAAAATGGAAAACAACCAACAAGAAGTTCCTGTTGATTGTCTTATCCTTATTGCAAAAAATTTTGGGCTGACAGTAGATGATGTCATATTCTATAATGATAATTCCGTCATCCCTTCTGATATCTCCATCTCTGATAAAGCTACCATCGAACAACTGCAACTCATCAATGAACTCGAAGATGAAGAAAAAAATATCCTCCTAAAACTCATCGAGACTTTCGTCTCTAAAAAAAGATTCAAAGGTTATCTACAGAAAAATATCGCTGCGCTATAATATGACAAAAGCCACACAACTTTAATCTGTTGTATGGCTTTCGTTATACTCATCATTATATCCCTGTTTTATGGTACAGCAATGAAACATCAGACGTAGTAAATAATATTTTAAGCAGATGGGCTTACTTATTATAACTTTCCATAAAATTTGTCCAAAGATCAAAGAAATTGTTTAGTGCAGCATATTCATCCATTGAATGAAATAAAATAATCTTAGCCCAAGACTGTGTACTAGTAACACTATATTTAATTTGAATCCAATCCTGAAACTCACCTAATAAGTATGCATCTTTTATTGACTCTTCATTTCCAAAATACCAACCATCTAAAAAGGCTTTTAAATGTATTATGGTTCTCCCTCCTATATACATTGATGTTCTATCACGAATAACCTCAATAAAATCTTTTAAAGAATTATTTTTCATTATAAAAATTAAAAATCTTTTTCAATTATTTTATATCCTCCTGGTGCATTTATATCGTTTTTCCAATCTTCATAACTAATGCCTTTTTTATGAACATTATCATATACTTTTCCATCTATTAATACTGCCCTGTGCCTGCCATTTTCTGAAATTATACCATCTCCTTTATTTGCCGCTGCCGCTGCATCACTCCATATATTTGCTTGCATACCTGTAGTTTTAGGTGTTACAATATCAAGCATCGTACCGCTTATTCCCTCTTTTTTCATAGAGGTAATAATTTTATCAGCACATTCCTTACACTGAAAATTGTTAAACTGTTTTGCAATGGAAGTAATAATACTACTTAACATGCCAGGAGTCTTCGCAAAAATGTTCACTCCCCCTTTTGAAGGAGAAAGTGGAGCTAGATCCATTGTTGACAAAACGGCATTACCTGCATCTTTGATTGGTGATTGTTCAAATAGAATCTCACGACCAACTGATACTCCCAATGGAGAATTAGGATCTTTTCTAACACTAAAATGATAACTCATTCCTGTGGCTCTCATCATTGCTCCTCTTGGTGTCTGAGAATACTTTATACCCAATCCTATTAAGTTAAGTAGTCCAGCCTTAAAGGTACCACCAATCACAGCTCCCATTTGAGGAGGATCATCAGGTCCATTTCCAGTTGGATCAATGTACCTTATAGGATTATTGAGAGTATAAACATAAGGCGACCACGAAGGGTATTTTTCTGCCCAGGCGTCTACACCATGGAAAACCCCAAGTGTTGGATTGTAATATCTCGCGCCATATGCGTAGTGCCCTAAATCCATTTCTGAAAACAATTCTTTGCCATTATATCTCTTAAGATTCTCTGGCAAAATAGTATCACCCAGTTCCCATCTATTATTCCACTCCATACCGAAGGAATAGTAATCATTACGAGATTTGATCTCATTGGATGATATAATACCATTGGCATTCATATCTTCAAATGTCACTCTCACATTACCCAAGTGGTCTTTGATATGGTATTCATATTGGTAAGTATTACCGCCTTTCTGTATTACCCTACCATCTTTATGATAGATACTTTCCAGAATATCACTTTTGTATTCCTTGCCACGAAGATAATCTCTTTTGCTTATTTGTGCATTATTTTTAAGATATTTTCGTTGCAGCAGGCTACCATCCGCTGCATAGAGCATTTGCAACTCGTCATTTTCAGCCCCGACGATGCGGTAGGGTAGATTGTGATAGTTGTAGTAGAAAGTCAGCTTTTTGTTGGGATCATACGAGAGATTGCCGCTATTATCGTAGGTATATAGTCCACTGGCACTCTGCTGGTTGAAGCCTTCAGTATATTTTGTCTGTGGGCATGGTCCAGGGTATGCTGTGACGAGCGGTGCGGTACAGCTTTGACCTGCAAGAATCAGGCTGTCGAAGATCTTGGTATTGGGTGCATACAAATTCATCTGTACACCACAATGCACCTTGGTTTTATCTACCCAAATCTCCTGATTGGCGGCATAGGTGATGTCTCTGTCTATATCCCGTGGCAGCTGGATCATATCCGGACATGGTGCATGATCCACTACCTGGGTGAGTTTATTGGTACCCGTTGCATATATATACTGGAGACTATCTATGGTGATGGGTTTATAACACAGCTCAGCGATATCTTGTCTGGGTACCAGACCCTGACGGTCCAGCTTCAGGATATTGCCCCGTACATCATATTGAAATTTTTCGTTGTACTCATTTTTTACGCTGTATGTAGTGCCTGCTATCTCACCATGGATGGCATCTGTCACTCGATTGAGATGGTCGTATTTGTATGAGTATGTTTGATTGTATTGATTGACGTGCCACCATTTTAGCGATGTGATGTTGCCATTCTGTGCTGCAGGAACACCACTGCCAGGCAAGGTGGTATTACTTGTAATATTGTAATTCCTTTAGATGCTCCGTTGCAATGCTTGCATTCGGTTTACCTTTGATTTCTCCATAAAGGTTTCTACAACTTGATTTAAAGTGTTAATGTCTCCTTTCGCTTTTAAGAGTGTTGTAACATATTTAAACCTGCCTATTTCTGTTGTGCCTGCAAAAGTTTCATTCATCCAAGAGTTTACTAATCCTTCATCGTTTATACGTTTATTGATTTCAGGTATTGTAATATTTTTAACAAGATCCATCACATTTGAAGCAACGATTTTTAAGTCGTCTGACGCTTTTGCTTCGTACCAATAATCAGGACTTCCTGTCATAAAAGAACCAACCCTTGCAAGCCAATGACACTGTTCCACTTCAGGTTTTACAGAACTATTATAGTCATATTCTAATTGACCTAAAACATCAGAATAAACACCAAAATTGATAGTAAACTTGACCACTTCTTTTGTACTCTCTCTGCTCTTTTGAAAGTTTATAACTCCAAAATTTTTATGTGCTTCCAAATAAAAGCTATTCCCCTTTTTAATAAATCCCATTTGCTTTAATGGTGCATTTACTTCTGCAATAATTTCTTTAAATATATCCATATTTCTACCAAGTTCCTGGTTTACGTACTAAGTTTACTGGATAGCCATTAGCTCCAAGCCAAGCGTCTTTTAATCTTTGTAATGGCAAATAACGTGAGGCTCCTACTTTAGTTTCTATTCCACCCAAATTAACACCATTATGCCAAACATCTAAATCCATATAACGGGTCCAAAAGGTGTTCTCTTGAAAACTTCTGTATTTACTGTTCTTCCTTCTGCTCGCAATGCTACTGCTAATTCATCTCTAAATAGATTACCCGCTGTTCTATTTGCTTGAACTAACGATGTACTTGTCTTCACAGCCGCCGCTGTCGGCTTCACCCCTTTTCCCACTAAAGGCGCTATAGTGAGCAAGCCATCTACGGCCATAGTTTGAGATTCTTCACTTTCTTTTATGGTGTGTCCGTCTTCAAAGACTTTGGGAACACCCTCGCCTCTACCATAGAACGGAGACCTAACCATATAGTTGACACCTTCCACTGCACCCTCTACCATTTGCGCTGCAAATTTTAATATGGGATTAGCCACTATTTTATCGGATGGCTTTACAGTTGGTGTTACAGCTCTTATTGTATGTGGCGATATACTATCCCCTTTCATGTCTATAAAAGCAATAGGATTATTTCCGGCATATTGAAATGGCGACATGCCAGGATATTTATCCGACAACGGGTCCACCTGCATCATTCGGCCTAAAATAGGGTCCATATTACGAAGTCCAAAATCGAGATTTTTCCATCCCATCTCCTCCACAAACTCCTTACCATTGTACCGGTATTTATTTACCGGGTTGATGGTATCACCGAGTTCCCACCAATTGTTCCACTCCATGCCGAAACTATAATAATCGTTGCGAGACTTGATATCTTCAAATGGTGTTAAAATAGCATCTCTGTCATAATCTGAAAATGTGACCCGTACATTGCCGAGATGATCCTTTATCCAATATTGATACAGCCAGTTATTCCCCGTCTTGATCACCCTTCCATCCTCATGATGCACCGACTCCGGAATATCACTTTTGTATTCCTTACCACGAAGATAATCTGTTTTATTTATTTGTGCATTATTTTATTGATGCTTTTGAGGTATCTCTTGACTATCTCGTAGGCGAAGGTATCAATAGTAAGTTTGATAAGAAAACGGTGAAAAGATTACAAGACATTGAAAAGCTCGAAGCCAAAGACAAAGAAAATGTATTTGCAATGCTCGATGCATTTTTAGCCAAAAATAAACTACAAGCTATTTTGGCTTAACAAAAAAGCCCCTGTGGTGCAGAGGCTTTTTTTGTTATTTTAATGTGTACTTACATTTTGTTTTTGTTAAAATGTTCTCACCATCAAATCCTGTTATCTGGTTTAGCGCTTCACTTTGGTCTATGTTGCAATCACCGTTTTTTATAAAGGTGCCTTCTTCCCAAACATCTCCATTTTCATAAAACACCTTACATTCTAAATTACCTTCAGCAATTGGATTAATTATTATCCAACATCCGCCATCGGATCCCCCTTTCCAAATAGCATTCTCAGGGACATTGCTCGGTCGATTTTTATTAACTGGATTATTGCAACTAAGCATAAAAATTATTAAAATTACTATTAATGATTTCATGGGTTTAATTGTGATTTTAGTTTATCTAAAAATTCTTTGTATCGTGATTTATCAATAGTTTCAACTGTACCGCCTGTTTTAGGATTATATTGTACTTTTCCGAATTCACCCTGATATTCTTTAATTATACTATTAGGTCTAGGATCTACAATTGACGGTGAATTTTTTGCAACATTCGGATCCTGATTAACAACATCACAACCGAATGTACCACAATTATTACTCGTCAAAGAATATGGATCTCTGTTCGGGTCACTATTTTCTCCCATTTTTTCTTTAGCGTAATCGTTCATCGCATCAAAATTATCACTTTCAATGTATGCTCCTTCAATTCTGCCTTTTTGACCTGATTTTTTTGAAATCTGTGCTAAAACTTTTGCAATGATTTATCGGTAGGCTTCCATCCTTTCCAATTTTTACATTTGAAACAGAAACACTTCTAACTATTCCTTTTCCTTCGCTATCGTACCTACCGTACTCATAATATTTTGTAAGTCCCGTCTTGTTGTCAATTAATAATACACCTGCATGTCCAAGATTTCCAACTTTTCCAACTGGGGTTGAAATTTTGAAGTCTGGAAAAACAACTAAAATTGCATCTCTTCCATCAGGGTCAATGTATTTAAGGGGATTGTTATGAACATAAACATAAGGACTTTCAAAGTTATTTTTATCAGCAGCAGGATCGACCGAGCCAAATCTACCCAAATCTGGCATATACTGACGTGCGCCATAATCCAGATTTTTCCATCCCATCTCCTCCACATACTCCTTACCATTGTACCGGTATTTATTTACCGGGCTGATGGTATCACTCAGCTCCCAGCGATTGTTCCACTCCATGCCGAAAGAATAGTAATCATTTATGCTCTTGGTTTCAGGTATGCCATCACTATTGTCATCAGAGAAGGTGACACGGATATTACCCATCATGCCTACGGCTTGACTAAAGGAGTGATCTTTGATCCAGTATTCATATTTTTAAGAAATACCACTTTTAGCCACCCATCCGCTTTCGCGGTTCAGTCGTTTGAAGCACTGTCGTACTTCACCTTACAGGATCACTCCTTCAACATCCTCATGATGCACCGACTCCGGAATATCACTTTTGTATTCCTCACCACGAAGATAATCTGTTTTGTTTATTTGTGCATTATTTTTGAGATATTTTCGCTGTAGCAGGCTACCATCCGCTCCATAGAGCATATAGAGTTCATCAATGAGCTTATGAACTCGAAGATGAAGAAAAAAATATCCTCCTAAAACTCATCGAGACTTTTGTCTCAAAAAAAGATTTAAAGATTATCTAAAAAAATTAAACCCGCGCTGTAAAATACAAAAGCCACACAACTTTCCTTTCTGTTGTATGGCTTTTGTGTATCTGACAGGCACAAGTTGCAAACTTGCGCCTTAGGGTTGATTTTATAATTTGATTATTATCTCAACCTTTTCATTATCTGACAAATCCCAATACCACCATTTATCGGGGTTGTTTTTTCTACTGCAAACCTTCTTTTATAAGCTATCTTAAACAAACTCAAAAGCAACACAAATGTTTTCATTAATTCATTTTCAGGCAGATTTAAAAGCTTTTCCAAATCGTGCTTTGCAACTCCTTTTTTAAGCAAAATACAAGGTGTGAAAGAAGATTTTAATTCGCTATTTATGATAGCTAGTTCAATATCTTCTTTTTTCGGCTTTGATTGAATAATCAAATAAAGAAAATCGTTTAGGAATTTCCTTTTTTTTAAAATTTCAAGTAACCTAAATCTTTCTGATAATTGCTCAATTGGAACTAATCCTTGTCCAAACTTATTTACTAGTATTTCATCTTCTAATTTCATCTTTAACGTATTAGCGTGGTTTAACTGTAATATGAGGAAGATTTGTATTAACTGGACCTTTAAAAATATCTATATTTCTTGGAGTGTTATCCAAGACAGAACGAGAACCTGGTATAGAATTTTTAATCGCACTCCAATTTTTACTTGTAAGACCTGGTATAACATAATCCCAATCAGTTGATCTTGGAGCCATGAACTCAATAATTCTTTGACAAATTTTTAAGTAGATTTCTTACCCAAACTAACGCAATCTAAATATCTGGTGTAACTCGAATAAACTTTGAAGTTTGCCCATTAAACATTAGTGTGAGTATATTATTATTCAAATAATATACTGTTTCTTCTTTTCTAGGATCAGAAGGTTGGCATGTCACTATTTTGCCTCCTATATCCTCGTAAAGAAGTAAAATTACTTGATCACTTTCTTCTCCCAAGATAATATATTTTAAAACTCCTTCTTTTGAAAACTTCAAACAAACCATTCCCAATTCATTTATTGAATCTTCATCATCAGGATCAATCATCCAATCTCCAATTAAATCATCCTGTGTTTTAATCACTGATATAAAGTTGCTTTAAATGATAATCAATTGATAACTTATGCGCCTTGGCATACTCTTTCAAATCTGCAATAATTTTATTGGTATCTTCTGCTTCCCTTTTATTAAACAAAACAGTCAAATTTAACAACCTTTGAAATTCTGTTGTAGCTGGATCAATATTTGATAACCAAATTTTTTCCATTTCTGAATCATTACATATCTTTTCTAACTCTGGTAGTACAATTTCACCGAACAGTTTACAAGTTTTCTCATATACGCTTTGTAGTTGCTCGTTATTTGCAATTTCAAACCACAGATCAGATTTAATAGTTTGAAAATGACCTATTCTTTTCATCCAATGTAAATCATCAATTTCTAGTTTTTTATTTTGGTCAAATTCATAAAAATCACCTAAGGTTTTTAAAAAAATACCAACATTAAATGTTAACTTTAAAAAATTTTTATCTGTACTTTTTTGAATATTTATTACTTCCCAATTATTTTTATTTTTTTTATAAAAATAATTTCCAGATTTTTTATATCCAAAGTTTTTTAAAAACGTATTGAACTTAATAACATATTGATTAAACAGCTCTTGCATAATATTTTACTAAATAATTCTTAATTTAACTACCAGACTTTCTGATTACTGTCACCTTGTATCCTTTTACCTTTTCTAAGTACAAATCCTTAGCTCTCTGTGTAACGTCATATCTCGCTCTTCCTAGTTTAGTTTCAACGCCTCCTAATAATCTACCATTATGGCTGACTTCGATATCAATAAACCTTTTTCCAAATGGTGTCCTCTTGAATACTTCTTTGGAGATATCTCTCCCTTGACTTTCAAAAACATCCGCCACTTCATCTCTAAAGGCATTACCTGCAGCTCTGTTAGCTGTTACACGTGCTACGCTCTTAATAGGTTTTGTAGCATTTCCAACAATTGGAGCAATAGTAAGCATTCCATCTACAGCCATTGTTTGAGATTCTTCACTTCCTTTTATAGTATGTCCGTCTTCAAAGACTTTGGGAACACCCTCGCCTCTACCATAGAACGGAGACCTAACCATATAGTTGACACCTTCCACTGCACCCTCTACCATTTGCATACCCACTTTTGCAATAGGGTTGGTAAGTTTATCTGATGGCTTTACCGTTGGTGTTATGGATCTGATGGTGTATGGTGATATACTATCTCCCAACATATCAATAAAAGCGATTGGGTTATTTCCCGAATAAACATACGGTGACATGGCCGGATACATGGCAGACTTGTTATCGACACTAAACCATCTACCCAAAACTGGATCTAAACTTCGAAGTCCAAAATCGAGATTTTTCCATCCCATCTCCTCCACAAACTCCTTACCATTGTACCGATATTTATTTACCGGGCTGATGGTATCACTCAGCTCCCAGCGATTGTTCCACTCCATACCGAAGCTATAATAATCATTGCGAGACTTAATATCTCCAAATGGTGTTAAAATACCGTCACCATTTATATCAGAGAAGGTGACTCGTACATTGCCCAAATGATCTTTGATCCAGTACTCATACAACCAACTGCTTCCTGTCTTGATGGCCCGTCCATCCTCATGATGCACCGACTCCGGAATATCACTTTTGTATTCCTTACCACGAAGATAATCTCTTTTGCTTATTTGTGCACCATCTTTAAGATATTTTCTTTGCAAGAGGCTACCATCCGCTCCATAGAGTATCTGGAGTTCATCATTTTCTGCCCCTACGATTCGGTAGGGTAGATTGTGATAGTTGTAGTAGAAAGTCAGCTTTTTGTTGGGATCATACGAGAGATTGCCGCTATTATCGTAAGTATATAGTCCACCTACGCTCTGCTGGTTGAAGCCTTCAGTATATTTTGTCTGTGGGCATGGTCCAGGGTATGCTGTGACGAGCGGTGCGGTACAGCTTTGACCTGCGATAATCAGGCTATCGAAGATCTTGGTATTGGGTGCATACAGGTTCATCTGTACACCACAATGCACCTTGGTTTTATCTACCCAAATCTCCTGATTGGCGGCATAGGTGATGTCTCTGTCTATATCCCGTGGTAGCTGGATCATATCCGGACATGGTGCATGATCCACTACCTGGGTGAGTTTATTGGTACCCGTCGCATATACATACTGGAGACTATCTATGGTGATGGGTTTATAGCATAGCTCAGCGATATCTTGTCTGGGTACCAGACCCTGACGGTCCAGCTTCAGGATATTGCCCCGTACATCATATTGAAATTTTTCGTTGTACTCATTTTTTACGCTGTATGTAGTACCTGCTATCTCACCATGGATGGCATCTGTCACCCGATTGAGGTGGTCGTATTTGTATGAGTATGTTTGATTGTATTGATTGGCTTGCCACCATTTTAGCGATGTGATGTTGCCATTCTGTGCAGCAGGGACACCACTACCAGGCAAGGTCGTATTGTAGTCAATGGCGAGTGCAAAGAGGTCGTCATAAGATAATGGTAGAGGGCCTGCTTGCCGATAAGTATTTCCGCAATAATCAAATGGTGCCAACAAATCTGGCGACAAGGTATTGATACCAGTAAGCCAACCTTGGGCATTGTAGGTATAGTCAAGTCCTTGTAGGTAGTAGTTGCCTGCTGTGCCATGTTTACCAAGGTGCTTTGCGGTGAGTTGGTTTTTATGATCATAGTCGCATGTTGATATATTTACCTCGGTGCCACCGTCGAGCTGCAGGTACTCTTTTTTTTTGCGTCCCTGATGATCGTAGGTATATCTTGTCGTCTGATTTACGCCATTGGCTCCTGTGATGACATGCGTTTCTGTCATTACATTGTCCGCAAAATCATAGGTGTACGTCTTTGTTTCCGTATTGCCCAAGTGATTGGTGATGGATTCTGATGCTACACGGCCATACGAATCATAAAAATATTCCGTCTCTACCCAGTTGCTATTGGCTCCGCCATCTTCGAGTACTTTGATGCGTGATTTTTTGAGTTTGCCTTTGTAGATAGGCGCAGCATTTGTCGTACTGCCATTGTAGCCATCATAAAAATATTCTTCCAGCAGGGTATGTATGGTCGGTGTCTCTGATGTGCCGGGATCACTGCCAGTATGATATCCACATTTTTCTGCTCTTCCATAGGCATCATAATGGGTCACCTTCCATCTACCCTGAGCTTGCAGTGTCGCATTGCGCATGGGCTGTCTGCAGATTTCTGGTAGAGTACCGGTATTCTTCAGCAGTGGCATCCGGTACCTTCTTATATATCACATTGTCGTCGCCATCATACCTGTACTCAAAGATCAATCCCGGAGTTGATGGACTGCCTCCTGGAGGATATATTTTTATCGGCCTGCTTTTATCATCATATACGGTCCAGGTATCGGTGGTGTTGATGGCATCTCTTTGTCTTTGCAGGACAGTACGGCCTATTTTATCTGTGTACACATCGGTACTTTTGCCGTCAGGGTCGGTGGTTGTCGTGCGCATCAGCGATGCTGCAGGATAGGTCGATCCTTCAGGATTGGTCAGTGGAGTCGTGTTGGTGCCATAGCTATGGTTTGTAGTCTGCCATGCCGGAGGTGTCGTCTGGCTGATACGATCCAATGGGTTGGCCTCATACAGGGACTGGCTATATCCACCTCCAAATGTTCCACTATAGTAGACACCATGATTGCTGGCGGCTTCTATGCGTTCATAATTTCTGTAAGGTCGTCCCACATTATCATATTCTGTTTTGGATACGACATCATTGGCAGCATCGGGTGCACCATATTTGTGGACTTGCTGGATCTCCCTTCCCAATCCATCGAGGTAGGTGATGTGTACTACTGAGTCTATGGCACTATTGGTAGTCAGCGGATATTTAGCTTTAGATTTAAAATATGCTTTGTCAGCAGTAGATGTTGGATAATGATATTCATACGTATGCACATTATTCTTCGGCAGCTCTGTAGTGAGTTTAAGCCTGCTGAACTGGTCATATGCATATGTTTTTTGCAGACCATCGATATCTGTATAGCTTTGCAAAAAATCATTGCCAAAATAGGTATATGTTTTGTTATGACCATTGAATGACCATGACATCGGTCGTCCTCTGGCATTGAGCACGATGTTTTCGGCATTCCATCCTTTGGCTCGTTTTGCCGTAGATGCCAGAAATGTCATATTGTACGTATCAATAAAAGCTACATCATCATCCACACACTGCAGTCCGCCACTTATCCATGTACACTCCCGCCGCTTGATATTATTGACCATAGGTATTCCACTGAATAACCCAAAAAGACTTTCTGAGATATCTACTACCGTTCCATTTACTTTTTTCTCCGAATAGATCGAACCCAATCTATGTTGATCTTTCAGTTGATTGATGAGCGTCTGTTGGCCAGGATAGCTTGAAGTATGATCAAAAGGATATTTGTAATAATCCATATACACCTTCCCATCTGAGTTGGTGATGGACTTTTGCATGAGGAAGGCGTATTTATTAGACGCAAAGATGGGCCGAGCATATTGGTTATTCGTTTGAGTTTGTACTTGATCATTTCCAAAATAATAAGTGGCAGTAACCATATCCATTAAATATCTAAAATGGAATATCTTACGGGCACTTCCTTTATAATACCTATCCTGTTGAGAATCGCATTTATACCCATAACTCACATCAGAAGTAATCCCATAGTTTTCACCAAATGACAATGGTGGGACGATTGCACCGTTATATATATAGCTCACTCGTTTTTGAATGTTGTTAGTTGCATTATACTCTTCCATTGTTTTTATCCTACCACGGTAATAACTCTTATCACTAAACTTATCAAAATGACTATATTGTAAGCCCAAGTACCCATACGGTATTTCATCTTTGACATCATCATGACTTGTATAGGTATATTTTGTGTATGAATCATCTTGCTCTAATTCTACTACTTCTTTATACCCAATATGGCTTTCAAATAAATTGCCCAATGGGATCAATATATTTGTTGAAAAAATATCTTCTTTATATCCACCAGAGGGATATTCGTCCGTAGGATGTAACCAATCTTTCCATACATATCTTGGCTTAAGTGCCAATATTCCACTATAAGTAGCTCCTCCATTTTGGTAGTTATTGACGTACTTGTATTCCTTTCTAGTCAATAAGGTCACACCATCGCTGTCATAATTTCTTATCTCTTTGATCCTTAAGCCTCCCGTCACCCCACTTTCAATGCCCAATGTTTGTCTATCGGCACTTACTACATTGCTATAGTCATGTAGCTCATAATCAAATTCCGTTTTCCCTTTTGTAGGTACGATCATGGACTTTAGCATACCTATTTTGGCATAATTTAGGTCCGATTCTCTTGAGTTATAGTGATATAATAACTCGTCCTGAATGTTTCCTGAGGGCGAAAGGTAATAATCTACTCCTTTGTAGTATCCCCAATGATCTATTTTTTTTGTAGGATAAGCTGGTAGTGAACTAAACATGTCATAATCAAATATATAATCATAGGTTGGTGCGTTGGGATTTGATGCATAATCATCAGTGGTCACTTTAAATTTCGCTAATTTCAATCGTTCATTAACATTGTTATTGTACTCAAATTCATAATTTTTATTCAATTCTTCGTTGGCACTATACATACTGATTCTATCCAATTTTTTCCACATCAATCCTTCAAAAGGATTGATCAATGCAGCCGATGGAGAAAAAGAATAATAGCCCGTCTGTTGTAAAAATGGTAAAAGTGGATTCAAACTGGGCCAACCACCACATAACTGCAGTTCACTATTAATATCTCCTAAGACGGAATGGTGAACTGGCGTAAAATCCATCTTTTTTTCAATGACATTTGATATACCAAATGATATGCTATCCCCTCGATTAGTGACTATGTTTCGCAGATAGACAGGGGATGTCAACGAACCTGTGGCAGAAATATTATTATAGCTCACTGAATTTATCCATCCAATACCAAGTGGGAGATAGCAATATTCTTTTTTATAACTTCTACTCTCATACGTTTGGGCGGTAAAGTAGCCTCGCTCATAACTTAATTTATACACATCATTGCCTAGATAATCTTCTACCTTTGTCAAGTACCAACTATTAGCTATCCAATTGGGATATACATTTAAATCACATGTTTGAAAATGATTGAAGAACGGTATGCTATATTCTATCGCATCTTCATTATGACCAAAGGTGTAGGTATTTCCCCTATCATCCTTTAGTTTAAATCCTTTAATCACCTTTTCAAATAATTTTTGTGGGATACTATAGGGCATAATCTCTATAAAGGGACTTTGATAATTATTCACATCGGCCACATCAAATTCTACACTGATATTTTGGTCACTGATCACTTTCCAGTCACCATTTTGATCAAAATAGAATTTCCCCGACATGCCCATTAAGTTAAAACTAAATATATCAGGCTCAGTATCACTATATCTTGTTGAAAGCTTATTTTGTGCCATGATCTTAAGATCTTCGTAAGTATCTGTATTGGCGTAGGTCAAATAATTGCCAGCGGCGACCACATCAAAATAGGAGTTGTTCAAATTAAAATAGTCGCTACCCATAAATTTTCCTATTTCATCAGCTACACCCTGTACGGATCTAGTGATCACACCTCCTGTTTCCAGTGTCCAATTTTGACCTACCCATCCTCCATGATTATTTACCATAATACCAGTTCCATCGTATTGTAGATTGATATTCAGTGCTATATCATTGATATTATTGCTGTATATAGGAATAGAAACATTGGCTTGCCCTGTATAATGTGATACTGGAAAATCACCGTATTTACCCAACGCTTGTGCGTTGGCACTCGGCAATATATCCGGTACCAAAGCATTTTGTGCCTGAAGAAATACACCAGTCAATATAAGATTGACCATCAAAAATGTAGATAAGTAGTAACGCATCATCCTGTGTTTAAAGTTATTCTTTCTAAATTAGTAAACGTTTTTATTTGTTTATGTAGGTATCCCAAAAATCAAGCAGAAAGCACGCAGAATATTTCTTGTGCCATTGATTCCTAAAACAAAATCAATATCTCTGACTTGCGCAATATCATTTGTACTACAAAGATAATATCTTGAAATGAGAGTACAAAATTTTCTATTGCAAATTTGCCTGAAATATTTTCTATTTTTTTCTCAAATATTGCACTGTGGGATATTCAAGAGACAACGATTTGATAGCAATATTTGGAAAACAAGTTCGTAAATTGCGGATAGAGCGGGGTTATTCTCAGCAGCATTTTGCCAATATTTGCGACGTTGAAGCAAGTCAAATCTCCAGGATCGAACTTGGCAAAATAAATACCAGCATTACACATGCTAAGAAAATTGCCAATGCCTTAGGAATGGATCTCAAAGAGTTATTTGATTTTGATATGTAGGCACTTTTAATTTAGGCTTATGAGGATGCTAAGTTTACCTCGAAATACTGGACCAAAAGCCCCAAAATGATAAAGGGATAACAAAAAAATGTCATCCCTTTATGAAATAGACTTAGAGTATGTTTAAAATTCCATCATTTGGCTGCAAGCGACAAATTTAATTTTATCCTTCGTTATATTTTTCGCCGTACGGTGTCAAGCTACGCTTGAGCTTTCGGGACGCTTCTGTCCCGATCAAGACATTTTTTTAAAAAATCGTCTTGACCGGCTACGACTACAAAATATGCCTCGTTTATAAGTAAATTTGTTCACTTTCGCTCAAACATGAAAAATTAAACATACTCTTACAAAAATGTGGCTTTGTGTATTTTTAAATATTTATGTTTAGCGAAGTTGACGAGATATTAAATACCCACTTAGCTTGATGCTATTACAAATTTTACAGGTAGGGTAAACAGTACTCTCACGGGCCTTCCTCTTTGTTTGCCTGGTACCCATTTATTTCCCATTTTATTCATTCCATTGATGACATTTACAGCTGCTTCGCCGCATCCGCCTCGATGTCTCTTACGACATTGATATCAGTAATAGATCCATCTCTTTCTACTACGAACTGTAATACCACCTGACCTTCTATACCGTTTTCACGGGCGATTGCCGGATATTTCAGGTTACCATAAATATATTCAAGAAGTTTTGTTCTTGAGCATTCTGATTTTTCTTTATCAGTGCCTTTGTCTTCACAGCCTGGAAATCTTGGCATTTGTTCTACCACCTTAAAGATTTCTGCTTCTTCAGGTGCTGGTGGCGGGGGCGGTGGCGGTGGTGGCGGTGCTGCCTTTTTTTCTACATATACAGGTGCTTCCACTTTTGATTCCATTGTCACTTCTTGATTTTCAAATACAGGTTGATCTTCTACAATAACTTCTGTATTTGGAACTTCCTGAATCAATGGTGGTGGCGGTGGTGGTGGTGGCGGCGGTTCATTAGTACGTGGAACTTCCACTTCGACTTCTTCACTAATACCAGATCATTCAGATCTATTTTTATTTTCTTTTCATAGGTCGTCCAGTTCATGGTAACCAAAGCCAATGCCATGGAGATTAATATTCCATAGTTAAATAATGAAGATGAGTGTTGGAAAATATCCACATCCGGATATTTTGTGGATTCAGCAAAGGATGATGCTTTTTTACCATCATACTTACTTCGCAGATTTTTTGGATCAAGCCCTTTAAACTTATACTTAAAAACCCATACAATACCCACCGTGAGCAAGATAAATGCAAGGAAGAAGTATCCAACTCCTGAACCTGTGATTTCTAATTCTCTGAACATAAACGGTGATTTTAAACTGTTATCGAAATTATTTTAACATCACACGCAAAATGAATACTTTTCTGTAGTTAATACAATGATTTACATCACATTGCAAGATGATATAAGTTTGCAATTGCTCCATTCAATTGTTTCAATTACAGACCTGTTTTTTAACTCATTCATTTAAAGAGCAAAATGTATAGAACTAATCTTAAATTTGACTTACTTTTGTATTATTCAAAAAAAATATTTTTTGTATTTCCGAAATTTTAACAAGAAAAAACTTTTGTGGGTACCCGCCATTTTATTGATTATAGTGTGGCTATGCATACCATTACCTGATACTCGGCATGACTACAGCAGAATACTGTACGGAGAGTGATGGCAGAATGATGTCTGCTACCATATCAAAAGATCAGCAATGGTGTTTTCCATTGGATGAAAAGATACCCGAGCCTCTAAAGGATTGTATCATCATATGAAGATGAGTATTCCGCTATCATCCGGTGTAAATCCTATATCAATGGTGAAAGCTATCATATCACATTTGAAAACAGGAAATAAACTACGAGGCAAGTAAGCACTATCCCCATGCAGGTCATGCGCATGAAGTCAAAAAATCTTAACAGGACATACTTCAACAAAATCATTGAAATCATCTTTGCCTTAAAATACAGCCTGATCACTAGGGATGAGACCATCATTCAGGAATGGTGTACTATTGCTCCATTTGGTGGCAATACCATAGGCGTAAAGCTGCCGCACTCAGATACTTTGGAAGACCTCTTGACAGGCTCTCCTGGGCAGAATATGCCTTTGCTGGCAGTCATGCCCAATGGACCAACTCATCGACGCTTTCAAAAACAGGAATGTCCTTAAATTCAAGCGTGACTTTTACTAAAAAATGCACTCTCAAGGATATTTTAATGCAGAGGAACTATTACTTTATCTGGGCGAAGAAATTCCTTTTGAAACTAAGAATATACCTCAACATGGCTATCATCTATTGAGATATCTCACAGGCAGGATATCCTGATCAATACATCTTCAGAACAACATTGAATTCTGAAATTCAATTAAAAAGTTTTGAATTGCTATCTCGTGAAACAGAATTTTTAAAACTAGATGATATCAAAAACATAGCTGTTACTATCATTGATATCAGAAATAATAAACTATTGGCATATCATGGCAACGGTCCATCACAAAGCGGCAACTTTTCATATGTAGATGTCGCTCAGGCACCAGAAGTTATGGCAGCTTATTGAAACCATTGTTGTATGCTCTGCCCGGAAACTTCAACATTTTTGCCCAATGAAATGATTGCTGATATTCCAACTGCCATTGGCGATTTTCAGCCTGAGAACTTTGATAAAAATACAGAGGGGCAGTACCACTGGAAGAAATGATCATACAATCACTTAATGTTCCTTCTGTACGATTGCTCAATACTGTAGGGCTGCACGGATTTTATGATTTGATAAAATATCTGGACATAAAATATCTCCAGAAAGGGGCTGATCATTATGGGTTGAGTATCATACTCGGCGGTGGCGAAACATCTCTTTGGGAGTTGAGTCGTATTTCACAAGGGTTTGGCTCAGAATTACAGCGGCATAGCTGATCCGTTCAGAGACATACAGATTCTTAAGCAGAATATACCTGTAAAAAGTAAAACTGCCTTTGCATTTTCTCCGTTCACCATTGATCATCTGATAAAGGCCATGTCAGATCTCTCGCGGCCAAGAGAAGAAAAATCCTGGCAAATCTTTACAAATGACTACAAAGTAGCGTGGAAGACAGGCACAAGTTTTGGTCACAAAGATGCATGGGCAATGGGTTTTTAATGGCCATTACATGGTAGGTGTATGGGTAGGTAATGAAGGTGGCGAAGGGCGTTTTGACCTGACAGGCATCTCCAAAGCAGCTCCTGTCATGTTTAAGATCTTCAATATTTTGCCTGAAAACAGGTGGTTGGAAGTATTCCAAGATATGCTTCAAAAGAAATCATATCCATTTGCAATGAATCAGGGAAAATCACGGGTCCGCTGTAGAAGAATAAGACAAATCTTACGATTGAAAAATCATCCTTTCAAATACCAACAATGCAATTATCACCAGGAAGTGATGTTGAGCAGAAATCAACTTAGACTAAGTCCTGCCTGTCATGTCAATGCTGTATTGAAGGATACATTTTTTGTACCTGCCCTCGTATATGGAGTATTATTGCAAACAATCCAATACATCATATAAGGTATTACCACCACTTGACCCATTATGCCAGCAAGTGAAGCTTCATGTAAAATCATCTATCCCCTGAATGATATAAAATATTTTTGCCAAAGGAAAATGAATCCAAGCTCAATCACCTGATAGCAAAAGCATATCACAGGCAAAATGGGGCAGTCCACACTGGTTTCTTGATGGTCAATACTTATCATCAACCAATAATCAACTTCATGACGCCTGCTGAAGGCAGGAATCGGTCATATCCTGATGATCACTGATCAATGGGGCAATATGGATGAAGCAAATTTTGACATTATAAATGAACACAAGACCAATAAATAACTCCGATTGGTGTAATTTTTATCTACCTTGCACGTTGTTTATCAGGTATTCTTTATGATGGATTTTTTAATAAATATATTATTGCAGGGTTGATCGTTTTGATGTATATGCTTACATTGGAATCGGTATCTTGCCAAAGTAATATCAAAGTGGAAACGTCTCCATCTGTCACCAGACTTATGGCGAGGTATGTAGAAAATGCCAAAGCTAAGGATATGGTCAAAGTCTGGAGAATACAGATCCTGTTCATCAGATCGCAGAGATGGAGAGTACGCTGGCTACTTTCAGAGCTGTTTATCCTGATATGATGTCCGACTGGAAACACGTCTCTCCCAATTATCAGGTGAGGCAGGATATTTTGAAAGTAAAAATAAACTCATGCCGCTACTGCTCGAAATTAAAAAATCATTTCCCGCAGCTACTCCTGTGTACGACAATGTTAGTAAAAAAGCACTTTTAGGATATTGAGTGTTTTCCATTGAATATGAGACAAATTTGCCATTTAAAATACAAAAGTTTTGCATTATTTTTTCCTAAAAATCTATCTTGAGATTCGTAGTGAGATCTGATTTTCACTTAAGTATAAACATATATGGCTCAAAAAGCTTCCATTTCAAAAGATAAAACGTACGACTGGATCACACTTTCAGTTTTTTCAGCCTTGTGACCATTGGTTGGTTTGATGGTTTATGCTGTCCTCCATGATCCGGCTCATCCATATGCATTCCTTGATTTTGGTACCTTATTGGGTGCACAGACTGTTTGGGTAGTTTATCCATTTTTACATTCATAGCCGTGCTGGTCATTGACTGGAAATTTTGGAATGCCCTTACTTTTCAATCTACGGCATTACTATGTTACTGATGATTATGGTTTTGATCATCGGTAAGGAGATCAACGGTGCCCGGGCATGGTTTGCGATGGGCCTTTTTCCATGCAACCGTCAGAATGGGCTAAATTTGGTACAGCTTTGGCCGTTTCAAGTTATCTGAGTTTTTTAAAAGCAGTACTATGAACAGTAAAGTAGTATTGGTATCTATGGCATTGTTTATATCACCTGCCTTCATTTTGCTTCAACCTGATTTTGGGTCTGCTTTAGTATATTTTTCATTTTTCATTTTATTATACAGAAGGGCAATCACCATGGGTGATCATATCCGGGATAGGGTTGGCAGCGGTTTTCATATTATCATTATTATTTGGACCATTACATGTCACCTCCTTTTTGTTGTTGCTTGGATTTGCTGTATATGTTCTGGATCTTGAAAAACCGAAAAATGCTGTGATTTCTATCTCTTGCCGTCCTGTTGATCATGGTATTTATGTTATTTCAAGATGAAAAACAATGTTATCATTCCTCCATCCTGGCATTTTTGGTGTATTTATATAGAGAACTAAAAAAGAAAATATCAAGATTGTCAGCCTAATCACATCATTGATTATAGTGGCCCTCATTTGGATTTATGGCCACCTATGTGTTTGACAATGTACCTGAAACCCCACCAGCAAGAACGGATCAATGTGTGGCTGGCCCCGGAGAAATGTGACCCAAGAGGATCGCTTTATAACATACTTCAAGCCAAAATGGCCATAGGATCCGGTGGGCTGACAGGAAAAGGGTTTTTGCAAGGTGAAATGACAAAACTGGACTATGTACCTGAACAGGAAACAGACTTTATTTTCACTTCTATAGGAGAAGAACAGGGTTTTGTCGGGATATTAGGAGTCATTTTTCTGTTCACCGTATTGCTTACAGGTGTATTATCATCGCAGAAAGAGCAAATCTTGAATTTATTCGTAATTATGGCTATGCTGTAGCAGGAATATTATTCTTCCACTTTCTGTTCAATATTGGTATGACAATGGGTCTTTTGCCCGTGGTAGGTATTCCACTTCCTTTATCAGCAAAGGTGGTTCCAGTCTTATTGCATTTTCTATCATGGTGGCTGTGCTTGTAAAAATGGACATGGCAAGATACCGTGCAAATTAATTTGATGAAGTTTACACTCCAACATAAAGACAAAGCCAGTGTCGCCAGAACAGGCATCATCAGCACTGCACATGGTGATATCAAGACACCCATATTTATGCCCGTAGGTACGCAGGGCACTGTCAAAGGTGTACACCAGCATGAATTGTCAGAATCTGTTCAGGCACAAATAATACCGGTAACACATATCATCTATATCTCAGGCCCGGGACTGAAATACTGCAAAAGGCCGGAGGATTACACCGATTTATCCATTGGGGCAAACCTATACTGACAGATTCTGGTGTTTATCAGGTATATTCGCTTAAGGGCATGCGCAAAATCACAGAAGAAGGTGTGAGGTTTCAGTCTCATATAGATGGTTCCAAACACTTTTTAGTCCGAGTCAGTAATGGATATCCAAAGGATATTAGGAGCTGATATTGTGATGGCATTTGACGAGTGTACGCCATATCCATGCGAATATAAATATGCCAGAAACTCTATGCACACACCCACAGATGGCTCAAAGATGTATAGGCAGGATGAATGCTACCGATCCTGTATATGGATATGAACAGACATTTTCACCGATCGTACAAGGTAGTACTTATCCTGATCTCAGGAAAGAGTCTGCAGAATTTATTGCTGCCAGGACCAGGATATGAACGCGATAGGTGGCCTTTCTGTAGGTGAACCCTGCGAAGACATGTATGCTATGACTGAGTTGGTATGCGGTATATTGCCAGCTGATAAGCCACGGTATCTTATGGGTGTAGGTCTTCCTGAAAAATATACTGGAGAGTATAGCTTTGGGTATCGACATGTTTGACTGTGTACTTCCTTCCCGCAACGCCTGACACGGACTTTTTTATACACTAAAAATGGTTTGATAAACATTAAAAACGCCAAATGGCAGGACGACTTCACTCCGATAGATGAAGGAAGTCCGGCATTTACCAGCAGGCATCACACAAAAGCATATCTGGAGACATCTGTTTAAGGTAGAAGAATTACTTGCGGGACAGATTACTTTGCACAACCTTAGCTTTTTTTCTGTGGTTAGTATCTGAGAGCCGAAGAAAAATCGAGGAAGGAACGTTTTATAACTGGAAGATGAAATGGTAAAATCCGTAAGTCAAAGATTATAGCACTATTATGAAGATTCTGGATTGGTATATTATCAAAAATATCTAAGCACATTTTCTTTACGATGATGCTTATCACGATGATTGCCGTATCTATCAATTACTTTGAATGGATTGATAAATTTGTAAATTCAGGACTGAGTTTTCCCGAAATATTTGTACAGTATTATATCTACTTTATACCCTATATCAACGGACTGTTATGGCCATTATTTGCATTGCTGGCAGTA
>JADKEB010000007.1 GCA_016718205.1 Saprospiraceae bacterium
ATGTCGTGATCCACAGACCGCCACGTGCGGAATACATGAAGATATCATCGACACATTACTGCAACTGGAAGTACCAAAATAGTTTATATCAATTTGTAACCCTGCCTCTCAAGCCAGAAATTACTGGCATTGTTATCAAAAATACGATGTCTTGGCTATCAACCAAATAGATATGTTTCCGCATACCCATCATATAGAAAGTGTAGCAAAACTTTCGCCAAAACAGATATATGAGGTCAGATCGATGATTTTTGGAGAGCTCGAAAAGAGTTACAACCATATAAAAAGATGATATTGTCGCAGGCATCTGATGTCATCCTCAATGAAAATGTATCAAAATATCCGATTTTGTAGTACATCAGCGGGAAATTGAAATGGGAATTTCGCTGATTGAAGCTGGTTCCAAACTCAAATGGTCTCAGTACTTCCACTCTTGAAGAGTTTGTAAGTAAAGAGATTATTTTATGGACAAAGCCAAGGAGTTTATTGAAACATATAAGATCAAACCCCATCTTTGTCTTTTTATACTCAGTGAGTTGGGTGCACAGTTTGTCTTTATGCCCCGGAATGACGAAAAAAAGCCGAAGGAACTAACTACTTCGGCTTTTTTAAAGTATTCAAATTTTCATATTTGTGAAAAAGTTATGAAATTGGGGTGTATCCCATTTTTTCGTTCATTCGTAATAAAATTCTTTTTGGCTACCTTCAGGGATGGGGTAAAACAAAAGGAATTTTTATTAAAGTGCAATTTTGGGATACACCCTGAAATTTTAAACATGCTTTATTGAAATATTGAATTACTCGATTCTTAACATCTTGATTACTTTACTTACTTCATTATTCTTAATCTTACAATAGAATATGCCTGTTTGATTTCCGAGGTGCTTTGATCCTATTGTGATTGACTGATTTCCTGATGATAGATTTTCAACACCGCTATACACCGCACTACCTTTAGCATCGTAGATGGTGATTTGTGTCATGGATGGTTTTTTGAGCGACATCTGAATCACTGTTTCCCCTCTGAACGGATTTGGTTGATTTTGATTGATAAATGCTTCGTCAGGCACTTTGGTTGTGAAAGAAAATCCTATTGACCTCTCTTCCAAACCCTTGGTGATAGCCAATGCCGGGGTAATATCACCGGAAAACTTCAATAGACTGCTTAGATCTGCATTTTTATTAGCTACAAATACCAGATTAAAAAGCTCTTTCCTCGTATTATTGTCTGTGTCATTGGTGTGGTGATATGCAATGGTGATGAATTGTTTGCCATTTTTTTCCAGGATTCCTATATTTTCATCATTGACCCCGTAAGCTGCTGCTTCCACACCGGTATAAACCAATCCTGGTTTTACTTCCATGGTCCACTGTACACCCGAGAGTTGATCCATCATGTCACTATATACTGGCACTACTACTATTTCTCCCGTTGATACTCTTACATCTTCTATATTGATCAGCCATTTGTCTCCTGTACGGTTGGTTGTTTGTTGTGTAAGTTTCTCACTTATACTGCCATTGACATCTCCGCTTTTTATTGCAATAAAATCAGATTTTTCATGTTTTGATCCAGATTATTATACTGCATTTTACTGGGGGAAAATATCCAAGGCTCTTTTGTATCCAGCAAATTTGTGTCCTGCATCTACAAACCTCCATGAGGTGTTGTATTTAAATTCGCTTTCTACCCCAAGTACCACTTTGCGCAGCTCCACAAGATCAGCAGCGGTCACTGATTTAGAATTATTGATATCCGCTGCTATCAATTTGTATGGAGAATCCAGTGTTTTTAATCCTAAAATATGTCTCTGCATGATCACAAGGTCCAGAGTGGTTATGCCATCTAAATGACCTGTATTTTTTTCAGGTTTGATCTCATAATCATTGAGCTTTGCAAGATTACTAAAGGTGTATTTTCCAGATTGATCCGTCATCACTTCTCTTTCGGTCTCTCCTCCATCTATTTTAACTTTTGTATCAGAAACAAATTTACCATTTTCTGTGTAAATCGATCCTGAAATATCTAATAAAGCTGTAGGACCACATGTCTTATGGTTATCCTGTATATCTATTGTGGTGGCTGTTTGGGTTTGGTTTCCAGCAAGATCTGTGACCCAAATGTATACCGTTCTGGTACCAATGCTGTCACAGTTAAATATTCTGATTGTATCATTAACATTAGCTGAATATGAAAACTTCAACTGTTGTGCCGGAGTACAATTGTCGCTGCTAAAATTGTCAAAAAACTTCGCTTTTACAGAAACCATATTCATTACCGGCATCAGAGTGGTTGCAAGCCCTTTCATGACTACGGCATTTGGACCTTTACAATCTCTTACTTTTATTAAATAAGTAGTAGTAGCAGTATTTCCACATAAATCACGTACTTCCCAGATAAATTTATGATCACCTATAGGAAAGCTTCGCACAATACTTTCATCTTTACCTGAAAATTCAGGCGACCTCCATCATTAAATAAATCAAGTTTATAAGACCAAAGTAATTGGTTAATAGGTGTACAATTATCTGTAGCCTGAGTTCTTCTAAATCCCATTGGAGCAGATATACACTCATCATTAGATGTACACAGTGTAAAATCAGGTAAATGGAAAGTGACTTGAGGTGCTACTGTATCCCGTATTACAATTGTCTGGTCAAAGGTCCATTTTCCTGGGCTGCTTGGAGTATTGGTCTTATACTGGCACCAGTCGATGACTGTCCATGTCCTGATGATGGCTTTACAATATGCTGGATTATTGAATGGCTGATCCACAAAAGTTGCCGCAGCCTGACTGCATCTGTCATTTCTCAAGACAGGTGACTTGGTGACTGCTGTATCAGGTACTGCTCTCTGACAGTCATAATAATCCACTTGCGCCGTGGCCATATGATATCATTTTCATCAAATTTGTGAAAATCTACAACATAAATAAATTGAGTATCAGTTTCTATATTGTTTGCACCATCCAGGATATAAAAATTCCGCTCTATTCTTCCGATATTACACATATTGAGTTCCCTAGTTTGAACTGATTCAAACTGTCGTATATCCGGACAATTTTCATTGAATACCCCATTTTGATAAATAGTTGGAGAGGATGGATTGGAAGGATCAGTAATCGTAATTGTTTTTCTGACCGAATCCTGATGTTCATATATCCCAAACTCACTTAAATTGTTGATATTATACATGTATTCACAACTGATGGTCACATCGGGTAGTTTGTGTACGATTGTAGGAGTAATATTATCTATTACCATAACGGTATCCATACATATTGTAGCGTTGCCGTGTATATCACTTACTTTTATGACTACAAGTATCGTATCGTTGACATCGTCGCAACAAAAATCCACCATAGGACCAAAATCATCATCTACATTTGAACCACATATTTTGCCCATCCTCCTCGCCTCATATGTCAATGTACCTCCACAGTTGTCTTTTGCACTTATGATAAAGGACTGTGCAGTAAGCGAAGCGGTGCTACCACTCAAAGATATGAATCGTTTAGGGATACAGACGATATCAGGCCCTAATTTATCTTTTGCAGTCACTGTGGTCTGGCAGGTGGCTGTCCTTCCTCCGGAGTCAGTTACTGTAAATGTAAAAGTATGTGTTTGATTATGTGATGATGTAATTACTGTACCTGGCACAGGATCTTGAGTAATGGTAGTATTTCCACAATTGTCATTTCTTCTTACTTTTTCTCTGAAGTCAGGGACAGTCATATAACAACTATCATTGAGTCCTACACTATCTACAGCCATACAAGAAATGGTAGGATTGATCATATCCATCACTGTTATGGTAAATGAACAAGTACCAGAATTTCCTGCTGTATCTGTAGCTGTATGGGTAATCGTATGTAATCCCACCGGAAATGACGAGCCCGGAAGCCATCCCAGCCGTTCTTATTGGTGTGATAGGACTACAATTATCCATAACTGTGACATTATAATTGACTACAGCCTCGCTGTTGCTCCTGAAGTACTTGCTGTTATATTGGTAGGACAAGTGATAGTAGGTTTGATGGTATCTCTTACTATCATGGGCTGTACAAGTAGCCATGTTTCCACATGTATCTCTTACTGTAATGGTGATGGGTATTCTTCCATTGTTGGTGTTTAAATGCGAACAATTGAAGTTTATTATATCGGGTTGTGTAGTAATGATCCTGACTATTCCTCCACAATTATCTGTCGTACTGGATACCAATGTCCACAAATGAAAACCTGTTACCGTGCCCGTACTTCCTAAGTAAATTGTTGAATCTTTACAAACAAGGTTTGGTGGGATTGTATCACGGATGGAAATCACCTGATAGCAGGTATCTGCATTTCCGGAAGTATCATTTATAGCGTAATGTCTTCTTACCAGTTTCCTATTAGCACAAGTACTGTCTCTGGTTTCATCTTTTATCCATCTGAATGACGTGGAGTCAAGTCTCACATCATCAGTAGCACCGCCTCCTGCTGCTCTAAAAGCCATAAAAGTGGGTAGGGGAAGGAGTACTTTCCAACATACCGTTGTTGTACCTAACGGAAAATTTGCTATCGTGTCGCTGTTACCAGTATAATTATTAACAATATCTGAAATACTGAAACTGCAATTTTCAGTGACAGTTGGCGGTCCAAAATCTACCCTGACAGTCGGCATCCTTGAGCAATTAATCTTCCGTTTTGGTCTGTTCCTGCAGTTACATCTCCAGGACATGTCAAAATCGGAGGAGTAGTATCTCTGATCATAATCAAATGATTACAAACATTATTAGGTGTTTCACAATCATCTACCACCCATCTGATAATAAATGTATCTACTGATCTAGGCCCTAAATCAATCGTTGAAGGGTAATTACCACCCATGTCTGGTGCTACCACAACCAGAGGTCCACCATCAATTGTATATGCAAGTCGCGAAATCGGGCAACTTACAGGAGGAGGTGGTATACTTGCTGTTGGTCTATTTGCAATCACATTGACCGTACAATTACTTCCTACATAAAAAGTTTGTGTACTAGGACATGTAATGGCATCAGGTGAATGGAGGACGACGTTTTTGGGATGGTTCCCCTCATTTGAAAATAAAATACTGTTCAGTTGTAATATGTTTGCTGGGGAATCAGCAAAGAAGCTATACTCACAATACATGTCAGATGCTTCAGGAATACCGGTTTTGTTTCATAATAAAATGGTTTATTCAATGAAAAAAGGTCACGTTTTGGGAAGGGACCTCGAATAAATCAAATCTTACTTTTATCATAAAACAAAGATTGTGCCAGTTTTATAAATTATGTATTTTAATAATGTGATTTGAATTATTCTTTGAGATTACTTTACATTTTCAAATACTCAAGAGTTAAGTGCAATAAAACCACAGGAGTATTAAACTTTGTTACTCGCTTAATGCTTTATATATCTGCTTTACTATTTGTGCAATTCTGATGCATCATACCAATTTTTACTTTTATGATTACTGATCCCATTATCGCTATTGACAACATAGACGACAAACATGTCCTCCGCAACTTCATACACATCAAAGGTGCGAGGTCCAATAATTTAAAAATATAGAACTCTTTATTCCAAAAATAAATTAGTGGTCGTCACCGGTGTTTCCGGCTCAGGTAAATCTTCTCTTATCATTGATACGCTCTTATGCTGAAGGTCAAAGACGCTATGTAGAAAGTCTCTCATCATATGCCCGACAGTTTCTCGACAGAATGAAAAAACCGGAAGTCAACTTCATCAAGGGAATCTGCCCAGCCATAGCGGTAGAACAAAAGGTCAGCACCTCCAATGCAAGATCAACAGTAGGATCTATGACGGAGGTGTATGATTATTTGAGATTGTTGTATGCACGTATAGGTAAAACCATTTCGCCGATCACCGGAGATATTGTCAAAAAACATGAAGTTAGTGAAGTGGTTAATTACATTTATACATTATCACCTGACTCAAAAGTCCAGTTACTCATTCCCCTTCAGTACCGCCATGAACGAACTGTGGGTCAGGAATTGAATTTGTTACTTCAGAAGGGATATAGCCGATTGTTAAAAAAAGGTGAAATAATTTCTATTGAAGATGTGCTGTCGGATACGTCGATAGACTTATCAAAATCCGTAGTAAGTCATGATAAAAGTGATTTTAGAGTGTTGATAGATCGATTTGTAGTTGATGATAAGGAAGATAATAAAAAGCGTATTGCAGATTCTGTGCAGATTGCTTTTTCTGAATCAGAGGGTGAGTGTTTTATTTTTACACCCGATGCAGAAGAAAAATACTTCAACAACAGATTTGAGCTTGATGGCATAAGTTTTCTTGAACCGACACACCAACTTTTCAACTTTAACAATCCGTATGGTGCATGTCCAAAATGTGAAGGTTATGGAAAAATGCTGGGCATAGATCCTGACAAAGTTATTCCGGATGAAGACCTGTCTATATATCAGGAAGCCATTGCTTGCTGGAGAGGCGAAAAAGGAAAAATGTGGTGGAATCAATTGATCATGAATGCAGGTAAATTTGATTTTCCTGTACACAAAGCATATAAAGAACTCACAGACTCTCAAAAAGAGCTATTATGGAAAGGAAATGATTATTTTGATGGAATAGATGCATTTTTTCAGGAACTCGAAGATGGAGCTTATAAAATTCAAAACCGTGTCATGCTGTCCAGATACAGAGGAAAAACAGTCTGTAATGTATGCAAGGGAGGTCGTTTGAGAAAGGAAGCCATCTATGTAAAAATAAATGATACTGATATTACGAAACTCATTCATATCCCTATAGATGATCTTCTATCTTTTATTGAATCAGTAAAACTCAGTGACTATGATCAAAAGATAGCTGAAAGAATTCTCTGAAATCAAAAGCAGACTGAATACAATGGTACAAATTGGGTTGGGATATCTTACCCTTGACAGGCTAAAGCAGCCACATTAAGTGGTGGTGAGACTCAACGTATCAACCTTACACGGACTTTAGGAAGTAACCTTACAAATTCTTTATATATACTTGATGAGCCAAGTGTAGGACTTCATCCAAAGGATACTGAAAAGTTAGTAGCTGTTCTTAAGAAATTAAGGGATCTTGGCAATACTGTTGTGGTAATAGAACACGAAGAAGCTGTAATACGGAATGCTGATTATATAGTTGATATAGGCCCCGAAGCCGGAATACATGGAGGTCATTTAGTCTATTCAGGCAATTATTCTGATTTCATCAAAGGGATCAAAGACAATCTTACATCGGACTATCTTACAGGTATTAGAAAGATATATGTACCGGATACAAAAAGAAAAGTACTGCAGAAACTAATCATTAAAGGTGCACGTCAACATAATCTCAAAACATTGATGTAACTATACCATTGCAGACTATGACAGTTGTAACAGGTGTATCAGGCTCCGGTAAAACAAGTTTGGTAAAACATATACTGTATCCGGCTTAAGTTACTTATAAATGATCCGGTTGCATATTCTCCAGGCAAACATGATCAGATATCCGGTGATATACGCAATATCAAAATGGTAGAGATGGTAAGCCAAAGTCCTATCGGAAAATCATCCAGATCCAATCCTGTAACTTACGTCAAGGCTTATGATGACATCCGAAAACTGTATGCAGACCAGCAACTCTCCAAGATCAAAGGATTTGAACCAAAACATTTTTCTTTCAATATAGAAGGTGGAAGATGTGAAACATGCAAAGGAGATGGATATCTTACAGTAGAGATGCAGTTTCTGGCAGATGTCACTTTGACTTGTGATGAGTGTGGTGGCAAAAGATTCAAAAGAGAAGTACTGGAAGTAACTTATCAGGATAAGAATATTTTGAATTGCTTGACATGACTATTGAAGAGTCATTGGAATTTTTTAAATCTAAAAAAATATTTTAGCAAGACTTCAACCATTGTATGATGTGGGACTGGGATATATTAAGTTAGGTCAATCCAGTAATACGCTGTCAGGAGGTGAGGCACAGAGGGTAAAACTGGCCAGTTTTCTTACAAAAGAGTATTTATCAAAAATATATTCTTTATTTTCGATGAACCAACCACAGGTCTTCACTTTCACGATATCAATAAACTCATGGATGCCTTTAATTCATTAGTTGAGAATGGTCATACTGTACTTATAGTGGAGCACAATATGGAGGTCATCAGAGCTGCAGACTGGGTCATAGATTTGGGTCCTGGAGGAGGAAAAGGCGGAGGAAATCTGATTTTCGAAGGGAGACCTGAAGAACTTAAAAAAATAGAAGGATCATATACCGGTCAGTTTTTATAGATAAATGACCCTTCCAAATTGCGTTTATTGCAAATATCTTATTGCAAAGTATATGCATTGTTTTCAATCAAATATTGCCTGTTTATTTTAAGGTGCCTTGTTAGGGCATTTTTACTAAAAATTAACTTGTTTGTAGAAAATGTTTTTGTCAATTTACGGATTTTGAGTAAAGACGAAGCAAAGCTTATTTTAAAGACATTTATCGTCTATCGTCGGTATAGTTAATGTTTCACGTGGAACATTAGTAATATGTTCCACGAAACATCAACCAAGAGTATGTTTAAATTTATATTGTCTTAAAATCAATGTAATATGAACCTGACTTCAAAATAATCGCCTTATTTAGTTCCCCTGCCCGTCTATATTATAGTTGGCAGGCAGGCTAAATGCGTTGATTATTTTATTGTCAGAACCATAATCTCTTGATTTACAACTAAGAAAAATTTTAAACATACTCTAATATTCATTTGCACATACTCCATCTAAAAAAGCTGTGGAGGTCTCCAAACTTTTTTTTTAAATTACGGAATATTTATTATTCTAAATACGATGTTAATCCAAAAACATTTATATTTGCATCGATAAATAAGTTAGCAAAAAGGTAGGTGAGCAATCGCCTGCCTTTTTTTATTTATGTCCGCTTTGCTCCAAAAAATTATTACTACACCGTCTCTTCCAGAAAACTTACTAATTTCATTCTACTTCTGTTAGGAGCTTTCTTGTAGATCTTCATTTACCTTAAGAATTTTCCATTTTAATAATTGTACTTTGTCAACTTAGGAGCTATCAGGAAACTCTTCATATAGGTAATCAGGTTTTAAAAGTAAAATTTAAATTATTGCTTAAGGGTCGACCTTCGGGACGCTCCTCAGTCAAAAAAGGCCATTCGACCACTAAGCTGACGAAGGAGGACTGGTGAGCGATTCGGACATAACCGTGCCTGCATTGGATTGGGCCGGCAGGCCTGAGAGATATAAATATTATCTCTGACACTACTTAATTAGTACATAATGAAGGAAGAGGTAAATCTACCAAAGTAGAATTAATCACTAATGTTATGTTAAGCGTTGAATAACGGATAATTCATTAAAGGATGAAAATAGCTAAGACAAAAAAATTACGCTTGTAAAGTAAAATTACCACTTCAAACCTATTGTTAATAGTGTAACAATACTTCCGGTCACAAAGGAAAGCTGTGATTATAAACACATACCTTTAAACTAACAAACCTTTCTAATAAATGATAATTGCTTGTTTTCATTCACGATAAAAGTATCGCTCTCTACTCTCTTAAGAAAAGAACCTAATGCAATGTTGAATGCATCCGGGCGTTCCATCATGGGAGCATGTCCACATTTATCTACTTTAACCAACTCAGAATTTGGGATTAATTCATTAAACTTTTCACCCACCCAGACCGGAGTTACACCATCCTGAATACCCCAAACCAATAATGTAGGCACTTTGATACTATCTAACCTATCTTCCAGATTGTGTCTAACAGCAGATTTTGCAAGAGCTACAACACACATTGCTCTCTTCAAATCATTTACAGTTTCATAGACCTGATCAACTAGTTCTTTTGTGGCAATAGCAGGATCATAAAACACACTCTCTGCCTTTTGTTTCATATATTCATAATTTCCTCTCTTAGGAAATGTGGTACCCATAGCACTTTCAAAAAGTCCGCTGCTACCAGTTAAAATCATACTTCGCACTCTATTCGGATTCTTCAAAGTATATAGTTGAGCTATATGTCCACCCAAAGAATTACCAAGTAGATGCACTTCTTTATACCCCTTATACTCAATAAATTCTTCTACATACTCCACCAATTTCATTACTGATAAACTTCTTAAAGAAATTTCAAAAATAGGTAGAATAGGTACTAAAATATTATGGCTATCAGAAAAATGTTTAATTATGCCTTCAAAATTACTCAATGCACCCAATAGACCATGCAATAATATAACAGGAGTACCACCTTTATCACCAGATTCAGTATAACGGAACATATCCGATTCAATAATGTTATGCGATGCCATAATCTACAAAATAAAGCCCAATATAAGTTGTATTTCTATAATTTTTTAATCCTAAGTACAAAAAATTGCAAAAACAGTAACAGTGATAAGACCTAAGGCACCACCCTGATGCATTACACCCAAAGCAACAGGGATGGAACCTTTACTGTTGATTACTGTAAATATTCCAAGAAGTATTTGTATTAAAATGGATCCAAGAAGAAAATATGGAAGCCATTTTATATATGTAAGTCTTGATTCAGAACAAGTTTTATATAATTTAAAAATCAAATAAACTCCCAATATTAAAACTAAATATGCTGTATTTCTATGCAAAAAATGAATCAATGCAGGCATAAAAGAATTTCTATCATAATTATAAAAATTGCTCAGGTTCCACTCTTCCTTAATAAAAATAATATCAGGAAAATATGAACCGTTCATATCAGGCCATGTTGGATAAATGACGGCAGCTTTCATGCCTGAAAGCATTCCCCCGAGAAAGAGTTGAAAGCCAATTATTCCAAACAAAATAGAAGACGTCTTCAAAATACTTGTTCCTACCAATTCAATATCAGAATGAATCTCTAACGACTTCAAATATGTCCACAACAACGCAACAAAAACACATACCGCAATCAGTAAATGAATAGACAATTTATAAGCATTCACCCACGGTCGTTCTATCAATCCACTCGCTACCATAATCCAACCAAATATTGCAGCAAGAAAAGCAAAAAATACGACCACAGTAAGATGGCGAATCAGGATCTTGTCCAACATACCTTTACTGTAAAAATAAATAAATGGTATCAGGAAAACAAACCCCATCATTCTTGCCCAGAGTCTGTGTATATACTCCCAAAAATATATGAATTTAAAATCATCCAAACTCATCCCTTCGTTTATTTCCCGGTATTGTGGCGTTTGTTTATACTTCATAAACTCATCGTTCCATCTATCTCTCGATATTGGAGGGAGAATGCCTGTCACCACCTCCCATTTTGTAATCGATAACCCTGACTCAGTCAAGCGGGTTATTCCACCTACAATAACCTGAATAAATACCATTACAAGACCAATAAAAAGCCATATTTTAATAATCTTTGAATATTTCATGTTTTGGGTTTGGTCTATAATTGTCAACCATTAAAACTAACAGAATAACAGCATCTGGTTCTCATTATTTAATAACTTGATATCGATGCAAAGGTAGCTATACATTTTAAGTTTTTAAAAGTAAAAAAATCGTACAGCCAAATTTACTATTAATAATTATTTTTTAAAGTTAAAAATACAACTATCATTATCAGCTGTGTGGGAATGTTGATAATCAATATATTGAATTTTAATTTAACTTTATCAACATGAGATTCACATATATCAACATTCTAAATTATTGAATTATAATCAATTAACATTTCAACATTTTAAAATAATAACATATTCACATTTATAATGGAGTGTATATAATATGTTGATAGCATGGTTAAAATCTGAGGTCAAATGTACACATCTTTATTTTTTAAATGTATAATTATATTTTATGGTAATGATATGCTATTTTTACAATTATTTATACAAAAAAGGTGTGGATAACAAGTCACATAAAATATTATAAAATCAAATATTTATACATATTAAATTATTTAAATGTTAATAAGATCTAATGAGAGTAGTCATACAAAGGGTTTTAAAAGCCAGCGTAACCATTGACGATACTATCCATTCAGAAATCGATAAAGGATTATTGGTTCTTCTGGGTATTGAAAAGGAAGATACATTAGATGATGCTACTTGGCTGGCACTAAAGTTGTCTGCTATGCGCATATTTAGTGATGAAGATGGTAAAATGAATCTATCGATAAGTGAAGTAGAAAATGGCGAATTTCTTGTTGTAAGTCAATTTACGCTACATGCGAGTACAAAAAAAGGGAACAGACCATCATTTATAAAGTCAGCTCACCCTGATATTGCCATACCTTTGTATGAATATTTTTGTAAAAAATTAAAAGATATTGCTTCTGTAGATGTAAAAACCGGAGTTTTTGCCGCAGACATGAAGGTTTCTTTATTAAATGATGGTCCAGTGACTATTATTATGGATTCAAAAACAAGAGAATAGTGAATATAAAAAAGTACCAAAAGGATGTAGATCACTGGATCAATACTGTGGGAGTAAGATACTTTTCAGAACTGACGAATATGGCCATCCTTACCGAAGAGGTTGGAGAGGTAGCCAGATTGATGGCAAGAATATATGGTGAACAATCATTTAGAGATCAAATAAGTATCGATGAGCAAAAAAACAAACTGGCAGATGAACTGGCGGATGTCATTTGGGTTGTCACCTGTCTTGCAAATCAAACAGGTATAGATTTGGAAGATAGCTTGAAAAAAAATTTTGCAAAGAAAAATACCCGTGACTCAGAAAGACATAAGGAAAATGATAAGCTAAAGTAAGAAAATGGTTAATAATGTTTTCGTTAAAACTAGTGGTATAGTAACTTTAAAATATAATTACAATGTCGTTTAGATAAGGCAAAGTTATAAAGTCCTTCTCTTTCAAGGGAAGGATTTAGGATGGGTAAAAACAATTAAAAATACCTTAACTAAACAACATTGAATATAATAATGTAATGCAAAGTCTTAAACATAGATATACCTTTGCAAAATGGTTTGTAATTTTTTTCACTTTTAAACACTACTTTTCAATATTTTGAAATTTCAGTGTTTTGCGGTGCAATTTATTTTCAATCCAGTGGTTATGACAAATATAAATTGTATAAAAATTATCAATTTCATATTTTTTTTGTTATTATTCCTATTTAGTTGAATTAAAAGAATTACTTTTGTATCGTAGTTATGTATAAAAATATTCTTTAATATTATTTTTTGGAATCTTATAAAACGAATTGCATGAAATGGATTGTATTATTTAGTATTATTTGTAATGTTTATGTTGTATATCATCACGATATAACACAGTCATTTTTGTATAATAAAAATGATGGTACAAGTATCAAAATCAATACAATAACTAATAGTATCCCGAAAAAAAACTGGATGAGTATTCCGAATCTAAGCCTTACAAATCATGTATTAAGCCAAAATTGCAACAAACCACTATAGAAGTAAAACATTTTCCATCTACCAATAATAGTACTAATGATTTACAGTCAGACATGGTACGAAGTGATGATAATATAGAATCAGAATATAAAATAGAAGTAAAAATCCGAACTATAGATTCATCTCAGATGACAAATATGGAAGTTAGTGATTTTACTCCATCAATTGAAAATGAAAAACTAAATGCAGAAGTCATAACATTGCCTACACCTGCAGAAGGAACCAATCAATCGGATGATGCATCAGTTTCTATTGCATCAATTGAAGAATTGGATAAAGGAGCAATAAAAGAAGATGCAGAAGTTATAACATCGACCTCAACAATTGGGACATCCGAAGTCATCCAATCAGAAGAAACATCAGCAGCTAATGTATCGATTAAAGAATTGGATAAAGGTGCAATAAAAAAAGATGTTGAAGTTGTAACACCGACCTCATCAGTATCGGGAACCACCCATCCTGGAGAATCATCTATTTCTGATAAAACGGTAAGTGAGTTGGAAAATAAAGTAGCTGTAGAAACGAATTTAGAAAACAAAGTTGTTTCTGATGCAGAGAGCCAAATAAAAAGAATTATCTGAAATTAAGACAGATGAAGACCAGAAAAAAAATAAACAGGATGAAAAAAGTCTGATCATCAACAGAAACTTTGAAATAGCTCTGCAATATAATATGAATGGCAATCATACCAAGGCAATACCTTTATATTTAAATATACTTGAAGTAGACCCAAACCATAAAGAAGCAAATTATAATCTTGCGTTGACAAAAATAGAACTCAACGACCTAAAAGAAGGGTGTAAACTTCTGCAAAAGTCATACAATCTTGGAATTAATCAAGCAAAAGAGATGATTGACCAACATTGCAGATGGTGATTTCTTTCATATAAAATCTATTTTTAATCGTATCAACGTATCAATTTACTATTTCACACCAGGAGTTCTCTCAAGAAACTCATCGTATAGCAGCGTATGCCTGCTTTCCAACGGTATCTTCCAGCCTTTGATAAATAAATGTTCGATTTGGGTTTTTGTCTCAAAAGGATCACCTGTTGAAACAAACAGATTGGCTACTTTATTTTTTTCCAGACTTCCATATTTATCAGCTACACCAAATATTTCCGCAGGGTAGATAGTCACCGCCTTGAGAGCTTCATCTATACCTAATCCATAAGCTGCAGCAAAACCAGCATTGAAAGGCAGATTGCGTGTATTTTCAGATCCATCAGTGCGAATCGCAACTTTGACTCCCGCTTTAGACATTTTGCCGGCATTGGCATAAGATGCGTCATATCTGTCATTATCTCTACCTGGAACAGCCAGAACCGGACCAGTAATGACAGGAATTTTAGCTTTTGAAATTTTATCAGCCACTCTCCATCCTTCTGATACGCCGGTTAGGACTACTTTCAGCTTTTTGTCCGCTACCCATTCGAGTGCACTTTCAATATCTCCTTTAGAGTTGACTTCTATTAAAATCGGAACTTGTCCCCTGAACACTGGCAATAACGCTTCCATTTGTGGATTGTTATTCAACCATTTTGATTTTCGGCTTTTGCCAGTGAATCCATTTTATGATATTGAGTCACACTTTCCCAGACATCATTGATATTTTTTAGTGCTTTATCTGCGTCTTTTTGATATCATCATCTGTTCTTCTGTCCCATCGGCCCCTTCTTCCTGTAGAAGGAAAAATTCATGACAATATGCTCTGCACCTGTCGTCATCTGCTCCGGGCTGTAACCGAACAAGTCGATCAATGCTCCTGTACCCGGGAAAGTACCTCCTGAAGGTTTGGCAAATACGGAAGTTACACCATTTACGCGGGTGACGGGTATAGCCACAGCATTGGGATTGACAGCAGTAAGTGCCTTCATGTGTGGGATAAAATCGCCTAGTTCGCTGAAATCATTGGTAACAGAAATCGATGACACTTCTGAAAGGCCAACCCTGCTGCCACCGTCGATCATACCGGGATAAATGTGTTTTGATGTACAATCTATTACCTTTGAATTCTGAGGTACGGAAAGATTGGTGCCTATATCTGCAATGATTCCATCTTTCAGGAGAATATCTCCGATGAAAGTACCGGAAGTCACAGTGTGAATTGTCCCATTTTTAAGGATAAATATACCGGACTCTGCTTTTTTTACCTGCTGGGCCGAGATAACAAAGTGGAAAAACGCTAATATTACTATAAGATGATGTCTGTTCATATTCTGGAAATTGAAATGATTAATGGGAGTGATTTTGAACATATTTAAATCTAAGGTAACGGGAGTAACTTTCAGAAAGGAGTGTCTCAGAGATACCTCTAAGGCAACTTTTGTCTTCGGCATTGATGTCATTTTCGTAAAATGTAGAATATTTTTCCGCAGGGTTGATGTCTACCCGAACATCATCAGGATCTTTCGTGATATCAAACCGGACTTGACCATCCACCAATGTCATCTGTGGTATAGCATACACAGATAATGGATGACCTTTAAAAACGGCGATGTCTGCATCTTTTCCCACTTCCAGAGATCCGGTCCTTTTATCGATGCCGAGCTGGATGGCAGGATTGATAGTGATCATCGCCAAAGCCTGGTCGTCGCTGAGATTACCATATCTTTGAGTTTTTGCGGCTTCGTGATATAGATGTCTTATCAACTCTTCTGAATCTGAATTGATAGAAGTGACAACACCATTTTTGGCAAGAATAGCCGCATTATATGCCGTAGAATAATAAACTTCAAATTTGTATGCCCACCAGTCAGCAAACACAGAAGCCGTGGCGCCAAAAGCTGCCAATTCCGGAGCTACTTTAAATCCTTCATTTACGTGCTGAAAACAGATTTTATTGACACCAAAGTCTTTCAGTACCCGCATGAGCATCAATATCTCATCAGCACGGTATGAATGACAATGAATCAGTATATTGCCACGAAGTATATCCGCAACAGTTTCATGTCTTAGATTATAAGCGGGAGAAGACTTACTGATTCCTTTCTTAAAATCATCCCATTCCTTCATATACATCCGGGCTTCTGTAAAAGCATTTCTAAATACTTGCTCTACACCCATACGTGTATTGGGCATGATTCTGTTGCCTTCGCCATGTACTCGAATAGGATTTTCGCCCAAAGCAAATTTTATAGTGCGGGGCGCGCCTTCCATGCGGAGTTCGTCGGGATTGATTGTTCCGTATCTGTGTTTGATTGTTTCGCATTGGCCGCCGATAGCATTGGCCGAGCCGTGCATAGCATGAGATGCAGTAACTCCACCAGCTAAAGCCCTGTAAATAGAAACATCCAAAGGGTCTAAAGCATCACCAACATTTACTTCTGCTGTTACAGGATTTGTCGCTTCATTGACCACATCAAGTGCGATGTGTGAATGGCAGTCGATGATGCCTGGCATCACAAAAAGTCCTTTTGCGTCGATCACCTGAACACCTGATGGAGCAGTGATATTTTTATCTATCCGTGTGATTTTTCCGTTGGTCACCAGAATGTCTGTATTTTCTTTAGTACCCTGAGATACCGTAAGGATAGTACCATTTTTAATTAGTACATTTTGGGCCTGCGTAAATACAGACAAAGTAAACAAGAGAATAAATAAATATTTTGTCATGGTCATATTTTTTATTTAGGATTAAAATTTTGGATCACCTTCCAATTCACCTTTTATGGGAAAAGATCCGAATTGGCCAACAGAGACAGACCCTTTGTAGGATTTATCTTCAAACTCAAGGGTAAAATCTACTTTTACAGGTTGACCCAGGTTTGTCATAATATTAAAAGACACTTTGGTTCCGTCTACATTTATATCAGACGCCGGATCGTTTTTGTCAGGAGAAGAATCATCCGTGACAGTGATTTTGTATTCATCCTGATTTTTTGATATCTTGATTTTACCTTTCTGTACAGAGCCGGGTACTTCAACTGTATAAGACCATAGACCTGCAATTTTTGAGGATTCAGAAGATTTTGATTCTTGTTTTTTAGGTTTTTCTGAGTAATCATACTTTTTACCATCGACAAAAACGAACTTGATCACTGACTTCTCACTGAAATATGGTTTGTCTGTAATGACCAGATTGGCAAGTTTTCCTTTGTCAACGGTGCCGGCAAGTGATGAAATACCCAGCATTTGAGCAGGATGCGTTGTCAATGCTGCAAGTGCGTAATTTTCAGAGAGACCATTTTCTATCAGTCGTCTCAGATTCTTTTTGATATCTGATGGTTTTGCATTTAGAAAAGAGAAACCGAATTTAACTCCATTCTTTTCAAAAACGGAGGCTTGTGAGAGATACTCTTTGATGGATTCCTGTTTCTTTTTATCAAACTGATCTTTTTCCGGGTTTTGCTCCTTTTTGATTTCTTTTTTCATCACCTTTGCTGAAGATGTGTCTTTTTTTGCAGATTTTTCATCTTCTTTTTTACCTTCATCTTTTTCTTCCTCAGGAAGTTCAAGCGATAGAAGCACCTGAACATTGGATTTTTTTATTCTGTCTGTATAGTGCCACCCTTGTTTTACTTCTGTTAAGATCAAATCAAAACCAAGCTCATCTTTCAGCGAAAGTGCCTTATGAACGTCTTTCGTACTGCGGGCAACAAAATGAAGTGGCATTTTTTTGGTAGTCACCGGATAAAGTGATGTCAATTCCTTTGTATAATTCGGTCTGCTAAGACCACCTGCAGGCATAGTTTTGAATTTTTCTTCATGCGCACCTGCAATAGCTGCATTTTTGTAGAGATCTCTGAATTTTGCAATAGCAGCAATAGATGTAGATGGGAATACACCACGATTGACCTCAAGTTGAAAGGTTTGGGCAACCGGAGATTTAAGCAACATTCGGTCATTACTTCCATCTCCCAAAAGATAAATCCCACTTTGACCAGGTAATAGCAGGCCTCTGGGTGCTACATGAGAGATGGCAAAACCCGCAGTTCTCATATCACTGACAGATTTGTCTGTAGATCTATATACATCTGTGGCTTGAATCTGAGGAGTGATACCAGCAACATCATTGGGTGGATTTCCTGGGTCTTGTACTCTAGGTCTTTCTCCTCTTCCTTCCGGTCTTGAACTTGAACTGGCGGATTCAGGTCTTGCAACTCCTACATTGGAATATGCATCGATAAATCCCGCATACACATAAAAAGAGTCTGCTTTGATGATCTGGGCATCATACGGCGGTTTTATGGTAGTGCCTATATCTGCAATGACACCATCTTTGATCAATACATGTTGCAAAGGAAGGATAGTGCCCGGTTGTTTTACCACAAAACAGTTTTGAAGAAAGTAAGTATTGCTCAATAGTTTGGGAGCATCGCTATTTTGTGCAGTAAGTGCACTTATTGATATTGTTATCAAAAATGTGAACACACCAACAACCCTGGAAATTTTTAATTTCAGCATTTTAATGATTTAAAAATTACAAGTTGACCTCAGGTGGTATAAACAATAATAGTACCGTTCAGTAAAAAAATGCACAAATTATAATTCTGACACAAATATTGGATAAAAAGCAGAAAAAATAACGTAACTATTTACGTCAAAAATATTTAAAATTAAGTACAAATATAAAAATAAAATATATATTTGTAACATTTAAAGACCTGACCTGAAAATAGAACTCTGAAATTTGGTAAACAATCAAACAGAGTACTTATCAAAAATATATACGAAATACTTTCTGAACATCCTTTATTAAAAGCAAAAGGAATAACACTCAGCGGTGATAGTGAATCATTGGTTGCCGTGATATTTTTGTTATTAGATGAGATTCAAAGGCGAGACGAAATAATAGAAAGGCAAAATAATGAAATTATGGCATTAAGAGCCGAGGTTTCAGAGCTCAAATCTAGATTAAACCAAAATAGCAACAACTCTCACAAACCACCATCAAGTGATCCCTATAGGAAAGCAGCCACACCTAGGAAGAAGGGTGGAAAACGAGGCGGAAAAGAAGGTCACCAAGGCAAAGGAATGGACAGGCTACAATTTACAAATGAGGTAGAATTAAAAGTAGAAACTGAACGTTGTGAATGTGGGGCAGATTTGATGGCTGTAAAGGTGAAATTTCAGAAGTACGACAAGTACAAGACATACCTGAGCCACAGGTAGTAGTCACAGACTACAAACAACAAAAGAAGACTTGTCCTTGCTGCGGGAAGGAACATTTCGGTATATTTCCACAAGGAGTAAACGCCCCGGTTCAATACGGTAACAATGTCAAAACTCTAAGCGTACTGCTGTGCAACGATTACAAGGTACCTATTCAGAAAGTATCGCAATTGCTCAGCGATTTATATGGATTATTCCCAACGTTTCCACAATAGTAAAATATAATGCTAAGGCATATAAGAAAATGGAAGCGGTAGAGATGTTAATCAAGAAATCAATACTATCATCTCTGGTCGCACATTCAGATGAAACAGGTATTCGAGTTGGCGGAAAGATGTTTTGGCTTCATGTAATGAGTACTTGTATGTTCACCTATCTTTTTACACATAGTAAAAGAGGTTGGAAGCCTTGAAAAGTGAGTTAAGTCTCATCAAAGATTACACAGGGAAACTTGTGCACGATAGTTATGCGAGCTACTTCAATTTCTTAAGTATCATACATGCCTTATGTGGCGCACATATCATAAGAGAGCTTACCTCACAAGAGGAAATAGGTAGGCAATGGGCAGTTAAAATGAAAACACTTCTACTAAAACTTAAAGCAACCGATGAAGAACAAAACATGAACAACAGAGAAAATATAGTAAAGCACTACCAACAAATATTAACAGACGGAATCCAAGAAGAGCCACCACCTGAGAGAAAAGGCAAACGAGGAAGAGAGAAAAAAAGTAAAGGGCTTAACTTGATAATTCGTATGCAAACCAACATGGATGCAGTGTTACTATACGCCTTTGATCCCGAAGTTCCCTTTACCAATAATCAAGCGGAGAGAGATTTTAGGTTTTCAAAGGTAAAAATGAATGTATCTCATTGCTTCAGAAGCACCGATGGAGCAACTCACCATGCTCGTATTATGAGTGTGATCTCAACTGCAAGGAAACATAATATGAACGTATTCGACACCATCAAAAATATTTTTGAAGGCAAATCATTCTGTTTCTCTCACCAGGCCTCGTAAATAGTTACAAAAATAATTTGATAAAACCTTTAATGCTTGGTTAGATAAAGACTAATCATTTATACCATCAACAGGTTTGATTAAAAAATTGATCTGCTGATTAAATCTTTTTCGTTATTTTTGACCTAACAACCAATAATCTATGACAATCACCAAAGAAGAAGCACTGCAAAATATAAAGAAGCTTGTAGAGAGATTTGATGAGCAATATGCGTCCTACAAAAAAGCGGAGTATAACGAGACTTTGGTACGCAGAGATTTTATTGATCCGTTTTTCAAAGTGTTGGGTTGGGATGTGGACAATAGTGCTGGAAAAGCTGAAGCCTACAGAGAGGTTATACATGAAGATCGGGTGAAGATCGGAAAAGCGACGAAAGCACCTGATTATTCTTTTAGATTGGCAGGTGGTAAGCGATTGTTTTTTGTGGAGGCCAAGAAACCAAGTGTGGTCATCAAAGATGAAATTCACCCAGCGTATCAGGTGCGTAGGTACGGATGGAGTGCCAAAATGGCCATCAGTATAATTACAGATTTTGAGGAATTCGCCATCTATGATTGTACCAAAAAGCCTAATCCTACAGATAAAGCTTCTGTGGCTCGAACTAGATACCTGACGTACAAAGACTATGAAGCTGAGTGGGATTTTATTTGGGACACATTTAGTAAGGAGCGAGTACTTCGTGGTGGATTTGATAAATTCATTCAGTCTGATACTAATAAAAAAGGCACCGCTTCAGTTGATAAGGAGTTCTTGGCATCATTGGACAAGTGGCGAACTTATATAGCGACATCCATTGCGCTCCGTAATAAGCAACTGGATGAAGATGAAATCAATTTTGCTGTGCAACAAACGATTGATCGGATTATTTTCTTGCGTATTGCTGAGGATCGTGGCGTTGAGCACTATGGAAGATTGAAGGCGACAACGGCCAGTGGTGAGTATTACCGTAATCTCTTTGTGCAGTTTAGAGAGGCAGATGAGAAGTACAATTCTGGTTTGTTTGATCTGAAGAAAGATTGCATAAGTGAAAATCTCATCATCGACAATAAGGTGATCAAGACCATCATCCATGAGTTGTATTATCCAGAGTCACCCTATGAATTTTCGGTATTGCCCGTGGAGATTTTGGGAAGTGCCTATGAACAGTTCCTTGGCAAAGTCATCCGTATCACGCCACAACATAGTGCTAAGATCGAAGAAAAGCCCGAAGTTCGAAAAGCTGGTGGTGTTTTCTATACGCCACAATACATCGTGGATTATATCGTAGATGAGACTGTCGGCAAACTATGTCATGGCAGGAATGTCAAACAAGTCAGCGATCTACGAATTGTCGATCCTGCATGTGGTAGCGGTAGTTTTTTGTTGGGTGCATATCAATTTTTGTTGACCTGGCACAAGGATTATTATCATGATCAGCAAATAGACGCAACCAAGAAAGGAAGTCCTATTCGTCCTGATGGTGAACTGAATGTTGGTGAGAAGAAAAGGATCTTACTCAATAATATATATGGCGTCGATCTTGATGCCAATGCTGTTGAAGTCACAAAACTTTCACTTCTGCTCAAATGTATGGAAGGAGAGACGGAAGCTAGCTTATCTGCCCAATTATCGTTGTTTAATGAACGAATACTCCCAACACTTGAAAGTAATATCCAATGTGGCAATAGTCTCGTGGACATGGATTTTTATGATGGTGAAATAGACTTTGGAGAGGAGCGCAAAGTCAAACCATTCGCTTGGCGCAATGCCTTTAAGCCTGTATTTGATCATGGTGGCTTCGACGTCGTGATAGGCAATCCACCTTATGTACGTCAAGAGCTGTTAGGCAAACAAAAGGAGTATTTTGCCAAAAAGTATAAGGTCTATCACGGCATGGCTGATCTTTACAGTTACTTCTTTGAGAAGTCGGCGGATCTGCTTAAAGACAACGGTATGTTTAGTATCATCGTGGCCAACAAATTTATGCGGGCTAGTTATGGTTTGGAATTGCGCAAATGGCTAGTGGTGCAGGAACGAAGTAAATTAAGTATTAACATGCTATTGGATTTTGTTTAAAAAAACCACTAAAAACCCATTTTAACTTTTTTGCATTCCAAATATTTGCATAACTGATATATTTGGTTATTGCATCTTCCAATTCTTTCACAGAATTGAAAGATGTATTCCTTAATCTTTGTTTTTGCAATTTACTAAACCAGTTTTCTATGGGATTGAGCCAAGAGCAATGTTTTGGTGTGTACACAAATCTTATTCTGTGATTCGTACTTTCCAAAAATGCCATTCTTGATTCTTGACTTTTCAGAATTCCTTCTTTACCTTTATTCCCCAAACTACTTGTGTAGCCTATTTGTTGCGCTACCCATTTTACCAGACCCGCTGATTTATGTGTATTGAGCTGGTCTAATAGAAATGTTATTTTGCATTTTTGCCCCTTTGATTGGCATATTGACGATATGTATTTTACAAAATCTTCTTCTGTCCTGGTTTGCTCCATGATATAATGATCTATCTTCCCCGTTGATACATTTAGTGCTGCTGTCAGGCAGGTAGTCCCATGTCGTGTATATTCAAATTCCATTTTTTTGATATCGCCTTCTTTTTGTGGTATCAACTCTTTAAATTCTTTTGCTTGTATACCGGTTTTTTCGTCCACGCTATACAAATAGTCAGATTCTGAATCGATGCTTATATAAAAAAGTATGAGTGAACATATCATTTCTACACGCTTTTTGAAGGAATTCCAACAGGGTATTTTGGGAAATAACCAATACTGACTCTTGTGCGGCTTTATACCTTTTTTTTTATTATCTTGCCTACATATCTGCCACTAATTTGATCTACTATTCCCAATGATTTACTAACATGTGCCAACGTTTCACGTGTCCAGTTTGTATGTTCAATCCCGTAATCCGCTGGCTTACAACACGCCAAAGCCCTGATTTTTTCCTCTTGATCAATTGTAATGCGTTTCGGTGCTCCAAGCCTCTGTTCGTCACTAAGTATGTCCAATATTTTTTAAATATTTCATAATCCTTGGCTGGTTTATGCTTTACACCATGATCACAAAAAGTAATTAACTCAGATACTGAACTTTCCCATCTTATTCTCCATTTTTGCACTGTCTTAAATGCTACGTTGTTCCTTACCATGGTACTATAAATACTTTCACCTTCGATACCGTCAAGTATAAAACCTAAGCGTTTTGCGTACTTCTGTGGCAAAGAACCTTTAACAATTTCATCTTTAATAATTGAATGAATTTTAAAATTTACGGTTAATGGGAGGGCTTTGGTATTCCCTCGCATACAAAATAATTTTAGCTTAACAAATTAATATCAATACTGAAACACAATATATTAAAATTTGTTTTAATGTATAACTTTATTTCGTTCCCGTAGCACTAGCGCAACGCAATATTGTAGAGATCATTGATTTTGGAGATTTGCCTGTATTTGAGAGTGCGACGGCTTATCCATGTATCATCACTTACCAAAAGTCAGCACCTAACTCGGACATAAAGGTTACAAATGTTGAACACCTGAAATTCCCAGATCTGCGCGAGTATGTAAGTGAGCATATGATCAATATGTCACAGTCGCAACTCAATGATGAAGGATGGAACCTAGTATCGAGTGCCGAAAGCAACCTACTCGCCAAACTTAAAAATGCAGGTGTACCGCTCAAAGACTATGTCAAAAATCAAATATATTATGGCGTTAAGACAGGACTCAATGAAGCCTTTGTCATCGATGGGCCAACTCGAGAAGCGCTCATCGCTGCGGATGCTCGCAGTGCTGAAATCATCAAGCCATTCTTAGCTGGTAGAGACATCAAACGATATGGGACGCCTGTGGTAAGTAATTATTTGATATTTACAAAGCGTGGTATTGACATCAATAAGTATCCAGCGATCAAAGCACACCTTGAGCAATTCAAAAAGCAATTGATGCCTAAGCCAAAAGATTTTGCAGGAGATAAATGGCCTGGACGAAAGCCAGGATCATATAAATGGTATGAAATACAAGATGCAGTAGACTATTATAAGGAGTTTGATAAGGTGAAGATAATTTTTCCAGACATTGCTCCTTTTATGCAAGCCACAATAGATACTGAATATTCATATTTAGGAAATACAGGGTACATAATTCCTACAAATGACTTGTACTTATTGGCACTTTTAAACTCGAAGATTGTGCACTATATCTATCGTAGCGTCAGTAGTACAATACGAGGTGGGTATTTAAGATTTATTAGGCAATATGTTGAGAAAATCCCAATAATAATGGGAACTGAAAAGCAAGTTGCCACAATAATAGAAATAGCATCAATTATTATTAACCACAAAGAAGATCTTAAAAATACCAAACTCGACAACAAACGTACCCAACTATCTGCCAAAATCGATTATCTCAATGAGAAGATCGATAAGATGGTTTATGAGATCTATGGTTTGAGTGAGGAGGAGATTGGGATAGTGGAAGGAGTGAGTAAGGTATAAAATTATATCTATCCGCATATTTTTATTTATATATTCATAGTATATTAATTTTTTATAGAAAATATAAATTACAATCATCTGTATATCAATATTTTATAATACTGTGAATAATTTTTATATTATTTTGTGAATAAATATTACTAATTATGCAGTAATATTTCGATAACTTGTAATATATTTGCAGCACAATTATTCATATATGAAACAAATATTGAGTTTAGAGCAAGCAAAAATGGTCATTAAACCTTACAAGGAAGAATTATATAACGCTATTGAAAGTGCATTTCATAAGCATCTTGAAGTGATTGACTTTTTGCATAATGGTGGACTACCAGTGAAATTCACAAAGACCGCAAAGGCAACCAATATTCACGAATTTATCAAAGCTTACCTTAAAAAATATTTTGTTGATAGGCCAGATATTAATATTGGAGTAATTAATGGAATATTTGGAATTCTAATTGAAAATCAAGTTTTTATCAGATTCAAAAAGATGGACAAAAATTTCTTTACTTCGAATATTCAAACTATTCAGACAAAAAAATATGGAGACCAAGATGAAATATTTGGCCTTGGTCCAAATGTAACTTTTCTTTATTGTGGTTATGTACCAGATCCAACGTTTACATTTATAAAAAATATACATATTGTTTGTAAACATGGAGATAGTTTTAAATGGAATATTAGCGTATCGAGTTCATCCGAGCAAATGGAGCTTTCATTTGATGACCAAGGTAAAGATGTAACAATTATAAGTAGAGTGAAACTGAAAGAAGGGATTCAAAAAATAAAGAAAACATCATAATCAAAAAGTAAGTCAATGAATGCAATAAACCCAGAAATGATTGTATTGGCTAGAGAAATAAGAGGTTTTACACAAAAAGAGTTAGCTGAGCATATCAATATTAGTCAAGGAATGTTATCGAAAATTGAAAAAGGTTTGTTTAAACCTTCAGAAGATTTTCTGTTATCTATCTATGATTTTTTAAATTTTCCAATATCTTTTTTTGAACAAAAAGACCAACTTTTCGACCCAAACCTAACTTTTTATAGAAAAAGAGTAACTGTAAAGAAAATAACTCAACTCTCTGCTGAAGGTAGAATGAATTTAGTTAGAATGCACGTAGAAAGATTGATGAAAAGTGTAGAATTGCCTGAATTAAATCTTCCTACATGGGATGTAGAAGAACAAGGTGAACCAACTAATGCTGCAATCTGGTTAAGAAGATCTTGGGGTTTACCAAAAGGTAGAATAGAAAATTTAACTAAGGTAGTTGAGGACAATGGAATTGTTGTTATATCCTTTAACTTTGGAACTGAAAAATGGACGGTTTGAGTATGCAAACCAAAGATAAGCAAACCTTTAATATTTATTAACAAAGCTATATCTGGTGACCGGCAGCGATTTACCTTAGCTCATGAAGTCGGCCATCTTGTTATGCATATTGGACAAAGAGTGTCTGATTTTAGAGATGTTGAAAAAGAAGCTATGCAGTTTGCAGCTGAGTTATTAGTCCCTGCATCAGAATTTCAAAAAGAAGCCGAATATATTAGTTTGGAAAGTTTGGGTGATTTAAAGAGATATTGGAAGGTTTCTATGGGGTCATTACTTTTTAGAGTTAAGGAATTAGGACTTGTTACAGAAAATAGATATAGGTATTTATGGCAACAAATGGCTATGAAAGGGTATAAAACGCATGAGCCAGCTGCATTGAATATACCTAGAGAAACACCAACTTTAATGAAAGAAATCATTATGATGCACATTAATGAATTAGGTTATAAAAAGGATGAGTTATCAACAATGTTGAATATAATTGAAGCTGACCTTGAAGAATTATATTTTAATGATCAGGTTAAGTTGAAAATAGTGCGTAATTAAGCTTTGTTGAAAGTTTTAGTAAGAGTATTAAAAATTTTATTTCATTTTATCTGTGAAACTTCAAAGAAAAAAAAGAAAAGATGTGTCGAATTATTATTTATTAATATGTTGACAATGTTTTATTTACATATTATATTAATATAAATGTAAATAAAACTTAATTTATAAGTTAAGAAAATAGTTAAATTATTGATAATAATGCCTAACTTTGCGACCATTATAGAATTTCAAACGTTTAGAGAAGTGACCTTCTATACCGTAAAGATAGATGGAGACAACAAATCCCTAGGAAGTCAGTTTATTGAAAGCAACAAATCACACAAGCATATTGAGATTTTACGAACTTGGATAAGCAATATTGGCAATAAGAGAGGAGCAAATGTCGACTTATTTAGAAATGAAAGAGAAGCCGATGCTTTGCCGCCACCAATAGAAATCACCATGAAGGCTTGTAAATTAAGGTGGTATTGTTTGAGGATGAGTCGCAGTACAGTGATCCTATTTAGTGGCGGAGAGAAAACAAAAGGAATAAATAATGCACAGGACTGTCCGATCGTCGGTCCACATTTTGAACTGGCTAATAAGTTGAGCTATGCAATATGGGAAGCATTTGATAATGAAGAATTTGGGTTTGACCAACGAGATAGGTTAAACCAAAAAGAAATAAGAATAGAATTTTAAATCTAAGGAATATAACATTAATGAATATGGATGCAGCATCATTTTTTGAACAGCCATCATCACCCGATATAGAAAGATACGTAGACGTAAATCTTGATATATCAGAACAAATCAACCATTATCTAGATATAAAAGGCTGGTCTCAAAAAGACTTGGCCACAAAACTAGGTAAATCTGAAGCCGAAGTCAGTAAGTGGCTGTCTGGTATGCACAATCTTACACTTAAAAGCATAACTAAGATGGAGGCGGTTCTTGAAGAACGAGTAATAATGACTCCAATTGTGGCTAAAAAAGAGTTTAGCAAAACTCAATACGTTGTGTTGAAAGTTCATGGTAGTAGTAACGAAGATATTAACCCAATTAGGTTTGAAGACCACAAACTTGATATTATTAAACAACCTTCTGGACTTCAAATGACTGCATCGTGAGTAAAGTGAAAAGTCAAATCAATCCTGAGAAAATCCACATAAGTCAAATTAATGTTGTTCAGAGTAATATCACTACTGGAAGGGATTTTCTAGATGCTCCTAAGAAATGGAATAATATATCTATAGGTATTGGCAAAGATCTGGCCTTTCAGGAAGAGAAAAATGCATGTAGGTTGCGACTTTTCTTTAAATGCACTGCAATGAATGACGAAACTGAACTTGATCTAAGTGCTGAAATAGGTATTGAGTTTCACTTCATGATTGAAAACTTTATTGATTTTCTTAAGAAAAATGATGACCATAATCAAGTGAATAGTGAGTTGCTCATTACACTTATTTCTATAGGTATATCTACGAGCCGCGGTATTATCTTGGAGCATACTAAAAATACTTACTTTAGAGGTATCATACTTCCTGTGATTGATCCTGCTTCGGTTTTATGGGATGAATAGTAAGGTTACAACTAAGCTCAAAACTAGAATTCGATAAATCAAACACATTGTCCTCTCAAACCACATATAGCATCGTTTATATAAGCCCTGACTCCAGACTTGGTGACAGAGTGTCTATAGGCATGTTTATATTCGATAGTGGTCAATTGATGTTTAAGTATTCAAGTCAAAAGCTGCATGGACTAAAAGGTGCTTTGGGGGATTACTGGGTTCCTATTTCAAAATCATTGTAAGCAAGTCAAAGGTACATTGAAAACATCAATCTTAATAAGAAGCCTTTGTTCCATGAAGCCATGCACATGTTAACGGAAAGTTATTTGTCCAAGCTTAGCGTTTATTCCAATGGATTGATCCAGTATCAAGAACCTAAAATGGCTCTCCTAACATCTTCTTTTGGTATTGACCAACTTTACAATTCATTGTTTCCTAAAGATCACAATGAGGTTAAAAAATCAGATAAACCAAAGTACCGATCTTATTTAGATCAACATTTTATCTCAAGAGTATCTGAACATGTTCATGTAAAAATTGACATTGATGATAGGTTTATCCCTGATTTCTACTTGAATTACTCCATAGATGCTATTGGTCGCAATGGAATACTATATCTTGCCCAGTATATTGATTTTTCGACCGAACAAAAAGCATCGATTTCACATCTTCTTGTTACTACAGATCACCTTAACAAGGAATATAATAAAGGTAAAGTCAGTAATGTAAGCATTTTTGGGATAGAACCTGTTTTAGGTACCGATGAACACAAAAAGTGGGATTTCTTGTACAAACGTGATGGCTTTACTATTTATCACCCGAATCAAGCTGATGAAGTAGCTGAAAAATTTATATCATCCAGAGCTGGTAAATTTTTATAAGAAGCTGTCTAGATGTGCATTTCTCCGAAAACGTATGTGCAATTGTATTCTTTACAAAGCGTTGTCTAAAAAATTATCATGTCGGACAAATGCAAAAAAGGTAAAAATATCGTAACTATTTACGTCAAAAATATTTAAAATTAAGTACAAATATAAAAATAAAATTTTTTTTATACAAATCCAATATATTCAATTTAAAATTTGATATTGCTTAAAAATGTCCATAAACATCAATTAATTCACAATAATACGCAGAAATCATGTCTAAAACATTTTTAATATTCAGTATCCTGATCATCTATTTTGGATGTGGAGTAAAAAAAGAATCAGCTAAAAAATACCATATAGAAGGTGTTATTGAAAATTTAAAAAACGGAGAAGTGGTATTGGAAAAACTTGATCTAGCGAGCAATGAACGCGCTTACATTTCAACAGATACAATAGTCAATAGTCAATTTACCTTTAACGACACAATTTCAGGATGGGGATTGCATTCACTCGTTATTAACGATACGATCAGAATACCCTTTTTTGTGGAGCCAGGTAAAATAAAAATTACCATTCCTGATTTCAAAAATGATAGTGCGGTAATATCAGGCGGTATAAATAATCAATTGCTGGCCGAACACAGATTTTCGTTTGATAAAACTAATGGTGTCGCATTGATAGAAAAATTTCCAAATACGGTTTTTGGTGCATTTACTACATACTATGTGATGATGAATAATAACTTTGAGGGAGACACTCTGGAGCAACTGATCTCAAAATTATCTGGCGATGCACTGGAATCGGTATATATTCCACATATCAAAAAAGTATCAAAGGCAATACTATCCACAGCAGTCGGGAAAAAAGCAGCCGACTTTGCAGTATTGGATTCTATGGGAAATGAACTCAGACTTTATGATCTGAAAGGGAAATATGTACTATTGGATTTCTGGACATCGTGGTGTAAACCCTGTAGGGAAGCAAATCCCCTATGGAAAAAAATGTATGACAAGTATAAAAACAGTAATCTTGAATTTATGGGTGTTTCATTTGATGTCAAATGTCAGCCCTGGAAAAAAGCTTTAATAAAGGATGAGCTCCCCTGGCCCAATGGTTGCAACTGTGCAGGTTGGGATAATATATCAGATATATATGGTGTAAAGTCGGTTCCACAAACTTTTTTGATTCATCCTGATGGTACCATTTTGGAAAAAAATATTAAACCAACAGACTTTGAAAAAATATTTATAAAGCACATAAGAAATTAGAAAATTTTAAGACTTGTATAAAAAATCACCAAAATGGTACCACTTTTGAAATAAAGAATATATTTGCTAGACAAAGTGTTTAAATAATTTACTTAGAGTTCAATTTTATTAATAATATTCTCAATACAAGATAAATAACAATCATTATGACAATTCGAAATTTAAAAATTTTAGTACTATCTTTCATCATATTTTCCTTTGCTCACGTACAAGCTCAAAAAGTCAGGATTTATACTTCAGCAGGAAATATAGAAGTAGAGTTGTATGGCGATAAGGCACCGGTTACCACTTCAAATTTTCTTCAGTATGTAAAAGACGGCGTGTATAATGGAGGATCATTTTATCGGGCTGTAAGACCCAACAATCAAAGGAAAGATCAACCACATATAGAAGTTATACAAGGAGGTACAGATGCTGATTCCTTAAAAAGGCGAGGGCCAATAGAGTTAGAACGAACTTCATTAACAGGATTAAAACATGAAGACGGTACGATATCAATGGCCAGAAGCACACCCAATAGTGCCACTTCAGAATTTTTTATCTGTATCAATGCCCAACCATCTCTTGATTTTGGAGGCACCCGAAATCCTGATGGACAAGGTTTTGCTGCTTTTGGAAAAGTAACAAAGGGCATGAAAATAGTCAAAAAAATCCAGCAAGAAAAAACCACGTTGTATCCGGCTTTAGGATTAAATCAAAGATTGATTAAGTCTGTGAAAATCAATAAAATTGAAATTATTAACTAATTTATAACTTAATAAAAATTTAAAAGCATGAGGAGATTGTTTACACTATTAGTTTTAGGTCTTTTGCCATTATTGGCGTTGTCCCAAACCCGGACTATTACAGGAAAAGTTGTTTCTTCTACCGCAGAACCCCTGATCGGAGTGACTGTTCTGGTAAAAGGCACGACTGCAGGAACAGTAACAGATATTGAAGGAAATTATTCAGTCAATGCACCATCGGATGCAAAATCACTTGTATTTAGTTCCATAGGATACGTAAGCACAGAAATTCCTATTGGTTCTGCCAATAACATTGATGTAATGATGAACGAGGACCAGATAAGTCTCAGTGAGATAGTCGTAACGGCGAATGCTATCGCCCGGGAAAAGAAAGAACTCGGCTATTCTGTTGCCACCTTAAAGGGAGACGAGTTTCTCAAAGCAAGAGAAACCAACATTGTCAACTCCATGGCCGGAAAGATAGCCGGCGTTAGAATTTCACAGCAATCAGGAACAGTCGGTGGATCTTCAAGAGTAATGATCAGAGGCGCCAACTCTATTTCCTCATCCAGTGAACCATTATTTGTAATAGATGGTGTTCCTATCTCAAACTCTTCCTTCAATAATTCTGAGACGGACATCGTAACCGGAGGGTTTGACGTAGGAAACCGTGCAGGAGACATCAATCCAGATGATATCGAAAGTATGTCAGTACTCAAAGGCGCTGCGGCTTCAGCATTATATGGATCAAGGGCCAGAAATGGTGTTATCGTACTTACCACAAAAAGGGGAAAAGCAAATGCTGAACGAAAAACGAATATCACCTTGAACTCATCATTCAGGACAGATAATATATTCAGACTCCCGGAAATACAGAGTGAATATGCCCAGGGCAATTTAGGTGTGTATAATCCACAATTGGCCAATGGTTGGGGCCCTAAAATCAGTAGTATGACCAGCGAGGTTACTGATTATAAAGGAGAAAAGGCCATACTCAAGAGTAATCCTGACAACTGGAAAGACTTCTATGTAAGAGGCAGTACCTATATCAACTCCATATCTTTTGACGGGGCTAATGAAAAGACGGACTATAGAGTAAGTTTTACCAATCTGGCACAGACAGGTATCATTCCTGAATCCAAAATGGGAAGAAATACCCTGTCATTTAACGGAGGTACAAAAGTGACTGACAAACTTACTTCCAGAATTTGGTTGAATTATGTAAGAACTACCAGTGATGGCCGTCCTGCTCAGGGTTCAAACACAACTAATATCATACCAACCATCATGACAAGCCTTCCGGCTACCATTGATATCAAAGAATTGAGAGAAAATCTTTTTGCTCCGACAACTCAGGCTTTTCCTGCTGGATTTTCAGGAGATGTGGCCAGGGCAATCGATCTTAACGGGGTTCAAAATAATCCATATTTTGTTTTACAGTACAATCGTTTTTCCAATGCTGTGGACAGGGTGTATGGGGGCACAAGTTTAGGGTATGATGTGACACCTTGGTTTAACCTCATGGGTAGAGTAGGAACAGACTTCTTTACAGAAAACAGAAGGGCTGTCACCAGAAAAGGTACCAGAGGAAGGTTAAACGGACAGTTTGAGACCAATGACATGTTTGAGAAAGAACTCCAGACGGACTTGATCGGATCTTTTACATTTGATTTAAGTCCGGACATTGGCCTTAAAGCTATTGTTGGACACCAGTTCAACCAAAGAACATTGAGAAGATCAAGGGTTTTATCTGAAGGGTTGAACATCGATCAGTTATATACATTTGCCAATGCACAGTCCAATGTGCCTTCCAACTTTACCAGCAGAAGAGAAATTTTTGGTGCTTATGGTGATATTAGCTTAAATTATAAAAATTATCTCTTTTTAAACGTAACCGGAAGAAATGACTGGAGTTCAACACTACCTGTTGAAAACAATTCATATTTTTATCCATCCACCAGTCTTTCATTTTTACTTACTGAGGCATTTCCTGAATTAAAGAAGAATGGCATATTAAATTATGCAAAAATCAGGGCCAACGTCGCCAATGTGGGTAGTGATGAGGATCCTTATCAGTTGTCATTCACTTACAACCCATTGACTCAGGCGACTGATATCTATACATTCAACATCCTGTATCCGATAGGCGGAGCATCCGCTTTTGGAGCTACCAATGTTTTACCTCCTACCAATCTTTTACCTCAAAGACAAAACTCCTGGGAAGCAGGAGGAGAATTCAGCTTCTTTGATAGCAGGGTCAATCTTGATCTTACCTATTACAGGACTATAAATTATGACCAGATCATTTCTATTGCTATTCCGCAAACTACAGGATATTCTGCGAGAAGACTTAATGTAGGTCAAATTTCTAATAGAGGTTTTGAAGCGCTATTGGCAGTTCAGCCTATCAGAACAACATCAGGATTTAAGTGGGATGTAGCGTTTAACTTTAACAGAAATATAAACAGAGTAGACAAACTTGCTGAAAATCTACAGGAATTTATCATCACATCGGGTGATGGTTTTGGTATATTTATATCAGCAAGGCCGGGAGAAACATTCAATATTCAAGGGGTAGGATGGCTCAGAGATGATAAAGGAAATTTAGTCATCAATCCTTCAACAGGATTGAGAACTCCCGGACCTAGAAAACTCTTGGGAAATATATATCCTGACTGGACAATGGGCATCAACAACTCTTTCTCCTATAAAAATCTGAATTTCAGTTTCCTTATTGATATCAGAGAAGGTGGCGTCATCAATTCACAGACTGTAAGTATTTTGAGAGGCTCAGGCATGGCACTTGAAACCACAGAAAACAACAGAACTCCTTTTGTGGATGCAGGTGTTACAAGAAATGCTGATGGTACATTTTCAACAAATACAAAACCTGTTGCTTCTGTACAACAATACTACAGTACCCTTGATAACTCAACTAGCCCTGAAGACAATACTTTTGATGCATCATATATCAAGTTGAGAGAGATAAGATTTTCATACACGCTACCGGATAAATTAATGGCAAAGACACCCTTTGGCGGAGCTTCTTTGGCCCTTGAGGGTAGAAACCTTGCTTTGTTAAAGTCTCACGTACCTCATATTGATCCTGAAAGTAATGTTTTGGGCCCGGGACTTATTGGCGAAGGTCTGGAAAGAGGTTCTGTACCGAGCAGCAGAACAATTGGAGTAAATTTACGTTTATCATTCTAAATCAACAATTTAACAATCTAATAAAAATTATTGAATCATGAAAAATTTAATTCTTTTAATTATCATCTCAATGTCCATTCCTTCTTGTTTTCAGGATAGTGACATCAATGTCGACCCCAACCGTTCTGTTACTGTTGATCCGGCATTACTTTTTTCAGGAGCTGCTACTCAGTTTTCATTGCTTAGAGTAGCTGAATTGACATGGCCTGTTGCCTTGGGAAGCCAAATGTGGGCTTCAGGCGGACGATGGGGATTACAGCAAGCACAATATGATCAAACCAGGGTAAGAAGTGTTTGGGGTAGAACATATACAGATGTCCTTAAAAATCTTAATGTAGCTTTGGATAATATTCAGGCAAGCCAAAATCCAAATAAGAATTCCATAGCCCAGATCAAAATTCTTATGGCGTTTGCCTATTCACAAACCAGCTTTATGTGGGGAGACATACCTTTTTCAGAAGCTGCTACAGGAAAGGTGGACTTACCCAAGTTTGACCTTCAGAAGGATGTTCTGGAAGGATGTTTAAAAATGTTAGACGAATCTATTGCTAATATAGATGTTGCAGGTAAAGGAATACAAGCACCAAGCGACTTGTACTATGGTGGTAATATGGCCAGATGGAAAAAATTTGCCAATTCTTTAAAACTAAGAATTTTGTTTAGTATGGTAGATGCTGATCCAGCAAAAGGAGCTGAGATTGGAAAACTGATGGCAACTAATGACTTCATCAGTACAGTGGACGAAACCATGCAATTTAAATACTTTAATCAGCCGGGAAGACAAAATCCAAGATTTTCTTTTACTGCAATATTCCGGGGAGGAGTGCAGTCGGACTGGTATTGTTCCAAACCGGTTTATGATCTGCTTGCAGAATTGAAGGACCCAAGAATTCCGTACTTTTTCCAAAAAGGTGTGGATGCTGCTCCTGGAGAATTTATTGCTCTAAATTCAACTGAGACATTTACGAACAAATCTGCATTGGTCAATATGAATCTTTTAAGAGCTGACTTGCCTGAAGTATCATTTTCGTTGAGCGAGCAACTTTTATTTGAGGCCGAGGCGATTGCAAGAGGATTTGCGCCGGGAGGAATGGATGCCGCTACTGCAAGAATGAGAAAAGGTGTCGAAGAATCTTTAAAATCATTTGGAGTACCATCTGCGGAAGCCACAAAGTATGCAAATGAACTACCAGCGTTGACCAGCGCAAATTATGTCAAACAATTGGCTGAGCAACAATATCTGGATTTATTTATGCGTCCTGTAGAAGGCTGGACTCAAAACAGAAGATCAGGTGCAATAGGAAAGGAAATTCCTGCTTTAAAAACACCACCAGCGGCACCGGTCCCAGGTTTGTTCAGAAGATTACTTTACAGAAGTGAAGAAGTAAACTCTAACCCCAACACACCAAAAGGACTTAATATAGATAGTCCTATGTGGTTTGATAAATAAAGGGCAATAATTATTAAAACATACAATTTTAAGTCCTGCATCCTAAAAAAGTGCGGGATTTTTTTTAGTATTGTAGTCCATTAGGCTCATAATGATCAGATATATCCTTTGCCTTTTTTATATTTTTCCACTGAAGGCATCCGACCAAAATAGGCCTAATGTAATCATCATTTATACAGACGACATTGGGTACGGTGATTTATCTTGCTACGGAGCCACAAATCTCCAAACAAAAAACATTGACAAACTTGCCGCTGAAGGCTTACGATTTACACAAGCTCATTGTCCTGCGGCAACCTGTACTCCATCAAGATATGCTCTTTTGACTGGCGAATATTCGTGGAGAAAACCGGGAACAGGTGTAGCTCGCGGAGATGCGCCTATGATCATCACTCCTGAAAGGTATACACTTGCAGACATGTTCAAAACTGATGGGTACACCACCGCCGTCACCGGAAAATGGCATCTGGGGCTTGGGGCAAAAGACCAGCAGGATTGGAATGGGTTGATGACACCTGGGCAAAGGGATATTGGGTTTGACTATTCTTACATCATGGCTGCTACCGGTGACAGAGTACCATGCGTATTTATGGAAAACGATAGAATATCAAATCTTGTCCCTTCAGACCCTATAGAAGTCAGTTATACTACACCATTTGAAGGACTTCCTACCGGAAAAAATAATCCGGAATTGTTAAAGGTACACCCAAGCCACGGGCATGATCAGGCTATCATAAATGGTATATCACGAATAGGGTACATGCGAGGGGGAAACAAAGCGTTGTGGGTTGATGAAAATATAGCTGATTCCATCACGGTGAAAGCAGTAAAATTTATCGAGAAAAACCACACCAAGCCCTTCTTTTTATTATTTGCTACCAACGATATTCACGTACCCAGGGCTCCACATCCGAGGTTTGTGGGTACTACGGATATGGGACCCCGCGGAGACGCCATAGTTCAGATGGATTGGTGTGTGGGACAGATTTTGACAACTTTAGACAAACTCCATTTGAGAGATAATACGATAATCATATTTACTAGTGACAATGGTCCGGTGGTCGACGACGGTTACAAGGATGATGCTGTTGAAAAGTTGGGTGGTCATACACCATCTGGAGGACTCCGTGGTGGTAAGTATAGCAAATTTGAAGCCGGTACCAAAGTGCCTTTTATCATCAGATATCCCGGAAAAATAAAAAAAGGAGTATCACATGCTTTGGTCAGTCAGATAGATATGATCTCCAGTTTGGCTTCTTTATTAAAAATATCACTTCCCGAAAGGAGCGCACCTGATAGTTTTGATGAGTGGAAGAGTTGGTCAGGCAAAAATACAAAGGGAAGAAAGTATGTCATAGAAGCTACCAACTCTGCATCTCTATCTGTCAGAACAGCCCAATGGAAGTATATAGAGCCAGGTAGTAATGCATATAAATATGATAAATACACCAATATTGAGCTTGGAAATGATACCATAGATCAGCTTTATGATCTAAAATCAGATCCCGGAGAAACTAAAAATCTTTCGATTGAAAGACCTGATATCCTCAAAGAAATGACAACGCTTCTCAAAACAATAAAAGAATCTGAAGCCACACGATTTAAAGAAAAATAAGAAAATGAAACCTATAAAAACAATTGTATTTTTGGTATAGCAGTATTGTTGGTACAATGCTCACTTATAGCCCAATCACAAGACAAGAGACCGAACATCATCATGATTTTTCGGACGATCACGCTTTGCAAGCCATCAGTGCATACGGGAGCCCACATATAAAGACTCCTAATATAGATAGAATAGCATCAGAAGGCGCCATTTTCAAAAATACTTTTGTTACCAACTCTATCTGTGCGCCAAGTCGGGCAGTATTGCTAACAGGTAAATATAATCACATCAATGGTCAATACGATAATCGTAATGAAACCAAAATAAATACCGGTCAGGATATGTATCCTAAGCACATGCAGCAACACGGATATCAGACAGCCTGGATCGGAAAATGGCATATCAATAACCTGCCACAATATTTTGATTACTGGAAGATCCTCCGGGGCAAGGGTTGTATTATAATCCTGATTTTATTCAGATGGATTCATCAAGAGTAAGAATAGATGGATATACAACGGATATCATCACGGAGCAAGCTATCGATTGGCTTGATAAAGGAAGGGATAAAACCAAACCATTTAGCTTAGTGATAGGACACAAGGCACACTCACAGAGAGTGGCAGCCGGATACAAAGACCTTAATGCTTTTGATGGCAAGCCCTTTGCTGTGCCGGATAACTTTTTGATGGCTATAAGGGAAGAAACGCCGCGGCACATCAAGATATGGAGGTTAAAAACCTGCGGTGGGATTGGGATTCTAAAGTAAACACTCAGGATCTGCCATTTGTAAAAAGAATGACTCCCGAACAAAGACAAGCCTGGAACCAATACTATGATACTGAGAATGCAAAGCTGGATACCAGCCGCATGACATCAAAAGAAATAGCCCTGTGGAAATATCAAAGATATATGCATGATTATATGGCATGTATATTATCGTTAGACAGAAATATCAGGGAAAGTACTCGACTATCTGACCAAAAGGGCTTGGACAAAAACACCATTGTCATGTATTCATCAGATCAGGGATTTTATCTTGGTGAGCATGGCTGGTATGACAAAAGATTTATGTATGAGCAGTCACTTCGTGCACCATTTGTCATGAAATATCCGGGAGTGATTTCGCCAAAAACAGTGATTGAGGACATGGTGGTCAATATTGATTTTGCTCCAACACTACTGGATATAGCCGGAATAAAAGCGCCGGCCGACATGCAAGGGAAATCAGTGTTGCCATTGACACAAAGACCAAACCTGTTAAAAGTTGGCGCAAAAGTATGTATTACCATTATTATGAATATCCTGATCCGCACAGAGTGCTGCCTCACCTCGGTATCAGGACGGAAAGATATAAATTGATCTTATTTTTATGGAGATGGTAGTCATTCATGGGAATTATTTGATATAAAAATGACCTGATGAAATGCATAATATCTATGGGCAACCTTCAAATAGAAAATTGACCAGTCAGCTTAAAAAGAATTAAACCAATTGATAATCCAATACAAGGACAAAGAGGGATTGAAGATTTTGGCAAAAGCACCATAAAAGTCAAGAAATACCCGGAAAGAAGGCATCTTTGAAATGGGTGATGGCTGGATTTCTTTTTTTATCAAAAACGATAGAAATAATATCAAATCTAATGGCCCAATCATGGTTTACTTTTTCCATATATCTGTTGGCGGCATCAATAATCAGATTTTCTTTATAGGCGGAAACGCTATCTTCGGGTTCACCAAAATAAGTATAGGATTTGGATTTGACTTCTACGAAAACAAGTACGTCCTGATCTTTACAAATGATGTCAATTTCTGCCTTACTGAATCGCCAGTTTCGTTCCAGAATAGTATATCCCAATCCCTGAAGAAAAGCTGTTGCAGTATCTTCACCCAAGAGACCTATAGTTTGTTGTCGTGCCATATAGTGTTACAAAATTAACATTTATCGATTAGTTTTGTATTTAAGTCAAAAAATAAAGTACATAGTTACAGAGATAATTGGCATCTTTGTGGATACAATTTCCAATTGATATGGTACACAACCTGTCTTTAAAAAACTCCATTGCCAATAAATATCTTGCTCAGTTAAGAGATGTCAATATTCAGAATAATCGGCTTCTTTTCAGGAAAAACATGCAAAGATTGGGTAATATTTTTGCTTATGAAATCAGCAAACACCTGTCTTATCAAGAAATAGAAACAGAAACACCTCTCGGAATAGCCAAGTGTAAAGTACCTAATAATAGGATAGTATTAGGCACAATACTTAGGGCTGGCCTTCCATTACACGAAGGATTGTTGGAATATTTTGATGATGCTAATAATGCTTTTGTGGCAGCATACCGCAAAAACCATAAAGATGGTACCTTTGAAATACATATGGAATATATCACTTGTCCTGATCTGACCGGTGCGACGGTGATATTGACCGATCCAATGCTGGCCACCGGAGCATCCATACAAAAGACAATCGAACATATGCAGGAATATGGAAAGTGGGATCAACTGCATATTGTATCAATTATAGCATCTTCTTTCGGCGTAGATTATGTACGAAGATTGTATCCTGAAGCACACCTTTGGATGGCTGCAGAGGATGAAGAACTTACCGCCAAATCGTATATTGTACCCGGGCTTGGAGACGCAGGAGACCTTGCTTTCGGTAAAAAACTCCAGGAATAAGAAAATCCAGTCTTATTATGAAAATAAAATGGAATGCTCCGGTCGTTCTTACTTTTGCCTTGCTGTGTACAGGAATATATGTAGCTGACAAATTTATGTTAGGTAAGCTCATGCCGCTGTTTACAGTATACCCGTCTGTGGATTGGACAAATCCATTTTCTATCTTTAGCTTGGTGAGTCATGTAGCAGGGCATGCTTCCCTTGAACATCTACTTGGAAATCTGACTTTTATCCTTTTGTTAGGTCCTATCATTGAGGAGAAATATGGTCCTTCACGGTTGTTTTATATGATATTGATCACTGCCCTGATCACAGGATTAATCAATATTTTCTTTTTTCATACAGGTCTTATGGGAGCGAGTGGGGTAGTGTTCATGATGATTCTTCTGGTTTCGTTTACCAATGTCAATGCAGGAGAAATACCAGTTACATTTATATTGGTGGCATTATTATTTGTCGGGAAAGAACTGCTGCAAAGTGTAGAAGTCAATCAGATTGCCGAATCAGCACACATCATTGGTGGCTTATGTGGCAGTTTTTTTGGGTTTAAAGGAAGAACATAGGGCTCCCGAATGCACTTAATCAGAATAGAACACTCAGCGTTTTTTAAAACTCCAACATTTTAGGTGCTTTTCATTTTTTTTCGTACTGTGTTCGATTTTTTATCAAGTTTCGTTTGTTCGTCGTAGCTTTTAGCTACGATGCAATATATTAAGGCATCTTGCCTGAATCGCAAAAAAAAATTGATGATTTTTAATGTGATGCGAAAAAATGAAATACACCCAACATTTTTACCATTAACAAAGGTGTGATTGTGATTTAGATCATTATTCCAATCAATATTCTGGTCTATTAGATCAATGAGAAAATAATTTGCGTCAGTATATCCACAAAATAAATTTTGTTATATGCCCGCCTACTTAAACTTAATTTTTATTTGGTAGTTTTGACTTATTTTATAGTAATAAAAATTTACGAAATTGCGATTTTGTAGTATAAATTTGAATAACTACAAGACAAAGCTATATAAATAACTTTTTGTATTTAACTTTTTGTAGTTCTTACATTAAGTAAAACTATTTTGGTTTCATTTGGTTAGGGTTGATGTAATACTTCTTTGTGTTACCTCATTTTTTTACCCTTCAATATCGGATAAACCAAAGGCAATGATTAAAGAAGCATGTGTAGAAACTTATGAAGAATGTCTGAGCACCATAAAAAACGGAGCGGACCAGCTTGAAGTTTGTAGCCACATGGAACTTGATGGTTTGACTCCTGATAAAAATCTCATCAAAAAACTTATCACTGCTTCTGACGTTCCCATAAAAGTGATGATACGGTCACGTGGTGGAAATTTCACCTATACCAGGCTGGAAATTTCGGAAATGGTGAAAACAATTAGATGGTTTAAAAAGCTTCCCATATCAGGTTTTGTGTTTGGCGCTTTGAAGCAAGATGCTCACGGAAATAGTATTATTGATTTACACGCAGTAAAAAAGATTTGCAGTACAGCGGCTCCTTTTCCTGTAACATTTCATAAGGCTATTGATCTGTGTGACAATATCATAGAAGAAGCAGAGAAGCTTAAGATATTTGCAAATGTCAGATTTATCCTGACTTCCGGTGGTCAAAGTACAGCTGAAGAAGGAGCAAATATATTAATAAAAATGCAGGATGCTCTCTTCCCGAAAATACAAATCATTGCTGCCGGAAAAGTAACAAGTCAAAACCTTGAAAGTCTCAAAGAAAGACTTGGAGTTGAATATTTTCATGGAAGAAGGATAGTTTGATCATTCAAATCTACAATCGATTATGCATTCGTTTTTCGTTTTCACTTGAAGTTACCCGCATCGCTTGTTAGCCAGTCGCAATTGCTTTGGATACAGGGTTTTCTTTTTTTTGATTTTCGGTCTGTTTACTACAGATTATTTTAAATGGTCTGTATTTAACTTTCAGGGCTGCAAGTTGGGCTTCTAGATTTTTAGTCATTCCCTAAAAAAACAAAAACCGGGTGAGAATGCATTATCCCAACCGGTTCTGTTTTTGGTAATTTGTTTGTTAATCCTTATGCTTTAGGTCTCAGGCTTCTGACCACTTTACCAGCTTGCCACATTTCTGAATCTCTTAGTTCTTTCAATTCAGCTTCAAGTTTTACTCTGTAATCAGGTTGAGAATTGGTATCGATAGACCTTTGTGCTTCGTTTCCTGTAGCCACACTATTGTAAAGATCTGCAAATACCGGTGCTACTGCATCTCTGAATTTGTTTTTCCAGTCCAGTGCACCTCTTTGAGCTGTGGTACTACAGTTGGCATACATCCAGTCCATACCATTTTCTGCTACTAATGGCATGAGTGATTCAGTCAGTTCTTCCACAGTCTCATTAAATGCTTCTGAAGGGCTGTGACCATTTTTGCGTAGCACATTGTACTGAGCTTCAAAGATACCCTGAATAGCGCCCATTAGTGTGCCGCGTTCGCCAGTAAGATCACTGAAAACTTCTTTTCTAAAGTCAGTTTCAAATAGGTAACCGGATCCTATACCAATACCAAGAGCAATGACTCTTTCCTTGGCTCTTCCTGTAGCATCCTGAAAAATAGCATAGCTGGAGTTGAGTCCTTTGCCTGCAAGGAATAATCTACGCAGACTTGTTCCCGATCCTTTGGGTGCTGCGAGGATTACATCAATATCTGTTGGTGGGATGATGCCTGTTCTTTCCTTGTATGTCACGCCAAAGCCGTGAGAAAAGTACAATGCTTTGCCTGTAGTCAGATATGGTTTTAATACTGGCCAGACCGCTATCTGTGCCGCATCTGACAATAAATACTGAATGATGGTACCTCTTTGTGCTGCTTCTTCGATTGAGAACAATGTTTCTCCAGGAACCCAACCATCTCTGACGGCTTTATCCCAGGTAGAAGAGTCTTTTCTCTGACCGATGATTACATTGATGCCATTATCTCTGAGATTCATAGCTTGTCCCGGACCTTGTACTCCATAGCCGATGATGGCTACTGTCTCGTCCTTGAGTATTTCTCTTGCTTTTTCAAGTGGAAATTCATCACGGGTGACTACATTTTCTAATGTTCCTCCAAAATTTAATTGAGCCATTTTTTATTAATTACGTATTTAAAATTAAGAATTACAAATGATATTATTTTTAAAAGTTTTTAGCCGGGGATAAAAATTATTCCAGCCCTTCTATAGATTTAAGATAATTTTTCAATCTTTCCATAGGTTTTACGATTGCGACACGGCCGGAACGTACAAATTCATAGATGCCTACTTCCCTGAGCTCATTGAGCAGCGCTTCTGTTTCGGTTCTGTGTCCTGTTTTTTCTATGACAATATATTCTTTTTCTATTGACAGTATTCTTGCGTTGTGCCTTCTGATCATCTTTTCTACACTATCTCCGTCATAAAAAGCTTCTGTGGGTACTTTATAAAGGGCTATTTCCTGATGAATAATCTGACTGTTGTCATAGTAAAATGCTTTGAGCACATCCACCTGCTTTTCGATCTGATCGGTCAGTTTACGTACCTGATCTTCTTCCAGTACCACCATGATCGTAAATCGGTAGATGCCCTCCATCGAAGAAGGAGACACCGTGATACTTTTGATATCAAAGTGGCGTCTGGTGATGATAGCAATGACGCGACTCAGGATGCCTGTTTTATCTTCAGTGAATACTGTAAGTGTATATTCCTGCATTTCTGTTTATTAATTTGGGTTATTCCAATACGATTTCGTCTACAGCTTTTCCGGACGCGATCATTGGAAATACATTATCTTCCTTTTCGACCATGACATGTAGCAGAAACGCACCATCATAGTCGAGCATTTCTTTTACTGATGATTCAAGTTCTGACGCCTTGGTTACTTTTTAGCTTTTACCCCAAAACCTTCCGGAAATCATGCAGAAATTTGGATTTTTGAGTTCGACGGAAGAATATCTCCTTTCAAAAAACAACTCCTGCCACTGACGTACCATTCCTAAAAATTCATTATCAAGGATGATAATCTTTACCTGTACATCCCACTGAGAGCATACTCCCAACTCCTGAAGGGTCATTTGAAATCCGCCATCACCCACAAAAGCAAGTACCGTTTTATCTGGTGCTCCGAACTTAGCGCCTATAGCTGCCGGCAGGCCGTAACCCATAGTACCGGCACCACCGGATGATACCCACTGATCATGACCGAGCCATTCATAATATCTTGCCGTAGCCATCTGATGCTGGCCCACATCGGTAGCAACAATAGCCTTACCTTGTGTTTGCCTTGATATTTCTCTGATCACTCTGGCCATAGTGAGTGACTTGCCTTCTGATGTATCCAAATCCCTTTTGATGACTTTTTCAAATTCTTTATCATAAAGTGCGTCAAACTCAGCATACCATTCCGGATATTGTTTTTTATTGACCAATGGCAATAATGCTTCGAGGGCATCATTGGCATCAGCGTGGAGGGCGACATCGGCCATGACATTTTTGTTGATCTCTGCCGGATCAATCTCTATATGTATCACTTTGGCTTGCTTTGCATATTTCGATAGATTTCCAGTGACTCTGTCATCAAAACGCATACCGATAGCAATGAGAAGATCGCATGAATTGGTCAGCATATTGGGTGCAAGGTTGCCATGCATGCCGAGCATACCTTGATTCAACTTATGGTCTGAAGATAGTGCAGAAAGTCCATGAACCGTACTCGCTGATGGGATACCTGTTTTTCGACAAACACTTTGAAAGTTTCCTGAGCGTGCGCGATATGAATTCCGTGTCCGGCGAGGATGAGCGGTTTTTCGCCTTGTTGATCAGTTCAGCCGCCTTTGCTACACTTTTCTGATTGATCACAGGTTTAGGATGATAGGATCTGATGACAGGTTTTTTTGATATTCAAAATAAGCTTCTTCTACCTGTGCGTTTTTTGTAATATCGATCAGTACGGGACCAGGTCTTCCGGAATTTGCAACATAAAAAGCCTTGGAGATGGCATAACTTATTTCAGACGCATTTGTAACCTGAAAATTCCATTTTGTCACGGCATTACTGCAGGCAATGACATCCACCTCCTGAAAAGCATCAGATCCGAGCAAATGTGCAAAAACCTGACCTGTGATACAGACCAAAGGAGTAGAATCCATCAAAGCATCAGCCAGTCCGGTGATAAGGTTGGTCGCGCCGGGTCCTGAAGTGGCAAAAACTACTCCCGGTCTTCTGGTCACTCTTGCCATCCCTTCAGCGGCGTGGATGGCTCCCTGCTCATGACGGGTCAGAATGTGGGTTAATTTATCTTCAAAATGAAACAATGCATCATAAATAGGCATAATAGCTCCACCCGGATATCCAAATATGGTTTGCACATCTTCTTCCAGCAGGCATCTCATCACAATTTCTGATCCTGTGATTTTGATCTTATGTTTTATGATCTCTGCATTTGATTTTACTTCTAATACTTCCATGGTAATTAGGTTTATGGAATTAAAAAATCAACAAGTGATGCAACCCTCGGTAGCTGAAGCAACAGTTTGTCTGTATTTTTTCAGAAAACCTTTTAAAACTGCGTCAGGTTTTTGCCATGCTGCTCTTCTGGATGCAAATTCCACTTCTGAAACGTCAGCAGAAAGGATGTTGCTCACTGCGTCAATGGTGATAATATCTCCATCTTGTACCAATGCGATATTGCCTCCGTCATAGGCTTCAGGTGTGATGTGTCCCACTACAAACCCATGAGTACCTCCTGAAAATCGACCATCAGTAATCAAGGCTACATTTTTTCCTAAACCTGCTCCCATGATCAAAGAGGTGGGTTTGAGCATCTCGGGCATACCCGGTCCGCCTTTAGGACCACAATATCTTATCACAATGACATTGCCTGCATTGATTTCTTTGTTCTGAATACCTCTGTTGGCGTCTTCTTCAGAGTCATATACTTTAGCTGTACCTGTGAATACTTCACCTTCTTTTCCGGTAATTTTTGCTACCGAACCCTGTGAAGCCAGATTTCCGTATAAGATCTGAATATGACCAGTAGGTTTGACCGGTTGTGATACTGGAAAAATGATGGATTGTTCGCTTCCGACAGTTTGTACGTTTTCAAGATTTTCAGTGATATTTTTACCTGTCACGGTCATCTGCGATCCATCCAGCATCCCTTCATTGAGCATCATTTTCATAACCGCCGGTATGCCCCCTACATTATGCAGATCCTGCATGACATATTTGCCACTTGGTTTCAGATCAGCAAGGAAGGGAGTATCGTTGCTCCATCGCTGAAAATCATCTATACTGAAAGGAATTTCAAAAGCATGTGCCACGGCCACCAGGTGTAGAACAGCATTGGTGCTACCACCAAGCACTGTGATCAGCCTTACTGCATTTTCTATGGACTTTATATTGACAATATCCCGGGGTTTCAGGTCTATCTCAAGCAAATGCCTGATAGCTTTTCCTAGATGGGCACATTCGTCTGTTTTATTTTTACTGATAGCGGGATTGGAAGAACCATATGGTAGTGACATGCCCAGTGCTTCTATAGCAGATGCCATTGTATTGGCAGTGTACATACCACCACAGGCACCCGGACCCGGGCAAGCTTTCAGAACCACTTGTTCAAAAGTTTCCTGATTTATTTCACCACTTAGTTTTTGGCCCAATGCTTCAAAAGCAGAAACCACATCCAGATCTTTGCCTGCATGACATCCCGGAGCTATGGTACCTCCATATACAAGTATACCCGGTCTGTTGAGTCTTCCGAGGGCCATCAATGCACCAGGCATATTTTTATCACATCCTACCACTGCGATCAGTCCGTCATACCACTGAGCGGATACTACCGTCTCTATTGAGTCAGCTATAATGTCTCTGGATGGCAGTGAAAAACGCATCCCTGCAGTTCCCATAGAAATACCATCACTCACACCTATTGTGTGAAATATGAGACCTATCAAATCAGTCGCATTGACACTTTTTTTGATGTCTTTTGCCAGATCATTGAGATGCATATTGCATGGATTACCATCCCAACCGGTACTGGCAATACCGATCTGTGGCTTCTTCAGGTCTTCTACAGTAAGTCCTATAGCATGAAGCATAGCCTGAGCTGCCGGTTGTGTAGGGTCCTGAGTTACATGTTTGCTGAATTTATTAAGCATAAAGCGGTTAATGGTTTTTTAAGTATTTCTTATTTTGGAGTGTAAAGATAGCCTTACAATGCCCATACTATGATCAATTTTGTAAAATCGTTACAACTTTCAAAAAGCATCAACGGGTTTTATAACATTGATAATCAATTATATAGATACTTTGTCTTTACTATCTATATAGTGTATTCATTGCGGTCAAACGGCTTTCACAAATCTTTGTTGCCCGCATTCAAGTCATTACTTTCTCTCAAAAGAGACTCATAATAGCGTTCAATTTTTGTTTTTTCAAAGATATCTCTGGGGAGAAAATAACTTTTTGAAGACGGATCATTTGACCAGGTGATTCGTGAAACTGCTTCTCATCTTCTTCTACACACTTTTGAGCAGAAGGCAGTAATAAGCCCTACTATAGCCCCAAATAAATGGCTTTCCCATGAGATATTTTTTTCCACACCAGGAAAGATACTTTCCACACTACCTGCATATAAGACCAGGACAATCAGCGAAAGTACTACAGATTTTGTGTTTTTCTTAAATATGCCCGTCCAGAAAACAAAAGCTATCAATCCATATACTACACCACTGGCACCGATATGATATGAATGGCAAATAACCACACCAATATGCCTTCTCCCAACATGATCATCACCAGGCTTTTTAAAATGCCTTTCTGTAAAAATAATGCCATGATAGATGTCAAGACGAGTATTGGTAATGTATTGGGCCAGGTGACCCCATGTACCATGCCAAATGGGAAGTAAATATACCTAAGAAACCCGACCACTCTCTGGGGTAAACACCAAAAAATAAAGCCCTTATGCCAGAAATGACTTCAAACAGTTTTACAGACCATAAAATCAATATTAACACCAATGGAACCAATATTGAATTCAGGAATTTCTTATAGTCTTGATGCATCAAATATATTTTCTCTTGATATGGCGAACAAAAGTTGCTGCTTTTTTGACCTTATTTTCAGCAGTCCACCCATATTTGTACATAACATGATCGGTCAGATATAGTTTTGCATCATCAAAGCTTTTGAACTGATTGAGCCTGCCCATGATTTCATTAAAAGCTGACTGATCATTTCCGAATAACTCCTGTTGGGTAAAAATCTCTCATTGATACCCATAGACTTGGTAAGGTCTGCAATAGGAGATAAGCTA
>JADKEB010000008.1 GCA_016718205.1 Saprospiraceae bacterium
ATATCCTATCCAGATAGATGTGTCAATGAAAACCATCATTTCGTGACCTTAAATTGTCTATATCTAAATCTACATTTATTTTGCCTTTATACTTAAGAATTTTTTGCCTTTCATTTAAATTTTTAATATTAGTAAGAGCCTTTATTATGGTTTCCTTTTGGACTCGCTTCTTAATATTTTCATTACTTCCATTAACAAATCTTCTGGTAAATCAACCAAGTTGTTCTCATACATTATATTTTATACACACTATCATTTTAAAATTTCTGTTTGCTTCTAAAGATCATCAATACTGCCCTTTCAGGAAAATCATCATTAATAAACAATTGGTATCAAGTACAATTTTCAAAATGAATACTTGGTTCTTTAATGTTCGTTTTTCAAATTTTCAATATCTTGGGTTGTCACCCTTTTCTGAAATTACTTTCCAATTCATTTCCTGCTTTGTCAAAATAATATTGAAACAATAATCTACTTTATTTTATCCGTCTCTTCTTCATTAATATTTCGATCCAAAAAAATTGGATAAAATGTAATTGAAGTTTATTTAATTTTTTAGCTCCCATAATGTTTATTGTTTTAACAAATTAACAGATTTAAATTTAACAGTATTCAATTTGATTTTGTTTGGTAAACTTTGTTTGTTTATTGATCCACTCCACAAAGATACTATCCGTCAAAGTCAGGGGTAAGACTTTGCCATCTCCATGACAAGTCTAAACAATTAAACATTTAACATCAAACCTATCCTAAAATTTTCATCAATCTTACAATCTAAATAAAATCAGAAGCCTTGATGAAATTTAAAATGGTCTTTGAACATCCTTTAGTGGAGAGTCACTCTTCCATTTGGAGCCTGTCACAGTTTATCAAAGTTTATCACGCGTGTGGCGTGACTTTGAGAATGACTTTGCGTGAGAAGGCCGGGGATGGGTAAAACCCAAACTAATTAACTTTCAACAAATTGCTTCCTCATTTACCCTCACATTTTTCACCCTTCCATTTTAAGAAAAAAAAGCAGGACGCGGATGCAAAAAACGATCGGATGGCGGTGAATTAGTAAGTGAGCGCTGGCTACCACAGCGGCTACATATACACACTTCATACAATAAGACAAAAAATTGGGATCCATAATGGGATCCACAAGCTCGGCTTGTAGAAACTTTTTAATGGTTTTAATTAAATGATGAACATTTTTAGTTTAGTAAACTCATCAATGCATTCCGGTGAGTCTAAAGAAGTGGAAAGCAAAGTATTATTCACCATTAAATGTATCTTTTTATGAGACCAGTGCGTATGTCTCCAGTATTAGAAGATAGTTTCAGACGTTTAGAACGTGTTAAAGCTATCGAACCACTTCCAAATTTTGGAACAGGATTTAGTGATTTCGCTAATTTTTTCAAGATTATTGTTTCAACTTTTCAATTAATTCATTAACATCTAATGATATTTTAGAAAAAGCAAACCATTTTTTGCCTAAATCCTTTAGTGACGCCCCAATTAGATACACTTCTTTCTGATCAATGATCAGAAAACGGTCGTGTGATTTTGAAAATTGCAGTACTTCTATTTTGTCATATTGGGCATTATACTTTTCAATATCTAATGAGAGTTGCTTTGATATTTTTTGTGTAAAAATATGACCGCTTACTCCTTTAATTCTTTTTGAAAATAGGGTCAAAACGGTTTCATCAATATAATTATCAATCAAAATAATTGATTTTCTTGCTGTTTTGATTAAATCTGTGACAAAAATCCAGGCATCGTATATTTGACCTTCATAAAAAATTCCTTCTCTGGGTGGTAAGGAAGTATTAATAAGCATTTCTATTTGCTGTTGATGCTGATTTACTTTCCTTTCTAAATGATCTATTCTGTGGTTGATAGCATAACCTTTTAATAGGTAATCTTTTAACAACGAATTTGCCCATATTCTGAATTGTGTACCCCTTTTTGACTTTACTCTATATCCAACAGATATTATAACATCAAGATTGTACCATTGTAATTTTCTGTTGACAGATCTTCCTCCTTCGTTTCGAACTGTCAAGTATTCCTTGACGGTTGAATGTTCTTGCAGCTCTTCTTCTTTAAAAATATTGTTAATGTGTAAACTTATATTTTGTTTTGTTGCACCAAACAATTCAACCATCTGAGCCTGTGTGAGCCAAACAGTCTCATCTTCAACCCTTACTTCTATATGAAAGTCATCATGACTGTCCAATTGATATAAAACAATTTCACCTTTCAAAACTATTCGGGCTTTTCTTTAGATATGTAATAATGATGAACGATAAAATTCAAATGCCCTTTCAAAACCTTCCTTCAATATAATTTCTCTCATGGCGATAGGTTTGTGCCACTCAATGTCTGGATTACTTTTCCTGAATTCTTCCGGAACTTTATTTGATGCTTCTCCGATGATTTCTATGTTTCTTTCGACAGCATTTCTAATCATACTATTATTTGAAAAATTATTAAAGTCAATATGCTCAATGTACAGCGAAATATTGTCGAGTGCATCCAGTATATCATACAATAATAAATATGTGGGCCTATCAGACATAAAGCAGGTAGTTTTTCAAATACTCATACTGCCTTGGCTTCAAAGATCTGGTGGTTACAAGGTCTATTTTCTTACCCAATAATGTTTCTAATTCTTCTGCCAGTGAATTAAATAATAAAAAATCATCTGATTGGAAATCTATTAAAATATCAACATCACTATCTTCATTAAAATCAGATCTTATAGCTGATCCAAAAACAGCCATATTGCCCAAAGGATAACGAAGTTTAAAATCTTGTAATGACTTTTTGAGTTTGATTATGATTTGTTCTTGTTTATGTTGCATAATTTGTTCCTATTTTCTTATAATGGAAAATCATGTCATGTCTCGATTTGTTCTTCGCAAGAAGCCAAACGGGACGTTTGTACTACCCCAAGCTTAGCGAGGACGTTTACTGCGTACTTCGCTGCTAAAGCTTATCGTAAGACAAGCCTTAATCTCAATCTTAAACTTAGCCTTAAACTTTAAACCTCCCAAACCAATCTACCCTTAGTGTCCTAAGTAAAAACCTTAGTGCCCTCAGTGGTAAAAACAAACCTTAAATCTACCTTCGTTGCACTCCAGCAGACGAGCCTTAAACCTTCTTAGAATCCCTTTGTGCCTTCGTCGCAGATGGCGGATACTCCCCATTGGGCCTGCCAACCGAATAAGGTTGGGTTGGGGGCCAGCTGAGCCTTAATTCTGCCTTCCTAAACTCCAGCAGACAAGCTTTAAACCTCCTAAACCTTCTAAACCCATAAGTGTCCTTAGTGAAAACCTTAGTGCCCTGTAACGCTAAAGCGTCATAAAAGTGGTTAAAACTAAACTTTAAATCTACCTATGTTCCACTCTAGCAGACAGGCTTTAAACGTTAAACTTTAACAAAAAAATCTTAGTGCCTTAGCGCCTTCGTGGCATTCAACCTTAAACATTCTAAACCGCCTAAACCTATCTATCCTTAGTGCCCTGAGTGGTTAAATCTCAATAGCAGCCATTCCGAAAATCCACCTTAAACTAGTGTCATCTTAGTTTTCATAGTGATACCCTTACAGCCTCTGATACGATAGCTATACTTTGTTTTTGCATCTTCCTGACAAGTTTTGGAAGCCCATTATCATAATCCCAAGCTTTTGATGATCTCCATTACCCTCCGATCACTCAATCCTGTGATATTGGAGATCATGGGGATCTGTATGCCATTTTTTATACAATTTCGGATTACATCTATTGTTTTTTGTTCGATGCCTTGTTCGATACCTTGTTCGATGCCAAGCTCAATGCCCTTTCCTATTCCTTTTTCAATTAAACGATCGTATGTGCTCATAATTTTATCTTTTAATTTTGGAGTGATTCCTTCCGAAATTTCTAAAATGTAAGTCTCATCAACTTCTAAAACTTCCAAAACATAAACAATAATAGTGAAAAAAAAGTTCCTTTCCGTGGAGTCGGACAAGGTCGTTAATATCTTTTCTATTTCATTTTTAAGTAAGTTGGGATCTGAACTATGTCTTTGAACCATCAAGGCTGACCTTAAAAAAACATTGGTTAGCGAGTCTAGACTATCAGATGATAATCTGACCAAATCAATGTAAACCATATCATATGATGGTAGAAATGCTTTTAATATCGGAGGGACATTCTTGAAATAATCATCCAACTGTCTTAATTTCCACTTATTCTTTCCGTGGTAATAAACAACAGGTAGGATAACTCGCTTTGGTTCCTTGTTTTTATATTGAAGCTTATATCCATTGGCTAGATAACCTAACACTTGAAAAACAGTAGCATCATCACGTTTGCTTTTATGTTCGAGCAATACTGAGACATAACATTCTTCTTTGGTCCCATTGAGTTTAAATTTGAAGATGGCATCTGAAAACAACTCGTTAAGATCTTCAGTGATATAACTTGCGCCTACATTTTCGAAAGTATCAAAATCTATTAGGCCAATGACAGTGGCAGGCAAAAACTTCTTTAAAAAATCAGTTGCGACGGACCTGTCTTCCATCATTGCCTTAAAGAATTTGTCGTGTTTGTTATTTAATCCTTTTTTCAATGCTAAATTTTATGCTTATTAGTTTCTCTAAATTTATGGGCACATCCCATTTTTACATCTTCTCAAACAAGATGTTTGTACTAACCCGAAAACCATCATTTCGCGACCTTAATTTGTCTATATCTAAATCTACATATACTTTGCCTTTATACTTAAGAATTTTTTGTCTTTCATTTAAATTTTTAATATTAGTAAGTGCCTTTATTATGGTTTCCTTTTTGGACTCGCTTCTTAATATTTTCATTACTTCCATTAACAAATCTTCTGGTAAATCAACCGTTGTTCTCATACATTTTATATTTTATATTACTATCATTTTAAAATTTCTGTTTGCTTCTAAAGATTATAAATATTGCCCTTTAGGGAAAATCATCATTAATAAACAATTGGTGTCAAGAACAATTTTCAAAATGAATGCTTGGTTCTTAAATGTTCGGTTTTCAAACTTTCAATATCTTGGGTCGTCAATCCCTTCTCTGAAATTACTTTTTCCAATTCATTTCCTGCTTTGTCAAAATAATATTGGGCAATAATCTGTTTTATTTTATCCGTCTCTTCTTCATTAATATTTCGATCCAAAAAAAATTGGATAAAATGTAATTGAAGTTTATTTAATTTTTTAGCTCCCATAATGTTTATTGTTTTAACAAATGAACAGATTTAAATTTAACAGTATTCAATTTGATTTTGTTTGGTAAACTTTTGTTTGTTTATTGATTCACTCCATAAAGATACTATCCGTCAAAGTCAGGGTAAGACTTTGCCATTCCAGTAGACAAGTCTAAACAATTAAACATTTAACATCAAACCTATCCTAAAATTTTCATCAATCTTACAATCTAAATAAAATCAGAACGCGTATGAAATTTAAAATGGTCTTTGAACATCTGTAAGTGCGAGAGTCACTCTTCCATTTTAAGAGCCTGTCACAGTTTATCAAAGTTTATCACGCGTGTGGCGTGACTTTAGAATGACTTTGCGTGAGAAGGGCCGGGGATGGTAAAACCCAAACTAATTAACTTTCAACAAATTGCTTCCCTCATTTACTCACATTTTTCACCCTTCCTTTGTAAGGAAGAACGCACGATGCGAATGCAAAATCGACGGATGTCGATTTAGTAAGTGAACCGATGGCATACCCAGCGGCTACATATACCTTCATACATTAAGACAAATTTTCACTCAATAATGAAAGAACCACAAACAACGGCTTGTAGAAACTTTTTTAGGATGGGTAAATTTTAATTAAATGATGAACATTTTTAGTTTAGTAAACTCATCAATGCATTCCGGTGAGTCTAAAGAAGTGGAAAGCAAAGTATTATTCACCATTAAATGTATCTTTTTATGAGACCAGCACGTATGTCTCCCGTATTAGAAGATAGTTTGAGGCGTATAGATCGCGTTAAAGCTATCAACCCAGTTCCCAATTTTGGAACAGGTGTTAGTATGGCAGATTTTGAAACAAGCATTAATGAGCTCAGGACGGAGCTTGGTTTGTACAATACTTCCATTGGCCTAACTGACCAAAGGCTCACTCGTGTCAAAATGCATGAGAAGAAAGTCAGAGATTTTGGGTGTATCCCATTTTTGCAAAAAAAAGTTTGAAAACATGAGAAAGGTGTTATAAATTTGTTCGAACCAAATAATAATTCAAATGGATAAGGTTAAACTTCTCAACCAGTTTAGCCAACTTTTGAATGAGATAGAACTTAAAGAACAGACTTCAGAGAATTTTTATGATTTTCGAAAAATTTTGCGTTGAACAGCTTCAAAGATTAACCTTGATGTTGTCACCAAACCATCGGAGGAGCAGAATAATTATCGTAAACGATAATTGGCTATTATGGTAAGATGGACTTGAATAAAGAACACCCATTTATTTCTTCAATAAAAGGGTGTAAGATGAGTCCGTTACTAAAAGATATTGTGAGTTACGTTGGTCAAAGTGAATGTTATGAATCATCATCAGAGGTGATAGAAAAGACAATGGGTTTAAGAATTGACGATAATAAAATTCACAGACTTTGCAATGATTAGGAGAGAAAAGTGCTGAGTGGTTTTAGATGACCAAAGAAAGGATAATGACACTAAACCCGAAATAAGCCAAGACACTGAAGTGTTGTATGCACATTGCGACGGAGGGTATGTATTGACTCGTGAAGAAAAGTGGAAAGAAGTAAAAGTTGGTAGGGTTTACTCTTCAAATAACTTATTGAAAACCAATGATAAAAGAGAGGTTATATTGATGAGTCATGTGGCACTTTTCACATTGGAGACCACCACCACATTTGAAGAAAAGATGGAACAATACCAGACAGTTATAAATATCTTAAAGAACGAATGGTCTTTATAGTAGATGGGGCAATATGGATACACAACTGGATAAATGGAAAGTATCCTTGCGCACTAAAGATATTAGATTTTTTTCATGCCTATGAAAAATATGTTATTTTTCACCAAAGTTATTTCAACAAAATAAAGAGGAAAAGTGGCAGATTGATATGCGCAAAACTCCTAAAAGAGGGCGGGCAGGAAGTAATAAAAGAGATAGAAAGATAACTTGTATATCCAAAGTCAAAATCAGAAGAGAAGGAAAAATTATTAGGTTATTTGAGAAGAAATGAGACACGCATGAATTATCCGTCTTATCTAAAACAAGGCTTACAAATCGGCAGTGGAGCGATGGAAGCAGCACTTAGGTTCAGTTCAAAACGGTGTAAACTATCAGGGCAAAGATGGACGGAAAGGTGCAACAAAGCTATAATAAGCCTTAGAAACCTAAACATGAATAACAAATGGAGTGTACTTCAAGAATATTTGAGAAATACAGCTTAATGTAAAAATGGGATACACCCGAGATTTTCGAGAACGAATGCTCACCGCCATTGCCTTTATCTATGGCAAAGACTCTGACGAATATGTGGCAGCGGGTGGTATTCGCAAAAGTGAGCGAAAGAGACCCCGACCAAGGATTGTCTCTTCCGCCACTGGTTCAGAAAACGAGATGACAAAATAATCGATTTGTTCTTCGCAAGAAGCCAAACGGGACGTTTGTACTAAGCCAAGCTTGGGGGGGGGGCGAGCTTATCTGGGCTCGTTTTGTACAGTTGATTGAACATCCACTATTCGGCAAAAGCCGCAATGGTGTGGGTTCTTTTATTTTTAAAGAAAGCCAGTCCCGATACCTTAGTTTACTACCATTCTTTCGGTGGCTGAGCGCATCCGCCGCGACGGAGAAGCCGAAGCCACAAACTCCATCTGCCTTTATTGAATCTTCGCTTGTGATTTCGACTCCACAAATTGCGCTCAATCACCTGCTTCAAATCTCATCTCAGAACTTCAACGCTAAAGCGTCACAAGAGTAGTTAAATCATGATAGATATTGATGGCTTTGGTATTTTATGAAATGTTTATTCTTAAATGTTCTCCTATTTGCATCTTAAAAGCTGGATTTACATCATTTGCTGATGCATAAGTTGGCCAATTGCTCACTGCAGAAATAATATTTTCTACAATATATTTAGGATTATGGATACCTTGATCTTCTCCAACCTTTACTAAATCTTGTATTGAAAAGTCATCCCTTTTACCATTTACAGACATCTGATGTTTGTTTGTCCATTGACCTGATGGTGAGTAGGTATAACAGAGATCATAGGCAGGTGCAAGTTTCCATGTTCCGTCTTTGTCCATTGTAAAAGAATGATTTTTGGTGTGGTCGTCATGATTTCTTGCAATGACATTAAATACCATCCTGCTATATTGCTGTTCAAAATCCGGGTAATCCAGTTTCAGCTTACGCATCACACTAAACAACTGTTCATATCCATATCGTTCATCTCTATCATAATGAGCTATACCACAGAGGGTTTGCATCATTATTTTTTCGCCATTGTCGGTGCGGTCAAAACGTCGAGTCATAAAATGCGCTTTTTCGCCATCTTCCAAAAGGCGTGATGGCATCATGTCTATGCCACAATCCAATGCCATCTGATAATAGGTGTATTCTATCCTACCTATACCTAATGGATTGTCCTTGATAGCACCACCTTCTACCCCATCAAATTTAATAATCCAATATCCAAATCCCTCAGGAGCTTTCACCTGACCTGAGCGCACTTCCTTTGTTTTTGCATGGTATGCTATAATTGCTTTAGGTTTTGCACCTCCGGCGGAAGTGCCCACGCGAAGGATGTCTATGAGGGGATCTTTTTTATTATCCAAAGTAGTGCTAAAAGTAGATCGCTTATCCAAAATTTGTTGTGATAATGCCAATAATTCTTGAATATCTATATCCGAAGATTCATTCAATAGCACATCATCATTAGCAGGCTCAAATTCCAGAGCGCCCATACCTCGCTTTCCAATATAACAAAGTCTATCTATTGGGGTAATTTCTACGGTTTTACCTTTCATGAAAAACCACTCATCTATGACACTATTTCCATAATCATCTGGCAGAGCGTCTGCAATCAATCCCGGAAGTCCTTTAAATGTTTTTGATTTAAGGTTTGAAAAAGAAAAAATACGTTCTCCTCTTCTTATATCTTCCAATGGCATCGTTAATGGAGCAATATTCCAGTTGGTCTTCGGAAAACTATCGTAAAATTCAAGTACTCCAATCTCCCGGATTTTGTCCCAAGCTATTGCAGCAACATTCTGTCCCCAAAGCTTTATATTTACAATAGTTTGCACTTATTTCATAGACTTTTTGACACGTTGTTTTTTTGCTCCTTGCTTTTGTAAAAGCTGAATCGGTGAAAAACTAACATCCGGTATGAGCATTTCAAGGTTCTCCGTCAATTTTAAGGCCCTTAGTGCAGGGAGTAAAACACGCATGGACACCCATTCTCCTTGTTCGATTTTTTGAATTGAATTTAAACTTACACCACTTTTTATAGCCAACTCTTTTTGTGTGTAATGCTTGCGGATCCGATAATCTTTAAATCGAAGAGCCAAAATATCTATAATCTGTTTGTCGGTCAATTCCTGCCAATCCATATATGTACTTTTTCGCAAAGGTAAATAATTTTATAATATAAAACCTTTATTTAGGTATTTTATATTACTAATACAGATTTAAAAACTCAATATACAGCTTTTATATTTATATTACAATCTTGTTATTACACCAATTAAAATAATCCTAAGCCATTACAATCTCCCATCCACCATTTCCTTTGGTAACACCGCCTTGACATCAAAGACAACCCAAAGGACTTTTAGCAATAGAAATATAATTTAAAGTGAGCGGAATAAAATCTTCATGAATAAATTCACATGCTTTTATCTCCAGAATTAATTTATCAAACACAACAAAGTCCGCATAAAATTTATGCTTTAAAACAGTGTCTTTGTATTTTACATTATACTCAACATCACGATTAAAAGGAATTTTTTTAAGTTTAAATTCATATTCCATGGCATCTTTGTATACAACTTCTCTTAGCCCACGACCCAAAATTCTATGAATTTCCATACAAATAGGGTGTATTTCATTTTTTTATTCCATTGTATTAAAATTCCTTTTGTCTCCCTTTAATTCTGTAATCATCATTTTAAATAGTTTGAATTCGACCCTTCTTTGCAGTTTAAAGAAGTTTCTAATTTCATCTGAGCGTTTCTTTGCATCTCCACCATCAACGTTTACAGCATTGCAATGCTTGTGGCAGGAAGCTGAATAATAATGAATCGTAGCGAAGACGCTACAACTAACGACAATACATCTACGCAAACGGGATGTTTTCACTCACTCAAGCTTAGCGAGGACGTTTTCTGCTTTTTACGCTGCTAAGACAAACAACAGGACGTTTACAACGTTTTGCGCTGCTAGAGCTTATCGGGGTAGCATATTGGCGCGGAGATGTCAGTTCGATAGTCTCATACTTAGCAACAACCGGCTCCACAATCATTATGGGCTTTAAAACACAGTGTAATTACATATTATGCCACTTCATATTCTACTTTCAATGGAGATAGGTTTGATTTGGATGCATCAAGTACTTCGATGCCAATCAATTCCCCTGTTGATGCAAAATCAAGGATAACCCCATTTCTTTCATCTGTATGATTTGTTCTTGTTTATGTTGCATAATTTGTTTCTATTTTCTTATAATGGAAAATCATGTCATGTCTCGATTTGTTCTTCGCAAGAAGCCAAACGGGACGTTTGTACTAACCCAAGCTTAGCGAGGACGCTAAGCTTATCTGGATTCGTTTTGTACAGTTGATTGAACCTCCACTATTCGGCATAAGCCGCAATGGTGGGGGTTCTTTTATTTTAAAAGAAAGTCTATTCCTTTACTATGTCTTCCTATGATTCCATCAAACTATAACTGCCCATTTATTTACTCACTTTTTCACCCTTCCATTTTAAGGGAAGGGCCGGGGATGGGTATAAACCCAAGCTAATTAACTTTCAATAAATTGCTTCCCCTCATTTACTCACATTTTTCACCCTTCCATTGTGGTTCCATTCTAGCAAACAAGTTACATTGTGGCAATCAGAAGTGGGTGGATACTCCCCTTTGGGGTTGGGGGCCAACTGAGCCATCCCTACATATGGAATTAAAACGGGACGTTTGTACTAAGCCAAGCTTAGCGAGGACGCAAAGCTTATCCGCATTCGTTTTGTACTATTGATTGAACCTCCACTATTCGGCATAAGCCATAATGGTGGGGTTCTTAAGCAATTCAGCAATTATGTTTTTTACAGATTTATAAATTCAGAATATGCTATTCCTGATTGTTTGCTTATGGATTTTAGAGTACCTATAGGTATTTGTTTTCGTGGAGCTGGCACGATGACGGTTTTTTCTTTATTTTTGTATTTTTGATGGCTGCCTTTTTGACTTTTAAACACAAAGCCATAATCTAATAAAACTGAAATAACTTTATCGGATGAAGGAAGTTTTGTCATGATACCTTTATCTTCATCTCACCTATAATAGTTTCTGTGATGTTTTGCAAATCAAACCTTTCATTATTATCTTCAAAATATAAATCCAACGCTTCTTTCAAATTAGATTTAGCTTCATCAATCGTTTTACCAAAACTAGATACTTCAACATTTAAACATCTGGAGACATAAAACTTCCCTTCTTTTGTGATGATATACTTAAACGACTTCATTGTGTTGATTTTATTTTAAAAAAAATATATGGTATGATACAGTGACATTAAGGTAGAATGATTGCATTTCCGTAGACAAGCTTTAAACATTCAAAATTCAATCAACCTCCTTTGCACCTCAGCAGAAGCCAAACGGGACGTTCGTACTAAGCCAAGCTTATCGAGGACGCAAAGCTTATCCGCATTCGTTTTCTACTATTGAGCGAACCTCCATTATTCGGCATAAGCCATAATGCCTGGATCCCTTTTATTTTTAAAGAAAGTCTATTCCTTTACTATGACTTCCTATTATTCCTTTAAACAATGGCTTTTGGGTGCAATTAGTTGGGATGGGTATAAACCCAAGCTAATTAACTTTCAATAAATTGCTTCCCCTCATTTCTCACATTTTTCACCCTTCCATTTTAAGGGAAGGGCTGGGGATGGGTAAAAAAAGCCATTATTGAAGCAAAGCCCCGTCTCTGATCACTCAATCCTGTGATATGATAACGATCCTTTGTTTTTACACCTTCCAAACAAGTTTTGGAAACCCATTATCAAATCCCCCGTTTGTCAAAGTCTCAGTCTGTTTCAAGCCTGACAAGTCAGCTCGATACAGGGTAGATAAATCTGACTTTGACGGAACATCTTATGTTTTATAAACGGTTTGGAACGCTCGATTTGTTCTTGGCAATAACCCAAACGAGACGTTTGTACTAACCCAAGCTTAGCGAGGACGCTAAAGCTTATCGTAAGAAATCCCAATCAGAAGAGCCAAGAATAGCTATAAAAGCTACCTAAAACTTGCGTCGTCTTAGTTTCCTTAGTGAAAACCTTAGTGCTCTGTAACGCTAAAGCGTCACAAGAGTGATTAAATCTTAGCCTCACCCTTACAGCCTCTGATATGATAACGATCCTTTGTTTTTACATCTTCCAAATAAATTTGGAAGCCCATTATCATAATCCCAAGCTTTTGATGATCTCCATTACCCTCTGATCACTCAATCCTGTGATATTTGAGATCATCGGAATCTTTATGTCATTTTTGACACAATTTCTTATGACATCAATTGTTTTCTTTTCGATGCCTTGTTCGATTCCTTTTCCTATTCCTTTTTCAATTAGACGATCGTATGTACTCATAATTTTATCTTTTAAATTTGGAGTTATGCCTTCTGAAATTTCTAAAATATAACTTTCGTCAACTTCTAAAACTTCCAAAACATAAACAATGATAGTGAAAAAAAAGTTCCTTTCCGTGGAGTCGGACAAGGTCGTTAATATCTTTTCTATTTCATTTTTAAGTAAGTTGGGATCAGAACTATGTCTTTGGACCATCAAGGCTGACCTTAAAAAAACATTGGTTAGCGATTCAAGACTATCAGAAGATAATCTGACCAAATCAATATAAACCATATCATATGATGGTAGAAATGCTTTTAATATCGGAGGGACATTCTTGAAATAATCATCCAATTGTCTTAATTTCCACTTATTCTTTCCGTGGTAATAAACAACAGGTAGGATAATTCGCTTTGGTTCCTTGTTTTTATATTGAAGCTTATATCCATTGGCTAGATATCCTAACACTTGAAAAACAGTAGCATCATCACTTTTGCTTTTATGTTCGAGCAATACAGAGACATAACATTCTTCATTGATCTCATTGAGTTTAAATTTGAAGATGGCATCTGAAAACAACTCGTTAAGATCTTCAGTGATATAACTTGTGCCTACATTTTCGAAAGTTTCAAAATCTATTAGGCCAATGACAGATGCAGGCAAAAACTTTTTTAAAAAATCAGTTGCGACGGACCTATCTTCCATCATTGCCTTAAAGAATTTGTCGTGTTTGTTGTTTACTCCTTTTTTCAATGCTAAATTTTATGCTTATTAATTTCTCTAAAATTTATGGGCGTATCCATTTTGCACAGAAACCAATCTAAAATCATTGGGTGTATCCCATTTTTTTATTCAATCGTTATAAAATTCTTTTTTGTCACCCTAAGGGATGGGGTAAAACAAAAGGAATTTTTATTAAAGTGCAATTTTGGGATACACCAATTCATTTTGTCTCAATTGTAGATGCTTTAGATGTAAAATGTAAACCTTTTTTACATTTTCTCAAACGAGTCGTTTGTACTAACTCAAGCTTAGCGAGGACGCTGAAGCTTATCGGATGCAATCCCAATCAGGGACAGGCCTTAACTTTATAAACCTTCTACCTCCATTATATTACAGCAGACAAGTCTCAACAATTATACCTTTGTGCCTTTGCGCCTTAGTGGCATTCAACCTTAAATCTGCCTCCATTGGTCTCCAGCAGACAGGCCTTAGTTTACTACCATTCCTTCGGTGGCTGAGCGTATCCACCGCGGCGGAGAAACCGAAGCCACATGATTAATCTTTCTCCATTACAGCAGACAGGCTTTAAACCTTCCCCCTACAGCCTACCATCCACCGTATCCTTTGGCAACACTGCCTTTACATCATAAACTATCTGCTCGTCGTAGCTTCCAAGCTACGATGCCATATATCAAGGCATCTTGCCTGCTTTCATAACCCATAGGAAATTTGTGAGTCTATCAAAAATTTCATTAGACCGCGTACTGAATTAGGTATTATAAGTTAAAAAAGGCTATAAGCCTTGTGATATTGTATCTTAGCGATGACGCTAAGACAAACGACTATTAAATATTTTTTTCACAACCTCCCATCCACCATATCCTTTGGGAGCACCGCTTTGACATCATATACCACAGCATTATCCTTCTTGATATGGTCTAAATTGAGTGATTCAAAGGATTTGTGCGCTACGGCGAGAATGATAGCATCATACTTTTTGTCAGGCAGAGATGTGGAAGAAGCTATATGATATTCATGTCTTACTTCATCTGGATTGGCCCAAGGATCGTAGACATCCACATTGAGGTCATAAGTTTTGAGTTCGTGGTAGATGTCTATGGCTTTGGTATTGCGGATATCAGGACAATTCTCTTTGAAGGTAATGCCCAGCATTAAGATATTGCTGCCTTTGACAGGAATGTCTTTTTTGACCATGAGCTTGATGACTTCTGTAGCTACATGCTGTCCCATGCTGTCATTGAGTCTACGTCCTGCGAGTATAATCTCCGGATGATATCCTACTTCCTGTGCTTTCTGAGCGAGATAATACGGATCTACTCCAATGCAGTGGCCACCTACCAGGCCTGGTTTAAACGGGAGGAAATTCCACTTAGTGCTTGCAGCAGCAAGTACTTCATGGGTATCGATGCCCATTCTATTAAATATCTTGGAAAGCTCATTGACAAAGGCGATATTGATATCTCTTTGGCTGTTTTCGATGACTTTGGCCGCTTCTGCTACTTTTAGTGATGTGGCTTTGTAGGTGCCAGCTGTGATGACTGATTTGTATAATTGGTCTATCACCTCCGCTGCTTCATGAGTCGAGCCTGATGTAACCTTCAATATCTTCGATACAGTATGCTCTTTGTCCCCGGGATTGATACGCTCAGGACTATAACCTACGAAAAAATCTACATTCAATTTCAGTCCGGATACGCGCTCCAATACAGGCACACATTCATCCTCTGTGACACCAGGATATACGGTTGATTCGTAGATAACATAATCTCCTTTTTTGAGCACATGCCCCACTGATTCACTGGATTTGTATAAGGGCGTGAGTACAGGACGATTGTTTTTGTCAGTGGGTGTCGGTACCGTGATGATATAGGTATTGCAATGGGCCATATCATTCAGATCGGTAGTGACATACAGTCCATCCATATCAAAATCAAAAGAAGATGCCAATACTTCCTGTAGTAAATTGTCTTCTACTTCCAGGGTACTGTCTTTTCCGCTATTGAGTTCGTCGACACGTGCCCGATTGATATCAAATCCTATGACGGGATATTTTTTGGCAAACTCTACGGCTAGTGGAAGTCCTACGTAGCCGAGGCCTATGATTGCTATTTTGTGTTGCATATTATTATTAATTTTGACGCTAATTTTCGCTGATTACGCTAATTTATTTTTTACGCTAATTCCTTTATTTTAATTCGCGTAATTTGTGTTAATCCGCGTTTTTGAATTTATACGCTAATTTTCGCTGATTACGCTAATTTATTTTTTACGCTAATTCCTATATTTTAATTCGCGTAATTTGTGTTAATCCACGTTTTTGAATTTATACACTAATTTTCGCTGATTACGCTAATTTATTTTTTACGCTAATTCCTTTATTTTAATTCGCGTAATTTGTGTTAATCCGCGTTTTTGAATTTATACGCTAATTTTCGCTGATTACGCTAATTTATTTTTTACGCTAATTCCTTTATTTTAATTCGCGTAATTTGTGTTAATCCACGTTTTTTTGATACGCTAATTTTCGCTGATTACGCTAATTTATTTTTTACGCTAATTCCTTTATTTTAATTCGCGTAATTTGTGTTAATCCACGTTTTTGAATTTATACACTAATTTTCGCTGATTACGCTAATTTTTTTTTACGCTAATTCCTTTATTTTAATTCGCGTAATTTGTGTTATCGGTTTTTGATTTATACGCTATTTTCGCTGATTACGCTAATTTTTTTTACGCTAATTCTTTTGCGTATTTGTGTTTCTTTTGATTTATACACTAATTTTCGCTGATTACCTTATTTTTCGCTAATTCCTTTGATCGTTTTTGAGCATGGGTATTTTTGATACGCTAATTTTCGCCAATTTCGCTAATATATTTTTTGTTTTTGTGTAATCTGTGACAATTCGCGTCGATTTTTTAAAAGACGTTATAAAATTCAAATGTCCTTTCCAAACCTTCCTTTAATTTTATCTTACCATTGTATCCAAGTAAATTTTGTGCTTTTTTTATACTTGCCAAGCTATGTGGTATATCTCCTGATCGATTGGGACCGTGAGTGGCATCAGCTGTGCAATGAGTTACTGTTTTAATATTTTGCCAGAGCTCATTCAGTGTGGTTCGTTCTCCACATGCGATGTTATAAACCTTATTGATCGCTTCTGCATTATCAGTAAATAGTCCTAAAATATTAGCTTCGACTGCATTGTCTACATAGGTAAAGTCACGACTATTGCTACCATCCCCATTGATAATTGGACCTTTCCCTTCTATAGCAGCTTTAAAAAATAGCGGTATCACCGCAGCGTAGGCCCCGTTAGGATCTTGTTTAGGACCGTAAACATTAAAATATCTCAATCCTATGTACTCAAAATCAAATGTCCTGGCAAAAACATCCGCGTAAAGTTCGTTTACGTATTTGGTTACGGCATATGGAGACATTGGTTTCCCGATGATGTGTTCTACTTTGGGCAGGCCTTGACTGTCGCCATAGGTAGATGATGATGCTGCAAAAACGACCCTTTTGACTTTTTTCTCTACCGCTGCATTAAATATGTTGAGCGTACCGTCGATATTTACAGCATTGGTGGTGATCGGATCTTTAATACTTCGAGGCACAGAACCTAAAGCTGCCTGATGGCTTACGAGATCGATCCCTTGTGTGGCTTTCAGGCATGTATCGTAGTCTCTGATATCCCCTTCAAAAAACTCAAACTTAGGATGACCAATAAACTCTTCGATATTTTTTTTAAACCCTGTAGCGAAATTGTCCAATACCCTGACCAGCTGGACTCGTTTATCTTTTAAAAGAGCTGCAACTAAATTGGAACCTATGAATCCGGCTCCTCCTGTGACTAGAATACTTTGCATTAAAATTTTATAGGGATTTGGGAAATTTGTTGCTTTATACATTTGGGTTAATTGCTGAATTGAGAATTGAACTCACTACTTTAAAAATGGCTTCGCCGCTGATAAGTCGCAAGTACTGATCTGAGGGCCATTCCATTTATGGTTTCCTTTGGACGTATATTGAGTAGCAAAGTTACTCATTTTGGGCAAAATTTTGGTTCTTTTATTTACTTTTTGTCAAAAAATAGTCTTTGATTTGACTTACAATTTTGGTTCCGGTGGTACCATCGCCATATAGATTCTTGTTACTGCATTTTGCTTTTGCAGACATTTTATCTTTCAAGGCGGAAAGATCATAAAACATCAGTACATTGTCGCCATCTTCAAGTGTTTCTGTCCATTCTGTTTCCTTCCTGATTGTGATACATTTTTTGCCCAGCCAGTATGCTTCCTTTTGCATCCCACCACTGTCAGTGATCAACCCATCAGCATAAAACAAATAACTCAGGTTATTAAAATATCCCTGCGGATCGATAAATCTGATATTAGGATAACTGTCTTCGTTAAGTCTGTAAGCCTTCATAAAGTTTCTGGTGCGGGGATGTATGGCAAACACAACTTTTTTATCCAGATCACTCAATGTATTCAACACGTACACCAACCGATCTTTATCATCTGTATTGTATGGTCTGTGGAGTGTGGCATAATAATATGGTTCTGATACATCATCCATAGGTTTGAGCCAACCGGATTTTACTGATTTAATGACCAGATCTTTCATGATGTCTCCTACGATGCGCACATTTTCCCGGACACCTTCTTTGTACAGATTGTGCACAGCTACTTCAGATGGGACAAAGAGCATGTCACTGACATGATCGGTAAGTACCCGATTGATTTCTTCAGGCATCTCTTTGTTAAACGATCGCAATCCTGCTTCAATATGGATGACAGGGATGTGCAGCTTTGACGCGACCAGAGCACCAGCAAGAGTTGAGTTGGTGTCTCCATATACCAATACTGCATCCGGCTTTTCGTCCAGTACAATCTTTTCGATCTCGATCATCATTTTGCCTGTCTGTTCGCCGTGATGGCCTCCACCCGATTGCAAGAGATAGTCCGGTTTCTTCATACCCAACTCATCAAAAAACACTTTGCTCATGTTTTCGTCATAATGCTGACCTGTGTGCACCGTAATCAGTTGAAAGGTATCTTTCACTTCACTCTCAAATGCAAAGTGTTTGATGAACTGAGGGCGCGCCCCTATGATGGCTAAAACTTTTTTCATTTATGGAATTTTAACTCAATAAGTTAAAAAGGAATAATAGATAAAATTAAATACCCATACTATAAGCCATTGAGTACATCAGCCAATTTTGAAGTCAATGTTTTTCTTGAGTATTGCTCTACGTTTTTTGAAAATATGGCAGTAGTAAGTCTGTTATTGATAAGGGAAATAATTGCCTTTTCCATTTCTTCTGTATTTTGATAATCAATAATATAGGTATTATCTAAAGATGATAGAATTGCCGCTGCGTCCCCATTTTTTGGACCTATACATATGATAGGTTTGCCGCTAGCAATATATTCAAAAATTTTACCGGTAAGAATAGTTTTGTTATTCTTAGTTTTATTGATCACTAACAAAAGTGCATCAGAACTATTTTGGTATACAATAGCATCTTTATGGGCTAAATAACCAAATAGTTTTACTTTTTCTTCCAACCCGTATTTAACAATGTTTTTTTGAGAATATTCTTCAACCTGGCCGATCAAATTTATCTCGATTTTGTTATAAACTTCATTTTGTGTAAGTTTTAATTTTTTTAATGTTTGCCAAAGCACTTCCGGATCCCTGGAGACATTCATGACTCCTAAATATGAAAGTACAAATTTATCTGATCTTGGATTAATTATATTGATATTCCGATCTGCTTCGTCATAGCCATTTGTGATGACAGTTACTTTGGTGTCAGTTTGTTTCCTTATATCATCTGCCATGCTATTCCCGACAGTTATGATATGTGAACAATCATCAAGTACTTTTTTCTCTAGTTTAATGTGTCTTTTTTTTGCCCAGGAAGTCAGCATCAACTCATCGAAATAATCAATCTGTGTCCATGGATCACGATAGTCTACAATCCATGGAATATTAGTTTTTTTACAGACTTTTTGCGCAATCAAATGACAACTATGAGGAGGTCCTGTACTTATCACAGCATTTATATGATTTTCCTTTAAATAATTCAACAAATACCTGACTGATGGTCCAATCCATAAAAACTTAGCATCAGGTATAAAGATATTTCCTCTTATCCATACTGCGATTTTATCCTTCCAGTTTAGTTTTTTGCCCTCGCTCAAAAAATTGGCATCAATCTTTTGACCTTTCTTCTTACCTGAAAAAAAATTGTAAAGCTGATAAGGTTCTACGATTTTACTCTTGATTACTTCGATGCCGTCAGGTAAATCCAGACCGATAGAGTTATCGATAATGGGATAGTCCGTACTTTCTACAGTAAAAATGACAGGCTCCCAACCAAAATCCCTGAGATATTTTGCAAATTTCACCCACCTTTGTACTCCGGAGCCTCCGGCAGGTGGCCAATAATAGGTGATGATCAGAACCTTTTTCATGATTTGACTAAAAATTTAATATATCATAGGTGACCATAGTGATAGGGCGGAATAACTGTGTAGGAACACGCAGATTTTTATTTTTTGTAAATTTCCATGTATTCCTTTTCTTCGTATTCCCAACCAATATTTCGTTGGTAATCTGTCACATAATTTCTTTTATCTGAATATTCACTCAATGACAAATCGTTTATCAAGGTTTGTAAACAATCTTCATCCTCTACGTTCCAACCTAAATTATTTTGGTCAATAATTGATTTCAAATATGTTAAATTATCAGAAATGACTATGGGTATTCCTGCTAATATGTATTCCCCAAACTTGTTGGGAAGTGATAATTCATAACTCAGACATAATTTTCCCGGTAAGTAGAAAATCCCGATATCAGCACTGCTGGTATAATTTAATATTTCATGCATTGGGACAGCTTCATGAAAATGGATATTGGAATATTTGGTACAAAATGTCAAAATCTGGTCTACTAGCTCACCATAGCCCATACATACTATATGTCTATTGCTATTGGACCTTGAAAATACATTTAATAAGGTTTCTATTCCTCTTCCGGGCATCAAGCCGCCCTGATAGATAAATAATATATCTTCGAGTGGAATATTCAGTTTTGTTTTTAAAATCTGTGATTTTGTAAAAGCTAAATTATTGTTATAAGGCATATTTTGGATTACATGCACTGTAGAAAGTTTATATTCTTTTTTATACCAGTCAGCTATTGGCTGGCATACACAGATTACTTTATCACAATGTTTTATAAGTTTTTTTTCTAAAAATTTAAAAACACTCTTATTCAATCCGGAAAGCCCAACGGTTTCTGTTTCCAACTCATGAGTATCATAAATTAAAAAATCAGTCACTCCCATTTTTTTTAATAAAACTCCAACCGGCAACACCAATATGCTGTGGCAATTTATGTAGACAAAATGGTACTTTCTATAATTAAACAACAATCTTATTAAGAATTCCAATTTAGAAAACATTCTTAATATCTTGATTTTGAAATATTTTTTTGAAAGTATTCTAAATCGTCTGACTTTTGTATTTTGACTAATTTGCTCTTCTTCTTGCTGACCATTTGAATGAATAGCAGCAATAATAATTTCATCAACGATATTCAGAGCCAACAGAGAGCTAGTTTCTTTAATCATTCGGGACTCAAATTTGAAGTCGGATTGATAAATATGCAAATTTCTCCTGTTGCCCATCAATGTCATAATCCGGATCTGTTTATAATTTCAAAATCACTTTTTGATAAATATGAAATTAAAACAGCGCGGTGTTTTCCGTGAAACACAAACATGGCACCAGCGGCAACTGCAGCTGCTCCATTTGCTAATGCATCTGTTATATGTGTTATATTAGCTCCTCCCCCAATGCTATCAACGGTATGGTTACATTATCAGATATTTTTCTAATGATATCCAGATCATACCCAGAAAGTGTTCCATCCTTATCTATACTGTTGATGATTATTTCGCCTGCTCCGTAATCCTGAACCTTTTTAACATACTCAACCGGATTGGCACCAATGTCCTTAGTTCCATTGTTGATAAATACGGAGTAACCACCAAGAAATTTTTTCTTAACATCTATACAAACGACTGTACTGGAGCTTCCTACTCTTTTGGCAGTTTCTTCTACCAGTTTCAGATTGTTATATATAGTGGTATTAAAAATCACTTTTTCTACACCCTGATTTACAATTTTTTCTACTTGTTCCAGGCTTGTGATTCCTCCGCCGTAAGACAATGGCATAAATGCTTCACTTGCTATTTCTCCAATCATGTTGATGTCTGGTCCTTTATGACTGGATGTAGTGGAAATATCAAGGATACAGATTTCGTCGACTTCTTTTTCGTTAAATATTTTTACCGCATTTATCGGATCACCGACATACTTAAAATCTTTAAACTTTGTACCTTTGACAAGACCACCATCCTGAATCAGCAAAACGGGTATCACTCTTTTATACTTCATATTCTTATAATTCTGCAAAATTCTTCAATAGCTGCATTCCGTATTTGTGACTTTTTTCAGGATGAAACTGTACACCGAAAATATTTTCATGGCTAAAAGCTGAAGCAAAATCTTGACCATAATGTGTAGATAAAAGCTCGTCTTCTTTATGGACAAGATTGAAATAATAAGAATGTACAAAGTAAAATCTGGGTTCTTCTGGAAGGCCCTGTACAAGTTTATCATCCTTTATTATTCTAACATCATTCCAACCCATGTGAGGAACTCTTAAACCTTGAAGATTTAGTTGAAATTTCACTACTTGTCCTTCAATCCAATTCAATCCAGGCGTAGGCTTTCCCTCTTCACTTCTATTTAACATTAACTGAGCTCCCAAACAAATACCCAATATTGGCTTTTTATCCATTAATACCATTTGATCCAAAATGCTGAAATAATCCATAGACCGCAGTTGGTCCATCGCATAATCAAAATAGCCCACACCAGGCAAAATGAGTTTTTCGGCATTTTTTATTTCATCAATATCGGAAGTAACTTTTGCTTCCTTGCCTATCTTTTTGAACATGTTGGCAATGCTTTTCACATTTCCCATGTTGTAATCTAAAATAGCTATCATACCTTTATCTCAACATTTTTTTTATAAGATTCAAACCTCCAAATTTCTTCAAAAAAATCTCTTAAGGTAGTGTACATAAACTCTTCATTCTGATAATCCTGATGTCTTTTGTTGGGTTGGGAAATAATTTGATAAAATTCATCCAATGAAACATTTAGTTTCCTGGCAATATATTCTGTGTCGTTTTTAACTGCAGATCATCATACAAAGGTTTTTAATTTCTTCCAAAGCAGCAGCCCTGTCAATCAGCCCCGACATGATCATCGAACTTAAATGGGCCTTCCTTTTATCCACATTGAATTTTGATGGAAGGTAATAATTCTGATAAAATTTTGTGAAGTTTGATTCACCATGTTTACCACCATAGTCTCGCCATTGGAGTTTTTCGGTAATAATTTTTTTAGCATTATCCTTATTGTATGGAATAAAGTTGAGTGGTCTTTTAATTTTCAAACCATAAATAAAGGGATAATATATAAAGTCTTTCAAAAAACCAGTAGTGGGATAAGTCTTTAACGGTATGGTTCCATGTTTTTCATGAATAGCTCTGAGATTTTTCAAATCTGCAGCTCTATACACCCAACTTTCCGGAAGGATACCCTCTGTGGCATGATTATGACCGGATAAAAAATATTTTATTTTATTTTTTTCCGCTGTTTTATATAGCGAAGCCATAAATACATGATCTTGCGGCACATCCTGGTTGATGACATTTGCTTTCAGGTAGGCCAACTGCAAATCCTGCATTTCTTTCCAGTTAACAACATAAGTATACAAATCAATTTCCAACGATTTGACTATATTTTCCACATTATGGATAGCAAGTTCTGAGTTCCACCCGGCATCAACATGTACTGCCAATATTCGAAGATCATACTCAGTACGAAGAAAATAGGCCAAATAACTACTGTCGACGCCACCGCTCAACCCTATGATGGCATCATAATCATTTCCTTTTCCGGCTTTTTTTTATTTCTGAGATGAGTTGATCCAATTTATCTCTCCCTTCATCATTTGGAAACCAGGTGACACCTGCTTCCTTGTTAAATGAAGCCACATGGTTTGATTCACCATATTCATCAAAAGTAATCCATGGATCAGTGGTATCCATGATTGTTTTACTACAGATTTTGTATGTTCTTTCTTCCAAAATAAAAAATTATTGTTTTGAAATATGCTGTTAACGTAATACCTTTTCTCCAAAAAAGAATTTCCTTATCTTTGAAGTAAAAGGTTTTATTTTTTGGTGTAATATTTGGTCAGATGGAAAATCAGTGATTTTATAAGGATTCATGGACATAATATGATCAAACTCCTTTCTTGATATAGCTAATTTTTTTATAATATATTCTATCTCTGCTTCCTCATCAAATTTAGAATTATAAATAGGCAGGTTCATTTGAGTCAATGCATCTTCTCGAGACATTTGTCCGCTAATTACTAATGATGCAAAATGTGCCCTTCTCTTTTCAAAACCGAATTTCTTTACCAAATAATAGTTTTGATGAAATTTTGTAAACCTGGATTCGTTATGTTTACCTGCATAAGGTTTAAACCCTACTGTCTCCTGAAGCTCTTTGATTGCCATTTCTTTGGAATAATCAATATAATTTAAAAGATCCACAGTTTTATAGGTTTTAAATATACTTTTAATAACATAGTATTGCCAATAACTGACCAGTGGAAAATCTTTTAATTTCTCTTTATTAAATTTTTCGTAAACACTTTTGATGAGTTTAGAATCCATAGGCTCCTCTCCCCCCCAAGCTAGAGGCAGTGTGTTTTCTGTCGTATAATTTGTCCCGTTGAGAAGATATTTTATTTTGTTTTTCTTTGCAAATTTATGTAATGCGGCAAAAAAAGCATTGTCTTGAGGTATATCCTGATTAATAAGGCCTGCTTTCAAAAAAGAGAGTTGCACTTTTCGCATTACATTCCAGTTGACTACTTCAGTATGTAAGTCCAGATTAAGACACTTGCAGAGTTTTTCAATGTTTTGAACTGCCAATTCACTATTCCATCCTGCATCAACATGTACTGCCAACATTCTTAAACCCAACTTTGACCCTAATAATGCAAGATATGAACTATCTATTCCGCCACTAAGGCCGATGATACAATCATATTCTTTGTCTCTTCCGAAAGTTTTGATTTCATTAATTAAATGACTTAGTTTCTGCTTACCTTCTTCTCCAGTAAAGATATTTTTGACAAATTATCTTTAAAGTTATTACAATACTTGCATACACCGTTTTTGTCAAAGAAAATATCAGGATCGGAGGTGTCCATAACACAACGAGTGCATATTTGATATTTTAACATTTTTACTATTTTAATTATTAATTACAATTCATTTGTAATTTAAAAAAAAATGAATTTAACAAAATAAAATCATTTAAATTAATTTCTTGACATTGATATTGAATAAAAAAATTAAGTGAATAATTTTTATTTAACTATATAAAGACAAAAAGAATATTTTTTATTCTTTTGAACTTTTATGAGATAAACATACCCACCATAGACATTGCTACAATTGTGCCTTTCCCTGAAACTATTCAAAAAAAATCTTACACCTTAATTTATAACTCTATCTTGATAGAGCACTTGCCCATAATCTTCCAGAAATTTTTCCCACTCTTCCTCGTAAATGTTTTGAATTGGACTTTGGTTATCTGATTGGTTTAAGTTATTTATTATCCATTCTTCAATATCTAAATTAAGCGAATAAACATCTGCCAATCCCTTTTCCCTCTCATACTTAAAATAGCTGGGGCCGCCATATGGTATAGTATTTTCCCCATTTGGCCCATACTGTACCACTTTTTCATTTAATATCAAAGATTTTATATTCATTTCCGCAGCTTCACAAACCGTTGAACTTTCAATTGTGATATGAATATTTGTATATCTAAAAATCAATTGTATTGGGATTCTATTATACTTTTTCCATTCAATATTGCAATTAGCTATATTTTTAAAATTTGTTTCCATTTCATGGCAAAATTGTTTAAATTCAATTGGTCTCGTCAATAATACAGGATGAGGTCTGATAACCCAGAAAAATTTATGACATGTTCTTTTAATTACTTTTATGCATTGTTTGGGAATACCAACAAAATCAGGATTATCATAGGTGAGAGACAACAATACTACAGGAAGGTGTATTTGACTTAAAGATTCTTTATATTCCTTGAAGAAGGTGCTTTCTAAATCAATGGCTTTTTTATACAAATTTCCTATGGTGTAAGTATGTATCAAGTTTTTAAAGTTTTCCTTTGATGTGTCATCCCATACTAAAAAGGCTTGAGGGAGCTTCTCCAAAGGTGTGTGTTCCATTTTTTTTTTACCAAAGGTTAAATGATCAGCAGAAATTACTCCATGTTGGATGTAAATCGCAGAAACTCCAAACCGATTGCATGCTTCATTTACTTCTTCTTGCCAATCAATAATAAATACTACTTTAGGCTTTAGAAGTTTTAATAATAATACCCATGATTTAACTAGATTTATTCCAAAAAGCTGAAAGAGCTTTATGTAACAATCAATTCTCGCATCTACTTTATAGTTTTTTAAATAATTATTATTCCTTAATATTAATTTTAAATTTATATTTTCTTTATTAAATAAATTTTTCAAACCAATGGCTAGTCCAGATGTTAAGTTCTTTTCAATCTCTATATTTAAGTCTCCATATCCCAATAATATAATATTTTTATTTCTACATGTATATAAAGGTATTAAATTGGTAATTAGGGAATAAATAAAAAGATATATGTTTTTAACTTTCAATTAAGAGTATTTTTGGGGTTGGCTAATTTATTACAAAAACAATTCTAATAAAAGCCTTTCCCCTTTTTCGTATTTCTTAATAGCAATTTTTCCCAACAGCCTATCATAATATTTAGGATGCATGCCATCACCAGGTCGAATAACCCTAATATTTTCCTCGGTAAAAGGTTCGCCAGGTTGAATGTCTTTTACTACATAAATAGAACGTTTAAAAAGTAAACTCTTTTTCTCAGCTTCTTGCACACCATACTGAACTGTACCAAGAGATTGCCAAGCTCGTTCTGTTTCAATAACTAAAGATTTAAGTTCATGAGGCTCTAATGAAAAACAGAATCAACCCCACCTTCTGATCGACTGAGGCAAAAATGTTTTTCAACAACGGTTGCACCTAATGTAACAGCAGCACAAGGTACACCAATGCCCATTGTATGGTCACTTAGTCCAACTTCGCAATTGAATAGCTCTCGTAAGTGGGGAATTGTGCGGATATTTGAGTTTTCAGGCGAAGCCGGATAGTTACTCGTACATTTTAATAAAACCAAATCTTTACAACCATTATCTCGTAATACTTCAACTGCCTCAGCTAAGTTTGCTAAGTCGCTTGCTCCTGTTGACATAATCACAGGCTTACCTGTTCGAGCTACTTTTTTTAAAAGTGGATAGTGATTATTTTCAAAAGAAGCTATTTTATGTACAGGCGCATTTAGGCCTTCTAAAAAATCTACAGCTGTGTCATCAAATGGAGTTGAAAAACAAATAATGCCTTTGTCTTTTGCACACTTGAACATAGCTTCGTGCCACTCCCAAGGTGTATGGGCTTCTTGATAAAGCTCATACAAATTTCTGTTCGCCCACAAAGAATCCGGGTCTTTTATATCAAATAAACCACCTTTATGGTTGATGGTGAGTGTGGCAGCAGTATAAGTTTGAAGTTTAATTGCGTCTGCACCACATTCAGCCGCAACTTCAATAATCTTTATGGCTCTTTCTAAGGATTGGTTATGATTACCACTCATTTCAGCAATGATGAATGGTTTATAATCCCTTCCAATTAAATAGTTGCCTATTTTCATACTTTCTAAAGACATATCGTTTTGTTTTATATCCTATACAATGAACTTTCTGTGTCTTTATATTGAAGGTTTTCAATAAATTTAAACCCAGCCGAAAGAAATGCATTAACTGACTTTGCATTACTCCTTTTGATGTAGGCGTCTATACTAAAATCATTGTTTTCTAACAGAAAATTTGTTACAGCTTCATCCAATAATTTTAGAGAAAGGCCTCGATTCCGAAAATTTTTATCTATTGAAATGCCAATTACTGCTCTTTTATGATCTGGTTGTTTTTCTATTCTAACCTGCCCAACTAATAAATTTTCATTCTGCTCAAACACATAAAGATAACAATTTGGGTCATTCAGTTTTTTAGTAAACCATTTTGAATGGGTATCAAAATCAATCTTTTCCGTGGAATATGAATTAGCTCGCACGATTTCCTCATTTGACCATTCATAGTATGTCATCATATCTGTGGAATTAGCTTTTCTCATTTTCAGTTGATAATTTACTTTTGAGTGGATTACGGCATTTATATATTTTCCATTCCATCTACAATGATCAATTAATTCAGCTTCTTTAAAAAACCCTGCTTTCTCTAATGCAATATATAGATGTGGCCGTAAGTCAAAAGCATATGTAAAAATTTTATGTAGGTTGAGTTCTTGAAATGCAACTTCTTCAATAAGTGATAAGTAAGTAACCCAATGAAATTCAAAATATTCTTTTTCCAATTCAGTATCAATAATAAATGATATTTCGGCATGTTTATCAATCCAATTAATATGTACAAGACCACCATAACCAATACAATTACTACCCTCTAGATAGGAGAATAAAATTTGTTCTGGCTTTTCTTCATCAAAAAGTTTTGCTACAACATTCTTGAAGTAGTTTTCTTGGTCTTCAATACTGAGGGGGGACACCTGGCGCAAATGATAAATTTGCTCGTTGCGCCATTTCAAAATTAAAAACCTATCTTGAAACCTGATCGGAACAATGGAGTGTTTATTTTTTTCAAATTTTTGACGCTCCAAACATTTATAATTATGCATGTTAAAAATTAAATTCTAACTGGTTTTCCAATTTCTTTTAAACTAAGCTTAATATCTAAAGGGGTATATTGTGTAAAATGAAATATGCTTGAAGAACCAACAGCTTCACAAGTAGTCTCAGTAAACAAATCAACAAAATGTTGGAGATTACCTCCTCCACCTACGAGAACAATGGGAAGATTTGTATGTGATGCAACATCTTTGAATAATTCTATATCAAATCCATTCATCATTCCATCGTTTTGTACAGCGTTAAGAATAATTTCACCAGCCCCTAAGTCTGTCATTTTTTTTATAAACTCTATTGCTGATAGATTTTTTACACTTTCTGAGTAAATAATGAATTTTTCGTTTTCCCTTTTTACGTCTATAGCAACACTAATACATTGTGAGCCAAAAAAATTCGAAGATTTTTTAACAAAATCAGGATTTAAAATGGCAATGTCTTTTAATACTACTTTATCTGCCCCAATACGAAGTAAATCATTAATATCATCAATAGTTTTAATACCGCCTCCAATTCCAATGGGCATAAAACACTCTTTTATTACATCCTTTACTACATTTATATTTATTTTTCTATTTTGAATTGATGCAAAAATGTCTAAAAATATTAATTCATCCACCCCCCTGCTATTATACACTCGAGCGGCTTGTACGGGATTGCCTACCATTCTTGGATAAGCAAATTGCTTAGTTTTTACCAAACCAAAACCGTTAAATGTAAGTATTGGTATTACTCTAACTTTTAGCATAAAAATCAAAAATTGTAGACATTAGTTTTAGCCCGGCTTCTTGACTTTTTTCGGATGAAATTGAGTTGCAAAAATATTTTCATGCTGTACAGCTGCAACATAATCATTACCATAATTAACAGTCGCTGCAATCTGCCTTTTATCCTCTACGTCAAAATGGTAGCTGTGAATGAAATAAAAGTCTTTATTATTAGATTCAGATAAAAAAGAGTTTTTTAAAACTTTTACTTCATTCCACCCTAAATGTGGTACTCGTTTTTGTGGTTCTTCAATTTTCCTAACCACCCCTTTTATCCAATCCATTCCATTGCATTCTTCTACCTCTGTACCTAAAGTTGCAATAAGTTGCATACCTAAACAAATACCTAAAAATGGTTTTTTTAACAAGCACCTCATTATTCAACACATCAATCAAATTAAAGAGCTTTAAATTTTCCATACCTTGCTTAAATGCACCGACGCCCGGTAAAATAATCACATCTGCGTTGGCAATATCATTGTAATTATTTGAAATTATATTATTAATATTCAAATAACTTAAAGCTTTTTGAACTGAAGCCACATTTCCCATCCCGTATTCGATAATTACAGCTTTCATTTTTTAAACAATTTCAAAGTTTTTTATCAAATTTCCATCTGGGTCTCTAAAAAAGATTCCGTCTTCGTTTTGTTTAAATATTAGTGGATTAGTAAATGAGTCAATTACTTTATCAATTTCTTCTTTAGTCATTCCAGAATACTCAATAAACGACTCTATTGCAAAATGGGGATATTTACCATCATATTGATTAACAAGTTTCACGCCTTCTTCTCTTGTTAATCTACCATTTCTTATATCAATGCAAGCATGATCTGTTGCTCTTCCAAATCCATACTTAACAAATTTTAAATAGTCATGTAAACCTACTAATTTTCATCAGATTTTCATAATTGGTATAAGTGCCTTCAATTGGCCCATCCTCTTTTACTGTAAAACCATATTTTTAACAATTTCCAATTGTTTCTTGCATCCCAAAAAAATAATGTCCCAAAAAATTCCTGTCACCCCAACTCTTTCAATTTCTTCATCACTTGGATAAAAATATGGAGTTAATTCTTTTTTACTTATTCCATCAACACCAATCATGTCCTGAATTCTATTTCCTAATAATCCACCAAATTCTTCCAACCATTTTCTATTCAAAATTCTGTTTTTTACAGAATCTAAATTAGGTCCACCATATTCTTGTTGTGGATTTTCACCCCAAATAATTAGCGGGATATTCATTTTAACAGCAATCAAGACAGGTATAGTAAAAATTCCAATATGATTTGGCCACATTTCATCCCCCAATTCTTCTGAAACTTTCAATAACCATTTTCTTGTATGCGTCATTATTCTTTTTAAAATGGATAACATCAATACCCATTTTCGAGATATTGTCTAAATTTTTTGCCCCAAGTCTGTCACCATAGTAGTTTCAAAACAAACACACAATGGGTTCATTCCGCAAACAAACTTCATAAAATAGGCTTGATAGGTGCTATCTTTGCCTCCACTAACCGGAATTAAACAATCATATCCTACTTCTCCTTCTTTTAATTTATAGTAGTCAACTATTTCTTGAAATTCCTTTTCCCTTTGCTTCCAATCAATCCCCTTATTTTTTTGCTCAGCAGCTACACACGCTGAGCATACTCCATTTTCGCTGAAACTTAAATCAGGTTTTGTTTCGGGAAAAACACAAACTTTACAATATTTGATAATCACTTCAAAAAATTTATTTTTCAATTAAAAACCAAGTAATGTCATCCTGCGGAAATGCCGGATCCTTTCTGTATGCAAATCCATAATCAATAAGCTTGGATTCAGGATATTTATCAGAAAATCTCCAGCGAAATCTCTTTTGAATAATTTATCGGTATGCCCCCTGTAATTGATTGTAACTGGTGATGGATTATAGTATTCTGCAATGAGAATAAATTTTGAAGAGGATTCATATAATTTTTCATAAACTAAAGGTAACATCTCCGGATTGATATGTATTAAAACACCTTTTATTATTGAGATATCTTCTTTTTCAAGTGTCGGGTAATCAAAAATACTTCCTTGAAATACATTTTTATTTCCAATTAATTTTGCAAGTTCTAAACAAGCCTTTTCATTAATTTCTATTCCTCTTAAGTTCATTTTTGGATATAGAAGTTTTAATGCTTTAAGGTTCATTCCAATATTTGCACCAAATTCTATACATGAAGTTATGTTTCCTGCATGTTTTAGTGCTTTCGTAAAAAAATTAAGATTAGATGCTAATAAGAATTCTCCTTGATTTCTATGTATGTAATCATCTCCAAAATTCGGTTGCCCAAAATTTTTCTTGTTCTGTTTTGAAATTGTTCATTTCTTATTTTGTTTATTATACTGATATTTAATTTCCATCATTTGCCAATCGATCATGTTGTCTATGTCTTGAGTCTCTAATTCGTTCAATTCGATGTATCCAGTATTATTTGTTATAATTTTTTTGCGATAAAACGTCCACAGATTTGAGCCAATAAAATTGGCCAGCATCATGATAGGATTTCACTAAATCTTGTGATCGTGATATTTCGAATTGAGGATAAAAATATGAAATTTTATTATCCTCAATTTTAAATGCACGCTGAATTGGAAAATTAAATGCTACGATCGGCACTAAACTAGTGTAATTTTCTGCAGTGAATTTATTGAAGGCATTAATAATTATTTTTGAATTGATAAGTGCAGAACAAGGGTAAAGGCACAAAATATTATCAAAATATTGATTTTGATTAAGGTAGTGGTTTAATGTTTCTTCAATAACATCAAAGGTTGTTGCAAAGTCATTGGCAGTTTTATTATTTCTTAAAAAGGGTACTTTTGCTCCATGTTTTAATGCTATTTTCTTGATTTCTTCGTCATCAGTAGAGACTATGACCTCATCAAACAAACATGTTTCTAAGGCATTTTTTATTGCATAAGCGATAATAGGTATACCCAGAAATTCTTTTATGTTTTTTCTAGGAATTCTTTTACTTCCCCCTCTTGCTGGTATAATGCAAATATTTCTCACACAGAAAAAAACTTGATTAATGTATCTTTAATATATTCCAATTCTTCCAATGTCAAACTTGGAAACATAGGTATACTAATACAATTTTTATAGTATTCTTCTGCTACAGGTAAATCGCCTTCTTTCCATCCTATATTTTTATAATATGGCATTAAATGGCAAGGAATATAATGTATTTGAGCAAATATATTTCTTTCTCTAAGAAAATTGAATAACCCTAACCTATTCTCAACTTGTAATATATATAAATGATAAGCATGTCCTTCTATTACGCCAGATTGGCCTTTAATAAAATTACATGATTTAAATTCATTATAATAATATTCAGCAATTTCTCTTCTTCGCTTTAGATTAGTTTCTGCATTTTTAAGTTGACTTAATCCTAACGCACACTGAATATCTGTGAGTCTATAATTATATCCTAACTGTTGCATTTCCATGTACCATAAAGGATACTCAGGAGTTTGTTCTCCTCCAGATGCCCAATACAAATCATTTAAATATGGATCACTACCTTTTGTAATACCATGTGAGCGTAATCTGCATAATTGTAAATACAACTCTTCATCATCAGTGGTAATCATACCTCCTTCTCCACATGCAATATGTTTTACAGGGTGAAATGAAAATATTGCCAATTCAGCAAACTTTCCATTTCCACAGTTTTGATTTTGTCCTTTAGAATCTATGAAGTATCCGCCTGGTGCATGACAAGCATCTTCAATTATCCATAATCCATATTCGTCTGCTAATACTCTAAACTCTTCCAAATTTACAGCTCGCCCTGCGAAGTCTACAGGTATAACACCGCTATAGGTTCCTATTGGTGCTTGCTCTAATAAATTTCTTACAGCGTTAATATCTAACAAGTATGTTTCAGGGTCAATATCGCAAAAACTACTTCTCCTTCACAATACCTTACACAATTCGCAGTTGCTGCAAATGTGATAGGGGTAGTTATTACTTTTTGACCAGGTTTTACTCCAAGTGCCAACGTACACAGATGAAGCGCCGCTGTTCCATTTGACACCGCCACAGCGTATCTTGAACCAATATAATTTGCAAATGCTTGCTCAAATTCAGCAATTTTAGGACCTTGGGTTAAATAATCCGATTTGAGCACAGCTATTACGGCTTCTATATCTTCTTTTGTAATATTTTGTCTACCATAAGGTATTGCTTTCATAGGATAACTATTAAACTGTGAATGATGGATCGATATGTGTTTTTATCAGATTTCTTAAATCTTCCACATTTAGCCATTCTGAATTTTGACCCGAACTGTAGTTAAACCCTTTTTCTACAGGTACAGCTTTGAAATGTCCTATAAATTTTTGAATATCCCAAGTTGGTATTTGTGGTAAAATAACATAGTATTCACCCAAATCATATGTTGTAAATGAATCTGAACTTGTAATCATTTCTTCATGAATTTTTTCTCCTGGTCTTATACCAACCAATCCATGTTTACAATGAGGACCTATTGCTTCTGCAACGTCAACTATTTTATAGGAAGGAATTTTAGGAACATAAAGCTCTCCTCCCCATGCGACTTCGAGTGCATGCATAACCATTTTCACTCCGTCCTCCAGCGATATGTTAAATCTCGTCATATTAGGATCCGTGATTGGTAAAACCCCTTCATTTCTTTTTTTAAGAAAAAATGGAATTACCGACCCATTAGATCCCATGACATTTCCATATCGTACTACTGAAAACGTAATAGGCTTATTTCCTCTTATGTTATTTGCTGCTATAAATAATTTATCAGAAGTAAGTTTTGTCGCACCATATAAATTTATTGGTGCACATGCTTTGTCAGTGGAAAGTGCTACTACTTTTTCGACGTCCGTTTCCAACGCAGCACGGATTACATTCTCAGCTCCACCCACATTAGTTTTTACGCACTCATCAGGATTGTATTCTGCTATGTGTACATGTTTCATTGCTGCTGCATGTATTACATAATCTACACTTTGAAAAGCTCTTTTAAGTCTATGATAATCTCTGACATCGCCAATAAAATAACGCAGGCATGGATATTTTGTTTCTCGGGTATTCTGGGGCCTTTGAAACTGTTTCTGCTCGTCTCTGGAATATATTACCATCCTCTTAATATAAGGATTCTTTTCCAGAATGGATTTAGTCAATGCCTGACCCAAAGAACCGGTACCTCCGGTAATTAATATTGATTTATTATTTAACAATTTAAATTTTATTAATAAAATAAAAACTTATTCAAATATCTATTATTCAAATGGATGCCCTCAACTAATTCCAACTTTGCAAACGGATGGTACTCACCAACCAATCCTACAGGAGTTTTGGTCCTGATATCATGTACGATCTCGATAGCTTGTCTGGATGCATCGACCCTGTATCCTCCGCCATTGAGGATATCTCGGTAGGTATCAGTATGCAGCTCTGTAAATCCATCGCTAAACTCTATTTGTTCACCTTCCACTTCCATACTTCTGAAAGTACGTTTACCGGTAGCACGCACACCTGCGGGGATTGTATCATAATTGATGCTTAAAAACCATCTAACCCTTGCTTTGTCAAACTCCAGATATCCGGCTGCCCGATCATGAGTGTGTATATGTACGATATTGGCCTTTACTTTTCCAAATACCCATCCTAACATATCAAAAAAATGGACACCAATATTTGTAGCAATGCCACCTGATTTGGCAACATCTCCTTTCCAGGAAGTGTAATACCAGTTGCCTCTTGATGTCTGATAGGTAAGGTCAAATTCAAATATTTTGTCTTTGGTGCTGCATCTACTTTTTTCTTCAGATCTATGATGCTTTTATGCAATCTGAGTTGAAGGACAGTATAGATGTTTTTACCCGTTTCTCTTTCCAGTTCCTTGAGTGCATCTACGTTCCATGGGTTGAGTACGATAGGTTTTTCACAAATGACATCTGCACCACTTCTCAGTCCAAATCTCATATGTGCATCGTGAAGATAGTTGGGGCTGCAGATACTCACATAATCTATCTTGCTCCCTTTTCGCAGAGTTTATCCACATGTCTGTCAAATCGCTCAAACTCTGTAAAAAATGCAGCATTAGGGAAATAACTATCAATAATACCCACAGAATCATTTGGATCATAAGCTGCTACAAGATCATTTTGGTATCTTTGATGGCCTTCATATGCCTTGGTGCGATATATCCTCTTCATTTTTTATTTGAAACTAAATTATTAAATTAAGGTGCAGGTGATAGCTTCACTTTGTTTTTCCTATACCAGTCAAATATTGCATATGCCAGTATCAGCAAAATCAAAACAGAACTAAATAAACTAATCTTTTCACCAGTAAAGTATGAAGCTGGTTTAAATTCAAAAGCGACTTTATGCTTCCCCGCAGGCACTTTCATGCCTCTCAATATATAATTGGCCCTGATATGCTCCACAGGTTTGCCATCTATATACGCTTGCCAGCCTAAATCAGGACCATACCAGACTTCAGAAAAAACAGCAAACTGGTCGCTTGGAGCGTCGTATTCATATTCCAACTTGTTTGGAGAGTATGAAGTTAAAGAAATCGATCCATTTTTATCAGGATTTAACCCTGCAACATGGTTTTTGAACTCATTGTGTATAAAGACTGTGCTCAAAGGGTCGAAAGATTTGAGAGAATCAATCTCTGCATTGGCATCATTTACCAGCTTAATATTGTTTACAAACCAAACATTCCCAGCTGCTCCGGGATTTAACTGCACGCCAGCCTGCCCGTCCTGGCCAGGAGCTATAATGTATTTAGTATTCAACATATTAAGTACTGACATATTATTTTGAGAAATATGCCTGTCAATGATGTCCTGGTATCTTTGTAGCTTGGCTGCATGATATCCACCTATAGTTTTGTGAAAATATGATGAAATTGAAGAATTGAACGTATTGATACTGACATCCAGTACTCTGTAGCTCAAACTTTTGTCTTCCAAAATTTGAAGATCCGCCGGTCTTGGTTCAAATTCACTTTTATAAGTAGTCTTACTTACAAAGTCCTTTTTTCCAAGATATCCTTTATCGATCTGAAATAAATCAAATACTGCCAATATTGCAATGATGGCTATTAATATTTTACTGTTTAACTTCTCTTTCAAAAATAACCAAATTGTTCCGGCACATAAAAGAATAAGCATCAAACTTCTCATAGCAGAACCGGCAGACATTTCTTCTCTTTGTGTTTTCAGACTATCTAAAATATTGGCATATTGTTCATCACCAGGACTTGAATAGTCGAAAAAAGAACTTCCGGCAATCCACACGATCATCGAAATGCCTCCTAAAATTGCCGTTGAGATGTATAATGGTTTGATAAATTGCTTTTTATCGGTAGATTTAAGTATTTCAGATATAGCCAGTGTGGCTAATAAAGGGATAAAAATAGCGGTAACACTTAAAATTGAACTTGGTGCTCTGAATTTATTATACAATGGCAGATGTTCAAACAATAATTTATTCAGGAATTCCAAGTTTTTTCCTAAGGATAATAGCAATGTAATGATCAAAACTGCTAATAACCACCATTTTGTATTTCCTTTTACCACAAATAGGCCAAAAACAAATAAAAACATAGCAATGACGCCAAAGTATGAAGGCCCACTGGTAAACGGCAATGAACCAAAATATGTCGGAGCCTGGAATGGCTGTCTTTGGCCAATAGCTTTAGCCAGATGGGATTTATTGTCAAGCCATTCTCCTGAACCACCTCCAACCACTTTGGGTATAAAAGTTGCCATGAGATCTCCTGCACCATTGCTCCATTGCATGGCATAATCCCATTCCAATCCTCCTCGGAATTTGCGGCTTGACTTGTTGCTGATGATTTCAGCTTTTAACACCTGCCGCCTCGCATAGTACTCTTTGAATATTCGTAAGCAGTCCACATCTGGAAGCTGATGAACCCAATGCCAATACTGAAACAACAATCATAAGCCAATAGCTTTACAAAATGCTAAGGAATTTTTATCTTTAATACTTTTTACCATTTCTAATACAACTAAGATCCCTATGCACATAGCGAGGTAATAAGTCATCTGCGGATGGTTTGCAAGCAAATTTAATCCTAATCCTACACTAAAAACAGCTATACCACCCAAGAATTGCTGACGAAACAACAATAAAACGCCAGCAATCACCAAAGGGCTCGTCATGATGGTCATAATTTTAGAATTATGACCTGCTTCATACAGAATATAATTGTTTGTGCTAAAACCAAACATTAAAGCACCTATAAGACTCAGCCAAGGATTTACACCTAACAAAACCATTAATAAATAAAATCCCAACATTCCAAAAATAAAAAATCCAGCAGGTTGGCTGATATATAATGACCCCAATGGCTGTAAATGGGCAAGCATATTATTTTTAGGACTCAAAGATGACATAAAAGTTGGCATTCCTGAAAACATAGAATTTGTCCACAACGCTTCTTCTCCTGTCCGTGTTCGATAGTCATTTGCTTCTTTGCTGCTCCATCATAAGAAACTATATCCCCTTGTCTCACTACTTTGCCTTCAAACTGAGGCATGAAGTATATAATGCTGGAAAGCAATATAATTATAACTGGCACTAAATAAGGAAAAAGTGATCTTATGAATTGATTTTTGACCATCACATTTTATAATTTGAAGATGAATTAAATTCAAAAATGTTTATATTATTTTCCATGTAAACTATTAAAATAATATATATTTATAAAACGCTGCAAATCTAAAACTTTTATATTTAATATTTTGCATATTTCATTCAGAAATTGGCTGAATAGCTTTTTTGAGTATTTCATTGTATTGATATGTGCAGGCAATTGTCCCGTTTTTTAGCTCATAAATCCTATCACACATCTCCAATGTAGTGACTCTGTGGGTGACAATTACAATGGTTTTGTCCATCTTTGCCAGATGGTTGATCGTAGTCACTATAGCCTTTTCTGTCTCATGATCCAGGGCTGATGTAGCCTCATCAAAAAGCAGTATCTGTGCATCCTTGTATAAAGCACGGGCGATGCCAACTCTCTGACGCTGACCTCCGGACAATTTGACGCCATTTTCGCCCAGCATCATGTCCAGTCTTTCAGGATGTTGATGCACAAATTCTGCCAACATGGCATCTTGTATGGCTTTGTGCAGATTTGATTCATCAATTTCAGACGGTTCAAGTCCAAATGCGATATTTTCACGTAATGTACCATTCCTGATATATACATTCTGTTGTACATAACCTATTGCCTTTTGAAAAGAAGCATTGTTTGATAAGTCAAGTTTTATCCCATCAATATAGACAGACCCTTTGGTTTCATGCAAAAAGCGTAAAAAAACATGTAATAGGGTTGTCTTCCCGGACCCTGAAGAACCAATAAAACCTATTGTTTCTCCTTTTTTAATCTGAAAACTGACATCCTGAAGCACTTCTGATGGGTTGTCAGGGTATGTAAATCCAATGTTTTTAAATTTGATTTCATTTTCAAATGCTAAAGTTTGTATATCTGCATATTCTTTGAGTGGATGATTGGCTAGTGGTTTTAGTTCTGTGATGAGATAGCTTACATTTTTTATCGCTAAAGCTGATCCCATAATGCGATTTATGCCTGGCAAAACCCGATAGGCTACTACGCCAAAAACACTTAATAAGGAAAGAATTTGATTGATATTTTCCTTAAAAAAAATAAGCAAAAGCTAAATATCAATAAACTCAGTCCTAAAACGATATCATTGAGCCTTTGGTGTATCTTGCTGTAGATACCAACTTGAAGACTATCTAAATGGTTTATTTTTTCTATAATATTTGTAAAATTACTAAAAAAATATTTCTCTTTATTTCCAAGTTGGACATCATTGTAAGCTTGCATACTATCTAAAATAGTTGATGTAACTTGTGGATGGAGAATATTTCTCTCATCTCCTATTCTTTTAGTTTTGTTTTTAGTTTTAAATATACTAATCCGAAAATCGGAATGATAAATACGATTAGAAATAGAACAGCTATGGGATTATACATCAATAATCCAATAAAAATAAATAACAATACTACAATTTCTGTAGACATGACCAATGTTTCGACCAGATAATTCGAAGCAAAGTAATATGGTATCGTAAGCAGGTCATAATTCTTTTTTCCATAATCCTGGCCAGAAATGAATAAATGCCCCTGATTATAATAATATTGAAACATCTTTTGGCTAAGCCTCTTTGAAATATTGAAGGAAAATCTGGCTTGAATATAAAAAATTATGATACTAACCCCGTTTTTTATTAAAACTACAAGCAGCAAAATTACAGTCAAAACCAATAGAAAAGTGACAGCATCTGTAATCCCAAGATAATTGGAAATATATTGGAGATAACCATTTTTTTAAATATTTGTAGGATTTAATGCCGTATCCATCACCACTGCAATACCTCCCAAACTAACTAAATCAAAGACCGCATTAATGATTAACAGTATCCACATCAGTACACCCCGTTTTTTCTGATCTTCATCCAGTATTTCACTGATGTTTCTCAGTGCATTAAAATATGGATTGTTCAGGATATTCAACTTAATGTGTGTTTTACGTTTATTTCAAAATTTTCAGTAAGTACTCCCCATATCCGCTCTTTACAAGCGGAGCAGCAAGTTTGGACAGCTGTTCTGAATCTATAAATTTCATGCGCCAGGCTACTTCTTCGATGCATCCTATTTTATATCCCTGACGCTTCTCGATTACCCGCACAAATTCTGATGCATCATGCAAAGAATCAAAAGTTCCTGTATCCAACCATGCTGTACCTCTATCCATGATACCGACTGAGAGTTGACCTTGCTCAAGATAATGCTGATTGACAGTAGTGATCTCGTATTCGCCTCTGGCAGATGGTTGGATATTTTTGGCTATATCCACCACCTGATTGTCGTAATAATATAATCCGGGAACTGCATAATCAGATTTGGGTTGTTTGGGTTTTTCTTCTATGGATAATGCTTTTTGATCTTTATCAAATTCTACAACACCATATCTTTCCGGATCATGCACAGGATAAGCAAAAACTCTTGCTCCGGATGTGATGGCAGCACTTTGCTGCAGTAATTTTGAAAGGCCTGATCCATAAAAAATATTGTCTCCTAACACTAAACTGGAAGTATCATTTCCAATAAAATCTGCTCCTATCACAAATGCCTGAGCCAGTCCATTGGGCACTGCCTGAATGGCATATTCAAACCTGCAACCTAAATCCCTTCCATCACCAAGCAATCTGACAAAACCTGCCTGATCTTCAGGTGTGGTGATGATCATTATTTCTTTTATCCCTGAAAGCATCAGTATAGACAAAGGATAGTAGATCATCGGCTTATCATAGATAGGCATGAGTTGTTTACTAATAGCCTTAGTGATGGGATAGAGCCTGGTGCCGGAGCCACCGGCGAGTATGATACCTTTCATTTTTATTGTGGATATTGTGTTATGGTGTAAGGTTTAATGTGTAAGGTAGAAGGTTTTTGGTTTTTGGTTTATGGTGTAAGGTTTATGGTGTATGGTTTATGGTGTAAGGTTTATAGTGTATGGGGTGTTGGTAATAATTTTATTATTTATTTTTTATCAAAAGATTTCTTCAACCCATTCAGTTTCCTTGCTATGATATCAATATTTGATCGTAAATCTAAAATCTTATCTTCAGAAATATATTCAAGGTCATTTGCTAATATAAGACAATTTACTACTTCCATTAAACTCCCATAAGCTATCTCAATAAATCGAACCTTTTCTTTATCTGACCATCTTGATGTTCCTTCAGCTATATTACATGAAACTGAAATCATAGCTCTTCTGACCTGACTCGTAAGGCCAAACTTTTCATCTTCAGGAAATTTTTTAGTAATCAGATAAATTTCCTTAACCAATAATCTAGACTTTTGCCAAACTTCTAGTTTCTCAAAACTGTATATGTTCATTTTTAAACCTTACACTTTAATCTTTAAACAATAATTGGTATCTTATGAAAGCTTAACAAGTTTATCATATTCAATACGATATTCTTCTCCACTTTCCAGGCACTTTGCTATACCATCTTCATCAAAATGAAATCTTTATCCATGCTCACTCACCCATCCCATTTGTCTGGCAGGATTGCCTACCACCAAGGTGTAATCAGGCACATGCTTAGTCACTAACGCCCCTGCACCTATAAAAGCATATTTTCCGATATCATGACTCGACCAACCTCCTAAACATTAAACACAATAAACCCTAAACCTAATAAACATTAAACCCTAAACTTTACACCTTAAACCCTAAACATTAAACCCAATTAACCCAAATTGAAATCTGAGAGTATCAAAATCATTTAATTATTTTCCTTTTAAATATTCTATATCTGACTTATCCTTTGATCTGCCTACAGACATCTTATTCTGGATTAATTGATTAATATGAATAACATTTATACTTAAAGAATCATCTATTTTGAATCTCATAGCATTGTTTATTGCATCAAAAAATGATACTCCCTTTAGTTTAGTGATAATATCTATTGCCATTGGCGGGCGACCATACTCAAATACATCATAATTATCAGTATCTAAAAACTTCTCTAAACTCATACCAAAAAGTGGCATGCCAAACTTAGTAAATGCCTTTGTAATTTTTTCGTAATTTTCTTCCTTAGGGTTGACAAATAAATCCATGTCTCCTGTGGTTCTATTATATCCATGTATAATAACAGAGTAACCGCCTACCAACACATATTCAACTCTGCAATCTTCAAAGGCTTTCAGAAATTCCTGAAAATCACTATTAAAAATATTAGTCATCAGAAAATTTTCTGATACGAAAAGCTGTCCTGTCTATTTTATGTTCTGAAGAATATGGTAAATTATAACTTGAACAGGTCAAATACCACGACGCACACAACCTTTCATATACAGATTTTGAAAGCCAATATTTCAAGTTTTGACCTTTATTCTCAAAAGTAACTATTCGAAATGATGATCTATCAAATTTCAACAACTCTGACATAAATTCTATTCTTTTACAACCATTCCTTTAAGCAGCATATACCTCTCCCCACTTTCAGGGCAAAAAGCCACGCCTGCATCATTAAATGATAATCTATGGCCAAACTCACTCATCCATCCCATCTGTCTGGCAGGATTGCCTACCACCAAAGCGTAATCAGGAACATGCTTAGTCACCACTGCTCCTGCACCTATAAAAGCATATTTCCCGATGTCATGACCACATACAATGGTAGCATTGGCTCCGATAGAAGCACCTTTGCCTACGTGCGTTTTGAGATATTCACTTTTGCGATTGACCGCACTGCGTGGATTGATCACATTGGTAAATACACAAGAAGGGCCCAAAAACACATCATCATCGCAAGTAACACCAGTATAGATGGATACATTGTTTTGTACCTTGACATTATCACCCAGAACTACTTCGGGTGAGATGACTACATTTTGGCCAATATTACAATTTTTACCCAAAGTACAATTAGGCATAATGTGGCTGAAATGCCAGATTTTTGTACCTTCTCCTATGGTGCATCCTTCATCGATGTAAGAAGATTCGTGTGCAAAATAATTTTTCAAATCAGGTATCCTTTTTTACAAAAACTATAAATAAATAAGAATTAAGCCATGGCATCCACCACGATCTTTCGGGCAATAAAAAATCCCGAAGCAAGTAAACCTCCCAGCAAACCACCTTTGATCAGTTCTATGAGCAGAGACATAGCATTGGGCTCAAGCGGAGGCAGTGGCTCATCAATGATATTGATATCTGGTGTTCCTGATGCTAGTGAAAAATCTGCTATTTCTCTGTTTTTGGTAGCCTCTGCATACATGGTTTTCAATTTTAGAATCTCTATTTCAAGCAATCGACGCTGAGTCAATAAATTCGGATCTGTAAGATTTCGATACGAGTCATTAAATCTCGAAAGCTGAAACTCCTTACTTCGCAATAATGCAAATATAGAGTCAGTTTTAGCTTCTACAAATTCAAATGTATTTTGATTGCCTTTGGTGCTACTTTCTGTGTAATATTGCTTCAATTCGGAGTAAACAAGGTTTGCAAATATGATGGAAAGCTCCTCGTCCACAGTAGTAGCTGTAATAGTAAGTATCCCTGTATCTTCATTAAATCCATTGGAAAAAATAGGATTTTTGACATTTTTGCCACCCACAACCTTTCCGTACAACATTTTTAATGCTGCCAGATCATCACCTTTGAAAGTGGAGATGTCAGTAGATTTGAATTGAAATCCAGTCCAGTCTTTATTCTTATTGGTCCACTGCTTATCCAATTGGTACAATGTGATCAAATGATTGGCAATCAGGTCTTTTTTGCCTTGAAAAGTATCCAAAGGCACTTCTGTAAACAATACTTTTTGTATTATATTTCTTGACCTGGATAATTCTACAATCCTATCCAAATTGACTTTGCCGCCCTTGCCCAAACCAAAAGATCCCAAGATGCCACCTAATGCACCACCGCTACCACTACCATCATTGAGAAGATAAGTTAGCTGAGCAGTGTAAGTCACCTCAGCTTTTTTGGCTTTATAACCAAAGTAAGTCATCACAGGGATAGTCAGTGCTATGATCCACCATTTTTTGGCCCACAGCTCCTGCAAGAATTCCATTAGCTTTTCGATAAGTTCTTTGAGGGTGATTTCGTCATCCTGATACCCAGGATTTATATTTTGTTGCTGATCCATATAATGGAATTTCGTTTATTTTTTTTAAAACAATGATAACATATATATTATCCTATTCTGTATATAATCAAACTTTAACATACTTCAAGGAAATTCATAATACAAACCAAAATAGCAATTTCGCGATTGAGCAGTGCCTCAAAATTATCAATTACATATTGTACATCTTCTGATAATATTCCTTATATGTCCCCGATGTCACATGATCCAACCACTCCTGATTATAGAGATACCAATCGATGGTTTTTGCAATGCCTGTTTCAAAAGTTTCCTGAGGTTTCCATCCTAATTCCTTTTCGATCTTGGATGCATCAATGGCGTATCTCAAATCGTGGCCGGCACGGTCTGTGACATAAGTGATGAGTTGGCGACTCTCTCCCTTGGTACGGTTTAGTTTATCATCCATCACATCACAAAGGAAATGTACGATATCTATGTTTTTCCATTCATTATGTCCGCCAATATTGTAGGTCTCTCCTGGTACTCCATGATGTAATATGGTATCTATAGCCCTCGCATGATCTTCCACATATAGCCAATCTCTTACATTTTCGCCTTTGCCATAAACTGGAAGTGGTTTTTTATGAATGATATTATGGAGCATCAATGGGATCAACTTCTCCGGAAAATGATTGGGTCCGTAATTATTACTGCAATTGGAAATGACTGCCGGCATATGATAAGTATGAAAATAAGCCCTGACTAAATGGTCAGAAGAAGCCTTAGATGCGGAATAAGGAGATCGAGGATCATAAGGTGTCTCCTCGGTAAACATATCCGTTCCCATTTCCAAAGACCCAAACACTTCGTCAGTGCTGATATGATAAAATAATTTTCCATCATAGTTTCCAGCCCAATGCTTTTTGGTTATTTGGAGCAAATTGGCAGTACCAAGTATATTGGTTTTTAAAAATATCAAAGGATCCTTGATGGATCTGTCCACGTGTGATTCTGCGGCAAGATGCACCACATGAGTGATGTCATACTGTGAAAAAATACCACTTACCAGAGTTTCATCTCCTATATCTCCTTTGACAAAAGTATAATTTGCAGCGTTTTGTATATCCTTAAGATTTTCGAGATTACCTGCATAAGTAAGTGCATCCAGATTGATAATTTTATAATCAGGATATTTATTGACAAGTAGCCTTACTACATGTGAACCTATAAAGCCGGCACCGCCTGTGATGAGAATGTTCATATAATTAAGATAAAAGTAAGATTAGGTTGAGATTAATTTTTTTTGGGCACTACTATTATAAACCCAATAAGTAATCTATATCGGCTAAGTCTTTATAACGACCAGATGCTTTTTTAGCAGCTATAAGATGGTTTAGGTGAATTACATTTATGGTTAAATCTTCTCGAATCTGACATTTAATCCGATCTTTAAATGCTTCATTAAAGGAGACCCCTTTCATTTGTGTCATAATGTCAATAGCCACTGGTGGTCTGCCAAACTCAAAAACATCATACTTATCTGTATCCAAAAACTTACTTTCAGTCATGTCAAACAATGACATGCCGAAAATATGAAAAGCATTGCAATTTTTTTTATAGTTATATATCTTGAGCCTGATCTACTAATAAGTCCATATCACCTGTAGTCCTATGATAACCATGCAATATTACAGAATATCCACCTACGAGAACATATTCTACGCCCTCATCTTCAAATGCTTTTAAAAAGTCTTGAAAATCCAGATTAAAAATATTGGACTCCAAATTTATTGCTTTTTGAGTTTTTGTCTATCTTGAAGTTTGCCCATCCAAAAGGCTGATCTATCCATTCTATAGCTGGCATCGTATGGTAAATTGTAGGCTGCGCAAGTGAGATACCATGAATGTTGCAAGCGATCTGCTGGCCATTGCCGCAACCAAAAATTCCAGTTTTGACCTTTTTCTTCGATCGGGACTATTTTAAATACTGTTCTGTCAAATGTAAGCTTTTCGGGCATGCTTATTTGATTAATAATGATCTCTACATGAAACAATAGTGATCTTTTCGTCTTCTACTTTGTAAACCAGTCTGTGCTCATCATTGATTCTTCTGGACCAATAGCCTTTCAAATGATGTTTTAGTGGTTCTGGTTTGCCAAGTCCATCAAAAGGTGATTTGCGACAAGAATGAATTAATTCAATAACTTTCTTTAAGGCTTTAGATTATTTGAAGCCAAATATTCCAAATCTTCAGCGGCGTTTGGCTCATAGACTACAACTCTCATAAATCTTTTACGAGTGCTTCATATTTGGTCAAATCAACTTCTAACAGCTCTGCCCCATTTTCAACTCTTAGAATAGCGGCTTCAATTTTCGGTGGAAGCACTTCAATGGCTTCCACATTAAGTTGTACACTTTTACCTTTAAATGCTGCCTTGAGCGATTGAATAAATTTCTGGTCTATCTGATCTATATTGTCAAATTGATATGTGATAGTCATGACTGGTGATTGATTTGAATATTATTGGGTGTATACCAAAATTGCTCTTTAATAAAAATTCCTTTTGTTTTACCCCATCCCAAAAGGGTGACAAAAAGAATTTTATAACGTTTGAATGAAAAAAAGGGATACACCCATATTATTTAAACTGTGATGATGGACAAAAAGTTTCAAATTTTCCAAGTTGTCCAAAGTCTATGTCTTGATGACAAGTATACCTGATGACTCCTGATCGACTAAATAATACTTTTGTAAACATCATGTTTCACTTCCCATGATCGGTCTTTCCTTTTTATCTGCTTTACCATCTTTCAACCATTTTATGATGGCTCTTGCTTCTTCCAATGTGGTCTTCCTTGCATTGGCTTTGATAAAGCGTTGTTTTTCTATCAAATCCGCAAAAAGATCACAAGGCTTGATTATATTATTTTTCATTTAAGGTACATTACAGTGTCAATAAAAAACAAAGTTCCATCTCTTACAAGAACATTTTCCTCATGAAGATCTTCGATGATCAATCCCAATTCAGAGTGTACGTAGTCATTTTTTCTCTTAATGACAAAACCCTTAGCATTCATATATCGTCTCACCATTTCAATATCCGTCCTTTCAGAAGGTAATATGTATGATTGTGATACCACAGCGTAGATAGTTGTATTGATTTTTAAAAAGCCTTCAATTTCATATTTTGTTTCCGGGAACAAAATGTTATGAATCATTAAACTCTCTAAATATTGCGTCCAATTAACATAAAAAATGGCATAGTTCAATTTATAGACTTTCGATTTTTCATCATCAAAAAATACTTTTTGCTCAGCCCCTTCGTCAAGATAAATAGAAAATTTCAAATCATTGAAATACAGATCATTATCATCTATGTAACTATGTAAGACGCTAATAAAATTGCTTCTTTATCTTTGTCAACAAAATCATCTGTATTTTGTAAGATAATTGATGATTCTAATTGTAGAAATGATTCTAATTGTAGAAATGTATAGACTTTTGAAATTAAGGTATTTTCAACTTCACATTCAAATCTTGCCTTTATCCTTTCTAAACCTGAAAACATAAGTTAATCATTAAACTTTCTACCACAAACTTATATATTAAACCATAAACATTAAACGTTAAATGTTAAAACCAAAACATCACCTCCCGATGCTATCATAATAAAATCCCAAATCTCTCGTCACTTGCACATCATAAATATTCCTACCATCAAAGATGACGGGAGCTTTCATGATTTGTTTCATTTTGTCAAAATCCGGTGTACGAAATTCATTCCATTCGGTAACAATAGCCAATGCATCTACACCATGGATAGCATCGTATTCATTGGCTGAAAATTCAATTTTATTGCCAAAGACTTGTTTGACATTTTCCATGGCTTCCGGATCGTAGGCTTTTACATTGGCGCCTTTGTTAAGCAATCTGGATATGATTGTCAACGCAGGTGCTTCTCTGATGTCGTCTGTATTGGGCTTGAAGGCAAGTCCCCAGACACCTATGGTCTTACCTGATAGGTTTCCTTCAAAATACTGCGATATCTTAGAAGCAAGGATCACTTTTTGTAACTCATTGACATGCATGACGGCTTTCAGTATCTTAAAATCGTATTCATTTTCCTGTGCCGTTTTGGCGAGTGCTTGTACATCTTTCGGAAAACACGATCCTCCATATCCCACTCCCGGAAATAAAAATCTTTTGCCTATACGGCTGTCAGACCCCATGCCTTTGCGCACCATGTCCACGTCCGCACCAAGTCGCTCACAAAGATTGGCAATTTCATTCATAAATGTGATGCGGGTAGCGAGGTAAGAGTTGGCTGCATATTTTGTCATCTCTGCACTTCTTTCGTCCATGAAGATGATCGGATTTCCTTGTCGTACGAAAGGCTCATAAAGGGCTGTCATAATTTTTTTAGCTTTATCTGATGAGGTGCCCACCACTACCCGATCTGGTTTCATGAAGTCTTCCACAGCCACACCTTCCCTAAGGAATTCAGGATTGGACACTACATCGAAGAGTGTATGATCCAATTTCTCAAGTAAAACCTCTTCAACTCTTTCAGCTGTCCCTACAGGAACCGTACTTTTATCTACGATGACTTTGTAATCTGTAATGATTTCAGAAAGATCCTTCGCTACCTTTAATACAAAAGAAAGATCGGCAGATCCATCTTCGCCAGGAGGAGTAGGTAGCGCAAGAAATATGATTTTGGCATCTTTGATACCTTCCGTTAAGTCTGTGGTAAAGTGCAGACGACCTGCTTTGGTATTGCGATCAAAAAGTATCTCCAAACCTGGTTCATATATAGGTACATAACCATTCTTCATTTTTTCAACTTTGACGGCGTCTATATCTACACAAGTCACGTAATTGCCAGACTCGGCAAAACATGTGCCCGATACAAGGCCCACATATCCTGTCCCTACTACTGCTATTTTCATTTATTTAGTGTATTTGTTGAGTTGTTTAAAATATTTGGGAGTTTGTGCATTTGATACATTTATCAATATCAAACTTATATTCAGAGTGGAATCTTTGATTAATTCTAGCTAAGTTCTAAGGGATTTCTTTTTTTAAAAATGATTTTTTCTTCTGCTTGTTTGAATTCAATATCAAATTCGTCAAAGACAACTTCTCTTCCCACTATTAATTCATTAAAACCACTATCCTGAAGCCAAGCTACTGGTGTTTGAATTTCATGTTCATCAATTATAAAAGTTAATTTTCTTAATGCGTATTTTAAAAGTCCACCGCCAACACCGCCTACTTCATTTAAAATTTCACCATCGGCAAGTTGCAATCCTAATAATTCTCCAGTTTGTTTTGCAATGCAACTTAAATCTGCACCAGAATCCACAAACATTGATTCAAAAATCTTATTGTCGCCTAAACTTAAACCAATAGAATAATCTGGTGACTATTCCTTTTTCCTAATTCCAAAAATCCTTACTGGCATAATCATTTTCATTTTATATGGCAATTCAGAAGGATGTACATATTTAACAACAAATTCATCTCTAGAAAATCCCTTCAACTCCAATTGGTTGATTAAAGCCATTAGTGTTTATGCTACATCAATGATTCCGTGTTTTGGAGAGAATGCGACCCATTTTTCTGCACGTTCATAAAATGCAGCTTTATTGGCATTCCTCCACGCTTTGGCTTCCTTGGCATTCATAGACACTTGATTTTAAATTTGTATAGAAAAGTGAGATATTTCTCAGAATTCAATATTCCTATAAACCTTATCCATCGAAATCGAAATACCAATAGAAGATAATTTTACATCTCCCGTATCGCAAAAAGTAGTCTCTCTCCAAAGATGGGTTTCTTCCCTGAACCAGGTTTCTACTTCTTTGGTGTCTTGCCTGACCATCACATATTCCATAAAAGTAGGAATGTTTTTATAGGACATAAATTTATCATGTCTATCATACTTTTCTGTGGTAGGTGACAATACTTCTACTATCAGAATAGGGTTTAATAATATATCTTTTCTGCCATTCCAAAATTCAGGTTTCAGATAAACGACCAATGCATCTGGATATAATACTTGATTTAATTTTGGAATAAATACTTTTTGGTCACTACTTAATACCCTAAAAGGCTTTTGTTTAGAATCCAGTTCATTTAAAATAGTTGATGCAATTTGTACCGTTATTTGATTATGATTAAAAGATGATCCGGGCATTTTCTTAATTTTTCCATTATAGTATTCATGTTTCTCAGCTGACAGGGATTCCTTATCCAAGTATTTTTCTATACTTAAGACACGACTTGATCTTTTGAATGGTTTTAAAATGGTCTCCATATGCAAGAATTTAGATATAAGATATAATACAAAATTAAGCTTTTTTGACTTCTTTTGCTAATATTCCTTAGTGTTCCTAAAGTGAACTTTGTGGCTATTTTATTGCTCTATTGGGTTATTTAAAAAATGCTATCACCTTATCGCAAATATACGCCAATTGCGCCTCACCCATCTCGGTGTGTATAGGCAAGGAAATCACTTCTTTGCAAAGTGCTTCGGTATTTTCCAGGTGTTCCAAGCCATTGGATGATGCCTTGAAAGCTTCCTGTTTGTACAATGGAACCGGATAATAGATCATGTTAGGTATTTTGTGTTCATCAAGATAAGCTTTTAGTGCATCACGACTTCCATCTTTTACTTTTAAAGTATATTGATGAAAAACATGTGTTGTGTATGAAGCTCTGAAGGGAGTTTCCAAGACATCAACATCAGCAAATGCATTATCATAATAATCTGCCACCTTCATTCTGGCATCACGGTAAACATCCAAATGCGGCAACTTGGCAGATAGTACAACTGCTTGAATGGAATCCAAACGACTATTGCAACCTACTACATCATGATAATATCTCACCACCTGTCCATGATTGGCTATTTTATGAAGCAAAGTACCCAATGCGTCATCATTTGTCATGATGGCTCCACCATCACCATAGCATCCGAGATTTTTGGATGGATAAAAGGATGTACACCCTATATGCCCTATAGTACCGGTTTTGACTTTACGCCCATCACTAAAAGTATAGTCAGCACCAATGGCCTGCGCATTGTCTTCTATCACCCACAGTTTGTGGTCTTCTGCGATCTTCATTATGGCTTCCATATCTGCAGACTGTCCATAAAGATGTACCGGTACTATGGCCTTTGTCTTAGGTGAGATCGCTGATTTGATACCTTCAATATTGATATTAAAAGTATCAGCATCTACATCCACCATGACAGGTACAAGGCCCAATAGTGCGATTACCTCTGCAGTAGCCACATAAGTAAATGCCGGTACGATGACCTCATCTCCTGGTTTGAGTCCTACTGCCATCATGGCTATCTGGAGCGCATCAGTTCCATTGGCACAAGGGATGACATGTTTTACATCCAGATAAGTTTCAAATTCTTTTTGGAATTTTTTTACTTGTGGCCCATTTATAAATGCTGTGGTATCCAACACTTCTTGAATACCGCTATCCACTTCTTCTTTAATCTTTAGGTATTGGGACTTTACGTCCACCATCTGTATATTCATTTTTTATCTTTAATTTAATTGCAAATCAAACAATTCTTTTATCAGCTCTCAGAACAACTTATCAACTCACCAAATAAACAGCCAAACTTTCATACAATGGCTTCGCCGCTGATAAGTCGCAAGTACTTGATCAAATTATGTAGTTCAAATTTTTTACAATCAACTGACAATCAAACAATAAGCATTGCTTGTTTGACAGGTTTTAATATCTTTGGATCAATATTTATCCTAAATTGATAGGCTATTGATTTAAGTTCTATCAGAAAACTCTTTTTTCCCTCCTTTGCGATCAATCTTCCTTTTACTCCTGTCAGGTGCCCTGATATGACTTCAACTTCATCCCCTTCTTCAAATAATTCTGAATTTAATTCCTTTGCTTCATCCACATATCCCGCCACTCTTTTTAAGAGCTCAATTTCGTGTTTAGGAATGGCTATCAAGTCCTTTCCTTGTTTCAAAAATTTCATTACATATTCTGTTTCCAAGTGTAGGAATATATTGATTTTTTATAATATGAACAAACACATAGCAATTGATCATCGGAACCTCTAAATGTTTGACTTTTCTGGTATATCTTCTGGTTTTTTGAATCAATGGCAAATACGTTTGAACATTCTTCTTATTCAGGTGGTCTTGTACGTACTTTTCACATTTATACTTTGTATACACAGCAAACCATCTGAGCTCAATATCAGATAACTGATTTAAAATACTATTCTTATCAACATTTCCCATTTTCATTTTCACCATATCTTGTCAAGCTTCCCATAAAAGTAGTGAATTGCCATACTCCTTGTCCTAGTGATCATAAGAAAAATCATTCTCTGAAAGTACCACATACTTTATGTTTCGGGTTATGTGGCTTTCTACTTTTTCTATTAGGTCTTTGAGATATTCCTGATTTAACTCACCAATAAACACTAATTCAATAATTTTATCATCCAGCCCTTGTGCAAATGCACCTGTGACATATACTCTTTTGACTTCTCCAAGTTTTTCAACAACCCTGTCAATGATTTTATCAAAACCTATGTATTTGAGCAATAAATTGTGGGTCTCATTGTACAGTGGATGTTCAATATTAGCTCTGAAATATTTTTTATTACCTTGCAAAAAGGAAGTCAACATGCCAGCTTTTTCAAATCTATTCAGCTCAATTCTTATGGAATTGGTCGAATCTCCAAATTCGGATTCCAGCCCTCTCAGATATGATGTGGCTTTGCTGTTTAGAAAAAACTTAAGAAGAAGTTTAATCCTCGTTTTTGATGATATTAAAGTCTCAAGCATATTGAGTACAAAAATTACTCAAAGGTAATTATAATTTCTTATACGTCTTTAAATTTTAAGTAAAATTCTAACTTGAATTGGCAAAATATTTAATATGATTGCATTTCGACTGGTAAAATACTTGATGTATTAAAAAAATACATTATTCTTAATTAATTGTAATATACGATACTTATAATCAAGTCTTCATTATTTTGTAAACTTTTGCATTAGATTGTACTATCATTCATGATCAAAATCAAACTATCATCAATCTGACTACTTATGACATAACCCGTATGACAAAAAGAGTCTTGACTATAGGAATTAAAATTTCAACGTATGACTACAAGTGGCTATTTTACATCGCTTACTCCCAATAATAAAAAAACAAACTGGCTCTAATTTTAAATATTTCGATTTCAATCAATTACATAGTGGCCTTTTTCACTTACCTTTGTCACCGATACTGCTCTGTCGCTTTAGTAAATCTAAAGAGGAAAGTCCGGACAACGTAGGGCACCACACCATCTAACGGATGGGATCATGCCAGGCATGGTACAGAAAGTGTCACAGAAAATAACCGCCTAGCTGAGCTGGGTAAGGGTGAAAATGTGAGGTAAAAGCTCACAGGTTCATGCAGTAATGTAAGAATCGGATAAACCTTGTGGGTTGAAATGCCATGTATATCCTGGCCTTCTGCTGAAGAAGTCTGATTGGCATCGGTCGGAAACCCTTTTTGGGTAGTCAGGAGGGGTAGGCAGCTTAGATAAATGACAGAGGACACATTTTTTTGTGTTACAGAATCCGGCTTACAGGTATTATTTATTGGGATAAAACCTTTTCAATTAAATGAATTGGTTTCCCAATATTTTAGCTGAAAACTTCTTTTCCTACCTACAAATACTTCCAAGTCTGCTGAAAAGATGATTGTAGATTTTAACCCTGCCTTGCACTTCCAACAACGTAAGCAGGGACTGTTTGCTTAAAAGATTACTGGATGATATGTTACTTAAACTATTGACTTTCTCACTTAAGATTTATAAGCCTTAATTTTCTTTTACACATTTAAATACATAGCCAGGTGGTATATTTACAGGGACAAAAAAAGTCTGTACATTTCCAAAAATACTTTTGTACAATTTTTTTATTGACCTTATATAATGCATCTGAATGAAAATACCATCGGTTTTCAATACTCTTTTGCATGAGTTTATAATCAATCTGGTAAGGTCATCAGGTAAAACCAAAAATGGAATGGCTGATATGACAATGTCCGCTTCTGTTATGTTATGAAGATTCAGATAATACTCAAGGTGTTCAGCACTATCATTGATCACTATCACCCTGTCGTCTTTTATTTTATTGATCAAATCACAGAGTTCCGGATTTATTTCAAAAACCAGCAACCTGGCCTGATATGACATTTTTTCCATGATAAATTGAGTAATTACTCCATCGCCCGCTCCTAACTCAACAATATTCAGGTGATCTTCAGGAATAATAAAATGAGTCATTTTTTTGCACATAGCTTCACTGCTTCTTATGACCGTACCCATTTGTCTGAAGTTTTTTAGACTATGCCAAAGAAATCTGACCTTTTCCATTCTATTGTCCTAAAAATATATGATAAGGACGCAATGTACAGATAAATTTTAAATCTTCAACAAAAATGGTACTTGCAAACAGATACAAGCGGAATTACCGGTCGAAATAAATTGTACAATATATAGATATAAAGTTACAATTGATTCATCTTTGTGCCAAAATCATAAATGGATGAAATTTCATTATTTAATCTTAATATCAGTCATCAGTAGTTTCTGCAGTCAAGCTCAGTCTCCTTACATACTCCGCGGTGACCTGGCCTATCACACCTATGACAGAGCTGAGATATTAAGACTATCTGATACTATCATGATCAATAGTATCAACAATTATGATCGAAATCTTACAGTAGATTTCTTTAAAAATATATGGCAAAATGATGGTCTGACAAAAAAAGATCGATATGATTTATTACATATTTATTCCGACAATTTTGAATTTTTAGAAACCCAGGATTCCATAGATGTGCCCGTAAGTCAAAACGAAGTCATTTTCAGAGTGGGAGCAAATGAATCACCGTCAAGCTATCAACAAATTAATAAAAGTGCATTTGAGCAAAATCCCATATTAAAGTATTTTTATAAAACTCCGGCAAATCTCCTGCAGTTACACACACCTTCTTTTGAGCTTATTTTGAATCCTGTCATTCAATTGTCATATCACCATCAGGTAAACAATGAAAATATAGTTTTTCAAAATATAAGAGGCCTGGAGGCAAGAGCATACATAGATAAAAAGGTGTATTTCTACACACAATTATTGGAAACACAAAGAAGTTTTTTGAATTATACAGAGTCTTGGATCAAAAAATATGGCACCATACCCGGACAGGGATTTTGGAAAAATTACAATTCCGGTGTTATCTCCAATCTTAAAGGATACGACTATTTCAATGCCAGAGCTTATGTAGGTTTTAATCCTGTGAAAAGCATAAATATAGAGTTTGGTCACGGCAATCATTTTATTGGGAATGGTTACAGATCACTTTTGTTATCAGATTTCAGTCACAATTACTTTTACCTTAAATTCAATACCAGAATTTGGAAATTTCATTATCAAAACATTTTTGCGGAAATGGCTCCTACATCTACCTTGTTAAACCCTGGAGATAACCTATTGCCCAAAAAATATACTGCTACTCACTATCTGGCATTTAAACCGAGTAATAGATTTGAAGTTGGAATTTTTGAAACCGTGGTTTTTGCCAGAGAAAATCATTTTGAGTTCCAATATCTGAATCCGGTCATTTTGTACCGGGCTGTAGAACATTATTTAGATAGTCCTGACAATGTCATCCTTGGTCTTAATGCCAAATGGAATCCATTAAAAGGTTTATCCCTATATGGTCAGTTTGTCATGGACGAATTTAAACTTTCTGAAGTCAAAAAACAATCCGGTTGGTGGGCAAATAAGTTTGGGGCGCAGATAGGTTTGAAATATTTAAATGCTCTTGGCATCGATCATCTTGATTTGCAGGTCGAATACAATGCAGTGAGACCTTACACCTATGCCCACAGAGACACATTGATGTCACTTTCTGATTACTCCATAGCCAACTACAGTCATTCCAATCAGCCATTAGCACATCCTCTGGGTGCAAATTTCAGAGAGTTGCTTTGCATCGCCCGTTATAAACCTTTCAATCGAATGTATATCCAAGCCAAAGCATTGCTAACAACTTATGGTGCTGACAGACCTGGCGAAAATTGGGGAGGAAATATACTTGCACCTTTGCAAACTATAGAACAGGAATACGGCAACGTCATTGGACAAGGTATTAAAACCAAGATAGCTGCATTAAATGTAGATGTCAGTTATGAACTTTTCCATAATTACTACATTGATTTACAGGGTATGTGGCGCAAAACTAAATCAGACGTCACAGTAGATCAACACTATATAGGTGGTGGATTTAGGGTAAACATAGCTAATATTCACTACGATTATTGATTTTATAGTTATCATTTCTAAATAATCTTTGGTTTCCGTACCTTTGGCCCACTTATGGCAAATTTAAAACAAATAGCAGAAAGCAGAGTTTTAGTTCTAGATGGAGCAATGGGAACCATGATCCAAAGGTACAAGCTTCAGGAATCGGACTATCGTGGGGAGAGATTCAAAAATCATCATTCGGACCTCAAAGGAAATAACGATTTATTATCCATCACTCGTCCTGATATTATTATGGAAATTCATAAGGCTTACTTAGATGCTGGTGCTGATATCATTGAGACTAATACCTTTAATGGTACTAGAATATCACAATCAGATTATCATCTTGAGGAAGTGACTTATGAGATCAATTTCCAATCTGCACAAATAGCTAAAAAAGCGGCTCAAGAATTTACAACCAAGAATCCGGACAAGCCTAGATTTGTGGCAGGTGCTATGGGACCTACTAATAAAACTGCTTCTATCTCACCTGATGTCAATAATCCGGGTTACAGAGCAATCACTTTTGACGAGCTCGTGGCCAATTACTACGAACAGGCGCAAGGCTTGATGGATGGAGGAGCTGATCTCCTTCTTGTAGAAACAGTATTTGATACGTTAAACTGTAAAGCAGCATTATTTGCTATCCAAAACATCAAGGAAGAAAGAAAAAGCGATATTCCTGTTATGGTATCCGGTACGATTACCGATGCATCGGGTAGGACTTTAAGTGGCCAAACTGCTGAAGCATTTTACATATCCATAGCTCATGCTGATCTCTTTAGTGTAGGTCTTAATTGTGCTTTGGGAGCCAAAGAGTTACGTCCTCATCTTGTTGACTTGAGTGCTATAGCAGACTGTTGGGTCAGTGCTTATCCCAATGCGGGTCTTCCCAATGAATTGGGAGCTTATGATCAAAGTCCTGATGAAATGAAAGCATTTATCCAAGAATTTGTTGCTTCTGGGTTGGTCAATATTATTGGCGGATGCTGTGGGACAACACCTGATCACATCAGAGCCATGGCTGAAGCTGTACAAGGCATGCCGGCAAGGTCACTACCCCAAAGAAAAAAGTTATCAGCATACTCTGGATTAGAACCATTGATCGTCAGAGACGACCTTAATTTTATCAATATCGGGGAAAGGACCAATGTCACAGGTTCCAGAAAGTTTGCCAAGCTTATCGCTGAAAATAAATATAATGAAGCTCTATCCGTAGCCTTGCAACAGGTAGAGAGCGGCGCACAGATCATAGATGTCAATATGGATGAAGGACTTTTGGATTCCAAAGAGGCGATGAAGACATTTCTGAACCTGGTGATGGCCGAACCGGATATCGCCAAAGTACCTGTGATGATCGATTCGTCCAAGTTTGAAGTGATCGAAGCAGGGCTGAAATGTGTTCAGGGTAAATGCATCGTCAATTCCATATCCATGAAGGAAGGTGAAGATGAATTCCGACGACAAGCCAACTTGCTGAGAAAGTACGGTGCAGCTACAGTGGTGATGGCTTTCGATGAACAAGGACAAGCTGATACTATCGAAAGGAAAGTAGATATTTGTAAAAGAGCCTATAAAATCCTGACTGAAGAAATTCACTTTCCGGCAGAGGATATCATTTTTGATCCCAACATTTTTGCTGTGGCAACGGGCATCCAAGAACATAATGAATATGCCATAAACTTTATAGAAGCTACTAGACAGATCAAAGCAGCCTGTCCCGGAGCCAAAGTCAGTGGTGGCGTGAGCAATATCTCGTTTTCTTATCGAGGCAATGACAAAGTAAGAGAAGCGATGCACTCCGCATTTTTATATCATGCTATACAAGCAGGTATGGATATGGGTATTGTCAATGCTGGTATGGTAGAGGTATATGAAGAAGTAGACAAAGAGTTATTGATACTCGTAGAAGATGTATTGTTTAATAGAAATGAAAAGGCCACTGAAGCGCTTACCAACTATGCAGAGCGTGTAGCGGGTGGTGGCAAAGTCATTCAAAAAGATCTGAGATGGAGAGAAAGTAGTGTAGAAGAACGTCTTTCTCACGCTTTGGTCAAGGGTATCACAGATTTTATTGATGAGGATACAGAAGAAGCGCGACAAAAATATACATCACCGCTGCAGGTGATAGAAGGTCCACTTATGGATGGGATGAACATCGTAGGAGATTTATTTGGCGCTGGTAAAATGTTTTTGCCACAGGTAGTAAAAAGCGCCCGCGTCATGAAAAAATCTGTAGCTTATCTGACTCCATATATAGATGCTGAGAAAGCTATCTCTGGAGGGTCTGCCAAAGGCAAGATACTGATGGCTACGGTGAAGGGAGATGTACACGACATTGGTAAAAATATAGTAGGGGTAGTTCTTGCTTGTAATAATTATGAGATCATTGACTTAGGTGTCATGGTCTCAGCGGATCGGATACTCACTGCTGCTAAAGAGCATGGAGTAGATATCATTGGTTTGAGTGGTTTGATTACACCATCATTGGACGAAATGGTGCATGTGGCCAAGGAGATGCAGCGGCAGGGCTTTACCACACCATTACTGATAGGAGGAGCTACGACTTCCAAAACACATACGGCACTTAAAATAGACCCTCAATATGAAGGCCCTGTGATTTATGTATTGGATGCTAGTAGGAGCGTAGGAGTCGTCAGTCAGCTATTGACCCAAGAAGAAAATACAGCGGATCATTTTGTCCAAAATACCAAAACAGAATATGCTGAGCTACGAGACAAAAGGGCAGCTTCTGCTTCAGATAAAGAATATATCAGCATCGATGAAGCACGAGCACAAAAAGTTCAACTGGATTGGACCCTGTATGAACCCACTACACCTGCTCACTTGGGTATCCAAGTCTGGAATGATATCCGGATAGAAACATTGATTCCCTACATCGACTGGACGCCTTTTTTTGCCAGCTGGCAGCTGAAAGGGAAGTATCCTACTATTTTTAGAGATGCTTTTGTAGGTGTTGAAGCTCAAAAATTATATGATCATGCTCAGGAAATGCTGGATTTGATCGTGAAAGAAAACAGGCTGACTGTCAAAGCGGTAACAGGTATATTTGAAGCTCATAGCGAAGGCGATGATGTCGTACTTTATGACCCGCAAACAGGGGATAAAAGTGACACCATTCATTTTTTGCGTCAACAAAGAAAGAAGAGTGATGGATTGCCGTATCAATGTCTTGCGGACTATGTGGCTCCAATAGGTTCTTCAAAAAAGGATTATTTTGGTGCTTTTGCTGTCAGTGCAGGATTCGGAATAGAACCTTGGGTCAAGATGTATGAAGATCAACATGATGATTACAATGCCATCATGATGAAAGCACTGGCCGATAGATTTGCTGAAGCATTGGCAGAGTATTTGCACCAAGTGATTCGTACAGATATCTGGGGTTATAGCAAGGGTGAGACCTTGACCAACGAAGCATTGATTGCTGAAAAATACAAAGGTATAAGGCCCGCACCAGGATATCCTGCTTGTCCTGATCATACGGAGAAGGATATATTATGGAAGATTTTGGATGCGGAAAAGCATACGGGTATCTTTCTGACCGAAAGTAAAGCGATGTATCCTGCAGCTTCAGTAAGTGGCTGGTATATCGGACATCCTGAGTCCAAATACTTTGGATTAGGAAATATTTCAAAAGATCAGGTCATAGATTATGCTAAAAGGAAGCAAATGGACGTTAAAGAGATAGAAAAGTGGCTTTCGCCCAATTTGAATTATTTGTGTTAAATAATTTAGTTTTAGTGAAATCAAAATAGTTATTAAGATGATTTTACTCAAATGTATTGTGGCGGCCGGGGTAAAGCGTTTAAAATTTTGTTTTGAATTTTGAACAATACGATATTAACAGAATACAATGTATAGATTTTTACTTTTTATATTTTTAAGTTTTATTTCAATTACGGCACATAGCCAAAACATCAACGAGGCTGCCGCAAGAGCAGAGTTGGAAAAGAGAGGATATGATGCTGAACGTTTTAAGCAGGAAATGATCAAAAAGGGAGTTAATCCTGACGCTGTTAATCCTGAAAACCCGGTTGAGTTGGCTCGTGCAAAAAAAGCAGCCGAAGAAGTCATGGCCATCCTCGATGCTGAAAAAAAGGCAAATGAAAAACCAGCTGCTCCTAATGCCGGAACCAATGTGACACCACCTCAGTCCAAGATTGATGATACGCGAAGTGTGGACGAGCCCTCCAAAGTTTCTGTTCAAACCAAAGATATCCAAAAGGCTGTAAAAGATGGGGCTACTATAGAAGAAGCGGTTTCAGAAAAACTCCAAGAAGCTTCCAAAGATAAACTTCCACAAGCAGTAACCTATGGTCAGCATATATTCAGAGATAAGTCCATACAATTATTCAGAACTTCGGAAGACGCCAAGCCTACCAAAGCTTATGTACTAGGACCAGGGGATAAAGTGGCTATTTCGATTTGGGGACCTACACAAGAAAATTTTGCTTTGGAGATCCAAAAAGATGGTTATATACAACCTACAGGACTTCCAAGGTATTATCTTGCGGGACTCACGGTAGAAGCTGCCGAACAATTGATGGCATCCAGATTGAGGAAATTATTACTATTTCCAAAAGGAAAATTTTGCACTGACCGTGGCTACTGCCAGAACGCTCAACGTCAATATCGTAGGAGAAGTATTTAATAATGGAACTTACAATATTTCGGCAGTCAATACGGCATTTAATGCACTGATAGCCGCAGGCGGACCCAACAATATAGGTAGTGTGCGTAAAATCCAATTACTGAGAGCGGGTAAAAAGCCAAAGACCATCGATGTGTATCAATATTTGCAAAATCCGGTGGTCAGTCAGGAGTTTTTTCTAGCAGAAAATGACTTTATCAATGTACCTGTAGCCGAAAAACTGGTCGTGGTCAAAGGAGCTATCAACCGGCCATTTCAGTACGAACTTTTGGAGCAAGAAGGTATGGCTGAACTTATTAAATATGCAGGTGGTTTGAAAGCTAATGCCCTGCGAAGTACGATACAAGTCAAAAGGATAGAATCAGACTCCGTACGCGTCATTGATTTGAACTGGAGCGAGATGGAAAAGAACAATCAAAAGTTTGTCTTGATTAAATGGTGATGAAATAACGATATCGGAAATCAATGATCTGATCAAAAATGAAGTTTCGGTAACGGGAGCTGTAGAAAATCCTGGAAAATATGCCATGGTAGTCAATGAGAAGCTCTCTGACCTGCTCAAAAAAGCCAAACTCTCCGACCATGCGATTACCAGTATCGCTTATTTAAAAAGGTTTAATGAAGATTATAAGACCGTACGATATGAATTTATCAATCTGGACAATATCCTTGCGAACCCGGGAAGTGCAAGTAATCTAATGCTCAAAAAAGGGGATGAACTGATTATCTCGTCCAAAACGTCTTTTGCAGATGCCAATGGGGTCAAAGTAGAAGGTGCTGTGAGAAATCCTGTAACATTTTCTTTAGGATCAGCTCAGAATATGAAAGTGACCGATGCGATTTTTCTTTCGGGTGGTTTGAGAGATGATGCGATTGAGGACTTTGCATATATATTCAGAAATAGCACTGTGGATACCAAAACCGTAGAGTACATTGCGGTAAATTTAAAAGAGGCATTGAAAAATCCTGGTTCTGCCGCCAATGTTACCCTTTCGCCAAAAGATAGAATCGTCTTCTATTCCAAAAATAATTATACAGATGAGTCTTTTGTTAAGGTAGCGGGAGCGGTAAGAAATCCTGGAGAATTTTTGTATAATACTTCTCTTCAACTTAAAGATGTCTTATTGCTTGCTGGAGGATTCCGAAGAGAAGCTGCATTGGATCGCATTGATGTATATCGTTTGTACTTTGAAGAAAACAAGGCTACCCGAGTGCTTGCAGCCAATCTCAGAGTCGATGAAAACTTCAATATCAAATCCGGCAGTGATCAATTTAATTTGGAGCCCTTTGATCAGATTTTTGTGCGTTCTGCGCCTGAATTTGAACTTCAAAGAAATGTGTTTTTAACTGGTGAAGTCAGGTATCCCGGCACCTATGCTTTGATGAGTGATAATACCAAGTTATCTACGATCATCAAAGAAGCCGGAGGCACTACGGATGAAGCTTTCCTAAAAGGCGCTACACTACAACGAGGAAAAGATAATGTGGGGTTTGTCATCATAGACTTGGAAAAAGCCATTAAAAATCCAAAATCATTTGAAAATATCATCTTGCAGGAAGGAGATGAAATTTTTATACCTAAGATCAATAATATCGTATCCATCACCGGAGCGACTAAGGCTTACGAAATATATCCTGAAAAAATTACTGGCCAAGGTAAGATTCAAGTACCCTATAACAGTGGTAAATCTGCCAAGTACTACATCGATGAGTATGCCGGAGGATTGTCCAAAGAAGCGGATAAAATTACGGTAGTAGATGCATCCGGCAAGGTTACTAAAGCTAAGCAGTTTTTGTTTTTCAAAAAGTATCCCAAAGTAGGGCCTGGGGCAGAAATTAAAGTAGGATATAAAGTGCAAAAAGAAGAGAAACTCAAGGATGGTGATACAGAAGATGTCAAATGGGGAGATGTATTGGCCAATTCTATTGCACAGGCGACCGCCATATTGTCCCTAATCTTATTGATACAAAATGTAAATTAAGCGTATTCGGATCAGGACTCAATCACAAGTTTAAATCCTACTCCATGTATATTGTCCAATTTGATTTTTGGGTCACCTGACAGATATTTACGCAATCTGCTTATGAAAACATCCATACTTCTGCCTAGGAAATAATCGTCTTCGCCCCAGAGTTTTTCAAGAATCAGACTCCTCTTTACCACATTGTTTTTATGATCCAGGAGCATCTTCAGAAGGTCAGCTTCCTTTTGCGTAAGATTTCTGCTATCTCCATCCAAAGACAACACAAGATTTCTGTAGTCAAAGCTATAATTGCCCACTTTATACTGATCATTGATGGAGACAGATACATATTTCCTCCTGAGAAATACTTCAATTTTTAAAATCAGCTCCTCTATGCTAAATGGTTTTGTGATATAATCATCAGCTCCCAACCTTAAACCCTGAATCCTGTCTTCTTTCATACTCTTAGCTGTAAGAAATAAAATAGGAACATTAGGGTCAGTTGACCTGATTTTTTCTGCTACTGCAAATCCATCCATTTTAGGCAACATCACATCCAAAATACACAAATCATATGTCGACTTAAAAAAAGATTCGATGGCACTTTCTCCATCCAGACAATGATCTACTGCATATCCATGGATTTCAAGATTGTCTTTAGTCACAAAACTTAAGGTTTCGTCATCTTCGACATATAATATTTTGGGTTTTTCGTTCATCTTTTTATAATTTTGACATTCTGATTATAAACTCCGTACCTGATCCGGTTTCTGATATCACCTGGATTTGCCATCCATGGGCAAGACATATATTTTTAACGTAATACAAACCTAATCCAAATCCTTTTACATTGTGTACATCTCCTGTAGATACTCTGTAAAATTTATCAAATAACTTTTTCTGATTTTCTTTATCGATTCCAATCCCGTGGTCTTTGATATGTAACAACACATCTTTTGCATCTTCGTTTAAAAAAATATTAACAACCGGTTCATCTTTACTATATTTTACTCCGTTATCTATAATATTTGCCACCACATTTACAAAATGGAGCTTATCAGCATTGATGTAGACTTCATTTTTCAAAGGGGCAAATGTTATATTTCCTTGTTTAAGTTTTAATGATTCATTAATTAATATTTCATTTAACGTTTGATTGACTTCAAATATTTCCTTTTTCAATTCAATACTATCTTTTTCCAATCTGGCAATATTCAGTACTTTTTCTACCTGATTATTCAGACGTTGATTTTGCTCTCTGATGATCTGAGCATATTTACTAAGCCGGGCATCACTTTGCAGTGTTTTGTCATTGGCCAAAAAATCTGAAGCAATCTTAATGGATGATATCGGAGTTTTAAATTCATGAGTCATATTGTTGATAAAATCCTTTTGCAATTCAGAAAGTCTCTTTTGCTCAAGAATGATCCACATACTATACAAAAAAAAAGCAATCGCCAAAACAGATAATAAAGTGAGTGTCAAAGCCATATTTCTATTGGCCAAAAGAAAGTTTTCCCGTTGCGGAAATCTGACTACAAAATAATATGTAAGATTTTGAAACTTAGGTAAATTCTTATTTTTTTTCAATTTGGAATCTTCCGTATTTTCGACTGAGCAATAATTTCCATATACCAATTCATCCGTTGTACAGTCAAAAACGGCATATTCGAAATCAATAATTAAAGACTGTTTTGCCATTTCCTGAAGCAGATATTGCTCTAAAAGACCTGCATCAATTCCACTGTTGATGTTGACAGCATAGTAGTTGGATGATCTTCTTTGGACAACTTCAGACTTGGGTAGTATGGTCTTATTAAATTTACTCATTCGCTCAGCTACATTTCGCAAAACGATGTTGACAGATTGGTCAAATTCTTTATCCTTGATGTCCCATGTTTTGAGTAGCCAATAGGATTGAACAAATATAATGAGAATAATGGATAAGCCTCCAAGAATAACAAGTCGTCTTATTAGCGTATTTGGCATTGTTGTATGATACTTCAGCCCAAAGATAGCACTATATTTATTTTTTTTTTAATATAGTTACCATTTCAACTAGTGCATCCATTTGCAGATAACACAAAATCTCTTCCCAGATTGATAAAATTTTGGTTTTTGTTTACTTATACCGACGAGAGTTTATTTTGCAAATAATTCTGTCGCCATTATACTCAAAATGAAAAAATTGATAAATTAAAATTTCGCAAACCAATTTATTTTGAGTATAATTATGGAAATATTGAATTTTGTTTAGCGATAAATTCATAAATTTGACCCGTAATGCAGAAATTTAGTAAATTTATATTCCTTTTGGGGATTGTTTTTGTGGTATTTATATCACTTCATTATGATGTGGCTGCGCAAACGAGGTCAAATCCGTTTGAAATTAAGCCAAGGCTAAAGGAAATACCGATCAGCGATACTCTTGTAAGGGATACTTTTACGAAAGTTCAAGCAAAAATTCCAACTGATACAATATCCTCATCATCGGACAGCAATAGCTTAGTAAGTCCTTCATCTTCTACCAGCTCAAAGTCCAATCCGTTTGAAGTAGATCATGTGCCTATCAGAAAGTCCATTTTAGATAAAAAAACCACAGATATTAAGACGATTTCCGAAAGTACAAAAGGTTCAACCAGATTTCTATTCTTCTTCCTGATACTTGGGTGCGCTTTACTTGCTGTCGTTTTGGGTTCCAGCAGGAAGATTCTAAACTTGATATCCAAATCTCTGATCAATGAAAATATCTTAAAACTGTATTATCGGGAAGATTTATATCGGCCATCTACTTTTATCCTGTATCTAATATTTGTAATTAACTTTTCTGCTTTTTTATACTTATTTGCTACACATTATGGAGGACCATCAGGAATAGTTACTTACGGTCTTATTATGGCAGGAGTTTTTGCTGTATATTTGATCAGACATACCAGTCTTTTTTTTACGGGAATAGTATTTCCTGTTTCAAAACCTTCAGGAATATTCAGTTTTACAGTGATGGTATTTAACCATTTTATAGGTTTCATTCTAATTCCAATCAATTTATTTTTGGCCTTAGGTCCTGTCGAATACAGGTACTATGTGCTTATTTTCACTATATTTCTATTAGCATTCCTGTATTTACTCAGAACGTTCAGAGGCGTTTTTATTATATCTGAATACTTTATTGAGAGATTTTTCCAAATAATTATTTACCTTTGCGCTTTCGAAATTGTTCCTATGTTAATTCTGTGGAAAACAATTTCAGATTTTCTGGAATAATTTTTGCAGAAAGTAAGATAGTTCTGGTATAAAAATTGTTGAGTAAACTTATTTGGAGTTAAATGGCAAATAAAAGTTCAGCGTCACAAACAGTGGCAAAATACGAAGAAAAGTACGGTCCTGTAAAATCACTCCTGATATCCCAACCCAAACCTGAAGACAAATCTCCTTATTATGAAATGGAGCAAAAGTGGAATCTAAAGATAGACTGGAGACCCTTCATACAAGTAGCTCCTGTTACAGAAAAGGAATTTCGCAAAAACAGGATAAATCTTGGTGAGTTTCCATGTATTATTTTTAATAGTAAGGGAGCCATTGACAATTTTTTCAGACTTGCAGAAGAAACCAGGGCAAGAATAAGTCAGGAAACAAGATATTTTTGTCTTACCGAAGCCATTGCAAATTACCTCCAAAAGTTTATATTATACAGAAAAAGGAAAGTTTTTGTCGGTAAAAGGATAGCTGAAGATCTTACTCATTATTTTAATAAATATAAAAATGAAAAATTTCTTCTCCCCTGTTCTAATCTTGGTTCAACAGAGATAGTGAATTATCTTGAAAAACTTGGAATCAACCATACTCAAATAGTGATGTACAACACTGTCTCTGCTGACCTTTCCGATCTGAGTGATGTGTATTACGATGTATTAGCATTTTTCAGCCCACAAGGTATAGAATCACTGTTCGAGAACTTTCCCGAATTTCAACAAAACAAAACGAGAATTGCCGTTTTTGGAAATACTACACTTAAGGTAGCTGAAGAAAAGGGACTTTTTGTCAATATAAAAGCACCATCACCCGAAGCTCCATCCATGACCAAGGCATTAGAAAATTATATTGTAAAAGCCAATGGACCAAAATAATCGTGTGTATATCATATTGCACAAAAATTGTTTATGCTTTTCATTACCGTCATTTCTTGAAGGGAAGACCCATTGCTCTTCGCTACCATCATTCCCTAAAGGGACGACCAACCCGATTCTTCTAATAGAAACACTTGTATCACATATTGCAATGAAGTTCATTTCTAGTTATTATCAAAAAAAATACAATATGTTATACACACAAAATAATCCTTATCTTCTTTTACTTTTTCCCTCCTAAACATTCATAACTCTATGGATGTCAACTTTATACATAGACTCGAAAAAAGGTTGTATAACGATCTGCCTGGTGAACAATATCAAAATATGATGGCACCTGTAGGCAGCGAAAAATACAGAGTTGTCGCCCCCGATCATAAAGTTGCATGCGTTTTGGCTCTTCTGTTTCCAAAAGATGATGAATGGCATATTTGCTTTATAGAAAGGTCAAGCCAGCATCCGGAAGATAAACATGCCGGACAAATAAGTTTTCCTGGTGGTAAATTTGATGAAAATGACTATTCTTTCGAAGATTGTGCACTTAGAGAAACTTACGAAGAAATTGGGGTTCCTCCTGACAATATTGGAATTCTCGGCGGATTGACACCTTTGTACGTTTATGTGAGCAATTTTTTAGTACACCCATTTGTAGGCTTTACATCTGAATATCCTGACTTCAAGCCGCAGATCTCCGAAGTAAGTAATATCATCGAATTGCCGTTGTCGCACCTTATGAAAGAAAAGAATAAAGGGAAAACAGACATCGAGATAAGAAACATCACCTTACCTGACACCCCTTACTATAATGTATGTGACAAAAAAATGTGGGGAGCAACAGCTATGATAGTCAGCGAACTAGAACAAATAATATCAAGTATTACCTTAGCAGATTAAAATTATTAATATTGATTTTTTGCTCTCCTCCACAGGTATACTTTATCTTATACAAGTACATGCCATTTGAAAGTAGCTGACCTTTGAATGTTCCGTCCCATTTTTCTTCTAGCTGAGTGGTTTCCCATACCTTCGCACCCCAGCGGTCAAATATTTCAAAGGACTCCATTTGGTCAATGATAAATACATTACTGATCCCAAATGTTTCATTCAATCCATCATTATTTGGCGTAAAAGCCTTGGGTAGCAATAGTTTATCACAATCCAGTTTATCTTTATCAGCTACAAAAATAGTAACAGAATCTTTACTGATACATGTACCATTATCTAATGTCACAGTATATGTGGTGGTTTTTTGAGGGGAAGCTATTGGGTCCAACTCATCCGAAGCGTCTAAAGAAGACCCCGGACTCCAATTCACCCGATTTGAACATGATTCGCCTACTTCTAACTGAATAGTTTGTCCTTTGAATATGGTGCTGTTTGGAGTCACAATCTGATCCGGATATTTATATATACTCTTCAACTCCAGATCTGAAAGAGCCCTGTTATACAGAGTAATTTCATCAACCACACCTTTAAATCTGCGTACATTATTCACTATATTGCAGGGACTGTCTCCCACTGACATCCTGGCATTTCTGGAAAAAACAATGTTTTCTCTTGCCAATATATTACTAATCAGCTGATTGTCTATGTATACCAAATACGTCAAACCAAATTTTAATAAAGTAAATCTATGCCAGCATACTTCTTTTGAAACAGATTTTTTTACTGAATAGTAATTACTCACATTGCTACCCATTTCAAATAGGATCTCATTACTCGCATGGATATACCTTAAAGCCCATAATGAATCAAGATTTGTACAACCATTTCTTAGACTAAATATATCAGATTCGCCTATCTGATCTTCTATATAGAAATAAAAATCAAATGTAAAATCTGTATCAAAAAGCGGATTGACTTGTGGACTGAATTTCAGAAAATCATTCACTCCATTTAATGACATAGCTTTTACCCCTAATCCGCACACACAAGTAGGGTTACCTCCAGGTGTAAGTCCAGGAATTCTTGTTGATTCATCTTCATATGTACAATCATCAAACCTAAAACTAAAGTGATTGACTTGTCCTGTACATGTAAGACCAATAAAACAAAAAAGTAAAAATTTCAACTTTTTAAAGCTCCGTTCCAAAATGCCACAAAATTTTTATTTAAACAAATCGCCAAATCCCGGCGGTAACATTTCACTCATCATACTTTGAGTTTCATTAGCTTCAGCCTTTTGGGCATCTTCTATAAATCTGTTGATCGATGTAACCAGCAAATCTTCTATCATCTCCATATCTTGGGAACCTATTAATTCCTTGCTTATCATCACATTAGTCACTTGTTTTGCTGCATTGCCAGTAATAGTAAGCCCTTCCTGTTTGACTTCAATAACAATGGCTGAAAGCTTCTTTTGAATTTCAGCCTGTTGTTTTTCCAGATTTCCCATTAAATCATCTAACATAATCTATATTATTTTTCACAAATGTAAATATAACAACACTATAACTAAAATTCATACATTCCTATTTTGCAAAAGCATTATTATCTTTTTAATTACGAATAATTATTTTTGCCAAGTCATTTAAAAATTGAAAGAACGATTGAGCTTGAAAGGTACATTGAAAAGTAAAACACAGCAGAAAACTAAATTTAATATTTGGCATCGATTGAACAAATAATAAAACCGAGCTTGCCTGACATGAATCGAAAAGTTCACCATTAAAAGTCCAAAATTCTTAAAAAGTAAAAATCCATTGTTGAGACATAAATATTATTTTAAGACTATTTATTACTTAATACATCAAATCTTTACCTAAATTTGGCCTTCAAAATCAGATATATTAAAAATGGCAGAAATTATAAGAATGCCCCGCTTAAGTGATACAATGGAAGAGGGCAATATCGTAGCATGGCTAAAAAAAGAAGGTGACAAGGTAAAAGCCGGAGATGTTCTTGCAGAAGTTGAAACTGACAAGGCGACAATGGAGCTGGAAAGTTTCTTTGACGGTGTTTTATTATATATCGGTGTACCTTCGGGTCCAGTTGTAGTTGATGGTATTATTGCCATTATTGGCAAAGAAGGTGAAGAATTCAAACATTTATTGGGAGAGTCAAAAGTAGCTCAAGATGAAAAAAAACCAGCAGGACCACCAGAAATCAAAATTCCGCAACAGGCATCATCTGTTGAAACACCAGCTGAAGTTGTAACGATCATTACAAAAGTCGAAGAGTCACCTGCAATAATGGAGACATCAAATAGAGTAAAGGCATCACCTCTTGCAAAAAATCTTGCAGCAGATGCAGGTTTACCCATAAATCAAATCCAGGGAAGCGGAGATCAAGGGCGTATTATCAAAAAAGACGTAGAAAATTTTCTTGCAAATAAACCACAGATACAAGCAGCACCTGTCCAGCAGTCTCAGCAATATGTCGCACCAGCAAGTGCTTTTGCGTACGGCGATGTTCCTGTGACACAAATGAGAAAAACTATTGCTAGGAGATTGGGTGAAAGCAAGTTTACAGCACCTCACTTTTATCTTACTGTCGAGATAAACATGGATAATGCGGTGGATGCAAGAACAGCTATCAATGTATCGGCACCGGTCAAAATTTCATATAATGATTTTGTAATTAAAGCCAGTGCTGCCGCTCTTCGCAAGCATCCACCTATCAACTCATCTTGGTTTGGAGATAAAATTACTTATCACAAAGACATCAATATTGGTGTGGCAGTAGCTGTAGAAGAAGGTTTACTTGTCCCTGTTATAAATCATGCAGACTTCAAATCGATGTCGCAAATAAATCAGGAAGTAAAGGAGCTGGCCGGTAAAGCCAAAACTAAAAAACTAACCCCACAAGAAATGCAAGGAAATACTTTCACAATTTCTAACTTAGGGATGTTTGACATTGAAGAATTTACAGCCATCATAAATCCACCTGACGCATGTATTCTTGCTGTAGGTTCCATTATAAAAAAACCAATAGTAAAAAATGATCAGATAGTCATAGGTAATATGATGAAAGTGACTTTGTCTTGTGATCACAGAGTAGTGGATGGGGCTACTGCAGCTCAGTTTCTTCAGACTTTAAAATCTATGTTGGAAAATCCTGTACTCATGATAGTTTGATATTATCTAAATATATAAAATAGTGTCAAAACCCGGTTATGTCGAAAGACGAGCCGGGTTTTGACTTTTATTCATTTTTAGCTTATTGCCTTATCAATATCAATAATATCGGGTGTATACCTTTTTTGCACTGAAATTGTTTAAACTGCCCGCAACCCCTGCCTGACTACGTAGGCAGGCAGGCTCATTCCCACGCAAATCGTGGCAAGCTCTGAAGAGGCTGTCAAGCTAAATAGATAGCTCTCCTATGATCGTACCCAGGATCAACCCTTCGACAGCGCAAGTTGCAACTTGTGTCTTCTAACCTACCCAAAACCACAGAATAGATCATTGTGTTATATCCTTTGATGCTCCAATATAAAACTTGTCGTTTATCATCCTATTATTAAATATCTGGATTGCTTTGAGCATATTTTCTTCAGAATGGGCTATTGCTGCTTTTATTCCACCTTTATCTTTTAAATTGTTTTTCTGTAATTGGTCAGCTTGCCAGTTGTATATTCCAACTATATTTTCTCCGTTATATTGAAGATAATACTGCTGATCCATGAAGTGATAGATACCACCGTGATATGCGATTGATTTCCCACTACACCTGGTAGAAAAAAGATCTCTACCCAATGAAAAATAGGAAGTTGTTGTCTTTACATAATTGAGAAGAGTAGGCATAATGTCTATTTGGGCAGCAACGCTATCAGACACACCTTTGAAGTCACCTTTGGGACTATAAAATATGATGGGTATTCGAAAGTCATCCATTTTACTTCCTTTCTTTATATTGGGACCTGTGTGATCACCAGTGATAACAAAAATCGTATTTTGATACCAATCCTTTTTATTGATTGACTCAAAGAACTCCAATAAAGCTGCATCTTCATACTTGAGCAAAGCTTTTACCGGATGTCCTGATGTGGCAAATTGTTCTTTCAGTTCGGAAGGAAGTTTAAAAGGAGAGTGCGGATTCATGGTCAATACGGCTGCTACAAAGGGTGGAGAGATGGTTGATAGTTTGTTTGCCATAAAAGGAAAAAATTTATGATCCCAAATACCCCAGGTACCATCAAAATCCTTTGGATCCGGATAATCTTCTTTTCCATAATACTTATCAAAGCCAGTACTGGAACAGAATGAACTGAAACCCATGGTACCCGTCATCCCGGCATGGAAAAATGCAGAAGTGTATCCTTCAATTTTTAATATCGAAGCCAAACTGTTGATTTTATGGGAGGAGTATCGCGAAAAAATGTATGGGTCTTCCATCATTGCAGGCACTGATGCAAGTACAGCAGGTACTCCGGTAACCGATTCCTTTGCATTGGCAAAAGCATTGGTAAAGACCATACCATTTTTCATCAGTGAATCCAAAAAAGGAGTCTCGACAGCACCACCAAAGTATTTCAAATATGATTTTGATAAGCTCTCGACTATGATGATGACTATATTGGGCTTATTCATCAAAGTATCCTGACCTGATGCTATATGTACTCCTGATTGACAATCTTTAATGTCTTCCAATTTATAATACTGCACATCAGTGAGTGATCCTTTGTCTAATGTCTGTAAAACAGAGAACGGACTGTTCAATACAACATGACTATTTACTGCCCCTGCTACTTCTGATGCTTGGATGACACCTATAGGTCTAAGCTGAAAACCACCACGTGCCCCTATCACAAATATGCAGGTCGTCATCAGAGGAAACACAGCCGATGTATAAGAAAGTCTGATATCTTGTGGTTGAGAACTTAGTTTTTGAAATTCCTTGCAACTGATCCTGATAAAAACATATATAAACAGACCAAATGCGAGCCAGACAGGTGAATACTCCATCAAAAATGTAGGTAATAGATCGAATAATTCGCTTCCTTTATCCCCTGTAACAAATAGAAATGCGTCTGATTGCATTCTTTTTTGAGAAAACGGGAAATAAACTATATCAACGCTATTGATGAGTATAAAAAATATGTTAATTCCCAAAAATAAATACTTGAAGATAGACTGAAAAGATTTTAACGCCAATACTTTTAAAGGTAGCATCAGCATTAATACAAATAAGATATTGACAAGGAAAATAGCAGATACGTCAAACCGCAAACCATAGATCATGACAATAAAAAATGTCCTAAAATCATCTATAGCAAGATCCGGTTTGTTGTAGACAATAAAACCAAGCCTGCAAACTGTGTAAATAAGCAGTATTGTAGCCATAAGGCGCATCAAAATACCTGCTCTAAATTTGAATTCTCTAAGTTTTTGCATAGTTTAGGAACCAATTTTGGTTTTTAATTTTAGTATACATACAAATGGAGGACATAATAAACAAAGGTAAATTTTTTAAATTTTTTAATCATAAAAAACTCATAAAATGATAAGTTCTACCATGATTTAAATGTAAATTTTATCTAATAAAGCGGCTTATTCAAGTCCGATTGCAAACCTTGGAAGGTAGGTAGAGTGACAATAAAACACACCCCCAAAACTTTTACACCCATTTTTTGTACATATTGGAGTTAAAAAATTTATACGCATGTCTGTAGCTTTGTTATCTTCTTCATTGGGCAGGTTTCGTTTGGTGGCTTTTGTAGAAGGATGTTCTTACTTATTACTCGGTGTCACGATGGTGCTCAAATATCAATGCGGCATGCCGAAACCCAACTATGTAGTAGGTATGGCTCATGGAGTACTTTTTATAATTTATGTAAGTCTCTTGGCGCAGGTTGGCTTTCAATACAAATGGAGTCGATGGAAAATGATGGCAGCTTTTGTAGCCTCACTCCTACCCTTAGGCACTTTTTATGCCGATGTCAAGTGGTTCAGAGAGTAGATTTTATAACCAGTGAAATTGATAAATTACTTAAGAATACTCCTTCATTTAAATCAAACAGTAAATGATTTTTAACTATACCTCACTCCACCCAGACTTCATCCACAAAAAACCAGGCAGGCAACCCACGTCCATCATGCCAGTCCGGGATAGACGCCAAAGGATCAATGACCAGTTTTAATTGACCGTATTTATTTTTGTTAAATTTCAAAGTATATTTCATATGATTGGAGACACTTTTTTGTGTAGTGTCATTAAAAATATTTTGTACAAGCAAATTATGGTTTTCATCATATACTGAAATTTTGGATGGCCCAAAAATCCAGGCTCCTTGGTTTATTAAATTTGAGAAGTGGATAGTTGAAATATTCTCATTTACTTCTGGCTTTATGACCATTTCTATGGGTCCTTTGTCATATCCTAAGTACCTGTTGGAATAAGACATATCGCCAAACTGACCATCAAACATAGTTTTATTACCTTCCCCAGTATACTTGGGATTGGGATCTGATATATTGTAGCTCAAAATCTTTTTTCCACGATCTACAAAAGTCGCTGTGATTGTTTCTGATGAAGCAAAATCCTTATGAAAAACTTTGGCCTTTATTATCGTAGGTTTGCTCACTTTAATAGGTTTTCTATAACGTTTACTTTTTATGGTAGGTTCTGCCCCATCTTGAGTAAATCTAATATCAGTGTTGACCATTCTGAAATCCAATATCAAGTTTTGTGGGTTATCCTTGCTAACCATAGCCATATGAATATTGGTTTTGGGTTGACTGAGTTGAAGTGGTTGAGCAAAACCACTACAAGCCAGACCACATAAAAATATCCAATGTATTACTTTAAACATAAGGTGTAAATTTATACGGTAAGACCTGTCCACTGTTCCATTGACATACGTAAAGACTGCCTTCATCATCCACCAACACATCATGCGGATGCTTGAAAAGTTGAACTGTCTGATAACTTTCTTTGCACATTTTTCCATCATAGGCTGGAGTAGAACCACCCGGAGCAGAAATCAGTTTATTGTCCTTATCCAAAATGATCACAAAACCTGTCTCTGCATTGCCTGTGCTGCCCGAAGTCAATACCGCTGCATATAAATAATCTCCTTTGATCACCGGTCTGCAGACATTCGCTCCGGGCAATGAGATGGTTTCTAAATACTTGCCGTCTATACTGAATCTTTTGAAGCAACATCGGTTTCTGTCAGTGATGATCAAGGTAGGAGTACTATTTCTGGTATCGATGCATATACCGTGCGCATTGTCCAGATGTTTTTCTGCAAGTCCACGACCGCCGAATACATTTTTTAACTTCCCATCCTTGTCATAATGTGAGATATACTGCGCTCCATATCCATCTGCTACGTATATTTCTCCGTTTGAAGTGACAGCTGTTTCTGTAGGGACGAATTCGCTTTCATTTTGATATTTTTCAGATTCCCGTGGATAATTCCATGTCTTTATGATCTTTCCATCCAGGGTCGTTTTGAAAAATTGATGTCTATCTGTATCCGTGACCAATAAAAATTCATCTCCTTTGACCCCGCCAATTGTCAATCCATGACCACCTGGAAACTCATTGCCATAATGTGCCTTTATTTTTCCACTTTTGGACATTCTGATGAAATTGTTTCGGGTATCATTGGTTAGTAAGATGATATCCTTATCTCCTGTAAAGACCATTTCATGGCAGTCTTTGACTTTGGGTAAGTTTGCATTGCCATACAACCAGTTTTTATCCCAGGTATATTTTTTCTCATTGTGGCCGAAAATGGGTTTTGACATATCTAATGGTGATATGAATGGTAAAGCGGCACATAATGTGGCAGTTTGAGAAAGGAAGGTTCTTCTGTGCATGGGTAATTAACTGTTACAAAGGTACTTATTTAAAAATATTCTTTAAAGGTATTATATTTGCAAAATTAAACAAAGATAATACTTGTTTGAATAGTTTAGAGAAATTGTTTCATTAACATATTAGTAAATTTTGAATCTTAAATTCACAAAAATAGATATACTGAAAAAGGAATGTTTATCTTTTGCAATGTCTCCAAAGGATCAAAATCGATTAGATGAAAAATTTCGTTTAGAATTTAATTACAATTCTAATCACCTTGAGGGAAATACAATTACGTATCAGGATACTAAAGCCTTGTTACTGAAAGATATCGTTTCTGGTACTACTTATACTTTCAGAGAGCTTGAAGAAATGAAAGCACATGATATTGCATTTGAAGTTGTAAAACAATGGGCTTTGGATTTTTCAAGAGCATTGACACAGGGAGACATCAGGGAACTCAATAGATTGATTCTTGTAAAGGATTTTTGGAAAGATGCTCAGACTAACGACGGACAACCTTCAAGAAAAATGATAAAAGTGGGTGAATATAAAGATACTCCTAATTCCGTCAGACTCCAAAATGGAGAAGTATTTCATTATGCGGAGCCCATCGAAGTGCCCGCAAAAATGAAAGATTTATTAGATTGGTACACTAACAACAATTCAATAATTCATCCTTTAGAATTAGCATCGGAATTTCATCACGAATTTGTGCTGATTCACCCTTTTGATGATGGTAACGGAAGGATTTCCAGATTATTAATGAATTATATTTTTATTAGGAATGGATTTCCTCCTGTTGTAATAAAATCTTTAGATAAGCAAAAATATCTTAATGCGCTGCGATTGGCAGATATAGGCAAAATGGATGCATTTGTGGATTTCATTGCTGATCAACTAATTTGGAGCCTAGAGATATCATTGATGGCGGCTAAAGGTGAAAGCATTGACGAAAAAGGTGATTTCAAGAAAAAAATAGATTTGCTTACTAAAAAGAATGAAATAATCAGTGATGTATCCGGAAAATATTCAATAAAAGCAGTCGATAATCTTATGAATGGTTCTATCAAAGATTTGTTTATCGAACTTGAAAAAGTGCTTTTAGAATTTGATAAATTTTACAATGAAAGAAAAATACACTACTTTATAAAGGATCATGAAGAATCAATTGTTAACCCGCTTGAATTAATACCCAATTACTTTAATCATACCAAAAGGTCAGAATATTATTTGAGTGAAAAAATTAGAGATTTTAGAGTAGCTGTTGACTCATTTTATTTTTACATAATACTTGATATAACTATTGGAAAAAATCAATTCTCTTCTAAAATTAAATCTGAAATATATACATTTAACTTTTTTACTAACAGAATTCAATTTATATCTAATAACGGAAAACTATCATTATATTTTACTTATAATAATGGATTAAGTACTGAAGATATTGAAACCATAATGGAGTTTATTGGAAATGATCTATTAAGTAAAATGAATGATAAAATTGACATGTAGAAGAATTTTGTTCTTCATCTCTTCTCACTTATCATAAAAAAAGATCTCATCAATAAACAACCATCCTTTTTCTCCTTTACCGGGATGCCAGTCCGGTATGCGCGGAAGATTTTGAGCTTCTATCTTGTAGTATTTGTATGACTGACCTTTCAGTGGTATATGGATGACTTCAGACTTGACCTGATCTTTCCTGTTTTTGTTGAGCGGAGATATTTTTTGACTGGATAAAATTTGAAACTCCTTCTTATCATTACTTCCGAAAACACTTACAGCAACAGGCGGGAATACATACTGTGGAACCTGGAGTCCATAGCAAAAAGATATCTTAGTTAAGGCTATTGAATTCTCATATTCAAAAATGGCTGAAAAAGGATTTTCTCTGAATGCAATCCAGTTGGGATCAGGGAGATTCATGATAGGTGCTCTCTTTCCGTTGATAAATGTAAGGGCACCTTCACCTTTGTACTGCGCATTTGCCTGGCTTAGCAAGGTACTCTTGTCAGGTGTAGCACCACTTTCAAAAAGTGAAAACGTCACCACATCACTTGCAAACCAACCATCCTTGACCGCCACAGCTTTGACATCTGTAGATGATCGGATGGTAAATGGTTTTGTGTATTCCGCTCCATTCAATGAATCAGGTTCTGTGCCATCGAGTGTATATTTGATCTGCGTTCCTTTGATGTAGTGTTTTAATTCAATCTCTTCACTCGATTTCACTAAGTAGCTTTCATTGATCATTAATGGAGGTGACAATTTGATTTTCAAATCTTCACTTGCTAATTTATTGAAAGTGATAGCGGGATATTTTTTTTGCCATTCACTTACTGTTTGATCGGGAATTTTAGTGTCTGAAATAAAGATTTGCTTCAATGTCTTAATATTCCCGAATAGCGGCTCTATAGCTTTGGTGACATTTGTATTGGCCAATGAAAGATCTTCCAAATGGCCCAAAGACGCCAGCTTGAGTACACCTTGATCAGTGATTTTTGTACCATTGAGAATAAGTTTTTCCAAAACTGTAAATTGCGAAACAGATTCAAGATCAGCATCAGTCACAGGCATATCTGCCAAGTGAAGATGGATGAGTTGTTGTTTTGCTTTAAGTAGTGTTTTAAGATGCTCCGGTGAGTAAGCTGATGCCAAAAACAATGATGCCTTTACCGCAGGACTTCCTGCATTCAATGGTCTCACCGACATATAGTGGGTATTAAAAGAAGCCAATGTTTTGCTGTCCAAATCAGAAAAAGTATAAATCTTATCTTTTTTTGTTTTTACTTTTGCTTCGTACAATTTTCTGAGTGGTTCTTCTGCTACATAAGCGTTTGCGGTCTTTGAGTAAGAAGCTCCGGCATTGATCCAGGCGATCAATATCTCTTTTTCCTGAGCTGTAAGTTGCGGTTTACCGTCAGGTGGCATATGTTTTTCATCTTCTATGGGCAACAAAAAACTCTGAACCATAAAACTGCTGTCAGCATTACCTGGTATCAGGATACGACCTGACTCTCCACCTTTCATCATGGATACTGAGTCTGTCATGATGAGTTCACCTTTGGTTTTTTCTTCATTATGACAATTATAGCATTTCTTTTCCAAAATAGGCTCTACCAATGAAGTAAATACTGTAGTGTTACTGTCTACGGCAATATCATCACTGTCGCTTTTGGGAAATAAAAACGATTTGCCATGAGTGATTTCGGCACCTTTGTGTCCGGCTATAATAAGTAGGATGGTATTGATAGCAAGTAAAACTTTGCCTAATGCGGTGAACTTGCTCCCAATAGTGTACAAGAGATAAACACCCATGGCAAATCCAAACCCTGTATTGCGATGGAAAGCCAGCTCGGAAATATCATATGCTGCCGGCTCATGTGAAAGCAATGATCCCGAAATAGCTGTAATAAAAGCAAAAAAACCAGTGACTAATAGTATAAAATCCAATACCCGATCAAAATCCGGCGCAGAAAAACTATTCTTAAGCAAATATAAAAGTAAATATATCACAAACATGCCAATAGGCAAATGCAACATCAACGGATGCATCCTTCCAGCGACCTTCAATATTTCCGGCACTCCGACAAATGCATCAAAGCCCCAAATAATTGTGGCAAGAATCGCCAGCGCAAAATTAGCGGTAGTAAGAATGTTTTTGATCTGCTGCATCACACTAAAATATCTTTTACAACATGACCTGCCACATCCGTTAGTTTGTATCTCCTCCCAAGATGTTTATATATCAATTTTTCATGATCGAGTCCTAAAAGATTCAATACCGTAGCATGAAAATCATTGATGTGCATCGGATTCTCAATGATATTGTAGCCAAATTCGTCTGTTTCGCCATATACCATTCCTGGTTTTACGCCTCCACCGGCCATCCATATACTATAAGCCCGAGGATGATGATCTCTGCCATAAGTATCTGATGAAAGTGGTCCCTGACAGTAATTGGTTCGCCCAAATTCTCCTCCCCAGATGACCAGGGTTTCGTCGAGTAATCCCCTTTGCTTCAAATCCTGGACCAAAGCAGCCGATGCCCGATCTACATCCATGGCTTGTGCCGGCATCTCACCTACTAAATTGGAGTGTTGATCCCATCCCTGATGATAGATCTGAACAAAACGCACGCCTGATTCTGAGAGTTTTCTTGCCAAGAGACAATTACTGGCATATGAACCCGGGACCAGACAATCGGGTCCATACAGCTTAATAACGGAATCGGGTTCTTTAGTGATGTCCGTGATTTCCGGTACGGCGGTCTGCATCCGATAAGCCAACTCATATTGCTCGATTTTGGTTTTGATTTCCGGATCGCCGGTATCTTCTAAATTCATAGCATTGAGCTCATTGAGATTATCCAGCATCTTTCTTCTGTCAGCGCGGGATACACCATCCTGATCATTGAGATACAAAACCCTTTCTTCGCTATTGCTGAATTGAACGCCCTGATGTTTGCTATCCAGAAAACCATTGGTCCACAGTTTGGAATATACACCTTGCCCATTTCCTTTGCCTTTGGAAAGCAATACACAAAAAGCAGGAAGATTCTGATTTTCTGACCCCAAGCCGTAACTCAGCCATGCACCCATACTCGGACGATTGCCTTGTTGCGCTCCGGTCTGCATGAAAGTCAATGCAGGATCATGATTGATGGCTTCTGTATGCATAGACTTGATGACACAAATATCATCTGCAATTTTAGCGATATTAGGGAAAAGATCACTGATCCAAGTACCCGCATTGCCATATTGTTTGAATGGGAAATAGGAACCTACCAATGGGAACTTATCCTGATTGGCAGTCATGCCTGTGAGGCGCTGCCCGTTTCTGATGGATTCCGGTAGATCCTGACCAAACATTTTATTGAGTGTGGGTTTATAATCGAATGACTCCAATTGTGAAGGTGCACCATTTTGAAAAAGGTAAATCACTCTTTTGGCCCTGGGTGCAAAGTGCGGCAGACCATTGATGATACCTTCAGTAGCATTGGCAGAATCCTTAAATAAGTCTTTGATCAGCAAAGAGCCTAAAGCCACACTACCCAAGCCCACACTCATCTTACTCAGAAAATGTCTTCGGTTGATATTCAGTCTGTGTTCAAAAAATGGATTACTCATCTGGTGGATGTTTCTTCGAGATTAAATAATAGCTGAACGGTCTGCATCATGGCGGCAGCACCTTTTATATCTACTTCCGGTTGTGTTTTAAAGTCTCCGAAAGACAAGATGTTGTTGGCTTTTTTGTCATTCATAGCTGCAAGTGTCGTCTGATGATATGCTCTGATCTTTTGCAATTCATTACTTTTCGGTGTTCTGCATAGGATTTTTCTAAACAAGGTGCCCAATTTAGTATCTGTATCCGTTTTGTCGTTTTGCGTTTTGATGGCAAGGTTTCTGGCAGCCTCCAGTACCTGATAATCATTCATGAGCACCAAGGATTGCAGTGGCGTATTGGTTGAAGACCTTTTGACCTCACACTGATCTCTGTTGGATGCATCGAAGATGAGCATTGAAGGTGGTGGAACAGTCCGTTTTATAAAATGGTATAGTCCACGTCGATACCTTTTGTCGCCCTGATCTTCTACATAAGATGCAAGCTGACCTCTGCCGGAAGTGGCGCTTTCCCATAAGCCTTTGGGTTGATAAGGTTTTATACTCGGACCTCCGATTATGTGATTTAAAAGGTCACTTGATGCCAGAATATGATCTTTGAGCAATTCTGCTGACAATTTTAACCTTGGCCCACGTGCCAAAAATACATTTTCAGGATCTTTATTGATATGCTCCTTAGCAACATTAGAAGATTGTTTATAAGTGGAAGACATAGCTATCTGCTTGATCAATCTCTTGATATCCCATCCATGTGACATAAAATCATAAGCCAACCAATCCAGGAGCTCAGGATGTGAAGGTAAGTCACCCTGCAAACCGAAATCCCCTGATGTCTTTACGATGCCTTTTCCAAAGAATTCCTGCCAGATAAAGTTGACAAACACCCGGGATGTCAGTGGATTTTTTGGGTCAAACATCCATTTAGTCAATCCCAATCTGCTGGGTTCAAATTTTTGGGGATCATACTTCAAGATGGCTTGAGGAGTGCCGTGAGAGACAACTTCCGATGGCCTGTCATACATGCCTCTGTCCAATAGTTTTGTCTGCCTGATACCTAGACTATCTTTCATGATCATGACATTGACCATACCGGTATCCAGCTTGCTGATAAAACTCAGGATACCATCACGATCTTCTTTTGTTATCGTCATATAAGGCGGATCAGCCAAAGATGCCAATGAAATATCACCAACCAAGCCTTTTTCGTCTATCTGATTGAAAAAAGCAAAGGTGGAAAAATAATCTTTTTGCGAAATAGGGTCATATTTGTGGTCATGACACTTGGCACATTCAAAAGTCATGGCCAATAAACCCTTTCCAAAAGTATTGGTACGGTCAGTGACATACTCTATACGGTACTCTTCGTCGATGACACCGCCTTCTTGTGTGATCTTATGATTTCTATTAAATCCTGTAGCAAGGATGGTTTCTTTATTTTTATCTGGCAAAAGATCACCGGCAAGCTGCCAAGTGACAAATTTTTTGTAATCATAATTACTATTGAAGGCATGAATCACCCAATCACGCCAAGGCCACATCGTACGCAGACCATCATCCTGATAGCCGTGACTATCTGCATACCTAGCTACATCCATCCAGAATATCGCCATCTTCTCCCCGTATTGTGGACTTTCCAAAGCCTTATCCAGTAGCTTTTCGTAAGATTCTGAGTCAGACTTTTTTGCAAATTCATCTTGTTGAGACAAAGTTGGTGGAAGTCCGGTAATGTCATGCATCATGCGCTTGAGCAAGGTTGCATCATATTTTACATCGGATGGCTCCATTCCAATATCATCCAATTTTTGAAGTATAAAGTGGTCTATTTCGTTGCTTGCCCATCTATCTTTAGTATTCGGTACAGGTATTTCTTTTAATGGAATAAATGCCCAATGTTTTTGATATACTGCGCCTTTTTTGATCCATTTTTCTATTAATGTGATTTCATCCTTAGTAAGCGAAAGATTTGACTCAGGTGGAGGCATCATATAATCCGGATCTTGTGAAGTGATGCGCAGATACACATCTGATTTCTCTGGGTGACCCGCCACAATTCCAAACTTGTCTTTATGGTCCTTCAACGCAGCAAAAGCTCCTTCTTCAGTATCTAATCTATAACCTGATTTACGCTTATTGGCATCCGGACCATGGCATTTGAAGCATTTGTCCGATAGAATGGGGCGGATGTGTGTATTAAATGAAATATCACTACCTGAAACCTTATCATCAGCACAGCTGATCATAAAAGTACTGATCGCAAGTGCCATAATAAATCCAAATAAAATTATGAATAATTTTTTATCCCTAAAATTTGTGTCGTTGGTCATTTAATACTGGCTTTATTTTGACAATAAAAATAATGTGCGTAAATATATTTATTCTTTGAATTTAAAAGGCAAAATAATTAATAAAATATTTAAAAATTATTTTTTTTAACTTGGTACAGACAAAATATTTTAATGTAATCTAAAAGAACTTTAAGTCCAATTTTCTGTTTTTGCAGACAGAATAAATTATTAAGTATATGCAATCCAATTCTCTTGAAGGCAAACTGGTAAGTCAATCCAAAACCGTAATGACAGAAATGATCATGCCCAATGATACCAATCCTATGGGCAATCTGATGGGCGGGTATCTTATGAGATGGATGGACATAGCATGTGCAGTATGTGCTGCCAGGCATTGTGGTTCCCAAGTGGCTACCGCATCGGTTGACCATATATCCTTTCATGAGCCGATAAAATTGGGGGATGTCATTACACTTACTGCCACAGTCACAAGAGCTTTTAACACATCAGTTGAGATCTATGTCGAGGTTTCGGCAGCAGAAATAACCGGGGCAAACCCAAGGCAATCCAATCATGCCTATTTTACATTTGTGGCTATAGACAAATCTACAGGAAAGCCTATGAAAGTGCCTTCTGTAATACCTCTCACCAATGATGAAAAAAAACAATTTGAGGTAGCAAGCAGAAGAAGAGAATTGCGGCTGATACTTGCAGGAAAAATTAAGCCGGAAGAAGCTACGGAATTGAGATCATTTTTTAATGAAATCGATAAAATCAAATTTCCGGTGTAACAGCGTTTTTTATGGAGTCACAAATAAATCCTGGCTCTCCATGTCAGAAAAGTCCGGATAAACGGTTCTGAATAAATTGATTACAGCATTTTTACCCTCAGTCCCAAGGCTTTTAGTAAACTCATTTACATAAAGGTTGATGTGTGCGTACATCACCTTATCGTCCATTTCCTGTGCGTGTTGGCGAATATACTCCAAACCTGATTGTGGATGATTGAAAGCATATTCAACACTTTGAGCCATAATGGTATCTATTTTTGACTTGACATAATCAGATAAAGACCTTTTGACAGCGATGCCACCAAGCGGAATCGGAGACTCTGTTTTACTCTCCCAGTATTCACCCAAGTCCATTATTTTCACTAATCCTTTACTCTCAAAAGTAAACCTGTTTTCATGAATGATCACCCCTGCATCAACCCTTCCTTCTAATACAGCATTTTCGATATCTGAAAAAATTGTCTCCATAAAAATTTCAGCTTTAGGAAATGCATATTTCAGCAGAAGAAATGCTGTGGTATTGTAGCCCGGAATGGCAATTTTTAATTTTCCAACCTCTGAATCCTTTTTTGCAGGGAGCGTAATGAGCAATGGCCCACAATTTCGGCCAAGTGCACTTCCACTATTTAACATCTGGTATTGATCATACACACGAGTGAAAGCATTAAAACTGAGTTTTGTAACATCCGGCAAGCCATTAATCGCAGCCTTATTCAATTGTTCCACATCATTTAAAGTCGTTTCAAACGCCAGATTGCCTGTATCTATCCTTTTATTGACAATAGGTTCGAATATAAATGTATCATTGGGACAAGGGGAAAACGACAGAGTTAGTTTCATTATTTAGTTGATTGAAAATTTAATCGGTTATGCTCTAATATAACAACAAAACCCATATCAAATGCAAGGTAAAGAACATCAATTCAGAAAATAAACTCTATTAATTAATGAGTGTAACTGCTTTCAAAACCATTTGTGCAAAAAAAGGATGTTCAGGATTGACCATCAATTCTTCTTTTAATGGATGAATAATCAGATCCATATCTTCCATAGGTATCGCTCCGAAAAGAGGCTCTGCGTCTCCTGGTAAAACCATTGCCCTACATGAAGTTGCTCTATTTTTAAACCTTACTTCAACGTTCCCTACAACATCAAATTCTTCTATAGAACCATTTGCCATCTGAGCTTTACGTTTTTCAACTACAGGAAGTTGTAATTGCTGTTGAATAACTTCATTGATACATAAATTGCAAGCTCCTGAGTCAACTAAAAACCTGATAGTCATACGCTTGACTTCATCTTCGTCCATCAGATGCCGTCTGACCATTTCCAAATCTCCCCGTTGATTAGCTCTATATCAGCATAAACAAGACCCATAGTAATCATTTTAATTTGAAACAATTCGAACTATCAATAAGTTCATCCCAAGATTTGATGTTGTTTGTAATGATGTGAGTCGGGTAAGCGAAAATATTAAAAAAAACACCGAATAAATCCTAAAGTTTACTCGGTGTCTGAAAAGGTTTTTGGGAGATATTTGGGATGTATATAAAAATAAGGAAACTTCTAAAAATTAAAATGGTCGCCCCCCAGCGACCATTTCAGATTATAACCCATGAACATAATTTTTTTTACAGAGGTCTCAATCTCTGCAACTCAATCTCTTTTAAAAACTAATTTATTGTAACCAAAACATTAACCATTTTAAGTTATGATATTGGGTTGGTCCTGAAGACCCTGACAAAACCAACCCAAATATCATCTTTGTTTTTAATCCCATGAACAAATTCGAATTTCTGACCGATTCTTTAACCGGAAGTGAATGCTATTTTTTATTACTTTATTGAATCTTTAATAACTTTCACGATACAAAGATGCAGCATGAAATCCGGGACTCAAAATACAAAAATAACACATTATAACATATATATATTCATAAACTGTATAGTGCTGCATTACAATTGATTATATCAAATAATTTAGTAATTTTTGCAGTTTGAATAATTTTTGCTATTTTTTTTTATAAAAATAGTTTATTTCTGGGGTGTATCCCATTTTTTCATCCAATCGTTATAAAATTCTTTTTTGTCACTCTTTAAGGGATAGGGTAAAACAAAAGGCATTTTTATTATACCTACGAGAATTTATTTTGCAAATAATTCTGTCGCCATTATAAGAGTATGTTTAAAATTTTTCTTAGTTGTAAATCAAGAGATTATGGTTCTGACAATAAAATAATCAACGCATTTAGCCTGCCTGACAACTATTTTATAGGCGGGCAGGTGAACTAAATAAGGCGATTATTTTGAAGTCAGGTTCATAATACATTGATTTTAAGACAATAAAAATTTAAACATACTCTAAAGACGATTAAATGTCTTTAAAGACAAGCTTCGCTTCGTCCTTACTCAAAATGAATAAATTGATAAATTAAATTTTTGCAAACCAATTTATTTTGAGTATAAAGTGCAATTTTGGGATACACCCTATTTCAGGTGTAATGTTCTATCAAAGTTCTATGACCCTGGCTTTTGGATAACAGATTCTTATTGCCTATAAGTATGATTTGTTCTTTAGCTCTCGTTAATGTTACATTCAACTTCCTGTCGATACCTTCCTGCGACAATGACACCAAAGAGTCAAGCTGACTGATCCTATTGACACAAAACGAAATAATAATGATGTCTCTCGCTCCTCCCTGATACCGCTCAACCGTATCTACTGTGATGATTTCGGAATATCTTCCAGGAAGCACTTCCATACATTTCCGAATTAATGCAATCTGCGCCCTGTAAGGTGTGATGATACCTATGGAAGTAGTGTTCATTTCCATATTATTATATTCATACAAGGATATTAAATCTTTCAAAATATCTACACATTTTTGGGCTTCATGGATATTGGTCTTCCAATTGATGTCCTGATCTTCAGGAGTATCAAAATAGTTTTTCCTGCTTAATAAATATTTTGTTTCGTCGTTTGCTTTATGAAAAAAGGCAGAGGCCATCTGGCGATTTGTGTGAGGCAACAATGCAAGTTGGTTTTCATAAAAATGAAGGTTGGGGAAGGTCATAAGCATATCATGCATCCTACCCTGCTGATGCAAAATCCCATAAGCGTGATCCCAATTATGTTCCTTCACCTGATGAAAAAGACGTTCAAAAAGAGAAGTTCTGGTATTGACAAATCCTTGGGCTGTTAACCTATCATCTTTTACTTTACTATCGATTCCATCTTGCCCGACTACCGCAGGCAATTGCTTATGATCTCCTATCAGGATCCAGCGTTTGAATTTTGACAATAAACCGGCAAGCATAGGTTCCAGAATCTGGGACGCTTCATCGATGATCACCGTATCAAATTCTTTAAGATGAAAGAGCTCTGTTTTGCCCGAAATGCTGGAAACAGTGGAGATGAAAATTCGATTTTCTTTTATCAAAGTCAAAATTTCATGTCTGGTTTTAAGGCTTTTAACTCTTTGATCCAACAACTGAGTGGCAAATTTTTCATTGGTGGCCATCCTGCTGCCAATGCGTAAATATTGATTCTTATATGTATCGTCAATGCTGATGATGGCTTCACAAATTTCGTCTACTGCCCGGTTTGTATATGCCAAAAGTAAGATATTTTCTTTAGTATTTTGGTGCAAATACTTCACCAGATTTTTTAACATTACTGATGTTTTACCTGTACCAGGAGGTCCCCAAAGCAAAAAATAGTCTTTAGCACTAATCATTCTTTTTAGCAAAGTCACCTGATGATCTGTCATAAAGGGGTCAACATCTGGATTTACTCCGGATTCTTCAGTCTTCGAGGGTTTCATGATGCCGGAAAACATCTTTCTATATTCAAATGGTGCTGCAGCCCATAAAAAAAGATTTTTGTACATCTGATTGAATCCGCTATCCAGATTGTCCAATTCAAGGCACCATCTTTCGTTTCCTTCAAATAATGATTGATTGTATTGTCTGTTTCTAAGTTTTATTTCAACATGATTTGAATTGATTTCAGTAATAGTACATTTAAAAATCTGATTTTTCAAAACTGGTCTGTTCTGCTCCTCCAGCATTGGATATAAAACTGCGATATCCCCACTCCTGAAATTAACCAGCGTAAAATCATTTTGATCCCTGGTGAACGTAATGTATGGATCAATTTCGGATGATTGGTTGGAATTCATGACTAAACCAGACAATAATTCAAATCGCTCTCTTTTTTCATCATCAGATTCGAGCCACATCGCTGCATGTCCATTTGATTTGTTCAAGCCATGTACTCCGGTCTTGGCCAAAGACTGTTCTCGGGCTATAAATGCAGTAAAGTGATCAAAATATGTCTTTTCAAGTTCATGTAGAGTACTGTAAATATTATAAAAATTTTCAATATCTTTTAAATTAAAACCCTTAAGTTTCGGAAAATTTTCTGGTCTGATATAATTAAGAATAGTATGATCAACGTCAGCATGTTTTAACTTTTGTTCTATAGCCATCAGATCATTTCTGAGTTTCATGGCTTCATATTGTTGCGCTCTTACTGGTGGTGCAAAACGCATAGGTTTATCAGATTCCTTTGAGTACAAAATATAATTTAAGGATTTGGCACGGGTTTGAAACACAGACCTGATCAACAAATCATAGAGCAGGGTCTGTATATAATGGCTTGCATTAATGCCATAAACATTAGGTTTAAATGTTTTGCCACTTTTTAGCTCAACAATATCATAAACGGGTTTGCCTTCTTTCTGGTGCAACAAGTCAAGTCTTCCCTGGATACCATAATCACGGGAATAAAATGATGGTTCAAGAAAAATTTGACTCCGATGGATTCCAAATCTATTGAATTCATGTTTCACGGCATATTGAAGGTTTCTGAAGTGGTCTCGCAGCTTTTTTACAACATCCATCACTTCTGCATCATCCATCAGTGCCCAACCCAAAGGCTGTGATCTGAATAATGATGGCAATATGGTGTTAAAATCAATATCAGGTGAAGTGATCAATTCATCAAGCAATTGATTGACCATATTTCCGATCAATAGGGCAGAAGTTGCTTCTGATGGCTTAAATTTTGAAATCAGATATAAAAATGGCTCCGTACCAAAATCCTTGAAACACTCCGTAATAGCTGTCACATCTACCAAATGATCCGGTTGGACTATCAATGCTGAAGGGACATATATGCCATCGTCCCTTATTTCAACATCGATAAGGTTGATATGTATCGGGAGTACAAATGTCTTGCAAAGTGAATCTACATTGGAATTGAAAATTTCATTTTTATCATGTACGTCATAAAGAGCCACCTTTTGAGTATCCGGGTCAGCTTCATCATAAAACAAAAGATGCTTTTTATCAGTATCTACTTCAAACAAAACTGCTTCTACCACAGGTCTGAACCCAACTATTTTTTTCTTGTCTTTTTTGAAAGTTTGAACAACCTGTTGCTCCGTATCTTTGAAACTTTCGTGAACAGGGACTTGCCAGATTTCAAGCAATAATCTGGAACAAATATAAAATCCAAGATAACTGTAGGTCTCTTCATTATCTTTCCTGATGATACTTCGTTCATGTCCTTTTCTGAAAACATGGCTCAAATGTAATGATTGACCCAACAGCTGATATTTTGCACCCACAAAGGCTAACCTGGAAAATAAGGTTGTAAAATTAAGTCTGTCGGTTGATGTTGCTTCCTCTAGAATTAATGTAAAACACTCAAATAAAGCCTTATTTTTCTGAAATGGAGGCCAGGTGTCCTGATTCCGGATTTTCATCAGATTCTGATGTAACACTTGTATCTTTTCAGCCTGTTCCATAAATTTTATTGGTAAAATTAATCAAATTAGCTATTTTCTGGTAGTACTTAGAATAAATTAGAAGAATAGGATTGTTTTTTTTGGGGTGTATCCCATTTTTGCACTGAAATTGTTTAAACTGCCCGCAACCCCTGCCTGACTACGTAGGTAGGCAGGCTCATTCCCACGCAAATCGTGGCAAGCTCTGAAGAGCCTGTCAAGCTATGCTTGAGACGTCCCACCCTTAAACTCCTAAATATAAGGATAATCCAATAAATGCAGAACTTAAAAATAATATAGTATAGTGCAATTTTGGGATACACCCTTTTTTTTTTGTCTTTTAACAAAAACAGGAGACCAGTTGCCTTTACTGCATCCGGTCTCCTGCCATCCATTATGCCGATCTTGCGATCCTGAAAAACTCATTGACTACAATCTCTGTAACGTATTTTGTGTTTCCATCTTTATCTGTATAAGATCTGTTGGTCAGTTTGCCTTGAATGGCCACTTCAGATCCTTTACTGAGTGATTCAGCCATAAGTTCTGCTGTTTTGCCCCAAGCTACCAGATTGTGCCATTCGGTTTGTTTTACTTTTTCGCCTTTGTTATTGGTATAGAAATCATTGGTGGCGAGTACTAAGGCAGCTTTTTTATTTCCATTGTCAAAATTGGTGAGTACTACATCTTTACCCATATTTCCTATTAGTTGAACTGAATTTTTAAGTGAACTTGTCATTGTATTATGATTTAATATTTTAAAAAATTAATAATGATAAATAAAGATTATTGAGGTGATTAGTTAAAACGGAACAGCTTCTTTAACTTCTTCTACTTTTTTTGTGAGCTTAAAAAAATCATTCACGATGACCTCTGTCACATATCTGGTAGTGCCCGCAGTGTCTGTAAATGTTCTGTTGGATAATTTACCGTGCACTGAGATTTCTGTCCCTTTCCTCACTGATGCAGCAAGCTCATCAGCAGTCTTGCCCCAAGCTACTAACTTGTGCCAGTCAGTTTGTTTCACTTTTTCACCATTTTTGTTGGTGAAGTACTCATTGGTCGCAAGGATGAGCGTGGCTTTTTTATTGCCATTTTCAAAAGATGTTAGTACTACGTCTTTGCCTGCATTACCTACTAACTGAACTGTGTTTTTAATGTTTGTATTCATGATTTAAAAAATTTGTGTCCGTGATACATGTATGTTTTATTATTAGTAGCCCGGACGGGTTTAACAAAATTTTGATCTTTCGATCGGTTGACGATGCAAAGATGTGGGGTGCTGAATTCACGATCCGTTTAATATACGTTTATATACGTTTGTACTCGTATCTATATGTGTACAAATTATTAAAATGCAGTCTAATTACTTGATTATGTGTATTTTATATTAATTTTACCATCTTACTATAAAATAAATATTTTTTCCCATTTTCTTTAAAAATATAATTCCAAGATATAAAGTCTGGGCTGAATTAAAAATGGAAACGGGTAAAATTGTGCTTTTTGATAGTGGGATCAAGTATAATAAGACAGAAAATGTTTGGGGTTTCTATTGATGTAGAATACATTTGTGATATCCTTGGTTAAGGGTATAGACAAACAATCTGATAGTAAAAAAACCTAAAAAAACAGCTGATGTTTTTTGAAGACTTCTTATGATACAAATAAAAACCTGTACTAGAGACAATATTGATGAATTGCTTAGAGTATTTACACAATCATATCGGGAGCATTATGCGCATTACTGGTCTGACAACGGAGATGCTTACATAAATTCCAATTTTAATCCTGATCAACTGGGACAGGAAATGTCCAATCCAAATTCTACTTTCTTTCTTATCAGTCAAGGTTCAAGATCGGTAGGAATATTAAAAATCAATATGGATCAATCTTTGGATAAATACACAGCTGGTGAAACTTTAGAATTAGAAAGGATCTACCTGCTTAAAGATGCTTCAGGAAAAGGTGTGGGCAAAACGGCCATACACTTTGTAAAAGACTTAGCTATACAAAAACGGAAAAAATACATCTGGCTCAAAACCATGGAAAAAAGCACCGCCGCTCAGTTCTACAGGAAACTGGGCTTCAGAGTTATAGAAGAGATGAATCTGAATTTTAAGTTTATCAAGCCGGAATATCGGAAGATGTTTGTGATGCTACTGGAGATGTAGTATTAATGAAATAACTTGATCTTACAAAACTTGTCAACAATATTTTAGGCTCAGTATATTATAGTGAGTGTAAAGACTAACTCCCTGCCAGTATAATTTAATGATTCTAGTTGACTTTATTTCTCAGCACATATTTGGCTCCTATATCATCATTTTTCATACGTAAGTACTCTGTATCAATCAATTCATAACCTATCTTAATGAGATAATTTAAAGCATCCATATTACTTTTGAATTCGACATAATTTCCGTTTATATCAGCTACTCTATCGTATTTATTAAAGAAAATTTTGGATTCCTGTCCGTAATCTACTTCCAGAAAAACTCTATTGCTTAAGGCGACCTGACAAGTCTCTGCTGTAATATATTCTGTTTGAATGGAGTCTAAAGGAAATCCATTGATATTATAAGTAGTTATGGATTGACCAAATGCGCTCAATAAGCTGCAAATTGTAATTAAATGTGTTAAGAATGATTTCATGATCGGTCAGTTTTAATTTATAGGCCAAAAATAGGTTGATCAGTACAAAACAATAGTTATCACTTCGTTAAACATTTTGTAACAAAATAGTAATTTTTAGATTTGGAATGGGAGTGTAAAATCTTTTCCAACTCCTTAATTCTTTTACTAATATAATTACTACTCCAGATGGTTTGCGATTTATATTAAATTTTAATACGCTAAAACTTTTCGGAGTGGACTCTTTTTGTAATTTTCCGATTCTTGTGTTCCTTAGAATGATCATTTACAACCAACCTAGGGTTTGTTTTTAGCAGTATTCCATTTTATTTTCTCTAAAGTGGAAAATAGTACTTCATCTTTTTCATTACCGATAGACTGGGAGTAAGGATAATCAGGTTTTACGCCACTGCCAAATGCTCCTTTGGTCGAATTAGAAATTATTTGATAATGCGCAATGCTAATTTTGAGTTTACTATTTGGTAATTCAAGCTTATAAATCATCATTCCATTAGTGCTAATTTCTCCACCTCCAGTTTCTTCTCCGTACATCACAGCATCATTCTCATGTAACTGAGCGGCCACAAGAGATGCTACCGAAAAAGTTATACCATTATTGATAACGTGGACTTTTCCGGGAAATAAATCCTTTTGGGGTTTATATGTGAATGTTCGCGTTTTTTGACCTTCTAATTTATATTTTTTGGGCTTGATAGAAAATGCAAATTCTGTCAGTTTCTCCCATTTCCCTAGCTTCATATATTCATTTTTTTCCTTTATAGAACTTGGTTTCTGAAAATTAAATCTAAAATTCTCAGGAGTTAAATAAGTCAAAAAATGATTGCCATGACCAAAATATCCGCCACCATTGTTACGAAGATCTATTATCAACTGCATGTCCGGAGATTGCTTTAGATACTTAAATATGGATTGATAATACTTCTTAAACTCCTTCCTGTCTCCAAAACTATTTATATCCAAATAAGCAATATTATGAAGTGTATCAACACTTAATGAACTCCAATTATTTTCAAATATTTTGCTAAAATTATCAGGCACAGCAAGTTTGGTTAAGGTTTTCATTTTTTTGTTGGTAGGTTTGATGCACACCTTTTTAAAAGTACCATCATTAGCCCTAAAATCAAGCGAAAAACTATCTTGGATCCCATACAAATACAAAAAATAACTCCTGAATTTTCTGATACTCATCTCATTTACAAAGGAAAGTGTATTGCCGTCACGCTCTTGAATAGCGGCCATTTGGTGAAGTATATCATTGATGGGCTTGTCATTGATGTTTATGATTTCGTCATTTACATTAAAATCAAATGTTGTATCAATAGTATTGCTGAAATAGACTTTACCTTCAATTTTTTTAATGTCAAATGGTAGGTAGACATTTTTTCCTTTTACTGAAGCAAACCAATCATCAGATAAATTTCCGAGAGTGTGGCCACATTTTAATTGTGCAATGAGTTGTTTTGCTACAATATTAAATTCCATTTCAGTAAGACTATCTGGCAATTCTGAGCGCTGTTTGTCATAAAATGTTTGGTATTCTTGCTCAGAAGTGTAAAGAAAAGGTGTGGGATGATAGTTTATGATAGACGAAAATAATATTTCAAGATCATCTAACATTTGTTGCTTTGACAATACTTTGATAGTAATCTTTTCATTGGTTGCTATGGAAGATTTTTGTCCAATTATTTCAGTAGTTAATGATAAAAAAATAACAAGTACCGCAATGCTTGAATATTTGATTTGTGTCAAATCAGGGTTTGATTTTTTATCAATTTTACGTAAGGCATAAAAGATAAAAATCCCACCAATGATCCCGGGTACAAACCAACTGAACACGCCCGGTAAAAAGTTATTGACCACAACAAAAGCTGTTACAGATGCAATATATCCGCCTGACATATTACCTATATGCATTTTCAGCCATTGCTTTTTGACAAAATCCAAGTTTCGAAGTTGATATAAATTTCTAATGGCAAATATCAATCCCATAAGACCAAAAACACCAGCTACAATGTGGAAGGAACCAGAAACTACAAGCGGAACAGTGACCATCAAAATGCAAGTCACCATCATGATGATGTGAATGAGTTTATCCACTGAAAAAGAGTGTCCAGGACTTTTGTATTGTATCGCTCTTTTGCCGATGATGATAAAATAGCTGCTGAATACACCTATTGAAAACAAAAATGGATTGTAATGATCAGGCATGTTTGCTGCCATCAAAGACAGTAAAATCGAACTGCCAAGTATGTAATAAAATACTCGTCCACTAATGATGTGCGGTTTGCTGCCTTTTTGTGTAACTCCAGCTACAAAGCCAGCTAAAAGAGATACACCACCTAATGCGGCATGTGCAAGGATCAGGATCCTGAAAATTTCTGCGTTGTTCATACTAATTGTTTTTTACTTTATTAAAATTTGATGAGGTTATGACAGACACCTTACTTTTACTCATCCTACATCATTCTCCTGTCTGAAAGTCAGGCAGGCATAAAAAAGAAGGACTTGAAGAAGGTGCCATAACACATTGCAAAGATGCAGGACAAAAGTTAAGTAAAAAAAGGAAGGGGTTTTTGGCAAAGTTGTGTGGTGAATGGTAAACATTGATGTTCGCCTTAAGTCCTGCAGTTTGCCACAAGTATATTGATATTCAAAGATTTATACCATCTTTAAGTAGATGAAAAAATATGAAAAGAAAAGATCCCAAAACTCAAATCAGCATCTTTACCTTCTCCACCATAGACCTTGACACCGGAATTTTGGTATCAATATCTGTCAGGCTAATTTTGGTATTGGTAATATTTCCTTCTATTTCTGCAATTTTGGCAGGATTGATGATAAAAGATCGATGACATCTTAAAAAAGAAGACCCAATCTGTTGTTCAATTTCACTCATGGTATTTCTCATCATTCTCTTTATGATTTTACCATTTTCATAGAGGAATAGAATGACATAGTTGTCTTCTGATTTTACCAAAAAAAGATTTTCGGGAGCCACTGTTATGATTTCGTTTTTTCCTGCGCCAAAAATGGTTAAATGTTGGTCTTCTATTTTGCGTTCCAAGTTTTGAATTGGCTTGTCTTCAGAAGTTACAAATTTAACTTCTTTATATTTTTGATAAATAAATAATAAATATACAGAAACTGGAACCAATGAAATCAAGGAAGCTATCTTGAAAAAATTTAAAAACTGCAGCCAATCCAGAGCACCTACAAACATGGCAGCCCAATATAAGTAACAGGATACCTGGCAAATCAAAATGATGAAGAATAGAAAAATAACTTCATCCACTACTGACCACCTATTTAATCTTAAGTCACTCGTCATCAAATTTACAAAAAAATAGACCATCAATCCGGACAAAAAAGTGATAATACCGTAACCTACCAATATCCAAAATTTGTAAGGATGATCAAAATTAGATGTACCAAATGGCTGGAAAACAACCAATACAAACACAATAGTCAAACTAATAGCAGAAATGACATTCAAAAAGGAAAGAAACGAAGGCTTTGGAAATGGTGTTTGACGCAGACTCATGTTTATGATTGAAGCTCCAAAAGTAGTGAAAAGTATCAGGAGTGACGTGGTTTATTTTTGAATTTAGGAGCAAGAGCCCCATCGCAGCCATATTTTAAATGTGGTTGTTGAATAAATACATTATCATCAAGATGGGCATATCCAAACTCAAAGTTATACTAATTTCAATTATATAAATAATCAAAAATTGAGATCAAGAAGATTTTGAGGTTTGGTGTCATAATAACACAACAAATATAAAGCCATTATTTTGTATTTTAACAGGTTAATTAGAAAAAATAATTTATGTTTTGATATTAAGTTTAGGACAGTTTTAGTTTGGAATTTTTTTGGTTTTCCTTCAAATAATTTATTAGTTTCGTATTATAATCTGAAAGTTGTTTTATGTAAATTTAATTAATATGATAAAATTTTTCTTTTTTTTGGTGTTAGGCCTTATACCTTGTGTCACTAACTAATTTGTTGTTAAGATTTTCAATTTATTTTAAAATCATCAGCCATGTCATTCTCATTATTTATTGGAAATATTTTATCAGTTTTGATATCCACAGTAAGTTCGATTTCCTATTTGACTCCAGAGTCCACTTCGGTAAGAACACCTACTAATAATCCCCCACTAACCGTATATTTCAAAAAACCAGCGGCTTGGCCCAATGCAAAAATTTATTATTGGGGCGAAACACCTGTGGGTACAATGCCGGATGTGGCTTGGTCAGGAGTCAATATGAATTTGATGCAAGCAGGATGTGACTGGTATTACTTTACATTTCCAGCTGCAGTAGATTGTAGTAATATCATTTTCAATAGTGGTACAGGTAGCCAAACTCCCGACTTAAATAGATGTAATATCGGGTACTATGAGATTGGGGTAGGATGGACCGCTACACCTCCAGCAGGATATTGTGGCAATCCTCCACCATCAGTTTCTGTAGATCCTGCGGGACCTTATAATTCACCAAGTGCCTTTGTTATTACTTTAAATATCTATGACAACTCAGACCCAAATCCAACTATACACTATACCTTAGACGGCTCTACACCTACGACATCCAGTCCTTCTGGTCTGAATGGAATGACACTCAACATATCCCAGAATACAACACTTAAAGTTATTGGAGTCGATGCTTCTGGTGCAGTTTCGGCGGTAGTCACACACAACTATACAGTAGGATCACAACCTTCATTGACTGTTTATTTTTATAAACCTGTAGGCTGGAGTACAGCCAAAATTCACTATTGGAATCCATCGCCGGCAGGTAGTGCTACGCCTACAACATGGCCTGGTGTAAATATGACTCAAAACCAAGCTGGCTGTGATTGGTATTATTATACATTTCCTAATGCAGTGGATTGTATCAATATGATTTTTAATAATGGCGGCTCCGGGTCAGGGAATCAGACTCCGGATTTGATCAATATTTGTGACGATGCATATTATATAGTAGGTACAGGCTGGTCATCGACTCCGCCTACAGGATTTTGCAGTGCTAATGCAGCACCTACACTTACTGTTTTGCCTCTCAGTGGTGAATGTACACTACCTTCAGTACTCAGTATCACAGCAAGTGATTCAGATGGTGATCCAGTGATCATTCGTTACACCCTTAATGGCACAGATCCCGGCCCTACATCTACTATCTGGGTTCCCGGGACCACACCTCCAATTGTTGATTTTACCCTTAAGGTAAGAGCATATGATGATGAGTTGGCTTCATCTCCAATCGTCACAAGGACATATACTGACAATAATAATGCTCCGACACATAGTATCTCTCCGGTAGGTCCTTTGACCTTTAACCCTTCAACAAATGTGGTTATAACGGCCAATGATGATTGTACCAGTAGCGCTACCATATATTACACAACAAATGGTAGCAATCCTACAACATCCTCATCTAATGCTGTAAATTCTAAATCATTTTTTCTCACTCAAACTACGACGATCAAATATTTTGTAAGTGATAACAATGGCAACTCTTCTGCTATACAGAGCCACACATATACATATGATCCTAATTTTGGCTGCGGAAGTACAGATGATGATTATTTTTCTTGGGACAATGCAACTGTCTATTTTACAGTGACAGATAGGTTTAATAATGGTACGACAACCAATGATGTCAATTATGGAAGACAGTCTGATGTTGTAGGTGGTTTTCATGGTGGCGATTTACAAGGCTTAACTCAAAAAATAACACAAGGTTATTTTGACTCGTTGGGAGTAGATGCGATTTGGATTACACCACCTATAGAACAAATCCATGGTAATGTACCTGGTTGGGGTATGGTGCCGGAATTTCAGAGACACTATGGTTACCATGGGTATTATGCTTTGGATTGGACCGAAATTGATGCCAACATGGGAACAATGACTGATTTTAGGACTATGATTGACTCTGCACATGCGCATGGCATCAGAGTGGTCATGGATGTAGTACTGAATCATACAGGGTACGACACACCACAAGATATGACCGAGTTTGGTTGGAGCAATTGCAGCAACTGGTGGGGACCACAGTGGGTCAGAAAAGATGACATTGCAGGGTGTACACCTTGCGGTGGTGGTGATCTGCAATCTTGTCTCGCCGGCTTACCAGATGTCATCACTGAGTCCACCACAAATGTGAGTTTGCCTCCAGTGCTACTCACCAAATGGAATGCCACAAAAGAAGCGCAGGAAATTGCAGAATTAAATACTTTTTTCAATAATACAGGTCTTCCCAGAACACCGGTCAATCACATTGTCAAATGGCTTACAGACTGGGTTCGTGAGTTTGGAGTAGATGCTTTCAGATTGGATACCTACAAACATGTGGAATTGCAACATTGGGGCACCTTAAAAACACAAGCTGATATCGCATTGGCAGAATGGAAGGCAGCCAACCCAACCAAAAAATTGGATGATAAACCATTTTGGATGGTTGGTGAAAACTATGGATCAGGAATCACAAGATGGGCTGATGCTATCAATATCGGAAAGACTGATGCTTTGATAAATTTTAACTTTCAAGGTCAAGCCGGAAATATGGCCACTATTGATAATATATACACAAGCTATGCATCAGTAGCCAATCCAGATCCTACATGGAATTTCTTAAGTTATTTGTCTTCTCATGACACTCAGCTTTCTGATAGAAATAACCTTATCAATGAAGGTACAACTTTCCTAATGCTACCTGGTGCAGTACAGATTTATTATGGTGATGAAACCAAAAGACTTGCAGGACCAGGACCAGGTGACCAACCTACGAGATCCTTTATGAACTGGAATAGCATAGATCAAAATGTCTTGGCTCACTGGAAAAAATTGGGACAATTCAGACAGAAACACCCAGCCATAGGTGCAGGATCTCATACAAAATTAGTTACAACACCTTACACCTTTAAGCGATCACTATCAAGACAAGACGCCCAAGATGATGTCATCATCGTGATGGGTGCCAGCGGTAATGTGACGATCAATGTAAGTTCCATACCTTCATGGACCAATGGTACTGTATTAAAAAATGGATACTCAGGACAAACAGCAACCGTCTCAGCCAACTCAGTTACTTTTAACGCAGGAACCAATGGCGTGATACTTATAGAAAACCCTAATCCAGTGATATTGCCTACTGTAGCTGTAACTCCAGAAAACAATGCTTACAATGCTGCGGGCCATACCATTTGCCTATCTGGTTCATCTATGGATTGTAGTGCGGTGACGGTATATTATACTTATGATTTGAATGCTTCGGAAACAGACTTGACATCCTGGACTTTATTTACAGGTTGCTTTCAGATAAATCAGAATACCACATTGAAAGCCATATCGGTCAATAATTCCAATACAGCATTGAAATCCCAAGCTTTGATACTCAATTATTTTACAGAGATACCAGATATGACCATATATTATAAAAATTCAAGTGGTTACAACAATGTATTCTTGTATCATTGGAATTCATTGCCCGCTGCATCAGGAAACACCAGCACAGCATGGCCAGGTAAGCCTATGTCTCTTATTTGCAATAATAATACTGCTACACCCAATGATGATTGGTACATTCTGACTTTGCCGGCTACTATGTCTACACAACTAATATTTAATTGTGGTAGCAACGCGTGTCAATCTGGAAATTTGAATCCACCAACCTCAGTGAGTTATTATGAAAATGGTTTCTGGAGCACCAGTATTCCTGCCACCTATTGCAGTGACTGTAAAAATGTCATAAATACTGCCAATAGTGGCAATGGATCGCTTCGATATGCCATCAATTGTGCTGTACCAGGCTCTACTTTGACTTTTGATCCTTCACTCAACAATCAGAGCATACTGATCACTGCACCTTTAAACATCAATAAAGATTTGACGATAAGCACAAATCAACAAGTAACCATTGCTGGTGCTGGTGTGACTGGAAGTGTATTTGTCATTGAAAGTGACAAAGTTGTCACTCTTAAAGGATTAGATATCGAGTGTTCAAATGCAGGAAATGGTCGATGTATTACCAATAATGGAGTACTTACCTTAGAGCAAATACAATTGATTGATCCTGTTTCCACTCATACAAATAGTGCCGTTTTAAATCAAAATGGTGGCCAAATTATCATCAAAAACAATGTCATTTTGGAAAAGAATTAGGAGATTTTTGATTGCATCATTGTGTTTGCAGATTGATCTTATAAAACTTATCAACAATATTGTCAGCGCAGTATGTTTTCATTCACTTACCATAAAATGCTATCCAACTCCTTAGTTCTTCAACCAACAAAAACACATCTGATGAAGGATTTCTATTGATAGGTGGTGTATCTTTATGAAACTCCTTTAAGATTTTGGCCTTAGAAATAGCCCTATTTTCATCTCCAAACACTTTTAAGAAATTGATGATTTCTTTTTTTCCATGGTGATAAATGAAAGTTGGTTCAAATTTAAGAATTTCACTTTCCAGCATACCGTAAATATCTTTTCTGGATATTGGACGATCATATTCGGGCAAGGTCAAATGCAAGAGCAGCCAAACTTGCAATTGGGCTTTTGTTGTTTTTACAAAAATAAATCCCCATCTTTGCAATTCAAAAATAGCATTATGGTAAGTATCCGCAAACTATCAATGAAGTCAATAGGACCATTTGAAAATGTAGATTTTGAGTTCCAAAAAAGCGAAGATGGTATTGACATACACATCATTGTTGGTCCAAATGGAACCGGCAAAACCACAATACTACATTCACTAGCAGGAGCATTTGACTATTTTCAGCCTGATCATGTAGAACATATATAAAACAATATACTCAAAAGATTTGTATCAAAAAAGCCCAAACAACTGAAAATCAGCAATTCGGGCTTCTGTTTATTATTAAAGGAATGAATATACTTACACCTACTCCCCACTAAACACTGCCTTATAGTAAGATCTGTTCATGAAGGCGATATTGTCCAGTTTGATTTCTTTCGGGCATTCAGCTTCGCAGGCACCTATGTTGGAGCAAAATCCGAATCCTTCCTTGTCCATCTGTGCAACCATAGCCTGTGCACGCCTGTCCGCTTCCACTTCGCCCTGAGGCAATAAGCCAAGGTGGGTGATTTTTGCAGAAGTAAAGAGCATAGCTGATCCATTGGGACAAGCCGCTACACATGCTCCGCAACCTATACAAGCCGCAGCTTCAAAAGATCGTTCTGCATAGTCCTTGCCTATAGGCAGTGAGTTGCCATCCGGAGCCTGACCTGCATTGACGGAAATATAGCCACCGGCTTGAATGATACGGTCAAAAGATGCTCTGTCCACGACAAGGTCTTTGAGTACCGGAAATGCTTTAGCCCTGTACGGTTCCACAACGATGGTTTGTCCATCTTTAAAAAACCTCATGTGCAACTGGCACGTTGTAGTACCGGAATTCGGTCCATGCGGCTGTCCATCGATCACCAGGCTACAGGTACCACAAATACCCTCTCTGCAGTCGTGTTCAAAAGCAATGGGTTCCTTTTTCTGGTTCACCAGGTCTTCATTGAGTACATCCAACATCTCCAAAAATGACATATGCTCATTAGCTTTGACGGGATAAGTTTCAAACTGGCCTTTTGATGTATTGTTTTTTTGTCTCCAGACCTTTATATTTAGATTCATGTCCATGATTCGACTATTTTATGGTTATATCTATAGATGATGCAAGGTTATTTATAACTTCGTGTTTTAAGCTCTACATTTTCAAATATGAGCGGCTCCTTGTACAGCACCGGATTGTTTTCATCCCATGCCCATGCAGCTACGTATGCATAATCTGCATCATTTCGCAATGCTTCTCCATCTTCTGATACCGATTCTTCGCGGAAGTGGCCGCCACAAGACTCATTTCTATCAAGTGCATCCAGCATCATCAGCTCACCATGTTCCATCAAATCAGCTACCCTGATGGCCTTTTCCAATTCAGGATTGTATTCATCATTGGTACCGGGTACGAATACATCACGGTAATACTCCTCTCTCAATTCGCGGATCATCTGTCGCCCTTTGATCAGGCCGGCTTCATTACGTGCCATTCCACAGTATTCCCACATGATTTTACCCAATCTTCTGTGAAAACTTTCAACAGATTGATTTCCCTTGATATTGAGCAATTTATCTATAAATGCTTTTGTGGCTTTTTCTGCTTCCAGAAACTCCGGCAAATCATTTTTTATCTTAGGAGTCGAGATATCATTGGCAAGGAAAGTACCTATAGTATATGGTATCACAAAATAACCGTCTGCAAGTCCCTGCATCAGAGCGGATGCACCCAGTCTGTTGGCTCCGTGATCCGAGAAGTTACATTCACCTGTCGCAAACAATCCCGGAATATTGGTCTCCAGATTATAATCCACCCAGATACCACCCATGGTATAATGGACAGCCGGGTAAATTTTCATAGGCTCCTTATATGGATTCTCTCCGGTGATTTTTTCATACATCTCAAAAAGGTTACCGTATTTGTCAGAAATGACCTTTTCACCCAATACAATAAGCTGTTCCTTCGATGGATTGGCCATTCCCTGTTTATTGGCTTCCATTTTACCATACCTCAGTATAGCTTCAGAAAAATCCAGATATACAGCCAAGCCTGTAGGGCTGACACCGTGACCTTTGTCGCATTCCACTTTTGCAGCACGGGATGCCACGTCTCTTGGTACAAGGTTGCCAAAAGCAGGATATCTTCTTTCTAAGAAATAATCTCTGTCTTCTTCCTTGATATTGGCACCTTTGAGTTTTCCATTTTGGATAGCCTGGGCATCTTCCTTTTTCATCGGTACCCACACACGACCATCATTTCTGAGGGATTCAGACATCAAGGTCAGTTTTGACTGATATTCTCCGGATACCGGTATACAAGTAGGATGTATTTGTGTGAAACATGGATTGGCCATGAGGGCACCTTTTTTTACGGATTTCCAGGCAGCTGTCACATTGCACATCATGGCATTGGTAGAAAGGTAAAAAACGTTGCCGTATCCACCAGTCGCCAGGATCACTGCATGAGCCGCATGTCGCTGTATTTCTCCAGTAATGAGATTGCGTGCGATGATACCCCTTGCTTTACCATCTACTACGACGAGATCCAGCATTTCGTGGCGGTTGAACATTTCTACCGTACCCAGAGATATTTGTCTGGACAGTGACTGATAAGCACCGATAAGCAATTGCTGACCTGTCTGACCCCTTGCATAAAAAGTCCTTGACACCTGCACACCACCAAATGAACGGTTTTCGAGTAGTCCACCGTATTCTCTTGCAAACGGAACGCCCTGAGCCACACAATGGTCGATGATCTGGACAGAACATTCGGCAAGACGATGCACATTGGCCTCACGGGCGCGATAGTCGCCACCTTTGATAGTATCATAAAAAAGTCTGTGGATGCTATCTCCGTCATTGGCATAGTTTTTTGCAGCATTGATACCACCCTGAGCAGCGATACTATGTGCACGTCGCGGACTGTCATGGAATGTAAAACATTTAACTGCATAACCCAGCTCTCCTAAAGATGCTGCAGCTCCGGCACCGGCAAGTCCGGAACCTACTACGATAACTTCCAGTTTTCTTTTGTTGTTGGGTGCTACAATGGGAATGGTGGATTTGTATTTTGTCCACTTTTCAGCTAACGGCCCTGCGGGTATTTTTGAATTTAAGTTCATTCCTTAAGATTTATTTTGCGGTGAAAGGTGTTTAATTGTCTGTATATTTTGCTCTTTGATGGATACATCAGTCTTTAGTTATTGTTGACGTCAGATATCAAAAAACTATTTTAGCAAAAAATGATAAATAGGTATAATCGCATAGCCCAATGGAATCAGGATAGAATATGCGATTCCAAAAGCTTTTATAGCCGGTGTATATTTTTTATGATTGATACCCAGAGTCTGAAAGGCACTTTGGAAACCATGTAATAAGTGGAAAGCCAACACAATCAAACCCACTACATATGTAGCTACTATGACAGGATTTTTGAAAGCTTCTGCTACTCTGAAATATAAGTCTTTCATTTCACCTTCGATGTCCGGATAAGAGATCATGGGCAATTGATCCAATTTCATCTTGAGCCAGAAATCTCCCATATGTATCAGTATGAAGGCAAGGATCAGTGTACCCAGCAGTGCCATATTTTTGGAAGCCCAAGAAGTATGCATCGAATGAGATACAGCATATTTCTGCCCTTTGGCATTTCTGTTGTACAAGGCTAAGGAAATACCCACAAAAGCGTGGAGCAAAATAAAAAAATAATTGCCATAAGCTATGGTTTTTATCAAAGGGTTGGTAGTCATAAAGTGGGCATATACATTGAAAGCGACGCCGCCGTCATCTTTCAGTAATTGCAGATTGCCCAATAGGTGAACAACTAAAAACAGAATGAGGAATAATCCTGTCAGGCTCATCAGCAATTTTTTGCCTATGCCCGAACCAAAAAATGTCACTAACCACTTCATAATGATTTCTTAATTTTTGTGCGACTGCAAATTTATGAAAGTAAAAAGTATTTAAAAGGATTAATGCCTTGTATATTATGTTATTTAGAGTAAGTCTATTTTAAGACCGTAGGAATGTCCTTATTAAAATCACTTTGAAGACAAGTGAAACAGCGCATCTATTGGGAATGAACCTGTTTTTGTTGGCAGGCAGGTTGAGTAAAAAGGTGCTTTAACTATTTTGTATAACTTGTTAGAAACACATCTGATTTTTATAGTATGGAGTAAAGTTAGAATTTATCTACCTTTGTGGCAGAAATATCTTGATGGATAAGCTTAACGATTTCACTTTACTGATACCAACATATAATCCGGCCGATGGTTGGGAATTTACTTTTAATGATAGGTATCTCGAGTTTTGTGCCTTGATAGGTGAAAAAGTAAATGTGGTACTCATCAATGATGGTAGCAGGGTTGATTTAACTACCGGTGTAAAATTTCTTTCTGGTAGTATTGGCGAAAAATTTCAAAGCATTGGTTATGACCTTAATAAAGGAAAAGGAGCGGCATTAAAATATGGATGGAGTATCGTCTTTACCAAGTAAAAAATACATGTTTACTGACATTGATTTCCCGTATGTTTCCCACAGTATGAAGGAAGTTTGGCACGTTTTACAAAATAAAAATGGCATTATTACAGGTTATCGGGACCAATCGTATTATAGAGACATCACTTTTTATAGAAAAATTCTTTCCAAAGGTCTTAGGTGGTTAAACCAAAAAATTTTAAGATTACCAATTAATGATACTCAATGTGGACTTAAAGCATTTGATAGTGAAGTCGGTAAGATATTATTATCTTGTAAAACTGATAGATTTCTGACTGACCTTGAACTTCTTCTTGCTTCAAATAAACAAAAGATAGAAATCACCCCAGTGTCTGTAGTACTAAGAAACGACATTGCCTCCACCCAATTTAACTCTTCAGTTTTAAAGAATGAATTCAGAAATTTATTAAAACTTATTTGGCAATATAGATTATAATTTTTTTTCTTTCCATTCCTAGATACTCAAAATGTAGACCTTATATGCGCATTTTCTATATTCAAATTGTGCTTTTCTTTTTGATTAAACTTCGTAACCCTTATTAACACCTTAGTGGCATTTGGTTTAATATTTATGGGTGTTTCAATCAAAATTTTATTTCCTTCTATTCTTTTGTAGTTATATCTATTTCCTTCATTGATAAAATCTATAGCATTATGATTAATATCAAATTGCCATGCATCTGTAGTACTCAATAAGTAGGTAGCATCATTGCATTCCAAAAAGTAAGAAATGATATAATTACCAGGATTCAAGGTATCAGAACTACATATGGCTTCATATCCCCAGCCTTTTTCATTTTTATTTTTGGAAAATTTTAATGTAAAAGACACAAAAGGATGCGCTACTAATTTACTGATAGAATCATTGTATTCTTTTACCACCTGATCAAACATGTCCAGTTCCATTCTTCTAAGTCTAAAATCATCATTCTCAAAAATTATTGGTGCTTTTTTTGTCCAATGCGTCAACTTAGGTCTGTAATCTTGAATCTCCTTTTTTGTTTCAATGACCAAGAGTGGTTTTTTGCTTTTAGCCCTAATAATATCAATTATTTTGGGTACTTTAAAGGGTTGATTAGTCAGTTCATTTAATAATAATGACTGACCAAAAGATGTCCTGCTCATCATCACTCCCATAGATGGTAAGGCCATATTATAACCTATTTTATAAGATTGAGTGACAACTTCACCTTGTTCCCACCAAGAAAAACACTCTGATCCTGTGTTGAAATATGGATCTGGTAATGTTGCTTGAAAATCGTCAGCATTGATCGGCAAGTTATAACTGGATTCACATAAAAAATCAGGCATATGAGTCTGATACCAACTTTGTTTATTAAAAAACATTACGCCTTCGACTAGTATGATCAAAGGTATGGTGTACAAAAACTCAGCTCTCGATTTATTTGATTTTAGCCAATGATATGTAAAATAAATAGCTGCTAAATTTATAGCATAAAAACTCACCCAACCCACTCGTCCTATACTTCTAAACTGTTTGTATGGCCCTGTATAATCTAACATCCACTCTAAACCCGAAATAGTAAAAGGTAGTCCGAAAGACATCAAAGATGATATAACAAAAACACCTATGAAATATATCAAAATTTTGTCTTGGCTAAAAAAGTTTTTTGATTTGGTAAATCTTAAAATAGTGTAAAAAATACCGAATATTACAAAAATAACTGCTATGAATCCAATATAGTTTTTTCCTTCCATTTCTACACTTCTTACCTGCACGATATTTTCATTAATAAATTCGAAAAGTGGAAGTTTGTAACTAAATAATAACCCTTCCCAAGCCGAATGATAACTAAAGAAGCCCCAAGGTTCGTTAGGTCTGTCATTACAATGATTAAAATAAGAAGAAAAATAGTTTAATAGTAAAAATGGCAGAATTATTTGCAAGCCAACAACCTTGAATATTTCTATCCAGTTTCTATCAGGTTGAAAAGCATAAAATATAAAGACCGACAATAATGTCAAAACCGAAATGGTCACAAAATAATACATGTGCAACAGCCCACTTCCGAATACAATCAGTCCAATGAAAACACTTAGTTTCAGCTTGTTCTTTCCCTCCCAAATCAATACCCAAAGATAAAATATCCAGGGCAACACAGGATAAAACATAGAGAAATGGCCATTTATTCTTCCTGCCTGAGGGTTTAGGAGTATAAGACCAAGAGTACATACTAAAGCAAATAAAAAATCAATTTTTAAACTCCTGAAACATAAAAACAAACCTAAACCACCCAAAATTACTCCAAAAATGAGCATTACATTGTGGAAGGCAACTACATTACATTCAAACCAAACTGGAAAAATGGTTGATAACAATTTTGTAAGATTGGCTATCAATGGTTGATTATCTGTGAATATTACATTTTCTCCAAAAGGATAATTCATGCCTTCGAACGTCATATAGGTAGAATCATGTTTTACATGGTAGAGGTATGTAAAATAGTTTTTCATACCATCTCCTCCATTTACCAAAAAATCGTTAGGTACTTTTAGCACTCTTTGGTAGGCAAAACCAATAAATATTCCGATGATAATGAAAGCAAACAGTGTTTCTTTTTTACTAATATTTGTTTCAAAATTCATTAATAAAACTATTTATTTTTCGCAAAGATAAGTTTTCTATGATGATACAACCTTTGATTTAGAAATATAGAGTATGTTTAAATTTTTATTGCCTTAAAATCAATATATTATGAACCTGACTTCAAAATAATTGCCTTATTTAGTTCACCTGCCCGCCTATAAAATAGTTGTCAGGCAGGCTAAATGTGTTGATCATTTTATTGTCAGAACCATAATCTCTTGATTTACAACTAAGAAAAATTTTAAACATACTCTTAAAATAATGACCAAGTTTATTCTATAAAAGCCTTCATAGACCAGGTAGAACCTAAACAAAAATTTTGATGGTAAACATCATTCTTTCAGACCATAAAGAACTGACCTACCGGATTTAGACTTGCAAATTACATTATATTTTGCAACCAATTGACTATCAATTTCAAAGGTATTTTGGTGAGCCATATGCGTCTCTTGCTTGCCTATCACCAAAACATATTCTATGGGTGTTTTGCCCGTCTTCTCAGCATAAGATGTAAAAATTGCTCTGGGAGGTCTGTCTTCAAAGCACATTCCATCCTTGCCTGTAGCATTATAAAAACTAAACTTTTGATCTTTCCAGTTAACAGGAAACCACCCCATATGGGCTTGGTAATTATCAGACAAAATCAAAGGCTTTTTTGCACCTAAATAAGATGTACCATGCATAAAAGCCCAATTTCTGTTAGCTATCACCCTACCATCAACAGTAGTACCGTTATAATCATAATTTAGGGTTAAAACTTTGGTTTTTGGCATTATATGACCTTCACATTCCATATAGTCATCCACCCACGCAGATGCTTCTGAATAAGAAGGATATCTTAAAAAAGCGAAAATAAAGATGATTACCAATGCAAAAATACTGATTAATGCCTTAAACCACAAAGCAAATCTCAATGAACTCATCCAAATCAGGATACAAATATGTGGCAAAAACTTGAGTCGATCACCACCAATCATAGAATCATTAATCAGATTTGCGTGAAATAAAAAAATAAAAAAAAGACATAGCAACAACAATCCATCCGCGATGTGCACAACAGGTCCATTTTTCAACCTGCTTATAATGCCAATTATTAAAATTACAATAGCAAATTTCCCTACAAGTAGAGAAAATGGCGTTTCACTATCAGAATAAGTCATCAATGAGTCAATATTTATTAACGTATTCCAATCCAGCGTCTTTGAAAAACTTGAGCCCATAACAAATGATACATACAAAAGTAAAGAAGGCAAGACAATAAGGGTTAATGGTGATATTTTTTTAAAAAAAGCAAGAAAGATTTCTTTAACATGTGGTTTGATGAGGATAGATAATAAATCTGCAGCTGTGATAAATGCTACACCTGCAAGTCCAAAAATAAAACCAATAGGGTGCATAAAGTAGTTTATAATAAGAAGTAGGGCCAGCTTTATAGCCGTCTTCCAATTCCTCAAATCATCTCTGTGTTTAATGTAGTAACCTATAACCCAAAAAGAAGCAGCAAAACTAAAAGTGTAATTTAGGAACCCCATCATCATCAAGTGATGAAAAGTAAATAAAAGCACGGATAATACTGCCCAATCACTTTTAGGTGAAATACTATTGCACAGATACCTCGCTCCAAAAGAAAAAGTCAAAATATATGATCCAAAAAATAATTTTTCTGAAATACTTGGTGAAAAAAACATTTGAAAGAATCCTAATAATAAATGATCCCACAAATTGGGTGTAAGCTTATAATTGACCATATAAAAGTCCAGATAAAATGCTTTATTTATATTTAAAATAATATCCTTCAGCACTTTTGCATTGTACAAATGGCATGGACCATCACCTGTCACCATCCAAGTATTTGTCAATAAAGGGTACAAAAAAACAAGTACTCCTACATAAAACAACTTACTTGTAATTTTTTGTAATCCGATTTCAGAGATGATCATTTGTCAAAATTTTGGGTCAATATAAATCGACGTGAATATACAACATAATTTAATTGCAGAAAAAAAATTATAGTTTGAGACAAACCCATCCTTTGGATATTTTATTCTCTTATTTTATGCCTGGAATCATGCCATGGAATTTCCATTATATTTTGCAAGAACAAAACAAAACTACTATTTTGTGGCTTATTATTAAATCAAGTATCCTAACTAAACTTCAATTATGTTTAATAAAGTAAACGTAGACATCAAAGATGCTAATAAATGGTACTTAATAGCTGTTTTGGTCTATATTTTATTTTGGACATTGTTGCGTGCGCAGTATATAGATATCCCATTTTACTGGGACGAAGCTTGGGTATATGCTCCCGGCCTGAGACATATGATGGAAAGCGGCCCTTCACTTCTGCCTGATGCTATTCCTGAATTTTACTCTCGTGGTCATCCTTTGTTATTCTATTTTTTGGGAGGTATCTGGCTTAAGATATTCGGTACTTCTTTTGTAGCATACCACACTTTTCCGCTTACGATAAGTGTATTGTTTTTGTTTTTTATATTCATCACGGTAAGAGAATGGACAAACAGCCTGACGGCAATCAGTGTGATGATATTGATAAGTGTAGAAAAAATATTTTACACCGAAGCGGCCAATGTGTTGCCGGAAATACTCGTTGCCCTATTTTTTTTGCTATCTGTACGAAATTTTCTGAAAGAAAAGTTGTGGCTTTATATACTTTTTGCTAGCCTGGGCATCATGACTAAAGAGTCTGGAATCGTGATACCTGGTGCTATACTTTGTGGAAACATTTTGTGGAATTTCAAAAATTCTACATCACCGTTTAGCAGCGATGCCATTAAAAAAAGTTTGATAATCCTGGCGCCGATTATAACATTTTTGATTTTTCTCATCGTCCAATATATATACAAAGGTTGGTTTCTGTTTCCCGAACATACTGGTATGATGATCAAAAAATCAACTGAGTTTGTAGAAAAATTAAATTTTGCTTTCGAATGGTTGCTGGAAGATGGTCAGATATACTGGATGAGTGGATGTCTATCACTTCTATTAGTTTTCGGCGGCAAGGAGCATCAAAGGACAACTTTATTTATGTCGTTGATTGGTATTTTAACTGGGATGTATGTCATCAAAAATTTTAATACCAATATTGAGTTTATGGCTCTCATGGCATTTGCCATTTTATCGGGAGCTATTCATTTGATAGGCAGGACTTTATTTGGTGATGCGGATGTAAGTTTAAAAAAGATTTTACTTATCAATTTTGCAGTGTATTTGACCTATCTGATATTTTGTTCTGTAAACTTTGTAACAGTGAGATATTTGATTGCACTATTGCCATTTGGATTCTTTTTGTATCTCGTCACCATAAAAAAATTATCCCCAAATAATTGGATTTTTTGTGGGGTTGTAGTATTTCTATTTGTTGTATTGGCAATGGAAAATTTTGCTAAAAACAGGCAAAGTAATCTAATAGCACAAATAGCCTATGTAGAAATGAGGCATGATTTAGTCAAAAAGTTGGAGGCCTTACAGACATATGATAGCTCTTTTGGTATCAATGATTTTGTCATCAGACGTACTTTACAAGATCCTTATAGTGGTTTTCTATCTTCTGCCAAAGTGTTTACAAAAGTTGATTGGTCTGTGGACGAAGGTAAAGAATATATTGTGATCAGCAATTTTGACCCATATCCTGAATTTATCAAACAAGGTAAATTTGGATTAGTCCATAAATGGGAGGAAGGAGTCCACTGGATGGAGTTATGGAAGAGAAAAAATTAAATTTCGAGCCTTTTCGTAGTTATGAATCTATCACAAAAAAGATGAAACCAGTTTTCACCATTCTTATTTTCCCCCATTTTGGGGAAGTCAAAAGTTAGTTATTAATTTTTCTTTTAGCCGTTGACTATCAAAACTCTTGGGCTCATGGCTATCACTAATCTTCAAAAGTACTGACTTCTACATCATCAATTAATAATTCTTTATCGCTGCCAGCGTGCCAAAATAAGATATCGACTTTGTCAAATGATTTGGGAAGCTTTGCATCTATAAAAATTTCTTTGGATTCGCCATCAGAAATAAAACGATGAATTCGTATCATATTGGTCTGTATCTCTTTATCTCCTTGGGAAAACTTAATAATAAACTGTGTTTGATTCCATAGATTCCATTCCTTATTTGTGCATGTAAATGTAGCTTTGACCCTTATCCATTTTTTAAACTGATTTTTATATTCTATACGCAGAGAAGGAGAAGACTGGGTTTCTTTATTCAACCTAATTTGTCTATTTCCTGCGATATCCACTATTTGAGCTGATGTGTCATTGTCGAAACTATTTTGATATATCGTAACCGGATTTTGCGGCAAGTCCCGAAAAACATGCTTATTGTCCAACAGCTTCCTATCCTCATCATTTGCAGTCCACCGGCCGACTTTTGCCCAATAGTATGCCCTTGACAACTCTAAAGCTTGCACCTGACCACCATGCAAGTGATAAACCCACCATACATTGAGATAAGCTAAAAGAACTAATCCTGGGTATAGAATGAATTGGGACCACTTTTTTTTGCCTGCAACTTCTATCAATGCTGCAAAAGGGAAAGCAAGAATTGGATAATATTGCACCATCGCCCGTCCACCATAATCCCATATATCCCAAGCCGTCACTATATAAAAACTCACCAAAATAAATCCAATGACAGGAATGTGATTTACTTTATTTTTATAGAAAACCCACAGCCCAATAAAAGGCAAGACCATCATAGGAGTAAATCTTAGCCAACCACTTCTGTAGCTAAGTATGTAATCATAAACATGTGGTTTGAGCCAACTGAAACCTTGCTCACCATAACTGTACACGATCCATTCGCCTGTAGCATATTTCCAGTAAATGGGCTGTATGACCACGATTAGACAAAACATTAATCCTGCTACTAAATATTTATACATATGAACCGAAACGATCGAAAGCCTTTGTCTTAAATCAGCCAAATTCGAAATACTCCAGAATACAGGCAACAAAATAGCAATGAATTCAGTAGGTCGGATTAAAGCAGCTAAGCCAGTCAATAGACCAATAGAAACAGCATATTTCCACTGAAATGTATCGTAAAATCTGATGGTTACCCAAAGCAATGCAGTATAAATTGTAAATAGTGTACCATGGGTCATAGCTTGATCTACAGCTGCATAATTGATATAATTTGTTCCGATGACATACACCAATAATAAAATCGCAACAGTTTTGTCTCTATAGTATCTGAGAAGTACCAGACGTAAATAAAATAACCCAATTAACGACAATAATAACAACCCGACGCCGATCGAAATCTGATATGGGTATGAAAATCCATCATCAGGGTAAATTGTAGAAGAACTTGCCCATAAGTGCCCAACAGTAAAAAATGGTAAGCTTAACAGAGCCAGGCCAGAAGAGTACTTCATGACATAATTACCCGATTTTTCATGAAAAAAAGCTTGCTGAAAATCTGGTGTAGGTTGATATTTTTGTAAAATACTATCTTTAAAATGGTACTTTTTGATATCATTATATATAAAAATGGCAGGTAAGTACATATAATAACCTGATGCATCCCACGACAGTGTAGCTTCTCCCCCTTTTTTCTCCCATCTTGGATAAAATTTGAATGCCGTGATGGTCACCAAAAAAAAAGAAATAACAAGAACATATTTTGAAAGAATGTGCATATAAGGCTACGATTTTAATATGTTTACTGAACTGAGCGCACCCACTTTCGTATGTATGAATGATAATCCGGGAAATGATATGACAGGTCTAATTTCTTTCCTCCAAAAAGTAAATTTAGTCGGGTAATTTTAACTGCCTGTTGCTGCTATTATTTCGCCTTCATCTTCTTGCTCCTGATCCTTATTTTGCGGAGAAATGTGTCTGGATTTCATCTGATGGAAATCGAGCTTTCTTTTGATTTCCTGTGATTCTTTAATGAAATTTTCTCCTTCATCTTCATCATGGCCTGTAGATATGATGGCTTGTCCTATTTCCATCACCCGATCATGTTTATCAAGATACTGGTATATCCTTGCTAAGTTATAATATGCAGCACCTCTCAGATTTTTTGCATGTTTATCTCTGCCGGAGGAGTTTTTTTTTGTTATTCCTTCAAAATACTCAATCACCGGCATCAGATCTTTTTCAATCTGAGTTTCAGGTCTGTTGTATCTCATTTTTGCAAAAATAGTTTTTAAAGCTTTAGTTGCATTGTCAAACATAGTGTATTCTGGATGATCTTCTGAATCCAGTCTTTTGAATTTCACATTGTATTTGGCGGGCTTATATCCATAATGATGATTGATAAACCTTGTGACACGTCCCGGGAAATCATTTCTGTATTGATTTTCATGATTCTTTATCTGTATCTGTGCATTGGCTGCATATTCCTTTTGAGCTTCATCAGCAGTAAGGTATTCCCTTGTCTGATAAGTGAATGTATAATCAAGATTTTCAGTATATGCCAGGGCTTTATCAGAATTGATATCACCGGAATATGAGCCATCATCTTTTGTGTCCACATTTTTCAGAAATGGGTTGGCTGCCTCCTCTTTTTGTTTTTTGATGATTTTTTTTTCATCCTTTGCTTTACCTGTCTTATTCATTTCGTCTTTCGGCCCATAGATCCTTATGTCCCCTCTCCCTGTGTTGTTGAGACTTATTCTGTAGTAAGTTGTGTTTGAAATTACTTTTCCATCCTTATCCTTTTTTTCTTCGACCCTTTTGGATGGATTAGGCGAACCTGCAACAAATCCTGCAATATTTACCTTAACGTCCATTGATGACCTTTTGTCGACCTTTGACCATCCGTACAGGTTGATAAGTTCGATTTTATCCCTTGCAATAAAAGATGGATCTCCGGACAGCTTTATTGTAAATGTTCGGTTTTCAATAGGTACGTAATTGACAGGAAAGTCAAGACAACTGATATACACCCAAAAGTTGTCAATATCCACCTTTTGATTATAGGCTACTGAGCTATATAAGAATGATACGATGCATATAACATATCTGATCGTCGGCATAATGTTTAGATTTAGAATGCAAAAATATACTTTTTAACCCAACTGACAATTATATAAAGTGACCAAAATTAACATGGGAATGATTCATTTCACAATTCACTAAGAATCAAATAATTGTGATCCAATCACCAATTATTTGGGTGTATACCATTTTTTTATTCAATGGTTTTGAAATTCCTTTTGTCTACCTTCAGACCTGCCCGCCGATTAGGCATGGGATGGGGCAAAACAAAAGTAATATTTATAAAATTGCAATTTGGGGAACTACTCAATTATTTTGAATATAAATTTTTGTTGTGCTCATTCTACTGCTGAAAAAGCAGAACCAACTCAGGCAACCACCAAAGCCATTGGCTGCTCTATCAAGGCTAAAAAGACTGGATAGGTTACTTATTTCCAAAAAAAGATTATAAAAATGGCTAAAACCAAGTTTTAGCCATTTTTATTTAATACAACCTGTATCATTTATAAAATAAACTATATCTTTACTTGGTATTTGTACCAATACTATTTTTATTTATTTAAATAACTAAAAGAATTTAGACTTTGTTCAATTTAGCTTTTGGTTTAGGTGGACTGGTAATACTGCTATTATTTTTTCTATCAATCTTCATCATACTGGTACCGATATATTATATGGCACAAATATTATTGTCTGAAAAATTACCAACTGATAAAAAAATACTATGGTTCGTGGCCATCTTTGTTTTCCCATTGTTAGGCCTATTTATATTTTTCATGAGCAATGACTATCGAAGGGTGAAGGGTTATAGAGTAAGTAATTAGTTTCAATAATTCCCTATTCAAAGTATTATCAGGATAAGAGTATGTTTAAAATTTATCCTTTAGCAATAAAATGTTTTATTTTGGCTACAAATTCGTTAAATTTTTCGTCGAATTGCCCACATTCGAATGCAAAATTTGCCTCTTTTCGCTCAAAATAACTCCATTTTATTATCCAAAAACAAAATTTAAACATACTCTAAAAATACTCTACATACTCCGAATAAATTCAATCAAATAATCATTCAGTGCTTTAATTGCTAAAGGTATATCCCAGTTGGCTTTATTTCTGGGTTCTATGTGATTGGATATTGCTCTTATTTGTAATGAAGGGATTTTCATCATGTTGCAAGTGTAAAACACACCTGCGCCTTCCATAGATTCGATATCAGGTTGATATTTTTCCCTTAGTTGGAGGATGGATGATTGACTTCCACTTACTCTATTGACAGTAACAGCTGATGCAGACGGGATATGATCCATTGGTTTCCAATCGATTGGATAGAGCCAGGCATCTCTGTAGGGAAACTCATTTGATTGCATGAGTCCCATCTCAAATACATCCTGAAAACTGCCATTCGCATACTCTACTCCCATATCAGCAATGGTATCACGATATACCCTAAAGATGGTGCCCTTTTGAACCTCCAGATCAAACGCACCTGCTATTCCTGCATTGATGATCAGATCTACATTGTTGAGCGCGATATATTGAGTAAGATGAAATACGGTATTCAGTAAACCCGGGCCGGTGACCAAAGTAGAAATTTTGATACTCTGATTGATAGAAATTTCTCCAGATGATGTCTGACTGATGGCATAAAAACCAAGAAATGGCTTTATTTCAATTTCAGTAGCAGCTACTAAAAGTATATTCATGGGGCCATATTATTGACAAGGATACTAACTACAATCCTGACAACAAAATTACCAGTCCGAATCGTCTTTTTCAGTTTTTCCCTCTTGAGAAGCTTCCCATTCAGCTTGTCTTTTTTCATATTGGTCATAATCAAAGTCAGGCATCAGATCTTTTTTTACATGATCGATAGTTTCCTGCAGTTGGGCAAGAAACCGATTAAAATCTTCTTTGTAAAGAAATATTTTATGTCTTTCATAGCCATCTGAATCAAACTTTTTTGTGCTTTCAGTAAGTGTGACATAGTAGTCCTTACCCTTGGTCTTTCTGACATCAAAAAAATATGTACGCCTTTTTCCAGCTTTTATTTTTGCGGTATAGACACTATCAAATTTACCCCTTTCGTCTCGTTCCACTTTAAGTATTTTTTATAAATGATAGGACAAATATAAACAATGTTTGGAATCATCAAAATTTTTATTTGTTTTTTTTCTAAACCGGATAATTTTGATGCATCATTTGTTGACGAAAGATACTGCTGTAAAATCCGGATTCGCTGACTAATTCTTCGTGAGTACCTTCCTCTTCCACTTGTCCATGATCCAAAACAAGAATTTTATCGTAATTGAGCAGGTTGTTGGCTCTGTGAGTGATGATAACGGCTGTTTTGTCCTTCAAAGTTTCCTGAAAGTACGAAAGGATAGTCTGTTCGGTAGCAGTATCCACAGCTGACAATGCATCATCAAGGATCACAATATCAGGTTTCTTGATAAAAGCACGCGCTATAGATACTCTTTGTTTTTGTCCTCCCGAAAGTGTCACTCCTCTTTCTCCTACCATGGTATCAAATTTAGCCGGCAATTTTGTGATATCTTCATGAACTGATGCGTGTCGGGTATAACTTTCAACTTCTTCCAAATCTGCATCAGGATGTCCGAAAGCAATATTGGCCTTTATAGTATCCGAAAAAAGAAATACATCCTGAGGTACATTGGCAATTCTATCTCTGAGAACAGAAATATTATGTTCTCTTATATCTTTTCCGTCAATTAAAATCTGACCGTCAGTGACGTCAAACATCCGGGTTAATAATTCTGCAATGGTAGTCTTTCCCGATGCAGTTTTGCCCATGATAGCCATTTTTTCTCCCTTTTTAAGGGTGAAGCTTACATTTTTTAATGCTTGTATTCCAGTATTAGGGTAAGTAAAGCTTACATTTCTAAACTCGATTTCACCTTCAATCTGATAGCTTTCAGAACTATTATTAGTGATTTCGGTTTTGATATCCATGATTTCATTGATCCTTGTTTGTGATGCTTCAGCTTCTTGTATGACAGATGCTATCCAGCCGATCGCAGTCACAGGCCACGTCAGCATGTTGACATACAGTATAAATTCAGCTATATTGCCCGGTGTCAGATCACCGGAATAAACGCGATATCCTCCTACCATCACTACCAAAAGGGTACTCAACGCTATCAGAAGCGTCATTAATGGCTGGAAGTAAGACTCGATCTTTGCAAGTGCCAGCGAACGATTTTTGTACTCTTCGCTCTGACCTTCGAAAAATTCTGAAAACTGGTCTTCCTTTACATATGATTTTACTACCCGGATACCGGAATATGTTTCCTGGGTAGTATTGCTCAAGGCTGAAAGTTGCTGCTGTATAAGTGTGCTTTTTTCATTGATCAGATTGCTTACGTAGTAAATAGATATCGAAAGGATAGGCAGTGGTAGCAATGCAAAAAGTGTCAATACTAAATCTACCTGCAACATGGCATATATCGTCATGATAAACAATGAAATCAAATTGATGCCATACAGTATACCCGGACCGAGATAGTTTCTCACCTTCGAAACATCTTCAGAAATTCTGGCCATGATATCTCCGGTCTGATACTTCCTGTAAAAAGTCTGATCCAAAGTCTGAAGATGAGCATAAATTTCCTTTCGCATGTCATACTCAACCAATCTCGACATGACGATGATGGTCTGACGCATAAAATACATGAGTAATCCCTTGATGATCACATAGCCAGTGACAATCAAACCAAACATCAATAAAGTATGACCCAGTTCATCATAAAATGCATCCTTCAGAGATGGATTGATTTCCTTGTAAACTGCAATTTTCTGCTGAACCAAGTCAAGTGCCTCCCTCACTTTTTGAGGGATGAGAATAGCATAGTAATTGGAACCGGTGACGAACAGGATACCAAGGATAAGATGCCACTTATACTTTACAAAAAATCTGTTGAGAGTAAATAATTGCTTCAATGGAGCTAAGAATTAAGAATTACTAACATACTTCGGCCCGAAACTGTTTAGTAATCTGCAGATAAAATCACCAAGTAACGGTCTTGAAACTTAACAAGAGTGGTCCTGGAACATGAGAACTGAAAAAGATTACAAGATAGTTTGTGATGGAATATTACAAAAATACAACTTATTCCCATAAGGTGTAATCCGGAACTGAACCTGATATCTTGTTGATTTCCCTTTGTTTATATCTATTTTGTTGATTCACATTTTCACACTCTGACTGACTTATTTCTCAACAAGTGATCCACTAGCACAAGGGCTGCCATAGCTTCTACTATAGGAACTGCTCTGGGTACCACACACGGATCATGACGTCCTTTGCCATCAGCAACAGCCGCATTTCCCTGAGCATCTACAGTGTCCTGACTTTGTACTATAGTAGCTACAGGTTTGAATGCGACATTAAAGTTTATGGGCATGCCATTGCTGATGCCACCCTGGATACCACCCGAATGATTGGTTTCTGTTACGATTTTTCCATCTACATTGACAAAAGAATCATTGTGCTCTGAGCCTTTCATACGTACACTTTCAAATCCTGAGCCGTACTCAAAACCTTTCACTGCATTAATACTCAGCATGGCTTTACCTAAGTCAGCGTGCAACTTATCAAAAACAGGAGCTCCTAATCCCGGAGGACACCCAGTGATGATACAAGTCACCATACCACCGACGGTATCGCCGGATTTTTTTACTTCCATGATGAAATCAATCATTTGCTGTGCAATGACGGGATCAGGACAGCGAACGATATTGTCCTCAATAGTTTCAGTATGCTGGTCATAGAGATGCTGCAGCCTGATATGGCCAACCTGACTTACATAGGCAGTGATCTTTACACCTACATCTTGCAAAATGAGCTTGGCTATGGCACCGGCGGCTACTCGTGCTGCCGTCTCGCGTGCTGATGATCTGCCACCACCCGCTACATCCCTGATGCCATACTTGGTCTGGTAGGTATAGTCAGCATGGGATGGTCTGAATATGTTTTGGATGTGGTTGTAATCTTTAGATTTTTGATCTGTATTGGGTATAAATATACTGATGGGTGTACCTGTGGATACTCCATTTAAAGTGCCGGACTGAATGATAAAATTTTCTTCTTCTTTTCGTTGGGTGACGATTTTGGATTGCCCTGGTTTCCTGCGGTCTAGTTCAGCCTGAATAAAGTTCTCCTCTATCCTGACTCCGGCAGGACAACCATCGATGATCAATCCTATACCTTTGCCATGCGACTCACCGAAAGTAGTCACCCTGAATATTTCGCCGAAAGTATTTGCTGCCATGGCGCAAAGGTAGACAAAAACGCCCAAAACGAAAAAAATTCGTTTCGGGCGTTTTATATTGCTTAATAATTAGGTTAATACTATAGAATACTACCAGTACCTGCTTTGAAGTCAAGTTTTATAGTAGTACTGCCAGATGCTTTAGATTTAGCTCTAGCTTGATCATTACCTTTGCCTCTATACTCAATTTTACCATTCAGTACGATGAATTCTGATTGCCACCAATCAGTAGCTTTATCACCTTTTTCAGTTTTCATGGTAGGTGAGGCTACGTGAATTCTAATTTCTTTATCAGCTGTTAATGTCTTGGTGATATTGATGTCTGTACCTACTGTAAATTTATTGGCCGGTACAGCGGCATCCCAATTAGCCACAGCATCACCTATCAAAAATACACTTGGAGCCACTACTTCTATGGTTTCAGTTTTTAAGTTGACAACAACCATGTAGTATCCAGTAGCACCTGAGACAGGAACATTATCACCACCTTTTTTGAATACACCATTTACAGGAGTTGATTTGTCCTGACCAAAATCGCCTTTCCAATCCTGAACCGGAGAAAATTTAATTCCTTTGTCTTTCTCTAACCATACGATTCTCCAGAAGAGATGAGGATTTGAATGAACCGGAATCAACTGGACATCATTCTTTTTCCATTCCCAACCTCCAACACCGTCACCGATCATATAAAGATTGTCAGGATATGTCGCAAGTACCGGGCCTTCTCCTGTTTTAGTAGCAGTAGCTTTATAGCCCACTCCTGCTTCCCAAACGAGTTCTATGGTATATTCGCCATATACATCATTTTTGATATTGTCTCCACCAGCAACAAGCGCGCTAATCGTACCACCTAAGTTTGTATTAACTTTAACTCCCTTCTGACCTGCACCTAAGTCTAAATTAGCATCCAGTTCGATTTTCCATCCACTGGAATAACGGAATTTCCACTCATTTTTAAGCAATACCAATTTCTCAACTTTGAATGACATTTTGTTGAGATCAAAAGCACTTTCTTTCATTGCTGTACTTCCGCTCCAACCATCCGGAGTTGCACCACCGATGACACCCCACTTCACTCTTGCCATAGTTACTTTTTTGACACCCAAGTCCATAACAATGTGATATAAACCGTCTTCAGGAACAGTAAACTTGCTCGCACTTGCAGCCAGGTTGCCTTTCCAAAGTCCATCCTTAGGATCATCAACTCCAGGAGTTGCTTCAAGTTTCCAGTCAGATCCTGGTCCGTACACAGTCTGAGTGGTACCTTTCACATCTACGATGTTAAACCCATCAGTACCTTTTTTAATGGCCATAAATACCTCCAATAGTTCAGGTCTGTCCTTTGTTTCGACATCATTTAGGACTTCATTTCTGGTAGCTTTGAAGAGCGCTTTGGTGCTAAATTCAGCAAATGCAGTACCTGCTCCTTTGATATATACACCATCTTCCACTTTAGGGGTTGGGGTAACAATTTCAGGATCATCATCACTGCAACTAATAAAAACAAAACTCATCAATAATAGAATCGAGAGTGTTTTGGATAAAAAATTCAATTTTAAAGACTTCATGATTTAATATTTATACAATTAATAAATAGATAAAATTACAAAATTAATTTGCTAAATTTGGATTAGCATCTATTGCCCACTGTGGTATAGGGAAAGTTGTTCTTTTTGAATCAGAAGCGGGCTTTTCCCACCATGCATCCAAAAACTTACCAAAACGTATTAAGTCTTGTCTTCTGTGTCCTTCACAAAACATTTCCCTGCCTCTCTCAGCCAAAATCATCGGTAAAGTGGCATTGTTAAAATCAGAGACTTTGGCTCTTTTTCTTACCTGATTGATAAATTGATCCCCGTTTTTACCTTGTCTCACTAATGCTTCAGCTTTCATCAAAAGCACGTCTGCATATCGAAATAACGGAAAATCATTGCTCAGGTTTTGAAGAGCTCCTTTTTTTATTTCAAATTTACCCACTCTTGCCCCTGACATTCTTATTTGCTGAAATGAATGACTACCATCAATGATTAGTTTTGGAATTTTTGGGTTTATCACTACCGGAGCTCCGGCAGTTCCGTCAAACAAAGGCTGACCTTTGGAGTCAAACTGAGGACCCACTATAAAACCTTTTTTTCTGGCATCAATATCTTCAAATGTATTGTAATGATCTTCTACCGCTCCAAAACCATTCCAGGTTCCAACAGGCATATCATAAGTAAGATTGTGCTGATAATGCAATGTACGCATATGTATTCTGAAACCTTGAAGATTTTTTTCATCAAAAGGTATAGTGAAAATGTTTTCCGGAGAATTTTCATTATTGGTTTTGAAAGGTCCCAATGCATCACTTTCCAAAGTATATGTATTACTGAGTATTACACTGTCGCAATATCTTTCAGCATCAGCCCATGCAGGTGTTCCTGTATAGATACCGGCATTGAGATACAATTTTGCAAGCAATGTATAAGCCATAGCTTTGGAAACCGCAAACTTCTGAGCTGAAGCAGGCAATGAAGGTAAACTCTCTCTGATATCCTTTACAATAAAATCATAAATTACTTTTTTGTCTGTCTTCTTGGGCTGTTTGTCAGCTTTTGTAAATGAAGTCACCAAAGGCACATTTCCGTAATTATCTATGAGAAGATAATAATAGAAAGCCCTCAAAGTTTTCAATTTTGCTACAGTGATAAGGTCTTTACTTCCTTCCAGCTCATCTATAGCTCTATTGGCTTCTGTCACGCCGTCGTAGAGATTTGACCACATGCTATTGACAGCATCTATATTGTTGGTCCATTGGTGTTGATGCAACAAATACCACTTACCTCCATCTTCCCAGTCAGTCAACCTTACCGGAAAAACTACTTCATCACTTGTCACTTCCTGAGCCCAAAACCACCAGCCGGCATCATCAATCAAGTCACTCAATTCTCTATAAGCAGGAAGGACCTTAAGTGCTGCCTGATCTGCGTTTTCAGGGAATCTGTCACTCGGTATTCTATCATAAATATTTTCTTCCAGGTTAGTACAAGCAAATGTGCTTGTTAAAATAAATAATACTAAAAACTTTTTCATATCTTGAAAAATTTATTATTTTTTTTATTAAATTAAAGTTTAGCATTTAGTCCAAATGTAATCGTTCTGGTACGTGGATAAACATCATACTGATCTCTACCAAACTCAGATCCACCAAATGATATTTCAGGATCTATTCCCTTATAGCCGGTGAACAACAGAAGGTTTGTTCCTGTTGCATAAAATCTTACATTTTTTATAAACTTGTTTTTCACAGGAATATTGTACCCAACAGAAAGATTGTCCAATCTTACAAAACTGGCATCTTCCAGATAATAGCTACTCAATGTCGGATTGGATGTAAGACCTTTGTCAAACTCGGTTAAAGCATCTTGAAGAACATTTAGAGTCGGAAGATCTGCAGGATTGCTAAATACCATTCTGGTGACGTTCAACACATCGTAACCAAAGATTCCACGTAATGAAAAACTGATATCTACATTTTTTCCAATATTAAAAAAGTTGGACCATCCAAGCTGAAAATCAGGTTGAGCACTACCTACAACTCTTCTCTCTGCTTTTGATACATCTCTGGTCACCCCTCCTGTTGCAGTTAAGAATAAAAATTTGCCATCATCACTCAAGCCAGCAAATTCCGGCATTACAAATGTACCCACTGCGAGACCTGGTCTGATCACTTGAGCATTATTAATACCACCTACCAATCCTCTACCTGATACAAATAGAGTCGGAATTTCTCCTAATGGAAATTCTTCATTACCCAAGGAAACCGTTTCCTGTTTGTTGGTGCTGAATGTTACCAGAGATTTCCATTTCAGATTCTGCTTATTTATCGCAAAATATTGGGCTGTAAGTTCTATACCCTGGTTTTTAATCTCTCCTGCATTACCTATTGTAGTTCGTTGTTTATTTGGTGGTACCGGTACCTGAAATCCATATACCAGATCATAGGTACGCCTTTGATATAATTCGATAGAGCCAGAAAGCTTACTATTCCAAAGACCAAAGTCAATTCCAAAATTTGTTTCAGCGTTGGTTTCCCACTTCAGATTTGGATTTGGGTTGGTACCACCTGAGACAACATAATTGATCACTTCAGCCCCTGTTTCCGGGTTTATTGCAACTCCTCCCGGTCCAAATAAAATTTTCTCAGCGTCACTTGGAATATTCTGATTACCAGCCAATCCATAACTGACTCTGAGTTTTAGCAAGTCCAATACCTTCTGATTTTTCATAAATGGTTCTTCAATGATATTCCATCCGAAAGATGCTGACGGGAACCAACCCCAATCATTGTTGGCACCAAACTTACTTGACCCGTCCCTTCTCAAGCTAAGGGATGCCAGATATTTGCCCTGATAATCGTACATCGCACGGGAAAAGAAAGAAATCAATAAATCTTCTCTTTTATATCCGAATGGCCTATCTGTTTCCAAATCAAGGAAAGTTCCAAGATTGTTGGCACCAATATAATCTGATGTAGCATTTCTGGCTGAAATACGAAATCCATTAAATTGATCTGTTTGCCAAGAATAACCACCCATCAATGAAAAATTGTGTTTTTCGTTGAATGTATTTAAATACGTAAGGGTTGACTCTAATAGTTTATTGGATCTATTATTATATGATCTACGACCTAATCCACTGGTTTGATTGGATGCTGTAGATTTAGGTTCAAAATATAATGATTCATCATCATCTCTGGTATACGCTAAGTTCACCCATCCTTTTACATTTTTATGGAAGTTTACATCCACAGACATATTTCCAAGGAGTCTTTTGGCATCCCTTACATTTTGAATGTCATTTATAATGGCCAATGGATTGAAATACTGGAAAGATCTGTCTGTTTCATAAAAGGTACCGTTGTCATTGTGTGTCTTGTCGGTGGGAGATCTTCTAAGTGCCTGATAAATTACATTGGTCGGAGATGAACCTCCACCATAATTGATATAATCATTTTTTTCAATCGTTCCTGCCAGTCTTGTATTGATGGTAACAATATCACCAAAAGCTTTCTGAGTATAGTTTAGTCTTGCTATGTTTCTGGTTTTGGAAGACCCTTTGATGACTCCTTCTATATTCATATGCGAAAGAGAAGCCCTGAAACTTGCATTTTTTGTTCCATTCATAAATGACAGGTTGTGATCTTGCGTCAATCCTGTTCTGTAGATTTCATTTTGCCAGTCCACATTTGCCTTGTTGTCTATAAATGTTCTTCCTGTTTTTTGGGCAAAATCTCTTATTTGATCACCTGTCAAAAGATCATACCTTCTCGCTACATTATCAATAGATACCTGAGATGAATAATCGATGACTAAGTTATCTCCATCTTTTTTAGAAGCACTTTTTGTTGTGATGATAACTACACCATTGGCACCTCTTGATCCATAAATAGCTGTTGAAGATGCATCTTTCAGTACGTTGTAAGATTCAATGTCGGAAGGAGCAATCGTAGTTGGGTCTACACCCGGTACGCCATCCACAACAAACAATGGTCCTGTGCCCGATGTAAAACTTGAAGCACTCCTGATATTTACAGAAAACCCGCTGTTGGGGTCACCACCTTGTTTTGATATTGTGACACCGGCAGCTTTACCCTGAAGACCTTCTATCGGATCAGAAAGACGACCAGTGTTGAGTTCATTGGAATTTACCGAAGTTACAGCACCAGTTTTGTCTGACTTCTTGATGGTACCATAACCTATAACCAAAACTTCTTCGATGATTTGACCGGGTGAAAGTAGTATAGTGTACTCACTTTCATTAGTTAAATTTAAAACATAAGTAGTGTAACCTGTGTAACTAATTTCGACGGTCTTGTCTGTGCTGGCCACATCCAGCGCAAAAGCCCCATCCAAATCAGTTATGGTACCAATAGAAGTACCCGGGATAAGAATATTGGCGCCTATGAGTGTTTCATTGTTTGAAGCATCTTTAACTACACCTTTGATAGTTTTTTGCGAAAATGCAGCTGATGCACTAAAAAACAATGCCGCCAAAATTAAAATAAAACTTTTAGATTTTAACTTGATTTCCATGTGTTTATAATTTTGTTTTTAAAGCCATATCTTTAATAGCACAAACCATGAAAATCAAATATAATAAAGAATGCTTCCGATCCTATGCGTTTCATGTGGCTAATAATTCAAAAAAATCATCGTGTCATAATGACACTTTTAAATTTTCCGTAAAGATAATACTTTAACTTTACTTAGTATATCAATAGAACGAAAAATTTTGTCGTTTTGCCACTTTTATTTTAACTTTTTTTTAAGATTTTATAATTAGATTTTACTGAAAAATATTTTACTACAACTACTTATTGAATATAAATTAGATATACATATGATATTATTTAATACTTTATGTATAACCGAAAGATAAATTGCATTAATTTTTAGGATTATAAAACAAAAATATTTTGCTTTTCGCTCAAACATAGAAATCCAAACATACTCTTTCACCTACTCTGCTCTTTAAAAAGAAAATGAAAATCATTAATTTGTCTATCTTTGAACCTAATTCTCTAAAAGTAACTTTCAGATATTATCAATTTCAACCAAAATGCAATAATATGGTGTGGAGAAATGCTAGTTTAAGCTTTTTATGGATCATGTGTCTGTTATGCTGCCAAAAAACAGATAATCGTCCTACTATATCTTTTGAAATCCAAAAAATGGGTTTGAATGTGGAGCTGAAAGGAATTGTAACCGATCGAGAAAATCAAGTCGAAGGAGCAGAAATTCATTGGGGTGATGATGATATTTCTTATTTGTCCAAGGCTGACCTAAGTTCATTTATAAAAAAACATCAATACAATTTACCAGGTACCTATACGATCACTATCAAATTGCTAAGCCTGACGGAAATCATAGGTACTGATTCGATTGTTGTGGACTTGAATTATTCAGAAACTTCATTTGCTAATATTCAGAATGAATTCTTAACTAAAAAAGAAAATGAACTGACTATACTGACAATCAATCTGCACACCTATCAGGAAACAGAACAAAATCAAAAATTGTATATGGTAGCAGATGTCATCGGAAAGCTTGATGTCGACTTTGTAGCTTTTCAGGAATGTGCCCAAAACAGAAATGCACCCATCAGCTCCGGAGCATTGAGAATTGATAACATGGCTATCAAGATTACAGAAATAATCAATAAAAAGTACAAACAAAAATACAATATGGTATGGGATTGGGCGCATTATGGATGGCAGATTTATGAAGAGGGTGTCTGCGTCATTTCAAAACATGAGCTCCTGGAACACGAAGCAAGATTGGTGTCTGCAGCATCCTCAAAGAATGATATCACAAGCAGGAAAGTAATTTTCGGTGGATACAGGTGGAAAAATGTACAATTCAATATATTTTCAGCTCATCTGCATTGGAGAGTTTCTGCTGAAGATGAAGAACAAAATAATCAAATAAAAGCGGTGAAAAAAATGGCCACTGAAAAGGAAAAATCAAACAGTAATGTAGTATCTATGGTTTGTGGAGATTTTAATGGTAATCCGACTAGTGCATTTCCTTACAGTGAAGGATATAATACTATGGTCAATAATGGTGAATATACTGACACATTCCTTGAAAAGAATCCGGATGCAAATACGACTCCACCAAACAGCAAATATTTCACCGTAGGTGGTTCATTGCCGGGACGCATTGACTACATATTCCTGAAAAAAAATGACCGTATCAAAGTCAAGGCATCACAAATTATTTTTACAGAAAACGTCATCGGCACTGTTTCTGATCATTACGGTGTATTGACCAAAATTGAAATGAATTAATTGTTAAGGGTTTGTCAAGATATAACTTATACATCATGACTTGTTATTTTGCTCTTTCTCTGCGTTAAAATTTTAAACCATAGCTAAGGCTATGCTTGAAAATTTTGCCTTGATAAAAACCAAAATTCCAGCGTCAATTTTGTACACTTTATATCTTGACAAACCCTAAGCCTGATAAAAACAAGAATATTATGCTTATATTTCTGACAGGTATGATGGGCAGTGGAAAATCCACGATAGGCAAATTATTGGCTGAGGAATTGCAACTGCCATTTTTTGATACCGATGAGATCATGTCAAGTATAGAAGGCATGGAAATCAAAGATATATTTTCATCCAAAGGGGAAGCTTATTTCAGGCAGGCAGAGCATACTTTGGTTGCTACCTGGAAAATTTCAAGTGCTGTCGTAGCTACAGGTGGCGGCTTGCCATGTTTTAGTGATAATATGAAATTGCTCAATGATAAAGGAAAAACGGTGTACCTGAAAGCAAGTACAAATGAGATCACTGAACGGATATGGCAGGATCAGAACAGACCTCTGGTAAAAGATAAAACAATACATCAAGTCAAAAAAACGATCAGCGAACTGATGAAAATCCGCAAACAATATTACGAACAGTCTGTAATCAAAATCAAGGCAACGGGCACGCAGGAAGAAATTGTAAAAAAGATCATTGTGAAGTTGTATTCATAGAGTATGTTTAAATTTTGTTTTTGGATAATAAAATGGAGTTATTTTGAGCGAAAAGAGGCAAATTTTGCAGTCGAATGTGGGCAATTCGACGAAAAATTTAACGAATTTGTAGCCAAAATAAAACATTTTATTGCTAAAGGATAAATTTTAAACATACTCTTAGTGTAATTTTACAAAAAATTCAAAAATCATATTTTTATGAAAGCTATCACTATTGTTTTAATCTGCCTTGGATTACAGGCGCAAGGCCAGGAATTCTTAAATTAAGGATATTTGAGTGATTCCTGGTGATTCCTTTAAAATTTGTCATTTCAACTTGCGGATGCGATGGTTAAGATAGACATTTTACCTACTTGCGATTCCGTCAATTTCAGACAACATGCCTCTATGGTTGCTCCCGTGGTCACCACATCGTCCACGATGAGCACATGCCTTGATCGGACAAGTTCAGGCCTGATCAACTCGAACACTTCATCCACATTATCAACACGTTGTGTTCTGGATTTACCAGTTTGGGATTCCGACCATTTTGATTTTATAATGATATCTTCCCGGCACTCCACACCCAAAACTTTACCTACGGCTTTCCCAAAAACACTACTTTGGTTGTATCCTCTTTTCTTCTCTTTAAGATGATGGATTGGTATAGGAATAATCAAGTCCGGTTTTTGAAAAAGTGGGGAAGCTATCAATTTTTGGCCTGCTATTTCTCCGAATATTTCTCCGATTTCTTTTCTTTTTTTGTATTTCAGCTTATGCAGCATGTTTTGTACGATACTTCCTGCTCTAAACCTCAATAAAGCTGCTCCATATTCCAGTTTAACTCTACCTTTAAAATGTCTAGTTACAGCATTATCAAGGATAGTAAAATGATCTGTATATGGCATTTTATGTAAACATTCGACACAAAAGTCCCCTTGACGTATCTTGGGTTGTGTATCGCATGCAAGACAAATATCAGGAAATAGTGTGTGAAACAGATCCCTTGGCAAAAGTTTAATATAAGTGGCTATCTTAGACATAATGATTGTCAAATGTTAATTCAAAAATAAGGTGTCTTTGTCATATTTTCAAAAAAATAAACAGAAAAATGTGTCAGGAATATTGATTGTTGGTACAAAGAGTGTATTTTCGTATCTTGGTAAAGTCACTAAGCAATACTAAAATACAAGATGGAAGAGCAAAATCAATCGTCTGAAAGTAAAAATTATAAGTTTAAGGAACTCAGGGTCTATTCATCTACCGAATGGCTTGCTGATAACAAAAAAAAATACCGGCAAGTATTTGACAGATTTGAGACTACATACATTTATGCGGAGTTATCTTTTTACAACAAACTGTTTGACAGAGATACATGGGATGTAGATATTGAACTAAGATGTTATGAAATAAAAAACAATAAAAAGCAAGTCTGCACGCTGAACTTCAAGAAAAAAATAAGCAAATTTGACAATGTAGTTTTCATCAGAGAAGGCTGGGGAAATAAAAAAGAAGGATCATTCTGGAAAAAAGGCACCTATTACTGGGAAGCATGGATAGATGGAGATAAGGTGAGTACCAAATATTTTTATGTGGAAGATATCGGAGACAATACTCATTTAGATAGCCCGATAGCCTATGTATCACTCCAATCAGTAAAGCTCTATGAAGGTCAATATGATGATGTGATGGAAGAAGACAGGACTTATTACCATACATTTTCAGGTGAAGAGACCCGATATATCTATAGTGAAATATGCCTGAAGAACAAGATAAAAACTGATCATTGGCATTGTGAGCTGTTTGTGAGATTTTATAACGAAAGCCGTGAGCTCAAAGGTCAGGTCACCAGGCTGCAGAATGTCAAAAAGGAAGATGAATTGATCAAAGTTACAGCCGGTTGGGGTGCCAATACAAAGGGATCATGGAAAACAGGATTTTACAGTCTGGAGATCGTTTTTATGGATACCTTGATGGCCGCTGTCCAGTTTGAAGTAGCAGATGAAAACATAGAAGGTCCGGCGGAAGTGATCATTCCCGGCAACGGTAGTCAGGTTTTCACTACTTTGGACCAAACTGATGAAAGTTTTGAAGATGTTTTTGAAAAAATGAATCAACTTATCGGGCTTTCAGAGATCAAAAAAAAGGTGCACGATCATGCTCGATATCTTGAGTTTTTAAAACTAAGGAAGGAAAAAGGATTCAAAGAAAAGGAAAAAACCGATATCCACTCAGTGTTCACCGGAAATCCGGGTACGGGCAAAACCACTGTTGCCAAAATGATGGGGCTACTATATAAAAAAATGGGCCTACTTTCCAAAGGACATGTAACTGAAGTCGACAGGGCAGATCTGGTAGGCGAATACATAGGGCAAACCGCACCCAAAGTCAAGGAAGTAATCGAAAAAGCAAGAGGTGGTGTACTTTTTATAGACGAAGCATATGCACTGGCCAGAACCAATGATGACAGCAAGGATTTCGGTCGTGAAGTGATCGAAATTTTGATCAAAGAAATGTCTAATGGCAAAGGCGACCTAGCGGTGATTGTGGCCGGCTATCCCAAAGAGATGAAAAATTTTGTCCAATCCAACCCGGGTCTTAGATCACGATTTAAGCACTATTATGAATTTTCTGATTATTTACCTCAGGAATTGATCAGAATTGCGGCAACTTCGGCTGAAAGCAAGGAGATACACTTTACTCCGGAAAGCCTGGAAATCATAAAAGAGATCATCATTAATGCATACAGGGATAGGGACAAATCTTTTGGCAATGCCAGATTTGTGCAGGATCTACTTGAGAAAGCAAAACTCAATATGGCACTACGCATCATGGCGAGAAAAAGTCCTGCAAGACTTTCAAAAGCTGAATTGTCAGAAATACAGGTATCAGACGTAGTTGATCTGAAGCCTAAATCACTGAACATTTTGCCGGAAATTCCGGTAGATGAAGGCCTGCTCAAGGAAGCTTTGGGTGAACTCGACAGAATGACTGGTATTGAAAATATTAAGACTCAGATCTCAGAAATGGCCAATCTTGTGAGGTATTACAGAGAGACGGGCAAAAATGTACTTTCAGCATTTTCACTCCATACAGTACTTGTTGGTAATCCGGGAACAGGAAAAACCACAGTAGCCCGTATCCTGGCAAAGATATATAAAGCTTTAGGAATCCTGGAACGCGGACATATAGTCGAAACTGACCGACAAGGTCTGGTAGCCGGGTTTGTAGGTCAAACGGCCATTAAAACCATTGAAAAAATCGATGAAGCAATAGGAGGCGTTTTATTTATAGATGAAGCCTATGCACTCAGCAATTTTAATGGTCTTCAGGGTGACTTTGGCAATGAGGCCATCCAGACACTATTGAAGCGGATGGAAGATTTGAGAGGAAAGTTTTTTGTAATAGTAGCGGGTTATCCTGATAATATGGAAGTGTTTCTGAAAGCAAATCCGGGTTTGAGTTCCAGGTTTGACAAAACACTCAAATTTAAAGATTATACAACAACAGAGCTTGAATCTATTGGGCACAGCATGCTTACTGATGAAGGGTATCAGTTATCTCAAAAGGCAAAAGATGTACTACACACAGTACTAAAAGATATGTATCACAAAAGGGATAAATATTTTGGAAATGCACGTGATGTCAGAAAAATCATACAGGAAATCATTAAGAATCAAAACCTTAGGCTGGCATCGATGCCCCAAAATGTGAGGAAAAAAACGATACATTTTACCATACTACCCGATGACCTCTCTACCCTGACTCAAATCAGAGAGGCTGAAGTCACGGATAAAAAAACCATCGGCTTCCGAAGCAGAGATAATTAAGTATGAATAAAGTACACTAGAAAATCAGTGGAATAAAAGGCTGATTGTTCAGTTTTTTTAATACCTAAATATCTAAAATGAGTTCCGTAATGAAGATCAAAAGTACAATAAAATAAGCTTTTTTGACGACAAATCATAGCATCGCTATGGTGCGAAGTCAAAAATGAACGTAGTGCCTTATTTTGCAGTAATTTTGGTCTGGAATAGGAAATTCATTTTAGATTTTTAGGTAATAATATTTTTAAAGCCAAAAAGATCGTAATTCGTAATTATTTATTCACAATGTCGTTTAGTTAAGATATCTTTATGAAGTCTTTCCCTTGTAAGGGAAAGATTTAGATAGGGTAAAAACAAAGAAAAATTCCTCATCGAAACGACATTGTAATTATTTATTTATAATTATTCATTAGTAATTTAAAAAATGACAGATCAAACACTTGACCCCGAAGACTGGGAATCCATAAGAAAGACAGGACATCAAATGATGGATGATGTCATTGACTACCTCAAAGATGTCAGATCGCGTCCTGTTTGGCAAAGTTTTCCAGAACATTCTAAAACTGTGCTTCAGGAAAAACTGCCTGTTTCCAGTATGTCTTTAGATGACGTTTACAAAACATTTCAGGAACATATTTTTCCCTACACTAAGGGAAATATTCATCCGAGATTTTGGGCTTGGGTTCAGGGTACAGGCACTATCACGGGTGTGATGGCAGATATGCTGGCTTCCGCTATGAACCCAAACGTGACGATAGGCGAACAAAGTGCAGTGTATGTAGATGCTCAGGTGATCAACTGGTGTAAGGAAATGATGGGTTTTCCAGCTGAAGCATCCGGAATGCTGGTCAGCGGTGCATCACTGGCCAACACTACAGCCCTTATTGTAGCCCGCAATCAAATGTTGGAGTCTGTAAGAAAAAATGGTCTTGCCGGCATGAGTCAAAAACCTGTAATTTATGCAAGTACAGAAACACATAGTTGTATCATCAAGGCAACAGAAGGCACGGGGATTGGTTCAGAAAATCTACGACGAATAATAGTCGACGACGATTATAAAATCAGAACAGATCTTTTGATAGAAACCATCGAATCGGATATCTCCAAAGGATATCTGCCATATTGTGTTGTGGCTAATGTAGGCACGGTCAATACAGGATCTATTGACGATCTGGAGTCGATCAGAGATATCTGCAGGAAATACAAACTGTGGTTCCATATTGACGGTGCATTCGGAGCATTGGCCAGATTAGTACCTGAGTATCAAAGCCAACTTAGCTATATCGAGGATGCAGATAGTGTTGCATTTGATTTGCATAAATGGATGTATATGCCCTATGAAGCGGCATGTGTCCTGATTAAAAACAAAAAATCGCATCAGGATTCATTCTCCATACAGCCTTCCTATCTATTGAACCATGAACGTGGACTTGCTGCAGGTCCCGAAAGCCTTAACAATTATGGTATAGAGCTGTCGCGTGGCTTTAAAGCATTGAAAGTCTGGATGAGCATCATGGAAAACGGGATGCAGAAATATGCAGATCAAATCAAAAAAAACATATTGCAGGCAAGATATCTGGCCCAACTTATAATTCAAAACAAAGAATTATCGCTCCTGGCACCTGTACCATTAAATATTGTATGCTTCAGGTTTGAACCGGAAAAGATATCGGATCCTATCATCCTGGACAGACTGAACAAGGAGATCGTCATGTCACTCCAGGAGCAAGGTATTGCCTCACCGTCTTCGACAATATTGAATGGTAAATACGCCATCAGAGTGGCTATCACCAACCACAGAAGTATCAGGGAAGATTTTGATATACTCGTGCGAGAAGTATTGAGAATAGGACATCAACTTATAAAATCAATGAGCTAATGGTTTTTTAAAAAATTATATTACTAACTAAACTCTCGGAGTAGATAAATAATCTTGACTGTCAGTGTCAACGTAACAAACGGCCTTTTCATTTTTAGTCAAAATTTGAAAAAAATGCGTTAAGAACAGAAAACTGTTTGAGCCAAAACAAAGACATAATACGAGTACAAACAACAGATAATCAACAATATAAAGCGAACAACAAATGAATAAGGCGAGTTTTTTCTGTTTAGCATTTTTTTCAAATTTTGACGTTAAGAAAATGAAAAAGCCTTGATTTTTTGTTTCTTTTGTATCAAGACAAAAGAAAAAGAAGTGAAACCAATATACTTACAAATAAAATTTCATTGAGAGTAAAATATGGAAATGAGAGTTAAATTTAACACCTCCGAAACTTCAGTTACTAATACATAATATGCGTTTATAATTGATTAATAATTTTGTAAATGCATTGAATAAGTAGATTGATTCTAAATTGTAGGCATAAGGTACAAGTGAAAAACATTTTTAGGAAGGATAAGTTAATACGATTATTCATTTTATATTCAAAAAATCAATTTCAGTTATGATAGACCTAAGTCCAAAAATACAGGAAGCACTCAACAATCAAATAGCATATGAGGGATATGCATCCAATTTTTATCTGGCACTTGCTTACTGGTGTGATGATCAGGCTTTACAGGGTTGTAAAAAATTCTTCATCCGCCAGTCTGAAGAAGAAAGAATGCACATGCTGAAGATATACGAATATATGAGCGAATCAGGGGTACACCCAAAAACATCTGCAATTCCTGAGCCCCCTTTAGAGTATGAAAGTATTCAGACAGCCTTCAGCAAGGTTTTTGAACAGGAAAGATCAGTCACTCAATCTATACATAATCTTTTACTCCTTGCTCAGCAGGAAAATGATTACAATACTCAACAGTTTTTACAGTGGTATGTGGACGAACAAAGAGAAGAAGAAGCTGTGATCAGAACCATCTTAGACAGGATAAAAATCATTGGTCAAGGTGGAGCAAGTCTTTACTATATAGATAAGGAAGTAGAGAAAATAAATCAGGAAGTCATCGCCGCTGAAGCAGCGGGCGGTGGAGAGTAGGAATTATTTTTACAATTTGTTCACTGTAGTTACTTATGGCAAAAGTCTTACAACACAAGTATTGAGTTGAATCATTAGCTCAAGAGCACTACAATCAATGCGACTATAGCCGGAACTGATTGGAAAATGAATATCCTTCTACTGACGGAATATGCTCCGTAAATTCCTGCTACTATTACACAGGCCAAAAAGAAACTTGCAATGTTTTTTGACCATTCCAAATCCTGGATGGATAAAGCCCAAAATAACCCGGCAGCCAAAAAGCCATTGTATAATCCCTGATTGGCCGCCATTACTTTGGTAGGTTTAAACAGGTTATTCGGTATAGATTTGAAGGCTGCTCTTCCTATAGTCTCCCATGCAAACATTTCAATGTACAAGATATATAAGTGCTCTAAAGCAACTAATGCTATGAGAATTTTACTCGCTATGATCATTATTTGAGTATTAATTGGTTCTAACTTATTGGATAACACCTACTGTAAGAAATGTAAAACTAAGCTTTTCTACTTAGAATTTGCCAGAATGTCGAAAAATAAATTATTCGAATCAATTTTGCACAGTCACAAGAACTTCATATTTTTAATCATTTTTGGTCATCTGCTAAAAGATATTTTATCATCTCTTTTACCTGCAAATCTCCGAAGCCATATATTCCTTCCCTGCTTGAAAATTCATAAAAAACTTCATCAAAATCACCTTTACCAGATTTTATCAATTCTTTAATAAGCCTGTGTGGTCTACCCAAACTGCCATCGTCCGCAAGTCTATCCAATTGTGCCTGGCAAACTTCCTCAAGATATCTGAAACATGTGGAGTTCGTTTTTGATAATATTTTAAGCTGCTCCTGATCATTGGAACAATATGCCTTCCATAAATTTTTTCCCAACAAAATATCATGTGCACAAAACTTAACTCTTGAGTCATATGCTTGTTCTAGTTGTTCAGGTAGGGCTATACCAAATCCTTTCCAACGATCTTTGTCATCGACTAATAAAGGAAATATTCTGAAAAGATTCAAAGTAGGATGTTCTACTATGTACGACAGAATGAACCACATATTGACCTGACAAAATAAATCATCTTCAAACCACAGGCACACTTCTGCACAATCGGGCAATAAATGAAGCTTTTCAAACTCTTTTACCGTTTGTTCAAAATACATTTCTCTGGTGGTTTCATATGATCCTGATATAAAATTTGCCCTTATATCCCAAAACTCATTAATATTTGGAGCATCAACATTTCCCACTATCAAACACTCTCTGAATATAATAAAGTCCTGATTCAAGTTTGTTTTCTTTAGCTCATCAGCCAAACAATCTCCGTTTAAAATGTGGTATGTGTTCAAGTTTGCAAAAGTTTAATGCACGTTAAAACTGATTTTTATTATCTAATGTTTTAAAACTCCGACTCATATGACTATAAATTTGTAAAATTTTTTCTTCATTATTATCTAATTTCATTCAGAATTAAATACCTTTCGCAGCCATATTTAAATACAATCATTTTTCACGATGAACAGACGAAAGGTAATCAAAGACAGCATGATAGCAGCAAGTGCAATGATCACAGCAGGTAGTACATTATACTCACTTCCGGACACACCTGATAAAAAACTTAAAAACAACATCAACCATTCCGTCTGCAGATGGACATATGGTCACTTGTCACTTGACCAACTGTGCATCGTGGTAAAGAAGATGGGCTTCAATGCTATCGACCTGATAGGTCCCAATGAGTGGGATATGCTCAAAAAGCACGGTATAGATTCATCGATGTGCAATGGCGCTGAAATAGGTCTGACCAAAGGCTGGAATGACAGACAATATCACGAGCAATTGATAAAAAATTATACTGAACACATAGAATTGGTATCCAAAGCCGGATATAAAAATCTGATATGCTTCAGTGGTAACAGAAATGGTATGGATGACGAGACAGGTATGAAAACTTGTGTGGAAGGTCTGAAAAAAATAATAGGTCTTGCAGAAAAAAAAGGAGTGATCATACAAATGGAACTCTTCAATAGTAAGGTAGATCACAAAGACTATATGTGTGATACGAGCCAGTGGGGCATTGAGCTTTGTAAAAGACTAGGATCTCCTAACTTCAAATTGCTCTATGATATCTACCATATGCAGATCAGCGAGGGTGATATCATAAGGTCTATCAGAGACCACCATCCATATTTTGGCCACTATCATACAGCAGGTGTTCCCGGCCGAAATGAAATAGACGAAACTCAGGAACTCTATTATCCTGCCATCATGAATGCCATCACAAAAACCGGATATAAGGGATATGTGGCTCAGGAATTTCTACCTACAGGCAAGACAGAAAAAGAAAAAGAAAAGGCTCTTGAGAAGGCCATCAGAATCTGTGACGTATAATCTGAAGGTTTTTTATTTTACTTTGAAAATCGAAAATGAAATATTCATCGAGTCGAGTAATTTTTATTGATTAATTTTAAAATGCTAAAGGTAAATTGCTAAAAGCTTAAAGCCAAAAAAAAATGTATTTCAACATCGAAGGACAAAAAGAAGTGACATATGATGCTATCGTAGTAGGCTCAGGTATCAGTGGTGGATGGGCAGCCAAGGAGCTGTGCGAAAAAGGATTAAAGACATTGGTGCTAGAGAGAGGACGTATGGTCAAACATCTTGACTACCCTACTGCCAATCTCGAAACCTGGGAATTGCCAAACCGCAATCGATTGACACCTGAAGAAATGAAGGATTATAAAATTCAGGAAAGAACCGGGTACACTATCACTCCGGCATATCAGCACTGGTGGCCCAAGGATACTGAACATCCATATACAGAAACCAAACCTTTTGACTGGATCAGAGCATATCATGTGGGAGGAAGATCCCTTTTGTGGGGTAGACAATCGTATCGGTTGGGTGATATGGACTTTGAAGCCAATCTGAAAGATGGCATCGCCGTAGATTGGCCTGTGAGATACAAAGATATTGCTCCATGGTATGATTATGTAGAGACTTTTGCAGGTATTTCAGGTTCAAATGAAGGATATAAGCAGCTTCCGGATGGCAAGTTTTTGCCTGCTATGGAATTTAACTGCCTCGAAAAGCAGGTAAAAGAACGAATCAAACAAAAATTGGGACGGGATATGACGATCGGCCGAACGGCTCACATTACAAGTGAAGGAGGTCATAATGGACGAGGTACATGCCAAACAAGAAACAGATGTATGCGTGGATGTCCATTTGGAGCATATTTCAGCAGTAATGCTGCTACCCTACCCGCAGCTGAAGCTACCGGTAATATGACTCTGAGACCATACTCCATTGTGACCGACATCATACTGGATGAATCCGGAAAAAAGGCAAAAGGTGTCAGAATACTTGACTCCGAAACAAAAGAAGTGAAAGAATACTATGCCAAAGTTATCTTTTTGTGTGCTTCAGCTTTTGGAACAGCCCAGATTCTTCTTAACTCCACTTCAGATAGATTTCCTCAGGGATTTGGAAATGACAGCGGAGAGCTCGGTTGCAATGTGATGGACCATCATTTTAGACTTGGAGCCAATGGTCGATCTGACGAGTTCAAAGATAAGTATTATAAAGGCAGGAGACCTAATGGAATTTATATACCAAGATTCAGAAATATTGACGCAGCATCCAAAATGCCCAATTTCGTTAGAGGTTATGGATATCAGGGCGGTGCCAGCAGAGAAGGATGGGGAAGATATGTAGCAGAAGCCAATTATGGAAAAGACCTTAAAGATGCAATTGGTCAGGCTGGTGATTGGACATTTGGCATCAACGGTTTCGGAGAGATGCTACCCTACCATGACAACAGAATATCCTTACACAAAGACCTCAAAGATATATATGGTTTGCCTACATTGGTGATGGATGTAGAGTTAAAAACAAATGAACTCGAAATGAGAAAAGATATGCCATCGGCAGCTGCAGAAATGCTTGAAGCTGCGGGCTTAAAAGAAGTAACAACCTGGGAAGACAATTACAATCCCGGTTTAGGCATCCATGAGATGGGTACTGCAAGGATGGGCAAAGATCCCAAAACATCTGTACTCAACAAATGGAATCAGTTGCACTCTGTACCAAATGTATTTGCCACCGATGGTTCATTTATGGCATCATCAGCATGTGTCAATCCCTCGCTGACTTACATGGCTTTTACGGCAAGAGCTGCAAACTTTGCTGTAGAAGAACTTAAAAAAGGTAATTTATAATTTAAAAGTACATTACAAGATGGACAGGAGAGAAATACTTAAAATATCAAGCGTGATGCTAGGCTATTCATTGGCAGGAGGCACCGCAATGGCAATACTTCAGGGATGCAAAGCAGACAAAAGCCTTGACTGGACTCCCAAAACCCTGAGTATGGGACAGTCAGATTTATTAGCTGAATTGTGTGAGACAATCCTTCCAGCGACGGACACACCGGGAGCAAAAGATGCCCTGTGTCATAGATATATTGATGAATTATTGAGCAATTTTTATAGTAAAGAAGAAAAAAATAAGTTTTTAGAAGATTTGATGATTTTTGATGAAAAGTCCAAACTTAAATTTTCTAAAGCATTTATTGCGCTTACCCCTGAAGAAAGAGAATCAATACTGGGTATGATCGTAGATGAAATAAAATCGGATAAAGAAAATAATAATACAAAAGACCAAAAAGCTAATGAGAATAAACATATCTTTACACAGATAAAAGATGCAACTATCACCGGCTATTTTACTAGTGAAGTTGGTGCTAATGGTGGCTTGGGCTCGTTTTTAGCTGTTCCGGGTCCTTATCAGGGTTGTATCGAATATGACACTGTGGGCAAAGTGTATGTCTTGTAGTGTTGAGAACTTTTGGACTTCTAAGCCTTGACAATAAAAGATCAAATTTAAATATACAATAAACCTAAAAAATAAACAAAATGATAAAACTTGTACAACTCTTTGTAATGATAATATTCATGATATCATGTAAAAATATGGGAGAGCAAAAAAAATCAGATATGTCAGAAAATACAGCTGATACTACAAGAATGAAAATTTCATTAGCCCAATGGTCTTTTCATAAAGCTCTGCAAGGCAATAAAATGGACAATCTGGATTTTGCTCCTAAAGCAGGCTCAATGGGTTTTGAAGGAATCGAATACGTCAATGTCTTTTTTAAGGACAAAGCGACCGATACTGCATATCTTCAAAAAATGACAGAAAAGGCCAATGCAGCAGGTGTGAAGCAACTGCTCATCATGATAGATGGTGAAGGATATCTCGCGGATCTCGATGACACCAAAAGAGAAACTGCTGTCCAAAATCATCACAAATGGGTAGACGCAGCCGCTTTTTTGGGATGCCACTCCATTAGAGTCAATGCGCATGGTGAAGGTAGCAGAGAGCAGGTAGCTGAAGCTGCGGTGAAAGGTTTATCAGAACTAGCAGACTATGCAGTAACTAAAAATATCAATGTCATCGTGGAAAATCATGGGGGATATTCATCAGATGGCACATGGCTGGCTTCCGTTATGTCCAGGATTGATAAGCCAAATGTGGGTACTCTACCTGATTTTGGCAACTTCTGTGTCAAACCCGGTAAAGACAAATGTGATGAAGAGTACGACAGATACAAAGGTGTAGAAGAACTTATGCCTTTTGCAAAAGCAGTGAGTGCCAAGTCTCACGACTTCGGAGAATTGGGATTTGAGACAAAAACAGACTACCTGCGTATGATGGAAATCGTAAAAAATGCCGGATACAAGGGTTTTGTAGGCGTAGAGTATGAAGGAGAAACACTCAGTGAAGATGAAGGTGTAGCTGCCACAAAAAAACTGATAGAAAAGTGTTTTGAACAATTGTATGTTCCAGAAAAGTAAACCATTGATCCGAAGAATGAGCTATTGTTGCCTGTTACTGATCATAGCAGGAACAATGGTGGCTCAATCCACGGGTGGGAAAAGAGACTCCGCGGCAACGCTGATTATCTTAGGTACATTGCAGGATGCAGGATCGCCACATATAGGGTGCATAAAAAAATGTTGTAATCACCTGTGGGACCATCCTGACCCAAGCCGAAAGGTGGTATCTCTGGGTATCTATGACCCAATATCTAATAGCAGGACTCTGATAGATGCCACACCTGACATATCACATCAGATAAAAATACTTTCCAAACTCGCACCCGAATCAAAAAATGACATTCCCGAACACATCATCATCACCCATGCACACATAGGCCACTATACCGGATTGATGTACCTCGGCAGAGAGGCTATGAACACAAAAAATGTCCCTGTCTCTGTCATGCCAGGAATGTATCAGTTCATAACGAACAATGGACCCTGGAATCAACTCGTGAAACTCAAAAACATTGATTTAAAAATAATAGGTCATGAGACTGCCATACCGATATCTTCAGGTTTGGCATTGACACCATTTTTGGTACCACACAGAGCCGAGTATTCTGAAACCATCGGACTGCTCATATCAGGAAAAAACAAAAAAGCCTTGTTCATACCCGATATCGACAAGTGGCATCTGTGGGGAAAAAATATTGTTGAAGAAATCAAAAAAGTGGACATAGCATTTCTTGATGCTACATTCTATGACAATACGGAAGTCAATAATAGAAATATTGCCGAAATACCCCATCCATTCGTCGTGGAGAGTTTGGAATTATTTAAGAACCTTCCTGAAAAAGAAAAGTCAAAGATTCATTTTTTGCATTTCAATCATACAAACCCCTTGCTCGATCCTGAAAGTACCCAAACAAAGGATCTACTTATAAAAGGTTTTAAAATAGCAAAAATGGGTGATACTTTCAAACTATAAAGAATGTAACAATTTCAAAATCGTATACTAATATTTTGAAAAACCCGAAAGTCTGATTAGTTTTGTTCATCTGATTGAAAAGTTAGTGCTCATTTTATGACGACAGCGGAAACGGTTAAGACAAGGTGGAAAAAACTAAAACCGGTTTTGTTATACTCAAAATAAATTGGTTTGCGAAAATTTAATTTATCAATTTATTCATTTTGAGTATAATGGCGACAGAATTATTTGCAAAATAAATTCTCGTCCGTATAATTGACGACAAGAGATACGACATTTATTAAATAGAACACAAAACAATTAAGAATACATTCACAAACTATAAACTCAACAATTATGAAAATATTTGGAATCACAATCAACGGAAACTCAATCGGACAAGTTTTAATCGGTATTTTTATTGGTTGGCTTATTGGATTGGGCATAAGTTGGATGAATGTTTTTGGTCACAGCGGACAAGCACCTTTAATTTGTGCTATGGCGGGTGGTATTTCTGCCGTTGGACGACTACTTGTTTGAAAACATAGAAAGTTGACAAAGGACAACAATTCTTGACTTTTAAACACGTCTGACAGTGCGGTAGAAAGTTTAGTTGGATACTCAACTGGTTCAGTCGGACACTTCGCTGACAATTTCGGTATCTTGAACAATGAAAACCTTAGCGACGATTTAAGCCTTAAACAAGAATGGAAAAACTAACTTTGCGAAATATAGATTTAGAACAAGAAACAGACAATGACCGACAATTTAGAATTAGAAAAAACCCTTTGGCAAGCAGCCGACAAACTTCGCAACAATATGGATGCGGCTGAATACAAACACGTTGTATTGGGTTTGATATTCTTAAAATATATTTCAGATGCTTTTGATGAACTGTATGAAGAATTAAAAGCCACCGAAGCCGAAACAGGTGCAGACCCAGAAGACAAAGACGAATATACAGCCGAACGAGTTTTTTATGTGCCACCGTCTGCACGGTGGAAATGGCTACAAGGCAGAGCCAAACTACCAACCATTGGCAAAGACATTGACGATGCAATGGATGCCATTGAAAAAGACAATCCAACTTTAAAAGGCGTTTTGCCTAAAGACTATGCAAGACCAGCATTGGACAAACAACGCCTTGGTGAACTCATAGACTTAATTGGTTCTATCACATTAAGCAAAGGCAAAGACGGAAAAGGAAAAGACGTTTTGGGTTTTGTGTTTGAATATTTCTTAGGACAGTTTGCTGATGCCGAAGGCAAAAAAGGCGGACAGTTTTACACACCGCAAAGCATTGTAAGTATTTTGGTGGATATGCTTGCACCCGAACCCGAAAAACGTGTGTATGACGGTGCTTGTGGAAGTGGTGGAATGTTTGTTCAAAGTGAACGCTTTATTGAAATGCACGAACATCGCAAAGGCAAAATCTCAATCTTCGGGCAAGAGAGTAACCCTACTACTTACAAATTGGCCAAAATGAATTTGGCTATTCGTGGTATTGATGCCAAAATAGAATTGGGCGATACATTGATGAATGATGCATTTCCAGAGTTGAAAGTAGATTATGTTATTGCCAATCCGCCATTCAACGTAAGCGATTACAATATAAACAAAGCCGAAACACATAAATGGAAATATGGCGTTCCGCCAACAGGAAACGCCAATTATGCTTGGTTGCAATTATTCATTAGCAAACTTGCACCTTATGGGACAGCAGGCGTTGTGTTGGCAAACGGTAGTATGAGTTCTGAAATTGCCACCGAAGGACAAATCAGAAAAGAATTGATTGAAAACGATTTGGTAGATTGTATGGTTTCTTTGCCTTCGCAATTGTTTTACAACACACAAATACCAGCTTGTTTGTGGTTTTTGGCTCGTAACAAAGAAGGTAATACCAAACTTAGAAACCGCAACAACGAAATTCTTTTTATTGATGCTCGAGAATTAGGCATAATGATAAGCCGCAAACAAAAAGAGTTAAGCGAAAAAGACATTGCCAAAATTTCGGACACATACCATAATTGGAGAAGTAAAGCCGATTTTGAAACTAACTACAAAGACATTGCAGGTTTTGTAAAACTGCCAACATACAAAACATCCGCAAAAACAATTATATACTTACGCCAGGCAGATACATTGATTTTAAAGAAGTGGCCGAAGACGGAGTTGCATTTGGTGAAAAAATGCAGATGCTTACTTCTTCACTTTCAGAGCAAATGCAAAAAGCCAATGAATTGGATGAAGCGATAAAAGTTAACTTAGAGAAAATTGGATTTTTAATTTGAAATTATGGCTCTAATAAATCAAACACTGAATGGCTATACCTTCACTGAATTTATCGGTGCAGGTGGATTTGGTTCAGTCTATAAGGCTAAAAAAAATGGCAGCCTATATGCAATTAAGGTTTTCCGAGAAGATTACATACTTCAAGAATACAAGCAAAGCGGTCAAAACAATCGTATTCAGCGAGAAATTGATATAATGAAAACTGTAAATCATCCGTACTTGATAAAATATGTGGATGATTTCAAAGGCAGTGATTTAAGTGTCCCATCTTACTTTTTAGTGATGGAATTTGCCGAAGGAGAGACATTACAGAAACTTATAAAAAGGAATCCCCACCAAAGCGAAGGACAAATCATTTCCATTTTTAAAAATATACTACAAGGTATCAAAGCATTGCACCAAATCAGAGGTAATGATGATGGCAAAGGAATTATTCACAGGGATTTGAAGCCTGAAAATATAATTGTGAATGGAGATAGGGTTAAAATTCTTGATTACGGAATTTCTAAGGTAATAGACTACACAGCCCTTACAAGTACGGGTAATTTTTTAGGCTCTCCGCTTTACGCGTCACCTGAACAAATAACGGACAGTAAAAACATTGACAAGAGAAGCGATTTGTACACTTTGGGAGTAATTCTTTATGAAATGTTAACCGCAAAAGTTCCTTATGAATTTACCAATCTTCCCGAATTGATTGATAAGATAAAGAACGAAAACCCTATACCACCAAGAAAATACTTTGCTGACATAAAAAACAAATATGAAAACATTATTTTCAAACTTCTTGAGAAAAATCCCTATCAGCGTTATTTGAATATAGACGAGTTGATTTCTGTCTTTGAGTCAGATGAAGCAATTCCAAGGCGAAAATATGATTTGAGTCCGAGATTTGTTTTGCGTTTATGGAATGATGGTTCGGCTTTAGAAGTTTATTTGAAAGACCACAATGAAACGTTGAATGTGGATTTCCCAGCAATCCACCAATTTCAGCAGAAAAAACTATTAGAACGTATTCAAGGACCTGAATTCTGTACTATAATCGACCCTGAAACTGTTCGTTTCGCTTACGACACATATACGGATACAGTCGGGCTGAAAAAACTTCCATACTGTCCGGAAAATTTTGAAGTAATTACACCTGCCTATTTGAATACATACCGAAAACAGCAGGAATACGTAAAACTTGTTATTGATGAAGAAGCCAAATTAGGAGCTGACATTTTGTTTCACCTTATCATTATACGCATAACACGAATGTTTTACCAACATACAAACAAAATCCAGTAGAACAATGGTTTGATTTGGATATTAAATTACTCAAAGAAGCCATTGACTATAAAAACTCTGTACCTGAGTATGCTGACAAAAAACTGTATGCGGGTATTTGTATAAATAGCGGTAGTCTAACCGACAACCAATACAAAAACGACCTTCTAAACTATTATTCTGCCCACGAATGTGATGGATATATAGTTTATGCAGATGGTATTGATAAGAATACAACAACAGTCACGCTTTACCATTATATAGATGCACTATTGAAGCTTCAGAGATTTAGTGGACGACCAGTAATTGCAGGACGTTTAAATAGTTTGGGATTGGGGCTTATTTCATTAGGCTTGGCAGGTTTTTCAGCAGGTGCAGCAAGGTTTGAAAGTTTTAGCGAAGAATTACACAAAGACAGAACACAAGGATTTAATCTTTACGAAAGGTATTATTTCGCTGAGTTGTTGGGTACTGTTTCCATTGAAAAGAAAAGACCAACCAGATTAAATCAAATCTCCAGCGTTTTGGGTGCTTGTCAATGTTTATACTGTCGTGGTAAAGCAGCAGAAGATGTAATACAAGCACAGAATAAAACCCAAGAAGTAGAAACAATTAAAAACACCACGGAAAAGCGAGAATATTTTTTAAATAGAATTGATGCAGCCATAAGAAACTATCAACGCCTGACAGCCGTTTATAAACGTGATGACTACAAACATCTTTTGGTTTGGAAAGAAGTTTTGAAAATATAAGATAGCACCTATGTTTCGATACGAAAGTGAAATGATACCAGTATTGATTGAAAACCTATCCATGGTTTTCAAAACAGAATACATTACGACCGAATTCAGCACAGGGAATGGTGTTGCCGATTTGGTCTTTACAACAGAAATGAATGATGAAGATTTATATCTGAATGATTATGCCTTAATGTCTCTTTTCGTTAATCTATTTCAAAAGAATAAACACCTAACCACAAAACAATTACTAAAAAGCAGCATTGACAAGACCAGATTGAAAAACTTACTTGCCCTTCTTGAAATGAATGATTTTATTGGATATGATGGTGAAATAATAATACGGAATAGAAAGTACAAGGCTCACACCCAAAATTTATTGTCAGTTGAAGCTAAACTGAATGATTGGAAATCGGGGTTTTATCAAGCCTTGCGGTACAAATTTTTTTCGCATCAATCTTATTTGGCATATCCTGAAAAAAACATCCACCGAGTGGATTTAGACTTGCTTAAAGAACACAATATCGGTCTAATCTCGGTTGGTGATGATAAGATCCGGTTTATATCCAAACCAAAAATTGAGAAGCCAAAAGACATCACTTCTTATTTCTTTCTTTCAGAACTATTTGCTAAACAATTGAAAAAGGAAAAGCTATATGAGCGAATGGAAAGTATATAACTTGGGAGAAATTGCCTCTGTACAAACAGGCCCATTTGGTAGCCAATTGCACCAATCCGATTATGTTGAAGTTGGCACACCAATTATAACTGTTGAACATTTGGGTGAAAATAGGATTCTTCATAATAATTTACCAAGAGTAAATGATGAAGATAAAAGTCGCCTTAAAAAATATTGGCTTCAAGAGGATGATATTGTATTTAGTCGTGTCGGCAGTGTAGATAGAAGGGCTTATGTAAAAAAAGATGAAGATGGTTGGCTTTTTTCAGGTCGTTGTTTAAGGGTTAGACCTTTAGAGAATGTAAACGGAAAATTTCTATCATATTTTTTCGGAATGGAAGATTTTAAATCGAAAATTAGAGCTGTTGCAGTTGGAGCGACAATGCCTTCTTTGAATACTTCTATAATGAAAGATATTGAAGTTACAATGCCCGATAGTATAGAAACCCAAACCCAAATCGCCCAAATCCTTACTTCGCTTGACGACAAAATAGAACTCAACCTACAAATGAACCAAACCCTTGAAGCAATGGCACAAGCCTTGTTTAAAGAATGGTTTGTGAATTTCAACTTCCCAAACTTTGATGGAGAATTGGAAAATGATTTGCCGAAGGGTTGGAGAATGGGGAAATTAAATGAAGTTGCAAAAATTGAAATTGGCAGAACACCACCAAGGTTGGAAGAAGAATGGTTTAGTAAGATGAAAAGATAATAAATGGATTTCTATTAGAGATATGGGACAGTCAGGTATTTATATTTTTAATACTTCTGAATATCTAACTAATGATGCAATTGAAAAATTTAGAATTCCAGTAATACCAGAAAATACTGTTGTTCTTAGTTTCAAACTAACAATTGGTAGACTTGCAATTACAACTGAAAAAATGTTATCAAATGAAGCAATTGCTCAAATCAATCCCACTAATTTCCAGAGTACATATACTTATACCTAAAACATACAATTGGGGTTCATTAGAGGTGAGTTCTTCAATTGCTACTGCTGTAAATTCAAAAACATTTAAAGAGATGGAAATTTTAATTCCTAATACAGATATTTCAAATCTTTTAAAGAAGTCATTAGACCGATTTTTGAAAAGATAAAATATAACTCTCTTCAAATCCAAACCTTAACCCAAACCCGAGATACTTTATTACCAAAGTTGATGAATGGGAAAATAGAAATAGTATGAATAGTGAAATATTGATATATCAAAACAGTGAAGGCAAGATTGCCATAGATGTTCGGTTGGAAGAAGAAACAGTTTGGCTTACACAAGACCAAATGGCAACCTTGTTTGGCAAAGCCAAATCAACCATAAACGAGCACATTAAAAACATTTTTTCGGAAGGAGAATTAAACGAAAAAGTGGTTGTTCGGAAATTCCGAATAACCACTCAACACGGTGCTATTTCAGGAAAAACACAAGAGGTAGAAGTAAATGGATACAATTTAGATGTGATTATTTCGGTAGGTTATCGGGTAAAATCGCATCAAGGCACACAATTTAGAATTTGGGCTACGCAACGACTCAAAGAATACATTTTAAAAGGTTTTGCCTTGAATGACGAACGTTTTAAAAGCGGTAATTCAATGAATTATTTTACCGAATTACAAGAGCGTATTCGTGAAATCCGTTTGTCGGAACGTTTTTTTACCAAAAAATAAAAGACATCTACACCACCAGTATCGATTATAATCCAAAAGACGAAAACACGTTGGCGTTTTTCAAAACCGTTCAAAATAAATTGCTCTGGGCAATAAGTAGCCATACAGCAGCCGAATTGGTGTATCGCAGGGCAGATGCTACTTTGCCTTTGCTTGGTATGCAATCTTTTGACAAAAAGAATGAAACCGCCATTAGAAAAACAGACGTAAGCATTGCTAAAAATTACTTAAACGAAGATGAAATACAATTGCTTGGGCTTTTGGTAGAACAATATCTTGCTTTTGCCGAAACAATGGCGTTGCAGCAAACGCCAATGTACATGAAAGATTGGATACAGCGATTAGATAGTATTTTACAACTGAACGGACGAGAACTGCTAACTCACGCAGGAAAAATAAGTCACGAAATGGCGGTAGAAAAGTCTAGTATCGAATTGGAAAAATTTCGCATTGCACAAAAAGCATTGGAAAAAGAACAAAGCCTAAGAGAGTTAGAGCAAGACATTAAGAAAATTAAACCACCAAAAAATGAGAAATAGCATTACCGAAAACGAAATAGAAGATATTGCTCTTTCTTACCTTCAAAATTTAGGTTATTCCTATATTTTAGGGACTACGCTTTCTCCTGATGGCGAACACCCCGAAAGGCAATATACCGATGTGGTTTTGACTACTCGTTTGCGTGATGCGATAGATAAACTCAACCCTACCATTACGCAAGATGCTAAAGAAGATGCACTCAAAAAAGTATTGCGTACCGAAAGCCCAGATGCTTTAATCAATAACGAAACATTTCATAAATACCTTACCGAAGGTGTAGATGTAGAAGTACGTACAGCCGATGGCATAAGGGGCAAAAAAGTGTACATAGTTGACTTTGCCCATGCAGAAAACAATGAGTTTTTGGCCATCAATCAATTTACCATTATTGAAGGTAATCAAAACAAACGACCTGATATTATTTTGTTTATCAATGGTTTGCCATTGGTAGTCATGGAATTAAAAAATGCGGTAAGCGAGTTGGCCGATTTGAACAGTGCCTTCAATCAAATAAAAACCTATCAGCAAGCCATACCTAGCCTGTTTACGTTTAATGCACTTAATATCATAAGCGATGGTTGGAGTGCAGCTTACGGTACTATCAGCAGTAGTTTTAAGTATTATAAACCTTGGAAAAGCATCGATGGTATCAACATAGAGAATAGCCATGACCTACAAATGGAGTTTCTAATAAAAGGGCTATGCAATAAAACTACCTTATTGAATGCCATTCAAAACTTTATAGTCTACGAAAAAACAGAGAAGGTTACCATAAAAAAGATAGCCCAGTACCACCAGTATTATGCTGTAAATAAGGCAATAGAAACGACCTTGCAAGCTACCCAAGTACAAGGCAGCAAAAAAGCAGGTGTAATATGGCATACCCAAGGCAGTGGCAAAAGTTTGAGCATGGTTTTTTATGCAGGTAAAATCATCACCAACCAGCACATGCAAAACCCAACCTTAGTCATACTCACTGATAGAAACGACCTTGACGATCAGCTTTTTGATACCTTCAAAAACTGTAATCAGTTGCTCCGCCAATTGCCCAAGCAAGCCGAAAGCCGAGAGCATGTCAAAGAATTATTGAATGTGGCGTCAGGAGGCATTGTGTTTACCACTATCCAAAAATTTGGGTTAGAAAACAATGACGATATTGAAGATAATGAGGAATTAGTAGAGGGAATAGTATCAGAACCAAAAGTAAAATACATAGGAGAAAAAGCAAAAGTTATCAGCAATAGAGATAATATTGTCGTCATAGCTGACGAAGCCCACCGTAGCCAATATGGCTTATTAGATGGTTTTGCCAGAAGGCTAAGAGAGAGTTTGCCCAATGCATCCTATATAGGTTTTACAGGTACGCCGGTAGACAGTACTGACAAAAGTACCAAGGCTATTTTTGGCGAATATATAGATGTTTATGATATACAGCAAGCGGTATTAGATGGTGCCACAGTGCCCATTTACTATGAAAGTAGAGTGGCAAAAATAAATATTGAAGCGCAAAAGAAGCTTGAACTAGACCAAGCAATAGATGCACTTACCGAGGCTGAAGAGTTACCAATACCCAGAAAATAAGGCAAAATGGAGTAGAGTAGAAGCCGTGATTGGCAGTAAAAACAGATTGCAAAAATTGCTCAAGATTTAGTAAATCATTTTGAAAAACGAACCAGCATAATAGAAGGTAAAGCCATGTTTGTGTGTATGAGCCGCCGTATTTGTGTCGAGTTATACAACGAGATTATAAGCTTACGACCACACTGGCACAACGACGATGACACCAAGGGTGTTATAAAAGTAATCATGACAGGCTCCAGTGCCGATGTGGAAGCATTTCAACCTCATATACACAATAAACTGCGACGAAAAGCCATAGGCGAAAGGCTGAAAGATGAGAACGACGAACTTAAAATTGTTATCGTTCGGGATATGTGGCTTACTGGTTTTGATGCCCCCGTGTTGCATACCATGTACATCGACAAACCTATGCAAGGGGCCAATTTGATGCAGTCTATAGCACGTGTTAACCGAGTTTTCAACAATGCTAAAGAAGGAGGCTTGATAGTAGATTATATAGGCTTAGCTCAATACCTAAAAGAAGCATTGGTAGAGTACACTATCAGTGGTGGCCAAGGACAACCCACCTTAGATGACGAATTGGCGGTGGCAAAATGCTTGGAATATTATGAAGGCATAACACATCAATTACGGTTTTTTGATTGGAAAAAATTCTTTGCATTAAAGCCCGAAGAAAAATTGCGATACATCAATATTACCCAAGACTACATCATAAGTCAGGAAAATGGCAGCGACAACTTTTGTGATACCACGTCCAAATTATTAAAGGCCTATGCCTTGGTTTCTACCCATGAGAGAATTGATGCATTGAAAGATGATATAGCTTTGTTTCAGGCCATCAGAGCTAGGCTTAATAAATTTAGCGAACGTACACGAATAGATGGCGGCGGAAAAACCAATGCAGAGATAGACATTGCCATCAAGCAAATAGTAAGCGATGCATTAGTGAGTGAAGATGTTATAGATATATTTGATGCCGTAGGGATAAAAAAACCAAATATTGGGATTCTGGACGAAGCCTTTCTGAACGAAATACAAGGCATGGAACATAAAAACCTAGCCGTAGAATTATTGAAAAAACTGCTTCGAGATGAATTAAAACAAAAATCTAAATTTAATTTAGTACAAAGCAAAGAGTTTTCTGAAAAACTAGAAGAAGCCATACAACGTTACCATAATGGGCAAATAGATAGTGTAGAATTTATAGAAAAATGGTTGGTGCCTTTGGCAAATGAAATACGAGATGCCAATAAACGTGGTGAAGACCTAGGTTTAGATTATAGAGAATATGCTTTTTATACGGCATTGGAAGTAAACGATAGTGCAGTAAAAATATTGGGTGATGATATATTAAAACACATAGCACAAGAACTTTTAAAAACAGTTCGAAATAGCACTACCATTGATTGGACAATAAAAGAAAGCGTGCAATCAGCATTAAGACGAAACATAAGACGAATTTTAAGACTACACGGATATCCCCCGGATTTACAGGAAAAAGCTGTAGACACAGTAATCACCCAAGCTAAATTGTTAGCAGATGACTTTTTAAACAATAAAACGATAGACGAATAATCCAAAGCTTGTGGTGGCACATTTGCATTTTTGCCAAACGCACAGAGCCAACTAAAAAATGCAAAAGAGCCACCAAGCCAACGCACCAAACATAGCAGTAACAATGGACAGACACACCACGACAGAAAGAACGCCAGCCTGTAAAACGAGTTTGGCAAAAGTGGCGGTTCAGTGCTCCGCAGACACATTTGTGGTTTGGATTTTGATGTGGAAAGCAAGTTTCAGCTTGGTAGGAATAAACATTTATTGAAATATCTCGTTTTACAACAAGTTTTACAACTAACATTTTAGCCGTACATTTGCCATTCAAGGCGCATACAAGTGCACCGATGACAGACTTCGCTATCGCTTCGTCCGATCGTCTGTACAAACCGTTATGGCTCATGAAACAGGAGAACTCAGTCAAATCCTAAGCAGACCGTGAACAATGAAAATAATGTCGTGGATGTTTCGGGAATGCCATCAGGACTTTTTATCTTTAGCCTTCAAAATGGACAAAAGGTGAAGAACGTAGGATGCACATCCAATGTTCACAAAGTTTTAAAAGAGTAGATGGAGTTACCAAGATATCAAATAAGTACGAACTAAGATCAGACTATTTTTTGGTTCACAAGCAAAGGGCCAAAAGGTAATATTGTTAAAATTGTCATTTAAACTTCAATGAATGAACCAGGAGTCTCATCTTATCAAACGGTGGTAACCATAGACGTTTAGCCATATAGGTGCAAACGATAGGGTAAGCAAACCGTTATCTCCAATTTTAGTAAATCATTTTACCAATTCAATTCCTGTTTCGGAAATAGTAATGATCCTTTGTTTGAAGAGATTGCCGATACTTTGTTTGAAGGCTTTCTTGCTGATGCCAAAAATACGATAGATGACTTCCGGATCAGTTTTGTCATTGTAAGGTAAAGAACCACCTGCTTTGGTAAGCAATGTCATGATAGATTGGGCTGTGCTATCGATCTTTTCATAGCCCGGTTGATCCAATACCAAATCAATTTTTCCGTCTTCTCTGACTTTTTTAATAAAAGCCTTCATTTTTTGGCCGGTAGAAAGCTTTTTAAATACTTCATTTTTATATAAAACCCCCTGATACTTGCCATTGACGATAGCCTTGTATCCGATTTCTGTTGGTGTCCAAACTATGATATCCACAGGTTCATTTTTTACAAATGGCGGAGTACCATCAGTAAAAAATTTCTCGAGTTTCATGGATGCAGCAATGCGATCTGTCACTTTGTCGATATATACATACACGAGATATGACCTGCCTTCTTCCATCTTGATTTTCTGCTCGCTGAATGGCACCAGGAGTTCTTTGCTCAATCCCCAGTCCAAAAATGCACCTGCGTTTTCTATTTTATTGACTTTTAGCCATGCAAAATCGCCTACTTGGGCCAGAGGCTCTTCAGTAGTGGCCACATATCTCTCTTCACCATCCAGATAGACCATGACAGTGACTTGATCTCCGGGTTTCAGATCAGGATCTACGTATCTTTTGGGCATGAGGATCTCACCGAGATTGTCACCATCAAGATATACGCCAAAATCCACCTGTTTGACTATCGTTAAAGTATTGATTTGACCAAGTTGTGTCATAGCAATTTTACATCATTATTACTTCTTGCCTCCACCCGGCAATCCCTGCATAAATCTATCCATTCCCTTACCCTTACTCATCATATGCATCATCTTTCTCATGTTGTCAAACTGTTTGATAAACATATTGATTTCATGCAGATTTTTACCGCATCCGATGGAAATTCTCTTTTTTCTGGACATATTCAGAAGATCTGGATTGGCTCTTTCTTTTGGAGTCATAGATTGGATGATTGCCTCGACTTTTGAAAAGGCTTTGTCATCTATATCGAGATCTTTTGTCATTTTAGACATCCCGGGTATCATGTTCATGAGTGACTTGATATCGCCCATTCTTTTTATCTGATGCAGTTGACCCAGAAAGTCATCGAAATCAAATTTATTTTTTTTAATTTTTTTCTCTAATCGGGCGGCTTCTTTTTCGTCAAATTGTTCCTGTGCTTTTTCTACAAATGACACAATATCTCCCATACCCAGGATACGTTGTGCCATACGCTCAGGGTGGAAGACATCGAGGGTATCTAATTTTTCACCAGAGCTAACAAATTTTATTGGCTTTCCTACAGAATATTTAATAGATAAAGCGGCACCACCTCTTGTATCACCATCCAGCTTCGTAAGTACTACTCCATCAAAATTGATTCTTTCGTTAAATGATGCGGCAGTATTAACAGCATCCTGTCCTGTCATGGAGTCAACGACAAATAGTGTCTCTGAAGGGTTTACTGCATTTTTGATGTTTTCTATTTCCTGCATCATTTCCTCATCCACAGAGGTCCGCCCCGCAGTATCTATGATCACTACATCGTGTGTATGACTTTTGGCATACTGGATAGCATTGAGAGCAATTTGAACAGGATTTTTACTTTCAGGTTCTTTATAGATATGTACACCTATTTGCTCCGCAAGGACAGAGAGTTGATCCACAGCCGCTGGTCTGTATACATCACAAGCTACAAGCAAAGGTCTTTTGGATTTTTTTTCTTTCAGAAACTTTGCCAACTTACCCGTAAAAGTGGTTTTACCTGACCCTTGCAGACCTGATATAAGCACAACACCAGGATTCCCTTTGATATTGATACCTTCAGACTGTCCTCCCATCAATGCGGTCATCTCGTCCTGAACGATTTTGACCATCAATTCTCCCGGTTTGATGGCTGACAGGACGTTTTCAGTACCGAGTGCTTTGTCTTTTATTTTGTCGGTAAACTCCTTGGCAATCTTATAGTTAACATCTGCAGCTACCAGTGCCCTTCTGATTTCCTTTATGGAATTAGCTACGTTTAATTCAGTAAGCTTGCCTTCGCCTTTAAGACTTTTGAAAGCTAAATCAAGTTTTTCACTTAAATTTTCAAACATGAAATTCAGAATTTAAGCCGCAAATATACATTGTTCCCGCCATTAGTTTTTTATCATTCCACATTTTAAGCTGATAAATTTTAAAAATTCAAAAGAAAATAATCAATCCCTTAAAAAATATCACCCAAATCTATATTTTTACCTTTTAATCATAAAATAAATCTCAGCTGTATGTCTTCAAACCGCAGGAAGTTTTTAAAACAAAGTGCCATTGTATTGCCAACCATTGCATTACTTGCCTCATGCGACAATAAAGTGGTCACAAAAGATACCAAAAAGCCTATCGTGGTATCCACTTGGGATAGTGGTCTTATGGTCAATAAAGTAGCTTGGGAGATCATGAAGGCAGGTGGGAAAGCCATAGATGCAGTAGAAAAAGGAGCAAATGAGATAGAAAATTCCATCAATTGCTGTGTTGGCCTTGGAGGTAACCCTGATCGTGACGGCAGGGTGACACTTGATGCATGTATCATGGATGAAAAATACAATTGTGGCAGTGTTGCTTTTTTGGAAAAAATAAAAAATCCCATAAGTGTTGCCAGAAAGATCATGGAGAAAACCCCCCACATCATGCTGGTCGGTCAGGGTGCATACCAATTTGCAATAGAAAATGGATTTACATCCGAAAATGGTGAACTTTCAGCAGATGCAAAAAAAGAATATGAAAAGTGGCTTGTAAAATCAGAATACAAACCTGTTATGAATATAGAACAACAACAATCCAAAGCATTCCAATCACAAGCTTCTCCCGCAAAACTTGATAATGGAGATACCAATCATGACACTATGGGCATTGTGGCATTGGATAAAAACGGAGATTTGTCAGGATCTTGCACTACAAGTGGCATGGGATTTAAAATACGAGGTAGAGTAGGTGATTCGCCTATCATCGGAGGCGGATTGTATGTTGATAATGAAATAGGAGCTGCGACCTCTTCCGGTCAGGGTGAAGAAGTGATCCGTATATGTGGTACCCACCTGGTAGTAGAACTAATGCGTCAAGGCAATAGTCCTGAAAAGGCATGTAAAATTGCTGTTGAAAGACTTATCAAAATCAATCCGGAAAAGGCAAAAGAATTTCAGGTGGGTTTTCTGGCACTCAACAAGTATGGTGAGCATGGAGCGTACTCGATTCAGCCCGGATTTGTATACTCAGTGACAGATGGAGATGATGGCGGCAAAGTTATTAAATCAAAGTCACACTTTAGCTGACAACAAAGACTTTATACCGACGAGAATTTATTTTTAAAATAATTCTGTCGCCATTATACTCAAAATGAATACAATAGTAGATGAATTTTTCGCAAACCAATTTATTTTGAGTATAAAATACTTTAAGCATAGGTGGTGATGAGTTGTTTGGTAATACCATGTTTGGGATTTTCGAAAATTTCAGACACATTTCCCTGCTCTATTATCCGACCACTATCCAATACTATCACATCATCGCTTATATGACTGATAAGTACGGGATCATGAGAAATAAAGATAGTAGTAAATTGATATTTTTTCCTTAATTCTCCGATTAAGTGAAGGATATTTATTTGATTTCCCATATCAAGGGCTGAAAGTGATTCGTCAAATATGATGACTGAGGGCTTTAGGAGTAAGGCTCTGGCTATTGCCAGCCGTTGTCTCTGCCCACCGGAGAGTTGTGACGGGAGTTTAGCAAGAATATTTTCTGAAAGCCCAAATTCAGATAACGTTTTCTGAATGAGTTCTTTTTTATCTTCTTTAGTTAGCGCAAGTTTGTATAGATCAATCACTTCTGACAAAATCTCGCTCACTGAAAAAATAGGATTAAAAGCATGATACGAATCCTGCTGTACCAGTTGTACTGATCTTCTCAATGCCTTATTTTGTTTAAAAACATCAACATTGACAGGTGCGTCATTTATCAAAATACTTCCATTAGTAGCGTCAATAACTCCTGCCAGAATTTTTGCTAAGGTCGATTTGCCACTACCTGTTTTTCCAATGACTCCCAGCACAGATCCTTTATTAACAGAAAAACTGATGTCTTTCAGTACGATAGAAGTATTTTTTTTTGAAAACCACCAGCCAGAGTAGTATGATTTACCTATTTGTTTGAGTTGTATGACAGGTTCACTGGTTTCAATTTTGGCTATTTGTGATTTTACAGGAACTGCCATATTTAAATATGACTCTGCATAATCTTGGAATGGGGTATTGATTCCGTCATGGCAGGAAATGTCATCTACGATCTGACCATCTTTTATCAAAACTATTCGATCCGATATTTTACGCAACAATCTGATATCATGAGAGATAAGCATGATGGAGCACTTATGTCTATTTTTAATATCAAGTAGCAAGCCTATGATTTCTGATGAGGTGAAAGCATCCAGATTTGAAGTTGGTTCATCTGCAATAATGATATCAGGTTGACTGGCAATGGCTATGGCTATTACAATTCTTTGCTGCTGACCACCAGAAAGTTCAAACGGGTAAGCATTCAAAATGCGTTTAGCATCCGCAAATCCGACACTTTGGAGTAAATCAGTGCATTGTGACTTTAATGCTGTTTTGGAGACTTTAGGTTGGTGGATTTTTATTATTTCCTCGATTTGTCTACCACATTTTATTACAGGATTCAACGCTGCATCCGGATTTTGGAATATAATAGAGATCCTATTGCCCCTGATAGATGAAATTTCCTTCTCTGACAAACTCAACAATTCAATACCATAATAACTTATTGATCCTGAAATGCTCAATTCAGGATTATCATCAAGAAGATTTAAAACGGACAAGGCTGTCATTGATTTTCCGCTACCGGATTCTCCTGCAACACCCAGAATCGAATTCCGTTCTAATGTCAAACTTATATCCTTCAAAATGGGAGTTTTTTTCCCTTTTGAGATAAAATCTACTTTCAGGTCTTTGATTTTCAAAACCGGCATCTTGTTCGCTTGAATTAAAATGTAAAGAAATAAACAAATTTCAAATTAAGTACTTAAAATAAGCAAACTTTGATTTGTCCAAGATATTGGTCTAATCAAAAAACCCCTGCAACATTCATTACAGGGGTCTATGGCGTCAATCAACTACAGTATTTTTATCTGATGTTCAACATCTTCATCGTCTTAACTTCATTCCCAAAAGTGATGTCATAAAGCAAAACTCCAGATCCATTGAGCTGGTCAGCGTTAAGAATGATAATATTTTCACCTTTGTCCATATACTCTTTGCCCGTGTATATCACCCTACCAGTGATATCCCTGACTCTTACAGCCACTTCACCATTAGTAGGTAAAAAGAATTTGATTTCTGTGCTTTGATTCCAAGGATTTGGGGTGTTGCCCATGAGCATAAACTTATCACCATCAATTTCAACATTTCTAAATCCTAGCGTATGTGTTTCATCTCCTGCAGAGTAAAGTTCAGACTTTATCAGCTTAGTCAGATAGAGATTATTTTGGATATTTTCAGATGATTTTATCTCAATATTGAACATCACATCACCTTTGTTGACTTTGATACCTTCAGGATTGTGCCATGACATTCGTAAGATACCATCAGCATAGGAGTAATGATAATCATGGACATCCATCAGACCTGAATGAATCTTGATATTTTCAATTGGACCGACAAAAGCGCTAAACTGGATTCCCGTCATATTCTGGTCAAACGCAGCAGATACCGGTATTGACTTACCCGTTACGGAGCTCACCGCCTTATTGATGATAAGGTTGTAATCTGCTGCTCGGCTTACAGTGAAATTATCATTTGCATTGGCAGTGTAACTACCATTGACATCACCTATCTTCACTCCAACCCAATTTATCTCCATACTATTGTCCAGAGAATTGATGTGATATTTCTCAGGCAATGGTGTACTGTGAGGTGAAGCAGGGTCAGGAAACTTATGATTCTTGTCCACCATTCTCCAGCTCTTATTATCACCAAAGTGGTCCTGAACACCCAGAATTACTTTTCTCAGCATGGTAAGGTCAGCTGCTGTAATTCTGTAATCTCTATTGACATCAGCTGCTAAAAGTTGATAAGGAGATTTGAGTGATTCTATACCAAGAATATGTCGTTGAATAAAGATCAAATCCATAGTACTTACTCCATCGAGAATGCCGGTATTTTTAGTAGGAATGACATCATATTTGCCACCGGTTGGCATGTCAGGAAATTTGTAATTACCATCTTTATCACTCATGACTGGATCACTATTACTACCGTCGAGAGACACTGCGACATCTTTTACGGCATGATTATTTTCAGTCTTCACATTTCCAGAAACAACAGGGCGAACGGACCCACAGAAGTTATTAGGATCCACAGTTCTGGAAATCGCATTATTACAAGTAAAGAAATGTGTTGATTGTCCTTCATGAAAGAAGTATATACTAAAGCTAAATACTGTATTAACATCGGAACAATTCCAACGCTTTATATTATCATTTTGATTACTTGAAGAAAATGATGCAATTACTTCCCGATTATCATCACAGTTTGTGGTAATTTCATAATACATTGAAACCGGAGCATCTACAAAAAGCTGATCAGTCATTTCTGGAAATGCTTTGATACACCTGATTCGCAATTGGGATGTATCTGTTACCTGAACTATGACATCTCTTGTGACTATATTATTACAAGCATCTCTTACGGTAAAGGTCACTGTGGTAGAGCCTACTGGATATTGTCCGGATATATCGAAAGAAGGTAAGTTATTTTGACTATTGCTTAGTAATGTTATATTACAACCTATTGCATTATGAAAGACACCTTCAAGGGTACCAATACACTCTTCATTGTCAGCAATAACATTTAAAACAGCAGGGCCATTTATAACAGGAGGCTGATTTGTAATTGTGATAGTTTGATTAAAACTAAAAATTCCGTTATTGGTACCTGCTAAAAGTTGACAGGTGTCGATAACTCGCCAGGTTCGGGTTATGACTTGCGCACATAAAGGATTTTGATGTGGCGGATTGTCAGTAAATGAAATAGATACTCTGGAGCAAAGGCCCAAAGTTCTTGTAATTCTTGCCCTTCCAGTCCTTGATGTGTCAATACCTTGGCAATTAGTCACTGTAATATTTGGAGGGAAAGCAATATCTGCCACAGTCAATATCCCAGAAATTCTTACAGTAATGATTTGAACACACTGAGTAGAATTGCCACTCCTGTCCGTCGCTACAAATGTTCGAATAATCTGACCCGCATTGCAAATATTCAAATTTCTGATCACAGGGCCTTCTATTATGGTCAAGCCCACAGGACAATTATCTGTAGCTGTAGCATTTCCATAGGTAGATAAAGGTGCATTAGGGTCAAAAGTTTCACAATTCACAGTTAGGTTGGCTGGGCATGAGATGACAGGATCTATGGTGTCACGAACAGTGACCTGAGCTGTACAAGTAAGTGAGTCGTTCGTTATGGTATTTTTTACAATCAAAGTGACAGTAATAGTTCTATCTGCATCATTACAGAAGAACATTGCTGGTGTGACTCTGGCTGTAATATTTGGACATGAGCCCATTGATCCCGTACTGATATCTGCTGGACTGATAGTCACAGATCCATTTGGACCCAGATGTGCTGTAAAATTACGTGTACTACATATTAAGGTACCAGGATCAACAGATACAGTCGCAGTTCTGGTAGCGGAACAACCCTTACTATCAGTGACGGTGACGGTATACGGCGTTGTTACTGTTGGTGATACCGTTATTGATGAAGAAGTTGCCTGGGTACTCCAAATATAGCTTACTCCACCTGACGCAGTAAGTGTCGTTGATTCTCCTATACAAATAACCAAATCACCTGTTATATTCACATTTGGTGGGTTAAAGGTATTAACCTGTTTACTTGCTGATGCAGTACAACCATTAATGTCGGTCACTGTCACTATGAATATTGTTGCTACATTTACTGTTACGTTTATAGACGCTGTTGTAGCTCCTGTATTCCAAACATAAGTTCCACCGCCACTTGCCGTAAGTAAAGTGCTTATTCCGGTACAAACCGTATCAACTCCTGCAATTGCAACTGTCGGAGGATTGCTCAAAGTGACTACAACACTTGAAATTGCAGTACACCCATTTGCACCAGTTGCGGTAACAGTATACGTGGTGGTGGATGTGGGTCTTACAATGATCTGATTTGTGGTAGCACCAGTACTCCATATGTAAGAATTACCACCTGAGGCAGTTAAAATTGTTGAATCTCCTTGACATATTGTATTGTCACCACTTATTTGAATATTAGGTGGCGTTAGAGTATTGACTGTTACAGAACTCGAGCCCCGACAACCATTGATATCTGTTACTGTGACAGAATAATTCGTGCTAACTGACGGATTGACGACAATTGTCGCAGATGTTGCTCCTGTACTCCAAATAAACGATGCCCCACCCGAAGCTGTCAACATTGTAGATGATCCGGGGCAGATAGTCAAGTTTCCAGATATAGTTGCAGTTGGAAGTGTCCTTAAGGTAACTGTTCTCGTTAAAACTGCTGTACAACCATTAGGCACTGTGACTGTAACGGAGTAAGTTGTTGTAACACTAGGCGAAACTCGAATTGAATCAATTGTACTCCCTGTACTCCAAACATATGAAACTCCTCCTACCACTCTAAGCGTAGTTGAATCTCCAGGGCAAATAAGATTGTCACCTGTAATTGAGACATTTGAAAGATCACCTAATATAACTCTTATTGTGTCTGTATCAACACAACCATTTGAATCAGTACCTGTCACTCTGTACACTGTTGGTGCAGCGGGACTTACAGAAATGCTTGAAGTCGTCTGGCCTGTACTCCATAAATATGTGATAGCACCTGAAGCTGTCAAAGTGAGTGGATTTCCCGAACAAAAAACTGTTGCACCGCTTATGGTGACAGTAGGATTAGGATTGACAATAACAGTTTTATTAGCTATGCCGGTACATCCATTGCTATCTGTGATTGTGACTGAATAAGATGTATTAGCTGTTGGAGAAACAGTGATCGAGGTATTGGTAGAACTGGTACTCCATCTATAACTTATACCTCCGGACGCAGTTAAAACTGTTGATTCTCCAATACAAATACTGGTATCGCCGGTTATCACCGGATTTATAGTCAGGCCATTCACAGTGACTGTAATCGAACCTGTAGCAGTACATCCATTTGTATCCGTTGCGGTTACAGTATATGTTGTATTTGATAAAGGTGTTACTGTGATCGAACTAGCAGTTGCTTGATTACTCCAAATATAAGATGCTCCGCCTGTCGCAGTTAATGTGGTAGGTTGATTAATACATACAGAATTATTGCCTGTTATCTCAACTACTGGAGGCTGAGAGACTGAAACTATTCTTGAAAGTGCAGAGGTACAACCGTTTGCACCAGTCACAGTTACTGTATAAGTAGTGCTGGATACCGGACTAACTGAAATGGCAGCAGTAGTAGCACCTGTACTCCATAAATAATTACCACCACCTGTTGCAGTAATTGTGGTAGAACCACCCGAACAAATATTTCCTCCAGTGATGGTCACTTGTGGGGAAGGTATAACATTTACTGTAATTGAAGCCGTATCAGCACAACCAAAAAGTCCTGTACCAATAACTGTATATGAAGTTGTAATCGGTGGGTTTACTGTGATAGATGCAGTATTTTCGCCAGTACTCCATATGTATCCAGTTGCGCCTTGTGCAGTCAATGTTGTCGACCTTCCTTGACAAATATTATTGTTACCTGATATTAAAACCACTACAGGATTATCAACACACAAGTCTTTGCAAATATCTGAGCTATTATTATCCTGTACATCAATTTTGACATTTACAAAATCAGTCTTTCCATTACAATCATGCACCCATAACTGAATAATAATGTTTTTACCAACATGTCTGCAATCAAAACACATCTTAGTAGAATCAGGATTGGCCGAGAAGCTAAATCTCAATGGCTTCCCTTCACAACATGTGGAATAGCTACTTGCATCAAGCGAAGCTGCATTTATACATACTTTCTCTACGTCTGGTTTTCCATCTCCATCAACATCCCAAGGTTCCACACTCACACTTATTTTTTCCAAAGCCACAGCTACAGGTTTTCCACTACTCTGTACCAGAATAATCTGGTCTCTTGTCACTATATTGCCGCATGCGTCTTCAAAAGACCACTGAACTCTAGAGATACCTACCGGAAAGCTTCTGTTTGTAATTCTATTGATATGTCCCACACCAGTAATAGAATGCTCATAAATGCCATCATTGCCATTATCAATTTTTACAATCCTTCTTAATTGATTGTCCGGAGTACATGCATCTCTGCCAGTAACTTCAAGATTTACAATTGCATTTGTACAGTTACCCTCAGCAGTTACAAATGTGTCTCTTTCCGGAATATCTCCAACAAAGAATGGCGGAACAGTATTATTAACTTTTATTGTTTGTACAAATCGCTCCGGAACATAGCTTCCACCTAATCTCGCCATTTCACACCAATCTATTACTGTCCAGGTTCTCAGTATTTTATAACATGCACCTGTCGCAAAAGTAAATATTTCATCTTTATGAGTAGCTGATGCCATACTGCAAGCTGTCTGACGTATTGCAGGTCGACCATGTCCGGTAGGTAAGTTGTCAGGTTCCAGATCTGCTGCTGAACATTTGTCTTTTACTTCATAAAATTCATTTGGAAAATCTACATCTCTTTTAGGATTGAACCTATTTTTTTCGTCGCTTGTCACAGTAATAATCTGAGTGCATGTTGCAGAATTTACACCATCATAAGCTCTGAATGTTCTCTCGATAGTGCCAACTCTGCATGAATTTAACTTGAAGACAGGACGCAACATACTATCCTGAGGATTACAAGCATCAATTACTGTTGGTCTTCCAAACCCTGAAAGATCCATATCATCGTATGCCTGACTACAATCAATTGTAGCGTCATTCGGACACGTGATCTTTGGTACAAATTTGTCCTGAACAGTCACATTGACCATACATTCATTCCAGTTTCCTGATTTATCAACTGCTCTAAATACTACTATATGGGGATTTGTCACCACATCGTCGCAGCAGAATTTTAATGATTCACTAAAACCACACGGGTTTTCAACTTCTACGATATACAGATATTCCTGACTTTCATTACCGAAATTGACCCATTTGCCATTTGTATGTTTTGATCTGACATATATAGAGTCATTCCTTTGATTCAATGGTGTGATGTTAGCATCAACGGGAAATCCAGATTCCCAGTTTAAATAGTTTGAAGGGTGATTGTTATACCAGCTGAAATCTCCTTTTCCTACAGCATCTCTCAATCCAATGATATAATCTTCACTTGTATTCCACTCCAGATATTTGTTCAGTACCCACTGGTTTTCAGTTGAATTGTTCATCTGTACCAGATAACCGCCTACGGCTGCTGCTATTTTTGCAGCAACTCCTGGTATTGCCTTATGCTTGGAGACATAATAGTGATGAGGGGCATTTTTTCCCGGATTTAAGAATTCTCCCACGTAGGTAAATCCTGGAATATTTGGAGCATCACATGGAAGACACTTAGAAGGATTCATCCTCCTGATAAGTATTTTACTCAAATCACATTCATCATATGATCCGTCATTGACGTGATGAGCATACACGTAGGCTTCACCTTTTGAGTTCAACCCTGCTACAGTTTCTCCTTTGCAAATGGCTGTAGGGGCAGTATTATCTTCGACTTTTACTGTAAATGATATTTGATGGGAGTTTAGACACTCGTCATAAGCCCTCACAGTGATAACATGTGCCAATCCTGATGCAGCAAGCTTAATCTTAGTGGGTTGTTTGATATTTCTAATAATACCACCCGAATAGATGATATCGATTGTCACTTCATTATTGCAAGTATCTATTGCCACAGGTACAGGAACTAAATACTCACCTGCGCAATCATGACCTGATGTTGAGATGGTGACATTTGGAAGCGGCTCAATTCTTGGACCTTTAGTATCCAAAATTTCAATCACTTGCTCATGTGTTCGGTGTTGATATAATGAACCACACTGCTCATATACGTGCCAGGTTCTGATAATTTTTTTAATACAACCTGCTTTTAGCTCTTTATCCGTAAACCATGAAACAATATTACAAATATCTGTCCCTGTAGGGTAAATATGATATGGCCCAAATTTAGGTCTTCCATATTCGACAGGACTTGGTCTGCCCTCGGCGTCTAATTTGAGAGAATCACATGATACTGCTGTCATTTTGATTCTGTCAACAGGGAATGTCAATATTCCTCTGGCAACTGATAGATTTGGTCTCAATACAGTAATGCGCAATCTACATGTATCTGATCTGTTTCCAAATTTGTCAGTGGCCAGATACACTCTGTCTATATATTTCAGAATTGTGTCATGACAGACCGGAGTGACAGTCTCACTAACGATTACATTTTGTACCGGTCCTCCACAATTATCTCTTTCAAAGGGGCCATCAAAGTTAGCTAAAGCAAAACATGTCAATTCTATGTTTTTACACAGAGCAACAGGTGGCATCTTATCTTCCACTGTGATCCAGGACCAGCAAGAATTACCACTGCATATTTCTATTAATTTTGCCATCACTTTTGTGCCTGCATGTTCTTTGGTAACTGTAGCGTTTGGAATTGGATTACCTTTGGAATCTGTAAGCATTACTACATAGGAAGTTTCATTAGGTAGAACACCAGCAGCCAGCATTGATGGTGTAATCAGTAATGAACAATGCTCGCCCAATCCAACTTTCATATCTCCACTGCATACCATAGACCCATTGGGAGTATTACTAACAGATACATTTAATTCTCCAGGTGAACTACATTGACCTCTTGCAAAAACTCTGATGTTTTGATTTCCGATAGCTGACCATAGTGTATCTAAGATGGGACCTCTATTCCATAATGTGTCTGTAGTTTGAGAAGAACCATCAGCATCCACAACCCAATCATAAATAATAGGGCCCCCGGCGGTGGAAACCACAGTAGCAACATATTTTGACGATCCACTGCTTAAACATACTCCGGCAGGGCCAGTAAGGTTTACTTTCGTTAAACTACAAAATCCTGCCACATTTGATATAGTTTCTGTTTCTCCAAATTTATTTATAAAAGTTACACTGAAACCTTTACCATCTATTTGAAGTGCTTTAAATACATAATCATCATAATCATCCGTATGATATTGAGTCTTTAGAATATATGGATCAGACAGTGGAAGGGGGTTTCCTCTCGTACTTGTAGTATCATACAGCCCTTCAGATTGGAAAACACGCCATTCATCACCTTTGATGCCGGCAAATTTGATATAAGTTCCAATCATCCCATTTACAGATGTTGTACCAACAATACATTGACCTGAGCAAAAATCAATCACAGGAGGGCATATTAATGAGATATCGTATGAACTTACATCATCGTCGGTGAGTCCCTTTTTTTCTATAATATCACTACCGTCAGCTGGTAAAGAACTTAAACCCAAATTCGATTTTTGAATACCGTATTGATCATATATTTCACCTATAGCAACCTTATTTTTGATGATAATAGGGTGCACAGCCCGGTCATTTACCTGACATCTTATTGTTGCCCGGTGTGTTGCTCCCGGTTGTAAATTACCCGAAAAAGTTATTGATTTTTCTGCAACATCACCTGAGAGAGTCCATGAGCTGTCAATCAAAGTCAAATATATTGGCAAATAATCTCTAAGTAGTACTCTGGATACTGGTGCCTGGCCTAAGTTTTTGATGTCCAGAAAGTAATTAACTATGGTACCCACGACTACTCTACGCAGCACAGCATGTTTTCTTATGGACAAATCTATAAATTGTACACTCACTATAGCCGGATCATGGTCGTCCTCATCCAGTACATTGTGATCAGTGATCATGTTATCAGTTTCAGTATTAGGTTGACCTCCTTTATCATTTTTATCATTTCGATCGGGTGTCGAATCAAAGTCAAGATTTGCGGTAGTGCCGGAGCACTGCATACCATTGATTTCAGCATAATTCACAATTTGTTTAATAGTTGAATCACTGCTTAACTTATATTTGATGTTGTAATCCCTACAAGTATTAGGAGCTAAAGTCTGAGTGTCCCGATATATAAGGTATTTCCTATCTGTAGACAAAACCCATTTTAAGGAGTTTTCAGCAGCAATATAGGTGAGACTATCACTGGTGTAATTAACAACTTCGATTGCTTTAGCATCAAGATTTCCTTGATTACAGACGGTGGATGTAATAGTTACCAAAGATCCGGGTGAAAGAACTTTTTCTTCTATGAATCTATGCATCAGAGCCAAATCACACACTTTTGGAAAATCTTTACTAAAACCATCTTCCGGTTCATTAAAACATGTTTTTATATCAGAGATTTGGACTCCATTACCATCGATAGCAGACAGAATGGAAGCTTCATTATCAAAATTGATATTTTTGATGCTTGCATCAAATGTCAATGCTAAAAAAGAAGTGTCAGAATCACCAGGAATTAATTTTTTATTTTTAACAATTTTCAGTAAACCTCCTGAATTTGTCCAACCAAGGTTAATACCAGTGTCAAATAAATATCCTGTAGGCAGTTTGTCCCCAATCTCTATGGATGACATATCAAAACCACTACTATTTTTTACAACAATTCTGAATCGTACTACATCTGTCACTTTGACAGCATTGTCATTCAGTACTGTTTTAGTGATTTTCAAATCGCAGTTCCCTGCAGGTGATAGTCCTATGTCAAAATTATGCCTGATATTTTCAACGTAAATTTCCATCACACCGCAAGGCAGGGTTGCTTTTCCATCACTATTGATATGATCCTGATCGACAACATTGCCGGTAAGATTATAGTAATGTGAGTTAAACACATAGCTGGTAGTTGATGTATTGAAATGTTTTAGATCAATCCCAACATAGTATTTTCTATTACTTACTATTCCTTCTGCTACATTTGAATCATTAAAATAATATCGTCCGTAGGTATCCGTTACTGTGGATGATACCAATGTACACTGATCGTCATATAAATGCAATGAGACATCAGCAATACCCGATTCATCAGCATCCTGAATACCATTCTTATTTGTATCTACCCATACCAGATTACCGATCTCAGTTACTGCACTAGGACAAATAGCCGTAATATCCCCAAAACCCGATGCTTTTCCAAAAAGCACTTCGGTTTGTCTGGTATATAGTTCTTTTGCACCTAATAATGTACCGTTACTAGTACTGTATCTATGTAATCCTCCTGAATATGATTCTCTGTGGGGATCAAAAACGGCCGAAACCACAGAACCTTGTCCAGGCATCACATAAATACCACCTAAAGTAGTTTCAGGATGATATCCAGGGTTTTCAACCCAAAAATCGTAACTAAAAAACTCTTTGCCAGAAGCACTTCTGTCTTCAAGTTCCCAACCATTATCTTTTTTAAATGCTATGATCAAGTCACCTTTTTGCTCATCCAGTCTGCTCTCAGCCGAGTTACAAAACATATGTCCAATCCTGTCTGATAATGCTAGGATCATATCTCCTTTATCACTAAAATCTATATCCGTCAACCAATGATAGGGTACTGAATTAAGTATTGGGGTATCAGTCCAATTGGCACCTGCACTAACAGTCACACCTGTTTCTGAAAAAGTCTTCAAAATCGGGTCAAAGGCCAAGACTTTTGCAATATCACCTGGCTTTGTGATTCCAAGGTAAATTTTACCTTCATGATACTTCAGGGCAAATGCATGATATCCTGCGCCTGGTATTTGAAAGGTTTCAGTAGATCCTTTTACAGGATTGTCTATATCAATCTTTACTAAAGTATTATTATATATATTTACAACATACAAAAATCTATCGTCTGGTGAAACAGAAATTCCACCTAATCCGATTTTGCCTACCTGATGACCATAGCTACATTTTGTTTCGTCAGTTTCAGTCAATGTACCTACATCAACTCCAAGATCCTTCAAATTTACAAAAAGAGTAGTAGAATACATCCCACCATTTAACCTTGATATAAAAATGGCATCATGTCCTTCCTTCAAACCGGAATGTTGTTTTACAAATGAAGAACTGAAAATCTCTTTGGTATTCCTTCTATAAGCAAGACCCCAAATAGAACCAGTCTCTCCATGCATCGCAAATTTTCTGGCACCAGTGAGGGTGTCAAAGCCATATTTGATGGCTACTATAGTTGGTTCAGATACATTGCCTGTCGATGTAGAACCTCTCACAAAACACGTAGTGATAATCTCAGTTTCTTCATTGCACAATGATTTTTGCTCACCTACACCATAACTAATATTGCATGCAGGCACTTGTACAAATTGCACATTCGTGCCATTACTAACACCTGATTTTGTATGACCATACGATGGTACATCTCCAAATGTCAACCGGACTTTTGTACCATCTATAAGACCAGCAATACTAAATGAGCCGGAATTTCCTGAAATGGCCGAACCAAGTAATTGGTTTTCAGCACCATATACCTGAACCAAAACCCCTGATTTTCCTGTCTCAGATGATTCAAAAATACCATTTAGATTGTTGTCAATGAAGACTCGACCCTCTACAGTTCTGCTGGCGGGGGAGCATTGAGAAAAACCTCCGGTAGGAAGTAACATGCTAAAGAGGGCAATTATTACAAATACGTAACAATTTAGTGTCAGTATATGACACGGGTTTTTCATACTGTTTTTCATTATTTGACCTTAGTTTAATAAAACATCAAATGACCTGCAAGACCGAAATGGCAGGTGATTTGAAAAAAGAACAAAATTTTATGGAATAACTTACCAAAGATTTAACCGAAAAAATCTTCAGATGTATTCAAAAAATATTTTACTGTTTTGTGCGGGACACTATTATTTTATGTAATAAATACAATAGATGGGGCAAATATATAAATTTGTTTTAATATGAAGTATTTTTTATTCATAAAAATTTAAAAAAAAACATTTATATAAAAATTGTTTCACGCTGCATATTGACAACTTATCATACTTTTGTCCAAAAAAAAATAAAAATCTAACATGCTTCATTCAATAATCACCCTGAAAAAGGGAAAAGAAATATCAGTTTTGAGAAAACATCCCTGGGTTTTTTCAGGAGCTATTTCCACCGTTGATAATGGAGTGAAGGATGGTACTATCGTTGAAATCGTAAGCTGGGATAAATCATTCTTAGCTATGGGACACTATCAAAGTGTTAGTTCGATAGCTGTCAGAATTATTTCGTTTGAGCCCACACCAATCGACTTGAATTTTTGGAAATTGAAAATTTCAGCTGCATTACAATACAGAAAAGCTGTAAGCTTACCAAACCAAAAAACTAACTGCTACCGACTGATACATGGTGAAGGTGATGGTCTACCCGGTTTGATTATCGATATTTATCATGACATAGCGGTGATCCAATGTCATTCTGCAGGAATGTACCTGGCAGCACAAGATATTGCAAGCTCCATTTCTGCCTGTATGCCCGAACAGATTCGGCATATTTATCTAAGAGCAAAAGATACCCTTCCCGATTCACTAAAAACAGATATCAATGATCATTTTATACTCGGAAATAAAAATGAAACAACTGTAAAGGAAAACGGAGTAAACTTTAAAGTCAATGTTGAAAGCGGACAAAAGACCGGCTTTTTTCTTGACCAAAGAGAAAACAGGTCATTAGTGGGTTCAGTTTCTGAAGGCAAGTCTGTGCTTAATTGTTTTTGTTATACAGGAGGTTTTTCACTATTTGCACTTATGGGAGGAGCACAGCAGGTTGACTCTATAGACATTTCCCAAAAAGCTGTGGATCTGATGGAAGAGAATGTATTATTAAATCAATTTGCCGGAAAGCACAATAGCTACTGCGAAAATGTGATGACTTATCTTACGACTCCAAATAATGTGGAGTATGATATCGTGATAGTAGATCCACCGGCATTTGCCAAAAGTCTTCATAAAAGGCATAATGCTGTTCAGGCATATAAGCGCCTAAATAGCTTAGCTTTAAAAAAAGTAAAACCAGGGGGTATGCTCTTTACTTTTTCTTGTTCTCAGGTGGTGGGAACACAACTTTTCTATGACACCATTGTGGCAGCAGGCATGGAGTCAGGAAGAAATATTAGGGTAGCGAAATCATTAAGTCAGGGCCCTGATCATCCTATAGGACTCTTCCATCCGGAAGGCCATTATCTCAAAGGGCTTCAGCTTTTTGTGGATTAAACCAATAGTTTTGACTTAAGACACTGTTAAAAAATAACTGATACATTTTGTCTCGTTCTTTTGCTCTTTTTCTGCGTTGTAAAATCGTTAAATAGTTAAGGCTATTCGTCTCATTTACGCCTTGAAAAAGAACAAATTAACTTCGCCAATTCTGCACCATTTATTTATTAACAGAGTCTAACTATAAACATTTTGAACTACCAATAATTCATTCCTTATGATTATTGACAAGTTACCATGATAATACAGTGGCAAAAAAAAACATATCTTTGCGACAATTACCAATATATCACAATAAATGAGTAAAAATGGTCGGGTGCTGGTAGCCATGAGTGGCGGTATAGATAGTACTGTTGCTGCTATGATGCTCCACGAACAAGGGTATGAAGTGGTTGGAATCACGATGAAAACCTGGGATTATGCGAGTGCCGGGGGATCAAAAAAAGAAACTGGTTGTTGCTCCCTTGATTCTATCAATGATGCCAGGCAGGTTGCTGTAAATATGGGATTTCATCATTTTATAGTAGATATTCGTGATGAGTTTGGTGACTATGTCATCGATAATTTTGTAGAAGAATATATCGCCGGCAGAACACCAAATCCTTGCGTACTATGTAATACTCATATCAAATGGAATGCCCTACTCAAGCGTGCTGATGCTATGGATTGCGAATTTATTGCCACCGGCCACTATGCTATCATCAAAGAGATGAATGACAGAAAATTTATTTCAAAAGGACGGGATGACCGCAAAGACCAGTCCTATGTTCTGTGGGGCCTGACTCAGGAATGCCTGGAAAGGAGTTCATTTCCTTTAGGCACATATAGCAAACCTGAAATCAGACAAATGGCCAAAAACTTTGGATATGAAGAATTAAGTAAAAAGGCCGAAAGCTATGAAATCTGTTTTGTACCTGACAATGATTACAGAGGTTTTCTGAAAAGGCGGGTTCCTGATTTGGAAGAAAGAGTCAAAGGTGGAACCTTCGTAAATGCTTCCGGTGATATTTTAGGTACACATGATGGATATCCATTTTATACTATAGGACAAAGAAAAGGTTTGGGTGGTGGTTTTAAAACCCCTATGTTTGTTACTGAAATTTTACCTGATTCAAATACGGTGGTTTTGGGCGAAATCGATGAATTGATCAGAAATGGCATGACAGTAAGTCAAATCAATCTCATGAAGTATGAAAGTCTGATAGAAGGACAGGAATCAGTCACTCAGGTGAGATACAATGATAAAGGTGTGATGTCTTCACTACATGGTGAAGGTGAAAATATTAGGGTAGAATTTTATGCCAATGTAAGAGGTATTGCTCCGGGACAATCGGCAGTATTTTATGAAGGAGATGACGTCATAGGCGGTGGCATCATCGTAAACAGCGCAAGAAACCCAAAGGGGTAAAATAATTTTACAGAATAAATTACTGTTTTTTACGTTATGCTATGATTATGGATTTTAGAGCATTGACATTAGGCCCTAATCATCAAAATTAAAACATTTTCTTAATCATATCATTTTAGACATTCATATCAAAATTTTACTATATGAATTACAAGTATTTGTTTGGCGTATTCCTTTTTGCATGTATAGGTTTGGGGTTACTTCAATCTTGCAGCAAAGTGACAGAAGAGATCGATCCTGGGAGTTTTGGCTATGATTATTTCCCGGTGGCGACAGGAAAAAGCTGGACTTATATGTCTGATAGTGTTATCATCAGAAGTAGTGGATTGAGAAGAGACACTTTGAGATCATTTATCAGGGAAGAGATCGGTGAAAGATATAAAGATGCTGAAGGCAAAGATGTGTATAAAGTATTCAGATCATTCAGAAAAAAAGATACTGACGCATGGCAGAGTCTGAACACCTGGACGGTTCAGATTGATCAAAACAGAGCTATCAGAACAGAAGAAAACCTAAAGTTCATCAAACTCATTTTCCCTTTTTCAAAAGGAATGAGATGGGATGGCAATGCTTTTATCGATACGGATATCAGAGTACAGGCAGGGGATGAAAATATTCAGCCGTATAAAAACTGGAAGTACCGAATTGAAAACACAGAAGCTGAAATAACCTTCAAAGGTCAAAAAACCAAAGCTTTAAAAGTAAATTTAGTTTCTGACACATCAATCATTGACCTGCGAAATGTAACAGAATTTTATGGAAAAGGAGTAGGTCTGATACGCAAAGAAATGACTATTTTTGATACTGACAATTCCAAACCGACAGCTCCATGGAGTGTTAAAGCTCAAAAAGGTTTTACTCATACCCTGACATTGATTGATTTCAAATAAAACCCATCATATGTCATCAAAATATACTCCAATCGGAAAAATAAATAAACCATTGGGTACTCAGGGTGAAATGAAGATATTTATTGAAGACACCTTTTTGTCTGACCTACTGGAATCTGATCATATATTTGTAAAAATCAACGGATCATATGTTCCCTATTTTATTGAAGATATCCGGGAGTCAAATTATTTATTTATCAAAATAGAAGAGATTGATGACCCGGAGTCAGCTTTGGCATTGGTCAATAAAGAGGTATTTCTTACGACCAGTTCGATACATTCTGATGCCTTTTCCACTATCAATGAAAAACAGGGGTATGAAGGTTACACTATACTGGATAAAAATGAAACAGTGGGCATAATAGAAGCTATCGAACTGATGCCCCAACAAGTGATAGCATGGGTCGTTGTCAATCAAAAAAAAATAGCCATACCTTTGGCAGAAGGGTTGATTCAGGAGGTTGATGATCTTAAGAAAAAAATCTATATGGACCTTCCTGAAGGAATTTTGGATCTATAATTCTGATTATTCCTATTTTTCACCAGCTATTGATCATTTGTCATTAATTTTACTAAATATACTATTCTGTCAAAATAAAATTTGTCAAACTGCTTATTTTTGTACATTTGCATCTAGAAGCTAAAAATCCCGGTTTGAAAAGAATGTGGTTCAGAATTCTGTTTTTGAGTGTTGGTGTGATTGTGTTTAATCTCATTATTTCTACGAGTATCCGGGGACAAAATGTCTATTTTAAATCTTATGGAGGTGTATTTTATTATCAGGGAGATCTCGCTCCTAAGCCTGTAGACCTAAGTTTCGGGCCTGGCAACTGGGCATGGGGTTTTTCAGCCGGTTATGGACTGACAAAGTTTTTAAATATTCACCTGAGGTATATGAATGGTAATATTTCCGGAGATGATGCCCTTTCTGATAGCTATGATAGAAGAAGCCGCAACTTAAGTTTCAAATCTTCACTGAGAGAATATGGCACCTACTCCGAAATCAGGATCAACCACTTCTGGAAAGGATTGGATAAGTATAAACTTAGATTGTACGCTTCCGCAGGATTAAATCTGATTACTTTCAATCCTCAGTCATTCTACGATCAAAAATGGGTATATTTACAACCTTTGGGCACAGAAGGGCAAACTCTGCCCTCCGGCGACAAGCAGGTATATAAATTAAGTAACTGGTCCAGGGCATTGGGCTTAAGTGTAGAGTTTGATTTTTCAAAAACGATAGCTTTTGGTATAGAAGTAAATGCAAGAAAAACCTGGACTGACTATCTTGATGATGTAAGTACTCACTATCCTGACAGAGAAGCTATGATAAGAGCCGGCAATATCTTAGGCGCAAAACTTTCAGATAGGTCAGGAGAGTTTTTGGGAACAGGCGTACCTAAAAATGCTCCAAATACACCACGTGGGCGTTCAGATAAAAATGACTGGTATTCCTTTTTTGGAGTGTATCTGAAACTTACATTCGGGACCAGCGTAATACTTAAGAGTATGTCTTCTATTTTTTCAATTTGTTACAGACACAACCAATTTCTTAAAAACAAAATTTACCTTTATGCCGTAAATCAAGGATTTGAAGAAATTAAGAAAAATAAAGCAGCGGTTACTTACTGATGCTTTTAATGGATTTTCTATCATTTTACCAAATAAGTTAAGATTAAAAGGGTCGGACTTTTTAGCAATCCTTGCTTTGGGAATAGTCAGTATCGTCTGGGGTACTACGTGGGTTGTCTCAAAAGAAGGTGTCAGGTATATTCCTGCCCTTCAGATGGCCGGAATAAGACAATTTCTTGGCGGTAGTTTGTACTTATTGTACTTTATCATCAGGAAATATCCCCTACCTGAAAAAAAAGACCTGTTTCCGCTCCTTGTGCTTTCTGTCCTCAACTTTGTCTTTAGTAATGGCTTGAGTACCTGGGGCGTGAAATATATTTCTGCCGGTCTGGGTTCGATCATTGGAGCAATTTTTCCCCTTTGGATAGTCATTATTGGGATACTGGGTGATAAAACAGCACCTCCCAACAAAGCTATTTCGGGTTTGATCATCGGGTTTTTAGGGATTTGTATCATCTTTTATGATCATCTGGATGATTTTATAAATCCGGATTTTCGCTTTGGCATCATGCTGTCTCTTATAGCCACCTGGACATGGGCTTTCGGCACTATCTACACAAAAAGACACGCTAAGGTATTTAATCCTTATTTCGGACTTGGCTTTCAGATGACGCTCTCAGGTATTATTCTGTCACTTGTAGCTATGACAGATCCGGCACATACTCCGATACTTGAAATTCCGGAAGTAACCTGGTTGGCTATATTTTACCTTGTTATTTTTGGTTCACTGATAGGCTTTATATGTTATTTGTATGCTTTGCAGCATCTCCCTACTGAACAAACTGCCATCTATGCATATATCAATCCAATAGTGGCCCTCATCACCGGATGGATATTCCTGGATGAGCAACTAAATCCGGTCATCATAGGAGGATGTTTAGTGACACTTTTAGGCATTTATTTAGTCAATTCCAGCTTTAAATCCTGATAATGGTGAGGATTTCGGCTTGTTTATAATACAAGGCATTTATGATAATATTATTACTAATATTTTGGTAAAGCAAAGTCAATCACACTTTCTTCAAAATTTAATAACAAGTAACCTGATAATTTTTCATACTTGATGAGAAATGTATTAATTAGGGGTACAACTGTTGGGTTAACCCAACAGTTGTCAATCAACCGGAAAGTCTGCGAAATTTGACAAAATAGAAGTAAGTAGAACCTTTTGAGTTACTTATTTTATTCTGATAAACTTGATACTCTGATCACCACTATGATGATGCAATCGTAATATGTAAACGCCGGGTTTGACATGGTCCTTTAATGAAATGGTGGATTCATCTTCTATAGAAATATTTCCTGAATCGACACTCTTACCATTGATATCAAGGATAGAATAATCTAGATGGCCGGATCCTGAAGCTGAAGTATTCTTTACAACCAAAGTATTGTACACAGGATTTGACAATAGTCTGAAATCCGGTGAAGACTGAATATGAGTTTCATACTTCTTAAGATGGATGACACTTTGCCTGTCTACGCTATATATTTCAGATTGTTTGCTTTTTTCAAATGTAATATCTCTTATTTCCTGATCATGTTCTGCCAGAATGACAGTGAGCATTATTTCATCCTTTTTCAGATATTGAGCAACATTACTATAAACGACTGTCCTTAGAAATTGTCCAGCCACAAATACATCACTTTCTGCAAAAAAATCGGAGATCACTTCCGGACGATGCCCAAATAAAGTCTCTGCTTCAGGTATATCCAAAAACAATTGAAATCCGTCTATAAATGCATTTTCCCCAGCCCTGAGATGTAAGTAAGTTTTCCCTTCTTTCTGTACTCTTTCCCATTGAATTAAAAATTTCTTTTGTGTACGGTTTTCCAGTACCTGATCCTGAAGATTCAAGGCTGAAAAATTTACGTCGCCTATCTTTACTGCCACAAAATCAGCATTATTCATATCTTTTTGGAGGACTCCGGTTTCTATTTTACTGATATATTTATGAGGATTTTTTGGATCAGGAATACCTTTTTCTTTATCCAAAAAGACCCAGGAAGGCAAGCCTTTTGGAAATTTGTCTGTGATGCCAAGAATTAGCTTTCTAATTTCTACCAAGTCACCCGCAGTGACAGAGGACGAGCTGTTGACATCTGCAGCAATGAATTTGTAAGCACTGTCAAATGGCTCAATATCCAATATATGCCTTTGAATTTTGATGAGATCAAAGGTAGATACTCCATCTATAGGATCCGAATTCAAAAATGGTTTAATCGAATATGATTGACCTGGTTTGAGTCGTTCCATCAGGAATTTTCCTGTTTGATTATTTGATGAAATGATGCGTTGAGATTCCGGTGTTTCTATATTGACTTCAATATTTTGAGGTACTTTTCCATTGCTCGTAAAGATTGAACCTGCTATATTTACAGAAGTGATCACATCGGGACAGTGGTCGGTATTGTCCTGCAATATCAGCTCAATGATACATGAATCTTGATTACTGTTATGATCTGTGACGGTCATAGCAAGAGGAATATTAGCTGATTTTCCATCAGGTATATCACCACAATCAAAATACAATCCGGAACTCCTGGTTTGAGGTATCCATCTTTGCGCATTTCCGGCTTGATATTCAGACTCATTGCTCAATACTCCTTTTCCCTTAAAAAAGTGTGACGAATGGATCATGGAAGATACAGGCAGTTCACCCCAAAAGGTAAAAAGTAAACTATCTTTTAGAGTACAGTTGTCAGCACTTCCCTTATCAAAATCTCTTGCCCAAATCTCCACTGAACCTACACCCTGCATCAATGAAATCGTCAATGATGAAAGGCAATATGGCACAGGGTTTTTACAATCTCTGATAGTGATAAATTGGGAGCAAGTATTGAAATTGCCACACTGATCTTCTACCCTCCAGGATATCTTATGTTTTCCCAATGGCAGATCTCCCTCAAAATCATTTTTCACTCCCGTGGAGTCAATCGTACCATCATTGAATATATCAAGTTCAAACTTCCAAATCAAATCAGACACGGCTGTACAGGAATCCTTAGCACTTTGGGATACATTTACTCTGCCAGTACGACATCTGTCATCATACGAACAAACGAGCGTATCCTTACAGACAGAAGTGAATTCAGGCTTGTCATAATTGTGCAATTTTATAATCTGAAAGTACGGACCCCATTTCCCTGTTGATTGGGTTGCAGTAGAAAACTGACACCAATCCACTACTGTCCATTTTCTTATGATTTTCACACAGGCACTGTCAGCGATGTAAAAAGGTGTATCATCATAAGTAGACTCCACCCGGCCACATGCATCATTCATAAATTGAGGCTTTCCTGTCACACTGGGATGAATACTTGAGTTACGGCATCCCTGTCCTTCATAATTTTTAGGCCATTTGAGTTGAGTAGTATCATTGCCGTTAAAAGGATTGGGATTTCTGATAGTGATGATTTGTTTGCAAGAATCCGTCAATCCAGTGCTGTCTCTTGCGATAAATGTCCTGATGATCGTACCTGTATCGCACTTAATATCTGCAGTGTATTTTTGAGAAACGGTAACTTTACAATTATCAACAGCTAAACCATCTTTACCGATGGTACCATTGTGATAGTGATTTATTACTTTTATATCCCTCACATCCGACTGCTTTGTCACTACCCTACCATAGATGTCAAGATTGTTTAAATCAACCGCATCAGTACAGGAAAGAGTAAGATTGGGTGGGCAAGTAAGTGTAGGTTTTAACTTGTCTTCAACGATGGCTTCAACCATACAGGTATTTCTATTGCCATAGATGTCTGTCACCTGTAGTGCCACCAACACGCTTGATCCGATTTCGTCACAACAAAAATCAACATAATCTGCAAAAACGGTATTAAAACCGCACTTGTCTGTCATTTTTCGCACCATAAATGATGCTATGCCGCAATTGTCTATACTTCCATCATCAAAAGTTTGTGCTAAAACCCTCCCTATACCATTGGGCCCCAGTGACACTTTGGTCACCTGATCGCACGCCACACTTGGTGCTATCTTATCTTCCACTATGATGACCGTCGGGCAGATGGATGTATTACCACAGGTATCTGTGGCCACATTATTTAAATATAATACTCCGACAGGAAGATTGGAAACATGCGGTTTGCCCGCCTGCAATATGATGTGCTGTTGCAGCGAATTCCCTAAGGTATCCCTCAAAGTAAATTGCACCGAAAACTTATTGCAATCGCTACTTTTAATCAATTCCGGTATGATGGTCTGAATAGAAGTACAGCTATATACTCCTGTCTGAATCCTAAGTGTGTCCCGACATTCAATCAATGGAGGTTTGGTATCAGCGATCATGATGATTTGATTACGTGTGATACTCTCTGAAGTGCACCAATCTATGACAAACCATGAGCGTGCAATCTTGAAAGTACTGCCACAAAGATCAAATCTGACATCCGTCATCTTAAACTGCAGATGACCACAAAACCCAATACCTGGTATGCCTGTAGTATCCGGGGAAGGATGACCATTGGGCAAAACCGGAAAATTCTGACCACACTCCAGTGCTGGTCTCTCTTTATTGTCGTAATGGGGTGGAAAAGTGACAGCCGAAAGTGGTACTCTTTTGACCACAATTCTTTGCTCGCAGGTGGACATATTACCTTTGGCATCTATGGCTTTCCACTTTCTGATGACGGTTCTGTCTTCGTCCCTGTCACAATTGGCCTTAATAATTTCATCAGTATAATCCAATGTCACATTGCTGCAGGCATCCCATCCCGAGATGACATAGCGGTTACCCACTGATGAAACAATAGTAGCGCCTGCAGGTATGGGAAGACCTACGCTCTCAGGTGTGATTGATTTTGTACAAGGTATTGTGTCATTTGTGCAAACGAACAAAGGCGGAAAATAATCCTCCACCCTAAACTTTCCCCAGCAAATATTTGGAGTACACTGATGTCCCAGCTTGTATGTGATTTCTTTGTCTATGTGCTCTCTTGAGAGTGTATTGTTGGGTATGATCTTTCCGGCAGCATCATACAGCGTCACTATGTAATGACTCAAAGGTGGTGCAGGATTGGGTTGAAGCATAGATGCATTGACTACCTGAATACAGTTTTCATTGAGTGAAATATTGATATTACTCGCACAAAACAGTGGTGGTGCTGTCTGAAAAGTGATTCGGACTCTGTCGTCTTTTGCAGGTGAAGTACCCGGATCTGAAACTAGTAGTAGCTCATACTGACGATTGATATTTTTATCAGCATTTCCAGGAACGTAAGAAATGTTGTTAAGTTTAGCAAATCCAAACCTAACTTCGGTCAGATTTCCTGGCTGAAAAAAACCATCGCCTATCCTTACCCAAAGTCCATCTGTTACTTCACCTTCAATGCTGGCATTGAGCGCATTTAATAGCAAAGTCTGATGGATACACATAGAAGTATCACGTCCGGCATTGACAGTGATAGCCATGATTTTAGCTGCACTATCATACCAATATAGTGACCCCAAGGCTATTGCTGTGGACAATACAAGTGAAATGATATATCTTTTGGTGCTCAATTAAATATTATGTTTTTATGCAACGTATTAATAATTAAAATATAATTTGCTACATATTATAAATAATTATAATACAATAATTATACCAAATTATATAGATTCAGGTGAGTGTGCCCGATTTGTGGGCAATTGCTGTATTAATTGTATCTCCATCTAATGAATCACGAATTCATAAAATACATGATCGCAGATGCCATCTGTGACTATCAAGACTTGCAGTTATCCAGACTGGTGTCATTTCCATATGATACAAATCAAACTCTTAAATGATTGAGGTCATCACCTGAAGGAGATATATCGTTTACCTTTGCACTACAAAGAAATCAAAGTCATCAATGTGAAGAGATTACATTTGAGCAAAAGAAGTTGACTTTGATCCGTACCTAAAAAAGTTGCACCCGTTGTTGAATTAAGTTTGGAAAATCGTAGGATAAGTATGTACTATACTTGCCGATGATAAAATTTATGTTGTCATCAAATAGACAATCATCAAATAATTGTTACGGATATTTACACTTTTATATGAATTGGGGTTGGAATGGCTGGGGAGATGGTTGGTTTGGGTTCAATGATTGGAGTAGCCCTAATGGTACCTATCAATATGCACAAGAATTTACACATAATATTAATCCATAATTTCAAATTAAAATGAAAACAAGTATTTTAATAACAGCTATATTTTTCTTACTTGGGTGTTCAAAACATAGTACTTCAGAAAATGTAGATGTAATAATACGAATATTAGTTGAAGACAAAGAATCCAGATCACTGTTAGATCCTGCGCACAAAAATTACATTGATGTGAGCAAAGTAAGAGTCTATTATTTGATAAATGGTCAAAAAAAGTATCAATATGAACCTAACTGGAGTTGCCCGTCTCATTTTTGTGCGATATCTGATGATGGAAAAAGATATGTAAAGCTTTCGCCCAATATATCTATTACTGAGGACTTTCCAATTACTTATATTGAATGGTCAGAATATGAAACTGATGAAATAAAATGTCATTTTAATAGAACAGAGAATTCTGTTGTATGTGATAAAGTTTGGTTTAATCAGGAATTAGTTTATCCAAATGATACTAAAGATAGAATTTTCAAAATTATTAAATAATCCGAGAGGCATACGGACCTATTGATTGTCGGAGTACCGCTAAAGTCGGTATTAAAAATTGAAGAAGCGATACATATTATATGAATTTTCAATTCCATAGCTTACTTAGTTAAGGAATATTTTGGCATTTGTGACAACGAATTGCAAACTGAGTCAAGCTTTAGCATGAATCGTAAAGAATAGGATTGAAGGCACACAACTTGTAACGATATAGCGTTACTTCGACTATCGGGGACAATTGTACTCATTGACCTCCATTGCGTCCGAAGGACAATTGAACTATTGACCTCCATTGAACTCATTGATATAATTGAACTACTCTGATGGCATCGTTACTGAAACATCTGCCAAAGCCTTTCCTGGTGCATATCACATGCGAATGGACGGCTCCAACCACCAGCAGATGAGGAATGATAGCAGGACGAAGGATGTGTTGTTGCAAGCATATACAAATCCATTATACATTTATTTTAATACACCCTTGAAATGAAAACTATGCTATTTGTTGTAATATTTTTAGGATTATGGGCTTGCAATGAGCCCATAATCCCCCCTATAGACACCACGCCCAAACCATGGCAGCCTGAGATTGTATGGCGAAAGCAGCACGGTCCTACCAAATTTGATCAATAGCATATAGAGTTGAGCTTTATGAGAATAAACTCATAGCTGGTTATCAAGCGGAGACTGGATCAGGTTACTGGATTTATGATAAAAATACGGGTGAAGTATTGAAGGATATCAAAGATCAATATTCTTTTATCGGCAACTTTAGCAGTAGGTTAATTGGCAATTATTATCACAGTAAAGTTTCAAATAAAGAATATAGACTCATTAATCTAGAAAATTTTGAAGTAAGAAATATTGATCTTTTACAAGCAGGTTATTACGGATTTACAGGAGTATTATATCATGATGGTTATATATACAGTGGGATTGATAACCAAATAGGTGAACAATTTAATTATAGGATTTCTTTAGGAAGAAATAAAGTTGCTGACAAAAGCGACAATTTTGAATTTGTTTTTCACGATACATGGCCACAAGATGTTCCTAATCCGAGATCGTCCCATTTCGGATGCATGGGTTTTAATGAAGATAAAAATAAAGATGTAATTTTATATTATACAAATGCACAGTTGTACACAGATACAATACTCTCTAGTAGATTAAAATTTATGGCATATAATATAAGTAAAAAGAGAGTACAGTGGGAAACCGAAATAAAAATTGATAATAAAGATCTATTGTCAGATGGAAGTGGTGGTTTGCTTCCACCAGCACTTTATAAAGACATGGTCATTTTTACAACGACCCGCTATGTCAGAGCTTTTCATCAGGAGACGGGTAAGTTGCTCTGGGCGCTGAATCTGGAGCAAATCACTACTACAGATTATGCCGTTGTTGAAAATCATTTTTTCATGGCCACTAATTTCGGTGTATTGCACAAAATTGATCTGAATACAGGACAAATAGTTTCTAAATTGGATTTAAAAACCGGAAATACGGGAGTATGGCAAGAGCATAAAGGTATATTGTACTTCACTATGGTAGGTAATAAACTTTTTGCTATTGATGCGGCAAAAATGGTAGTAAAATGGGAGTGGAATAGTCCTAACAGACAGATCTGCTCTTACTGCTCTTTTGGCAATAACTCGCCAGAAGTGGATAAAGAGACTGGTAGGCTTTATATTACTGATGGAAGGGATATGTTTTGTATCAAGTTGCCGGAATGAGTGACTCTGGGAAGTGGGCATAGTGAAGATGGATTAAAAAGTGATTCGGTAGCTCAGCCAATGGTCGAAGTTTTTAACTTAGATCCAAGATCCAATACATAAAGTATTTTTCATGCGTTGATAGTAAGCAAAATACTAAAAATAGCGCATCGCAGTATCCATCTGTGATGTGCTATTTTTCTTGCCATTGGCTCATCGAGTCATAACTGTTTTATTATTGTCATTTTGATTCATTTATTGCTCTTTCTTTTGAATCACAGATTCGTAAAATACAGGATCGCAGATGCCTTCTGCGACCAACAAGATGTGAAGCCGTCCAGAATGATGTCGTGTACAATTGACTTAAAGCATTTTGTCTAATGATTCAAGTCATAACTTAAAGGCAAAGGCATGAATCTTTTTATCTTTGCATCTATAGAATGGATGTGCTTGAAAGAGTCTATAGTGTATTTGAAGTTCCTTATTAACACTCTTAAATATGAAATATCTAATCATCATCATTTGTTGTTATTTTTTATCACCTTCACATTCCTTGATATCTCAATCTTTCACATTCCACGGTGGCATAAAACCCAATAATCTCTTAGGCACCCACTTATCAGTAAAAGGTGATTTGATAAAAAAACAAAAATGGATTTATTCGATCAACTACAGTTTTGTAAAGTACAAGGATATGTTTTCACATCCGCGAAATCTTCAGCCTAACTTTCATATTGAAAATGAGAGGGATCAAACATTCATCTATTTTCCTGAATTGCGGAGAGGAAATATTATCCAGATGAACGAGCGTGATTTCAGACCCAGAGATTTGATTCATCGATTCAGCTTGTTTGCCGGATATGAATTGTTCAATGCAAAAGATTTTACGGCTAAAGCCTTTTTAGGACCACATTATAGCTCCAGGCGAACTATTATGTATTATAATGCTTACAATTTTGCTGAGGTAATTGTCAACAAAGGAGATGAAATTAAAGTAATCCCTTATCATGATTTTCAAATATTCAGAACTTGGGATATAGGCCTTGGTGGAAGAATCGATGCAGAATATAAGGTTTTTAAGAATGTTTTCCTGGGCATCAGTGGCCAAATGTACTTTGATGTAATCGGAGAAGGTATAGATTTGATTGTGGGTGGAGGCTTATCGTATCATTTTAATATTGAATAGGTTATGAAAGAATTATTAAATATAAAAGCTGCAATAGTAGTTTCTTTCTTACTACTCTTTGGCTATACAATCAACAGTCAGTCGTATATAAACGTCAGTGGTAACTTTAACTATTGGAAACATACCGAATTATTTGGCCCTGGCATAGGTTTTGGCTATAGCTATAAGCATCATAAACTTACTTATTCTATCAATTATGATTTTGGTTATGGGACTATCAATAGATTTAAGAATATACCTGAAATCAATTATGATCAGTGGAGTACTGTCTTTATCAAACAAGATCAAGGCAAATGGAATGATTATTTAATATTAGGAGGGATTACAAATGTAGTAAATGTAAGTTCCGATTATGGAAAACAACATCAAGTTTCCTTACAATTAAGTTATCCAATAATTCAACATAGCGATGTAGAATTTAATATCAATTCCGGCATTTATTCAGCTGTCGTCGAGCAGTTTTACACATTTACTGTAGTTCCTATCCACAATATTCAGATACCAGCTACTTACTCAGGTCCATTAAATTACATTCCATCAACATCACAAAAAATATTTACCTACGGATTAAATATAGGCTTTTCGGTCAACAAATCCATTGGACCTAAAATTTGGTCTCCATTTATTATGGGAGGTATCGGACCTAATCAAGGTTCCTATATTTGTTTGGGCTTAAAGTTGAGCACTATTTTAAGAAAAAAGTAAATCGCAAGTGAATTAATTTTTAGTAACTCCTTTGGACAAGCCACATAGATACATCAAGCTCTTAAAAATGCATTGATAGTAAGCAAAATACTAAAAATAGCGCATCGCAGTATCCATCTGTGATGTGCTATTTTTCTTGCCAATGACTCATCGATTCATAACTGTTGTTATCTTTGTCATGTTGACACATTTTTAAAAAGAAACACCCTACATTGAAAAACATATTCATTATTATACTTTATTCGATCGGAATTCATTCACCGTTGAATGCCCAGGTTGAGTATAAAATACCTGAAAAGGTTAAAAAAATTCTTCTCCTTGGCAATAGTATTACGTATGGAGGTCATTATGTGGTCTATATTGAAACAATACTCACATTACATCATCCAGATATACAGTATGAATTTATCAATGCAGGTTTGCCAAGTGAAACTGTTTCCGGATTGTCAGAAAAAAACCATGCAGGAGGCAAGTTTGTGCGGCCTGACTTACACGACCGCCTGAGTAAGGTCTTAGCACTTACAAAGCCGGATCTGGTTATAGCATGTTATGGTATGAATGATGGAATTTATTTGCCATTTGATGAGCTTCGATATAAGAAATTCAAATCCGGTATCATCAGGCTGCACGATCAAATTGTAAAAACCGGAGCTTCTATCATCCACTTGACACCTCCAGTGTATGATGTACCCAAGGATCCGGCATATGCTAATGTACTCGACATATACTCTGATTGGCTCATAAGCAAAAGATACACGTCCCATTGGGATGTTGTCGATCTCCACTGGCCAATGAAAAAATATCTTGAAGATCGGCGTGCTGTTGACTCTGCATTTGCTTTGGCCCAAGATGGTATCCATCCTAACCATACCGGGCACTGGCTTATGGCAAGGGAAGTTTTATTGTATCTGGGAGTAAAAAATGTGGCAAAAACAGATGACATCAGTGCATTGCTGCCGCTTTACAAAAATGGACGCGCTATTTACACCCTGATATCAGATAGGATGAACATAACCAAAGATGCGTGGTTGACAGCAGCAGGACACAAAAGACCCCAAATGAACAAAGGAATCCCTCTTGCTGACGCGAAAAAAAAAGCTTATGAAATAGAACTCCAAATCAGGGATTTGTTGAGAAAGTGAGCCCACTTTTTTAACCTACAACAAAGAGAATGTTTAAAGTTTCTTTATTTTGGACCTGTTGATTAAGTCAAAATTTTTCAATTTAGAGACAGCTATTGGTGTGTGATTTCGTTCAAAAAACTACCGATGGTCGAAGTTTCTGCCTTCTGAAGTCAGATAAATGTAACTTCGACCTCATGCATCAAGCATTAGCCATGCATTGATGGTAAGGAATATTGAAAATAGTACATCGTACAATATCAATCTGTGGTGCGCTTTTTTTCTTTTGCCATTGGCTCATCGAGTCATAACTGTTGTTATCTTTGTTATAATATTTCTTGTATTTTGATAGTTGTGTATGTATGAATTAAAAAATTCATAAAATACTGGATCCAGTTACAAACTACGACCAACAATCCTCCCATCAAAACTTCAACACCTTTGCACCTTCATGCTTCTCCAACCACGTCATGATGATCTGATTGCACTCAGGATTGGGTGTGAGGTATTTGATAGATTCTTTGAGTTCTTCTACACCTAGGTGCAGGTCTCTGACAGGTAAAAAGCCAAAACCCCGGTAATGTCCATCTTCGATAAGCACCAATCCACACTCCTCGTTGTCTCTTCCCTCAGTGAGAATAAAAAAATTATCATCAAAGGACTTTTTCAGCTTTTCTACAGCCAATTCTGCCCTTAGATTGTACTCTTCGGAAGGTTCTTTCTGCTGGCAGGCACCGCTACAGGCACCAGTCTGATAGTAAAAACAACCTCCATCAGGCTCATACAACCCTGTCAGCCCTGAACATAAACCCATCAACTCTGTAACTCCATAAATACTTCCTCTGGCACTCGCTTTAGAGATATAGTGGTTTAATATATTTTTACCTTTTCGCGACTTTACACTCGATTTATCCCACCCAAATCTGATATATCCCTGACTGTCAGTGTAATGATGTACAAAATAAGGATAGTCCTTGCTCCGTTGTGCTTTATTGATCTCGGGCTGCAACATCTTTATTTCATGGGACTCCAGCAACATGGCGATGAGTTCTGATCCGGTGAGTTCATAAGTCATATCAGCTACTTTGGCTATAAATTTGTCCGTTTTGGAGTCAATATTTCCGAAATGCTGATGGATTCTTTTTCTGATATTGATGCTTTTGCCAATATAGATGACATTGCCATAGGTATTGTAAAAATAATATACACCTGCTGCTTCGGGCAATTGATTGATACGTTCGTACGAAATGTCCTGAGGAAGATGGGATGCTCTGATTCCTGCTGAAATCATCCTTTCAGCCCGAGACTTACCCTCTTCATTGCTAAGTGCTCGTGACAATATATCCACCGTGGCCATAGCATCATCCATGGCCCTGTGGCGATTTTCGACTGTGATACCAAAGTGCCTGATGAGATTGCCCAAGCTATAAGATCTCAACCCGGGGAATGATTTCCTGCTTAACACCACAGTACAAAGTTGCCTTCTGGTAAACGTAAATCCCAATGAAGTAAACTCCTCACGCAGAAAACTGTAATCAAATCTGACATTGTGGGCCACAAAAATGGCTCCTTCGGTCATTTCAACTATTTTTTTTGCCACTTCGTAAAATCTCGGAGCGCTCACCACCATGTCGTCAGTGATGCCAGTGATTCTCGTAATTTCATAGGGGATAGATCGTTCGGGATTGATCAGCGTTTCATAACGATCTATGATTTGATTACCATCAAACAAGACTATAGCTATTTCTGTAATCTTGTCTCTACGGGCCAGGCCACCTGTTGTTTCAATATCAACTACTGCATATAGATTTTTCTTTTTCATTTTTGAAACCTAAAAGTAAATCAAAGATAGAGAAATGAATCGGAAATCTGAATTTTAGAGTGAGTTCAAATTTTTCAAGTCTGATCGAAAGTGAGAAATACAAAACGTACTCTTATTACCAAAAGTCAAGATCTACTTTTCAAATTTGATATTGACAGTGTATCTGGCATCTAAAATACCAAGATCCTTAACAACATTATTGCTAAGTATGATTTGCACTTCTTCCTTATGAGTATCTGAAGGAATTTTGCCTATGACCTTCGCTCTCACATGGCTTTTCTGCATAGGGTTATAAATATCAATATTGGTACCAGGTTTTGCTTCATTATGAAGTGCAAAATAACCATCAGATGCTTGTGATGACTTATCCCACCACCCTATTACATCGGATATATAATATTTGACTGTAGGATTTACTTTATCATACACCAAAGTGTCGGGCATAAAAGTTACTATATTCTGCTTTTTTAATTCTTCTGCCACTGCAGACGTTGGATCTGTCTTTTTGATCTGAGTGTCTTTGATCCTCGTTTTATCCGAAGGTTTTTTTATTTCAGGAAGCATGTACCACCCGATCAGCAGTTTTTCACCCAAATTAATGCTACTTTCTTTTTTACCATTGATGGTCAATAAGTCTTTAAGCTCGAGATCAAAATATTGATGGCACACCTTAAAAGCTGTATCCCCTTTTTTAGCAGTATAAAATACAGGGACAAAAGTTTTTTTACCGGAAAGTTTACCTTTGTCTTGTGTGATCAAATTTTGTTGAAAAGGTATCTTTACAATCCTGCCGTCATTGATCGGTTGAGTGGGATTCAATTTATTGATCGCATAAATTTTGTCAGCTTTCAATTGAAAAACTTCGGCAAGATTGTAAATACTAATACCTTTACTAATAGGGTGTCTATAAAAAATATCATTCCCAGGGAGAACGTCTACGACGAACTCTGCACTGGTAAAAGAAAACAGGTGGTCAGTTTTATTTTGTGTTGAAGCAATACAAATGACAGACAGAATGAAAAAAACTGTACTTTTACACTTTACTAAATAATGCACTTTATATCGGTTCATCAGATAATCATTGTTAAATGACGGGGCAAATATATTAAATATTTTTATAATATGTATCATTTATAATCTTTTTATGAAAATTTCCATTATCATTCCTTCCAGACTTGGGTCGACCCGTCTTCCTGAAAAGCCTCTGGCAGATATCTTGGGCAGGAGTCTGATCATGCGGGTCTACGATCAGGCATCATCTGCAAGGCTTGCTCATGAAGTCATTATTGCTACGGACCATCAAAAAATTGCAGATCATGTGCAAGAGCATCATGGGCGTGTGATCATGACATCACCCCACCACCAGTCCGGTACTGACAGGATTGCTGAAGTTGCAGTGTCACTAGACAGCGATTTCATCATCAACCTGCAGGGAGATGAACCACTCATTAATCCCGTACAAATAGATGAACTGATCTCCAAAATGATACATCAAAATATTGCCATCGGGACTCAATGTTCAGAAATTCAGTACGAAGATGAATTGTTTGACTTTAATGTGGTAAAGGTAGTGCGGGATGTGAATGATAAAGGACTATTTTTCAGCAGACAAGCTATTCCGGCCAATAGAGATCTCCCGTATCGGGAATGGTTTGGTAAAACAAAATACTACAGGCACATAGGTATGTATGCTTTCAAAAGAGATGTATTGATTCAATTGACGGAGTTGCCTCAATCAACATATGAAAAAGCAGAATCTCTCGAGCAACTCAGGTGGATGCAGCATGGATATCAGATACATTGTTTTGAAACTAAACACAGATCGATTGGTGTGGATACTCAGGATGATCTGGACCTTGTCCGGGATTTAGTACTTAAAGGAATGTTCCGTTAAAACCTAAAGGCAAAAGATCTTCTACAGATCTTAACTCATATATCTCCGGGCTGTCCGACTTTAACAGGATTCTTATGGCTTGTTTGTGACGGAATTCATACTCTGAAATCACTTGTCTGCAAGCTCCGCATGGTGAGACAGGTTTGTCGATCCTCATATTCTGATTTTTGATCGTAATGGCAAGTGATTCGACCGGTTGAGCAGGTTTATAAACAGCAGCATTGTACAGTGCCACTCTTTCACCACACATGCATAGAGGGTATGAAGCATTCTCCTGATTGGAACCTTCATAGATGCTCCCATCATTCAATCTGGCTGCTGCCCCGACATGAAATCTGGAATATGGTGCATACGCAAATTCAAGCTGTCTGATTGCCATTAACATTAACTCCCGGTCAGCTTCGGTCAATTCACCCATCGAATCGTAAATCTTATATTGAAACTGATTATCAACTATTTTCATCCTGAAAAAAATATTGGAAATAGTATAGTTCAAAAACTGCACCAAAGATGGTAATAAAGTATGTTTATTTTCATAATGTTAACAGCTTTTGTAAAAATTCACATCCATTTCTGCCAGTTTTGCCTCTATGGCTTTAGCAGCGGGTGTCACACAGAGTCCTCCGAGATTGGTACATCTGAGAGTATGATGGATGCGGTCTCCCACTGCTTTCATGGTATCAATCACCTGATCTAAAGGAACCAAATGTTCATAATTTGAAAGTGCCATATTAGCACAAGTGAAAGCATTGGATGCGGCCATAACATTTCTTCCCAAACACGGGGCTTCAACGCGGTTACCAATAGGATCACAAATGATACCAAGAGAGTTTTGGAGAGCCAGTGACGACGCGGCAATGGATTGGGCTAAGGTACCACCCTGCATTTGCACCAATGCTGCAGCTGCCATACCACCACCAGATCCTGTTTCTGCCATACAACCGCCCACTTCTGCAGCGAATGTAGCATGAGCCGCAATGTACACTCCTATCAGTCCTGCACAGAGCATGGCTTTTACCAGATCATCTTCTGACAACTCAAGAGAATCTGCCATAGCGATGAGAGCACCGGGCAAAGCACCGCAACTACCGGCAGTAGGTGCCGCCACTATGACTCCCATAGAGCTTTTGACTTCCATAATTGCGCTTACATACATGACAATTCTATTGATTACATCTCCTCCGGCCAACTTTCCTGCTTTTAATCGTTTGTAATAATGAGGAGACTGACTTCCCAGAATACGGTCCTCGTAATGCGTTCCCTTTAAACCGCTTTGAACAGCATGTCTCATGATGCCAACAATGGATCTCATTTTTTCAAATACTTCTTCTGCCGTGATATTTCCCCTTGTTTTTTCATAATCGATAGCTAACTGCCAGAGATGTAAATTTTTATCACTGTTATAATCCATCATCTGTTGACAAGTAATAAATGGTACCACTAGGTTTTTCCTGTCCATCACAGGTAAAACGGGATTCAATTGTTTGATCCATTGAACCCCTTGCATCTGGCTGATTTCATTGATAAGCCCGTCAGGCAAAAAAGACTGCGACTTTATTTCTATAAATGAAGTGGCGTCTCCATGAAATATTATCTCATCATATGATATAGACGCTTTTAAAAATGCCATGAGATCGACAGGGTCGCTGCAATAAATGAGTGTTTCGAAATAATCACCAGCCATGGCAACCGTTACTCCATCTATGGCAACCACTTCTATCATACCTCCACCTGTGGATATAGCTGTGAGTATTCTTGTTTCTTTTTGATTGAATAATGTGATTTTATACAGGTTGGGGTGGCTATTCCCGATATCCATTATGTCGATGGTCACATTAATTCCTGATTCGTTGATGTACTTTTCTGATTCGGGCAGTCTCTCATCATGAGCTTCCCAACCGAGAAATCCACCAAACAGTCCCATGTCTGATCCCTGACTTTTATGGGTGGTGGCAAGAGAACCCTCCGGGTCAAACTCAATGAGAATGTCTTTGATATTTCCATCCATCAGATCTCTGCATAAACGGGCTATACGCAAAGAAGCTGCACAATGGGAACTCGATGGACCTCTCATGACAGGACCAATGACATCATTGAAAATACTTGGATAAGTGCTCATGCTTTTATTTTTGAAATTTTAATTAATTTTAATTCAATGTCGTTTAGATAAGGCCATATTATGAAGTCCTTCCCTTCTAAGGTAAGGATTTAGCCTGCCTGCCCAACGGTACGGCGAGGCAGGGATGGGTAAAGCAAGTAAAAATACTGTATCTAAACGACATTGAAATTTTATTTATAAATTTTTTTTCCAGTATTCTTCCATAGTTCTTCTTAAGTGAAGTGTAGTATTTTCCCCCTGATAGATTCCATGATCCCTCATAGGGTAAGACATCATGCTGAATAATTTGTTATGTTTTATCAATTCATTGGCCAGCATTTCGAAATTCTGATAGTGTACATTATCATCTGCAGTACCATGAATGATCAATAAATTACCCTTCAATTTTTTTGCATGCGTCAAAGGTGACCCTTCTCTGTAACCTACAGCATTATCATCCGGCAATCCCATGTATCGTTCCTGATAAATATTGTCATAGAGTGCTTGATGAGCTACAAATGCAATGGCGATGGCATTTTTAAATACATCTCCATGCCTGAAAATACAATGTAAGGACATCTGTCCGCCTCCACTCCAGCCCCAGATGCCGGTACGACTACCATCAATAAAGGGAAACATGCCCATTATTTTTTTGGCTGAAGTGGCCTGGTCATCCGCTGCAAGTAAGCCTATCTGTCTGTAAATACACTTTCTGAAGTCTCGTCCTCTTGGAGTCCTGGTACCGCGATTGTCTATACTGATGATGATCGAATTCAACCCGTTAGAGAGATACTGATGCCATAGATTATCACCCGTACCCCAATTGTCCTGTACCGGTAGAGCCTGCAGGTTCGCCATAAACATGAAAGATAATCGGATATTTTTTACCGGCATCAAAATCCCTTGGTTTTATCATCCATGCATCCAGTACCACATCACCAATGTCCACTTTAAAAAACTCTTTAGGTCGAAGTCCAAGAGCATCTATTTTATTTTTTAAAGCCGTGTTGTCTTTCAGTAGTTTTATTTCAGTGTGTGTATTAAGATTGATCAGGCAAATTCTGCGTGGTGTCGATGAATTTTCAAAGCTGTGAATGGCATATGCAGCATCTGAAGATATCTGGTATGTATGTTGACCGGTCATGTGAGCCGGAGAAATTTTTTCTGCCTTTCCGCTGCCGTCAAGCCGACTGCGATATAAGTAACGTTGAGTAAAATTTTCCGGAGATGCTATATAATAAACATAACCTCCTGCAGGGTCAATACAATTGATATTCACAACATCAAAGTCTCCTTTGGTGATCAGCTCCATTTGTTTTCCATCGCGAGATACTTTGTACAAATGAAGCCAGCCATCTTTTTCACTGGTCCAGGTAAATGACTGATTATTTTCAAGCCACACAATATTATCATGGATATCCAAAAAGGCTTCATCTTTATCGATGATAATATTTTTCAGCATCATGGTTTTTGTACTTCCTGTCCAAACTGTGTTGGTATTCTGAAGGCGATTCAGTTGCTGGATCATCACTTCATCTGAGCCAGGAATGTACTCCATCCTTGCCAGATAATTATTGCTCGGATCACCGGGCACAGCAAACCATCTGGTAATACCACCTGTTGCTGGGATTACACCTACTTTTACAGCAGAATTTGCTGTTCCTACTTTCGGATATGGAAGATGAATGAGTTTTGAATAATTGGAATCCACATTATTGATCATATAAAAGGTTCCCACGCTTTTTGTATCAGATTGCCAGTAAGCTATATTTTTTCCATCAGGGCTCCATCGGAAACCATCGCGGGCATCCAGTTCTTCTTCATATACCCAGTCAAATGTACCATTGATAATAGTCCCTCCGCCGTCTTTGGTAAGTTGAAGTATTTTCCCTGTGGCTATATTTTCCACGTAGATATTCAACTTACTTACATATGCAACCCTGCGTCCGTCCGGGGAAAATTTAGCAAACATAAGTGTGGCTTCGTCCAATCCATTTCCCAGTTTTTGCAATTTACCACTTTTAAGATGAAGTACCCAATAATCACCTTTTGTATTGTAACGCCATACTTTACGGGTATTAGTAAATATGAGCAGCTGACTATTATCATCAGACCAAATATAGTCATCAATTTTTAGAGATGTCGAATGGCCCGGAGGGCGCAACTGATCAGCGCGGACAAGTATGGTGGAATTCCCGCTTATGACTTCATGACGCACAATATTCATTCCTTTGCCTTCGGTGTTGGGTTCCAAAGTAGAGTAACTCTGATTATCTTTCATCCATCTGATTTGCCCTATATTTTCAACTTTGTAGGCATTGTTGGTATAAATATCTTCCAGGGTCAACTTTTTGTTTTGAGCCATGAGGCCGCCGCCACAAAAAACAAGCGAAACTATAAAAGCAGCACGAAGCAATTTAAAAGATATCATTTTACTCTTAATATTAAGTTATAAAAAACGGACTTGATAAGATTGGCCTTTTATGGTTTTAAATTCTATCTGGCTGTTGGCTAATATCTGGTAATTAATTTTTCGTTCATTAGAGCTGATTTTCATTCCAGGTTGGTATTCAATAGAGCATGTTCCACCCATTTTAGATAAAATATCAATATTGGTGATTTTTTTATTTTTCCATGAAAAATCCAGTTCAAAAGCTCCTCTTGCACATACGCCCTTAAAATCTCCTTCACTCCATTCATCCGGCAATGCCGGCAATAATTTGATCATCCCTTCATGAGATTGCATCAGCATTTCAGTGATAGCCGCTGTTACACCAAAACTTCCATCTACCTGTAGAGATCTGCCACATAAAGCAAACATAGATGCAGTACATTGATCTTTGAGATAACCTTTGTATATTTTATTTGCTCGATTACCGTCATTCAGTCGTGCCCACAATGCCATTTTCCAGGCTCTTGAAAAACCCGTAGATGCATCACCTCTTTCCTCCAAAACTCTTTTATATGCTTCAATCAGTGCAGGTGTTCGCTTTTCTACAAGCACATTTCCGGGATACAATCCATACATGTGGGAAAAATGCCGATGGTTTTTCTCCAGAGATTTCCAGTCGTCTGCCCATTCCTGAAGTGATCCATCACGCCCTATTTGTGGAGGTACTAATTTTTCACGAGCCGTTTTTACCTGTAGAACGAAAGTATCTCTTTTACCAAGGATTTCTGCAGCACTAAGATAATACCCAAAAAGATCATATAATATCTGCATATCCATTGATGCGCCTGCACAGATAGTAGTGCCTTCCCTAAAACTTGCCGTCACCTCATCAAAATAAGGTTTATTCCCACCGCCATCGGGAAAATTTTCAGGAGATGTAGAAGGATTGGTAACCAACCATTTTCCATTGGGATGAGGTAATAAAAAATCCATAAAAAACTGAACAGACCCTTCTATCAAAGGAAATGCAACTTTGAGAAAATTGGGATCAAGGGTATAAAGATAGTGTTCCCACAGATGTGTGCAGAGCCATGCCCCACCTACTGTAAATGTGCCCCATGTTGGCCCGTCCATCGGTGCAGCCACTCTGAATAAATCTGTATTTTGGTGAAATACCCAACCCCGGGCTCCATAATGTTCTTTGGCAACTTGCGCTCCTTGGTCAGTAAGCTCTCGCACCATTCTGATCAAAGGTTCAGCACATTCTGAAAGGTTGCCACTTTCCACAGCCCAATAATTCATCTCTGTATTGATATTGGTGGTATATTTTGAGTCCCAGGAAGGATTCATATCATTGTTCCATATGCCCTGTAAATTGGCAGGTTCGGTTCCCGGTCTGGATGACCCAATCATGAGATAACGCCCAAATTGATAACTTAAGGCTGCCAGAGAAGGGTCGGGTTCTGACTGTATTTTTTTTACTCTTTCAGTTGTAGGCAAAAAGGAATTTGAAGTAACAGGCAGCTCCAATTTAACTCTGGTAAAATACTTCTGATAATCTGTGACTGCTGACTCCAATATTTCCTGATAGGTTCTTTGTCCTAATTTGGTTAAAACATCATTCACCCTTTGATGCTGATCTGCACTTACGTCTTTATAATTTACAAAATTTGTAGCCGCCGCAAAATACAATGTGACAGCATCTGCGTTTTCAATTATTAAATCAAGACCATCAGTTTTCATGGTACCTCCTTCAGGAACAGCTTTTATTCTTGCTTCATACCTGATTTTTCCCTCTACACCCAAATAATCCGTTGACTTGCCGGTAAGCACCAATCCATCATCGCCATAAGGATTCATTTGGAAATAATCTGTTCCGTAATTGGAATGCGCCTGATTTCTCTCCCCACGTAGGTTGGCTTTAAATGATATTTTCCCTGGTTTGTCAGCAGTTAAATGCACCACTATGATCTGGTCAGGAGCGGAGGCAAAAACATCCCTTTGATAAGTCACGTTATCCGAAGTGTACGAAACACCCGAAATACCATCTTCTAGGTTAAGCCACCTTTTGTAATTAGAAACACTGTCCTGGTTTTTAAAAAATAAATGGAGATTTGCAAGACTTTGGTATTTCATCTGCTCAACGGGATAGCCCATCAGATTTCTTCCAAATAAATTATGGGCTTCGAGATATTTTTCTTCAAATACAAACTTTTGAATTTCCGGTAATACTTTGTATCCACCTTTGACAACGGAAATGTATGGCCCGCCTGACCAGTAGGTTTCCTCGTTCAACTGAATCCGTTCTTCGCCTCTATTTCCAAAGATCATTGCTCCCAGACGACCATTGCCAACAGGTAATGCTTCGTCCCATTTTTTGGCAGCAAGATCATACCAAAGTAAAGTAGAAGTGTTAAAAGTTTTAGCATCTATTTTTTCAGGAATACCCGTTTGTTGTGCAAAAGTATGAGAGCTGACCAGAATAAAAACTGATGAAAGTAAACAAACAAAATCCTTGGAGAAACATATTACCTTTAATCTATTCATATTCTTTGCTTGGTCTGGTTAATAAGTTTACAAATTCATTGAAAAAATACAATTATTTAAGTTACCTATTCTTACTGCTACAAATATATAAATTCATCTGTATTATTTAAGTATCTTCCTGATAACATTCCAAAAAAAAATATCAGCCTGTTTTTATCTTTGTTGGTGAATTCATATTATGTTTTGATCATCATCAATGTCGGTGATGATTTGAATCATATGCATCAATGTAGATAATTCACTATTTTTGCTTCATGCATTAAAACAGATAAATATCATCCTGTTATGAATACACACGACCTTTTGAGCCTGAAAGTAAAGGAAGTAATGAGTACAGAACTTATTACTGTTATGTCCGATACTATACTGAAAGACGTAAATCTGATTTTCGAAAAAGAAAATATTCACCACATTCCGGTAGTATCTTCTGATGGAAAGTTTAAAGGGATCATTTCGAAGTCAGATATGCTATTACTGATGGATTGGGGTACAAAATTAAATTTACCTGCAAGTCTCAGAAAAAACACTTTTCTCCTGACCAGCAATCTGGCCAAAGATATCATGGAAATCAATGTCATCCGCATCAACCCCGAAGACAGAATTAAAAGATGTGTCCAGATATTCAGAGAAAACTACTTTCGGGCTCTCCCGGTCGTTGATGACAATGACTTTCTGATAGGTATCATCACCACTTATGACCTGATGATCCTGGCATACACTGAAGTGCCCATGATCCAAAGTTAATCATTCTTCTTTTTAATTGATTCGTTACTACTTATATATAGAAATATTTCTGTCATGAAAATTCAAAAAACATCCACCGTCCAACATATATTTGATCAATTCAATCTTTTATTCCCATACTTAAAACTTGAATTTTTCAGTAAAGGGCATGAGGATCATAAAGGCAACAAGTCAGAAGATATCATCAACCATCAGACACTGCTGACCAGCATCAATCCTGAACTAAGTGAAAAGGAATTCACCATTGATGAAGAAATGACTGTTTCTGATTTTGAGCAAATGATGAAAGACAACTTCAATCTCAATGTACAGGTATTCAGAAAGTCCAATGACCTTTGGCTCCAAACGACAGCTACTGATCACTGGACACTCCTTAAACAAAATGGAAAAGGTCAACGCTCGACCGTCAAATATGATATTGACACCATAGACATTACTGATTTTGATGTGGATTGATATATTCAAGTGTATATAACGAATTGTACAATTACTTAAATGCTTCGCTACCCTCATTCCCTACGATGGTCGCAGTTTGCAACTACGATCCTATATTTTATCAATGAAGCTTTCATGGTAATGTAATGCAAAGTATTCTGATTGATAATTTTATGCCCATTCATTGATTATGATAACTTCTAAGGCGAAGTTACCACTTTTTTAAAATCAACAGTTAACAAATTACAAAACTTGTCCAGTTTCAGCGGGATTCTTGATGTATGGGATCGGAGTCACAGACTTCGACCATCAGTCAGAGTATGTTTAATTTTTTATGTTTGAGTGAAGGTAAGGAAGGAAATGGCGTCAACTATTTTCATTAAGTGGTAAGTCTAACAGTCATTATCGATTTAATAAAAAGTGCAATTTCTTATACACACTAAAATCAAATATATCAGTTTCTACCAGTCTTATTTTGTACTTTTGTGCAAACATTTCAAGATTCCATGAGCATCAGATCATTATGCATTTTTCTGATTATTACCTTTGTTACTCAAGTTAATAGTCAAAATCCTTCCACAGCTATTTATCATAAGTTAAAGATCAACATCACTGGAAGAAATATTCAAGATCTGACCAATGCCGGTTTAGAAACAGATCATGGCACCTATGTAAAAAATCGTTTTTTTACAAGTGACTTTAGTGAAGAAGAAATAGGGATAATCAAAAATCTTGGTTTTGAATATGAAATTCTGATCTCTGACGTCGCTAAATACTACGCTGACCCGCTCCGTACATCGGAGATAAAGTCAGGGCAACTCCAATTGCGCAATAATTGTTTTGCTACGGCGAACTCTGAGTATCCTTATAAAACTCCATCTCAATATAGACCGGGAAGTATGGGTGGATATTTTACACTTAAAGAAATGTATGATATTTTGGATAGTATGGCCAGCAGATATCCAAAACTTATCACCTTAAAACAGCCCATAAAAGATTACAAAACAATCAACGGTAATCCTATCTACTTTATCAAAGTTTCTGATAACGTAACTTCTGAAGATGCGGGTGAGCCCAAGGTTCTTTACACAGCGCTGCATCATGCTAGGGAACCCAATTCACTTTCGCAGATGATCTTCTTCCTTTGGTATGTGCTGGAAAATTATGAAACAGATCCCATGGTCAAAAAAATTGTAGACCAGACACAAATGTATTTTATACCATGTATCAATCCTGATGGATACGACCTCAATGAAAAGAACAATCCAAAAGGGGGCGGATTGTGGAGAAAAAATGCATGGAAAGATACTCTTGGTGATCTGAAGGGCGTGGATCTGAACAGAAATTACGGACATACCTGGGGAAGAGACAACAATGGTTCTTCACCCAATCCAAACTCCTTGACATTCAGAGGACTCTCTGCTTTCTCAGAAGTGGAAACTCAGGCCATTCGGTCATTTTGTTTGGATCATGAATTTAAGATAGCGCTCAATTATCACACCTTTGGCAATTTTCTGATATATCCTTCCATGGCTGCCGGGACCAATAGTCATGTAGAATCGTTATTTAATAATCTGGGAAGGGTCATCAACAGTGAAAACAACTTTGCTTTTGGCACTGATCTGCAGACGGTGGGTTACTCAGTCAATGGTGACAGTGATAGTTGGATGTTTGGTGAAAATGCTGAAAAAAAACAAAATATTTGCCTACACACCTGAAGTAGGTCCGGCATTTTGGCCTGCTTCTGTAGATATAGAATATCTTAACAAATCCTGCATTTGGATGAATATTTCAGCTGCTCTGCTTACATTAAATTATTATGAAGCTGAAGAAATAAGGACAAGTAATATCCTGGATCAGCTCAATAAGTCCATTTACGTAAAGTTGAGTCGGGCTGGCATGCAAGCCGGACAAGCAGTGGTTACACTCAAATCCCAAAATAACAATGTCACCATAGTCAATCCCAAAAAATGGGTAAGTTTGGATATTGGTATGGATTCAGTTTTGGTTTTCGATGTAGAATGGAATTCCGGACAAAGATTTGAAGATGGGTTTTCCTTTGAGCTTAAGGTGGAAAATGATGGCCTGGAACGAACCAAATTCATCAAAAAAACCTGGTCTGAATATCCTTTTCAGCCCTTATTTGCGGATAGGTCAAATGACCTAAACAACTTTCAGACCAATGGATGGTCACTTACTGAAAGTACCTTTAAAAGTGCTCCTCATTCCATCACAGATAGTCCTTTAGGGCTTTACCCTCCAAAGTACACATCCACTATCACACTCATAAACCCAATAGACCTGAGCACTGCAGACCGAGCCTTACTCCAGTTTGATGCAAAATGGGATATAGAAGATAATTATGATTATGTGCAAGTCTCCGCTTCCAAAGACAATAAGGATTTTATACCCTTGTGTGGTCTTTATACCAATCCGGGAACAAAAGATCAGACACTATCGAGCCCTGTCTATGATGGTGTGCAAAACGAATGGGTACGGGAAGAAATCGATCTTTCAGCTTTTGCAGGATCCAAAAATCTTTGGATAAGGTTTACAATAAAAACTGATGATTATGAGCAAAGAGATGGATTCTATTTTGACAATCTTGAAGTAAAAGTAGCTGTAAAACCCACTCCTACCGATGATGCATTCATTGAAAAAATTTATATACAACCCAATACCATTTCCGATGCTCAACACATCAGTATACAAGGATTGAATCAAACAGAAGTATACCATATAAGTATATACAGTTTACAGGGACATTTGATATATACTTCGCCTGTTTCCGCTATACACCCTGAAATTTCATTGAGTACTCTAACAGGTGGGTTGTACATCTATGATATAAAACAGCACAATAATAAGACTGCGGGGAGAGGAAAACTCTTAATATTGCAACCGTAATTAAGCTTCGCAATACCCCACATAGTTTTGAGGTGTGACAGACAGTAATTCATCTTTGATTGTTTGAGAAAGCTCAAGACCATTGATAAATTCATGCATGCTCTCTTTAGTGATACCTTCCTTACCTCTGGTCAGCGATTTCAGGGCTTCATATGGTTCAGGATACAATTCACGCCTCAGGATACTCTGTATTGCTTCTGCCACTACTGCCCAGTTATTTTCGAGATCCTTATTCAGAGCAACATTATTTACCAAAAGTTTACTGATACCTTTGATGATAGATGTGTAGGCAATGACGCTGTGACCAAACGGCACGCCTACATTTCTGAGTACAGTGGAATCAGTAAGATCGCGCTGAAGCCTGGAAACAGGCAGTTTCTCGGCAAGGTGTTGAAAAATAGCATTGGCTATACCCAGATTTCCTTCGGCATTTTCAAAATCTATAGGATTAACTTTGTGTGGCATGGCCGACGATCCGATTTCTCCTTCTTTGGTTTTTTGCCTGAAATATTCCAGTGATATGTATGTCCAGATATCTCTGCAAAAGTCGATGAGTATTGTATTTATTCTTGACCAGGACTGAAAGATAGCGGCATGATCGTCATAGTGTGCGATCTGAGTGGTATATTGGGACCTTCGGAGACCAAGACTTTGAGCAAAATCATTTCCAAACTTTATCCAGTCGATCCCGGGATAGCTGACTTTGTGAGCATTGAAATTACCTGTGGCTCCACCAAATTTGCATTTTATCTTAATACTGTTCAGGAGCTGAATTTCATCTTCGAGCCTTTCGACAAAAACCATCAATTCCTTACCCAAAGTGGTAGGCGAAGCCGGCTGACCGTGCGTCCGGGCAAGCATCGGAAGCCCCTGAAAATCCTTTGCTTTTATTTTGATCTGATCCAGCACATGAAGTAATGCAGGCATAATCACATCGTCCATGGCCGATCTGATCATCCATGGGAAAGCGGTATTATTGATATCCTGAGATGTTAAACCAAAATGGACAAATTCTTTGATCTCACCAAACCCGGCTGCTTCCATTTTTTCTTTAATAAAATACTCCACAGCTTTTACGTCATGATTTGTGACTTTTTCGATATTTTTTATGGACACGGCATCTTCTTCGGAAAAGCCTGATTTGATCTCTTCCAAAAAACTGAAAAAAGATGGATAAACGTTTTTCAATTGCGGTAATGGTAAATTAGCGAGTGCCTTAAGGTATTCTATCTCAATGATAGTCCGGTACTTAATCAAAGCATATTCAGAAAAATAATCTGACAATGTTGCTGTCGTCTTTTGATATCTACCATCAATAGGTGAAATGGCTTTAAGCATACTTTTTACATTTCTTTATTTTTGTCATTCGTTTGAGACATGGTCTCTTCCCTCCTTTTTATAAAATAATAACTTTCTGTCTGACTTCTCACAGCGATGTCATCCCTGTTTTTTCTGTATTTATTGGACAGGGAAGCATCTAGAATCCTGGATTTTACATCATCATTGAGTTGTATGTTCATGATGGTGATGACTTCTTTGGCAATTTCCGGATCTAGTATCGGGAAAAGGGTTTCGACTCTGAAATGCAGATTTCTTACCATCCAATCCGCAGATGACATGTATACTTCATCGTTTCCGTTATTATGAAAAACAAAAACCCGGCCATGTTCCAGAAATCTATCCACGATGGAGAATGCTTCAATATTTTCACTTAGATTTTTCTGTCCTGGTACTAAAGAACAAATACCTCGTATCAGAAGTTTAATTCTTACTCCTGCTTTACTGGCTTCATAGAGCCAATTGATCATCTCTTCATCCTGCAAACTGTTCATTTTGAGAATCATTCTGGCCATTTTGCCTTTTTTTGCAAAATCAATTTCTCTTTTTATGAGACTTATAAATTTTTCCTTCAAATTAAAGAGACCTACCCCAAGATGTTGAAAGTGTATATTTTGCTTATGCTTTGTTTCTAAAAAAGTAAAAATCCTGGCTACTTCAGACGTTATCCTTTTATCATTTGTGAAGATTCCAAAGTCAGAGTAAATCTTTGCTGTATCTTCATGAAAGTTTCCTGTACCCAGGTAGGCATAAAGATTGGGCATACCATCTTCGAGTCTGCGTATTAGTGCCAGTTTTGAGTGCACCTTAAATCCAGGCATACTGTAGTAAACAGTTACACCGGCATTTTCCAGTTCTTCACCCCATTTTAAGTTTGCCTCTTCATCAAATCTTGCTTTCACCTCAATAAAAGTGCTCACTTGTTTACCATTTTTGACAGCATCCTTGATAGCTCCCATGATTCTGGAAATCTTGGCCACCCGGTACTGGATGATTTTGATATGCGTGACATCTGGATCAAATGCAGCATTTTCAAAAAATTTAATAACAGAATCATAACTATGGTAAGGTAAATGAAGTAATTTGTCTTTTTCTCTTATTTTTTCAAATATGGAGGAGCCATCTTCAAGTTCATCGATTTTAATAGATGGCAAAACAGGATCCTTAAGGTGTGTCATACCAAAGGAAGGGAATTTAAAAAAGTCAGAATTATTATGATACCTTCCTTCCGGAAGCAGGTCCAATTGATCTATCTCAAAGACATCCATCAGATATTGGAGAAAATGTTTGGGCATACTCCTGTCATAAATCATTCTTGACGCTACTCCTATGCTCCTTTTAGTAAGACTCTTTTTTATTTTGGCAAGCAAATCACCTGAATACTCATCATCTATGTACAATTCGGCATCTCTTGTCAGCTTGATACTATACGAGTCCAGAATATTATAACCGGGAAAAATCAACCTGACACTGTGCCTGACGGCATCATCCAGCATAAGTACTTGTTTAAGTCGGGTACTCCCAGTGGGCAATTCGACAAATCTGGTCAGATGATCTGAAGGAATTTTTACAATAGCATACTCCGATGCAGGCTTGGCAGCGTCCTTACTATGCAGGTGTAGTGCAAGATATAAGGCACCATTGTTCAGAAATGGTTTAATCTTTTTGCCAGCCAAAATGACCGGCTGAACAAAAGGAAGCAAATATTCATTAAAATAGGTATCTACAAATTCGATTTGCTGTTTGGTGAGTTTCCGCCACGAAACCAATTGAATGCCGTTTTTCTTTAATTCTGGTCTTATCTGTTTATCAAATATCAAACTAAATTCTTCCTGTTGTTTATTGGCTATTTTAAGGATTTCTCTTAGGACTACATCCGGAGCAAAATCAATATTTTTTAATGTGGACTTATCTGCACGAGCCAGATTTCGGTGGTTTGCTACCCGAATTCTAAAGAACTCATCAAGATTGGAAGAGTAGATTGCCAAAAATTTTAATCTTTCCAGCAATGGTACAGAGTGATCTTTTGCTTCCTGCAAAACCCTGTAATTGAATGACAACCAACTGATATCCCTGTGTATATATTTTGTCATAAAAGATCATTCCATGGGGCAAAAATGCAATTGTTTTCTGTAAAAGTAATGGAAGAATGGAAAAAGCTTATTTTTATACGCTAATTAACGCAAATTTCGCTAATTATGGAGTTACAAATTCGCGCAATTCGTGAATATTCGCGTCTCTTTATTTTATACGCTAATTAACGCAAATTTCGCTAATTATGGAGTTTTTAAATTCGCGCAATTCGTGAATATTCGCGTCTCTCTTGCTCTTACACTCATTGTCGTACAGTACGTTGTTCAATCCTTTTTTCGTATTTTTCTCCCTGAAATATTCGCTGCACAAAAATGCCGGGAATATGAATAAAATTCGGATCGAGTGTCCCAGCAGGAACCAATTCTTCAACCTCTGCAACTGTTATTTTTGCTGCTCCGCACATACATGGATTAAAGTTTCTGGCCGTACCTTTGAAAATCAGATTGCCAGCTTCATCCCCTTTCCATGCCTTGACGATGGCAAAATCGGCTTCAAAAGCACTTTCCATAATATACATTTTACCATTGAATGCTCTTGTTTCCTTACCTTCAGCCACTTCTGTACCATACCCAGCAGGTGTAAAAAATGCAGGAAATCCTGATTGAGCAGCACGGCATCTTTCGGCAAGCGTACCTTGGGGTATCAATTCCACTTCGAGTTCGTCACTTAACATTTGTCTTTCAAACTCTTCATTTTCGCCTACGTATGACGAAATCATTTTTTTGATTTGTTTGCCTTGCAATAACAGACCCAAACCAAAGTCATCTACACCTGCATTATTGGAGATACAGGTGAGATTTTTAACACCCATTTTAACCAGCTCTGAAATACAGTTCTCTGGGATACCACACAATCCAAAACCTCCTACCATTAAGGTCATGCCATCTCTGATTCCTGACAATGCACTGGTGACGTTTTCTACTTTTTTATTGATCATCTGATATTGATATTAGTTTGACAACAAAGATAATAAGTATCTAATAATATTTCCAAAACATCTTCGACATATGCAACTTCCCTGTGTACTGCAAATCAATTTTTAAAAATGATCTTATTGATTAAAAACCTGATAACCTATATGAAGATTTTCCTGATAAGAGTTATATTTAAATTTATATGTTTGAGCGAAAGTAAGGAAATTTAATTTTGGACAAGTGTCATGTCAAGTGTTGAATGACGGATCAATTATAAGTAGATTTTTCTTTTGATCAAGGCGAGGGTTCCCGACCTTAGCCTTAGCTAAGGAAGGGGTTCATCAACGAAGAGCAAATGGAAAAGATACAATAAGTCATCTGTCAATTTAACCTTGACATGACGCGTTTTTAATGTACACCCCTAGCACTAGATGCCTGAATGGTCTCGTCGTTAACGAGAATTGAGTAAAATTCTTTACTCAATAAAGAAGGAACTGCGAAAGCCACCCATCCAATCAAATGTTAGATTGGCTCTTTCATTAAATCGTGATTTCGTATCACGATTTTGTTTCGCATCATTCAGTCCAGCTCGCAGCGAATACTGCATTTAGTCGGTCATGACGATTTTTAAAAAAAAATGTCTTGATCGGGACTGAAACGTCCCGAAAGCTCAAGCGTAGCTTGACGTGGTACGGCGAAAAATATAACCCTTGCCAAAATAAAATTTGCCCTTGGAGCCAAGTGATAAAAGTTTAAACATACTCTAACTCCTAAGCTGACAAAGTAGTACTAAATACCCCGAATTTTGTGGATAACTTTTTTTACACACCACTTTTTTATCCATTTCTGAGCAATGTGGGTTAAACATAATCTTGATCAAACTTTTCCTTTTATCTTTTATAATAGACAGATTAAAAAAAGGCCAAGGAAGTTTAAATCCTCCCTGGCCTTATAAAATTCTAAGTATTACACTTCTTTTAGTGAAACTTAAATTTGAGAATGATCTTTATAATTCTTTGATTACTTACTCAATTACAATCAATGGTTTGCTGGTCAGAACACCATCCACATTGATCACAATGTAGTACATTCCTTTACCTAACTCTAATCCTGTATCCTGGTACTTTATTAATTCTCCGTCTGAGACTCTGTCTATGATCTTACTTCTCAGCTTCTTGCCGGTACTATCATAGATATCTGCTGTGACTCTTTGTCCTTCTGATGCCAGGATTTCTATGCTATAGGCTCCTTTTGTAGGGTTCGGATATACTGTCAGCTTACTACCAGTATTATCTCTTTCTACTTTTATCGCAATAGGACCATACATGTTTTCATTGCCATCATAATCCACTTGTCTCAAACGATACACATAATCACCATTCCTGCTGATTTCTGAATCTGTAAGGTTGTAAACATTGGTCATCGTACTATTTCCTTTTCCATTTACCCGGCCTATTACTTCAAAATCTCCTTTATTTACACTTCTTTCTATCTCAAAATAGTCATTGTTGACTTCTGTCAATGTTGTCCAGATAAGCTCATTGACATCATCAGTCTGATTCCATCTTCCCGTAAAGTCTTTGAGTATTACCGGTAAGGCTTTAGATTTTATTCCGGCATCTATATCGGTTATCGTTACTGCATAACCCACTGTAAATATTAAGGTCGTCTGATTTGTAAAATCTATCACATCACTATCCTTGGCATCATCTGACCCTTGATTTGGTGTTACAAAATCATAATTTTCCGGCTTATGTACTTTTATAAAATAGGTTCCCAATTGACATATTTCAAAATTGTAATATCCGTTTTTAGTGGGATCATTTGGATTTTGTTTTGTAAACATGGTTTGTACCGGCACCAATGGATTGTTGGTAGAATACAATTCGACCTTAACTCCACTCATTCCTACATCTCCTGCATCCTGCACATCCTTTATACCTCCTTGGTCTACCCAAACATAATCACCTACGTTAGAACATCTATAAAATCCTGCATCGATCGTTCTGTTATCCTCACCTGACACCAATACCTCTGATGGTGCTGCACCGCTAACAGGATGAGCATCGCTGTCTACCGCATCATCCGGCGTGGAATTCGATGGTGAAGATTTATAGGCCGAACCTGGTCTCACAAATGTCACCGTGTAAGTACCCGGTACCAGATTGATAAATTCATACAAACCACTTGCATCGGTTGTCGTTGTCTTATTTACAGGTACTCCAAATACATCTGTTCCCGTAAGGTTTACTATCACTCCCTGAATTCCCGGCTCAAAGGCATCTTGTATTCCATTGGCATTTCTATCCTCCCATACAAAATTCCCGATCTGTGCCAGTTTGTAATATCCTGCGTCGATGGTTGTATTATTATCTCCTCCTGAAAGATTGACTACAGGACTCAATCCATTGATCGGATTGGCATCACTATCTTTGGTATCATTGCCTCCCGCATCTCTTGGTGATGTTATATAGTTAGTTGGCGTATCAAACTTCACTGTATAGCTACCTGGCGTCAGGTTGTTAAAGCTGTAAAATCCATTGCTTGCAGTACTCGTAAATGCTTCCTGCATACCACTACTGTTGAATAATCTTACGGTCACACCACCGATGCCTGGCTCGCCGGCTTCTTGTACGCCATTCGCATTTAGATCATGCCATACAAAATCTCCCAAACTCGCTCTACTATAATAACCTGCGTCGATCGTTGGGTTGTTTTCGCCGCTACTAAGGGTCACTTGCTGTGATTTGCCGGTCGTCGTACTCGCATCACTGTCTTTGGTATCATCACCGCCACTGTCTTTGCTTGTAGTAGTATACCCATTTGGTGCTATGAAATTCACTACATAAACTACTCCTGGTCTCAGGTTGGTAAACTGGTAACTTCCGTTGGTGCTTGTGGTGGCATTGGGTACTAAAATATTATTGATGTCTCTGGCCTGATTGCCACTTGCATCTTCTAATCTTACCGTCACGCCTCCTATTCCTGGCTCGCCACTATCTTGTACTCCATTCGCATTGGTATCTTCCCATACATAATCGCCCAAACTTGCTGCTCTCAGATAACCGGCATCGATCGTATTATTGGTTTCACCGCTCTGTACCGTTACTGGTGAAGCTGCTCCTGTGGTGATACTCGCATCACTGTCTTTACTGTCGTCTCCACCTTGGTCTGGTGTGGTGGTTACGGTATTGGTTGGTTTGGTAAACGTCACCGTATAGGTTCCTGGGGCCAGATTTGTGAACTGGTAGCCGCCATTGGTATTGGTGGTCACTGTGATCGGTGTGATCGGTGTACCGTCTCCCTTAGTACCTGTCAAGGTTACGGTAACTCCTGCTATTCCTGGCTCGCCCGCATCCTGTATACCGTTACCGTTTTTGTCCTCCCATACAAAGTCGCCTATCGTCGCTGGTCGGTAATATCCCGCATCTATCGTTGGGTTATTTTGACCGCCTGTCAGCGTCACTCCCGCAGCTTTACCTGTCGTAACATTGGCATCACTGTCTTTGGTATCGTCTACACCTCGGTCAGCACTACTTGGTTGATAGCCGTTTGGTGTATTGAATTTCACAACATACACCACTCCTGGTTTCAGATTTGTAAACTGATACTGACCATTGGTACCTGTCGTGGTAGCCGGTATGATGTTATTATTGATATCTCTTGCCGGGTTGCCGGCTGCATCCTCCAGACTTACGCTTACTCCTGATATTCCTGGCTCACCACTATCTTGTACACCGTTGCCGTTTCTGTCATCCCATACAAAATCCCCAAGACTTGCTGGTCTGGTAACTCCCGCATCCACTGTGGTATTGTTTTGTCCACTTACTAAGGTGATTGCTGTGGTACTTCCTGTCGTAGGACTTGCATCACTATCTTTATCGTCAGTGCCATTGTCTTGGCCTGTAAAGGCTGTTCCTGTCGGTTTGGTAAAGGTAACCGTATATGTTCCTGGCTTCAGATTGGTAAAGCTATAGCTTCCATCTGTTCCTGTCGTGGTAGTCTGATTAACTGGCGTACCATCTCCTGCTGTTCCTGTCAGGGTCACTGTGAGTCCGCTGATCCCTGGCTCACCGGCATCTTGCCTGCCATTGCCATTGGTATCATCCCATACAAAATCTCCTAGACTGGCTGGTTTGTAATATCCTGCGTCTATCGTCGGATTGTTTTGTCCACTCTCTAAGGTTACTCCTGGTGTTTTACCAGTTGTAGCATTGGCATCACTGTCTTTGGTATCATCGCCTCCTCTATCTACACTGCTTGGTTGGTAACCATTAGGAGTTGTAAATTTAACTACATACACCACACCTGGTTTTAGATTGGTAAATTGATACTGACCATTCACTCCTGTTGTTGTCGAAGTTATGATTGTATTATTGATATCTCTAGCTGGGTTGCCACTTGCATCCTCAAGACTTACTATTACTCCTGATATGCCTGGCTCACTGGTATCTTGTACGCCATTACCATTTCGGTCATCCCAAACAAAATCTCCTAAACTTGCTGGTCTCAGTAATCCTGCGTCTATCGTCAGATTGGTCTCTCCGGCTCCTAAGTTGATGGCTCCTGTGGTATTAGTGCCACTATTGATATCACTGTCTGTATTGTCATTACCTGAATTTGGCGTGGTAACATTGTACCCTGTGGGTGGTGTCACTCGTACATAATAGGTACCTGGTGGCAGATTATCAAATAGGTATGCGCCCGTGCCGCTTGTGGTGGTGGTGCGGATGACATTGTTGTTTTGATCCAGCAATTGTACTGTTACTCCTGATATACCGGGCTCTCCACTGTCTTGTTGTCCATTGCCATTCTTATCTTCCCATACAAAGTCTCCTATCTTGCCGTTCGGGATGTATCCCGCATCTACTGTAGGATTATTGTCTCCTGGGTTGAGTGTGTAATTTTGGGTACGTCCATTCGTCACATTGGCATCACTGTCTTTGGTATCATCTGTCGTATTGGCAATCGTTCTACTGTATCCTGTTACGGCACCAAACTCTACATAATACGTTCCTGCACATACTTCAAACTCATAAAATCCCTGACCATTGGTTGTGGTCTGTGCCACCTCTACATTGGATGTATTGTATAATTTTACAGATACACTCCTATACCTGGTTCGTTGGTGTCTTGTATGCCATTAGCATTGTCATCTCTCCATACGAAGTTACCGATCTTTGCTTTAGGCTGTACGGTAACACTGACAAAATCTGTATCGGTACAGCCTGTCGATGCTACCACTACGACTCTGTATTGCGTATTGGTCACTGGGCTAACCATTGGGTTTTGTTGCGTGCTTGTGATAGTAGCCGATGGTGGTACATTCCATACCACTCCGGATATCGTTGCTCCTGCAGGTGGTGTCGCTGTAGGGTTACCTCCCTATTTGTACACTATTTGCCTATACATATTGTCTTATCAAGTCCTGCATCTGCCACTGGATTGAGATTGACATTGACATCTACAATGATTTGTTTGCTTACTGCACATCCGTTTAGCGTCGCTGTTAATGTATATACTATATCAAATGGTGGCGTAGATAGTGGTCTCGCTACGGTATTGCTATTTAAAAATAAGTTAGGTGTCCATTGGAACGTGGCTCCCGGGCTTACCTGATTAGGGTCATTGGGATTGGGACCTATCTGTACTGTCCCACCCTGACATACTGGATAGTTGTCTTGGGTATTTAAGAGCACGCCTGTTTTAACTAAGATTGCCTTCGTATATACAGATGGGCAGTTGTCTTTTGTTACTGTCAACGTCACTGTTCTTGCTGTATTCTGGAAAGTACTTGCCCACTTGATGCTTTCTGTAGGGTCGTTGGCATCGCCGTCTAAGCTCGTGCCTCCGTCAAAGGTCCATGCATACGTCGCTCCTGATACTACCGGACTGGCACTGAATACGGCGTACTCATCTACACATATCTCATTCGGACCTGTAAGTCCTGATGAAGGAAGTGGTGTCACGGTCACTATGGCTTGTGCACTGTTGGTACAGCCATTGGCTGCGGTTACTGTGACAGTGTAGGTTGTTGTAATAGCTGGGTTTACGGTGATACTTGCTGTTGTCGCATTGGTATTCCAAATGTAACTACCTCCTGTGCCTGCTCCACTTGCTGTCAGTGTTGTATTGGTGCCATTACATATCGTTTTGTTTCCGCCTGCATTCGCTGTAGGTATTCCAACATCTTGTAAAACAGTTGTACTTGTTGAAGATGCACAACCATTTTGACTATCGGTTACTGTTACTCTATAAGTGCCTGAGACCGAGACGTTATTTTCCCTTGAAGTCGCTGTATATCCTGAAGGGCCTGTCCATGCATAAGTATAGTTCGTGACATTTGGAAATGCTCTGATCGTCACACTGTTATCTATACACGTAATTGGTCCTCCGATATTATCAGCGCTTACATTTGCCGGTGGTGTATTGTTTAATGTAACAACAGTTACATCTGTTGCTGTACATCCTGTCGCTGTCACCGTTACTGTAAGTGTGTAAGTTCCTGCAGTGTTCACTGTAGGTGTGGCTGTGGTACCGCCACTCACGATATTGCCTCCATTACTGGGTGCCCATCCATAGGTCACTCCGGGTGTTGTACTGCTACCAGTCAAAATAACACTCGTGGTGCTACAGGTTAAGATTTTATCTGAACCCGCATTTACATTCGGTTTGGTAATGTCTTGTGTTACTGCAATATTTGTGGCAGATGAACAGCCTGTCGTGGTACTCGTCACCGTTACTGTATACGTTCCTGCACTGCTTACTGTGATATTCCTTGTGCTTTGATTGCTTACACTCCATAAATAGGTTACTCCAGTGCCTGGTGAAGCTGTCAACACTGCGTTGGTCCTAATACACGTCAAATTTCCATCTTTTGCTATGGTTGCAGCAGGTAATGTATGCAAGCCTACATTCACGATGTCTGTAGCTGTACATCCTTTATTGTCTGTCACTGTCACCGTATAAGTGGTCGCTGATGCAATGCCTCCAGTGATGGTCACGGGGCTTCCAACTCTGCCACCTGTCCAACTGTAGTTATATGGTGTTGTGCCTCCTGTTGCTGAGGCTGATAATGTAAATGTCGTACTTGGACATACCGATTTATCATTTTCGGCTGCAACTTGCAGGCCTGATTGACTACTGATGGTCCCTTGTGCCGGTGTGGATACACATTGTCGCTGGACATAACTGACCTCTGCGTTGTAGGTTCCATTACCCAGGTTGCTAAATACATTGCTCGTCTGCCATGCGCCTCCATTGATTCTATACTGCAGCGTCTGGCCTGCTTGTCCGCTCGCCGTCACCGTAAGGGTACCGGTATTGCCGGTATTGTTACATGAACTGTTCGGTGTGGTACTTACATTGCTGATGACGGGTTTGCTATATACGGTGATCGTGGCCCTGGCTGATGCCACACATCCTTGTGGTGAGGTCACGGTGACCACATAGCTCGTCGTACTCGCCGGCGTTACCGTGACGGCATTGGTCGTCGCATTATTGGCCGCAGCATTCCATAAGTAGGTGCCGCCACCGCTCGCTGTCAAGGTCACTGATGCTCCGGCACATATATCTGTACTTACTGTTACGATCACTGGATTAAACTCCGAAAAGATTACTATACTCCTTGTGTCCTTGCAACCTTTATTGTCTGTAACTGTCAAGGTATAGGTACCATTGGCTGTAATAAACGGATTCTGAGTCTCTGAAGTATAACCATTCGGTCCACTCCAACTATAGGTATATGGTGCTGTTCCGCCACTCGCACTTCCAAACAACTGTGCATTGGCTGTGATACAGTTGTTGCCTGTGGCGGTGATGCTGGCGGTAGGATTGGATGTCACGGACAATGTTCTTGTGCCTATTGCCGTACATCCATTATTGGTCACCGTTACCGAATAAGTTCCATCAATGCTTACGTTAATAGATGCTGTTGTCGCTCCTGAACTCCATACATAAGTACCTCCCCCACTCGCTGTGAAAGTACTACTGCCGCCCGCACATATCGTTTGGGTGCCTGTTATAGTGGCTGTTGGATTGGATGTCACGGTCAATGTTCTTGTGCCTATTGCCGTACATCCATTATTGGTCACCGTTACCGAATAAGTTCCCGCAATGCTTACGTTAATAGATGCTGTTGTCGCTCCTGAACTCCCATACTCCCACTCGCTGTGAAAGTACTGCCGCCTGCACATATCGTTTGGGTTCCTGTTATAGTGGCTGTTGGATTGGATGTCACGGTCAATGTCCTTGTGCCTATTGCCGTACATCCATTATTGGTCACCGTCACTGTATAGGTGCCTGCTGTGCTTACGTTGATAGAAGCTGTATTTGCTCCTGTACTCCATGAATAAGTACCTCCCCCACTCGCTGTGAAAGTACTACTGCCGCCTGCACATATCGTTTGGGTGCCTGTTATTGTGGCTGTTGGATTGGATGTCACGGACAATGTTCTTGTGCCTATTGCCGTACATCCATTATTGGTCACCGTTACCGAATAAGTTCCCGCAATGCTTACGTTAATAGATGCTGTTGTCGCTCCTGAACTCCATACATAAGTACCTCCCCCACTCGCTGTGAAAGTACTACTGCCGCCTGCACATATCGTTTGGGTGCCTGTTATGTTTGCTGTGGTAGTGATAACAGTCACCGTAAAACTTGTCACAGCGGTACAACCCTTACTGTCTGTTGCAGTTACTGTATAGATCGCATTTTGAGTAGGAAGAGATTTTTGATTTCCTGTTCCTAAGTTGTTGCTCCAATTATATGTATAACCTGGTGTACCGTATAAGGCTCCCACTGTTTTAATAAAATTAGGACCAGCGCATACTTCATCATTATTTATGGGTAAGGTGAGTTGTGGGTTGATGATAAATATAGCTTGATCAGTCGCAGTACAGCCATTTCCATCTGTTACTGTTACCGTGTATGTTCCAGCAACAGATCTGTTGGCTCCATTTGCCAAACCATCTGACCAAACGTAAGTGTACGGTGTACTACCTCCACTCGCAGTTGCAGTCAGTGGTGCGCTTTGTCCAAAACACCTTTGAACATCGGGTGCATTTGCACTTAATACTGTTAATGTAATTTGATTTAATCTAAACTGTAAATCGCCTTGTGTTTGTGTAGGATTAAACCAAATCCCTCCTCCCAATGAGTTATTCCACATAGATGCTCCTGTTCCAATTTGAAATGGGTGATTATTTGCTTGTGGTGGATTTACTATGTTATAATTCTGACCTGCGTAAGCACCTGTGCCACAAATATTCATTGTAAATGTATTATAGAAAGTCCAATTGCCTGTGTTAGGAGTACATCCTACCGCTGGTGACCAAGGAGCTACAGGTGAGCCCGTTGTCTTTTGAGAACCAATTACTTCAATTAAATATCCCCTGGTTAAATCTACGTTTCCGAAAGTACCATTACTTTTTACGACTTCTATAAGACCTCTTACTGTTCCGTCAGTATATTCGATCAGAAGTGGAGTTGTGCCAGGCTTAACTTGGAATGCACCATTGTTGTTACTAAAAATATGTCTATCATCCGTCCATGCACTTGGGTTACAAAAGTACCAGGGTCAATGATATTATATGCTTTTAATATGTTAGCTGCACAAAGATTTGGCAAGACTGGATTACAGGAAGTTGAATTTAAAACTGTGTGTTGCAAACATATACTAGTAGGTGCCACACTATTTGGTCCATTACCACAAGATCCATCATTAGCCACTGACCAGTGCTCAATGACGATCTGATCAGTTCCTGATGGTAAGATAACAGTCCCCAACGACCCACGCCAATATCCTTGATTTCTTAAATCCGGAACATCATTGGTATAACCAGTAGAAGCTTGAACTATGCCATTTTTCTTAAATACTATTCTCCATCTTTCATTAGCTTGTGTGACGGTATTTCTGCTAGCATATCCATCATAACTTACTACATCTGACACATTTATTGACACACCTGAATTATAAGCTGCTGGATATGGTCCTGGAATAGTGTAACTTGTTGTTGAACCACAAAACATCCTTAAACTAGAACTGCCATCCGTTTGATTTATAGCTTGTGTCCATAAAAAGCTCCCTGCTGCGCAGGTAGGAGTAGGTGCACAAAATGGTGGGGCATTTGGATTGTCTGGATCACAGGCATCTGAACAACAAGCGCTTAGCTGAATGTCCTTAAATTCCTGAGCTGCCATACCTGTTCCAGAATTCAAATCATAAGCTACTATACCTATTCTATAGGTAGCATTACCTGGCAAATTCTGAAGTGATGTTAAATCTATAGTGCTATATGACCATGTTGTGGTGGACATCGTAATATTATTTGTTGTATATATTTCATTTCCATTTTGATACACCTTGATAGCAAGTTTTCTAGGATAGTTATTGTTCTGCCCAGTACCACCAATATTTGGTCCAGTAATAGCTTGAATTAATAACTGACCAAAGCTGACTGTTTTGGTAGGATCAAAATTAATGTCAAAATATACTTGACGATTACCTGACCAATTGGATGATTCAGACGTATCCCATTCGCCCACACACGCTGCATTATCATTACACTCGCAGGTGGTATTACCATTTGTCCTTCGAAGATTACCTAATGTTGTTGCACAGCCGAATTTAATCCCGGGAACAGCTTGGTCTATATCACATGAGGATCCTTGAAGGATTTGGAATTGAGCTACTTTAGGGCAAGTTAATGATGGAACTGCACCAAGGGGTGACGTACAAGGACTTTGGGCAATTACGGTACTATTTATTGTGGATGAAAATAGTATAAAAAGAATTATACTTTTGATTAGGCTTGTACCATTAAAGTACAATTTGCCTTTACTTAAAGGTAAAATAAAAAATTTCATTCTCAAAAATTTTAGGTTCAAAAAAATAAAAAACTGAAGTTCGGAATTTCAATTCCTGTCTAAAAAATATTCATGAGACTTTTTAAAAAGTATAAGTCACATCAAAATTATATAAAATCACAAAATGTAAAATAATTTACATTTCAATAATTTAATTTTTCAATTTTAAAAAAATAAAATGTCATATTGTAAATAACAATAATATATTGATTTTCAACTGCAAAATAAATTAAAAATAATATTTTATTAAATAATAAATACTAAATGTAAAAAATATTACATTTAGTATTGGTTAATTGTGGGGTTATTTTGGATCTGATGTGGTTAAATATCATCAAATTCAAAAGTAAGACACAATAACGAACCATTACCCCTATTTGAAATGATTTTTTTTTCATTTATTTCGAAAAAAATTTTACTTTCTACACTCGTTGTTGTCCAAAGTCTTTCTGACTTTCAGACTACTATCTTTCGGTCTCCTGACCGGTGTGGATGTGATGATTTGGGGACCTGCTTACCTTTATACTTGCGGTAAGTAAACCTGACTGCGTTTTGAGGCCTTAACCTTATGCGATTTCATTAAAGGCCTTGCAAATTTATTTGCAAGTGAAGCAAACTTGTTGTACTTGAAAATTGCAACGCCTTTAACCGATGTGGAAGTGGTGCTGTGCTAAGGGTTTGTCAATATATAAAATGTACATAATTGACGCTGGAATTTCGGTTTTTATCAAGGCAAAATTTTCAAGCATAGCCATTGCTATGGTTGAAAATTTTAACGCAGAGAAAGAGCAAAATAACAAGGCAAGATGTATTGAGAGATAAGGATGGCCACTCCTGTTTTTTCGCATAAGGGTCACTTCGTGCTCCTCAGTCGAAAAAAAACGAAAAAGGGCCGGTCACTCTTTTGTGAAGGCCCCTCATTTATGAAAGCGTTATATTTTAATTTGCTGATGGGCTAAGGAAATGTGCTGTGGCAATATGATGCGATAATGCTGATAATGTGGTTATGTGATAATGTGATAATAGATGTTAATGGCAAGTAATGTACTAATGGCCAATGTGATAATATTGACAATGTGACAATGTGTGGCAGAGTGTAATATGTTAACTTTAAGAACGTTATCTAAAAGCAACCAGTATTCAGCTTCTTCAGCTTCTTTTGCAGATATTTTATTTTATGAATAAAATCTGCTTTACTTTCCATTTTGAGCTTCACAAATTTGCTCCAATAGATGTACCTGATCTAAATAATTGATTGGCCAAATTATACTTTTTCAATTGTTCAAGTCCTTCAGTAAACTTGATAATTTCCAAAGCAAATCCAAAACTCAAATCAATATCAAATTTTCTTTTCCATCTATTATTGTTAAATCAACTAATTATTCAATCAGCACATTACCAAATCAGCACATTAGCACATTAGCACATCAGCACATTATTCAATCAGCACATTATCTAATTAGACATCATTAATTCCCATTCACCTGTATCGTCACTGTGCCACATTTCACTGGTGGACATTCTGGTAATATTGGTGCACAATTGCCTGGATCGGTCACCATAAAGGTTTCTGTACATCCTGGTGTCGCACTATCTGTCACGGTCACCGTAAATGTCGCTCCTCCACCTGCGGTACCTGTACCTAAAGTAAACGTTGTTACTCCATAAGGTACATTCATATTTGGTGTGATCGTCGTACCACCATTGATGGTCACATTATATCCTGTGAGTGATGTATTAGTATTGGTCACATTGGCACTGAATCTAATCCTATTGTCTGTGATATTGGCTGGTGTACCATTGTCTATACACTCTAAGTTTATAGCTGTGATGGCATTGATATTACAACAGTTGGTCGGTGTAGTGAGTGTAACATTACACACGCCTGTACAATTGCTTGTGGTGTTTGTCACGGTCACGGTATAGGTACCACCTGTGAGGCCTGACCGTGTGGCTGTGGCTGCCCCATTGTCACTCCATGCGTACGTATATGCGCCCGCTGGGCTTGGTACAACAGTAATGTTACCACCTGTAAAGTTAGCACAGCTCGGTTGAGTATTGACTGTAATGGCGCATGTGGGTGCACTAGCATTATTGGCTATTACTGCTTCACATGTCATACTACACTCAGCTACTCCGTCATCAGTAACCGTCACAGTATAAGTACCCGATGCTTTATTGCTTATACTACTTGTCGTCTCTCCACTACTCCATAGATATGAAATGTTACCCCTTGTACCAGATACCATCGTTGCAGCTGATCCATCATTAGGTATGCAAATAGTTTGAGGTTGAGAAGTACAAGTTGCCATTAATGTACATCCTAAAGTAAAACCAAAATCAATAGTGAAATCTATATTACCATCGAAAGGCCCTGTGAAGAATGGAAAACCAGGTTCATTTAATATTTCTCCATTGACCGATAATGTAATAGGTACAGATTCAACTCCATCCACGTTTGGCAAACCAACATTTACGCCATTTTCATCTTCATTATCATCTTGTTGATTATCACTTCCATTTCCAGATAAGCTGGTATAAGCAAATAGTGGATTTCCAAGTTGAAATTGTAAGCAGGTTTTAACTTATATATGTCCTAGGATAATCACCAAAAAATAAGTCCCATCACCATTTCCTCCATTAAAAGTATATGTCGTCTGAACTACCTGATCGTCATCTGCATTTCCTGCTATATTGTCTGGTCCATATCCAGGTTTATACAATTCCATAAGCACGCCATTTATTCCTTCATTAGGACTATATATGTTATTATTGTCATTATCAATCCATACTAGGTTACCAATACCTACTAGTGGTTTAAATCCAAAATCGATGGTAAAATCTATATCTTCATCAGGATGATCCGCATTGCCGTCAAATCCCGATTCATTGATTGGCTCTGTATCATATCTTAATCTTATTGTATCTGATGAAGCCCCGTCAAAAAATGGCTCTAAGCTATCTATAGTATTTTCTGAAACATCGTCATCTATCCCTGAATCACCATCATTGCCAAATATATTTCTAGCTTTGTATAACAAACCAATGCCTAAAGTATTAAATTGAAAAACCGGCATTTTTACCACGTAATTACCCTGAGGTAGGTTTAAAAATCTATATGTCCCTTCACTATCTGTAATATAAGTAGCAACTGGATCATTATCATCTGATGTCTCTTCAATTCCGTCAGGGCCATATCCATATCTATATAATTCCATGGTGGCGTTACCCACTCCTTCTCCAATATCAAATTGGTCATTATCATTAAAATCCATCCAAACTAAGTTACCTATTCCAACTGGTCGAAAAAATCCAAAATCAACAGTGTAATCTACATCTTCATCAGGAGAATCACCTGAACCATTAAAGCCTACTTCACCTGTGGGTTCTGTACTTGGGTATAAACCAATCAAAACACTATTTGCTCCCGCTATGTCTAATGGCATGACATTAATATTATTTGGATCTCTGGTATTTTCATCCAAATTATCATCTACCTGATCATCTAAACCATCGCCAGAAATGGGTGCAAATTTATTTAATGGACCACCTAATGTAAACATATTGTATGGTATAGAAACAATATAATTTCCTGGTCTTAATCCAGTAAAAGAATACTCTCCACCATTCATGGTAGTGGTAGTCAGTACAGGTGTGTAATCATCGACATTTCCGGATATACCATCTGGGCCAAAGCCTGGTCGATAGCATTCTACAGTAATGCCATCTAAGCCTTCTCCTGAGTTAAATACTTTATCAGCATTACCTTCAATAAATACTAAATTACCCACACCTACAGTACCTATCCAAAATGTTGCAAAATCTAGATCATCATGGTCTTCATTGGGCTCTGTGCCATAAATATCATTAACGATTTCATTTGGATCGTTTCCAGCTCCAATATCTTGGTCAGAGTCACCATCTGAAACAAGCACACCCAAAATATCTCTTAACTCTGTAACTTCGGTATAATTTTTTATCTCACTAGCACCAGCATTTATTGTAAAAGTAATATCAATGGTCGTAAATGTTGAAGGTGCTAATGATGATAATATAAACTGCGCCTGACCAATACCTGATAACGTCCAATCAGCATCATTAAGTAAAAGTTCTGATGGAAACATATCAGTTAATGTTACATTAGTCACTGGTTCGGTTCCTTGGTTATATACTTTGATTTGAAAAGTAACTTGATCACCAATCTGAAATGGACCTGATTAGCAGCTGTGTTTAAAGTCTTTTGTAAAGCCAAATCATAGTGGCAATACATTGTTACAAACCCGAACATCCACATCACCAAAAGGCTTTATTTGGATTTATATTAATCTGATCCAAATCTAGACCCAAAAGATTGCATTTGGAGTAAGAACCCTCAGAAGAAATGAAAGCGGCACCATCTACATAATAAGCTGTAATACCAGAAGGAGGCCCACCTAGTGGATAAATGTAATTATCAGCCACAGCATCTGCTGTAGCTATTACGAAATCTTCGTTTAAAATTGTACTGCCAGAAGAAGCATAACCTCCAGGAGCAAATGAGACTCCACCTCTAGTATCGTGTGTAAATTTGCCCAATTCAAACTTATTAATTGGTTCGGCTACCCATGCAGAGGTAACTCCTGTATATTCATACAAGTTTGAATTGTGAGCCACACCACCTGCTCCAATACTGGAGTCAAATCCTTGTTCAGCCAATAACATCCTTGTACCATCATTGCTAAATACAATATCCGTAACTGGCATACTATAGGGTAATCCATTTTGATTTTGGTAAGGTAGAAAAGGTAATGTTACTTCTAATACATCAGTCGCAGTTAAAAACATACCTGTTGGGCTTATTTGGACAGATCTGATTACATTTTGTTGAGATGGATTACCGATTAAGTCTGTAACCCACACAGAATAATACAACCTAGACTCCACAGGATTAAATCCTACTCCAAGTATTCTTTCACCCAACTGTGCCATGTTCCAATCTGGAGCTGTTGCCACGGTTGATTCATTTATCATATCTGCGGGAAAGGGACTAAAAGTTACGAAAGGTCCAGTCTGGTTAGTCCCATTAGATAATGGAATAGCGTATATTTGACCATCATCCATGTTTGATACATAAAGTTGATTATTCAAGGTGTCAATATCCATCCAGCCAGTACCTTTATTTCCAGGCAGAGTGGCAAAATTTTCTATCACATTTCCATCTGCACTAATTCTAAACACTAACGAAAGAGTAGTTCCTGTAAAAGCATCCAGTGAATTATAAAATAGCGTAGCAGCATAAATCTCACCATTTCGATGATCAAAAGCTACGCCCATTATTTGATTTCTCCAAAATCATTGGCACTCCAAGTCCTTATTGATGGAGCATAGGGAGCATTATCGACAAAATTACAGGCATGATTAGCAGGATCTGTGTACCTTAAAGGTAATGGTCTTATGGACCTTATCGCTAGAACTGGATCTGAAAGTTCGAATGCTCTACAGGAGTAAATAGCGTATCCACCTTGGAGCACATCGGCTGATGGGATATTACATTGTGACTGTGCATTAGACAACTTTAATAAGTATAGAATAACAAACCATGTTATACACCTAATGTTTCCGTTCCGAATGTTATTTATTAATTTTTTTAAATTCATAACAAAATATTTGTGATAATAAATAACTAAAATTAAATTTGCTACCAGTTTGTCTTTTATTAAAATAAAACATTCATTTACTGTTTAATAAAGCGCTGAGTTATTCCTTCTATCGTAAGGAAATATACCCCAACAGGCAATTCCTGAATGGAAATATCTCTAAAAGGTTCAGATTTACCAATTTTGACGTGTTGCCCCATTGTATTTGATATTACAAATTCAAAATCCGACTTTCCTATTTCAACCTGAATAATATCTTTAGCTGGATTTGGTAAAACTCTGATCAAAGTTTCATCATCCAGTGTTATAAATACTATATTGCTATATTTTACAAAGCCATCTAAATCAATAATACTCAGTCTGTAATAATGTGATCTATTCACTTTATAGTCTGTGATGTTGTAACTTGATGGGAAGCGATTGGCTTTGATTTCAAGCAATTTTTCAAATATCACTCCGTCATTACTTCTCTGAATTTCAAAATTAATGACATTGCTTTCATCGGAAGTTTCCATGTTAATAAATTTCCTTCATTTGTTTTTGTACCATTGAAATACAGTAAATTAACAGCCAATGGGCTTTGAACTTCCTTCGCACCAATATCAGGTCTAAGTCCTTGAAAATCATAAAAGCCTTGAATTATCGTGCCAGCTTCTACCATAGGACTTCCACTTGAAAGTTCAAATCCCCCTTCCAGTGTGGATGTAAATTGAGGGCCTATCTGGTAAGGGTTTTGGATAAATATATTAGGGCTGGTTGATATATTGCTTAAGGTAGTTTGCAAATCATTGACACTATTTATGTCAGCACAATTATTATATTGCTCAAAAATATATTTTACTTTTACAATAGGTGATGAACTATTTTCACTAAAATAGTTATCATTTATCGAAGTAATCTGAAACTGACTATTCACAGAATTGTCTGCCAAATCAAAATAAAAAAATGGGTATCTGGATGTATGAGCATAAATATTATTGATAAATACTGCTTTTCGCCACTCTGCCCACCAAGAAGTATGTACAAACCCTAAAATTATCTGATGCATGAAACGTATTGTTAAAAAAATACAAGTTGGCTTTTAGTGTATGTAAATGTTCCATTAGTTTTTAGAGCTATACCCTGGCTCATATAGTTTGTACCAGGGTTAATACAACCTTTAAAAGAAGGGTCATCAACAGCATTTATTCGACCCTTCATACCATGAAAAACATTCCTGTAAAAATATCTCGGTCCTATCAAAGGAGGCGATGAAGAAATACCCGCCATTGGCCTGATAAATTCATTATTCCAAACTCTTAAATTTGACCACAGACCGTCACATTCCACTGCGTCAAAATTATCCATAAAAGTATTATTATATACATCTACATCTTCTTTTAATCCGTGATCTACATAACATACTATCCCAGAATTTGTACCATCAAAAATATTATTTCTGATGACCCCTACCCTTGTTGCCTCAGTAAATATAGCTTCTGTTTCCACATTTCTGCCTCTAGAAGTGGGTTCAAAAAAACTAAATACTCTTGATTTTTTTATCATAGCGTGCGACCATTTGCCTATATCATGTTTGAAATAAGAGTTTTGTATAGTGAAGTTGTCGCATTGACCCTTAAAAGTAATGTTACTATTATTATAAATAAACTTGCAATTATCAAAATATACATTATGAACATTTCTTAAATCAAAAACAGTAGCACTATTAGCATCACTACTACTTCCAAAAGCGTTTAATTTTGGCTTTGCAAAATATTTAAACTCGATACCTTGTACTTTCAGATAGGCATTATTGTTATTTCCATTGATAGTCAAAAATCTATACCCTTTTGATACCTTTACAGTGTAATCGTTAGGATTTAGACCTGCTTGAGTTTTAATCCAAATATCAGACCCATCACGTACAAATCCATCATACCCAAAATTTAGTGCATGTAAATTATAGTTACCAAATAACATATCAGCAAATCGAGTAGGATATGGGTATAATGCTGTATTTCCTATTACACAAACATTGGAAAAATCAGTCCCTGCTGGTAAATCTGTAAAATACATATTGGGAGAGCTTACGTGTGGTTGCCATGAGGTAGTAATTTCTACGCCAGCATCTATAATTGGTTCAATACCAGGCGCAGCCATAAAAATGATAGGTGTGCTTTCTGTACAATTTTGATTCAATGTGAGACTAAATCCATTTGTGGGTACCGAATACACAGCATTACCTCCAACTATATCATCTCTAAACATTATGGTAGTTCCGCATGTCACTTGACCTGAAGAAAAAAGGGTGGATAAACTGCCTGGAGAAGCTTCTGTGTAACTTCCATTGCCTGTCGGCGACACCCACTTTATATTGCCTATTGGTAAAAATGTAGGAGAATTTAATGTAGTTGCTTGTGCGATAGGCAGTACGGTAGGATTTGCCCCGTTATACACTGTAGCGCGCACATCATACTGAGTAGATTCATTCACCATGAAAATACTACCTCTAAATTGATTTGCACCACTTATTTCAATCATATCAGGATTATAGGCTAATTTCCAAACACTTTGTGAAGAAGGCTTGTATTCTATCCTGCAACTATCTGCAGTTCCTATATTTGTTATTTTTACACCAATCGAATTATAGGTAGGTGTTAGTTCAATGATTTGTCCTATCATCATGCTGTTGAAAAAACATAAAATGATGAATAAAAATCTTTTGTTTAAGCGTATCATATTAATATTGATTTTGTTCTCCTAATTTTTAGAATATATGGTAAGTTCCACTTTTTATTTTTGACTGCACTTTTAAATTTTTCAATACAAATATTCTTTAGAACAGAATAGTCAGGTGAAGATAGTGAACTTTTTTTTATAAATAAATCTATAATGTGATGCAAAATATTTTAAAATTATGATTTTCAAAAAAAATATAACACCGAAATATTACTGGGAGAATGCAAGTAGCACATTAATCTTAACTCTTCGCTGATCCAATTATCTTCGACATTATCTTTTTTAGCACTAAGACATCTTCCAATAAGTTTTCGCAATTAGGATAACTTTCAGAATGTTGGCATAAAAGCAACCAATATTCAGTCTCATTGGCTTCTTTGTCAGCTATTTTTACTTTATGAATAAAATCTGCTTTACTCTCTGCACTTTGTGCTTCACGAACATTTGCACCAATAGATGTACCTGATCTAAATAATTGATTGGCCAAATTATACTTTTTCAATTGTTCAAGTCCTTCAGTAAACTTGATAATTTCCAAAGCAAATCCAAAACTCAAATCCAATATCAAATTTTCTTTTTCCATCTATTATTGTTAAATCAACTAATTATTCAATCAGCACATTACCAAATCAGCACATTAGCACATTAGCACATCAGCACATTAGCACATCAGCACATCAGCACATCAGCATCAGCAATTAGCACATCAGCACATTAGCACATCAGCACATTAGCAATCAGCACATTATCTAATTAGCACATTAATTCCCATTAACCTGTATCGTCGCTGTTCCACATTTCACTGGTGGACATTCTGGTAATACTGGTGTACAATTGCCAGGATCTACCACCTGGAATGTCTGCGAACATCCTGGTGTCGCACTATCGGTCACCGTGATGGTAAATGTTGCTCCTCCACCTGCTGTACCTGGCCCTAAGGTAAACTGGGTCAATCCATAAGCCACATTGGTATTGGGAAGGATCGTCGTACCACCGTTGATGGTCACATTGTATCCTGTGAGCGATATATTGGTATTGGTCACATTGGCACTAAATCTAATCCTATTGTCCGTAATCAAGGCTGGTGTACCATTGTCTATACATTCTAAGTTTATAGCTGTGATGGCACTGATGTTGCAGCAATTGGTCGGTGTAGTGAGTGTGACATTGCACACGCCAGTACAGTTGCTCGTGGTGTTTGTCACGGTCACGGTATAGGTACCACCTGTGAGGCCTGACCGTGTGGCTGTGGCTGCCCCATTGTCACTCCATGCGTACGTATATGTTCCCGCAGGACTGGGTACTACAGTGATGCTTCCACCTGTGAGATTGGCACAGCTCGGTTGACTATTGGCTGTGATCATGCAGGTCGGATTTACTGTAGCATCACTTATCACAGCCTGACAAGTATTGGTACAGCCTGTAGTGGTATTTGTGACAGTAACTGTATAGGTAGCAGCTGATAAGCCTGTGATACTTGCTGTTGTTGCCCCTGTACTCCATAAAATTTGATTGCCATTGGTTACCACTGACGCCATACCATTTGGTGCTGCACAGTTGGTATTATCTGTAGAAGTACATGATGCGGTAGGGAGTGTTGTTGTGCTGCCGACTACTGATTGACAGGTAGCTGTGCAACCTGTCGTGGTACTAGTAACTGTCACCGTATAAGTACCTGCTGACAAATCATTGATGCTTGCAGTTGTGGCATTATTGCTCCATAAATAAGTCACGTCTGTCGCTGAAGCCGTGGCGGTTCCATTTGGTATGGCGCAGTTGATGTTATCTGTTTTGTCGCAGGTCACACTTGGATTCGTGGTATTGTTTATTATCACAGCCTGACAAGTATTGGTACAGCCTGTAGTGGTATTTGTGACAGTAACTGTATAGGTAGCAGCTGATAAGCCTGTGATACTTGCTGTTGTTGCCCCTGTACTCCATAAAATTTGATTGCCATTGGTTACTACTGAGGCACTACCATTTGGTGATACACAGTTGGTATTATCTGTAGGGGTACATGATGCAGTAGGGAGTGTTGTTGTGCTGCCGACTACTGATTGACAGGTAGCTGTGCAACCTGTCGTGGTACTAGTAACTGTCACCGTATAAGTACCTGCTGACAAATCATTGATGCTTGCAGTTGTCGCATTATTGCTCCATAAGTAGGTCACCCCTGTTGCTGTCGCTGTCGCTGTTCCATTTGGCGAAGCACAATTGGTGACGTCTGTTTTGGAACAAGTGACACTTGGGTTGGTGGTATTATTTGTGATTGTTGCTATACATGTATTTATACAACTATTCGCTGTATTTGTCACTGTAACAGTATAATTTCCTGCTGATAATCCACTAATACTCATTGTAGTCGATCCTGTACTCCACAGATATGTTGCACTTGCTGCATCAGTACTTACAGACGCTGTTCCATTAGGATTTGTACAATTTGTATTGGCTACTGGTGTACATACTGCAGTTGGTTGTGTTGTCGTACTGGCTACCACTGCCTGGCACATATTGGTACAACCTGTTGTCGTGCTTGTGACAGTTACTGTATATGTGCCTGCTGTCAATCCTGTGATTATATCTGTCGTTGCATTATTGCTCCACAAATAGGTTACTCCTGTTGCTGTTGCTGTCGCTGTTCCATTTGGCAAAGCACAATTGGTGTTGTCTGTTTTGGAACAGGTCACACTTGGGTTGGTGGTATTGTTAGTTATCAATGCCTGACATGTCCTTGTACATCCTGCTACACCACCGTCCGTTACAGTCACTGTATAAGTGCCTGCTGCTTTGTTACTGATACTACTTGTCACTTCTCCACTACTCCAAAGATAAGTCACCGTACCTACTGCTCCTGTAACATTCACATTCGCTGATCCATTGACTGGGGTACAATTGGTTTGGGGCTGAGGTGTGCAAGTGATATCCAATGCACAACATATCATCAGGTGTCGTCAATGTATAGTCCACATAACAATCATTGCTACCATTATATACTCGTACTGTATATTGGGTATTGTGCGCCAATCCTGTGAAACTCCCACTTCCTGATGATATATCTATTGTACCAACACCACTATAAGCAGGACCACTATAGGTAGCTCCCATACTGATGCCTGCTTGATCGGCATTCATAGCTGCTGTGATATTGACCACTGCATCATTATTTGGTGTAGAGCCAGCACATGTGCCTTGGACCGCCGTAACTGTGGCTGATGGTACTTGAGTGCATACCGTCAACGTTATAGTATAGGCACCACACTGTTGATTTCCTGTAGCTGCTGTGTTTTTGGTTAATGTGTAGGTAGCACAACCACTTCCATTTACTGTGATACTCAAGTCACAAGCATTATACACTATCGCTCCGCCACTTGTATTGGATACTTCTACCCACGTTCCCTCTACAATCGTTCCATCACAAGATAAAACATCTTGTAAAAATATTCTTTCTCCATTTCCATTGCTACACACTGTTTGATTGAAAGTTTGGTTTACAGCTGCTGGACAACATTCTGTTAGTATTCCTATTCCTTTGGGCTTTCCAGCCATTGGATTTCCAATATTTAAGGCCGTTTGCTGTACCAAATTTGTATTAAATACTGTTATACAGTTTTCAAATGATCCTACATACAACAACCCAGATGCCGAACTGTAGGCAATACCGAGCACCCCAAAAACCCGGTTGCCCATTCGTTGCGTTGGCACCTCCATTACTATTGTCTGTAACTTCTGAAATGAAGGTTCCTGCGGCGTCATACTTCCTGATTCTTGCTGGACCTGTCCCATTGATATGGCCTCTGACTATATAAAAATTCCTGCATCATCTCGTGTTATGCCCAAAGGAGCATCATCAACTGTCAGTGGATTAGGTACTGGAATGAGATGATTAAACAATATAGCCCCATTATTGGTTGCTGTGGCATTATACAGCTAATATCAGTATCTCCAGAATATACTCTACCAAGTGCCCCCATATTAGGCCAGTACCATTTACCATTTTCAACATAAAAGCCCCATGTTTGAACATCATTTAATGGACCACCAGGTGTATTTCTACCTACACCCATTGAACCAATATAATCCCCTGTACATAATGAATAGGCGTCCACCGTTTCATTAAGATTATTAGGCATGTACAATATTCCATTTTCTGTACCATAATTTGCACCCCATTCATTGGGAGATAATGTAAAATCAATTGCTGTAGGATTTGGGTCAGGATTTATTACTGTGCCATCTGAAGTCATTTTAAACGCTTTTCCACCTTCAAAATGTGAATCCCAATTGAGTACTGTGGTTATAGTAGGTGCACGTGATACATACACATAACCATTTAAATCAATAGCAATACCATGCGGAAACGTAACTCCTGCACTGGACGGAAGCCAAGGACTTCCTATCTCACTCACTGACCCCATACCTGCATCAATGCTGAACTTATGGATTTCATCCCTGTCCTCATCATTCAAATAGATCATATCTGTACAATTGCAATCAGAGACTTGGGCATTTAAAGACAGAACATAAAAAAATGAAATTAATAACAATAAATAACTTCTTGCTTTCATAAAGAATGTATTAATGTATAAAAATATTAAATAAATAAATTTATTCTTCTGATCTATTACATTCTTTTATTAAGTACTAGGCAGTACAAAGCGGTTGATGGGACAAATATATGTAATTAATATAATATGTAGTATTAAAATGTTCCTATACTTTGTTAAAACAATTTGAAACTTATCAAAATATAAAAATTTGCTTAATTTTGCATAAAATTAATGAATATATGAAAGTTGGCGATACAGCTCAAATAGACCCAAGAATCACTGGACTAAAATTGGATAGAAGGTGTGATCATAAAAATACGCCAAAATCCATTTATTGGTAAAGAGATAGTAGTAAAGGATTCTAATGGTGTAATCCATTTTGATTCTGAAAAACACTTTAAATCCGTCAGTAAGTAATGTTTGCAATTAGCTTTGACATGCTCATTTCAGATTTGAAAGACAATTATTATGAGACCCATATCATAATGCATACTATGAGATAAGCAATGTTTTGGAGACTTATGGTTTTTATAGAACTCAAGGCAGCGTCTATCTGTCTGAAAACAGCGATCTTGTAAATTTAACTCGTGCAATGATTACATTAAAAAATCTACCTTGGTTCAGAGCTTCTGTCAGAGATATTAGAGCATTCAAAGTCGAAGATTGGTCTAATTTTACTGACTTCATGAAAGAAAATTTATAGTTGCTATAAAAATGTGATAACCTGAACACTACATGTTGACAGTAGGATAGGTGTGACAATACGGAAATGTGCTGATGTGCTAATTTGCTGATGTGAAGATTTGAAGTTGGGTTAATTTGAAAATGTGACAATTTTAAATTACCTATGATTACTCACTAAAATCGTTTTTAAAGAGAATTTCAGTTCTGAATAAAGGTTTCTTCTACTTCTGTGATGCCCTCTTTTTCATTATACAAGCCTAGTGATTCATATTTTTCATCGATAAGGCTGAACCGTACAAGATGTGTACAAAAAAAAAGAACCCTCACTCTTTTGTGAAGGCCCCTTTAGGAAAGCGTTATTCTTTATTAATGTGCTGATGTGCTAATGGCAATGTGTGCTGATGTGGCAATGTTCAATGTTAACTGTGCTATGCAGCATTTTGAGCTTCACGAACATTTGCACCAATAGATGTACCTGATCTAAATAATTGATTGGCCAAATTATACTTTTTCAATTGTTCAAGTCCTTCAGTAAACTTGATAATTTCCAAAGCAAATCCAAAACTCAAATCCAATATCAAATTTTCTTTTTCCATCTATTATTGTTAAATCAACTAATTATTCAATCAGCACATTACCAAATCAGCACATCAGCACATTAGCACATTAGCACATTAGCACATCAGCATTAGCAAATCAGCACATTATTCAATCAGCACATTATTTAATTCCCATTCACCTGTATCGTCGCTGTGCCACACTTCACTGGTGGACATTCTGGTATTACTGGTGCACAATTGCCAGGATCTACCACCTGGAAAGTCTGTGTACAGCCTGGAGTCGCACTATCTGTCACGGTCACCGTAAATGTCGCTCCACCGCCTGCTGTTCCTGCACCTAGGGTGAACTGAGTAACCCCATATGGTACATTGGCGTTTGGTGTGATCGTCGTGCCTCCATTGATCGTTACGTTGTATCCTGTAAGTGATGTATTGGTATTGGTCACATTGGCACTAAATCTAATCCTATTGTCCGTAATCAAGGCCGGTGTACCATTGTCTATACATTCTAAGTTTATAGCTGTGATGGCACTGATGTTACAGCAATTGGTCGGTGTAGTGAGTGTGACATTGCACACGCCTGTACAATTGCTTGTGGTGTTTGTCACGGTCACGGTATAGGTACCACCTGTGAGGCCTGACCGTGTGGCTGTGGCTGCCCCATTGTCACTCCATGCGTACGTATATGTTCCCGCAGGACTGGGTACTACAGTGATGCTTCCACCTGTGAGATTGGCACAGCTCGGTTGACTATTGACTGTAATGGCGCATGTGGGTGCACTAGCATTATTGGCTATTATAGCCTCGCATGTTCTACTACAACCTGCTACGCCTCCATCCGTCACTGTCACTGTATAAGTAGCCGCTGCTTTGTTGCTAATAGTACTTGTTGTCTCTCCACTACTCCATAGGTAGGTCACTGTACCCACTGCATTTGAGGCCACTACACTTGCTGAGCCATTGATTGGACTACAATTGGTCTGCGGTTGTGGTGTACATACAACGGTCAGGGCACAACAAACTATAGTAGGTGTCGTCACCACATAATCCACATAACAATCATTGCTACCATTGAATATCCTTACTGTATATTGTGTATTGTGCATTCTGCCTGTAAATGACCCAAAGCCTCCACTGATATCGATATTGGCAGCATTGCCGTAGGCTGGACCTGTATAAGTTGCTCCTGTACTGATCCCTGCTTCATCGGCATTCATCGTTGATGTGATATTGATCAACACATCATTATTTGGGTTTGCTCCGGTGCAGGTACCTTGCGCTCCAGCTACTGTTGCTGAAGGAACTTCAGTACATATATTAAGAGTAATACTGAATGGTCCGCACTGCTGATTTCCACCTGAAGGTGAAATTTTAGATAATGTGTAGGTAGCACATCCACTTCCATTTACAGTGATGGATAAATCACACTCGTTAAATTCTATATTGCCCCCACTTGTATTGGTGACTTCCACCCAATTTCCTTCTCCAATCGTGCCCTCACCACAATCAAGCAAATTTTGTAAAAACACCTTTTCGCCATTACCATTACTGCATACCACTTTATCAATGGTTTCATTTGCAACTGTCGGACAACATTCTGTCAGTATTCCAATTCCTTTTGGTCTACCATTTGTTGGATTTCCAATATTTAACGCAGTTTGTTGAACCAAATCAGTGTCAAAAACGGACACACAATTTTCAAATGACCCTACATATAACTTATTGGTCATTTTGCTATATGCTATGCCTCGAGCACCATAAAATCCTGGCAGTCCATTTGTAGCATTTGCTGATCCAGAATTATCAGAAACAGAAGTAATAAAAGTTCCTGCTGGATTGTATTTTCTAATTTCTGCAGCTCCACCACCAATAGCTCCTCTGATTATGTAAAAATTACCAGCAGCATCTCGAGTCATACCTAATGGAGTAGCAGATAGAAAAATGTCAGGATTGATCCCATGGTTAAATAGAACAACTCCTGAATTCGTTGCAGGAATAGTATATAAATTCAAATCAGTAGATCCAGTAAAAACCCCACCATCACTTTGATTTGGCCAATACCATTTACCATTCTCCATAAAAGCCCCAAGTCTGCACATCACCTCCATTATTAACAGCAAACATAGACCCAATACATGTACCAGAACATAATTCATAAGCATCCACTGTTTCATCAACAGCATTGGGTACATATAATATTCCATTTTCTGTACC
>JADKEB010000009.1 GCA_016718205.1 Saprospiraceae bacterium
ATTAACGATACATATTAAAACAAACTAAAGTAATTGGGGCTGCCGAAAACCACAATTTTGAAAGAGTAGGCAAAACAAAACGTTTTAAAATGAAACATTTATTTTTATTCCTGATATTGTTAGTAACAACAATATCTTATTCTCAAAAACTGCCAACATGGCCAATGTAACCAAATAAAGACTGATGGCGAACGTTGTAAACGATGTGTTGGATACTTAGAGTCGCTACAGAAGTTCTACAAAAACGACTACAGGTTCCAATATATACGCCGCTCTACCTTCAACGCCTACTTCACCATTTACTAATCCAAAACAATCGCTAACCCGGATTGTAAACATTCACAATGCAGTGCGTATAAACAAGATGGCACCTCAGATGTAGACGCTGTACTGAAATCAGTATTGTCTCATATTGCAGTTCCCATAAAATTAAAACAAAGTAATATAAGGTAAAATTGAGTCTTAACAATTCAATAGTTAACGGAGTAACTTAAACTCCCATTTGTCTAACTTTTTTAAATTCAATACGAACAGAAAAAGTGAAAGCAATAACTCGGTTTTTACAATTTCTTAACGGAAGGTGTTTACATGGTCATGTGCCGTGAAACATCTAACTTGTGCCAACAAGGTTGCAAAGATTATATCTATACCGAAGAAGGTTGCGAGTTTTGTAATAACTGTCAAAGTTGTTAATACATTTTCCTGAGACTTAAAAGTCAAAGGGAGTTTTTACCCTATAATTACAATGTTTAAAGATTGAGCTAAATACCTTTGTATAAAAGTATAAAAATGTTACATAACAGTGTATAAGACGACATTTTCTTATCAGAAAACATCGCTTATACTACGTTATCCCGCATAGAATAAATGGAAGAACAATTGCCAACACCTCTATCTGAATTAATCGTATTTCATTTGTACGTAAGCTCAATAACTTTGATATTAGCAATGGTTTGCCTGTATATCCTTATGAATTTCAAGAAATCGTTTACGTGGAGAAGATTTGTTATGATTGCAATTCAATTCCTAAGTTTAATCTTAATAATTTCATTTTTAACTTGGCTGAAATGGCCATTCAAATTTGACTTTATGTTTGGGCCATTAAATATTCCTACCTTAATAGTATCAATTATCCTACTTTCACTAATTTTGTTATTTCCTAAACCAACAAACAGATGACACTATATTTAATTGGTGGCTTAGGAGCTGATGAGCGAGTTTTTAAGTACTTAAACATAAATGTAAAGACACAAATTATTAATTGGATTTTACAAGAACCCAATGAAGAACTGAAATCATATGCAAAACGACTTACAGAACAAATAAACAAAAATGAAGAGTTTGCAATCTTAGGTGTAAGTTTCGGTGGAATCATTGCAATTGAAATGGCCAAATTCATACGACCAAAAAAATTGATTCTGATATCAAGTGTTGAATCATCAAATCAACTTCCAAAACATTTAATAACAATGGGAAAAACAATGGTATTAGAAATGCTACCAAATTCATTGATTAAACCACCAAGATTTATTTTGGGTTATCTCTTTGGATCAGAAAATAGGAAACTTTTACATCAAATAATCAAAGACACCAAACCAGAATTTATAAGGTGGGCATTGAAAACCATAGTAAGGTGGTCAAATGATTCAAACATAACTGAAACAATAAGAATTCATGGAACTAAAGACCGTTTAATACCGTTAAAAGGAAATGCAATTAAGGTTGAAGATGGCGGTCATTTTATGATAGTGGACAGAGCAAAAGAAATAAGTAAAATAATAAACGAACAATTAAAATACGCAGGATAACAAGTGATATGAGATCAGACTTGCTATCGCTGCGTCCGCTCCATATCACAGCCGTATAATTGCATCTAAATTGGTTGAAATCCAGTTTTGAAACAGTTCAAAATTATTCATGCAAGAATTTTAGTTTAATTAAATACGCAAATATCTCCACTGCCATTTCATGATATTCAGATATTTTCTTTTGAGAGTCATTTAAGTAACCAATTTCAACTTGCCCAATAGTACTTCCTTTAAAATGTGCGTCCATTAAAAGACCAAGGTCAAATGACCAATCACCTCTTAGGTCATTCCAATTCAATTTGGTTCTGTCAAAAATATATGTCCCTGATAAAGGGATTTTCACATATTCAAGTTCTGGAAACAAAACCTTCAAGGCAGGGCGAGCTGTTAAAGTACCAACAGGGAATTCGTCATAATCCGATGAGTATATTGAATTAACGAAAAGGTAGCCGTTCTGAAACTTCGATTCTAATTTTTCTATCCAATTCTTATTTGGATTTCTTATATCTCCGTCTATTTTAATTATTAAATCATTTTTTGCCACCTTTAATCCTTCTTTTATTGCATACCCCATTCCTTGTGTTTTGCAATCTATAACTTTCGCTCTTGTTCTTGTCGCTTGTTTTTTTGTATCATCTCTTGAATTGTTGTTGACAACTATTACTTCATCAACTAAATCAATGAATTCGTTGACAACTCCAGTAATTGTTGTTGCAACATTGAATGATGGTATTATGATTGAGATTTTTTTTTCCATTCTGTTTTTGATGCCCTCCAACTTGGTGCTAGACGCAACTCCATTTTCAAATTATCTTTACAACTCCTTGATTTACAGTTCATATTAAAGTCTAACATAATACGAAAGTTTGTTAATACCATTCGCTTTTAAACGTTTTTTATACATTTGTACACGAAAACTAATAAAATAATGAAGACTATCGTACCAATCATTCATCCACCTATTTCATTACGCTAAGGCAAATATAGGATTATTTATGAATGGTGGATATCAGTTTCCCTATTATTTTAATAAAATGCCAATCCTACCTTATATAAAGCTTTAGCAGCTATGTCCCTGCGTTAAAAACATAATCAACACAAAATCGCACAGGTATAATCTTTAAAACAGTCTGACCATATAACTTTTGTTATATGTATGTCAGACTTGGAGCATTACTTTGCCTTTGATCATGGAGCGCTACATATACAGGTCTGAGTGTGGTATGCTTATTAAAACTTCCAATTTAGCTTCAAAAAACTTGAGCGTAGCTTAGATTTACTTCGGTTTAGCTTCGATTTACTTCAGCTTAGCTTCGATTCACTTCGGTTTAGCTTCGATTCACTTCGGCATAGCTTCGATTCACTTCGGCGTATCTTAGATTCACTTCGGTGTATCTTAGATTTACTTCGGTGTATCTTAGATTTACTTCGGTGTATCTTAGATTCACTTCGGCGTATCTTAGATTTACTTCGGTGTATCTTAGATTCACTTCGGCGTATCTTAGATTCACTTCGGCGTATCTTAGATTCACTTCGGCGTATCTTAGATACGCTTCAATATTTGCCCTGCAAAAAGGCGATTTTGATGTCCAAAAGGGTAATGGTGGTACGTTTTACATAGGGGCTGCTGAAAAAGTAAGCTCTTATTTTTGGTTATTAGTTTAACGGAGATTATCGTTCAAAAAACAAGCAATAGAGAATGAAGAAACAAAAGTGCGTCTATTGCCATAGAAAGCACAAAGGATTAAATATGAAATACTTATGGCAATAGAAAAAGCATTTTGGTTCGAAAATGAACGGTGCTACGCAATTGCCTTTTTTTGAACTAGACTTTTTTGGTTACTTTTTTGGGCAATGCAAAAAAGTAACTGCCGCCTGCATAAGGCAAAAGCCAACTCATGGTACACGACTTATGGACAAAATCAATTAAAAGGTTTGCATTTAATTTATTTATTATAGACATAATTTATTATTTATCAATTGGTTGCACCATAGTCAGCAGACCCTACATAGCAGTGCTTATTTTTTAGCACTTAATTTCAGGATTATATTCTTTCATGAGAAATTGGAGATTTTGTTCTTCATTTTTACAGTTGTATATAATATTTTTCAATGTAGATTGATTTTAACTTCTTTTTCTTTTGCCCACGCTAGAAAGCACAAAGGATTAATTCCACTTTGTCAAATTAGTATTTTAAAAAATTTTAGACTAAAATAGGGGTTTCTCAGTCGCTAAAACTCCTTCGAAATGACCTAGTATTAGAGTTTAAGGTAGGGAGATGAAGGGAGTTCGGCGAGGCCGAACTCCCTTCATCTCCCTCTTTTCCTTATCAGCCTTGGTCATTTCGAACCACAGAGTGGTGAGAAAACTTATTTTATTCAAATAGGTCAAAGTGTGACTTCTTTACAGCCAACGAAGGTGCAATATCTCTTAATGAGTACGCTCGAAGCCTTCATGAACAGTCAGAGAAAGACTAAGCCTAGTCTCCAAAGCTTATGGCGCTATGCAAAAGCCATAATGAATAATATTATTTTCGTTCTAGCCATATCAGAAAAAGATATCTTTATAAACCATATTTTCACCGAACTTAAAATCCTTGAGTTTGTATAGTGGCTTTTTACCAGGATTAAATCTTTTAGTTTTTGGTTTAATGGTTGGTTTGCCTTCATCTTCTTCCAGATATGGCATGACTGTTTGCTCGGCTACGCCAGTACTTAAATTAAAATCGTAAGTCTCTAATTTATTTTCAAAGGGATCCATTGTGCTGTGTGTGGCACCTATTAGAAACCAATCGTTGTTTTGGTAACGCCATTTGTAAGTATATGACCACTTGAAGTTACTACCACCATAATAATCTACACAAACCGTTTTGCCCATGATATACAGTTCCTGAAGTGGATCACCAAACACACCACCGTCATCACTCAGCATGATAGATTCATTAGACTGCACTGAAAGATCGTATCCACCTGATGGCTTTCCCAAGAGTATAAAAAGGATTCTAGGCTTTTGAGCATGATCCGATTCTTTTAGATTGGCAATTTCTATTTTGGATTCAATGATTACCGCTACATCTTTGACTTTGTCATCATTCAAATTTCCTTCTTTTTGGTAAAGGATTTGATATCCTTTGGGTATGAAGGAATCGATGTTATGACCTGTTGTAGGAAGGATAGGATAAGTGTAATTCATGGTGAATAAAGTAGATAGAAAGATAAGTATTTGCATGGGTTAAGATGATTATTGATTCAACCATTTTTTAAAGCTTTGGCTATTTTCCGTACTGATGATAATGTCTCTTTTTGCCAGTGGTTGTAGCTCAATTTTTATCCTACTTTTACTTACATGAAGCATATATGCGATGGCGTCAAAGTGGGCAATAAAACTGCGATTCAATCGGAAGAATAAAGTTGGATCCAAGAGCTCTTCCAAATCTGAAAGCCTATAATCTATGATAAATTTAGAGCCATCTTTTTTAACTAAGTACACATATCGATCTTCCCCTTCGAAATAGGCTATTTGATCTACGGTCACACTCATCATTCTTTCACCACGATGGACTATAAATCGTTCTTGATATATTTTGTTGGTATTTTGCAAAGCTTTCAATAATAATTCCGTAGGAATCTGTTGTTTTGATTGTATATTTTTGAATTTTTGTAGGCTTTGGATGAGATCATCTTCGTCAATTGGTTTTAGTAGATAATCAATACTATTGACCTTAAAAGCTTGAATGGCATAAGCATCATAAGCCGTTGTAAAAATGATAGGCGTCTGAATATTTACTTGATCAAAAATACTAAAGCTAATGCCATCTGCCAGGTGGATATCCATAAAAATAAGGTCTGCTTGATGATTTTGAAGCCAGGTTACAGCTGTTTTTACACTGTCTATTTTATCCAAAATCTGCACATCAGGATCTACTTTTTTAAGTATCCTTTCTAAATGATCCTGAGCTGGTTTTTCATCTTCTATGATCAATACTTTAGTCATCATATTCATTCAAAATTATGCATCAGGGATTAATGGGAGTATCACTTTAAATACATCTTTGTCTTGAGAGATTGCTATATCTTTTTGCATCAATATTTGGTATCTACTAGCTAGATTTTTTAATCCAATACCTGTAGATGTTTCAGTTGATACGCGTGGTACTATTGGGTTGCTGATAACTAGTTTTTCGCCTTCTTGGGTTATGAATATTTCCATAGGTTGCGTAGCTGAAATGATGTTGTGTTTGATGGCATTTTCTACCAAAAGCTGTAATGAAAATGGTGGTAAAGCATAAGCTTTATCTTTGATTTCAAGCGTCAGATTTAGTTGATCACCAAACCTTGTTTTCTGTAGATAAATAAAATTTTCTATCAAATCCAATTCCCTTTCCAAAGGGATCAATTTTTGTTCTCCATGTTCCAAAATGGATCGATACATCTTCGCAAATTTTGTGGTAAATTTGATAGCACTATCTTGGTCAGTGGCTATGATAGATGCCAGGGTATTCAGACTATTGAAGAGAAAGTGTGGGTTGATTTGGTTTTTGAGTACTTCGTATTGTGATGTTATATGTTGTTTTTCTTGTTGTGCCTTTTGAAGTAATAATTCCTTTTTTTCGGACTCCAACAAGATATTTTTTTTTCTTAATGTGTAAGTCTCCAAGGCATTGTCGAAAATGACTTTTAACTCTTCAAATTTCCAAGGTTTGGTGATGTAGTGATATACTTTTCCTTTGTTTATGGCATCAATAATGGCTTGCATATCGCTATATCCTGTCAAAATCATTCTGATCACATCAGGATGTGTGCCGCTGATTTGTTCCAAAAACTCCACACCTGTTTTACCCGGCATTCTTTGATCACAGATGATCAGATCTATGGATTGATGTGCTAAGATTTCCTGAGCAATGTCTGCATTTTCTGCGATGTGGATATTGTAAAATCGTCTAAATACAGCCTTAAAAGCAGTGAGATTATCGACTTCATCATCAAGATATAATATAGAATAGGGTTGCGACATTTACTTTGATTTATAACCGTACAAAAATACTATTAAAAACAGCACGGTATTTAGAATTAGGTAAAATTTCCATACGCCTTCCATATTTGGTGTGCCACCACGAGCATCTTTCACTAGAAAAAACAGAAATTTAGATGACAAAGCCCACAGCAGTAAATTGATTATTACCCATAGTATTTTGGTAGAAAAATCTAAGCCTATCCATTGTATCAATATCAACTTTAATAAATAATACACACCATGAGTCACTAGCAATGCATACAAGACCAAACAGAATAAAACAAACATTAGTAAAATGCCCATACAATTGGTTTAAGGTCACAAAGGTAGTTTGTAGGAAATACCTAAAGGAACACAATGAAGTGAAGTGGTAAAATTCAGAAGTGAGATAGCAAAAGTGGTATCAATCGTGGTTCTAATAAACTCAACATGACCATATAGGATGTGACCCAAAATATGATAACTTGTGTCTTGGTCGAAGCATCTATAGCGTCACCTACGATCTCGACCCAACGTGTAGGAACATAAAAAAAGGTGAAGACAATGAGCATGAAAGGCATACTCGACCACAATGCATGATTAAATCCAAATCTGATGTCGATTTGACCTTTGAACATGACACTAAGATTGGTCATAAAAAACGTGATCAATACCAATTGCAAAGCTCGAGATGTCCATTCCGTGACGATATTTACTTGATGTTGTGGTGGCTCGATGACATTGGCTATTAATCTTAACTCTCTGTATGCTACCCAAATGAGCACCAACCAATACGGGATTTTTAAGATCCAAGTCGCAGTAGCATAAGCATAGCCGTAATGCTCATACACAAAAGTAAGTAATGGAAATAAAAGCAACACAACCCTAAAAAAGGTACGCCAAATAAATGACATCAAAAGCAATATGCCAAAATACCAACTTTTCATAAACCACTGCCAACGAGTATTTTGCAACACATTTACTTGACTAAATTCGACACTCAGCACATTTATGTCTGCCTTTCTTTCGAATATTAAAAATATAGCAAAAACAATCAAATAAGGAAGTGGTAAGTTTAACTCCGTTTTACTTACATTGATGGATAACAAAAAGCTACCAAGATGATAGGAAATCAGCGTTAAAACTAAATTGGACACAGCGCCTTTGTATCCCGATATTGACCAATTGCTACTAAACGTTTGAGCCACTTTGTGTTCGGTCTATGGGCAATGTGATCACAAAACTAGTCCCTTTGCCAGCTTGGGAATGAACGACAATATCACCATGATGTTGTTTGACAATAGCATAGCTGATAGACAAACCCAAACCTGTTCCTTTGCCCACTTCTTTGGTGGTGAAAAATGGCTCAAATATCTTTTTTTGCACATCTGCATCCATACCCGATCCATCATCTGTTATGGTGATGACGCATTCATTTTTTATCGTTTTGGTTTCGATATTGATGTGTCCACCTAGCTCCACTGCGTGCACAGCATTATCCAAAATATTGAGAAGTACCTGATTTATTTTACTTGTTTGGCACACGATACTTTCATCGTAATGATAGTCCTTTTTGATGGTTATTCGATGATTTATTTTATGTTGTAAAATGGTAAGCGCTGTTTCTAATCCTTCAGTGATATTGTAAACAGAATATTCATCACCACTATCTCTAGCAAATGTTTTTAGGCCTTGCACGATTTGAGCGGTCCGTTGAGCACCATTATTGATAGTAGCCATTAAAGATTGTAATTCAGTAGTTAGACTATTTAAATCTAAGGTTTGGATTTGGTTTTTGATGGTATGGAGATCGGTTCCTTCTTTTTCTAATTTTCCGAGACTATCAAAAAGTGGTTGTAAATCTTCGAAATCCATCATCAATGCTTCCACACTTGCATGAATGGCACTCACAGGATTATTGAGTTCATGCGCTATACCTGCGGTCATCACACCTATGGATGCCATTTTTTCCGCATGGATGAGTTGCAAATTCGTTTGTTGCAGATTACCCAATAATGCTTCTTTTTCTTCTAGTAATGCCTTGGTGTGTGCTTGTTCTTGGGTCAATTGATGTAAGGCTTTGTTCCTACCACGATATACAAAAACTACAAAGGCTAGTGAGCTTAATAACAAACAGATACTGAGTATTAAAATATTTCTTAATTGTTTTCCTTTTTTGTTTTCATTGTCTAGCGCTGTGATTTTATTTTCTCTTTCTGATAGCTCAAAGGCTGCCTGCATATCTTCCATTTTCATCTCGAGCGCTTCTTTGGCTGTTGTATCTTGTACAACAGATAATAGTTCAAGATATTCCATCGCTTTCGGTAGATTGCCATCTTCTTTATACATCAGGTAAAGATTGCGATAAGCATTGAGTTGGTAAGATCGAGAGTCCACCTGTGTGCAATTATCTATGGCTCTTTTAAACACTGCTTTAGCGCGATCAGCTTGTCCGATGCTTCTGTATAGTTCTCCTAGTTTTAACAAAATCAAGCCAATGTTTCTCTGTCTTTTTATAGTCTCGGCTGCTTGAAGTGCTTTGAGATAATATATTTCAGCTTCATTGTTTTTGCCCCAAGACTTATAATTATCCGCTAAGCCTAAAAAACTGATAGTCAATCCTTCATAGTTATTTTGACTTAATCTTTTGGGGATATCTTTAAAATAGTAAGCTTCAGCTTTTTCATATTGGCCACGTGCGCTATATACATCTGCAAATAAGGTATTGATGATACCAAGCTGAAAGGTGTCTTTGAGTTCGTTTTTTAATTCCAATGCCTTATTTAAATAATTTTCGGCGGTGGATAATTCATTGATTTGAATGTATGCCCCAGCGATATTATGATATGAATCTGCTATGCTTTTTCTAGTGGTATCATGGACTTCCCTGAGCATGAGTGCTTGCAAATGAAGCTCCAAAGCCAAAAAACTCCTTTCTTCCAGACCGTAAAAACCTCCCAATCTTGCCAAGGCAGATGCGACCCACAAACTATCTCTATATAATCTGCCATGCTGAATGCCTTCTTTGAAGTAAATTTCTGCATGCCCCATCCTGCCTAATTGCTGATTGATCCTGCCTATAGTCATTAATACATCACCCTGCAATTCATAATACTTCAAAGTAAAGATACTGTCGTTGAGCGCTTTGGCTGCATTTAGCAGATCGGTATTGGCAATATTTTTACCTTTTCCTACGATGGTTTTGAAATGTTCAACTCTAGCTTTGAGATGATCATAGTTTGGCTGTGCTTGCAAGTTGCAAAGCATAAAACCTACCAAAACCTTAATCATTCCAATACGCATATTCAAAATATAAACTGTAAAAATAAAGCAAGTGACCTAATTCCCATCAAATTCCCTTTATTTTTAATTTTGGCAAACCTAGTTTTTTCTTTTTGGTATCGCCTTCTTTAGTTTGGGTTTCTTGATTGTCATCTTGTACATTGTCACTTTTTTGCGTATTGCTATCTTCCAATTTTAAACCTTCCTTACCGAATAATTGGTCAAAATTTTGAGATGTTAGCGGTGTAAGACTTTCAAATTGTTTTCTTTTCAGCATTTTTTTATCAAGTGCTTGATTGTATCCCCAAGTTACCACTGCAACTCTCATTTGACCATCTACCAATCTGACATATGCTTCGGCAGGAACCCTGTAACGCATAACGCCTGCTTCAAAAGGATAATTTGGAAGTGTAATCCCTTCGCTATCATTAAACATTTTATAAAATTCTAGATGACAATTGTAGATGACATCGCCTGTTCTATCCGTGCGATCAGGAGTAGCACTTTCAAATGAAATGTCATAAACCCAACAGACATCTTTGTGGTTATAAAACACTTTGTCAATATCTGTTTTGATCAAATCAATGGTCTGTTGTTTTAAATCATCCACTGTCAATTTTTTGGCACCTTCTACTTCACTACTTGTGACAAAATACCTTGAGAAATTCCATTTTTCGCCCGCACCACCCCGAACATAAATAGCCAATCCAATGATGTTTTTGCTAACACCTTTTTCCTTTACAGTAGTGGCAGCCACGACCCTTTTTGCCATATTGCTAAAGGTATAACCTGCTTCTTTTTCTAGCTTCCAGTCATTTTGTACTTTAGCACTTGCTATTTTACCATGGTAGTTTTTGACATCTTCTAGCACTTTAGTATCTGATGGAAAACTCTGTGCATGTGCGAAGAATGGCAGAAATAAAAAGATGATTGTTTTTAAAGTATTCATAATATTTTTAATGATTATTTGTTTAAAAAACCGGAGCTGTAAAACTCCGGCCATGGGAAGATATCGAAAAGTTTATCTTATGGTTTTGTACACCCATTATTTTTACCGTATGGCTGTAATCCCAATTTGATCGCATCTTCCAAGGCCATTCTGTGTAACCACACTTCAGCATCTTTCGATACGGAACTCGCTTGTAACGGCAGACCAAACATAGATCGCAGTTGATTAGCACCACTATTGGATACTTTGGCAGCAGCATCTACTTCGGCCCGTGATATTTCTACCCTGCCAAAATACTTTTCTGCCCAATTTTTATTGACATTGAGTTTGATTTCCTGGGAATAATTATTGCCTGATTCTCTGGTTACATAATTGGCATAATCTTCCATTTCATCTAGTTTTAATCCCGTGCCAAACTCTTGGTAATCATACTTTTTATGTCCGACAAAAAGATTGTTTTTTAACGTTACCAATTTGCATTGTTTTACATTATTGACACCACCGAAATCTGCAAAACCAAAGACATTATTTTCTGCTACGATACTCAATGCATTATCAAACATAATACTATTGCCACCAAAACTAGCAACGGCATCATGTTTCCAAGAGAATAATATGGTGTTGTTTTTTATGGTGTAAGAAGGATGACCTGTAGCGCCATGGTGATTACTTTTGCACATGATACCTTCACCTGTATTGTTTACGATCAGGTTGTTTTCTATCAAAGCAGCCCCATTTTTGCCTACCTGTATATCTAGTGCTCCCTGTGTAGGAGCTGTATTGGTGATGACACAATTTCTGACGATGACCTTGGTGCCGCTACCTGTCCTGATTTTAATGCCCGGTGTATTAGGAGTAGGATTCATTCCTTTTTCAGGACTTGCTTTTCTGCGAATAAAATCTTCTTTAGCATCAGAGTAATAGTTTCTAGCTCCATTATCTATAATAATACCGTCGATAATAATCTCACCTATCCAGTCTTTGTAACCTTTGTCGGTCAGGATACCAATTCTTTCGGTTGTCAATCCTTTACTAATATCATTGGTACCACTAAATACCGTTTTGAATTGTCCCCAAGGATCTCGTTGGCTGAAATCAGGACTATAACCACCTATGATCGAAAATGGCACACTAAACACATCCGAACTTTGGTCAGCTTTACTAGTGTAAGTACCTGCTGCGATGTGCACGACATCACCCGCTTTGATTTGCATGGCAATCGCTGCGATATCTTTGGCAGGAGCAGATTTAGACGCTTCTTTTCCTTTGCCCGTAGGGCTGATGTAGTAGTTGTTTTGATCACTTACTTTTGGTGTTTCAGCGACAGAGTTACTGGATGATTTTTCAGAAGCTTTTGGCGTGACAGCATTCGTTGCTTTTTTGCCATATTCAGATGAAGTCACTTTGGAAATATCAGAACTGGCTTTACTGACAGACTTTTTAAGTTTGTCAAACTGGCCGTACGAAACAGAAACCGTCAAAAGACAAAGCGTAAAAACAAAAGATCTAACTAAAAACATTTTTTTATCAAACATTATTTTTTGGTTTTTTTGAATCAATAGCCCAAAGGTAGATCGATGTGCTAAGATGATAATGATGGATTGTAGTGAAGTAGGATTATTGTGTAGTGAAGTGGTGGAAATATATTTTGATATCTATGAAGGATTACAAAAAAGAATAAAATAGGCTAACAAAAGAAAAAAATGGTCGAGATCAAAATTATATTCTAAATAAATACAATCTAGGCCATAATATAACGGGAAATATAAAGAAAATTGAATAGGATCAATTAAATTTGTGAATAGGATGAAAATATAGATTTGGACATTTTAGAAAGTTGACATATATTTGAGCTTACGAACAAAGAAGGGAGATGACTTTAATTACTTTTGCATCTAAAAATTATTTATTTTCAGAAAAACCGAAAGTTGCTAGAATTTTTGTTTGTCTGATAAGAAGTTATCTCAGATTAAGAACAAAACAAAATTATTTTACAAATAAAATTTAAACAAATGATTATTTTCGGAACAAAGGCAAGTAATATTGGAAGCTTTGATGTGCCAAAATCAAAATGTGAATATTGTGAGTTGGAAAGCACTCAAAGAATTTCTGTTTTTGGTAAATATGCACATATTTTTTGGATACCTATATTTCCGACAAGTAAAAAAGCCATTGCAGAGTGTACCCATTGTAAGCGAACAATTGAACAAAAGGATTTTTCTGATAAATTAATACAACTTTATCAAGAGAACAAATCAAAAGCAAAAAGACCATTTTGGCATTGGTTAGGTTTAGGTATTATAGGAAGTTTAATTGCATTGATAACAATCATTGGCATTACAGCAGAAGAAGATCCGAGAAGTATGATGTTGAATAACGATCTGAGTATGATGTCTTCTTCACCAACGATGGAAAGCGACTCGATATCATTTAAAATTAAACAAATATTTGATCAAGTGGTAACTGAAGAAATCAATCCTTCAAACTTTGAATATTTGACTAAAATTCAAGGCAATAAAGCGTTAATTTTGGTAAAAATGCCGAAACTAAAAAAAGTAGAAAAAAGTGGAAGATCAGAAGCACTTGAAATGATAGAAATGATAACAAACAATCAGCAAGATCTTAACGATAAAGAAAAATACATTGGTGTACAAGGAGCGATTTCAATGATGCTTATAAAAACACCTACATATGAGAAGAACAGCAAATTAGCGTTGACTAGAGAACTGTATGAGTTTTATGGAACAAAGGATGAGTTTAAAAAATAACCCGAGATAACAATGCACTGTACGGACAGACTTGCTATCGCTGCGTCCGTCGCCAGTGCTGGACGTCCAAAATGAAGGGGACAAATATTCAGATATTGAATTCTACATCTTCTTGAAGGATAAAGAAAAATTTTCCGCTGAAAATTGGGTAAGCCAAATTCATCCTTTGGCATTATATTTTACCAACGAGTTTGGAAGTGAAGTTGCCATTTTTGAAAATATGATAAGGGGGGAGTTTCATTTTTTGACAAACGACCAAATGGAAGTTATCAAATCGTGGGACGGTTTGGTAGAGTTTAGCGACTTTGACAAGATGATTTTAGTAGATAAAGAAGATTTATTGACTAACACGCTCAAAGAAATAAAAACTAAAGTACCTGATCGAACAACAAATGAAAATATCCTGTGGTTGAGCCAATCATTGTTGAATGTTTTACTTACAACAAGCAACTTAATTAAACGACAGGAATTTGCTCACGCTTACCAAAGCTTATCAAATGTTCAAAAATATTTACTTTGGTTAATAAGAATTGAAACATACCAAACCAAACATTGGGAAAGTCCAACAAAAAGCTTGGAAAAAGACATAGATCCAGATTGGTATTCGTTATTTCAGCAGACAACATCAGAATTAGATCCGACAGATATTAAAACAGCTTTCAAGAAGACATTAACATTGACTGAAAAACTTTTTGATAATCTTGGAGTTGAAGCAAAATTAAAGGGGGTATTAAGGAGAATTGAATAAATAAACTACCGCCAACATTGTATAAGCGTAATGCGGGCGAAGTGGCTAAAATTTAGTATTTTGCCATCTATCAAAGTTCGTGTTGGCGGACAGTGTATTGCTCCGAAAACCCGCACTACGCTTATACTTGACCGTTGTCAGATATTGTAAAAAACGAAACCATACAAAGAATGGAGATAAAAATACAGACTACTTCGAAAGACGAATTTAACATTTATAGGTGGTCATTACAACTTTCCGAACCTACCAAGTGAGTTTGCAGAAAACTCTTTAAATTTTGTTGCTAACCTAAAACAGCAAGTACCCCAGCAAAGTACATTGTTGAGTTTCATCAACGATATAAGATTTTCAAACTTTTGCAGTATTGGGGCTTGTGAACTTGATTTAACCGTTAATGCTAAAATTGCATCACAAGGAGAAATTGATTTAGACAAAATTCTTCCAAGTGAAATTTTTTGGTTTCTGACAAAATTAAGGAGAGGTTGCAAACAATTATTCAAATGGGTTATTTGAAAGAATTGTCGAACTATGTTATCAATGAAATTCAACCAAAGGTTGAGATTTTAAGAAACAACACAGGAATGAAACTATCCGCTTTGTACTATATTTTTCAGGCATCAAAACAATATGTAAACAACGGGTATAAAAACGATATTATTTTTGCAATGGATTACTTTATGTACTGTCTTGATAAGGATAACTTTGTTCCTTTCCAATTCAAACAGAGTTTCAATAAATTAGATGTAATTTGGGAAAAAAGCATCTATAACTACGCCTCAAAAACCATTAGAAAATTTCACGAAAAAGGGTTATCTAACGAATTGGTAATTACTGAGAATAATGGAACAACTCAATTTAGTTGTAAAGCATTTGATGGTTCAATTATAGAGTTGAGAAAAGAGGAAACAAGCCCATACTTTAATGCGGTTAATAAATGTCCTCTAATTATTGCCACACTTTACTACAAAGTTGTTTCAACCTTTTTAAATAAATCAAAAAAAATCAATATCTATTATGTAATTCCTTCTTATGATAGAAGTAGGGTAAATTTAGGCACAGAGGCATTTTTTAAGGTTTATTTTCAAGAATTACAAAAAAATAGCCCAAGCCTTTCCGTAAATATTCATAATATTTATTGGATTGAACCGCAATCTACCGTGAATATAGTTGATACTTATTCTGAAAACTCAAAATCAATTTCAATTTATGAATAATCAAATTCAAAGAGTAGCAATGTAGCTATTACATTTTACGAAAAGATAATTTTCACAATTCAGAGCCGATTTGTCATACTATGCCGCATTAATTCGTGCTACTAAGCCAAAAAAATATCCTCGAATTAGGATGTGGTAGCGGTAGATTATTTCCTACTTTTATTCAAGAAGGAGTAGAGAATATTACAGGTATTGATATTAGTGATGAAATGATATTGAAAGCAAAAACCAAGCATCCTTCATTAAACGTAAAAATCAAGGAGATATTTTGGATTTCAAAGTCAGGAAAAATTTGATTTGATTGTTATTAGCAATTCTTTATTGAAACATATTGAAACAAGCGAAAACCGAATAAAATTCTTGAAAATGCAAAACTTCACCTGTCGGAAAGAGGTGTAATATCTATGACCACAGCCCATACTTATATTATGTTTCTGAAACATCAGATTGGTATAAAGCTGAAAGTTCAGTTATTGCAGAGTGGATACCTAACAAAACGAAATTTTGAAAGGTTATCAATGGCGTAAAGAAGTCATTGATAATCAAGATGTTACCGCGAAATGGAGGCATTTGAAAATGGTGTTACTAATTTTGAAGTTCAGTTTTCAACTTATGTTTTACTATTCAAGAATTGATACAACACATAGATGGTATTTCGCTAAATTATGTTCAAGTAATGACAGACTATTTTCCAAAAGGTATTTTACCCAACGGCAAATAGATTTATTTCCATTTTAGGAATACGCCCCGATATTTGAATGAATATAAATTGAGAGAATACAACAAGAAACTAAAATTGCTATGAAATTGAACTCTATGATTTATTTGACAATAACGCAACAACAGCTACAGACCCGATTGTTGTAGAGGAAATGATTCCCTATTTTATCAAATTATGGTAATCCATCTTCTAATAGTCATTTATTTTCTTGGAAAGCGGAAGAAGCTGTTTTGTTGCAAGGAAAAGAGTGGCAAGTGTCATAAATTCCTTACCCAAAGAAATTTACTTTACTTGGAGCAACCGAAGGAAATAATATGATTTTGAAAGGATTAAGGGTACAAGCTAACGACCATATTATAACCTCAAATATTGAGCATAAATGTGTACTTGAAAGTGCAGAATTTTGAAACGCAAAAACAATGTTTCATATCTCACTTGGCTGTCAATATTGAAGGGCTAATGGTGGTATTGAGAAATTAAAGCCTCGATTACGGAAAGCACAAAAACTCTATCTGTAATGTACGTGAATAATGAAATTCACATATAAACGATATTGAGCAAATAGAAGCCTTTGTCGTGAAAAGAATGTTTTATTTCACGTTGATGCTGCACAAGCTGCTGGGAAGTTGAAGATAGATGGTAAACGTAAAATTGATTTTTCTTACTTTATCCTCTCATAAATTTTATGGTACAAAAGGAATTGGGGCTGTTTACATTAGAGAGGATATCAAGCATTTGGTAGAGGACCTCTCTTTTACACGGTGGCGGACAAGAAAATAACTTTCGTAGTGGCACATTACCTTTGCCCTTGATTGGGAATTGGCAAGGCGACTGAAATATCCCATAGTATAGTTAATTCAGACGTGGAACTTAACTCGTATCAAATGGTTATCCGAAAATTTCTTAAAAACTTGACAAGTGAAATAGCTGTAAAGCTAAATGGCTCACCTATTGAAAAAAGGCAATTGGCGGGCTTAGTTTGGTATTTGAGGGCATAGACACAGGTGAACTGCAATTTTCATACCTAATGTTTGTTACAGCAGAGGTTCAGCTTGCTCATCAGGTAGTTTGAGTTATAGTTATGTACTTAAAGCCATTGGTTTAACGCCACAAGAGGCTATCGGAACTATGCGTATTTGTATAGGCAGGTTCAATACCGAAGAAGAAGTTAGTTTGGCAAGCGAAAATATCGTTTCGGCAGTCAAAAAACTAACTAAAAGTAAATTTCACTTTTAAAAAACCTTATATAAGTATGGCATCTAATCCTATCTTTGAAATATCTCGATTTACATTTTTCTTTCAAGATTTTGGAAGTGAATGTTTGTCAATGGCTAAATCTTGAGAAAATAACAAACGAGTTTGAGGTTCATAAAGATATTCAAGACTTATTTGCATCAAGTGGTAAATCTTCAATTCAAGAAGCTCTTCCCTTATCACATAATTTCCTTAACCTATGGAAAGAGGAATATGATAAAAAAGCATTGTGTAAAATAAAGTACACAGGTGCTGAAATATTTCTATATACATTTAATATTCTTAACAAGAACGTAATAATATTTGAAAAGAAAGTCTGTTCTGATTTGAGTGAAAAATTGAAGGCTATTAAAGAAGCCAAAAAAAGATTGTAAAAATTTTTATAGGTCTATAATTCTTCAAAAGTTACCAAATTGAAAGGTGACTATAAAAGTGATGGAGATGATTTTTATTTCATAAACACACCTGTTGAAGGTTTTTGAAGATAATCAATCAGATGATTTGCTAACAATTGAAAATCTTGTGAAAGATTTAACTATTGAGGAAAAAATGTATTTTTACACATTTAGGCTTTGAGGATAAAACTTTTCCTAATTTAGAAAATTATACTTTGGGTTTATTACAAACACTTGTGAATGAAACAACCCTTAATAGTTATTTCACCTGTAAGAGATAAAAACAAACTTGTAATCTTTGATGACAAACTTTTTTGTAAGGTGTTACAAAAAGAATTCTGAAAACTTTAAACAATCTGTTTCATTAAGAATTGTAGTGCTTACGGTACTTTATCAGAGGGCATACTTAGAATATACTTCAAATATATTAGTAAATGTTTCAGATGATAATATTAAGAGTATTAACTCTTTTAAAACAATTCAAAAAGAATTCGGCAAATTTATCGATATTTTTTGGCGACTTGATATAAGCAACAGTTTCTATTTAAACAAATCATACAGAGTAATAGGCAAATTATGGTTATTGAACGAAAAATATGAAATTGTCAGGCAACATTTAGAAAGAAATAGTGATGTCGAAAATCAAGACAATCAAATTAAAATTTCTTTATTGCTCTCTGCAATAGGGATACTTACTCAATTAGCATTGCAAAAGATACTTATGAGCTGTTTGCAAGTTTATTTCAGTAGAGTACGCTTTGGACAGTTATTCCAACAATTTTTGTAGTTTTTTCGGCAATCGTGTATTGGTTGTTTAAGAAAAAGTAATTTTAATGAAAAAAATTTCTGAATTGAATAATAACAGGTTCGCAGCTGAGGCAGGTATGCACTTATGGAAAATGATACTTGATGATGTAAGAAACGATTTAGGTAAATTATATCTTGGTGATTTACAAGCACCAGAATTTATAATTCACTCTATTCCCCAATTAGGTTGAGTATGGATTTTGAAAAAATCAACATCGAATTATGGAAGCTTTAAAAGTGAGTTTAGAGTTGATGAATGGTAAAGTCGATGTTTTATGCCTATCGTTAATATTTATTTTATTTTTTTCAGAATAAAATAGAAACTAATAATTTCAGTTTTCAATTTGTTTCTCTTGTTGATACAACAAATCGAACACCTGATAAAAATAGAATAAACGAAGTAGGTTTTATTTCCATACCAAAGTTATGGACTTTTCAAGTATTTCACCATACAGAAAACTAAACTCAATCTGCAAAGTGAAATTTCTACTAATTTTGATAAAGTAGTAGAAATTGTCAATACAATTAAGAAAGAAGGTTTTGTAAATGAGTGTGGGTAGTCCGAATTTTGAAGATGTAGTAGCAATTACAAGTAGGTAATGTAGTTGTTGCTTGTACGGAACTATCTTTGATCAACCTCTCAGTCATCTTGGCGTTAATTATATTGGACCCTATGAGTTTGTTAGCAAAAAAAATTTCTTTACTATTCACCAAAACAATAGATTTTAATATGACGATAAAGCAACATATTCAAATCACACTTGATAAAATGTTAAAGTGTTAAAGTAAATACTTACTACCTCATTACTATTTGAAATAATTAATGAGGTTTCAGGCGAAAATATTTCGCTTGACGACTTGGTAATTACAAGTGTTGAAGAGCATTGCACCTTTCCAAATTCGTATAATACTGCAAGTAATATATTGACGATTGGAAAAGGATTTGCAAATTATTCTACTAACAAAAGAAAATATTTTATTGTGCTTTCGGGTTCTCTTGTTCCATTGGACAATGCTGATTATCCAAGAGGTTTCTTTTATAATCGTACTTTGTCGCAGATAGATAAAATTCCTTTGTGGGAAAATAAGGTTTGCAAAATCTTTTCCCTTTAATCCAACCAAATGTAGCAGAGGATAGATTACCACAGAAAAATTTTAATTATAATCAATCAAAATACGTACATTATATTTGCGATTTTTGCGTGATAATCAAAAGCCTTACTTCCAACAAATTTGTCAAATTAATAGGAAATTATACAATGAACTTGTAAGCGAAAGTGAATATTCCCCTAAAATAATCTTTTTATCTCTTGAAGATATTGCACCAAATTCCTCAATTTGCTTATAGAAAAAGAGGATATTGTAATAGAAAATTTTATTTTCAATAATTATACTAAAACATACAATTATTTATTCGATGTGCCAACTTGTTGGAACAATGATAAAGGTAGTTTTTTGTTTTGGTACGAACAAGATAAAAAACTATTTCCTTTAAAATTTCAGGAGAGTTTTTTTTCAAACGAATTAATAAAAATAAACCTTACGAAACAGGAAATATTGACACAATTAAAGATAAACAAACTATATCCTTCTGTTTTTGTAAGTTTATTGCCAACGAATATCATAACTAACTTACCTACTTTGGGTGGTAAAAGGCAAGGAGTATATCTAAAAGAATGATTGATTACTTTAATGAGTATAATATTCAAGAAACTTCGCACCATATAAATAACGTAAATTGGGGTATTCACCCAAGTATTGGCAAAATATCTTAATTCAGAATTGGAGGAAGTTAGTGGTATTTATTTGATAAGCAATCCACCTTCTCAACATCAATACGAAAACTATATTTCATATGAAAAGATATTATGCTAACATTTTCCGAAGATATAATTAGCCGTAGTTTGGAGCACGAGGAAAAGAATACCTATTCTTTTCAGGAACATCTTATTTGGGCTTATCAAGTAATGAGGAGTTTCATAAAATACTAAAAGAAGGCATTGATAAATTTGGCTCAAATCACCCAATGTCAAGAATTTCAAATGTTCGTTTTGAAATTTATCACCAATTTGAAAAAAACAATTTGCTACTGATTTTTAGCAGAAGATTGCATAAGTCTTTCTTCAGGATTTTAGCAGGTAAGTTATTAATTGAGTATTTTACATCTTTGAAATACAATATATTTATATCGCCAGAAGCTCATCCTGCACTTTGGTCGGGCTTGGTCATTAGTACAAATAATATATCTCATAATACTTGGATTGAACAAATTATTACTAAATTAAATCTTAATGAAGGAAGAAATAATGTAATTTTTGCAAATTCATTAAACTCGTTATGGCGAAGTTTATGATTTTGATTGGATAGATAAAATTAAACATAAAATTAACATTACTTTGGTAATTGACGACAGTCGGCATTAGAGTATGGCACAAATGGCAAAGGAGTTATTGAAAACGTAGAAAAATATGTATCTATGAAAAATATTAACTTTCTAATAACTGCATCATTAGGAAAAGCATTAGGAATAACAGGAGGTATTATTTTAGGTAAGGTTGCAATAATTTCAGAACTAAGAAAATCAACTTATTATACATCAAGTTCGCCAATAATTCCAGCCTATCTGTATGCTTATCTGAATGCTTACAATTTGAGAAATAAATTATTTAAAATTACGTTTTAATATTAATTATTTCAACATAAATATCGGAAAACGATAACTTTCAAGTAAATAAAATTCTTTCCAGTTGTAACTTTTGAAAATGATTTTATAGGAAAATTAGCTTATCAAGAAAATATAATTTTATCTTCATTTCCTTATCCATTCAAAATAGCCCACTAATTACAAGATTAGTTATAAACTCAGCACATAACACAACAGATTTAGATTTATTATCTAATTTTTTCAAAAGCCACCTTTCAATAAATAAATAGAATTGTTATGAATTTAACATTAATTATCGTCATTATATATGTTTCTATTTTACTTTTTGTTGGTTTCTTTATCAAAAAATCCATAAAGAATATAGATGATTATGTATTAGGTGGTCGAAATATTTCTTGGTTTTTGATTACTGCATCATTAGCAGCTAATGATATTGGTGCAGGTGCATCAATTGGGATTGTGCAAGATGCGGCTCAAAATAATTCATTCCAAAGTGTTTGGTATGTTTGGTTAATGATACCAAGTTAGTTTTTTGGCTTTTTATTGCACCATATTAGAAGAACTAACGCAAGAACGGTTCCAGAATATATCGGTAAGAAATACGATAACTTAGCAAAATACTTATCTTCACTTTTCTTAGTTATACCAAATATTGGGATTATTGCAATAAACCTAACTGCATCTGCATCTATAATACAAATACTCATTTCATCATCATTTGTTACTGCCTTAATAATTGCAACAACAGTAACATTAATTTATTCATATTTAGGCGGACTTTGGGCTGATGTAATAACAGATTTTATACAAATATTTACAATAGTTTTTGGTTTGGCAATAATACTTTTTATTCTTTTCATATCATATCCGATTATTGATTTTAAAATAACACCTTTTTTAAAAGTAGATGACATTTCTATATCTAAAAACATATCACTTATTGTACTTTACACTACAAATTTTATAGTCGGATTATCCACATCAACAAGAATTTTAGCTTCTAAAAATGAAGCAAGTGCTAAAAAGGGTATTCTATATTGTATTCCATTGTACTTAATTTACGGTGTAGTCCCTGTTTTAATAGGCTTATACTTAGGCAAGTATGGAGTAAAGTCTTACGAGTTAAGCACAATATTTAATTTTTTCCTGAATAATTTTCCATTTTATATTTCTTCATTACTTTTCATTGGAATAATATCGGCATCATTATCAACAGTTGATACTTTACTTTATCTTGTTCTACGGTAATCTTCAATGATTTAATTGAACCATTAAATAGCAAAGTTTCCAAATTGTCAGAAAAAATAAGTTACTATCAATTAGGGTTATTATTAGTTTTATAGCTTTATTAGCAACAGTTGTTTCATTATTGGTTTTAGTAGTGTTATAAATTTTTTGGTTGGGCTACTAATTACTCAAAGTATTGTAGTTTTTTCACCATTTGTATTTGCAATGTTCAGAAATATATCAGATGCGAAAAGTGGTTTTGTTTCAATGTGCATTTCTCTCTTAACTTATTTGGTACTAAATTTAATCCATTTTGGAAAAATTCAAGATACGTTAATCTTAATACCTTGTCTTGTAATAAGTATGACGTACCTGACGATGAAAAATAACAACATCTGCAACATTGCATTGAAAAGCGGGGCAGAAGTGCTAATTTAAGCATTTGTGCTTTCTATAAACAGAAGTGCTAAATTCAACATTTGTGCTTTTAAGCCCCGCCTTCGCCAATGCTTTTCCGTTGTGAGCAATTTTGTGAGCGTATTACGGGAAACCGTAATGAATAAATAAATAAATGTTATTTCTTTGCATTTATAAAATTTTAAGAATGAAAAAAATATTATTAATCTGTCATTTATTTACTCTAATATTTGGAGGTTTAATTTATGTTTCATTTCGTTCATATAATCTTAAAATGTTTCGTTGGTTTGAATTTATTGGCATTGATGATTTAATAAATTCTATGAGAAAGATTACAATGAATTACAATGTTTTATTTCCAAATTGGTTCTTATATTCATTACCAGATGGACTTTGGATTTTTTCATACACTTGTCTAATGTTTTACATATGGAATAATAAAGTAACTTTAAAAAATATATTTTGGATTTTCATTATTCCAACTTCTGCAATAATTTCAGAATTAGGTCAAATGACAAAATACATTAATGGAACATTTGACATTTTAGATTTAGCATTTTATTTTTTTGGCTTATTATTGCCATTTATACTATTCAAACATTCATTTAATTTTAAAACTCAAAACTTATGAAAAAAAATGTTCAACAAATTATCTCAATTTTTACACTTGCCTTTTTTGTTTTTATCGCTTTTGGTAGTGAAGACGATGAAAACATAACAACAAGAAACTCTTGAGAATACTCAAGAAATAAAAGAAGATAATTTAACTCAAGCTCAAAAAGATAGTATTGAATTAGTAAAAACTAAAATAGAGAAAAGGAGAAAAAGAACTAAAAAGTTTTAAGAAAAACGAAGATGAATTTGAAGGAAGTGCTTTTTATAGAGATCCGAGAACACCATATTATTCTAATGTCAATTTTATATATCCATATATTGGTAAAAAAGAAAATCAATATTGGTTGAGATTAAAATTTCAATATACTTCTGATGATTGGTTATTTATTGAAAGAGCAATTTTAATGATTGATGGTGAAAAATATACTGTTACAGGTAATTGGGAAAGAGATAATAATTCTGACATTTGGGAATGGTTAGATTTATCTGTTGAAGAAAATGAATTATTAATTTTAGAAAAGCTTGTAAATTCAAAAGATGCAAAAGTAAGATATGAAGGTAGACAATATCATAATGATAGAACAATTTCTTCAAAAGAGAAAAGTATAATTAAAAAAACGCTTGAAATATACAACAATTAAAATAAAAACTGCTCACAACAGCAGTTTGCAAAAATGTGGGTTTTGGGCTTAATTTAAAGTTGGTTTTGTACTTGCAAAGTTCAGTGTTTAACCGAAAGTTTAGGCTTCCTTAATCCGCCACATCGCCAAGCTGCAAAACGTTATGCCTCACCCTAAAAGACGACAGTACTAAAAATGAACAGACGAATGAAGAACAAAATTTTGAAACCAACAACTAACAAAAAGAGACATTGTGTTAATTATGACACAGAAATTCAGATATTTGAAACCGCAAAACAATTAACAATTAAATAAATAACAGAAAAATGAAGAAACAATTATTTACAGTAACGGACCTATTTTTGGCATTCCTTGCTGTGCTACTTATTAGTGTCAGCTTTTACCAAACTTGGTTAGGCTTAGACCAAATTTTTGGAGGAAGTTCAGTCATTATAGCTTTAGTGCTGTCTTTAATTCTCCTTTTTTTACTTTGGCAAATTAGACTAAATCGTTTAAAAGGAAATTCAACAACTGGTTTAAATTGGATATATTTCTTCGTTGCCGATTTTTGCTTTGTCGCCAATTTCAATGCCTTATATACAAGGTTTATGAGAACAGACATATACACGACTGAATTAAGAGACATAAATGAGAAATTTAATGAACTTGAAACAGATGTTGAAGCAAAACTAAATTATTCCGTAGCAGACCAAAAAACACGTCAAGCAATACGAAGTGAAATAAACTTACTAAAAATTCAAATTACAGACCCCAAAAATACAGGCATTGGTGTAGAAGCAAGACAAATAATAGGAAGAATAGAAAAGCTAATTGGCAAAAAGATTACACCACTCACACCAATTAATCAAACTCCATCAGGTTATCAAGATTTAGCTGACAGAATGGAAGAGCAAATTGTGGAGATGGTTTACAACTTGTCGCCCGAAGAAAAGAACTTAATGACCGACATTAATAATGCAGTTCTTAAATGGAATAAAGATATACAAAGTCTTTTACTTCTTTCTCAAAATGAAATTGACGATATGGCTCAAGGGCAAATAGATAAAGCATTGACCGAATACAATAAGTTAGGGAATCGAGCAACTACTATTTTAGGAGCAGACAAATTTACATTTACGCCAAGTCTGTCAAAAACCCAAGAAGTTGGTAAAATTGGATATGCTTTTGACCACGCAATAAAACATTTTGGAATGTTTGCGTTTGTGGTTTTAGCAGGTTGTATTTTGCTTGATTTTGGGATTTTAATTATCATTTTATTGATGCCAGCCGACCCAAGAAATATGAGCAATGGAAGTGTAATTACAAATAAACGTACTGGTAAAACAATAATTTAATTATGGAATTAGAAAATGAACCTTTAAAACCCTTATCTTTTGACGGTAATAGCGAATTAAAACCATTATCTTTTGAATCAAAAAATGATTCAATTAATGATGATTTTGTTCCTATTTCAAAAGGTAATTCTGCCGAAATCAAAAATAAAGACAGTAATTTTGTGTTTTTTTTTCGGAACAGCATCATCTGGAAAATCAGTTATTTTAGCAACAATGCTATATTATTTACGTTCACAAGCCGGTGTAATTAGACCTAAAATAGGCACTCCTAATACTGCCGAAGCAGAAATATTATTATATGATTTTTTTGAAAATATAAGTAAAGGGATATTACCAGATAGTACTGTAAAAGATAAGGTTACTCGATTGGATTTAGTATTTGAACCTAACAATAAGTCAAAAAATAAATCCTATAAACCTAACGTTTTTAGAAACATCAGGAGAGAACCATAATGAAATAAAGCGAGGTGGTAATTATCACAGCAGTATAGAAACCTATTTAACTGCAAATTTACCACTAACTTTTATTATCGTTACAAGTTATGAAAATGCACACAAGGACGATATATTAATTAATACTTTCCTAAATAAACTTGAAAGGTATGAGAAAAGGTTAAAATCAGTAAATATTATTCTTGTAATATCAAAATGGGATAAATCTGGAAGTACAAATATTGAGGATACAACAGAATTAGAAAATTTTATAAGCGAAAGACTTCCTATGGCATCTACGGCAATGGACACCTATGGTTTAGCGAAAACATTCTACACCATAGGAGAGTTGAACGAAGACACAAATAGGGTTACATTGCTTAATTTAGATAGAGCACAAAAACTTTCAAAATGGTTATATGAAAGTATTGCAGGTTATCCATTGGATTATGAAGGAACATTTTGGGAACGCATAAAATTTAGTTTTTGAAAATAATGAAAAATATTAATTTGATTGCATTTGGCACTTTTGGTAGTCCTAATGGATTTACTCAAACTTTCTTCTCCGGTTCTCTTATTAAAGGAATTAGAGCATTTGATATAAGAGGAGGAATTAAAATATTTCCGCAAAGTACTGTATATTCAATAAGAAAAGAAAGTATTGAAAGTTCAAACATTTTGTCATATTCAATATATACTTTTGCTAAGAAGCAACTTCATCGAGGGGAGGTTCATTTATTGGTTCAAGTATTTTATATGTTGATAAAATTTCAGATGAAAATATAACTATAAAAATCTTAAAGGAATTTCATCAAAACTTAATTGATAAAAATGTAAATGATGAAACGATAAAAGTTAAACACTCTAAAGATTTTGATGTAAAAGATTGTAAACCGAAAGATTTTGATAAAATTAATTATCACTTAAAGGATATAGAAAAAATAACTTTTAGTAAAAATACAAATAAAGAACTAGTTGTATTTTCAGAGATAGACGAAAACACATTACAACAAAATTTTAAGAAGTCTATTGATTTATTGAATATTTATGATACAATTTATTTTACAGACAATAAAGAGGTTGCTGAATTTGTTCATCAAAAAGGAATCTTTAAATTGATACAAAATGTAGGCGAAAAAAGAGATTTTGAGAGAGAAATAAACAATTTAATCGAGGAAAGAAAACGCAAAAGGGAACAATCAATTTCAGAATTTAAAAGAGAAGTTCAAAGAATTAGCGAAGATAAAAACCAAACAATTCAAGAGTTTAAAAATCAAATTGAGCAAAGCGAAAGAACTCATCTTGAAAACGAGAGAAAGCTGAAAGAATCTAAAGAGGACATCAATAAAATTGGACAGTTTTATGATGACTTTTTGAATAAAACTAATGGTTTAATTAATCAATTAAGTCACAATAACGGAAAATTAGAGGAAGTAAAACAAATCCATAATAATAACAAAATCCTCTTTAACAATGGAATTAGTGACTTAAAAAGACCTAATTATACAACCACAATTGCAAAACCAAAGCCTAAAGGAAATTTACAAACTGAACACCAACGTCAAGAATTTGAGCAAAGAAGCGGTCATAGAAGAAGAGAAGAAAGAGAAGAATTAGAAGAAAAAGGTTATAAAATCGACATATATAAAGTTGCAACATTAGTTTTAGCTTTTTACTCATTGTTACTTGGGTTTACTTTTTGTTTTTAAATCGAATTCAGAAATGATACAGAAGTAATTCAAAATCAAGAACAAGTAAATACTGTTCCACAAGAACAAAAACCTATTAATGTAACAAAAATTGAAGATTTAAACCCAAAATCAAATTCGACACTAAATGAAAATGATTATAGAATTGTAGCAAAAAGTTTAAAACCCAATATGAAGTTGGATGAAGTAGTAAAATTAATATTCAATAAAAATCCATCTGAAATAGGGAAGATTTATATTGGTCAAGAAGCAATTTATACTAAGGATCTTTTAGAACGAAACAAGCAATGCTTTGAAGAAAAGAATGGAATATACTACTTTGCTAAAGATACTTTAAGACAAATACCATCTTACAAGAAATAATTATGACTAGACAACTTTGTATATTAATTATTTCTATCAGCTTTTAAGTTGTAATCACCCCGAGGGTAAGAAGTATGAACGAAATCAAGGAAGTAAAAAGGAATACAATCCGCAAAATGATGAAATCAATGTAAATTCAGTTCAATCTGAAACCCAAAATAATAATTCACTTTCAAATCGAAATGTATTGGAAATGGAAATGGAAAATGGTGTTCGATATGTATGGATAGAAATTAATGGAATCAGACTTCGATTTATTTTTGACACGGGTGCAAGTAGTATTTGTATATCCCCAGCCGAAGCAACTGTTTTGTATAGACAAGGAACTTTGAATAAAGAAGACATTTTAAATACTGAATATTTTCAAGATGCGACAGGAAAAATTTCAGAAGGCACAAAAGTCAATTTGCGAGAAGTAAAAATTGGAGATATGATTTTAGAAAATGTTGAAGCATTAGTAATTGACAATGTGAACGCACCTCTTTTATTAGGGCAGACAGTTTTAGAAAGATTTGGAAGCATCGAAATTGACAATGTAAATAGTCAAATTATATTTAAATGATTAGAAATTTATACATAATATGTCTATTCCTTTTACTTGGTTGCAACCATCCTGAAAGCAAAAAATATAATCGTTTCAAGGCGACAACTATTACAACCGAAAACACTGACGAAACAAACGGATATAAAGTAATTGGTATTAAAGACGGAGATACATTTGTCGTTTTAATTGACGGAAAAGAACAAGTTATTAGATTAGAACATATAGACTGCCCAGAGAAAAAACAGCCATATGGCACAAAGGCAAAACAATTTGCTTCTGATTTATGCTTTGGGAAAAATGTTTTGCTAAATCACAACAACAAGTATGACAGAAATAAACGATTAATTGCAGAAGTAATATTAGTTAATGGTACAAACATAAATAAGGAATTGGTAAGTAACGGTTTAGCTTGGCATTTTAAAAAATATTCTGACAGTCAAGAATATGCTGACCTAGAAATAAATGCTAGAAAAAATCAAATTGGAATTTGGAGCGAACCAAACCCGACAGCACCTTGGGACTGGAGAAAAAATCGAGAAATAAAACAGCTAAATAGAATAGTAAATGAAGGGCGAAGGCATAACAGCAGTTTGCAGAAATGGCGGGTTAAGTGCTTTTTTAGAAACTTTCGTGCTTGTTGAAAGTTCAGGAATTTTTAGTAACTTTGGTGCTAAAAATCCGCCACTTCTGCAAGCTGCAAAACGTTACCTGCAACCCCAAGAGACACCCTACGAACATTGACAATCCGACAAAAAACGACAGAAAGCCAACGCTTCGTAAAATTAAAAGAGGTGCAAGCCAACGCACAAAGCCAACGCTTTTGCACCACATTTAATTTTACCCCAACACCAAGCCCACCCACCACCCTACAAGTGGACAAAGGGAATTTTGAAACAACATAGTAGCAAACAACCCATTTAAAAATTGTAAATTTGCTACTCAATTTATAACAGTAGAAATATATGAGCGAAGATTATAAAAGTAAACTAGAAACCCAACTTTGGAACATAGCCAATACGCTACGTGGCAAAATGAATGCTGACGAATTTCGGGATTATATTCTAGGGTTTATTTTCTACAAATATTTGAGTGAGAAAATGAACATTTTTGCTGACGAAATATTGAAACAAGACAATATTAAGTTTAGAGATATTGTGCCAACAACCGAAAACGGCAAAGAACTAATCATTGCTATAAAAGAAGAGGCATTGGAGAAATTAGGCTACTTTTTAAAACCCGAAGAACTATTTACAGAAGTTGCAAAACGTGGAAAAGGCGAGAATGAAGATGATGTTGACAAATTTGACGAAAGCAAAACCAATTTCATTTTAGAAGACTTACAAAAAATCCTTATCAATATTCAGTTGAGTACTATGGGCACTGACAGCGAAGAAGATTATGAAAATCTTTTTGAGGATATGGATTTGAACAGCTCTAAATTAGGTAAAACACCCGAAGCTAGAAATGCAATTATTGCAAGGTGCTAACGCACCTTGATAAAATTGATTTCAAGTTGGAACATACCGAATTAGACGTTTTAGGTGATGCATACGAATATTTAATTGGACAATTTGCCAGTAATGCAGGAAAAAAAGCAGGAGAATTTTATACACCTCAAGAGGTTTCTAAAATAGCAAAAATTGTAACCACAGGAAAAAGCAAACTAAAATCGGTGTATGATCCTACTTGCGGTTCGGGTTCGTTATTGCTGCGTGTGGCAAAAGAAGTAAAAGAAGTAAGCAACTTTTACGGACAAGAAATGAACCGAACCACTTACAACCTTGCCCGAATGAATATGATATTGCACGGAGTGCATTACCGACAATTTGATATAACACAAGACGATACACTCGAACACCCACAACACATTGACCAAACTTTTGAAGCCATTGTAGCCAACCCACCATTTTCGGCTCAATGGAGTGCCAACCCTTTGTTTACAAGCGACGACCGTTTTAGCCAATACGGACGACTTGCCCCAAGTAGCAAAGCCGACTTTGCTTTTGTGCAACACATGATTTACCATTTGGCAGACAATGGCACTATGGCAATTGTATTGCCTCACGGTGCTTTGTTTCGTGGTGGTGCAGAGCAACACATTCGTAGGTATTTAATAGAAAACAAAAACTTTTTAGATGCCGTAATTGGCTTGCCAGCCAATATATTTTATGGCACCAGTATTCCTACTTGTATTTTGGTTTTCAAAAAATGTAGAGAAAATCCCGATGATATTTTATTTATAGATGCTAGTAACCATTTTGAAAAAGT
>JADKEB010000010.1 GCA_016718205.1 Saprospiraceae bacterium
TCAAAAAAGTAATAACTTTATCTTATGCAAGTACAGAAAATACTAAATATAGGATTATACATGATGGTTCATTTTTATTTGAAGATGGTATAATATACAAAAAAGGTTCACTTGGATTCAATCAATACAGCATCGAAGAATGGAATGGGTATGTTGATTCACTTTGGAAGAAAAAACTATTGGTAAATGAAAAATAAACACTTTTAATAACACAATAGAAATTAAATACAATGAAATATAAAATAATCGTTGCCTTGCTAATGGCGACCGTGTGTAGTTATGCACAAAATGATTTGGTCAGATATAGACCATGTTCATCAGGGTGTGGTCCCAAATGACTATGGCGATACCACTATTATCTTTGTAACACAAGATGTAATATCTGATTATGGGGTTAGGAACCTTCATGGAAAAAAAGGATCAAAGTTTCACCAAGCTATTGATTATACTGTTTATGACATTGAGGATGAGGGATATGCCATTGTTGCGGTCAAAGGAGGCACAGTATCGAGTGTAAATGGCGGAGATGAATACAAAGGTATAACAGTAGGCAATTACAGGTACACCCATATATTTGACAGTTCAATTCCAACCTATGGGAATTATCTCAAAAGTGGAAAGTTCATTCTAAAACAAGTAGAAAAAGGAGATGAAACCGACCCAAAAAAAATACCATGGGCCATAATAGATTTAGAAAAATGTAGGGCATTCTGTGAAGAGGCAGGGAGAACCGTGAAAATAAGTGGTTTTTGTGGCAATACTATTTCTACAGTTAATTGGGTAGAAGAAGGATGGGACATTGCTCCTATTGGTGGATCAGGAGGATTTCCTACACATTTGCATTTAGAAAGGAGAAACAGTGGAAAGAAACATGATCCTAATCAAAATGTTCAGCATGTAAGCCAGGATTTTGGCATAGAATTGACATCAAAAGATTATACTGGAATAAAATTAAATACCCAGGCACATCCAGGAATGCTTTGAGACTAGAGCGACTATGAATGGTGGAATACCTGTTGGAAATGATAGATTTTCTAATGTCACCATGAATTTGGATAAAGCAGATATTTTACTTCAGAGAGATGGTAGTAGTGATTATGAGCACATTGTAGGTTATGGAGGGTCTGATAAGACTAAGATTGAGTCCAAACTTTGGCTTGGTGCCAATTATAATACTTCAATTACTCCTTCAGACTGGGATGATAGGCCTTATGGCAGTTGGACTCAAACTGGAACATATCCTTATGCCCATAGTAGTCCAGACAAAATTTACGATGATTATTTTTTCTCGGATTTTTATACAAGAATTGATAAAACTGATTATAAAAATCTAACCGATCTACCAATCAATGCTAGGTATAATGATGGGAAATATATATTAAAACCTACTATTACAAATGTCAGGGATGTTTTATACACAGTGGCTGGTTTTAATATCACCCTCGACAACTTCAAACCATACCTTTCACGTATAACGGTTAACGCAAATGGCGGTACACTTTACGAAGTAGAAAGAAGCGGCAATGAAGGTGCAGTTGCAACACTTGATGATGGCTATGTTTCCAATAATATATGGGACTACCCACTGCGCACTCCTACATGGCCAAGTTTGCAGCAACTAAATATCATAGCTAGTACGTCCGAACCGATGCAATCTATGCAGGCTGCCCACAGATTTAAAGGATCAAATCAACCTTTTTCGGAATATAGAGAAATGGCAGGATCTTCAGATAGTATGACATGGCAGTATCCATTTAGTGTATTTGCCAGTTTGGATACCTGCATCGAAGTGCGATTCAAAGGTAAGGATAATAGTGAGGGTGACCCACTCATTCATTCATTCGGTCATTCAAATCATCAGAGTTATTCAAATCATCCAGACAAGCGAAGCGAAGTGATGCTTTAGCGTTATTTTTCGTTTTGCCATGCTCAACCCATAACCCCTTAAGCGGAATCCTGCCCGCCATTCAATCATTCAATCATTCAATCATTCAATCATTCAATTATTCAATCATTTACTCATTTATTTTATTTACTCATTTACTCATTCGGTCATTCATATCATTCATTCCATTCCTTTGGCACAGTTTTTGGTCATTCATACATTGAAATTGCTAAGGTGTAAAATAGGTGGAAGATGAGAAAGATAATAAACAGACAAATCAAGACAAGTTGAGATAGATTGATATTCCCATTTTGGGTGATTGGTCTTGCTATTAACACTTCTTCTCATCCATGCATTTTGATCCAAGGTATGTACGAACTGTAAACATATAATCCAGTCAGATATGAACACTATCATTTTCGTTTGAAGCATATCATCCTCCCTATTGATAAATCAAATGTTAAACTTTATTCAAGTATCTAATAAATCTATAATCTTTAAAATCACATAACCTTATGAAAACCACTAGAAAAAACAAAGGATTATACACAATCCAATTTATCATTTTATCATTGCTGATGTCTGTCATCATCATCTCGTGTGGTGGATGTAAGGGGAGCAAGGTGGTGACACAGGCTGACACCAAAAAAAAGACAGTGGATAGTGTGGTTAAAGGTAATGAACCTAAGAATGATCCAATTTCTTCCACAGAATTTGGTCTGGGTTTACTTAAGAATGCACCTATGTTACCACTTGAAGAAGTAGATATTACCGAAGTCTATGATCATTATATTCTGGAGGATACTGCAAATAATCAAAATACCACTCTATGATGGCAAAAACAACAGACTGTTGACTTTAGTGGATCTGAAGGTGGATATATTCAAGTCTCTCGCAATCAAAAATATCTGACAAACATGGATTTAATTCAAAATAAGATGTCCAATCAATATTTTTTGAATGTAGAATTGCGTGATTTCAGCAACACGATCATAGCCAAACAATCGATTCCATCTGCTTTTCAGGACTACTATGATGAGTTTTATGATGAAGTGGTGCCGTTGGAAGATGGATCGATTTATTCAGTTAGGTAGAAGATTGGGTGTATCTTGTTGGGTGGCCGGGTACAAACTGGTCGGTAAAAAGTTTGTTAAAATTTCAGATCGATAAGTCAGAAAGCTTTTTGAAAGATATAAAAGCCAATTATGATGGGAGTAAGATTGTGTTGAAATTTAATACAAAAACTGAGGCCTTTGAAAAGGACACATTGGCATTATACTCGATGGAAAAAGGTTTGATATGGCAAAAAGAGTTGCCAAATTTAAACCTTACTCTAAAACATCAATGGGATGATAGCAAAACATTTCTTAATAAGCAAGATATTTATTTATTCACATGGTACAATGAAAAGGATAGAATAATAAGATACAACTTTAATGGGCAAATCGTGGATAGTTTTGAAGTTGAAAAAATTCAACATTGGGGTTTCATAGATTCGGAGGAAGGAGAAGTTTTGTTGATATATTCCAATAAATTTCTTTATATCTATAATACTAAATCAAAAGAATTGAATAAAATCGATCTTTATGGAATCCTTCAATTAAAAGGTAATGCAACGATTTGGATTCGTAATTCCATATTTTCTAAATCAATTGATAATGCAATGGAGAATTTAATATTCACTCTTGTCATTGATGATCACCCTAAAGATAAAACCTTTTTTAATGGAGTTTTGTGTTATAGTGTAAAAGGCAAAACTATTAAAGCTTTCAATCAAAACCTTTTATGGAAAGTTAACAAGAAGGGAAAGTGGCATATTTTTTACAGAAACATGTGTCAAGTTATTTTTATGAAAAAATACCTAAAATTGATTTGAATAAGATCAAATAAATCCATCATTAAAAATAGAAACCTTTTGATATTTATCTCTATAGATGTCATAGCAATGTATAGCCTAATTGTTAAATTTTTAAAAAATAAATATGAAAACCATAAATATAATATTGAGTATATATTTACTCTCAAGCTGGTTTTTTATTGAAAATGGATATGCCCAATATCCATATAACCCAACAAATACGCAACAAAAAATAACAGGCACTATAGGTGAGTCTCGAGGGAGAACAACAAAGTGCCCCACATGCCCCTATCGCTATCATTATGGACTAGATTTTGGGGCTGGAAGTGAAGTTGGAAAAAATGTTTACGCTGTAGAAACCGGACCCTTAAGAAGAAACACTTCTAATTCTTTTGCGATAGGTCGGATAGGATACATCCATGTTGTACAAAATGATTACATTAGATTTTTACCAATAGGAAGAGAAGTGCCTGCAGGCACTTTAATTGGCACTCTTCAATATTTAGAGGGAGATGAGCACGTACATTTACAGGAAGCCACAACTAATATTTATTCTACTACAAATTTTGATTCAGGGTTTGCTTGGGAAGATCAAACATTTAATTGGATCAATCCTATTCTGAATCGACAGCCAATTGATAATGTTCTTTCCTAGAATAGATAAAATTAAATTTTATAGAGAAGGCGATGGAAACTTGACCGATCTACAAAATATAGTAAAACTATTTGGTAAGTATGACTTAATGATCGAAACTAAAGATGCTCGAATACTACCAGATGGTTCTGGTGAGTGGGGAGGAACTGCTCCTTTAAAGATCCAATATTCAATTCAGGATAATAACAATAATACGGTACTCGATTGGACAGGAATCGATTTTTCAAATGTTCCACCAAATGCATCAGCACCTACAATCTTTGGAAAAAACTCGAGACATCAAACTCCTAAATTTGAATATATTATAACAAATGATCCTTTTTCGAAATCATATGACAAATTTTTAAACACCAGACAGTTTGTATTATATCATAACACTACAAATTGGCCATTGTTTGCTAAATTTCAAGATGGAACAAAAGTTAACATAAAGATTAGATCTTGTGACGAAGCTGGAAATTGTGCCATGGAAACTTTACCGGCAAGTGGCACATTTGAGGTAGATAATTTCCAACCTTATATTTCGAAAGTTGATGTGTCACATGGCGGAAGAAAAATTCATAGTTTAGAAAGAATTGAAGCATCTTTAAGTCAGGAAAATACAGGGTTTTTAAAAAACTCAATAAAAAAGAAATCCTTTTTTTCCACTACCTGGGGCGGAAGTGGAGTTAACTGTAAAAACAAGTGAAGTATTAAGTGAGTTGAAGATCGGATACAGTCATAACAGCGAATTGGAATCTTCAAGTTCCTTTAATATGACCCAATCTACAAGTGACAAATTAGTCTGGACCTACACATTCCGTCCTCCAAATGTCAACAATGGCGACTATTACTTTTTTACATTCAAAGGAAAAGATATAAGCTCAAATCAAATTGTAGATGTATATTGGAATAGTGAAAAAAATGGGAGTAAGAGCGTGCCGATTCCTTGCAGAATTAATCATACAGGCACAGAATGGACAAATGTACCGCCAATAGCACCTGGCAAAGATCATGTAAAAGTGCCATTCAATATATGTGGACGTAGTGGAACTAATGAAGAAGATTGCGAATTGCTTGAGCTTGTCAAAAGTACACTCACCTACATTTCCTGTAAAAACGCACAGATCAAACTCGATGGAGCTGGTTTTATACCTACCAATTATATTATCACATGGTCTGATAGTGAAGGTGTCGCTTTACCTCAATATAATGATCTTGCAACCATAACAGTAAATAATCCAGGAACTTATTGTTACAAAATAGAAGCTATCAATGATTGCTGCACGACGGAAGGGTGCGTAGAAGTGGATGAAAATGAAGTTACAACTGAAGTTATGAGTATAGAAAAACAAGTCAATCGAACTTGCAATTCTGAGACAAGTCTAATTTCGAAGATAAATGATATTGGAATCAATATGAACTTGCATTTTGATTTGCTATGGTCCGATGGAAACACCACAAATTCAATCACTGTAAATACCAATGATGAATATTACTTAACGATTACTAACAAAAGTACTGGCTGTAAACACATAGAAGAATTTGTTACACAAATATCCAATATAGAAATAAATGAAATCGTCTCACAACCCAGTTGCGGTAATGGCGGTAGTATAGAACTATCAATAGATCCTGGTGTAATAAATTCTCCAATAAATTATATCTGGTCGGATGGGAATACCGATCAAGAAAGATATAGTTTAGACCCTGGTGAATACTGTGTAACTGTTACTCAAGGGAGTCCTAATGAGGGTGGGTGCACTAAAACTAAATGTTTCACCATCAGTCCTGAATTAACACCCCTCACTGTCACTTTAGAGTCCACAGTTTCTTGCTCATCCTCTAATGGCACGATCACTCCCACCGTCTCCGGTGGCACAACACCTTACACCTTCCTATGGAGCACTGGTGCCACCACTCAGGATATCAGTAGTCTCTCCCCCGGTACCTACTCTGTCACCGTGACGGATGGAGCTGGGTGTAGTAAGGTGGCGAGTACTGAAGTGTTTGATAAAAAACATCAAAACCATCACTTTTGATGATGGTTTTACAAAGCCGGTATGCAATGGATCAACCACTGTCATCAAAATAGCCAGTGTAGAAGGATTTTTTGCAACGGGCAATACCATAGGTACCTTAAATGAACATTTTACTTTCAAGTGGTCAAACGGTAACACAAATAGCGGCATAAACAATGCCAACGCAGGTACACATACTGTTACTGTCACGCAACGGTATACAGGATGTAGCAAAACTGCTTCATATGAGGTTAAGGATATGCAATTGACTGTGTCAAATGTATTACAGCCCATACACTGTCAGAGGTCGACCGCTACTATATCCTTAAATGTGCACTCTCCTGTTTTTGACAATATGCCCGTAACTTATCTTTGGTCTACAGGTCAGAATACTTCTACAATTACAGATCTATCACCTGGCAATTTTTGTTATACTGTCACGAGTGCATTGAACAATAACTGTAAGATTTCATCATGCATAGAAGTGAAGCCGTTTACTGGTGACTCGCTCATCATCCTGACAAAGAAAAGAAATACCTGTTTTTGCCAAAACGGCTCCTGCAATGGCGTATTGGCTGCAAAACTAAACACCGATGGTACATCGATAAGCTACCAATGGTTTTCTGGGAATCAACTGATCTCCACAGCACCAAGGATTGTAGACCTATGTGCTGGAACATATGTTTGTAAAATCACTTTCACACCCGCAGGATCCACACTACCCTGCACAGTGGAGAAAAGTTTTGAGATAGTGTCTGAATATTGCTCCGATAAGTTACAAATCTTTCTTACAAATTTTGCAAATGTTCAGGATTGTGGTAGCCATAGACCATGTAGAGGCTTTTTAGAAGTTGAAGCAACTTTTGACGAGCCTATCACCTGCACGTGGAGTGGGCCTAACGGATTTAGCGCAAATACGTTTGACATTTATGATCTGTGTCCAGGTGATTATACTATAACTATTCTTAATGATACAGGATGTTTTATAGATGAGCGACAATACACAATCTGTTGTTGTTTGGATTTTGAAACAGATACTGGCTCATCAATAGAAGGGTGTAAATCAGCTACAACACCTTATGTTGTTGGAGAAGTTGTGAATGCAACTACGTCTACATCTAATGATGGTAGAATTAATTTAACTTCATTTTATACGGGATCATTTTTTATATCAGTTGAGTGGTCAGGCCCAAATGGTTTTTCGTCCTATTTTCCAAGTATTCAAGGCTTGAAGCCAGGTCAATACAATTTAAGATGGACAGACGGATGCCATATAATAAACCAAAGCTATATGATAGGTGATGAATCCTATTGTAAAACTTACAAAATTACAGTTGACGGAACTCCTCAATGTATTTTGTCGGGATTTACTTCGGCAATATTAATCTTTCAATCACTCCTAGAGGGGATGTGGTATATGCTTATCAATGGAGCAACGGTAAAACTACCAAAAATATATCTGTTAATCAGCCAGGTAATTATTATGTAACTGTTTCTGATATGAATGGGTGCAGGGCTGATTCCAGTTTTGTAGTTTCTGCGACTAATGCCAAATTGGATTTTGAAGCTGAAATTATTAATTTAAATGGGTGCAATTCTCCTTTGAATAAATTAAATATTAAAATAAAAATAAAATCAGGAAATCCACCATATAAGGTTACATGGGGAATATCACACACGGATTTAACAATAATGAATTTCAATTTGATGTACCTGTTAGTTCAACTGATAGATGGACAGAATATTGGAGGTCTGCTTCATACTATCTTACTTTAACTGATAATTGTAATTTTATAAAATCAGAAATAATCAGGGCAGCATGTTCCGATTTTTGCCCAGACAAAGTTGCAATTGATGTTACAAATAGAGGAACTACAGGATGTGCAAAGACGTATGACCCCAACAAGACATTATTTGGTTGGGTTTTCCCTTCTAACTTCAGAGTATTGCATAACACCATTAGTCCGATGGAAATATATTATGTCAATGAAAATGAATATCATGATTTTATTGGTTCAGGGTCGTTTTTGCTTCCAAAACCCGTGATGCCATATGGGCTGGAGGAGATCACTACTTTAGTATTGCAAATAAAATAACCAAATGTTATGAAACCCGTATAGAGAAGGTTAGATCATGTAATAGTATAGTTAAAATAATTTCAGATCTTTTTATAAGGCGGATGCTCTAGGCACAACCACTTGTCCATTTACAAAAACATAGATGATGCAACAAATTGCCAGACCCATGTTGTATGTTCCTCTACAAACCAATTAATAAAATAGTCGATAAACAAAATACATGTAGTGTATATTGTGGAGGCGAAGATAATTATATTAATATAAAATATTGTGATATAGATAAAAAAATCCTTGATCATCATAGAACAAATAAAACTGGTGCTTATTCCAAGTAAATGTCCATCAACAATCTTAGAAATTATAAATGAAGTATTCAATTGTATTGTTGCGAAACCCAATATAGATTTACCCTCATGTGATGATAAGATTATTGATATTTCATCAGTCAACAATGATTTTCTATTATCATACCTAAAAAAAGATACTATTAATAATACATACCTTTCTATGGTGAGTATGCCCAAAGATGGGGATTCTTTGGGATATAAATCAATAAATAGGTTTGTTTATAATAAGTCAATAGATCAGATCACAGTCGATAGTGTTTATAATGTGTATATCATGAATAATCCTACTGATTCTACTCAAATATTGGAAATATTCACTGAGGAAGGCCAATCTATCAAAAATGTTGAAATCAGAAATTTCAAAACAATTGACATTGTTCCTAATAACCAAGAAGTAACATTATTAGGTATAAATAAGCTAAATGGTAAATACACCAATAAAAGATTTCTCTATTAAATAATTTGGTAGTTGACAATCCTTATAATGATGAAGATCTATCACAATATGACAAAATAATTTCTTTTGGTAATCAACTCACATTTCTTGATAAAACAGCTAATAAGATTAAAGTACAATCACATAATTATTCAATGTCAAAAACTTTGCCATCAGAACTTGAAATAATAGATATTAAATATTCACAAAATAAGGAAATAATTGTATTAAGCGAATTTGATCAGCCAGTCTTAATTAACGGTAAAACTTATAATAGTAACGGATTTTCAAATGGCATTGTATTAGTATTAGACTCTATTGGGAATATTCTATTTACAAAGACAAAGGGCGAAACTTATGCCGAGATTATAGAAAAATTTGAAATTATAGATTCAACTGTGATAGCTTATCACGGTAAATCTTTTGGGAATAATGAAGATTGTGCTTTCATTAAAACTTTCTTCATGTATGATGAATGCCGCCTATATAAAGCACCTGATTTAGTTTTTGACACAATAAATTGTTCTTTGAAATCAGATTTTTACAATAAATTTAAAAACGACTCAACAATATTCTTTAATTTATTAAATAATGTTAACGGAATTTGGACTGAGGTTGATATTAAAATATTAGATGGATTGACTACCATTCCTGCTTCAGGCGCATACAAACTTGTCTACAATAAATTGAATTGTGGGGAAAGATTTTCTTTACCTACTACAGTTCCAACTCATCCAGTAGCCACAATCACCGGAAATACCACCATCTGTAGTGGTCAGAGCACCACACTTACAGCGGCTGGTGGTACCGGCTACCTTTGGAGTACCGGTCAGACTACCGCAGCCATCACCGTGACACCATCTGTGCTGACTACCTACACCGTGACAGTCAGTAATGCTTCAGGATGCACACATGTAGCCAATACAACTGTCACAATTAATCAGCCACCCGTACCCACCATCACTGGAAATACCACCATCTGTAGTGGACAAAGCACCACACTTACAGCAAGTGGAGGTACCGGCTACCTTTGGAGTACAGGTCAGAGTGCTGCAGCCATCACCGTGACACCATCTGTGCTGACTACATACACTGTGACAGTCAGTAATGCTTCAGGATGCACACATGTAGCCAATACAACTGTCACAGTGAATCAGCTCCCCGTAGCCACTGTCACCGGAAATACCACCACGTGCAGTGGTCAGAGCACCACCCTTACAGCAAGTGGAGGTACCGGCTACCTTTGGAGTACCGGTCAGACTACCGCAGCCATCACCGTGACACCATCTGTGCTGACTACCTACACCGTGACAGTCAGTAATGCTTCAGGATGCACACATGTAGCCAATACAACTGTCACAGTGAATCAGCTCCCTGTACCCACCATCACCGGAAATACCACTATCTGTAGTGGACAGACCACAACATTGACGGCAGCAGGGGGTACATCATATCTATGGTCAACCGGTCAAAATACAGCATCTATCACTATCGCACCTGCGGCTACTACCACTTATACTGTGACAGTTACAAATGCTTCAGGATGCACACATGTAGCCAATAAAGCAGTCACAATTAATCAACTCCCCGTAGCCAACATCACCGGAAATACCACTATCTGTAGTGGACAGACCACAACATTGACGGCAGCAGGGGGTACATCATATCTATGGTCAACCGGTCAAAATACAGCATCTATCACTATCGCACCTGCGGCTACTACCACTTATACAGTGACAGTTACAAATGCTTCAGGATGCACACATGTAGCCAATAAAGCAGTCACAATTAATCAACTCCCCGTAGCCAACATCACCGGCAGTACGGCCATCTGTAGTGGACAGGCCACAACATTGACGGCAGCAGGGGGTACATCATATCTTTGGTCAACCGGTCAGAATACGGCATCTATCACTATCGCACCCGCGGCTACTACCACTTATACAGTGACAGTTACAAATGCTTCAGGATGCACACATGTAGCCAATACAACTGTCACAGTGAATCAGCTCCCCGTAGCCACTATCACCGGCAATACCATAATTTGTATTGGCCAAAGTACTACACTTACAGCAGCAGGGGGTACATCATATCTTTGGTCAACCGGTCAGAATACGGCATCTATCACTATCGCACCCGCGGCTACTACCACTTATACAGTGACAGTTACAAATGCTTCAGGATGCACACATGTAGCCAATAAAGCAGTCACAATTAATCAGCTCCCCGTAGCCACCATCACCGGCAATACTATAATTTGTATTGGCCAAAGTACTACACTTACAGCAAGTGGAGGTACCGGCTACCTTTGGAGCACAGGTCAGACTACCGCAGTCATCACCGTGGCGCCATCTGTGCTGTCTACCTACACTGTGACAGTGACTTCAACCAATGGATGCACGGCTAAAGCATCTACCACTGTGACCCAAAATGGAACATCACTAATTGCTACAGCATCCAACGACGGTCCATTATCATGTTCAAAAAGTATAGTAACCCTTACAGCAACCGGTGGTGGAGCCTATTCCTGGAGTGGTGGTGAAACCACTGCTTCCAAAGTTATCACTGCACCCGGCACCTATACAGTTACTGTCACTAGTAATAATGGATGTACAACAACTGCATCCAGCATTGTAACCACTACTGGCGACCTTACAACTTTATCTATCCCGGATATCACAGTCTGCGGCACTACACCTCCGCCTATAGTCCTTCCAGGACCGGCACCTACGATAGTGACCAACAAAACAGTCTGGGACTTTGAGACCACAACATCAGCCCCTGGAGTCTCGCAAAATCCTGCTGTTGCAGCATCAGGTTCATTCACAGCCGGTGGAGGTCTTACCGGTGTAGCTATGCAGACTGCAAGTAGGGAGTGTTCAAAGTCAATTTCAGCCACTGGATTTACCACTACCCTACAGAATGCCACAGAGCAAAATGACTACTTTGAGTTTTGTATTGGCAGTTCAGGTCCTGCTCATCAATTACTTGAAGTTAAATCCATCCAGTGGAACCATAGAAGAACAAATGGTTTTAGCTTTGCTTCCTGGACACTTGTCAATGCTCAGAATCCTGGTCAGGTGTTATCATCAGGGTCGATTTCTGAAGAACCTGGGAAGACGATTACTGCCTTACCATGTACACCAGTGATCGTTAACCTTCCTCCAAACCATTCTACAGGTTGTTTCAGGATTTACTATTGGGGTATCAATTTTCCTATGGAGAGAATTGACATTGATCATGTAGAGATTACCTCATCCTATTTTACAAATGGCACACTTTACAAATTTTATAGCCAAAATCCTGTGTTGAATCCCGGAGCAGTTCCGATACACATTGGTAATACTTTTACACCTACTACGACCGTGAGCACATCTCCACAAAAATTGTGGGTAGTAGCACAACAAAATAATACCACCTGCAAAAGTGTTCCAAAAGAAGTGACCATTGCTGTACATCCTTCTTTTACTCCATCTGTGAGTAACGATGGTCCGCTATCATGTACAAAATCAAATGTAACCATCACAGCTACAGGTGGCGGTACATACTCCTGGAGTGGTGGAGGTACCACTGCTTCAAAGGTCGTCACAACACCTGGAAGTTACGCGGTGACCGTTACAAATACCTCAGGGTGCTCTGGTTCTGCCACAAGTATTGTAAATCAAACTAATACTGGTATGAGTGCAACGGCCACAAACGACGGCCCTTTGACTTGTGTCAAATCTAGTGTGACCCTAACAGCGACTGGTGGTGGTACTTACTCGTGGTCAGGCGGTGGCACTTCATCTACAAAAGTAGTGACAACACCAGGCACGTATACAGTGACGGTGACATCATCGAATGGTTGCACAGCATCAACATCAACCACAGTGTCCCAAAATATCACTCTGCCGTCGGTAACTGCTACCAATGATGGGCCTATTACCTGTAATAAAACGAGTGTGACCCTTACAGCTACAGGTGGCGGTACCTACTCCTGGAGTGGTGGAGGTACCAATGCTTCAAAGGTAGTCACAACACCTGGAAGCTACACTGTGACTGTTACAAATACTGCAGGGTGTTCAACGTCCGCAACAAGTATAGTGACATCAGATTTCGCAATACCTACAGTTTCTGTAAATAATACTGGCCCGCTTACATGTTTTAATAGTTCAGTTAGCCTTTGGGCGTTTGGTGGCGGGACTTACTTATGGGAAAATGGTCTTAATTTCTACCATAGGATAGTCACTGCTCCTGGTACTTATACTGTGACAGTCACCGGAGAGAATGGTTGTAGTGCAACGGGAACTACTACAGTATTGGCAGACCCTGCATTTCCAAGGGTAACAAATGATGGGCCTCTCTCATGTTCTAAGCGTCAGGTGACACTATATGCTGCAGGTGGTACAAATTATTCTTGGTCAGGAGGTGGCACAGGTAATACCAAAATTGTCACCTCACCAGGTACATACTACGTGACTATCACAGGCCATTCATGTCCATTTCTTATATCACAAACCATTAATTCACCATTCTTTTCTACTGTAACCATAAATGGTACCATTCTTAATCCATCGATTAGCAACGATGGCCCAATCTCATGCACAAAACCAAGTGTAACGCTCACTGCGACAGGTGGTGGTACCTACTCCTGGAGTGGCGGTGGTACCAATGCTTCAAAGATCGTCACAACACCTGGAAACTACACTGTGACCGTTACAAATACAGCAGGGTGCTCTGCTTCTGCCACAAGTGTTGTAAATCAGACAGATTCCGGTATTAGTGCAACGGTCACAGACGATGGCCCTTTGACTTGTGTCAAATCAAGTGTGACCCTCACAGCGACTGGTAATGGCACTTATCTATGGTCCGGAGGCGGCACTTCATCTACAAAAGTGGTAACAATACCAGGCACGTATACAGTGACGGTGACATCATCGAATGGATGTACAGCAGCATCATCCACTACAGTGACCCAAAATATCACAACACCGACAATAACAGCTACCAATGACGGACCTATTACCTGTAATAAAACGAGTGTGACCCTCACAGCGACTGGTAATGGCACTTATCTATGGTCCGGAGGCGGCACTTCATCTACAAAAGTGGTAACAATACCAGGCACGTATACAGTGACGGTGACATCATCGAATGGATGCATAACTTCTGCATCCACTACAGTGACCCAAAACATCACAACACCAGTTGCATCAGCATCCAACAACGGCCCACTCACATGTAGTGTAACCAGTGTAACCTTGACAGCCACAGGTGGAGCGTACTTACCTGTGGAGTGGTGGGGGAACTACCAATACAAAAATTGTAAATTTACCAGGCACTTACACAGTAACCGTCACAGGGACGAATGGATGTATATCCACTGCAATGACAACTGTCTCATCTGATGGATCAACTGTCAATGCCACAGCGTCAAATGATGGTCCATTGACGTGTACCAAAACGAGTGTAACACTAACAGCGACAGGCGGTGGCAGTTATGTTTGGTCCGGAGGCGGCACTTCATCTACAAAAGTAGTGACAACACCAGGCACGTATACAGTGACGGTGACATCATCGAATGGTTGCACAGCAGCATCATCAACCACAGTGACCCAAAATATCACAACACCGTCGGTAACTGCTACCAATGACGGACCGTTGACTTGTACGAAGACAAGTGTGACACTCTCTGCCACTGGTAATGGCACTTATCTATGGTCCGGAGGCGGCACTTCATCTACAAAAGTGGTAACAATACCAGGCACGTATACAGTGACGGTGACATCATCGAATGGATGCATAACTTCTGCATCCACTACAGTGACCCAAAACATCACACCGCCTTCCATAACTGCTACTAATGACGGTCCACTCACCTGTAGTATATCAAGTGTGACCCTCACCGCGACAGGAGGTGGTACATACGCATGGTCAGGTGGTGGCACAGGTGCTACAAAAGTAGTGACTGCTCCCGGTACATATACAGTCACAGTTACATCTGCCAATGGATGTACTGCAACTGCAGCGACCAATGTTATCTCTAATGGTTCTTCTATCACAGGAAATAGCATCATTACCAGTACCTTTTCTATATGTCGCTATGAACCGATTACCATTATAGGATCAACACCAGTTCCGGCAGGTGGCGCATATTCATGGGAGTTAAATCTTTATGGCAGTGGTTTTTCGGTCGTTCCTGGCGAAAATTCAAAGGACTACCATATGGATATTTCTGATCTTGGAAGTATTCAATTACGTCGTAAATATACAGTAGGTTCGTGTTTTACATACTCTCCGGTACTTAATGGTATCATCAAACCCACACCTAATGTACAAATTAGTGCTCCAAGTACTATTTGTTACGGTCAAAATGCAACTTTGGAAGCAACTGGAGCACAATCATATATATGGTTTGATGCACAAAGTAATCAAATTGTGGGTTATGGCAATACTTATACCACACCAAATTTATATTCTGGCAAAGCATATGCTGTAACTGGAACGTCAAATGGATGCGAAGGTTGGGATAGCCGCTGGGTAGAAGTAAGCAACATCTCAGCTTCTATTTCCGGTCCAACACAGGTATGCCCGGGGCAGACAGCATCACTTACAGCATCAGGTGGCCCAGATGCATTTTGGTACAAATGGAATACCGGTTCTACTAGTCAGACAATTGCAATCACTTCTGCAGGCACATATACTGTCACAGTATCCAATTACTCGAAAACCTGCAGTGCTACTGCCACACACACTGTAACCTTTACACCACCGACAGTAACTGCTACAAATGACGGCCCGCTTACATGTGCTAAATCAAATGTAACCCTTACAGCCACCGGCGGCGGCACTTATTTATGGTCAGGTGGTGGTACATCACCTACAAAAGTAGTGTCTTCATCAGGCACATACACTGTTACCGTCACTGGAGAAAATGGGTGTACAGCTTCTGCATCAACAGTGGTGACCCAAAACTTTACCGTACCAAGCGTATCCGCTTCCAATGATGGTCCCATCACTTGCAATAAGGCAAGTGTAACCCTCACTGCCTCTGGTGGAGGTACATATGTATGGACAGGTGGTGGTACATCACCTACAAAAGTAGTGTTTTCATCAGGCACATATACTGTTACCGTAACTGGAGAAAATGGATGTACAGCTTCTGCATCAACAGTGGTGACCCAAAACTTTACCGTACCAAGCGTATCCGCTTCCAATGATGGTCCCATCACTTGCAATAAGGCAAGTGTAACCCTCACTGCCTCTGGTGGAGGTACATATGTATGGACAGGAGGTGGTACATCACCTACAAAAGTAGTGTCTTCATCAGGCACATATACTGTTACCGTAACTGGAGAAAAATGGATGTACAGCTTCTGCATCAACATTGGTGACCCAAAACTTTACCGTACCAAGCGTATCCGCTTCCAATGATGGGCCCCATCACTTGCAATAAGGCAAGTGTAACCCTCACTGCCTCTGGTGGAGGTACATATGTATGGACAGGTGGTGGTACATCACCTACAAAAGTAGTGTCTTCATCAGGCACATATACTGTTACCGTAACTGGAGAAAATGGATGTACAGCTTCTGCATCAACATTGGTGACCCAAAACTTTACCGTACCAAGCGTATCCGTTTCCAATGCTGGTCCCATCACTTGCAATAAGGCAAGTGTAACCCTCACTGCCTCTGGTGGAGGTACATATGTATGGACAGGTGGTGGTACATCATCTACAAAAGTAGTGTTTTCATCAGGCACATACACTGTTACCGTCACTGGAGAAAATGGATGTACAGCTTCTGCATCAACAGTGGTGACCCAAAACTTTACCGTACCAAGCGTATCCGTTTCCAATGATGGTCCCCTCACTTGCAATAAGGCAAGTGTAACCCTCACTGCCTCTGGTGGAGGTACATATGTATGGACAGGTGGTGGTACATCACCTACAAAGTAGTGGCGTCATCAGGCACATATACTGTTACCGTAACTGGAGAAAATGGATGCACAGCTTCTGCATCAACATTGGTGACCCACCAAAAAAACCAAAAAAAAAAAAAAAAAAAAAACTTTACCGCACCAAGCGTATCTGTTTCCAATGATGGTCCCATCACATGTGCAAAGTCAAGTGTAACCCTCACTGCCTCTGGAGGAGGTACATATGTCTGGAGTAATGGGGCTGCGACCCAAACAACAACTGTCAGTATAGAAGGTACTTTTACGGTAACAGTCACAGGAATGAATGGATGTACATCAACTGCTGCTACTACTGTACAAATGTATGTAAATAAACCAAACGCATCAATTCTTAACGACGGTCCAACGATATGTGAAGATGAATCAAGCAATTTTAGTGAAGAAAATAGTAGTTTCAAAAATAATCATAATAATAGCTTAACAACAGCTAGAAGTTTAACACCATCTTTATCATCTGCTTACATGGTACCTGCTCCAGGAAATGGGTGTTGGATAGTATTATGTGGTGAAAATAGCACTGTTAATCTATATGCTTTAGCTTCTGAAGGCCACAGCTTTTTCTGGAGTAATGGTTCAAACTCTAGCTCAATTATAGCTGAAGAAGGCTCATATACATTAACTGTAACAAATCAATTGGGCTGCACCAGTTCAAATACAGTAGTTGTTAGCAATTGTGGTACACCTGATATCACACCAGCAAATTACCCTGATTGTCATGTGACCTGGGATGCAGGTGGTGGTTGTCTATTGCAAATATTTGATGGTATTCAATGGTACGACATTGAAAATCAGAGTGGCTACTTTTTAGGCAACTGTAATTTTTCATATAGATTGTACAAGCCATGTGCATCAGGTATCACATCATATGATAATGAAGATGATCATAAGAAAAGTAAAGTATTGACTAAGAATCATTTTGAACCCATAGAGTTTAAGTTTTATCCAAATCCTTTTAACTCATCTGTAAACTTTGAAACCTTTTCTGTCTTTCAAACTGAAATCAATTTAGAAGCCTACAATAGTATTGGTGCTCTTTGTGCAAAAACAAAACTAACGATAAACAAAGGACACAGTAATTATTATCTTGATGCTTTTGAAAGATTATTACCCGGTATTTATAATATCAAAATTATTAATAATTCTGGACATAGGTTTACTAAACTTGTAAAAGTAGAATAAAAAAAGGGTCTGATATCGACAAAATCTATCTATTTGATAAAATATTATTCTAATGTGACTGCCTGACAAATAAAGTCGGGCAGTTTTTTTTTATAGTGTTTTCATAACCCGAAAAAAGAGCAAAAAAAAATGCTGCCCACTTTCTCACTGGCAACGGGTGCTGAAATCCAATGACATTGTAGGCAGCGGCCAGGACAAAAGTAATAGTTTTGCGGATGTTCTGTGATCTGGCCGAAATCTGATATTCTAATTTAAGTAAGGCTCTGTTATTAATTAATAAATAAATGGTGCAGAATTGGCGAAGTTAATTTGTTCTTTTCCAAGGCGTAAATGAGGCGAATAGCCTTAGCTATTTAACGATTTTACAACGCAGAAAAAGAACAAAAGAACGAGACAAAATGTATCAGTTATTTTTTAACAGAGTCTAATATTGAAAGCATTGGCGTGGGTCGTCTCAAGCATAGCTTGACAAGCTCTTTAGGGAATGAGCCTGCCTGCCTACGTAGTCAGGCAGGGGTAGCGAGGGAATTTAAGTATTTGTGCAGTTTGTTATACACACAAGCTCAACCGTAAGACACCGTGATCACCCAATAGACGACAAGCTGTGACTCAGACGAAAGAAAAACTGAAACCCCAAAGTTGACTTGCTAAAGGCGAGCCGTTTCAGATACCATCTCCTTATTTTTATAATGCGCCGCCAGCAATGTGGGGTTGGCAGAATATTGACTGATAAGATGATGTATTTTAATCTCAGCATCTTTATCATGATGCATAGTAGAAAGCTCCAGAAGCTCCAGGTAAGTTGTATCATTTTTTATTCTGGTCAGAATTTCATGCCTTGATTTGGCCACATCTCCGTGTCCTGGGATCAGATATCGGATATCAGCAAAAGTTTTCAAAATTTCTTCAGATTTTAAAACAGTATTTTTATACGCTTCAAAACTATGATCAATAAAAGGCATCTCTATATTACTGAGGTAATCTCCGGCTATCCATAATTGTAATTGCGGAATGATGGCAAAGATTCCATCGTCTGTATGACCTGGAGATTTAAAAAATATGATGTCAAAACCGCCAATTTCCAATTGTTCCATATCTTTTACGATCATAATGTCTGTAACGGGATATAAAATAGGGTAGGACCTTGATATATAAAATTCATTGTCAAAATCAATGATTTGTTTCAGTACTGCTTCTTTTTTTTGACTTTGAGCCAGTACATCAGTTGAAATCACTACCGCATCTCTAAATTTACCATAACCTATGATATGATCGTAGTCTGAATGCGTAAATAGCAGGAATTGCTTTTTATTTCTGTGTTCGGTTTGGACAAATTCAAATATATCATCGATTTCCTTAGGCAACCAGTTTGGGTCCACAATCATGACTGAATCTCTCAAATCTATTACAGTGGAGGTAGTGCGATACAAACTGCTTTCAAAAACGGTAACTTCAGGTGTTTGCCAGGATATTTTCATATAGTGACACCAAATTTTATCAAAGCCTGATACAACTCTCTCATGGGAAGCCCCATGATGTTGGAATAGCTCCCATTAATTTCTTTCACTTTACACAGTCCAATCCAATCCTGGATACCATAGGCCCCTGCTTTATCATAGGGTTTGTAATTTGTGATGTAATAATCTATCTCTTCGGATGTCATATGATCAAAAGTCACGAGAGTGTATACAGAAAACGACTCCATACCTGTTACAGACGTGATGCAGACACCCGTGATGACTGTATGTTGTTTTCCGGCAAGGGCAGTAAGAATTTCTACCGCTTCATCATAATCAGTGGGCTTGTTGTAGATTTTTCCCCCAAGGATGACGACACTGTCAGCAGTGATTAGTATTTCATTGAGTTTGAGAGTGTCTTTAAGGGCATCGGCTTTTCTTACCGCCAGCATCTCTGCTACTTCATTTGCCGGCATATTGATATCAAAATCTTCCTCATCATCCTGAGTTCTGACTTCGACATCAAATCCCGAGTCTGTCAGCAATTGGTACCTTCTCGGTGATTTAGACCCTAAAACGATTTTCGGTGATTGTGATGCGTCAGGCATATTTTTAAGGTATTGTTTTTGTTATTAATATCAGAGCACCAAGTCCTGCCAGCATTATCCATTTCAGGATGGTACTTATCTTACTGAAGTCCCTTTTATGAGTTGTTTTAGTCAGTATTTGGATGATAACAACCAATGGCGCAGCCACAAGCAAAAGTAAATACATCATAATTCTAAAATCAAGAGGTATGCTCGTGGTAAACATCCATGCTAACAAAAGTACAATTGACGCTAAAGACAGGAATATCGACCAGCGTTTTGCTACGAGGATGCTATATTTTATGGGTAAAGTAACATAACCCATATTTTTATCCCCTTCAATATCTTCAATATCTTTGATAATTTCACGTATGAAATTGATTAAGAAAGAAAATGTAATATAAAAAATCAACACTTGTAAAATGTGTGACTGCATGGCTTCAGAAGTTGGGTTGAATATCAAATTCCGCTCAGCGAGCAGGATGATACCAGGGACAAAAGCCACAAAAAGGCTCACAATTACATTCCCTGTCAGCACTGAGCTTTTATACCTGCGTGAGTAGAGGTAAAGTACAGCACATACCATCGGATATAATGCGATCAGTGGAATGTTGTTGGTTTTTATAGCAATATATACAGAAAGCACCAACCCTGCGAATAGTATCAAATAATAATACCTTTTGGCATTTTCGATGGAGATATCATTAAGCAGATATGTTTTATCTGGCTTATTTACAGCATCACTTTTATAATCGATGATATCATTGATGATGTAGCCGCCAGCAGCAATAAGTATCGTGTCCAGGATAAAAATATATAACAAGTGCCCTGACAAAGCCACCACATCTGCATATGTCGCAAAAAGGAAATGATATAGAATGAATTGGGTAAATCCAATAATTAAAAGGTTTTTTGGCCTTACAATAAAGATATAAGGTGCAATTTTTTTTAGAAATTCCATTTGCCTTGCAACCTCATGACTTTTTCTATGACTTCCCGAACACAACCTTTTCCACCTTCCTTTGAAGATATGTACATCGCTCTGTTTAGATTCTCAGTAGCTCCGTCAGCAGGACTGGCGGATATGGCCACTCTATCATATAGAACCAAATCAGGTATATCATCACCCATAAACAAAATCTCTTCCTTTTTTAGACTAAGTTTTGAAACATAATCTTCAAATGCCCGTGTTTTCTCGGGGAGACTGTCATAAATGTGCGGCACACCCAGAAACTCAAAGCGTTTTCTGACTCCTGCTGAAAATCCTTTGGTGATGATAGCAACATTATATCCTGCTTCCATGGCAATTTTGACTGCCTGGCCATCACGGGTACTCATGATTCGGACATAATCACCATTTTCCATTACAATAACCTCACTATTGGTAAATACACCGTCAACATCAAATATAAAAGTGGTGATATGATTAAAAAGAGCGTGATCCATATTGTTTTATTAAATGCTATAGATTTTTCAGAGCTACTAAGTTTTTTACATTTAGAAGGACTTCTTAAAATTCAAAATCATCCATTATTGATTATCTCTCCATTCGTACACCCATTTTGCCTGAATCTGCTCAAGGTGGCCTTCGGTACAATCTTCCCTTTTGCCTTCAAAATTAGAAATTTCGAGAATCCATTCCAATAGCTCGGTGAATCTGACCCTATAGATTTTTCCTTCATCAAAATGATCTCCAAATCTTTCATAAAGTTTCATTCCGATATCTTCATGATCTTCCCAGTGAATAGGAAGGTTGTCAATGCTTTCAAATGCCATAAATTGTAATGTTTTTGATGTTTTTAAACCTGAATTTGTCTTATTTGTTTATACCGGGTGAGCAATTTGAATGCTGCTGCAAATGTAGCGTATTTTACAGATAATGCCTTTAACAAATATTTTAATATTTTTTATGTCTAAATTTTTTTTATAATAGAGAATGTCTTACCTTTGCATCGCTTTTGGAAAAAGATCCATTTGTCGTTTGAAAAATTGACTAAAAAAGTAGCATGCCAGTGTAGCTCAGTTGGCCAGAGCAGCTGATTTGTAATCAGCGGGTCGGGGGTTCGAATCCCTCCACTGGCTCTAAAGAGAGACGGGGATGCGCCGAAGTTGGAGAGACGGGGCAGACTGTAAATCTGTTGGCTATGCCTGAATAGGTTCGAATCCTATCATCCCCACAACATCTCTTTTTTACTTTAGATGCGGAAGTAGCTCAGTTGGTAGAGCATCAGCCTTCCAAGCTGAGGGTCGCGAGTTCGAGTCTCGTCTTCCGCTCCATTTTTTCAGACACCCGGAGCTATTAGATGATTAATTTTTGGCCGATGTAGCTCAGGGGTAGAGCACTTCCATGGTAAGGAAGGGGTCAAGGGTTCAAATCCCTTCATTGGCTCATTTTTATGTATATTATTATTATTAAATATTTAAAGTTCAGAAAAATTTTAACTGATGGCTAAATCAACATTTGTAAGAACCAAACCACACGTAAATATCGGAACGATTGGTCACGTTGACCACGGTAAGACTACCCTTACTGCCGCAATTACTTACGTGCTTTCTGAGTACGGCTTCGCTGAGAAAAAAGATTATGACTCAATCGATGCTGCACCGGAAGAAAAAGAAAGAGGTATCACTATCAACACTGCACACGTAGAGTATGAAACAAAAAACAGACACTATGCTCACGTAGATTGTCCTGGTCACGCCGATTATGTGAAAAACATGGTTACTGGTGCTGCTCAAATGGACGGTGCTATCTTAGTATGCGCTGCTACTGACGGACCTATGCCTCAAACAAGAGAGCACATCCTGCTTGCAAGACAAGTAGGTGTACCTGCAGTAGTTGTATTTATGAACAAGGTCGATCTTGTAGACGATCCTGAAATGCTGGAACTTGTTGAAATGGAATTAAGAGAACTATTGAGTTCTTACCAGTTTGACGGTGACAATGCTGCTATTATTCAAGGTTCTGCTTTGAAAGCTCTTGAAGGAGATGCTAATGCAAAACAACAAATCCTTGACTTAATGGCTGCAGTTGATGCTCAGATTCCTGAGCCTGTAAGAGATGTAGATAAGCCTTTCCTTATGCCTATCGAAGACGTATTCTCTATCACTGGTAGAGGTACTGTTGCGACTGGTAGAATTGAAAGAGGTGTTATCAACACAGGTGATCCGGTTGAAATCATCGGTATGATGAAACTTGGCGATAAACCTTTGACATCTACTGTAACTGGAGTTGAGATGTTCAGAAAGATTCTTGAAAGAGGTGAAGCTGGCGATAATGCCGGTATCCTTTTGAGAGGTATCGATAAGGAAGCAATCAGAAGGGGTATGGTTATCATCAAACCAGCATCTGTGAAGCCTCACGCTCACTTCAAATGCGAAATTTATGTTCTTGGTAAGGACGAAGGAGGAAGACACACACCATTCTTTAATGGTTACAGACCTCAGTTCTACTTTAGAACAACTGACGTTACCGGTGATGTTTCTCTTCCTGCAGGAGTAGAGATGGTGATGCCAGGTGACAACGTTTCACTTGAAGTTAAATTGCTCAGTCCGATCGCTATGGAGAAAGGTCTTCGTTTTGCGATCAGAGAAGGTGGTAGAACAGTAGGAGCTGGACAGGTTACTGAAATCATTTCTTAATTTCTATCACTAAATATATATATGAAAAATTAAGCACTTTTCGAAGTGCTTAATTTTTCATTTTGTATCAGGTAGTTTTGTTTGAATTAGGGGAGTAGCTCAATTGGTAGAGTGGCGGTCTCCAAAACCGTAGGTCGCAGGTTCGAGCCCTGTCTCCCCTGCAAAGTAACATCTTAATTAACTTACTTCGAAAGTAGCATATGGAAAATATCAGATTATATCTCAAGGAAAGTTATGATGAATTGATGAATCATGTAACATGGCCATCCTGGGATGAACTTATGAGTAGTGCCAAACTTGTTTTAGTTTCAACAATTATACTATCTCTGATAGTATTCATTTTTGACTTTATCGCAAATAGTTCTCTTAAATTTATTTACGAACTATAATTTTTATCAAACAAATAAACAATGTCCGAAGATAAAAAGTGGTACTCCCTTCGAGTAGTAAGTGGTAAAGAAAAAAGTATCAAAGAAAGAATTGAGCTTGAAATCAAAAGAAGCAACTGGGAGAATGTAGTCACTCAGGTACTTGTTCCTTCGGAAAAAGTGTATAAAATAAGAAACGGGAAGAAAGTTATTCTTGAACGAAATATTCTTCCGGGGTACATCTTAGTAGAAGCTGACCCAACAAAATTTTCAGCTGAAGTTGTGCAGATTATTTCTAATGTAGCTAACGTAATACACTTCTTAGGAAAAAACAATCCAGTACCCATGACTCAGACAGAAGCCAACAGGATGCTTGGTAAAGTGGATGATTCTCAGGAGGTTACAGCTGCTATGATTGAACCATTTATTGTAGGCGAAACCATCAAAATTATTGATGGGCCATTCAATGATTTTATTGGTGATGTCAAAGAAGTAAATGAGGATAAGAAAAAGTTAAAGGTCATTGTAAAAATATTTGGTAGAGGTACAGAAGTGGAACTCAACTATATGCAGGTTGAAAAACAATCATAAACAAAGAGCAAATTGACTTTAGATCAATGTTGATGCTTCCCTAAAGTCTTTGTATTAATAATTTTTATAAATTAGATTTGAAAAAATGGCAAAAGAAATTCAAACATATGTAAAACTTCAGGTTAAAGGCGGTCAGGCCAACCCTGCACCACCAGTAGGGCCTGCATTGGGTTCTAAGGGTTTGAACATAATGGAATTCTGTAAGAGATTTAATGCAGAGACACAAGATCAGACGGGCAAAATTTTACCTGTTGTGATAACTGTTTATAAAGATAAATCTTTCGATTTTGTTATAAAGACACCTCCGGCAGCTATCCAATTGATGGAGCTTGCTAAAATCAAGAGTGGTTCTTCAGTTCCTAACCGTAACAAAGTAGGTACTGTAACCTGGGATCAGATTCATGGAATCGCTGAAAGTAAAATGAAAGACCTAAATGCCTTTACGGTAGAGTCTGCTATGAGAATGGTAGCCGGTACTGCAAGAAGTATGGGTATTACAGTTTCAGGTGATGCACCTTGGGGCAACCAAGCCGTGGCACCAGAAGAGAATTAATATTTTTTAATCGGTAAGGGAGTCATTTTTGAAAATGACGCTATAACCTTAAAATTTTATCATAATGGCAAAAATTAGTAAAAAAAGACAAGTTGTCAACTCTAAAGTTGATCCTACAAAGTTTTACGCCTTAAAAGATGCCGCTGCTTTAGTCAAAGAAGTCAATACTACCAAGTTTGATGCATCTGTTGATATTCATATCCGATTGGGTGTGGATCCTAGAAAAGCAGATCAGGCCATAAGGGGTACAGTAACACTACCGCATGGAACCGGAAAAGTAAAAAGAGTATTAGTGCTTTGTACTCCCGACAAGGAGGAAGAAGCAAGAGCAGCTGGAGCTGATCATGTTGGTCTGGAAGAGTTCATCACTAAAATCAGCCAGGGATGGACTGATGTTGATGTCATCATCGCTATGCCAAACGTTATGGCAAAAGTAGGTCAGATAGGTCGTATACTTGGACCTCGAGGTTTGATGCCCAATCCTAAGACTGGAACTGTAACTATTAATGTTGGAGCTGCAGTTGAAGAAGTAAAAGCTGGTAAAATCTCATTTAGAGTGGATAAGTATGGTATCATACATTCACCTATCGGAAGAGTATCCTTCGCACCTGAAAAGATTTCTGAAAATGCTCAGGAGTTGATATCTACCTTAGAAAAAATGAAACCATCAACAGCGAAAGGTACCTACATGAAATCTATCAGTATTGCGAGCACCATGAGTCCTGGTATTGCGATTGACACAAAATCTATTAAATAAACCATTAAAAATAATTTAAAATGACAAAGACAGATAAAGGTTTATTAATACAGGAGTTAAGAGAAAAGTTTGAAAATGCTTCATTTTTTTATGTAACAGATGCTTCCAGTCTTACAGTAGCCAAAATCAATCAGTTGAGAAGAACATGCTTTGACAAAGGTATTGATATTAAAACTGTAAAGAACACCCTTGCTATCAAAGCAATGGATGAGCATGCTGAAAGTAAAAACTTTAAAGCCATATTCAGTGCATTTAAAGGTCAGAGTACCGTCTTGTTTTCAAATGACGGCAAATTGCCCGCATCCGTTATCAAAGAGTTCAGAGGTAAGGACACCAGGCCTGTACTGAAAGCTGCGTATATTGATTCTGATGTATTTTTTGGTGATGACCAGTTGGATATCCTTACAAAACTCAAAACTAAAAATGAGCTTATTGGTGAGATTATCTTTACATTGCAATCACCAGCTCAAAATGTTATAAGTGCATTAAAATCCGGAGGAGCAACCATCGCCGGTGTTCTGAAAACTCTTGAAGAAAGAGGGTAAATAAAAGGAGATTTCTTGTATTTAAGAAATATAAATGTTACGTTATAGCTTCCAACATTAACAAACATTATTTATTAATTTTAAAACATAAAAACCATTATATCATGGCAGATTTAAAAGCATTCGCAGAGCAATTAGTAAACTTAACAGTTAAAGAAGTAACTGAATTGGCTCAAATTTTAAAAGATGAATACGGTATCGAACCAGCTGCAGCAGCTGTGGCAGTAGCAGCTCCTGCAGCAGGGGGCGCAGCAGTAGATGCTCCGGTAGAGAAGACAGAGTTTGATGTACATCTTACATCATCAGGTGCAAACAAGCTTGCAATAGTAAAAGAGGTGAAAACCTTACTTAATCTTGGTTTGAAAGAAGCTAAAGACCTTGTAGATGCAGCTCCATCAGTTATCAAAGCTGGTGCTTCTAAAGCTGAAGCAGAGTCTATGAAGGCTACCCTTGAAGGTGCTGGTGCTTCTGTAGAATTAAAGTAATTTTATAAAATGAAACTTAAGGCTTGATAGCAGAAATTAAGTCTGAAATCAATGATATCTGGCTTAACTGACCTCTTGGTTGGTTAAGCCTGTTGTCATTAAAAACACTTTTATACAATTGATTTATAACATTCAATTGTTTTTTATTACGAATTACGCTAAAAATATTATAAAAGTATGACATCAAACGGAATAGCTGCCGCAGCCGGAAATCAAAGAGTCAACTTCGGCAAAATTAAATTAGCAAACCAATATCCTGACTTACTCGAAATTCAAATCAAATCTTTTCAGGAATTTTTTCAACTTGAAACTACACCCGAAAACAGAGGAAACGAAGGTCTTTACCGTGTGTTTCAGGAAAATTTTCCAATTTCAGATGCCAGAAGTATATTTGTTCTGGAATTTCTGGATTATTTCATAGATCCTCCAAGATATACCATTGAGGAATGTATGCAACGAGGATTGACCTACAGCGTACCTTTAAAAGCCAAACTTCGTCTTTCTTGTAATGATGAAGAGCACGTAGATTTCCAAACTATAGTTCAGGATGTATTTTTGGGGAATATCCCATATATGACCAACAAAGGTACTTTTGTGATCAATGGAGCTGAAAGAGTCGTTGTTTCTCAGCTTCACAGATCTCCGGGTGTATTCTTCAGTCAGACTTTTCACCCTAACGGAACTAAAATATTTTCCGCCAGAGTTATCCCCTTTAAAGGAGCATGGATGGAATTTGCTACTGACATCAACTCTGTAATGTATGCATATATAGACAGGAAAAAGAAATTTCCTGTTACGACCTTACTCAGGGCGATTGGTTTTGATTCAGACAAAGATATTCTAAATCTTTTTGGTTTAGCTGAAGAGATTTCTACTGATAAACAGTCTCTTAAAGCAGCAGTTGGAAGGAAACTCGCTGCAAGGGTTTTGAGAAAATGGACAGAAGACTTTGTGGATGAAGATACCGGAGAAGTAGTCACCATCGAAAGGAATGAAATCATTCTCGAAAGAGATGTAATCCTTGATGAAGATAACATTGAGATGATAGCAGATGCTGAAACAGATCAAATTATCCTTCAGAAAGAAAATCTCGACGAAGATTATACCATTATTTATAATACTTTACAAAAAGATCCTTCTTCTTCTGAAGTGGAAGCTGTCACTCAAATTTATCGACAATTAAGAGGTACTGACCCACCCGATGAAGAAACAGCCAGAGGTATCATCGAAAAATTATTCTTCTCAGACAAGAGGTATAATCTCGGAGAAGTTGGTAGATATAAAATAAACAGAAAGCTTAAGCTTGAACTAGGCAAGGATGTACTTGTGTTAACTAAGGAGGATATCATATCCATAGTAAAGTATCTGGTAAGTCTTGTCAACCAAAAAGCTGAACTGGATGATATAGATCACCTTGCTAATCGTCGAGTAAGAACAGTAGGGGAGCAGCTGTATGCTCAGTTTGGTGTAGGTTTGGCTCGTATGACCCGAACCATCAGAGAGCGTATGAATGTCAGAGACAATGAAGTTTTTACGCCTATTGATCTTATCAATGCCCGTACGTTGTCTTCTGTTATCAATTCATTTTTTGGAACAAGTCAGTTATCACAGTTTTTGGATCAGACCAATCCATTGTCAGAAATTACGCACAAAAGAAGGATATCTGCTTTAGGACCTGGTGGTTTGTCACGGGAGCGTGCTGGTTTTGAAGTGCGTGACGTACACTATTCCCACTATGGTAGACTTTGTACTATTGAGACGCCGGAAGGACCAAATATCGGTCTTATCTCCACACTTTGTGTACATGCAAAGGTCAACAAGATGGGATTTCTGGAAACTCCTTACCGTAAAGTATTGGACGGTAAAGTAGATGTGTCCGGTGAAATACAATATCTTTCGGCAGAAGCTGAAGATTACAGGCGGATAGCTCAAGCCAATGCTCAGGTAGCTGAATCCGGAGCGTTTGTCAAAGACAGAATCAAATCAAGAGAACATGGCGAATTTCCGGTATTGTCACCTTCTGAGGTTGAATACATGGATATTGCACCAAATCAAATCGTTGGTGTTTCAGCATCTTTGATTCCTTTTCTTGAAAATGATGATGCCAACAGGGCCTTGATGGGTTCTAACATGCAGCGTCAGGCTCTACCATTGGTGAGACCAAAATCACCTATAGTTGGTACAGGCCTGGAAGCAAAAGTGGCAGAAGACTCCAATATGCTGATCAATGCAGAAGGTGAAGGTGTTGTCGAATATGTAGATGCTAACGAGATCATAATCAAATATGACAAATCAGATGAAGAGATGTTGGTTTCTTTTGATGATAATATAAAAAAGTATAATCTGATAAAATTCATAAGGACGAATCAGGGTTCTTGTATCAATCTCAAGCCAATTGTTAAAAAAGGTCAGAGAGTGAAAAAAGGAAGTCTTCTGTGTGAAGGATATGCTACTGAAAATGGTGAGTTGGCGCTTGGTCAGAATCTCCAGGTGGCATTCATGCCATGGAAAGGTTATAACTTTGAAGATGCCATCGTTCTTTCAGAGAGGGTAGTAAAGGAAGATGTATTCACTTCATTGCACATAGAAAGTTATGAAATCGATGTTAGAGATACAAAACTGGGTGAAGAAGAACTGACAAATGATATACCTAATGTAAGTGAGGAAGCCACAAAAGATCTGGATGAAAATGGTATCATTCGTATAGGAGCATGGGTGAAAGAAGGTGATATACTGATAGGAAAAATTACACCTAAGGGAGAATCTGATCCAACACCTGAAGAAAAATTATTAAGAGCTATTTTTGGTGATAAAGCAGGCGATGTTAAAGATGCTTCTCTCAAGGCTTCTCCTTCTACTAATGGTGTGGTGATAAGCAAACAACTATTTGCAAGAGCTAAAAAGGATAAGTTCCAAAAAGTTCAGGAAAAAGAATTGTTGTCAAAGCTTGAAGATACACATGCTATCAACCTTAATGAATTAAAAACCATCCTTGTAGATAAGTTGATGACACTTTTAGATGGTAAAATTTCAGAAGGTGTCAGAAGTATTTACAATGAAGAATTGATACCTAAAGGGGCTAAATTTGCTCCTAAATCATTTAAGGAATTAGAATATTCTCAGGTTGATTATAGCGGCTGGACTAAAGATGGAGCTACAAACGAAATGATAGCCAGGCTTTTGCACAATTACTCTATTAAGGTCAATGAAGAGTTGGGCCGATATAAAAGAGAGAAATTCAATATCAGTATTGGTGATGAGTTGCCTGCAGGTGTATTAAAGCTTGCAAAAGTGTACCTTGCTAAAAAACGTAAGTTGAAAGTGGGAGACAAACTTGCAGGTCGACACGGTAACAAGGGTATCGTTTCCAGAATCGTAAGGGAAGAAGATATGCCATTTCTCGAAGATGGAACTCCAGTGGACATCGTGCTGAACCCACTAGGGGTGCCTTCAAGGATGAACTTGGGACAGATATTCGAAACTGTACTCGGATGGGCTGGTAAAAAAATGAATATCAAGTTTGCAACACCTATCTTTGATGGAGCCAGTCTGGAAGAGATCGAAGGATATATAGAAAAAGCAGGCTTACCGGCTTACGGTCAAACCTATCTTTATGATGGCGAGACTGGTGATAGATTCCATCAACAGGCTACCGTAGGAGTCATCTACATGCTGAAACTCTCTCACATGGTGGACGATAAGATGCATGCAAGATCCATTGGGCCATACTCTCTTATCACTCAGCAACCACTTGGTGGTAAAGCTCAGTTTGGTGGTCAGAGATTTGGTGAGATGGAGGTTTGGGCGCTTGAAGCATATGGTGCTGCCAATATCCTCAGAGAATTACTTACCATAAAGTCTGATGATATCATCGGTAGAGCCAAAGCCTACGAAGCGATAGTGAAAGGAGACAATATCCCGGATTCCAATATTCCCGAATCATTCAATGTATTGGTTCATGAATTGCGAGGTCTTGCTCTGGACATTAAGTTTGATTAATTTTAGAAATTCTTTAAATCATTAATAAATCTTTATTATGTTAAAAAAGAAAAGTGTAAAACCCACTAAAGGATTTGAATCTATCACGATTAGTCTCAGTTCACCTGATGAAATACTTGAGAGATCTTATGGTGAGGTATTAAAACCTGAAACCATCAATTACAGGTCATATAAACCTGAAAGAGATGGACTTTTTTGTGAAAGAATATTTGGTCCCGTTAAGGATTACGAATGTTATTGCGGAAAATATAAGCGAATCAGATATAAAGGAATCGTCTGCGACAGGTGTGGAGTGGAAGTGACCGAAAAGAAAGTGAGAAGAGAGAGAATGGGCCACATAAAGTTGGTAGTTCCTGTAGTTCACATTTGGTTTTTCAAATCATTGCCAAACAAAATTGGATATCTCTTGGGATACTCTTCCAAAAAACTGGAGTCTATCATCTATTATGAAAGATATGTAGTTGTTCAGGCGGGAGTTAAAGAAAATGACATTTCAAAGCATGAATTGCTGACAGAAGAAGAATACTTTGATATCCTGGATACGCTTCCAAAAGACAATCAGCTTCTTGATGATTCTGATCCCAATAAGTTTATAGCAAGAATGGGAGCTGAAGCCGTCAAAGATCTTTTGGAAAGAATCAATCTTGATGAGCTTTCTTTTGAACTGAGACATCAGGCAGCAAATGAAACGTCTCAGCAAAGGAAATCAGAAGCTTTGAAGCGTCTGCGAGTAGTAGAAGCATTTAGAGATGGTATGAGATCTACTGAAAACAGACCGGAATGGACCATCATCCAATACTTACCGGTCACACCTCCTGAATTGAGGCCATTGGTACCTTTGGATGGTGGTAGATTTGCAAGTTCTGACCTGAATGACTTGTATAGAAGGGTCATCATCAGAAACAACCGTCTTAAGAGATTGCTCGAGATCAAAGCTCCTGAAGTCATCCTCAGAAACGAGAAGAGAATGTTACAGGAAGCTGTGGATTCACTATTTGACAACTCAAGAAAATCCAATGCTGTCAAAGCAGAAGGAGGAAGATCCTTGAAATCATTGAGTGATGTGCTGAAAGGTAAACAAGGTCGTTTCCGTCAAAACCTACTCGGAAAGAGGGTGGATTATTCCGGACGATCGGTCATTGTGGTAGGGCCAACGCTTCTATTGCATGAGTGCGGTATACCAAAAGGTATGGCTGCAGAATTGTTTAAGCCATTTGTCATCAAAAAACTGATAGAGAGAGGCGTTGTAAAAACAGTAAAATCTGCTAAGAAACTCGTTGATAAAAAAGACCCCGTAATCTGGGAAATTCTTGAAAATATACTCAAAGGACACCCAGTATTATTAAACAGGGCCCCTACGCTTCACCGATTGTCTATCCAGGCATTTCAGCCGAAGTTGGTTGAGGGAAAAGCAATCCAATTGCATCCTTTAGTTTGCGGTGCGTTCAATGCGGATTTTGACGGTGACCAGATGGCAGTGCACGTACCATTGGGGCATGCTGCTATACTTGAGGCTCAAATGTTGATGCTTTCGGCACACAATATGCTGAACCCACAGGATGGTTCTCCGGTGACACTTCCTTCTCAGGATATGATTTTGGGTCTGTATTATCTTACTAAACCAAGAAAGTCGACAGGAGACATCAAAGTGAAAGGTGAAGGAAAAACTTTTTACAGTGCTGAGGAAGTGGTGATAGCCTTTAATGAGGGTATGATAGATCTTCATGCCACGATAAAAGTAAGGGCAAGAGTAGAGAATAATGATGGAGATATGGTAACAAGTATCATAGACACCACAGTAGGAAGAGTCATCTTCAATCAGGCCACTCCACCAACGGTACCTTATATCAACCAGTTACTCACGAAAAAGAACCTCAAGAAGATCATTGCTGATATCATCACCAGGACAGATTTTACATCAACTGCAAAATTCCTTGATGAAATCAAAAATCTTGGTTTCTTCTGGGCGTATAAAGGTGGACTTTCATTCAATCTTGGTGATCTGATTACTCCTTCCATCAAAGAGAAAACCCTTTTGGAAGCACAGGAAGAAGTGGATGAAGTATGGGAAAATTATAATATGGGTCTTATCACGCCAAATGAACGATACAATCAAGTCATTGATAAATGGACATTTGCAGATAATAAGATCACTGATAACCTGATGAAAGAGATTGCTCAGCACAAGCAAGGATTCAACTCCGTGTTTATGATGCTTGATTCAGGTGCAAGGGGTTCAAAACAACAGATCAAGCAGTTGTGCGGATTGAGAGGATTGATGGCAAAACCGAGAAAATCAGGAGATACAGGAGGTGCGATCATCGAAAACCCCATCCTCGCCAACTTTCTTGAAGGATTGTCTGTACTTGAATATTTCATCTCGACGCACGGTGCCAGAAAAGGTCTTGCAGATACGGCCCTTAAGACTGCAGATGCGGGTTATCTTACGAGAAGACTTGTAGATGTAGCTCAGGATGTAATTATCACAGAAGAAGATTGTGCTACACTCAGAGGAATTGATACTGAAGCACTTAAAGACAACGAAAATATTATTGAAACATTGGCATCGCGAATTGTAGGCCGATATTCATTATATGATGTAACTGATCCTGTGACTGATGCTTTATTAGTAGAGGCTGCAGGATATATATCTCCAGAGATCGCTGACAACATCGAGAAAGCAGGGATTGAAATGGTAACCATTAGATCAGTACTCACTTGCGAAACAAAAGTAGGAGTATGTGCTAAATGTTATGGTAAAAACCTTGCTACCGGCAGAAGAGTAGAAATGGGTGATGCCGTGGGTATCATAGCTGCTCAGTCCATAGGCGAACCAGGTACTCAGTTGACACTTCGTACATTCCACGTGGGTGGTATAGCTTCTGTGTCCAAAACAGAATCTGAAATTACAACAAAATATGAAGGTATAATTGAATTTGACAATATTAAGGTCACAGAACAAGTGGAAGGCGGTGCAAAATCCAAAGTAGTACTGTCAAGATCCGGTGAAATCAGGGTTGTAGATCCTGAAACCAAAAAAGTCTATAATTCATATTTTATACCATATGGTTCTACTCTTTTAGTAGATGATAAACAAAGGGTTACCAAAGGAGGTACTCTATGCGAGTGGGATCCTTTCAACAACCTGATTATCTCAGAATTTGGAGGTATTGCGCAGTTTGAAGATATCGAAGAAGGTGTGACTTTCCGTGTAGAAAGAGATGATCAGACAGGATATGCTGAAAAAGTAATCATTGAATCTAAGAATAAGAAAAAAATTCCGGTGATCAAGATTGTTTCTCCTTCCGGAGATGAGTTGAAAAATTACAACTTGCCTGTAGGATCATACATCTCGATTGAAGACAATGCTGAAATAGTACCGGGACAAAAGATTGTGAAAATACCTAGAAACCTTGGTAAAATCCAGGATATCACGGGGGGTCTTCCTAGAGTTACTGAATTGTTTGAAGCAAGAAACCCTTCCAATCCGGCTATTACAGCTGAAATCGATGGTATCATCACGTATGGTAAAATCAAAAGAGGTAACAGAGAGATATTTATTGATGATGAGAAGACAGGGCAAAGGCGTAAGTATCTGGTAGGCTTATCAAAACACTTACTCGTGCAGGAGGGTGATTTCGTGAGAGCTGGTATGCAGTTGTCAGATGGTGCTGTAGCTCCGCTTGACATTCTAAATATCAAAGGGCCATTTGCAGTACAATCTTATCTTGTCAATGGAGTTCAGGAGGTTTATCGTTCTCAGGGTATTGCCATCAATGACAAACACATCGAAGTTATAGTTAGGCAGATGATGAGAAGGGTAGAAATTGTTGATCCGGGAGATACTACTTTCTTGGAAGGAGAAGCTGTAGATCGTCATGAGTTCAATGAACAAAATGACTGGATATTTGACAAAAAGGTGGTAACTGATCCGGGAGATTCTCAGAATTTCAAAGCCGGACAAATCGTATCCATCAGACAATTCAGGGAAGAGAACTCATCTCTGAAGCGAAATGATAAAAAAATCGTTGTTGTGAGAGATGCCGTTCCGGCCACATCAAGTGTGATTTTGCAGGGTATCACCAGGGCTTCCTTAGGTGTGGAAAGCTGGATTTCAGCTGCTTCGTTCCAGGAGACAACCAAAGTACTGAGTACTGCAGCCATTTCTGCAAAACGGGATTCACTTTCAGGGCTTAAAGAAAATGTAATTGTTGGTAAAAATATACCGGCAGGCACAGGATTAAGACATTTCAACAGACTCGAAGTAGAGTCCGTTGATGAATATAACGTGATTTAATTCGATTTCGATTTCATTTAAGATTTCAAAGAGGAGTTTCAAATTAAAATGAGCTCCTCTTTTTTTTGATCTGATACTTGGAATCAAATGGTACAAGTTAAAACATTCTCTAAACCACTATTTCCATTGAAGATACTATATTGTACTTTTTAACGTTATACATTTCAGATGTATAAAAAATCTGTATAATGAAGGTCAGATGGTTTTTAGCTGCAATTTTGTTATTGCTCATATTCCCGAGCAATGTTTCCGGCCAATTCGGTGTAAGGCTCAAGTACGATCTCAATCAATACAGTAATTGGAACAATGCACTGCGAGAAGGATTTTCGACCACAGAAACACTATATCCATCTTCCTATGGTATAGGTGTCAATCATTGGTTTAGATTGAAAAAGAAAAGGGTAGAGTTTTTGCCCGAAATCGGATATGCAAGGTCGGAGACTCAATTTGAAAATCCTTCAATTGAAAAATTCACTATCAATACTTTTAGTTTTAATTTTCATACACAGATATATGCCCTTGATATGGGAGAAGATTGTGATTGCCCAACATTTTCCAAGCAGGGAAACACGATCAACAAAGGTTTGTTTTTTCATATTACTCCGGGTATAGCTTATATTGATGCCAAAGGTTTTCCCAATCCGATATTATCTTCTCTTCCATTGCCAAATGGCATCAACCGAGGACTTGCGGCCAGCATAGGAGCGGGATTAGGCCTGGACATAGGCATCAATGATCTATTGACCATTACACCGATCGCTTCATATTATTTTTATAGTAAAATGACTTGGGATAATATGGTCCAACGAACCAATGAAGTGATTACTGTAGATAACAATCTTCGTCATACACAATTTTCACTGAGGTTTAGTTTTAGGCTGGATTACAACAAACGACAAAAAAGATTTCGCAGGTAACGGGACTTTTGCTAATTTTAGCCTGAATTCTTAAATCTATAAATGAATCACCCTGCTACATTAAGTCATGAGTTTTCGGGTATTCTAGATCAGTTGGAATATACTGACGACCACCTTTTTGTTACAGGTAAAGCAGGTACGGGCAAATCTACATTATTACAGATATTCAGAAATACTACCAAAAAGAGGGTAGTGGTGCTTGCGCCAACAGGAATCGCAGCTTTGAATGTAAAAGGACAGACGATACATTCATTTTTTGGGTTTCCGCCACGGCTGATCAACAAATCTGAAATAGAAATACGCAAATTTAACAAGGTATACAAAAACTTAGATATGATCATCATAGATGAAATATCTATGGTCAGGGCCGATATAATAGATAATATCGATTATTTCCTGAGGATCAACAGGAATATCAACGCTCCTTTTGGAGGAGTGCAGATGATCTTTTTTGGAGATTTATTTCAGCTGCCTCCTATTATTTCTTCGATAGTAGAAAGAGAATATTTCAGAACAACTTACCATACTCCTTATTTTTTTTCTGCCAGGGTCATTTCTGAGATAAGTATGAAAATGGTAGAACTCATCCATGTATACAGACAGGAGGAGCGTTATTTTATCAATTTGTTGGATAGTATCAGGACCAATAGCCTTGATTATGATGATTTTATGTTTATCAATCAACGCCATCAGGCAACTCCTGAAGATGACGATTATTATATCACCTTATGTAGCCGTAATGATATCGCCAACAAAATCAATGAAAATGAACTCAAAGCTATCCAGTCACCCGTTTTTGAATTTCAGGCATCTGTGGCCGGAGAATTCAACCCGCAACTATTTCCTACTGAATACAATCTCAATCTGAAAACTGGTGCTCAAGTCATGTTTGTCAAAAATGACCTCCAGAAACAGTTTGTAAATGGCACTATTGGCATCATAGATGAACTGACTGGAGATACCATCAAAGTCAGAATTCTGGAGAATACTGAAAGCGAAAAAATCATAGATGTGGATCGACAAGAATGGGAAATTCTGAAATACGAGATGGATCAACAAAAACCCGGAAATATCAGTACCAAAGTGATTGGTACTTTTAAACAATATCCGCTTAAGCTGGCATGGGCGATTACAATCCATAAGAGCCAGGGAAAAACTTTTGATAAAGTGATCATTGATATGGGAAGTGGTGCTTTTGAGAGTGGTCAGACCTATGTGGCTTTGAGTCGATGCAGAACCCTGGATGGTATCATCCTGAAACAACCACTCAGAAACAGGGATATTATTGTCGATGAACGCGTGACGGAGTATTACGAACAAATCAGATATCTGAGCTGACTTCTTTAAAAAAAATATCTACTTACTTACTTTGTAAAAATCTACAATTTAGAGTATGTTTAAATTTTTTTTTGGGGCCCTGGGGGCAGATTTAATTTTTTTCGGGGGGTATTTTTTTTGTCGCGGCGCGGGGGGGCGGCACCCTTCGATTTCCGGCGGTGGGGGGGGCGGCGGGGGGGGGCTCCCCGTGGGTTTGTTGTGGTGTAGAGGTGTTAACCGCGGGCCGCAAATTTTAATAAAATAAAAAAAAAAAAAAAAAAAAAAATTGTTAAGAAGTTGGAAAAAAAAAAACGCGGGGGGCCGGGGGGGGGTTAGGGGAGGGTTTGGGGAAAAGGGAAAAAGGGGAAAGGGGGGGGGAAGGGAGGGCGGGGGGGGAGGGGGGAAGTTACCAATTTAATTGACATTATAATCAACCAGCAAAGGAGGAATTCTTTTATTTCCTATTAACTGATGACTTTAAATCTTGCTGAATCTCCTTCTGATACACCCTGATATAGTCAATTTCCATCACATTGGGAAATATCGGTTTTTTTTCTTTGTGCTTACGGCACACAGACTGATTGGCAATCACATGTACAGGTTCGCCAAAAAATGGAAATGCCGGTTCCACAAGGTATTCCCCGGGTTTTATCCGACAACTATTGATTGGATTACCTTTCATGTCGTAATATTTTGGAATATATCGGACCATGATTCCATCAATGTAATATTTGATCATAGAAGGTTCGTACTCTACCGTAAAAGTATGAAAATCTGCAGAAAAATCAATACCAAAATCCACGATTCCCGAAACGCTGCTGTAGCAAGGAGCACCTTTGGTGGGGTTATTATTGGGACAGTTTTGAGAAGACCATTTATGTAGAGAAAACTCAATTTTTTTGGTGCCTTTGCAGATGAATTCAAAAAAATCGATCTCAGTATTCCACCCAAAAACCCAAAATGCGGGCCATTGTTGTTTCCCTTTAGGAAGTTTACATCTCATTTCATATTTACCGTAGGTGGTAAATTTTTGTTTGGAGTACACGAGACCTGATGTATATTGGTATTCCTGTCCAAACCAAGCGGATGCAATTTTATCAGATTTTAAAAGGAGTAGCCCATTTTTTATCGATACATTTTCGTCTTTATATATGTTGGCTGTGACATGTGTTCTGCAAAATGAACAGGAATCAGGTGCAGATGGTGGACCATAAGGGTAATAGGTGTACCACTTTGATGTATCCAAAGATGCTCCATCAAAATCATCAAAGAAAACCAACTTATAGGGTGATATTATACATTCCTGTACATCAGGTACTGAAGTCTTTACTTTTTTCGTTTGTGCTGAGATATGACAAATGACATAGTGTAATAGTATTATAATCAGTATGTTACGCATGTGTTAAAACCTTTACTTATTTAATTCTTTCACGATATATGCTAATGCAAGCCTCATCTTGTGAAACTCAAGAGGTGCTTCCATATACTCAGCAATCGGTGCAAGTGCCATTTGTTTGCTACATTTTAGCCAGGCATTGTTCACCGCAGTGATTTCTTCATGAGTTACGTAGGCGAGTATATCTACATATTCATCATTGGAGTACAGGTATGCAATATGACCATAAACAGTAGCTTCAGTTATCTCTCTTTGTTTAGCAATTTGTTTAGGATTCAGGCCTTTTTGTAATAAATTGAATGTCTCTATATAGGTTTGTCCTTTTACATTTTTGACTTCAACCTGTTCACTCATATATCCTCTGATGATAGCCAGCAAGGTGTCTCCGTATTTTTCATATTTGACTTTACCTATTCCCTCTATATTTAAAAGATCGGTTTTGATCAATGGTTTTTTTGCAACTATATTTTCAAAAACCTGATCGCTGAAAATAACATATGCCGGCACCTGCTGTTTTGTAGCCATCTCTGAGCGCCACTCTCTGAGTTTGAGCATCAGTCCTTCATGCAATTTCTGTTTTTTCCTGTGTGGTGTTGTTTTTTCTATTTCCAGGTCAGTCATTGATATATCCACAAGCTGGACTGAGACGCCTTCGAACAAAACAAGTTTAGTGAGTGGTGTGGCTTTAAGCTTAAATCCATCAGTGTAATCTATCCTTATATAGCCTTGATTGATGAGTTGAGTGATGTATATTTTCCAGTTGATATAAGAAATGTCTTTTCCAGCACCAAATGTCTTGATTTTGTCCAGGCCAGCCTCTCTGATTTCAGCCCGATATGAACCACGCAATACGTCTATAAGAGTATTGATAGTCACGTTTTCATTACACCGGATAATGGCTGAGAGGGCTTTTTGTGCAATTACCGTGGCATCCTTACTTTTAGGTGGATGAATACAGTTATCACAATGCCGGCATGGTTTCGTGCGGTATTCACCAAAATAATTGAGTACCAGATTGGTCCTGCACTCATTGGCAGAGGCGTATTCCCACATCCGGTCCAGTTTGGCGTATTGCACAGTTTTGTACTCTTCTGTCGCCTGACTGTCATCTATAAATCTTTTGAGCATGATATAGTCTCCCCAGCTGTAGAATAACAGCGCACGTGCCGGGCTGCCATCTCTGCCAGAGCGACCAATCTCCTGATAGTAACCTTCCAGATTTTTTGGCATGGCATAATGGATGACCCATCTGATATTGCTTTTGTCGATTCCCATACCGAAAGCTATGGTGGCGCATATAAACCGCACTTTGTCTTCCTGAAACTCCTTCTGCACTTTTGATCTTTCGACAGGACTCATTCCGGCGTGATAGTAGGCACAATTAAATCCTGCTGACACGAGCTTGGCTGATAGTTTTTCTGTTTCATTGCGGGAAAGGCAGTAAATGATACCGCTTTGGTTTTCGGTTTTTTGGAGGAATTCCACTGTTTGCCTGTATTTTTGTTCAGCAGGGCGGGATTCAGTGGTGATATTTTTACGCTCGAAGCTGGAAATGAATATCTCAGGCTCCTGAAGGTGCAGTTGTTTAGTTATATCAAGTTGTGTGGCAGCATCAGCGGTCGCCGTAAGTGCTATAAAAGGTACAGAGGTAAACCTATCTCTGACTTTATGGAGCATCACATAATCAGGTCTGAAATCATTGCCCCATACAGAGACACAATGCGCCTCATCGATAGCTATAAGGCTGATCTGAAACTTTGCCAGATAGTCAGTAAAACCTGTGGAATTGATACGTTCAGGTGAAATGTACAACAATTTAATCTGAGATTTTTGTAGTTGTGTATCTACATCGATTTGCTCTGATTTTGTCATATTGGAGTGCAAAGCCGCTACTTGCACACCTGCAGATTTTAGAGCTGCAACCTGATCATTCATCAGTGCGATAAGTGGAGAAATCACTATGGTCATGCCATCCATCATCAAAGCAGGTAGCTGGTAGCATAGAGATTTTCCACCACCTGTCGGCATGATGACTAAAGAATCCTTTGTTGCCAAAACCCTGTCTATTACATTTTCCTGACCTTCACGAAAAGTAGTATAGCCCCATACTTCTTTTAATAATTTATATTTGTCAGCGAGCAGTTGATCCATGTACAGGTCATTAATATGAAGTGCAAATATAACTAAATCATTTATCTAAATCGTGAATTTGGAGATCAATATGAGTTCAATGAGAGTTCAATGGGAGTTCAATAAGAGACTAACAGCCTCTGTAGGAAAAGGACATGATAATAATAATAATTTTGGATCTAAGAATATACAAAAGAAAGAATCCGGGAACAATATGTACTCCCGTAAAGAGATAATTCTGATACAGATGGAGGTAAAAGAGAAGGGATAAAAAGTAATGACACAAAAACATGACTTGCTTTCAGGTACTTATTCTCATAGCTCAAAAAGGAATTAGTCCATAGCAAAGCTGGATTAAAGCGCAGGAATATACTTAAGGAATCATAATTGCCGCATCTCATTAAATGCCTGATCCAGATCTGAAATGAGATAATCAGCACTTTCAAGGCCTACGTAAAATCTTACCATCGTCCAGTGTACCGGGGAGTCCGGCATGCCTGGAATTTCGTGAAATCCTATGCTTGGCATCATCAATGATTCGTATCCGCCCCATGATACAGCTATTAAAAATCTTTTCAATGCATGAACAAACCGAAGTACTTCGACTTTTGTGTCGGCTTTTAGTTTTATTGTTATCAATCCGCCACACCCCGACATCTGTTTGCTTGCTAATGTATATTGTTCTGATGCGGGATGTAATGGGAAATAGAGTTTCTCAACTCCCGGGTGACTGTAAAGGTAAGTAGCAACTTTATGAGCAGTCTCATCGCTTCTCCTGACTCTTAAATCCAGGGTACGTAATCCTCTGATGATCAGTGCGGCGTCATGAGGGGATAAGGTAAGACCCAATGTCATCAACTCTGAATCAAAAATTTTTCTGATCATGGCATGGCTTGAACAAATGACTCCATTGACCACATCACTGTGCCCATTGATATATTTAGTGCCTGAATGAACGATGATGTCAATTCCGAAATCAGAAGGGTTTTGAAATATAGGTGAAGCATGGCTATTATCAACAATGGTGACGATCTGATGTTGTTTTGCTATTTGAGCACAAAAGGTCAAATCCTGAATGTCAAATGTTAAGGTATTTGGGCTTTCAAGATATAAGACTTTGGTATTTGGCTTGGTAGCGTCTTCTATTTCTTTGTTATTTTTACCATCAATAAAAGTAAAATCGACTCCAAATCGTGGTAGCAACTTAGAAATCAACTTATAGGTCCAGCTATATGGTTTTTGGACACATACTATGTGATCACCGGCTTTGACATTGGCCATTACTGCGGCAGCCACCGCTGCGGCACCACTTCCAGTGACTAGCGCATCTTCCGTATGCTCAAGTGCTGCCAGTTTTTTTCGTAGGATTGTTACAGTCGGATTATTACCTCTGGTATATATGTGTTGGTTGAATTCATCAGCAAAGGATGACCTCATATGCTCAACAGAATTAAAAACAAAATTGCTGCTTTGAATAACAGGTGGGGCTACGGCATTAAAATAATTTGCACGATCTTCTCCCAAATGTGTTAATATGTCATTGATATCCATCAGATTGACCTTTGATTTCGATGTAAATATTTAATATACTGCAATATTAAATGATTTACCAATGATTTGGAAACAAAAAGGATAATATGAGTATGTATGTTTAAATATTTGGGTTAATATGAAACTAATCAAATTTAGTTGGTAGAAAGGTGGATTCTGAAATCGAATATGAGCAATTCATATGAAAACTTTTAGCACGGGCAAAAAAAATATTGGTTAGCGGGTGTTCAATGATTAAATTTTAAACATACTCTAAAGTTTAAAAGCTATTTTTACGTTTTTTAATTGACTTAGTCCTGAATCATATGATGGTAAAATCCATTACAAGTCCTTCCAATCCCTTGATCAAAAAGATCGCCTCCCTCAATGATAAGCCAAAACTCAGAAAGGAAACCGAATCTTTTGTTATAGAAGGAAAAAAAGAAATACTGATGGCGATACGTGGAGGATATACACCTTCCGTCATGCTTTTCAATCCTGTCATAGTCAGGTATAATCAACTGTTTGACCTGTATGGAGAGGTACTTTTCAGCACTGAAATGATTGAAGTAACCAATCTGGTTTACAATAAAATTGCTTATCGGGAGACTACCGAAGGTGTCATGGCTATTTTCAAACAGCGGAAAACTAATTTACCAGATCTGTCATGGACATCAGATACTCCATTACTGCTGGTGGCTGAATCTCCTGAAAAGCCGGGGAATATCGGCGCATTGCTTCGCACAGCCGATGCCGCTGGTGTGGATGCTGTAATTATTGCAAATCCCACGACGGACATGTTTAACCCCAATATCATCAGATCAAGTGTCGGAACGCTATTTACCACGCAGATTGCAACTGCTACCACTGATGAGGTCATCCATTTTTTAAAAAGTAAGAAGTTACAAATAATCTGTGCCACCCTGGCTGATAATGCTTTATCATGTTACAAAATGAATTTTAAACTACCTACTGCTATAGTGGTAGGCACAGAATCATCAGGTTTGAGTGAAACATGGATCAATGCAGCTGATTATAATGTGATCATACCCATGGGAGGACAAGTGGATTCGATGAATGTCTCTGTAAGTGCGGCTATTTTACTTTTCGAAGCAGTGCGGCAAAGGAAGCATTAAAAAAGGGTATTCGTCCAGATACATATGTGCAGTATTATCGAGAAGTACAAAGAAAATGCCTGAAATCACCCCGGTGAGAACATAATTTAGCTTATATTAGCCTATAGTTTTTATTTTTAGTTATTTATAAATAGTTGAATAACAGATATATAAGTACAACAGCTATTACTGTTACGAGAATGGCAACTTTCATAAACTGTTTTTCATCCTTTACATCTTGAGCAGAAAGGGCTTGTTTTTTTGGTGTTGACTTTATTCTATATTTTGACATGATATTGGTATTTTAAAGTCACTAAGGTAAAATGTTTTTTTAATTCTGCAAAGATATCTGTATTCAAAATGTGGAAAAATTAATTTTTGTTTCATTAGACGCATGATTCATGTTAAAAAATTACTCGCTGTACCCAAAATGTTTTAACATTCTTTCATCGTTTCGCCAGTTCTCCTTAATTTTAACATTGAGGTCTAAATAAACATGTTTTCCGAAAAATTTTTCAATATCGGCTCTGGCAGCAATGCCCAATTTTTTGATAGCTTCTCCGTTTTTGCCTATGATAATGGGTTTTTGTGATTTTCTGTCAACATATATATCAGCGTAGATCATCAGAAGAGGCTGACCATTTTTTTCTTCTTCTTTAAATCTTGTGACCAACACCTCACAAGAGTACGGCACTTCTTGTTTGTAAAGCAGCAATATTTTTTCTCTGATCATTTCTGATGCAAAAAATCGTTCTGACTTATCTGAAATTTCATCTTTGGGGTAGTAAGGTGGTGCTTCGGGAAGGAAGGCCAGGATTTTTTCAAACAAATATTCAGTATTGATCTTTTCTTGTGCAGAAATGAAGAACACTTCATCAAATTTTACATGTTGTTCCCAAAACGAGGCCACTTCATCGGCCATGTTACTTTTGTCGAGATCTGTTTTGTTGATGATGAGAAACTTAGGTACTGTTGTTTCCGCCAATGCTTTTATGACTTTTTCTTCACCGGTATATTTTTCAAATATGTCAGTAACCATCAGCAAAATGTCTGCATCCTCGAATGAAGCCCATGCAAACTTATTCATGGAGTTCTGCATGCCATATAGCGGGTTTTCTATTATGCCAGGAGTATCTGAAAAAATTATCTGGTAGTCATCCTCGCTTAATAGCCCAAGGATACGATGTCTGGTCGTCTGTGGTTTGGATGTGACCACTGACATTTTTTCTCCGCTAAGGGTATTCATGAGGGTGGATTTTCCTACATTAGGATTTCCGATGATATTTACAAAACCCGATTTATGATTGTTCATTCTTTGCTTTTATTGTATTAAAATATTTGAAACCTGCTATTCTAAAAACTTTTCATAACGATACAACATCAGATTGCAGAAAAGAATCCTTCGACATTGCCAAAAAAAAAATTGCAGATACACAATGATCCTATAAAATAGATTTTTGCTTTTGGTGCATCAGTTCTTCAATGGCTTGTACTATGAAGTCTGGTTTTTGTGCTCTCCAAGTCATTTCGTTGTATTGTTGTCCCATGCTCATATAGTAGTACAAACGATATTTTTCCATTTCCTTGAGTACATGATCATAACTATTAATAACACAAATCCATCCGCCATCATCTTTTACATCATCATACCATTCTTCATAGTAACAATCGTCGTCTCCATGATAATTCAATACGTTGTCACACAAAAGTACAAATTTATTTATTCTTTTTTTAATAAGGTGGTCTACAACATCCCTTTTCAAAAACATGATATCATTGCCTATACAATCATTCCACTCACCTACGAATTCAATCAAAGCATAATGTCTTATATAGTCTGAGTACAATATTTTTGCATACAATGTTTCTGATCCAAAAAAATCCCATTGTGGATGGATATAATAGTTGTAAATTTTGTTAGTAAACAGAAATTCATTGTATTCTCTGCCATAAAATGGTGATTTAGGGTCATTTTCAGCGGTGTATTCATCACGCCAGCCCCACCATGGTTCTATATCATGCACTCCAATATGCTTTTACGAATTAACAAACTGATTTTTACCTGTTACGGATTCGCGATCCCATTGATTGAAATTTTCAAATGAAACTTTTCTATAAGTACATTCCAAGATACACTGACGACACATATTATCCATACATGGTTCACTTTGGATCGAAATATCCACAATTTCTTCCTGCAGGTTTTTTTTGATCATATTTTTGATAAATATTATTTCTACTGTGGATTGTCTCACATTGAAGTACCATGGTAAGGTCAGATGCAAATCAACATGAGACAAGTGACCAAATTTGAGATACGTAAGCTTGTGAATATTGACCCAGCAATCTTTTTTGTTTTCAATGAGTTGATTAGTAAGTAGATCGATCGTCTTGGCATCAGCTTCATCCATCAGCCCTGTGATCGTTTCACGCAATACAGTATATGCTGTGTAAATAATAAAAAGACCAAATACTATGGCAATGAAACTATCTATCCACATTAAGCCGGTAAAATAAAAAATAATTAACCCACCTATCAATGCAATGGTCGTGTAGGTATCTGAAATAAGGTGTTTTCCTCCTGCAATAAGACTAATTGAGTTGTATTTTTTCCCTTTTTCAATAGAATACCTTCCCATTAGAAAGTTGATAACTGATGTGCAAAACAAAAGTCCGATCCCAATATCCAGATCATTGATTTCAGGTTTTGACCCTAATCTTTTAATAGCTTCAATGATGATCATAGCTCCTGCTATGCCTATCAGAATTCCTTCGACGGAAGCTGTAATCAATTCGATCTTGCCATGTCCGTAAGGATGGTCGTCATCTCGTGGTTTTATAGCCCATTGGAGACTTTTAAGTGTCATGAACCCTGTGATTACATTTACGGTACTTTCAAGGGCATCGGACAATATTCCCACTGAATTCGTGAGAAAAAATGCAGTAATTTTTACAAAAAACAACACAACACCGGCTATAAATATGTACCACTGTATATTGATTTTTTTTTGACTTGTGTGATTAGTTTGTGCCAAATTATGAAATATTGTGCTTTATTTGCATTCAGAAAACAAAAGTAGTGAAATTATATGATATGGAAAATCTTTCCTGAAGTGGAAGCTATTAACAATTTTAATAATAATACACTTGTCTCTCATCTGGGAATTGAAATCACGGAGTTTGGACCGGATTATGTAAAAGCACGAATGCCGGTAGATCACAGAACGAGACAACCTATGGGATTACTGCATGGAGGGGCATCAGTAGTATTGTCAGAGTCGGTAGGAAGTATGGCGAGTTGGTTGACTCTGGGAGAGCAGAATGTCAAGGTTGTGGGCATTGAAGTCAATGCCAATCATCTCAAATCGGTCAGTAAGGGATTTGTGACTTCAGTAACGAAGCCTGTAAAACTTGGCAAATCCTTACATGTTTGGAGTACTGAGATTTTTGATGAAAATGGAGAACTGTTGTGTATCTCAAGACTTACTGTGATGATCATCAAATGAGATTTATCTGCGCGGGCTGAATTCCAAACCCAAAGAAAAGATATGAGAAGCCAATACACCGCTAACATTTCCAATATTGGCAAGCGCATAGTCTACTTTGAGTCTTCCCAATTTTAAACCTAATCCTACATTGGGTTGTAGTTCCAGAGTACGGTCAGCCGTATTGACAGGATTGATGACTCTTTGGATATTGCCTATTCCTGCTCTTACAAATACTTTTTGGCTATATCCTACTTCAAAACCAAGGCTCGGATCGATATTCAGGTTTTTGCCGGATAGCAATCCTGATTTAACTCCATCTGTTGATATAGTGAGGTTTACTTCTGCAAGATAACTGAAATTTCCCTTTGTATCATGATATGATATTCCGGGAATCAGGCGTGGTATAGTAAGCTCAGTGCTACTTACCGGTATTTCATTGTCAGTACCTTGAAATACTCTTTTTTCTTCATCTTTAAGGTTGAAAGACCATGCATTAAATGTGGTGGTGATATCTTTTGCCATAATACCATAAGAGATTTTTTCTCCTCTCCATACGGCACCTATATCAGCACCAAATCCCCACGCTTTACCAAAAGAACCTATAGATCTGTGAATAATCTTAATGTTTCCTCCAACTGACAAATTTTCATTCCTTCCGATGGTCCTTGCATATGAAAATATACCTGCGAAGTCTGAAGCCGAAAATTCTGTTACTCTGTCATAATCTACAGTACCGTCCGGACCAATCAAATTGAGTGTATTAGGAATATTGTCTACGCCCATTCTGATAAATGAAAATCCTGCTACGGATGGTTCGCGGGTTCCAAGTTTTTTGGTTATGGCAAAGTAATCATAATTTGCAATCCCGCCAAACCATTTAGCATGCATAGCATTCAATTCCAATGGATTGGTTTGGCCTGTCAGACCGGCAGGATTCCAATATCCCGCAGTTCCGTCTTTAGTACTTGTAATCACTGCTCCTGACATTCCGTGTGCTCTGGCCGAAACTCCTATGTTTAAAAATTCGTTGACAAATTTTTGACCGCTCAATGAGTTTGATACTGTCAAATAGACAAACAGTATCAAAATTAATTTAACTGCCTTAAGACTACAATTTGGAATTAAAAACATAAGTTGGAAGTGGTTTTCATTTTGTTATGACACGACGAATCATAAAGGATGCCAATAATACTTGCTCTTTAGAGTATGTTTAAATTTTTATTGTCTTAAAATCAATGTATTATGAACCTGACTTCAAAATAATCGCCTTATTTAGTTCACCTGCCCGTCTATATTATAGTTGGCAGGCAGGCTAAATGCGTTGATTATTTTATTGTCAGAACCATAATCTCTTGATTTACAACTAAGAAAAATTTTAAACATACTCTTAATTAAAAGTTTTAACATACTCTAAAATAAAACTGCACAACAATAACGACTGTTTTTCTATTTTATTATAACTTTCGCCTTCAAATATAAACAGATGCAAAGATACACTTTTTCAATTAGATTCTATTATATATTACTATTTTATGTAATATTTGTTTTTTCATCTTGTAAACAGGCTAATCCTGGTTTGCACCAATATGAAATTACAAAATCAGTTATCAGTGATAGTGCTGCTGTAGTCTGTGCTCATCCTTTAGCTACAAAAGTGGGAGTTGATATTTTGAAAAGTGGAGGAAATGCTGTTGATGCCGTAATAGCAGTTCAACTGGCTTTGGCTGTCTGTTATCCCAATGCCGGAAATATTGGCGGGGGCGGATTTATGGTCTTTCGGGGCAATAACGGCGAAATCAGTGCACTGGATTATCGGGAAAAAGCAGCATCAGCAGCGACGACAAACATGTATCTCGACACCCTCGGAAATCCTATAGTCGAAAAGAGTTTGTTTGGTCACCTTGCTGCAGGCGTGCCGGGTTCAGTGGACGGAATGGTCAAGGCTTTCGAAAAATACAGTAAACTGAAAGATTGGAAAAAACTGGTCCAACCTGCCATTGATATTGCCCAAAATGGTTTTAAAATTACTCAAAGAGAAGCAGATAATCTGAATGAAGATCATGAAAAATTCAAAAAATACAATCTTGCATCCACTGCTTTTCAGAAATCTAAATGGGAGGCCGGAGACTTGTTGATTCAACCCGAATTGGCAACCACCCTAACAGCCATCAGAGACCTTGGCAGAGCAGGATTTTATGAAGGTAAAGTGGCAGACTATATTGTTCAGGAGATGAATGACGGTGGCGGAATTATTTCTCACAAGGATCTCAAGGATTATAACGCAGCTTGGCGAGAGCCAGTAGTTACTGCTTACCGCGGACACAAAGTTATTTCTATGCCACCTCCTTCCAGTGGTGGATTATTATTGGTACAATTGCTGAAAATGGTAGAACCTTATGACCTTGGTGCTATGAAGTTTCACAGTCCGGCTGCGGTACATCTCATAGCAGAAGCGGAGAGAAGAGCATATGCTGACAGGGCTAAATATATGGGTGATCCGGATTTTTATAAAGTACCTGCCGACAAACTTTCTGATAGTCAATATATCTTATCCAGAATGAAAGATTTTGATCCTAGAAAAGCCAGTAAAAGTGACAATATTACACCCGGAATGATTGAAAGCTCAGAAACCACTCACATCAGTATAGTCGATGCTGAAGGAAACGCAGTCGCTGTGACCACCACGCTTAATGGTGGCTATGGATCTTATACGGTTGTGCGAGGAGCTGGATTTTTGTTGAACAATGAAATGGATGATTTTTCAGTAAAACCTGGTGCTCCAAATATGTATGGTCTTGTAGGAGGAGAAGCTAATAAAATCGAACCAGGTAAACGTATGCTGTCTTCTATGACACCAACCATCATTGAGAAAGATGGTAAACTAAAAATGGTGGTTGGTACACCCGGTGGATCAACGATAATCACTTCTGTATTCCAGACGATAACAAACGTCATTGACTTTGGAATGGATGCCGATAAAGCGGTACAGTCTCCGAGATTTCATCATCAGTGGTTGCCTGATCAGATCTTTGTAGAAAAAGATGCCATCTCTGTATCTGATAGGAAAGCACTGGAAGCGATAGGTCATACATTAAAAGAGAGAGGTGCTATAGGAAGGGTAGAAGCCATTGTGAAGAGGGATGACGGAAAGCTGCATAGTGCTGCAGACAGGAGAGGGGATGATGATGCCAAAGGGTATTGATTTATTAAAGTATTCAATAATTCCGGCAGCTGAAAGCTGAAAGCTATAGGAAAGATCTAAAATGTACAAAATTGACTTTGGAATTTTGGATTTTATCAAAGCGAAATTTTCAACCATAGTCTTGTCTACGGGTTAAAATTTTAGTGAAGAAAAAAAACAATATAACAAGTCAAAATGTATAGGTTATATCATTACAAACCCTGGAATAATAAAATATGAGTTTTTTTGATAATTTTGATGTAAGGCAAATTGAAAACATTGAGTTGCTTGCAAAGCAAGTGGTAGAAGGATTTATAATAGGCCTGCATAAAAGTCCTTTTCATGGTTTTTCTGTTGAGTTTGCAGAACACAGAATATATAATGCCGGCGAATCTACAAAGGATATAGATTGGAAAGTATTTGCCAGATCAGATAAGATGTTTTCCAAAAGATTTGAAGAAGAAACCAATCTCAGATGCCAGATCATCATAGATACCTCTTCATCCATGTATTTTCCGGAAGACTCATCTGAAAAGTCACTTAATAAATTACAGTTTTCTGCATTAGCTGCCGCTTCGCTGATGAATCTTCTTCGCAAACAAAGAGATGCTTTTGGCTTGAGTATTTTTGATGATGAAGTAAAAATTCATACTAAATGCCGGTCAGCAACCACGCATTATCGTTTGTTGTTGACTTATCTGGACGGATTGATTCAAGACAACAAACAAGGAAAACATACAGCAACGGCTAAAGCGTTACACCAACTTGCAGATAGTATTCATAGACGGTCTTTGGTAGTGATCTTCAGCGACATGTTTGATAGTGATGAATCAAACGAAGATTTATTTTCTGCACTCCAGCACTTAAAGTATGCAAAACATGAAGTACTGCTGTTTCATGTAGTAGATAAAAAACGGGAATTGGAGTTCGAATACGAAAACAGACCTTACTTATTTATAGATATGGAGTCGGGAGATGAAGTCAAATTGCAACATCATCAGGTCAAAGATATGTATGTCGAAAAAGTCAATGCTTATAAAAATGCTTTAAAAATGAAATGCCTGCAGTATAAAATTGAATTCATTGAAGCTGACATCAATGAAGGATTTGCACCGATTCTGCAAAATTATTTAGTAAAAAGAAATAAAATGAAATAACCATTAAATAAAAAGATATGTCCATAAAATTATCCACTATACCAACAAATGCACCGGAATCAGCCAATAAAAAAAAGATAGAAGCCAAAACGGCAGAATTGGCAAATAAAATAGGGGAAATGCAACATAAACTTTATGCTGAAGGCAAACAAAGCTTATTAGTTATACTCCAAGGAATGGATGCAAGTGGCAAGGATGGCACGGTAAAGACTGTATTTGCAGATTGTAACCCATCAGGGATTGATGCATATGCGTTTAAGAAGCCTACAGAACAGGAGTTTGCGCATGACTTCTTGTGGAGAGTGCATAAATTAGCACCTCAAAAAGGTAATATTATGATTTTCAACAGGTCACATTATGAAGACATCCTTATTCAAAGAGTCCACAAATGGATCACAGAAGAGAGGGTAGAAAAAAGAATGTCTGCCATCAATGCATTCGAAGAACTTCTGGAATTTGATAATAATACAAAGGTCTTGAAGTTTTACATGCATATTTCGAAAGAAAGGCAACAGGAAAAACTTCAGGAAAGAATAGATGACCCTACTAAGAATTGGAAACATAATCAGGCAGACTGGGATGAAAATGACCATTGGGATGAATATATGAAATGTTATGAGTATGCCATCAATAAAAGTAATATTGAGTGGCATATAGCCCCATGTGACAAAAGATATTATCGCAACTATTTTATAGCAACTAAAGTCCTTGAAACGCTTGAGGCTATGAATCCGCAGTTACCTTTGTTGGACAAAACAGATGAGTGAGCTTAAAAAAGTCAGGATTGATAAGTGGCTTTGGGCTGTACGTTTGTTCAAATCCAGAACAATGGCGACGGATGCTTGCAGAGCCGGAAAAATAAAATTGAGTGGTATTACACTCAAACCATCCTATATGGTCGTCGTCGGAGAAGTTTTGGAAGTAAAAAAAAATGGATTCAATTTAAACTTCAAAGTGAATCATCTGATTGAAAAGAGAGTCTCAGCTACTTTGGCAGCACCATGTTTTGACGACCTGACTCCGCAAGATGAACTCAATAAATATAAGGATTGGTTTGTCGGAAAATCAGGAACAGAGTACAGAGATAGAGGGGAAGGCCGCCCTACAAAAAAGGAGAGAAGGGAAATTGATGATTATAAGGATATGTATCTTGAAGATGAAGATGATAGTTTTTAATGACTAATTATAAACCAATGTCGTTTAGTTAAGACATCATTATGAAGTCTTTCCCTTATAAGGGAAAGATTTAGATAGGGTAAAAACTAAGGAAAATTCCTTATCTAAACGACATTGAATTTTAAACCCATTTTGTATGAAAATCCTTACATCTGCACAAATAAGAACATGGGATCAATACACCATTTCACATGAGCCCATTTCTTCCATCGACCTTATGGAAAGGGCTTCACTTTGTTTCGTCCATTGGTTTGTACCTAACTATCATGATACAAGTGTACCCATAATTATAATCTGTGGTAATGCAAATAATGGTGGTGATGGCTTGGCGGTTGCCCGATTACTGAGAGACAGATTTTATGAAGTCAGTGTATTTATTTATCGTATAAGTAAGGAAGATAGCGTAGATTTTGATATTAATTTGGGGAGATTGATGAAATGCGGCGATGTGAGTATTGAGTTTATTCATGAGCATTTACCGGTTTTTACATCCCGATCTATCATCATTGATGCATTGCTTGGCACGGGAGCCAATAAGCCACTTGCGGGAATGCTGAAAGAACTTGTCATTCATATCAATAAACAAAAAAACACCATCATTTCCATTGACATGCCTTCAGGTTTGCCGGCTGAAGGTGTTTGCACAGGAGTGGCGGTTAAATCTGATCACATATTCACTTTTCAAATACCAAAATGGAGTTTTTTCTTTAGGGAAAATGAAAATTTTTGTTCTCAATGGACAGTAGGTGACATAGGCCTTCATCCAAAATTCCTTGAAAGAGTCGATACTCATCTTTTTTTGATAGACCACCAACTTGCCAAAGAAATTTACAAAAAAAGAACCCGTTACCAGCATAAGGGCGATTTCGGCCATGCATTGATTGTTGCCGGTAGCGAGGGTAAAATAGGTGCGGCAATTCTCGCTACAAAAGCATGCTTGAGGTCAGGAGCAGGCTTAGTCACAGCTTGTATACCGGAGATAGGCAGAGAAATCATTCATGAGGCTATTCCGGAGGCAATGGTGGTATGCAGTGGATATCAGTGTTTCAATTCTTTTTCGGCTGATGGCGTTGGATTTACTCTTGGTATAGGCCCTGGTTTGGGCACCCATCCAAAAACAATCAAAGCTTTATCACAGCTTTTGTCCGGGCAGGATCAACCATTGGTCATAGATGCAGATGCACTCAACATCTTGGCAACTGATGGTGCATTGTGGAAATTAGTCCCCGAAAATAGTATCATCACACCACATCCCAAGGAGTTCGAAAGGCTATTTGGAAAATCTGAAGACGATACTTCAAGACATACCTTAGCCCGAAATATGGCTAAAAAATATGGTATTTACATCATACTTAAAGGAGCATATACAAGGATATTTACAAAAGGCGGTACAGAATATGTCAACAGTACAGGCAATCCCGGGATGGCAACCGCGGGAAGCGGAGATGTGCTCACAGGCATCTTGACAGCTTTGCTTGCTCAAAAATACAGTTCAGATCACGCTGCCGTGCTTGGAGTCTTTATCCATGGCCTTGCCGGTGATCTGGCATTAAATAGACAAAGTCAGGAAAGTCTGATTGCTACAGACATAATCGATCAAATGGGCATGGCCTTCAAACAAATCGAAGCCAGGCTATAGATTGTATGATTAGTCTTCCAAAATCTCAGGAGCCATACCCATGCTGCTGAATCCTCCGTCATGGAAAAGATTTTGCATAGTCACCATTCGGGTCATATCTGAAAACATTGTGACACAATAGTCTGCACATGCATCTGCGCTAGCATTGCCCAACGGCGACATCTTGTCTGCATATCCGAAGAAATCACCAAAACCCTTTACTCCTGAGCCAGCTGTAGTCACTGTCGGAGATTGTGATATGGTATTAACTCGCACCTTAGCTTTTTTGGCCCAGTGATATCCAAAACTACGTGCAAAACTTTCCAATAGTGCCTTGGATTCAGCCATTTCACTATAGTCCGGGAATGTTCTTTGTGCAGCGATATATGTAAGTGCTAGGATAGATCCCCACTCATTCATAGCATCCATTTTCATGGCAGTTTGCATCACTTTATGAAAAGAAATGGCTGACACATCAAATGTGGTTTTCATCCATTCATAATTGAGATCAGTATAGTCTTTCTTTTTACGTACATTGATAGACATCCCTATGGAGTGAAGTACAAAATCGAGTTTGCCACCGAGGATTTCCATTGACTTGCTGATCAGGTTTTCAAGATCTTCGATGCTCGTAGCATCTGCTGGTACGATCTGACAATTCAGTTTTGTTGCCAGCTCATTGATTTCTCCCAGTCTCATAGCTACAGGTGCATTTGTCAATACAATCTGTGCTCCTTCTTCTACACATCTTTCTGCGACTTTCCACGCTATGGATTTGCTGTCTAAAGCTCCGAAAATGATTCCTTTTTTCCCTGATAATAGTCCGTGTCCCATTTTGTTATTTTGATTATGAAATGTGGCGCAAAGATAACAACAATTGTATAGCATTATATAATTGATAAAAGATTCTGCATCAATTTTTCTTTTTTCATTTTACAAGAAATTAACAATACATATGCATTAGTTGTAATATCTTTGTCCTTCTTTACGTCAGGATAAACGAAGCTGTATTCAGTTCTTTATCTTTTAAACGCAATTTTCATGAATTCAACATTGTCAGTGTACAACAGCCTCACCAGGCAAAAAGAAGTTTTCAAACCCATTCACGAAGGATTTGTAGGGATGTACGTGTGCGGTCCTACCGTATATAGTGATGTACATTTGGGCAACTGTCGCACATTCATGAGCTTTGACATGATATACAGATATTTGCTTCACTTAGGTTTTAAAGTCAGGTATGTGAGGAATATTACCGATGTTGGACACTTACTTGATGATGGAGAAGACAGGATGTCCAAGGGCTCAAAAGCGGATAATCTGGAACCCATGGAAGTTGCCCAGAAATACACTGTTGGTTTTCATGATATGATGCGCATTTTTAATACATTATCACCAAGTATTGAGCCTCGAGCTACAGGCCACATCCTTGAGCAGATTGAGATGGTACAAAGCATCATCGATCGTGGATTTGCTTATTCGCGAAATGGTTCGGTGTATTTTGATACTATAAAATTTGCGAAAAAAACAGGCGAATACGGCAAACTATCAGGAAGGGTGATTGAAGAGCTGATTTCTGAATCGAGAGATAATCTGAAAAATCAGGACGAAAAAAACCATCCATCCGATTTTGCTATATGGATGAAGGCTTCAGACGAACATCTCATGAAATGGAATTCTCCATGGTCAGTGGGTTTTCCGGGTTGGCATCTGGAGTGTAGTGCTATGAGTACAAAGTATCTCGGACTTCAGTTTGATATACACGGTGGTGGAAATGATCTGAAATTTCCTCATCATGAAAATGAAATCGCTCAGAATGTGGGTGCTTGCGGTTGTCAGCCTGCGCACTACTGGCTTCATACCAATATGTTGCTGATGAATGGTAAAAAAATGTCCAAGAGCGATGGCAATACCATTTCGCCGGTTGAACTCTTTACAGGTGACAGTGTGCATGTAAGTAAGGGATACAGTCCGATGGTGGTACGATTTTTTATGCTGCAATCTCATTACAGATCACCCAATGACTTGACGGATGAAGCGTTATTGGCATCTGAAAAAGGTTTTAAGAGGCTGATGGATGCGTACAAAAACCTTTCAAACTTGTCATCTTCCTCAACGGGCCATACTGAGTTTGATAAAAAAACGGAGGGTATCATAGATGGTATTTTTGAAGATATGAATGATGATTTTAATACTCCGAAAGCCATAGCAGGATTGTTTGAGCTCGTCACAATTATTAACAGCCTTAAGGAAGGGCAGATAGCTATTTCCGAAATTTCACATGCCACGATTGAGAAAATAAAAAGCACCATGAAGGCAATAATTTTTGATGTTTTTGGGTTGAAAGATGAGTCAGAAAGCAATGCCGGTCCGGTGGAAGGATTGATGGATTTGGTCATAGATTTACGTCATCAGGCAAGGAATAATAAGGACTGGGCTACTTCTGATAAAATAAGAGATGCATTGGGTGAAATAAACATTCAAATCAAAGATGGAAAAGAAGGAACTTCCTGGGGATATAAATAATGAAATTATAAACACTCTTTTAAAGATTAACGTTATATAAAAATCAATGTCGTTTAGTTAAAGTATTTTTACTTGTTTTTACCCATCCTAAATCCTTCCCTTAGAAGGGAAGGACTTCATAATATGGCCTTAACTAAACGACATTGTATATAAAATTCTAATTTTTTTTACTTTATAAAAAATAAAATAATATAATATGAAAACCTGGTTTTTTACTTTTGCATTGATGATTTTATTTGCATCTGGCATTAACAGCCAACAAGTGAGCAAGAAAAACTGGACGCTGGTTCATGAGAGAACGGCAACATGGTGTCCATTTTGTGGTACTTGGGGATGGAATATGAAGGACGAAATTTTTAGCACTTATGCTGATCAAAATCTGATTTTTATGGCCGTGCATCATAGTGGTGATCTTGTCAATCAAACGGCTACCGAATTAGGTGATAATTTTTCTGGTACTGGTCAACCTATTTTTTATATGGATGGCTCTAATCTCAATGTAAACAGTTCTAACATAGCAGAAAGAATAAGAGATATAAAAATTGCAATGGATTTTAAAGCCACACAATCAGTTTTTGCAGGTGTCGGTGTGGAAGCTACTCTCAATAATAACACTAAAACTTTGACTGCTAAAGCAAAAGTTGAATTTCTGGAGGCAGTAGAAGGTGGCGACTATTATCTTGGTCTTTATTTGGTAGAAGATGTTTTGAATTTTCAGTCCAGCAGGACCGGTACTCCTCTTCACAGAAATGTAATAAGACAATCATTGTTGCCCACTACATTTGGCAAGGCACTAAAAACCGGAGCTGTTGCTAAAGGTACTATTTTTAACGTAGATGCTTCACTAGCTAATGTAAGTTCTACCAGAGATAAAATCAAAGTGGTAGCCATCATCTGGAATAAAGTAGGGTCAAAATATATATTCTTCAATGCCAATGTGGTATCGGTTGGAATTCCGGCGTCCACAGATTTTGAAGCTGATACCAATAACGATCTGATCGTCACACAAAATGAATCCAAGTCAGTCATTGTTGATATAAAAAATATCGTTTTAGATCAGGATGCAGTTCTGAATATTTCGGATATAAGCGGAAGACTATTAGCTAGTCAACAAGTGTTTAAAAACAATTCAAATCAGATTCTGACCCTTTCAGGAGATTTTAATCCGGGAGTACATATTATTACACTTGTCAGCGATAAGAAAAGAATTTCTAAAAAATTGGTGCTACACTAAAGTTTATACATACTCTAAGTTCAGATCAGATAAAAACAAATTTTAAACAAGGGAAATTCATGAAAATGGGTTTTCCCTGTTTGATTTTAAGGAAGTATATGATTGTTCCATCCATCCAGATTAATCAATGTGTGTATAACGAATTGCACTTTTGTAAAAAAAATTAACTTGTTGCATTTGCCTATACTTACCACCAACCCATGAAGGGGAGAACAGCGCTAATATTGAAATCATTGGCGTAGGTCATCTCAAGCATAGCTTGACAAGCTCTTTAGGGAATGAGCCTGCCTGCCTACGTAGTCAGGCAGGGGTAGCGAGGGAATTTAAGTATTTGTGCAGTTTGTTATACACACTTAAACTATCTGAATTAATACCTTATGCACAATATTTTGTATATTTGCATTTTTATAATACAAAATTCGAAGTTCGGTACTTTTTCACTAATTGGACTTCGGCATTAAACCCTACATTATAATGACTTTTGCAGAACTAGGCCTGGATGAGAAGATACTTGAAGCTATATCTTACATGGGATTTGATCAGGCTACACCTATACAGGAAAAGGCGATTCCTCAAATACTAAAAGGAAGGGATCTTATAGCTTGCGCTCAGACAGGAACGGGAAAGACTGCTGCTTTTATGCTTCCATTGATCCACAACATGGCATCTGATCCTCATGATGGAACAAGCACATTGGTTATAGTACCGACCCGCGAATTGGCCGTCCAGATTGATCAGCAGATTCAGGCTTTTGCCTACTTTGTGCACGCATCATCCATGGCCATTTATGGTGGTGGTTCAGGCGCAGAGTGGGAAACACAAAAGAAAGCATTAACCAATGCTGACATCATCATTGCCACTCCCGGTAAACTTATCAGTCATATCAATATGGGCAATGTGAAATTCAACAAGCTAAAATATCTGATCCTTGATGAGGCAGACAGAATGCTGGATATGGGTTTTTATGATGATATACAAAAGATTATAGCTTCATTGCCTAAAAAGAGACAGACTTTGATGTTTAGTGCCACCATGCCTCCCAAAATGAGAGTTTTGGCCAAACAAAACCTGGTCGATCCATATGAAATAACTCTTGCGGTCTCCAAACCTTCAGAAAGAGTCCTACAAACGGCATATTTGGTCAATGATGTACATAAGTCTACCCTCATCAATGATTTAATTAAGGATAAAGCAAATCTGGAAAGTATAATTGTGTTTTCGTCTACAAAAAAATCAGTCAATGAAATCGTAAGAAGCTTGTCTGGAAAAGGTTATGTGGTAGAAGGTATTTCATCCGATCTTGAGCAAGCCCAACGGGAAGAAGTAGTCAACAGATTCAGGGCCAAACAGATACGAGTCCTCGTTGCTACCGATGTATTTGCGCGTGGTATTGATATTAAAGATGTTCATTTGGTTATCAACTACCATGTCCCGGGGGATGGTGAAGATTATGTCCACAGAATAGGGCGTACAGCGCGGGCCGATGCTACAGGAGTGGCTATTACTTTGGTCAATGAAGACGAAATGTACAAATTTGCTGCTATCGAAAAGCTCATTGATACTACCATTGTAAAACTTCCAATTCCTGCTTATATTGGCCAAAGCCCTGAATGGTCTTTGTCCAGACCAAAAAGTAGTTTTCAACGTGGCCGATCATCCAACGGAAGGCCTTCATCAGGAAGCTCCAATAAACCCCGACAGCAATCAAACAATAAAAATAGGTTCAGCGGAAAAAAATCCGGCCCATCAAAGCCGTAAAATACTCCAAATCGAGTTAACGAATTACAAAACTTGTCCAGTTTCAGTGGGATTCTTGATGTTTGGGATCGTAGTTCCAGACTTCGACCATCAGTTAGTGAAAGGAAATTGACCGAACCTGAATGGCTATCGTTTAGTTATAAATACCAGATTGAGCCATCCTAACATAAAAAAGACACCACCTATAGGTGTCAGTGGACCAACAAAATTCCAACTATCTCCACCATATAAGTGCTTTGTGCTCAATATATACAATGAGCCACTGAATAAAATGATACCGGTCAGGAAAGATAAAAACTACGTTGTAAAAGTGGGCTTTCTTTATTATCTATGGCTATGACAAACATGGCAAGTGCATGCACATAATGATACAAAGAGCCTGTTTTGAATGTGTCTATTTGGTTGTCATTCAAGTGCTGTTTCAGGCCATGAGCCGCAAAAGCTCCCAATACTACAGCTAATGCCCCAACCAAGCCGGTTATTTTTAAAAGGCGATTTGAATTATGCTCCATAGGGTATCCATATATTTTTTATCTCAGTGGCATGCCTTAAAAATTCAAAACCTTCGCTCTGAGATTTGTCCATCCAATCCCTGTATTTTCCATCATTTACCCAGGTGCGTTTGAGGTTGTCTGCGGACAAAAGTTCGATATCCTTGCTTCCCTGAGGGGTACCAAAATACCATAATCCATCTACATCATCGTGTTTTGCCAGTTCTTTGGACAACTCATCTTTACTTCCTGTGACAATATTTACAGCTCCCACGGGAACATCTGAAGTCTCTAATATCTGATAAAAGTCAGTTACTGACAAAGGTGAAGTTTCAGAAGGAATCACCACCACTGTATTGCCCATAGTCAAAGCGGGAATCACAGTAGAAATAAAACCCAAAAGCGGAGCTTCATCAGGACAGACTATGCCGATGACACCCACTTTTTCCGGCATGGCCAATGTGACGTTCCTGCTTGTAGTATGATGTACCTTGCCATCATACTTGTCAGCCCATGCTGCGTAGGTATATATTCGGTCTATACATGCAGCCACTTCTTTATCTGCATCAGTCTGGTTTTGATTGGTTTGCAGCATGATTCTTGCAGCAAATTCAGAAGCTCGTGAAAACAGATTTTCAGCTATGTAATATAATACCTGAGCTTTGGCATGTCCGGTCATTGTCCCCCATGAAGTGCAAGCATGTGCAGATTCTACAGCATTGCGTATATCTTTTCTGCTTCCCTTAGGAACTTCTGCTATGTGGATACCGAATGCGTCTCTTACTTCAAGGCTATTACCTCCGTCAGGCCTGGCTTGTTTGCCACCCACAAAGATTTTAGGAGTTCTGTCTATAGTGGGTAGTGTTCCTGAAGTACCGTTCTTTTTCGGACTATCGACAGTTTTTATCTTTAGTGGTGTTACTGCCAAGTCATTTTCAGACTTATGTTTTACATATTCATATAAGCCTTCCTTACCACCTTCTCTGCCAAATCCGGATTCTCTGTATCCACCAAAACCCGATGCAGCATCAAATACATTGGTACAATTGATCCAGACCGTACCTGCCTTTACCTGAGGGGCAATGTCCAGAGCAAGATTGATATTTTCAGTCCATATACTGGCTGCCAAACCAAATCGGGTATGGTTGGCCAGTTTTACCGCTTCACTATGTGATCTGAAACTCATGGCAACAAGGACAGGGCCAAAAATTTCAACCTGCGCGATGGTGGATGATGGAGATACGTCTGTAAATAGGGTAGGAGGATAAAAATAACCTTCAGTAGGGCAAGCCCAGGAAGGCTGCCATATATCATTTCCTTCTTCTACTCCTTTTTGCACCAAATCTTCGATGACTTTCAACTGAACGGGTGCGACTATAGCCCCGATGTCAATACACTTATCTAAAGAATTGCCAATGCGCAGTGTTTCCATGCGTGACCGTATTTTTTTATAGAGCTTTTCGGCAATACTCTCCTGGACAAGCAGTCTTGATCCTGCACAACAGACCTGACCTTGGTTAAACCATATGGCATCTACTACGCCTTCCACCACACTGTCCAGATCCGCATCTTCAAAAACAATAAATGGCGATTTTCCACCGAGTTCCAGAGAGATTTTTTTGCCTGATCCGGCTGTGGTTTTTCTGATGATTTTACCGACTTCAGTGGATCCTGTAAAAGCTATTTTTTTGACTGAAGGGTGATTGACAATAGCAGCGCCAGTGGTACCATGACCAGTGACCACATTGACCACACCCTCCGGTAAGCCGATCTGTCGGCAAATATCGGCAAATAACAATGCTGTCAAAGACGTAAATTCTGCAGGTTTGAGGACTACAGTATTACCCATGGCCAATGCCGGAGCGATTTTCCATGAAAGCATGAGTAGCGGAAAATTCCACGGAATGATCTGGCCGATGACACCTATCTCTTTATATCCTTTCATTTCTGTATCCATGAGCTGGGCCCATCCGGCATGATGATAGAAATGTCTTGCGACCAATGGAATATCAATATCTCTCGTTTCCCGAATGGGCTTGCCATTGTCCATAGATTCGAGTACAGCAAAGAGTCTTGAGTGCTTTTGAATCTGTCTTGCGAGAGCATACAGATACCTTGCCCTGCCGTGTCCACCAAGGTTGACCCAGGGTTTTAGTGCTTTTTCTGCTGCATTGACTGCGGAGTCTACATCCTTGTTATTACCTTCAGAAATGTCCGCCAGTTTTTCTTTTGTAGAGGGATTGATACTTTCAAAATACTCACCGGAGGAAGGTTTTGTCCATTTGCCATTGATGAAAAGGCCAAATTTTCGCTTGTGACTTTCCAGAAATGCTAAGCTCTCTTTATTGCTTTCAGGAGCCGGTCCGTATTCCATTGACTCAAATATTTCTTTTACCTGCATGGACATCATTTTTTATGACTTGTGATTGATCTATATTACAAATCAATTGCCAAAAACTAAGCGCAAATGATTTTAAACATATTAATCACAAAAATAAGAAAATAAGAAGAATCATTGTGAAAATAGAATAATATAGTTATACCGACGAGAATTTATTTTGCAAATAATTCTGTCGCCATTATACTCAAAATGAATAAATTGATAAATTAAATTTTCGCAAACCAATTTATTTTGAGTATAAAAAATGTATATTACAATTTTGAACATCATTATAAAATATAAAAGGCAGACCAACACTTTATTCCCATCTTTTACTTACTTTTATCACAAAAATCATGATATGCACAAGAATATAAAGTCATTAGCCTGTATTCTGATATTTACTTTGGTGTGTTTATCGATGTCTGTAGCTCAGACGGTAATTGTCACCATAAAAGATAAACAGGACAAAAATCCTCTCTATGGAGTTAACATAACCCATGATGATAAGGGGTACTATGTAGGGTATAAAACTTTGATCGTTGAGTTTGAAGATGCAACAACGGTTCCTTCAGAAGTGTATATGGAAGCATTAGATCTTATGCTGGATCAAATCACTGTGACGGGTTCAAAATATGAACAAAATATTGCTAAAAGTACAGTATCTATTGATATCCTTAAGTCGGATCTCCTGAGATCCGTCAATGCAACAACTTCAGATGAAATTTTAAATAAAATTCCCGGTGTGCAAGTGTTGGACGGACAGGCCAATATCAGGGGTGGATCAGGGTATTCCTATGGTGCCGGAAGCAGGGTGATGCTCCTGGTAGATGATGTCCCTGCTTTGCAGCCTGATGCCGGTTTTCCCAACTGGAATGACATACCCATAGAAAATCTATCGCAGATAGAAGTGCTCAAAGGTGCTGCATCGACATTATACGGATCTGCTGCATTGAATGGAATTGTCAACTTCAGGTCGTCTTACGCGACATCAAAACCCGAAACCAGGTTTTCAGCTGCTGCTACAGTATTTGGCACTCCAAAAGATGAAACTAAAAAATGGTGGGATGATACCCTGCGATACGAAAGCAATTTCACCTTTGTACACAAACAAAAACTGGGCAAGCTGGACGTGATTGCAAGTGGATTGTATAATAAATCAGAGGGATTCAATCAATTTACAAATGAGAGTCGGGGACGTGGCAATCTGAATTTCCGGTACAGGATCACTGACCGATTGACTGCTCAAACGGGGCTTTTAGGTAATTTTTCGAAAAGCAATAGTTTTTTTCTATGGGCCAATCCGGCATCAGGAGCGATGAGGCCATATACAGGTACAGTGTCTGACAGAACATCAAGACGCATTTACATTGATCCGTCTTTGACCTATCTTGACAAAAAAAACAATAAACACAGGATAATGACCAGAACGATTTTTGTGGATAATCGCAATAACACCAACCAATCCAACAAATCGACCAATCAATACACGGAATATCAGTTTCAACGCAATTTTACAAAAGCAAAGTTGATCCTTACCACAGGTATGGTAGGTGCCTGGACAAGTGTGGATTCAGAAATACTAGGCGATACTCTGTTTACGGCCAATAATTATGCTTCTTACCTGCAATTGGACAAAACAATAGACAAACTCACCCTTGCCGCAGGTATCCGGTATGAATATATTGGGCAACGGAGTCCTGAAAATTTCAAAGGTGACCTTATCCCCGGCGGAAGTGTATCCGATGACAGATGGATATCCAGGGTGGCTGCCAACTACAGCCTGAGCGAATATTCTTCATTGAGGCTTTCCCTTGGTCAGGGGTACAGATACCCAACATTAACGGAACGTTTTGTTACAACATCTTTTGGTAATTTTTCAATTTTTGCCAATCCATTTCTTCAGCCGGAGACCGGGTGGTCGTCAGAATTGGGTTATAAGCAAGGATTTTCTTTGGGTGGATTTAAAGGATATGTGGATTTTGCAGGTTTTATATCAGAGTACAATGATATGATAGAATTTACTTTTGTTTTTGAGCCCAATAAATTTGGATTTCAGCCTCAGAATATCGGGAATACCCGGATATCAGGTTATGAAGTCAGTGTGACAGGACAGGTAAATCTTTGGGGAATTCCCATTACGGTACTCGGAGGTTATACTTATATAGACCCTGTTTATAAAAATTATGATACTTCTGAAGCGATAAGAAACTCAGTGTCAGAACAAATAAATGTACTGAAATACAGGTCAAAACACCAGGCAAAAATAGATGCAGAAGCAAAATATCGTCAAATTAAATGGGGTATATCTGTGCAACGGGTAAGTCATGTGATTAATATTGATAAGGCATTTGAAGCTGTACCGCCTGTAAGTATCGATCTTTTTGGTATAGGCCAATATCGCGATTTTAACAATAATGGTTATACCCTGGTAGATACCAGAATTTCTTACGAGTTGGGTAAACTGACTATCACAGCTTTGGTAAATAACATCCTGAATAGTGAATACACCCTAAGACCTGCATTGATAGAAGCTCCAAGGAATTTCGGACTGAGGTTGGATTATAAAATGAATTAAGACTCTGTTAAAAAATAACTGATACATTTTGTCTCGTTCTTTTGCTCTTTTTCTGCGTTGTAAAATCGTTAAATAGCTAAGGCTATTCGCCTCATTTACGCCTTGAAAAAGAACAAATTAACTTCGCCAATTCTGCACCATTTATTTATTAACAGAGCCTAACCTATCCACTCCGAATATCTTTGATGAAGAGAAATAGAAAAATATTGATTTCACTGCTGGCGCAAGTTTGCAACTTGTGCCTTTACTATCCCGCTATGCGTAGGCTGCGCCTACGTCTCTGCCATGCCAAATTTTTAATTTGAATGCGAAGAACCAAACCTATTAAATATCGGCTAAATCGATTTCTATCAAACTTTCTAATCTACTATAATTTCGCTCATTCCCACGCAAATCGTGGAAAGCTCTGAAGAGCCTGTCAAACTACCCTTAACTATAACCACTGACTCCAGGGAACTCTGCTGAGTAGCAGTAGAAGGCCTATGCCGTAATATATAAGTATAGCCTTATTTCCAGTGCCGGATGCCATGGCCTTTTTGGCTTTGTTGAAGCCTATTGTGATGATGATGATGGCCAGGATATTGACAAAAGGATGCTCTACAGCCAATAATCTGGAAAACGAATCCTTCATAGTTTCTCCCGAGAGGTTCTGAAAACCATATGGGGATACAAAATACAACACCAAACCGAATAGCAATTGGATATGACAAGCAATCATCCCAAACATAGCCGTTTTTAGGTTTGATCCGGAGTAGGATTTTTTATTGATCATACTAAAGATAGCTATCAACAAAGCTATAATAATGGCAGCAAATGCTACATAAGCAAAATATGAATGTGATGACTTTAGAAAGTTGTACATATTATTGTGGTTTAAGTCTCAAATGTAAATAAAATCTCTAAGGTACAGTGTAAAAGTTTAAAGAAATTTAAGACAAACTGGCTTATGGATGCCTTTAACTTCCTGAACATGTGTCAATAAACCAGTATGGAAATTCCGTCTGAATATTTGAATATTGTTACTTTTTTGATTGGCAACCAAAAGAAAATTCCCTGAGGGATCAATGACAAAATTGCGAGGGAAATCGCCAAAAGTGGACTGGTGACCTACGAAAGTTAGTGCACCTGTAGTTTTATGCACAGAAAAGATAGCAATGGAGTTGTGCCCTCGATTAGAACCATACACAAATCTGCCATCAGGAGATACGTGCACATCAGCACAAGAATTTTTTCCGCTATAGTTATCAGGTAGGGTAGATACTGTCGATATTTCTTTCAAGCCTCCTTTTAGATATTTGTAAACATTTATTTTTGAAGTATATTCCAAAATGCAATAAACATATTTTCCTTGTGGATGAAAGGCAAAGTGCCTTGGGCCTGATCCTTTTGGAAGAGCAGTATAGGGATTGGGTGCCGGTTTCAAAAATCCACTCTTACTATCGAGCATAAAATGTAAAATCTTATCCAATCCCAGATCAGGTACAAAAACATCTTTGTTGTTTGGTGCAATATTGATGGAATGAACGCGAGGATTTATGGATTTTTGTGTGTCATCAGTCATATGTCTGAAGGATTGTGTCGTAGGGTCCAGCTTTCCACCGGTTAGAATGGGTAAAACACTCCCGTCACCACTTCCATAATGACCAATGATGCACCACCGATCGTTGTGATCAGTCTGCACATAACAAGGCCCTGACCCATCGGAACGCTGCGTATTCAGATATGACAAACTTCCGGACCGCGCATCTATTTTATAAGAAGTGACACTTCCTTCCTGATTTTCTCCGATGGCAAACAAATATTTTTTATTATTTGAAATGCACAAAAAGCTGGGATTGGATATTTTGTAACGGTGTATGACTTCAGAAATTATTCCGGTCTTGATATCAAATGCAAATACATAGATACCAGTACTATCTTTATCGGAGTAGGATCCTGCATATAAAAATATTTTCTGGCCAAAGGCTAATGTATTAAAAAACAATAGCATGGAACAAATACTTATAACAGTAGACCACTTCATCACTCAGCTTTAATTTTTATTCCTACAAAAAATGTCCTTGGCAATCCCGGGCCATAAACATAGTTGCTGTCTCGGTTTTTACCTTTGTCAAAATCATTTTGGTAAGCATTGAATACATTTTTTACACCTCCGAAAATCTCTACATCGGATCCATATTTATTATGAAGATGTATGGTATAGGCTGCCCGCGCGCTCACCTCTGAAAATGGTTTACTGGTGATGATGACATTTTCCGAAAAATTTTCAGCTCCCCCAAAATGCACAACTTTCATAGCACCTGTGTAGATGTAATTTAAGTTGATAGCCCATTTTTTATTTGGGTTCAGATTGATATTGGCAAATCCATAGGTATTGGGAGTTCTTACAAACTCTTTTATGGCCGGAGCTTCATCAATATACTTGACAGCTTCTCCAAAACTACTGGATTGTATAGTAAAACCCGATTCGATTTGGATAACTTTATTGTAATTCAACCTTCCTTCCAGGGTCACTCCCTGTACAGTAGCTGCCGAACCATTTCTTTTTGTAAATATCTCTCCAAAGTCGTCTTGTCCGGTGTTTTCGAGGACGAATGCATCTTTCAATCGGGTATAAAAACTTTCAATAGTAAAGCCTGCAATGTATTTTTCACTGGTTTTGTCATAATTTACAGAAGCTGACCAGCTTTGTGATCTCTCTTGTCTGAGGTTTTTGTCTAATTGAACACGCGAAACGCCACCACCAGCAAAGGCAATATGGAGATCTGTGTCAAAAGCCTGAGGAGCTCTGAACCCTGTTCCATAACCTAATCTGAATTGTGTTGTTCCTTTGAGTTTGTACAACATAGAAGCTCTGGGACTAATAAGAAGGCCATCTACCAGATTGTGCTTGTCAGCCCTGACGCCTGAAAGAAGATTGAGTGAAGGCAGGATTTCCCAGTCACTCTGAAAAAATGTGCCCCAATCCTTGCTTGTCTGATCTATCAGATATCTGTATGCTGGAATTTTGTCCAATATATCATCAGAAATATACTCCGTTCCCATCGTAAGCACATTTTTACCACCCAAAAAGTCATTCAAACGATGATTGAACTGAATCCCTCCTTGAATGGTGACATTTTTTGATGTGCCATAAGGTGGATTTTCTATGTGGGACTGAATATCCCCGGGTTCATCCGGAAAAACACCTGTATAGTGTTTTCGTAACGTGTTTTGAAATGCCGCATATGTGATAAACGAAGAATTGTCATCATTAAAATTGATCTGATAATCCGCACTACCCAACCAAATGTCATGATCTCTCTCTTCGGATTGAAGTGTCAGATAGGCAGGCTTTTCCGTCATTTCACCACCAAATCTGTATTCGTCGAGTTTACTGATACTTAGTTCAAGTTTTTGATTATCGGCAGGTTTGACAAAGAAGTTGGCTCCTATCGATGTACTTTTGAGCTCGGGCAATTCTGAAAAATTATCACCATTGGCATCGTAAAAATCCCTGTCTCTATGGTTCATAAAAAGTGATATCCCAGCATTTTTACCATCATTTACCCAAGTGGTATTGCCATTCAATATTAAATCATTGGCACCATCGGTATTCTGGTAAGTAGAACTGATTTCATAATAGCTCTTTTTCGGAATTTTTGTGATGACATTGACTGTGCCGGCAATAGCACTTGAACCATACAAACTTGACCCACCTCCTCTGACGATTTCGATCCGGTCGATCATATTGACCGGCAATTGCTCCATACCATACAGACTCATCAATGGACTGAAAATGGGGCGACCATTTATTAAAATCTGAGAATATCCACCAGCTAGACCATTCATCCTGAGCTGTGAGTAACCACACGTCTGACAATCTGTTTCGACTCGTAATCCCGGTTGGAATTTCAGACCTTCTGATAAGTTGCAAACCTGCAAATTGTTCAACGTTTTGCTATCCAGGATATTTACAATAGTGGCTGTCTCCGATTTTCTTTTGAAAGTCTTTGTGCCCGTTACCACGACTTCATTGATCGAAATGGCTAATTCCTGCAGTTCAAAATCAAGTTTGATCCGGGATTGGCTGGCGTTGATATTGATTTCCTGCTCCTGAGATTCCATGCCTACCATGTCTGCTTTGAGAGTATGGATTCCATATGGAATGTTTTCCAGGACGTAGGATCCGTTCATATCTGTAGCCGTACCCATACTTGTTCCCTTGATCTGAATGGTCACAAACTCTGCCGGTTTGCCCTGAATGTAGACTGAGCCAAAAACTGTTCCTTTTTGAGCAATCGAAATATAACAACTATATATAAAAATAGTGAAGAGTAATGACTTTTTGAACATAAGTAAGTATATAAAATTGATCTGTTAACCTGACAAAAACAGCATTTGAGTCAATTTAGTTGTGCGTAGCATTTAAATATCGACAATTGCACTAAAGTTCTACTGGAAAGGTATCGTAAAATTTTCTGTTTTTATTGTAAAGCATTGTTACATCTGACAGTGAGAAACCCTGATTATTTTGGTATTCTTTACAATCAATGCAATACTATAAATCGTTTAGTCAGTAATTTATCATCGATGAGTATCTTAAGAAAATAAATTCCTGCTTTTAGTCCTGCTACATCTTGAAAATCAATGAGTTGAGTATCAATGCCAGGCAAATCAGTTGTAGCTAATACTAATTGTCCGGAACTGTTATGTATTTCCACCCATTTAATATTTAGACCGGTATTATTTTTGAGATAAAGATTTTCTGACACAGGGTTAGGATATAATTTCAACTTTTCCAGAAGGAAATCATCAGCCGAAGTCATGACATCAAGTTGAATATTATTTATTTTCAGCTCACAACCTGCTGAGTCTATTACTGTTAGTTGGTACACACCAGTCGTCAGTCCTTCTACTAGTGATGAGTCACCTACCTTTTGATTGTCTTTAAACCATGTGAATTTTAATGGTCGGGTTCCTCCTTTCATAATGGCTTCCATTCTACCATTTTTTAGTGATGCTGAGCCTGGGCCATATTTTATGATCTTATCCAAAACAATTGGTGTAGTGATGGATGTTACAGTCGCGTTGAAAATGATTGCTGAACAATTGACTGAATCGCTGATGATGAATAAGTAACTATCTGGTTTCAAAGAGTCAATGGGTAACTTATATTGTCCTGAATTGTTGTAAATTTCTATATTGTATTTCTGAAAATTTCCTTTTATATCCAATTCAACTTTCCCATCGGAACTATTGAAACAAGTGGCAGGTTTTATACTTTTAACAGTGGCTGAGAGTAAACAAACACCTCCATCAATCACTATAGATCCTGTTTGAAGACACTTATTTTTATCTTCAATAGTATAATTGAACAAGCCAGGTGGCATGTTATCTAAGATCGCTCCAGTTCTTCCATTGCTCCAAACTACAAGAAATGGTGCGGTCCCGCCAATGATGCTTAATTCAACTTTTCCATCTGATTTTCCGGATATGGTCTCATTTGTGACTTTAGCCGTTACCATAATTGAATCTACTTTGTTGACTCTGAATGTGTCGGTAACCAAACATCCTTGTTGATCATTTACAGTTACATAGTACAAGCCATGAGCCAGTCCTGATAAAACTGATCCGGTAACGGATGTATCTGACCAGGAGTATTTTAATGAGCCAAAACCTCCTCTCACTTTAAATTCAATGCCCCCGCTTTTTGTGTCATAGCAAAAAATGTCTGTCACCTTTTTGTCCGAAATCCGTAATGTATCTGTTGTATTTATCCTATAAGATTGAGTGGTTTTACATAGATTTTTATCTGTGATAGTGACAGTATACATTCCCGGGGACAATGACATTATTTTTGATAAGGTATCACCTGTATTCCACTTTAAAGTTAAGGCATCTTTTCCGCCACTCGCTTTGATACTCAAACTACCATTTCTGAAACCGGGACAGATTAGTGTGTCTGATGTCAAGAGTTCGGATTTTATGGGTTGAGGTTGGACAATGTTGATGGTGTCAGCGATACTTTTACAACCATTTTTATCAGTGGCTATCAGTGAATATTTTCCGGCAGGAAGTTTAGAAACGATATTTGAGGTGTCACCCGTTGACCATAGGTATCTTACCAAAGTATCCATTTTGACAGATGCCGCTCCGGTACTGTCACCAAAACATTTTACATCCTTGTATTCTATCACCGGAAGCTGAAATCCCGGGTTTGCATTTAATTTTATAGTGTCTGTAGCAGTGCAAAACAGGCTGTCTGTAATTTTGACAATATAATTTCCTGAAAACAAACTATCATTTTTCAAACCATTCTCCCCATTCGACCATTTTACCGTAAAAGGTCCCTGATTATCCCCGACTTTAATCGAAATAAAACCATCACCTACTTCCTTGCATTTCGGGTTCTTTGTGGAGTCCACACTGATTTTGATACCTGTTGGTTCATTTACACTTATACTTCCGGTTAGCGTGCAGTGATTTGCATCAGTTACTGAATAATGATAATTACCTGCAGTAAGATTGGTGAGCACTGAAGTAGAATCTTTATTTGACCACAAGTATTTATAGTTTTTAGTACCTCCCTGAATCTGTATACTGGCTTGTCCTTTTGCATCTCCTTTGCACACATTGTTCAGGATAGAGTCGGATTTTAATAATAATGGTTCAGGTTGACTGACTTGAAATGTATCCAGAGCAAGACACTTTTTTAAAGTATCAGTGACGGTGACAAAGTAGGTACCGACTTTAAGGTTATTTATATTTTTTAAAGAATCTGATGTAGACCATTTATAAAGGACGGGATTCTGTGTGCCCGAAATGGTAATATTGATGCTACCGTCTGAGCCACCATGGCAATTTACATTTTTGATGGTTTCAGATATGGATATGATTTCAGGTTGCTTCAATTCAATTTCTTTAATCGTAGAACAATCCTGCAAATCAGTAATAGTCACTTTGTAGAGACCGGCACTTAAGTTACTGATATTACTTGAATTACCAGAATTAGCTGATCCGTCTGACCATGCGAATTGATAATCTGGAGTACCTCCGGTCACTTTTATTTTTATACTGCCATCTTTGGCTCCAAAACATTTAGGGTCTTTTAATTCTTCAATGATACCTATCAAGGTGTCCGGCTCAAGTAAAATAAAGGTGTCCGATATACTACACCCGGCAGTGTCTGAGACTGTGACGGAGTAAGTGCCGGAATGTATGTTTTGTATTTTTGCATTGGTATTTTGATTTGACCATAAGTATTTGTAGTCTGAAGCTCCACCTTTGACTGACAATGAAATAGAACCATTACTTAGACCCTTGCAGGATGGTGTGGACGTAATTTTTGAGATTTGTAAGGGTGGTAATACCGTTAGGGATGTTTGGGCTGCCTTTTTGCAATTATTCTGATCAGTGACTGTAATGGTATAGATTCCAGCCTTGGCACTTTCTAAAACATTGGCAGCACTCCCTGTAGACCAAAGATAAGAAAAACTTCCAACGCCACCAGCAGGTAGGACAGTTATATTTCCTTTTGTGATACTATCGCATACAGGGGCTGAGTTGAACGAAATGGTGATGGATGGTGGAGAAGGTATTGTAACAGTTGCAGAAACTGATGCACCGGCATTGTCAGTGACGGTCACAGAATTTAGTCCTGAACCCATAGTTATATTTTCTCCGGTCGTAACCCCATTATTCCAAAGATACCTATATACTCCTGAACCTCCGCTGGGCACAGCCTTTGCGGCACCGTTTAAAGAATCAGCACACTTTGCAGCAGTTACATCAAAAATATTGACAGATAAGGGGGATGAAGGGGTACTAATTGGGATTTGAATAGATGATGCTACGACTTTATCACCGCTGGTGTTGTTGTCACCATTTGCTATTAAGCCAGCTGAATAAAATTTTATGACGGGATTTATTCCTTGAGTACTCGGTGAAGTCCAGTCAACAGTATAAGTAATGGTCCGTGATGCGGGAAAAGTGTCTGCCGGAGCGTGTCCGAAATAAGTCTTACCACCAAATACTGTTCTTAAGTCAGATCCGGTAGAGTTGTTCGTCATAGATCCTGCATTTGTATTGGTACCGGTCAGGGCCACTAATTGAAAGCCGGCTTTTTTCGCCATGCTGTTTGGATTAGTGACCGTTACAGCTATTTTGTATGTAGTATTTGTATTGATGGTATCCGGCAAACCACTGATTACAATATTGCCATCAATGGAACTGTTGTTGCCCGTATGGCAGGATGCACAATTGGAGTCACCTGGCGCACCTGTGTATCCTGAACCAGAAGAAACAGGCTGCATTCCTGAGTTGGCAAGCCCAAGAATCATTATAATTATCAAAAATCCAAAATAAATAACACTCTTCATCTGCATCTGCGACTCTTTAAGTTAAAAACGAGCAAAATGAAATGCCCGCTATTTAAAATTTATCTTATCAAGATAGTTGACTATATACTTTCCAAGTATATCAAATTCAATATTGACCATGTTTCCTTTTTGTAATGTTTTGAAATTTGTGTTTTCGAATGTATAAGGAATAATTGCTACTGAAAAAGTGTCAGTAGTAAGGCCAGCAATGGTGAGACTGACACCATTAATACATATTGACCCTTTTGGGACGACCAGTTTATTGTATTCTTTTGGCAACTCAAATGTATAATACCAGCTTCCGTCTGCTTCCATCACATCCCTACAGACAACGGTAGTATCCACATGTCCCTGCACAAAATGGCCATCCATGCGACTGGTTGCCTGGACAGAACGTTCAAGGTTGATCAGACTATTGATTTTCAGGTCGTTAAGATTGCTTTTATTAAGTGTTTCTTCGATAGCAGTCACAATATGTGTGTCAGATGTTTTTTTTACAACAGTAAGACATACTCCATTATGAGCGATACTTTGATCAATATAACTCTCGCCACTTAAGGATGATTGAATGGTCAAGTGTACATTGGAACCTTCTTTTTGGATAGCTCTGATCACACCTGTTGCCTCTACAATTCCGCTGAACATGTTCTAATTTCTTATTAAATGAATAAATCCGTTAAGGGTATTTTTCCTTTCGGTAATGCCTGCAACCCTTTTTTCAAAAACGCGACAAATATAGTGATAAGTTCCATCAGAAAGTTCATTTCCTTTATTAGTTGTTCCATCCCAGTTAATCTCAGGATCTGTGGTCTCAAAAACAAGGTTGCCCCACTGATTATACACTAAAAATCGAACTTCTGCGATAAAGAGATTAATTCTGGGTTTAAAAATATCATTTTTACCGTCACCGTTTGGTGTAAATGTATTTGGCAATTCATAAAACGGGCAATTATCTACACATACTTTATTGCTTCTTGCGCTCTCGTTTCCATTAAAATCTATTGTGGTCAATGCATAACATCCTGATAAACCACTTATTGGGTAATGCGAATACAACAAACCATCTGATACATTTTGTTCTTTGATTTTTTGCAGTGAATCCTGGATTGTTTCGGCATAATAAATGACATATGTAGCAATATCATTTGAGATATTCGGACATTTATTGAAAGGATTTGTCCATGATAGACTATTAAATAGTTCATCAGGAGTGGTGATGCCACTGAGACGTTCGCAAACATTGGTTACTTTCAGATCAGGTGGGCATGAAGGTACATTGTCCACAGGTCTTTTGCATAGTTCTTGTGAGAAATTTAATATAGGATCTTCAATACCCGGTATGGAATAAGATCCTTTAGATTCTATGCGATAACAATATATGCTGTCGTTAGAAAGATTTACATGTTCAAAGCTATTACCTGTGGTTTCTGCCAAATATTTAAATTGTCCTGAGGTACTTTTAATATAAATGGTATATAAATGATTGCTCCAGGGTGTATTGCTATCCCATGATAAGATGTTTTTTTTATCAGAAGGGGACACCCTCAGAAAAACAGATGTGGCTTTTGGTGAGTCTCCGAACTTTTTTGAATTGCTGAAAAATGATATGAAATACGAGTATTGATTATCAATTGTGTTCAGGTTTTTATCAAAGTAGTTGCTGTCAGCTATTGTTTTAAAATGAGCTGAAGATATCGAACTCACCAAAACAGGGACGCCACCAACCACGGCTCTGTAAATGTCAAATCGATAAGGTCCCGGATTTTTGATAGTATCTAATTGGTCAGCAAGAGGTTTTGTCCATTTCACATGTATCATTCCGGTACCTGAAGACGTTTCACTCACTGATACTTTTGTTATGAGCGGTATATCTCTTTTGAGGATGACACATGATTCATTAGATGGAAGGCTCTCCACGATGTTGTATGGGTTGGAAGTACTTGTTAATTTGGCAAATTCTGCCTGAACCCTGTAGCAATAAGTATTGCCTGCTTCAGTTTGGTTATCGATGAAAAAATATTTATTTCCTGATTTTGCAGTCGTTCTGAATGATATTTTCTGAAAAGGAGATTTGGTAAGCCCTGGATTGCAAGTGTCTGGTTGGTAGTTTGAACTTGCGATCTTCCTCCAGACTGAAAATCCATAGAAATAGTTATCCCGCGTTATGTCGCATGAATATGGATTGTCCCACTCCAATCTGATGGCTCCATTTTCGCTTTTAGAAATCAGGTTTTTAGGTGGAGGGCCTATTACTTTTATTCTGATTGTTTTTAATGTAACCAATCCTGTGGAATCCGGAAAATAATTATCGATTGCTTTTAATACAATTTGGTAATACTGACCGGAAATATGGTTACAATTGGTTTGCCACTCGAGTTTGGCGTTAAATTTCACATTTGTGAAGTTGGCTGGTCCTGTCAATACGGCTGGAGACACTTCTATAAACGGGCCTCCTGTGGCTGTGATTTTTACCTTTTGATTTGTATTTGGGTCTGAAACTTCAATATCAATGGATACTTTATCACCGGCTACTACGCATAATTCTGATATCGATTTGATGATAGGTGGTTCGTTATCACATGCGCGGATCAGGATTTGCATATCGCGCAGTATTACATTGATGAGCTTTCCTTTCCTGTATTCCTTTATTTTGATGGCAATATTGTATTCGCCCTGAAGCTTTGGCGAATCCCATCTTATTTCACCGGTTACCGGGTTGATGGTCAGTTTGTTTCCTGCCAACTCGCCAATCAGGTTGGGAAGTTTGTAATTTGGCACAGGTAAGTTGACGTCCATTAGTGGTACTGCCAACTCATAGGCTAAACTATCCTGATCGGGATCATAGGCATTAGGGTTATGTATAAATACCTTGTTGACACATCCATTGTCCACAGGCGGTTGTAATAAAATGGCTGAATTATTAAATCCCTGAAATTGCTGATCAAGTAGTGTAAAGGTAGTACTTAGGAAAAATGCAATATCAATAGAGTTTGGATAGTTGACATTCAGGATATTACCGATCCTGTTGGGGTCAACAAAAGAGACAGTATAGGTGGCACTACCCGGATAAGTGTGATTAGCTATATATTTGTTGATTTTAATATCATTGGGTTCAAACCTTGTCAGGTCGTTGTTGCGTTTCACCCATTCTCTGGAGCCATCTCCCCACAAAACTTCCAGACTGTCTCTATCAGCAGCCACACTACTGGCTTTTGTGTAAGTAGTGATGGTCATTTCTATAGTCAAGGGGCTGAGTTGTCTGTAGGTGATTTCTCCTGCACGGTTATGGGTGGCTGACATGACCCATGGTGCCAGTACAATTATAATTGAAAAGAAATATTTTAATATCCGGATTTTCACAAATACAAACTTACGATATTATGTCGAATAATTATTGATAACATCATAACAATCATGTTAAATTTATGTTTTTTTAAGAAGTTGACGGATTTATTTTAGACCAGGTCTAAATTTAAAAATTTGCCAATATTTATTTTGACCGGCGTTTTAAGCTCAATTGTAAGAATAAGGGTTTTTGCCGATACCTTCATCATTGCACTTTGCTTTTCTATTCAAAAATTGTTACTAATCGAGTCTTGTTATTTATCGATTGCTCATTTTTACACTTCATTTTTAAGCTATTTATCTATACTAAGCCATCATTCATATAAAAATGATGGGTATAATTTATTAATTATCTACATTTGCATTGTAAATATTTTATTGAATGAAAACAATATCATTAAGCCTGTTTTTCTGGTCAATCTTTCACATTGGAATTTTTGGTCAAGAGATATGGTCACTGGAAAAATGCGTCAATCACGCCATTGAAAAGAGTTTGCAGATAGAAAACAGCAAGTTGACTTTAAGTGGTACAGAGATTGACATTACCCAGGCAAGACATTCGAGATATCCCAATCTTTCAGGAAATACAAATGTAGGTTGGAATTTCGGTCGAACTATCGATCCTACAAGTAATCAATTTGTGACAGAAACTTTTTTTAATAACGGATTTTCTTTCAATTCTAATGTATTGCTTTATAATGGCGGGAGAATAGGTAATTCGATCCAGCAGAGTATCCAGAATAGCAGGGCAACCATGAAAGATATGGAACAAACAAAGAGAGATATATCATTAAATGTAGCTTCTCTGTATCTGAATCTTCTATTTGCTAAAGAAAATCTCGTAAATGCAGAAAACCAACTCAAACTCACCAATGATCAACTGAATCAGCTAAATAAACAAATAGCTGTCGGCAACAGGCCAGAAAATGATATACTAGATCTGCAAGCCCAGATTGCCACAAATGAGCAAACCATCATCGAAGCAAGAAACAACCTGACGATCAATCTACTGAATTTAAAGCAGTTTCTTCGCCTTGACCCTGACTACAATATGGATATTCTGAACCCTGGAGATGTTCCACTGGAAACAGATCCGGATATTGTCACTTTTGGTGAGCTCTATCGTTCGGCACTAAGTACTCAACCATCTGTATCTGCCAATGAAATGAGAGTAAAGGTGGCGCAATTGGGAGAAAAAATAGCTAAAGCAGACTTTTTGCCTACTATCGGTGCCGGCGGTAGTGTCAGAACCAATTATTCCAACAAAGGTAGATCTATTGATAGAATCGAGAATGTAGTAAGACCATTGGATGTGGTCATTGATGGTCGAAATGTAAGTATAGGTTTCCCAAGTCAGGTACCGATATTTTCTGAAACACCATATTTTGACCAGTTTACTGACAATATTTCATATGGAATCGGGGCGTCTGTCACTATACCTATCTATAGTAATTATTCAGCCAAAGCAGGATTGCAAAGGGCAAAACTTAATTCTGAAAGGGCACAACTTACCCTTGATCAGTCTAAAGAAACACTGAAAATAACCATCGGTCAGGCACTTTCAGATGCCAAAGCGGCAAAGGCAAGATTTATGGCCACTGAAAAAACAAAATCAGCCCAATCCAATTTGTACAATAACGCATTAAAAAGATTTGAAATCGGTAATTTGAATGCCTTCGAACTGACAAGATTGAAAACTCAGATGGAAACATCGGTTATCAATCATATTATCGCAAAATATGACTATCTATTCCGGACAAAAATACTTGATTTTTATCTTGGAAAACCAATAGTATTAACAAAATGAAAGCATGATTAAATTTGCCATTTGGAGCCAAATGATGAAAGTTTAAACATACTCTAAAGCAAAAATTTTATTGAAAAACCAAAATAATTAAATTTCCATGACTGTTAAACCAAAAAAAAGAAATTGGTTACTTATAGGCTTACTGGTCGCACTTGTCATAGTAGCAGCGGTAGCCATCTACAAAGGTAGCGCAAAACCTAAAGGCAAGGAAGTCACCATAGAAGAAGCGACATCCAGAACCATCAAAGAGACGGTGTCTGCCAGTGGAAAAATATTTCCTGAAACAGAAGTGAAAATTTCTTCGGATGTATCGGGCGAAATTGTTCAGCTATATGTCAAAGAAGGAGACTCTGTGGTAGTCGGTCAGATATTGGCCAAAATCAATCCGGATACTTATATGTCTGCTGTCGAAAGAGGAGAGGCAAGTTTGAATAGCTCCAAAGCACAATTGGCCATCAGCAGATCACAAATAGAAGGCAACAAAGCCCAAAGAGAGCAAATTGTAGCCCAATTGGAAAACGCAAAAACCATACACAAGCGCAATGAACAATTGAAAAAAGACGGTGTCATCTCACAAGCTGAACTGGATCAGTCTCTTGCTACCTTGAGACAAATTGAAGCCAATCTCAGATCGGCAGATGCAAGCATCAAAAGTGCGCAGCAAAATGCCCAGTCTTCTGAGTTTAGTATCAAAGGTGCCAATGCAAGTCTCAACGAACTCAAAACCAGTCTTAGCAGGACGACAATCAAATCACCGACAAGCGGAATTGTATCAAAACTTTCTGTAGAAAAAGGGGAAAGAGTGGTGGGAACCATCCAAATGACAGGTACTGAGATGATGCGTATCTCCAATCTCAATGCAATGGAGGTACAGGTGGATGTCAGCGAAAATGATATCCTTAAGGTGATGGTAGGCGATATAGCAGATATAGAAGTAGATGCTTATCTTGGAAAAAAATTTAAAGGTACTGTGACCCAGATTGCCAATTCAGCATCCAATGTCGGTGCTGCAAATGCACAATCCCTCAATACTGATCAAGTCACCAACTTCATTGTAAAAATCAGAGTTGATGAATCATCATACAGAGATATAAAGTCTTCATCAGTGAAGTATCCGCTCAGACCAGGTATGTCAGCTTCTGTGGATATTTACACAGAAGAAGAAAAGGATGTGACCGCAGTTCCTATTCAGTGTGTCACAGTAAGAGAAAAAGAAGGCCAGAAGTCCAAAAAGAAAGAAACATCTTCAGAAGGCGAAGATCAGTCTGCTGCAGAACCTGAAGTCGAGTATGATGAAGTGGTATTCCTGATGGATGCTGATACATCTAAAATGGTAAAGGTGGTGACCGGGATACAGGATGATGAGTATATCATGATAAAATCCGGGGTGAAAGTTGGGGACAAGTTGATTTCAGGACCTTATAATGAGGTCAGCAAGAATCTGAAACAAGGTGAAAAGATTCGGATCAAGAAGGATAAAACAGAAAAGAAGGAAGAGAAAAAATAAATGGATTTTAGGGCATTGAAGAAGAAATAATCTGGGTAGTATGGATGGAAATAGCCAATTTCATAAGTGTTTAGGTATGCATCATTGAGTCTTCTTCCCAATACAAATATTTTATGATAATCAAACGTTTTTCATCCATGTCCTTTATTGAAACGTTTGATTGTCAACGCAGTAGAAGTCAATATGTTTTGGTCCGCTTCATCAAAGACTTTTCGGAGTGGATTCACTATTTGTAATGCAGAGTTGAGATATTGAAAGGAAAAAATTCAGATAAACTTATCATTTTCATCAAAAACCCCATAATGGGTAAAGTGAAGACCCGGATTGCAGCAGGATGTGATGATGCTCAAGCGCTCACAATTTATAAAAAATTGCTTGAAATCACACGAAAAATTACAAACTCACTCAAGGTCAACAAGTATCTTTTTTACAGTGATACGATATCACTTAATGACGACTGGGACAACGACGATTATATTAAAAAACAACAAACCGACAGCGATCTTGGACATCGAATGTTGCATGCCTTTCAAACATGTTTCAATGCTCAATCTAACTTTATTAGCAAAGTGATCATCATCGGTAGTGATTGTCCCTATATCACTCCAGCATTAATTGACAATGCCTTCTCAGTTTTGGACGATCATGATATAGTTATCGGGCCGACTTTGGATGGGGGATACTATCTTCTGGGTATGAAAAAATTACATCAAGAACTTTTTTATAATGTCAATTGGAGCAGTGAAACAGTGTTTACTTCCACGCTTGAAAAAATAAAGAATAGTGGTCTGAGCTACGGCCAAACAGAGCTATTGAATGACATCGACACATATGAAGATTGGATGGAATTTCAAATTTCTGACAGACAATAAGTGCTTTCTGAATATAAATATCATAGGTAAAAGATGTTCGATAACATCAATTTTATGAATTTTTGCTCACGATGAGAGTAATTTTTTGTGAGACTGCTTTATTTTTAAATTAATTCATACTTTTGGCGACCTAAACCAAAAGTAGTTTTACGAATTTTATCCTTAACCATTTTAAAATAAAATAATAGCATGAGCCCAAAATGCAATATTTTCACAATTATCGCTTGCCTTCTTTTTATCTCTGTGGTGATCAATGCTCAAAATATTCCTTCACCCAAGGAGCATTTCGGCTTTGAGATAGGAGATGATTATCATCTGGCGACCTATACACAAACAGAATCTTATTTTAAAAAACTGGCTGCTGCGTCTCCAAAAGCAAAGTACAATATTATAGGGAAGACCGAAGAGGGTAGGGACCAGTTTATGATGGTGGTAACGTCTCCAGAAAATCACCAAAAACTGGAATATTATAAATCCATTTCTCAAAAATTGGGTAACCCGGATGGTATTTCAGATGCACAAGCCAGAGCTATGGCAGTTGAAGGTAAAGCAGTGGTTTGGATAGATGGCGGTTTACACTCTACCGAAACGGTAGCCACCCACCAACTGATTGCGACAGCTTACAAGCTGCTCACAAGTACTGATCCTGAGACTACACGCATTCTGGACAATTTGATCATACTGATGGTCCATGCTAATCCTGACGGTCAGGAACTTGTCACGAATTGGTATATGCGCAACCCAGTGCCAGAAAAGAGATCATTACAGCATGTGCCGAAGTTATATCAAAAGTATGTAGGCCATGATAACAACAGAGACTTCTACATGCTCAATATGAAAGAATCACAGAATATCGCCCGTCAGTTGTTTGTAGAGTGGATACCACAGATCATGTACAATCATCATCAGACAAGTCCTGCCGGTGCAGTAGTGGCAGGTGCTCCATACAGAGACCCGTTTAATTATGTCATGGATCCACTTATTATTTCAGGACTCGATGCCATAGGTGCTGCCAACCAGAATCGCCTGAATGCGGAAGGTAAAACAGGCTATACCAGCAAGAGTGGTTCAGTATTTTCTACCTGGTACAACGGCGGGCTACGTACTACCACTTACTTCCACAATATGGTAGGCCTATTGACTGAAATCACAGGTGGACCAAATCCTATGAATATCCCATTAGTGACTAATCGGCTCATTCCGAACGCCGCTACACCAAACCCCGTTGTGCCTCAAAAATGGTATTTCAGACAAAGTATAGATTACTCAGTATCTCTTAATTATGCTATGATGGATTATGCTGCCCGAAACAGAGATCAGCTCTTATACAATATTTACAAGATGGGTATGAACTCTATAGATAGGGGCAGTAGAGATTATTGGGCATTAAGCCCTTCAAAGATTGAAGAAATGAACCGACTTATTGCTGAAGGTCAAAAAAATAAAACTACTGAATCTACTACTGCAAATGAAGAATCATATTGGACAGGTGGTGCGGGTGCGTCTAAAAAATTCTATGATACTGTAATGACAAATCCAAAATATAAAGACCCGCGGGGATTTATCATACCTTCAGACCAAAAAGATATGGCCACTGTGGTAGAATTTCTCAATGCATTGATTAAAACCGGTGTGATAGTACACAAAGCCACAAGCGAGTTTAAAGTAAATGGCAAATCATATCCTGCTAATTCTTACATCGTAAAGACCAATCAAGCCTTCAGACCGCATGTGATTGATTTGTTTGAACCACAAGACCATCCCAATGACTTTCAATATCCCGGAGGACCACCGGTACCACCATATGATGCAGCAGGCTGGACCCTGGCATATCAGATGGGTGTAAAATTTGACAGAATTATGGAAGGATTTGACGGTCCTTTTGAAAAAAATCCTATCGGCCAGCCTCTGGAACTTAAAGTAAGTCTTCCTGACTTGGCTAAAGTTAAGGGTTTCCTATTTAATGCCGCCACAAATAACTCTTACAAAGTCATTAATACTTTTTTGAATAATAATGTAGATGTGTTCAGGATCACCAATGATATGACGGGCACAAAAAGTGGTGCAGGTTCTTTTTTTGTGCCTGTCAATGCTAAGACTAAATCCATCATTGCCGGAAATGCTTCTTTGATAAAACAAGCACCGGAGGTTGCCAGCGTAAACCCTTCTTCAATGCAAAAAATTGCCCATGCCCGAATTGCTCTGTGGGATATTTATGGAGGTTCGATGCCATCAGGATGGATCAGGTGGATGATGGAACAATTTAATTTTCCGATTAAACTTATCTTTGCCAATGAAATTGATAGCGTAAATCTGAAATCAAATTATGATGTTATCGTTTTTGTCGGTGGCTCAATACCTGGTGTCTCAGGAACAGGGGGAAGAAGTCAAAGCATGCCTCAGGCAGACTCTATACCATCTGAATACAGGCACACTTTAGGCCGAATTACTGTCGATAAATCCATTCCACAATTAAAAAAATTCTTAGATGAAGGAGGGAATATTGTCACCATAGGCTCTGCATGCAACCTCGCTTATCACTTAAAACTTCCTTTGTCTAATGCCCTCACAGAAATCGTAAATGGTGAAGTAAAACCATTGCCTCGAGAAAAGTACTATACTCCGGGAAGTATTTTGAAAGTAGCTGTAAATAATAAACAAGCTGCGGCTGCCGGCATGGAAGAAACCGCAGATGTATACTTTGCTGATAGTCCTGTTTTTGATATTTCACCGATGGCATTAGCCAAACAAGAAATTGTGCCACTGTTGTGGTTTGGTAAGGAAAAACCACTTAAGAGTGGTTGGTCATGGGGCCAAAACTATTTGCAGGATAAAGTTACAGGATTTATGGCAAATGTTGGTAAAGGAAAATTATATGCTTTTGGTCCTGAAATCACTTTCAGAGCTCAGTCACACGGCACATTTAAATTGCTTTTCAATCAGCTGTACACTACAAAATAGAAGGGCAATAAAGATATAAGAACAATAATAGATGAAGCAAGATTAAAATTTCAGCATTTACCTTACGCAGCAAATGCTGAAATTTTTATCTTGGTCTTAGAGTTTGGTTGTTGGTACAATGAAACGGCGAAATCTTCAGCAGAACTTGCAGTTTTGTTATTTGTTAATATTACCACCGGATTTCGAAAATTCACTCCTTCGTATGGGTTCAAATATATGGGAGTACCTTTTACAGGATTTTCCTTAAGGTCTTGGACAAACTGTAAAAGTTCACACTTTAATGAAGTATACTTTTTAATAAGTCGTTTTGCTTGTTTTTCAAATACTTCGAAGGATTTTACATTATAGCTCATTTAAAAAATATTCCGCTTTTCGCGCTTCTTTTTTACCAGCTTTTATCAATTTCATTTCTTCTACTGCCTCCCTGATCTATTTTAACAATATAGCTTTTATTTCAGTTAATGGCTTAACCTTTACATAAGTTGGTTTTATTCGCGAGATATTATACAATTGTACAAGATCGCATTGCCACTAATGATTGCAATGTTAGCTATATTCAGCTTAAAAAAGAAATTAAAAACGCTTATCACCATAAACTTTAAATGAGGTTTGGATTATGTCCAAAACAGGATCAACCTAACAAAGGATAATACCGCTCCTCCAATACCCTAAAATGCCATCGTTGATGTCCTGCCAACATAAAACCCAAAGCTGATATATCCCTGCGTTCAAATCAAATATCTGAAACTTATCAGTCAATTAATATTCCTACTGAATTTTACTTAATACCATTTCCCAATTCCATTCCCAGTTAAGTCCTTCATCCAATGAAAATGCTTGTGACCAAATCGGGTGATCAGCGTTTGTTGCATCCCATCTATAGACAACTAGGATTTCTTTTCCATTGAAAACATCTTTTGTAAAAAATTCGCCAACCTTGTTTTCAAAGCTTCCAATTACCGGATGGGTATCCATTTTTGGATTGCTACTATCGATCCAATAAATAATCCAAAGCATTGTTTGTGGATCAAACAATCTAACTGCCATGCCTTCAAATGGTACATTGTCGAAATTAGCGTAGTAGTTTTCAATATTTCCCATAAGTGTTTTTCTTAGATGAATTTCTGATTCAAATGTTACCCATTCGCTGCTTCTTACCAATCTTTCTTTTAGCTTTCGATTCTGTACATGCCATTTTCCTTCCAGGAAGTCAAAGTCCGAATATGCAGAAGTGGAAGACGCTTTGATGGTCAAGTTTGGATGAAAGGACGTGATTTTTGATATATCCATTTTGTTTTGATTATTTAGTGCTTAAATAATAAAAATTGTGCTCATCATCCAGCTCCCAATGGGTGGACAAGTAGAGTTGATTGGCGATTTTATTAGTCTTTTCTGTTTCTAATGATAAACCACACGCTCCTGTTTCAATGCCAAATACTCTGCTGGCTTCTATCAATGCTTTGCTTACTCCTTGACCCCTGAATTCCTCTGCCACAAAGAGATCGTTCAATAGCCATAAACGTTGCATTCTGGTAGATGAAAATAAAGGATATAACTGGACAAACCCTGCCAACTTTCCTTCTCTTTCACAGAGAAATACTACTGATTCTTCTCGAGTCAGTCTGTCCTTTAAAAAAGATACAGCTCCGGCCATATCGCTTTCTTTGTGGTAGAATACTCGGTATTGGTCAAAAAGGATAGCCAACCTGGGCACATCTTCTACTGTTGCTTTTTTTATTTTGTTTGTTGTCATTATTGCATTATACCAATTAAATTCCAAGAAGCTATCAGCTCAATATTCTGATCAATTGTTTCTCACTTTGTAAGCCTACTTTATTGGCGATTTCAGTACGGGACAAATCCGGGTTTTTAAGTAAAGTTTCCGCTTTCTCTTTGCGAATCAATGTCACAAAATCATTGACGGTGATACCTGTTTCTTTTTTGAAAATTCTGGTAAAATTCCGTTCACTCATATTGGCAATTTCAGCCAAATCGGTCAAATACATTTTCTTCGAAATATTATCAATGATGTAGTCTTGTACAGCATGTATTCCTGCATGGATGTGATTGCGAAATGTCAGGTATTCACTCTCCTGTGCAGCACTGCCTTTCCTGCGATGATAGACGACCAATTCTCTGGCTACCAGATGTGCGAAGTGGCTTCCTTTCAACTTTTCGATGATGTATAGTGTCAAATCTATACCGGCGGCTATTCCTGCACTGGTATAGATTCTGTCCTGATCTGTAAACAAGATGTTTTCAATGACCTGTATATTCGGAAATCTATCCTGCAATGTCTTGGTTTTCTTAAAATGTGTCGTACAGTTTTTGCCATCCAATAGGCCAGATTCTGCGAGTGCAAAAGCTCCCATACATATGCTGCATACATTTGCACCATTATCATATTGAGCCCTGATCCATTTAAAAAGAGATTTCTCATCAATAAAAGATGGCGATATCATAAAATCATAGGCAGACCCTGGTATCATCAGAAAATCTCCTTTGCCCAGTTGAACCTTAGAATAATGAGCTACGTGACCTATCGGCAGACCACTCGTAGTAGTCACTGGCAGATCCATCGTACAATATTCTATGACAAATTCAGCCCCAAAATCTATCGCTTCATGTAGTGCCTGATCTGGTCCAGCCAAATCGAGAATATGGATATGCGGCAAAAGTAAAAAAACAAATTTTGTGGGCATGTCTTCCAGTTTACATCGCAAAGGTAAACTTTATAAAAGATTCCCAAAGGACAGTAAATGGACATATTCGGCCAAAGGAAATCTTGAAAGGCACTTAGGATAAAGTTTTTCCTAAGTTATTCGTCAATTCTTAAATGCCATTAGAGTATGTTTAAATTTTTATGTTTGAGCGAAAGCGAGGAAATTTAATTTTGGACAAGATGACTGAATGGTCTCGTCTGTGACGAGAATTGAGTAAAATACTTTACTCAATAAAGAAGGAACTGCGAGCAGCTGCTCGCAGCGAATACTGAATATAGCCGGAAGCTCAAGCGAGCTTGACGCGGTACGCCGAAAAATATAACGCTGGATAAAATTAAATTTGCCGCTTGGAGCCAAATGATAAAAGTTTAAACATACTCTTAATCCATAATGAGCGTTTAGCCCCTTTTAAGAACACTATATTGATTTTCATCGTATTAGTGGTATATGATTTTCCTCTGACATCAAAAATAGAATAGCAAAGGTAGAATTTTCACAATATGTTTTTAACTTTTTTTTGAGTATGTTGCAAATTTCATGGATAGTTTTTATCGAGTAGCTTTTGGTTAGGATAAGGAGTGGTGATTTATAAAAATATTACTTTTATTTAATATATTATGAATAATGCAAAAAAAATCAAATAAAAAAGTACTTTATAATACTATCTTTGCGTTTTATTTTGAATTCAATAAACTAAAAATGTCATTATTATTTAAAATACAAATTGTTTTAACTTTTAGTCTTTGTATATTAATTACCGGCTATGCTCAGAAGGCTGAAGACATCTTGATGAAAGTAGGCAGTACGGATGTTACTGTAGGGGAGTTCAGGTATATTTACGAAAAAAATAACGGAGCAAATGCAAATTATTCAGAAGCCAGCATCAATGAATACTTAGATTTATATACTAAGTTTAAGCTTAAAGTAGAAAAAGCAAAGCAGATAAAACTTGACACCATTGAGGCACTCAAAGTTGAACTTGATGGGTATAGAATGCAACTTGCCGGATCATATCTGATAGATAAAGAAGTTACTGAGTTTCTACTCAAAGAATTGTATGAGAGAATGAAGTATGATGTCGAATTCAGTCATATTTTTGTACCTGTGGCTGAAAATGCACCCAATCAAACAAAGCAAGATGCGATGCAAAAACTGAAAGATATCAAGAATAAAATATCATCAGGAACACTAACATTTGAAAATGCTGTATCTACGTGGTCTGATGATAGAGCCACTGCTGCTAATGGTGGGTCTATGGGCTATTTTACAGCCAAACTTCCTTCAGGCTTCTATGAGTTGGAGAGTGCTATTTACAAAATTCCTGTAGGTAGTGTATCAGATGTAATACATACAAAAATAGGATTTCATCTTGTAAAAGTAACAAACAAAAGGCCATCTCGGGGTTTGATAGAAGTGGCCCATATACTTATAGAAACCCCAGGAGTGGAAAAAGCAGAAAATATCTACAATCAATTGAAGAATGGAAGTAAATTTGAAGATCTTCTAGCCTTACATTCTATTGATAAAACATACAGCGGTGCTGGCGGAAAATTACCTGTATTCGGCATCAATACTTATGATGTAAAGTTCGAAGACGCCGCATTTGCACTTATTAACCCTGGAGATATATCCAAGCCGGTTCTCACTAATTCAGGATGGCATATCATCAAGCTTATCAATAGACTTAAACCTGATACTTATGAGGTTTTTGTAAAAAGAATGAAGTCTCAAATCAATAAAGATGAAAGATTTAATGCGGCCAAGTTTAAGCTCATAGAAGATATAAAAAAAGCTTCCGGATATAAAGCTGATTTAAAAGAACTTTCTGCTTTTACTTCAACACTCACTGACGAATTTTATTCCTACAAATGGACACCGGATTCAACCTTGAGAAGTGATAAGATGTTGTTTTCTATTGGAGGAAATACAAGGTACAGTATTAAGGAATTTGCTGACTACTGTAAAAAGAATTCAAAAACCAGATTAAAATATGATAATACCAAACCACTGAATGAAACTGTGAACGAATTATTTACAGATTATGTCAATCAAAAGGCTTTGGAATATGAAGAGAAGAATCTTCCGGTCAAATATCCTGATTTTAAGTCATTGATGCGGGAATATGAAGAAGGAATTTTACTTTTTGAAATCACTCGTATGCACGTCTGGGATAAAGCCAATCAAGACACTTCAGGACTTAAATTGTTTTTTCAAAATCACCAGAAATCGTATAATTGGCCTGAAAGAGCGACTTTGGCAACCATCAATATAAAGAGTGTGGACAAATCAGAAATTGAAAAAATTTATGATTTTGCAAATAAAAATGATATTCAGGCTATTCAAAAAAAATATAGTGATAAACCTGAACTGGTTAAAATCATAGAATCTTCCTGTGAAAAGCAAAGTAAAGATTGTCCGAACCTTCCTTGGCAAAAGGGAGTATTATCACCATTAGAAATGGCTGACAATGGATATAAGTTTGTAAAAATAATTGAAATTATCCCTTCCAAACCCAAATCGCTTAGTGATGCAAGAGGATATGCAGTAGCTGATTACCAGGATTACCTTGAAAAAGAATGGATCAAGCAATTGACAAAAGAGTTTAAGGTTGCGACCAAACAAGATGTGTTGAAAAAACTAAAAAAATAAGTTTTGAGACAGATTTCAACTTTTATTACTCTTGGATTAATCACTATGCTTTCGTGTGAGAATTATTTCAATTCAGGCACAAAAGATCCGGTGGTAGCAAAAGTAGGAGAAAGAAGATTGTTTTATTCCCAACTGGAAGGATTGGTCGTACCGGGTACTATTGCTTCTGACAGCGCAGCAATAGTCGATGGATTTTTACAGAATTGGATAAGAGAAAATTTGATGATTGTGGAAGCAGAAAAAAATATAGCTGCAGATATTAATCTAAATAAACTTGTTGATGATTACAGATCATCCTTGCTGGTGTATAATTATGAAAAAAAACTGGTAGAGCAGCAATTGGATACCATTGTACTTTTGGCCGATAAAAAATCATACTATGAAGCCAATAAATATCTTTATCAATTGTCACATCCTATTGTGAAATGCCTGATTGCCAAAGTACCTGAAAGCGTAAAATCATTACAAGCTATCAAATCTGCTTTAAATAAGTCAGATCTAACAGAAGCAAGTTTTCTTGTGAAGGAAAATGCCGTATACTATAATAGTGATATCGATCGATGGATGTCAGTGGAAGAGTTAAAGTCGTTAATTCCTGACGGAATGGTTCAAACGGATCAAATATCTACTGGTAAAATATTTCAAAAAAGAGACAATAAACATGAATTTTTTGTTAAAATTCTGGGTCATTACGACGAAAGAGAAATTCCGCCGTTTGAGTATATTGATAGTAAAATCACTAAATCAATCCTTAGTGAAAGGAAAAATACCTTATTGAAACAATACAGGACAACTCTTTATGATCAGGGAGGCCATAACGGAGCTTATGAAATCTTCGATTTTCAACAAAATTAAGTACTAACGAAATAATATAATAACTAATGCAGCATATTCGAAATACTTTTTTTCTACTTGTCCTGTTTTCCTTATTTGGGATCAATGCCTATAGTCAGGATAAGTTAATTGACAAAGTGATCGCCAAAGTGGGTAGTGAACACATACTCCTTTCTGATGTCGAAGAGGAGTTTTCATATTCAAAAACTAAAGACCCTGGTCTGAGTGATGATATCAAGTGTATCATTCTGGACAATATGATTGCTCAGAAATTGGTCATTTATTACGGTAAAGTAGATAGCGTGGAGCTTTCTGACGAAGAAGTTGAAACTCAGTTGGATTACAGATTTGAGTCTATACTCCGGCAAATGAATGGCGATGAAGCTTTTTTTGAAGAATATTATGGTGCTAATATTTCAGAAATGAAAGAAAGATTCAGAGATGATCAAAAACATAAGATTCTTGCTGAAAAGATGCAGATGAAGCTCATTTCTGAGGTAGATATTACACCGAAAGAAGTTGAAAAGTTTTATAGAAGTGTTCCTGTCGATTCATTGCCTTATTTTAAGTCTGAGATGGAAATATCAGAAATCATCATAACTCCCAAAGTCAATGCTATCGAAAAACAAAAGGCGCTGGATAAAATCACGGCCTTACGTCAAAAAGTCATATCCGGAGAGATAAGCTTTGCTGACGCAGCATCAAAAAACTCTCAGGATAAGGGTTCTGCAGCAAGGGGTGGTGATCTGGGGTTTGCCAAAAGGGGCGTTTATGTTCCTGAATTTGAGGCTACGGTTTTTTCACTCGCTAAAGACGAAATTTCAGAGGTGATTGAAACGGAATTTGGATTTCATTTTATTCAGATGTCAGAAAGGAGAGGTAATACCGTCAAAGCTAAACATGTCCTGATAAAACCTGAAATAACACCTTCGGATCTTGAGACAGCAAAAGCACAGCTGGATTCCATTCGAAGGGTAATTTTAGTTGATTCATTGAAGTTTGAGTTGGCCGTCAAAAAATATTCTATGAAAAACCTACCATCATACAGCAACGGGGGAAGGGTTAAAAACCCACAAACCAATAATACTTTTTTTGCAGCGGATGATCTTGATCCTGATAGTTACTTTGCTATATTTGAATTAAAGCCCGGAGAAATATCCAAACCGCTCGAAATCCAGCTACCAGATGGCCAAAAGGCCTTTAGGCTAATACAACTCAACACCATCTCAAAGCCTCACAAAGCCAATCTTAAAGAAGATTATGACAAATTAGCACAGTTTGCCAAAGAAAGTAAAAAGAATGAATACTTTGTGAAGTGGCTTGGGAAAAAACGTGCCCAGACTTTCATCTATGTAGATCCGTTGTTTGAAAAATGTAATTTATCAGGAAAAAAGGGAGTGCAGCCCTAAGAAGTGAAAGAAGTGGAGAATACCGGGCTCGAACCGGTGACCTCTACGCTGCCAGCGTAGCGCTCTAGCCAACTGAGCTAATTCCCCTAACTTTTTAGTGGCGTGCAAAAGTAATAATTTTTATATTATCTAATAACTGCTTTTGTATAATATTTCATCAGTATCCTACTAAAGTATTAAGGAGATGGGCGATTGATGACTAATGGCACCCAAAATGATGGCAGGAAAAATGAGTGGCGTAGCTGCAATGTCAGGTATTGAGACCAACATATTTGGTTGAGTGTGATACCGCAGCCTGCAATGGTTTGACTTAAGTTGACAACTATACTCAGACCCATAGAGCTGCTACTTGACAATACAATAGACGCATGTATAATCAAAATCTCCTTTATTTGTATCTAAATATCAGAATTTTATTCAAAATTCATATTTTAACAAGAACAAAGCCATTTAGAGCAATCACTTTACATTTTCAACATCAACAGGTTCATAAAAATTCAGAACATAAACATTTATTACAAACAGAAGACCTGACGGTCCTTCAGTACACTCTTTTGATGCACTGTTCCTTATTCATAAGAAAAGAGGTAGGATTTCATAATAATTGTTAAAAAAAAACTGAATTTATGTCAAAATTAATTTAAAAGTGGAATTTCCAAAAAATTTTATCAAATTTAATTCTCAATCAGGATAAAAATTTTCGGAATACTTTGGTTTAATACAATAATAAACCACTCTGTAGTTTAAGCAAATACCTTTTTTTTATGTGACACAATACATCAATACTGGATGTTTCACAAATCGCTATATCCAAATTTTTCAGCAATCACTTGACCGTATTTTAGTTTCAAGTTATCGACATAGATTCGCATCTCTTAGGATCATTTCCTATTATTTGGATTAGTAATCAAATTATTTGGATTTAAAAGTCTTTGAACTGAAAGATCAAAGTCAATACCCCATTTTATGGATGGGTCAGTCCTAAAAATACGACCGCATTTTACCCTTTCATATACATCCTGAATCCATTGCCGTGGATATTCTCTATTTCGATATGTTTATCTTTGCTCAAGTATTTGCGTATTTTTGTGATAAATACATCCATACTTCTTGCTGTAAAATAATTGTCATCCTGCCATATCTTGGTAAGGGCTTCTGATCTCTGGAGCACATCATTTATGCGGAAACAGAATAGTCTCAACAATTGTGCTTCTTTAGGCGACAATTTATCACTTGTGCCGTCAGGTTTATAAGTGAGTATTCTGAGTGCAAAGTCAAAATGGTAGTCTCCTATCAAAAATTCTCTTTGGTTTTCAGGATTTTCTTCAGGTTTTGAATTGCGACGCATCACGGCTTTGACCCTGAACAATAATTCCTCAGAGTTAAATGGTTTGGTAATGTAGTCATCTGCACCCAATTTGAACCCTTCCAAAACATCTTCCTTGAGCGTCTTTGCTGTCAAAAATATTATCGGCGTCTCTTTATTGAATGTTCTGATTTCTGATGCCATATTGAATCCATCTTTTTTGGGCATCATCACATCTGAAATGCACAAATCATAATGGCTTTTTCTGAATGCTTCAATACCTGCATCTCCATCAGTCGCCAATGTTACTTCATAATCATGCATCTCGAGATAAGATTTGAGTACATCTCCAAAATTCTGATCATCCTCCACCAATAAAATTTTGTTATTCATAAAACAGATTTTTATATTTTAAAATATAGTATTTATACAGTATATTACAATTTATTTTGAATTTTGTTTTGAAGGCAACATTACAGTAAATGCACTTCCTTTGCCTGTTTCACTTCGTACTGATACTTTTCCATGATGTGCTTCTACCATCGCTTTTACATAACTCAACCCCAAACCAAAGCCTTTGACATTATGGATATTGCCGGTATGGACCCTATAAAATTTTTCAAAAATATTTTTTAAAGCGTCTTTTGACATTCCTATGCCATTGTCTGCGATAGTGAATTCTATCCCACCTTTTACATTTCTGGTGCTGATGACAATCTCCGGATTGTTTGGTGTATATTTTTCAGCATTGTCCAGGAGATTGTTGATGATGCCGGATATATGGGTGATGTCCCCTGTGATTTCAGCATTTGTGGCTTCCAATTGTGTACTGATACTACCACCTTTAGCCTGCACTTTTAGTTCTGCATTGACTACTGCATCCCTGATGATATCATGGAGATCAAACGGATGAAACTTTAGTTCTACATTTCGTTTTTCGATTTGTGCCATTTGAAGTACCTTTTCTACCTGGCTGAGCATTCGTTTGTTCTCTTGTTTGATGATATTGATAAATCGTATGATTTTGTCTTTATTATCCAGTATGGTAGGACTAAGGATAGAGTCTGATGCTAGTGATATGGTTGCTATGGGTGTTTTAAATTCATGGGTCATATTGTTGATAAAGTCGGTTTTCATTTCGGAAACCTTTTTTTGGTGAAAAATGACCCATATGGTGTATGAAAAACACATAAGTATAAGACCTGTAAAAACAGTAGAGCTCAGGAGGATGCCGATCACATTGGACCATAAAAACCGGCTCTTACCGGGAAAATACAGGTTTAAGTGGCCGGGATCATTGATTTCGTCAGAGAAAAGCGATATCTTGTATTCTGCTTTATAGAGTGGATTCATGGCCGCCACATTGCTTGATTTGGTAGTATCGCCTATGGTAGCAGTATAGTTGCCGTTTTCTATAAAATATGCTTTGTCTCTGTTGGAGTACACACCATATTCATATGGCAAATCGATATCTTTTGATTCCAGCTCTATCTGTAGATTTTTGTCTAAGGTCTCTATGTTGATATTTTCAAGGAGCTGATAAGGATCATAAATAAATGATCTGTATTCTATGTCCTTTATCCTTTGGCTTAGTTCAACATTGTTTTTAGAGATATCTTCAAGTATGAGTTCGTTGAGCACACTTTTTGGTTCGCGTATTTTTTTTTCATAAAATAACTGTTCCGCCTCAGTTTCTGCATCAGAAATCAGTCTTTTTTTGACATTGTTGAGGGCGAGTGTTACTTTGTCATTGAAATTTTTTTCATCCAGATCTACTGCACGCTTTATCCAAAAAAACTGGATCACCCCTACACCTACAAGTGAAAGCGTCATGATGATGATGATGGTCCAGATGGCATTTTTAGTCATGGCTACAAATATAGTTGAAGAATTCCAACACATTTTTGTTTTAACAACAAATTAACTCATAACCTGGAGGTTTTATTTTACATTTAGGTAATTATATATGCGAATATGTATTGATGTATTCATACATCTCATTCCTATATGACAACAATCATTGGCTAATCAGACTTCATATAATGCATTCATGACAAACCTCATTAAGAGTATGTTTAAAATTTTATCATTTGGCTCCAAGCGGCAAATTTTATTTTATCCAGCGTTATATTTTTCGCCGTACAGCGTCAAGCTATGCTTGAACTTCCGGTTACGACTGCAAAATATGCTTTGTCTAAAATTAAATTTCCTCACTTTCGCTCAAACATAAAAATTTAAACATACTCTAAATATTTTTAGAAAATTTGTATTAAAATCATCAAATTTGCATTTTAAACCAAAGGACATGCTGAGACTTATTGCCAGATTTTTTTTATGGTTATGGGGTTTTAAAGTGGTGGGAGACCCTGAAAAAACGCCAAAAAAGGTGTATGTTGTTTACCCTCATACTTCCAACTGGGATTTTCCTCTTGGCATCCTGCTTAAATTTGGTATGCCCATCCATGTCAATTATGTAGGTAAGGAATCCCTATTCAAATGGCCCTGGGGTTGGTTGTTCCGGTGGCTTGGGGGTATACCTGTAGACCGGAAAAAGAGTACCAATTTTGTGGATATGATGGCAGATTTGTTCCGTAAATATGATAGGCTTGCTATCACGGTCGCTCCTGAAGGTACCAGAAAACGAGTACAAAAGTTCAGAACGGGCTTTTATTATATAGCTAACAAGGCAAAAGTGCCTCTGATTTTGGTAAAATTTGATTTCGGACATAAACTTGTTGAGTTTAGCGAACCATTTTATACCACAGGAGTTTATGCTGATGATCTGAAGTTGATCATTAATCATTTCAAAGGAGTCAAAGGGTACAATCCTGAACTGGCTTGTCAATGGGAAGACGAGAATTTGTAATTTTTGAACACCAAATGCCACCGTTTAAATGGAAAGTAATTTTCGATTCAACACAATGTAGAACCGATTTTTATTCGCGTTGAAATAGTGAATGTCAATCTTTTCGATGCCTACATACTTACAAAGTGATTTACTTTTAACTTTTAAATTATTTTCATGCGACATATATTATTATATTTTGGACTGATTACAGTATCAGTTTTATTTCTCTCCAATGCAGGAGGAGTGCCCCAAGGCGTGACAGGCTCGATCACTGAGGCTTCTCACAACTCATGTGGTACTTGTCATACGTCACAAACTGATGTTGATGTTGCAATAGATTTTAAAATATTAAATAAAGACAATCAGCAAGTTACGAAATATATTTCTGGTGAAACTTATTCCATAGCCCTTCAGGTCAACGCCAATAATAATCCTAAATCATATGGTTTTCAGCTTACAGCTATCGAAGAAGACACCAAAGATGATGCAGGTACCTGGGATCGATATGGTGATAAGGTAAAACCGGTCATTTTGACTATTTTTCAAAAACAAAGAAGATACCTCAATCAGTCTGCACCAAAAATTGATGGATTATTTACCGCAGAGTGGAAAGCTCCCGAGACTGACAAGGGCAATATTGTTTTTTACTATGCAGGTATTGCAGTAAATCTCAACGGAAATACTTCAGGGGACAAACATACCAAAGGCCAATTCAAATTAAAAAGCAACACATCATCGATTGATGATAAAACTTTGGACAAAAAAATATTATTGTACCCAAATCCTGCCGGAAATCACATTCGTCTTCAATCTGATTTAATTACCCAAATTGACTTTATTGACCCATCATGCCATCTGACAGTCCATCTTTCTGTTGAAGACGGTATTGTGGATATCTCCAGTTTGCCTGTCGGACTATATATTTGCCTGCTGAAAGACCATCATGGGCAGGCCTTGTTTACTCAACAATTGATAAAACTATAAAAGTAAAGTTTTAAAAAAATGAAAAGGGGGAAGTACAAGATCGCAATGGTATCCTATCTTAATTCAAAACCATTTGAATATGGGCTCTTAAATCATGATTATGCTTCTTGTTTTGATATTATAACTGCTGACCCCGCCACTTGTGCCAGATTATTTGAAGAAAAAAAGGTGGACATTTCACTCATTCCCGCAGGGGCACTTCATGATTTGAAGGATGAACACATTTTGATGAGTGATTTTTGTATTGGATGTGACGGAGAAGTACGTACTGTAGGTCTCTTTTCAAATGTCCCTCTGAATCAGGGGCGAAGACTGGTAGCAGATCATCATTCCAGGACATCTGTATTATTATCTCAAGTCTTGTTAAAGGAAGTTTTTCAGGTGGAGATTCCTGTACTGGTCGCTGATATTAATCAAATGGGTATCAAAGAAGATGACGTCGTGCTCATGATCGGTGATAAAGTTTTTGAAAAAGAACATGAATACCAATATAAATCGGACTTAGGCGGGATATGGAAACAATACACTAATTTGCCATTTGTATTTGCTGTCTGGGCTGCTGATAAGAATTTACCTCAAGAAGCTATAGAAATGCTCAATGTGTCACTTTTACATGGGATAAACCACATCGACAAAATAATCGAAGAGCAAAGTTATGAAAATCTGGATTTGTACTATTACTATAAAAAAAATATAAGTTATAACCTGGATACTGATAAAAAATCTGCACTCAAACTATTTTTACAGAAGTCAGCTTCTTACCATACATCACTGATGCTGGCGGAGCGACATGTGTGAATTTGGTGAATTAATAGAAACTTATTTAATTTATAAGTTAGAGTATGTTTAAATTTTTTCTTAGTTGTAAATCAAGTGATTATGGTTCTGGCGATAAAATAATCAACGCATTTAATGAACTAAAAAAGGCGATTATTTTGAAGTCAGGTTCATAATGCATTGATTTTAAGGCAATAAAAATTGGCTTTGTTAGAGTCTATATATGATAAGTAGAATGTCTGTATATATTGGCTTTGGGTCAAATTAGTATTCAAATCCAAGTCCTGACTTCCTTTATTTGTAACAAAATATCAAAGTTTTATTCAATATTCATTTTTTGACAAGAACAAAGCCTAAAAATTTAAACATACTCTTAATGACAATGCAAACACAAACAAATAGACAAACAAATGACAGATATATTAAACAACATATTATACAACTTTGGAATAACTTCTACATTTTCGAGAAAACTATTTCAAGACAAAGCAACTCTTAAAGAATATTCAAAATCAAATGAAATTTTTGTTGAAGGAAAGAAAAATGATCTTGAATATTTAATAGTTTCAGGCGTTTTACACAGATATAATTTTTCTGAAAAAGGAGACTTGGTAACAACAGGTTTTTATATGCCTAATTCTGTAGTTGCACCTCACTTTGCGAGAATGAATAAAGGAAAAAGTATTTTTAGTTTGCAAACTTTAACATACGCTGTAATTGCTGAAATCCCAGTAAAAGAATTAGATATTTTAAGACAAAACAACAAAGAATTTCGCGATTTTGGGCAACGAATTTTAGAAGCCGAACTATCACAAACCTATTTCAACGAAGTTGTGTTTCGTTCATTTAGTGCTAAGGAACGACTTCTCACCTTAAGAAAACAATTTCCAAATCTTGAAAATTTAGTTCCACACAACATAATTGCATCCTATTTGGGTATTACAAATGTGTCATTTAGTCGATTAAGAAATGAATTGATGAGAAAATAACGATTTTATCAAATGATAACAGGTTTAAATTTTAGTTAAAATAATTTTGCCCCATTGTTTAATTAAAATTTTTTATAAAATGAAATTCATAAAAATCCTTTCTTTTGTATTATTATCAAATGCCATATTGGCTCAAACAATCAGTCAACTAAAACTCTACGCTGTTGTTGGTTCTCAAATCAACGACATAAATCCCAATTTTAACACATCTTTAAATGGTACTATCAATTCATTTTCAATGGGAGCAGGAAGTTCTTACTATTTTAGCAATTTGTTTTTAGGAACTGAATTCTACTATTCCAATGGCAATAAAGCCAATCAAGATTATAGATTAGATTTTTCTGGAATGAATTCGACGCTTTCGGTAGGTTATAATTTTTTAAAATCCAATATATTTCATTTAGAACCACAAATAAGTTTTCTAATGTCAAATAACAAAATCTTAAAAGATGACATTCTAACCAATAAAACGGAATATTTTACACGTAACAATATTGGTATTACACCAGCTGTTATGTTCAATTTCAAAAATCAAGCAGGAATGATATATGGTGTAAAAGTTGGGTACAACTATGCATTTAATATAAATAAAATAAATAAATATTGGAACAATGGCATTGACAATAATAGCTCAATTTTTTTAGCAAACAATAGTTCTATTTTTTTTCAATTAAACATAGGCGGTATTATCAGTTTTATAAAAAAGGACATTTTGATAGCAACGGAACCAATTACACCAATAATGAGTTATGCATCTATGAATTCAAATACAATTGATAATAACGGTGATAAACTTTATACGGCTATTTATAAAAACCCAAGTAAAGAAACCATTATTCTATTGCACGGAGGCCCAGGATTTCCAAGTGATTTAAAAGAAGTAGTAGAAATTTTAAAAGATAGTTTTCAGGTGATTACTTTTCACCAGCGTGGAACAAAAAAATCACCTTGCCCAAGCAAAGACTATTCTATGGATGCTTATTTAAGTGATATAGAACATGTTGCAAAGTTTTATGGAATTTCTCAATTTCATTTGTGGGGACATTCCTGGGGTGGACTTTATGCACAAATCTATGCTGACAAACATTCCGAAAATTTATTGAGTTTGTTTTTATGTTGTCCCGGTTCAGGAACAAATATTCAGTGGAAACAAACCGAAAAAGAAGTAATGCAATTGAATAAATCAAAATGTACAACTTGGCAATGGACAAAAATGGGGATGAATAATCTTTTAGGAATGTTAGGAAGTGATAATGCTTATAAAAGACTTTTTAAGCAAGTAATGAAAAACTATAATGACGATTTTGTAAAAACAGAACATTTAGGAATTGACTTTGACAATTTAAAAGCAGACCCAATAAATAAAACAAGACCTGAAATAATAAAATATCCCCTATTAAGCAAACTTGAAAATCCAAATTTCAAAATTACTATCGTTTATGGTGACCAAGATATTTATAAAGCAAGCAAAGACTTTGTAATAAATCGTTACCCAACAGCGAAGGTATGGACAATAAAAAACTGTGGACATATTCCTTGGTTACATAATCCAACAGAATATCTTAAGATTTTGAAAAACCATTACGAATAAAAAGCCCAACTTAAACAGCAGTCTGGCAATAAGACGGTTTCAGTTCTAAAATGAAGACTCAGATTTCTAATAAACATTAGTGCTATAATCAAAGTAAGTGCTACTAATTTCGCCACATCGCCAAGGTGCCAAGCGATTGAACAATTCCACCTAAGGATTCTTTATAAACTTAGCTGTGTAGCTCTTTCCTGCTGACAATACACGGATTATATAAAAACCACTTTGGTAGTCTTCTATGTCGTGTTTTATGATTGTCTCAGGATAGCTAAATATTTTTCTTTCCACAAGTCTTCCCTGGTTATCAAAGATATGAATTTCATCAAGGGAGAGCTGATTATCCAATGATATAAAAATTTCCTGATGAGCTGGGTTTGGGAGTATCTTCATCGGGTTGTTGTCATCAGCATGAAAAACTGAAGATATGAACAATAAAGATTTTTTAACTGCTGCCAGTGCATCTATGCGTCCATAACCATAGACAGGATTTGGTATCTGGCTTCCCGGAATCTGGTTGCATATCTGGTCAGAAGTTCTGCGGACTGCAGTTGATTCGATGATGTCTTCAATGAGGTTTACTTTTCCTGCCAATGATGGGTTTGCAGAAATCATCAGCGCAACGACACCAGCTACATGAGGTCCAGCCATACTGGTTCCGTTGAATGAAGCAAATCCGCCATTTCTGATGACCGATCTGACACTTACACCGGGAGCGGAGACATTGGGCTTGATACGAAAGCTGCTATCTATGACCACAGGACCACGACTGCTAAAACCTGCAATCAGGTCATTTCTGTCGGTGGCACCTACAGAAAATGATGGCTCAAAAAAACCCGGAGGACCTGTAACAGTTCCGCAAGCAGATCCACTATTTCCTGCTGAAACCACCACAACAATACCTGAAGCTTTCAGATTTTTTACTACTTCTTCCATCATTTTGAAATTGGATGAGTTGCATCCTTCTTCTGGAGAACAAAACCACGAATTGTTGATGACGTGCGGCGATCTTGCAGGGTCAGCATTTTTACCATTTTGATCGTATGGGGCAAATAACCATTCAAAGCACTCAAGATAAGTCGATGGTTGTCCCCAGCCTCTGTCCATATTGCGACATGCTATCCACTTGGATTCCGGGGATATACCTATTTTATTATTTTCATCTTCACCCACCATAGTACCCATCGTATGCGTTCCATGATTATTGTCATCGCAAGGTTCTTTGGTGCTGTATCCACATGGATTCAATAGCGAATCCGGAAATTTTGGATTATTTTTTTTAATAGCATCATGCCAATGATAAGAGTGGTTGACATTAAGTGAGTCTTTATAGCCTCTGTATTGTTTTTTTAACGGGCCGACATCCCAGTCATAACCAGTATCCTGACCACCGACTACTACTCCTTTACCTCTGTAGCCCAGCATCCATACACTATCTGCTTTCAAAGTTTTTATACCCCATTCCGGTTCAGGCATACGCATAGATTCGGTATTTTTAGTAACGCTATAATCCAGCATTTTGATAGGACTATTATCTATTATCTGATCCACATCTGCTCTTGCAGCAAGCGTCATCATCGTGGTATAATCCGAATTTACTTTGATCGCATTGGTGATAATAAACGACTGGTAGGGAATTTTATTTGCTATCAGAAATTCAATGACCGGCCTTTGGGTTTTATTGGCATTTTTGAGAAGTGCGTCGTACACATATTTGCCTTTTTCATTTTTTGATAAGAAATCAGGAGTTGTAGAAAATACGACCCTGTCTTTCATCAATAGTAAATATTCATTGGATGCAGTAGATATATACTTTTCAAGAAGGGATTTATCCACTTTGGCAGAGGGATCATTGGCAATAATAGTTGTTTGTATAGCCAAAAAAAGTGCAGAGCATACTAATATTCGTATTATCATGAGTTTATTCCGAATTTTAAGATTGAACAATTACAGCAGGATATAGTTGATCAACAAAGGGCAATAAAGTGATTTTTAGGATTTTTTGTCATTCGGTCATTCAGAATTTTTGTTAGAGTATGTTTAAATTTTTATGTTTGAGCGAAAGTGAGGAAATTTAATTTTGGACAAGATGACTGAATGGTCTCGTCTGTGACGAGAATTGAGTAAAATACTTTACTCAATAAAGAAGGAACTGCGAGCAGCTGCTCGCAGCGAATACTGAATATAGCCGGAAGTTCAAGCATAGCTTGACGCTGTACGGCGAAAAATATAACGCTGGATAAAATAAAATTTGCCGCTTGGAGCCAAATGATAAAATTTTAAACATACTCTTATTCAGATTGTTCGCCGTATTTTAAAAGGAATGATATTTTAAAAAAAATGCATATATGTATTTTTTTCTTAAATTTTATTCTAATTTAAAAAAAGAAAACTTATCTTTGCGCTCCATTTCAGAAATGTTATAAAATTAAAGATCATGAATTTAATAAGTTACGTTCACGAACAATTGACTCCGAAGAAAGAATATCCTTCTTTCAGACCGGGAGATAATATATCAGTGAGTTATAAAATCATAGAAGGAGCCAAGGAAAGAATCCAGGTATTCCGTGGTGATGTGATACAAATCAATGGTGAAGGTCCTACAAAAACCTTTACAGTTAGAAAAATTTCCAATGGGGTAGGAGTAGAGAGGATTATTCCTTTTTCATCACCTGCGATTGCTGAAATTGAAGTACTAAAAAGAGGAAAAGTGAGAAGAGCTAAACTTTACTATCTAAGAGCACTTACAGGAAAAAAAGCAAAAATCAAAGAAAGAAGATACGTCGCAAAAGCGTAATTTCATACTCAGATATCATACAATCAAAGGGGATTCAGATTTATTTTGGATCCCCTTTGCTATTTTAAGCATAAATATGTAAAAATTGACCAATAGGAAACAAGCTTCTTTGCATAATTTACATTTGAAATCTGTATTATTACCAAATTAATATCTAATTTCAGCAATGGAATTGTAGTTTTTAGAATAAAATTTGCTTATTAATGATTTTTATCATTCTTTGATATGACTAATTCTATATTTCATATTTCAGATATTTTCTTACTTTTGACCTTGAAACAATCATAATAACAATTTTAAAATACTGTCATGGAAGATAAAATAAAATTTCTGAAAGAACAACGTAGTGTGGCACTCCAGGGAGGTGGTAAAGATCGTATCAAAAAGCAGCATGGGAAAGGTAAACTAAGTGCAAGAGAACGTGTTGAACTTTTAATGGATCGAGGTTCATTTGAAGAAATCGGGATGCTCAAAGAACACAGATCTTTTGACTTCGGAATGGAAACACAACAGTTTCCAGGTGATGGAGTGATCACCGGATTTGGAACGATAGGAGGTAGGTTAGTATATATTTTTTCACAGGATTTTACTGTTTTTGGTGGAGCGCTGTCTGAAACGCATGCACAAAAGATATGCAGGGTAATGGATCTGGCTATAGAAAATGGTGCTCCGGTCATAGGTTTGAATGATTCAGGTGGAGCAAGAATTCAGGAAGGTGTTGATAGTCTCGGTGGGTATGCTGACATTTTTTACAGAAATACCAAAGCTTCAGGAGTCATTCCGCAATTGTCAGCTATAATGGGGCCATGTGCAGGAGGGGCAGTGTATTCGCCGGCCATTACAGATTTTATACTGATGGTAGAAAACACGTCATATATGTTTGTGACAGGTCCAAACGTAGTTAAGACAGTAACCAATCAAGAAGTCAGCTTTGAAGATTTGGGTGGGGCTTCTACCCACTCTACAAAAAGTGGTGTGACCCATCTCACTGCAGCCAATGACCTTGATTGTATCAATAAATTAAAGAGACTATTTTCTTATATTCCACAAAACTGCAATGAAAAGCCACCTTCAATACCTTACGAAACAGGAAATGAATACAGAGATCAGTTAAAAGATATCATACCATCCAATTCTATGCATCCTTATGATATGAAAGATGTCATCAATGGTATCGTAGATGAAGATAGTTTTCTGGAGATACATGAGAATTATGCTGAGAATATCATTGTAGGTTTTGCAAGGTTAGCGGGCAAGAGTGTGGGCATAGTTGCCAATCAGCCATATGCTTTGGCAGGTGTTTTGGATGTAGATAGTTCCAAAAAGGGGGCAAGATTTGTTCGTTTTTGTGATTGTTTTAATATTCCGCTTTTAGTTTTGGTGGATGTACCTGGATTTCTTCCGGGCACAGATCAGGAATGGAATGCGATCATCACCAATGGCGCAAAACTGCTTTATGCATTTTCTGATGCTACGGTACCAAGAGTAACAGTCATCACAAGAAAAGCATATGGTGGTGCATATGATGTGATGAATTCAAAACATATCGGAGCAGATATGAACTATGCCTGGCCAACAGCCGAAATTGCGGTAATGGGAGCAAAAGGAGCCAGTGAAATCATTTTTAAAGGTGAAATCTCCAGTTCTGATGACCCTAAAGCCAAACTGTTGGAAAAGGAGAAAGAATACCAAGAAAAATTTGCAAATCCATACAGAGCAGCAGCAAGAGGATTTATAGATGAAGTGATCGAACCAAGAGAAACGAGACGTAAACTTATCAGGGTATTTTCAAGCCTTGAAAAGAAAAAAGTACTCATGCCTAATAGAAAACATGGAAATATTCCTATGTAATGTTAAAGCATTTGCTTAAGTAAATGAAGGCATCTAAGTAAACTGTGCGACTCGAAATATTTGAAAATGATTCACATCAAAATAGTCAGATTGAGAGTATGTTTAAATTTTTATGTTTGAGCGAAAGTGAGGAAATTTAATTTTGGACAAGATGACTGAATGGTCTCGTCTGTGACGAGAATTGAGTAAAATACTTTACTCAATAAAGAAGGAACTGCGAGCAGCTGCTCGCAGCGAATACTGAATATAGCCGGAAACTCAAGCGTAGCTTGACGCGGTACGGCGAAAAATATAACGCCGGCTAAAATAAAATTTGCCACTTGGAGTCAAATGATAAAAGTTTAAACATACTCTGACTTTGAAGTGAATCATTTTTTTTTGTCAAAGCCCTTTATTTTCGCATACTTTGGATATACTCAAATAGCAACTTTATTTTTGCCGAGGATGTTTTATACTTCCACAAATTACTTCAAACCTCCCAATCTTCTTATCACTTCAGAGGCCATAGTAAGTCCAAACAGAGCCGGCATATACGATATTGTTCCATAGTATGAGCGTTTGTAGTTTTTGCCATCAGTAAGTTTAAGTGCAGTTTTTGGTTGGATTTCTTCGGAGAACACTGCAAGTATACCTCGCTTTATGCCTTCCTTCTTCAATCTCTTTCTCACAGCATGCGCAAACTTGCATTCTTTTGTGCGGGAGATGTCAGAGATTTTAATTTTGGAAGGATCCAGCTTACCGCCGGCGCCCATCGCAGCAATCACTGGAGTCTGCATATGTTTTGCTGATTTCAGGAGTGTAAGCTTCGGTGTGATACTATCTATACAATCGAGTATGAAGTCATATCTTCCTTCTTCCATCATCCGGAGCATATCATCGGGTTCCATAAATTTTTCATACATCTTTATATTCAGATCAGGATTGATGTCTTTAAATCGGTTGTACAGCAATTGGGCTTTGGACATACCAATCGTCGAATGTACTGCCTGTAGCTGCCTGTTGATATTGCTTGGATCCACTACATCTCCATCTATGATAGTAATATTGCCTACTCCGGCCCTTATTAAAAATTCACCGGCGTAGCTCCCGACACCACCAAGTCCTACCAATAAAACGTTGGACTCCATGAGCCTTGATATGCTTTCCTCTCCTGTCAGGAGTTCTGTTCTTTCCAACCAACCTGGTATTTCCATTTTTCTGAATAAAATTTTGCAAAATTAGAAAATATCACTCTCTGTAGCTCATAAGTGCTGCATTTTCTTAGTTGGCTGAATAATTCATATCTTTTTTTGATATCTGCCCGGAAGTCACTGTCAGTTTCAATAAACATCCTATCCAACGGGATAAACTCCAGAGTGCTTGAAAATGTACTGGTCATCTGATGACTCGGAGCAACAGACAGGTAGCAACCTGAATCGAGTACTTGTTTTGCCAAAATCTTATTTCTCACAAAACCATGGATGGCCCATGTAGTACGACCATAGTTTTTTTTCATTTGTAATATCCGATCAAAGGCCCTTACACAATGAATTATAACAGGAGCATTTAGTTGATTGGCCAGTTCTATTTGCTGAAGAAAGGCTGTTTCCTGAATTGTGACAGAAGCATCTTTTAGTCCGTCAAGTCCACACTCTCCGATACCAAGACAAAAATTATCCTTATGATACCTCTCTTTGAGTAGTAAAAGTTGATCCTCATTCAGGATATCGGTCAGCCACCATGGATGATACCCTATAGTATAAAATTGTGCTGCTTTCAACTTTGAACCATCCAGAGATACTACTTCCAGTATTTCCGGGCCATTCCACTCACTGTGGGTATGAAAATCAATAAATGGATACCTACTCATAGCACTATTCTGACTGGAAAACTATCACTTTTTGCAAAAATAGGTATTCCAAATGTAGTCATTAATATAAATCGGCCATTACCTTAGAAATTTCATTTTGTGAAACAAAAATTTCGCAAAAAATGAACTGACTTCACCGAAGTTTGATTCTCACATTAGGATGGCCATGTTTTTAATTCATAACATTGATAGGGTAGTACTTAATACTTTATGTTTTTTATCCATTTATCAGTTCATAGTCCTTGATGAGTGTTTGAGCTGATATTCCCAATTGTTGATTCAGTATTCTGATCATTCCAATACTCAATTTTCTTTTTCCCTTTAAGATTTCGCTCGTCCTACTCCTTGAGCCGAGCAATTTACTCAAATCACTACTCGTCATGCCTAGCTGATCTAGTCGAAACAAAATGGCTTCAATCGGATTTGGTGCTTCTATAGGAAAATTTTCTTTTTCGTAAGCTTCGATCAGGATACTGATGACTTCCAATTCGTCAGCTTCCTTTGAATTGGGAACTAACTCAAGTTGCATAAGATTGTATGCCCTTGCTAGAAAGGTACTATGTTCTTCTTTACTTTTTATTGGCTTTAACATAAGTTATTGTTTTTGCATCAATTAAATCATATTCTAAATGTGAGCCAAACCATACAACAAATACAATTTTCAATCGAAATTCTATATCTACGAGCAATCTATATTTATTGTCATTAATATTGAAAACAACTCTTTTGCTTGATAGAATAGATGCATTTCTGTATTTCATCTTTAGAGATTGGGGACTTTGCCAATCTGACAATTCAACTTCTTGAAGCCAAGCCTTCAACGATTGCTCAGTTTTTGGATACTTTTCCCAATATTCTTTTAATGTATTTGTTGCTATTACTCTCATAAACATTGCAAAGTTAGGAAATGTTCCCAATATGGTTACATTTATCTTATTTATTTTGTTTACAGCAGTTTATACAAGAATATGAAATATCATTACTTCACACTATACCTCACACCCAAATAAAACTCCCTACCCTTGGTCGGTCCCCAATTGAATGATGGATCAAAATATTCGCTGAAAGGCTGATCATATCCTAAGATAGGAAATTCCTGACGGAAGTCAAAGATATTTTCGATACCACCATATATCTGAAATACCTTCCATCTGCGCGTGATCTGAAAGTCAATCTGGTCGTAAGGATCAGAAGTGGCTGGTAATCTGTACTTTTCTGGATAATTGGCTGTAGAAGGCAATCTTTTTGACCCTATCCAGCGATATGTCAGGTCAAACTGCCACTGATCATTGGGTAGGCTGTAAGATGTATTGGCACTCCATTTGTGGGTAGGTACAAAAGGTAAGTTTTCTCTGACACCTTCATTGACCCGATACACTTCCAGATAATTGTAAGCGACTTTCATGTCAAACTGCGGTGAAAATATCCATTTATTTTCCAGTTGGTAACTATTTGATACACTGCGACCGAAGAAGTTATTGACGATGGCTGTGTTGACTTTTTTGTCAAAATCAGGGAAAATCTGGTTTTGAAAGAAAGTAAAGTAAGCATCTCCGGACAAGGTGATCGAAATGTCATTCCACTTGAAGTTTTGAATAAAATTGAGTCCGGTATTGATGGCTTCTTCAGGTGCAAGATCATTGGCTATCTGTAGGCTGCGATTACCTGCGAGAAGGCTGCTGTTTTCTGCAAAGATATGAGCCATTCGATAGCCTTTGCCTATATTAAACCTGATGTCTGTGTTTTCACTGAGATTAGCTCGCACCAATAGTCTAGGCGTAAGCTTCCAGCCAAAATCTCCAAACCTGTCATATCTTAATCCTGTGAGTATTGTAAACTTAGTAATCGTCCATTTATTTTCTGCAAAAATTCCCGGGATATCGTAATCCGTTTTATATCTGCCTTCATAATCTAAAAATGGCAAAGGTTCCAAAAATTTCACATCTTCCAGAAGTCTATTATGCCTGTGACTCAGACCAGCTTTGAGATTATGATTTTGAGTACCATAATAGTAATCAGCGTATATGGTAGAAGTGAGATTGAATTGTTTGCCAACATACTGTTTTACCCCGAAGTAGCTTTCTTGCTGGTGAACAAATGCACTATTGAGCATGATGATCGACGTCTTGTCATTTAGGAGGTAGTTGGTTTTGGTCGTGATGTCTCCTTGATTCATGTGTACATTTTGGCCATAGACCTGTGATGTACCTTTGTGTATATTACGGTCAAAACTGGTCAATCCACCTTCTCTGTTTTCATTGAGAAACCTTACCGCAAAGTAAGTCCGCCATTTTGGTTTGTCAGGATTGTCATAGGCCCAGCGATTGTACACCGACATCCGATTAGTCCGCACGATGTCTCTGAATCCATCTTTGTCTCTGTCAATGTTGGTAGCCGGAAGTGTCAGATGGGCAATGGTCAGATTATTCCAAGTCGACTTTTTTACCATGTAATTAGCATTGTATTGCGTCTCACCGAATGAGTTGGCAAACACATTGAGAAACAATCTCGGAGCCGTCTCCGGCTGATGAAATTCTATATTGATCTGACCGCTGATACTCTCAAATCCTTGTAATACAGAATTCGCTCCTTTGGTGACAAATATTTTTTCTATCATCGTCCCGGGATAACTATTGGGTCCATATGGATAAGCCAAGCCTTGTATCAAAGGCAAACCATCTACCAAGACTTGATTGTACACACCCGAAAGCCCAAGAATACGCAACTCTTTTGCATCTGTGACGACATTGGTGACATTGGCTTCCACATTGCTATTGGTGGAGAAGCAGCCTGCAAGACTACAACAAGCAGCTCTTTGGATCTCTCGTACACCGAGCACTTCGACTTTGGCTACATCATTGGCAAAACGAGTGGCAGAACCTTTGGCAGTGATGTTGACTTCTGCCAGTGTGGCATCCTCTATGAGTTGTACTTCCCAATGTTTGATATCCCTGACATTAACTAATTCTGTATTAAAGCCTATGTATGAAATTTTCAGAATACGATCGCCTTCCAATTTGTCTGGTATGCTGAAGGTACCGCTTGAATCTGTGACCGCACCTATATTGGTACCTTCCCAAATGATATTGGCACCGGTTAGCGGTTTACCCATGATGTCTGTGACGATGCCTGTGATGTTTTGGGCATTCAATGACACTTGTAAAAGCATCAAACAAATTAATAAATAAATATTCTTCGGCATTGAAATCCAATAGATAAAATATAAAAAACAAAGATATGTATTAAACTTTAAAGGCAAAAAAATAATCTAAATTACCTTCACATAAATATTCACATAATACAATCCGGTAATAATAAAAGCCAATCCGGCTACTACTCGCATCACCTTCTCTACCTTAAAGATGGCATTAAAATAGGTACCTAACTTTTCGATGCTGTCGGCAATCACAAATGCAAAAATAATGACAGGGGTGCCCGCCGTACCCAAGGCAAATACATCGGGCAATAGAAGACCTGCATCAGTACCTAAAGTCATAGGTATCAACATACCAGAAAACAATGCGCCACTGTATAGACAAAAAGCCAATGTTTGTTGATAGACAGGTTGTAAGTGATTTTAATTTTATCAGTCTCACTCAGGCTGTAGATAACTGCCGAAATATCAAAATCAAAGGAAAATAAGATTTAGCGTCTCTGGTCTTAAAATTTACACAAAAAGTGATTATTTTTTTATGACTTCAGGGCTCCCTATTGTTTTAGTAATAAATCGTATTTTCAAATCTGTTGCTTCAGGAAATTTGCAATCAAATTTGATAGTGTGTTTGCCGGGTTTCAAGCTTGGTATACTCTGTTTCAAGGCAATTTCTCTGACAAATTCCCCTTTTTTGTTGTACAACTTCGTGCTGCTGCCATCACATACTACTGAGAATCCGGCTTCATATTCACCTGATAATTCCATTAAAAAATAACCATCCATCTCGATCCAGGGATTGACAATCTTACCTTCATTACCTATGATGGTCATGGTGAAATTGAGTGGCTGTTCTGATTCACTGTTTATAAATTCCCATTTAGAGAAAGTAGGCTCTCCGGGTTGAAGGGTTTTGGGTTCATGTTCAAATTTATATTTTTTAAAAGGATACAGTTTCCAATCCTGATTTTCCTTTGTCAGGCGGAAGTCATTTTCAGGATTTTTCAATCGGCTGATCTGATCGGCAGAGAAAATTTTTGATCTGTAGGCTTCCTGCCAAAGCTTCACCAAAGCCAGCAGGCGGCTTGTATTCGGATTTTTTTGAAGACTTTTGTATCTTGCTACCAAGGCAAAACCAGCATTGTACCCTGCGGCCCGAGCCATCATCCACTCGATGTCTTCGACAGTCGTGGTTGCAGAGAGAAGAAACCAACCCAGCATGTTTGGCATGTAATTGCGCTCCAAAAAAGGTTGATTTTCCAGGCGATAGTCGCCTTGTGACTCCCGAAATCCTCCATACCACGGTTCGCCCCAATTCCAGTAGTGACATAGATGCCAGTAATAGTGGTATGAACGACTGGTACCGTTGACCAGGGTGTGTTTGGTATCTTTGATGACTTTATCCGCAAAAATTTGCATACCATAATCGCCTTCACCAGCTGACAAACAACCTTCATGGCCATCAAAATCCATATGAGACACACCTGTTTCTGTAAAAAATCGTCCGAGATTGCCAGCTATTTCTTGCTGCAATTCAAAATTGGGAAACAGGGTACTATACGGATAATCAAACAACATTCCTACCTTAGCACCCTTGGCATGAGCAACGGCTTTGGTACCAAACATCCCACGCTGACAATCCAGTAACTTGAAAGGCTTTTCTGAAGATACTTCCCTAAATCTGATGATCTCATCTCCAAGCTTTACAGCGCGTAAGGTACTGGATTCAATATTTTTAAAATAGAAATCAGCAACCACAGGGATTTCATTAGTCGAAGCGTTGATATTTTCGGCCAGCTCTGATGAGCCCGTGAGAGACAGTCGTTTATCTGGAACGGGAGTCACATAAGGATCATTGGTATTGATAAAAGTGCTCAGAGTATGGACGCCGATCCGTATTCCCATTTTTTTAGCTTTATCTACACAGGCTTTCATGCCTTCGATTCCATTTGGAAAAGCTGCTGTATCCAATATAAAATGCCCCCAGGATTTGAAAGGTCCTTCATGATACAAAGATGCCAAACCCGCTTGATTTGTGTAATCCAGCATAGCATCGACAGTGTACTCATCAAAATCAGCAATTAGATATGCCCTGCCGGTTTCAGGTGATTGTTTGAACCATACACCATCAATCAGAGCATGAGGTAGATTTTCGGCCAATTCTATAGCCCCGATACGCGTTAATACTTCTGACTCCACACAACCAAAAAGAGCGATCTTGGATCCCAGGACTGTTTCATTAGTGATGGCTTTCACGGGCATCTTCGGCCGACCCCATACAGTGAGTATCCTGTCTTTGGACCTGTCCATACTGAATGATTGCAAACTGCTACCGTACGACTGCGGTAGAGCCGTAGAACCTCGTGTTTCATTAGCACCTTCTGAATTGTTCAATACACCACCTATCGTTTTTGGATTTAATGCCTGCATCCCTATCGCATACTCCCCATCTCGAACTATTCCTACCACTTCACCGATGGTTTTGCTGATAATAGTAGGATAGGGTCCCCATATTACTGCATCCACCTTTTCTGTTGATGACAATTTGATCAGCTCGAAAGATATATGTGTTTTCTTTTGTACAGCTTTTATTTGTACAATGATATTGACCGGTTTGTATACGAGTGATATAATACCGGATTTTGAAGAAGCTTTATCCGGAGTGTACCATTTATCACTAACCCTAATTTGCAGTAGTGATGTCTTTTCGTCCTTAGCCAGATAATTTTTCCCGGATGTAGGGTCCGACATCTCCAAAACCTGCCCTTTGTCTGACAAGGCAAGGGTCAATCCTTCCGATGTGAGATTAATTTGTTGTGCAGATATGGTAAGGCATAGGCTGAAAAATGACGATACTATTGCTATTCTTTTTTTCATAAATATATATTTTATTTTAAAATTACAAAAATAGTAAAAAGAATTTCATTACTGAAGGATAATATCATCGTCCATCCAACTTTTATGTCAGGAACATATTTCAATGGATTTCTACCGTTTTCAGAATGGCATAATATGTCTGGATTATTCACCTGTTCCCATTGTTTATTAGTCTTGATTTTGTATCCTATGAGTAACTGTTTGTCTTTCTCAGATGCCTCACAGATCTTCCGGAGCAGAAGTCTGGTTTGACATACCAATAGTAAGCATTCGCATACACCGCCTGGCCTTTCATGTTAGGTCTTACCTTTATTTTTATTAAAAAAATCGAAAAATCTTAACCCACTATTAGTAATGTTGAGAAATATTTAAATATAAACATATCTTTGTATTCATTTACTTTTGACAAATAAATAGTAGTAAGAAAATAAGATTTTATCATGAAGGAAGTGTATATATTATCAGCAGTAAGGACACCCATTGGTAGTTTTGGAGGCAGTTTAAGCAGTGTTCCCGCCACAAAATTAGGTGCTGAAGCTGTCAGGGGAGCGGTATCGAAATCAGGCCTGGCACCAGAAAAAATTCAGGAATTATTCATGGGTCAAGTTGTTCAGGCCAACGCAGGTCAGGCACCAGCCCGTCAGGTTGCAGTTTATGGGGGATTAAGCAATAAAACTCCGTGTACTACCGTCAACAAGGTATGTGCTTCAGGGTTGAAGGCAGTAATGTTTGGGGCACAATCCATTCAGTTGGATCAAAATCATATAGTCGTTGCAGGTGGCATGGAAAACATGTCATCTATACCATTTTATCTGCCAAAAGCAAGATATGGTTATGGTTATGGGCATGGTGAGCTCTTGGATGGGTTGGTCAGAGATGGACTTGCTAATGTGTACGACAACCAGGCTATGGGGTGTTTTGCTGACGCTACCGCAACAAAATTTGAAATTTCCAGGGAAGATCAGGACAATTTTGCCATTCAATCCTATCAGAGAACTGCCCATGCATGGGAAAATGGACTTTTCAGTGATGAAGTAGTTGGGGTGGAAGTGAAAGACAGAAAAGGACATGTAACACTTGTTGTTCAGGATGAAGAGTACAAAAATGTAAATTTTGAAAAAATATCAGGATTACGACCTGTCTTTACTAAAGAAGGCACTGTAACTGCAGCCAATGCATCAACTATCAACGATGGAGCTGCAGCACTCGTCCTTGCCGATGAAGATACTGTCAAAAATCATGTATTGAAACCGCTGGCACGCATAGTGTCATACGCGGATGGAGCCCATGAGCCAGAATGGTTTACTACAGCTCCGGCTATAGCTGCAGAGAAGGCGTTGCAAAGAGCTGGCTTAACCATCGATCAAATAGACTACTTTGAAGTTAATGAAGCATTTGCAGTGGTCACATTGGCATTTATCAAGCACTTCCATCTCGATCAAAACAAAGTTAATGTCAAGGGTGGTGCAGTGTCAATGGGTCATCCTTTGGGCTGCTCCGGAGCCAGAATTTTGACCACACTGTGTCATGTCCTGCAACAAAATAATGGCAAATATGGAATGGCTGCTATCTGCAACGGAGGAGGAGGAGCCAGCGCTATCATCATAGAGAGATACTAAAATAGGAGAATTTTAATAAAAAAATAGCAAGTTATTAACAATATTTTCAGGTTAAAGGGAGTCTAAATTGTTTTTGAAATAGTAGTTTATACCCTACATATAATGATATGCAAAAGTAAGAGTATGTTTAAATTTTTATGTTTGAGCGAAAGTGAGGAAATTTAATTTTGGACAAGATGACTGAATGGTCTCGTCTGTGACGAGAATTGAGTAAAATACTTTACTCAATAAAGAAGGAACTGCGAGCAGCTGCTCGCAGCGAATACTGAATATAGCCGGAAGTTCAAGCGTAGCTTGACGCGGTACGGCGAAAAATATAACGCTGGATAAAATTAAATTTGCCACTTGGAGCCAAATGATAAAAGTTTAAACATACTCTAAGATATGAAAATTTTACGTATTATTAATGTTCATAATTATATCAGTTCTTTTATGGTCATTTTTTTCAGGCAAATCATAATAACTTTCTTTGTTGTCATTCTTAATACGTTTTGTGTAAAGGCACAAAAAGTCAACATGTCATTCCAGATTGACGGATATGAAAATGATACATTACTCATTGCTTATTATTACGGAAATAGAACACTTGTCAAAGACACTCTTTTAGTAAGCAGTGACAAAAAAGGATTGTTTAGATGGACACAAAACACCCTGGTGCCACAGGGTGTATACCTTGCATTGATGAAACCCAATAACAATTATGTACAATTTCTGGTTAATGATCATCAAAACAGTCTTAAATTAAAGTTCCATGCAAACGATCTATCGGATGTGGATGTTACCGGATGTAAAGAAAATAAGGCATTTTTTGACTTTCTCACCTATCTTGGTGAAAAGAGGATAGCAAGAGACACACTGAATGCAAGGTTAGAAAGGGCAATAAATAACAATTTACCCCAAGAACATCTTAAAGACGATCTGAGCAGACTTGATCGTGAAGTCAAATTATATCAACAAAATATTTTGAAGCAGTTTCCCGGGACAGTACTTGAATTGTTGATTTCTTCCAATAAGGAGGTAGATGTTCCTGATTATTCAGGAGATGAAAAATCCGTCCAATCACAAAAGTACCTTTATTACAAAAATCATTATTTTGATCATGTCAATTTTCTGCATCCGGCATTGATTCGTACACCAACTATCCACCAAAAAGTGGATGACTATTTGAATAAATTGACAGTGCAAATACCTGATTCTCTGATGATTACGGTGGATTATATTTTAAAACTAACTAATCTCAACAAAGATGCTTTTCAATATTTTTTGTCAGAAACGCTCAATAAATTTGCACAATCTAATTATGTCGGTCATATAGATATTGCTGTGCACATCATAGATAATTACTATGCTAAAGGCTTAGCACCTTGGGAGGATGAAGCAAATATAGAAAAATTGAAAAGTGATGCTGACAACATCAGACCTACCATGTTGGGAAAAAAAATGCCTGATATCACTACCTATCTGGAAGATAATACTCCGGTAAGACTTTATGATATAAAATCGGATTATGTCATTGTATTTCTTTGGGATCCAGATTGTGCTACATGCAAAAAATTTGCACCTGAAATAGTGAATTTTCAGAAGAAACACTCGGATGAACGTATAAAAATTCTTACTATCTGTAACCTGCCGGGAGAAAAATATAAAAATTGCTGGACAGCCATCAAAGAAAAAGGTATGGAAGCATTGATCAATACCGGTGATGAATACCAAAGATATCAATCAAAGGTGCGGAATACCAAAGTGCCAAAATTATTAATTCTTGATAAAGACAAAAAGATTATTCTAAAGGATTTCGCAGCTGACAAGCTGGATGAAATTTTTGAAAATCTTGCAAAAAATGCCAGTAACTCCAATTAATGTTTTTTTTTGTAAAAATTATTAATCTCTTTATATTTAAAGATATGGTTCTACTTAAAAAAACAGCGAATGAAATTTAAAATGCTTTTTATATATCTCTTTTTTGTCATGGCATTTGTTGCAAAAGGTCAAGATGTCCCCTTGCCAACTGCGACGCAATTAGCTTGGCAAGATGCCGAATTGGTGGCCCTTTTTAGCTATGATCTGCACGTATTTGATGGCAACAAGTATGTACAACCTACTAATCGAATTCAACCCATATCTGATGTGAATATTTTTAATCCAATGGAATTAGATACCGACCAATGGATCAAAGCGATAAAAAAAGCAGGGTTTAAAATGGCAATCCTGACCGTTACGCACGAAACAGGGTTTGCTTTATATCAAAGTGATGTCAATCCTTATTGTTTGAAAGCCGTAAAATGGCGTAGCGGGAAAGGCGATATTGTAAGAGATTTTGTCAAATCGTGTCAAAAATATGGGATAAAAGCGGGTATTTTTGTAGGTATTCGTTGGAATTCATTCTTGGGTGTACACGATTTCAAGGTGCAAGGCGATAGCGAATTTGCGAAAAACAGGCAGCAATTTTACAACAAAATGTGCGAAGGGATGGTCAAAGAATTGTGTACGCGGTATGGTGATTGGTCCATAATTTGGTTTGACGGTGGCGCACATGGGCCCGCTCAAGGTGGTCCGGATGTGTTGTCTATAGTCGAAAAACATCAACCTAATTGTCTGTTTTACCACAATTTACAACGGGCAGATATGCGATGGGGCGGTTCGGAGTCTGGTACCGTTCCATATCCATGCTGGGGTACTTTCAATGATTCTACTTGGTTCAGTAAACGGGGTGATGCGATAGACTTTAGACCTATAAAATATGGCTATCCTGATGGCAAGTATTATATACCCGCTATGTCTGATGCGCCTCTGCGTGGATACAAAGGGCGGCACGAATGGTTTTGGGAACCCAATGACGAAGCGTATATTTTTCCTGTCAACAATCTTTTGGCGATGTATGATAAATCGGTTGGACATAATACATCACTCATTTTGGGCTTAACACCCGATGATAAAGGACGGTTGCCAAAGGCAGATTCAGATACGCTTTTAGCCTTCGGCAATCAACTTAAAGTATTGTATGGTAATGCTATTTCTGAAAAAAATAATACAACGGAAAACCTAACTTTAGATATAACAAAGGGGAAAATAGTAAAAAAAATAGTAGTGCAAGAAGCTATTGAACAAGGCGAAAGAGTGCGGTCATTTTTGATAAAAGGTAAAAAAAATGGACAGTGGGAAACAGTGTTTGAAGGCTCTTGCATCGGTCATCGCTTTATTTTTGATTGTCCTCTTGATAAACAAAACTACGATCAAGTGGCATTGGAAATAGTACAGGCAGTAGGTAAGGCGAAAATAAAACGTTTCGCGGTGTTTTGATATCTCTCAGTATTTCATCAAAATTTTCATTAAAAAACAAATTTCGTTTTTCGTTTCGGATATAGTACTGCAAGGAACGGGATAAAAAAATCTTACAAAAAAATGCCAATAGTGCAAACTGATGCTTTTTTTTGTTAAAAAATTATTAATTTATGATATATATAAAGATGTGGTGCTATATATGTTGTATGATTGCAGTCTGATATCTGTGTTTAATAGTATTTGATAAATATTTTAATTTCATTGATAATTATGAAGGATTTTCACTTGATTTTATTTGGAATTTTGTTCTCATTCTGTATAGGTTTTGGGCAGAAGTTTTCTGTAGACATCGAGATAAAAAATTACAACAATGATACTATCATCATAGGGAATTATTATGGAGATAAAACTTTGGTAAAAGATACCTTATTTACAAAGGGAAATGGAAAATTTTCTTGGAAACAAGACACAATACCCGCTCAGGGTGTCTATTTGGCTTTGTTGAAACCAGAAAATTCATTTGTTCAGTTTTTAATCAATGGCAAAGGGGAACATATCAAAATGAAGTTTGATGCCAAAGATTTACTGTCAATTTCAATTGCAGGCAGCACTGAAAACGAAGTATTCTATAAGTATCTTGACTTCATCAAAGAAAAAAGGGTGATCGCAGACACTATGCGTTCGCGTAGTGAAAGAGCAAAAGCTGCCAACAAGACCGATGATGAAGCTCAAAAAGTACTTGGCCAACTAGATAATGATGTAAAAAAGTATCAGGCGAACATCATAAACATGTACCCTGGTACAGTAGTTGGAACTCTAATGAAGGCCAATACGGACATCGAACTTCCTGAATTTGCAGGCCATGAGGATACGGTCAGATACAAAAGGTATTATTACTATAAGGATCATTATTTTGATAATATAAATCCTGCACACCCTTCATTGATTCGTACCCCATATTTGCATCAGAAAATTGATTACTATATTACCAAACTTGTCAATCAACAGCCTGATTCGCTTTTGAAATCACTGGATCTTGTATTGCGCTGGCTTGAGCCCAATGCTGAAGCTTACAGATTTTACCTTGCTGATTTCTTAAACAGGTATGCCCAAATGAAACTTGTCGGGCATGATGCGCTTTACGTACACCTTGTAGATAATTATTATTCAAAGGGTAAAGCTACTTGGGTGACTCAGGAAAATATAGATAAGATGAAAGAAAATTCAAATGATCTGAGACCTATACTTATTGGCAAAAAAATGCCGGACATTACTACTTATAAAGAAGATAATACTCCGGTCAGATTATACGATATTAAATCTCCTTATACTATAGTAATCTTTTGGGCACCTGATTGCGGTCATTGTAAAAAAATAATGCCTGATGTGGTCAGTTTTTATAAAAAAAACAAGGATAAAGTTAAGCTCATATCCATCTGCACTAAAGGAGGTGAAAATACAAAAACATGCTGGCCCGCTGTCAAAGAAAAGGGAATGGAAGACTTTATCAACACCGCAGATGAGTACAGTCGTTATAATATGAAAGTTCGTATAAAGTCAACTCCAAAGGTCTTTGTGTTGGATGAAAATAAAGAAATAATCATTAAAGACATCCCTGCAGAAGAACTTGACAAAATCTTTAATGAAATCGTAAGTTTTGAAGAGAAGAAGAGAACACAGAAAATGTAAATCATTAGAATTGTAAAAAGATAAACGTCTTTAGGAATCTTTTATAATATTATATCCAAATAATAAAGATTAAAAAGATTAATCTAACTTCTTGAACGATAAGGGAGGTATTTCAAGATATAAATATCATGTACAGTATCTTGATAATTATAATTAATATATAGAAAATAAAAATATAAAAAAATAAACATATTATTTTTATTTATAATATGTTATTCGTATGTTTGCATCGTCTTACGACAAATAGTTGATGTTTTTTATTTTGAGACCTTAGTTTTTTTAAGGACTGTAACACAAAGAAGGAGTAACAAATATACCCGAAAGAGGTCATCCCAATAACCGAAGATTGCTGATGGCCGGGAAATATGTCACCCAACTCAGAATCAATAAGATAAAGAGTGTGTTTACAGTCCTTTTTTCTATTTATTTTACTTATTTAATACGAGTATAAAATTTTATTTCTAAGGAAAGACTCACAACAATTCAACTTCATTCCTATCACCTTTTCACATAATTTCTTACCTTTACTCCCTAATATCACTTCTTATTATTAAAGATATCATTGTGAAAAAAGTATTAATTACCGGGGCAGCTGGTTTTATAGGATCCCATTTATGTGACAGGTTTATCTCCGAAGGCTACCACGTTATTGGAATGGACAACCTCATCACCGGAAATATTAAAAATATAGAGCACTTATTCCCGCTTAAACATTTTGAGTACTATCATCATGATGTATCCAAGTTTGTACACGTGTCGGGTGAACTCGATTATATCCTTCACTTTGCTTCTCCTGCGAGCCCGATAGATTATTTGAAGATGCCTATACAAACACTCAAAGTAGGTTCTCTGGGCACACATAATTTACTGGGTCTTGCCAAATTAAAAAATGCAAGAATCCTGATAGCATCGACATCAGAAGTGTATGGTGATCCTTTAGTTCACCCACAACATGAGGAGTACTGGGGAAATGTAAACCCTATAGGTCCACGTGGAGTCTATGATGAAGCCAAAAGATTTCAGGAAGCTATTGCAATGGCATATCACACTTACCATGGCTTAGAAACTAGGATTGTCAGAATATTTAACACTTATGGACCGAGAATGAGAGTGGAAGACGGTCGGGTATTGCCTGCATTTTTTTCTCAGGCCATCAAAGGAGAAGGTCTGACAGTTTTCGGCGAAGGACAACAAACAAGATCTTTTTGTTATGTGGACGATTTGGTGGAAGGTATATTCAGATTACTTTTGAGTGATTATCATTTACCAGTTAATATAGGAAATCCTTCAGAAATTACGATTATGCAATTTGCTCATGAAATCATGGATTTGGTCGGAAATCCATCCGCTCATATCATTTACAATCCACTTCCCGTTGATGATCCGAAGCAGAGAAGACCCGATATCACCAGAGCAAAAGAGATTTTGGGATGGGAACCCAAAGTGTCGAGAGAAGCTGGATTGCTAAGGACATATGAATATTTTAAAACTGTTGTGGCACCTAATATTTAAACCTATTTGCTATTTTATAATCTGAATCTTATGATGCGCGTTCATTCTTTGTGTTGGTTTTTGATATTTTTTACCTGTGTTTTATTTGGGCAGGAACCTACAGACCCAAAAGCTACCGAAGATTGGTCACGCCCGCCCGTTATAGTGACACCTGTAGAAACCATATGGCCTCGGCCTTCTGACGCTTTTGTTTTGCTTGATGACAAAATATGTGCATGGTCCAAACTTGATGGAACACCCATCGCATGGACTAATGAAAATGGTGTTATAACAGTAAAACCAGGAACAGGAAATATTATTTCAAGTCACAAGTTTGAGGATTGTCATTTGCATATCGAGTGGAGAAGCCCTGTCATTGTCAAAGGAGAAGGGCAGGGAAGAGGAAACAGCGGTGTTTTCCTCCAATCAATATATGAAGTACAGGTATTGGACAGCTACAACAACGAAACATATTATAATGGTCAGGCAGGTTCTATATATAAACAACAGGCACCACTTGCAAATGCATGTTCCAAACCCGGTGAATGGAATGTTTACGATATTATTTACAAAGCACCAAAATATGACATTAAAGGAGATAAAATCCAATCAGGCTATATCACCGTGATACATAATGGCATTGTAATTCACAACAATACACTGATACATGGTACAACTCCATTTATAGGATATCCAAAGAATCCGGTGCACCGTGGTGCTCCTATCATGCTTCAGGATCATTCTGATTTGGTGAGTTATAGGAATATTTGGGTACGTAGGCTATAATCTTTTAAATAAATCATGCAAATCAATACTGTAATATTTGACTTGGGTGCTGTACTCGTTGATTGGAATCCCAGATATGTTTACAGACAGCTATTCAGATCGGAAGAAGCTGTGGAACATTTTCTTGGTAAAGTGTGTACCAATCATTGGAACGAACAGCAGGATGGAGGGAGATCATTTGCAGATGCTACAGCGATTCTGGTCAGTGAATATCCGCAATACAGCTCAGAAATTAGTGCATATTATGGCAGATGGGAAGAAATGCTCAGAGGTCAGATTGATGAGACCGTAAAATTATTGGAAGAACTAAAAGCCAGTAATAAATTTCAAATTTATGCTTTGACAAACTGGTCGGCAGAGTCTTTTCCAGTAGCCCTGGAAAAATTTTCTTTTTTGTCCTTATTTGATGGTATTGTGGTATCAGGAGTGGAAAAAATGAAGAAACCCGACCATCAGATTTATAGATTGTTGATGGAAAGATACCATGTTGCTCCTTCAGATGCTATTTTTATAGATGATAATTACCAAAATATCATCGCAGCTGAAAGTCTTGGGATCAAAGCAATACATTTTCAGCATAGTCATCAATGCAGGGAAGCTTTAAATCAAATCATAAACTGGTAATAGGGGTTAAAATTTTAAGGATGTATCCCAAAATGCACTTTAAAAATAAAATTCCTTTTGTTTTACCCCATCCCTAAAAGGGAGACAAAAGGAATTTTATAACAATTGAATGAAAAAATGAGATACACCCCTTTTTAAATATACTCCAAGGCCTATTCATCCTTCACGTCTAAATAAGGCAGCATTTTTAACCCTGTTTCTTCTTTTAAAGATCTGATACGACTTATATGCTTTGCATCTGTGAAAGGACCATGTTGTTTTTTGTATTTCAATAAGGCATTGGCAGTTTCAGATGAAATATATGGATGTTGCACAAAGGTTTTGTAATCTGCGGTATTGATATTTATCTTTTTGATTAGGTCAGGATTGACAGTGATTTGATTTTTGATACTCTTAAAGATGGTGTCATGCATCACATTTAATTCTGTCAACTGTTCCGGGGTTAAAAAACCTCCGGTTCTTTTTCTCATTTGAATTATTTTGTAAGCGGTGATACGACCGATTCCTTTGATACCCACTAATTCAATGCTGTCTGCACTATTTAATTCTATAATCTTAATGACTTTGTCTGATGCTCTGATAATTGGCTTTTCAGGATCATTACTATTGGTGTATTTTGTAGTATTTTTTGTAGGATATGATATGAAGTCATCGAGTTCATCGACAAGTTTTGGGTCGATACCATATATCTCTTTAAACTTTTCACGGGAGTATATGATCCCTCCTTTTGATACATAATTGACAAGGCTCTTAGCTCCATACTTACTGAAGCCCAGCAATAATAATGAGTCATAACTTATGTCATTGGGATTGAAATTGAATTTAAGTCCTTTAGCTGTTCCGGATTTATCTCCGGTATCATCCCATAGATCAGAAATGTCATTGGCATCGTAAGATTCGTTTTCTTCCGTATTTAGAGTATCAAAATAGTAATCCTTAATAATTTGTGGTGGCTGTGGCTTTGTGAAGGGCCAAAATTTAAATGCTGAGATCGTCACTGTACTCAGAATTAGAAAAGTGACGATTCCTCGTCTTTCCTGTTTCGTAAAAGTAAAAAAATCCTTGTAGTCCATATACAACAGAGATTTATATCAACTTCAATTCTTTTGCTTTGCTTATCATAAAATCATAGGCCGGTTGATAAGCATTGGCAATTTCCCCATCGAGAATGGCTTCTCTGATAGCATTTTTTATTATACCTACTTCCCTGGACGGTGGTAGTTTGAGTATATTCATGATGTCGTCTCCACTGATAGGCGGCTGCCAGCTACGCAGTTGGTCTTTCTCTTCTACTTCCTTTATTTTTTCTGTCAGAACCTTATAATTGTCCTTATACCTGATGACTTTCCCTTCATTTTTTGATGTAATGTCCGCTTTGCAAAGCGTCATTAGGTCTTCGATGTCATCTCCGGCATCAAAGAGCAACCGTCTCACTGCTGAATCCGTGACTTCATCATTGGTCAGTGCAATAGGACGCAAGTGCAGCAATACCAGTTTTTGTACATATTTCATTTTTGAATCCAAAGGTAGTTTCATTCTCTTAAAAATCCTGGGAACCATGGCAGCTCCCAAAGCCTCATGCCCATAGAATGTCCAACCTAAATTCTGGTCAAATCTCTTAGTCGGAGGTTTGGCTATGTCATGGAGGATAGCTGCCCATCTTAACCATATATTTTTTGTTTCTTTCGAGATGTTTTCAAGTACTTCAAGTGTGTGATAGAAATTATCCTTGTGTCCTATATTATTTCTGATTTCAACTCCTTGTAAAGCTGCCATTTCAGGAAAGATGATATGAAGCAAACCTGTATCGTATAGGTAATTAAATCCTTTTCCGGGTCGATCTGATGCGATGATTTTCTCCAATTCTGTTGTGATTCTTTCCTTCGATACTATATTGATCCTGTTTTTATTTTTGGATATGGATTTATATGTACTGATTTCAATTTCAAAATCCAACTGTGTGGCAAATCTGATGGCGCGCATCATCCTCAAAGGATCATCCCCAAATGTTTTATCCGGATCCAACGGAGTTTTGATGATTTTATTTTCTAAGTCATAAAACCCATTGAACGGATCAATGATCTTCCCATAATCTTCTTCATTAAGACTAACTGCCATTGCATTGATAGTAAAATCACGTCTGTTTTGATCGTCTTCAAGGGTACCGTTTTCCACTGCAGGTTTGCGGCTGTCTGCACTATATGATTCTTTGCGCGCACCTACAAATTCAATTTCGATGTCTTTGTGTTTGATCATGGCTGTGCCAAAGCGCCGGTATACTGCAATATGGGGTAGTGGCGTAAGTTTAGAAGCTAATTTTTCAGCAAGAGCTATCCCGTCGCCCACACAAACTACATCGAGATCTTTGGAGTCGCGGGCGAGCAATCTGTCTCTAACATAACCTCCTACCACATATGCGGCTACATTCTGTTCCCGAGCCGCTGTCTGGATGAGTTCAAAAATACTTCTTTCATATGGTTTGATATTGAAGACCATCTTACTTGTTTTTTTGTAGTTAATAGCTCACCGGCATTTCCAGATAGTGTTCTTTCATTTCATCCAATATCCCTAACACAGACTGACTGTCCATTTCAGTGACAAGTCTTGCTCTGAATTCTTTTACACCAGGTAATTCACGAAAATAGTTGGTATAATGTCTTCTCATTTCTACAATACCAAGTTTTTCACCTTTCCATTCTATACTCTTTAATAGATGTCTTCGGGCTACTTCCACTCTCTCTTCGATATCAGGAGGTGGTGGCACTATACCATCTCTCAGATAAGATTTGATATCCCTGAATATCCATGGGTAACCGATACTTGCTCTCCCTATCATTATACCATCAACCCCATAACTCTCTTTATATGCCAATGCTTTTTGAGGTGAATCTATATCACCATTACCGAAAATCGGGATATGCATCCTTGGATTATTTTTTATATCACCAATGAGTGTCCAGTCAGCTTCCCCTTTGTACATTTGTTTTCGGGTACGGCCGTGTATGGTGAGGGCCTTGATACCAATGTCCTGAAGTCGCTCGGCCACCTCGACAATATTTAACGAATTTTCATCCCATCCGAGCCTGGTTTTGACAGTGACAGGTAGCTTGGTCGATTTCACTACCTTCTCTGTTAATCTGATCATTTTTGGTATATCCTGAAGTATTCCGGCACCGGCCATCTTGCACACTACCTTTTTGACAGGACAACCAAAATTAATGTCCAATAGCTCTGGCCGAGCTTCTTCCACTATTTCTGCTGCTCTTCCCATGGAGTCTATTTCTGCGCCAAATATCTGAATGCCAATAGGTCTTTCATCATCCCAAATATCTAATTTTTGAACACTTTTTGTGGCATCACGGATGAGACCCTCCACGGAAATGAACTCTGTATACATCAGATCACTGCCTTGTTCCTTGCATACAGCTCTGAAAGGTGGATCACTGACGTCTTCCATCGGCGCCAAAAGCAAAGGGAATTCACCCAGTTCAGTATTTCCGATTTTAACCATTTTGCCTTTGGAAAATTACTAAAAATTGTAAGAAGCTCCAAACCAGTATTCTACTACAGACCCCTGAATGTCCTGCGCAGTCTGATTGGTGATATACAACAGTTCTACTCCAAATCTCCATTTATCAAAACCACTTGAATAACCCAAACCTACCATGGGAAAATTTAAATTAACTGGTTCGAATAAGTTCCTTCTAGTTCTAAATCCATCAGGATCCGCACCATATTTCATAAAAACATATTCTGCCTGAAAGTAGATTTGGTCTGTAATCTTTCCGCGTCCATACAAGAATCCGCCTAAATCTGTCACTGAAGGATCAGGTCCAATTTGGGAAAACTGATCATAAAAAAATTTACCACCTCCGCCTAAGCTAAATCTTTTATGGAGTTTATACCCAACATTTATTTTGGAAGAAACGGAAAGGCCACCAAAAAATCCAAGATTGCCAAATCTGATTTCCGGGTTGATTTTTTCCATCAGGCTTACCTGTTCTTCCTTTTGTTTGGATTTCTTTTTGGATGCCGTCCTTTTCCTGACCTGAGCATCAACATCAGTAGCTGAAGCCATCAAAATGACTATCAACATTAATAAGCCTGCCAATTTTTTCATAAACTGCTTTGATTTACTGAATGAACAATGGGCAAAAGTAAACATTGATAGGCAATATGGCTGTAATGATCCTGCTTTTTAACTAAAAATTATCATCATTATGGACATTAGTTGTGTTGATAGCTAATCTTTTTACATAATGCAACTTTACCTACATCACATCTCAAGCTAAAAATGCTTGCATTAAAATAGTAGTATCTTCGGGTGTGTCCCATTTTTCATTCAATCTCTGTAATATTCATTTTGTCCCCCTTTAGGCATTGAAGCTTTCTACCTATGTTGTCAGGCAGGTAGCGGGTGGCATCTTCTTTTCTTTTGCTCTGCTCACCCCCTGCCCCTATAGGTCCCTATAGGGGAGAGCCCAGCTTCGCCTGAATCCGGAAGGGTAGGCAGTCCCTTCTGTGCCGGGGTCAAACAAAAGGAATTTTTGGAATTTTTATTAAAGTGCAATTTTGGGATACACCCGTCTCTTCTGTCAAACGGTGAAAATTTGAACGTTCACCTGGTATTTTAATAAAAATACCAATTATCCACTGAAAAGAAGGTACATTGAATTACTTTTTTATGTGTATTGTAATTTGCTGTAAAATAACTGCTTATATGTCATAATTATTGATAGACCATTGTAAGTAATAGAAAAACAAGGTTATATAAATTTCAATAAAATTAAATATGATTCATATTACGATAAAATAAATGTCAAATTTTTTATAATTTTTGATAACCGTTTATATCGTTGTCTATGAACTATTTTAAATATTACGTTAAGATTTAATGTGACTTTCATATTAAAAAAACTATTTATGCATCAATGTTTTTGGTCTGAAATTTGGATTTGTAATACAGCAAGATGTGTGAACGATCATCAGATTTTATGAAAATGATGAAAACTTTTACATCCTGCCGGTAACCAAGTAGTACACAATATAAGCCTGAAATACCTTTAGTGGTACGTAAGGTAAATATATTTTTATTAAGCAATTACGAATTTTACAAAATCCATCAATCGATGAAGAACCCATTACTTACACATTTTTTCAGGCTGATGAAATCAAATTTCTGGAAGCCTTTCAGAGTCACTGCTTTTTTGACTTTGATAATTACAAGTGGTGTTTTGTGCCAGACACCTGCCAGTCCTGCAAAATCGGAATGCACATGTCTGAACAATGCTACTACTCCTACTAATGGTCAGTACCGCGACTCCATTAGGTTTAATGCCACTCCAGGTCATTTGTGGGAGTTGATAAGTCCTATTACGGGATTTTATCATCCTGCATCATTGCCTCCGCCGAATGTCCCGATCATTTACTTACCCGGTACCACTATACCCGAGGTCTCTTCGGGTGTATTTGCTATTGCAGCCAAAAGAGTATCAGGACAAGGGTGGTCTGTGAGAATCAGAAACAGAAATACAAATGAAGTGCACACGATCACTTCTTCACAGGCCTGTCAGTACCCATTGCATCCTACAGCGATTCTGTTTACGGGAGACGCCAATGTCTGTCCCGGAGCAACTGGTAAAGTATACACACTTTCTTCCGGACCGACGTACAGCAATTTACTTTGGTCTCTACCATCAGGAGGAACGATTACTGGTGGGTCTACTTCAAGTGCTGCTACCATCACCTGGGGACCAACTCCAGGTAGGTATAGCCTTGGTGTCAGTGGAGTTGCATCCAGCTACTCTGGTCAGCCTCAGGGTTGTTCATTTACATTGAACCGGCCGATTGATGTAGTGGATGTCGCTGACTTCACGACGATAAGAGGTGACTTTGGTAATTGTATAGGGGCAACTGAAAGTTACTCCATAGCAGCTACAGCTGGTCAATTAAATCCTGCAACAATTTCGTGGGGTGTTTTCACAGACGCCGCAGCTACAGTGTCGGCTAGTGGTATTTCATTAACCAATCCTGGTGGTTCTATTAACTCCAGGACGATCATCTGGCCCAATGCACCTGGGGTGTATTACCTGGCTGTCAGAGGTCATTTCAGAATCAACTCATCCGCTGATTACTGTTCTTTTACCAATATTCAGCGCATAGACATTGTCAATGAAACGACTGTGCCTACTATGGCTTGTCAGAGCCTTGTCAATGTTTCTATGAATCCTGACTGTGAGCTGTATTTTCAGGTAAGTCAGTTTCTAGAAGGTAATACTTTGCCTGAGTCATCTTTTGATATCATCATCAGAGATCTTGCTACCGGAGCTATAATACCCCATGGAGCTTTGGGTTACCTATATGTTGGTAAAACATTGGAAATCAAAGTAGTCCATGAGTGCAGTGGAAACTCATGTTGGGGTTATGCCAAAATAGAAGATAAATCAATACCTGATCTGGTATGTCCTCCAAATCTCACCATCGACTGCGATGATATTGATAGTTTGAATATCACTGGATTTCCTGTCATGCCTTTGGACGCAGATACTACACTGATAGCTAAGAACACCTGGAGAGTAACCGACTTTGACAGGTGCAGTGATGTGATTATATCATATGTGGATACAGCTGTGACTTCTTGCACAGCCACCTTCAGCTCTGTCATTACCAGAACATGGAAAGCAATAGACAGCTATGGCAATACATCTTCATGCAAACAAACCTTAAGCGTAAGAAGATCAACATTGAGAGATGTCATATTTCCGCCAAGTTGGGACAGTATAGCAGGACCTAATCCATCATTGGTAGCATGTGGTAATTGGAAAAAAGAACCTTATGTACTTAACGGTATAGTTCAGACAGACTCAGTTCCATCTCCTGATCACACAGGTTGGCCTGTAGGTATAGCATGTCTTAAGTCTCATGTGACCTATACTGACAGAAAGTTACTGCTTTGCGATGGCAATACAGAGACATACAAGCTTTTCAGAAAGTGGAGGGTTTTTGATCATTGTGCAAGCAAAGATACATCTTATACACAGTTGATAGCTGTGATGGACAATCAACCTCCAGTGGTGACTTGTCCTGCTGATTTAAAAGATCAGACAGGTACAGATATAGCACCAGCAGAAGTAATTTTTACAAAATCATACAGTTGTACTGCTGATTGGGCTGTTTTACCTCCGATAGTTATATCCGATTGTTCGGGTTACACCTGGGATATTGAATTTTTATTGGCAGACAGTAATGGAAAAGCCCCCTTCAACGGAGAATATACTAAAGTAAAGGGTGCTACCAGAGTAACAGGAACCAGACCTGCATTTTCAAAAATGCTCGACCCTGCAGCTCGTCCTTGGACTATTATTGATCTACCCAGAGGTAGAACCTGGATCAGATACACCATCACGGATAAATGTGGCAATTTTACTTATTGCTTTACCGAAGTGGATGTCAAAGATAATCAACCACCCGTAGCGGTTTGTGACAGGAATAGTGTGGTAGCAATATCCAATGCTGCTGTAAGCGGACAAGTCATAGGTGTTGCCGGAGTATTGACCTTTGACGATGGTAGTCACGACAACTGCGGTATTACATGCATGAAGATACGAAAAGTAGATAGCCTGACAAGCTGGGCTAGTTTACCATGTGACAATAAGTTGACATTCCGATGCTCAGACGTAGGTCAAAGTATTATGGTTGAGCTGGGAGTGTGGGATGCAGATGGTGCTTTCAATTCTTGTATGGTACATGCCAGAATCCAGGATAATATTTTCCCTACAGTCACTGCACCGGCAGATATGACTATCAACTGTAAAGCAAATCTTGAAAACCTAAGTCTTTACGGCACTGCCACATCATCTGACAACTGTAGCCACACCCTTCGCGACTCTGTAATCAGGGATATCAATACTTGTGGTGTAGGTACGATCCGAAGATTTTTTATAGCTACAGACGGATTTGGAAACAAAACAGTAAAATCACAATTGCTTACAGTGCGCAATTTGTCACCTGTTGTTTCCACTGACATCAATTGGGGACCTGAGGTAGTTAATAAACCAAATAGCGGTTGTATAAGTAAAATTACCCCTGAAGACTTAAACGTCGCCAGACCTGATTTATATCCTGCCGCAAAAACCAGTAAATGTTCTAACATGGCATTTACCTATGAAGATGTCGAGTTTAAGTTTTCTGATGGCGTATGCCGCAAAATACTTAGAACATGGACAGGTATAGACTGGTGTCAGAGTGGCGTCTCATTTTCAAAGTCACAACTGATCATGATATCCAATACCGTTGCACCGGTTATTGTAAAGGGTTGCCATCGGGACAGCTTGAAAATAACTCCTGAAGGTACTTGTCAGGCAAGAGTAGAGGTCACAGCCAGAGCTACAGAAACTTTATCTGGTGATTGTGTCAGTAATAAGTTAGTCTGGTGGTACGATCTTGATGTAGATGACAACGGATCAGTTGATTTTAAAGATGTGGAAGGCAACGTTTTCAACCGATTGCTCAATTATGGCAGGCACAGACTTACCTGGTATGTGAAGGATGATTGTAATAATGTGACTTCTTGTAGTGATACCTTTAGAATCCGTGATACCAAAAAACCGACTCCGGTATGTGTCTCTGATTTAGTGACCGTCATCATGCCATCATCAAGGGAAGTAAGTATCTGGGCATCAGATTTCCTTACACCTTCTACATTTGACAACTGTAGTTCTTATGCTCAGATTCGTGCTTCTTTCTCAACCAATGCATCTGACATATCCAGAACCATCAGATGTAGCGACCTGCACGGAGCACCTTTCAGAGATACGATTTTCAATGTGTATGCTATAGATCAGGAAGGAAACAGTGATTTCTGTACGGTAAAACTCAGAGTACAAAGCAACAACAATTCCTGCCTTCCTGCGATAATTGAGTCAGTCGGATTTAAAGGAGCTATTTACTCCGAATCTGCAGAAATGGTGCAGAATGTACATGTAGGACTGATGTCTGATCAGGTAGAGTTTCCTAAGTCTGTTATGACATCTACTGATGGCAAATGGACAATGGCCGGACTCAAAATGTATAAAGATTATATCGTCACAGCAGATAAAAATGATGATGTGCTCAATGGTATCTCAACACTTGACTTAGTCCTGATACAAAGACATATCCTGGGGCTGCATGAATTGGATTCTCCTTACAAACTGATAGCTGCCGACGTGAACAATTCACAAAAAGTAACATCTGCCGACCTTGTTGAATTAAGAAAAGTGATTCTGGGAATAAAATCAGAGTTTACCAATAATAAGAGCTGGAGATTTATCGATGTGGCACATCAGTTTGCTGATGCAAAAAACCCATTCCCATTTGTTGAAAAACTTTCGATGACGAAAGTGGATCATGATGTTGCTGGGCTTGATTTCTTTGCGGTGAAGATAGGTGATGTGAATGGAACAGCCCGCAAAAATGCTAATTCACCTGTAGCCACTGAACCAAGAACAACTGTACAACTCGAAGCAAATAAAGTCGATGTTAAAAAGGTGAAGTAGGTGTTATCACCATAAAGGCAAGTGATTTACACAGCGTTACAGGCCTGCAGATGACACTTGGTTTGGACCATAAGTACGCGGAACTGATCAATATTACATCAGATGTACTCCAATTGAAATCTGAAAACCTGGGATTACGAAATCTTTCTGATGGTTTGATTCATCTGAGTTGGAATGACCAAAATGCTGTTCTGGTGAAAGATGAGATGATTAAGATCACGTTCAGAGCCCTGCAGGATATCAATGATATGAATGTGGTGAAATTGGAGAGTGCTTATCTGATCCCTGAAATATATATATCAGAAGGTACAGGTATAAATACAGTGAAAGTAACGCTCCAATCAGTAAATTCATCCAAGTCTGCTTCAGATCAATTTGAGCTGTTCCAAAATGTACCCAATCCATTTAATGCTGCTACTGTCATAGGATTTAATCTGCCGAAAGCAGAAGTAGTGACTCTCAAGATCTTTGACCTGACAGGAAAGATGATTTACCAGACTAAAGGTAGTTTCAATAAGGGCTACAATACCTTCAGTTTGGATGCTAATGAGCTCCAGCTGAATGGAGTATTGTACTACCAGGTAGAAACGGAACTGAACTCAGCGAACCGTAAAATGATCATCATAAAATAACACAAATAAAAATCAAGGTGAACAAGCCGGAGGAAGACGAAATAGTCCGGCTTGTTGATCTTCATCATTTTTAACATGACACATAACAGATTAAATCAAAATTTAAAATTTATTACAATGGAAAGACCCTTATTTACACAAGGCATTTTTCTGAACTTTGTTTCAGGAAATTTTAAAGCGATGGTACGGGCATTCTCAGTTGTTTTAACCATAACTCTTATTCAAAATTTTGGTCAGGCACAAGTAAATTGCAATACAGTACTTGCCTGTACAGACGGTGTACAAATTTCTTTGGATGATGATTGCAATATACCGATCAATCCATACATGATGATGAATTCATTCACATATCATGCAGATAGCTTTGATGTGGAAGCTGTGCTACCTAATGGCACACCTCTGACACAGTTTACTACCGGATTTGATACACGCAACCGGCCTATCAGAAGAGTTGCTATCAACAGAAGCCACATTGGAATGAATCTGAAAGTGAAAGTTTCTCTTCGCGGATGTGGCAATTCATGCTGGGGCCATGCAGCTATTGAAGATAAGCTGGCGCCTTTGATAGGTACTTGTCCGTGCGAGGAGAGAATCACAGGGTATACAGGTACAATACCATCAGGCACTCCTACTTTCGATCGGCCAAATGTGGGATGTGGTACATTTGTAAATGGAGTGAGCTATGTTACACGAAGTTTTGCCGTAGATAGTACTGGGATAGTGGATATATCCCTGCCACAGACAAATGCCAGGATATCATTATATCAAGGGGCTTTCACTCCGGGTAGTCCATGTACTAACCTGTTGGCAACTAATGAAAACAATATTAGCCTTTCTTTGGCGAGAAATGTTACCTATATTCTTGTCATCAGTTCTTCGGGAGTAGGTGGAGGCTTTGCTTTCGATGTTTTTATGGACAGTCGCAAAGGTAGTATAAAATCTTCTGTCGATGCACTTGTATGTGAAAGTACATGTGGAAGTGAATCAACTATACTTGCACAAACCGCCGATAATGCTCCTAACAGGCCTGTATTTTACGACGGATGCAGTGGGGCTTTATGGACACCTTCAACGCTCCTTCGAGGTTCTATCAGGTTTGATAACAATAACATCATCCTTGAAGGAGGAAGTAGTACTGGAGGGGCTATGTCGCCAAGTCTGGGAGCACAAATATGTTTTACTTCCCCTATCGCTCAACGAATAACGTTTGACTGGACTACAACCATTGTGCCCAATGTAGTTTCAGATGAAGTATTTTATACTCTAAATGGCACAAAAACTGTACTTTCAACAACTTTGACATCAGGAACAGCCGTGATTGTCAATATTCCTCAAGGTGGAGTCTTTTGCTTTAATGTCAATACGGACAATGCCGGGGCTTATAACGTCTTGACATTATCTAATATCATTGTAGCTCCTGTGAGCGGTCAGGTTTCTCCCGCCTTAACTTATGCTAAGACAGACTCAGTCACTATTCTGCCATGTAGTGCCAGATTTGGCAAAATCATCAGAAGACAGTGGACAGCTACTGATCCGAGTGGCAACAAATCTCTTGTGAAAACTCAGTATTTTTATATCAAGAGAGCTACAATTGCCGAAATCACATGTCCTATGGATTGGATTAGAGATTGCGGAGTATCATACACATCACTACCAAGTGGGGCACCGGATCCTGTTTCAAGTGGAAGACCAGGTGGAATAGGTTGTGATAATATTCAGGTCTTTTATGATGATATCATTTTTGATCTTTGCGGAGCCGGTATCAAGGTAAACCGACGATGGACGATCATTGATTGGTGTACAGGCAGGGATACTGTGTGTAGTCAGTTGATAAAGATTGAAGATACACAGAAGCCGATAATCACATGCCCTGCTGACATTATAAAAATTCCTGGATCTTTAGAAAATCCTGCTGATATTATCTCCGTTTCATCTGATGGATGTACAGGATCATGGGATGTTAAACCTCCTATTTCTATAAGTGATTGTTCAAAAGTTACATATGATGTTTTCATCAAGTTGGCTGGTAAAGATGGTGGTGCCCCACCAGCAAGTGTTCCGTTTGTCAAAGTAGATGGTCAAACAAGTGTTTCAGGCACAAGTCCTGCTTATGCATCGACTATACCTCAGACAGATCGGTCATTCCGTATTGAAGGCTTACCTTTAGGTCGTACGTGGTTGAAATATGTGGTGACAGACGAATGTGGCAATTCAACAGATTGTTTTACAGAATTAGATGTGGTAGATCGTACTCCTCCCACCGCCATCTGTGAAGATGAGACTGTTATTACTATAGATGATACCGGTTGGGGTGGACTGAAGGCATTTTCATTGGACGACCATAGTACTGATAATTGTACACATCCCGACTCACTTAGATTTGAAGTCAGACGCAAAAATAAATTTTGCCCGGGATATGCTACAGATACTATATTCAGAAGCGAAGTCAGATTCTGTTGCAGCGATGTTACTACTCCTGAATCTTATCATGTAGTAGTGTTGAGGGTATATGACAAAGCAGGAAATTATAATGAATGCGAAACCACTATAAAAGTACAAAATAAGAGGCCAACCAGAATCACTTGTCCCGGAACAATAACAATAGAATGTGGTGGGGTCAACAGCCATCTGATTGCGGCATGGATTTCCGGTACTCTACCTTTTGACACCGTATTTTTTGGAAAGCCTACAGTGAGTGGGGTATGTTCAGACAATGCCGTAGCAAGCACGATACTTAGTAACACTATAAGTTTGAAATGCAATACCGGTACTGTGAGGAGAGAATGGTATCTTGTGTCAAATCCAAATGAGAAGTGTGTTCAGGAATTAAGAATTACTTCTCCTGTCTTTAATGCGACAAGTGTTGTTTTTCCTAAGGATACGACACTAGCTACATGTGATTTGGGCAAAGCAACACCTGATTTTCTGAACAGTAAGCCAATAGTCAATAGACTTGCATGCAGAGATATTGGAGTTTCATACATTGATCAGGTGTTCAGAGATATTCCGGGTGCTTGTATTAAAGTAATCAGAACATGGAAAGTCATAGACTGGTGCAGCTATTCATCTAACCCTGTAGTCGTTGAGCAATCGCAAAAGATACTTTTGACAGGTACCGGACCAGTGACTTTTGCCGGAGGATGTGGCGCAAGAACTATCACAGCGAGTGCGGGCAAATGTGATACCATGGTGACACTATCTGTAAACCCCATGGATGACTGCACAGATGAGGAGGAATGGAAGTATTCGTGGACATTGAACCTTGATAGCGACAAAGACAATTCCATTGATGATAGAGGTACTACAAATAGTACTACTCAAAATCTTCCTGCGGGTACACACAGAATAAGTTTTACTGTAACAAATGTATGTGGGACTCAGTCCACTTGTGCATATAACATTACGGTTGTAGCCAACAAAGCTCCCACACCTGTGTGTTATGGAGAGATTGTGTGGGTCATGGACCGATCCGGAACCACTGATGTATGGGCAAATGATTTCATTCAGTCTACCAGTACCAATATCTGTGGCAGAGCGGCTCAGTTTGACTACTATATTTTCAAAAGAGATAACAATAATATTGTATTTAATACTTCTACGACTGGTATTAGATTAACCTGTGCAGATATTCCCAACGGGCAAGTTGCAAGAATTCCATTAAAAGTATATGTGAGAGATCGTAATAGTGGATTATCGGATTTCTGCAATGTCACATTGATCCTCCAGGACTCTCCATTGACCAATGCTTGTACAGACAGGCCTGATTTATTACCTGCGATTTCAGGCAAAATCACTACTTACAGAAATGAAGGTGTTGAAGAAATCGAAGTATCTCTGAAAAATATGACGAGCTCTGCAGAAATCAAGAGTATGACAAAACAAAACGGTGAGTACAAACTTGAGGGTGTAGATGTATTTGATCCAAAATCTATAGGAGCATACAAAAATAATGATATACTTAACGGTGTATCGACATTGGATTTAGTGATGATACAAAGACATATTTTGGGAATTCAGAAAATCGACTCACCATACAAATTGTTGGCAGCTGATGTTAACAATTCAAGGAGTATTACCGCCGGTGACCTTGTTTCACTAAGGAAATTGGTTTTGGGAGTCACTAATGAATTTGACAACAATACTTCATGGAGATTTGTACCTTCATCACACGTATTTTCAGATGTAAACAACCCATTTGACTATCCGTTCAAAGTGAATTTTGATTCTCTCTATGAAGACAAAAAGAATGTCAACTTTACAGCTGTAAAAGTGGGAGATGTAAATGGAAGCGTGGTAGTCAATGCCAAGTCAACAGAATTTAGATCAGGCAGCACACTATTCACATCTGATGAGATGAAATTTTCTCCAGGTGAAATTGTGAAATTTGAAGTACGTGCAGGTGACGATATGTATATATTAGGTACACAATTCGGAATAGATTTTAATGCTGATCAGTTGTTGTTCATGGGATTGAGTAGTGGAGCATTTGATATCAAATCACAACACTATAATCCATTTAATGCTCCAAATGGTAAGCTGAGTTTCAGCTACGATATAGCTAACGGCAAATCACTGAAATCTGATGAAGTTTTATTCACCATTGAGTTTAAGGCTTTGGCCGGTGGAAATACTAAAAATATCAGATTGGATCAGGCAGGAATCAGACCGGAAGTGTATGATATTGATGGATCTGTGCGCAATTTGTTTATCCAGACAAGAGATATAAATATCAATCACAGCCAAACCAGTTTATATCAGAATGAACCAAATCCATTTAAAGAATCAACTGTCATTTCTTTCGAATTGGCCAAACCTGAATTTGTGAAATTGAGAATTCTTGATCTTACCGGTAAGTTGATATATACTTCAAATGGTAATTACGAAAAAGGGTTTAACAGCATCAACGTGAATAATACACAAATAGGAACTTCCGGTGTGTATTACTATCAGATTGAAGCCGGAGAATTTACTGCAACAAAAAAGATGATTTTAATCGAGTAATGTGTTTATAAAAATGATTCTGGGTTTTATGACCGGATATGGCAACATATCCGGTTTTTTTTGATTTTAGAGTATGTTTAAACTTTTATCATTTGGCTCCAAGTGGCAAATTTTATTTTAGCCAGCGTTATATTTTTCGCCGTACCGCGTCAAGCTACGCTTGAACTTCCGGCTATATTCAGTATTCGCTGCGAGCAGCTGCTCGCAGTTCCTTCTTTATTGAGTAAAGTATTTTACTCAATTCTCGTCACAGACGAGACCATTCAGTCATCTTGTCCAAAATTAAATTTCCTCACTTTCGCTCAACCATAAAAATTTAAACATACTCTTATCAACACCTAACCATTAGGATGTATCTGGGTAAATATCAGATTTCACAACGTAAACAATTTTAACAACTTAGCACAATATCTACTCATGAAGGCATTTGTTTTAAATGAATTATACAAATATCCGGAATTACAATCCACTACATTTCCTACTTTAGGTGATGATGAGGTGTACATCAAAATCAATGCATCTTCAATAAATCACAGAGATCTTTGGATAGTAAAAGGAATGTACCCGGGCATAATATTGAATACGATTTTGGGTTCGGATGCATGCGGCGTTTCCGGAGAAAATACATTTGTGATCAATCCCGGGTTGTTTTGGGGCGATAACCCGCATTGTCAGTCATCAGCATTTCAGGTTTTGGGTATGCCATCTCCGGGTACATTTGCAGAGCATATTGCTATCAATCAAAAATATCTTTATGCATGTCCTGCTCATTTAACGGAAATTGAGGCCGCAGCCATTCCATTAGCCGGCATAACAGCTTACAGGGCTCTTTTCAAACGAGCATTAGTTAAGAAGGAAGATAAAGTATTGATATCAGGGATTGGAGGTGGAGTAGCCCTTTTTGCAATGCAGTTTGCCATTGCAGCAGGATGTGAAGTGATAGTGACTTCTTCTTCAGATTACAAAATAGCTGAGGCAATTGATCTGGGAGCTCATGCTGGATATCTGTATACTAATCCTGATTGGTACAAAGAATTGATCCATGATTTTGGGGGAGTGGATGTGATAATTGATGGAGCGTGCGGACAAGGATTCAACAATCTTGTAAAAACATGTAATCCCGGTGCACGAATTAGTTTTTATGGCGGAAGTGCAGGAAAAATAGATGGATTAAATCCTCAAACCATTTTCTGGAAGCAAATTACCATTGCCGGTTCAACAATGGGTTCGGATCAGGATTTTGCGGAAATGATTGATTTTATTTCAGAGCACCAGATCAAACCGGTCATAGATTCTATATTTCCGTTTGATCAGATTACGGAAGGGTTCAAACGTATGGAGTCAAGTCTGCAGTTTGGAAAAATTGTATTTCAGCATTGATGGACTTCATAAGTTCGTTTTCGATGTTCGACAATATCGTAATTGTATGTCAAAAACTACCCAAGTTTATTGAACTTCCAATTATCTTCTATAGTGATGGTGATAATCGTTTATACTTGCATTGATGACTTCATAGGCTGTGCTTTTACCATAGACTTCGTCAATAAAGCAAGATGGATCCTTATGTGGCATTTGTTTATATGTCAGAAAATAGTGCTTTAATCTATTGATAATAGTTACCGGTACATCCTGAATGTCTTTCCACAAACCATATACATCATCATTTTTCAACACTGCTATGATTTTGTCATCTGCTTCGTTATTATCTATCAACCTAAAGCCACCAATAGGATATGCTTTTACTAAAATATCTCCGTGGGTGATTTCGCGCTCTGTAAGCACAAGAATATCTAATGGGTCACCGTCTCCTTTTATATCAGTTCTGCCAGTCGATTGCATATTAAGTTTAGCTACATCTTCTGCACAGTAGGTCTGTGGCAAGAATCCGTATAATGCGGGCACAATATTGCTGAACTTCTGTGGCCTGTCCACTTTTAAATATCCTGATTGTTTATCAATTTCGTATTTAACAGTATCACTTGGGATGATTTCGATAAATGCCGTAACTAATTCAGGCGCTTCATTACCTAGATCTACACCATGCCATGGATGAAGTTTGAAAATATTTGTAGTCATACTTTTTTTTAAGAGGACAAAGGTATTTATTTCATCACATGATTAAAGTTTATAAAATGTTAAAGATTTGTGTTTATCTTTGATCGAAAATATAATCCTTTTTATGAAAATTTATACGAAAACCGGAGATGAAGGAACCACGGCCCTTTTTGGTGGTAAACGAGTGCGAAAGGATGATATTCGTATCGAAGCATATGGCACAGTTGACGAATTAAATTCATTTATCGGTTTGCTCAACGCTTCATTTCAGGAGGCAACTCAAAATTATTTTCTTTCAGAAGTCCAAAAAAGACTTTTTACTATAGGGGCAAATCTTGCTTCAGACCCGGAAAAAAAAATGATAACACCTGATATCAAACATGATGATATTCAAACACTTGAAAATGCTATGGATACTATGGATCAGTTGTTGGAACCATTAAAAAATTTTATTTTACCCGGTGGTGATACAGTGATAGCACAAGCACATATATGCAGGACAATTTGTCGGAGAGCTGAGAGAAGAGTGATCACCTTAAATAATATTTCTCAAGTGGATCCTTCGATTATCATTTATTTAAACAGATTATCTGATTATTTTTTTGTGTTGTCAAGATATCTATCTTACAGAAACAATATTACAGAAATTCCCTGGGTACCAAGAAAAAATGCATAAATGAATAATGAATCCTTAGCATACCAAAAAAAAATTTTGAACCCCTTCTGGTTCAAAATCGGAATGCTTTTTAAGTTACCATCTGTCTTTTTTTGGGGTATAAGAGTTACAAAATTAGAAACCAATAGTTGTGAACTTACCATTCCCTTTTGCTGGAGGACCCAAAACCCGTTTTCATCCGTTTATTTTGCCGCTCTGGCTGGTGCGGCAGAGCTTTCTACCGGGGCTTTGTGTCAGCTGCAATTGGCGGGAAGAACGCCTCATTCTATGCTGGTTGTTGATTTTAAAATGAAATATCTAAAAAAAGCCAATACAAAAATAACTTTTGTTTGTAATCAGGGCGATGGGCTGAGCAACCAATTGGACAAGCTTAAAGATGCAGGCGATACCGTCACAATGACCATGATATCAGAAGGACGAAATATACATGGAGAGACTGTCTGTCTTGCTGAAATCATTTGGTCATTTAAAAAGAAATAGAAAGAATCCCGAAAAAAAGGTTTTTGATAAAGATAGTCATAGCCTTAGAAGTACCAAATCAGGTTTTTGAAATAATTTTTGTATCAGAACTGTTAATATCGTTTCTTTGCAACTTAATATACCAAACTCTTAAAAGGCAAATGAAAATTGCAGTTTTTCCAGGGTCGTTTGATCCAATTACCTTAGGTCATGTAGATCTTGTCAGAAGGGCGGTTCCTTTGTTTGATAAAATTATAGTGGCAGTTGGGATAAATAATTACAAAACTACCTTATTTTCATTGGAAAAAAGGATAGAATGGCTTAAGCAGGTTTTTAAAGAATATGATAATGTTGAGATTTCATATTTTGAAGGCCTGACGGTAAGGTTTTGTCAGGAAAGAGGTGCGCATTATCTGATCAGAGGATTAAGAAACGCGTCAGATTTTGATTACGAAAAGACCATCAGTCAGATTAACACCATCATGGGAAAGGAAGTGGAAACAATCTTTCTGATAAGCCAGCCTGAATATTCACACATCAGTTCTACGATAGTGCGGGAAGTTATAAAAGGCAAAGGCGATGTTTCAGCTTTTGTCCCTAAAAACATTTCAAAAGAACTTCTAACAATCGACTAACCAAATCAATATTAATATGTCAAATGCAATATTTCAGGTACCTAAACCTCAGAATGAACCAGTGCTGTCATATGCACCCGGCTCGCCTGAAAAAATAAATGTTAAAGCAGCTTTACATGAGCTCAAGAGCAAATCTGTCGATATCCCAATGTATATCGGCGGCAAAAAAGTATACACAAAAGAAACAAGAAAGATACACCCGCCACATGAACTCAATCATACACTGGGGACTCACGCAGTTGGCACACGGGAACATGTAGATATGGCCATCGAAGCCGCACTACAAGCTAAAAAGCAGTGGTCAGAAATGGCATGGTATGACAGAGCATCCATTTTTTTGAAAGCAGCTGATCTCATTACAGGCCCTTACCGGGCAAAAATGAATGCTGCGACTATGCTTGGTCAGTCTAAAAATATATTTCAGGCTGAAATTGATGCTGTCTGCGAACTGGCAGATTTTTTCCGGTTCAATGTTCAGTTTATGACTGAAATATATGCCCAGCAACCTGAAAGCAGCAGGGGTGTCTGGAATAGATTGGAATACAGACCATTAGAAGGATTTATCTTTGCATTAACTCCTTTTAATTTTACGGCTATAGCAGGAAATCTTTGCGGAGCCCCAGCCTTGATGGGCAATACCATTGTTTGGAAACCAGCTGAAACACAGATTTATTCTGCAGCAGTGATCATGGAAATACTGGAAGAAGCAGGGCTGCCATCGGGTGTGATAAATCTCATATTTGTAGATGGCCCTACTGCAGGTGATGTTATTTTTAAACATCCTGATTTTGCAGGAATACATTTTACAGGTAGCACCGGAGTCTTCAACAGAATTTGGAAAACTATAGGCGAGAATATGGCTCTTTATAAATCTTATCCGAGATTAGTAGGGGAGACAGGAGGCAAAGATTTTGTGATAGCCCATCCTTCTGCAGATGCCAAAGAGGTTGCAGTCGCTTTATCCAGAGGTGCATTTGAATTTCAAGGGCAAAAATGTTCGGCAGCATCGAGAGCTTATATACCTGAATCATTGTGGTCAGATGTAAAAAAATATCTTGCAGCAGATCTTCAGGATTTCAAAATGGGTAGTACTGAAGATTTCAGAAATTTTATAAATGCAGTTATTGACGAAAAAGCATTTGATAAAATAACATCTTTCGTAGCTGCTGCCAAAAGTGATCCTGAAACAGAAATCATAGCTGGTGGAAATTTTGACAAAACTAAGGGGTATTTTATAGAACCAACTGTAATTAGGGTAAATAGTCCTCATTATATCACCATGTGTGAAGAACTTTTTGGACCGGTACTGACCATTTATGTGTATCAGGATCATCTCTATAATGAAACGCTTGAACTGGTTGATAAAACAGGACCTTACGCTTTGACTGGTGCCATATTTTCAAAAGACAGATATGCACTTAGTACAGGGGTGCAAAAATTGTCAAATGCCGCGGGTAATTTTTATATCAATGACAAGCCTACAGGAGCGGTAGTTGGTCAGCAACCATTCGGTGGTGCCAGAGCTTCTGGGACTAATGATAAAGCTGGTTCAATTCTGAATTTATATAGATGGGTATCAGCCAGAACTATCAAAGAAACATTTGTTTCTCCGATAGATTACAAATACCCATTCTTGGGTGAAGAATAATCTTATACCTAAAAATCTAAAATGATAATCTTTTACGACCTCCAAATACTTCAAAATCAGTCTCCTCCGCGGCGGATCACTTTTAGCTTCGCACCATAGGAGTCTTTGGAGTAAAGCAGCGTTTTTATCCTTATTTTTTCCTAAAAAAACTTTAACTTCGCACGGTCAAAACAAAACTGAAATGCCCCCAACTTCTGCCCAGAATATAAATACATGGATCACTCAGATACATAATGACTTTAAAGCGGCTGTGTCTGTGGATTGTGTTATTTTTGGATACGATGACAATTCACTAAAGATATTAGTTTCCCGGTGCGATATGCCGCCCTTTGAAAATGAATATTCTCTTCTCGGCGATTTAGTGAGACCCGAAGAAAATACTGATGAAGCAGCTAAAAGGGTATTGATGGCCAAAACTGGCTTTGATGATGTGTTTCTTGATCAAGTACATGTTTTTAGCAATAAAGGTAGGCATCCATTGGGGCGCGTGATCACTGTGGCTTACTATTCCTTGATAAAAATAGATGATGATCATCTGGCACACATCCAACCCAATAATTTTTTACGCTGGATTCCTGTAGCAGATGTCCAATCATTGGCATTTGATCATCTGGAAATCATGAGCACTTGTCTTAAAAAACTTCAGAAACATCTACGGGAACAACCTGTTGGTTTTGAATTGTTACCACAGAAATTCAGTCTTCTTCAGCTTCAAAGATTGTATGAAGTAATTTTAAATATCCAAATGGATAAACGCAATTTCAGAAGAAAACTTAAGTCGTTAGGTATTCTAAAAGATATTGGTGAAATTCAGGAAGCGGTATCCCACAGGCCGGCAAGGTTGTACACTTTTGATCATAATGTCTATGAAAAGAAAAAAAATGCAGGTTTCAACTTCGAACTTTGAGCCTGCTAACCATAATCTTGATGAAAATAATTGAGTAAAGCATTAATTTATACTGCATTGGTAATCAAACGTTTCTATTTTGACTTTAAGTGTGATGTAGGTGGTAATCCTACTATAATAAGTGCAAAAAAAAAAAGTGGTAGAATCTTTCTAACTTCTACCAAACCTTCAATGTCAAATATATTAATACTTGATGATTTCAGACAGAGACACTGGCTCCCCAAAAATCACTCTGCCAGTCTCTGATTTGATGATATTGCCACATGATACGTTCAGATCGTGTTCAAAAAACAGATAATGCTTGCCATCTGTAGCTCTATCATGTAAAATCCGCTTTTCAGATAATGTATCAAGTGGTCGCATATCATACGCCATGATGTATGGTAGCTGTACATGATGATGTGATGGAATAAGGTCTGCACAATAAATGAGTGTGTTGCCTGAAGGCAGTTTTATGTATGGGATCATCATAGCTTCAGTATGACCATAGAGGAAGCTCACAGAAATATTTTCGGTAAATTTGATACCTTCCTGAATGTCCAAAAACTGCATCATTCCCATGTCTTTCAACGGAACAAAATTTTCTCTGAGAAAAGAGGCTGCTTCCCTGGCGTTGGGATCATGAGCCCATTTGTAATGCTGTTCATTGGACCAGTAGGTAGCATTTGGAAATACCGGTATGATCTTACCATCTGCGTCATAAGTGAGAGCGCCACCCACATGATCAAAGTGAAAATGTGTAATAAATACATCCGTTATATCTTCACATGTTAAGCCTATAGCTGATAAAGAAGAATGAAAATCCTGGCTGTCATGCGGGTAGAAATGTTTACGAAACTTTTCATCCTGTTTTATACCTACTCCGGTATCAATGAGAATTTTTTTATTACCATCTTCAACCAGAAGACACCTCATTTGCCAGGTACACAGGTTTTCATCATCGGCAGGATTGAGTTTATTCCACATTCTTTTGGGTACCACTCCGAACATGGCACCACCATCCAATTTAAATTTACCGGTTTCAATAATGTGTAATTTCATATTTAACAGATATTAATACTATAACCTAAAAAGATATTTGGCTGTCAAAATCCAATTTGTTTTTTGTCTCCATGCTTAATTTCTTTGGCAAGATGTATCATTTTGATAGCTGTGTGGGCGGCTTCGATACCTTTGTTGCCATATTTTCCACCCGACCTGTCGATAGCTTGTTGCATATCATTTGGCGTCAGGACTCCGAAGACAACTGGTTTGCCTGAAACAATACTTAGATTCATGATGCCAGTTGCTACTGCATTGCTGATATATTCATCATGTTTGGTCTCTCCTTTGATCACGCACCCAATACATATGACTGCGTCCAATTTTTTATTGGCAAGCATCATCTTTGCTGCAGACGGAAGTTCAAACGCCCCTGGTACGGATATAGCTATGATTTCGTCATCTTTACATCCGTATTTTTTTAATTCATCTATACAAGCGTCTCTCATGCTGTAAGTTACATCCTGATTCCATTCAGAAGTAATGACCGCAAGATGACAATTTGCCAAAGGTTGCAATGCTAATCCGTGTGAATTGGATAGGTTTTTTTTCTTTTCTGGCATGTCTATACAGTTTTTGAAAAACAAAAAAGGCAGAATTTAAACGTAAATCCTGCCTTTTGAGTTTATTTTTAAGTCAAATTTTATTGTTGAAATCTGGCAATCAGTTTTTCTGCATCTCTGAATTCATTTGAATCAGGATATTTAGATCTTATTTTTTCCAATTGTTCAACGGCTTCTTTAGTTTTACCTTGCGCATAATATAGAAGCGCAAGTTTGTTCAAATAATATGGTGTCAGCAACTCATTGTCAGATGATGTGGCATCTTTGTAATATTCTAAAGCTTTGTCTTTGTCACCCAATTCTGCAGTGGCATCTCCCAGTGCACCGTTTTTTGTGATGGCAGTCACTTCATCATTGGCAGAATAATCTTCTAGATAGGTGATGGCATCATCATACTTGCCTAAATTCAAATAAGACACTCCTGCATAATATGACGCGAGATTAGCTGCTTTGGTACCGCTATAGTTATCTATAATACCTAAAAATCCATCATATCCACCTCCTGGGTTTTCCAGCGCAAGGGCAAATGAATCTTTTGCAAAAGCTTCTTCAGCTTTGTACATTGCATTGACAGCCTCTTTTTCTCGTGGACCGACATATAGGTATTTGTACGCAAAATATAGTGCTACAATTGCTCCCAAACCGATGATCACATAGGATATTAATTTTTGATTTTCGTCAAAAAAGTTTTTTAATGCGGGTACATTACTTCCCTTAACTTCCACTACATCTACAATCTCGTCTGCTATGTCAGAAGATTTACCTTTTCTTTGTGCCATATGTAAGATTTTTAAAAATTTGCGCAAAGGTAATAATTCCACTATATTTTTTTATAAAACTATAAAATTTATGTGATATTTTTTTAATTTATAACTTTTGGTTTTATACTTTGGAGATTATCCTACCCTCCACCTTCTTTTTTCTTCTTAAATGGGTTGAAGTCTTTTAGCTTCTCTTTTATCTTGTCCACCTCTTCGTTTGATTTTTTATCAAGGATATCTTTTGCTTTTTGTTTCAAAGAGTCTGAAATGACTCCTTTTGTAAGTGTATCCAGTCTGCTGATGACCTGATCTTTTGCCACCGCTTTAATGGAATCAATAGCTTTATCTGCTGTTTTTTCGACCTGAGATTTTACTTTTTCCAGTTCTTCATTAGCCCTCTTGGTAATGGTATCTCTGAGCTCAGTTTCTTTTTTCTTTATTTCAGATTTTACACTGTCGGTGACATTTTTTACTATGTCTTTAGCCTTGGACTCTACTGCATCAGTGTAGGTTGATCCTTGTGAATTTCTTGGTATTATCTTGAAATTAGGTTTTTTAAAAGGCCCTGTCATTAACACATCGAGAAATACTTCAGGTCCCTGCTGGATATTGATGCCAAGTTTACCGGCTTCTTTTTCAATATTGCTTAAGCCGGCTTCTGCGACACCAAGGATTTTGTTTTTCTTTAAAATTTCTCTGGGTATCACAAGATTTATTTTATAATCCATCTCTTTGCCAAATCCATGTTTGCCTGAAATGGTAAAATTTACACCCTTTATCTTTGTGGTATATGGTTTTAATTCCATAAATCCCTTGATGATTTCAAACCAATTTTTTGAATTTGCCAAATCTATTTCAGAAAGTTCTTTTATTCCCGTTTTTTGCGCTAATTCAGCCATTGGATTGCTGCCTTTTATGGCCCCGTTAAGAGTTTCAATCATCCCGGATGCATCCAGTGTACTCAAGTCCGGCATCATAGTACCACCTAATTTTCCACGCATGACGATACTTGTATTAAAAAATCCATTGATGTAAGCAGCTATCGGAGCTACTTTTTTGAACATGTCGATTTTAGATATGGCTTCTGCAAATGCAATTTTGCTCAAATCGAGTTTGACCGCAAAGTCTGGTTGGCTCAGATCAGTTGTATTATACAATCCATCAAAATACATTTTACCACCCAAAGCATTGGTTTCTACATTTTTAATGGCTACTTCTTTATTTTTTACTTCCAGTATGCCTTGAAAATCCTTGAGTTGCAGATTGGTATATAAAAGTTCCTTTATCTGAGTGTGAAGTTGAATCCTGACCCTATCCGGAACTGGTATAGCCGATGTGTTTTCTGTGCCTCCGGAAGGGGTATTTACCAAAAACTGATTGGCATCAAAATAATCAGAGTTCAATTCAAGCTCGCCATCCAGGATATTATTGTTGAAAAGATAATCATAAACATTTATCACTTTTCCTTTTAGCCGGATGTCGCTTTTTTGAATCTTGGCAGACAACTCGTTTATCTGAATTGCATTAGCAGCCATAGTACCATTGATATTGATGTTTTCGATGGTTTTATCGTTAAACAAGATTTTCCCGGCCTTGATATTGAGATTCAAACCTGAATTTTGAATGATTCTATCATCAATGGTTACAGGTGCTGTTGTTGATTTGGATTCAGGTGCTTTATCAGGGTGCTGCATCCACTCATTTAGATCCAAAAAACCTGAATTGATACTGAAATCAGCATTTATTTTATCGTCTAAAGTAAATAAAGACAATGGATTGTGTATTTTTAGTGAAACATCAGCATCACTTTTACCCATTTTGATATTTTGTGCACTTGCTTGTAATATTTCAGGTGATGCTGTCATTTTTCCAGTTCCAATGGTGACAACAGGCATGCCAACGGATTGATAAACGATAGAAGAAACCGAGCCTTCGCCCGAAAAACTGATTTTGTTATAATTTTTTGCAGTGATATCTTCCATTTTGGCTTTGAAATCCAGATTACAGTGTAGTTGGCCTGCCAGTTTTTCCAGATTTTCTATAGGGAAAGCATTTTTTATATTAGCCAGATTAAGTTTTGCTTTTAGATAGCCTGTCACATTTTGGTCACTAGTCACTCTTGTCACCAATAGTTTTCCTTCTATAGGATCATTACCTATATTGAGTTTTATCATCGGTACGGCAAATGAAAAGTCGCTTAGATTAGGTTTAGATGATTTTATATTGATATCGGCCTGAATATTTTTTAACTCTTGGGGTAGATCCGGATATTTGGCAGATCCATTTTTGATCACACATTGTATATCAAATGCTGGAAATGTACTTTTTTCACTATTATAAATGCCCTTGACAAAACCTGAAAGTGATGCATTACCTGAGGCTTTTACATTGGAGAAATCTTTAGTATAAGCACCCGGCACCAAAGAAAGAAAGGATTTAAAGGATTCCGATGCCGTCTTAAATGTAATGTCATTGTAAATACCTTCATTTTTAATCTGGAAAAATCCGTCAGCCTGAACATCAAAATCATTGATTTGCAGGCTATTATTTATTAATGTGTATTTATTTTCAGGAAAATTCAAGTTTAGGTCCGCTATAAGGTTAGCCTTTGCCCCATTTAAGTATTCTGTTCCGTCAAATCGGACATGTACTTTTTCAGCATTGGTTTCAGTAAACAAGTCAAAAACGTCTTGTGTAAAGTCTCCTTTGCCCTTATGATTGCAGTTATCAAGAGCCATAAACAGGTTTAAAGTATTATCCTGATATGTGAGCTTACCTTCCTTTATTTCATACGACTTTAATGTGAGCTTGTACTGAGATGCTGTTTGAGGTTCTTTTTGGTTTTGAATCAAGTAATTCACCCTTAATGAATCTAAAATGACAATATTGATTTCAGGCCGGTAAGCATATAGTTTGTTTATTTCAGGTGTTTTATTTTTTCCAAACAGAGAAGCAAGGTTTAAATCTACTGCAGTTTCGGGTGATGCATATAGCACTATACCATCAAAAGTATCCTGTCCTACCACTGATAAGCTGTCAATAGTTATTCTCAGCGAAGGGAATGAAGAAAATACTGATATATCAGCATCTTTAAAATCTACTGTTGCATTGATATTTTTATTGGTTGCTTGTTTTAAATACTGAACTATTTTATCTTTATAAACAAATGGAATAAGAACGCCTGCAAGTATTATTCCTATTAAAAAAAAGAATATAATTCTCAGAATGCTTTTAATTTTTGAATTCATTTTTATCATTAGATTTTTAATTTTATCCTTAGGACTACCTTACTATTAAACTTGTATCTTGTATTATTAGAGTATGTTTAAACTTTTATCATTTGGCTCCAAGTGGCAAATTTAATTTTATCCAGCGTTATATTTTTCGCCGTACAGCGTCAAGCTATGCTTGAACTTCCGGCTATATTCAGTATTCGCTGCGAGCAGCTGCTCGCAGTTCCTTCTTTATTGAGTAAAGTATTTTACTCAATTCTCGTCACAGACGAGACCATTCAGTCATCTTGTCCAAAATTAAATTTCCTCACTTTCGCTCAAACATAAAAATTTAAACATACTCTTAGATCACCACATATTAAGACGATCAAACAGGAGAAAATGTTTTATATTGGATAAGGAAAGATGTAGGGACAAAAAATTATAAAATAAAAAAAATAAAATAAAACTTGACAATCACGACAAATGACATTATATTTGTGTCAAAATATCATTGTATGTCTTATAACAAAAATATCGATGAGTATTCATCTTATGCAAATGAGCCTGCTGTAGCATACATCTCAAAGCCACGGTATACGTCTTCTGCTGATCTGATGGTGGTGCGCAATGCCAGATCGGGATTAAAGACAGGCTACTTTTATTTTTTGGGTGACAAGATGGATTTGAGTGTCTCAGATCTTGCAAAGATTCTCAATGTTTCCTTACGTACCCTTCAAAGATATCTTCCCGATCATCTCTTAGATACGGATGCTTCAGCAAAAGTGATTCAGCTCAGTCTTCTGAATCATCATGGATTGGATGTTTTCGGCACGCAGCAAAGTTTTAATTCATGGTTGAAAGCACCCGTTATGGATTTAGAATATCAGACGCCGCTATCATTATTGGATACTCCGTTTGGGTTTGAGCTTGTTCATCATATTTTGGGGCGTATCGAACATGGTGTTTTTGCGTGATGGAAGTATACAGAATATGCCGGTCAAAATATTCCAATGATCTAAGTGGAGAAGGCGCCAAGCTGTATGGTGGTCGGTGGAACAGACCTGGTATAGCTGCTTTGTATACCAGCGAAAGCAGGGCGCTTGCCTTACTTGAATTAATAGTTCACTTCAACAGTGCTAATGCTTTGTGTCTTGATTATGATTTTCTGGCTTTAAGTATAGATGAAACACAGATTGTTTCCCTATGTGAAGAAGTACAGGACTATGAATCGCAAAATAAAATATTTCCTTATCAGGAGAAAACTGAAGTTCTTTTTTTAGAAAAACAAGTTTTAGCTATAAAAGTACCCAGCGTGATTATACCTCAGGAATACAATATTATTATCAATCCTACACATCAAGGGATGAAAAGTATCCATATTCTGACAAAGGAAAAAGTGATGATGGATAAAAGATTAAGACCTGTATAACAAAATGGCATGATTTTGTCTGTCATATATAAGGCACTAATGTTCAATTTCATATTTTCTAATTAAATAGATCCATGGCAACACCTCATATAGAAGCAAAAGATGGCGAAATAGCCGAATCCATCCTCCTTCCCGGAGATCCTTTAAGAGCAAAGTTTATAGCTGATAATTTTTTGACTGATGTATTTCAGTTTAACAGAGTAAGAAATATGCTTGGTTTTACAGGAAACTACAAAGGGAAAAGGGTTTCTGTAATGGGTTCAGGTATGGGCATGCCATCTATAGGTATATATTCTTATGAATTGATCAAATTTTATGGTGTCAAGAAACTGATCAGGGTCGGTTCTGCTGGTTCTGTACAGGAAGATATTAAAATTAAGGACCTTGTCATCGCCCAGGCAGCTTCTACGAATTCCAACTTTAGCAAACAATTTAAACTTAGAGGAGAGATTTCTGCTATATCAGATTATGGGCTATTGTCAAAGGCTGTCAATCGTGCTGAAGAGTTAAAACTCCGGCATCATGTAGGCAATATTATGAGTTCAGACACTTTTTATGATTTTGAAAAGGGTAGTTGGAAAAAATGGGCAAAAATGGGAGTTGCCTGTCTTGAAATGGAAGCTTACGCCCTTTTTCTTACGGCTACACTTCTGAATGCCAAAGCTTTGACAATCTGTACCATTTCAGACTCTCTTGTCACAGGTGAAAGTATGGATCATGTGGACAGAGAAACTGCATTAGGGGATATGATTAGCCTGACTCTGGATATCATCTAAAGGTTTTAAGGCAAAGTCAATACGAATGACTTATGTGTATCCAAACTTAACTGTGTAAAATATCCAAACTCTGAAATTTGGTACTCATCAGAAGTATCTCTTTATTTTGATTTCTCCCACTTCAGATTGAAATTTTAAAGATGCTCTGAACAACAATTATAAGATATTTTGTTATACCTAAAACTCTATAATGACTTTCCTATTACAGCCCAAAATCACTTCAAAATCAGTCACTTCGTTCATTTTTGACTTCGCACCATAGCGTTGGCTATGATTTGTCGTCAAAAATGCTGATTTTATTGTGCTTTTGCCCTTCATTACGGAACTCATTATAGATATTTAGGTTATATTTGTATCACCTTAATTGTCTAAATGAAGTTTATTCATATCTTTTATTTATTTCTTGTCATTACTGTTATTTCATGTTCTGTTTCCAAAGGAATAAAGGACGGAGAGACGGCATTTGAAAGAAAACAATATGCAGTTGCTGTTAGTCTGCTGGAAGAAGAATATGGTCAATCCAACACTTTATCATTTAAAGGGCGAAAAGCCTTTTTACTGGGACAGTCTTACCTTAAACTACATAATTACAATGAAAGTGCCAAATGGCTGGATCTGGCTGTAAAAAATGAGTATGGAGCAGAAGCCATCGCTGCATTTGCACATATATCAAAAATACTTGAAAACTACGATATCGCTATTTCTAACTATGAAAAACTGAGAGTAATGACCGGTCGAAAGCAGGAATTTGATCGTGAAATTCTGATATGTAAACAAGCTTTAATTTCCAGACAAAAACCTGTTGAATACATGATTGAAAGGATTTTTGAAAATTCAGCAGTTTCAGATTATAGTCCTGTGCTCTATGAAGATGAATATTTAGTATTCAGTTCTGAGAGACAAGATGCCACAGGAAAAGGAGTCTACAACTGGACAGGTGAAAAATTCAGTGATATATTTATTACCATAAAAAGTGGTTCGGAAGTCAGAAGATTTGATTCGTCTATCAATACTGAGCACAATGAAGGGACACCATGGTTTTCTAAAGATATGAACACTTTGTATTTTACAAGGTGTTTCAGTACTGGAAATACAGATTCTAAGTGCAAAATTATGTACACAGTCAGGATAAATGATGTTTGGAATGAGGCGGTATCATTACCATTTGTAAAAGAAGAAGCAAACTACAGTCAACCTACCTTGATAGAAAATGATAGTGTACTAGTATTTTCTTCAGACTTTGAACAACCAGGTGGAACGACCGATTTGTTTTATGCTGAACTTCTTGAAGATGGATCATGGACGGAACCGGAAAAACTTCCCGTTTCCATTAATAGTCAAGGAAATGAAAAATTTCCAACAGGAGACGGCGATACATTGTATTTTTCTTCAGATTATCTTTCGGGTTTGGGTGGATATGATATTTTTAAAACTTATTTAAAAGATGACTTTTCCTGGGCTACACCTGTCAATATGGGCTACGGCATCAATTCAGGTGGTGATGAGTTTTCATTTGTTGTTGACTATAAAGCAAGGCCAAAGGCCGGTGTGACACAACAAGGGTTTTTTACAAGCTCAAAACCAGGAACCGGAAAAGACGACATTTACAGATTTAACAAATTGATTCCGATACCTGAAGTGCCGAAAGACGTAGTGATACATCCGGATTCATCTGCAAAAGTTATAAAAAGCCTGTTCCTGACTGTCAAAGTATTTATTAATGAATATACAATTCCGGATGATCCTAATTCCCAAATAGCATCAAAAAAGCCATTGAATGCAGCATTTGTAAGAGTTTTAGATCAAAATAATCAAAAAATATCTGAAGGTTATACCAATGACAATGGTTTGTATTATTGCGCTGTGCCTGCCGATACAGATTTAAAAATCACAGGAATGAAATTGGAGTATCTCAGCAACGCTAGTACTGTTTCTACAAAAAATCTTATCTGGAAAGAGAATGAAACTTCAAAAACCATCAATACTGAATTGATCCTGGATAAAATATATTTAAACAAGGAAATCAATCTCAGTAACATCTATTACGATTATGACAAATGGGATTTAAAGCCAGAAGCAATACCAACATTAAATAAATTAGTCACTGTACTGAAAGAAAACCCAAGAATAAAAATCCAATTGTCGAGCCATACCGACTGTCGGGGAGCCGAGGACTATAATATAGTATTGTCTCAAAAGAGAGCACAATCAGTAGTAGACTATCTCATTGCTCATGCAATTGATCCTTCGAGACTTATGGCTTTAGGGTATGGAGAAACATTACTTATCGACACCTGTATTTGCGAGCAATGTACAGAAGATCAACATCAATCCAATCGGCGTACCACATTCAAAATTATCAATTAATGGTGATAGGTTTTGATTGTATTTGGTGATCAAATGGTTACTATACAATGTTATTGAGTTCTTTTTTGATTTCGTTTTGTACATTATTGACCCTTTTTATGGTAACGCCTTCTTTATCAAGCATTTGATCAAATTCATAAAAGTTGGACTCAATTTTATGACGGATACGTTGAGTGTAATCAGATAATTTTTCGGATACTTCCTGACTCATTTTTGTTCTGCCTTTCACTATTTCTTCTTCGAACTTGTGGATCACTTTACTTCTATTCAAACCTAAAGTTACACCCGCAAATAGTACTCCAACAGCAGTTAAAACGCCCCCTGTGATATCAAACACGGCACCTTGTGCCACAGCAGCTAAAATAACTCCTACTATGGCTACTCCGCCTCCGGCAGCAAGATTTGGTGTCATTTTTGAAGATTCTGAAACCATGCTGTCATCATAGAAATTTTCTGCATTATTCATAAACTGGCTGAAACTCTGTTGAAGGTCTTTGAGTACATTAATTCGCCTCTCTGCAATATCTGCAAATATTTCGTCATTATTTTTGAGTATAGTCTCAGAGTATCGCAACTTATTATCTACCAGTTTGCCCATGATCTGAATATTTTCAGCTACATCTATGATGCCATTTTGCAGTTTGTCTCTCAAGGAAGTATTTAATCGGAGTTCAAAGTCTTTGGCCTGTGTGTTCAGCCACTCTTTCAGACTTGATTCCTTACCAAATATAGACGAAAACGATCGCTTTACCACACTCATAAAAGACAATCCATCTTCCAGGTCACTCAGTTTCTGTCGGGTGATGTTGTCATAGCTATCCAATAGATTTTCTGCCAGCACCTGGATTTGTTTTGATGTTTTGATGTGTTGGTTATCAATGAGTTCCCTGATTTCATCTCTGAATTTTACGTCTACTTCATATTGGACGATCCTGTTTTTCATGCTGTCATCCAGCTTATTCGAAATAGTAAGCAATGTTGCTACATTATTTTGAAATTTCAATTCAGGCGCCTTTCCGCCTGTTATGTTTTCGCTTATATAGTGGCGTACTTCTTTGAATCCCGAAATATCATGAAAGTCAGCTTGCTCCAATTTAGCAGAAACCGCAAAAACTTTCGGATCTGAAATCCCCTTTTTTTTGGCATGCTCTACCACTCCTTCATAGTTTATTTTCAAGTCATTTTCCGGCAATAAGTCTTTTTGCTGCAACACGAAGATGATTTTTCTGTGCCACTCAGCATTGATATAATCGAAAAACTCCCATGAAGATTGTCGGTACGGATTTTTTGCTTCAAATACAAAAACAATCAGATCTGAATACGGGATGAACCTTTCAGTAATTTCCTGATGGTGTTCTACGATAGTATTGGTGCCGGGAGTATCTACTATGGCAATTTCTTTTAAGATCTCAATAGGCTGATGTATCTTTTTTAGGTACGGGTTGATGGTTTCGATATATTCAGCATCACCATATATAATCTGCTGAATGGTATCAGTCATTGGCATGGGTGCAACTTTGCATATTTCCTTATCCGTATCAAGCAAAGCATTGATAAAACTGCTTTTTCCGGCTTTCACTTCACCTACTATGACAAATGTAAAAGGTGCTTCAAGTTGATTGCGCAATTCATGTAGTGTCACTTCCAGCTTTTCATGTCCTACTTCCATAGTGACATCTATGAGCTTGTCAGTAATGATGGCCAACTTCACCAGTCTATCCCTCAATCCGGACGAATGGGTTATCATGGGTTTAAAATTTTGTATATTTTCATTAATTTTAGTATTCCGTGAGCTTCAGGACCAGTACAGAAAATAAGGTCCAGTATACTCATATCGGGTGTAAAGTTATGTTTTTCTTCCCAAACCTGAGGATATTTTATGTACCTGACTTCATCGGATTGGATTTGATATAGATTTTTTATGTAAGAATCAGAAAAAGTTATTGTTGTCGTAAGTCCCAATCGTGAAAACATCATCAACATAATATCAGTATTCAAATCAAATAAGTACGTATATTTTTTACAGAAAACCTTCTCGATATCAGGATAGTAAAATTCATAGTATGGGCTGTTTCCATATGCAGATTTTAAAGTCAGCAGATGATTTTTAATCCAGTTTTCTTCATAGGATATTTTAACATTTGTTATCAGTTGTTGTGCATTTTTTCCTTTTTTTAAGGGGATACTGAGTGTTTGAATTCCGTTGGAAGTAAGAATTTGGTATCTGTTTCTCCATGACTTTTTTTGATAATTCTCAAATTTATCTATAACTAATTCTTCAAATTCTGTATAGAGGCAATAAAGTGATGTAGGCCCAAACAAATTAGTATGATGGTGTATCTTATTCATGATGCAAAAATACTATTTTACTTTGGAAGTAGAAATTGGAATTATTTGGATAAAGGAGAAATGGTACAAACCCAACATCATAACTTCGGGCGTCAATATGATGTGCTACCTAATTCAACCTGACAAGCCTTCTATGCGGTTTTATCCTTTTGCTCTCGTAAGCTTAGCTGAAGTACCGACCTTTTTAGTCCTTCTTACTTCCACTTTGCAGCTTGTTTATATTCTCGGCGTTTTACCAGCGTATGAGAGACTTCCACTCTCCAGATAACTTGCTTAATAACAGTTGTACAACTAACATTTTATCCGTACATTTGCCATTCAAGTCACACACAAGTGCTTTGCGAAAGTTTTGGCTTTTACATATCAGATTGAAATTAAATTATTAATAAATGGATTTTGACAATAAAAATATTTGGACGATCAAAGGAGCAACATTAAGTGATAAATCTGTCAAAGATGAATATGGTTTAACTCAAGATGAAATTGTATTGGCTATAAATACAGGAAAATTTCAATATCGAATAAATTATATTTTCGAAAATCCATATTTTAAACTAATTAGAACTGAGATAAAACAATATATTAGCGAAAAATATGGAGATAAGTATCTGCAAAAACACAAATTAAAAACCGAGTTGGAACAAATAAACAAAAATTTACGGACAATAAAAAACCAAACAAAAACACTTGAGAAAAGAAAAAACGAATTACAAATTCATCTAAACAACTTGGAAATGCAGAGTAATTCAAAAAGTAAAGTATAAAATTTGTTGCTTAACAAAGAAAAATTGAAGATGAAAAAAGTATTTAAAAATCGTAATTTGACTGAGATTTGTGCTGAAATTAATAATGTTATTCATACTTCCGGTGAAAAATCAAAAAAAATTGAATACAATGATTTGATGACCGACTTTTATAGAACTTTATTTAATAGTTTTGATTACAAACAAATTGATGATTTATGCAATATTACAGTTAAAATTGCTAAAACAAAAAACAGAGTAATTAGATATATAGAAAAAGATATTTGGCGTGATTTACCTGATTTACCGCTTAAATTAATTCAATACAGCGATTTTGAAATTGCAGAAGATGAAGTTTTAATGCCTGAAAGTGAAAATGAAAATGAAATAAAAAAAATACTATCCAGATTATTAAAATTATCCTATGATATACTTGAATTGGAAGATGATAGAAGTAAATCAAGTGAGATTAGACGTGCAGGTGCATTAGAAATAATTGCAGAAATAAATAATTTCTATGTTGTTACAGATAGCAAATTAACCTTTATCAAATCAATAAATAGCTCAAATACCAAAGAGCAATATAGTGCATTAACTGGTTTAGACAATTATTATAGAACAACTGATGATGAAATTGATGAGAAATTATTAAAAAATTTAAACCTGATTATTAAAGAAACTGATGATAGAACAGTTGCTTCAGTATGTTTGCAAATTCAAATAAATGCAGGGCTAATTGATGAATTATCTGCGGTATTCTCAATTGATAGTGCAAAAACTGATATAATACGTAAATTCGATAAAGTATAAAACATTCATAATTTAGAATAAAAAATATTACTTAATAGATATTTCCTGGATATTTTATATTTTTGGATTTTGAATGTAATAAAGCCTTTATTTTAAAACATGTATTCAACATAAGATATCCAAATTCAAAATGGAATGACTAAATCTTGTTTGACATTATTTGTGTCTTCTTTTGGTGAATTTACTCAATAATGTACTCATTCAAACCAAGTCTGGAGACGGGCTGATTCAATACCTGAAAAATTTTAGACAATGAAATGTTTTCCGACTCTATGCTTTTTTATTCTTTGCTCTATAGCAAATGGGTTCCTGTACAGTCAGATTCAACAGGCGCCTCAAAGATCAGAAGGTGATGGGCCGTATGAGAGATTGATCATTCGGGGTGTAACAGTAATCAATAGTACTGGAGCACCTCCGGTAGGCCCGGTGGACATTGTTGTTGAAAAGAATATCATCAAAGAAATCAAAAGTGTAGGATATCCCGGAGCACCTGTCATGGATAAAGATCGCCCAAAAGCTGGTGCCGGCGATAAGGTGATGGATTGTCAGGGTATGTATATATTGCCGGGGTTTGTGGATATGCATGGACACATAGGAGGTCAATCTCAGGGTACACCCGCAGAATATGTCTTCAAACTGTGGCTTGGTCATGGTATTACGACAATCAGGGATCCCGCCAGTGGTAACGGTGTGAAATGGACTATGGAACATAAAGCAAAAAGCCTTAAAAATGAAATTGCGGCACCAAGGATTTTATGTTATCCTGCATTTGGGTCAGGGTGGGACAAACCGATATCAACGCCTGAAGAAGCAAGGTTATGGGTCAGAGAAAATGCAAAAAATGGTGCTGATGGCATCAAATTTTTTGGTGCAGCTCCTGAAATCTTCAAGGCAGCACTAGATGAGAATAAAAAACTGGGACTAAAATCAGCATGTCATCATGCCCAACTGGAAGTAGGTAGAATGAATGTTATGGCTACAGCTGCTGCGGGACTCACTACCATGGAACATTGGTATGGCCTTCCGGAAGCTCTATTTGATGGTCAGACCCTACAAGACTATCCCGCTGATTATAATTATAACAATGAGCAGCATAGATTTGAAGAAGCCGGTAGACTCTGGAAACAAGCAGCTAAGCCCGGCTCTGAAAGATGGAACTTTGTCATGAATGAATTATTGAAAATGGATTTTACTTTGGATCCAACTTTCAATATTTATGATGCCAACAGGGACCTGATGAGGGCGAGACAAGCCGACTGGCATAAAATCTACACATTGCCTTCACTTTGGAAATTTTATGCACCAAGCAGAATATCTCATGGTTCATATTGGTTTGATTGGGGTACTGAGCAGGAAATTGCCTGGAAGGAAAATTATAGACTATGGATGCAGTTTGTAAATGAATACAAAAATAAGGGTGGGAGAGTGACCGCGGGTTCAGATTCCGGATTTATCTATCAGCTCTATGGATTTGGATATATCAGAGAACTGGAATTGCTGCGCGAAGCTGGATTTTTGCCACTTGAGGTGATTAGGGCTGCCACGCTTAAAGGAGCCGAAGCTTTAGGTATGGCAGATAAAATAGGCAGTATCGAAATAGGTAAATATGCTGATTTTGTTTTGCTGGACGAAAATCCATTGGCCAATATAAAGGTACTGTATGGGACAGGAACCATAAAACTAAACGAAAAAAACGAAGCGGAGCGAATAGGAGGTGTCAAATATACAATAAAAGATGGAATCATTTATGACGCAAAAAAAATGCTTGCTGATGTAAAAGCCATAGTGGACAAAGCTAAATCTGAAAATGATGGTGAACTCTTACAGCCTGGAGAGAAGAAGCTAAAACCATAATAAAAAATGGCCTGTTTTGGTGCAACAGGCCATTTTTCTAATCCCATGGATCATAACCAACATTTACTCAAACCAGATAATCAGCTTTCTCAAGGCCAACTACCATCCTTTCTTTATAACTCAAGCTCAATTTATTATCTCCGTCTATCTAATTCTTATTCGTTAACAGAATTAGAAATAAATTCTCTTATTTGATGATACAAAGATGATGGTTTAAACATTTTAAAAAAAATACAAAAAATGATATATATAATATAATATTATATATTATATATAAAACATTGATTAATAATATTTAATTTTAAATTTTCAAGTTGAGAATAGTAATGAATTTTTTAAACTAAATGTTTGAAAACCAATTCGGCTTGAATTTGAACAACCATAGGCAAAGGAAGTAGTTATTCGAGAACCTGCCAGCCTCTATTGCATTTGGTAGGAAGGCCTAAAGGTATTAAATAATAACTTTGAAACTTACTTGTATGGATAGTAAATGAAATCAGGGAAAAAAATCAAAAGTAGAAAAACGAACTTGTATAAAACAAAAAAGCCTTCCGAAAACTCGAAAGGCTTAAAAGATTCAATTTTATAATTCAGTATCTTAGTATCTTCTCTCTCTAGGTCTAAAATTGTTATCTCTACGCGGTGCGTTCGCAGGTTTTGGCTCTGCTTTTTTACATACGATGGTCTGTCCATCAAATTCAGTCTCATTTAATCCTGCGATCGCGGCAATACCGGCATCCTCACTTCCCATTTCTACAAATGCGAATCCTTTGGATCTTCCTGTATCCCTGTCCATAATAACTTTGGCCGAAACAACTTCGCCATACTGTGCAAATAAATTTTCTAAAGCTTCAGAACTTGTTCTGTAGTTCAATTTAGCAACAAAAATGTTCATTAAAAAAATAATTAAAAATAAATAAAAAAAAACAAAATCAACCTTTCAACAAGGTCTAAAATTTGATATCACTACAAAGATATGGTATTTTATAATACAAAAATAAAAATGGATCAAAAAGTTATTAAAAAATTGTTAATTTTTGACAAAAGCACTGAATTAGCGTAATTTTGCGCCAAAATCAATCCTTTTTGTATGCAACAACTCTCAAAAAATATCTTAATGATCAGACCTGCAAATTTTGGATACAACTCTGAAACGGCTCCGAACAATTCTTTTCAGTCTGAGGATACCATAAATGATCCGGATCAACTCAAAGAGACGGCCAGGATTGAATTTGACAATATGGTGTCCATTTTGAGATCAAAAGGTATCAATGTACTCGTGGTTGAAGATAGTTCAAACCCTGTAAAGCCGGATGCTGTCTTCCCAAATAACTGGATAAGTTTTCACGAAAACGGAGTACTCATCACCTATCCTATGTATGCGGCAAACCGCCGGATAGAAAGAAGAGAAGATATTATAGATGCAGTAGGAAGAGAGTTTAAGATCAGTAACAGATATTCCTTTGAGTTCTATGAAGATGATCAGGAGCCATTATTTCTGGAAGGAACAGGCAGTATGATTTTTGACAGACCCAATCATATTGTATATGCTTGCTTGAGTGAAAGAACAGATGCAACACTTTTGGATAAGTTTAATGTCCTCATGGGTACAACAAGTATTGTTTTCAGATCATTGGATAGAAGAGGAAATGATATTTATCACACCAATGTCATGATGGCACTTGGAGAAGATTTTGTCGTGATATGTATGGAAAGTATACCTGATGAAGATGCTAGGAAAAAACTTTATACATCATTTGCCGAAACAGGGAAGGAAGTCATTGAGATTTCCCTAAGACAAACAGAATCATTTGCTGGCAATATGCTGGAAGTAAAAGGTAAAGAAAATAAAAGATATCTATGTATGTCAGAGACAGCATACAGTGCATTGACATTGGCCCAAAAGGAAAAACTGAGTGCCAAAACAGAATTACTTCTCATTCCAATTCACAATATTGAAAAATTTGGTGGTGGTAGTGTCAGATGTATGATGGCAGAGATATTTTTACCACTCAAAAAAGTAAAAAAGCATGCAAATAGGGGCGTAGCCCTAATATCTTCGTAGGAAAACAATTCAACACATTAGTATAAGGTCGTAGCCCTGACATCTTTTCTAATCGTACCATTGTTTTATTTGATGTCAGGGCTAACGCCCCTCTTTATTTTTCATAAAAAAAATGTATTACAAGATTTCAGTTGGGCTAATTGCGAATATTTAACATATAGCTAAGCCTATTATCTTCGCTAGGAAAATAATTTCCAACACACCAATATTGGGGCGTAGCCCTGAGATTTTTCCTTAAATCGTCACAAACTCACATTGCAGAATCTGAGATTTATGAGGGTGTTGGTTTTGTTTTTCTCCCGGTTGCCCTTCGCGCCCCCGGGGCCGCCCTTTTGGCCGCCCCCCCCCCCCCCCCTGTTACTTTTGCCTCAAAAATTATAATCACTCTTTTTGATGTCAAATGATTTTTCATTGACCTTAACCGTACTCCATGTGGTCACTTTGTCCTCATCTTTTCTTCTATTTTCGTATTGCAGCATAATGCCATTTTCAATTTTTGAACTATTTTCGGCATAAGATGCAGGGGCAAATTTACTCATGTAGGCGGTATAATTACTTTGCCAATTGACCGGAAAATCGGATGATACAAACATCACAAAATCTTCCTCTTTAGTTGAACCTTTATATTCGTTTGACTGGAATCCTGCGATTTTCTTCTTTTTACCTGTTTTTTCGATTTTCATATCCTGATCCTTTCCGACAGTATCTTGTTTGACAGATCCAGCCAATGATGATGCCATCTTCATTACCGAAGGAACTACCTGACCTGTTTTTTCTCCTTTTTTGTCTGTTGTATATATGATCATTGCATCACGTGATATATCCATGACTATCAACTGCTTTGTATCTTTTTGTTCTAAATCTTCAATACCCATAATAGCATCACTTTTAGAATAGTACATTCTGATTTTATTGGATTTATTGCTGTAATCCACAATTTCTACTTCCTGCGTTACATCAAATGTGTATTTTTCGGGCAAATCCACAGCTTTATTCATACCGGCAAGAAATGCAGCATAAGACTCACCTGCTTTTTCCCAATCTACCGGCTTACCACGATTGATAGAATCCTGGTACTTTTCTCTCATTAAAGAGTCGATCGCCTGGTCGATGGGTTTAAAGGCTCTTCTCGCAAGTTCTTCAGAGACGGCTTCTATGATCTTATTTTCTATTTTTCTTTCTAATTTCCTCTTAGCTTCATTCATTATGCCACCAAGAATCTGACCTTGTAATTGAAAATTCAGAAAAATAAATAAGCTTAAAATCATTAACCTTTTCATAATATGTGGTGTTAAATTGTTAAAATAGTTGATTAATATTTACCTTTGACGCCTTTCTAAATGGTTGGATATAATATCAAAAGTGGTGAAAATTCGAAAATATTTGTTTTTGTTTATCGGCAAAGTTGGAAGTAAAAACCAAAATACAATTATTTAAATTTACCTATAAATATAAATAGCATTTTGAATTCAATTGTTTAGAAAAGAGTTTATTTATTTGGACTTCAAATTGATAAAAAAATAGTGAAGATGATAGAATTACATATAGATGAGAAGGTACTGAAACAAAAGATTGAGGCACTGATGGAATACAGGCTTTTTCCATTATTATTTGATGAAAGTACATTGCCAAAAGAAGAAAAAAGAAAATTTTATGATGGACTAATTGATCTGCAATATGCAATATATCTGCTTGATGCTCACCTTGAAGCAAACTGGGAAGTGAATGATCAGGTTTTGCAAAGTCATTGGTCCAATATCAAAGATAAATTGAATCAACTCGGTATAAAACAGGAAAATGCAGGAGCATATTTGTCACATATCAAAAAATATGAAAAGCATGAATTGGAATTACGGCAAGGAAGGTCACCACTGCGTTTTGATCTTGAATATTTTTACTTCTACAAATCATGTGATGTTAAGCTACTCAGAAGGTTGATATATGAAAAGATGCATTTGGAGAAAACTTGCGGTGCTTTGGCTGATTGGAGATATTATGATTTGATAACAGAAGTGAACGATGATGTGGAGGATCTGATGGAAGATCTGCAATTCATCAACGGCAATAGATTTTTGATTTCTTTATTAAAATCAGGAAAGGAAAAAACGTATGAAGAGTATGCAGCATTTATGAACCAAATCATAGTTAAGGCAGAAACAAAATTGGACCATTCTCATTTCAAACTGAAAAATGTGATATTTGAGGGCACAAATCAACAGGTAATGGAGACACTCAAGCTTATGATCCAAACGCTCGAAAATGTGGATGAAAAATTGTTGGATCAATCAAAACTTTTTTCACACTTACAAGAACAAAAAGTATGAATTACAATCAGGAAATAGAATCACTTAAGGAAGCAATAGAAAAATCTCCGGATAATCTGCCTCTGCGCACGATGCTTGCTAATAAATACCTGCATTTTGGAAGACTTGAAGAATCTGAAACTGAATTTCAGATAGTATTAAATTATGATAGCAATCATGTCAAGGCAAAGGAAGGTCTTGGAGAAATTTACTTCAGACGGGGAAAATATTCTGCTGTCATAGTCATATGTGAAGAGTTGATAGCCCGCAATATGGCAAGTGAGAGGATCATGACCCTTGGAGCAAAGGCACTTGTAAGGGAAAACTCTATCGATCAGGCTCAGGATATCTATGAGAAAATCTTAAATGCAAATCCTGATTTTGAAGATAAAGAACTGGATGAAAATCTTAGAATGCCCGCGTTTCCATTAGATAATGATGATTACGATCTTGATGAAATGTTTGGTGATGGGTATGACGGAATTCCTGAGGACAAAGATTTTTTTCTCGAAAAACCTGACATATCTTTTAAGGACGTAGGTGGTATGGATAGACTGAAACAAGAGATAGACTTAAAAATCATCAAACCATTGGAGCATGCTGATCTGTATGCAGCATATGGCAAAAAAGTAGGAGGTGGACTTCTCATGTATGGACCTCCGGGTTGCGGAAAAACTTACATTGCAAAAGCGACAGCTGGAGAGATCAATGCCAATTTTATATCAGTGGGGATCAGTCAGATTTTGGATATGTGGCATGGACGGAGTGAAAAAAATATGAACTACATCTTTGAAGTAGCAAGAAGAAATACTCCTTGTGTGTTGTTTTTTGATGAGGTAGATGCGCTTGGAGCAAGCAGATCAGATATGAAAGGGTCTTCAGGGAGACATGTCATCAATCAGTTTTTGTCAGAACTGGATGGAGCTGATGCCAACAATGATGGTATACTGGTGATTGGAGCTACCAATGCTCCCTGGCATCTCGATGCGGCGTTCAGAAGGCCGGGAAGATTTGACAGGATCATATTTGTTCCGCCACCTGATGATCTGAGTAAACAAAAAATTCTTGAAATTATCCTTCAGAATAAACCCAAAGAGAGTATTGATTTTAAAAAAGTAATTGAATATACCAAAGGCTTTTCAGGTGCTGATCTCAATGCTGTGGTAGATATTGCCATTGAGCAAATTCTGATTGGAGCCATGAAATCCGGTTTTCCAACACCAATCACGACGCAAGATTTGATTACAGCAGCAAAAAAACATCATGCAAGCACAAGGGATTGGTTCAATACGGCAAAAAACTATGCATTATTTGCCAATGAGTCAGGTTTGTATGATGAAGTATTGAAATATATAAAATAAATGGATAATCTGGAATATCTAAAGCAAGCATCCAATGCCGAATTGCTCATAGCGCAAGGAAAATATGATCATGCTGAATCAATCCTGACTAGGTTGATGACAGTAGAAATGAACGATTTTGATATATTGAGAATGATGACCGTAGTCAAAATCTCTCTTAAAAAATATAAAGAGGCTGAAGACCTTTGCAAAATCATGATATCTACCTTTCCGGACGAATCGTTTCCATTCTATTTATTGGCAAATGTATATTCCGTAGACAGAAAATTCAATCAAAGTCTGGAGTTGCTTGATACCGCTATTCGAATCGATCCGGACGGTACACATTACCACTCATTGAAAGCCCACATCTATATCCAGCAAAATGAATTTGCCAAAGCGCTGGAATGTGCCAACAATGCTTTATCGATGGATGCTGAAGACAGTGATGCTTTGAATGCAAGAGCAACAGCACTCGTAGGACTCAATAGGAAAGATGAAGCATTTGAAACTATAGACAAAGCCCTTGAAACTGACCCTAATAATGCAGGTACTCATGCCAATTTGGGGTGGAGCCTACTTCACAAAGGTGATATCGAAAAAGCACTCAATCACTTCAAAATATCCCTGAGCATCAATCCTAATGATCTGTACGCACAATCCGGAATGCAGGAGGCGATGAAGGCAAAATTTCCAGTGTACAGATATTTTCTTATGGCCATGTTGAGGATCAGCAATCTTACTGAAAATTACAAGTGGGGTTTTATGATAGGCGGATATCTTTTGTATAAATTCCTGATAAATATCGCTGAGAAAAACCCACAGCTACAAGCTTATGTAATTCCTGTTATTGTCCTTTTAGTTTTATTTTTTATATCCTCATGGATTTTTTCTCCACTGATGAACCTGTACTTGCTTACTAATCCATTTGGGAAATATACTCTAACGGATCATAAAAAACTCTCCGCCAGAATGGTAGGTGTCTCGTTAGGGTTTTGTTTGCTGTTTTTATTGGTGTATTTTATAGCGCGGCTCAATGATAGTGTTCTTTATGCTGCATTGATTTCTTTTGTGTTGATGATTCCACTTGGGTCAATGTTCAATCCATATCTGGAAGCAAACAGGAAAAAACTTACCACCTTTTCTATAGTGCTGGTTTCAGTAGCCGTAATAGACGTCATCTTGAGTCTTAGTAATGGGGTTTTTGGTAGCAGTATTTCTTTTTTGACTGCATTACTTTTTATAGGATATCAGTTTTATGCTAATTATGTAATGATCAAAGAGTAGATCACCTGATCAATTGACTGACAATGCGAATTCCTTTTTGGTGTAGCCGATGTAATAGCTTTAAAAAAATAAGTGCTGTTATGAACGCATCCCCATCCGCGGTATGTCTTGCTTTTGGAACAACATGATATCTTTGACAGAGCTTGTCCAATGTGTATTCTTTTCTATCCAAGCTGTCGGGATCAGTAGGTTTGTCTAACCTTCTGGCCAGAAATGAAGTATCCAAGGTAGGATTTTTTAAGGGTCCGCCACCACAGATTAATGAAAGGTTATTTATCATCGCGCGGTCAAAAGCAACGTGATGTCCCACCAAAAGATCCGAGCCAATAAATTGCATAAACTTTTGAATAGCTTCTACTGGAGTAATGCCATAGTCTTTGGTATTGACCAATCCATGTATGACAGCAGCATTTGAGTTTTGAATACCATCATGCATTATGATAATAGATAAGCTGTCAGATATATTGATACTCTGATGACATACCCTTACTGCACCTATCGATAATATATGGTCTTTTGCAGGATCCAGTCCGGTAGTTTCTGTATCAAATATTACAAAAGATTGATCGTTGATGAGTGTCGAAGGATCATGCTTTTCAAAAGCATTTAAGTAACTTTCATAAAAATCTGCATTATAATGATTTGCCGGGCTGGCCAGTCCAAGTCTTTGTTTTATTTTTTCCCAGATCATATGATACCACCTATTTGAAACTTTATCTTAATAAGTTTTTGTATTTCATCAATAGGCTGGAAGGCATTTCTTAATTGCAGACGTTGCATTTTATCCATCATTTCGGGTTGGATATATCGGCCGGAATCATGGGATTGAAACCCTTGAGAAGTCCTGATGCGAATCAAGATTTCATAAGCATCAGCTGCCATGTGGTACAACTCAGCATTGTTTGGGTCTGATTCTGCCAAAGCCAAAAATCTCTTGGATGTATTATTAACTTCTTTGATTTGCCTCGAGAGTATGAGTAGTCTGGCCGCATCCACTAGTGGCATCATTGCCCTGAGTTTTATATCAAAACTATCTTTGTGCTCACCATTTTTTTCTACAATGAAGTTTCGGAAAAATGACAGCGGTGGTGGGTTTTCCAATGCATTTTTTGCAAGTAGCTGTAGAAAGACCTCTTGTTGATCTAACAACCCGGATATGTGGTCGGTAAGATTTTCTACAAGTGACAGATCGCCATATACAGGTCTGTAATCAAAAAATATGGTACACATCATGATTTCTTTTTCTCCCGGGTTATGGATCCATTTTGAAAAAGTGTTCTTCCATTCAGCAATACTTTGACACCATGCAGGATTAGACGCCATCATGTCAGCCGGACAATATTCATACCCCACATCATGCAACATTGAAGTGACTTCTTTTGCCAGACTTAGACAGGTTTCTTTGACATTGATGATATTTGGATCATGGTGATATATCAATGCATTGTCCTGATCCGTACGAAGTAATTGTTCCTGTCGCCCCTCACTGCCTAATGAGATCCAACAATATTTAATGTCCTTAAATTTTTCTTTACCGATTTTTACCTCAGCAATTTGTATACACCGGAGGATGATATCATCATTGATTTCAGAAACTATCTGAGTAATATAAGGTATGGAAACTTCTTTATCAATGTACTTTTTAATCAGATTTTCTGTTTTATCCCGTATGACTTTGAGTTGCATAGATGATGTACATTTTCTGATTTCTTTTATGAGTATAGAAGGATTGTCAGCTTGCTGGACCACAAGATCATGATCTGATACAACTCCAATAAGCCTGGAATCGACTGTACCATCTTCAGTGACAGCCAAGTGATTGATTCTATTTTTGATCATTATAATTTGCAACTCGGCTATACTGAGTGATGGTCGGACACAAATAACAGGAGATGACATAATTTGTGCCACCTTTTCTATTTTGCTAACATCTCCTGCTACTACTTTTATGCGTAGGTCTTTGTCGGTGATGATTCCAATGGGTTTTTGTGCTTCGTTACATATGATGATAGATCCAATTTTGTGATCTGCCATCATGATAGCAGCATCTTGAATGGTATGAAGCAATTGGCAATACACAGGGGCTTTCTCCATATCAGTTTTGAATATCTCCGCATGTAAGGTGGAAGCCATGCCTTCCACATGATTTTTTTTGTAAAACATATTTCCCGTTCCTACAGCAAAGTTTGCAGCCAAAAATGACAACACTTTAGGAAATTGTTCCAGATAGGGTAGAAAGGTTTCTGTTTTGATGGCATATATTATGGATTCTTCTTCTGTTTTTGCAGATAACAGATAAGGGGATTGGGCCAAAAGAGGCCTGATACCAAAAATATCACCTTCATCACATTGATCTACCATAGTACCATCTCCCTGATACAGATGTATTGCACCTTCATTGACTATATAAAATTGTGGAGGAGGCATATCACCTATTTCGAACAATACCGAATTTGGAGGCAAATACTTCACAATGACCTTTCCTGCGATTGTCATGATTACATCTTTGGGAAGCATCGAAAATGGAGGAAACTCCTTGATAAAATCATAGACCCTATGGATGATTTCATTTTTCATACTGATAGTTGATTTTGGTTCCTAAGAGTATGTTTAAACTTTTATCATTTGGCTCCAAGTGGCAAATTTAATTTTAGCCATCGTTATATTTTTCGCCGTACAGCGTCAAGCTATGCTTGAACTTCCGGCTATATTCAGTATTCGCTGCGAGCAGCTGCTCGCAGTTCCTTCTTTATTGAGTAAAGTATTTTACTCAATTCTCGTCACAGACGAGACCATTCAGTCATCTTGTCCAAAATTAAATTTCCTTGCTTTCGCTCAAACATAAAAATTTAAACATACTCTAAGTTACTTTGAGTATGCTCAATAAAAAAATTTGAATTTTCTTTGTAAAAGTAAGATAAAATTAAAAAAAATCAAAATCTGTAAACAAAAAAAGCATATAAGTATTTAAATATATACACACTTGAATATAATCACTGGTTTCTGTGTTTGAATACATTTGCACACTTAATCCCGGATTTGAAAATTTAAATACACGCTAAAATAGTGAATGGTAATGAATTCTTGTTTTGACATAGATTTTTTGGAAGATGTTACTGAAAAACTTAAAGCTGTTGCACATCCTGTACGTTTTGTGATGGTGGATTTACTGTACAAAGAAAATCAATTGTCTGTCACGGAGATACATGAAAAACTTGATATAGAACAAGCTGTTGCCAGTCATCATTTAAGAATTCTAAAAAATCAGAATATCGTCAAAGTGAACCGTGATGGAAAAAACTCTTATTATTCTTTGGCGAAGGAAAATTTTCATCAGATAGTAACAGCTATGTTACCTTAGGCTCTGTTTATAAATAAATGGTGCAGAATTGGCGAAGTTAATTTGTTCTTTTTCAAGGCGTAAATGAGGCGAATAGCCTTAACTATTTAACGATTTTACAACCCAGAAAAAGAGCAAAAGAACGAGACAAAATGTATCAGTTATTATTTAACTGAGCCTTAGAGTATATTTAATTTTTTTTTAGCTGTAAATCAAGAAATTATGGTGCGGACAATGAAATAATCAACGCATTAAGTTGCCTGACAACAATCTTATAGAAGGGCAGGTGAACTAAATAAGACGATTATTTTGAAGTCGGGTACATATTACTTTGATTTTTAAGGTAAAAAAATTAATCTTACTCTATTACCTAAATATCTAAAATGAGATTCGTAGTGAGACCTTCAAATGCAATAAAATCAGTACTTTTGGCGACAAATCATAGACACCCCTATGGTGCGAAGCCAAAAGTAAACAAAGTGGCTGATTTTGAAGTAGTTGGAGGTCGTAATAGATTATCATTTTAGATTTTTAGGTATTACTTTATAACTTCACAGGCGAGCATTTCACCCAAGTAGGAACCAATAGCTACGCCCATTCCTCCCAGTCTTACGCCGGCAATAATATCTTCATCAACCCATTTGCAAATCGGGTATTTCGATGGGCCAATGCCTAATATACCACTCCACCAATGATAAATTTTAGATGAAGCTCCCGGATACAGCTCTTCCAGTATTTTTTTAAGATACTCCTGTATCAATGCGGTATGTCCAAACTGATCCGTTAACTCACCTGAATGATCCAGATTTCTACCACCACCAAGGAGGATCCTGCCCTCATAATTTCGAAAATAAACATAGCCTTTATCCATGTGGTATCCTGAATCCAAAGGATTGTTGTCCAGTTTTTCAGTAATTAATACTTGATTTCTTGCAGGCACAACTTCTAATTCGGGAAACAAAGCAGCAGTAAATCCATTAGTACACACAATAAGTCTCTTATATTCGATGATCAGGTGCTGGTCCGTTTTTATCACTTTATTTTGTCTATCCACTTCTGTAATATTTATTCCATACACAACAGAAATACCAAGATCAGCAGCCTTCCGACTTAGAGCATTCATCATGGCCACCGGATTGATGATACCTTCGGATGCATTATAAATAGCATCTGTATCATAGGCAGTCAATTTACGATTTTTGACCAGTGAGTAACAATTGGAAATATCCAGATGAGAATGCATTAACTCGTTACAATATACGATGCTGTTGATACATTGTTCTTTAAGTATATTATCTGATTTTCGAAAAAGTTCAGTTCCACCGTGATGCTGGTACTCCATTTGTTGAGGCTGGACTCGTGATTTGAGTATTTTTAAGCCCTGATATCTCATTTTTACAATTTCCATAGTCTGCTCCTCACCAATCTGTTGAATATCATCAAGTATTTCAGAAACAGATCCAAAACATGAAAATCCTGCATTTTTTGTACTTGCACCATATGGCAGACTTCCTCGCTCAAGAATTTTTACGGTAAGCCAAGGTTGTTTTTCTTTGATGGAAATGGCAGCACTCAACCCAACAATACCTGAACCAATAATTGTTAAATCCATTGGTGTTTGTATAAATTTTTTTTCCCAAAAGCTATAATTCATTATATTGTGCCCTTTATCGGAACAAAATTAGTAATTTTATGCTACAACGTATTCAGTCTATTTTTTTATTAGTTTGCGGCGGTTCATTTTTTGGTCTTTTTGGAATACCATTTGCTTCCAGTAGTGTTGCCATTCCAAATTTGCTCAGTGATATGACTTATAATATTCAGGATAGTCCTTTACTTATTGGCCTCAGTGTCCTGGGTGGTCTCGTAAGCATCATTGCTATTTTTTTGTTCAACAACCGGGTACTTCAGATGCGCCTCAGTTACGTAGTTACAGTAGTAAGTATTTTATTACCTCTCCTGGCTATGCTGTTAATTTACAATGAAGGTACTATCACCAATCAGGCCAACCAAATAAATGACGAAATAGGGATATATTTGCCTTTGATTGGATTAATCTTTTCGATCTTGGCTGCCAGATATATAAAGAAAGATGAGGATACTGTCAGATCAATGGACAGATTGAGATAAGAGTATGTTTAAATTTTTATATTTGAGTGAAAGTGAATTTTAGCTGAAAGAAAATGGATATTGAAAAATATTGAAAAATAAAATATTAGTTGTATTAGCTCTCTTTTGGAGTGTATGTGTGAATGCCCAAAAGGAATTATTGATCAATGAATTGGATTGTGACACTCCGGGATTAGATACTCAGGAATTCATTGAACTTCGTTCTATAAAACCCAATTTTCCTTTAGACGGTTTTGTGTTGGTTTTTTTTAACGGATCATCAAGTGGTGGAAATTCCTGCTATCTGGCACTTGACCTTGATGGATACCAAACAGATGTCAATGGGATTTTTTTGATAGGTCCTTCCACTTTAATTCCTTTTCCACATTATATTATTCCTGAAAATACCATACAAAACGGAGAAGATGCTGTGGCGATTTACAAAGGGGAAGGCACTGATTTCCCAATTGGGAAAATGGCATTTTTTGACACCAGATTGATTGATGTATTGATCTATGGAACCAGTGATCCTGATGCGGTAACTATGCTTCAGATTTTTAAAGCTTTCGACCCAAATATTCGTCAGATCAATGAAGGCAGTGCAAACAATACAAACTCTATTCAAAGAAAAAATGATGGTACGTATTATGTAGGAATCCCTACTCCACGTAAGCTCAATGATGGCTCAGGAGTAATTTTGACTGGTATTAAATTGGCTTTCAACAAACAAAAATATACAGAAGGCGACACTATTCAGATTACTTTTCAAATTGATCAAATAATTGAAAGTAATTTGGTAATTGAATTTTCTGTCAACAATGGAACATTCAACCTTACTGATATTAAGGGTGAATTGAAAATTACATTGCAAAAAAACCAATATAATGCAACAACTTCTTTGATCATTTTGGATGATAAAGACGATGAAGGTGATGAAGAATTAGTATTCAAAATGGCACCATTACCTGAAAAATATTTCAGTATCAATAATAATGTTAGAATTCGTGTTGATGATAATGATTTCAAAATTGCAGATTTTGGAACACCTTTAAACCCTACTTATGGAAGAGTAAAAGCTCAATATGATAAAGACTACTACCATGTTCTAAATGGAAAATCAGGGAATGATCTAAAATGGGCATTGCAATCCATTATTGCTAACCCATTAATTGTCAGGGCACAAACCTACAATGACCTGATTGACATCTTAAAAGAAGCAGACCAGAATCCCGAAAACAGTAATCAAATTTGGCAGGTTTACTTAGAAAAGGGGCGTTCGAAGCTTGATTTCCAAACCAGTTCAGATAATAATAATGCATGGAACAGAGAACACGTCTGGCCAAGATCCAGAGGAGGTTTTAACAGCATTGATGAAGATGAACAGATCAATGGGAAAAATATATTTTGGTCTACAGGTCCTGATTCCTTAAGACATGCAAATTCTGATGCGCATGGCATTCGTGCGGTAAATGGTGTGGAAAACAGCAATCGTGGAAATAAATATTTTGGCCAGTATTCAGGTCCTGCTGGTACCAAAGGTAAATTTAAGGGAGATGTGGCGAGGTGCATTTTTTTTCTGGCTGTCAGGTACAATGGACTTCAGGTGGTAGGCGGATATCCGGAAGGTCAAATAGGAAAGTTTGGCGATTTAGACACATTATTGGCTTGGCATAGGGTGGATGTTACAGATGATTTTGAAATGAACAGAAATAACCTTGTTTTTGATTGGCAGAAAAACAGAAATCCCTTTATAGATTTACCGGATTTGGTGGAGTATGTTTATGGCAACAAAAAGGTTTACCCTACCAATTAAGCAATACCGTCCATGATGTTCAGCATGATAAATATACTATTTTCCCTAACCCAGGATTTGAGCATATCCACATTAAGGGCATAGGGGAAGAAACCGAAATCCGGATTATTGACAATAATGGTAAGATGCTTTTGTCAAAAACTGCCTTTGAAGATACCTTAATAGATGTGAAACTATCAGCAGGTATATATTTTATAAAATTGAAGACTTTCAGCCAAAGTGTAACTAAAACTATTATTGTTAGATAAACTGGCAAGAGTTCAGAAAACGTATTCGAATAATTTTCTGTAAATAAACCAGGTACTATAAGGCTGTTTTTCAACAATGTTTTCCACCAAAATTGAAGTTATATAATAACTAATGCAGGTTTAAAAATCTTAACCATCTTAGATATCAAATTTACCAGCAAACAAACAAAATAATAGAGAAATGAGACACAAGGTGCAAACTTGCGCTAGCAGGGCTACTGCGTTTTATTAGGTACTTACTTCATTCCTGTAGTACTAAACTTCTTAGACAATCTGGTATGCCTGCCTTGTGATACGGGGAGACCTGAATGAGAATAAATTTTTCTACTTCAAAATATAACAAAAGCCACACAGCTTACTTTGATGTGTGGCTTTTGTTCATGATGGGCAATAATAAAAAAATTGCCTAACAAGTTGAAGGATTTCCCTTACAGGTCAAATGTACATGTGGCATAAATAAATCTTGAAGCTCCTAAAAGTGATATATTTTGTAAGGAGTAATCATTAACATAGTTTAGATTGTACTTTTTGGTATTGAAAGGGTTTATTACCTTTAAGTTTATATTTGAAAGTGATTTGTATTTAATTTTATAGTCGACAGCTAACTCTGATGTAATAAAAATATTGGTATTTAGTTCATTTATAAATTTATTGAAAGTAAATATGCTTACAAGGTTGATTTTTTTTCCAAAATTAAATACTGGTTTAATTTCTAACTTTTCAGTCATATTTTTTATCACAGCATTTGAAGAGTTTATAGAGTATTCTGAATTTCTATTGCTGTATAGCATCTTGATGTTAAATTTAGTTAATGTCAGGAAATATTCAAAGTGTATATTAATACCTCTTAATGTATAAAGCCGTTCAACTTCATTGACAGCATTGTTTCCTTTGTTTACGTTATAGCTCGTTGACAGAGTGAATTTGGATTTTATTTTATCCAGGATCAAGTTAAACCTTGACCCTGCGACAAAATTTTGAGTTTCGGCAGGCCAGAATAATGTTTTAGTGAAAACAAATGATGGATCAAAATTAAACTGATCGCCAAAGTCCCCGATTGAAGCTGAGTATGATGTATAAAAACCAAGATAATAGCCTTTAAAATCGTTTTTCTTATTGACGGATAAGGTCAATTCTTTATTTATTGGTTTGTTTATCAACATGTTGCCTTTAAATTTGGTTTGAAGGTCGGTAAAAATGGGATTGATCAATCCTCTGTCAAGACTTGTTAACTTTTCATCATATACTGCTTTGAAAGAAATCTTCCACCATTGAGGCAACTCAAATTCTGAATTAAAATTGAAATTCTTTGTAAAATGTGGTGAACTTGATACGCCCTTTAGGGCAGAATAAAAGAAGGTAGATTTAAAAGTATATAACCAATTTTTTATCTTATTGAAATGATAAATTTCCGTAAAAAAATCATTGTCCATCCTATCCAGTGAGTTTTTTGACGTACTTGATATAGGCTCCTTGTTATTATTTTCCAAATTGGTGTTCAAATTTCGCAAGGAATACTGATATCCCAGTGATATGTCATAGTTGATGTTTTTTCTGTTTAAAAGTTTAATAAATGTCAGAAAATTTTTGGTCCTACTATTTATGCCCTGATTTAAGACTCTTTGGTCAAATTCCGGTTCGAAATATGGATTTAAGTAAGTGGCCTCCTCATCAAGGCTATTCCACTTTATGTCAGTGTAAAACTCTATCAAGCTTGTACCAATCTTTTTAAAAATATCAACGGTATTGAATAATTTGAAATTTGCCAAGTGATTTTCCTGACTCAATTTTAGATTGCTTCTGTTGATGTCAGACAAATAATTATTTCTGCTGACAATAAAGATCGACTTGGTGTTGATGCTGAGGCCATTTGATACATCGATATATTCAGTCGCCGCATCATATTTTTGACTCAATAGCTTATGATCGTTATATAACGAATTTAATACTTTCAGAGTATCTGCTCCCTGAAAAAAAACTGTGTTTTCATTTTCCTTGTTTACGTCATTTTCATAAAACACATTGGCGGAACTGTTGATTTTCAATTTTTCAGATAACGGATGTATCATTGATATCCTGCTTAGTGACTTTATACCATTATTTAAAAATACATCATTTAGATACTGGCTCCCTCTGCCTATTTGTTTCTGCAACAATGATTGTTCAGCATAAAAATCGCTAAGGATGTACTTATTGAACTCCACATTTTTTTGTTCATAATCATATGAGTTGATATCACCTGCATTGTGACGAACATTATTAGTGTTATGTACCAATAATGATTTGGTTTTTCTCCCCAGATTAAATAAATAGATATTACCGAGATACCTTGTCTGCGATGTATCTGCTCCAAGTCCAAGCTCAACACTTCCGCTGATGTCATATTTAAATTTTTCATCCACCCTGATGTTTACGACCATTTCATCGCTCTGGATGATGCCTTTCAGGAGCGGATTTGTGATGAAATTGTCTATGACTTCCACTTTATCCACTACTTCAGAAGAAATATTTTTTGTACCTACTGTATAGTCGCTGCCCAAAAGATTATCTCCTTCAAACAGTACTTTTGTGATGACTTTGTTGTTGTATTTTATACGACCCTTATCATCTACTTCGATGCCTGGTAGTTTTTTAAGTATGTCTTCCATCTTACGTTCATCACCTGTGGCAAATTGTTTGGCATCTATGATGGTCGTATCATTTCGCGATATGGCCTTTGGTGCTTTATCGTTTATGATGATCTCATTGAGCAGAATGGGAGACACTTTTAGCCAGTACAACTTTGCTGTATTATTTTTTGAGTAGTTAATAGTATCTCTTAAATCTTCATATCCCAATTTGCTTAGATTAAGAATAAAAGTAGTTAGTGTATCAGGGATCTCAATAGAAAAATGGCCGGCATCATCTGAAAAGCCAAAATTGACATAAGAACTGTCTACAGGATTTAGAATTACTACATTGGCAAAATCAATACTCGTATTAGTTGTTACATCTTTGATGATCCCATTAATTCTTGTGGATTGAGAAACGCAAATTACCGTAAATATATTTATAACTATAACTGATAAAAATGATTTTAACATAAATTAAAGAAATGCATTCATAAATATCCTTTGTAAATTTGCCAATCATCTTGTGAAACTTCAAATTTTCCACCTCTGGCCGCAACATCGATTTTAATTTTTTCACGAATCTTATCCCTCATTTTAATATATTCACTATGGGAAACGCATTGAATTTTTAAGGTAGATGATAAGGAGGTAATTTTGTTGTAATTGGACGTTTTTTTAATCGTTTTAAATACGATATTAATTTTATTATCGCGAGATTTAACTTCTAAAATTAACCCTGGTAAACCTGAAAAATAAAATGGACCATGTTGAATTCCTATTGATGGAGCAAACCAAACATCGTATTCCCGCCCTCCAAATTTACAAAAAGCCTTGGTTACTTTTATACCAGAAACTTCCTTTGTTTCACGAAATATTTTCCACTTAATCAAAGGTATACTATCTTTAATGATGCAACTATTTGATTTTTTGCCAATGTAAAATTTAGATTCTATTACATTTTCATTAATATTTCTATATATTGCATAACCATCAGGGTCTCCTGATTTTACTTGAATATTTAAGGAACCGTCATCAATTATTTCATCATCTTTAGGAATAGAAATGTTTTTAAATATAGAAGAAACATCATTACATATTAATGAAAATTCTCCTCCAAACTGATTACTCAGCTTTGTTTGTCCTATATAAGTGACATCATAAGTGACAGGGGAATCAGAGATGCGATTTAATGCAATGGTTAATATTGAAATTAAGACATAATATATTTGATTCATAAATAAGTTATTGTTTTTGTTAAAAAATATAGATTAAATAAAGGATGATAAAAGCAAACCTAATATCTAAAATGAATTCTCATTAAAAGAACATTGAGATAACAGATTACATCATGAATTCGCTATTTATTTCTTATAGACTAGTTACCAGAATTTAAGAAATATTTATTGATTACTCAGTAAGCTTGTTATATAGTTGGAACTCATTTTAGATAATTAGGTAAATAAAATGTTTACATTTTGGCTTTGTTTTCACTACTATTTTGGAGCCAGTGCCGCTTCCACGGCACAACTTCTTGCTGAAGAACAAGTAGCTGCTGTACAAGAATATGTCCCACCATTTTTTGTAATAGTTACGGTACATTCATCCTCATACTTATTATATCTTGTATCCATTTTAATAATTGAAGACGAAAAAATTGTTAAAAATATTATTAACTTCATGATAAGTAAATTTTTATAAATTTTAAATTTTTTAAATATTCCGTGATTTCTCTGTAAGTTTTAACAGACATCTCTGTAAGTTTGCATAGCGCAAACTCTTGCTTCGTCACAAGAGATTGTTGAATAGCAAGTAACTCTGACGCCATTAGCATTGATTGTAACTTCGCAACCATCGTCAAGTTTAATATCCGAGGATTGTACAATTGAAACATTAATGAAAAATGAAAATAATACTAGTAACTTCATTTTAAAAATTTTAAAGGTTAAATAAAATTAAAAATCTTTGACCAACATGGTCCAACACATTCACCCTTCCCACATCCAAAGTTACTCCACACTGTGTGCCTTCTGTCCCTATAGCGTCTCTCTTGATTTACTCCGCTATGATCGGGTACTGATGTGGCTACGAGCAGGTATAATCCATACTGCGTGATGCATAGTACGATCTCTCCCTATTATGCTCGTTTTGACACAGGTGTGTTTCGGCATCATATGATGCGACTGGAACGATAAACTAAAATACACCACAGGGCAGCGTTTTGATATCATGAAAAATTAACCTTATCTTTGCATTTGCACAGCGACGTACACCCGAGGGTCTGCAGCTCCCCGGCCTGCCTGCATGTCTTGGCAGGCAGGAGCAAAAATGCAGGCTCTCTTTTTGTTTTTTCTCGCAAGATAAAACAAGTCTTTGAGCCATAACGTCATCTTTCAAAATTTCTTCTGACTTTCCTGTATTTTTTGTTCGTTTTTGCCTGAGAGATACAGTACCGCGGTACTATATGTATCAGGATTTCTTAAATTTTTGCAATCCGTTGAAAATATGAATTAATAGACGACTACACTTCTGAGCCATCAACAATAATACGTGTATAGCAGCAGCACAATCTACTGAGCACAATTGATTTTTTGCAATGATTATCTACACAGCTGAAACTGCGACATCATCATCAAAAAAAATCAATCAAAAATGATTTATATATCATCCCTGATCTTCCAAACTTAATTTTTCAACGGGTGCAATTTTTATCAGCAATGTCCTGTTCTCTTTTACCTATTCACCAGATGGACATTGTTAATATATCGTAAAGATATGGTTTATTATGTAATCACATAAGGGTTTTGCCGATTTATTTTACATACATATATATATAAATATATATATGCATGTGTTATGGTTGATTTGATTTTATGTTAAAAAATTGAAGATGCAAAAAAAAATACTTGTGGAATAATGCACAGGTTGCATTTTTCAGGCTTAAAAAGACAGAAACTTGCGCTAGCATGGGTATCTTGTGGTCAATGCAGGATTGAGTGGAGAAACAACATCAGGCGGCCTGAATCGTATAGAGTGGGTACTGAAACAAAAGGTGGATATCTTTGTCCTGGAGCTGGGCGCCAATGCTCCGTGGGCTTGAATTAGAGGCCACTGAAGCCAATCTGAAAGTTATCCTCGACAAGGTAAAGAGTACATATCCTGATGTTAAGCTGATTTTGGTAGGAATGAAAGCACCGCCCAATATGGGCAATAATTATACCCGACAGTTTTCTTCCATTTTACCAGCAAAATCTTGACTTTAGACACTTTTTTTATCAAATATAAATTGACATAGACACCAATTAGTTTCATGACATATTGGAGATATATCCCAAAAATATCAATACAAAAGGTATTAAAACGAATAAATTCAAATATCGAGACACAAAAAGAATGAATTTCTTATCATAAAAGTTGAATATTAGTTCTTCAAAAAACCTTAAATATCCTTATCTTCACCAAAATATTTCGTATGCAAAATTTCAGAAAAGAAAGTGACTTATTAGGCGAATTGGAAGTTCCCAAAGATGCATATTACGGTGTTCAAACACAGAGAGCCATCAATAATTTTAAGATTTCCGGCCAGTTATTGTCTGCTTATCCTGAGTTCATCACCGGGCTGGCCTATGTAAAAAAAGCTGCCGCTACAACCAACTTCGAATTAGAGCTTTTACCTGAAAATCTTTATCATTGTATATCAGAATCCTGCGATGAAATTATTGGCGGTAAATATCATGAGCAATTCCCAATAGACATGATACAAGGCGGAGCAGGTACCTCCGTAAATATGAATGCCAACGAAGTTATTGCAAACATGGTATTGGAAAAATTAGGTAAAACCAAAGGGGATTACCAGTTTTGTTCTCCTAATGATCACATCAATTTGTCTCAATCGACCAATGATGCTTATCCTACAGCGATAAAGCTTGGTTTATTAATGATGAATCAGAAGTTGGTCAATAAGTTAATTTCTATAGTAGGGTCTTTTAGAAACAAAGGGCTGGAATTCAAAGACGTCATCAAAATGGGTCGCACTCAATTACAGGATGCAGTCCCAATGACCTTAGGTCAGGAATTTGAGGCTTTTGCTGCTAATTTGGAAGAGGACATAGACAAACTAAATAATAATGCCAAACTTTTTGTAGAAGTAAATATGGGAGCAACCGCTATAGGAACTGGATTGAATGCTCCTGTAGGATATGCTGTCTTGTGTGCAAAGTATTTAGCGGATATATCAGGTTTTCCTATAGTTTCTTCCCCAAATTTGGTAGAAGCAACATCAGATACCGGAGCATATGTTATTTACTCCTCAGCCACTAAGCGACTTGCTGTAAAACTTTCAAAAATCTGCAACGACTTGAGGCTACTATCTTCAGGTCCAAGAGCAGGGTTTTATGAAATCAATCTTCCTCCCATGCAGCCGGGAAGTTCAATCATGCCTGGAAAAGTAAATCCTGTGATTCCGGAAGTAGTAAATCAGGTGTGCTATAAGGTAATCGGCAATGACCTCACAGTCACATTTGCTGCAGAAGCCGGCCAACTGCAACTCAATGTAATGGAGCCTGTGCTCTCTCATGCCATTATGGAAAATATCCAGTTTCTATGCAATGCCATGGATACACTAAGGGACAAATGCATCAACGGCATTACAGCTAACAAGGAAGTTTGCCTTGAAATGGTAAGAAACAGTATAGGAATCGTCACTGCCCTCAATCCTTATATTGGGTATAAAAATTCCACAAAAATCGCAAAAGAAGCTTTGGAATCAGGTAAAAGTGTGTACAATCTCGTATTGGAATATGACCTGCTCTCAAAAGAAAAATTGGATGAAATCCTGAATCCTGAACATATGCTGAAACCGCATAAATTCTGAAATCAGCATCTTAAAGAATGTTGGGAGTAGATGGGAGCAAATGATGTCACCAATCACGACACTTTTATAGTTATATTCGCACTACTATTGACAAAGCGTTAATTTCACTTACTCATTCAAAATGAAATCAGTTTTAATACATATAAAAAGTTCCGGTTTCTTTTTAAAGGTAATTTTACCTTCAATATTGGCTGTTATTTTATTTATCTTATCATTTTTTATATTTATTGTGCCTTCAGTTGAAGATAAATTGATTGAACAAAAAAGGGAGATGATCCGTGAGTTGGTTTATTCTACCTGGAGTATTATACAACAGTACCACAAAGAAGAGACTACTGCACAATTAACTAAGGAAGAAGCGCAACAAAAGGTGATACAGGAAATCAAACAAATCAGGTACGGTCACCTGATGGATGATTATTTTTGGATTACTGACAAACAACCTGTAATGGTCATGCATCCTTTCAGGCCAGATCTAACCGGAAAATCTTTATTGGATTATAAGGATACGCATGATAAAAAGATATTTGTTGAAAGTGTTTCTATAGTAAATGAGAAAGGTGAAGGGTATCTGGATTATATGTGGCAAAGTAAAACTGATTCAAACAGAATCGTTCCAAAACACTCTTTCGTAAAAGAATTTAAGCCTTGGGGATGGATCATAGGCACCGGCATCTATGTGGAAGATGAACAGGCAGAAATTCAATCCCTCATCCAAAAGCTCGTAGGAATAACTCTTATCATTTCATTTTTAGTGGCTCTATTGATGTGGTATATTTTTCATCAAAGCCTGAAACTTGATATTCAAAGAAGACAAGTCGAGACGGAACTATATGCTTCCAAAGAAAAATATCAGTCTTTGGTAGAAGCTTCCACCGAAGGTCTTATCATGCTAATCAATGGTAAAATCAGTTTCATAAATCATCTCATCCTTAAAATGACAGGCTTTACAGCACAAGAACTCATCGGCTCAACAATTAAAACTCTGATCAGTGATCAAAATATTCCTGATATTCAAAAGAAATTTTCAGAGAGCGTCATTCCGGAAGGCCAATATGAAATAAGGTTTAAAAGTATTAATGAAAGACCAGCAGATGTTTTGATTACTTCTTCTGTTACTTTACAAGGAAACGAAACCGTCAACATATTGATTGTCAAGGACGTTTCGATTGACAAAGAGTCTCAACTTTCTTTCATCGAATATCGCAAATTACTGTCATACCTGCCTTTCGGGTTTTTCAGGATTCATCTGGGCAAAAAGGCATATTTTAAGTTTGCCAGCCAATCAGTTATAAAACTTTTAGGGTTTGATCAGTTTTATGAACTTTCCCGGTCTTCATTGTATGACTTGATTTTTGATCAAAATGACTTAAAATCCATCAAGTTTCAACTTTTTAAAAAAGGATTTGTAGCAAATAAAAAGTTACAAATCAAAAAGTCAGATAATTCTTCAACAATAGTATTGCTGACTTTGATGGTTGTTGAAAAAAATGAAAACAATGAATTTTTGTGTGATGGTATGATTGAAGATGTAAGTGGTGCTGAAACAGAAAAAAATGAATGGCTGGAGCAGATCAATGCTCTGCAGTTTTCTTCGTTTTTGATGGATCAAAAAGTATTAGGCTACATTGAAGAAATCTACAGTATTGATATGGATGCTACTTTAGATGAAGCTATACAAAAAATGGCCAAGAGCAATACTGAATCGCTACTGATAGTGAAGAATAATACACAAGTTTTGGGCATAGTAACCAAGACAGATATTCAAAAAAGGATTTTGTCGCTCAAACTCAAAATGGACAATCCTATATATCTGGTGATGAGTGCCCCTGTAATTAGTATCTCAGAAAACGCAAGTGTAAATGAAGCTTTTTCTATGGGGGAATTAAATCAAATCAACCATATACCTGTTAAATCCGGTTCCGGTGATTGGAAAGGTATTGTCAATCTCAATCATCTTCTCAGACAACTAAAATATTCTCTTTCGCATCACTTGAGTTTGGTGCAAAATTCAAATTCGATCCAGGACCTATTCACAGCTCGGCAATCACTTATTAAATTTATCGCTCCATTGATACTAAGTGATATTTCACCCAATTATATTACTGATATGACTACTGCCTTTTCAGATGCAGTAGTAAGAAAAATTATCGATAATGGGTTTATAAAATTGGGTAAACCTCCTGCAAACTTTGTGTTTATATGTATGGGTAGCGAAGGACGAAAAGAAGAAACGTTACTCACCGATCAGGATAATGCCATTATTTTTGAAGATATGCCTGAAGAAAAACTACAGAATGCCAAATATTATTTTGATCAACTAGGCCATTATATATGTGATGCATTAAATGAAATTGGATACACTTACTGTAGAGGGAACATCATGGCTAAAAACACTCATTGGACGCAACCCTATTCTAAATGGGTTCAATATTTCACACAATGGATCACAACACCAGAACCCGCAAACATTCTGGAAGCATCCATATTTTTTGATATTCGTGGGGTGTATGGTGACCTTGAGATAGTAGATACCCTCAGAACACAATTAGAGCCAATCATAAGACAAAATGAAACATTTTTTTATCATCTTGCTTACCATACATACAATGTCAAGTTACCTACAATCCCTTCAGGGCATATCCATCCGCAAAAGCTGGGACCTATTGACATTAAGTCAGCAATGAGTATTATGACCATGTTTGCCCGCACATACAGTTTACAACATCATATTTCGCTAACCCATACTTTAGAACGATTAGAATCCATCAAAGATAAAGAAATCATATCTTTTGAAACCTATGCTGAATTTAAATATACTTACAACTATTTGTTTAAATTGCGGTTCAGAACTCAAATTGAAGCTATCCAAAACAGTATATCTCCAAGTAATCATCTCCTCCCAAAAAATTTTACAGAATCTGAAATTTTGCATATCAGAAGATTATTGCAGGTGATTGAAATGATGCAGAATAAAATCGCTACTGATTTCAGAATTAAACTTTAGCTTTGAATCCTCAAAAATTTTGAAAAGCAGGATTATACAATATGAAACGTGAGGGTAGAGTGCTTAAAATTGTTGCAGCTTTAAATAAACTTAACGACACATTTAAACGCTTATGTAAGCTTTAGGGTTATAATCGGAGTGTTCATTTTGCAGTACATTTCCCAACTGATTGGTCAATAGTATTGTTTTACCTATTTGTAAAGGCTTTTGATTATAATGACTGTGCCCATATAACCAAAACAATGCACCACAGTCATGGATGAAATCGGATAATTCGGTGGAAAAGGCTTCATTCAAAACACTATGTCTGTGAGCGGGTGAACTACACTTTCCTGATGGCAGATGATGGGTGACCACCACAATAGGCAAAGATGGAAAATCATTCAGGCTTTTTTTGATAAAATGTAAACTGTCAGCATGCAATTTGTTACAATCAGCCACCTTAAGCTCTTACCATTGATTTGAATATTTCTGAAATCCGGTATATATCGCTCGATTATTTGTTCATTTTCCTTTCCAATATTTGACCACAAAGTAGAAAATATAAAATGGACATCATTATAGATAAAGTTTATATGGTTGACAATAAAAATATTGTCGCGTACTTTCAAATTCATAGACAATGGAAACTCCATCATATCTTTGTGGTAGTACTCATGATTTCCCGGCAACCAAAAAACGATTTCATATAGCTGTGAAATTTTGTCAAAAAAGGGATGATTCAGATATTTTTCATGCAATGGAACAATATCTCCAGACAAAATGAGTATTTCACCACCGACCACCCATGGGTTTTGGTTCAAATATGGAAGATTGCCGTCAAACTCCAAATGTAAATCCGAACAATATTGGATTCTCATCTATAACTGCCTTTATTCATAAAATGCAAGTATCATCTTCTGGATTATTTCCACTTTTATAACAAAAGTAATATTTATAAAGCTATATTGAAAAACAAAATAAATTAATTTGCTAATTAAAGATTTAATACTAAATTCGTCGTTTTATTGTCTTAAGGAATGAAAATTTTATACTTAATTTACCAAATTTTTTAAATTATGCTTCACGAAAATAAACCAACTTTAGGCATTGATCATGCCGCACCAAAGAAAGCAAAATTAGGGGTATTGCTATTTTTTATTTACACTTTTATTTATTCAGGATTTGTTATTATCGGGTTGACCAAACCTGAATGGATGGGACTTGAATTTATAGGTGGTCAAAACCTGGCTGTGGTATATGGCTTAGGGCTGATTATTTTAGCCATCATTATGGGATTTATATATAACTCTATATGCACCCGTATGGAAAATGAATTAAATCAAAACTCTTAAAAATCGTTGAATCATGATATACGAAATTTCAAATATTGCTATTATAATTTTCATGTTTATCGTAGGATTGGTATTAGCATTGTCCTTCTATTTTGCAAGGAAAACAAAATCAGCTTCCAGCTATTATGCTGCAGGAGGAAAAATACACTGGGGTGTCAATGGAGTCGCATTTGCAGGTGATTACCTGTCAGCAGCATCTTTTTTGGGAATCAGTGGCATGATTGCTTTTTCTGGTTATGACGGATTTTTATATTCTATAGGCTATCTGGCTGGCTGGGTAGTTGCTCTGTTTTTGGTGGCAGAACCTTTAAAAAAATTGGGTAAATATACTTTTACTGATGCCCTGGATTCTAAATTCAATTCTAAATCCATAAAACTGACGGCATCAATAAGCACTTTAATCGTTTCTATATTTTATCTCATTCCTCAGATGGTAGGTGCAGGAGACCTGGTGGTTCCGCTTTTGGGGTTGCCACATTGGATGGGTGTGCTTATAGTGGGTTCAATCGTTATTATTATTGTGGCTACAGCAGGTATGACATCGACTACCTATGTACAGTTTATAAAAGGAGCTTTACTGGTGATATTTTCAACAATATTGACGATATATATTTTGAGAAACGGTTTGAATCTAAATCCAACAAAAGATTACCATCAATTTTCAAAATTGGATGTACAAGTCAGCCAGGATAACGTACTGAGTTCACCTGATTCTTCATACGTGGTGAAAACTACAAAAGAAGTGGATAAAAATGTATTTGCGTTTGTCGAAAATGAAAATACTAATGGGTGGTATAAACTCAACTCAAAAAATGATAAGTTCACACTCGATGAAATGATTTACACAAGTATCGGACCTGATGGTGAAAAATTGTACAATGGAGCGCCAAAATCAGACAAAAAGTTTTATCAGGTAGGCCATCTCAGCAAAATCGTGGTAGATGGAAAAGAAGTAGATCAAACAGGTCCTGTTGGTCCATTTGAATTTCTCAAAACGATTGAAAACAGTGAAGTAGTTCGATTTACTAAAAAGACTTTCAAAGACGGTGAAAACAATATGACTGTATGGTATCAAAACCCTACTGCAGGAAAAGATGTATTAAAACCTGGATTATTGTTAAAAATCACCAATGAAGCCGGAGCCAGCATTTGGGATAAGTTAAATTTTGTATCATTGATGCTGGCTTTGTTTTTAGGGACATCAGCATTACCCCACATTTTAATCCGATACTATACTGTTCCAAGTCAAAGAGATGCCAGGAAATCCACTATAGTAGCCATTGCCGTGATTGGCTTTTTCTATATACTTACATTATTTATGGGTTTAGGTTCTATGATCAATGGAGTTTTGGATGTAGAAAGCAGCAATATGTCAGGCCCACTGTTGGCAAAATCTTTTGGTATAGGTATTTTTTCTATAATTTCAGCTATTGCTTTTGCTACCGTATTAGGAACTGTTGCAGGACTAATAGTAGCTTCTTCAGGTGCTATTGCTCATGACTTTATTGATAAGTATATGGAAGTCAAAATGACCGACGAGCGCAAAGTAAGGATCGGAAAAATCTCTGCGATCTGTGTAGGTATTTTTGCCATTTTACTGGGTATACTGTTCAAAGGCATGAATGTATCATTTCTTGTAGGACTGGCATTTGCAGTGGCCGCTTCGGCCAATCTCCCGGCCATATTGTTTCTGCTTTTCTGGAAAAAGACGACCGCAGAGGGTATATCATCCTCTATCGTAGTGGGTATCATTTCATCTGTTGTTATCATTTTATTTTCTCCAACCATGTATGAAAAATACGGATTGATACCTAAAGATGCACCAATACCACTTGATAATCCGGGTATTATCTCCATTCCGCTGGCCGTGATTACTTTAATCATTGTATCATTAATGACACAAAAGAAGATCGCAAGAGTATGATTCGTATTTATTTTAAATACTTCATATTATCTTGAATGGATAAGGCATCATCTCAAATTTAAATTTGAGATGATGCCTTAAACCAAAAGGTACCAACATGGATTTTTCAGGCTGTTTATTTTTCCTGAACTTCAGTATTTTTCATTTGGGAAAATAGGTGACTGTTCAGGTCTGGTACTTTGTCAAGATTTAGCAACGAATATCTTTTTTTGAAAAAAAATATATCTTCATTATAAAGACGATAAATGTCCTGATTATACATAAATCACTTTAAAGACAAGCTTCACTTCGTTCTTACTCTAAATCAATGTGGGTTAAGTTATTTTTCGCAAACCAATTTATTTTGAGTATAATAAGTTAAAAAGGAAGTTTCAACCGGCCAATTACAACTCAGCGTAATGGAGTACTTGTACTATCTCATACCATCTTGGAAAATATCAGGTTTCCGATCAATCCCATGGATACCCTAAAGAATAAATGCATCGACAGCATCACAGCTAAGAGTATGTTTAAATTTTTATGTTTGAGCGAAAGTGAGGAAATTTAATTTTGGACAAGATGACTGAATGGTCTCGTCTGTGACGAGAATTGAGTAAAATACTTTACTCAATAAAGAAGGAACTGCGAGCAGCTGCTCGCAGCGAATACTGAATATAGCCGGAAGTTCAAGCGTAGCTTGACGCGGTACGGCGAAAAATATAACGCTGGCTAAAATAAAATTTGCCACTTGGAGCCAAATGATAAAAGTTTAAACATACTCTAACAAGGAAGTTTTCCTTGAAATGGTAAGAAACAATTTTAGGGATCGCCAATTGGGATCTTTAAGAATGACTGGAGAAGATGGGAACAGCTGTTGTCAAACGTTAGTACGTAAATAGCTAGTTATTTATTGGCCAGCTCCCATTTGATCTCCTCCAAAACCGTGATGTCTTCTATAGTCGAAGGTACCTGAAATGGTACATCATCTGCTATGGCGCGTATTATTTTTCTAAGGATTTTGCCTGACCGCGTTTTGGGTAATCGCTCTACAAAGTGGACTGTTTTGAATGCTGCTACAGCGCCAATTGTATCCCTAACCTTGGCTACCAATTCTGATTTAATCTGATCTCCATCCTTATCAAAACTGTGTTTTAAGACCACAAAACCTACAGGCAACTGCCCTTTCATCTCATCATAGCAGCCTACTACGGCGCATTCGGCAACCGCATAATGACCTGCAACAATCTCTTCCATTTCACTTGTGGATAGTCGGTGCCCCGCCACATTGATGACATCATCTATCCTTCCTGTGATAAAGATATAGCCATCATCATCACGATATCCACCATCACCTGAAAAATAATATCCCGGATATTCAGTCAGGTATGATTTTACATATCTTTCATTGTCATTCCATAATCCCGGCAAACATCCTGGAGGTAATGGCAGTTTGATGACAACGGCTCCTTCCTGATTGGGTGGCATGAAATCGTGGTCCTGCGAAATGATTCGGATATCAAAACCAAAGTAAGGTTTTCCGGCCGAGCCAGGCTTGACAGGTATAAGTCCAACACCAGCCAAATTTGCCAGCATAGGATATCCCGATTCAGTTTGCCACCAATGGTCAATGACCGGACGATTCAATAGATTAGACACCCAGTCATAAGTCGCCACATCAGTACGTTCGCCAGCCAGAAAAAGATATTTTAATGATGAAAGATCATATTTTTTAAATAATTCTCCATCAAAATCTTCTTTCTTTATAGCTCTGATTGCTGTAGGTGCAGTAAAAAAAACATTGACTTTATATTCTTCAATCACTCTCCAAAAAGCACCTGCATCTGGTGTCTTGATAGGTTTTCCTTCAAAAACAATAGTGGTACATCCTCTTATCAGTGGAGCATAAACGATGTAAGAATGTCCGACTACCCATCCTATATCAGAAGCAGCCCAATACACATCTTCCGGTGATGCGTTATACACATACTCCATACTACTATTTAAGGCCACTGCATGGCCTCCATTATCTCTTACGATACCTTTAGGTGCTCCTGTAGTACCTGATGTATACAATATATATAATGGATCAGTAGCATCCATGATGACATAATCCTCCGGCTCTGCTGATCTCATAAGCTCTTGCCAGTCATGATCATATCCGGACTTCATCTCACAAGGAACAAAATCCCTTTGCAAAACGATACAACCATCAGGCTTGAAATATGCTTCATGCAAAGCTGCTTCGACTATTGGCTTATAGGGTATTATTTTGTCGATTTCCTTTCCACCACTTGCCATCAATATATATTTTGGCCGGGCATCATTGATTCTGATAGCGAGCTCATGGGCTGCAAAACCACCAAAAACTACAGAATGAACAGCTCCAATACGTGCACACGCCAACATAGCTATCACTGCTTCCGGTACCATAGGCATGTAAATGACAATAGTATCCCCTTTTTGAACACCCTTACCTTTCAAGACACCTGCAAAAAGACGCACTTCCTGCAAAAGTTGATCATAAGTAAATTGTTTTTTGGTGCCCGTCACCGGTGAATCATATATCAAAGCTGTTTGTTGGCCTCGACCTGAATCTACATGTTTGTCCAAAGCCAGGTAGCATGTATTTAATTTTCCGCCTTTGTACCAACCATACAGATTGTCATCGTCGGTGCTTAAGATGGTTTCCGGAAAGGTAAACCAATCTATTTTCTGAGCTTCTAATAACCAGAAATCTTCTTTTTCAGAGATACTTTGGTTGTATTTGATTGGATAAGACATGGATAATGACGAATTAAGAATAACGATTATTGAATGATTTGAAAAATCCAAAGATGAACTAATCGAACAACTAAATATTGAACGATACGAAAAACTGAACGATGAAAAATGCCGATTTTACTCCACATCACTCGATCACCAAATCATCTGCCTTCATTTCATCTCGGAGGAAAAGCCTGATTATTCTAAAGCACCGGCTTTCAACTCTTCTACACATTCAGGATTGAGTAAAGTTGATGTGTCACCCAATTGATCGGTTTGGCCTTCTGCTATTTTTCTTAGTATTCGCCTCATGATCTTTCCGGATCTGGTCTTTGGCAATTGGGTGACAATTTGAATTTTGTCAGGTTTTGCGATCGGTCCTATATGTTTGGTGACGACGGCAAGAATTTCTCTTCTGAAATGCTCGGCATCTACTACCTCATGATGAGGTTTGACATAAGCATAAATACCTTGACCTTTGATGTCATGCGGGTATCCAACTACTGCTGATTCCACAACACCTGAATGCTGATCGATGGCATCTTCTACTTCCGCTGTTCCTATTCTGTGGCCGGATACATTGATCACATCATCAACCCTTCCGATGATCCGATATCTGCCATCCTCATCCCGTTTGGCACCATCGCCGGTGAAATAATAATTTTTAAAGGCTGCAAAGTAGTTAGTCCTGCATCTTTCGTGATCTCCATAAGTGGTTCTCAATATAGATGGCCATGGAAACTTGACGCACAACAAACCTTCCACATTGTTGCCTTCCAACTCTACTCCATTGGCATCCAGTAATACAGGTTGCACACCGGGTAAAGGGTAGGACGCAAAACAAGGTTTAGTATCTGTTATGCCTGGAAGTGGTGTAATCAGAATCCCACCTGTCTCAGTCTGCCACCAGGTATCTACAATTGGAGCATGACCACGACCCACTTTTTCATCATACCAATGCCAGGCTTCTTCATTGATGGGTTCACCTACGGAACCAATGACTTTAAGATAACTCAGGTCATATTTTTCAGGTTCATGCCATCCTGCCGCCATCAACGCTCTGATCGCTGTAGGAGCAGTATAAAATTGATTGACTCTATGTTTTTCGCACACATGCCAGAACCTGCCAGCATCAGGGTGACCAGGTACACCTTCAAACATCATAGTAGTAGCACCTGCCAACAAAGGTCCATAAAGGATATAGGAATGACCGGTAATCCAGCCTACGTCTGCCGTACACCAGTATATGTCGCCATCCTGATATTGAAATACATTTTTGAAAGAATAACAAGTGTACACCATATATCCACCACAGGTATGTACTACACCTTTAGGTTTGCCTGTTGATCCAGATGTATAAAGTATGAAAAGCATATCCTCGGCATCCATCACTTCAGGTTCACACTGATCACTCATCGTATCTACTGTTTCATGCCACCAGATATCAATATTTGAATTCCAATTGACTTTTCCACCTGTTGTTTTATATACCAATACTTTTTCTACAGAAGCACAACCCATAGATATCGCTTCATCCACAACATCTTTGACAGGAATATTTTTGGGTCCTCGTCTATTATAATCGGAGCAAATGACCATTTTACATTCAGCATCTTTGATTCTGTCTGCCAATGCATTCGCTGAGAATCCTGCAAAAACGACTGAATGTATAGCCCCAATACGTGCACAAGCCAACATGGCAATGGCCACTTCTGGAATCATAGGCATATAGAAACATATCCTATCTCCTTTCTTGACTCCCTGAGCTTTTAGCGTATTGGCACATTTATTGACCTCTGCCAAAAGCTGCTTATATGTGTAGCGTTTTGATGGTTCAAATGCTTCATTGGCTTCCCATATGATGGCTGTTTGGTCACCTTTTGTTGCTATATGTCTGTCAAGACAATTGACCGTGATATTGAGTTTTCCTCCTTCAAACCATCTTACATCAGGAGTAACAAAGTCATGGTGAAGCACTGTGTGCCACTTTTCAAACCAGGTAAATGTTTCAGCTTGTTCTGCCCAGAAGCCTTCAGGATTCTCGACACTATTTTTGTATGCTTCTTGATATTGCTCTAAACTTTTTATTTGTAATGTCATGGCTTAATAATTTAATGATTCTGCAAATATATAAATATATAGATTAATAGATGTAATAAAATCTATTTTTTTTAAATAATACCTAAATATCTATAATGAGTTCCGTTATGAAGATCCAAAGTACAATAAAATAAGCATTTTTGACGACAAATCATACTGTGTGCAGCTTTAGCTGTAGCATCGCTACAGAAGAGCTGCACACGGTATGGTGCGAAGTCAAAAATAAACGTAGTGCCTTATTTTGCAGTAATTTTGGTCTGGAATAGGAAATTCATTTTTGATTTTTAGGTAATAAAATTAATTGTTAATCGAAATGTCCCATGCTGATTCTTTTATAATTATTTAAGTGGGAAAATATTTTCTCTTTTCAACCTAATTAATATAACGGCACATTTATCATTAGACTTTTTATATCTACACAAAAAAAATCTAAGACAGCAACTCTTTCACCTTCTCCAAAACGGCATCATTGTCAAAAGGCTTGACAATATAGTATTCTGCTCCGGAATCATATCCTTCCATTTTATCATCCTTGGTACCTTTTGCCGTAAGGAATATGATATTGGTATGGTCTAAATGATTTTTACCACGTATATATTTAGCCAAAGTAAATCCGTCAATTCCGGGCATCATCACATCAAGTAGCACTAAGTCAGGTCTAAATCCATCTAAATTTTCAATACCAGTAATACCATCATAACAATACTCAATATCATACCCTTCGTCTTCAAGTAACATCCTCAAAGCCAATACGATATTGGGTTCATCATCTACAATCAATACTTTTTTATTTGCCATTATTACAAAATGTTGTGTTTTAAATAAGGGATAAAATTACTTAAATATTCGTAACAATAAAGTGTAAGCAAAAATATTATCAAAACTCGATCGTAAAAGTAGTGCCTTGGTGAACATTTGAAGAAAAATTGATCTTTCCCTTACCTTGTTCTACAAATTTTTTAGTGATGTACAAGCCCAAACCACTTCCATCAGGTTTTGCCAGATTGCCATCTTTCACTTGGGTGAATTTCTCGAAAATTCTGTTTTGGAATTCATCCGGAATATGCTGCCCATTGTTGTAGATACTGATCATAGTTTTGGTACTTTCAATATGATGCTGGACTGATACTTTTACAATTCCATTTTCGTGAGCACAAAATTTCAGGGCATTCGATAGCAGATTAAGCAATACTTGCAGGAGTTTATCTTCACTTAAAGGGATATCAATATCTTGATGATCATTCTCATAAATCAATATAGCATTTCTTTCATCTGCGATAGGTTGTAACCTTTTTAATGCCAATGTTGCGATATTATGAACATTGGAATTGCCTTCATCCGATGAAGTGACTGACTCCAGTTTTTCTACCTCGAGTACCTGGTTAATCAGTCTCGCTATACGGTCACATTCTTTAAGGATGATGGACAAAAACTCTGACTTTTGCTTAGGATCAATATTTTCCCTGGCCTTTAATATCTGAGAAAAAGACCTGATGGTAGTGATAGGAGTTCTTAATTCATGGGTTACAGTGGATATAAATTCGGCTTTCATCATATCCAATTCTTGCAACCGATTATTTAAAGCTGCCAGTTCATTGGTTGTTTGAGTGAGCTCTTCAGTTTTTTCTTCCAATGCATGACTATATTCAAGAATTTCTTTGGTTTGGTTGATGATTTCGTTGAGTTGTTCAATTGAGATATGTTGTTGACGTATATCTTCACTAAGCAATAGTTTTGCAGAAGCAGTGCCAAATGCTCCTGTCAAGATTTTTTCAATGTATTGGATAAATTCCTGGCTTGCCTGATCATCCTGCGAAGATGATAGTTTTCCCTGAAAATTATGAAGTTGGCTTCTTGCTTTGTTGGCGCCTAAATACCTGACCAAAAGCTGCTTTAGTTTTTGGACAGAAGCTTCCTTTTTGAGTATTTCTTTATCTGGTAAAGTTGAATACTTTTCTATATTGACGTACATATCTGCTTGGGCTAATTCTTCCACTTCCTGTGTGGTCATTATAGAAATGACAACAAATAGCCCTATATTGAAAATCATACTCCAGATACAAGCATTGGATATTGAATCTACATTTTCCAATCCAAATAAACCATAAGGTTTGAATGCAGCTATCCCAAAGTATCCTTCTGAGATCAATGATTGGTTTAATATCCCCGCTTCAGCTAAGGTCGGAAGCGAGAGGCATACAAACCATATAAAGAATCCAGCCATAAGTCCGGCAGTAGCTCCTTTTTCATTTGCCCTGGACCAGAACAACCCACCTATGATAGCCGGAGCCAGCTGAAGAATTGCTGCGAAGGAAATCAAACCGATCGAAACCAATGGAAAGCTACTACTAACTGATTTGTAAAATCCGAACGCCAAAAACATGATAACCACAATCACTACCCGTCTGATATATAACAATCGCACTGACAATAATGCAAAACCATCTACTGAGGCAGTTCTGGTTTTCAGAAGTAAAGGCATCAACAAATTATTGGATACCATGATACTCAGCGAGATTACTGATACCACTACCATGCTGGCAGCTGCCGAGAATCCTCCAATATACACTAAAAGAGCTAACCATCCTTGGCCATAATGCATAGGCAAACTAAGTACAAACATATCCGGATCTGATGATTCCGGCAAAACCAACATACCACCAATAGCAATGGGCAAAACAAAAATACAAATCAAAAAAAGGTATAATGGAAAAAGCCACGAAGCTTGTCTTACATAAGAAATATTGGTATTTTCAACAACCGATACGTGAAACTGCCTGGGTAAAAACATAACTGAAACAGCCGACAATATCAATACCCAAAACCAACTAGTCTTTGCAGTTTCTGATGTATTTAAAGTCAGTAGTTTGGCAGTCTCGTCATGAGATACTGCTTTTATAAAAATATCAGACATGCCATCAAATACAAAATATACTACAAATATACCAGCCGCCAAAAATGCAACTAACTTAATGATGGATTCAAAGGCTATTGCAGCTATGAGCCCTTCATGTCTTTCGTTAGGGTCGAGGCTTCTGGTTCCAAAGAGTATAGTAAATACGGCCAATAAAATGGTAAAATAATTGACTTTATCCCTGTAAAATGCTGATGAGTCCCAGAATGAGTCTTTGACATCGGTTTGTGTGATGAGATCAAAACTTATACCAATCGCTTTGAGTTGAATACTGATATAGGGTATGATGCCAAAGACAAGGATTACCGTGGTCAGCATACCCAAGAAGGTACTTTTGCCATATCGGGATGAAATAAAGTCAGCTATGGATGTAATTCTTAATTGTTTGGATACCAAAATGATTTTTCTCATCACCATGTACCACACAGGTGCCAACAACGCTGGACCTAAATAAACAGCTGCAAAGCCCAAGCCCGTCTGAGTAGCCCTACCTACACTGCCATAGAATGTCCATACCGTACAGTACACTGTCAAAGACAATGCATAGACATAGGGATTGTTGACTATACTTTTTCCTGCTTTGGCCAAACGATGACCACGAAGTGCTATCAAAAACAATAACACCAAATAAAGCAAAGAAACTAATATCACCCATCCTGTACCCATTTATTTTTGTTTTAAGGTCATGATGTAAGTAAATATAATCATACTCATCCAAAGTGAAAATAAATAAAAATAAGTCAGTGGTACACCAAAAATGAATTCACTTTTGTTGAATATGGAGAGTAGGGGAAAGTTGATCAATACTAACCCAATGATAAAAACAGCCCATCTGGATTCTCTTCTTTTTTGGAGCATGCTGATATGATGTTAAGATTTAACTACTTGTCTATATAAATATCCTTTGCATGACTTAATTCAATACCGTCAGCTATAAATTTTATTTGTTTCTTTGACTTTGGTAATTGGATGATAATGAAAGCACAAAGATTTAATTCATCGTTGGTTCTATCAGAGTTTATATGTTTATATTCTACAATAATTGATTCATTATTTTCTACCACTTTAATCAATTCTATTTTATCAAAGCCTTTTTTATTTATGTCATTTCTAAATATCTCCACAAGCATTTTCTTCTTATATAGTTCTTTGGTATTTAGATTGTACCGTGATCGAAAATCAGGTGACAAATAATCTTGATTAAAATACTTATTAAAGCAAGTGATATGTAAATCAGGAATAATAGTATCTTTCCCTTCTGCAATTATGGCATATTCTACTTTTGACATTGATGAATTTTGACTTGATGCACAATAAGTTACAACTACAGTCAACAAAACAACAAAACACTTTTTCATTTGACAATTTTTTAGATTTTTGAAAACATATTGATTCTGAGATTCAAGGTATGATCCTTCAGCAAATTTCAGAAAAAGCAAATTGGATCGACCTCAACATATTGAACAAATTTACAAAATATACAAAATATATATAAAATCACGGTCACTTCTTAGGTCCATACTTATCCAAGCCCAAAATCGTGGGTCGCAAAAAACCACTGCGGATCAAAGCCCATAAAAACAGTAAAGCAAAAGCACCCATTCCTATCGAGATGAGATATTGTCCTTGCAACTGTGGCTCCAACATGATACGACCTATGAGTGTCAAGGCAGCATATACGACTACAAAAATATTTGAAAGGGTTGGGTTCATGGTTTAATATGTTGATTTCTTGAATTGGTTAATTCGTTAAAGTGCGAAAGTGAAGAATTAAATGAAAAAACTCATAGGCTAAATGAGAAAATATAAGGCAAAAATATAAAAATTATATGAATAAAAATAGTCGCCAGAATTAGGTTCTGACGACTATCCTTGAGTTCTGTAAAAAGGCGACCGGAAGCATCCTGAGCGAAAAAACAATCAAAACAATATGAATGGAAATTGGTCCCGGTCGTATATGAAAATTAACAAATCTTAATGGGCATGTGCCTCTCCGGCACCTCTAGGGATTCTGATGTCTTCTACTATTTGTTGTACATGAGCTGGAGGTGCTGGAGTTATAGCACTGACTGCGATAGCCACTATAAAATTGGCCAGCATGGCGACAGTACCGAAACCTTCAGGAGAGATGCCTAGCCACCAGGCACTTTTCAGTCCTTCCACTGCATCTTTGCCACCATCAAACATACCAAATTTGAATTTCAACATATAGAATATCATCAAGGTGATACCGACTATCATTCCGGCTACGGCGCCTTGCATGTTCATTCGTTTATAAAAGATACCCATGATGATGGCTGGAAAGAAGGATGCGGCTGCCAGTCCGAATGCTAACGCAACAACTGCTGCCACAAACCCCGGAGGATTGATACCAAAATATCCAGCTACAATGACAGCTGCAGCTGCTGATAATCTTGCTGCCAATAATTCATTTTTCTCAGAAATATTAGGGTTCAATTGTTTTTTCAATAAATCATGAGAAATAGAAGTGGATATAACTAATAGTAATCCGGCAGCCGTTGATAATGCCGCTGCCAAACCACCTGCGGCAACCAATGCAACCACCCGGTTTGGCAGTCCTGCGATCTCAGGATTGGCCAATACCATGATGTCGTTGTCCACGGTGAGTTCGTTAGTTGCTTTATCTTTTACGTATTGTATCTTACCGTCTCCATTTTTATCTTCAAACTTGATCAACTTAGTAGTTTCCCACTTTTTGAACCATTCTGGCATAGAGCTGTATTCTTTATTACTTACAGTGTTGATCATGTTGGTTCTTGCAAAGGCTGCTACTGCAGGTGCCGTAGTATATAGTATAGCAATAAATATTAATGCATAACCAGCTGATTGACGGGCATCTTTTACTTTAGGTACAGTAAAAAATCTTACAATGACGTGAGGAAGTCCCGCTGTACCTACCATCAAGGCAAAGGTAATCGCAAATACATCCATGGTGGTTTTTGTGCCATCTGTGTATGCAGCAAATCCAAGCTCCTGATTGAGCCCATCCAACTTATCAAGTAAGTACATGCCTGATCCATCGGTCAGCTTAGCACCGAATCCCAATTGCGGGAAAACGTTGTCTGTCAATGCCAATGAAATAAAAATGGCCGGTACCATATAAGCAAATATCAAAACACAATATTGTGCTACTTGAGTATAAGTGATCCCTTTCATGCCACCCAAAACTGCATAAAACAATACGATGATCATACCTATCACTACACCCATCTCGATACTTACTTCCAGGAATCTGGAAAATACCACTCCTACACCACGCATTTGACCTGCCACATATGTAAATGAAACGATCAAAGCGCAGATGATGGCTACTGTCCTTGCAGTATTGGAATAATATCTGTCCCCGATAAAGTCAGGTACTGTAAACTTACCGAATTTCCTAAGGTAAGGAGCAAGCAGTAATGCCAAAAGCACATATCCTCCAGTCCATCCCATGAGATATACAGCTCCATCATAACCTGCAAAGGATATAATTCCTGCCATTGAGATAAATGATGCAGCAGACATCCAGTCGGCAGCTGTAGCCATACCATTTGCTAATGGGGATACACCACCACCAGCTACGTAAAATTCTTTGGTAGATCCGGCTCTTGACCAGATAGCAATACCAATATATAGTGCGAAACTTAATCCTACAATGATGTAGGTCCACATTTTAACGTCCATGATTTTAAATTTTTAATGGTTTAATGAATTGTTTTTTTAGATTATTTTTCGTCTACGTCATATTCTTTATCTAGCTTATTCATAAGCCAAACGTACACAAATATCAGGATGCAGAAGATGTACATCGATCCTTGCTGAGCAAACCAGAAACCTAGTTTATATCCGCCTACTCTGATTTCATCAAGCGAATCTTTAAAAAGGATGCCTGCTCCGTATGAGCAAAGAAACCAGATACTAAGTAGTACCACAAGGTAGGTAAGATTACGATTCCAGTAATCTTTGAGATTTTTATTTGACATAATTTAATGATTTGGTGATTTAAAAATATTATAAGAAAATGACTGATTGCAATATAAGCTGACCTTTTGTCCCATTTCTTACCACTTCGTTGGCAGCATTGGAAATGTATATTGGTCGGGTTGCGTATTCGAGGGTCAATTTTGCATTATGACCACTAATAATGTAATTAAGGCCCGCAGCCCATTGAAAACTTGGGTCTTTTAACCTTTCAAAATCTTTATAAGTAGCTGTAACATATGGCATGAACGATGTTCCATCTTTCATTTTTGGCAGCATATATCCAGCTTGAAGATACCCAATGAAGCCAGTTCCTATGGTAGGTTGAGTATTGCCACTGCCGGCAAAGCTCATAGTTGTGGGTACAGCATTGACATGTTCATTAAGTATTCCAATATTTCTAACATAATTGTCACCATAATTGAGATAATACAATGTTCCCATAATAGATATTGCAGTACCTTTAGCTTTATCTATCGGTTTATCTATAAATACATCTGCACCCAAAGCCAATTGGTTTTGAAAAGTGGAATCGGTATTTGTTTTTACAAGAGATGCTCCTTTATGATTGTAAAATCCAACGCCTATATTAAATATATCTTTGCCACCATAGTACGATCCTGCATAAAAAGGTAACACATTGGATTCTTTGTCCTTCAACATAAAACTAAAATAACCGGCAGTTGCATAGTTTTCATTAGTCACATTGACAGCAATTCCATTTTTCGGCACCGCCGATGGTACTGTACCATTGACGAAGGGTTTGTTGAGTGCCACCCGATAATCCAACTTTCCTAATTGACCTTTGGCATAGATACCAAATTGTCTGGCAAACTGATCAGTAGCTTCTATATTTGACCAGTTAAATATAGGAGCATCTACAGGCATAAAATTAAGGGTAGAGTGACTTGACATACGACTTACACCATTCCAGTAATGGAGTCCTACACCCACATATAGCTTAGTTGGTATAATTCTGTACTCTGTCCATGCATCATGTAAAAAGAAAGCAGGCTTTTTGCCTTGATTACTTGGTGTGGTGGTAGGATTTGGTCCATTAGGAGCCGTACCGCCATTGATAAAAGATTGATTATTGATACCCCAGTGTGACAATATCAAAAATCTGGGTGAAATCTGTGCAACTGCCAAAAACCTTGATCTCCTGAGCGCAATATCCGTAGACCATTGACTTGAGTTATTAGTACCGTCTATGGGTTGTCCATTTACATCGCGTGTGCCGGGATTGTTTTGTGTAGCTGTAATCCAGAACTGATGCCATGTGATGAAGCGAATGTATTTCGATCCACTATCATTTAGCTTCAAAGTTAGAGGTTTGTACGAGTGGTCTTCAGTTGTCACATCCTGTGCTTTGAAAGATGCAATACTTCCAAATACAATCATCAGACTCCAAATAAATTTTGTCGGGTTGAATTTCATTTTCTGTTTGACTTTAATGATTAATAACGTAAAATCTATAATTATAAGAACAACTGTTCATATATAAATGCAAACATATATAGATATATATATACGTAGGTAATTTTTTAATACTTTTTTTAAAATTATTTTACAAATAAAAGTAATAACACGTATTAAAGCTATGATTATATTTTTATGTATGAGCGAAAATGAGAGAATTTTATTTTGGACAAAGTAACTGAATGGTCTCGTCTATGACGCTTTGTTGAGTAAAATACTTTACTCAACAAAGCGTTGTTCTGAGCAGTGATGCATTGTGCTTGTCGAAATGTTCGACAGGTGGTTATTGAGTTTGCCGAAATACTCACTGTAACACTTAGTCGAAGCAAAGGAACTGCCAAAGTCACCCATCCAATCAAATGTGAATAGCCCGGGTCGCCTCAAGCTTAGCTTGACAGGCTCTATCGGGAATCAGCCTGCCTACGTGCCTTGGCAGGCTAGGGTAGCGGGTTAAATCGTGATTTCGTATCACGATTTAACTTCGCATCATTCAGTCAAGCATCCAGCGAATACTGAACTAAGCCGTAAGCGCAAGCTTAGTTTGACGCGGTACGGCGAAAAATATAAATCTGGTTTGCTGCCTTTCCGACAGGTGGGCTAAAATTCAATTTACCACTTGGAGGCAAATGATAAAAGCTCAAACCTACTCTTAGTTAAAAGTCAAACTTTCCGTTGTTGATCTTTAGAATTTGTTCTTTTGCGGGATAATCAGGCATGATATTTTCAACGATACTCCAGAAGCGGTCAGAATGATTCATTTCCACGAGATGAGCTAGTTCGTGCACGACAACATAATCAATGACGTCATCCGGAGCAAAAAACAACCTGACTGAAAAATTTAAATTTTTTCCTGTCGAACAACTTCCCCAATTGGATTTATTATATTTCAAACGAACGCCGTTTATGGGCTTATTGAAGTATTTAACGTTGAAATGGTTTACTTTTTTAATTATATCAGGCAGAAAATAATTTTGAGAAAATTTTATAAGCAAATCTTTTATCAGCTTTTGTCTGTCATATTGACCCATTGAAGGGAGTTCTATCAATAGGATATCTTCCTTACGGAGCTTTATCAGTCCGCTTTGCCTTTGAGAATCTGTGATGTGCAATGTAAAAATTTTTCCACCAATGTGAAATTGCTGATTATGAACATACTCTTTTTTCAAAGTGTATCTTTCAAAAACAGACGGTTTTTTGTATTTCAAATCTTTGAGCCATGAGGTAGCCCAATCAATATGTTTTTCAATATTTGTTTTAAATAAAATGGCTTTGGGTATACGCAATATAACATGCGTTCCACCCAAAGCCACACGGGTACTCATCCTCTTTTCTATGATGATTTTGACTGGTATTTTCAATCCGTCAATATCAATGTAATATTGCTTATCAGCCATTTAACTTCTCAAAATCCTTCATGACGTCAATCAAAACATTAACTCCTTCCAAAGTCATAGCATTGTATATGGATGCCCTGAAGCCTCCTACTGACCTGTGTCCTTCAAGACCTGCGCAACCGGCAATTTTACAGGCATCAAGAAATTGTTTTTCTTTTTCTTTGTTATGCAGAAGAAAACACACGTTCATATTTGACCTGTCTTCCAGGGCTGTAGGTGTATAAAAGTATGGATTTCTTTCTATTTCATTGTACAAGGCGTCAGCTTTCTCTTCATTTTTCTTTTGAATGGCAGATACACCACCATTTTCCTTAATCCATCTTAGTGTCAGCATAGACACAAACACCGGAAATACAGGTGGAGTGTTGTACATTGATCCTGCTTCTATATGATTAAGATAGTCCATCATAGCAGGAATTGGTCTGCTTACCTTTCCAAGAGCTGATTTTTTTACAATTACTAATGTGGTACCGGCTGGTCCCATATTTTTCTGTGCTCCGGCGTATATCAAATCAAACTTAGATACATCAATGGTTCTACTAAAAATATCAGAAGACATATCACAAACTAATGGTACCGTCGTTTCAGGAAAACTTTTGTATTGGGTTCCGAAAATGGTGTTGTTACTGGTCACATGAAGGTATCTGTAAGAAAGATCTATATCATAACCTTTGGGAATATACGAGTAGTTAGCATCCTTTGAAGAAGCGATCACATCCACTTTTCCATACAATTTACCATCCTTTATAGCTTTGGAGGCCCAAGTTCCTGTGTCGGTATATGCGGCTTTCATACTTTCATCCAATAAATTCATAGGTGCCATTGCAAATTGCAAACTTGCTCCGCCACCCAGAAACAATACTTCGTAGTCATCGGGTACATGCAAAAGCTCTTTGACCAAAGCACAAGCTTCGTCCATAACGGCAATAAATTCTTTAGACCTATGAGAAATTTCAAGTAATGAAAATCCCATTCCTTTAAATTCTACTACTGCTTCAGCAGCTTCCTTCATTACTTCTTTTGGAAGGATAGCAGGACCGGCATAAAAATTATATTTCATTATTTTATTTTTTTTAATCAATTATTACAAAATTATGAGAAATTTTCCGCAAATATAACAGATAATTTGGTAGTAGGGTTTTACAATTGCATCATTTTATCGAAATAAAATATCACTTTTGCTATTTGTTCAACCAGTCCAATGTTTCGTTTTCAAGTGCCATCAAGGCACAAGCTTCAGCGTGTATCGTAGTAGTGTCAAATATTGTGTAGGGTACATCTGTACTTTTGACCAGCATACCTATTTCCGTACATCCCAGAATAATGCCCTGCGCACCACTTTCAATCAGTTGGTCCATTATTTCGATGTATCTGAGCCGTGATTCATTCCTGATTTCTCCTTTCACCAATTCATCATAGATAATCCGATGTATATCATTCCTTTGGTTTTCATCCGGTATGATGATGGTAGCAAGGCTCTCTTTTTCTAATTCATCTTTAAGGAAGTTTTGTTCCATGGTAAATTTTGTACCTAAAAGTGCAGCGGTGTTGATTTGATTATCTACGAGCACTTTGGCCGTGGCAGTACTTATATGAAAAAAAGGCACACTTATGTTGGACTGGATGTCCGGTGCAAGTTTATGCATCGTGTTGGTACAAAGGGCGATAAAATCGGCTCCAGCATTTTCTAAGTTTACAGCAGCTTCGATTAGGATGTCTGATAGCTGGTTCCATTCACCTTGGTGCTGTAAATGTGCTATGACGCTAAAATCCAGTGAGTAAAGAATACATTTTGCTGAGTGATGTCCGCCGAGGAGGGATTTAATTTTTTGATTGATCAATTGATAATACAAAGCGGATGATTCCCATGACATTCCACCTATAAGGCCTATCGTTTTCATTGAAATAATTATATTATTCTTCCAACACTATACTTGCTCAGCATTTATCCATTTGGCTTTTACGGGAGGTTGGTATATTTTCATTTTATCCAGCAAATCAGGAATTTCCTGACTTACCAATACCATATCCCTGTTGCTTTGTCTCAAGAGATTCTGTTTGACCATGTTATTAAAAAAAGATATCAGAAGATCATAAAAACCACCGACATTCAAAATTCCAACTGGTTTTGCATGCAATCCAAGTTGCCCCCATGTCAACAATTCAAACATTTCATCCAGGGTGCCAAAGCCACCTGGCAATATGATGGCACCATCTGATTGATCAAACATGGTCATTTTGCGTTCGTGCATTGATTTTACTTCGATGAGTTTTGTCAGATTTTCATGAGCAATTTCTTTGTGTTTGATAAAGGAAGGAATCACACCAATCACTTCCCCGCCTGCATTCAATGCAGCATCTGCTATTGCCCCCATCAACCCGACTCTTGCCCCACCATAGATGATCGCTATTTCCTGTTGGGCAAGATACACTCCCAAGTTTTGGGCTTCTTTGCAATATTGCTCATCCTTTCCCACTGACGAACCACAAAAAATAGCTAACGATTTTATATTTGTTTCCACACTAAATATTTTAAAATTTCCACTACAAATTATATTGAGTTAACACTTTGATACCTCCCGAATTAAGATTTTCAGGCATACATATTCATCGGGTAAAATTACGAAAATAGTCAGCCTTATTTTAATATATTCAATGTAAATTTGATAAGAAATTATTTAATTTGTTTGCAGTCTTATTTCTTTAAACGATGAGTAAGTTGAAATTATAAAATGAAGCAGGTGCCTCATTTATAGGATGTTTAATAGTTTCTTCTCTTTAGAATAAAAGTGTAAATGTAAGCTTTTATATTAATGAAATATTTTTATAAAATAGACTATAAAATATTTATATTCAATATATTGTATTTTATAACTAAAAAATTGCTCAAAGCCACTTTATTGCAAAAATGAGATCAATACCCCGGCTGTTACTGCACTTCCTATCACACCGGATATATTGCTGGATTAGAAGTGAATTCATTTCTCTGTTTTTAGGACTGTTGTAATATCCCAGAAAATCATCAATAAATTCTTGCGTCAGCGTGCGCACTTGCATATAAGCTTTCATATTGAAATCTCTGACCGCAAAACCCGCATCCTTTAGCATGGCATGTATCGTAAGCAGATCGGCATGTCAATACCCCAGGATAGAGGTTCCATGCCCACATCAATGATATCTGCACCATTTCTGGTGGATTCCAGTGCAGAAGCCACCGAAAATCCTGGTGTGGAATGACCATGATATTGAATGATAATATTGGGGTATTTTTCTCTGATTCCTTTGACGATTTTGCCAACAGATGCTGGTCCGGCTATGCCCGCCATATCCTTGAGGCATATCTCTTCAGCTCCGAGTGCAATGAATTTGTCAGCAAGGTCTATAAAATATTCAACAGTAAGCAATGGAGATACCGTCATACTCAGAGCACCCTGAGTAATCATTCTTCCCTCTTTTGCGTATTGAAAAAGGGAGCCCGGGTTTTTTTGGGGGGTTTTGGTATTAAAAAGAATTTGGGGGGTTGGGGGGGTGGTGGTTTTTTTTTTTTTGGTGTGGGGGGGGGGTGGTTTTTGGGGGGGGGGGGTGGGTTTTGGGGTTTTGTGGTCCTTTTGGTGTGTTGGGGGGGGGGGGTTGGGGTGGGGGGTGGGGTGGTTTGGTGGGGTGGGGGTTTTGGGGTGTTTTTTAGGCTTGCCACTCTGACCAACTGATCCATTCTTGGCATATATTTTCCTGACGATTGCCACGTGTCCCGATACATGAGAGCCAGCTTGATTTCTCTTCTCATACGATTATAATTATTTCTCTTCATGGGAACAATTATTTTTTCTTGATATATTCAATTTTTGCTTTGCCATCGGTCAATTTTTTTATTGCTTCGATGACGGCAGTCTCATTATTACTGGAAATGGTCTCAGTTTTTAAGATGTAAATGGTACTTTATGGATGTCAAGTTCTATTTTGTTTACCATTTTAATCAGAAAACTGCCACCTGATACTACTATAAATAAGATAAAAAATACCGGCATCATTCCAATAATAAGCAGTAAAAGGACGTTTGTGATTGTGTCTTCCATGATCAATAATAATAAAAATTTACGTTTTAAGACTTTGGTTAAAAAATTAATATTTTATTTTTTTGGTATTTTGTAAAATAAAATATGGAAATATGATTTCTTGTTTGAGTAAAAAGAATTAAATTTCTCACTTGTTTAAAAGTTTATTTCTAAAAATTAAAATATCGAATAAAGGGAGCGAAATCAAGCTAATTTTTCAATTCTCGTTAACTTTGTGCGTGCTAAACATATCTTGAGTAAAATAATAAAATCATTTTAGGTGTTATGTCATTAAAAGTTTTTAAGTTCGGAGGGGCTTCAGTCAAGGATGCTGATGGTTTTAAAAATGTCGGAAAAATTTTAAAGAAATACAAAGACGACAAAATTGTTGTTGTCGTTTCGGCAATGGGAAAAACGACCAACGCCCTGGAAGAAATAGTCAAGAGTTATTATGCCAATGATGGTAATACCAGTACACTTCTGCAACAGTTAAAAGCGCATCATTTCAATTTGGTGAATGAATTATTTGATGCGGGTCATGATGTACTTGATGATATCAATGATACTTTTGTAGAAATCGATTGGGTATTGGAGGAGCAACCTCACGAAGACTTCGACTACACTTATGATCAGATAGTGTCCATCGGAGAATTGTTGTCTTCAAAAATCCTCACACATTACCTGAAGTCACTTCCATTGAACAGTGGTTGGCTGGATGTGCGTAGTGTCATACTTACAGACAACACATATCGGGATGCCCGAGTCATCTGGGATACTACTCAAAAAAATGCCACAAACAAGATATTATCAGCCTTAAAGGATGTCAATCATATTGTCACACAGGGATTTATCGGGAGTACTTCAGAAAATTTTACCACAACTCTGGGAAGAGAGGGGTCAGATTATACTGCTGCGATCTTATCATATTGCCTTGATGCAGAGAGTATGCATATCTGGAAAGATGTTCCCGGAGTTTTGACTGGCGATCCCAGAATATTTGATGAAGTAATGAAACTTCCGAGACTATCTTACAAAGAAGCCATCGAGATGACCTATTATGGTGCAAAAGTAATCCATCCAAAAACCATCAAACCTATCCAAAATAAACAGATACCGCTTTATGTAAGACCATTTCTTGATCCGGCAAGTGAAGGTACTGTCATCAGCGATGAAAAAGAACTGAGTTATCCGCCCGTGATCGTGATTGAGCATGATCAGGCTCTCCTCCATATTTCTACCAATGACTTTTCATTTGTAGCAGAACATCACCTCAGCATGATATTTTCACTTTTAGCCAAATATCGGTTGAAGGTCAATATGATGCGCAACACAGCTATCAGTTTTTCTGTTTGTGTCAATAACATCCCTGATAGAGTTAAAAAATTTGAAAAGGAGCTTGGCGGCGAATTTAAACTGATAGCAGATAATGATCTTGAGCTCATTACAATCAGACACTTTAACGAAGACATACTGAAAGATATGAAAAAGAACAAACTGATCCTATTTGAAGAAAGGCTTCAGGATACCGTACAGATGGTGGTCAAAAATTTACCGAAAATGAAGCGTAAAGATATTCATTCATAATGAGTGAGAAGAAATGTAACATCAATCAAATATATAATTTCCACTGGTGGCTAATTTGAGAAGAAATCATGCCAGACAAGGACAAGGCTTGCAGACCACTTTCAGGCTTGTGATTTTTGTCTTTGTCGCTATCGGAGCATTGGTGGGTGGATACATTTTTTCTCAAAAAGTATGGCCATCAATACTTCGAAACTGAGGAATTTGCAGAGTCTGATCATCCTGCAAGAACATTTCTGCCTTCGGCCAGTGGACAAGTGATCCATCACACCTATTACACGCTGTCTTACAATGAGAAAAACGAACAAGCTCAATGGGTAGCATATGTTATGGATCGAAAAATGCTCAATGTACCTAATCTGCCGAGATATAATTATTTCGATCCTGACTACCAAGTGACCACAAGATCTGCCTTTCATCGGGATTACAACAGCTCCGGATACACCAGAGGACACTTAGTTCCTGCCGGCGATATGGCTTTTGACACATTGGCTATGCGTGAAACGTTCTTGATGAGCAATATTTCTCCACAGTTAAGAGCATTCAATAATGGTATATGGAAAGAACTTGAAGAAAATGTCAGAGACTGGACTTACAAGGCTGAAAGCCTTTACATTATTTCAGGACCTATTTTTACGGGATACCGCAAAACCATAGGACGCGAAAACAAGATAGCTGTCCCTGATGCTTTTTTTAAGGTATTGTTGGATTATACTGACCCCGAAAGAAAAGCAATAGCCTTCATACTGCCGCACGAAATGTCCGAAAGGAGACTTCAGGAATTTATGGTTTCAGTAGACGAAGTGGAAAGAGTAACCGGCATTGACTTTTTTAACGAAATGATCAATGACGTCGAAGAAGAAAAACTGGAATCTCAATTCGACAAAACTAAATGGAATGTTAGCGACAAAAGATACCAATTGCGCATCACAAAATGGAATTATGAGTAATTTTTCAAAGGTAAAAAATATAGTTTTTGATTTTGGTGGCGTCTTGCTTAATATTGATTATGATCGTACTTATAAAGCATTGAGCAAAATCCTTCAAGTTGACTTCCATCCTGACAATCTCCCGGAAAATGTCTTGAAAATATTGAACGAATTCGAAACAGGAGTAGCAAATAAAGAAACGTTCATTTGGAATATCCAACGCCTTGCAAATAAAGATGTGCCTCAAGGCAAAGAAATCATAGATGCATGGAATGCTATGTTGATAGGCTGGGATACTTCCATTTTTGATATTCTGTTGGCTCTTAGAAAAAAATATAAAGTGTATTTGCTGAGTAATACCAATGAAATTCACCTTGAATGGGTCAATTCTGATCTTGAAAAAAATCATGATATTTCAGATTTTGATGTACGTTTTTTTGACAAAACATTTTATTCGCATCTAATAGGATTCAGAAAACCTAATGTGGCAGTATATAATTATGTCACCCATGATGCACCGATAAAACCCAAAGAGACAATTTTTATCGACGATATACTACGAAATATTCAAGGCGCACAATCTGCAGGCTGGAAAGGGTACCACCATCATCCTGCTGACGATCTCGGTATTGTATTAAGAGAAAAATTAAAACTGAATTTTTAGACAAGTCTATCTACTCAATTGAACCTTAATCTTCAAAAAGATCATCGAGCTTTCCTGTTTTTTTCAGTTTTATAAAACATCTTGCCGCAGCTATTACATCAGCTCTTGCATTACCTGCCGGTCCGTAAGTCTGGCCAAAACAAGTCCCATGCAATTCAGGAAGGGTAGGATACTTAAAGCCACCACCTTTTGAAGGTATTTTACAGTAATATGTTCCTTCTTCCATCAAGCAATATCTTTTCTTAGAAAACATATTGATGCTTCTTTTTTCCCTGACATATTCTGCTCCCAGTATGTTTTCATTATAATTCAGGTTGTGTGCAAAGATGAATTCAGCTTTTTCGGCACTCGCTGAAAAATTGTCAAGTATGGTTTGTAACTCAGCCTCCTTCTTTTTTATGTCTTCATCATCAATATGGGCTTTGGTTTTGGATTTTTCATCTATGGTGAACCCTTTGGCTATCGGGATACAATCAAAATCTTCTATGGGCTTATAGTCCTCACCTAACAGTATCCAGCTGATATGTATCAGTCTGGGCCAGGATTGAGTCTCTGTAAAATTGGCTTTATAGTTAGTGTAAGTAGCCATTGCAGAACAATCAAAAATTAAATACATCGAATCTTAGATTTTTATTTTGGTAATAATGAACTCATAAGTTTAAGTCCTAGTCCTTGAACAATGTTTTGAGAAAAACGAAATTTTGAAAGTGTATCAGTAAAAAAACCATGAATATGAAAATTATTTCTTGTGTCTTCATAGCAGTAAACCCCAATTTTGTTATGAAACTCATTTGCTGATGCTTCCATCACCATTCTTTCATTGTTGACTATAGGTACCATTTCCCTGTTGTGAATTTTGTTGAGTATCGTTCTTGTGACAAAGTCCTCTTTATGGCAAATATATGCTATCACTCCATGTCCAGGAGCCGGAATGAGTTCTGATGGATGGATTGGAATATATGATAGTAGTTGGTCATTGTTTTGGGATATCAAATGGTAATCCAAGCTGGAAATGACAACACCATCTATGCCTTCAGAAAAGATTTCAAAAATATCAGTTTTCTCATTAATAGGGTGTAAAGTAAAGGTACTATCAGGGAAAAGTGATGTCAATTGCACACGCTGTCTCTCTGAAAAAACTGCCAGTTTCCATCCTTTTTGAAGTTCGTGTACACTTGACGGATGATGAGATTTTGATTGAAATACCACCCCTTCGCCACAATGAATTCTTTTAGAAATAGCAGAGATACAAAGGCTTTCATTTTGTTCAAATATGGGGCTTTGATCCAGTGGATAACAAAAGGTATCGATTTTACCATCTCTTACTGCTTCTAACAATATGGATAATTGATCCTCCTGAGATTCAATGCCGATGACTTCCTCAATACAACTGATATCACATTTTTTTAACTCAGATATGAAAAATTGAGTTATGTTTTTCAAATAGTCGTTTTCTGTACTACCAATTTTCAGGATGTGGTCCAAGGATAAGGATTTATAATTTAGAGATGGTTCCCATTTATTTTGAAAAAGCAAATATAGTAGTTAAATGGAATTTGTTGGTATATAAATTTCAATTCTTAATATAAATTTGACTCTTTGAATCAAGTTTTCTTTTAACTTTGCACGATGGAATATTCAGCAGTTCAAATCGCAGGTTGGGTTAATGGTGAGATTGAAGGAGATGCATCAGTAACTATATTTGGCCCTTCCAAAATAGAAGATGCAATTGAGGGAACTATTACTTTTTTAGGAAATAAAAAATATACTGAATATATCTACAATACTTCCGCTTCCATTGTACTGGTCGAAAAGGCGTTTGTGGCTGAAAAAAGCATCAACCCTACCTTAATTAGGGTTGACAATGTGTATGCTTCGCTTGCTTTATTAATGGAAAAGTTTAATTCTTCCATCACTATTCACAAGGGTATTTCCAATTTGGCATCTATTGCATCCGGTGTGATCATAGGTGAAGATGCTAGCATAGATGACTTTGTAATAGTTAAACCCAATGTAAAAATTGGAAACAATGCAAAGATTTTTGGTCATGTTTTTATCGGAGATGGTGTGGAGATAGGTGACAATGTAGTATTGTATCCCGGCGTAAAGATATATCATAATTGTATGGTAGGTAACAATTGTATCATCCATGCCAATGCTGTGATAGGAAGTGATGGCTTCGGATTTGCCAGAAATGAAGCGGGAGCTTTTGAAAAAATTCCGCAGACAGGCAATGTAATACTTGAAGACTATGTTGAAATTGGGAGCAATACAGTGATTGATCGGGCATCAATAGGTTCGACTATAATAAAAAAAGGAGCAAAACTAGATAATCTTATCCAGGTGGCGCACAATGTGACAGTAGGTAATCATACTGTAATTGCTGCCCAGACAGGAATTTCTGGAAGTACACAGATAGGTGACGGATGTATGATAGGAGGTCAGGCTGGCTTGGCAGGGCATATAAAAATTGCTGACGGTACTTTGATTCAGGCTCAATCCGGAGTAGCATCATCCACTGAAAAAGGTGCAAAACTGTATGGTTCTCCTGCCATAGAGTATCAAAACTATCTCAAATCATATGCTTATTTCAAAAGACTTCCGGAAATAATTCAACAACTTAGAGAAATTCAAACTAAAGTTGATATATTGACACAAAAACCCCAATGAGTATAATATTTCGCAGGCTATGAGATACAAAAATATCCTTAAAAAATCAATTAAATTTGCGGGCATAGGTCTCCATACAGGAAAGCTTTCAGAAGTCACCATATCTCCTGCAGATGTTGGTACAGGCATCAGATTTGTAAGAAAGGATATGGAAGCACAGGTAGAGATAAGTGCTGATGTAGCTCATGTCAGTACTACCAACAGAGGGACTACGTTAATATCAGGTCAAACTACTGTATCGACTATTGAACACTTACTGTCAGCATTGAGTGGTTGTGATGTCGAAGATGCAACAATTGAAATTAATGGCCCTGAAGTACCCATACTGGATGGATCAGCTATTCAATATATCAATGCGTTTACGCAAGAAGGTGTTTTAGAAAAGGCTGAGAGTACCAAAGAAATATTTATCATTGATGAGCCTTTTGCCTTTAAAGATGAGGAAACAGGAGCGGAGTATGAAGTTTTCCCTTCGGATGATTTGGAACTTACGGTCATTCTGGATTTTGATGATGATACTTTAGGTCCTTTGGTGGCAAAACTTAAAGGGAAAAAACAATACCATACCCAAATTGCTGATTCAAGAACTTTCGCTTTTTTATCTGAAATAGAACCTTTATTTGATGCGGGTCTCATTAAAGGCGGAGACATTGAAAATGCGCTGGTCATTATCGACAAAAATCTTACAGATAGTGAGATGAAATTATTACTGAAAAAACTTGACAAACCTGATGTTTCTATACAAAATGGTGTCATATCAAGTACCCCGATGCGCCACAAAAATGAACCAGCCAGACATAAATTGCTTGATTTGCTGGGTGACCTTGCATTGGTGGGTCGAGATATTCAGGCAAAAATTATTGCAACAAAACCAGGACACACATCCAATGTAAAATTAGCCAGATTATTAAAGTCCAAGTATCTAGAATATCGTAAAAATGTTGGAAGACCGATTTATGATCCCAATAAAGAGCCGGTAATGGACACAGAGACTGTAAAAGGAATGCTGCCTCATCGGTACCCTTTTTTATTAGTGGACAAAGTCATAGAATTGTCTCAAAACCACATCGTAGGTTTGAAAAATGTTTCATATAATGAAGGTTTTTTTCAAGGTCATTTTCCGGGCAATCCTATATTCCCAGGTGTTTTACAGATGGAAGCACTTGCTCAGACAGGAGGCTTGCTTGCTTTATCTCTGATGGAAGAGAAAGGAGTTTATGATACGTATTTTCTCAAAATGGATAATGTGAAATTTAAAGCAAAGGTAGTACCTGGAGATACTTTGATCCTAAAAATGGAACTTATGGCACCTATGAGAAGAGGGATTGTTCAGATGATGGGGACGGCATACGTCGGTAAAAGATTGGTTTCAGAAGGAGAACTGACCGCTCAAATAGTAAAAAGACATAATGATCAGTAATTTAAGTTATATTCACCCATCTGCCAAGTTGGGCAAAAATGTAGAAGTAGAACCCTTTGCATTTATTGGTCCAAATGTGGAGATTGGTGATGATACATGGGTCGGCCCTCACAGCACAGTTTTTGAAGGCTCTTTCATAGGAAAAAATTGCAAAATATTTCCAGGCGCAGTTGTGGGAGCGATACCGCAGGATTTGAAATTTCGTGGCGAAAACTCTACTTTAGTTATTGAAGACAACGTTACAGTAAGAGAATGCTGCACTCTCAACAGGGGGACAGAAGCTAGTATGTCAACCAGAATAGGGAAGGGCTCCCTACTGATGGCTTACGTGCATATTGCGCATGACTGCGTTGTAGGCAAAAACTGTATTATCGCTAATAATGTAAACCTTGCCGGCCACATAGAAATCGGGGACTATGTGATCATTGGCGGAGTAAGTGCAGTCCATCAATTTGTAAAAATCGGAGATCATGCTATGATTGGCGGAGGATCTTTAGTGAGAAAAGATGTACCTCCGTATGTGAAAGCAGCAAGAGAACCGCTAAGTTATGCAGGAGTCAACTCCATAGGTCTCAAAAGAAGAGGATTTACTTCTGAGCAGATCAATCATATTCAGGATATTTACAGAATTTTATTTGTAAAAGGACATAACGTCAAAAAAGCTATTGACATTATAGATGCCACAATACCTGAGACCAATGAAAAAGATTTTATTATGCAGTTTTTAAGTCAGGCTGATCGTGGCCTCATGAAAGGATTCAGACAATAATGAATAGCATAACCGCTTCAAACATATCCAAAAGATATGGTTTTCAATGGATTATCAAGGATTTTAATGCAGTTTTTAGTCAGGGAAAGGTTTATGGTATTGCAGGCAAAAATGGAAGTGGAAAATCTACACTCATAAAAATTCTATCAGGATATCTCACGCCTTCTAAAGGAAATATCTCATACCATATCAGCGATAAGGAAATCGTAAAAGATCAGGCATATGTTCATATCGCTCTTGCTGCTCCTTACACTGATTTGATTAATGAATACACGCTGAAAGAGATGTTTTTGTTCCATCAGAAATTCAAACCACTAAAAGAAAGTTTTTCATTAGCAAGATTTGAAGAAGAAATCCAATTGTCCGGGCAAAAAGACAAGTTACTTGGTCATTTTTCTTCGGGTATGAAACAAAAAATCCAGTTGGCATTGTCTGTTTTTTCCGATACATCGGTATTATTACTGGATGAGCCTACTTCTTATCTTGATGCGAGTGCAAAAAAATGGTTTCTGGAAAATTTAGCCAAAAACAAAACGGATAGAATTGTTATCATCGCGTCCAATGACCAGTATGATCTGAATTTATGCGATGAAATTATCGAGATCAATAAAGAATAAAATTTGACGGCAGGGCATTAATCGCTTAAGCCTTTGAGTTATACCTAAATATCTATAATGAGTTCCGTTATGAAGATCAAAAGTACAACCTGCCCGCTTCGGAGCAGGCGGGTAAAATAAGCATTTTTGACAACAAATCATACTGTGTGCAGCTTTAGCTGTAGCATCGCTACAGAAGAGCTGCACACGGTATGATGCATGACTGAACGGTGCTTTAGCAAAATTGAGTGGCAGCTCAATTTAGTGAAGAAACCGCCAGCTAACCTGGCGGCTACTTAGCTTTCTTTTTTAGGTTTACTAATTTTGGTCTGGAATAGGAAATTCATTTTAGATTTGTAGGTTATACATTATTGGACAAACTCGTACTCAAATTTAAGTATCTTTAATATGCGCTGACCGGTCTTGGTGTTTATATTTTTTAAATACAAATCAACATCTGTACTCTTTTCATTCCCTTCTTTTTTAGCACTGTCAAATGTTACTTTTATTGTTGCTTTTTTGCCCGGTAGAATTTTTCCGACAGGATAATCCAAAGTAGTACAATCACATCCTGAAACGATATCGATTTCAATAATATCTGAACCTGTATTGGTAAAAACATAATCAAACTTCTTTACTTCACCTTTTTTCAGCTTGCCGAGTTTTATATTTTCATTTTCAAATGTCATGTGTACTCCTTTTATTTGGGCAGGAGTTTTAGTAGCTTGAGTGGCGCCGGCAGTTTGTTTTTTTACAGCAGGTTTTGCAGTCTGCGCGGACCCGTCATAAGACATAAAAACAATAAATGTCAAAAAGAAATATTTTAGGATTTTCATAATATAATAATGCTATTTTATTTAATTATTTTTTTATTAGACGGTGCAAAAATGTGAAATGTTACCAATATATCGTCTTATAGTTTTGTTAAAATTTATGTTTACTGTTTTACGAGTTTATGTAACCATACTTTTAATCATAATATCCGTTAAACTTCCTCCACCGCATTTTAAGTACTCCTTTGATAGCTTCGGAAACAATATTGGCGTGCATTTTTGATTTTCCTTTCTCTCTGTCAATAAATGTAATTGGCACTTCTTTCAATGTAAAGCCCTTGATCCAGGAATAAAACTTCATTTCTATCTGAAATGTATAACCGATAAATTTGATTTTGTCGAGATCAAGACTTGCTAAAACATGATTTTTGTAACAGATGAAACCTGCAGTGGGATCATGTACGGGCATCCATGTAACGGATCTGACATATAGCGATGCACCATAAGAAAGTGCTATTCTTTCTTTTGACCAGTTTTTGATGTCCCCTCCTTTTACATATCGACTACCTATAGCTATATCAGCACCGGATTTACAGCAATCCAATAACCTGTTTAAATCCTTTGGATTATGACTGAAATCAGCATCCATCTCAAATATAAAATCAAAACCATGTGATAGTCCGTACCTGAATCCTGCTATGTAGGCGGTACCCAAACCAAGTTTGTCTTCCCTTTGGATCAGGTGTACTCTTGGATTTTTATCTTTCATGGATTTTACAATTTCACCTGTTCCATCCGGGGAATTGTCATCCACTATTAAAACAGAAAAATGCTCAGATTGACTCAAAACAGCATCAATGATGGCATGAATGTTTTCAATTTCATTATAAGTTGGGATGATAACCAGGCAACGTTCCAATTGTAAAGAGTTCAATGATTAATATATTTTGTGCTCGTCTTTAATATTATACGAAAATAACACATAAAATATTTTGCAAATATGATAATAAAGAATGATAATTTTACTATTGAATTATTAAAAATTAAATATGACGAAAAAAAGAGTTATATCAATTTCTAAATAAAAATACTCTATATAATTGATATATAGTATCTTAGCAATATAAATGAAATTGCTTTATGGGTGAACTTCCTGAATCATATCATGAATGATCTCTACGATATCTTCAGGATTTGGCTTTGAGAAGTAGTCGCCGTCAGTTCCATATGGTGTCCTGTGTGGTGCTGCCGTTATGGTAATAGGTTTTGAATCAAGATATTTATATCCGTTCCATTTTTCAAGTACTTCTCTCATCATAAATGCCGTAGCCCCACCTGGTATGTCTTCGTCCAAAAAGACTACCCGATTCGTTTTTTTGATAGAATCAACAATAATTCCTTCCAGATCAAATGGCATTAAGGTCTGTATATCAATTAGTTCAACTGAAATATTTAATGTTTTGAGGATATCGATGGCTTTTTCAGCTACCCTGACGCAAGACCCGTAAGTAACTAAGGTGATATCAGTCCCTTTTTGCAACACCTCAGGTTTTCCTAATGGCATTGTAAATTCCAGTAAATTTTCGGGCATTTTTTCTTTGAGTCTGTATCCGTTCAGGCATTCCACCACTATTCCTGGATCATCAGATTTCAAAAGTGTGTTATAAAAACCTACAGCCTGTACCATATTTCTCGGGACGCAAAGATAAATCCCTTTCATCGATGTCAATATCATACCCATGGGTGAGCCGGCATGCCAGATACCTTCCAGTCTGTGTCCTCTGGTACGAACTATGGCAGGAGCTCTTTGTATTCCGGCCGTTCTGTATCTCAAAGTAGCAAGATCATCCGTCAAAACTGAAAAAGCATATGCCATATAATCCACATACTGAATTTCAGCAATGGGCCGTAACCCACGCATAGCACCTCCCACTGCCTGACCCATGATGGACCACTCTCTGATGCCCGTATCAAACACTCTTTCATTTCCATGTTTGTTTTGAAGACCTGCAAATCCCTGGTTGACATCCCCGATATGACCAACATCTTCTCCAAATGCTACTATATTGGGTTTAAATTCCAATAATTGATCAAAATAAGAATTCAAAATTTTAAAACCATTAACTAATTTGGGTTCTATGCCGAATTTTGGAAGTATCTGTGCTACTTCCAAAGCTGAATATTTAGTATCACTGTACAAATGTGTGTTATATCTTTCAGCACCGATGGTTCTACCTTTTGATACAAAATTATCCAGAGATTCATTTCTGTAATGCCCAAACCTCGTTAACTGAAATTGCAGCTTTCTTCCATTGGCTACAAGATCTGAATAGGCGGGATAGGACACATTTTTAATCTCATTTTCTAAAGTCTTTATAGATTCTGTTTTCAGGTTTTCGGGAATAGATTTCCATATTTCAGAATAAATATCATGCTGTTGTTTTAAATCAGATGAATAGTTATTCCATGCTGTGTCTTTGGATGATTTGGCGTATTCGACTGCCTGAATTTTGATTGCTGCTATTTCTTCTTCAGAAGCAATACCATTTAATAGCATCCATTCTTCCATTTTTTTGATGCAATCATGTTCTTTTTCCCACGTGAGTCTGGAAGGTGTTTTGTATCTTTCATGGGAGCCACTTGTAGAGTGTCCTTGTGGCTGAGTCAGTTCCTGAACATGAATCAAAGCGGGCATATGTTTTTCCCTTACTTTCATGGTTACTTTTTCGAATACAGCACAAAGTTCCGGATAATCCCATCCTTTTACGGTATAGATCATTATGCCATTACCATTGCCATCAGGCAGGAAGCCTTCCAGGGCTTTAGAGATAGAGCCTTTTGTAGTTTGCATCTCCACAGGTACACTGATCCCATAACCATCATCCCAAACTGCCACTAACAGAGGTACTCTCATGACGGCGGCTGCATTCATAGTTTCCCAAAATATACCTTCAGAAGTTGAGCTGTCTCCGATAGTGACAAAACTTACCTCATTACCATGATCAGAAAAATTTTTATGAGAAGGAATATCTAACTTTCTGTACTTCTTGGAAGCCATTGCGAGCCCCAAAGCCCTTGCCATTTGGCCGGCAGTACACGAAATGTCGGAAGAAACATTATAAGATTGGGTGTGATCAAGCCAATCACCTTCTTCATCGATCAAACGTGTCGCATAGTGATTGTTCATTTGTCTTCCGCTCGAAAAAGGATCTCTCTCTGGATCTGCATATAATTGAGCAAAATATTGTTCCACAGTACTGATCCCCAATGCAAACATAAATGTTTGATCTCTATAATAACCTGAGCGCCAATCACCTTTGCGGAAAGCTCTGGCCATCGCTACCTGTGGCACTTCCTTTCCATCACCATAGATTCCAAACTTACCTCTACCATTCAACACTTCTTTTCTACCTACGAGGCTGGCTTCACGACTCACCTGGCAAACCCAAAAGTCATGTAAAACATTCTTTTTGAAAGATTCTTCATTTTGCAGAACATCCTGATCATTTGCTATTGATAAATTTTCATAAGGTTTCATATGTCTGTTGATGGATATATGGTTATCAAATCATTGCAAAGGTAATTGTTTTTATTCACATTTCATTATAAAATATAATTTTGAATTATGTTTTTTATAATGATAATTAAACACATTATTTGGATTTATTGATTCTTTCGTAATATAATATTGATAATTTGATGATTTAATCATAAATTGACTTGTATTTTTAAGTGAGAATAAAAAACAATACCTATTACCCTAAACATACTCAGTACAATCGATCCGGATTACTACAATTATCCTTAGATTTGCATAATATTTACATACTTTTTATTCTTTATGTCATTTAAAATAACGTCACACTACCAGCCTACGGGAGATCAGCCTAAAGCTATTCAGCAACTTACTGAAGGCATCAGAAATGGTGAAAAATTTCAGGTGCTTTTAGGTGTGACAGGATCAGGCAAGACATTTACAATGGCTAAAGTTATTGCTAATTTTGACAAACCTGTGTTGGTATTGACACATAATAAGACTTTAACGGCCCAACTGTATGCCGAATTGTGTGAATTTTTTCCTGATAACGCTGTTGAGTATTTTGTATCATATTATGATTATTATCAGCCGGAGGCTTATTTGACACATTCAGATACTTATATCGAAAAAGATTTACAAATCAATGATCAGATAGATAAATTGCGACTGAGAGCGACATCTTCATTGTTATCCGGACGAAGAGATGTGATTATCGTTTCGTCAGTTTCATGTATATATGGTATGGGTAATCCTGAAGACTATAAAACAGGTATCATCCGGATTGCTACAGGCCAAAAAATAAGTAGGAATGCTTTTTTATACAATTTAGTTCAAAGTTTATATTCAAGGACAGAAACAGAATTTAAAAGGGGAACATTCAGGGTGAAAGGCGATACTGTAGATATACATCTTCCCTATGTTGATTACGGGTACAGAATCATTTTTTTTGGTGATGAAATAGAAGTAATTGAGCAATTGGAGATAGAAAGTGGGAAAAAGATTACTTCACTGAACCATGCTGCCATTTTTCCTGCCAATCTATATGTAGCCCCCAAGGATAGACTCAATATGGTGATAAGAGATATTGAGGATGAGCTATACAACCATGAATTATTTTTCACAAATGAAGGTAGGTATCTTGAAGCACAAAGAATAAAAGAAAGGGTTAATTTCGATCTTGAAATGATACGGGAATTAGGGTATTGTAACGGGATAGAAAATTATTCCCGATTTTTTGATGGAAGAAGGCAGGATACACGACCTTTTTGTCTTTTAGACTATTTTCCTGATGACTATCTTATGTTTATAGATGAAAGTCATCAAACGCTGCCGCAGGTGAGAGGTATGTGGGGAGGTGACCGTGCACGAAAACTCAACTTAGTTAATTATGGGTTCAGACTTCCTTCAGCATTGGACAACAGGCCATTAAGTTTTGAAGAGTTTGAATCAGTCATTAGTCAGGTAGTATATGTCAGCGCCACTCCTGGTGATTTTGAACTGGGAAAGACGGAAGGTGTTGTAGTAGAACAAATAGTCCGACCTACCGGACTTTTGGACCCTCCCATAGAAGTAAGACCGAGTATCAATCAGATCGATGATCTGCTTGAGGAAATTCATAAAAGAATAGAAGCCGATGAAAGAGTACTTGTCACCACGCTCACCAAAAGAATGGCTGAAGAGCTGACAAAATACCTCACGAAACTGGATATAAAAGTGAGATACGTACATAGTGAGGTTGATACTATGGACAGAGTAGAGATTATAAGGGACCTGAGACTTGGGGAGTTTGATGTTTTGGTAGGAGTTAATTTGTTGCGCGAAGGCTTGGATCTTCCTGAAGTATCGTTGGTAGCAGTTTTGGATGCTGACAAAGAAGGCTTTCTGAGAAATGCCAGATCACTAACTCAGACAGCAGGTCGTGCAGCAAGAAACAGTAATGGATTGGTGGTTTTTTATGCGGATAAAACCACTCAAAGTATGCAACTTACGATGGATGAAACTAACCGTAGGAGAGCCATACAGATTGCATACAATCTCGAATATAATATTACTCCAACCACTATCCTAAAAAGCAAAGAAGATATTTTAAATCAAAAATCAATCCTGGATATAAGAGGTGTCAAGCCTAAAATTTATATTGAACCGGATGAGAAATCAAACATAGCAGCAGATCCGGTGATCGCATATATGAATAAAGATCAGCTTTCTAAGCTAATTTATGAAACCGAATCAAGGATGAAAAAAGCTGCAAAAGACCTTGATTTTATTACAGCTGCGCAACTCAGAGATGAGCTGCTTGCATTAAAAAAGAAATTGTAGGTAAGTAATATACGGTTTGCCAAGGAGTCAACATCCTTTGAACAAATCGTATTTGTATAATAATCAATTACTTAAAATATTGTCTAAAAATATTTTACATTATTATTAAAAAATTCTTGCATATATTCATTCTGATATTGATCTTTGCGTTTCGTATGGCAAAAGTATAGATATGTATAATATTGTCTGACTTGTGACTATAGAAATTATTTTTACATATTATTAATATTTTCATACGATAGCATTTTTATAAGGATGCATTTTATTTTTAGCATGAGAATCAGAATCCTATGAGCATTTTTGACAAAAGAATCAATTATAAACCCTTCGAATACCCTGAAGTTTTAAAATTTACTTCAGCCATGAATAATACTTTTTGGGTACATTCAGAAGTTGATTTCACGGCAGATGTTCAGGATTTTCACTCACATCTTAATGATTCAGACAGACAAGCTGTTAAAAAAAGCCTGTTAGCCATAGCGCAGATTGAAGTAGCTGTAAAGACATTTTGGGGCAACTTATACTTACATTTTCCCAAGCCGGAGTTTAATGGTTTAGGAAGCACTTTTGCCGAATGTGAATTCAGGCATTCAGAGGCATACTCCAGACTTTTGGAGGTGCTGGGCTATAATGATGAATTTGAAAAGCTCTTAGACATACCAGTCATCAAAAAGAGAATTGATTATCTGTCATCTGTATTATCTAAAAGCAAGTCTGAAGACAGAAAAGAATATATATTATCATTAGTGCTGTTTACTATTCTGATTGAAAATGTATCACTTTTCAGTCAATTTGGTATCATATTGTCATACACAAGGTTCAGAGGAGCCTTAAAAAATGTGAGTAATATCATAGCCTGGACTTCAGTGGATGAACAATTGCATGCTAATGCAGGGATCTATCTGATCAATGTCATCAGAGAGGAGCTTCCTGAAATATTTGATGAGGATACACAAAATAAAATATATCAGGTTGTTAAAGAGTCTATTGATATCGAAGCAGAAATTTTGGACTGGATATTTTCTGATGGAGATATTAAAAACATCAACAAAAAGGATTTACTTAATTTTATGAAGTTTAGGGTGGATGAGAGCCTCGAAAGAATAGGGATGAAAAAAGTATTCCACGTTTCAGATGAGGAGTACAAGCCTATGATATGGTTTGAAGAAGAAGTTTTTGCCAATAGCCTTGATGATTTTTTTGCAAAAAGACCGGTTGACTATACCAAACATGATAAGAGTATCACAGCCGATGATCTTTTTTAAGGCTGGAGCGTAGTCTTTGCCGATCTAAGTGTTCTATCACGATGAATTTTTTCCTGTTCCGATTTTTTTATACAGAATAACAAATATACCAAACAGAATATTGAATGCGAAAAATTAAAATCATAATTATTTAATTTACGATACATTATGATTTAATTTTTTTGCAGAATATTTTCTGTACACAATAATTATCTCACTGCTAATACTTAATGTATATGGAAGACAGACTTTGGTGGGTAAATGACGAGAGCGAACAGGTATTGAACAGAGGTTATCTCCTTAAGGGAGAAACTATAGAAGGAGCTATCGACAGGATCACCACTGCCGCATCACAAAGGCTTTATAAACCTGAATTGAAGCCCGCATTTACCGAAATGATAGAAAGAGGATGGATGAGTCTGAGTTCACCTATTTGGGCCAATATGGGTACTGAAAGAGGATTGCCGATTTCATGCTTCAATGTCCATGTTCCTGATTCTGTAGAAGGCATCACTCACAAACTGGGTGAAGTGATCATGCAGACGAAGATTGGTGGAGGTACTTCAGGTTATTTCGGGGAGTTGCGGGAACGAGGCAGTGCGGTATCAGATAATGGCAAGAGTTCGGGAGCTGTCAGCTTTATGAGGTTATTTGACACTGCCATGGATACTATCTCGCAAGGTGGTGTGAGACGAGGTGCATTTGCGGCTTATCTTGATATAGATCATCCGGATATTGAAGAGTTTTTGACAATAAAAAGTATTGGTAGTCCCATACAAAATTTGTTTAATGGGGTGTGCGTTCCTGATTACTGGATGCAGGAGATGATAGATGGGGACAGAAAAAAAAGAGAAATTTGGGCGAAACTGTTAGAGAGCAGACAGCAAAAAGGATTACCCTACATATTCTTTTCTGATAATGTCAACAGGAATAAGCCTCAGGTGTACAAGGACCTGGAAATGACAATTCACGCAAGTAACCTGTGTTCAGAAATTGCGCTACCTTCCAGCGAATCTGAATCTTTTATCTGTTGTCTTTCTTCCATGAATCTGGAACTATATGATGATTGGAAAGATACTGAGGCCGTAAAAATGGCTATTTATTTCTTAGATGCTGTTTTACAGGAGTTTATAGCCAAAACAGAAGGTAACCACTATCTTGAAGCAGCTAATAGATTTGCAAAAAGACACAGAGCATTAGGTCTGGGAGTCCTGGGTTGGCATTCATATCTTCAGAAAAATATGATACCTTTTGAAGGCTTACAGGCTAAATTGCTGACTACAACAATTTTTAAGGATATCCAGGAGAAAGCAGAGAAGGCATCGGTTGAGTTGGCCAGAATCTATGGTGAACCTGAACTACTGAAAGGCTATGGAAAAAGAAATACAACTCTTTTGGCTATTGCACCGACCACATCATCTTCATCTATATTGGGTCAGACATCGCCAGGGATAGAACCATTCAGCAGCAATTATTACAAAGCTGGATTATCTAAGGGTAATTTTATGCGAAAAAATAAATATTTGAAGGTTTTACTTGCTGAAAAGGGTGTCGATAATGAAGATACCTGGCGGGATATCATGCTCAATCATGGAAGCATCATGCATCTTGATATCTTGACCGAAGATGAAAAAGCAGTCTTCAAAACATTCAAAGAAATCAGCCAGCTGGAAATCATCCAACAAGCCGGGATTAGACAGAAATATATAGATCAAGCCCAAAGTTTGAATCTTAATATACCCGCGAGTCTTCCCGTCAAGAGTGTCAATCAGCTCATTATTGATGCATGGAAGTTAGGCGTCAAAACCCTGTATTACCAGAGAAGTCAGAGTGTATCAAAAGAGTTAGTAGCCAATCTGGTCAATTGTGCCAGCTGTGAGTCATAAATCGAAACAGGTTTGATAAGTAAATCCAATTTAACTTCGGAGAGATTTCGATGAAATTCCTATCATTGTTGAGGATAGTTTTAGGTGCATTTGTAAAAAAAAAGAGTGCCCGGAACAATTTATCGCATTGAATAAAAAGTGAGACATCCGGGCACTGGCGTCCATGGGAATTTGGATCACTTCGCTGCTCCATGGGGGTGATAGCAGAATGATTGCCAAGTGATACTGCGTTGGGGACATAAGTATCAGCAATCATCAGAAATGATCTGCCTAAATTAAACCAAAAACTATGCCAGTTCATTCATTGACTATATTGGCTCTATTTTGGTCTACTTTGTTACCTTATATTTTTATCAAAATGAATAGGGTTTTTAGAATTTCCCAGTACAGGAAAGAAGAGCACATTTTTGGTGTGGATTTGTGCTTTTTTTATAAAATTGAATTTTATTATCTACAAATTCCCTTTCTGCTTAGTTTTTGAAGCTTAAGGGAAAGGATGCAAAAATAAAGCCAACAACGAGAGCAGAAATAGCAATGATTCAAAATGAAAGGTAACCAGCCCAGGCAAAGAGAGAACACAGAATGGCCACTCTCAAGGACGTGGTACCATCTTTGAGTTACTGAATTGCCCGAAGCCAACGGAAAATAAAAAACCCCAAAGCTCTGTTTAAGACAATTACAAAATGGTAATGCCAGCTGTCAGAGAGCAAAAGCGCAATATGAATACTTCATAAATTGGATTAAAAATAAGGAAGATGCAGGGGGGTCTGATTTGTTTAGTTGTGGCACACTCATTTCCTTCTTTCAACGAAAAATGCCTTTAATGTGATCAAAGTCCTTGAAGTGTGGATGTGTTTGTTTTACGGGGCGCGCTTTTTTTGAGCAATTTTAAATTTATCCTTGGTTTTTACTGATAGTTTTAATTTTATGTCACTATTAGGCTTATTTCTCACCATAGGTGTTGGCATCAATGATGGTATATTAAAAGCAGAGGGTGTAAAATATTTTTTAAAAATAGGCTATACCCTAAATAGCTATTGCTTCAATGGGCCCGATTTCGGCCGATTTTATTCACAACCTTGGCTTAACTCAATTTTTTCAAACCATCTTACAAGATTATATTTTGAATTTTTTCCCTGTCATTTTCGTGTGAACCACCTTATAATTTTGTTTCTTAATTCTTCATTGAAGTGGGCCTTTTTAGAAGAATATAAAAAATAAATTATCACTTTTTATTATTATGTACTTTGTCACCTAAATGATGGAGTTAGATTTATCCATCAACTTTGCAGCAGTTTTTGAGTTTGCGGTGTACGAAGGAGTAGATGTTGACTTTTGTCATATTTTGACTGACACTAATTATCATTTTGCTTATAAACCACTCGCTGAAGTTAGTGTCAAATATAAACTGAGATTTCATTAAGCAAAAACACTTTCATGATCATGCTGGTCTATAATATTTGTTAATTAATCGATAAATAAGTCGTTTGATTGATCATACTGGGATTTTTACCGTTGTAATAGTGACCAACCGATGGAAATAATGAGAGTATTTTATGCAATTGTTTTTTGTTTGGGCATATCAAGTATCATCGCACAGCAAAAGTTTACTATAAGTGGGTACATAAAAGACAAAGCGACTGGTGAGACATTGATAGGTGCCAATGTGTATAATGCATCTAACAGTTCTCAGGGGACTACAACGAACACTTATGGGTTTTATTCCTTAACCCTTGATGCAGGTAATCAAAAAATCGTAGTATCTTATCTCGGATATGAAGATCAGTTGTATGAAGTGGAACTAACAAAAAATCTATCTTTAAATACATCGCTGAGTGAAGGCCTGATCATAGATGAAGTAACCATCACTGCAAATAAAGATGAAAGAAAAAAGAATGTAGAAGGAACACAGATGGGTACCATAGAAATCCCTGTAGAAAATATAAAAAAGCTTCCAGCCATTTTTGGTGAGGTAGATGTCCTCAAAGCGATCCAATTGCTGCCCGGTGTACTTTCGTCAGGAGAAGGCAATGCTGGTTTTTATGTACGAGGTGGTGGACCTGACCAGAATCTGGTGCTTTTGGATGAGGCTGTGGTGTATAATTCTGGCCATATGCTGGGATTTTTTTCAGTTTTTAATGCCGATGCTCTCAAAAATACAACATTGATAAAAGGCAGTATGCCTGCAAATTACGGAGGCAGACTATCATCTGTCCTTGACATTCAGATGAAAGAAGGTAATAATCAAAACTATGAGGCAGAAGGAGGCATCGGGCTTATATCCTCCCGACTGACTTTTCAAGGACCTATTGTCAAAGATAAGAGTTCTTTTATCGTCTCGGGTAGACGAACTTACATTCTGGATTTAATTCAACCGGCCCTTAAAGGTTCCAATTTTGAAGGCACTAATTATTACTTTTATGATTTGAATACCAAATTGAATTATACATTTTCGGACAAAAATCGGTTGTATTTCAGCGGATATTTTGGAAATGATGTTTTGAAGTTCAGACAGCCTACCCGTGATTTTTCGTTTGATTTGCCTTATGGCAATAAAACAGCTACATTAAGGTGGAATCACCTGTTTAGCGAAAAAATGTTTATGAATATATCAGCGGTCTACAATGATTATCAATTTCAGTTTAACGGAGGACAAGATGATTTTGTATTTAAGTTGTTTTCAGGAGTAAAAGACTGGAACCTTAAAGCAGATTTTGAAAACTATCCCAATACTGTACATACCCTTAAGTACGGGATTAATTATACTTACCACACTTTGACTCCCAATACTGCCAGTGCGAGTAATGGCGAAGTAGAGTTCAATACAACTTTCAAACCAAAATATGCCAATGAAAGTGCCATTTACTTCCTAGATGATATAAAGCTTAACAACAAATGGGCAATAAATACAGGGTTGCGATTCAGTGTGTTTCAGCAGGTAGGACCATACACTTCCAAAATTACAGGAAATCAATTTGGAACATTTGAAACTGCAAAAACGTACACTGGCTTTGAACCAAGGTGGAGTATAAATTATAAAGCTTCCAGTGATTTTAGCATCAAGTCTGGGGTGGCATTTACGACCCAATATCTACACCTTGTAAGCAATTCGTCCAGCACCTTACCCGCAGATGTTTGGGTGCCGAGTACAGAAATAGTAAAACCGCAAAGAGGTACACAATATGCATTGGGATTTTTTAAAAATTTCCGCAACGATACATATGAAACTTCGTTTGAAGTATATTACAAGGATCTCAGAAACCAGATAGACTACGCAGACAACTATGTCAATGATATAAGTAAAGAGGTTGAAGATGCATTTGTATTTGGAAAAGGACGCGCTTACGGAGCTGAATTTTTTCTTAAAAAAGCCAAAGGCAGATTGAACGGTTGGATAGGGTATACCTTATCCAGGTCTGAAAGGTCATTTGAAGATATAGAAGGTGGACGATGGTATCCGGCAGTATATGACAGAACAAATGATGTTTCGGTAGTTCTCAATTATAAGTTGTCAAAAAAATGGGATTTAGGTGCAATATTTATTTACGGTACTGGAAAATTATTCACTCCTGTCAGAGGATTCTTTTTTGTGGAGCAAAACATCAATCTGTTTTATGGCCCCCGTAATAGTTCGCGGCTGGATGATTATCACAGGATGGATCTGTCAGCGACCTACACTCCCAAACCAAATTCAAAAAAGAAATGGAAAGGGAGTTGGAATTTTTCAGTATATAATGTATACAACAGGAAGAACCCTTTCTTTGTTAACTTTGATACAAAAACTGATTTTCAGACCGGTACTAATACGATAACCGGATCAAAAATTACTATTTTCCCAATGATACCTAGTATTACATATAACTTTAAATGGAATTAAGCTTATGAAATATTTATTCCAACTGTCGCTGATGCTATTCATCTCTGTCCTTTTAGTATCGTGTGAAGAAAATTACATTCCTGATACAAGCGTATCGGAGCAAGAAATTGTTGTAGAAGGTTATATTGAATATGGTGAAGGAGCAAGTCCAACTTATGTTATTTTGACGCGAAGTATACCCTTCATTTCCACGATTAAAGCTGACCAGTTTTCTTCACTTTTTATTAAAAAAGCCACAGTGACGGTTTTTGATGGTACAAAGAATGTTAATCTGCCGGAATTGTGCCTAGACCAGATTCCGGCCGACCTAAAAAGGGAAGTGTATTCCGTTTTGGGTTTAAATCCGGATTCGACTACTTCCAACATATGTGTATATGCAGACATATTCAACCAATTAAAGCGCGAACCCGGCAGAAAATACGACCTAATAATCGTGGCTGAAGGGAAAACTCTGACTGCAAGTACGACAATACCTAATTATATACCCATCTATGGCTTCAAATGGAAGGAACCTCCTGGAAAACCAAGAGATACGCTTGCTGAACTGAATGTAAAAATTAATGATCCTAAAGGCTTTAAGAACTATTATCGTTATTTTACAGCTACACAAGGTGGTCCATTGATTCCACCGTTTGGTTCGGTGACTGATGATGCCATTTTTGATGGCAAAGAATTTGAATTTCCACTCCAAAGGGCTCAAAGACGCGGAGGTGGTTTTGATCCTGAGACATTTGGACTCTACAGGCGTGGCGATTCTATCACAGTCAAATGGTGCACCATTGACAAAGGTCATTTTGACTTTTGGAATACAAGAGATTTCAGTGCTAGCAGCGGTGGACCTTTCGCAGCTTATACCAGGATATCAACCAATATCAATGGTGGATTGGGTATTTGGGGCGGATATGCTGTAGGAGTGTATTCCATGAAAGTACCACCTAAGTAAGCTGTTATTTTTTATTGATTGGCACAACAGGAACTATTATACAAATCGGGTGTATCCCAAAATTGCACTTTAATAAATATTTCTTTTGTTTTACCCCATCTAAAGGGTGACAAAAAAGAATTTTATAACGATTGAATGAATAAATAGCACCCTACAAATCTCGTTTCTTAGTGCCATCAAATTAAAATTTTTGCAGAATAGTCAGTAATTCTTCAACCAGTACTTTTCCTGGTCCAGAAAATCGATTGTAATCATCAGTGGAAAAAGCAAAGACAGCAAACATAAAATTATCGGCCATTATTTCATCAGGATGTATGATATATTGAGTATTGTCTTTTATTTTTGTAAAGAACACAGGAGTTTTTTTTAACGGAATGGTAGTGTTGCCTTTTTCATCTGTAATTGCTTCATAATATGTTCCTTTATCGCGTATTTGATAAAGGTCAAATTGAAGATAATTAAAAAATGATGGATTATTCTTCGTAAATGTTGCAAAATTGCTAGTGATAAGCGGTATAGCCAAAATACTATCTAACCTGATAAAGTATTGATAAGAGACGCCGTCCGGATTTGTGAGTAGTTTTTTATTCAGCATTTCATTCAGCTTTACCCGTTTTTCTGCCTTTTCAAAACCGATGAGTTTGTAAATGTCACTTCTCAACTCAGGATTCTGTCTGGATACGATATGAAATATTTCATGCAACATGATAGAGAGAATGGTTTGTTGGTTTTCAATAGGGAAAATGTTTTCAGGTATAAATATGATGTTGCCCCTTGTATAATATACATCTTGCCCATAATGGTTGGGTTTTATTTTTATCAATTTCATTCCCCCGGGAAATATTCTGGGACTAATCGTGTCACACAATTTTTTTACGTCAACAAATATCTGATTCATGATTTCGATTTCCTCATCTGACCATGAAGATACTTCCTTGGATAGAAACTTTTTATAGGCTGATATGGCTTGCTCTCGTGACTCGAAAGTTTGTTCTTTTTTCATTTGTATTTCTATGTCGACTTGCGATATTTGGTCAAAAAAGCCATCATCATCTACGGTGGAGATAAGTTTTGCAGCGTTAGTGCTATCCGCAAAGTGTACCAAAGCAGGTTTTGAATTGACAGATTCGCTAATGACCTGATCTTTATTCATGCGACAGGACACACAAAATGTGAACAAAAGAGATAGAATGGTGCAAATTTTTAAATCTTTATTCATTTTTTAATTTTATTTAAAACACAATCGTATGTGAAACTAAGAGTATGTTTAAATTTTTATTGTCTTAAAAATCAATGTATTATGAACCTGACTTCAAAATAATCGCCTTATTTAGTTCACCTGCCCGCCTATGATATAGTTGTCAGGCAGGCTAAATGCGTTGATTATTTTATTGTCAGAACCATAATCTCTTGATTTACAACTAAGAAAAATTTTAAACATACTCTAATGGCTACGGAATGATGGCAGCCACAAATGGTCTGATTTTTCAGATATTTTAAATGCATTTTTTACCTGGGTACAGCATACCTAATATAGAATTCGAAACCTGGACCTGTTCTTTCCAAAGCAGATGATAGACCGTAATTTCCTAAGACACCGATTTTTAGAGTCCCATCTTTATCTCCGAACTCATCCATGATGATGCCGCAATGAACTGCTCCCATACCTGTACCAGAAAACCCTGCCCCTGCCCAAAATGCCCCTTCTTTTTCATATTTGAGTCCTATGAGCAGGTCTACAATGGCCGGCGAAACAATATTGGCAGTGATCATAGGTTCAAGGAAAGAATCAAAAAAATAGAATCTGCCACCTGTATTGAGGTGAATGTGATTTTTTCTGACCTGATCAACTTCGTTTACCAATATCTTAGTAGTGAAAATCTGATTGACAGCCACTCCTGCAAAAAAGCTGTTTCCTTTATACTCCCGAGTATTGGAAATATAATATACTCCGCTTCCTATCGAAGGGTAAAATGCACTTATCTGATTGGTGGCAAGCAATGGATCTCCGTCATCTTTTACTTGCAATCCTGTAGTACTAAAACTGTATTGCTGAAAATTTCCCGAGATACCAAGTGAAATCTGGTCATTTTTGCCTAAAATCTGTCGAAGCTTGTAAGCATAACTCACCATACCACCTATTTTGCTTACTGGACCGGTTTTATCATATTGAAGCTGACCACCAATGCTCATATTTTGCCCTGTTACAGGGAGTTGGACAGAAGTAAAACCAGAAACAGGAGCACCATCAAAACCCAACCATTGCATTCTGAAAAACCCATCGATGATCATTTCTGATCCTGTAGCTGTAAATGCAGGATTCCAGGCTGCTCTGGATTCTGGGATATGAGAACTATTGGCCAATTGCTGGCCATTTATATATGTAACCTTAAAAGAGATTATGCAGATTAGGATTGATGTATAAAAATAATTCATTTTCGTTTTTTTTAGCTCCAACATAAAAATTTCAACAAACCCTAATCCCAAAGAATGAGTAAAGCACTCTTTATTATTTTTTTATCATACTGTAATATATAATAGTAGGTGTCCGCAGGAAGTCTTTCACCATTTCTCTCTCCCTTAAAAAGAATTCCATTGATCTGATAGTCTTTCGCTTCAAACATTACATTTCCCCATCGATTGAAAATGGTCAGTTTGTTGCCAGGAAAAACTTCAAGCCCGGGAAAAACCAATACATCATTTTTGCCGTCATTGTTAGGAGTAATTGCGGTAATTGCATTTACTTCTGCAGCTTTTATACATACGTTGACAGAATCCACATATTTGCAGCCATTGGCATCAGTGATAGTAACCAGGTAACGAGTATCTGCAGATATTACTATAGTTGGGCTAGGGACATCAGAAGGACCTGTGATCGAACCGGAATTATCCCAGTGGTATTTAACACCTCCTGATGCATTGAGTTTTATCGGTCGACCTGAAATGGTACACGTATCTCTTCCGGCGTCAACTGTTGCCGTACCAAATAACTTGATATCAATAGATTTTATATCCTTTATGGAAGGGCAAACATTATTACTAACTTCAACTGTATATGTGGTATTGGACGTTGGTTTTGCCGAGGTTTTGGCCTGGGTAGTTGTCGTCAAAGTTTTGTTTCCAGTTTCGCTCCACTTGAAATTCTGACCTCCTGAAGCTGTCAATGTTATAGAATCACCTTTACAAACAGTACTGTTAGTGGCTGCAATATCTGCTTTGACGGCTGCCAAAAGGCTTATTATCACACTATCTTTGCTCGAACATTCAAATTCATTTGTAACAGTAACAACGTACTTGGTGATGGTGTTTGTAGATGGATTTCCCGAATTTATATTCAATGTAGCACCGTTGTATCCATTTGACCATAAATAGGAAGAATGTGTACCTGCATTTAAAGTTAATGTCGATCCGGGGCACAGACTTGTATCAGATCCTAATTTTATGACTGGTCTTGGTCTTAAGATCACATTGATATTCTTCTCCGTTCTGCAGTCTACATCATTTGCGCTAACCAATGTATATGTACCGGACATGGTTGCAGCATAGGTGTTTAGTGTAGCATTGGGAATGTTTATATTATTCCTTCTCCACGTGAATTTAGTTCCATTCGTCTGACTACTGAGTGTTAATATAGATCCTTCACACAGAATAGTATCCAATGACAATGATAAAGTAGGATTACTTGAAATTGTAATTTTGACCTGTTCTGTTCTTTCACACCCAAAACTATTTTTGGCTTTCAGGGCATATGTTCCGGATTTATCAGCTGTCACAGTTCGATTAGTACTGATAGATGTCCCATTTAAAGACCATTGAAACTGTGTATTTGATGACCCGCCATTCAAAACAGGAAAATCAGTAGGATCACATAAAACCCTGTCATTACCCAAATTGAAAGCTGGCTTTGGGCGAACAGTAATGATACTACCTTTTATGGTGGTACATGATGGACTACCAGCCGTTACCCATGCTTCATAATTTCCGGGTTCAGTTACATTCAATTCAGGACCATTTCCCGAAATTGGTTCTGTGTTGCGGAACCATTGGTATTTTGCATCTGCAGCATTCGTACTGACCTTGATAGTATGATTCAAGCCTTCACAGAAAAAAGTATCACTACTTATACTCACTGGTGGTCCGGTCACATATGTAATGCTCTTTTGAACCACCGCCTTACAATTGAAATTATTAGTCACAGACACCTTATACAAGCCGCCTTCAAGCACAGAGAGGGAGTTTTCAGGATTGTTGAGTTTGATGTCATTGCGACTCCATTCATATAATACACCTTCTGTACCAGCAAAAAGTAAAACAGGTGTCCTTTCACATATTACAATATCAGGACCTAAATCTACTGAAGGTAATGAACGAATTAACACATTTGTACTCTTTCTGGTTCTGCATCCTGCAATGTTTGTTGCTTCAATACTATAACTTCCGGAATTTGAAACAGGTATTTTTAGTGTGTTAGTGCCACCTATCGGATTATTGTTATAATACCATTGCAACGAAAGAAAATCTGTGACTTTTGCTTCAAGGGATAATGGAGATCCCTGACAACCATTGACTGTCTGTGGAAAAGATTCAATGGCTGGTGCCGAAAAGAAGTCAATTTTGACCTGATCTTCTGTCATACATTGCGCACTGTTTGTTACTATCACTTTGTAGGTGCCCGAGTTGGTTACCGTATACTGTTTTATATTAGCTCCGGAAGTAACTAATGCGTTATCTTTGTACCATTGATACAAGATACCATCGTTACCCGCGTTTAAAATAACATTGTCACCTTCGCATTTGGCCAGATTGGGACCTAGCTCTAATTTGGGGACTTTTATGGTTTGAATGGTGGTTTCTGCCCGGCTTATACATCCAAAAGTGTTCTTAACGGTAATTTTATAGATACCAGATTTAGAGATTTCAAGTTTGCTGGATGTAGCTCCTTGAATGATAGTATCATTTCTCAACCACGTGATGGTATCTGTTGGAGACACTATAGCTTCGAGAATGTACTTTTCATTTTCACAAAAACTTATGCCTTCTCTGAGTGTGACCTGAGGAAGCGGATTGAATATCACTCTGACTGTATCGCTTTTACTACATCCATTGGGGTGTTTGACCTGGACACCGTACAGTCCGGTAGTCGTTACAAATAAAACCCCGCCTTCACTGGAATTGATAAGCTGACCGTCTTTTGACCATTTATAATCATTAGATGTATCCAACCCGGCTTGCAATTTTACAGTGCCACTTTGCTCACATTTCACTACCGTAGGACCTAGATCAAGCGGGATGGGGCAACATTCAGCCGGAGCAGTAAACAGATTTGTTTTTCTTAATACACAAGTCTCTTCCGTGGTGAAAAAAGATGTAATATTGACTGGTTTACTGTCCGAATCCAAACCAGTAAGTATAACATTCTGCGGGCTTGCCGTGATATCAAAAAGCTGTCCATTGATATTGATTTTACCTGATGACGGTGGATTTTCGTAAGTAAGAGTTAATGCTTGAGTATATTGATTGTTGGCTGGTACACAAGCAGTTTGAGCTCCGGCAACAATGCCTGTAATTTCACAGGTGGGCAAAATGGTAATATTCCGACTGTTGAGTTGCTGACTGACGCAAGTGCTTTGCAGGAACTGACTAAACTGTTGATTTATAAGTGAATTAGGGCTGACAGATGTTGGAATAACGGATGAAAACAAAGTGTAGGATCCGGGAAGGGTAGTGCGAAAATCAGTAGAATTGCCCGCCTTAACGATATTGCCTGAAACTTTATCTACCAATAAAAATACATGTGCATAGTCATTGGGCAAACTTGTGGAAGGCTCAAATACAATTCCAGGTCCTGATTCTGATATTAAAGATACTGTGACAGGTAATACGCCAAAATGATAGAATACTACTTCGTATTCAGTGCAGGATCTCAGTTCTACACTCCAGGACAATGAATGGGTGATATTGCCTGGGGTGAGTGATTCGCGCGCTGAAGATGTTATAAAACCATTGCAACCTGATGATGCGGTATAATTCGGGCTAAAAACAGATACGAAACCACCTCCCTCAATCCTGAATTTGTATGTCCCTGTTTTTGTAACGGCTATTTTTGATTTTTGGTGGTAATAGGAATCAGAAACTGTCTTACAACCTTTAAAATCATTTGTAAATACCGAAACATTTCCTACCGGGTCGGAAATTTTTAATGTTTTGGACAGAGTGCTTAATTGTTGCCCTGTTATCGCAGGTGTATTGAGATTTAGGGTTTCACTGCCTTTTTCAGCGATCAAACTATCAGTAGTGCACAAGATACTTTCATTTGGAGCACAAGAACTATTGATCCTGAATGTAGCATCTGATATATCAAAGAAGGTAAAACAATCATAATCCATACACTCAATCATCAATTTTGCATTTGTAGTGGAGACAAAATTCTGTGGAATATTATATGCAAAACTTCCTGCTGCATAAACGACGTTTTCAGCTATGATCAATGGAAACGTTTTACCTCCATCAGTGGACATTTTGATTCTTGCTTTACTGCATAGTGCTTCGCTGCCATTAGTATTCCATGTCAATGATTCTGTTTGACCGGCGATTAATGTCTCCCCTCCGGCAGGTTTAGTGATTTGCAAGGGTCCTGTACCTGATACTTGGATTGTTAAATCATCATTTGAGATAGCACTTCCTTCAGGATTGTTATCTCTTATCGAAATATTAAAATTGAGCTCTCTTGCTATTGCAGGCAATACTTCAAAGGGGCTACTTCCGGTTACCGAGTTTAAAACATCTAAAGAAGGAAAGTATCTGAAAGCATTTTTTGATGGGGGAAATGATCTGAATAGGGGAGACTTTAGCGAATTGGCTGCAGCAGCTCCAATTTGTCCTTGAGTAGGTTTAATGCCGGAACCATCTTCGTCTATTTGCTCCCAACTATAGGTGTGTAAGTCATTATCTGTCCATGTACCCCTGGCTTTCAAGAAAAAAGGAGTGCTTTTAGGAATGGTTAAACTGGCCATGCAAGGATTTGCTTCCACTTGTGGTATTTTGTTTTGACTTATCAAAGGGCCTCCACAGCTTCCCCCGCTTCCTGCATAAACAAATTTATACATTTGTTCAAGGCTGATGGCATGGAAGTAATTATCGACAGCTCCTCCCCAAGGTATGTTTTGGGAAGCTTCACAAATACCATTATAAGACATGATAGTTGTCCCACTTCCAATTTCAACTGCCGTTCCTACATCAATATGATTATCGCAGTTTGGTCCGGAACCATTAAAAGTATGTGTGGCTCCAAACTGATGACCAACTTCATGTGCCAGTAGATTGATCCAATAGGCATCTTTGTTATTAAAACTACCGCTCCAGCCACTTGCTTTATAGAGTGTATTTTCGAATATAGTATTAGAACACACTGAGTTGAGCTGAGCAACTCCACCAGTAGTCCAGTTATCACCTTGCTTATGCGTATGGAATACATGACCGATATCAAAACTATTAGAAACAAACAATTTTGGAATCTCTTTGCCAGCCTGCTGTGTTCTATCTACTCCACCTGGCATATCATCAGGAGTAAATGGATCCGTGGCAGGATCTTTAAATAAGTGGATACGGTTGCCTAAGGTGAATTTATAGGACAACTCATTATTGAAGATGGCATTGAGACTATTTACCGAATTGACCACGGTGGTCATGACTTCGGTATCATTATTGCCATTATTTAAATAAAATTCACCTGTTACAACCACTGCCATCCGATAATTGTATTTTCGCTCACCGATAGAAATATCAGACCTTAAGCCTCCCGTTGATTTGAAAAAAGGTTTTCTTAAGACATGATCTATTTGGTCAGATCCACAGTATTGTGTCAATTGGTGATCTTGAGTTTTTCCATAATCTACATAATGTAAATCTTTGTCTGATGGGTTTTTGGAAGGATATATTGCTATGAGTTTGCCACTTTGCTTTATTGTAAAATAAACACCTGTACTTGAAATGGTAAGTGTGCCATTAATATTTTGATCGTTTTCACATATAAAATCAAATGTATAAATATCCGGGTACAATCGGCTGAATTCAGCGTCGGTTATAAAATTGGGTATAGCTTTTATCTGATAAGATACGTTGCGAAGCTTTAATTCAAAAAAAAGCGGAGAGCGGTTGTCAGCAGTTTTTGCCTGAAGCAAATATTTATTAAAATCAATTTTTATAAAGTGACTATTTTCTTCTACAACGGTATACAGGTTTTTTGGTGGTTCGATTTGAGTGTTTGCCGGGCAGATCATAGCCAAAAGCAACATGATCATTGCAGAAATCTTTATTAGATAAATCATAAAAATTCTAAATTCATAATTTTGGTGTAAAATTAATATACTAACGGTTCAATTTCATAATTAATATGTTAAATATTAAAAATTATCAAATTAATGCCCCGAATTCATTGTTTTGTACTAATTCTCCATTTGATCTTGTTGTTGCAGTCCGGAATTTGACAGGTATATATACTGCTGTGAAGATACCGTCATGAAAACTTATTCAGATTTAGATCACATTTATTTTCAATTGCATTTTTTTGAAATACAATATTATATTTGTGTCTTAATTTTAAAACTTATCATTTTATGAGATCAATATTATCAATGACATTCCTTGTTGCAACTATTTTCGGTTGTTCTACAGGTCAAAAGAAACAACCTATACTTTTTGACATATCAAGCTTGCCTTGTGATATGGCCAAACAACAAGATATTGCAACACTATGTGGCTTTTCTGTTGTTGATATAATATTCCAGACAGTAACTAACACATCACAGCAAAAAGTATGTACATATTATAAGAATGCTATGCCTAAACCATTACCTCTGATAAATCTCACAGTAGAACCCAATAGAGATTCGAGTGTGACCTCCGATGCGCTGTTTGAAGGATTGCTCAAAAATGGAATACCAGGAATGGATGGTATTTCTAAATTTACAAAATTCCCTGACGAAAGATTTAAAGCTGTGAAGTCGGATTCTAATAAGCTGTACAATCAGATATATGTGGAAGTTGAAAAGCAAGGTCTTTTGATTATAGAATATGATAAATCCTTGATCAAAGATAAGGATACAAAAGACTTTGAAACAAAACTCATCGAATTGTATTTATACGGAGGTCCGCAACTCTAGGGCTTGAGCAAAAAATTAGTTGAGTCTACTCCGAAAAGAAATATTTTATGATTATCTAACGTTTTTCACCCTTCTCCATGCCTAATCGGCAGGCAGGCCTAAAGGAAAATGCTTAATCATCAGCAATGCTGCAGAAATTAATATTTCTCTTCATCAGAACTTTTCTGAGTGGATGCATAGTTAATTTTTTTTAACTTTTAGATGGAATTCTTTACAGGTTTTTTAACTATTTTGACTTATTATAAACCGTTTTAGTATTGTAAATGGTCGTAAATATATTACCATAATTCATTTTAAAACAAAAAATCAATAAGTCATGAAACACAACAAAAGATTTTTCAGTATCATCACTCTGATGGTATTTTTTTATCAGATCAATGCACAAATATCAGTTGGTATCAAGGTTGGTGCTAACATTGCTGATTCAAGAGTTGACGGCCTGATTGGTAATTTTGCTCCTGAACCGACTACTTTCCCTGGGTACACCGTTGGTCTTACAGCAGAACTTCCAGTAAAAGGAGGGCTTTCTTTCAGTCCTGAACTAAACTACATTCAAAAAGGGTTCACAGTATCTCAGTCTTTCGATGTCGATGTGCTGGGTATTGAAATGCCCTTAGGAGCTAAAGCGAGGACCCGGATCAATTATCTTGAATTGCCACTGTTGCTTAAGTATAGTGTAGGTTCAGAATTGGCTAAAGCTTATTTTATTGCTGGTCCCAATGTAGCATATGCTGTCAATGCTGAATTGAGACCCGTTGCATCATTACTGATTGATATCAATCTTCCCAGAGTAAACATAAATCTGAACAATGATATTTATCAAAGATGGGAGATTTCTGGAGTCTTGGGAGCTGGAGGCGAAATCAAAGCCGGCAATGGCAAGCTCTTTGCAGACGCAAGATATAATTTAGGATTTACAAACATGCTGGATAATCCATTGGTGGATCTCCGAATCAAGAATCAGGGTTTCAATGTATCTGCCGGCTATGCCCATGTTTTTTAGTCCCTTAGATCAAAATTGCTTATAGAATCCCTGAATACCGCATTCCACATTTTTATTCTCGCTCGGACTTAAAAATTTAACTATCATCAAAGCACTTTCTGAAACATTATTCAGAGAGTGCTTTTTTGCTTAAAACTTATTTGGTCGCAAAAATTTTAATTTTTTACGCCTGAAAAGTAAAAAATCATTTTGTACCTTTGAATATTATATACTCAAAATAAATTGGTTTGCGAAAATTTAATTTATCAATTTATTCATTTTGAGTATAAAGGCGACAGAATTATTTGCAATATAAATTCACGTCGGTATAAATTCAAAATGCTTGCTTAGAGTATGTTTAAATTTTTATTGTCTTAAAATCAATGTATTGCCTTCAAAATAATCGCCTTATTTAGTTCACCTGCCCGTCTATATTATAGTTGGCAGGCAGGCTAAATGCGTTGATTATTTTATTGTCAGAACCATAATCTCTTGATTTACAACTAAGAAAAATTTTAAACATACTCTTAATGCCCGAAATCTAAATCATAGCTTAAATAAAATATATCTCTTTCTCACACACATAAAAATATGAATTTAGCCTTATCAGCGTTTATATAATAACAAAAATATTTTGCAAAATAATTTCTATGTATAAAAATATGTTTCATCGTATATTTAACCCTTTTCTGAGTATAGGGATTTTATTGTTTATGTGCTATGGAGTCAATGGACAAACAAATTTATTTTCTGATTTTGAAGACACATTACGTGCATATAATATACGAAAGACTTTACCAAAAATTGACAGCATTTATAAAGCGATCGCTATTAATAATAATTATCCGGGACTTTCGTATGGGATAGTGGTAGATGGCAAATTGTTTCATACCGGTAACTATGGTTACACTGATGTGGTAAAAAAGATACCTGTTACTTCAAAATCTATGTTCAGAATTGCTTCAATGAGTAAGAGCGTGACAGCTATGGCCATCATGCATCTAAAAGAAGCAGGAAAAATCCAACTTGATGATCCTGTGGAAAAGTATATTCCTGAATTTAGATTACAAAATACCCTCACTAATGATGCACCTGTTGTTTCGATCAGACATTGCCTTACTCATAATGCCGGGTTTCCTGAAGACAATCCCTGGGGTGACAGGCAATTACAGGATTCTGATGAAGAGCTCACAGAACTTCTGAAAAATAAAATATCATTTTCTACTATCCCAGATTTCCAATATGAATACAGTAATCTGGGTTATGCTATACTCGGACGAATCATCACTTTAGTATCTGGGATGCCTTATCAGGACTATATCAAAAAGCATATCTTATTTCCTCTTGGTATGCCAACAACAGACTGGGAGTATGGGCGAATAAATAAAGAGCAACTGGCGCATGGGTATAGGTGGCTTGATGGTCAGTATGTGGAAGAGCAACTTCTGCATGACCATCCTAATGGGTCTTGGGGAGCAATGGGTGCAATGATCTCATCGGTTGAAGAGTTTTCTAAGTACATTGCTTGTCATATTACAGCCTGGCCACCAAGGTCAGACAAAGATCTGCAACCGATAAAAAGACAAAGTCTACGGGAAATGCACAAACCCTGGAATTTTAGCAATTTTAATCCCACTTATAGGTATCCGGATGGAAGACAGTGCGCTACAGCCAATGCATACGGATATGGATTAAGATGGACTAAAGATTGTGATGACAAAACCTATATCGGGCACAGCGGTGGACTTCCGGGTTTCGGGAGTCATTGGATGATCATGCCTGAATATGGGATTGGGGTGATCTCACTTGCCAACAGAACTTATGCGGGAACAAGTGGAGTCAATATGCAAGTAATAGATGCTATCGTCAAGCAAGCTGAATTGAAACCCCGAATTTTTAATACTTCAAAAATTTTACAGCAAAGAAAATTGGAACTAATGAATTTTTTACCAGATTGGAAAAATGCACAGAATTCTAAGATTTTTGCCGAAAATTTTTTCCTGACTTCATTTTAGAAAAATTGAGAAATCATAGTCAGGAACTATATTTGAAAATAGGTAAAATCAAAAAAGTCCATGACCTGGTCCCCGAAAATAATCTGAGAGGTTCATTCATCATTGAAGGTGCCAAAGGCTCTTTACAGGTTTATTTTACGCTTAGCCCGGAAAATCCGCCGCTCATTCAGGATTATCAATTGACAGAATTGAGGTGATGTATTTCAAAACTAGTTTTATTTTGACTTTTTTTAAAAAAAAATAATCTATGATAGTAAAAAGTTATTATAAATTGGCTTATATTTGGTTCAGATTCTTATTAACACCCTTAATTATTGGCAGGTCGATCCAGATCTGCCTTTTTGTTTTGTAAAATATGAAGAAACAATATTGGTCTCGTGATGAGGCTTTGCTCAATATTCAAAAGTATTGTGCTCTACAGGAACGATGCCATCAGGAAGTTAGATTCAAACTGATTGAGCATAGTATCTATGGCGACATTCTCGAAGAACTTATTGCAGATCTTATCACCAATGATTTTCTAAACGAAGAAAGATTTGCAAAAACCTATGCCCGAGGAAAGTTCAGAATGAAAAATTGGGGAAAAAATAAAATCATACATGAGTTAAAACTCAGAAAAGTATCTAATTACTGTATCAATGAAGCACTTAAAGAAATTGATGAAAATGACTATATCCAAATTTTGAAAAAAATAATAGAAAAGAAGAATACATCCACCACTTTCAAAAATCAATTTGACAGACTAAAAAAACTTACAGACTTTGCACTTTCAAAGGGGTATGAATATGAAATCATTCAAGATGTCATAAAAACGGTTTGAAATTTTTTTTTCTGTTTTTATTAATTTCAATTCCGATTCATTTACTTTTTTAAGGTTGCATTTGAAAAAGATATAACGTGAAATCTAAAAATAATATAATGTTGTTTATTTTTTGTGGCTTTGAGATAATGAATTATTTCAATACAAAATATTGGTGGTGAGTATGTTAAATTCCTTAATTTGTTTTTGAAGATAACAAATCATATTTAACTACAATTCTAATTAAATAAAATAATTTAATTACATTTGCGCTAAATTTTAAAATGCCCTACTTATTTTAGGGGTGCATTGCATTAATAGTATAAAATTTGTAATATGCACATAAATTTTATTAGGGTATTTTATTAAAATATCATTTTATTTGTAAAAATATTTACTATTTATATTAATCTAAACCCGCTTAATTTTTAAAATAATATTATGTCAACACTTAGATTTGAAGCTGTAAAGATAAGCCTTGATCGTAAGCCTGTTCAAATTACTGAACCTACGTCAAGAAGATCAGAATTGTATGGATTAAATGTTTTTAATTTATCAAGCCTGAAGCACTTTTTACCGAAAGATGCATATATTGCAGTAATAGATGCAACCAATCACGGCAAAAAAATTGACAGAAAAGTAGCTGAAAATGTTGCTTCTGCAATGAAGGCATGGGCAATATCAAAAGGCGCAACACATTATACTCACTGGTTTCAACCCCTCACCGGAGGTACTGCTGAGAAACACGATGCTTTTTTTGAGCCAGCCGGCGATGGCACTGCCATAGACAAATTTGATGGAGGCCAATTGGTTCAGCAAGAACCTGATGCATCGAGTTTTCCAAATGGTGGCATCAGAAATACGTTTGAAGCACGTGGATATTCTGCCTGGGATCCAACATCTCCTGCATTTATTATAGGAACGACACTTTGTATTCCAACCATTTTTGTGTCTTACACTGGTGAAGCATTGGACAATAAAGTACCTTTATTGAGAGCTTTATCAGCAGTAGATGAAGCTGCAACTGAAGTAGCAAGATATTTTGATAAGAATGTAAATAAAGTAATTGCGACTTTGGGTTGGGAACAGGAGTACTTTCTCGTAGACAGTGCGCTTGCATCTACACGCCCAGATTTGATGATGGCCGGAAGATTGCTTTTAGGGCATGAAGCGGCAAAAGGTCAACAGTTGGAAGATCACTATTTTGGTTCCATACCTGAAAGGGCGCTGGCGTATATGCGTGAATTGGAAATAGAGTGTATCAAACTTGGAGTGCCGGTAAAAACCCGACACAACGAAGTCGCTCCCAACCAATTTGAACTGGCACCATTGTTTGAAGAGGCTAATCTGGCAGTAGATCATAATTCATTACTGATGGATATCATGAGTAAAGTAGCGGGAAGGCACAACTTTAAAGTACTATTTCATGAAAAGCCATTTGCAGGAATCAATGGATCGGGAAAACACAACAATTGGTCTCTTGCCACTGACACAGGAGTCAACCTGCTTGGTCCGGGCAAAACACCAAAAAGCAATTTGCAGTTTCTGACATTTTTTATAAACACGATTAAAGCAGTACATGATAATGCAGACCTGCTAAGAGCATCGATAGCATCTGCCAATAATGACCACCGTCTCGGTGCAAATGAAGCACCACCAGCCATTATTTCTGTGTTTATAGGTAAACATTTGAGTCAGGTGCTTGATGAACTTGAAAACGTTTCTGACGGAAATTTGTCACCTGAAGAAAAAACTGAACTTAAATTAAATGTAGTTGGCAAGATTCCTGAGATCCTTCTTGACAATACTGACAGAAACCGAACATCACCATTTGCTTTTACTGGCAACAAGTTTGAATTCAGGGCTGTGGGTTCATCCGCCAATTGTGCAAAAGCGATGACAATTTTGAACCTTATAGTGGCTGACCAATTGTACAAGTTCAAAATTCAGGTTGATGACTTGATAGAGAATAAAAACATGAAAAAGGATGATGCCATCTTTAATGTGTTGAGAGAATTGATCAAGGAGTCTAAAAAGATAAGGTTTGAAGGTGATGGCTACAGTGATGAATGGGTAAAGGAAGCTGAGGGCCGTGGACTAAGCAATTTTAAAACCACACCTGAGGCATTAAAAGTGATGGTTCATAAAAACACCCTTGACTTATTTGAGAAGCATAAGATCATGAATAAAATTGAGGTAGAAGCAAGGTATGAGATCGAACTTGAAGAATACATTAAAAAAGTGCAGATCGAAGGAAGAATCCTTGGTGACATTTCCAGCAATCATGTCATCCCTACAGCTATAAGCTATCAAAACAAGCTGATCGAAAATGTGCAGGGGCTGAAAGATATTTTTGGCAAGGATTTCGAACAATATGCATCAGAACAAATCAACCTGATCAAGCAGATCTCAGGCCATATCAGTTCGATTATGTCCAATGTCGAAAAAATGACTGAGGAGCGTAAAATAGCCAATAAAATAGCCCATGCAGATAAAAGGGCTGATGCATACTGCAATAAAGTAAAACCTTATTTTGATATAATCAGATATGCATGTGACAAGCTTGAGCTCATGATCGATGATGAGATATGGCCACTGACAAAGTATAGAGAATTACTTTTTACCAGGTAAAATAAAGCAAGTGTTATATTGAGTGTTGAATGACGGATCCGCCAATTAACCTTAACATAACACAAGTTGAAGATTAATAAAAAAAGTCTTTCTTCATTTTGGGGAAGGACTTTTTTTATATATAAAATACATCTCCGGCAGGTTCGATAGTACAAATCAATACTCTTTTCTCAGCCAGGGTGGTAGTTTTTTTGCCGGTTTTATATGGTGACTTGGTTTATCTTCATTTCGACCTTTAGTCCTCACATTACTGCCTGATGATCCTTTTTCCTTAGGATTACTGATAGAGACTATGATATTTCTACCATCAATGTCCATATTGTTCAAAGCATTTATAGCCTTCATAGCAGAGGTTTCATCTTCTATCTGCACAAATCCAAATCCTTTGTTTTGTCTTGTGATTTTGTCAATTACTATAACCGCGTTGGTAACATTACTATAAGGTGAAAACAATTCTTCAAGATTTTTTTCTTTCCATTTAAATGGAATCCTTCCTACATATATTTCCATGATTAAAATTATGAACTTTTGATTATTTATTTGTGGATAAGTTTATCTTACAATGATCTCATCAGCAAACACCCAAGCTTTGTTTCCTGCTCCCTGGTGACCATCCGGCAAAGTGCCATAAGATGCTGCTTTTACTTTGATGTAACGATATTTATTTTTGGTTTCCGTTTTATATTCAAATGATTGGGTCATTTCTCCATGATGGCTGGCACTGGCATTTGTTTCAAAATGGGTTATTTGATCCCATATGATGTTATCAGTTGATCCCCACCAGGTTAAAGATTTGGGATAGACGATCCAGGCATTCGTATTTTGAAGACAGTGAAGTGTAAAGTGGTTTACAGCTTTTGTCTTTTTCAGGTCAATCACCGCCTCTATATCATGCCCAAACCAACCTAACCAATACCCGTCATCATATTTTTTAGTACCCAATTTTCCATCTGTCAATGCATTTTTTTTATCTGATCCATACATATCACTTGGTGGGGTAGTGTAGGTAACCGCAGCCAATGCAGCCTTATGTTTTACAGTGACCGGAGCCGAACTAACAGAGTAACCTTTTCCTATGCTAATTCCTTCTATTTTGACAGCGAAACCATTACGAGAAGGTAAGTTATCAGGGAGTTGAATTTTTAGCTTTTTTTTACTCCAAGACCAATCAAGCGTCCTGTCAGTACCTATGAGATGTATCGTGGATCCTTTCAAGGGTTTTATAGATTGAATTACCAATTCATTCGTAATATTATTATTTGCGATAGCATAGACATATTTGTTGTCTTGAGTTTGGCTGAATCTTAGATTGTCCCCTTCTTTGAAGTGTGGTATCGCAGTAGTTTTGAAAATAGCTTCTTGGTTTATTTTAAGCCATTTTCCTACTTCTTCAAGATTTTTTACACTCTCCACAGGTATGGATCCATCTGCCTTTGGACCTACATTGAGCAGTAAATTGCCACCTTTTGCACTTATATCTACCAAAGTATTGATAATTGTTTGAGGAGATTTCCAGTTTTGATCTTCTTTACTATATCCCCAACTGTTATTTAAAGTGATGCAACTTTCCCAGTATTCTTTTGAAAATACCTCAAGGATTTCCTGCTCCGGAGTACCAAAATCTCCAGCAGCATTCTTGTATTTGTTCATTCCTTGCATTCCGCCACGGCCTTTGCCTACACGATTGTTGATAATGATGGAAGGTTTAAGATTTCTTACGAAATTATACAGATCTTTTCCCTGGACTTCAGTCCATTCCGGTATCCATTCACCATCAAACCATAAAATAGCAGGGTCATAGTTTTCAACCAACTCTTTCAACTGTGGTTTCAGATAATTTTCCCTGTAATTGTCAAAATCGGGATTCGTCTTTGATTGGTGAGGATAATCTTTGGATTTTGCATCGGGATGATGCCAATCCATAATGGAATGATACATTCCGAATACAATACCTTCTTTTTTACACGCATCAGAAAGTTCTTTCAAGATATCTCTTTTGAAGGGAGTTGCGTCCATTACATCATAATCCGTGTATTTACTATCCCAGAGGCAAAATCCGTCGTGATGTTTGGAAGTAATCACCAGATATCTCATTCCGGCGTTTTTGGCTGTTTGCACCCATTCCCGGGCATTAAATTTTTGCGGGTTAAATTGAGCGGCAAATTTTTCATATTCAGATGTAGGAATTTTATGGGTCTCCATGATCCACTCAGCTCCACCACCTTTTCCATTGTACTCGCCGGCTGGAATGGCATAAAGTCCCCAATGGATAAACATTCCGAAAGTAGCATCTTGCCACCATTTCATTCGCATATCTTTCTCTTTTTGAGACTCATTCATAAAGTCTTTTTGACTATAAACATTCAGAGATGCAACCAGAATGATAATGATGTTTAAAAATTTTGTCATAACCAAGTTCAATTTTAATTTTTAGAAATAGTGGATCAAGATATTCAAGTCAAAAATCATTTGATTGTTTGGCTCATCTTTAGTTTAGTTTAAACTTTTATTGGCCTTCGGGGCCATAGTGAACTCCAGCGTTCCTCCATCCATAATTTCCTGATGGGTGATAAAATGACGTTTTAGATTCTGACCATTCAATTTTACTTCCTGGATATATTTGTTTTCAATAGATGCTAATGGTGCTTTCATGGTAAAGTATTTTCCTGAAGCTATCTCTATTTTAGCTTCCTGTACTATTGGTGAGCCAAATTGATAGGTGAGTTCCGATGGGTTAACCGGATATAAACCCATAGCACTGAAAATATACCATGCAGACATTTGACCACAATCCTCATTACCACACAAGCCATCGGGAGCTGTCGTGTACATCGTTGTTTGTATCTGACGGTTCAGTTCTTGTGTACGCCAAGGTTTTCCCGCATAGTTGAACAGGAATGTAGTGTGATGTCCCGGTTCGTTTCCATGTGCATAGGCACCGATTAATCCTGAGATATCGCTGGATGCCTCTTCACCTTTAACGCCTTCTTTTACATTAAATAACTGATCAAGTTTTACAGCAAAAGGTTCTTTGCCGCCCAATAAATCTATCAAACCACTCACATCGTGTGGTGCGAGCCATAAATATTGCCATGCATTTCCTTCTGTGTAATCGCTTCCTTCATGTTTAGAAAAAGCAGGGTCGAATGGTGTCGTCCATTGTCCATTTGCCAGTTTGCCACGCATAAATCCTGTTTCTTTATCAAAATAATTTCGATAGTTTAAAGCACGTTTGGCAAAATAAGCAGCATCTGCAGTTTTACCCAATTTTTTTGCCACTGCAGCTACTGCCCAATCGTCAATGGCTATTTCTTCTGACTTAGCTACTGATTGCTGGATAGAGTCTGCGGGCATATAGCCAAGTTTGTCGTACAAACCCATTCCATCCCTGTTGTTCATTGAAGTCACTTTCATAGCCTCGTAAGCCAACTCATGGTCAAAATCCCCGATTCCTTTTAAGATAGCTTCTGCAATGACTGAAATTGAATGGTTTCCTACCATGCACCAGGTTTCATTGCCTACTAAGTTCCCACACAGGCAAAAGTCCTGTTTGGCGGTAATGATCGAGCATCGATTTTACCATATCATTGACCCTGGATTGCTGGGTTAATGTGAAAAGTGGATGCAGAGCCCGATATGTATCCCATAATGAAAAAATAGTATACCTATTGTATCCTGCTGCCTTTTGTACATCACCATTTACACCTTTGAATTCTCCATTTGAATCTGAAAAAAGTGAGGGTGCCACCATAGCGTGATATAAAGATGTATAAAAAATGGTTTTCTGATCATTGTCACTTGATTGAATCCTGATTTTTGATAGTTCTTTCTCCCAGGCATCAGAGGCTGCTTTGACAGTGGCTTCAAAATCCCAGCCATTAAGTGATGAATCTAAATTTGCCAAGGCATTTTCAGCACTAACCGAAGATATACCTACCTTGACCATGATATTTTTTTGATTGAATTTCAGTACACCAACAGCTCTGGCAGTTCCTCCAACTGTATCTATCATAGATTTAGCAATAGGAGCTGAGAATCTTGCTGCAAAATATACATGCTGATCTTTTGCCCAGCCATTGGACAAGCGGGAGCCGGTGACCAATGTACTATCTACTACCTTGAGCGATGTTTTGTAAGGGTTGTCCCAGTTGATGGCAAATCCAAGATTGATGATCAGATTGTTCTCTCCACCATCAGGAAATGTATACCTGTGTAATCCAGCTCTTTCAGTGACTGTCAACTCGGCTTTGATATTACTGTTTTTTAAAGTCACAGAATAAAATCCAGGGCTTGCTTTTTCCTGGTCGTGGCTGTATTTACCGGAATAACGGGTGACAAAGTCTGCGTTTTTTTCTCCTTTTTTAAATGTCACATCAGTTGATACCGGAAGAAATGAAATGTCGGCAAGATCTCCTATGCCTGTCCCGCTAAGATGGAGATGACTGAAACCAGCCAGAATGCTATCTGAATAATGATAACCCGAACACCAGTCCCAACCCTGTGTACCATTGTCGGGGCTCAATTGAATTTGCCCAAAAGGATAAGCTGCGCCAGGATAGGTATGTCCATGAAATGCTGTCCCTATGAACGGATCAACAAATTCTGTAAGTCGGTCCGAATGCACAACTTTAGGTGATGTACTTGTGCATGCAGTAATCATCAGCAATAAAAAAACGGACCATAATGTTATTAATTTTGACATCGGTATAGATTTATGTTTATAGAGCAAAAGTAATAAAAACATCGCAAACACAAAGATATTTATGTATAATGACTAAAAGTAAAACATCTGTAGCCAGCTGACTTTTTTGAGAAACATGAATTAGTGGTGACGTAAATTTGAAATAATGTGGAAATTAAACCTAATAATTTATTGATTATAACCATTAATCTCTTAGATGGAAGTATACCTTTATAAAAAATATTAAGTAGTGAGGTCAAAACCTTCAATAAAACTCTTCAGATTCCAAAACAATTCAATGGATTTATTATTATTGAAATATATCAAGTTTAACGTATGAGTGACCAGTCCATCTTAGATAGAGAAATTTCACCATTCAGGCAAGTTGGAGTTGTCTTGGTGGCAACTGTATTTTTTATGATTTTTTCCAACCTGATACCTACTGCTCCTTATTCAAAAAGTGCGCATATCATGCCTTGGGTGATACTATGCGGTATGATCCTATTTTTTGCTTTGGCCAATAGTGTTTTGGGCTTTGGGGCTAAGGACACCAATAAATATTGGTTGCATTCGATTATAAGTTTTTCGATGATGCTAGTGATAGGTGGTATTATGGCTTGGGCCATCAGCGGTGTTTCAATCAGGGATGCCGGTTCTGTAAGATGGATTTACGTGGTTTTGACCTTTGGGTATCTTGTGTTTCTGTCTATCGTCAATCTCATCAGGTTTTTGGTGGTTTTAGCCAAAAAGCATGAAAATAAGTTGAGAGAATGAAATAATTCATGTGTACGTCAAAATAAACATATGACTATTTCTTTACAAGGTGTTTGTTCAAAAATGATAATGTTCGTTCCCAGGCTAAATTAGCTGCTTCTGCATTGTAACGTGCTTCGGAAGTATTATTATGAAATGCATGATCTACACCCTGATAAAAGTATTGTTCATATACTTTAACTTGAGCTTTTAATTCTGCTTCATATTCGGCCATACCCGCATTGATCCTTTCATCTTTTTCGGCATAGTGTAGTTGAACAGGGCATTTTATTTTTATAACATCTTCTTTTGCAGCTTGTTTCCCATAGAAAGCTACCGCTCCTTTCAAGTTTTCTGCATGGATGGCAAGCTGATTGGCCATTGCGCCTCCCCAACAAAATCCGACACATCCGGTATTGCCGTTGCAATCACTTCTCATGTTGAGATACTTTACCGCTGAAGAAAAGTTTTTAGTATTCTGAGCAGAATCCAGTTTGCTGAACAAAGCTCTGGCTTCATCAGCATTTGCAGGAGTGCCGCCTAGTTGGGACAATCCATCCGGAGCACATGCAACAAAACCGGCAAGTGCAGCCCTTCGAGTGACATCCTTGATATGTTCATTGAGTCCCCTGTTTTCATGGATGATGATGACTCCCGGATATTTGGCCATTTTTTCAGGCCTTGCCAGATATCCTCTCATTTGGCCTCCTTCAGCGGTCCATTCTACACTTTCTGTAAAAAGGCCAGCCTCGGTTTCTTTAGTGATCGTACTTTCGTTATTGTTTTCAAGCAATGATATCATACTCATAGCAGTGGTTATACTTCCTGTGAGATGTATCATTTTGGTGATAAAGTCCTTTCTGTTGAGTGGCTTATGAGTGTACTCATCATAAAGCCGTATAATTTTTGAATCCATTGGTATTATAAATTTGACAAATAACCTTATAAATATAAATCTTATTTGACGTTTGAAACAAAAAATCTTCCAAAAAGATCACCAATTTCGTCATTTGCTGAGAATACTATTTCATCTCGCATAAAATTTTCATTTGTGCGAGCGAGCTAAACATTTAAGATTAAAATTCTTTTATTTTCTTTTCGATTCAAGCCAGGAAAAAACTACCCCTGCAATACATGCTTGTACTGTGCCATAAATCCACCAGGAAAATACAGTCAATTCGGATACTGCCAATGCACTATATGAAACCCAAATAATAGGACCTAATGCTACAATACCATAAATTAATCCAAACTCAAGACCTTGTATGATGATGTTTCCAGTCAAATATTTTCTAAAACGGAACCACAAAATAGAAAGACCACCAGCGAGAATCAATGGATGAATGTAAAAAAATATGTCTCTGGATCCTCCTGCATTGTACATGGGGTCAAGATATGTCTCAAAAAAATTAGGAAATACTTGGAAGGATAGATACAAAAATGAAATACTTAAAATAAAAATAGCGAAGCCGCCGAACAGGGCGTACTTGATTATTTGAGAAAATATTCTATTGAAATCCAACTCAAACATCGAAGATTTTGTACTCATGGTCATAAATTTTATTGGTTAAAAAAGTTGATATAAGGTTAAACGAACCTTTAATTATGAAAATTCTCTAAAACGACTACTGATCATGATATTTCCACATCAATTTCATAAAAAGCACCAAAGATGAGCTTTACATATTAAAATCAATTTTTAAAAATGATAAATTGTTTTGATTTTGTCAGACAAAGATAGAAATGTACATTTTCTATGCTGCTAAGATATAATTATTTTATAAATTATGCAAATAAATAAACTTTATTTTAATATTAATGGAAAAATGCAATATAAATGCGTATTCTCAGGATAATATTGATCTGCAAAGGATTGAGCTTTAAACAAATCATAAAACTTTTAACATCTGTAACTTTTAATGAACTTTTTATGGCATATAATTGTCATTATAGGCGGAACCCTGATCTCTGAATTATAATATAACACAAAATCCGGAGAGAAAAGCCAAAAAAGTTAAAAAAAGATGCGTCAACTTAAGATCACAAATAATATAACATCCAGGGAATCTCTGGCGTTGGACAAATACCTAGTCGATATAGGGAGAATAGATCTTTTGACGATAGAAGAAGAATCAGATCTTGCCAAAAGAATACGACAAGGGGACGAGGAAGCACTGGAAAGACTTACTAAAGCCAATCTTCGCTTTGTCGTTTCTGTGGCAAAGCAGTACCAAAATCAAGGACTGTCATTAGCAGATCTAATCAACGAGGGTAATGTAGGCCTCATGAAAGCTGGAAAAAGATTTGACGAAACCAAAGGATTTAAGTTTATTTCATACGCAGTATGGTGGATAAGACAATCGATACTGCAAGCAATAGTGGAATACTCAAGAATGGTAAGGCTGCCTCTCAATAAAATGACCGCCTATAACAAAGTCAATGAAGCTTATGTCACTTTCGTACAAAAAAATGAAAGAGAACCTTCAAATGAAGAATTGGCAGAAATTCTTGGTGTAAATGAAAAGGATATCATCAATATGTTGAAAGGTGGTAACAGACATATTTCTGTAGATGCTCCTCTCAGCGATGATGAGGGCGCATTGTCTCTCGTAGACATGATGAGTCACGGCGATGAAGATAGCCCGGATCTCAAACTGATGGAAGAATCCGTAAGAAAGGAAGTGATAGATGGACTCGAAATTTTATCTCCACGTGAAATTCAAGTAGTATCAGCATATTATGGCCTTGGAGGCAATAAACCACTTACCCTTGAAGAAATAGGTGAAGCCTATGACCTCACCAGAGAGCGAGTAAGGCAAATAAAAGAAAGAGCAATCAGGCGAATGAGGAAATCATTGAATAAAAATGCACTTAAATCGTTTTTTTGGGTAGTACTTTTGTCGCCTTAATCAATAATTAAAAGTACTCCTGCCTATTTACTTCATGAAAGTTTCCGATTTTTTCCAATTTTTATTCAGACTTACTGTTTCTAAAAATCAACTTATTAGGGACATCGATGCGCTAAGGACGGAAATTCTTTCTCTCAAGGAAAAATTAATTCCTTTTACCAATGAAGAGATGGAGTTGCTGTCCCTGAATCAAAGTAATTTTTCAAAAAAAAGAGGATTTGTAAAACTCATCAAAGGTATTTTTGACACCATTTATTTTGAGAACCTGATCGCCTACGTTATTCGTGAATATTCAAATCAACAAAAATTGATATTGGTCACAACAACTACCGATGAGTTTGTTTATCTAGTAAAACCGGACAAGACCCATATTTATATTAACAATGCCGAAGCCGGAATTCTTACCAAAGATGGTAAATTCATTAGTTTGAGAAACCAATTATTAGGTACTGTAGATGGTGCTGATCACTTGCCAACTCATAAGATAATCATCAATGACAAAGACTTTGGTTTTATCTCAAATCCGCGATTAAAAAATCACACCATTCCAAGGGCGTTTAATCTGCTGAAACCAATGAAAGAAGACGAAAAATTAATATTTTTATGTCTTACGTTGATCAATCTTGTAGAAGAATCTCAGTTGCCCAAAGGCTAAAATACAAATTTTCTATTTTTTTAAATTACACATGAGTCTACTCCGAAAACAAATGTTTTTATGGTAATAAAACGTTTTTCAGCCTTCCCCATGCCTATTCGGCAGGCAGGCCTAAAGGGAAACATTTGATTATCAATGAGGTAGAAATCAATATTTTTTTAATACTTTTCATCAAAGATTTTTCTGAGTGGATTCAATAGTTCATTTCTCAACTTCATTTCTTCATCATCCACCATATATAGAATTAATTTTCTTAAGTGTTCCATGAGATTTGATTGTACTCCACCTTTCAGAGATTAGAGCATATGCACGATGTCATCGAAGCCATTTTTGTCAAAAAAATGTCAAATGGATAAAATAAATCGGAAATAGATATCACCATATACGCAAAACAATTACTTTTGTATCGGCCGCTGCCTACAATGTCATTGGATTTCCGCACCTGTTGCCAATGAGAAAGTAGGCAGCATTTTTTTTGCCAGCCTTTACCTTAAAAATTGTCATTTTGATACCCTCCACAAATCTTCATTGTTATCCCTTAGGAAATCTTCAAGGGTAACACGGATTTTACTTTTTTTTCAAAAAAAAATTGAAAAAAAAATTGTGAGTTTAAATTTTTATTCTTATATTTATTGTGTTAACTCAAAATAGAGAATACTCTAATTACTATAAGGTGTTTGTAATATATAGCATTAAAATGGGTACTATGCATATATCTATTTTTTTTCTCAGACTACTCACATCATGAAATGACGACATTTAGTCAGGAACGGCCATCCTGCTAAAGATGACAAGGGTGGATTATCGACTTTTTAACTTTCCGCACATATTGAGATACTTCAGGGAATCCTGTAGTGATCTTATGAGCCTACGTGATGTTTGCTTCATATTTTTGGTAAGATAGTATTCAAGATATTACTATTGTCTTGTCCTGTCTAACTAAAATCGCTGTACTTGACTGGTGTAGTAATATTGCTACGCAGATGCTTAGACTCCACACGCACCACTTTTGAAGTTTATGTGATCCTGGATACAAAATATGACATTCTTTTTTGAACATTCCGGATCCTCAGAATTTTTGTAACCATAGTTATGGCTCTTTAATGCATTTCTGTTGTACACATCTTAGTTTGATGGTGTAGCAGGTAGGATTTGATTTTGGGTTGATGGCAACGAGGATGCCATAATTATGATTTGCTGTAAATGTAGGAATATGATATTTTTTAAAAACAAATAAAATTTACAATTATGAAACATTTTATGATTATTTCTTTAATCTATTTTCTATCTGCATCAACTGCAGAAGCCCAAAACTTTAGGTCTTTTAGAAATGATGATTATGAAAAAGTCCTGAAACAAGATTCTGTTTCAAAGAAAAACATCAGGACAGCTGAACAGAATTTTGAACAATTTTTTAAACAGGAATATGATATCTATAAAAAAATAGAACCTGTTACGTTGCCATTGGTCATTAATATAGTATTACCTGAAGATCGAGGGGTGAGTTATGAACAAGTGTCAGCGCAGATTGATGCTCTTAATAGGGCTTTTTCCAACAGAGCAGGAATGCCCCTTGATGATATCTTTTATAAACAAGCCGCAGATACTGAGATCAGATTTTGTGTGCCTGAATTAAGTCCGAAGTATATCAGAGAAGTGAAACTCAAGAAAGGAGAACAAGTTTCGGATTTTTGGTCCATGAAGAATAACGGGAAGGGAATAAAAGCTTTTCAGCCTCATAAACACATCAATATATGGGTTGTGGATATTCCTGATGTAAAAAAAGAGACACAGTCATTTAGCTCAGGAGGTTTTGCTCAACTCCCTTTCAGAAATCAGGATTCAGATGGCATTGTCATAGATGTAGATTTATTCGGACCACAAAAGGACAATCCGATGTATAGCAAAGGCTATACGCTTGTCCACCTGATGGGTATATATCTGGGCTTGAAACCTCTCAATGGTTTTTTTGATGACTCCGGTGACGGCGTTGATGATACACCTGAAAATAATACTGAAACCTTAATCTGTCTCCCGCAAAGAGAAGACTATTACGTATCGACAGGAACCACAGGAAATCAGCGGCGCATGACACGAAACTTTATGGATAATATTCCTGATGAATGTGCGGCCATGTTTACCTACGGCCAAAAAGTCAGGATGCATGCGGTCTTGTCGGAAAAAGGGCCAAGAAATGCATTGAAAATGGTGGGGAATCAACCCTGCGATCAACTCACTCAACGAACAAATGCCCAAGAAGTTGCAGAAATCCGCAGGATCCCTGAGTTTAAATTATACCCAAATCCAACTTCAAATCTTCTGACCATAGAAGTAAATCAGGAGCAGTTATCAGATGGTAAAGGTACTATTTACAGTTATGATGTATATGATTTTACCGGAAAGAAGATGGCCAATGGAAACCTTGAAAATGATAAAGAAATCAATGTATCATCCTGGCAAAACGGAAGCTATGTATTTGTAATCAGGAACGAGCATACTGTCGAAACTAAAATATTTGAAGTGATCAAATAAGTAATACACCAACATCCAAAAGTGTATTATATTAAAAAAAATATTAAGTAAGCAAAAAAAAATAAATACATGAAAAAGTATATTTTAACAGCGTTATATTTCATCCTGTTTTGGATGACCCAAGCACAACCAAGTGCCCCTACTGTAAATGGTCTGGGATATGCCAAATTTGTAGAATTTCCCATCAGTCCATTTACAGGGACATTTTCGTACTCTGTGCCAATAGGTACGGTGACATCCGGATCACTGTCTCTGCCCGTATCAATAGATTATCACTCCGGAGGTAACAGTGTAGGGGATCCAGCCAGCAATGTAGGCCTTGGGTGGAATCTCAATTATGGTGGATCTATAATCAGAACTGTGAAAGGTTTACCAGATGATGTTTTCTATGTAAGTACTTCACCATATCAATCGATAGGATATTGGTTCAGCCCTACAAATAATACATCTGGAGCAAATTACAATGATATGGCAGTAGGTTCTATTGATGGTGAACCGGATATTTTTACTTGGAGTGCAGGAGGTCAGGGAGGAAAATTTTATTTTGATAGAAATCATAATATCGTCCATATTACAAAAACCAATGTTCAAATAAGTCTAATTAATATAAATTCTATATTTAATAGTGGTTTTAAAATTGTAATTGCAGATGGTACAACTTTCTATTATAACAATGCACATAATTCGACTAATCGAAATAATAATAATTATCAATTTATCATAGAATGGGGCCTAAAAAAAGTTGAATCATATGATAAAATGGATTCAATAATATTAAATTATGTGTTAGGAAATGATCTTTTGTACCCAACTTTGGCAATGCCTACTAAGCATGGTACTTCTCCCAGCAATCTTGAGACTAATTCAAATTCAAATATTGACAATAAATTGTTGGAGTTGAAATTGACAGAAATAATTGGCTCAAATAGCAAGATATCTTTTACAACAAGTAACAGAGATGACTTATTGGAATTTGAAAATAGGTTTTTTGAAAAGCCTCAAAAAGTGGATTTTATAAAATATGAAAACGGGTCGAGTTGTATAAATTTTCATCTTAGTTATGATTATTTTAAATCTATTTCTAATGCTGCATATGCATTTGATAAAAGATTGAAGTTAACTTCAATTCAAAAAAAGTGGTGTTCTCAACAAACTCAAAATGAACCACCCATCATTTTTGAATACAATGGCAATACTCTTAATGATGGTTCACAATTTTTTCCCAAGTTACTTGATAAAAATATAGACCATTACGGATATTATAATAAAAGCGTCAGTGAAAACAACTATAGTACTGTAGATATGATACAGCCTACATCTCTATATTTTAATGGTAATCATTACAATGTTGGAAACGCCAACAGAACTCCTAATTTTAATGCTGCATTGAATGGAATGTTAAAGAAAATTACATTACCTACAAAGGGTACCATTGACTATACATATGAGCAGAATGACTATTTAGGTAGTCCAATATATAATTCTGAATTTTCTTTCCTTAAATATTGTGGACTACCTTGCGGTGCCGAGAATTTTTCAAAAACAGTTGATGTCACTCAAGACATGAAAAATACCGGTGTGATTACACTTACAGGAGTAGGATTTGAGGATTGCAATGGTGAGAATTATACCTGCAGTACCCAGTCACCGAGGTTTTCAAAACTCAGGATTTACAATACATCATACACCGAAATATACGCTTACGATTTGCCTGTAAGTGCTTATGCCACGAATAGTGTGCCTATCAACCTATCATCTATATCAGGAGTAGTTGCCGGGAACTCATATATATTCGAACTATCTGTACAAAATTGTATTGGATATTGTTCTATGGAGTGGCAAAATTTAAATAATAATGTAGCTGGTCCAGGCATAAGGATAAAGCAAATCAAGGTGAGTGATGGCATAAACACATCCAATGATATTATAAAAAACTATAGTTATACAAAATTTTCCAATCCTAATCAGTCAAGCGGTTTTGTGATCAATACGCCAAAATATGGACAATCAATCACAGGTTTTAGTTATGTTGTTTTTAGTGCATATTCCCTCAAAACTCTTCAAAATACTGATGGATTTGGTATCGGATATGAAAATGTAACCATTGATTATGACGGCAATGGAAAAGAAAAACTCACATTTCATAAGGAAATTGAAGCTCCAACAACTGAATATCCACCTAAACCAAATCAGGTATTGATCGGAAGGCAACTTATTTCTGAAACTCTAGACAATAATAATATTATTAAATCCAATGGTTCTATTACCTATAATAATGAATTAAATACATTATCTGACTACTTCCATCAAGCATTTGTACTCAACAAAGTCTTTAATGTTTTATGTTTTTGCCAGGTACCTCAACTTACAGCTGGAGGCTCTTATCGGCTCAAAACCAACCGCTACGTAAGTGTATCATCAGAGGTGACAACTGTCGATGGAGTGACCACGACGACCAATTACACCTACAATACAACGGTCAATCCTCCAATATTAGGACCCATAGAGTCCAGTATGACCAATAGCGATGGCAAGGTGAGCAAAACAAAAGTAAGATATACATCGCAGTATGATCCTGACGCATCACCTCAGACACTAAGTGTAAAAAATGCTTTTCTTGCCAGAAATATCAACATCCCATACCAGACTATCACCGAGGTAGATGGGCAAGATCTCAGCGGAGCCAGGACATTGTTTGCCTTGTGGGATAATGCTGGACTACCTGTCAATGGCACAATACCACGGCCGCAGTATGTCGAGAAGTATGAAAGAACCTGGAACAGTTCCGGCGTACTACAGGCAAAAAGCTGGACCAGACAAAAAACCTTCAATGCATACGGGCATAAAGGCAAGCTGACTTCATATTTTGACGATGGATATAATAATACAATATTGGGATATGATCCTAGCAACTATAATGTCATTAGTAAAACATACGATGCTCATACGACCACTTATGAGTATTATCCTAACAGTACCCTATTAAAAAAAGTAACAGATATAGACGGTACCTCCATGTCTTATGAATATGACAATCTGCTCAGGCTATGGAAAGTCATTGACAATAACAAACTGATCACTAAAACGAATAGCTATTACTTTGGAAGTGGCACGAGTACTGATCGACATAAGACTACAGCCATTACAACGTTTCAAGGTGCCAACAATACCAATAGCCAACTTACTACGCTCGAAAACATCACTTATTATGACAATCTCGAAAGACCTATACAATTGATGAAAAAAGGTCAGTCGCCCACCAATAATGACGTGGTGGTATCAATGGAATATGATAAGTACGGACGATTGGTCAAAGAATACCTGCCTGTAGAGGGTACAGGCTCTACGGGCAATTTTATAGATATACAACCTACCTGGAAACATAACCTCACTACCTATGAGTCATCTCCGCTCTCCAGAAAAGTAAGTACCCTGCCTCCAGACTGGTATGCCACCACTTATGAGTACGGCAGCAACACAACTGCATCTGATGGTGTCATCACAGATCCAAAAACCAACTATACTTACCCACAAAACAGCCTTTTTAAAACAATAGTTGTAGACCCCAATAACAACAAGAGGATATCTTTTACCGATAAAAAAGGAAGGATCATACTGAGTGCAAGCTACAATGGCACCAATCTGGCATCCACTGCAGCAGCAGATAAAAAGGTGACTTATAGTGTATATGACCTCAAGGACAGAACCGAAGCGGTTGTAGTCCCCGGAGCGACGTGGGCATCCACTGATCTGAACTACTACTACCAGTATGATGGCGAGGATAAGTTGATATACAAAAAACTGCCATCCAGAGGAGACGTTCATTTTGTGTATAACAATAAGGATTTGATAGCTGGATGGCGTGATAACAATTTGGGAAGCAGCAAGTGGCTTGCCACAGAATATGACAGTTATGGCAGGAGTACCAAATCAGGTTTTGCATTGGGTGCTTCGATCAATCTAAACGCTCCTTCTTTTTCTGAATTGCACACTGAAACCATTTATGGTACAACTGGTATAGAAAAAGGAAAAGTGAAAACAGATAAAAGTGTCATTCTAGGTACGAATCCAGCAACATGGCTTCAAACTACTTACACTTATGATCCAATTACAGGCCGTTTGTCATCGTCAAATGGTAACAATCACCTGAATTCTGGTGATTTGACTACAGGGCTAGTCTCATCATATGTATATGACAAAGGGGGCAATGTGACCAATACCAATACCGGCATTATACCCACATCCGGCGGTACAAATCTTCCTGTAAACTATATCAATAAATATGACCATGTAGGAAGAAATACTGAAAATGTATTTCAATATAATGGAAATACAGCTACCACGCTGTCAAAACAAGTATTTAATCATCGTGACGAACTCATCACAAAATATCAGGGCAAAACCAGCCTTACAGGTCACTTAGAATATCTTCAGGAAATCAACTATAGTTATCTGACCAATGGTCTGCTCAGTGCCATAAATCAATATACAACTGGAGGCAATCAATATTATGATGTGTGTAGCACGCCTAATCCGGGCAGCTACGGTACATACAATGACAAAGACCTCTTCCATCTGAAGCTACACTACGATACTGATCCTATGGCATTTTGGGGTGCAGGCTATACCAGAAAAAATGGGGAGATATCGCATGCTGTGTGGCAAGTCAAAGGCCGGGCGATACAAGCATACAGATATGACTATGATCATCATGGGCAAATGACCAATGCCGCTTATTTTGAAGCTCCTATGTGGGGAATATGGGGATTTACCAATCGCTACTCAGAGACAGTCCAATATGATCGACGTGGCAATATCACCAATCTCACAAGGTACGGAGTAGCCAGCCCGACCACCTGTGGCACTGCAGTCTTGATCGATCAGCTCACATACAACTATAGTGGTCAGACCGGCAACAGGGTAGCCAGTATTACCGATGCAGCTCCTGCAGCAACCGCACAGCTTGGGTTTAAACCGGTCACAGGAGCATCATATAGTTATGATGCCAATGGCAATATCACCGCTGATCCATACAAAGGTATCACCAGTATCCTGTACAACCATTTTGACAAACCGACGCGTATCAACAAATCCAATGGCTGGTATATCACCTTTACCTATGATGGCTCAGGAGGTATGGTCACTAAGTCTATTTTCAATAATAGTAACGTACTCCAAGAAAAACGTGACTATATCGGGAACTTTGAGTACGTAGGTGGTGTTTTAGAGTCTGTCATGCATAGTGAAGGGCGGTACAGAAGTGCTACTGCCAGGCATGAGTACACCATGAAGGATCATCTGGGCAACACCAGACTTGTATACAGTGATACTAATAATGATGGTATCATCACTGTCAATACAGAAATCCTGCAAGAGACGCATTACTATCCGTTTGGACTGGAGTTTCAGGGGCACTACATCCAGCAGTCAGGCTTCGACTATCGCTACAAATACAACGATATCGAACGTCTCAAGGATCTGGATGTAGGGATTGATATGGCCTACTATAGAGGTCTTGATCCAACAACTGGTAGATGGATGCAGGTGGATCCTAAGGCGGAGCAGGCAGGATTTGGTATGAGTCCTTACTGCGCTATGGGGAATAATCCTATATTGTATGCTGATCCCAATGGAGATTTAGCCCATATTTTAATTGGGGCTGTTATAGGCGGAGTTGGAAATTTAATTTATCAGGGAATAAGTGGAAATTTAAATTCATTCTCTGATGGTTTAGTAGCATTTGGAATTGGTGCAGGAGCTGGTGCATTAGGGGCAGCTACAGGAGGTGCTTCTTTGGCTGCCATGGGAACTGCAACTTCTGTAGGTTCAGCAATTGGTGCTGGAGCTATATCCGGTGCAGTTGGTGGGGCTACTGCTGGCTTTTTTCAAAATACTGGAAATGCATTATACTTTCAAAATGCGCGTTTAGGCGATGCATTATACTCAGGATTGCAAGGGGCACTTTGGGGAGGTATTGGAGGTGCTGTAATTGGAGGAGTTGTTGGAGGATTAAGCTATAAACCATCTAATGTAGGAGGAGGTGTAAATCCAGCAGTGAGTCCGGCAGATGATTTAGTATCAACAAGTGGCAAAAGAGGTGTTATAGAAATTGGAGAACTTTTACCTGCTTCAAATCAAGGAGCTGAAGGTTTGGATATTGTTGCAGCGAGAAGTTCAGGTTTGTATACAGGTCCTGTTTCAGATTATCAATCACTTTCTGGGTTTTGGCCTGAAAATAATGGTGCATTGGGTAATTGGACACGGCAATTTTTAATGCCAGGCACAGAAATTGATAGATTTGGGAGCAATTTTGGAAAATATTTTTCACCTAAAGGTACTCCATTGAATATGAGAGCTTTACCAGAAGGAAATACTGGTGTTTATAATGCTTATAAAGTTGTTAAGCCTTTTGAAGTGCAAACTTCAACTATTGCTCCTGCATTTGGAAAAATTGGTTTAGGGAAACAATATTTGTCACCAGTCAATATTAATACTTTACTTAAAAGAGGAATAATTGTTCCAACCAAATAAATATGACAATACTGCAATTGGAAAAGAAATTAATTAAATTAAATGTTTCTCAAAGAGAATTTTCATTAAAAGGTGATTTGATGTTCGATGCAATAAATTTAATTAGAAATTACGATAAGTGGGAAGTGTTTTATCTAGATGAAAAAGGTAATCGAAATGACCAACTAAAATTTGATGACGAAAGTTCAGCTTGTGAACACATATATAGTTTATTTAAGGAATCCAAAAGGATATCTAGAATCTTTAAACTAAATTTATAGTATATAGTAACCCCCGATCGTGGCAGTTTGCAACTGCGATGCTATACATTCAGAATTTGTAATTCGTTTTTTAGAAAAGCCACACAACAGAAAATAAAAAAGTTGTGTGGCTTTTTTTATATCTGTCTATGTGATAACAGGGTAGCCAGTATTACCGATGCTGCCCCAGGAGCCAACGGTCAGCTTGGGTTTAAACCGGTCACAGGAGCATCATATAGCTATGACGCCAATGGCAACATCACAGCTGATCCGTATAAGGGTATCACCAGCATCCTGTACAACCATTTTGACAAACCAACCCGTATCAACAAAAATAACGGATGGTATATCACCTTTACCTATGATGGATCAGGGGGCATGCTCACCAAGGCTATATACAATAATAGTAATATACTCCAAGAAAAAAGTGACTGAATGATCCCTGCCATTGGCAGGGAATCGGGTGATACTAAATCACCCGATAAGGAAGGAACTGTGCAAAACTTTGCACAGCGACAACAACATTTAGTTTTACTATTGTGTTTTAGAGTCTGTCATGCATAGTGAAGGGCGGTATATGACCGAACGATTTCTGCAAAGGCAGAATCGAGCATGATAATGCGAGAAGTGAGGGAACCGCGAAAGCGGATGGGCAGCACTGCCAGGCATGAGTACACCATGAAGGATCATCTGGATGACTGAGCGATCTCCGCTTATACGGAGTGAAGTACGACAGTGCTTCAAGCAAAGGAACCCGCCTTGTGGCGGGATGGGTGGCAAGACTTGTCTACAGTGATGCCAATAATGATGGTATCATCACTGTCAATACAGAAATCCTGCAAGAGACGCATTACTATCCGTTTGGACTGGAGTTTCAGGGGCACTACATCCAGCAGTCAGGCTTCGACTATCGCTACAAATACAACGATATCGAACGACTCAAGGATCTGGATGTAGGGATTGATATGGCCTACTATAGAGGTCTTGATCCAACAACTGGTAGATGGATGCAGGTGGATCCTAAGGCTGAAATAGATTATTTTGGTTCACCTTATCGCCATGCTTTCAATAATCCAATTTCGTTTAACGATAGTGATGGTGATACTCCTTTACATGCAGTAGCGGCAGTAATTGGTGCTGGTATCAATCTCTTCAACAATTGGGACAAAGTAGTAAAAAATCCCTGGAGTGCTATTGGGTACGCTGCGACAGGTGCTATTGCAGGCGCAGCAACTTTATCACCGGGTGGAGCTGTCGCAGCTGCTAAAATCACAGCAGTCGGCAATTTTGCTACAGATGCAGTTAGCGGAAACATACCAGATATCAATAGTGTGGAAGATGCCTTCGGCTATGTCGCCAATAGTGCAATGAATGCCCTGGATGTCGCGGGTGCGGGTAAGCTTGCGAAAGCGGGTTTAAAAGGGTTGGGCAAACTTGGGATAGACTGGGCCAGTGAAGCCGTACATGCGACTGGGGAGTGGGCTTTTTCTGAGGTAACAAGTGAAATAGTAGGCTCTTCGATTGGTGGTACTGCATTTGGGACTGTTGTCACTGACTACAAAATGGAGTGGGTAGTAAGGGTCGGTATGGGACCCATCGGCTTTGGAAGTGCTGGAAAGGCGTTGGGGGTGGCAAGTCCAAATGGTGGTACTGCGCCACAACATGGTGGCACAGCTCACAATGATCGTATAGATAAATGGGCTCAAAAAGCTCAAAGTACTAAAGGAGTAGATAATATTAGAAAAAATCAACAACAAGTTGATATTAATGGAAATCGTGTTGGAACAAACAAGCCAGATTTGCAGTATGACTATAATGGTAAGCACTATAATTTGGAATGGGATAATTCCACCAGAGCAAGTGCAAGACACAGAAGGGTAGTTACACGAAACGATCCTAAAGCATTTAGCAAATTTTGGAAGTTGTTTAAATAATTATAGATTGATAAGATTAAAATGAGTTACAACCATCTGTGTTTTTCAATATTCTTTGAAGATAAAAAGAATATCATTAGTAGTATGGGAGAATTGTTTTTCGATAGAAAAAAGTTGAGGGATATAAAATTGGTATCTTGCAAAACCAAAATGATTGAATGGATAGATCCACAATATGGACAACTTTCAATTTTTTTTATTGGATCTAATAAGGATATATCAAAAACAATATATCTGTCAAACTCTTATAGTGGCTTGGTTTCATTTGTAAGATTTTTTTCAAAATCAATTGGATGTAAGTGTATTCAAATTCGCATATCAACTTTACCAGAGAGTGGAATTTTTGAATATGAAGTAATGCAGAGTGGTATTTCTATTAGGATAGTGCAACTGATACAGGATACTAAATGGATATTTTTTACGAAAGGTGATCCTTTACCTTATGAGGATGTATCTGTTTACGAAAATAGACTAATGAAAAACAAGTTTAACGCAGAAATCATAAAAACTTATCTTAAAGCTGAAGGGATTGATTTTGATACTCTATTTAATAACGAATATACAGGCGTTAAATATGAAACCATGAGTTGGGAATATTTAGATTAAGTAAAGTAAAAATATTAGTTTGAATGAAGAAATAAAGGCAAAATGCGAAGCATTAAAAGCATTTCTAAATATATTAGATGAAGATGATTTGGGAACTAATTTCAAAGTACCTTTTGCAAGACCTTTGGATTTAGTACTGCCTGAAGATTATTTATTTTTTATGAATTGGTCAAACGGACTTTATGTATTTGGCTTAGACATCCTTGGTATTGGAAATGAGAGATCAGATTTAATTGAAAATATAAATTGGGAACAGAAAAAATCCAATAATTTATTGCCTAAACATATCATACCATTTTCTCCTGTTGGCAACGGTGATTTTTACTGTTTTGATATTAAAGATGGGCTTAAGGATGGAGTTTGTCCTGTGATATATTGGCAATGGGATTATTCGTCCCCAAATGATTATGAGTATCTTGCTGATTCTTTCGTCGATTGGCTAGCCATTACTATGAATGAGATGATAGAAGAAGAAGAGTAATAAAACTTATTACACTCGGTAGTCGTAGTTTGCAACTGCGATGCTATACATTAAGAATTTGTAATTCGTTTTTTACAAAAGCCACACGACAGAAAGTAAAAAAGTTGTGTGGCATTTCTGATTTGAGTGCGTCGATTGATGTGATTTTTATTCTATACCGTCATTTCGGTCATGAGACCGATAGATAGTAGTCCTAAAGTCACTGACTTAGGACAACGGTAAGAAATTTACTTTCGGAGAAGGTGAAGGACCTTTAGAAGAAGGAGAAATTACCGAAATTCTATAAAAGTAAAAGCCCGATTTAGTCGGGCTTTTACTTTATAGACAATGCGGATCAATAACCTTTAAACCTTCAATATTTTTAAAATCGGAAGTATCACGAGAAATTAAAACCAAATCATAGGCTATGGCGGTAGCGGCTATAATAGCATCTGGCAATTTGGTTTTGTGTTTTTTACGGATTTCAATACTTGCTTCTACTACGTTGTTTGTTAAATCCAATACAATAGCATCATTGATAAAATCAGAAAGCGTTTTGTAATGCTGTTCAGGAGCATTAAAGCCAAGTACTTCAATTTTGGTAACTACCGAAACATTAGGCAGGGCATCAATAACCGTATTCATAAAATCCATACCCGAAGCAGGGAGTTTATTGGCGAGATAATCAATCACAGCATTGGTATCAATTAAATACTGCGGTTGTTCCATTCGTTACGGCTTTGGGTTACATAATTTTGAAGTTCGTCAGCCACATCAGCAGGCAGTTTGCCAGCATACTTTTCAGAAAGCTTTTGCTGTGGTTGAATACTTTTTTTAAGGACCTTAATAATATGTAAATCTTCCAAGTCCTCTAAAAGCCTGTAAGCCTTGTTATTGTTGATTTGTACTAATACTGTTTCCATCTTTGAATTATCTACAATAAATCAACATAAAATAATTGTTTTAAGTTCAATTACTCTTATTTTTATGTGTCTTACCAAAAGTGGTATGGCAACACACCCCTGCATGTAGGAGCAGCGATAGTTGGGGCTGGTATCAATGTATACAATAACTGGGACAAAATTGTAAAAAACCCATGGAGTGCCATCGGATATGTTGCGACAGGTGCTATTGCAGGCGCAGCAACTTTATCACCGGGTGGAGCTGTCGCAGCTGCTAAAATCACAGCAGTCGGCAATTTTGCTACAGATGCAGTTAGCGGAAACATACCAGATATCAATAGTGTGGAAGATGCCTTCGGCTATGTAGTTAATAGTGCAATGAATGCCCTGGATGTCGCGGGTGCGGGTAAGCTTGCGAAAGCGGGTTTAAATGGGTTGGGGAAATTGGGAGTTAACTATTTGCCTGATGTGGCAGGTAATATGGCTACGAATGCCGCAGCTGATGTCGCTGACCCTATGATGATAGAGTGGCTGAGTGGCTGGGAGAAGTATGCAGATGGGGTCACGATAGTAGCATCAAGAAGTTATACAGGCCAGTTTTCAACAGCATCACTGTTTAAGACTGGGGCGAGTGCGGCGTTGGGGGTACATGGGAATAGTAAGTCATCTATGCAGCCTCAACATAGGTATAAAATTTTTGATAATAAATCAGGAGAAGTTTTGGAAGCAGGTGTTAGTGGGCAAAATATTAATGCTAATGGTACATCTCCCAGAGCTCTACAAAAAATTAATACTAAGTATCCGAATACACCCAACGTTGATAGTAGAGTTGTAATTAAAAATGTACTGGGAAGGGCGAAAATATTAAAATGGGAGAAAAATAAAGTTGATGCTTTGCGAAGAAATGGATTGAATTTATGGAAACAATTTAGACCAAAATAATTTATGATTGTTAGAGAATTGTGTGTAGGAACGCCTTATAAATCTAAATACGACAACATTAATGAAGGATTTGTATGTATGTATGAGTTGTTTACTAGGATATTATATACTTATAAGTGGAGGTCAGACTTTGGTAAAATAAATATAATATATCTGAAGTATAAGGTGCTCAAACGGTCCACCTTTGAGCTGCGTGATAATGTTTAGCCTTTGTATAGATTGCCTCTTACTATTTTGCTGGTATCTTTATGACCAGTCACGGAATGTTTTGTTCTCCCCCAGTTTTCGCAAGCCGCATAGCGCATCCGATTGAGATATTGTATGCTAATACGGATAATTGCCATAATATATCATTACCATGAAAGTTTTGCATCTGTTTGACCTGCCAGAAGGTGATTCTTGGTTTGTTCTATCCAATTTTCACTTTCAGCTCTTTGAGCATAGATTCCATGGAGGATTTCAGCACTTGCGTAAGGCAATTAGAACAATAGCAAAGTAGCTTTTGGAGGTTTTCTCTCTTCCTTATACCTTTCTGTATGTTCTGTCTTGGCCCAAGACTTAGCTTTATAGTCAACTGTAATGGCCATTTTTTCATTGCAGGACAAAATGGTCCATAGTTGTGATTTAGAGTTGGGTTAGGTTTTTAATTTTACTTTTACTAAATAGGTGTGGATTGCTGTTCCAATAAATCGAATAAGGCCCCGTTGAAAATCCACTATCGGCTCTTAGAAATACGGATTGCTTGCCGTTGGTAAAGTAGTCGGGTTTGTTTGATGAATTCTACTACCCATTTCCAGTATAGCAGACCTTTCTAAACCAGCTGTTGATCAGTATTTTACTGAAATATAACAAAGAATGGGATGATAACTATTGGCCCCTTTCTTCTGTGGATTTAACCTTTAGCGGCCCCATCTTGATTGCCATACGGTTTGTTCAGTACTATCAAGGTCCAAAGTATACGTCCAGTGATAAACTCTATATAACCTTTATTAAAATTCATTAAGCTTTCATGTGTGTTATGGCACCTTTTGTCCTAAAGCGCAATTCGTTTACTTAAAGTCTTATCAATATGCTTTTAAACCCAATATGGTCTTTACCAGTGTATCTCTTGTGAAGGTTTCGATATTGAAAGGTGTTTAACACCCATAATGCAGAACTTAGATAACTCAACATAATTTGAGTCGTACTGATTTTGTTGCTTGTGTTTAACTTGGAAATAAGTCATCAATAGTTCTGATGTTCTTTTCTATGAATTTGAACGCTAGCCACCAACTGAGTAAACGTTCTGCAGAAAGACTTGATTTTGTACTTTCAAATCGGATAGTTTTGTTTTTGACTTGCATCTATTAAGTTTTTTATATGTATTATTTTATATGTTTAGCCAAAGATAAGCATTTTAACACTTATAGATGCATCTTTTTTAAATTTTATTTTAGATTTTTAGGTATAATTTTATTTCCAGAACAAATAAACAGAAGGATGATTTATGGGAATATTATTGAATATGAAATTCAATTTTACTTTGAAGAGTATATTAAGCTATCAAATTTTGACCGAAGGGTAAGAATCATTGACATTATACATCAGCAATTAATTATTTTTGCTGATGATTATAATTTAGATAAAACTCCCGTAGAAGAGACATATAAGAAATGTCAGGAGCTGAAATATGATAACACATGGATTCATCGCAACAAAAAGTATCCTTCACCCAAAAAGGAATTTAAGGTTCATTTAGAATGTATTTGGGATGAAACACACTTGCACGTTTTTATTTTGCTATTTGATAAAAAAGGACTGCTGATAGTAACACACAAATGGTTTGATGTTGTATCACGAGTAGGATATGCCATTTATTCATATAAAGGTAGTTTTATTGATGATTATACCTTTGATTTTAGAGACCCTTATAGATATGAAAAATGGAAAATTGATATAAGAGATTTGCTGGAATCAAAATGACAATGTATATTCAAAGCCACACAACCTAAAAAATTGTGTGGCTTTTTTCTTAAAAAACACCTTATCTTTGTATCGGAGATAAAAGTATCTCTTCCATCATGCACAGGGCTACCTTCAAAGGATAGATGACTGAATGGTACCGACCAAAGTCGGTAATGGAGTGCTACGAAAGCACTCCATATTGAAGGAACTGTGCAAAACGTTGCACAGCTAGATACGTGAAATATGGATACTCTCGGCAGCACCAGAGTAGTGTACCACGATGATAGCAGCAACGGCACAGTAGAAGCCAGCGAGATAGTGGACGAAAACCATTACTACGCCTACGGCATGGAGTATGCGGGAGCAGGGTATATCAATAGCACAGGGTATGCATACAAGTTCAACGGCATAGAGCGAGTAGAAGCCTTCCAGTCTGACTTTGCATTTTACAGGGGGTTAGATCCTATTTTGGGCAGGTGGTATCAGGTGGATCCTAAGGCTGAAGCTATGATGGATATGTCTCCGTACTGCGCTATGAATAATACTCCTATTACTTATGCTGATCCTGATGGAGATTTACCCTTCTTAGCATTTGTAGCAATAGGAGCAGCGACAGGGGTATTTAGCAATGGACTTAGTAATGTATCTAACGGTCAAAACTTTTTTGCAGGAGCAGGTAAAGCAGCGTTATGGGGCGGAATAGGAGCAGCAGCAAGTTTTGGAGTGGGTGCCGCATTTGGAGCAACAGGATCATTTGGTCATGAGTTGCTCCGAGCAGGAGCACATGGATTGACACAAGGGGGAATATCTGCAGCTCAAGGCGGTAACTTTTGGCAAGGTGCATTAAGTGGAGGGATATCATCGGGTATTGGCTCGGGTATAGATGCGATAGGAGGTAATGGCGGACATCAGATACTTGGTGGTGGACTTGGTGGTGGTATAGGATCTGCAATAAGTGGAGGTAATTTTTGGCAAGGTTTTGGTCAGGGGCTAGCTGTTGGGGCATTTAATCATTCGTTGCATAGTGTAGCTGGAGGTAATGGAGGTGGTAACCCTCCGTCTGCAGAAGAATTAAAGGTTTTTTTAGCAGGCGAATATTTAGCTGGAAGAATGAAACAAGCGGAATATTTATATTCATTAGAAATTGTTGACAATAATCCGGGTGGTTTAGTTCGGGCTGTATTTAATGAACATGGAACTGAAATAGCATTATCCTTATCTGGAGGAGGAATTGTGAAATTTGGTGGTAAAGTTTATACTAGTGCAACAGGAACAAAATAAATACCTATAAAACTTGATCTTATTCCCAATATCAGCGTTGAAAAGCCTCGCCATAGCTATTGCTATGTCTGTTTTTCGCCTTGATCTTGAAAATAATCTACTGCGTTTTATTATGTACTTACTTCATTCCTGTAGCACTAGTTTTATTAATGCAACTGGTGGATTAAAACAGTGGTTAAGATATGGGCCATCCTATAGTCATGGTCTAGGAACAAAAACTGCAAAATTATTAAGATGGGGAGCCTCACCAAGGTATGCAAATAAAATTGGAAATAATTATTTACGACAATTTAACCAATGGTTTAGAAACTTAAAGCTACCTGGTTCTAATTGGAGAGTAAATGATTCAGGGCATTTTCATGTTAAAAAATAAAATATCTAATGAAGTACATTCAATTTAAAATTTATTCAAACCAAAATAATAAGGAACAAACTAATTTATTTTTTCGAGGTCTAGAATTTATCATAGAGAAAATTATTCCAGCAGCAAATCCTGACTTTGAAAAAGTAATAGATCATATTAGAGAGTGGTGTTTAGAATTTAATGACAAAGAGCCCATTCCATTAAGAGAAATTGGTATAGATAAGAATGGTAAAGTAATTGCAAAAATGCCATACAAAGATAATTATGGATATTGGACTGATAATTCACTCACCTATGATGATTTTTTAGAAAGATTTGAAACATCAGAAATAACACAAGAATATTTTGAATCAAAATGGATTGAGTTATAAAATGCAAATATTAAAGCCACATAACAGAAAGTTAAAAAGTTGTGTGGCTTTTTTCTACCTGGCTGTGTGATAAAGAATGAAATAACATTACTTTTGCGGGGTCACCAAAAGTGGTGATAGTAATCTGAGTTTCAGGGTCACTATATCCAGCAGTCAGGATACGACTATCGCTATAAATTTAATGATATAGAGCTTAACTGAATGGTTTCGACCATTGTCGAAAATGGAGTGCTACGAAAGCACTCCATAATGAAGGAACTGTGCAAAACGTTGCACAGCAAGACATCTGAAGTATAGATATGTCATACGGGACCATCTAGATGACAGAGCGATTCACGCCATAGCGTGATGGATGCCCACAGGTGGCATCCAGCGAAGGGAACCCGCCTTTTGGCGGGTTGGGCGGCCAACGGGTTGAAGCTTTCCAGTCTGACTTTGCATTTTATCGTGGGCTTGATTTTATTTTGGGTAGGCGGTATCAGGTGGATCCTGATGCGGAAAGTTATTACAACATGTCTCCATACTGTGCTATGGATGACTGACTGGTGCTTTAGCAAAAGAGTGAAAGATTTCACTCTTTAAGGAAGGAACTGCGAACAACGGCTCGCAGCTAGAAGTCATTAATACTAATACAGATCCATTAGGAGATTTTATAACATGGAGTTTAAGTAATAGAGGATTTAGTATAGGGTTCAATCTAACGCCCTTTGCAATTCCGTTAGGTGCTGGTATAAATGTTGGTTTTGGAAATGGTGGTTCAATAGGGGTCTATGGTGAAATTGGTTACAGAGTTGGAGGTACCGGTCTTGGATCAGGGGCAACTATTCAACAGAGTTTTGACTATGGTTTCAACAGTGGCTGGAGTACAAGTACTACTGCTGGAGTTTATGCGTCGTATGGAGGTGTAAATGTTGGAGCGAGTTATGGAACTTCGGGTTGGGGAGTAAGTGCTGGTATTGGGTTTGGAGATGATCAATCTGGGCTTGGATTTAATGTAGGATATGGTTCTGGAGGATGGAGTTATGGAATTGGAGGATATTACAACCCATATGTATCAGGACCAAATCAATCAGGTGATTTTTCTAAAACGGGAGGGGTGCAAAGTGGAGACTAGCCACCTACCATAGGGGATAAAAAGTATGTAGAAGGTCAGGGAGGATCAATTGTTATATTAACCTATACGGTTGATGGTTGGAAGATACTTGGAATAATACCTGGTAGTGGGGCGATACAACCTACAGACAGTCCCATAGAGTGGGTATTGGGAGCTTGGAAAGCTCCTTTGCAAGCGGTGGATGATATTGGATTATTGGGATTTGCAAAGTTTGTAGGCGGTAGAGGAGGATGGGGTGTTACAAAAGGAATGGGGTATAATGAAGCTACCAAATTATTAAAGGTTCAAGGTTGGCAATTTGTTAGAACGGGAAATGGAAGTCACATGATTTGGAAGAGCCCCAGTGGAACTACTTTTCAATTCCTACACATCGTCAACTTTCAGATGGGATAATTAGAGGAATAAATAAGGTTAAATAAAATGAAAAGGAAAGAAATATTTTTTAAAATTCAAGAGTATTATTCACTTTCATCTGCAGAACAAGAGCTTTTTTTGCTTCGAATGATTAATAATTTTGTTTACAAAAATAAATGGTATGTCGGGGGAGGAGGAGATTTTGTAATGGGTGATGTCGAAAATAATACGGATATGAAGGTAATGAAAATTAAATTATTAAAGTATCTCAAAAGACAAAAGACATTAAAAATTAAATCTGTCGTTTTTCAAAAGTTGGCAAAGAATGATTTTGTCGATATTGAAGAAGTTTTTCTTTAAAAGTATAGCCCTGCTAGGCGTAGTATTTACCAAGTCTGTGTGTTGAAATGGCTGTGCCATCAATAACAAACAGAACGAATGACATCCACCAAAGCCACACAACAGAAAGCAATAAAGTTGTGTGGCTTTTTTCTACCTAGCTGTGTGATAAGGAAATAAATAACCTTATCTTTGTGGAGTCGCCAAAAGTGGTGATAGTAATCTGAGTTTCAGGGCCACTATATCCAGCAGTCAGGATACGACTATCGGTACAAGTACAACGATATAGAGCTTGACTGAATGGTTTCGACCATTGTCGAAAATGGAGTGCTACGAAAGCACTCCATAATGAAGGAACTGTGCAAAACGTTGCACAGCAAGACATCTGAAGTATAGATATGTCATACAGGACCATCTAGATGACAGAGCGATTCACGCCATAGCGTGATGGATGCCCACAGGTGGCATCCAAGCGAAGGAACCCGCCTCTTGGCGGGATGGGCGGCCAGCGAGTAGAAGCCTTCCAGTCTGACTTTGCATTTTATCGGGGACTTGATCCTATTTTGGGCAGATGGTATCAGGTGGATCCTGATGCGGAAAGTTATTACAACATGTCTCCATACTGTGCAATGGATGACTGACTGGTGCTTTAGCAAAAGAGTGAAAGATTTCACTCTTTAAGGAAGGAACTGCGAACAACGGCTCGCAGCTAGAAGTCATTCAAGTTTTAGTGATCCTGATGGAGACGCAATCCTGCATGTTGGAGCAGCGATCGTAGGAGCAGGCATCAATCTCTTCAACAACTGGGACAAAATTGTAAAAAATCCCTGGAGTGCCATCGGATATGTTGCGACAGGTGCTGTAGCTGGAGCTGTATCATTAAGCCCGGGAGGTGCTGCTGCTGCGGCAAAGATCACAGCAGTCGGCAATTTTTTGACGGATGCAGCTAGTGGCAACATCCCAGATATCAATAGTGTGGAAGATGCCTTCGGCTATGTCGCCAATAGTGCAATGAATGCCCTGGATGTCGCCGGAGCAGGAAAAATTGCAAAGGCTGGATTAAATGGGCTGGGGAAATTGGGACTTAACTATTTGCCTGATGTAGCAGGTAATATGGCTACGAATGCCGCAGCTGATCTCGCTGACCCTATGATGATAGAGTGGTTGAGTGGTTGGGAGAAGTATGCAGATGGGGTCACGATAGTAGGAAAAAGGAGTTATTTAGGCCAGTTTTCAACAGCATCACTGCTTAAGACTGGGGCGAGTGCGGCATTGGGGGTACATGGGAATAGTGTAAATAGCCCAAAACCAACAATGGTGTATGAACACACTTTTCAGTCTGGCAAAACTTATACTGGAGTAGGGGATGTGAATGGTGACCGTGCTGCGCAGTCTGCTAAAAAATGGGGTGCAAATGATCCACTTGTATCGACAAAAACAACCACTGCTCCAAATAGAAAAACAGCCTATCAAGTTGAACAAATTTTGATAAATGAAAATAGGAGACTCAATGGTGCAAGCTCAGTATATAATAAAAAGAATACAGGTCGAAATCTTTTGAAATCTTTAAACAAAATATTTTGACAAATTGGAAAAGAATTTAGAAATATGATGCAAAAAAGTATTTTACATGAGGATGATGTTATTAAATATATAAATGAGGAATCAATATATTTAGATTGTTTTTTTGACTTTAAAATTGATATTTCGCAGTTTTCTAACTTGAAGGAATTAAGCGGATATCATGACCGAATGAATAATTTGAATAAAGTTTTAATGTTGGAATCCTTGATGATTTGGGGATATAAAAAAGAAAGGAGTGACATAAAAGAGTTGATTAATTTAAGGGAACTTTATTTGAGAACTGGAAGTGTGTCAGATTTGAGTTTTCTTAAAGACTTAAAATCTCTTCAAAAATTGGAACTGTCTAGTTTAACTAAATTAGAAGACACTTCTGGAATAATGAATCATCCAAATATCAAAGAACTTGATATTGAATCTTGTAAAAAAATTCCAGTTGATCATTTGATCGAGATTGTCACATCTTGTGCTAAGTTAGAAGTAATAAAATTATCACATTTTGAATTTCCTAATCTTGAATGGGTCAGAGGTATGAAATGCCTGAAGCAGTTGGTAATTATCGATTGTAATGTATTAAACGGTGATATAAGCCCTGCTGCTCACTTAGAATATGTTGCCATCGACAACCGCAAACATTACAATTATCGTTTTGATAATGAAACAAGGACTATTCACCCTGTAACGCCTAAAGGTGTATTTGTGCCCAAAGATCAAAGCAATAAAGATGTAAGAAAAAAGGGTTCTTCAGTAGAGGTACCCCATTTTGGAGAGCTTGATATCAAGGTTTTGGACATGGATTATGAGACAGATATGTCATTTAATGCCTATCGGGTGGATTTAGAACTTCATTTTGAAGAAGAAACGATCACCAAAAGTAAACTTAGCCAGGCTATAAAATTGCTTCAAAATGTGGAAAAGGATAATGATGTAATCTTAGATGTATTTAAAAAAGATTTTGAGCAGGGCGGAGTGGTAAAAGAATATTTTGATTATTTTACAGATGAAGTTGATGAAGCGAAAGAAGACGATTTTTGGCAAACCCTATTACTAAAAAGAATCGCCTTCTATCCGCATGACGATGAAAGTTATGGATTGTATGACTATGGGATAGATGAGATCAGTCCTTATGTCTTATCATTAAAAGTGAATGCCAAAGGAAACATAACAGGTTGTGAGATGGAAAGTTAGATGCTGAGAATAATAGAAATTTACTGATTCTTTCATCGATTGGCTTGCGAATACTATTAATGTTATGATGGAAGAGGAAGAGTAATAAAACTTATTACACTTTGGTCGGTAAGCATCCGACGAACCCCGTATTGCCAACCTTCGGCATAGGTGGTACCTTTGCAAAAAAACAAAGTCAGATGCGATACGACAAAGAACAAATAGATCAGTGGCTAACAGAATGGGAGCAATCGGGTCAGAGCATCAGTAAATATTGCGATGGGAAGCCCTTTGACAAGAGCACATTTTACAATTGGCGTAGCAAGGAAAGGAAACCTTCGGTCATAAATGAGCATAAGAGCAAGTTTGTATCTGTTCAAGTGTCACCATCCTTTATTCCTCAGATGAGTATTCATTACCCTAACGGAGTTAGAGTTGATATGCATATGATGCTGAACTGTCAAGATGCTGGTCTGGGACCGGGACGGATTTGTGGTGTACAGCAAGCGACTGGAGGGGGGCTGCTATGAACAGCTCAGCGGCATTATAGATGGGAAATCACATCATATCAATTACCAACATTTGGTCATGCTGCTCAGTGGAATATCGCTGGTGGGACTACACCAACGACCGCGATATGAGATGAAAAAAACAGGATAATTTTGTCAAAAAAAGTGAATAAAATATTGTGATATAATCGTATAAATATAGTATTTTTATGCTATGAATTACGAGGAGATCATAGCGCAAAAAGACGCAGCGATAGCACAAAGACGTTGAAATCCAGCAGCAGGCTGCCCGGATTGAAGATCTCGCCCATCAGATTGCACAACTGCAAAAAATCATCTTCGGCCCTAAAACAGAACGCTTCATACCGACGGGAGATCCCAGACAACTCAACATATTTGGAGAACTCGCTGGCGTAAGCCCAGATGTAGATCTGCCACAAGAACAGAACCAATCATCCAAGCCTGCCAAAAGGAAGAGTGCACAACAGGGCGGCAACTGTTGGCCAGCTGTACACATCTGCCCGTAGAAATCAGAAATGTCCCTGTCGAGCATGATGAATCCGACATCCATCTAAGAGATGAAATATCAGATAGACTTGCCAAAAGGCCAGGCATGTTATTTATCATCAGATATATCCGCCCCGTTTACAAAAAGCAGATTCAGATACCATCGTCACCGCACCGGCCAGAAGAACCTATCGCCAAGTGCGAAGCAGATGTAAGCCTGCTGGCAGATGTAGTAGTGTCAAAGTTTGTAGATCATATCCCCGAGTATCGTCAGCAACAGATATATAAGCGCCAAGGCGTGGTGATCTCATCATCGACTATGAATGGATGGGTACATCAACTAAGCCCATATATGAAACTGATGAGTGAATATATTAAAGAACAAATACTCCAATCCAGCTATATACAGCAAGATGAAAGTAGCATCAAAGTCATGGATGGAAAGAGAAAAGCAAGCCATACGGGTTATATGTGGGTCATGGGCTCCACCGAACTCAAGTATGTATGTTTTGAATATCACAAAGGCAGAGGCAGAGAAGGGCCCGAGAATAACTTTAAACAATACAAAGGATTTTTACAAACAGATGCGTATGAAGTATATGACATTATAGATAAAATGTACCCAGATGTGCAGCATTTTCATTGCTGGGCACATGGACGCCGGAAGTTTATAGAATCCATGGATAATGATAAAGCAAGGAGCGAATTTGCATTAAACCAAATGCAGAAACTCTATGCAATCGAGCAAAAATGCAGAGATGCAGACAGTTCGTACGATGAACGCACTATAGAGAGACAGGCGGCCAAACCGATATTGGATCAGTTTACCCCAGATTGCTCAAAGGGGCATCAAAGATGGCTAAATTCCTTTATTTTCGCATAAAGTTTGGCTAAATTCGTGCACATATAAATATATATTATATATAATGCATTAAATTACAGTTCCGTTGTTTTGTTCTCCTATGCTTGTAGTACACAGGGGAGTTGTTTGGGTGGTAATCAAAGCCGTACCTTTGCGGCATGTATTTCAAATTTAGTGGAAGAGTAAATCCGGGGACAAAAAAGTACGATAAGTATTACAGACTTGTGGAGAGCTACCGCAATGCAACAGGACGAGTATGTCATCGTACTGTTTTAAATGTAGGCTTTCTTACCGAACAACTCACTGCCGAACAGCTCAACCTTATAGCCAGGATATTGACAGATATGTATCAAAAAAAGGCTGGTCTGTTTCCCAACACAGACCCCATCATACAAAGGTGGGTCAATGATTTATGGCAAAGGATAGTATCGTTACAGCGATTGGATATTACTTTATATGACAAAGACAGTCGCATGGTAGATGCCGACTCACTCACACTTCACAATGCCAGAGAAATAGGTAGCGAATGGATGTGTTATAACGCCTGGCATCAATTAGGGATCAGTAAAATATTAGAGGAAAATGATTTTATTGATGATCAAATCAAGTTAGCACAAACACAAATCATAAGCAGAGCAGTATATCCGGCATCGGAATTAGCCACCGCACGGTGGATAAAGGAAAATTCCTCCATCACAGAGCTTACGGGTTATGCAGTAGAAAATATTAATAAAGACAGATTGTATAAAAGCGCACTGAAGCTATATACCATCAAAGAGACATTAGACCGGCATCTAAGCATCCGAACCAATGAAATGTTTGACATCCATGATAAAATAATGCTATATGATTTGACCAATACCTATTTTGAAGGCGAAAAACGCAATAGCCAACTCGCAAAATTTGGCAGGAGTAAAGAAAAACGTAGTGATTGCAGGCTTATAGTATTAGCACTAGTAGTGAACATTTACGGATTCATCAAACACTCATCGATCCACGAGGGTAATTTTTCTGACTGTGATGGGATGGAACAAATACTCAAAAGTCTGGATAAATCAGTAGGAGACAAAAAGCCAGTCATAGTCTTGGATGCAGGTATATCGACCATTGAGAACCTTAATCTCATTAGAAAAAAGGGCTATCATTATTTGTGTGTCAGTAGAACAAAACTAAAAAACTATACAATCGATAAAGGAAGATTAACACTACTCATAGAAACAAAGTCTAAAAAACAGGTGAAGGTATCAAAAATAGCAACGGAAGAAAATACAGATTATTGCATAGATGTGACAAGTGAAATGAAAGCACTCAAGGAATCATCCATGAAGCAACAGTTTGAAAGTCGCTATGAACAGGAACTTGAAAAAATCAAAGTATCGCTTAGTAAAAAAGGCGGTGTAAAAAAAATAGACAAAGTCAATCAAAGAATAGGAAGAGCACAGCAAAAATATCCATCCGCCCACGGACGCTACGATATAAAGATGACTACAGATGATAAAAAGGGAATAATAACCCACTTAAGTTGGGTCAAAAATGAAAAAAAGGAAACGCAGAGCCAAGCGGAACTAGGTAAATATTTTATACGCACATCCCTGGATATGAAGGATGAATTAATAGTATGGAACGTATATAATACGATCAGAGAAATAGAAAGTACATTTCGAACATTAAAAACAGACCTTGATCTGAGACCTATATATCACAAAAACGATAATGCTACAGTAGCGCACTTATATTTAGGCCTACTCGCCTACTGGTTAGTCAATACCATAAGATGCCAGCTAAAATCACATGGTATCCATAGTTGCTGGAAAGAGATAATACGGATAGGCAATACACAAAAAGTAATAACGACAAAGGGATATAACAAAGCCGGTATAGCTATAATAGTGAGAAAGTGTACTCAGCCAGAAAAGAAATTGCAAGAACTACAACAAGCACTAAAAATTGGATACAAACCCTTCACAAAAATAAAATCTGTAGTACACAAAGTGAAAATCAAAAACCAGCAACCCCTTGTAAATAGGGTATTAGCATCCCCTTAGGCTGCAATCTGGGTTAAGTTAGAAATTTAAACATATTGTCTAATATGAGCAAAGCCCGATTTAGTCGGGCTTTTTTTTTATATCTAATCCTCGTAAATATCACCTCTACTTCCTACGTTTACTATTTCTACGATTAGAGTAGTATCAAAAATATCGTATATAATGCGGTATGTACCAACACGAATGCGGTAACCACTTCTGCCAGTTAGTTTTTTGTAGCCGTTTGGGCGTGGGTTTTCAGCCAGTTCATCAATGGCTTGAATGATAGCAGAATAGTAGGGGTCGTTGATTTTGGCAAGAGCTTTTATAGCCTTTTTCTTGTATTGTAGTTCGTACATTACTTGCCTAATTTTTTTCTTTCAGCTTCAATCATTGCCATTGCTTTGTTTTTAGCAATAGCAGGCTCATTATCGTTTTTGCTTTCGTCATAAAGGCGAATATCTTCAAGTTCTTCCAGTTCTTCTAAAAGTGTTTTAAATTCTTTCATAGGAAGAACGGCAGATATTTTTTTACCTGTATTGTCTGTAATGTATTGTGGATGTATTGCCAGCATAATTTTATTATTTAGCAGTGTGAATATTTTGTTCAAAGAAAGTTTGGAATTTGTTTTTAGTCAGCATTCCATCAATGATACGATATACGGCTGTTTTATCATCTTCATCTAATTGAGAAATCAACTGTACTTTTTCATTAGCCGTTTTATCTTCTACTCTCACCTCTTTGGGTAGTTTGCTATTAGGATGCACCAGTTCATCAATGGTAAGTCCAAAGAATTTAGAAAGTTTATCAATGACCTCAATCCCAAATTCTCTTTCGCCCTTTTCCATTTTGGAATAGTTGGAAGGATGCACCCCAACAGCGTTGGCTACTTCCTTTTGCATCAATCCCCGTTCCTCACGGAGTTTTTTTATGTTTTTTGCTATATCCATACTGAACAAAGTATTTAACGGCACAAAGATAGTCAAATTGTCCATAAATCACAATATAATCAACAATATGGAATTTTATACTTGTCAATATGGAATTTATGTTTTACTTTTGCAGTTGTCAAAATGTCTAAAAATAAATTTCAGTAATGGAAATAGCAGAAATCATCAAGTCATTAAGCATCCTCACGGTTTTAGAACATTACCACCTCAAACCCAACCGTAACAAAATGGTATGCTGTCCTTTCCATGATGATAAAAACCCCAGTATGCAGGTTTATGCGGAGACGAACACGGTATTTTGTTTTAGTGGCAACTGCAAAATGAACGGCAAAAAGATAGATGCGATACAGTTTATACAGGATAAGGAAAACATCAGCAAACACGAAGCCATCAAAAAAGCCCAATCAATGATTAAACAAAGCATACAGCCAATACAAGCAAAACCAATCATCCAAACTGAAAACCTCACAGAAATTTTTAGCAAACTCAAACAAAGCCTTTACAGCAGTAGCAAAGCAAGAGCTTATGCAGAAAGCAGAAATATTTACAATGTCAAATTAGAAGCATGATATATATAATAACGGAACGCATTACAGCAAGCTGAAAAACTGTATCATCTTTCCATTGAAGGACTGATCGGTTCAACTCTGGAAAAGAGTTGTGTAATGATACACCTTTATGTGAGTTTGATGAGTATTTAGATGGTGACGTTGATGGAGCAAATGATATATATACTTTTAGTGTTTTTGGGTATGTAGGTAAATTTATTTTTGATCCGTTTCAAAATGCTTGTATCTTTCTCAATAAGTCTGAATTAAAAATAGACAGAATAAATGATTTTCATTTTAAAGAAAGCTTACCAAATGGAAATATAATTCATATGGTGAGAAAGCAATGGTATGGCTTTGTAGATCATGCCATACTTTGGTATCCAGAGATTATTATATCTTTTGATATGAAAGATACAATTTCTTTTTTTTATGAACACGGCGGATATATGTATGGGACTTTAAAAGATAATATTTTAATTTGAGCTCTCATGATTTTCGTTGACAACAATGTTATAATTTTAGAGGAATATTTACTTTTGAACTTTTAAAAATTTTAATACTAAAAATACAAAGAATGCCTAAGGTTAAATTTTTATCATTTTTATGTTTTTCGATATTCAGTATTGTATTATCAGCTCAGACTGAAGTTGCTCAGGCAGAAGAAGGGCTAGATGCTAAAATAGATCGGGCATTTGCTCCTTTTGCTGAATTTGTTTCTAATATCGTATTTTTTGAGGTACCACTTGGGTCTGTAAGTGCACCTTTTATTGTGATCTTACTAAGTTTAAGTGGTTTATTTTTCACAATATATTTTAGATTTCCCAACATTTTAAAATTTAGAACTGCTATTGAAATAGTAAGTGGAAAGTATGAAGCACTAGAAGATAAGGATCAAATGAAAATAGATGCTTCAAAAACTGTTTACACTGTTGATGACGATATTGTCGATACGATAAGGGATGAAAGCCACCATGGAGAGGTGAGTCATTTTCAAGCCTTGGCTACGGCTGTTTCTGGTACAGTAGGATTAGGCAATATCGCAGGTGTCACCATAGCTATTTCTATAGGAGGTCCTGGTGCAACATTTTGGATGATTGTGAGTGGATTATTGGGTATGACATTGAAGTTTGTTGAATGTACTTTAGGCGTGCATTATCGCGATATAAATGAAAAAGGAGTTGTTTTTGGTGGTCCAATGTATTATCTTTCAAAAGGATTAGCAGAAAAAGGATATACCAAATTGGGTAAATTTTTAGCAGTTGTATTTGCTGGTTTGTGTATAGGAGGATCTTTTGCAGGAGGGACTGCAGCACAATCTAATCAGGCTGCTGCACAGTTGGTTTCACTTTTTGGAATGACAGGGGGATCTTCAGGGTTTTATATTGGCTTGGGGCTTGCGGCACTAGTTGGAATTGTTATTATTGGGGGTATTAAACGAATTGCAGCAGTGACAGAAAAGTTGGTTCCTTTTATGGCAATTTTATATATTGTAGGTTGTTTGGTTGTGATATTTTCACATATTTCTTTTCTAGGTACAGCATTTACTCAAATCATTTCAGAGGCATTCAATCCACAAGCTGGTCTTGGTGGCTTGATAGGTGTGTTAGTCGTAGGATTTAGAAGGGCAGCTTTTTCAAATGAAGCTGGTTCAGGTTCTGCATCCATTGCCCACTCTGCTGTACGCACTAAATTTTCTGCATCGGAGGGTCTAGTATCTTTGCTTGAGCCTTTTATTGATACAGTGGTGATATGCACGATGACAGCCCTTGTGATTATTACGTTTAACGAAGGAGGAGCTTTTGCTTACGGTTCACAAACAGTACAAATCGCTGGTCAAACATACGAAGGTGCAACATTGACTTCATTAGCTTTCGCTGCCACCATTTCTTGGTTTCCAATAGTTTTGACTTTAGCTATCTTTTTATTTGCGTTATCTACGATGATTTCATGGTCATATTATGGGCAACAGGCTTGGATGTATCTATTTGGAAAAAGTAAAAGGGCAGAAATAACTTACAAAGTTTTATTATTGATTTTTATTATCATTGGTGCCTCTGCAAATATGGACTCAGTTTGGAATTTTGCTGATGCAATGATTTTAGGTATGGTATTTCCAAACATGTTAGGACTTTTCTTCCTCTATCCTGTAGTTAAAAAACAACTTTCTATATTGGAAGATGCTATCAAAACTAAAAGCTAAAGAATTGTACAGAGAATGAAACAGAATTGCTTAGAAAAGTCTTTTGACGTTTGTGGAATAATTAGAAACGTATACATAGGCGGAAAGTTTTGTTTGAAAAAATAAATAGTATTTTGTAATAAAATAGCAAATTAGTAATACAAATGTTATTAACAATGGCGAAGCCATGTAAAATAGCATAAAGTTTAAGCTAGAAAAAAATGAGGATTTGGACAAGAAAAGATTTATTTTGAAGCCTATTTATTCAAAATTGTTAGAAAAGAATACGTAGCCCCAAGAAATACCACTGAACAAAAATTGGTTGAGATATGGCAGAAAATATTGGGTGTAGAAAAAGTAGGTATTACAGACAACTTCTTTGAATTGGGTGGTAATAGTATGAATGCTTTTATTCTGTTGAATAAAATTAATGAGTAGGAACTATTTTATAGCTCATCCAATAATTCCTTTAAAGATTTTGCTTGTATCTTTCCTGCTTTTATCAATTTTACTTCTTCTAAAGCTTCTTTTATTCCGGCCAGAATTTCTGCTTTGGTTGGTTCGGGTTCTTCCCATGCTTGTAGGTTTTGGAACTCTGCTTTCATAATTTCCCAATCGTTTATTGGAATAAAAACCCCAGTAGGTTTTCCGTTTCCACCTTGTATTATTTGTAAACCCATGACATTTCTATTAAACAGTTTGAATATTTTGTTCAAAGAACATTTCAAATTTTTGTATATTAAGCATTATATTTACAACAAATCAACATAAAATAATTGTTTTAAGTTCAATTACTCTTATTTTTATCCGTCCTACCAAAAGTGGTATGGCGACCATCATGCACAGGGCTACCTGCAAAGGCTACACACCAATTCCGCAAAAAGAGATATCTTCACATCAAATATTGACGAAAATGCACAGATATAAAATTATCAATTAAAATACTTTACATTATTTCAGATGGCTTTGTTCTTGTTAAAATATGAATATTGTGAGGCAAGAGATTAGAGTATGTTTAAATTTTTATTGTCAGAACCATAATCTCTTGATTTACAACTAAGAAAAATTTTAAACATACTCTTACATTAATAACTACAATAGTGAAAATAGTGAAAATATATTTTTCACATTTGTAGCAGATGAATAGTAAACAATAAAGCCCGCAATTGCGGGCTTTATTCATAAATATCTTTTCTGTGTCCAAGTTCAATGACATCAACCAAAAGGACATCATCAAAAATATCGTAGATAATGCGGTAATCAGCCACACGAATACGATAACCGTCTCTGCCTTTTAGCTTTTTATAGCCTGATGGTCTTGGATTATCGGCAAGGCTGTAAATGGCTTCCTTGATATTGGGATAATATGGCTCATTGATTTTTTCAAGAGCTTTAATGGCTCGTTTCTTTAAGGTTACATTATAAGCCATTACTTCGCTTTTCGTTTAGCTTCAATCATTTTGAAGGCATCATCAATAGGAATAGATGGCTCATTTGATTTTTTGGCTTCATCATAAAGCTTTATATCTTCCAACTCTTCTAACTCTTCCATAATGGCTTTAAAATCCTTCATAGGAAGTACCACAGATATTTTTTTACCTGTATTGTCTGTAATGTATTGTGGATGTATTGCCAGCATAATTTTATTATTTAGCAGTGTGAATATTTTGTTCAAAGATCGTTTGAATTTTTTGTTCATTAAGCATTTTAGAGTATGTTTAAATTTTGTTTTTGGATAATAAAATGGAGTTATTTTGAGCGAAAAGAGGCAAATTTTGCAGTCGAATGTGGGCAATTCGACGAAAAATTTAACGAATTTGTAGCCAAAATAAAACATTTTATTGCTAAAGGATAAATTTTAAACATACTCTTAATTACAAGAGATCAACATAAAATAAATGTTTTAAGTTCAATTACTCTTATTTTTATGCGTCTAACCAAGTGTGGCATGGTGACACACCCCTGCATATTGGAGCGGCTATCATTGGTGCTGGTATCAATCTCTTCAACAATTGGGACAAAGTAGTAAAAAATCCCTGGAGTGCTATTGGGTACCCTGCGACAGGTGCTGTTGCTGTTGCTGCAAGTTTATCACGTTGGCGAAAGCGGGTCTAAATGGTCTGAAGAAGATAGGTCTAAATTATATACCTGATGTGGCGGGAAATCTGGCTTCGAATGTAGCAGCTGATCTTGCTGATCCTATGATGATAGAGTGGCTGAGCGGCTGGGAGAAGTATTCTGATGGTATCACACTAGTAGCAAAAAGGAGTTAAGTAGGGCAGCTGGCTACTGCTTCACTTATTAAGACAGGGGTGAGTGCGACGCTGGGGGTACATGGGAATAGTGTCAATAGTCCAAATCCAAAGATGGTGTATGATCGATCCAATACATAAAGAATTTGCAATACACACCAATTCCGCAAAAAGAGATATCTTCACATCAAATATTGTCGAAAATGCACAGATATAAAATTATCAATTAAAATACTTTACATTATTTCAGATTTACATATATCGGCAAAGCAGATTTTGTAGAAATTGAAATGATATGATTAGAGAATATTAATGGATTTATTGATAGTAGGTCATGAATTGCAAATTCGTAAAAAATAGGATCGCAGTTGCAAACTGCCATCGGGGTTGCATATTGTGATGGCAAACATACGCCAAAGCCACGCAACAGAGTAAAAAAGTTGTGTGGCTTTTTTCTTTTTCTAAAGACCAGGAAAGTAATAAATAAGCCTTATTTTTGTGGGGTCGCCAAAAGTGGTGATGAGGTAATTACACATTGAGTTTGATGTATATTTTGCTGTGACAAATGAACCAAAGTGAATTTTTAAAGTTATTATCATGATTTTTTTAATATATGGTACTTAATGTGTAATTTTGACCTGAAATTTGTTAATATGAGTGTATTAGATCTTGCCAGAGTTATTATCTATCGATTTCATGAAAAAGGACTTGAAATTTTCCTTATCAACAATGAAATGGAAAAAGATAGCGACATATGGAAACTACCAGAAGGACTTTCGAATACCTTAAGGAATGACGGTAAATTAAGTGTCATAGACCTTGAATCAGTGGTGGATGACAAAGGGCAAAAAATAAAAACACTGGCAATCGAAGGAGACTGGCACGATATACCTTCTATCAGGGGTATGCTTAAGCATGATATTAAACTTTTTAAGTCTATTGTCAAAGAAAACCTACCCGGCAGTGAAAAAGGAGCATATTTTGCGGTTAAAGAAGCATTTAAAAAAGTATTACCTCATGAATACAAGGCAATGAAAGAGTTAAGAGAAATCCTTTTTGATAGAAATTCTGTAACCAACATCTGACCTTCTCTTTTTTTTTTAAAAAAAGTATCTTCCTGATTTTAATTTTAAAATAATCCAGGTTCTACTGACTTTCGAAGTGTTTACCTTTATTGAAGCCAATAAAAAATATCAGATATTTAGGTTTTAAATAATCCATTGGAGTATGTCGCTTAAAGAGAACACCATTTCCAGTACCAATTTTGACTTTGATCACGTAAAAAACATTTATCACGGTAAAGTGCGAGATGTCTATGACCTTGATGATAAAATCATTATGATTGCCACAGACAGAATTTCCGCATTTGACCATATCCTTCCCAAACCGATACCATACAAAGGTCAGGTATTGAACCAAATAGCCTGACATTTCCTTGATGTCACTAAGGACATCGTTCCCAACTGGCTGATAGCTACTCCTGATCCAAATGTTAGTATAGGATTGAAAGCTGAGTCAATCAAAATAGAAATGGTCATTCGTGGATATCTGGCAGGTCATGCATGGAGGACATATAAATCAGGAGAACGTCTGTTATGTGGTGTCAGGATGCCGGATGGCTTAAAAGAAAATGATCGATTTCCGATACCAATTATCACACCTACCACTAAAGCATCTGAAGGACATGATATGGATATTTCTGTAGACGAAATATTGAGTCGCAACATAGTAAGCAAGGAAGACTGGGACATTCTGGAAAGCTATACCAGACCACTATTTGAAAAGGGTAGTAGGATGGCAAATGAAAGAGGGCTCATATTGGTAGACACAAAATATGAATTTGGGAAAATTGGCGATAAAATTATTCTAATTGATGAAATTCATACGCCTGATAGTTCAAGATATTTTTATCTTGATGGCTATCAGGAAAGACAGTCCAATAACGAAGCACAACAACAGCTTTCAAAAGAATTTGTACGGGAATGGCTGATCCAAAATAATTTCCAGGGCTTAGATGGTCAAAAAATACCAGATATGCCCTTGTCATTTGTCGAAGAAATATCCGGGAGATATATCAAACTATACGAAATTATTACTGGCCAAAAATTTGAAAAAGCTGATACAGACAATATTGAAAAAAGAATTAAAGCCAACGTCAATAAATGGTTGAAATACAATTAGCTTAACGCTGTATCACACAATTCCACTTAATGTATTGTTTTTCCGGATACAGGAATTAGTATTTTGAAAAGATGTAATTTACTCTTTCAATGGAAATGGTGTCAAAGATGGTTGCAGGACTTTCACCAATGATTCTGCTGATAATCTTTGCATGGTCGGTATCAATACAGTTATTGTGAAAATACCTCTTGACATGGTTACCAGTAGAAACACGTTGACTTCTGTAGGTAAACTCCTGACAAAGATTGACTTCTAAAAAAAGAATTGGTGATTTCAGCAAAATATTGATGAAAAGAATCAAACTTTATCTGATTACCTGTGAAAATATATTTCGTTTCTTTCTTTTCAAGAGGAATAATTACTGATTTACCATCTGTAGTATCCAGTCTTCCAAACTCCAGCAATGCTGTATTTCCATCTTTAAATTGAATAGAACGCAATGAATTTACAACAAAGGCATTTCTGATGATGGCATTCAGGCTATCCGAAATTACTGAGTTTGATCTGCTGAAATCCCCCAAACTATCTGTGAGCAATATGCCTTTTTGCTTGTTGATCTATTTTATATACACTTTTATTAGCCAGATTTGGACTATTGAATCTGTAGGATGAAGGTACGGTGAAACTGGCTTCAACTTCATCATTGCACGAAGAAAGAAAACATATAAATCCAAACGTTACTAAAGCTAAAAAGTGATACTTATGGTTATTCATAATCAAAGACTATTATCTGATATGGAGTATAACGGGAATTTTGATCAAATTATTTTCAGCATCAATAAAAAGCAAATTTTTCAGCATCAAACATCCCCAAATCGCTGATTTTTATTTTTGGTATTACCAAAAGTGCCATAAACGAAAGCGTCATATAAGGGGCAGTTAACCGGCAACCTTGACTTCTCACAAATTCTGAAATTTTGCTGTATTGATGACCTATCTCTTCCACAGATTGAGCACTCATCAAGCCCGCTAATGGCAATGATATGTGCTGAAAATCATCGTATGTTACTGCAGAAAGTCCACCTTGAGAAGCTATTAACAGGTTTATTGCTTTTACAATCAGGCTGTCATCATCTCCTACAGCAATGATATTGTGCGAATCATGTGCCACCGTGGATGCTATAGCACAACCTTTCAGATTAAAATTTTTAATAAATCCTACAGCAGGTGGTGAATTTTTATATCTGTTGACAACACAAATTTTAAGTATATCCCGGTCGGTGTCTGAAACCAAAAATCCATCTTCTGATTTTGGGCTTGCCAAGAACTTTTCGGTAATCAATGATCCATCGATGGCTTTGATTACAGGAATATCACCAATTACATATGGTACTTTCAAGGCATTTTCCACTACAGGAAGACAATTGAAGTTATTAATAATGTCTGTTTTCTTGAATGGTATGTCCACTTTTCCATCATGGTAAACTAATTTGCCATTACTATAGGTGTGGGTCACTTCCCATTCTTCGATATTATTGATGATAATGAAGTCCGCCAATGCTCCTTCCTGCAAACAGCCTACAGGTAAGTTGTAATGCTTTACCGGATTGATGCATGCAATACTCAAGACATCAAATATATCATACCCAAGCATCAATGCTCTTTTACGAGTAGATTGATATGACCGGTTATTAGGTCATCAGGATGCTTATCGTCACTGCAAAACATGACCTTATGTGGAAATAATCGAATCAAAGGATGTAAGACATCAAAGTTTTTGGCTGCTGAGCCTTCCCTAATTATGATGCTCATGCCGCATGAAATCTTATCCAAAGCTTCATCAAGCATATAACATTCGTGATCAGTGGATATACCAGGTTTTGAATACTGTTTTGCATCTTGTCCCTTTAATCCGGGAGCATGCCCATCTATAGGTTTTTTATACTTGTGAGCAGCTTGAATTTTTTGCATTACTATAGGATCGCTATACAAAACACCTGGCCAGTTCATCATTTCAGAGAGATACCATATATCATCTCTTTTCATGAGCTGTTCGATTTGCGCTACACCAATTTCATATCCTGCATTTTCGAAGGACGTGGCCGGTACACAGGAAGGTGCTCCGAAAAAAAACTTTAGCCCGGTGTTGTTTGCATTTTTAATCATGAAGTCTATTCCATCCATACCACAAACGTTTGCGATTTCGTGAGGATCTGAGACTGTAGCAATGGTTCCGTGTTTGAGTGCAGTTTTGGCAAATTCGTATGGGGTGACCATCGAACTTTCTATGTGAATGTGAGCACTATAAATCCCGGCAAAAATGTAATGATCCTGAACTTCATCAAGTGTTTCTGATATTTTTTCGATTTTGTCATTTACTATGGTGATGATTCCCTTAAAAATCTTTCTATTAAGAATATCAATAATATGACCGGATACCTCCATTTATTGGATGAAAATGATGTCGAAATAAAACCTGTGGAGAATTTACGATTTAACCTTTGCCAGCTTGATCGCTGATATTGAATTGATGAAGTAATAGCTTCCAAATATAATGGTTGTAAACATCAAATTGCTCAAAAGAGATGTTCTGAAAAAAGGCAAGCCTGCAAGATATGACTGCATCAATCCACTAAAATCTTTAGTATAAAGGCTTGCAGGTGAAAATAAAGCACCGAAATTGCTGATAAGAAAAAATATTATCGAAGCGAGAATCGCTGATAGAGCAACGGTAACAATATTGATTTTTTTAAGAATAGTCGAAGTAGTAAAGACTACTAATACAAGAGAAATCAAATTAAATATCATATAATTTGAATACCAAACTGTCCCATCGACTTCTGTGAAGAAAGATCGTGCGAATGTATTGTTGATCACAAAGTCTGTTAAATAAATCAAAATACACGGTAGGATAATGGAAAGATATTTTCTTCCCAGAAAAGCGACTCCAAAAATCGTTATTCCCTCAGTCGGGGTAAAATTAGGTACATGCGGTATCAACTTTGCAAAGGATCCAATGATCATCAGAAGCACTACAACTATCATTTTGTTATTCGTTTTCATATTTTATTTTATCTTTTAATTTTTTGTGTGACCTGGAAATTGGCAATCTGTTTTTATAATGGTATAACGCCGAATGAACTACATTCGGATTTTAGACACTGCAAATGTACAATATATTGCTATTTATCTTAACACAAATATCAAAAATTATAGAAAGCTATTCAATGTTATTTCCAAGAAAAGAAAATCCTGACGGCCTACTATTTTTTACAGTCATCACGGTATATTTGCGTGAAATTATAATAATTGATTACATTTGACACAAAAAATCATATGTTTCCAGAACTTGGTAATTTAGGTAAGAATGATTGGTGGCGATATCTTTGGGAATTTTCATTGTTTTTATTTCTTATTTATTAGGGCAAATCATGACGTATGGTATTGTCATTCTAAATTCAGATAGTTATAATGAAGGGATCAATGCTTTGCGAACCTTTGAAGAATCCATGGATTTTGGGGTTTTGGGAATGCCGAAAAATTTGGTTTTTATATTGCTGATCTCCTGGTTTGCTTTTGTGATTGGCGGATTATACTTTTGTAGTAAAAACGCTGCATGCCAAAGATTTTATAAAAATGATTACCCCAAAGAGTAAGGTTGATTATTCGAAAATAATATTTGGATTTTTATTATGGCTTATGATTTCACTTTTTTTGGAAGCAGTCAATTACAATTCAGATCCTGAAAACTATACTTTCAGATGGGATTTAATTTTTAGCAGGTTTGTTTTTAGCATTTATTACTGTGATGGATGATGGATTGGAGCTTGCATTGGGAGTACATGCTGCGACCAATATTTTTGGCGCAACATTATTTACGTATGAAGGGAGTGTGTTACAGACCGATAGCCTGTTTATTACCCATCAAATAGATCCATCAATGATGACTTTTACTTTTTTAATAGCAGCTTTAACCTTTATTGTCATTTGTAAATACAAGTACAATTGGCCTCAGTGGAATTATATTTTTACCAAAACTTATACTTTAAATAAATACTAATGCTTAATATGGACAAAAAATTCAGACGATGTACTGCTTTTGCAACAGGTATATTTATTATTTTGCTTTTTACTTTGTCAATGGATCAGCTCAACCGGAACGTTGGCAGCAAGGTGCAAAATATGAAATGGACATAGACTTTGATGTAAAAAAACATCAATTTAAAGGCTACCAGAAAATGATTTTGACCAATAATAGCCCGGATACCCTGGACAAAGTGTTTTATCACTTGTATTTTAACGCTTTTCAGCCCAATAGTATGATGGATGTAAGGTCCAGAACGATTGTCGATCCGGACAGAAGGGTAGGAGACCGCATTTCAAAACTGAAGGGTGATGAACAGGGTTTTATTAAAGTAAGCTCCCTAAAGATGGATGGCAAAAAATAGCTCCATAAAACAGTCGGTACTATACTGGAAGTAAAACTAAGTACCCTGTGCTTCCTCATTCTCAAGCTGTGTTTGAGATGAATTTTACAGGGCAGGTACCTGAGCAGATCAGAAGATCAGGCAGGAATAATGCAGAAGGAATAGAATACTCTATGGCGCAATGGTATCCAAAATGTGTAACTATGATTATCAGGATGGCACTCAAATCCTTATGTGGCAAGGGAATTCTACGGTATTTGGGGTGACTTTGATGTGAAAATTTCTATGCCATCAAACTATGTTCTGGCTGGAACCGGCACACTACAAAAATCCTATGGAAGCAGGTTTTGGATACGCATCTACCGACCCAGTGAGCAGGCCAGCTAATCTCACATGGCACTTTAAGGCTCAAAATGTACACGATTTTGTTTGGGCAGCGGATCCTGATTACAAGCAGATAGTACACAAAAAACCGGGATGGAACCACAGTAAGATATTTTTATCAGCCTGACGAAAAAACGTCCGACAACTGGGAAAGACTGCCTGCAATCATGGATGAAGCATTTGAATATATCAATATACATTATGGCAAATACCCTTTTTCAGAATATTCTTTTATTCAAGGTGGCGATGGTGGTATGGAATACCCCATGGCAACTTTGATTACAGGGCAGAGGTCCCTTGTAGTTTAGTCGGTGTGTCTATACATGAGTTGATGCATAGCTGGTTTCAGATGGTATTCGGATCAAATGAGCCCTGTATCACTGGATGGACGAAGGATTTACTTCTTATGCAAGTAATGCCGTCATGAATCATTTAAAAAGAAAAATTGATCCCTAAGTGATGCTGTCGATAATCCACATTTACAGGATGTAAAGGTTATGTCAATTTTGCCCTTAGCGGGAAGGAAGAGCCCCTGATAACACATGCCGATCATTTCATGACCAATACAGCTTATGGTGTTGCCCTTATACCAAAGGATCAGCACTATTAGAACAGCTCAGATATATCATTGGTGAAAAAAACTTTGATAAAGGTATGCTGATGTATTTTGGGAAACCTGGAAATTTAAACATCCCAACACAAATGATTTTTTTCAGGATAATGGAAAGCAAGTGGCCTTGAACTTGACTGGTTTAAAGAATATTTTGTTCACACAACTCATCGCATCAACTACGCTATAGAAGATGTAAAAGGAAAACGGTCATCCTTAAAAACAAGGGATTAGTGCCATTGCTCTTGATATTACGATAAAAACTAAAGATGGCAAGATGTTTCAGCATTACATTCCTCAGGAATTGATGAGAGGAGAGAAAAAGATGACAGGGTATTTAAAGATGCTGTTTTGCTATGGATTGGGCATGGACTCATCCGGAATACTCATTTGAAATGAAACAAAACGCTGATGTAGAGAATATCGAGATAGATATGTACCAGGCAGAATGGCAGATGCCGATCGAAATGACAATGTCTGGCCACAGAAGGCACCTAAATGATAGAACATTTACAAAAAAACCGCTGTAAATCAATGAAATACAGCGGTTTTTTTTTGTTTTGAATTCAGAGAACCCTATTTGAATCTATTCAAATATCAATGATTTTCATCTTCTTCTCTCCTGTATGTTCGGCTATGAGTCTTTGCTGGATGTCAGGAGGGACAGGTACATAATCAGCTAACTTTCTTGTAAACTTTGCTTTGCCCTGAGACAACGATCTCAATGTAGATGAATACTGATACATTTCTGCAAGAGGAATCCTGGTATTGATTTTCTGATAATGAACCATCAGAGTCCATGCCATAATAATCGACCTTCTCACCTGAAGATCGCCCATGATATCTCCCATAGTTGCATCCAGAGCAAGTGATACTTACATCTTCGATTGGCTCAAGGATTTGAGGGCCAGCATTTTTGAAAGCTGCTCTGAAAGCACCAACGGATGCAAGCATGAAAGCCATATCATTGGAGTCAACCGGGTGCATCTTGCCGTCATATATACATACGCGAATATCCTGACAGTTGGAACCTGTCAATGGTCCTTCTACCATTTTTTGCATGATACCTTTCTTGATGGCACTGGAGTATTTGGAGTCTATAGTACCTCCTACGACACACCAGTAAAAAAGCCAGTTTTCCACCCCAGTCGAGAGTCTTCGATTTCTGTATGTCTGACACTGAGTCCATCGGGATTGGGCATGCCTTCATAGTAAGGCTCTATACGCATATGTACCTCTCCGAATTGACCAGTACCACCACTTTGCTTTTTTATGCCTGTAGACTGCATTAGCACTCTTGGTGATGGTCTCACGATAGGATTTTGGTCTGTCAAAATCCATATGGACCCCAAAATTTTTCTCTATCCGGTATCTGATGACATCAAGGTGCAATTGACCCTGTCCATGAATGATGGTTTGTTTTAAGGTAGCAGATTGTTCGACTACGAGTGTTGGATCTTCTTCCTCAATCTGATGGAGTGCTTTTATAAGTTTTTCCATATCAGATTTTGGAAGGCGGGACAACTGCGGTCCTGATATAAGGCTCGGAAAATGAATAGGCTCAACTGAAGAGTTTAAACCTTGGCATTTAAAGTATTATTGGTATGAGAATTTTTAAGTTTCAATGTAGCACCGATATCTCCTGCCTGCAAATAGTCTATAGTATTTCTGATTTTACCCTCAGACTCTTACACCTGACTGATTCTTTCATGTGTTGCGTTTTTCAAGTTGATCAATTCATCACCGGATCTCACAGTACCGCCATAAACTTTAAAATAACTCACCAGACCCACCTGAGGTTCTGAGATAGTTTTGTAAATAAATATAGATGACGAGCTTTTTTAGAATCATATTTTGCAGTTTGCCATCGGCCAAAAGATAAGGAGGAACATCTGCAGTGATGGAATACATCATTGATAAAACCATAATTCAGGACCGCTTCCTTTGTCTTGCTGTGCAGAACAACAGAATACAGGAAAAATCTGCTGATGAGCTAAAGCGATTCTGAGCTCCTTTGGTCATTTCTTCTTCGGAAAGGGTTCCTTGGTCAAAAATTTCTCCATAAGGCCTCATCGTTTTCAGCAGCTGCTTCAACCAAAGCATTATGCATTTCCATTGCCTTAGCCATTTCACTGTCCGGAATTGGTTTTTTTTTTCTGGTTTACCGCCATTTGGACTAAATATATACATCACCATCCTACAGCGTCAATGATGGTATTAAATCCTGGAACTTGATTTAGTGGATATTGAACAGGCATAACTTTAGGTCCAAAACGTTCTTTAGCTTGTTCCAGAGTGGTTTCAAAGTCAGATTTGTCATGATCCACCTGTTGATGACAAAAATTGTAGGTGTTTTGAAATCATTGACATAATCCCAGAGAATTTCAGTTCCAACTTCCACTCCATGTGCAGCATTCAAAAGCATCAAAGCCGTAGCATTGCTACTTTCATAGAACACACCACTTCTCCAATAAAATCGTCAAAACCTGGTTAATGTCTAATATGTTAATTTTACAATCTCTCCATTTCACATGCATCAATGATGAAAACAATGAATTTCCTCTTTCCTGTTCTATTGGGGTATAATCAGACATAGTATTTCCTCTGAAATATTACCCATACGGTTAATGGCTCCTGACTCAAAAGCATGGCTTCGGTCAGGTGGTTTCCATCCGGAATGGCCCAGCAGGACGACATTCCGGATATTTTTGTATCTACACTCATTCAATTAATATTTTATGTTAAAAAATCCTACATAATTCAGGCTAAAAGGTACATACTTATATATTCTTGTCAAAATATTATTCAAATAATTTAAAACAAACTATATATAAAAACTATACATTAAAAATTTGAAACAATATTAAAAAGCAAGTGCTCTTAGTATTGTTCATTTTTTTGACTTCAAAGTATAATTGATAAAATTTTAACCTCTTAAAATTGAGTGTGAAAGTATAAAGCCAATGATGATGTTTTGATTCTTTATATCATGTTTCCGCGATGATATAAATCATCACAGATTATATTATGATGGATTATCAATCAACCAATTACTTTGTTGAATTGAATTGAGAGCAGAGATGAGAATATATTAAGTCACGACTTATAAGCTGATG
>JADKEB010000011.1 GCA_016718205.1 Saprospiraceae bacterium
TTGATCATCTTATTACTCCAACTGTTTTCATCCAAAGACATCATCTCCGAAGCACCGGCAAGTTATACTCAAAATTTAGTGCTGACAAAAAGTAGCAGCAACCACATCATCCCTGTTTCCACCATTATTTCGATACATGCCAATACGCCGTACGTCCAGGTAATCACTGTTGATAAAAAGTATCTTGATCAGACTTCATTGAAAGAACTTAAGCAACAACTGGATCCAAATATCTTTATTCGAGTACACAAATCTGCCATCATCAACCTTCAACGAGTTAAGTCTTATACATCACGTATGAATGGCGACTATGATATCACTATGGATAATGGCATACAAGTCAGAATGAGCAGAAATTATACTCAGGATTTTAAAAAATTAGCAAAACAAGATGCTCCTCCCTCATGATACCATATAAAATACTCGGGTCAATACTTTTGGATTGATTGACAATGGTTTAGTATCTACTTTTGTCAAAAAATGTAATATTATGAAAGATGTATTTTTTTTGCTTAGTCTCTCATTATTTTTTATTTCCTGCTCGGGGCAAAACGAAACAATTATTCGGAGTGCAATAAAGCAAGACTCTTTGGTCGGTGGCGGATGTGATGGTTGTGAATTGATGTATGTATCCATGCCAAAACATATATCAAACACGCACACCAGTGTGGGATGGAACGGGAAAGGTCAAAAACTCCTGATCGAAGGTATTGTATATAAACTTGATGGCATCACTCCGGCTTCAGATGTTATCCTGTACTATTGGCATACTGACGAAACCGGCCTATACCGATCAGATAAAAATACGGCTTCCGATGCTGTAAAACATGGTAAACTCAGAGGTTGGGTAAAAACGAGTCAGGATGGTACGTATCAAATCAAAACATCCAGGCCGGCACCATATCCCAATGAAGATATACCATGCCATATTCATATCTCTGTCAAAGAGCCTGATATCCCCAATGAATATTATCTCGACTGGTACTTTGATGATGATAAATTGTATCTCAATCATCGCAAAAAATATGGAAAATTTGACCGAGGTGGTACAGAGATTCTAAGGGTATTGGTACAAGGTGATACCCAAATTGTTGAACACAATGTCATGCTTGGTCTGAACATACCTGATTATCCTGCCAAACCATCCAACCATTCGGGATTGTATATCGGAGAGGACCAACCATCATTTGTTCCTTACCATGCTTATGGTCCCGATGCCGGTAAAAGGACTTGCCCCGTATGCAAGTATGGTAGATATCATGGTATAGTCATGTTTGTTGGTAATGATCCTAACTGGATACAAATAGAAAAATGGCTGGAATTTCTCGAAAAACAAAGCCATCTGCGGCGTCAATATTTGAAAGCTTATTTTGTCTATGGCGATGATCAGGAATATGGCGAACAAAATAGAAGGGAACAATTAGTAACTTTGGGTAAAAAGTTGAATATAAAATATACTGCTTTGACATTTGTCCCGTCATGGAATGATACAGAAACTGAAGCTCATCTCAATCAGATAAATCCTAAGGTACGTTCCACAATGATCATCTATAAACATCGTACCATCGTCCATAAATTTATTGACTTATCCCCTGATGAAAACAACTTTGCAATGATCAAAAAAGTACTCGATAATACGCAGGGATTGTACTTTGGGCTGACTGGCCTACAGCATCATTAATAGTATGTTTAAACTTTTATCATTTGGCTCCAAGTGGCCAATTTATACTCAAAATAAATTGGTTTGCGAAAATTCATATACTATTGTATTTGTATTCATTTTGAGTATAATGGCGACAGAATTATTTGAAAATTAAATTCTCGTCGGTATAAACATACACTAAGGTCAGTTGACCCATACCGCATATCGCTGTCTTTTAAGTCTTGCGGCAAGATCTTTTTCTGCTTTCAGGGCATCCTCCATTATAGCATATGACTGAATATGAGCATAAAGACTCGGTCGAAGGAAAATTCCATATTTTTTTACAATGGCAGCAGAAATATCGAGTCCTTTTTTGCTAAGTACACCATTTTTGTGCTGGTCAAAACGTTCTTTAGGAGATTTGCTAGTCATACCTACGTAGAGGCATTCCAATACTCCGTTAAACTGTGTATTGGCTTCACGAAATTTTTTATTTTCTGAAAAGACGGTTTTCCTGAGCTCGATGACATACAATTGGTACATTTTTAAGCAACTTTGACAACATAAGTGTATACAAAAACTATACCTACAATGGGTTTAGCCCAATAAAAAACAAATAAACCTTGAGTCTCAGATAAATCATAATGGTTGTGTAATATAAATATACCTACCTTTGTGGTGGATTGACCATCACAATAACTTTTGATTCTCCTATGAGAAAAAAAATAGAAATTCTGGCCCCTGCCAAAAATCTCATACAAGGTATTGCTGCCATCAACGCTGGGGCTGATGCTGTGTACATCGGAGCACCACAATTTGGGGCGAGAACCAATGCCACTAACTCCATAGAAGATATAGCCGAAATGGTTCGGTATGCACACTTATTCAATGCCCAGGTTTTTGTAGTCATCAATACGATATTGTATGATGATGAGCTGGAAATTTGCAGAAAATTGATTTACCAACTCTATGATATTGGTATAGATGCTCTAATCATTCAAGACATGGCTATATTGGAGATGAAATTGCCACCAATCGTTCTGCATGCAAGTACTCAGACCAATAATCGTGACCCGAAACATGTAAAATTTCTGAGAGATGCGGGTATCAAAAGAGTGGTATTGGCCAGAGAATTGAATCTCGATCAGGTCAAAGAAATACATGAAGCAACAGATGCAGAGTTGGAGTTTTTTGTATCAGGCGCACTCTGTGTATCATTTAGTGGCAATTGCTACATGAGTATAGCCAATGGGGAGCGCAGTGCCAATCGCGGCTCTTGTGCGCAAAACTGCCGCTTGCCATACGAACTCATAGACGGAACGGGTACGACCCTGATTCAGACAGCACATTTGCTGTCTATCAAAGATCTCGACTTGAGTGATCAGCTGCCTGCATTGATAGAAGCAGGTATCACATCCTTCAAAATCGAAGGTCGGCTCAAGGATATAGTTTATGTAAAAAATAATACATCCTTTCTGCGAAAACGATTGGATGAATTTTTGGAAAATAACCCAGATAAATACCAAAAAGCATCTTCCGGAAGGACTTTCTATAATTTCGAACCGGAAATGGACAGAAGTTTTAATCGCGGATACACCGACTATTTTGTCAATAAACGTAAAGAAAAAATCGGGAGTTGGGACACTCCAAAGTCACAAGGTCAGTTCATAGGCAAAGTACTCGAAGTCAAGGCCAATGGCTATGTAATAGAAAATTATGAAAAGCTCAATAATGGTGACGGGTTGTATTTTGTCAACTCAAATGGAGAAGCCGATGGGGCTCAGGTCAATATCATCGTCAATGATATCGTCGTACTGAATGTATTAAAGTCCATATCTGTGGGCACAACTATCTTCAGAAATTCTGATGCCGAGTTTATCAAAATGGTGGAGCAGGAAAGATCTGCCATTCGTAAGATAGGCGTTCATTTACATTTTAGTGAAATTCATAAAGGGTTCCGTTTATTGGCAATAGACGAAGACGGTCATAAGAGTGAAATGATTTTGAAAATGGAAAAATCATTGGCCAATAGTGGTGAATCAGTCATACCCAATATCAAAAAGAACCTTTCAAAAACGGGCAATACCGTATTTGTAGTAGATGAAATTGATGTGCAACTTATTGATAACTGGTTTTTGCCTATCTCCAAAGTCAATGAAATCAGAAGGGATGTCCTGCAACAATTGGTAGAAATTCGGATCTCACAATACCAAAGAGAAACTCACCAAATCATTAAGACTGAGCATCCTTATCCGGTCGAAAAACTGGATTTTACCTATAATGTTTCTAATCAATTGGCCAGAAATTTTTATAAGCGTCATGGTGTCACAGAAATAGAAAAAGCTTTTGAACTGCAATGGGATCCCGGAAAGTCAAGAGTGATGACCACAAAATATTGTGTCAAGTATGAATTGGGAAAATGTGCCCGTTTTCAGCGTGCTACGATGGGCGAAAAGGTGGTGGAACCATTGACCCTAAAACATGGAGAAATCGAGTATAAACTAAAATTCAATTGCAAACCCTGTGAAATGGAAATCTGGGAAAAAGATGCTGAACTGGAATTTGTGGATGAAGATGAGCAAATGATGATTTAAAGCAGTAAAAGTATTAACATCAAAGTATAAATCCTCCACCAATGGCTATGGCTGTATTACCTTGTGCAAGAGTAATGCTGGGTACAATCCTTAATTTCTGATGCACCACATTTAATTCAAAACCAAACACCCTTGAGTATTTTTTTCCTGAATATCTTGACTGATTTTGTAGCAAAACTAAAAAAACCGGTGAGATGGAAGTTTTTGCGGAGATTTGATTCTTTAATGCAATTCCGCCACCACCTAAAAATACATCTTTATTATTTACTTTTGAATAAGATGCAACTAATGGATACGTCCATGTCCTTTGACCATTTTCAGATTTATAAAGTGCAAGATTTAAACTATAAGTGTTAAATCCGTTATCATAATCATATTTTGAAAAAGTTCGGCTAAACCCGAAGCTTAGGTATCCGCTAATTGTAGCTTCAGCACCAAAAAATGCAGCAGTTTGTCTTGTATAACTTCTAACACTTAACACTCCGACCATTGCTGAAAACCCACTCTTATTACCATTAAACAAGTAGGTTTGACAAGTATTGTCTGAAACAAAAACAAAATTGATTACAATAGATAATAAATAAATTTTCTTCATACAACAATAATGGGTAGTGCTCCTTGAGTTTTAACTCACTATTTTATTTTTTTATGCTCTTTTAATATTCGAACTACTTCGGGCTCTGATAGACCCGTTATTTTGGATATTCTGGCAACTTCTAATCCATCATCATAACTTGCCACCACAACTTCGAGTTTTCCTTCAAGTTTTCCTTCGAGTTTTCCTTCGAGTTTTCCCTCAAGTTTTCCTTCGAGTTTGCTTTTTTCTGTAATTTGCTGGTAAAGTGTCATAAAAAACTGATTTACTGGTTTATGAATACCTTTATTAATAATTTCGATTGCATTGTGCTCTTTTCTAAAAACATGCAATATGTAAACAAAAATCGAACTAAAAGAGTTCCTTTCTTCAATAGTTTGCAAAGATTCAAAAATTTTTTCTAATCTGTCCATCAAAACATGAATATCGTTATCATGCTTTTGGGTCATCAGCATAGATGCAATTGCTATGTTACGAATTGCTAAAATTGACTCGTCCTGCATTGATTTTACATCAAAGAAAATCGTTTCAAACTTTGGTACAAATTTAATAAAATCTTTGTAATTGTCCTTAAAGAATGCTTCAACTGGTTGAAATTCCCATTTTTGTTCGTGATGATAAAATAGTATTGGGATGATAATTTTAAAGTGCTCCCTATTTTTTATCTGATGTCTGTATGCACTAAAGAGGTATTCTCCAATCTGAAAGCCTGCATAAGGGTCTTTGTAACTTTTATGTTCAATCAATACAGCACAATAAGCTTCATCTCCTGATTTCATTCTGCATTCAAATAAGATATCAGAGAACAATTCCTTCATTTCCTTATTTACAAAAGAGTTTTTAACATGTACAATTGTATTTAAATCCAATAAGTCTAATAGATCCGGCGATATTGAAATTTTCAGGAAATCTATCGCATTTTGTTTGACAGAAAGACGCTCTTTTATGAATTTATCATGATAACTGTTCATAACTCAAATTTAATGTGCCTCCAGCCAGTTATTTCCTTCTCCCATTTCAACCAATATCGGAACCTTTAATCCTGGAATGGCATTGCGCATTTTGTCACCGATGATCACCTTTACTCTTTCAAGCTCTGGTTTAAAGACATCAAATACCAATTCGTCATGTACCTGAAGCACCATGACAGATTTTAAATTTTGTGATTTGAATTCTTTGTGAATATCGATCATGGCTATTTTGATCATATCTGCGGCTGTGCCCTGGATAGGAGTATTGATGGCTACTCTCTCAGCATTGGATGCTGTTAGTGAATTTCTTGAATTGATGTCCCTGAGATTCCTTCTTCTTCCCAACAATGTTTTGACATATCCATATTCTCTGGCCATTCGTACTGTCTCATCCATATAGTTTTTCAAGCCGCTGAATTCTCTGAAATAACTTTGTATGAGTTCAGTAGCTTCTTTGCGGGATATACCCAGTTGTCGGGAAAGATTGGTAGCCCCTGCTCCGTAAGTGATAGAAAAATTGACTGTTTTAGCATTTCGTCGCTGATCTGAAGTAACTTCATCATAAGGTACTCCATAAACTTTTGCTGCGGTAGCCTTGTGGAAATCATTTCCGGCAATAAAAGCATCAAGCATGACCTGATCATTACTTATCTCGGCAATAATTCTTAGCTCAATCTGCGAATAAGCTTTTCTTATTTCACGACCAGCTTCATCTTTGATGGGGATGTTTTGCAGGTTGGGATTTTCAGAACTCAATCTTCCAGTAGCTGCCCTGGCCTGATTGAAGTTGCTGTGTACTCTGCCGGTCCTTGGATTGATCATTGTGGGCAATGCATCTACATAGGTGGACTTGAGTTTCGAAAATTTCCTGTACTCAAGTATGGTATCGATGACAATATGCTCACCAGCCAACTCTGTCAACTTGTCAAAATCAGTAGAATACTGCCCGGAAGAAGTCCTTTTCCATCGGTATGGCACCTTTAGTCTGTCAAACAAGACTTCTCCTACCTGCTTTGGAGAAGAAATATTGAATTGAACACCGGCATTACGGTAAATTTCCTGTTCTTTTTCGAGGATTAGTTTATCGAGTTCTTTTGAATATTCTTTGAGAAAATCTCCGTTGATTCTGATGCCTTCAAACTCCAGATCGCACAATACCCTGATCAGAGGCTCCTCGATAGTTTTGTACAACTCATCCAGTTCGTTTTCAGCCATCATTTTTTTCATTACAGGAACTAACTGTAGAGTAAGGTCAGCGTCTTCACCCGCATATTCCTTCACTTTTTCAAGTGCTATCTGACGCATGGACAATTGGTTTTTTCCACCTTTACCTATCAGGTCTTCTATGGGTACCATTTTGTAGTCCAGATAAGATTCAGTAAGATAGTCGAGTTTGTGTCTGAGATCGGGTTCACATAAATAATGAGTGATCATAGTATCATATAAGTACCCTTGGAGTTCGATACCACACCACTTCAGCATGGTCATATCATATTTGATATTTTGACCTATTTTGCCTATAGAAGAGTTTTCAAAGATGGGTCTGAAGTATTCAAGAATTTTTTTTACTTCCTTTTGTTCAGGTGGTGTAGGAATGTAATATGCCACACCGGGAACAATACTAAATGAAAGCCCAACCAGTTCTGCCTGATGTGCATCTATACCAGTTGTTTCAGTATCGAAACTGATCATTTCTGCCTTTCGGAGTTTAATGACAAGATCAAGGATTTCCTTTTCCGATTGTACAAGATGATAGGTGTGAGGTGTATTGTCAATATTCTTTTTTGCAATCTGATAATCAGGTTTTTCTGTCCCGCTCGGAGCTGAAGACTGAATTTGTTCATCTCCGAAAAGTGACTGTTGAACACCAATCTGATTTGCAGGTTTACCTACGGAATCATTTCCAAGGATCTGTTGAGCCAATGTTCTGAATTCCAATTCAAGAAAAATTTCCTTGAGTTTCTCTTTATTCATTGGGTCAAGGTTGAATCTGGTGGCATCAAACTGGATAGGAGAATTTAAGTCAATCGTTGCCAGTCTTTTTGATAGCAATGCCTGATCTGCAAAATTGATCACATTTTCCTTTTGTTTTCCTTTAAGACTATCTGCGTTGGCTATGATATTTTCGACTGACCCGTATTCTTTCAAAAGTGCCACTGCTGTTTTGGGTCCGATCCCGGGAATGCCGGGTATATTGTCTACACTGTCTCCCTGCAGACCAAGCACATCAATTACTTGTTCTACTTTTTCTATATCCCAATTTTCCAAAATTTCTTTAACCCCAAGTATCTCCACTTCATTGCCTTGCCGACCAGGTTTATACATATATATATTTTCTGATACAAGCTGGGCGTAATCTTTGTCTGGAGTCACCATGTACACTGTATACCCTTCTTTTTCTGCCTGTTTTGCCAATGTACCTATGACATCATCAGCTTCATAATTTGGTATCATGACCACTGGAATATTAAATGCATCTATGATGTCAGGTATATATTTCATGGCGATGGTAATATCTTCAGGTTGAGCATCCCGGTTGGCTTTATATGCAGGATAAAATTCATGCCTGAATGTACCACCTTTGGGATCAAAAGCCACAGCTAGGTGAGTGGGTTTCTGGTTGACCATCAGGTCCCACAAAGTGCGCACAAATCCGGTGATTGCTGAAGTATTTAAACCTTTAGAATTGATCAAAGGTCTGGTAATAAATGCAAAATGTGCCCTGTAAACCAAGGCGTGACCGTCCAGCAGAAACAATCTTTTATCTTCCATCAGAATTACTATTTTCTCATTAAAAATTCCAAAGGTAATAATTAAAACTGAAAAAGGGATGCACCTTTACGATGCATCCCCTAAGGAATTAATTTAAGCAAATTGTTGTTACTCGAGCCCGATCATCTTTTTGGTGGCAGCATTTACTCCACTTTCTACCTGATAAATCATCACACCTTTAGATGGAAGATCATTTCTGGTGATTGTAAAGCTATTGATACCTTTACCAAAAGATCCAATATTTTTATATACTACTTGTCCTGTCACATCGAAAACTTTTAGGGTAGCTTCCCCTGCTTCAGGTAAGTTGAAAGAAATTACAGTTTTATCATTGAATGGATTTGGTTCATTCTGATATAGAGTGAATTCTGATGAACCTGCAACGCCAAATCTTAGTGACAATTTGTTGGTTTGAAGATCATTTCCACTATATATTTCAGAAGAAGTTACAGAAGAGTTAATTGAAATCAAGTCTGAAATCTGTGCATCTGCCTTAGAGATCAATTGAAGTGTAAGTATTTCATTTCCATCCTTTGAGCTGACATCGTTCCAACTGATAGTGTATTTATTGTCAGAGATTTGCGCAATATTTCCCTGTCCCAATTTCTGGTCACCAACGAATACATCCTTAAGTTCAGCATTATTTACAGTAAGAGTAAACTGCATACCAAATACATTTGTAATATTGGAATTCAATACGATATTATGAGCTTCTCCTGCCTTTACTGTTTTGTCTTCAGTTGTCAATTCGACAGTACTCCTTACTTCAGTACTACTATTAGCAACATTGCCAGAGGCAGATCCGTTTACATCACCTATCTTAACTGCTACAAAATTTTGATTAGTCATGGACTTATTCATCTCTGAGATGGCAATTTTTTCATTCAAAGGCCATGGTTGTTTGGCGTTTTCAAAAGTCTGGTTGCTGTTTATAAATTTCCAGCTATTAGATTTAGGAAGTTTCGAATAAATACCTAAAATCAATTTTCGCAATTCAGTAAGGTCAGAAGCTGTCACTTTCTGGTCGCCATTGGCGTCTGCAGCTATGATATAATATGGATTGCTAAGTTCATCCAATCCTAACAGATGTTTTTGTATTATCACAAGGTCAAGTGTACTTACTCCATTCAGATAGTCATCAGTTTTTCGGCCTTCAATAGTATACGAATAGTTCATTAGTGTAGAAAAATTGTATTCACCGCTACTATTTGTTGTGGTCATTTTCAACATTTCAGCTATACCATTTTCCAGTACGACATCTGCATTAACGACACCTTGGCCTATTTGTGAAACCATCTTACCGGCAATATTACCTGTTGTTACATTGCCACCACAAGCTCCCTGATTGTCAAGCAAACTGAGTTTAACAAGACAATAATCAAAGTTAAGTTTTTCATCCCATACTGTCATTTTCACATCGACAGCTGGTAAATTGCGACATCCGAAGATCATTCCTGAAGATTTTGATGCTGGAATCCACTTCTGTGCATTACCGGCATTGTATTCAGCCAAGGTTGCGTCCAATCCTTTACCTTTGAAATAGTGGGTTTGGGTTATTTTTGTCAACACGGGATGTGCTTCATTAAATGTGTATAATAAATTACTTGCTGCTGAGCAATTATCAAATGACGCAACATTGAAGTCAACAGCCCATAATTCAACCTCTCCGTTTTTCATCAAGGCGGAGCTAAGATTGAGACAGTAAGGTGTGGGTTTCTTTTTATCCACTACCATGAAGTCCTGAAAGCAAGATGTTACGTTTCCACAGCCATCAGTTACTCTCCATGTGATCTTATGGTTGGACATGCTACCAGAGATTTCGGGTATCGTAATGCTTACCTGACCACCTCTACCTGTTGGAGCTACATATCTGTCATTGATACCGTTTCCATTGGAATCATTAGTGATATTTCCATCAGTAACTGGCAAGAATGATGAATACTCCAGATCATTAGTACCATCTCCCCAAAGGTCAACAAAGACTATCCATTTCAACCAGTCAGATGCACACTGTCCCTGATCGTCAGCAGTTTGAGTGATCACAAGATCTCTTACTGTGCAAGTGTTGCCTGATACTTCGTACATCTGTGGTGCACATGAACCAAGCGTTGGTTTGACATTATCAACCACCTTAACTACTGTCGAACGCTGCCATATTCCTGGTTGAGTACCAGTACCTGTCCAGTTTGGATTATAGGTACACCAGTTGATGATAGTCCATCTGTTGATGATTTTCATACAAGCATTTCCTTCAAAGTAGAAAGTATCAGACTTCAGACTCAATCCTACCTGATCACAGGCTCCGCTTCTCCATGTTGGTTTTATCAATGCAACATCAGTGGCACAGTTGGTTGTGATTAAAGAGTCTGGCCATGTGATTCGATCGATGTTGATTTCTTCACCTCTTTCCTGCTTGTATATCTTTTGCGTACATGTGATATTTGGTCTTGATTTTATAAACCAGGTACGGGTTACAGTACCCTTTCCGCAACTATTTGCCCCGTTATTATCTCTGTAGTCTACATCAAGATCAAGGCAGTTTGAATAAGCTCTTGCTTTTCCTACCAAAGCAAGATTTGATGCATCATCGTCGCAATTGATAGTAACATCAGCCGGACATACAATCTTAGGAGTCAACTTGTCTTCGACTCTTACATTGGCCCAAGTCTCATTGTAATTGTCTGTAAGGCCATTGATAGTATCACCATACACTCCTGACATGTTTCCGTCATCCCACACTCTCATCCATACTTTTACTATCCCGAAAGGCACTGCACCTTCTCTGTTAGTGATGTCATCACAACAGAATTTCACAAATAATCCACCATCAGGATCATAATCAGGAGAAGATGGGTTTCTGGAACCATCCTGAGGATGACCATCATCATTGTATGTCTTGTTGCCTTTGACACCGCATCCATCATTATCCCTGGTATCGTCTTCTTCTCTTCTTAGTTCAAGATGTACTGGTGTACAACTATCGTAAGAACCGTTGTCCACTGAATTAGAAAAGAGTTTTGCTATACCATCGTTTTCTCCACCTGTAGTAAGGGATATTACAATATTTTGTTTTGCAACAGCCACCGGAGGAGTTTGGTCCACTATGGTAACTTTGATAGTATCTAATCCTTCATGACCGCAACAATCCTTTCCAACATAGTAAAACTCATGAATACCTTTTGGCGCACCTACAGCAATCCATTTTTTGCTTACAGGGTCTTTGATGATATTCACTCCGGCAGGGCCTCTGACTTCGTACGTAGGATTAGGATCACATGCATCATGCAGGATAGTAGGATCAGGGAAGGTGAAATTGGATGCACACGCCCAAGGATCAACACTTGAAATGATGTCGTTTGCTTTGATGGTTGGTCCATCAGGATTGGATCTTTCTATGATTTGAGTACAGTCTTTGGTACTCCCGGTACACCAATCAATCACTAACCATTTTCTTATTGTTTTTGTCTTAGCACTACAAGTAGGGCCGCAAGGATATATCAACTGATCACTGAAGGTAGTTAAAAATCCGCATACGCCTTCTATTTTGCCAAATTTTTTATTGGCAGTAGCCGTCACATTTACATCAAAAGCTGCTCTTCCCAATATATCTTTAAAAAATGGATAAGCTGCTTTTAGCGCTGTTGTATCTTTTGTCTTATTGTCTCCTGAAGTTCTTGCAAAAACCTCATCATAAATCTGATCAGGGGATGTTCCTGTAGTACATTTTATCTGAACATATGCATCCGGACACATTATCCTTGTATCTGGAAGAGGAGATAAAAAGATAGTATCTGCACAAACTCCTTTCATACCACCGCAGTCTGTATAAGACCAATGCCTTGCTATATATCCACCGCAATTGGTTCTTTTGTCTTGTACGACCAAAGTAGAATCTGTAAAACCACAGTTGTCCGTGACTGTAGATGGTCTCCCAATAATTGAAGTACTTCTGATGTCGGAATTTAAATAGACTCTGGCATCAGCACAAGCTACAGTCGTGTTGGGTGAACAAATCACAGTAGGTGCCAGTTTGTCTTCCAGCAGGAAGGTACCCCAGCATTTGTTTCTACTATCTGTGTGATAAATTTCGTAAGTGTGGACTTTTCCTAACATCAATTTGGCCACACCTCTTGTCAGTACAGCCAAATTACTAAAGTCTACAGGATTGGGCCCTAAAACCAATTGGTTGTTTGTACCTAATGTAAGTTGTTGTAAATACATCGAACCATTATTGGGTTTGATGCGTATTACTTTGTTTAAAATCGGCCGTGTACCTTCCTGAAACTTGTCAATCTCGAGAGGAAGTGTGCAATTTTCTGACACGGAAATATTCACTCTGTCATTACATGCCAGGGATTGGGCCTGAACAGAGGAAATACTCGAAGTAAAAAATAAAAACAGGAGACTCAACAGCGTGAAATTAAATGCCGGAATCCCCAAATGTTGGGTAAGTAAATCTTTCTTTACCATGGGTAAAAAGTTTTTGGTTATTAAAAAAATGAGTTCAGGCCTGCGACGTGCAGGCTTAGGTCAGATTTAAATAAAGATTTACTTTATTAAGTGGGAATGGTGCAAAGGTATATTGTAGGGGCACTTCGAAGTGTAAAAATGTGGTGGTATTTTTAGTATATTTTTTCTTTTAATACTAATAAAATATTAACATTTGGTAGTAATATACTATGTAAAGTATTGATAAGGAGAGATTTAAAATATCATATATTAACTTTGAATGATATACATTTATTTTGCATTTGGGTATGCTTATTTATTTCTATCTAACCCATTGTCAACAGGTATCCTGATATAAAAACAAAAACTGTGCCAAAATCAAGTTAGATGGATGACACAGTTTTTGAAATAAAACTATAAACAGAAAGGAGTTTAGTTCTTCACAAACTTTTCGCTTGCGATGTGATGATTTGAAATGGCGGATACGGTGTATAGACCTGCAGGCAAATGCTGCACATCTAAGCTTAATGATGATTCGTTACCTGAATGATTTATCGTGTACACTTCTCTGCCAAAAATGTCATGAATCATGATTTTTGGAGATGAAGTCAGCTGTGGCGATAAAGTCAAAACTAGATTGTCTGATACCGGATTACCGGTGATTGTAATTCGTGATGCTTGGATTTCAGCATCTTTGGTGTCAGAAAGTACTCTTTTGCCATTGCTGAACCATATAGCCCATCTTTTGGAAGGTATGATCTGGGTAGTTGCAGAGGATAGTGGTTCTATTTTTGTGGATTTCAGACCTATGGTTTTCAGATTAAAACTGGTCAGGGATTTTTCTTCAAAAATCAAACGATTATCTTTGCTGCTGAAATTCGGATATCCTAAAGCATTGTTTTTGAAGATGACACCTGACTTACCGGTCTCTATATTGGCACCAAAAAGATTATATTCTGTACCATTGGTTATATAATCAAAAGCAATGATGTAGGGGCTGTTTTTTGAAAAAGTGGGATTGCCAATACTTACGTTTTTGGGAAGCGAAGAATACAGTTTCTCCACTTTACCAAGAGAAAATGTCTTCGTGCTATTGTTCCATACTTTTATAAAGCCTATATCCCAGTACTCTATCACTCCTGCTGTTGCACTTTTTATCTCATTTTCAGCATCGTACATGATCCACTCTCCTGTGGCATCAAACTCCATGGCATCTGCCTGAAGCACATCTCCCGTACTTACTCCCTGGGTGAAGGTAGGGTTGTACAATTCAAAATCACTTTCTCCTTTTGACGCGACATCATAAACATTTATAGTAGTCTTATCATCACTATAAATAGCGGCAATTTTCGAACCATCCTTAGATATGATCGCATTATTCCATATGGCTCTTGAGTCAAAAACCTGATCAGGCTTAAATTCTCCTTTAGCCCAGTCTATGGTGGCAAAATAAATTTTTTTATCTGATGCCACATACACTACGATAGCACCATCATCCGTAACGCTTGGTTTGTTAATTACTTTTTTAGAAGTAATTTTAGCTATCTCCTTACCGCTTGATTCATGGATAAACAAACCTGTGCCATCAGGACCTGCTGTCAGTATAAATTCATCACCCGGATTGGACTGTGCATCATTTTGGTAGTTGCCGGACGATTCTCCTAAGATCCCTACTTCATCAAATGCTTTTTTGGCGGCATTGACTTCTGTTGCGCTGTAAAGATCAGTTGCAGCTTTTATAACAGCGATTCTACAATCTGTAAATTTGGATGACTTTGTAAGATATGTGGTCAATGCCCTGTAATAAACTTTTTCCGCTTTGTCCTTCCCTACAGCACTTGCAAATTTGAAGAATGCCCAATTGGGGATACCGCTATTGATATGTACGCCACCATTGTCTTCAGATCCTTTGTACCTTTCACTATATATTCTTGGTTGCCATCCTTTATTTAAATCGTTGGCAGGTGCTCCATTGTAAGGGTTTTCCATACTGCGCAATGCACCTGAGGGAAACGCTGCAGCTTTTACCACATCTTCACCTATCTTCCAGTCGTCTCTGTCTATAAGGACACCAAATACATCTGCAAATGACTCATTGAGAGCACCGGATTCACCCTGATATTCCAGATTGGCAGTGCTTTGTATGACTCCATGCGACATCTCGTGACCAGCTACATCAAGCCCGCGAGCCAATGGTTGGAAGGCACCATCGCCATTGCCGTAAAACATGGCCTGACCATTCCAGAATGCATTGCCCATAGATGATCCATCATCATCTGCTACATTGACGAATGATATAATGTTGCCTCCTTGTCCGTTGATAGATTTTCGACCATGAACATTTCTGAAATATTCAAATGCCTGACCACCATTGTAGTGTGATGATACGGCAGTCTTGCTGCTCCAGCTATTGTTGGTGGATGTTACATGGTCGTATTTGAAATTGCTTTTTTCAGGAGATGTATTGAAGGCATCGATGGTCCAGATGACGCCATCCGGGTCATTGGGCATATTGGCGGGACTGGTATTAAAGATATCTCTGGACCCATCTATCATATAATATTTTGAACCTACCTGATATGTGTTGATTAGTCTGGAGATATTGAGCAAATCCATAGAATTGGAAGTAGCTTTTCCATCCAGCATATCTTCAGCACTTGCATCGCAACTTTCTGTCTTCTTATGATTATGGAATTTACAGATACTTTGGTATTTCTGAATGATATCTCCTGTGTGTGCATCAATGAAGTATTCCCAGCGGTCGATGATATTTTTGTATTTTGTCACATGATATGCCAGGTGAAATGCACCATTATAAGGATATACAACTAATTCACTACTTTCCTTAAGTCCTTTGAACAACATTTTCACCTCATTACTGTAAGCAGTGATTGATTTTAAATCCTTTTCTACAATAATTTTAGAAATGGATGGGTCAAGAGAGGGCATTGTGTTGACCGCTTCAATAGTAGGATAATATGACCCGTTTAGAAAATCAAAAGTATTATTTCTCCCATGTATCAACACTTCTGCTCCATATACCGGTACTCCTTCTATTTCTTGTCTTGCCCGTACGTGAGTTATGCCCATTTCATCTGTCTCGACTGAGGTGATGGAAAACTCTTTTTCAGGATGGTTGATTTTCATGACACTTCCTGCAGTGGTAAGGTATTCCATGGCGAGGTTTTGTGGTGATGTACCACGACGTCCGCTTACTTTAAGTTTACCTTCTATATATAAGGGAACACCGAGCTCATTGTACATTCCGGCTTTCAATCCGGATTCAAGGAACTCAACGGAAGGTCCTGGCACTGTTTTTAAATTGAAGTCCGTCGCTGGGATTGGGGCTCTGTTTTGCGAAACCGGCAAATTGCTTCTTGTATTTTCTGATGCTCCAGTATCCTGAGTATGATCTACCTTCTTGAGCTGGGCAGAAAGACTTACCGTTATGAAAACAAAAGTCAGAAATAAGATGTGTTTCATAATTGATTGAGATTTGTATATTAACATAATTATTTGTTCTCAGTTTTTTGTTTTACCAAATTCATAAGGATATTGTAGAGTTTTTCAATATTTGGATTGTGCAATTCATTTTTCCCCCATTTCAGGGCGTGATTCATGTCCTTAGTTTTCAGCTCTAAAAAGTAGTAACGGTTGCCTGGCTCGTTGAGTATATTCCTATCAAGACCGAGCTTCAGATAACTTCCAAATATTTGTGTACTGGTTTTTTCCGGTATTGTCGTGAAGAACTTTATACTGTCCGCCTCCTGAAAATAAATGTCGCCGTCATTTGTAAAATAATATTTTTTCTTGGCACCAGTGATGCCTCCACCATTGCCAAAAGTAATGAATGCTTTATTGGTTTTTTCAGGATCGAATGAATATTTTTTCGTTTTACAAGAAGACATAAGGATGACAATTAAAATTGAAGTAATTTTTATAATGGATAAAATTTTATTCATTTGTATATTATTGATTAGGCTATCTTTGGTGCTTGTCTTAAAAGAACTCTTCATACGATTATTATGAGATGGATGTATGCTAAACCAAATTTGTTCATATTGTTTATACAAAACATTTAGACTATATTTTTTATCAAAGTAACAACAACTATAGGCCAAAAAAGAATATCCAAGTAACTACCTACACGAAAGCTAACCACTAAGGCTCTGTTAAAAAATAACTGATACATTTTGTCTCGTTCTTTTACTCTTTTTCTGCGTTGTAAAATCGTTAAATAGCTAAGGCTATTTGCCTCATTTACGCCTTGAAAAAGAACAAATTAACTTCGCCAATTCTGCACCATTTATTTATTAACAGAGCCTAAAAGCCAAAACCTAATCTCCATGCATCAAACCTCGGTTGATAAATGAAAGAAATGGCTTCAATGCCGTAAAATGCTTCACACAAGCAGAAATCATATTTTCTGACATCAGAACATCGTCTTTTATCGGTGTACTTGCTGTAAAACTTTTTAATTTCAGATATTCTATGGCGGGATCATCAGCTTCATAACCCTTGGGTGGACGGCTCAATTTTTGTCCTGCTTCGACATCTAGGTCACCAAAAGCACTTTTAAATTCAGAAGCATCCAGGACTTGCCTGAGATCATGATAAAAAAATGAAATCTCCTTTCTTATTTTTTGCAAAATGGGTGCTTCTGGCATCCATAAGCCACCTCCAACAAATGAACTTCCAGGCTCTATGTGAAGGTAGTATGCAGCGAGGTTAAATTTTTTACCATGCGGGTGCAATGCTATACCAAAATTGGTTTTGTATGGGGATTTGTCAAGAGAAAACCTGATATCTCTGTTGATACGAAATATACAATCCTTAGGATGGAGCACCTCGAGAGAACTATCAATTTTCTGCATCTCTGCAAGGATATCTCCGGCACACTTTAAGTAATTTGATTTAGCATTTTCGTATTGTTTTCTATGCTCGTCAAACCAAAGTTTATTGTTATTCTCTTTTAATTCTTTCAGAAAATTTAAGGTTGTTTGATGGACCATTATTTACATCATTAATTTGAAAAACAAAGATAACAAAAATGTAATAAACCCAGCATCTTATTAAAACTGCGCCCCTATCGGTCATCATAAGTCAAGAAATTCACAAGTAAATTTCAGTGAAAATCATTTTTGTTTAACTTATAATCATATTTTATTAAACAGTATTCAATTTCCTGTGTTAGGCCAAAAAAATATAATCATGCAAAACTTAATTGCATCAAAACCTCAAAAACTTAAAATAGATAAACCGGATGACTACTTTTTTTCAACCGACCATCATATGCCATCTCAAAGGTATGAAGTGGAAGGTGATGATCACATTATGACAAGCATTGATACCCCGATGAGATCAGATGCTTTTGATAAATCTGATGATCAAAAAATAAGTGAAATTGAACAGCATTTTGCACAAATAATGGATATTCTCGGACTGGACAGGTCAGATGACAGTCTGAAAGGCACACCATATCGTGTAGCTAAAATGTATGTCAAAGAGATATTCAGTGGCCTCAATCCAGTAAATAAACCTGACATCAAATTGTTTGACAATAAATACAAATACAATGAGATGTTGGTCGAAAAAGATATCACTTTTTACTCCAATTGTGAATATCACTTTGTTCCGATCATTGGAAAAGCGCATATCGCATATATATCAGGAGGGAAAGTAATAGGATTGTCAAAGCTCAACCGCATTGTTCAGTATTATGCAAAGAGACCGCAAGTTCAGGAGAGGCTTACTATTCAGATAGCTGAAGAAATCAAAAAAGCTGTACAAACCGAAGATGTTGCAGTGGTAATCGAAGCCACACATTTATGCGTTTCTTCCAGAGGTGTACAGGATATCACAAGCAGTACTGTAACATCATCCTACTCGGGAAAATTTATGGATGAATCAAAAAAGTCAGAATTTTTAAAATATATCTGATTCTATCAAAACAATTAGCAGATACATAACTAAAAAAGCCCGAAAAATATATCTTCGGGCTTTTTTATTCCTAATCGTGAAAACAATAGATAACTTTGATCAATTGATTTTCACATTGACGGGACTTAGCCTTCTTCTTCCTGAAACCAGATTGTTGACCGATGGTCAAACAGCAAATCAAGTTATAGAAACATTAATAGGGTATGTTTTCAGGCTAAGAACAATATTGGCAGATGCAGCGTATGAGAAGGTATTCAGAGATTGGGTAGAAACAAACCTTTTAGGAGTTAATTTAGAACTTTCATCAAAGCCACCCAGTGCAAAGGGATTTGTTCCTGTCAAATGGAGGTGGGTGACTGAGCAGACTTTTGGAAGGTTCAATTACTACCGAAGACTGGACAAAGATCATGAGAAAACAGTAGAAAGTTCGGCAGCATGGGTATTATGGCAAAATAGTCAAACAATTCTTTTGCGATTCGACTAAAAGGTTCCATTAAATTTTTAAACATACTCTTAATGCATTTCCCCATTTTATGTGTTTCATCTGTTTATTTTTTAAATTGGGATTCTCCTAATGCCTGCTTTTGCATGCCATAACTCGTCCCGCGTCACTAGCGGGATGGAATTCGCATGAAAAATAATCATCACGGTTTGTGTGTTACTGATTATGCTCATTTCATCATTGAATTAAGGCTATTCATCTATTTTTTTGGGTACACTTTAAACATTTACCTACTTTTGTCATTTTAATGTCAATTTTTAAACAAAACATAAATCGTGAAATTTCAACTTAGCTTTATTTTTACATTATTGTCTTTTTCCATTTTTGCTCAGTTTCCCGGAGCCGGAGGCAACCAAGCACCCGTTATAAAAGGTAAAATAGAAGGGAAGGTAGTGGATTCTCTTTCAGGTCAGCCAGTAGGGTTTGCCACCATCTCACTAAAGAAAAAAGGGAGCACCATATTGCAGGATGGTGTGTTATCAGAAGAAAATGGTAGTTTCAAATTCGAAAATATAGTAAAAGGATCTTACGATATCTATTTTTCTTTTTTAGGCTACAGCGAAAAGAAAGTCGCAGCCATAGAAACTACTTTAAGAAATCCTGACGCCAACATAGGCAATATACTTTTAGTACCTGCCAATTTTGTCCTGGATGCTGTTGAGATCACAGAGCAAAAGGTTTTGGTCGAAAACAAGGCAGACAAACTAGTGTTCAACGCTGAAAATGATGCATCCATCGCTGGTGGTGATGCAACGGATGTGCTAAGGAAAGTGCCCACACTATCCGTAGATCTAAACGGAAATGTATCACTGAGAGGTTCTCAAAATGTCAGAATACTTATCAATGGAAAACCATCCGGAATGTTTTCCAGCAATGTGGCAGATGCGTTGAAGATGTTTCCGGCTGATCAGATTAAAAAAGTAGAAGTCATCACATCTCCATCAGCCAAGTATGATGCAGAGGGCAGTGCTGGCCTTATCAATATCATTACCAAAAAAGCGGATATTCAGGGCGTGGCAGGTAGTATCAATACATCTATCGGCAATCGCCAAAACACTCTTTTTACTAACCTTAATGCCGGCCATGGTAGATTCGGTTCAAGTGCAAGTGCCGCTTTATTTTATTCAACTCCGGCAGACGGAACTTCATCCTTTTTCAGGGAAGACAATACCACATCAGGTGTCAGGAGATTTGAGTCAAATGGTACGCAGAGATCAAGCAGACTTGGAGGAAATGGTTCTGTCAGTGCTTTTTATGATTTTAATGGATATAACAGCATCAATAGTTCCATCAATTTCAGAGGCTTTGGTTTTGATTTAAATGGTTCTACAATCGGGACACTCACTGACCCTTCTTCAGGACTTAACAATAGATTTACAAGAACCAACACAGGTGATAACTTTTTTGGCGGGTTTGATTGGAATACAGATTATACCCGAAAATTTGAAAAAAGAGAAGGCCAGGAATTGTCCTTTGGAGTGCAATATTCCAAACAAAACAACAATCAGGATTTCACAGTCAAGGAAATCCATAGCCTGGAGCTGCTCAACAGAGATACCGAAGTCATTAATAAGGGGACAAACCATGAGACAACCATGCAGGTAGATTATACTCACCCTTTTACCAAAACTGTAAAGTTGGAGACGGGAGCGAAAGCAGTAATCAGAAATATCATCAGCGACTATACGACTCAGGTTTTGGTGCTTCCTACCGGTTATCAACCACTTCAGGAGACTTTCAATTATGATCAGGATGTGTATTCAGGATATGCTTCTATGACATTCAATATCGCCAAGAAGTACTCAGTGATCACTGGTGTCAGGTATGAAAAAACTGAAATCGCCGGAAGGTTCAAAAAGCTAGATTCCCTTAATTTCAGTGGCTTGGGTTACAATAACTTATTGCCAAATTTTACGATCAGCCGGACATTCAAGGGTTTCAGGACACTTAAATTGGGCTACAGCCAGAGATTGCAGAGACCAAGTCTCCAGTTTATCAACCCATTCAACAATAATGCTGATTTCCTTAACAGGGTAGAAGGCAATCCTTATCTCGATCCTGAGATAGTTCAGCAGGTGGAGTTGGGATATAATTTTACCTATAAAGGCTTTACCACCTTCTCAGCTTTGTTTTACAAACATACAGATGGTATCATAGAACAGATCCTCAGCATTGACAAAAATGGTCTTTCTGTCAATACTTTCAAAAATGTGGGAACCAATAACTCAATAGGCCTGAATACTTTCTTAACCAAATCAGTGAAACTTGTTACTCTTCGTATAGGTGGAAATTTAGCCACCTACAATGCCAGTGGTATAGTCAACGGTGCTTCGATATCCAGAAGCAGTTATGAATACAATATGTTTTTGAATGGTGAAGTAAAAATCACAGGAACTTTGAAAGTAGACTTTTTTAGCTTCTTTAAGTCACCGGTCAGAACTATCCAGGGAGACAACCCCGCATTTACCATCTATGGTATGGGTTTCAGAAAAGAATTTAAAAAGTCCAGTATAGGCATCACACTGATAGAACCATTCAACGCAGATAAATTTTTCAATTCCAATGTAGCAACGGAAGCTTTTGTCCAAAGAACATCGTTTAGTATTCCATTCCGTTCTATTGGCGTCAACTTCAGATACAAATTCGGCAATGTTGACTTCAAAGAGCGTAAAACCAAAGTAAAAAACACAGACCTGAAACAAGGTCAGGACAATCAGCAGCAAGGGCCAGGTCAAAATAATTGATGAAAAATATTTGACATCCAATAGTACAAAAAATGACTGAAACATTCTATCTTTGTATGCATTAAAGATTAAAGACATACAAATTTATGAGATTCAGGTCATTGAAATATTTTTTGGTGTACATGGTACCTGCAGTAGTCATTTTTTCAATTTCATCATCAGGTTTTTGGACATATACTGCTTTGATTTTGTTGTTTGGGATACTTCCGTTTTTAGAATTATTTACAAAAGGATCGATTGAAAATTTGAATCAGGAGGAAGAGGATGCTGCACTAAAAAATATCATCTACGATGTCATCCTGTATAGTTTGGTCCCGTTGCAGTATTTTATTGTAGTATATTTTCTTTATAATATCAGTGATGACAATCTTACTATAGGATCAAAAATCGGAATGACGATTGCATTAGGCTTGTCTTGTGGTATTTTGGGTATCAATGCAGCACATGAATTGGGTCATCGGAGTACACGGTACGAACAGCTTATGAGCAAAATGTTGCTATTGACAAGTATGTACATGCATTTTTTTATTGAGCACAATCGCGGACATCATAAAAATGTATCAACTGATGATGATCCAGCTTCTGCAAAATACGGGGAAGTTATTTATGCATTTTATGTAAGAACGATCATTGGCAGTTGGCTTTCCGCTTGGCACCTCGAAAAAGACCGGTTGAAAAAATCAAACCACAATGTCTGGTCTCTACATAATGATATGCTCATATTTCAGATCATTCAGATCACTTTTCTTGTTGTAATTTTTTTGCTTTTTGGATTATCTGTCTTACTATGGTATGTAGCAGCTGCTTCTATTGGGTTTATGCTTCTGGAGACAGTCAACTATATCGAACATTACGGTTTGCGCAGGAAAAAGAATGGCAACAGGTATGAGCGCACTATGCCCATCCACTCATGGAACTCTAACCATCCTATGGGTCGGCTTGTCCTGCTCGAGTTGTCGCGACACTCTGATCACCACTATTTGGCCAGCAGAAAATATCAGGTGCTAAGACATTTTGACGAGAGTCCTCAGATGCCTACAGGATATCCCGGTATGATGGTGCTGGCCATGCTGCCGCCTCTATGGTTTCGGGTGATGCACAAGGAAATTGAAAAGTATCAATTGGGTTAAAAAGGCTGGTATAGGTACAAATTACAAACTTGCGCCAGCAGAGGAAATCAGTGCCAGCAGAGCCAGCAGAGTTTATTAATTTTTGACTACTACATAAATTCCTTCACTTCCACATAATTGCGGTGCTGGATGACAAGACCTTCATTTTCCAGCTTTTTCATGAGTCTGGATATCACTACTCTGGATGAATGCAGGTCATTGGCTATTTCAAAATGGGTGGTGTGCAATTTTGAAACTTTTGTTACCATCACTTTATCGCGCAAATATTTATATAGCCTTTCTTCCATGTTGTTGAATGCAAGATTATCGATCGCATCCAGCATTTCATTCATTCTGTAATTGTAACTGTCCAGCACAAATCCCCTCCAGGTTTTGTAAAGCACCATCCACTCTTCCATTTTTTCTACTGGTATGAAGAGTATTTCTGCATCTGTTTCCGTTACAGCTTTGATAGAACTTTTGGTAGGTTTGGTACAACAACTCAAAGTAACAGCACATGTGTCGCCGAGCTCAAGATAGTAGAGGAGTAGTTCATTACCATCTTTATCCTCCTTCATGATCTTGACCGACCCGGTAATGACTAATGGCATATGGGTCAATGTCTGACCTATTTCCATCAGTATTGTACCTTCCTTATAACTTTTGGTTCCTCCAGAGTTACACATGTCTCTGATGAGTTCAGGTTCAAACAGATACTGGAATTTTTCGGTTAGTTTTTCAAAACAATTCGGATTGAAGGATACTTTTGATGCTGCCATGAAATTGTAAGGTATGTTTTAATTTCCGGCAAATATAGTCAAATATAAGCTAAGAACTATGTATTGATTTGATTAACTAAAAGCATTTCAGTGTGTCTAAAATACCCTTCTCCTTCTTTCCTTTTGAAGCATGCGCCTTTCGCGAGGTGTGATACGACCATCGATTGCGGCCATACGTCGCACTTTGCGATGATGCCCGATTTTTGTTTTTTTACATCTTCCTTTTCCTGCTTCGTTTCTGAATTGATTTCTATCGCCTCTGCGTTGTTCGATTCTTTCTCCTTGCATTCTGGTTTGTGCATGGGAATCATAAGTGAGTACCGCACTCAGAAAGACCAAGATAATCATTACTCTTTTCATTTTTTTTTGGTTTTGATGATGAATAAATAAATTTGATCCTTTGATTGAGATTAATGATAAAGGTTTAAAATGTTAGGATTTATTTAACTCAAATGTATACATAAAAAAATCGGGCACAGATCTAAATGATGATCTATGCCCGATTTTAAAATTTTTATTACTAATTTAAGTTTCGGAGTAAATTTTGCAAAGACAAATTACAAATTTCGTACTTCATTCTAAACTTGATATATGAAATTATTCTTGTTAGATTGATATTAACATCTTTTTCTTTTGTCTTGACACAAAAGAAACAAAAAAGTCAAGGCTGTTTCATTTTCTTAACGTCAAAACTTCACAAAAAAGCTAAACATAAAAACTCGCCTTTGGAGTTTATCACCGTTTTGATATTTGAGGAACTTCGTTATTTTGTTCTCGCTTTGTGCATTCGTTTTGGCTCATACAGTTTTCTGTTCTTAACGCAATTTTGCAAAGTTTTGTCTAAAAATGAAAAGGCCAATCATAGGTAGACTTTGGCATAGTATATATGAAAGTACATTAAGTTTACCCCTTAAGAATTATAATCCTTGTAAATGCTATTTAAGACATTGGCTATCAGCACTATAAGTTATTTTATTGAATAATTCTTTAATATGTAATTTATTGTATATGTTTTATTCAAAAACACCGCAACTTTAGTTACTAAATCTACCCCAACAATTATTTCTTTTTCCAGGGCAATCTGTGTGTTGCACGTCCGATCTCAGTACCGAATCTTACACCTTCTTCACAATCCATTCTGAAGTGTACCCCAAGTGGAACTCTTGACCATGCGTTTTCGAGTCCCATCTCATAAAAGCTGGAGAATGTTCTTGGTACTCCGATAAACTCTGATCTGTTTTTATGACAATTATCCGTCATACCATAATTGTATCCAAAGATATATCCAAGGGCTTCTGCTCCTGCAGCACCCATAGTAGAGTGTCCTGAAGGGTAAGCCGGAAATGATGGTGATATTCCCTTGTCCCCTGTCAAAGGATTGTCAAGAATTGGCTCCCAGCTTGGATCAATGACCCTTTTGATATACGTCTCTGGTCTCTCAACATTGTAGAAGTATTTTGAATGCCAGCAAGCTATACCTGCATCATTAGAAGAAACACCCACTAAAGCTGTCATAAAAACTGCTGTCTCAAGATTGCTTTTTTCCAGTTTGAGTACCTGATTACCTATGGCTAAAAATCTTACACCAGGGCTGAAAGTCAGATTGACCAGGTCATCACTCCAAAACTCACCCACCCATTCCGTCTCATAAGATAGTGTAGGTGTGTTTTGAGAATATACTTCAATGGCTTGTGCATACAAATGAGATCTTGGATTTGCACTATAAGGTATTGGTTTTTTACAAAGCTTCTGATCTTCCTTCAAAGAAAAGGTACGGGCATTGCCCCAAATACCTCCCATAGGAGCTCCTGGTCCGGGTACTGTTGGTCTCCAGTCACCATCTTTTTTGAATGCTTTTTGCCAGTCATATCTTTGGAATGGGTCCAGATAGTGATCATGACCCCATGAGTCTGTTTTGGAGTAGTTCCACACGGCATCTGATACTTCTCTTCCTCTGTTGATTGATCTGTCATAAACTTCTTGAGAAACCTGACTTTTGTATTCATTTCTTATTCTGTTTGCCGTAGTTGCAATTAAATCAGTTTGTTCCTTGGTAGCTTTACCAAAAAACTTAGGCAACAGGTTTTCATAAGATGCGTTGATCACCAGCGGCCAGCAATATTCTTTCTCAGTATCCGCAGCAGGGACATCAAATCCTGACCAGTAATTGTCAAATGAATTGTAATCCGGCATACCGGCTATCACGCCTTCATACGCAGCTAGACCCAAGTATGCTACTGCTCGTGGTGCAGGTCCAGGTCTGAAACCTGCTGAATATCTTTCGATTTGCAAGAATACTTCATTCCAGTCGTATACCACATCATTTGGATATTCTGCTACTTACCTAAACTCAGTTTTGCCTTCTTCCTTGTTGTCTACTGAACAGGAAAATACAAACATTGACAAAGCAATTAAACAAATAAATTTAAATTTTTTAAGCAACATGATTGATTTTTTTTAGTTTCGCATGCAAAAGTAACAAGCACACACTCTATCTGAATAAGTTTTGTAATTAGAAAATTATTAGAAATTGAGTTCTTGCTTATTATAGCATTTTATAAATATATATTTGTTTCTCCTTAAGAGATTTAAAATATTGAAATGATATTATGAAAATATTGATTGTAGAAGACCAGTACAAAATCCAGCAATCACTTTGTACATGCCTGGAAGAAAATGATTTTACAGTGGATTGTGCGTCGGATGGTAGTACAGGATATGAAAAAGTTTCGACAACTCTATATAATGTGATAATACTGGATGTTTTATTACCCGGTATCAGCGGATTGGAATTATGTAAAAAAATTCGTTTACAGGGTATAAGCACCCCCATTTTATTTTTATCCGCGCTGGATTCTGTTGATGATAAAATTCAGGGCCTTGAAGCCGGAGGAGACGATTACCTTGCAAAACCTTTCTCCCTCGATGAAGTTGTCGCAAGAGTAAAAGCACTGACAAGGCGGCACAGTCAAATCAGACAAATAGTCAATATTGGCAATCTGGAAATCAATATGGATCTCAAAGAAGCATTCAGAAATGGAAAAAATTTAAATCTGACAAAAAAAGAATTCAGATTGCTGGAATATTTTCTGAATCATCAAGGTAAATTACTGACTAAAAGTGAAATAGCTGAAAATGTTTGGGATATCTCCTTTGATACCGGAACCAATATTGTAGAAGTATATGTCAATTATCTCAGAAATAAACTCGACAAAGGATATGAAGAGAAGCTAATACAAACTAAATTTGGCCATGGATATATTTTTGGTCAAAAGTAATATTACAATAGTATGCAAATACGTACAAAACTAACACTTACCTTTTTTATTATTTCCTTTGTTCTGCTTATCTCGTCCTTGTTATTTATATATTACAGCTTCAGGAACTATATCTATACAGAATTCTACGATACCTTGAGGTCAAAAGCGCTCATGACAGTGATGATGGTAGAAAAATCCAACCCTGATATCGCTTTTGAAAATGATCAACCATCTTCAGAAACTTCATTATCTGAAACCGAAAACATCATCATTTATGACCTTTCCTTCAGGAAATTGTTCTCTATAAACAATAATTTAAATATTGAAAACTATATCCTAAATAACATCGTCAATATAAAAGAACTTAAATTTAACTTAGGAAAAGTCAACGCAATAGGTATTAAACATACTACTTCAGGTGGAAGAGATATCATTATAGTCGCAACTGATAAATTGATGTCCGAAGAACTTGCCAGCCTACGAAATATCATGATTTTTACCTTCTCACTATTTTTGCTTATCTTCGCTATATCAGGGTATTACTATTCAAGTCAGGCACTTTCACCGATCAATACTACCATAAAAAACCTTAAAGATATATTTCCGCACGATCTGTCGAAGCGCTTACATATAGATCAAAACAATCATGATGAGATTTCAAGACTAAATACGGCATTTAATAAACTACTTGACAGGATTGAAGATTCATTTAATACACAAAAGGGGTTTCTGTCCAACATATCACATGAAATAAGAAATCCTTTGGCATCCATTATCTCAACCATTGAGGTAAAATTATCCAAAGAAAGAAAAGAAGACGAATATCGTCAGTGCCTTAGTTCAGTGCTGGATGATGCCAGAGAGATGGAACACACCACAGTCCAGCTCATGGAATTGGCCAGACTTACAGACACCAGCAGTAAAATATCTTTCAGTCCGCTAAGGTTGGATGAAATGATTTGGCAGACAAAAGCATCAGTAAAAAAAAATAATCCTGAATACACTTTTAAATTTGACACTACACAATTTCCCGAAGATAGTGATGCCTTAATCATCAATGGCAATGAAACTCTTATAAAAATAGCCTTGTTCAATCTTTTGGAAAATGCCTGCAAGTTTTCACCTGATCATACGGCATCAGTTAAAATTTTTACCGATCATTCGAAAAAAATATATGTCCAAATAAAAGACAGTGCCCCTGTCATCGATGATCATGAAAAAGAATCCATCTTTAAACCCTTTTATCGGAGAAAAATCAGCAGCAACGTCAAAGGTACCGGCATAGGACTGACGCTGGTTGCGGGTATATTAAAAGTGCATCAAACCAATCTGGAAATCACCAATAATGACAACTCAGGCAATCTCTTTACTTTGTGTTTTCCCGAGAAAGATATTTCTAATTAATTTCTAATGAGTTGATAATGAAATACTAAGTAATTTTGTCCAACAAAATTTGAAGTGACAAGGTATAACATTCATAGGTTACAATTTCACCATCTTGTTTTGCTAATTTTATTAGCTTCTGTCCACTTATTATTTACTTCTTTCAATACATTACCCAAAAATGATATCAACCAACATCAAATCATCACGGATTGGTACGATCTGTATTTAGATTTGGAAAGTAAGGAACCAAAAGCTTATCCTCCGGTTTCAGGTGAGCGATTATCCCAACTTGGCATCGCAGGTTATCTCACCTACAAGGGAGTCGTTGAAAAAAACAAAGAAGATGAGATGATATTTTTCAATGTGTATAATGCAGTATTTTGTCAATTGCTTAAAGAAATATATCATGAAAAAGTACCACACAGCCACAGAAAAATAGAGGAGCTTAAAAATAAAAATATACGGCTTATACATACTGATACAACTGATGACGTAAAGGTCAAACAATATGCTGAAATTGTGCTGGGTTCGCTTGACAGCTTCAAAAAAAGACTCCATAACAAAGTTGAAATATGTTTTGAAAATCCGACTTTGTTAGAAAATGATCTGCAATATCAAAAATCAGAAAAGATATTGCCTGAATGGGGCGTGAAACCAACCTGGATCATTTCGAGAGAAAATTTTCGGTTAGAAGCACCCTATTTTGAAAGTATCTCCAAATCAGAAGCTATAAAAAAAGATGCTTTGTCCGTGTATTCAGTTACCTCCAAACTCTCCAAAGAAGAAAAATGGATTGCCGAATTCTGGAGTGATGATGTGAGAGGCCTTACTTTTTCTCCATTGAGCAGGTGGTATTCCGTGGCGAATCAAATCCTAAAATTCGAAAAAATGAACTTAAAGGATATGATACATATCTACTTTAAGTTAGGAGTGGGTCTTAACGATGCAGCGATCATGACCTGGTACTACAAGTATCACTATAAATTACTGAGGCCTTCAGACTATATCACAAAAAACCTGGATCAAAACTGGCAACCTTTTCATAGTGATCCGAACTTTCCGTCTTATCCTTCGGGTCATGCGGTATTAGGAGCCGTAGCTTCATCCATTTTAGAAACTTATGTTGGCGAAAACTATTATTTTACAGATAAAAGCCACGAAAACAGGAGAGAATTCTTAAGTAAAAAAAGGTCTTTCCCATCACTTGCGGCAATGGCCAAAGAAAATGCCTGGTCAAGGATCCTTCTTGGCGTTCATTTTTATAAAGACTGTGATGCCGGGCTGAAATATGGACATAAAATAGGAAAGTATGTGAGTAAAAACGCTGAAACTGTATTTTTGGCAAAATTCTTTGATCTCAATAGCAATCTGAATGAAATGGCTTTGTTAGAGTCTATATATGATAAGTAGAATGTCTGTAAATATATGCTTTAGGTTGCTTTAGGTCAAAAGAATATTAAAATCCAAGCTGTGACTTCCTTTATTTGTAACAAAAAATCAAAGTTTTATTCAATATTCATATTTTAACAAGAACAAAGCCAATGAAATTAAGGAATTAAAGTAAGAAGACATAGTTTATTAATGCCTTTGTAGCACTTGAGTTCAGCCACCAAGTCTTTCAGCAGCTGTACTCAAGCATCTAAAAACCAGTTGGTAATTAGGGTCTGCTTGGATTAATATTCTTCCTTGGCGATAGACGCACTTTTGACTCTCCATTCTCTATCGCTTATTTTTTGAACGGTATCCCAGACCAATAGCTGTCTTAAAATTGATAAATTTTGACTTTTTCAGCAGACCCTAATTATTCCTCAATCATCTGCGCCAATTCACCTGGCTTCTTGCTGGCTTTCTCCATCAATGCTACACATTCTTTTTTATGAGGATCATCGGCTAGGATTTTACTTCGGGCTATCAATGATTTATAATTGGATTTTGCTTTATATTCGCTGTTTCTCAGCAGCAATCCAAATTCTGCTATTGCAAATGACCACTTGACAGAAGGACTCAAATCATCAGCATGAGTCAACTCTGCTACAATCACTTGTTCAATTTTTTTGGATGTATCCCCTAAGTTTTCTTTGTATCTCGACTTGATAGTTGCCAATTCTTTATGATTGGATCCGGATAAAGGATTTTGAGCATACTTTAAAGGATCTATTGAACCTGCCACATTTGATTTACTGGCCTTGGGTACGATTTCATAGAGGACAGTGACGATATGACCTGCTCCCAAATCACCTGCATCCTTGGTGTCGTCATTAAAGTCGGCATTGGCCAGTTGTCTGTTTTCATATCCTACAACTCTGTAAGATTTGACAAAATTGGGATTGAACTCAATCTGAATCTTCACATCATTGGCTATGGAGTACATCGTACTTCCAAATTCGTTCATGAGACTTTTTTTAGCTTCTTCGATATTATCGATGTAGAAGTGATTGCCATTTCCAGCTTTGGACAGTTCCTGCATTTTGCTTTCCTGATAGTTGCCCATACCATAGCCCAGGATAGAAAGGTAGATGCCTGTCTTTCTTTTTTCCTCTATCAATCTTACGAGATCCCCTTCACTACTCACCCCTACATTGAAGTCGCCATCTGTGGCTAAGATCACTCTGTTGTTTCCTTCTGAAATAAAATACTTCTTTCCCAGCTGATATGCTCTTTGAATACCGGCTGCTCCGGCCGTAGACCCACCGGATTGTAATTCGTCGAGTATACCATAAAGTGTTTCTTTGTCACTTCCTTTGACTCCTTCCGCGACGACCCTTTCTTGCCCGGCATAGGTGACAACGGATACAATGTCTTTTTCGCATAGTTGATTGATCAGGAGTTTGAACGACTCCACGACCAATGGAAGCTTATTACTGCTCTGCATACTACCGGAGACATCAATTAGGAATACCATATTGCTGGCAGGAAGGTTTTTTCGATCCAATTCTTTGGCTTTCATGGCTACATGGAGGAGCTTATGATCCTGATTCCAAGGACAGTCGGCATAGGTCGTGTACATTTTAAATGGTATATTTTCATTGTTAGAAGGACTTTTGTAGTCATAATGAAAGTAATTGATCATTTCTTCTACTCTTACTGCATCTTTTGGTGGCATAGAGCCTTGGTTCAGAAATCTTCTGATATTGCTGTATGAAGCACGATCTACATCGATAGACATGGTGGAAAGAGGCTCATCTTTGGTACTTTTGTAAGGGTTGTCTTTGAAGTGTTTGTAGTTTTCTGGGCTACCCATGTCTTGAGCAATGAAAGATCCAGATGCCGCGTTTTTCGGATTGTAACCAATGATTGATTGTGAAAATGTACTATTTTTTTTGATCATCGGTCTCATACCCAAAACCACTACTTCTTCCATAAGGTGTCCGCCTTTCATCACAATATTCATGTCTTTTGTAAAATCCGGTATAATTATTCGGGAATCAAAACCCACATAAGCCACTTGAATCTGGTTTTTGGGGTTGAGTAGGGTAAGAGAAAACTTTCCATCAATATCTGTCACAGTTCCGTTTTGAGTACCCAGTTCGGTAACATTTGCACCAATTAAAGGTGTTCCGTATTCGTCAGTGACTACACCTTTCACTTCATGTGATGTTGTTGAGAAACAATACAAAATGGCCAAAGAAAGTACACTAATGAATATTTTTAAATTTTTCATGGTAAAAGGTTTAAAAAGTTATGTAATTTCGTAGAGACGTACGTCTTATTGTTATTACATAAAACATTTTCAACTTTTTTATGTCCAATCAGAAATATAGGTGGCAAAATAAAAATCCTGAGTGGTCTGATGAAAGACTCATAACGGCCTATATTTCTACGGAAAATGCTTCTTATGTCGGAGAGTTATTCTGCAGGTATTCAGATATGATTTTCGGATTGTGTCTCAAACACCTTAAAAATGTCCAGGAAAGTGAAGATGCTTCATATGAGTTGTTTGAACTTATGATTTCCAAACTGAAAACCCAGCAAATCATGATATTCAAACCGTGGCTTTACAGGACTTCCACTAACTTTTGTATTGATAAACTCAGAAAAAGTAAAACTAATATCATCATATCACTTGATGACAGGTTTGAAACTGCCCGGGATTCACTGGACATCAGTGCAGATTTTTCTGAAAGAGAAGCTTTGCTGGCAAGAATTGATCACTGCCTCAAACAACTCAATGATGATCAAAAAGTATGTATTGATTTATTTTATTTTCAGGAAAAATCCTATCAGGATATAGCACAACAGTTGAACATTTCATGGTCGACTACCAGGTCCTATATCCAGAATGGCAAAAGGAATCTTAAAATATGTATGGAAAAACATGGTAACTGAAGCATATAAAAGAGAGTTGCTCCACAAGTTGGTAGAAGGTACTATCACTCCATCCGAATATCGGAAATTGGAATTGACAGCAATGGATGATCCATTTCTTTTTGAAGCATTGGAAGGTTTTGCTTTGAATAAGGGAAATGATTTTCCAAAAAGTGTGACAAACATCCATCAACAAGTGGATCAATATCTCAAAAAAAACAAGAGAAAAACCCCGGTGATATTCTATATTGCTGCTGTCGTAGCCGGCATTGTTTTCACAAGCATTATCGTACTCAATATATCGAAAAAAGAAAATAGTATCTCAAATAGAGAAACTGTGGCAGTTGGTCCTGATAATCATGATTACAAGACAAACACCGCATCAAATTTATCCATGTCCGAGAGTGTTCAATCAAATAGTGTTGAAAAAGAAAAGATGGCACCTGCTGGTCAGATAAAAATTAAACACTCCAATAACGGTATTGATAATGATTTGGAAAACATATCAGAACAAAAACCAGCATCTTCTGCTGTTAAAGATGATATAGCCAGCTTTTACCCACTGCCAAATTTTGTACCGGACACAACTAATGCGCTTGCAGCAATAAATACAGTAGTTCAGAGCCAAAAAACGACTACTTTTGTTCAGCAACCCAATGAAACAGTGAGCGGTAATTCAGGAAACCTTTTTCAGCCACAGTCGCAAGATAGTAAAAGAACAATATCAGGTGTTGTTACAGATATAAATGGGGAACCTTTGATCGGGGCAAATGTCAAAACAGGAAGCTCTGGAACTATTACTGATATTGAAGGAAATTTCGAACTGAAAATCACCAACAAGGATCAATTACTTAAAGTGAATCTTGTTGGATATGAAGCCAATGAGGTAGAGCTTGAGCAAAATGTGGAAAAGTACATTGTATCACTCAAAGGTGGAAATTTGCTGGATGAAGTAGTGGTATTAGGTTATAGATCAGGTGTAGAACAAAAAAACATGGCCGTTAGTAGCTCCGCAATTATATCAAAAGAAAAAACCAAAATCAAAGACCAGGAAGCAGACTGGAAAAAATTTGATGCTACAATACATTCTGCCATCAAAAAGGGACTTCAGAAAATGAAGTATTCTGATAGTTTTTCAGCAACTTTCAATTACAAAATCAATGAGAAAAACCAGGTGACTGAAATCCTGATAGAAAACTCTACGGATGCCAGATTGGATGAGTCAATGTTGAAAATATTGAACAAAACCAGGAAGAAAATTCCTCATACAACCAGGGCTGTTTATAGGTTAGAAGTCAAGATAAATGAATAAATGAAACCCTACTTTTTCCCATTTGATATTGAACAAGAAAAGCATAAATCGTTTTTAATTCCTAATGTTCCCATCATTCATCAATGCCTTGACCGAAAGTTAATAAATTATTGTCCGGGTCAAATAATGAAAACTCTCTTTGTCCCCAGGATTTTGTTTCTAAGGGACCATTTGGGTGAATTGTAACATTTTTCAGCAAAAATTCTTGATATATTTTATCAACATTGTTTGTTCTGATATAAACTTGTCCGTAGTTGTCTTTTGGATTAAGGTCCTTAAATTCAAAAAAATGAATTTCGATATTATCTTTACCGACTATTAGGTAGTCTCCGTAGTCTCCGAGCTCTTCAAAACCCAAATCATTTAAGTAATAGTCTTTTGTAAGACTTTTATCTCGCATAGGAAGTTTCGGATTTATTTCTGTCAACATATTTTTATTGGTAGACTTTTACATTATTGATCATAAATTGTTGATTAGTCGCCGGGATGGTTAACTCAAACTATGGTTCAATACTCGACAAATACTTCCGTGCGCCTATTGAAAGCATGATCAGTTTCCTTGCATGGGACTTTGTCTGTGCATCTGTTTCTGAGTCTGGTTTCACCCCATCCTCTTATTTTGATTCTGTCAGATGCCACACCAAGATTAATAAGGTATGACCTTGCAGCTTCTGCTCTGCTGATAGATAGCTGAAGATTATAAGCACTTGCGCCCCGACTATCAGTATGTGATTCCAGTCGGATTTTCATATCTGATTTTGACAACATTGCGCTCGCTAAAGCATCCAATTCCTGAGCAGCCCCACTTTTGATAGTAGTGCTGTTGTAATCATAAAATATTTGATCAAAGACAATACTTTTTCCAGGTTCAACGGGTATGTTGATGGTAGCATTTTTTTGAATATTTAAAGTATCCGCTGTTGGTTCATCGACCACCTCAGATTTTGGTTCAATGACTATATTAAAATCATCACCAAATAGATCATAATCAAAAATCAGTGACAAGTTCTCGTATCCATCAGCCATGGCAGAGATTAGGTATTTTTGACCTTTATTTGCCAAAAAACTCACCCTTCCATCCTTTTCAGCAATGATATTTTGAATTTTAGTTCCTTTTTTTGGAGTAAGCTTGAGCACAATATCTCCCGGATTCCGCCCGGACAACATATCTACATTATAGCTCGAAATAGCAAAATCATTAATATCAATTTCCAAAGGAGTTACTGAAAACTTACCATTCGGTACCGCTTCCAGAGATAATTTGTCCAGGATGTGCGCAGTGACATTAAAAGGTTTTTTCTCTTCCGGACCAAAAAGAGGTATGTCTGTTTCAAATCTAAAAATATCATCTTTCCCAGACCCTCCGGGGCGATTGCTCGCAAAATATCCCGATTTCATATTTTCTCTGACGATCATGCCCAGATCATCATATGTTGAATTAAATGGTGCCGGCAATAATTCTGAACTTGTCCACGATCCGCTGTTAAGTCCTGTAACATACAAATCAAGACCACCCATACCATTTGCCCTCGGAGAAGAAAATATCAGGATGGAGTTATTTAACAGAAACGGAAACAATTCATGAGACGAGGTATTGATCCGAGGACCCAGATTTATGATTCCTGTCCATTCTTGTCCATCGTAGTAAGTCATATACAAATCATAACCACCAAAACCACCAGGCATATTGGAAGCAAAAATCAGCGTTTTGCCATCAGGTGTCAGAGTAGGATGACAAACAGAATATTTTCCGGTGACGATGTTTAATGGCTTTACATCTGGCTTTGTTACATTAAAATCAGCTTCCATGATGCGCAGATATGTAGTATCCGTCTCTACATTTTTTACTATTCTTTTTTCTTTAAGTGACCTTGTAAAGTAAAGTTTGTTCAGATTGATATCGTAAGCCATGGGACCTTCGTGATAGTCAGAGTTATATTTTTTATTCAGTGGTTTAGGTGAAGTCAACGAATTATCAGAATTGACATCGGCAAGGCTCAACTCAAAATAAGCTTCATTGATTTCTTTGTCAAAAAGTTTTGATTTTGTGGTGGTATATACCAATCCGATTTTATCTCCAATAAATGCAGGAGAAGTTTCTAAATTTGCAGTATTGATTTGTTTTTCATTGATGATGCGGGCACTTTTCACAGCATTTTTATTGACCATTTCACCTTGAGCCAATAGTACATTATCACCGTGCACACATATGTACAAAATGATAAACAATAGGATATTTGACCGATGCTTCATTAAAAATATCTGGGGTTAACTATGATTGTTTTAATTTTTCTTGGTATCAGATTGTAGGACATGATCACTTCAAGACTTCCTGTGTCCAAGGTTCTTAACTTGGACAATGGAATATCGTATGCTACTCCCAGCATCATTCTTTCAGAAATCTGTAAGCCGGCTATGGCATCTATAGATTCGCCCAGATCGCCGGTATTGCCACCTGTCCTGTATGTCACTCCTAAAGAATATTTATCCTTCCATGTGCTACTGACATTCAGGTCAAGATTCCATGGACTAAACTCTGCCATTCTGAACATCAGTTGTGGAGTGAGGCGAACGTCATCGTTGAGTATAAAAGTACCACCTGTCATTAATAAGAGGTGCCTTACTTCTGTCGAAAAGAGATTATTGGCATCAAAATCAAGGTCAGTCCTGATCATTCGGGGCAATGATGCGCCAAGATAGAATTTATTGGTATTGAAATATACTCCAAAACCTGCATTCAAAAGATTTCTTGTCTGTTGGGTAGCTGGTATTGACGGATCAAGCTGTATATCCTGAATAGCAAATAATCTGCTGTCAGTATAGTCCTGAACAAACTTTCTACCTGATACATTCATACCCATACTTAAGGTGCCATCACCAAGAAAAAACTTATATGCATACATCATCTCATAGGTAATCTTTTCTGTGATTCCGAGTGATTGCCTTTCGATATTAAATCCAATACCTATCCTGTTTGCAATACGTGGCAGATTGACTGAGAAAGTTTGAGCTTTGGGTGCACCCGGAAACCCACTCCACTGGTCCCGATATATAAGTGTACCGGACAGATAGGTTTCATTTCCGGCATATGCAGCATTTAATCCCATCTTGTTGTACATAAATTGGGTATACATCTGTTGTTGTTGCGCTGATAAACAGACACTCACAGTCGAAATGATGAAGATGGTTATATATACTCTAATAGTCATCGCTGCAAGATTAAAAAGCCATTTAAGGGTTTTTTCCCATCACCTGTGTCAATAATATAGAAGTATGTGCCCACAGGCAGACTTGCGCCGCTAAACGTTCCTTCCCAATCATTTTTGTATGGATTGGCATAGAAAACTTCTGTACCCCATTCATTGAATATATATACTTTGGAATTGGGAAATCTGCCGGTATCTAAGCATGGAATGACAAACTGATCATTGATACCGTCGTTATTAGGAGTAAAGATAGTGGGTGCATAACACGTTATGTTTTCATCAAACTCTATACTTACGGTGGCTTCAGAACAGAGTTCATCACAAAAATCCGCACAAACTTTATACTTAATTGTCAAAGGTCTTAAGAACCTCAAATCAGGCGTAAATTCAATCATTCTGTTTTTTATATCCACCTTTCCATGCTGCGGTTGAGTTACGCTTCTGATCGTATTTTGGTTATTGAGCAGATCATTTTGCAAAACATTGAGGAGCTGCTTTTCGCCATAAGCCAATCTGTAATTATCATCTTTTAATACCGGCATCGAATCCACAGTAATTGATACTGTATCCTTGCTGAAATCCGGGCACCCGTCGATGCTGTATGACAGAGAAATTAAGCTTATTCCTTTTTTAAATCCTGAAACAAGCGGTGAAACTGCATTTCTATCAGAAAATGTAATACCCGGAGTAAGGGCAGTCCATCCTATATTTACTAATGGTGGTCCCGAAAGTGATACAAGCTTTATACTTTCTCCGGGACAAGTCTTTATATTATCTTCCACTGTCCGCGCAACAATACCAGGTGGTTGGTTGACGGAAATATTGAGTGTATCTGAAGACCTGGAGTTACAACCGGAACTGATCGTTTCAAGTGTATATTTGCCCGAATTGATGGAAGATGCCGACGCAATACTCAAAACTGGTCCTAAGGTATTAAACTTACCAAGAGGAGTGTTCCATATAAATCCTTCGACAATTCCCGTATTGGAAGCCTGCAACCTGATAGTATCTTTGGTACAATAAACTAATGGAGAAATAACTGTTGGTTTCGAAGGAATGTCATTAAACTTCACTTTAGTTTCCAGTTTATTGGATGGGCATTTACCATTTAATATCACCAATTGGTATATACCGGTGTCTTTTGCACTAAGGTTAGTAATGACAGGGTTTCTTATAGCAGAGGTATACCCATTGGGCCCGCTCCATTGGAACGTATAAGTATCAGCATTGGGAAAAACTGAAGGCGTAAATCTGATTTGATCGGAAGCTAACATACAAGGTTTTGAATCATTGCTTAAAGCCGTGATTTCAGGTACACTTATCAGTTTTACATTTGTTGATGCATTGTTTTGACATCCGGTAGGAGTTGTGATGACTACTGAATAATCTCCGGGCACCCCTGGAACTTTCGGATCAAAAACATCGGGTATATTGGATATAGGACCTTTCCATTTATAAGATGCATTTGGGACAAATGTTGCCTGGAGTTGGACGCTATCACCCATACATACCGGTCCGTTGTTGATGGCGCCAACCTCAAGACTATTATCGATCGCTATAAATTTTGTCATAGAAACTACAGACCGGCAATTGCCCTTGGTGGCTACCACTGTCCATGATCCCTGCAACGCTGACTGAGCATTATTTACTATTAGGCTATTTTCCTGTGTTGTTGTGAATAAGGTGCCGTTTTTGTACCATTCGTATTTTTCAGTATTGGTAGTTGACGCAGCCACAATTGAAAAAATTGCCCCTTCACAAAAGATATCGGCTGAAATAATGGTCGGTTGTGTTGGTTTTTCAAGCACAATTACCCGAGTAGTAATAGTGTCAGAAATACAATTTCCATTGGCAGCTAAGAGCCTGTACTCTCCGGCATTGGCAGATGATGCATTTTTTATAATCTCCGGATTGAGACTTGTGCCCTGATATCCTGCGGGACCACGCCATGTATAAGTCAGTGTCGGATTCCCTTTAGCACATAATACAAGGTCACTGCCATCACACAATGAGATAAAACTATTGCACAATTCAGGTTTGGGTATAGGTTTTACTTCAGCTTTGAGTAAGGATGATGGATTGGAACTACAATCCGGGCCTTTTGCTATAATATAGTAAAAATGTACTCCATCAGTTGGCTTTAATATCAATTCAGGTGTACTTGTTTTTTTGACAAGGACTCCTGTAGGAAAGATACCTTCATACCACAGATATTCTATACCACCACTGTATGATGTAGATGTCAAAATAATATCTTCTCCTGAACAGACTTCTTTTACATTGGAAGTTAGTTCCGGTTTTATAAGTGGCTTTATATTTACGGTGAGAGATGCGGTGGTAGTACAATTATTAAAACCTTTTACCGAAAGGATATAAACACCATTGAAAGATTCATCAGGGTTTGGAATATGAGGATTTTCTACAAAAAAATCTTTGCTGCCCGGACCATCCCATTGGAATGAATATGTGCCGGGGATAGATGCAGGAGGTACATTGGAAAATAGTTTAAGCGTATCACTGGTACAGAGTCCTGCTGAAAATGTGGGTTTAATTTCTGCCACTTTCACTTTTATGACAGATGTGCAGGAATCCACATTTCCATACTCATCTTCAACAAATAGTTTGACACTTACATCACTTCCTGCCGATGTACAATCCAAAGTTGCAGGAATTGTGGTTTTCTTTTTAATTTTACAGTTGTCTGTACTACCATTGTCTATTTTTTCGGGATCGATGATGTAAGATACCAGACCCGAAGGGTGCATATCTACAACTATATTTTTGCATTTAGCTACCGGCCTTTCATTGTCTTTTACCTCAATACTAAAACTACAGCCTGCATTATTTCCGGAGTTATCTTTAGTTTGTAACAAAACCTGGCTGACACCAGCATTTAAAATGAGATTATACAAATCCGCTCCTTTTGGTATTTCAAACTCAGATATACTTGTGGCCCCGGATACAGATACTGAAAATGAAGCATCAGAATACTTCAAGGTAGCTGATAGTCTGCTTATTTTGTCTGATGTTTGGTCTGAGGAGATGTCAATGCAGGGATTTATACCATCTCCATCATTTTTTGGAATTGCCAAAAATGTGATTTGCTTATTTTGAATCCAGCTGTTAAATAGATTTTTATTGATTTCAAATCTGTTTATCGAGGTTCCGCATACATTGGGTACATTTGTCAGTCTGGTATTGCCTATAAGGATACCTCCAGGTCCAAATATGTCAAAATACTCACCTGAATCATTATTATCTCCTGTAAACTCCACTTGAAGGACAACAGGCACATTGATATGTTTGACAGGAAATACATCTGAAAACACGATTTCTTTACTCCTTGCCTCATACTTCATTTTATTTTCATTATAAATAAAAGAAATGAATGATGCATCAGATGATGCAGGTGATATCTTGTTGTATTGGTGTAATCCTCCACAGTTTTCAGTAACTGAAAAATTTATGGGTAGTGGGATGGTATCCGAACATTGCCCGGTTGTTAGTACTGTGATAATATTATCAGGACACTTTATGGCAGGTTTTACAGCGTCCCTGACCATGATAGGTACAGAACACTCTGCTTTGTTATTGGCGCAATCTCTGAAAATAAATAATATAGAGTGATCTCCTTTTTCAAAGGTCCTTTTAATTTGAGTTTCAGTAGTAAGATGAATTTCTGGTCCACCATTGATTTGATATGATCTTCTGACTGTATTAACAATATCGATATCAAAAGAAACAGATACTTCTATCGTGCTATTTGAACAAAAATTATTGATTGACAACGATGGCAAAGCCGTCACTACATTTGGCACAAATTTGAGTTCGATAAAACCATCCTGAATCCAAGAAAAAAGCTTGTCTTTGTTGACGGTAACTTCAAAATCCACTGTAGAACATTCATCCTTTCCTATGGGTGATATCCCGAGGCTGACTCCGTCTTCTCCTATGACATTAAAATATTCTGTAACATCACCAATGTCAAAATTTCGAAGTTTGATACTAAATTTTCCATCACTCAACGGTGCCGCCAGAGTAGGATTAAATGTCCCAATTTTAGCAACGAGCGTTGGCACTAAGACTTCCATACCTACCGGACCGGTGACCGATACAGTTGTTTTTTTTACCAAAGGTGTCACAGACTCAATACAATTGTCTGTAGCTGTAGGAATGTTTAGTGTAATTTCAGTCTGACAACTGTTTTCTGATACAGAAACAGTAATAGACTGTGGACAGCTATCTATCACAGGATGAATGGTATCGTCAATACCAAATACTGCGGAAGTCATGGCTGCATTTCCGCATGTGTCATAATACACAAAGTCAACTTCTACGAACCTTATAAATTGATTTTGAGTGGAGGGACAAATTTGTTTGGGTACCGAGACAGGCAATTGGCCCGGATAAGTAGCTGGATTATTTATGTTATATGAACCTTTGACAGCAGCAAAAGATTTTAATGGGCTACATGCTTCTATTGCCGAAGATCCACCTAATTTTTTTACCCACTCTGCGAGAAGACCTTCTATGTTTTTTTCATCAGTACAAGGATAGCTTTCATTTTTAGCAGGTACAATAATTGCTGGCTTCGCATTATTGATGATATTGATGTTTTGTTTGAATACTGTTTTGTTGTTGCAAGTATCAGATAGTGTGTATGTTCGCTCAAGCTTTGTGACACATCCTGTTGATCTGACGGTATCCGAAAAAACAACTTTCACTTTCGAACAGTCATCCACAAAGTCAATATAAATACTGTCACGTGATTTGGCAAATTCACGACAACCAATTGTAATATCTTTCATGGAATTTACCAATGGGCCAATAGTATCCTTCACCGTAATTATTTGGGTATGAGTTGCTGTATTTCCACATTTGTCTTTTGAAGTCCATGTTCTGTTGATGGTATATGAAAAATGCTGGCACGAAGTACTATCCGTAGATTTTGTAGATACCTCCTGCAATAAGGCAGTGACTGACCGGTCGCAATCATCATTTACTATTATACTGGCAGGCGCAGGAATTTTATTGCATATAGTCAAAGTATCAGATGGCGGATTTAAAAAGTACGGTGCTACATTGTCATTTAAAGTAAAAGTAGTGGTACCCGGTGTCGCTGACTCATTACCACACTCATCTGTCACTATCCAGGATATATTCATTGTCCAGTTACATATTCCATTCGGTAGCTGAGGATAAGGCCCATTGTCTATTGATCCGCCACCGGTCTGGATGACGGTGTTGGAAGAAGTTATGCTGAAATTGAAGTTTTTCCAGGTGATGCTGTTGGAACACAGATCAGAAGCTGTATATCCACCTTTATTTTTTATCCAGGCTATCAGTGTATCCCTAATCCCTCTCACACAATTAAAAGTAAGATTTGGTACAGTATTGGTAATCTTTGGCCCTTGGGTATCGGTCGTAAAAAATGAAGCCATCAATGCAATTCCTTTATTACCTGCCTTGTCTTCCGGTGTGAATATCACATCCACCTTTTGTTTATTACCACAAAGGATATCTAATGAATTATTGAAAATGGTGATAGATTGCTGCAACGTCAGATTTTGCTTCCAGATGACAGTATCAGAATTGTCAGTAGCTTTTGCTCCTCCGGCACTATTATACCAGGCAGTAAGTTTGGCGATCAGATCTGATGCAGTACCACATTCAAACGAAGTATCCCGGGGCGGAGTGATGATCTGTGGTGCTATGGTATCCTGAGCAAATAAGGCATTTGTCAATATTGAAATAAAGACCAACGCTGTTAACTTCCACCTGGCATTAAATTTAGGATATAAAATGATACTTGCTTTTATCATTCCGGATTCTCAGATTTTATTTTTAACAGAAAACGGTGTGTTTTCCAAAAAATTATTGAAACAAGTAAGAGTATGTTTAAATTTTTATGTTTGAGCGAAAGTGAGAAAATTTAATTTTGGACAAGGCATATTTTGCAGTCGTAGCCGGAAACTCAAGCGAGCTTGACGCGGTACGGCGAAAAATATAACGCTGACTAAAATAAAATTTGCCACTTGGAGCCAAATGATAAAAGTTTAAACATACTCTACATATCTATTTGGATCAGACTGCTCAAAAATTGTGGCAAAGATAATCAATAAAACCAATAAAGTATCATAGGTTTACCTGTTGAATAATCTGTTTGTAATAGTCTTCATATTGTGGCAGAATTTCAGTGATATCAAATCTCTTCGCTTGCAAGTATGCATTTTTGCGGAAAACAGACAAACTTTCATCATCACTTAATAATTCGATACATTTTGAAGCCATGCCTTCCACATCTCCCACATCACACATATATCCGGTGACACCATTTATATTGACCTCCGGCAATCCACCCGCATTGGATGAAATGACGGGTACTTCACAAGCCATAGCCTCAAGTGCGGCCAATCCAAAACTCTCATTTTCTGATGGAAGTAAAAAAAGATCTGAGACCGCCAGCAATTCTTCTACCGCTTCCTGCTTCCCCAAAAACCGGATTTCATCACATAGGTGCAGCGTTCTGCAAAGTTCTTCCATATGTTTTCTTTCTGGACCATCACCGATCATGAGCAATTTGGATTTTATTTTTTTACTTACTTTTTCGAAGACATGGATGACATCTTCTACTCTTTTTACTTTTCTGAAGTTGGAGATGTGGACAAGGACTTTTTCACCATCAGGAGCTATGGCTTTCTTAAAATGGTCTTTGTTGATCTTCCTGAACCTGCTGAAGTCAATAAAGTTATAAATAACCTTGATTTCTTTATTAATTTTAAAAGTTTTGTTGGTTTCATCTCTGAGTTGATCAGAAACTGCAGTAACACCATCTGATGCATTGATGCTAAATTCTACCACAGGTGCAAAAGAGTGGTCATTGCCCACCAATGTGATATCCGTACCATGGAGAGTGGTCACGACAGGTATATTAATTCCATACGATTTAAGGATTTGTTTTGCCATAAACGCTACCGCAGCATGCGGGATGGCATAGTGGACATGCAACAAATCCAGTTTTTCATATCTCACCACATCTACCATTTTACTGGCCAGTGATGTTTCATAAGGTGTATATTCGAAAAGCGGATAATCCATAGCAGCCACTTCATGAAAATATACATTGGGGTGAAAAGATGTAAGTCTGACCGGTCTTTTGTAGGTGATGAAATGGACATCATGACCTTTATCAGCCAAACCCAAACCCAATTCAGTGGCGACTACTCCACTACCTCCAAATGTAGGATAACATACTATACCGATCTTCATGAATTTGGTTTTAATATCCTGACATAACAATTATCTGATAAAATCGTTTTGATTAACCTAAAAATCTAAAATGAATTTCCTATTCCAGACCAAAATTACTGCAAACCTAAAAAAGAAATATATGTAGCCGCCAGATTAGTTGGCTGTTCCTTCCTAAATTGAGCTATCACTCAATTTTGCTAAAGCACCGTTCAGTCATGCTCCATACCTTGTGCAGCTCTGCTGAAGCGATGCTACAGCTAAAGCTGCACACATTATGATTTGTCGTACAAAATGCTTATTTTATTGTACTTTTGATCTTCATAACGGAACTCATTAAAGATATTTAGGTTTATGATTATATTACTGAAAAGTTTAACTCTATAAATACTTAACATACGTGGATTGGCACAGTACTTTGAAAGGATTTCAGGCTTATTTACTGCTTGAAAAATCACTTTCAGCACACTCCATCGAGGCTTATATCCGGGATGCTGAAAAACTGATGGAATATGTGATCATCAGCAAGATAGATCTTACGCCTGACAAATTGACGTCTGACCATCTGACTTCTTTCATATATTATATCAATGATCTTGGGCTCGAGCCCAAAAGTCAGGCTCGAATCATTTCAGGAATCAGGGCTTTTTACAAATATATGATGATGGAAGACATTATTGAAAATGACCCATCTTCATTACTGGAAGGACCAAAATTGCAGCGTACATTGCCCGATGTGTTGAGCTATGAGGAAATAGACCATATGATCGGAAGTATAGACATGTCACTGCCGCATAGTCAGCGCAACCGTGCCATGCTGGAGACGCTTTATGCCTGTGGTTTACGGGTTTCTGAATTGATTACTCTAAAGATAAGTAATTTTTTTTCGGATCAGGGATTTGTGAAAGTTTTAGGAAAAAACAATAAAGAACGTTTGATTCCAATAGGCGCTTCGGCTATCAAACACATATCATTGTATCTCGATACGGAGAGAAAAACATTGCCCGTCATTGCCAAAAATCACGAGGATACACTCTTTCTCAACAGAAGAGGGAAGGGCCTCACCAGAGTGATGGTCTTCACACTGATCAAACAATATGCATCTCAGGCGGGCATCAGAAAGTCGGTCAGCCCACATACTTTCAGGCATTCTTTTGCCACACATCTGGTAGAAGGCGGAGCTGATCTCAGAGCTGTGCAGGAAATGTTGGGTCATGAATCCATACTGACTACAGAAATTTACACTCATCTGGACAGGAACTACCTCAGAGAGACTATGATGAAATATCACCCATTGAGCAAAAAAGAAAAATAAATAATTGTAGTTTGGAGAAAATTTTTTCTACAAATATACATACAAACATTGTACTTAATTTTTGAGACTAGGTTCATAAGATATTGATTATAAAGCAATAAAAGTTTAAACATACTCTTAATATTTTCAAAAAAAGTAGTAAATTCTAATAAAATTAATAAAAACAAAAAAAAATCTATATTTTGTTGCATATTTTGAAAAAAGAGATTATATTTGTTTAAAATTTGCGTACAGCGTAATAATTGTACAACTTGACTTCTACCATTGTAATAATAGATTTTGTTTTTTAGATATTGATTAGAAATTTTTTAATCATTAGCATTAAGAGATTATCAAATTAAACTTAATGCTAAAATTAACAATTATTTGAAAATTTTAAATTTGGTAGAATGATGAAGGCTTTAAGAGTTCTATTTTTATTCTTGATGTTTGTATGTATACCCAAAAACATTGAAAGTCAAAATGTTACTTATCAAACATTATTTAGTAATAGTTCATTTGAGTCTAAACCTGTAAATACGAATTTAGCTGTAGGAAGTATTGAAGGATCTTCTACAGTTTCTCAAGGTATTGCTAACTATAGAATTCCTTTACAATTACCTGCAGGAACTAACAATGTGACACCTTCACTATCTGTAATGTATCAATCTCACGGTGTTGATGATCTGATGGGTACGGGGTGGAGCTTAATTGGCCTTTCAGCTATTACAAGGAATTTAAGTTCTTTTTATCATGATGGTTTCGTAGAATTCAAGCAGCAGCATTGCTGATTGCTGCAGCTGAGGGTGCCGCAATTGGAGTTGCTATAAATGGTATATCTAATTATATTCAGGAAAAAAGCTTCTTTGATGGATGGGGCAAAGCAGCTGTGTTTGGTGGGGTAACCGGGGCCATCAGTCATTCGATAGGATGGGTGTCTGGTAATATTGTGGGAGCCGAAAAGTGGGAAATTTCAATCGTTCAGGGAATTCTGCATGGATGGTCAGGAGCACTAATTACAACACTTCAAGGTGGCAATCCAATAAAAGGTGCTATATCAGGATTTGCCAGTTCTATTACTGCCGCCAGTATCCAGAGTATCGGAGGCGGCAAAGTGGATATACTTATTGGTGGGACACTATCAGGAGGGATAGGTGCTTCTGTGGTAGGAGGCAATTTCTATCAAGGAGCTGCCTTTGGATTGATTTCAAGTAGTTTGAATCATTTGGCGGATAAAGGTGGTGATTTGGTAAGAAGGTCGATCGTAAGAATTGCCCATAAATATATTGGATCAAAGGCTTGGAATGTGAATGAGGAAAAGGGTAATTTTGGTAATCCAAGTAATAAGTGCAACAAATTTGTATATGATGTATTATGGGAGTCTGGTGCTGATCCAGGAACACCAAACGGCAATACGATGGGTCAAATTTTTGGAGAAAAAGGATCAAGTCCACCAAGTGCTGAGCAATGGGCTGATCCTGATTATACAATTCCAGGATGGGAAGTAGTTGAATTACCATTGCCATAAAACTCAATTTGGGTTTGTTAATTCAGAGAAATTCACTAAAGGTGGAATGTATGTATTTAGAAGGTATGCCGAAAAATAACAAACGTCATTTTTGGTAGCTTGGAGTATCATTTATCGAATATTACATTAAAAACGATTACCTACATAATCAAGAAAACCTACAGTTTCTTCATTAACGCGAATTAAAAACAATCCATGTGATTCTATGTTCTCAATTTCAAAATTATCAAACGGAATTATTTCTTTTCCATTTATATCATATACTGCGTTTAAATAATGTGTTGATGATGTTTTACCACAAAGAATAAGCGTTGAATCTCCGTTTTCTAAAAACCTGTCAAACTGATATTCATATTTTAATAAACAATTTCCCTTCTTATCACGAATTTCAAAATAATTTTCAATAGTATTAAGGATATTACCATTCTTAAGCACAATGCTATTGGGATTAGTAATTTTAACCAGTTCTTTTTCCTTAACATAGTATGAATTTGATTTATCATCAAATATTATTAGAGTCACTCCATTACAATATATCTGAATAATATTTTTATAACAGTACCACTATCGTCTATTAATTTCCAGTAACCTATTTCGGGAAGTAAACAGAATTTTGATTGATATAGGAAGCAAAAATCTATGCTATTTTCTATTGAATAATTCTGCTTTAATAAAATTTTAAAGTATTTGTCATAAATATGCAAGGAATCATTTCCAAAACAATAAAAGAATGTATAATCTATATTCGGTATAATTTCTTCATATATAGGTGGGATAACAAAATTACCAAAAGTGTCAATTAGGCCTTCTTGTTTTTGCGTTTTTACTAATGCAAATCCATTATTAAAGTCATTTGCCTTAGAAAACTTCATGTCAATAACTAATTTATCATTAGCATCGACGTAACCTTCATTACAGTCTTTTGTGACTGCTCTCCTATTTGAATTAATAACCCTGGAGCGCGAATTATACTTAATTGGGTAGTAAAATATATCGTTTGTATTGTAACTTACACATTTTGCTAAAGTATCATTTATTAACATACATACTACAGAATCTCTTCCTACTGAATACGGGTAATATTTATACTTAGGCTCTATTAAAACTTCACCGGTACTTATTCTTTCAATGCCATAACTTCGGTTTTTAGAAATAACTGCAATATCGTTTATTAATGAAACACATCTTCCATTTTTTGATGTAATCAATTCGCAGCTAGCCGAGTAGTATTTTCTATCATGTTCGTATAAGGTAGAATATAGCCATTCTTTATTTGCCTTCATATCGAAAATATTCAGATTAAAGCTTTCAATTTCGGATTTTTCTATGAAACATGATGGATTAAGTATTTCGTCTTTATAAATAAAAAGTTGATAATTACTGTCAATAAATGCAATATTTGAATTGGCAATCGTATCATAAAAGTGAATAAGTTTAATTATAGGATTCACATTTAACTTAGTACCATCGATTATGTATAAGTCTACTTTTTCGCTATATGCAGCTTCAAACAATTTACCACCATTTTGAATACCAAAATTATCATAATGATTATTAATAAATTTACCTTTACCAGTTGGAATAAAGAACTTTCGCTCGTCATTTGTTTCTAGTAAATACCACCCAATATCATCAATTCTACTTATATAATCGTAATTGGCTTCTAAAATTACTTGATCACTTGCATTTTTTAATCCATAGTCGTTTTCATGTTTGAATAATTTTAATCCATCTTCAAAACACTGAGTAACTTCAAAGTTTGAAGGAGTTTGGTCAGAAGAAGTTTCATGCTTTATATGTGTAACCTGGCCAGTCAATGATGAAAAATAAGAATCTCCTATATGATAGTGATTAAAACCCTTAAGTCTTTCAACATTAATATAGTCGTAATTATTGTCCGTTTGATACTTAATTGTACCATTAATGTCAACCAGGCACAACTTATAATCCAATGTTTTAGCTTGTGCATACCCATACTCATCAAATCGTGACAAGTTATGTAAACGTCCAAATATTTCTATATTGCCTAAAGTATCTATCAAATATAGAGTGCTATCTTTCTGGAATTGAAACTTTCCGTACCCTACATAAGAATTAGGTATTTGGTTATCTTTGAATTGGTATATTATTTTTTCATTGTTTACTAAGAATTTTTTATAATTGCCTGTTTCTTCATTGTATTGCTGGCCTATATAATAACCTTTATAAGATGTAAAAGCTACTTCATATATTGGTTTTAGGTATGATTGAAACTTGTAGTTACAAAGTATTAACTCATTGTTTGAAAAAAGAGTTTGGTCTTGAAATTCAATATCATTTGCATTGTAAAACATGAAACCGTAATCTTCACCACCATCGATATAATCCACTTCAAAGGATGAGATATATTTTCTATTGTCTGACATTTTATAGCATTTTTAGGGTACTCATTTTCCTCAGATTCATAATCCTCAAGGCATATATAAATACCAGTTGAACTTTGATGTAAGTAAAACTTAGAAGATGATGAGAAAAATTACTTTCCCTGAAAATCTAAAAGTTCATTTATATCGTCCTTGGTAGCTAGCGCCAAGGGGGCTAAGTTTATTGATTCATATTGATCATAATATTCATCGTTGTTTGTGAAATCAAGCGAGTTACTGTACAAAGATGCTTTATCGTATTTAGGCTCAATGATTTTTTTGCCCTGACGATCTTTATACCCCCATTTTTCTTTTTCACGATATGGGATGAGTGTTTCTATAAGATTTTGGCATGTACACTCATAATTTATTATCATTGAAAATGTAAGTACAAGTGACTTTAATGCATTTTTATTATTCATATTTAAATTTGATTGCGTTAGATGATTTGGCTTCAAAGTTACATTGGAATACAATATAGCACTTAATTTTTTTAGTTTTTCTTGACTTTTATTTCTTATTCTTCTTAAATATTTTACCTTTGCCAGATTTAACGACATTATATTGACGTTTAAATCGACATACTGAGACTAAGCCTAAGGTTGAGGTGAGTTTTGTCACCCTATTCTTAGTATCAGTCTCAACCTTAATCTCAACCTTATTGTCGATGTATCTCAACTGTCACTCATACTTCAGTCTCCGCTACGGTACCTTCGCACCCGAAGATTTGCCCGGCATCGCTAAGTCTTATGGCGCCGAGTGTCTCGTCATGTCCGATATCAATAATACTTCAGCGGCTTTTCAGTTTGTCAGAGCCTGTCGTGAGCAAGGTATCAAACCCATACTTCGGTATAGAATTTCGTCAGGACAATGAATTTCTCTATCTCGGTATCGCGCGCAATGATGAAGGATGGCGAGAGCTTTGTTCGCTACTCACGGAGTCATCACTTACCGGCGAGCCACTGCCCAAAGAAGCACCTGAACTCCAGCATTGTTACATCATCTATCGCAAACTGCCCAAAGGTGTGGAGCTGCTCCGTGAGTATGAGTATGCAGGCGTCAGACCCGAAGAAGTCAACCATCTATATTCATCTTATCTCAAAAATTATCCCGATAAACTCGTCATCTTCAGTCCCGTGACCTTTGTTGACCAGGATGGATTTAAGGCACACAAACTGCTCCGATGTATCGATCTCAACATCGTCATCGGTAAGCTAGATGCCAAAGACTGCGCCAAGTCATCAGAGATATTTTACCCAAAAGGCCATCTCGAAAATGTATTTCAACAGTATCCGCACATCATCGCCAATACACAGCATATCCTGGACACTTGCCATACCGAGATGGAAGCAAGCAAATTTCACAATCGTCGTACTTTCACCGGTGATGAAACCGATGACTTCAAGCTACTGACCAAGTTGGCTACTAGTGGTTGTAAAAAGCGTTTTGGCGAAAAGCACAAAAAGCGATGGAACGTACACTGCGTGAGCTCAAAGTCATCCAGCAAATGGGATTTTGCGCTTACTTTCTCATCACTTGGGACATCGTCCGATACGCACATTCGGTGGGATATTTTCATGTAGGACGAGGATCGGGTGCCAACTCCATCGTAGCCTACAATCTCAATATCACCGACGTTGATCCGCTAGAGCTGGACCTATATTTTGAGCGATTTATCAATCCACATCGGTCTTCACCACCGGATTTTGACATCGACTTCTCATGGAATAACCGTGATGATGTCACCGACTACATCTTCAAGCGATATGGCAAAGAACACACGGCACTACTCGCCACATACAATACCTTCAAAGGCAAGTCTATCATCCGTGAACTCGGGAAAGTGCTCGGTCTACCCAAAGCGGACATAGACACCATCGTCGACGAACCCATGGCTGTGGACAAACATCATCCCTTTGCCAAACACATCTTTAAGTATGGTAAGATGATCGAAAAGTTTCCCAATTATCTTTCCATCCACGCCGGAGGTATTCTCATCAGCGAAAAGCCACTCAATTATCACACCGCGTTACAACTGATGCCCAAGGGATTTCCTATCGTACACTTCGATATGTACGGCGCCGAAGATCTCGAATACCACAAATATGATGTACTCTCACAGCGAGGTCTCGGCCACATCAAAGACGCTGTAGATCTCGTCAAACAAAATCAAGGCAAGGCCATCGACGTGCACAATGTAGCGCTGATCAAAGAAGATCCCAAGGTCAAAGCCCAACTCCGCTCAGGTCATTGTATCGGCTGCTTCTACATAGAGTCGCCCGCCATGCGTGGTCTGCTCCACAAGTTGCGATGCGACAATTACATACATCTCGTCGCCGCCAGTTCGATCATACGTCCGGGCGTAGCGCAGTCGGGCATGATGCGTGAGTACATACAGCGATTTCACAAGCCGGACAGTTACACGTATCTGCATCCGGTGTTTGAGGAGCATCTTGGCGAGACGTACGGTGTCATGGTATATCAGGAAGACGTGATGAAGATCGTCCACCATTTTTCTGGTCTCGATCTCGATGAATCAGACGTGCTACGCCGTATCATGACCGGCAAAAAGAAGAGTTCGGATACCTTCTATCGATTGCAAGAGAAATATTTTCGCAACTGCAAAGAGCGTGGCTATCCCGAGGAACTCAGCAAGGAAGTGTGGCGACAGATCGAGAGTTTTAGTGGTTACTCCTTTTGTAAGGCGCATTCAGCTAGTTTTGCAGCGGAGTCTTTCCAGAGTTTATATCTCAAGACCTACTTTCCGCTCGAGTTTATGACCGCTGTGATCAATAATTTTGGTGGATTCTACAGTACGGAGCAGTATGTCCACGAAGCCCGAATGTGTGGCGCAAAGATAGAAGCACCTTGTGTCAATAACTCTACCTATTACACCAATATCTATGGTACGACGATCTATATAGGCTTCGTCCATCTGGCCAATCTGGAGCAAAAACTTTCTCATGCCATCGTCGAAGAGCGACAGCTGCACGGTGATTATCGCAGCCTGAAAGACTTCACTCATCGTATCAATATCTCCAAGGAGCAGCTCGAGATTCTCATTCGTATCGGAGCTTTCCGCTTCACAGGTATGAACAAGTACGAACTCATGTGGGAAAAAAATGCCGTCCACAACCCACTCATCAAACACGCCTACGCTGGAGAGATGCTATTTGACACCGAGCCTGAAAATTTCACACTACCTATACTCTCTGAGACAGAGCACGAGCAAAGCTTTGACGAAATAGAGTTGTTGGGATTTCCGCTCTGCAATCCTTTTGATCTACTCCAAACGAAGTTCCGCGGAGATATCAGAGCCACACAAATGAAAGACTACATCGGCAAGACAGTGCGTATGGTCGGCTACTACGTGTGTCGCAAGTGGGTCACCACATCCAAAGGCGATCTCATGAATTTCGGCACGATGACCGACGTCGATGGACACTTCTTTGACACGGTACACTTCCCACCGAGTCTGAAAGCCTACGCATTTCAGGGCAAAGGTTGCTACATCGTGCTAGGCAAGGTAGTCGATGATTTTGGCTTTGCGAGCCTGGAAGTAAGCAAGATGGTGAAGTTGCCTTTTGTTAAGGATGGGAGGTATTGATGATTTAACTCTTATCTACAATTTTGCTATTATGCTTAAAGGTGAAATTTTGAACAAAAACTGAAGAATTTATTTGGGTATTTTTAGAGCTCTCCTTGAGTTTATTAATGAAGTCAGACAATTCTATTATTGTGTCAGTTTGAGCATGATTTTTTAGCAACTCTAAAACATAATCATAACTAATCAATCGTGGGATAAGACTATCGTAAATTAAGTAAACAGTGTAAGAAGTATTTACCATATTAGGCATAGTAAAATTTTGAAGGAATTCAACAATGTTGGTTTTGGCAAATTGACTCAAAATCGGGTTAATTTTTTCTTTGAAAATACTTTTAAATGCATCGTATTTTTTTGATGATTCACTATAAATATCTTTATCAATTAAGTTGGGTAGCCAAATTTGAACATTTTGTAAAAAGTAAAAAAGTTCATTGTCATGATATCGATTATTCGCTATTAAGGAGACAAATTTCCCAATAATTTCATTACACCATTCATCACTATAAATATGATCTACTAAATAATATGATATGTTACGACTATCTTTATCATGATCTAATTTACTTTGAATTTCTGAAATATAGTATGCTTCAGGCAAGTTTTGCGGTTCTAAAACTCTTAATAAATATTTTAATACGGGAATATATATACTATGTCGCGAATAAGGACCACTTGCCATTTTATTATCTATCAGAAGAAGTAGGTCGGTATCAATATAGCCATTAGATTTGTTAAAATAGTATATGAGCTTTCTATCCAAATCATCATATTTTCCATTTTCCAACCATTGTTTAAATTTTGCATCAACAATGGTTAAGTCTTTCTCAGAAAGGATTTTATTGAATTCATTCTGGTCAATTTCTAACCCACCAATGACCATAGAGAAGTATTTATGATGATGTTTAATATCTTGGATTTTGTATTCTCCAAAATGATTTGTGTTTGTAATAGCAGATATTAGCAATTTATGTTCTTGATTTAGATTATTCATTGTTTGATAATCTTCCAATATATACCTTTTGGATCTAATTTTAAGGTATAATTTGTATTCTTTATATCTAATTACTTCTAACTGAAATAAGGTATATCGATTACAATTGCCTTTTAAGTTTTTATATGATAAATCAAAAGAAGCAATTATATTTTCAAAATCTCTGGGAGTTTTAATAAGTTCTAATATGTTTTCAGTGATAATATTTCTGAACGCAACTTTATCGTCATAATTATTTTTGTCTATAGAAAGTATTGAACAAATCTTTCCTTTGTAGTACATATCGAAAAGATCTGATTTATTTAGCAATGGAACATTGGTTCTTACCTGAAAAAACTTAGAAATATAGTTGTCAAACTTAAGTGGTGTAAAACGCAAGGTTCTTGCTAAATAATTTCTATCATATCCCACAATAAAAAACAAATAAGGAATATCAAAAGTATTACGCATCAATCTTAGCAACTCTATTATCTCAGATTGGTCCAACCTATCTAAATCGTCTAAAAATACAACTAATCTTTTGTTGTTATTTTTAAGGTAGGCTGAAAGGTCTCTTTTAATGTCATCAATACTTGAGTCATCAGACATCAGCCAGGCAAAGAATGTAGTGAATGTTTTGGTAAGTATATCACTTGAGTCGGTTTCTATCTTTGTGAGAAATCTACCTATCTTGTTTTTTAGCTCTTGGTTATCGGATTTGGATCTGATTCCATTCAGGATTTGTGTAGCAAACTCTTTTTCATTCGGCGCCTCCCATGGTTTAAAGTAGAATGAAACGAATGAGTTATCCTTTTGCATCTTTTCAAACATCTTTTCCATCAAAAATGATTTACCTGAGCCCCATTCACCAACTAAACCATAATTGTAAGAGTGTTCAATATCTTTTTTTGACTTAATATCTTCCAAAATAGACATTGCAAAACCTTCTCGATTAAACTCATCATTTTTAGGTGTTTTCTCATCTTTCTTTTTAATTTTTATTTCAGAAATGACGCAAATAAATAAAAGTAAGAATGGTATAATCCAGTAGTATCCCTTAAATTCCCAATAGTTCCAAGTCTGTGCCAGTACAATAATCACAGTCAAAAGAGCAGTAAGCAAAAGTTTAGACTTTCGTTGAAAAAAGCCGATGCAATAAAGATAACTAATAATTGAAATTTGTAGCGCTAATATCCAGATATTATCTAAAATATGTTGCGATATTGGTTTCACCCAGACCCAATAAACAAATGTATACAATGACTTTTGCTCAATCATTAATGGGATTAACATGACTAGCAAAAAGGCAATATATTTTCTGATAAAATTCATGATAATGGTTATGTAACTTCTAAAATTCACTTCCATAAATTTTTGGCCATGTAGGACTAATCGTCAGGATTATGTTCCACAATCGACTATGATGCGCACAAATATTTCGGATATACACTAAAGTCTCTATCCATGAAATAAAAACTTCATGATTCAGTCCAAAGCTATTTGCTACTGGAATAATATCTTTATAATCTGCTACATTTTTCAAGATGAAGAGTAGTGAGTTAAAAGTAATTATTTCAAATGCTTTCCATGATGGTGGCAGAAACTGTTGATATTTGTCTCTGTATTTTATAATGAATTCCTGCTTTGACTCCTCAGTGTTGATGGTAATCTTTGAAAGAAAGTTTACATATTGAGGATAATTTTTAAATGCTCCGGAATTTTCATACCAAAAGCCGGAATCATATTTATGTGACAAATGGTAAATGATTTGTGTTCTTACAGCAATTTCTATTTGTTCGATAGCTTGAAATGTCAGTGTTCGTAATTCACTATCAAATTGATAAATACTAAATATCGTCTCAAATGAAGTTTCGGGTTTGAATATTTCTTCCGTCTTTGGTTCTTCTAAAAACGGATACCAATAATTACTTAACCTATTGTAACTGACAAACTGCAGAATCTTTTCCGCTTTCTTCTCATTCTCAAAATGAAGTCCTCTTGACTTTAGTAGTTTTACCTGATCTTCAAAGGATTTGGGTAGCTTATTGTATGATACTTTATTTTGCTTTGCCATCACAATAGTATAAAAAAAGAAAACCCCCCAAAAATGCACATCATCGTCATAGACGAGAGAGGTCCGGGAGGTATTGATAATGCAAAGATAAGGGTATTTTTTTGATTAATTGAGAATTTTTAAAATTTTACCGTTTGCTTTTGTGAAAATGCTTCTTTGACACGGTACACTTCCCGCCAAGTCTGAAAACCTATGCGTTTCAGGGTAAAGGTTGCTATATCGTGCTAGGCAAGGTAGTCGATGATTTTGGCTTCGCGAGTCTGGAAGTGAGCAAGATGGAGAAGCTGCCTTTTGTTAAGGATGGGAGGTATTGATGGGGTATGAACTAGGATGAAGAATTGGAATGCTATTTGGTTTGGTTCATAAATTGACACCTGACTGACGGATCGTAATACTCACTCATATACATATTCACGAATACTTCCGACTTATCTAAATTTTTGTAAACAGTACTATCTCCATGACAATAATGTGTATAATTCCAACTTATTTCAGCATTGTAACAAAGTGAATCCAAACAAGTTACAATTCTTTCTTCAAATAAACTTTCAAAACAATGAAGAGAATCTCCTCTTAATTTGTACAATGCAAAGCTCCAAGGTCCAGTTTGACCGCCTCCCCTTGAATAGCTGGAGTAAACATTATATTTGACATTATATTTTAGATAGCATTCTGTTGACAGTACTTCATTTCTCAGATATTTCTTTAGAATAGGATCAAAAATTAATATGTCCTGTGACAAACAGCCCTGACCAGATGCACTGCTATTCTCATAAACGATATCAAGATATTTATCTTTATTCATGTGCTTTATAGAAAAATTATCGTCTGTTCCAGCAAAGTATATTTCCTGAGTATATCTTTCCCCTTTATAATAAAAGTGAAAAAATGACTCATGATCATAATATGAGTCGCAATAATATAATTGTATTGAGTCCAAGAATACATCTTTCTTAGAAGTAAAATCAATGGTTGCGGATTCAATTTTTGCGTCTGTTTCCGTTATTGCTGCTTCTTGAACTACAAGTAATCCATCAGGTACCTCCATATTTACTTCTTGAACTTCAGGCTTGTTGTCATTAACTCGTTTGCACGAACTGATATTCAAAATGCAAGCTATACTAATGCAAAATGTTAAATGGGTTATAGCATTTTTAAAGTTCATCTGCAATAAGGATTATTTTATCTATGATGAGTTCGATGTCACGATCTGTGTAAAACGGAGGTCTTAAGTTGGCCGAGATGGCTTCTTCTAGAAAATTTAAGTCATTGCGAAAACTGTCAAAAGCGGATTTAATGAAGTCTTTCAATTCTTTTGACATAAACGTGCTTTCATCAAACAGATCAATTTCTGAAATTATTTTCATTATGTCCTCAAAATCTCTACTCCATCTCCAATCAAACAATCGATCGCCATCCAATCTGGAATTTAATGCAACTAACTTAGAGGCGATAAAATATGGAGCCGTAAAAATTTGTATTTCTTGGTCCCTTGCAGTTATTTTTAATCTATTTCTATATCCTTCATCATACCATGGGTTGGAAAAGCCAAGTATATCGGCGTCATTTGGCATGATATCAACAATAATACCTTGCACCTTCCATCTGCAAATAATATTCGACTCAGCGTCTTCAGTAAACCCTAATGTTCTCAACCTTTCCTGCAATAATATATATTTCCCTCTATTTGCAATTTCTATTATGATATCAATATCATCTGTCACCCTTATATCAATCAGATGTGGTTTTTGACTGTATAGCGAAACAACAGCTCCACCCACGAAGACTACATCTTTATTTAGTTCAGCCAATGCTCGTGCCACTGTTACAATTCTCAACAGATTGTGATGATGGCTCATTTTATTATTTCCTTTAGAAGTCGATATGCTTCCACTTTTTCTCTCGTATGGCCTATCCTTATAGCGTCTATAAGCGTACATACTTCATACATTCGGGCATCACCAAGCGCTATCGTAGGTATAGAGGATATAACGGTTCTATATCTATTCCAGTATGTGTGGCCTTATCTGTGGCCCATACATAACCTGGATCAAGAGAAAATAACTGATTGAGTGGAAACGCACTGGTGCTAGTAGGTATTCCTTTGACAATACTACCTTTAATTACCGGATAAATATAAGGCAAACCATAGAATATAAACTCCAGCAAAGCTTGTTTTCTTACCTGATATTTTTTTCTATCCAATAGATTTATTCCGATACATCTTTCTATGGCATACGATACCGCAGCACGGCTTATGTCTAATTTCTCAGAAATTTCCTTTTGTGAAGGCTTTTTGTCTTGCAAACAAAGCCAAATTAATATCAATATATCTTGTCTTTTCACATCACAAAGATACAAATAATTCACAATTCATGATTCATGATTCATGAATTATTTTCAAGAGATTCAATAATTTTTTGCTCATTTGTAAATGGATATTCAGGTTCCATAGTACTAGGCAAGGTAGAGTCGATGACTTCGGCTTCGCAAGTCTGGAAGTGAGCAAGATGGAGAAGCTGCCTTTTGTTAAGGATTGGTGAAAATGATGCAACTACGAACCAGAAGAGACTAACAAGTCTCCGTACCACTCCACACTACTTCTTTCTCTCCAATTTCTCCAATATCATACAGTCATGATTCCATATTTTCATTTGACGGAGATAATGGTCTTGTGTTTTAGTGATGAGCAACGTGTATGGTGATCCCTTTTTTATCGTTTCTGTTTTCAGATCAGCATCGGAATTTCTGATCGTATACTCCATATCGTCTCTTTCCTTTTGTACCCTCCTATACTCCAATACTTGTGTGGTCGGAGACTGCATGAATGGCTCTAATATAGCCCAGTTATTTTTAAATCTTGTATCCTGAGGAATGGGTCTTGTCCAGTCCTTAGGAGGTTCGGGTTTGTTGTTTTTTCTGATGCTATATCGTGTGATGGTTTCGTTCAGTATTTTTAGGATAAGTGGCGTGATAGTTTTTATATCCAACATTGTCATTGCCCAAACTTCTTCAAGATACTCGTAGCTTTCACATCGGGTCAGTAAACCAAACATTGATGATATCCAAATTTCAGTTTGTGGCCAAGTGTTTTCCAACACTGCGAGTTTTGTTAGCGTTTTTGCATCAATTGGAAATTCATTAGCCCTTAGTTCTGTCATCATTTTGAAGTAATAGGATGGAAGAAGTGCCATTTGTATGCCGACAAATTCATCAAATTGGCTTTTTTCAGAAAATTCGTGTAGTATAGCTATGAGTTGTTTTACACGTCTTTGATTCCATGATTTAATATGGTTGTTCAATAGCTCATTGATAGATTCGATACCATAATGTTGCCCCAATTCAAGCCATTTTTCAGCTTTTATTTTGAAAAAATATCGCGCTAATAAATTGTAACCCAAATCCTTTAATTGCGCCTTATCATTTTCTAAAATCAACCAATCGATGACAGGACCGAAATCAAACTTTTCCTTATCTTGTTCCAGGTCACTTAAGATTTGTACCAAATATCTGGCCATCTCCAAATCTTTATGCTTTAATTTATCTCTATTGGTATTGTAATAATCCAACCAGTTGATTCTGATGGCATCTGATGCACCCAAGAGAATCCTTTTATGTTGCACTTCCGTCCACATAGCTATGGCTCCATAGTGATACCAATATGTGATATCAGGTCCATAATTGCCCATATATCCTGAATTTTCTACTTCATATGGCTCATCGTCATCCATGTTGAAAGGAGCTATTATGTGATCATCATCAAGGTGAAAATCTCCCAGTCCAGGATATCCATCTTCTATCCACTTTTCTATACTGATACTTTCGTCAATTATTTCATCTATGATTTCACAATCTTCATCATATTCTAAAGGCGAACCTTCTTTAGTGGCTGTCACCAAACAAAGATTGGCATATATTCCTGCTTCTTTTGCCGCTTGCAATAAAGCGATCGCTTTTGCTCTGTCATTTAATTTGAGTTGTTCCTGTATAAAATTTTCCGGTGTATATTGATGGTTTAGAAGTACAACCATTGGGCGACTGGAATCAGAAATTTGTGATTCTGCTTTTGTCAAACAAGCTTTCAAACATTCTACATGTTTTTTGTATGATTGGACAGCAATATCTTTGCCTGATGATTTTGAATCAAATTATACACCAAAACGACTCTGTACCCTTCCAGGAGTGGTTTCACTTCGTGATCACAGTCTGCATAAAAGGCACCAAATACTATTTTACCTTGACTGGAATAGTGAGAGAAATCTATTGACTTTTCCACTCCTTCAAATCTCACCAATAATTCTGCTCCTTTATGATTGGAAGGTAAAGCAACTATCAAGGTGCCGAACATACCTTTTTCTTTTTCGCTATCCTTATGGGTAAGGAAAAAATCTCCTTTTTCATAAATCAGAAGCTTATAGATCTGCGCTTCGATCGTATAGTCTTCTATTCCCAAGTTATTTTGGACATTTTTTAGTATACTGTCCATCAATTCCGGCCAATCCTGTCCTTCAAATTTTAATTGTGAAGCATCGATTTCCCAAGCACTGCGAACCGATGGATCCAATATCGTGTCATGACCTTTGCCAAAAGGCGCTTTGTGTGCAATACTGATGAGTGCACGTGTCTGGAGTTCATTGATGGGATATGCCAACTCACCTAAACCATGAATGCTCAAATGTGGAAATACAAAATTTTTCACTCCATCAGTACAAAATGTTCCGCCACCCTTAATATCATTGAGACAATTTATGATCGAAGATTTCAGATTTTTATCTATCATTTTGAAGGCTTTTAATATTACTTTTTATACCTATCACAACCATATTATTGGTTTGTTGGTTCAAAGTGTGATGGAATAATGACCGACTTAGTTTATTTTATTTATAATTATTGGATAAAACAAACAAAAAGTAGAGTAATTAAAATAATTAAAAATTTACAACCGTGATTCCCAATTTTTAGAATCAACACTTGTATGTAAGATTGCAATAATCACTACTATTCCATTTTCTGAATCAACTTTATAATGAATTGAGTAAGGAAATACATCTTAGAGAGTGGTATGAATGTCATCATATCTGATATTTGATGCGAGCGGGTTGTTTCTGATGTAGTTTATTTTTTTTCAACTTCTGACAAAAAGCGTTTTCCTAATCCTTTGAGTTTATTTTCGTACCATACTTTGGCTTCTTTCAAATCTTCCTTAGCAAGAGGTAAGATTACCACGTGCATTGCGTTATTCATTTTTCAGCTCCGCAATCACTTTATCAAAATCCAGCCCGATCTTAGAATTTTTAATGTATTCAGCCATTCTGTTTCTAACAATATCTTTATGAAATTCAGGAATAGTGGTTTCTTCATTAATTTCTACATATTTGGATTTTAATCTGTTCCAATCGGAGATTGGGATAAAAACACCAGTGGTTTTACCGGTATCGTCAGTGATATATTGCACATTCATGAAGTTGTATTTACTATCATCTTGTAACGTAAATTTTTTCTCAAATGGTTCAATGGTTGAACTTGAAGCCATCAAAACTGGAATTCACAATTCATGAATTGTGAATTCTATATCTCTTTAGAAGCATTGAAGATATGATTAAAGATATACATTTTTTCGATGGCCTATTCGACGTATATCAATTACTTTATACTCAAAATAAATTGGTTTGCGAAAAATGATTTAACCAACATCTTGATTTTGAGTATAATGAAGACATAATTTTTTTTTGAAAAAAATTATCGTCGGTATAATTTCTGATTCTAAAAAAGTATTTTTTTTCATTTTTGTGTGTACTGGCAATGATGATATCTAAAAAATCAGGCCATAGATCACCATATTTTTCGAGGTCAATCCGCACGTATTTTTTTTCAAGGCGTCGTCCTGTAAATATATTATTCCGTCCATTATATATGATTTTCCGTACGGTGTGTATTAAATGTCCTAATGTAATGTAATGGTGTTTTAAATAGTTCATCAACTAAGTCCGGAAGGGAGCAAGATGGAGGAGTTGCCATTTGTAAAGGATGAGAGGTATTAGTTTTAATTACGAATTACGCATGTGTGAATTAAGAATAAGGCTTGTCTCCACCGATCACGCAATAGATGATTAAAGATAGTTGATTTTCAATATAAACGCTCAATACAATACTAATGTAAACATCTACTCAGCAGGAGATTTAACAAACTCTAAAGCACCATCAACCCAAGACAGAATTCGATCATATAGCTCGGTGCCTATATCATCTGGCAAATATTCCATGAGTCGGAAACGATTGAAAACCAGTAGCCCTCTCTGATCAGTAATAAAATTTCTTTCATAATACAACGTATCCGTTATAAAAGCGATAGGGACAGGACTTAAAACTGGTTGAGTAGAAAACCAATTTTTTGTAAAATTTCTGATTTTGGTTAAATCAATAGTATTCTGCCAATCGGTTCCAGTTTTACATTGGCCAAAACCAATTAGTTTACCTTCCCGATTATCATTAAAATTTTTAACTAAAACAATATCAACACCATCATCCTTTTTAGTAACATTTCCGTGATTTGAATTATTAAACCCTTCTCCCTCTTTTATTAATTTAATAATATCTCCGACTCTTTCAGGAAAACCACCTCTTGCTGAAGTCCCATTGATTATGTAATCAGTATTGTAGCCCCAAAAATGTTTGCCTATTGGACCGCATAATTGTTCAAATAAAAGAGTACCATCAAGTCCATTTTGAACATTATAATTGCTCATATTAAATCTTGTGGCAAGTAGGAAAAAGATATATATACTCTTATTATACTCGGAAATAGCAGGATTTACTTCTAACCTTGTCCTATTCAAGTTGAATGGATAGTTATTTGAACATGCGCTGAATCTCCTATCAACTTCATCCATTACCAATTTTAGTTGGTCAGAAACGATATCATCTTCGCTGAATATTCCATCGTGATTGATCTCATCCAACTCAATTGTCAAGTCACCGAGTATATCTTGAACAGCGATAGGAGCGTCTATCGTTTTTAAAACTAATATTTCCCAATAATCCGCTAATTCTTCAATATATGCTCTAGACGATGGGGTATTTGGAAATTTATACGCCATACTAAGTCAATCGCTTTGTTCCTTTAGTTGATTCTAACTTTGAGTACATCTCAGAATATAAACTATCCGCTGTTTCTGCAATTTGACCCGCTATTCTGACCAATGATTCTTCACCTTGAAAACCTGCGTTTACTAAAGATTTAGCCTTAAGAATTGATCTCTTTGTATCTAAAATATAATCCTCAAATAATGTATCTGCGGGTTTTGTTAATTCATATGCAAAAGATAAGCTCTCCCCATCCTTCAATGCCCTTGTAGCTTCTTTACTCTGTAGCACTTCATCCAAATACTTCAAATCGGGGTTTTGAGATGTTATCAGCGATAATTTTTTTTCACTTTTTCTACCGAATAACCACTCCAACAACTGTCCAAGTTCTTTAATTTTATTATTGGGTACTGGTTCTTTGGATTCCTTTTCAGCATCATTTAACCCAATAAATTCTCTAATACCTCTTCTTTGAATTCCTGTATATAAGTGCGAGAAATAAATTCTGCTCCCAATAACTTCCGAAAGTTTAAAGACACCTGATACGTCAGCTTGTTCTAAAATTTTCACTCCTTGATATAATTTTTGCACCGTACTATTTGTATCTCCTAGCTGTAATGAAATGTCTTTTAAGGGGACATTAAAATTCTCATGTACATTAGCTACATATTTAGCTTTAGCAATACTTCCCCATTTTGCCGGGCCATTCACATGTTTAAATCCTATATATTTCCACGCTTTATACCTGGAATCAACTTCCAAAACTGGAATTTTTTCGATCTTGGATTTTGTATCTGGCTGTATTAATTTTGCAATACTTTCAGGCATCTCAAATTCATCAGGCAACTCAATCCCCAAAAGTAGTCTGAGAGCTGTAAGCCGTCTATTGCCTTCCAGAACGATAAATTTCTGTTTTTCAGGTGCTTTCATGATAATAATGGGCTCATAAGGCCAAAATCCATTTTTTACAATAGAATACATCAATTCTGTAATTGCCATTTCGTTATACAAAATCATCATTATTTCCTGTTCAGTTGATTTCGATGAAATACCAAATTCGACGAGTCTCGGATTTCCTTTATCTAATATGAGATTTTTAACGAACTCTTCTCTTTTGATATCTTCAGTCATGCTGCTAAATTTAATAATAAATGCATAATATTACTTCCTGAATTCACAGTTTTTGACATTTGTAATGAATTCTGATGTAGAATTTCCTTCGCTTGCTTTTTATCCTGAAGTGTATAGGTCATGCTGATATCCGATGACCTGAATTTTTTATATATTTCTTTAATTTCTAAACAGTTATCATAAGTTAATAACCAATCTTCGTTATTATACAACTCCAAAATGCTTGCCCACTTAAAATGATCTTTATTGTTGTAGAAATTCAGGTATAAATTTTTACCTTGATTATAATACGGTGGATCTAAAAAAATAAAGTATTTTTCCTTTATAGTTGAATAAAGTTCTTTCACAAGTTCTATGCCATCCCTATTGAAAATTCCTACCTTATCTCTAAATTTTGCTATAGATTCAATCCGTCGTGTAAGTTCTTGTTTATTATACCTTACGTTTAATTTGTAATTTCCTTTTTGATCATATCCTCCGATTGGTCCAGCTTTTGCCAAAATCCCGGATCTATTAGTCCTGTTCAAATAGAATGTGGAAAAGGCAACTTCGACGTCAGAATAGTTTTCATGAGATGTATAAACTTGTTTTTGTATATGCCAGTTCTCTATTGAAACTATTGTGTCTTTGATTCTCTTTAATAGTTCATCGGTTTGATAAAACAACACCTTCCAAAAAGCATAAATATGTGGATCATAGTCATTTAGTATTAATTTTTTGCATACTCCTTCAACAAGTAGTTTTAGAGATGCGCCTGCGCCACCAGCATATATTTCTACTAAAGTATAGTCTTCAAGATTATTCAGTAAAATAGTCTTTTCAAGAAAAGTTGCCATTTTGCCTTTTCCTCCCGGGTATCTAAGCGGACTATATGATGTTGATTTGGACATGGCACAAAGATAAAACTATTTTGATAGTTTTGGCATCAATGAATATTTATTGGTTAGCCATTATTATCTCTCGTCCTATGCATTTATTCTTTTTCATTCTCAAAATGAAGTTTTCTTGACTTGAGTAGTTTTACCTAAGGCTCTGTTAATAAATAAATGGTGCAGAATTGGCGAAGTTAATTTGTTCTTTTTCAAGGCGTAAATGAGGCGAATAGCCTTAGCTATTTTAACGATTTTACAACGCAGAAAAAGAGCAAAAGAACGAGACAAAATGTATCAGTTATTTTTTAATAGAGCCTAAACCAAAGGTTTTCGGTAGTTTGTTGCATGATACTTTGTTTTGCTTTGCCATCACAATAGTATAAAAAAATTGGGATACAACGTGTAAGGTGTGCTCTTTTTTTGGTTTCAGTTTTCAAATCAGCATTAAAGTTTCTGATACATCATATCGTCTTTTGCCTCCATTGTACTCCATTGAAATACATTGGCCTAATTGAAACCCACCCGATACCCGCATTGAAAAGTATTTTTGGGATCGAGTGTCAGGATACCTTCTTTTCCGGTGAAATCTCCGTTGTGATAGATGCTGTCTGCAATCCCCTGCCAGGGCTCGAGGCAAAGGTAAGGTGCTCCGGGCTTCGTCCAGATACCTAAAAAGGGAAAATTGTGAAAGGTGAAATGTAGTCTTGAATCTGTTTTTGAGTTTTTAATGATGATCTCATCACTTTTTAAGCCTTTAAAAACGAGTGCGTCCGTCTCAAACAAAGAAGAAGACAACTGTACCTGATGGTCATAAATGGTGTTTTTTGATGATTCGTTGCCGATCAGTGCTCCTTCGATTTTCCACCTTTTGGCTGAGTGATCTTTATTGAAATACAACAGATAGTCGTCAAAAGCCAAACCTTCATCCGTAGGCAATACAAATCCCGGATGAAACCCAATGCTAAAATACATCAAATCTGAAGAAGAAGTATTCGTAACTGAGGCAGAAGCTTTCAGCATGTCGCCTTCGAGCTCATAGATACAATCCAACTTCCAGTCAAAGGGATATTTTTGTCTGGTTTCCGGAGTACTTGCACAGCTGAAGACGATGCTTTGATCCGTCATTTTTTCAACACTGAAATGCAGGTCCCTGGCAAAACCATGTTGAGGCATATTGTATTCCTTTCCTTTGAAAGTCATAGTATCATTTTTTAATCTGCCTACTATCGGAAAGAGCAGTGGCGCTCTCCTTGTCCAGAAAGTGGCGTCACCTTGCCACAGATGTTCCTTTCCTGTTTTTTGAGTATGATACTTTGCAGTTCGGCTCCTTCTTCTGCTATCACAACCTTCAAAAAGGCATTTTCGATCGTAGGATGCATCGATTATGTTTTCTGTTAGTAAAAAAATACACCAAATCACCCATACGATCTCTGCTTTCACTCTGAGGAAATGATTGCAGGATTTCCAAAGCTTCATTCTGATATCTTATCATGGCTTCCTGAGCATACTCCAGACCGCCCATAGATTTTACAAAATCAATCACTTCCTTGATTTTGGACTCATTGGTACTGTCAGTTTTGATATGATGGATGATTTTATTTTTTACTGACTTTTCAGCTTTGTTCAAGGCATATATCAGGGGCAATGTCATTTTTTTTTCCTTGATGTCTATGCCTCTGGGTTTGCCTATGGACTCATCACCGTAGTCAAACAAGTCATCTTTTATCTGAAAGGCTATACCCAGTTTTTCGCCAAAAGTCCACATTTTCCTGACTATATCCTGATCTTCGGTGGCAGATGCCGCACCGGCCGAACATGCTGCACCAATCAAGGTAGCCGTCTTCTGGCGGATAATTTCATAGTATACCTTTTCGTCGATGTCAAGTTTTCTGGCTTTTTCAATTTGAAGAAGTTCGCCTTCGGCCATTTGTTTTATAGCTTTGGATACTGTATGCAGGTGTTGATAGTTGCCGGATTCAAGGGCTATATTCATACCTTGTGACAGCAGAAAATCTCCTACTAAAACAGCAATCTTGTTTTTCCATAAAGCGTTGACAGAAAAATACCCTCTTCTTTGATAGGAATCATCTACTACGTCATCATGAACCAATGTTGCTGTGTGCAATAACTCAATCAAGGCGGCAGCCACGCTGGTTGATTCAGAAGTTTTTCCAAACATCCTTGCTGACAGAAATACGAGAATCGGCCTTACCTGTTTTCCTTTTTTCTGCACGATATAGTAGGTGATTTTGTCCAGCAGTGGCACTGAGCTTTTCATGGAGTCTTTAAAGTATTTTTCAAAATCTTCAAGCTCTGCTTTGACAGGTTCTTTTATTTTATCAAGCTCTGATGCCATAAATTAGGGTCGTGCTGTTAAGAAGGCACAATGTACGATTTTCCCGTAAAATAGTTGACTGTTAATAGTTAACGATAAATAGGTATTTTGGTTCTGTGTGGAGTTATCAGGTTTGAGATTTTTTAAATGCTATGGGCATCATGCCTTTTATGATAACCTTAGCATCTTTTTGTTGCCTGGTAAAAGGTAAAAGTTGGTATATGATTGATTTTAAATCGTGTACATCATGGAGCAAGTTTCCCGTCGGTTTAGGATGGTGTGGTCGGACAAATAGCTATAGATGAGACAGGCTATGGCTTCGTGATTCTATCATCGTCATCAGTTGGAAATTGCTGGTGCTTTAAAAATCCAAAAACTATTATTCTTGATGGTTCAATTTTGAAAACTATAGTGCAATTTTTAAAAACACAATCTCTTATTTGAGGGTCTTCGAAGTAAATAGACTGCCTAAATAAATAAGGATTAACTGGAATGCTTTTAGTTTTTATCAATAATTGATTTTTTAATTTCTTCGCCGCCTTGAGATTATCTAGAGCAATAAGAGTATGTTTAAAATTTTTCTTAGTTGTAAATCAAGAGATTATGGTTCTGACAATAAAATAATCAACGCATTTAGCTTGCCTGACAACTATGTTAATAGCCGGGCAGGTGAACTAAATAAGGCGATTATTTTGAAGTCAGGTTCATAATACATTGATTTTAAGACAATAAAAATTTAAACATACTCTAAATTCAATATGTTCTTGTAGTCTATTTTGAAATGATTTCTTATAGATGATCTTCATATTTTGTAATTACTTCATTCAATGAACTTTCCAATTCGTCATGACTTAAAAAATCGTTCTTTCCGTTATTGATTTCTTCTAATTCTTTATGTAAATAATTTTGATTTGCCAGAAAATTTTGATCTTCATTTACAATCACCACTTCTTCAGATGTAAATGCATTTATTTAAAGACTGCATGACTCTGTCCAAGGCATTTTCTTTTATCTTCAATCTTATTGTTAACATTTTTTCTATTTATCTTTTAATAACGGATATTAAAGGTAATAAGTTCTTCATTCTATTGCTTCAAAACTTTTAAAACCTTGGATTCATCATCATATTAGTACGATTTAGGTAAAATTTAAATTCTATGTACTAAATTTCAAGACTCTGGTCGCAAAGATATTCACCACTTTGAAATGATTATAATTTGTTTACCTTTATTATTAGATTTTTGATTTCTACATGATAGAATTACTTAAGGAAGTTATGAGAAAATTAACAGGCTAAAAGGTTTTATTTAAAGTGCCGTATGAAAACGTGAGGTTTAAATTTGGTTCTATGGGAAATTTTTAAGTGATTCTGCTTCTTACTACCGCCCAACTTCTTTATTGCGGTTGTTGCTGAGTCACACAATGCACCATTCCTCCATTTTCGTATAAGTTTCGGACATCAATTCCAACAACAGTTCTCGTTGGATAAAATGTCTGAATTTTTGCATTAGCGATAGCATCATTAGGATCTTTGTAATTGGGGACCAATACTTTGTTGTTGGCAATATAATAGTTTACATAAGAACCTTTATACCCCAAATTTTTTCCATTTGTAGTCACTACATTATTTTGTGTCAATGGTACTTTAAGATAAGTATAAGCAGTGCCGCTTTTGTTTGTGGCAGACATAAGTCTATTTATATCCGACTGATTTACATCAAAATCCAATAAATCGTTTTGCTCCATTGTCACGATGGTGGTAGCGTCCCCAAATCTCGCAAAACCATCAATATGCTGGTCTGTAAGTTCAAGACCTGCTTGTCAAGGGAGATCAGACACCGACCATCTTTTTGAGATACTATCATGAGCGAGTGAAAGTACTCTTCTGTTGTAGTCAGATGTATCCAGTACCGAAATGGCAACCGAGGCTTCTTTTACTGAAGTACTGTCCAAATCGATTTCTGTACCAACCGGCTGAGCTGCCTCAGATTTGTTTTTACATTTGATCCAAAAAACAGAAAAAGAAAGGCAGGCGAAAACACAGATTCTAATGTTCATTTACCATATCAGTTATTGTACAGGCTTCATTTTGTATCCTGCCTTGCGCAGCAAGTGAATGACACCATCCGGTCCACCCAAATGACCGGCTCCGACAGCAAAAAATGTCTGTGATTTTTTTGCTTCTTCGATGATGAGCGGTATCCAGTTTTTATTTCTTCCTGAGACAAGTTTGTCCTCAAAGCCTGCTACGGAGTTACCTTCATCGGAGATCATTTTGACCATTGCTGATATATCCTGGTCCAGATACATTTTTGTCATTTTTTTAAACTCATCATCTCCTTCACTTTCTGTTGATTTGATCGCATTCACGAGCATTTTTGCCTGCACATCATATGGTATTTCGTCAAACAGACTGATCTGAAAGTCAATACTTTCGAGGCCGCTGGTTTCTTTATTAGTATTTTGTGCCATCTCCATAAATTCCATTTCGTATGACTTCATATTGCCGGTTTTCAGGCCGGACGGATCCATATCAGCATAGGCAAATACAGTCAGGAACATCGGTTTCATCTTCTCCAGCATAAATATCGGCAATCCCACTTTTTTGAAATGCTCTCCTATCATTTTGTAATCCGCTTCTGACACCAGGTCTTTCAGTGTCATACCATCTTTCATGAAAATCTTATTCATCATACCCATCATTTTGGACATATCTGTCATCTCCTTCATATCTATCTCAAACACTACTTTTCTGGAAGCATCAAAAGCCGACATCGTGCCTTTGGGCAGGTAAAAATCTTTGGCACCGATGATATGGATTGTACCATAGAGGTAAGACGGTTTGGTGATACCGGGACCACTGATCTCCCACAACAGGTTCTTTTCTAATGGTTTATAAGTGAGTTCTGAAGGTTTGGTCGTTTTACAGGCATAGACAAACAAAAGCATTGTCAGCAATGGAAAAACTAATCTGAATGAAAATTTCTTAGGATTCATATATGTTGATTTCTAAAATATAATTTGAATGGAGGTTTTTTGACTTACTTACAGCGTCTGCCTTTGCCTGCGACACTCATAAAGCAATATACCAGTAGCTACAGAAACGTTGAGAGAGTCAAAAGTGTTGTTGGCAGGTATTTTGACAACTTCATCTACTATTTCAAGCACTTTGTAGTGCAGTCCTTTGTCTTCTGAACCCAGGAGCAATGCGACCGGCTCTTTCATATCCACATCCTGAGGCATAGCAGCTTCATTGAGGCTCGATGCGATCACCTTTATACCCATAGACTGCAAATCACCGATCAGTGTAAAAAGGCTGTTGGCGCGCGAAACCGGGAGATTGAGTATAGCTCCTGCTGATGTCTTAACTGCATCTTCATTGACTCGGCCACCCGAATTTCCGGTTAAAACAAGGCCATGAGCACCAAAAAAATATGAAGAGCGGGCAATGGCACCTACATTTCTCATGTCCGTAACACCATCCATCAGGATCAGCAATGGAACATGACCTTGCTCAAAAGCCGTGGCAATAATATCTTTATAATCCACATAGGCTACAGGAGAGATTTCAGCTACGATGCCCTGATGAATTTTATTTTTTGTCAGTTCGTTGAGTTTTATCTCAGGTACCTTGACCAGAGGAATGCTATTGTCACGGCAAATATTTCTGACCTGGACTTCAAATTCGCCCCTTAAAGTACTGAGCATGTAGACCTTGCCTATATCTTTTGAAGAGTGAAAAGCTTCCAGTACGGCATTGCGACCATAAATGATATCTGACATAAATGGGTTAAATAGTTAATTGTTATAAAGAAGTGCAAAGATGTGTAATTTAATACTTTTACCTCAAACACTAAAATGTAACATAAATCCCTGTCGGGGCGATATAAACATTTGTGGAGTCTTCTTTAATGATTTTTCCATATATTTTTGTGCCATCCACTCTGGTGATGATATCCTGAGAGAAGGAAAAATATGAAGTAAAAAGTATGCACAATAAAAATAACATCCGAAGCGAAGCACCTGCCATATCTGTAAATTTTCAACAAATATATGTCAATAATAGTATTCAAAGACAAAATGCATTAGAATTTGTGATAAGAATATCATCACCTATATTCAAATAGAATAATCGTCAATAGAATTAGAATTAGTCCAGGATTACTTTTTTTAAAATATTCGTTTTGGGACTATGTTCCCCTTCTTTACTTAGTATTATCAGGTTTTACAGACATGTCAGGATTGTGTAAAGGTACCTTAATAGGCAATATCATGGGGTCTGCCATTCTGACCTTTGATACATCTTCCGTCGATATGGCGTCTGCTTTGTTGCCCCAGCTATTTCTCACAAAAGTGAGGATATTTGCTATTGTGCCATTATTGATGATCTGATTATCTTTCAAGCCAGGCATTGGTCCGTTAAAAGTATATGATTTCCCGTTTACTGTGATTGGACCGGATATACCATTGAGCACAATGGATATAGGTATTCTTCGATCTGCAGCCGTCACCCATTCAGATTTGGCCAAAGGTGGACCTATTATATCGACTCCTTCTCCATTTTTTCCATGGCAACCCGAACAGTATGCTTCATATGGGTGAAATCCATCGTAGTACATTTCTTTTTGGGCCTTTGTCTGGTGTGCGACCGCTGCCTCATTATCTTTTGGAGATATAGGTGATTTTTCAAGCCATTTGTATAACAATGAGTTTTTAGATAGTGATGATTTGAAAGGTCGGATACTCTCTTCATTGTTTCCATATTTCCACATACTTCCGGCTATAATAGCTGCAAATAAACTGTCATTGGCATAATCCTTTATCAATCATCTCAACAATCCCTGCTTAGCTATGTCAACCTTATATGGAAGATTGCGGAATACTGCAGCTACATAAGCTATCTCATCACTTTGGTTACCCTGATTTCTTGCATTTTGGAAAGCTCTAAAATCTGTCTTTGACAATGCTGATATGGCCTGATGTCGCAAAGCTTCATTATCTGAAGAAGCAGCTTGGAGCAATATACTATTATCAGGCTTTTGATACATACCTATGATATGTAAGATATGAAGTTTAGTGATGTCGCTTTGAGTTGTTTCATAACATTCCGTCAGCAATGGCTGGTAATTTTTTTCGTCATTTTCATTCAGTATCTTCCATTGAGCCCTTATGCGAACCCATTTATTAGGATGGAGGAGCATGTCTACCAATTCCTTTCCAGATTTGTCTGATATTTTTACAGTCTCAGGTATTTCTTTACCATATTGTATCCGGTAGATTCTTCCCATGCCTTTGACTTTATCAAGGCCATGCTTTTCGATATGCTCTCGAAGATATCCTGTCATATATGTACTGTGCTGAATGATTCCACGATTTATATCTACAATGTACAATGCTCCGTCAGGACCCACGATGGAATAAACAGGTCTGAATCTTTCATCTCCGGATCGTAAAAATTCTTTTCCTGTATAGGGCAGTTTTCCGACTATTTTACCATCTTTTTTTTCCAAAATCACTCTCCTGATGAGTTGAGCTGCGGGTTCACAACTGATACCATTTCCTTCAAATTTTTGACCGAACTGTCCGCCATTGTAGATACTAACCCCGCATGTTGAAGTGACATTAGTAAGTCGACCGGCACTATCGAGAACTCCACTTTCATAACCACGATTGACTCCTCGTGTAGGGTGACGGGGATAGACTCTATTAGGAGAAAATGATTGACCAAATTGATTTTTTATTTTGTCACCAAAATGGATAGATAAATGCGGCATGACAGAGGGAGGATACTGGTCGCCAAGTAATACAGCACCGTTGTGATTGTAAAACAATCTCCCTTCTACGTCCTGATCTAAACCCCACTGACCTCTGAAGATGGTTGATTCCTTTTCCCACTTGCCTTGATATCTGCGGTATCTCATATCAGACTTGGCCGAGTATATCCCAGTTGTCCAAGCCAAGCAGAAGTCCATTGGCCTGGTGTTCTACATTGCCGCCGTCTGCGTAGAAGCTATCTACGACGATCCTTGTCTTTCCAGTTGGATCATAAAACCATAAAACCGGGGGTTCAGCTACCAATACTCCATAGTACACAGGGCAAACTGCTCTGGGCAAGGTGAGTGAGTCAGCAAAAACCCTTACAGATTCATAGTTCCCGTCTTTGTCTTTGTCGCTTAGTATTTTTATGCTGCTCAATGGTACTTGCTCTCCGATTCCATTGACATCGGGCATGTAAGTGTTCATCTCTACCACCCACAAATTTGTATCATCATCAAAAGCTATGGCCACAGGATCCCGCACATCAGGTTCGTGTACGACACATGAAATTCTGAAACCTTCTTCCAATTCAAAATCAGCGATCGATTCTTCAGGCGTCAAGCAAGAGTCTGCCTTATCACGACAAGATATCAATCCTGAAATAAATATGGTCAATATGTACATTTGGAGCCTCAAACCATTATTGATTTCAAATAAAATTCACTTTTTAGAAAAATATACATTATAAATTGTTTTGTATTTTTTAGGTACTTCGCTAAAAGGGAACAGTTCAGTCCCAAGGGATTTAAAACCCTTGAAATAATCCTATACATTTGGGTTTTTAAGATTTTTGTAATACACGTTTTTTATTTTATCGGGCTGAACTCCCAATTTAAACATAACAAATGCCAGCATATTGAGTAAGTTTACTTTAAGCCAGGAATTATGGTTATACTTTCTGGAAGATACTATGGCAGGATTGGAGATCACTTTGATTGGGAGTCCTGTTTTTCTGAATCTCTTTATAAATTCAAAATCCTCCATTATGGTAAATGATGCGTTATAACCACCCATCATATCAAATACTTCTTTTGTCATAAAGTGTATCTGATCACCACCACCTGCAAATATGCCATTACTTTTTGTAAAGGAAGCATTGATATCCAGCAACCTTGATGTGGGTTCAAATCTATATGAAAAAAAACCGAATGAAAATCCCTGATTTATAGCTTCCCTGATGTCTATAATAAAGGAATCTGATGGTCTTACATCAGCATGTAAAAAAGCAAATATGTTGTTTTTTGCTATTTTAGCCCCATCATTCATTTGGTATGCCCTGCCTGTCTGGCCTGATTTGATGTACTTTACATATCTTTTTTGAGCCAAAAAACTCATATCATCTCTACTGACCGCACTATCTGAGATGATGACTTCAAAAACCGATTCATCCAGATTGTCGAATATCTCAAGGAGTGATTTAATGTTATCAGCTTCATTGAGTGTAGGGATAATAATTGAAACAAAAGACAATGGATATTCAAATTTTGGCAAATTTATCAAAAATCCAACGAGAGTTTGCCTAGAGTATGATTAAACTTTTATTATTTGGCTCCAAGTGGCGAATTTTATTTTTCTGCTGCAACAACAACAACTTCGTTAGTCAAAGTCTTACCTGACTTTGACGGAACCTATCTTACGGTCTTTGACCGGTTGTGGACAATTTACTCCGGTCATGAGACCGATAGATAAAAGTCCAAAAGTAAGAGACTTTGCACAACGATTTATTGAGAATTGAGTAAAATATTTTACTCAATTCTCTTCATGGGCGAGACCAGTCAGTCACCTTGTCCAAAATTAAATTTCCTCACTTTCGCACAAACATAAAAATTTAAACATACTCTTAAATATCATGTTGCCCATGCTTTATCCCCTTTTTTGTACGGATATGCTCCATCATATCTTCCCGGCACTGCTTCATACCGCAACTCTTTTGTTGCTCCGGCTTCCGAAGTAAAGTACCCAAGAATTGTCAATTGTTTTATCATCGTAAAATAGTGATCTGCGTCTTCTTGCTTTTTATCTTTATTGTATTTTACCATTTCTGCATTGATTGCATTGAGGAATTCTTCTCTTTGATCAGGGCTACCTTTTTCAAAAGTAGTGGAATATTTCTTTTTAAAATCAGCTTTTATGGTTTCCACTCCTGCCAAAAATACGCTTTGTTGTTCTTTCGAATAACAATCTGTAATCATTTTTTGCATAAACTGACCTATACCTACCTCCTTTGCACCGGGAGTGGCGGTTTGTGGCAGGATGGTTTCGCCTATTTCATCAAGCAGTGATACCTGTTGAGTGGTAAGTAGTGATGATGCCTGATCGGTTTTATCTGCTTTGCACCCGGTCTGTACAAATAATTCTCCGCCGACAAATGCAGCACCAGTAATGAGCGATATTTGTTTGATGATTGTTCTTCTGTCCATTGTCCAGGATGGTTGTTTTATATGTTTTAGGTCTTAAATATTTCTTTTATTGAGTTCGCTGACAGCATAGTCTGCCGCTCTTGCAGTCAGAGCCATATAGGTCAGTGATGGATTCTGGCATGCGCTACTCGTCATACAGGCCCCATCAGTCACAAATACATTCGGAGCATCCCAGACCTGATTCATGCCATTGAGTACGGAGGACTTTGGGTCTCTGCCCATCCTTGCAGTACCCATTTCATGGATGCCATGACCTATGTTATGTCCGCTGTCCCATGTATTGACATCTTTTACACCGGCAATTTCAAGCATCTGTTTCATTTCTTCAACGATATCCTTTCGCATTTTCAGTTCATTTTCTCTCAGTTCGGCATCAGTTGCCAATATCGGAAGTCCCCATTTGTCAGTTTTCTGCTTTCCTTTTGTTGAGTCAGTGACCACATTTCCTTCGGCATCATAATATCTTTTGTCGAGCAGGATGCGATTTTCGTGGTAAGGCAATAACTCTCCGAAGCCTCCGGCACCTATGGTCCAGGATCCGGGTTCACTCAATGTTTCTTTCAGGTTTGCACCTATGTTGAGCTCCGCGACATCTCTATGCCAGCCTTCGCGACTGGCACCACCCTGATAACCGAATCCTCTCAGATAATCCCTCTTATCACTATTCAAGTTGACAAATCTGGGTATATAAAATCCATTGGGTCTTCGCCCATAAGTATAAAAATTTTCAAACCCTTCGATCTTTCCACCGGCGCCAAGGTTGTAGTGGTGGTCCATGACATTATGACCCAACTCCCCACTGCTGCTGCCGAGTCCTTCCGGCCATATATCTGTGGCAGAATTCATCAGTAACCAGGTGCTGTTGAGTGCCGATGCACAAACAAAAACAATTTTGCTATTAAAGGTATAGGTTTGGTTGTCCTCAGTATCCAGTATCTCTATTCCGGTTGCCTTTTTTAATTCCTTGTCATAAAGTATTTCTTTGGCGATAGCACCGGTTATGATGTGCAGATTACCAGTAGCCATTGCAGCAGGCAATGTAGATGACTGCGTACTGAAATATCCACCATAATGACACCCTTCCCAGCAACGTGCTCTGTACTGGCATTTTCCCCTATTGGGTAGGTTTTCAGTAAGATTTGCCACTCTCCCTATGAATAAATGTCTTTTCCCCCTGTAATGAGAGCGAATGCTCTTTGATACTTCTTTTTCTACTATGTTCAGATCCATCGGAGGTTGAAACTCTCCGTCAGGCAATTGAGCAAGACCTTCTTTTGAACCACTCACTCCTATGAATTTTTCCACGTGATCATACCAGGGAGCGATATCTTTGTATCTGATAGGCCAGTCTACCGCCACGCCATCTTTGGCATTGGCTTCAAAGTCCATTTCGCTCCATCTGTAACTCTGCCTGCCCCATAGAATACTCCTTCCGCCCATACGATAGGTACGCCACCAGGTAAAAGGTTTGATCTCAGTGTACGGTGAATCTTTTTCATCTGCCCAGGCATCCATCACTGCTTCGCTGGCTGCCCATCCGCGGTGGATGACAGGAAAATCTTCTCTTTGTTTATTTGTGGTTCGTCCCCGATGTTCCATTTCCCATGGGTTCAGAGATGCAGTTTTATAATCTTTAAGGTGGCCATGTCTTGGACCGCGCTCTACCATGAGTACTTTGAGCCCTTTCTCGGTGAGTTCTTTGGCTGCCCATCCACCACTGATGCCGCTTCCTATTACGATGGCATCATAAGTATGCTGTTTTGTGGCTTTGGTATTGATGTAAATGGTGTCTGTCATGATAGGAAGGAGCGTTATTTAATAAAAAATATAAAGATACAGTATCCTGATAATAGATAGCATATGGTTTTTGCAAATATTAGCATCATTTTCCGTTTATTATTTTATTTCGATAACTATATGCAAAAAATATTGTTTTGAAAAAAGATGAAGACATTGATTTTATTACTCTCCATGATGATTGCTGACACTATATTAAGTGATATAAATGGACTTTCAGCTCAAGGCAAACCTATCAATTATTTGGCTATGTCCAAAGAATTTCTCACTGCTGTACGCAACAAGGAGAAAATAGATTTATACCTTCAATCATGGGCCTCCTGTGACTTGATCCAACTATCCAAACAAGTGGAAACTGACCAGCAAAAACTGGCTTTTTGGGTCAATATGTACAATGCTTACATTCAGGTAATTCTGACAAGTCATCCGGAAAAATATAACGACCGAGGGGCGTTTTTTAAAGAAAAACAAATCAAACTCGGCGGGTTGATGTTCAGTTTTGAAGATATTGAGCATGGGATTTTGAGAAGGTCTCAGCATCCTTTTTTTCTTGGATATTTTACAAGGTGGTTTCCTGATAAAACAGAAAAGATGCTTCGGGTCGGCAAGAGAGACTGGCGTATACACTTTGCCTTAAATTGTGGTGCAAAATCTTGTCCGCCGGTTGCCATATATGATACCGATCGGATAGAAGAACAGCTGGAAGTCAGTACAAAAAACTATCTTCAAAAATTCTCAACATATCATCATTCGGATAAAATAGCTTATGTCACTTCTCTATTCAGTTGGTTCAGAGGTGATTTTGGTGGGCTGGAAGGGATAAAAAACATCCTAATAAAACAAAATATCATCCCTGATAGAAATGTAAGGTTGAAAACAGCTGAATACGACTGGACACTGGACCTGGACAATTTTGTTGACTTGTGATGACAGGCTACGTGTTACATCGAGTCGCTAATGGGAATTCTCATCCTTAGGTATTCGCAACACCACTTATTGACTTTCGCTCCGCTGAATCGGGTGTCTCTGAATTTGGAAACAGTTGGCTCGTAGCTAAAATCTTTCAAATTCCCGTTGCCCTTTTGCCGGGCTAAATTTAAAAGATTGGCTCTTTCGAGGGTTTTGATATATACGGCTTAAGGCTTTTTGGGTTTCTTACTCGATTTAGCTCTATCGTTAAAGTCCAATGCAAGATTTATCCAATAGTCAAATTTTTTTTGTGATTTCATACTGTTTTCGTCTACCATTATGTAACCTTTCATTGGCCGATTTGTAAAGCCCATAATCCTGCAACCAACATTTTCAGCAACAGTCTCTTGTAATGCTGGGTCAATTCTACACATCAATTCGTCCTTAATGACTCCAACACACATTTTGTCATTGTACATAAATATCAAACCACCCATCATTTCTTTTACAAGAACGTTGGGCAACTCGACAAATTTTTCTATCACTCGATTTGCTAACCATTATATAGTCGAAACTCTGGAGCCTCAAGGTGTCGATATTTGGTTCAACTGGAATTTTTTTGATGGTATCCTCACTCAGAAAGAGTACTTTTCCGATTACGTTTTTGAAGACCTGGCTGCCGACGTTCTTGCTAAAAATACGGATCTGCAAACAAAGCTTAAAGAAAAACAGGTGTCGGACCCAAAGTTTGCTGCCGATGCGCGTGCACAACTCGAATTTATATACAGAAATTCTCCTTACTATGAACCAACCCATATGATGTATCCCGTAGGACGACTCATCGATTAGCCTCTGTTGTCCCATCTGGTCAGAACTACTTCTCCTTTTTTTTGTTATCTGCCACTGAATACATCCGGAATTATGGAGCATTATGATTTTATCATCGCGGGCAGTGGCGCAGCCGGAATGCTGACGGCTTATTTCATGATTCGTGATCCGTATTTTGATTCAAAATCAATATTGATCATTGACAGAGATGTAAAAAATCAAAATGACCGTACCTGGTGTTATTGGGAAAAAGGACAAGGTTATTTGGATCATATTTTGACCAAACAATGGAAGAAGATCTATTTTAGCAGTAAAAATTGGACTAAAACTATAGATTTAAATGATTATAAGTACAAAATGATCAGAAGTAAGGATTTCTATAATGATGTACATGCCAGGCTTTCTCAAAAAAAGAATTTTAAAATTATTACTGAAAATATCCGTTATATCAGTGATATGGAGTCATCGGTTCAGGTCGTCACAGATATGACTTCCTATTCGGCAGGCAAAGTATTTTCCAGTATTTTCAATCCTGCTTGGCTCATGGATAATACTGATTTTCCATATCTCAAACAACATTTTGTCGGATGGTTTGTAAAGACAAAAAGTCCAGTATTTGACGCTGATGTAGCAGGGTTTATGGATTTTGATCTGCCTCAAAAAGGAAATACCCGTTTTATGTATGTTTTACCAACTTCAGATCATGAAGCATTGATAGAGTACACACTTTTTTCAGAAAATCTACTCCATCCTGAAGAATATGAAAGAGAAATTGAGGTCTATCTCCAGGAGAAATTTAATATCAATGACTACACCATTACTGAAAAAGAGTCAGGCAATATTCCCATGACATGTTATCCATTTGAAAAACACAATACTCCCAACATCATGTACATAGGTAGTGCAGGTGGTTGGACAAAACCCAGTACAGGCTATACTTTTGCACGAAGCACTCGGATATCACAAAAACTGGTAGAATTTCTGAAATCCCATACTGATTTGACCAAATTTTCTTTCAAAAACAGATATTGGTACTACGATCTGATATTTATTAAGGTACTTGCTGACCACAATGAAGCAGGACATGAAGTGTTTACTTCTATATTTAAAGGTCAAAGTATTGAGAATGTCTTCAAATTTCTTGATGAAGAAAATACCTTTGAAAATGATCTCAGGCTGATCATGTCTACGCAACCAAAGGCTATATTTGCAAAGTCTGCTTTATTGTCTCTGAAGGGAATGATTTTTAGATAAGAAATATAAAAAACCTTAAATCCACTCCGTACAGTCTTTGATGAAGTGAAACAAAAAAATATTGATTTCCAGTACATTGATAATCAAAAGTTTCCCTTTAGATGATAGATGATGGGTAAAAAATGTTTGATTATGATAAAATATTTGGGGGGTGTCCCATTTTTTCATTCAATGGTTTTGAAATTCCTTTTGTCTCCCTTAAGGGTGGGGTAAAACAAAAGTAATTTTTACAAAAGTGCAATTTTGGGATACACCCAATATTTGTTTTTGGAGTAGACTCACAGTTGCAACATCAATTTCGTTTGTCAAAGTCTTACCTGACTTTGACGGAACCTATCTTACGGTCTTTGACCGGTTGTGGACAATTTACTCCGGTCATGAGACCGATAGATAAAAGTCCAAAAGTCAGAGACTTTGGACAACAGATTTATTGAGTATTGTGTAAATTATTTTACTCAATTCTCGTCATAGACGAGACCATTCCGTCACCTTGTCCAAAATAAAATTTCCTCACTTTCGCTCAAACATAAAAATTTAAAATTTAAACATACTCTAAAAGCAGTTTTGTAAATCTGAGATATCCACATCTTTTTGTTCGCCGCTTGTCATATTTTTGAGACTAACTTTGCCTGCTTCTCTTTCTGATTCGCCGATGATGGCAACATAAGGGACATTCCTGGCATTGGCATACGACATTTGTTTTTTCATTTTGGCTGGTTCCGGATACAAATCGCAAGCAATGCCGGCTTGTCTTAATATCGACACCTGCTTAAATGCATAGTTGTGGCTCTCTGTATCCAAAGCTACAAACAGTACTTCAATATCTTTTTGAACCTCTTGAGGAAAAAGATTTAATTCTTCCATGACATCATAGATACGCTCGGCACCAAAAGAAATACCTACTCCTGAAACTCCGTTTAAGCCAAAAACCCCTGTAAGGTTGTCATATCGGCCGCCACCGCCGATGCTACCCATGGTGAGATTCGGGTAAGAAGTATTATCAGCCTTTACTTCAAAGATACAACCAGTATAATAATTCAGTCCCCTTGCCAGACTGACGTCGAAGTAAAGTTCAGGTACCTCTCCATCAAGATATTTAAAAACGGTTTCTACTTCTTCTATGCCTTTAGCGCCTTGTTCAAAACCTTCAAATGCTCTTTTCAGATCACTAAGATCCGTTTTTTTGAGCAATGCCAGAACATGATTTGCCTGTGCTGTAGTAATACCACGTTGTTCCATCTCCCTGATCACTCCATCATGGCCTATTTTATCCAGCTTATCTATAGCTATAGTCATTTCCATAAATTTTTCTGTAATACCTGTGGCTTCTGCCAAGCCAAAAAGTATTTTTCTGTTGTTGACCATGATTTTGACTTTTATACCTAGTTTTCTGAAAACCAAAGCATAAATCTGAGCCAACTCAGCTTCATACATCAATGAATCAGAACCGACTACATCGACATCACACTGGTAGAACTCCTGGTATCTGCCTTTTTGTGGTCGGTCTCCCCTCCATACTTGCTGGATTTGGTATCTTTTGAAGGGGAGCTGAATATCATTGAGATTCATCACTACAAATCTTGCAAAAGGTACAGTCAGATCATATCTCAATCCTCTTTTGGAGATGGAACTTAGCAGTTTGGCAGAATCCTGAGTTTCCAGAGCTTGTTTATCGGCTCCTGCCAAAAAATCACCGTTATTTAAAATTTTAAAAAGTAATCGGTCTCCTTCCTCACCATATTTACCCGTAAGTGTGCTGAGGTTTTCCATCGCAGGTGTCTCTATAGGTAAGTAACCAAATGACTTAAACACAGACTCAATGACTGAAAATATATATTTTCTCTTTAGTACCTGGTATGGTAAAAAGTCTCTTGTTCCCTTCGGTATGGATGGTTTCATAAAAATGAATTATTAAGCTTGATTGGGCAATTTTTAAAAAATAATATGCCAACAAATAATTGAAGTATTTGAAATAAAAATCGTGGCAAAGGTAATGATTATGTTGTTATTTGTATAGTGGAGTTTGGATGATTAGAATATACTTTGGTTTTCCATTGGGAGATAAACAGACAGTCTTATACTCTACAAGAGATGGTCCACCCATTTCTTCCCATACAGCAACAGTATTCATTTATGATTGTATCTAAGGAAAGTGCAATATGTAATAGTATTAATAAATAAAACAAGTAGTTTGGATGGTTTTGCCAATGTACGAAATAAAAAAATTGATGTACCTTGCATCCAAAATTAAATCGGAAAGAAATTTCTTCCCGAAAATGGTTTTAAAATGAATCAAAACAAGATGCATATTTTTAGTTCAAAGGATTTTATTATTTACATGCTGTCATGTCTTTTTTTGACATCTTGTCTGGATAAAACTTTTGAAACAGGATGGGGCGATCAACCATACGAAATTGCTATCCCGTTGATCAATTCGGAGATATCCGTTTCCAGACTTATCAGCGCTTCAGAAGGTACTACAGTCCTGATAGTTGCCCCTGATGGAAGAGTCTCTGTAGTGTACAACAACGAAAATGTGCTGAGTAAAAATGTAACAGCCATTTTTCCTCCTTTCCCGGGGTTGTTTCCTTATGAACTCAAAGATAGTGTATCAAGTGTACAGCTCCCTGTGTCTGCCGGACAATTGGTAAAAAAAGCGATATTCAAAAACACAAAAATTGGTTTCTTTTTTGAGTCAAATACTGCATCTGACATAAAGGTCAATTTAAGAATTCCGGAACTAACAAAAAATAATGTCGTCTTTGAAAAAGAATTTACAATTAAAAATACGGGAACATTACCATTAAGGCTTCAAACCGAATTGATATCTGTAGATGGTTGGACATACAATAGTAATAACAATTTGATTACTTTCAGGTACAATGCGGTCACTACTAACGGAACCAAGTTGGTATTGGACAAAGCACTGATGAATTTTGATGTACTGAATTTTGCTTATATCGAAGGATACCTGGGATATCACAAATTTCCTATTGAGGGAAGTGTTATTAAGATAGGTCTTTTTGACCAATGGAAAAGCGGTGGATTTGACTTTACCGATCCAAAATTATCAATTAGTGTAGACAATAGCTTTGGTGTACCCGTAAAATCAAAAATAAATAAGCTGGATTTAAAACTCATCAACGGGAGCGTCATATCATTGCAAAGCCCATTTATCGCATCAGGGATAGACTTCAATTATCCTCCACTCAGCGAACCCGGCGGACTTAAAACCACTCACTTTGAATTCAATAAATCCAATTCCAATATCAGAGACATATTTAATGAAAAAACATCTGAGATAATTTATGATTTAAATGCAATTGTAAACCCTTTGCAGGATACCACCATCAACGGTCATGTGACAGGAGATAGCTATTTTACAGTAAAAGTTGCGGTGGAAGTACCTTTGTCAGGATCTGTCAATCAGGTGGTCATTGCAGATACAGTAGATGTCAATCTAACAGAATTTGACAAAATACAATCAGCTGAGTTCAAAACCATCATTGCAAACGATTTTCCAGCAGATGTTCGGGTCCAAGCAATTTTTATTGATGAAAAAAATATAGCCTTAGATCAATTATTCAATGGTTCCGGCTTATTCATCCCCGCTGCAATAATAGCTGCAAATGGCATAACAATACCTGGTCAGGAGAAAACGGAGTTTATAACTATGGATGAAACCAGATTTGAAAAAATCAAAAAATCCAAAAAGATGGTCATCACCGGCACTATCAATACCACGGGAAGCGATACGAAAAGACCACTATGGATTTATGATAAGTATAGCATTAAAGTAAAAGCAGGAGTAAAATTAAAGCTGAAATTATGAAAACCTGTAAGTTCCTGTTTTTTGTTCTGTTATTTGCCGTTTTGAATGTAAGCAGCATAGCACAGGATGGAGGATTATTATTTCTCAAAGGTAGTCTTCCTTCGACGTACATCAATCCATCTATACCTTTAGAAAAAAAAATCCAAATTTCGCTGGCAGGAATCAACACTTTTGCCGGAACAGACGGGCCGACTATTGAAGACATCACAAGTAAAAACGCATCCGGCAAACGATTTATTGATGTCATTAATTTAAGTCAAAAACTGAATTCAGAAAATAGTATTTTTGGAGGAGTGGACGTCCACACTTTTGATGTGGGGGTACGTATTGGAGCAACATCCCTGATAGCAGGACATGCCTTCAAGTCATTTGGAAATATCACCTATCCTGGAAAGTTAGTTGAGCTGATTGCAAGAGGAAATGCACCATTTATCGGTCAGACACTTGATATCGGGACATCGGTAGATTATTTTGGATATAATGAGCTATACTTAGGCGGACAGTACGAAGCCGGCAATTTCAGCATAGGTGTCAAAGGCAAAGTACTCTTCGGCACCAACAACCTGTCTACAGAAAGACATTTTACTACATTTACTACAAAGCCTGAGATATATCAATGGGAATTGGAGACTGATTATATCGTCAGAAATACCGGTATTTTGAATTATCAGGCACTTGACAGTGTTTCTCTGGATCTCAAATCTTTCTCCTTTGACAATTTATTTGTTCGTAATCGGGGACTTGGATTGGACCTGGGCATTTCATGGAAGATGAGTGATAAATTGTTATTGATGGCAGGAGCATCAGACATAGGCAGCATCACCTGGAACAATGCACCAAAAAAATATAGCAGTAGAGGAAATTTTACATTTGAGGGATTGGACCTTATCAATCTTTTAGGCGAAAAAGAAAATATTTCTATAAGTGACACCTTGCTTGACATCATTGAAGTAAAATCAGAGACAGAAACATATACTACAAAGCTTAACAGCCGATTTCATGTAGGTGGAAGTTATGATTTAAATGATTTATTGTCATTCAATGCTTTATATTCATTTCAGGAGCGATTTGGTGCGTTTTCTCATCAGTTGTCATTATCTGCCTTACTTAGGTTTTCTGTATTGCAAACCGGACTTACTTATTCATTGTCAAAAAACAACTTTACGTCAGTCGGAATATTTGGAAGGATAACAGCAGGTCCTTTTTCATTGTACATACAAGGTGATAATATCCCGGGTTTACTAAATCCCCTAAAAAACAAAAATGCCGGATTACGTTTTGGTACAACTTTTGAGTTTTAATTTTGTTAATGACGATGTTGATATTATAATGTTTCTAAGAAAAAACCTAAAACTGACATTGGGATTAAAGTCTTGTGTTGAGACTTTAATTGTCTTTATTTATCTCGTGTTTGGTCTATCCTGCAAAGATCAAGACACAGGTGCATCTATTGTCACTTATGGAGATGCATCAATAGATAAGATTACAGCTGAAATCGGTAAAAATCCTGAAAAGGCTAACTTGTACTTTGCGCGGGCAAAATTATATTACGACAAATCAGTCTACGATAATGCCATATATGATCTGCAGAAAGCAATGGCACTTGACTCATTAAATCCGGATTTTTACCATCTTCTGTCAGATGCATATCTCGACTATTTCAATAGTAGAGGTGCTTTGAACACCATGAATAAAGTTTTATCAATATATCCTGACAGGATTCCATCATTATTGAAAATGGCAGAATTGAAGCATATTCTCAAAGATTATGATGGCTCCATACTTACAGTAAATGAAATCGTAAGATTAGATCCGCAAAATGCAGAAGGTTATTTTATGCTTGGGATGAATTTCAGAGCTTTAGGAGACAAAGACAGAGCAATCAATGCTTATCAAACAGCTGTCGAAATGGACTCTGGTATGACTGACGCCTGGATCATATTGGGAGAAATGAATGAAGAGAAAAAGGATGCCAAAGCTTTGCAATACTACGAAAGTGCTATTTTGAGCAATCCTCAATCCATGCAGGCATTGCATGCAAAAGCGTATTATTTGCAAAATCATGGTAATATACCTCAGGCCCAAAACATATATCACCAAATCATTCTTAAGGATAAATCTTACAGCGACGCTTACCTGAACTCCGGACTTTTGTATATGGAAAGTGATTCATTGGACAAGGCCTTTGAACAATTTGATATATTGACAGGAGTAGCGCCATCTTATTATATGGGATATTATATGAGAGGTATAGTACATGAAAAAAAAAATCGCATGAAAGATGCTTTGAAGGATTATGAATCAGCCCATAATCTAAACAAAGAAGATAAAGAAGTAAAAAAAGCACTGGAAACACTAAAAAACCAATTATAAACTAAAAAATCTTTTTTAAAATGAACAGTTATTCTAAAGTAGTAGTAGGCGTAATCCGATGGGGAAGTTGGGGCTCAAAATTATCATCCAACAAAATGGCTTCTCTTATCAACTCATGTATGGAGATGGGAGTCACCACATTTGATCACGCTGACATCTATGGAAATTATACTACAGAAAGAGAGTTCGGTGACGCAATGATACTGAGTGGTATACCCAGGGAGGAGATGCAGATTATCACCAAATGCGGGATCATAAAACCCTGTGCAGAAAAACCAGGTTTTCAGATTACCCACTACAATACGTCCAAACGTCACATTCTTGAGTCCGCTGATCAATCTCTTGAAAACCTCAACACCGAGTATTTGGATATGCTTATGATCAACAGGCCCAGCCCGATTATGAACTATAGCGAAATGGGTGAAGCATTCCATCAGTTGTATGAATCCGGTAAAGTCAGGGAGTTTGGACTCGTCAATTTTTCTCCTGATCAAATACGTGCTATGCGAAAATATTTTCCTGTCAGGTCCAATCAGATGGAAGTAAGTTTGACGCATCTTGGTCCTGTATTTGATGGTACCATAGATACATGTGTTACCAATGACATGATACCAATGTCATGGTCTCCGATCGGAGGTGGTTCTATCTATACCAATACTAAAGCCGGTGCAAAACTTGAAGCAAAACTCATGAAGCTGGCAGATAAATATCAGTGGACATTGACAGAAATGGCATTGCTATTTTTGATGCATCATCCTGCGGGCATCATTCCAGTGATCAATCAGTCCAAACTCGATAAAATCAAGGAAGCGGTAGATCTTACGGACATTACTTTGACAAATGAACAGTGGTTTGAAATACTGATCACGGTGCAAGGTCATGAACTTTCTTAAAGACAGCTGTGTGTATAACAAACTGCACAAATACTTAAATTCCCTCGCAACCCCTGCCTGACTACGTAGACAGGCAGGCTCATTCCCTAAAGAGCTTGTCAAGCTATGCTTGAGACGACCCACGCCAATGCTTTCAATATTAGTGCTGGTCTCCCCTTCAGGGGTTGGGGGTAAGTATAGGCAAATGTAGCAAGTTAATTTTTTTCACAAAAGTGCAATTTGTTAAACACACAAGAGAGCTGTAAGAATGCTCAGTGGTAGTTTTGATGATTAGGGTATGACTAATCTTTTGTTGAATAAAAACATATTATAGTTTGTTGATATTATTAAAGGATTTAATAGTAATATTGCGTTGTTGATAATAAAACAATTCAACACTTTTAAATATGGGACTTTCTTTTCATTACAGAGGCAAACTAAAGCATGCCAGGATGCTACCTTCATTTGTGGAGGAAATAGAGGATATCTGTGAAATTTTGAATTGGAAGACATCTGTATTTGACACAGAATACCCGGAGCATAAGTTTATCAGTCCGCCCAATAATGAAGATTATGGTATCATTTTTACGCCTCCGGAATGCGAACCGGTTTGTTTTGTCTTCGACAGTGAAGGAAATATTTATGTACCCTGGCTAAAAGATATATTAAACAAAAATGACAGCGGCGAAGTTAAAGTGATTACTGTCCAACTCAATCTTACAGATGATGGCCTGGAACCCGTAGTTTCAGAAAAGAGTGAAGGATTTGACCCCAAATTATTGGTATATCAGGTTCATGTGAAAACACAATTTGCTGGTGCAGAAACACATATAAAGGTGATAGAACTACTGAAATACTTGAGTGGCAAGTATCTGGATGATTTTGAGTTGATTGACGAATCCAGATATTATGAAACCGGTAACATCGAATTGCTGCAGAATAAATTAAACATTATCAATGAATTTTTGGACTCTTTTCAGGAAATGCTAAATCAGGCAACAATTAAATCACCTAAGGATTTTATAAGACTTTTGAAAAAGATCAGCAGGAAACATAAAAAGAATGACGACAATCCGGAATAGCATGGAAACATCATTTTTGACTTTCAACAATTGGATTTAGACACCTGTTTAGAATCAGTGTATATGGCATACCTCTATAAATGAATCATAATCGGGTTTGTCAGCTACTGAGTTATGAATGAAACTTTCGACTACAATTCCGTTTTTCAATAAAAATATGCCCGGCATCTGCAGTCCGTCACCAATTCGCCGGTTGTCAGGAAGCATTTGTTTTGTTGTGGCAATCTCAAACCCCCTGATCCAGGTTTTGAGTCCGAAAAGCTGACTGAAAGATCCTTTTATAAGGCCAAAAGCAGCATAATATTTGCAATCAGGATCGCTTACATGCTCAATGTCAATGAGATTGAATTTTTTGAAATAACTTTCTGCTGTTTCAAAATCTGACATATGCACTAATACTACTTTGATGCCTTCCTTCGAAAATTGTTGTTTTTTCTTAGATATATCAAACATGGACTCCTTGCAAAATACACAACCAAAATGCCTTAAAAACACAATTAATATAGGACTTTGGTCAGATAAGTCACTTAAGGTATTTCCTTTATTTGTTTTAATAATTGACAGTGTCTGTCGGGTTACCATAATTTTAAAAAGCTGAGTGCCTAATTAACCAATGGATTGGAGGAATGTTTAGTTTTTTTAGTTTAAAAAATAACCCGGATAAAACAATCATTTATCCGGGTTATTCCTAACTATTATTCCTAACTATCTATTTACATTTTATCAAAGACGTCCATTACTTCTTTGACAGCAGCTGCAGATTCGTGAAGAAGCTTTTTCTCTTCTTTATTCAGTTTTAACTCAATGATACGCTCGATACCGTTCTTACCTAATTTTGCAGGCACACCTACAAAAATGTCATTTAATCCATATTGACCTGTAAGTTGTGCGCATACCGGAAATATTCTGTTTTCATTTTTTACAATAGCCTCTACCATCTGAGCAGCAGCAGCACCTGGAGCATACCAAGCTGACGTACCCATTAGTTTTACTAATTCACCACCACCTGATTTAGTCCTTTCTATTATGGCATCCAAGGCTTTGGGTTTTACCAGTTCTGTGACCGGAATTCCACTTACTGTGGTATACCTTGGTAATGGCACCATAGTATCACCATGGCCACCCATGAGCACTGCTTGAATATCTTTTGGAGACACATTGAGCTCAGTAGCAAGAAATGCTCTGTATCTTGCAGTATCTAATATACCCGCCATACCAAAAACTCTTGAACTCTTGATTCCGGCAGCCTTGAATGCAGCGTATGTCATTACATCAAGCGGATTGGATACGACAATGATGATAGGGTTTTTTGAATGTTCCAATACAGATTTAACTACTGAAGTCACGATATTTGCATTGGTAGAGATCAAATCGTCTCTGCTCATACCTGGTTTACGGGGAATTCCGGCAGTAATCACAACGATATCCGAATTTTTGGTGTCTTTGTAATCACTTGTGCCAATAAGTTTTGTGCTGTAACTGTCGATAGGTGCCTGCTGCCAAGTATCGAGTGCTTTTCCTCTTGCGAGATCCCCTACGATATCTACAAGGACGATTTCATTTACAATGTCCCGATGTGCCAATACATTAGCCACAGTTGCTCCAACATTTCCAGCTCCAATTACGGTAACTTTACTCATGATATTATATATTTAAAAATTTGATAATAATCGTTTAAAAAATATTTTACAAGACTCTTTTATTAACTGAATAAACAAAATTTTATTTTAATTTTTTATCCAAATTTAAGGCCGTAAACTCAAATATTTTAATAAAGAACAAAATACGATAGATAATAATGCAGCATCTAAAAAAAATCTTCTATTTCACAACTTTTTGCACCTGCAAATTTACAAAGCATTGAGAAATATAAAAAATCTAAGAGTATGTTTAATTTTTTATGTTTGAGCGAAAGTCAGGAAATTTAATTTTGGACAACATAGCCTTATCTTCGTTTGTCAAAGTCTTACCTGACTTTGACGGAACCTATCTTACGGTCTCTGACCGGTTGTAAAATATAGTCTCCGGTCTTGAGCAGTCAGAAAATCAGAGACTTTGGCCAACACCACCAGTCAGAGACCGTAAGAATCGAGTAAAATACTTTACTAAAAATATGTTTTCATGTATGAGTGAAAGTAGGCAAATTTAATTTTAGACAAGATGGCTGAGTGGTTTTTACAATGACGAAAATAATACAAAATTTACCACTTGCAGCCAAATAGTAAAAATTCAATGTTACTATAAGGATCCACCAAAATTGGTTTGAAATAGACAGGAATTATTTTACCTTTGACGTCAAGTTATAAAAATCAATTATTATGCTAAAAATAGAACATTTAGGCATTGCTGTCAGAGATCTTGAAGCAGCTGAAATCATTTATGAAAAACTGCTTAACACCAAGTCTTACAAAAGAGAAGAAGTGGCATCAGAACACGTGATTACATCTTTTTTTCAAAACGGACCAAACAAAGTGGAGTTGCTGGTTGCCACCAATGAGCAAAGTGCCATTCATAAATACATCGAAAAGAAAGGTGAAGGTATCCATCATGTAGCATTTGCTGTGGATGATATATATGCAGAAATGGAAAGGCTGCGGTCTGAGGGATTCGTCCTGCTAAACGAGCAGCCAAAAAGAGGGGCTGACAATAAACTGGTTTGTTTTGTGCATCCCAAAGGTACCAATGGTGTATTGCTGGAATTGTGTCAGGATATAAAGCCATAATTAATTATATAATTAGGTGCAATTAACAATCTTTGAATATGGTCTTGCTATGTCTGGTAGCTTTCTGGCAGGAGTTATTAACACACTTGCCGGAAATGGTTCTGTAATTACACTGAGCTTGCTGACTGATCTTATAGGTTTGCCTGCAAATATGGCAAATGGCACTAATAGAGTTGGTGTTTTGCTTCAGACAATTGGTAGTAGTTCAGGATTCGCAAAAAATCAACTGATAGACTATTCCAAATCCAAGACTATCATTATTCTGACTATTGTTGGTGCTATAGGCGGCGTTATGGCAGCTGTCATGGTATCGAATGAACAATTTTTATTTATTTTTAAGTACCTGATGCTGGTGATGTTGCTGGTGATACTTGTGAAGCCTGAAAGGTGGCTCATGCCTACTCACCTGAAGCATGTTTCGAAGTGGATTTCTATTCCTGCATTTTTACTGTTGGGTTTTTATGGAGGATTCATTCAGATGGGTATGGGTATATTTTTTCTTGCAGTGACAGTTTTGATTTCAGGGTATAGTATTATGGAAGCCAACGCAATTAAAACATTAGTAACCGCGATATATACTTCAATTGTGCTGGCCATTTTTCATTTTAAAGGCTTGGTCAATTGGGAAACAGGGCTTATTATGGCAATAGGCCAGACATTGGGAGGATATCTCACCGCAGCATACGCGTCTAAATGGAAAGATATCGATATTTGGGCATACAGGTTGCTTATTATTATTATTATCTTTGCCATTCTTATGCAATTTAAAATTATAAAACTCTAATAAGGACATCCAATAAAACCAGGAAATAAATAAAAATAAACGTATTAGCTTTTTAACCAATTACATAAATCAAACAGAAATGATGACATACAAAAATTTAGTTTTTATATTCGGAATATTGGCAGTTTTGGTACTTTCGTCATGTGCCGGTGGTAAAAATCTTATAAATAAACAGTTTTTGAAAGATGAATACCTGAAAAGTGTCGCTTCAAATCCGGACCACGAAGTACAAATCATATATACAAGTGTCAACAAAAAGAATAAAACATTTACATCATATACCTACAATGTTGACCCTTCAAAATACTTCTATCCGGCAAGTACTGTAAAAATGCCTGTAGCTATCCTTGCATTGCAAAAAATCAATGAAATCAAAGGTACCGGAATTGACATCAACAGGAAAGATAATATGCTAACCGGGGCTTTCCGGCCTAATCAGACGCCTTCATTCGTTGATGAAACCACAGAAAGCCGGCAGCCTAATATTGAGAGGTATATTCAAAAGCTATTTGCGGTAAGTGATAACAATGCTTACAATCGACTGTACGAATTTTTGGGCCAGGATTATATCAATCAAACCCTCAGATCCAAAGGCGCATTTACCAATTCAATCATCAATCACAGACTCAGTATTCCCAATCTTACTCCTGAAGATAACAGGCATACCAATGATATACGTTTTTTTAGAAATAATAGTATGCTGTATGATAATAAAGGAACTTCATCAGAGATAGTATGGAAGCACGCTGCACAAAATGCTGTAAAAGGAGTAGGATATCTCGATGCAAAAGATAGTTTAGTCAATCAACCATTTGACTTTACTATGAAAAACTTTTACAATCTGAAAGATATGGAAGGCACATTGCAACGTATCATCTTGCCGGATTTTTTCCCTACTAATCAAAGATTTGACATTACCGCTGACGACTATGAATTTTTGAAAAAAAGTATGTCTGACTTACCTAAGACCTATAAATTTTATCAAAACGATACAACCTATTATGACAGTTATGTGAAGTTTTTAATGTTTGGGGACAATAAGGCTCCCATGCCTGAAAACATCAAAATTTACAACAAAGTAGGCAATGCTTACGGATATCTGATTGATTGTGCTTACATTGAAGATACATCCAAAGATATCGGATTTTTCCTTACTGCTGTGATCCACGTAAATAAAAACAAAATCTACAATGATGGAAAGTATGAGTACAATGAGATAGGATTACCATTTTTGGCGAAATTGGGGAAGGTTGTATATGAATATGAATTAAAAAATAAAAAATGATGTAACCCATAAAATAATCGTTATCATATGTTATCTTCTGTCATTGACTTTTTTGAAAACCTGACGTCTTTACATAAATTTCTATGGATAGTCGGATGTTTGTCCTTTTTTTGGATAATGGAAGGTATTTATCCGCTCGTTCGGTTCAAATATGACAAATGGAACCATAGTAGAGTGAATCTAATACTCTTAGTGACCACCATTGTTATAAATTTATTTTTTGGAATAGCTACAACCGGTATTTTTGAGTGGACAAAAGATACACAATTTGGGGTATTATATCTCGTTGACTGGCCACTGTGGTTAGAATTGCTGATTGCTGTGATGGCCCTGGACCTCATCGCCCAATACCTGGCCCATTTTCTATTGCATAAGGTAAGCTTCATGTGGAGATTCCATATGGTACATCATAGCGATACAGCTGTTGATGTGACCACAGGAACACGTCATCATCCTGGAGATTTCATGATTAGAGAGTTGTTTTCATTGGTTACTATTCTTATCATGGGGATGCCGGTAGCCTTTTACCTGATTTACAGGATATCAACAGTGTTTTTTACTTATTTGACACATGCTAATATCAATATTCCCGTAAGTATTGACAAGGTGATCAGTTGGGTTTTCATATCGCCCCATATGCACAAATTTCACCATCACTTTGAGCGACCATGGACGGATACCAATTATGGAAATATTTTTTCTTTTTGGGATCGCATTTTTGGTACTATGGTGTATGATGATCCAAGAAAAATCATCTATGGCCTTGACGTCACTGACGGAAGTAAGTCTGAGAATCTCTCATACCAGTTGAAGGTTCCATTTGACAAAAGAATAAAGACGGATTATTAAAAACAAATCTCAAATATATCCAAATAGGATATCTTAAGAGTATGTTTAAAATTTATCCTTTAGCAATAAAATGTTTTATTTTGGCTACAAATTCGTTAAATTTTTCGTCGAATTGCCCACATTCGACTGCAAAATTTGCCTCTTTTCGCTCAAAATAACTCCATTTTATTATCCAAAAACAAAATTTAAACATACTCTAATATGTACCATACACTTAGCTGGCCAGAATTTGAAAAAGTAGAAATGCATGTCGGTACTATCCTGACTGCTGAAGATTTTCCCAAAGCTAAAAGTCCGGCGTATAAACTCACCATCGATTTCGGACTACTGGGTATAAAAAGAGTTCTGCACAAATTACAAAACTGTACAGTAAGGAAGAGTTACCAGGCAAGCAGATCATCGCTGTTACTAACTTTCCACCCAAACAGATAGCCGATTTTATGTCTGAATGTCTAGTGCTGGGCGCTGTAGGACCCGACAAGGAGGTGACACTACTGAGTGCAGACAAAGATGTAGTAAATGGATTGAGAATTGCATAAAAACTATTTCGGATTGTCTCGCCTGTAACTATTTTAATGCACTATCCATTGCCTGCACTGAATTCATGTTTTGTGCCGCTTTTGACTACCCTGACTTCATCAATTTTGGTTTCTGTACGGGAGATGATCTCAAAGCAGAAATTGCCCAACTCTATACTTTCACCCACTTCAGGGATGCTGCCATGGGTCATGACGATGTATCCTGATAATGTTACATATTCTTCTTCGGGAAAGTCAAGATTTTCATATTTACTATTGAGATAAGATAACTCGAGACGCCCTGAAAATATGTACTCATTTTCGGAAATCATTTTTTCTGTAAAATCTTCCTCATCGTGCTCGTCTGCTATTTCTCCAAAGATTTCTTCAAGGATGTCTTCCAGCGTGATGATACCGGCTGTGCCCCCAAATTCGTCGACTACACAGGCAATATTTGAACCGCCTTTGATAAATTTATACATCAGATCCTGCACATTCATCACATCAGGGACAAAGTCCAGGTCCATGATATTTCTTTTGAGCGATGTGATATTTTTAAATAGTTGCTGATGATGGAAGTACCCAATGATATTTTCAACATCACCATCAGCTACAATGAGGCGCAAATGTTTTGAGTTGACAAAGACTTCTTTTACCGTATTGAGGTCGTCATTTTTATCAACAAAGACAATTTCATTTCTAGGTACCATACAGTCTCTGACCCTGAGTTGATTCAGGTTAAGGGCATTGGTCAAAATCTCTTTATCAATTTCTTTTTCTTCATTTACATTGGTATTGATATAGTGTTCAAGATCCAGTTTGGTAATGTTATTTCCGTCATCGGTCTGAACTTTGCCGAAAACGACCCGTATGATCAGATTGGATATTTTAGTAAGGATCCAACTGGGTACCAATAGTATCCAACTGAAAAATTTAAGAGGTGGCGCAAGTCTGTAAATCAGTTCATTGGCATATAGCCTGAATATCGTTTTAGGAATAAACTCACCTAATATCAATATGATGATCGTGAGAATGATAGTTGTGATAAATGTGACTGCAAATACACTACCCGGTATGATCATCGTAATCAAAGGAGAAATAATGGAACTGAGCAGCATCGTATAAAGCACTAAGACTATATTGTTTCCAACTAACATAGTGCTTAAAAATGATTTGGGATCTTTGTATAGGTTGGTCAGAATCTGACCACGTTTTGACCCTTTGTTTTTTAATACTTCGATCCCGAGTCTATTAGCAGATAGGTAGGCGATCTCTGATCCTGAAAAGAAGGCAGACAGGATAATAGTGACCAAAACAAGCACAATAGTAATGAACATAACTGTTTATTTCGGTGCAAAGTTAGTTATGTTGGGGTTTATATTGGAGAAATTGCAGTTTATTTTTTATTGTCAATCCAGTACCGGAACTATTTCAGACACATTTATTTTTCCCTGCACTTTTTTCTTGATTTCAAAACGTGTAAAATCCTGATTTGCTTTAAATCCAAAGCCATAGGTAGTATCTCCCTTAATTGGATTGGTGATACGCACCAGTTTTTCAGTGTATACTATGCGTTCTATTTCATCAAATATCAATTCTGATGTTTCAATTTTTTTATTTTCATTATCATAACATGTGACATTTCCTTTGGCTATGATTTTTTTGATTTTATCATCTCTCACAGCTGACTCCGCTTTTATCCAGCTTTTGACCACCTTATTTTTTTCAAGAAACTCAAGTAAAATACCTTTGGGAAATACATCTTTTGAGTTGCCGGGCTCGTTGTATCTTTCCATTACAGGGGCATGGATGATGACTTTGACCACGGCAGAGTCACTGTATATGATACGAATATTTTTTCCTCTTTCGATTCCGGAACGGATGTCCGCGGCAAGGAGTTCGTCAATTTCTTGGGGTTTGTTGCTACATGAATACAATGAAAGCATGGTCAAACCAAGTAAAAAGGCGGTTTTTACTACATACTTCATTATCGGACTAAAGTTAAGTCACCTGCAAAATTTTTCACTTCATCATCTATAAACCTTACACGCGCTCTCCAAGCGTAAACTCCTGTCACAGCATCCGGACCAGTGTCAGTCTCGTTACTATCCTTTCTCTTTACCTTGCCATCCCAACCGCTGTTAATATCATTTGTGATCAGCGTACCTGAGATTGGTGCTTTGACATCTTTTCCCTGATAGACCAGATTGCCCCACCGATCATAGACTTCCAGCAGCTCAACATACTTCACACCACGAGTTGTCCATATATTGAAAAATTCATTAGTTCCTGATCTATTGGGCGAAAAGATATTGGGCGCATGAATCATATAATTTTTATTGACACGAATGAGAACAGTATCTTGTTTTTTACACCCGTTTTTATCCGTTAGCGTAAAAAAATAAGTGGTGTTATCTTTAGGAAATACTTCGGGATCAGTGATGCCGTTGATCCGAAAGTCAGCTGCTGGTGTCCATATAAGAGTGTCCTTTCCATTGAAAGAAACATATGAACCATTTAGTCTGGTAGAATCTCCAAATTCAATAGTCTGGTCATCACCGGCATCAATAAATATCTCAGGAGGCTCTGTGATAGATCGTATCAATGTATCAGCACAGCCTTTGGAGTCCTGAACAATCAAACTATATATACCAGTATCTAACCTTGAAAACATAGGGTTGACGGTAAATGCGCCATTGTTGAGCATGAATCTGTAATCAGGTGCACCTCCGGTAGGCTGAGCCAGTATCGAACCCTCCGGAATATCATAGCACCTTAAATCCACTTTTGCAGCATTGAGACGCAAGGTACTTGTATCTTTGCAGCACGGCTGAACAAAAAATTCCTTGATTTTGGTGACTACACATCCTCGCGATGTTTCTACAGTCAGAGCCGCAATCTTATCACCAAAAGATTGGTAAGTGGTGTTATGAGGACCCTTTCCTGTTTGTCTGTCAGGTACAGCTCTGTCACCCATATTCCATGTATATGTGATTATAGGATCTGTAGATGAAGTAGACTTATCAGTAAATACGATAGATTTATCACATTCAAATGCTAGATTAGCATTGATGTCAAAATCAGGCTTAGGCCCAAGAAATGTTCCGGTTCCTCCAAATTGGATGCCAAATCCTAAGCCTGATCTGCTGTAATTATTTATTACCAATACGTAAGACTTACCCACTTCCATATTGAGTGCAGACACAAAGTTATTGTTTCCTGATTGGCAACCGGGAGCTTCAGAAATGTCATTATCGCCAACCATAAGTCCAGTTGGGCCATTGCAGTTGATCCATGTTGATAAGGGATCGGTCGCACCTGCTGTACCATTTGCGCCGGATGCCATACATCTTATTAATCGTTTTGTTCTGCAATCATTGATGCCATTGGGCAATTCATACAATGCAAAGTCAAGATCATCAGAAATCGTGTTTCTATCCCGATGATTGTTTGGAGTAAGTGTAAAAGTCAGAGGACCGGCTACATCGCAAGTCCACTTATACCAAGCGGATTGAAATTCAGCTTCCATACAGTTGCCGGCTTCAATTTCATTTCTGTCATTTCCAATCCCGGTAAGACTTTGTACTGAAAATGAAGATTTGTCACAAAGTACAACTGCTTGACTACAATCCGCTTCTGGTGAGGGTACCGGAGTGAAGTCATTTACACACAATTTAAATGTACCTTCACCACCAACGGGTGATTCGATCATAAAATAATATGTCTGGCCAATATTGAGATTATCAATGAGTAATTCATCATTGCCTATTGTTTTACCGGGAGAACATTGCAAATATACACCGCATCTTTGAAACACTACAATTTTAGGGTTTCTGATAGTACCTCCCTGACCAGATCCAAATACTCTTATTAAAGCGGCAGGTTTTTTGGGAACAAAACTAAACCAGACTCCATTTTGCCATAAAAGTTGTACACAGGTATTTGGAAAAACAGGATCTGCTTTAGCGCCTGTATTACTAAACTGACCATCTACAGAACAATAATTGTTGGAAGAAGGAATAGCCGTGGCAAACTGACAATTGTCATTCAGTACCTGACCATAGATAGTACATCCACATATCAGTGTGATGCTAGTTAATAATATACGGTAAACATTCAGCTTTGGTTTATACTGCTCCATTTGGATTAACTTCTTAACATCATAATAACGATCAAAACTTACAACAGTTGCCTATAAGACAGCAACCGGATATCATTTTGACAACAAAAGTATGATTTTAACGGAATTTTAATGTTTTTATCCTTTCTAAAAAGGTAATCATTACTTTTGTGCATCGATAAAACCGCGAAATAGAGATGATTGATTATAATAGTTCTTATTTATCAACATGCTGTATATAGTTCCTACCCCTGTGGGCAATCTTGAAGATATGACTTTCAGGGCCATCACTGTGCTGAAAAGCTGTGATGTGATACTATCAGAAGATACCAGAACTAGTGGTGTCCTGCTCAAACATTTTTTGATAGACAGACCACTATGGGCATTTCATGCATTCAACGAGCATCGGGCACTGACCAATATCATAGACCATCTCCGACAGGGGAAAAATATTGCCCTTATTTCAGATGCAGGTACCCCCGGTATATCGGACCCGGGATTTCTACTGGTCCGTGCATGTGTCAATGATGGAATAAAAGTAAGTTGTCTGCCGGGTGCCACTGCATTTGTGCCTGCTTTGGTGTCATCAGGGATGACGACAGATAAGTTTTATTTTGAAGGATTTTTGCCGCATAAAAAAGGAAGACAGACCAGGTTGAAATATTTGGCCACCCTTGATGTCACTATCATTCTATATGAATCTCCGCACCGGCTGATAAAGTGTCTTGAAGAAATCAAGGAATACCTCGGAGATAACAGAATGGTGTGTGTAGCCCGGGAAATCAGTAAAAAATATGAAGAATTCAATACGTTGCCCGTCGGGGACTCCATCTTGTATTATAAAAATCATCCGCCAAAAGGTGAAATCGTGATAGTAGTAGAAGGACAAAAAAATACAAAAGCAAATAAAAAGCAAGATGATGATCGCGTTTGAGAAAAAGGTATTAGATAATGGTTTGATAGTGATCATCCACGAAGATCCATCTACTCCTATGGTAGCTGTAAATGTAGCATACAATGTAGGATCCAAGGATGAAGATGATGAAAAAACAGGATTTGCACATCTTTTTGAGCACCTTATGTTTGGAGGGTCCGTCAATATTCCGGATTTTGATACACCGATACAGGAAGCTGGCGGAGAGAATAATGCTTTTACCAATAGTGATATTACCAATTTTTATGAATTGGTTCCTGCTCAAAATATTGAAACTGCACTTTGGCTTGAATCAGACCGGATGCTGCAACTCCGTTTCAGTAAAAAATCGCTGAATACTCAGAAAAAAGTGGTTATTGAAGAGTTTAAAGAAACTTGTCTGAACGAACCATATGGAGATATGTGGCACCATCTGAGTGAGTTGTCGTATACGAAACACCCATATCAATGGCCTACTATAGGCAGAGAAATGAATCATATTGCCAATGCAACCATCGAAGACGTCAAAACCTTTTTTTACCAGTTTTACAGACCCGATAATGCTGTTTTAGTAATAGCCGGAAATATTACATCGGCGGAAGGCTTTTTTCTGGCAAACAAATGGTTTGGAAGTATCCCCCCGGGTAAAAATCAAAAAAAACTACTTCCGCAAGAACCCAAACAAATAGCATCAAGAAAAAAAATCATCCGGCAGGATATAATACCCCATGACGCTATTTACAGAGCCTATCATATGGATGGAAGGCTTTCAGATGAGTATTTTATCTGTGACCTTATATCTGATATATTGGCCAATGGCCGTTCATCCAGATTTTATCAAAAACTATACAAAGAGCAGCAACTTTTCAGCACCATCGATGCATATATATCAGGGTCATCTGATCCGGGACTGTTCATCATTGAAGGAAAAACAATGCCAGATGTGAGCATAGAGCAAGCTTCTGAAGCCATAGATAGAGAACTCAGATTGCTCATGGAAGAAAATCTATCAGAAAGAGAGCTCACCAAGCTTAAAAACAGCCTTGAAAGCAGCCTTATTTTCTCTGAGATCAGTGTGCTCAACAAAGCGATTAGTCTCGCATATTTTGAGACTTTGGGAGATGCAGGTTTTATCAATGAAGAAGCTGCAAGATATCAAAAATTGACAGCTGAAGATATCCGAAATACCGCAAAAAAGATATTCAGAGCAGAAAACTGTAATGAGCTGATTTATTTTAAGAAAGTTGAAATTTAGGCTTCTTATTTGACTTTTCTATTTTAAGCACGCACAAGATTTCATTGTTAATTAGTAATTCTGAGCACTTTTAACCAACTTCGGTCTCTGTATTTTGTTGATTTTCAGTATATTTTAATTTTTTAACTTCATTTTAATAAATTTATCCTGAAATTTGTATTATCTTTGCACACTTTTTATAAAACTTCTTTAGATAACAAACTTCCTTATGAGCAGGAAAAAGGTATTGTTCGTAACTCAGGAACTCAACCCTTACACTGAAATTTCGATTATTTCTGACATAGCGAGGAGAATTCCACACTTTGCAGCAAATGATTATGAATTCAGGATACTGATGCCAAAATTTGGCATCATCAACGAAAGAAGGCACAGACTGCATGAAGTGGTTAGATTATCAGGGATGAACATCATCGTTGATGACGAAGATTACCCGCTGATCATTAAAGTAGCCTCTCTTCCGGGTGCCAGACTTCAGGTGTACTTTTTGGACAATGAAGAGTTTTTTAAAAGAAAGTCAGTATTTGAAGATGACGATAAGGTAACATTTACAGATAATCAGGAGAGATTTGTGTTTTTTTGCAAAGGTGTGATGGAAACTGTTAAAAAATTTGGATGGTCACCTGATATCGTACATTTGCATGGCCAGATAACAAGCCTGATACCGCTGTATATGAAAAAAGCATATCGCAATGACCCTGTTTTTAGCAATGCAAAAATCATTTATACCATGTATGACCAGGATCTGAGTCCTAGCTTTGATCTTAAGTTTCTGAATTTGGCCGCAATCAATGATCTTGAATCAGAAGATCTTGTCGATTTCAGAGAAGGAGATATGATAAATTTAAATCTCGGTGCAATAAAAAATGCAGATGCCATCATTGCAGGAAGCGAATCAGCCAATGACCTCGTTATACAATATGGACAGGAAAACAATCTGCCTTTTCAAACCAGTTCTTCGGAAGTTGACGAAACAGCGCAGTTGTCAGTAAATTTTTATAACACACTATTGGAAGACCAAGAAAAATAATCGGGAGCATGCTTCAAAAATTATATTTTCAGCAGATTTGGATATTGATCGCTGTATTGTTTATTTTAAATTCGGGATGCCAGGATCCCCTTACCGTTGGAAATGACTTACTGGATGATCAAAAAATCAATATTGGAGTCATAGATTCATTTGACATCACCACTGCTACTATACCCGGGGAAAGAGTAGTGACTCACAGACCCAATGTAGATTCCCGTCTGTATTATCTGGGGCAAATGAATGATCCTCTTTTTGGCAAAACAAGTGCTGAACTTTTTTTGAAATTTCAGATGGGAACAGTAAAGCCAAATTATCATACCGAAGTCAGGCTGAAATTTGACTCTCTGGTGCTTACATTGCAATATGACTCTACGGCTATTTATGGCAATACGACCGGCAATCAGCAAATAGAAGTTTTTCAATCAGAAAATAGTTATTCTGAAAGAGATACTTTTTATTCTGATGTAAACTTCACCGTTTCTTCCCGATCCATAGCCTCTCAATCCAAGGGTATCAATATAAAAGACTCTGTGTCTATCACAGACCATATTACCAAGAATCCCATAAAACAGGCACCGCATCTCAGGATCAGACTCAATGATGGGTTCGGAATGGGGCTTATAACCAATGTAGAAGCGGGAAAAAACGATACAGCCTTTGTTGATTTTATGAAAGGCTTTAAAATAACTTCTACCCCTACTGACAATAACTCATTTTTATACGGATTTAATCTGTCTAATAGTGGATTGAATGCACAGGGTTCTCTAAATAAACTTACTATGTACTATAGTGTTGCTTCAGGAGATACAACATTAAGAAAGACGTACGAATACTTTATTAATTATGCTACTATTAACCGGTTTGTCCATAACACATCCGGAAGTCAGCTAGCAAATGTTTTGAGAGATACATCTTTGGCCAATGGTCTTACCTATCTGCAACCGATGGGTGGATCAAAAACAGTCATCAGGATAAAAGACTTAAACAAACTTTCTGATAAACAAATCAACAAAGCAGAGCTCACCGTTTACATCGCAGAACCAACCGGCAAAGAATTTTATAACAGTCCGCCTTCTCAGATAACTGCAGCATATAAACTAAGTAATGGAAGATTGGCTTTAATACCTGACATAGATCAATTGGTCAACTCCAATACTAATTTTGCACCGGTATTTGGCGGAAGCCTTGACAATCGTACTACTGTTCATAAATACACAATGAATATCACTAATCATATTAAAAGTGTATTGAAAGATAAGAATCACAGTCCTGATCTTTATCTGGGTATATTGACAGAATCAGAAGTTGCTCAGAGAGCAATCCTCTATGGTGGAAAACATGGGTTGTATCCTATAAAACTCAGGGTGACCCATACAAAAAACTAAAAATCATGTGTGGAATCGTTGCTTATATCGGCCATCAGCAAGCATTTTCGATCATTCTGGAAGGTTTGAAAAGACTCGAATACAGAGGATATGACAGTGCCGGTATTTCAATATTGGACCATGGCATAAAAACAGTAAAGAAAAAAGGAAAGGTCTCTAAGCTGGAAGCAGCTGCTAAAGAGAAAGATGTATCAGGCACTATGGGAATCGGACACACGCGATGGGCAACTCATGGCAAACCTGATGATATCAATGCACACCCTCATCTTTCCGGAAATGGTCGTCTGGCCATCATACACAATGGTATTATTGAAAATTACAGCACGCTTAAGAAAGCCCTGACTGAACGAGGTCATACTTTTATCAGCGAAACTGATACTGAAGTTTTGGTCCATCTGATAGAAGAATATCAAAAAAAAGGAAATTTAGATATCACAGAAGCAGTCAGATTGGCACTGGAAAAAGCAGTAGGTGCTTATGCGATCGTGGTCATGGATAGAAATAATCCTGATGTCTTGATAGGTGCCAGAAAATCAAGTCCCCTGGTCATGGGCATAGGTAATGGAGAATACTTTCTGGCATCGGACGCATCGCCTATCATCAAATATACCAACAAAGTCATCTATCTGAATGACGAAGAAATCGTAACTATTCATTCAAATGGAAACTATGAAGTAACTAATCTCAAGAATGAAGTCCAGGAACACGAAATCCAAGAGCTGGATTTGAAAATTGAAGAATTGGAAAAAGAAGGGTACAGCCACTTCATGCTAAAAGAGATATATCAGCAACCCACTACTATTCGCGAGAGTATGAGAGGACGTATCAATGCACATGACGGATGGGTATTGGTAGGAGGAATGCAACAGTATATCAACAGAATCGTAAATGCAAAACGTATCATTTTTGCAGCTTGCGGTACGTCGTGGCATTCAGCACTGGTTGCCGAGTATATATTTGAGGAGCTTGCGAGAATTCCTGTAGAAGTAGAGTACGCTTCGGAACTGAGATATAGAAATCCTATCATTAACGCTGATGATGTCGTCATAGCTATCTCTCAATCAGGAGAGACTGCAGATACACTTGCTGCGCTCGAAATGGCAAAAGAAAAAGGAGCCTTGCTATATGGAATTGTCAATGTGATAGGTTCTTCCATCGCCAGATTCACTCATTGCGGATCTTATACCCATGCAGGTCCTGAAATTGGGGTAGCTTCAACAAAAGCATTTACATCACAACTCACAGTCCTGACCTTGATGGCCTTAAATCTGGGGCACCGGAGAGGCACTATCTCGGAAGATTATTTCAGGCAACTGGCTTATGCGCTGGAATCTATACCTGATAAAGTAGAAAAAGTATTGCAATCGAATGAAAAGATAAAGTATATAGCACATGAAATAAAAGATGTGTCCAATGCTTTGTACCTTGGCAGAGGGTACAATTTTCCGGTGGCTTTGGAAGGCGCGCTGAAATTAAAGGAAATCTCCTATATTCATGCAGAAGGATATCCGGCTGCTGAAATGAAACATGGTCCGATTGCTTTAATCGATGAAAATATGCCTGTGATCATCATAGCTACCAACATGTCGGCATACGACAAAATTGTCAGCAACGTTCAGGAAGTCAAAGCAAGAAAAGCCATAGTAATCTCCATAGTAACGGAAGGTGATACTAAGATAAAAGAAATGTCGGACTATACCATAGAAATCCCCGAAACAGAAGAACCACTTTCGCCACTTTTATCAGTAATACCACTTCAATTACTGGCCTACCATATAGCAGTACTCAGAGGGTGTGATGTGGATCAACCCCGCAATCTTGCAAAATCTGTGACTGTAGAATAATATCATAAGAAAAAGTAATCATAATGAAAAAGTCATTAAGCCTGGAATATAACTCAACAAGAGAAAAATTAAAGTTTTCAGAGTATGGCAGATCGGTTCAGAAATTGATCAGTTATGCCAAAACCCTTGAAACCAAAGCTGAAAGACAGGCAGCAATAGAAGAAATTGTGGAAATAATCAATCAACTCAATCCACAAACAAAAAATGTCCTTGAATATAAACAAAAATTGTGGAGACATATGTTTAAGATGGCAGATTATGATATTGATGTTGACAATCCATATGGTGGGATTCCTACTGAAGAAGATAATACTTTCAGACCATCAACAGTACCGTATCCTCAACATGAATTCAATTGGAGGCATTATGGACACAATATCCGTATTATGATAGACAAGGCACTCAAAATGGAAGAAGGACCTATCAAACAAGGATTTGTCGAAACCATTCTATCCTATATGAAATTGTCATATCGCACGTGGAATAAAGAACATTTTGTGAGCGATGATATCATTATTTCTGACCTTTCGGTCATGTCAGGCAATAAACTTTCTGTACATGAAGATCACACCATTCAGGTAGTAACCAAAGGAACTTCTCCATCCAATGTGAATACCTTTAAAGATGGTAAAAACAGATATAAAAGCCGAAATCCAAGCCAGAATCAGAATCAAAATCAACCCCAAAAGAATAAAAAGCCCTTTACTAAACCAAGGAAAAAAATATAATACCGGCAAGGGTAATTTTAGTGTTATGTTATGGTTAAATTTTTAGGAATTTAGTCGAAAGTAATCGTCGCTTTTAATCTTGGTTGGTCTTCTTATTGTTCATATCCTTCTAACTGATTTTAAGAGTATGTTTAAACTTTTATCATTTGGCTCCAAGTGGCAAATTTTATTTTAGCCTTCGTTATATTTTTTGCCGTACCGCGTCAAGCTACGCTTGAACTTCCGGCTACGACTGCAAAATATGCCTTGTCCAAAATAAAATTTTCTCACTTTCACTCAAACATACAAATTTAAACATACTCTAATATTCCAGCCATTCATATCAGACTTTTACAGTTTTCCATGCTCCTCGTTTGAAGACTATGTATGCCACGATAGCAATCATGGTTTCTGCGATGGGTACTGCAGCAAATATCCCATCTAAACCAAAATCTGTGTAATACTGTATAAGATATGCCATAGGGATCTGTATCATCCAAAATCCAACAAAATTGATCCATGTGGGTGTGGAAGTGTCTCCTGCACCATTGAGTGCCTGAATCAGCACCATTCCGATTCCATAGAAGATAAAACCTGATCCTATGATTTGAAGTGCCCTGACACCTATATTTACTACATCTGCATCTTGTGTAAAAAATCCAATGATGGGTCGTGATAAAAATATAAAAATCAGACTGACAAATGCCATAAAGATTGCGTTGTACTTCATAGCCAGCATCACACTTTTTTCAGCTCGTTCAGGACTTCCGGCACCTAAATTCTGACCTGTAAGCGTGGCTGCAGCATTAGATAATCCCCAGGCAGGCAGGATGAAAAATACGACGTTTCTAATTGCTATCTGATATCCTGCCGAGGCATCCGTTCCTCCCTCTTCAGCTACAAGTCTGGTAAGTATGATCCAGCTACCCGAAGCTATGATAAACTGAAAAGTAGCAGGCCACGCCAGTTTTATCATGGATCTTATGACATCAAAATCAGGCACAACATCAGACCATCTGATCCTGATGACTCCACTACCACCAAAGAGATGATACAACTGATATACCACTCCGCTACCACGACCGATACAAGTTGCAATGGCTGCCCCTTCAATTCCCCAACCATTCCAGGTGCCTATGCCATAAATCAGTAAAGGGTCCAGAATGATATTTAAAATACTTGCTATCCATAAGCTTCTCATCGCTAATGCCGCATTGCCCGCTCCTCTGAAGATACCATTGATCAAAAAGATAAGGACGATGACTATATTAAAACCAAACATGATTTTTGTAAACATGTGACCTTCGCGGATGACATCTTCAGAAGCACCGATAAATGTGAGAAGTTTATCAGCATAAATCCATCCTGAGATGCCCAAAATGATGGAAATAAATATAGATATGATGATCGCCTGAACCGAAGCCTTGGATGCACCTTCCGTATTTTTTTCGCCTATGCGCCTTGCAATAACTGCTGTAGCGGCAGTACTCAAACCTATGGCAACAGAATACACCAAAGTAATAAGTGATTCTGTAAAACCAACAATGGCAATGGCATTACTCCCCAACTTACCCACAAAAAATATATCCACCAAAGCAAAAACACTCTCAAGACTTAACTCCAAAATCATAGGAATGGCCAAAAGAAAAATCGCAGTCTTTATACTCCCTTGTGTATAGTCCCGCTCCTCTCCTTTAAGTGAGTCCTTTATGATTTGCCAGCCTTGATTGATTTTAGAAAGCATATCGCCGCTTAAGAATGGAATAAAAAGCACAAACATACTCTTTTCATGCAAAACGCGAGTTCGACAACTCTAAAAATAATGAAAACTCGATTCGATTGACATCAACTTCAGCTCTATATTAGCATTGTAAGAGCATTCACTATACTTAGTCTTGCCATTCAAATCATTTGTTTTGGCTTTGTTAAAGTCTATATATGATAAATAGAATGTCTGTAAAATATAGGCTTTATGCTTTTTATACCTGAGTAGGTAGTTACATAAACTTTAGTTTTGATTACGATTTCAACTAGATTAAATGATCCGCTTCAAATTTTTATACGGAATTGAGCTTTTCCATCTCTGCCATCCATTCTTCTGCTTTATTTAATATTTCCGTCATATTACTACTATACACCCCGGCATATTTAGCCAGCTCACACTCATTCTGAATTGATTTATAACCGGCAATTAAATTTTCAGGAACTCCATGATCACTAAGAAGTTTGAATGCTGTATCTTGATCATGAGTAATATCGGGCAAATTAAATTTCTTTCGGAGGTAGACTGTGGTTGCCGTTGAGATCGCGTGATAAAATAGCTCAGGTTGGTTCTTTGAAATATGCGAGGCTGCAGTTGATAAACTTTCTTTTGCAAAATCAGATATTGCCATACGGTCGTCATTTTTAGACAGTTTCTTTTGCTTTTTAAAATACTTAAAATACGCCGCAAACAAAAATGACAATATAATACCTGATAAAATGAGGAAATACCATTTTGAGCCAAAAAAAAGTCGATCCATCGGCATGAGATGGTTATCAGAAGATGGTTCATTCACGAGATTGGTCTGACTATTTTCTTTTTGTAAATTGTTCTTTGCATCGCCTTTTACCACATTTATTGTGAACGGTGGTGACTGAATAGTTTTGTATGAGGCACTATTTAAATCAAAATACGAAAATATGGGAGTAATATTGAAAGTAGAATCTACAGATGGTACCAATATGTAATCATACTCTTTTTTCATCATGATTTTATCGCCTCTTTGATACGTTTCATCCTTGAGCAAGGAAGGACTATATTGTTCAAATCCATAAGGCAATTCAAATGCAGGGGCCTGTACAATCCTTGAATCACCGTCACCTTCGATCTGCAAGCTGATTGTAACACCTTCACCGGTGACAACTGTCGACTTTTTTATTTGAGCATTCATTGTAAAATTTCCAACCGCACCTGTAAATGATGGGGGAGCAGGAGATGGCAGGCTCTGTACTCTACATTTTAAAGTATTACTTAACACTGTTTCTTGTCTCGTATCCCTGAAAAAGAAGGATGACTGACCGTTTTCCACAGCAATATCGAGATTACAGTTTACCGGTCCCAAATTATAAAGTCCTGTTTTCTGCGGAAATAAGGCCCATCGCCTTACGACCTGAGAGTAGTATTCTTTGCCCTTTATATTGACAGTATGAGGTTGATCTCTGATATCATTGATCGCTTGGGAAAAGAAGCCATCAAATAAAGGTTCGTTGAGTAACTGAAAAGACTCAATATTGGTACGTGTATACAGCACAAGGTTGAGTATGATCTGCTGGCCCACATAGGCATTATCATCTTTTAATTCCAACCTCACAAACGTTTCTGATGAGATATTGCCCGGCAAATTTGAGTTAGCCTTACTTTGTCCGGTCACATCAATGGATAAAGTATTGGATTTGATGGTTTTACCATTTGATTGGATAGTAGCCGAACCGATAGTAAATTTACCTTTTTTAGCAGCCAACAGTAAGTATTGATAAGACTGGGTTCCGGAACGTTTACCATTGATGATAGTGACAGATGATGAAGTCGAAGGTCCTTGTACTACTCTGAATGGGGCTAGATCGGGAAGCTGAAGGTTTTTTCCATTCATGTTTTCAAGGACAATGTCCAGAATAAAGGTTTCTCCTTCGGCTATCTCTGTTCTGTCCGTCTCCATAAAAAATCTTGAATCCTGAGCACAAAGGACCAACCCAATGCCTGATAGTAGATACAGGTGTAAAGAAAATAAAATCAATCTGCTGTTTTTCATAATCAGATCTTTTTCAACACTCTTTTTTTAGTATTCGATTTTCCGGTGGTGTCACTCTCGGGAAGCTGATCGGATTTAAATCGTTTATTGAAAGATGACTTTTCTGATCTTCCTGAACCTTTTAAAACAAAAATTTTGACCGGTGCTGTTTTGATTTCTTCAGTTTCTGTTTGAAGGCTGGCGGTCCCTATGGTAATATCGCCTGTCCACTCCGGCAATAGCAGATAAGTATAAGATTTTTTCTGACTGACTACCCCATTGATCATAGTAAAAGAAGAAGATGTATTGGGTCCTCCAACTATTCGGAAACCTTCAAATGTCGGTGGTGAGTAACTACCCTGAGTATTTTCCAGGAGGAGTTCTACCTTGACTACTTCGTTTTCATACATAGTATCCTTATCCACAACAATACTTAAACTACCTTTTTGAGCTGTGAGATCAAAAAAGCAAAAGAACAAAATGACTGTCAAATATGGTTTAATATGCATAAAACACAAATTTAATTCAATCCTGCAATTCATATAAATACTTATAGATTTCTGACCAATGAGACCAATTCAAAACATACATTAAACAAGTATGAAAAAATATTGGTTCAAGTCAAACCGAAAAATCAGATATGAATGGGTCTGTTTGCTGTGGCAGCCATGGCAGCTTCTTTAACGGCTTCAGTATAGGTAGGGTGGGGATGGGATATTCTGGACATATCCTCAGCACTTGCCCTGAATTCCATTAGAGCAACAGCCTCCATGATGACATCAGCAACCCGAGGGCCTACCATATGTACTCCCAGAATTTCGTCAGTATCTTGATGAGCTATCACTTTGACCATGCCATCTGTATCCATGCTTGCCCTTGCTCTTCCTAGTGCCTTGAATGGAAATTTTCCAATCTTATATGGAATACCAGCGTTTTTCAATTCATCTTCGGTCTTGCCGACTGCTGCGACTTCCGGCCATGTATATACGACACCTGGTATGAGATTGTAATCAATATGTGGCTTTCCGCCTGCGATATATTCTGCAACCAGTACACCCTCTTCTTCAGCTTTGTGTGCCAACATAGCACCCCTGACCACGTCACCTATTGCAAATATGCCGGGTACTGAGGTTTCCAGATGTTCATTGACCTGGATTCTGCCTTTATCGTCAGTCTGAATACCGACTGATGCTAAATTCAATCCATCAGTATAAGGTTTTCTTCCTATAGCAACAAGACAATAATCCGCCTTTATATCAAATGATTCACTGCTGTCCTTTTTACTGACTGTAACGGTGCAGGATGATTTTGAAGCCTTCACTCCTGTCACTCTATGGCCCAAATGAAAGGTCATACCCAATTTTTGAGGTGCGCATAAGTTCTTTACTACAGTCAGTGTCCATCGACGGTATGATTCTGTCCATATACTCCACTACTTCTACTGATGTACCTAAGCGGGCAAAGACAGATCCTAATTCCAGACCAATCACACCACCTCCAACTACCACCATTTTTGCGGGCACTTTATCTATATTGAGTGCTTCTGTGGATGTGATGACTCTGTTTTTATCATAATGAAAAATATCCGGAGTTATGGGTTTTGAACCAGTAGCAATGATGATTTTTTCAGTATGTATTTCTGTTGTGCCTTCACCATTAGTTACCGAAATTACATTTTGAGTTACAAATGCTCCGACTCCTGTATAGACATCAATTTTGTTTTTTTTCATCAGAAAATCGATGCCTTTGCATGTTTGCTCGACGACTTCGTTTTTTCTTTTGATCATCTGCTGCATATTGATCTTAAGAGATGGAACCTCGATACCGTGGTCTCCGAATCTTTCTTTAGCATTGTGAAAATGCTCAGAACTGTCTAATAGTGCCTTGGATGGGATACATCCCACGTTAAGACATGTACCTCCAAGGGTACTATATTTTTCTATTATAGCTACTTTCTTCCCTAATTGAGCTGCTCTTATGGCTCCTACATATCCTCCGGGGCCAGAACCAATCACTACAATATCGTACTTCATATGGTTAAATAGTTGTTAGCATTTGACTTAATGAGGCATTTCTATATTCTGATGCATCATACAAAATCTATCATTCACCCTTGCCTGTTGTTAGGGTTTTTTCTGAAAAATTTTTTCTTTTTTTTATTGGTTCCTTCAGGTCTGTTACTTGTTTCCTGATTGGGCCCAACAGAATTGACGTTATCGGTTATCACCAGTGCTTTTTGGAGGACCTTGCCGTACAACATTGTTTTGTTGTGGCTTCACCTGGTCTCTCCTACTTTCAGGTGGTACACTTTTGATGTCACCTGATTGAGCATTCCCTTCATTTGCTTTTGGTGATTGTCTTATTTGATTGGGGTTATTACCTCTTTTTTCATCCTTGTACTTTGGTTTCTTTTTCTTTTTTCGAGGATCATTCCTTAATTCAATCTGGCCAGTGACATCCTCATATCCATGCTCTGCATTCTCATCATCAGGATTAACAATCACCGGATTGTTTGCCGCTTCAGAAGAAAGTTCATTTGGTATAATATTTTTGTTGTTGAGTTCTTTGACTTCTTTTGCCCTACGTGTGGAAACTGACACTATAGTTCCCCTCAGCTTATCATTATTTTCATAAGTGTAGTAAAGCAATCCTTTGAAGATATCGGTTTTAATGAGCACCATTGACCCTTGTTTGGTTTTCAGTATATCTGCATTTTCAGGAAAATCTTCAAGTGCATCAAGGTATGTATCCAGTTCATAATTGAGACAACACTTCAATCTGCCACACTGACCTGAAAGTTTTGACTGATTGATAGCAATATTCTGATATCTGGCAGCAGCTGTATTTACGGATTTAAAATCAGATAACCAGGTAGAACAACACAACTCTCTTCCGCATGATCCTATACCACCGATACGAGCTGATTCCTGCCTTGCACCTATCTGGCGCATTTCTATCTTTACCTTAAATTCTCTGGCATATTCTTTTACCAACTCCCTGAAGTCTACCCGACCTTCAGCAGTGTAATAAAAGGTGGCTTTCTTCTTATCGCCCTGATACTCTACATCTCCGAGCTTCATATCCAGCCCTAAAGTTCTGGCTATCACTCTGGCCCTGACCATGGTTTCCTTTTCCAGTTGTCTGGCTTCTTCGAGTTTTTCAAGGTCTCTTTCATTGGCTTTTCTGATCACTTTCAGTGAGACTCTCTCTTCAGTGGTATGTCTTTTTTTCATCTGGAGTCTGACTAACTCACCGGATAAAGAAATACGCCCGACATCATAGCCACTCACCGTCTCTACGACAACCATATCACCTGTTTCTGTTCTGGTAGAAGGGTCGTTGATAAAAAACTCTTTATGTGATCCTTTTTTGAAACTTATTTCAGCTATATGGTATGCAGTAGGATCAAACATTTCTTTTGAACTGATCCAGTCATAAGTGTTATGTTTGTTACAACTACCTGAAGTACAATGTCCTTTGTCTCCGCAGCCTCTGGGAGTACCATTTGAATCAATACTACAACTACTGCATCCCATGGTATTATTATTGTTTAATTGAATGATTTTATAACCCGCAAAGGTAATTTTTCTTTACCTTTTGATCGTTATAAACACACATTATTCTTTAAATGTTTTATATGGGCAAAACATATATCATCCGCTTTAATATATATTTATGATTTTATTAATCTTTGTATATGTACCTTTTATAAAAGAAATACGTCTATTGTGTAAATAAATATTACAAAATCATGAAAATTTCACTTCCATTGGTCTTGACCGTAAGTATGTTTTTATCATCCTGCAGCGTCCTGAATCAGTTAAATATCAAGCCATCAGCATTGGAGACTGTCATGGCTTTGCAGGAAATTCTTAATAGCAGCACTTTCAAAGCTATCAGAAAGATGAGCGCATTATATGCAGGAGACCCCACAAAGTCACTACCCGCGGAGTTCACCACTGTAATAGAAGGTCTCAAAACATTAGGCCTTGGAAGTGAAGTAGACAAAATCACCCAGCAAACAGGAAAGGTCGCATCGTTGGTACTTACTGAAAGTGAAGGTATCATCAAGGAATCTATCAAACAAATTGATTTTGGTGATGCAGTTTCTATAGTGACAGGTGGTAAAGACGCGGCTACTCAGGTACTCAAAAACAATATGAAAACAGTGGTAAGAAAAAGATATTCGGAAAAACTGAATACTGAGCTCGGAATATCAGAAGTAAATACGTATTGGCCACTCGCAGCCAGCGCTTACAATATATTTGCAAAAACGAAGGTGGATGCGTCATTAAGCAATTTTTTGGCCGACAGAGCTGTTGATGGATTATTTCTTGCTATCGGACATGAAGAGCAGGAAATAAGAAAAGATTACAAGAGTTTAGGTGTCTCTGTAGTCAATAAAGTCTTTGATTATTATATTAAAAATAAGGCAACGATGTAGAATATGCCGCGTGTATAATTTATTGCACAAAAAAGTCATGCTCCCTTCAACCATTATTCCCTGAAGAGCATTTCAAGCCATGCTTGAGACGACGAAATCAACGGACCTAGGGGCAGGGGGTAAGAAAGGCATAATACATTCCCTCAACCCTCATTCCCTGAAGATCCTGTCAAGCTATGATTGAGACGACCCGCCCAATTCTTCAAGTAGAAACATTTGTGTCACCTATATCAATTGGCTCGTTTGTAGTTTTTATTAAAAAAATTGAATATGCTATAAACACGAATACACCGTCCTTCAACTTGTAAAAGTTAAAACCTATACCCTACACCAAGTCTGATACCATTTTCGAGCAAGTATTCTCCGTTTTGTGCTTTTCCAAAACGTAGCAGACCATGTAAGCGCACATAAGGATTGATCATAAGAGTTAATCCGTTTTTAAAAGAATATCTGGCCCCTAATCCGGCCATAAGTCCAAGACCTGACTGATTGGAAGGTTCTTTGGGATTTGCAACATGAATCCCTAACAGACCTCCGGCATTTATAAAAAAGAATTTTCTAAATACGGCTCTGACTGTAACGGGTATTGTCAATAATTCAGCGTTGACAGAAGAAAAATTTACAGGCACTCCGGGACCAATATTTGGCGCAACCCTAAATCTGTATTTGCCGTACTCAAGACCTGTTTCAAACTCCAGCCATCGGTTGATGGTGCTTGCCACATTTAACCCAATAATCTGGGCTTTTTCTGATTCATATGATGCAGCTCCATCAATTCCGAAATGAACAATGCCGGCATCAGCCAATGCTGCGTAAGTGATTCCCACTTCATAGATGGGGTTTTTTTCTCTTCCAGATCGCGAAAAACTTATATTAGAATAAAAAATGATAACTGCAAGAATAAATATATTGATTGCTTTCATTTCAATTCATTTATATTTTGATCACACCGTCTTCAAGGGTGATGATTCTGTCACTTAGTCTGGCAAGGTCTTCATTATGAGTGACAATGACAAATGTGATGTTAAAATCTTTTCTCAAATCCATGATCAGTTGGTGTAAGCTTTCTGAATTTGCCTTATCAAGATTGCCTGTAGGTTCGTCTGCATACACTACGGTTGGGTTATTGATCAGAGACCGGGCTATAGCGACTCTCTGCGCTTCTCCACCTGATAGCTGACCGGGTTTGTGGTGCATTCGTTCTGCAAGTCCGAGGTAATTAAGAAGTTCTTTTGCCCTTGATTCTACAGTTGATGGGTTGTGTCTTGCGATATATCCGGGAATACACACATTTTCAAGGGCAGAAAATTCCTGAAGCAAATGATGAAATTGAAATACAAAACCAATATTCTTATTTCTGAATCCTGCGAGGACTTTTTCATTATAGTGAGTTATCTCCTTATCATTGATGACCAGACTACCTGTATCGGGCCTGTCAAGTGTGCCGAGTATATGAAGTAGGGTACTCTTTCCGGCACCGGATTTACCAATGATACTGATAATTTCACCTGACGAAATGTCGACATCTATACCCTTCAGTACATGAAGTGCACCGTATGATTTTTTGATTCCTTTAGCCGATATCATAAGTCAGACATTTGAGTTGTAATTTTTTATTTTTTATTTTTTAAGGAAAATAAATCATGTATTCAGGCTGAGTATTTTGATTTCAACCCTTTGGTTTTTATCTCTTCCAAATTTGGTTTTGTTGTCTGCCAATGGCTTGCGTTTCCCATATCCTTTGAACTGGACTTTTGCCGGATTTACTCCTTTTCCTACAAGGTACTCAGCAACTGCTTTTGCTCGGGCTGTACTTAACCTGTCACAATATTCATCATCCGGAATACCATTAGTATGGCCGCCAATCTCTATGGTTACATCACTATTTGTCACCAAAAATCCATAAATGTCATTGAGCACATCGTATGAAGAACTTTCTATCTTGGCAGAATCTGCCCGAAACATCAGATTTCGTATTTCTATAGTCTGGCCTTGTTTGATACTATTTCTGTTGAGTTCCTGCAGTACCTTTGGCTTAAAATCTTTAGGTACATTGTTGGCCACTACAGTTTCTCGCTTCGGAGTTACGGTGTCAGGTGCAGTATTTACTGTTTTTTTACGTTTATGAGGTGGAAGATTTGACTTTTCAACAGCAGCAATAGTTTCTCCCGGGCATGGAATCCTTATGATATCTGAGGCTCCATCCACCAGAATATTGCCATTGTATGGCAAAAAAGTAGGCGTCTTGTAGTATGCTTCAAAGGTGATAGACCTGATATTGGACTTAGGCTTGAACTCAAAAGCATTGATTTGCCAGCTGGTATTATTTACAGGGTCTGATTCTCCCAACAATTCTTTTTCATTACAATAACCAGAACCACCCCAAATTCTCAGAACTATAGGTGTAGTATAATTTGCTTCTTCCCCGGTAGTACGCGTTCGGCTAATGTATTTTGCTGCTTTGGCCAGATGGATTGTGAATTTGTAACATTTACCAGCCAGAAGCATCGTGTCCAACCTTTGTGAGACGGATTCATAAGTATTATTATCCCTAACTACCATCCCGAGATATGTTTTCTTATCTGAAGCGGGTAAATTATTTTCCCAAAAACCATTAGGATGAATATCCGGCGGTGTTTCTGATGAAAAATTGATCTTACCGCAGTCAAACCATCCGGAAATACCTTCCATTGCTTCTCCACCCCTTTTGGGGTTGTCTTCAAAGCTCGGATTTTTAAGTCTTACAGTATCAGATTGAGAAAAACATGATATAGAAATAAAAATCACGATGCCAAGAATAAAAGCGTAAGTTAGTTTTTGCATTTTTGTATCAAAGGTTGGTCTGCACAAGTGTTTTAAACGAACAAATTTATGCATTTTGTTGTCATTACTAAGATATTAACCTAAAATTAACGACCAATCATGGTCGATTTTGTATTAAAACAACTTTTTTAAATATAAACATAACCAATATTTTTCAATAAAATGATTCGAGTTGGCATTCTTACTTGTGCAGATTTTCCTGATTTGACATTATCTGATCAAAAACTCATTCCCTTGTTAAAGGAAAGTGGCGTCTTTGCTGAAGCAGTCATTTGGGATAATCCCTCATTCCATTCTACCAGATACGATGTTTTGCTATTCAGAAATACTTGGGATTATTTTACAAAACAAGAAAAATTTTTCAATTGGTTAAAGGAATTGACGTCTCGTAATGTAATCACTATCAATGCATTGGAAACAATTCTTTGGAACTCACATAAGTTTTACCTGAAAGAGTTGCAAGCTTATGGCATACCTGTCATCCCCGGTATTTTTATTTCTAAAGATGACGACACAGATTTTCGTATGCTTATGCCGGAAGACTGCGAAAAAGCAGTCATCAAGCCTGCTATTTCAGCAGGTGCATATCTTACAGAGTCCTTTTCTGTGAGTAATGTAGATACCATCAGCACGGTATACAAAGATATCAGAAAAAATAATGACTTGATCATTCAGAAGTTTATCCCTGAAATCACTTCACAAGGAGAAATTTCACTTGTTTTTTTTGACAAAAGGTATAGTCATGCAGTGATTAAAACACCCAAAGATGGTGATTTCAGGATTCAATCACAGTTTGGAGGTACTTATAAGTCTTATTTTCCTGATGACCGATTGGTCAATAGCTGTAATAAAATCCTACAATATACCAACCAAGACCTTCTCTATGCGAGAATTGACGGTGTGATGATCGATGATGTGTTTCATCTGATGGAACTCGAACTGATAGAACCCGACTTATATCTTGATTATGTGCAGGATGGTCACAAAAGATTTACAGATGTGATTGTACAATATCTAAAATCATCTTTTTCAAAGAAATGAAATTGACAATTAAGTGTAAGAGAAACAATGGTCGTCTCACGCGATGGCTTGACAGCTCAGAAATGAAAAACTGCTGAAAACCTTGCCCAACTGGCTTCGGCTCCATTATATAGTACTCAGCCACTGTCTGTTGAATCATTCCACTATGCCATTTGCCACTTTTCCAAAGTGGCTCCGGCTCCTTCGCCAATGCGAATGCGCTCTTATACTGACTTCTAATTTCATTTTTTACTTCCATTGAGATAAACAAAATATTTCTATTTTTACTTTCGGATTTATAAAAAACTTTTTGTGAGTACTTTTCGTTATTAATAGATCAAAACTTTAATATCATTTGCAATTTGTTCAACACTTCTGCTCCCGGCAACTCTGACTATTTGCTCTTTATTTTTTACTTTTTCCATGGCTTCTTCATATTTCTGATACACCTTCACCTGATGATCGAGGGTTTCGTACATTTCCATAGCGTCCCTACCTTTTCGCAGGCGTTCCATACTGACTTCCGGGCTGATGTCGATGTAGATGTTCAGGTCAGGTCTTAATAGATCAGCACTCATGGAGTTGGCTTGTATCACCCAATCCATATCTACATACACACTGTGGTAAGCATAGGAAGAGAGATAGTATCTGTCGGTGATGACAGTGTAACCTTCGGATATTTTTTTGAGTATGCCGTCAGTATTATTGAGCAAATGATGGAGTCGGTCCGCGGCAAACAGTGCAGCTATGACACGCTGATCCCCTTCCATACGATGATTGAATATGTCGCGGATCATCGTACCGATGCGACTGTCAGTAGGCTCAAAGGTGGTATACACTTTATGTCCCTTTTGTATCAGATATTCGGCCAATAACTTTACCTGCGTGCTTTTGCCACTACCATCGATGCCTTCAAAGGCTATAAAAAGATTTTTTTTCATTTGATAAATTTGTTTTTATTTCAAAGGCCTAACTAGTGGCGCATCACCCGCGAGATGGTATCCCCATGATTTAATCATATCGATTTGTGATGTTGCGCAAAGTTACAACATCGGACTTCAATGTGCCATATATTCATTCGGGTTTGTATGCAGAATGCTTATCAGGATTTCATATTTGTGAATTTATTAACAAAGTCTAAGTTACTTCCGATAATTGGGAAAACGGAAACACTGTCAATATTGAATAATTTGTTAAGAATACTTGAAAACAGCAACATTGTCAAGCCGCAAATTGCTGAAAAGATGCTGTTGATGGTTAAGTATTTTTTTTAATTGTTCCATTTTCAGTTACTAAAAATTAAATCCTACATTTAGCCCTGGTTCTGGAAAGATGAATTTGGACCATTTATCATCTAGCTGTTTAAATCCATCAGGTAATTTTGTGTGATAAGCTCGATGGGTCATACATATGGATGGTTGAAAGAAAAATTTGTCCTTAAAGAGTTTGATGTGATAACCTGCACGGTATGAATTGAAAATCTGAAAACCATCATCAATTTTCTTTCGATTGTCATTCACAAATACTTGGTAGGTGGGCATTACATCAAGTTGTGCATAAAAACCTTTCCATAAAAATCGGGTGTAAGAGGCTGTTACACCATACTCTCGAACATACCCAGGGAATCTTTCTTCTGGCTTTTTGTAGGCTTTGTTTAAAAATGGATGAATACCATTTGGCCAGGCATATTTCCAAGTTTTTGGAGCTAATGTAATTACATCTTTTCCTGAAATCCGATAACCAATATTGAGTTGGGCGAAGTTAGGTGGGTTTTCTTTATCAAGATTACCCAATATTACAAATAAAGAAGTCCCAACAAACCACCTTTTGTAAGTGCTGTCTGTTTTAGCATATTGTGCCTTGATGTGTATTGTGCTTGTCATCATTAAGGCAAAACCAATGAATAAAATTTTCTTTTGCATGTCAATATTTTTGTATTTAAATTAAAATACAAAGGTAGGCTGGCGACATGCTATAACTCGTTCACTTAAGTTAAGAAATAGCCTTTTAAGTTTTATTTTTTTTTAAAATCCTTGCTCTTAACCTGCTTAAAGATTGTGGCTTAATACCAAGATAACTCGCTAGTTGGTGTTGTGGTACACGTTGCGTAAGGTCTGGTCTATTTTTCAGTAGGTTTAGGTATCTTTGTTCAGGTGATGAAGTCTTAAACTCGTCAAAATTGATTTGTTGTTTAGCTAAAAGTTCTTCCGACAATATTCTACACATGAGTTCAAACTTTGGAAATTTAGCATTTATTTCAAGTCCCATATCTGAGTTTGAAACTGTAAGAATAGTATTCTCAACACAACTTATGAAATATTCAGACGGAGTATTATTTTTTATACAATGGGGTGTTAAACCTTCCATTTCCGTAAAAAAGGCGGTAGTTTTTTCTTCACCATCTATGAGGTAGTACTTCCGTATACATCCTTTGAGAATAAAATATTCATCTTGTGTCTTTTGTCCTTCTTTGAGTAATATAGTCCCTTTCTTCACAGAGCGGAATAAGTTTAACGAAAGTATTGCGTTCTTCTCATCTTCTGTCAGTGAAATGTATTTTGATATAAAGTCAAATAGTATATTTTGCATTGCTTAATAATATGTTTATATGTTATTATTTTATTGCCTTCTTCTATACTTGCCGAAGGGTTTTGCTGTTTCGTCCTGAATGGATTTGCTATCAATTTTTAAGGGACTCCTCACCTCCAATATAAGGCTCTTTATGTTTATATAACACACAAAGATAAAATACCTTTATGGATATACCAACCTCCTGTGGACAAATAGACCAGAGCACTCTTTGAAGGAACCGAAACCATCCGGATTTCGGCTATTGTTATGTTTTGCTACCTCATTGACTTACTCAATGACTTAAACTCATCAAAAAGTACTAAAGCTTTTGTAATCTATCTGGGTTCAATTTCATGTCAAATATAGGAGGATATTTTATTTCAGGGTGATTTTTGAAAATTTACTATCAATGGCAACATATAAAAAATACTACTAAAGCCATTGTAATCTATCTTCTTGGGAACGGGAATAGTCAAGGTACCTGACGCGCTATCCTAATACTTGTGACGCTCTGCGCTACTAAACCAAAATTCGTTTTTTACCTCGAGGGATTAATCTATCCACCGGGGGAAAGTCTGGGTTCGCTACCGAATGCGGTGGATATTGTTCTTAGCCTAAGGGGATTCATGGCTTCCCGCTGTGCTCCGGACACCACAGCCAGCCCCGCTTATTGCAGGGAAAACTTAGTTGTAGCGGTCGGTAGTTTTTTCTCACTTCTCAAGCAGTAGCTAATTATCTCCCTCTTTACTTCTAAAGTCTGTGATGACCAACAAAGCAAATATATTGAATGTATTTCAAAATTCATTTACTTAGCATCCGCCTTTGCGCAGTGCACGTTTATAAAGTATTTTACCATCTCGTTCTACATAGTCGCCCGCTACTATTGGATATGAATACTTGGGCGCGTGTGATACAAAATGGCTTCTTATCATTATTTTGTCGTTTACTTTCAGGCTATGTAATTGCTCAAATTCATTTTTCAGATTCAAAGTATCCTTGCCGGACTTTTCTGGCCCAAAAGCAAGAATAAAGTCGTCACCATTAATCCTTACCATCACTCCGAAACCTAATCTTGAGTCTGGCGGAAGTGAAAGAGAGGTTACAACTCCTTCCATATTGGTAGAATCCCTGATGAACTTGCTTATTTTAGCTTCACTGGCATACACTTTTTTACCCGCAGGAGACGCTTCCCATTTTTTATACATTATACCAGCAGGAGTAGCTTCCCATTCTTTTATTGCAGCTCTCCTTTCAGCAGCAGAGAGAGGCTTTGGGATTGAGGTTTTAGAAGTTTCATTTTTAACTTCACGATTAGCATATACCAGCCCAGTTACCACCATTATCGGTAAGATCAAAGCATAAATGATTTTTTTCAAAATTATTGTATTTAGAGTATGTTTAAAATTTATCCTTTAGCAATAATTTTATTTGCTCAATTCTTAAATTTTCATCCAAATTAATAATTATTGTTAGAAAAGCAAAAACTTGAGTTTTGGAATAAGTATTTTTTTGATGCTATGCAAAGATAACGCTTGAGAATCCTTATTGGTCTTATAAATTTAGTAACTTTTTGGTAAATAATGGTAAAGTATACCTTTTACACTTAGAGTATGTTTAAATTTTTTTGATTGATTGAAAGTGAGGAAATTTAATTTTGGACAAGATGACTGAATCTTCTCTACTATGCAGAGAACTAAAACAGTATTGCCGATAGAATTGAAATTGTATACCTGATTTCTTACCTGCAGTAATGACCGCAATCAGATATTCAGCCAGTAATTGACCTTAAGTACGATAGCCCTGTTTTTGTTGACGAAGGCGACATCTGTAAAGTAGTTGTCAGAAAACACTAAAAACATATCACTCATAGGCCGGTATCTCCATTGAATGCGGCTATTGACATTAAAGTTGTCTGCTTGCGAATTCCACTGCACAAAGGTGGTCCAGAAAAGATTATTGGCAAAGTTGACTTCCATTTTTGGTGCGATAAGCCAGAACTTCTGATTGCCATATGGAGCAGGAAATTTCAAATCATTGTACTCAAATGACATTGACATAAGGAAATATGGCTGATTTCGGACATTGATATCGGCATTCATCTGCAGATAATCAGCATTATAAAATTTGCCATAGGTGATACCTGCAGAAGCCACAAAGTTTTTTCTGGAATCCGTAGATACTTCCAATGTACCATTATTAAAATTGTACATTTTTGCGGGGAGTGGTTCGGCATTGACATCATCTACAAAAGTAAAAGGAAACAGCAGATTTACACGATTGATGTTGTAGCCTATTTCTATTTGGGAGGTATTTTTAAACTCCCATGATGCGCTACTGGTCTGATTTAACTCATTAAATTTAAAGTTTTCATCATAAGCCAGAAAGTTTTCTGTACCGAGACTAAACCTGTTTAAAACACCATCCTTAAAGTACCATGTGTATTCTGTTTCATTAAATGCGAAGTTGAAACCCACACGGATCACTGTATCTCTTTTTGCATCATAATTTGATATCCTGTTGACAAAACCCACGTCAGCATAATAGTTTCTTCCGGCATGTGTAAAATCAGTGAATGTCACAAAATTCTGCCCGAAATATCCGGCTCCGAGATTTGAAAAAATATTGTTTCCTGAGATATCAGGTTTTAAACTGAAATGCCCGCCTGACCAGGCCTGCACCACACCTGATTTTGATGAGTATGATAGTTCCAGACCACCGTTTCTTCCGAATGTCCCAAATCGATCATTGCTTTTTTCTGTTTCATTCTGAAAAGCTGTCCTGTTGGTAAAGTATCCTTTTATGACTGACCTGTCCAGCACTTGCTGATTGAAAGTCAGTGTGGTAAAGTTGTCAGCAGCACTTTCTCCTTTTCTTCCCGTTTGAATATTCATGACCCCAAATCTGAGTTTTTTGTTCAGGTTACCGGTCAGCCTTGCGCCAAATAGGATCGGCACACTCTGACCATCTTTACTACCTATTCGTCTGGAATAAAACGGTCTTACAGGTGGGATACCAAATCCAGAGAACAAATCATCATTTTCAAGGAAAAATACCCTTCTCTCAGGAAAAAATATAGAAAATCGAGACAAATTCGTGACCTGTTCATCCACATCCACATTAGAAAAATCAGGATTTACAGTCAAATCAAGATTGATGGATGATGATACTGCTATCTTGGCATCTACGCCAGCATTGATGGTGCCATCGGTACTGACTAATGTGGCAGCATCCGAATTGATTCCTGCCAAAAAATACGGATTTATCGAAACAGAACTACCTCCCGATGGTGGGTCATTATCCCACATCATTTGCCCCAGATAGCCCAGATCAGTACCTCTAAACTGCAATGGCATATTTGTCCATGTATGAAATTCATTTTCTGATCTTGCTGAGCGTATAAAATTGATACCCCAAACCCGTTTTGATTGTTCATATCTGAGTATTGAAAACGGAATGGCAATCTCTGCGGTCCAGTAGCCGTCATATTTTTTAGTCTCGCTATACCAGGTGTTGTCCCATGTGATCGTCACTTCATCATTAGAGTTGCCGATTAAGCCCTCAGTTTGAGAATTATAAGGAGTCACTGCAAAATAGAAGCCATTAGTTTTTAGATTTACCGGATCAAGTACGATACCTATACCATCAGCCACCCGCAATCCAAGGTCACGTTTTAGAGATTGGACCAGCAAACCATCACTTGACTCAGTCACCCTGACTCCAAAATACAAATAGGTATCATCATAGGTAACCTGAACTTCCGTTTTGGGGTCAGCCAATGATTCATTGGTAGGAAATTTCATCCAGAAGTCAGTATTTTTGCCTGTTCCTTTCCAGATATTTTCATCCAATACTCCATCCAGAATTATTTTATCTGAGGTCTTTGATAATTGAATGATTTTATCGGAGTTATCTGTTGGATGCGTTGGGTTGTTTCCGGCGGTAAGAGATAGTCCTGAAAGTATAAGTGATAGAGTGAAGATATGCTTCATTGATATAATTGTGGGACAAAGGTAAAAAAAGTTTATACTCTGTCACTCAAAATACTGCGTAACCAAATTCTATTCGGGCTCTGATAGCTGCGGTATTAAAATTTCTGAAGTTCAGGCGTATTTCTAAATCAATAAACTCTTCACTCATGATTTTTTTCAGTTCAGTGGTACTGCTCAACATACGAAGCTGATTTCCTGTTGTAATCGGGACAAAATCTATGTAGTACATCTCTCTTTTTTGGGAGGGATCTTTGCGAGAAACAGCATACACTGAAACTCTGTCTACAAAATCAAAATCTCTATCCTGAAACTTTGCTCTGATCAAACCCCTGGTAGCAAGTACATTTAATATTCCTGATGTATCCAATCCACGATTTGACGCAGACTGCTTGTAAAAAGTGGGCACATTTTTGACAATAAAATAGTGTGTTTCTATCGTGTTGAGACCCAGAGGAATATCAAACTCAGCATCCAAAGCGACCTCATATCTGATGACGCTTTCTTTTTCACAAGAAAAAAGAAATAGTACGGATAATATGTATAATATCAAACGAGGCAACATAAAATGTGTTAACATTAGGTATTAAAAAACAAGTATTGCCGAAAATTATTGTTCAATCCTGAAAATTGAATGAAATTTTATTTTATCAATTCAAATAAGTCAATTATATTGCGCTGATAAAAAAATTGGTCTTAAAATTGTTAGTACAAACAGCGGTATCGACCTGCACATAGGTTCGTGTCTCAGCTTTTTAAAATTTTATAGAAATTAGTGATTAGAAAGGAATAACTTTATTTGTATTATGGGAGAACAAAAAGTTTCTTTGGTTAGTGATCAAAAACAAATGCAGAAATTTGTCAAATCTTTGCTCAACGATGTGACCGCACTGGAGTTTATGCTTGACAATGATTGGTTTGAATCAGATGTAATCAGGATTGGAGCCGAACAAGAGATGGTGATGGTAGATAAGACTACTTTTAAACCATCATTAGTAGCCATGGAAGCACTTGAAAAAATGCAGGATTATCCATGGGTGGAGACGGAACTGGCTAAGTTTAATCTGGAAACCAATATAGAACCCAAGGTCTTTGAAAAAGACTGTTTTGCCATGCTCGAGCAAGAGAATACCTATAAGCTGGACAAAATTCAGGAAGTTCTTGACGGGATGAATACGTCTATAGTTCTTACAGGAATCCTGCCCACCCTACGCAAGTATCACCTTGAAATGGAAAACCTTACTCCAAAAAAGAGATATTTTGCTTTGATGGAAGCTTTGAATAAACAATTGATTGGCCAGTCTTACGAGTTACGTATAGTAGGCATCGATGAGCTGTTGGTAAAACACAGTTCTCCATTGCTGGAAGCGAGCAATACCAGCTTTCAGGTACATTTACAAGTGGCGCCTAAAGACTTTGTCCAAATGTACAACATTGCCCAGGCACTCGCAGGACCTATGATGGCCATTGCAGCCAATAGCCCCATTGTTTTTGGAAAACGCCTTTGGCATGAGACGAGAATCGCACTATTCCAGCAGTCTCTTGATACCAGAACATCGCACGATCATATGCGGGAGAGAAGTCCGCGGGTTCATTTTGGAAGGGATTGGCTTCACGACTCCATCATGGAGATATACAAAGAAGATATTGCCAGATTCAGGGTTTTGCTGAGCAGTGATGTAGAAGAAGACTCCATAGAATTACTGAAAACCGGACAGGTTCCAAAACTAAGGGCACTCCAGGTACACAACAGTACCGTGTATAGATGGAACAGACCTTGCTATGGTATCAGCGACAATGGCAAACCGCATCTCAGGATCGAAAACAGAATATTGCCATCAGGTCCTACAGTATTGGATGAAGTGGCCAATTCTTGCTTTTGGCTGGGTTGTATGATAGGAATGTCTATGGAAGTGGATGATATCCGTACCAAAATGTCATTTTCTGATGCAAGAGATAACTTCGGTAAAGCAGCAAAGTTTGGTATAGATACAAAATTTACCTGGTTTTATGATGAAAAGATATCAGCCGAAAGTCTCATCTTACAATTACTTCCGATAGCCCGCAAAGGACTGGAAGCCAGAAATGTCGATGCTGACGATATCAATAAATACCTGCACATCATAGAGCAAAGGGCCATCAAAAATATGACAGGAGCTAGATGGATGTTGCGTGCATTTACAAAATTACATCAAAATACCAATACAGACGAGGCACTGAGTGTACTCACCGCAGCCATGATAGAAAATCAAAAATCAAACAAACCGGTGCATGAATGGGAATTACCAGACCTGGATGATCTCAAAATGTACCGACCTGCTCATCTGAAAGTTTCAGAATTTATGCTTACGGATTTATTTACAGTGCAGAAAGATGATATTGTGGATTTTGTAGCAGAGTTGATGGACTGGAATACCATCAGATTTACCCCTGTAGAAGATTCTAAAGGAAAGCTGGTAGGCCTGGTCACAGCAAGAATCCTGCTCCGGCACTTTCTGAAAGCCAAACAAAGCAATTACCGAAAGACAACACTTGTGTCAGAAGTCATGATCAAAAACCCGATCACAGTGCACCAGGATACCAATATCATGGATGCCATGAAGCTGATGCGCGAAAATAAAATCGGCTGTCTTCCTGTGGTCAACGGTGACGAACTCGTAGGGCTCATATCAGAAACAGAATTCCTTAGAATCACGGCAAGATTGATCAACAGGCAATAAGAAGTCAGCACCATTGATAATTTTATTGTTGAATCTTCACACAATGATCCGTCAATTAGATCCTGTGGAAGTTTTATGCATTTCAGCGATCATAGCCCTGAAACAATTCGCAGAAGTATTGCCTTCTTTTTTGGCATAATATTCCCTCATGAAAGACTCGGCACCTGACCATACCGTCTGCATCATGCCCTGATACCTGTTTTTCATCACTTTGGTAGCACCTGATCTGAAGGTGATCATATCTTTGGTCTGCTGTACAGCAATGGATGGTGTGCGCCATGGACAGGTGATGACATCAAATCCTTTCATCGCAAAATACACTGCTGTGTGTAAAGGTGCTTCATAATGCCAGTCACAAATGATGATGCTTTTATCAATCATATCTATGGCTCGATGGGTGTGATTCATGCTGGCTTCCCACATACCGATGCCGGTCGTTTTCCCATCGATCAGCCTGTCTCCCCAGATATAAAGTTTTCGGTTTTGTTGCCGTAAGTGCTGGTTTATTTTATTGACTTCGTCAGCAAACAATTCCGCTTTATCCCTGCCTGCACATCGGGGACACTTATCGTCTCCTATGTAAAAAACTTCATCCATACCAGCATGAAACCCGTCGGATTCAAAGACATCACATATCTCATCCACGAGACTAAAAACTACCATATGTACACTATCATGCAGCGGACAGTAACTCTTACAATATAAGCCATCAGCATTTGGCCAAACATATTTTTCCGGCATTTTTACATGTGGTGTTTCATCAAATTGAGGGTATACCTGTAGTAGTTTTTCCAGAGTACCTGCCCAAGACTGATGCCCTAAAAGATTGATTTGCGGAATCAGTTTGATGTTGTGCATTTTACATACTGCCACCAGTTTTTTGACATCAGCCTTTGATAATGGATTGTTGTTGCGTAGTTCAGGATGGCTTTCATACTCATATTCATAATCCACTCTCAGTATCAAAGTATTGACTTGTGCAGGAGCCAGTTCATGTCTGATGAAAGTAACAAAGCTATCCACATGACTTTTTTTCGGTGCGGCGATACACAATCCTCTCACCGGGAAAATCGTATCTAACCCTGACTGTGCGTTCAGAGAAAAGGCAAAAAAGAGAAATAAAATGTGGGTATAACGGTACATATCATTTTAGGTGAAACTTGTAAAAAATTATTCTCTCAGCAAATGTAGATAATTCATTACTCTGAGTTTAGCGTTTTGCCTGATATTATAGTAATAAAAATTTACATCTGCAATGTGGTAATTTTTAGTTCGAAGAAAAATACTACCTCTGAATTTCGGCTTATTGGCCCATAAAATATTGTTGTGCACCTGTGCGTCTACAAGGTCCGGGTATAAATTGTCAAAATCATAAAGTAGTGTTCCCCTGTTGAATGATTTAGGTACATATTGTGTGTCTGTAGTCCAGCTGAGCGGATTGGTTACAGCTATACTGCCATCTTTTTTGTTTTCAACTAATTGATGTCCGCTTTTAAATGTACGCCATGATATAAAACATCCTGTTTCAGAACTGTCATTGCATGGTTTGATGTCTTTGAACTGATCTTTTTTCACAGGCATACCAAGGAGATAAGCAACGATGAGTTTTTCTTTCAAAGGTGTGTCTGAAATGAATTCTTCAATGAGTCTTTCAGCGTGATTGGTGCCCTGACTGTGGCTGGCTATGATAAATGGTCTTCCGTTATTGTGTTTTTGTAGATAATATTGAAAAGCATTTTTAACATCTTTATACGCCAGATCAAAAGCTTTTTTTGAAGATGTTTTGTCATTTGAAAAATAAGCATGGATGTGTGCCTGACGATATCTTGGTGCAAAGATCCTGCCTGCGTGGTTGAATGCACTGGCCTGAAATCTTATGGTACCTTCATCGGTCTTTTGATTGAGTTTCCGGTCATTTATATCGGCATTCCATTGGTCCTGATTTTTTTCTCCGATATAGGTAGTAGGGTGGATAAAGAATACGTCTGCCGGCAACGATTTGTTATTGGAGTCTATTCCTTCAGGTGTTCGGTCTGACTCATCAGTCTTATCCGGATGAGCGGCCCAATGTTCTAAATTGCTGTAATCAAGATGATTGAATTGTCTGTCTTCAAACGAATCAACAGGTTTATACACCTTGCAGGATAATAGAAAAGTAAGGATGGAAAAACTTATGTATAATGATTTCATTGAAAATGCTCCTTGTTTATGATGTTGAATAAGAGTATGATTAAATTTTTATGTTTGAGCGAAAGTAAGGAAATTTAATTTTGGACAAGGTGACTGAATGTTCTCGTCTATGACGAGAATTGAGTAAAATACTTTACTCAATAAAGAAGGAACCGCGAAAGCCACCCATCCAATCAAATGCTTGCTTGGTTCCTTTCATTAAATCGTGATTTCGTATCACGATTTTGCTTTGCACCATTCAGTCCGGCTCGTAGCGAATACTGAATATAACCGGTCAAGACGATTTTTTAAAATAAATGTCTTGATCGGGACAGAAACGTCCCGAAAGCTCAAGCATAGCTTGACGCGGTACTGCGAAAAATATAACGCCGGCCAAAATAAAATTTGCCACTAGGAGCCAAATGATACAAGTTTAAACATACTCTAAACACCTTTTCTGTTGATACTGTTCAGAAGTTAAAACAAAAACCTATTGAGTCAGAATATTTATTAAGAGCATACTCTTATTTGTAAATCAATATACCACTGGGTATATTACGACATGAACGATTTTACCCGGCACAGACTTGATCAGGCTGAATTTCTTATAAAAGAATTGAAGTCCAGGGAGTTTAAAAAAGCGAATAAACGGATCCTGATACATCATATTCCAATTTTTGGAACAGAACCCGGCAGTTTCGCTCCCTGCTCCGACCTTTGGATACCAGTTCTGCAAAAAGCTCCGTTCAACGTTTCGCTAAATGCACACACACCGCTTTCAGGTTATTGAAAAAGGAGAAGACAGAAATAATTTTCCTGTTATCATAGGTGGGGGCAACAGAGATCCTGATGGCACCGTTATGGTAATCGAAAAAAAAGGGAGATAAATTGAGGCTGGAAGTAATTAATGCTGAGAGTGCAAAATTGCTGGATAAAGAATTGTAAGTTAATTGGTTTATCTGAAAGAAAGATTATGTTCAGACAAACAGAATGGAAGCAATCCTAAGTCAACTTTTTTTTTGAAAATTTTTAGTTACATCAATGTTGATTTGGAGTGTATTATATGTTAATAGTTAAATGACTTAAGTAACATGAGTTACTTTTTTTAATTCATTTAAAGCTATGTTTGAACCATCATTTAAAAAATCATTAAAGCAAATGGACAACAAAAAAACAAAGATCGTCATCATTGGCGGAGGAACAGGCGGTATTATGGTCGCTGCACGCCTTAAAAAGATCAGAGCTCACGTAGATATTACTATTGTTGAGCCAGCAGATACACACTGGTACCAACCTGCATGGACACTTGTAGGAGCTGGAACTTACGACATGAAAAAAACAGCTAAGCCCATGTCAGAACTGATGCCCAAAGGAGTGACTTGGGTTAAGGACTATGCGACTGGATTCAAGCCTAAAGAAAACAAGATTTCTACAGCAAAAAACGGAGAGCTATCTTATGACTTTTTGGTGGTATCACCAGGATTGGTTATGGATACCTCTCTGATCGAAGGACTTACAGAAGCACTGGGTCACGGTGTAGTCTGCTCCAATTATACCGATCCGGAACACACATGGGAAGTCATCCGGAATTTTAATGGTGGCCAAGCAATATTTACCCAACCTGTCACTCCGATCAAATGTGGAGGAGCACCCCAAAAGATTGCTTATTTAGCGGCAGATTATTTCAGAATGCATAATACTGCTTCTCGAACCAAAGTCTCATTTGTCACTCCAGGTTCTGTCATTTTTGGTGTCAAACCCATAGCTGATAGACTGATGAAAGTAGTGCAAAGGTATGGCATCGACTTCAAGCCTTTTTATGCACCGATAAAAATTGATGGACCCAACAGGAAAATTACATTTAAACATATAGGACCTAAAGACAACTTGTGCGTAGTCAACGACGATGGAAGTACAGACTTTTTACCACATCCGGATGAAGTAACCATGAACTATGATATGTTGCATCTGGCACCACCACAGACAGCACCCAAATTTATCAAAGAATCATCTCTGGTTAATGCTGCAGGCTGGCTCGATGTTAATATCAATACCTTGCAGCATGTAAATTATCCCAATATATTCGGTCTCGGTGATGTAGCAGCCCTGCCTACAGCAAAAACCGGAGCTGCCATCAGAAAACAAGTACCTGTATTGATAGCCAATCTGATGCATCTCATCAAACACAATACTCTGGATAAAAAAATATATGAAGGCTACTCATCATGTCCCTTAGTCACAGGCTATGGTAAGATGATCCTTGCGGAGTTTAATTACAAAAATGAGTTTACTCCTGATCCGAAACTAAAACAAATACTGGTTTTTGATAGTACCAAAGAAGATTGGAGACTCTGGATGCTCAAAAAATACGGCCTCCCATATTTATACTGGAATAAGATGATGAAAGGAGCGCAGGTATAATTCAATAAAAAAGCCCATAAGAAAGATGTATGGGCTTTTTTTATGATAGAAATCAGATCATTTCTTCCGGCTTGACCCATTCGTCAAATTCGGCTGCAGTGACATAGTTCAGATCCAGTGCCGCTTGTTTGAGCGTTGTACCTTCTTTATGCGCTTTTTTAGCTATTTCGGCCGCTTTGTCGTACCCTATTTTGGTATTGAGTGCGGTGACGAGCATTAATGAATTGTTGAGATTGTATTGGATTCTTTGCTCATTGGCTTCGATACCGACAGCACAATGTTCCTCAAAACTGATACATGCATCACCGATAAGATTGGCAGACATGAGGAAGTTAAAAATCATCACCGGTTTAAACACATTCAGTTGGAAGTGGCCACTCATACCACCTATGTTAATGCTGACATCATTGCCCATCACCTGTGCCATTGCCATAGTGAGTGCTTCAGATTGAGTTGGGTTGACTTTGCCGGGCATGATGGATGATCCGGGTTCGTTTTCCGGTATGGTGATCTCCCCGATACCACATCTGGGACCTGATGCGAGCATGCGGATATCATTTCCTATTTTCATCAATGACACAGCCACTGTCTTGAGTGCACCATGGGCCTCAACGATAGCATCGTGTGCGGCAAGGCCTTCAAATTTATTGCTACCTGTCACAAAAGGAAGATCTGAAATTTCAGCTATCTTTTGAGCGACTAAGACATCATATCCGGCAGGAGTATTAAGTCCTGTTCCGACGGCTGTACCGCCGAGTGCCAATTCTGATAAGTGTGCAAAACTATTTTTTATGGCCTTGATGCCATGATCTAACTGTGCAACATATCCTGAAAGTTCTTGTCCCAAAGTCAGAGGTGTAGCATCCATAAAGTGAGTACGACCTATTTTGACGACATTCATAAATTTTTCTGACTTGGCTTTAAGTGTATCCCGGAGTTTTTCGATACCTGGTATAGTCACATCTACCAATACTTTATATGCAGCTATGTGCATGGCAGTAGGGAAAGTGTCGTTGGAAGATTGAGATTTGTTGACATCATCGTTGGGATGGAGTATTTTTTTGGCATCATCCAGCGTGCCACCGTTGATCACATGACCCCGATTGGCGATGACTTCATTGAGATTCATATTGGATTGTGTTCCTGATCCGGTTTGCCATACTACAAGAGGAAACTGATCATCCAATTTCCCTTCCATGATTTCCTTACATACCTTTTCGATCATAATTTTCTTCTCAATTGATAATACACCAAGATCAAAATTGGCCTGAGCTGCTGCCATTTTTAGGACTGCAAAAGCATTGATAATCTCCTTTGGCATTTTATGACCACCAATCTTAAAATTATCCGCCGACCTTTGTGTCTGCGCTCCCCAATACTTATCAGCGGGAACATCGATGTACCCCATACTGTCCTTTTCCTTTCTGAATTGGCTCATATTTAATTCTTTTTATCTTTTAAAAACTTTTAGATATCTTACAAACCGCAAAGGTACAAATTACTCCAAATGAAACAGTGTGATTAAAAGCAAAATGAATGATGATCATTATCACTTTATATTTTTATCAAAAAACAAAAGGAGCACTAAAAAATTATAGTGCTCCTTTTTAACTTAATTTAGGATTTTAGAACAATCAGGCGTACACCGACTCTTTTTTAAATTTCATCACTAAAAGAGTGTAGAATATTGCTCTATGCTTGTTTCTGTTTGATGAGCCCATTTTATCGACAGCTTCATCTATTGCTGCATCAAGTTCCGGTCCATCAGTAAGTCCAAGTTTCTTAATCAAAAAGTTGTTTTTCACTCTTGCTTTTTCTTCAGCATCACCACCGGAAACTAAAGATGCATCACCCAGATAAATAGATGGGCCCAAACCTTTAGTTACTTTGGTAAGCAGATCAGTAGAGATAGAAAGACCTAACTCTTTTGCATTTGCAGCATACATTGCTACTTTTTCATCAAATTTACTCATAATTTTAATTGTGTTGAATAGTTAAAAAAATATACCTTAATAATGACAATTAATTACCTTTCAGTTCAGCCGGGACATCTGGTGGTATAGACTTACAAATATCATTTCCATTGGCATCCTTTACAAAAAGCTCTACCCTTCTGTTAAATTTCCTACCTGAATCATCATCTGTATTCTTAGCAATAGGTGCAGACTCACTTGATGCTGATATGGTAATTCGATTTGCATCAATGCCTGCCTGTACCAGAACAGCCTTGGCTGAGTTAGCTCTGTTTTCAGAAAGTCTCTGATTGTAAGCGTCATCACCTCTTGCATCTGCATAAGCTTTTAGTACACCTACATAAGTTGGATTTTCTTTCAGGATTTTTGCCATTAGCTGTAATTCACCATCAGCATCCTGGCGTATGTTATATTTATCAAAGTCAAAAAATATCCAATTGAGATCACAACTCGGAGGTGCAGGTGCTACTTCAGGAGATGTCTGTGCCACTACTGTATCTACTGGAGCAGGTGTTGGTTCGGCTGGTGCCGGATTCACAACAGAAACTCCATCGGCCTTTTTCTCATTACAAGACTTCATCCAGAATATCAATGGTATAAGCAGCAATAATGGCAGTAACCACCACCAGTTAAATCCTGTACCTCCACTTGCCACTGGAGCTACAGTAGGGACAACTTTTGGTGTCGCTGCAATGGGAGCAGGGGTAACCAAAGGTGGTGCAGCAGCAACCGGTACTACCGGAGGAGGTATAATGGCAGCACCTGGTTTCTCAGGACATGATCTTCCCACTTCTCTTCCTGTCTTATCTTTCAGTACTTTGATGACAAAACCTGCTTTTTCTATGGTTTCATACATACTGCTATCATTATGATGCTTGATCACGCCTCTCAACTCTTGGTCTCGTTCTTGTGCAGTTTTGAATCCTTCACTTCGCAATCTTACACTACCATCTTTATTATAAACTACAAAATAAAATTGACCATTCTTATGCTTAAAAAATGCAATGTTATGTGCTTTATCACTGATTGCATATCCTTTGTATTCATCACAGGCCAGATAGTCATCTGATTTATCCGGGTTTTTGTATTCTGTTTTATCTTTTAACATTTCAGAAGCTAAGGCAGCCGTTCCTGCAATAGCTATAGCAGCAGGCGCAGCAATATTGACCGGTTCTTCTACTTTAACTTCAGCTACAACTGCAGGTGGAATGACCATCGCCCATAGCTTATCTTCACTATCTTTAGGGCACGACCTTCCTATCTCCTGGTGATTTCCAGCTTTTAGTACCAAATAGTGTAGACCCCGTTTTTCTTCTGTCTTAAATCTTTCTCTGATTTCTCTGTTTTTGCGCACCGACTCCATACCATTGTCGCGTGCTGCTGCGGTAGGGTAGCCTTCACTTCTCAATATGACATTGCCATCCCCATCATACCACGCAAAATAATATTTTCCTGTGTTTTCATGAAGGAATCGAATGAATCCACCTTCTTCAACTTTGTCGCTTTGGTATTGTTCTTCGTACTCTCTGCATATCATGTAATCATCCTCCTCATTTGTATCGGAAAGTATAGGGTTAGCAGCTGTCAGAGCAGCTAATCGAAGGGCTTCTGCTTTAGCTCTTTCAGAAGGTAGCCATGCTCTTGCTTCGTCTTCTGTCCTGAATGGACAAGATCTGCCTATCTCCTGATGGTTTCCTGCTTTGAGCACTAAGTACCATAAGCCTCTTTGTTCTTCAATTTTATATCTTTCTTCCAGATCTCTGTTTTTGCGAACTGATTCTAAACCAGAATCTCTCCCTCCGGCAGTAGGATATGCTTCACTTCTCATGATGATATCTCCGGAATTAGTAACCCAAGCAAAATAAAAGTTGCCGGTGTTTTCATGTTTAAACCTGATAAAATTGCCATCTTCCAATGCATCTGTGGAGAATTTCTCCTCATATTCTCTACAAATCATGTAGTCATCACTTTCTTTGGAAGAAGCATCATCACCATCGTTAGCAAAAGCCACACCTTCCTGAGGCACGCTACCTGCTTCAATTGATGCCAATCTGAAAAACTCAGCAGCAAACGCAGCTCTCTGAGATGGAAGGTAAGACATTACTTCTTCTTCAGATTGTTCCGGGCAGGATCTGGCAATCTCTTGGTGATTTCCTGCCTTCAAACTCAATATCCAACGACCATCTGGCAGCATTTTAGCACTGTACATCTCATCATTGTCCATGTTTTTTTGGACTGATGAGATACCATTTTCTCTTCCAGCTTCGCTACTATAGCCTTCACTTCGTAACACAACTAAGCCATGATCTATAAAAGAAAAATAGAATTTTCCTTCTTGCTCAAATCGGTTAAAGCCTTGTTCATGGAAATTTGTAGATCGGTATTGATCACACTTCAAATAATCATCATCCCGATGTTGAATTGGGTCATTCATTTTTAACTGTTTTTGTTAATTATAAAAAAAATTAGCAAAGAGTTTTTTGGGGAGCTGACAAATCGAAGCTGTAAATATACAAACAATTAAATTAACAAAAGAAATTAAACCAAAAATATTTATAGGATTTCACTTGCAATTTACAAAGAATGACTCAAAAGAAAATAACTGTATCAGAGTATGATTTCCTGATACCCAAGAATGGTGTCGTAGCCTTTCGAATTAAAGTATTTTTTTACATAGTCCATACCATCGACAGAAGTGGCCATAACAAAATCTCCACCCCATGCCCCAAGTGATTTGACTGTACCTGAGTAATCTGAAAAAAGTCTGTCCTTCACTTTTTCAAAACCAGTGTGACTACTGACAGTATCTTCATGCTTCTGGAGAAGTTTCTCAAAATCTGACAGATCTTTTGTTGTCCTGATTTCTTCTGTAATGGATGTTATTGTTTTGACAAAAGCACTTTTATTTTTTACAGCTTTGATATAGTCTTTAATACCTTGAGCTGAATTTTGTTTGTTGCCCAAATGTATAAAAAACAAATTGTCTTTAAACTTAGGATTAAAATCTACTTCAGTGTATGCAACTTCATCAGGTGAGTTGACATATTCTACAGGACCATCAGAAAATGCACAAGCCACATCATATCCCGAACCATCTTCGGTTTTGAAATAGAGTAATAAAGGATTTACTTCTGCCCACTCAGAAATCAAATAGATTAAAGTACTGCTTGAACCCAAGCCCCAATCAAGTGGAAATTCAACCTGAGTTTCTATCTTAAAGCCATTCCATTGAGATAGAAATTCTGAGTTGAGTCTTACAGCATTTTTTAAAAGTTTCTGTAGATAATCTGATACTTTTTGATCAGTAGTGGTTACAGCAGAAAAGTCAAATAACGAAATAGTAGACTCAAACCAAGTCTTTCCTTTCATATCAAGGCTTTCCCATATGAGATCTGAACTTGTAGTTCTTTTGACGATCAGTTTCTGTCCCAATTTGGTGGGTAAGCCGAGTGCTTTAGCCCCATCCAATACAGCATACTCTCCAGTGAGCAGCAACTTGCCATGGCCGTAATATTTCGTTTTGATATGTTCTGGTTTTAAAAATCCGCGACAAAATTAATAAATTAAAAAAATACCACAAATATTTTACATTTTTTCTTTTATGTATTTTACTTAATGTAAGTCATTTACATATTAATGGTATTGTCTGACGACCTTGAACAGCAAAAAATTATGGAAAACCTTGAATTTACTCCAAAAACAAATATTATATGAAAATCAAATGTTTTTGATCCTTCCCGTGCCTAATCTGCAGGCAGGCCTAAACGGAAACGTTTGATTATATATGCAGTATAAATAAATAAATAAATATTTATTTCTTTTCATTATAGAATTTTCGTTGGGATTAAACCTTAAATTATTAAGTGTTGGTCAAAATTTAAAGAAACAGGGTCAAATGATCGAAATGAAGGTGTCCTTCACATAATGAAAATAAAATGTTTGCCAAAATAAAACTGTTTTTCAGCGAGTTATGTAAAATATTTTTAAAAAATTATTTAAAAAAGTTTTTTTTATTACTTAAAGCTTTTACTTTTGCGGGCTCAATTGGAAAAGCAATATTCCATATTGAAAATAAGATCATAGTTTAAACATTAAAATTAATAAAAAGTGGATACACTAAGTTACAAAACCAAATCGGCCAACGCTGCTACAGTAGACCAGAAGTGGTATGTTGTCGATGCTGAGGGAGAAGTAGTGGGAAGGCTAGCAACAAGGATTGCAACCGTCCTCAGAGGGAAACACAAACCTGATTTTACCCCTCATTTTGATACAGGAGACTTCGTCATAGTAGTCAATGCGGATAAGGTAAGATTTACCGGATCAAAGCTTGACGACAAAGAGTATCAGAGATATTCCGGTTATCCTGGTGGACAAAAGAGAAGAACAGCAAAAGAAATGCTGGATAAAAAACCTGAGATGATACTTGAACTTGCCGTAAAAGGTATGTTGCCAAAAACGAAACTCGGGAGAGCCATGATTAAAAAATTATTTTTATATGCAGCTTCAACACATCCGCATGCTGCACAGAAACCTGAACCATTTAAATTTTAAGAAAAGATGGAAATGATAAACAGTATCGGAAGAAGAAAAGCCTCCACTGCAAGAATATATGTAGTCAAAGGTAGTGGAAAGATCACAATTAACGGTAAAGATTACAAGGACTATTTCCCAATGGCTATCACACAATCTGCTGTGACAGATCCGTTAAAGGTAGCAGAGTCTGAAGGTCAGTATGATATAAAAATCACCGTAGCCGGCGGAGGATTCAAAGGACAGTCTGAGGCGATAAGAATGGGTATATCCAGATCATTGGTAAAAATCAATGAAGATGTCAAAAAACTCTGAAAGATAAAAAATATCTTACCCGTGACTCAAGAGAAGTAGAAAGAAAGAAATTCGGAAAACCAAAAGCAAGAAAGAGCTTCCAGTTCTCCAAGCGTTAATCTTTTACTACAATTTATTAAATCATATATTCAAAAAAAATATAAAGAAATGAATAAGCCGACATATAATGAAATGTTAGAAGCCGGAGTACATTACGGACACTTAAAAAGAAAGTGGAATCCTAAGATGCTCCCATACATTTTCATGGAAAGAAAGGGAATACATATCATAGACCTTAACAGAACAGCTGAATGTCTTGACAGAGCTGCATATGCCATGAAACAAATGGCTAAATCAGGCAAAAAAATATTGTTTGTTGCTACAAAAAAACAAGCTAAGGATATCGTAGCTACAGCAGCAAGAAGCGCAGAAATGCCATTTGTTACGGAAAGATGGCTGGGTGGTATGATGACCAATTTTGCAACCATACGTAAATCTGTAAAAAAGATGAACAGTATCGACAAAATGCTCAATGATCCTGCTATCTCTATTACCAAAAAAGAGAGACTCACACTCACAAGAGAAAAAGAGAAACTTGAAAAAGTATTGGGTGGTGTTGCTAATCTCAACAGACTACCAAGTGCCGTATTTATGGTAGATATTCATCACGAACATATCGCCCTGGCGGAAGCAAAGAGATTGGGTATGAAGACCATAGCCATGGTTGATACTAACTCAGATCCTAATAAAGTTGATTTTGCTATCCCATCAAATGATGATGCTTCAAAATCTGTAAAACTGATCACTGACTATGTGATGAGTGCTATCAAAGAAGGACTGGAAGAAAGGAGAGTTGCCAAATTGGACTCCAAGGAAGACTAATTCAAAAATATTAATAAATATTAAATAAGAAATAAATCATGAGTGAAGTAAATATTTCGGCAACGGCTGTCAAAGAACTCAGAGAGCAAACCGGAGTGGGTATGATGGATTGCAAAAAAGCATTGGTCGAAGCCAACGGTGATTTCGAAAAAGCGATAGAGTTATTAAGACTTCGTGGTCAGAAAATGTCAGAAAAAAGAGCTGACAGAGATGCTAAAGAAGGTGTGGTCATAGCAATGGTATCTCCGGACAACAAAAAAGGTATAGTAGTCAGATTGAGTTGCGAAACAGACTTTGTTTCTAAAAATGAAGACTTTATAAACCTTACGAAAGACATTGCTCAGATAGCATTGAACACATTTCCTTCTGACCTGGAGAGCCTAAACCAACAGCACATGAACGGATTGACCCTTCAGACTGTTGTAACTGAGCAGGTTGCAAGAATCGGTGAAAAAATCGAAATTGCAGACTATCAGAAAATCGAAGCACCGCTTGTAACATCTTATATACACATGGGTAATAAAGCTGGCGTATTGGTCGGACTGAATCTTGCAGATGACAAATACATAGATGCCGGTAGAGACGTGGCCATGCAGGTAGCAGCTATGAAACCGGTAGCTTTGGATAAAGATGATGTATCACAAGATATAGTCAACAAGGAAATTGAAATCGGAAAAGAAATAGCAAGAAACGAAGGTAAACCTGAAGACATGCTAGAAAAAATAGCAGTGGGCAAACTTAATAAGTTCTTTAAAGATAATACCCTGTTAAATCAGGTATTTGTAAAGGATGGAAAAATAAGTGTTGCTGAATATCTGAAATCAAAAAATCCTGAATTGACAGCAATCGGATTTAAACATGTAAAATTGGGTTAAAAAAATTTAAAAGAGCGGTTCAAACAACCGCTCTTTTTTTATGTCCGTTTCAATCCTACTCACTTCAAAAACCTTATCACAATCTTAACCATTGTCTTAATCTAATCCTTATGCCTCTTAAATACAAAAGAATTCTGCTCAAATTAAGCGGAGAATCCCTGATGGGAGAACAAAAATTTGGCATTTCTTCAGATATGCTGATTTACTATGCAAAACAGATTAAAGAACTTGTGGCAGCAAAAGCCCAGGTGGCTATTGTCATTGGTGGAGGAAATATATATCGTGGACTAAGTGCAGAATCTTCTGGAATAGAAAGAGTCACCGGAGATTACATGGGTATGCTTGCAACATGTATCAATGGTATGGCTTTGCAAAGCGCACTTGAAACAGAAGGTGTCTATACAAGATTGATTACAGCAATAGAAATGCGCCAGATTGCAGAACCATATATCAGGCGGAGAGCAATAAGACACCTTGAAAAAGGAAGGGTAGTCATATTTTCTGCCGGAACTGGAAGCCCTTATTTTACAACAGATTCTGCAGCCGCCCTGAGAGCCAATGAAATCAATGCAGACGTTATCTTAAAAGGTACAAGAGTAGACGGCATCTATGACAGCGACCCGGAAAAAAATCCTGAAGCAATCCGGTTCGACTCTATTTCTTTTTCAAAAGTCATTAGTCTCGGACTATCTGTAATGGATATGACGGCATTCACTTTATGTCAGGAAAACAATCTTCCTATCATAGTTTTTGACATCAACAATCCGGGACATCTTGTAAGAATAGCAAATGGGGATAAATTGGGGACTTTAGTGGAATAAAGCAAAATGATGGAATTCTTTTTCATGCTTTAGCAGCGTTCCATTAGCATATTATGACTTAATATTGCAGAAAATATAATTGAAATGTGTGGGAAAAATAGTATTGCCTGCTTGAAAATGAATATCATTCATTAGAGTATGTTTAAACTTTTATCATCGTACATATAAACAAACAATCACCAAAACTATTCCAACTATCAGTTTCAATATTTTATCTGTATTAGTTTCCCATAATACATTAGATTCCTTTTGGTTCATTTTAATTCTTTTTAGTGCCTATAAGACGTTTTAAAAGACAAAGGTCACATGTTTGTATCAGTTCTGCAATATAACTTTTGTTATATAAAAATTTAAATTGTGTCTACTCCGAAAACAAATATTGTATGATAATCAAACGTTTTTTACCCGACCCTAATAAAAACGTTTGATTATCAATGCAGTAGTAATCAATTTTTTTTATTTCTCTTCATTAGAGACTTTTAGGAGTGGATTAAAAATTTGGGTCAATAACTGGGATCATACATCATATTTTTTATGTGAGTCCTGAGATTCCTGGGTTTTTCGAGTTTTGCGAGATTCAGGTCATAAAGATGATTTGCCACAGCAACAGCGATTTCAAAAGAAATGGTCCTGAGATTGGTCAGCTTAGGATATACCGTACCATGATCCAGGTCAGACTGATGAATTTGTCTGGCCAGTTCAGCAGCCGCTACAAGAAATACACTTTCAGGCAGTGTTTTGGCTTCGACAGAAATTGCAGCCAGGCCTATGCCGGGAAATATATATACATTATTACCTTGTCCCGGTATAAACACTTGTCCATCATAATGCACGGGCGCAAAAGGACTACCGCTGGCAAATACAGCCTGTCCTTTGCTCCAGGTATAAGCTTGTTCGGCGGTGCATTCAGAGTTGGAAGTAGGATTGGAAAGTGCAAAGATTACCGGTCTCTTATTGATGGATGACATAAGTTCTACCACCTCGGCAGTAAATACGCCTTTAGCACCAGACGCACCGATCAGGATGGTAGGTTTTATATCTTTGATAGCGTCTACAAATCCCATGGCTTCGTGGTCATGAGCATACGGCAGATTATGCGACATCAATCCTACGGTGGATTTGACTATCAAGCCGTTGATGTCCACAAACCAAAGTTTTTGGAGAGCTTCTTCTTCCTTCAAACCTTCCTGGACCAGTGCTTTTACCATCAGGTCAGCGATACCTGTGGCCGCAGATCCCGCTCCCAGAAACATGATCTTCTGATCAACAAATGATTGTTGAGTGATACGAAGAGCACTATACACACCTCCCAAAGCCACTGCTGCCGTACCCTGAATATCATCATTGAAACACAATACCTTATCCTGATACCGATGCAGGATTTTGTATGCATTGGGTGTAAGAAAATCTTCAAACTGGATGAGTGCCTTTGGAAATTTCTCCTGTACAGACATGATAAACTCATCGATCAGCTCGTCATATTCTGCTCCCTTCAGGCGCTTGTGCGGATAACCAAGATACATAATTTCTTCGAGCAAATTTTCATTATCTGTACCCATATCCAGCATGACAGGTAGACAATATTCCGGTCTTATACCACCTCCTGCAGTATATAATGAAAGTTTACCGATAGGAATCCCCATACCGTTACAACCGAGATCACCCAGCCCCAATATGCGCGAACCATCAGTGACCACGATCACTCTGACATCTTCTTCCGGCCAGTTGTCCAGCAGTGCACTGATGTCTCCTTTGTCTTCAGGGGTGATATAAAATCCCTTATCTATCCTGTAGATGTGTGAAAACTGCTGACACACTTCGCCTACAGTAGGAGTGTATATTACCGGCAATAATTCAGGAAGGTAGTCCATCACAGTTTTGTAAAACAAACGTTCATTGCGGTCTTGAAGTGCAGAAAGAAAGATATATTTTTCAATACCGGATTCCTTTCTTCTGATATTTTCAATGACTCTTTGCTTTTGTTTGTCCTGCGAAGAAATAGCATATGGCAATAATCCTCTGAGTCCCATTTGTTCTTTTTCTTCAGCCGTAAATGCTGTGGATTTACTGATCCTTTTATCTTTTAGTACATCAACGCCTCTCTTTTCCATATGATCTTTTATTTTGATGATGCAAATGTCCGTTTTTTCTTTAAATATGTGATTAGTTTCATCCAAAATCATGATTTCACCTGTTTAATGTAGTTTACCCACCCCTGTCTCGCCGGCAGGCAGGTACGGTGGGATGATTTTTTGGTCAGACCTGCTTCGTCGTACCGAAGGCAGGCAGGTGAAACACCCAATAATCATGTTCCTTTGTGTTTTAGTTGGGCACACTACCTCAAGCTCCAAAAATCATTCTCCTTCGTGTCCTCGACCGGTCTTGGGTGTTTCATTTAGATTTTGTATTAGAAAAATTACCTTTCTTTAAAATATTGGTTTGCTTTTGCCCCAATTTCAATGAATTATCTTCTTTTTTTTAGCCAACGCAATTTCTTTTAACAAAAACTATCAAATGAATTAAAATCTATTTATACATTTAGACCACTTTTGTAACATCTTAAAAATTTTCTTTTGAAGCCACTTAAAAAAGTATTAATAATTTTCCTCATTCTGGGTGTAGTAGTTGGGTGTAAAAAAAATGAAACCATCACGAAATCACGACCTATAGAGCATTGGGTATTCAGATCAGTACTTGACTGGAATCCAAGAATGATCACGCTCGCATTGTCAGATAAGTTGTGGGTATCCTACCATGCTGAGACGGGAGCACTGTACAAAGCATGGAAAGGAAGTGTCTATTTTGATGGTGCTGTCTATACTACAGCCCATGGACCTCAGCCTATATCGATAGGCAATAGTTATGTAGAAAATAAATACAAAAATCCCTGGTTTATACTTTCAGGAATAGACACTCTTTCTGCAACGTTTCACTACAAAGGTCATAGATTTGTTGCCGGTAAAGCACAACTCATGTACGCCTTTACATCTGACAAATTTGCAAAGCCAATCCATGTTTATGAAGAAGTAGAGACAAGCAGTTCATCAGGAGGATCTCCTGTTTTTGAAAGGACATTTATTACTGAAAATGTACCTGATGGAATTAAGGTAGGCCTCAAATCAAATGTAAGCTCTATAGTGGTGGAAAGCAATATTTCTACAGACGGTGCATTGACAGTACTGTCCAAAGAAGATATTAAATATGATGATGTCAATGCCTTAAATATCGATGCAGTATTGATTTTAAACAGTAATAAATCTACAACATATCATACCACTTTTATCAGTACTCCCACTATAGAAAATAAAAATGTAGCTGGTGGTAATGAGGAAGAAGAAAATGTAGAAGCAGAAGACGAAATTCCCGAAGGTTTAAAACAAATAGCAAAAAGCGATTGTAAAACCTGTCACAATAAGACACTTCAAACAATAGGACCTTCATACACTGCCATCGCTCAAAAATACAAAAACACACCTGAAAATATCACGTTGCTGAGTACCAAAGTGAAAAAAGGTGGCTCAGGGATATGGGGCGAACAGGCGATGACTCCACATCCTGATCTGGGAGATGAAGTCATCAAAGAGATGGTCAGCTACATCATGTCATTAGACAAAGATGTTGAGGTAGCTGCAGTGGATGAAAAAGGAACCTCCCTGCTTACTATGAGTCCTGATACTTCGGTCAAAGATAAAGATTTGCTCCCGGGAAGTTTTGTCAAGGTATTTGGAATTCCCAAAAACACAAAGTTAATGCCATCCATTGGTCCAAATCAAAAGCCATTGCAAGCGGGCATTTTGCCAAAGTTCGATAATTTATCCGGAGGGGATTTCAAAGAGCTCGAAGAAAATTTTGCTTTAATGGGTTCCGGATATTTAAAAATAGATACTGCAGGTACATACACTTTTCATATCTGGAGTGATGATGGATCAAAGTTGTTCATCAATGAAAAAGAAGTAATCAATAATGATGGTATTCATGGTGCTAACTATGGTGAAGTAAGTATATCTATGACACCCGGATACTATTCTTTCAGATTGGAGTATTTTCAAGGCGCAGGAGGCAGGTTTCTTTCATTCAACTGGAAAAAACCGGGCGGAAAAGATTTTGAAGTCATTTCCAATTTTAGTATCTTCCACAAAAATGACCAGCAGGATCTACTTAGAAATTACAGGTTGCCGATGGCAAATCTTACCAAAATTCCCGGTGATAAGTTCCCATTGCAGGAGGTCCACCCGTCATTTGATTTGTATCAGGCACGACCAGATAGTTTTAAACCTAAAGTTGGAGGTTTGGATTTTCTATCTGATGGCCGCATGGTAGTGAGTACTTGGGATGCTGCCGGATCGATCTATATCGTAGACAATGTGCAATCAGGCGATACTACCAAAATGAAAGTAAAAAGAATAGGGTTCGGACTGGCAGAACCCCTGGGAGTAAAAGTGGTCAATGATACTATTTATGTCATGCAGAAACATGAGATGACAAGACTCATCGACACAAACGGGGACGATATCATAGACGAATACCAAACCCTTTGTGACGACTGGAAAGTGTCTACAAATTTTCATGAGTTTGGATTTGGGCTGGCATATAAAGACGGGTATTTTTATGCTACTTTAGCTACGGCCATCAATCCCGGAGGTGCCAGTACTCAACCGCAGATTGCGGATCGGGGCAAGGTCATCAAAGTCGAAAAAAATACAGGAGCAATGACTTTCGTGGCTTCCGGATTGCGTACACCGAACGGTATAGGCATAGGCTACAAAGGTGATATTTTCGTAGCAGATAATCAAGGTGACTGGCTGCCTTCATCCAAGATAGTTCACGTGAAAGATGGAGCGTGGTTTGGGTCAAGATCTGTAGATCCTGAAGGCACTAAAGATAAAAAGGAAGACCTTCCTCTGGTGTGGTTGCCTCAGGATGAAATAGGTAACTCTCCAAGCACGCCACTCGCACTGGATTTGGGACCCTACAAAGGCCAGATGATCCATGGTGAAGTGACACATGGTGGTGTCAAAAGAGTGTTTGTAGAAGAAATCAATGGCCAGTTGCAGGGTTGTGTATTCAGATTTATTCAGGGATTGGAAGCTGGGGTCAACAGACTGCAATGGGGACCGGACGGAGCCCTTTATGTCGGTGGTATAGGCAATCCTGGAAATTGGGGACAAACAGGCAAACTCCACTACGGCTTGCAAAGACTTGTATTCAATAATAAGCCCACATTCGAAATGTTGGCGGTAAGAGCAAAATCCAATGGCATGGAAATAGAATTTACAGAGCCTCTTCAGGATGGAGACGGATGGAATACCGAACACTACGAAGTCAAACAATGGTACTACAAACCCACTATCGAATACGGAGGTCCTAAACTGGATGAAAAAAAGATGACTGTCAAAACAGCAACAGTTTCAGATGATCGTAAAAAAGTATTCCTGGAGTTTGACGGGCACAAAGACAATCACATGATTTATATCCGCCTCAAAAAACACTATATGAGTGAAGGAGGAAGTGGCCTGTGGTCCACCGAAGCCTGGTACACGATGAATCAGGTACCAAAAGATAATCCGGGAATAGTTAAAAAATCACCTTACGTATATGCATTAAACAGCCTGACAGATGCTGAAAAAAGAGCCGGATGGCATTTGCTATTTGATGGGAAATCAATGAATGGCTGGAGAAACTTTAAGAAAAAAACTATAGGCAAAAGCTGGGTTATCAATGAAGATGCTATACATCTAGATGCCAAACCCAATAAAGACGGACACTGGCAAGCTGCTGATGGAGGCGATATCATTACAGACAAGGCATATGAAAATTTTGATTTTACTTATGAATGGAAGATCGGTAATTGCGGCAATAGTGGTGTCATGTTCAATGTATTGGAAGCTGATAAATACGATTATGTATGGAAAACAGGCCCTGAAATGCAGGTGTTGGATAATACCTGCCATCCGGATAGCAGATTTGTAACCCATAGGGCCGGTGACCTTTATGATTTGATAGCATGTAAATATCCGACTGTCAGACCTGCCGGCGAATGGAATGATGCCAGAATTAAAAGCAATAAAGGTAAGGTAGAATTTTGGCTCAATGGTATCAATGTGGTCAACTTCACAATGCATGATGAAGGCTGGAAAAAAATGGTGGCCAACAGTAAATTTAAAGATATGCCTGATTTCGGTAAGTCAAAGTCAGGTCATCTTTCTCTTCAGGATCATGGAGACAAAGTTTGGTATAGAAATCTGAAAATCAGAGAGCTGAAATAGTATTTTAGATATGAAAGATTTTACTTTATATTTTCACAGAGCAAGTTATCTTCAGTATCCTTTGATGTTGGTGGCTGTAGGATATTGTTACAAACCATTGATTAGTGGATTTGAAACAATGTGGGCTGATTATAATTATGCATTGATTTTTATGGGTCTTTCCATTAGCTTTTCAACATTGCAGGACACTACGAAGACACAAAATAAGATGTCAAAAAGAGTTTTTGAAAACCCGGTTTGGGCAAAAAGATTCCTGTTCTACCTGCTTGTTTTAGTCATTGTGTTTCTATGTGCCGGTATGTATGGTCTTTTTGCTTCCGCGTCTGAAATCATCAATAGCCTAAGTTATGGTTTATTATCACTGGGTGTAGGTTTGATAGGCCTGCTGAAAGCAGCTGGGGAAATGGCAAAGTTTCACTTTAAAGGAGCGGGTTGATTTTAACCTAAATATCTAAAATGAGATTCGTAATAGATTATCAATTTAGATTTTTAGGTTTAATATAGTATAACAAATTTATTTTTAACATTGCGTAAGTTTTTTAATCAATAAACCAACAACATTCTTATGGAACAGATCAACAGAAATCGCCTTTTTATTGCAAGTTGTTTTGCATTGATCACTACTGCACTTGCATTTGGAATCAGAGCAGGTATCATGACTGACCTTGTCAAGGACATGCAGCTCAATGATACACAACTCGGATGGATCAATTTTATGGGAGCTTTCGGGTTTCCTATAGCCACACTTGTAGGCGGGTCAATGTATAATCATTTTGGACCCAAAAAGATAGGCTACATTGCTTTTTTTTCACATCTATTCGGAATCGGATTTTCTATTTTATCGGGAAGTTTTTTGCCACTATTTATCAGCACATTTTTTATCAGCTTTGGCAATGGTATGGTAGAGGCAGCCTACAACCCGATGATAGCAGATATGTATCCTGATGACAAGGCCAAAATGTTGAATAAATTCCACGTATGGTTTCCCGGAGGTATCGCTATCGGAGCGATCATAACGATGGTCATTGCATCAATGAGTGGAAGTTGGCAGGTGAAGCTTGCTGTAATGTTTATACCTTTGATAATATATGGATATCTGTTCTGGGGCCAGACTTTTCCAAAGACAGACAATGAATTGGGTAAGGCCAGCACCATGGACAATCTAAAGGCAAGTCTTACGTCTCCACTCTATTGGGTGATGCTTGTGTGTATGACACTCACCGCGACTACCGAATTGGGCACTACAAGTTGGGTAGAAAGAATCTTAGGAAACAGTGGAGCACAGCCATTGATTATATTGTTTTTGGTCACAGGATTGATGGCGCTGGGCAGATACTTTGCTGGACCTATCATTCATCGACTTGATATCACCGGTGTTTTGTTTGCATCAGCTATTATTTCGGCTATTTCTATAGGATTGTTAAGTACCGGAACTGGCAATATAGTATACCTGTATGCTATACTTTTTGCCATCGGTGTGTGTTACTTCTGGCCAACGATGATATCTTTTGTGGCTGAATATTTGCCCAAATCAGGTGCTTTTGGCATGTCACTCATCGGAGGCGTAGGCATGGTAGGGCTTGCCATATTCCAACCTGTCATCGGCAGATGGATGGATACTGAAAGAAGTAAAGCATTGGATTCAGGATTGACAGGTGATGCGGCAGAATTAGCTGCCGGACAGGCTACGCTGGACAATATTGCTATCTTCCCGGGTATCTTGGTCGTAGTGTTTGGGGTGCTGTTTTTTATGAGAAAAAAATTGAAGCCTGCTGGTCAAACAGCATCATATCATTAACGCAGTCTCAAAATTATATGAAGCATAATAAGACACTTCTAATTTTTCAGGCACTGATCTTTTCTCTCTACCTGACGTGGTGGTATGGATGTTGTATACCTGGGACTATTGACAGCGGTCTTTCAGAATACTGGCATGAAGGTCTGTTGGGATTTGTATTTTTTGGTGCATCGGCCATCAGTATATATTTAGATTATCAGCTTAAGAAGTGGGTCTACATCATAGGATTACTGGCCTTATTGTCTTGTACGGTGGTACTACATTTATTTTTAAGTACAGATGTTGTTGTCAGGTTGATATTATTTATTTTAATTTCCACACTTCAAGGTCTGATTGCTTATGCTTTTATGACAAAATGGTATCAACCGGCATTTAAAACAAATCTCTTACATCTTCTTTTATTGGGTATTTCGTTGGTGTCCATTCCAAATTTTATGCAGCAGGAATTTTTCAATGCAGAGAATGAAACAAACTATAATTTTGTTTTCTATCTGCAGGTGCTTTTGATTTTTTTATTGATTGTCACTGAATTTTTCAGAAAGGAAGAAGCATCATCCATTACTTACAAACAAGCGTCACTTGATCAGCATCAAAAAGGGATTAATCTTGCTGTATTCGCACTGGCAATGATCTTTGTCGCTTTGGAAATATCGTTTATTTACTGGTCACTCGTTTTAAACCATGACAATCAGGGAGTAATAACCGGGCTAACGTTTCCATTGACGTTGATTCTGGTGTTTTTGTGGCGAATGATATTAAATAAATTTATACACAAACTATCTGATTTGGGATGGATGTTTTTGTTGACATTGGTACTCACTTTTAGTATCGGGCTGTTTTATACTTTCAGTTTTACGTTACCATTTATGTTTGGCTTTAGTTTCAGTATAGCCACACTTATATGCATACACAACAGGATATTTTCTTTTACATGGGACAAAAACCGAATTAGTGTTGTACTATTGATCTGTGCATTGTCATCACTTATTTGTGGATTTTACATACAAAATCATATAGATTTCATCAAATCCATCGACATGCCTGATGATGTGCTGATCCTTTCTGCGAGACAGGCCATCATCAAGGAATTTGCTTCATTCGCGGGCCTTGCCGTAGTATTGACCGGATATTTGTTTTTGAAAAGAAGATCGATTTTTAAATACAAAAATTGATTAAGAGATCAGGCTGTGTCTTTTATGGCCGGAAATACTGCGCTTTCACTGCACGAGTACAATACTGAGATCGACAGATATATAGGCTGTCCGACCCAGGCAGTATCCTACAAAATAGGTGAAATAAAAATCAGGGAATTGCGCAAAAAAGCTGAAAAGGAATTGGGTGACAAGTTCGATATCAAATCATTTCACGACCTGGTGCTAAGCAAAGGATCAGTAAAATTGAGCACACTTGAATCTATGGTGATGTCATGGATAAGTTCTGTAAAAAAGAGTTGAAAATTCGTTGTATCTTATTATTCTATTAAGCAAAAGGAAACATTTTTTGCTATCAAAAACAACAAATAGATCGGAATCTACATTTGGCAAAGTACAATTAGTTCTACTTTGTCAGATTCAGCTTTTCCTTCATTTTCTACCAATAAAAGAAGATTCAGAAATATTTTTCAAACCTGCCTGACCGCCAAAACTAATGAAGACAGACAAAGCCTTTGGTTATCCAAATTCAAGCCTTTAGACTTTCAAACAACAAATATGACAAAGTAGAATTAGTTACTATTGTTTTATGATATTTGGCTGCAGTGCAACAAAAGACTTTTCCAGATTTATCAGATCCCTGATGATAAACAGGCTTTCTTCGATATAAATGTCTTTTTTAAGTCCTTTGATAAATTCTTGATTTTTGGCAATATTAGAATCATCTCTATTTATTTTTGCCATATCGGCCTCAAGATTTTTAATATCCAATCCTGCAATTTCGTTTTTAAACAGATTGTCAAACTTTTTACTTTCTTCGTTCTTTTTGTTGATCATTGATCTGTAATCATTGATTTTCAACGGGTATTTAGTCTGGTCTCTATTTTGTTTTATTTGGAGCGCACTTTCAAGGACCATTTGAAAATCTTTACTTTCAGCCACTCTGCTTTTACTGTTTTCTAATAGTTTCTGCTTATTTTCTATTAATACTACATTTTGCGAAAACGGAACTGAAGAAATTTCTGTCCATTCAAGTGGATTGTCATAATCTTTTTCACCTGTTTTGATATAATGATAAGTATCCGGTAGTATGATATCCGGAACTACTCCTTTCAATTGTGTCGAACCTCCATTGATTCTGTAGAATTTCTGAGTCGTCATTTTGACCGCACCAAGAGGTTTGAACTCATCATAACCACTGATACCCCTGTCTAAATCGTAAAATCTCTGTACAGTACCTTTACCAAAAGTAGAATTGCTGCCTACGATGATAGCGCGGTTATAATCCTGCATAGCAGCAGCTATAATTTCTGAAGCAGATGCACTAAACTGATTGACCATAATGACAAGCGGACCTGAATAAAGTACACTTTTATCTTTATCAACATGTAAAAAAGGTTTGCTTTCTTTTCCTTTTACCTGCACTATAGGCCCCTGCTCTATGAACAAACCACTCATATCTACCACATCGTTTAATGATCCACCGCCATTGTTTCTGAGATCAAGGATGATGCCGTTGACTTGCTGTGACTTGAGCTTTTTTATTTCTTCAGCTACATCTGCAGCGCAGGAGTTGCCTCCTTCCGTCTCAAAAGAAGAGTAAAAACTCGGAAGATTGATATATCCGATGTTCTGAATTTTGCCCGGAATATTAAGTAAAACAGACTTAGCTTTATTATCTTCCAGTTGTACTTCATCTCTTTCGATCGATACATCCACCACTGAATTGTCCTTTTTTCTGATAGTCAATATCACTGTAGTGCCTTTTTTTCCTCTTACCAATTGGACCACATCATCCACTCTCATACCGGCAATATCTACAGGCTCTTTGCCTTTTTGTGTTACTTTCAGTATGACATCATTATCATCCAGTTTTTTGGTTTTCCAGGCAGGGCCACCAACCACGATACTGAAAACTTTGGTATAATCTCCCTCTGTAGTCAGACGTGCACCTATACCCTCCAATTTTCCTCCCATATTGATATCAAAATCCTGTTTGTCTTTAGGGCTGAAGTAATCTGTGTGTGGGTCGTAATAGTTAGTGATGGAACCAAAATAAACTTCAAGACGGTCACTTCTTCGGAGTTTTGCCACTCTGTCAAACCAATCAGTAAATCTTTTTTTAACATCTTTGACAGCATCTGCCTTAAGTTCTTCTTCAGTTTTGTTCCCTTCTTTGTTCTCCTTCCCTTCCTGATCTTTGATCAATTGAACCCATTTGCTCATCACTTCAAACTGAATGATATTTTTCCATTGAGCCTTCAACTCATTGTCATTTTTTGCATAAGTTCTTTTATCGGCATCCGTTTCTATTACATCACCTTTACTGAAATTCATCGGTTGATCTATAAATTCAGAAAAGTACTTTTTCCCTTTCAGAACACCTGCATCCAGCATAGGCAATGAAGCATTAAAAAACTCAAAAGTTCTGTTATTTGTCTGCTCATCAATCTGCTGCTCGAAGACTTTTAATTTGTCGATGTCTTGTTGTGTTAAAAATCTTTTTTGAAAATCTATTCTGTCAAGATAAGTCTTGTAAACAAAAGCAGAAAAGCTGTTGTCAATGGTCTTTGGAGTCAAGTGTACATATTTTGTTGTCTCCATAATTCCTTGAAGAATTAATGCTTCTTTATCATTTACCGGTGGCTTCTGATTAAAATTTTTAATAAAAAACAATCCCAAAAGAGCAGTAATAACTAACGAACTTCTAAATATCATCTTTCTTATTTTTTCTGAACTCATTAAATATTTTGATTTTTTCCAAAGGTTTGATTGGATAAAATGAATTGTAAAATGCTAATACAATATAAACTAAAAGTTGTTTACAAAATCAAATATCCACTTTAAAACTCAATTTCTAATCAAAGATATCAAAAACGGGACCGTTTTAACAAAATTATAACGTGAAATTAGATAAAGTATCGATTTTTACCGACAGTTGTGTCACTTATGCTGTTGCACCATTGAATAATTCCTGAGTTATTTTTTCTATTACATATGCTCCAGCTGTGGGATCTGTCACAAAATCAAAACCACTTTCTTCCTTCAATACATTGTGGATGTTCAGGCTTAATCTGGCTGATTCACCATCCTCGCCATAAGGGATGCCAAAAGCAGCATCACTCATACCAAGATAGGCAGACATCAACAGATAATTGGTGATGATCATAGGATGGATTTCAGTATTGTTGTAAGCATCATCATTTGTGATAGCGGCAATAAAAATATTACTATTTTTGAAAAGTGATAGCATACGGATTGCTCTCAACTCACTGATCTGAGACAGAAAGTCCCTTTTTAGTTCTGCGAAGATGATCTGACCCTCTTTTTTGTTGTCTACAAAAGCATTTGTTTTGGCCATCCTTTCCGCAAAACTCAGGTTTGCTGATAGCTGCAGTGCATTAGTATGATCTGCAATTCTGATATCAGTTTTTTTATTTTGGTAATTTGCAGATATATACTGATCTACCATAGTCCTGATCCTCAAAGCATTTTCTGTCAATAGTATAATCGTGATCATATCAAGAAAAATACCATCAAAAAGCTGATCAAAGTTGGTCTCTTCAGATACATCAAATATCATCACTTGCGCAGCATTCCGAAGCATTTCCTTTGCTTTTTGATTGGCACTTTTTTCATTTTTAGCTTTGATTGTTACTCCTGCCAAAGTTTTTGGACCAGAAATGGATTGATTTTGTTTTACTTCGTGGTGAGTAATAAAAGGGCTGAAACTCAATCCTTCTTCAATATCGTATTTGATATTTTCAGCTTGTGCTTTACCTTTCAGATCCACGTTAGCATTTGCTATCCATTCTTCCTGATTGATTTTTTTGAACATTTGATGCGTGCTCATATGGTGAGTTTTATTAACAGCACAAATTTAGTAAATCTAAACGTACTTAAGCACCGAAAGCATCTTCAATTTATTAGCTACTTGAATAATAATTTGTATTTTTATTCAATCTAAATAAATTTTGTTTACTAAGTATTAAACTATACTTTTTCTGATGTGTTTATCATCCTAAAATATAAAAATATGGAAGCTGTCAAGAGCCCGGTAATGTTATATACAGAGCAAACCCCAAATCCCGAAACCCTAAAGTTTGTCACAAATAAAATGTTGTATCGAGGTACAGCAGATTTTAAAGATGAATCTTTTGCCAAAGAATGGTCACAACTGGCAGCAGCATTGTATGCTTTCCCTTATGTCAAAGGAGTATATATCTGCAATAATTTTGTGACAGTCACCAAGGAATTTAACTATGCATGGGAAGATGTCATGCTGCAGCTAAAAGAATTTATAAAATCTTATGTCACGGAAGAAAAATCGATCATCGACGAAGGATTTGAAGCCGCCATGAACGAGATGGATGCCAAAGCCAATGAACATATATACACTGGTGATCAGGGTGAGTTGATAAAAAAAATCAAAGAACTGATAGACACATATGTGAAACCGGCAGTAGAAATGGATGGTGGCAATATCGAGTTCAAATCCTTTCATGACGGTGTCGTTACAGTGATATTGCAAGGTGCATGCAGTGGATGCCCGTCTTCTACAGTCACTCTGAAATCCGGGATAGAAGGTATGCTCAAGCGTATGGTCCCCGAAGTCAATGAGGTCGTTTCTGAGATGGGATAAGCAGGATCAAAAAATATGTCAAAAGAGTCGTTATAACGCTATTCTGTGAAATGCTGATATCCTTCATATTTTTTTGCATTCACCATATCCTATCCCCTCTCAAGGCATCCCTCTCTCAAAATTTTAACATCCATGGATAATGCATCACGCCTTCTTTTTCTCTGGATTCTATTTAGGTATATAACAGCGCAAAAGGCTTTTGAAGGTGAGCCAACAATAAGTTATCACCAATTTCCACATTGTCATAAATTACTGTATTGTTACCTATTGTAACGTTTTTTCCAATTATGCTTTGGGTGAGATAAAGACATTGCTATGACGAATTTCATAATTTTGATATTTTATTATTCGGACTCAATTAATTCCTACTTTTAGTCTTCCATTTGTGATAAAACCTAAATCTGCATTAGTCCTTGCAAATTTATCATTATATTTTCTAATCCGAGTTACTGAGCTAAGTTATTCCCTTTTTTTTGCTTTTGAATTATATTATCATAGAGCTCTGCTTTGATGGAATCCTGATGATTTCAATTATACTGGTTTGTGATGTTTTCATCAAGTGGTTTTCAGCTGTTCATTTATCGTAATGAACGTTTATCGTCGTATTTTCTTAAATACATGAATATCACCGTCTTTACTAATAAGATCAAAGAAGTATTAGAAAATAATTTTTCATTCAAAATACTATTCCATCTTAATGTACCTGTTGAGTTCCCCCAATCAATGCCAAATAAATCACCAAATCCGAGTGTTTATTCCTCCAAGCTGACCCATCAAATGGCGCTCAAGCTGACCCCCTGATTTATAAAAGGTAAAAAAGGTCATATGAATAACAACAATGGGTAAACATGTTTTTAATAAACCATTTCAGAATTTTTTGTTAAGCTATCACTTTACCATCAAATCCCTTCCGCTTATATCATGTGCCAGTATACCATTACTGTATTTATTGGGAACTGTACCATAGATGCTGATCATAGATACAAATACTTGCTTTTTAGTCAGTGTACTTGCTTTAAAAACGGCAATCTTTGTCCTTAGTTTTTGTGCCATATCGTTAGTGATGATCACGGGTTCCTGATAGAATTTTATTTCAAATAAATTGACAACTCCATCAGCCCTGTCTAACACCATATCTATTTGTGTTCCAGGTAATTCATCAGTAGCTTGTATATAGAAGGAAGAAAATGAAGTTAGGATCGCTTCCAGTTTTGTGGCTTTCAGTATTTGGTCCTGATGTCTGAAGCAGATATTTTCAAAGGCATAACCCGACCATATTTTGTAGATTTGGCTGCCCATGGTCTGTTGCCAGTAAGTCTTGCCCGTCGTATTTTGACCATCCACAAACCTGAGATAAAACAATGAAAATTCGTCGATCAATCGAAATTGGATATCTCTTTTTCTTTTGCTAAACGGATGCTGCTCGATGATAAAATCGCATTGGACCAAGTCCTTAAGGATTTGTGTAAATGAACCGCCATCAGTAAGGCCAGTGGCATTGATTATTTCTTGTCGTGTAAGCCCTTTTTTTGATTGTGCAAGACTTCGTATTACCGCTATATAATTGTTGTGGTTGGTAAATAGGGCTTTGTATAAATTGTCAAACTCATCATGCAAAAGACCTAGTTTATCAAAACAAATATCAGTTAAGTTTTCAGCTATGCTCTTATTGGTCTGTACTTGATCAAGATAATGCGGTATGCCTCCCAATGCCATATACAGTTGCATGATTTGGTACTCATCAAGATGCATACCTTTTGCCTTCAAAAACAAATCGACCTCATACAGCGTGAATGGTTGCAGCATTATTTTCTTTGTGACTCTGTTGTACATACTGCCTTTGGAGTTGACTACATGCTTTACTATCCACGATGCAGCTGATCCGCACAAAATGATAACGATATTATTATTGACTGCCCATGTGTTCCAAAAGTGCCCTAAAGCTTCTATGAACTTACGCTTAGAAGACTCGCCCAACCAAGGTACTTCATCAAAAAACAAGACCTTCTTGGATTTTTTCTTACTTTTTTCGAGGCATGTTTTGAGAAGTGCAAAAGCCTGAAGCCAAGTGATAATTTTTTTCTTTTGTTCAAAATTAAAGTAAGTCTTCAACTGCTCTGCAAAATGATTCATTTGCTCTGCTATCGTACCATTTTGAATGCCAATGACTTCAAATACAATGTTGCGCTCACAAGCTTTTCGAATCAAGTAAGTCTTACCTACTCTTCTTCTTCCTAGTACAGTGATGAGCTCAGACTTATCAGAATCTATACAATCATTGAATATCTTTCTTTCTCTTTCTCTACCAATCATTTATGATATATTTTACAGCACAAATGTACGATGTAATATTTAATATTCCAGCGGAAACTATCATTTTTACCCTACTTTCAGCCGCAAAATTAAAAATATCTTAAGAAAATTGATAATATATCTTTCTAAATATTCATAATATTTGATCTTTATGGATAATTTTATATCAAATTTATTGAATAATTGTTTATTATTAGCAGTAATCTAGCGGAAACTATATGTATTAGGGTACATTCCGCTGGATAATTGATATTATATACAACCCTGTTAACATTAATTGCTTTGCTATTGCAAGTCTTTACCAATATTAAATAGTTAACCAAAGACAATCATTATTCTTCATCTTTTTCATGATACTTCAGCCCTTTTTCTAATTTTTCAATGGATTTAGTCATTCTTCTAGCTTGAGCTTCCAGACTTTTTGCACCATAGACATAATCTACGTATTGTTTTTGGCTTGTAGACGACATCTTTTCAAAATTAAAATGTGCTTCCGGGCTTTCAAGGAGACATAATATAAAATCATTGGGGATGATGACTTCACTTTTATCTTCAAAAAGGGTGACTTGTACCGTATCTCCGACTTGTTTTTTGATCTTTTTGCGAATTTCTGCTTTTATCGGAAGGAAGAGTTTATTATCTGCCGTTGGCCAGAGTTTATATTGCTTTATCTCAAAATCATCAATACAGCCTTTCACCACAAACCATCCGAATGGTAATCCAGTTTTGGTATGGATAGGTGGAAGTAGTACATATGACCAGCCACCTTTCATGTCCATCTTTTGGATAACGAACTGGCCTTGGATGATCGAATCTGTTTTGGACATTTCAACAATTTATATGGCACAAAGATATCATTTTATTCCTTCACCAACCAGTCCAAAAACTCCGTTACTATCTCCTCACCTACAGTGATTTCTTCTTAGAATGGAATATTGAGATTGATCAGAAGTTTGCGGTGAAAATATTGCGATGCTTCTTTCACTGCCTTTCGATAAACGGTGATGATGCATGAGCTGAAACTGAATGGGACATGATGACTGACAGATCAGTAACAGTAAACGTTGCTTAGCAAGAAGCACCAAAGGCAGGTAGGATACTTAGGAGTTGATAACCGTGAAACGGGTAGGCATGTGAAGATAGTACTTCAATGGAAGATACCATGAATATGGTTGACCAAAATTACAATCCTGAGACTATAAGGAATGTCGCCGCAAAACTGATGATGGCATATAGTTCAGGAAATACTGCCAATACCATGGTTTTACCAAATAAATCAAATCCTGAACCTATTCCCGAAATACCGTGAGCACAAATTTGTCCTTGTTTGATGGCAGATACCAGACATACTACGCCCAGTGCTATTCCGCATGCAAGGATTGAAATACCCTGCAGCATAGTGATGCTTTCATTGAGTATACCACTGGTATTGATGATAAAAAAACCTCCAAAGCCGTACAGACCCTGAGTTCCTGCCAGAGCACTCAATAGCATGTAACTACCAAAAGCGTTGCTGTTTTTTTTGAGGGCACCTATAGATGCACTGCCTGCTATCGATACACCCACAGCACTCCCTATACCTGATAGTGCTATCATCAGTGCCAAACCCAAATATGCCAGAATTATTGCTGCTCCCATGATTTGATCATTTTTATTTTTTTAATACAGTTATAAATAAGATTCGAAATAAAATACAAAAATCAACTTTATTTTTATTAACGATCATTTTTAAAGTATGACTTATATTTCTTAAATAGATGTTTTTTATCATCTGAAATTTTCAAAACGATCCTTAATATTGTACTTTGATTTTAAGAGTATGTTTAAATTTTTATGGTTGAGCGAAAGTGATCAAATTTAATTTTGGACAAGATGACTGAATGGTCTCGTCTATGACGAGAATTGAGTAAAATACTTTACTCAATAAAGAAGGAACTGCGAAAGCCACCCCATCCAATCAAATGTGAATAGCGCGGGTCGTATCAAGCATAGTCTAAATTTCAGAATTGTGACCATAATTCATATATTAAAAATAACAAAGCCAATTAATTTTGTCACTTGGAGTCAAATGATAAAAGTTTAAACATACTCTAATTTTAATTGTAACATACATTTTTTATGGAAGACAAAATAAAAAATCTTACCGACAAAATCTATAATGAAGGTGTCGTCAAAGCGAGAGACGAAGCTGAAAAGATCATGCATGAGGCCAGACACAAAGCTGATGGCTTACTGGCAGATGCTCAGAAACAAGCCGAAATGATCATCTCCAAAGCGACCTCTGATGCCGAAGAAGTTTCATCCAATATCAGAGAAGAAATCCGACACGCAAGCAATCAGGCCATCAATATCATCAAACAAAAGGTCGGCGAACTGATCACTTTGAGTATCACTGACCGACCTCTCAAAGAGTTGGTCAATGATCAACAATTCATATTGGATACGGTAAAATTGATGATGGATCAGTGGGGTGCATCGGGTAATAGAGAAAGTATCACACTGGTCTTACCCGAATCTCTGGACAAGGATGCCGCAGATGTCATCACCAAAAAAATTCACGAACAATTTGGAAATAAAATCAATATAGCACTTTCACATAAGATGAATAGTGGTTTTCGCATATCACCTGAAGGCAGCAATTATCTGATTTCATTTACAGAGAAAGATTTTTCAAGTTTTTTTTCACAGTTTTTAAGACCTAAAACCATTAGTATATTATTTGGAGATGCTGGCTAATCAAAGGAAATATTATTATCTCGTCACGGGTCTTCCTGACATCTACCTTGGGCAAACCTCAGGTCTCATTGGTTACGATGAAATGTTGATGCAAATCAAAGAAGAACTTCATCCTGACGATATAAAAAAACTTGAGTATATTTTTCTGCCTTTTGACAATCTGAATCTGTTGAATTTCTGTTTCAGAAATAATAAGCCCTGGCATTCTTTAGCCAACTACAGCCCTGAAGAGTTGAAAAACGGGATTGACGATTTGCAAAATGGTTTTCCCGTATATTTGTATGAGTTTTATGACAGGTATCTCAAAGGGGATTTATTTCTGGAGGATTATATCTGGGAACATAGGTTGTCAGAAGGCTTTTTTGAGTATATCTTCGCCCATACTAACGGTTTTTTGCGGGAGTGGTATCAGTTTGCCATAGATTTGCGAAACATTCTGGCAGCACTCAGTGCTCGTTACCACGGGTATCCGCTTGAACATCAGCTGGTAGGCAACAATGAAGTGACAGACAAACTGCGTTCGGGCAAGACCTACGATTTTAATCTGGGGTATGATTTTCCTTATATAGATATGCTTATAAAACTGCATGAACAAAGGGATTACTACGAATTGGAAAAGCAGATTGATTTCATCAGGTGGAACAAAATTGAGGAGCTGACAGAATATTCCTATTTTGATTTTGATAAAATCGCCGGTTATGTCATCAAATTTTCAATTACTGACAGATGGGTGAAATACAACACTGAAAAAGGCAGTCAATTGTTCTCCTCAAAAATTACTGAAATGGGACAAAGTATTAAATTTTCAAAAGAGTTTGAAGTATGACATATAAAAAGTCTGACAAAACAACAGGCAAGGTAAAAGGCATCATTTCCAATCTGGTCATAGTAGAAGCCGATGGTCCATTCGCACAGAATGAGATATGTTTTATCAATGCCAGCGGTACGCTCCTGATGGCTGAGGTCATCAAAGCAGAAGGGAAGAGAGCTTTTACTCAGGTATTTGAAAGTACCAGGGGACTCAGCATAGGCGCTGAAGCTGAATTTACAGGCCATATGCTTGAGGCAACACTCGGACCCGGATTACTCTCAGGCAATTATGATGGTCTAATGAATAACCTCAATACCATGGAAGGAATATTTATCAAAAGAGGAGACTATACTCCAACACTGGATGAGTCAAGGCTTTGGTCATTCAAACCCATCCTACAGGAGGGTGACAAAGTAAGTGCCGGCGACTGGATCGGAGAGGTCCAGGAAAACAGCATCCTGCATAAGATCATGGTGCCGTTTGTACTGGAAGGTGACTATATCATTAAAAAAATCGCACCTGCCGGGGACTATACCATACTTGACAGCATAGCAGTCATCACTGATGACGCAGGAAGAGACTTTTCAGTCACCATGGTACAAAAATGGCCTGTAAAAAAAACACTAACCTTGTATAAAGAAAAACCGAGACCATTTATTATGATGGAGACCGGCGTACGGACGATAGATATCCTCAATCCGATGCTGCAAGGCGGTACAGGATTTATTCCTGGCCCATTCGGAAGCGGTAAGACCGTATTGCAGCAGAGCATCTCAAGACAGGCGGAAGCAGATATCGTCATCATAGCCGCATGCGGCGAACGTGCCAATGAGGTAGTGGACTTATTTACCGAGTTTCCTGAACTCGATGATCCATGGACGGGCAGAAAGCTGATGGAGCGGACTATCATCATAGCCAACACTTCCAATATGCCGGTAGCGGCACGTGAAGCGTCGATGTTTAGCGCCATGACATTGGCAGAGTATTACAGGTCTATGGGGCTTAAGATACTGTTACTAGCGGATTCTACATCCCGGTGGGCGCAGGCACTCAGGGAGATGTCCAACAGATTGGAGGAGCTACCTGGTCCCGATGCTTTCCCTATGGATTTGCCATCCTCTATCTCCAATTTCTACAGCCGTGCAGGCTACGTATATCTGAAAAATGGAAAAATAGGCTCTATCACATTTATGGGTACTGTATCTCCGGCAGGTGGTAATCTCAAAGAACCGGTCACAGAGTCCACTAAGAAGGCCGCCAGATGTTTTTATGCGCTTTCGCAACAGAGGGCGGACTCCAAACGCTATCCTGCCATAGATCCTATAGATAGTTATTCAAAATATTTAGAATATCCTGAATTTCAAAAGACGCTATCCGAGACAGTATCTGCCCAATGGTCTGACATGGTCAATAAACTTAAAAATAAACTGATCAGAGGTAGAGAAGCTAAAGAACAAATCAATATTTTGGGAGATGATGGCGTTTCAGTAGACTTTCACATCACTTTTTGGCAGAGTGAAGTGATAGATGCGGTCCTGCTCCAGCAAGATGCCTTCGACAACGTGGACGGACGTACTCCTATGAAAAGGCAGCAATACATGACACAGTCTGTACTTGACCTCACGGAGACATCTTTTTTATTTGATTCCTTTGACGAGGTGCAGCCTTTTTTCAAAAAAATCATAGATAAATATAAACAGATGAACTATTGTGAATTTGAGAATGAAGCATTTGGAGCTTTTGAAAAAGAAATAGCAGCATTGGTAGATCATTGTAATAAAGTATCCTAAAAGATTCTGAATATGAACACACAAATTTTTCAGAAAATATATACAAGGCTTGAAAAAATAACCAAGGCTACCTGCGTCGTGAGAGCAGAAAATGTAGGTTATGAAGAGTTGGCAACTGTCGATGGCCGAGCAGCGCAGGTAGTTAAGATTTTGGATAGTGAAGTCACACTTCAGGTATTTGAAGGTACTGAAGGTATCCCTACAGACGCAGAGGTGATTTTTACAGGAAAGCCACCTACACTCAAAGTCAGCGAAGATCTTGCAGGCAGATTTTTTAATGCATACGGCAAACCCATAGACGGTGGTCCAGAAGTAGGTGGAGAAGAAAGAGCAATAGGCGGCCCGTCAGTGAATCCCGTAAAAAGAAAGCAACCTTCAGAACTGATAGCTACCGGGATTGCGGGTATAGACCTCAACAACACCTTGGTCACAGGACAGAAAATTCCGTTTTTTGCTGATCCTGATCAGCCTTACAATCAGGTGATGGCCATGGTGGCACTGAGAGCCAAAGCAGATAAAATCATACTTGGTGGTATGGGATTACTCAATGACGATTATTTATATTTTAAAAATGTATTTGAAAACGCAGGAGCACTGCATCGCATCATCAGTTTTGTCAACACTACTGAGGACCCGCCTGTAGAGCGATTGCTCATTCCTGATATGGTACTGACTGCTGCAGAGTATTTTGCAGTCGAAAAACATGAAAAAGTGCTCGTTTTACTGACCGATATGACATTGTATGCTGATGCCTTGAGTATTGTATCCAACAGGATGGATCAGATCCCTTCCAAAGATTCTATGCCGGGTTCATTGTATTCTGACCTGGCAAGATTGTATGAAAAAGCGGTGCAGTTTGAGTCGGGAGGCTCTATCACTATTATCGCGGTGACCACACTTTCAGGCGGAGACATCACCCATGCTATACCCGACAACACGGGTTATATCACGGAGGGACAATTGTTTTTGAGACGAAATACAGACATAGGCAAAGTAATAATAGATCCGTTCAGAAGTCTTTCCAGACTTAAAAATCTCGTCATCGGTAAAAAAACCAGAACCGATCATCCTCAGGTCATGAATGCGGCTGTCCGCTTGTATGCAGATGCGGTCAATGCCCGGACCAAACAGGAAAACGGATTTGACCTTACGTCGTACGACAAAAGATGCCTTGATTTCGCACGGGAATATGCCGACAAGTTGCTTGCTATAGATGTGAATATCGACCCGGAACAAATGCTTACGACAGCATGGGAACTGTTCAGTCTATATTTTTCCAAAGAAGAAGTGGCCATTAAAAAGGAGTTTACTGACCTTTACTGGCCAATCAGATAATGATATCATAATGGAATTGCAGGCTTCAGTATAAAAATAAATTTTGTGTCAAATGGCAATTATTTTTCAATATAATAAAACATCGCTTCAGTATCTCCAAAAACAAATGGATACCAGATTGAAAGCATTGCCCGTACTCAAAAACAAAGAATCTGCTCTGAGGCTGGAAGTAAAAAAGGCAAAAAATGAAATCCACGACATAGATCTTGCCTTAGAATCAGAAAAAAGCAAACTGCATGAGATGGCAGGACTTTGGCAGGATTTTGACATGTCTCTGATTCAGGTTGAAAATGTAACCGTCGAGTCCACTATGCTGGCCGGTGTGAAAATCCCAAAACCTGCGGATATTCATTATAAGATCAAAAATTTCAGTCTTTTCAGCAAGCCACACTGGTATGGTGACGGTATAGAAATATTGAAGAATTTATCTTCCATCGTGATAGACAAAGAATTTCTGACTCGAAAGATGTTACTGCTGGACAAAGCAAGAAAAAAAACGACTCAAAAAGTCAATCTGTATGAAAAAAATCAAATCCCTGAATACGATCAGGCCATAAAGAAGATCAAACGATTTATGGAAGATGAAGAGAATCTGGCTAAATCATCTCAAAAGATATTAAAAAACAAACTTCAAAATATTGCGGAATCATGATTGTCCCGATGAAAAAATATCATTTTTTTGTTTTTCATAAAGACCATACCGGTTTTATTGAAGGCTTAAAAAAATTGGGCGTTCTGCATATTATTCAGAATGAAGTGATGGTATCTCAAACCGTCGTTGAGCTCAAAGATAAGCTCAAAAAAATAAGAGAATCTATCCATTATCTGCATAGCCATAAGATTGAAAGTTTTCAGTACAACAGTGACAATATCATCCAAAAGCCTGAAGATATCTTAAGCAAAATAAGTGATCTTCAACTCGAGAAGCAACAATCGGACCTCAAACTCCAGAATGTAAATAAAGCAATCACTTATGCTGAACCATGGGGACTTTTTGATCCTTCCACCCTAAAAAATCTGCAAGCTGCCGGAGTATATACCCGCATGTTTTCGTGTCTGGAAAAAGACTTTGATCCATCATGGGCAAAAGAATATCGACTTGAAATCATCAATGTCAGACGTCCTCATATCTATTTTATCATATTTCTGCACAAGGATGAACATGCCGATATTAAAGCAGATCTTCAATCGTGGCCGGAACAGGACGCAGGCACACTCATGGTTGATAAAGACAAGATACTTGAAAGACTTCAGAAGATCAACAATGAGTTGGCTGAAATGAATGACTACGAAATTGATTGTCTCAGGCATTACGAACAGGAAGTCTATACGCTGATGCAAATCCATGAAGTGCATGATCAATCCTTGCGGCTTAATGACGAAAAAGTCATGTTGTTGAGTGGTTTTGTGCCGAATTCAGCAGAAGTGAACCTCCAGCAATACTGTGAAGACGAAAAAATCCTCACGGTCCATACACCGGTCAAACCCACAGATAATCCACCAATATTTCTGAAAAACAACAGGTTTTCAGAGCTTTATGAATTCATAGGTAAACTGTACAGCTTCCCATCCTACTCGGAGCTGGATCTTACGCCATTTTTTGCCCCGTTTTTTATGATGTTTTTTGGACTCTGTCTTGGAGATGCCGGTTACGGCTTGTTGATCCTGATAGGGGCTACCCTGTATAAAAGAAAGGCCAATAGGGCGTTGCACTCTTTGCTTTCACTTGGTCAGTGGTTGGGATTAGCTACAGTGATTTTTGGAATCGTCACAGGTACATTTTTTGGCTTGAACCTTTTGGGTGATAAATTTGCTTTTTTAGGTTCCGTTCGCAACATCATGCTGGACAGCAATCAGATATTTAATTTTGCACTGATTCTGGGTTTTATACAGATTATTTTTGGACTTGGTATCCAGATAGCCAATAAAGTGAAGCAATACGGTTGGAAGTATGCGGTCACTCCTTTGGCCTGGATATTCATGCTTTTTGCTATAGCAGATATCTCTATTCTGAAGTTGACAGGACCCGTATCGATGTATGTGATATACGGAGCCATTGGTGCTATTTTACTTTTTAACGATCCTGATTCAGGGATTTTGCCCAATATAGGGAAAGGAATATGGGAACTCTATGGCATTACAGGTTTTGTAGGAGATTTGCTCAGTTATATCAGATTATTTGCACTGGGAATATCGGGAGCCATCCTGGGATTGGTGGTCAATGACATTGCGTTGAGGATGTTAAGCATAGACTGGATAGGGCCTATACTATTCATCGTATTTCTCATATTCGGGCATGGACTCAATCTGATGATTTCTACACTTGGTGCATTTGTTCATCCTCTCAGGCTTACTTTTGTGGAGTTTTATAAAAATGCAGGATTTACAGGCGGCGGCAAAGAATATAAACCTTTTGGTGGTAAAGTATAGCTATAATTTTAAAACCTTTTTTACGTAGATTTTTGTACCGGTTTGAATGCTGATTATATACAAACCGGGCGATAGATGGCTCACATCTGCTTCATAATTATTTTGATTGCCTGCTGTAAAATAGAATGGATGTATTCTACCCAGACAGTCGGTCAAATGTGCTTTTGGAGTTTCTGAAGTTTCTTCCGGGATGGTGACTGAAATGATTGCAGAAGTGGGATTGGGGTATATCGTCAAGTTGTCTGAACTTTGCTCATCCGTATCATTGATATTGATATACCATACATTATCGAGATAGTTGATTCTGTTGGCTATCCACCATTTCAGCCAGTTCACTTCTTCGTTGTAAGATTTTCCGATATAGTAGTTGGGCCAGACGTATTTGCCCATTACAGGCCATTTAGTAAAATTTCTTATATGTGGTACAGCAAGCAAAGAAGAGATAGAGTCTATTTTGTAATTTATTTTTTCCAATGAAAACTGATTTTTTCTCAGGTGTTGCCATCGTTTTTTCAAGCCATCGTAAAAATCCGGATCGTCAAGAAATTTTTTCCACCAAAAGTGAATGACCCATCCGTCATTTGGACATACTGTGTTGAAGTCTTGTATCACCAGGCCTTCAGGATTGCCTTGAGTACAATAATCCACATTGCCAAATCCAAGATTAAAGTCCCATACCGGTCCTAATTTAATTTTTCCGCCTTCGCTGTCTCTTTCTTTGTAAAAAAATGTACTCAATCTGTAGCCATCAGGATTTTTGGTCAATTCATTGATGATGATAAAATCCATGAGGCTATTGACATCGATATATTTCCTGTATCCGTTACTGGTATTCTTATAGTCATTGCTGGCTATTACATCTTCTACATTGTGTATATGATTTTGTATGTAGTTTTTTTGAGCATCGGTAATATTGTCCACCGAAGGATATTCATATTGAAAATAGGTATTGCTCAGTGCACCCGTGAAAGGTTTGTATCTGGAAAACCAGCCTGACCGGCTATTGGAACCCGTAGTTTTGTCCAATTTGATGATATATCCACCTGTGAGCGCATCACCTGAATTGTCAGCCACCTCCATCTTTGAGATATTCACTCTGTTTTTATCCCTTTTGATTTTTTCAATCAGTAGATATACACCCATATAACTATTGTTGAGTACCAACTCACAGTATCTGACTCTCGGTGCATATTCCATTACAGATCCGGCGAGAATATATGCCAGTCCGTCTCTCATCAGGGATTTATCGTTATAGGTAGCATTGAGTGTCCAGTCACTTTCTTTGGGCATTCCCAGTAAGGATACATCCAGGTCTTCTCCGGTATTATCTCTCGTTTCAAAACCGTAGGGTTTTTTTGGAAAAGACTGTGATGTAGAGCCTCTTAATTCGATACCCACTTTTCCGTTGTAATTATTTTTTTGATCGCTTACCTTGTTGATTTCTCCCTGACCATTGTAGATGATACCCATATCAGCAGTGATTTTGGGTTCATCTGAGATGGACTGCCCATTGGTGTTGATGATGATGATGGGTAGATTGGATGATGTGAAATTGACCTGTGCCATACCGCAGAAGCTTGCCAATAGTATTATTGCACTTTGAAAATATCTCACTTTTCATGTTTTTTGTAAAGTTACAACGTCTTTACTCATGTCTATACTTTTAAGTCAAAATATTTATTTTAATAAATCATTTATTTAACACTAAGTATAATTATATAAGAGTCATAAGAAGCTGATAACGTGTTTTTTTATTAATATTTTCTTAAAATACTTGACAGATTTAAAAAATTAATTTAACTTTGAGTTAAATTTTTAAAACTCACTTAAAATGTCAGCAACATTAACAGAAAAAAAAGTATTAAAAGGCGGTGAATTCCTTGTAAAAAATTCTTCACACATGGAGATGTTCATTCCTGAAGAATTTAATGAGGAGCAGCTCATGATCAAAGAAACTGTAAAAACTTTTGTTGAACAAGATATTTGGCCACATACAGAACGTATTGAAAAACTGGAAGAGGGATTGATACCTTCACGTCTGGATATATTTGCATCTTTGGGACTGCTGGGCACTCATATGCCTGAGGTGTACGGCGGGAGCCATCTGGATTATATCACCAATACACTCATCGGTGAAGAAATTGGTCCATCAGGTTCGTTTTCTGTAAGTTACAATGCACATACTGGTATTGGGATGCTGCCGATTTTGTATTACGGTACAGAAGAGCAGAAGACCAAATATCTTCCCAAACTCATCACAGGAGAACTGAAGGCGAGTTACTGTCTCACAGAGCCAGCGAGCGGATCAGATGCGCTTGCCGCAAAATCTACAGCCGTACTGAATGCAGAGGGCACACATTATATCCTCAACGGTCAGAAGATGTGGATCACCAATGCCGGATTTGCTGATTTGTTTACAGTATTTGCACAGCTGGATGGCAATAAGTTTACAGGATTTCTTCTGGAAAAAGGAATGGAAGGTTTTACTCTTGGTGCTGAGGAAAAAAAGCTGGGTATCAAAGGATCTTCTACGAGACAGGTATTTATGGAAAATGTAAAGGTACCGGTTGAAAATCTCCTTGGAGAAATAGGAAAGGGCCATTTGATAGCGTTCAATGTGCTGAATACAGGTAGATTTAAGTTAGGTGCTTCATGCCTGGGTGGTTGTAAAAAAGTAGCTGACGAATCACTCAAATATGCATTGGAAAGAGAACAATTTAAAAAACCCATTGCGTCTTTTGGTGCTATCCAGTATAAACTTGCAGAGCAAGCCATAAAGATTTTCTACACGGAGTCAGCAATATACCGCACAGCCCAACTTATACAGGAAGCAGAACATGAATTTCTGGAAGCCGGAAAAGACTTTCCACAGGCAAAACGCGATGCAGCTGAAGAGTACGCTTTAGAATGTTCGATCATAAAAGTAATCGGGTCTGAAACCCTCGACTATGTAGTAGATGAAGCTGTGCAAATCTTCGGCGGGATGGGATACTCTGAAGAAGGATCTGTGGCAAGAGCATACAGAGATTCGAGGATCAACAGAATATTTGAAGGTACAAATGAGATCAATCGTATGGTTATCCTTAGTTCGATCCTCAAAAGTGCGATGAAAGGGGAGCTTGATCTGATAACACCCGGTATGAAAGTACAGGATGAACTCATGAACGGATCATCTCCTGAATTTAGCTTTGAAGGAGCATATGCACAAGAATGGACTGCCGTATATAATTTTAAGAAAGTACTGATCATGCTTCTGGGCTCAGCAGCGCAACAGGCTATGTCCGGTAAACTTGATCTGAAAGGCGAGCAGGAAATCCTGATGAACCTTGCGGATATCATCATTGAAATATTCAATACTGAAAGCACATTGATGCGTGTACAAAAAATGGCTGAAAATCATCCTGAAAAAAACATTGACGTCTATAATGCAATATTGGAAACATTGATATATGATGCTACAGGTCGTATCACAAAACAAGCAACTGATGCCATAGCCTCATTTATTGCACCGGAAATGCAAGCAGGATTCGTATCGGGTTTGAGAAAATTTACTAAGTATCCTTTGGTCAACATCAAAGAGTCAAGAAGGAAGATAGCAGAAACTCTGATCCAATCAGGTGGATATTGCTTCTGATTCAGATGAAGATGAAAGTGAGTGGTTTATGATTGTATAAGAGTATGTTTAAATTTTTTTTTTTTAAAAAAAAATAATTTTAAAACCCCCTTTAAAAAAAAAGCCCTATTTATTTTACTAAAAGGGGTGGTTATTTTTTTTTAAAAAAAAAAAAAATTTTTTAAAAAAAAAAAAAAAAAAAAAAAAAATCTAAAGTGATTCCCATGGTAAAAAATTGGGGATCACTTTTTTTTATAGCTTTTTTTTATTTTGTAAGCATGGCGGTCTGAAAGGGAGTACAGCGATAGGATAAGAAATATTGATGGGTGGTCTCAAGCGTAGCTTGACAGGCTCTTGAAGGAGTGTGCATCCCTACCTTGTCTCGCAGGCAAGGGTAAAGATGGTCTTTTACTATTTGTTCATTTCGATGTACATACTGTATGCCATTTATTCAGGAAAATTTGTTCAAAAACTACTACCTTTGTGACTCAGGTTGATATGTCATGTCAAGTGACTGGATCTGATGGCTGATATGAACATTGTAAAAATTAAAGAAATTTTCATTAAAGAAGTCACTGTAGAGTTCAGGCAGAGATTTGCTGTAGGTGGTATATTCCTCTTTGCAGCCACTACAGTATTTATGATATTTAAATCTTTCAATCAAATCAATCCGAGGGAATGGACTATCCTCATCTGGATTATTATGCTTTTTGCGGGATTGAATGCTGTTGTCAAAAGTTTTTTGCAGGAAAAAAAGGAAACATATCTTTATTACTATACTCTTTTTGATCCGATTGATCTCCTCTTATCCAAGCTGTTCTACAATTTTGTTTTTTTATCCATGATTTTTGTGGTCATCCTTTTATTTTTTGGAGTATTTTCGGGTTTTCCGGTCAAGGATTTTTCCCTGTTTACTGTAGGTTCTCTGGCTGGAATATTTGGTATTTCAGTAGTCTTTACTTTTGTTTCGATCATATCAGCTACAGACAACAGCAATTCGACATTAATGTCCATTCTTGCATTACCATTGGTACTACCTATCGTGCTGTTGTTGCTGAAAATCTCAGCAGTAAGTGTCAGATTACTAACGGATACTGCAGTGATGCAGGATGTGTATTTGCTTTTGGGAGTGGATAGTATATTATTTGGAGCAATGATCATGTTGTTCCCATCATTGTGGAAATCTTAATTTACAAATCGCGAATGAAATTTTTGCAAAAAATATTGGCACAATAGGAAAAATGTTGTCAGAACTTCCTTCAATTATCAAATTATAATTAAGTAACAGAATGAAAGGATTATGGTGGAAATTGAGCGGTGTTATCATCTTTTTATATGTCCTTGCGGGCGGTATGACCATCGCTTTAAAACCCGGCATCACCATCGTAAAGCCCGGAAATGCAGATAGTGGTGATAGTATCACTATGTCGGTAACAGGATACAATACCCATTTTTTGTCTGCAACACATCACCGAGCTTGGCTGAAGTTGGATTCAATCAATGCGGTAAGTGCCACATCCATCAAAGCTGAATTAGAAAACAATATACAGCTATCATTCAGAATTCCTGATCTTTTTCCAAGAACAGAAAGAGTTCAACCATTGACTTTGATCATGGATAATGAAAAAGATGGTGTGTTTGTACAGCCTAATGCACTATTTGTGCGGGTAGGAGATAGTTTGATTGTAGAGGATGTAAAGTGGCAAGATGCCGGATTGCATGATTTCAATACTATTTCAGGTGTAAGGTTCCCATACAGAAATATCCTCAATGAAACTATCAGAAATACTTTTTTCCATGTCGCACTTTGGTTTGCCATGTTTGTGTTGTTGGTAGTGGGATTATATCATGCTGTGCAATACCTCAGAACAGGCATATATGATCATGACATCCAATCTTCTTCCTTCAATAGGATCGCTATCATGTTTGGAGTGTTGGGATTGATCACCGGATCTATCTGGGCAAAATTTACTTGGAACACTTTCTGGACCACAGATGTCAAACTCAATATGACAGCCGTAGCCATGTTAATCTATCTTGCCTACTTAGTATTGAGAGGATCATCATCAGATCATGATAAAAGAGCCCGAATATCGGCTGCTTACAGCATTTTTGCATTTCTGGCATTGATACCATTGGTATTTGTTATACCGAGGCTTACTGACAGCCTTCATCCCGGAAATGGCGGCAACCCGGCACTCGGAGGCGAGGATCTGGACTACACTTTGAGACTGTTTTTTTACCCTTCGATCATTGCTCTTATCTTGCTTGGCACATGGATGGCTGCATTACTGACTAGATACGAAAGAATCAAGGAAAAGATATTGCAGAAAGAGTAATGCGATTTCTTCTAGTGCTACAGGAATGAAGTAAATATACATATAAAACGCAGGAATTATTTTCAAGATCAAGGCGAAAAACACAGGCGAACCCGAGGTGGTTCGGCGAGGCTTTTCAACGAAGATATTGAAAATAAGGTCAAGTTTTATATCTATATATTTTGTTCTTGTATCACTTGAGTCATTTTGAGCACATTGACCTTCAAAGTGATGGGTACTAATGGTGTATCAAGTGTGTCGGTAGCCACATTGCCGATTGCATCAAGTACTTCCCTTCCTTTAAATACCTGACCAATGATCATGTAATTGCCATCCAGCCTTGGTATTCCTTCTTTGTTGTGTACTATATAAAACTGACATCCGGCAGACAGTTTTTCAGGATTATCATCACGACCTATACCTACTGCACCATAGATATGCCTGAGACTGTCATGAAATTCCGGTTTGATAAGATATGGCGACTTGCTGAAACCTTCAGGTGTATCAGGGCATCCTCCCTGGATGACAAAATCTTTGATGACCCGGTTGAATGTGAGGGTATCCCAATAATGTTCATTGGCGAGTTTTATGAAACTGGCTTTATGATTGGGAGTCAGGTCTGACAGGTTAAACAGCATTTCACCCATAGGCGTTTGGATCTGACCTACGTCGTATGTGATTTGACTCTTTTTACCTTGAGAACATGAAATAAGAAAAACTATAGAACAGAATAAAAGTAAATATTTCATAATGTTGGATTTTAAAATGTGAAAATACAACGATTCACATTAGAAGATTCGAATAGGGAAGTAAATTTCCAAAAATACACAAAAGTTACTATTTACTTACTTACCTTTACACCTCAAAAATAAAAATTAATATGAGTCTTCTTACAGTTGGAACAGTAGCTTTTGATACGATAGAAACCCCTTTTGGAAGAGCTGAAAGAGTCATTGGTGGTGCTTGCACTTATATCAGTTGGTCAGCTTCTTACTTTACCAATGATATTCATCTTGTATCCATAGTAGGAGATGATTTTCCGGATTCTGAGCTGAAAAGACTTGTAGAACGAGGTGTGAACTTAGAAGGTCTTAAAATCATACAAGGAGGTAAATCTTTCTTTTGGGAAGGGCGATATCATAATAATATGAACAGCAGGGATACCTTAGTGACCGACCTTAATGTATTGGCAGATTTTGATCCTATACTTCCTGAAAAGGCCAAATCCTGTAAATATGTCATGCTAGGCAACCTGACACCGGCTATTCAAAGAAGTGTACTTGATCAGCTGGATGGAACACAGAAACTGATAGCCCTGGACACTATGAATTTCTGGATGGACATCGCTATGGATGAGCTCAAAGAAGTCATTTCGCGTATAGATCTGCTGACGATCAATGATGAAGAGGCCAGACAATTATCAGGTGAGCACTCTTTGGTCAATGCTGCAAAAGTGATACACCAAATGGGACCTGAGTATCTTGTGATCAAAAAAGGAGAACACGGTGCACTACTGTTTTGTGATGAAGATATTTTTTATGCTCCGGCATTGCCGTTGGCTCAGGTATTTGATCCGACAGGAGCCGGAGATACCTTTGCAGGTGGTCTGATGGGCTATCTTGCAAAAACAGACGATACATCAATGGAGAATATGAAAAGGGCGATCATAGCAGGCTCTGCCATGGCTTCATACTGTGTGGAGGATTTCAGTCTCAACAGATTACAAAACCTGTCTATGCCTGAAATAAACGGAAGGTTAGAACGATTTAAAAAACTGATGCACTTTGACTTGATTTGATAGCTATGTAGTTTTTCTCTCTGTCCGATATCAATGGACCCGAATCTTTTGCAAAAAAAACTGATGCATTTTGGCTTGATCAATACCAACGTGCACCAGTCTTCAATATTACTTATGCCTCACCAATCATCACTTTCTCCTGCTGCTCGATACTTTCGTCATGGATGGATTTGATCACTCTGGAGATAAAATCAGCACCTAGCCCACCTTGAGCTCCGCGATCTATGTATTTCTGCAATACTTCTTTCCATCTTTCGCTCTGGAGGATGGTCATATTGTTTTCTTTTTTGTATTGACCTATCTCTCTTGAAATCTTCATTCTGGAAGCGAGGATATTCATGATTTCTTCATCGATCATATCTATTTCCTTGCGCAGACGGTCGAGTTTTGTTTTTTCCTTTCCAGTGTTTTTATCATCACGGATGACCAAACTCTCTATCAACTTGCCGTAATCTTCGGGAGTTAGCTGTTGAGCAGCATCGCTCCAGGCAGTATCCGGTGTGATATGCGACTCCATGATCAATCCATCAAAATCAAGATCCATCGCTTTCTGAGCCACCTTAAATAATAAGTCTCTATTTCCGCAGATATGACTGGGATCATTGATCATTGGTATATCAGGCATAGCAGTCTTGAAGTCGATCGCAATTTGCCATTGGGGTCTGTTTCTATAGATTTTTTCGCCGGAAAACGAAAACCCACGATGAATAGCACCTAATCTGGTAAGTCCTGAGTTTTGAAGTCTCTCCATACCTCCGAGCCACAATGACAGATCAGGATTGATAGGGTTTTTCAGGAGCACAGGTATATCTACTCCTTTGAGGGCATCAGCTATCTCCTGTACTGCAAATGGATTGACAGTAGTACGGGCACCAACCCAAAGTATATCGATACCAAACTCCAGGCACAACTCTACATGAGAAGCCTTGGCCACTTCCACAGCTACAGGAAGGCCTGTAAGTTCCTTGGCTTTTTGCAACCACGGAAGTCCTTTTGTTCCGATACCTTCAAATGCGCCTGGACGTGTACGCGGTTTCCATATTCCTGCTCTCAGGATGTCAACTTTTCCAGTTCTGAAAAGTCTTGTTGCCGTCTGTATGACTTGTTCTTCAGTCTCGGCACTACAAGGTCCTGCTATCAAAACAGGCCTTTTTCCATTGTTCATCCAATTCATGTTATTTTGATTCTTATTAGTGATTTTAAAATTAATTGATTATTGTAATATACGTTTTATTTTATTGCTTTCTGCCATCAACTGCTCAATGGCTTCGGTATTTTTGGTATCAATATGATTTCTGAAGTTCTGAAGATGTAAGATGTAACTGTCCAAAGCTTCCAAAAGAAATTTTCGATTTTTATTAAATATGGCCGACCATGTCTGCGGATTACTTTTTGCCAACCTTACGGTACTTGCAAATCCCGTACCAGCGAGATCAAAAATCTGTTTTTCATCTTTTTCTATCTCCAAAACCGTCAGCCCAAGCATAAAAGAGCTTACATGGGACAGATGAGATACATATGCCAGGTGTTTGTCATGTTCTTTTGGAGACATAAATGTGGTAGTCATGCCGAGACTTTCAAACAGTTTTAACGCTGAATCCAATGCGTCGGGTGCTGATTTTTCTTTTTCACAGATGATATTTTTTTTATTTTGGAAAAGACCTTTAATGGCTGCTGCAGGACCTGAAAACTCTGTACCTGCCAGTGGATGTGCGGCCACAAATCTTTTTCTGTCGGGATGTTTGGATACTGTTTTGCAAATATCGTCTTTGGTGGAGCCTACATCTATGACAGTGGTTTTATCACCTATTTGATCCAATACCCGGGGCAGAAGTCCTTCTATCTTATTTACAGGGATAGAAATGATGACCATATCCGCACCCTGTATTCCGACTTCCAGATCCGCCACAGAATGGACCAATCCCAATTCCAAAGCTAGCTTCATATGATCTTCAGAAGCATCCACACCACAAACATCGACATTGAGTTGTGATTTGAGATCTTTTGCTATCGACCCGCCTATCAAGCCCAGCCCTATTACTGTAATCTTCATTAATGGTTTTTTTCTGCTGATGAGATAGTTTCTATCTGGAATCCAGTCTGAATCCTGTACAAAGCGGCAAGCATATCTTCTTTAGAACTGCACAATGATATACGGAGATACTTGTCGCCATGAGGTCCGAAAATGTGTCCCGGCGTGATAAATACCCTGGTGTTATACAGAATATTATTGGTCAAAGATTCAGAATCAAGATCCGGATCTTTAATTTTTCCCCACACAAACAGTCCTGCTCCATCTCTGCTATATTCAAGATCCAGTTCCGTCATGATATCACAAGCTGCATCTTTTCTTTCCTGATATCTTGCATTGATATCATCAATCCACTCCTTACCCAGTGACAATGCCACGGCGGCCGCTTCCTGCACAGGCTTAAACATGCCTGAATCCATATTGCTCTTGAATGTCATGATAGTATCTATACTTGATTTGGCACCTACAAAAGCACCTACTCTCCAACCGGCCATATTGTAGCACTTGCTAAGAGAAACCAATTCGATAGCGCAATCCTCGGCACCTTCAGCATTAAAAATACTGAGCGGATGATCATTCAAGATAAAAGTATATGGATTGTCGTGACATATCAGGATGTTATTTCTTTTTGCAAAAGCTACCAGTTGATTAAAAAACCGGATATCTGCCGTTGCGCCTGTAGGCATATTCGGGTAGTTGACCCACATCATTTTCACCTTGCTCAAGTCCTGATTTTCGAGCTTTTCGAGATCGGGTTTCCATCCGAGATGCTCTTCCAGTGGCATCGAAACAGGTGTCCCTCCTGCAAGTCTGGTACACATAGCGTACGATGGATATCCGGGATCCGGTACTAAAACCTGATCTCCGGAATTGATAAAAGCCATACTGGCATGCATCACTCCTTCTTTCGATCCCAACAGAGGCAATATCTGCGTCTCACTATTGATATCAATGTCAAAGTGCATCTGATACCATTGAGCAAAAGCTTTGCGCAGGGCAGGAATGCCTTTGTAAGACTGGTATTTGTGTGCGTCAGGTGCCAGAAGAGCCTTGTTAAGAGTGTCCATAACAACCTGAGGCGGCATCAAATCGGGACTGCCTATGCCAAGATTGAGCACCATAGGATCACCATCTTTATTCATTTGATCTATTTCAGCCAGTTTGCGGGCAAAATAGTAAGTGGTTACATCATTCAGTCTTTGAGCAGGTGCTATCATGGAGTGAGTTGATTTTGTTGTTTTTCAAGAATGGAAGTTATGTCAGCTCTTTTGTAAATGCCGGTTTCTTCATATTCAAATGTGAGGTTGAGCAGATCATCTTTCAATCCAAGATATTGGGATATATGATCAAACTCGATATCGATATGAAAAAAATACTCTCTGAAGCTGCCTATCACAGGAAAAGACTGAAGTTTACTCATATTGAGATTGTGATCCTCGATGACTTGCAACACCTTCAGCAGTTGTCCTTTTTTGTCTGGGATTCTGATGTATACTGAGACTTTATCTGCATCGGGGGCTATTTCAGTTTTGTGTTTGTTGACTATAAAAAATCTGGTATAATTGGTCTTATTGGTTTCAATACCGGGTGCAAGAATGTCCAGATCATAGATTTCTGCAGCTTGAGTACTGGCGATACAAGCTTTGGATTTTTTCTTTTTTTCTGCTATGTGTTTGGCACTGAGTGCGGTATCTTCGGATTCTATCAATTTCCAGTCATGGTATTGTCCTAAAAATTGTCTGCATTGGTTGATCGCCATAGGGTGGGAGGCTACTTGTCTGATGTCACTTAGAGATGCACCTTTTACTGCAAGCAGGTTGTGTTTAATTCTCAAATAAATATCACCTGAAACCCAAAAGTTATTTTCCCTGAGAATGCGGTAATTTTGAAGAATCGAGCCGGCAATGGAGTTTTCTATGGCCATGACAGCGATATCCGCCTCACCGCTTTTTAACATTTGCCCCAGAATATCAAATGAGTCTGCCGGCATTAACTCTAATTTTTGATCAGGCCAATATCTTCTTGCTGCTACATCATGGAACGATCCTTCATAACCCTGGATTGCAACTTTTAGTATTTTATCCGATTCCATTTATATTTTAAAATTTTCCATTTTGATAAAATTAAAAAAGGAGCCTGTTTTTGTAACAGAACTCCTTGATTTTATAATGACACATTTACAATAAAGGCTCTGTTACTTCATCTCACAGAAATAAAAGTAATAAAAATAAAAGCCAGAAAATGTGGAATGAATACGGTTCATGCTGCAAACTTATCTGTATTATTTGTTCCAACAAAATTTTTACAGTGTTTTTTAAGAAAAAATCAAATTATGGCTAACAAAGATCACCTTATAAGCAAAAATTTATAAAATGAAACACCAAATCTGAGGTGGAGGTCATCTTAAATTAGAGTAAACAAAAATTTTAAACGTACCTTAAAATGATTTTCAAATGAACAAAACATTCAGATTTTCAAAAAATGCATCAGAAAGAAGTTTTACAAAGGACATCAATGCGGGTTCAACTGCTGATATTGCTTTTCTTTTATTGATATTTTTTTTAGTGGCTACGACTATTTTGAATGATAAGGGTCTTCTCGTCAAACTTCCACCTTATATGCCGGATCAGCAGAAATCTTTAGCTATTAAAGAAAGAAATGTATTTACTGTAAAAATTAATGCAGAAAATCAACTGCTTGCAGAAGGGAAAAATTTGGAGTTAAAATTCCTTAAAGATGAAATAAAAACATTTATAGTCAATCCGGGTAATAAATCAAGGCTTGCAGAGCAGCCTGATATGGCCATAGTATCTCTTCAAAATGACAGGGGAACAAAGTATGAAATGTATATACAAGTGTACAATGAAATCAAAGCTGCCTACAATGAACTGTGGGAAGAAATTGCAATAGCCAGATTTGGAAATAACCTGGCTGATCTTTTGCCTTACCAATCGGAGGCTATAAAAAGGATTACCCCTTGGTGATTTCTGAAGCTGAACAGAGAGCATTTGGACAGGAGTATTGACTAGCACATCATTACTGTTGAAAGTAGTATTTAATTCTAACAGAAGTATAAATCTCTGAGACAAAGTTAAAGAATGGATGGACTTTGTTAAATGTGAACTCTTTATTTATCTTGCCTTTTATCCAAAACATCACCTACTTCTTCAGGGGACATTTTTACTATTTTAGCAATACGAACTGTATCAAAACCATCATTTGACATAGCAAATATCATTTCCAATTTTGCTTCAAGTTTCCCTTCAAGCTTCCCTTCAAGTTTTCCTTCAAGCTTTCCTTCAAGCTTTCCTTCAAGTTTTCCTTCTTTTTTTATAGCATCGTATGTACTCATAATATCATGGTTTAAAGGTGTTGGAAGTCCAAGTTTGTAAACAAATATTTGTTATTTGCCTTACCTTTTATTTATAATATCACTTACTTCCTCTTGTGACATATTTACTATTTTAGCAATACGAACTGTATCAAAACCATCATTTGACATAGCAAATATCATTTCCAATTTTGCTTCAAGTTTCCCTTCAAGCTTCCCTTCAAGTTTCCCTTCAAGTTTTCCTTCAAGTTTTCCTTCAAGTTTTCCTTCAAGTTTTCCTTCAAGTTTTCCTTCAAGTTTTCCTTCTTTTTTTATAGCATCGTATGTACTCATAATATCATGGTTTAAAGGTGTTGGAAGTGATTTTACTAATGATAATACTTCTTTTTTATTCGTTTTGGAAGTCCAAGTTTGTAAACAAATATATGTTTTATAAAGTTCCTGTCTGATTCATCAATACGCTTAAGAGACTTGATATCTTTAAGTTTTTTATTAGAGAAACAAGGTCCATGTTTGGATTATGACCTGCGAGAGCAATCATGAGCATCACATCTGTCACTTCATCCAGCTGTTGTTTTGTTAGTGTGTTTATAGCAAAAAAGATATAGTCAAATGTAGGTAAATATTTCAGAATTTCTTCAGGGTACGCATTAAAGAGGTTTGTTATTTTTGGCACTTCCCATTCTTTTTTCCCTTGATAATAAATCATTGGGACTATAGGAATTATTTTTGTTTATTTCTCAATTCTTTCACCCATTGAGAGAAAATATAGTGTCCGATTTGAATTAATACATGTTTATCGGGGTTTGCTTTATGTTCGAACAAAAGTGAAATGACCAATTTTTCTCCTGTATGCTTTAGTTTGAACTTAAAAAGCAGATCGGCAAAATATTCTCTCATGTCATCGGAAAGATATGAACCATTTTCTATAGTCATAGATTCTATATCGATCAATTCTTTCAATTTTTCAGGCAGGAATTGACGAAAATACTCTTTGGCCAAGGCAGGCTTGGAGAATGTCTCTTTGATGATTTTATCATGAAAATTTTGTATGTCATCAAACATCAGAAAAATAATTGAATTGTTGAGATGATAGATTCGGTGCAAATATAATGCAATTATTTGCACTTTTTTTCGTATTTAGCTTATGATTAAATTTTCAACACTTTTAGCCAAACATAGACTTTAAAAAAGCTTTCAAAACAAATTGACATACCCAAAGTGGATTTTCATCTTACTGAAGTCCAAAGGGTTACCAGAGTTTTTTCCCGCTGCAAATGAAAGATTAAATATGCCGGCAGTTGTTCCAAAGTTCAGCCCCATACCTGTTCCAAAAACAAAATCACTTGCAGAATTTCCATCATTTATGGTGTTGACCATTCCAATATCAAAAAATGGAATCGTGAGGTAAGAGTTCTGATCAAAAAGTATTCTGAATTCGATAGTGCCAAAAAAGTACTTATCGGTAAATATACTTTCTTCATCAAATCCTCGAAGTGTTTTGTTACCACCTATTCTTAATAATTCATTGGGTCTAAGAGTCTGTTGATTGTACCTCAATGCTCCGGTGAGTCCGGTCTTAATGGCAGCCCACTTTTTTATCGGTACATAATATGCAGCTGCAATATCCAACTCAAGTTGCAGTGTTTTCAATTGTAAAGTGTCATAACTATTTTCAAATCCTTCCAAATCTACGATTTGCCTGTTTTTTAAGATCTTTTTTGTCCCTGCGACAAAATTGATCTGCGCATCATATCCCGAAGATGGATTGAACCGGTAGTCCAGATCACGCAAATTGAGTCCGGATCCGACACCTGTATAAGTCACATCTAAGCTTTGAGGTAGCCGACCGGAATTTTCTATTTGTTGAGTGTTTACTTCAAGCAGAACAGAAGATCTGTAACTGCCATATAGTTTCAGATGGTTAAACCCTCCGAAAAGATATTGTGTGCCGCCATCAAAATAGATATCGAGATTATTATTTCCATTTTTGAATAGCCTGAAATCCAGATGGCTTCCTACTGGTAGGCCTGCCAGATAAGGTATATTGGATTTTGCTAATAGCTCGAGGTTTTCAGTTTTGAGTCGCTTGAACTGGAAAAATGTATACTCACCCTGATCCAGGATATTATTTAGTTCCGCAGTAAAGTCGCCTGTGATGTTCCATTTTCGGACTCCGTTGACTATTTGCGGCAATACGCCTATCAGAAAATCGAATCTGCTTGCTGGTTTTGGGTCCGGCGAGATGATCACGGAAGCCTTATCATTTATAAATCTGACAAATGGTGATGACCGCTGCTGAACAAATGGAAGATCGGCAATCCTTTTATTTACCTTTGTTACTTTATCCTGAGAATAGAGTGCTCCTTCATTTATGTCCAGAAGCCTTCTCATATACTTACTATTGATACGCAACCTTCCTTCCAGGACTATAGAGTCAAAAAATATTTTCCTGCCTCTGTCCAGTTTCAGAGTGGTATGCAGTTTATCGTCAGAAAACCTGATGGAGTCAAATCGGGCAATGGCAAACGGATGTCCATTATTGACTTCGTGAGAGATTAGTGATTTCAGGTATTGATATAATATTGTTGTGTCTACTTTTTTTTCTGCCAGCTTGATTCTCTTTAAACCGCTGGCTTCAATGATAGACTTTTGTTCTTCGGTCAGCTTTACAGATCCTATGGCATACAATCGTCCTTTGTAGATGTCAGCAATGCAACTGTCATTTTTGCAAAGTAAGGTATCCATATGAGCTTGGAAAAATCCTGCAGATTGGAGTTTAAGTATATGATCTCTTATTATAGAAGTGATTTTGACAGAGTCCGCTTTTGTGTAGTATAGGGTAGTTTTGTTTCCTTGATCACCCACTTCATTGATGACAAGACATATCTGTTTTTGTCCGTTAGCATTGCTAAATAATATCAGCAGACAAAAGATAATGACTATCTTTGCATTTGAAAATATTATAATATGTCTTTCACTTTCCCTCATGGCACTTCCAAAGTCATTTTGAAATAACGAAAATACAACATGTCTGGTATATATATTCATATTCCTTTTTGTAAAAAGGCTTGTCATTATTGCAATTTTCATTTTTCGACTTCTCTCAGATTAAAAGATGATATGATAGAGGCTATCTGTAAAGAGATAGAATTACGTAAAAATTATCTTTCCAATAAGACATTGGATTCCATTTACTTTGGCGGTGGTACACCCAGTCTCTTAAAAGTGATGGATCTTGAAAGAATTTTTGAAGCCATCCATTCAGTCTATGCTGTCCGTGCAGGTGCAGAAATCACTCTTGAAGCCAATCCGGATGACATAAACCAGCAGAGCCTTGATGATTTTAGAAAAACGGGTGTCAACAGACTTTCTATAGGCATTCAGTCGTTTTTTGATACCGATTTGCAATGGATGAACAGGGCTCATTCTGCTATCGAAGCTCAAAACTCCGTAAAACTCGCTCAGGACGCCGGTTACGACAATATCACCATTGATCTGATCTATGGTGCTCCGACTACCACTGATGAGATGTGGCGTGACAATATTGATCAGGCTCTTAAACTGGATGTTCCGCATATTTCAGCCTATTGCCTTACTGTAGAAGAAAATACCGCTTTACATCATTTTATCGCTAAAAATAAAACGGCACCTCCACAACAACAAAAAGCTGTAGCACAGTTTGATACTTTAATGAAAAAGCTCAATGATAACGGATTTCTTCATTATGAGATTTCTAACTTTGCAAAGCCCGGATACCTTGCAGTGCACAATAGCAACTATTGGAAAGGAAGTCATTATATAGGCATAGGACCATCGGCTCATTCATATGATGGCGCATCACGATGCTGGAATATATCACACAATAAAAAATATATTGATGCACTGGTAGATCCTGATTATAAGGCTGAGACAGAGTATCTCAGCATATCTATGAAGTATAATGAATACATCATGACTTCTGTCAGAACCATGTGGGGCATTGACTCTGACATTGTTATGACTTTTGGAAAAGAGATACAAAGCTACTTTTTATCTGAAATCAGATTTCTTATAGAGAAAGAGATGATCTCCCCTGAGGCTAAAAGCTATAAACTTACCCAAAAAGGAAAACACTTTGCAGATCAGGTTGCCATGGATTTGTTTTTTATGGAATAACAGTCAAAAAAATCCATTCGACCACTGAGCCGACGTAGTAGGACTGGTGAGCGATTCGGAATTCATTCGACCACTAAGCCGACGAAGGAGGACTGGTGAGCGATTAGGACAAAACTGTGGGTTCATAGGATATGTCGGGCAGGCCTGAAAGGCATAAATAATATCTCTGAAACTTCTCAAATTGGTAGAAAATGAAGGAAGTGGTAAATCTGACAAAGAAGCATTATTAGTTTCAATTTTTATTAGGCTCCTTGATTAACATGATTGATTCATCATGCAGATAAATGTTTGCAAAATTTTGGAGATGTTTTGTGGAAATATGTTTGCAAAATTACACTTCTTTATTTAGATGATACATATTCATAAAAAAAAATAGAAAAAAATCATATAAAACATATTAAAATTATAAGTAATTTGTAAAAACTATTATAATCAGTATCGTAACTAAAATAATAATAAAATCATTGGACTGATATCTCTATGCTTTGTTTCTTTTTTTTGTTGCTCTTAAAAATATGGCATATAAATTGGTATTTACATACACAGACAAGAGTCTAAACGAATTTTTATTTTTTTATAACCGTCTATTATTTTACACACATGGCAACGAGAACTGTACTTGCAGACCATCAAAAGATGTTTACAGAAGGCATTAAAGCAATCTTAAACGAGCTGAAAATAAATTTTTTAAAGATAGTTGGCATAGCATACAGTTATGAGGAATTGATTAAGATGACAGAAATGCCTATTGATCTTTTGATCCTCGAGTTGACAATGATTGAAAACAATGGATCTTCTTTTATTTCAGAACTTAAAAAGAATCAGCCCAATGTTCGCATCATCATTCTGAGTAATTATGGAGAACCTCATTTAGTCAGGGAGGCATTTATAAACGGAGTAGATGGATATGTACTAAAGACCAATCATTCACTTGAGTTGGCTCAGTGCATTGATCAGGTTTTGGAGGGCAAAACTTATATGGCAGAAGGCATCAGGTTGGCACCACTGTTGGATAAAAATAAAAAACATGCCCTTCCTGAAAAAAAGAGAATGATAGAAGACAGATTTTTGCTCAAACAAAAATTGACGTCCAGAGAAAAAGAAATATTAACACTAATTGTTCAGTTTAAAAATAATAAAGTCATCGCACAAGAGCTATATATAAGTGATCAGACAGTCTCAGCGCACCGGAAGAGCATCATGAAAAAACTTGGTGTCAATAATACGGTGAATCTGATAAAATTTTCGATCGATCATCAATTGGTATAGTTTTTGAAAGGTATACAAAGAAACAGTAACATAAGGCATCCCCTTGCCGCTTTTTTGCAACAGTCATCCCGTCAGTAAGTCTGAGATAATTTTGGAATCATTTTTTGTTTATAATTAAAAATCAAATTATCTCATGAAATCGGAGAAATTTACATTTACAAAACGCAAAAGTTTTGGTAGGTTTATCAAAATGAGTATGCTGTCAGCCTTGCTGACGATCTGGTACTCTGGGCTTCAGGCTCAGTGCCCTCTGGCATGTAACAACCTGGTCCAGGTATCCTTGGATGATGACTGTGATGTCACTATCACCTATCAGATGATGCTGGAAGGTGAAATTCCCACTTGTAGCCCTGGGGCTACTGTCGAAATACTCGGTGTCAATGGTCAGATTTTGTCTACATCACCCAGAGTGACAAGGGCCAACATTGGCCAGACACTTACAGTAAGGATCCGCTACGGAGCCAACTCGTGCTGGGGAAAAATCAAAATAGAGGATAAATTACCTCCTGTGATTGATTGTCCTCCGGTTGATACTTTAGGGTGCTATGACGAGAGGGTCATTTTGAAACCTGTTGCAGTAGATAACTGTCGCAATCCATTACCTGAAAATATGGTATCTATTTTGTCAGACAGTACAATAACAGATCTACCTTGTGCGTCTTACTACAGGGCAATCAGACATATCAGATACCAGGCCAGAGATTCTGTGGGAAACCTTTCTGAAATATGCAGAAGAACGGTGTACTATAGGAGGATAACTCTTGATAGTATCAATTGTCCATTAAACTTTGATGGGACTCCAGGGAATTTTAATCATTTATCTTGTATAGGTAGGTTTACTGATCCTTTTAGAAATATGATTTTTTACAATAAGCTTCCAAATGGCCATCCAAGCCCGGATTCCATCAGTGGCAGGCCAGGAACCGGTTATCCATATACTGGAACAAATCCACGTGATTCATCCAGATGGGTGAGAAATTCCAATGGACTATGCAAAATAAATGTGGCTTATTCTGACACAAAACTGGATATTTGTCCACAGAGTTACAAACTATTGAGAGTATGGTCAATATTAGATTGGTGCACAGGAACTATTAAAACGTGCAACCAAATCATTAAAGTTTTGGATAATGAAGGTCCTGTAGTAGTTGAACATACTCCTAGAGTACCATCACCGATTTGTAGTTCCTTAGCTACTGATGTTATAACTGTAGATCCTTATACTTGCACGGCTGAATGGATCGTTGATTTGAATAAGTGGATAAGAGTCATTTCAGATTGTGATCCTAATGTTACTTTTTATGTGAAATTTAAAAAGTCACCTAATTTAAACGATCCGGCTATATGTAATCAAGACCCTTTTCCTGATATTCCTTTTATAAGTGCAGATGAATCAACAAAAATATTAGGTACTCCTGGTGTTATCTCAGGTGCAAACAAATATAGAATTGAAGGACTACCTTTGGGCAGAACTTGGGTTAGATTTTATTTAAAGGATGCTTGTGGAAATGAAACATTTACAACCACTGAAATCGATGTAATTGATAAAACCCCTCCTGTACCTGTATGTGATGAATTTACAGTGGTTACATTGACCAACAATGGAGAAGCGATCATTTTTGCTGAAACATTTGATGACGGCTCACATGACAACTGTACTGATGTCATCTATCATGTCAAAAGAGATGGCTCTTGCGCTGGTACTACGCCACCATACACTGTACCTACAGGTTTTACTGACCCAGGCAGTGATGGTTTTGGTGACTTTGTAAGATTCTGTTGTAATGATGTAGGCCGTCAAGTCATGGTACAGCTGAGAGTCACAGACCGGTTTGGCAATGTCAATACTTGTATGGTCAATGTAACCACTCAAGACAAAGTACCACCATTTATCAAGTGTCCTGCTGATAAAACCATCGACTGCGGAGCAGATACTTCATTGCTAGTTTCTGAAAGACCGGTGTTTTCAGCTACACCACTATCGACACCATATTATACTGATAATTGTCCAAATCCTACCTGGTCTTACAGCACCTCCGGCAAACTGGATAACTGCGGTCAGGGTGTACTTACAAAGACATTTACAGTAAGAGATGGAGGAGGAAGGACTCATTCATGCACTCAGACTATCACAGTAAGAAATATGACGCCTTATAATGGACCTGTATTGATCGGTGGTGGACCTGTGTGGAAAAATCTGGAAGACAGATCTCTTTCACTTAAAGATTGCAAAAATTCTGAAACTGACCCATCAAAAACAGGTACTCCAGACTTAGGCAACAGACAGTGCAGTCAGGTGGCATATACTTACGAAGATCAGGTATTTCCGTTTGTAGATGGTGTTTGCTACAAAATACTCAGAAAATGGACAGTGATCGATTGGTGTAAATTTCATCCAAATCTTAAACCAGATGGAAGTGAATATCCAAGAATTCCTACTCCTCAAGTAAATTCATGGACTTATACTCAAGTCATCAAGGTATCGGATACAGCAAAGCCAAAGATGGCCAATCCATTGCCAAAACTGGAGCCTTATACCAGAAATGACTGTACACGATATGATACCATAGTCAATTCTGCTACTGACTGTAGTAAAGATTTAAAGTGGTCATATACAGTCAGAAGAGAAAATTCCACAGGAACTGTATATAAAACAGGAACTAATAATGATGCATCAGGAATATTCCCTGTAGGTAATTACCATATATCATGGACTGTAGAAGATTATTGTGGCAACGATACTACCAGCGCATACACCTTTATGGTTCCTGACAACAAAAAGCCTACACCATACTGCTTGTCACAGCTTACGACTGTCGTTATGCCTTCATCCGGTGACATAGAAATCTGGGCTAAGGACTTTGACAGGGGTTCATTTGACAATTGTCCTGTGACAGGTTGTGGTTTGAAGTTTACTTTCAATGGTTTCGTGCCAGGCTCAGCACCTACTTCAAATCAAACATGGTTAGATTCAACCTGTTCATCTGCTATACGATTCAGATGTTCCGATTTTCCAGCAGGAAAAGACACCATCCATCGTACGCTGAAAATGTACGTGTGGGATGAGGCAAACAACTTTGATTTCTGTGATGTGACCTTAATCCTGCAGAAAAACTCAGCATGTGCAGGATCAGCACCTGGTAGAATTGCCGGTGATATCAGTACTGACAAGAATGAAATGATCAAAGATGTCAACGTCACACTGCGCCATCTGGAAAGTCAGGAGACTACTTCCATAGTGACCGACCAAACGGGTAGGTTTGAGTTCGGAGATATGAAAACTGGAAAAGGATATAATATCATACCTGAGAAAAATGACGATCATCTCAATGGAGTATCCACCCTTGACCTGGTCATGATGCAAAGACATATACTTGATATTGAAAAGTTAAATTCACCTTACAAGTATATTGCAGCGGATGTAAACAGAGATAATAAGATCACTGCAGGTGACTTGGTAGAGTTAAGAAAACTGATTCTGGGTATATATGCTTCATTGCCAAATAGCACATCATGGAGATTTATAGACAAATCATCCCAGATCACTGATCCTAACAATCCGTGGAATATCAATGAGTATATCACGCTACCAAGTATGAGTTCATCTTCATTGGACAATCACTTCATGGGTATCAAAACTGGTGATATCAATGGTTCTGTAGTTGTCAATGCCAATGGTACAAAAACTGAAAACAGAAACAAAGCACTGACACTCCAGGTGGATAACAAAGAATTTATGCCTGGTCAAAAGGTACGAGTTGATTTCACCTCTGACAACTTTACCAATATCACCGGAGCCCAGTGGACGCTTAACTTTGATGCATCAGCACTTGAATATGCAGATTTGATTTCAGGTGCCATGGTCATGGGTAATGAAAATATCAATACTCTGGCAGCTCATGATGGAAAGATTGCTTTCAGTTGGAATGATTTCAATGGCATGACAGTATCAGATGATAAGGTTCTCTTTAGCATAGAGTTCAGAGCAACTACGAATAACACAATTAATAAAACTGTTTCAATGTCATCTGATATCACTAAAGCCGAAGCTTACACAACTGAACTTGGTGAAGCAAAGATGAATCTGAATATCCGATCAGCTAAGGCCGAAGATAAGATTTTCACATTGGGACAAAATAATCCGAATCCATTCACAACCAATACAACCATCAGCTTCAATCTTCCTGAAGCAGGTCATGCAACACTTACTATCTACGATATCACAGGTAAAGTGTTGAAGTCCTACTCCAAAGAGTACGTAAAAGGCAGAAATGAAGTCATCATCAATTCCGACGAAATAAATGCCCAGGGAGTGATGTTCTACGAGCTGGAAAGTAATGGTGTGAAAGCAACCAAAAAAATGATTTATCTGAGTAAGTAGATTTAAAATTGTTGAACAAAAATATTCAAAAGAGTCTGACTGCCGATCCAGGTAGTCAGGCTTTTTTATTTATTTTTAAAACTTTTCAAACATCTTTTTGTTAAAAATCCGACAGTTTCCCACCTTTTGAGCCGATATTCAATTTTTTGGCTTGCTTTTTGTAATACATCTATGTGATATTTACAGTCTGATGAGGTAAAATTTTCAAAAATTGTGATTTTGATACATTGAAAATGTGCGCTTTAAAAATCCAATTTTTGTAATCTATTTTACTTTTTGTTTAGATAATTAGTAAGATTTGGGCGTTTAATAAATACCATATCAAAAAATATAAATTATTGCTTAATTTTGCATCAAGTTTTTTTAAAATCAAATCATTCCGATTATGAGGAAAATTTTGTTAGTTTCAGTTACTTTAGTTTTATTGGGGATCAGCTCAGCTTACTCTCAGCTTTCTATCAATATTTCATCGGTAGAAGTGGAGCAAAATGCCACAGCCACTGTTGATGTCACAGTCAATAATTTTACTGACTTGGTTACGTTGGCATATTCCATCAACTATGACACCACAAAACTTGAGTTTGTCAATTTTTCCAATATTACAAATTCATTGACTGGTTTTAGTGTTGCCAACCTTACTGGACCTGGTGGTGGAGCGGCTGTAAAGAAAGGTCAAATCACCTTTCTTTGGGATGATAGTTCTTTGGCAGGTAAGACTGTGGCAGCGAATGCCAGATTATATTCTATCAATTTTAAGGCCATTGGTGCAAAAGGTACTTCCTCAGAAGTTTTTGTGACTTCTACACCAAGAAAAGAAAATTATGTATTAAAAAATCTTACCGAATTCAATTCAATAAGTAATGTGAAAGGTAAAGTTACCATAAAATCTGACGGGGGTGGCCCTGTGGATGATTGTGTAAGCCCTACCTGTACCAATGCCAATAGTCTTACCTTCATAGGAGGCACAGTATCCGGAGAAAAGGACAAGACCGTATGTGTGCCTATCACTGTTAAGAACTTCACAAAAATCGAAGGTGGGCAAGGAAGAATCACATGGAATACAGCACTTCTTCAGTTTACAGAAATTAAAGTCCCAACTACTGGTGGATTACCTAATTTTACAGTTGAAAATTTCAATACTGCAGTACCGGGGAGGGTAACTGTCGTCTGGTCAAGCGGTGTTCCTGTGACACTGAATGAAAATACAGTAATTTTTGAATTGTGTTACAAAATAGTAGGCTCTTCAGGTCAGACTGCTTGTATCGATGTGAGGGGCAACCCTGATTTTCCTGAATGGACAAATGATAAAGGAGAAAAAGTGCCATTGTGTTCGGTAAAGTAAACATTACATCAGTACCTCCTCCCGGCGCAACCGTCTTCCGGGTAGGCACAATCAATGGACAGGCCAATGAAACAGTTTGTGTAGACGTAGCAGTGGAGAAATTTACAAAAGTAACCGGTGCTACAGTAAAATTTGGATGGAATGCTGATCAGTTGGAGTTTGTAAGGACAGATAATTATGATCTTGAGATGCTGACTTCAGGAAATTTTAATAATACAACCAATAGCCTCACCATGCAATGGCTGGGGTCAGGAAACGCTTTTACAAAAGCTGATGGACACAAGATATTCAGGATTTGCTTCAAAATAAAGCAGTGCGTAGCTTCTGCATCAGTAAATATTACGGCTACACCTGATGTGGTCGGGGAGGGAAATGTGCAACTCGTCAGTCAGGGTGTAGGTGGTTCGGTAACTTGTACTACTCAGGCAGGTTGTAACGCTACATGTACTCTGGGCACCATCACCAATGTAAGCTGTAATGGGGCAACAGACGGGGCAGTCGCCTTATCTGTGACAGGGTCTACTACAGGTCATAATATAGTTTGGAAAAATGCATCAGGCACAGTGGTGAAAGCTTCAGCACCGGTTGCTTCAGGTACCAATCTTTCTGCTGTAGGCGCAGGAGTATATACGTATGAAGTAACTTTCAATAATACTATGTGCTGTACAGGAAATGCCACTGTAAATCAACCTGCTGTCATCACCATACCTACAGCAAATGTGATCAAAAATGCACAGTGCGACGATAAAGGGGCGATAGACCTGAAAGGAGTTACAGGAGGCAATGGCGGTTTTATATATGCATGGAGCCCTGATCAGGGAAATATTGCAAATCCAGTAAATCTTAATCCCGGAACTTATTTAGTGACGGTGACTGATTCAAAAGGATGTAAAGCTACAAATACTTTCAATATAGTAAATGTGCCATCACAGATAGTGATACCCAATGCAGGTGTTGTTACCAATGAAGGATGCGGTCTTAAAGGATCTATCAACATTACTTCTACATCAGGTGGAAGCGGAACCTTAAAATACACCTGGAATCCTGTACTTACCAATACAGGTAATCCTACCAATCTCAATGAAGGAACTTATAGTGTTACAGTATCAGACGCTAAAAACTGTACCGCAACTGCTACATTTACCGTATCAAAAAATGTCAGTGAGCTGAATGTGACTTCAACAGTAAAAAATATAAAATGTAAAGGTGGGTCAGATGGTGAAATTCAAATCAACATTGCAGGAGGTTGCCCTACTATCACATATAGCTGGACAGGCGGACTTACAGGAGCTAATCCTAAAAACCTGAAAGCCGGAACATATACAGTAACGGTGGGAGATGGTGCCCAAAGCAAAACACATACAGTAACAGTGACTGAGCCAAGCGAAGTAGCAGTAGCCCTCACAGGTACGGTAGATGCATCTACAGCCACTGCTGCAGATGGAAAAATAACACTCGCAATAAGCGGTGGTACATCACCTTATAAAGCAATATGGTCAGGGCCAATTACTATTCCTGATGGAAATTCTACAGGAACACTGGAAGCTTCCAGCCTTAAGGTAGGAGCCTACAATGTGACAGTAACAGATGCCAATGGCTGTACAGCCGCACGTACCGGAATCAATATAGCAATAAAATCTGCGGAAGTTATTGCTCCCAAAATTGGGTCTGCATCTGTTTCATCATTATTTTCAGGATTTGGAGTAGCATGTTTTGGCGATGCCAACGGTGAGATTACAGCAAAGCTTTCTGAAGGCACATTCCCGATCACTGCATTATTAAAATTGGGGTCTAGTATTGAAAGAAATATCCAGGTTACAGGTGTTGATTTCAAATTTACAGGTTTGGCATCTGGTACTTATACTATTGAATTATCTAATAGTAAAGGAACAATTACATCCAGTCCGATAGTAATCACTCAACCGACAAAACTTGCAGCAGTAGAAAAAATGGATTGTACTGAAAAAGGAAAGAGTACCGGAAAAATAGAAATTGTGATGAATAGTACCGGTGCCGGAAATTATGCATTTGTTTGGGATGGAATTAATGACACCGACAATGTCGCTGAAAACCTGGCTCAGGGATTTTATAATGTCAGGATCACAGATGCCAATAAGTGTCAATTGCGCCTTACAAATATTCAGGTAGTAGATTGTGGCAATCCTGGTAATTGTTTTATAGCTTCAACAATCATGACACCAAATGGTGATAGGAAAAATGATTTGTTTGAAATAAATTGTATGGACCAATATAATGGAGATCTTACCATCTTTGACCGATGGGGCAAACAAGTGTATTTTGAGACAAATTACAAAAACACCTGGCAAGGTACGAATGCTTCAAATTCACCATTGCCGGAAGGTTCATATATTTGGGTTTTGAATGTTACTCTCGGACAAGGATTGAGAGAAGTACATAAAGGCACTGTTACCATTCTGAAAAACTAAAAAAATATATAAATTATCGAATTTAATAGAAAAGATAATGAAAACAACAAATATGCTAAAATCAATATTCACCATAGCTGCATTGTTTTTTATAATTGCATATGCATCGGGACAGACAAGATATTTTGACGAAAGGTACATCTATACCCAGGCAAATCTGATGCCCCAACTGATCAACCCGGGAGCTTTTGGAAGTACAAATCAACATCAGATACTTGGGAATTATAGAAATAAGTGGTCAGGCATAGATGGTGCTCCTCAGACATTTACTTTGTCATACAATGGACCTGTAGGCAATGGCTTGGGACTTGGCGTCAATATATTATCCGATAGATTTGGTGCTTTGGAAACAACAAAAGGCGCCGTAGGATTGAGCTATATGATAAAGTCAGAAACCAACCAAGTAGGTTTTGGTATCTCAGGAGAATATATCAAACATGGTCTGAGTGGACTTGGAAATGCAGATCCTTCCGATCCATTACTAATACGCGCTTTGGAAGGAGCAACATATTTTGATGCATCATTTGGTATATATGGTATCTACATGGATAGAATGACATATGGCATATCCTTACCATCAGCCGTGAGTGCACGAATCAGTGATATCGATAGTACAAGTTCTGACAGAGAGCTGGGTTTTATCCTTCAGTTTGGGTATAAACTGAATATACAGGAGGATATCACTATGACTCCAAATCTTATTGTGAAAAAACTGGCCAATGTTCCAACACATATAGATCTCAATTTAAATTTTGGTTTTTTGCAAGACAAACTGCTTGCAGGTGTCAATTATACGCTGGGAGCAGATAAAAGACTTGGATTTTTGATCGGAACAAAAGTGGAAAAACTGAATTTTTATTATTCTTACAACACTTCTTCCAATCCTTTACAGGATTATAACAATGGCTCTCATGAATTGACCCTTGCTATTAATTTTGCAGGTAAATAAATATTATTAAAAATAAAAATACAAAAACGGCTGATAGAATATATCGGCCGTTTTTGTTTAGAGTATGTTTAAACTTTCGCTCAAACACAAAAATGTAAACATACTTTTAAGGATCTTAATAGGAGCATTATTATATGAACAATACTTTGGCTTTTGCACAAGAACGAGACTATAATGACACTTTATCGGTGTACAGAGATAGGTTCCACATCCCAAAAGATAGTAAGGGACGAGATGTCATATATATGTGTGGTAACAGCCTTGGGCTCATGCCAAAGAATACATCAGCTCATATATCGCAGGTACTTGACGCCTGGCAAAACCTTGCCGTCGAGGGACACTTTTCAGGTACGAATCCATGGATAACGTATCATGAAAGCCTTGCTGTGTCAATGTCTCAAATCGTAGGCGCAAGACCCAATGAGATAGTCATCATGAATACACTGACTGTCAACATCCATTTGCTCATGGTAAGTTTTTACAAACCTGACCATAAGAGAAACAAAATTTTATTTGATTACAATCCATTTCCCTCAGACAGATATGCTATCGAGAGTCAAATAAAATTTCATGGCTTAGATCCTGCCGAGGCCATGATAGAATTGATGCCTGAGCCGGGAGCTAACTTAGTCTCTCAGGATACTATTGATGAGACAATAGAAATGTACGGAGACCAGATTGCTCTGATACTGATTGGTGGTATTAACTACTACTCCGGACAGCTTTATGATTTAAAAAGAATAACCAAAGCCGGGCATAAAAAAGGGTGTATCGTAGGTTTTGATCTGGCTCACGCTGCTGGCAATGTTACTCTGAACCTGCATGATGATGGCCCGGATTTTGCGGCTTGGTGTACATATAAATATCTGAATTGCGGACCAGGCAATCTATCTGGAGTATTTATCCACGAAAGACACCATACCAATATAGAATTGCCCAGATTTGCCGGTTGGTACGGCAATGATCTCAAAACCAGATTTATGATGGGCCCAAAGTTTGATCCTGCGCTTTCAGCTGACGGCTGGCAAGTGAGCAATCAACCGGTCTTCGGTATGGCGGCCATAAGAGCTTCATTGGACTTATTTGATGAAGTTGGTATACCTGCTCTACGCAGGAAATCCGAGATGTTGACTTCCTATCTTGAGTATTTGATTTTAAATATTGCAGGCCATCAATTGCGGATCATAACTCCATCGGAAGGGCAATGGAGAGGTTGTCAGCTTTCATTGCAAATGGTTCAGCCTGACAAATCCCTTTTTACTTATCTCATGGATCATGGTGTGATTTTAGACTGGAGAGAACCCGACGTCATAAGAGTGGCTCCCACACCGTTTTATAATACTTTTGAAGATGTGTGGCATTTTCATAGAATATTAAAAGATGGATTGGATTTATTGTAAATATCCGGTCGATGGGTTTTATTTACTCTGGTAGTTTTTATACATTTGCACATATCATTTCAAAATACAAAATTATGCGTAAGTCATCCATACACAAAATTGAAATCATTCCTGCCCAGATACTTCTGACAGAACCCTTCGTCATTTCCAAAGGTGCTTTGACACATGCCAGAATTACGATAATCAAAATTTACAATACGGATGGTACATATGGAGTAGGAGAGTGTTGTCCATTTAGATCCATTCATGGCGAAACTCAGGCAGGAACAGTGGCTTTTGCAAAAGATCTCGCTGCTGCTATGGTAGGTTCTGATCCCAGACAAATGCACCAGCATGTGGCCCTGATGGACAAAATGATCGTGGGTAACGCATCTGTCAAATGTGCTTTTGATATGGCACTATATGATCTTGTAGCCAAGATGGATGAAAAGCCTCTATATGTGATGCTCAATGGAGACAGAAGCAAAAAAATATATACAGACAATACCGTGAGCCTGCTAACCAAGGAAAAAATGGTCGAAAAAGCCTTAAAATTTAAAGAAATGGGTTTTCCGGTATTGAAAGTAAAGCTCGGTGAAAGAGGATACAAAAAGGATGTGGCAAGGATGGAAGCGATCAGAGATGCTGTAGGATATGATCTTCCATTGCGAATTGATGCCAATCAGGGTTGGAATTACATTGATGCTTTGAGAGCACTTCAAGGTTTGAAAGACCTCAATATCGAACATTGTGAAGAACCCGTTCAAGCCGGAAACATAGTGGATCAGGCTAGGCTTACAGCATTGAGTCCTATGCCTATCATGGCAGATGAGTCAGTGTTTAATCACAAAGATGCCTACAAAGTACTAAGTCAGCAGGCTGCACATATGATCAATATTAAACTTGGTAAAACGGGAGGTATTTGCAATGGGATGAAATTAGCAGGTTTGGCCGAGGCTGCAGATGTGTATTGTCAGGTAGGTTCATTCAGCGAGTCCAAAGTAGGGATGAGTGCCTTGCTTCATTTTAGTATGGCGTGGGATAATATCATACATCACGATATGGACAGTCCTTTGATGCATTCAGAAGATCCTGTCACCGGTGGGCTTACCTACCACAAAGATTGGGAGTTGACAGTCGATGATACACCTGGCCATGGAGCGGATTTTGATCCTGCATTCTTGAATAGATTTGAGATCATCAAAGTAAAATAGTTCTATGCGATTGGGTGGACACAATCTAATTTATTTTGACTAAAATACTGTGAAGAATAATGGAATATGATCATATAAAAAAAGGGCTCTGTTTAAGTAAATATATGACAGGTAGAATTGCTATTAATCAATGTTTTGAATTTAAAATCATGCTCAGAAATCCGATATTACCATTAAATTTTTACGATTTCAATCAATATTCATCTTTCAACAATAACAGAGCCAAAAAAAACTGTTTTTGATAAAATTAAAAATGCAATGCCTGCCGGGTACACCTATCATGGCTTACATCATACTGATTATGTCCTTAATGCGTGTGAGCAGTATATTGTGATACTTGGATTATCATCACATGAAGAGTGTCTGCTGAAAACAGCTGCCTTGATGCATGATATCGGATTGATATGGAGCTATAATGACCATGAAGATGCCAGCATCCTTTATGTCAAAGAGGTCCTGCATCAATGGGGATTTCATGAAGATAACATCAGCCAGATTTGTAAAATGATCGCAGCTACAAAGATACCTCAAGAGCCGTATGATCTTTTGAACCGGTAAAAGAAAAACATTTATTGGCACTTTTGGAAAATAAGGATTCAGGAATATTTTAGGGAGACACGTTTTCTTCTATAAAATACCATAAAATTTGTTACATTGGCATTCCGAATTTTGAACAAATTATTTTATATTGTGATTTTAATTTGAAACTCTGTGTATGTCTTCAAAAAAAAATATAGATTGGTCTTCGATTTTTTCAATGCCTTCGATTATATATACACTCTCAGGTATATTTATTGCTGTGGTGGCCCTAAAAGGATTTCTTATACCCAACAGATTTATGGATGGTGGTGTGACAAGTATGTCCATCATACTCTATGAAATGTTTAATCTTGATTTTAGTTATTTTTACGTTGGTATTAATCTTATTTTTGTTTATTTTGGGTATCTGAGGATAGGTAAAACATTTGCTGTTCATAGTTTTTTTGCTATCCTTATATTAGGCTTACTTTCCAATTTTATTACCCTTCCGATTTTTACTGAAGATAAGATTCTTATTGCATTTTTTGGTGGCTTTCTAATAGGTTTGGGTGTGGGACTTGTCATCAGGGCTGGTGCCGTAATTGATGGAATAGAAATACTGGCGGATTATACAAACAAAAAATCAGGTTTCTCTACGAGTGAAATCATTTTGTTTATCAATGTTTCCATCATGCTCGTAGCTGCTTTTTATTTTGGATTGGAGACCGCCATGTATTCTATCCTTACTTACTTTACCGCAGTACGTACTTCAGATTATGTTGTCGATGGCTTTGAAGAGTACACAGCTCTTAATATCATTTCTAGAGAGCATGAATTGGTCAAGTCCATTTTAGTAAATGATTATAATAAGGCCATTACGGTCTACAAAGGAGAAAGGGGTTATTTACCAGATTCGTTTGAAATTAGCACGGATTGTGATATTGTAATGACGATTGTGACCCGGCTGGAAATACACAGACTTAAAAAAGCAATTGAAGAAGCAGACCCTACTGCATTTTTTTATGTGTCCAGTATTAAGGAAGTCTCCGGAGGCGTAATCAAAAAGAAGAAAAAGAGTTAGTGATCTGAAGGCATTAAAGAAAATTTTAGGGTACAAAAGTGAATGCATTGCCTTATTCCAGCACTTCATAGACATTTACAGGATGCTGTTTGTTTTTGAGCTGATATGATCCTGCTTCTTTACAGTGAAATGATTCTTTGACTTTTTGATATGCTGATTCTGAAATTAATATTTGATCAGGCGTTGCCATGGATTGCAGTCTTTGAGCGATATTGACAGCATCACCTATCACAGTATAATCCAATCTTTTCAAGCTTACTGACCCAATGTTTCCGGAAATCATATCACCAAAATTGATACCTGTAGATACTTTTGGTCTATAATTGTTTTCATTATTTTCAGCAGGTAGTTCATTGATATGTTTACGTACCGCAAGGCATGCATCTATAGCTCTGTCAAGATGGTAATCTCCTTTAAATATAGCCATAATAGCATCTCCGATAAACTTATCTACATAACCTTCCTGCGCTATGATCTCCTTGACCATGACATCAAAGTAAGTATTCAGTAACTTGACCACTGTATCAGGTGATGCATTTTCGGAAATGCTTGTAAATGAACAAATGTCAATAAATGCAACTGTTGCTTCAACGTTTTCATTGGTATGAAGAGTGGTTTCAAACTCCTGACTTGTCATATATTTCAGAACTGTATCATCCACATACATTTTTAGTAAGTTATTTTGTTTGATGGCCTCCATGGTCATCTTCATTTGGTTTACCTGTTTTATTGTTTTTTCTATAGTTATCTCAAGATCTTCAAAATTAATTGGTTTAGTTATAAAATCAAATGCTCCTCGATTCATCGCTGTCCTGATATTTTGCAAATCTCCGTAGGCAGAAACAATGACTGATTTGATAAGTATGTTTTGTTCGCTAATTTTAGAAAGCAAAGTAAGGCCATCCATTTGGGGCATGTTGATGTCGCTGAGCAGAATGTCTATATTCGGATTTAAATTCAAGAATGATAAGGCATCCACTCCATTGGTTGCAAAACTAAAATCATATTTTTGGTCTCTGATTTCTTTTCTGAACTTTTGCTTTATCAAAACTTCGAGATCAGGCTCATCGTCCACTACCAAAATTTTAATCATATTATATACATTGTTTTGATTTTGATTGGGGTGTAAATGTAATCAATTCCTGAATAACTACTAAATTTTATAAAGAGTATGTGAAATTTCAACCGTTGTCTTCAATAGGAAAATTATATTTTTTGGTACGTTTTTAAAAATTTCGTCGTAGACTTTCAAAGCGAAGACTTAAATCCTTCATTCTTCATGAAACCTGTCTCCGATAATAAACTTTCTGAAGTGGTTTCGGCCCCACTTACCTACATTTTACTGATCATATATATACTTTAACAAAGCCCTTTGAGTTTACCTAAAACAAAATGGCTTTACTTATACACAACCATAATAAAACGCTGTAAAAAGGCGACTATTAAAAAACAAAAGAAGTTGAAAAAATAAATTATTCAGGATTTATTTTTAGTAACGCATATCCGTTTATATTTAAATTTTCCAACGAACCGCCTGTTCGATTGTTTAGGGTTCCGGAGGCATTTGTCAGGATCATTTTGAGTTCATATTTTCCAAATTTCATCTCTATGATATTGGATTTTTCAGGATGATCAAGTAAATTTACAGCGAAAGTTGACAAATCAAATGATCCCTGTTTTTTTCCGTCAATGAAAAGGATGCATTGGTTTTTATCTATTCTGGCATAATCATCATTCAGCGAGCCGTCATCCCAATTGGTGATCGGAATCATCAGATCATAACCTTTGATGTCGTAAGTATTCGATGCTGGATGTGTATATTCTTTGTAACTATTGACAGAGGGCAAAAAAGTATTTAACCCATATGATTTTATGATGTCAGATGACGAGATACTATCATTTGATGATGTTATGAGATTGTTTTTATCATACTCTTTGAGGTAGCCGAGTGCATTGCGGTTGTCAAGAAAGTATAGCGTATTGGTGATGATACCGTCACTGTCCTGGTACGGCATCGATGTGTCGACTACCAGCACTCCATCTTTGATCATTCCTGTTTTTTGCATTTCCCGTACTAATTTTTTCTGTTGGCTCGATACAGGAACTTTACATGACGAAAATGGTCCCGACCAAAATGCAATGAGACAAAACAAAATCCCTCCGAGTGGCCATACTCTGTAATCTTTGCTTTTTGAAATCAAAAAGTATATAAAAATCAATGTAATAATCATAGCTCCCAATGCACTATAATAATACTCTTCCCTGATACCACTCATCTCAATATTATTATTCACTGAAAAAAATAACATCACGAGTGGAACGATAGACAAAATGAAGAACCATTTCCTGAATACAGATACATACGATTTATCCCCATGATCCAAATACCCGGAGAGCAACCAGGTTAAAACACCAATACTTAAATACCATAATACCATAATATAGGTCCATTGCACCATACTGTGATCAGTAAGTATCAGTCTGAAAAAGTACGCATAGAGTATGACAGCATACAGGATAGTGACAGGAATAAATAGATATGCTACGATCACTTTGAATATCGATTTTGGAATTTCAGAAGGACTTTCGTCGTACTTATCAGGAATTTCAGAAAGGAATAAAGTGGTCTGAACCAATCCCGTTATAAAAATGAACAATCTGAAATAAAAAATCGAATTTACATCAAGATTGAAAAGTTCGTCCAGTGCCAATATAGCCAGAACAAGTGCTAAATATGCCAGAAGTGCAAAAAGTGCAGATTGCATCCAGCTGTTAAATAAAGTAACATTGTACGAGATAAAATGAGATGTATTGTAGTTTTTTGTATAAGGTATGAGAGATATCAGCAGATGCAAAACGATACTCAAACCTATGGTAGATAACCAAAAACACGGATGTCCTGTACTAAAATCAGTAGGAATCATCATGTAGAATATGCCAAGTAAAATTATTAAGATTAAAGTACCTGTGATAAAGATTTTTCTGGAAAAACTCTGGGCTTCACAATACAATGTCCATAATAATGCAGCAAGGAATCCGATGAATCCGGCAACAGGCCATCTGAAAATTTTGTCACTATCGTCTTCCACTGTCAGGATGAGGGTGATGGTAGTGATCAACGCAAAGATCATCACCAATGGAAAACGTTTGCTGATTTCAGCAAATCTCCCTTGAATATTTATTTTTTGAAGCCAGTTGGTCATATATTTTATTTCATTTTCACTGCAAATCTACTGATATTTTCTAACATGATAAGTACATCAGTTACTACAAAAAACGATAGAAAAAAGTATTGACACTATGAAGTACTTCAAAAAATATGTTTTAAAGTTCATGTTTGGAAGAAAGTAATGTTAGATGAATCATCTGGAAATCATAAAGAAAAACTATTGGAATAAAAGATAACCACTAAGTCCACAAAAGAAATCACTAAGTCCACAAAGGATAATAATATACTTAGAGTATGTTTAAATTTTTATGTTTGAGCGAAAGTGAGGAAATTTAATTTTGGACAAGATGACTGAATGGTCTCGTCTGTGACGAGAATTGAGTAAAATACTTTACTCAATAAAGAAGGAACTGCGAGCAGCTGCTCGCAGCGAATACTGAATATAGCCGGAAGTTCAAGCGTAGCTTGACGCGGTACGGCGAAAAATATAACGCTGGATAAAATTAAATTTGCCACTTGGAGCCAAATGATAAAAGTTTAAACATACTCTTAGTGCCTCTTAGTGAAAATCTAAGTGGTCTTAGTGGTAGAATAAAATCCCTAATTCTGGAACCTTTTTATTACTTTGATTTGTTAGTAAGTTTTAAATAGTTCCAATTATGCGTACCGAAAATTATATAACAATAAGAACATACCATGATCGCATCGTTGGCGAACTCATGGTAACAGCATTGCATGAAGCAGGCATTCAGACTTTTCAGTTTGAAGGGCATAGAACCATCCTCCCTAACGATATCTTTGAAATCAAAGTACATGAAGATGATGTAGAGGACGCATTAGCCATTATCGAGAATAAGGAGCTGAATTAATTCCAGCCATCACCTTTGGAAGTTTCCATGACTCATATTGGAAGAGTGATAGGCTTACATTTCTGGCATTCAGACTTTTCAGTTTGAAGGGCACAGAACCATTCTACCCAACGACATCTTTGAAATCAAAGTGCATAAAGATGATGTAGAAGATTCACTATCCATTATAGACTATGAAGTCACTCCTCCTGAAAGTGAATGACTTCATAGTGCAGACTTTGATATACCACAGACAACCATCTTCTATACATTCATAAGCCCTATAACTTGTGACGTTTAAAAAAGCTGAAAAGATGGTCATTTATTAACTCTTTGTATCCGGGTATCATGGAAATAGAGTCGTATATAGTATGGGGAATACCATTGAGTTTATAATGCAGTACTTCTTTTTTACACTTTTTACATGTGGGACCATCTACGGGACTGACTTTTTTTGAACACCATGATGATCTGTTAATATCATAGCTACCTATCTCAAAAAGGGTTGGTTCCAGTGGTGATAAACAATTATTATGTAACGCCCAATCACCACAAGCCGCATAGGCATTGTCAAAGTTGAGGCAAAAAAGTGTACCTCCGGTATAAGGTATTGTGCCGTCTTCTGTACCATGTATTTGCATCAGAGGTATTTTCGGAACTGAAGCAAAAGAATACCCTTCCCACTTGTAAGCTGCAAAGGTGGCAATGGCCGCAAAATCGTCCATTTCTCTTACTAAAGAATAGCAGAGTCCGGCACCATTACTTGTACCCATGGCATAAATTTTTTCTTCAATGATATTATGCGAAGCCTTCATTTCATTTAGAATAGTCTCAACATAGCAAATTTCATCTACTGCGGTAAGGCAGGCATCATCAACGTACCAATGGTTATCATTGTAAGATCGGCCATAAACGGCAATGAACTTATGTTCGTCTACCCAATCACCAATTCTCTCTTTCCAAACACAAGCTTTGTTTTTAAGTCCACTACCCTTACCATGAAAAACTAATAATAAGGGATATGAAACAGTAGGATCGTAAGATTCCGGAAGCTGTATGTAGTAGTATCTGAGTGAATCACACGACGAGATTTTTTTTTGGATTAAACCGGCATAACCACAACTATCATCAGCCATGGCTCGTATTTCAGTCATTTCGTCAGATGATGCTTCTGTATATGGAGCTTCATTGGTACAAGAATAACATAAGAATAGAAGGCCCGCGAAGGGCAGCATAAAGTGTTTCATTTTAATAAATTTTTTAAAGGTGGTGAAAAAGTTAATAAGAAACAGAAAAAAATTTGCCAAAATAGCAATCAACATTGTTTAAACATGCTCTAAATATTTTTTAAAATAAATCTCTCTTCTCTAACAATATACCCGAGTCAGACCGGCCGGTAAACTATCGTATCACTAGTAAAGGCCTGAAATAAAAACATGTACTCAAAAAAAATCAAAAAGTATGTTGATCCGGATTTTGATAGTTTATTTTTGACCCCGTAGGGCAGATTATTAGCTCATAATAGATTTTTTTAACCTTGATTGATTTGAAATCAAATTTTTATTGTATATTTGTAGGTTTAGCGAATGAGAAAGAATAATTATCATGCCAGTTGGTACAGCGATCAATGAAAATGAGTTAAAGCAGGTAAGGGCAAAATTTGATACTTTACTTGAAGCCATGGAACCAAGTCTCCAGGATGAAGATAAGTCATATCTTGAAAAGGCCTACAGCCTCGCAGTGGATGCACATAATTATCAACGTCGCAAGTCAGGTGAGCCTTACATATTTCATCCTATCGAAGTTGCCAGGATTTGTTTTGAAGAAATAGGGCTTGGACCTACTGCCATCGTTTGTGCATTGTTGCATGATGTGGTGGAAGACACACCCGTCACTCTTGAGGATATCAAAGAACAGTTCGGACCTAAAGTGACAGTCATAGTAGATGGTCTCACAAAACTGGATGGAACTTATGATATCGATGTATCAGATTCTCCTCAGGCTGAAAACTTCAAAAAAGTATTGAGCACGCTTATTGTCGATGTTCGTGTCGTCCTGATCAAAATGGCTGACCGGCTACACAACCTGCGCACCATAGACGCACAGGCGAAACACAAACAACTCAAGATAGCGGCAGAGACAGAATATATTTACACACCGCTGGCTCACAGGTTGGGATTGTACAACATCAAAACAGAGTTTCAGGATATTTGTCTCCGGATTACCGACCCCCAAACCTACGAAGAGATCAGCCACAAACTCAGTGATACTGACCAGGCAAGAAATAAGTACATTGAAGAGTTTATCAAACCATTGGACGATGAACTCCAGCATCTCGGAGTGCCATTCAGGGTTTTGGGCAGGTGTAAAGCGATATCTTCTATATACAATAAGATCAAGGAGAATAAGGTCACGTTTGAGGAGATCTTTGATATTTTTGCTGTGAGGATCATTATAGATGTACCGACAGATAAAGAAAAAAGTTTTTGCTGGCAAATATATTCCATCATTACAGACGTATATAAGCCTATACCGGAAAGGCTCAAGGATTGGGTGACAACACCCAAAGGCAATGGTTATGAATCGCTCCACACGACCGTCATAGGTCCCAAAGGAAGATATGTAGAGGTGCAAATCCGAAGCGATCGCATGGACGAAATTGCTGAAAAGGGTTTTGCTGCACACTGGAAATACAAGGGCATCAAAAAACAGGAAAACGTCTATGATCACTGGCTGGATAACATCAGAGAAATTCTTGATGCCAAACACTCCAATGCTATGGAGTTTATCAATGATTTCAAGACCAACTTGTTTAGCGAAGAAGTGTATGTATTTACCCCAAAAGGTGAAATGCGTATCGTACCGAAAGGAGCGACAGCACTGGATTTTGCATTTGAAATACACACTGATGTGGGATATCATGCCTCGGCAATCAAGGTAAACAATAAGTTGGTACCCATGGGCTACAAGCTCAATAATGGGGATCAGGTACACATTGTCACCAATAAAAATCAGAAACCCAACGAAGATTGGCTGAAAATGGTGATCACAGGAAAGGCGAGATCAAAAATCCGCTCCGCTATGAAAGAAGAGAGACGGAAGATAGGAGAATTTGGTAAAGAAGCACTCGAACGTAAACTTAAAAATCTTAAGATTGACTTTGAAGACAACGTGGATACTATAACCAAAAATCTTGGATTTAAGACCCGCATTGATTTGTACTATGCATTGTCTCAGGATGAAGCCAGGATCACAGATATCAAAAATTACACTATTGAAAGTGGTAAGATAGTGTTTAAAAAAGAGGATGAAGAGGAGAAATCAGCACCTATCACCGAAGAACTCAAAAAACTGCAAAGACCGTCCAAAACCAACAAGTCCAATATTCTGGTCAACGGCGAACCTGCAGATATGTATCAGTATTCGCTGGCAAGTTGCTGTAATCCCGTGCAAGGTGATGAAATATTTGCCTATCTTACTTCCAATCAAGGCCTTAAAATCCACCGGACTTCATGCTCCAATGCGACACATATACTCGCCAACTTTGGGTACAGGGTGTTGAAAGCAGATTGGGAAGATTCTGTCAACTCCAATTTTATAGTAGAATTGGTAGTAACGGGTGTGGATTCCGGGCCGGGAGTCATACAAATGCTGACCAATGAACTTTCCAACAAACTGGGCATCAACATCAAAAACTTCAGCATGGAGGGTAAAGAAGGGTTTTATGAAGGAAAAATCGGCATTGTGGTTTTGAACAAAGACCAGCTCAATATCGTTGTACAAGCATTAGAAAAATTGCCCGGGGTATCATCAGTGGTCAGAACAGACCGTGCTTACAAATAATATTGTTACATGACTATTACATCAGATAAATTAGAACAGATCGTATCAGAAGTGAAAACAATTTTTACTTCTCACCTTGAAAAATTTGCACTGCGTAAGACCCCTGAAAGGTATGCCATCCTGGAAGAAATCTACAGAAGAACAGATCATTTTGATGCAGAGGCACTGTATATCCATATGAAAAACCAAAACTACAGAGTAAGCCGTGCTACAGTATACAATACCCTGGAGTTGCTGGTCAGCTGTGACCTGATCACCAAACACCAGTTTGGAAAAAACCTGGCCCAATATGAAAAATCTTATGGATTTAAGCAGCATGACCACCTGATATGTATGGATTGCGGAGAAGTGCTGGAATTTTGCGACCCGCGAATCCAGCAGATCAAATCCATGATGGGAGAAATCCTGGAGTCGGATATCAAACACCATTCACTAAATCTGTATGGCAGATGTAAGAAGGTGGTTTGTGACAATAGGAAAGATTGATTTTCTGTGCTATTCCTACCTTGTATTCCTTCCGGATGTTATGACATAAACATCATCGACACCAAACTCACCAAAGATACCGGCTTCACCCCCAACCAGAATAAAGCTGAGGATAAAGGGCCGTATGTTTTGCGGTTGAAGAGCTTTGTGGAAACTTTTAATGGAGATGATATTAGTTTTGCTCAAGGAGAGACATCATTTTCTCGATCTGACGATTTTATCAATATTTTTTCAGATGGGAATGACGTACTTCAAGACATCGATTAAATTACAAAAAATCAATTATATAGAATGAATAAATCTTATTTATTAACACAAATTCTGACTAAACTGGATTTTAGTCACAAAGGATTTAATCATCTTAGATGATATGCTATCCATTTGAAGAATGTAACTTTGCTGCGCAAATGCCTGAAAGGTGATGAGCAATAATATAACAGATAATAGCTTAGTCATGAATTATTAATTGGGATTAAATAACTGTTTGTATCAGAACTTGTAAAATTAGATTTTATTTTCTTGTCAGTTTGCAATTTATTTTATAATTCTTACGATATTAAAGAACGTTTTCAGATATTTGCAACTTTACAAAATGAAATTATAAAAGTTAAAAAATTAGAACCCATTCATCATGAAGAAAATAGGAATATTATTTGGCAAGGAAAATACCTTCCCTCAGGCTTTTATAGATAGAGTAAACTCAAAAAAGGTCAAAGGTATCATGGCTGAAGCGGTACAAGTGGATGTCGTTGAACAAGCAGATCCCACAGAATACGCTGTCATCATAGACAGAATCTCTCAGGATGTACCTTTTTACAGAGCATATCTCAAAAATGCTGCTTTGATGGGTACTGCAGTCATCAATAATCCATTCTGGTGGAGTGCTGACGAAAAGTTTTTCAATAATTGCCTTTCTAAGACTGTCGGTGTGCCGGTACCCAATACTGTACTCTTACCATCATTCAACAGACCGGACGATACTTCTGAACAGTCATTCCGTAATCTCAAATTTCCAACTGACTGGGAGAGAATATTTGACTACATCAAATTTCCTGCTTACATGAAACCACATTCAGGAGGTGGATGGAAGAGTGTGTATAAGGTAACAAGTCCTGAAGACTTGTGGGTCAAACATGCCGAAACAGACCAATTGGTGATGCTGCTTCAGGAAGAAATCATATTTGACCACTATTTCAGATGTTACTATCTTGCAGGCGACAGAGTCCATGTCATGCCATATGAACCACGCAATCCTCATCATCTGCGATATGTAGTGGACAATCCTACCAAAGATGAAAAATTATTAGCCACAGTCAGAGATTATACCATAAAGCTATGTAATGCTTTGGGCTATGATTTTAATACCGTGGAGTTTGCCATCCGTGATGGTATTCCGATAGCTATTGACTTTTGTAATCCCGCTCCGGATGCTGATATCAACTCAGTAGGTCAGGCAAATTTTGACTGGATCGTAGAGAATGCAGCAGAGATGGCTATAGAAAAAGCAAAAAATCATAATGCAAATCAGAATAATCTTACTTGGGGTACATTTATAAGTGATATATTTGCACCTGCTAAGAAAGCATCACCTAAAAAATAGGTCGCTTTCGGCATTTATTACAATAGTTAGATCGCGATGGAGCAAAAACTTAGATTGGCAATACTTGATATGAATGATGGCAGACCCAATCAGGGTATGCGTTGTATCAGAGATATTACTGCCATGTATAGCAGCGCATTTGATATTGATGAATTTGATGTTCGCAGTAAAGATGAAGTTCCGGATCTGAGTTACGATGTGTATATTTCAAGTGGTGGACCTGGAAATCCTCTGATGGGTGACGGTATTTGGGACAAAGCATGGTATAAACTCGTCGGGGACCTTTGGGAATACAACATCGAAAACTCTTATGATAAGAAACACATGTTTTTTATATGTCACTCTTTTCAAATGGCGTGTCACTTTTTTGAATTAGGAACAATAGTACCCCGGAAGTCTACATCTTTTGGTATCATGCCCGTACATCAAACGAGATATGGTGAGGTTGATCCTATCTTCAAAAACCTACCCGATCCAATGTGGGCAGTTGACAGTCGGGATTATCAGCTGATACAACCCGATCTGGATGTCTTCAGGATGCATGGGGCAAAAATTCTGGCACTTGAGAAAATAAGAACACATGTCGAATACGAAAGAGCCATCATGGCTGTGAGATTTTCGGATGAATTTATAGGCACTCAATTTCATCCGGAAGCCGACCCGATAGGTATGAAAATACATTTTGAAAAACCTGAAATTAAAGAGCAGGTCATCAAAAATTTTGGTCAGACCAAGTATGATCTGATGATGGACCATATAGATGACCCTGATAAGATCGAGCTCACACACGATACCATTTTACCGTTGTTCATTGAGAATGCGCTTGATTCGATTTATGCCAGAAATGCAGTATTGGTACGATACCTGAAATCAGAAATAAATTTAATGCAGATTTTACAGCAGAAAGGTTTGAAGTTTTCAAACAAGGGCTGCAGGATATATATAACCACAAGCCCAACTTCCGGGAAGCAGAGACACCGTTCTTCATTCCAAAATTATTGAAAGACAGATTGCTGGAAGCATGTGATGAAATCACGGATCTTATCATACGGCCGGATCTGAAACAAATATCTCAGGGAGCTCTCTACGATGAAAACATCATTGTACCGGGTGAAGATGACCACACCACTTTTCTTCAGATGGATTTTGGCATTTGTCTGGATCAAAATGGCGATCCGTTTCCTATGCTCATTGAAATTCAGGGATTTCCGTCGGTCTACTTTTTTCAGTATATGGCCACGATAGCCTACAAAAAATACTACGATCTGCCTGCAAATCTGACTCCATACTTCAATGGTTATGATGAATCATCTTATAAAAAACTAATGTATGATATCATAGTAGGTGATGCTAATACCAAAAACGTAGTCTTGCTCGAAATTGAGCCTGAATTGCAAAATACTTATATCGACTTATTGGCTACATCTATAGAGCTGGGCATTCCAGTGGTCTGTGTCACTAAAGTGATTAAGGAGGGTCGAAACCTATACTACATAGACAAAAATGGGGAGAAACAGAAGATCGAAAAAATCTATAACAGAGTCATATTTGATGAACTTCACCAAAGGAAGGATCTGCAGATGCAATTTAAGTTTACTGATGATCTGGATGTGAAGTGGGTAGGCCATCCCAATTGGTTTTTCAGGATCAGCAAATATATCATGCCCTATCTCAAGAGTAGGTTTGTTCCTGAAACACTTTTTTTACATGAACTGAAAGAAATTCCTTCAGACCTGGAAAATTATGTGCTTAAGCCATTGTTTTCATTTGCCGGTGCAGGTGTGATCATAGATGTGACCAAAGAAGATATTGAAGCCATAATAGACAAATCCAACTATATACTTCAAAAAAAGGTCAACTACGAACCGGTATTAAAATCTCCCAATGATCCGGTCAAAGTAGAGCTAAGAATGCTTATGGTATGGCCGGAAAAAGATGTGAGACCCCATGTTGCTGTCAATCTGGTGAGACTTTCCAAAGGTAAGATGATAGGCGTAAAATACAACAAAGACAAGGATTGGGTAGGCGGAAGTGTAGGATTGTATGAAGGGTGAAAGCCGGTATTTGCTCTGAATTTTGGTTGTATTTGAAGTAAAGTTTGGATATCATATTCAAAGTTGATCTGAATAGAACTTTTTAATAAACAATGACGTTACATCAATAAAACAGAAGGAATCATGGGGTTAGTTTACGCAGAAGTAGAAATCATAAACGCCGGTGATATTGAAATGGCCAGAAGAAATCTTATGGATGAAGATGATGTCAAACGTATGACAGTAACGATGCTGGTGGATTCAGGAGCTTACAATCTTTGTATCAATGAAGAAATTCAGGAACAATTGCAATTGCCTATAGTTGAAAGAAGAAAAGCAAGATTGGCTGATGGCAGTATAAAGGAATATGATGTAGTAGATAATGTAAAATTACGGTTTAAAAACAGATCAACTACCTGTATGGCCATGGTTCTTCCAGGTGATAGTGAGCCACTTTTGGGTGCAATACCTCTGGAAGATATGGACGTCATCATTCATCCTCAAAGACAGGAACTTATCGTGAATCCGGATCATCCTTACTTTGCTCAAATGACACTTAAGGGCATAAGGTAACTTTACTGTCCTGACTTTGTGAAATTTTATTCTCCCATTTATGTACAGAGTGTTACATGTATTACCGATAAAATTTATTTGTAACTTATCACCATTCTTTCCAAGAAAATAGAAATACAATATTACAAAGAGATAATTGAAGTAATGAGTTAAATTTGTAACAATTCAGAAATTGGCAAACCAATCGATGATATTAAAATTGGGCATTGAAGAATAAATATAAATTCACATATGATCATCTATAAGATAAAGAGAAATTATCTGTATAGACAGAATCTTACTTCAGAAAATGGATATGGATAAACATCTCAATGAATGGACATAAAGCTTAGACCAACAGAAATAGCGGACTTGGACACTTTATTTCAATACCAACTTGACAAAGAAGGAGGATACTTAGCGGCATTTATGCCTAAAGATCCGACTGACAAAACTGCATATATAAATAAATACACAAAGTTGTTGAGCGACCCAACGGTAAACAATCAAACAATTCTTCTGGACGATAAAATTGTAGGAAGTATTGCTAAGTTTATTATAGAAGGCGATACAGAAATTACTTATTGGATTGACAGGAAATTTTGGGGGCAAGGCATTGCGACAAAAGCATTAACCGAATTTCTTGCCATTGAAACTGTAAGGCCAATTTTTGGACGAGTGGCATTTGACAATTTTGGTTCACAGAAAGTATTGGAAAAATGTGGTTTTGACAAAGTCGGCTCTGACAAAGGCTTTGCAAATGCCCGGCAAATGGAGATAGAAGAATTTATTTATAAACTGAGTTAACGATGGACAGATGAAAGAAGCCTTAAATATCATATTCAAAGGTGATCTCTGTTCGGCGTAGGTGTTGCCCTCTGCCTGTCAAGCTTTGCTTGATCGTAGCCTAGTCATGGCTGTGCCATGAATCTTGGCGGATCAGTTTATTGGAGATAGATGTAGCAGATATTTGATGGTTTTACTTCTTCGGATTCAAATTAAAAATTTGGTATCAATCAGACGTAGGCACCGTCTACGCATAGGAGGATAGTAGCTTTCTGAAGGACGACGTCAAAGCACAGCCGTTGGTATTGTGATGCTACGAGACACCATAAATCCATCAGACAGACAAAAAAATTACTTAATTTTTACTTTTTACTTTCAAAAACTTTCTCAACTATTTAATGGTACTTTTGTGCAGAAATGTATAGTTGAACTTCTAACCCTTGCCCTCGCATCAATGAATTATAGAGAGATTAGACCATTTGGATTTTTAAACAATTTTGTACAGAGTTTTTGGTATTACGAAACTTTTGACACAGAAATTCAACATACTATTTTACCTGACGGCTATTTTGATTTAATTGCTGAGTTTGAAAATGAAACATTGACAACCGTAAAACTTACAGGAATTTGGACGAATGCAAAAGACATACAAATTCCGAAAAACACAAAATTCTTTGCAATCAGGTTCAATCTTATAGCAATTGAATATATTTTCCAAAAAGAGATTAAATCAATTTTAGATTCAACAATTAATTTACCTCTTTCATTTTGGAACATTGATAAATATAAATCTAACGAGTTTGAAAAATTTGTTGCAGATTCTTCTAATAAATTAGACACTTCCACAAGGCATTTAAAAGAAATTGACAGCAGGAAATTGAAATTATTTGAAATCGTATATAAACAAAAAACAAAAACAGTTTCTGAAATTTCAAAACAAGTTTTTTGGAGTAGTAGACAAATAAATAGATATTTCCATTCAAAGTTTGGCATCACTCTGAAACAATTTCTAAACATTGTTCGTTGTAACGCAACTTATGAAGAAATTTCAAATGGCAACCTAAATCCGCAATCTGATTTTTTTGACCAAGCTCACTTCATTAAAGAAATAAAAAAATACACAGGCGCAACACCAAAAGAGTTGAACAAAAATAAAAACGACCGATTTTTACAATTATCTAAGACAGAAGTACTGTAATTTTGTAGCTTAATTAATTAAATTCTAAAAAATGAAGATAACCAAACTTTCGCCAAACTTTGAAGTAACCGATGTTAGAAAAACTGTATCATTTTATGTTGAAAATTTCGGTTTTAACTTAATTATGGCTGTTCCTGAAACACAAGACGGAATAGACCAAACTTGTGCAGAAAACAAGGAATATGTTTATGCAATGATTCAGAGAGACAATGTGGAATTTATGTTTCAGCGTTCAGACACATTTAAAAGTGATGTTGTCTTTTCAAAAGGACTAACTATCGGAGCTACCGTTTCATTTTATATGGACATAGAAGGTATAATAGAGTTTTACCAAAACTTAAAAAATAAAAACATCGAATTGACCGAACTAAAAACAACTTGGTACGGTATGCAAGAATTTTATGTGAAAGACCTTAATGGTTATATTCTTGGATTTGCTGAGAAAGCTGAATAACTATGAATATTGAAGCAGAAAGATGATTTTGCCTTTCCTTGAAAGGAGCAGAAGAAAAAATGCCTTTTTTGACGATAAAACTTTAGTGTTTTCTGTCAGGGGTAAAATATTTTGTGCAACGGACATAACCACATTTGATTTTCTAAACTTAAAATGCAACCCCTGTTTGGCGTATGTTCAAATTGAAAATTTGACATCACACAGACGTAGGCGCAGCCTACGCCTAACGGGGGCTTAAACCCCTTGAAAATCCCCAATTTCTAGACAATTTCGTATTGCCAATATTTACTGTCTTCCATTATACAGTACGATAGATATTCCATACAAAAAAAACCTTTCATCAATAGGTTTGGCAGCAATGTAGTTTTTGTCCAGCTGGACATTTAGTTCCTGATCGAAACTACTCATATCCAGATTGCTGAGTGGTACCTGCACATAGGGTTTGAAGGCTATACCTACTTTCTCTCCGGGAAACTGGAAGATGAGATAAAACTTACTGGCATATCCTGATTCGGAAGTCACAGATTTCTTTTTTTTGGGAGCTCCGAGTATATCCGTTTTTGCCCTTGCTGTCCGATGGCCGATAGAAGCACCATAGCCGACCTTTCCAAAATAGTTTTCCACTCCAAGTGAGTATTCTGTGAGGCTCACAAACCATTTGTCCTGAAAGTTTGTCTTATCATTCAATTGACCAAATACATCACTTTTATCGCTCATATTGTGCCATGAAAGTTCAAAACCCACTCTGTTGATCCTGTATCTCAAACCTATCTCCAAGCCGTGCATTGATCTTATTTCATTCAAGGCATCATCAAGTTTGCCGCCATATTTTCCTGTAAAATCTTCATTAAATCTCCTTACGATATTATTTAGATCGGGAGCTGAAGTAAACCCTCCGGTATATCCAACCTTTATATTCAACTGACTCATCAGGACATTCATATATATCAGTGTGAAAAAAAATATAAAGATAAATCTGCGTTGGAGCATGGAAGTTGTTTAGAAAAATTAAAAAGATACGCAAAAATAAATGAAATTTGCGAATCTTTGCAGTTTCTGTCACAAACATCTCTATCTATGGCAAAAAGTAAAATAAAACCCACTGAAAATAAGGGGAAGATAGTTGTAGTCCAGGCTGTCGTTGCAGACCCTATTGCCCATATTAAGGGAAGTTTTTTTAATAATGATGTGCTGAAAAGCTGGATTCCTGTTTCTGTAGTGATTATGGTGCTCAGTTATGTGTTATATTTCCAGTGCATTACTTACGGGTATGTATTGGATGATCTGCTTGTCATTCAGGAAAACAAGTTTACCAAACAAGGTTTCGGTGGCGTTTGGGATATCTTTACCACAGAAAGTTTTACAGGATATTTCGGAGAGAAAAAAGAATTGGTCCAAGGTAACAGGTATCGTCCTTTATCTATTGCCACTTTTGCAGTCGAATATGGTATGTTCGGAAAGGAAAACCCAGTATTCAGTCACTTTATCAATATTTTATTGTACGGTTTGACAGGCATTCTTTTATGGATGGTACTGGCGCCCATGTTTAGAAATTTTAATAGTAACAAGTGGTGGTTTTCTGTTCCATTTGTTGCTACACTGATTTTTATCGCTCACCCTATACATACCGAAGCTGTAGCTAATATCAAAGGCAGGGATGAAATCATGGCTATGTTGTTTTCATTGGGTGCTTTGTATGGAGCAATGCGGTTTGTGGACCATAGTAGTCCAAAATGGCTGTCGATAAGCATGGTAAGTTATTTTTTAGGTTTACTTTCAAAAGAGAATGCCATTACATTTTTTGCTATCATACCATTGAGCATATACTTTTTTAGTAAACCAGACTGGAGTAAGCTTGGCAAACTCGGAATGTGGCTATTGATCACTACTGTCTTATATCTTGTACTTCGATTCAATATGGCAGGTGTCCCGAAGTTCAGTCAGGAGATAAAAGACATAATGAATAACCCTTTTCTGGGTATGAAACCTGACCAAAAATTGGGTAGCATCATGTACACACTACTCAAATACATCCAGCTCATGGTTTGGCCTCATCCATTGTCTCATGATTATTATCCATATGCCATTCCGAAGATCAGCGTATTTAAGCCTGTTCCCTTACTTTCATTACTTACTTATATTGGTTTGGTCATTCTGGCATTCAGGGGATGGAGACAAAAGTCGGTTTATTCGTATTCAATTTGGTTTTATCTGCTTGCTCTCACGATTGTTTCCAACTTTGTGATCAACCTTGGCACATTCATGAATGAGAGATTTATATTTATGGCATCAGCAGGGTTCTGTATTGCTGTTGCCTACTTTTTATTGGAGCATCTTCCTGCATTGTCACCTAAGTATGGGTACAAAGCAGGACTTACGTTAACTTTTGTTGCAATTTTGGGGTATGGTGCCAAAACATTTGTAAGGGTACCTGTCTGGAAAGATGCTTTATCACTCAATGAAGCTGCCGTAGCAATTTCCTCTAATAGTGCTCGCGCTAATTCATTTTTAGCAACAGCACTTTTTGAAAAGTTCAAGGTGACAGAAAATATTGAAGAAAAAAGAAAACTTATAGACAGGACAGAAAAATATGCTCAAAAGGCGGTTGATATACTTCCGGATTACCTCAATGGCAATCTGATGGTACTTGGTGTGGTATCTGAGCGTTACAAATTTGATAGAGATATCAAAAAGTACATTGAAGGCATTCGACCTGTTATCCTGCGGCGCCCTGACATAGGTTTTATAAAGGAGTTTAGTGAGTATTTAAAGGGTAGCCATAATACGGAGTTATTTCCATTTTATCTTGAAGTGGGTCAGGAATTGATGAAATTTAACGATATGAGAAGGAATTACTCAATTGATTTTCTCAAATATGCTTATGAAATTCAACCAGCAAACAAGCAGGTAAATATAGCACTTGGGCAAGCGTATGAAATAAACGGAAATGCAGCAGAAGCTGCAAGATTTAAAGCCGCAGCACAGTCTCTACAATGACCACACAGGAGTATTTATATCTTATAGCACTTACAAAAACACCGAAAGTAGGACCTGTCATAGGAAAAAACCTTATTTCGTATTGTGGAGGTATAGAAGCAGTGTTTAAAGAAAGTAAAAAAAATCTTATAAAAATCCCCGGGATAGGACCTATTATAGCTGAAAATTTCGATCCTGTCAGTTTGCAGCTTGAAGCAGAAAAAGAGATGGATTTCGTTGCTAAAAATGACATAACTCTTTTATCTTACTTAGACAAGAGTTACCCAAAACGTATGCTTCAAATCGAATCTTGTCCTTTGATATTATATTTTAAGGGTAGTGCTGTATTAAATCATCACCGTACAGTTGCCATTGTTGGAACCAGAAAGCCTTCCGACTATGGGAAAGCCATGTGTGAAAAAATTGTCGAAGGACTCAAACCCTTTGATGTCCTACTGATAAGTGGTTTGGCATATGGAATAGATGTTACAGCGCATAAAAAATCTCTTGAAGCAGACATACCCACTGTTGGAGTCCTCGGTCATGGTCTTGACCGGTTTTATCCTTCTGATCATACAGCTTTGGCTAAAAAAATGATACAACATCACGGTGGTGTCATCACAGAATTTCCATCAGGCACCCTTCCGGATAGAGAAAATTTTCCTATGCGCAACAGAATCATTGCTGCCATGAGCGATGTTGTAGTTGTAATAGAGTCTAAACGAAAAGGCGGATCAATCATCTCAGCTGAATTTGCCAATGATTTTAACAGGGATGTTTTTGCACTGCCCGGACCTGTCAATGATGAGCGTTCCGAAGGATGTAACAAACTCATAAAACAAAATAAAGCGCATCTGATAGAATCTGCCTCAGATATTGCTTACGTCATGAGGTGGGAAGAACTGGATGCAAAGAAAGTCGTTCAACAACAATTGTTTATCGAATTGGAAGAAGACGAGTCCAGAATGATGACCATCATCAGAGATGCAAGAGAGATCACCATCGATGTACTGACATATAAGATGGCAATGACTCCATCTTCTGTATCAAGCTTACTGCTCAATCTCGAATTTAAAGGTCTGGTGAGATCACTGCCTGGCAAAAAATATACCCTGAACTGAATAGAAAACAAAAGAATGCAAAAAAAGAGATTTTTCTGTATAGACGCCCATACCTGTGGAAATCCGGTTCGAGTGGTAGTGGGAGGTGGTCCGGACCTGAAAGGTGAAAATATGGTGGAGAAAAGAGCATATTTTCTGGAACATCATGACTGGATCAGAAAAAGCCTGATGTTCGAACCACGCGGGCATGATATGATGAGCGGGAGTATCCTGTATCCGCCTCATGATCCGAAAAATGATGTGGCTGTCCTGTTTATTGAAACAAGTGGATGTCTACCTATGTGTGGACACGGGACCATTGGTACCATCACCATCGCTATAGAAGAAGGACTCATCACACCTCATATTCCCGGCAAAATTAAAATGGAAACCCCGGCAGGATTGATCCATATAGGATATCACAAGAATGAAAAGGGTAAAGTGACATCTGTCAAACTAACGAACGTAGGTTCGTTTTTATATAAAGAAGGACTTAAAATAGTGTGCCCGGATCTTGGAGAATTAACAGCTGATGTTGCTTATGGAGGTAATTTTTATGCTATTATAGATCCGCAGCAGAATTATCCGGGATTGGGAAAATATACAGCCGATCAACTTATATCCTGGAGCAGGGCAATACGCAAAGATCTCAACATAAAATATACCTTTCAGCATCCTGAGGTAGATGATATCAATTGGTGTAGTCACGTGCTCTGGACAGGCTCAACGATCGACCCATCTTCTACTGCCAGGAATGCAGTATTTTATGGTGATAAAGCCATCGACAGATCACCGTGTGGCACTGGTACGTCAGCCCGTATGGCACAATTGTACGCAAAAGGAAAACTGAAAAAAGGAGATCACTTTGTACACGAAAGTTTTATTGGAAGTAAATTTACTGGCACGATCGAAGGGCTCACGAAAGTAGGCCCATTTGATGCCATCATTCCCGGTATCGAAGGCTGGGCAAAAATCTATGGCTATAATACCATTCTTGTAGACCCTGAAGACGATCCATATGCAGGTGGTTTTCAGGTGATTTGATAAAATAATTTTTCTGTAAACTGGATGTCTGTCTTTTGAGATGTAAAACAGTCTTATATTTGTATTCAGAAAATATCTGAAATCTATGTCTGAAAATGTTAAAGAAAATGTTGCCAGTGAACCTGCGGGTGAATATGGTATTGAATATACTTATGCCGACTATATGAAATTTGAATTTGAAGAAATGGTCGAGCTTATACGCGGTAAGATCTTCAGAATGAGCCCAGCACCGAGATCATCACACCAGATTGCTGCCGGGAATTTGTATGGGCCTCTGTGGCATTTACTAAGAAAGTCACCATGCAGGGCATTCATAGCTCCGTTTGATGTCATACTACCTATCGCCAATAAGAAAAGAGACAAAGCCACTACAGTGGTTCAACCTGATATTTGCGTGATATGTAATCCCGAAATAGTTGAAGATGCAGGTTGTTTTGGGGTGCCTGACTGGATTATAGAAATCCTGTCTCCACATACCCGAAAAAAGGATCTTCAACTGAAATATGACGTGTATGAAGAAGCAGGTGTAAAAGAATACTGGATCGTGATGCCTCAGGAAAAATTAATTGAAGTGTTTATCCTCGAAAATAATAAATACCGACGCATCAAAACCTACGCGCAGGATGATGAGGTGACATCACATACACTCCCGTGATTTGACTTACAAATTGGAAGAAATCTTTACTGATATAAAATAACAATAAATCAGCACTTACTTTTTTAATGAATAATACTCAGAATACTTAATGCACATCACTATCATTGGAGCAGGAGTCATTGGCATGACAACAGCATACTACCTCACTAAAGCAGGACATGAAGTTACCATCATCGAGAAAAGCGATGGGACTAACAATTGTTCGTTTGGCAATGCAGGTTATATATCTCCCAGTCATTTTATACCTTTGGCTTCACCGGGTATAGTGGCTCAAGGGCTTAAATGGATGCTGAGTTCCTCCAGCCCATTTTACATCAAACCCAGGCTCAATACATCTCTCATAAAATGGGGACTAAAATTTTACTCCAACGCCAACGAAAAAACTGTTGCGAAAAATGCTCCGCATCTCAATAGTATCTTGCAGCTATCCAGAAAACTGACAATCGATCTCAACGATGATCTTAATAATGGTTTTTCATTGGAGACCAAAGGATGCTTTATGCTCTACAAAACAGAAGAAACAGGCCATCACGAAGCGGAACTCGCCCGTGAAGCCAAAAAGTATAGTATGGATGCGCCTGTGATGTCACAATCAGAAATACAAAAGATGGAACCTAATGTTAGGGTAGATGTACTTGGCGGAGTCTATTTTCCTATCGATTGTCATCTTCATCCATTACACATGATGGCGTCCATCACTCAATGGCTGACCTATGCAGGAGTAAAAATTTTGTATCAGCAAGAGGTTCAGGATTTTGAAGTACACTCAGGACAAGTTAAAGCAGTGATTACTGATAAGGGAAAAATTCCTTGTGATCATTTAGTAGTAGCAGTAGGTTCGTGGCTCGAAATATTGTCAGCAAAGCTTGGTATCAATCTTCTGCTTCAACCTGGAAAAGGATATAGCGTTACATTTAATAATAGGCCCAATAATTTAGCCCATCCTTCCATTTTAGTTGATGCGAGAGTAGCGATGACGCCCTTCGGCAATGCACTGAGGGTAGGTGGTACCATGGAGTTGACAGGCATCAATGACGATATCAACATGAAAAGGGTCAAACCCATCGTAGACGCAGCAAATGATTATTATCCTGATTTACATCTCCCAGAGGCACAAGTGGAAAAAGTATGGACAGGTCTCCGTCCCTGCTCACCGGATGGATTACCTTATATAGGCAACAGTCCGCACCATCAAAATGTAACCATCGCCGGAGGCCACGCCATGTTGGGCATATCATTGGCAGCAGCTACAGGATTATTGGTAAAACAAATTGTCCACAAGGAGAAAACTGAGATTTCTATTGATGCTTTCCGAGTGGATAGGTAAGATGTCATGCTCTTTGTTCCATTCTCCTCGTTCCTTTCTCCAGTGCCCTAGTAAGGATCCACATCGATGTTGACTCTCACAGAACTGCATGCTTTGATCTCCCTTAGTTTATTTCTTTCAGTTAAAATTATTGTTTTTATCTTTTTTACAGCCTTTGGATCTTTTTCCATTTTAATGGTGACTTGCTGGATGTACTGGCCTCTGATCCGGGCGATGCCGGGTGTCGCAGGGCCGATGAGTCTGCTGCCTAACAGTTTTTTTGCTGCATCGGCAAATACAGCAGCAGCATGAGCACAAGTGGATGCATTTTTATGCAAAAACTCGATCTGTATCATACGGAAGTACGGCGGATACAAAAACATTTTCCTTTCTGAGGACTCTCTTTCAAAAAATCGATCATACATGTGGTGCATTGTTTCTACAATCACCGGATGTGCCGGATCAAACGTCTGGATGATTACTTTTCCTTGTTTGGTCCTTCGTCCTGCCCGGCCGGACACCTGTGTCAGCAGTTGAAAAGCCCTTTCATTGGCTCTAAGATCAGGATATCTCAATAGTGCGTCGGCATTGAGTACTCCAACCAAAGCGATATTGCCAAAATCCAGTCCTTTGGTAATCATCTGTGTACCTACGAGGATATCGATTTTTCCTTCTTCAAAATCATGGATAATAGTCTCAAAAGCCAACTTTGTTTTTGCGGTATCCAGGTCCAGCCTGGCGACAGTAGCCGTTGGAAAAATTTCTCTGATGTCGTCTTCTATTTTCTCTGTGCCAAATCCTGTCTCATGCAACTCATGATTGCCGCAGGCAGGACATTGTTTCGGTAGTTTGGCTCGTGTGCCACAGTAGTGACATCTCACTTCATTGAACGTTTTATGGACTGTGAGATGTACATCACAGTTGGTGCATTCTGCCTTCCACCCACAAATATGACAATGCAGGGTAGGCGCATAACCACGACGGTTTTGAAACAAAAGGACCTGCTCTTTCTTTTCCAATGCATCTTCTATTGCAGCTACCAATTCCGCACTGAATAGGCCTTTAAACCTTTTATCTTTATATTCATTTCTCAAATCAACCACCCGTACCAATGGCAACACAGAATCTCCATGTCGCTCACTCATTGTCACTAAGCCATACTTATCATTGATGGTGTTGGCAAAAGATTCCATGCTTGGCGTGGCGCTTCCGAGGATGATTTTTGAATTGGTCAGATGGCTCATAAAAATGGCTGCGTCCCGGGCATTGTACCGCGGATTGGGGTCAGATTGTTTGAAGGAAGGATCATGTTCTTCATCCACTATGATCAGTCCCAGATGGATATATGGCATGAAAAGTCCCGATCTGGCTGCAATGACAATTTTTGCTCCCAACAGCACAGCATTCCAGAGTTCTACCCGTTCCTGATTGTTCATCCTGCTATGATATACGAGGATGTCACTACCAAAAACTTCTGTCAATCGATCTACCATATGATTGGTCAGAGCAATTTCCGGCAGGAGATACAATACCTGCTTTTCCTCTGCCAGTACCTTTTTGATGAGCTCGGTATAGACCTTAGTTTTGCCGCTGCCGGTGATGCCGTGAAGGAGCACGGGTTTATTTTGTCCAAAATGATGTTCAATTTCTTTCAAGCCATCTTCCTGCTGTAGGCTGAGTTGGTGATTTGTATCATTTTCGGGCTGATGAGCTCCGGTGTTTTTTATACGACTTACAATTTGTTTTGATATTGTAAAAATATCTTTTTTTACCATCGCCTGAATGGCTGCAGTATCAACATTGGCAAGATGACAGATATCTGAAACAGCCTGTGTAAAATTTTTATTTCTGGATATCTGTACGAAGGCCAGCAAAGCTTTGGTTTGTTTTTCACTTCTTGCCACCAGATCAAAGGCATCATTCAGTTTTGACGGTTCTGACACATATGGTTCATTCAGGGTGATGAAGCTGGCGGTTTTGGGTTTGAATTTTTCGATGAGTTCTTCCTTGATAGAGATGATCCTTTTGTCCAATAGATTTCTTAATATCGGAAAGACCGTTTTTTTGTCTAAGATTTCCTGGATTTGTAGGATGGTGAGCTCATTTTGGATAGATACGGCCTCGGCTATGAGATATTCGTCATCAGAGAGTGCCTGATCTATGTCTTGGAAATTGCCATTAAAAACTACCTTGGTCTCACTCTCTAATTTTAGCCCGGAAGGCATGGCCATATTCATGACTTCTCCTATAGTACAGCAATAATATTCCGCCATCCACTTCCAAAATTGCAACTGAATCGCGGTGACCATTGGTAGATTATCGATGATAGAGATGATGGCTTTGGGTTTATACGCCAGCTCAATATCTTCATATACTTCTGCAACCAATGCACTGTACAGCTTGTTTTTGAGAGACACTTCGACCCTGATACCCACGACTATATCTGCTGCCATTTCTGGTGGAACGGCATAGGTGTATAGCTTAGGTAGTGCTAATGGAAAGATAACAGTGACATATTTTGGAATCACTCAAGATGGTTTTGTGAGAGCAAAGATAAACAAAGTGTGGGAGAGGGGATGGATTTATATTTTAACATAAAAGAATAATGTCGTGCTACTTATAGTCTGATCACTGCTAAATAAATATGTGCTTGAAATAGTAGGGAATTTCTGATATTCTCTTCAATATCGAATCTATTTTGCAGGTGACACTAAGCCAAAAATCTTTTTGAAAAAGTAAATGTGTGAACTAATTTATTTACTCAAAATGATTTTTTGATTGTGATTTTCATAAATATTATTAATTTTGTTTCAAATAAATACAATTGTGAGTACACATAATACCAAACTTTATGACGCTTTTGGAGAATTACTATTTGTTTTATACTCAAAATAAATTGGTTTGCGAAAATTTAATATATCAATTTATTCATTTTGAGTATAACCGCGTCAGAATTATTTGCAAAATAAATTCTCGTCGGTATAGTTAGTAAACTGTATTCCTCTCCTGGCTTTAAGATGATTGTATCTGTTAGAGACTTTTTGTTTATCGATAGGAGTAATTGTTGTCTTTTCACATGAAGCAACAACTATAATAAATAATACAGTTCATAATTTAAAATACTTAGTCATAATACATTTGAATTAAGTACATAAAATTATATTCCTCTAAATTTACCCACCCCAACCTTCCCTTAAAATGGCTTAAAATGGAGGGAGTGCACTCGTTCTTTGATTTTTATTACTTTCATCATTATTGTCAGAAATTTTTCCGCCTGTTTATTCAATCGGTTTCTTATGGTACTTATTTTATTTTGATTGGGAATTTTTTTTTTAATATAGCCATATAAAACATTATAGAATTTGAATTTCAGTCATAAATGTTGACTATCTTGATTGTTTGTTACCTTTGCCCCATAACTTAATGAAATGACCCAGAAAATATACCAGGTAGACGCATTTACTGACAAGGTTTTTGCAGGCAATCCGGCTGCAGTGTGCCCTCTTAACAGATGGCTGGAAGATGATCTTATGCAAAAAATTGCTGCAGAAAACAATCTTTCCGAAACTGTCTTTTATGTCAAAAACGGGGACAATTTTGATATCAGGTGGTTTACTCCTGAGGTAGAAGTAGATCTGTGCGGACATGCTACACTGGCAGCTGCCTTTGTTCTGTTTTTCCATGAAGGATTCTCAGGAGACACTATTCATTTTCATTCAGAACGAAGCGGTCCCCTTTCTGTTAAAAAGAATGACGATTTGCTTACTCTGAATTTTCCAATTGATGAGATACATCAAATGGAGATGACATCTGACATCACCTTAGGGTTAAATATCAGTCCTGTTGCAGCGTACAAAGGTAAGACGGATTATATGTTGATCTATGATCATGAGGATCAAATTCGTCATTTAATACCGGATTATAATACTATTAAACACTGGCCGGTTCGTGGAGTCATTGTGACAGCGGCAGGAAAGCACTCGGATTTTGTCTCCAGGTTTTTTGCACCACAATCGGGCGTCAATGAAGATCCGGTGACAGGATCAGCACATACTTCACTCACTCCATATTGGTCAGCAAAACTGAATAAAAATGAAATGACAGCTATACAACTTTCTAGTCGTGGCGGCTACCTGAAATGCATTTACCTTCATGATAGAGTTGAAATAAGTGGGACAGCAAAATTATTTCTAAAAGGAGAAATTTTTATTCTGTAGTTTTCATTTTGAAATAAGCCATTCATATCAAAACATCATCAAAAAATATAGGAATCATCATTCTGGCAGCTGGAAACTCATCTCGGTTGGGAAGACCTAAACAATTGTTACAGTTTGGAGGTACAACACTTCTCCAGCACACAGTTGACGTTGTAAAAGCAATAAAAGTAGATCAGGCAATGATCGTTACTGGGGCATATCATGATAACATCATTGAAGAGACCAATATTGGTGATTTATTTATCGAACATAATGAATCCTGGCATGAAGGCATGACTTCGTCGATAGTTTGTGGATTGGAAGGAATTTTAAAAATAGCACCGGATACTGATGCAGTACTCATCCTGATGTGTGACCAGCCATTTTTGAGTGCTGAAATACTTAATGAGATGATAAAAACCTATCATCACTCCTCCAAAGAAATCGTACAGTGTCAGTATGGCGAAGATTCCGGGCCGCCTGTGTTGTTTGACAAGTCTTTGTTTGCTTCAATTGGTACCCTTAAAGACAAAAATGGTGCACGCAGTATTATTAAAAACAATCCTGACAAAGTTGCACATGTGTCATTTCCGGATGGTAGGATTGATATAGATACTGAAGATGATTATAAAATGTTACTATAAATTTATCTACATCAAATTGTTAAGTAAACATCCTTTTTCAAAGATAAGATTCACAAAGGCTGTATCATTCGACCACTAAGCCGACGAAGGAGGACTGGTGAGCGAATGAAAAAAAGAAAGAGACTTTCACTGTGCTCAGCTTTTAATCCAGCTCTGTCGGGCACCGGTTTTTACGTCTACGGTAGCTATTTAAAAAATTAAGATGATTCCCAAACTCAACCTTCTTCCTTCCTCAATACTTCCAGCGGCGGGCTACTGACAACACTTCTGCTGTTGATCATGCCAGTGATCACTGTCACCATTACTACCAGCAGGAAGACAGCTATCACAGGTATCCAATCGATTACAAAATCTAACTGCAATTGAAATTTTGTAAGGATAAAGGCTGAAAATATGGCGATCAAGATGCCAGTACCTGCTGAAAGCGAACCCAGGATGGTGTATTCCGTCATATTGATCTTCAAAATCTGGGATTTTGTGGCTCCGATGGTCCGCAAAAGGATACTTTCTTTAAGCCTTTGGTATTTACTGAGCAGAAGTGAACTGATCAATACAATCATACCTGTAAGCAAACTGAATATCGCCATAAATCGTATGATAAATGCCACTTTCTGAAGGATGTCATTGACTGATTCAAGGATAGTAGTGAGATCGACTACTGATATATTGGGAAAAGTTTTTACCACTTCTCCTCGATATGCAGAGATGGTTTTATTGTCAGGTGCTTTGGTGACCAATACCTGAAATTGTGGTGCCTGCTCTAATACACCTGAAGGAAAGACTATAAAAAATCTCGTGGACAGATTGCGGAACTCTATCTCTCTGAGACTGCCCACATATGTAACCATGCGTGTACCCTGAACATTAAAAACCACTTCATCACCGAGTTTTACATCCAGGGCTTCAGCAAATGTGGTACCCAATGATACAAAAATACTATCATTGCTACCATGATATTTTCTCAAAGCACCACTTACCAATTTTTCATCTTCTGAAATCGTGTCCCGATAAGTCACACGTGCTTCTCTGTTGGCTGCCCATCTTTTTGAGGTCATTGTAGAGTCTGCCATCCATTGGGCTTTGGTCTTTCCATTCCAGCCATCTATTTTCATAGTGACAATCGGGACTTCCTGTATGATGGGCAGATTATATTTGGTCGTTATGGCCTTGAGATCTTTCATTTGATTGGTTTCAATACCATACAGGATCATATTCGGCTGTTTGCCCTCATCCATCAGGGAAACGTTGTTGAGCAGTAAACTTTGCAGGATGATCATCGTCGTCAATACTGCTGTACCCATACCTATAGTAACCATGATGGTCTGGGTCTGATTGTCGGGTCTGAACAGATTGGACATACCTTGTTTCAATATAAAACCGGCTTTTTCCGGTATCATTTTTCTCAAAGAGCTGGTGACCAAGACAGAAATACCTGAAAGAATAAAATATGCCAACAGAATGCCCACTACAAAAAGTGCACCTGTCATCAATGTGCCGGTAAGCAACCACATAAATAAGGTCAGCGCCACTAAGATTAAGAGATACAGTCCGATTTTTATCATGCTGAATGATGCAGCTCCTTCTTCCACCGAGGATCTGAGTATTCTAAGGGGGCTTACAGATCGGATATTGACCAATGGGATCAATGAAAACAAAGATGTCACCACCAGCCCTATAGCGAAGCCTTCCGATATTGCGGTTGGCGAAATACGCATATTGACCTGAACAGGCAAAAAGTCTTTCAGAATCAATGGCAGCAAACTTTGGATGAGCACGCCTGCTATAACACCGGAAATGACTGCCAGCAAGCCCAATGACATGATCTGAATAAAATAAACCACAAATGCATCGTCTGACTTCATCCCGATACACCTTAGCAGGGCTATGGAGTTGTATTTTGATTTTACGTAAATAAATACACTGGACGCCACGCCTATACATCCTAAAAGCAGTGCCACCACGGCAATAAGATTTAAAAAGTTGTTCAGAAAACCGAATGCCTGATTGAGATTTTCCTTGCGGTCTTCGATGGTTTCTACTCGCAGGCTTTCAGAACGGAACAGTTTTTTTCTGGATGATTTCCATTTTTCTACATCAAAACCCTGAGGTACCTTGTAGTAATAGGCATAATTGACCAGGCTGCCGGGCTGTACCAAACCGGTACTATCCAATGACTCAATGGAAAGGTAGATAGCAGGTGCTACAGCGGAGGCTGCGCCGATACTTCCTATGGCTCCGCTCAATTTTCCTACGATCGAAAACATCATATTTCCCAGCTTAATGGAGTCGCCGGTGGCTAAGCTATGCTGTAGCATCAGGCTTTCGTCGACCAGAGCATAAGGGCCGCTTTTGTACATTTTTGCTGCATCGACGGGGTCCGTTTTGATCTTGCCATAAAATGGAAAATTGCCTTCCAGTGCTTTCAGTCGTACAAACTGTGTTTCATCCGTTTTGGGAATATAGGACATAGAAAGCATTTCCATCTCGCGTGCCTTTTCGCCAGGCAAAGAGTCGAGTATGGTCAGGATTTCGGGCTCTGCTACTTTGTTGCTCGTAGCGGCAAGATCTGCACCCAGAAGTGTGGCTGCTTCCCGATCTATTTCCTGGCGAAGGTTGTAATTGAATGAATTGATGGCTACCAGAGCAGCAACACCAAGCACAATGGACGACATAAATAAAAGAAGTTTTGATCTGTTCTTTCTGCTGTCTCTTAATGCCGTTTTGAGTAAAAATGTAAATCTGCTCATTATGCTCAGGCAGGAACCTCGTTTAAGTGATCTGAAACTACGTGCCCTGATTTTAGCTGTATGGTTCTTTTGGTTTTGGCAGCCAGGTCCTGATTGTGGGTGACGATGATCAAAGTAGTACCATAATCTTTGTTCAGGTCAAACATCAGTTTTTCTATGGTCTCTCCGGTATCGCCATCAAGGTTTCCGGTAGGTTCGTCAGCAAAAAGTATTTTTGGTTTGTTGATAAATGCCCTTGCCAAAGCCACGCGTTGCTGTTCGCCACCCGAGAGCTGAGATGGATAATGCGTCACCCTGTCGGCCAACCCGACCCTTTTCAACAGGTCTTCGGCATCTTTGTGAGCGGTGTATATACCTTGCATTTCAAGGGGCAGCATTACATTTTCCAGGGCTGTCAGACTGGGCAGCAACTGAAAATTCTGGAAGATGAAGCCCACGTACTTATTTCTTATCAATGCTCGCTGATCTTCTGAAAGTGGGCTGATTTTATTTCCAAAGATGGTGATTTCTCCTGAAGAAGGATTGTCAAGGGCAGCACATAGTCCCATTAATGTTGTCTTACCGCTTCCTGAAGGGCCGGTGATGGATACCGTCTCTCCTTCATGTACTTCGATATTGATAGATTGAAGTACCGATAGTGACTTTCCGCCACTTTGATAGTTCATATTAAGGTTGTCCACCTTCAAAATTACAGACATAAATAAACTCTTTTCAGATTACTTGGTTAAAACTGTGGATAGTTTGATTAATTCTAAATACCCGCAAAATGTTTAATAAAGATAAGTTGTCGTTGATCTTTTTATTTTTTCTTCTTGCTACAGGGGTCACCATACAAGGATGCAAGTCTAAACAAGAAAGTACAGCACAAGTTGAGAATATCCCCGAAAATAATGACCAAAACACGCCAACCGTCGCTGAAGAGGCCGTTCAGGCGGATAAAAAAACAATTCTCTTTTTTGGCAACAGCCTCACGGCCGGATATGGACTGGATGAAGAGCAATCATTCCCTTCTCTGATACAACAGCGCATCGACAGTCTCGGCTTGCCCTATATGGTCGTCAACGCCGGACTGAGTGGCGAGACCACTTCCGGTGGCAAAAATCGTATAGACTGGGTACTCAAACAAAAAGTGGACATTTTCGTCCTTGAGTTGGGTGCAAATGATGTCCTGCGGGGACTTGACCTGAAAGCTACAGAAGCCAATCTTAAAGCCATCCTCGACAAGGTAAAAAGTACTTATCCGGATGCCAAGCTAGTCCTCGCAGGTATGGAAGCACCACCCAATATGGGCAATGACTATACCCGGCAGTTTTCTGCCATCTTCCCAAGACTTGCCAAACAATACAATGCCGCACTCATCCCTTTCCTGCTGGAAGGAGTAGCATCCATCCCATCACTCAATCTTGCAGATGGCAAACATCCCAATGTGGAAGGGCAAAAGATAGTGAGGGATAATGTTTGGGAGGTGCTGGAGGGATTAGTGGATAAAAAGTTATTATAAATCATAAATAACATAAACTATTGAAAAAGTCATACTTACAAATTATTGAAATATATATTTAAAAATAATCCATCCAAATATTAGGAAATGTGAAAAAAAAAACAATCTTGCGTCTGATAAGAAGTAGAAAAATAAATAGGGCGCTCACTTTTTTTTGACTTCAAAAAGACTTTTTCACATTTCAAAACACTATCTTTACCATGAAAAGTGTACAAATCACTATTGTCACCATGCTGACACTACTATTTCTATTACCTACAGGATGCCGCAAGGATGACAGTGTATCACAGCTAGAGCAGGCTGATGAGCAGCTCATGCGCGACTTCCTTTCTGATGACTACTTTGCTACTGCCAGCGAGTACTACAATCCACCGCCGGCAGACCCTTCCGCAGGGACCGCCACCGAATCACGTACAAAAACATCCATGACCGCCGCACTCAAGGACTACTTTGCTAAAAATCCAAAAGAAGTAAAAAATATCACCAAAGATCTTGGATATCCTATTTGGCATCATACCACTTATGCAGTTGTTGAAGATGAAGAGATCTTGCATATACCATTTGCAAAAACTTATAAAAACAAGATTGAGTCAGTACTTTATGTAAGCAAAAGTAAAGATCAAAATAAATTGAGCTTCAATATGGTATTAAGAAAAGATTTAGAAAAATTTGATAGAGAGAAAAAAATAAAGAAAAATAAAAAAGTCAATAAAAAAAAGGAACAATTTTCATCTCTATCAAAAGAAATGGCAGTAACTACAGTTGCTTATTTTGAGCAAGTAGTTTTTCAACAAGTAGATTGCGCTTTAGCTGAAATGATGAAGGATGATAATTTTAAACCCGATGATAAAGTGGAATCACGTGAATGTTTTTATGTCTCTTATTCTCAGACTACTGATTGGTATCAATATGGTGGCGGCAACATAAGTTATCTTGGTAGTTCGACATCTTATGGAGGCCAATGGGTATGTATTTACACATATGCATGGGGACCTGATGGATCAACAAATGCTGGAACAAATACAACTGGCGGTGCTTACAATACGCAAACGAATAGCAACACATCAAACAATTATGAGTTAGTACAATGCGATACACATCTTGACACCATCAAAGTAGATAGATCTTTCTCTAGTTGCAGCGTGATAAATTGTATATATCAAAAATTTCTAAATAGTGGTCAACCAAGATTCTGCCACAACATCTACAGGTACAATTACAATGACAAATTGCATTTAAATATTTCTGTAAAAAATTTAGGCGCTGCTGACGGTGATGTAAGCATGACTCCCGACGGTGTAGAAATGAAATTCGATGATATTAATTGCAGTTCAAATGATCACATTCGTGTTGCCGAAACATTACTTCACGAGTCTGCACATGCAAAATTCAGATATGATTTATTCAAAGGAACCTCATTTAGTGAAAATACTTACAGAGAAAATTTTCGGCTTTGGGTGATGAACAAATATGGAGTACCTTATAATAATGATCACCAGTTAATGTTAAAAACATATATGGATATTGTTGCCAGAGATTTGTGGGAGCTTAATGATAGAAAATTCGATCCATCTTATTATTTAGCTTGGGCTTGGGAAGGCCTTGAACGTGACAATCAAGGTATATTTGCACCTGATATTATTGCAGGCTGGAGAGCAAAACAAACCATTGTAAATAATAACAACCCTTTTAAATGCCGATAAATTATGTATAAATTGCTCCTAATCTTATGTATCTATGGAATTTTATCATGTAATGAATCCAAAAAAAATACCGATATGGAAAAGCTAAGGACTGTAGTAAAATGTGCAATTGACACCATAATTGCTGATCCTTGGTTTTTGAATGATTATTATGATTATCTTAATTATTTTACACATGTTCCACATATATCAGGTACACCTCCAGATTCTTTACATTCAGAATTAACCAAACAGTTTTACTACAAAATGAAGCCGGTCAAATTAGATACCAATAATATTAAGTGTTTGCATGATATTTTTCCAAGAAAAACTTCATTACAATTTATTGACATAAACACAGTAAAAAAAATAAGAAGAGATCAAAATCCTCCCGGCAAGATTAGTTGTTGGATTTTTGGAGAATTCAGACAGCTTGGCAACTTGTACTACATTGAAGTTGGTTATTCAATGACTAGACTAAGTGGCGAGTCCGGAAAATTTCTCATTCAATTAGACTCCACAAATACCTGCAAAATATTGGATATACGATTGGGTGTGTCTTAGGAAAATTAAAAGTTATTTCATAGCTGTAAAATGTAGTTTTTGTTTTTACCAAAAAAAAATTAATTAGGAGCCACAGCAAAATGTTGTGGCTCTATTTAATCATTTACCATCAAAGATTATTAGTTTTTGCACCACTTTAAGTTCATAATGCATCTTACAATTTTAGTATGGGTTTGGGAAGGTCTTGAAGGCGACAATCAAGGTGTATTTTCTCAAGATGTTATCAATGGTTGGAAAGCGAAACAAACCATTGTGAATAATAATAACCCTTTTAAATGCAGATAAATCATGTATAAATTATTCCTATTATTGTGCATTTATGGAATTTTATCATGTTCAGAAACCAGTAAAAAAAATGATACGGAAAATCTAAGGACGATAGTTAAATGTGCTTTAGATACAATAACCTCTGATCCCTGGTTTCTATCAGATTATTACCAATATCTTTCACATTTCACTTTGTTACCACAAAAATCTGAGATATTTGATACAACCAATCAAGCAGGAATGACAAATGAACATTATACTAAAATGAGTTTAATACCATTAGATACAAATGTAATGAAAAAATTACATGATATTTTTCCTAAATATGAATCATTGAAATTTATGGATATAAACTCAGCTGAAAAATATATAAGGAATGATATAATCCCCGTTTCTCATGGGTTTTGGGTGATAGGAGATTTTAGAAAACTCAATGATTTATATTTCATTGAGATAGGTTACGTGCTTAGCCGAAGGAGTGGTGACAAAGCCAGACTTATTATTCAATTAAGTTCAGAGAACACGTGTAAAATAATAGAAAAAGAGATGGTAGGTAGTCCATAATTTTTCACAAACTTTAGTTAAAAAGAAGAAGGTGCATTTCATCAAAAAATTTACACTAACAAAAGTGATTTTTTATTATTAAATGAAGAAATTAATTATATTTATAATCCTAATCACAATCCTACTTGTGTCTTTTTATCATTATTATTTAAACTTGATGACTATACATGTTTACAATTTTCAATCCACTAGTGGCCAATTTGAAACGGCAGTGATACCAAGCAAAGGAAAAGTGAGGCTATTATGTTAGAGAAATTTAACCGCTGGAAAAAGGAAGACACCAGTAGGAGAGATGAGCAGCTATTCAGAACATTCACCAAAAATTATTTATATTTTTGGAAATGGCCAGAGTACACTAAAAATGTGTACAAGTACCCCTACAAAGCTCGGATTGACACCGGGAGAAAAATATAGGATTGATTTTATTGTTTTTCTGAAATACAATTAAATAGAAACAGCCACACCATCTCCACGATGATGTGGTTGTTTTATTTATTGGTCTGCCAAATTTATTTGATAGAATCAATCTGCATGTTTTTCAATCTATTACAGAGTACAAATATAAATATTTAAAAATAATCCATCCAAATATTTGGAAATGTGAAAAAAAAAACAATCTTGCGTCTGATAAGAAGTAGAAAAATAAATAGGGCGCTCACTTTTTTTTAACTTCTAAACTATTATTTCTCAACTCAAAACACTATCTTTACCATGAAAAGTGTACAAATCACTATTGTCACCATGCTGACACTACTATTTCTATTACCTACAGGATGCCGCAAGGATGACAGTGTATCACAGCTAGAGCAGGCTGATGAGCAGCTCATGCGCGACTTCCTTTCTGATGATTACTTTGCCACTGCCAGCAAGTACTACAATCCACCGCCGGCAGACCTTTCCGCACAGACGACCACCGAATCACGTACAAAAACATCCATGACCGCAGCACTCAAGGACTACTTTTGCCAAAAATCCAAAAGAAGTCAAAAAGATCAATCAGAAGTATGGGTATCCGGTCTGGACATCTACCTTACATACAGAAAATAATGCAGGAGAGGGTCTTGTCATTTCTTTTCAAAAAAAGAACCAAAAGCGCATAGAATATGTTTTGTATGTACACCAAAGAAGGCGACCTAAGCTAAGATTTGGTGGCTTTGAACGCAAAAACATTAAAAATCTCAAGCGTATGCAGTCACCTACGAAACAAAAGCTTCAGAAGATCGACGATATGACCTACGAACAAGCTGCCCTGCAAGTGCTCCACTTTGAGTACGCTTCCTTTCAGGAGGTAGATTGTGAGCTCGCAGCCGATCTAAAAAATGCAAGTGGTGTCAATACCAGTGAGTTGGAGTCGAGGAGTTGTACTACTTGGTATTTATATGTTTGGTCGGGCAATACAATTATAGATGCGATATACCTGGATTCATCCTGTACTTTACATGTCATCGACGGTACAGGCGTAGTGCAAGAGCCTTTTAATTCAGATACAGGTGGGGCAGTTTCAGTACAATGTCAAGATAAAATTATAGAGGGATTTATCGAATCATGCCCAAAAGTAAAATGTGTGTGGGAAAAAATTAAAAATATGCATTCTACAAATAATGATGTTTTAATTTGTCAATTTACTGAAGAAAATCCATCCGTCTTTTTAACAGTTGATCCTTCCAATAGCCTACCATCAAATGTATTAGGCAGGACATACTTTAATGAAATTGGAACAAGTTCAATAGTGATAAATGATCAGGATTGCTTTTCAAATACACATCCTTTACATTATGCTGGAACCATTTTACAGGGTGCATTTCATTTTTTCGTTTTAAGCTGCCTTTGTTATCAAATCTCTAATTTTATTCCAATATCCGCTCATATTTAAAACTCTTAGGCTTATCATTTTTTCTAATCCCTTTTTGGACCATCTTTGTCCTGATTGTTTCATTCTTTTTGTAAAACGGTTCTGTGTGCTGATTCTATGGCTCCTGATCCTATTAACAATCCTGATTTGATGTATTTTGGGTAATCCATTCTCTTTTTGTTATTGCTTATATATGCCATTAATGTCTCGTAAGCTCTCTTTTTATTTTGTATTTCTTGGTATCTGGTCCAACTGATTTATAACATCATGTATTCCGTTCTCTTTCAATGCTTTACCAATTCATAACAGTCCAATTGACCATAACACTAATTTTCTTGTAAAAATGGTGAAAATTTCTGACCTGAGATCTCTTGGATTTCATCATTTGAGTTACTTACTTCAATCTCTCCAAATTTTGTTTTGATCCTTTTTTTTTTTCGATGATCTAAAGGAACAGATCCTATAGTAGATTCTAACACTTTGCCTAATTCTGTCCACACTTCATCAAGTGTCTTTTCAATTCATAAAAACTTTTAAGGTTGCTTAGGTTCTCTATATCTTCCCCAACGTTGGCTACATATTTCAAGGAAATTGTGCCTTTGTCATGATGATATTTTTTTGGTTCAGACACAAATATACTATTTATTTCTAATATGTAGCGAAAAAATGAAATACACCCATTTTACATGAATTTATCCACGCTGAAATTTTCAATAAATTGTACTCTGATGATTATGTTCAAGGATTTGGAAAAAGTTTAAATTTAATATGGGACGATTATATGAAGAAAAATTATCCTAATTTGGACCCACAAAATGCTGGTCATCATGAAATTATGGCTAAATATTTTGTAGACCGAATAGCAACACTTTTAAGGGATTTAAATAATCATATTGGTACAATAAATGATTACAAATACATCCAGCAAGGAATTAAAGATAAATCTGGTAAAGATTTAATTTCTGCTGGGGATCTTAGCGCATTAAAAACTCTTTTTATTAATAATATAGTTTCAAATCCTAATACAATAAATTGTTTATGGGAAATCAATGATCTTGGCAATATATATCACTTTATTATTTGCTTGTTTACAAGGTGAACAACAAAAGAATTTCAAAGTGAAATTTTATCATCACTTATCCTTTGTGATTTTTTATTGAGCCCACTTAATCCTTCTTAAAAGAAGAAAAACAAAGCTATTATATTGATTCTTTTCCAAATAAACTATTAGTGATCCCAATATTTTTCAAGAAAATATGTACATATTCAGGAAGAATTTGGAAATTTATTAAGGAAGGAATCAGTTGACTTAAATAATAGGGTTTCTTTGCTTGGAAGATAATAAATTGATTAAAAAAACAAATCAGAAAATTGTAATTTATCTTTGGCAATAATTGAAGTTTCAGATTTTTATTTTTCCATTTAACAAAGGTTTTTGTAGCAGGTGTTAATAGACAATATCGAAATGTTTATACCTTTGAAATAGAAAAAGGAAAAATCACAATAAAATGGGCATCACCGTTTTATATTTCCTAAAAATCTCAAGCGTATGCAGTCACCCTCGGAACAAAAGCTTCAAAAGATCGACGATATGACCTACGAACAAGCTGCCCTGCAAATTGCGCCACTTTGAGTACGCTTCCTTTCAGAGTAGATTGTGAGCTCTCAGCCGATCTAAAAATGCAAGTGGTGTCAATACCAGTGAGTTGGAGTCGAGAGTTGTACTACTTGGTATTTATATGTTTGGTCGGGCAAACAATTATAGATGCGATATACCCATGGATCCGTCTTTTTTACATGTCATCGACGGTACAGGCGTAGTGCAAGAGCCTTTTAATTCAGATACAGGTGGAAATACTTCATTTTTATCAACATCCTGGTTTATAAAAATGCTTAGAATTGAATTTCCAGGTGCATGGATATTAGATTATTATGACTGAGATGACCAAAATCATATGAAGTCTGATTGCACAACAGACAGATTTTGGATGACTTTTGGTACAATTTGTGATCAAATAATGCTGAAAACGACATATCCAATGAGATCAGTACTCCAGCTTTCAGATCAACCCCTTTGGGAGCAGTCTTGACCATTTCTTTGGTCCATTTTGGTATAAACATGCGATGGTACCGAAGTCTTGATATGGCATTGGGTTGACCGTGGTCACCATTCGCAGTGTTCGGCTACGGTCGCCGTAATCCACTTCTCCATCATAATATGGGTCATTGGTGGATTTGAGAAATTCTTCAATAGGAATACCGCATTGTTGAGATAATAATTGTCCATATCTCCCGCAGTATATCCTGATTTTTCCTTTTGGTTTTTCTGGCCTATTTTTGGCCAGTCACGCTTCTTGATGTATGTAAGGGTCAAATATTTTCTTTCCAGTGATTGGCGAATGTAGAATCTATTTCACCCGTGACTTTGTCCCAAATTCTTACAGGATAGCCTTCTTTGTCCATAGGAGAATACGTCGCTTCCCAGATATCCCCTGCTGTCCGGACCTTGATTTGTCCCCCGCACAAGTTCCTGTAATTCATTTCCTGAAGGGTAATGCTCACATGTCCTAAATAATCTCTGTGCCCTAGTCTTGGTGTTTTTTATTGGCTATCCAGAAAATAGGCATTTTTATCTTTATAAATATCTACCACTGTAAATGCTCTGGAAGTCTATAGGATCAGGACATGCGCAAAACAACCATTGTATTCATCCGGATAAATACCTGAGGAGCAAGAGCTTCCCAACCGCCGGTGGAGCCTCCATACATAAATCTCGCCCATCCGCCCGATGCCCCTGAATTGTTTGTTCGATATACGGGATCAATTCATAAGTAATAGCATCGCCGTAAGGTCCCTGACACGCAGAATTGACAGCATAAGAATCATCATAATAGGGCGTAGGATGCTGTATTTCTATGGCGATAACTCTCTTGGAAAATTCGGACCTGACCAGATCTTATAAAATCGTATGCCTCTTGTTTGACCTATTCTGTTATAGCATTCCAGCTTAAATCTGTCACTGTATTGACAAGTAACATCGTCGTGTCAGGTGGCGTAGTCCTGAACCCGGAAAAATCGTCGGGAAAATGTCCGTACCGATAAATAGCGAGCCCGGGTGATTTACATTTTGTTGGCAGTCCAGTCTTTGGGCAATAAAAATATGTGCTCCAGTGGATATCTCTTCCCCAAAATTCAACAAAAATTAGTGCTTCTAAACTTGATATGTTTACCCATTCAGTATCCTCCAGGTTCTTTGATTTTTGGGATGATTTATCAAGATTGATGGTAGTGCTGCTTCCTGATTTTAGCGTAATTTTGACTGGTGTACTGTACAGGTTGCCGGGAGCACGGTTTCATTGTTGACCTTCACACTCTGTCCATGGGTACAATTTGACCGTATTTCCTGTGGCCAGCTTAAAAGTTTTCATATTTGTGCAGAACCTGTACACACTGTCTCACCTTCAGGTACTTCGCTCATTGCGAGGTTAACAGGGATAACCAAATTCTTCACCTGTAAATTCGATGGTCTGATCTTTGTCCAGTTTTCGATGTTTTTCAAAATGCTATTTACATTTTTGGTCCATCGGATATTTCAAATCTTGGTTCTTTATCGGATTGTCGGAAAGCATCAATATCAATCTGCCATCAACTATACCAGCACTCAAAGAAGGTCAGGAATGGCTATAGAAATGTGTACTTGTTCTTTTTTGTACCAGAATTGGTGCATGCACCCAGTGAAATTAAAATCACCAGAAAATAAATGAATGATCTCATATTGTTTTGTTTTTGATTGATTAGATTTAGAGTATGTTTAAATTTTATGTTTGAGCGAAAGTGAGAAAATTTAATTTTGAATAAGGCATATTTTGCAGTCGTAGCCGGGAGATTGCGGCGAAAAATATAACGCTGGCTAAAATTAAATTTGCCAACAGAACCAAATGATAAAGATTTAAACATACTCTTATTATAGTGTATCCCAAAAATTGTGAATTTCAATAAAAATTCCTTTGTTTTACTACATCCTAAAAAGGGTGACAAATGGATTTTATAACAATTGAATGGAAAAATGGAATACGCCCTCTATTTTTCAATTTTGTATCCCCCACATTCTCCAGAAGCCAATGCGTATGCCATCCCTTTTCGCACCATCCGCGCATGACGACGGTATCGCCATCATTGATAAATCTTCGTTGTGTTCCGTCCGGCATTTCAACCGGTTTTGTACCTTTCAACAGATTTCGAGCATTGACCCATATGAATCCGGAGTCGGACCACTTATCGTACCTGAAGCCAGCGAATCACCAACCTGACGTACAGCCATTGACAGTATGGTGCGCCAATTGCTGGCTCATATTCCAGTACATATATTTAAAATTGGAGGTAGAAACTCTTGAGATTGACATTTTCCGGAGACAATATCTACAGATAGCCTGATATCATAGTTGTTTTTACCTTTAGACTGCCAGATAAGGTAGAGGTGTTGGGATTTGCTCCAGGTCCCGGAGTCTGAAAATCTCCAAAGCTTCAAGAGTGACTATCCATGGAGATAGCGTCGAAGCAAAAGTTTTGCGAGGAATGGGCTTGAAGGTACGTACTCCCATTTTCTGTATATCGCGTGCCGACCAGTCATTAAACAACATGAGGCCAAAAATATAATCTTCAGCATTGTCAGCTGGTATGGATTGTCCAAGGTGCTGTCTTTTCCAATCACAAATGCCATTTCAAGCTCAAAAATCAAGCTGTTTTGTTGGACCGAAAACAGGCTGTACTGGCTTCGTCAGGCATAGTCTGACCTTTTGGTCGCCTGATTTCCGTACCTGATACTACGATAGATGACGCTCGCCCGTGGTATCCTACCG
>JADKEB010000012.1 GCA_016718205.1 Saprospiraceae bacterium
AAAAACCGGGAGTGGATATGGTATGTACACCACAACATCAGGAGCCTACAAAGCCCGTTGGAGGGTTCAACACCACAAAATCATAGTCAATGAATTTGCACATCGTGAACACTGGCTCAATGGTGTAAAAGTGCTCGAATTTAAGGCATGGACACCCGACTGGGAAAAAGAAAGGCCGAAAGCAAGTGAAAAGAATATCCCAATACGGCTACAATGAAATCAGGCAAAATATGTCTTCAGGACCACGGCAGGTATTTCAGTTCAAAAATGTAGAGGTCCATAATTACAATAGTATCTTAGGGCTTTTGCTTTTGGCTTTCTCATCAAATTTCAGAGAAATGCTATTTAATACCTTTGGGGCTTCAAGGTAGTTTAAATTACATGGTTGGCTTGAGTTGATGAAAGTTTCTGGACAAGATGACAGATATTATCAAATCAAACGAGAATTGAGTAAAATACTTTTACTCAATAAAGAGGAACACTAAACTACTCGCAACACGAATCATAATCGTCGGCTAAACGTAAAAACGATGCAGTACGGCGAAAAATATAACGCTGGATAAAATTAGATTTTGCCACTTGGAGCGGAAATGATAAAAGTTTAAGCTGCCTCTTATATACTCAAACCTTTGCCTAAGCCCTTTATGGTTCCAGGTAATCCTCGCATGTATCTTCTGACGCTCCCAGTTCTTTTCGGGCGGCTGGAGGCTGTTTTTTAAGCTCATTGCTCCTGACCTGTTAACTTTGTATATTTTCCTTTACTTTGGATCAAAAGAAGTTCCTTCAAATGAGATACTAGAAAATCCAAACATCAAACTTGCATCAGCCTTGCTCTGATACACATTTGTTGGGAGCTAGAAGAGAAGAGAGAAGAAGAAAGAAGAAAAAGCGAACTGAATTCAGGTCTGTCATTACATATGAAGAAATAAACTCCTTCGGTCAAAATGTGTTCTGTTAGAAGGCTGCTCGATTTTATATTTATAATAAATGTCTGACCTTGAAACACTGCTGTGACGATTCCTGAGACATCCTCTTGGGTGAAAAATCTTCCAGAGGTGGCTCTACCATCACCCAACAACTTGTAAACAACTATATCCCCGACCTTCGGAGAGTAAAAACTAAAATTTTCTATAGCGAAAGGCTTTTCTATTGGTAAAATCAAAAATTAAAGTGGATTATCGCATTGAGCTTACAAGAAAAATGTCTTCGAAGAAGGAGCGATATTCACGGTATGTGTACTCTCTTGGTTTGAATTTATCAACGGGCTCATGGTATTGATATTCTAACTGACCTATTTTGGAAAGGTCAAAGCTGATTTGACTATGGATGAAGCAGCCACTTTAGGTGGGAATGCTTTAGAAAAATCCCAGCCTGTACAATCCTGTAAGATTTGAATTAGTACAAAAAGAAGAAATGAAGTACTTACAAATTGGAAGAACAGGAAGCTAATCTATCACTTTCTGACGTTAAAAAACTAAATAAAATCTATCCGCTTTTAAGCGTTAGCAAGAAAACTATATGACACTATTATTCATATTTTAAGAACTCATAGAATATATAATTGAATCTGATCAAAGAAAATAATCTGAAAAAATCAGACAATCGCTATTCCGACATTTTACAATGATGGACTTTGACCCTTGAATCCTTACACATATGGACTTCAAAATGTGCCTGAAGAAAGCCACAATGGAACACATGGCATGGATTCAAAAATGGTGGGGATACGACTGGAAACATCGTGATCCATGGACATTCATGGCTGGAGAAGATGAAAAAATGATGAGAATGGCTTCATTGGAGGAAAAAGCCAAAGCTTCACAAAGATACAGCTTCCTGAAAAAGAAGCATCTCCATTCAGTGATGATTGAATCTGGCGAATTTTTTACCGAAGAAGAGTTAAAGTATCTGAAAGATCAAAAAAATATTAAAAACAGTAATTTACAGATCGATGCCGAAAGGCAAAAATATTCGAAGACATTAAACAGCAAGCTGATAAAATTAGCAAACGCCTTGTGCCTTCGGCGAAGCATAAAGGAACAATGATTCATTTAAAATAAAATTTTAAATACCAACAAGGTCAAGATTGATGTTATACCATGGACTCGGTCAGATATCATGCCCGACTTCTTCCAGACAAGTTTGATAGCAATGGATCTGTAACAAATCCTCACGTCCCGTGCTGGAATAGGACTGGGCCCAACGCTATTTTTAAATACCAGTCACCTTCTGAAAGGGTCTGTGGGTTCATTTGACCATTTTTGCAGCCACCATCCCAAATAAACAAAAAGTATCATTCCTAACTCTAAGGAATAAAGGATATTCTTTCTCTACCATTTACTATTTCAAAGTGATTTTAAATAAATTACAAAACTTAGAAAATACACTTCAAGTCAATACTACGCTCCTTTAATCTCTTTATTTCCTTGTATTCCAACTCCATTGCGGTAAAATTACTCAATTGGTTCGATCAAAACTAACCTGCATTGATTATTGGATAAAATGGGAATTGATAAAAATGAAATACTGTCAAATGGCAGACTTGCCGTGCCACAGTTGCCTTCTATCAGCCTTGGTGCAGTAGATATCACGTTGTGTGCCGCAGCGTGTGCAACATGCGCAATAATAGGTTTTTACACAGCAATATGGTAAAAATTGTTAAAATAAAACCGACGTCATCCTATACGAGGCAAGAAAAATAGCAACGACCGATTAACTGTGCAATGCTGTCATGCTCGTCAATGATAATGTGGTCGGGACAATTCAGGTATGCACTGAAGAGATCCCAAAGCGGCGGCCCGCCGATACCTGGCGATCAATCAGATGGTGGTTGGTTTGTGGGATTGACTACAAATCTGGTGGCGAAAAATTGGACGGGCTGGCGATGACAAATGATCAGATATATTTGAAGATGTTGGACGTGAGGATACTTTACAGCAAGACCTGTTTGCAGAAAATTTTATCAAAAAACTGGAAAAAAATAAATCAGGCCCATCATCAATCCTTCTAACCAAAGTTTCGCTGCCTAGGGGTTTTAAAGCCTTGACAAATTGCCAAAAAAATAAAAACAGAGCTTCTTCCTGAGTTTTAAAAAACCTAAAAAATTGTCAGGAAGACGGCATCAGATCGATCCAAAATAGTAAGCGATAGTCTACTGCTGAATTGAACAAACTACAGATGTACTATTCCATGTTTCCCTATGATACTCACTTCTATCTTTGGTAAAGGATGGCAAATGATTTTTTCATTGATGGCCAAAGATAAAAAGACGCCCTCAATCGCTTCGGGATGCGGATGATAGAAAGAAATATTTTTTAGCTCGCACTGATACTCCATCCTGTCACATGGATGAAAGAAGGCGAATAGAGACTAAATCCAACAAGAAATGGGACAATATCCACTTCAGAGGTACTACGGTAGTGTCCTGTTCCATTTCGAAGACTTCCATCTGTAGTGAGTCGTTCACCCGAAGATATTTGCCTAGGTCTGATTGATAATTTTTAAGGATGACACTACCTTTTTTCGATATCCGGAGATTTGTGGCCAGCGGGTGATAGTGAAACTGAAATCTGATCGTGCAGATCTAAACCGTGTCTGCTTCGCTTTGAGGTTGTATTTTCTTCATCTTTGGCGAATCTGGAGGTCTTGCTGATTGCCAAAGGTTGATAGGTGCATTTTTGTACTGAGGAGATGTCGTCCGCCGATTGGGGGCTTTACTCCCAGTTTTTCTTCCGGCGTCTACAGGATAGATCAAAATCCAGAACAAGTATATACTATGGTCGATTAGCAATGACATGATATCGTTTAAGTGCCTTTTACGATTTGTGCTTTACCTTGAAGAATTCAAACGGTTCGATATTTTCATCCTCCCTACGAGGTGATATCCTACATCCATATGAGCCACATATCTGGTAAGGCCAAACATTTCCAATGGTTTTTCGATGATCTTTTCTGACACCAGATTTGGTTTCTCATATACAGTGCTCCATCTCTGGTCGGTCCTTTCCAAAAACTGCTGGATACTGTACAGGCCCTACATCAGGATCTTCCTACCTGATCCATTTGTCCTGCGTAATAACGTAAATAGTTTTGCCTCAAGTGATCATCGCTATCCGTCACAAAGTCTGAGAATGAACACCTATTTGAATCCTTCGGGATCGTGTCCGAGTTTTTATATTCTTCTTTATAAAGTTCTATCGGGGTTTAAAAGTGGGTTGACCACCTATGATCTTGAATATTGGCAGTCCCAGTCTGGCGCCCGATACACACTCTCCGGAATTACGCCAACAACCAGTCCAGATTGGCAATGGCCTTTCTGCTCTGCGGAAGCCCCCTGTTTGATGATATAAAAGGTGGCCGGTGTTTGCCGAGACCACGTCAGGGTTTCGATGGTGAAAGTGATTTTGAGTAATAAATCCAGTTTCTTCAAAAGGCTTCCGTAATCTTTCAGATCTGCTTAAAATAATGGGTACGATTCTATGAAACTACCTCTGCCTGCGTTGGCTTCCAGCTCTTCCATCAGACAGCAGAGTCACGGTGGCAAAATCCTGATATGCTTTGCGGATCCGGCAAACCAGGACCGTAACCCGCTCTCAAAGTTTGATACGCTTGGTTACAGGCGATAGTGCTGCCGGGATGTTTCCGGTGATGAAACCAAATAATCAGCCCTGTAATCATTCTGCTATTGCGAGTGCGTCTATGCACAGATTGTCCTTAAGGATGACTTGCTCTGTTATCTCATTGTGAGGGCTTTTGAGATGTAGGTTGAAATTTTTGCGACTTCTGATCAAAGTAAATCACCAAACAATACTTAAATATACCTGTTTCTAACATATTAAAATGTCTTTATTGATATATAAGTAAAATGGAACAGGATAAGTTGAAATTACCTGCATAGAGCCAGAATGGAAAATGATGGCATTTGAAAATACACTTGTTTAAGAAATTATTTAGATTTACAACTTCAATCAATAATGTGTCTTGAGCAAACCATTTGTCTATATTGCTTTCACACTGATTACCATCACTGTAATCGGTCCTCAACCACTGTACTCTGTGGACAGACAGGGTGATTATTCAGGTCAAACCAATACTCAACAAAAATTGCCTTGTCATGGTGGTGTAAAAAACAAGGAGGTTTTAGTTTTGCTGCTTTTTCGGGGGAAAGGAAGCCGCTACGACCTGTAAATCAGGAAAATACGCCATCGTACCCGGAAGTAGCAGAAAGTGAAATGATCGCCAGAATCAATCATCACGATCACGATGAAGCGCATGCCACACCGCTGAATCGCAAAGACGAGATAAGAAAGCTACTGACCCCGTGGATCCGATGGAAGGAGCTGTGTGCGACGAGAACTGCTGTCAGATGTTGCTGTAAAACCACAGATTCTGACATAAATAATAATTCAGTTCAAAATGATATAGATAAATTTGTTCTGCGCGACTACAACTCAATAATATCCATCTTAAAACCAAGTAATGCTTTACACTTTAGAGCTGCATTGGACGTCACGGAGTTCACCTGCAATTAAAGGGCCATCATTAAAACAAAATTATTCCAATATTGTGCTCTAGATGCTTTACTGGCTTCAAATGCTTATGGTGAAAAGTGGGCTTCCCATGGTTGGACATCGCCAGACATCTTGAATGCTAAAGGATATTCGAAAGGGATGGTCACAGAGATATCTGGAGGTACAGGGGACTGGTTGATCAGGGCATTTAATGAAGACAAACCTTACGATCGGTTCATCCCTGAACTTAAGCTAGCTGGAGAGACCTGCTCGAAAATCCATCAGAAGACCAATACATCGCCACGGCTTTTCACAGAAATACTATGACCAATGATGAAGGTGGCACTGACAATGAAGAGTTCGAGGTCGCGCTGCCAATGAATCCGTGTCCACTACCACCAGGGAAAGGTTGATGAGTACTACTTTGCTTGTGTGCAATGTCACTAGTAGCCTCCTGCACCAACCCATTCAGGCATGAGGTATTTTCAGTTTATGTCTTTTTTAACAATACACGGGATGAGGATACTTATCATGACTTTCCTGATATACAAGCACCACAATCCCTGAACAGCTCGATAAACTGTATTTTGAAAGGACCTTACTGCCAAAGTGGATAGGGAATACAAAAGGAATTGATCTTATTTATCAAAACACTCCAACTATCCATGAGTTCATTTGCATGCAAAGATTTTGTGAGATGTGAGCTAGAAGTGACACCAAGTTTTTCAGCTATAAGGGAGCCAATGCCTATGCCACTCTCCCAAAAGCTCACACTTGGTGGAAAACTGAACTGATTTTCCAGACTGCTTGATCATCCAATATTATGGTGGTGAATTTGTCATTCGACTGGATCATACTCACGACATAGTATTACTAGGCCGATGGCAACCATAAACCTGAAAATGGGTATTGGTTCAATGTTACAATACCTATAATCCCAGTACAAGAGCGTCACAATCTTTTGTTTGAATACAAAATAAAGCTCACCAATCCTGATGAATACGGTATCCGATTCGTTGGTTTTATTTTACAAGGATTGCCTTCGCCATCACATCACCATCAGATTCTTTACAAAAAGTATTTACCTTGAATTGGCCAATCCATCTGTAGCACTCCTGTCATGGTAAGCCAACTGCAGAGGAAAAACCACTTGTTCGAACGAGGGTTCTTGGTTGTCAAAGAAGTAAGGAAGTACAACCCGGAACACCCCAAATTTTGAATCCTTTTCTACGCCCTAAAGCCGCGGGGACTCTTTAATGGATGACCGAATGTCAACAATCCTTTTTAGTCTCAGAACGATTAACTCAATAAAGTATGGGAGCAGCTATTTGGCACAGGATTGGTAGAAACATTGGAAAACATAGGTTCTCAAGGTGCAATTCCATCCAATCGGGCCCTTCTGGATTGCCTTTCATAGCAACTCGTGCACGAGTATAAATGGAAATATTAAAGACTCATCAGAAGTCGTATCTTCTGCCGCTTATCAGCAGTCTTCGAATCGCAAGAGCTTCGGAGAGAAGATCCTTTCAATCGTTTTTACTTGCGGGGTCCACGCATCCGCTTGAGTGCCGGAGCAGAGTCAGAGATCAGGCGCTGATGGTCTCCGGTGCATTAAATGATACGATGCGGACCTGTGATGCCTTTTCCAACCCAGAAATTTTTGCGTGGATGATCTCCTTAGTAATCGTGCCACTTGGAATATCCTTATTACCCAAACAGGTATCCTCTTAGGCCATTTATACCTAGGAAACGTACCAGCCCATATCCGAGTGTGGCTTTCGATGGTGCGGCCAGAGGTATGTTTGTCAAGGCGTATCCGCACGGGCTCTCCCGCTGAGCTTTGGTCATGTCAATGATAGTCCTTCTTATATGGACCTGTCGGGCAAATTTGCAGTTCGTGTGATCAAAATTTTACAAGGAGATAATCTGATGCTAAAATTTCCTATACTTATCATCTGCCACTAACCGGGACATTAAGTCCTGAAAGGCTCATTGCCCTAAAAAATTATGTTCTGGAAGCCACTAGCATCCAAGGCAGATCGATTTGACTTGTTTGATGGGCGAAAACAGAAGGGTACAATGATGTTGAATTTTTACTATATGTTAGTTTTGTAATACTATGTGAATTTGGATGAAATACTAACAAAAAGCTGAGACATGAATGATAAAATAGTGAAGCCATCAATGCGCATCTTCAGATGGAGACAAGACGCACTGTTCCGCAAAACAGAGTTTCGGGTTTGGGTGGCCTTGCGCCGGGTGCGATGATCGTCTTGCAACAACTTGCTCGGGCTTGCAAACCCATCGGTTGTTTTCTGACCTAAAATCCATTGGCTCCTGCGTCCTCCGCACTTCGCTCCCAAAGCAGGAGTCAGTCATATATTTGCATATAGCTGGTGCACCTTCCCAGTGTTAAGTCTTTGACTACTAAACCCGGGTGGCCAAGAATTAGATGGTCAGAGATTTGACGTCTTCAGTCATTTTTAAGGCAAAAAATTTGCATTTATCAGAGGCGTCCCCAAAATGCTGGCTTCTCCCGCTGAATTTAAAAAACACGGAAAGTGGGGCTACTATGAGTAATTATCTGCCACATCTGTCCCACCATGCTAAATGAGATCAGTTTTCGAACTATAAGTACAGATCAATTCAATCACGCTCCCGCTTTTGGTGCTCCCATGCATACAGGATCCGCATGAATTGGGCAGGCCGGTATGGGTGCGTGTTCGGCGACCTGGTTTCCCAGGCAGTGTAAATGCTGATTTTGCCTGCGTTTATCGTATTAACATCAGAGGCAATAGTCCGGATAGGGGCAAAAGCATCTAGAAATGGATTTTGCGCTGGGTCTATCAGAGTACAATGCAGATCCACATGGACAGCCGATGGCTGTTTCTGGATGAGCCTAAAGGCCTAGAACAGGGTTGGGAGGTGTATCCATTATTGTTGTCAATGTTTTTGACAGTCGATCGAGCAGTATAGTAATTTTTATCAGGACCTGAGATTTTGAGCAGAATCAACCAATATGCGAATGGCGTTCCAGTGAAGATTTCTGCACCAAGAGTGATAGAATATATATATAGTAAACCTCAGTATATTCACAATGTGTATGGGAAGGATCAATCCGGGTAAGCTACTTTTATAAGCAATGTACTGCCTTCGAAAACTTGTGGAGAACGGTGTTCGTTTTGTACAACTTTTGACTGGGGATTAGGACACACATGGTACCGGGGCCAATGAATCAGTGGATATCAAGTCTTCCGGAATAAATGCAGGCCAACAGACCAACCATCGCCCCACTGATCCCGGATCTGAAACAAAGAGGGCTGCTCATCGAAACCATCATCGTTTGGGGTGGAGAATTCGGTCGTACCTATGGCGAGAAAATCGGGAAGGTAAGACAAATGGTTAAAGGCGGGGATCATCATGCTGAAGCATTTACTATGTGGATGGCTGGTGGCGGAATCAAAAGAGGACATACATATGGTGCTACAGATGAATTAGGCTATTATGCTACAGAAGGCAAACTGGAAGTATTTGACACACAAGCGACTATACTGAATCGACTGGGTTTTGATCTGTGAAAACTGACGTATGAATTTCAGGGACGGCCATTTAGATTGACAGATGTTGAAGGAAAGTGATTCATGAAATACTTATAGTATGATATTTATACTCAAAAATAAATTGGTTTGCGAAAATTTCATTAACTATTTTGTTTTATTCATTTTGAGTATAATGGCGACAGAATTATTTGAAAAATAAATTCTCGTCGGTATAGACATCAGAATGTGTCCATATTTAAACCCGCACTTTAAATATGGACACCTTTTTTAAAGTATCACTTTAAAATTGGACATAAAATTTAAAGTTTGTAGAATATATGAAACACATAAAAGATATAAATGAAACGCAGAACATTTTTACAATCTTCCGTGGCTGTGCCATCTGTCATTATATCCGCAGGGGATGTATTTCAGTAAAAAACCAATCTTCAGGTAAAAATATTGAATACCGACTGGGGATTTTCGGGTACAACGGAGGAGTTTTGCAAAAAAACAAAAGAAGCCGGATATGATGGTATTGAAGTTTGGTGGCCGGGGCATGAAAAATTTAAATCTTTGGCAGGTGTTTTGCAAAAATATGAACTGGAAGTAGGTTTTTTATGTGGAGGGCATGCTTCTGAATTTACAAAACATACCGCAGAGTTTAAAGAAGCTGTAAGAAGCGGCCACATCTGCTATCAGTCAAAACCACTTTATATCAATTGCCATTCAGGTAAGATTTTTTCAGCTTTGATCAAAATGCTGCGTTGATTGAATTTACCCTGGAAAGGAAGCCAAAACCGGCATAGAAATCCTTCACGAAACCCATCGTGGCAGGATGTGTTACTCCGCACCTGTCACTAAGATGTTTTTGGATCGATATACCAAGATGAAATTGACCCTTGATATTTCTCACTGGACCAATGTACATGAATCGATGTTGGACAATCAGAAAGAGACGATAGATCAGGCACTGAATCATACCCAACATATCCACGCCAGGGTCGGTCATGAAGAAGGTCCCCAGGTCAATGACCCGAGAGCGCCCGAATGGACAGAACACGTAGAAAAACATCTGTTATGGTGGGATAAGGTGGTGGCACGAAGAGAAAAATCAGGGTACAAACATATTTCTTTCACCACTGAATTTGGTCCGCCAAATTACTTACAAGCTTTGCCATATACCCGTCAAGCGGTAGCCAATCAATGGGATATCAACATACATATGAAAACCTGTTAAAAGAAGATATACTTTATGATTCAGGAAATATTTGGAAAAATCCATCCTTTGGTGGTGCATCTGCCTATAGGTATATTGGTACTCGCTATGATTTTAAAGATGTACTCGGGATATCGATACCAACAAGAGATCAAAACTTTGATGCCTTTGCTGTTAAAAATTGCCTTTGCTGCGTGTCTTTTTGCGAGCATCACCGGATTTGTGCTTCACCTGTCAGGTGAGCCGATGATACATTGGTACACAACCATATGTATCTCGGCATAGGTCTTACTATCATGGTGGTTGGCCTATATTTTACCTTCCAACATCAACGTCTACAGAATGTACTTTGGGTGACGACCGCTATTATATTGACCATCACAGGGCATCTGGGAGGAAGCCTTACCCATGGAGAGCATTATCTTTCACTTACTAAGCATGAAGATATACAAAAACCCAAAATTGATATGAACCATTCGGTGGTTTTCAGTGATGTGATCCAACCGATACTGCAGGAAAATGTGTCCCTTGCCATTCAGACAAAAACAAAAAGGGTGACCTTCGCCTTGACTCATATGACCACATCATCAAAGGTGGTGAGAACGGAGCCATCATCTTAAAAGGAAATTCTGCCGAAAGCACGATGATGAAAAAATCCATTTACCGGAGTCGGATGAAGAACATATGCCTCCCAAAGGCAAACCGCAACTCAACAATGATGAAATAAAACTGATCGTTTGGTGGATCGATAATAGTGCTGATAAAGACAAAACCATTGCTTCATTGTCTCCGGGGCCGGATATCAAGCCCATACTACTTGGCTTGAGCCAGCAAACATCTCCAAAAGAAGCACATCTTCCAAAGATCGGCCAAGCAGACCCTAAAGTAATCGAAGCACTTAAAAAATATGGCATCATTGTGCATACCGTATCCCAGGTCGACAACTATCTCACAATTGACCTCACTTATTGCAAAGATCTTACACAAAGCCAATTGAATGAACTATTGCCATTAAAGTCCCACATCATCCGATTGAAAGCCACAAGTTGTCAGCTCATCGATGAGCTCATCCCGATTGTGAGTCAGATGGATAACCTAACGACGCTTTTTCTCGACCATTCAAATATATCAGATACGCATCTTTCTCCACTCAATGTCTTGAAAAGACTGGAATTCATCAACCTGGCACATACATCTGTGACCAATGCCGGACTAAAACAGCTGAAAATTCCTTCACTTCAAAAAAGTCAATTTGTATGGAAGCAAAATTGATAAAAATTCATTAAGTAATATATACGATCAATTTCCTACTGTATATTTGGATTCCGGTGGTTATGTCGTGCCAATATTGGTGAGTGACACTACTGAAGCTATCAGTCAGGATAAATAAAAGATTTTCTTGTCCGTTATATACTCCATATCATAATTAATATTAACTTCGTTACTAATAATAAAATATCGATTTGATAGATGTACCATTTGGTTCCCGTTCAGAGGTAATGAGAGCCATGACAGATTTTGTAGCAGAATCTGTTGAAACTTTTTTAAAACCTATAGAAACCAACTGGCAACCGAGTGATTTTTTGCCTGATGCTGCTATCCAGGATGATTTTTTTAGCAAGGTTAAAGATATACAAGGTGCCGCTCAAGGATTATCCTATGATGTACTGACCGTATTGGTAGGAGACACCATCACTGAGGAAGCGCTTCCAACCTATGAAACATGGTTGAGCCGGATCGAAGGAATCCATGAATCCGATAGAGATCATCCCCTGGCAACTTTGGGTAAGGGCGTGGACAGCAGAAGAAAACAGGCATGGTGACCTGCTCAACAAATATCTGTACTTGTCAGGCCGTGTCAATATGAGGGAGTTTGAAAAATCTACACAATTCCTCATAGCAGATGGGTTTAATATCGAAACAGGTCAGGACCCTTACCGCAATTTTATCTATACAAGTTTTCAGGAATTGGCTACCAATATATCACACAGGAGGGTAGCAACGCTGGCCAAACAGCAAGGAGATCAGCTTCTTTCAAAAATCAACGGTGTCATAGCAGCTGATGAGATGAGACACGCAAAGGCTTATTCTGCTTTTATCAAAAAATATTTGAGTATGATGCCAATGAAGTTTTGATAGCTTTTGAAGACATGATGCGCAAAAAGATTGTGATGCCGGCGCATTTTTTACGTGAGACAGGTATGGAAGTCGGTGGTCTTTGGGGCCATTTTACAGACGCTGCTCAGCGTATAGGTGTTTACACGGCTGTAGATTATGCAAATATATTAAAAGGTTTGGTAGCTGATTGGGGTCTGGAACACCTTGGAAGCCTCAATGAAGCAGGTGAAAAGTCCAGAGACTATCTGGTAAAACTGCCGGATAGATTGCTAAAAATCACCGATAGAATGGTAAATCCAGTAAACGAATATGAGTTTAAGTGGATTGGGGTGAGAGAGCTGATACCCAGAAATATTATGGGTTTAACTTTTCTTTACAAATTTTGTGAGCAAAAAAATCTGCTGGTCATTGACTCTGCCTTCGATAAGTTCAGGATTGTCCTGCACCAATGAAATCCGGCGTACAGAAGTCCCTCTTTTGGCCGTAAAATTGGCCCCTTTTACATCCAGATCCTTAATAATAACCACTGTATCGCCAGCGAGTAAAATGTTTCCGTTACTATCTTTATGAACATTGACATCACCACCAGAACCATCTGCCCATTCGAGTGTTTCATCATCCATATAGATCATACCGAGCAAATCCTGAGCCCAATCCTGATCACTTAATGCCTGCAACATGCGGTAAGATATCACCTGAACAGCCGGCACTGAACTCCACATGCAGTCATTGATACATCTCCAGTGTGTCGTGTCAATCATTTCGGGTTTTTCCAGCTGTTCCTGACAAATACCACATATGGCTACCTGCTCATCGACATGATTACCGGTTTTGGGAGGAACCACATATGGAAATAGCTTGCCCCCTGCTCCACAGATTTCGCACTTTGACTTACACCTGGCTGTAAGTTCGGTAGATAGTAAACTCATAGTAAAATAAATTTTTATCCCGCAAAGGTAGCGTTTTTCATTGCCTTTTTCTGTTTATTCTGTGCCTGCCATTTTTGGACAGTAAAAAAAATCTGCGTAGGGTCTGCCCACACTCATTCCTTTTCAAAAAAGATAAAAGTACTATTCGGCTCATTCAATACCTTAGCAATCAGTTTTTATCATTGTACATCATGAAGGGGCGGCCAGTTGGATAACAGGTTTTGAATGACTCATTGGAAATAATTGGTGATACAAGATCCGATGATGTACCATATAAACAACATGCCTGCAAAGAGATTAAAAATGTTTTCTTTCCGGATCGGAAAACTACCCAACTAATTGTTATACAGAATTACATTTCCTTAATTTCATTCACAACTTTTGTCAGTGTAGCTTTAGCATCTCCGAACAGCATGAGACAATTGGGGTAACCAAACAGTTCGTTTTCGATGCCTGCATACCCGGATGCCATACTTCTTTTGCTCACAATGACAGTTTTTGGCTTTGTCAGCATTGATGATCGGCATTCCAAAATCGGCGAATTTTTATCGTGTCTCGCTGCAGGATTCACTACATCATTGGCTCCCACCACATAGACTATGTCCGTATTGGCAAGATCGTCGTCAATTTCTTCCGGCTCGAGGAGTCTGTCGTAAGGTACGTTGGACTCTGCGAGCAATACGTTCATGTGCCCGGGCATCCTTCCCGACCTGACGATCCCACCAATGCTCCGGCAACAATCAACATATAATTATTTAAGACGAAGCCTGTAGCACAAGCAGCCATACCGGAATAAGAGTTGAGCAAAGATATCACCACAGGCATATCTGCACCTCCGATAGGGATGACTACCAGAATACCAAGAATAAGCGATATAGCTACCAAAGACCAAAGACCAATCATCATATCCTGTTGCCATAAAACCAATCCGCCTCCTACAAAAGCCACAACAAGAAGCAACAAATTAACAAAATGCTGACCTGTAAATACGATGGCATTTCCGCTTACTTTTCCGCTGAGTTTACCATATGCTACCATAGATCCGGTAAAAGTGATACCTCCTATCAGTATGGAGACCAGAATACTTACAAGCGTAATATTGTCTATTATCTCGCCTTTTTCAACGGACTCTAACCAAAAATCAGAAAGACCCACAAATAAAGAAGCAAGACCACCAAACCCATTAAATATGGCGACCATTTCGGGCATTTCGGTCATTTGCACCTTTTGTGAAATATAGTATCCGATAGCAGAGCCTATGACAATACAGATCAGTACTTCCGGCAATGAAAGGATGTCAAGCTGAAACATTGTCGCAATGATGGCAATGATCATTCCAATAGCTGAAAGTTGATTGCCTTTACGTGCAGAAGCAGGTTTATTCAGCATCTTGATGCCGATGATAAATAAAATAGAAGCGACGAGATACGCTAATTTAACTATAATATCCATAATTATTTTTTAAACATCTTTAACATTCTGTCTGTCACAGCATAACCACCTATTACATTGATCATGCCAAGGATGATAGCCAGCATACCCAGGATTTTGCTTACTGTGGTATAACCCAGTTCATTGCTGCATAAAATGGCACCAACTATAGTAATCCCTGATATGGCATTTGAACCAGACATGAGCGGAGTATGCAATGTAGGTGGTACCTTAGCTATCAACTCAAATCCACAATAGCTTGCAAGCACAAGTATGTATATCAATATGATTAAGTATTCGACTGTCATATTTAAATCATTATAGGTTTAGAATATTTTTAGTTGTTTCGTGAACGACCTGTCCCTGATGGGTGATAAGGCTTCCTTTGGTAATTTCTTCATCCATCTCCCACTTAAATCCGTCTTTTGTAGCCAGATAAGTGAGAAGTGCCGTAGTGTTGCGAGAGTACATTTCACTGGCATTCTGTGACAACATGCCCGGAAGGTTTCTTTCACCTATGATGGTCACTCCATGATGATGTATTGTTTTCCAGCCTCCGTTGGTGCACAGTTTCCTCCTGATTCAGCTGCAAGATCAACGATGACCGAGCCCATCTTCATGGTTTCTACCATTTCCTTTGTGACCAATACCGGTGATTTTTTACCTTGTACTGCAGCTGTGGTGATGGCTAGATCCGCATCAGCTACATGTTTATTGATCATCTCTTTTTGTTTTCTGAGGTATTCTCAGAGACTTCTTTGACATATCCTCCTTCCACCTTGACACTGTCGTCTCCTTCTACTTGCAGAAAGCGTCCCCGAGCGACTCCACTTCTTCTTTAGTTCCTGGTCTGATATCAGTAACTTCCACTACAGCACCAAGTCTTTTTGCCGTCGCCAATGCTTGTAAACCTGCCACACCTGCTCCGAATATCAATACTCTTGAAGGCGTAATAGTACCGGCAGCTGTCATCATCAGTGGAAATATTTTACCAAGTGCATTAGCTCCCATCATGACCGCCTTATATCCTCCGAGACTTGCCTGTGAACTCAGGGCGTCCATTCTTTGTGCTTTTGTGGTTCTGGGTACCGCATCCATAGAAAAAGCAGATACTTTTCTTTTCATCAAGGCTTGTACCAACTCTGCATTTGAAAAGGCATACATGAAGGAAATCAGGACACTGCCTTCTTTCATCTTCGCAATTTCGTCAGCGAAAGGTGGGTTTACCTTAATAAATACGTCACCTGCGGATAACAAGTCTTCCTTACTTGTCGAAATATGAGCGCCAGCATTGCGGTATTGATCGTCACTGATAAATGATCCATCTCCGGCACCGGACTCTATGTGGCATTCATATCCAACTTTGGTAAGTGATTTGACTCCGTCAGGTGTGAGTGCTACTCTTTTTCTCCTTCACGGATTTCTTTAATTACAACTATCTTCATTTTAAAAAATCTACATCATTCACCAATTATACTCTTACATTCAAAAGATAAATAATCATTTTAATATTGTGGCGAAGATAAACATTTTATTCAACCTAAAATAAAATTCTAAATAAACAATTAATCTGTTTTTATAAATGTCCAAATTATGATAATAAACAAAGTAAATGTTTTCTTTCAAAATGAACACTCATGAGCTGTATAAAAAGGAATGAAATTATAGATCTTTCTATAGTTGAAGTATGGTATTTATTTAGAACATCATTCATCATTCGGTTAAAACAAATATGAATCAAGAAGTTAATATTAGTGTTATGTTCAGGTTAAATTGACAGATGACTTATTGTATCTTTTCCATTTGCTCTTCGTTGATGAACCCCTTCCTTAGCTAAGGCTAGGGTCGGGAACACTCGCCTTGATGAAAAGAAAAATCTACTTATAATTGATCCATCATTCAACACTTAACATAACACTATACAACTTCAATCCACCCTGAATTTAAACCCGACTCGCGGTATATTTTCTATACCTACAGATGGATCACCGGACAAAAATTTGCGAAGCCTCGAAATAAATACATCCAGGCTTCTGCCCAAAAAATAATCATCTTTGCCCCACAGCGCAATCAGGATATCTCTCCTTTTGATGATTTTATTCCTGTTTTTATTGAAAAAAATGAGCAGATCTGCTTCTCTTCCAGTCAGCCTTACCATTCCGGATGGTGTTTTTAACTCCATATGATTGTAGTCAAAATGGAATGAACCTATATCAAATTTTATTTCTTCTGCAGGTGCCAGTATCGGCGTTGATACTTTCCTTTTCATGAAAATATTGACTTTCAAAAGCAACTCTTCGATACTGAATGGTTTGAATATATAATCATCACCTCCGGTTTGGAGGCCTTCCAGTTTGTCGTGAATCTGCACTCGGGCAGAAATAAAAATAACGGGAATGTGGGGATTTTTTTGTCTGATGGCCTTAGTAAGCGAAAAACCATCGAGGTTGGGCAGCATGACATCCAGGATACATATGTCATACTCAAACTTATTGAAAGCCGTTAATGCTTCATCTCCTTTACTGAAATGATGTACATCATGCCCCGCAATCTGAAGACAATCCTTGACAACAAAACTCAAATTGGCGTCATCTTCCACATAAAACACTTTTGCCATAAGCTTTAAAATAATTATTTTTGATCTATTGTGATATAAAATGTTGTTCCAACGCCAGGTTCAGATTCTACCTTCAGATTCCATTGATGGGCCTGTGCGATTTGCCTTACATAAAATAAACCAAGGCCAAATCCCTTGACATTGTGAGTATCTCCTTTCGGAATTCTGTAAAATTTATCAAATATTTTTTTTATTTCCTTCTTGTCTATTCCCTCTCCTTTGTCAGAAATATTGATTGCCAGTTTGTTGCCTTCATTTTTTGTATTGACTGATATCTCAACCACTGACGGAGAGTATTTTATACCGTTTTCGATGATGTTGCATACGACATTGGTAAAGTGGGTTTTATCTGCAAAAATGACATCATTTTGAGCATCAAGTGATGTGCCTATGGTAACTTCCTTTTCAAATTCTATATGAGAAAGATTTTGAATGACTTTCTCTATGATTTCATTGGCATGGATTTCCTCAAGGTGCATCTCTATTTGCCTTTTTTCAAGACGAGTGATGTTCAGAATTTTTTCTACCTGTTCATTGAGTCTTCCTATTTCGTCACCGATGATTTTTGTATAGGTATTGAGTCTTTGCGGTGTCTTGACAATTTCAGGATCGGATATCACCTGCTGAATGACTGAAATGGTAGAGATGGGTGTTTTAAATTCATGGGTCATATTATTGATAAAATCCCTTTGAACTCCTGTGATGGATTTCTGAGTAAATACTATAAAAAGGGCGTACAATATAAACAATACCACTATGATCAATACGATAGAGGTCACTATCCACATCGGCATATTATTGAGCGAGACTATGGCAAAGTGCGGAAATGTAACTGTAAAGTAATAATCCAGACCTTCAAATTTTGGTAGTTCTATGAGCGTGATTTCTTGTTGTGGTTTGTTTTTTTGAATATAATTACAGTAGACCATTTCGTTGGTTTCACATCCGTAGATGCCATATTCTACATCCTGATTGATATTGAAGTAATCAAAAGTAGTCTTCAGGTAGTGATCCAACAGGGCGGCGTCGATTTCACTTCGCACTTCGACTACATAATGTCTGGGATTTATTTTTATTACCGGATTTTTAAAGCTGAAGTTGGTTTTATTTTTGATGGCGATTTTTTCAGCAACCTGTCTCAGGGCCACAGTCACGTTATGTTCAAACTGGCCTTCGGTGATATTAAATGCCTGTTTGACCCAGTATATCTGGATGACAAAGATGGCAATGATCGCTGTAATGCCGAATACTGTCAGAAATCTGATATGATTATCTTTCAATATGTATTGATTTAAAGGATTTGTAACAATACAATCTAAACATCTTGATTTGTTATTGTGATTTTTATCTACGTTTAAATTTTAAACCATAGTTATGGCTATGCTTGAAAATTTTGCCTTGATAAAAATCAAAATTCCAACGTCAATTTTGTACATCTTATATCATTACAAACCCAAAGCCAAAAGTAGTGAGTTTTACTGTTTATTAATAATTAAGATAATGCTTAACATGTGAATAACAGAAGCGGGGCATTTGTTTAACAGTTACCTCACTGATATGCCTATACTTTTGTACCGAAATCATTATTTATTTAATCTTAATTTTTTTTATTATGAAAACTTTAAATTTAATCGCTTTTGGGTTGTTGCTTACTTTAAGTAACATTACAGGTCAATCAGGAAATATTGGTAAGGGACCAAAACTGGTTTTTAAAACTACTTCCATCGACTATGGCACAGTAGCAAACAATGCTGATCCTGAGAGAATCTTTCACTTTACCAATACAGGTGATGCGCCGCTTTTGATTACAGACGCCAAGGGAAGCTGCGGCTGTACCGTACCTGATTATCCTCACGATGCTATCGCTCCCGGTCAGTCCGCATCTATCAAGGTAAGTATGACACAAAGAGAACAGGAGTATTCACAAAACACATCACCGTCGCATCCAATGCCGGAGATCCTGTAACGCTTACCATCAAAGGTGATGTGAAGGCTGCACTTTAATACCATGTCGATCGGGTGTATCCCAAAATTGCACTTAAATAAAAATTCCTTTTGTTTTACCCCATCCCTAAAGGGTGACAAAAAGAATTTTATAACGATTGAATGAAAAAATGGGATACACCCTGTCGATCATATCTTATCACAAATCAAAACAATGTCATGACAATCAGAATTATCATTTTATTTTTATTATTTACCAATGTTTACAGTTTACAGAGTCAAAGTCATCTGTTTGGAAAAGTCCCTTTGGACAGTTTGATGAAATTTGATTGGTACCAAAAAAATGCTGAAAAATATACATCAGATACAGAGGTGATCACGAAACTGAAAAAGCAAAAGTTAGATGAATACAGTATCAAAGTCTTTTTTGGTACATGGTGTGGAGATACAAAAAGAGAGCTTCCCGTATTAATGAAGGTATTAAATGAGATATCATTTCCACTTGAAAAAATATCATTTTATGCCGTGTCTTCAGCAGACTCTATTTATAAACAATGTAAGCTACGGGAAGAAAAAGGCCTCAACATATTTCGGGTGGGAACATTCATCATTGAAAAGAATGGTGTCGAAATCAATCGTATTGTCGAGTTTCCAAAATATTCGATGGAAGTCGATTTGCTAAAAATCATTTCCGGCGAACCATATACTCCTCAATATGCAGCATACTCAAAAATCATAGAGTGGCTCAATAATGGAACCCTTTCATCCAAAAATATAAGTGGCTACAATCTTGCATCACACCTGCGGGGCTCTGTGTCATTTTATGGTGAGCTAAATGCATGTGGTTACGTGCTGCTGGCAGATAAGAAGTATATAGAAGCACAAAAAGTATTTCAAATCAATACTGTATTATTTCCTGAAAAAAGCGAGGTATGGCACAGTCTTGCTGAGGCACACTTCAAAATGGACCAAAAAATTCAAGCTATCTGGTGTATAGATCAGGGACTTAGAATCAATAAATCCACTGAATTGGTAAAAGAATTTCTTGATTTACATGAGAAAGTGGTAATGTTGAAATAGTTGAAAGATTTCAAATTTTGAAAAGAATCAATCAGGAATTCATCATTATCTGAATTTCCGGTTGATTCTTTTCTGTTTACTGTGTTACACTCACCCTTCCAGTGCTCATTCTGGCATAAATATCTCCATTGTACATATGCTCACAGCTCACGGCCGGCATGAAGAAGTCACCCGAAAAAGCGGCTTTGGCTTTGAAAGTAAACACTTCTGTGCCTCCTGGTCTAAGTCCAAAAAAGGTATATACCCGATCATCCTTAAAATCCTGGTAGGTATAGTTGCCTTTATTTTTGGCTATTTCGGTTTCATACAGCCTTGGATTGATGAGTTCCCAACCTGCCGGCATTTTGAGATTTAGTGCCAGATCATTGAGTGCTGTGGCAGCAGGATTATTGACCCTGACAGTGATGATGATATCATCTCCTTGTTTTGCTCCGGAGCTACCGGATTGTTTTGTGGTGGCATTGTAATAATCAGTGGTGATATTCAGATTGGAAGATGTGCCTTCTTTGGTCAGTGTATTGTCAATAAATCTCGACGACTGATATATATACATTTTACCTTTACCTTTGTTTTGTATAGTAACAGGTTTGCTAAAAGCTGATTTATCGATTTTTATCAGTTTGGGCTCAAATGACGAATGATTATAACTTTTGGTGCCACCATTCAATCCTGAGACCGTGTAATCAATTTTGCCTGTAATATTCAGTGCCTTTCCGAAATACTTAAATGCCGCGATGAAAGCATATCCTTTTGTCTGTGTACTGGTCCAGGACATGGCATTGAGTGATTCTACCATCTGATCATAATAGGATTCCAGCTTTTTCTTTTCAGAATCAATGTAACTTAAAATTTCAACAATCATGGCCTTGTCTCGACCCGGATCACCGAAGGATTCGTAGCTGGAATAGTTGTGCTGATTTTTCTGAAGATTTTCAGCCTTGGATACATATTCCTTTGCTTTTGAATCATATCCGCTGAGTTGAAAACTACCTGCGACCAGCCACCATGTCAATGCGTTGACAGATTTATTGGAAGTCACAAATCGGTTCATGGCTGACTTTGCCGGTTTTCCGCCTTTGGCGAGTACAAACATTCTGAATGCCTGAGCCAAAGATTCTGATTCGTAGATGTATGAAGAACTGCTTTCTGCCAGTGCCCAGTTATTGGCCGTGGCAACATGTGCATCCAGCCATCTGCTGAGCATATCTGAATTGTGATTGAGATATCCAAGTCGCTTCATTTCAGTCAGGAAATTGCCGGCATAGATGTCTGACCATGCATGATAGTAACTCCCTTCCCAATAGTTGAACTTAGCGTTGGATTGTTGCATTTTTGAAATTTTGTGCATCGAAGCCTGCAGATTTTCCATTCTTTTTTTGTTTTCTGCAGGATCGAGTTCTATGATCTTATCAAGGTATAGCTGGCTGAAACCTACAGAAGTGGACTGCTCCAGACAACCGTAAGGATACTCCACAAGGTCGCCTGCATATCGGGTAAAGTCCGGTACTTTCAGGCCACTGATGAGCACTGATGAGCTGAATACATCGGCATATCCTTTAGGTTTTGCAGTAATCGTTGCTTTGGATCCTGATTCTATAATTTGTTTATTGACAGTGGACTCGTATGAATTAGGATAATGGACGGGAATGGAAGTCGTTTCGGTCATCTTTTTATTGCCACTGCTTATGCCCATCTCCACATCGAGCTTACCGGTCTTGTTGAGCACTTCAATATTGTAAGACTGCAATACCTGATTTTTACCACCGAAAACAATATTTTTACTGGCAGTAAGACCTTTGATCATCGTGGGGTCTGCCTTTGCTGTCAAAGTAGCAGATTGGATACCCGGTTCATCCTTGAGGACAGTCACAGGCAGCATTAGTTTATCACTGACATTGAGCGATCTTGGAAACTGAGTCTGTATCATCAATGGATTTTTGACAGGGAAGGCCTTGTCCAGTTTTCCAAAGTTCTTATCATTGCATGCTACTATCATCAGCCTTACTCTGCCTATGTAGTTCGGGATGTTGACAGTGTGATTCATTTTTCCACCTTTACCTGCCTTAAACGGACCCAAATGAATAGAGACAGGTTTAAATCTGTTGATTTCTGCTATGGCATCAGGATGATAAGCATCGTCACCACCAATAGATATGATACCAGCAAATTTTCCTTTGAAGTAATTGATCAGGTACTGATACACATCCCAGGTTTTTACTAATAATGGAAACTTACCATTAAAATGTTTGTAAGGATCGGGCGTCTGAAATCCCGTCAGATTGAGTAAACCTTCGTCCACCAGAGCTATGGTATATTCCATCGGTCTGCCTTCACTTTCTGATACAGTAAAATTATAGGCTTTATTGGATTCAAGTTTGTCAGGTAGCGTTGCTACCGGTTTCAGGGCGGTAACGGCAGCATCCATTTTTACATGACGAATGCCGTACATACGCAAAGGCAGATCATTGGCTTCCTGTTTGTATTTCTGCATGATGGTGGCGTGTATGTAGATATTTGGTGACCAGTCATCATTGGATTTTAGCTGTATGATATTATTGCCTTTTGTTATTGTGTGCCAGCTTTGTTCTATCACTCTGTTACCTCGTTCGATACTTACCAGCACCTTTGCATCTGCAATTTCGGGCATTTTTAATTTGATAGTTTCTCCTGTTTTATAGGCATTTTTGTCTGTTTCGAATTCAGTAATGTAAGGTTGAGCACCTGGTATAGACTCTACTCCGTCATAGACAGTAAAATACGTCTGAGTGCGGTGACCGGAGTTTTCGTCTGTGATAGTCATCTTATAAGCCCCTTTTTCCAGAGATCCTTTAGGTAAGGTGATTTTTCCCTTTCCTGTGATGGATACATTGCCACCATCCACATCCTGCCAGTATTCGGCATTGACAAAATTTCCTGCTGATCTCAGTCTGTATTTGTCTACCCACCAGGATTCAATGTGCTTCTGGATCTGATAGGAGATATTATTATTTTGACTATGAGTTTTTCCTCTACTATTGACATTGACTAATGATACCTCTATATTTTCGGCAAAGGTGTGATTGCCACCCCAACCTGAGCCATCTTTTCTTTTAGCACCTATGTAAGTGGTGAAAGGATATACTTTGATGGATTTCCCTTCTTTATTGGTACCACCACCCGGGAGTAAGGTCTCTGTTTCGATAGATACATTGATGGGGCTATTGTATTTTTTTAAGTCCTGACTTCCTGCAAATGAAGCTGTACCATTGTCTTTGGTTTGAAGATTGAGGATGGATATGTTGTTGTCAGGCATTTCATTATCCAATACATCAAAAGTGTAGTCACGGAAATCACCGAAAGGCTGTGATATCTTTCTGACTCTTGCATTGGCAGTAACTTTGGCATTTCCGACTTCAAATCCGGTGAGATATTTTACTTGTATAGTTCCTGAAATTTTATCAGTATAGATAGTATTATCTGAGATGCCGGTAAAAGAATATAACACTTCGGCAGTATTGGGTTTGATGGTCTCAATTCTGATGTTTTTGCTGACTTTTTTAGGTCCGATCTGAAAAACACATCGGTACAATCCTGTTTTTGCTGACACAAGAGTATGAAGGGTAAAACTATGGATCAGGTTTTTATCTGTATTTATCTGGCGAATCTGCTCGTCCACGACCATGTTTTCTGTATCAAAAAAGGTCATAACAACAGGCATTCCGGCGGGTAGGGTCGTTTGAGCTTTGTTGATCATCAGGTCCACGTATATACTATCTCCGGGTCGCCATACATCTCTGTCAGTATATGCAAAAAACTCAGTTTCGATCTCTGACCGTTCGCCGGCAATGTCAAACTCTGTGAGCGAATTGCTTTGATTGGGGTCGAGTGCAAGATAGGTTTGTTGAGCTCCTTTCACAATCTTCAATACCGCTGCGTCGCCTTTGATATTTTTAAAATCTATAAAACCATTGCTGTTGGTCTTTGCTGAGGTTATTTTTTCAGCCTGCAGACTATACAATGTGACCTCAGCATCAGCAACCTGGCTCAGATCAAGCAGTTTGCTGAGTGCAATATGATAGCTATTTCCTGCTTTTTTGGCAACGACTGCATAATCTGAACAAATAAACATCCTTTGCACAGGATCCCGATACATATAATAAGCCAGCTTACATGGGTCTGCTTTTTCTTCCCAGTTGTAATCATCATAATAGTAGTGTGAATCATCATAGTAATTGTCTCTTAGCTCAAAAAAATCATTATTAGGAATTTTTGAGTTAACTTTATATTTTATTAGACTGTTTTTACATCCGATGGTGGTATTTTCAGGACCAAAATCCATGGAAATGTGATAAATGCTGCCAGGAATTTTTTTGATTTTGGCTGTAAGATCGATACCATGCACCGTCCATCCCTCATTATCCCTTAGACCATCATTGAGGGGAACGACCTGATCATATACAGGCTTTCCATACATTCTGATATTGTAGTAATCAGAGTAGGAGAGTGATTGCCATGCCAGATAATGCAAGACATTTTCCTGTTTTATTTCTATCACTACGATTCTGAGTGCATTGATAGCACGGGTTTTTATAGGGATTTTGAAATCACCTTCAGAAGGAAAATAATTTCCATCACTGACAAACTGTGCGTCAGGTTTATCAGTAAACGTACTGATCTCAAAGGTTTGATCTTGTGATAGCGATTTACCTTCAACAGACTTGATATTTTTGTTAAGACTGATGTTTATTTTATCTGCATCTCTCACATCACCCAAAAAAATGGTTAGAATGTTATTATCTATTTTGTAGGATGCATTGTCATCTTTTACTTTCAGCAATCCCGTAAGATCTTGTTGTTTATTGAGCCGTTGCGAGAAATATATATTGAATGTCTTTTCGACAGCTTGATGTTGGGTATGGACAACACTAAGGCTTTTGGCATCATAGTCAAAAAACGCTATTTCACCTTTGATTTCAGCTCCTATGGATTGTCCGTTCCAGAGAATTTTTGTCTCCTTTCCTGCTGATTTTGGTAACCTGAATGCTGCCTGAAAATCTGTAGGTGACCTCTCTGTGATCTCTGGTGTAACTTCTGGTGTGACAAAACATGTTTTTACCTGTTCCGCAGTAACTTTATCCGCAGTCTTGATTCCTGCAAACATTGAGATAGTACCATCATCATTGATTTCAAATCCTTCTCTGTCCACCTTGATATCCTGAGCAAATGTTTTGATCTGATACTGTATGTTTTCATATTTTTTGCTGTCCAGCGATTTCAAATTTAAGGAGACGGTATATGTTTCGCCTGATTTGAGAGGAGCAGCAGGTGTGAAAGTCAGAACTGTATGATTGGACAGTGTAACTTTTCCTGGTACAGTAGGAGACAAAGATATGACATCCTGGAGATCACTTTCCTGTACAGCATCTGTCAGAGGTTCTTTCAGCACATACTTTAGGTCATCCGAAGATGAGATCATACCGGCTGTAGCTGCCATAAAATACTGATCAAGCAGTTCCTGATCTTTAGCAACATTGAGTAGGTCGTCAGCAGACTTTTTTGACTTGCAGGAGACCACTAAAAGCAATAATAAAACAGTAAGGTAAGTGAGGTTTTTCATTGGTAAATATTTGTCCAAAGATAACTCATTTTACCATTTAATTAGTGTAGATTTGAAAGGAAATATTTTGATTGAATATTAACCGATGCAGAAGCGATAGCTATTTTTTGAAACAAAAAGGAGCCTTCTTATGAAGACTCCTTTTGTAGCGTGAGGCGGGCATGATCCGCCGACCTCGCGATTATGAATCGCGCGCTCTAACCAGCTGAGCTACCACGCCATGATTAAAACGGCCGCAAAGATAAGCAGTTTTAAGAATATTATAGCTATCAGTCGTTAAAATTTCAACAAAAAATTATTTAACAAATTCAGGCTAAGATTAAAATTATGTTAAAAATATATGCAACATATTTGTATAAAAACTATACTTATACCTTTACAATCAATAATTCAACAATCTAAATTCCCATCAGATGAAGATAATTACTGCTTTACTCATCACCATGTCTTTTTTACAGATTTCGTGGGCTCAGAAGTATGAAGTGAAAGGCACTATCAAAGATACTATCAATGGTCCCCTTGTGGCCGCTACTGTCATGCTAATGGACACAGATTCTATCCTGATTGAATACACACAAACTGACCTGAACGGTCACTTTGAGTTCAAATCCATAACAGAAAAATCCTGTATCATAAAGACATCATATCTGGGATATTTTCCACTGACTATCAATGTATCCTATGAAGGCAAAAACAAAATAGATCTGGGTACTATCATGATGTATGAGATTGCAAAGGAACTGATGGAGATTGTCATCAAAGAAGCCAAAGCGCCGCTTAAATTGCGAGGCGATACCGTAGAGTACGATGCCAGCCAGTTTAAAGTGCCACAGGGTTCCACATTGGAAGATTTGCTCAAAAGATTACCTGGCATAGAAGTGAATCAGGATGGTGCTTTGCAAGCCGATGGAAAGGATGTAAGCAAACTTACTGTAGATGGTAAAACGTTTTTCTCCGAAGACCCAAAGTTTGCAATAAAGAATCTTCCTGCCGAGGGTGTCTCAAAGGTGCAGGTTTTTGATAAAAAGAATGAAGAAGCGGTACTCACAGGAAAATCTACCGCATCACAGGAAAAAACTATGAATATCGAGCTCAAAGAAGAATTTAAGAATGGAGGATTCGGAAAAGTAACTGCAGGAGGTGGTTCTGACAGTCGTGGCGAACTCAAAGGCAATTACAATAAATTTGATAAAAAGAATCAGTTTTCGTTTGTCGGTGTAGCCAACAATACTGGCAGAAACGGACTCTCATGGGATGATTATCAGGATTTTATGGGCTCCAACTCCTGGGATGACAATAGTGAATATGACTACGGTTTTGGCGGTGGTTTTGTACGTTACTTTTATGGTGGAGGTAGCTCAGGTTTGGAAAACAAAGTGAGCGAAGCTTTTTTTTCCGGTAATAGTGGTGGTTTTCCTACCAACATCATAGGTGGTGTCAACTATAACTACGACCATAAAAAAAACAAATTTGCCGGAAGATATTTTTTTCAAAACACAGGAAATGAAAAGACCACTTTTTCTGATTCCAGATCTTTTCTTTCCGGATTTTTTCTCGATAATGCCCGTATAGACAATCAGGATAAAAACAGCATCAATCACAGGGCCGAAACAAAATACCAATATGACATCGACAGTTTTCTCACAGCAATCGTCACGGCTGATATTGCCGTAGTAAGTACTGAAACCGCCCAATCCGGTAATACATCTTTAAAAAGAGATGGTGAACTGGTCACCAGCCGCAGTAGTTATGATAATACGTCAGACCTTTCGGGAAGATTGCTCAATACTTCTTTGCTACTCAGAAAAAAGTTCAGAAAAGCAGGCAGAGCTTTTGGAATCAATGGTTCATACCTTAAAACAGACATCACTGAAGACCAAAAGAGATTTTCTGACAATGTATTTTTTAATAACATAGGTACGCAGGATAGTACACGAAATCTGAGGCAATTTAATGATGATCAATTAGACAAATACGTGATCAAAGCCAATGCCATATTTAGTGAGCCTTTAAGCAAAAAACTCTTTTGGAAAATTTTCTACAATCTCAGTTCACGCAATGAAAATGGATTCAGGACTGTCAATGATCAGAATCGGTCAGATCTAAGACTCACACAAAATAATCTTCTGAGTCGGATTTATGAAAACTCCATATTGAATCAAAGGACTGGAACATCAATGACTTTTTCTCACAAGGGGTACAATTTTACCGGAGGTGTAGCATATCAGACTTTTGATCTTGATGGAAGTTACCAATCTCCGGAAGCAACTCTTTTTAAAGGTAAAGTGGACAATAGTTTTTATCAATGGTTGCCTTATGCCGAATTTTCAGGAAATCTCACACGCAACACCTGGATCAATCTCGATTATGGTGTCAATGCATCAGAGCCTACGATAGAAAACCTGTTGCCTGTAGTGGATTTTTCCAATCCATTGTTTATCACTGAGGGCAACCCTGGCCTTGTACCTACGCTCAATCACAGAGTAGGGGTGTGGTTCAATCACTCATGGCCCGCCAATGCCATCAGAATAAGTTTTAATGTCTCTTATACTTACTTTGAAGATCAGATCATACAGCAGCAATCGGTAGATCAAAATCTGATTACGAGATCAAAGCCCGTCAATTACACTGGAGGCGATCAAATATGGAGCAATATTAACTTGAATTTCCCCATCATCAGAAACAAAATCAAAATGGGAACACGTCTTGGGAGATCAGGTGGTCAAAGCTTTGCCTTTGTAAATAATATGCTCAACAATACAAATACCATAAGATGGGCTCCAGGGGCTAACATCGACATCACTCCTACCCAAAAAACAGCTATCTACCTGAGAGCCGATCTGTCTTTCAGTGCTACAGAGTATGATATCAATACCACTCAAAATCAGAATATTGTCAATCAGAACTACAGCCTGGATATCAACACCAATTTTGCAAAAGGGTGGTTTTGGAATTCTACACTAAGACATTCCATCTTTAAAAATGAAAGATTCGGAATTGAGCAAAATATTCCTATTATCAATTTGTCAGTGTATCGGCAGTTTTTGAAAGGCAATAAAGGAGAGTTGCGCTTTTCGCTTTATGATGCGTTGAATAAAAATATTCAGATTTCTCAATCTACTTCGGTATCACGGGTGTTTGATTCCAGGACACCATCGTTGGCAAGATATCTTATGTTGTCATTCTCCTACAATATCAAAGGTATGAAATCCACGGTGACAAGAAATGACTACTGGTGATTCCGGTAAACGGAAGTTGAATGAAATAATTTAATCAAAATAAAAAAAATATACTTCAGATGTTACGGATTTTGAACTTTTGTTGGTTGTTTTTGCTCACTAATACCCTGGTTTCAGGACAAGAGGGTACCATCACTTTCAACAGAAAATATCACTGGGTAAATATAGTGTCAAAAATGCCTTACCTTTCTCTGGAAGAAAAGGACAGGATAAAACTGTCTTGGGGAAATGATAGTGAAAATAAAGGTGAAGATTTTATCTTGACATTCAATAAGGAAGGAAGTACCTACATACGCAAAGAAAAGACCGAAAATTATGGCTATTCCTGGGATGAAGAAGAAGATATATTTATTAGAGATCAAAAGAGTAAAAAGACAAAAGACATCAGGATCCTGCTTGGTAAAAAATATATCATTGAAGATGATATCCCAAAATTGAAGTGGAAGATACTCAATGAGCTTAAAGATATCGAAGGATACGTGTGCATGAAAGCCGAAACAAAGGACACGGTCAATAATGTCGTCATCCACGCGTGGTTTACTGATAAGATACCAGTGATGAGTGGCCCTGAAGGATTTTCAGGATTGCCGGGTATGATACTTGCCCTTGACTTTAATGATGATGATGTCAATATTGTGGCCACAAAGGTCGATATGGCACCACAAAAGCCAGTAGTATTACCCATACCGAAAAAGATAAAAGGCAAATCAATACTTTATGCAGAGTTTTACTCACGCAAGAAAAAACACATCAATCTGAGTGTCCAGGGTCGTAGAAATCCTTATTGGGACGTGAGGTACTGATGGCAAAAACACTTTCTTAATTCATTATTTCCTTAAAAGTATCTCCCTGATCCAGGTCCCCGGTGTCATATCCTTTTGCAAACCAGGTCATACGTTGTTTTGATGTGCCGTGGGTATATGTTTCTGGTTGAGTGTAACCCATGGAATTTTTCTGAATATTGTCATCACCTACAGCAGCGGCAGCATTGATGGCCTCCTCAGCATCTCCGGGTTCAAGATATTTTTTAATTTGGTTGGCCCACACACCAGCGAAAAAGTCTGCCTGAAGTTCTGTAGCTACCTGAACCTGGTTGCCTTGTGCTTCACGCATTCTCCTCCTTAGATTCTGGGTTTCATCAAGGATGCCCAATTGATGTTGTACGTGGTGACCCACCTCATGAGCTATAACATATGCGATGGCAAAATCACCACCTTTTGCGCCAAATCTTTGTCTGAGAGTATTAAAAAAAGTCATATCCATGTACACCGTTTCATCTCCTGGACAGTAGAAAGGTCCTGTGCTGCCACTAGCTCCGCCACAAGCGGAACGGGTCACCTCTTTAAACAGCACCATTTTGGGCATACGATATGTCATTCCCCTTTCTCTGAATAACTTAGTCCAAACATCTTCGGTATCTGCAAAAACAGTTGAAACAAACTGACCCACAATTTTCTCTTCCTGAGTGAGTTCTGTTGTTTGTGTAGCACTTCCCTGACTCATTTGGTTTTCCAGCTGGCTCAGTATCTGCTGGTTGTCACCACCTAGAAAAAGTTGTACAATCAAAAAGATGATACCTAAAGCACCACCACCAGCCACCACTTTTCCTGTAGTACTCATACCTCGTCGATCTTCGACATTTTCACTTTGTCTGCGTCCTTCCCATTTCATATTTATGACTATTGACTATTAATTTTAAAAAAAATTATTTTTTATACTCCTTATCTCTAATTCTGACATTAATTTCGCGTAAAAGTAACAAAAATCATTTTGCGAATCAAATATTGCTATTTTTAATATAAAGTCAAAAGTGAACAAAAAAAAATTTTAAAATATCTTCATTCAAAAATGATATATTTTTGTAAAAAGAAAGTAATAAATCCAATCACCTAAGGAATCCAGTGACAAATCATTAAACTTGCCCTGTTAAAAACCATTATCTTTAAGTATCTTATCGACCTGATCTTCTGTTAGTTTTGTGATTTTAGCTATAAAGGGTATTTCTAATCCTTCTTTTTTCATTTCAATAACTATGTTGAGTGTATTCGCCTTTATGCCTTCTTCACGACCTTCTTCACGTCCTTCAAACTTGGCAGTTTCCAGCATACTCCTACTGATCACACGATCCTTGATGTAAGCTTCATATTCGTATTTTGTGGTGGTATCCATTTGGTCAATTTTTAATAAGTAAGCAACTTTACTTAATCCTCTTGCTTTTGAATTTTCGGGGACAGCATTGTGTTTAAAGTAATAAATCCAATCATCTAAGGAATCCCGAGACAAATCATTAAAACGATTGACTTTGATGATGTAATATTCCGGATATATTGCTGATATATGATCGATATTGAAGGCCTTTTTTTGTCCTGCATTGATCTGTAATATATCCCTGGTGTGGATGCCTTTAAATTCTGTAGTACCTTTATAAATGTAGTCATCTCCTTGGCCTAAGTCAAAATACACAATATTGATGGAATAAATCTTGCGTACCTTGTCGTACGGATCACCTTTTTCTAAGTAATCGACGATCAACTTACTGCTACCATACAACATTCGATGCATGTAGTCAAGTTCGCTATTGTATTGGAGTTCTATTAGTATCAATTCTTTTTCAGACGATTCGCAAAGGATATCTACTTTATTGATTTTGCTGGACTCTTCTGCAGCATTGGCCTCTGACTCAGGAATGTTGATGATTTTCATCTCGCGATGGAGCAATTCTGACAAAAACCCTTCTAAGACATCATAGTTTGCCTTTTGGCGCAATAATCTCTTGATGGCCCAGTCAAAACTTATCAATGGTCTCGAATCACTCATAACACTTCAGAATCTATCTTAGAACTACAAAATTAAGTAAATAATTCCATAAGTATCAAAAAGAATGTTTACTGACATCAAATAATAATAGACCTTCGAACAATACTTTTCCAAGACACATTTATAAGTATTGATTATTGTCCAAGAATTATATCCATTAAGCCCAATAAGATAATATTCCACCACATGGTAATGAATCCTAATGTCCTATTATTTTTTTATCTCCATCTTTTTAATACTTTTAAGGAGCAACATCACCCTGAATTGCTGATATCAACTTAACCCCATAAATAACTGGACACAAATTTAAATAAATAATTAACAAATTTGCAGTTATGGGAACACAGTCGAGACAATAAGAAGCTTATAGACGAGAATAAGCAGCTCAAGGAGATGAATGATGAATGCTGAGAAGGAGTTGAAAATAATTCACTGAAAATATGTCAAATTTTTATAAAACTAATAACGAAAATTGTGAAAATAATATTAATTTTACTAATTATTAAATATCATGATGACACCAAAAATTAAAATATATTTATGGATATTAAGATTGGTGGTATTTTTGCTTTTCACTTCTTCTGCTACAAATTTATTTTCCCAACCTAAAAAGAACTACAATGATGATGGTCCTTACATAGATATTGCCGGGGATTTTATAAATATCAAGTGGGTTGAGAAAGGCTTGCCTCGTGATACGACTGTTCATAAAATAAACGCATTCCAGTTTAAAGTTGAAAATTTACCTGAAGTAGATTTGACAAGTCTTGATATCATTGATGATGACATGTGGGAGTATGACAATATCAATAAATTTATAGTTATCAGTGATTTACACGGGCAATTTGATACAGCGATGTCATTACTTAAGGTTCATAAAATTGTTGATTCTGTTGGCAACTGGATTTTCGAGGATCATCATCTTATTGTGGCAGGAGATCATTTCAGTCGCGGAGATAAAGTGATGGAGATTTTATGGTTTCTATTTAAGCTGGAAAAACAGGCCTTGGCTGCAGGAGGAAAAGTACATGTCATGTTGGGCAATCATGACTGGATGACTTTAAATAATGATCTGAGGTACCTTAATGTTAAGTATGTTCACACTTCAGGCGTATTTCAGACACCTTATCATAAATTTTTTACCGGCAAAAGTGTTCTTGGATGCTGGTTAAGAAAAAAGAATGTGATCATAACTATCAATGATCAGTTAATTGTTCATGCAGGATTATCTCAAAAAGTGGTAGACGCAAATCTTTCTGTACAGAAAATCAACAGTCTGTTCAGAGATTCCATCATGAAAAATGATGTGATACCTTTGGTGGAAAACGAAAGGATCGAATTGTTAGTAGGTGATGATGGCCCACTCTGGTATCGGGCATATGCAGATACTTTGGCGTATCACGAAGACTCCATTCAGAAAATTCTCCATTTTTATAATGTAAATTCCGTGATTGTGGGACATACCATAATGCCTGAGATTACATCTAGATTTGGTGGAAAAATATTTTTGATAGATTGTGGTTTGATTACAGGCAAATCAGGTGAAGTACTGATATGGAATGATGAACGTTTTTATAGAGGCAAAGCAAACGGTAAAAAGTCTGCTTTGAATAAGCCTTCTAAAAAAGGAAAAAGAAGCTTATTTGATTTTATGTATACCATGACCGATGATAATAAAAATCCAAAGCTAAAAATAACCACCAATCTTAAAAACCTGATAAAGAATAAGCTGAAAGAGGTTGAACAGGAATCAACATTCGAGCTTATCAACTCCAAAGACTCCTCATTGTTTTCTTTTATATCTACAGTAAGGGCCCGAGGCAATATGCGCAAACAAGTTTGTTATTTTCCTCCTGTAAAATTTAATTTTGCAAAAAAAGATCTTTCAAAATACTCTTTAAAATCAGCAGATAAATTGAAAATGGTTTTCCCTTGCAGAGGCGGAGAAACGGCTCAGGAAAAATTACTCCTGGAATACTTTCTTTACACAATATATCAAATTATTGACTCCAATTCAGTACGTGCAAAGTTAGTAGATGTTCAGATCATAAATGATAAAAAAGTAGTTGACGAACAGTTTACAGCGATAGTAGTGGAAGATGAAGATGCTTATGCTCTAAGGACAAATGCAAGAGTTGTAGAAAGCAAGGCAATTTTAAATTCCACCGCATTGGAGAGAGAACCTTTTGCGTTGATGTTTTTTTTCCAGTATATGATATCCAACACAGATTGGTCTGTCGGAAATAGGCATAATGTCCTGATTGCAAAGTTACCTCAATACCAAAGAGTGGTAGCATTACCCTATGATTTTGATTATTCAGGTTTTGTTGGCCAAAGTTATGCAGTTCCAGATGCAAGCCTGCCTATTAAAAGCGTTCATGAGAAACATTTTATGCCTTATGTCATCTCTCAGGAGGAATTTGATTTCGCTGTCAAATATTACCAAAGCTTAAAGCAGGCTATTTTAGAAAAGTGTGATAATGCTTCATACTTAAAACCATCTACCATTGAAGCCAATAAACGGCATATTCTTGAGTTTTATGAAGAATTGGACAGGCCTGACAGACTGATAAAAAATATAAAAACCAAAGAATAGTGTTCAAATTAGAGTAAAAAAATGAGAGCAAATACTAAAAAGCTTACAATAATGCCGATATTAAATATTTTATAAGCCATGTGCACCAATTTATACTTTGTGGATAGATTGATCCCAAAATAGTACAAATCACTTACAATTACCTGATTGATTATTTCTTTGTCTGAAATAGTTTCATGAAAAAGAGATCTGTATTGTTCAAGAGAAAGATCAGCATAATTAGTAAAAAAAAACGGACTCCTTTTACCTTTTCTTTCTTGAGTTTCCTCAAAATGTTTAATATCACTAAAAGGTACAAGCACCTTGGCCGAAAATATAATGGTTAACAAACAAGCGAGAGCAAGTAATGCTACAGGTATGTACAAAGCCTTTTCAACAATAATTTGAAAATTGGAAAGAATAATAGGGAGTAAGATCGTGAGCATCAGCGAATTGATACTGATAAGAATGTGCGCTTTGTTATCTGCAATGGTTGTCAGGTCTATATAGTTTCTTTGGGTAGTTCTGATCAGGCTGAGGATATTTCCTTTTATGTTAGAAGAATATGTATCATCTACATTTTTGATATCTTTCTCTTCAAAATCTTCATTTGATTCCATATTTATGATTTTAGTGTTATCAATTGGTAAATGTAGTAAAAATCTATATAAATCAATTGAAGAACGTCTTAAAATGTACTATAAAATAGACTTTACACACTTACTCATGCTATAGAATGGCAAAGAACGGGAAGGGAAAGCAATATTTTAAAATTTTCAGGATAACTTGAGTTTTATTTTATAGGTTTATTATTAAAAAATTGATTTTTAAAATACCTTTGTGCCCCGATCGTACAATAAATCGGAAATGCCTAAAGACACCTCCATCAAATCCGTCCTGATCATAGGAAGCGGACCCATTATAATCGGACAAGCATGTGAATTTGACTACTCCGGAACTCAAGCCTCCAGGTCTCTCAGAGAGGAAGGAATAGAAGTCACTCTTATCAACTCCAATCCTGCTACTATTATGACGGATAATGTCACAGCTGACAATGTGTACATGTGGCCTCTGACTGTCGAAAGTATCATCAAAATCCTGGAAATACACAAAATCGATGCCGTGCTTCCAACTATGGGTGGCCAAACTGCACTCAATCTGGCCATCGAAGCTGAGAAAATGGGAGTTTGGGAACGATTTGGAGTGAAAATGATAGGTGTAGATGTTGTGGCTATCGAACTGGCGGAAAATCGTGAAGCCTTCAAACAACATGTAATAAGCATAGGCATGAAAGTGGCAGATTCTGCCATAGCTAACTCATTTTTGGAGGGGAAAGAAGCAGCACAACAGATTGGATTTCCGTTAGTCATACGTCCGTCATACACTCTCGGAGGTACTGGAGGAGGATTTGTGATGAAAGAAGATGAATTTGATGAAGCCTTAAGACGAGGTCTGGAGGCATCGCCAACGCATGAGGTACTGGTAGAAAAAGCCGTCCTTGGCTGGAAAGAATATGAATTGGAACTACTGAGAGATAATAATGATAATGTAGTCATCATATGTACGGTGGAAAACCTTGACCCCATGGGAATCCATACGGGAGATAGCATCACGGTAGCACCAGCTATGACACTTTCTGATACAGCATTCCAACAAATGAGAGACGATGCCATCCTGATGATGAGATCTATGGGCAATTTTGCCGGTGGCTGCAATGTACAGTTTGCCCTTAATCCTGAAACTGAAGAATTAATCGCGGTAGAAATCAATCCCCGGGTATCGAGATCTTCTGCTTTGGCTAGTAAAGCTACGGGATATCCCATCGCAAAAATAGCGGCAAAGCTAGCTATAGGATATACATTGGATGAACTGAAAAATCAAATAACAAAAACTACATCCGCTTATTTTGAACCTGCTCTTGACTACGTCATTGTAAAAATGCCCCGTTGGAATTTTGAAAAATTTTACGGCGCAGATACTACACTCGGTCTGCAAATGAAATCTGTAGGTGAGGTCATGGCAATAGGCAGAAACTTCCTGGAAGCCATGCAAAAAGCCTGTCAAAGTCAGGAAAACAATCGGGCTGGATTGGGAGCCGATATGAAAGAATGGATCCAAACTGAAGATATTCTGGCAAGACTTGAAAAAGTAAGTGATGACCGCATATTCAGGGTAAAAGACGCACTCAGACTCGGAGTTCCTGAAAAAACAGTACATAAACTCACCAAAATTGACCCTTGGTACATCAAACAAATCAAAAGACTTGTGAAGTACGAAGAAAAGTTGATGAAGTATAATGTGGCTGAAGATTTACCTGCTGATTTCCTTATGGAATTAAAAAAAGTAGGATATTCTGACGCTCAGATTGCTTGGGTTCTCAGAATCAAAGAGGATGAAGTCACCAAACATCGCAAAAAATTAGGCATCAGACGGGTGTACAAAATGGTAGATACCTGTGCCGCCGAATTTGAAGCTAAAACCCCATATTTCTACTCTACTTTTGACACCGAAAACGAAAGTATACCTTCAGACAAGAAAAAAATTGTTGTCCTCGGTTCCGGGCCCAACCGAATAGGTCAAGGAATTGAATTTGATTACTGCTGTGTACACGGGCTACTCGCTATCAAAGAAGCTGGTTATGAAGCTATCATGGTCAATTGTAACCCTGAGACGGTATCCACAGACTTTGACATTGCGGACAAACTGTATTTTGAACCGGTTTTTTGGGAGCATCTTGAAGAAATCCTGGAACTGGAGCAGCCTGAAGGTGTGATTGTACAGCTGGGCGGTCAAACAGCACTCAAATTGGCTGAAAAATTGCATCAGAAAGGATACAATATCATAGGTACAGACTACAACAACATGGATATAGCCGAAGATCGTGGTCGATTTTCTGATATGCTCAAAGAGTTGGAAATTCCTTATCCTGAATATGGTGTAGCTCACGACGTGGACGAAGCTATCGAAGTAGCGAAGCGAGTATCTTATCCCGTATTAGTGAGACCTTCATACGTACTCGGTGGTCAAAGAATGCGTATTGTTATAAATGACCAAGAGCTTGAAACTCATGTCTTAAGTATCTTCAAGCACATGCCTGACAATAAGGTATTGATCGACCAATTTCTCGAACGGGCAAAAGAAGCTGAAATTGATGCCATATGTGATGGAGAAGATGTACATATCATGGGTATCATGGAACATATCGAACCAGCAGGTATTCACTCCGGTGACAGCTCAGCAGTGTTGCCAACCTATTCATTAAGCCCTGATGTGGTATTTCAAATGGTAGAATACGCCAAAAGACTGGCCTTTGCATTAAATATCAAAGGGCTTATCAATATTCAGTTTGCTATCAGAAAAGAAAAGGTTTATGTGATAGAGGCAAACCCTAGAGCGTCCAGAACAACACCATTTATCGCTAAAGCATATCAGGTACCCTTCTTGAAAATGGCAACTCATGTCATGTTGGGGACCAAGAAAATAAGTGATTTTGTCATCGATAAACAGCTTACAGGTTATGCCATCAAAGTGCCAGTATTCTCTTTCAATAAATTTCCAGGGGTAGATAAAAACCTGGGACCAGAGATGAAATCTACCGGCGAAATGATTTACTACATCAAGGATATTTATGACCCGTTCTTCAGAGAGTTGGACAGAAACAGATCTATGTTTTTGAGCAGGTAGAGGAGTGGCAATTCTTGTCATTTTTGGAAGGTTCAATATTTGATTTACAATTCTGATATTAATGCGTCATTTTGATCATCAATATCCTATGGATTCAACCTTAGGCTGTGTTAATAAATAAATGGTGCAGAATTGGCGAAGTTAATTTGTTCTTTTTCAAGGCGTAAATGAGGCGAATAGCCTTAGCTATTTAACGATTTTACAACGCAGAAAAAGAGCAAAAGAACGAGACAAAATGTATCAGTTATTTTTTAACAGAGCCTTAACCCCAAAATAGCTGTCAACACATAAGAGTGGAATTTTGGGTAACTTAGTATGTGTCATATCAGGCAGTACGGTATCAAGCTATCTTTGCCCTTCATTTAGCTGAATACCATTTAAAAGATTAAAATCTGTAGTACACAAGCCGAAACACAAAAGATAAAAAACCCCTATAATCAGGGCTACTCCGTTTGGTTCACAAGCAATGTGAGTTATTCTTTATCGTTAAATTGGGGTATTATATTTGTCAATTAATTGATTAATAAAAATCTTACTTTATGACTCTCATCCGGTATCACGCACTCATTATATTTTCCAAACCAGCGGTATCGGTATTTAGCTATAATACTATATCCAAAATCCATGATACTTTCCGGAAATAGTTTCAAAACCTTTGCCAAAAAGTGGTATTTGCCTCCTAATAGTATCAGAATTTGTATGACTGCGGTGCTTTTTAGAAATATTTGTCCTTTGTATAGTAATATTACACTATCCAGACTGGTTTCGAACAGTTGTCTTTCTGTACCAAATTGTATGGTAGCAAATCTGAAAATTTCCTTTTTATCCCATTTGAGTAGCTTTTGGATAGACGCGTCACAGAGATGACATACTCCATCAAAAAAAATGATGGGATGTACATATGACAGCACGGTGATGTCCTCCTTTTTCATATCGTATCATGGTTTAGGATATGTTTAAACTTTTATCATTTGGCTACAAGCGGCAAATTTAATTTTGGTCAGCGTTATATTTTTCGCCGTACCGCGTCAAGCTACGCTTGAACTTCCGACTATATTCAGTATTCGCTGCGAGCAGCTGCTCGCAGTTCCTTCTTTATTGAGTAAAGTATTTTACTCAATTCTCGTCACAGACGAGACCATTCAGTCATCTTGTCCAAAATTAAATTTTCTCATTTTCGCTCAAGCATAAAAATTTAACATACCCTTATCAGGCAAAGACATCTCTTAACAGATCATCTATTCGGGATAACATTTTTACTTCGATGTTAAAGTTTTTCTTCGATAGAATTTCGGATTTATATCCTGAAATGAATATAAGTTCAAATCCCAAACGTGCCGCTTCCTGTATTCTTTGTTCCACCCTACTGACAGGCCTTATTTCGCCCGATAGACCAACTTCCCCGGCAAAACAGACTTTTTTGCTGATGTGAATATCATGAAGGGAAGATATTAGGGCCGCCACAACTGCTAGATCTATTGATGGATCTGTGACCTTGATACCACCTGCAATATTGAGAAAGACGTCATTTTGACCGAATGGCAATCCGCACCTTTTTTCCAATACTGCCAGAAGCATTGATAACCTTCTAAGATCAAAGCCCGTGGCTGACCTCTGTGGTGTACCATATATAGACGGGCTTACAAGTGCCTGGGTTTCTATAAGTAATGGCCGGAGACCCTCTACAGATGCCGCAATGGCACTTCCTGATAACTGATCATCATCCGGGGATATCAGCAGTTCTGAAGGATTGGAGATTTCTTTAAGTCCATGTACATCCATAGCGTAGATACCTATTTCATCCGTACTTCCAAACCGGTTTTTCAGCGTTCTGAGTATTCTGTAGGCGTAGTGCTGATCTCCTTCAAACTGAAGCACTACGTCCACAATGTGTTCCAGCAATTTTGGTCCTGCGATGCCGCCTTCCTTATTGATGTGTCCGATGATAAATACCGGGATATTGGTTTCCTTGGCAAATCTCTGCAGATCGCCTGTACACTCTTTCACCTGTGAAATGCTGCCGGGTGTACTATCGATATATGGGCTGACCAGAGTTTGGATAGAATCTATGATAATGACATTTGGCTCCAGCTTTACAGCTTCTTTAAGTATATTGTGTACATTGATGTCAGTATATACAAAACACTCTTTATTTTGATTGCCTATCCTGTTAGCGCGCATTTTGATCTGCTCCTCACTCTCTTCACCGGATACATATAGGACTCTGGTACTGATCTGAAGTGCCATCTGAAGCAATAAGGTAGATTTTCCTATGCCCGGTTGTCCTCCTACCAGAATGATGGATCCCTGTACCAATCCACCGCCCAGCACTCTGTTGAGTTCATTATCCCGGGTATTGATCCGGCTGGTGTTTAATGTACCGACTTCGTCCAGTTTTTTGGGGATGATCTTTTCACTTTTGGCAGATTTCCAGATTTTTTCTTTTTCCTGTGTCTGAGATTTTTTTTCTACTACTTCTTCTGTGTAGGTATTCCATTCTCCACAAGATGAACACTTTCCGATCCATTTTGGAGATTCGGCCCCACAATTGGTGCAAAAAAATGTCGTTTTAACTTTCAAATTATTCAAATTTATATTCTTTTTATACCCCGCAGAAAATGATTTGTAAAAGTATATTCATACAATTATATGAATATCAATAAATTGTGATTTAAATTTTTTGCATAATATTTTTTGTTCAATTTATCACTGTAAGTGAAGTTTGTTCAAATCACACAAACTCATTTTTATGATATTAAAGTATTTCAAAAAGAAGTTGTATTTTTTTATTAAAAATATGTGGCTTGACGAAATCAAATCGTCTTATATAAGAAAATACAAAATTTGAAATAAAGTTCCAAAAGTGGAATAAATATTAAATTGTTTTCAATTGGTTTTTTGGGGTTATGCGGAGTTAAGATGTTATGTCTAGCTCCGCTATTTTTTTTTCCCAAAAACAAAAAAAAAGGCATATACCATAGTGATATATACCTGTTTCATATTCATACTTTAACAAAGTATTAAGCCACAGGCTCTTCTTTTTTATCTTCCTTGATATCATCATTATCTTTATCACTCTCAAGGTCATCATCACTATCTTCTTTTAAATCTGCTTTGATATCTTCGATTTTTTCTCCGACCTGATCAGATATATCTTCCATGACATCTTCTGCTTTGTCCATGACATCTTCTACTTTGTCTTCTACTTTTTCTGCGACTTTTTCGGCTTCGTCCATCAATGCTTCCAATTTTTCGCCGGCAACCTCCGCAATAGCTTTTGCAGTATCCACCACATCTTCGACCAATTGCTCCATCGACTCTGATATTTTGACCATGAAGTTGGATTCTTTCTTTGACTGTTTAGGCATTTCAGAAGCTGCTTTTTCAAGCTTTTCAGAGATTTTTTCAAACTCTTTGGAGTTTTCTGAAATATTGTTTGCAATTTTTTGTTTGACAACCTGTTTCGCTTCCTCCATTTTTTCAGCTTTCTCAGATCTTTTTTTCTCTTTTTCAAGTTTGTATTCCACTTCAGCTTTAGTTTTTAGCATATCATCCATTTTTTCATTCTTGGATTTTAAGCGCTCTTCTATCATTCGGATTTTAGCTTGTCTGAGTTGAGATTCCAACTGACCATCACTATCAGCAACTTTTTTTACTTGAAAATCGAGCTCTCTTTGGTCAAAATCTATAGAATTCTGCATTTTTTTAATAGCACCCATGAGACCTTCATAACGAGCCTTCAATCGTGCAAGATTATTGCTGTTATTTTGTTGAGAATGAGACCCTCTTCTTTCTTTGAGTTTTTTGAAAGCTTCATCTATTTTTTTCCAAAGTTCATTTCTGTTTTCTTTGGTAAATCTTATATCCTTGATTTTGGACTGTATCTTTTTCAGGTCTTCAAAAAGAGGGGTTGTTCCCAGACCCTTCTCTATCTTGTCTTCAATGTTAGTAAGTTCGTCTCTGAAAGTATCAAAATGTTTTTTTGATTGTGTTTCAAATTCGTCCTCTACGGATTTTTTATACTCTTTAAGTTTGTCAAAGAGATGATTGGCCTTTTCTCTCAATGAGGCACCATGCTCCCTGAAAAGATTTTTTTCAGATACCTGATCCTGAACTTTATTCCAAAAATTTCTTAATTCATCCCACAATACATTGTCGTATTCTGTCAGATTGTCGATTTTTTCTTTCAACTCTTCAATCTCAGCCTTATACATACCATATAGCTTGGATGACAATACTACAAAGTGCCATTCTGTTTGTGCTCTGGTGATAAGATCGGGTCTGTCCACTCTGATTTCATCAGGTAAGATGCTATCAGAAACAGACAACTTCCTTTCTACTTTTGTAAAACCGGAAGGAAATTCAATTTCAACATCATCCTTCCATTTTTCTGACATCTCTTTGTAAAATGCTTCTGTGGCTACTGATTCCGGAAATGTGTAAATGTCAACTACATTCTCTTTTTCGAGGAGTTCTAATGCAACAAGGATTTTTCCACCTTTTTCATTCGAACCCCAAAGTACTACTTTACGTCTCATACAACTAAAATTGGTAAATTTAAAAAACTAAAAAACTACGTGTAAATAAATACAATGCCTAAAATTCTAAAATTGATGTTCTTCAGTATTTTGACCTTATGTAAAAACATTCAAAAATTGATTTTTAGGTTAAACTAATTTATGGTCTACCAGATATTCTGCAATCTGAACAGCATTTGTTGCTGCACCCTTTCGCAGATTGTCTGCCACAATCCAAAGATTCAATCCGTTGTCAACTGATTCGTCACGACGGATTCTTCCTACAAATACATCATTTTTATTTTTTGCAAACAATGGCATCGGATATTGAAAACTTTCTATATCATCCAGCACGGTAACACCGTCAGAATTTTTTAATAATTCCACTACTTCAGCAAGGTCAAACGAATGCTTCAACTCTACATTTACGGACTCAGAATGTCCGCCATTAACCGGTATACGCACGGCGGTCGCTGTTATCCTCATAGTGTCATCACCAAGTATCTTTTTGGTTTCGTGCACCAGCTTCATTTCTTCTTTGGTATATTTGTTTTCGAGGAAAACGTCGCACTGCGGTATGGCATTCTCAAAAATCTGATAATGGTATGCCATTTCTGACTTTTCAGGTTTTGTTCCTGCTTTTTCAGCTTCATACTGAGCCACAGCTTTGGCACCAGTTCCTGTAAATGATTGATATGTCGAAATTACCAACCTCTTGATACCATATTTTTTATGCAATGGTGCCAACGCGACTACCATCTGTATCGTTGAGCAATTAGGATTTGCAATGATTTTATCTTCTTTTGTCAAAGTTGATGCATTGATTTCTGGGACAACTAATTTTTTGGATGGATCCATCCTCCATGCGCTTGAATTGTCAATCACAACCGTACCTTTTTCTGCAAATTTCGGTGCCCACTCTAATGAAGTACTACCTCCGGCCGAAAAAATGGCAATGTCGGGTACCATATTGACAGCTTCTTCCATACTCACAACAGTATACTCTTTATTTTTATATTTTACTTTTTTCCCTACTGATCTTGCTGATGCTACCGGAATGTACTCGTTTATTTCTAAATCAAATTCTTCGAGAACTTCATTCATTACTCTGCCGACAAGTCCTGTAACGCCTACTACTGCTACTTTCATAACTTCAAAAAATTCTTATTTCCCATTAATTACGTTAATAATATTCTTTATTCTTATTTTTGCTTTTTTTAGTTGACTTCATAACACAATGATATCTAGTAAGACTATGAACATCCGCATTGTATTATATAATATGTACCTTTTCAAAAAGAATTGCAAAGATACACTATCCATGAATACAAAAGGATTTTTGAATGCTAGATATTTTTTGCTTTTTACAATATTGTTTTTGAATTATGGACTTTTATGTCAACTGAAACTCGATTTTGAAACACCATTTCCCGGCTCTGTGAAGTGGGAAGGAAATGTATCTCATTTCAAAATAAGCCCTGAAGGCCAATTGCAATTAAATGCTCTGTCTGCAGGAGAATCATCCATCTTTACCAAATATAAGATTCCACCGGATAGTATTCAGATTGATTTGTATTTCAAATTACAATTTGCACCATCAAACGACAATTTTGGTAAAATATATCTTTTCATAGATAAAGCAACCGAAACAGCAGCCAACGGGTACTTTCTCAGAGTAGGTGAAAATGGAAATAACGATGCCATCCAGTTGTGGAAATTGGTCAATGGCAATAGTACTCTCCTGGGTGCAGGAAGAATGGGTGCAGTCAGTGGCGACCCGGCTGATGCAAGAATCAGGATTAAAATCTTCAGGAATGGCCGATGGATGATGGATTCAAACTATGAAGGGAATAACATCTTTGAAGAAGATCTTGAAATTTTTGATCCTGCCTTTGTCCTGCCTGATTCTATTTTTTTTGGGATTTATTGTAAATACACCGCTTCAAGAGCAGATAAATTTTTTTATGATGACATCCAGATAAAAACCATAGAAAAAGATATCACTGCACCCGAATTAAGTAAGGTGGACGTGATTAATGAAAACACTGTAATGCTAACCTTCTCTGAACCATTGGATGAAGTGAGTGCACTCCAACGCACCAATTATAGTGTAAGTAATAGTCTGAACAATCCGGATCAAATCATTTATACCAGATCAGTACCGCATCAGGTTACTTTAAAATTTGACTCAAAAAAGGTAGTAAGTGGCATTCTTTACACATTGAATGTACAGGGAGTAAAAGACAGAAGCAATAATACAAAGGTGTTGACATCCACTTTTTTTTATGCTGTCAAACCCGGACCAGGTGATATTGTCATTACTGAGTTGCTTGCTGACCCATATACAGGTGGCGAAGATTTTGTGGAGATATTTAATAAATCTGCAAAATTTTTAAAATTAGATAGCCTTATTTTGCGCAATGCCCAAAAAAATGAAAGTCGTACATTAAGGACTGAATTTGTACTTTTTCCTTCAAAATACATTGCAATCAGTGCAAATATCCAGTTTTTAAGATCCACCTATAGTCCTCCTGATTCAGCTGTCTTGATCACCGCTACGCTTCCTTCGTTAAATGTAGAGTCAGGCAATATAAGCATCCTTACGCAACTTGGTAATGGCAGCTTGATCACGCTGGACAGCTTTGACTATAATGAAAAGATGCATTTTTCTCTTATTGATGATACAAAAGGGGTGAGTCTTGAGCGGATTAGTATCACTTCAATGACCAACGATCCCAATAACTGGCACTCTGCATCCACACTTTCAAAATATGCAACACCTGGATATAAAAACTCAAATTTTACAGAAGGGACCACTGCATCAATTGATGGCATAGGCATAGCACCGGATAAAAAAGTATTTACACCCAATGGTGACGGAACGGACGACTTTATCCTTCTGAATTATAAGACAGATAAAGCAGGATACCTCGCTACCATCAGGGTATTTGATGCTGAAGGATTTCCTGTAGGTGATCTGGCAAATAACTATTTACTGGGTACTGATGGGTCTATAAAATGGGATGGGATTGACAGCGAAGGGAGAATAGTCAGGTTGGGAATGTACATCCTTCACACAAAAATCTTTCATCCGGACGGTGATGTAAAAATGTTTAAATCTGTAGTGGTGGCGGCAGACAATTTTTAAATTGACTAAGGGAGCATGAAAAAATTAGCGGGAATAGGAAATGTAATTGTGGCGGGATTTTTTATAGTGATGACTTCTATTTCTGTATTTTTACCATCATTTACCATTGCAGAAACCATGCAGGATCATCTGGTACACATACTATTTATCTTGCTTGTATCAGGGATTATTGGTTTGGTCATCAGTAGCAACCTAATTTTATATACCAGTTTTGGCTGCGCAGCTACACTTGCATTGTTTTTAAAGAGTGCTTCCAATACGGAACTTAAAAATCCAGAAGTAAATGACGGAGATAAATTTGTAGTAGCTCATGTCAATCTGAGTATTACTGATCCTCAACAAATCCAAACCGCTTTGATAGGTAGACACGTTGATGCTATCTCATTTCAGGAGTTTACCCCGGATTGGGCAAAAGTGATGCCTGTTATCCTGGATACTGCCTTTATATACAGTTATCAGAACGTAAGGATGGATTTGTACGGCAAAATGATAGTATCAAAATACCCGATGATCAATAATGAAAACATCATGTATGACGACATTCCAAATCTGGATGTTGAAATTGAAAAGAATAACAAAAAATACAGGCTGATCTCATCATATATGATACCGGCATTAGACAATGCATCCCGACAGAAAGCAAAAGCACAGTTTACAGTTTTGGAAAAGGAATTGAGCCATAAACCACAAAAAATAATTGTTCTCGGGGAATTTAATCAAGTGTATTGGTCTAATGATATTTTGACATTTAGAAATAGGACAGGATTACTCAACAGCAGGAGAAATGTCAATCCTTCTGATTTTAAAATGCCTTATGATCATATCTTTTACTCTGCAGACTTGGAGTGTTTTCGATTTGATGAATTAAGTGATACGGACCGAAACCATATTGGCTGCTTTGCTTCATTCCAGGTCAAAAAAGGTAAAATAGCCAGAATCCAATAAATTCGGGTGTATCCCAAAATTGCACTTTAATGAAAATTCCTTTTTGTTTTACCCCATCCCTGAAGGGAGACAAAAAGAAGTTTATAACGATTGAATAAAAAATGGGATACACCAATAAATTCCTAACACCATGATCCGGTATAGTTGTAAAAAATTCGATGACCTTTCTCTGATTGAGCTTTATGAAATCATGAAACTCAGGCAGGAAGTTTTTGTAGTAGAACAAAATTGCCCTTATCTTGACGCTGACGATAAGGATTTGTATGGATATCATGTCATGGGCAAGGACAAAAAGAATGCTGTGGTATGTTGCACACGTTTATTGCCTGAAGGTGTTTCATATGAAGGCTTTATTTCTATAGGCAGAGTGGCCAATGGTTCTACTGTCAGGGGCACAGGAGAAGGTAAAAAACTTATGGATTATTCTATTGAAACAATAAAACAGCTATATCCGGCTTCATCTATTAAAATAGGAGCGCAAACCTATTTAAAAAGATTTTATGAAAACCTGGGTTTTAAGGATTTAAATCAACCTTATCTGGAAGATGGAATTCCTCATATCATTATGGTGTATGAGGTCACATAGATAGATTTTTTTGAAATTATAGTCTTGATGGATAATATTATAACAAACGCAATACATTACAGGTATGATATTCTCTTGGCATACTAAAAATATTTAGTAAGAAAATAAGGTGATATTTCTTTAGGCGCATTTCATTTTTTCGCACTGTGCTCGATTTCTTATCAAGTTTCGTTTGTTCGTCGTACGATGCAATATATTACGGCATCTTGCCTGAATCGCAAAAAAAATTGATGATTTTTAATGTGAGGCGAAAAAATGAAATACACCCATCTATTACCTAAAAATCTAAAATGACTTTCCTATTACAGCCCAAAATCACTGCAAAATCAGTCACTTCGTTCACTTTTGACTTCGCACCTTAACCTGTACCGCCTTGCGGTAGCGATGCTACAGCTAAAGCTGCACACAGTATGATTTGTCGTCAAAAATGCTGATTTTACCCGCCTGCTCCGAAGCGGGCAGGTTGTGCTTTTGACCTTCATTACGGAACTCATTATAGATATTTAGGTATTATCTCTAATCTTTATGTCCAAGATTAATATAGGGACGTAGTCCTGTGATCTTTGTAGCAAAAATATCCACACACCATCACGTAGGGGCGTAGCCCTGTGATCTTAAAAGATGTGGTAAATATAAGATGTCAGGGCTACGCCCCTTATGTTTCAAGTGCTAATGTTTTCTACAAAGATGACAGAGCTACGCTGCTGCCCTGATAGGCCTGATAGTCGGGAGTAATTTATCTGCAGGATCATGTATCTAAAGCATCGTTTGTTCGTCGTAGCTTTTAGCTACGATGCAATATATTAAGGCATCTTGCCTGAATCGCAAAAAAAATGGGTGATTTTTAATGTGATGAGAAAAAATAAAATACACCCTTTGGTCAAGATGTTTTTGGAAATCAATTTGTGATAAAGGATGAAATATTTTATTTTTTAAATATTGAAACAGGCGAATTAGAATATATTACGAATGGCGAATTTGATCAATTCGTCGAAATACTTCTGGGCGATATTAATTATTTTACTGGAAGTACATTAATTCAAAAATATAGTGATATAGATAAAGAAATGTTATCCCAAGGATATAGGTTATCCCCAATTAAGCCATTTGTACTAGGTGGGGAATATGTAAATCAAAATTTATTTCTTAATAAATATATAGATAACCTTGAACTTAATAGTTCAATTGCTTTACAAATATATGGATTACCAGATGGCCAAAAAGTAATTATTGAGAAAATATGATGATTAGGACATCCCCCTCGCTAGCGCAAGTTTGTAACTTGTACTTCATTTAATAAACAAAAGCCATACAACAGAAAAAGTTGTGTGGCTTTTGTGATTTTAGTAAGCCTGTGGATTAAGCCAAAATAGCTTGTAATTTGTTTTTAGCCAAGAAAGCGTCGAGCATGGCGAAGACATGTTCTTTATCTTTAGCTTCGAGTTTTTCGATGTCCTCTCGCAGGTCAAAGTTGTACCGCACCGCTCGTCACAGCATACCCTGGACCATGTCCACAGACAAAATACACCGAAGGCTTCAATCAGCAGAGCGTAGGTGGACTATATACTTACGATAATAGCGGCAATCTCTCGTATGATCCCAACAAAAAGCTGACTTTCTACTACAACTATCACAATCTACCCTACCGCATCGTCGGGGCAGAAAATGATGAACTCCAGATGCTCTATGGAGCGGACGGTAGCTTGCTACAGCGAAAATATCTCAAAAATAATGCACAAATAAATAAAACAGATTATCTTCGTGGTAAGGAATACAAAAGTGATATTCCGGAGTCGGTACATCATGCAGATGGACGGGCCATCAAAACGGGAAGCAGTTGGTTGTATGAGTACTGGATCAAAGACCATCTGGGAAATATCAGGACCACTTTCAAAGATAAAAACGCTGATAATATCATCGACTTTTCAGATCATGGAAGCACAAGTGCTTTTATCCTTAATGTAAGTTTTAACTGCTGTAAGACAAGTCATCCCTCCATCTTCCAAATCTAAGATAGACAAATGAAAGTGAAAAGAGCAATATCCAGTAAACCCATTCACTCATCCATGCTACCGAAAGGCTCAACTTTAGACTTTCAATGACCATCCATATATAAATCAGATAAACGACAATACCCCAGAATTCAATCCAGAATACGATTTTAGTTTTTCCGGTGGCTACAACTGCGTTTAGCCAAATGACGCCTATACATAATATCAACATAGCGGCACTTACTACTCTCAGAGGACCTAAACCTGCTGATATAAATCCTTTTTCCTGACCAAAAAGATCAAGGAATAAAGCTGGAAAAATATTTAGGATAAGTACGAAAATGGCCATACCAGATGTACTGATGATACTAAGTTTTTTGATGATTTTAAAGATTTCGTTTTGTCTTCCCTGGCCGATGAGATTACTGATGATTGTATTGGCAGATGAGCCAAAAGCCCACGAGAATACTCCACCCAGCCCAAATAGATTTCGCATGGATTGGGAGACTGCCTGCTCCTCAAAAGTATAATTTTTACTCACAAGAATAAAAAATACCCACCATGAAGCAGTACTGATAGCCAGTTGACTCATAAGCGGAAAACCCTGAGTAAAAACCAACTTCAGTTTTTTGAAAGCGATACTGAAAACCGGAGTGATCTGATATCTTTTTTTGATATCAAGACTGTAAATGATGAACATTACGGTACACATTCCGATACATTCTGAAATAACGGAAGCGACTGCAGCACCGTTAAACCCCATCTCCGGAAATCCCCAATGCCCAAATATCATGGTGTAATCCAGAAAAAGGTTTACTCCGGATTGTACCAAAGCAATGAGTACCAGAAATCTTGTCTGTTGCAGACTGATGAGAAATGCATTTTGCATCTGCAGGCTGTACAGAAACAAAAGCCCAATGATCCGGATATTTAAAAATCCGCCCGCGATGAGTGCACTTTCTGCATCAACTCCGGCCCAAATCATAATCGGATAGACAAACAGCCGAGTCATCACAATAAACATCAAAGCAAGCATGACAGCCAAAATCAGACCATGCCACAGTGTTGAAAAGATTTCATTTCTGTTGTTTTCTCCTGCTCTTCTTGACATGATGGCCAGCAAAGCGTTGTTGAGCCCGTATCCTATAGCAGAAAAAATAAGATAATAAACGCCTGTAATGCCTGCCAGGGCCAGCTCTCTACTACCTAAATGGCCTAAAAATGCTGCATTGAAAAGATAATTGAGCTCCGGTATCAGCTTTGCCATGCTGATAGGAAGTGTCAGTAATATGATACCTTTGATTGAAGTATCAACTTTCAGAGAGCTTTGAAGTGTCATTTAGTTTTTATTGCATGCAGGGCTTATTCCTAAAATGTAGTTATTGACCATATCTACGGTTGGAGCTGTTTCAGATCCTGAAAAACCTGTCATCATTTCATTTTTGAGTTTCATTTTTGCCATGGCTGTGTAATGAACCGCCAAGGGCATATATGTCCAGTGCCATTTTTCTTCAAAATAACCTGTCTTTCTGTCACTTTTTAAAGCAGTGTATGGTTGACAAAATCCATATGAAGCAGCATGAGTTTTCATCCAGGTGTACAATTTGAGTCCTTCTCCTTTCTCAAACCATTGGTTATCAAATGAATTGAAGTCCATATCGGTACCCCAATGGTGCCTTGATGTGCCGGGCATCGAGCTGTATTCCAATATTTTTTTGGCTCTTGACAGATCATCCCTGACATCCCTGGCAGCATTCAGATTGTCTTCAAGGAGGGTTTTGCCTGTCCATTTGTTTTCCCAGATTCTTTTTTGATCAATAAAATTTCTTGTGGCTGATCTTATTTGTATTCGTATTCCCTCCTTTGATGCCGCATCAGACATTTTAACAAAAGCTTCAAAAACTTCTTTTCTGATGTATTGACCCGCCCGATCGGCATATTTGATGGGTATTTCTGTAAAATCCGGATGTTTTGATGGATCAAATTTTCCCATTAAGTAATCTATCGTGACAGAAGTGTCAGGAGGCATCACCTTCACAAGGACACTTTGCTTTTCTTGACCTGCAGAAACTTTAGGGGCTTGCTGACACGAAACCATACTTAACGGCATGATTATCAGTATGAATACAGATTTAATGCTTAACATTTTTAAAAACAGTTTTGAACAGGTAAAAAACGGAGATACATCCGGCAAGTATCATGGTCCCATATCTCAATATGCTGAAAATATAAAAACTTGGGTAAAAATTCAAAAATATCAGCATGACACATAATACCGAAAATATGCTCAAGATCAATGCTGCTTTAGTCTGTCCTTGCAGTCCATACTGAACCCCATTGTTTAATGATAGGAATATGACCCCAAAAAACAATGGAAGGAGTTGGACTATGGATGGGTTGAGTGCTGAGTAATATTCCCATATGCTGAGCAAAATCAGGACCACAGCGTGGAATAAATTTGACTTATATGCATTCATAAAAATGACAAATGTAAAAAGAATACGCAACTATCCCATTGTCGGCTCATCTTATCTTGATTTATCATCTGATATTAATAGTATAATTTTTGAATTAATCAGTTTTGATCAAAATACGATGACTCTTTTTCTAAGAGCCATCCAATCAAATATTTGATTGGATCCTTTCCTTTAAATCGTGATTTTTTATCACGATTTTACTCTGCATCATTCAGTCCGGCTCGCAGCTTATACTGAATATAGCCTCTGTTAAAAAATAACTGATACATTTAGTCTTGTTCTTTTGCTCTTTTTCTGCGTTGTAAAATCGTTAAATAGTTAAGGCTATTCGCCTCATTTACGCCTTTAAAAAGAACAAATTAACTTTGCCAATTCTGCACCATTTATTTATTAACAGAGCCATAGCTTTAAACTACGGCGAAAAATATAACGATAGCCTGCCTTGCCATCCAGGCAGGCTAAAATTAAATTTACAACTTGGAGCCTATGATAAAAATTTAGACATACGCAAAAATAAACTTTGATAGGATGTAACTTGACAAAGTGGAACTAATTTCTTCATCCCAAGGCCTGCTTATATTTATATTACAGATATTTTATATATTTGTCTTTTTTTTCAAATATTTATCATGGACGCTGAACATCATATCACTGATACCGGACACGAAGAGGAAGGTTTAGTCACGTTAAAGGGTATGTATAAGGAGTATTTTCTCGACTATGCATCTTATGTGATACTCGAAAGAGCGGTACCGGATATTGATGATGGATTGAAGCCTGTGCAACGACGTATCCTTCATGCCATGAAGGAAATGGATGATGGCCGCTATCATAAAGTTGCCAATATCATAGGTCAGACCATGCAGTATCACCCACATGGTGATGCCGCTATCGGTGATGCACTTGTCAATATGGGACAGAAAGATCTGCTCATAGATTGTCAGGGAAACTGGGGCGATGTCAGGACGGGTGACTCAGCAGCAGCACCGAGGTATATTGAAGCAAGGCTGACAAAATTTGCGTTGGAGGTCCTCTTCAATCCACAGACTACTGAGTGGCAACTCACTTATGATGGCCGTAAAAAGGAACCTGTAACCCTACCTGTCAAATTTCCATTGGTATTGTCCCAAGGCGTGGAAGGCATCGCCGTCGGGTTATCCACCAAGATACTTCCGCACAATTTCATAGAGCTGATCAAAGCTTCTGTCAAGATACTGGAAGGTAAAAAAGTGACTGTATATCCTGACTTTGAGACAGGTGGTATGATCGATGTAGCTGAATACAATGATGGGCACAGAGGTGGCAGAGTGAAGATCAGAGCCAAAATACAACAGGCAGAGAAAAACATTCTAAACATAGTCGAATTGCCATTTGGGGTCACTACCAATACGCTCATAGATTCTATCCTGAAGGCCAATGACAAAGGTCAGATAAAAATTAAAAAAGTAAATGACAACACAGCAAGAGATGTTGAGATTCAGCTGGAACTGATGCCCGGTGTATCCCCCGATCTGACGATCGATGCACTATATGCATTTACAGATTGTGAGGTCTCCTACTCACCCAACGCATGCGTCATTGTGGATAACAAGCCTATGTTTTTGTCCGTACCTGAGATCCTGCGCATATCCACTGCGCAAACCAAAGAACTGCTAAGACGGGAGTTGGAAATCAAAAAGGCTGAGCTCGAAGAAAAATGGCACCAATCCAGTCTCGAAAAGATATTTATAGAAAACAGAATATACCGTGACATAGAAGAGTGCGAAAGCTTTGAAGAGGTAGTAAAAGCAATAGATCTGGGATTGAAAAAATATGTTGCAACTCCTTCTGATCCGTTGAAACCAGGTGATGGACGGCTTTTGCTCATGAGAGATATTGCTGAAGATGATATCATAAGGCTGACGGAGATAAAAATCAAGAGAATCTCCAAATACAATAAATTCAGAGCCGATGAGATGATGGCACAGATTCTGGCCGATCTCGAACAGGTAAAATTTGATCTGGAACACCTGACAGAATACGCCATAGCTTACTTTGAGCGATTACTGGAGAAATATGGCAAAGGTCGGGAACGCAAAACCATCATCAGTTCATTTGATACAATAGAAATCAAAGAAGTGGTCGCCAATAATGCCAAACTTTATGTGGAGCGCAAGGAAGGGTTCATAGGTATGGGTATGAAAAAAGATGAGTTTGTCTGCGATTGTTCGGACATAGCGGATATCATCGCCTTTACCAGAGATGGCAAGTTTAAGGTTGTCAAAATCGCAGATAAGGTGTTTGTAGGAAAGGATGTCATCCACACAGCTGTATGGCTCAAGTCAGATGACCGGACTACTTACAATATGATATATCTGGATGGGAAAACCGGAAAATCCTTTGCCAAAAGATTTAGTGTGACTGCTATCACCAGAGATAAGGAGTACGATCTCACGCAAGGCAGCAAAGGTTCCAAAGTCCTGTATTTTACTACCAATGCCAATGGCGAGTCCGAGATAGTCAATGTCCAGTTATCACAAGGATGTACAGCCAAGAAAAAAGTGTTTGACTTTGATTTTGCAGATCTTGCCATCAAGGGGCGTTCTTCACAAGGAAATGTCGTCACCAAGTATCCTGTAAGGAAGATCACTCAGTTATCTGTAGGCAAATCATCGCTCGGTGCTATGCAGATATATATGGATGAAGTCAGTGGCAAACTCAATCAGGATGAACGGGGCAAATATCTCGGAGCATTTGACACCGGCAGCAAACTCCTGACGATATACAAAGACGGTAGTTATGAAGTCAACGAACTCGATCTCAACAAAAAATTTGATGTAAATAACATTGTTGAAATCGGCAACTATACCGACGAAACGATCATCAACGCAGTATATCACGAAGGCGAAAAGGGATGGACGATGGTCAAAAGATTCAGGATTGAAACAAGTACGATGGATCAGAGATTTATCTTTCTGCCGGAAGTCGGGGGCACTAAACTGTATTTTGCATCCATGTCAAAGAACCCTGTAATCAAATATCACTTCAATGTGGGTAAAACTAAGGAATCCAAAGAGCTTGTACTTACAGAATTTATAGAAGTCAAAGGTTGGAAAGCTATGGGCAATAAACTCATTGACGCCAAGTTGACTAAAGTGGAACTAATACAAGCAGATGAGACTTCTCTCGAAGTAGATACTGAAGCTGAGGCACCTGCAGAAGACATCATTGACACATCTTCAGTACCAAAGAAGGAATTAAAACTTCCTTCAGAAACAAAAGATCCGGGCAAAAAACAAGATTCTGATCCGAAAGAAAATAAAGATTCCGGAAAATCAGGCCTAAAACCAGGTGACACCATAGAGTTTGACTTTTAAGATTCTATCAATCTCAACTGACTATCCATACTTTTGAACATAAAAGTACCAGATTTTGCGAAAAGACGAAGCGAAGCTTGTCTCTAAAATGATTTCTAATCAGGACATTTATTGTCCGAATCGATCACCAGTCCTCCTTCGTCGGCTTAGTGGTCGAATGGTCTCTTTTGACTGAGGAGCGTCCCGAAGGGCGACCCTTAAGCAAAAAATTAAATTTTACCTAAAAACCTTTATGAATATTTTCCTGATAACTCCTAAGTTGACAAAGTAGTACTAAGAATAAACCTGAAGGTTAACATGTTATTATGAATATTTTAATTTGTGTTTTCAACAAAAGCCATATTTCTGTCGTTTGGTATGCGTTAGTAAAAACGTGAGGGTTTACAATTGTAAAAAAATAATTTTATTAGAAAATGAAAGTTTTATTAAATTTGATATTGATTTCAGGAATGAGTATTTTAATGTTCTCCTGCAAAGAAAAGGCAGCCACTGCCGGCGAAAAAGGAGAAGTAGCAACAACCGGAGGGGTACAATATAATGCAGCTCTGGATATGACCACCATCAACTGGGAAGGCTCCAAGCCTACAGGTGACAAACATACCGGAACCATCAATATTTCTGATGGTCAGTTGTTTGTAAGCAATGGTAAGCTCACTTCCGGTGGTTTCAATCTTGATATGAATACCATCGTTGTGACTGACATCACCGGAGATGACAAAGCTGATCTTGAAGCGCACCTTAAGGGTACAGAAGCTGACGGAGCTGATCATTTCTTCAATGTTACTAAATTTCCTGCCGGAAAATTTGAAATCACTTCTGTTACAGATACTACTGGTGAAAACGGTTTGAATGCATTGGTAAAAGGAAATCTTACTCTCAAAGGCATCACAAAAGAGATAACTATCCCTGCAAATGTAGCTATCACTGAGGCAGGGGTAACGGTATCAACTCCATCTTTTGCGATCAACAGAACAGAATGGGGTGTAAACTACAAGTCAAAAAGTATTTTTTCTGACTTAGGAGACAAGTTTATCAATGACGACATCGTGCTGAAGATCAATCTGACCGCAACACCTGCTGCTGCACCTGTTCAATAATGAGAAGATAATATTTTAAAGATTTTCAAGAGCCTTTTGGATTATGATATCTGAAGGGCTTTTGTATTTTTGCGCAGCAATAAATATTTCACATGGCACTTACCGAATCAAAAATGATGGAGCTCGGCACCGTTGCTCCGGATTTTAATCTACCGGATACAAAAAGTGGTGTACATAAAACGTACAAAGACATACAGGGGGTCAAGGGTACAGTTGTACTATTTCTCTGCAATCACTGTCCATATGTCATCCACGTCAATGACGAACTGGTAAAAATTGCTCAGGAATACCTGAACAATGGCATTGGTTTTGTGGCTATCAGCAGCAATGATGCGGACAATTATCCCGACGATGCACCCGATATGATGAAAATTGTTGCCACGGTATTGAGATACCCTTTTTTTTATTTGTATGATGAAACCCAATCTGTTGCCCATGCTTACGATGCGGCATGCACTCCTGATATTTATGTTTTTGATGAAAAAGACCAGTTGTATTATAGAGGAAGACTGGATGATTCAAGACCCGGAAATGACAAGCCACTCACAGGCAAAGACCTCAGATTGGCACTCGATCTCCTGCTCAGAAGCGAGCCACCGATGCAAAAACAATATCCTAGTGCCGGATGTAATATCAAGTGGAAGAAATAGATTCAATTAATAGCTAAAGTTTAAACATACACTTATATAAGTTTTCTCAGTAAACTTCCATCTGCTAAATCCGATAAATCTTCGAGATAAGTAAATACATTTGACTAAAAAAAAACAAAAAGAGCACCCTTTTGATCGGATGCTCTTCAGTCTTGGTTATTAAAAGAGTTTAAAAGTTTAAATAAAAGTTATATTCTAATATTACTTTATAATTGAAAATAACTTTCATTCTGTATCCTCATAATATTTTATCATAGAAATGATTTCTTTGTCAATTCTGATCTCTGGAGATATCTCAAAGAGCAAATGGTGACTTTCATGATTTTCGATTAAAGCTTCTTCAAGCAGTACCAGACATTCCTTCCTGTCATTGAGCATAAAAGAAAGTGCAGCCCTGCAAAAGAGCAAGTCAGCCCCATACGTATGGTCTTCAGCTTCATCCAGAATTTGCTCAGCTTCATCATAAAGACCTAATTTCAAAAGAAAACAGATATATTCTCTCCAGTACAATGTATCCTCTGGTCCTGTCTGGGTGGCCATCTGAAAGTTGTAAGTAGCCTTATTATAGTCTTCCACTGCTACAAAAGCTTTTGCCAGACCCAAATAATATTCTTCTCTTCTATTTTCTATTTGTATTGCTTTGTGATAAGCATTAATAGCATTGTACCAGATTTTTTCTGCAGAATAGCACTCACCCAACAAAAACAAAGCCTCATCATTGTAGGCATCTAATTTTATGGCTTTGAGCAACCATTGTTTTGCAATACTTATTTTATTGAGAGATATATAGCAACTTGCGATGTTGACCATTAACTCATCATTGGGTCCAAACCTATTATTGGCTTCTATATATATTTCAAGTGCCCGATCATACTCTTTGATCTGAAGACAAGTATCTGCACAATCAAGATAAGCACTTTCAAACTCAGGATTGACTATAAATGAATATTCCAATGCCTCAATGGCTTTTTCGTATTCCCAAGTACAGGTATATCCATGGCCAAGATTGTACCATGCCTGATAATTGTATGGATCAGAATCGATGATGGTTTTGTGCAACTCTACACTATCCGCATAGCGTCTGGATAACTCAGCACTGATCCAAACCCTTTCCATGGCTTCTTCGTTCTTACTGTCCATCAATACAGCTTTTGCCAGGGCGTCATACATTGCATTATAGTCTTTCATATTTTCATAAATGTAAGACTCTCCAATTAATATTTCTACAGTATCAGAATGAGTAGCCCCTATCCAGAGGTCTTCAAGTATGGTTCTAGCCTGATCAAATTGTTTCTTAATGGCAAGTGCTCTTGCTTTTATGAGACTGATTTCTCTTTCAAATGGAGCGATGGTTTCAGCTATCGCAATCGTTTTGAGACTATCATCAACCTTGCCACTGCTTAAAAGTATTCTTGATTTGATTATATAGAACTCTGATCGGTATTTGTAAAGTTCAATGGCATACTCTACTACTTCAAGTGCTTTTTCTAGTAAATATTCATCTTCATAATATTCAAGTATCTGAAAAAAAACTTTTTCTTCCAGATATCCTATTTCTCCCAGTTCAAATTTATTTTCAAAATCCGTGACGAGGTTTATTAGGGCTAAGTCTCGTTTTATTTTGTTATCCATATATATAATTACTGAGTCAGGGAATTAAAAACGGTGTAAATATAGATATTTATAAAACAGTGGTACTAATTTCTAAAAAGAATTTATCCACAATTTTAAAGTATTTTTTCGTATAAATACAACTTATATATGACTGATATTCAGCAACATATGTAAATATTGCTTTTTTAAATGTTAGTTAATTCTTTATGAAACATATCTTAATACATGAAACAATATCATAACCTGTTGGAATATTTTCATGAAAATTCCACTGACTTTTTACAAAAATGCAGAATTATTTTTCAAAAATGTGTCATTGAGAGCAGGAAAGCGTGAAATAAGTGCAGGATTTATTCAGCTGTAAGGTATTAAATAATGAGTAGAAAGAATATCATAGTGCGATTTTTTGTATCATCAAATTGATACAATCGAATTCTTAGCTACCCTTAACCTCAATCTAAGGCTTAATATAGCTGGAATTCCTTCATAAAATCATTTACTTTCGATTTGATATCCTTAATGATGGAAGGATTGTCTTTATTCATAATCGCAGCATCTACCCACTCCACGACTTGTTCACAATCTACTTCTTTGAATCCTCTTGTAGTCACTGCAGCCGTACCAATTCTTATGCCGGAAGTATGCAAAGCTGGCCTGCTATCGAAAGGTACCATGTTTTTGTTGATCGTGATATCTGCAGCTACTAGAGCATTCTCAGCATCTCTGCCTGAAATATCAGCTGACTTGGCACGAAGGTCGATGAGCATCATGTGATTGTCAGTACCTCCTGATATGATTTTGTAGCCCTTGCTTGTAAATGCATTGGCCATCGCATTGGCGTTGGCGATGACTTGTTTGCCGTAATCTTTGAAGCTTTCTTGTGATGCTTCTCCAAATGCTATCGCTTTGGCAGCGATGACATGTTCTAATGGACCACCCTGCATACCCGGAAATACAGCACTATTCAAAATAGTCGACATCATGATCGGGTCGCCTTTTTTTGTAGTACGTCCCCAGGGATTTGCAAAATCTTTGCCCAACATAATGATACCTCCTCTTGGACCTCTCAATGTCTTATGCGTAGTAGATGATACAATATGGCAGTGTGGCAAGGGATCTGTCAACAAATCTGCCGCAATCAATCCAGCAGGATGTGCAATATCTGCCAATAACAGTGCCCCCACTTCATCCGCTATCTCTCTGAATCTTTTGTAATCCCAATCTCTGGAATAAGCTGAAGCACCGCAGATAATGAGTTTAGGTTTCACTTCATGAGCTTTGATGGCAACTTTTTCCATATCTATACGACCTGTTTCCTGATCCACACCATAAAAATTGGCTTGATACACTTTGCCGGAATAATTGACAGGCGAACCATGAGATAAGTGACCACCATGGGACAAATCAAATCCCAAAATAGCATCTCCTGGCTGTAATACTCCTAAAAATATAGCAGCATTGGCCTGAGCCCCTGAGTGTGGTTGAACATTGGCATATTCTGCACCGAAAAGCGTACACAGCCTGTCTATGGCTATTTGTTCTATTTTGTCCACCACTTCACAACCACCATAATATCTTTTGCCCGGATAACCTTCTGCATACTTATTTGTAAGACAACTTCCCACAGCATTGATGACTGCCTGAGATGTGAAATTTTCTGAAGCAATCAATTCAATACCTTGCCTTTGGCGTTGTAACTCTTCCTGAATCAAATGCTCAATAATAGTATCCATGGTGATGTATTTTGATGGTATTTTGACAAAATGAAGCGCAAAGGTAAAAATTCATTTATAATTGTAACCTAAATATCTATAATGAGTTCCGTAATGAAGGTCAAAAGCACAACCTGCCCGCTTCGGAGCAGGCGGGTAAAATCAGCATTTTTGACGACAAATCATACTGTGTGCAGCTTTAGATGTAGCATCGCTACCGCAAGGCGGTACAGGTTATGGTGCGAAGTCAAAAGTGAACGAAGTGACTGATTTTACAGTGATTTTGGGCTGTAATAGGAAAGTCATTCTAGATTTTTAGGTGTAAGGAAGAATTATTTTCACAAATTGAGATAATTTGATTACAAAATATTTTATTTAATGCCTGCATTACACCGGTTTCCTTTATTCTGCTTGACGTAAATTTTGTATTTTTGCAGCTAAAATCATCGTCGATGGCAAAAAAATACCCAAAAACGCTGTCTTCAGGCTCTAACAACACCGTATTTGCTTTATCAGAATCGGAGGCAGGCAAACTGTTTTTTGAAAATACAAGGTCAGAGATTGGTTCTGAAGCTGAAAAATGAAATTTGCAAACTGCATTAACGGTCTCGTCGTAAAGTTTGTAAGACTGGATTTGTTGCCTGGCGATACAGAAGTACTTGTCATGGAAAGATTATATCCCATAGACTTCAGAGCGTTTGAATTTGAACGAAGGCAATTGATATTTGAAGTTTTTGAAGATGAATTAACACAACTTCATATTAATGGTTTTGTACATCGTGATATCCGCAGACCATCGGATATGCCGGGCTTTTCTTTCGACAATATATTTTTGACCGATAAAGGTATCAGATTGATTGATGTAGGTATATCTGCACTCAGAAGTCAGGTTGGAGACAAACTATTTGATAAGTTTGTAGCACAGGAAATCAATGAACTAAAGGCTTTTGAGACCTTTTTTATTAATCGGTAAGCAGATATTTGTTTCCCCTTCAGAGCCAATACTCGTGGAAGCAACCTAAAAAATATTTATTTTCGCCAAATGATAAAAGTTTAAACATACTCTTAGATAATTTCTCATCATGATATTTATATTTTCTACGAGATGACAAACCCAAAATGTATCCAAAAATGTTTCTTGCCAAAGAACTTATAGTAGTAAATTGAAAATATCGTTGCATAAAATGGCAAACTTCCATATTCACATCAAAGGTCAGGTACAAGGAGTAGGCTTCAGACCGTTTATCTTTAATCTTGCAAAAAAAATGGGTATCACTGGCACTGTTTCTAATGGAACAGATGGTGTTCATATCCATATTAATGTAGCAGGAGAAGATAAATGTGACCAATTTATCCATCAGATTTTTGTTCATGCGCCACCGAAATCTAAAATTGTTTCCATTGACATCACTGATATGGACCATCAGTCATTTCCTGATTTTAGTATTTTACATTCGGAGCCATCAGACCATAAAAACGTCCATCTCAGTCCTGACTTTGGCATTTGTGATGACTGCAGAAGCGAGCTTTTGCATGACAAAAACAGAAGATATCAATATCCTTTTATCACATGTACGCAATGTGGACCTCGACTATCAGTGGTCAATGACATACCTTATGATCGGGCTTTGACGACGATGTCAGGTTTTATCATGTGTCCAGAATGTCAGGAAGAATACGATAGTCCCGATGACATCAGGTATTTTTCACAGACAAATTCTTGCGCTACCTGTGGTATAAAGCTCAAGATTTCATCTGATCCAGACATACCCGAAAGTGACATCATTGCACATATTGTCCACAAACTAAAAGATGGCCAAATCGTAGCTGTAAAAGGTATCGGTGGCTATTTATTGCTTTGTGATGCATCCAATTCTACAGCCATTCAGACTTTGAGAGATCGTAAACATAGACCTAAAAAACCATTTGCATTGATGTATCCTGATCTCAAATCCATCCATCAGGATGTGATTTTGACTCATGATGCTACATACGAAATCGACAATACTGCCTTTCCAATCATCCTGTGTTACAAAAAGCCCGAGCTGCATTCAAATATACAATGTGACATGGTGGCAACAGGATTGTCACAGTTAGGCGTTATGCTACCCAATAGTCCACTACTATGTCTTATATCTGTAGGCTTTGGTGGTCCACTGATCGCTACGAGTGCTAACGTAAGCGGATCACCCATCATTTATGAAGATGCTTTAGTTCAAGATCAATTGGCGGGAATTGCGGACATCATCCTTAGTCACAATAGGGATATAGTCATGCCGCAGGATGACAGCGTCATAAGATACACACCATTTTATGGCAGGAAGATCGTCATAAGGCGCAGTCGGGGATATGCACCAACGTACTGGCCGTCAAAAGAGATGAATATCACGCCCATGATCTGTACTGGTGCTGATATGAAGAGTGCCTTTTTGTTAGCTGAAGGTCAAAATATTTACTTGAGTCAGTTTTTGGGTGATCTTTCAGCCTACGATAGCCAGATAACATATGACCATGTGCTGCAGCATTATCTAAAAATCACAGGCATTGTACCACAAATCATAATCAGGGACAAACATCCTCAATACTTTTTACCTAAAGCAGTGGGTGAAAATCCTGATACTATCATTTATTCCGTCCAACATCATAAAGCACATTTTTGTGCCTGTCTTTTTGAAAATAATTTGATGGACTCAAAGGATTCGGTTCTAGGCATAATATGGGACGGCGTCGGATATGGAGATGATGGACAAATATGGGGCGGTGAGTTTTTTATCTTTGAGAATAAAGAAATCACACGACTGCAACATATTAGCTATTTTGACTATCTTTTGGGTGATAAAATGTCATTGCAACCCAGATTGGCGGCGCTTTCCCTATGCAAAAATGTAGCTGGTGCAAATACAGTCTTGAAGCACAAGTTTTCAGATTTTGAATGGACGCTGTATAAAAAAATGCTGGACAATGGATCGGTGGTTATGACTTCTAGTATGGGTAGAATATTTGATGCGGTTGCTTCGCTCTTGGGTATAAGTGATATCAATAGTTATGAGGGCGAGTCCGCCATGATGCTGGAAGAATCAGCATACCGGTATTATCTCGAAAAAGGTCTGGATTGGGATGAAAGCTATCATTTACCAGAAGAAGTTGATATAACAATATCGATGGAGCAGATTATTACACGTATCATAATCGATATCAATAAAAGTATCTCTCTGGCACAAATATCAGCAAAATTTCATCTTACTCTAGTGAAATTAATAGACAAGGTAGCCAGAATACATGGTGTGAAAAGACTGGCATTCAGCGGTGGTGTATTTCAAAATGGGCTATTGGTTGATTTGATCCACCATCATTTGAGACATGACTACACGCTTTACTTTCACAGAAATGTATCACCAAACGATGAAAATATTGCCTTGGGGCAGATGGCGATGAGTTATATCACGAAAACTAAACTTACTACAACCTGAAATATTTACTGTTTCTTTTGTGCATTCTCAAACAAGAAACTGCCTAACTTTATCTTGTATCACCTTTTTTACACTCTTCCAGGACTGACCTTTTAGACTGATAGGATTCTCGCTTACATCAGCATCATCAAAATAGATGATGGCCTGTGGTACTGTGATGTATAGATTTTGAGTACTGTATTTCTCTTTATGTAAATCAATAAAATCTTTCACAGTATAGTGTTGAAGAAGTTCTGCAATATCCCAAAAGTCTTTTTTCTTACCTCTACCAAGAATGGCTTGTACTTTCATAGCAATAATTTCTTCAGGAGAGTACATACGAATACCATCTATCTCCAAAGTAGGTCGAATCAATGGATGCGGAAATCTCACTATATCTATTTTTACATCGTCTATAAAACCAAAAATACCAAAATGAGAAGTTGTACGAGTGTTGAAGCTTTCACCAAATGCTTTAGATATGCCATTTAAAATAATTTCGTTATCAAATTTTTTAAATGAGAACAAAACTAAATCTACTGAAATCCTATGTCCGTACATCAATGACAATGCTGTACCACCTACAAGATGAAAGTCCTGTAGCTCCGGTAAAGCCATCAATCGCTTTAATATGGAAAAAGCTCCGGGTTCGACTGTCTCAAGGTGTAACTTCTGAAATCTTCTATAGGTCTATCAATTACAGCACTGGCCAGGTAAATTGTTACTAATGGTAGGTATTTAGCTTTTAATAAAGCTTCTCTGACCTTTTCATCGCCATAATAACGCCTGCAATTGCGGATGTCATCTACATCACCTCGTTCAAAAACTCTTTCGATGACAAAAGAAGCTTTGGCATCATAATCGATATTTTCAAAATGTACATCCCAAAATATACGTTTATGGAAGACTGGTTTTGTTTTAATGGATTCTACCACCCTATTAAATATTTTATTTTGCAAAGGTATGGTTTTATTCAACATGATTTAAAAGTTTGTATCACATCCATCATTCTTCTTTAGAAAATTTTTACAAATAAAAATAAGTGTACGCCAATATTTGTGGTTAAAACATATCATAGTGCTTTAAAAAATATGTATTTTTTGTGAAACACAAGCCGATGCTGAATATGAAAACTTCAGCAAAACATTGATAGAAGAAGTCTTTGATGTTAAAATGACGAAGATAATCTTAAGCTGTACTCCTTTTTTATAACTTAATTGAGGTTAAAATGGCGTATTCACAAATAATGAAGTTCATAAGCGACAAGCTCAAACTTATAATTAAGGTCCGAATTACTTCATTAAATAACCTTCAGATTTAGAGCAAAATACAACTCGAAATTTATATATTTGTACTTTATTCTTATTGTACAATTGGTTTTTTTTAGAATAGTATCATTCAAATCAAAAACAACTCTTTATGTGCCTTGCAATTCCTGGAAAAATAAAAAGTATAGAATACCAATATGACGGCCTTGTCCGATGGCCAAAGTACAGTTTGGTGGTATCACCTAAGAAGCAAGTCTCGAAATGGTCCCTGCTGCCAAAGAAGGTGATTACGTATTGGTTCATGTAGGTGTAGCCATAAGTATAGTCATTGAAGAAGAAGCCATGCTCACCTTCAAGTATCTGGAAGTGATAGGCGGAATAAATGAACTCGAAGAAGCATCAAAGATAAAAAGACAAGATTTGTAATACCAAAATTAAAAGATGAGCATGAAATTCATATCCGAATATCGCGATCCTGAGTTGGTTGAAAAGTACCTTACCGAAATCCATAAAACCACCACTCGTCCTTGGTCTATCATGGAAGTATGCGGTGGTCAGACCCATAGCTTGGTAAAAAATGGTATCATCAACTTACTGCCCGATAAGATCAATATGGTGCATGGCCCTGGTTGTCCTGTGTGTGTTACTCCTCTACATCTTATAGACAAGGCGGTACATCTTGCCATGGAAAAAAATGTAATCCTGTGTTCATATGGCGATATGCTGAGGGTGCCGGGATCCAAGTATAGTTTGCTCGAAGCGAAGGCACGAGGTGCGGACGTCAGGATACTCTATTCCCCATTAGAAGCTGTAAAACTTGCTAAAGAAATGCCCGATCAGGAAGTGGTGTTTTTTGCAGTGGGGTTTGAAACAACGGCTCCTGCCAATGCACTTTCTGTACTCCATGCAGAGCGAGGTCAAGTACAGAATTATTCTATTTTGGCATCTCACGTACTGGTGCCACCTGCTATAGAAGCAGTTATGAATGATGAAGTTGCTCAAATAGATGGGTTTCTGGCTGCTGGACATGTATGTACCATCATGGGTATTAAAGAGTATTACCCATTGGTAGAAAAATATCATGTTCCAATTGTGGTCACAGGTTTTGAGCCTGTAGATATCGTCCAGGGACTTTTGATGACTATCAAGCAACTGGAAAAAGGAGTAGCAAAACTCGAAAATCAATATACCCGAGTAGTCCATGCTGATGGAAATCCTGAAGCCATAAAAATAATTGAAAAGGTATTTTACACCACAGATCGGGAATGGAGAGGAATCGGCAATATAAATATGAGTGGTTATCAGGTCAGGCCTGAATATGCACAATATGATGCCAATAAAAAGTTTGATATCAATATCGAGAAAGTGGAAGAAAACAAAGATTGTATAGCAGGATTAGTACTAAAAGGGATTAAAAAACCTTACGAATGTCCGCAATTTGGCAAAGCATGTTCACCACAGATGCCACTTGGCGCACCTATGGTCAGTAGTGAAGGTGCTTGTGCAGCATATTACCATTTCTCCAATGCTATGGAGACCATGGCTTAAAGTGAAATATCATCATTTTTTAAGATTAATTTACCAAATAATGAACCCCAAAATAAACATGCTTTCCGCTTCATGTCCTATGCCTAAGATGGATTTTGACATTATCACCTTAGGACATGGAAGTGGTGGCTTATTGACCAATAAATTGCTGGAATCGGGTGTTTTTAATCTCCTGAGCAATGAATACTTGGATCAAAAACATGATGGTGCCATGCTGAATGTGGATGGTAAGATAGCTTTCAGCACGGATAGTTACGTGATATCTCCCATCTTTTTTCCCGGCGGCAACATAGGCGAACTAGCCGTCAATGGTACTGTCAATGATCTAGCCATGTGTGGGGCAAAAGCAAAATACCTATCCCTTTCTTTTATCATAGAAGAAGGTCTGAGTATGGAAGAGTTTTGGGAAATACTTCTGACTATCAAATTGGCTGCAGAGAGGGCCAAGGTTCAAATCGTCACTGGAGATACCAAAGTGGTAGAACGAGGCAAAGGCGACAAAATATTTATCAATACTTCAGGAATTGGTACAGTACATTCGCGAGCTGATATTTCTATCAGGAATGTAAAAAAAGGAGATAAAATCATAGTAAGTGGCCAGATTGCCACACATGGTATTGCTATCATGAGTGTTCGTGAAGGCTTGGATTTTGAGACTACAATACAAAGCGATACTTGCCATTTTAATGATGTAGTTTCAGATATTTTGGACCGGTTTGGCAGTGATATTCACTTATTTAGAGACCCTACGCGTGGAGGTGTTGCGACTGTACTCAATGAAATCGCGAGAGATAGCAATTTGGGCGTAATCATAGACCAGAAAAATATTAATGTCTGCGATGATGTAGAAGGAGCTTGTGAATTGCTCGGATTAGACCCACTTTATGTGGCCAATGAAGGTGTATTTATTGCCGTAGTAAATGAAGAAGTAGCCACAGATGTTTTGGCTGAAATACAAAAATGGAAAAATGGAAAAGATGCCTTCATCATAGGGGAAGTAGTAGAAGCACATCCCAGACAAGTCATCATCAATAGTGCCATCGGTGGCAAACGGGTTGTCAATATGCTGTTGGGGGAGCAGTTGCCAAGAATTTGTTAGAGTTACGGTAAGTGCTGAATGAAGGATCAATTATAACTTATAACTAGATTTTTCTTTTGATCAAGGCGAGGATTTAATGTAAAGTTAAGAGGCACAGCATCCATCTTTTTTCAATCCTTTCGGTTCGTTATTGTTGAAGTTTAAACATACTCTTAGAGCCTAAATTGCAAAACATCATCAATACTGACTTTCATCAAGTTCCGAATAAATCCGGTTTTCAGCCATTACTTTTTTAGTATCAAATTCTCCTTTGTCAACTTAGGAGTTAGCAGGAAAATCTTCGTATAGGTTATCAGGTCTTAAAAGTGAAATTTAATTTTTTGCTTAATTTTTTGCTTAAGGGTCGCCCTTAGGGACGCTCCTTAGTCAAAAAAAGCCATTCGACCACTAAGCCGACGAAGGAGGACTGGTGAGCGATTCGGACAAAACCGTGCCTTCATCGGATTTGTCGGGTATGGCCTGAAAGGCATAAATAATATCTCTGAAAATTCTTAAATTGGTAGAAAATGAAGGAAGAGGTAAATCTGACAAAGTAGAACTAAGGAAAGAAAATTATATTTGTGTGGAAATTATTTCCGTTCTCTATAAATGACTGTTTTTGACATAAAACAAAAATGTCCTTTCCTCTGCTTGAGTATTCAAATGTGTATTTAATGCACTGTACGGAAATACTTTTCCGCTTTTCATGAGCATATTGATTTCGCCGGATTTAGTATCATACGGATAAATAACTTCCTTTTTTTCGGCAAAAAAATATTCTATTTCACTTTCCGACAATTGGTGCGCTTCCTGATATATTCTTTTATTTTCAAGAAAAAGCACCCTTGACTCATCGGTACTCAATGATACTTTGAGCAACTTTCTTTCCAATAGATTTTTGCACAATGCAGCAAATATCCGATCAGGATGATTGACCGACCTTTTGATCATCCACAGGATATCCATATCATCGAGCTGTACATAATTGGATAAAAACTCCGGCTGATAAAGAAAATCTTTTTCGTCTCCTTTCAAACTTAAGAAATAATTTAACTCATCCGAAGATGGAATCACAATACCTGAAATAGCCAGGTAACGAGCTCTGTTAAGTACAGCAATCAACATTATCTCTGCTGATATCACCGTCTTATGAAGATATACCTGCCAATACATAAGACGTCTTGCCATCAGAAATTTCTCAATCGAATAAATACCTTTTTCTTCGATGACCAGCTGTTCATCAGCTACATTCATCATAGTAATAATACGATCATAGCCGATGATACCTTCAGCCACACCTGAAAAAAAACTGTCTCTGGTCAGATAATCCATTCTATCCACATCTATTTGCCCTGATACAAGCTGATGTAAAAATGGCCTGTCGTAGCTTCCTCTAAATATGGAAAGCACCAAACTAAAATCTTTACCTAATTCTTTTCCGATTTTCTCCATGATGATCAACGAGATCTTTTCATGATGCACGTCTGCCAAGGTATGTTCTAAAGCATGAGAAAAAGGCCCGTGTCCAACATCGTGCAGTAAAATTGCAATACAAACTGCTTCAAATTCTTTATCGGAAATAATTACACCCTTAGATTTGAGTGTTTCTATAGCTCTGCACATCAGATGGGTCGCTCCTAATGCATGTTGGAATCGTGTATGCAATGCCCCGGGATATACATAATGAGAAAGTGCCTGTTGTGATATCCTGCGCAATCGCTGAAAGTAAGGATGATCTATTATTTCATATATAGTATCAAAAGGAAACCTGATCAGTCCGTAAATAGGATCATTAAATATTTTCTTTTTGTTCATCAGTCAAAAATAATATTAAATTCTGAACGTTAAGTATTGATACAATGTTTACGAAATAAAATAATAAGATCAAGCATGAGTGATAAAATCAAAATACTGTGGGCAGATGATGAGATTGATATGTTGAAGCCACAATTATTTTTTCTGGAGAAGAAAGGCTACGATGTTGTCACTGTGAGCAACGGTCACGATGCTTTGGACGTACTGGATGAAGATGGCAATATAGATATCGTATTTTTGGATGAGAGTATGCCCGGATTGACTGGTCTGGAGACATTAGCACGCATTAAAGTCAAACTTCCCAATATTCCTATCGTAATGATTACCAAAAATGAAGCTGAAAACATTATGGAGGAAGCGATAGGCTCGCAGATAGATGATTATCTCATCAAACCTGTCAACCCAAATCAAATATTATTGACTCTAAAAAAGATAGTGGATAACAAACGATTGGTATCAGAAAAGACAGCAACTGATTATCAGCAAGAGTTCAGAAATATCGCAATGGAAATCAATAGTGCTCCGGACTACAATGAATGGGTGAACATATATAAGAAAATAATCTCCTGGGAACTTCGTCTCGATGATAGCAATAATGCACAGATGAAGGAGATACTCAACATGCAAAAAGAAGAGGCGAATAAAGAGTTTTTTAAATATGTTTCGAAAAATTATATTCAATGGATAAAATCTGGCTCAGGGCCCAAAAAATCACAGAATTTATTTAAAGATAAAGTATTTCCATTGCTTTCCGCAGGCAAACCAGTCATATTTTTACTTCTGGACAATCTCAGATATGACCAATGGAAAATCATCGAACCGATCATCACAGAATTGTATAAAATTGAAGAAGAAGACTACTTCTATTCCATTTTACCTACAGCCACTCAGTATAGCCGCAATGCAATTTTTTCGGGATTACTTCCATCTGAAATTCAAAAACGTTTTCCTGAATATTGGCTCAATGACAATGAAGAAGGAGGCAAAAATTTAAAGGAAGCAGAACTATTTAAAGATCAGATAAAAAGAATTTTAAAAAAGGATATCAGATCGGAGTACATGAAAGTAACCAATGTTTTAGGTGCAAAACAGGTACAGGACAATGCTCTGAATTTTGTCAACAATGATCTGACTGCCATAGTGTACAATTTTATTGATATGTTATCACATTCCCGTACAGAAATGGAAGTACTTAAAGAACTGGCAGGTGATGAAAAAGCGTATAGATCACTGACAAAATCATGGTTCGTAAATTCACCCCTATGGTCAGTCATGCAAAAACTGGCTGATCGAGATGTACAGATTATCCTCACTACCGATCATGGTACTATAAGGGTAAAAAATGCCACAAAAGTGGTTGGTGATAGGGAGACCACCACCAATCTAAGATACAAAGTTGGAAAAAACCTCCAATATGACCGTAGAGATGTACTGGAAATAAGGAACCCTTTGGACGCTGGCCTTCCAAGTCCCAATATGAGCAGCACATTTATTTTTGCTAAAGAAGACTTATTTTTCCTTTATCCTAATAATTATACCTATTACAATAATTTTTTCAAAGATACTTTCCAGCATGGCGGAATTTCTCTTGAAGAGATGATATGTCCGATTATCAGGCTTATTCCAAAAACCAAATAGCAAGAGGTTATATGTCTGATTTATTTTTTGAAAAATTACTGACTAGACATACTCAAACACCGGAAGTACCGTCTACCGAACTGATAAGTGGCTGGGCAAATGAATTATTGACAGTGTTGTTTCCGGAAGTCACTGAAAAAAGAATGGACTCAGTAGAAGAGCTGAAAAATACTTTTGACAGATTGCGTATTGACTTAGTATCCTTACTTTATCATACCCGATCCTGTGATCACAGGAGAGAGCATGCCATAGCTGAAGTCTTCTTTGAAAACATCGAGGAAGTTTATCAGGATTTACTACTTGATATTGATGCTTTTGTTCATGGAGATCCTGCAGCTTTGTCGTCATTTGAAGTGATCAGAAGTTATCCGGGATTTTATGCCATTTATATATACAGGATTGCACACATTCTTCATAAGGAAGGTGTGCCATTAGTACCTCGTATATTGAGCGAATATGCACATTCAAGGACAGGAATTGATATCCATCCTGCGGCTTTTATTGGCAAATCATTTTTTATTGATCACGGGACTGGGGTCGTCATAGGCGAAACAACTCATATCGGGGATCATGTCAAAATCTATCAGGGAGTAACCCTTGGAGCATTGAGCATTGATAAAAAAATGGCTGGAATAAAGCGCCATCCGACAGTACAGGATGATGTAATTATTTATTCCGGTGCTACCATCCTGGGTGGAGAGACTGTAGTTGGGAGTGGCAGTGTCATAGGTGGAAATGTTTGGATTACGTCTTCCGTTCCTCCCGGGACAAAAGTGTATCATCAGGCTGAAAACAAATGGATCGAAAATCAAACCTGACACCATGAAAACACATAAGATCAGCGAATTAGTTGGAAATACGCCTTTGGTAGAAATCACAAGGCTCAATCCAAATAAAAAAGTCAGGATTTTTGCAAAAATGGAAGGACACAATCCCGGTGGAAGTGTCAAGGACAGAGCTGCATTGAATATGATCCAATCAGCTTTAGATCGTGGAGAGATCCAAAAGGGAACAACTCTGATTGAAGCGACCAGTGGTAACACAGGTATTGCATTAGCTATGATCGCGGGCACATACAATATTTCTATTGAATTGATAATGCCGTCCAATTCAACCAAAGAACGTATCCAAACAATGGAAGCTTTTGGTGCCAAAGTTATCTTACTTGATACGATAGAAGCATGCAGAGATTATGCCGATGAAAAATCCACAGAAGACGGATACTTTATGCTTGATCAATTTTCAAATCAGGATAATTACATGGCTCATGTTAAAACTACCGGCCCTGAGATTTGGAATGACACTGAAGGTAATATTACCCACTTTGTAAGCTCTATGGGCACGACAGGAACTATCATGGGTACATCCATGTTCTTAAAATCTAAAAATCCGAAAATTCAGATCATAGGATGTCAGCCTACAGATGGATCATCCATTCCGGGTATTCGGAGGTGGACCCCTGATTACCTTCCCAAAATATTTGATAGGTCGAAAGTAGATTTTATTTATGATGTATCTGAATCCGAAGCAATTCTGATGACAAAAAATCTGGCAGCTCAGGAAGGCATCTTCGTGGGTATGAGTTCCGGCGGGGCTGCATCTGTAGCTCTAAGAATTGCTCAGGAGATGAAGCAGGGCGTTATGGTATTTATATGTTGTGACAGAGGAGATAGATATCTAAGCAGTAATATATTTGTCTGAAATTTTACATATATGATGAGATCATAAAAATCAGGCTTATATTTTTTTATTTGACACAATATTAGTAAGTTTTCTATCGTTATACAACACAATGTGTCGATGGATGCGAAAGATAAAATGCGATAAATAGAAATTTATAATAATTTATTAAAAATTCCGAACTAGGCAGTTATCTTTGCAACATTTTTTTTGGAAATCTGTTTTTCCTCTTTAAATCGCTATTAGAAAATGAAAAGTTTATCAAATCTTAGTGTAGTATTTTTTCTGCTATTATTCCTTATTTCTTGCGGAAAAAAAGAATCAGGTCAGTTGGTAGGAGTTCAGGACAGACCAAAATGGGGTGGATTCAATCCCTTTGGTATGGTATATGTGCCATCCGGAACCCTCACCATCGGTCAGAGCGATCAGGATGTTTTTTCCACATATAATCAAAGACAAAAAAATATTTCAATTACCGGCTTCTTTATGGATGATACGGAGATCACAAATAACGAATATCGTCAGTTTGTAGAGTGGGTAAAAGATTCAATTGCTCATGAGATGATGGGAAATAAAACCACTGATGACTATGACAATGAAGTGATCGACTGGGAGGTTGAACTTGACTACAGCGATGAAACACTGAATGATATGTATTATCAGGGTGATATGGCGTTTGATGGTCAGAGGGAATTTAATAAAGAAGCACTTAAGTACAAATATTCATGGCTGGATTGGCAAAAAGCCGCTCATGACAAAAAAGCTACCAGAAAATCATTGATTCAAAAAGCTGAAGTCACAGTATGGCCTGATGAAATGTGCTGGATAAGAGACTTTACTTATTCTTATAACGAGCCTCAGACCAGAAACTACTTCACACATCCGGCTTTTGATGACTATCCCGTAGTAGGTGTTACCTGGAAACAAGCGACAGCATTTTGCAATTGGAGAACAAAGTTGTGGAACAAATATAAAGGAGAAAACGAACCTAATACCGAAGAATTCAGATTGCCTTCTGAATCTGAGTGGGAATATGCTGCCCGGGGTGGTAAAGAAATATCACCTTACCCCTGGGGAGGCCCGTATATCAGAAATGCAAAAGGATGTCTTCTTGCCAATTTTAAACCGGGAAGAGGTAATTACCCTGAAGACGGTGGCTTACATACTGTAAAAGCTGATGCATATTTCCCCAATGATTATGGATTGTATTGTATGGCAGGTAATGTGTCAGAATGGTGCAGAGATGCATTTCACGAAAATGCCTACAGACATCAGCATGACTTGAATCCTGATTACAGATATGATGCAAAAGATGATGACCCTGAAGCGTACAAAAGGAAAGTGATCAGAGGTGGCTCATGGAAAGATATATCATATTACTGTCAGACGGGTACTCGAAGCTGGGAGTTTCAGGATACATCCAAGTCTTACCTTGGATTCAGATGTGTGATCACCTACCTTGGTAGGTCTATCAATGATTTCTAATTTTTTAATTGGCTAAAGAATGGGCATACTTTTTTAAGAATATGCTCTGTAAGAATATTGATTATTTATTTAAAAATTTTGAACAATGAGTTTTTTTAAGTCACCTACATTTAAATATGTTAAGAATTTGCTAATCGGTCTTGGTGCATCGGTCGTGATGATAGGAGCCTTAGGTAAGTTGAATAGTACCTCTTGGGGAGGTATGATGATTACAGTCGGTCTTTTAGTTGAAGCATTTTTGTTTTTCCTTCTTGGAGTATTAGGACCAGAGAAAGATTATTACTGGGAAAAACTGTATCCGGGACTGGATGAATATTCTGCAAACATCGCTTCACTTACCGATGGTCCGACTACAGGATCGAGCCATAAGGCACTAAACGCGGATGTGGTCGAAAATAAACTTGGAGGTATGCTTACCGAATTACAATCCATGTCAAAAAGTCTGGGCTCGCTCAAAGCACTTCAAGAAGTGGATTTTACACAAACCGGCGACCAATTGAAAGCCATGAATAACTTTTATTCAAGGATGAATGATGCCATGAATTCACTCAACGCAAGTGTAGAAGATACAAAACAATATCAGGCACAAATGTCAAGCCTGAGCAAAAACCTGACGTCTCTGAATGCGGTATACGGAAATATTCTTTCAGCTTATAATGTTAAAAATTAACATTATTCTTTAGCTGAATTGTAATAATTGATTTTTAATTTAAAAAGGATAAAAAATGTCAATACCTAAGGAACCGCGGCAGTTGATGATCAACGTAATGTACCTCGTACTGACCGCGCTATTAGCACTGAATGTTTCCGCAGAAATATTTAATGCCTTTGAGATGGTCGATAAGGGCTTGATCAAAGCAAACGATGCCCTCGATGCAGGAAACAAAGATTTGCCTGGATCCATCAAAGATAGTGCTAAAAAATCAGCAAACTTTGACAAGTACGCTCAGAGAGTGGATGTAGTAGGTCAAATTTCTAAAGAAGGATCAGAATATATCAAAGTCATTTTGGATAAAGTGGTGGATGAAGCCGGAGATATGAATGGCATCCATGATGATGGAGATTACATTACCACAGATGGAATTAAAGAATTAAAAGGCAAAAGAGATTATGCCGCCACAACACGACTTTTGGTCGATAAAAAAGAAGGCGAAAAGTTGAAAACAAAAATGCTTGAATTGAAAGATAAATATCTTAATTTGATAGATGAAGCGGACAGAAAAGAGTTTGCTAATAAAATTGCTATCAATATAGATGAAGAAACCTGGACAAAATCTACCAATAAAAAGGAAAATTGGGCTGATTTTACTTTTGGTCATATGCCCTTAGGAGCTTGTATGCCTATTTTTTCAAAGTTTATCAATGATGTAAAGTCATCAGAAGCAGCGGTACTTAACTACCTTGCGGGAAAAGTAGGTCTTACTTCTGAAGTAGTGTTAAATAAATTCAGAGTAGTTTCTGCACCTAAAAAATCCTATATCATCAATGGTGAGCAGTTTGAAACCGAAGTGTTTCTCTCAGCATCAGCAGACCAGAATAGTAATACAGGGATCAGAATCTCTGTCAATGGAGCAAATCTACCATTGAATCCTGAGGGTGCAGCCAAATGGACTCAAAAAGCTAATGGCATCGGAGTTAAAAAATATGAAGCAGTAGCAAGTGTAACCAATCCGGTAACCGGCAAAACTGATACTTACAGACAAACCTTTGAATTCGAAGTAGGCGAAAGATCAGTCACCATATCAGCTGCAAAAATGAATGTATTCTATCTGGGAGTGGACAACCCTGTAGAGGTGTCTGCAGCTGGTGTACCTTCAGCTCAGATCAAAGTATCTATGTCTGGTGGAGACATCAATAGAAATGGCGATGGAACTTATACTGTGAGACCTACAGGATCCCCTGGAACAGAGGCCGTTGTGAGTGTTTCAGCTCCGGGATTGAACGGATCAAAGAAATTTAAAATAAAAAGAATTCCTGACCCAAAACCACTTTTGGGAGGAAAAGAAAATGGCGGAAAGATCGGCAATGGTACTTTCAAAGGATATAGTTCACTCATCCCGCTATTAGAAAATTTTGATTTTGATGCTAAATGTAATCTTGGTGGATTTACACTCGTACGGGTACCCAAAAGGCTTGATGCAGAATTTGCGCCCAATCGGGGAGCAAGAATTGATGGTCAGGCAGCTGCATTACAAAGCAAAGCAGTACCAGGAGACAGATATATCTTTCAGGATATAAAGTGTAAGTGTCCCGGAGATGGTGCAGACAGAAACCTTGGTCAGTTGGTCTTTGATATACAATAATTTAAAACACGTTTTGTACAATGAAAACTCTAATAAATATCAAATCTGTGCTTTTCGCATCTTTATTCCTTTCAGGCAATATGATGGTCGCTCAGACTCAGGTAGCAAAACCTGCACCTGTATCATCTGAAGTTAAGACAGAGTCGTCTGTACCTTCTGAAGATATTTTTGTGGATGATATCGTCCGCAAACGTATTGTGGTTGAAAATAAGATCATGGACCTTCAGCCAGTCAGAGAAGCTGATATAGCCTGGGAAAGAAGAATTCAAAGAGTCATAGATACCAGAGAGAAGCTCAACCTGCCTTTCAGAAGTCAAGAACTCAATCTTTTTAAGGTTTTCCAGCAAATGGTCTATGACAGTACAATTACCGCATTTTCCGATGAATTTTTCAAAGAAGTACTTTCCCCAGATGAGATTAAAGGTAAGATGTCCAAGCTTGATACACTTATAGATCTTAATCCTGATACTTATGAGGAGCAAATCAAGATTGTCAGAAATGATATCAACTGGGAAAAAATAGAACAATACAGAGTGAAAGAGATATGGTTTTTTGACAAACAACGATCTGTAATGGATGTACGGATATTAGGTATAGCACCTTTATATGCCAGTGATAAGGATAAGGAAAACGGAATCGCTCCTTACCCGTTATTTTGGGTTTATTTGCCTGAGGCCAGAGAACCATTGTCCAAGTTCAGAGTGTATAATGAAGAAAACGATATGGCACCTATGTCATGGGCTGATTTGTTTGATGCAAGAGTATTTTCAAGCTATATCTATAAAAAATCCAATGTGCTGGACTTCAGACTTAAAGATTTTTATGTAGCTGACCCTGAGGATACACAAAACAGAGCCGGAATTGATATGCTGCTTCAATCTGAGAAAATAAAAAATGAATTACTCAATATGGAGCACGATCTCTGGGAGTATTGACACCATAAAATTAATAAATGGGAAGTTGTCTTTACAGCTTCCCATTTTTGTTTTAGGCAGTTACGTATTATGATAAAAAATAATTTATACTTAAAGTAAATTTGATTGCAAAAATTTAGAATTTTAATTGACACATTTTCAATGAATTAAAATCAAAATTTTTCGCAATCTAATTTCTTTTTACTATATTTAACTAAACTTAAATCTCAGCAGTGAAAAAACAAATAAAATCTGCCCTTATTTCGGTCTATTATAAAGATGGGCTTGAAGATATTATAAGACAATTGGACGTCCTTGGCGTGACTATCTATACTACCGGCGGTACTCAGACCTTTATTGAGTCTTTTGGCGTCACGGTTCAAAGAGTGGAAGACTTGACGGGCTATCCATCTATCCTTGGCGGGAGAGTGAAAACATTGCACCCAAAGGTCTTCGGTGGTATATTGGCCATGAGAGAAGATGATCATATCTCTCAATTGAAAACATATGATATTCCAGAGATAGATTTGGTCATAGTAGATCTCTACCCATTTGAAGAGACAGTACAAAGTACCTCTGATGAGGCTTCCATCATCGAAAAAATAGACATAGGCGGTATATCTCTCATTCGGGCTGCGGCTAAGAACTTTAAGGAAGTGGTCGTCATCCCTTCAAAGGATCAATACCTTTACTTACTCAACATTTTAAAGGACCAAAACGGCTTTAGTGAGTTGAATCAACGAAGGTATTTGTCAGCGGAAGCATTCAAAATTTCTTCTCATTATGATACTGCTATTTACGACTATCTGGCGGATGACAGTCAGAAAGCTGCATCATTTAAGCATAGCATACTTCAGCAGGAGTCGATAAGATATGGAGAAAATCCACACCAGAAAGCCATGTTTTTTGGAGATTTTGGCAAAATGTTTGATAAACTCAGCGGCAAAGAACTTTCCTACAATAATCTCGTGGATATTGACGCAGCAGTAGCATTGATGAGTGAATTTAAGAATGATAAACCAACGTTTGCCATACTCAAACATACAAATGCCTGTGGTGTAGCTACAAGAAACACAATACTTGATGCTTGGAATGCTGCATTGGAAGCTGATCCTGTATCTGCATTTGGTGGTATCCTTATTTCCAATCAAATCATAGATTTAGCTGCGGCAACAGCCATTGATAAGATATTTTATGAAGTCCTGATAGCACCTGATTTTACTGAAGATGCAAAAATGCTCCTGACGGCAAAATCCAAACGTATATTGTTACAGCAAAAGTCATATGAACTACAGCCAACAACATTCAAAACACTACTGAATGGGGTTATCCTTCAGGATGGTGATCTGTCTACTGAAGATATGTCATCTATGGAAGTCAAGACAAGAACAACTCCGTCCCCTTCTGAATTCCAGGATCTTGTATTTGCACTTAAATGTGCCAAACACCTGAAATCCAATACCATCGTCCTTGCAAAAAATAGCCAGCTACTTGGCATGGGGTGTGGACAGACTTCACGTGTAGACTCATGCAAACAAGCCATAGTCAAAGCATACCAATATGGATTGGATCTGGACGGCGCAGTGATGGCATCTGATGCATTTTTCCTTTTCCTGATTGTGTCGAATTAGTCTGTAAAGAAGGTATCAAAGCTGTCGTCCAACCGGGAGGCTCAATTAAGGATCAATTGAGTATTGACTATTGCAACGACAATAGTATGTCGATGGTGTTTACCGGAATCCGTCATTTCAGACATTGATACCACAGTATGCAATTAGTAGCAGATATAGGAAATACAAGACTGAAGCTGGCCATTTTTAATCTGGATGAGATGATATTTCATCAAGTTATTGAAAAAGAAGGTGCGCTGTCGCTCTTGAATACAGCCCTGAAAACACACCATATATCAGCTGCCATTTTGTGCAACACTTCAGAAGTTTCTGATGAGATAGTCTCAGCATTAAGCGCACTTCCTATATTCATACATCTGGATCATAATACACCTATCCCGATTAAGCATGAATATGCAGTTCCTGAAACATTGGGAAAAGACAGATTAGCAGCTGCTGTCGGTGCCTGGAAAATGATATCCGGCAGATCAGTCCTGTTTTTTGACATGGGAACATGCATAACCATGAATTTTATAAATTCTGAAGGTCGGTTTTTAGGAGGCAATATAAGTCCGGGTATCAGAATGCGACTCAAGGCTATGCATTTTTTTACAGATCGCTTGCCTTTAGTACCTATGGAGGTACCAGATGAGCTGATTGCAAAAGAAACTGTTAAATCTATCCAAAATGGAGGAATAAAAGGAGCGTTGAGAGAAATTGACTCGTTTATAGAAGAAATAAGGACAGAATTTGGCGAAATTGTGATAATTTTAACAGGCGGAGATGCAAATTTGTTTGAAAGTTACACAAAAAATAAGATATTTGTCGCCCCGTATCTTGTTCTGCAAGGTTTAAACGAAATATTAAATTATAATGTTAATAAGAATTAGTGTTTTTTTGGTCATCATTTTATGTGTCATCACCCTTCCCGGGAATGCACAAAAGAATGACAATAGTCCATATTCCAGATATGGTATAGGTGACCTCGCAGACCCAAATTTAAATCATACCAGACAAATGGGAGGTTTGGGAGCATCTTTTATGGATGGATTCCACATCAATCCCGTGAATCCTGCAAGTTATGCATTTCTTAATTCCACGGCTTTTGATGTGGGGGTTTTTGCCAAAAGAACTGAATTAAAAGATAGTAAAGCGACAAATGCTTTATGGAGTGGTAATCTGGAGTATTTATCTCTTGCTTTCCCACTCAGAAACCCTATCAACGAGATATATGACAATGTAAAGAGAGATTATAAACTCGCAATGGCTTTTGTCTTAATGCAACACTCTTCGGTAGGTTACGACATCGCTGCTACAGATTCAACGTCTTCTGGACAACATTTTATGAGAAATTATCAAGGTACAGGTGGTTCATACAAAGCTATGTGGGGCAATGCTATAAGATACAAAAATCTTTCTTTGGGAGTGAATCTTGGGTATCTATTTGGAAAAATGAGATACGAAAACAGAGTACAATTTGACAATACAGAATATGCCTATGCAGATCTTTATGGCAATGACTACAATATGCGTGGTTTTCTGTGGAGTGCCGGCATGATGTATTCTGACATTTTAAATAAAAAAGCTTTAGAAAGTAATAGAGCCGTTGCTGCAAAAAGAATTTCAGTTGGATTTCATGCCAATTCTGCTACATCATTCAATACCGATTACACAATAAATCACATATTGTTACAACAATTGCCCGGCAATATTTTTAATACAGATACCATAAGGTTGGAGGATTCTATTGCCGGCAAGGGTAAACTTCCCGCAGAATTTGGGATTGGGGCCACTTACTATTCAGGAGAAAAATTTTCTATAGGTTTTAATTACAATACCGCGCTTTGGACCAATTACTTCAATGAAGCCAATGGCGATAAAAAAGGAACGCTTAAAAACACTCAAAGGGTCAGTGTAGGTGGTCATTTCAGACCTGATTACAAGTCTTTCGACAATTTTTTTAAAAGAGTTTATTATAGATATGGTGTATATTATGCATCAGACCCAAGGGTGATCAGGGGCACACAAATCGAAACATATGGAATTACTTTTGGCTTGGGATTGCCTTTTGTTTTTCAGAGGAAAGTATCTCACATGAATTTGGGTTTTGATTTGGGGATGAGAGGCAACAACACTCCAATATCTGAAAAATTTGTTAAAATTTCCCTTGGTGTAACTTTTAACGACGATGAATGGTTTTTAAAACGAAAATATAATTAATTTCACAAAAACAATTAACTAAAACACCTGCTTATTATGAACAAACATTTATTTTCTCTGACCTTACTTGTATTTGCGGCTGTAAACATATCTTACAGTCAGTGTGAAACCTGGGTAGCAAAACCAACTCAGACAGACGCCGAAAATGCACACTCCATTTATAGACAAGCTTTGAAAGCAAAAGATTATCCCACGGCTTTTGAAAACTGGCAAACTGCATATAAACTTGCCCCGGCTGCTGATGGTAAAAGAGATTATCACTATACAGACGGTGTGGTCTTATACAAAGATCTTTTGACCAAAACAACTGATGATAAAGTGAAAGCCGATTATCACAAAAAAATTATTCAAATGTATGATCAGGCAATAGCATGTTATGTGTCAAAATCGATCACTACTAAAAACGCCACAGAAGAAGAAATGAAGTGGAGAATAGGATATCTGTATGGAAGAAAAGCAGCAGATATGTTCTACATCATCAACGCTCCTTATGAAGATGTACTAGTTGCATTAGAAAAAACGATAGAATATTCAGGTGATAAAACGGAGTACACCATTTTTGACCCTTATGCACGAATTGTTGTATATGAGTTTAAAGAAAAAAGATTCCCTAAAGAAAAAGCAGTAGCTGTCTATAAAAGACTGCAGGAGATAGCTGAATATAATATCTCCAACAATGAGAAATTGTCAGAAGGCTATCAACAAGCAAAAGCAAATATGGAAGGTACTTTTTCTGAAATAGAAAAAGACATCTTTGATTGTGAATATTTCAAGGAGAAACTGATACCTGAATATGAGGAAAATAAAGAAGATGTTCAGACTTTAAAAAGAGTTCTGGCAACTCTGAAATCACAAGGATGCACCAATGATGACCATGATATCATGAGACTTGATGCAGAGTGGAAAAAATATGCTACCACTGAGAATGCAAGACTTCAGGCCGAGTTTGAGGCCAACAATCCTGCAGCAGGGGCTAAAGCTGCATATGATGCTGGAAGATATCATGAGGCTATCACTAAGTACAGACAGGCCATCGAAAGTGCCACTGACAATGATACAAAAGCTACAATGATGTTTGCAGTGGCTTCTATCGAATTCAGAAAGCTCAATCTGTATAGTCAGGCAAGAAGTACTGCTTATGCAGCTGCAAAATTAAAATCAGGTTATGGAAGACCTTACCTTCTGATAGGAGATATGTATGCTAAAACTGCAAGATCTTGTGGTGACGCATTCAACCAAAGACTTTGTATTCTGGCTGCAATGGATAAATATAATCAGGCAAAATCTGTAGAAGCTGCAATTACGGCAGAAGCTAATGATAAGTTATCACACTTCTATGGCTCAGTTCCTGATAAATCAGAAGCATTTATGCGAGGATATTCAGAAGGTCAGACACTCAACTGTGGTTGCTGGATCGGAGAGTCAGTGAGACTAAGAGTAAAATAATTCCAAATTGGTTTATTTGTGACTATTTAGGATATACATAATTAAATACTTAAAGTTTTTTTTAGAACTGAAGATATATTAAAAAAGGGTAGCCTGCAATCAGGCTACCCTTTTTGATTCTACTTTTAACCCAAGTGAAAATAACCATGATTCAAGAATTTGTTTTATTTAGTTTTAGATCTTTAAGAAAATGTGACAATAGATAGATATTTTTGTCAGATATTTAAATCATGTATTAATATGACGAAGCTTATTATAAACATTTTGACCGCTGTGATAGGATTGTGGATACTATCTTGCACTCCCAAGCTGGCAGATGTTAGACCTACAGACACACCCATGGTACCGCAAGAAAAGAAGGAACCTAAAGGACCTTGTATCACTTTTGATGATTTAGAGCCTCACGAGAAGGAGACAGCTGAATATGCTTTTGTTTTATATAAGGACTTTCTGAAAGCAAAAAACTATCAGGAAGCTATGCATTACTGGAAAATAGCCTACTTTATGGCACCCGGTTCCAACGGAAGGGCAAAAAACCACTTTGAAGATGGTGCAGGTATTTACAAACAATTGCATGATGGTACCAATGATATGTTTCTGAAAAGAAAATATGTAGATACTATCATGTCTATTTATGACAAAAAAAAGCAATGCTTTGGAGATGAGGCGTATATCAATGGACTCAAGGCATTTGATTACTATTACAATTATCCGGGCTATGTGGATGATGAGGCCATTTATAATTTATTTAAATCCAATTTTGATATCAAAGGGAAAAATGCTGATTATTTTGTGGTAAATCCGTTTACAAAGTTACTTTTTGACAGAGTCGTGGAGGGAAAAGTTTCTCAGGATGAGGGTAGGAAATATGCTGATTTGATCTTCAAGACTATAGAAAATGGCTTATCGACATGTAAGGGGAAAATATGTGAAGCATGGCAGGTCATTAATGAGTATGCACCTGCCAGATTAGAGGGATTGGAAGGTTTGGATGGATTTTACGGATGTGAATATTACACAAAAAAATATTACCCTATGTTTCAGGCCAATCCGGACAGTTGTGATGTCATAAACCTGGTTTATGCCAGATTGCTGAGAGGTGGTTGTTTAAGCACCGATGCTAAAGTCACAGAACTCAAGCAGGTAAAATTAACCAAATGTTATGTTGCACCACCTGCATTGAGCTGTGCCGCTCAAGGAAATGAAGATTACTCACAGGGAAAATATTCGAATGCAGTAGAATCATATCAAAAATGTATCGATCAGAGCAATGATAATGATACCAAAGCTAAATATATGCTACTGATCGCAAAAATTTATTACAGAGATTTGAGGAATTTTGCAAAATCCCGAAAATTTGCTCTTGATGCTGCAAAATTAAAATCCGGTTGGGGAGAACCATATATGTTGATAGGCAATCTCTATGCATCCAGCGGTCCTATGTGTGGTACAGGGAGAGGCTGGGAAAGTCAGGTTGTCACTTGGCCCGCAATTGATATGTGGAACAAAGCAAAGAGTGTGGACCCTTCAGTCGCTAAAGAGGCCAGTGCACTTATTAGCAGGTACTGGCAATTTATGCCATCAAAGGAAGACATATTCTTCAGAAACCTGAAAGCAGGAAGCAGTTATTTTGTACCTTGCTGGATTCAGGAAAGTACATCCATCAGAACATCTGATTGATAGCTTTTCGTTTGTCAAAGTCTTATCTGACTTTGACGGAACCCATCGTACGGTCTTTGACCGTTTAAAAAATATAATCCTTGGTCATAGACCGATAGATAACTGACCTAAAGTCTTACTTGACTTTGACGGAACCTATCGAACGGTCTTTGCCGGTTGAAAAATAAACTCTCCGGTCATTAGACCGGCAGAAACTGTCCTAGAGTCTATGACTTTGTACAATGGCATTTTTCTTGATACTGAAATTGACAATGGTATTCAAATCTACCGCTTCCTAATTTACGAGAAGTCTGGTGTTCTGAAAGTATTGAGGGATAAATATCAGCTACTATCTTACAATCAGAATTTTTGTAACATAAGCGTCAGCTGATGCAGAAATGTTTTCACTGGCACTAAAGACAAGATAAACTCCGGATGCTGCACTGACTCCATTGTAGTCTTTGCCATCCCAGATAGCCTGACCACCCAGGGCTTTTGTTTCATAGACCAATTTGCCGCTGATATCTGTGATTTTTACGTTGGCATCCCTGACCAATCCTTTGATGGCTATAGGTCCTAGATAGTCCGGTCTGACAGGATTAGGGTATGCATATACATCGTCTGTATGAGTTCGGGACCAACCTGATGTTTGAGTTTTATAAGACTGTATGCCCACTGGTGTGATGATAAACATTTCTCCGGTTGCCGGATTAAAACCGAGGTCAGAAATTTTATTGTCTATGAGAGGACTGTTTTTTGTATCAAATTTCATTTGTGCTATGATACCATCAGGTGACTGGACAAAAATGCCATTTCTGGTGCCAAGCCACTTTCTGTTTGCTCCATCTACCTCCATACTCAGGATATCTTCATCTCTGAGAAGGGGAGCCGGAATTCCTTCGACCACCACTTTTCGTGTATTTCCTTTACAGTTTTCACTAAAAGGGTCTCCGCAGTCAAACACTACAGGTCCCTGATCAGTACCGACCCATACACTACCATCATGATCCACCATGATACTATTGACCTTTGAGCCTTTGATTTCACTATTGTTTCTGCTGATAAACCGCGTTTTGTCATCAGTAGGATCGGCAATCTTCGGACCTTCATTATAGACCAGTACCCCACCACCTACACCGGCTACTACGATCCATTTATTGCCCGATTTATCTATTGCTATTTCAGCCAGAGACTTGGGACCGGGCACCTGAAAACTATGCCATGTATCGTCTTTTGTTTTTACAACAAGGGGCTTTTCTGCCCCAAAATTGGAGATCCACAAATGGCTGTTTTTGTCAAAAGTAAGTCCGGCAATCCTGGTCCTGGCTTCGTCGCCGATGACTTTACCGAGGATGCTATTGTCTTTGTTCCAGTGTTTTATCTGTTTTGTTTCTTCATTATACAGCAAGATGCCATTATAATAGCTTCCCAGGTATACTTCAGGTGCTGAAGGATGAGGAGCAAGAGTGAAAAGATGAAAAAACTCCTTATTAAAAATGTCGGGTATCTCTTTATCTCCAAAATTTTGCCATTTATTGTCGTCCAAAGTGTAATATCCAAACCTTGTAAATTTGTAGGTATAATCATCCGTCACACCTCCGGAACCAAAATAGGCTTTGTTTTTTTTAAACCTGACATGGCTCGCCTCATTGCTAAACGGTACCTGATACTGTAGTCTTTTACATGCTCCTGTGGTTTTGCCTTCTGTATACCGGATAGGATCCCACGAGTCGGCATACCACACCCGTCCTTTTTCATCCTCCACAGCATATACTCCTCTATTGACACAATCAGGAGGCCTTTCGGATGTGATTTCATCCTGATTGATAAATATCGTTTTTGTATTGAAGTTTTTTTCAACACCCACCATGATTTGTGTGCCATCGTCAGAGATATATTTTATCACTTCGAACGCATCAGAAGGCGTATATACAACTTTAAATTTTCCATCTGACGTGGATTTATACACTTTATTTTCGATAAGTGCATATAAGCTATTAAACTTGACCGCCAGTGATCTGACATCATATGACTGAGGCAAACCTTTATCGGCCGGTATTTGTTGCCAAATGCTAAAATCTGTCAGATTGGTTCCTTTCCGTGCTACACTATAAAGGCCTTCTTCTGTACCGGCATATACCATTCCATTGTAGATGGCTACCGACAAGACTTTGAGCTGCGTAAATGTAGTAGACGGGAATTCCAATTTTTTAAGATCTAAACCCAATACTCCGAAATCTGTGGCAATAAATGCATCCCCGGTATCTGCAATGAAGATGTCATTTATCGTTTTACTGCCTAGAATGGATGTATTGAGTTTTATAAACGGCAGATTGTATACCTCACTTTCACTTTTTATGATATCTATAGTATTGTCGACGTATACTATGATCAATTGTTTGTTGGCTTTGTCATAATACAGCTGGCTCACATTTACGTCTGTAATGCCATCTTCTTTGGATATAAATTTTACCGAAAGGTCGTCTTTTGAAATCGTAAACATCCCTTTATCGGATGCATAGATGATGTTTTTGTCACTTTGAGTGACTCTTTTGCCTTCCTTGTAGGATAAGTGAGACATCCACTGACCGATAGAAAGATTGGACTGTGCAAATGTAGTGACCGACCCAACTATCATCAAAAAATGGAGTAAAAAACGGTAGGTCATAAAGTGGTCGATGTTTCGTTTAAATAGTTAAATCATAATGCAAAAATGATGAATTTTATTGCCCATTTTATCTTTTCTGTTTAGATTCTTAACAAAAGTATTATGCTTTTCTATACATAGTAGAGTGTTGCAGATAGTCAAATACGGCATCCGGAACAAGATATCTGATAGATTTTTTGTTTTTTAAAGCATCTCTGATAAATGTCGCTGAAATATCGAGGAGTGGTGCTTCTATCACTTTGATATTTTCCAAATGTTCGAATTTTGAAATATCAGAATCTGACCGTTTGTACACAAAAATCTCATAATCACGGAGAAGTTTTTCTGCATTTTTCCATTTTTCGATACTTTCAAGACTATCTCCACCCATGATCAGAGCAAAGGTTTTGTCTGGATATTTTTCTTTCAGGAAAGCAAGGGTATCAATGGTATATGAAGGTGTCGGCAAAAAAAACTCTACATTGGAAGCTTTTATTTTGGTATTGTCACCTATGGCAAGCTGTACTAAATGAAATCTGTCATTGTCATTTGCCAGAGAAGTTTTGTTTTTCAACGGATTGTGAGGACTGACCACCATCCATATCTGGCTTAAGTCGGTATATTCTGCAAGATGATTGGCTATGATCATGTGTCCTACATGTACAGGATTGAAGGAACCAAAAAATAAGCCAACCTTTGTCATACACAGATTAGTTACCCATCATCACCGGCATCACCAGCATAAGAAGGTTTTCATCTGCTTCCTGATCGGTAGGAACGAGGATACCGGCGCGGCTTGGGGTAGAAAGCAGCAGCTTCACTTCATCGGTTTCAAGGACCATCAGCATCTCACTCAAAAACTTAGCATTGAAGCCTATGGTCATAGGATCACCTGAGTAGTTGCAACTCAATTGTTCTGTGGCTTCATTGGAAAAATCAAGATCCTGAGCAGAAATGGTCATGCTCTTTTCAGTAAGATTGAGCAGTACCTGATTGGTAGATTTATTGGCATAAATGGCGATCCTTTTGAGGGAGTTCAGGAAGTCTTTTCTATTGATGAAAGTTTCAAAAGGATTTTCCACAGGAATGACTGCATTGTACTCCGGATATTTGGAATCGATCAGCCTGCAGATGATTTTTGTACGACCAAAGCTGAAGAAGATATTGGCCTTGTTGAAGCTGATAGTCACATCACATTCTTCAGAAAAGGCATTTTTGATCAGATTTAGTCCTTTTTTGGGTACTATCAGTGATCTGGTAATATCTGTTTTTAAGTTGCCAAGTGTATATTTTACGAGTTTGTGGGCATCAGTGGCCACAAAGTGCATTTTGGTAAAATCAATCTGAATCAGTACACCTGTCATAGCGAGTCTGAGCTCGTCATTACTGGTAGCAAAAACAGTATTGAGTATGCCTTTCTGTATTTTTTTTGAAGGCAAAGTGAGGGTCTCCACATCATCCTCTTCCGGAGGTGTAGGAAAGTCATCAGCAAGGTCACCTGACAATTTATATACCCCAAACGCTGACAATATCTTCACGCCTCTATTTTCGTCTACCGCGATAGTGATAGGTTGTTCCGGTAATGCTTTGAGTGTTTCAAGCAGCATTTTGGCCGGTATGGCGATGATACCATCTTCGTCAGATGTCACATCTACGTGAGTGACTATGGTGGTTTCAAGGTTGGTGGATGTGATGGTGAGCACATTGTCCTTTACATCAAACAAATAGTCTTCCATGATCGGAAGTACAGGATTTGGGTTGATGGCTCCGGATGCTATATTTAATTGTTTTAATAAATCTGCTGATGATACTTCAAATCTCATTTTGTCCTCTTTTTAGTGTGTCGACATACCCGTTTATCTGTATTGAAATGCAGAAGAATGGTAAATGTCTTCATTTAAGATCACAAATATATGCATTATCTGTAAAATAGCATAATCATTTGAAACAGAATGTTTGGTTTTTATCTTTACTTGATCAGCATAACAAATAGAAGTCTAAAAACATTTACAACATTAAGCTTAAAACTTTCCTGAATTTGACAGAGTTGTAATAGTCAAATAAAGCACAAGTTGCCAACTTGTGCTAGCAGGGGTGGGCAAGAGGCCTGAAACTGAACATAAAAATTTATTTGAAAGGAGGCAGGATTTCTAAAAATAAAACAGGGTTTGTTTTTAATACACATAGACAAAGGAGATATAAATCGTGGAAAATTTTATTAGTTAGGTTGAAGAACGCGGTTTGATTATGGAAAAGGGTTTGTTAGTTTTGGATTAACGGGGGTTTTTTTGGCAAAATAGCATTTTGCGACCCAGACAAAGTTGATTTTTAAAGGTTTTCCGCCTGCGGAGATTTCAACATTTCTCTTTGGAGAGGTAACCATGTAAAACTTAAATTGTTTAAAGGAACTTCCTATGGTAAAATGAGAGTAATCCAAGATTAATTTATTTTATTCCTGATTTTACATAAATAAAATGCAATGAAAGATTTGTGGTGTATAGGGTCTTGATACAGCAACTCATATTTTGTGAGCCTTTAGTTTGGTTTTAGCGCTAATGAATGTTTTTTTCTAAACTGCTAAATGCAGTAAAAGGATGTAAAAGGATGAGTTGTATAAGTAGCTTTGAAATCAACTGATACACATCTACCACGGTTTATATGCTTATGTCCAAAATGGACTCTCTGTCGTTTTGTGTTCCTTTCTTCAAGTTGATAAGAAAACTTTGGTATCACTGTCTGGTCAGAGAAGGTACTTCCCCTGAAGATTGTAAAATCAAATCAGATACTCCTGTAAGATTTTTATGCTGATATATGGCTGTATATGACTGGATCTTTTGCTTCCCTTGATTGTTCATTAGCTGTTTGATGATTCATATCTTAAAAGACTTGTGATTGCTTTTGTAGTTTATATTATAGTTTGCTCGAGTCAGCATATGTATTATAAGCTGGTGCACTTCCGTTTTATTTTACCTGGCGCTTGGGAAATAGCCTTCAGCATGCCTCCTCTGTTGAGTAGTTGTGATTGGTCAGTTGAATAAAGGAATTTGTAGTCTTTACTGATCTTTGTTTTTAATTTAAATAAAAAGACCAAACACACATCCTTCCCCACCACACTGTTTGCCTCTGTCCCTAACGTCTCTCTTGTCTGATGATCGGTACTGATGTGGCTACGAGCAGGATAATCCATACTGCGTGATGCATAGTACGATCTCTCCCATACACTGGCTCGTTTTGACACAAGTGTGTTTCGGCATCATATGATGCGACTGGAACGATAAACTAAAATACACCACAGGACAGCGCTTTGATATTATGAAAAATTAACCTTATCTTTGCCTTTGTACAGCGACGTACACCCAGGGTCTGTAGCTCCCGGCCTGCCTGCATGTCTTGGCAGGCAGGAGCACAAATGCAGGCTCTCTTTTTGTTTTTTCTTGCAAGATAAAACAAGTCTTTGAGCCATAACGGCATCTTTCAAAATTTCTTCTGACTTTCCTGTATTTTTTGTTCGTTTATGCCTGAGAGATACAGTACCGTGGTACTATATGTATCAGGATTTCTTAAATTTTTGCAATCCGTTGAAAATATGAATTAATAGACGACTACACTTCTGAGCCATCAACAATAATACGTGTATAGCAGCAGCACAAACTACTGAGCACAATTAATTTTTTGCAATGATTATCTACACAGCTGAAACTGCGACATCATCATCCAAAAAAATCAATCAAAAATGATTTATATATCATCCCTGATCTTCCAAACTTAATTTTTCAACGGGTGCAATTTTTATCAGCAATGTCCTATTCTCTTTTACCTATTCACCAGATGGACATTGTTAATATATCGTAAAGATATGGTTTATTATGTAATCACACAAGGGTTTTGCCGATTTATTTTACATATATATATATATATATATATATATATTGTATATCAATGTGTTATGTTTGATTTGATTTTATGCAAAAAATTGAAGATGCAAAAAAATACTTGTGGAATAATCCACAGGTTGCAAACTTGTGGGGGATTTTCCGGATTGAATTTTCAGGAACATGAGGCTATAAACTTTGAAATAATGAATAGCATACGATGGCAAATTTAAACCTTTAATGAAGCTGAGATTAAGACAGAGGTTAACATTTAATTGATAATCAATAATTTAAACAACCCTCTGCAACTCATAAATAACTAACCAAATCACCCGAGCACCTGATCACCTTTCACCTGATAGGTCAAATCCGGTTCATTTGGTTTCCACCTGGTATTCCAAACCTATTCCGGTAATTGGTCAGGAGATGAAGAAACTTTCATTCTTTATGACTACAATCATAAATGATTTTATATGCAAATCCCACCTTTGTGCCAAAATAAAATCATTCAAAAATGCGAAACTTTAAAATTCTTTTGGTCTTTGTTGCATTTAGCTTTTTTATAGCTTGTGGAGGAGGCAATCAAAAAACAGAAACAACTTCTGAAACTCCTGCAGCATCTGCGACTGAAACTCCTGCAGCTGATGCCACAAGTTACGATCCTAAGCGCGGAGAAGGAAAATTTGACGAAACCAACGTCAAGGTAGATGCAACATTAAATGCGTCAATGGCAGCTGCAGGCGAAAAAGCAGCAGGAGTCAAATGCACTTCATGCCATAAAATGTCTGAAGAAAGACTAGTTGGACCAGGTTGGAAAGGTGTAACCCAGAGAAAATCACCTTTTTGGATCATGAACTTCATTACCAACCCAGACCCAATGATCGATAAGGATCCGGAACTTCAGGCCCAATTGGAACTTTGTCTCGTGCGTATGCCCAATCAAAGCCTTGCAGACGAAGAAGCTAGAAATATTCTGGAATTTATGCGTAAAAATGATGGTGTTAAATAATAAAACCAATAAATATGAAATCCAATAAAATTCTTTTCTTAGCCATTGCGGCTTTTATGACTATGTTTATGATGTCATGCCGCCCCAAAAATGCAGGAACTTCTGTAAAAGGAGATGCTGCTGTAAAGTCTTTTGTAGCTCCCGGCCAATATGATGAATACTACAACTTTGTGAGTGGTGGTTTCAGCGGTCAGATGTCCGTTTACGGACTTCCAAGTGGTCGTCTTTTCAGAGTAATCCCGGTATTTTCTGTGGATCCTGAAAAAGGATGGGGATATAGCGAAGAGACCAAACCGATGCTCAATACTTCTCACGGATTTGTACCATGGGATGATCTCCATCACGTAGAGTTATCTCAAACTACAGGTGAGATCAATGGAAAATGGGCTTTTGCCAATGCCAACAATACCCCGAGATTAGCGAGAGTTGATCTCAAAACATTCAAAACTGCTGAAATCCTCGAATTGCCCAATAGCGGTGGTAACCACAGCTCACCCTTTGGTACTGAAAACTCAGAGTATATTGTTGCAGGTACAAGATTTAGTGTTCCTTCTGACTACGCTGACGGTGATGTTCCTATTGATTCTTACAAGAAAAATTTTAAGGGACACATCAGTTTTGTAAGTGTAAACAAAGAATCCGGTCAGATGGATATAGCCTTCCAATTGAAAACTCCCGGTGTCAATTTTGACCTGGCCAGATGCGGTCGCGATAAATCTCACGGATGGTTTTTCTTCTCTTGTTACAATACGGAACAAGCCAATACACTTCTGGAAGTAAATGCGTCACAAAAAGACAAAGACTTCATCATGGCGGTCAACTGGAAAAAAGCTGAAGAATATCTCAAGGCTGGAAAAGGTGTAAAACAAAAAGTAAAATACGCACATAATATTTGGGATGAACACTCTCATACAGCTACTTCTACCATCAAAAATGAAGTAACCGTTCTGGATGTTGCAGCGCTGAAAGACATTTGTTATATGATTCCTTGTCCTAAATCACCTCATGGCTGTGATGTAGATCCTAGCGGAGAATACATCGTGGGTAGTGGTAAATTAGCTGCAGTGATACCAGTTTTCAGCTTTGATAAACTTCAGAAAGCAATTGCTGCAAAAGCATTTGATGGCGAATATGAAGGTATTCCTGTAGTAAAATACGAAGAAGCCTTATACGGTGAAGTTAAAAAACCAGGTCTTGGACCTTTACATACAGAATTTGATGGTAAAGGATTTGCTTATACATCTTTTTTTGTATCTTCAGAAGTAGTCAAATGGAACATCAAAGACCTTGCAGTAGTGGACAGAGTACCTACATTCTACTCCGTAGGACACCTCTGTATCCCTGGTGGAAATACCAGAAAACCGTCACCTAAATATTTGATCGCTTACAATAAGATCACTAAAGACAGATATCTGCCTACTGGTCCTGAATTGACTCAAAGTGCCCAGCTGTTTGACATCAGCGGAGAAAAAATGCAGATGATCCTTGACTTCCCCACTATTGGCGAGCCACATTACGCACAGGCTGCTCCGGCTGACCTGATCCGAAACAATGGCCAGCTCAAGATTTATCCAATAGGCGAAAATAAACATCCAAGAGTTGCCAAAGGAGAAGGCGAAGCTAAAGTTGTCCGTGAAGGCAACAAAGTACATGTTTATATGACAGCCATCAGATCTCACTTTGCACCGGACAATATAGAAGGAGTGCGCATGGGTGATGAGGTGTATTTCCATGTCACCAACCTGGAGCAGGACTGGGACGTACCTCACGGATTCGGTATCAAAGGCGCCAATAATGCAGAACTTTTGATCATGCCGGGTGAAACCACCACCTTGAAATGGGTACCGGACAGAGTGGGTATCTTCCCAATGTATTGTACGGACTTCTGTAGTGCATTACACCAGGAAATGCAGGGTTATGTAAGAGTATCTCCGGCAGGAAGTAAAGTACCACTTTCTTTCCACGTCGGTAAAACACCGGCTGCTGAAAAACCTGTCCAATAAGCGTACGTTTTTAGTACCATATATACAAAAAGGGGGACAGAAGTATTATCAAATCTGACCCCCTTTTTTAATTAAAGAGCTTCGTATTCAAAACAACAATTCTTCATTCGTGAATGCGATAATCTTTTTTAATCAATAAATTTTTAATCATGAATACAATTTCAAAATCATCAGTCATCATGATGATACTGGCTGGACTATGCGTACTTGGTGCAGTATTTCTGCCTATCTGGCGTATCGAACTGGATGCACCACAATATCCTGAAGGACTTGCTTTGCTGATTTATGCCAACAGGCTCGGTGGAGAAGTCGAGATCATCAATGGACTCAATCATTACATAGGAATGAAGACACTTCATGCAGAGGAGTTTATTGAGTTTACCGTGCTGCCTTATATCATAGGCTTTTTTGGGATATGGGCGATAGTTGTTGGATTGTACTTCAAAAGCAGAAAGTCTGTATTGATTTTGTTGATAACATTTGCCTTATTTGGTGTATTGGCGATGTATGACTTCTGGCGATGGGAGTATGAGTATGGACACAACCTCGATCCTACAGCAGCGATTATAGTACCGGGTATGGCTTATCAACCACCATTAATAGGTTTCAAACAATTGCTCAATTTTGGAGCGTTTTCTATTCCGGATTCAGGCGGATGGATGATGCTGACCGGTGGTGTTATTGATAGGTTTGGTGTATGTGTTAGAAGCTGGTTTGCTCAATAGATTTTTAAAAAAATATTAAAGCATCTGTTTGGATATTACCGATTTTTGTTTTACTTTCATGTAGTCCTGATGGACCTGAAGCCATTATTTTGCATAAAGATACTTGTGCCTACTGTAAAATGAATATATCTGAAGGCCACTTTGCTGCTGAACTCATCACCAAAAAAGGTCGGGTTTTCAAATTTGATGATATCTCTTGCCTGATTGAATTCAAAAAAGAGAATCCGGACAAAGAAGCTAAGAGCCATTATGTACACTATTATCCCGGAAATAATGAGTTAATACCTGCAGAAACTGCCCATTACATCAAAGGTGGAACACTTCGTAGTCCCATGGCTGGAAATATAGCAGCTTTTAAGACCGAAGCAGAAGTCAGTGAGCACGTACAAAAACTGAATGCAGAAAAAACAGAGTGGAGTGCTCTTTTCAAAGATTAAATAATTTAAATGGCGTTTATTGTACATAAAATCAGTCTCATATTTTTACTACTTGTCACCATGACACAAGAGGCAATGAGTCGCATTATTCATGTGGGACCCGGCAAGGCGTTTAAAAATATCAGACCTGCATTGCTTGAAGCAAAAGATTATGATACCGTTTATGTTTATCACAGTTTTTACAAAGAAGGTAATATCGTCATCAATAAAAAGATCGTGATGATAGGTGTAGATCTACCCGTCATAGATGGTGATAAAAAACATGAAGTGGTCTCTATAAAATCAGATGATGTAGTTTTTAAAGGATTTCAGGTCCAAAACTCAGGATTTGCTACGCTCAATGATCCGGGCGGAATTAAAGTCTATGATGCAACTGGTGTGGTGATCGAAAATAATGTTTTGGAAAACAACTTTTTTGGGATTTACATTCAGTTTGGGAAAAACTGTACCATCCGCAATAATCGTGTGAAAGCTTACGGTGTCGAAGAGCAGCAAATAGGAAACGGCATTCATTGCTGGAAATCTGATAGTCTGCAGATCATCGGCAATGATGTACAGGGGCACCGAGACGGCATTTATTTCGAATTTGTGACCCATTCTATTGTCTGGTGTAATATATCTAAATACAATATCCGATACGGTCTGCATTTTATGTTTTCTAATGATGATGCTTATATCAACAATTTTTTTGATGCTAACGGATCAGGCGTCGCTGTAATGTTTACAAAAAATGTGATCATGTACGGCAATACTTTCAAAAACAGTACGGGTGATGCGTCTTACGGTATTCTGCTCAAAGAAATATCAGATGCAGAGATACGAGGTAACAGATTTATTAATAATACCTCAGCCCTGTTTCTCGAAGGGGCCAATCGTATGTTGGTGCATAAAAATGTTTTTAATGGCAACGGTTGGGGCCTAAAAATTCAGGCCAACTGTATGGATAATGTAATAACCGAAAATAATTTTACCGGCAACACTTTTGACGTCAGCACTAATGGTTCCTTGGTACTCAATACTTTTAATAACAACTACTGGGACAAATACGAAGGGTATGATCTGGATAAAAATGGTATTGGTGATATTCCTTTTCATCCTTTAAGTCTGTATTCGGTCATCATAGAAAATAATCCAATAGCCATGTTACTGTACCGGAGCTTTATGGTCACATTATTGGAGCGCACAGAAAAGCTAATCCCTAGTATCACTCCCGAAAATTTCAGGGATGACAGACCTGTTTTAAAACCATATAATTTATGATCGAACTTAATAATATATCTAAAAGTTTTGGTAAAACAAATGCTTTGAAAAATGTGTCGATGCATCTGTCAGCAGGCAAATGTTTCGGACTGATAGGACCAAATGCCTGTGGCAAAACCACCATCATCAAAAGCATCCTGAGTATGGTTGTACCCAGTGCCGGCAATATACTGTTTGATGGCAAAAATATCAAAGGTGAGGTCAGCTATAAAAATAATATCGGCTACATGCCTCAGATAGGCAGATATCCCGAAAATATGAGTATCAAACAAGTGATAGATATGATCAGAGACATCAGAGCGTATCAGGGCATTGAAGACAGAGAGCTGTACGATGCATTTGGCATTGACCAATTTGGTGATAAAAATGAGAACACTATCTGGCGGAACTACCCAGAAGGTGAGTGCCACTTTAGCATTTTTGTTTGATCCGCCAGTACTTATCCTGGATGAACCCACAGCAGGTCTTGATCCCATTTCATCAGAACTATTGCGCGAAAAGATCATAAAAGAGCGTCAAAACGGTAAGCTTATCCTAATCACTTCCCACTTGCTGAGTGAATTGGATGACTTACTGACTGATATCATTTTTATGCAGGAAGCTGAGGTCCTGTTTAATAAGTCCGTTGTAGCTCTTTTTGAAGAAACAGGCGAAGAAAGGGTTTCCAAAGCCGTCAGCAAACTTTTAAAAATTAAAAGGGCATGAAGGGAATAACGAAGTTTGTGATTGCTGATATATTAAAAAACCGCATTATCCTGTTTTACGCATTGATATTGGGAGTATTTTCCTGGAGTATCTTCAGTCTTGAAGACAATACATCCAAAGGTATCATGTCACTTCTTAACATTATACTACTCACGGTACCTCTGGTATCCATTATTTTTTCCAATATCTATATGTACAACAGTGCAGAATTTATAGAGTTGCTTGTCAGTCAGCCTGTAAAAAGATCAGCGATCTGGACCTCACTTTTTATCGGCCTTGCCATAGCACTTAATGTATCTTTTTTGGTAGGCATAGGTATTCCCGTGTTGTTATTTGTGCCCTTTTCGACTGGTATGACGGTCATCATCACGGGTATGCTGATCACCACGATATTTGTATCGATCGCTATGCTTTGTTCCATCCTTATGAGAGACAAGGCTCGTGGCATTGGACTTTCGATCATGTTATGGTTGTTCCTTTCCCTTATTTATGATGGATTGGTACTGTTCTTTATGTTTCAATATGCAGACTATCCTATCGAAAAGCCCATGGCCATTTTTTCAGCTCTCAACCCGATAGATTTGGCAAGAATTCAGGTACTCCTTCAGGTAGATGTAGCGGCTCTCATGGGATATACCGGAGCCATTTTTAAAAAAATGTTTGGGACCATGACAGGGTATCTGATATCTTTGATATTGATGCTGCTTTGGATTGGCATTCCATTTTTGATTTCACTAAAATTATTTAATAAAAAAGACCTTTAAGTATATGGTTATTCAGGAAATACAAGATAAATTAATGTCTGCAAGCAAGCCAGTGGCAAGACTGTATTATAAAAGCGGTGATGTAAAGACCATTTTCATTGGCTTTAAAAAGGATATGATTTTGGATCAGCACAAAACGCACCTTCCTGCCAGATTGATGGTTATCACTGGTAAAGTAACCTATGTGCAGGCAAGTGAAAAAACGATTTTAAACCAATACGAATATAAAGACATTCCCGTAGATATCATGCATGAAGTACATGCTGATGAAGACAGCTTGTGTATGCTGATACAAGGTTAATTATTTATTCAGATTATAATCTTCTAAAATGAAAAAGAAAGATATTCTCAATCGGCAGGACATCGAATCCGTCGTCAACCACTTTTATGATAAGGTAAGGAAAGATGATATTTTAAGCCGAATGTTTGACCATGTGGACTGGGAGAAGCATCTGCCCGTGATGTATGATTTTTGGGACAATGTCTTGTTTTATACCGGCAAATATACCGGTAATCCGATGGCAAAACACCTGATGGCACATGGCCGTAACCCTATGACATCCACTCATTTTGAAAGATGGCTGAAGCTCTTTTATGAAGTTTTAGACGAATCTTATGTTGGAAAAAATACTACATTACTTAAAGAAAGGGCCAATAGTATAGCTAAAATTATGCAGATCAAGTTATTTGGAAATGAATTAGTATTAAAATAAAAACAAAACTCTTTTTTGGCAATATTGCCAGTATAACCAATTAAACTTAACGTCATGTTATCAAAAAGTCAAGCAAGAACATTTTTTCTGGGAGGCACCATTGTGTCTTTTGCTGTTTTTCTTGGATTGTCGTGGCATTCTCTGAGTACAGAGGTACCTAAGCAAACCAATGAAGACAAACTCACTCCCCAAGTAGTAAGAGGTAAACACTTATGGGAGAGCAATAATTGTATGGGGTGTCATACTATTCTGGGTGAAGGGGCATACTATGCACCGGAGCTTACCCGCGTTATCGACAGACGTGGAGATGCCTATGTCAAAACAGTACTTACATCCAAGGTACCATGGTCTCCAAGAGGCCGAAAAATGGTAGCCTATGCATTTCCTGAAGATCAAGCCAATGATCTTGTTGCATTTTTTCAATGGATAAACGAAGTCGACCTCAATGGGTTTCCTCCAAAGCCTAAATATAAGGTCACTTTAAACAATGATACCAAATAAATAAATTTTTCCTGGCAATATTTCAGGAATATTAATTAACCAACTAAAATATTTTAATATGAAATATAAATCACAAAAAGTAGCATATTGGTTTTTTGCACTTTCAATGTTATTACTATCCCTGCAAATCATATATGGGTTTGTAATGGGATTTGCCCATATGGGTTATGACAATCTTCATGACTTTATACCTTTTAATACGGCGCGTGCTGTACATACCAATCTTTTGGTAGTGTGGTTGCTTTCAGGATTCATGGGAGCAGCTTATTATATCATACCTGAGGAAGCTGAAAATGAACTTGTAAGCGTAAAATGGGCTTATATTCAACTCATTTCTCTTGCAATTGTTGGAGTTGTTGCGGTAGTAGGATACCACTTCAATTACTGGGAAGGTAGAAAATTTCTGGAAATACCAAGACCACTTGACTGGTTGGTAGTCATTAATGTATTGTTGTTTTTAGGCCTGATTCTGGCAACCCTGTTTAAAGGTAAAAAGAGGACAACTACATCTTTGGTACTTACTATGGGATTATTTTTTGCTGCACTATTGTACCTGCCAGGTATGGTTTGGTTTGACAATCAGACGATGGATTCTTTCTTCAGATGGTGGGTAGTACATCTTTGGGTAGAGGGTGTTTGGGAATTAATCATGGGTGGTATTCTGGCTTTTTTGCTCATTAAGATTACAGGAGTAGACAGAGAAGTAATTGAAAAATGGCTGTATGTAATCGTAGGTTTGACATTCATTTCTGGTATTCTGGGTACGGGTCACCATTATTATTATATTGGTACACCACGATACTGGCTGATTATAGGTGGGATATTTTCTGCTTTGGAGCCTTTGGCATTTTTGGCAATGGCATTATTTACAGTTGCAATGTACCGTAAAGGGGAGAAAAAACACCCCAATAAAATTGCTTTACAATGGACTCTCGGTACTGCCATTGTTTCTTTTGTCGGAGCAGGGCTATTAGGCTTGGCTCATACATTGCCACAAGTCAATATGTGGACGCATGGTACTTTGGTCACTGCCATGCACGGACACTTAGCTTTCTGGGGAGCATACGGCATGATCGTTTTTGCCATCATTTCATACACCATGCCAAACATGACAGGTAGAAAGCTGTATGATTCTCCAAATGGTCAGTATGCTTTTTGGTTATCAAATATCGGAATGATAGGAATGACCACCGCGTTTGCTGCAGCCGGAGTCGCTCAGGTTTATATGGAAAGAATCATGGGAATGGAATTTGGAGATGCTCAAAAAGAAATTCAAGTCCATTTCATAATTCTGGTGCTGTGTGCCACATTGTTTACGGTAGGCGTAGGTCTGTTTATATATGAGTTTATCAAATATGGCAGACCAACTGACGAAGCATTGGAGCCACATCAATAATCAAATCAAAAAGAGGCTGTCTATAAAGAACTTTGCAGTAATTTTTTACCCAGCTTGTATTCCTTATTACTCTTAACAGACAGCCTCTTTTGTTTAAAAATTTATAAAAATGGTCTTAGACGAAACAATAATTAAAACAATAGTCCCATACTATAAACAAACAGGAAAAGAACTTGAAATCTTTGACAAAGTATGGGTCAACAGATTACCATTACTTTTGAAAGGTCCTACAGGTAGTGGAAAGTCCAGATTTGTAGAGTACATTGCCCATCAATATCAAATACCTTTGATCACAGTAAGTTGTCATGAAGAAACTTCTGCCACTGACCTGATAGGTAGATTTATCATCAAAGGAGCTGAAACTATTTGGATTGACGGACCATTGACCAAAGCTGTCAAGGCAGGTGCCATCATGTATCTTGATGAAATTGCAGAAGCCCGGCCTGATGTGATTGTAGCGATACACTCATTGACAGATCACAGAAGACAGTTGTATATCGATAAATTGGGTGAGACTTTTGAAGCTCATGAAAATTTTCTGTTGATAGCTTCTTTTAATCCGGGATATCAGAGAGGATTTAAAGAATTAAAACCATCAACCAGACAAAGATTTGTATCTATCTCATTTAACTATCCTGAAAATAAATTAGAAGCCGAAATTCTGAGCAATGAGACAGGAATTGATGCTGATACGTCGAATAAATTGGTGAATATTGGAACTAAAATACGAAATCTTAAAGAATTGGGTTTGACAGAAACTGCATCTACCAGACTACTGGTCGACGCTGCCAAACTTATAGTAAGCGGATTCCCCAAAAGACTTTCTGTAAGACTTGCTATCATTGAGCCACTTACTGACGACCTTGAAATATCACAGGCATTGGCAGATGTTTGCGATTTGCTGATATAATAATGATAAATAAATTAATACAATAAGTTCAAATGGATCTGGACGAAATTCTTTTTACCAAATTTTCTAAATATTTCAAGAAAAGAAATAGGGAGAAAGATCCATTGGCTTTCAGAAGAGTGCATCTTCAGGACATTGTATCAAAGTTGACTCTTATAGCGAGAGCCTTTTCCGGATACAACATTGAAATATTTCCCGCGGAAGTGGAAGGCGGATATAAGGACCTTAATTTTTTTCTTCCAAAGTCAATGGACTTATTTGAAGATCCAAAAGATAATCTGAAATACTATTTTTACCGAATAGTCTATCTGACCATTCAGCAAAAACAATCCATCAACTGGTCGTCTGTTGATGCCGATCCGGACCTGTTGACCTCAAGAACCAAAGCTAAAGAAAGTTCCACGAAGGTACTTAGCATCATGGAAGAAGAGTACCCACAAGTGATGGACATTTATCAAAACTTGCATACTTTTCTTGCCAATAATACAAAAGCTGAAGATCTGCCGTTGTACTGGCTCTATGGGAAATGGATGAAAAACAGCATATCGTCTGATGGGAAAAAGACAGCAAACGGTACACCCACATCTTTTACAAAACCAGAATCTGTCAAACCTGAAACCATCCTTAAAGCAAGGGCTGTAGAAGAAATCAGGAGCATCCAGGTGGACAAAAAACAACAGGAAGACTATGTACTTACTCATAATTTTGAAAAAGTAGAAACTGCTGAAGAATTTAACGGTACCTGGAGGGATTTTGATGGAGATGATGATCTAAAGGATCATCATGAAGCACTGGAAGAACTAAGTATGAAACTTACCGTCAGAGTGGACGATCAGGTACATTCTGTATATCAGGCTGAGTTTATTGAGAACACATCCATTGCAGAGAGTAATGACAGGGTCGAAGAAAACAGCTTTGTTTCGTTGCCGGAATGGGATTATAGATCCAAAACTTATAAAATTGATTATTGTAAGGTATATCCTGTCTTGAGCGAAGAGAAAAATGCCTCATATTACGATACTACTATAAAAGAGTATGGTCAGGTGCTCGGTGCTATGCGTAAAATGCTGACCAATTATAACAATAAAAGGAAACAAATCAGACGACAGACGGACGGGCAGGAATTTGATCTTGATGCTATCATAGATTTATATGCGGACGTACATTCAGGCAAGACACCTTCAGATCGCATTTATCTATCATCTCAAAAAAAAGAAAAAGACCTTTCGATTCTGCTACTGCTGGATAGTAGTTTGTCAAGTGATGGTTATTCAGCCGGAAACAGGGTTATCGATGTGGAAAAGCAGGTATCCATTATTTTTGGAGAAATACTTAATGAGTTTAATGTTGATTTTTCAGTTGCAGATTTCCATTCTTCCACCAGGAATTACATTACCTACAGATCGCTAAAGGATTTTGATGAGCCATGGCATATAGGAAAACTGAAAATCGGTGCATCGCAGCCTTCGGGTTATACACGTATAGGTGGTGCAATCAGATATGCTTCTGCTCAGCTCCGAAACAGGCAAACAGCCAATAAATGGATCATCCTGCTCTCAGATGGCAAACCAAATGACTACGACAAGTATGAAGGAAAATATGGCGTTCAGGATGTAAAACAAGCATTGCGTGAAGCCAATGAATGCCATATCAATTCTTATGCCCTGGCTATAGAGGCACAGGCCAAATACTATCTGCCACAAATGTTCGGTCAAAATCACTACCAGATACTTTCATCTCCTGTTGAGTTGATTTCTTCTATGGTAAGGTTATTTGAAAAAATCCATCATGGATAATCAACTCAGATCTAATTTTTTATATCCGCCTGGTGGCATTCTCATTTGGATCATTGTGTTTCTGGAGCTCACAGTGTTTTTTGCATTGCTTATTGTGATGAAAAACAGCGCGCATACCCAAATGGATGTTTTCAGGCATTCAGTGGCAGATCTTAATATTATTGCAGGTACAACAAATACTGTTATTTTACTTCTAAGCGGATATTTTATGGCAAAAACTATTACTGTCATAGATCATGAAGACAACAAAAAACACAAATCTTACCTATTGGCCACCATAATCTGTGGATTGATTTTTATAGCCATCAAAATGGTAGAATACAGTGAGAAACTATCATCAGGTATAACCATTTCATACAATGCTTTTTTTACTTTTTACTGGCTGATTACGATGTTTCATTTATTGCACGTAGTCTTCGGCATAGCTATTTTAACTTACTTTTATTTTCAAAAAGCACTCAAAGACAGATATCAATATCAGGAAAACCTAGAAGCAGGAGCTGTTTTCTGGCATATGTGTGATCTGATTTGGGTTGTGGTATTTGCAGTGATTTATTTATACTGGAGATGAAGCCGACAAACTTTCTTATATTGATAGTATTGATAATTTTGACTCTTGTTTCTGTTGAGTCTGCAGGGTTTGATCATGTAACTATTTTTTTGATATTGGTCGCAGGTTTAAAGTTTATATTGATCTCCCTTTTTTTTATGGGGATAAAGGATTCACATTGGGGTTGGAAGTTTATAATTATCCTTTATATTTTAGTTTTTATGCTACTTTTTTTTACATTCTGATTGCTGATACTGATTATTGTTACCATATCTGCATAAAAAAGCCTCGAATCTTAATTATGATTCAAGGCTTACCTAAAAATTGAAATCTTCTTTGTAAAGTTCTAAAACGCAATTATTTTGGTAGCAATACATCTCCAATGACGTGGATCCATCCATTGGAAGTTTGGATTGATGCCACGATTTCACTACCATTGACTGATGTTTTGCCATCTTTGACAGCAATATCTACTTTTTTACCGTTGACTTGTTCATATGATTGTCCATCCTTAAAATAGTCTGGCCTCAGTGCTCCCACGTAAGTGTGATACTCGAGAATGTTGACCAAATCTGCCTTTTTTTCTGGCTTCAATAACCCATCCACAGTACCTGCAGGTAATTTCTCAAAAGCAGCATTGGTGGGTGCAAAAACAGTAAATGGTCCTGCATTGGAAAGTGCATCAACCAATCCTCCTGCTTTGACTGCCGCAACTAAAGTAGTATGGTCCTTACTCCCTACAGCAACCTGAACAATGTTTGGATTGGAGACATCGTCTTTTACATTGGATTGGCCGACTCCATCAGTAGCGGCTGTTACTTCTGATGATGCTGGTGCCGATGATTCAGAAGTGGATGATTTGCATGATAAAAAAGCAAATACCGTAATTACAAGAAAAGTTTGAATGATTCGTGTCATGATTTTTTAATTTTATGCCACAAAGTAATCCAGAACTACAAAATTAATTTATGAGTACAATCATAAAATGTTGGTTTACAGTGTTTTTGGTTGAAATTTGAAATTTGTGTTATTGAAAATTATATGATAATTCATTGGTGAAGCTTTTGATAATCATATAATTACTAATTACTATGCTTAAATACAAAAATGTATTTATACCATTTTGTATATAAAAATACCAGTTATTCCAGTAAAATAGAATACTTTAGAATTATTGCGACGATCCCACGATGCAATTATAAATTTCCATAGTTGCATTTATAGCCAAAAGTGCAATAATAAATTTTTATACATGCACTTTCGTGGTTCTTTTGCTTTAATTTTTTGCAAATTATGAAGAAATAAAATATAATTCAGCAGGATTTTAATTGTGTTTACCTTCTTTAAAGTTATTTAGCATAAGTGTCACCATACTTAACAACATGACAAGGCTAACTCCAAACAATACTTCATTTAGATGTGGAACCAATATATAGGCAAATGATGCTACGCCTTGTATCATCAGTACAAACTCATTGGCAAACACGCCTACACTAAAGACGATCAATGACATGACCGATATTTTGTTTTGTCTGATGTGGTTATTCAGGAGTAAATAGCCTAATAAAAACAAGGTAGTAAATGCAAGTAATACCAGATGTAAATAAGCTATCACAATCGATCTGAAACCAAATGCCAGTTTACTGATCTCGGGAAAGACACTACCAGTTTGCAGTAAAAGCTTTATTATAAGTGCAAAGAATGCTAATCCCAATAGCCATCTTACAGGTTTAGGCCATGCGGATTTTATTTGTCTCAAATGTGTCCTCACTTTTTTTATCAATATGGATAATCCCCAAAGTTGGAGCAGAACTGCCACTACTGGTAAAATATATAAATACCAGGGCAGTTTGGCCCACAAGATGGATAGAAAATATGCTGGTACACAAGCCGAAAAAAATGTTTTAAAAAGTTGGGAATCATACGAGAAAGACGGTAATTCTGCAAACTTATCTATTATCAGCCCCATGATAGCAAAGAAAAACCAACCACTATACTGAAAATGGAGATAAAAATAGACCGATCCCAGATATGAATGTTGATTGATGTTTTTTGTCACCATCATGTACGCAAGATAAAATGTCCCTAAAGATGACAGTACATTAAATAATAATGCTGCTTTAAACCAATTTTTTGATGGATGATCTGGCAAGTTATTCAAATCTTTTATGTAGAAATATGAAAAACAGTAGCCAATAAGGATAGAAAGTGTCGAAAATGTTATGGAAACTGGTCCATACCCTTGGATAGTAAACGAAATAAGCATACCAGCTGCACATATAAGATTAGCCTTAAGCAGACGATCGTAAATGGCCTTGTTTGTTATATTGTTCTTTAGAAATAAAACCATCAATGTAAACAAAATATGTGTCACCCATCCAGCAAAGGCATAATGAGAATGTGCGTGGAGAAGATTTTTTTGATTAAAAAAAGGAAATTCAAATCCTATTTTATATCGCATCAATGCCCCAATTAATGCTATCAATGTAAGGTTGATGAGACCGGCTTTGATAAAAAATTCCTTTTTACTTTGTTCCATCTTATTAATAATACAATTTATGTTTTCTGATCTCAACCTTTCTTTCCTCTTCCATTTTGATGAGTGCCCTGATAACTGTTTCCACTCTTAAGCCAAGAAAATCACTGATCTGTTGCCTGGTAAAAGGAATCAGGATTTTACCATTGCTTTGATTCTGATCTTTTTTATATTTTTTTAAAAATCCTGTAATCCTTTCTTCAGGATGAGGACTGAGGATGTTTTTATTTGTTGAGGCCTTATCGTAAATTCTCCTGGCAAATCCAGTCACAAACTCAAGGGCAATTTCAGGATAATCTCTCAATATTTTCACCAAAGTATCTTTTGTCAGGATATATATGATACAGTCAGTTTCAGCCTGAGCACATGCAGGATACACTTCATTAATAAAAACTGGTGGCTCCCCAAAACTTTGACCTGGACCAAAAATTCCTTGGATAAACATTCTGCCTTCATCATTATAGTTACACATTTTCACCTTTCCTTCGTATATCTGGTGATAATATCGGCAGGTATCTTCTTCGTAAAAAATAAAATCTCCTTTCTTGTATTTTTTGGCAATTGCTCCATAAGTAATAAGAAGATTGATGTCTAAATGCATAACTTAAATTCGGTAATGATTCCAAAGATAAGAAAAGTATTATCATCCTGTTATTACTAAGGAGTCTTAATTCTTAAATATGCACAAAAGTATTGGTCTGATGGTTTATATTTTATGCGCTTAATCATAAAATGTAGTTTTGTCAATAACCTAATCCGGATCAAATTCCACTAATTCCGAACTAGCATAAAGATGTTCAATTTCGGAATGACTTTTTAATTTTTTTACATATTTAAGAAGAAATGCAGAAGAAATAATACCTAACTCATAGCCCGAATATCTTATATGCGAAATTTTAGGAAACAGCTGTATTGGTAAAACCCCATCACTGATAGTAATAATGCTTATATTTCCTGGAATCTGTCTGTTTTTCAAAAGAATCGGATAAGTACTTAAAAGTAACTCGTCATTCATAATAAAGATTCCATTGTAAGGGGTGCTTCTCAATTTATTTTCAAGCTTGTTAAAGTCGGGTTCATTATATACAATATCATACTCCGAAAACGTCACATTATGATCCAATAGACACAATTTAAATCCATCAAGCCTTTGTTGGGTTTTAATATGATTTTGAGACCCAAAAACTCCCAGTATATTCTTTTTATCCTTTTTTATAAGGTATTCAGTTGCACGATAAGCTGCAGCTTTGTTGTCAATAGACACGGTTGAATAAGGATCAACATAATCACTGGAATTATCAATAATCACAAATGGAATTCCCGCATCAGTTAATTGTCTCAAATGATCTGTATGACTGGAGGCCAAACCAATAATCACGCCATCTACCAACCAGCTCATACAATGATTAATGATTTCTTTTTCTTTATTTAAATCTAAATTCGAAAAAAATACAATCATTCCATAGCCTTCATTTTTTAGATGTTCATTTATGCCATCTAACAAGTTGGGGATAAAGAACATATTGTAGGATGGTAATATAACCGCAATAAGACCTGAGCTTCTTTTTCTGAAAAATCTGGCGTGTAGGTTAGGTTGATAATTAAACTCTATGGCCGCGGCCTTTACCCTTTCTCTGGTTTCAGGCTTGATGTCAGGGTGGTCTGACAAAGCTCTGGATACAGAAGAAGGGTTAAGCGAAAGCAATTTTGCTAATTCCTTAATGCCGAGGCGTTTCATTGGGGTTTATTGTTATAATTCAAGTACAAACCGACACTGACTCAATAAAAAATACTCATCACAAGGTTCAGTACCTTGTATTTTATAGTCAAAATATATTTGAGAGTAAAACAAATTTGATTTTTCTTTATTGAAAAATAAGATTTTTAAAATCAAACTTTCTAAATACACAAATTATTTTAAGTATAATTTCGTAAAATTATAAATTGTTAATCATTAATAAGTAAAATTCATATAAATATTTTATTAATAATTTAACATAAAGTAAAATATAAGTCTAATGTTGTTTGATTATCCGTTATATAATATTGCTAAACTGCATTCTGAAGATAGTAGTTGAATAAAATATATATATAAAATTCTATTTATCTTGGGATATATAGCTTTTTTACCAAAAAATATATGGTTGATTAATAAATACATCGATTGAGGAACCGATTGCAGAAAAATTTAGACTTTTAAGAAGTGAAGGATCTAATAATGGCTCGATGCAGTACAAATACCATTATGTGATATTAGAAATTTTTCAAATAAAAAGGAGCGATAATACTTCAATTACCACTCCTTTTATGACAAACACTAATTTATTGGCTTATTTTTTTAAGCTTATTTTTAAGATTTTATCCTTTTTGTCTTCAAAACACAAATTCTGCTATATTTTTATTGATAAAAGGCAGAAATCACTGTATTACCATCTCTTCTTCTGTAACCATTTTTCGGAGATTGATCAGAGCATATCTCATTCTACCCAGAGAAGTATTGATACTTACTCGTGTCATCATGGATATTTCTTTAAAGCTCATATCCGCATAATGCCGCAGGATGACTACTTCTCTCTGCTCATCAGGAAGTTGGTCGATAAGATCACGAATTTTAGTGTGTACCTGACTCTTGATGATGGATTTTTCCATATGATCATCTTTACATTCCAAAACACTGAAGATATCAAAAGTCTCAGTATTGGAGATTTTGGACATTCTTTTGGATTTGCGGAAATGATCTACACACATATTGTATGCAATACGCATAGCCCATTGAAGGAACTTTCCTTCATTATTGTATTTTTCTTTTTTCAGGGTATCAATAATTTTTATAAATACATCCTGAAAAATATCTTCAGCCAACTCAGTATCTTTTACAAACAGATAAATTGAAGTATAAATTTTATCCTTATACCTGTTTAAAAGAACTTCGAAAGCTGATTGATTACCACTAAGATAACTGGAAACAAGTTCCTGATCGTTTAACATCTTAAGCTGCATACCTACACTATGATTTACGGATTAATAAATTTTCTTATTTTAGTGTAGAGTTTAGACTATAAGCGCTTAAATTTTTAGACGTTAAAAAATTAATAATTGTAGAAATATCCCACAAAGATAACACACTTTTACAACTTGTCAATAGTTTATTAAAAATAATGTGAGAAATTTTCCGAATAATAGGTTTCAAACAATATAATTTTTACTTTTGCAAGCTTTCAGGCCGAAGTGGTGAAACTGGTAGACACGCACGTTTCAGAGGCGTGTGACGCGAGTCGTGCGGGTTCAAGTCCCGCCTTCGGCACAAAAGAAAAAGGGCTGTTACATGTGTAGCAGCCCTTTTATATGATATCGGCCTATTATTTGATGTCGATGGTGGCAGGAGCTTTAGGTTTAGCCTCTTCTTTTTTGGGAAGTACAAGCTTCAGAATGCCATTATTATATTCCGCTTCAATTTTGTCAGTTTCGATTTTGTCCGAAAGGTGAAATGATCTTTTGAAAGATTGATAATTGAACTCTTTTCTGGTCCATTTTCCTTCTTCTTTATCTTCAGCCTGAGCTTCTTTTGTAGCTGAAATGATCAATTGATCTTTTTCAACAGTAATATTAAAGTCTTTTTTATCAAGACCTGGTGCAGCTACTTCAAGTACCACATTTTCATTGTCTTCAGACACATTGACTGAAGGAGTAGTGACTGCAAAATCAGAACCTACAAGATCTGAAATACTGCGATTAAATACATCGTCCAACAAATTAGTGAACGATTTGCCCTGCAAGAATGGATTTACTTTTACGATATTCATGATATTAAGGTTTTAATGGTTAACAAATATTATTTTACTGTGATATTGATGGCTGTTTTTACTTCAGCTTTTGGTATGTGGATGTTCAGGATTCCGTTTTCTGATCTTGCTTCAATTTTTTCTGTTTGTACGTTTTCCGGAAGATAAAAAGTTCTTTCAAAATTTGAAAAATCAAATTCTCTGGTAGAAAATTTAACTTCACCATTTGTCGCCTTTTTACCTTTTATGGTAAGTTTTGACTTGTCCAGAAAAATTTCTATTTCAGATTTTTCATATCCAGGTACAGCAAGAGATATACTGTATTCTTGCTCTGTCTCTTTCACATTTGCATATACAGGAGATGTCACTGTCTTCTTTTCATCCATTAAGCTGTGTAAAGGCGAGTTGAATAAACCTCCCAAAACTCTGTTGAAGTCATTGGAAGGATGCTTACATAAAGGTTTGAATACTATATTTGTCATTGTTTTTATGTTTTAAAAATTTTATAAATTAAGACTACACATTTCCCTGTACAATTTATGTTCCACGCCATTTGGAAGGCCTTTTTGACGGTTATTGTAGTATGCAAACTGCCATTATGGCATATTATTATTATATTATTATATTACAATCTGCCAATATGGCGTACATTTGATATTCTTTTTGATTCGGGACTATTCACAATTTTTACCATCAAACGTACTTTAAGTTTTGTTACTTTTCTTTTTTATGAAAACTTTACAAATTCAAACCTGAATCTTATATCTTTGGGCTATTAAATATTCACCATGAAAAACACACCGATCACACATATCCATGAATCTCTCGGAGCGAAAATGGCCGATTTTGCAGGATACAATATGCCTATACAATACACATCCATCACTGACGAACATCACAGCGTAAGAAACAATGTTGGCATATTTGATGTGTCACACATGGGTGAATTTATTGTAAAAGGAAAAGAGGCTCTGGATCTTGTACAAAAAGTGACGAGCAATGATGCATCCAAACTTGGAAAAGGTGAGGCACAATATAGTTGTCTGCCCAATCTCACTGGTGGCATAGTTGATGACCTACTGGTGTACAGACTTGGAGAAGATATGTGCAATGAAGGCGAGCTGGCTTTCATGCTGGTAGTCAATGCTTCCAATATCGAAAAGGACTGGAACTGGATCTCGGGATTCAATCAATTTGATACCAGGCTCATAGACATTTCTGAAAAGACCGGTCTGCTTGCCGTACAAGGTCCTAAAGCCATAGCAACACTGCAAAAACTTACAGACATCAATCTATCCGCAATAAAATACTATGATTTTACCAAAGGAAAGATAGCCGGTATCGACAATGTGCTGATTTCAGCCACAGGATACACCGGCAGTGGCGGCTTTGAACTATATGTAGCCAATGAAAATACTGAAGCTCTTTGGAATGCTGTGATGGAAGCAGGAAGCGAATTTGATATCAAGCCATGTGGCCTTGGTGCAAGGGATACACTTAGACTTGAGATGGGTTATTGTCTGTATGGCAATGACATAGATGATACAACATCACCACTAGAAGCAGGCCTGGGTTGGATCACAAAACTGAAAAAACTTCATCCTTTTAATGGAGTGGATCTTATGTTATCATTAAAAGAAAGAGGCCTTTCAAAAAAACTGGTTGGCTTTACCATGGAAGAACGTCGTGTGCCCCGGCATGGTTACCTGATATTTGACAGCGATGAAAACGAAATCGGCGTTGTTACATCCGGAACACAAGCTCCTTCTCTGGATATGCCGATCGGAATGGGCTATATTCCGACTGCTTTCAGCACACAGGGGACAAAAATATTTGTTCAGGCCGGCAAAAAAATGCTGGAAGCTCAAGTCTGTGCTCTACCATTTTTGAAAGTATAGTTTTATCACAAAAGTAAAGACAAAGTCATGACTCTTGGTCAATTTTTTGAAGTAGTATCGCAGCAGCCTTCTATTGTTCTTTTTTATTTTTTTGCTTTGCCATTCACGGCTTTTCTGGCCATCATCTTTGGTAGCGGCGAGGGTCATCTTTCTCCATGGAAATACATGTATACTGCCCTCGTTTATCTGGCTTGTATACCAGGTATCTTTGCCCTCACGCTCAATGCTTACATGTTTTTATTTGAAAGGCAACCGGTGATGCAGACCAATCTCTTTACACAAGTATTGCCGATCATCTGTATGCTGATCACCTTATGGTTGATCAAAAAGAATGTAAGCCTCAAGGATGTCCCGGGCTTTGATAAAATAGGAAGCCTGTTTTTTATCATCACTATACTCATATCTATGATGTGGATACTGGAGAAGACCCATATTTTTGTATTTACTTACATGCCTTTCTATCAGTTTATCCTGTTTTTTATAGGCTTTCTGGTACTGATTAGGTTGGCTTGGTCAAGGATGATGGGGTGAGTACGAATTACTGACGCAGTTTATTTTTCAGATGACCAATTGGTCAATAACTGTTTAATTTTTAATTTAATACAATTTATCAAATAAGACCTCCTCTATGCCAGAATTGATGGAGTGATGATCGGTCATGTTGTTTCATCTGATGGAACTCGAACTGAAAGAATCCGTATCTTGATTACGTGAAGGACGGTCACAAAAGATTTACAGATGTGATTGTACAATATCTAAAATCGTCTTTTTCAAAGAAAAGTGATATTGACAATTTTTCGTAAATGAAACAAAGGTCGTCTCAACCAATGGCTTGACACCTCAGAAATGAAAAACTGCTGAAAACTGTCCCAAACTGACAATAATAATTGTATTTTTGTCTTTTAATATACTAACCTGAAGTTTTAAGATGGCCAGAATAGAGTTGATCATGCCCAAAATGGGAGAAAGTATAACTGATGCCACTATATTAAAATGGCGTAAAAAAGCCGGCGATCCGGTCAAAATGGACGAAGTAATACTTGAGATAGCCACTGACAAAGTTGATTCAGAAGTTGCCTCTCCGTCTGATGGAAAAATTACTGAAATTTTGTACAAAGAAGACGCTGTTGTCGATGTGGGAAAAGTGATTGCCATTATTGAAACTGACATAAATGCTATCATAAGCCCAAGTCCTGCATCCGAGGCCGTTTCAATTGCCTCTGATATACAAGTGGCCCCCGATGACAACCTGATGGCAGAAAAAATGATCTTACCACCATCGGTAGAAGACATTAAAGTACAAGAAAAAAATATCCAAAATCAGGAACAAAAATCAATAACTGGTGAGGGAGATCACGATTCTGAGCAAAGATTCTACTCGCCACTTGTCAGGAGTATGGCAAAAGAAGAGAAAATCCCGGTGGAAGAACTGGATAAAATTTCCGGCACAGGGGCGAACGGAAGATTGACAAAGTACGACATCATCTCCTATCTGGGAAAGAGAGATACTAATGTTTTGTCGTCAGTTACTTTTTCTCAACCAACACAGCAAAACCAAGGAGAAGGTAAAAAGTCCGTCACCACTTCAGGAAATGTCGATATAGTAGAAATGGATCGTATGAGAAAGCTCATAGCTGACCACATGGTGATGTCCAAACAAACATCTCCTCATGTCACTTCTTTTGTCGAAGCAGATGTGACCAATCTCGTCCAGTGGAGAGAAAAAAATAAAAACAAATTTAAGGAAAAGTATGGAGAAAATCTGACTTTCACACCTTTGTTTATCGATGCTGTAGTCAGGGCACTCAAGGATTTTCCTATGGTCAATATCTCACTTGACGGTAACAGGATTCTTGTAAAAAAAGATATCAACATCGGTATGGCAGCTGCATTGCCCAGTGGCAATCTTATAGTTCCGGTAGTCAAAAATGCGGATTTGCTGAGTCTGTCCGGGCTGGCCAAAAAAGTCAATGATTTTGCCCTCAGGGCGAGAGAAAACAGGTTGAAACCCGAAGAAATAAAAGATGGCACGTTTACAGTTACAAATGTGGGAACTTTTGGCAATCTTATGGGTACACCTATCATCAACCAGCCACAAGTTGCGATACTGGCGACAGGAGCCATTTGTAAAAAACCTGCCGTACTCGAAACAGAATTTGGGGATGTAATTGCCATAAGACAACTCATGTTTTTATCACTATCTTATGATCACAGGATCGTAGATGGTGCTCTGGGTGGAGCTTTCTTAAAGAGAATCTCAGATTATCTCGAAAAATTTGATAAGAACACAGCAATATGAAATTAAAGTATATCATTATTACTTCAGTGTTTACTCTGGTTTTTCAGCTTGGTTTTGCTCAGTCTGACCACAAGCAGCAGGCTTTGTTGTACTTTGAAGCAGGAAGATATTATGATGCAATTAAGGAGTTTGATGCTTACAAAAAAACAGAAAAAGACCCTCAGCTTCTTATAAAAAGAGGATTGTGCCATCTTAACACCAATAATCCGGATGGCTGTATAAAAGACATGGTTGCTGCTGAAAAACTAAAATCTCTTGACGATAAAAGATACAAATACATAGCCATGTGTTATATGGCAAAGTATGAATATACAGAAGCGGCTAAGTTTTTTAAAACTTACCTCAACACGCTTAATAGTTCATCGCCTGAATGGAATGAAATCATCCTTAAAATAAAAAAATGTGGATATGCTGCCAATTATAAATACAGACAGCAAAATGCTTATGTCGAAAATTTAGGGTCAGATGTCAATACAAGATTTGATGAATTTGGTCCGGCACAGAGTCCAACACGACCGGAAAGATATTATTTTTCATCGGCCCGGGAAGGTACTACGGGAGGACTAAGAAATGTTGACGGACTATCTGATGTTTTGCGTGGACATTATTCATCTGATATGTATATGGTAGATTTGATAAATGGCAACTGGTCTTCAGTCCTGACTTTTGGTGCATTGAAGAACTCACCTCAACATGATATTTTACAGGATTTCAGTCAGGATGGTTCGGTGTTGTTTTATACAAAATGTAATAAAGCATCTAAGTGTGTCTTATTTACTGATACTTTCAATGTAGAGAATATTCCATCGCAATTATCAGAAATGAATAATGGATTTCCATTTAACGCTTCAAAAGGAGATAAAGACTTGTTTATATTTAATGACAGTCTTATACTTTTTTCATCGATCAAAGAAGAGGGTGAAGGTGGCTACGATATTTACTATACTTTAAAAAAAGATAATATCTGGCAAACACCTGTCAATTTCAGATATCCCATCAATACTTCCGCCAATGAAATCGCTCCCTTTTTAATAAAAAATGGATCTGTACTGTACTTTTCTTCAGATAAAACCGAAACGTATGGTGGATATGATATTTTCTCAGCCACCTTTACACCTGATGGAAAGTTGGATCAGGTTTCTAACTCAGGATATCCGATCAATAGCCCGGGAAACGATATTGATGTGGAAGTATCACATGATGGTATGTTTGCACTTTTTGCTTCAGACAGAGCAGAAGGGTATGGAGGCAAGGACCTCTATACGGCATATTTCAAAGAGCAGATCACCGGTATGCTGGAAACTGTGGAAAACCCTGCATTTATTTCAGTTTTTGAAAACAATCTGTCCTCCACCGATGTAAATGTACCCATTGAGACTGCACAAAAATCAGCTATACCACAAAGGGATTTTGTTTGCAAACCCATATATTTTGCCCAGGACGAAGATGTCTTAAATACTTTTAATCAAAATAGTTTAAAATCTTTGGCTGATCTGATGCTGATTTATCCTGAGTTAAAAGTTCAGCTTTTCAGCCATTTTACATCAGACGGAAAAAAAGAATTTGATCTCTATTTTTCAATAAAAAGAGCAGAAAAAGCAGCAGAATTTCTTGCAAAATCAGGGATAAATGAGCGACGTATTCACATGTTTGGATGCGGAGCTAACTATCCTGTTGCCGCACCGTTTATCAATAATATTCCTTCTACTCTTGCCGGTCGTACCAACAGAAGGATTGATTTAAATATTTTGCATTCGGAAGATACAAACCTGAAAATCATGTATGACTTTCCGGCTGTTGCAGGCCAATACAGGGATAGTTTATGGGATAATTTTATCACCAACAATCAGGTTGTAACTTTCAGGGTTCACTTTGCCAATGTGGTTCAGATGCTAAAAAATGAAGTCTTGAGTTTAAGTAATGACATCATTGTAGAAAAAGGTCTTGCTGACAAATCTTATACATATACTATGGGGAATTACACATCTTATGATGATGCTTTAAAAATGCAAAGTTTTCTTAGAACCAAAGGTTTTGAAAAGGCTCGGATTATGCCATACCACAAGGGTACCTTGGTGAGCAGACTCGACCTCATAAAACTTAGTGCCCAATATCCTGACATTGAAAAGTTTCTTTCTTCAGGAGAGTAATTGAGTCTACTCAGAAAACAAATATTTTATGTTAGTCAACCTTTTTTTACTCTACTCCTAAAAGAAACCGTTTGATCATCAATGCAGTAGAAATCAATTTTTTATAAGTATTAGGTTTTAGGTCGCATTTCTAATTACTTAATTCACTGAATTTCTTCTTCTTGGACTATTAAGAACCATTCTTTTAATAAGCATGTCGAAAATCGAGTCCATATTGTTCATCTTATTATATCTAAAATGGTATTCATCCAAGTATCCTTGTAACCTTTCTTTACTACAATGATGATTTATTTGTGACCTAAAGGATAAAACATAAAGTGTTGTTTCTAAAAAGTGGTAAGTCACAAATATTCAATTCCGCCTATGAAACTTTTATTTTCTAATGATTGTTTGTATTTCGTAATAGTGAAAGCATGGAAGTCGAAATACAAGAAATAAAACAATTGCTAAAAGAATTGGTACTTTCTCAAAAGGAAACCGATATTAAGTTTAAAGAAACGGACAAAAGAATAAAAGCTGCTTTTGATCTATTCGAAGGACAATGGGGAAAACTAATGGAAAGTCTTGTAGAGGGTGATCTAATAAAATTACTCCAAGCAAAAGGTATCAATGTTCATGATACTTCTATGCGCAGAAAAGGTGTTTATGAAGGGAATAATTATGAGTTTGACATAATAGCCCACAATGGCACCGAAATAGTCATCGTGGAAGTAAAAACTACATTAAAAACGCAAGATGTAAAAGCTTTTGTACAAAAACTTAAACAAGTCAGAGTTTGGTTGGATGAGTACAAAAACTATACGGTGTATGGCGCAATTGCTTTCCTGAGAGCTGACAGTGGAAGTGAAATGTTTGCTCAAAGTGAAAAACTATTTGTAATCAAAGCAACAGGTAATTCCGCTATGATTATCAATACAGATGATTTTGTACCCAAGAAATTCTGATATTTTAATTTCTTAATATAACGGGTTATAGGTCTTAGCGTTTATGTCGCATTTCTAACTAACTGAATTTCTTCTTATTGGACTATTAATAAGAAACATTCTTTTTCTAAGCACATCGAAAATCGTGTCCATATTTTTCCCCAAGACGGTCGAAGTCTGTAACTTCAATCCCTTATAACATAAAATGTTCAATCCGATATTGAATTTAAACCTGTCAGGTGATAGACTGATTCATAAATTATAGGATCGCAGGTGCAAACTGCAGCCATCGGATATACTGATATAATGCATTACTTCTTTTTCAGCATTCTTTCCATAAACTCAAAGGTGGCCTCATAAGCCTTTAGCCAGTTTTTATGTAATAAGAAGCTATGCACTTCATCAGGTAACACTAATTGCTCAAAATACACATTCTTTTTTCTCAGCAACTCTGCCATGCGCACCGTTTCTGTAAAATTGACATTGCGATCATCATCTCCATGAATAAAAAGCACTGGTGACTTCCAGCCATCGACAGAGTGTTCAGGTGATGATCTGAATGCAAGTGCCTTAAAATCAGGCATTTTTTCAGGAACGTATGATGGAACAAAATTGCGGATACCTTCATTCCAATCGTGTACACCGTGTATATCCACGCCACAGGCAAAGAGATCAGAAGCACGGGATAAAGCCATAGCGGTAAGATATCCTCCATATGAACCACCCCAAAGTGTGATTTTGTCAGGATCCACATCCTCTCTGCTCTTCAGATATAATCCGGTACCTAAAACATCATAAAACTCACTTGCTCCTGTGGCTCCATAATTTTCAGCTTCTCTGAAGTTGAGCCCATATCCTATTCCACTCCTGAAATTTAATGATATGACAATATATCCTTTGGAGGCAAAATACTGATTTAGCGCGTATGCATGCGAGTAATATTGTCCATAATTAAATCCCAACAACATCTGCCTTCTCGAACCACCGTGCAGAAATATAACTGCTGGGCGTTTGTCACCTTCCTTTTTTGTCGCCGGTACAAATAGTTGCGCAGGTACTTTCATTCCATCAGTTGCAGTGATCTTGATTGCAGTTGGTATAACCAATCCTGATTTAGGAAACGATTGCGGGAACGATTTCTTTGCAAGATCTTCTGTCATTCCATTGTTTTTCATAATGGCAGGCCAGGCAGGTTTGGTGGATGTTGAATATAAATATGCAAGACCCTGAGAAGTATGGACAGGCGACCATTCTATATTTTCTGTGGTGATTTGCGTGGAAAGATTAGTATTGAAGTCGTACTTCCAGATGTGTCTCCTATCGATATCACCTATATTGGTAGTATAATAAAGCATGGAAAGATCCGGTGAAATTTCTGCGTTTTCAACTTCTCCTTCACCGTGTGAGAGATGTTTTACTTTCTTGGTATTGATGTCCAAAGCATAAAGCTGCTGCCAACCGTTTTGTTCCCAAGGAAAGACCAATTGATTACTTTTTGCCCAAATAAGTTTACTGGTATTGACAGGAAGTTCACCATATAAGACGCTTCCTTGTCCAGGCTGGGCTTTCCAGATTTCTTTGGTTTCTCCGGTTTCAATGTTGTGAATTCTGATAGACCAGGGATGTCCTTGCCGTTTTGGTGCAAAAAGTAATTTATCTTTTTCAAACGGAGATCTGATGAAAGCCAAACTCAAGCCATCAGGACTCCATGCTGGCTCACTGTCTACATCAATAGAAGGGTCGACATACATTACTTTATTAAATTTAATATCAAAATAGCCAATAAAAGAATGATCCCCTCTATTGGCAACAAAGGCTATTTTAGATCCATCCGGTGACCATCTCAGACTCTGCACTCCGCCTCTTAAAAAAAACAGTTTGACAGTTTCCGGTTTTTTCCCGACAGGTGATTGCCAGACTTCTCCCTTATTTAAATATATGAGTTTTGATCCATCCGGAGAAAATGCAGGAGATGTACCATTTCCGATTTTCTGAAGACTGTCTGTCACTAAGTCAGCAATCCAGATCATCCTATCAGCAGAAGTCATTAATTGAGCTGGATTGGCGGGCTCTCCTTTACTGTTTGGAGCATTTCCTCTTACAAAAACCAAATGGCTGCCATTTTTGGAAAGTTGCAGATTACTTATTTCCAGACCTTCATCTCCGACAAATGAAGTCAGATTTTTAGCTTCAAAATCCGGAGCTTTTGCTATAAAAATATTTCTTTCTCCCTTGTCATTGAATACCCAGGTAATCGTATTACCGTCTCCTGATCCTATGAGATTGGAGGGAAATGGAACAGATAAGAGATTTATAATATCTACTTGTGCAAAAGCCGAAAAAGCGGTCAGGTACACTAAGGTAAAAATAAAAATTATCCGCATGATCTGAAGTTGTTTGATGTTTTTTAATAAAGTAAAGTGAGAATATTGCTTATTTATTATTTCAGTAATATCTCAAGCATTTCTATTTGTTCTTTCACCCGACCCATTTTAGCTTCTGCATTGACATAGCGCTTACCTTTTCTGTATGCATATACGGACATAGAGCCATCATCCACTGGATTGTCGTTTTGTAGTACTACCGTATATCTTTTTTCAGATAGCATCTTAAAATCGTTTCTTTCAGTTACTATAAAAAACTCACTGTTATTGACCATAGGATTGATGTAAATATCCGAACAAGACTTATTGCTTTCGCCCGACTGATCAAAACTTTTAATGTACGAATTGACACTGTAAGATTCAGGTTCCAGCCTATGCCAGAATAGCCATTTGGTTTTTACTTCTGCCGGGGTGTTTTTATTATTGTGTATGGCTACAATATAGGGTAAATCATGCATTTCTCCCCAAATCTGAGTAGCCAGGTTTTTTACGATGTCGATTACATTTTGATCAACTTTCCCATTTCCTTTTATAATTCGGATGGTTTTGAATAATACCTTGTCATCAACAGAATATATACGATTTGGATCAAATTGATACGTTGTCTTTGCATGAGTGAATGTGACATTTCTGTTTTTTGTACCATCTGAAGAATGCATGAGCGTAACTAATCTACCACCATGTTTTGCAAGGATTTGTTTTCCGGCTTCAAGGGCCGCAACTTCATTTTCATGCACATGGGCAAAAACAATGTCTTTTCCCGGCTTCTCAAAGATTTTGAGATAGACAGTCTGATCACCCAATCTTACAGATTTTGTCCTTTCCTTCAGTTCTTGTGAAAAGGCAAAATGGAATGATGATGATGATAGTATAATGATCACAATCAGATGCCTGTAAAAACGATGTTTGATCATAAATTGTCTGCTATTTTAAATTACATGCAAATATATTCAATACCATCTCTTTTTATGGGATTTCTTTTCAAAAAGCTATCTTTGTGCTTATATCAATTTGAAAAGAAATGGTAATTCTCACAGGAGTATCAGGTTTTATAGGTTCTTGTTTTCTTACAATACTGAATGAATCCGGTTTTAATAGAGATGTCGTTGTAGTGGATGATTTCTATAAACTGTATAAAGATAAAAATACTGACGGCAAAGCTGTAAGAGAATGGATGCACAGAGATATTTTTTTAGATTGGTTTGAGAAGTCCTCTCAAAAAGTCGATGCAGTAGTTCATCTTGGTGCCAGAACGGACACTACTTTGATGGATTGGACTATTTTTGAGTCGCTTAATCTTGGCTATAGTAAGCGTATCTGGAATGTATGTGCTGAAAAGGAAATACCCTTGATATACGCATCAAGTGCGGCAACATATGGAGATGGCAGCCTTGGATTCAATGACCATCATGAAGGCATTGTTCAGCTTAAACCATTAAATCCATATGGAGACAGCAAACATCAGTTTGATCTTTGGGCCTTAGCACAGGAAAAAAAACCACCTTTCTGGATAGGCTGCAAATTTTTTAATGTCTATGGTCCCAATGAATACCATAAAGGCAGGATGGCATCAGTAGTATTTCACACCTTTCATCAAATCAGATCGACAGGAAAAATGAAGCTTTTCAAATCTCATAGACCGGATTTTGCTGACGGGCATCAGAGCAGAGATTTTATATATATCCGAGATATCCTGGACATGCTTTTGTTTTTTTTGAATAATCCAGAAACCGACAATGGCATTTATAACTTTGGCACCGGAAAAGCACGCACATTTCTGGATCTTGCCGGAAGTACATTTGAAGCCTTAGGATTAAAAAGCAACATTGAATTTGTGGAAACTCCCGAAGACATCAGAGACACATATCAATATTTCACAGAAGCAACTATGGATAAAATGAGAAAGGCTGGATATACCAAAGAATTTTGGTCTCTTGAAGACGGCATAACGGATTATGTTCAAAATTATCTTATTTCAGAAAAGTATTTTTAGTCATTTTAAATAAATTCGTATGAAAACAGAAAACTGTTTTTTTATTTTGGTTCTTCTTTTTGTAACCAGCTGCGCTACAGTAAAACATGCGGGATTGTCGGCCCGAAAAATAAAAACCGAATCTGGTTGGGAACTTCCTTATAATATCTTTTATCCTAAAATTTATGGTGAGGTTAAAGTGCCTGTTTTCATTTGGTTGCACGGTGCAGGAGAGCGGGGTGATGACAATGTATCCCAACTCATACATGTGGCCCCCTATCTTGCTTCTGATATCACACAAAGTAAATTTCCATGTGTTGTTGTTGCTCCTCAGTGCCCAAAGGATGGCTATTGGGCACCTATCAAAAGAGAAAAATGGGAAATCATAAATGGCGGTAAAGTGACACCTTCTATGTCTGGCGTGATCACGTTGATAGAAAAATTACTGAAAGACCCGTATATTGACAAATCAAGAATTTATATCGGAGGCCTTTCGATGGGTGGTTTCGGGACATTAGACCTCATAAGTCGACGTCCCGAACTTGTCGCTGCCGGAGTACCTGTATGTGGTGGCGCAGATCTGCAAAAAGTGGCAAATTACAAAAATGTACCATTATGGATTTTTCACGGTGCCAAAGACACTGTGGTTCCTGCACAGTTTTCAAGAGATCTGGTGGATGCACTAAAAAATGTCGGAGCCGATCCAAAATATACAGAATATCCGGATGGAGGCCATGATGTCTGGAATAGAGCTATCAGAGAACCAGAATTGCTCCAATGGTTATTCAGTCAGCAGAAAAATTAACTAAAAACAAAAATTGACAACAATGAATCCAAATCTGAGTATAATATTGCAAAACAGAAAAGCTTGTAAGAAGATGCTTGATTATCTTACAACCGCACAAGTCAATAAAATACCTGATGGCTTTAATAATAATATAATTTGGAATTGTGGTCATATTATAGTCGTGCAGCAGATGTTGACTTATGGGTTGACCTATATTCCAATGTCTGTCCCGGATGAAATGTTTAAAGAATTCAGACCTGGCTCAAAACCAGATAAATATTATGAACATGACTCAGTCGAAAATATAAAAAAATTGCTTTTTTCGACGTATGAACAATTCATGGATGACTTATCTGCCGAAAAAATGAAAACTATCAAGCCATTTATGACTGCATTAAAATTTGAAATCACAGATATAACCACAGCCATTGCTTTTAAGGTTTTCTAATTCGTAGTGTAGTTATATTTTTTTTTACTCAAAAACAGCTACTGCTCTGACAGGTGATCCTGTGCCACCTCTGATTTTAAGAGGCAGTGCAATAAATCGGAAACGACCACGGTTCAGTAATTTATCAAGGTTGATCATGTTTTCATAGTGTGTAAATCCCATCTCACCACAAATTTGATGTACTTCTTTGTTGGATACTTTAGGTACTCCAGGCGACATGGTTTCGACACCAAATGCTGAGATTTTTCTTTCTCCCAGCCATGTCGCAGCTTCCGCATTGATGCCAGGCCCGTTTATCCAATGTTCTGTACCATAATATCGTGAATAATGATCAGTACAAATCAGAACAGTATCTCCCTTTTTAATGGTTAATCCTGAATTTTGTACAGAAGCTACCAATTCAGCAGATGATATCATCGTGGAAAGCTCTTTATGCCTAAAATCCAAACAAATACCTTCCGTATAAAACATCGAAAGCGGCATGGTGTCAATAGATTGTCCGGCATATCTTATACCCATATGGCTTAATGCATCAACGTGTGTACCTGTATGTTCGCCCATTTCCATTTTTAGTACACTGGGTGTTTTGGTCAAGGCATTTTCATCTCCTTCCCATTCCTCATGCGTAGCATGTATCCCTATTTTTACTTGTGGAAGTACTTTGTACACAGGCATTCCGTCATATATTTCCTGACTAAGGTCAATGATTTCCGGCATTTATTTTTAAGCTTTTGAAATGTAATAATATTAAACTGATATCATACATATTCCGCCATTTTACTACAAATATATATCATTATGGTGGATTATACGATTCAAAGGTTTTCTAATTCTTAGTGTAGTTATATTTTTTTTTACTCAAAAACAGCTACTGCTCTGACAGGTGATCCTGTGCCACCTCTGATTTTAAGAGGCAGTGCAATAAATCGGAAACGACCACGGTTCAGTAATTTATCAAGGTTGATCATGTTTTCATAGTGTAAATCCCATCTCACCACAAATTTGATGTACTTCTTTGTTGGATACTTTAGGTACTCCAGGTGACATGGTTTCGATACCAAATGCTGAGATTTTTTCTTTCTCCCAGCCATGTCGCAGCTTCCGCATTGATGCCAGGCCCGTTTATCCAATTTTCTGTTCCAACATACCTTGAGTAATGTGATACGGTTACAGTAATTGTCTCTGATCCGACAATACTCTCTGAACGAATAATGTAACTCATCTGGCACAAAGGATTTACATACCAAACCATTATTTGCCAAGGTAAATAGCCACTTAGCATCTTTACGATCTGACTTACACTTGGGCTTCTGTTTGATATGCTGTGGATACGCTACTACAACATTGAGGTTTGCAGTTATCAACTTATAGTTTTTACTTGTCAATGTCATAAAATAAAACTATCCGATTAATCCACATCTAAAAAATTTTTATTTTACAAAAAATAGTATTAACTTTGCACCCGCATATCAAGGTCGGGTGGCCGAGCGGCTAGGCAGAGGTCTGCAAAACCTCGTACAGCGGTTCGAATCCGCTCCCGACCTCATGTAAAGACCGCATTTTAATACAGTGCGGTCTTTTTTTTTAATATTAACGGATTGATTGTATTTATCCGTGACAAAAACCATCGGGGAAATGCATACCGACTTATTGCCAGGTAAGTTTGTCGATATTGAGCGCAAACAAAACATGTTTACAGTGACCACTGAAAGTCAGTGCGCCATACAGATTATTGTATTATCTGACCACATCATTCGGGTAAGATATGCGCCGGATGGTCACTTTGAAAATGATTTTTCATACGCTATCAGTAGTAAATTTGCTTCGGAAAATACGGAGGTTTTTCTCAATATCCGACCCAATCATGTGGAGTTAAGGACAGCAACCCTCATAGTAAATATCAATAAAACTGATTGCAATATTTCGTTTACTGATATCAATGGGCTGATCATATGCAGGGATGAAAAGGGGTTTCACTGGAATGAGCACCCACAATATGGCGGCAATAATGTGAAAATGAGTAAAATGGTTCAGGAAGGTGAACATTTCTATGGTATGGGCGACAAAACCATGCACCTCAATCTTCGGGGCAGGAGAGTGACTAACTGGGCTATGGATACCTATGGATTTAAAAAGGAAGAAGATCCTATATATAAAGCCATACCTTTTTATACGGCTATACATGCCGGAATGGGATACGGGATATTTTTTGACAATACATTCAAAGCACATTTTGACTTTGGTTCAGAGAGGAGATCAGTAGCCAGTTTTTGGGCCGAAGGAGGTGAAATGAATTATTATTTTATTTATGGACCGGAACTCATAGATGTCACACGTAGATACACTATGCTGACAGGAACGCCGGAGATGCCCCCGCTATGGGCACTTGGATATCAGCAAAGCAAATGGAGCTATTATCCTGAGAAAAAGGTACGGGAAATAACTACAAAGTTGAGAGCATTGTCCATACCATGTGATGCTATATATCTGGATATAGATTATATGGATGGTTTCAGGTGTTTTACCTGGGATTATGAAAAATTTCCAGCACCTAAAGCGTTGGTATCTGACTTGAAAAGTCAAGGTTTCAAGACGGTAGTCATCATAGATCCAGGGATAAAGATAGATCCTGAATATCATGTGTATAAAGAAGCATTAGAAAATAATTTTTTCTGTCGTCGGGCAGATGGTCCCTATATGAAAGGGAAAGTGTGGCCGGGTGAATGTTATTTTCCGGACTTTACCAATCCTAAGGTGAGAAAATGGTGGAGCGGACTTTTTCAGGAGCTCATAGAAGAAGTCGGTGTAAGTGGTGTGTGGAATGACATGAATGAACCTGCATTGTTTGAAATTGATGGAAAAACATTTCCTGATGATGTACGGCATGATTATGATGGAAACCATTGCAGTCATAGGAAAGCACACAATGTGTATGGTACTCAGATGGCCAGAGCTACATACAAAGGAGTGAAAAAATTCAGAAACGGGCTTCGCCCTCTGATCATCACCCGATCTGCTTATGCCGGAGCCCAAAGGTATGCATCTGGATGGACTGGGGACAATATTGCCTCCTGGGAGCATCTGTGGGTAGCTACAATGCAATGCCAGAGGCTTGCAATATCAGGTTTTTCTTTTGTGGGTAGCGATATTGGCGGTTTTATAGATCAACCCACTCCTGAATTGTATGTAAGGTGGATTCAGCTGGCTGTTTTTCATCCATTTTTCAGATGTCATAGTTCAGGGGACCATGGAGATCAGGAACCCTGGTCATTTGGAGAAGATGCTCTCCTTTTGATTCGACAATATATTGAATTAAGATATCAGCTTTTGCCCTACATATATACGACATTCTATCAGTACGTGTATGAATATACACCTATGTTGAAGCCGATTTCAATATATGATCAGAAAGATCAGGATACCCTGTATCGGGTCGATGAGTTTTTACTTGGAGACCATATTCTGGTTTGTCCAGTACTGGAACCCAATGCAAAATCACGTTATGTGTACCTGCCCAAAGGCAATTGGTACCACTATTGGTCCTATGAATTGTTGGAAGGTGGTAAGGAGATGCTGGCTGATGCAGCATTGGAAGAAATACCTTTGTATATCAGAGAAGGTGCCGTTCTTCCGTTTAACCCCGTGATGCAGTACGTAGGGCAAAAACCTGTCGAAATTCTCACACTTAAGACGTATTATGGTGGGTCTGACATTGTAAGTTATCTTTATGAAGATAGTGGAGACGGGTATGATTACGAAAAAGGGATTTATAACCTAAAGAAGTTTACCACCAATTCTACATCCGAGTCATTCCATATGTCATTTCGTAGAAACGGACACTTTGAACCCGAATATTCCCATTACAGAGTGGAAGTGTATGGTCTGCCTTTCGTACCATCGAGAGTTCTGGTCAATGGAAAAGAAATGGGCCTACAAGAATTTTTGTTCGAAAAAAAGGTGTTAACATTACAAATAGAAAGGACTTCTTTTATAAGTTTGGAAATATTCTAAGCAAACTTACACCAAAACATCAAATATAGGCGTTATAAGACCAATTATTATTGTATCATCTGAATGAAAATAAAAACAGTCATATTCATTATTGGATTAATATCAGGATCTGTGATTCATTCATGGTCTCAGAAGGGATTGGAGGTAGGAGGATGGCTCGGTGGCGCTTTTTATCATGGAGACTTGAATACTTCATTGAAGATAACCAAACCCGGTCTGTCTGGTGGACTAATAGCCAGATATAACTTTAATCATCGGATAGCAGTCAAAACATCATTAAATTTTGGAAGGGTAGGTGCTGATGATGCTGATTCTGACAACAACTGGGAACGAAACCGTAATCTCAGTTTTCGCTCCAATATTTTAGATATCACCAATGTCCTGGAGTTTAATTTTTTTCATTATGAGCATGGTCACCTGACATTAAATAAAACTCCTTACATTTTTGGTGGATTTAATTTTGTGCGATACAACCCTACAGCAGAACTCAATGGGCAAAGATATAACCTCAGGGATTACGGCACCGAGGGACAGGCTCCGGGAAGTGAATACGGGCTTTTTAATATGGGTCTGGTGTTGGGAGGTGGTTTTAAGTTTGATATTAATAGGTCATCGAGCATCAATATCGAAATAGGAGCAAGATTTTTGTTTACAGACTATCTGGATGACGTAAGCACAATATTTCCTGAAAAGTCAGAACTCCTCGGTACCAGAGGTCCGATTGGTGTGGCACTTTCCGACAGGTCATTGGCAGACGGACTCGGTGAAGCCGGAAGGCAACGTGGTGATTCAAAAGGAAATGACAAATATACTTTTGTTGGTATTTCATTCGTGAGATATTTTGGTGGGATCACCTGCCCGGATATCTCAAGAATCAGATAAGCATTAATCTTTACTTATGATTATCTATAACCCAAAAGACTGGTGGAAACTCATTTTTGCTTTTCACAAGAGTGATACATTCCGTATGATGCTCCCGGGTATCATCGGTGTGGCAGTTTTTACCGGTATAGTTGCTTATATAGAGAATGAAGTATTTCATGCTACTTTTAAAAACACCACCGCAGTACATTCATTGGTGGGTTTTGCACTTTCATTATTATTGGTTTTCAGGACCAATACTGCTTACGACCGTTGGTGGGAGGGCCGCAGAGCCTGGGGAAGCCTGGTCAATAATTCCAGAAATCTGGCATTAAAACTTTCTGTATTGGAGTTGACAAAGGAAGAAAAAACTATGTTTTCAGCATTGATCAGCAATTACATACTTGCGGCAAAAGAGCATTTGAGAGGTATACATGCTGGTGATCAGCTTATTTATACTGGAGAATATAATGAATCATACTTTCAGGCATACAATCATCTTCCCAATAGAGTGATGCAGGCCATTTACAAGGAGATTCAACAATTATTGGCTACATCCCGACTCTCAGAGCATCAATTATTGTATATCAATGAAGAACTCAGGTCATTTACTGACAATATAGGTATCTGTGAAAGGATCAAACGTACACCAATACCATACTCCTACAGTCTGTATCTTAAGAAGATAATATTCTTTTACGTATTTACTATGCCGATTGGTTTTGTCCGGGAGTTTGGTTATTGGGCTATGCCTATTGTGGCTTTAGTTTTCTACGTATTTGCGGGTATCGAAATGCTGGCAGAAGAGATAGAAGACCCTTTTGGCACTGATGCCAATGACTTGCCCACAGACCAACTTTATGAGACTATTAGAGCCAATGTAGCTGAGATATTTCAACTGCAGGCTTAGCTGGTTTTTTGTTAAGCTGACTTATTCGCATATTTTTGTCAATGACCACTTGAAGTGGGATTTAACGCATACAATCTGTTTAACTTGCATAGCCTGAACCAGCACATCCGGCACACCAGTTAGCATGTCCGTTTGTTGGGTTCGTGTCGGAATAGTAGCCTGTCCCTTTGCATCTTTTACAAATACTTAAAGGATCAATTACACTAACTTGACCATCACCTTTACATCCTTCACACCAGTTAGCATGTCCATTTGTTGGGTTCGTGTCGGAATAGTATCCTGTACCATTGCATCGACGACATTTTGCCATTGGCATAATTAAAAATTTAAACGTTAGAGAAACAAATTACTAAAGATGTCTTAAAATATTTAAAGTATGTACTACAATAGGTATAACCTAAATATCTAAAATGAGATTCGTAGTGAGAGCTTCAAATACAAGAAAATCAGCACTTTTAGCGACAAATCATACTGTGTGCAGCTTTAGCTGTAGTCACTCCTATGGTGCGAAGCTAAAAGTGAGCATAGCGACTGATTTTGAAGTATTTGGAGGTCGTAATAGATTATCATTTTAGATTTTTAGGTATAATAAATAATTATACAAATATAATGAATAATTATGAAAAATGATTCTGTAATGTTATTTTTTTTGCTTCAGAACTTTTTCAAAAATGTATCAGTTGATGACATAAGGGCTGCATCATGGAGAAAGAATGTTTGCTTCGCGTAAAGCTATTGGTTATTAAAAGAATCATCATTTTAATAAACCCTTCTCTGGAACATCAAATTCTTTTGGATTCATACTTTTTATCCAATCTGAGATGAGGGTCACTCCTTCTTCATGTACTACGGTACGTCCCAGCTCAGGCATCATAGCTCCGGGATTGGTGCTTTGCATCCTGTAAACCAGGATGGATTGATCCGGATTGCCAGGCACAATAGAGTAGGTATGTCCGCCCGTGCCTGCGCCTGCAGAAACTGTAGCTTTGTAAATTCCCAGGTTCAGATCCGTGGGACTATCGAGTGTCAATGTCAGGCCTGATGTATTAGCTGCTCCATACGGATTGTGGCAGTGGGCGCAGTTGATGTCAAGGTATGCCATTGCACGCTCATGAATACCTTGTGATTTGTCATCCATGTTTGCCGCTTTTGGATGCTTTTTTTGATGATCATATCCTGTCAGATAGCCCACAGATAGCCATTTTGCCAATTGATTTTGAGTACCTTCAGCGTAGACAAAATCTTTATTCAGATGAGCAACTTTTGGTCCTATCGGAGTAAACTTTCCTTTGTAAGTATGGCAGCTTTTACACTGGTTTTTATTGGGTATGATGTATTGTATAGTCATCTCTTTTCCATTGTTGTTAACCCATGAGACCGGAAGGATATCCCCTGCTTTGTCAAATTGCGCTTCAGTTTGCTCTTTATTCCAGACGTAAGTAAGCACTTCCCATCCTTTATCATTGTTTATCATCAAACGGGTCTCTATGATTCTTTTGCCTTGCTCAGGCTTTCTCTCGTCGTGGTAGTAATAAAAATTTTTTATCAGCACTGTCCCTTTGGGAAATTCAAGAACATGATCGGTAGTATATGTCGCAGAACTGCCTTTTGGCATCCATACAAACCTTGATTTGTGCGCATAATCAGTGAACAATGGTGTATTCAGATCGTAAGGCAATACATCTGCTCTTGGTGACAGGTCTGAAAGTTTTCCTTCGAAAAATCCATATTCCGACAGTTTTTGTTTGACATCCGAGGTTTGGCTTATTTGTTCTGATTTCTTTTTACAACCTGAGACCAGAATAAAAATCAGGATAGAAATGGAAATTAATGTTTTACGAAAATGCATAAATGAAATATGATAAAAGTTTGAGCCTATAAATTAGTGTATTATTTTTTGGAATTGTCTTCAGTAAGCCATGCATTATGACAGGAAGTATCAAAAGTCTCCAAAGTGCAGTCAAATTGGCTGATATCTTTTGACATGTTTTTTAATATCTCTTCGGGTTTTTGTCCTTTGTACATATTGAAACACGAAAAGGTGGCATTTCCGTTTTTGGAGATACAAATCCCCTGTACTTTGCCCTGTGCATCAATGAGCTCGAGAGAAAATATACCATCCATAATGATATCAGATGGCTTTCCTTGTAACACGCCATAGATTAGTTTTCCAAAATCAGATTTTTGGTCTATTGGCCCCGTAGTTCCTGTGATTTCGTTGTCATGTATGTTTATATTTCTGTAATAGGGATCATAATCTTTTGATTTGAATGGAACACCAGTCAGCAACCATGAGTTGATGGCAATACCCAAAGATTTATTGTTTTTAATGGTGTTTTTGTACATTTCAATATTGCGGTGTGCCATGATTATCATCCCGGAGCCAGATGGAATAGTTGAAACCACCATACCTTTTGGGGCGAAGTTTTCTCCATTATTATCTTCCATCAGATTGTTGTAGAATTTGATTTTATCGCCTTTAGCTTGTGGCAAATCAGGCATATCAAAAATCAGCATTCCTCCGGCATTTTGTTTAGCAATATTATTATAGACTTCACCACAGATGGTATTTTCTATTTCGATACCAGCTACATTGTTGTGTGCATAATTGTCCCTGACGATGACATTGGTACTTTGTCCCACGTATATGCCGGCATCCATGGCATATGATGCTTCACACTTTTCCATGAGGACACCAGTACAGCTGACCGGATATAAACCATATGCTCCATTAGTCGGTAACTTGCCACCAGTCCATGTGGTTTCCAGATCTCTCAAGATCACATTGGTACAACCCTGCACTTTGATGGCATCACCCTTGGAGTCAGCCACTGTAAATCCTTCCAGTGTCAGGTCTTTGACATTTTTTATAAGCATGCCTTCAGCTCCTGAAATCTGCCCTTTGAATGAGAGGATGGTCATTCCTTTCCCTTTTCCCTTGATGGTGATGGTCGGGATATCTTGTAGAGAGATACCCCCTTTCAGGTCAAATTTTCCTTCGGGCAATATAAATACAGATCCCTCAACAGCATCTATAAGCTTGGATTGTAAGTCCTTTTCAAAATTGTCAGCTGCTATACTTACTTCATTTGCGGATGAGGAAGTCGGTTTTTCTTTGCATGTTATGATGCTTATGATGAATAAAAAGCAAAAGATGTGTTTCATTGATACATTGTTTTTAATAAATGGTTAAAACATTAATTGATTGATACTTAGTTTATTTTTTTAGAGTCTGTTTAAAAATTTTCTTAGTAAATCAAGAGATTATGGTGATCAACCATAGAAAACTCTTAGTTCAAATTCATACAAACAATCCATATCTGAATTACTAAAAGTCTACCTGAAATGCTATCACTGGCACAAAACCACCACCTCTGTACTGAATGTATGTAGTATTGGTAGCAGCATCATATCCTATACCTGAGGCATTGATCCTGTTGATTGCATTCTGTACATCCAGACTGATACTTCCGGCATATTTTTTAGCATTGAATCTATACTGTATTCTGGTATCCAGCCTATAGTAAACCGGCAATTGCCCTGCAAACTCGGCTTCGGATTTTGCTATGTAAGCCCCTGCAACCTGGCTCAATACCGGATCATAAGGTGTATAACGACCACCACCACTGAGCAGAAACCGGCCACCGATCTGTAGTGTTTTATTTTGTCCCAGTTTTACTTCTTTGCCAAATGTAAATGAAGAAGTCAATCCTGCTGACCATCTGCTCCTGTATATTTTTCCATCTGCCGGTGTAAAATCGGATTTTAGATAGGATCCTGTTGCAAGGAAATAATATGAATTGGAAAACAACTTTTCAACAGCTACATCAATACCCATGTTAGTGCCTTTTCCATTGCTTTTTACCTCGAACAGCGGATATCCATTCGTCTGATTCAACAACCAGTATTTATCTTTTATATTAGTCGAGACCGGAACGTTTGACAATGTCTGATAATAGGCTTCCAGACTGATTTTCATTTTATTTTCTGTGTAAAAATGGTAAGCTCCTACGAGATGATTGGCTTGAAGGAGTTTAAGGTTTTTGTTTGTAAATTGTCCTCTTTGATCCTGGAAATAGTATGACATCAATGGCAGGATCTGACTATGGATACCATATGCCAGACTCAGTTTATGTCTTGATGAAAAACTATACTGGGCAGACAGACGAGGGTCTACGGCATTGCTGTTATTGGCAAATAGATGCAGGAAGTGATACCCAATATTGACAGATAATCTTGGAGATGCCTGCCATGATGCCTGTGTATATTGCTGCAGAGTCTGTGTATTGCCCGACCCATTAACTTTGGCCACCACTTCAAAACTATTGATATCATTCAATCCTCCTACAGGCAATCTGTCCCTAAAAAAATCAAAGAATATCTGATGAAATATCAGACCTGATTTTATTCTCCACTGTGCATTTGGGATGTAATTGAAAGTCAGTGATGTAGATAATCGGGTATCAGTAAAACTTTCTGTATGATATCTGAAATGTTTGTTGTCCAGGCCAATGGTATCATTTTTTCTCTCTATTCCTGAACCGATCAAAGCTACGACCCCTTTGATGAAATATTTATCACTACCCAGATAGGTCCATGTAGTGCCTACTGTTCCCATTTTTGCGGGTTTATCCTGAAATTCTCTATGATCAAAGTAGGTAGGATTACGTTTACTCAGATCATATTCAGGAAGATATTGCTCCAGACTTAATCCACCGATCCCAAATACAGTTCCGGATAATTTAGTATTTATGGTTTTGAAGCCTATGTTAAACGAAAAATCCTGAAAATCATTGACGACTCTTTCTCCCACGAGATTAAATCCGGCTTTATTGAGCAGACTTAAGGTTGAGTATCTGTAGTTGAGGAGATAAGACGATTTACCTTTGCTGATCGGACCTTCAGTAGATATGTCCAGACCTATGATTCCTAACTTAATCCGATGGTTGCGAGATTCAGTATTGCCTTTTCTAAATTGTACATCAAATGCTCCGGAGAGTGCATTGCCATATTCAGCTGCCATTCCACCGGTAGAAAAATCAGATTTTGCCAATAACTGGGCACTAAAAATAGTAATTCCACCTGTAGCCGAACCAATCAAAGGAAAATGATTTGGATTGGGGATATCGATGCCTTCAAGCCTCCAAAGGATGCCAATCGGAGCATTACCTCTTACGATGATAGTATTTTCGTTTTCATCATTGCCTTGTTTTACGCCGGGGAAAGAAAGTGCCACACGTCCGGGATCATTAATTCCGGCAGGAATACGATCAGTCTCTTCAGCTGTAAAAGATCTGGAACTGACTACAGAAAGCGGATTGACTGCCTCAAATGCATTTTTTGTACCTGTTATCAGAACGTCCGCTATTATCTGAGAGTTTTGATTGAGTTGGATTTCTACAAAATCTGATCTTCCTGTAGAAATGATGATGCCTTCTGCAATTGTGGGTTCATACCCTAGATAATTACAAACTATAATTACACGACCGACAGGTATGTTTTCAAGTAAAAATGCGCCATTTTCATCTGTTACTGAGGCAATAGTAGTACCTTCCACAAAGACCGTCGCTCCAATTAATGCCTGTTTCGAGCTTTTATCTGTGACACGACCATTGATGTTTTGTGTTTTTTGAGCGTGTACATTCAAGGCAATAAATAATATCATTGAAACAAAAAACAATCTGCCAAACCAGTAAGATGGATATTTTAGCTTACTATTTAAATGATTATTTTTGTTCATAAGACAATGATAGTATTGAAAGATGGCTAATGACAGCCAAATGTAAAATTTTATTCGGAAGGCAGTGATAGAATTTGGTTTTTTTTTTGTAATGTAAACCTGGAAGGTAACACAATAAATGGTTTGGACAGTCAAAGTTTTGTGAGGGTAACAAACTAGAATTGAACGGTCATGCTTTGGTGGATTAATAATGGGGTGGATCGTAACTTGAAGGAATGAAGGTAGCTTGGAAGAAAAATACAGACTTTTCTTATTCATACCTTTTAATGCACGCAGGCATATTTTTGTGTATATGTTAACACATAATTTTTACGGTTTAGATCATTTTATTCTATCTTTGTACGATATTATCTTTGATGGAAGACAAAATACAATCATACAGACAACCATTGGTCACAGCAACAGGTATTATACTGGGATTTATCCTCAACTTTGCCTCATCATTTGTGAAGGCAGACAGTGGCATTAGTGATTTTTTGTCATATACGATAGCCATTTCCATTCTGTTTGGTATCATTGCTCTGATAGTGGTGTTGCAGAGAATTTTAAGGATGAACTACAGCAGAGATCAAGCTGAAAAGTATTACCAAAAGACACTTAACTATTTTATATTTGGTGTGAGTATTTCCTTTTTTGGCGTGATGATAGATATGTTTAGTCATTTTATGTCTTGATCGGAATTGATTAACTAAAAAAGAGATCATTTTTATGAAAATAAAATTTTTAACAACGATCCTTGTGCTGGTGACATTTTCGATCTTTGCGCAGGAAGATCATTACTGCAATAAAGCCCACACTGCCCGCAGATTTTTTATGCACAACGGAGAAAGAGGTCCTGTTGCTAATGATGAATTTGATATGAAGTATTACAGGTTTGAGTGGTTTATCGACCCTGCCGTTAAATATATTTCAGGAACAGCCACACCACATTTTAAAGTTGGGAAGTCATCTCTTAAAAATATCAGTTTTGACTTTACCAATCAATTGATCATAGACAGTATAGTCTGGCATAGCACCAAGCTGAAGTTTACACAACCTTCGAATTATAAATTGGAAATTGAGCTCCCTGTAACACTTCAGGCTGGAGTTTTTGACAGCATATCCATCACTTACCATGGAGCGCCACCTTCCGGCGGGTTTGGATCTTTTAACCAAGGTACACATAATAATACTCCTGTGATCTGGACACTTTCAGAACCATTTGGTGCTCAGGATTGGTGGCCATGCAAAAATGGTCTCGAAGATAAGATCGACAGCATAGATGTTATAATTTCAACTCCGCCGGCATATCGCGCTGCCAGCAATGGAATGTTGGTCAATGAAATAACCAATACCAATGGTACTAAAACTTATCACTGGAAGCACCGGTATGCCATCGCACCATACCTTGTAGCTTTTGCGGTGACCAATTATCAGGTATATCAGGACAATGTCAAGTTATCAGACGGAACCAATATGCCAATGGTCAATTACGTATATCCCGAAAGTCTCACCACGGCTCAAAATGGAACAAAAGCTCATGTAAAGGCATTGGAATACTTTGATTCCCTGTTCATTACATATCCTTTCAAAAAGGAAAAATACGGCCATGCACAATTTGGCTGGGGAGGCGGGATGGAGCACCAGACCATGAGTTTTGTAGTCAATTTTGACTGGGGATTACTGGCACATGAATTAGCTCACCAGTGGTTTGGCGATCTGGTGACATGCGGAAGTTGGGTGGATATATGGCTCAACGAAGGATTTGCTACTTATCTCGAGGGATTGAGTAGGGAGCGGTTTCCACAGACGATAGATGACTGGCAAAAGTGGAAGTCAGGAAAAGTCAATTCTATCATATCCAGTCCGGCAGGCTCTGTAAAAGTGGACGACTCTCTTTCTGTCAACAGAATTTTTAGTAGTAGATTATCATACAATAAAGGAGCTTACCTGCTGCATATGTTGAGATGGAAATTGGGTGATCAGGTATTTTTCAAAGCCATAAGGGACTATTTAAACGACACATCATTTAGTTATGCTAAAACTCATCAGTTGAAACAATATATGGAAGCTGCATCAGGTCAAAACCTGAATTCTTTTTTTACTAAGTGGTATGAAGGTCAAGGCTACCCCACATATAATATCACATGGGCATCTACAAACGATAAACTGAAGATAAGAGTCGATCAAACCACTTCCCATGCTTCTGTAGATTTTTTTGATATGCCATTGCCTTTTGTCATCAAAGGTGGAAACAATATGAAGGAAATAAGGCTCGAAAACACGAGTAAGACACAAGAATTTATGATACCAACAGACTTTAAGGTACAGGAAGTGCAATTTGACCCTGCTTTATGGTTGGTTTCAAAACATACTATCAAAAACAATCCTAATTTGATTAGCAATGTAGACGACATTGTTGATGCGTGGACGGTTGCACCCAATCCCGCAACATCTTTCATTTCCTTTACTACTCCTGAAATAAATAAAACCCGATACTCAATCATGTCTTCGGACGGCAAAATCATCAACCAGGGTATTTGTGATCAGGAAAAGGTGGTTTTGGATATTCAATATTTATCACCTGGTCATTACGTCCTCTTTCTCACTACCGGCGTTAAGGTTCAAAAAGTATCTTGGGTAAAGTTGTAAAGACATTAAATTACAATCCAACACGAAAAGCCTTTGATAGAGTGAAATAAAATAATATTGATTACTACTGTCTTGATATACCGACGAGAATTTATTTTGCAAATAATTCTGTCGCCATTGTACTCAAAATGAATAAATTGATAAATTAAATTTTCGCAACCCAATTTATTTTGAGTATAATCAAATATTTCCCATTAGATAAAGGGTGAGAAACGTTTGATTATCATAAAATATTTGTTTTCGGAGTAGACTCAAATTTGAAATTTGATAGTTTTTGATCAGATAAAGATCATCCGTAATCATAATTTAAATCATCAAACTTTGATTGTACTGTCTTGTGCATAATGTGTAACTTTGACGCTTCATACACCATTTATGATAATGATCAAGAGAGAAATGAAAACAAAAATAACACCTGAAAATATTGAAGTAAAGTCTCAGTATCAACCCGAAGATATCAAAAATTTAGATCATTTAGGCTATCAGGCGGGCATTCCGCCATTTCTGAGAGGTCCTTATAGTACTATGTATCTTACATCTCCATGGACAATCAGACAGTATGCAGGATTTTCCACTGCAGAAGAGAGCAATGCTTTTTACCGAAGAAATCTGGCAGCAGGGCAGAAAGGATTGTCTGTAGCATTTGATCTGGCTACACATCGTGGTTACGACTCTGACCATCCGAGGGTACCCGGTGATGTGGGTATGGCAGGTGTTGCCATCGACACAGTAGAAGATATGAAAATACTATTTGACGGTATACCTCTTGATGAGATGTCGGTGTCTATGACTATGAATGGAGCTGTCATTCCGATTTTGGCATTCTTTATCGTAGCCGCTGAAGAGCAGGGTGTACCAATGGAAAAACTCAGCGGTACCATTCAAAATGATATTCTCAAGGAGTTTATGGTAAGAAATACATATATCTATCCACCAGCTCCTTCCATACACATCATTTCTGATATATTTGGTTTTACGGCAGCACATATGCCCAAATTTAATAGCATCTCTATAAGCGGATACCATATGCATGAAGCCGGTGCGCCAGCAGATATAGAGTTGGCATATACACTGTGTGATGGTGTTGAGTATATCAGAGCGGGTCTCAAAGCAGGATTGGATATTGATAGTTTTGCATCCAGGTTTTCATTTTTTTGGGGTATAGGGATGAACATGTTTATGGAGATAGCCAAAATGCGTGCAGGTCGACTTTTATGGTCTGAATTGGTGGCTGATTTTGGTGCCAAAAAAACCAAAACATTGGCTCTGCGGACTCATTGTCAGACATCCGGGTATAGTCTTACGGCTCAGGATCCCTTTAACAATATATCCAGGACCTGTATAGAAGCCATGGCAGCAGCGTTTGGTGGCACACAGTCACTACATACCAACTCCTTGGATGAAGCTATAGCCCTGCCTACTGACTTCTCAGCCAAAATAGCAAGGGATACACAAAAATATCTGCAAAGCGGGACTAAAATCACATCGTCTATAGACCCAATGGGTGGTTCCTATTATGTAGAGTACCTGACCGATCAGTTGGTAGCAAAAGCAAGGAAACATATAGAGGAGATTGAATCTCTTGGAGGCATGACATCTGCTATCGTCGCCGGAATACCAAAGATGCGTATAGAAGAAGCTGCGGCGGCCAAGCAAGCACGTATAGACAGTGGACATGAGCACGTCATAGGTGTCAATGCTTTGATAGCAGATCACGAATCAGAACTTGATATACTTAAAGTGGACAATTCTAAAGTGCGTGGTGAACAGATTGCCAGAATCAATCAGGTAAAGTCATCAAGGGAAGAGCAAAAAACACAAAATGCGTTGCTAGCTATCACTGCGTGTGCAAAATCAGGCGAAGGCAATCTTTTGGAACTCGCCATTGAAGCGGCTCGTCAAAGAGCGACTTTGGGAGAAATCTCTATGGCTTTAGAGGTTGAATTTGGTCGATTTGCCGCTACCAACAGGACCATCACAGGCGTATATGCACACGAAATAAAAATGGATAATAAGTTTAAAGAAGCTCTTGAACTTTCGGACAAATTTGCACAGCTCGAAGGCAGAAGACCTCGTATCATGATCGCAAAACTCGGTCAGGATGGACATGACCGTGGAGCAAAAGTGATAGCTACAAGTTTTGCCGATCTGGGTTTTGATGTGGACATGGGACCTTTGTTCCAGACACCTGAAGAAGCTGCAAGACAAGCCGCCGAAAATGATGTACACATCCTGGGTATCTCATCACTGGCTGCTGGACACAAGACCCTTGTTCCCGAGACGATCAGTGAATTGAAAAAGATAAACAGGGAAGATATCATGGTCGTCGTCGGTGGTGTCATCCCACCTCAGGATTATCAGTTTTTGTTTGATGCTGGAGTTGCCGCTGTTTTTGGTCCGGGAACTATCATATCCGAAGCAGCGTCAGAGATATTGAAACTTATGATATCAGGATTGGAACAATAGTACATTTGTGTGAATTTTTTTAAAAAAAATCACCACCAACTCGACTTACGACTGCTACTTCGACTTGATGTGGTTTTTATTCCCAATACGCCCAGCAATCCTCTCGTCAGTGTTTGTGCAACTGTACGTCCTATTTGTTTTGTCACCTGACTATCAAGCACTTTTTCAAAAGTACTTTTTTCCTGTGTTCCTCTTGGCGCAGCTTGTGATGCTGCTTTTTCCTGTTGTTCTCTGAGTTGTTTCTGAATTTCTTCAGACTGAGCCGATTCTATTTTTCCTGATAAAATTTCATAGGCACTCTCTCTGTTGATGACTTCATCATATTTGTATTTGATGCGGCTGCGGCCCATGATCTGGCTTATCTCCGAAGGAGAAAGTACATCCATACGCGATTGAGGTGCTCTGAGGAAACAGTGTACCAATGGAGTAGGAACACCCTTTTCATTGAGTGCAGCTATAATCGACTCACCTATACCCAGTTCTGTAAGCAGAACATCGACTGAATAATAATCTGTGAGTGGATAGTTTTCAGCTGTAAGCTTGATTGCTTTTCTGTCTTTTGCTGTAAAGGCACGCAGGGCATGTTGCACCTTTAATCCAAGTTGACTCAATACAGCATCCGGAACGTCAGTTGGATTTTGAGTGACAAAAAATATACCCACTCCTTTGGATCTTATCAACTTGATGATGGTTTCGATCTGATTAAGTAGTGCTTTGCTGGCTTCATTGAATATAAGGTGTGCTTCATCTATGAAGATGACAAGTTTGGGCTGCTCAAGATCGCCTTCTTCCGGAAAAGTGGAGTAAATCTCAGCAAGTATCTGGAGCATAAATGTAGAAAACAACTTGGGTTTATCCTGAATATCAGTTACTCTGAGTATAGAGATATATCCTTTTCCGTTTTCATCAATCCTGGTAAGATCACCCACATCAAATGACTTTTCACCAAAAAATAAATCACCACCTTGCTGTTCAAGCTCTATGACTTTTCGCAAAATAGTACCCACAGATGCTGTGGAGATGGCCCCATATTCGGCCTCTATTTGTTCTTTGCCTTCATTAGTGATGAAATTCAGTGCTTTTTTGATATCATCCAAATCTAGTAATGGCAATTGATTGTCATCACAAAACTTAAAGATCAATGATATTACACTGGCTTGTGTTTCATTCAGTTCCAGAATTTTAGAAAATAGTACCGGACCAAATTCTGTTAGTGTAGCTCTGAGTCTTGCACCTGCATCATTGGACAAACTTAGGAATTCTACAGGACTACCTGAAGCGGTAAATGGAATTCCGATATGATGATGTCTTTCTTCTATTTTAGGATTGTTTTCACCTGGGACAGCGACACCAGAAAGATCACCTTTGATATCCATCACAAGACTCGGTATACCCTTGGCAGAAAGCTGCTCAATGATGATCTGCAGAGTTTTAGTTTTGCCTGTTCCAGTGGCACCTGCTATAAGACCGTGTCTGTTCAGTGTTTTTAGAGGTACTTTTACAAAAGTATTGGTCAGTACTTCGCCATCCAATTTTGGTGAACCCAATATAATGGAGTCCCCTTTAAAAGTATAAGCTTCCGTGATTTCACTAAGGAATTTATTCTTTTTGCTCATTGTATTAATTTTACTTTAAGTATTCAAACATCAATTGACAGCTAAAAGTTTCTCTCTTTCAGGACCTGTACTGACCATCGAAATTTTTGTTTTCAATAGTTTTTGAAGGTGATGAATGTATAATTGGGCTTTTTCAGGTAAGTTCTCAAAATTTACGATACCCTCAAGTGATTGATTCCATCCTGCGTGGTTTTCATACTGTGGCTCAATAGGAATATTGACTATATCAAATGGTAATTCATCCGTTATCAGATTATCATAGCCGTAAGCTGTGCATACATCAATGTGATCAAAAGTATCCAGTACATCCAGTTTTGTTATGATGACCTGAGTGACGCCGTTTAACATGATGGTGTATAGCAACTGAGGGATATCTATCCAGCCACACCTCCTTGGCCTTCCCGTGGTTGACCCGAATTCTGATCCGGCGACTCTCAGTTTTTCTCCGGTTTCGTCATTCAATTCTGTAGGAAAAGGTCCGGATCCCACTCTGGTACAGTACGCCTTGGCAATTCCTATCACTTCACGTATTTTAGAAGGGGCAACACCTAAGCCGCTGCATACTCCAGCGGTGATGGTATTGGAAGATGTGACATATGGATACGTACCAAAGTCGATATCCAGCATGGAACCCTGGGCACCTTCAGCTAGAATTTTTTTGCCGTCATTCAGTGCATTATTGATAAAATATTCACTGTTGATATATCTCAAATTGCGGATTCTTTCTATAGAAGTAAAAAACCTTTCTTCTTCTCCCTCAAGGTCAAAGTCTATATGAGGATATAAATTTACAAGACCTAAATGTTTGGTTTTTATGGCTTTGTACCGGGATTCAAAATCACTTGCCAACATGTCTCCTATCCGAAGTCCATTTCTTCCGGTTTTGTCCATATATGCGGGCCCGATACCTTTGAGGGTTGAACCTATTTTGCTGTGCCCTTTGGCCGATTCTGAGGCAGCATCTAGATATCTGTGAGTCGGTATGATCAGATGTGCTTTCTTGGACACCAATAATCTCGAGTGGTAATCCACATCAGCGGCGTCGAGTGACTGGAGCTCTTTTACCATAGTGAAGGGGTCGAGTACCACACCGTTACCTATGACATTAGTGATTTCCGGTCTGAATATACCTGATGGAATGGTGTGCAGGACATATTTTCTTCCATCTATTTTAAGCGTGTGCCCTGCATTCGGGCCACCTTGAAATCTGCAAACTAAATCATATTTTTCGGCAAGAAAATCCACAATCTTTCCTTTCCCTTCATCTCCCCATTGAAGGCCCAATATCACATCTACAGCCATTAGTATTATTTATATATTAGTTTTTAAAGGTCAAAAATACTAATTTAATAGTAAATGGAGCTACACATTGATAAAAATTCAAATATTTGATTTGCAACAGAAGATAACGGAAGCAAAATGTTTTTTGGAAAATCACCTACCGAAAATGTATGAGCTTAGTCATATGATTTAGAGACCAACATCATTGGTATTTAGTTTAATGTAAGACTATTTTGTGGTTAATTTGCGGAGTGTATTTAGGGTACTTTTAAATTTAGTTTTAGATCATAAAATCGACCTATTCCATTGCTGAAGGATAAATTTTAAAAAATACTAATAAGATGGAAAATCCAGATTGTAGCATGAGGTAAAATCTTTAGAGTTTGACGTTTAGTGAGCATTTAATGAAAAATTATTTTAAAAATGAAACAATATACTTCAGTCCAACTAAACTTATTGGTGATAGTCAGAGTGCTGATTGGTTGGCATTTTTTGTACGAAGGTGTGGTAAAATATATCAACAAAAGCTGGACAGCAGCAGGATTTTTAAATAATGCTGAAGGGTGGTTTGCACCAATGTTTAAGACTATAGGAGAAAATGCTTCTCTGTTGGGTCTGATCGATAATTTAAATATTTCTTTTCAGATCATCGTAGGATTGTGTCTTATCTTAGGTCTATTTACAAAAATCAATTCCTGGATTGGAATTCTATTGTTAAGTATGTACTACCTGGCATTGCCTCCTTTTCCGGGGTTAAGCACTCTTCCCGGTACTGGTAGTTACCTGATAGTGGACAGAAACTTAATCGAAATTTTTACTTTGGCTTTAATGATTGTTTTTCCAACGAGCCATGTTATTGGTTTGGACAGGTTTGTATCAAAATTCAAAAGACAAAAAGAAAAAGTCAGTTGACAAAGCTTCATTTTGCAATCACAATTACTTCATGCAATTAATTTTTAAAGATGGATTCAAGAGATAAAAATAAAAATATTGAAAGGCGGGACATACTCAAAGGCTTTGCTACATTACCGGTTTTAGGTGTATTTGGTGCCAGCGTCTGGTCGAAAAGTGAGCACATCAATAAACAAAAATCTACTCTACTCAACGAATTAAAAATTGAGGCTGCCGTGGCTCCACCAAAAGGTTCAATGGCGGGTGATCCTATAAGATTGGGTATCATCGGGTATGGAATCAGAGGAGAACAACTGGTGCAGGCAGCGGGATATGCTTCAAAAAGGTGGCTTAAAAATATGAAAGAATCCAGCGAAAAAAACAAGAAGGATACCCGACTAAAAGATTTTTTGGATCAGGAAAATCTAAATGTTATCTTTACTGGTGTCTGTGATGTTTTTGACATAAAGGCCGAAGAAGCTATGGAAGCTGTGGCATCAGAAAAAAACCAACCAAAACGATTTAAAAACTATAAAGAATTATTACAAAGTCCGGATATAGACGGAGTCATCATCGCTACACCTGACCATTGGCATGCCCCGATGTCTATTGAAGCATTAAAGGCCGGCAAACATGTTTATGTTGAAAAACCCATGACCCACAATCTTGCAGAAACCCTGGAATTGTACAATGCGGCCAAGGGTTCTTCAAAGATATTTGCAGTTGGCCATCAGCACCGTCAGACGTTGAGTTTTATCACTGCTCAGGACGTCATCAGGAAAAATATTTTGGGTCATATCAATTTGGTTCAGGCCAATACAAACCGAAATAGTGACAATGGTGCCTGGCAATATGATATACATGAAAAGGCAAATCCCGATACCATTGACTGGAGTCAGTTTTTAGGCAACGCACCTCAGATACCATTCAATAAAGAACACTTTTTCAGGTGGCGCAAATGGTGGGCATATGGCAGCGGTCTTACAGGAGATTTGTTGGTACATGACTATGATCGGATCAATTGTATATTGAAAATGGGTATTCCTAAGTATGTAGTGGCATCGGGAGGAATATATACACATAAAGATGGCAGAAACGTACCGGATGTCATTCAGGTAGCTATGGAGTTTCCCGAATACTTTAATGGTTCGAGTCAACCAAAAGGTAAAGAAACAGGCATGTCCTTCTTATACAGCGCAACATTGGGTAATCAATTTGATCGTTCTACTCTATTGATGGGGCATGACGCTACCATGAAACTCGATGGCCATACCCTTGAAATTTATCCGGATGGTAATTCAACTCGTTATAAAAAACTTCTTGAAGATGAATCCATCGATGCTGAAACACCATTATACTTGTACGATCCCCGCCGCAATCAGGTGGATGGCGTAACATCAGCTACGGCCAAGTACTTTGATAAAAAAGGATTGCTGTACACCTACATCGACGGTAAAAGAGTTGACTCCACGCACCTGCATATCAAAGAATGGTTAAGTGCGATAAGAAATGACACCCCAATCAGTTGTGGCATTCAGGAAGGGTTTGAAGAAGCCATCACTGCACTAATGGGCACTCTTTCTATCAGGGGTGGCAAAAGGGTGGAGTGGGATCAAGTAAATAAGCAATTTGTTGGAATCACAGTTGAAGAAGCAGATAAAATTATGCTGGGTTAAATAATATTCCTAATACTATTACAGGAAGCTATGATCCGATTCAACATGTGATGAAAAACTGTAACAGCACATCACTCAACGGTAAAAACCTGCATGAAGACGTCAATTCCTTAGTGGGTATTCCTTTTATTCTGAGCAATGATGTAAAATGTTTTGCAGTTGCAATAACATGTTTTTAATCTTCGTTTAGATACAAAATTCTTTAAGCCAACGTTGGGTGATTCTGCCGGTGTTTTTGGTGCTGCATTTTTATAGTAAAAGAAAAAACCTTTCAAAATTCTGTTTATTATTAAAAATGCGTTAAAATTGCATGTTAATATTGCCGTTTTAAAACACATTCATAATTTTTTCGTTTATTTAAAAATTTGTAACTCCTTTCAATTTTGGTACTATTATGAAATGGATCATTCTTTTAAGTTTTTTATTTGTAGGAACAGCAGAAAATGATTTTGCTGAGCCGGCTAATGAACAAAAAAAACTGATGATAGATGCAGTCAATAGCATCAGAGGCAAAGGGTGCTATTGTGGAAAAAGGTACATGGAACCAGTACAACCGATAGTCTGGGATGGTATATTGTACAAAAGTGCTTTTACCCAAGCAAAAGAAATGAAGGATTTTAATTTTTTTGCACACTTCTCCAAAGATGGTCTCAATATAGGAGAGAGACTTCAGAAAGCGGGATATAATTGGATGGTCGCCGGAGAAAATCTCGGCGAAGGACAAAAAACATTTGAAGAAGTACTCCACGATTGGCTAAAAAGTTACCAACACTGCACCATGCTGATGCACCCGCGAGTGGAAGAAATGGCAGTCGCAAAAGTTGACAAATACTGGGTACAGCATTTCGGTAAAAAAATGCCAGAAAAAAATAAACAACAAAACCCTATAACCAAAAAAGATTGATCCTGAATTCTAATTATTCAAATTCAATCAAAATCTGATTTTTATCTACGGTTTGTGTTTTTCCTATATTTATTTTCTTAATAATACCGTCTCCCGGTGATTTCAGGATGTTTTCCATTTTCATGGCTTCCAGAGTAAGTAACTTATCACCTTCCAGCACAGCATCACCTTCTTTTACAAAAATATTGACTACCAATCCCGGCATTGGAGATTTAATCTCTTTTACTGAATGTTTGGCAGCTTTAAGAAATCCGAGGTCATTGATAAGTTTATCTAAGGGCTCATTAATTTTGATTCTGAAATCAAATCCGGATACATTGATCCACGCTTTTTTCGTTTGCGGGTCAAAATCTTTAATGACTGCCTGATAAGACTTGTTGTCAAAAAATAGTTTTATGATGTTTCCTTCTCTTGATACTATTCTGATATCTTTTGATGATAAAGTTTCGTCATCGAAAGTGTGAAGGTCATCAATTTCGTACATTGTCTGATATCCATATGTGCTCATAATGCATTATTTTCGTGTTTTTTGTCAGCGAGGCTAACCATAAAATAAGTCTCAAATATAGTGAAAATCACATAGATAATCAGAAAAGAAATGATGAATTTATTGTTGGGAGGATCAATTTTACTTTTGTACACCAAAAGTATTACAACCGACCCTGCCATCCTTACAAACATATTGAGTAAGGTCACTGATATAAATTTTTGTCTGTCTTTGGCATACAGCGATTTGTACAAAAAAAAGTATAAAAATATACTCATCACAGCAAACATAGCTATGCTGTAAAAGGATAAGTTTTTATAATGATAAAATACCGGAAATGTATGTACGAAGGTCATTATACACGATGATATAATGATGACTGCAAGAAGCTTTCCCAAAAAAATTAGATAGTGGTTCATTTTTGAAGCAGCTCTCTGTACAATTTATACATGAATGCACTGAAAAAAAACAAAACAAAGGAGATTGTAAAGATGGGTTTTTCAAAACCTAATTTATTGTCTAACCATTGGCCTGCCAATATTGAAATAATTACAACTCCGGCCATCTGGAAAGCAAGACCTGAATACTTCAGATAAGCATGCCTGCTTTTTCTTTGTTGTGGATCATCAGTGTTTTTTTCAGACACTATAGGGTCTTTTAGGATTGAGACACTTTTTGTAAATTGTCCTTATGGACGAGTGATTTTAGTTTTTGACCACCCATACTACAACTTACATTAAAAACTGCACCTGTATGGACCATGAGTTTATCGGTGATGATATCTCCATTGATCACTGCGGATTCTTTTACAGCCAATAATTCAATTACTTCTATATTTCCAGTAAATGCGCCTTCAATGATGGCATTGACACATTTGACATCACCTTCTATTTTGCCCTGAGGCCCGACGATGACTCTACCTTTGCAATCCAATTTGCCTATAAGGGTTCCGTCTATTCTGATATCATTAGTTGCCATGATATTGCCATTGATTTGAGTCCCTTCGACAATACTGTTACTAACATTGGCCGATGGAGCAGCGCCATTCTGACCTGATTGTTTTTCATTTTTTCCTCCGAACATGAATTAATGGTTTTGAGATGAGATAATGAGTGTATGAAAATCCGAAAAAATAAATTCTTCAAATTAGAGTATGTTTAAATTTTCATGTTTGAGCGAAAGTGAGCAAATTTAATTTTATGTAAGGCATATTTTGCAGTTGTAGCTGGTTGCTACACCAAAAAATATAACGCAATAGAAAATAAAATTTGCCGCTTGGAGCCAAATGATGAAACTTTAAACATACTCTTAAAACAACAAATCAAAGTTAAGTAAAATAAATTACAATTTTGATATGTGTATACAATTTTTTTTCAGATTAAAATCTTGGACAATAGACGCCCCTGCTCTCCGGTCCGCAGATATTGTATACTAATGAAAACTCAAAAGCACCATTTGCTCTGGAAGCCGCACTTAATCCTGATATATTTACATCATAACTGAAGCCTATGTTAAAATTTTCGTAATTGAATCTTGAAGACAAAATAAGTGCATCAGAATGTAATCCTGAAGGAACTTTATTACCTACTCGGTACCATAGACCTACTTCCCAAGATTGATTGGATATCTTTGCAGGACCGAGTGCAAATCTGAAATTGGTACCAGCATTGAGCGACTTGTGTGGACCTTGAGACATAAATACCCCAAAAGGCAACATGGATATCTTTCTTGCTACCTCAAATTGTAATCCTGCATGAACGGTATATCTGCTGTATAGACTGACAGTTTCGCCAAGAAATGATACATTTGGTCTGTTGAGGTGGTGTATTGCTGCTCCTGCATACCAGTTGGTCTTGTCATCAAGGACACTAAACCACAATAATCCTGCAGCTATGTCAGGATATAGGAAATCGGTATCTTGAAATTGAGGTTCGTTGGGATCACGACCAGGTTCAAATCCATTTGCAGTGATTTGTGAGGGCCATCTCAAATTTGATCTGCTTATACCTCTGTTACTCAATGCTCCATCGGCTCCGATGACAAGATAACTTGCTTTTTTTCTGGAGCCTGCCATTTTTTTACTGTATGACAATGAGACTCTACCCTGAGTAGTTCCAAATCTTGACTCGCCAGCTACGTCACCCCATAAAGATCCGCCAACACCAAAGTAATCTTCTCTACCAACAGGAATTTTCTGATCGTATGATACTGAATAAGTATTGTAAGCGTATTTTGCAAGAACGGCAGCCCATTGATTTCTGTAATTGGCTATCATTCTGGTTTTACAATTCATCACTCCGGTCATCGCAGGATTGAGATTGAGTGGAGACATATAAAACTGTGAAAAATGTATATCCTGACTATATGATCTGAATGAAGATATAATCATCAATAATATAAAAATTCTGGTAACAATGTTATTCATGTACATATCAGATTAAATATTTTTGCAAAATATGAAATTGCAAAATGCAGACCAACTTCAAGTATTAAGGTGTAAAGTTAACGACAAATTACCAATATTAGGGTGTAGCAGGAGCACTTTAACATTTTAATATTCATTTTTGGACAAATGTCAGCTAAAAAACCTTTGTGTCTCTCATTATATTTTACAAAGTTGCGTTGCCCAAAGACTATGGCTTTTGGACAGTTATCCGCCAGTCTTCCAACAGAAGTGTATGTGCACAACCAGTCAGAGACCGTAAGTTCTGTTGCATCAAAGTCATATAAGACTTTGACAAACAAAGAGAATGAATCAATTGGTCACAGATTCTAAAATCGTTGATACCTATTTGTTATGCAAAACTTTTTCTTTAGCTCCAAATCGATCTATCAGCATAGTGTCAATGACATCGGCAGTATCAATAAGCCTTGAAAATAATTTCAGTAAAGTATCCTGATGGATGAACTGATCAAAAATAAGCAAAGAAAGAATGATATCCTGATCTTTGATCGACAACGCCATGCCTTCAAGATCATGATTTTTTCTGAGTATAAAATGGTAAAGTTCTCCAATATTGTTTTCAGGTAAGGTACATAGGAAAACATCGCCGATAAGCATTCCGGTTTTTTCATAATAAGAAATATTGACCAGAGCACTCCCTTTTTTAACAGACCAATTGTTGGGTCCTTTTCTAGTCAACGGAGCATTGAATCCCAGATTGGTAAGTATATTTTCTACTGTATTGCAAACACCGAATGGTTCATACTCTTCTATCTGGGCAATCATTTCTAAAGGGGCACCGCAAGTTTCACAGTAACCACTGGATTTTTCTTCAGATTCAAAACTGATATTGTTGCATGCTGCACATCTCACTCCTTTTTTATTTTCCCCATTCCTAAACTCAGAGATACATTGGATCAAATAATCAGAAGGCAAAGAAAATCCAATATTGTTTCCGTTTTGAATGACAAAGGTATTGATGCCAATGATATGACCGTTGCTATCCACGAGTGGACCACCACTGTTACCCGGGTTCAGTGCTGCATCATGCTGAATATATCTGATATCATCTTCGTGATGTAGTAAGCTGGATATGATACCCTGTGTAGCAGTATATTTCAAGTCAAAAGGATGTCCGACAGCAATCACGTTTTCACCTTCATCAAGGTGATTTGTGGCAGTAAGTTCGGCATGGGGCATGCTGTGATGAACCGGGGTTTTTAGAAATGCCAAATCAAATTTTGTATCAAGATACACTATTTCAACGATCTGCTTTTCAAATTCAGTCCCGGCTATTATTGCACTTTTATTTCCTCTTACTACATGTTCGTTGGTGACAATGAGGTCATAATCCTTGAGATAAAACCCGGTCCCTGTACTGTAAGGCGTAGCTATCTGGATGATGACTTTTTCAAAAAATGATATGATGTCCCTGCTGTTTTTCATTTTAGTCAGGATATGTTATATTTTTTAGCATGCTAAGATAGCTCTTACAAAACAGGTACTCGTCAGTGAAATTCAGTAATCTCACGTCTGCTTTCAGGCCGGGATATTTTTCATGATGCTGCTGCATGATATTTTTTATTGTCGAATTGATATTGTTTTTATGAAAAGTATTGTCAGATAGAAAAACATCGCTGAATCCCAAAGCAGTAAAATAATGGTTGTAAATAATACGATAATATAAAATCAGAAGATCTTTGGAAGGGCCTGGCAGCGAATAGGAATATAAGGAAAAACCTACCACATATCCACAAATGGCCTTTGCATAATTATAATATTTGTTTTGATAATACCAGTCAAAATCATTGATCTGGGCGTCTATGATGTCTGCTAATCTCTGATGTCCGTCAGGAACGGACAAGCCAAAGGTCGAATTAACTTCATATAGTTCTTTGCTGAAATCATCAAAAGTGATATTTTCCAACGTCCTGTAAGCAGCGATCAGGGCCTTGTTTTTGTCATGCACCAGCGTTATGTTGTCAGCAAAGTACATATCATGGCTATCATGAATCATCTCCATAACATTGCCTTCTGGTTTTATTAGATAGTCAATAGCGTACAGGCCATCCAAAAGCAAAAATGACAAACCACCGGGATACATGAAAGTATTGAGTTTACCATGTTCAAATTCACGTATAATATTACCTAATACTGTTTTGAAAAAATCATATTTGACTTGCTTTTCCTGAGGGGATATTTGTCTGGTATGATGATAATTAATTGCTTCCAGATCGGCAAATTTTTCCATCAACACATCATCCCTCCTATCGGATACGGTCGAAATTTCTTTTAGTGCCTGATAGAGTTTGTGCGGTGATCCATCTTCTACAAAAGTATCAAATTTCAGACATATACAATTGTTTTCGTCGAGAGAATATCTGGAATATTTCAGATCAAAGTTTTCTTCAAGCAGCAATCTCAGCAAACCAAGGTGCTGCTTTTTCATGATGGCGATTTTGGCTTCTGCTGAAAATTTTTTGTGATCTGCCTGGCCTTCAATGAGTTTTGAACCCTGATAAATAGTAAAATTCAGTTTCCCTTGTACTTGAGAATAACTGACATTTTCCTTTTCATCAGTTTTAAGAAATTCCAGCAAGGCAGCGTAACTGTTCAGGTATTTTTCATTTTCAAAAAGTTCAATGGATTTGTCCCAGACTTCATACTTTTCATCAGACTTGTATGTGTCAGTAAACCTGCCAAACTGTATGTTTGGGGCCTTCGTATCAGAGGTTTTTTTGAATATTCTGGAAAAAAGATTCATTTTTACATTTTCGTAATACAACCCGTACATTTTATGCTATACAGAACCGAATTATCTATTCCTTTATCACCAATTAATCTGAGTCACAACTCCAAATCCATGACTATAGGATCATGTTTTTCACATCATATTGGTCAAAGATTGCAAAAGTATAAATTTAAATGTATTTCCAATCCATTTGGTACAGTATTCAATCCGATTTCAATTTCTTATCTGTTGAGTAGGGCTATCGACAAACAATACATTGAAGACGATGAACTGCTGATGTCTCAAGGAGTTTGGGTGCATCCCGACTTTCACTCTTCTTTGTGCCACACTGACAAGCAGACTACATGTCAAAACATAAATGAATGCATCAGATCTGTTCATGAAAGTATACAGGAAATTGATTTTTTATTTGTGACTTTGGGTACATCTGTTGCTTACCGCCACATAGAAAATGATCGGATAGTGGCCAATTGTCACAAACTGCCTTCAGGTAATTTTGAAAAAATCGAAACGACTAGCGAAGATGGATTCAAGGCAATGAAAGAAGCTATGGAACAATTGAATAAAATTAATCCACATGTAAAAATTGTAATGACCATCAGTCCGGTAAGACACATCAGAGATGGCATCATCGAAAACAGTTTCAGTAAAGCCAGACTGCACGGAATGATTGAAGGGCTCATGGCACAGAATGAGATGATTTTGTATTTTCCGGCATATGAATGGTTGATGGATGATCTGCGGGATTACAGATATTATGATACTGACATGATACATCCCAATGAAATGGCGATAGCCTACATCTGGCATAAATTTGGGGAGCATTTTTTTGACAAGGATACATCTGACCTTTGCAAAAAGATCGACGCTATCCTTAAAGCAGTCCAACATCGACCTTTCAATTCCACATCTGAAGAACACACCGCATTTAAAAACCATCAATTGCAGGCTATCCAATCATTGAAAAAAGATCATCCATATTTAGACTTTGAAGAAGAAGAGAGGTTTTTTAAACTTTAGTATACCAACTTAAAAAAGTGTTTTGCTACTACTTTGCTGCTCCGGAAAAATTTGCAGTCTTTACGATACAATCCAATTGCTGGATCAGGTCTCTTTTTTCTCTACCGGGAGCAAAAACAAATGCATCTATGAAAACAACTTCTCCTTTTGTTTCATTATGAAGCAAATAAGATACAAATGGACCACCCATGAAGTCATTGACGGTTTCCCATATACCACGAACTTCTTTGGTGTATACATTATTTTGGATATAGGTGTATTCGAAAGTGGGCAAATCTATTACATTGGTACTCATGTATGCGTTATCGGCAGAGGTGCGGATATATTGTTTTCCATATTCATTTCTTAGCCTGATGATGTTGTCCATCCTGAACTGATTTTTGTTTTCATATTTGAATTTTCTGAAGACGAGGCTTTGATTCATTTCTTTGTCGTCCAGCCTTACCCAGAGCAGGTTGGTATCATGGAGTGCTTTCTTAAATAGGCCGGGTATACGGATATTCAACCCAAACTGATCAAATACTGCTCTGGTTAGTTCAGTATTGATATCCTGAATCCCATACACAGTGGCGGCAAGATTCTTCTGATCATGCTGATTGATTCTTTTGGCTATTGCAGCAAAATTTTTATTGATAGCTTGTGCCAGATTGTTACGACCCTTGGCAAAAATGTAGATGATGAGTTGTCCTCTGGCCCACTTATCCTGACCTACAGAAGATGTAAATTCAGGATCAGTAAGGGCTCTTTGAAATTTTTCATTTCCGAGGTCTTCAATGATCATTTTTGATGAGACTGATGATGTATCTGAAATATCAGCAATGATCACATAGGTACGCAACTCCTTTGTGTAGGGTTGTGTCAGCACTTGTTTCGGAGTCATGTATCTGATATCAAATATCGGTTCGTCAGCAGTAAGAATGGGATATGGAGACTCAAAATAATATGAAATAGTATCTGCAAGATTACTGTCAGTGATGTTTTGATCAGCTACAATGATTACATTATTGATCCTTCCCATTGCGGAGGGTTTTGATCCCATTTTTTGTGCGACTTCATTTTTACATGACCAGATGGAAGTCAATGCAAACACTAAAAAGAAGCAATTTCTTATTATTTTGGACATATTTATTGCATGTATATCAGAAGAAGATGCAAAATTATGTTTTTTTGGTGGCAAATTGTTGTTAAAATTATTTTTAACTCATCAGCTATCTGTAGGTATGAAGTTATACCTTAAAGTCCCATGATTTTCATATTTTAGGGAAACCTAAAAAGGGGACTTTTTGCGTTTTGAGAAAGGAGTTTATTATGAAGCATTTTTCACATATTGAATGATAATTAATGAAAGCAATAGATTTAATGGAACTTGTTCTAAGGAAAAACCCCTTAGTAACAATTGATGAGTCTTTGGATAAATATTCAAATGACCCAATTCCACAAATTAAGATTGATAAATGCAACAATGTAATACTAAATACTAACTTGCTTCAAGTATTGGAACAAAGAAAGAAAGAAAGAAAGAAAGAACCACGAATCCATAACACAAGCTACAGGACATCTCGCCCTGTCGGAACGATAGGCCGTGAAGGAAGGATAAAATATTTTATTTTTGTACAACGTTAAATCTAAAAACCAAGTGCTTTTGCTTTAGATGCACTTGGTTTTATTGAATTTCTAACAAACTATTTTTGTATTTTATGTTTTTTTTATATGTGGAGATTAGCTGTTTTTGTTTTAATTATTTCTAATACTCATATGATTTCGCAAAAATCCGTAAAAGGATATGTCCGACAAAAAGATACAAATGAGTCAATGGTAGGTGCCATAGTTTTCAATGCAGCCAAGGAGTACTGTATAACAGACCAAAATGGTTATTTTGAATTGTTTTTAAGTAAAAATGACTCTATATTTGCATCGACATTAGGTATGAAACCTTTGAAAACTGAAATCAATGATGGGACTACTTTTTTGAATCTTTATTTAGAGCCAATTATTTCAGAAGAAATAATTATAACTGCTAAAAATAATACCATAAAAGACATAAAACACATTACTGTAAATAAGGAGAAAATTACCAAATTGTCCTCATTAGCTGGAGAAATTGATGTAATGCAAGCTCTACAGTTTAATCCTGGTGTTCAACATGCAAATGAAGGCCAATCAAATATCGTAGTAAGAGGTGGACTCCCCGACCAAAATCTTGTACTTATAAATGGTGTAAGACTTTATAATTATTTGCACTTATTTGGTTTTATACCTTTTATCAACGGAGAAATGATAAAAGATGTAAAATTCTATAAAGATAATTTTCCGGCAAAATATGGAGGCCGAGCATCATCAACAATTGACATAACCATGTTTGATGGGAACACAAAAAAAACAGAACTTGAATCCACAATAGGACTTATTTCTTCAAAAATAACCTATAAAAAACCATTGCTAAACGGTAAGATGGGTATCAATATAGGTGGCAGGGTAAGTAATTTAAATCTAATAAAAATATTTTCAGAAAATAATTATAAAAACTCTGCAGATGCAATTTCAGCTGGCATAAATATATATGATGTATCTTTTTCTTCCAAATACATTATATCTGATGCAGCCAATATTTCATTATTTGGGATCATATCCAATGATAATTTTGATGTTAAACAAAAAATAAATCAACGAGGCGAAGAGAAAAATAAAATATCATGGAAGAACGCTTTGATTGGTGCAAAGTTTCACTCCATTTTCAACAATATATTGTCTATCGAATCAGGAATAAGCTTATTAAACTATTCCAATAGCTACAAAAATTTAAACTTAGATACCCAAAAAAATAGATTATCAGAGTATATTGTCGGAAGTGGAATTCATGAGTGTAACATATATACAAATTTTAAAGTATACTTTAGTAATAAAATTAATATCAATTCTGGCATCGGATATTACATAACAAATTATAATGTGTTCAATTACAAAGATATATCAAATTCCTTAAACATTCCATTGATCACTCAAAAAAATACTTTTGGATTTGTAGAAGGAAATACCTCCTTTGAGAGTTTTGATTTTAGTGGTAGTTTAAGGCTAGATTTGTTGGATAAAGCTGCCACCCTTCAGCCTCGAATAAATGTGGTGAAAAAGTTTAATACCCTCAATGTATCAGTGTCATATAGTGTTATCAATCAAAGTGCATTTTTAATACAACCTATGACATTGTTTTCACCTATAGAAATCTGGGTGCCGTCCACCAAAAAAAATCCTAATATATCTTCCCAATTTTCCGTTGGTGTAAGGAAAGAAATAGGCAAACATTTGATTGTAGGAGTAAATTATTTTATAAAAACACAAACAAACATTGCGGATATATCGACAGTGTATACTAAAATTGACTCATCATTACAATCTTATTTTTATGATATAAGTTATTCTGGAAAACTTAAAGCCAAAGGTGTAGAGCAGTATATAAGATTTAGTGGAGAAAAATTTAATTTTGATGTCAACTACACTTACAATCACTCCACAAGTGCATTTTCTGATATAAATAATAATACTCCTTATAATACAAATTTTTTTAGACCACACAGTTTCAACATGGCTATTGGCTGGAGACCTTTCAAAAAAATTACTTTTAATTTGAAAAGCATATTTTCATCTGGGCATCCTATCTCCATTCCAGTCAATGCTTATATTTATGATAATGTAGTAGGATTGATTTTTAATGAAAAGAATAATGGCAGATACCCCGATTACTTCAGAATGGATGTCAGTATAGAATTTTTAAAATCAAAAAAATCTATTTGGAATTTTAGTGTCTATAACCTCACCAACAAAAGAAATCCATTTGCTATTACATTTGAAGATAAAGTTCAGTACACCACTTATGAAGACGTCGTTAATTTTAAAATTATTCCTTCAATTAGTTACACATACAAATTTTATGGATATAATTAAAAATGTTTTTGCCCAAGCTGATCGAAAGCCAGCAATGCCTTTACACAGATTACCCATATACAAAAAGAAATCTTCACTGTTCACTGCTATTGGCCGAGTATGTTTCATGTTTGCATTCTCTTATTACCTTTGTGTTCATACATCATCATGTACTGAAGATGTCTCTCAGCAGATAGTATTGGGAGATAAATGGGAAGGATCAAAAAATTTTATTATTTGTGAACTGGAGGTGGATAAAAATGCTGAAGTTACTATAACAAAAACCATAAACCCGATTTTTTCTGAAAAACAACCGATAGCCTATGTAACTGAATTAGACATTTTATTATTAAAAAATAATATTGTATATGATACTTTAAAATATGATAATATAGAAAATAAGTATTTGGGCAATAAACCAGTTGTATCAAACAATACATACAAATTGATCATATCAAAAGATCAGGATACTATAAGAAGTAAATCCCTTCATGTCCCTGCTGAGGCATATAAGGTATCACCAATATTAAAAACTGTAAGCAAAGACAGCATTAATATAAGGCTAAAAATCTATTTTGATCAATATGCTGAAGGGATATTAGAGGCGTATATGTTTGTAGTAGATAGCAGAATTCTTTTTCAGGGGAGGGATCAAGATGATAATGTGGTAAAATCGACATCACCTTGTTTTAAAGAAAGAATTATCGATATTGCATGCTTAAAAAAACAGCCTATAGACCTATATCTTTCTGTAAAATATGACCAACGGAATACTATAGATCACAATACCTATTTAGAATGGGGTATTAAGCATTTCTCGCCAGAATTAAGATCACTTCGAGATGGAAAATTATCTCCATACTATGGACTTCATAATGAAAATATAATTAAAACATCATTTGAAGGGGCATATGGTGTTTTTGGTTATTCCCAAAATACTACGATAAAAGAGCTTCTGATTCAATAGGCTATAGACTTTGTTGTGAAATCGCAATTTTTTTAAAAAAAATAAGAGATATTGCTCAATAGACATGGATGGTTTTACGTTGGTTCTGCTTAAAGTTAAAATCACAATGAAACATTATATTATATTTTTTGTAGCAGGTATGATTTATTTCAGCTCCTGTAAAAACAATCATGGACCAGATGTCTCATCCATAAAGGCTGATATCCAAGTTGTCAGGACTGAAAATGACCTTTTTGCTGCAAATAGTATTTTGGAGCTGAAGAAAATAACAGAAAAAAGTGCTCCCTTTTATGATATTTACATGAATGAGATACTTGGGTATAAGGGTATACCAAGAGATAGCCAGATGATCCTTCTGGAGTCGTTTATTAAGGATTCCAGCATTGTGGAGCTTCAAAAAAAGACAAAGGTGCCTTTCGGTGATTTTTCAAAAGTGCAATCTGCAACAGAACAAATGTTAAGGCATTTGAAATACTATTTTCCCGAAAAAGTTACAAGAATCCCCAATGTGTACACATATATTTCTGAGTTTGGACATCAGATGTTTATTTTTGAAGATAATAATGGCATCGATGGTGTGGGTATAGGCTTGGATATGTTTTTACATCCCGCCATTCACTACAAAATGATAGATCCGGAAAACACCAATTTTTCAGATTATATCACCCGATCATGGGATAGCGATCACGTTGCAAAAAAGCTATGTGATATATATGTGGCAGATATTGTAGGTGAGGCACCAGGGCATAGGATGATCGATCAGATGATACATAATGGCAAGCAACTGTATATCAGTACACTATTAATGCCGGAAGTTCATGATACTGTGATCACAGAATACTCTACAAAACAACTCCAGTGGTGTAAGGAGAATGAGTTACAGATATGGTCATTTTTTCTTGAAAACAAACTGTTTTATGAAACCAACTTATCGAAAATAGGTAAATATCTCCATCCATCACCTACCAGTCCTGACATGCCTGCCGATGCTCCTGGTAGAACAGCCAATTATGTAGGATGGAAAATCATTGACGCTTATATGGTAAGATATCCTGCAACAACAGTTCAGGAGTTGTTGAAAATGACGGATGCCCAGGCAATTCTGGAAAAATCAAGGTATAAGCCAGAAAGAAAATAACCCATCAGTTGCAAAGATTGCTCACATGTGCCTGTGCGGGACTATATCCTAGTTTGATACATTGTTTGATGTCGGTGCATGCTTTTTTTTGATCCAGAAGTTTAGTATAAGTATTAGCTCTGTTGAAATATGCTTCTGCAAAGTCTGATTTCAGATGGATTGCTTGCGTAAAATCTTCCAGTGCTTTTTCATACTCCTTTGATGTAAGATAAGATGTCCCTCTCAGGACAAACAATTCTGCATTTTTTGGGTCAGTTTTTATCAGATTTGAAAAATCAGTAATGGCCTCGTCGTGTTTCCCCATTTTTGAAGAAATCAGCGCTTTATTTTTTAATCCCTGAGGATGTGCAGGATTGATTTGAAGACAAATATGATAATCAGTAAGCGCAGAAGCCATATCTTCCATCATCAGTTTGGCATATCCACGATAATGGTATAGATCAGCATCCGAAGGATTTTTTCTCAAGGCATAACTGAGTTCTGAAATGGCTTCATGATATTTTTGAAGCTTCAGATAAATTTTTGCTTTTTCAAAAGCAGTTACATACTGATCAGGTTTTAGGTTGGCTGCCGCTGTAAAGTCTGAAAGTGCACCTGCATAATCCTTGATTTTATTCTTGCTGATCGCCCTGTTCAGAAAAGCCGCATAAGTGTGTTCTCCCATGGTGATGGCATTAGTCATGTCATTGATGGCATTATCAGAGTTTCCGGTTTTCATGTGCGCTGTGCCTCTGTGCAGAAAGGCTTTGGTCAGAGATGGGTCTTTTTCTATTGTTTTTGTCAGTATCTCGATGCTGGAATGATAATCACCCTGTAGCAATCTGGTATATCCCATATAGAGATAAGCTTTGGTAAACTCAGGATCTATATTTATCGTTTTATCAAAATCTGCTATGGCATCATCATATTTCTGCAGACTCATAGCACAGGTACCCCTGTTGTAATAAGCCTTAATATAGTTTGGATCTTTTTCGAGACATGTGGAATAGGATGCAATGGCAAGCTCATAGTTTTTAGCATTGGAGTATTCCACTCCTTTATTATAATGATCTATTGCTGATTTTTCAGCTTGACCCCAGACTCCATTATTATAGCTGAGAAATAGAATTACAATTGCTGTCAAACGCATAATTTCAAATATTAAATTATTAAGCAAGAAATTCTTCAGTTTTACTGTTCAATAAGAGTATGTTTAAATTTTTATGTTTGAGCGAAAGTGAGGAAATTTAATTTTGGGCAAGACATATTTTGCAGTCGTAGCCGGAAGCTCAAGCGGGCTTGACGCGGTACGACGAAAAATATAACGCTGACTAAAATAAAATTTGCCGCTTGGAGCCAAATGATAAAAGTTTAAACATACTTTAAATGAGGGGGGAATTAATATTGAACCAAAGCACCATCTAATTGTTCTGCAAATTTGAAAAATAAAATCAGCATTAGTGGTATATTTGACCCCTAAATTTATTGTATTTATTAAAAATCCATAATTACCCTGAAAATAGTATGGCTGAAAACACTGATACCGGTGCAAAAGAAAGGAAAAGAGACCATATTGAACTGGCTTTCAGGTCAAGGGTAAACTCATCAGACATTGATACAAGATTTTACTATGAGCCCTTAATAGGATTACACCCTGATGAAAACACAGACATTTCATTAACTTTTCTCGGTAAAAAATTTAATGCACCCATTTGGGTCTCCAGTATGACCGGAGGTACTGCCATCGCTGGTATCATAAACAAAAACCTCGCCAAAGCTTGCGGAGAATTCGGATTGGGTATGGGACTTGGCTCTTGTCGTCAATTACTATACAAAGATGATCACATAAAAGACTTTGCTGTAAGGAAATATATAGGTGATCAGCCGCTTTATGCCAATCTGGGCATTGCTCAGCTTGAAGTATTACTACAAGAAAAGCAACTGTATAAAGTCACCGAGATGTTAAAAAAGCTTGAAACCGACGGGCTTATAGTTCACGTCAACCCTATGCAGGAGTGGCTTCAACCAGAAGGTGACAGATATAAAAAACAGCCGATAGAAACTATAAAGAAATTGATAGACATGCTCGATTGTCCTATTGTGGTCAAAGAAGTAGGGCAAGGCATGGGCCCCGAGAGTCTCAGACTATTATTGGAGTTGCCGTTGGCAGCTATAGATTTTGGAGCTGCAGGTGGTACCAATTTTGCTTTGCTGGAGATATTGAGATCGTCAGAAAAAATGTCAGGTCACTATTCAGGTTTGGCCAATATCGGACACTCTGCATTGCAAATGACAGAATATGTAAATCAGATAGTAAAAGATCAATTAGCTCACATACAATGTAAAGAGGTGATCATTTCGGGCGGAGTAGCTGATTTTTTAGATGGATATTACTTAATTAATAAACTAAAGCTTCCGTCAGTATACGGTCAGGCTTCAGGATTTTTGAAACACGCTCAGGGATCATATGAAGCCTTATCAGAGTATGTCCATATGCAGATCGAAGGATTTAAGTTAGCAAAATCTATGTTGAAGGTAAGATGATCACAGAAAAAAACAACAATATAATATCGGGATTTTCCAAACTCTCCAAGGGGGAAAAATTGGATTGGCTGATTCATCATTATCTTAAAGACGGAGATGATGAAGCCAAAGATATTTTTACATTGTTCAGCCTTGAAGATGAAGCATTGCAGAAAATCATAGATGGGTTTAGTGAAAATACTGTTAGCAATTTTGTAATGCCTTATGGGCTGGCACCCAATTTTTTGATAGATGGTGAAGTGTATTGCGTGCCTATGGTCATTGAAGAAAGCTCTGTGATCGCAGCCGCATCAGCTGCGGCAAAATACTGGATGGACAGAGGTGGATTCAAAACCACTATTCTGGGTACGACTAAAGTGGGTCAGGTACACTTCAAATGGTATGGCCATGGGTCAGTAATCAAAAATATCTATAAAAAAATAGAATCCTTCTTACTGGGTTGCGCTGCTCCCATCATCGAAAATATGCAAAAACGCGGTGGAGGGATCACACGCACTGAATTGATTGATTTTACCAAGGAAGAGAATGGATTGTACCAAATCAAGGTGCATTTTGAGACCTGTGACTCGATGGGTGCCAACTTTATCAATTCAGTTCTTGAAAAATTTGCCGACTCACTGGAACGTTTTTTTGTAGATAGTCCTGATGTCCCTGATGAAAATCGGGATATTGATATCATCATGTCGATCCTTTCCAACTATACTCCGGAGTGTGTAGTAAGGGCTGAAGTTTCCTGTCATGTGCAGGATTTGGGTACTTTTGCCAATGGCATGCTAGCCGAGCAATTGGCAGATAAATTCAGGACAGCTGTCAAAATCGCCCACATAGATCCTTACAGAGCGACGACCCACAACAAAGGTATATTTAATGGTATAGATGCTGTCATCATGGCTACCGGCAATGACTTCAGAGCATGCGAGGCTGCCGGCCACACCTATGCAGCCAGAGATGGGCAGTATAAAAGTCTTAGTTTCTGCGAAGTCAAGGATGGTATTTTTCGATTCTGGCTGGATGTGCCACTTGCTATAGGTACCGTAGGTGGCCTTACATCTCTGCACCCTCTGGCAAAAAAATCATTGGAGATACTGGGCAATCCATCTGCTGAAAAACTGATGCGTATTGTTGCGTCTGTAGGACTGGCACAAAACTTTGGTGCTGTAAGATCATTGGTAACCACCGGCATTCAGCAGGGGCACATGAAAATGCACCTCATGAATATACTCAATCATCTGAGTGTATCTGAGGATGAATGTGTTAAATTGATAAGCCATTTTGAAGATAAGACGGTGTCTTATGCAGGGGTTAGAGATTACTTACAAGAGATGAGATCATCGGTAGGATACAGAGGGTGCTAAAGTTTTGGGTATATCCCAAAATTGCACTTTAATAAAAATTCCTTTTGTTTTACCCCATCTAAAAAGGGTGACAAAAAGAATTTTATAACGATTGAATGAAAAAATGGGATACACCCAAAGTTTTTACTATCTGTATGAAGAGTCTACAATGAGTTGTTTGACTTGACTCCCGTCTCCCGAACTTCACTCAACGATCATCTAACGTATTGTTTTTGACAATAAAGTCATCGACCATGAATACATCACGGGAAGATTAGGATCAAAAGATGTAGTGGAACTTGTTCTGATTTATGAAGTAAAAAATGATCTGATTTACAAAGTGACAGTAATGAGAAAATAATTTTTCCTCGGGAGGTTGGTTAAAGTTAAGTTAAACAAAAAATTAAATCAACCACTATACCTTGAACATTATACATTTGATATAAATTCTTTACCTTGTTCGAATTTACAAATTGGATATCAGGAAATAAATTTATTGTCCTGCTGATAGGTACCTTGATATTTTTTTCAGGGTGCGGCAATGTTAAAGATTCAAAAGACTACAATGTCCTTGTGGGAGGATATAGGTCATTGGACCACACGGTAGCATTTCCATATATTTTAGAAACGGCTGAATCTAAACTTTTACTGAAAGATCACTTTGGAGAACAGATAGATGTGGCTTTAAATTTTAAAGGATTTGAGGAAGGAGATACGATCCAAATGGATAAAACCATATTTGAAATTATATATTCTGATACCTCGCGTACGAATATTTTTTTATTAAATGATACACTACGTTTTCCTATTTTCAATGGAAATAAATATTGGCCTGGTATGGCAAAGTTCTTTCCTGCATTAAATACAGCACCAATGCTGGCTAGTGAAATGTATAACATCTTAACAGGAAAGACTTTTAAAACCATAGAGAAAGCGGAAAACCCAAATGATCATTTGAAAGTTGAAAAGTATTTGTCTTTTACAGTTGACAGTCTGAAAACAAGACGGGATTATTTATATCAAAATGAAATCATCTATTCAGAATTTCAGGTGCAAAAATGTAAAATATTTAATGTGGGAACTAAAGCATTTTTATCCTGTAATGAAGATGAAAACAATCCCCAACCCATCTATCAGTTTGTTAAAAATAGTAACAATAGATTTTCGTTAAGACATTTTCCTGACAATAATGCTTTGATAGAAAAGTTTGAACTATCCAATGAACCACATCATGATTATTCAATTGCATATAGAAATTGCTTTGATGGATACGTAGGCGAATATTATCACACAGATGTTACTTACCAAAAAGGTAATGAATTCCTAATAAAAAAAGTAGGTCAGGACGCACCTTTAGACAAAAGCAACGGTTATATTGTAATTCATTACAATGTTAATTGTGAAGGTAAAATGGGAAGACCAGGACTGCAAATGATGGATTCTGAATACCGTGACACCACATACTCTTTGGACTTGGTCAAACATATCATGTCTCAGGTGATGAAGCTAAAAGAATGGCCATCGACCAAAAGCGAAGGCCAACATTATATCAATTATCGGGATATTCATGGTTTTCTGATGTTTAAAATTGAAAATGGCAAAATAACTGATCTATGCCCTTGATATTAAGATTTTCATACCTTGTAACATTGATTTCAGTACTTGGATGCACATCTAAGCCTGCGAACTATAATCCATTTGCCAAATATTCAAAAGTAGAAAGAGACTCTATTTCCAAAACCATGGATGACTTTGCCAATAGTATGAGCCAGCCTTCCGAAATACATCGGTTATACAAAGACTCGGCTTATATGTTGTCTCCTGAAAATATTGAAATCAAGGCACATCTAACTTATTCATTTAAAAAAAGAGGCGATCACCTGAAAGCTATGGCAGGGCTCAATGACGTTGTCAATAAAGACATCAAAAAAGGTTCATACGAACAATTGATGTACAGAGCATGGACGCTTATTTATTTCTATAGAGATTATCACGGCACTATCAGGGATGTGGATTTAATCAATAAAATGAGCAAACGGGCATATAATTCATGTTGGGGTGAACCCTGCGGTTTGTTAAAAGGTCAGGCTTTATACAAATTGGGTAAGTACGAAGAAGCAATCAAAGTATTTGATACGGTACTGGTAGAAGAAAAAAAATTGGGATTCAATACTGATCACAATTTTTTAGTTCATTTTTATAAAGGTCGCTGTTTTCATTCTTTAAATGATTTTAGCAATGCTTTAAAAAGCTACGGATTAGTTCTACAACTTGATCCCAATTATACAGAAGCACTGTATCAGGTAGGATTAATCTATAAATCCAAGGGCGAATAATGCTTTAGCATTGCAAAATCTCACCAAAGCCAAAGAATGGCTAAAAAAGGGGAAAAAAATGGGCGAACCATACTTTGAGAGATTTGATGAAGTTTTCGAATATCAGATTGATGAAGCTATAGTTGGATTAAACTAAGCTTGACTAATTATATGGGCTCAAACAGATTTAGGCTTCAATGGAAATGAAATAATTCTAAACATTGTCCTATACTTTTCTATTTTTAAATAAAAGCATTTTATTTGGAAGGTATAGGTTTTCAAAAAGTAACAGCATGGTTTTCTACCATCGGATGGGAACCCATGGTCTTTCAGATGGAAGCATGGGATGCTTATATTTCAGGCAAATCAGGTCTCGTCAATGCACCTACAGGCAGCGGTAAAACGTATTCTATCCTCATTGCCGAAATGATAGATTACTTAAATCAAAATTCCGAGCATCCCTCAGCATCAGACAGGAAACAAGGTCTCAGACTGATATGGATCACACCCATACGTGCTCTCGCAAAGGAAATATTTTTATCCTGTGAAAAGGCGATTGTGGCATTGGGGCTTCCGTGGAAAGTAGCCATCCGCACCGGTGATACTTCCGGAAAAGAAAAAAAAGACCAGTTTCAACATCCTCCGCAAATCCTGATCACTACACCTGAAAGTCTCCATGTGATGCTCTCCACTCCGGGATATCCAGCTTTTTTCTCCGGCCTGAAAACCGTCGTAGCAGATGAGTGGCATGAATTGATGGGCTCAAAACGTGGTGTACAGGTCGAACTGGCACTGTCACGAATAAAAAAAATATGTCCAAATCTTAAAATCTGGGGTATTTCTGCCACGATCGGCAATATGCAGGAAGCGATAGATGTACTTTTGTATCCTGTACATGAAGATCAAAGGGCGATTATCAAAGCGGAAATCCCGAAGGTCATATCTATTCATTCTGTCATTCCTGATGAAGTCGAAACCTACCCTTGGGCTGGTCATCTTGGGCTAAAACTGGCAGATAAAGTATTAGACATCGTGCATAGTAGTAAAACAAGCCTGATTTTTACCAATACCAGAGCGCAATGTGAGATATGGTATCATAAATTGCTGGATTTGGATAGCGACCTGGCCGGACAGATAGCGATGCATCACGGATCTATCAGCAAAGATATCAGAGAGTGGGTAGAAGAAGCATTGTATGAAGGAAGAGTTAAAGCTGTGGTTTGTACCAGCAGCCTGGATCTTGGTGTTGATTTCAGGCCTGTGGAAACCATCATCCAGATAGGCAGCCCCAAAGGTGTAGCCCGATTTGTGCAGCGAGCCGGCAGAAGCGGACATCAACCGGGCGCCGAAAGCCATATATGGTTTGTGCCTACACATGCCCTCGAGCTGGCAGAAGCAGCAGGCCTGCGTATGGCTATGCAAAAAAATGATCTTGAAGAAAGAATTCCTTATATCAGATCGTTTGATGTGTTGATTCAGTATCTGATGACATTGGCAGTTTCTGAAGGGTTTTATCAGGAAGAGATATTTGAAGAAATCTCACAAACATTTTGTTATGCAGCGATATCCAGAGAAGAATGGCTTCAGGTTTTGCAGTTTTTAGTCTCGGGGAGCGATTCATTGCAGGCTTATGATGAATACAAAAAAATAGAAATAACTGCATCGGGTTTGTTTCATGTCAGCGACAAAAGGAAGGCTTTAAGGCATCGACTGTCAATAGGTACCATCGTGTCCGAAGTGATGATCAACATCAGGATGCTGAAAGGCGGAAGTCTAGGATCTATAGAAGAATATTTTATATCACAACTCAATCCCGGAGATGTATTTTGGTTTGCCGGACAAGCTTTAGAGTTTGTAAGACTCAAAGAAATGACAGCACAGGTGAGACCATCCAAAGCCAAATCCGGCAAGATACCATCCTATGCAGGCGGTCGAATGCCCTTGAGTTCCCAGATGTCTGAAGTACTGCGCCAGAAAATCTATGCTTATAATCAGGGTATCATTGTTGATAAGGAAATTGAAGCGTTGGTTCCATTATTTGAAATGCAGGCTCGTCGATCACTCATACCAAAGGAAGATGAATTTCTTGTAGAATATTTTGAAAGCAAGGAAGGCCACCATCTCATCATGTATCCTTTTGAAGGCAGGAATGTACATGAAGGGATGGCAGCCCTCATCGCCAAACGATTGTCTATGATGTTTCCCATTTCATTTTCTATCGCTATGAATGATTTGGGCTTTGAATTGTTGTCAGATCAAGAGATAGATGTGGAAGCCGTCATAACGCCTGACCTTTTTTCGACCAAAAACCTGACATCAGATATCCAGTCAAGCATCAACAGTGTAGAGATGTCCAGACGCAAATTCAGAGATATTGCCCGGATATCGGGATTGGTCTTTACAGGATTTCCGGGCAGGCAAAAGAAAGAAAGGCATTTGCAGGCTTCCAGTCAACTGATCTTTGATGTATTTCGGGAGTACGAGCCCGACAATCTTCTTTTCAGGCAAACCTATGATGAGGTCATGATCTTTCAGCTTGAAGAAATCCGGATGAGAAGATCACTAAACAAAATAATACAAAGTCATATCATCATCAGCCGCCCTTCAAAAGCGACGCCATTTTCATTTCCCATCATTGCAGACAGACTGAGCAGAGAAAAACTAACATCAGAAAAACTTGAAGACAGGATCAGAAAGATGACAGCAGAATTGGTTAGAGGGTGATTATTTTCCAGCTTGTTTTTGCCACTTCTTTATTAGATCTTGATCAGGGTAATCTTTTCTTAATTCCTGAGTGATAAGGTCTCGGTAAAGTTTATTAAATTTTCCTGATACAACAGACACTTTCTCTTCCCATGTATCAGGATTCAATTCTATTAAAGTGTCAGAATAGACTTCAGTTTTATTATAGTTTTCCATATAGTACTTTACGGGAAGTTTGTTGGTAACAATATATGATGATTTTTGCAAAGTTCCATCTATTATTTTTTCATATTGAACTGTATCAATAAGTAAAAAGAATTGAGGAATAGAGTCCAGAGAAATTCTTTCACCTTTTTCATCTACTGCTACTTTATAACTTTTAAAACTAAACATCATAAAAGTAATTGCGATGGTAAGCATCATAGCAAAATAAGGTCTGGCTGACGTGGTTTGATTTTTTAGTTTGTGCATCATTTTAATTCTGTTTTTAATGAGTGAATAAAAATTGTTTGTTAAAGATATTTGTGGTTCAGATCTGACTTGTTGTAGTAAAATACTGGCGTATGAATAATGGTCTATTTTATTTTCGGTAACTACCTGATCACAAAAATACTCATGAGATTCCCTTAAGGCTCTTCCAGTCATATAAACCAATGGATGGAACCAAAATATACTTTTTAATATTTAAAATATGATCAGGTCTATGGAATGGTACTGAGAGATATGAACTTTTTCGTGTTCAAGTATAACAGAGTCAATGTCTGGTTTATGAAAAAAGACGTAACTAAAAAAACTGGAACAGGACAACTCAGGACATATGACGAGTGTATATGTATTGCCTGAAAAATGTTTGTGTGTGGCAATTATCCGCAATATTTTGAAAAGTCGGAAAAAAAAAGCACTTGATGCTATAATAACACCAAAAAAATAAATCACCCGGAATAAGAAAGAAAAGTCTTTATACCATACTAGTCCAACAGGCAGAACTTCATTCAGATTTGAGATGACCTTTTCTTTTGCTGCTATGACTTGAAACTCAGGGAATACATTAATTGAGATAAACGGAATGACTACTGATGAGAGCATAAGTCCCAATAGATAAACTCTGTTTGCCAGAAATGAGGTATGTTTTCTGAAAATTAGCTCATATGGCAAATACATGAAAGCAATAATCATTGCTCCTCGGAAAAGCATCCCTAAAAGATGTTGGCTCTCCCACAATTGCATTAGAATATTCATTTTTCTGACTTTAATGATTTAACCAATGCTTCCAGCTCTTCAATATCCATCTTCTCTTCCTGCATAAAGTAAGACAGGAGTGAATTTTTATTACTTCCCATAAACTGGTGGTACATCTTACTGAATACGGACTTATTAAAATCGTCTTTTTGTATCAGTGGATAGTATTGATGGCTCTTGCCAAAAATCTGATATGCCAGCCATCCATCTTTTTCCAGCTTACGGATGGTGGATAGCACCGTATTGTAAGGTGGAATAGGATCTTCCATATAGCTGATGATCTCTTTGGGGAAGGCTTTACCAAGCTTCCAGAAGATGGACATTATTTCTTCTTCGAGTGAATTGAGAGTCATAATTCCTAAATATTTTTGTAAATATAATGCACATTTCGTTATTATAACGAATACATCGTTATAATATTGTGGTGAGATTAATATATTTTTCACAAATTGGTTCACCTACCCTTTTATGGTTAGTAATGCTAAGACACAGTTTTGCTGAAGTTATATTTTTATGAACGATAACTCACAAAAAGAATACCATAACCAATATTCTTTTTGATACATATGGAATTATTTACTTAATTTTGTAGTTCTAAGATAGATTCTGAAGTGTTATGAGTGATTCGAGACCATTGATAAGTTTTGACTGGGCCATCAAGAGATTATTGCGCCAAAAGGCAAACTATGATGTCTTAGAAGGGTTTTTGTCAGAATTGCTCCATTGCGAGATGAAAATCATCAACATTCCTGAGTCAGAGGCCAATGCTGCAGAAGAGTCCAGCAAAATCAATAAAGTAGATATCCTTTGCGAATCGTCTGAAAAAGAATTGATACTCATAGAACTCCAATACAATAGTGAACTTGACTACATGCATCGAATGTTGTATGGTAGCAGTAAGTTGATCGTCGATTACTTAGAAAAAGGTGATCCGTACGACAAGGTACGCAAGATTTATTCCATCAATATTGTGTATTTTGACTTAGGTCAAGGAGATGACTACATTTATAAAGGTACTACAGAATTTAAAGGCATCCACACCAGGGATATATTACAGATCAATGCAGGACAAAAAAAAGCCTTCAATATCGATCATATTTCAGCAATATATCCGGAATATTACATCATCAAAGTCAATCGTTTTAATGATTTGTCTCGGGATTCCTTAGATGATTGGATTTATTACTTTAAACATAATGCTGTCCCCGAAAATTCAAAAGCAAGAGGATTAAGTAAAGTTGCTCACTTATTAAAAATTGACCAAATGGATACCACCACAAAATACGAATATGAAGCTTACATCAAGGATCGTGTGATCAGTAGGAGTATGCTGGAAACTGCCAAGTTTGAAGGACGTGAAGAAGGTCTTGAAAAAGGTCGTGAAGAAGGCATGAAGGCTAATACAATCAACATAGTCATTGAAATGAAAAAAGAAGGATTAGAAATACCCTTTATAGCTAAAATCACAAAACTAACAGAAGATAAGGTCGTTAAGATACTTAAGGATAATGGTCTTTAACTTGCAGGTTTAATGATTTGTTCCGGGATTCCTTAGATGATTGGATTTAGAGTATGTTTAAATTTTTATGTTTGAGCGAAAGTGAGGAAATTTAATTTTGGACAAGATGACTGAATGGTCTCGTCTGTGACGAGAATTGAGTAAAATACTTTACTCAATAAAGAAGGAACTGCGAGCAGCTGCTCGCAGCGAATACTGAATATAGCCGGAAGTTCAAGCGTAGCTTGACGCGGTACGGCGAAAAATATAACGATGGCTAAAATTAAATTTGCCACTTGGAGCCAAATGATAAAAGTTTAAACATACTCTTATTACTTTAAACGGGTGTATCCCAAAATTGCACTTTAATAAAAATTCCTTTTGTTTTACCCCATCCCTTAAAGGGAGACAAAAAGAATTTTATAACGATTGAATGAAAAAATGGGATACACCCCTTTAAACACAATGCTGTCCCCGAAAATTCAAAAGCAAGAGGATTAAGTAAAGTTGCTCACTTATTAAAAATTGACCAAATGGATACCACCACAAAATACGAATTCGAAGCTTACGCTTTTAATGGTACTCATTTATATAGCTTGTCCAAATAGTTAATAAGGTAAATCAAGTCCTAACAAAACTTTAATCCATTGAAAAAATACATCACAATGTGCCGATGATGTATTAATGATCCAACTTAAACTTGACTGGAAGGGTGTAAAGCACTTTTACAGGTCGTCCCCTTTGTTTTCCCGGAATCCATTTTTGTGCCATTTCATTCATACTCCTGATAACTGTAGCAGCTGCCTCACCGCAACCAGCACCTATGTCTCTTACTATTTTCACATGAGTCACGCTGCCATCTGTATCAACAACAAACTGGATAACTGCCATTCCATCCACCCCAATGTCCTTTGCTAAAGCCGGATATGAAAGATGTTTTTGTATGTATACCATAAGTGCCTTTTCAGAGCATTTTTTCTTATCTTCATCCGTAGCTTTATCTTCACATCCCGGAAATCTAGGCATCTGCTCCACAACTTTGAAAAAATCATCACCATCCAGAGCTGGTGCGGGAGCAGGCGGTGGTGGTGGTAACGGGACTGCTTTTTTCTCTGTTACCACCTGTGCTTCTACCTTTGTATCAACATCTATAGAGTTATCCAGAAAACCAGGACTGTCATCTATGATCTCAGTGTCCGGCACTTCATCAATGACCGGCGGTGGTGGTGTCGGAGGCGGTGCAGGTGGTTCAGGCACACGAGGTATTTCGATTTCAACTTCATCTGGATTTACCAGATCTACTATTTCTAATTTCAATTGTTTTTCATAAGTTGTCCAGCTGATAGCAACCAAAGAAAATCCAACAGCTACAGCCAAACCATAATTAAAAAATGAGCCGGATAATTTAAATACATCAATTTCCGGAAATTTAGTAAGGTAAGAAAGCGTGCCTGGTTTTTTAGAATTGTTGATATTCAGGAGATCTGACAGTTTATAAAAATTATATTTCCATCTGAAAAAAATAATCAAACAAATAGTTAGTATTACTATTCCAATAAAGAAAAGTGCAACACCCATGCTGGAAATCTCTAATTCGTTAAACATAATTCATTAATTTAATTGGTACATTAAATATTGATATAATCTTATATAGCATAATATAAGAACGTATTTAATTATATTGACGGTATTAAATATTGTATATTACCGTCTATAAATTATTGTAATAAATTAAAGATGCGCTGTTCCACTAGTTTGGTGTGCAGTAATGTGAATTTTTAAGAGTCCTTAAAAAAGTTCATTTTTTTTTGAAAAAAGGGTAATAGAAATTCATAGTTTTTCTAAAATTATATTCCTTAATAACCACACAATAAATTCATTTGTTATATATTAATGTGAATATCCTTCTTGAATTTTCCCGAACTAAAGCTTAAAATTTAGTTTTCTTCTATCTACCTTTGAAAAAAAAAATACCATTACTTTACCAACAATCCCATTCATACATAACTATTACGACCGATGGTGCGAAAAGTGCAGATTCGTGCATCAAGGTGCCGTTGGGCAGGAGGAGGTCAGGATGACGGAAGACCAAAAAGATATCAAAATGGAAGCTTTTTGGAATAACATATCTGATCAATTTAAAAAAAGCAAAATTCTTACTTGAAAAATATATAGTTGAAAATTTCATAGAGATAAATGATAAATGAGTCCGAAATTGAGGGTGTATTTCATTTTTTCGCATCACATTAAAAATCATCAATTTTTTTTGCGATTCAGGCAAGATGCCTTAATATCTTGCATCGTAGTTAAAAGCTACGACGAACAAACGAAACTTGATAAGAAATCGAGCACAGTGCGAAAAAATGAAATGCACCTGAAATTGAAGAAAAAGAAAGGCTTTGTTAAACTATTTATATGATACGTAGCACGTCAATAAATTTAGGCTTTAAGTCAAATTATTATTCAAATCCAAGTCCTGACTTTCTTTATGTGTAACAAAACATCAAAGTTTTATTAAATTTTCGTAATTTAACAAGAACAAAGCCATACAAAATATACATTCCGCCAATTATAAGAATAATATTATTGGCGGAATCTAAACTATAAACGTACATTCCGCCATATATAAGCACATTATTAGTGGCGGAATATTGGATGTATAAACACATTCCGCCATTGATTACACTTAAAAAATAGCCAAATTCAGTAGCACTTCATCACTTTCTTCACCTAAGACAATCAAACCTTCCCACCACATCCCGGGCAAAACTTAAAATGTGACTCTACAACTCTGAGGCAAGTAGGACAAAGAATCCTTTCGGGCAAGATAGATTGCATGGGTTTAGAAAAGAGTACTTTGTACAATGGTGGTATTTCATCTATGAACATACTTTCGTTACCTTTCTCAGTAATCAAATAAAGATTATCAGCTGCCCGGGTGAGTGCTACGTAAAAGAGTCTTCTTTCTTCTTCCAGCAGGATATCATACTTTACAGGTCTGATGATCTGATAGATGCGGTCGTCAAGCCATACGTCCGGGAAGCCACCGCTACCTTGGGTAAGCCCTATGATAAAAACTGCTTTGCTTTCGAGACCCTTGGCGGCATGGATGGTCTTGGCATTGATGTAGATCTTCTCTTTTTTGAATCGCTCACGATATGGCTCAAACATCTTGCTCCGACGGTACAAAAATAGGATCTGATCATTGGGAATGTTCTGTGCCAGCAGTTCTTTTACTTCCTGCACCGCAAATTCTACGCCATCAACAAAGTCAACGGCTGAATATACTTCGATCTTTTTTCTGGATTTTTTCTGTGCTTTGATGACCTTGTCCACCATGAAACGATTGTTGCGGATCACTTCAGAGCTCGCATCGACTATATTGGGTGTACTGCGATAATTGGTATCTAAACTGATACATCTGGCATCCCGAAAAAAGCGGCTGAACTCAACAATATACTGCACGTCAGATCCTCTGAACCCATAGATACTTTGCCAGTCATCGCCGACGCAGAATAGTTGAGCATCAGGATTCATCAACGTCTTGATAAAACTTACCTGTATCTTGTTGACATCCTGAAATTCATCCACGAGCACATATTTGTACTGGTGGAAAAACTTCTGTCGGATCTCTTCGCTTTTTTTGAGCAGATTTATCGCCTTGATATTGAGATCATTAAAGTCCAGATATGACCGATCTGTACAATAGGTCTCAAAACGCTCTATCAGCGGCAATGCCAACTTATAAAAATCCCTGATCCGCTGATGCTGGTCCTGAGAAGCTTTGTTCGCTACATCGTGAATATTCAGACCATCAACCTTGATCATATCCACTACGCGTATCAACTGTCTGAGAAAATTGCGAATCTCATGATGACGACCTTTGAACTCTTCTTCATAGTGCAAAACAGTATTGTCATCAAATCCATCGGGGAGCCGATTTCTGATGATGCGATCAAGTGCGAGATTGAAGAGTGAAGTATCTCTGGTCATCTCTTCATAGGTCTTCACAAGAAGCTTACCGGCTATGTTGAATTGTTTTTCTTTGAAGTCCGAGCCTTTGCTCAAATTGCTGATATGCTCGATGTACAGATTGGCGTCAGGTATGAAAAAGTCGGGATAAAACTCATATTCCTGAAATGAAACTTTAGGCTCATAGACAAACTTGATATTGTGTCTGTAAAGCCAGTCAGCGATATACTGTTCAGACTTGGATCTGACCTTAGTGCCATTAAGGGTTGTATATATCTTATTGTCGCTACTCAATGCCAATGCAGATCGCTGTGACAAGTGAAGTTTATCCACCAGATAGTCGAGCACATATCGTTTGAAATCAATGAGATACTCTCTGTCACTACAGCAATCAATCAATACTTTGTGCAGTGCAGTATATGTCGTCTCCGATGCTGTGATGGCCGCCATCTCCTCATCTACAAAACCTGTATCGGTGATGATTTTAAATTTATTATCAAATTCGCTGACACCATAGGTCCTTAGGATGCTGAAGCATAGCCCGTGAAAGGTACGTATCGTCAGATTGCGTATCCAGCCAGTCTGTTGTATTTGATGGCGACGGTGGGCATTTTTTGCGTTCTCTGAGAGGGTTTTATTGTGTAAGATATCCTTGTACTCACCATCAAAATCTACAGACAGGATGAGTCGATCTATCATCTCGTTGGCTGCATTTTTAGTGAAAGTGATGGCAAGTATCTCTGATGGTTTGGCACCTTTTTCATTGATGAGATAAAGGATTTTCTGGAGTAGCGTCTGAGTTTTACCAGATCCCGCACCTGCTATGACAAGCACACGTTTATCCTCGGCAGTGACTGCTGCTCTTTGCTGTTTATTGAGCGATGCCAGTGATGCAGGAATATTTTTATTGGCCAATGGAAAAGGAGATGAATTCAGGGCGAAGATAGAGAAAAGATTGATTTTCTCAAACCTTATGGGTTTCGGAAACCTTTATGGTTTGAAAATCCAGTATATACCGGCAACTAATCTTTCAATCCCTTGGGCTTTACGAGTCTGTTAGGAGGGATGATGACATCGGCACCAAAGCGTTTCAATAATGAAATCTGCAAGAAGCTACAATAATCATTTTGTCTTCCACTTTGTATATCAATCTATGCTCTTGGTTGATACGGCTGGACCAATAACCTTTGTAATTTCCTACCAATGGCTCTGGTTTGCCCAAACCTGAAAAAGGATTGCGAAAAATGTCTTTGAGTAATCCGTTGATTTTCTTTACAGTTTCTTTATCGTTTTCTTGCCAATACAAATAATCTTCCCATGACGATGTATGAAATGTCAACAATCTCATGGAATTAGTTCTCTTTCTACTAAATTGATTCCTAAACTAATATCGTTTATAGCATTATCTAATCGTTCTTTGTTTTTCGCAGAAGACATTAGATATAAAGTTTCCTGAAGGCTATTATAAGATTTGAGGGAAATCAAGACGATATCCTTGTTATCAGGTCGATTATAAACAATCATGATTCTTCAAAAGTTCATTTGTACCTTCACCCTCCATCCACCGGCAACTGATCCCGTAGCACCTTAGCCTTCACCAATCCGCTCGCGCGCATGATGGAGTCTGCGCCAAAACGCCTTCTGATCCTATCCATCTGCTGCATGAGGTGGATGTGCTCCATCGTATCGTCAAATAGATTGATTTGATAGCTACCTTGTACCAATCCACTATACTTAACACCGATGAGACGGATGAGTTGGCGTCGCTCATATACCTTGTCGAATAGGTCGAGTACGTGCTGACCTAGTAGTCGGTCATTGGCGGTGTAGGTGATGTTTTTTTGTTTGGTATAAGTATTAAAATCCGCATATCGGATCTTGACGGTGATGGTAGATGCGAGTTTGCCGGATGCACGCAGTTCAAAGGAAAGTTTGTCTGCCATGTCGAGCAGGAGATGTTTCATCATGGTGATATCGAGTGTATCTTCCATAAAGGTACGTTCTTTGGACATAGACTTTTGTTCGTGATAGGGTACGATGGGTGTGGTATCGATGGCGTTGGCTTTTTCCCATAGTGTGCGGCCTGGCTTGCCGAACTCTCGCTCCAGCAGACGGATCGGAATCTGACTGAGTGTCTCAATGGTCCGTACACCCATGAAGTTGAGTTTTTTGTGTGTCTGATCACCTACACCGGGTATCTTGCCAACCGGCAGCGGCGCTAGAAATCCTTTTTCTTCGCCATTGGGTACGTATTTGGTACCGTTGGGTTTGGCCTCGCCGGTGCCTACTTTGGAGACGGTTTTATTGATGGAGAGACCGAAAGAGATGGGCAGGCCTGATTCCCTGATCACTTTCTGACGCAACTCTGATGACCACTTAAAGCATCCGAAATGACGATCCATACCCGTGAGATCAAGATAAAACTCGTCGATAGATGCCTTCTCATATACGGGCGCTTCCTCAGCGATGATATCGGTGACAATACCGCTGTACTTGGAGTAGCTGTCCATGTCCCCTCTCAGGATAATGGCTTGTGGACAGAGGCGAAGTGCCATTTTCATGGGCATGGCTGAGTGTACACCAAAGCGACGCGCTTCATAACTACAAGATGCTACTACACCACGATTGGATGTACCGCCGATGAGTAGCGGCTTACCAAGTAAGACTACTGTTTTTGAGACACTCGACCGATACGAAGAAGGAGTCGAGATCTAGATGGAGGATGGCGCGATCGTACATGGGATGTCTGTTTTGCGGATTCGATGATTTGCAAAATTGCGCATTTAAAACATATATGTCGTATATAACGTCTAAACAATGACGCAATATACGACGAATTTAATAATTTTTATAAAATTTGATAGAAAATGCTTCTATCTAGTCTAAAAATAGCAAAATTAATATGGCAATGAAGACTTGACCTATTTGATGCTTTGATCAACAAGCATTTTGCAAAGTATAATGAAGTTTTTAGAAAGTTGGCAATAAAGTAGTAATCTCCCTTATTTTATAAAAAAAAAACAAAGCCAATCAAAATTTTTCTGATTGGCTTTGTTTCTAAGAGTATGTTTAAAATTTATCCTTTAGCAATAAAATGTTTTATTTTGGCTACAAATTCGTTAAATTTTTCGTCGAATTGTCCACATTCGACTGCAAAATTTGCCTCTTTTCGCTCAAAATAACTCCATTTTATTAACCAAAAACAAAATTTAAACATACTCTAAATCGGTTTTTTCTACCAATTACATATTGCTCATGGCAGTAGATGCATTGATCCTGCCCCAACCTAGATTGCTATTGGGATTTGGGTAGAATTGTGCAGTATTGCGCAGGGCGTTGAATACCTGTGTACGTGTGGCTGATGGTGTCTTGGACCATAACATGGCTGCCACACCAGCTGTTGTCGCCGTGGCACACGATGAACCACCTATATATTTTGGATCATTGCCTGTGAGTGCCAAGCCGATAGAGTTTCTGTCTGCATCTGCTAATCGTTCCATTACTACGGTGAAGTCAACCTCCGATCCTTCGTGACATACGGAACATTTAGTATTGGCAGTACCCTCTTTAACTCCTGTCACAGCAATGCATTCCGGCATCCAGGCAGGGAAAATCACACCGTACCAGGTAGTCCACGAAAATGAAGTACCTGCAGCCGCAAATATCATTTTACCTTTATTGTAAGCATAATAGATACCATCACTCACTGTGCTGCTTGATGTAGGCGAACCTATTGACATGCTGATGATTTTGACATTGCTATTATTGCCAGCGATATATAGGGCATCTCGTACGCCATTTCGTTCATTTGATGTATTGATCAATACATCTTCAACTGCACGAATGGTCAATAAATTTGCTTTATAAGCAGCGCCAACAGCATTGCCATCATTGCTCCATGGTGCAGCGGCAAGTCCAGCCATAGATGTTCCATGACCGCATTGATCATGTGGAGAATCCAAAGTTTGCCACCAAAGTGATCCCGAATAATGGGTACTCATCTTGGTGATTGTGCGGCCTGTACTATTGCCGGAAGCAAATTGAGATCCTAGATTGTCCTGACTAGCACCCGCACCAGTGTCAATAATACAGATCGTGATACCTTGGCCTTTCGCTGTATTCCAAGCTGTAGGTATATTGTGTGTAGCAAAGTTCCAAGGCCTTTTAGACAATGGACTCAATACGGTGTAGTCTGCCGCATTTATATTAGGATTGGGCGAACCACTACAACCGGATGACGATCTGGAACTTACTTCAGGCTCTAGACTATATCCCAATGGCTCAACAAATCTCACTTCGGGCATAGATCTGAGTTTAGTGATCAACTCTTTATTTTTTATGATCGCATATATATGTGGAAACTTCTTGTCCACAGGTGCCAAAACAGAAAAACCTTCCGGCGTTTTATCTGTTTTTTCGTATTCCAGAATCATTTTTTCAATCATCTCCCTGGTGTTTACCCAAGTATTGTCATTCAAGTCGATTTGATGGATTTTATCTTTGATACCAATAAATCCGTTAGGTTGGTATCCTATGGAAAAAATGGCATCCGAATGACGACCAGCTGCAAATATGAGATCATCTGAAGCTGTATTCCAGTCAAAAGCTTTGTTGGTACGAGTCAGTTCGCCGGAGATGAAGTTGTACACTTCGCTTTTTGACAGTGTTTTTGCTGTAGCTTGTTGTTCATTTTCTTTGGCGCAGCTACCTACTATAATCAGAGCAAAAAGGAAAATAATGTGTTTAGATTTGAAATACATAAATTGTTTTGATTTTTGTTGGTTGAAAAAAATTATAACCCTGCAAATATATTTAAAATATTTATTCCGTATAGAAGAATTTATAAAATATTTTATTGTAAATATTCTTAGTTAATACAGAACGATATTTTATAATGTAATGAAAATAACATGCAATGATAATTAAATCACAAGTTATTAATATTCAAAAAATTGAGATACAAATTTTTGCATACCATTTTCTGTGGGATGAAAATAGAGCTTAGTTTTCATTATTTATTTGGAGAAATTGTAATACACCAATCTCAATAACACATCTTAAGAGTTTACTTCACCCATCCAAACAACCACTGCCATATTTCTTCGAGCGCTTTCGGCGAAAATGTCTGCTCAATCACAGCATACTCAGAAGGTGCACCCGTAGTACATTCCTGAAATAGGTGATTAAGTCCGGAGAGCTCCCTGATTACGACGCTTTTATTTTTACTTTTTTTTAATGCTGACCGTATAGCTGAAAGGTTTTCTTTGGGAGGTACCTGCAAATCTTTCTCTCCGTTAATGGCTAAGACCGGACATTTTACCTTGCGAAGTGTAGGTCGAGGGTCGTAAGTAATAAAAAATCGCATCCAGGGACTGGTCAATTGTTTGACTTGCGAGCTAACAAACTCTTCTTTTGTGATCCCTGCTGGTATTTGTGGGTTAGGGTTATTATCCAGAATTTGAATGATATGATGGGTCAGATCAGTTTTTAATTGGGTTTCATTAGTGGCTTTGGATATTAAGGCAAATGCTTTCTTATTATCTTTTTGACTTTTGTCTATATCCGACTTGCTTATGCCAGAAGCCTTGCTAATCAATTCTTGCTGAAGCAATAATATTTGATCACCGGGTAATCCCGGACCAGCAAGTAAGACTATAAAAGCTACATCTTTGGATCGCGACGCTACTATGGGTGCTATCAACCCACCTTCACTATGACCGATCAATCCTATTTTCCTCGAATCAATTTCTTTTCTGGAACGCAAATATGCCAGTCCGGCTTCAACATCTTGGGCAAAATCAATACTTGTTGCCGACTGAAAATTTCCGGTTGAAGCTCCGGTACCTCTATCATCAAAGCGAAGCACTGCTATGCCATTTTTGGTCAGGAAGTCTGATATAACTAAAAAGGGGCGATGTCCCAGTAATTCAGAGTCTCTGTTTTGTGGCCCACTGCCACTGATTAAAATTACGGCAGGATATATACCTTCTTGTTGCGGCAATGTCAATGTACCTGCTAAATTGATGCCGGCATTTTTGTTTTCAAAGATTACATCTTCCATCCGATATGGATATGGTTTTGTAGGATCTTGAGGTTTTGTAATGATCTTTTTTTCGAGTTTCTCTTTTGTCAATTCTAAAGGAAAGGAGTATACAGATTGCTTGAATGTTCCTTTGACGACATTATTTTCACCCATTGTTCCTTCGTAACTAATGCCAGCACTGGTCACTTCCAATTTTAGTGTCTTATTTTCAAAGGTGACATCGCTCACAGGTATGCCTTTGGCTCCTTGATCGGGGCTATCCATGGTGGCCGTCAGTTTTTCATCATCTTTTTTAATATGAAAGACCAATCTCAGTTGCATTCCCTGGATATTAAGTATACCATTCCATTGACTAGTAATATCCTGCTGTGCATACATTTGTAGGGAAACCATCAAACTTATGTATAAAAGTATCTTGTGCATAATGTGACTGTCTTCTGGGTTATTATTATTTTAAGCTCATTTTTGACTGTTGATAGTGCCTGTACGAATAGATGGCAGGGACAAATACCATAATCACTATGATTGCTAACATTATTTTTGACATCCAGACTGGAGATAGTAAGAAACCCATCACAGCTATCAGCAAACCCCCTATTACCCAAACCTTACCGCCGAGTTGGTGTGTCTTGCGCCAATTGTCTTCATTTTCGAGTGTCCAGGGCAATCGAATCCCTACAAAATAATTGGGTTTGATGTTATTCATAAAGTTGCCTATTACCGCAAACAGACTACCCAGCATCACAAATAATAGTTGTCCACTGGTAGGATTATAGCTACTATATATTATGTAAAGCGTGATGAGTGACATAAAGCCAACTATTGTCAGGCCCAATTTCTCAATGATACCTTGAGATTGCAGGTTTTGGTTTTTCGGATCAATTTTGCTGAGATTGGTCACAAGGAGATAGGAGGCTAATGCAATACCCATCAGAATAAGAATGGTGGTACACAATTCACTTTTGGGTCCATAACGATCTGGCTGCATATCCGCTCCGAAGTGTAAGGCGACTTTTTCCGGAAGTATATCATAGACCATATTTAGATAAATCAAAGGCGCTGCCAAAAACATGACTAAGATGAGATTTTTTAAGTATAAGAATTTCATAATGTTGTGATTTATAAGGTGATTATTTTGATTTGATTTGATAGATCCATTGCAGCATCTCGTCCAGTACAGTGGTACTGATACTGTAGATGATAAATTGACCTTGCTTTTCTGATGTGACCAACCCGGCTTGGCGCAGTAAATCCAGATGGTGAGATATTGTGGGTTTACCTATATTAAAATGATCAGCAATATCTCCGGCACTCATGTCTTTATCCTTGAGCAAGTCCAAAATATCTCTTCTGATAGGATCATTCAAAGCTTTAAAAAGATTGTTCAAACTGAGTTGTTTTTATATTTCGACAAATATCGAAATATATTTTCAATTTTACAAACATTTTATTAAGAATTAACCTTTTTATTACAAATACTGGAAACAGACGTTTAATGCGACAATTTTATGACGTATTATACGTCAATTAAAAAATATGATTATCTTTGCAAAAAAAATTCAATATCAATTTTATACATACTTTAAGTATATAATTCAAGGTCGTTTAGATAAGGCTTTATTATGAAGTCCTTCCCTTCAAAGGGCTTCTAAGGGAAGGATTTAGCCTGCCTGCCGAACGGTACGGCAAGACAGGGATGTGTAAAAACAAGTAAAAATACTTTATCTAAACGACATTGGTTTATAATTTCTTTTTGACCATAAACATTCACTGATCAAAGTCATCATATGGCCGAATTACTAAAACATATATACAACGCTTCTTTCTTCGAAACTTACGCTGATGCACTTACTGAGGTCATTCCGACCTTTGACAAAAGTACATTTATAGTTTCTTTTCATACTGCACATTGGGATTCTTTGGAGCTGAAGCAAAGGATGGCGTTTTTAGCTCACACTACCGCTAAAATCCTACCTGCGGAGTATCATGAAAAAGTCAAAACCATACTCCGGCTGATCGATGTATTGCGCAGGAGTAGTGTAAAAGATCAGAATCTGGAATATATCTTTATGGCAGATATCATCACCGAATATGGTTTGGATGATCTCAAAACATCTTTGTCCGCCATCGAGCATATCACTCAGTTTATTAGTTTCGAGTTTGCAGGCAGGGCATTTATCATCCGATATCCCAAAGAAATGATGCGTCAGATGGTCAAATGGACCGAACACCACAATGAAAATGTGCGTAGGTATGCATCAGAAGGCTGCAGACCAAGATTGCCATGGGGCACAAAACTGACTGCGTTGGTTCATGATCCATCACCATGTATCCCTGTATTAGAAAAGCTCATGGAAGATGCATCACTGTACGTGCGCAAGAGTGTTGCCAATCACCTGAATGATATCTCGAAGGATCATCCAGATCTGGTTGTTGAATATATCAAAAAATGGAAGGGCAGATCAGATAATACAGATTGGATCCTAAGACATGGTGCGCGCACCTTGCTAAAAAACGGAAATCATGAAGTATTGCACATTTTTGGCACCTCGAGGGATAATGCCTATAATATGGAGCATTTTCACCTTTGAGCACGATCAGCTGTCGCAAAGCGAATCACTTTCATTTTCATTTTCGATAACCAATCTCAGCGATGCTGCTGCTGTGTTCAGAGTAGAGTATAATATCTGGTATGTCAAATCCGGAGGACAATACTCAAAGAAAATTTTTAAAATTGCAGAAAAACCTATTTTGCCGCATTCGCCACAGAAATTTGTGAAGCAGCATAGATTTCAGGATCTTACCACAAGAAGACATTATTCAGGAATCCACAAAATTTCTATTGTCATCAATGGTAATGAAAGTGCGCCTTTGGCTTTTGAATTGAAGATTTAGTTTTTTAACCAAAAAATACACGTATTCATGCTTGGATCAAATATCAAATACCTCCGCAACAGACACAAACTCTCGCAACAGGAGCTATCAGAAAAACTGGGTGTACCCAGATCATCACTGAGCGATTATGAGCGGGGTCATACACAGGTGGGCCTGGATTCTCTCATCAAACTTGCAGATATTTTTGATGTAAAAATAGATGATCTCCTCAGGTCCAATCTAAGCCATAGAGACCTTGAAATCCTGCGCAACAAAGAGCTAAGAGTACTGGCCATATCTGTAGATGCCGGCAACAACAGCAATATAGAGCTGGTTGAAACCAAAGCTGAGGCGGGTTATCTTGAATCATTTGCTGATCCTGAGTATATCAGAGACTTACCCAAAATTGGTTTTCCTAATATTCCACAAGGAACTTATCGGGGGTTTGAAATCAGGGGAGATTCTATGTTGCCGATGGAAAGCGGAAGCATTGTAATGTGCTCATATGTAGAAAACATCCATGATATAAAGACCGGCAAAACATATGTCATCATCAGTAAATCAGAAGGAGTAGTATACAAACGTGTAAAAAATGAAAAAAACACAGAAAAATTAATACTCATTTCAGATAATGACGCTTACTTGCCATATGCGATTAATTATAGAGATATTGATGAAATTTGGCAATATTATGCTCACTTGAGCTTTTCGGATTCTAAATATACATTCAATAGCATGCTGGAAGAAAAACTTCAGGATATACAGAAAAAACTTGGTGAAGTCCACCATGCGGTGGTGAAATGAGGTGTTTAAACATACTCTAAGATAGACACCTTCATAGAAGATTTTTTTTTGTAAATCTTAGAAATTGTTTTTTTCTTTTACTTTATTGTTTTATCTTTGCGCCACTTTTTAAGAAAGTTAGTTCTGTTGATAATGCGGGTGTGGTGAAATTGGTAGACACGCCAGACTTAGGATCTGGTGCCGCGAGGCTTGGGGGTTCGAGTCCCTCCACCCGCACACTCTTTGTGCAAATGAAAAAAAATTACTCCTTCATTTGATTTGTTCAATAACATGTTACATAATTTTTTAAAATAATTATCATTTTTCTATGCAAATTGTTAGAAAAGAAATAGCCCCATTACATATATCATTGGATATTACACTTGAGCCTTCAGATTATACCCCTGCAGTGAAGAGTGAGTTAAAAAAATTTAGAAATCAGGCCCAACTGAAGGGATTCCGAAAAGGAAAGACTCCTGAAAGTGTCATAAAAAAAATGTACGGAAAGTCAATCCTGGCTGATATCATCAATAAAACACTGCAGGACAAACTGTTTGGGTATCTTGATGAAGAGAATATCAACTACCTTGGACAACCTGTTCCGGATGAAGATAAAAATAATATCACAAGTCTTGACATCAATCACCCTGTGGACTATGCCTTCAGTTTTGAGCTGGGTATCGCTCCTGAGGTAGATGTCAAAGGTGTCGCTGAAACGGATGTCTATACTCATTACGATGTAGATATACCTGAACATCTCGTAGATGAAGAACTTACAGCTGCAAGAAGGCGTCAGGGTGAGAGAATAGAAGCCACTGATAATATCGAAGAAATGGATATGCTCAAGCTTGATGCATCAGAAATGGAAGGAGATGACGTCAAAGAAGACGGCTGGAAGACAGATATTTCTATTCTGGTCAAAGTGATCGACAATGAAGATGTAAAAAAGAAATCCTTACCAAAAAAGCAGGTGATACCATTGTTTTTGACGTATTTAAACTGGAAAATAAAGATAAGGATTATATCAGAAAGTACATCCTAAAGGTACCGGCCGACAATGATCAGGAGATAGGTGATATGTTTACTGCAAGGATAGCAGAAGTATCCAGGATTGTTCCGGCCGAGATGAATGAAGACTTTTTTAGCAGCTTTGGTGACGAATCCGTAAAAGATGAATCATCTCTAAGAGAATTTCTCAAAAATGATATCAAAAAATACTACGATCAGCAGGCCGAAAAGTTTATGTACCGCGAGATAATGGATTATTTGGTGGACAATAATCAGATAGATTTGCCCGAGGAGTTTTTGAAAAAATATCTGAAAGCTTCCAATGAAAATGTAAATGATGAAATATTGGAAAAAGAATTTGATGCATTTGCAAAAAATATGCAGTGGTCATTGCAAAAATCCAGCCTTGCCAATAGATTTGACATTGAGGTGTCGGAAGAAGATATAGAAAGACATTTTACGACCTCTGTTTTTTCTTATATGAGATCATATGGAAACATGGATTTCTCGTATATCTCGCAGACAGTAGATCAGCTTATGAAAGACAAGGAACAGGTCAATAAAGCATATGAAGAAATACTCGCTGAAAGAATTTTTGCCAAAGCAGGAGATATTGTCACTAAAGACAAAATCAGTATTTCTATAGAAGATTTTACACAAAAAGTAAAGGAACTCAACCAAAGGGTTAACAATTTGTAATCTCAGTTGTTAAGTGTATGTTTTCAATTTTATTTTTTACAGCTTAAATCTGAATATCAAAAATTAGTTTCGTTTCAGGAGGTTTTTACCGTTGGATTTTAATCCTATGGGATGTAATCACTTTTTCAGACATTCTCAAAGATAGAAAGTAAGACACAGCTGTAAGTTTGAATTTATCACTCAATTAAACGGATTATTTAATGCATTCACAAAACGAGTTTAAAAAATTTGCTGTCGGCCATATGGGCATGAGCAGTATGCATCTGGACAAATTTATGGAGACTTCTGTTCCTGATATCAATGGTTTTACACCTCAGGTGATAGAAGAAAGACAAATGAACATAGTAGGTATGGACGTTTTTTCCAGACTTATGATGGATCGTATCATTTTTATGGGAGTTCCCGTCAATGATTATGTCGCTAATGTCATTCAGGCACAGCTTCTGTTTCTGGAATCCACTGACCCCAAGAGGGATATTCAAATGTTTATCAATAGTCCCGGCGGCTCAGTAATAGCTGGTATGGGCATCTATGACACTATGCAATATGTAGCTCCTGATGTGGCTACTATATGTACAGGTTTGGCAGCATCAATGGGTGCAGTGTTACTTTGTGCCGGTAAAAACGGAAAACGTACTTGTCTTCCTCATTCCAGAGTGATGATACATCAGCCATCAGGTGGTATGCAGGGACAGTTTACAGATATGGAGATTTCATACAAACTGATCAAGAACCTGAGGAATGAACTCTATGACATCATGGCTACTCATACGGGCAAAACATTTGAAGATATCGAGAGAGACTCAGATAGAGACAACTGGATGACAGCCACAGAGGCGAAAGAATACGGATTGGTAGATGAAGTTCTGGATAGAAAGTCAGCTCCAAAAAAACCTTAAAACAACGAAATATCCTTTAGTATGTCAAAATATAAGGAAAATATTAAATGTTCATTTTGCGGTAAAGACAAGCGTGATGCCCTCATGCTCATAGCAGGAATAGATGGACACATTTGCGAGTCATGTGTAGAGCAGGCTTATGAAATCATATCAGATGAATTGAAGCCATCAAAAAAATCTTCATCAAAGAAGGATAGTTTAGCCGGACTTCCAACAAACATTACACCGGCTCAAATAAAAACTTTCCTGGATCAGTACGTCATTGGCCAGACTGATGCAAAAAAGTATCTTTCTGTGGCTGTCTACAATCATTACAAAAGGCTCAATAGCATCAATACCGGAGGAGATGTCGAAATAGAAAAGTCCAACATCATCCTTGTAGGTGAGACAGGTACAGGTAAAACATTACTTGCAAAGACTATTGCCAAGTTTCTTGATGTACCTTTTGCTATAGTGGATGCTACGGTATTTACTGAAGCTGGTTATGTAGGTGAAGACGTGGAAAGCATGCTAAGCAGACTACTTCAGGCATGTGACTTCAATGTTGAAGCCGCACAGAGAGGTATCGTGTATATAGACGAGATAGATAAAATAGCCAGAAAAAGTGACAACCCTTCTATCACACGTGACGTATCAGGTGAAGGAGTACAGCAAGCCTTATTGAAACTGCTTGAGGGCACAGATGTAAACGTCCCGCCACATGGAGGAAGGAAACATCCCGAGCAAAAGATGATCAAGGTGGATACTTCCAATATCCTGTTTATCTGCGGAGGAGCTTTTGCAGGAATAGAAAAAGTCATCTCCAGAAGGCTCAATACTCAGGTCATAGGGTACAATCATGACGATAAAGAACATTTGGACAGAGAAAATATGCTCCAATACATCACTCATCAGGATCTCAAACATTATGGACTAATTCCAGAGTTGATCGGAAGACTTCCTGTCCTGACTTATCTCGAACCATTGGATAAGGAAACTTTACTTGCCATACTTACAGAGCCTAAAAATGCCTTGTTAAAACAATACAATAAGCTATTTGAAATTGAAGGCATAAAGTTGGTCTTTGACAAAGAAGCCATCGATTTTATTGCAGACAAAGCATTGGAATATAAGTTGGGAGCAAGGGGTCTAAGGTCTTTGTGTGAAGCCATACTTACAGATGCGATGTTTGAGTTACCATCACAAAAAGATATCAAAGAGTTTGTAGTAGACAGGGTCTATGCTGAGGATAAGATTTCAAAAAGTGCCATTAGGAAGTTGATAGCTGCGTAATACTTTGATTATCAATAGGATTTATAGATCTTGTGAGCATGTCCTTAGAATAATAGTGCTTTTAAAATTGAATTACTAAAATTATGGAACACTATAGCAGCATTGATTCAAATTATCATTTTTACTTTCTTTTCAGGCATACATATTTACTGAGCTTTCGGAGGAAGATGGGCAAGCGAAGGCGTATATCCAACCCTTGATGACCAATATCTCAAAAAAAATTGGTTGGGGAAAATTATTTTTTAAAATTTTTTTTTTTTGGGGAAAGGGGGGAGAAAAATTTTTAAAACGGTATAAAGCCATAATGCCAGGAATGATACCTACATTGATTGTAGCTTTCGGGTTATTGTTTTTTGGGTTTATAGTGCTTTTGAATATGACTGATTTCACTTTGCCATTTGGGCATGTCATCATATCTAAATAAATATTTATTTATTAGAGATACAAATTATCCTTTTCACTGATTGCTACTTCGAATAAAAATTCACCTATCTTTTGATACAATGACTCAAGAAATATTTCACCTTTTTCTGCAGTGGCCTTAGATGGGTCGCCTACTCCTGTGTCTTCTGTCACACTGAACCAATGGCGCTCTGCCCATGCCCAACCTTGAGAGATAGCACTAAATCTGAATTTTTTAGCTTTACCGGGACCAGCCACTGAAAGGGGCAAGACCCATTCAGGTTTCAGATGCATCATGATACTTGTTTCTGCTTCTCCTGCGTGATCTCCGGGCTCTTCAAAGTAGGATTTCAGGTCTTTCATTTTGTACCAGTCGACCGTAAAGAAGAGCATTCTGGGATATTTAAGGCCCAATTCTCTGACCATTTGCCTGAAGTCATTACCACCATGACTATTCAAAATCACGAGTTTTAGAATACCTTGTCTGTTGAGTGTATCCGCTATATCTGTCAATATCAACATTTGGGTAGAAGGATTGAGATTGATATCCAAGGGTACATCGTGCTGACCCGTGTTGACACCGAATGGAATCGCCGGAAGCACGATCACCTTTGCTCCTTTTTCATGGGCATATTTCGCTGCACCTGCAGCCATAGCATCTGCTTCTATAGTATCGGTACTGTATGGCAGGTGGTAATTGTGTGCTTCGGTGGCTCCCCAGGGCAAAATGGCTACATCATAACCGCTGCTCTTAACGGTAAGGTAATTGGTTTCTGCCAAAATATAAGGTCTTCCGATCATGGACATTTATCTACCAGCCCAGAATAATGGCAAAAATCAAAGGTGCCACGATGGTAGCGTCACTTTCAATAATATACTTTGGCGTAGTGATATCTAATTTCCCCCAGGTGATCTTTTCATTGGGCACCGCTCCAGAATAAGATCCGTAACTGGTTGTACTATCGCTGATCTGACAGAAATAGGACCAGAATGGGATATCATGCATTTCCATATCCTGATACAGCATCGGTACTACACAAATAGGAAAATCACCAGCGATACCTCCGCCAATCTGAAAGAATCCTACACCTTTACCGGCGCTGTTTTTGACATACCAATCAGACAGCCACATCATATATTCTATACCGGATTTCGTGGTAGATGCCTTGAGTTGCCCTTTGATACAGTAAGATGCAAAAATATTGCCCATCGTACTATCTTCCCATCCGGGTACTACTATGGGAATGTTTTTTTCAGCAGCCGCCAGCATCCAGCTGTTTTTTGGATCTATCTCATAATATTGTTCCAACACACCACTTAAGAGCATTTTGTACATGAACTCGTGGGGAAAATACCTTTCATCATTTTTTTCAGCGGTGCTCCATATGTCCCATAGGTGTTTTTGCAATCTTCTGAATGCTTCTTCTTCCGGGATGCAAGTATCGGTGACTCTGTTATAATGATTTTCCAGTAGATCCCATTCGTCCTGTGGGCTAAGTTCACGGTAGTTGGGCACTCTTTTGTAATGAGAGTGAGCTACAAGATTCATGATATCTTCTTCAAGATTGGCTCCGGTGCATGAGATGATCTGCACTTTGTCCTGTCTGATCATTTCTGCAAGTGATTTTCCCAGTTCGGCTGTACTCATAGCACCTGCAAGGGTGATCATCATTTTACCTCCTTCATTGAGATGGGCGATGTATCCATCAGCAGCGTCTATGAGTGCTGCAGCATTAAAATGTTTGTAGTGATGTTTTAAAAACTCAGTTATTTGCATTTTTTAGTTTTATCTTAATATCCCAAAATCTTAAGCATTTGTTCTACAGTCTGCTCATCTCTGTAAAGTCTGTCAACTATATTGCCTTTATCATCTCTATCAATGATGACAGACTTGGGAGCCGGAATAAGGCAATGTTTGATGCCACCATAACCACTGATGGCATCCTGATATGCTCCGGTATGAAAAAATCCCAGATAAAGTGGTTCTTCTTTTTCAGAGTCGTAAGTAGGGAGGTAAATCTCCTGATTCAAGTCTTCAGAATTATAGTAATCAGAATGGTCACAACTGATACCGCCGATATTGACCCTGGAATACTCATTATCCCACTTATTGACAGGGAGGAGGATAAATTTTTCAAAAATTGACCATGCATCGGGAATAGTATTCATCAGACTATTGTCTATCAGATACCACAATTCGGAATCATTTTGCTGCTTTTGTTCCAATACTGAAAATATGATGGCACCACTTTCACCTACTGTGTATTTTCCGAATTCAGTATAAATATCGGGTTCTTCAATACCTTCTTCTACACAAACTTCCTTGATATTGGTGATGAGTTCGCTGATCATATACTTGTAATCATATTCAAATCCGAGATTATTTCGGATAGGCAATCCGCCTCCCAGATTTATGGAATCCAGTGTAGGACATATTTTTTTAAGTTCAGCAAATAATTTTAAAGCTTTTCTGAATTCGCCCCAATAGTAGAGATTGTCTTTGATGCCGGAGTCCACAAAGAAGTGGAGCATTTTTAGTTTTACTCTTTTTTTCTTGGCTACTTTTGTTTTGTAGTAATCGATGATTTCAGCACTTCGTATGCCTAGCCTCGATGTATAGTAGGATGATTGCGGCTCCTCATTGATTGCCATCCTGATACCTATTGTCAGATCCTTTTTAGTTTTACTATAAAAACGTTCTAATTCGTACTTACTATCCATGACAGGGATGACATTTTCATACCCATCTTCCATCAGTTCTATGATTTTGTTGAGATAGTCCTCTGTCTTGTGTCCGTTTTGGATCAAAATGGTTTTTTTATTGATTTTTCCTTTATCATGAAGGATTCTGATGATATCAATATCAAATGAGGAAGATGTTTCGAGATGTACATTATGTTCCAGAGCCTCTTCGATGACGTGGGAAAAGTGACAGCATTTGGTGCAGTAGCAGTAATGATACTCTCCTTTATAACTATTGGCCTTCATGGCCTTATTGAAAAAGTTTTTTGCTTTTTTGATTTGGTCTCCGATTCTGGGCAGATAAGTGAGTCGGAATGGAGTCCCATATTTTTCAATCAGGTACTTTAATGAAATTCCATGAAAGGTGAGATTTCCCTGATTGAGGTCGAACCCTTCTTGTGGAAAATAATATGTCTGATTAATGAGTTGAAAATAGGTATTTTTCATTTAAGGGCATAAAGTTGGTTTTTGATGAAAAAATTTTAACTTTTAGGAATAATCAAATTTTATTTAATATGCTAATTTTTGTGATTTGAAAGCTTATCCCTAAATAGCTACCAAAAATTTAAAAAACGGATACAAAGAAACGATTATTCTACCTTTTATTATATAATTCCACCTTAAATATTCAAGGTTTATTTTTTCTATTAGACCTATAGCACTATATCGTCCCTGTGAGTACCCAGGCCAAAAAGAGCAAAATCATAGTATACAGGATCTGATGGTCTCATCGTGCGTAGATGCGAAGTGATCTCTTCTACAGCAGACCAGTCCAATGAACGCCGTGTAAGCAAACCAAAGTTTCTTGCGTGTTTTTCTACATGAACATCGAGTGGAATCATGAGTCCGGACATCGGAATACTATTCCAGATGCCAAAATCAACTTTTCTTTCATCTTTTCGTACCATCCACCTCAGAAACATATTGAGTCTCTTACAAGCTGAATTTTTGTGGGGTGATGCGATATGTTTTTTTGTCCTGGATGGCGCAAATTCATTATTGAACACCAAATCGTAGAACTGTGTCAAGGCATTTTTCTGATGGTAAGTTACTGATTCAGGAGCATAAAAAGCGTGCTCTAAACTTTCATGGGATCGATAGTATCTTTGAAGGAATTCGATAAGATACAGCAGGTCTGTGCTCTGAAAGGTCCTGTGTTTGAACCCGATCATTTTTTTTCTTTCCGACTCACTATGATGTATGATGAAATCGTGAGGCTTATCATCCATCAAAGTCATGATCTCACGAGCTTTGCTGATGATCGTTTTTCGGTTGCCCCAGGCCAGAATAGCACTAAAGAAACCGGCAATCTCTATATCTTGTTTTTTGGAAAAACGGTGTGGAACACTTATCGGGTCTAATTCGATAAAATCAAAACAGTTGAATCTGTCTGCAAAATGGTCAAGATGTTCTCTTAATCTGGTAAAGTCGATAGGGGCGCATTCAGACATATAGAGTTATGTTAAAGTTAAATTGAAAGAAGAGTTATTGTATCTTTTCTATTTGCTCTTCGTTGACGAACCACTTCCTTAACTACTGCTAAGGTCGGGAACCCTCGCCTTGATCAAAAGAAAAATCAACTGATAATTTAACTGTCATTCAACACTTACAGTAACACTTGCTTCAGCATTGGTCTTACTTCAAAGTCTGTTTGATCTCGACGATATCGTAACCTTCGATGACATCACCGACTCTGATGTCATTGAAATTTTTGATGGTCACTCCGCATTCAAGACCGTTCTTGACTTCTTTGGCGTCTTCTTTATACCTCTTAAGTGAAGTTAACTCACCTTGGGCACCTTCCTTGATTGGGAAAATAACGATGCCGTCTCTGATGATGCGTATGAAAGTATTTCTGGTGATTTTTCCTTCAGTAACATAACAGCCAGCAATCGTTCCGATTTTAGACATGGTATAAGTTTCGCGAACTTCCACTTGAGCCACAATTTTTTCTTCTTTTGTAGGCTCCAACATACCCTCCATTGCAGACTTAATTTCTTCAATAGCCTCGTATATGATAGAGTATGTTTTGATCTGAACACCTTCTCTTTCAGCTATGGCACGAGCATTGGCAGATGGCCTTACCTGGAATCCTATGATGATCGCATCTGAAGCAGATGCCAGCAAGACATCAGATTCAGCTATGGCACCTACTGCTTTATGTATGACATTCACCTGTATGGTTTCTACAGAAAGTTTGATCAATGAGTCAGTCAATGCTTCTATAGAACCATCCACATCCCCTTTGACGATAAGATTCAACTCTTTAAATGTTCCTAATGCAAGTCGACGTCCGATTTCATCAAGAGAAATACGCTTACTTGCTCTGTTACTTTGTTCTCTTTCTATTTGGGCTCTTTTGGCAGCAAGTTGTCTTGCTTCCTGATCAGAACCCATTACTTTGAATTTCTCTCCGGCCTGAGGTGCGCCGCTGAGGCCTAAAATCAGTGTTGGAGTAGAAGGGCCTGCTTTTTTGACTTTTTTACCGAGTTCATTGAACATGGCTTTGATCTTACCGGAGTAAGGTCCCGCCACCAATGAGTCTCCTATTTCTACTGTTCCATTTTGGACCAGGATTTTTGTGACGTATCCTTTACCTTTATCCAAAGAAGCCTCGATGACTGTTCCAAGTCCCGGTCTTTCCGGATTGGATTTCAGTTCCAGGACTTCAGCCTCCAGCAATATTTTTTCCAACAGTTTGTCGATATGAAGTCCTTGTTTTGCCGAAATGTCCTGAGATTGATAAGTACCACCCCAATCTTCGACAAGCAAATTCATAGAGGCAAGTTCTTGTTTTATTCTTTCAGGATCCGCTCCGGCTTTATCTATTTTATTGATTGCAAATATCATAGGTACACCGGCAGCCTGAGCATGACTTATTGCTTCTTTGGTCTGAGGCATGATATGATCATCTGCTGCAACAATGATAACTGCTATGTCTGTTACTTTGGCACCTCTGGCACGCATAGCGGTAAAAGCTTCGTGGCCCGGAGTATCCAGAAATGTGATTTTTTTCAAATCGGGGCCTACTTTTACTTCATATGCTCCGATATGCTGAGTGATACCACCAGCTTCACCACCTGCTACATTGGCTGATCGGATATAATCCAATAGCGACGTTTTACCATGATCTACGTGGCCCATGACGGTCACTATAGGTGCTCTTGGAATGGAGTCTTCGCCGTAATCTTCTTCTGTCGTGTTGTCTTCGCTTATCTCTTCTGCACTTATGAATTCTACTTCATGTCCAAATTCTCCCGCTACCAACTCAATAATTTCAGCATCTAAGCGTTGATTAATAGAAACTATGATACCAAGACTCAGGCACGTAGTGATCACTTGAGATACAGGCACATCCAGTAAACTTGCTAATTCAGATACAGATACAAATTCTGTAAGTTTGAGTTTAGTGTCTACATTTTCAACATCTAATTGTTCTTGCTTTTCACGTTTGACATCCCTATTGTCACGTCTTATTTTTTGTCTTTTGTTTTTGCCGCCGACATTTAATCTTGCCATTGTGGCCTTGATCTTCTCGTCAATTTCTTTTTGAGAAACTTCTTTGACTTCTTCTCTTGGCTGAGGACCTTTGCCGACTAAAGGTTTCTTATTGGGATCTCCGGAAGGTCTTTGGTCGCTCATACCGGTACCAGCGACTTTTTTTCTTTTTCTTTTTCGTTTTTGGCCTTCAGATGTTGCACTTCCTTGCTGTTGAGTTCCGGGTTTCTGTTGGTCAGATGGTTGTCCGGTTGGTTTTTCGGAAGGTTTGGGTTTGGTTGAGCTATCCAGTTTGCTGGTGTCAATTTTACCCATGATCTTGAGTCCTTTGAGCTGAGGTGTTTTTGCTCTTAAAAAATCTTCTTCAGGGGCTCCCTGAGTATTTTTTTCAGGAGTTTCAGCAGGTTTTTCGACTATGGTTTCAACTGGCTTTTCTATTTTTGCCTCTATTGGCTTGACATCTTCTTTTTCTTTTGGCTCTTCTTGCTTTTGTTTTGGTTTTTCAAGGTCAATTTTGCCCATGACCTTGAGTCCGGGTAATTCAGGTGTTGAGGTTTTTAATATTTCTTCAGCTTGAACTGGTTCTTTTGCCTTTGGAGTCTCTTCTACAACCGGCGGAGCAGCTGGTGGTGGTGCTGCAGGTGTAGTCACAGGTGTGGCAACAGGTGATGTAGCTGGTTTGTCCATTCCAAATTTAGGAATGGAGAAAAGAGGCTTTGCAGGAGCTTTATCATCTGCATGCTTATGATCACCACCTGGTCGGTTACCGATGATGATTTTATCTGCCTTTTCTTTTTCAGCCATAGATGATCTGAATTCTTTGAGGAGCAGATCATGCACCTCTTCAGAAATCATTGATGTCGGCTTGTTTTCAATGATATGCCCTTTAGTAGCAAGAAAATCTACTATGGTACCGACACCTACGTTCAGCTCTTTTGCTATTTTAAATAATCTTTCTGCCATCGGCGAACTAAAATATTTTTACTTTTATTGATCCACTATATATGAATCAATTATTCTTCAAATTCAGATGCCAGAATGCTTAGTACATCGTCTATTGTTTCTTCTTCGAGGTCTGATCTTCTGATCAACTCTTCTCTGTTTAAAGCCAATACACTTTTTGCTGTATCGCATCCTATATTTTTGAGGGCATCTATTACCCAGCTTTCTATTTCATCAGAAAATTCGTCAAGATCTACATCTTCGATTTCCTGATCATCTGTATCTCTAAATACATCAATCTCATATCCTGTGAGCTTACTGGCCAGTTTTATGTTGCTGCCACCTTTGCCTATGGCCAGTGATACCTGATCAGGTTTCAGGTAGACTGATGCTCTGAGAGCAACCTCATCGAGAGAGATACTTGTCACCTTTGCAGGAGTCAGTGACCGCTGTATAAATAATGATGTATTGTTAGTGTAATTTACGATGTCAATGTTTTCATTGCGCAATTCTCTGACGATACCATGTATCCTTGAGCCCTTCATTCCCACACAAGCTCCAACTGGATCTATTCTGTCATCATATGATTCTACTGCAACCTTGGCTCTTTCTCCCGGCATTCTTACTATTTTTTTGATAGTGATCAGTCCGTCTTCAATTTCAGGAACTTCCTGTTCCATCATCTTTTCGAGGAAGGTGTTATCTGTTCTGGACAACATCACCATGGGAGAACCATTGCGCATTTCGACTCTTTTGATCACTCCGCGCACCATGTCTCCTTTTCTGAAGAAGTCACCTTTGATCATTTCGAGTTTTGGCAATACAAGTTCATATTGTGTGGCGTCATCCAATACTAATACTTCTTTTTTAAGCACCTGACTCACCTCAGCAACTACAAGATCACCGACTCTGTCCATATAGCGTTTGTAGACATCGTCTTTCTCAAGGTCCATGATCCTAGATATCAATGTCTGTCGTGCGGCCATGATGGATCTCCTTCCGAAGTCTTCAAGTGTCAGTTGCTGATAGCATTCTTCACCCACTTCATAAGCCTCATCAATGGCTTTTGCCTCGGTATATGATATCTGGCTCAATTCGTCAGTCACTTCGCCATCGGGTACTATCACACGTACACGCCACATTTCAAGGTCACCGTTCTGTGTATTGACGATGACGTCAAAATTTTCATCAGAACCATACTTTTTTCTGATCAATGTCCTGAAAACATCTTCCAATACACGGACCATAGTAGGTCTGTCTATATTTTTGCCTTCTTTAAATTCGGAAAAGGATTCTACTAAATTCATTAATTAAAACTTATTTTAATTCTTGATTCAATTATGTCTTTAAATTTTATTTGCTCTGTTATCGTTACTTTTTTATTCTTTTTACCTTCCTTGATTTTTGTATCATATGTCACATGTATGATGTCATCTGTCACTGCGGAAAGTACGCCTCTTACCTGATTGCCTCCACTATGTTTGATTTCAATGATTCTTCCTATATTTTTTAGGTATTGTCTTAGAAATTTCAAGGGGCTTCCTACTCCGGCAGAAGAAACATCAAGGATGTAACTTTCGCCAAATGATTTCTTTTCATCAAATATTGCTTCTAACCATCTGCTGAGTTTCTGACATTTCAAAAAACTCACTCCTTCATCACTGTCCAGAAAAATTTCAATTTTATTGGATTTTATCTTATACTCTATGAGATACAAGTCTGACAACTCTAATTCTGTCAGTCCCTGATTTATCAATTCGTCTATCTCCTGTAGTTGCATAACATTACATCAACAAAAAAGGGAACTTTCTGTCCCCTTTTCACTCTTTCTTTAAAATGTGCCGCAAATGTACAAACTTTTTCTCAAAAGTGCACTTAAAATTTTATTATTTCCTAATTTTCATCATCATAATACAATATGTAGTACTTTCTTCCTTCATGATCGGTTCCCTTTTCGATCTTATTTTTATCTCCGTGTATATAGATATGAAAGTTTTTATCCAATTTTATTACGCTTTTGAATACTCTTGACTGTTTTTTGACGGCGTAGTCCGAAATATCAAATTCATCCATGAAGGTGGCATTTTTAAGATTTTGATATTCTCCTTTGTAGTCTTTGAAAGCATCTACTACTTTATCATCTTTAAATACTTTTTTTTCATATTCCATTGAGTCAAACTTTTCATTGTTCTTGAAATATTCAAATGATCTGCTCATGGTCGCCGCTTCATCCGCTTTATCAGTATCAAATTCTGAGGGCATTCTTTCGCGTATAAAGTTTTTTGTGACCTGAATATAATTTTTTGTCATGTGGTAATCATCCTTTGCAGCTGTAATCATCAAAAAATCTTCACGCCAATATTGGGCTTCTTTATACCTGTTGCTATGATCGATATTGCATATCTTAAATCCCTCATCTCTGTCAGTGTTGAATATGATACAGCCTTTATCCAGTTTGTCTGTTGGTATGCCTGAATCTATGTGCAGCATAAACTCTTCTTTTATATTCAGAAGCTGGAAGTAATTTTCTTTGTTTTCTGATTTAAAGATTACAACTGCTTCCGTAAGCTCATCATCTATGAGGATATTGGAACAATAGGCAATATACAGTTCTCCTGATTTGATGTTTGGGTGTTTTGACTTTTCATACAGATGCCGGGCAATTTTTACAGATTGTTCATGAAGGCATGTTGGGTCGTCAAAAATATTAGCTGCAAAATTATAGACAGGATTTAATTCTATCTCACCCGTAGGAAATGAAAATCTGTAAAATTCAGGATCTTTGTAATGACTGAAAAAATAATTGAACAATTTTTTTTCGAGTTCCTGATCTTCGATTTGTAATGGTCCGGGGCTGTATTTAATATCTTCACCTTCATTATGATTTCCAATGATGTGGGCGACGATACCGTGTAGAGCCGATTGAGAATAATTGATCATAAAAATGGAAATGGTTATTTAAATTACGGAGTAAAGGTAATTCTATTTTGAATTTCTTCTCATAATGTGTGCATAAACACTCTGGCACCCCAAATCAGAACAATCAATGTTGGTGTAGAGTTGATCAGACACTGCGGCAAACCTGGAGTATACTGCTTTAAGTCACAAATAATAAAAAACTTATTTTTCACCTGAAGGCATCGATACTACAGGTTTTATACCTTCTTCTCCTTTGTATGGAATGATTTCCATTTCGTCAAGATGAAGTGCTTTGGGATATTTACATAAGACACTAAAAGGATCAAATCTATGTCCCAAATCAGTGATTGATATCTCCTGATCTTTTCCTGAGCCCTGGATTCTTCTCAGGATATGATTTTGGATATCCTTGATATATACTCCGAATATTGGTATTTCCTTACCTGAAGAGACTTCATACAAAAAAATTTGGTCAATATATATTCGATTTTCCTTCTTAAAAGATGAATAAAGCCTGGTGTTTTCATTTTTAGAAATTGATTTAATGATGATACCAAAATCAAGTCCATCATCTTTCAAGGCTTCTATGAATTGATTTTTTAATTGGCTTTGAGTCACTTCATTAGTAAAATTGAAGTGTATAAAAGGAGGATAAGCAGTGATTTGGTCAATCATTTTGCTTTGGGTATATCCATGTGGTTCATTACCTGAAATAGTTGGAATCCTTGTGGATATCAGGTTCTTGATGATGCCGCTCTTTACTAAAGTCAGCGAATCCTTAGGTATGATACCTTCAATATCAAATCTTTTGAAGCCCGGTACTCTTACACCGTCAACATACTTTTGATTTCCAACTTTTATATCCATATCTTTAGGAAATGCCCTTGCTCCGTTTCTGTCCTGAAAGTAATTATATCTTTTTTCATAAATTTGTCTTTGAAATGGGTCATTCATGTAAATTTCCCTTACGGAAAATAAACCTGCTTCTTCATCAAAAACCTTATGCAACAGTATATCTCTTACAGCTTCTCCTTCTATCAACACCGGGCCCGAGTAAAGGCTTGAGAAAAGCTGATTATCTTTTCTTATTGTACTTTGTACCTGATGATCAATAGTGGCTTTCATTTGGGTTACATCATCTTTTAAGAACAATTCTATTTTCTTATGTTTTATCGTGTTATAAATATCAAAGTACTTAAATGTAAATACTATAAAGTCAGGAACATCCTTTTTACCTACTATTGCTTTAGAGCCTTCAGTGCTATAAAAATAAGAAGTTGTGTATGACGTCTTATATCCTAAACCTGGCTGAATGATGGTGGCGAATTTTTTTATGTACTGGGATAAGTCTTTTATGAGTTCAGGGATATGATTCGGAATAATCAGAGAAGAATCTTCCATTTCATAAATGTCAAGAATCTGAGGAGACCTGACAAAATCCTTGATGGTATCTTTTAGTGCTCCTGTTGAAATTAATTGCACCTTTTGATTATATAGCGACGAATATTTGGCATACTGATGTTCAAAGGATCTCCACAAAGATTCTCTGATATCCCAATAATCCGAATTTTCAGAAAACCACAAACCTCCATAGCTGCCACCACTATTTTTTAATGAATAATTTCCATGATCGAGATCAAAAGTGCCATATCTCAATTCACAACTGCCATTAGAGTTTTTTATTGTATCCCGCTTTATAATGCCTCTGGCAAATGCTATTCCAATAGTTTTTTTAACCTCTATCTCAGCACTAAGATAATAAGGTGGAAGCAATGAATCTTTTTTCATCAGTGTGTGACATCTTGAGATTTCATCCATCATCCCCACCATTATAGTGTCATTTCTGAATGATTGAGCTAAAGAGTCGTAGCAACTCATATAAATCATGATGTGTAATAACAATAATCTATGGTACATTTTTGTCTTTAAGTTTTATTGGAGAAGGTAATATTTTGGGTGACTCTCTGGAGTCTACAGGACGCTGTATCTCAATATTTTCAAAAAGCAAAGAAGGTGAAATCGTGGTAACCGGAATAGTGCCCGATTCGGCTCCACAAAAACCTGAAAATATTTCAGGGGTATCACCTGAGATTCTTATCTGTGACAGCATCAAGAGTGGAGTTCCAATCATTCTTACACCTTTTACAAGCTGGTCTGGTCTCCCATCAGCAAATACTTTATAAGCTAACGTAGACCTGACTTCAAAAAAATTGGGCATGTATACTATTGTTGAAGTATAACCGCCAGCTACTTGTTGAATAAAATAGCCAAACTCCTGTTTATTTTTTTTAAGTTTTTGTATAAGGACAGACCGCAATTCCTGATCGGTCACTTTGTTTTCCGACTTTATAATCATATTTGATTGTCTGGAAACAGGACTATAACCCATAGAACTCCTGCCATGACCATTAGATTTTGATTTTTCATCGAGAGGCCTTCTCGATCGGAGAAAATCCTGTAAAATTCCCTTGTTTATGACCGTTACTTTTTCTGATTTGGTGCCTTCATCGTCATATTTATAGTGTCCTGTCAGAGTAAAATCAGCATATTCTTTGATGGTTGGGTCAAAATCTATTGAAATAAATTCAGGAAATACCTTAGTACCCAGTTTATCCTTAAATATTTGTGCATCTGATTTTTCCTTTAATCTATGCGCCTCAACCCTATGACCAATAATTTCATGAAAATATACTCCACTGGCTTCTCCTGACATAATCGCCGGACCGCTATAAGATTCGGCTTTAGGAGCAATTTTAATCTTTTTTATTAATTCAATCATAACATTAATCTTATTTCTCAGGACTTCTTCTGAAGGTAGCTTATTGATCTCATTGCCGATATATCTGGCGTATAATGCTTGGTCCTCACCATCTGAATCTTCTGCAGAAACAATAATATCAATAGTTAAACTATTAAAATTTTGAACTATATCATCACCCTGACTGCTGTAAAATGATTTCCTCTCGAGTATATTATTGATCGTCAGCCTAATATCAATATCGTCTGGTTGACCTTTTGGTATGTTTGTCAACCTTTGAAGCGCAGGTATCCAGCTTGTTAATCCTTTTTTATCATAAGGAATAGTGTCTTCAAAATATTTTACTGGTTGATGTTCAATCAGAAAATCCGGTGCCCGCTTTTCGTCAGATTTTTTTGCTGAAATATCAACCAAAATTTTTTTGTATTTATTTACAGCTTTTTCGTATATTTGGTGAGTATTTAGCCAGATTTCCTGCAAAATGGACGATCTATCATTATTCTCATGAAACGATACTACTTCACCTCTTTTTTGTTCATTGTGCCCGATATTTTCAATTTCTCTGGTTTGATCCAATTCAGGAGACCCAACTGTAAGGTTGATAGATACATGATGGTGAGGTATTTTTTCATCAAAAAAATATTTAACTTCCGGATTCACTACTCCATTTGATGCACTTAAAGATTGATATTTCATATGCATGTAGGTGTAGGACAGATAATAAACAGGAATTTCCTGCTTACTCAAAACCTGAAATTCTCTGGATAATTCATCTTTTATAATTTTGTTTATATCTACACTTTGGCCAAAACCAGAGACTACTAAAATGCATGTATTTAAGAGAAATGTCTTTAAAAATTTAAATAGCTTCATCTTGTAACTTTTTTAAAAACCTAATTAATTAAATTGAGGTAAAGTTACCATTTTACAATTATTAATAACAAAAAATGGTGGATTTTTTTGTCCAAAATAAAAAACCTCTGACACATGATCATTCGATGTGACAGAGGCTTTTGTGGGATGTAATTCGTCTTGTTTACAGACTTCTGCTATACTCCAATATCCGGTTTATACTTTTTGCAGAAGGGCTGAAACGTACATCTGGCAAAGATTGCTTTACTTCGAGCAATTCGTGGTAGGTTTCCAGCAAGGTGCTGTCGTCTTCCATTGCAAACTCCATCTCGAGCCGTGTGAAGAGGTCAACCTCTCTAAAAATGAATTGAATAACTTGGTTCTCAGTGTAGGTGTGTATCATGCATACGGTTTTTATGTAAAATAAAGTTTCTATCAAAAAAAAATTAAACCGCGAAAAAATTCAATTTCAATTATCAAATCAGACCTGAATATTGATTTATTAGCAATAAAATTCTCTATATGTACTATAACAAAGAAAATTGTATTTTTATTGTGAGCAGAATAATTTATTTTACTTTATACCATATCTGTGTTCGCCCAAAAAGAGAAACGCCAACATATCCCCGGACTTTTAGCTTTTCTGTACCGTCAAATTCAATCTTGCAATTGTACTCTTTGCCTGTTTTAGGGTCGAGGATAGTACCACCTTCCCATATTTTACCTGATTTTTTCATACCCCAAAGTATGTCGAGGCCAACAAGGTCTTTTCCCTTCTTGTCTCCTTTGCAGGCATCACATTTTTTAATAGTTGCACCTGCCAGCAACTTTATTACCTTTGCTTTTAGGACACCACCTGATTCAGAAATTTCGATATGCGATTTTTCTTTACCATCGGTATCGTCCAGGTTTTTCCATATTCCTACAGGTGATTGACTATAAAGAACACCATTCAGAGCTAAAAGAGCTAGTAAAATTAAATTTCTCATTTGAATATTATTTATTTTAAGTAATAATTTGATTAATGATTTTTTTATTGTGTCAAAGTTACAAAAAATGGATTTTAAATCCAAAATAAAATGGTGTAAAAGAATATAACTTTTAGGATATAATCCATCGAATCAAATTATGCCTATTTTCACGATGCATTTTATAGAAATCCTGCTAATACTCTTGCATTTCTCTTGGATGCCAAAAGTATTTATCCATGTTTACGATTTTATGATTTACTACTTCTACACCTTCACTATGCAATCTTTCCTCCATTAAGGTAGGTGTGGCAAAGTGTAGTCTTCCTGACAATTCGCCGAGTCGGTTCACCACTCTATGAGCAGGAATGATGTCATCTGCAGAGTGACAGTGATTCAGTGCCCAGCCTACCATTCTGGCTGAACCCAGGGCCAAAAAATCAGCAATGGCCCCATATGTGCTGACACGCCCGAAAGGTATCATAGAAGTGACATCATACACTTTCTGAAAATAGTGATCTGATACTGTATCTTTGTAAGCCATATTTACCTTTTTAGAGTATGTTTAAATTTTGTTTTTGGATAATAAAATGGAGTTATTTTGAGCGAAAAGAGGCAAATTTTGCAGTCGAATGTGGGCAATTCGACGAAAAATTTAACGAATTTGTAGCCAAAATAAAACATTTTATTGCTAAAGGATAAATTTTAAACATACTCTTAATGATGAGATTAGTGTCATGTTAAGGTTAAATTGACAGATGACTTATTATATCTTTTACTTTTGCTCTTCGTTGATGAACCCCTTCCCCTCGTCTTGATCAAAAGAAAAATCTACTTATAATTGATCCTTCATTCAATACTTACCATAACACTTGTTACTTTTGTGCAAAATTAATATTTACTGAGGATGAATGTGAAAATTAGCCATGTAAATAATCTTACCGATGCGAGGTATTTTGCAGCGGCAGGAGTTAGATTCCTTGGATTCTGCTGTAATCCCGGGGCTTCACAATATTGCTCCGTATCCAGAATAAGTGAAATCTGTCAATGGATAGAAGGACCGGAGTTCGTTTTGGAGTTTGATGGCTGGCAGTCTGAGCAGGAAATTGAAACCATCCTTTCGTCTGTGACTGTTCAAGCTGTACATTTTGGAGCATTTTCTACATACCAATCATCCTTCGAAATCCCGGTTTTTAAAGATTTTATTTTTGAAAATATAGCTGATGCCGATTTTACACAGGTTGATTTTCCGGTAATAAGATCTGTAAAAGAATTTTCCGGTTTTTTGGATACAGATCTTGATATCATAAACCATAAAATGGCCGGCAAAGCATTTTATTTAGATATACCGTTTGAAGTCAGTGATCTGGACCGATTGATTTCGACTTTTCCTAATGCCGGTTTGGTGCTAAGAGGTGGGGCTGAAGAAAAAACCGGTTTTAAATCTTTTGAACAACTTGATTCTATTTTTGATGCTTTAGAATTAGTTGAATAAGTGCCTGATCTTAATATTTTTACTCATTTCTCAAGAGACATCAGTAGTATTTCTCTACCCAACAGATTTAATTATCCCTTTTCTTATCAGCCACATCCTCTGGCTGTAGCAGCTGCAGAAGAACTTATGGAAAACCTGGATCAACTAAAAGATCATTACTTTGGCCTGAACGGCAGTAATGAAGGACTTGGTAAAATGTTTGGCGTGCTTGTGGTCAAAGATCTTTCAGGCAACCTGGGATATTTATCTGCATTTTCAGGCAAACTCAGTGGTGGACATCATTATGATGGGTTTGTCCCTCCGGTATTTGATACAATGGATGAAAAGGGGTTTTACAGAATTGGGGAGGAAGCAATCAACAAAGTCAATCGGACAATTTCAATATTGGAATCAGAAGAAATGTATATCAATTTAATAAGTTCTTTGAATCAAATAACTCAGAAAGCTGAAGTTGAATTAAGCACTATGAAATCTGACTTCAATACATCAAAAAAAGAAAGGCATCTGCTAAGGCAACATTTATCGGAGTCAAAAGGTGATAATACTTCAATGACTTTGGAAAATTTGGAGCATGAAAGCATCAGGCAGCACTATCTGATGAAGGACAGAAAAAAATACTGGAGAAAATCTATTGCAGAACTAACGGGAAAGATCGCGCCATTTGAAGATAAAATATCCTTACTCAAAGAGAAAAGGAAGGCTATGTCTGCAGCTTTACAACAAAAATTGTTTGATGCTTATTCATTCAGCAATATAGAAGGGTGCAGTAAAAATCTTTTTCAAATTTTTGAAATCACTGAAGATATAACACCACCCTCAGGTGCCGGAGAATGCGCTGCCCCAAAACTGCTGCAACATGCATTTTTATATGGGTACAAACCTGTCACCATGGCTGAATTTTGGTGGGGAAAATCGCCATCTTCAGAAATCAGAAAACACAAACATTTCTATCCTGCATGCAATAGTAAATGCAAACCCATTTTAGGTCATATGCTGCAGGGTATGGATATTGATCCGAATCCTATGCTGGCAGAAAAGGATTTATATCCGGAATTTGATATACTCTACGAAGACCAACATCTTTTGGCAATCAATAAACCACCAGATTTTTTGTCTGTTCCGGGAAAGCAAGACCTTGAATCAATATATTCATTGGTAAAAAGAAAATACCCCAATGCTACCGGCCCGCTCATGGTTCATCGGTTGGATATGTCCACTTCGGGAATCCTGCTCATAGCAAAAAGCACAGAAGTGTATCAAAACCTTCAGCAACAGTTTATCACCCGTAAGATATCCAAAAGGTATATTGCTGTACTTGATGGCACCCTGACTGATGATAGCGGCTCCATCGATCTACCATTGAGAGTAGATCTGGATGACAGACCGAGACAATTGGTGTGTTATGACTTCGGTAAACCGGCAACTACAAAGTGGAAAGTCATCAGTAGGGATCACGAAACTACCAGGATTTATTTTTATCCTCTCACCGGAAGGACGCATCAGCTACGGATTCATGCTGCTCACCATATGGGATTAAATATGCCCATAAAGGGAGATGATCTCTATGGCAAACGTGAAAAACGACTGTATCTACATGCTGATCAGCTTACATTTATACACCCTGTGACTAAAAAAGAAATTACAGTAAACTGTCCGGCAGAGTTTTAGATTAGTCCATCAGAGATCTGCCACATCCTTCGGCCGTTTTTCTATATTCCAGATAAAACCTTTTACTTTAATGGCTTCATGATCTGTTTTTTTCATGGGGAGGACTTTGGATTTAGGCTCGACATAGTTTTTTATATCTGTGATCTTATTGTCAGTGAGCAGGAATGTCATATTTGATGCTTCAGTGGTATTCACCCCAATATAAGCTTTGTCATCATCCGTCATATAGTACACGATCTGTGCATCGCCGTTGACATTCATTCGATATATCTTACTTTCTGCAAATAATGCCACGAGGTGGCGCCCCCTGATCTGATTAAAAAATATCAGGTCTGCACTATTGATGATAGATGCACCTGCAGAGACAATAAGACGATCCACTTTATTGTTTTTCAGCAGGATATGTATGGTGTCTCCGGCTATCTGGGAGCTGTCGGACCACACGAATGGCAGATGATGCAACGTAAATAAAGAATCTCTCTTATTGTATACCAATGAATCACATACTGCCTGCATATCTGATTTAAATATCCTTACATCATTGTCCCCTGCAAAATAGTCCAATGTATCCATAATGCCTGTAAATATCGTATCGGTCGCTGATGCCGTCAACAACGTATCTATGCTCGTTGATGTAGTATCTAAAGCCACTTCATTTTTCTTATCAGTGATCTCATCTGTGGCATCGTCCTTGTCTTGGGATTTTGATTTGGATTTTTGGGCTTTGCGGGCAGCGTCTTTATCAGGCAGGATGATGCGCTCTTTGATGACTCTGAATGCTCGCAAAGTATCTGCTTTCATAAAGAGTGAGTCATTGTCTATCTGTGAAATAAAGAGCGGTCTTCCTTTGTCATTGGTGGCTTTCATAAAATTTTCATCGCCCTGGTATAGTACATGATCAGCTATGATGGTTGTTTTCGCTGAGGTGTCCCTCCATATTACATGTCCATCAGCTTTTCCATATTTTATAGTCTTGTCATAGTCGAGTGTATCAGCTTCTATTATGGAAGGAGGATCGCTTACAAAAGACCTGCCCTGTACATTAAATTTCTCAGTCTTTTTATCATAGTAGACTATTTCGCCTTTGACTTGATTTTTCTCACCTGTATAGATCGCATTTTTTACGAGACGAAATATTTCATTTTTTTTATTGTAAAATATTGTTTTAGCATAAGCGGTATCTTTTTCAGATATATATTCACTCTGAATCGTATCACTGGATAAGGTCACATGGTCAAGAGCGTTGTTGTAAGTTATGGTATCTGATGTTGCGCGGGTTTTTCCTTCCAGATATTGGGCATTTCCGACAAATTGTCCATTTTTATCATCAAGATCAAACCAGCCTGTATTGCTGAATATATTGCTTGAATCACTGACTATCTGAGTTGGTGCAAGAAATGTGGCTACCTGATTGTCAGTATTATACCTAATGGAGTCAGTGGTAAGTTCAAAATCTTCACCATTGACCTTTACATTGCTGTAAAACCATGCAATTTTTTCTTTGAGATTGTATTTTCCGCTTTTGCTGATCAATGTGGAAGTGCCATCCACCAGCCTAGCGTTTTTGCTGTAGGTGGCTATCTTTTCATCCACCTTATATATGAGCTGTGTGGTGAAAAGTTTTTTGGATGGACCGTTTTCCAATATGATATTTCCAAAAAGATATGTAACCAGTAAATCTCCATCATACCTTAAGGAATCACAAAATATCTTGATAGTGTCATTTTGCATCATGACCACGTTGTGCATCATGACCAATTGAGTGCCGCGCAATATTGCCGAATCACAAAACATGAAAGTGCCTGAATGGTAGAGTTTTACATCGCCATTGAGATATTGCGTCGGCGGCTCTGTGGTAGCATCTATGATTTGACTATTTTCACTATGTATGGTGATACTCTTTCCTTTTTGTCCGGATATATGACTTGCTATTGCGGTGAGTAACCCAATAATGAGAAGCAGATTTTTAATTTTTTTGATTTTGATCATCGGCTGTGATGGATCGCAAATATTATTTGAGGGCAAAGATATGTTTTTGAAAGCTATGCTGTAACCCAAAAGCAGTTTTTAGCAAATTTATAACGATTGTAGTTTAAAGTATACTTAAAATTAGTGGTACAAGTCACGTCATTGCTTTCCAGTATTTTAAATGGAAAGAAGTAAGGTAGGGCTTTGACTCATTTGGCCATATGTCATTATGTTAAAGATTTTTAAATAAATAACTATTTCTGACCACTTTTCGTTTTCATACTACAAACATTGACAAAATGAACCGATACGCACTGGTTTTATATTTGTGTCTAGTCTCTATATCAATATGGAGCCAGACTGTACCCGTTCAGGGAGGTACAGAAACTAAAATTACCCTTGAAGGTAGAGTATATCCTGCACTTATCACCGAAGATGGAGACACTTTGATCCTGGTAGATCTGGATAATGTCAGTATCACGGCCCTAAGGACATTTGCCAATGACGAAGAGTACCGAAAATATCAGCGATTCAGAAATTATGCCGCAAAGGTGTACCCATATGCAAAAGAAGCCATCAGGATATTCAGAGAACTGGAGTATGCTTCACAACACATGTCAAAAAGAGAACAAAAGAAAAGAATCTCCGAGCTGGAAGTAGAATTGACCAAAGAATTTGAAGAACCTCTGAAAAATCTGACCAAACTGCAAGGCAAAATTATGATCAAAATGATAGAAAAAGAGACAGGTAAGCCAATCTATCATCTCATCAAAGACCTTAAAGGCGGCTTTAAAGCTTTCTACTGGAATATGTTTTCAAAATTATACAGTTACGACCTCAAAGAAGGGTATAATAAAGGCCAATATCCCATCCTGGATGCCGTACTTCAGGATTTTGACGTATCTTACCGCATCGAAAATGAAACCAGTCTTAAATATGTCAAACTCAACAGAAAAGACGATAAAAAGTAGCATTCGTATAGGATGGGAAAGCCCGTCAAATATTGCACTCATCAAATATTGGGGTAAATACGGACAACAATTGCCCAAAAATCCTTCGGTAAGTTTTACACTGCACACCGCAGCAACCAGAACTTTTGTTACATGGTCTCCCGATGAAAAGTTCGATCAACCGGAAGTCACACTCTTATTTGAAGGAAGTCAAAAAGAATCATTCAGGCTGCGAATGGCCAATTTTATAGAAAGTGTCACAGAAAAATATTTTCCTTCGTTACGAAAAGGGCATATCCAGATAGAAACAAGCAATTCTTTTCCACATAGCAGTGGTATAGCATCATCAGCATCTGCTATGTCCGCTATAGCTCTATGTTTATGTGATATAGAAAATTTCATTTCCGGCAATACTACTTCTAATGATATATTCTACAGGAAAGCTTCATACATAGCCAGGCTGGGAAGTGGAAGTGCCTGCAGGTCTGTCTATCCGTTGATGGCTGTGTGGGGTGTCGATCCATCGGTATATGAGTCTTCAGAAGAGTGGGCTGTAGGCATTGAGTCTGAAATACATCCTGTTTTTCATACCTTTCATGATGATATTCTCATCATTAGCCCTAAAGAAAAAAGTGTATCATCAACTGCCGGGCATCAATTGATGGAAAATAATCCTTATGCATCTGCGAGATACACTCAGGCATCACAAAGACTTTCACAACTGCTTACAGCGCTCAGAGATGGAGATCTGGATACTTTTGGCAAGATTACTGAAGATGAAGCATTGACATTGCACGCCTTGATGATGTGTTCTGACCCGTCTTATATACTGATGGAAGAAGGTTCATTATCTGTCATCAATAAAATCAGAAAATTCAGAAAAGACACAGGAATTTCGATTTGGTTTACGCTCGACGCAGGACCCAATGTGCATGTTCTGTATCCTGAAGCATCAGAATCATCGGTGACTCCATTTATCTTGAATGAGTTAAAACCTCACTGCCATGAAGGGAAAATCATCAGAGACAGAGTAGGAACAGGACCAGTAAAACTTTGCTGATCGTAGCACAGTGTAGAATGGGTGCATTTCATTTATTCGCACAATGGTCGATTTCTTATCCAGTTTCGTTTGTTCGTCGTAGCTTCTAGCTACGATGCAATATTTTCAGGCATCTTGCCTGAATCGCGAATAAAATGATGATTTTTAATGTGGCTCGAAAAAATGAAATACACCCTGTAGAATTTTTTTACTTGAAATTCAAAAGTTTTGTTACGGTCACCTACCGCAAAGCGGCACAAGTTCTGGTGACCTGATTCAATGGGGGTTTTAAGTGATAAATATCACCTTCTGATATAAGATAAGTCATAGAATTCAGTAATTTACTTTCTTTAATTTTACACATTCAAAAGTGTAAAATCAGGGACTTATGACTGAAATAAGTGTTGCACCCTTCAAAGAGCCCGCTCAAACTCAGATGATGAACCGGCTTTGGGGATATCAATTGGAAAATGGCTACATATCTGACGAAAATATTTCAAAACTTGCAAAAACGTATCACCTGTCGGAAATTGAGGTAGAAGGAGTAGTATCCTTTTATCACTTTTTCCATAGAAAGCCCACAGGCAAATACACCATCTATGTCAATGACAGCATTGTTGCTGAACACAGTGGTTACAAAAGAATCATCGAAACATTCGAAAGAGAGACTGGTGCTGCTGTCGGGTCTGTGGACAGGACGGGAACATTCGGCTTGTTCAAAACCCCATGTATCGGACTCAGCGATCAAGAACCCTCGGTACTGATCAACTTTTATCCATTTACCCATCTTAATACTATGAAGGTGAAGGATATCATTGCCAGGCTCAAAAACGGTGTCGATGTCAAAAGCATATGCGATCATCCTGATGACCACATCAGATATACACCGGCAGAGGATAAAACACTGTTTTTCAGAAAGTTTGAAGCAGGATCTGCCCTTAAAAAAATGGAGAAACTAAGTCCTTCCGGTATTTTAGATGTTCTAAAAACTTCGGAGCTTGCAGGTCGCGGTGGTGCATACTTTCCTACCTGGAGAAAATGGCAGGCAGCACAATCACAACCAGCGATGCCAAAGTATGTAGTCTGCAATGCAGATGAAGGCGAACCCGGTACTTTTAAAGACAGAGTTTTGATGAATGCATGTCCTGAAACCCTGATAGAAGGGATGATCGTCTGCGGATATACTATTGGCGCAAGCCACGGTATCATCTACTTGCGGGGAGAGTATAGATGGCTTTTGCATAAACTGGAAGATGCCATAAAAAAATATGAAGAATACGGTCTTCTCGGCAAAAACTGTGGCCATATTAAGGGGTTTAACTTTGATATCAGGGTTCAGATGGGAGCGGGTTCTTATGTTTGTGGTGAAGAAACGGCATTATTGGAATCTCTCGAGGGCAAACGCGGCGAACCAAGGACTAAATGGTTTTTCCCTGTCGAAAAAGGATACTTGCAGAAACCAACAGTAGTCAACAATGTGGAAACCTTCTGTGCCGTGACCCACATTATAGATATTGGTATTGATGAGTACATGAAACTCGGCATTCCGGGTTCTCCGGGCACCAAACTCATCAGTGTGTCTGGTGACTGCAGATTGCCGGGTATATTTGAGATAGAATGGGGTATGACTGTGGCAGAACTTCTGGAACTTTGTCAGGCAGAAGACCCGCACTATATACAGGTGAGCGGCCCATCCGGTGAATGTATTTCCATCAAGGAAAAATACAGAAGGATCTCGATGCTGGACCTGATGGCCAGAAAAGATATCAGATGCGGTGGTTCTTTTATGATATTCAATAGTCAGAGAGACCTTGTAAAGATACTGATTAATTATGCAGAGTTTTTTAAGCAGGAATCCTGTGGTATATGTACCCCTTGCAGAGCAGGAAATTTTATCATTCAGCGTAAACTGGAGAGACTGGATCATGGTCTTGCTATCAACGAAGACCTCAAAGAGCTGAAAACCTGGGGAGAGATTATGCGTAAAACCAGCAGATGCGGACTGGGCAAAACAGCACCCAACAGTCTCATCAACTGCATAGATAAATTTAAGGATTATTTCAAAGGTAAATTAGACAAAGAGTATAATGGTCATAGCCTGAAATTTGACATGGAAGCAGCCACCCGAGAATATGAAAATTATAAAAAATAAGAAAAATGGCAAAATTGGTCAATGTCCAGATAGATGGTAAAAATATACAGGCTGAGGAAGGTAAAAACCTCATGCTTGTAGCCCGCGAAAACGGTATTTTTATTCCATCATTATGTTATTATGAACACATAGAACCACCCCTCGGAAGTTGTAGGGTATGTACCTGTAATATCAACGGGAAATATGGTCCTGCCTGCACTGAAAAAGTGTCAGAGGGTCTTGTAGTGGAAGTCAATAAAGAAGAGCTCATCGATACCAGAAAGGCACTCGTGGAAATGATGTTTGCAGAGGGTAATCACATCTGCCCTGCCTGTGAAAAAAGTGGTCAATGCGATCTCCAGCACATGGGATATGAACTGGGAATTTCTTCTACAAGGTTTCCGCACTTGTTTAAAGATCGTGTCATAGATTACAATCCCAGCCGTATCGTAATGGAACACAACAGATGTATCAAGTGTCTGAGGTGTGTCGTCGAGGTCCTGACCGATGATGGAAAGCGCGTCTTCAATTATGTCAATCGGGGCAACGAAACATATGTAGGTGTAGATTACGAACAGGAGGCTAAGCTCACTGATGAACAAATACATCATGCCATGAAGATTTGCCCGACAGGATCTATCATCGTAAGAGGCGAAAGTTTTTCAGCGCCTTTCGGCGAAAGAAAATACGACATGGAGTCTGTCCAGTTACATCGAAAACCAGAAAAAAAATCCGATGATGTAAGACCTTTGGCCAATGAGAAAAAAATTGTAGCCACTGTCTCTCTCGCAGGATGTTTTGGTTGTCATATGTCATTACTTGATATTGATACTGAATTGCTTGATGTGATAGAATTGGTGTCTTTTGATAAATCGCCTCTGACAGACATTAAAAAATTTACCAACCGCTGCCATATTGGCCTAATAGAAGGAGGATGCTGTAATTCAGAAAATATTGAAACATTGCGACTCTTTCGCGAGCATTGTGATATCCTTGTAGCGATGGGCGAATGTGCCGTTTGGGGTGGATTGCCTGCGATGCGTAACTCAATACCGCTCAGCGAGTGTCTGGAAGAAGCATATCTCAACTGTGTCACCAATGAAACTAATTCCAATATTGTACCATATCACGAAGATCTTCCAAAAATCCTCGATAAAGTGTATGGTTGCAATGAAATAGTTAAGATTGATTACTTTATACCCGGCTGTCCTCCTGATGCAAGCCATATATGGAAGGTAGTTAAAAATCTCTTGTGGGGTGAAGATTTCTCCATCCTCTATTCTGAATTTAAATATGATTAAAATCTAAAAAATAATGTCAAGAAAAATCATCATAGATCCTGTCACCCGAGTTGAGGGTCACGGACGCGTCACTATCCATCTGGATGAATATGGACAAGTAAAAGAATCTTTTTTTCATATTGTCGAGTTCAGGGGATTTGAAAGATTTATACAAGGTCATCCATATTGGGAAGCACCCGCACTTGTGCAGCGCCTGTGTGGTATTTGTCCAGTGAGCCATCATCTGGCTGCTGCTAAAGCGATAGACCAGATAGTAGGTATTGATCCAGACGATTTATCTCCTACGGCTACCAAAATAAGAAGACTGATGCACTTTGGTCAGGTATTTCAATCCCACGCATTACACTTTTTTTATCTGGCTTCTCCTGATCTTGTTTTCGGAATGGATGCTCCAGTCGAAAAAAGAAATGTGGTGGCAGTAGCCGGCGCAGATCGTGATTTAGTAGTACGAGGTATTACGATGCGCAAATTCGGACAGGAAATCATCAAAGCTATCGCAGGTAAAAAGATTCATGGAATACTTGCTGTTCCGGGCGGAATACACAATGCATTGAGTATGCAGGAAAGGGATTATTTTCTGGATGGCAAAGAGATCGAAAACATAGATACCATGATAGCCTGGTCCAAAGAAATGGTGGACTTTATTCATGACTATCACATTAAAAACAAAAAATTGCTGGATGATTTTGCAGCATTTCCATCCGGACATCTGGGTATGGTCAATGATGAAGGCGCTATGGAACTGTACCACGGACCTTTGAGAGCAATAGATCATGAAGGCACCATCACACTGGATGATGTGCCGACAGATGATTATGAAAAATACTTTTCAGAAGCTGTAGCTCAATGGTCTTACATGAAGTTTCCTTATCTCAAGAGCCTTGGTAGAGAAAAAGGATGGAACCGCGTAGGTCCGATTGCCAGAATGAATGTGTGTAATTTTATACCTACACCATTGGCCGAAAAAGCCAGGCAGGAGTACTTTGCTTTTGCCGGCCAAAAGGTGGTCAACAGTACGATGTACTCACACTGGGCCAGGCTGATAGAAGTACTACACTGTGCTGAAGAAATGAAAGTACTGCTCCACGATCCAGATTTGCTCAAAAATGACCTTGAAAGAAAAGGCCAATCCAGATTAAAAGGTATAGGCATTATCGAAGCACCCCGAGGTACTCTTACACACCATTATGAAGTGGACGAGAAAGGTATGATTACCAAATGTAACCTTATAGTTTCTACCACTCATAATAATGATGCCATGAATACTGCCGTCAAATGGGTAGCCGATCATACCATAAGTCGTAAAGGTACGATCACTGACGGTATGCTCAATCAGGTGGAAGTTGCCATCCGGGCTTATGATCCGTGTCTGAGTTGTGCTACTCAGGCTATGGGTAAGATGGCCTTAAAAGCCGAATTGTATGATCACAACGGACAGCTCATCAATGAAAAATATAAAGGCTAAAGATCAACGGTTTCTGATCATAGGAGTGGGTAATATATCTCGAGGTGACGACGCTTTGGGTTGGAATTTTGTATCAGCCCTGGAATCAGCCTACGATTTTGATTTTGAATACAGATACCAGCTTCAGGTAGAAGACAGTGAGATGATCAGTCATTATGATAAAGTAGTGATCATTGATGCATCGCATGAAGATTTGCCCGATGGTTTCGAATTGAAATTATGTCAGGCGGCGCCACATTATTATTTTTCTTCTCATGCACAAAAAGCCGATACTATCCTTCACCTGACCAATGAAGTATATGGTGCATTTCCTGAAGTATACACTTTGGCAATCTCAGGATATCAATGGGATCTGGATGAAAAAACAAGTACGCTCGCTTCAGAAAATTTTGATAGGGCACTGGCTTATTTTCGAAATGAGTTTATCGGGTCGAGTTTTATTGATAGTTCAAGGCGGCCGCTAAGTCCCAGCACAACTATTTTTTGAAGTGTCGAAAAACGAACTTCTTTAACGTTGTTCTCAATCTTAGAAATGTAGCCTTTGTTTGTTCCGCATTTTTCTGCAAGTTCTTCCTGTGTCATCCCTTTTTCAAGTCGTGCTTGTTGAATGAGAAAACCAAGTTTAAAAGATTCATAACCTTTCTCGAATTTGTCACGTTTGGCAGTTCCTTTCTCACCGTATTGCTCTTCAACAAACTGGTCAAGTGTTTTTAAACTATTTTTCTTGCTCATATTCTTTTTTAATTTTTAATGCTCTTTCAATTTCTGATTTTGGTGTATTTTGAGTTTTTTTGTGAAACCCATTTGCCAAAATCACAGGTTTTTCTTTGTCAAAAAAACAGAAAATGCGAAAAATATCGCTTCCCTGTTGCACTCTAATTTCATAAAGTCCATTCGTACCTTCTATGTGTTTTAAATAGTCAATTGGTATTTGTTTCTGCGTTTCAATAAGAGTATGTTTAAAATTTTTCTTAGTTGTAAATCAAGAGATTATGGTTCTGACAATAAAATAATCAACGCATTTAGCCTGCCTGCAATAGGTGAACTAAATAAGGCGATTATTTTGAAGTCAGGTTCATAATACATTGATTTTAAGACAATAAAAATTTAAACATACTCTAATTCTAAATGTCCATAAAATCTTGACTTTTACTTTCTGCTTCTGCTTTATGTAGAAGTCAAAAAAGTAGTCTTTATAGAAGGATATGGTTCTTATTTTATCACTCATGCAGTACAAAGATAAGATAAGTTGTCCGAACGAACAACATTTCTTAGCATAAAATAATTTTGACCATAGGAAAAAAGGGAGATATTAGAAATACCGAAGGTGGTTCATTCTATATTTCAAAACAACTGATCTATCTTTTTGCGATTGATGGCTTGCATGCCCATGACGCCGCAGGCTTCCACGACCATTTTTAAAGCAGCAAATTTTGGATTGGTGGTTTGTCCCGTCACATATCTTTTGTATATCTGCTGTGCGATCACCGCAAGTTTCAGCATACCGTAAGCATAATAAAAAACACCGTTGCCGGGATCTTTGCCCGATGCTGTGGCATACTGGTGTAAAAATTCTTCTCTCGACGGATTGCCCGGAATGGTTGTCGGACTTAGTTTTATATTTTGCAGCCATTCTGGATCGTCGATGTTGACCCAATAACCCAATGAACTGCCTAAATCCATCAGCGGATCGCCGACTGTACTCATTTCCCAATCGAGAATCGCTTTGATATGGAGGGTTTTTTCATCCAGGATGATATTGTCATATTTGTAATCATTGTGAATGATCGAGTGTCCCGAAGGTAATGGTATATGAGATGAAAGCCACGAAATAAGCTGTTCAACAGGTGTAACTTCATCCGTTTTGGCATTCTGATATCTTGATGACCATCCATAAATTTGTCTCTCTGGATAAGTTTTGGAGCCATCACTCTTATCTGCAAATGCAAATTTTTTAGGATCTGAAGCATGCAGGTGAACAAATTGTGTGCAGAACATGTCAAATAATTCCTTCATTTTTGAAGGTTCCGGAAATTTGTCAGAAGGAATATCAGCTCGGAGTACCAGACCATCTACATATTCCATGATATAAAAATCACTTCCCAATACCTCATGGTCATCACAGAAATATAAAGGTTGGGGTACTTTGATGTCCTCCGGGTACAGGGCTGAAAGCACTTGAAATTCCCTGGACATGTCGTGCCCTGACTTTATATTGGCTCCTTTTGGCGGTTTGCGCAATACCAGTTGCAAGTCTTCAGATCTGATCAGATATGTCAGATTGGAATAGCCCCCTGAAAACTGAAATATCTCAGGGTTTTCAAAATTCCTTTCAGTAACTTTTGTCAGGTATTCGGATAATTTTTTTGAATCCAATTCCTCACCTTTTCGGACATTTGTGATCATTTGATTAGATTTATGGTAACTGTTTAGGTGCTTAGTAAAATGAGTAGTTTTTGTCACGATTTTTGCAACTTTCAGGCAAAAATAGCGCCAAAACTAAGAGTTCCATTCTTTTAACGACGGGCTTTACCCGTCGTTACTAATATTTTGCCCCTACAGGGCAATGACCTAAATAGTTGTCTCAAATTTTATATTTTTTCAAAACTTCTTTGGCAACTCTTGATTTATGAACTTCGTCAGGACCATCATATATACGCGCCCCTCTTTCATGCCTGTACCACCATGACAGCAATGTGTCGTCAGTGATACCCAGAGCTCCGTGAACCTGAATAGCCCTATCCAATACATGCTGGAGTACATTTGCAACATAAAATTTGATAACAGATATTTCAACCTTTGCATTTTCCTGCCCGAAATGGTCTATTTTTTCTGCGGCATCGAGTACCAACAGTTTTGCAGCATTGATTTCGGCACGTGATTCTGCGATCCAGTTTTGTACAGTTTGTTTTTCTGCCAGCAATTTTCCGGGTGAGGTCTGACGTTTGAGGGCATAACGGCACATCAGGTCAAAAGCTCTCTCACAGATACCTATCCACCGCATACAGTGATGTATTCTTCCGGGACCCAGTCTGGTCTGAGCTATGAGATATCCGGCTCCTTCAGCACCAAGGAGATTTGACACATGTGTTTTGCAATCATCATATTTGATCTGCCCATGAGTGAAATATCCCGAACCCGCTTCACCCATAATGGGTATGTTTCTGACCAGTTGAAATCCCTGTGTTTTGGTATCGACGATCAGTTGACTGGTACGCAGATATGGATTGGTATTTTCGGGATCTGTCACGACCATGACTATAGCAAAACCGGCAGCATCGGCGGCTGTTGTAAACCACTTGTGGCCATTGATATGATAGTATTCACTGGATTTCACAGCCGTGGTACTCAGCAAAAGCGGATTTGATCCGGCATTTTCCGGCTCAGTCATCGAAAAACAACTGGTGATTTTCCCTTCCACCAAGGGTTTGAGGTACTTTTCTTTTTGCGCATCAGTCCCAAAATCCATCAGAATTTCCATATTGCCGGCATCTGGTGCCTGACAATTGAACACATAATGCCCTATAGGACTTTGGCCCAATATTTCGCTGATCTGACCGTGTTGTCTGTTGGAAAGTCCGAGACCTCCGTATTCTAACGGAATGTGAGGACACCATAGTCCCAAAGACTTCACTTCTTCCCGAAAATGATTCAGAAGGGGTAATGCATTTTTCCATTCCATAGTGATGATCTTCATTTCTTCCGGAAATAATCTTGCTTCTACAAATTTTCTGGTCGCCGTCTTGATTTCATTGAATCTGCTTTCCGTAACTCCTTTATGGACTGTATGTGACATCATATTTGAAATTTTATATCAAATGTAAGTAAAAATGGTGTTTTTGCGAAAGAAATAGATTTTGTTTTAACCATAAAACATAAAAAAATCCAAATCCAAACTCTATGTGAAAAAAACATGTATTATTGCTTTGAAAATGAAGTATTCCAAAATATCAATGTTAAACTAATTATCCGCATGATCATACCTAAAGCAACATTTGTAAATATGCTCACTGTGACCATAGGGAGTTTGATGGGCATCGTTTTAAAAAATATTTTTACTTCAGAAATACAGGATATCGTATTTCAGGCGGTAGGTTTAGGAACATTTCTGATAGGTATCAAAATGGCTTTAAGGCTTCCCGATGGCTATCTTTTAGTATTTTTTTTTAGCCTGATCATAGGTGCCATTTTTGGACAGATAGTGCATGTTGACTTGATTTTTAATTCCATTTCTGAAAGTTTAAAATTGGCTATCGGAAACAATGATACCGGATTTACTGAAGGATTGATTTCTGCATTTTTGTTATTTTGTGTAGGATCTATGACTATCGTGGGCGCATTGGAAGAAGGTCTGCAACAGAAAAGAGAATTGTTATATTTAAAATCCCTGCTGGATGGGTTTTCGTCGATTGCACTGGCATCCACCTATGGCATCGGGGTTTGGTTTTCAATCATTCCAATGCTGATATTTCAGGGAGGCATCACCATATTGTCATCCAGACTCAAAAATATATTTAGTCAGGCTGTCATGGACTGTCTGAGTGCTACCGGAGGTATACTGATCATAGGAATAGCCATTCATCTGCTGAAATTAGGTAAGGTCAATCTTGAAAACCTGTTACCTGCTTTAGTTATAGTTACACTTTTGTCCTATTTCTACTCAAAATACAAACTAAAATCCAAAGCAGATACAGTCATTCACACCGGCGATGATGAAATATCATAAAATTTTGCTTTATCATGCTGGTTTGGTTTGCTTCCCTGACGAAAAATTAGCCGATTTTTGTGATTTGAAAGTATAAAGATAAATAGTTACTTACTTTTGCAGCAAAAAAAGATGAGCCACAATACATTCAATACCTTTACAGACTTAAATACACTCGGAGAATTCGGACTGATTGACGCACTCACCAAAGATCACCCTTCAGTAAAAAATACTACCTTAAAATCTGTGGGCGATGATGCTGCTATCATAAAAAACGAAGGTGAGGTCACGGTAGTGTCTACTGACATGCTGGTAGAAGGTATCCATTTTGACCTGATGTACACACCCTTAAAACATCTCGGATACAAATCTGTCGTCGTCAATCTCTCAGATATATTTGCCATGAATGCTGAGCCATCTCAGATTACAGTGTCTATCGCGGTTTCCAGCAAATACAGTCTGGAAGCAATAGAAGAACTTTATGATGGGATATACACTGCCTGTAAAATGTATAAGGTAGATCTTGTAGGTGGCGACACCACATCTTCACCGAAAGGGTTGATCATCAGTGTGACAGCAATCGGACAAGCATCAGCCGAAGATATCGTATACAGAAACGGTGCAAAAAAAGGAGATATCATCTGTGTGACAGGTGATCTGGGAGCCTCATATCTGGGACTTCAGATCCTGGAAAGAGAAAAACAAGTGTATCTCGCTCACCCCGGAGTGCAACCCGAACTCGAAAAAAACCAATACCTCATAGAAAGACAACTCAAACCTGAAGCACAGGCTGGAGCGATTGCCTATTTCCGGAAAAACAAGGTGCGTCCAACTGCGATGATCGATATTTCTGACGGGTTGGCGAGTGAGGTTTTGCACATTTGCAAGCAATCAGGAACCGGAGCATTTATAGAGGAAGGTAAAGTACCCATCCATCCCGATACTGAACGGACAGCCATTGAGTTCAAACTCGACCCGATCACGTGTGCACTACACGGAGGTGAAGATTATGAATTGCTGTTTACCATCGACGAAAAAGACCTCGATAAAATCAGATTTATGCCCGAAGTATATATCATCGGCGAAATCACTGACGCTGCAGATGGTGTAAAACTCCATACTACTGGAGGCAATGTTCATGATATCACTGCCCAGGGATGGAATCATTTCACGGAGTAAATTTTTTAAAATGCAATATGCAGAAAAGATCAATAGTGTTATCGCGAGACCAAGAGTAAAAATCTGTTGTATTAGCAGTAAAGAAGAAGCCAGGATGGCAATCAATTGCGGTGCGTCTGCTTTAGGGCTTGTCGGCAACATGCCGAGTGGACCGGGTGTCATTGATGATATTTTGATCAATGAAATAGCCAAAATGACACCACCCCCGATATCCACTTTTCTGCTTACCAGCGAAACTCAGGCAGAAGATATTATTTCACACTACAGAAGAGTTTATACATCAACCATTCAAATCGTTGATGAGCTTGAAAACAGACAATATCAAAGACTTAGAGAAGCCCTTCCACAAGTCAAGTTGGTACAGGTCATACATGTTATAGATGGCAATAGTGTATCAGAAGCCATAGAAGTTTCTGAATTTGTAGACGCCATCCTGCTCGATAGTGGAAATCCAAATTTATCTGTAAAGGAATTGGGCGGAACCGGTAGAACCCACAACTGGGAATTGAGCAAACAAATCAGAGAAAACATCCAAGTTCCCCTATTCCTTGCAGGGGGAATCAACAAGGACAATGTGAAACAAGCCGTTGACTATGTGCAACCATTTGGACTAGACCTGTGCAGTAGTGTGAGAACAAACGGAAAGCTTGATGAAAAGAAACTGGAAGCATTTTTTAGAGCGATGGAGTAGGAAACAGTGAGCTAAGGAAAAGCTATAAAATTGCAAACTTGAGTCCACTCTGAAAACACCAATGTATTGAAAATCAAACGTCTTTTACTCTATCTCAAAAAGGAAACACACCTGGTCGACGAAAGTGTAAACTTGATTATCAATGCAGTCGAAATCAATATTTTTTCTTACTGTGATTTATCTAATTACGGCGTTGATACCATTTAATAATTTTTCATTCCCTTGCGATCTGATCCGGCACACCATCAGGGTCATTGAGGGCCACGCCTCTTCTCGGAATATTGATGCCTCTCACCAGCATCAGTCCGGCTACATGCGGCGCCGCCATAGATGTTCCTGATAAAATGGCATATTTACCGTCTTTGTATGTAGATGTGATTTTGACCCCGTACGCTGCTACATCCACATCAGGACCAAAATTGGAAAACGAAGCAAACCTGTGAAGGCTATCTACCGCTGATACTGTCAAAACATTGTGGTGATTGACTCTGGCTGGAGAATAGTTAGCTGCGTTTTTATAATCGTTTCCGGCGGCTATGGCAAATAAAATGCCTTTTTCTGCTGCTATAGTGACTTCTCTTTCAAGTGTAATGGACACACCTTCACTTCCCAAACTCATATTGACCACATCACCGGCTTTTGCATTGTTGCTGATATGGCGCACCGGCATTACTCCTGACAGACGTCCTTCACCCATATGATCCAATACTTTTAAAGCCACCAACCTGATATCAGACGCTATTCCCAATATGCCCAGCTGATTATTTTTTGCGCCAATGATACCTGCCACATGCGTACCATGTCCGTTGAGATCATCAGCAGTAGTCTGACCACTGATGAATGAACGGCAGCGACCTACATCCACATTGAGATCCGGATGATCATAATCTATCCCTGTATCTATGACCCAGGCTGTCTTATCGCCTACAAGACCGGCGCGCCCATACCCTGTTTTGCGCACACTCCAGGTGACAGAATGTGGTGCTATGACATCAACACACGAAGCAATGGCAACTTTTCTGTCCGGTTCTATACTCAAAACTGAAGGGTCATTTTTGAGTCGGCCGGCTTGGATCTCATCCATCCGGTGTGCGACGATACAAGGCGTCTCTCCCATCGCCAATATATCAAAATCAAGGTCTTCATTACTGACCCTTGCCAATAACCGACCCACTGCATCAGCTGATCTGAGGGTCAGAAGTTCGTGTGTGGTGTCCTTTTTGAAGGTGATGATGTATTCATCTTCAATGATTTGACCATTTATTTTTGATGCTTTTACCAGACAGTCGTCCGGATTTTTTACGGGAATGGATTCCTGTGCAGATTCTTTGGTACATGCCACGATACCTATGAGAAAACCGGATACAATCATCATTATGTATTTCATAATATTCCATTTGTTTTTGATAGAAAGAGTATAAATGGATCATGTATCAGGGTCTTTTTTTTTGCGAATGTTGATGAACGATTAGCATGGAAACGCCAGTGTTTTATTGTATATTTTGACTTGCGGGGATTTTAAGAAATAATTAAGTACAACTTTGACAGTTGAAAGTCTGGCCAAACCTTGATCTCCACTACGTTCCGAACTGAGCTATTCAATCACATGAAGGAGCCGAAGCCACTTTAGTAAAGAAGAATTATTTCAATGACGGTGGAAGAGCGCAATGTAATGGAGCCGAAGCCACTTTATGAAAGATAATGTTGTAATACTTTATTATTTTTGATTTAATCCCAATATAATGTACTAAATTTGCGATTTGATTCTAATTTTATAGCAAATGTCTATTCAGCGGCAAATTATAAACAATATAGAAAAGGATTTTTATAAAGGCAAAATCATCATTCTGCTTGGAGCAAGACAAGTAGGTAAAAGTACGCTTATTCAAATGTTGCCTTCTTTAAAACTAAATAATACCCTTTGGTTGGATGGAGAAAATGCGGACGTTCATCAATTACTTAAAAATGCCAATAGCGAGCGGCTGAAACAACTTGCAGGAAATAACAAGGTTGTAGTGATAGATGAAGCACAAAAAATTGAAAATATAGGTTCAATCCTAAAGCTTTTTGCTGACTACTGCAAAGAGATTCAGGTCATTGCGAGTGGCTCGAGTTCATTCGAACTACGTAATTCACTCAACGAACCTCTTACAGGAAGGAAGTTTGAGTATAGATTATTTCCTGTTTCTTTTTCTGAAATGGTGCAACATACCGATTTATTGCAGGAGATAAGACAACTGCCGCAAAGATTGGTCTATGGCTACTATCCGGAAATTGTCACTCACCCTGAAGATGCTCAAAGGCTGTTAAGATTTTTGTCAGATAGTTATTTGTACAAAGATATTTTTCTTTTTAAGGGAATAAAGAAGCCGGAAAAAATGCTGGAATTGCTTAAAATGTTAGCCTGGCAAATAGGGAGCGAAGCGAACTACAATGAATTGTCAAATACTTTAAAAATTGATAACCAAACGGTGGAAAGCTATATTGAAATGTTGGAACAGGCTTTTGTGATCTACAAATTACCTGCTTATCATACCAATCAGCGTACAGAATTGAAAAAATCAAAAAAAATTTACTTTAATGATTTGGGAATAAGGAATGCTTTGATCAATGATTTCAGGTACATTGAAATCCGAAATGATGCCGGGGCACTATTTGAAAATTTTGTCATCAATGAACTGCGCAAGCAAAATGAATACAAACAAATATACGCTAATTTTTATTTTTGGCGCAATACAGATCAGCGTGAGATAGATTTAATAATAGAGAAAAATAACGTATTACAGACCATCGAGATAAAATGGAACCCAACGAAAAAAGCAAACCTCACCAAAAGTTTTACCAATATATATGGGGAAACCAATTTTAAAGTCATCCATCGGGAGAACTTTTTTGATGAAATTGAAAATTGAGAAGTGAAAAGATTGAAAAACAGAAAGTAAACATGAAGCATAATATTCTTTTAAAAGCAAAGCATATCAGTTTAATCCTTTTGTGGTTGTTAATATGTTTGCCATGCAGATACACCTATGCACAGGAGCTTCATAACGGAGTACAATTCTCTCAGCACAAGATATTGCCTCTGTACAACCTTAAAAAGCTGGGCAACACCATCATTTTTCAGGGAAACAGAAAGAAAAAAAATTACTTTGAAGGATGGTATTTTAAAATGGTGTCCAGTGACTGTACCCACATCATGAGTATCATCCCGGGCATCTCATTGTCAAAAGACGGAAAGGAACAACACGCCTTTGTACAAATGATCGATGGGGTCACAGCACAGACAAGTTATTATAGTTTTCCGATTGAGGCGTTTTCGTTTTCTACCAAAAAATTTGAAATACAGATAGGCAACAATTATTTCTCTGAGGATAAGATCATCCTTGACCTTCGGGACAGCATGTCGAGTATATCGGGCACAGTCGAGATGATCGATCAGGTCAGATACACATCGGGCAGGTTGATGAATGTGGGTATCATGGGTTGGTATCGTTTTGTGCCTTTTATGGAGTGTTACCATGGGGTAGTCAGTCTGACCCACACATTGAAAGGAGCTCTAAAGGTCAACGATGTCATACATACTTTCGATCAGGGCAAAGGATACATAGAAAAAGATTGGGGTTCGGGCATGCCTTCGTCCTGGATCTGGATGCAAAGCAATCATTTCAATGAGCCGGGTACGTCTTTGATGTTGTCCGTGGCCAGTATTCCGTGGTTGGGCAAATCATTCAATGGTTTTTTGGGATTTTTGTATCATGAGGGTAAAACTTACCACTTTGCCACCTACCGTCGCACAAAACTGCATCTGGAAGTCACTGAGTCCAATCTGGTGAACATCCGCATAGAAAACAAGAAGAACACCATCATCATCCAGGCAAGATCGAAGGATGCCGGTCTGCTCAAAGCGCCTGTCCAGGGCTCGATGGATCGGAGAATCGCCGAAAGCATCAACGCTGAGCTGAAGGTCACCCTACTCGATAAAAAAGGAAAATCCATATTTGTAGACAGCACAGTTATCGCCGGGCTTGAGATGGTAGGCGACTTTAAAAAACTGCAGGGATTGCTGAAGTAGGAGGGTAGCAACCTGCAGCTCCTGCGACCGATAAT
>JADKEB010000013.1 GCA_016718205.1 Saprospiraceae bacterium
TAGTTATTTCAGATTTTTTCAAAAATAAAATTTGTTTTTGTGTAGAGATGTATGGTGGCATTATCTCCGCAGATACCGTGATTTCTGTTGGGATAATAGTAAGTATCAAACTGTTTGTTGGCTTTGATGAGACGTTGGCCATTTCTACCGCATTTTGAAAATGAACATTGTCATGAGCCATACCATGAATCAACAGATAATTTCCTTTTAGTCTGTCAGCAAAATAGACAGGCGAATTGTCAGCATAGCCTTGGGCATTTTCGGTAGTGGTACGCATGTATCTTTCAGTGTAGATACTATCATACCATTTCCAGTTGGTGACAGGTGCTACAGCTATAGCGGCTTTAAATACATCATTGCCTTTGAGAATGCAGAGCGAGGACATATATCTCTCCATAACTCCAGCCAAAAAATACCTATTCTTGCCTTGTCCACGTAAGGTTGCAAACCCTCCATTTGGCCGTTTCTATCTGATCCAAAGTCTCAAAATGACCTAACTGAAGATAAGTCATCTTTTTTGAATGCTTCTCCTCGTGCACCTGTACCTCGTCCATCACACATACTACGATGTAACCTGCCTGAGCGATCATTTGATTCCACCAGTATCCTGTGCCTTTCCAGCTGTCTGGTGACGGACTGACTACCTGACCACTGTATTGTGTCATGAAAACCGGATACTTTCTGGTAGGGTTGAAGTCTCTTGGTTTGATCACCCAGCCATTGAGTTTTTACATTTTCTGATGTCGTAAATGTAAAAAATTCCACAGGAACACACCGTACTCTTCCTGAGTTTTGGCATGATTAATATTGTCTTCGATTGTCCTTATTTTTTTGCCCGTATGATCGTACACAGTAAATGTTGGAGCAGTATTGATGGTACTGTGATTGTTGCTGAAATAGTCAAATGTACTACTGAACTGAGCTGTATTTGATCCTAAAAGGGTAGGTGTAAGATTAGTTATATTTTACCATCAAGGTCAACTGAAAACACATGCTTTTGCATAGGTGATTTTTCAGCTGCCTGAAAGTACACTTTTTTATTTTTTTCATCCACTCCATAGAAGCTTGTCACATCATATGACCCAGTGGTGAGCTTGACTTTTTGTGTACCATCCATGCCCATGAGATATATCTGGTTGTACCCTTCTTTTCAGATGACCATACAAAGTGTTTCCATCCCTGAGGAAAGTAAGATCGTCGGACATGTCGATGTAGTACTTATTAGTTTCTTCGTAGATGATGGATGATTTGCCGGATTTGATGTCGGAGATGTAAAGTTTAAGATTGTTTTGGTGCCTGTTCATCTTGAAGATACAAAAGTTTATGGGCATCTTGTGTCCACTTCATGCGTGGTATATACATATCAGAAAGTTCGCCGATATCCGTTTTTGGACTTTCCTCAAGGATAGCTCATATACACCCATGCGGATACCTCGGCATTTTTTCACCTACTTTGGGATATTTGAAAGTTTCGTTTTCAAGGTACATATCACCTTTGAAAAGTTGCATAGTAAATTCCGGTACATTGGTCTCATCAAAACGTATATAAGCGATTTTTTTGCTGTCAGGCGACCAGTAAAATGCTCTGGTAAAGCTGAATTCTTCTCGTAAACCCAGTCACACATATACCATTGATGATTTTATTTTAACGCCATCTGTAGTGACTTGAGTGATGTTCCCTGATTTTAAGTTTTGAAAATACAAGTTATTGTTGAAAACAAATCCAACTTGCTCCCCATCCGGTGAAAAAGCCGGATTGACCACTTTGCCATGAAGGTAGATTCTGGAAAGTACTTTGGATTTCACATCATATACATAGCAGTTTGCCTTTGAGGAGTGCCTGTAGATGGCTTCGCTTTCCGACTCAATGAGAATTTTGGATTCATCATCACTGAATGTGTATGACCCGATAGCCCCGGAATATCCGGCTTTATCCTTAAATTCCTTACCTTCAAACATAGTCTCTACCAAAGATCCTGTAGTGATGTCAAATTTTTTGATGCCGCCGTCTTTAAGCGAAGAGTAATGCCTACCGTCTTTCATAAAATTGAAGCCGGGCACAGACTTTGTTCTGAAAGCAAACTTGGCATAGATATCGTCTATGGTGATGGGTTTCTGGGCGTTGGTGGTTCTTATTGATAACAATAGAAAAAGAAATGATATCCAATGTATTTTCATAATGTATTAGATTATTAAAATGATGTTAAAACTGCTGCTACTGTGTAAAAAATATTAGAAAAATGATTTAATGATAAAATAAAATCTTCTTCACTGTGTTTGATAAGTTTAAATCTTTTCTAGCACTTTTTGATTGAAGTTTTCTATCCTATTTAAAGTCATGTTTTGCATTTCTAAGCTTACTAATAATGGGTAAAATCCCTCTTACTTCTATTGATGCTTCGCTGAAAACTCCAATAGGCCAATCATCATTAGGCAAATTTCCATATTCGTCAATATCAATTAGTTTAATTTTGCTGTTCTTGACTTTGCATTATAGTCAATATAATATAATATAATGCAATATCAAAAGGTTTGATTTTTTTTTCAGCGATAAGCCTTCTAAGACGTAATACAAAATTTTGAGAATGCGTTTCTATTAAATATCTTTTATTAGAATCCTCGATAAACGAATCTACAAATCTTTCGGCCAAATCCCCATGAGCAGCAGGGTGAAGATGTGTTTCTGGTTCTTCTACAACAATTAAGGTGGGCTCGACTTCATTCTATATATGACCTTACTATTAAAGGTAAGACTTGATGAATGCCTTGCCCTGTTTGCCGAATATTAATACTTGACAATCCATTTCGAGTACTATCTCGTATTTGATTTCACTCGAATCGATTTTTTTAATATTTATGCCCCATCCTTCAAATTTTTTGAATACCAACTACCAACCTTATTAAGTAACTTTTGGCCATTTTCAAAATCTTGGATTAAGATTGGGTATGCATTTTGCCCATTAATACCAATTATATTAAACTTTTCTGCAGAATTTTGATAATCTGATTCAGGAGAAACTCTTATTGCTCCGATGTAATCATGGCTGAATTTTAATTCCAAAATAACAGCATCTCCAATTGGCAATTTGATTGAATCTATATCACCATCTAATTTAATGTCTATATCATTAATTGCTAGATCAAGAAACCCATCTTCTTGATTACATGAAAAGTTTACAGAGTAATTTTCGGAATCTAATATTATATTTAGCGCACCAGCAGAATTTCTATTATAAATTAAATCTTTAAATCCCGATCCTAATTCAACAGAATTTTTGCTATCTGAACCTACTTTTATTCTCCAATTTATCGGTTCTCCATAAAGTAAGTTACCTATCATCAATGGTAGTTTTGCAACAGCGCTTTTTCCTGAATTGTTTTCCTAACAATACTGTTATTGGCTTTAATTTCAAAGACTGTTTTCTTTGAAAATTTTATAGTTGGTGAATTGTATTTCAGATACCATTACATTTAATTATTTGAATTGCAAATATATACAAAAACTTAAACCTACCTATACTAAATATAAGCAAGTTAAATCATATCATTTTAATCACGCAATTAAAGAAAATAGCAGAAAAAACAAATTTCAATGGGATTTTAGGTATAATAGTAATTCATTTTATTGTGGGAGCTGAAAAAGAACTATAATCCATTGCAGATTTTTTGTTTACAGACAAAAAAAATCTGCGGGCCAAAAGGCTTAGTTGTTTATAGAAAATCGTAACTTTATGAACTATGATTACATATTGCCTGTAAATGCCCGTTGTGAGTGATAAGAATATTCGAATATCTATTGAATCTATACTCTTTGACTTGCATCTGCAGATTTGAACTGCAAATGCTGAGAGATCTGCTAATTTCTTCCTTATTAAATTGGTCTCTATTTTTTAAAATACCTCACCTTTAGCGATCATAATCGAAAATAGTATATATATTTGCGATCATAATCGCAAATAATGATAAAAAGAACACTTTTGAAGCAATTAAAGCAAAAATAGATTTTAGAAGGCCATTATTCTACTCGGGCCAAGGCAAGTGGGTAAAACTTTTCTGATTCAAAAAATAACAGAAGAATTGAAACTACCTTTTTAATGATCAATGGAGACAACCCGCGGACAGACTTTTATGGACCAATCCTGATTTTCAGTTGATCCAATCATTGATTGCCCCGTATTCATTGATCGTATTTGATGAAGCTCAGCGTATTGTAAATATTGGTCTTACCGTAAAAATGATCGTAGATGCCAAATTGGAAAACAAGTGATCATTACCGGATCTTCTGCACTCGGACTGGCTGATACTATTCAGGAGCCTTTGACAGGACGAAAATGGGAATTCACCATGTTTCCTGTAGCTTGGTCAGAGCTCAAAGACACTTACACTTTGGCAAAATCATTACCAATGTTAGCGCAACTGTTAGTATATGGGAGCTACCCGGAAATAATTTTAGAAAATGAAAAAGAAGCTTTGCTCAGTGCTTTGTCAGGCAGTTATCTTTACAAAGACATTCTGGAGTCAGGAGGAATTCGAAAACCGGAAGTGTTGGTGCGATTATTACAAGCATTGGCATGGCAAGTAGGTAGCGAAGTCTCATACAATGAACTTTCAAAAACCGTAGGTATAGATAAGGAAACAGTGGTAAATTACATCGATTTGCTTGAAAAGAGTTTTGTTGTCTATAGGTTAAATCCTTTATCTCGCAATGATAGAAAGGAAATCTCTACCTCAAGGAAAATATACTTTATGACATTGGTATTCGCAATGCTATTATCAATAATTTTAATCCTATAGGACAGCGGAACGATATAGGCGCATTGTGGGAAAACTATTTTATCACAGAAAAACTGAAGTTTAATAGCTATCAAAAACTACCGGTAAAAAGTTGGTTTTGGCGTAGCAAGATGCATGCTGAAATTGATTACATAGAAGAAGGAAGAGATGGTATCAGCGCTTTTGAATTGAAATGGAACGAAAAAAAGAATGCTAAATTCAGTGCAACATTTACTGGTTTTTACCAGCCTAAAGCAACGTTTATTATCAATCGTAGTAATTTCTGGAATCAGGTATAAAAGCTTGTTTTTTTTTGTAAAACACTCACTTTTGGCGATCATAATCGAAAATAAATATAATTATTTGCGATTATGATCGCCAAAGGTGGTCGAAGCTCCAAATATGCTCACCAACTGGAAGTCTGCACATCCCCTGTTTGGTCACAGTATAAATGATTTTACACCAGCGATAACTCCATGAGTTCTCTCCCCATTTCATGCAATCCTTCCAAAATTCTGTCAACCTGCTTTTTTGATGGCTTTTTCTTTCCATTAACGTATTGTGATAATAATGTTTCATTCATATTTATCCTTTTAGCCAAATGCTTAGCGTTGATCACTTTATGATATTCAAAAAATTGTTGAAAATCGAGTTCAAATCCAATTTTATCCATAGATACTTTTTTACCAAATTCTTCCAAGTACAAATTTGTGGCTTGTAAAGCATTTGTTTGCAGTTTATATATATTAAGCCCAGTCGTAAAAATTGGTTTTTCTGCACAATATGCCGAATATCCTGTTTTTGTTTTCTCTATTATAAATTTTATCGATTTCATTCCTCTAAATTTACCCACCCCAGCCTCCCTTAAAATGGAGGGAGTGCACTCGTTCTTTGATTTTTATTACTTTCATCATTATTGTCAGAAATTTTTCCGCCTGTTTATTCAATCGTTTTTTTATGGTACTTAATTTATAATTGTGCATCTCTTCTCAATTTCATTTCCAACCCTTTACCTAATTCGTCACTTCCATGATTGGGAAAAATTACCGTTCCTTCTTTAGTTGCATGTTTCATCTTTATACCGACGATAATTTTCATTAAGAAAAATTATGTCTTCATTATACTCAAAATCAAAAATTGACTCAGTAGTTTTTGCAAACCAATTTATTTTGAGTATGAATGTGTGCCTTTCTGGATAATTATAAACCAGCCATCTTTTTTAAGTATCCTAAGAAACGCAGATGATTTCATTGTAAAAAGGTAAATTATTGGTAACTAATTGTACTTTGTTAAATTATAAAAAAGTGTTATATGATTAAGTGATGAGTCAAATTATACCTTCTTAAAATGTCATATGCTCTTTGCTTATGCCTCATTTTCATTTGACTTATTTCTTTTTCTATCAATACACCATTGTCTTTTAATATGGCTATTATCTGTAGCCGTACATCTCTTACAGACAATAATGGTTGCTCTACATTGTTTTTTATGATCGTTTCGAGCACAAAATGCATTGCCATCATTACTAATGCATTATGGTGATACCATGATCTGTATTTTCTGATTTGATAATCAAATAAGCCTAATTCTCCTTTCGAATCTTTAAAGCTACTTTCCACCAGATGTCTCTGCCCTTGCATGTAGGCTAGTTGTTCCTTACTGACTTCTGATATCGAAAAATTACTCAATCCATATTTTAAACCACCATTTGTTCGTTTTATTATGAGTGTAAGTCTCTGTGAATCTTGTGTTCCTTGCTTCCATACCCATACTTCTCTTACATGATAATGTGCTTCCATTGGTGACTTAGTCCCTTTTCTATATTGAATCTTTTCCCAATCTTTTTCCTCCAATGACTTTTTATAACTCTCCACTGTAATGGATTCATTATCTGTTACATAGTGAATATTTTTCCTTCCTCTTCCTGTTTTACTCTTAGGTATGTAAATATGTGGACGCTCTAAATATATGCAGTGATCCCGTTGTATATCTACTACATATTTCTTTCCAATTTTGTGCAAAGCATCTCGAAATTCATAATTGCGACCATAGAGCGCATCAGCTCCTATCCAACCGTAACTTATGCCCTCACCATCCAATTCTTTTATCATTTCTATAGCTAATTGCGGCTTGGTTTTAAATAGTATTTCTGATTTTGGGATACCAGCTTGTAAACATCTTTTTTCATCTGCAATCCATTCTTCAGGTAAAAACAACTTACTCCTGACTAAACAAAAATGTTCATCTTTTGCCAATGCAGCATAAACTCCTGTTTGACTGTTTTCTATTTTTCCCAAATTTCCATTATGCTGCCTGGAGACTCCAACTGAATGTTTACCTGCTTTTTTGGAAGACGATTCATCTATTAGCAATACTTGACCTGATGTTTCTCCAAGCGTCATATTAGCTTTTTTTGCTACTATCTTCATTGCTTCAAGTGCACTCCATGGTGAATCGGTAATAAACTGCTGCTGACCTTGGTAATCATCACCATTTACCTCACACATCCGCTCAATATTCCGTTTTCGCTTTTCTGCTATAAACAAACCACTTATAAAGTAAGTGGCTTTGCTCAATAGATTGACGGTCTTCAATTTAAAAATATATTGATAATCAATAAGATACGAATCCAAGTCGCCCTGTCGGACGACTTGGGTTATTTCATAATGCTTGGTTTTTATGTTATTAAAAAAGCCGAAAATGCGTTCAAAATTCCTAATGCCAAACGGTAAAAAGATTTTTTTTCGGCACTACAAAGATATAAATAAAATTATTAATCCATTGATTTTCTTTTAGTTAAATTTAACAAAAATACAACTATTTACGTCAAAAAATATTTAAAATTAAGTACAAATATAAAAATAAAATATATATTTGTAACATTTATAGACCTGACCTGAAAATAGAACTCTGAAATTTGGTAAACAATCAAACAGAGTACTTATCAAAAATATATACGAAATACTTTCTGAACATCCTTTATTAAAAGCAAAAGGAATAACACTCAGCGGTGATAGTGAATCATTGGTTGCCGTGATATTTTGTTATTAGATGAGATTCAAAGGCGAGACGAAATAATAGAAAGGCAAAATAATGAAATTATGGCATTAAGAGCCGAGGTTTCAGAGCTCAAATCTAGATTAAACCAAAATAGCAACAACTCTCACAAACCACCATCAAGTGATCCCTATTGGAAAGCAGCCACACCAGGAAGAAGGGTGGAAAACGAGGCGGAAAAGAAGGTCACCAAGGCAAAGGAATGGACAGACTACAATTTACAAATGAGGTAGAATTAAAAGTAGAAACTGAACGTTGTGAATGTGGGGCAGATTTGATGGCTGTAAAAGGTGAAATTTCAGAAGTACGACAAGTACAAGACATACCTGAGCCACAGGTAGTAGTCACAGACTACAAACAACAAAGAAGACTTGTCCTTGCTGCGGGAAGGAACATTTCGGTATATTTCCACAAGGAGTAAACGCCCCGGTTCAATACGGTAACAATGTCAAAACTCTAAGCGTACTGCTGTGCAACGATTACAAGGTACCTATTCAGAAAGTATCGCAATTGCTCAGCGATTTATATGGATTATTCCCCAACGTTTCCACAATAGTAAAATATAATGCTAAGGCATATGAGAAAATGGAAGCGGTAGAGATGTTAATCAAGAAATCAATACTCTCATCTCTGGTCGCACATTCAGATGAAACAGGTATTCGAGTTGGCGGAAAGATGTTTTGGCTTCATGTAATGAGTACTTGTATGTTCACCTATCTTTTTACACATAGTAAAAGAGGGTTGGAAGCCTTGAAAAGTGAGTTAAGTCTCATCAAAGATTACACAGGGAAACTTGTGCACGATAGTTATGCGAGCTACTTCAATTTCTTAAGTATCATACATGCCTTATGTGGCGCACATATCATAAAGAGAGCTTACCTCACAAGAGGAAATAGGTAGGCAATGGGCAGTTAAAATGAAAACACTTCTACTAAAACTTAAAGCAACCGATGAAGAACAAAACATGAACAACAGAGAAAATATAGTAAAGCACTACCAACAAATATTAACAGACGGAATCCAAGAAGAGCCACCACCTGAGAGAAAAGGCAAACGAGGAAGAGAGAAAAAAGTAAAGGGCTTAACTTGATAATTCGTATGCAAACCAACATGGATGTAGTGTTACTATACGCCTTTGATCCCGAAGTTCCCTTTACCAATAATCAAGCGGAGAGAGATTTTAGGTTTTCAAAGGTAAAAATGAATGTATCTCATTGCTTCAGAAGCACCGATGGAGCAACTCACCATGCTCGTATTATGAGTGTGATCTCAACTGCAAGGAAACATAATATGAACGTATTCGACACCATCAAAAATATTTTTGAAGGCAAATCATTCTGTTTCTCTCACCAGGCCTCGTAAATAGTTACTTAATATGATCAAAATAGTGATCCTTTCCATCATATTTTTAAACTGTTCCTACGGGCAGGTAAAAACTATATTAGATAGTTTGGATGATCCAATTGCTTTAACATTTGTAGGTGACAATGTTTACCTTGCACTTCATGGAAGAAAGCCTAATACTGGAAAGTTAGTTTCTTTCAACATTAATAACCCTAAAGAATCATATCTTGAACTATTTGATAGCTTAACTTATCCGAGAGCTATTATTGTAAAAGATGACATAATTTATCTTGGTCTTAGGGATGAGATTGTTATGTATAAATTGAACACAAGCAACAAAATATTTGATACACTTATCCACAAAACATTTCTATTCCCAAGTTCCTTTACTTTTAATGGAGATGACTTAATCTATACTCACCAAAATGCAATTAGTAAAATAAATATCTCAAACTTAAATCCTGAAAGTGTTTTGATAGATGTTCTAACTGAAAGGCCATTGTCAATAACGAACTATGATAAATCAATATACGTTGCAACTGGGACATCTATTCATCGATACAACTTGGAAGATAATTACATAAGTGTTATAATTAAGGATTTAGAGTATAATATATATTCAATTTTGATACGAGATGATTTTATCTATCTAGATCAAAGTGACCTCTCTGGTACGGGTGAAGAAATATTAGTATACAATTTGAAAAACCTAGAATCAGGAGCCCAGTCTTTTTGTAAGGACCTCAGCAATGTTATAAGTTTAGCTGAGTATGAAGATAAAATATACTTCGCTAATCAGAGACCAGTAAATGGGAAACCCGAAGGAAAAATTCTAATGCTTGAAAAGAATTTGGTTAGGCAACCAGTAGAAAATACAATTCATATTTATCCAAATCCTACAAGTAATTCTTTGACAATTGAAACGTTATATATCAACGATATTGAATTTTATCTGTATAACAGCAATGGTACTTTTATCAGTCACTTTTCCAATACTGGAAATTTGGAAATGCAAAATTTTCCAGCGGGGATTTACCTTCTGAAATATATAAATAATAAAATTGCAGGCACAAAAAAAATAATCAAGGTAAATGAATAGGCCGACTTATAACAAGCGATTTGATGAACAGATTTCGCTATCGCTCATCCGTCACAAATCGCAGACGTTAACTGTCAGGCCTATGCGGTACCATAAAATTAATTTACAAATCTTCATCGTAGAATAATAATTAGACTTAAAGAACTTAATGAAATATGACCATTAGAGATGCTAGAATTGATGATATTGGACAAATTCAAATTGTAAGAAATTCAGTAATAGAAAATACTTTGTCTAACCCGAATTTGGTGACTGATGAAGATTGTAAAGAATTTCTTACGATTCGGGGTAAAGGATGGGTTTGCGAAATTGATGGACGGATTATTGGATTTGCAATAGTTGATTTGAAAGAAAAAAACATTTGGGCTTTGTTTTTAGACCCCAATTTCGAGAGAAAGGGAATTGGACAATTATTACACAGAACAATGTTAGACTGGTATTTTGAACAAACTAAGGATAATGTTTGGCTCGGGACTGGGATTAACACAAGAGCAGAGAAATTTTATAAAATAGCCGGGTGGAATGAAATTGGGAATCATGGAATAAATGAAATCAAATTTGAAATGACATACGAAGAATGGACGAAAGCCCGAACAGTTAACATCGGCTAGGGCACTATGCGGCTAAGTTCTCGCCCTAACCTTTGGTTTTCAAAATAACTTTTGTACTTTTAAGAATAATAACGTTTCCAAAACTCCGCACAGTTGCCCAGCCGCGGAACGTTGAACAAACCATAAAATAAATATATCTAAAGCTCAGGAAAACAACACAATAGGCATGATATTTGGCCTATCAGGTATAAATAAATAACAATAAAATGATACCTGTAAACATCCACCTGAAGGCATATGAGGAGTACTTAATATTGCTCAATTCACCCATTAAAACCCGAAAATCTTACATTCATTATGAATGGAAAAATCAAGGGGTATAAAACTTTTTCCATCCCAATATCCTAATGTCAATACTTTCATGCCCAAGTTGTAAGCATGCTTAGTGTGATCGAAGACTTTACCTATGAACTCAATGGTCTTGCCTGTCTTGGGACTTATAGTGTCATCTATGATTAAAACTTTGTGCAACCCTTTGTGACAAGTGTCAACTGATTTTTTAGCCACAATTTTTAAAAACTGCTTGGCGAATATCATAAGTATAATACGCCAATCAATTTTTGAACTATTTAAGAACTCATAAAATGCATCTTTTTTACAAATTAATTCTTTACTAAACCCACAAATAAATAAATTGCGAATATTACTGACTTCAATAAATGGTAAGAGAAATAAAGTCTTGAAGATGTTTTTGACTGGAACTCCTTTTGTTTTGCAACAACCGAGAATCCTAAAAATACTTGATAAGTTAAATTCTTTGATGGTCGAATCAAACATTGCTATAATTAGATCTGAATTTGCACTTCCTTTTTTTGGAAGTTCTGACAGATTTTTAATACCTTTGGACTGTTGCATAATTAACTGAATTAGTAATTTGTTGGTAACTAACTCAAAGATAGTGATTTACGTTATATTATGCAACTATTTTATCATATATTTTTAACTGATTTTCAATTGTTTAAAAACTCCGAAACTTTAGTAATATAATTCAAGATGTTACAAATAAGCATAAGTTATCAGGACTTCCATTTTACATCGGGGGATTTTCTATTGGTGGAAGTTGTGCAATAAAATACGCACAGAATGCAAAATTTAAACCAGTCGCAGTATTTGCCGTTGACCCTCCTTTGGATTTTGAACGGTTTTATAATTCTAGTAAAAGAGATATTAGACTTTCTCTCGATAGAGAACCTAGCCAAGAAAATGTATACATGGTGGAAAGAATTGAGAAAGAGTTCAATGGTTCACCTGAAACGTCATTATCAAATTTCTATGATATTTCTCCATATTCATTCTCTGACCACAATCAAACAGGGGTTAAAAAGTTTGGAAATATTCCTTTGAGAATTTATTCGGAACCTGATGTAGACTGGTGGCTTAAAGAAAGGAATTTTGATTTTTCCAATATCAATGGACCTGATTGTTCAGCTATGATTAACGAGCTTAACAGACTTGGAAATAACAGAGCAGAGTTAATAGTAACGAATAACAAGGGGTATAGGAAACCTTATATATAATAGACACCCTCATTCATGGAGTATTGTCGATAGTGATGAATTGTTGATTTGGCTAATTGAACAAAAATAAGCCAACAGGTAACAATGCACTGGACGGACAGACTTGCTATCGCTGCGTCCGTCGCCAGGTGCTGGATCGTGTGTCTTGAACAACCTATGAAGTTAGGTTGATGCTGTATGATAGATGAGAGTAGGTCTCTCGGTGGCGACCGTCAGAGCCTGTCCCGCTCTGCGGGAGGTAGCTACCAAACCACCTTAAGGTGCAAATGCCGAAAGACAAATGTGCTGAACGTTAAGGAAAAACGGCTGCATTGACAGCTGTAGGTGAGTGTACAGGAGTTGAACGCGAGTGAACCAATGATGAAGCCTCGTAAGGGCAATAGAAGTTATCAAAAGCAGGCAGTTACGTTTGTGCTTGCGACAGAGTGTATCGGGCGTCCTGATTTCTGGATACATGATAACCGGGGTTAAGTTTGCATTGCCTGTCCCGCTTTGCGGGAAACTGTACATAGGCTATCGTAGGGAACAAGAGAAGTCAACATCGTACTGTAAAATCGAGAGAGGAAGCAGTCAGAAATGAAATAACCTGCCCGGCTACTGCGTAGTGGTCAGGCGGGTCTGAGATGTTGGCGGCAGACCAAATCGTAGTAGTGTTGAGTTCTCTGTAATGGAGAAGGAGCGAAGGGTTTGGCATGTTTAGTTTACAAAACAATTGACAACCGATCAAAAGGGATGACTGATTATTTTGAGACAAAATCACAACCAATCACCAAGCTGATGGTGTGGCAGGCGTACAAGGAAGTAAGAGCCAATAGGGGAAGCTATGGCATAGACAGAATGAGTTGGGAATACTTAGATGTAAATCGAAGTAGGGAGCTCTACAAACTATGGAATAGGCTGACTTCAGGCACGTACTTTCCAGCACCTGTTAGACAAGTAGCTATACCGAAGCGAGATGGTGGCGAGCACCTTTTGGGCATACCGACACTGCTCGACAGGATAGCACAGCAAGTAGTAAAGAAACATCTGGAGCAGGTAGTTGAGCCATTGTTTCATACGGATTCCTATGGTTACAGGCCTAATAAAAGCGCACATGATGCAGTACGTCAATCTAATGCAAGAACATTAAACCATGATTTTGTAATAGACCTAGACATCAAAGGGTTCTTTGACAACATAGATCATAATCTGATGATGAAAACAGTGAAACATTACTGTAGCGACAGATGGGTACTGATGTATGTAAAGAGATGGCTTAAAGCTGGAATAGTGAGTAAGGATGGCATGTATAGAGATACGATGACAGGCACACCGCAGGGTGGCGTCATAAGTCCACTGTTAGCCAATCTATTTCTACATGTAGCGTTTGACAAATGGATGGAGAATCATCATCCAGAGAAGCCGTTTGAGCGATATGCTGATGATATTGTGGTACATTGCAAGACGGAGAAGCAGGCTTTATTTATGCTGAAAGTCATAAAAGTAAGAATGCAACATTGTCATTTGGAATTACATCCACAAAAGACAAAGATCGTAAATCTAAGGGGAGAACCTATAGGGATTTATCCAAAGAAATACGATTTTCTGGGATTCAGCATTAAGCCAACGGGAGTCAAGACAAAGAAAGGCGTTAAGAGCCTATCTGGCACATTTGTGAGTATCAAATCGAGAACTGGTATTTTGAGCAAATTCAGTAGCTGGTCAATTCATAAAAGGCGAAAGTCCATAGAGTTATTAGCAAAAGAATTAAATCCAATGATACGTGGCATCATCAACAATTATCACAAGTTTGAGAATGGGAGTATGCGTTACGTGTGGAATCAGCTCAATGCCCGACTACTTAAGTGGGTAAAATGGGAGAAAGGATTGTATAAGTATGCAGCCATTCGTTGGCTTAAGACAAAATATAAAGAGTGCCCTGATTTATTTGCCCATTGGAGATTGGTATATCCTTAAAGGTATATTATCTTTGTGTGATTTACAAACATGAAGAGCCGTGTGAAGGGAGACTTTCACGCACGGTTCTGTGAGAACGTAGGGGTGAGATTCCCCTGCGTGACTCGATTACTAGTAATTATGAAACATAAAATAGCAATAATAATTGGCATTTCTTTATTCTTAGGATGTATCACACCAAAAGATGTGGAGAATTTATCAATAGACAAAAGATTATTATATCCAATAGGAGAAAACAATAAATGGGGATACGCTAACTCAGAAGGTCAAACAGTCATAGAGCCAATTTATGAAAAAGTAGAATTCTTTATAAATGGACTTGCATCAGTGAAAATAAATGGGAAGTATGGATTTATTAAAAAAGATGGTAATTGGCATATAAAAGCAAAATATGATTCTTCAACAAGCTTTATTTCAAATTGGGCCTCAGTTTCTATTGGAGACAATTCATTTTTCATTAATAGACGAGAAAAAAAACTAAAGGTAAATGAGTGTAATCCAATTGATGGTGGTGGATGTAATATTGTATTACCAGCTAATCCAAATAAATTTTTCAAAATATTTAATGGTAAATACGAGCTTGGGTTTAAATATTATGTGAAAGTTGATACATCGGATATTATCGAAGTGATAGATACTTCAAATTTGAAAATTGATGAAATAATACCATATGGAAACAGCCATATATTAATAAGAAAGAATGATAAGTACGGGCTTTTTGATATATGGAGTCATAAAAGAATTATCATAGATGAAGGCATTTCTTCAAACCATAAAAGAGAAGCTCATTCCCAATTGTCAAATCTGATTGAATTCAAATATGATGATGTAATCTTTAAGATGTTTCTTGAAAATGAAGTATCATATGCAAAAGTCAGAATTAAAGATAAATATGGAGTCATTAATAGTAGAGGAGATTTAGTCTTACCTATTGAATTTGACAGTTTAGACATCAAACCTGGATGGCAAATGGCACTCGTAGAATTTGAACCAAATAAATTTGGTTATAAGAAATTTGATGGAAAAGAATTTTTTAAGAGAAAAGGAAATAAATATCAGTAACAATGCACTGGACGGACAGACTTGCTATCGCTGCGTCCGTCGCCAGGTGCTGGATCGTGTGTGTCTTGAACAACCTATGCAGATAGGTTGATGCTGTATGATAGATGAGAGTAGGTCTCTCGGTGGCGACCGTCAGAGCCTGTCCCGCTCTGCGGGAGGTAGCTACCAAACCACCTTAAGGTGCAAATGCCGAAAGACAGATGTGCTGAACATTAAGGAAAAACGGCTACTTGATAGCTGTAGGTGAGTGTACAGGAGTTGAACATGAGTGAACCAATGATGAAGCCTCGTAAGGGCAATAGAAGTTATCAAAAGCGGGCAGTTACGTTTGTGCCTGCGACAGAGTGTATCGGGCGTCCTGATTTCTGGATACATGATAACCGGGGTTAAGTTTGCAATGCCTGTCCCGCTTTGCGGGAAACTGTACATAGGCTATCATAGGGAACAAGAGAAGTCAACATCGTACTGTAAAATCGTAAGAGGAAGCAGTCAGATAAGGGATGACCTGCCCGCCTACTGCGTAGTGGTCAGGCTGGTCTGAGATGTTGGCGGCAGACCAAATCGTAGTAGTGATGAAGACTCTGTAATGGAGAAGGAGCGAAGGGTTTGGCATGTTTAGTTTACAAAATTATTGACAACCGATCTAAAGGGATGACTGATTATTTTGAGACAAAATCACAACCAATCAGAGATGAACTGGTGCATCCAACAAAGATATTACATTATCTTTGTGTGATTTACAAGCATGAAGAGCCGTGTGAAGGGAGACTTTCAAGCACGGTTCCGTGGGAAGGTTGGGGTGAAATTCCCCTGCCTGACCCGATTATCTCGGATTAAAAAGAGTCTGTGAGCACATTCTAAAAAAATCATTACAGGAGTGGCTGAGTGGTGAAGGCAATTGCTATATTGGGAATAAGTCGGTTATTTGTTACTGTACCACTTTTAGTAACATTGGTTCGAATCCAATCTCCTGCAATTAATACTTTTGATACTTGAAATATAGTTTTTATGTCAGGAATAAAAATAATAAGTTGCACTATAGTGAAATATTTCTTATCTTTGCAGGATGGTTAATAAAAAGCATCGGAAGGTAGTTACTTACAAGGATTATTTTAAAGAATGCCTAAGGAAGCAACCAAACGCTGTAAAGAAGAAAATCATTTGGACTTTAGATCAAGTTCCTGAAACATTTAAAACATTTAAAAGGAACAGAAGGTCTTTATGAGATTAGAGTTAGCTTTGGAACTAACATCTATAGGATATTTTGTTTCTTCACAGAGAAACAATTGGTTATATTGATTAATTCCTTTCAAAAGAAATCTCAAAAGACACCTAAATCTGAAATCATAAAAGCGTTAAAAATAAAAGAAGAATATGAGCAAGAAAATAAATAATGTAGGATCACTTAATGAATTAAAAGAAGAATTCTTTGGTAAAAAAGGCACTAAGAAAAGAGATGAACTTGAAGAAGGCTATGCCAACTTCAAAATTGGAGTAATGCTTCAAGAAGCAAGATTAAAAAAAGGACTAACTCAACAAGAACTTGCTGACAAGGTGGGAACAACGAAATCCTATATTTCAAAGATTGAAAACTCAGTCAAAGAAGCACGAATTTCGACACTTGCAAAGATTATTGAATTAGGCTTTGGTGGTAAATTAGAACTAAAAATTAAAATGAATTAATAAACCCGAGATAACAACGGCTATGATGATAGATTCGCTATCGCTTCATCCATCACATAGCCTAGCCGTTCTCACCAACTAAAAAAAAGAATAAATAATTATGAATAGCATCCTAACATGGACGGTCGACACAAAGTCGAAAAATATAATTGTTGAACAACCGAGCGATAAAGAACTTAACCAATCAACTGCCAATTATTATTTCCTATCATTTTTCACCAAGGTAATTTACCTAGTTGCCATTGCCTTGGTGCTTTCTTCCGACTTGGCAACAGCCCAGCAAATCATCGTAAAGCCTATGCTACACAGTATCGGATATAGGGTACAAATGCCCCTCGGCTACGATGCCGATTCCACCGCTTTCACGGAAGTGCGCTATAGGGCATTGGGACAAGACTGGCAGCCCGGTTTTCCTGCCGCCCGTCTTGCAATTGGAGAGTTTTGGGGCAGTCTTTTCCAACTCGTTACTGCTACGGATTACGAACTGGAAGTCAGTATGGTGGATTCCTTTCCCGTATTTGAAAAAGTCATCTTAACAGCGGCAACCACGACACTCGCCGTGCCGAATGTGCAGTCTTCGGGCAACCTCAAATGGGTAAGCCCCAACGGCATTGGCTCGGTTTATTCCGAAACCAGCCCCGGCAATTTGCAAACGCTGTTCGCTAGTGGATTGCCCTGCGGTACAACAGTTTTAATGAAAGGAGGGAATTATACACTTGATAACCTGAACCTCCAACTCAACACAGATTGCGCTGAAACCAAGCCAATCACTATCATGGCTGCACCAGGCGAATCACCTGTTTTCGACGGCGGCTCCTATGAGCAATACACCTGGACTCAAGGTACTGGAGATACCAGTATTTGGTGGACTAACCTGCCCGCCGACCTCGAATTCAACGCCCTTTGCCTTGTGGATGGCGAAAGAATGTACCCTTATGCTTTCCTGACACCACCTATTGACCCCACTTATCCCAGCCTTTGGACCCTCGGCTTTGACCTCCCAGGCTATTATCGGAACAAGCAAAATCAGGTATTTATAAAAACCCTAGACAAAAAAAACATCAACGATTCGGAGGTTATTTTTTCAAAACGATTCAATTGCCTGACCATCAATGGTAACAACAAAAATGTGCATTTGCGCATCAAAGGCATTCACTTCAAATACTATGGCAGGGTTTGTGTAGCAAGGATCTTTTAGGCAATCCAATCGAATTGTTTTCCTTCCAATACCATACGTATTGTAGATGCTAGTCATGTTGTGGTGGACAATTGCATATTTGATTTCTGCAATTATCCGCTGACTTTTGAAGGAAATAGCAACGATAATATCGTGATGAACTGCCAAATCAAAGACGGTACGGGCTACTGGTCTCATGCGGCATTCAAAACATCAAGAGATGTTATTCCGTGGTTGTTTGACGGTAGTTGTGGAAGTTATGGCAGGTATCTGGAAAACTCCGGTATCAATCTCGCACCCAATCCGGGACAAGTGACCCAAGGTAATATAGTCTGGAAAAATACCGTGGAAGGTGTGGTAGGTGGAATTTCTTTAGGCTCATCCAACGGTTCGATCATGACAGAGAACGATGTTTATGAAAACAAGGTTTCCTGGTGTTACGATGGTATTGATGCTTTAGGTGAACAACGAAACACGCGCATCTGGGGCAATGATGTCGGTCACTGTCCAGTTGGGACTTCACTCATTTGGCGTGAACAAAAACCTGTGTATATTTTCCGCAATGTCTATCACCACCTTGACCAACGGAAGAATTATCGAGACGACCCGAATTTTCAAGATTGTAACAATACCGCAACCCACCAGTCATGGTCCACTGCTCTTAAATTGAATGCCGGGACTGAAACCGACCCAAATGACCTGATTTACTTCATTCACAATACGGTACACTCCAATGAACCACTCGCCTTCAACCTATATCTTTGGACGCCAACATGGAAATTGTTGCAACTACGCAATAACATATTTTACAGTGAAGGGGAATCCAATTTTATGTTCGACGGCGTCATGAACCAGCCAACGTATAGTTTCGAATCAATCGGCAACAATGTAGTAAACGCAGGCAACAATGTAAAGGGCATCGTCCGCCCAATTCACGGGGGGCTTAACGAGTGCTTTGAGTACGAAAATATGGGAGATCTGGAAAGTGGTCTGTCTGGCACAACGGGAAGCTCTTTTTCTTTTTTTGAAAATACGCTGAATGAATTACCACATTTTGTTGACCCTGAAAATGAAGACTTTCACCTCCTTCCCACCAGCCCATTGATTAACCAAGGATTGCCCGTACTGGGCTTCAACAATCAATTTGAAGGCATTGCACCAGATATTGGGGCTTTCGAGTTGGCCGATTCCATTGTTTCCGTGCAACCAGTTATATTGCTTGAAACGGGTTTGGTTATTTTTCCGAACCCTTCAACAGGTGAGTTTTTTGTACGGTTCAATTCGCCGGGCGGTGTTGCGGACTTGCAGGTATGGGATTCGCAAGGCAGGTTGCTTGCTGAAAAACATGTCTCTGACTTGCCCTCAGGCATGCAAACGCTTGGGGTTAATATTTCAACATTTCAAACTGGGGTCTATTTTTTAAAAATTTGGTCTGCTGAAGGAATAGCGACAGGACGATTAATGAAAAAGTGAGAACAATGCACTCAACGCCAATCGCCGCCAAGCCCAACTCTCAAAGCCAACGCAGGCGGCGGTATGCGTGAGTGCCGCCGTTAGCGGTCATTTGAAAACCGACACTGTCAAACAAAAGAAAGTAATCAAAGATGAACTTAAATCAAATTACAATTCCTTCCTTAGACCTCGAAAAATCTATACCTTTTTATGAAACACTTGGACTAAAACTAATAGTAAAATCGCTACCTCATTATGCAAGATTTGAATGTCCAGACGGAACTTCAACATTTTCAATACAACAAGTAGAAACACTAACAACAGAAAACGGAATACACATTTATTTTGAGTGTGACAATCTTGACAAATATGTTAGCGAACTATTAGACAAAGGAATTGAATTTGACGAAATGCCAAACGACAAAAGTTGGTTATGGCGTGAAGCACATTTAAAAGACATTGACAAAAACCATTTAATTTTATACTATGCAGGTGAAAACAGATTAAATCCACCTTGGAAATTGAAATAATATTAAAAAAAATGGATGAAAAATGGATATACTAAAAGCAGAACCAAATGATAATGAGTTATTGACTACTATAACAAAAATGTCAAAAGCTTATTGGGGATTTTCGGATGAAATTTTACAAGAATGGGAACATTTATTGACAATTACAAAAGACTATATTGAAAAAAATAAAGTATATAAACTTCTCCAAAATGACCAAATTATCGGATATTATTCCTATTTTTCTACTGACGAAAACACTATAAAACTTGATAACATTTTTATTCTTCCGGAGTTTATAGGAAAAGGATTTGGTAAAATCCTAATGAACGACTTTTTAAAAAACATAAAACAATTAGGCATAAACAAAGTAACTCTTGACTCAGAACCAAATGCTGAAAAATTTTATAAGACGTTTGGTTTTGAAACAATCGGGCAACTTGAAAGTTCAATAAAAGACAGATATTTACCAATAATGGAATTACAAATTGAGAAAAAATACAACAGCTAACATCGGTTTGGCAAAAGCAGGGCTGACGAAAGAAAATGAACATTTGTACTCCATCTATCAACAGATGTGCTATATTTGGGCTGACGTTTTTCAAATTCCCAGCCTTCGCAAAGGTGTGCTGTGAATGACTAGAATGAATTGTGCTAGTCAATGCTGTATAAAAGATGATGGTAGGTCCATCGGTATCGGTTTTCAAGAGCAGGTATCAAACCACTTCTCGATGCTTGGGTAGTAATATCGATGTGTTAAACGGTAAGAGAAAAGGCTACAAGGAGTAGCCAGGTAAGAACAAAGGAGACAAACGAAAGTGAACCTGTGATGAAGTTGTGTGAGGGGGTACACATCGACAAAAGCTTGCATTCTTGGCTGCAAGTGAAAAGCTATAACGGGAGCTTGAATATTGGTTATAGGTCGGTCGCAATTGAGCAGGTGTGAACTTTGTTTAGGCTTTTATACGGAACTCAGGAAGTCCCTACAAAATGCAAAGAGAACGGCACAATTGAGATGTACTCACGAGGCTTATAGTAACGATGTTTGTAAGGATGACGGATGTTGCTGTAGTATTGATGAAATGCTTGTAATGAGCATGGAGCGAAGGGCAACAGACATACAGTTTTGAATATTTAAACAACTTATGAGAGTAAGGATGACAGAATTATTTGAGACAAGATCGAAACCAATTCCGATAACGAAGGAGATGGTATGGCAAGCCTATCGCAAAGTAAAGAGCAACAAAGGCAGTGCAGGAGTGGTGAAGTATCGTTGAAAATATTTGACGAGAATTTATCAGGCAACTTGTACAAGTTATGGAATCGATTAGCTAGCGGTAGTTACTTTCCTATGCCAGTCAAAGAAGTTATCATACCCAAGAGCAATGGCGGACAAAGAAAGCTAGGCATCCCGAGCATTAGTGATAGGATAGCTCAAGAAGTGGTAAAAACGTATCTAGAACCGAGATTTGAGGCAGAATTTCTACCACAGTCGTATGGCTATCGACCAGACAAATCTGCACATCAAGCACAAGAAAACGTACAAGAAAATGTACGCAAATATGCATGGGTGATAGACATGGATATCAAAACATTTTTCGATGAAGTAGATCACGGATTACTTATGAAAGCAATTGATAGACATGTGCCAGAGAAATGGGTAAAGATGTACATACGCAGATGGTTAGAAGCACCAGTACAAACAAAAGCAGGACTTGTACCCAAGCAAGGAAAAGGCACACCACAAGGTGGAGTGATAAGTCCCTTGCTAGCTAATTTATTTTTACATTATGTGTTAGATAAATGGTTGGTTCAAACCTTTCCTACGGTATCATTTGTAAGGTATGCAGATGACGCAGTAGTACATTGTATTAGTGAGCAACAAAGTCATTATGTACCGTAGGGCATCAAGCGAAGATTAAAAAGCATGTAAGTTACGCTTAAGTGAAGAGAAAACAAAAGATTACGTATTGTCAAGACTACCGTCGAGATAAGCGAAAAGACTATCCGAAGGGATTTGATTTTCTAGGGCATAGCTTTAAGCCGATGAGTAGAGCAAGCAAGAGAGAATCGGGAAGATTTCTAGGCTTCGGATGTGAGATAAGTATGAAAGCTCGGACTCGCATCATTGAAGAATGGAAACAAATGAAATTTCATCGAGAGAGCACACTTACCTTGCAAAACCTAGCGGAGATGCTCAACGTTAAATCACGATGGATAATAAATTATTATGGCAAGATGAATATTTTGTCATTAGAGAAATTATTCCGACATTTGGATTATCGTATAGCGAAATGGGTAAAGAATAAGTTTAAGAAATTGGGTAGCTACCTTAAGGCAAACGATTGGCTACGAGACATCAAGTCAAAGTATCCTACTCTTTTTATGCATTGGGCGGTATCTAAAATCTAAGATTGTATGTCAAGAGCCGTATGAATCGAGAGGTTCACAGCCTGTCCCGATCACCATCGGGATACGGTTCTGTGAGAGGCTTAGTCTGAAATGGCTTTGCCTACTCGACCCGCGAAACGTGGTGTGTCTTGAACAACCTAAGAAGATAGGTTGATGCTGTATGATAGATGAGAGTAGGTCTCTCGGTGGCTTGAAGCCCGTAAAAAATTGATCGCAAATCAATTTAGGGCTGAACTGCGAGACCCTTCTCGCAGCTAATTGAAATTTATTTAGTTAATCTGCGACAGAGTGTATCGGAAGTTCCCGCTTTGCGGGAAACTGTACATAGGCTATCGTAGGGAACAAGAGAAGTAAACATCGTACTGTAAAATCGAGAGAGGAAACAGTCAGATAAAGGCTGGTCTGAGATGTTGGCGGCAGACCAAATCGTAGTAGTGTTGAGTTCTCTGTAATGGAGAAGGAGCGAAGGGTTTGGCATGTTTAGTTTACAAAATTATTGACAACCGATCAAAAGGGATGACTGATTATTTTGAGACAAAATCACAACCAATCAGAGATGAACTGGTGCATCCAACGAAGATATTGCATTATCTTTGTGTGATTTACAAACATGAAGAGCCGTGTGAAGGGAGATTTTCAAGCACGGTTCCGTGGGAAGGTTGGGGTGAAATTCCCCTGCCTGACCCGATTATAGATCATAAGTGAAAAAAACGGAAATCGAAAAACATGACAATCAATAATACAATTAATTTGAAAAACATAATCTTCATTCTTCTTGCCATCGTTTTTGGTTCTTGTTCTTCTCTAAAGATAATGAAGACCGAGAACACTTCAATTCTTGCATTAACTGCAACAACATCGTATTTAGGTGGTACAGGGAATGGAATGATAATTACTTTGAAAAACATTGAAACAGGGGAAAAATATGAAGCCAAAAAATTATCACATTTTTCATCGTATTGTATAGTTCAAAATCTAAAGCCCGGAAAGTATCGAGTAGAGAAGATCGTGTTAGACACGGGTGGAAATAAATTTAGCAATTGGTCTGAAAGTGTTCAACAATATTTTGGTGAAATTGAAATAGAAGGAAACCAAAAGTATTATTTAGGAACGTTTAAAGGTAAAGTCAAAATAAAATTCAAAAACGCTATTAGCATACAACTCGAAAATCAAATTGTTCCAGAAAAGTTGAAAGCAGTTTTAAAAGAACAAGGAACAGGATGGGCAGAGGAAGAATTTAAATTAATAGAAACTGTAAATAGGGAAGAATTAATAATATACTGACAAATTGAACGATCTATAACAATGTACGCCATGACCATACTCCCTATCGGTCGTACGGCAGGTGTAATCACCGTTATGATCGACCAAAATAGAAACTTCCTTATAAATAAATTTGTGTCCCAATAAAGAAACTATTATCTTTGTATCATGGTTAACTAATCAAAGATGTTCAAAGTCAAATTTCTCGAAGATGCCAAAGTATTCCTAGACTCCTTAGACGACAAACCTAGGGATAAAATAGTTTACAACATTTGGAAATCTAAAAGTATAAAAGACGATGAACTTCTGAAGAAGCTCGAAGATGACATTTGGGAATTTAGAACTTTGTATAACAAAATTGCTTATCGATTATTTGCATTTTGGGATGAAACTGAAAAATCAATGATAGTAGCAACACACGGAATAGTCAAAAAAACCGATAAGACACCAAAAAAAGAGATTGAAAAAGCCAAGCAATTGAGAATTGAATATCTTAAATCTAAAAAGAAATGAAAACATATAGTTTAGAAGAAGTAACAGATCAGTACATTGGCAAACGCGGAACGCCTAAGCGAGAGCTTTTCGAACAAGAACTCCGACTGGAGTTGCTAGGCGATGCTATTAAAAAAGCCCGTAAAGCAAAACATATGACACAAGAGCAACTCGGAGAACTTGTAGGAGTTCAAAAATCCCAAATTGCAAAAATTGAAAACTCAACAACTGATGCGAGATTTTCAACAATCTTAAGAGTTTTCGATGCTCTAAAAGCAAAAGTGAACTTTACAGTTGAACTTGAAGATCAAAAACTATTAGTAAGTGAATAAGAATGGCCAGATCATAACAACGGCTATGATGATAGATTCGCTATCGCTTCATCCATCACATATCCTTGGTCGTTAGCAGTAATGCTAAATCCGAAAACGCTTAAATAAAATATTAAATATTAATAAAATTTAGAAACCGAACGACACGAAAAACTATGATAAAAGGACTCTATGAAACTCATTTATTTGTTGAAAATTTAGAAATCTCAATTGACTTTTACAAAAATGTTCTAAAACTTGAACAATGTTATTATGAAGAAGGAAGACGAGCAGCATTTTTTTGGATTGGCAAACCAAAAGAGGCAATGTTAGGATTATGGGAAAAGCCAAAATCAGAAATTGAAAAACGGCATTTTGCTTTTCGTTGCGACAAAGAATTTATTTTAAACCAAGCAACTGAATTTTTAAATGGAGAAGGACTAAAACCTTACAATTTTTTAAATGACGGAACCGACAAACCTATGGTTTTTGCTTGGATGCCCGCAATTGCAATATATTTTAACGACCCAGACGGACATTATTTGGAATTTATTGCAATTTTAAACGGAGAAGCAAGACCAGAATTAGGCGTAATTTCGTATGATGAATGGATAAATTATAAAACATAAGACAAAAATAAATACTACTCCCAACAAGCGTTTTGCAAGATTGCGGGTAAGTGCTTTTTTAGAAACTTTTGTGCTTATTGAAAGTTTAGGAATTTTTAGTAAATTTGGTGCTGAAAGCCCGCAACCTCGCAAAGCGCTGGGACGTGTGTGTCTTGGACAACCTATGAAGATAGGTTGATGCTGTATGATAGATGAGAGTAGGTCTCTCGGTGGCTTGAAGCCCGTTAAAAATTAATCGCAAATCAATTTAGGGCTGAACTGTGACCAACTGGATCACATCTTGACTGGGCCTACCAAACCACCTTAAGGTGCAAATGCCGAAAGACAGATGTGCTGAACGTTAAGGATGATTGAACGATCACGAAGTGTCAATGCCCTTAATGGCATTGAAGTGAAGGAACCCGCCTATGGCCTATGGCGGGTGGGCATCCAAAGATAGCTGTAGGTGAGTGTACAGGAGTTGAATGAAAGTGAACCAATGATGAAGCCTTGTAAGGAAGAAGCCCGTTAAAAATTGATCGCAAATCAATTTAGGGCTGAACTGCGAGACCCTTCTCGCAGCTAGGAATAGGTCAAAATACAAAGAGCGTCTAGATTTATTTGCTCATTGGAGATTGGTATATCCTTAAAGGTATATTATCTTTGTATGATTTACAAACATGAAGAGTCCGCCTATGGCGGAGAGACTTTCACGTACGGTTCAGTGAGAACGTAGGGGTACAATTCCCCTGCGTGACTCGATTACCTGAAAGCGTAGCGGACGACACAAAAGAAACAAATAAACGAAATAAACACATCAAAACATGAAAAAATCGCTTTTAATATTACTTTTAGCCACAAACATTATTATTGCAATAGCGCAGGAAAAAATAACAATTATTGGAAATCAACAGCTTGACCCAAACACTAAATTTATGCAAGGTTTTTTGCATGGCGGATCGGCTTATTTAGATTCTGTGAAGGTGGCGAAACTAAAACCAGCTTTTTGGAGAATTGGTGCTTATTTTTTAGCAGGAAGTGGATATACCGAAACTAAGCGTTTCAATCCTAAAATTACAGTTAATATAAATGACCTTTATATGATAGTAAACAATATCCCTTCTCAAAGTTTAAGTCAACCTTGGGTTGGTAATTGGGCAAGTTGGGATAATTTGGTAACAATGATTGCTAATAACTCACTAACTAACAACGAACCAGTTGACGTATGGGACGTATGGGGAGAACCTGATAATTTTTGGACAGGAACATATAGCCAATGGATTGAAATGTATAGAAGAACTGATAGCATAATCACTTCTATTATTCCAAATGCTAAAATTATTGGGCCTGAATTTGGCTTTGGAGCTTGTAATTTTGACATAAATTCTATATTGCAATTTTTAGACAATTTATATTCTGTTGGCACTACAATATCAGGAGTCTCTTGGCATGAATTCTGTAATCCCGAGGATGTTCCAATTCATGTTCAACAAGTAAGAGATTCACTATCTGTTAGACCTTGGCTAGGCAATCTTGATATTCTAATACCTGAATATGCAGGTCCTGCAAATCACACTATCCCAGGTTGGAATGTAGGTTGGTTATATTATTTTGAAAAATCAAAAGTAGATTGGGTTTCACACGGATGTTGGGATGAAAATGACGGAACTAATTCTTGGACTAATTGCCAATATGGACTTAATGGTTTATTTATGTGGGACAACATAACACCACAACCCAATTATTGGGTTCACAGAGCTTATGCGGAATTAGATTCAAATCGAATTATTTGTAACTCAACTCACATCAAGACAGTTGCATTAGCTAGTAAAAACAACAGTAATCAGGAAATGAAAATATTAATTGGACGCTATGAAAACCCAAATTTAGGCTCACACAATGCCTCAGCAAATGTGGAAGTTAAAATTACCAATTTTCCATATTGCAGTAATTGCACAATACCACTTGTCATACAGCAGATTCCTAGTAATAATGTCAATTATTCTATACCATTAAACTCTCTAATAACAACTTTTAAAGGGAACATTACATTCGCAGGAGACTCTTCTAGTGTTTTTCTCAACGGATTTATAGATGGAGATTCCTATACCATTTATTTAAACCCATCAAAAGGAAGTATTTTAACTGTTAACGAACAATTAAAAAGTAATTCAAAATCATTTGAAATATATCCTAATCCATCATCCTCTATATTGCATGTTTCTACAATTTCAAATAAAGAAATGCAATTTCAAATATTTAACGCATTGGGAATTCTGGTAAAAGAAGTTACAATATACTTGACAACACAGATTGACATTTCTAATTTTGCTAATGGAGTGTATTTTATTTCAGTGAAAAACCAACCTAATCAAACTCAAAAATTCATTAAACAATAATAAGTACAGAAAGAACGCCAGCAGGTAATCGAGTAGACGGCCCCACCAGCCAAAGCTGATGGGGAGCACCCCTGCCTTGCCGACAGGCAGGTCTCATACCACCGTACGTATTCCATTTTTGCACTGAAATTGTTTAAACTGCCTGCAACCCCTGCCTGACTACGTAGGCAGGCAGGCTCATTCCCACGCAAATCGTGGCAAGCTCTGAAGAGCTTGTCAAGCTATGCTTGAGACGTCCCACCCTTAAACTCCTAACTATTGGGATAATCCACTAAATTCTGAACTTAGAAATTATATAATTATATAATATAGTGCAATTTTGGGATACACCCAAAAAAACCAACTTTCCTTCCTTTCCGACTTTTTGAAAGAACGCATCAAGATTAAGTATTTCCTGAAATTTTACCTGACAGAAAGTGTTCAGATTTGATAACATCAGTGTAATAATCAGCACCCATTTAAAGTTTTTCATCTTTGTTTAAGTTTGTTTTTTTTAATTACAATTTTTTACTCTTGATCCACTAATCGTGGTCGGTGTATCTTTCTCCCGCCCGGATAGATATAGGCAATTTATTTTCTTTTGTCGGTAGCGGGCAGGTAGCATAAAGTGTAAAAGCGCAGGGCGGATTGTAAGCTCTGTTAAAATCCATGATAACTTTGTTATTGGCATCAGGGCCTACAGCATCTAAAAATCTTCCGCCACCGTAATCTTCACCATTTAATGCCATCGATACCCTACGAAACATCCCAATGATATCATATATTTAATAGAACAAAGCCAAAAAAATATTTACGGGTTTTGAGATTGTTATAGCAGATGGAAGACTGCTTTAAAAATGGATATTTTACGATCAACAATAAAAATTAAGAAGTAAAATATCAATTGCTGCAAAAGCGGGCAATGTCGCTCAATTACATATGCAAAATTCTTGTCGAATAGTTAATGGGTTTAATAATGTCGTTTTTAACAGCATCTGCAGGTACAAATTGCCAGGGTGTCACCTGTTTGTCCCAAGTAAAATCCACGTTTTGAAAGTGCTTTTTTCTGAATTCTTTAGGTGTAATGTTCCTGTATTTTTTAAAAAGACGGTTGAAGTTTGCCAGATTATTAAATCCTGACTTATAGCTTATTTCGCTTATGGTCATGTCAGATTCCAGTATAAATTTACAAGCCTTTCCTAACCTAAGATCTATAAGGAAATCACTAAAGCTCCTGAAAGATTGTTTCTGAAAAAAATGGCTGAAAGCTGTTTCACTCATTTGTAGCTGAGTGGCTACATCTCTCATTTTAAATTCAGGATCGGGATAACGTTGCATAATATAAGCATATGCAATCTGAATCCGATGATTATTTACTCTTGGGCTTGATGTTTCAAAATCAAGAAATGAAAGAAATCTTTTCTCAGATGCTTTCGAAAGTAAATCGAGCAATTTTAAGAAGGAGATTGTATTGTCAAAACCTTTATTTTCTGTCATTTCAATCATGATTTTACTGGCTTTATCAAAGGTTTTTCCTGAAAAATGTATACCCCTGGAAGACTCATTTAAAAGATTACGAATACTAAAAAAACTATCTTTCATCAATAAAGAATTTGAAAAAAGTTTTACATCAAATTGTATAGTTATTACTCTGTAGGTTTTCTTATCTTTCAGAAGGCAATCATCTCCATACCACTTGTGGTACACATACGGGCCAATAATAACTAAATCATTCTCGTCATAATTCTCAGTTGAATCCCCAACCACTCTTTTACCCGACATACCCATAACAAGGTTTATTTCTACTTCAGGATGGTTATGAATAGGGTAATCAAATCCATTATTAGATGAGTCCAGAACGACACAAATATCGTTGTCCTTCAATGGAGTGTTTTCAAGAAAAACGTTCATAATTTACATTTTTATGGCTTTATCAACCTGTTTTACTCAAATGGATAAAAATGAATATTTAAAAAAACAACAAAACAAAGGTCTTGTTAGCAGCGATGATTTTAAACACTATACATAATTCGTAAAAGTATTGATTTTTGTCATAAAAGTACCATTTTATAGAAGTTAATAAGTTTAATTTTGTAGCATAAGAATAATAATTAAGACATACATAATGATTAGCATTAATAATTTTACTTCAAGCGCTAAATGTAATACTATTAAATATTCACTTGTTTCTTTATTAATGGTGATATCAACAATGGTATCAGCTCAGTCAATCACTGTCAAAGGTTTTGTCAAAGAAATAGATGGCACACCAATGATCGGTGTGGAAGTATTGGAAAAAAGCACCACTAATGGTACTGTTACAGATGTAGATGGCAGTTATACTCTGAAAGTTAATTCCAGCAATTCCATATTGGTTTTCAATTATCTAGGATACAGAGTCATTGAGGTGCCGGTTGGTTCACAATTAATTATTGATGTTGTGATGGAAGAGGAGTCAAAAATTCTTGATGATATCATCGTCACCGGTTATCGTAAAGAAACCAGATCTGATGTGTCTACAGCGATATCATCTATCAAGTCAAAAGATGTAGAAAAACTCGTGGTTTCTGGTGTTGAGCAAGCGTTGCAAGGACAAGCTCCTGGTATTTCTGTGACACAGGTTACCGGTTCTCCCGGTGACGACATGGCTGTACGAATAAGAGGAGCTGGCACTCTCGGCAACAATAATCCGCTTTTTATCGTCGATGGGGTGCCTACTTCGGGCAATATAAATATGTTTTCAGTAAATGACATACAATCCATAGAAGTACTTAAAGACGGAGCGTCCGCAGCGATATTTGGATCCAGGGCATCAAACGGAGTTATACTCATCACAACCAAACGAGGTAAATCAGGAAAAACATCTTTCTCCTTTAATGTCTCTTCCGGCATACAAACTCCTGTCAGACTCCCCAAATTATTGAACTCCAGAGATTATCTTATCATAAGAAATGAGGCCATAACAAACGCAAATAAACTTAGAAATCCTGCTAACCAGATTGCAACTTATAATCCGGCTATTGTAGATACATTACCGGATGTAAATTGGCTGGATCGTGTTTTTTCCAATGCTCCGATACGTCAATATGCGCTATCTGCCATGACTGGAACGGATAACAGCAATCTCTACGTTTCTGCTGATTATCAGGATCAGGATGGCATCTTCAGAGGCCAGAATTTTAAAAAATACCAAATAAGAATCAATGGTGAAACCGGAAATAAGTGGCTTAAATTAGGAAACAACCTTTCTTTTGGTCACACATCCAGAAAAGTGATCGGGTCTTCGGGTGATGGTTTCGGACCTGGAAATGAACTAAGTGCAATAAGATATGCACTGATAGCATCTCCGGTTTTTTCAGGCAAATATAAGGATGGTACTGATGTAAAAGTTACATCCGAACTGGGTGATCCTTTATTATATGGCGACGGTAATGCCAATCCTTTAGTGCTAATAGATCATACGGACTGGCATATAAACAGAAGCCGGATATTTGGAAATGTTTTTTTGGAGTTGAACCCTGCCGAAGGGCTGAAGATAAGGACAACTTTGGGAGGTGACTTTAGTTTTGAAAAAGATAAGTTATTTAAAGAATTTCTCTCAGATGCCATCTATAATCCTACTTCACTTAATGAAGGCAGAGTTTTTAACCAAACCCTGATCTGGAACTCAACGGCTACATATGATAAAAAGTTTGGTAAACATAAAACTTCAGCTTTAATAGGCACCGAAGCCATTCAGAATCATACTGATTATCTGGGAGCATCTGCTAATAATTTTAGAAGGACAGACCCTTTGTTCAGATACCTGAATGCATCAGTGGCTGATGATATCAAAAACCTGGGTGTTTCCGGTATAGCCACAGAATGGGGTTTGGTTTCATATTTCGGACTCGCATCCTATAACTATGATAATAAATATCTCCTGAGTGTAGCCCTCCGGAAAGACGGATCATCCAGATTTGGGAAAGACAACAGATGGGGCGTATTTCCATCCGTTTCTGCAGGTTGGATTGTTTCAAATGAAGCATTTTTAAAAGAAAGTGACATCATTTCAGAGCTGAAAATAAGGGCCAGTTGGGGTAAACTCGGCAACCAGGAGATAGGTGTATATCCATACAGTTCACTTGTAAGTACAGGGGACCGGGTTTATACTTTTGGAGATAAAATAGTGACTGGCGCCTCCATCCTCGAGACGGGTAACAGCGGTATCAGATGGGAGTCAAGTACACAATCCAATCTGGGATTTGACCTTGGATTATGGGAAGACAAACTCACCATAGCAGCTGATTTTTTCAAAAAAGTATCAGACGATGTGCTTGTCAGAGTTCCTATACCACAATCCGGCGGTTCACAGAGACCACCTTTTGTGAATGCTGCATCCATAGAAAATAAAGGAGTTGAACTGGCGCTTTCTTACAGATCGGGCACAAAAGATTTCAGCTATAACATCACTCCCAATATATCCATCGTCAGAAATAATGTCGTCTCTATAGCCGGCAGTGAACCAATTCTCGGTGGATTTGGACTGTCTGACGGTCCGTTGACTAAAACGGAACAAGGAAGACCCATCGGTTCTTTTTTTCTATGGGATACGGAAGGAATATTTCAGACGCAGGAACAAATTGCGGCAAGCCCTTTTCAGTCAAAAGATACCCGACCCGGCGATATCAAATTCAGAGATATCAATAATGACAAGATCATTGATGATAAAGATCGTTTTCATGCCGGAAACCCATTTCCCGATTTTACTTATGGCATGCAGTGTGGTGTCAACTGGAAAGATCTGGACTTTTCGGTATTGTTTCAGGGTGTACAGGGCAATGATGTGTATTTTCTTTATGGAAATTTTGCTTATGAAACACAATCCAGAGGCTTTAATTCTTACGAGGACATTCTTAACAGGTGGACTCCCGAAAATCCGAATACCAATATACCCAAAGTGAGTCTGGATGACAGGAACGGCAACAGACGCCCATCTACACGTTTTCTTTATGACGGCTCTTACATGAGAATCAGAAATATTTCTCTGGGGTATAATCTTAAAAATCTAATGAAAGTGGATCAGATTAGTGCATGCAGGGTTTATTTTACGGTACAGAATGCTTTCACGTTTACAAAATATCCCGGTTTGGACCCTGAGATTCAGGCTAATGCCAATGATACCCGGGGTCTGGGGCTATCATCGGATCTGGCTGTAGGTATCGACTGGGGCACAGTACCCGCTCCTCGCACCTATGTGGCAGGCATTAAAGTTGACTTTTAGTAGTAGTTTGCTTTTGGACTTTGTCAAAGAGTCCGGATGGGTATAAGTTAAACTGCATTTTTAATATTTGACAATTTATATAATAGTTATTATGAAAAGCACATTTAAAATATTACTTATTACAGGGCTCCTCCAATTGGTGGCTTGCGAAGGTATTCTAGATAAAGAGCCTATAGCTATACTGGACGCAGGCTCATTTTTTCAGACTGAAAATGATGCCATCCAGGCTATCAATGCTGCATATAATCCATTACTTTTCAATAACGCAAATAACAATTTTTTATGGGCTTTTGCAGAAGTCACAGGCGATGCGGCTATTCCCGGTGGTGACGGATCAAGGCCGGGTATTGTAGAAATGGAGACTTTTTCTTATACCCCCCGAACAGAAGAACTCAACAACTATTGGAAACTACAATATAAAGGTGTGACACAGTGTAATCTGGTGCTTGACAATATTTCTAAAGTGATTATGCCCGAAATTACTAAAAATCAGGTGACCGGAGAAGCACTTTTTTTGCGATCATATTACTATTTTTTACTTACTCAGGTTTTTGGCGATGTACCATTATATCTCAAAGTGACTCCTCCCGATCAGCTAAAAATAGCAAAAAGCTCTAAAGCTGATATTTACAAACAAATCCTAAGCGACTGCGAAAAAGCTTCAAACCTTCTATCTGTTGTTCAAACCGGTGCCAATGCGGGTCGCGCTACAAAAGGGTCAGCTCTCGCACTGGCAGCCAAGACAAGTTTATATATGAAAGATTACAACAAAGTATTGGAGTATGCCTCAAAAATAAAAGCTTTAAATACCTACAAACTGGTAAAAGACTATAGAGATAATTTCATGAAACTTACACAAAACAATAGTGAATCTGTATGGGAGATCCAACATACTAATCTGGAACTGGGAGTCGGCAATTTTATCAATCAATGGTGGGCATCGATCAAATTTTTAGGATACGGGTTTGCTGAAGTGACTCCCGCATATGTCAATGTCTTTGAGCCCAATGATCCGAGGCTGAAGTTTACAGTTGCCATGAACAATGATCCATACTTTGGTTTGATCTATAAAAATTCTTTTTCTTCTACTACTTACAGCCCCAGAAAATTTTTACAACCTAATTCAGAACTGACCCAAAAAGCAGATGGGGATATCAATTATCCTGCCATCAGATATGCAGAAGTATTACTTTGGGAGGCTGAGGCATTGATTGAATTGGGCAGAGTGCAGGAAGCATTGGCTCCGCTCGAAATAGTGAGAGCCAGAGCCAGGGCTCAATCAACCATTACTGGTGTTTTACCTGTCATTGTATCAACAGATCAGACCGCCGTCAGGCAGGCATTGAGACGGGAGCGACAGACAGAACTTGGATTTGAATTGCATCGTTTTTTTGATCTTGTAAGATGGGGCATTGCAGCTGAAACGTTAACCGGTTTTCAAAAGGGTAAACATGAAGTATTCCCGATACCACAAACGGAAATTGACCTGAATCCTTCACTGATGCAAAATCCCGGATATTGATGAAAAAAGAATATAAATATCTTTTGCTTATCGTGTTTTTGCTGCTGGCAAAATTTCTTGCAGCTCAACAGGGTCAGATATCGGTGCCGCGTATCGAAGCGATGCCTGATCAACCATCTCCTTATATGATGCGGGACTGGAAAACTGTTGCTATCCGCTTCGATTCGTTTGTATATGATAAAACTAAAAACGGTCAATTTCTGCCGTTGGTTTCGTATACTGCAAATGGTGTTAATTATCCCAGTCAGAAGCAAATCAGATTGCATACCTACGTAGGCACCAATTCAACACAAAACTCAGAAGGTATTAATGTATTGCCATCGTTAGTGGGTGCATCTCTGGTAGGTCAGAATATCAGAAGTATTTATGGTATAGACAGATTGGCTATGGTGCAGGATTTTTTCAATAAAGCCAATGGAGAGAATATTTACCTGAATAATGCATCTGCCGGAAGTGGTGGTGACTGGTGGTATGATGTGATGCCCAATATTTATTTTTATCAGTTGTATGACAAGTTTCCTGATTTTAATGCCGAAGCCACCTTTCAATTTAAGTCTGTAGCTGACAAATTTATGGAAGCAACCCGAAAAATGGGAGGTAAAGCAACGCCCTGGACACCGGCATTTATGAATTACAGAGCTTGGAATTTTAAAACTATGGAGGGTAATGCCAATGGGGTGAAAGAACCTGAAGCAGCCGGCACGTTTGGTTGGTTACTTTATCATGCATATAAAAAAACGAAAAACAAGGAATATCTTAAAGGTGCAGAATGGACTGTGGAATACCTGAATAATCTGGGATCTAACCCTTCCTATGAACTTCAGCTTCCTTATGGGGTATATACTGCTGCTAAAATGAATGCAGAGCTAGGCACTCAATATAATATTGAAAAAATGGTCAATTGGTGTTTTAACAGAGGGCCATTGCGTGGTTGGGGAACCATCATAGGCAAATGGGGCAATTATGATGTATCAGGTCTCGTAGGTGAAGCAAATGATGGAGGAAATGATTATGCCTTTCTGATGAATGGAGTGCAGCAGGCTGCCGCTTTGGTCCCGATGGTTAGGTACGACAAAAGATTTGCCAAAGCTATCGCCAAATGGATGCTCAATCTAAGCAACGCATCAAGATTGTTTTATCCCGGCTATCTGCCTCCCAATCAGCAGGATGGTGCCGGTTGGTCTCAGGTCAATGATATGGAAGGGCTCATAGCGCAGGAAGCCATGAAACAAAAATTTCAGAATATTTCTCCATACTCCACAGGAGATGCTTTGGGTGGAGGTTGGGCGGCAACCAATCTCGCGATTTATGGCAGTTCTTCAGTAGGTTATCTTGGAGCTATAGTCAGTACAACAAATGTTGATAAAATCTTACAATTTAACATGAATGCAACAGATTTTTACGCTGATGCTTCATACCCTTCCTATTTGTATTACAATCCTTTTGACTCTCCCAAAGCCGTTTTATTGGATGTGGGCAACGGACAGTCCGATGTATATGAAGCGCTTTCAGAAAAATTTATAGCAGAAAACAAAACAGGTCAAGTAAGTATTATCATACCGCCCAAAGAAGCAGTAATGGTAGTAACAACGCCATCTGGCGGAAAGATTACCTATGACAAAAACAGGATGCTGGTTGATAATAAGATTGTTGATTACAGGCAAAGTAAAGTACCTTTTAGTATAGGACCAAGAATAAAAGCACTGGAATCTCAAAGTTATCGGGTAGAAAAAGGAAAAAGTAGTTCTGTTTTTTGTACTGCTGAAGACCCGGATTCTCCTTCACTGACATATAAATGGTCATCTGATCAGGGAAATATCATAGGTACAAATAATGAAGTATTATGGACGGCTCCCCAAACAATCGGAAAATCCGAAGTAAAGGTAGTAGTAAAAGATGCTGAAGGAAATGCAGACAGCTTAAATTTATCAATAGAGGTAGTTAATGTCATCAATAAAGCGCCAGTTATTGAAAATGTATATACCGCCAACTTATTCACCGGAATAAATGAAACCCTTACCATCTTATGTAATGCTAAGGATGATAACGGTGATAGTCTATCCTACTTCTGGAGTGCCAATAGCGGCAAAATTACTGGTTCAGGAAAAACCATCAACTGGACAGCTCCTGACAAAGAAGGTATCTATACCATAAATGTTACTGTTGATGATGGAAAAGGAGAAGTTGCTAAAGCTTTAATTAACATACTGGTAAAAAATTTTAATGGTACCGGACAGTTAATAGCGTGGTACCCGTTTACAGGAAATGCCAATGATAAAAGCGGTAATGAAAATCATGGAGTTGCCAAAGGTGCCATTCTTACAGCTGATTTTGATGGCAAACCTCTTGATTCTTATTACTTTAATGGCGGAGCACAGCATATAGAAGTTCCTTTTAAACCAAAACTTAATTTTGAAAACAGTATTACCCTTAGCCTTTGGTGTAAGCCTACTCTCACAGCTGATAAGGAAATATTTTTAGTATCACATGGCAGCTGGCAAAACAGATGGAAACTATCCATCACTCCAACTAAAAATATTAGATGGACGATTAATACTACAACCAGGATTGTGGACCTTGACAGTGATGTCATCCTTAAATCCGACAGTATCTATCATATCGTCGTCGCCTATGATGGAGAGACTATGATGCTGTTTGTCAATGGAAAACTCAACACTTTCAAACTTCAGACCGGAAGTATCAGGACTTCGATACTACCATTATTGATTGGTCAGATGTTACCTACTGATGCATCCTATAATTATAAAGGTATTCTGGACGAGATCAGAATTTATGATTATGCTATTCATCCTGAAGGTGTCACAAAATTGTATGGTCAGGGAATAGTTTCATCAGCCAAAACGGTAAATGCTGTTGGGTTAATTCAGATTTATCCAAATCCGGTACAACAATTCCTAAATATAGAACTACAAGACAGATTGCATCAGGTAACAAAAATCAGTATCACAGATATCATGGGGAAAAATCATATTGGTATGGAAGTAAACGAACATGCTATTTCACAAATAGATGTTGGGGCATTAAAAACAGGCAGTTATATTTTTCAGGCGATCAACAGATCGGGAGAGATCATTAAAAGTATTCAATTCATTAAATTATAATTTTTATTCATCATTAAATCACGAAAATATGAAACGATTTGTACAATTTTTGCTACTGTTTTTTGCAGTAATCACAGGATTGCAGGCACAAACACCCGTGGCATCTTACACTTTTTCGGGTAATACCAAAGATGGTTCCGCATTTAAAAATGAGGCTTCAGTGAATGGAGCCAGTTTAACGGCAGACAGATTTGGGTGGGCCAATAGTGCCATTTCTTTTGATGGAAAGCAAGGTGCAGTCACGGCACCTAATGCTGCTCATCTTCAATCTGCCTCTACTACCATCAGTTTTTGGGTAAAGGTCAGATCATTACCAGCTCAAGGCGAAGTATACCTCTTATCTCATGGTGGCTGGCAGGAAAGATGGAAAATATCACTTCCATCGCATGGGAAACCTGTATTTACCGTAAAAACCACCACTTGCTGCAATGACATGGATTCTGGAGATGGAAATCAACTCAAGGTCAATGAATGGAAACATGTAGTTATGACACATGACGGTACAGCAGACAAAATGTATATGAATGGTGTTAAGGTAAATGAAAAAGCTTACGCCGGTGCATTGGGCAAAACCACGAGTCCGCTCGGAATAGGATATGACCCAATAGATAAAGGAAATTATTTTGATGGGCAATTGGATGAAGTTATGATATTTGACACAGCACTGACTGCTACACAGATCACTGCCCTTTATACTGCACAATCGACAGCACCAACTATTACCACAAACAGTAAAGTAGCATCATACCTGTTTAATGAATTTGGTAAAGACGGATCTGTTTTTGGAAATACCGCTGCAATTCAGGGAGCAACACACACTACAGACAGATTTGGATATGGCAATAGTGCTGTATCATTTGACGGTAAAACTTCTAAAGTTACGGCATCAAATTCTGCACAGTTAAATTCAGCATTCACGACCATCAGTTTTTGGGTCAAAGTAGGAAGTTTACCAGCACAGGGGGAAGTATATCTTCTTTCAAATGGTGGCTGGCAGGAAAGATGGAAAATATCTCTTCCATCACATGGTAAACCTGTATTCACTGTAAAAACCACCACCTGCTGCAATGATATGGATTCAGGTAACGGCAACGAATTAAAACCGGGAGAATGGAAACATGTCGTCATGATACATGATGGTACTGCAGATAGAATGTATATGAATGGTGTAAAGGTAAATCAAAAAGCCTATGCCGGTGCTTTGGCTTCGACTGTACACCCATTGGGTATAGGCTATGATCCTATAGATAAGGGAAGTTTTTTTGACGGTCAGCTCGATGATATAGAAATTTATAATTATGCTTTTACCGATCAGGATGTTACGACTTTATACAATGCCCAAGCTAAATTTCCGGGTGTAGAAAACGCCCTGGTAGCCAGTTACTCCCTGAATGGCAATGGTACGGACACCACTCAATTTAAAAATAATGCAATTCTTGATAGTAAAGCGACCGCTGCTGCAAACCGTCATGGATGGGCCAGTAATGCGATCAGCGGGGCAGCCAGGGCTGAAAATTCTGCAGCGCTTCAATCGGATTTTACTACCATCAGTTTCTGGGTAAATCCTAAAACACTTCCAGCTTCAGGAGAAGTTTTTTTAATGTCCAATGGTGGCTGGCAGGAGAGATGGAAAATCTCGTTGCCATCACATGGAAAGCCAGTGTTCACAACAAATGCCACCGTGTGTTGCAGTGATATGGATTCAGGTAACGGCAACGAATTGAAAGTGGGTCAATGGACACATGTGGCAATGGTACATAATGGTATGCAGGATCAGATATTTGTTAATGGTACACTGGCTAATCAAAAAGCAACTACAGGAGCTTTAAAGAAAACAAAATTCCCGCTGGGAATCGGTTATGACCCTATAGACAATGGTAGCTTTTTTGATGGCAGCATGGATGATGTGATGATCTTTAACAAAGCCTTGACAGCTGTGGAAATAAAGGCTTTGTACGACGGTCAGAAAACAGAGGTTGTACCCACATCACCCATGGTAGCTAATTATACATTTGACACAAATAACAACGATCAGACACCTTATCAGAACCACTCTTATGGCAACGCTACAGGTACAAAGGACCGTTTTGGTAAAGTAAATAAGGCCAGAAATTTTGATGGTAAAACAGCATATCAGGAAGCCGGAAACTCTGCGCAATTAGCCTCAGATTTCACATCAATTAGTTTTTGGGCAAAGGTCAATTCCCTTCCTGCTTCGGGCGAAGCGTACATACTATCCCACGGTGGTTGGCAGGAAAGATGGAAGATTTCACTTCCATCACATGGCAAACCGGTTTTCACGACCAATGCAACAACCTGCTGTAATGATATGGACTCCGGCAATGGAAATGAATTGAAAGTTGGGGAGTGGAAACATCTAGTCATGACCCATGATGGAGTGGCAGACAAAATATATATGAATGGTGTCAAAGTCAATGAAAAAGTGTTTGCTGGTGCCTTAAAGAAAACTAAGTATAATTTAGGAATCGGTTATGACCCAATTGACAAAGGAAATTATTTTGATGGTGCATTAGATGAAATTCAACTTTACAGTAAGGCATTGACGGCACAGGAAGTAGCAGATTTGTACAAATTGCAATCAACAGCACCGGCTGCAACAGATACTATTCGCCCGGATGTCCCGTTGGATATATCTGCCACGGTTAGTTTTACCACTATTAACTTATCCTGGGCATTGGGTAAAGATAATATTGCAGTGACTGGTTATAATGTGTATCAGGATGGTAAGTTGATCAGAACAGTTTCAGGACTCAGTACTGCTTTATCCGGATTAAAAGCTCTGACCGGTTATGTATTCGGAGTATCTGCTATAGATGCTGCCGGTAACGAATCATTGATTTCCACCATAAAGGCGACAACCGGCCAGGACCCTACACCTGACACAACACCACCTACTAAGCCTGGCAACCTGAAGGGAAATGTAGGTTCCAATTCCGTATTACTGACATGGGATCCGTCTACTGATGATAGAAAACTGGCGGGTTATGTTGTTTTGGTTGACGGATTATTTTCGGACTCGTTGACCGATGTTGCCACATCTAAATTTATTGGTGGTTTAAAATCTGAAACATCTTACACATTTGAAGTCTATGCTTATGACCTTTCTGCCAATAAATCTCAGATTGCAGAGATAACGCTTAAGACGACAAAACCATTAGATACTGGTGAAGCCGGATTGGTGGCTCACTATCCTTTTGATGGAAATGCGAATGACGCTACGCCATACAATAATCATGGCACTATAGGTGGCAATCCTGTATTCCAGACAGCAACCCATCCTTTGGGAGCAGGAAAACAAAACATAAAATTTGATGGAGACAAGGATTCAGTTCTTGTAAAAAATGCAGTACAGCTCATTTCCGATTTTACTACCGTAAGTTTCTGGATCAGAGTAGATAATGTCAATACGAAGGATGCTGAAGCATATGTCATAGATTTCGGTCACTGGAGTGATAGATGGAAAATTTCATTGCCTCAACACCTTAAAATAGTATGGACAACCAATGGCAAGAATGTACAGTTTCCAAGTTTTATTTCTGATATGGATAGCGGAGATGGAAACGAAATGGTGAAGGGTATCTGGTGGCATGTTACTATGGTACACGATGGAGCAAAAAATATCATCTATGTAAATGGTCAGCAAGTAGCCACCAAACCAGTTCCTACCAAACTTAACAGCACCAACAAACCACTTTGCTTTGGTAGTAATAATGTGGATGGTGGACAATACTTCCCAGGTGCTCTTGACAATGTAAAAATTTACAATAAAGCACTTACAGCGGCAGAAATATTAAAATTGTTTAATGCCGGCACTACAGGACTGACAGATTTTGCACTTGCAGAGTATGGAAATGTAAGATTGTCACCTAATCCGGTTTCAAATATCCTGACTATTGAACATGGTTTCCCTGCCAATGCCAATATTAAAATCAGAATTCTGGACAATGTGGGACGACAGTATGATGGATTTAGCCCTTCAAGTCAGGAATTAAGTTCAGGAAGGCTGACAGTGGATACTGACAGATATTCTCCGGGGCTATATTATGTCAATTTTATCGTAGATGGCAAAAATATAGGATCGGTTAAGTTTAGTAAGATATGATTTTCTGCGTTTAATTAACGCTACTACGATTAGTTAAGTTAAGGAGAGTGAGACTATGTTTCATTCTCCTGTTTTTACAAATTGGCACAAGATCTTATCATTGTGTTCAGCCAAAATCGATATATATGTCTAAAAATAAAACCCACGAAATATCTGTAAAAAGATTTGCAGAAAATCCCATCATTCTAACCAGTGAAATCAGACCAAGTGTAGAAGGGATGAAAGTAGAATGTGTCCTTAATCCGGGTGCTTTTACATTTCAGAATAAAAGCTGGTTGCTGCTTAGAGTAGCAGAAAGACCGCATCAGGAAGAAGATTTCGTATCTTTTCCTATTCTGGACGAAGATGGCAATATCAAAATTTTAAAGTACGCCACAGATGATCCAGATCTCGATATGTCAGATGCCAGAATGGTAACTTATAAAGGTAAAATGTATCTTTCTACTATGTCACATCTGAGGCTGGTTTGTAGTGAAGATGGTATAAAATTTTATGAACCGGAAGGATTTCCAACCCTGATTTTTGGTAAGGGAGCTTTGGAAACATATGGTATAGAAGATTGCAGGGTCACCCTGATAGAAGGCAAATATGTACTTACTTTTACAGAAGTATCAGAATTTGGTGTAGGTGTTGGCTTGATGACGACCACAGATTGGGTACATTTTGAGAGGCCGGGTATGATCATACCTCCGCATAATAAAGATTGTGCTGTATTTGAAGAAAAAATTGATGGTAAATATTATTGTCTGCACAGACCATCAGGCATCGATTTGGGTGGAAATTTTATATGGCAGGCTTCTTCTCCCGATATGATCCACTGGGGCCAGCATAAGTGTGTGATGCAGACCCGTCCGGGTATGTGGGACTGCGCCAGGATTGGCGCCGGTGCTGCACCGATAAAAACCAAAGATGGCTGGCTAGAGATTTATCATGGTGCGGATTTTAACCATAGATATTGCCTGGGAGCAGTATTATTTGATCTAAAAGATCCTTCAGTAGTGCTGGCAAGATCAATCGAACCAATTTTACAACCTGAAGCAGATTATGAGCTGACAGGATTTTTTGGAAATGTGGTATTTACCAATGGACACATTGTGGATGGAGATACTGTACATATGTATTATGGTGCTTCTGACGAAGTGATCTGCGGTGCTACCTTTTCGATATCGCAAATATTATCTACCTTGTCAAACCAAGCATGATGTTTAGCAAATTAATAAAAGAATTCACTTTTTTCGGCTCACATCCCAAAGGTATGAGGGTGCTGTTGCTTACCAATTTGATTTATGGTCTGGTAGGGCCTATCATAGAATTATTTATAGGAGCATATATCATGCGTAATTCATCAGACATCAGTCTGGTGGTTATTTTTCAACTGGCTGTTTATACCGGGATTCCTTTGACTTTTATGATCAATGGATTTTTACTTAACAGGATTAAAATTGCCTGGCTTTATTCATTCGGAATGCTGCTGAGTGGAATATCTATGTTTGCCATGATGACACTTCAGCAACTGGATACCATGGGCGTATTTCTGGCAGGTCTTATTATGGGTTTGTCCTATGGTTTTTTTTGGGCCAACAGAGATTTTCTGGCCCTGAATACTACCAAAGATGGTACTAGAAATTATTATTACGGGATAGAGACTTTTTTCTACACTATGACAGGTATAGTAGTTCCCCTTGCGGCAGGAGCTTTTATAGGAGCAACAGATAAAAATGGTTGGTTTGGCGGTCATGTCAATACGGCTTATTATATCCTAACCGCCGCTGTATTTGTAATGTCTATGTTTGCTTCGGTATTGGTGCACCGAGGTGAATTTCAAAATCCTAAACGTGCTCCTTTTCTTTTTATTAAATTTGACAGAATATGGAATAAAATGCTGGGATTGGCATCTCTCAAAGGTCTGGCTCAGGGTTATATAGTAACGGCACCTACAATGTTGATATTAAGTCTGGTAGGTAAAGAAGGTTCACTTGGACTGATTCAGGGCATAGCTGCAGCAGTCTCTGCTATTTTATTGTATGTGCTCGGAAGAGTGACGGGTCCTAAGCATAGGTTATTAATTTATGGCATCGGTTGTTTGCTTTTTGTAGCAGGTGCATTGTTCAATGCTGCATTATATTCGGCGTTTGGAGTGATTTTGTTTATGATGTGCCTGCTTTTTGCACGGCCCCTATTGGATATTGCATATTTTCCTATACAGTTGAAAGTCATAGACTATGTGGCCGAGAAAGAAAAAAGAAATGAATTTTCGTATATTTTTAATCATGAGTTGGGTTTGTATTTAGGTCGGCTTTTTGGATGTGGATTGTTTATTGTTTTGGCTAGATATGTCAGTGAGTATGCCGCATTACGATATGCGCTTTTGGTGATTGCGGTATTGCACGCTTTGGGTTGGTTTATGGCTAGATCGATATTGAGGGAAAAGGAATTGGCAGATATAAATGAAATTTCAAAGGCACCTGTTTAGAATCAAAGGTTATAGTAATTGATTTAAAAACATAAATGAATGAAAGTTTTCAATATAGGAATTATAGGATTCGGGGGATTCGGAAAATTTCTATTCAACGCATGGAATCAACTTGACAATGTCCAGGTGACATCGATTGCTGATATAAATGCTGCAGCAATAACAGGAATAGAAAACGTTGCATTTTTTATTGACTGGAAAGATATGATACTTTCAGAAAATATCGATCTGATAGCCATCGTAACAGAACCTTCTACCCACCAGGTAATAGCCAATGCTTGTATGCGAGCCGGAAAACATGTATTAATTGAGAAACCTTTAGCTATAAATACTTCAGATGCTAGAGCTATTATAAAACAAGAGATCAGACAGGAGTAGTGGCTGCTATAGATTTTATCATGCGATTTAATCCCCTTTTGCAGACTATTCGGTCTTTAAATCAAGCAGGCGTGTTTGGAAAATTGAGAAGAGTGGATGTAGAAAACTATGCCCAAGATGAGCAGTTGCCTCCACAACATTGGTTTTGGCACCATGATCGGTCAGGAGGGATACTAATTGAACATGCTGTGCACTTTATAGACCTGGTTCATTTTTTATCACCATCAAAACATGTGACGGTCAATGGGTTAAAACACAATCGAAATGCATTACAGGAAGATCAGATCATGGCAAATGTGCTCTATGAAAGTGGATTAATAGCAACTCACTACCATTCTTTTGCCCGTCCAGGTTTTTTTGAAACTACTGATATAAAACTATCTTACGATATTGCCGATATCCAACTTCATGGCTGGATTCCACTTTCAGCTGAAGTTAAAGTACTGGTTAACGAACAATCCAAAGAAAAGCTACTATCAAATCCGTTTTTTGAATGCCTTCATGCTGAACTTGTAGCAAGCGCAACCGACGAATCAAGGCCGGCGGGCTGGGGTATATCCGATATCAACATATCAAAAGATAAACAATTTGTTCGGTCCGGAGGCATCCAATATGAGGCAGACGAAATGATCACCGGAAGATTCAGTTTAGGACGTTCAAAACAGGAAGTGTATGCCGATTGTGTCAAATCCTCATTATTGGATGTTCTTCAAAAAGTATCAGATTCTTCTCACACATTAATGGCCAGTCTCGAATCAGGACTCAGCAGTCTGGAAATCGCTGAATTAGCAACTATTTCAGCGAGAAGTAATTCTTAATCAATCACTATTTTAATATGTCACGATACATTTTTTTATATTTTTTTATACTGCTTTTATCTTCATGTGCTTCTTCGAAGTTTATGCCATCAGGAAATCCGGTAACACAGCGCATGATACCAAGGGTGGATAAAATGCCTTTCCATCCAAAACCATACAAATATCGCGACTGGAAACAAACAGCACTCGACTTTGATAAGTATGTTTTTGATTTTAATCAGAAAGGACCATTTCTTCCTTTGATCTGGCTGGATGGCATGAAAAGAAATTTTCCGGATACTACCTTTGGTATATACACCGCACTGGGCGATATCAGAATGGGTGCTGCGGTCAATAATGGTGAAAACCATGAAGCTTTGGGAGCTTTAGGCGCCGTTTTGGGTGCAACAATGGTAGGAATAGATAAAAGTAATCAGAGTGGGCGCAATTATGTACGTATGTTACGTAATTATTTTGCTAAAGACAATGGCTGGAATGTCATTCAAAATTTCACCAATAAAGGTGCTCATATCGGTGGTGGTTACGGGTATGATTTCTGGTATGAAGTGCACAACAATGTATTGTTTTATTGTATCGCAGATAAATACAATGACGAAAAGGAGTTTGACGATATCCTGTTGAATATAGCGGACCAATTTTACAAATCAGATTCTGTAATGGGTAACAATTACAGTTATTCCTATTTTGATTTTAAAGAAATGAAGGGCTACAAAAACCATATCCCTACGCAGGAAGATGTGGCAGGCGGATATGCCTTTATTTTGTACTCAGCTTGGATAAAATTCAAAAATCCCAAATATCTCAAAGCGGCCAAAAACGCGATAAATGTATTATACAACCAAAAGGAGAATCGTTTTTATGAGGCTATGATGCCCATTGCAGCCCAGATTGCTGCCCGACTTAATGCGGAACATGGAACAGAATATGATCTCAACAGATTTTTGGACTGGACATTTGACGGTAGTGCTGTGGGTCGCGAGGGTTGGGGTGTGCTGGCAGATAATTGGGGAGGCTATGATGTGAGTGGTTTGGCAGGCAGTACGGTGCATAATGGTGGCTACGGTTTCCTGATGAATACTTTTGACCTGATGTTGCCTTTGTCTGCCATGGTCCGATATGATCAGAGCTACAGTAACGCAGTGGGCAAGTGGGCGCTCAATGCATCCAATGCTGCCAGATTTTGCTACCCGTACGAGATGCCTGATTCGCTCCAGGCCATACCACAACACAAAACAGTAACCAAAGATGTCATCGCTTATGAAGGCGTTATCAAGGAATCCATATATCCGGAATTTAAGGGAATTACGCCATTTGCCCAAGGAGACGGCCCGTTATGGTATCCCAATATGCCCCCACAAACGATGTTTTCTGTCTATGGCAGTGGGCATGTGGGTTTCTTTGGAGGAATTATTAAGTCAACCAATGTGCATGAAATCCTGCAGATCAACTGTACCATTGCTGACTTTTTTGCCAATCAAAAAAGTTATGACACTTATTTATATTTTAATCCATACGATACAAACAAGAATGTGACTATTGATCTCGAAAAAAGAAAGTTTCATCTTTACGACCTGAACACAAGAAAAATCATCGGCAAGAATGTATCCGGCAAATTTTCTTTTCCTGTTGCTGGCCAATCATCTACTATGTTGGTACTCGTACCTTCTGATATGAAGTTTTCTGTCAGAGAAGGCAAATTGTATGCGGGGGATGTCGTCGTGGATTATAGGTACGGGAAGTAATTGTAATATTATATCAATTCCGTTTAGATTAATTAAAGTTAGCTTTTAATCAGCTTTCTTCTTCAAGTCTTCCAAAACCACTTCCTTCGTACAAAATATATAGTAATTACCGCTACCGCCAAGGTAAAAATGATTCCTTTCAGAGTTCCCATTATTGCGTTTTGGCTCATAGCCTCCCAAAATGACTTAATGCCGGTAATTGCCATCAAAGGCATCAACAGTAAACTGCCGGCTACATAAGCTACCATGGGGTTTTTACCGGTAAGTGCCAGGAAGTGAATGGGATTTTTCCATATCCTGGTATCGGATATCATATTAAATAAAATCAGACAAAAAAATGCTAGCCCTGAAGTGACAAAGTAATAACTGTAAGTAGACACATCTTTTTTGATGCCCCCTTCATATGCTTCGAGAAAAAGACCAAGGATCAAAGCATAACTTCCAGCTTGTACAAACCGCTGCATACTGCCAGTGATATTTTCTTTACGGATGATAAATAAAGAAATACCACAAAGTATAACTGAGATCAAAACATTGATCTCCGGGATTCTCATGTACAATCCTATCAAATTGGATACGATCAGCAATATAGAAATAAATACCAAAGATAATTGAGGCTTACCTGACACTGCTGTCTCTGATGATCTGTATCTGAGCATCCACTCTCCTGCATAGGTGCCAGGCACTACGATAAAGAGATATTTTAGAAAATAAAATCTGTACACCCAATCAAATTTATATCCTGCTATGTTATTGAAGTTAAACAGTTCTTTTGTCCAACTGGATGCAGGTTCTTTAGATGCCACAAACACAGCAAAAATCAATGGCAAAATGCCCAACCTGAGCAATGGTTTGTCATGAGTAAAGTAGTAGATCAGTGTGCCAAATAGCGCCATATTGCCCAGCAACATGATGATGATATCACTTTTGTACAGATCAAAACCTTTATAATTTTGGTGCCAGAATACCATCATGACTGTTCCTGATATCAAAGCCGTAATCATGATTCCAAGCTGGATACTTTTTGCATTTTTTGACTCATAAAAAACAGCGAACAATAGGCCAAACGACGCCATTGACATAAGATGTTCAGCAATTCCCGGATTTTCTGCCAGAATCCACGCCTTCATCTGATGAGAAAACAATGCAAAAAAAGTAAGCAGTATAAATCTTCTAAATGCCAATTTTATCACAGGAACTGGCCCTGAAATTTGCTGAATATACTTGTTGAGTGCCAGGGGCATAGCTGCCCCCATAGCAAACAGAAAAAATGGAAAAACCAAATCTACCCAGGTAATTCCAGCGATTAAAGGGTCAAACTTAAACGATGGTGGAGGCACCTGTGCGTGAAACATCCAGCCAGGCATCATATCACTGTAGACTATGCTACCACTCAATACCATACCAAGGATGGCTATTCCTCTTAAGGCGTCAAGACTTTCATTACGACCATTCATAAATTGTCTTTACATAAATTAAACCTTTAGTATACCACATCTTTACACACAGCTAAGAAGTCATTGGAATCAATCTGTCCATATTTCCGCAGCCATATAGGCAAAACTACCCCATTGGTTAACTGAAATTATTTTATTAAATATTTCTTTAGCTTTATTTATTTTGCCACTCAATTTGTAATAATTTCCCAGGCCAAATCCGGTAGTGGCATTGTTCAGGGCATTGCTGTCCTTTAAAAGATTATCAAGCAGAGCATCTGCGTTTTGGCCTCCTTTGTACAATAATAAAATCTGGAGATAACCTTCATTTTCTATCAATTCCATATTTTTGTGCACTGTTGCCAGGAGATTTGAAGCGGTCTTTTCTTTTTTGAGTTCCTTGAGGGTGATGTAATACCAGTTGGCAGTGGCCACATACATGTCAGGGTTTTTTGAGACTTTAAGACATTCCTTGTACGCTTTTTCGGCTTTTTTAAAATCTTTTTTGAGATAGTACGCTAACCCCAGATGGTACCATATATTGGATTGAAGAGTGCTTGTGGGTATGTTTTTTGCATTGGGCATACCATCCGGTTCGATTTCGTCTTTTTGATTTTTAATCAGGTATGAGGCTTTGATAAAGTCAGAAATAGCTTTATCCACACATCTTGTGGTCAGATATCTGTGGCCTCTGTGTCTGAACATATGGGCATCGTATGGATGCAGCAAAATCCCTTTGGTAAATATCTCAATGGCCTCATCATACCTGCCCAAATATGCCAATCTCCTGCCATACCATATGATGGCTTCAGCATTTTTGACATCCTTCTCATAGGTTGCTTTTGCTGCAGTTAGGTCGATTTCCAATTTTTCTTTTACAGTAGCGGAGAAAGTCAGAGGCGGGTAGGACTTGTTACCACAGATGGTCATCTGGCCATGAAGTAAAAATTGAGTCTGAAATAAGGCAAACAAGATTATAATTCTCATCACTTTTCTGGCTTCATTTTAATTTTTATCAAAAGAAATGCCGTAAATGTAAATATTAAATTTTGATGGTATAAAAAAATCTAAATAATTATTGATTTTAAATTAATTGCTTTAAAATTGCGTCGTATAATTCTTAAAGCCCTACATAAAACTTATGTATTACAGGTATTCAGATGACGAAACGTTGTGGAATGATTTCAGATCAGGAAGCAAAGATGCGTATGAATACATTTTCCGTTCTTATAGTAACATGCTGTACAATTATGGTTTCAAAATATGTCTTGACAGTATGTTGACCAAGGATGCCATTCAGGAGGTTTTTATAACCCTTTTGACAAAATACAATAAGATAAATATCACCAACTCAATCAAACTATACCTCTTTAAGTCATTAAGAACAGAAATATTTAAAAAACTACGGGCAGAACAAAGATATTCAGACTTAATAGTATCTGATACGGACTTTAATCTGGAATATTCAGCTGAAGACAAGATCATAGAAGACGAGATCACCATGATCCGTATCAGAGAACTGTCACAGGTGGTTGAGGATTTACCACGTCGCCAGAAAGAGTGCATTTATCTAAGATTTTATGAAGGAATGTCATATCAGGAAATTTCTGAAATCATGGAAATAGAAGTCAGTTCGACCTACAAAATGTTGTATAAAGCCATTGAGCAATTATACGAAAAGTTGGCAATGAAAAATGGCAAACTTTTTTATTGATTTTAAACTACGTGACTCCAGCAAAAGCTAAGTTAATCTATGGACAAATATATCACTCAACTTATTGAGATGCTCAGAGAAGCACAAGACCAAAAACCTGATGTCAGTAAACACATGGATTTTGCTGAAGAAATGGAAAGTATTGAATCCTTATTTGAAAACGACCACCCAACTATGGCTTACCACTTTGGTATTCCTAAAGAATATTTTCCACCTTTGGAAAAATTGGAAGATAAGCACTTTGACATTTTGGTTCCTGAATTTTTGAACTTATGGAATAAATATAATTACTCACCATGCTTTGTAGATAAATTACCAAACAGGTGGAAGTATAAGCTTATGAGGGATGAACTTAATGAACATCATCCTCTTATTCCAGGCAAAAACGGCACCTGGCATATTGAGTTTTGTCATTATGACCCTGAAGAATGTCCTTTGCCATCAGAATTTTGTGGTTGTAAAGATATTTTGTGATTTCGACATTAGGTTTTGAAGAGAAATAAAATCTATTGGTTTCTATGGCATTGATAAATTGGTATAAAATCACATCCATTTAAGGTTTTATAAAAATTTTCCCCTAAAAAAGGGATAATTGTGGCATCTTCCTGTATTATATAGTGATGAACCAATTTTTATCCCTATTTAAATCATTAAAGATGCTTAAGTTTTACAAAATTCTAGTTTTATTAGTTCTATTGGCAGGAAGCAGACAACTTATCAGTCAATCAACTCTTCTCAATCCGATCACTACACTGGTAGATAAGTCAAAAGCCGGCAACAAACTACCGGCTATCATTGACAATGCCGGTAATACCCGAGGAGCCGGATTTAATGGCGAAAATGTCTTTGTTGCTACCCGTACCGGTGGTAATATTATCTATTACTGGGATGTAAGCAAGCCGGATACCGATCCAAAAACAATGGACATGACGGGAGTTACTGGTGGTCTTTTTGCAGTTTCTGACCTTACTGTGGTTGGTAAAAGAGTATTTATGAGCAATATGGTCAATGCCACAGGCAACATGTTTAAAGTATATGGGTGGTCAAACAAAGAAGCCCAACCAAAAGTATTACTTGAATTTCCGGCTCCTGCCACCAATGTAAGACTTGGTGACGCCATTTCTGTCATTGGAGACCCTGCTACTGACGGACTCCTTGTTGCATCAGGTCATGGGACTAAAAGTTTTTATATCTGGAAAATGAAAGGAGACAGTATTTCTGATAAAACACCAAACATTGTTACATTAGACAGTGTGATGAATGTCAACTTTGCCCGAATTACCAAAGTACCTCAAAGCGATATGTATTTGGCAAGTGGTTCCTCTATGGGCATGGCACTTCTCGACAAGGACTTCAAAGTGCTTGAATGGGTAAAACCCGGAGTATATTTCCCAAGTTGGCCTATGTATGCTCAGGTAGTATTTTATAAAGGAAAAAGATTGCTGGCATATCAGCATGTCAAAACAAGTCCGGTAGAAAATTTTTCCTATGTACTGGATATCAGTAGTGACAGTACTACATTGAGTGCGTTTAAAAATATAGGGACCAAACCAGCAGTTGACAGAATCATACACTCTGCCAATTTGGGTAATGTCGCCAATGGTAATGCAAGTGTAAGTGTGGATATTTTGCCCGATGATGCAGGCAATTTACTGACTCTCAGTTATTCAGCAGGAAATGGTTTTATCCTCCAGCAATACGGCAATGTTGTAAAACCATCTATAAAACCTGTAGCTACTATTATAGATAAATCCAAATTTGCCAACAAACTACCGGCTATCATTGATAATGCCGGTAATACCCGAGGAGCCGGATTTAATGGCGAAAACGTTTTTGTCGCCACACGAACCGGAGGGAATATCATCTATTACTGGGATGTCACCAAACCTGATGATGACCCCAAAACCATGAACACTACAATCATCACCGGTGGTACATTTCCTTTGTCAGACCTAACTTCTGTAGGTAAAAAAGTATTTGCAAGTAATATGGTCAATGCCACGGGAAGTATATTCAAATTGTATGGTTGGGCAAATAAAGACGCACAACCAAAAGTGTTGCTCGAGTTTCAAGCACCAGCAAGCACAAGGCTTGGTGATGCATTTTCTATCGTGGGAGATCCTCTTACAGATGGCTTATTTATTGCTTCAGGTCATGGCACCAAGAATTTTTATATCTGGAAAATGAAAGGAGACAGTATTTCTGATAAAACACCAAACATTGTTACATTAGACAGTGTGATGAATGTCAACTTTGCCCGAATCACAAGAGTTCCTCAAAGTGATATGTTTCTGGCAAGTGGACCGACTATGGGTATGGCTCTTCTGGATAAAGATTTTAAAGTCCTGGAATGGATAAAACCCGGAGTATACTTTCCAAGTTGGGCAATGTATGCTCAGGTTTTTACCTATAAAAATCAAAGACTGCTTGGTTATGTACATACTAAATCAAGCCCTGTTGAAAACTTCCTTTATGTTGTAGATATTACAACGGGGGCAAATATACGAGATGCACTCAAAGATTTGATAGCCACTCCTTTTGCAGACAGACTTATTCACTCAGTAAATTTAGGAAATATTTCTAATGGAAATGCAAGTGTAGGGTTAGCCATCTTGCCTGATGCACTCGGTAATGTATGGGCGATGGCGTACTCAGCGGGTAACGGATTTATACTTCAAAAATATGGAGATAAAACATCGGCTGCCTGGGACTATAATGTGTCCGCTTTCAAAATGTACCCAAACCCAACTAGCGGATTGTTCAATATTGTATCTGATTACAAAATCAAAAGAGTAGTTGTATATGACATTAATGGTAGAATGATCGAAACAGTTCCTGTAGAAAATTCACAGACCTTAATGGATGTAAGTGCTTACCAAAATGGAGTCTATTTCATTTCTCTGCAGACAGATGGAGGTCTTTTCAGCAAAAAGCTGATCATTCAAAAATAGATTCTGATATAGCATTATTAAGTGTAGTTCATGAATCAACCACAACTCAATAAGTACAAATCCTTTACTGCAAAAGATTTTGCTGCGGATGATGATTTTGTCAGGTATGTTTGCAATCCCAATCAGGAAGATATCACTTTCTGGAATGAACTAATACAGATTTTTCCAGAAAAAAGTCAGGCTGTGAGAGAAGCAAAATTGCTGATTCAGGCATTACAACCTGATCAGGCTATGCTGCATCCTGTTGACGCTGAGGATTTATGGGCTGCACTTTCGAATAAACATCATGAAGTATTTATTTCACGTACTACAGGTAGAAAAATTCATACATCCAAGTTAAAAAATGTCTTTTGGGGCATTGCTGCTGCATCATTATTAATTCTAACAGGTGTTTTGATTTCCAATCTTTTTAAGGATGAAGAAACATTTACCTACAGTACAGGATATGATCAGATAGCTTCTGTAATCCTTCCGGACAACAGTATGGTGACACTTAATGCCAACTCATCCATTAAAGTCTGGTCTTCAGGTTTATTTCAAAAAAACAGGGAAATTGCACTTACGGGTGAAGCCAATTTTAAGGTTAAAAAGAAAAAGACATCAGGTATATACCATAAAATGCTGGTCCACACCAATTCAGGAACGGTTGAAGTCACAGGAACAACATTTAATGTGTATTCCAGAGAAAACAAAACTAAAGTATATCTTAGGGAAGGGAAGGTAAAACTAAATAATTTGCCCGACTTGCCCGTGATTCACATGCATCCGGGTGATTATATACAGTATGATGTGCTTGATAAAACGATTTCAAAAAATAAGGTGGCATCACAAATTATTGATTCATGGGTATTCAATAAAGTCATTTACGATAAAACACCGGTTACAGAAGTTTTAAATCACATTAAAGCAGTACATGGTTGGGGTTATGTTTTGAAAAACAAATCATTGAAGGACAAGTCATTTACAGGAGTCTTACCTGCTGATGATCTCAGCCTGTTGCTGAAAGCCCTTGAAGAAGCTTTTGATATAAAAATTATAAAAAAGGACAAAACGCTTTTAATTACATTTAAATAACTCCAGGTTATGATAAAAAATAGATCTATTATCAGTTTTATTTTTCTTTTGTTTTTTGGGTTCTCAGCATTTGCTCAGGAAATGACGGATATCAAAAAAGCGTTGAGAGATATTCAGGATATATACAAAGTAGAGTTTATTTATGATGATGCTTTAGTTGCCGGACTAAAGTTAGGCCCTTACACCAATTGGGAAGAAAAACTTGATGTCAAATTAGATAGAATCCTAAAGCCAGTTAAGCTCACTTTTTCGAAAATCAGCAATCAGCATTATGTCATCAAAACATCGTCACAAACTGAGGAAAAACAAGATGTAAATACCAACTTGACTCCATCTAAGACTGCTTCAAATGTGAAGGCGATCAAAGAAAAAAAAAGTCTCAGGGATCATCACTGATGAAAATGATCAACCTGCCATAGGTGTGACTGTGCTGGTAAAAGCCACCGGCGAAGGAACAATAACAGATTTTAATGGGGAGTATGAAATCGAAGTACCTGAAAATGGTGTTCTGGTTTTTTCATTTATTGGGTATAAAACCGTCGAAATGCCTGTCGCCGGAAAATCGAAAATTGATCTAAAGCTTGAAGTAGAAAGTACAAAAATTGAAGAAATTGTAGTTGTCGCTTATGGTGTTCAAAAAAGAGCTCACCTGACAGGTTCTGTGGCATCACTCAGCAGTAAGGAGCTTTCTCAAAAACCTGTGGACAACCTGACTACTATGCTTTCCGGAAGATTACCGGGAGTCATCACCAGGCAACAAAGTGGTGTACCCGGCGAGAATTCTGCTAAATTTTTTATAAGAGGACGGAGTTCTCCTACAGGGTCAGGAGCTCCGCTGATCATTGTGGATGGTGTAGAGCGGCCATTTGACAATCTAGATCCTAATGAAATAGAATCCATTTCTATTCTGAAAGATGCCGCATCAGCTGCCATGTATGGTGTCAGAGCTGCCAATGGGGTAGTCATGGTGACCACAAAATCGGGAAAAGAAAGTCAAAAAATCAATCTAAATTTTACAAGTACATACAGCATATCAAAAAATACAGCTTTTCCTGAATACCCTGATGGTGTAGGCTATGCATTGTGGCACAACAAAGCAAGGGAACTCGACGGACTCGCTCTGGATTACACCCCTTCAGATATCGAAAAAATACGAAATGGGGACCCTGCAGGTATATTGGGAAACACAGAGTGGACTAAATTGATTTTCGAACCGTTTGCACCACAAGCATATCAAAACCTGAATATCAATGGCGGAAACAGCAAACTAAAATTTTTTAACAACGCAGCTTACCTGCATCAGGACGGAATCATCCAGGGTGTTTCTTTTGACAGAATCAATCTCAGGTCCAATGTAGAGTATGAAGTAAATCCAAACTTCAATGTAGCTCTAAATATCGCTGGTCGTGTTGAAGAAAGAAAACAGCCGGGAACCTCACCAGGCTCACAGGATATTACGATAAATAATTATAAAAATGTCATTTTTTATTCCATCCTGGCAAGACCTACATCCTTGCCAAATTTGCCTGATGGTACAGCTTTGGGCTGGGGTAATCCTATCGTGGCAAGAGATCAATCAGGATTCTATAACCAGAAACGAAAAATCTTTCAATCTACCGTCAGTTTTAAGTACAAAATTCCCGGATTGGAAGGACTCAGTCTGAAAGCCAATCTGTCTTATGACTATGAAAACAGTCTGGCAAAACACTTTCAGATACCGCAAAGACTGGCTACCTGGGAATATGCCAAGAGGGAATTGGTCTATTTTGACAGGTTGATGTCAAAAGATATTGCAAGCAATAAAAATGAGCTGTCTCAAGGATTTAATGATTACCATAGGATCACTACACAGATGTCAGCAGATTACAATAAAACTTTTGGTAAAAATGTGCTCAATGCACTTGTACTTTTTGAAGAGCAAAGCACAAAAACATCAACTTTTGGAGTGGCGGCACAGGATCTTCCATTAACAGCGCTTCCGGAATTGAATTTTGCGACACAGTATATCACCAACAGTCTTTACGGAAGCAGGGGGCAAAGAGGTACAAGAGGGCTTGTATCAAGAGTAGGCTATGTGATCAATGACAAGTATATGACAGAATTTACAGGGAGGGCTGACTGGTCATCCAGATTTTCAAAAGGCAACAGACTCGGAGTATTTCCGGCTGTCTCTTTGGGGTGGAATGTCAGCAGGGAAAAATTTTTCCAAAACCTGACTCCATATGTCTCGAGATTAAAGCTTAGAGCATCGGCAGGACTTTTGGGAAATGACGATATCGGAGACTTCCGTTTTTTGAAACGATTTAATTTGTCCACACAACCGGAAGTGATTTTTGGAGACAATGCTTATCTCGATCTTTTGACCGGAGCAGTGCCAAGTTATGACATTACATGGGAAAAAACAGTGACTTATAATGGAGGCTTTGAAGCAGATATTCTGGATGGTATGTTTGCGATTGAATTTGATGCATTTTACAAAGTGACTACTGATATCCTTCAAAGTGTGGCCGGGGTTTTTCCACCTTCTGTTGGTGGTAATTTTCCTTCCATTGTGAATGCAGGTAAAATGGATGCCCGGGGTTTTGAGGCAATCGTAACCCATCGCAAACAAGTCAACAAAGATTTTAACTACCAGATTTCCGCCAATGTGACTTTTTCGCGAAACAAATATCTGGAAACAGATGAAAGCCCCAATGTTCCACCATGGCAAAGAAGAACCGGTCAACCAATTGGTTCAGTCCTTGGCTGGGTTTCAGATGGACTTTTTCAGAGTAATGAAGAAATAGCATCTGCAGCACTTACTACCTATGAAGTAAAACCCGGGTTCATCAGATACAAAGATCTGAATGGAGATGGAGTGATCAATTTTGCGGACAGAACATGGATAGGAAGAAGCCCTATACCGGAAGTCATTGCCGGATTGAACCTAAGCGCCAGTTATAAAAACCTGTCAGTAAGTGCATTTTTTCAAGGCGCAACACGTACCGATTTAATGCTCACCGGAGAGTATCTGGGTGCAGGATTTTCTGACGGAACATTCTTTACGCAACCATTTAAATGGGGCGCAAACACACCATACTTCATTCTTGAAAATACCTGGCAAAAAGAAGGAGATATTACAGAATTTCCCAGATTGACCACAATCACACCATTTAACAATAACTTATCCACTGACTTCTGGAAGAGAGACGCATCATACATCAGATTAAAGACAGTGGAAGTTTCTTATTCCTTCAAGCTGAAGCCCAATAAATATTCTGGGCAGACAAGATTGAATGTATTCTTCAGTGGTACAAATCTGCTTACTCTAAGCAAACTAAAGTATATAGACCCTGAGGCACCAACAGTCAATAATGGATTTTATCCGCAGCAGAAAGTATTTAATTTTGGTATAAATCTTTCAATTTAAAAAGGATATGAAAAAGTATATTATCATTTTATCGATACTTTTTGGAAGTTGTTCTGATACGATAGATTTTGTTCCTACTAATAGTTACAATGAAATCGCAGTATGGGAAAACGAACAAAGTGTCAATCTTTATATCAATTCATTTTACAGGATCTTTAACGAATATTTTATATTTGGAAATAAACCCATTGGCAGCGATGCTACTATGGCTGATGGACTGACGGATATCGCCAAATATTCGTCCAATTCTCCTGGAGAAGGAACTGCCAATCTCATCATGACACAGGATGGTTATACGTCTGTAGCGGCCAATCATTTTGGTGTATGGACCAATACTTATGCCTGGAATCGAAGAATTCTTGAATTTCTGGATGATCTTCAGAAATACTCTTCCAAGTTCTCAGAACCTGTGCGTCTAAGAATGGAAGCAGAAGTCCGATTTTTCAGGGCTTATATCTTTTTCCTGAATTACCGGAGCCACGGTCCATTTATCATCAAAAAGTCACTCAATGATCCTGTAGAAATGTCCATCAACAATGAAAAGGAATGTTGGGATTTTATTGAAACTGACTTTGATTTTGCAGCAACCTATTTGCCTGCTTCATGGGCGGTAAATACTGATGAAGGCCGAGTGACAAAATGGGCAGCACTTGCCATGAAGGCAAGAGCCATGCTTTATGCCGAAAGGTGGCAAAAGGCAGCTGATGCTGCAAAAAAAGTGATAGATGAAGGTGGATTTGAACTTGAAGCAAATTATTCAGACATCTTTCTGAATGACAAAAACAGAAAAAGCAAAGAACACATTCTGGTGAAAAAATATAAGCATACTAATGGATTATTTCATGGGATGGACGAAATGATAGCTCCAAGCGGAGATATTCAGGGCAAGGGCGGCAGATTGTGCCCCACACAGGAATTAGTAGATGCTTTTTTAATGGAAAATGGGACGGAATTCAGTCCGGCATTGCCATTCGACTCTACCATGTACCTCAATAGAGAAAGCAGATTTTATGCTACTATACTATACAATGGTGCACCATGGAAAGGGAGAAAGATTCAGACCTGGGTTGGAGAAAACACTGCTGTAGGTAATGGTTTGGACAGATTTCTTGCCTACAACAGTTCGCCATATCCCAATACAACTGTCACAGGCTACTATTTCAGAAAGTTAGGTGATGAATCCAATCTCAATTTTGACCTGGCTTACAGGAAAAGTGATCAGGATTGTATAGAGATTAGGTTGGCGGAAGTATATCTCATACTGGCAGAAGCGTATATCAATCTCAACAGAAAATCTGATGCCGAGCAGTGGATTCTTAAGGTTCGCAACAGATCACTGCAGCGAGATGTCACATCTCTCAAATCTGATACGAAAGCAGAACTTGTACGCGAACGCATGCTCGAGCTGGCACTGGAAGGCCATAGATTCTGGGACCTGAGACGGTGGAAACTTGCATCATCTGTACTTCATGGAAAAAAATTTCATGGAGCCATGATAACAAAACTAGCTGATGGTAAATCTAAATACCAACGTGTGGAAGTAGATATCAACACAAGAATTTATCCTGACAGATTTGACAGATTTCCATACCCTATCGGTGAATTGAATAATAACTCTAAAATAACAACACAACCAAATGGCTGGTAAGCAACATCTTTTCGGAATAGTGGCAGCAGCAGTTTTATTATTGTTTGGCTGCCAAAAAGAACAGGTATTTCCACAAAGTACCAACAACACCATTTTGAGCATCTCTCTGGCATACGCCAAAGAACCACTAAAAATTTATGCCCCTGTATCCAATGATCTGGTAAAGGGTGAAATACAGTTTAAAATACCACCACTGCAGGACGCATCATTTTCTCAGATGCGGGTCAATATAGTGGTACCTACATCATCAGTTATCGTACCGGCATTCAAAGGGAATACAGACTTATCAAAACCATTCCGATTTTCCGTCTTTGCAGAAAATGGCGATAAAAAAGATTATTTATTAGTAGTATATAATTAACTAAAAATACTTGTTTAATCACTTTTAAAAACATTAAAATCATGTTCCATTTATTTCTAAAATTCACAAAAATTAAAAGCCCGTTCATTCTGCTTATAGGATTTGTTTCTTTTATGCTTGTCTTTGAGTCATGTAAAAAAGAAGAACCTGAAGTAGTAGATCCTAATCTTTCAAAGTATGTCGTAGAAAAAGTAAAAGTCCTAACTACGAAAGGTGAAGACCTCAACGCTCAATCTACCATTACCAAAGTAAATGAAAACGAATCTACTGTAGACGCCATAGTTCCTGATGATGGTAATGATGGAAAAAGATTCAAAATTGAGTTTCAATACCCGTCTGGCATCACACCTGTATCAGTGACTCCTTCAGTGGCAGATTCGATTGATTTTTCGGTTGCAAAAACATTTACTATCAAATTTACAGAAGCTGTCAGTCGTAAATTTACGGTAAACATCATCGAGCAGGCACCTCAAGCTCCCGTAATAACAGCTATTACGATCACAGGAGCTCAGCAGACCGTCATAGAAGAAGATGTAAGAAGAATTAGTGTGAGAGTAGCTCAGGGAACCAGCTTAACAGCTATCACACCAAAAATCACCTTAACACCATCCACTGCTATCATTGTCGGTGGTGAAAAAGCATTGGACTTCACCAATCCTCAAGCCATCACAGTAAAAAATGGAGGTTCTTCTAAAACTTATTCTGTAAAAGTGGAGGATTATGGGTTTACCAAAATCACTAAACTTATGGATCGTTCACTTGCGGCATCGATGAGACCGGGCATTTTCGCCACCAAATCAGAGACATCCATAGCACTTGATTCCAAAGGAGAATTCGCTTTTGTGTCTTATGGTGATGGGATAAAAAAATACAACCTTGCCACACCTTCTGCAGAGCCAACAGATCTTAAGACGACATATGCTGATGGCAAAAATGCGAGTTTTAAGATCCTGCAAAATGTAGGAACAGTTTTACTTGGTTGCAATAATCCTTGGCAGGCAGGAGATGTGGTGGTCAGCGCCTGGCCATCTACCGGACCCAGTGATTCTCCTGTTGAAGTGGCAAGAATCCCTCTACCTTCTGGTGGCATCATTCAAAATTTCCATGTAAAATTAGAAGGAGCAAATATTATAGCATATTTTGTGGATAGGGCTCCATTGCGCAAAAGTCCAAAAGAAGATCCGGTCATATATAGCGTTACTATTCCACTAGCATCAGTTTTAGCAGGTCAAAAAGTCACAGCCTTTACATCCAATCAAAAGATGAATGGGTTAGTTACTTCTGGTGTAGGTGACGGACCAAATATCGAATTGCTCCCGATTCCCAACTCCAATGAGTTCTTTTACAACTCAGGCACATCTACACCTACGATATTAAATAGCTCATTTGGCAGCCCGGCTGCATTCTCAGGTGCATTGGTCAATGGTTCTTCGGTGGGTATGAAAGCATTTGAACACAATCGTGGTAAGTACATCATGTGGGGAGTATTCTCCTGGTCAACCAATGCTGCTAATCCTAAGGCCAGCAAATTTGTTCTGCTGGATGTTACCAAAAAAGGATACAGAAGCAGTATTACTGAAATCAATTCTGAGTTGGCCAATTCTAAATTTACAATCTGGAATGATGTACAGAAAATAGATGTCGGACTTGGCGGTATATCCGGAGAATTGGGTGACTATTACTGTCAAACAACTTTTGCTACTACTGCTGCCGGTAAACTTAGATTAGCATGCCTGTCAGCGCAGAATGGGTTTGTAGTGTATGAGGTAGAATAAGAGTAGTTAATGAAGGATTTATATTAATTTGTTATTTTGACGATGCTAACATTTTTAATAAAATCCATAAATCATGGGGTCATTATCAATAATTGGTAAAGCCCCAATTTTAAATAAATTAATAAATCATAAAAGAGTGAGAGTTTTTCAAATTTTAATAGGATTGGTTTTGTCTTTTTCAGCATTGACATCAGGATGTAAAAAAACTGAAATGCCTTCTGACAATCCTGAAAATTTTGTCATCGACAGCATCAGGGTTTTAAGTATCAATAACGAACCACTATATGTCAATTACAACATCAATAATACCAGAATAGATGCCCTGGTAGAAAATGATGGTATCTCCGGTAAAGTTTTCAAGGTACAGTTTGTTTTTCCAAATGGAATCACACCACTAAGTATCACACCGGATATATCGAAGTCTGTTGATTTTAAAAACCCTGTAGTATTTGAAATACAATATACCAGCGCAATAAAGAAATCCTATACTTTCACTCTTAACGAAGAAGCTACCAATCCGGCAAGGTATATCATTGAAAGCGTTCAGGTACTCAATGAAGACAACTCAGGAGCTAATATCAAACTATCGCAAGCAGGAAACGATTATATAGGTCTGACTCAAAATCAAATACCGGGCAAAAAGTATAAACTTAAAATTACTTTCCCTTCAAAAATAGTACCCATATCTATCTTGCCCGACCCAAATTCTGTCACAGATTTCAGTAAAGAAGTCGTTTTTACAGTCAAATATGATGATCAGATCGTTAAAACGTATACTGTAAAAATCGGCAATTACAACACCAGCGATTTTACCCGAAAAGTTGTTCGTGGAGTTTGGGTCAGTGACGTAGGCAGTGATGTGTTTGCTTCCAAAGCAAATATTGCTGAATGCATCAACATTTGTAAAGACATCGGCATCAATACCATTTTTGTAGTCACTTACAATGATGCAAAGACCAAATATAAAAGTCAGGTGATGAAGGAATATATGGGTGTAGAAATAGATCCCAAATATACGGGCAGAGACCCTCTGGCTGAGATGATAGAAGCTGCAAAACCGCACGGCATCAACGTAGTAGCATGGTTTGAATATGGTTTTGCTTCAGTGTACGGAGACAATACTGGCGGAGCATTGATAGCCAAATATCCTTCCTGGGCTTCAAGGGATGCCGCTGGCAGCATTACTGAAAAAAATAAATTTTATTGGTTGGACGCCTTCAATCCTGATGTACAGCAGTTCGTTAAAAAAATGATGGTGGAAGTGGTACAGAAATACCCTGACCTTGCTGGAGTCCAGGGTGATGACAGACTTCCTGCATTGGCGTCCAATGGTGGCTACAATGCGACAGTCACCGCTCTATACAAAACTGAAACAGGTAGGACAGCACCATCAAACTTTCTTGATAGCCACTGGCTTCAATGGCGTGCCAATAAATTATCCGATTTTGGAGAATATATCTTCAAACATATTAAATCATTGAATGGCAAACAAATGGTGTCATGGTCTCCATCACCATATAGCTGGTCTTTGCAAAATTATCTGCAGGATTGGCCCGAATGGATGAGACGCAATATCGTAGATCATCTTCATCCTCAGCTTTACCGTACCAACTTCAATGACTACAAAGCGTCTTTTGATCAGGCTATGACAAATCTGGCACCTTTCAATTTTAAGGAATTGATATTTAGCCCGGGGGTTTTGGTAGGAATAGGCAGTGGTGATAGCGTTACTCCGGATATTTTGGACCAAAAATTGGCGTACAACAGATCAAAAGGCATAGATGGCGAAACATTTTTCTACTATGAGCGTATCAGGAAAAACAAGGCATTTCAAGATGTGATCAAGAAGCATAATAAATAGATACATAATGAAAAGGTGGAATTTGGTTTTACTCTATTTAGGCATATTTTTAACCATATACGGGCAGAAAAATATCAGTCAGGATTCCATATCCTTTATTCATGCTGCGTGGGTCCACGACACCTTGTACAATGGAGTCTTCCATGCACATTGTCATTTTGACAGTAATCAGATATTCAATTCCAATCAAAACATCCATATACTACGTGTTGCAAAAAGCAATTCAAATGTCCAATGGAAAATCGGAACGGCAGGAAATGAGCTCCTGAAAACCAGCACCATCGCGCAAAAAGAGGAAGCTCTGGCTGCTGTCAATGGTTCTTTCTTCAACATGAAAAAAGGAGGAAGTGTCAATTTTATTCGCATTAACGGGATCATGACTGATACTTCTGCCAATGACAAAGGCCCCGGAATCTATGGGCAGAATCAAAGCGGAGCCTTTGCATATGATGATAAAAATTTTGTCATTCTCAAAAGAGATATTCCTGGTCAAGGTAAGTGGGAAGAAAATATTCCTTTTCCCAATGTCATGGAATGTGGTCCTATCCTACTGGTGGATACGCAAAAACAACCACTCCTTGACTCTCCATTTAACAACAACAGGCACCCGCGCACATGTGTATGTGTGACTGAAAACGAAACCTTACTCATCACAGCTGACGGACGCAATGCACTTGCTCAGGGCTTATCATTGCATGAACTTACAGATGTACTTATATGGTTAGGTTGTAAAAATGGACTCAATCTGGATGGTGGTGGATCCACAACTTTTTATCTAAGGGACAAAGGGGTCGTCAATATGCCCTGTGACAACAAACTATGGGATCATGAGGGTGAGAGGCCAGTCAGCAATGCATTGATGCTAGTGCTCTGTCCAGATAAATAATTTGTGGCTCTTTTTATATATCTCTTCGTTAAAAAGCCTCGCTGAACTACCCAGTTCAGCTACATTTTTTGCCTTGATCTATTCATAAATATCTCACAACTTAAATTAAAAATTTATCTTGACAGAGCATTAGTGAAAAAATGATCAACCACGAAAAAATATCCGGGTAATCTAACAGATGAAAAAAGTAGCTTTAGAGTATGGCTAAACTATTTTTGAAATCCTATTTATTTTGAGTATAAAATACTTATTTTTGAGCTTCCTTGATAATATAGAAGTATGTATTCGTCACTAAACATTATTCCTCTTGATTTGATGGATGGGTATTGCCGAATTCTGGGATTGGAATATGAAAATCTTAAAGATTCGAAAGCACATTCTTTTCTGATGATGCTCCAAAACTCATTATTTGTAAAGTGAAATAAAACAATTTTTTCGAAAACCCGCAGAACTTATGTCTGACTCTCCACAATACCAATCCATAAAAGAATGGTCCATCGATGATCGGCCCAGAGAAAAAATGATGACCAAAGGGAGGCAATCTCTTTCGGATTCTGAATTATTGGCCATCATCCTTGGTTCAGGGTCACCTGGTGAATCAGCTGTGGATCTGAGCAAACGCATCCTTCGTGATTACAATAATAATCTGAATGAACTTGGCAAAATCACCATCAAAGATCTCGTCAAAAAGTACAAAGGCATCGGCGAAGCCAAAGCTATCAATATCATAGCAGCACTCGAAATCGGCAGAAGGAGACAAGAAACAGACCCGATGCAGCGACCGGTCATCAATTCAAGCAAAGATTCTTTTAATATTTTGTATCCGATAATTGCCGACCTGCCACATGAAGAGTTTTGGATTCTGCTCTGCAATAAAGCCTGTAAAGTGATACACTTACAGTTCATAGGGCGTGGTGGTATAGCAAGTGTAGTAGTAGATGTCAGGATCGTTTTGAAATGTGCCTTAGAGCACCTGGCAACATCAATTGTGCTGTGTCACAACCATCCTTCCGGCAATCTGAGACCTTCAAAGGAAGACATCAATATCACCCAAAAGCTCAAGGAAGCAGCGACCCTGTTTGATATTACTGTGATGGACCACCTGATCATAGGCGATATGGGATATTACAGTTTTGCCGACGAAGGGTGTATATAATATAACCAAATCAAAAAACATGCTGCACAAAAATCTAAAGGACAATACATATGTAATAGCTCAATTTACCCTATTTGCATTATTTATTCTGAATCCTGAATTAACGGAAATGAAGCTTTTTACAATCCTAAAGTTACCGGGGCTAATCCTTTTTATTTCAGGTATTGCGGTATGTTTTGTTTCCATCCTGCAGCTCAATCATAATCTGACTGCTTTTCCTACTCCAAAAGAAACCGCCAGACTTTATACCGGAGGCTTATATAAATATATCAGGCATCCTATTTATACAGGAGTGATCATGATTTTTTTGGGTATGAGTTTATATTGGAGTTCCGTATACCAGCTAATGATTACGACGGCACTGATTGTCCTTTTTTATTATAAATCAGCCTATGAAGAGGCACAATTATGCATTAAGTTTTCCGAATATAAAGGTTATCAATCACAAACCGGGAGATTTTTTCCTTGGATGTAATCGGAAGTTATATAAACCACCTTGTAAATATCAATATCAGGCAAAGTACCATCAATGTGTAATATATATGCACTCCGTAATCTTTGTTTTCTTCAATTATTTTATTTTTTAGAATCAATGTTGAAATAAAAAATAAAGAAAATGTCACAATTTCAACCCACTTATTGTCGGATATTATGTTCATCATCACGACAAGTAAACCTATGATGATCGGGATTGCTGTATATTTTTTATTTAACACCGAAAGCTGTTTTTAAGAGTTCTTCCTGCTGCTGATCATGTACTTTTTTAAATCCGGTGGCCGGTGAAGCCGTTTCATTTCTGGCTATCACTTCTATAGGATCTTTTCTGAAATACTTCATCAGGTAACTCCATGCACCCATGTTGGCAGATTCTTCCTGTACCCAGAATACTTCTGCTTTTCCATACTGTTTGATGATCGATCTGATCTCCCCTTCAGGTAGCGGATACAACTGTTCGATCCTGACTATGGCAACATCTGTGATATTGTTATTTTTTCTATATTCATCCAGCTCATAATACACCTTTCCGCTGCAGAAGAGCAATCTACTGGCTTTTTTGACTTTGGTATCAGGAATCACTTCCATAAATGATGTTGTACCTGTACACTCTTCTATGGTACTTACACATTCAGGGTGTCTCAACATGGATTTGGGAGACATGTGGATCAGCGGTTTTCTGTATGGCAATGCCAGCTGTCTTCTGATCATGTGAAATAAATTGACAGGAGTAGTCACCTGACATACCAGCATATTGAAGTTAGCACAGTTCTGAAGGAATCTTTCCATTCGTGCACTTGAGTGCTCAGGACCCTGACCTTCCATACCATGAGGTAATAACATGATCAATCCGCTCATACGCTGCCACTTGCTTTCACCGGCGCTGATAAATTGATCCACGATAGTCTGAGCACCATTATAAAAATCTCCAAACTGTGCTTCCCAGATCACCAGATGGTCCGGTGATGCCTGCGAATATCCGTATTCAAATCCCAATACTGCAAACTCTGACAACAATGAATTATAAATCAGGTATTTACCTTTTGCACCATCTATCGTATTGAGTCTGTTGTAACCTGCATTGGTTTTCTCATCAAAAAAGACAGCGTGTCTGTGAGAAAATGTGCCTCTTTTGACGTCCTGCCCACTCATACGAACGTTTTTGCCTTCCAGCATGATAGAGCCATAAGCCATCAACTCTCCGAATGACCAGTCAATCAAACCTTTGTCCAAGAGATCCTGTTTTGATTTTTGTAATCTTTTGATTTTGGAATTTGGGTTGAAGTCTTTTGGTAAATCCATCAGGTGTGCCAGGATTTTGTCTGCATCCTTTTTACTGACACCTGTGACAGGATTGACCATATCAGCAGTATCGATGGTTTTTTTGAGTTGTCTCCAGTGTTGTTCGGGCTCCTGATACTTGTACGGAAGTACTTTTTGTTTGACCATATCCAACCTGTCCTGAAGTTCAGACCAGAAGGATTTTTCCAGTTCTTCCCCAACTTTGGCATCAACATCTCCTCTCTCAATCAATTTTGCAAGGTAGATTTCCCGAGGGTTTTTATGAGCTTCGATAAGTTCATACATGGTAGGCTGGGTAAATTTGGGATCGTCCCCTTCATTGTGACCATGCCGACGATAACATACCATGTCTATAAATACATCGTTATTGAATTTTTGTCTGTATTCTATAGCCAATTCTGCAGCAAATACCACGGCTTCTGGATCATCACCATTGACATGAAATACAGGTGCCTGCACAATACTCGCTGCAGCTGTACAATAAGTAGATGAACGTGCGTCATCAAAATCGGTTGTAAAACCTATCTGATTATTGATGACAAAATGTATGGTTCCTCCGGTATAGTATCCGTCCAGCTGACTCATTTGAGTGGTCTCATAGACTACGCCCTGACCTGCTACCGCACTGTCACCGTGTATCAAAATGGGTAAGACCTTGTCATAATCTCCCTCATAAAGTACATCCGCCTTTGCTCTGACAAATCCTTCCATGACCGGATTGACCGCTTCGAGGTGTGAAGGGTTTGGAGCCAGTTTGAGATTGACGACTTTGCCTGATGGCATGGTGATTTGGGATGAAAAGCCCAGATGGTATTTGACATCACCGTCTCCAAAACTCTGATCCAGGATGGCCGTACCTTCAAACTCATTGAAGATCTGATCATATGTCTTGCCCAAGGTATTAGCCAGGACATTGAGCCTTCCGCGATGCGCCATGGCCATGACTATCTCCTCCACTTTGTCATCGGTAGCCTTTGAAATAATGGCATCCAGTGCAGCAATAGTGGTTTCTCCGCCTTCCAGTGAAAATCTCTTCTGACCTACGTATTTGGTATGTAAAAATTTTTCAAAAATGACAGCACCATTGAGTTTTTTGAGGATTTGTTTTTTCTTATCCAAAGACAAACCATAACTGCCGTCAAACGACCTGTTTTCGATTTTATCACGCATCCAGAGACGTTTTTCTCTGTTTTCAATATGACCATACTCCACTCCGAGATTGCCACAATAGATCTGACGCAATCTCTCCAATATTTGAGCCAGTGTAGCATTTTTTAATCCCATTTCATTTCCTGCCATGAAAACCTTGTTGAGGTCTTCATCAGTCAGGTGGTGGTCACTCAGATCGAGATGTGGTTTTCTGTCCTTACGAGGTTTCAGCGGATTGGTAGTAGAAAGGAGATGTCCCCTGCTTCGGAAGCCATAAATGATAGATATCACACCAAACTCTTTCTCTGACAGATTGGAAGATAGTTGTGGTTTAGCTTCTGTATCGCTATGACCATTGCCACTGAATTCGAAGCCATCAAAAAACAAGCGCCAGCCATCATCAACGGAAGATGGGTCTTGCTGATAGTTTTTGTACATGGATTCTATGTAAGATGGGTGGGCGTTATAAACGTATGAATAATCCTTCATTTGTCTTTTAATATGATTAACTAATTAAAGGTCAAAAGTATAAAAATTAAATATTTTTATGAATTGTTTTGCCTTGCTTTTACAACTAGATGACAAAAAACATGCAAAATGTTTTGAAATAGAGATATTTATATTTTTTAGAAAGAATATTTTTTACTTCAAATGAAAAAGATATACTTTCGTTCAACATTAGTTACATGATCTAAATAGTTAGATATTTGGAACTGCGCCTAAAAAAGAACCAAAGAAGATAATATGTAAGTTGAGGAAATACTGGACTTAATTATAAGGCATCCAACTTAAAATTTAAATTTACAAAATTTTCTACTTACCTTAAATGAGAATAAAGTGATGTCTCTCTAAATTCAAATTTATTCAATATGAGATTTTATTTAATATATATACTGTTGATATTCTTGTTGCCAAAAGAAACAATGTGCAGTCAACTTGATAAATATTCTAATAGTGATACTTCCAAAATTAAAAATCAATTTTTAGCCTATCCGGTCGTTTTTTATTTGCCGGAGACAAGATGGGGTTTTGGTGCAGCTGGCCTGTACAATTTTAGATTCAGAAGTGAGTCGGCAGAATCAAATCCTTCTCAGATTCAGCTTATAGCGTCCTATACACAAAATAAACAACTCATATTTGTGATGCCGTTTGAGCTTTACAGAAAATATAATACTTGGAAAATAAAAGGCGAGCTGACTTATTTTAGATATCAGTTCAACGCTTACGGTATTGGTTTTGATACCAAGGCGGAAAATAAAGAAATATACAGAGCAAATGCACCCAGAGTGCGTATTGATGTATTAAAAAGATACAAAAAAACATTTTTGGGAATGCGATTTGCTTTTGATAGATTTTCAATGGACGAAATCAAAACAAATGGTATTCTGGAACAACAATCACCGGTAGGATTGAATGGAGGAATAAATGCCGGTATAGGCCTTTTAGCTCATAGTGATGAAAGAAATTTTATTTTTAATCCTACAAAAGGACACTATGTAGAAATGGAGAGTTTTTTCTCAAATAAAATTACAGGAAGCGATTTTAACTTTTTTAAACTATTTGTCAATGCATCTAAGTATATAAAACTGAGCGAAAATCATACTTTAGTAGGTAATATTAATACTGTATTTACACAGGGTAAACCACCTTTTTTTGATATGCCTTTTTTTGGTACGCCACGTATCATGAGAGGATATCAGGATAGAAGATTTATGGACAAAAACATGCTTGTATTACAAGCAGAATATAGATTTCCATTATATAAACGTCTGCATGGTGTGGGTTTTATTTCCACAGGAACTGTAGGTAAATCTTATGCTTCATTATTTACAAATCCTTACCAATTGGCTCATGGAGCAGGTCTAAGGTTTATCATAAATAAAAAAGACCGAGTACGACTGAGGCTGGATTATGGTCTTACACCATCTGAAGGCGGAGCTTTTTACCTTACCATCAACGATGCTTTTTAACAATCTCTAATTCATCTACTTTTTGATTTTTGAAATGGTTTTACCTATGGATTTTGTGGGTTTGTCCATATCTTTGATGGCAAAGTTTATGGCTTCTTGTATCAATGCTTTTACATTTGGGTCTCTGAAATCACTTGATTTTTTTATGTCTATATGTTTGATCAAATTTCCTGTGCCTGTAAGGAGTTTATGTGGATCTTTTAAAAGCCTTCCTTTATTAAATCCCAGATTCAAGTGGTTGGTGTAAATAGGCAGCATACAAAATGCATCTGAGAGTCTGTCCGACATAGAAAAAACTGCTGTTAAGGCGTTTGATTTAGAGTTGTATTTTAAAATTTTTCTCTCCTTTTTTTCCAAAAAATAATGTACTTTTGATGGATGATTAGATTTTCTACAATTTTTGTATTCTTATACTTTACTTTTACTGTCCATCCTTTTGTTGATGCACAACAGATCATGTTGGATGACTCTTTTGCAGACTGGCAAGGGAATGCAATTACTGCCTTTAAAGACATAAGTGGAGATGGAAATACCAGTGGAATTGACTTCACAGATGTGAAAATAAGCAATGATGATGTTTTCCTATATGTCTACTTTGACTTGAAAAAAGAAATCAACCTTCAACAAAATAATTTTGTAGCCCTGTATGTAGATATCGATAATCATGTATCGACAGGATTGAACATATCCGGGATTGGAGCAGATCTTGTGTACTATTTTGGCCCGAGAAATGGTAAGCATTTTTACGGCAATCAATCCATTTCAGTATTTCACAATGATATCGGGCTGATTTCGTCACCTACTGTCACGAGTCATCAGTTTGAAGTGGGAATAAAGCGCAATTTTTCCACCGGTTTGGGTACCGGAAAGATGGGTGATAAAATCAGAATACTCCTCACGGATGAAAACGTGGCGGGAGACAAAGCACCGGACATATCAGGTGGCTACATTTATATGATGGACAACAACAGGAAGTTTACACCTGGTCCTTTTATGATCCAAAAAGAAAAAAAGGAGTATTTACGGATCCTGTCATACAATGTCCTGCGTGACCGTATGTTTTTACCTCAAGTTGCATCGGCCTATGAAAGGGTATTTAAGGCTATCAATCCGGACATCATTGGATTTTGTGAGATATATGATAATACATCTGCTCACACTGCTGCATTTGTAGAAAACATTCTTCCTTCATCAGGATCTCAAAAGTGGCATCATGCTGCTTTAAGTCCGGATATCAGGCTTGTGAGCCGGTATCCGATATTGCAATCCAAGAGTCTGGATGGAAATGGGGCTTTCCTCCTCGATCTGGGTTACAGCAAGCTGGTATATATTGTTGCTCATTTGCCTTGTTGTGAAAATGACCTACAGCGCCAACAGGAAGTGGATAATATTATGTCTTTTGTGAGAGCCATACGTTTTGGTATTTCTCCATTTCAGGTACCTCAGAATACACCAATCATAATATCCGGAGATATGAATTTTGTGGGACAGAGACGCCAGCCACAAACTTTTATGACGGGTGACATTGTGGACAATGGGAGATATGGCCCAGATTTTCAACCGGATTGGGATGATTCAGATCTTAAAGATGCAACTCCTCTTACTTCAAACACATCATCCGCTTTCACATGGTACAATGGACAGGGGACATACAGTGCAGGCAGATTGGATTATTTTTTTTACACAAATTCTGTTATGGATCTTAAAAACAGTTTTGCCCTCTGGACCCCTTCGATGACCAATGCCCAACTGGTATCATCAGGACTCAGGAAAGGCGATGTGGAAGATTGTTCTGATCATTTACCCGTGGTATGTGATTTTTTAGTCAAGACCAATGTATCTTCTGTGCAAAACTCAGATAGTGATCCGGATGCTTATATCACCTGGGACGGTGAGCACATCAAGGTAAGCAGCCGGAAAGCCGGAAGGCTACAATTGTATGATATGTCCGGCAAAATGATTTTTGATACAGAGGTCGCCGGCAGTCAAATTGAAACATTGGTTTCTTTGTCTTCAATTATGAATTCAGATGGATTGTACCTTTGCCAGCTGGTATTACCTGAAAAAGTGTTGAGCAGGAAAATTGTATTTTTTAGGTGGTGAAATCAGCATTTTTAGCATCAAATCATTCATTGTGTTGCTTTGAAATTAGGGTATGTTTATGCCTTTCAGGTCTGCCCGTCAAATCTGATGAAGGCACGGTTATGTCCGAATCGCTCACCAGTCCTCCTTCGTCGGCTTAGTGGTCGAATGGTTTTTTTTTGTCTGAGGAGCGTCCTGGAGGGCGACCCTTAAGCAAAACATTAAATTTCACTTTTAAAACCTGACTTTGATATTTTGTTACAAATAAAGGAAGTCAGAGCTTGAATTTTAATATTGTTATGTAACCTAAAGCTTAAATTTACAGACATTCTACTTACCTATCATACATAGACTCTGACAAAGCCTAAAAATTTGAACATACTCTTAGTTACACACTCTGTTGGCGTTAGCTATATGGGCTAAAATCAGCTACAATCTGGAAATCTTCTTCTGAATAAATGATTTTATCTCAGCAATACTATTGATGATGAGCACATTTTCAGGTAAGGTCAGGCTCTGGCTTACCGTTTGAAATCCACTTATGATAATTTGCTGTTCAGGGGCATTTTTGGCAAGTTCATTGACATAAGGCTGTAAAGGTGACTCCGCAAAACTATCATTGAAAACAGTAAAAATATATGAAGATTTAAAAATGTTTTTACCTTCAAGTACATCTATCAATGGTGTGGATGTTCCCAGATTGATCACCTTTGCTTTGCTTTTGAGTAGTACATATTCCAAAAACAAAAGACTTAATTCATGTGAATCATTTTCAGGTAGATATAAAAGACATCTGACATTTGAAAAGCTTGTATTTTTTGAGAGCTTATCAATTTGGACAATGGTCTTTTTCCGGATGATATTGCTTACAAATGTTTCATGTACACCTTTTACTGACCCCGCAATCCACATCACACTCAGTTTGTCCAACAGTGGATATACGATGTCATTCATAGTTTCCTCAAATCCTTTAGACTGGATCTGATGATCGATGATGATGTTGAACTTTACCTCATCCAGCTCAAACATTGAAAACATCAATGCATCAATCTGATCTTCAAATGCTGTATCAACTTCTGTGACCTCCGCAACTTTTTGTTTTATTGAGTCAGAAGTCATTCCGGCAATCTTGGATATTTTTATGCCCTTCCTGTTGAGTAAACTGATATTAAGGACATTTTGCAGATCATGGTCATTATAATACCTGATATTGGTATCTGTACGGCAAGGTTTGATGATACCATATCGCTTTTCCCAAATTCTCAGTGTGTGGGCTTTGACACCAGAGAGATGTTCGAGATCTTTAATAGAATAAGCAACCATTGATATTATTAGGCCTGGTGTAAAATGAACTTAAAATCGTGAGTTAACAAACTGTGATATAAAAAGTTTATTTGTTTCATAGCTTTGTTGAAAATTAACACATCTAACATTGGATACAATCTCATTTCTTTTGACTATAGTATAGCTGATTATTCACTCGTTGCGCAGCTATGCTATGAGAGCTGAAGAACTACTCCGTCAACATCTACCCTAATGATTCCAAAGGCCTTTTCTACATTAGCATCCCAGATTACAAAGGATACTTTTCCCAACCAATTGCATTTATTACAAGACTGTTCAGACTTTGTTGTAATGTTAACTTTCTTACAACTACCATTTCAGGATGATCTTGAATTTTCCACTTGATTATTGGCCTAAATAAATGCCTATTCAAATTGTGTGGTTGATATATTGACTCTTCAACAGTTCACTTTGTTGATTTATGTACCCCAATAGAGTATTCGAACAATAATATGAGTATCATCGTCTTTACTCAAAAAAATATCGTCGTTATACCTATAAAAATGCTTTCCATGCATTGATCAGTCCATTAGTAGAACCATCAAATGCCTTGGTTTCAGTTTTTTTATCCAGTTCAGGTATGATGTTACCTGCTAGTTGTTTGCCTAATTCCACACCCCACTGATCAAAACTGTAAATATTCCATATGATACCCTGTACAAAGATCTTGTGTTCATACATAGATATAAGCTTGCCGAGAGTTTCCGGATCTATTTTTTTTACAAGGATAGAGTTGGTAGATCTATTGCCTTCAAATACCTTAAAAGGCACTAACGGTAGATACTCTTCCGGTTTTTTACCTGCTTTTTCAAATTCCTCAATGACTTGAGCCCTTGATTTTCCTGTCATAAGAGCTTGTGTTTGGGCAAAAAAATTGGACAATAGTAGCTTATGGTGATTTCCAATAGGATGATGTGACAAAGCCGGTGCAATAAAATCACATGGAATCAGTCTCGTTCCCTGATGGATAAGCTGATAGAATGCATGTTGACCATTGGTACCTGGTTCACCCCAAATGATCGGTCCTGTCTGGTAAGTGACAGTATTACCGTTTCTGTCAGTGGTTTTGCCATTACTTTCCATATTTCCTTGCTGAAAGTATGCAGCAAATCTATGCAGATACTGATCATATGGTAAAATGGCTTCTGATGCGGCACCATTGAAGTTGGTATGCCATATACCTATCAACGCAAGGATCACAGGTATATTTTTTTCAAACGGTGCAGTGCGGAAATGCCTGTCCATCTTATAAAACCCTGCCAGTAACTTTTCAAAATTGTCATACCCTATCGCCAATGCTATGGATAAACCTATGGCTGAAGTAAGAGAATACCTTCCTCCTACCCAATCCCAAAATTCAAACATATTTGCAGGATTAATCCCGAATTTTACTACTGCAGCAGTATTGGTAGACAAAGCTACAAAATGTTTGCTGACATGTTGCGCATCACCTGCTTCGCGTAGAAATATATCTCGTGCCGAATAAGCATTGGCCATGGTTTCCTGTGTGGTAAATGTTTTGGAAGCAACGAGAAAAAGTGTGGTAGCCATATCAAGTTTTGAAGTGACTTCAGTGATATGGGTTGCATCAACATTGGACACAAAATGAACATTTAACCTTGTTTTGTAGGGTTTTAAAGCTTCAGTGACCATCACAGGGCCCAGATCCGAACCACCAATACCTATATTGACTACATCTGTGATGGGTTTGCCGGTATATCCCTTCCATTTGCCTGAGATTACCTCAAGACAAAATTTTTTCATTTTTTCATTTACCTCTTTTATTTTCGGCATCACATTCACTCCATCCAGCATTATTGGCTTTCCTGACTTGTTGCGGAGAGCAGTATGCAATACAGCCCTGTTTTCTGTGACATTGATTTTTTCTCCATCGAACATAGCAGAGATCGCTTCCTTGAGCTTGCAGTTTTTGGCCAGATTCAAGAGAAGTTTCATTGCATCATCAGAAATATTATTTTTGGAGTAATCTACCAGGATATCATCGAAAGTAGTTGAATACTTTTCAAATCTATCTTTATCCTGATGGAACAATTCTGAAATGGTAGTGTGTTTTGTCGCCTTATGGTGTTTTGTCAATTTTTTCCATGAAGCAGTGGTTGTTGGATCAATATTGAAAAGCATAACTTCAAATTTTATTAATTGTCAGAAAAACTATGAACCTATATATTTTTTTTGAACTCTAAAAAGCATTATTTCCACTTGAAGGACGAAATCAAGCTATCTATATCTGTTTTGATGAATGTAAGCATTGGTGCTGTAGAGTCAGGATTCACCTTACTGTTAAAATACAATCCACCTCTGAAAAAGTGATTTTTTTCGTCAGTAAGGTAAAACTGAACCGGACTCGCCACTGGCCCTTCAATGTCAAATAGTACACCTTTGATACCTTGTGGAGTATCTATAATGGATTCTTTTCGGTAATTGGCTTTTATATTGTGCTTGCCGGCTATATAGAAAGCGTCATTTATCAGTCCCGAAAGCGTTTTTGATTTTGTAATGGTATAATAACTGCAATGAATACTGGCATTTAAGGCAGAAATTTGTATGTCAAACCAGCAAGGGTGACTGGGTTTTCCATCAAAAATAAATGAGTCTCTAACTATATTGCAATAATCAGGCAATCTGAATGTAAAATTGCATAGTGAAGTATCGAAAGCCGTCATATTTTTTTCCGGATAAACCACCTTTGGGAACATTCTGGCTTTGGGAAGTTTTATAGCTTCATCAACACAGCCGCTCCAGATGAAGAACAATAGTAATACAAAATGATTCTTGGTTTTAAGCATGGATGAATAGGCTTATTTTTTCAATTCTCCTCTTAGTAACGGTTACAACTTTTAGTGTAATATCATTGATAGTAATTTCTTTTTCTGAATTAGGTATGGCACCGACTATCTCCAGTATCAAACCAGCCAATGAGTCTGCATCTCCTCTCACATCATCGAAATAACCTGCACTGACACCAATGATACGGCACACATCATTGAGCAGTGTTTTGCCTTCAAAGATATAGTTATTATCTGTGATTTTGATAAAATCCACATCTTCTTCCTGATCAAATTCATCTTTGATATCTCCTACTACTTCTTCCATTATATCTTCAAGGGTCGCAATTCCTGCCGTACCTCCGTATTCGTCTACAATGACCGCCATATGCATCCTTTTGAGCTGAAACTCCCTTAGCAATTCATCTATCTTTTTTGATTCGGGGACAAACAAAGCTGAGGGTCTTATCAACTTTTGCCATTCAAACTGATCTCCTTCTTCCGTATATGCCAGCAGGTCTTTTACATAGAGGATACCTGATATATTATCCAGATCTTCCTTTATGACCGGAAGTCGCGAGTAGCCGGATTCCTTTACTATTTTCATGACTTCTTTGAAGGTATTCTCAACATCAACATACACAATATCCATGCGAGGGTGCATGATTTGTTTTGCAGAAGTATCTCCAAAATTGACGATGCCTTTCAATATATCTGCTTCCTGAGTGGCGTGAGGAGTATCATTGGTCATAGTAAGGTCTATGGCAGCGTCTATATCTTCTTTGCTGGTCAGGTTCTGACTGCTATTGGCAGATAATCTTTTTTCCATTTTGGACGACCATCCTACCAATATACTGCTTGCCGGATTTAACAACCACATTAGAAACGTCAGTGGTCCTGACATCAGATGTACTATCTTATGTTTGCTCAGCGTGGCGTATATTTTTGGCATTGCCTCACCGAACAGCACTAGAATAAATGTCACACCCACGACAGTGAGAAGAAAATGGAAGATTTCTGCAATAGCTTCAGATGTGGCTAAGCTGTAAAAAACATTGTCATGAAGCCACGTTCCTATAGCCAGTAATGTGGTATGTCCAAAAAATATTTTAATTATAATGTCAGCCACAATAACTATGGCCACATTTACAAAATTATTGGCAATCAATATAGTAGCCAGAAGGTATCTTGGTTTCTCTTTGAGTAGCAATGCTCTTTTTGAAGAAGGAGAATTTTGTTCTTCAAGATCTTTGATGTCTTTGATTCCCAATGAAAAATAAGCTACTTCCGACGCTGAGATAAGCCCGGAACAAATGATGAGGACTATAAAAATTAAAAAAGGAATCAAAAGTTGCCCTGATGGCTCAGTGACGACACTTTGAAAAGCTATAAAAAACAAACTGGGCTCAGGGTCCAAAATTTACATTTTAATTTATAAATAACTGCTTCGGCCTTAAAAAGGTAAGTCGTCAGCAGGAGGCACATCCTGATTCGTTGATTGTGCTGCGGTAGAAGAAGGGGAATTAATGGGCTTGTTGAAAGGATCGTCTTCTACTCCCGGAAATGATGTAGAAAATCCACCGCCTTTATTTTCACGTTTTTCCAATGAATAAAGTGTATTTGCTACAATTTCAGAAATGGTTCTTTCGTGACCTTCTTTATCCTGATATTTTCTGTGTGTGATTTTACCTTCTATAAATGCAAGACCTCCTTTCTTTAGTTCTCGCTCCGCTTTTTCAGCAAGATGTCTCCACACTACGATATTATGCCATTCAGTAAGTGTTTGCCATGTATCATTTTTATCTCTGTAATTTTCATTGGTAGCCAGTGTAAAAGTACCAACTTTCGTACCATTTTCCAGTGTTCTTATCTCCGGATCTCTGCCAAGATTACCGACAAGAGTGACTTTATTTATCATAGGTTGATTTATTTTAAATTGTTATGATCAATAGTTTTTGCTACCGGAATTGTTTTCCAGGTAGGAAGTGATGATTTTTGGAAATGCAAAGTTTGATACTTTTTGGCTATCTACCAAACAATATGGTTGTTTTATTTCTCCAAAAGTACAATTTAGTGATATTTTATAGAAATCAGCGTGTATAATACGATGCGTTAATATTTGTTTGAGTTTTACCACTTTGACGGGAGTAGCCCCTAACTCATTTTCAGGCAATATTTTGAGCAGCAATCCGGTAATATCATCTCTGCCAGGAGTGGTTTCTGCGGTCGTTTCAATCATAGGAAATTCATATAGATTTTTCCAGATATCATTCTCCGTTCTTTGTATTATGATAGTATTGCCGGATGTATCCTGTATGTCATAGTAGTGAAAATATCTGATGACTTTTTGTACTCTTTTTGATTTATATGGGATGGTCTGGACCAAACTTTGATGATATGCTGAACAATAATCATTCATAGGGCATTTGATACAATCGGGCTTCCCGGGGATACATACCAAAGCTCCAAAATCCATAAGTGCCTGATTGAATTCTGAAGGTTTTGTTTGCCGGATTGCATCTTGTACAAATAAGTAAATTTCGTTTAATACTTCTTTTGTGTCCACTGGTCTTGTAATGCCATTGATACGGGAGACCAATCTGATCACATTTCCATCCACCACAGGATAAGGCAATTCATATGCAAATGATCCGATCGCTGCAGCTGTGTACGGTCCTATACCTTTTAACTTTAGCAGACCATCATAATCTTGCGGAAAAACTGAATGATGAAGCTCAACTATTTGTTTTGCTGTCTGGTGAAGATTTCTTGCTCTGGAGTAATATCCCAAGCCCTGCCAGGCTTTCATGACTTGATCGGTAGTAGCATCAGCCAGAGCTTTGACATCGGGAAACAGTATTAAAAATCTGTGATAATATGGTGTGCCTTGCTCAACTCTGGTCTGCTGGAGGATAATTTCAGAGAGCCAGATTTTATAAGGGTCTGTTTGATTTTTCCATGGCAAGGACCTTTTATTTTCTGACCACCATTCCAGCAAACGTTGCGAAAATTGCCCTGTATTCATTAAAAATATTGGTGGTGTAATAAAAGAATATTAAGAATTATTGACAAAAAAAGAGGTCATAAAATAAATCATGACCTCTAAAAAATTTATTATATGAGTGAAATTCTACGCAGACAATGATCTTACCAAAGAATAGTCTCCATAGTTTTCCTTAATCATATCTTTTAATGCTTTTCTTGCAAAAAATATACGGCTTTTTACTGTACCAAGGGGAAGATTGAACTCATCAGCTATTTCCTGATATTTGAATCCTTCATAGTGCATTACAAATGGAATCCTGATACTATCTTCAAGAGAATTGATCATGCCATTTAGCTCGTCCATGAGAATATTTCTTGCGCCATCATTTTCAATAATTGCACTACCTGAATTGATAAAATACAGGTTATCCGTAGAATCTATGATTGTATTTGACTTTGCCTTCTTACGATAATTATTGATGAAAATGTTTTTCATTATCGTGAATGTCCAGGCTTTAAAATTGGTATCAGGTCTGAATTTATCTCGATTTGTTATAGCCCTTATAGCAGTCTCCTGATAAAGGTCTCTTGCATCTTCAGTATTTTTTGTAAGATTATAGGCAAAAGCATTTAAAGAATCTGTAAGAATTTCAAATTTTTTATCAAATTCCAGCGTCGACATGCCAAAAACTTTTTTGTTGCAACAAATGTACAAATTTATTGAACACCAAACAATAAAAGTTGGTCAGAATAGTGTTAAAAAAATACTAAAATTACAAATCCTACACCAAAGTGTCTCATAATCAATACATTTTATTTAGAATGGTTTTAATTAATTTTACCCTAATCGATCACTTTTATTCATCTTTATATTTATTTTAGATATACTTTTAGATGAAAATCCAGGTCATGCTATCATGGACTTAACTAAATAAATATCGCCGTAACTCTTTCTTATCATATCTTTAAGAGCTCTTCTTGCAAAAAATATTCGGCTTTTTACTGTCCCTAACGGCAGATCAAATTGCTCAGCTATCTCGTTATATTTATACCCTTCGTGATGCATCATAAACGGAATTCTTATAGCATCATCAAGAGAGTCAATCATATTGTTTAATTCTTTCATCAGCATATTGCGGCTTCCGTCATTAGTAACCTTTTCAGAACCACTATCAAGAAAAAACGTATTATCAGTGTGGTCAAGAATAGTGTTGGACTTCACTTTTTTCCTGTAATTATTGATAAATATATTTTTCATGATGGTAAATGTCCATGCCTTAAAATTTGTCTCGGGCCTAAATTTTTCCTGGTTGTGTATAGCTCTGAAAGCCGTTTCCTGAAACAAATCTCTTGCATCCTCATTATTTTTTGTGAGGCTATAAGCAAAAGCATTTAGTGAATCAGTGAGGATGTGCAAATTGTTGTTAAATTCTATCGTTGACATGATATTTAAATTTTGATACAAAGATATATCTTGTTTAACAAAAAGGCAAATAAAATTAAACAAAATAAATTTATAGACACATAATTACTATTGATAAGTTCCATCAGGACCCTTGATCATATAGCATTTATTGGCGTAACACAAGTTTTGAGGATAAAAATGATTTACTATTATCAAATCGAATTTGATATTAGATGGACATAGCCCTGTGAGTTACTCCCTTACCAAAGCAGAATAAGATTTTTGCAGTTAACAAAGTAGAACTAAAACTCTGTTAAAAAATAACTGATACATTTTGTCTCGTTCTTTTGCTCTTTTTCTGCTTTGTAAAATCGTTAAATAGCTAAGGCTATTCGCCTCATTTACGCTTTGAAAAAGAACAAATTAATTTCGCCAATTCTGCACCATTTATTTATTAACAGAGCCTAATTAAAATCGTCTACCTTCACATCATAGATCAGAATAGCGTTTTTACGTACTCCAAAAGGTGGATTGGAACCATATCCAATGCCGGAAGGTATTATGATAGAACCCTCTGACATTTTCCCAAATTTTCCCAATCCATACTGTAGGCCTTTCAGAGCAAAAGGAAGTTTTAAAGTTACTTTTTGCTCCTGTGGGGATTGATCAAAAACTACTCCATCAGTGTAGTATCCTTTGTATGATAGTATGATAGTAGCTTTTTCTCCAGGCCTGCTTTGGTCGCCTGGTTTTGTGATGACTACATAAACTCCGGATGTGTCTGTGGATATGAGATTGCGAGTGTCGAGATAATTGAGTATTGTAATCCTGTCTTCATCTTCCAGATCAGAGCACGATAGCACTGCTATCAATCCCAATACCAGCATCTTTCTGAATGGTATCATCTGCTCAGAAATCAAAAACTTCGATATCAAAAATCAAAACAGTATTGGGTCCTATACTTTGGTTCCCTTTAGGCCCATATCCATATGCTGAAGGTATTAACAAAATCCCTTTACCACCTTTTCCAAACTTGGGAATGCCAATCTGCCACCCTGCAACAACCCCGTACAATGGAAAGGATGTTTTTGTATTAGAATCAAAAGAGACACCATCCAGATAATAACCTTTGTATCCTACGGTGACAGTACTTGTTAGTTTTGGTTTTTCAGCACTGCCTTCTTTTTCGACGATGTAGTATACACCTTCGGGTGTTTTTTGAGCTTTTTTATTATTCGATTGAAGATACTCTTCAATGAGCTTCGTATCTTGTTCAAATTGCTCGGCTGGCGACAGGTCTTTACTGCATGAACTCAGACCGATGAAGGCCACAAATAAATATAATGGATATTTCACTTTTACTGGTTTTAAATTGAAAACTGCAAAATTATACTTTAAACAAATAATATCCTAATTTTGGTTTTTACTGTTTTGAAGACTGCATTTCAAAAAGTCCAGATAACTTTCCACTCCTTCTGCAAACGGTCTTGGACTGGTGATTACCTTTTGATCATTTGATGCCATCACATAGAGTGGCTGGCTGTTTTGTTCAAAATTAACTATCTGAAAATCAGCCCATTTATTACCTACATTTCTTAGCTTTTTGCCACCATGCTCGGAGATATATACTGATGATAGTTTTTTATCATCGTCTACATACAATGAAATCAAGACCAATGAGTCATTTAAGATATTTCTGATTCTGTCATCTACCCAGATGTGTTCTTCTGTTTTGCGACAATTGACGCATCCATATCCTGTAAAATCCAGCATGACCGGTTTGCCTGTTTCTTTGGCATAAGTCATACCTTCGAAGTAATCCTTAAAACAATTGATATTATTGGCACATTTGGAAAAGGAAGGATATTTGGCTTTGATAATGGGATCGACTTCCTGAACATCAAGGAAAAAATTATAATGTGCAGGTGGTGCAAGACCGCTCATCAATGACAAGGCCCGATAGTCACCGGTTTTTTCGTTTATTCTGAATCCAGAAATCAGATAAACTACCAAAGCTACGGAGAGTGCCCCAAACCCAATTCTGGTTACCGAAAGCTTTTTGAGAGGGCTATCATGAGGAAATTTAATAAATCCAAATAAGTACAATGCCATGCCAGCAAATATCAAAACCCATAATCCCATGAATAATTCATATTTTAAAATCCCCCACCCATTGGTCATATCTGCCACAGAAAGGAACTTAAAAGCTAAAGCCAATTCGAGAAATCCAAGGACAACTTTTACAGAATTCATCCAGCTACCGGATTTGGGTAGTGTGTTGAGCCATGCAGGAAATGCGGCAAATAAACCAAAAGGCAAGGCAAGCGCCGTAGAAAATCCCAACATCACCAAAAACGGACCAAGATACTCTCCTTTAGTTGCCGCCTGAACTATGGCCGTACCAATGATCGGTCCTGTACATGAAAACGATACTAATGCGAGCGTAAATGCCATAAAAAATATCCCTATCAACCCACCTTTGTCAGCAAGACGATCACTACCTGTACTCCAGCTGCTAGGTAGCGTGATTTCATAAAAGCCAAAAAACGAAAATGCAAATGCGATAAAAATTACAAAAAACAAAGTATTTGCTATCCAGTTAGTAGAAAGCCGGTTCAATGCTTCGGGACCTACAAAAATGGTGATCAGTAGTCCAATCAATACGTAAATGACTATAATGGAAACACCATATAACAGACCGTTTACCCATCCTTTCCGATGTGTATCTTTGGTAAAGAAACTGACGGTGATAGGCAACATTGGAAAAACACATGGAGTAAGTAGTGCCAACAATCCACCGATAAATCCAAAAATGAATGTCCAAAAAAGTCCTTCCTTTTTTTCTTCAGTCCCTCCGCAAGCACTTATCGGATTTTTATAGGTATTCAACAAAGCTTCCACCCGCTGATCTATTTTGTTGCCATTGATGACAGCACCATATTTAAAATCAGTTGTAGCAGCTTGTGCAACTCCTGATGTATCAGGTGTGGAAGGATCTGGTATAACTTTACCATCCTGTACTACTGACTTAACAGGCTCAGCAATATTTTCTGTAGTAATAGGGGCAGCACCATCAGGAGGTATTCTGAGTGTAAATTCTGCATCTGTGGGAGGAAGACATTTCTCATTGTCACACGCCATAAAGTTGACGTAGCCGACGATGGGTTTTGATGCATTGATTACTTTTATTTTTTGCTCAATTACAAATGGTTTGTCAGCAGTAAATTTGATCACATTGACACCAAAAAAAGGATCCATTCCTTCTTTTTTAGATCCGGATTCTGTGGTTTTGCCTATCAACTCAATACCGGATATTTCATCATAGTTGATCGAGGTTGGCACCGGACCATCATCAGCAGTGTATTGTGAGTACACAGTCCATCCTTTATCTACTTTGGCTATATATTTGAGTTTGTAATCATTACCAGATACTTTTTCAATCTCAAATCGCCATTTGACAGGATTTAAGATCTTGCCCTGGCCTTCACTTTTGATGTAAAACAGAAAACTGATTAAAGCTAAAATTGCAAATCTCATTTTCATTAGTTGCATTTATAATTAAAAAATGGGAGTTCTTTTGGTGTTAAATGTTTAAATAAATTATGCCAAAAAACACATTAAACTATTTATAGATCGCCTTAAGCAAAACTATTTTGGATGTTGAATTATATTTTCTCACTTTTTCTCAAGTTAAAAGATATATACTTGCACTAAAATTTAAAATCAAACTCTACATCTGTCGGGGGCAGACATTTAGCTCCGTCGCACGTCATAAAAGTCACATAACCTTTGCAACTCTCAGCATTTTCCTTTTTTATGATGTAAGAAAAAATGGCCTCATCTTTAAATTTTATGACATTCACCTCAAATAAAGGATCGAACTCAGTAGTGGTTTTACTTTTTTCTACGAACTTCACTTCCTTGTCACCCACCACAAAAGAAGTAGGTACAGGGCCGTTATCTTCAGTAAATTGTGAGTAAAGTGTCCAACCTTTTTTGATGCCAGCTGATGCCAATATTTCATAGTCTGTATCATTCAGTTTTTTGAATTCAAACGACCATTTTACAGGACTCTCTTTTTGTGCAATTACTGATGAAGCAGTGAAGAAAAACAGTAAGACAATCAAAATATTAAACTTCATATTATGTATTTATTTAATTTTTATATCACTCATTTTAAATTGATGGTGCAAAGATAATTCCAATTATTATGAAATTGGGTGACTACAGTTACCTTTAATATAAGTTTAACCAAATTATTATTTGATTATAGAAATTGAAATATCGGGATACATCATCAAATAACCAGTAATTTAAATTGAGTTAATAAAATCAGGCCCAAAATCATAAAGTGTAACAGTTCATGGCTGATTTTTGATTTTGAATCACTGATCAATATACCTGTAAGTATGGAGAGCGGGATCGCAAGTGTCAATAAGTGCATAGAGCCATCCGTACTGAAAATCAAAAATGATATCAGACTGTATAACAATATCCAATATAATACTGCTACTTTCTTTTGTACCTGAATAATCTTTTTTCCGGTCAGAGTGCCGTAATTGAATATACAAACTAACACACTCAACAGGATAAATCCTATAGAAAAATAGTTGACAATTAAAAAATTTGATTCAAATAAAGGCAATCTGAAAAACACTTCTTTCAAAACTGACATATCCATTAGTGAGATATCAGACATATACCTGTAGGTAAATAAAAATATATATGGTATAAAAAATCCCGAAAAGTACTGGAGCTTTTCTAACAACTTGAATGATCGCAGTAAAAGCAATATGATGACACCAAAAAATACCATAAAGACATAAGGTGTATAAAATAATGAAGCAACGCCTATATAAAAACCGGCATTAAAAATAAAAGCTGCAGCATTGGGAAGTTTGTATGTTTTAAACAAGTTCGTCAAGGCAAATATGATAAAAGTATTGCCCAATAATGCAGGGGATAAAACTGTAAAGTCCATCACCACTGTAACAAATACCACATATATTAATCCTGGCAATAAAGTTATCTCTCTGGATAATCTGTGTTTTATAAAAGTGTGATTGATAATAATGGCATGAATAAAAATCAGTAAAACTGAAATAATACTTTGTAAAACAGGAAAATCTATGAGGCTATACAGCCCCTTAATAATTTCATTGGACGATTCCTGAACCTGATACTTCTGTGGATAAAAAAAAGTAGCCAGCCTTACCAGAATAGTATATGGTAAAAGCAGCAAACTGTTTATAAAAAGATTTTTTCTGAAAATCTCAAGCAAGGGACACTATTTTATGGTTATACTTCAAGAAACTTAGAGTATGTTTTGAATTTCTTCCCTTTCTGTCAGATGTGAAAATTTATCCATACTTTTTTGACTTTTTATTAATCTATTAAAATCCGCAAAAGCGGACACAATTTAACATTTTAAGACATTTTAAGACTATAAAAACGAATGTCACTTTTCTTCACCTTGGACCTATGCTTATGGAAAAATTACGAGGTGTGATTGACACAGTATTAATGCATCAAAGCCAAAATTTTTGCGCATAACATCATTTGAATGTAAATTAGTGATGATCAATGATTTGAAATGTGCAAATTTAGACTTTATTTTTTATTTGTGAAAGATAAATTTCCTTTTTTTGTGTGTATAATAAATTGCCCAAATTGTGAAAGTCCGTCTATAACATCTTTCTTGCTGCCCAATTCTTCTGTTTAAGTGCCGGACTGTTCCAAAGGGATACGGCCTGCATTCCAAGTCATGTTGGCAGGTTGATGTTAGTGGAGCAAATCTTTTCATACTATTATTCACTACAGGCATAATTTGTCACTGCCTTTTTTCCATGAGGCAAATAATATGATTACGATTTTCGATGTGGTTATAAAAAGAATGTTTCTTAATAGTCCAAAAAGAAGAAATTCAGTTAGTTAGAAATGCGACATAAACGCTAAGACCTATAACCCGTTATATTAAGAAATTAAAATATCAGAATTTCTTGGGTACAAAATCATCTGTATTGATAATCATAGCGGAATTACCTGTTGCTTTGATTACAAATAGTTTTTCACTTTGAGCAAACATTTCACTTCCACTGTCAGCTCTCAGGAAAGCAATTGCGCCATACACCGTATAGTTTTTGTACTCATCCAACCAAACTCTGACTTGTTTAAGTTTTTGTACAAAAGCTTTTACATCTTGCGTTTTTAATGTAGTTTTTACTTCCACGATGACTATTTCGGTGCCATTGTGGGCTATTATGTCAAACTCATAATTATTCCCTTCATAAATACCTTTTCTGCATAGAAGTATCATGAACATTGATACCTTTTGCTTGGAGTAATTTTATTAGATCACCTTCCACAAGACTTTCCATTAGTTTTCCCCATTGTCCTTCGAATAGATCAAAAGCAGCTTTTATTCTTTTGTCCGTTTCTTTAAACTTAATATCTGTCTCCTTAAACCTACTATCCGTTTCCTTAAATTTACTATCCGTTTCCTTGAATTTACTATCCGTTTCTTTAAACTTATTATCGGTTTCCTTTTGAGAAAGTACCAATTCTTTTAGCAATTGTTTTATTTCTTGTATTTCGACTTCCATGCTTTCACTATTACGAAATATAAACAATCATTAGAAAATAAAAGTTTCATAGGCGGAATTGAATATTTGTGACTTACCACTTTTTAGAAATAACCCTTTATGTTTTAGCGTTTAAATACCTATATAATATGGACACGATTTTCGATGTGGTTATAAAAAGAATGTTTCTTAATAGTCCAAAAAGAAGAAATTCAGTTAGTTAGAAATGCGACATAAACGCTAAGACCTATAACCCGTTATATTAAGAAATTAAAATATCAGAATTTCTTGGGTACAAAATCATCTGTATTGATAATCATAGCGGAATTACCTGTTGCTTTGATTACAAATAGTTTTTCACTTTGAGCAAACATTTCACTTCCACTGTCAGCTCTCAGGAAAGCAATTGCGCCATACACCGTATAGTTTTTGTACTCATCCAACCAAACTCTGACTTGTTTAAGTTTTTGTACAAAAGCTTTTACATCTTGCGTTTTTAATGTAGTTTTTACTTCCACGATGACTATTTCGGTGCCATTGTGGGCTATTATGTCAAACTCATAATTATTCCCTTCATAAATACCTTTTCTGCGCATAGAAGTATCATGAACATTGATACCTTTTGCTTGGAGTAATTTTATTAGATCACCTTCCACAAGACTTTCCATTAGTTTTCCCCATTGTCCTTCGAATAGATCAAAAGCAGCTTTTATTCTTTTGTCCGTTTCTTTAAACTTAATATCTGTCTCTTTAAACCTACTATCCGTTTCTTTAAACTTATTATCGGTTTCCTTTTGAGAAAGTACCAATTCTTTTAGCAATTGTTTTATTTCTTGTATTTCGACTTCCATGCTTTCACTATTACGAAATATAAACAATCATTAGAAAATAAAAGTTTCATAGGCGGAATTGAATATTTGTGACTTACCACTTTTTAGAAATAACCCTTTATGTTTTAGCGTTTAAATACCTATATAATATGGACACGATTTTCAATGTGCTTATGAAAACAATGTTTCTTAATAGTCCAAAAAGAAGAAATTCAGTTAGTTAGAAATGCGACATAAACGCTAAGACCTATAACCCGTTATATTAAGAAATTAAAATATCAGAATTTCTTGGGTACAAAATCATCTGTATTGATAATCATCGCGGAATTACCTGTTGCTTTGATTACAAATAGTTTTTCACTTTGAGCAAACATTTCACTTCCACTGTCAGCTCTCAGGAAAGCAATTGCGCCATACACCGTATAGTTTTTTGTACTCATCCAACCAAACTCTGACTTGTTTAAGTTTTTGTACAAAAGCTTTTACATCTTGCGTTTTTAATGTAGTTTTTACTTCCACGATGACTATTTCGGTGCCATTGTGGGCTATTATGTCAAACTCATAATTATTCCCTTCATAAATACCTTTTCTGCGCATAGAAGTATCATGAACATTGATACCTTTTGCTTGGAGTAATTTTATTAGATCACCTTCCACAAGACTTTCCATTAGTTTTCCCCATTGTCCTTCGAATAGATCAAAAGCAGCTTTTATTCTTTTGTCCGTTTCTTTAAACTTAATATCTGTCTCTTTAAACCTACTATCCGTTTCCTTAAATTTACTATCCGTTTCTTTAAACTTATTATCGGTTTCCTTTTGAGAAAGTACCAATTCTTTTAGCAATTGTTTTATTTCTTGTATTTCGACTTCCATGCTTTCACTATTACGAAATATAAACAATCATCAGAAAATAAAAGTTTCATAGGCGGAATTGAATATTTGTGACTTACCACTTTTTAGAAATAACCCTTTATGTTTTAGCGTTTAAATACCTATATAATATGATTACGATTTTCGATGTGGTTATAAAAAGAATGTTTCTTAATAGTCCAAAAAGAAGAAATTCAGTTAGTTAGAAATGCGATTGTGCTATTGAACGCTTAGACCTATAAAAATATAACAAAACTCAGTCTACTTACTCAATGTTTAAAAAACCATTGATCTGATTTGTAAAAGTCGATCCGGCTGTTATGTGCAACCTTGTACCTGTAATGTTTCTAATATTTATATTTTCATTATTGGTGAAGGTGCCTGCATTGTATAACCCTGTGCTGGAAAGATTAAATGCATTTTTATCAATAGTCAACACACCTGAATTTGTAAAAGTGCCTCCTGCATTATTTGAAATTGATCTAGATCCCGAGTTGGTGATGGTTATGTTACCGGAGGTCTGATTATTGATAACCCCATGATTATTAATACCAAAGCTTGTGTTTTCGTGAATGTTGCTGATATTGACAAGTCCATAATTATTGATCGTACCCGAATTGGTGAGATTGAGTCCATGATTAATATATAAGTTGCTTCCGCCCGAAATTGTCAGTGTTTTGCCGGACGATACAGTTACAGATCTGGCATAGGCCGTGACACCGCTTGGTATAGTTATGATGATACTACCTGATCCACCTATCACCACATTATGACATCTTCCTGGAATACTTCCCAGACTCCAGTTTGTCACATTATCCCAATTGCCTGATGCTCCGATCCAGTTATTTGTTAAAGGTGCTCCAATATCATCCGTGAGACCATTGCAATTGTCATCTTTCAGATTGCAAATTTCTATACCCAATGGATGTATCAATGGATCATTATCATCACAATCCAATCCTTGTCGGCAATATCCGTCAGCATCCAGATCTACTCCTGAACCCAGACTGCAAAAGTCATCAAAACTAACACCATTTGCTAGTTGTGTATTGCCTGCAAAATTATAAGCTTTGCTACAGAAGGTGACATATGATGCCGGAAAGCAGCCACTGAGATTGTTATCATTCAGATATATCAAACTTAGATTTAAAGTGGTGATTGATAAGGGCAGACTTCCTGAAAGCTGATTGTTGTCCAGATACAGATTTTTTAGTGATGCTATGTTCCCTAATGATGATGGTATATTGCCGACCAGGAGATTTCGACCAAGATCCAGGGTCATAAGTTTGGTAAGTTGCATAATAACTGATGGTACATTGCCGGAAATCTTATTATTGTAAAGCCTTAACTCCGTCAGATAATGGAGATTTGCTAAATCGGCGGGTAAACCTGAACTTGTAACATTATTGGAAGGAAGATTGATAGCACTTACTCTACCTATGGCGTTACACCGCACACCAAACCAGTTGCAAACATTGCAATCAGTACCATTTGCTCCATTCTGCCAACCTGTTTTGTTTGACCATTGTGTTCCGCCGGTGTCGTTATAAAAACTCATCATGGCAGCAAAATCAGGATGACAAGGTAGCAAAGTGTCATTGGCACAGATATTGAACATTCCATCCTGATCACTCATATGATCAGCCACTCTAATCCATACGATTTCTCCCGGAGTCCTGTTATTGAGCTTAATGAGTGCATGATTTGCTTCACCGCTATTATCATCACAAGTGACAGGCTGCAAGGAATTGCAATTACCTGCATAAACTTCCATAATCAAGTCTGTCAGACCTCCGGAAGTTTGGGAAGTGGCTATTGTCACACTTCCGGAAGGTGGAATTTCGATTTTAAACCAGACATCTTTCACAGGATTACCGCCGTTACCGCAAGAAAAAGGTACCGGATTTTGAGAAGATGTAGCATTATGATTTGAAAACCGGAAATTTTTACAGGAATAATTGACAGGTAATGAGATGGCGTTATTACAAAGGTCATTTACTGGAGCCTGATTGTTGCATGAAGTGCCTGTAACACATGATGCATACACGTACTGATCATATAACACCTTTCCTGCTATAGCTCCAAAACCATTGGATAGGTTAATGCCAACCTGGTTGAGCAAATGACAGTTACTCATGATAGTTCCTCCAGAAGAAGGTAGGATTGGACTGGCTGAATTGTAACATGTACTGCCTTCTACTGCTTGCCCATTTTGTTCTGCCCATACATTTCCGCAGTCATCTATTTGGACAAAATTATTTTCCCATACACAGGCATTTGTGTGTCTTAAACCCATAACATGTCCTATTTCATGTGCTATCAGATAGGTATTATAAGAGAAATTCCCGTTTCCATTATTATTCAGATTTAGATTAGAACCCACACACTGAGGGCCGGGATATTCAGGATAAGAATTACAATATCCACCTATACCATTGGCGATACCACCTCCGATTTCTCTGCTTGAAACCAGAATTGCGAGTTTTCCGTTGTAGTTGTTTTGCCGGTGGGCTACAAAGAGGTCTCTCCATTGTCCGGGATTTGTAGCAGATGTATAAGGGTCTGAATTTGTCCAGATAAATACCTGCCTGAGTACCAATGGCACCTGATGCATAGCATAAACTGCTGCTACATTATTGAATAAGTTACTGATCCATATATTTGTTGCGTCAATATTATTGCCCAAAGCAAGATGGGTGTGATAATCACATTCCATAAATATTTCAATACAGTTTCCGCTCCTGTTTCCTGTAGTAACACGGCTCCCTGGAGATGGTATCTGAACGAGTGAATCGATAATGTCATTGTGATACGATGTATTGATCTTACTGTAATGTCCTTCCCCAAGACCATCGGACGAAATATGAATTTCATAATTTCCCTGCCCTGAAGAGATCAGATAATGCCACTCATCATCAAAGATACTTAAAGTAACCAATGACTGTTCTGAACCCTGGATAATACCTGTGTAAAATAACATATCGGAAACATCAGGAAAGATTTTTTGACCTTCACTAGTCAATATGTGAAAATCAGGTGTGTGGATAACTGTTTTTTCTAAAGAAAGTGTAACGTTTTTTCCTCCAAACCTTATATTTTGGGTGAAGAAACAGGGAACTTCATCTTTTATCTGATGAAAACAACCATGGTCAATATTGAAGATTTCTTTTTCGCTGTCTACAAGTGGGACCCACTTGTTTTCCGAAACATTCAATAAAAAATTGATAGACGGTTTGTTGTGGTATATTAACTCAAGATTAGATATTTGGCTAACAAAAGGCGACTTTTCTTTTCCAATAAATTCTGTACCCACCCTCTGAGTATATGCTGAAAACCCTAGCAATAAATTCAGAATCAGGACAATATTCCAACAATCAGTACATTTTTTCATCAATATCACATTTCTATGCTTACAATCTTAACTTAGAGTAAATATTCTTGACAAGGGACTGATGCAGAAAAGTAATATGTTATAATACTTCACTTGGGGACAAGTGATAAAAAAGATTGGCTTTGTTCTTGTTAAAATATGAAAATTGAATAAAACTTTGATATTTTGTTACAAATAAAGGAAGTCAGGATTTGGATTTGAATACAAATTTGACCCAAAGCCAATATTTACAGACATTCTACTTATCATATATAGACTCTAACAAAGCCAAAAGATTTAACAAACTACCAGAATGTAACGTAAGATAATGGAATCACCCTAATTAGGGCTTACCATATTTTTTCGAAATCAGGATTTAAAACCCATTGACTCCACTTTTTATTGAAAGTATGAATTCTGTTGGTAGTTTTACCTTTTTTGTCAGCGAGGGCGTAATTATTATTGGCCCATTCAAAGATACTGCCATAAAGATTATATACATTTTTATATCCGGCCTCTTTTATCTTAGTAGCAATGATTTCACTTCTATACACTATAGAACAGTACACAACTATTTTTTATCTTTTGGGATGTCCTTAATGTTTTCTATCTTAAATTTATCACATCCTATATATCTTGATTCCGGGATATGTGATATATCATATTCCTGAATTTCCCGGGCATCAAGGAAAATTACGTCCGATTTTTTGAGAAAAGCATCTTTCACACTGATTACCGGCACACTATACGATAAGTAACTATGAACCTTCTTGTCAAAGGCAGTATTTTGGCAGGAAGCTATTTTAGAAAACTGCCCATAAGCCTGACGACCAAAAATCAAACTGAGGATACACAATACAAATACTCTGATCATAAAATTGATATTATTTCAACACTAAATTCGGGTAAAAGATATGAGTATCATCGTCTTTATTCGAAGAAAAATTATCGTCGTATAACATCAAAAAACTGATTTAAGTTCTTTTTTTTGGGTTTTAAAAGATATTTAATAGTGCAATTCTGTGCAAATCTTATAAAAATAGAAGTAATACTGCAAATATTTGAGACTAAAGTCACACTAATTGAAGTATCCTTTTAAAGTATTTAATTGGGAGTAAATCAAACTTTTTGCGCGATTTTGAATAAATAACTGACACTTAGTGTATATTTGCCACTAATATCTTTTCTATAAAATATTTAGAATGATAGACATCGTGTTTTTGACTTAAAGCCTTAGAAAACTTTCATATGTTTTTACATTTTCATCTGCGTTACAGAACGGTGTACGGAGAGCAGATTGGTATTCAATATTCTTCTGATTCAACAGAAACCGACAAAATTCAATATTTCCAGACTAATGATGGAGAAAACTGGTCAGGAACGCTGGAATTGAAGGATTCAGCTGATTTGAATTATAAATATATCCTGCTAAAAAACGAAGTGATCATTCTGAAGGAATGGGGAAAAAATCGCAAATTGCAAGGTCCGGGTTCTGGTCATGTATATCTCGAAGATAGATGGAGACCACGAGCAAATGAAGCTAATGCATTTTTGTCTACGGCTTTTACCAAGTCAATTTTCAGAAGAGAAATAACTGAATCAGCTAGTAAAAAGTCTCAAAAGAAGCTTAAAAACCAAATGACTTTTTGTCTTCACTCAGCAATGATCCAATCCGATCTCAAATTTGGTATCATAGGAAATATACCTGAGCTCGGGTCATGGCTGAAGCCACTATGGATGGACGAAACAGATTTTCCTTTGTGGAAGGTGACGTTGCCCTTTGATGGTACTGATATACGCATCGAGTATAAATATGTAGTGCTGGATCCGAAGGACAACTCAGTAAAACTTTGGGAAGATGGAAATAACAGAAAATGTCATTTTGTACTCCACCAAAAATCAAATAATCATATCATCGTTACAGATGAAAAGTTTCAATATAAAGACTCTTTATGGCGCGGAGCAGGTGTTTCGATTCCGGTATTTTCACTACGGAGCCAACAGGGATTTGGTATTGGTGAGTTTTCAGATTTAAAGTTACTAACAGACTGGGCGCACAATACCGGACTTAAAATCATTCAAATATTGCCTGTCAATGATACCATTGCCAATAAAACCTGGCAGGATTCTTATCCTTATGCGGCGATCTCTGTTTTTGCCCTACATCCTCTATACATTCATCTTCAGTCTATCGCGCATTTCAAAAATAAAAATGATCATAAAGCTTTTTTACAACTACAGGCTGATCTCAATAAAGGCCCCACTGTAGATTTTGAAAAAGTGCTTGAAGCTAAATTCAGATTTCTAAAAATCCTTTTCAATCAGGAATATGAATCGTTCATGCATGACTATAGTATTCAGGAATTCATAGAAAAAAATGAATCATGGATCAAGCCGTATGCCGCTTTTTGTCATTTGAGAGATAAGTATAGTACTATCAACTTTAATGAATGGGCTGAATATGCAGCATATAGTCCTGAATTGATCAAGACTTTGTGTAGTGATGATTATCTGGAATATAAAGAAATACAGTTTTATTTTTTCATCCAGTATCATGCTGACAAACAACTCACTGAAGCGAGGGATTATGCCAGAAGTAAGTCAGTAATTATCAAAGGAGACTTGCCGATAGGCATTTACAGATATAGCTGTGATGCCTGGGTGGAGCCCCAGCTATTCAACATGAACGAACAGGCAGGAGCACCCCCCGATGATTACTCTACTCTGGGTCAAAACTGGGGATTTCCTACATACAATTGGTCTGTCATGGCCAAAGATGACTTCATGTGGTGGAAAAAAAGGATGCAGATGTTGAACAGATATTTTGATGCATTGCGGATAGATCACATCCTTGGATTTTTTAGAATTTGGCAGATACCTTTCCAACAAGTTGAAGGTACATTAGGTATGTTCAATCCCAGGCTTCCTTTGACTGTAGAAGAAATCAGATCATACGGTATCCACGGAGATCTCAGCAGATTGTATGAACCATATATCACGGATGATCTTCTGAACAGATATTTTGGCAAGGATGCAGAAAAGGTATTTGAAGCCTTTTTCTCAAAAAATGAGTATGGCAAGATTCGATTTAAGGCATCTTTTGTAACTCAAAAGGATATCACTGCCTTTGTAGCTAAGAATACTGATTACCAAAGATATGAGAAACAACTGTTGAGCTTACTTACAGAAATTCTGCTGATACCTGAACCGGACAGCAATTTCAGTATGTTCAATCCACGGATCACATTAAGTACTACGACATCATATTCACATTTGGATGATAGTTTAAAAGGAGCCATTTCTCGTATTCATGATGACTATTTCTTCTATCGGCACGATGAATACTGGAAACAACAAGCATTGTGGAAACTTCCTGCCATTCTGGATGCCAGCGATATGCTGATCTGTGGTGAAGATCTCGGCATGATACCCAATTCTGTACCCGGAGTTATGAAAGATATGAATATCATGTCGCTCGAAATACAACGTATGCCCAAGGGAAATACTAAATTTGGAAATGTGAGATCATATCCTTATTTTTCTGTCTGTAGTCCTTCCTGTCATGATATGTCTACCATCAGAGGTTGGTGGGAAAACGACCATGAAAATGCCAAGGATTTTTATTACAATTATCTCCATTGGCATGGACATACTCCGATGGTATGTGGTGAAAATATTGTTCAAACCATCATTGAAGAACACTTAGCTGCCCCGAGTATGTTGGCTATATGCCCGATTCAGGATCTTGTAGGTATGGATTCCAGATTGAGAAGGCCTGTGGCTACCGAAGAACAAATCAATGAGCCCAGCAATCCGAAACATTACTGGAAGTTCAGATTTCACTTACCGATAGAAGACCTGATTCATGCCGATGAACTTAATGAAAAAATTAAGGTTATGGTAATGCAGTCAGGCCGATAATGGAAACAGTCACTTTTACTACTACTTTGTCCCGATTTCAGTCTTCTCCCCTTTGGGGCTGGTATTTTGATGTACCAATCGTCATTGCTACCGAGTTTACACAGGGAACAGACAGAAGGGTGATTTGTACCATCAATGGTCACCTAACTATACATTGTGGACTTATGCCCAACAAAGGTATCTGGTTTGTCCTGCTCAATAAAGAAAACGTCAAAAAGATCAACCTTCCTGAGCACCATCAGATCAACGTCAGCATGACCAAAGATACTTCCGATTATGGTATGCCCATGCCCGATGAGTTGAATGAAGTATTGGCCCAGGATTATCAGGCTTATGAATATTTTCATGCATTGACCCCAGGTAAACAACGCAACCTGATATATGTGATCAATAAAATAAAAAGCAGCGAAATTAAGATCCGAAAATCACTGGTCATTGCCGATCATCTGATAGCCAATACCGGTAAACTGGATTTTAAGATGCTGTACGAAGCACTTAGAGATTATAATAAATTTTAACTTCTTATGTCAAAAAAACCTATCAGCAAAAACATTACCTATATTTTCATAGCTGTTGTTATCACAGCAATCATAGCAATATTTTATCCGTGGGAAAAGAAAGAATGGAGATTTTCTGATATCGTAGTATCTCCGGATGTCAATGCCAAAGTAGCGATAGGAGCACCACTTACGATCAAGCTCAATGAAGAAAAGCTTTCAGAAGCGGATTCTGTCATAGTGAGATACACAGGTAATCAGGCAGATGCAAAAAGTAACTTCGGCCATACCATCAATACATCAAATCTACCATTGGGATATCAGACTGCAGAAATAACTGTGCACGACGGTAAAAAATCCAAAACGGTCTCACTACCATTTGTTGTGACATCTGATATAAATCCTTCATCGGCAAACTTTAATAAATTATCACAAATAGCTCATGACAAAAAATCCTATACTCAGGGATTAGAGTTTTCTAATGGAATCTTATATGAAAGTACAGGCCAATACAATGAATCCACAATAAAAAAAGTAAATCATAAAACAGGACAAAATATTAAATCGGTATCACTTGCCAGTGAGTATTTTGGCGAAGGCCTTACAATCCTGAATAATAAAGTCTATCAGATCACCTGGAAGGAATCTACTTGTTTTGTGTATGATGAACAGCTAAATCTCCTGAAAAAAGCAGGATTCAGGACTATCACGGGCGAAGGTTGGGGATTGACAAATGATGGCACATCGCTCATAGTAAGCGATGGTTCTAACAAACTCACCTACGTCCATCCGGAAACTTTTGCAGTCGAAAAGATTATATCTGTATTTGCAGGACCCAATGAGGTGCAGTATCTCAATGAACTCGAATATGTAGATGGATTCATATACGCCAATATATATACGACCAATCATATTGCCAAATTAGAAGCAAAATCAGGCAAAGTCATAGCTGTCTATGATCTTTCACCATTAAAAAATGAAAATCAAGACGGAGAAGTTTTAAATGGAATAGCTTACAATCCTGCTTCAAAAACATTTTTTATCACCGGAAAATACTGGGGTAAGATGTATGAAGTAAAACTATAATTAAGCAATATTATTACCCATTCTTTATATTTCGGTATCTAATTTTAGTCCTAGTTTTTTGGTAAAAGATCCGAGACTCTGGTTTTTTTCCAACATCAACATATACTTTTCTTTTTGTGTCAGCAATTGGACAGGTTTGGTATCTTCAAAATCCGGAAACAAGGATTTGTCAACATCTATCTCAAATATCAGGTCTGTCATTCCAAGATCTTCCCTGAGCTTGTCAATCAGGTTTGACTCCTGCAAAATCATTTCTTTAGAAACTATTGTGGGTACCTTAATAGAAATAGTTTTCCTTTCCAGATTCAAAATGGCTAAGTTGAGTGCTGATTGAACACTTTTGGATGGGTTGTGCTCTGAGTAATTTGACCATATCTCCTTGATAAGCTCCAAAGAGATGGTTTTCCTTGCTGCTGACCGCACTTCTTCCGTCTGTTTTATGGATGCTTTTATGGATGCAATATCCGTCATCTTTAACCCTCCCGACAGGGTAGATGAGGACCTTTTTTGTATATTTAATGGTGTTTCGTGCGTGGCGGTATTAGATTCAGTACTGATGTCTGAAGCGGGACTTAAACTAGGCACCGAAGTTGTTTGTGCTGCTGAACTAATGGCTTTTTCAGGTTGTGAGACGCTGGTCTCGTTCAGGACTTTAGTTTTTTTTTCCTGAGATTCGGTGGAACTTCCGAAAATTTCAATGTTAGCTGCTCTGTTGAGGTAGGTCAGTTTACTCAAAGCCAGCTCGACCTGCAGTCTTTTATTTTTTGCACGCACAAGATCGACATCGCACTTGTTGAGAATATTAAGCCCGGACAGCAGAAAGGATGATGTGGCCAAAGCTCCCTGATTTTTATATCTCGCTTTCAACTCTTCGCTGGCTTCAAGGATATTTAATGTATCAGGAATCTTAGCTATCAGCAAATCTCTGAAATGCTCTGCAAGACCAACCACAAAATACTCTGCATCAAATCCTAGCTTGACAATTTCATGGAGCGTAAGGAGTACACTGGTGATATCTTCTCTCAAACACGCATCAGTGATACGGAAGTAATACTCATAATCCAGCAGATTCAGATTGGCCACTACATCTTTATAGGTAATAGTGCCATCCGTCGAACTCGAAATTTTGTCAAAAATAGTAAGGGCATCTCTCATAGCACCATCTGCTTTTACTGCTATAGTATGCAAGGCCTCCATCTCAGCAGTAATACCTTCTTTCTGTGCTATTTTTTCCAATTGAGATACCGTATCAGAAAGTTGTATTCTTTTGAAATCAAATATCTGACATCTTGACAGTATAGTAGGTATGATTTTGTGCTTTTCAGTCGTGGCAAGTATAAAAATCACATATGATGGTGGCTCTTCAAGAGTTTTCAAAAACGCATTGAATGCCTGTGAAGACAACATGTGGACCTCGTCAATGATAAATACCTTAAATTTTCCATTCTGTGGCTGAAAACGCACCTGTTCAATAAGGGTTCTGATATTCTCGACACTATTATTGGATGCTGCATCCAGTTCCAGGATATTAAAAGAAGAGTTGTCATTAAAAGCCTTACATGACGGACACTGATTGCATGCTTCGACTTTATTTATGGGGTTTTCACAGTTGATAATTTTTGCGAGTATCCTTGCACATGTGGTTTTGCCTACCCCTCGTGGTCCTGTAAATAGAAAAGCATGCGCCAGGTGCTCCGTTTGCAGGGCGTTTTTAAGTGTTTTGGCAACGTGGTCCTGTCCTACTACTTCATCAAAAGTAGTAGGTCTATATTTACGTGCAGAAACCACAAAATTGCTCATAGTCTACTTTAAATTAATTATATTGAATTAGAGTATGTTTAAGATTGATTTTATGTTGGGACAGGATCTGACTAAAAGAAATTTGGCTTACAGACGCCAGTCTCAACAAGCCACAAAAATAGAAAAAAATATGAGATTTGATGCTGTATCCTGAATTAGAATGTTAAAATCTGTAGAATTTTAAAACTTTTGATCAATTTTTAATCTTTCTTTTTGTACTTTGCATCACAATGAGAAATAAGGTTTTCATATTATGGTTGTCATTGTCAGCTATTGTCACTTACGGGCAGAGCATCAATACTGAATTTGGTAAAAACAGAGTGCAGTATCATGATGATTTTAAAAACTGGTGGCAATATGAAACTGAAAACTTTATTACTTACTGGTATGGAAAAGCGCGCAACATAGCCCATCCGACTATTCAGATGGCTGAAATGGATCATGAAGAGATTCAAAGAGTGCTCGAACACCGCATGAATGATAAGATCGAAATTATAGTATATGTTGATGTTTCTGATCTAAAGCAAAGTAATATAGGAACAGAAGAAACTTTTGTCAATAAAACCGGTGAAACCAAAATCGTTGGCAACAAAATGTTTGTCTATTTTGATGGAAATCATAACAATCTGCGCAAGAAAATCCGGGAAGGTATAGCGACCGTCTATCTTAACAATATGCTTTTTGGGACCAACATTCAGGAAGTCATCCAAAATGCCCTCCTTCTCAATATACCCGAATGGTACAAACAGGGTATCGTAGCATATGCCGCTTCCAACTGGAATTATTATATAGAAGATGAACTACGCGATATCTGGCAAAGAAATAAAAAATACCATCAGTTTTCTAAGATGGAAGAGGCATTTCCCAGGGTCGCAGGTCATTCATTTTGGTTCTATATAGACCAGAACTATGGAAAGTCTGCCATTTCAAACTTACTTTACCTCACTAAGATAAGCAGAGGTACTGAGAATAGTTTCGAATACATTCTGAATGTAAGTCTTCCTGAATTGAAGAAGGAATGGTCAAAGTATTATACACAATACTTCAATTCTGAAAAAGAAAAATTTATTCCAAAACCAAAATCTGCAGAAGTAAAACTTGGCAATAAAAAATATAACCCCATTTCCAGTATAGTGCTCAGTCCTAAAGGTGATGAATTACTTTATGCACACAATGATCAGGGAAAATTCAAAATTGTAGTAAGAGATATAAAGTCAGGTGAAGAGAAGATCATTTTCAGATATGGGTATAAAAATGTGTTTCAGGAGACAGATTATAATTATCCTCTACTTGCCTGGCATCCAACAAAACCTGAAGTCACCTTTGCCTATGAGCATAGGGATGTGATCAAATTAGTCAAATACAGGCTTGATTCCGGTGAAAAAATGGAACAAATCATCCCTACTGATTTTCAAAGAATATTCAGTGTCAGTTATAAAGATGATCTGGATTATATTATGTCAGCCAGCCTTGACGGCCTCTCAGATCTGGTACTTTATAAGTCAAAAAATCGTAATTTTGAAAAAATTACAGATGATTATTTTGACGATCTGGATGCCCTTTATACTACAATCAGTGGTAGTAAAGGTATCCTTTTTGCATCTAATCGTAAAAATCAGAGTATCGAATCCGTACGACTCGATACTATACTTCCATTAGATAAGTTTGACATTTTTTTTCTGCCTGATGGTTCAAAAGAATTAAAGCGTCTCACTACCACATCATGGATCAATGAAAGATTTCCTTTCCCTGCCGGCGATGGCAAACTGGTCTTTACCGGTGATGCATCAGGAATGATAAACTCATATATTCTGGATCTGAAAAGCAATCAAACATATGCCATCAGTGATCTGGACAGAAATCTGATCAGGCACCATGCGGTAGCAGGCTCAGGAGTATACATCTCTACGTATTACAAAGATGGGATGTATAAGTTTTTTAAGGAAAAAACAGATTTTTTATCATCGGTCGTACCACATACTACACAGTCGGCTGTGTCCGGGACTGATAGTCAAAAAGCTTTTATTCCTTTCGTTGATCCAAATGATTCAAAACAGATTCAAATACCTGATCAATACAAATTTCAAACAAAATATGCTGATCCTCCGGAATTGGAGCCCATAAAAATCAAACAAGTGGATGCTGAAACCAGCGGCAATAATTTTCGTCTTTCTATCAATAATCCTTCCGAAATTAAGCAGGTCGAACCGTTTAATAACAACAGAGCCATTGCCGCTAACAATAAATTCGGACTGAGTAATATTACCACAAAACTGGACAATGATATTTTGTTTGAAGGTCTTGAAAGTTATACAGGAGACAGACAGCAATTGCTTACCACACCTATGGGGCTTTTACTCAAGGCCAACATCAGGGATTTGTTTGAAGACTTCAATATCGAGGGTGGAGTCAGGATTCCTACAAGTTTTAATGGCTCAGAATATTTCCTCGTTTTTGATAATAAAAAATCCCTCATCGACAAAAAATTTGCATTGTACAGAAAGTCAAATACTTACAATTCAGATCCTGATGTTAATCAATCATTCCTGTCAAGGTCTAAAAAAACAGCTCTTCTAGGTATGTACCAGATGAGATATCCTTTTGACATCTACAGGAGTGTCAGAGCTACTTCTACTCTAAGGCTTGACAGATTTCTGGCACTAAGCACAGAGACCAATTCATTTGAAGCTCCTGCAGCCAGCGAAAAAAGAATAAGTCTAAGGGTCGAATACATATATGACAATACTTATGACGTAGCTCTGAACATTAAGAATGGTACAAGATATAAGTTTTATTGCGAGATCATTAATCAGTTTGACATGCAGGTAATAGATGGGTTTAAATTTGATGCATCCAAAGGGTTTACTGCTTTGTTCGGTTTTGATGCCAGACATTATATTCCACTGCTTGGGAAGTCTGTCCTGGCATTGAGAGCTGCGGGTGCTACATCTTTGGGTTCTCAAAAGATGTTGTACTTTTTAGGTGGAGTGGAAAACTGGATTCTACCAAAATTTGATAATAGCGTACCCATACGGGATGAAGGAAGTTTTGCATATAAGGTCAATGCTTTTCACCTTCGTGGCTTCAACAATAATATCAGAAACGGTGCTTCCTTTTTACTCTCCAATTCTGAATTGCGCATACCATTTATGCAGTACATCCTTGGAAAAAATAAAGGAGCTTCATTTTTCAAAAACTTACAGATTACCGGTTTTTTTGATGCCGGTTTGGCATGGCATGGCCCTTCTCCATTCAGTGCAGAAAATCCTCTCAACAGGTTGCAACTTTCAAGTCCGCCTCTCATCACATTGGATCTTGAGTATTTCAGAGATCCATTGGTAATGGGCTATGGGGTGGGTTTGCGTACACAATTACTGGGCTATTTTATAAAAGCCGACTATGCCTGGGGTATTGAAACCAGAACAGTTCAAAAACCTAAATTGTTTTTGAGTTTTGGCGTGGATTTTTGATGCTTTCAGAAAGGTAAATCATCAAAGTCAGCAGGTAAACCTCCCGATGTAAACTCGTGGAATAGTTGGTTTGTTCTCTTGTTGTGAGATAAATGTAATATATGTAATATTCACTCGTCTAATTGTACTATGTCACATTTGTTGTTTGAAAGCTTGAAGGACCAGAACTTGAATAACCATAGACGAAGTCCTTGGTTCAAAGCCCCAAAGCAGCTTTGACATCCTGAGTATAGCTATCAGAAGTAATCACTGCAGTGCGATCCTTATCATCCAGGACCAGCATGAGCCTTCCTTTGAAATATCGGTGGATCTCGGCTATCCACGTCTTGTTGATGATATATGATCGGTGTACACGTATAAAATTATCAGGCAAAACATCAGTAAGCATGGCCAGCGATTTTTCGCAGAGAAAGGTTTTATTGTCGGCAAGAGAGATAGTGACATATTTGTCGTCTGCCTTGATGTGTGTGATATCTTCAAAATCGATCAGAAGGATTTTTTGTCCTGATTTGACAGCAATAGTAGTTTGTTTGGGTTTAATTTGAGCCTTAAAAAACAATTCTGCCAGCTGCAAATAGTCCGGTTGATGGGTTTGCCTTGCAAAATGACCTATCTTTTCGATAGCTTTTCTGAAACGATCTTCATCAAATGGTTTGACCAAATAATCTACCGAAAAAACTTCGAATGCCTGAATCGCATATTCAGCATACGCTGTGGTAAAAATGACCATAGGATGATAATCCAATGCACTAAGGACCTTAAATCCATTCATATCCGGCAAATGAATATCTAAAAATATAATATCAGGATGGTGAGATTTAATCAGTGCTATGCCATCTCTTCCTGTATCTGCCGCACCACAAAGTAAGATTGTATCCTGATGCATACTCAGTATGTATTGCAGGCGGAGTCTGGCAGGATATTCGTCTTCTATGATGATGGCCTTGTACATGCAGGCAAAGAAACGATCTATGGCACAAGTATCCAAATTTTTTCTGACGAAACGGGATATAAGTGCGTGAATTGGATGATGGAAAGTTATTAAAGTATATTTGTATAATTCAGCTTATTTTCAAATTTTGGTCGATGCAGTCAACAGTAAGCACACTCTAAGAACTTACCTACAAAACGCAAATTCCAAAGTACAAAGTAAATATGTTTTCTATATTTAACAGTTTATGATATTGTTAAACATAAATAACAAAATAGCATATTGTATTATATTAAAAACATTTACTAATAATGTTTCACATAAAACCATTATCTTTGCAATAGTTTAGTAAAAAAGATATTGATATGAACATTGAAGCATTAGAAAATCTTTTGGAAATAAGTAAGCGAAGAATAACTAATACTGAGACAGACTTTTTACGTGAAATGTATGCGGGTGTAGAATGGAAGTCAAGATTGATCCTGCTAAAAGGATGCCGTGGCGTAGGTAAGACCTACATGATGTTGCAACACTTAAAGTCATCTAGTGATACAAGTGCCTATTTATCATTGGATAATATATTTTTTCTATCAAATTCATTATCAGAAACAGTAGACGCATTGTACAAAAATGGATATCGACTTTTTGGATTGGACGAAGTCCATAAATACCCAAAGTGGTCTATCGAAATTAAAAATATTTATGACAATTACTCAGATGCAAGGCTTGTCATCACTTCATCATCAGCACTGGATATCATAGCCGGACAAGGTGACCTAAGCAGGAGAATGGATGAATACAGAATGAGAGGTTTGTCCTTTAATGAGTTTGTAGCATTTGAGTACAAGGAAGAATTACCAAATTTTTCATTGGAAGAATTACTAAAAAACCATGCAGAAATCTATGACGAATATTACGAAAGACTGGACTTAAGCAGAAAATTTAATTCTTATCTTAAAAAAGGATATTATCCATATTATAAAGAATCAGGAAATAAATATCATGATCGACTACAATCTGTCATCCTGCAAGTAATTGATTCTGATATGGCTGCCATCTTCAAAATCGACTATGAGTCAGCACGTCAAATCAAAAAAATGCTGGCACTAATAGCCAGAATTGTACCTTTCAGCCCAAATGTATCCAAGCTCTCAAGAGACCTTAGTATGTCGCGCAATAGTGTACTGACTTACCTTGATTATCTTTCAGAAGCAGACATCATTTACGGATTAAAGTCTATGGTAAAGTCCGATAGTGCATTGACTAAACCTGATAAAATATACCTTGAAAATACAAACCTTCTTTATGCATTTGATGTAGCATCTGTCAATAACGGCACCATAAGAGAGACTTTTGTGATGAATACCATGAGTCGGTCAGGTCATGTTTCTACACCAGCAAAAGGAGATTTTATGATCGATGAAAAATATGTCATCGAGGTAGGCGGTGCCAATAAGACATTTCATCAGCTCAGTGGTATGCCAAATAGTATACTCGTAAAGGAAGGCATTAGCAAAGGAGCCAAGGGGGTTTTACCGATGTGGATGCTGGGATTATTGAAGACAAAAAGGTGAGTAATGTTCATGTGTATAATCATGAAAACAGTTTTACATTTTGTTGTTTGCGATTAACAATTATTGCATTTGCTGTCTATGATTAACAAACATTAAATCCTTTTGCAATCATCTCTGAAATGACAAAGAAATCAATTGACAAACAATTCATCTACAATAATACGCGCATCACCAACGTCTTAGGAGTATGCATTTTCTAGGATTGGCAGGTTGGTAATAAGTGTTGTACTACTTTGTCAACTTAGGAGTTATCAGGAAAATCTTCATATAGGTTATCGGGTTTTAAAAGTGCAATTCAATTTTTTGCTTAAGGGTCGCCCTTCGGGACGCTCCTCAGTCAAAAAAGGCCATTCGACCACTAAGCCGACGAAGGAGGACTGGTGAACGATTCGGACCAAACCGTGCCTGCATTGGGTAGGCAGGCATAAAAGGGTATAGATATCAGACATCCAAGTCCTGTCATTGAAAATCAATGGAATATGATAATTGCTCGTAGATTAGAAATGCTTAACTTTGCGCAATGGGACAGATACTTTTACCATTATTTCCGACGGATACGGAATATTTAACATCCACTTTAGGAGTGTTTAAAACCGATAAATCAGTTTATTATTTACATTCTGGTGTACCCATCTATAGTCATCTTGAGGAAGATCTTCAGAATTTCAGGTTCATCACCTCAAAATTTCTTATTCAGAGATTATGTACTGCATCGGATACAGTACGGGTATTTCATGTATCGACCGATAGTGTAGGGCGTTATAAGCGACAATTGGAGCAGAAGGGGGAGGGATCATTTTTTGCCCCCGATCGTCGACATGGACATAATTACAAGATGACAGAAAAAGTGCAGCAAGAGGCACAACGGCTACTATATGAAGGTCATAGTCAAAATAGTATAGCCAAGCAATTAGGATTAAGCGAGGGTACCATTAGATATTGGATAGGCATGGACGTATTAAAAAAAAAGAGTTGACAGTAAGGCCTAGCGATGTCGGTAGTACGCTAACAGAGCGGTGTATAGAAGACTTACGTGCCGGAGATGAATTGGGCATCGGTACGACAAGGGGAGAGGATAGGATAGATGCTTGGCGATCCGGTACAGCTGAGGCCACAACAGAATTGGGCAATCATCAAAGCGTCATCAATGCAGGCGTCTTACTGTCCATACCTGCGCTGTATGGGCAAGGATTAGAAAAGGTAATAAAAACATTTGCACCCTTATCATAAGGTTTCTATGGACTGACACACATTGTATTATTGATGTGTTTTATGGCCTTAAGTCGAATAAAGTCAGCCGAGGGGCTCAAGCAATATTCACCTGGCAAATTAGGCAAACTCTTGGGATTAGACCGAGTGCCCGAGGTAGGATGTTTTAGGGAGAAAGTGGCCCAATTAGTACAACAGTGCAAATGTGATCTGCTACAAGATGCCCTTTATGATGATTGGGAGGACCACATGGATGAAAAGAACTTATACTACATCGATGGTCACGTGCGCATATATACAGGAGACAAAGCAAATTTACCTAAAAAGTATGTAAGTCGACAAAAGCTATGCTTGCCGGCTACACTAGAGTTTTGGGTCAATACACAAACAGGCTTACCCTTGTTGTGTCAATACCGCGATTGAAGATATGATAATATCTTTCAGGAAGCAACGGGATCGTCATGTCATGAATGGCTGCCACAGGAGCTTTATTTTGGAAAGCTAAATCAACTTGGCTATTTTTTTATCCATATCATCTTTATCTCCGCTAAACCAAACCAGACCAGGAGTTTTTCCAATTTCGATTGAACCCAATCTGTCGTCGTAGCCCAAAGCCTTAGCACCATTGATTGTTGCCCAGGTCAATAGAGTTTCAAGGGTGACGAATGATTGATATTTTTTGATGGTTTTTATTTCCTCCCAAATGGAAAGTTGCCAGTTGGAAGTCAGGCTGTCTGTTCCTATAGTCACCATGGCATCAGCATCCAGGAATATTTTGTAATCCGGTAGTCTGTTTTCTATGTACAGATTGGCATTGGGGCAGGTAGCCCAGAAAATGTTTTTATTCCACATATTTGCAGCAGCGATGTCATCAGATGTGGTAGTGGTATTATGGACAAGAATGGTTTTGAATATAGGTTGCAGGTTGTCAATAATGTTATAAATTGCTGACTTTCCTGTTGGCTGGAAATATTCCAAAGACATGCCAAAAGCCTTGTAAAAATCATTGAATCCACCGGTACCATCTATAAATATCTGATTTTCATCAGTTGTTTCCTGATTATGAATGCTGACCGTACCACCCTCCATATTGGCTTTATTTATAAAACTATATAAATCAGGGGTCACCGTATAAGGAGCATGAGGGACATAGCTCTTTTTATTATTGCCTGTATTGCTTTGACCTTCCATCACAGGTGTATATTGTTGTATGGTGCCGGCTGTCATTGTAGGCTGCAAAAAATCAAACATCTCAACAAATGTATAATAATCCAGTTTGCTAGCGGATTTTGTTGCGGCAGTATCTGTTTTGTTGGATATATCTCCGACAGCTACTATTCCATTTTTGTACATCTCTTCGTCTCCATCCTTGATAGCCTGGAGGATGATATCCTGATCGATGTCTCTGAATGAGACAACACTCTGAAGGAATGGCAAAAGCTTGGTACCTGTATTGACTTTACCTTTCATATGAGACAACTCCAGATGGCAATGCGTATTGACAAATCCCGGAACAATCATGCCTTTGAGATATTTTACTGAAGAAGGGTCATGATCTGCAGCATTGTCCAAAGCAAGAATCTTTCCCTGATCATCTGTTATGATGACTTGATCAGATATGAAATGTCCATCAGATGAAAAGATAAAGTCAGCTGAAAATTTTTGCATAGGTATCTGATAATTAGAGATTGTGAATCAATTTTCTGAATGCCTCTTCAAACTGATGTATGGCTGATGTTGCGCTCAATTTACCAGAAGACATTTCATGAGACAATTGCTGATATGTTGATTTTATTGCATTGTTTTCAAAGGCAATTTCTTTTAGCCTGATAAGAGATTGTCTTTCAAACCATCTTAGTTCCTGATATTTTCTTTTTGAATTAAGCAACTCCTTTTTTTTGAGTAAATTTATGAAACCAATGATAGATTGAAATACTTCATCCATGCCTTTTTTATCCATAGCAGATGTCAAAATAACAGGACAAATCCAACCGGGAACGTCATGATGAAACAATTGAATAGCATTTTTGTAGGAGACTTTAGTTTGCTTGGCCAACTCAAATTGTGGACCATCCGCTTTATTGATAACAAAAATGTCAGCATTTTCGACGATGCCTCTTTTGATGCCCTGGATATCGTCTCCTGCTCCCGGTTGCAGCAAGAGGATATTTACATCAGTGATATGATCTACTTCAGTTTCAGATTGACCAACACCTACCGTTTCCACAATGATGATATCAAAACCACCTGCCTCACACACTTGAATGGCTTCTTTTGTAAATGCTGAGGTACCGCCAAGTACAGCACCTGAAGGAGAAGGTCTCACATATGCATCCGGATGAGCAGAAAGATGTTGCATTCTGGTTTTGTCACCAAGGATACTGCCCTTATTGATCTGACTGCTTGGGTCTATGGCAAGTATAGCCGGTCGGTGCTGCTGGGAAATCAGATATAATCCAAAAGCTTCTATAAAAGTACTTTTGCCCACTCCTGGTGATCCGGTGATGCCTATACGGATGGTTGTATCGTTTTGAAATGGAATGGTATTAAGAACTGCTTCAGCTATTTTTCTTTTTTCAGGAAGATTGGACTCCAGCAAAGTGATACACTCACTCAGGACAAATCTGTTATGGGATTTTAAGCCATGGATATAGTAATCAGCAGACTTTTGTTTCCTGACGGAAACTTTAAAATGAGGATTGATGCCAGAAATGTGGTGATTTGATTCCATTACTGTGACAAAGGTAGGAAATATTGGAAAATATACCATGTAAGGTAGTCATGTTTCGACATGTGAATGAATGAAAACATTTGTAGTTACCTTTTTACAATATGTTTTACAAATTTCATCGTTATTATAAATTCTTCGGTCGTAATTTAGATGAGTGTTTTATCTTTATGCCTCAGGATAAGAATAAATAAACCTCACAGGATAAAAATGAACAGATCTTCTTACATTTTTTCATTGCAAAATATCATCAAAGCATTCAGGTCGAATTATTTTCTGTATTCCATAGAAACCAGAGCATATAAAAGCAAACCCGACAAATGGTCCAAAAGGCAAATATTAGGCCATTTGATCGACTCAGCCAGATACAATCTTCAACGATTTACGGAGATCATCCACACTGAAGGTATTTATGTAGTCAAGCCCTATGATCAGAACAAATTGGTACAACTGAATGATTATCAACATACTTCTGATTATAACCTGATCACACTCTGGCAGCTGTTAAATCATAATATCATTACTGTCCTTACAACAATGGACGAACACCTGCTCAACAAGCAGATCATCATTGGTAATGAACCTTACACGCTGGATTGGTTGATAAAGGATTATATCGATCATCTTCAGCATCATTTTCAACAGATTTTGACAAAACTCCGGAAGGAATTCAACCATTGAAGGTAGGTCTGCAAGATGCAATTGACTCGTTAAAAGCGTCTGACGATAATAAATTTGTATCTTTACTACATTTTAGCGATCTGGAAATCGAATATTATAAACCAATCAAAATGGATTACCAAAAGCCTCACCTGAAAGATGAAGTGTATGTCATTGCTTCAGGGCTTGCTTCATTTTTTACACAGCATCAGACCGTAACTGTCAAAGCCGGAGATGTACTCTTTGTCAAAGCCGGTGATGACCACAGATTTTTTTATTTTTCAGAGGACTTTGCTACCTGGGTTATTTTTTATGGTGTAAAAAACCAATTATGAAAATAAAAATTCAATAAAAATGTATATGAATAAGTATTTGATTTTACCTTTTATCATCTTTGGTTATTTATCATTATACGGACAAATGCAGATAAAAAGCCTGAATAATCATACATGGACATTAAATCAGTCAGGAAAGAAAAAAACCTATACCGCAACTGTTCCCGGCACAGTGCATACGGACCTGATGAAAAACGGCGTGATAGCGGATCCGTTTTATGGAGACAATGAAGAAAAGGTAAAATGGATCGAAAACGAAACATGGGAATATCAAACCACATTTGTTATAACAGCTGCCGAGCTGGCGTCCAAAATTATTGATCTTCGGTTTGAAGGATTGGATACTTATGCTGATGTATTGCTCAATGGAAAAAATATCCTTTCAGCCAACAATATGTTCAGGACGTGGAATATACCTGTAAAAAGTCAACTGAAACCCGGCAAGAACCAATTGAAAATAGTATTCAGACCTGCTAAATCCAAAGGGGCAAAAATGGCGGCATCCTTACCTTATAAAATGCCGGAAGGGGAGCGAGTTTTCACCAGGAAAGCACAGTATCATTACGGTTGGGACTGGGGACCAAAATTTGTGACAGCAGGTATCTGGCAGGATGTCACCCTACGCTTCAGAAATGAAGCAGAAATTACTCACGTCAGCTATGTACAGGAAGAACTGACAGATCAGCTGGCAAGGCTTTCATTCAAATGTACGGTAGATGTCCCGAATGGCGGCGATTATTCTATATCCATCAACGATAAGGATCACAATATCCAACTCAAAACCGGAGAAAATACCATCTCGCTTCCATATGATATACAAAATCCGAAAAGATGGTGGACCAATGGACTTGGAAGCCCGCACTTATATCCCTTCATGATCAGTTTAAAAAAATCTCAAAAATTGATCGACACCCGATCTATGAATATCGGACTCCGGACCATAGAACTGGTGCAGGAAAAAGACAAGGTGGGTACTTCTTTTTATATCAAATTAAATGGTATTCCGGTATTTATGAAAGGGGCGAACTACATACCACCTCATAGTTTTCTTCCTTCAGCACGTGAAAATGTCTATAAAGCATTGATTAAAAACACGGTAGAAGGCAATATGAACATGCTCAGGGTTTGGGGCGGTGGAGTCTATGCGGAGGATGTTTTTTATGATGAATGTGATAAAAACGGAATCCTGGTATGGCAGGACTTTATGTTTGCCTGTGCTATGTACCCCGGAGATACTGAGTTCCTGAACAATGTGAAGCAAGAAGTCATAGACAACGTCAGAAGGCTGGAAAATCATGCCTGCATCGCGCTGTGGTGTGGCAATAACGAAATAGATGAAGCATGGCACAACTGGGGTTGGCAAAAACAGTTCAATTATTCAGAAAAGGACTCTACAAAAATCTGGCATGATTATGTAAAGCTTTTTCACGAGTTGATTCCCAACACATTGCAGGAAATTTTACCATCGCATAAAAACATTTACTGGCCTTCATCACCTTCTATCGGTTGGGGCCGGAAAGAAAGTATGACTCAGGGTGACTCACATTATTGGGGTGTATGGTGGGGTTTGCAGCCATTTGATGTGTATAAGGAAAAAACAGGCCGGTTTATGAGTGAATACGGATTTCAGGGCATGCCACCTGTATCTTCATTTCAAAAGTTTATTCCAAAAACTCAGCTTGAACTTAATTCATCTGCTGTAAAGAGCCACCAAAAACACCCTACCGGCTATCAAACCATTCAGACATATATGGAGAGAGATTACAAGACGCCGTTAAAGTTTGATGATTATGTATATGTATCACAAATCCTGCAGGCGGAAGGCATGAAGGTAGCGATGGAAGCACACCGGAGATCTATGCCGCACTGCATGGGATCACTTTATTGGCAGCTCAATGATTGCTGGCCGGTGACTTCATGGAGCTCTGTGGATTATTATGGTATGTGGAAGGCTTTTCACTATCAGGTAAAAAGAAGCTTTGAACCCATTTTGTTGTCATTCCATAAAGAAGACAAGCAAATCAAATTATATATGGTCAATGATCTGCTCAATGCATCCGCAGGATCACTGAATATCCAGCTGATTGATTTTAATGGAAATACTTTATGGTCGGATACCAGAAATGTAAACATTAAAGCCAATATGTCAGAAGTCATTTATTCATCAGCAGAAGATGTATTTTTCAAGTTTGACAGTACTCGGACCATACTTCAAGCTGATTTTATTGCTTCTGATCAAACAATGATGTCCGCCTCTTATTTATTTGCAAAGTCCAAAAATCTTAATTTAGATAAACCCGCGATTAAAATCAAACATGTGGGCCGTAATGCAATAGAAATCAGCGCAGATAAGTTTGTCAAAGACCTTTACCTTATATCAGATAGTATCCATTTTAGTGATAATTTTTTTGATTTGCTGCCCGGTCGCATAAAAAAAATAAAATTATCACAACCGTCTTCTGATTTCACATTTAAGTCCCTTAATGTTTTGGATTGAGGTGGTATAATCCCGGTTTATTTCTCTATAACAGGCCTTTAGTTAGTGCTGGATAGGACTGAAATCATCGATAACAGTAACGTCTGCTCAATCATCAGAAACAATGGTGAAGGAACTGTGAAGGTCACAAATAGCAATGTCATTAAAAACTTTGATTTAATACCTGATTTTTTCCATTCCGGTGCTTTTTATCAAGAAATTCTGTAAAATATTTAATGCAAATTGGTAGGTATTATTTCAAAATGTCTTACTTTTGCATTCCATTAAGAAAAATTGTTAAATTTATTATTATAATATGCTGATAATCAATATCAAAGACGACGAATCAATCGACAGAGCACTGAAAAGATACAAAAGAAAATTTCAGTCTGTTGGACTTGTAAAAGAACTCAGAAGTAGAAAGCACTTCATAAAGCCATCTGTTCAGAGAAGAAATGAAATCCTTTCTGCTGCATACAGATTAGATAAGTTCGGCTCACAACTGGATTAATTTTTGTAATTATTGTGTTCAAGCTGAATTTCTAAAAAGGATTTTCTATCAGAGTACCTGATTAAAGCAGACACTCATAATGAAAATGTGATAAGATCTTCAAGAAAATATAACAAAGGGTCTGTCTGAGTGACATTGACCCTTTTTGTGTTTTATTGCATCGTTTTTGATTTTGGAATCTTCATAAAAGAGATTTCAACCTTTTATAAAATTCTACGTTAGATTCTTTTATTTAGACTTATAGAAAACGATAAAAGTAATCATTCGCTGATGCGATAGCTGTATTAAATTTTCAACAATACACATTGATGAGTAACGAATCAAAAAAAGGAACAGACTGGAAAATCTTAAAAAGAGTGCTCGCAACAGCCAAACCTTTCAGCTCCCTTTTTAATACTTCTATCATTCTTGCCATCCTCATCACTCCATTTTCTATAGCTCAGCCATTCATAGTCCAGCAGATCGTAGATGAAAATATCATCAAAGGCAAAGAAGAAGGGATGATTCTCATGGGTGTTTTGTTTTTTGTAGTGCTCTTGGCCAATGTGATCATGAAATATTACTTTATCTACGTGACTGCCGAACTCGGCCAATCCGTGATCAAAGACATGAGGACAAAGGTATTCAAGCACATCACCAACCTGAGACTCAAATACTTTGATCAGACACCGATCGGTACATCGACAACCCGTACGATCAATGACATAGAAGCCATCAACAACGTATTTGCACAAGGTGTGATTACGATAGTTGCAGACTTTCTAACCCTGATCGCGGTAGTCGGTATCATGTTGTACACCAGCTGGAGACTTACAGCCATTGTATTTATCACCATGCCTTTCATGATCCTGGCAAGCTACATATTTAAGGAAAAAGTAAAAGTATCCTATCAGAAAGTACGGACTCAGATCGCCAACATGAATGCATTCCTACAGGAACGTATCACTGGTATGAAGATCGTCCAACTGTTTAATGCCGAAAAACAGGAAGCAGAAAAGTTTAGAAAAATCAACCACGACTACACCAGCGCCAACCTTGACAGTGTATTTTATTATGCGGTTTTTTTCCCGGTGGTGGAGTTGGTATCAGCTGTTTCACTGGCATTGATGATATGGCTGGGAGCCAAAGGATATGTACAGGATAAAATTTCTTTCGGAGCGTTGGTGGCTTTTCCTTTGTATCTCAATCTGATGTTTCGCCCTATCAGATTTATGGCAGATAAATTTAATACCCTGCAAATGGGACTGGTGGCATCAGAAAGAGTATTCAAATTGCTCGATAATAATGATTTTATCAGCAATACCGGCACTATCATACCTCAAAAGCTGGAAGGAAAAGTGGCATTTGAAAATGTATCTTTTGCCTATAATGACGATAACTATGTGCTCAAAGATATCAACTTCAACATAAAACCCGGAGAGACGCTGGCACTGGTAGGTAGTACCGGCTCCGGAAAATCGACGATCATCAATATCCTCAACAGGTTTTATGAAATCAACCAAGGCAATATTTACATCGATGGCCGGGAAATAAGAGAATATGAACTTAAAGCACTAAGGGACAGAATCGCTATCGTTTTGCAGGATGTGTTTTTGTTTGATGGTACCGTCATGGAAAATATCACATTGAGGGATAAAAATATCTCTGCAGAAAAAGTGATTGACGCGGCTAAAACCATTGGGGCACATGCTTTTATCGAAAGGCTTCCCGGTGCATACGAATACAAAGTATCAGAAAGAGGCAGCAACCTATCCGTTGGCCAACGCCAATTGATTTCTTTTGTGAGGGCACTGGTTTTTGATCCTGACATTTTGATCCTTGATGAGGCCACTTCTTCCATAGATACTGAAAGTGAAGCTGTGATCCAGTATGCCATCGAAAAATTGATAGAAAAACGAACATCTATCATCATAGCACACAGATTGTCCACTATCAAACATGCTCATAATATCCTTGTATTATCCGATGGTCGTATTTTGGAGAGCGGTACCCATGACCAACTCCTTGAAAATGCAGAAGGGCATTATCGGGAGCTGTATGATATGCAGTTTTCAGAATTGATCTCCTGATTGTTTGATCTTTTCTTCATCAGATTCAGGCTACTTCAGGTTAAAATTCCTGAGTAAATAGCCAGACAGCTTACCGACCGCAATTTCCAGATAAATGGTTCCCAGTGTGTTTACATGGTTCTTTTCATATTCTCCTGCTATAAACTGAAGGTCATTGAACGAGGTTTCCAATTGATTCAACTGCTCCTGGTCCAGAATCAAATTCATTTGACCTGTGTTGTGAAGGCAGAAAAGCTTGTTGGCAAAAAATACTATTTTCAGTTTGAGTAAGCCGGAAACAGTTGTATTCAGCTTCAGATTTGTGACTGTGGTGGATAAAAATGCTTTAAAAGCTGCAGTATCCATGTCTGTAATCCTCGGCAACTCTTTGATACCAAGAATCAATTCTGAGCATTGCTGCTCTGATATACATGATGTATGTTTGTTCCAAATGAAATGTTCGTCACTAACATATCTGAAGTCCTGGGTCAGGATGTTCTGGGATATAGCTTGAAGGGAAAGCATCATTATCAACATTAATATCAATGATTTCAAATATGACATCATATCTATGTTTTTAGTAACAGATGTAATGCCCTGACCCTTTTGGTGTCCGAAAACGAAAAAATGACAATATAACATCTATCTTTGCAAGCCAATCAATAAAAATCATGCAAAACTGGGGACAATGTATATCATACAGAAGGTACGGATACCAGAGTAGCGGTCAGGCTGGTTTCAGATCAGAATTTACAAGGGATTATGACAGAATTATATTTCTATCCGCCTTCCGACGATTGCAAAACAAAACCCAGGTCTTCCCACTTCCGGGCAATGTTTTTGTACACAACAGGCTGACTCATTCTCTGGAAGTAGCTTCTGTAGGCAGATCTTTGGGCGCCATCACAGGTCATGGAATTGTAGATACTTATCGCGATATCTCCGAACAGGATGCTTTGTTTTACAATTATGAGTTATCGGGCGTCATCTCATCTGCTTGTCTGGCACATGACATCGGCAACCCTGCTTTCGGACATTCCGGCGAGAAAGCCATCTCACACTATTTTGAAAGTCATAAAGACAAAGTTGTCAATAATACTGTATTAAAAGACCTGTTTAACCACGAAGAATGGCAGGACCTCACCAACTTTGAAGGCAATGCCAATGCTCTCCGGCTATTGACCCGTCAGTTTAAAGGCAAGTTGGAAGGAGGTCACAGATTGATGTATTTGACGTTGGCATCGATCCTGAAGTATCCTTGTGCATCACATGAAATGGACAAATCCTACATGCATAAAAAGAAATACGGATACTTTCATTCTGATAAAAATGCTTTTGAGGACATCGTATCAGAATGCAAATTAGTGATGGAAGATGGACAATGTAAAAGACATCCATTTGTGTACTTAGTAGAAGCAGCAGATGACATTTGCTACCGTATCATAGATATGGAAGATGCCCACAGGATCGGCATATTGTCAGAAGATGTCCTTCAGGATGCTTTTCTGAAATTGCTCATGGATTTGGATGACAACCTCGGGAGAACAAAAGATATACTACACAAAATCGGCGATGCCAATGAAGCAGTCTCATTTCTTCGTGCCAAGTGTATCAATGCACTGGTCAACAAGGCTTCTGAGATTTTTTTACACAATGCCGAAGCGATCCTATCCGGTCAATTTAATCACACATTGATCGATGAGGTAGAAAAATTTTGTCCCGGCCTCAAAGAAATTACTGATATTTCTGTCGAAAAAATATATAATCACCATTCAGTGATAGAAGTAGAAATGGCGGGATACAATGTCATGTCCGAATTACTCTCTGTTTTTGTTGAAGCTGTACTTTCTGAAAATAAAACATCGATCCAAAAAAAGTGTATCCAACTGATACCTGCTCAATACAATCTGGCTTATGACCCGGGATCTCATTATGAAAAAACGATGGGCGTGCTGGATTTTGTTTCCGGAATGACTGATGGATATGCCACTGAACTTTACAGAAAAATCCGGGGCATTGAGATTCCGTCGCATAAGTAAACAGTTGCCACTGATTATCGGGAAATACATCCGTTTTATTTTGTAAAATATTAATATGTAAAATAATACACATTATTATTTCAAAAATGAAAACATCATAATACCCTGGAATTCAAAAATTTATTTATAAGTTGCGCTTTACACCTTATTATTTTTTGTACCATAAAATAGTAATTAACTTAATGGCAACAACATGCAAAGTCAAAATTCGCATTATCTTTGACTGAATATACAAAAACAATATTATGGCATCTTATATCCTCTCCCTTGCCCAGGGCACTACCAGTAGCCGCGCTATCCTCTTTGATCATGCAGGCAATATCAAGGGTGTCGCCCAAAAAGAATTTACGCAGATTTTTCCACAGGCGGGATGGGTAGAGCACGATCCCAATGAGATATGGTCTAACAGATAGGTGTTGCCGCTGAAGTCATCACTAAAGCCGGTATCTCAGTAGATCAAATTGCGGGTATCGGCATCACCAATCAAAGAGAAACTACAGTAGTCTGGGATCGGGATACCGGTGAGCCCATCTATAATGCTATCGTTTGGCAGGGACCGCAGGACAGCATATTGTGATCAATTAAAAGCAGAAGGCAAAGCAGCATTGATACAACAAAAGACAGGCCTTGTCATTGATGCATACTTCAGTGCTACTAAAATAAAGTGGATTCTTGATAATGTGCAGGATGCCTGGAAAAAGCAAAGCAGGGCAAGCTCTGCTTTGGCACTATAGATACCTGGTTGCTGTGGAAACTTACCCATGGCAAGATACATGCCACCGATGTAAGCAATGCATCCAGAACCATGCTCTGCAATATCCATACTCTCCACTGGGACGGAGAACTGCAGGACATTTTCGATATACCCGGCAATATGCTGCGCAGATCAGGAGCAGTAGTGAAATATACGGATATACCGATCAGATTTTACGTCAGCGCGGATACCGATCGCAGGTATAGCAGGGGATCAGCAGGCGGCACTCTTCGGGCAGATGTGCATCGAACCGGGCATGGTAAAAAACACTTATGGTACAGGTTGTTTTATGCTGCTCAATACTGGTGAGAAGGCTGTCATCAGTAACAACAAACTTTTTGACAACCGTCGCATGGAAAATAGGAGATACGGTACATTATGCGCTGGAAGGCAGCGTATTTATAGCCGGCGCAGTGGTTCAGTGGCTCAGGGATGGTCTCAAAATCATCCGTTCTCCGATGAAATCGAAGCGTTGGCAACTTCCGTTGAAAGCAGTGACGGAGTCTATAGTACCAGCCTTTACAGGCCTTGGAGCACCATACTGGAATCAGCATGCCCGCGGTACAATATCGGGCGTGACTCGGGGAACTACTGCGGCACACATTGCCAGGGCTTCGATAGAAAGTATTGCTTATCAAACGCTGGATGTATTGCAGGCTATGGAATCAGACGCCGGCATCCAGATCCGGGAGCTTCGAGTAGATGGCGGTGCTACTGTCAATAATTTTCTGATGCAGTTTCAGAGCGATATGCTCCAATGCAAAGTGATCAGACCAGCCGTAACTGAGACTACGGCACTCGGAGCAGCATATCTTGCAGGGCTTGCCACAGGATTCTGGAAAAATATCGAGGAAATAAAACAGCAATGGCAGGCTGATACCACCTTTGTCCCCACCATAGACGAGGCGAAAAGAGGATCATTGGTGGAAGGATGGAAAAAAGCCGTGAGGACTGCTCAGACGGAATAAATGTCACAGCATGGACAGAAAAAAGCAGATACAACAACTTCAATCCGCAAGCCACTGGGATTTTATCATCATCGGTGGAGGTGCTACAGGACTTGGTTCTGCTCTTGATGCTGCAAGCAGAGGTTACAAAGTACTGTGTGTCGAAAAAAATGATTTTTCAAAAGGTACATCCAGCAGTCCACCAAGCTGATACATGGAGGTGTCAGGTATCTGGAACAAGGCAATATTAATATGGTGAAGGATGCACTTCAGGAGCGCTGGTTTCTCTTAAACAATGCATCTGACGCCACCAAAAAGTTGAGTTTTGTTTTGCCGGTATATAGCTGGTGGAGATTTATATATTATGCTTTTGGCTTGATACTTTACGACATCCTATCTGGAAAATTCAGCATCGGAAAGACCAGAATGATGAACAACAGTGCTGTGATCAAAAAAATACCTGAAATCAATAAAAGATCACTTGTAGGCGGTATCAGGTATTTTGACGGACAGTTTGATGACAGTCAGATATGTATTGCACTAGCTCGTACGGCCACAGATCACGGGGCAACGGTTATCAATCATATGTCTGTCCAATCATTTTTATATGACAGTAACCACAAAATATGCGGAGTTGAGCTTACCGATATGCTGACAGGAGATGTTTATACTTCCTCCTGTACCATCGCGATTAATGCTACAGGTGTTTTTTTCAGATATTATCATGAAAATGGATAATCCTCTCATCATAATATCATCAAACCATCCAGAGGCATTCATGTTGTTGTAAATAAGAGTTTTTATAGCAGCCCACATGCTATGCTGATACCTAAAACAACTGATGGCCGGGTACTTTTTGCCGTGCCCTGGTATGATAAGGTGATCATCGGGACGACAGATACAAATACAGACAATATCTGCGAAGAGCCCAAAGCTGAAAAGGAAGAAATTGATTTTATTCTGAACAATTTTAATGCTTACATGCAGACACAAATTGATTATAAAAACATCATTTCTGTATTTGCCGGGCTGAGGCCATTGATCAGAAAACAAAATATCACATCCACTGCGGACTTAGTCAGAGATCACTCTATCATTTTCTCCAAGTCAGGCTTGATTACCATCACAGGCGGAAAATGGACAACTTACCGAAAGATGGCCAGAGATGTGATCAATCTGGCACTTAAAACACATACACAACTGCCATATGTACGCACCAAAACCCGGGCACTTCACCTGAATGTTCAAAGGCCAGTTTCCGATGAGGCTCAAACACAAAGGATCCACCCCGATTATACATTTACAGTGGTCGATGTTTTGTTTGCCATCAGGCATGAAATGGCATGTACACTGGAAGATATCCTGGCCAGAAGGATCAGATTGCTGTTTTTGGATGCAAAGGCAGCTTTGGTCGTGGCGCCGAAGGTTTGCAAAATACTGCAAACTGAGACCGGAAAAGACGATGATTGGTATGAGCATCAACTGGCATCATTTAAGGCAATTGCTGAAAACTATTTGTCTCCATCTTCACCGGCATAAAGATACATTTTTCACTTTAAAATCAAAACGATATGGCAGCCTACATTTCTGAAATCATTGGAACAGCATTATTGATTATACTGGGCAATGGGTTGTGGCGAATGTGGTACTCAACAAAACCAAAGGTCACGGAAGCGGCTGGATAGTCATCACCTTTGGGTGGGCTATGGCAGTTTTTGCCGGTGTTTTTACTGCTGCAGCAGGAAGTGGCGCACATCTGAATCCTGCCGTTTCGGTGGCAATGGCTTTTCTTGGGAAAATGGAATGGTCATTGGTACCCGGATATATCCTCTCACAGTTTGTTGGAGCAATGGCGGGACAGGTCTTGGTTTGGTTGGCATACAGAGGCCATTATGAGGAGACTTTGGATTCCGGTGCCATCAGGGCGACTTTCTGCACATCTCCTGCCATTCACAACAAACTGAATAATCTGATGACAGAAATCATCGGTACTTTGGTATTGGTATCAGGAGTACTGTTTATGGCATCGCCATCATCATCTCTTGGGGCAATGGATGCCCTTCCGGTAGCCTTACTGGTGCTGGGTATTGGCCTAAGTTTAGGAGGTCCTACGGGTTATGCCATAAATCCAGCCAGAGATCTGGGTCCGAGGATCATACATGCTATATTACCGATCCCTCACAAGGGGAACAATGAATGGTCATATAGTTGGGTTCCTGTGGTGGGGCCCATCATTGGTTCTTTCTTAGCAGCCATGCTTTACAGCGTTCTGGCATAGGGCTGTTTAAGTTTTTAAGAGACCATTTTCAATCATTGGTCCATACTGCATAGGATGTAGGGTTTCATCCAGTCTGATACTGTAGAGTTTTATATTTGCTACAAAAGCACATTCCAGAGCATCTGCAAAATATAAAACCAGATTTTCACATGTCGGCTGAAAGGGCAGAATCACTACCTTTTCAAACTGATTTAAAAAATCTTTATTATCCGAATAAGGTGCATTTTGATTTAAAACCAGAGCATGATCCAGTTTTTTGACAATGGCATCATGCACGATCTTCTTCATGTCACCAAAATCCATGACCATACCGTCATCAGTAAATCCTGGTCTGTTTAAGGGAAAACCTTCTACCGTAATTTCGAGATGGTAAGTATGACCATGTATATTTTTACATTGACCATCATGTCCGTACAATGCATGGGCCATGTCAAAAGTAAATTTTTTTGTCAATTTTATTTTGCGGGAATATGGCATAAATATTTACAGTTTCTCAAATCTTGCCTGGAAGAATCGCAGATATTTTGGCTCGTACACCATTTTAAGGCCTTTGATTTTGTGTCTTCGGTCATACACGTTGGCTACTGACTCAGCTATGACATCCATGTGTGCCTGCGTATATACACGCCGGGGCATGGTAAACCTGACGAGTTCAAGTTTGGGATAATAATTGGTACCATCAGGTTTTCTACCTGCGGATACGATGCCTCGTTCCATAGTCCGCACGCCGGAATCGATATAGACTTCCGCTGCCAGACACTGTGCCGGAAACTGATCCTGAGTAAGGTGCGGTAAAAACTCCTTTGCATCCACAAATATACCATGTCCACCTATGGGCAAAACTATGGGTACATTGAATTCCATCATTTTATGACCAAGGTACTCAACCTGTCCTACGCGGGCATGTTGGTGGTTGTCATCAAGGCTTTCTTTGATCCCAACAGCGATAGCTTCCATGTCCCGGCCAGCCAAACCACCATAGGTGTGCAATCCTTCATACACAACCACCAGATTTCTGGCTTCTTCATATATATCCCACTCATTGGTAGCCATAAAACCTCCTATGTTGACCAATGCATCTTTTTTGGCAGACATCGTTGCTCCGTCTGTATACGAACATATCTCTTTGACTATTTCCATGACAGATTTGTCTTCGTAGCCTTTTTCACGTTGCTGAATGAAATAGGCATTTTCAGCTACCCGGGTCATGTCGTGTATGATCCTGATCCCATGCTTCAGGGTGTATGCTCTGAGTTCCTTGAGATTGGACATGCTTACTGGCTGGCCTCCGGCCATATTGACATTGGTGGCGATGCTGATGTAAGGTATTTTTTTTGATCCGTGTTTTTTTACAATCACATCAAGTTTTTCAAAATCGACATTGCCTTTGAAGGGATAAAGGCTCTTTGAATCATGTGCTTCATCAATGATAATATCGGCAAAAGTACCACCTGCGAGCTCCTGATGCAATCGGGTAGTGGTAAAGTACATATTTCCGGGTACGATATCACCGGGTTTTATCAGGATCTTGGATAAAATATTTTCAGCGCCTCTGCCCTGATGGGTTGGGATGATGTATTTGTATCCATAATACTTTTGAATGGCTTTTTCCATATTGTAAAAGCTCTTGCTTCCTGCATACGCTTCATCTCCGGTCATGAATGCTGACCACTGGAGATCGCTCATAGCATTGGTGCCACTGTCAGTCAGCAGGTCGATATAGACATCTTCGGCCTTTAGCAGAAAAGTATTATAGCCAGCTTCTTTTATCGCTTTTTTACGGTCTTTTACGGTGGTCATTTTCAGCAGTTCGACCATTTTTATTCTGTACGGTTCTGCCCAAGATCTTTTATGGTTCATTTGAAAAGGATTACGTGTGTAAAAATCATTTGTTGGTGCAAATGTACTTATGATATTACCCATATTTATGTCGTGATTCATGACATTTATCACTGTTTGCCATGATTGTAGTTTCAATTAAAGAGCCTGCTATGGTATAATGTAACTAGTTTGGAAGGAGAAGGTTGTTTAAATATATTATCTTCTTAGGGTTTGTCAATATATAAAGTGTACAAAATTGACGCTGGAATTTTGGTTTTTATCAAGGCAAAATATTCAAGCATAGCCATAGCTATGGTTGAAAATTTTAACGCAGAGAAAGAGCAAAATAACAAGTCAAGATGTATAGGTTATATAGGTTATATATTGACAGACCCTTAGTCAATGTTTTGATATAAATAAGAGTAAGTTTAAATTTTTATGTTTGAGCGAAAGTGAGGAAATTTAATTTTGGACAAGATGACTGAATGGTCTCGTTTATGACGAGAATTGAGTAAAATACTTTACTCAATAATGAAGGAACTGCGAAAGCCACCCATCCAATCAAATGTTTGCTTGGTTCCTTTCATTAAATCGTGATTTCTATCACGATTTTGCTTCGCATCATTCAGTCCGGCTCGCATCAAATACTGCATTTAGTCGGTCAAGACGATTTTTTAAAAAAAATGTCTTGATCGGGACAGAAACGTCCCGAAAGTTCAAGCGAGCTTGACGCGGTACGGCGAAAAATATAACGCTGGCTAAAATTAAATTTGCCACTTGAAGCCAAATGATAAAAGTTTATACCGACGAGAATTTATTTTGCAAATAATTCTGTCGCCATTATAAAGACGATTAATGTCTTTAAAGACAAGCTTGCTGTCCTTACTCAAAATGAATAAATTGATAAATTAAATTTTCGCAAACCAATTTATTTTGAGTATAAATATACTCTAAGGGGATTATTGTTAAAGAACGTTATATTTAACTTATTAAACTTTGAAGTGTTGTTAGGAGTGTCAATTTTTTGCCTTTTGAATAAGTTTTAAGCATTTTTTATCATTAACATATTTTTATGAGCAAATACAATCTTCAACTAACCACCATCACCCAACAAAGATTTTATGAACTTTGGGAAGAAACAAGAAGTCATGTGACCGATGATGAAAATAAAATATATCAATTTTTTAAACCCTATATTGAGACTATTCCAAAACTAGTTTTGGGTGAGTACTACTGGCAAATATTCCTCAATACACAACCATTTCCAAAAATTCTTATGGTGGATGGTTCTGTTAAAATAATGACTTCTCTGACTGCGGATGAACTTGTAACCACAAGTCCTGAATTACTTTTCTCACGATACAAAGATGAAGATTTGCTTTCTATTATGACTTACATTGCTATCATTTTTCCAAAAATATTCAGTCTTGCTCCTGATCAACGTGAGCACTTTAACTTCACGATATATGCCAGAATAATGAATGATGACAACGAATATAAATGGAATAGTATCCAATATCCAGCTCTTTATTTTGACGAAAATGATCAATTGCTCTATGGAATGGTACTCTATACCAATGTAGATCATCTCATGAAACCAGATGCAACATCCATTATGACAGTACTTGATGCTACCATGCCAGACAAACAATTATTTACTTATTATTCATCCACTGACCAACAATGGATAGAAAAGCCCTACCCCAATACTAGCCATAGAGAAAAAGAAATCATTGGTCTGCTGAGTCAAGGGAAGGCAAGCAAACAAATAGCTGATGTCCTAGGTATCACAAAAAATACAGTAGATAATCATAGACAGCGATTATTGAAAAAATTTGGAGTAAAATCATCTGCAGAACTAGTGATTAAAGCTATGAATTTGTAATATGTGCTTAGTGATAAATCACTAATGCTCTGCTTGGAATTTGGATGTAAATTTGCAATTTGTATTGATCTAAATATATGCAATATGTGCAAGTTAATATTTTCCATCTGCTTCTTTTTTTATGTGCATTTTGGCATTTCGCAGTTACCTGATTTTGTGTGGGCAAAAAAAGCTAATTTCGTTACTCATGGTATAACTCATGATGCTTCAGGAAATGTCTATACAACTGGCTACTACACTGGAACAGTGGATTTTGACCCTAGCCCATTAGGTGTTTATAATCTCACAGCTGCTAGTGGTAGAGTAAACAGCTTTATCTTAAAATTAAATGCAAGCGGTAATTTTGTTTGGGCAAAGGAATTTGTTCCATTGACTGACGAAACATTGGTTACAGGTTTCGAAATAAAAGTTGACCCAATGGGAAATGTATATACTATTGGATCTTTTAGCAATCAAAATTTTAGCTGGGATAATGGAATAGTTGATTTTGATCCCGGCCCGGGGTTTTATAATTTAGAAACCGATGTGTTTCCTAGTGGATGGTCTGCAAATTCATTTCTATCAAAATTGGACGTGAGTGGTAATTTTGTCTGGGCACATAAAATGGTAAATACAAGTTCTGTTTGGAATACTACTTTATCTTTTGAATTGGATAATGCTAATAATATTTGCTTAACGGGATATTTTGAAGATACCAAAGATTTTAACCCTGGGGCATTAGGTATTTTTAACATGACAGCCGTAGGTGATAATGATGGGTTTGTGTTGAAGCTAAATACTAGTGGTAATTTTATGTGGGCAAAACAATTTGGTGGTACTGGAATAGTTTTTTCTAAGGATTTAGCTATTGATGATGATAACAATATTTACTCTATTGGCCATTTTACTGGTACAGCTGATTTCAATCCCAGCTTACTGGGTGTTCATAACATAACAAGTGAAGGCAATACCGATGTGTACATTTCCAAACTTAACGACTCAGGTAATTTTGTATGGGCTAAAGCTATTAGTGGTGTGGATATACAGACTGGTGAAAGTATTGAAGTAGATGCGCTGAATAATGTGATATCTATTGGACATTTTCAAGGGGTTACGGACTTCGATCCTAATCCAGCATCCTCATTTAATTTGACCGCTATTTCTGATATGTTTATATCAAAATTGGATGTGAATGGAAATTTTGTATGGGCAAAACAGTTGGATAATACTACTAACAATTTCACCATCGACGGACTCAATCATATTTATATCACTGGTCATTTTATAGGTAGTTATGATTGTGATCCTGGCCCTGCTACCTATTTACTATCCAGTTCTGGCGGAGGAGACTATTTTACGCTGCGTCTCAATCATGACGGGATTTTTCAATCCGCATTTAAAACAGGTGGTACAGGTAGTGATGGCGCTACTTGCATCTCCATGGATGCTTCGAATAATATTTATACAGCTGGTTATTTTCAAAATACTGTGGATTTTAATCCTGGTCCAGGTACTTTTAATTTAGTAGCTCTTGCAGGTGATCATTACAGTTTTATCACAAAACTCAACCAAAGTACCATTCCATTACCCATCTCTCTCATATCTTTTTCAGCAAATTGTCAAGGAAATAATGTTGAATTATATTGGTCCACTGCGACTGAAACAAATAATGATCATTTTACTGTGGAGCAGTCGGGTGATGGTATTAACTTTAAAGCAATAGGTAAAATCGATTCTAAAGGTAATGGTATTAGCACCAATGATTATGCATATACTGATGAAAATCCAGGTCTAAACGACAACTACTATCGGTTAAAACAAACTGACTTTGACGGTAATTTTAGTTATTCTAAAGTGATTAAAGTGCATTGCAGAGATGTTGATAATGTCTTTTCTGTATATCCCAATCCAAGTATTGATGGCCTGATTAATATTATTCTATCAAATGATGCAGTTGTTACAGTCATGAATGCATTGGGCAAAACCATTTATACGCAAAGCTATCCTTTAGGACAGCATGTTATTAACTTGAGTCCTAATTCAGGAATTTATTTTATAAAGGTATTGTCAGGGAGTCGCTATCAGTCTCAAAAAATTGTAATTGAGTAAAATGATTTGTTCAACACCAAAAAATCCTTTTGACCATGGTACGCTTATTCAGAATTTTTTTCGCATTAGAATTTTTATTGCAGTCGACCATAGTTTCTGCGCAACTTCCTGAGCCTACCCAAGAATTTCGTGGGTTGTGGGTTACTTCATTCAAAGCAAACGTTCTGGGCAATACTGCCGCAGAAGACGCTTTGATTGCTTATGCTGTGGCCAATGATTTTAATTATTTGATTTGCACCAATATGTTTCAGATACTCACTGCATCGTGTGGGTCATTTACATCAGATATGATGGCATTACAAACTTTTGTAGCTAAAGCACATGCAGAAGGCATAGCCTATGTAAGTGGAAATGTAGGGGCATTGGCCACAGCAGAAAAAATACAAGAATATAACAATTGTGCTTCAGTCACGAGCGCACAAAAATTGGACATGATTACCTACGAATGTGAATTTTACAATGCTGCCACCAATGGTTCTTGTCCAAGTTATGCATCCTATATTAGTCAGTTATCATCCATAAAATCTATCTGCACTGCTACTACATCGAGTGTACTGGGTCGTCCTTTGGTATGTGAAGCTTATATAGGTGGCGAAGGAAGTACTGGATTGGTTTTGACTTATTCATCAGAAGCTGAAATGGAGGAAATAGCTACTGTCGCTGATCATATTCTGATCACTTATTATCGTCCTATGCCATCTAGCTCGGGTGGTAATTTTTTCAATTGGACCATAGGCAGATTGGATTGGATAGCTAAAACAGGAGCTCCAAGCAACATCGTATTATTACTCAAATCCAGAAATACGGATAGTAATAATATGTATGCATATCTTAATTCTTTTCCTGGTACACATTATAACGCAGTACGAGACCCATTTTTGTCATGGGTAGAAGGTATGGCTTACAATCCTTCATTGACCAAAGGATATAGAGAAAAATATAATGATGGTACTTACCCTTGGCTATCGGGCATTCAGGTAAAGGGATTTGCTTGGTTTGAGCATTTGGCGAATATGGCACTTGGTCCTCTACCTATAGAACTTATCAACTTCCATGTAGAAAAAGACATTCATAATCATGCAATTATTAGTTGGACTACTGCTAACGAAGTGAATAACGACTACTTTGAAATAGAAAATTCAGCAGATGGTCATGATTGGCAATTTGTATCAAAAATATCAGGAAAAGGAAATTCAAATTCATCTCAACATTATTCATTTACTGATCAAAAACCATTAAGTGGAACATCTTATTACCGTATCAAACAAGTAGATTTTGATGGACAAATGAGTTATACACCTATCAAATCTATTTCATTTGATAAATTTTCTAATCACAAATCTCTTCGAATATCACCCAATCCTGTGACCCACCAATTGAATATCCATGGTGAATATGCGGAAGAAACCCAAGTACAAATATTTAATGCACACGGACGTAAAATGGATGGTCTGTTATTCCATAAAGATCAAACAAATTTAAGTGTGGATGTATCCCATTTAGCAGCTGGCTTATATTTGCTGCATGTCGATGGTGAAAATTTAAGGTTTATAAAATATTAGGCTTGGAGAAAATGAAGCTTTTAATTAGTGTTTTATTTATTATCAACTTTATAGGATCTATGCTACAAGGACAAGGTTTTTGCTTTCTTCAAACCCTCTACTAAGTTTAACACCAAAAGTAAGATGTAATCTTGATGACCAAAGTTGTCGTCAGAATACCAAATACTCTCTCTGGGCGATATAGCGCGATCATCCTTGAGAAAAACATCCACAATCTCAATGAAGAATGCAGCGGAAAAAACCAATGGAAGAATGAATTCAAAAGTTCTGGATAGTATAGGAGCTTTCTCAAAGGATTACTTACAACAAAAGTACAGATGGTCACGCCTTCCTTTCGGTTTTTGTTCAAAACATAAATACAGCACAAAATTGTAATGCTTTTTTATATCAAAAAGATACCTTGCAATACGAAGCTTGTCTGATTGCAGAAGATGCGTATCAATATTATCAGTACAGTAGGGAATATCAGGAAATATTGGATAGCGCCATAAAAAAATGTTCCCGTTTCTCCTTCGCTTACCGCAATAAGTCCATGGCATATCTCAAAAGTGGTGACTTCATCACATGGAAATATCTGATAGACAAAGCAGTAGAATATGATTTCAGTGGAAATATTGGCTATCGGGGTTGGTGTAAGTTTCAATTTTTTAGAGACTATCAAGGCGCTATCGACGATATAGAATCACTCGAAGCAGTATATACAGGAAATATTGGATATTCCGCTGGTGGACAATATCATCTTAAGGTAGCCAAAGCATTATGCTATAAACAATTGGGTAAAATCGAAAAGGCAATAACTATCATGGAGCTATATATGCAGGACACCACCAATCAAATTTCGGTATTCGATCACCTCCATTTAGGTGTTATGTATTTAGAAACCGCCGCTTATGAACAAGCCATCAACCAATTTAAATTGCAAGGTGTACACAGCGACCAAGCTGAAAACCAATTTTACTTAGCACTTTGTCATCAAAAAATGAAAAATGATGCTTTGTTTAAAATTCATATCACAAAAGCTAAAGAGATGTATATCCAAAATAAAAAGATGTATTTTCACTACACAGAGCCGATCGATAGGGTATATTTGGCGGAGATCGAAGACGCGATGGAGAACAAAGATGTTAAGGAAAAATAGATTAATAAAACGTATATCAACATACAGATAAAATCTTTCAACACAAATATCTCCTATAACTTTCACCTTTCTAAGGATCGGTACAAAAAAGCCTTGAACCATAGCAATGATTCAAGGCTTTGCAAAAAATGAAATCTTCTTTAGAAAATTCTAAAACGCAATTATTTAGGAAGCAGTACATCTCCTATCACGTGGATCCATCCATTGGATGTCTGGATAGATGCAACAACTTCGCTGCCGTTTACAGATATTTTACCATCTTTTACGGTGATGTTTACTTTTTTACCATTTACTTGATCATAGGTTTGGCCATCCTGGAAGTACTCTGGTTTGAGAGCACCCACGTAGGTGTGATATTCAAGAATGTTAACCAAATCTGCCTTTTTTTCAGGCTTTAGCAATCCTTCTACTGTTCCTGCCGGCAACTTTTCAAAAGCGGCATTCGTAGGAGCAAATACAGTAAAAGGTCCGGCATTAGAAAGTGCGTCTACCAGTCCACCGGCTTTGACTGCTGCCACTAGTGTAGTATGATCTTTGCTGCCTACAGCCACCTGTACAATGTTTGGATTGGAGACATCGTCTTTTACATTAGATTGACCTACTCCATCTTCAGCAGCCGTAACTTCAGATGTGGCAGGTGCAGTGGATTCAGATGAGGATGACTTGCATGATAAAAAAGCAAATACAACAATTACAAGAAAGGTTTGAATAATTCGTGTCATGATTTTTAAAATTTAATGCCACAAAGTAATTCAGAATCATAAAGTTAATTTATGAGTACAATCATAAAAGCAGGATAAACTATTCTTTTTTGTGGTAAACGAGAAGCAAAACAAGGCTGGCTGGAGAGCATAACAAGGCTAATGCCAAACAATGTCTCATTGAGATAAGGTATCAGAATATATACAAATGAAGCTACACCTTGTACCATGAGTACCAACTCATTGGCAAAAACACCGATACTGAAAACGATCAATGACATCACGGCAACTTTATATTGCCTGATATAATTATTCAAAAGCAAATATCCCAGCAAAGACAAAGAGGTAAATGCCAGTAATACCAGATGAAGGTATGCAATCACTATCGATCTGAATCCAAAAGCCAATTACTGATTTCAGGAAATACACTACCTGCTTGTAGTAAAAGTTTTATAACCAAGGCAAAAAAGGCCAATCCTAACAACCATCGTACGGCTTTTGGCCATATTGTTTTTATATGACCAAGATGAGTCAAGACTTTTTTTACCATCATCGACAAACCCCAAAGTTGGAGTAATACAGCTGCTACAGGTAATATCAATACATACCAAGGGAGTTTGGCCCATAATATCGAAAGAAAATAAGCAGGGATACAAGCTATAAAAAATGTTTTAAACAGTTTTGAGTCGTATGAAAAAGAAGGAAATTCTGAAAATTTATCCATTATAAGTCCCATGATAGCAAAGAAAAACCATCCGCTATACTGAAAATGGAGATAAAAATATACAGACCCAAGGTAGGCATGTTAACTGATATTTTTTGTCACCATCATATATGACAGATAAAAGGTTCCGAGCGATGACAAAACATTAAATAGCAATGCCGCCTTAAACCAATTTTTGGATGGATGGTCAGGCATATTCATCAAATCTTTAAAGTAGTGATACGCAAAACCATAACCTATGAGTATAGATAAAGTAGAAAAAGTGATGATTTATTAGATCGCATTCATTTTTTAAGTCAACCTTGATGCTGCGTCTTTCCGCATTTTTTCTTGATTGCATCTAATCCTTTTTTTACTTCATCATATGCTTAGCTTACGAAAACAAACCCTCTGCCTTTTCTCCAAAAGTAAATAATGTAAATAAATATCTTTAGTAGGGAACTACAAAAACAACATTTTAAATAATGTATAAGCTCACGGCCATGGTCTAATTCTAATTTCCCTTTCTTAAAATCATTGACTGATATATTTTTGATATTCCTTTACCTTTGCCTGATTACCCAGATTTTGATATGCCGTAATAACACTTTTTACATATTCGGGACCTGGTTTGAGTTCGTAAGCTTTCTCAAAGTGTTCAGCGGCTTTCTGATGATTGCCCAGAACACCATAAGATACACCCGTGAGGTACCAGGTCTCTGCATCTCTATTATTGAAAAGCAAGGATTTCCCAAGCAAATCTTGTGATTTAGTGATATTCTGTTCGATTTCTCCGGCCTTCCTGCCCAACTCTCTGTATGCAAGGGCTTTGTTTAGATTTACTATATCTTTAAGGTCATTTACCTGGTCATAGTATTTTATGGCGTCTTCGTATCGTTTTTGTTTGATTCTGATATTGCCAAGGGTCAGGTACGCTGTAGGAACAGGTCTGATGTTCATGATGGCATTACAATGTTGTTCTGCTTTATCCAGCATCGATGATATTTCTTCGGGTGACAAGCTTTTTGTTTCTGAAGCTTTTACCAATTGGTCAGCGGCGCCATTTTGAAGCCGGACACTTTGTGTATGGGTTGCAGCATCTTTGGTGATAAGTATGAAGTTGTCCTTCCAGTCTGTATTTCTTGTTATAGTTTTGAATGCAAACCCAACACCAATCACACTGGCAATGCCAACAAAAACCATATTTTTTGACAAAGCATGTTTGATATTGTTTTCTTCAGCACTATTATCTTTCATAAAAAATCTTCCTGCCAGATACATCATGCCTGCCACAAACCAAAATGAAGCCAGAAAAGCCAGTCTTTCTCCAAACATCGTTCCGATGACCAAAGGAATCTGACTGAAAAGAGAAATAGCGAGCATATAGCCAAGGATCAAAAAGGATAGCATATTTTTTGCCTTAAACCCTTTAAAAAATACTATTGCAAGTATGGTATGCAGAAAAATCGATGCCCATACCACTAGATTTTTAAAATCAGTGACTGGTATCACTATATAGCTGTAATCACATGCCAAAGGATGCGGAAACACTTGTAGAGTGATATATTTCCACAATATGACCAATGCAGTAGCTAGTTTTTCACCCCAACCCTGAGCACTGACTATGGGATTATCCATAATATCAGTTGCCGGTGATGGCTGTGAACCAAAAATAGATGCTCTTATCGCAAGTAATATCAAAACCGGAATGACAAACCATATACCATCCATGATGCTTTGTTTGACGTTTTTTTGTCCGATCCACCAGGCCATCATACCAAACACAGGAAACATAGTGACTGCACTTTCTTTGGATATCAAAGCCAAAAAATACAGTATCAGGGATGAAAAAATCCATTTCTTGCTTTGAAGTGTGATATATCTATGAAAGGTGAAAAATGATGCCAATATAAAAAACAGGGACATGATTTCATCGCGGGATTTGATATTGGCGACTACTTCGGTATGTATAGGGTGTAATGCAAATAAAATAGCCATTGTTGTTGGTAACAAGATATTTTGCCCCTTAAACCAGCCTCTCAAAACCAAAAACATCAGTACAACGCTTGCCGCATACCAAAACACATTAAAAAAATGGTGTATTGCCGGATTATTGGGTGAAATCTGCCATTCTACTGCAAATTGTACCAAAGATACAGGTCGATACAATTGTCCGCCAAAATTATTTTCACGATACCCTCCTTTCAGGATATCTCCTACTCCAGCCACGCCGGATGTTACATTTTTATTCAACTCGATAGCCAGAGGATCGTCCAATACAAAACCGTGCCCAATAGTATTAAAATATACCACAAATGACAAAAAAAACAGCGTGGCACAGATCATCCATAAGACCTTATTACCTTCGGTCTGTTGTTCTACCGGATTTTGTTTGACAGATTTACTTTCGACTTTTGATTTTTTCATCTCTGAACATTTAGATAGCAAATATAAAGTAAGTATCTTAAAAAGCAAAAGACTACAAATGTGTTGCTACAAATTATATGATTATGTTTATTGGCTAGATAGGCAGAACATCAAATTTTATCAAGGTAATTAAAATCTGACTCTAACTTCCTTGTCCAAATATGGATAAACAACTTTTGTCAAATGCAAACCATTTGGATGCGCCATCAGATTAAATTTCAACTTTTCCTTTCCGGAAGATACATTGACAAAAGTGTCCCAGCTCATCTTTCCTGTGGATAAGGCAAGCAGTCTTCCCGTGATGATCCTGATCATTGACTTCAAAAATCTGTTGGCCGTGAATTTTAATATAAGCCTTTTGTTATCTTCAATCATTTCCGCAGATGCTTCATATATGGTGCACAAAGTATTGTTCACCCTGTCAGGAGTAAGGCACATATATCTGAAATCTTCTGTTTCTTTCAAATATTGAAGTCCTTTTTGCATCATTTCTATATCAGGCTTAATATCTCTTGCATAATAGCTAAATGTTTCCAGATATGGATTTTTTTTAAAGTGGACGTGATATTCATAACTTCTTTTTATAGCATCGTACCTACTATGCGCACGTTCAGGCATTTCTATTATTTCAAAGACAGAGATATCATCAGGCAAAACACGATTCAACCGTTCTACAGGATCATATGCCCATACTCCTTCGTAATCAAAATGTGCAAAATATTGCATAGCATGAACACCTGCATCTGTACGACCACAACCCATAATGGTAGTAGTTGTACCAGTCATTTTTGTGATAGCATTCTCAAGAATTTGCTGTATACTATATTCCGTATTGATTTGCCTTTGCCATCCTCTGTATAAAGTGCCTTTATATGCTAAATGAATAAAATATCTCATTGAAAATTATAATAAAAATTAACTGCAATTCACGAAATAAAATTTCAAAATCAAAAAAAATCTTAAAAAAATCAAAATTAATCATATCGTGGAACTAATTTAGCATTATATTTGTATTCTGATTTGCAAAAATATTCTTAAGCGAAGTGTTGACAAATTTATCATACCGTTTTATACACCTTTTTCAATATTCCCTGATATTGGTTATAATGGCTGTTTCTGCACCTGTGCATTGCTTTGCACCTTCTACTATTAGCCATAGGCGGATCTGATTTCCACCTACTCATCTGGATATTTTGTAGTATTTTTTGGCTATTTTTTTTCTCAAAACCATTCTAAAACAATTTTATACATGACTATAGTCAATGATGACATCCTCGTAATGGAAGCCTCCAGCATTCATGCCGGATACAGTCAGATCATCTGTGATGAGATGGAATCCTCCGCAAAAGTGAGAGGTACAGGTATCGCCAAGAGAAGTCCTGACTATATCTCTCACAAAATGGAAGAAGGTAAAGCTGTCATCGCGCTGACCAAAGATGGTACCTGGGTAGGATTCTGTTATATAGAAACCTGGGAAGGCGAATACGTAGCCAATTCAGGGCTTATCGTCTCCCCGGAATTTAGAAAAACCGGAGTAGCGAAAAACATAAAACAGAAAATATTTGACCTGTCCAGACGCCAATACCCTGATGCTAAAATCTTCGGACTCACTACGGGCCTTGCTGTTATGAAAATCAACAGTGATCTGGGCTATGAACCAGTCACCTACAGCGAACTCACGCAGGATGAAAAGTTTTGGGCCGGTTGCAAAAGTTGTGTCAATTTTGATATCCTCACAGCCAAAGATCGAAAAAACTGTCTATGCACTGCCATGCTTTACGACCCGAAAGAGCACGCACCTATAGAACAGATCAAAGAAGAGTTTAAGGAAAACGCACACATTTTTGAAAGATTTATGAAGATCAAAAGATTCAGTTTTCTGCATGGACTTTTCGTTAAAGGCAAGATGTCAGACACCAAAGTCAGAAGTTTTGCCAAAGTATTAATGTCAACCCTTTAATTTATCAAAAAATCCGGAAAAATATGAGTCATACATCTGTTGTCCTTGGTTTCAGTGGCGGACTGGACACTTCCTATTGTGTCAAATATCTGACCGATGAGCTGGGTTATGAAATCCATAGTGTTACCGTCAATACCGGCGGATTTGATGCTGAAGAATTGGATAAAATAGAAGCCCACGCGTTGAATCTGGGTGTAAAATCACACAAAAATATAGATGCCACCAGATCATATTACGATGATATCATCAAATATCTCATTTTTGGCAATGTCCTTAAAAACAACACTTATCCGCTGTCAGTAAGTGCCGAAAGACTAAGTCAGGCCATGCACATAGCAAAACATGCCAACGATCTGGGCATCAAGACAGTGGTACATGGCAGTACGGGTGCAGGAAATGATCAGGTCAGATTTGATTTGATCCTTCAGATGATGATACCCGATGTGGAGATCATCACGCCCATCAGGGATATGAAACTCAGCCGACAGACTGAAATCGACTATCTCAAATCCAAAGGAGTTGCTATGAATTTTGAGAAGGCGGCGTACTCCATCAACAAAGGCTTGTGGGGAACCAGCATTGGTGGTAAAGAAACTCTCACATCCCATGGTATGATACCGGAAGAAGCCTGGCCAAGTCAACTTACTGCTACTGAAGAAAAATCCATCACTATTTCCTTTGAAAAAGGAGAGATCACAGCGATAGATGATACGGCGGCATTTGATCATCCCGCTGATGCTATTACCCATTTGCAAAAGATAGCATCTGCATACGCTATCGGCAGAGATATACATATCGGTGATACCATCATAGGCATCAAAGGGAGAGTGGGTTTCGAAGCCGCAGCTCCTATGGTCATCATTAAAGCCCACCACGCCCTGGAAAAACACGTACTCACCAAGTGGCAACTTTCCTGGAAGGACCAATTGTCACAGTTTTATGGCAACTGGCTGCACGAAGGACAAATACTAGACCCTGTAATGCGGGACATTGAAGCATTTTTCAACAATTCTCAGCAATATGTGACTGGAAAAGTGTTCGTAAAACTCATGCCATACAGATTTATGGTAGAAGGCATAGAGTCGGACCATGATCTGATGAGCAGTAAATTCGGTAGTTATGGAGAGATGAACAATACCTGGAGTGGCGAAGATGTAAGGGGATTTACCAAAATATTTGGTAATCAAACATCCATTTTTCATAAAGTGAATGATATACAATATAAGTAAACTATCGAACAACCGAATAGGGAATGATGGTAGCGGAGGAAAGATAACGAACAACCGAACGACGAACATTTCGAATGACGAACAAACGAATGACAGCTAATAGCTAAAAAACCAAAAAAATGATAAAAGCAGGAATAATTGGTGGAGCCGGATATACCGGTGGCGAATTGATCAGAATCCTTCTGAATCATCCTGATGTACTCATTTCATTTGTTCAGAGCAAAAGCAATGCCGGCAATAAAATTTCATCCATACATACTGATCTGGAAGGCGACACCGAACTTGTTTTCAGCAAAGAGATGGACGAAAACGTTGATGTTATTTTCTTTTGTACCGGCCACGGCGAAAGCACCGCCCTTTTACCTGCGCTTAATATACCGACAAGTATAAAAATCATAGACTTGTCCAATGACTTTCGTTTACATCCCAACAATGTATCCGGAAACCGACACTTTGTGTATGGTCTCCCTGAAATCAATAAGGCTGCCATCACCTCTGCCGATGCTGTTGCCAATCCCGGATGTTTTGCCTCTGCTATACAACTGGCCATCTTACCATTGATAGCTTCAGGGCATACATCAGACTTTTATGTGACCGGGATCACAGGATCGACAGGGGCAGGACAGTCACTGAGCCAGACATCACACTTTTCATGGCGGACCAACAATATTCAGGCTTACAAAACACTCACCCACCAGCATCTGGGAGAAATCACACAGTCTTGCCAGCAAATATGCCCAAGTGAATCAGTACCTGAGGTACATTTTGTGCCCTGGCGCGGGGACTTTTCAAGGGGTATCTTCGTCAGTGCACAGACAAAATCAACATTGACTTTCGATGAAATAAATAATATCTATACTGACTTTTACGCCAATGCGGCATTTGTACATTTGTCCGATCAGGCTATTCACCTCAAACAAGTCATCAATACCAACAAATGCCTGATACAGATTGAAAAAACCGGAGATCAGCTGGTCATTCATTCTGTCATCGATAACCTTGTCAAGGGTGCAAGCGGACAGGCAGTCCAAAATATGAATCTTATGTTCGGTATTGATGAAAAAGCAGGCCTTCACCTGAAAGCATCGGCTTTCTGATAAATACCTTCCCTATGCATCTATTTGACGTTTACAGCATTCAGCAAATCAATATCACCAAAGCCAAAGGATCTTATGTCTGGGACGAAACCGGCCAAAAATATCTCGATATGTATGGCGGACATGCCGTAATCAGCATTGGACATCTACATGATCATTGGCAAAAAGCATTAAAAGATCAGCTGGACAAGATCGCTTTTTACAGCAACTCCATCATCATCAGGCTGCAGGAGGAACTGGCTCAAAAACTGGGAGAAGTGTCGGGCAAAGAAGATTATAGTTTATTCCTGTGCAACTCAGGAGCTGAAGCGAATGAAAATGCACTCAAACTCGCATCTTTTCATACAGGTCGTAAAAAAGTAGTCACTTTCACCGGTGCATTTCATGGTAGAACATCACTGGCTGTAGCAGCCACCGACAATCCTGCCATAGTGGCTCCGGTCAATTATACCGGAGATATCATCCGTTTACCATTCAATGATGAGCAGGCACTCACCGAGTATTTTACTAAATACGGACAAGAAATATGCGCCGTCATCATCGAAGGTATACAAGGTGTAGGCGGTATTTATGAAGCTGATGCCTCCTTTTTACAAACCATCAGAAAACTTTGTGATCAGTATGGCAGTGTTTATATAGCTGATAGTGTCCAGTGCGGATATGGTAGATCGGGTACTTTTTTTGCTCATGATGCAGCCGGAGTAAATGCCGACATATATACCATGGCCAAAGGTATGGGCAACGGATTTCCGGTGGCTGGTATTGCCATAGCCCCTAAGTTTGAAGCTAAAAAAGGGATGCTGGGTACTACTTTCGGAGGTAATCACCTGGCATGTACTGCCGCTGTTGCAGTGCTTGATGTCATCCAACAGGATAATCTGATCGAAAATGCAGCAACGCTAGGCCAATATATCATCAACAGATTACAATCATATCCTGAAGTAAAGTCTGTTCGTGGACGTGGATTGATGATCGGATTTGAAATGAATGAACCATTTACCAAAACCCTGAAATCAGATTTACTGTCCAAATGCAACATTTTTACCGGTGAAGCCAAAAATAATACCATCCGGTTGCTGCCATCTCTGGCCCTTACCCGAGGAGAAGCTGATCAGTTTTTTACATCTTTCGAATCATTGATACAAACCCCATCCTGATATGCAAAATTTTATTTCTACCCACGATGTTGCCGATATTTCAGCATTGATTGATCTGGCACTGAAGTACAAAAGGAATCCTTTAGCTGACAAAAGTTTAGGCATCGGCAAAAGACTGGGACTTCTATTTATGAATCCCAGCCTACGTACGAGAATCAGCACGCAGATAGCAGCTCAGAATCTTGGTATGGAAAGTTACGTCCTCAATGTAGGCAATGACAACTGGCAGCTGGAATTTGGCGAAGGAGCTATTATGAACGGGACCACCGTCGAACACATCAAGGATGCTGCACCGATTTTCGGAGAGTATTTTGACATCATAGGATTAAGGACCTTTCCGGGGCTGAAGGACAGAGATCTGGACTATAGTGAAAATGTGATCCGAAGTCTTCAGAAATACTGCAACATTCCTGTGCTGAGTCTGGAAAGTGCCACGTTACACCCATTGCAAAGTCTCACTGATTTAATTACCATCAATGAAAACTGGAATCAGCCTCGCAAACCAAAAGTCGTCCTGACCTGGGCACCGCACATCAAGCCCATACCTCAGTGTGTGGCCAATAGTTTTGCGCAATGGGTCAATGCCTGGGATGGAGCGGACTTTGTCATCACCCATCCTGAAGGGTACGAGTTAGATACTTCTTACACCAATGGGGCCACAATCACACACAATCAGGAAGAAGCACTAAGGGATGCAGACTTTGTATATGTCAAAAACTGGAGTGGTTATGACAACTACGGTGAGGTAAAAACGGATGGCAACGACTGGATGCTCACTGAAAAACACATGTCATGGACCCATGATGCCCATACCATGCACTGCCTGCCGGTAAGGCGCAATGTCGAGCTGAGTGACGAAATCCTGGATCATCCCAATTGCCTTACCACCACACAAGCGGCCAACAGGGTGTGGGCTGCCCAGGCGGTGTTGAGTGCTATTTTGAATGAAGGGAAATAGATAGAAGTTGTATATATATTCAGACTTAGTCCAAGACATTGTATGAAACTAAATACAATCTTTGATTATTGCAGTAAGCGAAAAAAGCCGTTATCAGGCCTGATATATGTAACTTCGAAAAGGTGCTTTATACCCATTAGGATATATATCCAACCGAATTAATGAATTCTCGATTCATCATCTATTATAACTAAACCGAATTGCAAACCTGACAGGTGAAAGACTGATTCTTCATTTCGCAGGAATTTATTTCCACGGGATAAACGTAAAGTGTCAAAATCATAGACTTCGACCATCACTTCGATTTACATTAGTTTAAATTTATATAAATTATTTAATGGAATAGTTTTTTAAGAAAGTTGATAAAACTTCAAAAATTATTACTTTTGCTTCCACCAATAAATATCAGCAAAATGTTACAAAATTTATCTTTGGACAGCCATATTCAGGCAAGTATCAACAGTTGGCTCACCGGCAATTATGACGAATCTGTCAAAGCAGAAATAAAACATCTCATTGCTGACAATAATGTAACAGAACTGACCGATGCATTCTATCGAGATCTCGAGTTCGGGACGGGTGGGCTGCGCGGTATCATGGGAGCCGGATCCAACAGGGTCAATAAATATACTTTTGGTGCTGCGACACAAGGACTGAGCAATTATCTGAAGCAATTGTACCGGAATCAGCCCATCAAAGTAGTCATAGCTCACGACAACAGAAACAACTCTTCTATCCTGGCGAATGTCGTGGCAGACGTCTTTTCGGCCAATGGTATTTTTGTGTACTTTTTTGAAGGACTGAGACCTACTCCTGAGTTATCATTTGCTATCAGGGAGTTGGGATGTCAGAGTGGCGTGATGCTCACTGCCTCTCATAATCCCAAAGAGTACAACGGCTACAAAGCATATGGCGCAGATGGTGGACAATTTGTCTTTCCACATGATGAGGCTGTGATGAATGAAGTAGGCAAAATCGCTAGTGTCGATGAAATAAACTTTCATGGAAATCCCGCAAATATTCAGTCTATAGGTAAAGAAATAGATGAAAAATATCTCGATGCACTGGCCAACCTTTCTATATCCAAAGATGCCATCCATAGGCAGCGTGATCTGAAAATTGTGTTTTCTCCTATACACGGCACAGGTGGTGTGATGGTGCCACCGGCTCTGAAAAGATTTGGTTTTGAAAATGTAATACTCGTAGAAGAGCAAATGGTCATTGATGGTAACTTTCCGACTGTCATCTATCCCAATCCGGAAGAGGCCGAAGCACTCACCCTGTCACTCGCCAAAGCCAAAGCCACTGATGCTGATATCGTCATGGCTACAGACCCTGATGCTGACCGGGTAGGATTGGCCATCAAAAATGATGATAATGAATTCATTCTGCTCAACGGCAATCAGGCACTATGTCTGCTGGTCAACTATATGCTCACAGCCTGGCAGAAAGCCGGAAAACTCGATGGCAATCAATACGTCATGAAAACCATTGTGACTTCATACATGATAGACAAAATGGCGGAGTCCAAAAATGTAGAGTGTTACAATGTCCTCACCGGATTTAAATACATCGGAGAGATCATGACACAACTCGAAGGCAAAAAGACTTTTGTGGTAGGTGGCGAGGAGAGTTATGGATATCTGGTAGGCGAACACGCCCGTGATAAAGACGCAGTAGTAGCCTGTTGCATGTTTGCAGAGCTGGCTGCATATTACAAAGATAAAGGGAGCAGCTTGTACTCAACTTTACTGGATTTATATGTTGAATATGGTTTTTACAAAGAAAAATTGATATCAATCACCAAAAAAGGAAAAGCCGGAGCTGAGGAAATAAGGGACATGATGGATAATTACCGGAATCAAACTCCCAAAGCACTGGGTGGTAATACCGTAGTCACGCTCAAAGATTACAAAAGTGCCGTTTCTAAAAATATGCTGACAAGTGTCTCTGAAAAAATAGACCTGCCTTCATCCAATGTACTCCAGTTTTTTACAGAAGATGGCAGTATCATCACAGCACGTCCTTCAGGAACAGAGCCCAAAATCAAGTTTTATTGCAGTGTAAAGGCAGTACTTCCATCCAAAGATCAATTTGAAGAAGTAGAGCAGGCATTGGAAACAAAACTGACAAGTATGCTGAAGGATTTGGGAATCTGATTTTCCATGATATTTCAGCTCTTTTTTCGCCAATCTTTAGTGACGCTTCAGCGTTAAGTGCTGCTATTAGGCTCTGTTAATAAATAAATGGTGCAGAATTGGCGAAGTTAATTTGTTCTTTTTCAAGGCGTAAATGAGGCGAATAGCCTTAGATATTTAACGATTTTACAACGCAGAAAAAGAGCAAAAGAACGAGACAAAATGTATCATTTATTTTTTAACAGAGTCTTAACTCAAAAAGTAGATTCACCTGACAAAAAATTAGCTGATTTTTGTGATCTGAGACCTCCTTTATAGGCTTCCGGAAAGAGACCAGGATTTGGAGATAACTTCTAAAAGTTTATTTTCATTTACTCCTTGCTTCTTTTCCAAACTTTGCAATTTGTTGTAAAAAGTAGAAAGAAGATATAATCACTGAGCTCAAAGTGCTTTTTAAGTTCTGAAAAAGGTTTAACAGTCAAAATGGGGGACAAGCGGTTAGCAGAATATGTCACTAAATTAGTGGATTAAGCTACATATAGTGTATATAATCAGCTGAATATACCTATTATTTAGTAGATTTAGCTAGTTAGTTGTGTTTTATTCAGCTTAATGTTGTATATTTGCTGTGTAAAACCAGTAATATTATTGATATGGAAGGTATCATTGGCCGCAAAAACGAAATAGAAATTCTAGATAAACTTTCAAAAAGCCCTAAACCGGAGTTTGTTGTTGTCTCCGGTCGTCGTAGGGTAGGGAAGACATACTTGATCAAGAAATATTATAATAATGATTTTGCATTTTATATGACAGGTACTGCCAATGTAAGTACGGCAGAACAATTGGCTAATTTCAGGACCTTGTACAATATGTATACTGAAAAGCAATTAGATAATACACCCAAGACTTGGTTTGAAGCATTCAATGCTTTACGCACTTTACTTGAAAAAAGTAAAAACAAGATAAAAGTAGTTTTTCTTGATGAGCTACCTTGGATGGATACACCACGTAGTAATTTCATCCAAGCTTTAGAATTTTTTTGGAACAGTTTCGGATCGACACATAAAGGACTAAAATTAATTACTTGTGGATCGGCAGCATCATGGTTACTCAATAAATTGATTAATGATAAAGGTGGTCTACATAATCGAGTTACAAGGCGTATATCGTTGCTACCTTTTACATTGAAAGAAACAGAAGCGTTTTTATATGCTAAACAAGTGAAGTTGGAACGTCAGCAAATACTTCAAATCTATTCTGTCATGGGTGGAATTCCATTTTATCTCGACGCCATCGAAAAAGGTATGAGTAGTGCTCAAATCATAGACATGATGTGTTTTGATCACCATGGACTATTGAGAAATGAATACAATATTCTCTACAAATCCCTTTTTGCAAGACCAGAAAATTATATGGATGTAGTGAATGCCTTGAGTACCAAAGCTCAGGGACTTACCCGAGATGAAATTGTTGCCTTAAGCAAGATTGCCAATGGAGGTACGTTGACAAAAGTACTCAACGAACTTGAAGTTTCTGGGTTTATCCAAAAATACCACCCGTTTCTCAATAAAACCAAAAATAGTCTGTACAGATTAACCGATCCGTACTCGTTATTCTACCACAAATTTATCAAAGACTCTAAAACTGACGGAAAGAATACTTGGGTCAATATGTTGAATACACCTGTTTATAATACCTGGCGTGGGTACGCATTTGAGTATGTATGCATGAGCCACATCAACCAAATCAAGCATGCTTTAGGAATATCCGGAGTTTATTCAGAAAATGCATCCTGGCGCAGCAAAGACAAGGAATTTAAGGCTCAAATCGATTTACTGATTGATCGTAAGGACGGCATCATCACTGTTTGTGAAATGAAGTTTTCGGATGGACAATTTGAAATAACAAAGGACTATGCAACAAAACTACGAAGCAAACTCTATATCTTCAAAAACGTCACTAAAACACGTAAGACTATACTCCCTGCAATGATCTCGACATTTGGAGTCAAACAAAATCAATATTCATTAGACCTGGTGCAAAACGATATTAAAATGGATTCTTTATTTGAATTTTGAAAAATTACAACAACCTTAACCAGCTAAATGTATTACTATTTTTATACATTTAGCTAGTTATTATGACTATAATCAGCTAAATATAGTAGTTAATTTATAGATTTAGCTAGTTATATATGCTGTATTCAGCTTAATGTACCTTCATTTCATAATGGTTCTATTTTTTTACCATTAAGAAGTTAAGAATAATTAAGATTTAAAAATCCATCGTAATCCTTAATGTGCCTTCATTTCATAATGGTTTTACTTTTTACCAATTAAGGAGTTAATGATAGTTAAGTGATAGATCCTTGTCATTAATATTTTTTCACCCCGATCTTTTCCAACGTCTGCGAGCACTGATACAATCCTCTCGGCACGTGATAACAACCCTTCCATTTGCCGCCCTTCAGAGATAATAATGGCTGGCCTTGACGGTTGAGGTAACCATACCACTCTCCGTACTCAGGATCAGGAAAGTGGGACCAGGTATATTCGTGCAGTTTTTCAAACCATTGCCAGCACTTTTCATCTTTTGTATGGAGATAGCCTTTTAATAGTGCAATCAATGTCTCAATATGCACCCACCACAATTTCTGATCCCATTCGAGTTGTTGTGTAGGATGTCCCTGTATGTCCAGAAAGTAATATATTCCACCATATTTCTTATCCCATGCATATTCAAGTGTGCTGAGTGTGATGTTTTTAGCTTTTCCTATCAATGTCTGATCCCCTTTTTTTGCCGCAATATCCATGATAAACCACATCGCTTCGATGGCATGACCCGGATTGAGTAGCCTACCCTCGAATGAGTCAGAAAAATGGCCTTCAGGTGTAACATTTTCGAGAATCTGACCTGAGTTTTTATCATAGAAGACTTCCATCACTTCATGAACACAATCATCGGTCAATGCTTCCACCTGAGTCGGATCAAGGAGGTGCTCTATTTCCAATGCCAGATTGCACAGGATCATAGGCAATGCAAAATTTTTTAAAGGTCTGGTACCAGGATAAGCTTTGGACCAATGACCTCTGGGATTGTTTTGTCTTTTTAAAATGGCCTTAAATGTATCCAATGCTATGGCTGCATGCTCTTCATCTTTTGTGGCTTTGTACAACTGACCGAATGCCTGCGTCGCAAAACAATCAGAAAATATGTTGTATGGGTAGACCAAAGGCTTTCCATCTTTTGTCAATGAAAAATACCATGAGCCATCTTCTGCACGGCCATACTTTTTTAAAAAATCAGCACCGTGTTGTGCAAAGTCTAGCCAATCTTGCTTCTTCTCCACATTGTTGTACAGCATCGAAAACATCCAGACTTGTCTGCCTTGCAGCCAGATGAACTTGTCTGCATCAAAGACAGAACCTTCTCTTTCCAAGCATGTAAAATATCCGCCATTTTCTCTATCCGGCGAGTTGTTCATCCAGAATGGGACGACATCATTCAGCAGGTTGTCTTTATACAGTTGGGCATATTGTGAAATATTCATTTTTTATCCTTTGAAGTGTTGAACTGAGGTGCAAAGAAAACATTTTTCAAGCATTTGTCATACAAAATACATACTAGAAAGTCATACAATCAACCTGTTTATAGAAACTGGTGGGCACGGGCACAATCATTACTATATTATGAATGGTGGTATTCAGGAATTTGAACTTTCCTATATGGCAGAGACAAACTGTTATAAAAACTATCCTTCCGAATACACTGATTACTTTACCGTCAGACAAAACCATTAGTATAGGGGATAATACCGATATAATAATAAGTGTGGTTGGACCGGGTCTTTTTTCTCAGAAGTGGTTATCACGTCCCGATATTAAGTGCGATACTTGTCCGTTGATCAATGTCCGACCAACGACAACTACAAAATATTTTATTACATCTCAATCTGATAACGGCTGCAGAAATATGGACTCCATCAAAGTGATAGTGATCAATATATCTGGGCCAACTCTTGTTGTGTCCAATGATACCATTGTATGTACAGATGGAACGGCAACTCTACAAATATTAAATTATAACCCGAATTATACATACATATGGGACAAAAAATGCCAAGGGACTGGACTGTTATGATGGTTGCAAAGAGGTAAGAGCGGCACCTTTGAAAGATACTTATTACAAGGTTCTGGTAAAAAATGTTTATGGTTGCTTTAAAGAAGATTCGATAAAAGTAGGATTGGAAACTTCTATTTCTGATTTTCTTACAGATGATAAAACCATTTGTGAAAACAGTACACTACAACTAAAAGTATCTCATGGAGCCCACCCTCCATGGAAGGCTGACCCAACGCTTCAATGTATACAATGTGCAGAGACTACTGCAAAACCCGATAAAAGTAAGTATTATTACGTGACAGTCACCTCAGCTAACAAGTGTAAATACACGGATTCAGTGTTTGTACATTTATTGACAAGAGCAGATATTTCAACGGGCGAAGACAGGACTGTATGTAAAGATGAGATTTTTACACTTACCGGAAAAGGTAGGGGTCAGACTCTTTGGTTATCTGATTTCAAAGTGGCAGATGAAACTTCGTTGATCACGACCGCCAAAGCAGAAAAATCAGGACCATACATCCTACAGACCATCAATGATGAATGCAAAATGACTTGTCAGCAATGCCCGCAGCCATTCTTAAAGAGTATACAACAATCAACAGAATATCAAGTACTTGTAAAAGATGAATTTGGATGTCAACTCAAACAAAAAATAATTGTAAAAGTAGAAGACCAATGTATCGGTGAAGGATTCTACATTCCAAATATTTTTACACCATATACCAAAGATGGTAAAAATGATGATTTCAGGGTGTATGCAGAAGATAAAGCTGAATTCATTAATATATCTATTTATGACAGATGGGGGGAAAAAATTTGGTCAACACAAAATATTGAAGAAACCTGGAATGGCCATTATAAAGGAAGAGAACTTGCGCAAGGTGTATATACTTACATTGTCACTGCAAGATGTGAAAAGACAAACAATACATTTAACTTTGCAGGAGATATAACCATTATTGACTAAGAGTATTAATTTTTAACCACTTTCGCTTTACATGGAATTTTAAATAGATCTTTAAACAATAATATAGCATTCGTGTTGTTTCTCAGAATATTTATGGGATAAAATTGATTCATTTCTGAAAATACCTGTCATGATTAAGCTTTATTTTTTTTTATTTTTATCACTTATGAGCGAGACATATATGCATCAAAATCCTAAAAAAGTCCTTTTTTTCGGAGATTCCATCACTGAGGCAGGAGTGAATCCCAAAGGATATATTTCAGTTTTAAATGACATGCTTCTAAAAAACGGACAATCTCACAACTATGAATTAATTGGTTCCGGCATCGGCGGCAACAAAGTATACGATCTGTTTTTCAGAATGGAACGTGATGTTCTGGCTAAAAAACCGGACATAGTGGTCATCTGGATCGGGGTCAATGACGTATGGCATAAATCATCACATGGCACAGGTACGGATGCTGACAAGTTTGGGCTTATGTACAGCGACATTATACATAGACTTCAGAATGCCGGTATAAAAGTATTTTGTTGTACACCTGCGTGCATAGGTGAAAAAACCGACCACTCCAATCAACAGGATGGGGATTTGAACGAATATTCCAAAATCATACGCAAATCAGCCTCATCAAAAGGTGCCGGTATTATTGACATCAGGCAGCGTTTTTTGGACTACAACACAAAAAACAATAAGGCGAATAAAAGCAGCGGTATCCTCACTACTGACGGAGTACATCTCAATGAAATGGGAAATCAGTTGGTGGCAGAATGGATGTCAGAGCAGATATTACAATAAATAAACTGAACGGAGATCACATTTTTATCATTGAATAAAAAAGTGAAGAGCATGTTTAAAACTTCATCAATTTTACAGAAACATCAAAATATAAAAATGCTCTAAATTTATTTTGTTTATCTTTGTTTTCATAATTTATAATTTCAGAAATTTGAGGGCATTGAGCACCATAAATGAACAATACCTTCACATAACAGTTAGTTGAACTTTATGAGATTGAAAATTCAAATTAAATATAACCACATGAAATGAGCATGAATCCATCTTTGTAGTTCTTGCATCGCCGTCAGGCAGGCAGGCACAAATCGAGATGATGATTTTTATGCCAATTCCACCTGACCTTTAAAAAACAAATAATAAAAACACATGAAATCAAACGTATTTTCACTCACTATTTTTTGTTTATTAATCCAGATGCCTTTTCTAAAATCTCAGGATTTGGTTTCTGCTACCTTGATCAGGAGTTATACTGTTCAGGAAGTATCACAGATATTTGCATCCCTTCCTCTTATCAGGTTTGGGGCAAAGGCTTATAAAGTCAGATATACTTCTCCCGACGCTAAAGGAAAAAAAGATACTCTGTCCGGTTTGATGGCAGTACCTGATAATCTCAACTGGCAGTTTCCAAGAGCAGTTTATCAGCATGGGACTTCAGACTGTAAAACATGTGTTCCATCCAGATTAGGACAGTCCGGAGGTGATGAGGGACAGATTGGGGTTTTTATTTCAGGGCTTGGATTTGTAGCCATGTTACCTGATTATGTCGGAATGGGTGATGGTAGAGGATTTCAGACTTATGTCCATGAGAAAACCATAGCAAGCGCAGGAAGAAATATGGTGTCCGCTTGCGAAAAATGGGCTGCATCCAACAATCTTAAGCTCAACGATCAGCTGTTTATTACAGGGTACTCACAGGGTGGTTACGGATCTATGGCTTTACATAAAAATTATGAAGAAGTGCCATCTTCCCAAAAAGTTACTGCTGCGGCACACCTTTCAGGACCCTATAGCCTTTCCGGTGTGATGAGAGACCTTATACTCAGCGATAAAGCTTATAATTATCCTGCTTATATTCCCAATACGATCCTCGGATTCAATGAAGCACACGGTTCTCTATATAAAGAGTTATCAGATATTTTCAAGCCTGAATATGTCTCAGAAATAAAAAAATATTATGATGGTACATCCACTTTGTCAACACTAAATTTGAAACTTATCCAGTTACTCACTACCAATACCGGAGCATCCGTTGGAGGAAGGATTTTAAAAGACAGTGTTCTGAACCTTATAAAAACCAATCCCAACCATCCAGCCAATACCATCCTTAGAGAAAATGATCTGTTCAGATGGGCCCCTAAAACTCCAACGAGAATATTTTACTGCATGGCTGACGATCAGGTACCTTTTCAAAACAGCATTATTGCCCGTGATTCAATGACATCCAGAGGTGCGGCCGATCTGTTAGTCACAGATGTCGGGTCTACCTTAAATCATGGCGGATGTATCAATCCCGCCTTGGCTCAAACACTATTTTTCTTTCTTGGTTTTCAAAGAGTTATTTCCGGCACAGATAATAATGAGTCTATTAAGTTAAAAACAGTAAAAGTTTTTCCTAATCCGGTAATGGAGACACTTTACGTCACAGGATTAAATGCAAAAGGCGAATCTATTTATATCTTTGATACAGAAGGGAAAACAATTTCAGCTATTAAAAACAATAAATCCATAGATGTAGAAGTAGACCTTTCTTCATTACATTCCGGAGTTTATTACATAGTGGTACAATCCACCGATGGCCAGATGGAGACACACAGTGTTGTAAAATTATAAATATTCGCTGAGTATTTCTTTTCTAGTGTTATATAATGTTATTTTAAATAATTCGAAATTTAGTAAAGTCTTTTTTAAAAAAATACATTATACCGACGATAATTTTCATTAAGAAAAATTATGTCTTCATTATACTCAAAATCAAAAAATTGACTAAGGAGTTTTTGCAAACCAATTTATTTTGAGAATAAAAATAATTTTTTTTCAAAAAGTAAATGATATGGCATAGTTTCTGCGATATGCTATATATGGACATTCAGAAAATAAATCGCAGGCATTTTGTGGAGACTGATCTCTATTACAGAGTTAGTTTGGGCCTTTCTTCAAGGTTGTTGAAGTTTGAAAATGGTGTATTTCACCTGGAGGTTACCCTTGGGAGAAAATGGGATAAAAACTATAATGTAACGGCTGCTGAGATTTCCTACTCGTGGAAAATGGCCAACCCAGAACTTGAGCATGCCATAGGTTGCAAAGTATTTATTATCGATCTCAAAAAGGGTGAAAATAAGACCTTATTGATCAGAGCGGGCATCAATCCCGGATACGATGCATTTAAAGGGATTCTTTTCAGAAAAAATTATCTCAATTAGTAAAAAAGCATACAACTATGTTCAGGATATTTTACAAGCATTTCACGTAATGTCGTATATCCATATAGAAAACTATACTGTCAGAACATCTGAAATCAATCACGCAAAAAGAATACATCCTCATGCATTGATACAACTGATGCAGGAATCATCCATGCAGCACACTATCGGTATGAAAGTCTCACTATGGGATCTGCAGGACATGCAAGGTAGCTGGGTTTTACTCAAGATGGATGTCAGATTTTACTCATTACCCTTACTCAATGATACAATCACTATAGAAACATTCCCTTCGGGCAAAGAAGGATATTTTACATACAGGGATTACTTGGTCTTCGATCGTTTTCATCAGCTGTGTGCCACTGCGTCAAGTGTCTGGACCATGATGCACACAGAGACCAGAAAGATGATCAGAATTCCGGATGAGTTTGGTAAGCTGGTCTGTCATACTGACAATCCACTTCCAAAACCTGATTTCAGACTGAGCCCAGTACTCCAATCTGATTCAAACTTTAGCATTAAAGTGAACTATTTGCACCTTGACTGGAATGGTCATGTCAATAATGTCGCCATGTGCAGATTGATTATGGAGTCTTTAGATCCGGATATTTTTTATCAAAAGACGTTAAAACAGCTTCTGATACAGTTTAAATCTGAAGCCATACTCGGTCAGACGCTGCTCTTTGAAAACCATCATGATAATGAGATCAATAAAATCAGCCATTCAGTAAAAAACAGTGAAAACGGAAAAGATATAGTCCTGGCTGAAACATATTGGGTCGATATCTGAACAAGCGAATTTGTCCTTCAGATCGTACTTATTTAATCAATTCTGAATCTTTTGCTGCCCAGAGGTATCTACAGGCGTATGTTCTGAAAGGGCGCCATGGTGCAGCAATCTCTGTCAAATCCGCAATCATCTGTTTTCCGGTGGATTTCACACCATACAAAGCGATCATGTGATTTCTGATGATAAGGTCATCAAGCGGAAGCACATCTTCTCTGTACATCGAAAACATCAGGATCATCTCCACCGTCCATTTTCCCACACCTTTTATTTTGGTAAGTTCGCTGATGATTTCTTCATCTGTATGGTTTTCCCAATTGTAATCAAAAAGGTCATTATCTATAAAATGACGTGTGATATTCTGAATGTAACCTGCTTTCTGAATAGACAAGCCATAAGACCGTAGTTCATCGATACTTTTGCTTAATATTTGAGCATGTACCGGCACTGAGTCAGTCAATGATGCAACAAACCTTCCATATATAGTGGCCGCTGCGGAAGTGGATAACTGCTGTGAAACTACAGAACGTATCAGGTCGTCGTATACACTCAATGGACTCTTATAAAACTGAATCTCACACTGATCGATGAGTACTGCTAATTGTTTATCTTGTTTGAGGTGACTGATGATGTCGGGTCTGATATCCATTAAGAAAATTACGGTTAAATAAAAAAATTACTTCAATCCATAACACAATCGGATATAATGTTGTTACAAATGAATTGAGTTTTATTTTTCAACATGATATTTCAGTTGATGTATGATTGCAACAATTATTTATGTTTAGAAACGTAGTTCTGAGGATCTTGTTATCACCTTTTGCATTGATTTATGGCATTATTATCTCATTGATCAATTTTTCATATGATACCGGATTGCTGAAATCTTCCAGGTTTAGTATTCCTGTGATAGGTGTGGGCAATCTCAGTATAGGTGGTGCAGGAAAAACGCCGCACATCGAATATCTGATCGACTTGCTAAAAGATTATATCAATGTGGCCACGCTAAGCAGGGGATATAAAAGAGAGACTTCCGGATTCCGATTGGTACAATATCATGATACAGCCTTGACAGTCGGTGATGAACCATTGCAGTATCGGCGAAAATTCAGGGATATCGTTGTAGCAGTAGCGGAGAGTCGGGCTTATGCTATTCCTCAGATCATCCAAAACTATCCGGAAACACAAACCATATTGCTGGATGATGCTTTTCAGCACCGAAGTGTACAACCTGGGTTGAATATCATGCTTACAGCTTATGATATGCTTTTTACTGATGACTACCTGCTCCCTGCCGGCAGGCTCAGAGAGTGGAGATCGGGGTATAAGCGGGCCGCCATTATCATTGTGAGCAAATGCCCTCCTGATCTGGATGAAAATACCAAAAATGCCATAAAATTAAAAATCAATCCAACAAAAAACCAGCACGTTTACTTTTCATGTTACCAATACGATCATCCGTATAATTTTTTTAATCGGGAACAGAAAATACTTCTTGATGAATCATTGAGTATAATTCTGTTAAGTGCTATAGCCAATACCGAATATCTGCTTACTTATCTGGAACAACATGTTCAATCCATTAATGAAATTGAATATGAAGATCATCATGTTTTTGACCGTCATGATATTGAAAAAATATCAAAAATATTCTCTAATCTGGAGAGTAACAGAAAACTTATTTTGACAACTGAAAAAGATGCCATGAGGCTTGACCTGCATAAGGATTTACTCGAAAAAATGAACATCCCGGTATACGTCCTACCGATAAAAGTAAAATTTCTAGCAGAGGAAGGTTTTGCTTTTGAAAAGGATATTAAAGAATTCCTTCTGAATTTTATGGCGTGAAGATCACTTGAGCTTATAATCTTCCCGCACAGGATTAAAAACATCCAATATAACACAATCCGTTACAGCTCTTCCCGAATGTGGCACATTAGAAGGAATGACGGCAACTTGCCCTGGAGTCAATAATTGTGTTTGACCATCTATGTTCATCTCAAATTCGCCGGAAAGAACATTGGATACCTGCTCATGCACATGATGGTGTTCGGGAAGCACACTTCCGGCTTTGATATTAAAATAACCGATCGTCATATTTTCAGTATGAATCAATCTTGCAACAAAACCAGGAATCAGCTCTTGCTGTTGGATATTCTCTAATGTCATAAACCCCATAAAGCTGTATTAATTTTCAATATCTTTTAAGTCAACGAGTATATTCTTTCCTGATACAACACTTCCAGATCATCATCTACTACTTCTTTCTGACGGTCAGCCAGCTCGAGAAAATGTATATAGGCAACATCCAGTGCATCTTTGGTGAGGTTGTGGCCCAATTCCTTAAACCGGTAAGCTAACGCAGCACGTCCCGATCTGGCGGTAAGTATGATTGATGACTGATCCACTCCCACATCTGCGGGATTCATGATTTCATAAGTGTCCCTTTGTTTGATGACACCGTCCTGATGTATACCGGAAGAATGGGCAAAAGCATTTGCGCCAACAATGGCTTTATTGGCTTGTACGGGCATACCCATGGTCTCTGATACAAGTAGACTCATAGATTTCAGCATAGGTGTTTTGATATCTGTGTGATATGTGCCGCCAAATCTTTGTTTGATGATCATGACCACTTCTTCAAGAGAAGTGTTTCCGGCTCTTTCTCCGATACCATTGATGGTACACTCTACCTGTCTTGCACCATTTTCTACTCCGGCTATGGAGTTGGCTGTGGCCATGCCAAGGTCATTATGACAGTGTGTACTTAGTATGGCTTTATGGATTCCTTTTACATTGGCTTTGAGGTATGCTATTTTATCACCATACTCATGTGGAAGGCAGTATCCTGTTGTATCAGGTATATTGAGTACTGTCGCACCTGCCTCGATGACTGCTTCACAAACCCTGGCAAGGTATTCCGGATCGGTACGCCCTGCGTCTTCAGCATAAAACTCTACGTCTTCCACAAATGTTTTGGCGTATCTTACTGCAGCAACAGCTCTTTCCAAAATATCTTTTCTGGTGGTGTTTAGCTTGAAAAGTATATGATTGTCAGATGTACCTATACCTGTGTGGATCCGTGGTCTTTTTGCTCCTTTCACAGCCTGGCCTGCTACTTCAATGTCTTTCATCACCGCTCTTGAGAGTCCGCAGACAGTAGCATTCTTAACTATTGCGGCCACTTCCCTTACGGCTTCAAAATCTCCGGGACTTGAAATAGGAAATCCCGCTTCTATGATATCTACACCGAAATAATCAAGTTGTTCTGCTATAGCGAGTTTTTGTTCTTTTCTAAGTTTACATCCGGGTACCTGCTCACCGTCTCTTAATGAGGTATCAAATATATAAATTTTTTCGGAAGACATATTCTTGATTTTTGGATTTATCTTTAGTTATTTTCTTTTGCATCAGGACCTTTCTGTTACATTCGGAAAACACAGAAACAGCAAAAGTAGATTTCTGTTAGTAAAAAATGCGTTCTTTTAAGGCAAAGTATTACACACTTAAATATTTAATATAAAATCACAGTATATTGATAATCAATTAAATATGGTATAATAAGTTACAATTTGAAAGATGATAAAAGTGGTGCCGACAATCGATAATGATAAAAAAAAACGTCTGCTCTTTTGGGGGAGCAGACGCATCAAAACAAAACGAAAAACCAACTTTTCTTAACCAATCTAAACTTATACTTCTTTAAGGAATATGTTTAGAATTATTCTTGAAACTAAAAATAAAATTCTAAGCATACTCTAAAACGATTTTCTTAACTGGACAGGCAATATGATTTCTTTACCATTTCTGTTGACTCTGATATTGATTTTATCACCTACTTTATTATACTTCATCGTTTTTTCAATATCGTCATAATTATTGATAGGAGTGCTGTTTATCTCTACAATCACATCTCCCGGAAGTAAACCACCCATCTGTGCAGCACTTCTTTTTTCAACTTCTTCAACATAAAACCCTTTCTTTCCTTTTAATTCAAGGTCATATTCTTTTACGATTTCATCATTGACATCGTAGCCACCAACACCAAGATTTGTTCTCTCGATGTTGCCGCCTTTATCTGTGATGTCCTTGATTATTTTTTTTACAATTTTTGAAGGAATTGCAAATGAATATCCAGCAAATACTCCGGTAGGAGTAGCAATAGCTGTATTAATACCTATCAGTTCACCTTGCAGATTGACCAAAGCACCGCCACTATTACCAGGGTTGATGGCGGCATCGGTCTGGATAAACTCTTCTATGGCTTTTTCATTTCTTATGATATCCAGTGACCTTCCTTTAGCACTTACTATGCCAGCAGTCACCGTGGATGTAAGGTATCCAAAAGGATTACCCACCGCCAGTACCCACTCACCAACTTGTACCTTTTCAGAGTCGCCTACTTTTATAGGAAGCAGATTGCCTGTGTTTTCTATTTTAATGACAGCAAGGTCTGTAGATTCATCAGTACCTATCTTTTTTGCGGAGTATTTTTTGCCATTAGCATCTGTCACTGTGATTTTATCAGCAAAACCTACTACGTGATTATTGGTGACGATATAGCCATCTGATGAATATATTACACCTGATCCGCTACCATTTTTAGGGTAAAAATTGTTGCCTCCAAAAATATCATCAAATCCAAAAAAATCAAAATACGGGTCGCGTCTTTGATTTTTTCTTTTTGCATTTACCTGTTCATCACTTTCTTCTGCGAAGATATGTACAACAGATCCGGTCGATTTTTTTGCGCTCTCGACAAAATCACTCCCGGTATATGGAACCGGTGACATATTAAAATTAGTAAAAGTAGCTCTTGGTATATCTGATGTGTCAGTTTCGGTTTCTGAAAACTTCAGACCGGCCAAGACGATCAGACCACCGGCTATACCTGCCATCAGTAACTGAAAAAATGTCTTCATTGGTTCTAAAATTTGAGACTATAAACGATTTAATAGGTAGAAGGATTATTCCATGTATACTTTTTAACACAACCTTAACTCAATAATTGATTTACTCTTTTTTAGGTAAGAGCCCATGTTAGAGTATGTTTAAACTTTTATCATTTAGCTCCAAGTGGCAAATTTAATTTTAGCCATCGTTATATTTTTCGCCGTACCGCGTCAAGCTATGCTTGAACTTCCGGCTATATTCAGTATTCGCTGCGAGCACTGCTGCGTTCCTTCTTTATTGAGTAAAGTTTTTCTCAATTCTCGTCACAGACGAGACCATTCAGTCATCTTGTCCAAAATTAAATTTTCTCACTTTCGCTCAAACATAAAAATTTAAACATACTCTTAGACAATCTGAAATAGAATTGATTACTTTTAATTTTTTTTTGAAAACATGACGATTTTAATTGCTTATTGGGAAAAATTACAGCTTTTCACGCACTAAGTTATATATTTGCGTGACTTTTTGAATTTTTATCGTCTGCATTAGACATATAAAACTGTAAAAAATATTAACAGGCTTTTATTTTGATATTTAATCTCTTAAACCCCATTTTGACTACTCCGTCGTTCAAAACTATGAGCGATGAAGAAGCACTTGAACAATATCTGTTGTCTCAGAATGTAAATTACTTTAACCTGTTGTATGACAGATATACAGATAAAGTATATGCCAAATGTATATCCATGTTGAGGGACCAGGAACTTGCCGAGGATGCTACTCAGGAAATATTTGTAAAAATCTTGCTGAGTCTATCTAAATTTAATGGAAAATCAAAATTTTCTACATGGTTGTACTCCATAACATACAATTACTGTATTGATCAAATACGGAAAGTGAAAAAGGAAAATACGGTTACAGTCAATGACTTTAGTCGCATAGATCAGATCGATGATGATATGTATGATTCAGAAATAAAGGAAACGAATGTATTCAGGCTGAAAGAAGTCATGGAAAGGTTGAGTGCAGAAGATAAAAGTATCTTAATGATGAAATATCAGGATGATTTGTCTATCAGGGATATATGTAACATTCTGGATAAGACAGAGTCAGCTGTCAAAATGAAGATACTTAGGGCAAAAGAGAAATTTTTAAAAATTTATCACCATGAATTTAAAGAATTAGCTTCTTAAACCTTTTTCAAAGTTATAGCAAAATGAAAAAAAACAGTTTTAAAGAGCTGGAATCTTTATATATCCAAGGCCGAAGTACAGGTGCGCAGGAAACCCGACAGAAAATAGAATCCAACATTCATCTTTTTGGATTTATCAGCAATATTCTTGATGTATATTTGCCCAAAGCAGGCAATGTAATACAGTCATTAGGGAGCTTCAAAACAGAAAAAAATATGTCTGACCTAACAAATAACTCTGATAAAAATTCTAAAATATGATATTATTAGCAAAGTTTAATCTCATGTTTGGGGCTGATATTCAAAAAGCATTATTGGATATGCTTTTAAGTATGGTGTCTGCTATCCCCAGATTTATTACAGCAGCGATAATTCTTATCATTGGGTATGTCTTTGGCAAAATGGTCATGAAACTTGTCTCCAAGGCAATAGAAAAATCAGGAATCAACAAATTCGGAGAACAATTAAATAATATTGATATTCTGGCAAAAAACAATATCAGCATCAAGATTAGTACGGTTTTGGGTAAAATGGTGTATTACTGTATTATGCTGATATTTGTTATGACTGCTGTGGGCGCATTAGATATGCCTGTACTGGCAGACTTAATTCAAAATTTTATCATATTTATTCCAAATCTTATTGCAGCATTTATCATACTTCTTGGTGGACTTCTTCTTGCTGACACTCTAAAAAATATAGTACATGCTACTTGTAAGTCATTAGGAATGCCCTCTGCAAATATTATCGCGTCGTTTGTTTTTTATTTTATTTTTGTCAATGTCATAATCGTAGCCTTGTCTCAGGCGAAGATTAATACTGAGTTTTTTGGCCAAAATATTTCTATCATCATAGCCGGAGGTGTTTTGGCTTTTTCAATAGGATATGGATTTGCCTCCAAAGATTTGGTAGCCAGCTTTCTGGCTTCATACTATACCAAAGACAAACTGAATGTAGGCGACAAAGTGACATTAAATGGTGTAACAGGTACCATTTCCAATGTTGATAAATCTTCCGTAACTATTCGATCAGAAAATAAATCCGTTATCATCCCATTGAATAAAATCCTTCAGGATAATATTGAAATTCATTTATAAACAAACAAAACAGTTTTATTTATTCAATTAAAAACAGACAGTATGAAACAGGTATTTACACTCTTATTTTTAACAATGACATTTTTTGTCAGTCAGGGTCAAACTCTGGAGGAACTCAAAAAACAAAAAGCAGACCTGGAAGCCAAAGCGGCACCCATTCAGGCACAAGCTGATGCAATCAAGGCAGAAATCTCCGGATTAAATGGTAAAATTTCATCCTTTCCAGGTTGGTACAAAGGAGCATTCGGAACATTGGGTGCCAATTTCTTGGGACGGAATCAATGGTTTGCCGCAGGAGATCTTAAAGACTCAAGAGCAACTACCCTTATGGGCAGCTTCAATGCATTTGCCAATCAGATAGAGTCAAAATATTTCTGGAGAAATGCAGGGAGTCTCAATCTCGGATGGCAAAAATTGAAAAAAGGAACAGAAACTTCTGCCAACGAACCAAAATTTGAGCCGATTGCAGATGTTTTTAATGTAACTTCATTGTTCGGTTATAATATTTCCAGTAAACTTGCGGCATCAGCTCTTGGAGAATATAGAACGTCTATCATTAGAAAATTTAATGATCCGGGATATCTTGACCTTGGGGTCGGGGTGACCTATACTCCGATGAAAAATATGATTTTTGTATTTCATCCTTTGAATTACAACTTTGTATTTGCAGAAGATAAAACAAAATTTTCCCCTTCTTTAGGGTGTAAAATTGTGGGAGATTATAATACAGAAATCTCAAAAGGAATCAACTGGAGGACAAATCTAGCCGGATTTTTTAGCTATAAAAATGCAAGTCCTTCTCTTCATAATGGAACATGGACCAACTGGTTGGGTTTCAACCTGTTTAATGGTATCGGAGTCGGTGTGGAGTTTGCATTGAGATATTCCGAGCAGGAAGTAGCAAAGACTCAAAATTACTACACTGTGGGTCTGAGTTATAAACTTTAAAACTTAAGATAAAACTGAAAGTTGGTGGATCTAATGCAGCCAACTTTCAGTTTTAGATGATGCTTAAATTTGTCACTTGGAGCAAAATGATAAAAGTTTAAACATCATACACTTAGATCCCTGCAGGTGCTGCTATCTCCATCAACATAGCGCAGATGATCGCCCCGTAAGTCCCGATGATGTATCCAAATATTGCCAGCAATACACCGACACTAGCCAGGGAAGGATGAAATTCATTGGCAACTATCGGGGCAGAAGCCGCTCCACCTATATTGGCCTGACTGCCTACAGCAAAGAAAAAGAAAGGTGCCTTAATAATCTTACCAACTACAATCAACAAAATGGCATGAATACTCATCCATATCAAACCCACTACTATCAGGCCGGGATTGCTGAGCACAGATGACAAATCCATACGCATGCCTATAGAAGCCACAAGAATGTATATCAAAACACTTCCCAACTTGCTGGCACCCATCCCTTCATAATTTTTGATAGGCGTATATGAAAATACAATTCCTATGGCAGTAGCAACCGTAATCATCCAGAAAAAGCCATCACTAAAGGTACTGAGCATACTTGATTTATTTCCTACCGATGGAAAAACTGCCACCAATGCTTCCGGAATAACTACACTTGCCCAGTGTGATACACCTACAGCTCCAAACACTACACCCAAAATGATCATATAATCTTTCAGTGTAGGCATCCTGCTGATAGATGCACTAAAAGAAGATACCTTTTCTTTTAGCTTTTCGATGGCCGTATTGTCAGCATTAAAAAATCTGTCTATGGCTTCTTTTTTTCCAATTCCATACAGTAGGATGGCCATCCAGATATTGGCCACCACGATATCCACCAACACCATGGCTCCATATTTCTCCTGGTTGTATTGATATATCTCCAGCATGGCTGTCTGATTGGCTCCACCACCTATCCAACTACCCGCAAGAGTAGACAGGCCTCTCCAGACTGCATCAAAACCAGCGCCCCCTACTGTCTCTGGTGAAAAAACAGAAACTACCAATACAGCTATCGGACCTCCCAGGATAACACCCACAGTACCCGTGAGAAACATGATCAATGCCTTATTTCCTAAGCCAAATAATGCCTTCATATCTATACTTAAGGTCATCAGTATAAGTGCTGCTGGTAGTAATAGTCTACTCGCTACTTTGTAAATAGATAATTTTGCGGTTATGGGCTTCATGTTTTCATCCATAACAAAATTGCCGGTACTGTCCACTACGTTCCATTCAGGGGAGATGATATTGAGCGAACTAAGTATGGATGGAAGGAGATAACACATCAATAAAGAAGGTATAACAGTATAAAACTTTTTCCAGAATGTATTGCTACTTGATGAAGTATAAAATACAAATCCAAGGATCAGCATCAGTATGCCAAACACAACAAAATCTTCGGTAAATACTGGAGGGTGTTTCATTAATGAATAAAATTTAATATTTGCAATCTGCAAAACTAAAAAATAAACTGAGATCATGTTTATATTTTGCAATTTTGCTCCAATCGGCAAATTTTATAAATACTCCATGCCTATTAACAATTTGGCAAAAATGTACCATCAGAATCTTCATTTAAAAAAATTACAAGATTTTAACAGAACTTTAGTCTATCTTTTTTTTAATTTTCAAACGTTGTTATATGAATTCTATATCTTTGACCACATTTTTTAATAAACTTCAAATGAAAACGATTTTAGTAGTGATAACATTGACCCTTCATGTGGCAGCATTTGCACAGACAGCAGCACCAAAAGATAATGTGCTGACCAAAGAATTTAATACTCCTTTTGGTACCGTACCTTTTGACAAGATTACTCCTGATGATTTTATGCCTGCCATGACCCAAGCCATGAAAGATGGGAGAGCTGAAGTTCAGAAAATAACAGATAATAAAGCCAAACCATCATTTAATAATACAGTCATCTCTCTGGAGCAATCCGGAAAAAGTATTACAAGAATATCCAAAGTGCTTTTTAACCTGAATTCAGCTGAGACAAATCCCGCTATACAAAAAAATGTGAGAGATATATCTCCTCTTCTGACTGAATACAACAATGACATTTCACTGAATGAAAAACTTTTTGCCCGGATCAAGTCTGTGTACAACAAAAAGGACAAACTCAAACTTGACAAGGAGAGTTATATGCTTCTGGATAAAACGTATAAAAGGTTTTCAAGAAATGGTGCTAACCTTACTCCGGATAAAAAAGATCAGCTCAGAGCGATCAACAAGGAATTGTCAGATTTATCTATCAAATTTTCAGAAAATGTATTGAATGAAACCAATGACTACTCAAAACAGATCACGGATGAAACTCAATTGTCAGGACTTCCGGTATTTGTAAAAGAAGCTGCTGCATCAGCTGCAAAGAAGGCTGGTAAAGAAGGCTGGTTATTTTCATTGCAGGCACCAAGTTATGGCCCTTTCATGCAGTATGCTGATAACAGAGGCTTGAGAGAAGAATTATTTAAAGCCTTCAACAGTAGATGTGCTAAAGGAAATAAAAATGATAATAATGCCATCATAGAAAAAGTGGTGCAACTGAGATACAACAAAGCTCAGCTACTTGGCTATAATACCTGGGCTGATTATATTCTGGAAGAACGTATGGCCAATACCACAACCATCGTAATGGATTTTCTGGAAGATGTAAGGCAGTACGCTGAGCCTGCTGCCGACAGGGAATTGAAGGAGTTAATGTCATTTGCTAAGTCACAGGGATTTGCGGATGATAGGTTGCAAAGATGGGATTTTGCATATTATGCCGAAAAACTAAAAAAAGAAAAGTTTAATATTAATGATGAGATACTCAAGCCATATTTTAAGCTTGAAAATGTTCTGAATGGATTGTTTGATGTGACCAATCGTCTTTTTGGTCTTACTTTCAAACAGAACAAAGAGATCAAAACCTGGCACCAAGATGTAGTAGCTTATGAGGTGTATGATGCATCAGGAAAGCTTATGGCGATTTGGTACGGAGATTACTTCCCAAGACCGGGAAAAAGAGCAGGAGCCTGGAACAATACCCTACGCTCCCAATGGGTAGAAAATGGTAAAGAATACAGACCTCATGTGGTCAACGTGTGTAATTTTTCCAAGCCTACTGAAACAAAACCATCCCTGCTTACATTTGGTGAAGTGGAAATTTTGTATCACGAATTTGGACATGCTCTGCACGACATGTTGGCTCAGGGAAAATATGCGAGTATTAGCGGCACGAGTGTTGCCTGGGATTTTGTAGAATTGCCCAGCCAACTGATGGAAAATTTTGTATCAGAAAAGGAGGTACTTAAATTATTTGCAAAACACTACGAAACAGGAGAAGTCATACCAGATGATCTGATCAATAAAATAAGAGAAAGTGCCAATTTTATGGCGGCAACAGCAACATTGAGGCAATTGGGTCTGGGACTTATAGATATGTCCTGGCATTCGACCATACCTTCCGGCAAATCAGTAGCTGAAGTTGAAAAACAAGCTGACATAACTCATAAATTATATCCTGAAACATCTGGATATTCAGTAAGTACCGCGTTTTCACATATTTTTGCAGGAGGATATTCTGCAGGCTATTATAGTTACAAATGGTCAGAAGTATTGGATGCTGATGCATTTGACCTATTTAAGGAAAAGGGAATTTTTAACAAAGATGTATCCGCATCATTCAGGAATAATATCTTGTCAAAAGGTGGCAGTGAAAAGCCACTGGAATTGTACAAAAAATTTCGTGGAAGAGAACCAAAACCAGAAGCTATGCTTAAGAGATCAGGATTGCTGATTACGCCTTAAAGGCTTTCAATGTTATTTTTTAGGGTATATCCCTAAATTGCACTTTAATTAAAATTCCTTTTGTTTTACCCCAACTATAAGGAGACAAAAAGAATTTTATAACAATTGAATGAAAAAAATGGGATACACCCGTTTTTTAGAACAAATAATTTTTACAAATAAAAAAGGGGAAATTCCATTATCATAACGGGAATTTCCCCTTTGTGTTTTATACAATTAAGATCTTAATATCTGTAATATTCAGGTTTATATGGCCCTTGTACAGTGACTCCTATGTATTCAGCCTGATCAGCACTCAATTCTTCAAGTTCAACACCAATCTTTGCCAGGTGCAATCTAGCTACTTTTTCATCAAGATGTTTTGGCAAAGTATAAACTTTGTTTTCGTACTTGCTGGTGTTGGTCCAAAGTTCCAACTGTGCCAATACCTGATTGGTAAAACTGTTGGACATTACAAATGAAGGGTGACCTGTAGCACAACCCAAATTCACCAAACGACCTTCGGCAAGCAGAATGACGTCTTTTCCTTCTATGTTGTAAAGATCTACTTGCGGTTTGATGACATCTTTGGTATGGCCATAATTTTTGTTCAACCAGGCCATATCGATTTCATTGTCAAAGTGACCTATATTACACACTATAGTTTTATCATTCATCTTTCTGAAGTGTTCTTCTCTGATGATGTTTTTATTTCCTGTAGCAGTGACGACGATACTAGCTTCTATAAGTGCCGTATCCATTTTTTTGACAGCAAAACCATCCATAGCCGCCTGCAAAGCGCAGATGGGGTCGATCTCTGTTACTACCACTCTGCATCCTGCACCTCTTAAAGAGGCAGCAGATCCTTTTCCTACATCACCATATCCGGCTACAACAGCAACCTTTCCAGCCATCATCACATCAGTAGCACGTCTGATGGAGTCAACAAGAGACTCTTTACAACCATACTTATTGTCAAATTTTGACTTGGTTACTGAGTCGTTGATATTGATAGCAGGCAGTCTTAAGGTTCCTTTTTTCTCTCTTTCATAAAGTCTGTGTACTCCTGTAGTAGTCTCTTCAGAAAGACCTTTAATACCATCTACAAGTTCAGGATATCTGTCAAAAACCATATTGGTAAGGTCTCCACCATCATCAAGGATCATATTGAGTGGTTGGCCATCTTCAAATGCAAACAAAGTCTGCTCGATACACCAGTCAAACTCCTCTTCATTCATACCTTTCCAGGCAAAAACAGGAATTCCGGCTGCGGCAACGGCTGCGGCTGCATGATCTTGTGTGGAAAAAATATTGCATGATGACCACGTCACTTCTGCACCAAGTTCTATCAATGTTTCTATCAATACAGCTGTCTGAATTGTCATATGAAGACAACCGGCTACTCTTGCACCTTGAAGAGGTTTGGATTGACCAAATTCTTCTCTCAGAGACATAAGACCGGGCATCTCAGCTTCTGCAAGGGTAATCTCTTTTCTTCCCCACTCAGCAAGGCTGATATCTTTGACTTTGTAAGTCAATGTTTTTTCTGTATTTACCATAAATATTTTTAGATTATTTTGAAAAACGAATGCAAAAATATGATTTTAAGATATTATCACGGTCAAATATTCTTTCTATTAACGTTTTATATACTTATTTATTAGAATAAGACGACTTTACAATCTTTTCCGGATTGGCAAAAGTATTGGTTGGTGTGACCAATAAATGATTTCTTATTGCAATAATATCATCTGCCAATTACGTTATTTTATAGTACATTGATAGGATTGAATTATACTTTTACCACTTTGAAATGTCCCGATATTTCATCTTTTCTGAGATGGTATCCTTCCTTCAATTCAAGCTTCCATCCTTCTCCCTCAATATTGTTTTTTTCTATTTTTAGAGGAGTTGTTACTGAAACTTTTTCCCAATTGGGCCCAATTAGGGCACCATTTTTTACCGACAATATGCCCCAATTGTCCGTAATTCTAAGATCCGGATAATAAGTTCCAAGGTTTTCGACAGGCATTATATTTCCAGGATCAAAAGAAACATTCATTTGTTCAAAAAAGATATCTACATGAGGTTGAATTGTAAATTTATTCTTATATTCTGCTATAAGCTTCAAAGTGTTTTCCTCCCTTAAATTTTCTTCTGTACTTATTTGCTTTCCATTGTAAAAATCCTTCTTAATTTCGATATATGACTTTATTTCTTGCGGAAGTGATATCTGAAAAGATTTTATAAAATAGTCTACCAGGTTTGTTGAGTATTTAATATCCTGATTCCAGGATGGTTTTGTTTGTCGCAGCAGATATCCATACACAGGTATAGTATGGTAAGCAAAAGAGCGCACAAAAGTTGGGTTTTTAAAGAATGAATTCAGGTAATTATTAAAATGTTCAATAGTTTGGTTTTTGTTTCTGTCACTGATGATCAATCCTGTATATTCGGCAATTCCCTCATTCAATTCGAGCATGTTTTCAGTATCGGCAGATCCGGGATAGATAGAATTTCTGTATTTCCTGAATGCAAATGCATCGATAAGGAAATTTTTGAGTTCAGTTTGTTTGGGTCACGCTCCTCAAACATAAAAATTAGAAAATAATCTTACATCCTCGCCTTCAAAGTAACACTAACTGACTTTTCTTTTCCTTCTCTGATATATCTGACTTTTACGGTCTCATTGGGATTATATGGTTTTAATGCATCTATGAGCCCATTGAATGTAAATATGTACTTGTCATTGATTTTCAGTATTACATCACCTCTTCTAAGACCGGCGGCACCTGCTGCTGATCCATCAATCATATCGGTGATCACGACGCCGTCATCCGTATCGTCTATCATGACGCCCAAAGATGCCTTATTGGTGTTGGGTTTTTCATCATTGAAATTGAAGTTTCTGCGTCTTCCTTCAGGTCCAAAAGTAGCTCCATCTCTTTCTATCCATTCGATTTCCTTACGCATTTTATCTTTATCGCCTCTGCCGACGATGATCATTTTTCTATCTTCATTATTGTCACCATCGTCTCCCTTCTCAACATCAACGGTTATTTCCATTTTTTCGCCATCCATATTTTTATTGATGTTGATTTTGCCCATCTCTTTTTTCATTTCTTCCGGCATTTCTCCCTTCCCGTCCCATTCCATCACTTTTTCGCCGGTGCCATCTTTTTTGATGATTTTATACTTTTCGATGGTTTTCCCATCTTTGTTGTCGGAAGTGATTTCAATGGTCTTACCGCCATCCTTATCATTTGAAATGATTTTAGATTTTGATGTTGATTTAGTTATGATTTTAATGTTCTTGTGACCATTTTTATCTTTCTCGACATTGATCGTTTCTATATCGTCAGGTGACATCGATTTGATCAATTCTTCTGCAGCTTCACCTTCGGCTTCTTGTCTGGTTTCAGTCACCTTGCCATTTTCATTGGTCTTTTTGATGATGACTACTTTTTTCGATTCTGATTTGTTTTCTTGTGCTGATGCAAAATTTGGAATAATGGCCATTGCAAGCACACAAAGGATAACATAAAATTTAGATTTCATAAATTGGATTTTAATTAAAGTATTAAATGATATTTTTATAAATTTGTTTTTAATCCTAATTATTGTGCCCCCTACAAAAAATACAAAAGGGCTCTAATAACTTTACTTCATTGATAATCAATCGTTTCCCAATAAGGTAAGGGTAAAAACTATTGATTATCTTATCATATTTTCAGGGATAGTGTAATTTAAAATTTGTATTTAGCATAATGTTTCAACAACTTTACCTTATTGATAATCAATCGTTTTCCTTTAAGAGTTAAGAGTAAGGGTAAAAAACTATTGATTATCTAATATTTGTTTTCGGCCAAGGCTTAATTCGCAATTCAAAATAAAGTGAAGTGATTTAATACACTTTAAACTTCCTTTTTGATTCCTTTCCCTGGAAATTAAACTGAAGTTTTGAATTTTTCTCCAATGTAGATCCGGAGACTTCTTCAAAAATCCTTTTGTATTTCTGATAGATATTGTTAGGCTGCTTTTCTCCGTTGATCTTCAGATGTTTTCCTGTGAGTTCCACTTTATTTTCCTGTCCGGGAATGAGTAATCCGTCTTTATTCAAAGCGTTGCCAAGGGCATCCGAAAAGTTGTTTGACCTTGCTTCCGGATGGGTCCTTTCCAAAATATCTTCATCTTCATCACCGTATTGATGGATTTTATATTCATTTAAGTCTTCAAAATTGAATTCCGGAAACTTAAATTCTCTTAGCCCGAATCCCATACTATCCAGGTCTTTAAAATTGAATCTAAAGTTTTCCATCTGCTTTTGCAACTTTTTCATTTGCTCATCAGTGATACCAAAGGACCTGTTCATATCATCAAGATGTTTTGGATCCAGCATCTTTTCTCTGAATTCATCCAGATTGATTTTATTGTCTTCAAACAGCTCTTTGATATTTTCATCAAACATGTCATTATTGAACTTAAAAGAACCAAATCCCTTTGATAAACCATCTAATGACTTAATATCAAAGTTGAAAGAATCAAGGTCCTGGCCAAATCTAAACATAATGGGTCCGTCATGATCTCCATCAAAGAAAAACATTCTTTTTGAGCCATCACCCGATCTTCCCGGCTTTGCTTCCGCTATGATATCTTCATATTTGTCAAAATCTTTTTCATCGATTTTTTTGCCATCTACTTCAAGTTCCGTTATTTTACCATCTTCTATGGCTATTTTATAGTCTTTGTCATTAGACTTTTTTTGGATTCGTACTGACTCCTTTTTATATGGGATGGAATCAATACCATTCTGAGAAATAATGATGTTCTGATTTGCCTGAGAACTATCTTCCTGGTTTTTTTCTGACGTACCACTAAGATTTTTAGTAGCCATCATCATTATTACAATAAGTAACATTGAAGTGAAAATCTTCTCTTTGAGATAATTGCGTGTTTGTGTCATATTTAATATACGTTTTATACGATTAGAAAAAAAACTCTCCTTATTGCTGAAATACATGGCTAATGCCGGTGGAGTATGCTTTTGTGACATCTCCTGAATTTTCAGAAGTGTTTTAGCATACAATAGCTTGTCTCCAAGATATTGGGTAGCCATATCGTCACAGCAACTTTCTCTTTCCAGTTTGATATTGGCAGATATCCACCAGATGGCCGGATGATAAAACAGAAATACTTCTATCAAATTTTGCACGACATTAACATATAGATCCTTCCGTACAAAATGAGCCAACTCATGTGCTAAAATGGCCTCCGTTTCCTGTATATTCAATTGGTTGATAAGACTCACCGGAAACAATATCATCGGTTTTACAAAACCTAAGATGAGCGGACTTTTCACATATCCGCTAGCACCTATTTTTATATTTCCATGGATGCTATAATGTATGGTTACCTTCTTGAATGCCTTGTAGGTATCCTGACAATAGACAGGCATGATTGTGGAAGATAGAAACTCCGCATACAATGCTGCGAAAATAAATCTGATGCTGAAAAGTATTACCCCCGATATCCAGAAGTAGAATATGAAGTGTTGATTTCTTTCTATCCATAAAAAAAGACCGTCAGAAAATCCATTGGCCGCCAATGACCCGTTTTCACTCCATTGAATAGTTTGTATAAATGTATTTGTGTCAACTGATGCTGATAGATTAGTATAATACAAAAAAGTACCAACACCAGTAAAAAAAGCCATCAAAAGACTAGACAAGGCAATAAAGTATCTTTTTTCAGGTCCGCTGGCTGCATATCTCTTCAGCAAAAAGGACATCAATAATGCGATAAGTGCAAACTGCCAGACTGAATGAAGCAGGGTCCGGACCAGGGCATTGATGATTTCAGGCTGTGGTAATAACATGTCAGATATCATATCAGGAATTGTTTTCTATTTGATCAATAAGAGATTTCAGTTCTTTCAATTCTTCAGGAGATGATTTGGAATTGCCCAATGCCTGCATCACCAGATTCATAGCTGAACCCTGAAATGTCACATTGATAAAATCTTCCATAAGATGATTTTTTGTCTCATTTTCCTTTACAGCTGCCTTATAGATATGGACTTTGGCGGCAGTATCTCTGATGACCAATCCTTTCTCATTCATTATTTGCATGAATTTGAGCGTAGTAGTATAGCCTACATCTCTACGAAGATTGAGCAGATCATTGATATCTCTGACAGTTGAAGCTCCTTTTCTCCAAAGGATCTGCAGGATTTCAAGTTCGGATTCTGTTGGTCTTAATTTCGACATGATGATGCTTTTATTTAAAAACGAAACAAAGATATACGAAACATTTCGTATTGTCAATACCTTGTACGAAATAATTCGTATATTTAAGAAAAATTTAACTGAAGTCATGTATTTTACAACCTGATGGCAATTACTTGGGAAAAGGAAAGTACATTTTTATCTTATTTGGTTAGAATTTTATGACATTGATTCTAGGTACAATGACTAACGGATATACTATTAGAAAAAAAAATAAAAAAAATCGTAAAAAAATTTTTATATTACAAAAATGTATAATATATTTGCCCCTACAAACCTAAGCAATCTGCGCTTTAAGTGCATTTTGAGATAATAGAACATCAAATAAATAGGCATTATGCTTATTTATTAATGTATTTAATTATTTCAAAATGAGCGATTTACACTTTTATTCACTTGCTATTTTAATGTTTTTACTTTTCATAATTTTGAAGGGTAAACTTTCAGCATTTTGTATGCAATGGATCAATAAAATTGAAAAACTAACTCTCGAAGATTATTTACTACTTTTCTCAAATAGGCACAATTCAATCACACTTAAAATATTATTCTATGTTTCTCAGGCATCCCTCATATGAAAGCGTTAAATTTCATGGTAAGCCTCCAGGAGAGGATTTTTATTTATTTAAATCACTTAACCTCAAAGTAATGAAAAGTATTTTACAGACTTTTATAATGTTGCTCTTCCTTACTGGAGCACAAAACCTTTGGAGTCAGTGTAGTATCACATCTGATACAGCAAGTGTTGTCTCTTGTCAAAATCAAGGCACAGACTCGCCGTCAGATGATGCTATCCAATTCAATCTAAATGTAGCTGCTACTTCGGGTAGTTCACAGGGTTTTTGGATAGATGTGAATAATGGTACTACGGTGACACCACAAGAAGGGACGTATGGGTCGGCATTTGCTGTCGTGCTGGGCAACGGCTCTGCAGGGAGCGGTCTAAGCTACACCCTTACGATCACAGACAAAACAGATTTGTCATGTCAACGAACAGTGGTAGTTGGTCCTCAGGCTAGTTGTAGCGCGGGATGTTCTACACCTGTCCAATTTATTTGTGATACACCGGGAAATCCGGGACCACAGACCATAACGCTTACTGCACCAGGTGGACTTTCCAATGTGCAATGGTTCAATGAAACCAATGTCAATGTCGGGTCGGGACAATTAGTCGTCTCTACTACAACACCTGGAATGTCAGACGGATCAGAAATTTTTAGATACGAAGCCACAGATGGATCAGGTTGTCTGGTTAGCCTGTGTTGCCCTATTACGGTACAGACACAAGATTGCGGATATCTGGATTTGGCCCTGATAAAACAAAAGAGTGACAATTTGCCTGTGAGTATAGGACAAACCATTACTTTCAATATTCAGGTGTGCAATCAGGGTACAAACCCTGCAACAAGTGTGAGTTTAATTGACTATGTGCCATCGGGTTTTACGTTTACGGCCAACAATGGTTGGATGGCATCAGGATCTAATGCAGTCAGAACACTTACCCCTGGTCTTGGTTTACCTGCAGGTGGCTTGCCAGTAGGATCGTGTGTGACGATTGCTATAGACTTGGTAGTAAACAATACTGTAAATCCAACAAACGTACTCAATATAGCAGAGATTACTGCCGGGTCGGATTCTAGAGGTCGGACTAATGATGTCGATAGTACTCCGGACACCAATCCTTCTAATGACCCGGGTGGGGCAGTAGGAACGGCAAGTGATAACGTACTCACGGGTAATGGAACAGGAGCACCATTGGGAACTGATCCAGTAACTGATGAGGATGATCAAGATCCGGCCACAGTGCGAATAGTGGACTTAGCTTTGATCAAAGAGATCATCACTCCTGGCCCTTATACGTATGGGCAAGCTATAACATTCAGAATAACAGTTGCAAACCAGGGAAACGAGACAGCTACCAATATAGTAGTGTCTGATTATGTTCCTGCAGGATATACATTTGCATCCAACAATGGATGGGCTGGTTCAGCACCTTTGATCACAAGAACGGTACCTGGTCCTTTGGCACCTGGTGCAAGTACTACTGTTGATCTTGTGCTGACGTTGCAAGCAAGTGCAGCAGCCAATGCGTGGTTGAATGTAGCTGAAATCAGTTCATTTACGGATGTAGGAGGAAATGCCATTGGTCAGTTTGATATAGATAGTGATCCTGACCAAAGTCCAAATAATGATGCGGGAGGAGCACCAAATACTCCTGCTGATAATCATTTAAATGGTAATGGTACTGGGACAGCTGGAGATGGTGTAGCTGCTACAGATGAGGATGATCAGGACCCTGCATTGGTAAATGTCTTCTTTTTGATTTAGCACTGACTAAAGTGTTAAATACAGCAGCTCCATATACTTATGGGCAGACGCACAACTTTACCATAACTGTGTTTAATCAAGGAAATGTAACAGCAAGAAATATAGTGTTGAATGACTATATCCCAGCTGGGTATACATTTACTCCAAATAATGGATGGACAGGAAGTGCTCCTACGATCACCAGTACTATCGCAGGGCCATTAGCCCCGGGAGCTAGTACTACGGTTACCTTGGATCTGGTATTGACAAGAATAACCACAACAACCACGAATAAATCATGGATCAACTATGCTGAAATAGCCTCAGCTCAAGATGGGGCCGGTAATCCAGCCATTGACGCGGATAGTTCACCTGGTAGCAATGGTACAAATGAAAATAATATTTTGCCAAATGGCCCAGGGGACAATGATACGGCGAGTACATCTGACACAGGTGTAGGGAGTCAGGACGACCATGACCCGGCAGGCCCAAAAATCTTTGACTTAGCACTCCGTAAAACCAAATTGACAGCAGGTTCTAGCTTCAGTTATGGTCAGACAGTGATGTATCAGATCGAGGTGTTTAACCAAGGTAATATAGCTGCTACTGGTATTCAGATCACTGACTACTTACCTTGTGGGTTAGAGTTTGATGGATCGTCAGCTTCTAACGTAGGTTGGTCAGCATCAGGAAATCTTGTTACCCGTACTTTTTCAGGTACACTTAATCCTGGTCAAAGCACAACTTTCATGTTGGACTTGATAGTAAGAGAGTGTTACACAGGCAATTTAAATAATGCATGGACAAACTATGCAGAAATTTCAAGAGCTGATGACACAGATCCTGCTACTTCAGGTTTACCTACAGATATCGATAGCACTCCGGATGGTACCAATGGAAATGATCCAGGAGGAGTTCCGGATTTCGGAGGCGTGATCAGTGGAACAGACGACACTATCAATAATGAAAATGGTGACGAGGATGATCATGATCCTGTAAAGATAGAAGTATTCGACTTAGCTTTAAGAAAAGTATTGACAACCACTGCGCCATATAATTGGGGCCAAGCATTGACTTTCAATGTAGAAGTACATAACCAAGGAAATGTTACAGCAACCAATGTCTTAGTAAGTGATTATATTCCTGCAGGATACACCTTTGCAGCCAATAATGGTTGGACAGGTGGCCCATCAGTAGCTACCAGAACAATAGCTGGACCTATGGCTCCAGGAGCAAGTGTAACTATACCAATAGTATTAACTCTTCAGCAGAATGGAGCGGGAGGTACAGCATGGGATAATTATGCAGAAATAACTGCAGCACAAGATGATAGGAGTAACAATAGAAATGATGATGCAGATAGCGAAGCAGACGGTATTCCTGGCAATGATAATCCGGTAAAACCAGGTGATCCTGACGATGACAACATCTTAGGAGGTGGTCCGAATGCCAATCCTGATGAAGATGAGGATGATCATGATCCAGCAGCTCCGAGAATTGTAGATATTGCACTTAGAAAAACAACAGTTACTCCTGGCCCATACAGATATGGTGATGTAGTGAGTTTCAATGTTCAAGTGATCAATCAAGGTAATGTTGACTTATCTGATATAGATGTTGTTGATTATATTCCTTGTGGATTTGAATATGCGGGTGGTAGTCAAACCTGGACATTGAACGGTACCCAAGCACAGACTAATCTTGCAGGAGTACTTACAAAAGGAAGTAGTACTACGATAAGAATAGATTTAAGAGTTATTCCTTGTGCAACACCTAATGCATGGTTAAACTATGCTGAGGTTAGAAATATGGAAGATACTCAAGGAAATAATTTGTCCACGCAGGATATCGATAGTACTCCAAACAATACCAACGGTGATGATAAAGGAGGCGCTCCTGACAGTCCAAATGATGACTTTGTAGATGGAAACGGCAAAGCAGCAGGAGGAGCACCAGGTGATAATGCAACAGCTACTGATGAAGATGACCATGATCCGGAACTTATTCAAGTATTTGATCTGGCATTAAGAAAAACTTTATCAACTGCAGGTCCACATACTTATGGACAGCCATTGACTTTCAATATTGAAGTGATCAACCAAGGTAATACTACAGCAAGTAATATAGTAGTGAGTGATTACATTCCTGCTGGATACAGCTTCTCTGGAGGAGCCAATCCAACTTGGAGTGGGGCAGCACCAACAGTTTCAAGAATCATAGCTGGGCCATTGGCAGCTGGAGCTTCTACTACTATTTCTATAGTGTTGAATCTTGAGATGTCATCAGGTGCTACAGCTTGGGATAACTTTGCTGAAATTACATCTGCAACAGATGCTATCGGAGGTCCGGTAACTGATGCAGACAGTAGACCAGATAATAATCCAAACAATGATGGTGGCGGACAAATAGGAAGCCCGGCAGATGATTTTGTTTTAGGTAATGGTACAGGTACACCAGGTGGAAACAATCCACTTACTGACGAAGATGACCATGATGGAGCAAGACCAAGAATAGTAGATATAGCACTCAGAAAAGTGACTCATCCTTCCACACCTGGCCCGTATAGATATGGTGATGTAGTGAGTTTCAATGTAGAGTTGACCAATCAAGGAAATGTAACATTATATGACATTGATGTCGTGGATTATATTCCATGTGGTTTTACATACGTGACTGGTAGTCAGCCGTGGACAGTTAGTGGAATGCAGGCAACAACTATGTGTGCGGGTTCATTAGCTCCGGGACAATCAAAAACGATCAGAATCGACCTAAGAGCTCAAGCATGTGCACAACCTAATGCATGGACCAACTATGCTGAGGTAAGAGCAATGGAAGATGAAGCTGGAACAAATATTGGCAATCAGGATATCGATAGTGATCCGGATAGCAATAATACAAACGATGCAGGCGGGCAGCCTGAAAGTCCTGCAGATGACTTTATAGGTGGAAATGGTACAGGTACACCCGGAGATAGTAATCCTACAACAGATGAGGATGATCACGATCCGGAATTTATTCCAGTATTTGACCTTGCGTTACGTAAGACATTAGTTACTACTGCACCTTATACTTATGGACAACAACATGTGTACAACATAGAAGTATTTAACCAAGGAAATGTAAATGCTTACGATATCGTTGTAAATGACTATATACCAGCAGGATATACTTTCAATGGTGCGTTGAATGCTGGATGGACCTTAGCTGGAAGTACTGCCACGCGTACAATAGCTGGACCATTGGCTCCAGGGGCAAGTACAACAGTTCAAATATCGTTGACCTATAGTATGACAGCAGGAGGAGTAAGAGATTGGATTAATTATTCAGAGATTGGATCTGCTGATAATGATCAAAATCTGGCTAATACACCGCCTGTAGATGCAGATAGTAATCCAAATAGTAACACACCAACAGAAAATACAGTAACACCAGGCAGCCCTGATGACAACAATATCAATGGAGGTGGACCGGGAGTAGGACAAGATGAGGATGATCACGACCCGGCTGGACCAAGTTTCTATGACGTAGCCCTTAGGAAGACTACGACAGCTACTGGACCATTTAGCTACGGCCAGATTGTCAAGTTTGACATCCAAGTATTGAATCAAGGTAATCTTCCAGTTAGAAATGTAAGAGTAAATGATTATATACCTACAGGTTTTACTGGTTCTGCATTAGGAGCAAATTTTCCAACATGGACTTTTGGACCTAACAGTGCAACCACTATAATACCGGCGACGTTACAACCAGGCCAAAGTACTTCAGTAAGTATTTATCTTCAAGTACAACCTACAACAAACTTTGTAACAGGTTGGGATAATTACGCAGAAGTTTATCAATTTGAAGATCTTTCCGGAAATAATGTTGGAAATCAGGATGTAGATAGTGATCCAGATACTAATCCGACAAACGATCCAGGAGGACAACCAAATAGCCCTGCGGATAACTTTGTAGATGGTAATGGAACAGGTACACCTGGAGATGGAGCTTCATCAACGGATGAAGATGACCATGATCCGGAGCGTATAGAGATTATAGATCTTGCATTAAGAAAAACATTAGTAACAGCAGGTCCATATGCTTACGGCGACTTACTTCAGTTCAACATTGAGGTATTTAACCAAGGTAATGAGCCAATGCGTAATACACAAATCACAGATTACATCCCAGCAGGATATACATTCAGTGTGGAGATAATCCGGGTTGGACAGCAGCAGGAGCCAATGCAACATATATACTTACAGGACCATTAGCTCCAGCAACAAGTCAAATGATCAGTATCAGATTAAGAATTCAGCAAACAACAGGTGGTGAAAAGCACTGGATCAATTATGCTGAAATCACTGATACATACAACGATGACTTAGCGCCAAGAAACAATTGGGATATCGATAGTAATCCAGGTAGTAATGGACCTGCTGAAAATGCAGTTGAGCCGGGATTCCCTGCAGATGACAATATCACAAGTATGGACAAAGGTGGAGAAGAAGATGACCATGACCCGGCAGGAATAGAAATCTTTGACTTAGCATTGATGATCGTTGATGATACAGATATACTTGCCAATTATGGAGACAATGTAGTCCATACGATCACTGTAACTAATCAAGGAAGCATCACTTCCAATGGATTCGATGTAACTGTTCATGTGCCATCAGGCTATACATTCAGTACAGCTAATAATCCAGGATGGGTTAATAATGGTAATGGTACAGTGACTTATGTTTCACCAGAAGTTTTAACACCAGGTGAGACAGTCAATTATACATTGAATCTTACGGCAAGACCTACCAAAACAGATGTAAATGGCTGGTTAGTATATGCTGAAATCAGCAGAGACAACAGTGTTTATCCAGGAGTAACTCAAGATATCGATAGTAGACCTGACAATAACAGGACTAATGATTCCGGAGGAGCAGTAGGCACTACTTCAGACGATGTACTTACCGGAATAGGTAGAGATAGAAACGGAAACATGACCGGAACATTTGGAAGCACAACAGCCGCAACAGATGAAGACGATCATGACCCGACTACGATCAGAGTATTTGATATGGCCTTGTACAAGCAATTAGTAACCACTGCGCCATACCAATACGGCGATGTACATGAATTTAAAGTATGTGTAGTCAATCAAGGTAATCAGGTGATGCAGAATGTACAGATTACAGATTATTTGCCTACAGGATATACATTCAGTGCGGCGGGTAATGTAGGTTGGTCAGTATCAGGTAGTAATTTGGTAAGAACCATAGCAGGACCATTAGATTTGTGTGATACAGTGTGTGTAAGTCTATTCCTTAACTTTAATCAGACCACAGGAGGTAGAAATCACTGGATCAATTACAGTGAGATCACCAGAATGGAGGACAACACAGGCACCCCAAGAGATGACGTGGATAGTAGACCAGGCAGTGACGGACCAGATGAAAGGGATGTATATCCAGGTGGTCCAGCTGATGATGATACGACAAGCACTGATGAAGGTGGTGAAGAAGACGACCACGACCCGGCAGGACCGAAAGTATTCGACTTGGCATTGTTCATGGTCAATAATACGGATATTCTTTCCAGCTATGGAGATAATGTAGTACAAACGATCACAGTAACCAATCAAGGTAATATACCAAGTAATGGATTTGATGTAACAGTATTTGTACCTGCGGGCTACACATTCAGTACAAGCAATAATCCAGGTTGGGTAAATAATGGAAACGGAACAGTAACTTATGTTTCAAGTGCAGTATTGGCACCAGGACAGACGTTACAATATACATTAAATCTTACAGCAGTACCTACCAAAGCAGAAGATGGTTGGTTGGTATATGCAGAGATTAGCAGAGATAATAGTGCGGATCCATTGGCAACGGTAGATATAGATAGCCGACCAGATGCCATCAGGAACAATGATGCAGGTGGTGCTGTCAATACGCCAAGTGACAATGTAGTTACTGGAGTAGGAGTTGATAAATTTGGAGTTGTAAGAGCGGCATTTAAGAGCAATGTTGCAGCTACGGACGAAGACGATCATGACCCTACAGTGATCAGAGTATTTGATATGGCACTATACAAAAAACTCAATACAGCAGGACCATACAGATATGGCCAGGTGTTAGACTTCGAAGTTTGTGTAGTCAATCAAGGTAATCAGATAATGACAGATGTAGGTTTGATAGATTACTTACCGGCGGGATTCCAATATGTGGCTGCAAACAATGCACCAGGAGTTTGGACAGTTTCAGGAAGTAATTTAACGGCAAATGTAGCAGGACCGATTGCAGTGTGTGACACAATATGTGTGCCATTAAGACTTACAGTCAGACAGACCACAGGTGGTGAGAAAAACTGGATCAATTATTCAGAAATCACCAGTATGGAAGATGAGACAGGCACTCCAAGACCGGATGTAGATAGTACACCAGGCAGTGACCGTCCAGACGAAAGAGGTGTAGAGCCGGGCGATCCGGATGATAACAAGATCTCTGGAGGTGGACCAAAGGCAAATCCTGACGAAGATGAGGATGATCACGATCCGGCTGGAGTAGAGATATATGATTTAGCGCAAAGAAAGACAACCACGGCAACAGGACCATTCAGATATGGCGATATAGTTAAGTTTACTTACGAAGTGTTCAATCAGGGAAGTATCCAAGCTAGTGGTATAGACATCATTGACTATATACCATGCGGTATGAAATATGTAGCAGCATCCAACAATGCATTAGGATGGTCATACAATGCTACTACCGGAAATGCCACTATTACATTACCAGGTTCATTGATACCAGGTGCGAGTAGAACGATAGACATCTATCTACAAGTACAACCATGTATAGTAGGTAGTACAAAAGCCTGGACAAACATTGGAGAGATCACAGGAGGAGACAGCGATGATCCAAATGAACCTCCAACGGATATAGATAGTACACCTGATCCTAATCCTAACAATGATCCAGGTGGACAACCGGATACACCAAACGACGATGAGGTGACAGAGGATCCAAATCTACCTCCAGGAGATGATGAAGATGATCATGATCCGGAAAGATTGGAGATTGTTGACTTAGCATTAAGAAAGAGAATGGTGACAGCAGGACCATATAAATATGGTCAAATCATAGACTTTGATATTGATGTATTCAATCAAGGAAACGTGACGATGACAGATATCGAGGTGATCGACTATATTCCAGAAGGCTTCACTTACGATCCAGCTATTAATGCAGGATGGCAGGGAGCATATCCGGCAGTATTCAGAATCATACCTGGCCCATTAGCGCCAGAGGCAAGTACCACGGTAAGACTTAGACTGAAGTTAGTACAAACTAATGGTGGTGGTAGAGTGTATACCAATGGAGCAGAGATCACAGGTATGGAAGATGAAGATGGAACACCTAGAGATAACGATGATGCAGATAGCACACCAGATGGAAATCCTGGCAATGACAATCCAGTCAATCCTGGCGATCCTAATGACGACGTAGTGGATGAAAGTCCGAACGATCCGAATAGTCCAGGTGACGATGATGAAGATGACAGTGATCCTGCGGGACCTAAAGTCTTTGACCTTGCCCTTAGAAAAGTACAATTGACAGCACTACCTAGCTTTAGCTATGGTCAGACAGTACAATTTGGAATATCTATTTTCAACCAAGGAAATACAGATGCTAAGGATATAGTGATTATCGACACACTACCATGTGGATTAGAGTATATTGTTACACCTGCAAACACAGCAGCAGGATGGGTATACAATGCAGCCACAAGGGAAGTACGTACCACATATGCCAATGTACTGGCAGCAGGAGCCAGTGTACAGCTTACTTTAGATAACAGAGTTATACCTTGTTACACTAATGTAGGAAGAGCATGGACAAACTGGGCAGAGATAGGATCAGCGGATGATAATGATCCAACTACACCTACTCCACCAGTTGACATAGACAGCACACCTGATGGTAATAACAATAATGATCCGGGTGGACAACCGAATACACCACAAGATGATGAGATCAATGGTGATCCAAACAATCCTGCAGCACCACAGGATGAGGACGACCACGATCCACATCAGATACAAATATTTGACCTGGCATTACGCAAGACTGTTGATAACAGAGGTCCATACATGATCGGTGAGACAGCGACATTCAGAATTAAGGTATTTAATCAAGGTAATGTACCAGCCAGAAATATAGTAATTAATGACTATATGAGAAGCGGATTTACATTCAATGCAGTGTCAAATGCAGGATGGAGTTTAATTACTGCCCCTACAGCATCGGCTGATGGTTTATTGAACTATACAATCTCAAGTACATTAATGCCAGGAGATAGTATAACTATACCATTACTTCTTGTTGTAGCTCTAGACGCTAATCCTGCTGTTAAAGACTGGTGGAACTATGCAGAAATCAGGTCGTCACAAGATAATGTTGGTAACAACAGAAATGATGATGGAGATAGTGTAGGTAATACGAATTCACCACGTGAAAACGAAGTAGAACCTGACGGACCTTGGGATAATGTTATCAATGGCAACGGACCAAATGTAAATCAGGATGAAGATGATCATGACCCGGAAAAGGTTATTGTAGTCGGAGGTCTAGGAGATACAGTATGGAAAGACCTTGATGGTGATGGTATCCAAGATCCGGGAGAGCCAGGAGTACAAGGAGTAATAGCCACCCTTACAGATTGTCGAGGTAATGTTTTACAAACCACAACAACAGATGCAACAGGATTCTATTTCTTCAATAATTTGATCCCGGGTGATTATCAAGTACAGTTCAATATCAGTAACCTTCCAAGAGGATGTGCGTTTACATTCCAAAATCAAGGTGCTAATGATAGACTTGATAGTGATGTAGATCTTAATGGCCTAGGACCATGCACAAATATCACTGGCGGCGAATTTGACAGTACATATGATGCAGGATTGTTGATACTGGCAGCGATTGGAGACTTTGTATGGCATGATCTTAATGGTAATGGTCAGCAAAATGGAGGTGAGCCGGGAATGGCGGGAGTTCAAGTAAATCTTTACAAAGGAGATGGTTCATATGTAGGAACCACTTACACGGATGTAAACGGATATTACTTATTTGACTTCTTGTATCCAGGCAACTACTACCTTGAGTTCATAGATCCTGCTGGATTTGAACAGACCTTCTTCAACAGAGGAAGTGATGTTACCGATAGTGATGTGGACAGATCCAATGGTCCACGTACCACTGCGACAACATACCTGGCTCCGGGAGAGAGAGATATGACATGGGATGCCGGATATTACAAATGTATTCCTATCGGAGACTTAGTATGGTACGATATCAACAAAAATGATATCTGGAATACTAATGAAAACGGTATCAATGGATTGAAAGTGAACTTGTGGAGAAACCACTTCGGAACATGGATGATCTGGGATTTCAAATATACAGGACATAAACCTGGTACTCCGTCTGATGATGGTTACTGGAAGTTCTGTGCTCCTCCGGGCGAGTACTATGTAGAAGTGATCATGCCTCCACTGGGACTTGTAAGAGCACGTGCAAACGTAGGTACGAATGAAGAGAATGATAGTGATATCACCAATGCTAACGGACCTACTACGACAGATAAGTTTACAGTCTTGTCTGGTCAGGAGAAATGTGATCTTGGAGCAGGATTCTATCCGATGGCCCAAGCAGGTAATCTGGTGTGGAGAGATGCCAATGTCAATGGTATCCAGGAAAGTAATGAACCAAAAGTGGAAGGAGTGAAAGTCGAGGCAATAGAAAAAGCAACGGGAAAAGTTGCCGCCACAACCCTTACAGATTCTGATGGTACTTACAATATTAACTATCTGGAACAGCAGGCATACTATTTACGGTTTTCACCACCAGCCGGCTATGGTGCAACATTACCTAGAAGAGTTTCAGATGATATGGATAGTGATGTGGATCACAGTAACGGCTCAAACACAACCAGAACAATTGAATTTATTTCAGGTAAAATCAATGAAAACATCGATATGGGTATTGCCTTTGGGGTACTACCAGTAGATTGGCTGGATGTAAATGCCCGACGTGTCAACAATATCCATGAAATAACCTGGAGTACTGCCAAAGAAGTGAATGCAAGCCACTATGAGGTAGAAAGGAGAATGGAATCAGATGCTGAATTTAAACTGATACCTGGAAAGGTACCAGCTAAAGGCAATACATCAGATGTGAGCAACTATAGTTTGAACGATCAGGATGTAGACAAACCAGGAGTTTATGTATATAGAGTGAAGCAGACAGATTTTGACGGACAATATACATATAGTAAATTGGTGAGTGTTTCTCATAGCGGCACATTATCAGTGAGTCTTTATCCTAACCCTGCTAAAGAAGAGACAAATATAAATGTCATGGTGGGACAAGACTCAAAAGTGGAGATTGAGTTATTTGACAGTGCGAGTAAGCTCATTGCTTCTATCAAACCTTCTGATGCACAGAAAGCTGGAGAAACAATGTATAATCTTAAACTGAATGATGTACCAGCTGGTGTTTACAACGTAGTGATAACCATCAACGGGCAGGCAGTTCAGAAAAAACTGATCAGAATCGAGTAATTATTATTTTGTAATAAAATTTAAAGGGGTATCATTTTCGGATGATACCCCTTTTTTTCTGAAGTGATTTGATCCAAACCTAAAAAGGGTAGGGCAAAAAGGGAAGACCTGGATTTTCGTAATAGATTTTCATTTTGAGTATTTATTCAATTATGATAAAACAAAATACTTTCTTTTTTATTATCTCCTCGATAACCTGAAACTAACTGTATTACATTACATTTGCGGACTAAACAAGGGAAATACATGCAAAAAGAGTGGCGATTTGAGATCTTAAGCTGGATGTTTATACTGATATTCTGTTCATTGATCACGATACCTGTTTATATGAAATGTGGTGAAAATTACCCTTTTTATCTTTCAAATATTGTGTCTATTTTCCTGTTTTTATGGTTTACTAGATGGCTGTTTTTATGGAAATTTGTACCCTATTCGAGATCAAAATGGGTCAAATGGATCTTAATTTTCCTGCCTATACCCATTTTTATGTACCTCGTAGGGAGCATGTATGATTTTCAAAAATTCATAGACGAAGAAGGCACCATCAGCTTTCTGAAGGCATCATCAGATATGAGCGATTATGATTTCGGCAGGTTTATAAAATATCAGTTCATCTTTTTTTGTACAAGTGCTATAGTTACCACATTGCTTTTGCCGGTAAGAATGATCATTTCTTTCTGGCGTATTATCAACACACCTGACAGGGTTTGATTTTTTCAACAACAAATAAAACATTTCAAGTTATGTCATTGATCAATGAATTTAATGAATACAGGACAAAAATGAATGACAAAATATTGGCTCAGGACAATAAAGTACTCAAAAGATTTTTTAGCCTGGATAATCAAACCTATCAGGATGGAGCCCTGTCCGAAAAAGTAAAAGAGCTTTTGGGACTTGTAGCCTCTATGGTGCTGAGATGTGATGACTGTATCAAATACCACTTAGGTACATGTCATGAACTGGGTGTCACTACCGATGAAATTTATGAAGTTTTTTCAGTGGCCAATCTTGTGGGTGGATCTATATGTATTCCTCATACCCGAAGAGCCGCTGAGTATTGGGATGAATTGTTGCAGACAAAAAATGACTGATTTTTTATTTTTTCACGAGATTCTTGCCCAGTCTTTGTACTGATGTTTTAATCTGGCGACTTCTTGCCTGATGTTTTCATGTCTAGGTTTTTCGAGTTTCGGATCATCTTCTATGATGTGCAGCGCAAAATTTCTGGCTGTATCCATGATCGCTCTGTCGGTTCCGATATTCAGGAGCTTAAAATCCAAAAGACCACTTTGTTGTGTGCCCTGAATATCACCCGGCCCTCTTAGTTTCAAATCTACTTCAGCTATTTCAAATCCGTTGTTGGTTCTTACCATGGTATGGATACGCTCCCTTCCTTCTTTTGAAATTTTATAATCTGTCATAAGGATGCAATAAGACTGGTCAGCACCACGACCTACGCGTCCTCTCAGCTGATGTAGCTGGGATAAGCCAAATCTCTCGGTGTTTTCTATCACCATCACACTGGCATTGGGAACATTGACACCTACTTCTATCACCGTCGTAGCTACCATGATCTGAGTGGTTTTCTTGATAAATCGTTGCATCTCCCAATCTTTGTCTGCTGCTTTCATTCGACCGTGAACCACACTTATCTGAAAATCAGGCTGAGGAAAATACTGCAGTAACCGTTCATATCCATCGTTGAGGTTTTTGAGATCGAGTTTTTCGGATTCTTCGATCAGTGGATAGACGATGTATATCTGCCGGCCTTTAGCTATTTCGCTATGCAAAAACTGGATAAGCTGTGGTCTTGCTGTCTCATATTTGTGAATGGTTTTTATTTCTTTGCGGCCCGGAGGCAGCTCATCTATGACGGAGACATCCAGATCGCCATAGAGCGTCATGGCAAGGGTTCGCGGAATAGGTGTGGCGGTCATCACCAGAATGTGAGGCGCCAGGGCATCATTTTTTTTCCAGAGACTGGCTCGTTGAGCCACGCCGAATCTATGTTGTTCGTCCACTACAGCAAAGCCGAGGTGTTTGAAGACGACGTGCTCTTCTATCAATGCGTGTGTGCCGATGATGATGTTGACCTTACCTTCTTTCAGATCTTGCAGGATGGCAGCTCTTTTTTTGCCTTTCACACTTCCGGACAAAAAGGCAATGCCTATATCCATACCTTGCAGTAATCCAGAAATCGATTCAAAATGTTGTTGAGCCAATATTTCAGTAGGAGCCATCAGACAGGATTGAAATCCGTTGTCCAATGCTATCAGCATGGACAATAATGCCACTATCGTCTTTCCACTACCTACATCTCCCTGGAGGAGCCGATTCATCTGTACTGGTTTGCCCATGTCCGCCCGGATTTCTTTTATCACTTTCTTTTGGGCACTTGTCAGTTCGAAGGGCAGTTTATGATTGTAAAAGGTGTTGAAATAATGCCCTATTGTGGCAAACGGAGCACTACGGTACTTGTATTGTCTGTATATTTTGCTAAGCAACAGGCGCACCTGAACAAAAAAGAATTCTTCAAACTTTATTCTGTTGACAGCCAATTCCTTTTCTCTTTCATTGGAAGGAAAATGTATCCATTGTAAAGTATTGTAGGCTGAGCCGATCTTCAGTTTTTCGAGGATGTAAGGAGGAAGCGTTTCCGGTACATCCTTTTCTTCGATGGTTACCAACAGGCTGTTGATAATCTTTCTTCTGGTTTTGCTATCCAATCCTTTGGCATCCATTTTTTCAGTGCTGGAATACACCGGATCAAAAGTAGATGTCAGATGTATGGCAGACTCAGACACCAGTTCCATTTCAGGGTGAACCATGGATTTATTTCCGTTAAAGACATTTACCTTACCGTAGATGATATATTCTTCGCCTTCTTTAAGACTCTTTTCCAACCAGGTGACTCCCTGAAACCACACCAATTCCAAAAATCCCGAACTGTCCTTAAATATTCCGGTTATGCGGGACCTGTTAGTTTTTCCTTTTATTTTTTCAATAGACACTAATGTGCCCTTAAGCTGGATGTTGTCACCTTCTGCTTTTACATCTTTGATCAGGTGAAATTTGGTACGATCTATATATCTGAATGGAAATGTATACAGCAGATTTCTGACCGTATGGATATTGAGTTCTTTTCTGAAGGTTTCACCACGGGAAGGACCAATACCTTTGACGTATTCTATGGGTGTATCCAGTATATTTAGATGATTAGGCAAATTATCCGTGTATTGATTCGATTACTAAATGCAAAAATATTAAATTTGTGACACTTTAATAAAAATAATGGATAGTAAGAGACAAGCACAAGTGGGAGAATTGATCAAAAGAAATTTTGCTCCGGTCTTTCAGGAGCATGGGATTTATATATATGGACAGGGATTTGTAAGTGTCACATCAGTAAAGGTGACACCCGATCTGGCACAAGCCAAGGTATATTTGAGTGTCTTTAATGTTGCTGACAGAGACGAAGCCCTACGCAAGATCAACAATCATACCCACGTACTGAAACAAGCACTTGCAGCGCGTATAAAAAATCAGATGAGGAGAATCCCACAGATTCACTTTTACTTTGACGAGACCATCGAAGAAATGTATAGGGTAGATGCACTATTTAAAGAGATCAAAACGATGTATCCGCCATCGGTTCAGGAGGAAGAATGAGGAAGTTTACATCTTTTTTGGTTTTACTGAAGAGTCTACTCCGAAAAACAAATGTTTTATGATTGACATTTTACACCTAAAAAAAGTAACAATTCAGGTATCTGCTTTCAGATTAAAAGTAATGCAATTTTTAGTCAAACAAAGCTCATTCGAGATATAATAACAATGCTATTGCTATGAAAATAGTCTAAAAGGCACTAAAAATGGCCATTTTTTTGAAAGGGAAATTGAGTACATCTGAAATTTACTAAAAAAAACTGGTTTATAATCATACAATCACCATCTTTATAAAAGCTTGATTTACAGTATAATTAGTTAGCACAACAACGATTTGTTATTCTTTCTTAATATTAATCAATGATTTATATCACATGGAGGTATATTCATTATCATGATCGATGCTAATCCAGGTCATTTTTTAGTATCATAAACCTCCCTAATCTTGCATTGTATTTCGATAATAACAAAAATAAAAGTAATGAAAATCTTAACAACAGCCACAAAGTGTATCCTTACGGCAGGAGTATTCTTATCACTAAGTATGATAGCCTTTTCACAAGTCAAATATTCTTCCAAGGCTGTGAATATGTCAGTATCAGGAACATCTACAATGCACGATTGGGTGATGAAATCTACCGGAGGAGATTGTAGTGTAACTTTCAGTGTCGATGCCACAGGTAATATCACAGATATGACTACTTTGACTGTAACCGTATCATCCAAAGCACTCAAGAGTGGTAAAGACGCGATGGATAAAAACGCTTACAAAGCACTCAAGGCTGATAAAAATCCTTCCATAACAGCAACTCTCAAAAGTGCCGATGTCAGCACCAAAGACAATAAGACCTACACCATAAAAAGTGTTATAAAATTAACCATCGCAGGAAAAACAGTGGAAACAGACCTGATAGCCACAGCAAAGAGAGTAAATGATACTTCCATTTCTGTCAAAGGCGAAAAAAAGATCAGCATGAAGGACTACGACATGTCGCCACCTTCATTTATGCTGGGTGCAGTAAAGACAGGCAATGATGTAGTCCTTGCTTTCGACGTAGTATTAAACCAATAATGTATTATAAAATCAAAATTTCTTAATCTTAAACAAAAACAATATGAAATCTTTAATTAATCTTTTCAGCTTATTAGTTGTAACACTTTTTGTTACCAGCCTGTCGGCACAGATTCAATATACCAGACAATATGATAAAACTGGATTGAACGTATTTGAACCTAGTAAAACAGATGAAACGCCATTTGATGGTTTTAAAATCAAAATTGGTGGTTCTTTTACACAAGACTATCAGAATTTTACAGTAAAAAACAAAGCTAATTATGTTCCCACTTCAGGTACAAATTCTTTAAACAAGAATTTTTTATATGGTTATATAAAAGCAGAAGACACGCTTTCGTCAAAACTAGCTGGATTTAACCTTGCTATGGCGAATTTAAATTTTGATATACAAATTGGTGATGGTATCAGAGTATTTCTTGAAAACTATATGTCATCAAGGCACCATAGTGAATTTTGGGTAAAAGGAGGATTTATTCAGATAGATAAGCTACCAATGTTTAACAATCCAGAATGGTTTACAAAATATATAAGAGTAAAAATTGGACATTTCCAACCAAATTATGGGGATTTTCAGTTCAGAAGAAGTGATGGTGGTAATACAATATTCAATCCCTTCACAGAAAATTTAATTCTTGACGCATTTACTACTGAAATTGGAGGTGAGGTTTATATCTTCCCTGCTGAAAACTTAATGTTGATGGGTGGTATGACTACAGGGTTTATCAGTGGAAATATCATTAAACAACCTGATGCAATAAATTCATCTGGTGTAGTACCCACTAAAAGAAATCCATCACTTTTTGCTAAAGTAGCGTATGATAAAGCGTCTGAAAATCTCCGTTACAGACTTTCAGCCTCTGTTTACCATAATTCAAATATTCAGAGAAATACTATGTTTGCAGGTGATAGAACCGGTTCACACTGGTTTGGAGTTATGGAACCGGCAACTATCGGCGGATTACCTATATCAATTGGAACAAGTCCTTCCAACCCAGCAACTCAAGCTGGACCAAATTTTGCATCAGGTAGGTTTGACCCAGGTGTTGCAAACAGGTTGACTACTATCAATGTAAGCCCATTTGTTAAATTTAAAGGACTTGAAGTACAAGGTGGTTTTGACTTGCTGAAAGGATCTGTTTATGGAGATGTTGTGGAAACTTCAGGTAAAAAAGAATGGACAAAAAGATCTTGGAACCAGTTTTATGCTGAAGCAGTATATAGATTTTTGAAAAATGAAGAATTATATATTGGCGCAAGATATGTCAATGCTAATGGTGAACCAAATGGATTAAAATATGGAGCATCTGATACTGGTAAAACTGCGAATTCTCAAGCAAAAGTGGGTATAAATAGATTTTCAGTAGGTGCGGGATATTTTGCAACCAAAAATATGTTGCTGAAATTAGAATATACTAATCAGAAATATAAAGATTTTCCAAAAGCTGATTATAGGAATGAAGGAGAATTTTCCGGAGTTGTGATTGAAGCAGTAATCGGCTTCTAATACACAAAATGTTAGTTAGTATTGTTGATGATAAAATTGATTAAGAGTTGGGTCGGACACTTTGTTCGACCCAACTCTTTTTTTTATTTTAAGACAAGTTTAATTTTTATTAGAAACTTATAAAGTGAAATCTCTGTTTGTAGCTCTGAGATATTTGATACATATAAGAGTATGTTTAAAATTTTTCTTAGTTGTAAATCAAGAGATTATGGTTCTGGCGATAAAAGAATCAACGCATTTAGCCTGCCTGACAACTATAATATAGGCGGGAAGGTGAACTAAATAAGGTGATTATTTTGAAGTCAGGTTCATAATACATTGATTTTAAGGCGATAAAAATTTAAACATACTCTAAAAGCTGTACTTCAAAATTCAACGTAAATTTTTTACATTTTAATTACTTTTGCAGCATGTATAATTTGTTCTTCTTCATCTTCATAGGATATCTGAATGTAAATGTGTTCAGTCACAAATCTCACGAAGGTACTGATAGTGAAATGTGGCAGATCAATGCTTCCAGTAGCCTTAGTGTAGACGGGAAAACCAATATCAATACATTCAAATGTGTTGTATCATCTTACGGAAAAACTGACACATTACTTTGTGATTTGAACAAAGTCGGAAACTCGTATTTTAAAATTAAGAGCATTTTGGATATTCCTGTATCTAATTTTGACTGTCATCACAGGATCATGACCAAAGATCTTCAAAAAACACTCAAAATGAGCCAGTTTCCTGTGATGTACATAGATATCAGGTCATTGAATACATTGCCGGGAAATGCGATGCATTCAGGAAGTACGGGTGATGTCTACATATCACTGGCGGGTACTAAGGTCAAGTATCAACTGCAGTTTAAGGCAAATCATCACCAAGGCCATATCGAATTTACAAGTAAAAAATTTATTCTTTTCTCAGATTTTGGATTGACCCCACCAAGCAAACTTGGCGGAGCCATCAAAGTAAACGATCAACTGGAAGTAGAAGTAAGGCTGCATTTGCGCAAGATAAGCTGACGTAAGATATGTGCATAATGAAGTGATTTGCTCAACTAACCCCTGCCTGACAGGTCACGCAGGTAGGCCCGACCCCTAAAGGGGAGTGCAGTGCTTTGATTGGAAGAAATGGGTGGGTCGTCTCAAGCATAGCTTGACAGGCTCTTTAGGGATTGAGGGTAAAGAAGGGCTTTTACTCATTTGTGCAATTTGAACACACACATTTAAATTTGCTAGATTTTAGAGTAAGTTTATTTCTTTCCGTTTCCAACTCAAAACCATACCGGCAACAAAACTCTGGAAAAAACCATAAACAAGCCATGTAAATACCATTTGGAATTCCACTTCCATGGCCGAATAGGTGATCCATAGAATAGGGACCAGTGCCACAAAAGCGTAAACCAGACCAAACTCAACACCGGCTTTGAGGATATTGCCTGTAAAATATTTTCCAAATCTATTCCAGAATACAGACAAGGCAATAGCCAGGATAAAAGGATGCATATAAAAATACGCATCTCTGCTGCCATCAGAATTAAATACTGGATTGATATAGTCAATAAAAAATGATGGATACAAACGAATTGCCACAAAAAGCCCTCCATAACTGAATATAAAAATAGCAGTACCGGCAAGTAAAGTGTTGATAAATATTTCTTTAGCATGTCTTTTGAACCTGTTGATCCAAATTTCGGCTTCTGCTATTGGTGCATGATGATCTAACATGTTGGTATTAAGTTTATAGGGGTAAATTTAGGTTTTTTTTCTCATTTGCGAAAAACAACTTTATTTAATTCATCTAAAATCAATTAATGATGACGACTAAAAATTTTAAACATACTATAGCTAAATGCTAAATGTAAGTTTAGAATTTTAAAAGCTTATGATATCAAAATTTTATTGTTACTAAAAATCTGCTTTGTTGGTCTAACTAATATTCGGAGACCTTACAAAAGTTGTAAATTTGCTGAAATATGTATCCGTAAAGGTAGTTATTCAGCATGGCAAATGTTCACTTTCAAAAAGAGTAATCTATGAAAATCCTTTTAGCATCTATAGGCACACAAGGAGACATGGAACCTTTTTTGGCGATTGGGGAGAAGCTTCAACACCGTGGACATGAAGTGATGTACCTTTTTCCGGCACAATACTGTAGTCTTGTTCCAAAAGATTGTAAAAGCTTTGATATGAGCGAAAAATTCGACCAGTTGGTAGAAAGTGAAGACGGTAAAGTACTCATGGGAGGCAAGATCGGATTTTTCAAAAAAATAAGGAGTCAACAAATTTTATTTTCAATTTGACTTAGAGTATGTTTAAATTACCATGTTTGAGCGAAAGTGATCAAATTTAATTTTATGTAAGACATATTTTTCAGTCGTAGCTGGTTGCTCAAGCATAGCTTGACGCAGTACAACAAAAAATATAACGCAAGAGAAAATAAAATTTGCCCCTTGGAGCCAAATGATGAAACTTTAAACATACTCTTAAATGATCAGGTTTTTGACCGGGGTTTTGCTTCAAAAAAAAAATTGGAATCAAACAAATTTGATTATTACCTAAATATCTATAATGAGTTCCGTAATGAAGGTCAAAAGCACAACCTGCCCGCTTCGGAGCAGGAGGATAAAATCAGCATTTTTGACGACAAATCATACTGTGTGCAGCTTTAGCTGTAGCATCGCTACTACTAGGCGGTACAGGTTATGGTGCGAAGTCAAAAGTGAACGAAGTGACTGATTTTGCAGTGATTTTGGGCTGTGATAGGAAAGTCATTATAGATTTTTAGGTATTACAAAAAAATATATTTTCTATTGGTACTTTATTTGAATAATTTGATTTATTTTGGAATCAATTTTATTGAGTTTTTAGCCATGAAGGATAATACTAATTTGCATAAGTCAGAAGAATATCAAAATTATAATTCGTTTGCCAATAAAAATATGTTACATGACGCAAGTTTAAAGCCGGTAGAGGTTGAATTGGATGGTAAAAAATATCTGAAATTTCGTCTTTGGGTACATGAACTTTTAAAACTTGCATCGGATGAACCCAGGCAGGAAATAATCCCAGATGAAACCTACTTTCTCAAAGAACGTATTGAATGGTTGGAAAATAAAATCATAGCTCAACAAAATATTATACAATCAGTTACCCAATTAAGGAAAAACCAGGAAAGAGAGCATGAAATTCAATTAAATATAAAAATAAGAACGATCAATGAATTGAGAGAAAAGAAAAATTCTAAGAATAGCCAATCGAAAATTAAGTCATTGGAAGATTCTATTCATTTGCTGAAGGGTTTTATAAATACTAAGGAATTGGAAATAAAGAACATCCATAAAAATTATAAAAATCAAGAAGAAAAACTAAAAAATTCAAACGCTGCGCAAAGTGAAACCATAAGGAAACATAGAAGTTTCATAAAAGAGAAGAATAAGGCATTCATCGAGCTTCAAACGATTTATCACGAGCTTAAAAAGAATATGACTAAAGAAAAGAATGTTTTAAATATACTCTTTCAGCAGCTCAATATTAGTATGAAGTCTGAAAAGAAACTGAATGATAATATTATTGCACAAACCATTGTTCAAGCTGAAAAAGGTGAAATGAATTTATTTAACCTTACTCAATATATACTACAATCGCTGACCATACTTAATAAGATAAGAGTATCTCAAGAACAATCAATGACAACCTTGAAACAAATTGGTGAATCACTTGAAAGGTTAAAGATTGAACCAAAGCCCTAATATTTGCTAATGAACCCCATATTTATCTTATTAGCCCACCATAAATTAATTTGGGTTTTCTGAATATTTGGGTTTTCTCAATAAGTGGAATGAATTCAATTCCTGAGCTTGTATTTTTCCTTATTCACAATGAATTTAATACAAATTAGATATTTGTGTATATTAGATTAGAGTATGTTTAAAGTTTTATCATTTGGATTTGGTTTTGAATCTTTTTACTATTCAATATACTTTTGATGACCTATAAATTTAATCTAAATATTCCTAAACCCTTTTACAACCTTATGGCCAGATTTGTAGTCATACTCATTGGTTATAAATAACTCTACAATATGACAAGCAATCAAGACAACCCTATCAACATCAGAATCCAATTGGCCTTTATGTGGACATCGCTGATGTTTTGTTATATCTATTGTGATTATTTTGAACTATATACCCCTGACAAAATATCAGAAATCATTGAGGGTACGAGCATGCTGAACAATCCATGGAAATTGTTTGCCGCTTCAGTGGTACTGGCTATTCCATCCCTGATGATCTATCTATCGATATCGCTTTCGCCAAGAATAAATAGAATATTGAATATTGGATTTGGCGTATTTTTCGCTCTTTTCCTATTACTGATCTTGACTTCTTTGGACTTTGAATGGTATAAATTCTATATGTTATTTGCAGTTATTGAAATAGTGTTGGCCGCACTTATTGCACGCAAAGCATTTCTATGGAAAATTCCAAACGCATAAATATTTCAATCATGGATATTCGTAAAAAGTGGGCACGCCTTGCCGGACTGTGTTACTTGGTGATCGTGATATCTGGTATTTTTAGTCTTATGTACGTGCCAGATTTACTTATTGATTGGCAAAATCCAGAATTGACATTTCAAAATATAAATAATAAATAATAATTTACCTTTGTTTAGGCTTGGGATATTTTTAAGTATGGTTTGTTACTTGGCTTATGTCGCCTTAGCTATGATTTTATACCAAGTCTTTTCTGCGGCGGATAAGAACTACGCTACCTGTATGGTTATCTTAGTACTAGTCAGTATTCCCATTTCATTTTTGAATTTGACTAATAAACTGGACATCATTACATTGTTGACTGATCCTATAGTGACCATTTTGTATGATAATGATCAGAAAATGAAGTTGGTTTTCGCTTCGCTCAATGCTTACGAAAATGGTATTACTGTGGCTTCTCTTTTTTGGGGATTGTGGTTGTTTCCATTTGGTTGGTTGGTGTTTCATAGCGGCTTTTTGCCAAAGATATTGGGTGTTCTATTAATGCTAGGATGTTTTGGCTATTGTATCAATATATTTGGCAATCTCCTGATCGCAGATTATCAAAAATGGGGTATCAATGGTTTTGTATCTATACCTGCATCAAAATCGAGATATTTTTTTCCATCACTTCCATATATATACATTCCACTAGCATGATCCACCTCAAGGCACATGGGGAAATCACTTGTCTGGGCAACATGCTGCAGAATTAATTGTCTTTTGGAAGGCATGAATACTTTTCTGCAAAAGTACAAGAAATAACATCAATTATGGTAATACCTAAAAATCTATAATGCGATTAGTAATAGATTTCATTATACTTAAAAATCTAAAATGATAATCTATTACGACCTCCAACTACTTCAGTTTATAATAAAAAAGTCACTATATGCCGTCAGATTAGCTGACGGTTCCTTCTCTAAATGGAGCTGCCACTCCATTTTGCTAAAGCACCGTTCAGTCATGCACCATAGGGGTGTCTACAGCGAAAGCTGCACACAGTATGATTTGTCGCCAAAAGTACTGATTTTATTGCATTTGAAGGTCTCACTACGAATCTCATTTTAGATATTTAGGTTATATATTTTTATGTACTACTTTAAATGTAGGATATTAACTAAGAAAGATTTTAACTCTGGTAATGCAGGAATAATGCACTATTTTTTCCAGCCCAACCACCAACCTATTACAGCTCCCATAATGGCAACCCAAATGGTATTGATAAGAACATCAATTATTACTTCCTGTATGGTAAATAAGGTGGTCATAGAATAAAATCCAAAATCAAAAGATGCTGTGATTAAAAATCCTAAAATTGCCCCAGCCATCACTCCTGCTCGCCATGTACTTATGTTTGCCCATTGCACAAATATGTATGCAATGGTCACAGCCCATAAAATATTGGAAAGAGCAATAGCCCAAATGATCATGTCTTCTTCTTTTCTCAAGACTCCTGACATGCCTTCAGGCATCATGTCTTTGAATAAAATACCAAATATCAACCAACCGACAAAAAAAGCGAATACTCCGCCTACAAGACCTGCTAATAAAATTCTGTTAGTGTTCATACGTTTTGATTTTAAAGATTAAAAATTAAAAAAATATTCATTAAAAAATTAAAAAAATCAAAATATTAGGGGGCTGATATGAACATGGGGGTAATAATACATGCAAAAATAATAAAACGACCCAATATATTGTGTTTTATATATTGATTTT
>JADKEB010000014.1 GCA_016718205.1 Saprospiraceae bacterium
CAAGCATCGTTTGTTCGTCGTAGCTTTTAACTACGATGCAATATATTAAGGCATCTTGACTAAATCGTAAAAAAAAATTGATGATTTTTAATGTGATGCGAAAAAATGAAATACACCCAAAAAATAATAGGCCCGAATTAAGTCTTCCGATAAGCCTAAAACACTAATCAGTAAAGTTGATATCCTAAGCCTACCTGAATATTATTGAGTTTTGTAGAGACATTTGGTATGATGTTACCTTGTGCATCGGTCCATTCCACATCGAAAAACTGTCCAAGAGTGCCCGCAAACTGGGCGTGAATTGAGATTTTTTTGACAGGATAAAACCTCATACCTGCCACATAAGTAAACTCTGTAGGTTTTGTAAGTTTAATCTTTGCCTGATCCCAGATTTCTCCTATTTTGAATCTTTCACTGGTCCTGATTCCTAAGCCTATTCCGCCAAATAAAGATAATGGTTTGAAAACTTTTAACTGAGCCTGAGGTATCAAATCCAAATATTGAAATCGATAACCTGATATCGGGTCAGCATTTGCATCGTCAAAGTTGTATCCTTTTCTAGAATACTGAATATCCAGACCTACAGATATACTTTCAGTGATACCTAATTCAGGTCTTACAGAAATGAAATAATTAGTCGCTGAGTTTACTTTTGGGGTTTGGAAATTTTTAAAATCAATATTCGAGAAATTCACTCCGCCACCAGCGTGAATTCTCAACTGAGCATTTCCGGAAAAGGAAAAAGTCAGGAAAATGATAAATACAAGTAGTCGTGCCATATCTTTATTTTTAATAACGGGCGACTCTTTTATTTATTGTAACAATCAAAACTATGCGACCATTCAAAAAATAATTGATGCTAATTCTTTCGCATAACTATAAATGTTATATTTTTACAGCTAAATTGTACCTATCATGCTAAGATTATTTTTTATTTTGACTATTGTCGCTATGTTGAATTCTTGCAGTAAAGAAGAAGTGGCAACACCTGACCCAGGTAATACAACTTCTTCTAAATTGACTGACATCACCACCTTATCCAATTATGATGCTACCATTAAGACAGGAGTAAGCCTTTTGTTTTTTCATGCTACCTGGTGTTCTATCTGTACTTCTCAGAGACCTGATGTAGAAGGTCTGACTTCTGAAACATCTATCAAAGCGGCAAAACTCGGACAAGTGGATGTAGACAAAAATAAAGATATTACTGCCAAATACAGTGTTGCTGGTCAGCCGGTCATCATCATCTACAAAGATAATGTTGAAAAACATAGGCTTTCAGGAAAGGCCATAGTATGTCCAAGTTGGCAGACTTGATCAAGGCTTTGCTTTGATGATTTAATGTGCTATTTTAGGTAGTGTTATGTTAAGGTTAAATTGACGGATGACTTATTGTATCTTTTCCATTTTCTCTTCGTTGATGAACCCCTTCCTTAGCTAAGGCTAAGGTCGGGAACCCTTGCCTTGATCAAAAGAAAAATCTACTTATAATTGATCCGCCATTCAACACTTAACATAACAGCAGTATCTTTTGTCAAAGTTTTGCATCCACAGCTTCAAGCTCTTTATCATCTATATCCTTGAAGAGCTTATGAATCTTTTCTCTGGCTTTTGTTCTGACGTCTTCATCGATGTAGCAGGCGATGGCTACCAAGCCAAAGCTGATGACTCCCAGATCATCAGTAAAGCCAATGACAGGAGTCAGGTCCGGCATTCCATCAAATGGCGATAAAAGATACGCAATGGCACCTATGATGATTTTTTTTGCCCAGGACGGTGTCTTTTCCGACTGATATGCGTATATCATTAACAATACTGAATACACTAATCTTGTACCCAATATTTTGAATTTCTGCTGGAGAAATTGAACAGTTTTGAGAATCTTTAACATTATGAATTCCTGATGTTTTTATCTCAACAAATTTTCGTCAATAAAAATTTCAGAATTTCAAATTTTCAGACCAACAGATTTTCTTCTGCTATAAAAGTGATATTATTTCTGCAAAACTATTTCAATGACTTCACTTTTTACAGTGTCAGAATTTAGGACAATGAGTTCTCTTTTTCCTTTATAGGTATAGGAAAGTGCGATAGTAGCTGGAGGTTGTCTACCCATATCATCGGCATGAAGCAATAAAAAGTTTTTGCCTTCTACATTCAATTTTAGGGTAAAGGGTTTAGGTTTTTCGCTGATTTCAAACTTCTCGATGATCCACTCACCGTTAAAACTGAGAGACACTATATCCTTGTCTATGATTTTATGATCAAACAACTGAAATTCCACCACATCTTTATCAGCAAAAATTGTCCTGTTGGCCGTAACAACATTCCTGCCTTTTACCACTTTAGGTATTGATTTGATGACCGGATCAGCAGAAGCCAGATAGTCCGTTTTTACAAGTAACTTAGGATATATTACCTTGAAGTAGTGCGGCAATTCAAAATGTTTTAAGACGGGAAGGTTTAGGAATTCATTGAATCTGTTGATTTCAAAAACTACTCCATTGCCATATCGGTTGAATTTATTGATCACCGATATATTGTAGTAGTAATAATGTTTGCCATAAAGTTTATATTCTTCAGGTAGATTTTCTGATTCAGCAAATGCCTTCTGTGCCTTGATCGATTCCCCAGACTGCTTTTTGATATTTGCCCAGTATAGTTGTATTTTTGGACTCAGCAATTTGGTATCCTTAAGATTGGATAAATTGATGTTGTTCAGTCTTGTCATAGCTGCTTCCTGTGCCTTGATCAGATCAGGATATTGTTCATCTTCTTTATTGTACATAGCTTTAAGTGCCGTGTAAGTTGTTGTATAAACATCTTTGAGTGCGGTCTGTACAGAAACATATACCTGATTTTCTGGTTTGATATTCAGAGAAGAATAGACAGCAGAAATCTCTCTTTCCAACACCATCTGTTTATCATAATATGATTTAAACAACTTTACACCTTCTTCCAGTTTGTCATAGACGGTACTGAGATTTTCCCGTTTTGTAAGATCCAGTGTTGTGATCATTTTTTCCAGATCAAACCTTATTTTGTTTATATTTTGCATGATAGCCTTCATATCACCTGAGATGGCTTTCAGCTTTTTTTCTGCCGGTTCTGGCAATACACCTGATGTTTTACTGATGATAGCAAAGTATTCATTGGGCGATGTGTCGTAAAACCAATTTTCATCATCCTGAAAAATATCCTGCGGAAGGTCCTTATTGGAGTAAAAGTTGATCTGTTGGTCCGGAAGATCAACATATTTGTTGATATTTTTATTAAAATTTTCAAGTAAGCGATGTACTATCAGTAAACCATGCGCACCTTCATTTGAAAAATCGACATAATTGTTGAGTGCGTTAAGCTTTTCTTGTTGTTGTGCCTGAAGAGAACCAGCTATGATGGTTACAAAAAATAAAGTTAAGAGTATATTTTTAAACATTTTTTTAATTATTTTAAAGTGCAAAGATATGATATTTTTGCTTTATATGATTATAGCAGGACTATATCAATAGTAATGGGAGAATTCAATGCATCATTTTATACTACCTAAAAATCTAAAATAAAATTTAAAAAAGATGCATCTATAAGTGTTAAAATGCTTATCTTTAGGCTTGTAAACATATTAAAATAATACATATAAAAACACTTAATAGATGCAAGTCAAAAATACAAAACTTATCCGATTTGAAAGTACAAAAACTCAAAGTTCTTTTTCTGCAGAACGTCTTACTCAGTTTGGTGGCCTCAGCGTTCTTTTCAAATTCATAGAAAAATGTAACATTCCAGAACTATTTGGATAGAACAAACCAAGAATCACCTTCTGGCAGGTCAAACAAGAATGCAAAACTTTCATGGTAATGATATATTATGGCAATTATCCGTATTAGCATACAATATCTCAATCAGGATGCGCTATGCGGCTTGCGAAAAATCATGGAGGGAAGAATACAAAACATTCCGTGACTGGTTCATAAAGATACCAGCAAAAAATAGTAAGTAGTGCCCGAAATATCTATATCAAAATGGCTAAACATTATCACGCAGCTCAAAGGTGGACACGTTTAGAGCACCTTATACTTCAGATATAAGTTCTACATAGTACGACGAAACAATTTCTAGTATTTTTGATCCATTACAAATGTAAGGTCAGATATCTTATGCCCATAATCCATCAATTGTTTCTATTTAGGGATACTTTTGTGCTTTTGCCAACCAATTACTTGCTGGCTTGACTCCACAAGTTGAACTACAACCAAAATTTTTAATCAACCTCACTCTCTATCATCCACATAAACTCAAAATTAATGTAATTTTGGTCTTCTATTTTTCATTTTAGATTTGGCCGCTCGTCCCCCACCAAAGGATCAACAAAAATGACCATCACATCCCGACCCAGGTTTTCACGGTGCTCTGTGGCGTGAGCTTCTGGGGCTATTTGACTTTGACTTGATTAAATTTATCTTTTAAAAAGCGACAATGCCAAAAATCAAAGAACGAATCTAACTCCCTCCATTTTAAGCCCGCCTGTCTACGTAGTCGGCCAGGCCTGCCTGACGGCAAGGCAGGGGAGGTTGGGGTGGGTAAAAACAGATAAAAATATCTTAACTAAACGGCATTGATATAAAATTTGACTTCTTTATGCTTTTCTATTTCATATTGCTGAGTTTCAGCATAATATTATTTACTTTTGCAAAAAAAAATAATACTTCTGAGTATGTCAAAAATATGGGTACTTATTTTGTTTACTTTAGTGTTTCATATAGTAATATCCTCTTGCTCCAATGATTTTGAACTGACTGAACCTGAATCTGAAATACCAGTGGTATACGGTATGCTTTCACCTTCAGATACTGCAATTTATATCAGAGTAGAGAGAGCATTTATCGATAGCAAGACATCAGCATTGACCCTTGCCAAAGACATCTCAAAACTGTACTTTAATAATATATCTGTTAGAATTCAACAAGTTACCACCGGCAAAGAATTTACTTTGCAGCGAGTAGATGGTAATAGTGAGGGATATAAAAGATCTCAAGGTGCCTTTGGGGATGCTCCTAATTATCTGTATAAGATCCGTAAATCAGATCTGACCTTGATCCCTGGCCAGCAATATAAAATCAAGATACTTAAAAATGATGGTTTTGTGCTGAGTGAAGCTATGACAACTATCCTTAATCCATTAAAAAATGAAGATGTCACATCACCAAATCCATCGGCTTTGTTGTCATTTCAAAACAATGCTGATTTTCGCGTCCGTTGGTTTGGAGATAATAATGCAGTGATCCATAACGTAAAATTTACCTTTTTCATAAAAGAAGAGAAAGATGGAAAGCTTTCCGACAAGTCAGTAGTTTGGGACGTTGTCACAAATACAGAAAAAACCGATATTACATTCAATGGCAGGTCGTTTTATGAATTTATTCAGGGGGCTTTGATAGATAAAAACCCTGGGATAAAGCGATATTTTCAAAATGCCTCCATCAGCATCACATCAGGAGGTAAAGAACTAAAGGAATATGTCACTATAGGTCAGGCCAATCTTGGTATCACATCATCAGGCGAAATACCCAGATATACCAATCTGAGCAATGGAGCCCTGGGGATTTTTTCTTCAGCAACCAGCATCACAAGAAATAATATCGGACTCACTCCGATTACCCTTGATTCACTCAGAAGGGGACAGATCACAAAAAGTCTGAATTTTCAATAAATTTCTGACGTTCTGTCAGTTTATATTGCAATTTTCTGCCACAACTACATTCATTTTGGCAGAAACAAACGCCCATATTCGGTTGGCACGCAGATTGTCTATGATATTTCAGTTTTACAAAATTACATTACTAAAAAATATAAAAATCATAATTCAAAATGGGTAAAATAATAGGAATAGATTTAGGCACCACCAACTCATGTGTTGCAGTAATGGAGGGCAATGAACCAGTGGTGATAGCCAATGAAGAAGGCAAAAGAACCACTCCTTCCATAGTAGCTTTTTTGGACAACGGAGAGCGCAAAATAGGTGACCCAGCAAAAAGGCAGGCTATCACAAATCCTACAAGAACCATCGCCTCCATCAAGAGATTCATGGGCAACAGGTTTAGTGAAGTTGGCAAAGAAGCCGGTAGAGTAGCTTACAAATCAGTCAAAGGCGACAATGATACAGTAAGAATAGATATTGATGGCAGATTGTATACACCTCAGGAGATTTCAGCCATGGTACTTCAGAAAATGAAGAAAACAGCCGAAGATTTTCTTGGACAGGAAGTGACAGATGCGGTGATTACCGTACCTGCATACTTTAATGACTCGCAAAGACAAGCTACCAAAGAAGCAGGCGAGATCGCAGGTTTGAAAGTACAGCGTATCATCAACGAGCCTACGGCAGCAGCTTTGGCTTATGGGTTAGACAAAAAACACAAAGACAGCACCATAGCAGTATTTGACCTTGGTGGCGGTACCTTTGATATTTCTGTTCTGGAACTGGGAGATGGAGTATTTGAAGTAAAATCTACAAATGGTGATACGCACCTGGGTGGTGATGACTTCGATCAGGTCATCATCGATTGGCTGGCGGATGAGTTTAAGTCTCAGGAAAATGTTGACCTCAGAAAAGACCCTATGTCTCTTCAAAGGATCAAAGATGCCGCCGAAAAAGCAAAAATAGAATTGTCAACTTCTGCAGAAACTGAAATCAACCTGCCATATGTGACAGCTGTCGACGGAGTTCCAAAACACTTAGTCATGAAACTATCAAGAGCTAAGTTTGAGAGCCTTGCAGATAGCCTTATCAAGCGTACATTAAAACCATGCGAAGAGGCTTTGAAAGATGCCGGATTGTCAAAGAGTAATATTGATGAGATCATTCTGGTAGGTGGATCTACGAGAATTCCCGCTATCCAGCAAGCTGTAGAAGACTTTTTTGGTAAAAAACCAAACAGAAGTGTAAACCCTGATGAGGTTGTGGCACTTGGGGCATCCATTCAAGGTGGAGTATTGAGCGGTGATGTAAAAGATGTATTACTTCTTGACGTAACGCCGCTATCTCTGGGTATCGAAACTATGGGCAATGTATTTGACATCGTCATCGAATCCAATAGCACCATCCCGACCAAAAAGACAAAAACTTACTCTACTGCTGCAGACAATCAGCCAAGTGTGGAAATCCATATATTGCAGGGCGAAAGACCTATGGCCAGAGACAACAGAAGTGTAGGCAGATTTATCCTGGATGGTATTCCACCTGCGCCAAGAGGCGTTCCACAGGTCGAGGTCACTTTTGACATGGATGCTAATGGTATTCTCAAGGTGTCAGCCAAAGATAAAGGTACCGGTAAAGAACAAAATATCCGAATCGAAGCATCCACAGGATTGTCCCAGGAGGAAATTGCTAAAATGAAAGCAGAAGCCGCTGCCAATGCAGATACGGACAAACAAGCCAAAGAAAGAGCCGAAAAGCTCAATATGGCTGACAGTCTTATCTTCCAGACAGAAAAACAAATGAAAGAGATAGGTGACAAGATACCTGCTGATAAAAAAGCAGCCATCGAAAGTGCACTTACAGAACTCAAAGAAGCACATAAGTTACAAGACCTGCCAAGAGTGGACAAAGCTTCAGAAGCTTTGAATACTGCATGGCAGGCGGCATCTCAGGACATTTATTCTGCTCAGCAAAACGCTGGTGCTAATGGCGAGCCTACTGCCGATCAAGGCAATCCAGGAGGAACCAATCAAAGTTCAGCTGATGATGTGACCGATGTAGAATTTGAAGAAGTAAGCGGAGATAAAAAATAAGGGCTTATTGCAATATGAAGTTTACAAAATTGACGCTGAAATTTTGGTTTTTATCAAGGCAAAATTTTCAAGCATAGCCTTAGCTACGGTTTAAAATTTTAACGTAGATAAAGAGTAAAATAACAAGTCATGATGTAAAGGTTATCTCGTATCAAACCCTAAGATCAGGTTTTGACTTATAAAAGGTGAATAATAATTTTGGAAAGTCGGCTATCAGCATATGATGCCGGCTTTTTTAGTGCCTTTGGGGAACAATCAATTTGAAATCCTTGTTAGACTTACATTCATCATTTGATAAGCAGATATGATTGTAGCTTTATTTTGCATGTTGTGTTTTATAAATACGGAGTATCAATATGAGCTGAATACTGCGCATGACTTCCATCTCAGCCGATGTGAGATCAACTATGAAACCACATCAGGAGATGTACAGATAGCCGCTCACATCTTTTTGGACGATCTTGAAAATGCGATTGCACTTACAGGCAGAAAAGGATTGTTTATTGCTACAGCAAAGGAAAGTAAAGACTGTGATGAAGTCATTGAAAATTATATCAATAAAAAACTAACCCTAAAGGTCAATGGTAAATTTTACACGACTGAAATGATAGGTAAAGAGTTGTCTAAAGACAAAATTGCAGTTTGGTGCTATCTTGAGATTGCAGGAATGCGTGGTATAAAAACCATAGAAATAGAAAATAAGATACTGACAGAGCTTTTCAACGATCAAAAAAATATAGTGGACTTCACTGTCAACAAAAAGAAAAGGTTTTTTACAATATTTGATGATAAAAAAGTCACTGAAACCTATTTGCTATGATGTATCAAATGATTAAACGACTTTTTATAATTCCGGTTAGACTTTATCAGATGCTGATCTCGCCCTTTCTTGGGCAGAACTGCAGATACCAGCCCTCATGCTCCCAATACATGATAGAAGCAATAGAAGAATGGGGTCCGGTGAAAGGAATATGGATGGGTGTCAAAAGAATATTGAGTTGCCATCCCTGGGGCGGTCACGGTCATGATCCCGTACCAAAAAAAAAAGAATCTGTGCCTAAAGTATAAAGAGTGTAGCACCAAAATTTTACTATATTTGCAACATAAAAAACTTTTCAGTAATCATGGTAGTTCGCAATTTATTGACCCTTGTAGGAGTAATTTTTTTAGTTACAGCATGTAATGTGCCAAAACATTTGACCAGTCAACAACAAAAGAATCCATTTTCGTGGAGCAATGCCTCCGTGTACTTTTTGCTTACTGACAGGTTTTATAATGCCGACAAATCAAATGACTTCAGTCATCCGAAAACGCCTGCACCTTACCGAGGTTACATGGGTGGTGATATAAAAGGCATCACTCAGAAAATGAATGATGGTTATTTTGACAAGTTGGGTATTGATGCCATATGGATGACTCCTCTGGTAGAGAACATCACGGAAGGCGTTGATGAAGGAACCGGATTTTCCTATGGTTTTCATGGCTACTGGACCAAAGACTGGACTAAAATTGATACCAGACTAGGTACAGAAAAAGATGTCAAAGATATGGTAGAAGCAGCGCACAAAAAAGGTATCCGTATCCTTATGGATGCTGTAATCAATCACACAGGACCGGTTACCCCATCAGATACTCAATGGCCGGATGATTGGGTCAGGACAGGCCCTAAGTGCACTTACAAAGGTTACACATCTACGATCACCTGCACCCTTGTAGACAATCTCCCTGATGTCAAAACTGAATCTACTCAGGAAGTCCAGCTGCCGCCACATCTTATAGCAAAATGGAAACAGGAAGGAAGATACGAAAAAGAAGTTGCAGAATTGGATGCTTTTTTTATAAGAACCGGTTATCCGCGAAGGCCTTACTATTATATCGTAAAATGGCTGACTGATCTCATACGGAAATATGGAATTGATGGTTTCAGGGTAGATACTGTAAAACATACAGAAGAAGATGTTTGGAAAACATTATACGAAGAATCTGTAAAGGCTTTTGATGAGTGGAAAAAAGCAAACCCATCTGATTTGCAGCACAATCAGCCATTTTTTATGATGGGCGAAGTGTACAATTACAACATCGGATCAGGAAGGGATTTTAATTTCGGAGATAAAACAGTGGATTACTTTGCCAACGGTTTTGACGCCTTGATCAATTTTGACTTTAAATATGATGCCACTAAGTCTTCAGATGAAATATTTGCAAAGTATGGTCCATTGCTCCAGGGTCCGCTCAAGGGCAAAACCATCATGAATTACGTTTCATCACATGATGATGGTAGTCCGTTTGACAAATTGCGCACAAAGACCTATGAGTCAGCCACCAAGCTTATGCTTACACCTGGTATTGCTCAGATCTATTATGGTGATGAGACAGCACGTAGTCTCAATGTCGATGCCAGCGGGGATGCTACCCTTCGTTCGTTTATGAACTGGGAAGACATCAGCAAATCAGAAACTAAAGACTTGCTCACCCACTGGCAAAAATTAGGGTCTTTCAGAAAAAAACATATTTCTGTTGGAGCCGGTACACACAGGCAGCTGGCACGCGATATTTTTTCACGTAGTTATACAGATGGAAAGATATCTGACGATGTAGTCATAGCTCTTGATCAGCCAAAAGGAATCAAAACTATACCCGTAAGTACCATTTTTAAGGATGGGCAAAAGCTGATGGATCATTATTCAGGAGTGGCGACAACAGTCAAAAACGGAAGTGCAGCTATCAATTCGGTGTACAATATTGTCTTACTGAAGGCTATCAGATAGCAGTGGGCTTTTTATTTATATGTATATTCCTTAACTTAACATATCGTGTCAAAATTTTAAATTTAAAAGAAAAGTTACGCTCCATAAAAAGATTGGACGAACATAATACCTAAAAATTTAAAAAGGGTTTCGTTGTGGGGAATAAAAAAAAAAAAAAAAAAAATTTTTTTGGCCCCAAATTTTTTTGGGGGGGGTTTTTTGGGGCCGCCCCCCCCGGCGGGGCGGCCCGGGGGGGGGGTCGCGGGGGGGGGGGGGGGGGCGGGGGGGGGGGGGGGGGGTTCATTTTGGGGGAAAACCCCCGCCCCGGCCGCCGGCGGGTTTCCTTTTTTTTTTTTTTTTTTTTTGTTGGGGTTGGGGAATTGTTTTTTTTTTTTTTTTTAGGTAATAGAAGAAGTCATTAGCTTCAGTGCTCTTATCGGGACTTATCCAAATGCATCGTAAAAAAATCATGTAATGATTGTCCATTTTGTCATATCTTTGTTCAATAATTTGGAGGATGGAGATAGCAAATCCTATTTATGATGTCGTTTTTAAGTATCTGGTGGAAGACAGTAAGGTAGCCAAAATTATTTTGTCCACACTGACGGATTTAGACATCATCGAATTAGAATTTTACCACAAGAACTAAGTCATTTCAAAGATGATGTTGACAAAAATTTATCGAAAAGATATACTGTATTCAATTTATCCATTTATAGATTAGACTTTTCTGCTCGAATAAAAGAAAAAGATGGCAGTGAAAAACTAATCATCATCGAAGTTCAGAAGTCTAAATTCACCAATGAGAGCATGAGATTCAGAAAATATCTCGGCAAACAGTATATGAATGAAAATTTGTTTGAATGGGCAGAGGATCATGCTAAAAACACATTCAAATCTGGTATTCCGATATTACCGATATATTTTTAGGCGAATCATTTTCAGAATTTTCAAATTATCCTGTCATCCACATCACCCGAACAGTAAAAGACAGGTATTCCAATGAAGTATTATCATCCAAAACCAAGTTCATAGATGCCCTTTTTCATGAAGGTATCATTATAAATATTCCGGCATTGCGCAAATCACGACGTGATGAGCTGGAAGTTTTATTAAGCATTTTTGACCAAGACAACAGAGCACAAAACCATCATATCATGAATGTAAAAGAGACAGATTTTCCGGAGAAATTCAGACCCATCATCCGCAGATTACAGAGTGCGACTCAGGAAAAGGAAGTTCGGGACATTATGATAGTAGAGGACGACTTCCTATCAGAACTCCAGGACTATGAAAATAGAATTGTCGATGAGCGTAAGCTAAAAGAAGAAGCTCAGAGAAAGCAAGAAGAAGCTCAAAGAAAGCAAGAAGAAGCTCAAAGAAAGCAAGAGAAGCTCAGAGAAAACAAGAGGAAGCCATAAAATTTCTGCTTGAATTGGGAGTTTCAAAGACTGACATCGCGTCAAAATTAAATATTCAATTATCTGATATTGATAGGTTGTTAAAGTTGTGATAAATTATTAAATTCTATGACAACAGAGCACAAAACCATCATATCATGAATGTAAAAGAGACAGATTTTCCGGAGAAATTCAGACCCATCATCCGCAGATTACAGAGTGCGACTCAGGAAAAGAAAGTTCGGGACATTTTAACATAATTGTTTTGACTATAAATACTAAGCTTGGGCAGTTCAAAATATTTTGATTTAATACGAAATATGCGTTTTTGGAACTTCCAACGAAGCATAAAGACACAAATATTTCAATTTTGTTGCATGGTGCAAAAAAAAATAAGACCAACATCGTATTAATTCGACAAAAGTGCTCTGATAACTGATAATTGAAAATAGTCTTTGATTCATCAATTTAATAAAGTCCAATAAAACGGATTATTTCGTTGAAAAAAGCTATCTCGTCGAACTTTTTTAAAAACTATGCACAGTGATACATATCTTTGCCCCAAATCAACAAATCACTTATGAATGTTTTATCACTACAAAATGTAGTAAAAGCATATGCCAATCACATCGCTGTCAATGATGTCAGTTTTGATGTAAAAGCAGGTTCTATCTTTGGCCTCCTTGGACCCAATGGTGCCGGAAAAACTTCACTTATACGCATCATCACAACCATCACAGCAGCAGACAGTGGCCAGGTTTTTCTTAACGGACATCTGCTCAATCATTTGCACCCAAATGAAATAGGGTACATGCCCGAAGAACGAGGCCTGTATAAAAAAATGAAAGTGGGCGAACAATTACTGTATCTAGCTCAGCTCAAAGGACTCAGCAGTAAAGATGCAAAGGTAAAACTCAAAGCATGGCTGGACAAGTTTGAAATCATGAGTTGGTGGGACAAAAAAATAGGCGACCTCTCTAAAGGTATGAGCCAGAAAGTGCAGTTTATAGCCACCGTAGTGCACGATCCGAAACTGATCATTCTCGATGAACCGTTTTCCGGTCTGGATCCTATCAACAGCAACCTTATCAAAGATGAAATCTACGAACTCAAGCAAAAGGGATCAAGCATACTATTCTCTACACATCGTATGGAACAAGTAGAAGAAATCTGTGAAGATATAGTACTGATCAATAAAGGTAAAATCATACTTTATGGAAATGTAAACAAAATAAAAAATGACTTCAAGGAACATATGTATAGTGTAAAATATGAAGGACAGCTGCCTGAAAACTTTGCACTTTCGGCGTTTGATGTCGTTTCTGCCATTGGTAACGAAATAATTTTTAAAACAAATAATCAACACTCATCCAACGAATTGCTTAAGGGGCTTCTGAATCAAAATGTCAACATCATTCAGTACAATGAAATACTCCCGACTTTAAATGAAATTTTTATCAAACAAGTAGAATCAAACAATGAATAAAATCTGGCTCGTCACACAACGCGAATACCTGTCGAGGGTATTGAATAAAACCTTTATACTTACCACATTGCTTACACCATTGGGTATACTGATATTTATGGTAGCAGTGGTTTTTATTATGGGCACTGGATCTGACAAATCCAAGATAATCAATGTCTATGATCCTTCAGATCTGCTCGAAAAAGAACTAAAAACCAGAGATAATCTTACTTTTCAGTTCAGTGATGATGCACTGGAGAAACAGATCGATCTGTATAAAGACAAAAAGATCAATGGTATCATAGAAGTACCGCCACTAAAAGATTCACTGGCTTCAAAGTACACTTATAAGTATCACTCAGACGAACAGTTGGCGTTGGATGAAAATATGGGTATAGAAGGAGCAATTAGTAAAAAAATCCGGAATTATAAATTGAAAAAGCTCAACATCGACGAGAAGATACTTAAAAATCTGGATACCGATGTCACTGCTGAACCTGTCACCGTACTCGAAGATAAAAAAATTAGTTCAATCACGACAGTGGTGAGTTCGGTTTTGGGTGGTATCGTAGGCTACGCCATGTTTTTTATTATTCTTGTTTATGGCATGCAAGTGATGCGGTCTGTTATGGAAGAAAAGATCAATAGAATCGTAGAAGTTCTCATTTCTTCTCTCAAACCATTTGAACTCATGATGGGTAAGGTCATCGGAGTGGCACTGGTAGGATTGACACAGATAGGCATATGGATGATTCTGATGCCGCTCATCATGATTTTAGGTACGACTCTTTTTGGATTGAATGCTGAAGATATGAGTCAAATCAATACAGGGAATATGCCTGTAGAAGAGATGGCTATGTCGTCTCAGGATAAAATAGCACTGATATTTATTGAGATAAAAGCAATGAATTGGTGGAAGATTTTACCGCTGACATTATTTTATTTTCTGGGAGGATATTTTGCATACTCCGCTCTTTTTGCAGCCATAGGATCAGCAGTGGGTGAGGATATCAATGAGGCTCAATCACTGACTTTGCCTGTGATGATGCCATTGATGTTTTCGATGTATATCGGATTCAGTGCGGTCAATGCTCCGGACAGTAGTCTTGCAGTATGGTCAAGTATGATACCTTTGCTGTCGTCTATTGTGATGCCTGTCAGGCTTCCCTTTGATCCCCCGTGGTGGCAGATTGGTGTTTCTGTGGTATCACTGATCATTTTCAGCATCTTTCTGGTATGGATAGCTGCAAGGATATACAGGGTAGGCATACTGATGTATGGAAAGAAAGCGAGTTTTAAAGAGTTGGCAAAGTGGGTGTTTTATAAGGGATAGGTCTATGAATCTTGGTTTGAAATCCTGCAATTTTAGGTTTAAATAAATAAAAATCTCCTACATCTCGACGGTTAGTGAGGAAGATTTAGGATATCTGTGGTTTCTAACTTCGTTTCAGAATTTGTAATTTTTTAAAATTTAATATGAATAAAGTATGTTTACAACTGATCATACTTTTACTAAAAAAAAATATGGACAAAATATATGACATTATACTCTTTGGAGCAACCGGATTTACTGGCCAAATTACTGCAAAATATCTTTCGGAACATGCCTCTAAAGAAAATATTAAATGGGCAATTGCCGGAAGAGATCAGGAAAAGCTCCTTCATCTGGCCAAAAACCTTAATGAAAATACTCCCGCAATAATAACTGCGGATGTCAATGACTACAAGTCTTTGTGTCAAATGACGTCGCAAGGTCACATCATCATGAATGCCGCAGGACCATTTAGTCGGTATGGGAAAAAAGTAGTCCAGGCTTGTATTGAGTCATCAACACATTATCTTGATATCACTGGTGAACCTTCATTTATAGCAGATATTTACAATAGCTATTTCGATCAAGCTGTAGAACAAAAATCCTGTATAGTCAATTGCTGCGGATTTGACAGTATTCCTGCAGATTATGCAGCGTGGCTTACTGCCAAAAAACTTCCCCAAAACGAGCCTAAATCCCTGAAAAGTTTTATTCGAACCAATGCAACATTTTCAGGAGGGACACTAACTACGGCAATCGAGGCATTACATCAGGAAACACAAAAGAAATCCATCAAAACAAAGTTAAAACGCCATCCAGACGCACCACGCATTCCTTTAAAGATCCACTATAGTAAAGAAATCGGAGCTTGGGCTATTCCTATGCCAGTGGTAGATCCTCATATTGTCAAGAGAAGCGCTTATCGCCTACCTGATGAATATGGACAAGCAGTATCTTACGCTCAGTTTTTTGTAAGATCTTCATTGATGAAAGTATTCAAGACTGTCTTCCCAATTGCTGCAGCTTCAGTTTTGGTCAGATTTAAGAGTTTCAGGGACAGGATGTTCAGCAAGTTTAAACCTGGTACAGGTCCGAGCGCAGAAAGAAGAGCCAACAGTAAGTTTGAAGTCATTTGTTTTGGGACATCTCCTTCCAGTAAGGCAGTCACCGTGATTTCAGGTGCTGACCCAGGATATGATGAGACGGCCAAAATGTTTGCACAAGCAGCATTTACACTATCAGATAGTATAAAAAATCAAACCATCAAATATGGAGTACTTACGCCAGTAGAAGCATTTGGCATGCCATTGGTGGAGAGGCTCAAAAAGTCTGGAATAGTAGTCAGGTGATAATGGCGTATTGTTTTATCCAATCAGAACGACGATAATTTTTTTTGAATACAGACAATGTTACACATATCTTTGTCTTATTACAAAAAAATGGCACCTTCATTTCAAATACGATTCTTTTACGTGTCTTTATGATATTACATCGATAAGTTAGAAAACGATTGTGGAAACGATTTTTTCCAACAATTTTTCTGATTTTAATAATACTCCGCATATTTAACAGTATTTGTATAGCATCATCCTTATGAAGTTATTAAGACTTCATACTTTAAAGTATCCTTTACAAACTCATTAATATCCATTAACACTTTATTTGGCAATAAACATAAGAAGGCTTCGTTTACTTATCAGGTTTTACACTTATCAATTTTACAGGGTATACACCCAAAAATACTTCAGAATAAAGTTTGGCACAATAGTTGAAAAACAGTTAATTACAGATAATAATTTGTTAACAATTATATTACGCTGATTTAAAAGTGCTTTTAGTGTTACCTTTGCGCCCCGAATTATTTACAATCATCATTCAGCAACTAAACCAACAGAATGATGATGATCTGAAATAATTTTTTTAAACCCAAAAACGACCCATTAATTTTTACCATGAACACATTTATGAATATCACAAAAAATTTTGTGATAGTGTGTTTTCTTAACTTAGTATCGATAACGGCATTTACAAAATCCCCCAATAATGCTGAAATCATCACAAGATTAGAAAGTCTCAACACTATCATAGACATGCGCATCACTGAAGAAGTGTTGACTCAAGTCAACTATTCTGTAGAAAAATGGAGATATGACAGCCAGGTTATACTTGGAAGGTCATCTATGTATTTTCCAGTGATAGAAAACATACTGAGAGAGAAAAATCTACCTGAAGATCTCAAATACATTGCTGTCATTGAATCAGCCTTATTGCCCAGAGCCAAATCAAGACAAGGGGCGTCAGGAATGTGGCAATTTATGGAAGGAACTGCCGAGATGTATGGACTTAATATTACCAGACATATCGATGAAAGGAGAGATATTATAAAGTCCACTGAAAAAGCCACTGATTATCTTCAATTATTGTATGAAACGTATGGCAGCTGGACATTAGCATTAGCTGCATACAACTGTGGTACCGGACGGGTCAATAAAGCCATAAAAAAAACAGGAGGAAGCAAAAATTATTGGACAGTTGCAGAACACCTCCCTACTGAAACCAAAAAATACATTCCAAGATTTATCGCGGCTATGTATTTGTTGAACTACTACTATCATCATGATCTTAATCCCATCCAGGTTTCCGATGAACTCAGGTATACTTTTACAGTTAAAATTTTTAAAAAAACTGATTTAAAGCAGCTAAGTGAAGACCTGGAGTTAGACTATAACCTGATTCAGATGCTCAATCCGATTTACGTAAAAGACCACATACCAGCTCCTGATGAAGACAAATATTATACTTTGACTTTACCTGACCATAAAATGTTGACCTACTTTGAAAGGTATAAATCCTCCGGTGACTTAGTGTACAATCCACTGGCACAAAAAAGACCAGATCTTGTCTCGACTGGAATTGAAATTGTCACTCCAAGGCCTCCATCAGATTATATTACATTTCTTACCAAGGAAATATTTATGACCCGTGACAATCTAAAAGATAGTAGTATCTACAAACATCTCCCAAAAGGAGTGCTACCTGGCCGAGAAAAGCTTAAGCTCTATCAGTTGGGCAAAAAAGAATCCCTTGCTGATGTTGCAGAAACTAATAACATTCCGCTTGCAGATCTCATAAGTATCAATAATATAGATGAATCTAAAGGAATTGCACCTGGAAGTATCATCATTCTGACAAGATAATAGCTTAGGGAAAATAAACTATTGAAGAATAGTCATAAAAAATGGATTGTACTTAAAATAGTGCAATCCTTTTTTTTGTACTTAAGAGGATAATACAAACTTTTACTTCGTATTTACCCAAAATCATCAAGATGGTTAATTAAGCCAATTTTAGATGACCAGTTAATTTTGAGTATATATTATTCATCATCAGCTTCTGCTGTCAATTCCTTCTCAATGTCTTCCATGAAAACGTACTCTATGGCTTCTTCAGAAGTAGGAATAATGGTAAGTATAGATTCAAGCCTGGATATTTCTATAAGTTTTTTAACAGCCGGATGGTTGGCTCCCGTCAATACAAAACAACCATAATCTTTCCATAACCGATTTGCTGTCAGAATGGCACTTAAGCCTGACGAATCGACATACTTAACATCTGATAAATCCAAAATCAAATTTCTCACACCTTCATTACTGAAAAACACAAATTCTGACTTTAAATCAGGCGCAAGGATCGAATTAAGATTTTCTTCGTGCAGTTTTATTATAGAGTACCGCTCTGTTTTATCTAATGTAAACTTCATGTTTGTTTAATTATTAAAAATTTGTCCTATCTCACCAACAATATAGTACCCCACTTTTAATCATTCTCCTTTTCATTTTGTGGAGCTTGAATGAGGGTTTCGTCAGTGATGGGGTGCAAAGGTAGCACATTTCACAAAAAATATTTCAATTATATCTTTGAAAATAACAATCTCTTTATTTTTGTACAGAATCTAAAAATTATATTACAAATAATAATAATGTTTAAAAGTGTTTATTACATTTGTGTTAAATACAAAAGAGCAGTAAAAGATATAATTTATTGAAATGACGGTCAGTGTTTTTAATTTGTAATTTAACTTGTAAGGATATAATTTAAATTTCCAAACGGTTAATGAATGGTTAAAAACAATGATTTAGGTAATTTTTTATCATTTAATTTGTATAAATATTTAAATTTACAATTAATTTGATAATTTTGAATTCTATGTCGTTTAGATAAGGCCATATTATGAAGTCCTTCCTTTTAAAGGGAAGGATTTAGGATGGGTAAAAACAAGTAAAAATACTTAGCTAACCGACATTGATTTTGATTTTGTATGCCATTATAGCAGAAATAAAATTGTGGCACGAAATTGTTAATCTAGAAATCGGAGAGAACATGGAAGCTTATATTTTGTTAGACCATGTTCAAAATTAAAAATGAAATACAATAGATAAATGCATAACAGAAAATTTTCGCCAAAAGTAAAAAAAATCATACAGCTTAGTCGCGAAGAAGCCATTAGGCTGGGTCATGATTTTATTGGTACTGAACATTTTTTATTAGGAATGCTCCAGGAAAAAGACAGTCTCCCTGTGAAAGTACTTGATTCTCTCGAAGTTAATCTGGATGAGCTTAAACACAAAATTGAACTCACTCAAACACTCAGGTCTGCAGATGAGCCGGCATACAATTTCGGAAGTATCCCTTTGAATAAACATGCTGAAAAAGTACTGAAGGTCACTTCCCTTGAAGCAAAAGTTTTCAGGAGTGATGAAATAAAGCCAGAACACCTTATGCTTTCTATATTAAAACATGATGAAAACATAGCCAACAGGATCTTGTCGGACTTTAATGTGGATTATGAAGCATTCAAAGCAGAACTCGAATACGTAAGACAAGAACTTGAAGGTCATGCACCTGATTTTATGGGGCAGACACCATCTGATTCTGATTTGCCAATAGATGATGATGATGCCGGAGATCAGTACAGTTCAACACGAAAGACTACAGGAAAATCAAGAACTCCTGTTTTAGATAATTTTGGCAGAGATGTCTCCAGGCTTGCCGAAGAAGGAAAACTTGATCCCATCATAGGTAGGGATGTCGAGATCGAAAGAGTATCTCAAATCCTATCCAGAAGAAAAAAGAACAACCCGATCCTCATAGGTGAGCCCGGCGTAGGAAAAACAGCCATAGTTGAAGGCCTCGCACTAAGAATCATTCAAAGAAAGGTTTCCAGAACACTTTTCAACAAACGTGTGGTCATGCTGGATTTGGCAGCTCTTGTTGCCGGAACTAAATACAGAGGCCAGTTTGAAGAACGTATGAAAGCCATCATGACAGAGCTTGAAAAAGCCCGAGATATCATCCTATTCATTGATGAAATTCATACTATTGTAGGAGCAGGAGGTGCTACAGGATCATTGGATGCGTCCAACATCTTCAAACCTGCACTCGCAAGAGGCGAATTACAATGTATTGGCGCTTCCACGCTCGACGAATACAGACAATATATAGAAAAAGATGGTGCATTAGACAGAAGGTTCCAAAAAGTGATGGTCGATCCACCGTCTCCTGAAGAGACTATTCATATTTTACACAATATAAAAGCAAAATACGAAGAATTCCACAACGTAACCTATTCTGATGAAGCTGTAGTTGCTTGCGTAAAATTGAGTGAAAGGTATATATCTGACAGATTTTTCCCGGATAAAGCTATTGACGTGATGGATGAAGTCGGTGCAAGAACTCACCTGAAAAACATACATGTACCAAAATACATTGAAGATCTCGAAAAAGAGATCGAGTTAGTAAAAGAACAAAAAAACCTTGCTGTAAAAAGCCAGCAATATGAACGTGCCGCAGATCTCAGGGATCAGGAGTCCAAACTTCTCCGTAAACTGGAACAAAATAAGGAAGAGTGGGAAGAAGAAGCGAAAACAAGAAGATATCCTGTCAATGAAGATGATATAGCTGAAGTAGTGTCTATGATGACAGGCATTCCTGTAAAAAGAGTTGCTCAAAGTGAGTCCCACAAGCTTGTTAAAATGACGCAAGATCTCGAAGGAATGATCATCGGTCAGAGTGAAGCAATTGTGAAAGTTACTAAAGCCATTCAAAGGAACAGAGTCGGCCTCAAAGATCCTTCTAAACCTATCGGGTCATTTATATTTTTAGGCCCGACCGGGGTTGGAAAGACAGAGTTGGCAAAAGCTCTTGCAAGATATATGTTTGATAGTGAAGATGCTTTGGTGCGGATAGATATGTCTGAGTATATGGAGAAATTTTCCATTTCGAGACTCATAGGTGCGCCTCCGGGTTATGTCGGCTATGAAGAAGGTGGACAACTCACAGAAAAAGTGAGAAGAAAGCCATATTCAGTCATATTGCTGGATGAGATCGAAAAAGCCCACCCTGATGTGTACAATATATTGCTTCAGGTACTGGATGATGGACAATTGACTGATGGTATTGGACGCAAGGTAGATTTTAAGAATACTCTCATCATCATGACTTCCAATATTGGTGTCAGACAATTGAAAGACTTTGGCCAGGGACTTGGGTTTGCAACTTCTTCACGGCAAGAGGCTTCAGAAGAAAACACCAAAGCCATCATACAGGGTGCCTTGAAAAAAACATTTTCACCTGAATTTCTCAATAGAATCGACGATATAGTCATATTCAACAGTTTGGATCAAGACCATATTTTTAAGATTATTGACATCAATCTTAAGCATTTGTTCAAGCGCATGAACAATCTTGAATTTGAACTGACAATGACAGACGAAGCTAAGAGTTTTGTTGCAGAAAAAGGGTATGACCCGCAGTTTGGGGCACGGCCACTCAACAGAGCTATTCAAAAGTATGTTGAGGATCCGTTAGCAGAATTTATTCTGAATGAAAATCCTGAAAAAGGCACTAAGTTGATAGCCGATTTAAATGATGATAAATCCGGCTTAATTGTGATGTTGCATTCAGAAGCAAATACAACGGAAGACATAAAAGAGTAAGAAAGTATTTTCATTGACATAAGGCTCTGTTAATAAATAAATGGTGCAGAATTGGGGAAGTTAATTTGTTCTTTTTCAAGGCGTAAATGAGGCGAATAGCCTTAGTTATTTAACGATTTTACAACGCAGAAAAAGAGCAAAAGAACGAGACAAAATGTATCAGTTATTTTTTAACAGAGTCTAAGCCTATGCCGACGATCATTTTTTTTTGAGTAAAGAAGATGATTCTCATATCTTTATCAGAAAAAAAAAATAAGTCTTCATCATAAAGACGATTAATGCCTTTAAAGACAAGCTTCGCTTCGTCCTTACTCAAAATCAAAATGTTGGTTAAGACATTTTTATAAAACCAATTTATTTTGAGTAGAAAAGAAAGTGAAATATTCTGTCAAAGAAATATTTTAATTTATATATTTGCATTTTTAAAACAAAAACGAAAAACATTTGGCTAAAGGACGAGTACAACCCCAAGCAAAAGTACAGGATGATAAGTATAATTACAGACTGAACCGCGAAATCAATGCTCCAAGAATAAGATTAGTTGGTGAAAATTTTGATGAAGTCAGCGAAGTGGCTAAAAAAGCTATAGAGACAGGTATCTATAATACCTATCATGTACTACAATGGGCTGAAGAACTGGAAATGGACCTTGTAGAAATAAGCCCAAATGCTGATCCACCTGTATGCAAAATCATAGATTATAAAAAATTCATCTATGACCGTAAAAAGAAAGAAAAAGAACTAAAAGCCAAAACTGCCAAAACAGTCATTAAGGAAATCAGGTTTGGACCAAATACTGATGACCATGACTTCGGATTTAAAGTCAAGCACGCTATCAAGTTTCTCGAAGATGGTGATAAAATAAAAGCTTACGTCCAATTCAAAGGAAGAGCCATCGTTTTTAAAGATAGAGGTGAGTTGATTTTATTGAGATTTCTTAAAGAGCTCGAAGAGATAGGTGCTGCTGAAGAGTTACCAAAACTCGAAGGGAAAAGAATGATTGTCATGATCTCACCAAAGAAGAAGAAGGTATAATCAATTTTCAGATTTTTATTTACTGTACTTCCGTTTATTAAAAGTAGCGGGCTATTTTAATTTCAACATCATCAGTATATCTGTCTGAGCATCATTACCTAGCATAAATAGGTGGGTATCGTAAGCAGTAAATCCGTTTTTACTGTAAAATCTTATGGCTCTGTGATTGTTTTCCCAAACACCTAACCAGATATGATCGGCATTTCTTTCTTTTGCCAATTCTATACTAAGGTTGATTAGTTTTTGAGCCACCTGCTTTCCATAAAATGCTTTCAACACATAAATCCTCTCCAATTCAACCGAAACAATCCCGATCTCAGGATGGTGCCGGCTTTGAAAGTTGAGTTTTATATATCCTATGATCTTGTCTCTTTCTTTACAGATGTAAAATTCAGAATTAGGGTCTTGTACCTCTGATTGAAGTTTTTCCAGTGACATGTTTTCATCAATATATTTGGACATATTCTCTACAGAATTTGCATCTGAAAAGGCTTCAGTAAAAGTTTGAATGGCAATATTTCTCAAATCATCAATGAGTTCAGCCTTTACTTTTTCTATATAAACATCATCCATACATTGTTTTAAAAGAGATGAGTATAAAATCATTTTATAACATATTAGACAAAAGTCAGCTTTCAAAATTACAAATTATCATAATTATGCATAATTATGTAATTTTTTTCTTAAAAATATTATAAAACATAGCTACAATATGATATTTTTCAGTCTTATATTGTTATAGAACAAAAGAATACTTGAAAATGAAAAAGTTAATTATTTTATTAATTCTGATCATTTCAGTTTTTACTGAAAATTATGGACAATATTTTGGAAGAAACAAGCCAAGGTACAGAACCTTCGACTTCAAAGTGGTAGAAACGCCACATTATAAAATCCACCACTACATGAAAAATCCCGAGATGGTGGATTATCTTGCCAAAGTATCTGAACAGTGGTATGACAATCATAAAAAAATTTTCGGCAAAGATATTCTCTTTAAAAATCCCATCATTTTTTATAATAATCATGCGGAATTTCAGCAGACAAATACCATAGGCGGTGATATAGGCATAGGCACAGGTGGCGTGACCGAGGCACTAAAAAACAGAGTAGTGATGCCTCTCACATTTTCTCTGCAGACTACACATCATGTATTAGTTCACGAGTTAGTACACGCATTTCAGTTCAATAATATACTCAACGGAGATTCTACTGCTATGCAAAATCTGGCTAATACTCCTCTGTGGATGATAGAAGGCATGGCTGAGTATTTTTCGATAGGCAAAAAAGATCCATTTACAGCCATGTGGATGCGGGACGCCATTATCAATAAAAACCTGCCGGAAATCAGTAAAATGAACAATTTTAAGTACTTCCCTTACAGGTATGGACATTCATTGTTGGCATTTTTGGGTGGATATTTTGGAGATGACAAGCTCAACAGAATGTTTGAAAGCACAGCAAAATATGGATTGGAACTTGGATTTATTGATGCATTCGGGACGGACACTAAAACTATCAGCACCATGTGGCATGCTGCCTTGAATACTCAATACAAACCTGTCCTAGATGGTCGTAAAGAAAAACCACGAGGTAAAAAACTCATTTCTGAAGACAATGCAGGAAGAATGAATTTGTCACCCGCATTGAGCCCAAATGGAAAGTATGTGATATTCCTTTCTGAAAAGGATGTTTTCAATACTGACCTTTATCTTGCTGATGCCACAAAGGGCAAAATACTCAACAAGGTAACAAGTCTCTCTCAGTCAGGAGACCTCGATTATATCAATGCATTGGAGTCATCCGGTGCCTGGTCGCCAAATGGTAAGGATTTTGCCTTCATTGGGATTAAAAAAGGAAAAAATGTATTGGTCATCAAGGATGCTGACACTGGTAAAACGCTAAAAACTATCAATGTTTCCAATCTTGATGCCTTTGTCAATCCTGTATATCATCCAAATGGCAAAGAAGTTGTAGTCACAGGTATGATGGAAGGCCAACCTGATCTCTATGTTATCAACATCCAATCTCAGAAAGCTACCAGAATTACCAACGATATCTATAGTGAGAACATGGCTTCCTTTTCTTCTGATGGAAGTAAACTCATATTCAGTTACGATAAGAATAGTATCGTCAACGGCAGATACCGAGGTAAGTATACATACGACATTGCAGAAATGGATTATCCAGGCGGAACCATTAAAATATACGATTTCTTCAATGGTGCAGACAATATTAATCCTGTCTTTGACCATCAGGACAACTTCTATTTTGTAAGTGACCGGGATGGCATGCGCAATCTGTACAAATATGACAGATCAGGAGCTAAAGTATATCAAATGACGGATCTTCTGACAGGAATCAGTGGTATCAGTGGTATATCACCAGCCATCACAGCCAGTTCAAAAAAGGACAGGGTACTTTATACTCACTATTTTGATAGCAAATACACGATATATGAATCATCATCTGATGAACTGTTGAATAAAGAAATAACTGATACCCGCACTATAGATCAAACATTGGGAATGCTCCCGGTCTCAGGGGTACAAAGCAAAGACATCGTAGATAATAGCTTTTCTAAGGCTGACAATGATCTTAAAAAAATCAATCCAAGCACTAAAAACGTAGCTTATAGTCCAAATTTCAAATTGGATTATATCGGTGGTGGTGCTGGTATCGGTACCGGCGTCAATAACAATAATTTCAGGAATGCTACCGGCCTTCAGGGAGGTATTGATATGTTGTTCGGAGATTTGTTGGGCAATCAACAACTGTACTCACAAGTCGCCCTGAATGGCGAAATTCTGGATATGGGTGGTATCGTCAGTTATATCAACAGAAAAAATCAATTGGCTTGGGGCGTAGGATTAAGCCATGTCCCTCTCAGAACGGGATATCAGGATTATTCACAATCCAGCATAGATGATGGCAGGGGCAATACATTTCCCGCTCTTAAAGCAACCACCAACCTGATTAGAATTTTCGATCAGGGATTAAATGTTTTTGCCCATTATCCTTTTTCGACGACCTTACGTCTCGAAGGTGGTGTTGCCGGTACATATCGAAGCTTCAGATGGGATGAATACAATGATTATTATATCGGCGACCAATTCAGGGGATATCAGTTGGCAGCTTCTGACCGAATGCGCATACCTACAGAAGATGCATTGATCCTGGACCAATTTTATACCATTAGAAAAGGAACAGGAGGAAATGCCAATGTAGCTTTTGTAGGCGATAATTCCTATTTTGGACTTACGGCACCCCTTGCAGGACATAGGTTCAGGGCCAGTGTTGAGCAGTATTTTGGAAATGACAACTATACCGGATTACTCCTTGACGGCCGTAAGTACTTTTGGATGAAACCGATCAGCATAGCTGTCAGGAGCACTAATTATCTAAGATGGGAGAAAGTCACCAATAGTGTATATCCGCTGTTTCTTGGCAATATGGGTTTTGTAAGGGGTTTGGGCTCTATACTCAATAATGATATAGAATCTCTTGGCCTTACATTCAGTCAATTAGTAGGCTCAAAGATGGCTTTGGGTAGTGTTGAAGTGAGATTACCATTTACCGGTCCGAAAAGGCTAGCATTGATTCCTTCATCCTTTTTGTTAACTGATCTGAACGTCTTTGTTGATGGTGGTGTGGTATTTGATAGCTTTAATGACTTTTCAGAAGGAAAACCGTACGATTTTATATCCAGAGATGAAAATGGCAACATCATCCTTGACCCGTCAGGAAGACCATTCTACGTAACCCGAACAGCCAAACCTACATTTATTACTACTGTTGGTGCTTCATTGCGAATCAATCTTTTCGGGGCTTTGATTATTGAACCATATTATGCTATGCCATTACTGCAGGGGTCCAGATTTAGATTTGGTATAAACCTTATACCGGGATGGTAATAAACTTTGGTATCAGATTTGTGTTATATACATCTATAGGACGACAAAATAAGAAATGACAAATATACTTAAGATACTATTTTTAGTTTTTATATCATTTTTTTATATCAATGAAGGTTTTGCTCAACAAAAGTACAGACTGGCAGTAGAATATTATAACTCCGGTGAATATGAAAAAGCGGCTCAGATATACGAGTCATTGTACAAAGAAAACCCAAAAAATAAGTCCTATTTCAATTGGTATATTCAGTGTCTTATCGATCTACGGTCGTACGAAAAAGCAACACAGATCATTCAAAACGAAATAAAAAGCACTCCTTCTGATGTTTCGTTGTTTGTTGCATATGGCAATCTTCTCGAAAGGCAAGGACAGCATGAAAAAGCAAAAACAGAATATCGCAAAGCCATCGACAAACTTGATCCTGATCCCGGAAATATTACAAATTTGGCATCATCTTTTACCAACCTTGCAAAGTATGACCTTGCAATAGAAACATATCTGAAAGGTGAAAAAATCTCCAATGTGCAAAACCTGTACGTCTACAATCTGGCAGACCTTTACCGAAGACAAGGTGATGTAAAAAACATGATCAAGTACTACCTTATTACAGCTGAAAAAGAACCCTCCAGCAACAATATTCAGACGAGTCTGCAGAGATTTTTGTCAGTGGCTGATTATGAAGAATTGCAAAAACAACTATACCAAAAAATTCAGGAAAAAGCGACTATACCTCACTATGGAGAGCTGCTTCAGTGGACTTTTACCCAAAAAAAAGAATACGATAAAGCACTGAGGCAAGCAAGAGCTTTAGACAGACAGTTTGAAGAAAATGGCAATCGAGTGTTTAATCTGGCTGATGTGGCCTTCAAAGATAAAGATTACAATACCGCTATCGAAGCATACCAATATGTTGTAAACACACATGGCAGGAATACCAGCTACTACCTTGACTCAAAACGTGGATTGTTAAATAGTAAAAAGGCGAAGGTGACCGAATCTTTTAATTACACAAAGGAAGATCTGTTGGCCCTGAAGGCTGAATACAACTCGTTTCTCGAAGAAATGGGAAGAAACACCCAGACAGCACCACTCATGCAGGAGTTTGCAGAATTTGAAGCCCTTTATGTCAATGAGCTTGATACTGCCATCATGATTCTGGAAGAAATGAAGGAATTCGGGGGCTTGTCGCCTGAAGCCATAGCACGGGCTAAACTGTCTTTGGGTGATTATTATCTGATGAGTGGCGACAGATGGGAAGCAAGTCTGCTGTTCAGTCAGGTAGACAAAGACTTTAAAGAAGGCCAGGTGGGAGAAAATGCAAGATATAGAAATGCCAAACTATCATACTATGCCGGAGATTTTGAATGGGCTCAGGAACAGTTTAAAATCCTGAAAGGTGCCACATCCAAACTCATATCCAATGATGCCATCGATATGTCCGTTTTTATCTTAGACAATCTGGGGATGGATACTACTGAAGTCACTCTGCAGATGTTCGCCCAAGCTGATCTTTTGGCTTTTCAGAACAAATATACAGAAGCTCTGCAAAAACTTGATTCTATCATCATCATTTTTCCGGAACACAGCCTGGAAGATGATATCCTTTATACCAAAGCACAGATCTTCAGAAAGTTGCGAAAAACTGACGATATGATCACGATGTATCAAACCATTATTGACAAATTTCCAGATGATATCAGAGCTGACAATGCATTATTTGAGCTTGCTGAAATATATGAAACAAAACTGAAAGATCCTGAAAAGGCAAAACCACTTTATGAAAAAATTTTTGTGCACTATAGTGGCAGCACATTTGCCGCAGAAGCACGTCAAAGATTCAGGATATTGAGAGGTGATGAGCTTTGAGAAGGCTAAACTTGAATAAAAAATCACCATAGTACCTTCTAAAGTGAAAATACTGTACAATATCACCATAAAAATAGAGTCAGCCAGTCAGCCGGAATGGTTGGAGTGGATGAAAAATGTTCATATACCTGATGTTATGTCTACGGGATGTTTTGAGTCATTCAGGCTGACGCGGATTTTGGGAGATGATGATGAGCATGGTATCGGATACGCGGTCCAATATATAGCATCAGATATGCATGCCTTTGAAAATTATCAGCAACTTTATGCAAGTGACCTACAGAAAGCACATGCCCAAAGATACCATAATAAATACGTCGCTTTCAAAACCCTGATGCAGATCGAAGCTGAAAACTACGTTTTTGGCTGATGAAAGGCCACAGTCAGTGGTAAAACGATACAAAAAGTAGTTTCTTCGTTGGGTTTTGATGACTTAACAAAAATCTTTCCCTTGTGATATTCTTCAACAATTCTTTTAGCAAGTGAAAGCCCTAATCCCCAGCCGCGCTTTTTTGTAGAATAGCCTGGGTTAAATATGGATTTAAATTTTCCTGAGGGTATTCCATGTCCCGTATCACTCAATTCAATATATACATAGTTGTTTTGCTTATAGATCTGGCACCATATGCGGCCTTTGCCATCCATGGCATCCAGGGAGTTTCTTACAAGGTTTTCTATCACCCATGCAAAAAGATGTTTATTGACCATCGCAAAAATGTCGCTTTCAGGACGAAAAAACTCAAACACAACTTTCCTGGGTGACCTTCTCTGCAAATATTCCTTTACTTCCACGAGTTCATCATAAATATTGGTTTCCTGAAGTACGGGCTCTGAGCCAATCTTTGAAAATCTGTCAGCTACAAGTTCAAGCCTTTCTACATCTTTATTGAGTTCATTGACCACATCAAGTTGGCCCGGATCATCTTTGAAGTGGTCACGAAGGTACTCAATCCATCCGATGATGGCACTGATGGGTGTGCCGAGTTGATGTGCTGTCTCCTTGGCCATGCCAGCCCATACCCTATTCTGCTCAGCTCTCCTCGACGAACTGAATAAAATATATCCCAAAGCGATGTATAAACTTACCAACAGACCTTGAACAAATGGAAATAGTCTTATATAGTCCAGCAACTGTGAATTGAAATAATAAATATATTTTGCATAACCACCAGTACCAACTAATGGTTCGCGTCCTGACTTTAGAAACTCATCTCTCCGCTTGTTTAGAAACTTTTGATCATTGTTGTCATCTTCACTAAAATTAATACCCACCAGCAATCCGGTTTCGTCTTCCACAATCACGGGCAGTGGAAAAGAAATTTGTACTTCGGTCGCAAATGTGACATCACATAATGTATCAGGTTTATTTATTTCATCTATCGCTTTGATATAGATACTGACATTTTTTTCTTCATTTTCCTTCAATTTTGTTGCTAAAAAATTGGAATAGAGGATTGTGGTCACCAGAATACCGGCACCCAGAATCATTAAAATAATTTTCCAATAATTTGTCTTATTGAATAATGTCATCAATATTAAACGTAAAAACTCCTTAACTTTGTATTATTACTGTATTTACAAAGCAAAAATGCAGCCAAAAAGCGAATAACACAAATCTTCAGTACTTTCAATCCAGATAGCATCTTATAATGAATCTTTGCAAGTTACTTTGATGATATTGAAACTGAAATATTTTGGGTGTATCGTAAAATTCCACTTTTATAAAAATTGCTTTTGTTTTACCCCATCCCTATAGGGAGACAAATGGAATTTTATAACAATTGGATGAAAAAAATGGATATACTCAATATTTTTGTTCCATATTTTATTCTTCCCCTGCAGATAATGATTGGGGCAACATCAGTAAAAAAGGCATTGATTTAGAATAATCCAGTTGTTCATATTCAAAACCCAATAATCGAATATTCTTGTAATACATTTGATGGTTGTTATAATATTTTTTTTCTGATTGAATAAGCCAGGCTTTTTCACCAAGTTTTTCTGCAAGAAACCATTTTTCAATTAACCTTGAAGTTCTGCCGTTTCCATCATCGAATGGATGGATTTTTACAAATACCAAATGTAGTAATGAAGCATAATAAAATATCTCCTGAACATTTAAATCAGCATTAAGAAGATTTTCCAAATCAGCATAGAACTTGTTTAGTTCTGTATCAACCTTAAATGGGGAAACTGCTGCATATTCAATTCTTCCATCACCGGTAATCACAAACATATTACTTGTTCTCACTTTTCCTTGTTTTTTTTCAGGTAAAATATGAGTTGTAATTATTCTATGTGCTTCCTCAATGTTTTTTTTAGAACAAGTATGGAATTTTGCAAATTGATAAGCATCGTATAAGTCATCTATTTTTCTGGTGTAGTCAGGCAGAAACTTAATTCCAAAACGCTTATGCTTTATATAGCTGTCCAACTCAATGGGTTCGCCTTCAATTTTGGACGAAAACACTGCTGATACCGATGTATAAAAACTAAACGTACTGATACTTAGTTCACTATCCTGAAGTAATTCGTAATGCTTCAAAAAAGTTGTTTCTACTTCTTTACAATAATCGTTAAATAGTACATCGTTTAAAATTTTGAACTTCTTTGTCATTATTTAAGAGTATGATTAAAATTTATCCATAAGCCATAAAATATTTTATTTTAAATATAACTAAATTCATTAAATTTTTCTCCCGTCTGACCAGGGGTCGGCAGATCTTATTCGTTGTTTGTGCTGTTTGCAAGTCTGGAAAAATACTAAAATAAGCTGAATGATGTTCCAATCATCCAGGTATTCATATCATGTGTCGAACTATCTTTAAATAGTTTTGACATATTATATCTGAATATCAGGTCAAATCCTGATACATCCACTGCAAAATGAGTACCATACACCCAATTATTGAAATTATAGGCTGATCTCCGGTGTTCATGGATGATTTCCTTGTTTTCTTTGAGAGATATTTTTTGTGATGAATACAACCTGTATCCGATATATCCACCGGCATCCAATTTTATTTTTTTGCTCAGTACGATGGTCAATGACAGTGGAATATTGACATGTCCGGTATTAAAGACGGGGTGATCTTTCACTTCAGGTATGGCAATAAACTCTGGTTTGTTCTGACTATTTGTTACCAAACGAAGATCATTTTCAATTTTGTAGGTGTTTTTTAAATAGCCAATTCCATAATTTAAGGCCAATTTTGATTCTTTACCACCTAATCTTGCTTTTCTCACCAAGGCCACATCCCAATACCAAGACCCACCTGTACTTATCTCAGGCGAAAGGATACCCTGAGCAGGGTTTTTAGATTTTATCAGAGAATTGATGCCAAACTGAAACTTTATACTTGTGTTAAATTTATTTTTAAAAGGCAGCATTTTTGAAAGTGTGGAACCACCGCTTTCTTTTTCATAATCTTCAAATTTGGGGGTTGGATTCATTTCAGTATTAGTATTTTCTTCATTGGGGACTTCAGGGCCTTTTTCCGGCGACTCTTGATTAGTATCATTAGACTGGTCCATGACCTCCGGAACTACTATCTTATTCACCTCATCTTCCAAAGATAAAGTAATCTCATCCATCTGATCAAGTAGTTGGACTATGTTTATCGAATCAGCATAATATCTCATTGATTGAGAGTACTCTTTAATCACAGAAAGATAGTATTTCATATTGTCCAGTTTGACCTGTGTATCACTCTGACTGTAAGCGAATGTTGACATGCATAAAAATGCAACTAATAAAATGTTTGATTTCTGACTCATGGTAATAGGGTTTAATTTAAACTTAAAAATCTAAAATGATTGTTTGGAAAAACTAATTTGATTTGGTACTCTTATGACTTCACCACATGAAACTGTGTCAAAATTAGGCTTTTTTTGGAAAATATTGGTGATTTAGTCCATTTATATTTTCGTTTGCCCTAAGCTGTTGCAAGCTGTGTGAATTTTGAGAAATATATGCATTTCGGTTTTGCTCATACATCATTTCAAGGCATATTTGCCATCTTATGATCTTAGAGTATGTTTAAATTTTTATTGCCTTAAAATCAATGTATTATGAACCTGACTTCAAAATAATCGCCTTATTTAGTTCACCTGCCCGCCTATTAAAATAGTTGTCGGCAAGCTAATTGCGTTGATTATTTTATCGCCAGAACCATAATCTCTTTATTTACAACTAAGAAAAATTTTAAACATACTCTTAAATGGAAGTTTGCCTTCTTTTCTGAGTAGTCCTTAAAACGAGATGCCAGATAAAGATGCCAGATAAAAAAATCATTAATTCAATGATGTGAGTTTTGAATAAATGAAGTTATTATTATCTTTGTTTGCTCCTATTTTGGATATATATATCGGAAGTAATTTGTGTCTTCAGAATGTATAATCATACAAAAATAACATAGGAATACAATAATGCTAAGAGCATATCTTCGTACAATAAAATATCCATCAAATGAATGATCAAGACAAAAAATTTAAAGAGATTTGGGAAAAAAGACAAGTTCAGGGACGTCTGAGATATGGAATAGTCAATGGTTCTTTATTTGGTTTTATGGTATTTGTGATCATCAATCTGTTCAGTCTGAAGGAAAAGACATTTCAGGATGTTTATTTCACCTATCCGGCATTATCACAATTGCTTACTATGGTGCTCGCTGGTATCATTGGCTATAGTACGCTGAAATGGTGGATGAATCAGAATATTTATAAAAAGATTATAGATAGAGAGAAAAGCAATGAAAAGTAAACTCCTGATGTCTCTAACTTTTTGATGCAGCCCTTCGCAGTCTGTCATTGATGGCAACTCCAAGATCTGTTTCGGGCAATAATTCAGCATAAATTACATCCAGATCACAATGATCCAGATACCGCATACCGGCAAATAAGTTTCTCGCTGCATCCATATAGTTTCCCGATGGAGATAGCACCACCTGATGTTTTGTAGTGATATGGGGTAAAAAATTCCTTAATGTGATCACACCAGTCTTTTCAGGATTGGCTCCAATAATAAGTTTATTTAAATCTCCAAGGATAAGGGGTACTTTTGGTGCATAGTGACTTATCAGCATTCCCGGAGCTTCAGGATTGGAAGTAGATACTTCCCGTACATTGACTTTTCCTACACAGTCTTCAATGTTTTCAACCGACAGCCCTCCTTTTCTAAGTATTTCTACGTCACCTTTTTCGTCCATACCTACGATCGTGCTTTCAACTCCTACTTCACATGGACCACCGTCCAGTATATAGTACACTTTACTTCCCAACTGGTCAGCTACATGCTGTGCGGTAGTCGGGCTGATGTATCCAAAAGGATTGGCACTCGGTGCTGCGAGGGGAAAATCAAGTTTTGAAAGCAATTCTCTGGTAATAGGATGAGCCGGTATCCTTACAGCAACAAATGATGATCCGGATGTCACCAGATCGGGAATGATATCTTTTTTTTTCAACAGAAAAGTAATGGGACCCGGAGTAAATCTCTCAGCGAGTTTTCTCAATGGTTCCGGAACTGCCTCGACATATTCATGGACCCTGTCGAAATCATACAAATGAATGATCAATGGATCAAACGATGGTCTTTGTTTGATATGATAAATCCTTGCCACTGCTCGTGTATCAAGTGCATTGGCAGCCAAACCGTATACTGTCTCAGTAGGGATTGCTACCGCTTCTCCTTTTTTAAGTAATGAAGCGGCAATATCTAAATTATGTCCTATAAAAGCATTTTCATACATGCCACAAAATTACATCAATTTTTACTATAAATGCTTAAATATTTCAATTTTAAATAATATGTTTTTAAAATCCATACTTGGTTTTAAATTGAATGTCTGAAGAATGATGCAATTTCATCATCCTTTATAGATAATCACAAAAACGTAACTTCAAAAAAACCATTTCACAAATAAACTGTTAAAAACAAAAATAGGTTTCCCCAAATTTTTATCTGATTATTAGTTTTATTGACTTATCTTTACACATTAATTATTATCGTCATATGATTTCAAGACTTTATTTTATTATTTGTTTTTTATTGGTTACTTTTACTGTAATATCAGCCCAGGAAAATCTTTTATCTGCAAAATTGCACATCCATCAAAATGCAAGAGCCTGGGGTCTTGAACAAGATGATTATGAAGATATATTTGTAAGTTCAGAGGCTGTAAGTGATAAAGGCATCACCTATCTGTATCTCCATCAGGGCTACAAAGGTATCCCCATCCGCAATGCCATGATGACGCTGATTCTGGATAAAAATGGAAAGGTGCTTTCTGATGCCCATAATATGGTGACTAAGGTCCGAAATAAAGTAAGCACGATGACACCGTCCTTAAATCCACCTGATGCTATCACCAGCAGTGCAGCGCATCTAGGTATCCGCCTGAAAGAAAAACCCCAACTTAGCAAAAGGTCAACCGAAAAAATATCAACTTATGACTTGCCTGAATTGTCCAAATCGCCTATTCCTGCACAACTTAAATACGAACTCGTTGGAGAAAGATTAGTCCTTGTCTGGAATCTGAACCTGGATATGGCCAATTCTGCCGATTACTGGGACATGAATATTGATGCAGTGACCGGTGAGTTTGTGTCAAAACACAATTATACATTGTATTGTAAACACCACGAGCAAACATTTGCCAGACATGATGATTGCGGTATCAAAACATTCAGAAAAATCAGTAACAATCAGCAATCTCTTTCAGACTTAATTTCCGGAACTGCTGCAAAATATAATGTATTTAAGATACCTGCTGAAAGTCCCAAACACTCAGGACGAAGTATTGCAACTGATGATGTATACCCATCTGCTTCTCCATACGGTTGGCATGATACTAATGGGGTCGATGGCTCTGAACACACCATCACCAGAGGCAACAATGTATATGCTTATGAAGATAAAAATGATGATAACCAGTCTGATGGAAATGAACCCAACGGTGGCCAGTCCCTTGTTTTTGATTTTTCTTATAATATCAACAGTGATCCCAGACAGAGTAATCATGCTGCCGTAACCAACCTCTTTTATATATGCAACATGATGCATGACATCACTTATATGGCGGGCTTTAATGAAGAGTTTGGAAATTTTCAATCAAAAAATTACACCGGTAAAGCGGATGGAAATGATTTTGTCCAGGCACAGGCATTTGATGGTATCACGCTCCATGAAGAAAAAAAAGACATCGTAGACGGTCAGCCCACAAAAATAAACAATGCTAATTTTTCGACTCCAAGTGATGGTGGATCAGGTAGAATGCAGATGTTTTTTTGGGAAAATCAAGGAGGAGCCGTATCAATTGATGCTCCTGAACCGTTGAAAGGTTTTATTTCTGAATACGGAAGTGCGGGATTTGGCAAAGTGATACCTGCAGCCAATGAAGCCCCCATAACGGGTAATCTTGTCAATTATAGAGATGGAAGCGCAAATCCCTCCCAAGGATGTTTTGGAGCTGTCAATGGTAATGAAATCAAAGGCAAAATAGCACTTATAAATCGTGGTGGATGTGATTTTTCCCACAAGGTATTCAATGCACAAAATGCGGGAGCTATCGGAGCTATAGTATGCAATGTTGCCGGTGTCAGTGGAGGTAATGGGGAGGAACTTTTAGGGATGGGTGCAGCTGCCAATGCAGGTTCTGTGACGATTCCCTCAGTATTTTTCAAAAAATCAGATTGTGACCGCATCAGGGTGGCTTTGTCAAACGGGGCTACAGTGACAGTCACTTTTCAACAACGCGAAAGACAAGGTGCTGCATTTCTAGATGGCTCCATGGACAATGGCATCATAGCCCACGAGTATGCTCATGGCATTTCAAATCGACTTACAGGCGGCCGTCTGAATACATCTTGTCTTACCAACGATGAACAGATGGGTGAAGGATGGAGTGATTTTTTTGCTTTGGCACTCACGCATGAGCCGGGAGACAAAGGAAGTGACAGCAGAGGCATCGGGACTTTTGCCTCAGCACAAGAGATATCAGGAGGCGGAATCCGAAGATACCCTTACTCTACTGACATAAAGATCAATCCTCAAACTTTTCATTCTGCAAAAGGTACCAAAAGGCCAGGTACTCCTTGTAATGGATGCCACGCTTTGGGAGAGATCTGGGCAGGTGTATTATGGGATGTGTATTGGGCTTTTGTTGATAAATATGGATATGATCCGGATTGGAAAAATCAAAATTCAGGAAATTTTAAGGCAATGTACCTGGTGATGGAAGGTATGAAGATACAGCCTTGCAATCCGGGATTTATGGATGGAAGAAATGCCATCATTAAAGCGGACGAAATTCATTTCAACTCAGCTCATAAATGTATGCTATGGAATGTATTTGCCCGCAGAGGTTTTGGATTTTTTGCTGATGGAGGAAGTAAAAATGACCGCGATGACGGCAAGGAAGATTTTGAAACACTTCCAACATGTATTGAAAAACTCAAAATAAGAAAAAATATATCCGCATCTACCAATCCGGGAGGTGATGTTACTGTAGAACTGACTGCTGTCAATCATATAACAGCCCGGCAAAAAAATGTCATCATCACAGATCAATTGGAAAATGGAATGACATATGTGAATGGATCATCATCTTCTGTCACTCCTGAAATTTCCGGAAATACGCTGACCTTTAGGCTCGGGGATATGGATTATGATAAAGAAATAAAAATATCTTATAAGGTCAAAGTGAGTAAAGACAATAAATCTGTGAGGATGTCGCTCCAAAACTTTGACAAAGACATCAATTGGGACATTCAAAAAAATGAAGGTAATGAAGATTGGCTACCCAATAATGACATATTTCGTAGTCCATCTACTTCTCTCCACATCATCAATGTAGTGAATGAATCTGATGCATCCATCATTTCAGAGAAATATGAAATCAAAGGAAAAAATCCTGCTGTACGTTTCTGGCATAGATTTAATACACAAAATGGAAGTGATGGTGGGTTTGTGGAGATTAGTGTCAATAACGGTCCTTTTATCCCGGTAAAAAGTGAAAAATTTATTCGGAATGGATATTCAGGTCCTATGGCATATGCTACATTGGCTATTCCTTCATTAGATGCTTTTTCAGGCAATTCGGGCGGCAACTGGTCAGGAAATAATGTCAATAACGGGCCATGGATTGATTCTTACATAGACTTATCAGAATACGTTGGTCAAAATGTAGTGTTTAAGTTCAGATTTGGAAGTGATGCCACCCTGAAGGCTTCGGGTGATATTACCGGGTGGTTTATTGATGATTTTGAGCTTCTTGATATTTTTAAATACAACACAACAGCATGTATCATCCCTGAAAATGGAAGCGGAGAGAAAGCCTGTACCCCAACATTGCAGACCCTTATCAACACAGAAGACGTCATCAGTGCTGTTGTTGATACAAAGGAAGATATACTTCAGTTCAGACTCAGACCCAATCCGGCAGATGACTATGTAGTGTTTTCAGCTAAAGTTAATACTCCAACCCAATCAAAAATCAGCATTATGTCTGCAGAAGGTCGAGTCATCATGGAACATAGTGTATTGCTTGACAACAGCGTCAGATATTACCCAATAGATATCAGCACCTTAGCATCTGGATTTTATATCGTACAGCTACAGGCAGGTACATATGTGAGTACACAAAAATTGATCGTGAAATAGCTTTTTCGAAGTCATATATCCTGAACACTGATAATCAGATATTGAAAGATATTTGGATCCAGCTTTACATCTGAATAGATTTTAACTTCAATTATTCATGAGATTTACTTTGTATTTATATTCATTTCACTTCAGAGACTGATATTTTATAGCAATACTGCAGGGTATCATTTAATTATTAGCCTTAAACTGCTGACTTTCCTGCTAATTTTATAATTTTACAACCAATATTCTAAATCATTTATCCATGAAACATTTTTTGTTCCTTGCAATATTGGTCCTTCCCTTTTTATCTTTTTCCCAGGACAAGCCAAAATGGGATGTGAACAATCCTCCCGGTGCCTTCAAGGATGTCAGTTTTACAACCAATGAAGGTACATGGATGAATGTAGATGTCAGTCCGAATGGTACTATGATTACATTTGACATGCTGGGTGATATTTATACACTACCTATCTCAGGAGGAACTGCTACAACGATTCGCTCAGGCCTTGCATGGGAAGTCCAACCAAGATGGAGTCCTGACGGCAAAAAAATATTGTTTACCAGTGATTCTGCCGGTGGAGACAATATATTTTCTATGGATGCCGATGGCAAAAATGTCAAACAAATCACCAAAGAAAGTTTCAGATTGCTCAACAATGCGGTTTGGATGCCGGATGGTCAGTATATCATAGCCAGAAAACACTTCACTTCAGGCCGATCACTTGGTGCAGGAGAAATGTGGATGTATCATATCTCAGGAGGCGATGGCATACAGCTCACCAAAAGAAAAAATGATCAGCAGGATGTCAATGAACCCTCTGTGTCACCTGATGGAAAAATGTTGTACTATAGTGAAGATGTGTATCCAGGCGGATATTTTCAGTACAATAAGGATCCTAACAGTGAGATTTTTGCTATCAATAGTTACAATATGGAAACAGGGGAAATAAAAAGGGTGACAGGTGGTCCGGGAGGCGCATGCAGACCTCAAATCTCAAATAACGGCGAAAAAATAGCATACGTAAGAAGAGTCCGCGAAAAGTCAGTTTTATATATATATGAGATTGCTACCGGCAGAGAATGGGCTATTTATGATCAGTTAAGCAAAGATCAGCAGGAAGCATGGACTATCTTCGGAATTTACACAGGTTTCGACTGGATGCCAGATGATAAAGAAATCGTCATTTGGGCCAAAGGTAAGATCGTACGTGTCAACATTGAAAATAAAAAAGCAACAGATGTAACTTTTACTGTCCATGCCAAACATAAACTTATGGAAACGGTACAGTTTCAAAATGAGGCATATGAAGATCAGTTTGAAGTCAAGGTTTTGAGAAATGCAACTACTTCACCGGATGGAACCAAGATTGTATTCAGTGCTCTGGGTAGTCTCTATGCATCTCAGAATGGAAAAACTCCGGAAAGGCTTACTACCGGAACAGACTTCGAAGCTGAACCACAATTTAATGCCAAAGGTGATCATATCGTTTATGTCACCTGGAACGATGAAAGTCTAGGAAAAATTCAGACTTATAATTTTGCCACAAAAAATTCTACAATCGTCACCAAAGAACCTGCCATTTACAGAACACCATCTTTTAGTCCGGATGGAAATCAAATCGTATATCGGAAAGAAGGTGGAAATGGACATCAGGGTTATCAATACAATACTAATTCCGGTATTTATACCTGTGAAGCCAATGGTGAAAATCCCATATTGATTACCCAGGAAGGGGAAAAGCCCACTTTTTCAGCTGATGGCAACGACATTTATTATACTACCGGTGGATTTTTATTTGGTTCGGTATCCAAAGCTTTCAAAAAGTATAATCTAAAAACTAAAAAATCTGAAATCGTTTTTAATACCAGCTACACTACCAATTTTGTCCCCAGTCCTGACAACAAATGGGTGGCATTTACGGAACTATACAAAGTATATATCTCCCCGATGCCGAAGACCGGTCAGCCCATTGGACTTTCTGCAAAGACCAAAATGGTACCAGTAGCACAGGTAGCACGAGATGCCGGGATCAACTTACATTGGTCTGCTGATAGTAAAAAACTACATTGGACCTTAGGTAATGAATACTTTACAGAAAGTCTGATGAGACGATTTTCGTTTCTGGAAGGTGCACTTGACTCGATACCGCCTATAGATACATTGGGATCTAAAATAAGTCTTGTCATAAAAACAGATAAACCGAAAGGTAAAATAGCGTTTAAAAACGCCAATATCTTAACCATGGAAAATGATAAAATAATTAAAAATGGTGTCGTCCTGATAGAAGAAAATATGATCAAATATGTAGGGCCATCTTCGGGTATAAAATTAGATAATCAAACAAAAGTAATAGACATAAAAGGTAAAACGATCATGCCCGGGCTCATAGACGTTCATGCACATCTGGGTGCATTCAGAGATGGTATCAGCCCGCAAAAGCACTGGGAATACTACGCAAACCTGGCTTATGGCGTCACCACAACCCATGATCCGTCGGTCAATAGTGAAATCACTTTTGCACAATCTGAAATGGTCAAAGCCGGTGTACTCACAGGGCCAAGGATTTATTCAACCGGAACAATACTTTATGGAGCTGACGGTGACTTTAAGGCCGAAATAAATAGTCTGGAAGATGCAAAATCGGCACTGAGAAGGACCAAAGCTTTCGGTGCATTTTCTGTAAAGTCATATAATCAACCTCGTCGGGAACAACGTCAACAAGTGATCGAAGCTGCACGCCAGTTAGGTATCAGAGTAGTACCGGAAGGCGGATCGTTTTTTTATCACAACTTAAGTATGGTGGCTGACGGGCATACCAGTGTTGAGCACAATATACCGGTGGCTCCGCTATACAACGATGTCATTAGTTTCTGGTCCCATACGAAGACAAGTAACACACCAACACTCATTGTCAATTATGGTGGACTTACCGGAGAATATTATTGGTATCAAAATACCGATGTGTGGAAAAAAGAAAAATTGCTGAAATTTACACCCAGATCAATTATTGACTCGAGATCCAGACACCGTACTATGGTTCCACAGGAAGAATACGAAAACGGTCATATTCTGACATCAAAATCATGTAAAAAACTGGTAGATGCCGGCGTCAACATCAATCTTGGGGCTCACGGACAGTTGCAGGGACTGGGAGTGCATTGGGAACTTTGGATGTTGCAGCAAGGCGGTATGACCAATTTTCAGGCACTTAAAAGTGCCACTGTCAATGGTGCTGAGCTCTTAGGAATGCAACACCAGATAGGGACACTCAAAGCAGGAAAACTTGCTGACCTGATCGTCATCGATGGAAATCCAATAGAAGATATCCGCAAATCTGAAAACGTCGTATATACCATGATCAATGGTCGACTGTACGACACGGACACAATGAATGAGATCGGCAATTCAGATAAAAAGCGCACTAAATTTTATTGGGAACTGGATGGTAGCGGGCTGAATTACCCTTTCCATCAAGAGACCAATAGCTTCATGGGCATAAGATGTGCCTGTGGATTGTAATGGAGACTAAGGTGTGCTATACTCCTGTTACCATGATTGTTCGGGATATGCCCTTTGCATATACTGCATTTCTGCAAGTATAAAGCCCAGATATTCTGTATGAAGTCCTGTTTTACCTCCTGTTTTTGAAAAATACTTAGCAGGAATAGTCAATGTAGCTTCATGCATTGTACTATTAAATTTCGTAAGTGCTTTTGCTTTTACTACATCCAAACGCGGAAAGATTAAATGAGTAGCGCAGTAATTTTCGTATGCTGTCGGTATAAACAACTCATCCAGATAGGAAATCATATTGTTGAGGGCATGTTGCATTTTCTCATGACTTTCTTCTGTTCCGTCACCCAATCTTATCACCCATTCTGAAGAAAAAGAAAGATGATAAGCTGCCTCTTTGATACTTTTTTTGGCAATAGCAGCAAGTCGTGCATCCACACTTTCTGTCATGCCTTCCAGCAGATAATAGTGATAACAATCGAAGATACATTGTCTCATCATCGTATCCGCCCAGTTTCCATTAGGTTGTTCAACCAATAGTACATTTTTAAAATTGCGTTCATACCTCAGCATTGGATAGTCATCTTCATTTTTGCCTTCTATCTCAGCAAGATATTGATAATAACTGCGGGCTTCACCTATGAGATCAAGGGCAATATTTGTAAGTGCAATATCCTGCTCAAGGACAGGCCCGTGGCCGCACCACTCTCCTAACCTTTGGCCGAGCACCATTAGATTATCGGCCATCATGAGTATAACATCTTTTACTTCCTGCTGCATATTACATGTGTTTTAGTTCGTCAGGTAATTCGTAAAAAGTAGGATGGCGATATATTTTGTCATGTGCCGGATCAAAGAGTGCTTCTTTATCATCGGGATTAGACGCAGTGATGTTTTTGGATTCTACTACCCAAATGCTTATACCCTCATTTCGGCGGGTATATACATCGCGTGCATTTTGTATAGCCATATGAGCATCTGCGGCATGGAGGCTACCCATATGTTTGTGACTGAGTCCATTTTTGGACCGGATGAATACTTCAAAGAGTGGCCAATCTTTCATGGTTTAATTGGTTTAGTTTAGAAAATGGTCTTTGATTAATTTGTGCATACTGAAGGAATGGTTAGAATTTTACCCAATTTACTGATATTGGTCAGGAAACAAGTATTGTTTGGGCTTCTCAAAACCACCCCTTTTATAGGTGTGGAAATAATCACATCACCACTTGTTATTTCAATATGAGGGGGCAAAGACGAGATTATCATTGTGCTCCATTCTCCTAAATCAGAGATATTTATTCCCCAATATGAATTATCAGGAGACCTTAAGATGAATGTTGCAAAATTATTCTCAAAATTCAGGCTTCCATTACTTACTACCATTGAATTTGGCAATTGACTTCCTGTTATTGTTATTTGTACTTGCCCACTATTATTTACATTGATTCGATAAAGTTGATTGGATGCATCAGTCAGAATAAGTCCTGCAGAAGGGTTTTTAATCACAACACTTTCACTCTGTTTTACATAAGGCTCGTAGTTTTTTGGTAAAGCCATATTGATAGCAGCGACAGCATCTATCCTACCATATCCATAAGTATTGTTGGGTATAGAAGTGCCAGGTATGCCATTACATGATTGGTTATTTGAAGTAAGATTTACGGCTGTTTGCTCTATGATGTCTTCTATTTTATCTACTTCACCTGCCAAAGTCGGATTGGCTGAGATGAGTAGCGCTACCAGACCAGCGACATGAGGGCCAGCCATACTTGTACCACTTGAGCTGCCGTAACCATTATTTCGAATTGCAGATCTGACACTTACACCAGGCGCACTGACATTGGGCTTGATCCTGTTTGAACCATCTACAGTAACGGGTCCTCTACTGCTAAACCCAGCGATCTCATCTGAACTATTGGTTGCCCCAATGCTGAAACTATTTTCAAAAATAGCTGAAGGATCATTTACAGTTCCACATGCAGAACCAGAATTCCCGGCTGAAACAACAACGACACACCCTGCGAGTTTTAGGTGATCTACAGCAAGCTTCATGATATGAAATACAGATGTATCACATCCTTCAGCCGGCGGACATCCCCATGAATTGTTGATAACGTGAGGCATTTTTGTGGGATCACCAGTGGTGGATAGGCTATCTAATGCATAAGGGGCCAAAAACCATTCAAAACACTCAAGATATGTTGATGGTCGCCCATAACCATTTTCCATATTGCGGCACCCTATCCATTTGGCACCAGGTGCGACACCTATTTGATTTCCCATACTATCATTGCCTACCATGGTACCCATGGTGTGTGTCCCGTGACCGTGGTCATCACATGGTTGCCTGCTATCAAAACCACAGCTATTTAACCCCGAACTTAAGATAATATCTTCTCTGATGGCATCATGCCAGTTGTAGTTATGGTCAGTGGATGTCACATTCCATCCTCTGTATTTTTTTTTCAATGTATTGTGCATCCAGTCATATCCTGTATCCTGTCCGCCGATGACCACATTTTGCCCGGTATATCCCAAAGCCCATACAGACGGGGCACCAATCTTATCTATATTCGGTTCAATGCCTCTATTGCCCGATTTATTTCTTTCAGGTTCAATCAAACTACTGACAAGCACGGCTCCATCCACTAAAATTCTGTCTACAGAAGTTAAAACAGCAATAGAATCAATAAGTGACTTTTTTGCTTTGAGTGTGATCATATTGACCATATAATAACTTCTGAAAGGTACTCCTTTAGATTGAAGCAAATTTTTAACTTCTACCTGGGTTATGACAGCTGTATCTCTTAGTCTGTTAAAAACGAAATGAGATTTTTGGTCTTTTCCTTTGACGGATTTTGCCCCATTTACGTCAGCTTGAGCCGAAAGGACTACAATCACATTTTGAGTGACATTAGGATTTGCATTGATCAATCTAATATCTATTTTATTGATGATCTGTGCATCCAGATGTAAAAAAATCATGGATGAAAATATAAAAATTGATAAAAGGTATTTTCTAAGTACTCGTGACATGACCTTATTTTTTATTTCTTATGCTACCGTTTTGACTCTTTTTTGTTTTTGTTTTTCAGCGTATGCCATGGCTGCCTCCCGTACCCAAGCTCCTTCTTTATGCGCTTTGATTCTTGCTACCATTCTCTCTTTGTTGCAAGGTCCATTGCCTGCCAATACCTGATAAAACTCGTCCCAATCTATCGGTCCAAAATCATAGTGACCCCTTTCTACATTATAAGATAATAACGGGTCAGGCAATTTTATCCCTAAAATTTCTGCCTGTGGCACAGTCATATCTACAAATCTTTGCCGAAGTTCATCATTTGAAAGTCTTTTGATCTTCCATTTTAGAGATTGGGTACTGTTGGGGGAAGCGTCGTCATTTGGTCCAAACATCATCAGCGAAGGCCACCACCATCTGTTGACAGCATCCTGTACCATGTCTTTTTGCTCTTTGGAGCCTCTGCACATCGTCAGAAGAATATCATACCCCTGTCGCTGGTGGAAAGATTCTTCCTTGCATATCCTGACCATAGCTCTGGCATAAGGGCCATAAGATGTTCTGCATAACGCTACCTGATTCATGATAGCAGCACCATCTACCAACCATCCGATAGCACCGATATCAGCCCATGTCAATGTCGGATAATTAAAAATACTTGAATACTTTGCTTTTCCTGAATGCAATTGTTCTATCAATTCTTCACGCGAAATGTTGAGGGTTTCAGTTGCAGAATACAGGTACAATCCATGCCCGGCTTCATCCTGAATTTTGGCCAAAAGGGCGAGTTTACGCTTGAGGCTTGGGGCTCTGGAGATCCAATTTCCTTCAGGTAGCATGCCTACTATCTCTGAGTGTGCATGTTGGGATATCTGCCTGATCAGAGATTTTCTGTATGCATCCGGCATCCAGTCACGAGCTTCAATTTTTTGCTCATCGTCTATTCGCTGCTGGAATATGTCTTCAAAAGATTTTATTGCATCCATTTTTTACTAATTTATCTTTTATCTACTAAGTGCTTTGATTAAAAGTGTTGAGATATGTTCATCTAACTCCATTTTTTTATATTTGTTTACTGCATCATGGGACCAATTTAAGGTCTTGATGATCATACTAAAGACAATATCTACATTCTCAAATTCAAATTTTCCTGACTTTTTGCCTTCGCTAAGTATTCTTTTAAACTTTTTTTCATATTCTTTTCGCATTTCTAAAAAATGGGAAAGCTGGTCTCCGGCCAGAAATCTCCACTCATCATTAAATACTGTGACAGAAGCCGGGTGATCATAAGCTGCATTCAAGTGAAGCTTGATAAGTTCTCTCAATTTCTTTTTGGGTGATACATCTGATGTAAAAATTTCATGCATTCCGTCAGTAAAGTATTGAGCAAATGGCATACAAATCTCAACGAGTAGCTCTTCTTTGGATTTGATATGACTGTATATGCTTGATGGTTCAAGACCTACTCGTGCTGCCAGGTCTCTGATAGAAGTAGCACTAAATCCCTTTTCACGAAAAAGCTCAGCAGCTGTTTCGATTATTACTTGTTTTTTTGGACTGTTCAGTGTATTTGTCATTTATGCTACTTCTGGTCTAAATCAATATAAACTTTTGGTGATCTGGGATGCGACTGACAAAGCAATACGTATCCGGCATCAATTTCATACGGCTCCAATGCATAGTTCAGATCCATTTCGACTTTACCTTCAGTGATTTTTGCCTTACAGGTGCTGCACACGCCTCCTTTGCAGGAGTACGGCAAATCCGCCCCGTGTGCTATGGCAGCATCAAGAAGATTTTGACCTGAATAACTGATTGAAAATTCAAAAACATCTCCATCCATCTGAACGGTGATGTTGCTTTCCTTACTTTTTTCACTATCCTGTAGTGGTTCTTTTTCAGCCGAAACATTTTTTAAACCTGCAGAATTGAATAATTCATAGTGAATTTTGCTTTCCGCTACGCCTTGGTCCAATAAAGCATCCCTGACATTAAATATCATATCATTTGGTCCGCATATCATAAATCCGTCAGTATTGCTAATATCGAAAAGGGACTTTGACATTAGTGCACATTTGTCTTTATCGATCCGACCAAAAAATAATGGTAAGCCCGTTTTTTCCTTTGAAAACACATGATGGATAGCCAGTCTGTTTAAATATTTATTTTTGAGCCCTTCAAGTTCTTCTCTAAAAATTATTGATTCAAAGTTCTTATTGCTGTATATCAATGTCAGAGAAGTATCTTGAGTATGATTCAAAAGGTCTGATATTTGAGAGATGATGGGTGTTATTCCACTTCCCGCTGCAAAAAATACCACATTTTTAACATTGGGATCTATGGTAAAATTGCCCGAAGGAGACATGACATCTATTTTGTCACCCTTTTTCAACACTTCATGAGCATAGGTTGAAAACTTACCACCTGGAAGTTTTTTGATTGCAATGGTGATGTCTGCTTGTCCCGGCACAGATGATATGGAGTAGGATCGGCGTAATTCTTCTCCGCCAATGGATCTTCTGAGTGTAAGATACTGACCGGCAATGAACCAAAATATATCATTTAGCTCATTGGGGATATCAAATGTGACAGTAATACAATCTTTTGTATTTTGTGTTATATTTTTAACAACAAGACTATAAAATTTATGGCGGCTCATCAGATACGAACATTTGTTCGCAAAAGTATGGAATTAATTTTTTATAATTTACATTAGTTAATTATTTTTTCATTTTCAAAAAATCCTGATATTTATCTTCGACATTCCCTTTCGTTAAAGTCAGGCTTTCTAAAATATTTAGATTATGTCGAAGATTTGACGCATCAAAATCTTTAATGAGTAATTGTGCATCTTCATCATCGATATCATTCTCCAACCACTTTAACAGCAGGTTTTCCTGTACTTTTGTCATGATAAATTCATTGTTTACCCTTAAACGGGTATATCAGGAAATACCCTATGTTTTTTTGTAACGTAATTTTACATAATTTTTACGTAATGTATAAACCATTTTTTTTCAGCAGATTAAAATACCTTTAAAACCCACTTAGAGTATGTTTAAAATTTTATCATTTGGCTCCAAGTGGCAAATTTAATTTCAGACATCCAAGTCCTGTCATTGAAAATCAATGGAATATAAAGATGTCCACTCCATATAAAATAACACTTGACCAAATGCCCGAACAAATCAGACACAACAAACTTAAAACAGAAAGTAAGAAGCTCAAAAACATAATAGTGGTGTTGTCCTATAGAGCCGAATGTGCCATAAAGAATATGATCGCACCCGTTTATAAAAATACTGAAAATGACGGCAGGAAATTAATTCAAGAAATATTCACGACTGATGCTGACATAGCTATAGATAACCAAGCCAAAACATGTACAGTAACATTGCACACATTATCATCGCCAAGACACAATGATCTTTAAATATTTATTTGTGTAATATGTAAAAATGTATAAATCAGATATATGTTGTGAATTGGATGAATCTATTATTTTAGGGGAAAATCATATTTATATATAGTCCATGGTTTTAAACCGTGGGCTATAAATATGATACAAACAAAAACCGTAATTATATATGTCTGATGGATCAGACTAAGGACAATAAAATGAAACAGCCACATCATCTGGGGAAGATGAGGTGGCTGTTTTGTTGATCTATTGTTGTATTTTGTATTTTGTGTACTTTATCCAAAATGCTTCTCTGCGTGCGGGTATCAACTACTTTTTAGACTTTCTATATATTCTAAGGGCAAATTCAATTTTTCGGAGATATGCTTAGGTGACATGCCAGACGCAAGTAACAATAATATGGCACCTTCCTTTTGGTGTCTTTCTTCTTCCTTTTGGTGTCTTTCTTCTTCCTTTTGGTGTCTTTCTTCTTCCTTTTGGTGTCTTTCTTCTTCTAATTTGATCATATATACATTTTCTGCTTCTTTGTACCCATCTTCATAGGCAGTATCAGTTACTGCTTTTAGGTCTCGATATACTTTTAAACTCTCCTCATATGCCATCATATCTGTTGGTTTTAGTTTTGATAATTCTGCTTCTCCAAACAATTTTTCAAATATTTTCCCTTGTATGCGTGTGGGTATTTTGTCTAATTTATGCAGATTTTTAAAGACATACATCCATTTGTCAAAATCAGTTTCTAACTCTGCTTCTGTTTTGACAAACTTGGGCATCTCAAGGTATATAAAGGTAAGCTTATCATAAAACACTTGGTTTTCTTGATTCTTTAGCTGGACAAAGTGCATCACTTCTCCGCTATCTCTTTCTTCGTCAAATACAAAGTCTAATATGCCTACCGTATAGACAGCCGCAAGTTGATAATCCCACTCGCCTTTTTGAGCTTGTTTTTGTATCGGAAAAGTGGAGTAGTACACACTGCGATCTTTAAAATAATTTTGCTTAGCTTTTGTATTTCTACGATGAATCTTTCTCCTTTTGCATTGGTACAATAAATGTCGAAGATGGCTTTTCGCTCATAATCCGTCAAGGGCAATTGTTCCTTGTCTGCATAGGTCAATTCAGCAATGTTATGATGAGATGGTAACAACTGATTTAAGAAATCTATCAATAGGTCCTTATTGGGCTCCGAACCAAATAGCCGCTTAAAGCCGAAATCAGTAAACGGATTGATATATTTATCTGTTAATGACATCTGATACATCTTTGGTGCAAAGATAATGCTATTTTTAATTTTAAACATCTATTTATGGCAAAGCCAGATGGTCGCAATTTGTTACTGCGTTCCTATTTTTTATGAGGTCAGTTTTTCTAAATTACTTATCAATCGGGAGATGGCATTTCGCCATCAGAATTTGGCAGCCAAATCCGGTGAATTTTGCTAACATAGAAATAGAAAAGGACAAAAACTAATTACTTCAAAACATTTTTTGTTGATACTCCGTTATCTAGAGTAACTTTGTGCTTCTTAACAATCAAAGCAGAGAAATACTTATGTCTCGTGAATTAAAAATCGGAATCCTTACCTTTCTTGTATTTGTCACCCTGATATGGGGATACACTTTTCTGAAAGGAAGAAACCTGCTGACAGCTGCCAATGAATTACATTCGACTTATGCCGATATAGAAGGATTGAATGTTTCATCTCCCGTATTGGTCAATGGATATAAGATCGGCACAGTGACAAAAATCGGATTGAACAGTGAAAATGTCAAGCTGATGGATGTATTTTATCTGATAGACAGTGACTACAAAATACCAAAAACTGCCATTGCTAACTTAAAATCTTTGGGTGTAGTAGATGGTAAAGGTATATTTCTCGATTTTGATAAAGCTTGTACTGGTAATGATTGTGCCCAAAATGGTGACAAACTGGAAAGTGGATCCATCAGCTTGCTTGAAGCCATGCTTGGGGATAGTGATGTGGCAGCTTACAGTTCTGAATTGACCAAAACTCTCAGATCTGTGATCGCCAATGTTGGGAAAGAAGGCGAACCCGGTGCTGTAAATGAGTCAGTAAGGCAGTTGGAACAAATTACAAAAAACATCAATGCCATGACCTCGTCTGCAAATGCCTTGGTCAACAATACCTCATCTGGCATAAAAAAGACAACGGATAATCTGGCAGTAATCACTTCATCTCTTGCCAAAAGCAATCAGAAAATCGAAGGAATGCTGGCCAATCTCGATAAGATCACATCTGACCTTGCCAAAGCTAATCTAAACAATACTATAGCAAAAACCAACGAAACACTTGATGCGTCAAAAGTAGCCATCACAGAGTTGAAATCCACGCTGCAGACTGCCGGAAATGCAATGTATGACCTGAGCCAGATGCTCAAAAAAATGGAAAACGGCGATGGTTCATTGGCCAAACTAATGAATGATAAAAAGCTCTATCAAAACATAGAATCTACTTCCAGGAACCTCGATCTATTGCTTCAGGATCTGAGGCTCAATCCTAAGAGATATGCACATTTTTCGGTATTTGGCAAAAAGCAGAAAGAATATATTTTGCCGCAGAATGATCCTGCTGTCCCTAATGAAAAGCAGGATGTAGAGCATGATTGATTTTGTTTCTCTCTGACATAAAAACTTTAACAAACTTTTACAAAAGCCTTGAGTGAAAAAACAAAATTTCAGTTCATGCAATACCTAAAGCTAAAATACGAACAAACAATCATTGAGCTTCACAATAACTGGCTCGGAGAAGAAACCGTCATCGTTGGTGGTAAAATCGTATCTAAAAAATCTTCTGTTGTTGGCATCAACCACCACTTCAGCATTCACGAAAATGGAGCGAAGGTCAATTATGTATTGACTACCAAAATTCTGGATAGTATGATGAATGTAGGCGTTGATCTTACACGCAATGGGACTTTGATTTATGAAAATGTAAAATTGCCATATGGCTCAAAACCCAAATCACCGGGTCAGGAACTCAAATCAAAAGCACTAGTAAAACTGAAGCAATACGATATCCCTGAAGCTATATCGTTGCTTGATCAGGCAAAGGAACTTGATCAGGAAGACCCTGAAATATATTTTCATCTGGCTTGTGCATATTCCAATCTGGAAGATAAAGACAATGGCTATCAAAATCTGAAAAAGGCTGTGGAATGCGGACTCGTGGATCATGAGTCAATATTGAATCATGACATGCTGGCTTTTCTGAGGATTCAGGACCAATTTGAAAATTTTCAGCAAAGTGGGTTTAAAAAGTTTGAACATACTCTAAAATAAAAAAAACCGGACAAAGGTTATTGCCCGGTTTTATTTTTGGATTTCAAAATTAGGCTTTTAAACTATTTCATTTTATCAACGGTTTCTCATTGCAGTCAGAAAATTATTAAGCTCGTCAATAGAATAAAATAAAACTTCCCTGGGTTTGCTTCCCTGAGCTGGCCCGACAATGCCTAGTTGTTCCATCTGATCCATGATTCTTCCTGCACGGTTGTATCCGAGTTGCATTTTACGCTGGATGAGTGATGTAGATCCATGCTGAGCACTGATGATCAATCGGGCAGCTTCATCAAAATTTTCGTCCAGATCTGACATTTTCAAATCAGAATTTCCTGCACCGGTTTCATCATCACTTTTATATTCCGGCAGATAGAAAGGCTCTGCAAAACCTGGCTGATCTGCTATGTGTTTGATGACACTCTCCACTTCAGGTGTATCTACAAAAGCACATTGTATCCTGACGTTATTGCTTCCTATGGAAAGGAGCATATCACCCATACCGATCAACTGGTCTGCTCCACCTCCATCCAGGATGGTTCTCGAGTCAATTTTGGAAGTGACCTTAAATGCAAGTCTCGCAGGGAAATTGGCTTTGATGATACCAGTGATGATATTGACTGACGGTCTTTGCGTGGCTATGATCAGGTGAATACCAATGGCCCTTGCAAGCTGTGCGAGACGGGCGATAGGCAACTCCACCTCTTTGCCCGCAGTCATGATCAGATCTGCAAACTCATCAATGACCAAGACTATGTATGGCAAAAATTTATGACCATCCTTAGGACTCAATTTCCTGTCTATAAATTTTTCATTGTATTCATTCAGGTTTCTGACTCTTGCTTTCTTCAGCAAGTCATATCTGTTATCCATTTCTATACAAAGTGAATTCAGAGTATTGATGACCTTGCTGGTTTCAGTTATGATAGGTTCGTCCTGATCAGGAATGAAAGCGAGATAATGCTGATCAAGATAGCCGTAAGGAAATAGTTCCACTTTCTTAGGATCTATCAATACTAATTTGACCTGAGATGGATGCTTTTTGTAAAGTAGTGACATCAATATGGCATTGATACCTACAGATTTTCCTTGTCCTGTGGCACCAGCGACCAGTAAGTGCGGCATCTTGGCAAGATCAGCTACAAATACTTCATTGGAAATTGTTTTTCCTAATGCAATAGGTAGAGCCATCTTGGTATTAATAAACTTTTCTGAGCTTAATACTTCTTTGATGGATACGATCTGTTTGTTTTTGTTAGGTACTTCGATACCTATCGTTCCTTTACCTGGAATAGGTGCTATGATTCTGATACCTAAAGCAGAAAGGCTCAAAGCAATATCATCTTCCAGGTTTTTTATTTTGGAAATTTTTACACCAGGAGCCGGCACTATTTCGTATAGAGTCACCGTTGGACCTATAGTTGCTCTGATTTTAGTGATTTCTATCTTATAGTTCAGCAAGGTGGCTATTATCTGATCTTTATTGGCTTCCAGTTCGGCCCTGTCCACTTCCACTTTCTGATCAGCATACTCCAGTAAGAGGTCTGTTGACGGCATTTTATATCGTCTCAAGTCAGCTGTGGGGTCGTAAGGTTCGAGATCGTCTTCCAGTTTGATAGCTTCAATCTGAGTTTCAGGAGCTACAGGAACTCTGCCCATACTAGGCCCAACTTCCGTAAAATCATCTTCACGTGATATATTTTCTAAGCTTAGATTGGATGATTCGTCAATATCGAGGGTCAGGTCTGCTGGTGTTTTTGATATAGTCGGAAATGTTGCTGCCGCAGGCAGATCAAAATCCATTTCCATGTCATTCGACCCTACCTGGTGTTCAGCTGTCGGAGTTTGTGGGATGGCACTCTCCTGCTTATTGTAGCCTGAGGGCCTGAGGGTTTGTAAAAATAAATCTTCTATATCGTCTGTAATATTTTCTACTACACTTTTTCTTTTAGGTTTTATCTCGCTGTCTTCCATACCTTTAAAAAAGTCCATGGATACAGAAGGTAAAGAAACATTTGCCAATGGATTGCTAAAAGTAAGATTATCAAAATTGGGATTGAATCTCCACATGATATAAGCTCCCATGGTAAATAGTAGTAAGAAGAATAAACCAATCTGTCCTATAAAATTTGTAAGCCAAAAACATGTACTCTCGCCAAAAGCACCACCCCAGGTAAATTCGGATCTTCTGAATATGAACTCCAAAAGCAAGGAAAAAAATGCCATGATTACAAATGAATTTCTGGCAAAAACCATGAAGGGTATAAGTGATTTTCGCCTGACCAGATCAAAACCTAGTTTGATCAACATGACCACTACAATCATAGATGGTAAGCCAAAACCCCAATAAAAAAACATATTGGAAATGATAGCGCCTAATCTGCCTAACCAGTTCTGCACGTTGAGGTCACCCTGAAACAGCATGCCCCATGAAAATTTCAGTACTTTATCCTGATCCATTTTCCAGGTATAAAGGTAAGAAACAAATGCAATGGCAAGATATATCGCGGCCATAATCAAAATTACTCCGGCGATTTTAGGAAATCTCTCGTCACGCCAGTTAAACCTTGGTAAAGAGGGACTTTTCGGTTTTTGTTGCTTTTTAGAAGCCATACGGATAAATCGGTTTTTTAAATTAATACTCCTTTTTCATCTTTATTTCTGAAAATACCTCAAATCATTTTCACTCACTGTACATTTCCGAAGATACAGACAGATCACAGATGTTGTTATCAATAGTATTTGGGATAATAACTACTTAAAACGAAAAGAGATTAAATCGGGAAAATTATGCCTTAATATTTAAGGTATGTAAAAAAAATCATATTTTAAACATACAATCAATATTCCAAATTTTTACAGTTTAATCTAATATTAAGCATTGGGTACGAAACAAAATCAGGACAAAGATAAAGATTTAAATTTCATATTACAAAATATCATAATATATTTTCTACATAATTGTAATAATTTATAATTGACAATAATAATTAATATGTTAAAAGATTTTATTTTCAATGAGTTATTGTCAATGTTCTTCTTAGTTATGAGAAAAAATATTTTTTGTCGTATCAAAATATGATTTAAGTCACTCTCTTCAAATTAGGAGAGACAAAGTGTATCTTTGCATTCTAAAAATGTAGTACTCTGTTGTCACTGTTTTAAAGTCTAACTAAATCATCCATTATTTATGAAATCAAATATATTTATTGCAGGAAGTGGTGGTATAGGACAAGCTGCAGGTCTTATACTTCTGGAGTTTCAGGTCTTTGATGTTTCCATTTATTTTGGAGATGTGAGTCAGTCAGCTATAGATCATGCCATTCGGTTTGTGAAGGAAGGTTGCACTCATGAGATCAATGTGCACGGTGTATTGATGCCGCTGGAAAACAGTGATGAAAATCTGGACAATATTTTGTCAAAATGCGATATCATCCTCGACTGTTTACCAGGGAGCCAAGCGCCAAGACTTGCAGCTCTCGCGAGAAAACACCATTGTCACTATGCAAATCTAACAGAGTATGTACAGGAAACAAAGGATGTTATAGCTATTGCCGATGGAGCTGAAGAGGCTTTTGTGCTTCAGACCGGATTGGCACCGGGATTTATAAATGTGCTTGCACACAAGTTATATGAAGAGTTTCATCATGATTTTGGTGTCGATATAGTCAATAGTATGCATATGAAAGTAGGTGCTATCAGCAAAAATGCTCCTTCTCCGCATTACTACGCATTTACCTGGAGTCCGATAGGTGTTGCTACTGAATACCTGAAAGAAGCCGAAGTTGTCAGAAATCATAAAAAAATAAAAGTTCCGGCTTTATCCGGCCTCGAGAGAATCATCATCGACGGGGATGAGTACGAAGACAATTTCACATCAGGTGGTGCTGCAGATCTGCCCGATGCATTTTCTGCCAAAATCAAAAATCTGGATTACAAAACCCTTAGGTATCCGGGACACTATCAATGGGTCAAAAACTCACTCAGCACCATTATCAATAGCGATGATCGGATCAAGGCACTTGAAAACATCATGCTCGAAAATATACCGAGTGTGGAAGATGATATAGTGGTCATATACGCTTCTGTGGAAGGCAAAGACCAGAACGGCAGGTTGAGAAGGAAAGAAAAATCATACAAGATCTTTCCGACCTATGTAGGAAATAAAAGATTGAGAGCTATCCAGACCACTACGGCATCTGCATTGTGTGAGGTGGCTTATATGCTGCTGACACATCAATGGAAAGGTGTCATACTGCAAAGTGAGTTGTCAACAGATGATTTTCTCAATGGCCCTTTTGTGACAGCTATTTACGGAAAATATTAATTGTTGTCATTTACTCTTAGCCTTGAGTTTTAAGTAATCAGAGATTTTTGCGGTATACTTCCAAAATAGTTTCTTATCTTTACTTCGTAATAAAAACATCAGATCAATGGAAAAGCGCACCTGTCTCGAATGCGGGGATACATTTGATGGCAGAAAAGATAAAAAGTTTTGTTGCGATCAGTGTCGTACTGCTCATTTTAATAAACAAAATTCTGATCAGAACAAGTTCATGCGCAATATCAATAACATCCTGCGCAAAAACAGAAGAATACTTGAAACACTGAACCCAACAGGAAAAACAACAGTAACAAAAACGGCACTGCTTGACGAAGGGTTTAAGTTTGCCTACTTTACCAATGAGTACAAAACCAAAACCGGAAAAGTATATCGATTTTGTTATGAACACGGATATCTGCAATTAGAAAGTAATCTTTATGCGCTGGTTTTCAGAAAAGAATATGTAGATTAATTTGTATCATGGAATTTTTAATTAGAGTATGTTTAAACTTTTATCATTTGGCTCCAATTGGCAAATTTTATTTTCTGCTGCAACATCAACTTCGTTTGTCAAAGACTTACCTGACTTTGACGGAACCTATCTTACGTTCTTTGACCGGTTGTGGACAATTTACTCCGGTCATGAGACCGAAAGATAAAAGTCCAAAAGTCAGAGACTTTGGACAACAGAGTTTCCTTCGTTATCGAGTAAAATTTTTTACTCGAATCTCGTCCGTGACACGACCACTCACTCCATCCTGTCCAACATTAAATTTCATCACTTTCACTTTCACTCAAACATAAAATTTTAAACATTTCTATTAAATTTAAATGAAAGATATATTCAGGAAGGAGGATCTCAAAAGAAAGCCTGAAGGATTTTCATCATTCAGGAGCAGGCTGCATGAAATCATTTTTGAATCGGAGACCAGAGAAGGAAGACTGTTTGATATACTGCTGATGGTGATGATTATCATGAGTATAGCCACTTTGATGCTGGAGACTGTCCCAAGCTATTATGCCAAATACAGGGAAGTTTTTTTGATACTCGAATGGACATTTACCATATTCTTTACTATTGAATACTTCTTGCGCATTTATACGGTCTACAGCCCAAGATATTATATGACAAGTTTTTTTGGGTTGGTGGATCTGTTTTCTATTTTACCCAGTTATCTTACATTGTTGGTACCGGGCATGCATTCCCTGATGATCATCAGGGCCTTGCGCTTGATGCGAATTTTCAGGATTTTTAAATTAGACAGTTTTATTGACCAGGGCAACCTGATTCTTAATGCTTTAATGGAAAGCAGAAAAAAAATCATGGTTTTTACTATTTTTATTTTGATCATGGTATGTATTTTTGGTTGTGTGATGTATCTGGTCGAGCGGGATGTGAATGAAAATTTTGACAGTATTCCCAGAAGTATGTATTGGGCCATTGTGACCATTACTACTGTAGGTTATGGAGATATTTCTCCTTCCACACCGCTTGGACAGTTTATCGCCACTATTATTATGCTGATGGGTTATGTGATCATCGCTGTGCCCACCGGTATTGTTACTTCATCTTTGATGCAAAATAAAAAAACAGCTTTATATAACATTTCATGCCCAAACTGTGCTCAAGATGGACATGACAAGGAGGCTAAATATTGTGACAGATGTGGCTTTCCACTTTATGACCCAGAATAATTTTTTTCTATAACTAAAAAGCACAATGTGAAATATAACATAATCATAGTTTTTATTGTACTAAGTAGTAATATCTGTCTTGGCCAGTTCAATAAACCAGTATCTTTTGGCAGCGAAATTGATGCACTGCCGTACGCCACGGGAGGTTATTTCGGAGCTTTGTTTTTGGGTAAAAACCATTGGCGCGTAAGGGCTTTGACTGCCAATGTTCATAAACCTGACTGGACTACAAAAAAGGGATTCAATCATCATGAAATCCTGGCATTTGCACTTGTCGTGGATTTGTTTCAGGCTCAGAATTGGAGAAAATGGTGGATTGGGGCAGGACCTGTATTGTGGAATAGTAAAATCAGGGCTGAAGGGAGCAACACGATTGCAAGTTTCAGCAATTTGCTGTTAAATGGTAGTATAGGGTATAATTTCGGCTTAGTTCAAAACATTTATCTGTCCCCGTGGGCAGGATTGAGTTTAAAAGTGGCAGGTGATAAAGATATCGTTGTCCAAAACAAAATCTACAATTTACCCTTTTTGAACCCGGAAATGTCGCTTAAACTGGGTTTTCATTTTTAACCTTAAAAATTAAAATATGCGTTACAATATCATTACTCCTTCATGCTCTTCAGCACTATTACCGTGGGAAGACCGGCCATCCGAAAGCAAGGATGTCGTTTGGCGATATTCAGGCAACCCAGTAATACCGAGAGATTTGATACCGACTTCCAACAGTATTTTTAACAGTGCTGTCGTACCTTATTGGAATGGGTTTGCAGGTGTGTTCAGATGTGATGATACTAATAGAAGGATGCGTTTGCACGTAGGGTTTAGTGATGATGGTATCCAGTGGAATATACAACATGAACCCATAAAATTCCAAAATTCAGATCCTGAAACCGGACAATGGGTATATGGATATGATCCCAGAGTATGTTTCATAGATGACAGGTTTTATGTCACCTGGTGCAATGGATACCATGGTCCAACCATCGGTGTAGCGTGGACAAAGGATTTTGAGCATTTTTTTCAGCTCGAAAATGCATTTTTGCCATTCAACCGAAATGGAGTGATGTTTCCGAGGAAGATCAATGGCAATTTTGCCATGCTGAGTAGGCCCAGCGACAACGGACATACACCATTTGGTGATATATTTTATAGCGAATCACCGGATCTGGTGTATTGGGGGAAACACAGACATGTCATGGCGCCGGCACCTTTTGTAGTAAGTGCCTGGCAATGTACCAAGATAGGTGCAGGCCCAATACCGATAGAAACATCAGAAGGTTGGTTGATGATATACCATGGCGTCCTCCAATCCTGCAATGGTTTTGTCTATAGTTTCGGATCTGCCATACTTGATATAGATGAACCCTGGAAGGTCAAATATCGTTCAGGACCCTATTTGCTTTCTCCACAAAAGACTTATGAGTGCATCGGCGATGTACCCAATGTGGTGTTTCCATGTGCATCACTGCACGACGAAAATGGCAGAATCGCAATCTACTATGGATGTGCGGATACGGTGACAGGTCTCGCAATGGGGTACATTGATGATATTATAGATTTTACTATCAAAACCGATATTTCCACTTCATGTTAAGGAGAAATTTTTTTAAAGCAGGCACACTTGCCGGTGAACTAATATTTCAATCATTGGACATCATAAGAGGAAAACCACAATTTGTCACTGATGCCAATGCAAAAGGGGCCTACTTGCAGATTGATATTAACTCTGATTAGAAATTAATTTTAAATTCTGGATGACATGTTACGAAGACTTAACAGACGTTTGAAATCTGATGAAACCACCGGATTTGGTGCGCATAGCAAAGATAACAGTGGCAGATATTATACAAAATCAGGAGTACCCAATGTTAAGAAAACGGGATTAGGATGGTTGGAAAATATCAGTTGGTATCATACTTTGATCCAGATGTCCACAGGCAAATTTCTGTTATTGGTTTTTGCAGTTTACCTACTGCTAAACTTGTTTTTTACTCTGATTTACGCCACTATAGGCATTGAATACCTGAGTGGTGTCGAAAGGGGAAACGCTGTTCAGGATTTTTTGGAAATGTTCTTCTTTTCAGCACAGACATTTACCACAGTAGGGTATGGCAGGATAAGCCCGGTAGGACATTTTACAAGTTTTATTGCGACTTTTGAAGCATTCATTGGTTTGCTGAGTTTTGCGATTGCTACAGGATTGTTTTTTGCAAGATTTTCAAAGCCGGAGTCTCATATCAAATTTAGCAAAAACGCCCTTATTTCCCCTTTTAAAGATGGTAAAGCATTGATGTTGAGATTGGCTTCATTCAAAAATAATAACATATCTGATATCGAAGTAAAACTGCTTCTGGCCATCAAAGAAGAAGAAAATGGTGAAATGGTCAATAAGTTTTATCAGCTTGATACCGTGATCAATCGAATAAATTTATTGTCTTTAAGTTGGACCATAGTGCATCCTGTCAATGAACAAAGTCCTTTATGGGGAATTGATGAAAATGATATGAAAATTACCCCGTTTGAAATTATGGTTTTTGTGAAAGGATTTGATGAGATTTATTCCAACCAGGTGATCACCAGAACATCCTACTTAAATAACGAAATCATATGGAATGCAAGATTTAAAATAATGTATCGGCCGGATGAAAAACATAATACGACCATACTTGATTTCAGCCTTATAGATGTATATGATAAAGGCAATTAAGCTTTTTATTGGTTTAATACAAAATACCATTGCCTAATAATTGAAATATTTACATAATGTATAAATTATTATTCAAACCACTTCTTTTTTTATTGGAACCCGAGGCGGCCCATCAGCTCACCATCAAAATTTTTAATTTGATTCTCAGCATTCCCGGATGTGCTACATTATTTAAAAAATTTTATTTCATCGATGACCCCAAACTCAAGGTGCATCTTTGGGGATTGGAATTTCCAAATCCTGTTGGTCTTGCTGCAGGTTTTGATAAAGATGGAAAGTACTTCGGTACGATGTCCCATTTAGGTTTTGGGTTTATTGAAATAGGAACAGTGACACCTCTGCCACAGCCAGGTAATGACAAACCCAGACTATTCAGACTGCCACAAGACCTGGGTCTTATCAACCGTATGGGTTTCAATAATGATGGAGTGGGTGCTATGGTGTCCAGACTCAGAAACAGAAAAAATAACACCATTCTTATAGGTGGCAACATCGGAAAGAATAAAATCACACCCAATGAAAATGCTACGGATGATTATGTGATCTGTTTTGAAGCTTTATTTGATCTGGTGGATTATTTTGTTGTTAATGTCAGTTCTCCCAATACTCCCGGGTTTAAGGGAATTGCAGGAAAAAGCACCATTGACACAACTCCTTTCTGTACTGATAGCAGCAAATGATAAAAAGGAAAAACCCAAACCTATCCTGCTAAAAATAGCACCGGACCTTACTGATACGCAGCTGGATGATATCATAGATATCGTTCGTGAAACCGGTATTCATGGAATCATAGCTACCAATACTACCTTGGACAGAGGTAATCTGACAGAAGATATTACGTCAATCGGAATGGGTGGATTGAGCGGAGCTCCTTTACGCGACAGATCAACAGAAGTCATCAGGTACATTTCACAGAAGTCCGAAGGCAGAGTTCCAATCATAGGAGTAGGAGGAATAACGACACCAACTGATGCCCTGGAAAAACTTAAAGCCGGTGCTTCACTGATTCAGGTGTATACCGGTATGATTTATGAGGGGCCAGGATTGGTCAAAGAAATTAATAAGGCTATATTGAAAAGAAAATGATAGCAAAGCTGGAGTGTACCAAATGATGTCAAAATTTCCCAAATGACCTGAAATCCTTGATTCTGACTTCGAGGTAGAATTTTGTCTTCATCAATGCTTCTATCTCTCCGGGCTTCAGCTGGAAACTTTCTACATCAGCACCACCAATACCTATTTTCATTTCCATATCATAGGTAGAGTTGAACTCTTTGAGTTGTGCATCGATATTTTTTTGTACTTCTTTCAAAGATTCATTGACATTAAATTTCATTTTGCTTTCCAGTTCGTTGCGGATTTTACCTTCAGCGATCCATGCAGCTGCTTTGTGGATGACATTTTTTGTTTTGAACTGTATATCTACATTATCCATATAAAAACTATTGGCAAGGGCATCATATTTTGGTTTGCCTTTGATGATAAGTGTGCCGTCGGCCGAGCCTGAGATATCTGTGACTACCCTGAGAAATTCATAGTCGCAATTGGTGATGATATTGCTGAGTGTGATGGATTTGTCTCCAGTGGTAAAGGTCTTTCCATCCAGATTGGATTTTATGATAGGGTTGATATCGGCCATCCTTATGTTGCTCACTATCCTGAAGATGGAGCTATCCGGAATTTCTTCTGACCAAAACAGTTTTGGCAGATTTTGACTTACCAGATTGGCCTTTGGCTTGTAGGTTGAAAATGTGGAATATCCTTTTATGCCAATCTTGCCGGAAGAAGTAACTCTTCCATTGCGCACTTTATTGAGATGAATCAGCTCTGGTTTGATATTGAGCCATGCAGCTGAATCCATCAGCATCGGCTGATCAAACATAGCCATATTCTCTTTCATTTTTTGTCTCACTGAAAAGTTGTCATTCACAGATTGGTCTATACTTTCTTCGATTTTTTGTTTACTTTTCTTCAGTATGATGTCAGAGATATTTTCGATAGGGATGTTGAGACCAGCGACTGAAAGTTTTGGTTTTTCTATCCATCTGTGAAATGACAGGCTTGTTTTCGTTTTCATATTCCACATACTATCCATGTCTAAGTCGGTGACAAAACTCATTTCCAATGTACCTTTGGCCTTAAGATCTGTGAGAAATGTTTTTTTCTCAACATTGACGGTCACTGGTACCACTACCAAAATGCTTTTGCCTTCTATCTCCACTGCAGCAGACTTTGGTTTACTCAGAGTCATTTTTACATCGTATTCCGGTATATCAAAATTACTTTTAAAAACATCCGAAATAGCATTATTAAAAGTATCAATAATGCCTGATTTATCCAGTTTATAGTTGATGACGATATCTGTATAAAAATTTTTAACGATGTCAGGTGATTTTACCGGCACATAAACCACTTCTTTTTTTGTGGCACATGACATAAAAATCGATAAGCTGAAAATGACAAAAATGATGGATGGAATGTGCTTCATAATAATGTAATATGGTGCAAAGATAAATGCTGAATGATATGAGAGCATCATATCATATATAAATTTTTTATAAAATATTCCACATAAATCTTGTACACATGACATTAAATCGTATTTTTGTTTTTTATATGTGTAATTAACCTGTAAACAAAATGAAAAACCCAATTTTAGTATTTGTAAGTATTTGTATGACAGTAGTTTGTCTCGGGCAGTCATCAAGAAATGCCAGATGTACCGCTGATTTGAAAATGGACCCTGTCATACAGACAGTAGAGAAAACTCATTATATTTTTACGGGGTCAGATACTACGGGCCTGAATGTAAAGGTTAGCAAAATTGTGGTTTCTGAAGGAAGAAGAGAACTGGTAAAAAGAAAGATCAAAGATTGTGATAAACCTAATCCTGAAGATTGTATGACTCAGGTCGTCCAGGAAATTCCACCGATCACTATGAATCTTTATACCTTACCAAACCCTGACAATACACAGGAATATGATATAAGAAAAGAAAAAGTCAATGTTACTGTAAAAGAAGCATCAACAATGACTGAAGGGATAGTTTGCCCTCGTAACCGTACACCAAAACTCATCACCTTGCTCCAGCAGGCTTTGATCAAACAAGGATATCCACTTTCAGCCAATGGGCAGTATGATCAGGCAACACAACTCTCAGTCATTGACTACCAAAAATCAAAAGGACTTCCATACGGAGATTTGACGTTGGGTGTTTTGGCGTTACTGGATGTGAGGTAGGTGTTTTTAAGAAGTGTTAGGTGTTAGGTGTTAGGTGTTAGGTGTTAGAAAAGAGACCCTCGTTCGTCGTACCGCGTCAAGGCTATGCTTGAGCTTCTTGGCTACTATGCAGTATCAGCAGGCATCTTGCCTGAGAGTATACAAAAAAAAGACCTGAATGTAAAGGTTTACCAAATTGTAGTTTCTGAAGGAAGAAGAGAACTGGTAAAAAGAAAGATCAAAAATTGTGATAAACCATTAACAATGCAGGCTGGAAGCCTTGTGATAGGGTATCGTAGCGGGACGCTACGACAAACTGGCGTTAAAAATATAAATTGAGCCACATTAATTGAAAAAGCGATGTAAATCTATTGAAGACTTACACCGCTTTTGTTTTTTATAATGACAAGGGAAACTTACTCCTTGATCAATCTCTGAGTGGTGGCCACACCATCAGCTATGATAGTGATGGTATATAAGCCGGATGACAATGGAGAGATGTCCAAAGTCTCAGCACTGTAGTTTTTATAATCAATGATCGTCCTTCCTGTGATGTCTTTGATACTGATATCAAATGTCGAACTGCTGCCATCATGGATGATGGAGACGAGATCTGATGCAGGATTGGGTGCTATGTGTATCTCTTTGATCTTCAGGTCAGAAACCACTGATCTCACAGGTGAGTATTCATACTTACCATCATAGTCCACCTGACGCAGCCTGTAGAATGATCTTCCACGAGCAGGATTTTCGTGAGTAAAGCGATATTGCTGTATAGTATTGCTGTTGCCGACACCTTTGACCATGCCGATGACCTGAAAGTCCTTCCCTGTGGTGCTGTGGAGAATCTCGAAGTAGTCATTGTTGGTTTCTGAAGCGGTGGACCAATACATTTTAATATTGTTTTGAATATTTTGAACTTCGAAATTTTTTAAAGCAATAGGTAAAGGACCAGAGATTGTACCAGGAGTAAAATTTGATCCACTCGGGGAGCAATTGTTAGTTGTTCCAAAATCACAAATTTTAAATTCACTTCCAATATTTGTTGAACTTGTTGGTAAAGTGAAATCTCTGTACCATGTTCCACTTCCAGGCCCAGGGTTTGAAACATTGTTATTAAATGGCCCCCAACCATAAGGATAATTTGCTCCTCCATCAGTTGATAATCCTCCTGATACTCCCATGCCAAAAGATGTTGATGCCGAAACCCAAACTCTAATATTAGCATTACTTCCTGAGTAACTAAGAATCTGATGATTTGTGTAAGATTGGGTAAATCCTGATTAATTATTAGTGATGTAAAAAAAATAATCAATAACTTTCTCATAACTCAGTGTGCTTTTAATGATTAATAAATTTAGTTAATAGTATGACAATGTGATCATACATTGTGTAAAAATAACACATTGTAAAATATTTTGCAACTATTTTTTTACATATTTATTCGTTACATATATAATACATATTAGATCTAAGATGTATGAAAATTATTTCAACCTTCGTTCGTTGTACCGCGTCAAGCTATGCTTGAGCTTCCTTGGCTACGATGCAGTATCAGCAGGCATCTTGCATGATAGTGTACAAAAAAACGATCATTAACAATGCTGGCTGGATGCCTTGTGATGTGGTATCGTAGCGGGACGCTACGACAAACTGCATTAGATCACGGATATAAGAAAATTATTTCAACCACAGTGGATATACCTTGAGCTGCCTTCCTGCCAGATAAGAAAAAGTTTTTCCATCGTAGTATCCGTCTTCTTCGAGCATGATGCGGATGACTTTGCCCCACTCGGGTATCTCTGATGCAGCATTGAGTTCTATGGAGTAAGCGGTATTGGGATATACGATGTAGTCGCCGGGGCCTTTTACGCCGCCTTGCTGGTCCCACATACCGATAGTTGGTCCTGCGGCATGACCATGAAATCCGATAGGATGGGTATATATAGATGCTGTGATGCCTTCTTCCTTAGCTTTGCTGAGTGCCTGTGCAAGGATTTCATTTCCCGATCGGGATAGTGCAAACTGATCTGTAAGGATGTCCTGCAGTCTATTGGCGGTTGCAAAGGCTTTCTGTATGCTTGGCGGGATGTCTTTTTCGCCTGGCTTGAGTACATAGAAGTGTTGTTGCTGGTCGGTGTTGAGTCTGTTGTAAGTAATTCCAAAATCCACATGCAACAGATCGCCATGCTGTATCACTTGCCCTTTGGGCCTCCCGGAAAAGCTGCGTAAATGGTCAAAGTTGGTTTTATCTTCTCTCTGCACCGACACCGTAGGGTGAAACCACGCATCGAGACCCATGTCAGTGACTAACTGACGGAGTCGCCATACAATGTCGTCGGTGGTGGTTTTTCCGGTTTTGATGAATTTTGGGTCAAAACCACACATGATGATACTTCGGGAAAGAGCACACAGTTCTTTATAAAATTCTATTTCCATGTTGCTGCGTGTCTCCAGCCAGCCGATGGCAAGATTTTCTGCAGATACTATCTTTGGGTGAAATTCTTGCGGCAGTGCTCTGAGTAGGTGCTCTTTTTCGGTGGCAACAAGTCCATCAGCATGGCCAAAATGCTCGGAGGTATTGATACCTATTTTATTGGGATTGTATTTTTTGACCACATTGACAAGGGCTTCCCACTGATCGGGATAGACATCGAGGTTCCACTCTCCTTTGAGCAATCGGCCCACATCATATCTTGCGATAGCAATTTTTTCCAGTTTTTTACCTTCCCCGGGATCGTAAAATACCATAATGGTACGTCTTCTGGCTGACAACCACGATGAAGGCAACATCGTCTTCATGACAGGATCTTCATTGTACTCCCGGGATATGATGATCCACATATCTATCCCACTACGTCTCATGAGATCGGGCAACATGTTTTCTATTCTATATTCCAGCATACTATCTACCCAGACAGATCTTTGTTCCTGAGTCATGATCTTAAAAGATGTCTGCTGAGACATGCCTGCTGTAGCAAACGATAAGATAAAAACCAAAACTATAAATTGGCGCATTTGGAAAATTTTCGGTAAATATATACATTTCGTATGATTCTGTTTTATTTTGCGGCATTTAGAGATCAGCCTATAGAAATTGGCCAACATTTTGCAGATATTTTACTTTTACTTTTATTTTTCTAAATTCCATTTATCACCATACATCAAACCCTTTTTTATGAAAACAATATTGATCACAGGAGTTTCTACAGGCATCGGATACGATGCATTTGCCAAATTGTATGCTTTGGGGTATCATGTCATTGGGACAGTGCGCAAGCGAGAAGATGCTGAGAGGCTCAGGTCTATATTTAAGGAAAATGCCACGATTCTTGAGTTTGATGTCAGGGATATAGACAAATGCAGGATCGCTATAGAGTCTGTTTTTCCTTTGCTTTCAGAAGATGGTCTCACTTGCCTTATCAATAATGCAGGTGTTGCTATGCCCGGGCCGCTGCAGCATCTTTCAGAAGAAGATTTTGAAAATCAGCTGGATGTCAATGTCAAGTCTGTGAGGAGAATTACCAACCTTTTATTGCCATATTTGGGAGTTGATAAAAGATTTCAACCGGGAAGAATGATCAATATCAGTTCTGTGTCGGGGCTTTTCAATGCGCCGTTCAATGGTGCTTATTGTATTTCAAAACATGCCTTAGAGAGTATGACAGATATATACCGGCGCGAGCTGGCTATGTTTGGTATCAAGGTGGTAGCTATCGAGCCTGGTCCGATTAAAACCGCCATTTGGAAAAAAAGCCTGGGTTCGCTCGACAAGTATAAAGATACTGAGTATGGTGAGATTCTATCTGCGGCTGACAAAATGATCGCCAACGCTGAAAAATCTGCATTGCCTGTTGAAGATATCACCACATTGATTATAAAAATAATACAATCTAAAGACCCTGCTACCAGGTATCTTGTACATAGCAAAAAATTGATGTTCAAATTGCTTTCGCAATATCTGCCGGATAAGCTGGTGGATAGACTTGTTGCAAAAACGATGGCTTCGGGCGATAACTACAGGCCTGTGTAGGTGAGTATTTTTATATTTTGACTACACTCCAAAAGCAATTGACGAAAAGAATGGAAAAAAATATGTTATTATTGCATTGATAATCAAATACCTTAAGGATTAAGATGAAAAGCTTTTGATTATTACAAAGTATTTATTTCAGGAGTAGAATCATTTGAGAGTGCCAATCCTCGCATAATGTCAATGGATAAAATTCTGGCAGAAAGTGATGATGTGTTATTCATTATACCATTTTTTTTAAAATATTACATGGGTGTTATCAATAGAACTGACAAAATAAATGGCAAATTCTAAAAAAATGCATATAAAAGTGTTGAAAAATTAAAATTATCCATATTTTGGCAATAATTAATTGCAACAACCTGAGATATTTGATGAATTGGTTTCCATTTGGATCGAATGCTGCTCTTTTTACCATCAAGTGGTTATGTCTGACTTCTCTATGTTGGATGGATGGCACGTATGACCTTACTTTATCCAAATCAATCATGGCCGAAATTTGTGACAATGCCAAAGATGATGATGATGACGGGTTGATAGATATCAATGACCAAGATTGCATTTGTCAGATTGTAAAACCGGAGTCACTGATTCCCAATCCTTCATTTGAAGATAAAAAATGTTGTCCATCGGGCAGAAGTCAATTAAATTGCGCTCATGGGTGGATCCAGGCATCTGAACCTACCACTGATTATCTTAATTTATGTGGCTGGATGGGATGGCCTGAATTTCCACCACCTCGGCCATTGCCTGATGGTGAGGGATTTGTTGGTTTCAGAGATGGAAGGGTAGGAGGTAATGGTGGAAGTCCGGATCGCAACTGGAAGGAATATGCAGGTGCCTGTCTGCTCAAGCCACTTGAAAAAAGTAATAAGTACCTGTTTGATTTTTATATAGGTTTTGTCAATGATTTGTATTCTCCTCCCATTAATGTCACTTTATTCGGTACTACCGATTGTAAAAATCTGCCATTTGGGGTTGGAAATCAGGGTCTTGGATGCCCTACCAATGGCTCGGGTTGGGTAAGATTAGGCTCCACTTATGTAAGCGGAGGTAATCAAAATATCTGGTTAAGAACAACTATTTCCACTACACCCAATGAAGACATAGTGGCCATAGCTATAGGGCCTGATTGCCCTGAAGTTCCGAGTCCGGTCAATACTTATTACTATTTTGACAATTTGGTTTTGGCTGATTTCGAGTCCTTTGAATTTAAGATCAATGAGGTGCAACATCCATGCTCTCATAATTTTTTACTTGAAGTGCCATCAAGACCTTCATTGATCTACCAATGGTATAAGAATGGCATTGCACTTTTGGGTGAGACCAATCCAAAACTATCAAAGATGTATGGAGAAGGCCCATATCAGGTCAGGATTCTGGATGGTATTTCCTGCAAACTGACAGATGTATATGAACACACCATTCCCACATTCCAGAATAGTGTCACCAAAACTATCTGCAATGATGACAGCTACAAGTTTGGCAATAGGGTGCTAACTGAAGGAGGAAGTTATACCCATCAATTCAAGTCAAAAAATAATTGTGACAGCATGGTTCAGTTGGAATTAAAAGTTTTAGGTGAAATTTCTGATACCACACAAGCTAAAATATTTGAAGGAACCACTTATCAATTGGGAAACCAAAAATTCAGGTATAAAGGAGAATATATTGTGCATTTAGAGTCTGGCATAGGTTGTGATAGTATCGTATTGCTCCGGCTTGATTATTATAAATTTTATTTTCCAAACATCTTTTCTCCGAATGGTGATGGCCAAAATGATATTTTTACTTTTAACAGCAACGAAGAAGCTATCGAAGACGTCATCATCAGTATTTATGACAGATGGGGACAAAAAATTTATTCAGGTGATGGCTGGGATGGTAAAAATAAATTTGGAATGGCCTTAACCGGAGTTTATGCTTATATTGCCAATATCAAAATGAAGGATGGAAATCAAAAATTATTCTCCGGATCGGTAACTCTATTGTTATGAGTTGCTACTAATGTGTTAATCATCACCCAAGATTTCCTTTCTCGTATTGATATAATTTCTCCACTTTGTGAGTACACCCTGAAAGTCGTCGGGTAAGTCGCATTCAAAATATAGTTTTTCTTCGGTGACCGGATGAACAAAACCTATACATCTGGCATGAAGCGCCTGACGTGGCATGATTTCCAAACAATTGTCTACAAACTGTTTGTATTTATTAAAAATAGTGCCTTTCAGAATCTGGTCTCCGCCATATTTGGAGTCATTGAATAATGTATGCCCTATGTGTTTCATATGCACCCGGATCTGATGTGTACGACCTGTTTCAAGATGACATTTTACAAGTGTGACATAGTATAGCCTTTCTACAACCTGGTAGTGCGTGATCGCATGTTTGCCTCTGTTTTCATCCTGATGCACAGCCATCTGCATCCTGTCTTTTTCATGTCTTCCTATATAACCCACAATTGTATCGTGCTCAGTGGTGATATCTCCCCACACTAAGGCAATATATTCTCTTTCGACGGTATGATCAAAAAACTGTTTGGCAAGATGGGTCATGGCAAAGTCAGTTTTGGCAATCAGGATCAGGCCTGATGTATCCTTATCTATGCGGTGCACCAATCCGGGTCTGTCTTCTTTATTGCCTTTGAGCAGAGGTAAATCAGAATGATGAAAATGATATAAAAGTCCATTCACAAGTGTTCCGGTGGTGTTGCCGGTACCAGGATGTACTACAAGACCAGCAGGTTTATTGATGACCATTAAGTGTTCGTCTTCATAGAAGATGTCAAGCGGGATATATTGGGGTAGTAAAGGTGTTTCTTCGTCAGGATTGGACGGAAGTACCAGAGATATTTCATCACCGGGTTTTACTTTGTAGTTGGATTTGATCTCTTTTTGATTTACCAGGATACAACCAATCTTGATGGCATTTTGAATACGGTTTCTGGATACTTTTTGCAACCTGTCTATCAGAAATTTGTCAATGCGTATCTGTGCCTGTTTGGGATCACATATGATTTGTTGGTGGACATAAAGTTCATCAGATGGTTCGAGGTCCGTACTTTTTATGGATGACATACTTTTGAATTGGTTAAACTAAAGAGTTCTAACGGTGAAAGGATGTCAGATGTTTTGTAATCAGTCATCATCACCCGTAAATCTCCATGTCACCCCGAAGTCCCATCGCACCAGATCTGTTGTACTTCTTTTAAGATCAAAGAGATCCAGAGTAGATGTCTTTACTTGTTTATTTTGGTTTAAGATGAAATACTCATTGCTCAGTCCGGGTAGAAAGTTGCCTCTGATATTCAGGTAAAGAGATGGAGTCAAGGGATAATTGATACCTGCTGCGGCTCCGTATGTCAAGGATAGGCTGCCCTTTTCCATATTGGAATCTGAAGATTCAGAATCGCTGCTCAGGGTTTTATTGGTAGTGGTAAACAACCATTTATACCCCAAAATGGCTTCGGCATAGAACTCTGTTTTACCCAGGGGCAGATTGGGATAGAAGCGCATTTTCCCATTAAACCCCAAAAGGTGGCTGGTCGTCTTGTAGTCAAAATCTACCCAATTGAAATCTAATTGCTCTGAAATGGTAAATGTAGGACTACTGCCCAATGTGTGATAATATCCACTGATACCCCAAAATAACGGGCTTTTTATTTTTACTTGTCGAAGGGTCCCGGCTTCAAATCCTATTTTAGGCTGCGGGATATTTCTGGCAAAAAATCCTACAGCTTGATTCAGTGTGATATTTGCTTCAAGAAAATTGACTTTGGATTGGCTATTAAGATTAACTTGCCAGACACAGAATATTATTGTCGTGTACATATAAAATGTATATTTTGGCGAAGTACCAATGTTTTTAGAGTCCATTCCTATTGTTTTCCTACGATTACTCCATTACAAATATAAAAGCAACTTAAAAGTTCAATACTTTGATACTAAATAGAAGTTAAAATTGTCAATTATGAATCCAACTAATCTGAAAAAATCAGGAAAAAGAAGAATAATAAAATTTATTTTTGCAAAGTCAATACTTTAAATAACAATGGCTGAAAATAAAACCAAAGAAACGGATATCAGCGTTGACCATTTTATTCATTCATTTGTGGAAAATGATAAGAAAAAATCCGATAGCTTTAAGCTCATCGACATGATGAGTGAGTGGTCAGGATTTCCTCCCAAAATGTGGGGCCCTACGATCATAGGATTCGGCAGTTATCATTACAAGTATGCCAGTGGCCATGAAGGGGATTCACCATTGATCGGGTTTTCACCGCGCAAGACTGCGTTTTCTCTGTATGTTTTTTCTCCTGTAGAGGCGCAGATACAATTGCTCGACCATTTGGGAAAATTTAAAAAAAGCAAAGCTTGTATTTATATCAAAAAACTGGATGACATTGATATCAGCATTTTGGAAAAACTATGCAAATCAAGCATAGAATACATCAATGAACACCACGAATGTGCATGCAGGGAAGATTCAAATTAAACATTCTATTGACATCTCTCAGTAAATTTTTACTTATACCTAAATACCCCAAATAAGCCCCCCCAAAAAAAAAAAAAGTAAAAAAAATTAACCCTTCTTGACCACCCCCCCCCCCCCCCCCCGGGGGCAGGCCAAACTGGCCCCCGCCCTTTCCCCCTGTTAAGATTGTTCCTTCCTTTTTTCTGAATTCATCACCTGATTTCTCTTACCTTTGTGCTGCGAAAAAAAAAGGAAATAATGAGCAGTCCAAAAATAAGCATTGACTCTCTGTGCGTCAAGGAGTTAAAAGAAAAGAGAACCACGAGTCCACACCAGTTACCCATATATGCGACTTCTTCATTTGAATTTGAAAATATGGAACAGGGTATTGATATATTTACCGGAAAAACGTCCGGACATGTATATAGCAGGTATGGCAATCCGACTATAGACACAGTAAGTCAGAAACTTGCTGACCTGGAAGCGTTTGGAACAGGTTTGAATGCTTATGGTTACCTTACGAGCAGTGGCATGTCGGCGATTTCTACAGTGATCTTGTCATTGGTGAAATCCGGCGAAACCATCCTCACTCAGGGAGATCTATATGGAGGTACTACAGAACTTTTGCTCAAAGTGATGGCTCATAGTGGTATAAAAACGATATTTACTGATTTGACTGCCCTTGATCAGGTGGAATATTTACTCCAGACCAATAGAAATATCAGGTTACTATATCTTGAAACCCCTGCAAATCCTACTATGAAGTGTATCGATCTGAGCCAAATGGCTAGATTGGCAAAAAAATATGGCGTCATCACCTGCGTGGACAATACATTTTGTACCCCGATCATACAACAACCGCTTGCATTAGGCGTTGACTTTGTCATCCACTCTACCACTAAATATCTCAATGGTCATGGCAATTCTATTTCCGGTGTGATCATAGGGCATGATGAAAAATATAAAAAGCAGGTTTGGACGACACTAAAACTCCTGGGAAGTACTTGCAATGCCTGGGATGCATGGTTGATCAACAACGGTCTGAAAACACTCGCACTCAGGATGAAAAAACACTCTGAAAATGCGATGGCTGTGGCTACATATCTGAGTAAACACCCTAAAGTCATAAATGTCAACTACAACGGACTTCCTGATCATCCATACCATGAAGTGGCATCCAGACAGATGAAACAGTTTGGTGGTATGCTCAGTTTTGAAGTTGATGGAAGCCTTACCCAGGTTTTGAAGATGATCAACAAAATGAAATTTTGTTCTATGGCTCCTACACTGGGTGATGTGGATACATTGGTGCTGCATCCGGCTACCAGTTCGCATCTCAATGTGGACAAAGCACAACGGGAGGCAAATGGCATCACCGATGGACTGATCAGACTCTCGGTAGGTATAGAAGATGTTGATGATATCATCCACGACCTTGAAAATGCATTGAAATGAGCCAAAGATCCGCTTTAGTATTTGGCAGTACCGGTCTTACGGGTTCTGTTTTATTGAATAAGTTGTTTGAATCCGGCTTTTATCACAGTGTAACGGCTTTTGTAAGAAAACCTTTAAAAATTTCTCACCCATTACTGGAACAAGTGATTGTTGATTTTGATCATTTGGAAAAAATATCGGATCATATAAAAGGTGATGATATTTTCCTTTGTTTGGGCACCACGATGGCAAAGGCCGGCAGCAAAGAAGCTTTTTATAAAGTAGATTTTACCTATACTGTAAATGTTGCCTCCATAGCAAAGGCAAATGGAGTGAGGCAAGTTTTGCTGATTTCTTCCATGGGGGCAGATGAAAAATCTTTGGTTTATTACTCAAAAGTGAAGGGTAGAGTTGAAAATGCCTTGGCAAAGATGGGTTTTGATAGTTTGTCTATCATCAGACCGTCACTACTAATAGGTGACAGGAAGGAAAGCAGATTTGGAGAAAAAATGGCCATCACATTTTCAAATTTTTTTTCGGGCTTATTAATTGGTCCTTTAAAAAAGTATAAACCAATAACTGCATCAGATGTAGCTGAAGCGATGCTGAAAATCAGCCAGAAAGGGATTCCCGGCAAAAGTATTTATGAATCTGACAGATTATTGTTTACCGCAAATAATTAAAAGCGTAAATTAGAAACCGCAGCAATGTCATATTGAAATGGAACTCCCAACGTGATAAGAAAATTGGAAATCAATATTTTTTATAATCGCAGATACTAAAAAAGACATTTATTTTGAAAAAGCAAATAGTAAAAAAATCAAAAATAGAAATTGAAATAGGGCTGAATGAGGACAAACACCCTGAATCTATTCATTGGAAAAGTGATGATAATCCTGAAGGCCAAAACTACACTGAATGTAAAGCCATGATGCTGGTGCTGTTTGACAAAGAATATAAGGATACATTCAAGATTGATTTATGGACCACAGAGATGCAGGTAGTGGAGATGGACAGGTTCATATTTCAGCACTTAAAATCTCTTACAGATACCTATTTCAGAGCAACAGGCAATAATAAACTGGCAAGTGAAATGCAGATGTTTGTAGATTATTTTGGGAAAGAAACAGGCATCTTACAAGATGTAGAGGAGCCCCAATTATAATTTGGGCGTTTTTTATACTCAAAATATATTGGTCCGCAAAAGAAAATCCTTAGTCAACTTACTAATTTTGAGTAAGGACGAAGCAAGCTTTTCTTTAAAGACATTTATCGTCTTTATAATGAAGACATAATTTTTTAAAAGAAAATTATCGTCGGTATAGAACCTTTTAAAATGATCATTGTTTGCCTGATGATCAAAGGTTTATCATCATGAAAAACGTTCAGTTCCCCACAGCTTTTACAACATCATTTTTTCTATTTTTCATTTTTTTATGTGGATTTGATACCGATCTAAGTCTGATCATGCTGTTGTTTTCTATTCTGAATGTATGCATCATTTGGATGGTCTATCAAGTGATAAGATACGGCGAACCATCACCTTATAATTTTGGTGAAAGATTTTATGATGATGAGGATAAGAAAACGATACCCGACACATATGAAGACAATCAGGTAATTTTTTAAATCGTGCTATCCACCGGCTTTTTTTGTCTGTTTATATCCCATATCCAAAAGCAATTTGAGTACTTTGTCTCTGTGGTTGCCCTGCAGTAAAATTTCTCCATCTTTGACACTGCCACCAACACCACATTTTGACTTCAGCATTTTTCCAAGATCTTCCAATGCTTCCTCGCTGCCTTTGAACCCACGTATCAAAGTCACTTCTTTGCCACCTCTTTGTTTTTTGTCCAGGTGGATGCGTAGTATATGGTCATATGGTTTAATAGTGTTTTTTTCATTTTCTTCCGGCATTTCAGGGGCATTGTCGGGATTTCCCAGGCTTTTGAAATCATCCCACGAGAGTGTTTTTAGTTTATTATTTTCCATATCAGCTATTGACACGTTTCCAGTTGTAGTTGATCAGTCTAAGTATCTGCAATCCAAGGTCCTGAGTTCCGATAGATGAATTTGAAAAAATCACAACACCGGTTTTAGTTTCCCTGACCATCGCCGCAAAAGCATTGTGACCTGATGTATTGCCGGTATGCATAAAAACATTCAGTTTGTTTTTGCTGAAATTGTACCACCCCATACTGATAGCCAATGATTCATTAAAACCGGGCATGGCTAAAGTATTCAGATTGTTGCCTAAGATGGTGTCCAGATATGTCCCTGTCAAATTTACATGGGCTTTCAGGAAGGTAATCATATCGTTTGGTGAAGTTTTTATTGCTTCAGAACCTTTGAATGATGCAAAAGTCCAGGGATTTACTTTTTTCTGAGCTCTGTCATAACCGGGAACAAGGAGACTCAGTTTTTCTTCAGGAAAATCAGCAAATGTATGGGCCATTTTTAATGGGCTGAATATTTTTTCGTTTAGCAGGTCCTGATAAGCTACTCCGGAGATACTTTGGATGATCATCTCCAAGAGAGCATAATTGGTATGGCTGTATTCAAAAGTTTTACGATCAGGAATATAGTCTCTGTAAAATTCCAGCAAATCCTTGTCCGAGTAATTAGCGTATGGATTTTGTAATGACTTTTCTTTTTTACCAAAGTATAATGGCCTCCTGGGCAATCCGGACTGATGATGGACAAGATCCGATATGGTGAGATCGGACAGCCTCGGGTTGACATATTGTTTCGGGAGATATTTATTGACTGTTTCGGTGATATCTATTTTACCTTCAGCACTGAGTATACTGATGAGTGCGGCTGTAAATAGTTTACTGATGCTTCCTGATTCAAAAATGTCGTCTTTTGAGATATCGACTTTATCTTTCAGGATTTTTGTACCAAACGAAAAAAAATAGGTAGAATCATTGTCAAATACACCAATAATGTAGCCCGGAGTTTTTTTCATGTCGATATCTGTATCGTATCTGATGATCTTATCAATTTCACTGTACAATACAGAAGACTGACCGTAACATGAGCCATTGATCAATACAATCTGAAATAACAATATGTTCAATATGTTTACTATCATTGGCATAATACAAATGTATTAGTTTTTCACTAACTTTAAATTGAATAACGCAAAAAAATCAGGATTTATTTTCAAAACATCTACCTTGTGTCGGTGTTTATGATGTAGAAATGGTAAGAAAATATTTATGAATCTCATACAGTGGGACATTGAGTTGTTTGAATTGGTCAATTCTGCTATGTCAAATGTCATATTTGATACATTGTTGCCATGGGTGCGCGAACCACTATTCTGGATACCATTGTATATATTTATCATAGGTTTTGTATTTTTTAATTATGGGCGAAATGCATACTGGTTTGTCATTTTCTTCATTTTGACTGTGTCATCATCAGATATGATCAGTGCTAAACTGATCAAAAAAAATGTACAGCGCGTGCGTCCGTGTAATACAGAGTACATGCATGTGATAGAAAGAGTGAAATGTGGCTCAGGGTACAGTTTTACATCCAATCATGCTTCCAATCATTTTGCGATGGCTACTTTTTTAGTTCTTACTTTGGGGAGATATATCAAAAAGATAAAGCCATGGTGCTGGTTTTGGGCATTTCTGGTAGGATTGGCGCAGGTCTATGTGGGAGTACATTTTCCTTTGGATATATTGGGTGGAGCAATACTTGGCATCATTACCGGGAAAATATGGGCATTATTGTTTTTCAGGTATTATGGCTATATATTTAGTAAACCGATTGTAGTATGACCTCTGCACAAATTTACAAAATACTGGAAGAAGTAACAGATCCTGAAATACCTGTCCTCACCATCGCAGATTTAGGGATACTCAGAGATGTTTCCATTGACCCAAATGGAAGATTATCAGTCTTCATTACGCCCACCTACAACGGATGTCCTGCAATGGATATGATAGAAGTAAATATTAAATCTGCTTTGCAGGATTACGGTGTAGCGGATGTAGAGATCATCTCTTTGATCGAGCCGGCATGGACGACGGACTGGATTACTGAAGGAGGCAGGCAGAAACTGCTCGAATATGGTATCGCACCGCCTGCACAAAAATCTTCAGATCACAGCTTTTTGACCGGCAAAACCCTGGAAGTAATTTGTCCTCAATGCAGATCTGTGGATACACAGTTGATCAGCAGGTTTGGTTCTACAGCTTGCAAGGCATTGTACAAATGCAACGATTGTCTGGAGCCTTTTGATTATTTTAAGTGCCATTGATATCATTCATAACATTAGCTAATAAAAATACAATCTTCCATAAATAATGAACAACATACAATACCAGGTTACCCACAATGTTGCCACCATCACGCTGGACAGGCCAGACAAATTCAATAGTTTTATCAGGCCTATGGCTTTGGCTATGCAGGAAGCTCTGGATAATGCCGCACAGGATGCATCCGTAAGATGTCTCGTCATCGCAGGTAGTGGAAAAGCCTTCAGTGCAGGCCAGGATCTGGCTGAGGCTACAGCTCCCAATGGTCCGGATCTGAATAAAATCCTTACGGAACATTACAATCCTATAATCACCAGAATCAGAAACATCTCAAAACCTGTCATTGCGGCTGTCAATGGCGTCGCTGCCGGTGCAGGAGCCAACATAGCCCTTGCATGTGATATTGTGCTGGTGACAGAATCTGCTTCATTTATTCAGGCATTCAGCAAGATAGGTTTGATACCGGATAGTGGAGGTACTTTTATGTTGCCAAGACTTATAGGATTTCAAAGGGCTTCAGCTCTGATGATGACCGGCGAAAAAGTGTCAGCCCGTGACGCCTGCATGATGAATATGGTGTACAAAGTCTATCCCGATGAAGTATTTATGGATGAAGTTTTGAAAATGGCCGGGACAATAGCACAAATGCCTACTTATGGTCTGGCGCTGACTAAAAAAGCACTCAATCAATCTTTGACCAATAATCTTGAGCAACAACTGGCACTGGAAGATGAATTACAAACTCTGGCGGGCAACAGTGAAGATTATAAGGAAGGTACCTCAGCATTTCTGGAAAAAAGAAAACCAATATTTAAAGGTAAGTAAGGCCTGCTGAATAAGTTAACATCCTTCTATTTAGAGACAACTATTGGTGTGTGATTCTGTTCAAAAAACCAGCGATAATGAACGAAGAGTCAAAAGTGCGTCTATCGCCACGGCAGAATATTTAACTCAAATTAATGAAAATCAAGGCGATAGAAAAAGCATTTTGACTCTGGAGTGAATGGTGCTTCGCAATCGCCTTTTTTTGAACTAGTGCTACAGGAATGAAGTAAGTACATAATAAAAAGTAGATTATTTTCAAGATCAAGGCGAAAAACACAGACATAGCAATAGCTATGGCGAGGCTTTTCAACGCTGATATTGGGAATAAGATCAAGTTTTATAGGTATTTATTTTGTTCTTGTAGCACTAGCGTTTTTTGGTTACTTTTTTTCTGGGCTGGCATTACAAGGTAAGAAGGGTAAGCAAAATGCAAAAAAGTAACTGCCGCCTGCATAAGGCAAAAGACTAGATTAAGTCCAAACGTTTTTACAAATATGCACAAAAACCCGTGCACTAAAAACTCTATAATATTTAAAATCAAATTGATAATCAATATTATAAACAACAATCAACAAGCCTTAAAATAAATGAATCCAATCCTACAATTCATCCCTGAACGGACTCCTGTAGATGTACTCATCCTGAGGCTTTATATAATCCAACACAGTTTCTACTGTTTTATTAAGAATTTTGTTGGTATGTCTGAGATACAGGTACATATCGTGGGGTACCGCACCAACTGTTGATTTTATTTCTATGGCAGTCCTTGACATATCCACTTTGGACGCTTTGCAGTCTATAGCTTCTCTGATGAGATCATACAACATATTCAGGTACAGCTGACATTCATAGTTTTCATCGGGTTCATATCCCAGAAAGTGGGCATCCAGGACATCATAGTTTTTTATACTTGTAAAAAAAGCGACCATTTTTCCGTTTCTCCAGTAAGTGGTCAATTTCAATTTGTCTCCGAGGGCTTCTTTCAATTGTTCAAAATATCTTTCATGGAGTACAAATGCGTTGAATCCGGCCTGATCAGAGACATTTTTATATAGTGCGTGTATCGTCTGTCTGTGATTTGCTATGTCGTCAGCAGTAAATACTTTTTTGGTGATATCGCCGGCTTTTTGTGCTGCCTTTCGGGCCCTGACTCTGTATTTGGATTTTAAATCTTCCAGATAATCATCAAAAGTATTCCATTCAGGCTTCATCTCCAGGATCATTTTTGGTTGAACGGTAAACTTTGCGAAGCCTTTATGATATTCACCTGCTGCGGGAGTATCTTCTGTGAAAAAGTCCTTGATGAGAATGAGTCCCGAAGCAATCCCTTTTTTACTCAGGTATTGATTTAGCCGGTCAGTAGCTTGTATAACAAGATAAAACTGCTGATCTCTGGATATCTCAGATTTAAAACAAAATCCATACCGACCTGTCAAAAGTAAATTACCGCAAATGATAGTTTGAAAATTGATAGAGCCGACTACTGCTTGTTTTATGGGCTCTGTGATTTTCTGAAATGATGACCTTTGTTGATGTTCAGATTTCCTCAGATTTTCTTTGAGGGTGACATACTTTGATTGAAAATAAACTATGCCGACAGGTATGTTATCAAAAGTTACTAACCCGTAATAGGGCACTATATCTGATGCAGGGTAGTTCTCTATGATTTTAATAAAATCAGGGCTGAAAAAAATATCATTTCCTTCTGACATGATGGTCCAACTTTCCTCTACATCTGATATCCTATCAAATATTTCAATTTTAAAACCCTGATCCAGCAATAGTGCTTCTGATGCTTTACTTTTATTGCACATGGATCTGGTGAGAAAAGTCATTGATGGTTGAAGTAATTGTTTTGAATGATAAGAAGTACGATTTCTATTACTCTGATGCATTCATAAATATCATATTGGTTTGTTTTGTTGCAAATCAAAGTGTCAATTGTGTATATTATCGACATTTGAATGGGAATTCAGGATCAAATGATGAAATCCTGAATATTTTCAGATCATTCCAATGGAAGTGTTTTTGTTTTTCGACGAAGTGACCCTTAAGCGAAAAAAAAGGAGTGGCGGCATCGAGAAAACGAACAATATTATCATGCTACCGTACATCTGTTGTTTTCACTACTGAATGTTTTCGACTGAGGAGCACGAAGCGAAAAAAATAGGAGTGAACGACACTATGATAACCTAATGAAAGAAAATTCGTCCTTTTTAAAAGCAAAAATTTTGTAAAAAACAAAAAAACATGTAAAAAAAACAAAAGAAAATACATATTATAAAAAAAAATAATGTGCTAATGTGCTAATGTGCTAATGTGCTGATGTGCTGACTTGGTAATGTGCTGATTGAATAATTAGTTGATTTAACAATAATAGATGGAAAAAGAAAATTTGATATTGGATTTGAGTTTTGGATTTGCTTTGGAAATTATCAAGTTTACTGAAGGACTTGAACAATTGAAAAAGTATAATTTGGCCAATCAATTATTTAGATCAGGTACATCTATTGGTGCAAATGTTCGTGAAGCTCAAAATGCTGCATTAGCACATTAGCACATTAGCACATTGCCACATCAGCACACATTGCCACATTAGCACATCAGCACATTAATAAAGAATAACGCTTTCATAAAGAGGGGCCTTCACAAAAGAGTGAGGGTTCTTTTTTTTTTGTACACATCTTGTACGGTTCAGCCTTATCGATGAAAAATATGAATCACTAGGCTTGTATAATGAAAAAGAGGGCATCACAGAAGTAGAAGGAAACCTTTATTCAGAACTGAAATTCTCTTTAAAAACGATTTTTAGTGAGTAATCATAAGGTAATTTAAAATTGTCACATTTTCAAATTAACCCAACTTCAAATCTTCACATCAGCAAATTAGCACATCAGCACATTTCCGTATTGTCACACCTATCCTACTGTCAACATGTAGTGTTCAGGTTATCACATTTTTATAGCAACTATAAATTTTCTTTCATGAAGTCAGTAAAATTAGACCAATCTTCGACTTTGAATGCTCTAATATCTCTGACAGAAGCTCTGAACCAAGGTAGATTTTTTAATGTAATCATTGCACGAGTTAAATTTACAAGATCGCTGTTTTCAGACAGATAGACGCTGCCTTGAGTTCTATAAAAACCATAAGTCTCCAAAACATTGCTTATCTCATAGTATGCATTATGATATGGGTCTCCATAATTGTCTTTCAAATCTGAAATGAGCATGTCAAAGCTAATTGCAAACATTACTTACTGACGGATTTAAAGTATTTTTCAGAATCAAAATGGATTACACCATTAGAATCCTTTACTACTATCTCTTTACCAATAAATGGATTTTGGCGTATTTTTATGATCACACCTTCTATCCAATTTTTTAGTCCAGTGATTCTTGGGTCTATTTGAGCTGTATCGCCAACTTTCATATATTCATTAATTTTATGCAAAATTAAGCAAATTTTTTATATTTTTGATAAGTTTCAAATTGTTTTAACAAAGTATAGGAACATTTTAATACTACATATTATATTAATTACATATATTTGTCCCATCAACCGCTTTGTACTGCCTAGTACTTAATAAAAGAATGTAATAGATCAGAAGAATAAATTTATTTATTTAATATTTTTATACATTAATACATTCTTTATGAAAGCAAGAAATTATTTATTATCAATCTTTATTTTTTTATGTATCCTGTCTGTAAATGCCCAAGTCTCTGATTGCAATTGTACAGATATGATCTATTTGAATGATGAGGACAGGGATGAATCCATAAGTTCAGCATTGATGCAGGTATGGGGTCAGTGAGTGAGATAGGAAGTCCTTGGCTTCCGTCCAGTGCAGGCGTTACGTTTCCGCATGGGATTGCTATTGATTTAAATGGTTATGTGTAGTATCACGTGCACCTACTATAACCACAGTACTCAATTGGGATTCACATTTTGAAGGTGGAAAAGCGTTTAAAATGACTTCAGATGGCACAGTAATAAATCCTGACCCAAATCCTACAGCAATTGATTTTACATTATCTCCCAATGAATGGGGTGCAAATTATGGTACAGAAAATGGAATATTATACATGCCTAATAATCTTAATGAAACGGTGGATGCCTATTCGTTATGTACTGGGGATTATATTGGTTCAATGGGTGTAGGTAGAAATACACCTGGAGGTCCATTAAATGATGTTCAGACATGGGGCTTTTATGTTGAAAATGGTAAATGGTACTGGCCTAATATGGGGGCACTTGGTAGAGTATATTCTGGAGATACTGATATTAGCCTGTATAATGCCACAGCAACCAATAATGGGGCTATATTGTTTAATCATCTCATTCCAGTACCTAATCCACTGACAGTTGATGATGCTCCTTTGGGCATAACACGAGATGATGCAGGAAATTTTTATATAGTCAGAGGCCATATCAATGGGACAGGTCCAGCAAGAATCAGGAAGTATGACGCCGCAGGAACCTTCATTTCAGAAGTTACAGACAATAGTAATGGAGGTGCCAACGCAACGAATGGGCAACCGGGTTTTTGGGGTGCTCGAGGTATTGCCTACAGTTCGGCATCTGGTTTATTGTATGTAGGTTCATTTGAAAACTGCATTGCAGTATTTAATACAAATTTGGTACAGCAAACGGCCTTAAATATTGGAAATCCAATGGCTGGAAAGCCCAAAGGAATAGGAATACTAACAGAATGTTGTCCAGCAGCTGTAAACCAAACTTTCAATCAAACAGTGTGTAGCAATGGAAATGGAGAAAGAATATTTTACAAGATGTTTTATCTTGTGATGGAACGATTGTAGAGGAACGTGGGTAGAAGTATTCAATACAAGTGGCGGAGCGATAGTGTATAATGCTTGTGACTTGAGTATCACAGTAAATGGAAGTGGTTGTGCTACACATTAACCAAAAACACAGCAGCTACAGGAAATCAACAGTGTGGTGCCTATACTATAACGTTGACGGTATGCACTCAAGTACCATCAGCCACAGTTACGGCGGTCCAAGGCACATGTGCTGGCTCTACACCAAATAATGATGCAGTGATCAATATCACCGCAGCCATGAATGCCGATCAAGCAGGCATCAGCATGGAGCTACCCATAGTGGTCCTGCTTATAGTGGTGTTGGTACAATAGATATATCATCAGGAAGTGGGAGTTTCACAGGATTGGCGCACAATACCCAATATACAGTACGAGTATATAATGGTAGCAATGATTGTTATGTGGACTATACATTGACGACACCTGATGTGATATGTTGTGCATTGGATATCACTTGCACACCTCAGCCCCAAACCAATTGTACCCCAGTCAATGGATCAGCGAATGTGAATGTTACAGGAGCAGTAGGTACGGTGACTTATCTTTGGAGTAGTGGAGAAGTGACAAGTAGTATCAGTAACAAAGCAGCAGGTACATATACTGTCACTGTTACAGATGGAGGCGTAGCAGGATGTACAAGGACATGTCAGGCATTGATAACTAACAATACCACCAACCCAAGTGTGACCTGTTCCAAAACAGACAACACCAATTGTGCTTTGCCAAATGGAACAGCGACAGCAACAGCAACAGGAGTAACCTATTTGTGGAGCAATAATGCAACGACAGATATAATCACAGGATTGACAGCAGGCACATATACAGTAACTGTCACAAGCACGACAACAGGTTGTACCAATATGTGCCAGGCAGTGGTAGCCAGTACGACAACACAACCAACTGCAGTATGTACACCAGTAGCCAATACAAATTGTACAAATCCTAATGGAACAGCGTCTGTAAGTACTGATGCAGCAAGTGCAACATATCTGTGGAGTACAGGATCGACTACAATGAGTATTAGTGGATTATCAGCAGGAAATTATACTGTTACAGTGACAAATACAGCGAATAGTTGTATAAATACATGTATAGCAACAATCACAAATAATACCACCAACCCAAGTGTCACTTGTTCCAAAACAGACGTCACCAATTGTGCTTCGCCAAATGGAACAGCGACAGCGACAGCAACAGGGGTGACCTACTTATGGAGCAATAATGCGACAACTGCAAGCATCAATGATTTGTCAGCAGGTACTTATACGGTGACAGTTAGTACCACGACAGGTTGCACAGCTACCTGTCAATCAGTAGTCGGCAGCACAACAACACTCCCTACTGCATCATGTACCCCTACTGATAATACCAACTGTGTATCACCAAATGGTACTCAGTAGTAACCAATGGCAATCAAATTTTATGGAGTACAGGGGCAACAACAGCAAGTATCACAGGCTTATCAGCTGCTACCTATACAGTTACTGTCACAAATACCACTACAGGCTGTACCAATACTTGTCAGGCTGTGATAATAAACAATACCACAAATCCAAGTGTGACCTGCGACAAAACAGATAACATCAACTGCGCCACGCCAAATGGAACCGCCACGGCTTCAGCGACAGACGTGACTTATTTATGGAGCAATAATGCCACAACTGCAAGCATCAATGGTTTGTCAGCAGGTACTTATACGGTGACAGTTACTAGTACCACGACAGGTTGCACAGCTACCTGTCAATCAGTAGTCGGCAGCACAACAACACTCCCTACCGCATCATGTACCCCTACAGATAATACCAACTGTGTATCACCAAATGGTAGTGCCTCAGTAGTAACCAATGGCAATCAAATTTTATGGACTACAGGGGCAACAACAGCAAGTATCTTAGGCTTATCAGCTGCTACCTATACAGTTACTGTCACAAATACCACTACAGGCTGTACCAATACTTGTCAGGCTGTGATAAGTGATGCTACAGTAAATCCGACCTGCATGATCACAGCCAATAGTCAACCGAGCTGTGCCAATCTCACAGGTGGAAGCATCACTGTAGTACCCAGTCCTGTGGGAACATATACGTACGCATGGAGTGACAATGGGGCAGCCACAGCCACTCGTACAGGACTGACTGGTGGTACATACACCGTGACCGTGACAAACACCACGAGCAGCTGTACTGGCGTGTGCAATGTCACACTCACTACACCGACCAATTGCTGCAACATCAGTGCCATCACAGCTATAAACTTAGAATGTATAGACAATGGTACACCAGCCTTGATTACGGACAATAGGATTAGATTTAGTGCCAGAAAATAACGTATCATTAGCAGGGAACTATACAGTCACAGTGACCAATACCCAAAATGGCTGTTATGCGGTCACAACCACGGCAGTGTTACAAAATGTTGATATTCCCACAGCCAATGCGGGAGGAGATAAGAACATCTGTAATAGCACCAATACGACATTGACGGCAAGCGGCGCAGGAACAAATGGCACCTACAAATGGAGCACCAATGCCACCACGGCAGCCATCACTGTCTCCCCAAGCACCACGACGACGTACACCGTAACTGTAACAGGTGCCAACGGTTGTACCAATAGTGCACAAGCAGTAGTTACCGTGACACCACTGCCCGCATCAGGACTTACTGGCCCGAATGAAATCTGTATGGATGAATACGCTGTATTTAATGCGAGCCCATTAGTAGTAGGAGCAACCTATGCATGGACCTTTGACGGAGGCACGAGCTTAGACGGCGATGCCAATGATCCATCAGAGAGCATCAAGTGGTCAAGTGCGTATCAAAATATGTCAAGAACCGTAACGCTGACAGTGTCCAAAGACAATTGTAGCAATACCTATACAAAAGCCATCTTAGTAAAAACAGGTTTAATCTTAAATACGCAAGACAACTACCCTGTCTGTCAAGGCGGCAGTGTACAAATAGGCCCCAACCCGAATGATGGCAGTCAAGTAGCGCCGGGAACGACGTTCCAGTGGACGCCCAATTTATTTTTGAATAACAATACGGCAGCACAGCCACTGAGTACCCCACCATTTGACATCACGTACACCCTTACAGCGACATTAAACGGTTGTGCAGTGAGCAGACAAATAATGGTAGATGTGAATGTCAATCTCAATCCAGTAGCCGATGCGGGACAAGACAAGACGGTATGTATGGGCAATAGTGTACAAATCGGAGGCACGCCCACGGCGACACCACCAGCGGGAGCGAGCATCTCAGGGGTGATATGGAGTCCATTGACAGGAGCGGCGCAATACCAACCGAATCCCATGGTAAGCCCATCAAGCAATACCCAATACAGAGTAGTGGTAGTAGCCTCGACAGGGTGTACGGATACCGACTTTGTGAACGTAACAGTTCAAGCCAAAGCAAAAATAGGAAACTATGTATGGCGCGATGACAATGCGAATGGCATCCAAGACACTAATGAGCCAGGTATAGGAGGTGTGACAGTAAAATTATACAATACGTCGAATGTAGAAGTAGGTTCAAGTACGACGAATAGTCAAGGTTTGTATGAGTTTGAAGTATGTGCAGGGCCATATTATGTAGAATTTGGTACAGTACCAGGCTATAGCAGAACGATAGCCAATACGTCAGATGACACCAAAGACAGTGACGCCAATGTAACGAATGGCCGTACCCAGAATTACACACTCAATCCAGGAGACAATAATCCAACGGTTGACGCAGGGTATATACCGAATGGCAAGATAGGAGACTTCGTGTGGGAGGATAAAAATGGTAATGGACAGCAAGACAGCGGAGAGCCAGGCATACCAGGCGTAACCGTACAATTGCTCGATCAGAACAACAACGTCATACGAACCACGACGACGAGTGGTACAGGCGCTTATGAGTTTGATAACCTGCCGCCAGGAACGTATTATGTACGAGTGACGCCACCGACAGGATACAACGTCACCACACCCAATAGTGGAAACGATAGTACAGACAGTGATATCAACAGCACCACGAATACGACAGGAGCGATCAATTTGGGAGCCGGGGAGACCAATCTGACGATCGATGCAGGATTACTGAGACCAGCAAGTTTAGGAGATTTTGTATGGGATGACCGAAATGGTAATGGCGTACAAGATGCAGGCGAGCCAGGGATATCAGGAGTAATTGTAAGTCTTGAGGATGCAAGTGGCAACCCAGCGAGAGATATCAATAACAATATCATAACTTCTACGACAACAGGTAGCAATGGTTCATATCAATTTACGAATCTGAGACCAGGTGTGGTGTATGTAGTTAAATTTACAGCACCAAGCGGTTACCAACCGAGCAGTGCAGATAGAGGTGGAGACGATACCAAAGACAGTGATGCGAATGCTACCACAGGTAAAACGCCAGGAGTGACGTTAGAAAGTGGACAAAACAATCCGACGATCGATGCGGGATACTACAGACCAGCAAGTCTTGGAGATTTTGTGTGGGATGATACCAATGGCAATGGCCGACAGGATGTGGGAGAGCCAGGAATCAGTGGATTGACCGTAACCCTGACAGGCACCACAGGAGATGGAACACCGGTCAATCAAACCACCACGACGGGAAGCGACGGAAGTTATAGCTTTACGAATCTGAAACCAGGGACCTACACCGTAACCTTCACCAAACCAACGGGCACAGCCTTCACGGGCCAAGACAGTGGTACCGATGACAAAGATAGTGATGCTAGCCCAACGACAGGAAGTACGGCAGGAATCCCGTTGCTAAGTGGCCAAAACATAACGACCGTGGATGCAGGCGTACTTAGAGCAGCGAGCTTAGGCGATTATGTATGGGAGGACAAAAATGGCAATGGCGTACAAGATGCAGGTGAGCCAGGCATAGTAGGAGTGACAGTAAGCTTGGAAGATGCAGCAGGCAACCCAGCTAGAGATATCAATGGCAACATCATAGCAGCCACCACCACAGGCACGAATGGACAATATCAGTTTACGAACTTGAAGCCAGGCGTAGTCTATGTAGTTAAATTTACAGCACCAAGCGGTTATCAACCGAGTAGTGCAGACAAAGGAGGTAATGATACCAAAGACAGTGATGCCAGTATTACCACAGGAAAATCACAGCAAGTCACCCTCACAGGCGGCGAAAACAACCCAACGATCGATGCCGGATATTATAGACCAGCGACGATAGGCGACTATGTGTGGGAAGACAAAAACGGCAATGGTGTACAGGAAGCCGGCGAACCAGGAATAGGAGGCGTGACAGTAACGCTGACCGGTACCAAAGGAGACGGAACACCGATCACACCGATTACCGTGACAACGGGCACCAATGGCAGCTATCAGTTTACCAATTTGGCGCCAGGCACTTATACAGTGACGTTTACCAAGCCAGCCAACACCGTGACGACGACACCAGACCAAGGTGGAGACGACAGTAAAGACAGTGATGCGAGTATCACCACCGGCGCATCAGTACCAGTGACCGTACAAAGCAATGAGACTAATAATACGATCGACGCAGGATATCTGAGATCGGCAAGTTTGGGTGATTATGTATGGGAAGATACCAATGCGAACGGCGTACAAGACGCAGGAGAACCAGGCATA
>JADKEB010000015.1 GCA_016718205.1 Saprospiraceae bacterium
AACTATTCTCCTAACTTTTCCAAAAGGATTCGTTTTTTATGTTCTTTAAGATTTTTAAAATAAGTAGGTGTGAGTCCTGTTACCTTCTTAAACTGATTGGAAAGGTGTGACACACTGCTGTAGTTCAATTTGTATGATATTTCAGTCAGGTTTAATTCATCATAAAGCAATAACTCCTTGACCTTCTCTATTTTATGGGCTATAATAAAATGTTCTATTGTTGTACCGGTTACTTCGGAAAATAAACCAGCCATATGGTTATAGTCATATTGAAGTTTGTCACTTAAATAATCAGAATAATTGATCTTTGGCATTTCATCCGCATAATGCACCATTTCCACAATGACATTTTTATTTTTTCAATTATAATGGCTTTTTATCGTCAATCATCTCATCTAAGGAAAAATCAATCGCTTTCTTAGTATATCCATTTGATGGTCGGTCAGATCCTCCTTGATGTCTATTTCTCCCAACTCCACAGACCTGTAATGCAATCCCATACTATCAAGAACTGCTTTTACAGCCATCTTGCAGCGTATTGACACCATATATTTAATATATAATTTCATAAATGAATATTGGATAAAATAATAAACAATTAAGAAATGATAAAGATTTCTATCAGATAACTGTGCAAACAACAAAATATGCACGTATCGACAAGGATTGGCTTACACATCAATTATTTATTTTATTTATTTTATTAAATTGACAAAATCGAACTAAGAGTATGTTTAAATTTTGTTTTTGGATAATAAAATGGAGTTATTTTGAGCGAAAAGAGGCAAATTTTGCAGATCGAATGTGGGCAATTCGACGAAAAATTTAACGAATTTGTAGCCAAAATAAAACATTTTATTGCTAAAGGATAAATTTTAAACATACTCTAATTTTCATCCATAAATCCAGGCAATGTAACCTTAGTTGCACACTATGAGTGCTTTTAACTTCTATCTTTGCGCCGTCTTTGGCTTTACAAAGTGAACATAACGCTATTAAATCAAAATATTTATAATCAGAAAGCATGCAATTTATACCTTCGTTGGAGTGGATCAAAAATTATAAAAAGGAATGGCTGAATGGTGATATCTCAGCAGGTCTTACTGTTGGAGTGATGCTCATACCCCAGGGAATGGCCTACTCCATGTTGGCAGGACTACCGCCAATCTACGGATTGTATGCTGTCACCATACCCCTGATAGTATATGCCATATTGGGGACATCAAGACAACTTGCTGTTGGACCTGTAGCAATGGTAAGTCTTCTTATATCAGCCGGAGTTGGACAATTAGCTCAGGCAGGAACCGAACAGTATATAGCCCTCGCCATCCTACTGGCTTTTATGGTTGGAGTGATTCAGCTGTCCATGGGCTTATTCAGGCTTGGTTTTCTGGTCAATTTTCTTTCGCATCCGGTCATCGCAGGATTTACGTCAGCAGCAGCCCTGATCATCGGTTTTAGTCAGTTCAAACATTTGCTTGGCATCAAGGTCAGTGGAGAAAAGTTTCTGGAGATCATGTCTCAAATTTTTGAAAACATCGGCAGTACCCATATTGCAACTTTATTGATAGGTTTGGTGGCCATTGGTATCTTGATTGGCGTAAAGAAAATTCACAAACTTATTCCGGGACCTTTGGTAGTTGTACTCTTGGGAATATTGGTAGTTTATTTTGGCGGTTTATATGAACAAGGAGTCAAAATAGTTGGTGAAATACCAGGAGGGCTGCCTTCGTTAAGCTTATTTTCTATAGAACTTACTTCTGTACAAGGCTTACTGCCCACTGCGTTCACCATTGCATTTGTAGGGTTTATGGAGTCCATTGCAGTAGCCAAAGCCATACACACAAAACACAAAGACTATAAACTGGATGCCAATCAGGAGCTGGTAGCTCTTGGTACAGCCAATATAGTAGGTTCAATTTTTAAATCATTTCCTGTCACCGGTGGATTTTCGCGTACGGCAGTCAATGATCAGGCTGGAGCAAAAACAGGGCTTGCATCACTTATCAGTGCCACTTTAATCATACTCACACTTTTATTTTTTACGTCTTATTTTTACTATTTGCCCAATTCAGTACTTGCAGCCATTATTATAGTGGCTGTATATGGGCTTATAGACTTCAAGGAAGCTAAACACTTATTCCATACCGACAAGATGGATTTCGGGTTGTTTCTTGCTGCCGCATTGGGAACACTCATTTTAGGCATCGAAGAAGGTATCCTTGTCGGAGTGGTATTGTCTATGGTGGTGTTAATCTACAGAGTTTCTTATCCCCATTTTGCCGAAATGGGCTTGGTCAATGATGGTCAGATTTTCAGGAATGTGCTCAGGTTTAAAGATGCTATAGTAAAAGATGAAATCATCGTTATGAGATTTGATGCTCAACTGTATTTTGCCAATACTTCCTATTTCAAAGACAAAGTGAAGTCATTGATTGAAAAAAGAATAAATCCGGCATACTTCATATTGGATGCTTCTCCAATCATTGCCATTGACTCCACAGCGGCTCATGCTTTGCACGACCTGATTGACGAAATGAAAAAAGACGGGATCACATTTTTGCTGGCTAACGCCACCGGACCAGTAAGAGATATCATTGTAAAAAGTGGATTGGACGCTCAAATAGGACAAGAACATAGCTTTATGTCCCTCAAAGATGCTTATGATTTTGCAATAAAACGGTTAGGATAGACTTAGAGGATGTTTAAACTTTTATCATTTGGCTCCGAATGGCAAATTTAATTTTAGCCTGCCTGGCCGACAGGCAGGTCAGCAACATCAACTTCGTTTGTCAAAGTCTTACCTGACTTTGACGGAACCTATCTTACGGTCTTTGACCGGTTGGGGACAATTTACTCCGGTCATGAGACCGATAGATAAAAGTCCAAATGTCAGGGACTTTAGACAACAGATTATTTGAGTAAAATTTTTTACTCGATTCGTCATAGACGAGACCATTCAGTCACCTTGTCCAAAATTAAATGTCCTCACTTTCGCTCAAACATAAAAATTTAAACATACCCTTACTTTCAAAAAAGTATTACTCCTTGAAAAATCTTTTTATTCTGTCATCAGCAAAAGGAAGTCTTTTCCTAAACTCGTACATGTCATTTTTCTCAAGTAAGATAGTGATAATGCCAGGTTGGTGGCCCATTTCTGACAAAATCTGACCATTGTAGTCTATCACCATGGATGCTCCGGGATATTCATAACCATTTTCATCGGTACCTGTCCTGTTGATCCCAACGACATAACACTGATTTTCAATGGCTCTGGCAATGAGCAAACTTCGCCAATGATGTACACGAGCGATTGGCCAATTGGCAGAATAGATCAATAATTCCGGACTTTCATATTGAAAACTAAGATAAGGGAACCTTAAATCATAGCAAACTAATGGTTGCACTTGCCAGTTTAAAAAATTAAAATTATTGATACGCTCTCCGGCGCTGTAGAATTTTTTTTCTCCTGCAGGTGCAAAAAGCTGAATTTTATCATAACCTTGGACAACTCCAGTATGGTCTACAAAAACAAATCTGTTGTACCAATTTCCATTTTTTGTGTAAGGAATACTGCCGCCTATGACAATACGATAAGTAGCCGCTAATACCTGTAGCTGGCTCAATGATTCAACTTGTATGTCTTCAGAGAGTTTTGTGGTATCAAGCACATAACCTGTATTGAACATTTCCGGCAATAAAAGCAGGTCAGTATTGCCCGTCAGTTTTCTGCAAACGACCTCGACTTCAGCAAGGTTTCTTTTATGATCCAACCAAAAAGTACTAAACTGAAAAATGCTGACTCTTAACATGAAAAAAATATTTGGTAATATGTTTATTTCTCATCCTAACAACTTACATAAAATGATAATTATGGTAAAATAGTTTTTGCACCTTTGTACAACCAAATACACGCCAATACACCGATCATCCCAAACGCTGTCGGAAGACTCGTAGCTTCGGAAATAAAACCAATGATCACCGGACCACACAAAAAGCCTGCCATAGCATAAAAATTCATGGTGGCCAGGCCGTTTTCACCAGTTAAACCAGATATGCGCGTTGCACTGGAATAAAGGATGGGTGCACCACAAGATACGCCCAAACCTATCATACCAAATCCTACAATAGAAGAAATTGTATAGGGGAAAAATACAACTGTCAATACTCCAGCAAAGGACAGACAAGCTCCGTAAGTCAATACTTTATTTCTCCCATAAACAGGAATAATGCCATCTCCAAAAAACCTACCCAAGGCCATAAAAAAAGAATAACCAAACAGGCCCCATCCAACAAAATACGGACTGGTTTTCACAATTTCATTCATATACACTGACGTCCAGTCACTCATACTTCCTTCTGTAAAATTGATACAAATACTAATAATGATGATAGAAAGCAACACTCCGGATGGCAAAGAAAATTTCTTAGATTTTGAAGTTTTGTCCAGAGATATTGCATGATTTTCCTGTTTTAAATGCATGTGTGATATTTTCTTTGCTGCCCAAAGGCCAATGACTATAGATATTCCCATCATACACAACATATGAGTCACTTCATTCATTTCCAAAAGTAGTGTCAAACTCCTCATGAGAGATCCAATCATCAGGCCGGCACTAAACATACCGTGACAAGTGGACATGATAAACTGTGAGTGCAGTCTCTCCAGTATGGATGCCTGCATATTGATAGCTATATTCAGAAGGGTCATACCAACTCCCACCATCACAAGTGTAATCAGAAGGAAAAAAAGATTACTTGCAAGAAATGGCATCAGATAAACAAATGATATAAAAAATATTGCAAAAATGGTCACTCGTTTTTGACCAAAACGCTGAATCAATCTGGCAGCAATAGGATTGAAAGACATGGCTCCTAAAGGGAGGCAAAGCAACAACAAACCCAATGAAGCATCATTTAAAGAAAAAGTAGCTTTGATATATGGTATTAATGAAGCCCAGTTTCCAAATAAAAATCCCAATAAAAAAAATCCTGCAGCTGTAGCCAGATAGTCAGACTTTGAAAAGAAAATTTTGAGATGATTCGGCACTTTTGAAAAGAAAAATTTTAATAAAGTGCGAAGGTATACTTTATTTGTCCATATTATTTTAGAGTATGTTTAAAATTTTTCTTAGTTGTAAATCAAGAGATTATGGTTCTGGCAATAAAATAATAAACGCATTTAGCCTGCCTGACAACTATATCATAGGCGGGCAGGTGAACTAAATAAGGCGATTATTTTGAAGTCAGGTACATAATACATTGATTTTAAGGCAATAAAAATTTAAACATACTCTTAACTTTTCATGAGTTTAAGCCAAAATCTTTACCTGTAAGGTTTAAAATGGTTTGATGTACCAGTTGCTGACGATTTTGAATGTTGCCTGAAAGTGGGACAAATGGCTTTTTATACTGAATTAAATAATTTTGGTATATCGTCAGAAGTTCATTTCGGTTGTGTGGGTTTTCTCTGAGCGGATCATCTACCCATGGAAAATCAGGCCAACAAAGGAAGTACATATCCGGTGTCGATTTGATCCACATATCCAGCAAATGATGGTCTGTTATTTTGTATTTTACTTCCAGCCAAATGATGATAGTCAGCAAGTCCGTATCACAAATGATATCACGGTGTTGACTGGATCTCAAGTTTTCATCAAACTGCTGGAGAAGGCCAATTTCTCTGACATGGGAACCATCATATGGAACTTCTAATATTTCCATATACTCACGAGCTACTTCTTTGACAAGACACATGCCGGATAAATCACTCGACCAATTAGCCATTGTGGTTTTACCGGAAGACTCAGGACCAGTAAATACTATTTTCACTTTTTTATACCTCTTTAGGAAGACTTTCTATTCTTTGCATCAGTGCCTCAGCTTCTGCAGTTTTCGCATCAGATGCAGTTCTGTTTGTTTTTGACAAATGAAAAGCTTCTTCCTGAAGTTGTGAATACTGCTTTAAAAGGATCTCTCTTTCACTATTTTCTTGAACAGTCCAAACATAATGATTATTTTTTTGCAAATAACAGACCAAAACTGATTAAGTTCTTAGAGTATGTTTAAAATTTTTCTTAGTTGTAAATCAAGAGATTATGGTTCTGACAATAAAATAATCACGCATTTAGTGAACTAAATAAGGCGATTATTTTGAAGTCAGGTTCATAATACATTGATTTTAAGACAATAAAAATTTAAACTACTTTCCATAAATTATCAGCTTCAAAAGGAAAAACATCCCGCAAACTAAGAATTATCTAAAACAAGGTAAAAATATTACTGTTATATATGATAGATCAAACAATATGAAGGTTTTTCATATATTTGCGCTTAATTAGTTAAAAAGAGACAATGAAAAAGGTAAGATTGGATATCATGGCATTATCACATAGTGTGACACAATCACATAATTATGCCGTGGTGCTGGGAGAAGAAAACGGAAAACGTCGCCTGCCAATAGTGATAGGCGGTTTTGAAGCTCAGGCTATCGCTGTGGCTTTAGAAAATATGACTCCTAACAGACCATTGACTCATGATTTATTCAAAAACACGCTTGATTCTTTTGCCATCGAATTGAAAGAAGTCGTCATCAACAACTTACTTGATGGCATATTTTATGCACAACTTATATGTATTCAGGACGGTAACGTCATGCAAATTGATGCCCGGACTTCAGATGCCATAGCTATGGCCGTCAGATTTGCTTGTCCGATATATACCTTTGAATTCATCATGGAAAGCGCAGGAGTCATCCTTGATGAAGAAGAAAAGGCTCGGAAAACACCTGTGCGTCCTAAAACAACGTCTATTGAAGACATGAATGTGCAAAGCCTCGAAAAACTCCTGGATGAAGCCCTTCAAAAAGAAGATTACGAAAAGGCAGCACAAATAAGAGACATTATAAGCAGTAAAAAAAGTATGGAATCATAAATGATAAAACAGGGAATAATAAGGAGAGTTGAAGGAGTGGGTATAAACTTGCTAAAAATAGTATGAACAAGTAAAAACTATTGCCAACAAGACAAAAAAGCTGCAAACAATAAACCTGAAAATCGACAAGTAAATGACAAAACTTAGTGTCAATATCAATAAAGTGGCTTTGATCAGAAATGCCAGGGGTGCCAACTATCCCGATCTGGTAAAAATAGCCCGGGATTGTGAAGAGTTTGGAGCAGAAGGTATCACCATACATCCCAGACCGGATCAAAGACATGTAAGATACGATGACATTGCTCCATTAAAGGAAGTTGTCACCACTGAATTTAATATTGAAGGATATCCAAGTCCGGATTTTATGGAGTTGGTCATAAAAAACAAACCACATCAGTGTACACTTGTGCCTGATCTTCCGGGTGCATTGACTTCTGACAATGGTTGGGATACCATCACTCATAAAAATTATCTTCGTGATATTGTAGCCAGACTTCAGGATGCAGGTATCAGGGTGAGCCTCTTTATTGATCCTGTGGAAGATAGGTTGTATGCTGCAAAGGAAACAGGCACCGATAGAATAGAGCTTTACACAGGACCTTTTGCTCATCAGTTTAACATTTCTCGAGAGCAAGCCGTGACTTCTTTTGCGGAGGCAGCTGTCATTTGCAATAAGATAGGCCTCGGGATCAATGCAGGTCATGATTTAAATCTTGACAATTTGAGTTATTTCAAAAAACACATATCTGGTTTGTTGGAAGTCTCGATTGGCCATGCCCTAATTTGTGATGCGCTTTATTTTGGATTAAAGAATACGATTCAGATGTATCTGAAACAACTTGAATAGGTGATTTTTATCTATTATAAATTGCTCATAATCAATATATTGCATTCTTTAAATTCGATCTATTCTTCCATCTAATTTTACAAACATAGTGCCTGACTGCTGCAGGAAGACCAAAATCAGGTTAATTTCCCATAAGTAACCAAGGATTTATATCTGTAGTTCTGTGGTTACTAATTAAATTTATATTCAGAATGAATTTCGCACTATAAATACAAATAATTGTAAATTTGAACTTTTAAAAATTTGGTTTATAAACAATAAAACCCTGTTCAAACATGAAAACTTTTAAATTTATCAGGATTCTGATCACAATTCCACTTCTTATGACCATGATGTACACCTACTCTCAATCAGATTTTCCATATAAAAAACCAACGGATGATGTTTTAGCATTGGCAGATGCCAAACCGGCACCAACAATTCGGATGAATCATGATGCATCTGTAGGTTTGCTCTTGTACAGAAATGCATTTAAGAGTATTGATGAGCTTTCGGCTTTGGAAATCAAACTTGCTGGTATCAGGGTTAATCCTCTTACCAACTCTTCCAACAGAACAGGATATTTTATCAATGCCAACCTGCTTGATGTAAAATCAGGGAAAGAAAATGCGGTTTTGGGATTGCCTAAAGATGCCAAAATGACTAACTTCATCTGGTCCAATGATCAGTCAAAGATCGCTTTTACCAATACCACTACTTCGGGGCTCGAACTTTGGTTTATTGATCTGAAGACATCAAAAGCTTCCAGACTTACAGGTCCGGTCATCAATGATAATATTGGCAATTCTATTATCTGGAGCAAAGATAATGCAAGCATCATGGCCACTACCCTGCTCAAAAACAGAAAACCACTGATTGATACCAAGGTTGCCGTTCCCACCGGTCCTGTCATCTCCGAAAATGTCGGACAGAAAGCCCAGAACAGAACGTATCAGGATCTGCTGAAAAATCCTGCAGATGAACAGAACTTTGAAACTCTGGTCACTTCAGAAATATCAAAAATAGACTTGAACGGCAAAATTTCATTATTCCGCCCTGCAGCGATGTACGTTGGCATGTCGTTTTCTCCTGATGGCAACTATCTTTTGGTGTATGAGCTTAAAAAACCCTTTTCTTACATCGTGACCTGGGATAGATTTCCTTATGATATACAAGTGCTGGACAAAACGGGAAAATACATTAAGACTGTCTTGAGTTCCCCGCTGATTGAAGAATTACCAAAAGGGTTTATGGCAGTAAAAAAAGGACCTCGCAATCTTGGTTGGAGATCAGACAAAGCTGCCACTATCTCTTGGGTAGAAGCTCTGGATGAAGGTGATCCTGAAATAAAAGTGGATGAAAGAGATGCGGTATATGTTCAGAATGCTCCATTTGCGGACAAACCAACACTTATAGCCAAGACCAAGGAAAGATATGCGGGTATTATATGGGGCAATGATCAGGTAGCGGTGCTGGTGGAGAGATGGTACAATACCCGAAATATGAGAACTCTCGTTTTCAATCCTTCTGACATCAATCAACCACAACGACTGTTTAATGAAAGAAATTTTCAGGACAATTACAGCTCACCGGGAAGTTTTGTCACCTCAAGGAATCAATTTCAGCTCAACACTCTCGAAGTAGCTGATAATCATGTTTTTTTGATTGGAGAGGGTTTTTCTCCCGAAGGAAAACACCCTTTTATTGATAAATATGATCTGAAAGACTTTAAAAAAGAACGAATCTACCACAATAAGGATAATTCAAAACTGGAAGAGATCATGTCTGCCATAGATGTCAAAAAAGGAATTTACCTGTCAAGATTGGAATCTAAATCAGAATTTCCCAATTTCTTTATAAGGAATATCACCACGGGCACGATAAAACAGATTACAAAAAATGAAAACCCATTTAAGATTCTGGACAATGCTCATAAAGAAGTCATCAAATACAAACGTCCCGATGGGGTAGATCTTTCTGCGACTTTGTATTTACCTGTGGGATATGACAAAGCGAAAAAACAAAAATTACCAATGATCATGTGGGCCTATCCTACTGAGTTTAAGGATAAAGCCAGTGCCGGTCAGGTCACAGCCAACGTCAATGAATTCACAGCACCTAACTACGGATCACCACTTTATTGGTTGACTAAAGGATATGCCGTCCTGGATGATGCCGCATTTCCCATCATAGGAGAAGGCACAACTGAACCCAATGACACCTACATACCTCAATTGGTAGCCAATGCCAAAGCGGCAATAGACGCAGTGGATGATATGGGATATATTGACAGATCCAAAGTAGCGGTTGGAGGACATTCATATGGAGCATTTATGACCGCCAACCTGCTGACACATTCAGACCTCTTTGCAGCAGGCATAGCCAGAAGCGGAGCATACAACAGGACGCTGACACCTTTTGGATTCCAATCAGAGCAAAGAAATTACTGGGAAGCCCCTGAAGTGTACGACGCAATGTCTCCATTTCAGAATGCAGACAAAATGAAGAGTCCGCTTTTGATGATCCATGGAGAAGAAGATAATAATGCCGGTACACATACCATGCAAAGTGAAAGATACTTCAATGCATTGAAAGGACTTGGCGCCACCGCTAGACTGGTATTATTGCCGAAAGAGAGTCATGGTTATTCAGCCAGAGAATCAATCCTACACATGTTGTGGGAACAGGACCAATGGCTTGAAAAATATGTAAAAAACAGAAAAAAGGATATCAAACCATAAGTTACGTTTGAAATGAATCAATATGTATAGTTTAAAAAATATTGTAGGCTTTCTGATAATAATTATTGGTCTTCAAACCGGTATCAGTCAGAAATCATTGCTCCAGAGCGGACCGATGTTAGGTCCTGTAACCCTGAGAGATGTGACTCTCTGGGTACAAACAAAATCTGAAGCAAAAGTACACTTTACCTATCAGGAAAAAGGACTGAAGTCTGTCTCTCTGAAAACGCCAATCATCACAACAAAACCGGAAAGTGGATTTACTGCCACCGCTCACCTGCCAAATCTGAAAACAGGCACCACTTATGAATATAAAGTTTTTATCAATAATCAGCTTGTTGGTTTTGATTATCCTTTACAATTTACCACTCAGGAGCACTGGCAATTCAGAAAAGATCCCAAAGATTTTTCTTTTGTGGCTGCGTCATGTTTTTATGTCAATGATCCCGACTATGACAGACCAGGCACGCCCTATGGTGGTGAATTTGAAATTCTGGAACAAATCGAAAAAGCCAATCCCGACCTGATGGTATGGCTCGGTGACAATATTTATCTGAGAGAAGGAGATTATGAAAGCCGGTCAGGCATCTACTACCGCAACACTCATACCAGATCTTATAAGGGTTTACAGTCATTGCTCGCCAGATTTCCACATTATGCCATCTGGGATGATCACGACTTTGGACCCAATGATTCTGACTGGACCTATCCGCTAAAACCACACACAAAAGATGCTTTTATAGATTTTTGGCCATCAGAGTCTTATGGAGCGGGTGGTACGGAAGGTATCAACAGCAGCTTTATGTGGAATGAATGCCAGTTTTTTATGCTGGATGACAGGTGGTACCGGACCGTAGAAACCGAAAACGGAACGATCCTCGGCGAACAGCAAAAATACTGGCTCAAAGAAGCTTTACTGTACTCCAGAGCTCCTTTTAAGTTTGTATGTATCGGTGGTCAGGTGCTCAATACCGCCAAGGTATATGAAAATTATGCCAACTATGAAGCAGAGCGAGCTGAAATCCTGCAGTTTATAGATGACTATAATATCAAGGGCGTTGTCTTTATCACTGGTGACAGGCATCACTCAGAAATCAGCAAATTAGTCACTGACAAAGGCAATGTCATCTATGATGTCACCAGCTCTGCGATCACATCAGGTACAGGACCCCATGAAGAACCCAATACACTCAGGATACCCGGATCAATGATAGGCGTAAGAAATTTTGCCACTTTTAAGGTTTCAGGCGAAAGAAAAAACAGACAACTCAGTGTCGAATTCAAAAACTCTAAAGGAGAAAAGTTGTTTGAGTACGATCTGAAATAGGATTAATTTGTATCAATCATCAAACGAAAATATCCTTGTTTAAAATAGCCTGGTCACCCGTTTACCGGTACGAACTGCCTGAAGGCCACAGGTTTCCCATGGCAAAATATGATCTCCTTCCGGAACAATTGAAGAATGAAGGTACTGCAGAAGCATCTGACTACCTACTTAGGTGCATTTCATTTTTTCGCACTGTGCTCGATTTCTTATCAAGTTTCGTTTGTGTGTCGTAGCTTTTAACTACGATGCAATATATTAACCCAGATTGCATCTGATGGTACATTTCCCTCGTTGGTCGAAGTCTGTGACTTCGATCCTATAATTTATGAATTTTCAATTCAATAACAGTTGAATCATTTATGTCCGTGAATGAATGATATTAAGACTTATAGTGAAGATGCATTTTTTAGAACTTTGTGATTTTCGCATTACAAATGCTTGATGTATGGCATCGCAGTTGCAAACTGCGACGATCAAAGCTTGCAGTAGTGCGAGTGCGGGCTTAAGTCACATACTTGCGATTTTAGCAGGTATTTTTATTGAGTTTTGATTTTTTGAATTTTTTAACATAAATTTGTTGTTCTAAAATAGAGTGTAAACGCTTGAAAAAACTTTTGTGCAATGAGTAAATATTTAATTCCAATAATCTTGTTTCTTATGTGTAGTATGATGATATGGAATTTTATTAGAAATAATAGACTACAGAATGAAAATTTATACTATGGAGTAAAAGCCAATGAAAAAAGAGAGAAGTTGTTTATTCCGATCATAGACGATCAATTGACATCAAATTGGTTTTCTTCATTTTTCCCAATAGGAGACCGTTGGGACTCCGGATATGATTTACCTAAAGATGACGAAGTACTGCATCTATGGAAGATCGTAACATTACCAAAATACTTTGGTAGTACATATGAAGAGAAGGATGCTTTCAGAAAAAAGTACAACGATACACTCTATTATCAAATGAATTTATTTGCAAGAGTTTCAAGTGATACCTTAGTAAAAAGACAAGGTAGTATATTTTTATTAAATCACAATCACGTTTTGGATATGCGGCTCAACTCTGCCCAAATAGATAGCGTCGCTCAAATCTGGGGATTGGATTATTTAGTGAGGAAATAATGGCTTTTAAAAGGTCGATCAGAAACTGTGGTTCTCATATTTACAATCCTTCCAAACGCTGAATCTCTTCTGTCAGAATCTTGACCCTTTCTTCACCATCTGCAAGTTTGGCTCTTTCCTTGTCCACCACATCTTTTGGAGCGCCGCTTACAAATCGTTCATTTTCAAGCTTTTTCTGAACTGACGCTACAAATCCAAGTTGGTAATCGAGTTCTTTTTTCTTTTCTTCTATTTGAGACTGGATATCTATCTCTTGTTTTAAGGACACGATACACTTTTCAGTACCGGATATGAAACTGATCCCGGTTATACTATCGTCATCTGTTAGTGCCAATTGGTTTAAGCTGGCAGATTTTATACATATTTCATCCCAACCTGCTGTATTCATCAGGTTTTTTGACCTGTCACTGCTGATGATATACACATCCAAAAGGTCTTTGGCCTTGATGCCTTGTTTGTTTCTGATGTCTCTGATGGAAGTGATGATGTCTTTTGACTGTTCGACTTTATCTATGAGTTGCTGGTCAAAGTTTCCGTATGCAGGATATGCTGACATCATACAGTCGTCACCTTCTTTCCGATCGGAGAGTTTATGCCACACTTCTTCTGTTATGAAAGGCATAAACGGATGCATGATCGCACATATTTTGGTGAACAGCTGTATGGTATTGTTTTTGGTTTCTTGAGCGATTTTTCCTTCATATGGAGGTTTGACCATCTCCAGATACCAGGAACAAAAGTCATTCCACACAAAGTTGTAAATGCTCATGAGCGCTTCAGAAAGCCTGTATTCGTTGAAGTTTTTGTCCACATCAGCGAGTATGGCATTCATCTTATGATTCATCCATTCATATGCCAGTATGTCAGATGCTGCTGCTTTAGTATTTTCATCGGTTTGCCATCCATCCACGAGTCTCAGGGCATTCCATATCTTATTGCAGAAATTTCGTCCTTGTTCGCATAGCTTTTCGTCAAATAGCAAATCCCCTCCCGCAGGTGAGCAAAGCATCATCCCAAATCTGACACCATCTGCGCCAAAATCTTCGATCAGCTGGAGTGCATCAGGACTGTTGCCCAGCGATTTTGACATTTTACGGCGTAGCTTATCTCTTACCATGCCGGTGAAATAAACGTGTTTGAATGGCCTTTTGTTTTCCCATTCGTAGCCTGCCATGACCATCCGAGCTACCCACAGGAAGATGATGTCCCATCCGGTCACGAGAACAGATGTTGGGTAGTAGTAATCAAGTGTCTTCCTATCATTAAATCCATCAAAAACAGTAATCGGCCACAACCATGATGAAAACCAGGTGTCGAGTACGTCTTCATCCTGTCTTAAATCTTCGATGTTGATCTCCGGAAATTTTGTTTTTGCGATGGTCCACGCTTCTTCTTTAGTTTCAGCCACAAATGTCTCTCCACCATAATAATAAGCCGGAATCCTGTGTCCCCACCAAAGTTGTCGGGAGATGCACCAATCCCTGATATTTTCCATCCAGTGGCGGTAGATGTTTTTCTGATTTTTAGGGAAAAACTCTACTTCATCTTTCATCACTGCATCAAGTGCAGGACCAGCAATTGCTTTCATATCCACATACCATTGCAATGAAAGTCGTGGTTCTACCACACAGTTGGTACGCTCTGACCTTCCGACATTGTTTTGGTAATCTTCTATTTTTAATATATGACCGTTTGCTTCCAGGTCTTTGGCAAATTTTTTCCTCACCACAAACCTGTCTTCCCCGATATATACTGTAGCATCAGGACTCATTGTCCCATCATCGTTAAATACATCTATCACTTCCAGGTCGTGTCTTTTGCCGATCTCGTAGTCATTAACGTCATGGGCTGGTGTGACTTTCAGCGCTCCTGTACCGAATTCCATATCTACATAGCTATCCCTGATGATAGGTATCACGCGACCCAAGACAGGGACAATGGCATATTTTCCTTCCAGATGTGTATATCTGGGGTCATCTGGATGCACTGCTATAGCGGTATCACCCATGATCGTTTCAGGTCTGGTAGTGGCTATGGTGACATAATCTTCACTGCCTTCTATCTGATATTTTACATGATACAATCTTGAATTTTCAAGACCATAAATGACTTCTTCATTGGAGAGTACGGTTTTGGCTTCGGGATCCCAATTGACCATCCTCTTGCCACGGTAGAGTTTTCCGTTATTATACAGGTCCACGAAAACCTTTAGTACACCCTGAGACCTGACATCATCCATTGTAAATGCGGTGCGATCCCAATCGCAGGAAGCTCCGAGTTTTTGTAATTGTTCAAGGATGATGCCTCCAAATTTTTCCTTCCATTCCCAGGCATACTTCAGAAACTCTTCTCTTGTGAGATCACCTTTTTTGATACCCTGATCACGGAGCATTTTTACTACTTTGGCTTCTGTAGCTATCGAAGCGTGATCTGTACCCGGTACCCAACATGCATTTTTTCCATCCATCCGTGCTTTTCGAATCAAAATATCCTGGATAGTATTGTTGAGCATATGTCCCATGTGGAGTACTCCTGTGACATTTGGTGGTGGTATCACAATGCTGAATGCCTCACGATGATCAGGTTCTGAATGAAAGTACTTTTTATCCATCCAGTGGGCATACCATGTATTTTCTACTTCTGATGGATTATATCTTGATGAAATCACGAGTTATGAATTACGAATTTAGAATGAAAAAATTTAGAAAGACAGAATTAGGATTTTTGACTATCTACATCAATATTTCAAAGTGTAAACATCTGTGCTGCCGGATTTTTTTTCAACAACTATCACAAAATTGTCATATTCATTTTCTTCAAACACTTTGTTGAATATTTGTTTTCCGGCGAGAGTATTAGTGATGGACGGTATGGTATTGGAATGGCCCACGATAAATATTCTGTTGAAGTCAGTGGATTTTTTTACATCATCCAGGAGCTTCTTGAGATCTTTGTTTTCATAAGGTTTGATCGACATTGCTTTGATATCTGCCAGCGAATCGACAGTAAACATAGTTCGTAATGTCAATGTGGAATAGATAGCATCCACACGAGTACCTCTTAGAATTTCAGCTATTTTTGTACTTCTTTTGACACCTTCAGGAGTAAGTGGCGGTTCGTCTTTGATGGATGTATCTTTTTCAGCATGTCGGACCAGATAATAAATTTTGGAAATACTATCCTCCTGCAAAACTACCTGCGCTCCATCAGTTGTAATGATAGTCCCTGATTGGATTTCCCTCAGCATTTTACCGTTGATATCGACAACAGCAGATTCCTGCTTGCACCCAAAAAATGCAGTCAACAGAGCCAAAACAAAAACAAAACTTAAACTTTTCAATTGCATATTTCGCTACTTTTTATTTTCTTTTTCAATGGTGATTTCTGAGTATTCGTTCTCTTTTACTCTTAAGTCATCCATTGCAGGTGCCTGAAGTGCTTTAGGTTCTCCAAAAATATCCACATTGATCTGATTTTTGAGAATGTCTTCCATCGTCTCACGCTCTCTGATGAGATAGTCCTTACCTTCGTGGATCAGCACTTCAGCTGGGCGGTATCTTGAATTATAGTTGGACGACATGGTAAAACAATAAGCGCCTGCATTGTAGAACGCCAGGATGTCACCTTCATTGATTTCTGTCATTTTACGGTTGACACCAAATGTATCCGTTTCACATATGTATCCTACGACATTGTACACTCTGGTTCTGCCTTCTGTTTTGGAGATATTGACGATCTTGTGATATGAGTCGTATAGCATCGGACGAATCAGGTGATTGAGCCCTGAATCCACTCCGGCAAACACAGTGGATGTGGTTTGTTTTACGACATTTACACGAACTAAAAATATGCCCGATTCGCTGACCAGAAACTTGCCCGGCTCAAACATCAATGTAAGGTTTCTGCCGTATTCATAACAGAATTGTTTGAATCTGTTGCCGATTTTTTCTCCAAGCTCTTCGATATCGGTCTCAATATCTTCTTCCTTGTATGGTACTTTGAAGCCACTACCAAAATCCACATATTGCAGGTCTTTGAAATCTTTAGCTACACTCAAAAGTATTTCTGCCCCCTGCAGGAATACATCAATATCCATGATGTCGCTTCCTGTATGCATATGAATACCTTCGACAAGCATATTATGAGTCTTGACGATACGGTGGATATGCGGAGTCTGGTGGAAAGAAATGCCAAATTTTGAATCAATGTGTCCTACACTGATCTTGCTGTTGCCGCCAGCCATGATATGTGGATTGATTCGGATACATACCGGATAATCAGGGTATAAACTTCCGAATTGTTCCAAGATGGACAAGTTGTCGACATTGATCTTGACACCCATTTCGACTGCTTGTGACAGCTCTTCAATCGATACACAGTTGGGCGTATAGATGATGTCTTCCGGTCTGAATCCTGCCATAAGACCTACCCTCACTTCCTGTATAGAAACGGTATCAAGCCCTGCCCCGATGGATTTAAAAAACTTCAGTACGGATATATTATTCAGGGCTTTACAAGCGTAATTGATTTTTAACTTTTTAAGATCAAAGGCATTAACAAGTCTGTCATACTGCCTTTTCATCGTGGCTGTTTCATAGATGTACACTGGGCAATCGTATTTTTTTGCCAGTTCCAAAGGATCTATTCCTCCGTCAAGCAGGTATCTGTTGTTTTCGATATACATTATTGATTCTTATTTAAGGGTGCAAAGATAAGCAGATTTCCAAAGTTAAGGGATTTTCACTGTTCTAATGCGTGTTTTTGTTAATTAAGTTATAATGTTATTGAATCCATGATGAAACACATACCCATCTGTTGGCTCAAGTTCATAAATTCTGGACCTAGAAAAATGCATTAACCTGATCTCTGTAGCAGTAAATCAGAAAATCAAGGGTGAACTCAAATATCCCTTTAAATCTGATTTTTGATTTTGAGCTGGCAAATTTACAATTAGGTTGGCAATCCGGTAACTATGGAAAGTATTCCTTCAGCAAAGACAGTTAAATCAACAAAATATCCTATAGCAGTGAATTAAAAGCTTTAGCACGATTTAATGACACTTCAAAGTTACTGCGAAAACCCATTAGATTTGAATGATGAATGATTCGAACAACAAAAAACTACTTCATTAATTCTGCATCTTCCAGCATATAAATCAGAAAATCAAAATTATCCCTGTTGAGTTTAAACCGGCCTTTAAATCTGATTTTTGTATCAATTTTGAGCTTTGGCAACTATTCCAAGGGCACCAATTAGTGATAATATCTATGATGGACTCAACTCCTAAGACAGGCCTCCCAATAATTCTCAAAACCCAATAGAGACTTTATCATGTGGGCAAATGGATGTAGTTTGGCCGACAAAATAACGATGGTTTACATACGCCGGTCTCATCCACAGGTATTTTATTAGTAAATCCTTCAGCAATAGACAGATTATTCCATCAACAAAACTTTCAGTGTATCATTAAAAATAAGTAATGAAACTTCCATTCCTAAAAAGTCGCTATACTTTTTTCAAATTTTAAATTGCAAAGCATATAATTCCAGGATGTGATATTATTTGGTCAAAATGCAGGTCTTCGGGCTTACTCAAAAGAAATTGCATCAAAAAGAACTGTATGAGTCACCTTCTTTTTAGGAAGACTTGTTAGGATAGATACATACAAGTGCTATCTGTGGCTTTAGATCACTCATTTCTGATTGTGGTAGAGTGCTATGATCATTTTCAAAGTTAATTTATGCGACTTGCTTCCTGCTATAAATCAGGATGGAGTTTTGATGCCTGACAATATCTGCCACTGATTTTAAACCAAAGAAATGCTAGGCAATTCCTGCGGAAGGACAAATCATATTTTTCATTTAATAACTTTGGCAATGGTCCATATTTTTCATAGGTTCTGATAATTACTTTGGAAAAATCATTTATTGGGATTTTTAAATAGCCGTAATTACTGCTTTCAATTGCGCACGGAACAGTAATTATTATGACAATTTTTTTGAGTTTGAAGCTAATTATTTCTCTGATAGTTTATAAATATGTAAGTTTTCAAAAGAACGCCAATACATCATATCATATTCCTTGCCTTGATTTCAAGGTATTTATTGAGGGCATCTACGGTCAGGTTTTGTGGTTTTGTAAGTATGCACATGATACCGTACTTTTTTAGTTCCTGCACAATCAGCTTTTTTTCAAATATAAATTTTTCTGCGATAACTTTGTCGTATAGTTTTACATCAGTATCTGCGGGGGCTTCGGCAAGATGTTCTAATTCAGTGTTTTGAAAAAAAATGACAATCAAAAGATGGTTTTTGGATATGGCTTTCAGATATGGCAATTGTCTCGTAAGTCCGTCCAAGGTTTCAAAATTTGTAAATAGAAAAAGCAGGCTTCTGTGTGTAATGTTTTTTTTGATGTCAGCGTAAAGCCTTCCGTAATCTGATTCAAAAAAGTCAGTTTTTACATTGTACAACGCTTCCATGATGCGCTCTTTTTGAGTGGCTCTTTTATCTGCCGCTACCCTATTGTCCACTCTTTTGGAAAATGAGAAAAATCCTGCATAATCCTGTTTGCGAAGTACAACATTGGATAAGATAATACACGTATTGATGGCATAATCGAGCAGGCTCAACCCATCAAAAGGCATTTTCATCACTCTACCTTTGTCGACGATACAGTACACAGATTGTGATCTTTCGTCCTGAAACTGATTGACCATCAGTTTGTTACTTTTGGCTGTGGCTTTCCAGTTGACCGTCCTGAAATCATCACCGGGTACATATTCCTTGATCTTTTCAAATTCCATAGTATGCCCGAGTTTCCTGACCTTCTTTAATCCATGCTGAAAAATTTTATTTGAAAATGCCATCAGTTCATACTTGCGCAAATCGACCACAGATGGATACACCGCGACTTCTTTTGCCGCCTTGATGGTATATCTTCTTTTGATCATGCGCAGAGGTGAAGTGACGTAAATGTGAATATCTCCGAATCCTACCAATCCCCTGAAGGTAGGGCGCATGAGGTAGGGCAGATGTACTTTATTTGCTGCTGAAATGGTTTTTTTTATTTCAAAATCTCTTACCTGAAACTCGGGAGGCAACTCATCGATGATATCTGCCTGAATGTCAAATGAATACTTATTGTAAATGTATAAGTCAACCTTATTCTGGTCGCCATTTGAAAACCTGTGACCGACTATTCTCTCTGCGTCCACACGGGAGATAGGTAAGAAAAGCAAGCCTATATCAAAAATAAAAACCACCAAAAGTATCAATAACAAAATCTGAGATGGCAAAAATAAAGAAGGTATAAAAAATGACACTACAAAAACGATGACCACTCCAATTCCTGCATAAAAAAATACCGGATGTATGTAGAGATGGTAAAACAGATTTTTGAAAAACTGCAGGATGTCTTTTGTCATTTTTAAAGCTTATCTGGGTATTTCTACAGATTCTATTATTTGTTTGACGATCAATGAAGCCGTGATGCCTTCCATTTCTTTTTCAGGAGCCACTACCAACCTATGGCACAGCACAGCATGGGACACGTCCTTGATATCTTCCGGAGTCACAAAATCTCGCCCTCTGATAGCGGCATGGGCTTTGGAGGCATTCAATAATGCTATTGATGCCCTCGGTGAGGCACCCAGGTACAACATGGGGTTTTCTCTGGTATTGACTACAATACCGGCGATATATGAAATCATTTGCACATCTACCTTTACCTGTCTTACCAAAGCCTGAAATTCCATGATTTCCTGGCCTGTGACGACTGCTGATATGTCATCAATTTTATTGCCGGTAAGAAGATTGTTTTCTCTCGTTATGATTTTTACTTCTTCATCTCTGGAAGGATAGTCTATCTGTATTTTCAACAAAAATCTATCCAACTGAGCTTCGGGCAGTCTGTAGGTACCTTCCTGTTCGATGGGGTTTTGAGTTGCCACCACGAGGAAAGGTAATTCCATAGGATGGGTAACTCCGTCCATAGTGATCTGCCGTTCTTCCATTACTTCAAAGAGTGCCGCCTGAGTCTTGGCCGGAGCTCGATTGATCTCATCTATGAGGACTACATTTGCATATATCGGCCCTTTCCGGTATTCAAAATCCGATTTTTTAACATCAAAAACAAGGGTACCGAGGATGTCACTGGGCATGAGATCAGGAGTAAACTGAATCCGGCTGAAATCCGTATGGATACACTTTGACAGCAATTTTGCTGTAATCGTTTTTGCTACACCAGGTACACCTTCCAGTAGAGTATGTCCATTGGCAAGCAGGGACACGAGCAGGAGATCGATGAGTTTTTCTTGACCAACTATCACACGAGCAATTTCATCTTTTATGGCTTTGGTCTTTTCTTTGATGTGGCTCATTTCCAACCTGTTTTCAAAATGCAATTGTTCGTTTATTGTGTTATCTTCCATGTATTATGATTTATAAAAGTTTTCAATGGTGTCGCTAAGTCTCTGCAGATCGTGAATGGTGCAAGTATAATCAAATTGTTTGTGTTTATTGATCAAAAGTACCAGTCTTTGGATGATTTTCATATCTTTACCGGACTTGGTGTGCAGGGATACAGTAAATTTTCCATCCAGAACATCCGTCGACAAATGGTATTCTGACCTTATTTTTTCAAGAAAATAGATGATTTTTTTATCTATCAGGACTTTCATATCTCCTTCGAGTCTATACAGATTTCCAATGGTTTTTGCAAAATCAACGGACGAATTAGATGGGGCAGTTATGATGGGAATGATTCTTTGGCTTCTTCTGATATTAAAAATAATAAATGCCAGTAAGCCGACTATGATCAGGTACCATGCCCACTTCAACGCTGGCTGAGACATGATAAAGCGCAAAGGTGAGTCCGAGATGACCCGGGCTGTCTGCTTGTGCAGCAACCATACTACGTCCTGATGATCCGGAATATATGACAGTACTTTTTCAGTATGCTTGTAGTCATTGGCTCTCATGAAGTGATAGTTGGTAAAAACCCCGGGTTCGAGATGAATAAAAAAACTTCCTTCACCCATTCTTACCTGAACAAAATTAGGACGGGTCTTTTTATTGATAGAGCGCATACCCAATACTGATGTCATCGAAGGATCAAATGAAGCGAAGTATGACCCTGTGATGGTTCTTTCTGCATCGATACCCTGATCACGAATTATTCTATCAGTCAGAAAGATGGTAATGTTTTCGGAATTATGTACGGGTAAAATACTGTAGGGTGTGGATATCTGCTCAAGTTTTAAGCTGTCCATCAACACTTGTGGAAAGGTAAATGCACTCAGAAATACGGTATTTCCATTTCTGACAAACCTGCATAGATGATTGATTTGGTCATTCCCGGCATCAAAAGAAACATTGACATTCAGCAAGGCATAATCATATAATACTGAATCTTCAAACACACCTTCATAAAAATAATCCTTCAGGTCATCTTTGTACCGCTCTACGTAAACATTAAAAAAAGTATCTATCTCCCTATCCAGGATATACAATCCCATGGGTATTTTGTCTTTCGTATTGAATGATGGTGTCCAGTCCAAAGGTTTTTTTCCTGAGTTCCCAATGATCAAGGTAAGCAATAGCAAAACGAATGCAATACTGAGAATAGTGATGCTCGACTTATTCATATCTCAATATGGATGAAGTGTGATCAAAAGCTTGCTCGGCAACTCCAAAATCATGATTTTCAAGTTCAAATCCGCCATACCAAATATGTTCGTAGATATATGAAACATAAGAAAATGCTGCTGACAGCTTCTTGTCTTTTATCTCATAGTAATAGTCGGAGTTGGTTTTGTCTTTGTTGTACCGGATGATGCCTCGGGTGGAAAGTTGATGAAGCAAGATGAGATATCGGTACCTTATAGCCATTCTGAAATCTCCGTTTTTTCTTGATCGGTCATAAAGGGTATTGTAATCTTCTTCATGTAAATTTTCTTCTGAAAGCGGAAAACTGATCACTCTTTTCTGATCATTTTTATCAAAAATCCAATTGCCCTTTTTACCGAGAAGGATGCTGACGATGGCAAAAACTGCATATATAATGATGATAAAAGCTGCTATTCTCGCGATCCAAACTAAAATAGCACCTGAATTACCGGATTTTTTAGTTTCACGAGGTGGACCAAACAACCATTCAAAAAATCTTTGAAGGGCATTTTTAGTACGAGGTTTTACTTCATAATCAAAAACATCAGATTGATATTTATCTTTAAAATTTTCATTAAATTTTCTGTTGAGAGCCGGAGTTGATGTATTATTTGTTCCTATAATAGATGAATCCATATCAGAGATATCCAAAGGATTTGTCAGAACTGCATTCAAATCAGAAGAAGTAGTATCGGATAAACCGTACATATTGTGCTGAACAAATAGGATCAAACAAAATATCAGATGAAATCCACTTTTTATGCTCATGTATCTGCTGATTTTATATGATCATACCGAAAAGGATATATAAGGTAATACCAACTGATACAACTCAGCGTCAACAGGATGATGCCTACGCTGACCACATTGGGCATACTATTGGAATATCTGGTGATAAACCCTTCCAAAAACCCAGCTGATATCGTAAAAGGGATGGTGCTGATCCATATCTTAAGTCCGGTTTTCATGCTGTTTTTAAAAGATTGCAACCTCGATAGTGTCCCCGGAAATAATATACCGAATCCAAGGATAAGACCCGCCATCGCTTCTATCACTATGGCAAATATCTCCATACTTCCATGTATCCAAATTCCCCTTACACTTTCCCATAACACTCCTTGCTGTCCAAAAAATGTCTGAAATGAACCTAACATGATGCCATTGTGCAACATGATATAAGCAGTGCCCAATCCCCCTGTGATCCCATAAACAAAACACTTAAGGCCTACCTGAAGATTGTTCATAGTGATACCAATAAAACTGCCCCAATTTGATCCGGATTTGTACACAGCAACAGGATCGCCTCCTTTGATATTGTCCAGAGTCATATCTACGTACTGATCTCCCAGTATGAGGCGTACAAAAGAGTCATCATAAGTAGCGGACAACACACCAAGACTGACACTTACGAAAAACAAAGTAAAGGCATAAATCAAAAATCTTTTATTTTCTCTGATGAGCAAAGGTACTTCTGTTTTAAAAAAATCTATTAGTTGATTTTTGTCAGTTCTTTTGGTTTTGTATATTTGCTGAAATGCTGATGCTGCAAGATGATTTAAATATATAACTGTCTTACTTTTAGGATAATATGTCTGAGCGAAAGAAAGGTCATTGATTAGTTGTACATATAATCCTGCAAGGTCATCAGGATTTTTTTTAATTTTACCGGAAGTAGCCTGCTCAAAAGCAAGCCATTTATCTTTATTACGTTTTATGAATGCAACCTCCCTCATAGGGTGTAAAAATAATATATATGCCTGAAATTAGCATCAATACTACACAAAATGTGAATATAAATTTTGCAGTCGCCAGTATCGGTGCCAGGATGGGTGCATATCTGACTGATGGTGCCGTCAAGTTATGTTATCACTTATTGATGCAATGGACCATACTTTCGGGGGTTTCGATAGATAATGTGATACGCGATAACTGGTCTATGATGGCTATTTTCATATTGTTGTACCTGCCCGTGATCTTTTACAGCCTTGTGCAGGAATCCCTGATGGAAGGTCAGACTATCGGCAAAAAACTGTTGGGAATCAAAGTTGTAAAAATTGATGGGTATCAGGCTTCTTTTTTCGATTACCTGGTCAGGTGGGTATTGAGATTGATAGACATATCAGGATCTCTGTATATCGCCGGTATGACATCGATGGCTGCAACAAAATACCACCAGAGACTCGGAGATCTGGCAGCAGGTACAGCAGTCATTTCGCTCAAAAATAATATCAACATCAGCCACACCATCCTCGAACAACTCTCTGAAGATTATCAACCCGTATTTGCACAGGTCGTAAGGTTTTCCGATAATGATATGCGCATCATCAAAGAAACATATCAGAATGCCATTAAAAACAACGATCAGGTGACTATAAAAAAGCTCATCAGTAAGATGGAAACAGTGTCCGGAATACAACAGGGAGCGTTTTCTGATTCAAAATTCATCTCTACCATCATCAAAGATTATAACTACTATACTGGTAAATAGTTATTGTTGTTTCTCATCTAACAAATTGGTGGGTATATTCTTTTTTTTCTTTTCCTAAACTATGATTAGTATCCTTTGACTTCCCAACCAACATTTAATCAATTACCTATACGATCCAATAATTCTTTTACCACTTTACGATAATATTTGGCTAATTCTACATTTTTAAACAAAGGTAAGATGTCTGCACCATATTTTTCATAATGATTGAAAAGGACTTCATCATCATCAACGGAAGAAGATATTAAATCTGTAAAATTTCCAGGATCTATCTTTGCGATGGCACAAGCTAAATAATAATTTGTTTGAAAACTGAATATGATTTTTTTCTCTGTTTTTGAAGATTTTCCATATTTCATAAATGCTGCATAAACTCCTGCAAATGAAAAATACTCATCTACTTCATTGGGGTACTTATTTACAAGGGATATGATTGCCTTTTTATCATCTATTTTGTATAATATTCTCATCATTTCGATCCTTGCTCCTAAATTGTCATCCGGATTCATATCTATGATTTCTTTGTAACCATCCAAGGCATCATCGAAATAGCCACCAAGTTCATAGGTCTTTGCCAGCAGATATTTTGCTCTCATAAAAGGCCTGGTATAAGAAGCTTTCCACCACATTTTATCTATTTGTATTCTCTTATAATCATAATCAAGAATATTGACATTGGTAACTAATGCGAGCAAATCTATCCTTTTTTCCAAATCTCCTTCCCAGCCTGCGATTAGAATTTGAGCTTCTAAATTATGCGCATTGGTTGTGAGTATTAACTTTGCTTTTGCTATTCCTTCTTCTTGTGTCAAATCATAAAGCTGGATGGCTGCATATTCGTCATCTTCTCGTGGATTGGGATTTTGATCTCTTCTTTCTTGAGCAGAAAGTGATGTGAATTGTTCCATATATTTTGTTAAGTCTTCCTCTCCTTCAAATTCCGTTGTCAACATGTCTCTATAGTATTGCATAAAGCTCGAATAATGCAAATCGGGTATAAAAGCATTTTCATCTAAATCTCGGATTACCACAAATTCAGGTGTAACTTGATACTGATTTTTCATTATTTCAATAAAAAGGACCATAAAACCAAGTTGGCAATCTATGCTAAAGGAGATGTCAGAGTCATTAACACAGATGGTATATAATTTAAGCGGTACATTTGTATCATTATCTTTAATTAAGTCAGTGATTACTTGTATACACTGTTCTTTTGTAATAGGTGTGTCTCTGTCAAAATCAATGGTGACATGGAGATTACATGTTTTATTCATGATCTCCTCCGCACTCTGGAGCATCTCAGGTGTTAACTCTTCGTCGTCATAGTCATCATCTTCACACAATTCATTACCTTCTGCGTCGTCATCCCACTCCAATTCTGCTTGGTCAAAACCTATTTTTAATATACTGACCTCTAGTTTTACAGCCATTTTGGTGATCTCACTTGGATTGATTTCGTAAAAATCAGATAATAATGAGATATGATCATTGAACTTTGTAAGACCTTCTTCCAAAATGCGATTTTTGTTGTACTCTATGATCATAAGGTTGGCAGCGGCTGCAAGTGCTAACATTTCACTTTTCAGAACTTTATTACCCGCATCTTCATAGGCACACCAAAGCGCAAACCCACCATTGGATAACTCCCAATATAAGTCATATTCATACCAGAATGCTGTCATGTATTCTAAATACATATTTTCAGGCTTTTCAGAGAAATCAGATAACTTCACGACTTTACTCATACAATTATTTTTAGCTTGCAAAAATAAGTTTCATTCCAATAAAATAACCACAAAATGTTTAGAATATTAAAGTATCTGTCTTTATAAAAGATTATTTGTTGGTGCTCTGTCCAGATAAAGAACTTAGAGTATGTTTAAATTTTCATGTTTGAGCGAAAGTGAGCAAATTTAATTTTATGTAAGGCATATTTTGCAGTTGTAGCTGGTTGCTACACCAAAAAATATAACGCAATAGAAAATAAAATTTGCCGATTGGAGCCAAATGATGAAACTTTAAACATACTCTTAGTTAATTAATAAATTGCGGCTCTTTTTCCCAATCACTAAGATAAAAATACTCGCCGTAGCGTAGAACATTTATATCAATTAGTCTAAGCTGTGGTACGGAGCCCACAGTTCAGAGATAAAATCTTTTGCGACGATTTCTTTACGCTCTTCTTCTTTATCTTTGAAATAATAGCTCCCATTATTATCTAACTAAAGTTTCGGTGTTTTTAAATAAAACATATACAATAAATTACATATTAAAGAATTATTCAATAAAATAACTTATAGTGCTGATAGCCAATGTCTTAAATAGCATTTACAAGGATTATAATTCTTAAGGGGTAAACTTAATGTACTTTCATATACTATGCCAAAGTCTACCTATGATTGGCCTTTTCATTTTTAGACAAAACTTTGCAAAATTGCGTTAAGAACAGAAAACTGTATGAGCCAAAACGAATGCACAAAGCGAGAACAAAATAACGAAGTTCCTCAAATATCAAAACGGTGATAAACTCCAAAGGCGAGTTTTTTATGTTTAGCAATTTTGTGAAGTTTTGACGTTAAGAAAATGAAAAAGCCTTGACTTTTTTGTTTCTTTTGTGTCAAGACAAAAGAAAAAGATGTTAATATCAATCTAACAAGAATAATTTCATATATCAAGTTTAGAATGAAGTACGAAATTTGCAATTTGTCTTTGCAAAATTTACTCCGAAACTTAAATTATCTAACTTGATATCTAAGGCTCTGTTAAAAAATAACTGATACATTTTGTCTCGTTAATTCTGCACCATTTATTTATTACCTAAAAATCTATAATGAGTTCCGTAATGAAGGTCAAAAGCACAACCTGCCCGCTTCGGAGCAGGCGGGTAAAATCAGCATTTTTGACGACAAATCATACTGTGTGCAGCTTTAGCTGTAGCATCGCTACCCCAAGGCGGTACAGGTTATGGTGCGAAGTCAAAAGTGAACGAAGTGACTGATTTTGCAGTGATTTTGGGCTGTAATAGGAAAGTCATTATAGATTTTTAGGTATTAACAGAGCCTAAACAAATCACTTGATAAAATATTTAATATTTTGTCCCCATTCATTTGATATGTCCATACGAACGGTGATTAGAAATTTGTTGTTTTGCATCCTTGGGTTTGAAACACAATAAAACCTACCCTACCCTTTTAAATCATTTGACTTTAACAAATCTACATCAGAATATACTTGCTTTAAAGTGGTGCAGCGGTAGGTTTCACTTTGGACGGATAAGCTGGCATCCTGTCAAGTTTTGCCTGTATATTGTTGTCTTTTGTGTTGAAAAGGCCAACTATTACAAGCATGTCGTCTCTGAGTTTCACTTCAAATTCCTGCGCTTTTATAGCGGGATTGTCATCAAGCATCAACAATGTGGCTTTTTCCATATCATAAAAATAATGACCGCTACCGCCTTTTTGGTCAAATTTGCCGTAATCATACGTCAGGTTTTCCTTAAAATCTATCCAGGCACCACCTAAAGAATCTGTAAATAAGGTTTTTGATTCAGTAACAAAACCTCCAAATGCCCAAATGTCCTTATCCATGATGGTATATGACTTGTTGCCAGACTCTTTTTTCCTAAATGCCAAAGTCTCAGAGGCTGCCTTCCGCATGGCTTCTATTTCGATAGGAGCTATGCCCATCTGATTGCTGAGAATGTAAGCATCACTGATAGGTGTAGGACTTGCAGATGATCCTTTTCCAGAAGTATTATCTGATTTACATGCTGCAAACATCAGGCTAAATACCATTAATAATATAAAGATTGATCTCATAATGTGAATTTGTATTTAATTTGTGATTCAAAATGAAAAAACAAAATTAATGCTTGAAAGGTTTTTATCATATATTCAGGAGAAAAAATTAGTGATTGCGGGTGAAAAAGTATTACTTGCTGTTTCAGGTGGCGTGGATTCTATGGTGATGGCTTATTTATTTCAGGGTGCTGGGTATGAAATTGCATTAGCTCATATCAATCACCAACTCAGAGGCGAAGAGTCAGACTCAGATGCTGCATTAGTAAAGTCTTATGCTGAAAAATATGGTCTTCCGTTTTTTCAACTTGATATTGATCCTAAAGAATTTATTGGCTGTAGTATTCAGGATAAAGCCAGAAATATCCGTTACACATGGTTGAATCAAATCTCTGAATTACATGAATTTGGTAAGATCGCAACGGCTCACCATAAAGATGATGCTATTGAAACTTTTTTTATCAACCTCATGAGAGGTAGCGGTCTGGATGGCTTGGGTGGAATAGATGCAACGAATGGAAAAATTATCAGACCTCTATTATTTGCTTCAAAAAAGGAGATTGAAGATTTTTGTCAGAAAAACGCTATTCCTTTCAGAGAAGATGCCAGCAACATGAGTGACAAGTATTTGAGAAACAGACTCAGAAATAATGTGCTGCCCCAATTTTATAACGCAGACAGCAGAGCATATTCAGGTATTCAAACCAGTATTGAAAATTTAGAAGAGTCCCATATTTTGTTGGAATTTCTTGTCCAGCAAACATCAAAAAGTCTGGTCACCGTAAGCTCTGAATATATTATGGTTGATCTTAAAGTTTTGGGTCATTCTGTCCCGGGACGGCAACTTCTTTTTCAAATCATCAAAAAGTATGGATTCAACATGGAACAGGTTTCCAATATCCTTGAAGGTCAATCTTCTACCGGAAATCATTTTCAAACTGCAACTCATGAATCCATTGTTGATAGAGGAAATTTGATCATTCGACCTAAAGGAAAAACGTTTCATTTTGATACCGAGATAACAATACATCAATTGCCATTTGAGTATAGCTTGCAAGACAGAAAAATAGTCATTACAGAAATTGTAAAAAGCAGTATCATACCTCGAGATAATCAAGATATCATTTTTATCAACGCTGATCAATTGCTTGATGGATTGATACTGAGAGGAGTAAGGCCCGGGGATATATTTCAACCATCGGGTATGAAAGGGAAGTCCCAAAAACTGAAAGATTATTTTATCAATCAAAAAGTCCATCTTTTTGATAAGGAAAAACTTGTAGTGTTGACGCATAAAAATGACATCATAGCTATACCAGGCTATAGAAAATCTGAAAAAGTAGCAATAACCCAGGATACTGGAAAAATCTGGAAAATTGAGTTGAAAAATCTCTCAAATATTGACAGCATTCCAGGCTAATAAGCCCATACCGATTTCAAGAGCACTTTCATCTATATCAAAGGTAGGCGTATGCACTGCTGATGTGATTCCCTTCGCAGAATTTCCTGTACCCAATCTGTAAAAACATGCAGGAATGACTTGTGAATAAAAGGCAAAGTCTTCAGATGTCATTCTGAGTGGGAGATCAATAACATTATCTTCACCCAAATACTCGATCATCAATGATTTGACTCTTGATGACAATTCCGGATCGTTGATAAGACATGGATATCCTTTGATGATGTTGATATCGCAATCGGCTCCATATATCTTGCATGTATCCTGTGCTATGGAAGTGATCAGTCCATGCGCGTAAGTACGCCATTGTTCATCCATTGTGCGAAAGGTGCCTTCAATTTTTATGGAGTTAGGAATGATATTGGTGGCTCCTCCATCACTTTGAAACTTCCCAAAACTCAACACTGAAGGTATCGATGGATTGTTGCGTCTGGACACCACCTGCTGCAGACTGACTATCATCTGTGATGCGGCAAGTATGGTATCAGTGCACTCATTGGGCATGGCTCCATGTCCGCCCTTTCCGGAAACAGTAATAAAAATTTCATCAGCTGAAGCCATATAAAGACCTGATCTGATCCCTACTTTACCAGCTGCTAATGATGGAAATACATGCTGACCAAGGATCGCTGCAGGTACTGGATTTTCCAAAACACCTTCCCTGATCATCATGGATGCTCCCCCAGGTAGTTTCTCTTCTCCCGGCTGAAAGATGATTCTAATTGAATATGGAAGTTTTTCTTTTAAACTATTTAAAATCATGACTGCACCCATTAAACAAGCCATGTGGACATCGTGTCCACATGCGTGCATAACCCCTTCATTGACAGATTTATACGGGACATTATTGGCTTCTAAAATAGGTAATGCATCCATATCTGCTCTCAGTGCCACAACTCTATCAGAATTTGCACTTCTAATTTCTGCTACTATACCATTTCCGGCCCAACCTCGTGTGTATGGTATCTTCATCTCTTCCAACTTGTTAGCTATCCATGCTGAAGTTTTTGTCTCTTCAAATGACAATTCAGGATGTTTATGAAGATGACGTCTTATATCCACTACTTCCGAACTCAGAGAAGCTGCCAGGTTTTTTATTTCATCAAGAAGAGAAGTATCCAAAACAATTAATATTAGATCGGGTGTAAAGGTATTCTATTAATGTTGAATACAGTGTCGTGAAATAAGGATTTTTATAATCCAACATCTTTTGAAGCACAAATTTTAAAACTAAAGTTGTTCGTAGTAACACTAGTATGTCACAGGTTTTGTTACTTCGAACATTGGTACTTCGTTTCAAATTTTTATAAATTTTCATTCAGAAAGTATCTTGTGCTTTTTAATATTCCAGTTTTACACAGTATTCCTAGTTCCAAAAGGTGCTGTAAATCACGAGTTGCTGTTGCATTTGGTGCTCCTGTGATTGCTTTGTAGTTGGATGCAGACAACCCTCCCTTAAAATCGGTAGTCCCTTCATCAAAAATTCTAAGCAGAACTTTGACTTGCCTTTCATTTAGTTGAGATTCAAACTTATGAAATATTTGAGATTTATAAATGACCAATTCTATTGTTTTGATAGTTAATTCCTGAGCTCTCAATAGTAAATTTGTAAAGTAATCAAGGTATTTTTGAATATTCAGACTATGGTTTGTTTCTTGTATTGAAGTGTAATAGCCTTTTTTGTTCATATTAATGGTTTTTGAAATCGAATTGAAGTTAGGTTGTCCTATTCTTTTGGAAATAATATGCTCTACCAAAGCTCGGCCAATTCTTCCATTTCCATCTTCAAAAGGATGTATGTGTTCAAATCTCAAATGTGCTATCGATGCAAAAAACAAGGTTGTTAAGTCATCTTTATCGCTTAGGTTGGTATTTACCCATTTAATAAAATATTCCATTTCGCTTTTAACAATGTGAGAAGGTGGGGCTTCGTAATACAATCTTGGATTAGAAAAACTACCTGAAATAATTTGCATAGGCTCATCATGAGCTCGGTATGTACCTATATATTCCATATCTCTCCTTCCATTCATCAACATTTTATGCCAATCAAAAAACAAATCATGATCGAGCGGTCTTTTGAAGTTTTTAAAAATGTCTACCATTAACTCAGCTACACCTGCCTCAGCCGGTGAAGACTTTTTATGATCTACTTTTAAACCTAAATTTCTTTTTATGGAACTTATTACCGACTGCCTATCTAAAATCTCCCCTTCAATATGAGATGTTGAATATGCTTCTTCACTTAATAGGTTAACTTTCAGATCATCTTTTAAAGAATCATCAACGTGCTTTAGCAAACCCACTTGTGTACCTACATTAATCAAATATTTTTCTTCTCTTCGTTTTAAAGTTTCCAGGTCAAATTCATAATTTGGCCAGCTTTCCAGTTCCCAAACCCATTTCATTTTAATATTTTTAAATCAGTAATGACTATGTATTGCTTCTCCAAATCGAGGAAGCAAAGTAATTATAATGTAAGAAAAAACGAAAATTGAGCAATAAAGTTTTATTTTATAACTCATAAAATAGTTGTTTTTTGAGTTATAAATGTGCGTTTTATAACTCATTTGCCAGATTTTGCCGTTTAATTTCTTTTTCTGCTATCGGCTCAAAACTATTGTAGTAACTTTCTTAAAAATTCAGATGTATTTTATTATCGAGTTTTACCATAAGGTCAAACACCTTCTCACCTAAAATATTTCTTTGTATCGTAAGAGAAACCGCTTCCTTATTTCCGTAACCTTCAGTATTGAAATCGAAGTTCCTTTGATGGATCTGAAAAATAATAAGTAAAGCTGAAAAAGACAAAATACACAGGGAAAATAACTTTTTCTTATCAAAATGACTTAAAGTTAATCCCAGATTTAACATGGCTGCAATCAATACGATCAGAAAAATGTCGTAATTGTTCCACCACCATGTCTGCCCAGTACCTCCTACCCACTGAGATGATGGCCAAAAAAGATTGACTCCTCCCCAACTCAATCCTGGTGTGGGCAAATCTTCAAGAATATGTGCCAGATATCCGCCCGAAAATGCCACACATCCATAGATGTTTACTTTTGTTGGTTGCTGAGTGATTAGGTCTGTTATCTTTTTGCCCATCAGGTATAGTAACAGATAAAACACAATAGCAGCTATCGAGTGGAAAAAACCATGGTGCGAGTACCAAAACTTACTGAAATAAATGTCCTGTCCGGCATGATCAAGATGGAACCATTTCACTATAGTATCATCAAATCCTGACCAAAGGCTGATGGCATCTATATCCGGCAAACAACCACCGAGCGTACCAGCCAAGATGGACCATATTTTCAATCTGGTATTGTCTGTAAATGAAGATACGGTAGCTCCAACTAAAGCTCCTGAAAGTGTGTGGGTAATGATATCCAAGATGCTATTCCAATATGTTGTCTAAACTTTGTATAATAAATCATGCTATTTTAAATACCAATAATCTTTTTACGGCCTGTCCCCTACCCATGCCTTCCACTCTTTTGATTCCATCAGTTTTTTGTGTGCTTCCTGGATGGACATCAGTTTTTTGTTGGTCAATGTATAAACTTCTGCTTGCTGGTTGGTAGGCGGATGATCTCCACTGGATACTAATAACTCTTTTCCTATAGCAAGAAAACGCTCCAGGACATTCACAGGATTCCTGAAGTTGTCTTGCCTTGCCCCAGTCTGTGCAATATCAAAAAGTCCGCTTTCTAATTGGTAGATTTGTTCTTCAAGATGAGTCAGCTCCCTTTTCTTTATGTCTGATTTTTCACTGGCTATGGCTTTGATTAAGGTTGCCCTTTGTTTTTCCATATCTTCTATAAGCTTGGTAGTGGCTTTAATGTCTCTGTTGAGTTTCACTCCGAAATCATATTGCTTTTTGATATCATCTGTTGTGCTTGGCAAGTTGGGATCTTTTTTGACTTCGACTATTTGTTCCTGAACTTTGTTGTCCGCAATATACTGTACTTTATACTTTCCTTCATGTACCAAAGGTGCATTAAGACCTGGTTGCATATCCAAGTCCCAGGGATAAACTGACCTTGTGCCATCTTTATCAAACTCCAGCCAATCAATGCCTCTTGGTTTGGTGCTTAGTCTGGGCAGTTTGGCCGCTTCACCACGGAGATCCCAGTTGGTCCTGAAAATACCGGTTTTGTTTATGGCTGTATATTTTCTGATAGTATCTCCTGTCATACTTAAGACAACGATTGTGGCAGCTTTTGATAATGTATCTTTTTGATAATAATTGATCGTCGCCCCGTAGGAAGGATTTTGACCAGCAAAGTCACCACCTTCGGCATGTGTGCCCTGTAACCTTTGAAATCTGTAAGCTGGTCTTATGCCAAACAAATGATTAGATTTGTCTTTCAGCTGGTTCGTCCACTCTCTGATAGGTGTTAAGTCGTCCAGGATATAGAAACCGCGTCCGTAAGTGCCAATCACCAGGTCACCAAAATTCTTTTGTACCGCAATACCATATACAGGAGCCGGAGGAAGGTTGTTTTTCAGCCTTGTCCATTTTTGACCATCATCGTGGGAAAAATACAAGCCATTGTCTGTGCCGGCATACAACAAACCTTTTAATGCGGGATCCTCTTTGATCTGGAAAATGGTGGATAATTGATTTTGCGGGATATCACCTGTAATTTTTATCCAGGTCAGACCATTGTCTATTGTTTTATAGATGTAAGATTTGGTATCTCCTATATAATTGAGTCTGTATGATACATAGCAGGTTTTAGCATCAAAATGAGATGGCTCGATACAAGACACCGAACCCCCTTCTGGCAAACCGGATATGTTTTTAGTCACATTGATCCAGTTTTTGCCACCATCAGTAGTGATGTGGAGCAAACCATCATTAGTACCTACCCAAAGCGAACCATCAGCCACGGGGGATTCAGCCATATTGAGTGTAGTGCATCCATCCCAGGTATTGAGGTTGTCATTGGCTATGCCACCTGAGTTGTCCATTTTGGCGGGATCGGCAGTGGTGAGATCAGGGCTGATGACTTCCCAGGATTGACCTCCGTTGGTTGTCCTGTGTATAAATTGGCTTCCTACCCACACGGTGTTTCTCTGATGTTGAGAGATGACCATAGGAAAGTTCCAGTGCCAGCGATATTTCACATCGGCGGGTTTCCAGCCATACTGGGTTTCCGGCCACACCCGTACATCTCTTGCGATTCCCGTATTCATATCAGTGACATCCAGTCCGCCATCATAACAGCCAGACCAGATAATATTGGGCTGAAACGGGTCTGCCTGTGCAAAACCTGATTCACAACCACCACAATTTTCCCAGTGGCTGAGTGTGATACTTCCCGTTCTGCTATTGGATGGGCCCCGATAAGAATATCCATCCTGCCTGTTGCCAAAAACATGGTACGGAATCATATTATCCACAGCCACATGATACATTTGCGCAACCGGAAGATTTATATTTTGCCATGATTTTCCTCCATTCATGGACATATTCATACAGCCGTCATGAGCCACCATTTGTCTATTGGGATTTTTGGGGTCAAACCACATATCATGGCAATCGCCGCCCATTGCCCATGGACTACCTTCGCCTTTTACCCAGGTTTTACCACCGTCTTTGGACTTCAGGATATTGACACAGATGGTATATACTTCATCAGCGCTGCCTGTTGATACCCGCACTCTTGTATAGTAAGGCGCACGCTGTCCCATAGAATGGTCTTTTTTGACCAATGTCCAGCTGTTTCCACCATTTTCAGTGCGATATAATCTTGGTTCTTTATCTTCAATGAGCGCATAAACAATATTCGAATTGGATGGAGCGATACACACTGATGTTTTCCCTACCGGATGATTTTTACCGAATTCTATACCACGTGTATTCATCGGTTCCCAGGTTTTGCCTGCATCAGTAGAGCGATAGATGCCACTGCCTTCTCCACCTGACTTCAATCCCCAGGTTTTGATATCAGCCTGCCACATAGCTGCAAACAGGATATTTGGATTGTTTTGATCTAATTCTATTTCATTACATCCTGTATATTCATTGATAAAAAAAACTTGCTGCCAGGTTTTGCCTCCATCAGTGGTTTTATAGACACCTTTGTCTTTCTGGGGTGCATGGGTATTACCCAACACAGCAGCATAAACAATATTAGTATCAACCGGGTGTACAACAATCCGACCTATCCTGGCAGAATTGTCAAGCCCCATATGTTTCCATGTCTTTCCTGCATCAGAAGATTTATAAATGCCGTTGCCATACTGATGGGCGGGGCGGATCACAAAAGTCTCGCCTGTACCACACCATATTTGATTCTGATTAGAAGGTGCTATAGCCAATGAACCTATGGCTGCCACATCCTGATCATCAAAGATGGGTTTCCAGTTAAGTCCTCCATCTTCGGTCTTGAAGATACCTCCTGATGCTGCCCCTACATAAGAGACCATCGGATTGCCGGCTTCACCTACTACAGCGATGGTTCTGTTGCCATCGACACCGATGTAGCGGAATTTTAGATTCTCAAAAAATTTAGAAGGGTTATCTTGGGAATATATGAATGTAGTAAACAAAGTTAATGCGAAAAACAAAGTGGATTTAGACAATGAAAACTTCATTATTGAGGAAATTGAATAATGTGAAAAATTGGTTTAAATCATTAAAAATACAAATGTAAATCGTAATGCGGTTTTACCAATTTTTTTAATCACATTTATTATTTAAAGTCGGATCTTAGCTTAAAAAAGACAATTGTAGATGACAAAAATTTTAAATCAATTTCACAACTAATCCGGTATAGAAATAGTCAACTCAGTTGCCTCAGAAATCCATACAAATCCTGATCCATTTCCAAACCGAGTTTTTTTCTAAGTCTTGACCTGCTGATATAAATACTTGAAGGCAGCACGTTCATGAGATCTGCCATTTCGAGAGATGACATTCCTGTTTTTATATATAGGCAAATCCTTTGGTCGTGAGGAGTGATTTCAGGAAATTTTGACTTCAGGAGCTTCATAAATGCCTGATTCAATTCGTCCATTTGCATCTCAAAAGTGTGGTCTTCCACCTTTAAAAAATGCTCTAATTCAAGATCAATTTCATGAATTCTGTTTCTGATTTTAGCGGGATTTTACTGAGCATCTGAAATTTTGGTCTTGAAAAACCCGAGAAGATGGGGTTTTTTCGTCGAGTTCCCTCGTTTCATCTGATTTTCAATGATGAGGGCACTTTCATTTAGCTTTTTAAATTCAAGTTGTGATGTATTCAAACTTTTTTCAATCTCAGCGTTTTTCCTTTCAAGTACAATTATTTTCTATTGGGCACTTTTAAGTCTAGTGATGGTAAATACTAATACCATCAACAATAAACCCAATAGTACAATCAGGATTGTTAACATCCTTTATTAAGAAGGTTGTAGTTGTGAAATTGTAAATTGAAAAACATAAACTAATAATTGATATTATAGCTTACTTTTAAAAATAGGAAGGAATTCATGTGAATCCCCTCCTTGCATTTATTTTCTATTGAATAATCAGTTTTTTAGTGATAAATTCACCGGAAGCTGTTTTTACTTTCAATATATACACACCTTTATCCAATAGAATATCTGTAGAATTAGAGTTGTCTAATGATAAAACTTTTACACCTCTTATATCATATATTTCTCCATTTTGGATATCTCCTTCGTATTTCAGAAAATCTCCTGACTTCACCGGATTCGGAAATACTTTTACTCTATCTTGCTTTAATACAGAATCATCTGTATTTACAGTCCCTGGTTTATAGAAATAGATATTATCAACATATACTTCTTTTAAATTTGAAGAAATTACAAATTGTGCAACATCAGTTCTTGTAATATTATTAGTCCATGGTCCAATCGTAATTGGCACATCAATAGAAATCCACTGCCCTGATACTACAGCTGGATTTGTACCGTCATTAATATTCAATTCACCAGCGGATTTTTCTGCAGCAGTACCACCAAAATCAACGAATTTTGAATTAAAGACTTTACCAATAACCGCTGGCGTTTCAGTGAAAAAATCCATATGGAATCTTGTCATCCCAGATAAATTCAGATGATTTCCCGGAGTGCTAAAATCTATTCCCAAGAAGTTACCAAAAGTTATCTTTTTAGTATCATTTCCTGCAATTTTCACATCTTCAACATCAGAGTCGTCCCAAACTGCTGAAAAAGCATCAATATTTACATTTTTGTATGAATTGCTGAAAATAGATATTACATCACTAGCATTTCTATTTGGCGGCACAGGCGCAGCAGTTGATGGTCCAGCGAATATATAAGAAATTGTATAGGTTCTTTTAACAGTCCCATTTTTTGAAGTAACTTCTACTTTTGCATTTCCAGGTACTGCAGTAGCATTGGTTATTACAGTAGTTGCAGCGGTATCTGTGGTTGTTGCTGCTGTAATTTTCGGTAGAGGACTTCCGATAAGTCTTCCGACAGTGTAAGAAGTAGTGTTTGATGCAAAACCAGAAACTGTTGAGCCATCAACCTTTAAATCAGATAATGAAGCATCTGTTCCAGGGGCAACTGGTTTTTTCCAAAAGTATAAGTTATCTAAAACGATAGTACCACCTGATCCCCCATCAAACTTGAATTGAATAGCACTACTTAAATTTCCTGTAATTCCTGCAACTGGAATATCTACTGATTTCCATGATCCAGGTTGACTTCCAATCGGATGTGGAATTTCTACACCAGAACTAATTACAAATACATTTGGTGATTGGTTGTTGGTCCACACATCTACGTGTAAAAACTCCATAGCTGCAATGTTTTGCGGGGTTCCAGCCCAGTCTGTTCCTTGATAATTAAAGTTTGTATACTGAAGAGCTTTATTTCCAGCAATATTTACTTCAGTTACAACAGTGGATTGACCCCAGTTAGGGTTTGTATTTACGCCAGCTATATTTGTATAAGCTTCTCCGTAAATGGAAATTACATCAGCTGCATTTCTCGCTGGTGGTTGAGGTGCTGCTGTTGTTTGTGCAAAACCTGACGTTATGCTCAATGTCAGTACTAAAAATAATGTTAAAATTTTCATACTAAATATTTTAAAGATTAAAAAAAATGTGAAAAAAATTAAATTTATTTTAAACAAGTGGATTTTAGTATTTAAGTTTTTCATGCTTATCCCAGATACCCCAATATGGACCTACATCCCCTTCAGGTCCAACCTTCCACGATTCATCAAACGAAGCAAAATAAAAACTTTCAATACCATTTTGGTTACACCAGTTTTGTGTATCAATAAAGTAACGCATCGCATTATCAGAACTAGCCACCGCTCCTTTTAGAGAACCACCTTCGCTTGGCCAACCTGTTTCAGTGATGATTACTCTTTTTCCATGCCCGGCATTTTTTGCCGATTCAAACATACTTTGCATATGAGGTAAAGAATATTCAATAGGACAACCTTCCCAGTATGGATAGCAATTGGTTAGAATAACGTCACATGCTTCCGTAATTTTTGGTCGATGCGAAAACTCATAATAGGCATCCACATATCCGACAGGAATATCAGGCAAAGCTTCTTTCACTCTTTGGATATAGGCTAATAATTGTTCTTCAGTCAAATCTTTTCTATACATCACTTCATTGCCCACAGCTGCTATATCCACACAACCTTCATTCGCCAATGCAATCAACCCTTCAATTTCTCTTTCGTTCAATTCCAAATCATGACCTAACCATGCACCTACAAGGGTTTTCATACCATGTTGATGTGCAATCTTTGGGATATGCTCATTGCCTTCTATACAAGAAAACGATCGTACCCATTTTGAATATGGTTTCAAAATATTAATTCGCCTTTCTACCTGCTCTACTGTAATTATAGAACCAGGTTTTTGGCCATCTTCATAAATGCTGAAACATATGCCATGAATACCATTTTGTAATGTATTTTTCCATAATCGAACTAAATCTTTTGTAGAAAAATCAGTATAATCAATGGCTACATAGTTATTTTGATATTCCGGAGAATTATCTATGCTTTCTAATGAAAAGTAGTGACCTGCTCTGAATGACATATGTTATAATTTATTAATATTTGAATTCTTCATTTTTATCCCAAAGTCCCCATGAAGTGCCTGCCCAGCCTTCAGAGTGAATTTTCCAGGATTCGTCAAATGATGAGAAATAAAATATGTCTATATTTTTACTTGAGCCCCATTCCGAAATTTCTGCAACATATCGCATTACATTTACGTCGGAAGGCACAGCATCCTTGATAGTCTGACCTTTACTTGGCCATCCCGTTTCGGTAATGACAATTTTTTTACTGCCTGATATCTGAGCTACTTTGTGATACATTTCTTGTATATAAAAACATGCAAATTGGATATCGGCACCTTCCCAGTAAGGATAACAATTGATCATCAGAATATCTGATACTTCTGATAATTTAGGATGTTTAATCACTTCATAATACACATCCACATAGCCTACAGGGATATTTCCAGCTACTTTTTTGATTTGTACAATATAATCATAAAGTACATCTGCACTAATGTCATTTCTAAAAAGCACTTCATTTCCCACTGATGCCATATCGACTACACCTTTACTTAATAAGGTCTTAAGACTGGATAGTTCATTTTCGTTATTTTCGATATCATTGCTGATCCAGGCTCCTACCATAGTTTTGAAACCCATATCTTTTGCCAATTGTGGAATCAACTCATGGCCATTGGTACAAGAAAAGGTTCTTATCCATTGAGTATGGCCCTTTAGCACTTCGAGCCTTTTTACAATTTGTTCTCTCGTGATAGTATCTCCAGGATTTTGAAACTCATCATAAACACTAAAACAAATGCCATGAAGTCCTTTTTCGAATTGAGTTTTAAAACCGCTTACTTTAGCATCATTTGATGCTGCATTATAATCAATATTTGAAGCATAGTAATTTGGAAATTTACTTTTCAAATCATCCATAGTCAGACCTTTGAGATTCGTAGAAACTATTACTGAATTAGATGAATAGCCAGATGGGATTCCTGCTTTCTTCTTTTCAAGTTGGGCTCTGATTTCATGGGATTTTTCTTCATTGACATCATAATCCCACATAGCCCACAAAGCAAATAGAGTACCAATGACTGGAACAGCAGAAAAGAACATTCGTAGCTCAAACATAGTCTCGTAAGTCTGAGTTGCCGCACCCGAATTGAAATCAATGTACCACAATATCAACCCAGTCAATCCCCAGCGATTGCTAATCCAAATTTTACCATCCACCAATAGATAGCACCAAAAATCCCTTCTCTCCGTTTGCCCGTATTGAGCTCATCTATGTCTATAACATCAGAAGTCATCGACATCATCAATGTAAATAAGCTACCAATACCGAAAGATATGAATGGCAGTGCTATTAAGAACAAATATGGCTTACCTGGTACAAACAAAAAAAGCAAAGATACATACCCAAGAATAGATAAAGATTGTGACCAGATAAATGCCTTTTGTTTACCCATCACCTTGGACATGTAAGCTACAATAGGAATAATCAGTACCGTAGTAAAAATTGCTCCAACACATCCATAAAGAGTAGGCCAAATACCTTGACCATCACCAGGGAATATATAGTATTTTATAATAAAAAAAGAGAAACCCGCTGTGGTATTGAAAGCATTAAATATAAAAAAAGTGGCTACACACAATTTTCTGAATGGCACAATAACTAATGCTTCTTTAAAACCTTGAATGATCAAATCAAAACTTCTGCTTGCGTTTGCAATAGTTAGTGGTTCGTAATTTTCATTTAACGTCGATTTACTTTTGATAAATATACCAGGTATCACTGCCAAAATAGTGCATATTATAGCCCCATAAACAGCCAATGATCTTGTTGCTTCTTCTGCAGTAGGAAACCAGGCTGGATCATACATAATCACCCACAACCAAGGCGCAAATACCCAAGCCAATTGTCCAATCAACTGTGAGGTAGCCATAATGGATGTTCTTTCGTGAAAATCATCACTCATTTCATAACCCATAGCTACAAAAGGGACACTAAAAATGGTTATACCCAGATAAAATGCCAAAGAAACAAGTAGAAAATAAATAAAGTTAAAGTTTACAGAATTACTAGCATACAATTGCCACATAAAAGCAAATGAGATACCTGTCATTATTCCACCTATGACCACATATTGTCTCCTTCTGCCCCATTTTGATTTGGTATTATCTGTGATAAAACCCATGATTGGGTCAGTTATAGCATCAAAAAGTTTAGGTACAAAATAGATAACACTGACCATCCAACCCGGAAATCCCAATTTATCGATTAAGATCACCATAAATATTCCCAACATAGCAGGAAACAATTGATTGGCTAGCATTCCAAGTCCGAAGGCTATTTTTTGACTAAAGGGTACTTTTCCTGTTGTGGTAGTGATGTGGGTCATGTGTTCAGTTATAATGTGTGCTTAATGAATTAAAATCGTTTGAATGGCATTATCTTTCAAGTTAGTACTTATGGCATTTCCTCTATAATTTAGCGTTATACCTGTTGCTTTGCTGCCTGGATTAAAAAGGATGACTACAGTGGACCCGTCTTTATTCAGCGCTACTTCCTGCAAATTTTTACCACTGGAAGATGTTTCAAATGCTTGTACCTGCAATAGCTTTTTTTGATCACAAGACGACATCATTCCGATTGTACACCATAAAAGAATTATATACCTTATGCATTTATACATTATTTGTAATGTTTTAGATTTTCGACAGTAGGAGGCAGCTTAATAAATTTCCAAAGTGAATCCATATTGCCTTCAAATGTTTTGGTGATAGGTTTACCGTCTCTGGTCAATCCTTTAAAAACACCTTGATCCACCAGATCCCAGAGAGCATATTTCGCTTCTGACTTAAGATTGATCAAACCAAAATGATTTTCGGAACCTTTTGGATTTTTAGCGTCTTTCCATTGCTCATCAAAAGCTTCAAAATAAAAACAGGTCACTTTATTTTGAACACACCATTCCGTAATCCATTTATAATATAAAGCTGATTTATATTCATCACAAGCTCTGGAACCATCGTCTCCATAATTATAATTTGAAAATGTGGACCATCCTGTTTCTCCTATGTGGACAGGTTTATTCACACCCAGAGATTTCATGTATTTGACTACACTATTATATTGATGAATCGCATAATCCCGAGCACGGACCATAGCTGAATCAATTTTTTCCTTATCGGATAACGACGTTTCTGATACTTTTACGCCCCAAAAGTCAGGATTGTAATGGGTATCATGCATTGGATAGGTGTGTAAAGAAATATAATCAACGGCTTCATACAGTTTCGTCAGATCATCAACATGATACTCTTTATCACCTCCACCCCAGGAAGCAAAATTATCAGAACAGGTTATCCATAGATCTTTGGGAAGTTTAGCTTCAGCTTTAAGATTTTGTAAATGAGTTACCCATTTTAAGATAACGGATGGTTGCACAAAATAGCTGGTAGCCCATTTAACCATGGCTTCGTTACCTACTGCTACCACTTTAACGATATCAGGATATTGATTGACTAGAAGTACTGCACGATTGATTTCTGCTTCATTCTCTTCACTTTCTACATTGTGGTCTATGGGCAATCCAGTCCATGCATTTTTACAATCAATCCACGCTCCCAACATGATGTACATCTCGAAAGAAGGGTCATCCGTTTTCATTTCTTTGATGGCCTGAAGCAAGTTGCTGGCCTCGGCCAATTTCACATTATAGGTGCGTAATATCCTAATGCCCATGGCGTGCATAATCTTCAAGTCTTCCTTGAGCTCAGCGACAGTAGGCTGAATATCTCTTGTGATTTGACGGTAGCCGCCATAACTTATTGCTTGATATGCTGAATTTCCTAATATATTTGCTGCCGTTTTATCCTTCACTTCTTCAGTTTCGTTTTGTTTTTCCTTGCAAGACACCACCATGATTAGTGCACAAATTAACGTATAAAAATAAATTTTCATGGGTGATGTGATTATTTGGTTTACTTTAAGATGTTCTTATCTACAAATACTTTGATACTTCTGATTTCATCTTTGCGGCCAAAAATAGCACTACTTTCTGACTTGCCCAATGATAGCGAATTGACATTAAAAACATTATTATTTGAGAATGTGATTTCAATATGAATTTTATCTGCTATTTCATAAATTACAGGTACCTGACAATAAGTAAAAAACAGTTGCCCATTTTTCAACTCGATAGATCTCTTCTCTCGATTTATATCTACAAAAGAAACTGATTTTGGTGCGGAAAGGAATTCAGATTTCTTTAATAAAGCCGGATAAAATTTCAGTTGTCCATTTTCGATTTCTATACCTAGTTCGCCAAATCTAGAAAGTAGATCTTCTTTTACTTGACCAGTCATGCCCGGTTGTTGAGCTCCTTTGTGCATTGGCGTGTGGGAATATGGATCTGTAGGAAATGCTCCGAATAACTGAGGTGATTTATGGACCCCTATTCCTGCCTGAATTTCATAATAATGATCCAATAATTTACCAATGGTAACTAATGACTCTTGCTTTTTGATGGCTTGTGCACAACTTTCTTGTACTGCTAATAGTAATTTGGATACCATGTGCCAGTAAATCGAGCCCAAACCTTCGTATCCGTAAAAGGTACCAGAGCGACCCGTAAAAGCTTTATGATGAAATACATTCTCGAAAATATCCAGTAAATTGGATGTTTCGCTTTGGATTAAATCGCTATATTTAGAACCATCTAAACTGTCCAATGCTTTTTTAAGGTCTCCGGCATTTTTAAAGTTTCCGTTGAAATGATACTGACCATTTACATTTCGTTCAACGATTGTTGCATTTGCATCGGCAATCATCATCTGAATCAATGCAGAGGATGTGGCATCAGTACCAGGAATGATATTTTTACTTAAGAAGCCAGGAAGTTTCTTATTAGGATATAAAATATAACTATATTGATCTTCTCTAAAAAGAGCACTATCTTTCATGGCATCCAAAACTTCCAAAGACTGATTACCATCCAAATAGCCCGAACTTAAAACAGCTACCTGACCTTCCAACATTTCATCCAAATAAGAAAGTATTACACCATCTTCTGTGTAAGTCATAAGATTGTAGGCATGATACAAGCCATCTGGTCTTTTGTTGTAGGCTATGGTATGATTTACAAAATCCAAACTTAATTTTATAAATCGCTTCAATCCTTCCATGGAGGCTGTTCTTTTTTTACCCCAAAATCCGGATTTATAAATTTGTGATCTGTAATCAGAAGCTGCTTTGCCCATTTGATCCAATATCAACTTTCGATCTGCATCGGAGATATCTCCAGCCAATAGTCCTTGATTGGCATCCATTGTTTCTCTGATACTGTGATAAAACTCAATCAGCTCATTAGACAATTTTATGGTTTCTAATTTAGTATTGTCAAAAGCTTCCTGAAGAAAAACTAAGAACCTTCTCATGTAGTAAAGAGTCACCATAGACACTCCATTCCCTACCAAAGCGTTATTCGCATCATTCCATTCTGGTCGTTGGGTATTGAGCCATATACCACCTTCAGGAATAAAATTGGACATCTTAGCCAATAAGGTAGCCAATAGTTTTTCAATAAGGTTGACGCGATAAATATCGTTTTCGTTGCTTTTCAATAAAGATCCATCCGCGCCTAATGAAGCTACACTTTCTCTTATTTTGCCATCCCATTCGTGGTCAAATGATATTGTATCTTTAGGATTCTGGACTATATCTTCATAAGGTTTAATGATGTAAGGTACCGCAGCATATGCAAAGTAATCCTGATCGAAATAGGAATCTAAACCTCCCGGTTTAAATTTATGAATAATTTCTAAAAACTTCTGCAGATAAATGATCTGATGGTCTCCCCAGTAACCAATATATGACCAAGGATCATCAGGTTCAATGACTTCCCAATCAAATCCACCTTTGGTAACCCTGTATGGATTATAACCATCAAATGTAGATGCATTGAGAAATTTAAATATCATACCGTCTATATATTCAGGATAAGAATACGCTAACGCCTCCCAGTTTTGGAAGATATCACGCCAGTTTCCTTCATAATCCAAAATTTTATCCCCGGTGTTTTCATCTCTGAGATTGATCGAAAATCTATTCCAGGGTCTACTCGGATCACCGTGTCTCCTACTGAACTTTAAAGGTAGATATTCAGCAGTAAGTCGGATCAAATCGGCGTCTTCCGTGGCCAATGCTTTTGAATAAAGTGATTGGTAATCGCTACTTGCTTCTATGCCATTAAAAAAGTCTTGTTTACTTTCAGAAAGGGATAGGTTAGCTTTTTTAACATAATCGATGAAATCAACTTTATCTATATTATATCCGTCATCAAATATGCCACCTCGCATGATGTTAAAGAGCACATTAGAATATGTCCTACAATCTTGCAGTGGGTCATTGGTGTACTGAATGCCGTCAGATGAAGCTACTAGTTTTATAAGATTTTCGGTGCCTTTTCGGATATCACTTTCAATTTGTACTCGCAGATCAGTTATAGATTGGATATCAGCAATAATCTTTGCCACTTGGCTATGATTTTTATTCACATCAGTGACAAATGACCAAGATATGGTCTCCCCAGATTCTACTGTTAAATCCTTAACTATAAAATAAGCTCCTTTTTCTCCTTTCACATCGGATTCAGGCGTTACATTATGTCCCTTCCTGAAAGCATTTAACTGAATGGATTACATGAGGTAGCTTACCCTTTCTAAGCCAAGGAACCACACAATATTAGCTTTTAGCGCTTCGCTTGGTTCGGCTTTGTCTACGATGATCGCACTCAAAGCAAAGATACCTAAACCAGATTCCTGATGTAATTCGGAGCGCTTGTAGGCATCCACTAAATGACTGCTTGCTCTTTGTAGGTCACTACTCACACCGTAAGGCATGATGTTTTGAAGGCCATCCAATACTTTGATATCAATGGGCTGCAGACTTGCATTACTAAAATATGAAGTCTTCACAAATCCAAATTGATCGCTGGACGACCAAGAATACCTAAAAGTTAACCCATAGTCAACTAAAATTTCTTCAAAAATAATGACATTACCATAAATGCTTTTGTAAAGATTGTTTACAACACTTAGTTTTGAAGTGTTTCGGACAGAAAAAGGCTCCCAAATCACTTGATTATCACCTTGTCCTATCTGAAAAATCGTTTTACTACCTGTTATATCTGCAAATTCCGTAATTTTATCATCTGTATAATAAGGAAATAAAGCAAACTCTGCATTTTTGCGTCCAGCAGAGAGTCCACCATTACTTGAAATAAACATCCAATGGTCAGAGTCGCTTACCACACTCATAAAAAAAGGACGCATTTGATTGTTATTGGAAATTTTTAAGAATTGTATATCTCCAAACTCTTCAAATGTCAATTGGACTCCTAAATCACTCATATCGATTTTTTGTTCTTTTTTGGTTATTATCTGAACTTTGTTAAAATGATGACTTCTTATATATTCTGTTTATAGAAATTATTATTTATATACTTTTACATAATCAATGACCATTTGTTGTGGAAAGGGCGTTTCAACGGTAGGCGATCCCAAAAATGTTCCACCCACAGCGACATTAAATATCATAAAAAAAGAATGGTCATATACCCATTCACCCTTTTTTTCGACTTCACTTTTTTCAATTCTTCTATATAAGAAATTATCTATATAAAAGTCAATTTTAGACTGATCCCAAACTGCTGCAAATACGTGAAATTTATTATCATATCTACTATTGGTAAGAATATTTTTACCTGTGATCGAATTACCACCAGAGTATCCAGGTCCATGCAATGCACACTCAGCAACAGTAGGCGCTTGTCCTCTCAGTTCCATGATGTCAATTTCACCACATTTTGGCCAACCTACATTATCTATGTTATTGCCCAGCATCCAGAAAGCTGGCCACAAACCCTGACCATAGGGGGTTTTGATACGAGCTTCAAATTTACCATATTGCTGATCAAATAATCCTTTGGTTTTGATTCTAGAAGATGTAAAGTCTGCGCCTTGGAAAAATTCTCTTCTCGCTGTGATAACAAGATTACCTTCACCATCCATAGATACATTTTCAGGTCTATCTGTATAATATTGCAATTCCTGGTTTCCCCAGCCATTTTGACCTCTGCCAATATCGTATGTCCATTTATTTTTATCTAATTGTCCACCTTTTATGCCATTAAAGTCATCCGACCAAGCCAGTTGCCAATTCGGTTGATCAATTTTTTGTTCTGTATCAGTATCGCATCCTATAAGTAGCAATATGAAAAGACAACTAATCAGTCCCTTCATTTTATATTTATTATTTATGAAAGTATTCATCTAATTTCTATTTTATTATTGTTTATAAAAGTATATATTATCTACATAAAGACTTGAACCATCTCCACCCTCCAAAATTAATTGCGCAAGATTAGATCTGCTAGCTAATGTTGTCATACTTGAAAATGGAATATCAATAGAAACCCAGCTACCAGAAACTAAAGTTGGGGCTCTAAATGTTGTTGAATGTCTTGTATCATCGCCACCTTGAAAAGTACCATTTGCTCCAAAATCTACTACTAATACCCTCAATTCCCGTCCTGCTGCAACGGGACCTGGTATATATACATCCAAGTGTACATGCGTCATTGTTGATGCATTTATAGTAGGAGAACTAAATTCTATACCTACAAAGTTAAATAGGTTATAATTTAAAATATTGTTACCTTGTACACTAAAATCGTTTGAAACGGTGGTTTGCCAGGGTGCCCAATAACCATTGTAATAGTTTACCGGAGCATTTTGGTACGTATCACTAAAAATGGAAATCACATTAGTGGCAGGTCGCGAAGGAACTGGAGCAGGAGTGAAATTACCTAATGATATTATAGTGATAGAACCTTTGGCATCATTTGCACCAATTTTGGCAGTGATTTTAGTTGTACCTGGGCCTATTGTCGTAATGACACCTTTTCGGATACCGTAGCCACTTTAGGGTCAGAAGATATAAAAGTAAAGAAATTAGGAGATGCATTTACATTAAGATCTTTAGCATTAGCCATATTTACGATATATTTGATACCCTCTATGTCTGAATTTACTCCGATGAAAGAAGTTTCTGTAATATCATTTCCAAAAGCAATGGTACCTCTCGGATGAGCAATTGTTCCTATATTCTCAAATTTCATATCATCTATCCACAGAATGTAGCCGTTTCCATTTGTACCTTGCGTACCAGCTGCATATCTAAAAACTCCTCTCTCTTCTACCAACTTAGATGCATCAGGTATTGGAATAATTACTTTGGACCAATTAGTTCCGACGGATACATTTGGCACTGTAGTTATAAATTTGTTAGGAAAAAAATCTTCTCCAAAACCAAATTCCCCAATAGTTACTCCTTGAGATGCCTTAACCCAAAACGTAAGTGCATTATAAGCTGATAAATTTCTGCCTGGGCCATCTATTCTAAAAATACCTCCAGCATAATTTCCATTAGCATCGTTGGCGTTAGGGACATCTATTCTAATAGATGAATTGCTATTATATCCTTCCCTTTGGTCAACGGAAAATGCTGTAAACTTAGATCCTGCATAAGGAAAATAAAAGTCACTGCCTAAGCCTATAAAATTATCGGTAAAGATATATGGATTATTTGAAAAACCAGGCGCGGAAAGATCATCTACATCTCTTTCGCATGAGAAAAGAAAAATACTACTTAGTAAAGTAACAACGAATGCTATTTTGAAATTAATATGTGTTTTCATGACTCAATTATTTTGTAAGATTAATATGAATATAAGTTCTTATTTCCCATTCATTACCATTAGAAAATCCTATGGCATTAGGGTCTGGTACTAAAGCGCCTAATGCATCGATAATTTGGGTTGGATTATACCTGGGAGAATACCTGTCCAATGTTCTGTAAGTCGTCATAACACCTATACGAGTACCTGGTAATGGAAACCAATCAGGTTTTCCGGTAGTTGTCGATATGTCTAGCATCCATTGCATAGGGAATGTCAAGTTAAAATCTCTATGGTAATCGAATGGTCCCCAATCATTGAACTTAAGAAAAGTATGAAACTTCATTTTTTTGTATAGTGATCTCACGTCCGCTCCATACCTTCTGACCAATCTGACATCACTTCCGTTGGCCTGAGCATCACCTGCGTATACATTGGCGATGACACCAAAGTTTTTATTCATCTTGGAAACTATTCTTGTATGTACTTCCCAAAGGTCTTGTGCTGGTGGCGCTCCTGGGAAAGCAAATGTAGTTCTACCATCTGGAAAGATACCTATAGCAGCATCCATAGTTGTGGGTAAGTGTCGATATACCAATCCTGCACTTAATGCAAATTCAGAGTCTTCTGATTTGTCATTGTCCCACTCATACATCCATGTAGCTGGTGTAGGGTCATAGGTCAGCAATAACTCTCCGGCTACAGTCTCTCTGTTGGCTCTGACCACAAATGGATCCGTGATGATATCTCTTGGTCTAGCTGGGCCAGGTAAGCCTGAAGCCATGGGACCTTCTATAGGTTTTTGATAAAGGAAATTTGGTGCTATTTCGAAGTTACCCAATCTATAGGCAAAACCACTTAAAAAATTGTATTGATTGCCACTACCGCTATCTTTAAGTCTCCATCCTGTAAATGTTTGGGTAAGATCTGCGCCTCCATTTGCGACTAAGCCTTGCACCGCTGATTGCGCATACCAATTGAATTTTCCACTTTGTAGCGTTAATTTTATTTTTCCACCCCAATTATCATTGCTGTTTATTTTATCTTGAAACACACTTACAACTCCATTGTCGTCTTCACGTGACAATTGAAAATCTCTACCATTGAGCGGCTGTCCAGCCCATATCCCTCCAAGATCAATACCCAATTTACCAAATTTTCTGGCAGCATGCATCGTTACCCTCCTTGTTTTAGGTTGTGGTATAGCGAATGAACTCTCGGTAAGGCCTAACTGATCTAAGTCTTCATGTGCAACGGCTGTCAGTTTAAATTTTGCTATTTCTTTAGTATATTTCAACAATACAGCAGGGTTGGCTCCCCACCAAAGCTGAGGTCCGAAAGCTGCTTTTAAACCAGAAAACTTCTTTTTACCTTCGACTTCAAATCAAAAAGGAGCGATACCATTATATATATCTATATTGGGTCCATAATTGGCTTCAGGATACAGTCCAAAGAAATCACCTTCATATCCCCAGTGGTAATGACCGGTCCTGTAAAAACCGTTGAGATTAAAAAGTTTATGATCCCACGTGTAGGAAGCTCTATATACTTGAAAACGATTGTTGTCATGCAAAGTAGCTGCACCATTGTTTGCATTGATCAGTACGGGTCTTCCTCTGTTTTCATAAAAAATCTGATCGATAGGATTCTGAGCGACATTGCCAAGAATGTTGAATTCGACATTGGCTCTCATATTGGCAGTAGGCTGTGCCTCCACGCCAACATAAAATGACTGCATATGGTCGAATCCCTGTTGATTGGGAAATACATTTGCTCCTGGTTTTGGATCTTTAGGTGTTGTGGTCAGACTACCTCCTGTGTTGTAGGTGTTGAACTCAACACCCAATCTGCTTAAACTAATCATAGATGATTTGGCACTATTCATAGCGGCTTTATCTCCACGTGACTTCAACTCTGCATCTGACAGATTGATGGCTGCAAAATGGTTTTTTACGCCTGTTGTGGTCAACCCACTTTGATACGGATTGAGTTTATGTGCTTCTTTGAGTGAGTAATATGCCGATCTTGGGTACAATTTATACAAACCTTGCCCATTAGTGGGGCCTTTGGCACAGATACCAAACCACTCTTCGTTCATATTATTTTCACCCTGGACATAATCTATAAAATATCCCCCGTTAGACCAGGAAGCGTTACTGTCATGGATATCTAAAAATTTAGTTTGTCCGAATTTCCACCATCCATCACTAAACTGAAAGGTGTACCCACCTATGGAATTGCCCGCCTTACCCAAGCCGGCCGCGTTTTCATAGATTTCTTGCCAGTTGCCCAACGCAAACATGGCCTGAGCGCGCTGATCTTCATCCCCTGTCTGGACATTGAAAGCGTCAGCACCAAACTCTGTAAATAGTACTGGCTTACCATATTCTTTTTTGACCCTGTCAAATAAATCACCAAATGAAATACCTCTATATACATTGGTACCGAAGATATCCACATCCTTACATTCTTTGGCAATGATATCGAGAAATAGTAAGTCTCCGTTGCATAAAGCTACCGGATGGTTCAAGTCCATCTTCTTAATTACTTTTGCTCCTTCATTAAATAAGGTGTACATCGGTAATGCCTTTTGAGTGGATTTACGATCCTTAATCGGGATATCTTCTGTTTCGGCACCCTCCCAGAAAAGCCCATAGTTGTTTTCGTTACCAAGCAAATACAACAGGAGTCCTGGGGTATCTTTATAATCTTCTGCAAGCTTTTTTACTTCAGAAAGCAGCAGGGCTCTTACACGCGGATCAGCATAATCGGTATTAGGATACCATACACCATCCACATTAAGCCCATATCGGCCAAAAGAGTGATTGAGCATGGTAAAAATGCCATACGTTTCATAGATGTAAGTAATCCATTTTTTGGGTATTCCGGTGTAAACTCTGATGGAGTTGACACCCATATTTGCCAGCAAAGCCATTTCATCATCGAGGGCTGCCTTGATAATCGGATCAGGCTGATCCCAGAGACTATAAGAGAAATTGGTACCAATAGGGAAGTAATCCCAGTTCATACCGTTAATGATGATACTTTTATTGTTCACTTTTAAGAATTGGCCTGATTCAGTATTTACAACACTTACATTGTCAGACTGGCCAAAATTTGGGTTCGAGAACACACCTAGTATCAGAACGATCCAAATAAAATTGTTTTTCATCATGTGGCTTATTTTATGATTATTAAATCAGGGCAAAATTATATCCAATTTATGAATATCAGGCAATTAACAATACATCATTACTACATCAAGTCTTGTATGAAGATCAAAAATCTTGTAGTAAGTGTGTTATTTAAGATTTAATTTCTAAAATTGCTACGCCTTTTGAAACAACTCATAAAAAGGCAAACCCCAATTTCAAAATTTTTAAAAATGCTTTCTCATTGAGTATACGGTTTTACTATTTTTAGAATTTAAATAATAAAGGAATTTGTCTTAATGTCTTGTAAAGATTATTGCCACAATTACATTAGATTTTTTACTCTAAATATGATTTTAAAAATTATATTGGCATGGGCATTCCTTTTATTTTGTTCAATCCCCGGGGCAACAGGTCAGAAAATAGATTTTGGTTTACCTTTTATACACAATTTTGACAGGCATGCTTACAATGGCGGTACTCAAACATGGGAAATCATTACCGCTAAAAATAACAGAATTCTCGCTGCAAATAATGAGGGCCTGCTACAGTTTGACGGGCATAAGTGGGAAAAATACAGCTTACCAAATAAAACAATATTGAGGTCCATTGCTTATGACATGGTGACGCAAAAGATATATGCAGGCGGGCAGGACGAACTTGGTTATTTTCAACCCGATGAGTCCGGTGTATTAATGTATACTGATCTCAGACAAACCATTCCGGCAACGTTCAATAATCTGGAAGATGTATGGAATCTGAAACTTGCCAATGGGTCACTATATTTTCGCTCCATGAACCGAATTTTTGCATTTGACGGTAGACAGTGGAAGACAATCGGAACTACAGAGACTTCATGTCTGGCCCAGGTAGGCAATGTATTAGTATTCAATGACACAGATAAAGGTTTATTTAAAATAGAAGGAGAAAAAACATCATTTGTCGAAGGTAGTGATATTTTAAAAAACAAAACGATAACCGGTATCTTTGATTTGAAGCATGAATGGGTAGTTTGTACTGAAAAGGATGGCATCCTGAAATTAAAAGACAATAAATGGGAGATCATCAATTCAGCTGAAAGTACATTTTTAAAAACAAACAGGATACATTCTGCCTGTAAAATAAATGATACGCTTTTAGCTATAGGTACCTACCTGAACGGTATCATTTTTCTGGATCATCAAGGAAAGATTCATGGATCATACAATAAGAACAAAGGCTTGCAAAACAATACCGTTGCCAGTCTTCATTTTTCTTCAAATCATCAATTGTGGGCAGGAACTTACAATGGTATTGATATGATAGAAATGGCAGGTTTGTTTACCAATATCTATCCGGACGGGTCATTGCAGGGAGCGGTATTTGCCGCTACTATTTACAAGCAAAAACTTTATTGCGGCACCGAAAACGGTCTCTACTACAGAGATTTAGCTACTAAATCACCTATGGAAACTGATGCGGGTTTTCAGGTCGTAAAAGGTACTGAGGGACAGGTGTGGGGACTGGATATCATCTTTGGTAATTTGATAATGAGTCACAATGACGGTGCATTTCTGATTGAAAGCAATAAAGCAACAAAAATCAGCAAATACAATGGTTCGTGGAAATTCATTGAATTTGGAGATAACAATTTTTGTTTGGGAGGAGCTTACTCCGGATTGTATGTCTTCAGGAAAATAGGGGCAGTGTGGCAAGAAATCGGCAAAATATCCGGTTTTGACGAATCTTGCAGAATCATGACGAAAGACAGCAAATATTTATGGATATCCCACCCATACAGGGGACTGTTCAGATTGGAAATCAACCTTGAGAAACTTTCGGCCAATATTGAGAATTATGGCCAAAAAAGCGGATTACCAGGGTACCTGAGAAACACAGTCCACAATATTGAAAACCAGATCCTGGTGACGACAGAGCTTGGAACTTATAAATTCGATAATGCCGGAAATAAATTTGTCCGGGTTGATTTGCCTGGAATGCCGGCATATGCTAAGGTACATTATAAAGCATTGGCTGAAGAAGAAGGCAAGCTGTGGTTGGCCACCAATCAACATTTTGGTTATATAAAGTATGATCAAAAGCTGTACAGCAGTAAAAGATACGAAACCAATCTTTTCGATTTTGAAAATTTACTCGTACCGGGTTTCGAGAAAATATTTCCGGTAGAAAAAGCCGGGGTCCTGCTACTTACCACCAAAGGACTCAAATATTTTCAAGATGGTAATAAGGCCAATTCTAATCTTGGTGTTTACATTTCCAAGGTGTTCGATGTAAGCAAAAACTTGATTGTTTCAGATGGTTTCGAAAACGATAGTTTACGAAATACTACTACAAAAACATTTGATCATGATTCCAATGGATTCTTGTTTGATTTTGCTACTACATCATGTAATAAGTCGGTAAAATTCAGATATCTGCTGAGTCCATCACAGAAGGAATGGAGCCCTTGGGATCATAAAAGTCAAAAAGAATTTAACAATTTATTTCCGGATGACTATACCCTTAGTGTAGAAGCATCAGATGTATATGGCCATGTTTCTCCTGTATTTGACTATACCTTCAAAATTAAATCACCGTGGTACCGATCCGTGCCAGCAATCTTGATGTACTTGTTGGCTGGTTTGTTTTTGATTATCTTCAGCCGTCAACGCCTTGTAAAGAAATATGAGCATATTACAACAAATCTTGAAGAACAAAAAACTGAAAATGAAGCGCTGATTTTACAATTGCAGAAAGAAAAACTGGAAACGGAAATGCATTTTAAGGACAAAGAACTTGGTCTGTCATCAATGCACCTGGTGCAAAAGACTGAAGCCATCTCGAAACTGAAGAAAGAACTGAGCAAGATAGCAAAGAAGATCAATGACCCGGAACTAAAGAAAGAGGTGAGAAGTATCGCATCTATACTCTCAGATGATGAGAGACTCGATGAAGACTGGGAATCCTTTGCCCAGAATTTCGATTCTGTTCATAATGACTTCCTGAACAGGTTGAAGACCAGGTTTCCGGCACTCTCAACCAGTGATCTTAAACTATGTGCCTATTTAAGGCAGAATATGACGACTAAAGATATTGCTCCTCTGCTGAACATTTCTGTTCGGGGTGTGGAAATAAGTCGGTACAGGTTGAGGAAAAAAATGGATTTATCATTTGATGTCAACCTCAATGATTTTATGAGGGGTATGTGATGCAATGATTGATGAAGTGTCATTTAAATAGACACAATGAAATTTTACTAGAAATGATGAAATCATCAAAAGCCGGTGTGACGTGAAAACATAAATGGAGTGATGTACTTTTGATGTAGTGTCAAAGAGTATGTTTTAGAAATATAAGAATAATTTTGATCCTTTATAAATATCCACCGGTAATGATAAGAGTATGTTTAAATTTTCATGTTTGAGCGAAAGTGAGCAAATTTAATTTTATGTAAGGCATATTTTGCAGTCGTAGCTGGTTGCTACAACAAAAAATATAACGCAACAGAAAATAAAATTTGCCGCTTGGAGCCAAATGATGAAACTTTAAACATACTCTAAGTACAATATTGTACATGTTTGATATTTGTAATAAAAAATAATTAAATGTCACATAGCTCCAGTAAATTATTGATTTTATTGTCCCTGTTTTGCAATTTTGTCCTTAGCCAAACAACTACTGTTACGCTTACTCCTCAAACCCAGGCTAATGCAATTATAGGTCTGGACCGGAAAAACTGGAATGGGGGTAGTACAGCCCTTCACAGTCAGGGATATGCCCATGATTTTACATTGCCGGCTTCTCCCGGACCCTGTTTTAAGATCACATCGATAAGGGTCTTAGTGGATGTTAACGCCCCTATAGTTAATAATGCTCCCGGCTGTGATCATACTGAATTATACTATAATTTATATCAAAACAATACTTATTCAGGTGGAGCGACAGCTAATTTTTTTAAAGAACGCAGAGCTAACCCAGGAGTGGATTTTACAACGACTACTTACACATGTACTGATCCACTTTGGAATTCAAATTTTGGAGGAACTTTTAGTGTCGATGTGATCCCTGTTTATACTACGACTTGTCCTAATGGTCAAAATGCCATTAATGCTGGATTTGTTGCTTACACCTACACGATAACGCTCACTGTTACATATGGGTGAAGTCACCTGTGCTGGTACGGGGTGTTTAGCTCCGTCTGCAAGTACACCTGCGGGATGCGGAAATTTGGCTCCGACCGCAACAGTCATACAACCTACTTGCCTAACGGGTGGAAGCATCACAGTCAATCCCGGTCCAAGTGGACCAACCTATGCTTATGCCTGGTCAGGAGGACTTCCCAGTACCCGCACCCCTACGAATGTACCTCCGGACACATATACCGTAACCGTAACACGGACAGGTACCTCGTGTTCGGGAACAACATCCGTAACACTCAATCCACCAAGTCCGATATCTGTTATTGCGACACCTACTCCGACTACATGCGGACTAAATAATGGAAGCATCTCTGTGAGCCCCGGCCCAACAGGCCATACTTATGCTTGGTCTCCTTCTGCTTCTACTGCTAAAGATAGAACAGGTCTGGGCCCCGGGCCATATACAGTGACCGTGACACAAACAAGTACAGGATGTAAAGGAACATCCTCCGTAACGGTTGATCCATCAACCGGATTTTTAGCCACGGCAACGCGTATAAACCCCACATGTGGGCTCAGTAACGGAAGCATCCAAGTTAATACATTGCCAACGGGACTGGGATACACCTACAGCTGGACAGGAAGCCTTTCTGGGGATAACCCGCAGAATCTTGGTTCAGGGACATACACCGTTACCGTTACTCAAACAAGTACTGGATGTACGAGATCAGTGACTTCATCATTATCATTACAATCAGGTGCTTTGGCTGTAATTGATTCCATCAAACAGCCCAATTGTGGTCAAAACAACGGAAGTATATTGCTTACTCAAACTATCGGCCGAACCTTTTCCTGGACAAACGGACTCACTGGAAATAACCCTCAGAATCTTGCCCCTGGAACATATACTGTTACGGTCACCCAAACGAGCACCGGATGTACAAAAATCATTCCTTATACGCTCAATCCATCCAGTCCGTTGGCTGTTACTACAACAAAAACAGATCCTGCCTGCGGGCAAAATAATGGAAGCATTCTGGTGTCTACAGGACCAACAGGCTACGTCTATAGTTGGACAGGCGGACTCACCGGACACAATCCTACCAATCTGGCAGCAGGCACATATATAGTTACTGTGACTCCCACAAGCGGCGGATGTATGGAAATAGATACAGTAGTGCTTAATAATATCAATCCTACTTCTGCACCTTTATTTGACCCGATACCACCTATATGTCAAGGAATCATTATCACCTTACCTACCACATCAAAAGATAGTATCAGCGGTGTTTGGACACCCCCATTCAATACTAATGTCGCGACATTATATACATTCAAACCGGACAGCATAAAGTTTCCATGTGCGATCGATACTAACATGATGATCTTGGTGATACCTCCTTCAAAACCGACGATTTCGGTTTTTGCTCCTATTTGTCAGCTTGACTCATCTTTCAGCTTAAATACAACCCAAACCGGCATCACAGGCATCTGGTCAGGCAGTGGGGTTGCTAACAATCGCTTTGATCCAAACCCGGGAGGCCCAGGCAATTTTAAATTGATTTTTACTCCGGATACCAACCAGTGTGCCGACAGTGCTTCGACTTTAATTACCGTATTTCCCGCGGCACTGCTCCCTAACCCATCACTTGGAGCAGCATGTGTATTAAGTCCGGCTATAACGCTCCCCGATTCCATCGGAAATGTACCGGGTACATGGACCTTTAACACCAGTCCAATCAAAATATTTGACCCTAAGGTGCTTGGTGAAGGAAGTTATATTTTAAAATTTAATCCAAAAGCCGGATACTGTGCATTTCCTGTTGATGTCCCACTTGCTGTCAAGCCATTTAATGCCGGTGCCGATAGTACCAATGTCATCTGTGCACTGAACAATCAAACCTTAAATTAAATTCCTGGCTAAGTATGGGGCATTCCCAGGGAGGGATCTGGCGAATCAATCAGGATACAATTTCAAACCCTGCAGCATTTGATCTGAAAAATCTGTCAGCAGGCACGGTCAGGTTCAGGTATATCCTCAGCGATCCCGCTTGTGGTATCGACACTGCTGAAATTACCATGATCGTCTCAGTGCCCAATAATGCAGGACAGGATAGTATCTACACCATTTGCCAGGGAGCCACCGCACTGTTGAATCTGTCAGATCTCACAAAAAATCCGGATACAGGCGGCAATTGGTCTCAGATCTCCGGTACAAGTGTGAACCTGAGTGATTCCACCAAAGTCAATATTTCTGGTCTCTCCGGAAGTCAAAACATCTTTCGTTATATAGTTCCTGCTGATGTTTGTCCTGCTGATACTTCATTGATCACCGTATCAGTTACGCCATTCCTTACAGCCGGAACTGATCAGACTGCAACTTTTTGTTCGGGAAGTCAGGTCAATTTGCTGTCTCAAATTAATACAAGCAATAACACGGGATCTTTTTTAAATGTAAATAATACGCCGGGACTATCCGGTACTATCTGGAATACATCAGCCATTCCGGCAGGAAACTACAGATTTCAATATATCATCACCAATGCTGCTCCTTGTAAAAATGATACTGCCGATCTGCAATTTATTGTAACATCCAGTATAACAGCAGGTCAAGACAAGCTGGATACCAAGTTTTGTGATGGCGAAACACTTAATCTTGCATCCTATCTGAGTGCGAATGCCACTTCAGGCGGGCAGTTTTATCAAAACAGTACCATCATTCCAAATGGTACATTTCCTACTGGTGCACCTTTAAATTATACGATGTATTATGTGGTAGGTGATAGCATATCATGTCCCAGAGATACTGCTTTTTTCACTTTTTCAAAGATCGTCAAACCTTTGGCTACTTTGTCAGGATTATCTGATTTATGCGAAAATTTATGTCAAAAAATTGTAACTATTTACGAGGCCTGGTGAGAGAAACAGAATGATTTGCCTTCAAAAATATTTTTGATGGTGTCGAATACGTTCATATTATGTTTCCTTGCAGTTGAGATCACACTCATAATACGAGCATGGTGAGTTGCTCCATCGGTGCTTCTGAAGCAATGAGATACATTCATTTTTACCTTTGAAAACCTAAAATCTCTCTCCGCTTGATTATTGGTAAAGGGAACTTTCGGGATCAAAGGCGTATAGTAACACTGCATCCATGTTGGTTTGCATACGAATTATCAAGTTAAGCCCTTTACTTTTTTTCTCTCTTCCTCGTTTGCCTTTTCTCTCAGGTGGTGGCTCTTCTTGGATTCCGTCTGTTAATATTTGTTGGTAGTGCTTTACTATATTTTCTCTGTTGTTCATGTTTTGTTCTTCATCGGTTTGCTTTAAGTTTTAGTAGAAGTGTTTTCATTTTAACTGCCCATTGCCTACCTATTTCCTCTTGTGAGGTAAGCTCTCTTATGATATGTGCGCCACATAAGGCATGTATGATACTTAAGAAATTGAAGTAGCTCGCATAACTATCGTGCACAAGTTTCCCTGTGTAATCTTTGATGAGACTTAACTCACTTTTCAAGGCTTCCAACCCTCTTTTACTATGTGTAAAAAGATAGGTGAACATACAAGTACTCATTACATGAAGCCAAAACATCTTTCCGCCAACTCGAATACCTGTTTCATCTGAATGTGCGACCAGAGATGATAGTATTGATTTCTTGATTAACATCTCTACCGCTTCCATTTTCTCATATGCCTTAGCATTATATTTTACTATTGTGGAAACGTTGGGGAATAATCCATATAAATCGCTGAGCAATTGCGATACTTTCTGAATAGGTACCTTGTAATCGTTGCACAGCAGTACGCTTAGAGTTTTGACATTGTTACCGTATTGAACCGGGGCGTTTACTCCTTGTGGAAATATACCGAAATGTTCCTTCCCGCAGCAAGGACAAGTCTTCTTTTGTTGTTTGTAGTCTGTGACTACTACCTGTGGCTCAGGTATGTCTTGTACTTGTCGTACTTCTGAAATTTCACCTTTTACAGCCATCAAATCTGCCCCACATTCACAACGTTCAGTTTCTACTTTTAATTCTACCTCATTTGTAAATTGTAGTCTGTCCATTCCTTTGCCTTGGTGACCTTCTTTTCCGCCTCGTTTTCCACCCTTCTTCCTAGGTGTGGCTGCTTTCCTATAGGGATCACTTGATGGTGGTTTGTGAGAGTTGTTGCTATTTTGGTTTAATCTAGATTTGAGCTCTGAAACCTCGGCTCTTAATGCCATAATTTCATTATTTTGCCTTTCTATTATTTCGTCTCGCCTTTGAATCTCATCTAATAACAAAAATATCACGGCAACCAATGATTCACTATCACCGCTGAGTGTTATTCCTTTTGCTTTTAATAAAGGATGTTCAGAAAGTATTTCGTATATATTTTTGATAAGTACTCTGTTTGATTGTTTACCAAATTTCAGAGTTCTATTTTCAGGTCAGGTCTTTAAATGTTACAAATATATATTTTATTTTTATATTTGTACTTAATTTTAAATATTTTTGACGTAAATAGTTACGAAAAAATTACCATAAATAACAATGCCACCACAGGTTCTAATATTTTTCTTACAACAACAACTTCTGCCGGACAACAATATAGTCTGACGACAAAAGTCACAGGAACCAGTCCTGATTCTATTAATATATGCACTAAAAATACAGGACCTTTTGATTTTAATAATTTGCCTGTAAATCAATCCATTACCATAACTTTGGACAGTATTGCCCTTTCAGGCACCGGATGTACTTTTAACTATAGCCCATCTATTACATTTTTTACAAAACCACTGCTGCGACGGCAGATTTCCAGATCTTTGTGTCAGGGTGAGGTATTTATTGTTGGCAAGGATGTATATTCTGAAACCAGACCATCAGGCAATACTGTGATTCCATCAGCTATTCCAGGCACATGTGATAGCATCATTGCTGTCCAACTCAATTACTTTTCTCCATCACCAGTTACACCAGTGATAAGAACAAGCTGCGATCCCAATTTTAGCCTTACAGTTGGCAATACCATATTTGATAAAAACAATCCATCAGGTCAGGTCAGACTCCAGAACATCCGGGGTTGCGACAGTTTGGTCACAGTTAGTCTTACATTTAGCACCTTTGCTGCATCCAACTTTAGTCCGCGCATGTGTGATACAACGGTCCAGTTTACAGTGGGCAATCAAACATTTAATAAAGCGAACCCATCAGGTACGGTCACCTTTACCGGAGGCAGTATCTCCGGATGTGACAGTATCGTCACCGTTTCAGTAACATACCTCAATACACCGGTGAACCAGATCCAGAGAGACCTTTGTGATGATAGCTTTACACTTACGGTCGGTACTACAACTTTCAGCAAAGCCAATCCTGCGGGATTGGTCAAACTTGCCGGCAGGGCAGCCAATGGCTGCGACAGTCTGGTCAATGTAAAGCTCAATTATAAAACACTATCTCCTGTAACACCAGTAATCAGGACAGTATGCGATCAAAATTTCAGACTTACGGTGGGAAGTACTATTTTTGACAAAAATAATCCAAAAGGTCAGGTCAGGCTCCAGAATACCCAGAGTTGCGACAGTTTGGTGGATGTCAATCTGACATTTAGTACGACCACCACATTTAGCTTCACTCGGCGCACATGTGATACCACCGAGCAGTTCAATGTGGGCACTCAAACATTCAATAAAGCGAACCCTTCAGGTATGGTCACCTTTACCGGAGGCAGTATCTCCGGATGTGATAGTATCGTGACCGTGTCAGTAACATATCTCAATACACCGGTGACCCAGATCCAGAGAGACCTTTGTGATGATAGCTTTACACTTACGGTCGGAACCACGACATTTAGCAAAGCCAATCCTGTGGGATTGGTCAAACTTGCCGGCAGGGCAGCCAATGGCTGCGACAGTCTGGTCAATGTAAAGCTCAATTATAAAACACTATCTCCTGTAACACCAGTAATCAGGACAGTATGCGATCAAAATTTCAGACTTACGGTGGGAAGTACTGTTTTTGACAAAAATAATCCAAAAGGTCAGGTCAGGCTCCAGAATACCCAGGGTTGCGACAGTTTGGTGGACGTCAATCTGACATTTAGTAATGCTGCCACATCTATTTTCAATCCGCGCACATGTGATACCACCGAGCAGTTCAAAGTGGGAACCCAAACATTTAGCAGAGGCAATCCGGTAGGTACGGTCACCCTTACAGGAGCCAATGCACAAGGCTGCGATAGCATCGTTACTGTTGCCATCACTTACTTGTTTGCAGCAACTTCAAAGGTCGAACAGCAACTCTGCAATGATGCATTCACACTTACGGTAGGTACCACTACATTCAGCAAAGCTAATCCTGAAGGTACAGTAAAACTCATAGGCAAAGCCGCAAACGGGTGCGACAGCATCTTGAGTGTAAAACTGACCTATCTTGCGAAAGGGGTACAAAATTTTTCAAAAAGTACCTGTCTGAGTGAATTTACTTATGTGGTTGGAGGTGCTACTTTTTCAAAAACCAATCCTTCCGGATCTGTGACCCTTGCAGGCCGCGCTGCCAATGGATGCGACAGCATCGTCAATGTCCAGCTTATTTATTCTACCTTCAAAGCGACTCAGGTATTGCAGGATATATGTGACGGCACTATGCCGCAGATCATCATCAGTCAGCCGAGTCATCCCGGACCATATGACATCTTAGTTGATAATGTCCGGATACCGGCAGTGACTTCAATGCCTTACAACATCAAAATAGACAGCGGACAACACAAAATCATCATTTCAAATCCGGATGGCTGCAAAGATTCTGCAACGTATAATGTAAATTTTGTGCCTGATCTGACCGTGTCACTCACACAGGACGCAACCATCAACGGTTCCACTAAAATTTCAGTCAATGCGCCGGCTAATGGAATCTGGGATCTCAAATGGACCCCTGCGGCCACATTGAGTTGTAATGATTGTCGGGAGCCAGTCGCCAAAACCGCCGTGACGACGACATACTTCCTTGATTACAAGTATGGAAATAACTGTATGGGCCAAAAGGAGATTACCATCAAAAGAGCAGAGACCAGGCCCGTGCTTCCCAATATACTCAGCCATAACAGCAGTGGAAACAACAATATCTTTTATGTCACGATGCCCGATCAGCTGGAAGCTACAGTGGATATCATGGATATTTTCGACAGATGGGGCAATGTTGTCTTTTCAGCCAGAAATGTACCTGCCAATCAGCCGGCTGCCGGTTGGGATGGTACCATAAAAAACGGAACTGTCATGACGGGTGTCTACGTTTATTTCGTTCGTGTGACCACAGTTATAACAGGAGAAAGTGAAGATTTTTCCGGCTCTATAACAGTCATAAGATAACTCCGGATATAGACCAGTAATTCCGTAGTACATTACTTAAGTTTCTGAAACCCGTTTTCACTAAAGGCAATGACCTGCGCTCAAGTTGAAAAATACACTTTTATATTTTTGTGATTTTCCTGACATTTTTAGGAATACACCTTCAAAAATGCTTTATTTCCTTTGTTTTTGTAGTAATGATGTAGTAATGATGTAGTAATATATTTTTTTTAATTAATGCCTTGTGCAATCTTTGCACTGTTCAAAGGTAAAACTTTGTCCTTTTTAGAACCTTTTATTAATAACCAACCTAACTCAATCTTATGCAACTAGATTTACCTAGTGCTACAGGAATGAAGTAAGTACATAATAAAACGCAGTAGATTATTTTCAAGATCAAGGCGAAAAACACAGACATAGCAATAGCTATGGCGAGGCTTTTCAACGCTGATATTGGGAATAAGATCAAGTTTTATAGGTATTTATTTTGTTCCTGTACCACTAGAGTAAATTCTGTGTTGACTATTTTTAATCTCCCTTCTATTAAAAATAGCTTCCCTTACAGAATGAATGAACCCCAAACCAAATTACCTTTTCTTCTTTATTTTTTCTTTTTCAGTTTTTGTTTTAGTGGTAGTGTTTTTGCACAGCCTGCCGATCCTGTCGGTTTAGATGCGAGAATCACACCTCCAACTGCTGGCTCAGGCGAAATATTTTTAGCAGCAGGACCAAATAATGTGGGTGCGATCAATATTGTGTACAGACTATTTTATTCGACCACCGCTTCTGCGCCAGCTGATCCAAAAACAGCCACTCCATATGTATTTGGAAGTACTGCTGGAGATGGAGGTGGTACTGCTGCTTTTGGATTTATGTTATCAGGATTAACACCAAGCACATCTTATACTTTTTGGCTCTACCAATACAATACTGTAACAATGCAGTATTCAGCAAATCCTGCAACTGATACACAAATTTCAGGTGCCGCGCCTTCTGGCCCTACCACCAACTTAGCTAATCCTACATGTCCTTCTGCCAATGTGATCAACATCTATGGAGACGCATATATGACGAACATTGCAACGGAATATAATCCCAATTGGGGGCAATCAGGGTTTTGCTGTGTCAATCCGGCTTTTAATCCGGGGACAGGAAATACAGTCCTGGCCTATACTAGTTTTAATTATCAGGGTACGTTGTTGAATCAGACAAATGCATCATCCATGACCTACCTCAATTTTGATATATGGACCAATGCCAATACGGAAGCTACCACCATTCAGGTAAGTCCAATTAATACGGGTACAGGACCTGCAGAAGTGCTTGTAACGGTACCCTATACACAGGGCGGCTGGACAAGAGTGAGCTTGCCTAAAAGTGCCTTTACAGGTATGACATGGGATGGTGTATTCCAATTGAAATTTGCAGCTAATGGTCCGGGAAGTACTGTTCCGGTGGATATATATCTGGACAATATTTATTTTTCTAACTGTGCACCGGCCACACCAACCACCAACCTTCCCAATCCGACATGTCCTGAAGCCAATGTGATCAATATTTATGGTGGCGCATACCCGACGAGCATTGCTACTAACTACAATCCTAATTGGGGCCAATCAGGATTTTGCTGTGTCAATCCGTCATTTAACCCAGGCACAGGAAATTCAGTCTTGGCCTATACTGGTTTTAATTATCAGGGTACGTTGTTGAATCAGACAAATGCATCATCCATGACGTACCTCAATTTTGATATTTGGACTAATGCCAATCCGGCAGCTACTACAATTCAGGTAAGCCCAATCAATAATGTCACAGGACCTGCTGAAGTACTTGTCACGGTACCCTATATTCAGGGAGGCTGGACAAGAGTTAGCTTACCAAAAAGTGCCTTTACAGGCATGACATGGGATGGTGTATTCCAATTAAAATTTGCAGCCAATCGTCCAGGAAGCACTGTTCCTGTGGATATATATCTGGATAATATTTATTTTTCCACATGCGCACCGACTACACCAATCACTAACCTTCCACAACCGACTTGCCCTGCTGCTAATGTGATCAACATTTATGGTGGTGCCTATCCAACGACCATTGCGACTGAATACAATCCTAATTGGGGCCAATCAGGATTTTGCTGCGTCAATTCGGCATTTAATCCTGGAACAGGAAATACAGTCTTGGCCTATACTAATTTCAATTATCAGGGTACACTTTTGACTCCAACAAATGCATCATCGATGGCGTACCTGAATTTTGATATATGGACAAATGCCAATCCAGCTGCTACGACCATTCAGGTAAGCCCAATCAATAATGGTACAGGACCGGCTGAAGTACTTGTTACGGTACCCTATACGCAGGGCGGCTGGACAAGAGTGAGCTTGCCAAAAAGTGCTTTTACAGGAATGACATGGAATAGTGTATTCCAATTAAAATTTGCAGCCAATGGTCCGGGAAGCACTGTTCCTGTGGATATATATCTGGATAATATTTATTTTTCTACATCTGCTTGCAGCTCTACTGGTACAGCATGCAAGGGTACTCTAACAAACACAGTTCAAGGCTCTTTGGGTAGCGGGTTTACCTATGAATTTATTTCAAGTGGAACTGACGTTACTGTAAATGTAGAATTATTGGACGCGCAGTCCGGCTTAGTTGCTTTTATTCAAACAATGAACCCATGTTTCGCTGAAGTTCAGATGACAAATACAGGTGGCCAGAAGTTCACAAGAACATTTACAAGTCAAACTCCTGGTGCGGCTTTCAATTTTGCTATAAAATTTGCTTGGGCAGCAGGAGGGATCGCTGTTTCAAGTCCATTGGCATTTAAAGTTGGAGATTGTCCCGCAGCGATACCAACTTCACCTTCGACAGCAGCCCCAGTTCCCCCATGTCCGGCAGCAAATGTGATGTCGGTATTTAGCGATTTATATACAAACATTGCGGGGACAAATTTAAATCCTGGCTGGGGACAAGCAACAGTGGTTACACAGGTACCTGTTGCGGGAAACAACACCTTAGTGTATACTGGACTAAATTATCAAGGCATACAGTTGGGTAGTGCACAAAATTTAACAGGAAAAACACATTTACATTTAGATTATTGGTCAACAAATTCAACGTCACTTAAGGTCTATTTGATTAGCCCAGGACCTGTAGAAACGGCATTCACATTGACAGTACCTACAAGTGGATGGTCTAGTGTAGACATTCCTTTATCGACCTTTAGTCCTGTTAATCTTTCGAATGTTATTCAATTAAAATTTGACGGGAATGGAACTATATATTTAGACAATATCTATTTTACTAACTGTATACCAGCACCAGAAGTAGCCGCACCTACACCCACCTGTGCTGCTGGAAATTGCATATCAATGTTTAGTAATGCTTATACCAATGTGCCGGTTGATACTTGGAGGACATCTTGGTCTTCAGCTACACTGAAGGATACAACCATAGCAGGTAATGATACTAAAAAATACACAAACTTAGATTATGTAGGAATAGAGACTACAGGAGCTAATCTGTTGAATCTTACAAATATGACTTTTATTCATCTGGATTATTGGACACCAAATATGACAACCTTCAGGGTGAAGTTGGTCGATTTTGGTCCAAATGGTATATTTCAGGGATCTCCAAATGATGATAGGGAACATGAGATTGTTATTTCAAATCCATCACTCTTCACCTGGAATTCATTAGACATCCCATTAAGTGCATTTACTGGACTATCATCAAGGGCCAAGATCGCTCAATTGATTATTTCTGGTCTTCCTGCAGGTCAAGGAACGGTATTTATAGATAATGTCTATTTTTCAACTGCAGCCTGCGTCAAAACATCGTTATCATGTGACCACAAAAATATTTCAGTGGACCAGAATTGCAGTTTTAGTACATCTGTCTTATTGCCTGGACTATTCCACAATGCAAGAATAAGACCTTTTCAAGGCACTCTCTTTCTTCAAAGTGGTACCAGTCTATCTGCCACAAATCAACTGATTTTAGGTACACAAAAAACAAATATCACAACTATTTCTCGCTCCGTAATGAAGCTATTATTAGGTAAAAAACATATTTACGAAATTGAATTTGTTGGAAACTCTTGTTGGGGTACCGTTGCATTTGAAGATAAGATGGCTCCTTCTATTATGTGTCTTCCTCCTACAACAGTACAGTGCGACAGTGCTGCTTTGTATCTTATAAGTGACATCAAAGGTACCGTACTTAAGCGACCAACAAAAATGGACAACTGCGGATTTACTGCTGACTCATTGCTAGTAGTCCATGATTTGCGCAAAGATTGTGGAGGAATGATTATCCGAAGCTGGTCTTACACTGATTGTGGAGGTATGGTAGCAAGCTGCAAGGATACCATAGTGATAGCACCTATGGCTAAGGACAGAGTGATGAAGCCAGATACGAATAAGTTAGAAATTGCTTGCTCCAACCCAGCAAACCTATCACCAACCCCTGCAGTTCTTTTTGCAGCGGTCAAGGCTAAAATGTATGCGGATTCATTGGCGAGAAGATGTGGTACAACTGCACCTCCATGTGGATTAACAACAACACAGCTTGATGGTATTTCAGGATGGGCAGATTCTACAGCAAATAAAGCAGTATTCTTCTGGTTCAAAGATGTAGCATTAACAAAATATTCTTCAAGGGCAGAAGGTGTTTGTGGTATGATAAGTACTTACAAGGATATGACGATTAAGGATGATTGTTGTGAGAAAAAAGTCATGCGTACTACTACATTATTAGATTGGTGTAATGGTAAAATTTATGAGCACACACATATTATTTTAATCACTGATAAAGTAAAACCATCTAAACCTGTTGTAACTCCATCAACGATCACAGTCAATGTAAATCCATGGGGCTGTACAGCCAATGCGTTATTGCCAGCTGCAACAATCACTGACAATTGTGACGCAGCTCCTACAGTAAGTATAGTAGACAGAGCAGGTGTGATAGTAGTTCCTTCCAACAGAAGAGTGACTTTGGAGTGTGGTACTTATGAATTTGCGTACATAGGTAGAGATTGTTGTGGCAATGTATCAGATTCTACATTTGTAACAGTACAAGTAGTAGACCGTACAGCACCTACACCAGTAGTGAAGAGGGATATCGTAGTAAGCTTGGCTGTAGGCGGCTATGATCAGAATGGTAATCTACAGCCAGGAAGTGCTAAGTTGTATGCGGAGAGTATTGACAATGGCTCACATGACAACTGTAGCGAAAAAGTATTCATTGAAATTAGAAGACCTGAAGGACAACCATTATGTGCTAATATAGGAGAAGGTGACCATAATAACAATATAACATTCAGAAATATTTGTAAGGACAGGCTCTTAGATGGTTGCGATACTATTGTAAATTACAATATAAATGATACTGATAACGGTGCCTTTGTTAAATTCTGTTGCGAAGATTTGGAATCTGGATCATCAGATATAAACGGCGATGAAATTTCAGATTTAGGTTTCCATCAAGTGATCATTAGAGTATGGGATGATGGAAACAAAAATGGTATCGTAGGTGATGTTGGCGACAACTGGAATGAATCTTGGGCAAATGTAAAAGTGGAGTGCAAACTTCCACCAGTGATCACACCACCTGCTGATGCTACAGTATTCTGTGACTGGCCGATAGAGACATCTACTACATGGAAGAAAGTAAAAGACGCTGATCTTAGCAAAACTGGAAAACCATGGGCTTATGGTGTATGTGGAGTAGTCAATGACGACGTTGAATTTAGAGATTCAGAAGATTTCAACAAGTGTGGAGTTGGATCTATCCATAGAGAATTCAGAGTTACAAATTGGAACCTGACAACATATTCACACCAGACTATTACAGTAAATGGTAGAGTTTCAGACTGGTCATTTTACAATGATTGGCCAGGTAAACCATGTGCATCGTATTATCACAATGTTCTACCAACTAATTATAAATATAATGTTGATCAATACACAAGCAATCCATCATTCATAAATCTTGCGAAAGAAATAGGTACTACCACATGTGAAGGACCTACAGATGCAAAGATCAAAGAATGTACTCCATTGTATCAAGCAGGCCCATGTGATGTTATAGGTATCAACATTAAGAAGTGGGATTTCACATTTGAGGATGGCGAGTGTAAGAAGTGGGTAGTAGACTATCACTTTATCAACTGGTGTGACCATAAAGAGGTAGTATATCGTAAGATATGGACATACAATGATGAGACACCACCGGTGATCAGAGACAGTTCATTCTGTATTCCTGTAGGAACAGGTATCACAAGTGGCAATACATGTCGTACAGTATTTAGTGCTAAGAAATCTGCACAAGATGTAGGATGTATAGCAGGACAAGATACATGGTTGAAATGGCAGATCTTCATAGACATCAATAATGATGGTACGAATGATTATCTGATGAGTTCATTTGTTCCGCCACATTTTTCTTATGGTTCTACAGATCTTGAACATGGACTTCGCACAAAATATGTTAGGCCTACGAAAGCAGGTGAACAAGTGACAGTAGACATACCAGGAGTTATCGACGGTCCATGGAGTAAACATAAAGTGACCTACAAAGTTACGGATGGATGCCACAATTACGAAGTAGCAACCGATATCATAGAGATACAGGACAAAAAAGCACCTACACCTTACTGCGTACCACTGAGTACAGCATTGATGGCAGGACTTCCTACTGCACGTATGGTAGAGCTTTGGGCAAGAGACTTTGACAAAGGAGCCTTCGACAATTGTACAGCTTCAGGAAATTTGATGTTTACATTTGAAGGATGGACAAAGAGCTTAGGTTCAAGTTATCCTTCAGGTTCAAGACAGGGTCAATTGCATAGAAATTATGACCACTATTTTGATGCTAATGGTTGGGTAGCGGATGTTACTAGTACAACACTTTCGAGCACCAACTCAGTAAGACAGAGATACCTGAGAGGTGAATTACAAATTTGGATGCAAGCACAAAAATCTTCAGGATATGTGTATACCACTACTGGAGAGAAGAATTGAAGAGTAGACGTAACTGATGAGCACCTGAATTCAGACTGGTGTATGACTACCTTGAAGGTAATATGTAACGGAACAGGATGTCCGGGTGGTGCAGGATCAAGAATAGCAGGAACAGTAGCTACTGAGTCAAATCAGGCAGTCAACAATGTAACTGTGACGATAGATGCCAATATCACTGAGTACCCTGTATCAGTAACCACTCCTGCCAATGGTACATATGAGAAGAGTGTTCCAAACGGAATCGATTACGAAGTTACAGCAAGCAAAGGTGGCGACTACATCAATGGAGTAAGTACACTTGACCTTGTGCTGATACAGCAACATATCTTAGGTATAAATACGATATCTTCACCATACAAGTTGATAGCAGCAGATGTAGACAACAATGGAACAGTATCGGCAAAAGACTTAGTAGAGTTGAGAAAACTGATCTTAGGTATCTACAATGAGTTGCCAAACAACTCCAGTTGGAGATTCCTATATCTTCACAGACTATGAATGCGAGCAATCCATTCCCTTATCTTGAGAAGATAGCCATCTCTTCTTTGGACAATGATATGATGAACCAAAACTTCGTAGCTGTTAAGATAGGAGATGTCAATGGAAACGTTACTACCAATGTAGCTAACCCTACAGTAGAAAGCAGAAGCGCAAACACAGTAGCAATGTCTGTAGCAGAGCAAACTATCGCAGCTGGTGATGTAGTAGACATCGCTGTAACAGCAGCCAACTTCAATGATGTAGCTGGCTTCCAGTACACTATGAACCTTAAAGGTGCAAGCTTTGTAGGTATCAATGGTGGTGCTATCGGAATCAGTGAAAACAACATCGGAGTGATCGCAAATGATGTAGTGACTATGTCTTATGCATCAGACAGAGGTGTTACAGTAGCAAATGATGAAGTACTCTTTACTATCACAGTAAAAGCAGACAGAGCGGTGAAAGTAAGCGAAATGCTTTCAATCGGATCAGCAGTGACTTCAGCAGAAGCATACACTAGTGACCTTAAAGTAGGCAAAGTAAGCTTAGAAGTAAGAACTGCACCAGCAACGGCGATCTCATTGATGCAAAACGAGCCTAACCCATTCAAGGGTCAGACTACAGTGAGCTTCATGATGCCTGATGCAGCAGCAGCTACATTGAGTGTATATGACGTAACCGGAAAAGTTGTATCAGTAAGAAACATCAATGCAAACAAAGGCTTGAATAGTGAAGTATTCACAAGAGAGCAGTTGGGAGCAAGCGGTGTGATGTACTACACACTTAAGAGCGGTGACTTCACAGCAACTAAGAAAATGATCATCATAGAGTAATCGATGTCATATGTGTAAGAATCAATCCAGAAGCAGAGACTCTGGATAGACTCTGAAAAGGTATGAAATTGGTTTTGGAAAGGCCTGTCTTCAAATGGTGAGGACAGGCCTTTTAGATGATATATCATTGCCCTTCTACACTGCAGAAAGTTTCACCCACTTCGTCCATTGGTTTATAAAAAAAGATTACTACTTCTTTTTAAATATCAATACCTCGTCTTTTGGTATAGCCAATCCATCCTGACTATAGATTCTGGATTTTATTTCTAAATAATTTTTATCTATTCTAAATTCAGTATCAGCATTTAAATAGTTAATAAATTTGTTTTCACTTTTAGCATCCTCTTCTCTGACGCCTATTTTAGTGGAAAATGATAAATTGGAAGTCAATTCGCCTTTATTCCTGAATTTATAATATCCTGACATAAAATTGACCGCGGACTTTCCTTCGAAAATGAAATATTCTGATCCTGAAATACTGGTTTTTTCATTCTTAAATGTGATAAACATATCGTATTGATGCACTTTTTTGTCCACATTCATTACAGCACCATCAGACACATAACCTAAAAAATCCCATGTGCCCAACAATGGTGTATTGTCGTATTTGCATCTGCCCTTAGTATATTCTATCTGATAACAATCGGCATAAAATTTATTATCATAGGTTACTCCATTACAGCCGCAAATCGGGTTTAAGATATCTGGAATTGAGCAATTGACAGAGTAGGTAGGAGTACAATCGTTTGTTTTCCTACATGAATGGAAACTCAAAATAAATGTGCAAAAAATTAAAAGTCTGTACATATTCAACGTTTTTTATTACAAGACGTTGAAAAATGGGTCGAGGTTGGTATTTCTATCATTTATTCTGTTTGTTATACATCACTCCTTCACCACCAGATTGATCATCCTGCCTGGGACTACGATGATCTTTATCAATTCTTTGCCTTCTACGTATTTTTTGATATTGCCCAATGACAGTGCTATGGATTGGATTTCTTGCTGAGACAGGTTAGCAGGTACCTCTACAAGATCACGTTTTTTGCCATTGACGCATACGGGATATTCCACAGTATCCTGCACCATATACTTTTCTTCAAACTTTGGATACTCAGACTTATGCACAGATTGCTTTTGTCCCAGTAGAGACCACAATTCCTCAGTGATAAATGGTGCAAATGGAGCCAGCAAGATATTTAATGGTTCAAGAATTTTTATTTTGTTGCATTCCAATCTTTTCAGCTCATTGACACACATCATAAATGCGCTGACACAGGTATTGAATGAGAAACGCTCTATATCTTCGGTGACTTTTTTAATAGTAGTGTGCAGGATTTTATATTCTTCGGCCGAGGGATTGTCATCTGACACCTTAAAACTTCCATCACTGATGAACAAACTCCAGTATTTGCGCAGGAATCGGTTGACACCATCTATACCTTTGGTGTCCCATGGTTTGGACTGCTCGATCGGACCCAAAAACATCTCATACATTCGGAAACAATCGGCACCGTATCTCGCTACTACTTCATCAGGATTCTGAACATTGTATTTGGATTTTGACATTTTTTCCTGAACGATATTGACAGTAAAATGTTCTTCACCATTTTCGTCATTTATCCAATGGTATTTTGATTCATCACCATCTACATTGTATAGGTGGCCGATATTTCTGTAATATTCATCAAACTTATCTTTTGTAAGTCTATATTGTCCATCAAGATAGTCCAGTACATAAGCCAGTCTGATCGAACTTCCTGCATGAAACAGAACATCGGCTGTCAAATCCTTTTGATTACCAATATAAACCTGATCATCATCTCCAAATTTAAGGTTTTCTGCATAATACCCATATGCCGTAATCATCCCCTGATTGATCAAACGCTTAAAGGGTTCTGTTGTCGGCACATATCCTAAATCATACAAAAACTTGTGCCATGTTCTGGAGTACATCAGGTGTCCTACCGCGTGCTCTGTACCTCCAACATACAAATCTACATCTTGCCAATAGTCAATAGCTTCCTTTGATGCAAATGCATGATCATTTCGGGCATCCATATATCTCAGGAAGTACCAGGATGACCCGGCAAATCCGGGCATAGTATCCGTTTCCAGTTGCATACCTGGGATTTGTTGTACCCACTTTTCTGCTCTGGCTACCGGTGATTTTCCGCCCGATGCCGGTTGGAAGTTTTCAAGCTCGGGTAGTTCGAGCGGCAATGTATCTATATCCAATGCATGCGAAACTCCTTCGCTATCATAAGCTATTGGAAAAGGTTCTCCCCAGTATCTCTGTCGTGAGTAATTGGCATCTCGGAGTTTGTAATTGATCTTTTTTGAGCCTATCTTTTTTTGTTCAATTCTTACAAACATTTCCTTGATGGCGTCTTTGACTTCCATGCCATTGAGAAAATCAGAGTTGATCATCTTACCCACTTTTTCATGGATGTTAGCACCCGGATAATCTGTTTTATCTACTACAGGGATGATCTGCAATCCAAATTTAGTCGCAAAAATCTGATCTCGTTCATCATCACTCGGTACCGCCATGATAGCGCCAGTACCATAATCTTTCAGTACGTATTCTCCCAACCAAACCGGTATCTTTTGACCGTTGAATGGGTGGATGCAATAAGCTCCTGTAAATACACCCGTCACTTCCTTGACCTCGGCCATACGATCTATTTCTGATCTTCCTGAGACGTATTCCAGATATGCATCAACAGCTTCTTTTCTTTCAGGCGTTGTAATGATCGGTACCCAATCATGCTCTGGTGCCAGGACCATATAAGTGGCTCCAAAAATCGTATCAGGTCTTGTGGTAAATATCTCCAATACCAGATCATGACCATATACATCAAAGAACACCTGAGCACCTTCGGATCTGCCTATCCAGTTGCGCTGCATGGCCTTAAGTGCGTCAGACCACTCTAAAGTATCCAGATCTCTGAGCAATCTTTCAGCATATGCAGTAATCCTGAGTGACCACTGCATCATGGCTTTTTTTTCTACAGGGTGACCTCCTCTTTCAGAATATCCATCCTTCACCTCATCATTAGCCAATACAGTACCAAGTGCTTCACACCAGTTGACAAATCCTGTCTTACGGTAGGCCAAGCGGTAATTCATCAGCACATCATCCTTTGCTTTGGCGGACATAACTTTCCACTCATCTGCTGAAAATACAGCGTCCTGACTACTGGCAGCCAGTACCGACTGATTTCCATCTTTCTCAAAAGCAGCGATCAACTGAGCAATGGGCAATGCCCTGTCTGCTGATGTATCATAATAATGGTGAAATAACTGGAGAAAGATCCACTGTGTCCATTTGTAGTAAGAAGGATCAGATGTTTTGACCTCTCTGCCCCAGTCAAAACTAAAACCGATATTGTCCAATTGCTCTCTGTATCGTTTGATATTATCATCTGTGGATTTTGCCGGGTGTACGCCCGTTTGGATAGCATATTGTTCTGCCGGGAGCCAAAAGCATCATATCCCATAGGATGGAGCACATTGAAACCCTGCAGTCTTTTGTACCGCGCAAATATATCAGAAGCGATATATCCAAGAGGATGACCTACATGCAGTCCAGCTCCGGATGGATATGGAAACATATCCAGTACATAAAACTTAGGTTTAGTGGTATCATTGTCTACTTTATACAACTTGGTGTCTGTCCAGTGTTTCCACCATTTGCCTTCTATATTTTCCGGATGATAATGCATGTGAAATTAAATTTTTTATTTACTGCCTAAATTTATAAAATGCAAAATTAAATATTTATATAAGAAATTGAGATATGATTTGTAATTTTGATGCTTTATTAAAGAAAATCCATCATAGTCTAAGAGTGGACAATGTCCGCTACTATCATCATGCATATAAAAAACAACCATGCACAGAATATATTTTCATGAAAAAAACCCCAACAAACGGGATCTCAAAGAAGTAGCCGACAGAATCAATCAGGGAGAAATAGTGATCTTCCCTACAGATACCATCTATGCTATCGGATGCCTGATGACCAACCGAACCGGTATCGAAAAGATCTGCCGCATCATGAATAAAAAAGAAAAGCAGGCCAAAATGTCATTGATCTGTCCCAATATCAGCGTCATCTCTCAATACACGATTCAGATCAGCAATGATGTATTTAAGACTATGAAACGTTATCTGCCCGGACCATACACTTTTATCCTTAAATCCAATAACTACGTTCAAAAATTCTTTAAAAACAGCAAGGAAGAGATTGGTGTACGTATTCCTGACAATGAAATTCTGAATAGTCTGCAGGAATTTCTGAATGCTCCATTGATCTCCACTTCACTCAACAGTGAAGACGATATCCAAAAATACTATACTGACCCTGATGAAATCCAAGAAATATTTACCCATAAGGTAGATATACTCATGGATGGTGGCATCGGGGACTATGCAGAATCTACAGTTTTGGACTGCACAGGTACTGAAATAGAATTGCTAAGAGAAGGCAAAGGTGAAGTGTATTGAAAAGTGGGATGATCCCCTAATTACGAATCTCATTATTAAATATTTAGGAATATTTAGGAAGTCAGATCTTGAATTTAATATTCTTTTGACCTAAAGCATATATTACAGACATTTTACTTATCATATATAGACTCTAACAAAGCCATAAAATATATCATAGGCAATACTTTATTTTAAAAAATAACAAAATCAAAGTTTAGGTGTTTAACAACTTTAATAAACATAAATGTAATAAACATTAATACATAACCATGCTTTTAAAACCAAATGAATTGAATGAAAATGGATATGTATTATTGGATAGTTTAGATCATCAGTATCTTATTCCTTTTGTGCGCCAGAATTTAAAAAATTGGACCTTGATTTCCTTGATATATACATTTTTAAATGTTGTCCTGATCTTATTCACTTTTTATTGGATTTGGAAAGGGGTAAATCATCAAGGCATGAAATTTGGAGATTGTGTCTCTTACCTGTCTTTTGGAATCATTTTTGCATTTTTACTGATACCTGTTCATGAGTACATCCATGTTTTGGCTTACAAGTCACAAGGTTCAAACCGTACATCCTATGACTCAAACTGGAAGAAATTTTATTTTATGGCATTGGCTGATAAATTTGTGGCGAATAAAAAAGAATTCAGCATTGTCGCTCTTGCTCCTTTTGTGGTAATTAATTCTATACTGATCTTAGGTTTGTTTTTGGTCAAAGGATTATGGTGTTTTACTATTTTAGGCACCTTAATGATGTCCATCCGCCTTCCACCAAAATGAAAAGGATATCGCATCTTCATTTTCTTGGATGTTTTTATCTTCAGACATTAAAGGTGTGATTGAAAATTGGGTCTCTATTTCGTTTTCAATATTCTCATGAGCATGATTGAATATCGCCACGTTTCTTAGTCCACCAGCTACCGCATTATTCAAAACCCGAATAATAATTTCTGTGCTGTCACTTATCGTTTTAAATGGAAAATTTCCATCTTTATTCGGTTTGATTCTTTGATGATTTATCCATACTTGAGCGCCGTCATCTGCATTGAGTTTTAAAATGGCATTTGACTTGGTTTTTATTTTTTTGTGATACCAAAACACACTGTTAGGCATCGTCAGCCTGTGTGGAAGATTTTTCAATTGAGCATTCTTAAAATCAGGTGTTTTGAAAACGATGTAGTGTCTCAGTGTCATCTCCGGGAACGAATAGCCAATTTTTTAGTCACATCATCTACTTGTTTTGAAATTTGATTTTGGCTTATTGAAAGATTATGTACACCCAAAGCCAACCAAATCCATAAAGCCATCCGAAATTTCTTCATCATGAGAATATGTTATTGATATGTTGGGCTGCCCATCCTAGACTCACAGTCATGCCTTTACCGCCTATAGCCGTCACGACATGGATACGATGGTCTATTTTTTTATGAAAAATGGGTTCTTTTTTACTTTGAGAATAACATCCTGCCCATGTCCGAGCCATAGTGTAGTCTATATCCATTATTTTTTTGGCTTCCGCTACCATGAAATCGTTGATGGACTGATTGTTGTCCTGAAGTTGTAGATGATGTTCTTCGTCAATGGTCGCATATTCATGTGAGTCACCCAAAATAATACTACCATTCGCTGTTTGTTTAAATAAAATATGGACACCCAGTTGATTTTGGAACGAAGTTTTGTCTTCATCTGCTTTGATACGACTATAAGAAGGACATTCTGAAAAGCTCTCATACCTCCTAATAGTCCACCCGGTAAGCACAGAACCAGGTATAGATGTATGCTGTGGTATGGTTTCCATCATTTGCAACTTGACCAGTTGGATGTCTGCCTTTGGAAATTCTTCTGGAAACAGTGATTGATATTCACTGCCATTACAGATGATGACTTGACCACCTACCCATTTGTCACCAGCAGTATCAAAAACAATGGCTTCGTTTTCGGTTTCATAAATATCTACGATCCGCTTACCATTGATGATGTGCATACCTAACCCTTGGACAAGATATTGGGTGATGGCAGGTATCGTTTTTCTGCTGTCGGCGTTGATTTCGTCCGGAAAAAATAACGCTCCTTTGACATAATCATCTTTGAGCATAGGATATTTTTCTTTACACTGTTGGGCTGTGATCAGCTGAGATGGATATGCGTTTGCTTTATTGATATGGTGCAGCTCTTTGAGTGTCATTTCATCTTCGTCTGATGCTATGCATATACTACTCTTTGCGTACAGAGATATATCTGCATGGGTGGCCATATCCAGGTAATGTTGTAGAAGCGATACCGTACTTTTGCCATTCGACTCCAAAACCTGAGGGTACTACCTGACCAAAATTAAGAATACTGGCTCCCATGGCTTACGTATTTTTCGATAAGCAAGACTTTAAGCCCTTTTGAAGACTGTGATACGCATGAGATAAGCCAAGGATACCACCTATGACTATAAGATCGTACTTAAACATATTCTTCTTGAAGATTTATATCGGATACTGTACTTTTTATGTTCCGATTTTTGAAGTAATGATACTATCCTGATATGAGTTAGAATCATGATCAAGACACCAACTATACCAGCTATGACACAATACAGTGTAGAACTGCAGCCATGAAATGCTTTGATTACCAAAGTTTTTGTACAGTAGAATACCCACACTACTCAAATAGCCAAATGCATCCACAATGTACATAAAAAAACCCACATTGGCAGTGATTTTGAAAGCGCCGATCAATCTGTCAAAAAGGATACCGTTGTACAATATAGGGTACAAATAAACCCACGCCTGTGATCATCATCCAAAGCATACCACTCAGATTTCCCGAGTAATATGCTAGTGTTGCCAAAACCAAGAGAACCAAACCTGCTATTGTCAACCATAAATTAAGGAGTAAAGCTCTTTTGTTGTCTTTGATTTTGTAAAGGGCACCCAAAAGTAAAAGTATTAGTATGGTGGCAGGAATTTCTGATGTCGTATAGACGGATGCATCATTGCCGTATCCCAATCCTTTCCATATTTCTACTCCAAAATTGTCTCTCTGACATCTCTGATCATCGTCAGGATGATATAACCCAATATAAAAAGAATCAATACACCGCCAAAATCTTTAATTATCGCATTTCTTTCCACTTGGGTCATAGGAAGTCTCTCAGTTCGTTGCTCCACATCCGATTGGTTTTGAGTTGGAATCATAGTCAGCATCCATACAAATAGTAAGGTCAATGGGACAAAAATCCAACCAATCATCATGGGCATCATTTTTTCGGACACTCCTGATTGCAGACAAAATTGTCCTAGTGATTTGGCTACTCCTGATGTAAAGATAAAATTGGCACTTAATATTACAGTAAGTAATTCCGTGATGCTGCGTCCTTCCAGGTATTGAAATACCACTCCCCAAATCAGTCCTAATGCCAAACCGTTGATAAATAACCACAACATACTCCATACCGGATTACTAAAATAAATAGACTCAAACCCGTCAAAGCAATGCCAATTAACCCAATATAGTAATATGCCCTGCTCTCAGGTTTCATAGAAGAGATGATGCGGATACCCAAAAACTTGGAACAGGCATATCCCGCCACTTGTGAAATGATCAATACTATTTTATAGTCCAAGCCAAAGAGCATTTGTCCTTCAAATAGGGCAGCAGCATAAGGTTTACGGTACATATATACAGAAGTAGGCCCCGAAGGCTGCCATGCTTGCCCATGGTGTCAAAAAACCGGATGTGCCATCATCTGCCGATGCAGGTAAGTCCTGATCATTACAGCGTATTATTTACAAAATCAATGATTTCTATCAGATCTCTCAAATGATGGATGATATAATCCGGTGTCGCTGTACTTAAAATTGCAGCCGATTGTGCCCCGGTAGTAATACCGATGCTATATTTTACTTTAGCGTTTTTTCCTTCTTCTATATCGACTACCGAGTCTCCACCTTGATACATTCCCATGGTTTGATCTGATATTTGTTGAGTGCGTATTGAATCATATCTGGTGCGGGTCGGCTGTTGGTCACCATATCTGCCGTCACCAATAAATCGATGTCCCTGCCAGAATGATATTTACCTTTTTCAATATATCTGAAGCAACAGCATGGGTATATCCCGTATTAAAAACCACCTTGATATCTCTTTTGTGCAAAAAATACATCAGCGCTTTTACGCCATCAAATAGTTTCATTTGTATGGTACTGTACGCTTCTTCAAGTAGCGCCTTAAAAGATATATAGATTTCCTGAGCCGTAGCTTCATCCGGTATTTCGTTTAGTACTTCAGTATACACACTTTTGATGGCATCCAGTTTTTCCTTACCGGCGCCGTGTAGCAGTACAGTCTCCAAGTCTACTACTATCTTGTGATCAATAAAAGCCTTGGTCACACATTTATAGACCATATTATCTTCATCGATCGTAGTGCCAGCCATATCAAAAACGACCATTTTTATCATCACAAAGGTTTATTGGTTACAGCCACAAATTTGGTACTTTGCGATGAGCTACAGTATGATGTCAGGTTATGTATTTGTTATGATTATATTAAGGGAAAGTGATGGCAGTTGTTCTGGTCTTTACTGTTTATGATTCTCCTTTAATTAAACCTATTATAAATGAGAGTCTTACTGAGCAACCTTTTCCAATTAAAGAGTTGCCCTAGAAATGGAAGGCTGTGAATGCCGAAATAAAAAAGCATTTAAATCATTTGTCAACCGAAGATTGGCTTCAAAAGCATACCACTATATCTGATTAAGACTTTGCGAAAGAATCACATAGAAACCGGTTAAATGTTGTGCTGAGCAGAACCAATCACCTGAGCTATCATCAAGGGCAATTGGCTCTATTGCATTAATAGAATAGGAATTAGAACAAAAAAGATGAAGCAACCAGCAAAATATAAGATGGCTATTTTGATTTGGATAGCTATTTATCCTTCAATAAATATACTTTTCTTTGTTTTGAGCAAGGCTCTGAAAACTTTCCTATGTACATTAAATCACTCATAATTTCTTTGATATTAGTGCCGCAATGGTGTATATATTTTTACCTTGCTTACAAAAGTATTTAAGAATTGGTTATCACAATGATGTTTTAAAAGAATGCATCTCCAATCTGTTTTGAGTGATGTTTCACGGTTCTTCACTAATGCGCAACTGCTTTTTAAATATAATTTTTAAAAAATGGACTCCTATGCAATTTGCTTTTTAGCGCTCATTAAAGAAAAAGGCAAATCAGATACCTCCAATTTGCCTTTTAACCTGGATTATTTAACAATAATTACATTTTAAACTTATTTTATAACGGTGCTCACTTCTCCACCCATATTAGGAGGATAAGATGCAAAAAACGCTCCTACAGCAGGATTTGAATTAAATGCTGGGTCGGTAGCGATTGAAAAAAATGCTTGTTGACTTTCATAAACTGTCATACCTACCACTACTTTGGGGTTAAGCACTGACACCCATTGATATTCTGCAACTCTTCCCTTTTGCTTTGCTAATACATCAAGAAAGCCTTTAACTTTGTTTCGTAATCGTTTTGATTAAAATTGGGGTATAAAGACAAATCTCTTACCGCAACTTCTAGTATTTGTCCGGATGTAGTAATTTTTGATAAATCTACCGTTGTGCCAGCTACTTTTGGTTTCATAGCTGTAAAAACCAATGGGTCAAAAGTGCTAAAAAATGCTCCTGCTTCGGCAGTATTTCCTAAACTGTTACCAACACTCTGGAAGGATTCTAAATCTTCATACTGAGTCATGCCAATGTATACAGCTCTGCTTGTATCTTGGGCAGGGTTGAAATGAAAGAAAGAAGCATACTCTCTATCATTATACACATACTCTTTTCTTGGTCAATAGTTTGATAAAGTTTTCTCTTGCGTAGAGATAAATACCGCATCTTGACCTTTTTTACCTGACGAATAGCTATTTCAACAATATCGTCGGTTTTGTCAAAAGTACAAGTGCCGTCATCACCATCCGCATCAGGATTATAATTGGATGCCTTTGGGTCAGCACAACCATCTTTGTCAGAACAACTTTGAAAACTTAAAGCCCTATAGAAAGAAGCCCAATTAAAAATAAATTACCTAATTTCATTTTTTGAAAAATATTTTGATTTAAATTAATAGCACAAAGGTATAGCGTATATCCCATCTTGATATTATCAAAATAAAAAAGTATATTGTCATTTTGATAACTGCCTAATTCTAAAAAGCAAAGTCATCAACTAGATTGAATCAGTACACTTCTCATACTGGTACTGCCATAAGAAATGCCATCGATAGGGAAACTAACAGTGTCATTTTTTGGATTGTAACCCTAAAGCATAGAGCAAAGGGTAATAATGGTCTGGAGTTGGAATAGAAAGTTTGGCAGATTTACCCAAATTTTGATAATTGATTAGGCTTTGATGATCCCTTTTCTATAAGTTTTTCGATATTTCGTCAAACTCTATAGCCCAATCATAGGTGCTGCTTTCAGGAAATTTGAGTTGACCAAGATTGTGAACAATATTGCCACTACAAAGTATAAGCACCCCTTTTTTTCGTAAAAAGGAAAGTTGTTTTGACACTTCATATTGATGAGAAGCTCCCTTATGGTAATCTATGCTAAATTGGCACATCGGTATGTCTGCATTTGGATACATACATCGAGCCACACACCAACAACCATGGTCGAAGCCCCAGCGATGGTCTTCTTCTACGTGCAAATCGGTCAGTGTTTTGGCTATTTCATGGGCTAAATCTGGGTTTCCAGGAGCCTTATAATCTATCTCAAACAGTCTATCATCAATTCTACCAAAATCATGAATGGTTTTAGGTTTTTCCATAGCGGTTACAAAACTGCCTTTAGTAAGCCAATGGGCCGAAATACAAACGATGGCCTTTGGCTTTGGCATTTCGTCTGCTATTTTTTTCCATGCTCGGCTGTACTTATTATCGTCTAAAGTGTAGAGTGGTGCACCATGTCCTATGAATAAAACAGGCATGATAACATCTCCATTTTTCCATAATTTACTTTCGCTAACGAATGATTGAATTGTTCCTCCTGCCATGATCATTGAACTTCCTATGATTGAATTTTTAATGAATTTTCGTCTATCCATTGAATTTAATTTTTTATTGTTATGATTGCCGAATTGCCTTTGTCAAGTTGCATCGATTCAATCTGGTACTTAGAAGACTGTTGAATAACCTTCAAAAAATGTTTTACCCCTTTAAAATTCGTCTTATCTACAAAAATGGTTGTGTTTGGGTGGAAATTATTTTCCAATAATCTAAAAACAGGCAAATACAAGTCTTTCCATCCATCTAATAACAAAAAATCTATTGGTTTATTCCAATTATTCAAGGTTTGTAATGCATCGCCCTGTCTTAATTCAATGTAATTTTCCAAGCCTGCTTTTTCAAAATTGATTAATGCTTGATCGCATTTTACAGGAACGATTTCTGTGGTAACAACTTGGCCGCCAGTTTGCTCTGCCGCCAAAGCCAAATAAATAGTGGAAATGCCAAAAGAAGTGCCAAATTCCACAATGTTTTTGTATTGATTTTTGACAATAACATCATACATAAAATTTCCTTGTTCTTCGGAAATAGGCAAATAAGCAGATTTTACATGATGTGGCTCTATTTTTTTAAAAATACCAACACCAAGTGCTTTAAGGACTTTTATCCCATCTGACTTTGCTGCTTTATGTAGATCATTTAGTACGATTTGTGCTTGTCTATTATTTTTGAAAAGAAATGCATCTGCCATAGTAAAATTCATTTTAAAATATTTTGTATGCTATAATTATCCATTATTAAATATTTACATTATTACGCCAATTTCATTGGGACTAAGGTTTTCGGGTATTTCTGTTTCGCCAAGCATTTGCCTTAAATCTCTTTCAATCACAATACAAATAGCGGTCATAGGCGTATCCGAAATTTTATTCTCAAAAGGGTCTTCAGTTTCAGAACCAGATTTATCAATGGCGGCAAAAACAAACCCTACTAAAATCGTTACGGGTATGATCAACCAGGTAATATTGCTACCAATGTTGTGACTTAATTCACCAAATTTTCCAACCAGAGAAAAAGGGAATAGTGTAATAAACGCATAGAAAAAAACATTGACATATAGTTCATAATATTTAGGGAAGGGGGTCTTTTTGATTCGTTCAGCTTTTCCTTGTAAATCAGCTAATTCTTTAATGCTCCCCCATAAGCTCAAAAAAGTTTAAAATCTGAGTTTATGATCCCGTCTTTGGTGGCTTGTTTAAAAGCAAGAGATTGATTTCTCAATATTTGTGTAGGAATGTTTGCAGAATTTTCAATGCCATTCCATTCTCTTGTAGAGATATTTGGATAATGATTTTCAACTTCGCTCATCTGACCTCGTAAGTTTAAACGCAATGCATGGATATATGCGAAATGCCGATAATAAGTATTTTTAATCAAATTTTGATCATCTGAATACGTTTCGATCTGTACAGCCAAAGTACGACTCATATTGATGATGCCTCCCCAAATTTTACGAGCTTCCCACCACCTGTCGTATGCTGAACCGTTTCTAAAACCCAGTAGAATGGACAAAGCGGTACCAAGCATAGCGATGGGTAGGATGGGCAAATCCACCCATTTAAAACCCAATTGAAACAAACTATAAACAAGACCTGAAACGCCACTAAAGTATAATAACTCCTTGCGGAATATCATGATATTTATTACAAGGTTCTTGGTTACCCCTTTAGCTAAGTGAACTACCATAAAACGGTTTTGTTGAAATTATTTTTTGATCTTTAAGCATGAATTGAATATTATTCATTACAGAATCCTTTTTAAAACATTTTCTTTTTTTTGAAAAATATGAGAAAAAACACCGATGATGTGTAAGATAAAAAGCAGAAACACCAATTTCGCTACGATGTGATGCGAAAGCATTATTGCACTTAATCCTTCTGAAAGGTTAGGCATCATCGCTACAGAATTATAGATGGCTGGTTGCCATACATTTTCAATATAAATAGAAATAAAACCAGAAATACACATCCAAAGAATGACCCAGTAAAAACCTTGATGCACTAAATGAATCAATTTTTGTCGGCTTTTATTTGGATACAATTCAGAAGGTCTTTTATCTTTTAAAAAGGCTACTACTCTAAAAATAGTAAGAATAAAAACTACCAAACCCATTAAAAAATGAATTTGATAATATCGAAGTTTAAAACTCAAATTGGTTTCGCTTTCCATGATTATACCAGTTACTGCCATCCCAATAATGAGTATTGCAGAAGCCCAATGCAACCAAATAATTCTTTTACTATATTTATTCATGTATACTACTTCAACGTCTTATTAAATGTAATAAGCTCAACATCAAAGACTTTAAAGAAATTTTGAACAAAATCCACTTCCGAAATCCGTTTCATTAAAGCATCAAAAGATGCCTTATCCTTGTAAATAGTAAAATGTGGGAAAGCATCTTTTCCTTTAAATCCACCTATAACTTTAAAAGTATAAGAATTCAATATTCTGGGTTCCGGCGTCTAATCGTGTTAAAAAAGCCTTTCTTTCCTTTAAGAATACGTCTTTACTTACGCCTTGTTTAGGTCGCAATAAGGCTATTTCTGTAATATTTTCTTTGTTCGCAAAATTCAAATAATCAAAATTATCTTCTATCGGTTGAATAAAAACACCTACATGTGGGTCCATTTGCTTCATAAATTTCAGCAGTTTAAAAATGAAACCAAAGCTCACCATTGCCCGATAGACTTTGCCTTGAAGAAGCGTATTTGGTCATACCCACATAGACTTTTTGGTCTTTATTGGGTACAGTATTAAACGGTTCAAACTCTCTTCGGGACCAATGCCATTGATACTGACCAATTTTTGGACGGCTTCGTTTTTGCCGCTTCAAAGTCTTTAATTGTCACCCCATTTTTAGGAGAACGAATGGCTAATTCTATAATTTCTTTGTTCATGATTTAATTCGTTTTAAGTGTTTAAAACCTCCATCCAATGCTCCACGGACCTAAGAAATTGAATAGGTTTTGTGGTTCGTATGGTTTTTCTACTGTTTGAAATGTCACTTTTTCTATATTTCCAAAGAATAACGAGGGTGGATGCGATGGTCAAGTCAATATACAAATTGCCTTTTTGATAGGTTTCCACATCCATCCAAACCACAATCCGGGAGTGAAAACTGCGATGTTTTTACTGATTCGTCTGAAATTTTAGATTCTATGGTATGCCTGAAAATCCAAATCACCAATGTAAAAACCCCGTATTTTCTTGTTCTTGCTGAAGGAAATATTGATATTCAAGCCCCAATCGGTAATTGATTTTGTCTTGGTAAGTGTCAAATTGTTGGTTGTCAAATTCGATATTCGACCTCCTAAACCTACAACCAGCCCTAAAAGGTTACGCTTTAACATAATCCAAACGACCTACCAAAGATTGATTTATTACGGGTTCCAGAAAATCTACTTTTACTTGCCAATAATTCTGTTCTGGTGCGTCTTGTGCTTTTAAACCTATTAAAGAGCTAATAAATAAGACAACGAAAATATATTTTTTCATTTTTTATGAATTTAAATGTGATTGAATTTGTGAAACAACAGTCGGGAAATCAAAGTAATCCCAATCTTCTGCAACTTTTTCGCCTTCAAATCTTCGCATAATCATACCTTCAAAATGAAGATTTGCACCACTTGAAGGGAAGCCCAAAAACTCCCCTTGATGTGTTCCCGTAAAGTTGAAACGCAGTACTAAGCGGTTGCCTTCACCACCATGTCGATAATTTCTGATTTCAAATCAGGAATAGCCGCATGAAATCCTTTAATAGCTTCCATAAATCCTTGCGGTGTTTTTGGACATCATCCCACCTAAGCCGTGATACACATAATTATCCGTTAAATATTCCTCAATCGGTGTGTAATCTTTTTCATTGACCACTTTGGGAAATGTATTTGCTATCGCTTTATATTTTTCTACCATTGATTTTATTGATTATTTGTTGAAAAAGCGTATTGTAATGCCACGGGGTCGAAAGTAGAAAAATAAGTACCTGCTTCTGGCAAGGATTGTACTTTGCCACCTATTGCTTGAAAGGCTGCTTGACTTTCATAAACCGACATCCCGACCGTCATGCCATCAATATCTTTGCCACCCACCACTTTAAATTCCCAACTGCCTACTACACCTTCTTGTTTATTCAACCAATTGACAAAAGCTTTGCGGGATGATTGAAAAGCAGCATCCTGACCGTCTTTCACCCTGCGTACTGCCAATTCTAAGACCTGCCCTTCTTTTATCGCCAATTTACCCAAATCGAAATTGCCGCCTTCAATCGGTTGAACAAAAGCATAGGCTTTAAGTCCATCGTTTTGCGAATTTCATAAATTTACCTAAGACTTTTCCTTGTACTTTGCCCACTGTTTTCCCGTTGCATATTGAGTCATTCCAATAAAAACTTCCTGCTTATCGGGTTCGGGTAGAGCATAAAAAGATTGAAATTCACGGTCATTACTTACTCCTTTTTGTCCCTTAAGTGCAGAGATAAAGGCTGATCTACGTTTTACAAAGTCGTCTTTCTTTCCTTCTTTCACTTTACGAACTGCAATTTCAAATACAGGTGCTTCAGGTTCATTTAAAAGCCCACTTTTTATAGGTGAACAACTTGCCAAAAATGCAACTAATGATATTATGCTTAAATATTTCATGATGAATTATATTTTATACTTAAAAATAGTTATTAATGACTTCCCATTTCCCCAAAAAGAAAGCCTGGATATAAATCAAACATCATCGGTGATTCACGATGTGGATAAACGGCTAATAATTTAGCTTTAAAATCGTCTTTGCCCAATCCTGCTTCAAACAATTGTTGAGCAGTTTGAATGTAGTTGATGTTGTTTTGAATTTCATCTTTGGTGCACGGCAAACCATGCCCTGCAAGGATGTAATCAAAATTTTCTAAGTTTGCTAGTTTTTGTAATTCTGCTGCCCAATTTTCAAACCATCCCATACCCAACCACAAGTGTACACCACTATATACTAAATCTTGAGCTATAATTGTCCCTAATTCAGGCAGTTTTTTATTAACAATTGAGCTTCGGATTCTGCACCTTCCACTACTTCATATTGGTAGGTCAATCCATCTATAATTTCAAGTATTAGGAACAACGGTATATTGCGGTACGACTACTTCGTCGGGTATCATATCCCCAAAAGTTGGTTTTTGATTTTTAATCATCTGTGGCCCCCATTCGCCAATGATGCTATTTATACCTTCCAAAGAATAGGCTTTGCAATCTGAAAATGCAGCAGCTAAACCAAAATAATGGTCGGGATGACCGTGAGAAATAAAAACCCTATTGACAGGCTTACCTAAGCTATCTACATAAGCCCTAAATCCATGTGCCAGAGGATTGATGAATTGTGTATCTACGATGACCAACTCATTTGCTGTTTCGATGATGCGTCGCATTTGCAGCATACGCATAAGGAGACACGAAGGTGTGAATTTTCATCTTGAAAGTCTTTGATGACTAAAGTTGTTGTATTGATTCTATCCATTTACACTATTTTTATTTAAAATTTTTAATAGTGCAAAGGTCAGTCAATTTTTATTGCAGGTGTTATCTTATTGAAAAGAACAATGTCATTTTGATAAGTCTCTGAATTGCTCGGGAGTTTGCCCGGTCATTTGTTTAAAAAAACGAATAAAATTAGGTGGGTCGGAAAAATGAAGTTCATAAGCAATTTCCGAAATTGTTTTTACGGTATACAAAGCTCTTTTTGGCTTCCAAAGCCAGTCTTTCTTTAATGACCTGAGTGGCAGTTTTGGAATAAAAAGTCATTGCATATCTTATTAAAATAAACTCTACTAATACCCAAGAAGTCAGAATAATATTGTACATCGCTATGATCTTTAATACTTCGTTCTAACTCATGTCTAAACTGGAGTAAATATTTGTTAGTGAGTAATTTTACATTAAGTTGGGTATTTATTTTTGTGTATAGCCTATGTGATTTTATTAGCAACTGATATAAATAAGCTCTGATAAGGTGTTCACTGTCTTCTTTAAAATCGCGCATTTCAAAATGGATTTTTGAAACAAATATTGAAAACGAACAAATTCCTGACCATCAATGCGCAAATAAAGCGGGTTTTCGGTATGATTAAAAAAGGAAAATTTAAACAAGAAGTTTGACTCATTAAAAAATTTATCGAAAACTCACCTCTAAAAAAAAAAAAAAACCGTCTTCAAAAAATTGTTTGATGTGATGTTTGGTACCGGAATAAAGAAAAAAAAATAAAATAGTGCAACAGTTAGTGTATTAATTTGGTAATTATTATTGCACCTGTGTGTTACATGCAATAGTGTAAAAAGGCAACACTTGCTTCTTCTACTGCAACTCAAAGATGTGAATCGTATCAATAAGTATCTCTTTACCTATCTTGTGCGTTCAAATTTCATTTCCGTATACCCTAAAAATTTTAAACAAATTCAGGTAAATATACAACCATTTAATACAAACTTTTGAGAATTTAGTGATTGATGTCATATTGGGAAATCTGGTATTAAATTTATTGTACTTTCTTTTTTGCTTCTCTTTAACTTGGAACAATTTATTAACAATTTATAAACATTCACATTTATTTTTTTTATACTCAACAAGGTTTTTTCGATACTCTCAGTTAGTTCGGAGCTAACCTGTACATCAGCCGCAAATTTAGGCCATTGAGAGATGGTTTGGTTTATTTCAGAGATGATGCTCGTTGATTTTTTACATTTGATGGACTCTCCTATAACCATTAGGTCATCTTTCGAAATATTGTTTCTTTTGTTATTGATACTCAAAGCATGTTGACTCACCCATTCGCTTCCAGGTCGATAAGCATGACAAATATCGTATGCAGGTGTTAATTCCCATTTTTCATCCTTTTTTAATCTGAAAGCAAAATTTTTGGTGTGGTCGTCACAATTTCGAGCGATGACATTAAAAATCATTCTCCTATACATTTGCTCCATGTCTTGATAGGTCAATTTTAGCTCTCTCATAGTTTGGAATAACTGTTCATAACTAAAACTATTGACCATATTGAAATCAAAATGTTTAAGGGCACAAAATGTCTGAATATGATGCTTGGTCGCACCACCTTCACGGTCAAATCGTTTTGTCATAAAATGAGCCCTACCATTTTCTTCTAATAGTCGAGATGGCATCATATCAATTCCGCAGCCTATAGCCATATTATAATAAGCCATTTCTACTCTTCCATATCCTTTACTTTTTCCTAGTTGGACATCGCTAACATTGTCCAATTTTATCAACCAATGTTCAAATCCATTAGGCGCAGTTGTTTGACCTGACCTCACTTCGCCCGTTTTTTCATTATATGCGATAACTGCTTTTGGGCGAGCACCACCAGCTGATGTCCCTATTTTCAAAATCTCCAATACAGCTTTCTCTTCATCCTTTTGGAGATTTGTAGTGAAAGATTCTCTTTTGGATAACATTTTTTGGGCGATGTCCACGAGACTATTTATCTCAACAGAAAATGCCTTTTTACTATCGCTCATCGTAGCAGGTTCAAACTCTAAAGCTCCCATGCCTCTATTTCCTATGAAGCACAACATTTCTACAGGGTTCATCCTATCTTGTGGACGTCCTTGTTGGGCTAACCATATATTGATCAATTGATTTCCATATTTGTCGGGAAGTACATCAGCTAATAAGCCTGGCATTCCTTTGAAAGTATCATAGTCTGCATTTTTGTTTCTACGTAACTCTGGGAATGCAAATATTCTTTTTGCAGATGCACAAGGAAGTTTTAACGGCGCTAAATCCCATTGGAGTTTTTTAAATTCTGGGGCATATTCAAAACTTGCCAATCCTTTCCCCTCGTCCCAGGAAACAGCTCCTACAAGTTCTCCCCATATTTTTACAAATGCTGAATTCATGATTCCACTTTATATCTTTTTTCATCTGACTTGCCACTAGCTCTTTTGCGTTTATTTTGTTCCATTTTAGCCAATTCTAGTGGACTCATGGTTTGTGACACATTAAAGTTTTCCATGACTTGCAATTGATCCAATACTCTTAATACTTGAATAAAAGTAGCCAAAGTGACCGTTTCACCACGCTCCAATAAACTTAAAGTAGAACGGCTAATCCCTGCAGCTTTGGCCAATGTATCTTGTGTTTTGTTTTGTTCCATGCGATGGTGTCTGATAAATACTCCAATATGCTGTGCCAAAGCATGATCACTCATTGAGTTCCAAATCGTGTATGATAAATCAGTCATAAATATCAATTAATACTATTAGTGAATGATAAGCAATGCAAAAATAGGCTATTTTTATGAATTAGTTAAGTAATATTCGAATATATTTACATAATGTATGACAATTCATTCATAATATGGTAATATAGACCATAATGAATAATTTACCATTCAAATTTATTCAAATAAAACATATTTCTTGTAGTTCTTTATTTTGCCAAATCACCATAATCACAACTTAACCAAACCTTAATATTGGCGATACTTACCGGTAAAATGGAAACCATAATTTTGCCTTTCAAAAGTATGATATCATGCCTGACAGAATATTTCAAAGTACAGAATCTATAATCTCACTCTACAAAAAATATGGCGGAGAACTCTATTTTGGTGAAGGAGTAACGCAACTGCAACATGCACTTCAAGCAGCACATTTGGCCAAAGCTAATGGTGGTGACTCAGATAATGGTGGTGACTCAGAAACCATCTTGGCTGCTTTTCTACACGACATCGGACATTTATGTATCGATGAGACCGACGAACATCAAGTAATGGATAGTTATGGCGTGGTAGATCATGAGACACTTGGTGCTAATTTCCTTCGAAAAATGGGCTTTTCAAACAAAGTCTGTAGACTTATCGCATCCCATGTCAATGCCAAGAGATATCTAACTTACAAATTTCCTGAGTATTACGAACAGCTTTCAGAACCTAGTAAAAGAACATTGGAATTTCAAGGCGGAAAAATGACTCCTAGCGAAGCAAAAGACTTTCAGGAAGACAAATACTTCGAAAGATATATCCAATTACGAAAATGGGACGAAATGGCAAAATCAGAAATCCCCGTTGTCGAAAATATGGATGAAATTCGACAATTGATTTATTCGCATTTGGAGCAAAATTTAAAATCATCATCTTTATAAAATCACAAAACAAATGAGTTTTAAGTCTATCCTAATATTTGTAGTTTCATCAATGCTATCGTTTTTCATTTATAGACAAAGTAATAGTGGTTTTTTGGTAAAACCTTATCTCCAGTTTTCTACCAAAACAGGTATGTACATCTTGTGGGAAACACATCATAAAGCTACTACCAAAGTGCAATACGGCGAAGCTACCCAAAATGCAGCTCAGCCCAATCTGGATCAAGCAGTACTAGTCAAAGGCAAACGCGCACTTCACGAAGTCTATCTGGACAAGTTAAAACCTGAAACCAATTATTTCTATCGAGTCGTGTCCGTTACAGAAGATGGTAAAGAATGGATATCAAAACTATATATCAATGATGAATTGCTCGTAGATCACGATGGCGATCATAGCGCTATGTCCAAGACAGGTCAAACCATATTGGCCAAAGGAAAACACAAAATAAAAATAGAATATATAGAGTCCAAAGGATCTCAACATCTGCAAGCAGGATATTTGGACAGCAATAAAAATGAAATACCTTTCACGCCATTTGAATTGTGGAGGTAGTCAGTTGTATTTTGTTTTGTTAGTTAAGTTAAGAAAAGACGATCTTTCAAAAAGTTGGAAGGTCTTTTCTATTTTTAAAAAGGACTAAATTATAGAATTTTGAATTCGCTTAATAATAATTTAATATGGATACAATTTTTAAGCATTGTAATTTGTTTACTTTTTGAGCCAAAGTTATTTTCACAACAAAAATACCATGTCAAATTATTATACTTTTTCTTTAAGACAATTCATTTCTTTTCTATGTTTCCTGATTGCTGGTCACCTTTCAGCTCAACTCAGGATAGAATCCAAGATGCAAACACCTCAAAACTTTGTATCTGATAGCATCGTCTCACCACCTTCACCGCTGTGGACTCAGGTACTTTTCATTGGTGGCCATGATTTGGTTCAAACCAATAGTACTTACAAAAATCCCAAAGGACGTGCCATAGCCAAAGAAGGCCATGATTTTATAGGATTTACTGCAGACAGTGCAGGACAATCTTTGGGCTGGATCAGTATCAATCATGAGCTCAACTACAAAGATGATCGCCTGGGCGATGGCGGCGGTATGACTGCATTCAGAGTCAAAAGGCTGGCAGATGGCAACCTGGATGTCGTGGACCAAACCCTGAAAGATGGCAGATCAGGAAAGTTTTTCAATGTGGATTTTGTCAATACAGTTGGTGAAACGGGAATGAACTGTAGTGGTATCCGATCTCCCAATGGTCGCATATGGACCGCTGAAGAATGGTTTAAAACAGACAATGCTTCGATTTTTAACGGTGAACCCAATACTAGGGCTTATCCGATACAAATAGCAGGCATCACTACAGGTCAGGGGATCAGGGATACTGCAGACATGACCATCAAATCAGATATTAAACCCTGGAATGATAAAAAAATCAAAAAATACCAGAATTTTAATTGGTTTGTAGAGATCGACCCTAAACAGGCGGTAGCCATCAGGAAACAATACAACTGGGGCAGAGCCGGATGGGAAAGCGGTGCAATTTCCAATGATCTCAAGACCGTTTATTTTGGTAATGATGAGGCACCTACCGCCTTCTTCAAGTTTGAAGCCAAGGTTGCCAATCAATATCAAGAAGGTGATTTGTTCTTTTATAAACATGATCATCCAAAAAAGTGGATTAAAATACCTTATGAAACCGATATTTATCTTCAAAATGTAAATGATTATGCTGTCTCTCATGGGGCTACTATGTTTCTTCGCAACGAATGGGTAGCTGTAGATCCGAAAACCGATATGGTGTACTGGACAGAAACCGGCAGGGACGAAGGTGGTAAATCATTTGCTTTTGGTACTAAAGCAGGTGGCATTATACATCCACACCATCAAAAGTTGGCTAAAGACCAAAAGCTTCCATCTGCAAACGATCCGGCATATCTCGATCTTTACGGACGGGTTTGGTACTATGATCCAAAAACGATGGAAACAGGTGTGGCTGTTTCCGGAGGCCCGGGGCCCGACCCTGCTTCCAAAAGCTACCCCGAAAACCATCTGGCCAATCCGGATGGTCTGACCACGATAGTGATAGATGGGCACACATTTCTGGTAATCTGTGAAGACCTCAATGGATACCGTACAATCGTGTACCTCCTGGTGTCACAGAAAAAACTTGTGAAGTGTATCTATTGGACATCAGAAAAGCAAAAAATGCTACCGCAAAAGATTTAATCAAAATATCCATGGTACCTCGAGGTGCGGAAGTCACCGGAGCATGTGTTACCCCTGATCAAAAATCGATTTTATTGAACGCGCAGCATCCTGACTATACCAATCCATTTCCATACAATCATTCGATCACTTATGCGATCCATGGTTTGGATTTGCTGAAGGTAGTGGAATAAATCCTATCACCCTTCTAACCCAAAATATCGGATAGTTTTAGCTTTTTCAATTCTATAAAGATTAGATGTTTAAGTATTGGACAAAATCGGACCTATACATAAAATTGTATAACTCAATCAACAAAAATATAGGATTATATAAAAAAGAAAAAGGATGATAAAAAATACTATTTTGCTGATAAATTCAATCTAGTTATTGAACTTTAATATCAACAATTTAGTTTTACATCTTTAACAAGAAATAATGGAATCGAACATACTTAATAAAAAACTCGAATTGATACAATGGCTTTCGACATTGGAAGACAAAGCAATTATCGAGAAATTGATTAGGTTGAGAAATCAAGAAAACACAGATTGGTGGGATTCTATTTCCGATGAAGAAAAAACATCTATTGAAAAAGGTTTGGACGATATTGAAAAGAATAACTTAACACCACATGATAAGGTAAGAAAAGCTTATGAAAAGTGGCTATAAAATCCTTTGGACTGCTAATGCTTTAAAAGCAATTTCATTTTCAAACGACATTTTAAACAAGATTACTGGAGGAAATAAATCTGACTGTCATCCAGGTGATGATCCAGTTCTTGTTGGAGATGATTCTAATTCAGGTGGAATTTCTATTTTTGGATAGAAAAAATTGAGTTGGTTCTAAAGAACCCACTCATATTTATAAGATATAAATATTTGGTAAAGTATAAGGTTAAGATGAAAAACAAAAGACTCCAAAAGTATACATTTTCTTTAATTACATTAATTATATTCAATTCTTGTGTCCCTAAAGGTTATCAAAAGTCTAACATTTGGTTTGGAGGATATAGGTTGTTGGATATAAATGATATAAGTTCTGCAGTACCTTTGAAAAAAAATGCCATTATGGTTAATGATACTACACTGGTACCAATTATGAATGGAGTGAATAAAAATGATGAACAAATTGTGACGTCAAAAACAATTTTTTTTGTCAAGAATGATATACTCATAGTGAATAATGAGTATTTTTTTATGAATTTAATCGATGATAAAAATATTTTATACGACCCCATAATGAAAGGGTGTTGGCATAATAATGATTATCATGTTTGTATTACGGATTCAACTATTCAGATTTTAAATAAAATAACCAATGATTTTAAACACAAGTGCTTTACAATTGAAAAATTATCTAATTCTACAATTTTAAACTTGTTTGGAAATAAGTTCAGCTGCGATAAAAATTATAATTATTTTAAATTTCAAATTCTAAAGCAAACCGAAAATGTACTATATCTAAGAGGTTTTATTGATCAGTCATTTAAAGATTTGAAATTGCAAAAAACTTATAAAACAATAAAAGAAAAAAATGATTTTCATTTATGTGACGATTTAATGTATTTGAATAAACCTTCATATCGTTATTATACGAGAAATACTTCGTATAAAGGGGGCACCTATCATATTAAAAAAATATTTAAAAATAAATACAAAATACCTGTTGAAGTTAAGGAATCTGGAATGATTCGAATTAGATTTATTGTTAACTGTCAGGGCAAAGCTGGGAGGTTTGAAATGCTGGAAATAGATAATAACTATTGCGTAAAGTCTTTTAATCCTGCCATTTCGAACCAAATTTTAAATATTTGCATGGACTTAAAGGAATGGATACCGGGAACAAAAGATAAACAAAATGTAGATTCATACATATTTTTAACTTTTAGAATAAAAGATAGTGAAATCATTGAAATATATCCGTAAAAATGTTGCATTTATTGTGGTAGCATTTTTTCTACAATTTGGATGCGCTCAAAAGACAATTAAACAAAAAACGGCTAGCGATTGGTCTAAAGTCAGAGAGAGATTAGGAGTAGAAGGTATAATGCTTATGCAAGAAGACGTAAATAAAAAACGACCTTATCAAGGTAGTTTACTGCATCAATCACGTTGTGATACATTGATTGCGTTAGGACATAATGTATCGGACAATTATCAAGAAAAGTCTACACCATATACAAAAATAGGAGATTATCACATAGCTTACCCTTTTCTTGAAAAGGCTTACCAACTTGATCCTGAAGGCTCATTGTATTATTATAGTTGGTTGACGCTATATTACTACAGAGATTATGAGCGAGCATTTGCTTTGCTGACCGAATATGATGATTATACTCCGGGAAAAGCGACTTATGCTTGGGGCGAAAATGTCAATTTCTTAAAAGGATTGGCACTTAGGCAAATGAAGAGATATACAGAAGCTATTGTTGAATTCTCAACATATATTAAAGATGAAGGACATAGAGTAGATATTTACACATTTGTTTATAGGGGCATTTGTCATTTTCATAGCGGCGACTCTGCATTTGCCTTAAAGGATTTTGATTACACATTAGAAAAGTATGAAAGTTGCTCAGCTGCTTATTTTTGGAAAGCTGAAGTACTGGCTCAAAAGCAGGAATATAAGGAAGCAATACGCCTGTTAGAAATAGCCTTAGACCTTGTTAAAAAAGGTCATATCAAGACTGACCCTTATATGGAACTATTTGATATGCCCAATCAAATGCAGATAGAAGATAGGATTAAAGAAATAGAGGGATTTACTCATTAAATTTATTAGATTATATAAATGAGAAAATTTCCATTCTATCAACAAATAGATATGCGGGATTGTGGCCCTACATGTCTTCGAATGATCTCTAAGCACTATGGGAAAGTGTACTCTAGGGAGTTTTTAAGGAGCAAATCACATATCACTAAAGAAGGCGTTTCACTAGCAGGAATTGCGGAGGCTGCCGAAGGTATAGGATTTCAATCTTTAGGTCTTTCAGTAGATAAGGATATGTTAGATTGAAATCATATTATCCTTACCCAAACTAATGAAAAAAGCCCCCACTTGTGTGAGTGATAAAATCATCAAAGCCACATTATTTTTTCAACAGAATTTTAAAAAATTCATCTTTATTTAATCAACCACATTACTGAGTTTATGTCGTCCGTTGCATTTCCATACTGTTTTTGTAATGAAGCTTTCCAATTTGCTGAATTTATGACACGCTCTGAGCCCGGATATTGCCATCTTGTTGGGATTTTCTGACCATTAGTATTTCCCGGTCCGTCAAATGAATTGAAGTAAGTAAAATCCAATCCCAATCTATTTTTAAGCACCTTAATGTCTGCCCCAATCTCATAAGAAGACGAAAAACTTGGTTTTAAATTAGGGTCAATCAGTGTTCTGGTAAAAGATGCTCCAGATTGGTTGTTGTAAAGTGGATTGATAATATTGTAGGTAGGTTGAAGATAATTTGGCCCACCATATGGAGTTCTATAATCGGAACCGTATCCAAGAAAGTTTGCAGAAGGCCCGATGTTATCTGATGTAAAAGATGAACCTACATTTGCATAAGAGCTTCTTAGTTTTAAATAAGATATAGGCCCAAGATTTAAAAATTCTGTTGGTAAGATACTCAAAGATATGGATGGATAGAAAAACCCATTGTTTGGAGACAGGAGTGCTGAACTTTTGTCAAAACGCCCGGTTAAAGATAGATATGCATATGTTTTGTAACCTAAATCTACGAAGCCATAAGCTGAATTTACAGCCATCTGAGATTCATAATTGGCTGATCTTATAGGATTTAGTGAGTTGCTGAATGTATATATGACCCCGGTACGTTTAAGTAATCTGACGTAGTAAAAGAAGATTTATAATTAAGTGATCTCATATTTCCTCCAACGGAAGCTCGCAAACTAATATCAGCGGTGACATTTTTATCCCATGTTAACAAAATATCATTATTGTTTTCAAATAAATTGCGCTTATCTTCACGGTAATCACCCTTCCTCTCATCTCGACCATATGCTCCGGCTGAGTAAGGCATTTTCTCATTTCTCAATAAGTCATATGTTTTTATTGACAAATGATATCATTTCTTTGATTTATAGTGATCGTGAAATCCTTCTCCATTCATGATCTTATCGATACATTTTTCTATCCTGCTGAATCTTGCTTCTGATCCTTTGGGCTGCGAAATGTAAATGACATATCCTCTCCTTTTACCGGGAGTAAGGGCATAAAATGCATCTCTAAGTGAAGGTAGTTCATCAAATTTATCTTCCAATTCTGATGGTACAGGCTCAATATCTTTTTTGAATTCTACCTTAACTCCACTCTCCTCGATAGCTATAGCTTCTATAATGTATTCCTTGATTATGGACGATAACTCCACAATACGATCTACGGATGTAAACCTTATGATACGGGCAGATTGAACATTTTCACCTTGTTTTTCAAGAATGTGGTGTGTGTCTTTTAGTAAAACTCCTTTGAAAAACCCAAAAGTAACACAATCTTTTAGGGCTCCAATGATGACGATGTTTTTTCCTGAGTGAGTATAGACGGGCATTCCCCATTTAATTTCTTCAGTAAGGTCAGTTTCAAGCATGATTTGTCTGACATGCTGTAGTTCTAGTTGCCATTTTCTGACTTTGCATTTTTCTGTGGCATAGTATTCACACCGTCCACAACCATCAGCAATAAACAGGTCAACTTTAGGATTGATAGGTGTCATTCGGATATTTATTTTAACGGATTATATTGATTTGCTCTTATATTTTGTGAGGCCAAAGATACCGTTTCTTCCACTCTTTTTAGTCTTGTTTCCGACTGTTTAGCACTATATATCCATCCCAGAATGTTTTTTTTTATTGATTTTGGAAAATTTTCCCCATTTTCAAAAGCAATTCGATTCATTTCAAAAAGTTGTGCTAATCCGACCATAGCAAGTCCGGAAGGTTGCATCAAATTCATTTCAATCAATGCATCTACTTTCTCATTATTGATCTTACTCCAGTTACTTTTAGGATTTCTTTTGGCAAAATATTGATCCTAACTTTTATCATCTCTTTTTTTGATAATTTTGAAACATAAAAGTTTAAAATCAAATTCTCATCTGTCTTTATGCCATTGAAGATATTTTTTTTATAAAATCCTCACCCAAAATGTAAGCTAAAATTTAAACTTTTTGGATTATTTTAGGTCTTCTATTATACACCATTCATGTCACACAAATGAAAACATTTCATTTTACTTTTCTCCTCATTTTGGCAGGTTATTTGTCATCTGCTCAACTATACTTTCCTCCCGTAAATAGCTCCACCTGGAGCGTAACAGACCCTGCTGCATTGGGATGGTGCCAAAAAAAGATAGACACCCTTTACAAATTCCTTGAAGCCAATAATACCAAAGCTTTTATCCTACTCAAAGATGGAAAAATTGTATTGGAAAAATATCTCAATGGCCATTCGCAGACGTCATTATGGTATTGGGCATCAGCAGGAAAAACTTTTACATCTACCCTTGTCGGCATAGCCCAACAGGAAAATTTTCTAAAAATATCAGACTCAACGTCCAAATATCTTGGTAAAGGCTGGTCAAGTTGTACCCCTGAACAGGAAGATAAAATTACAATCAAACATCAGCTTACAATGACTTCAGGTCTGGATGATGGCGTTACTGACCCATTTTGCACCTTGAGTTCATGTCTTAAATATAAAGCACCGGCTGGAACAAGGTGGTCATATCATAATGGTCCCTATACCTTGCTGGACGGAGTGATTGAAAAAGCAACAGGGATGACACTAAATCAATTCGCAACCCAAAAAATAAAAATTACCACGGGTATGGACGGATTATTTATCAAACAGGATTATAATAATGTCTATTTCAGCACAGCAAGAAGTATGGCAAGATTCGGATTGTTGATTCTCAATAAAGGTAGCTGGAACGACATTCCGGTTTTATCCGATCAGCAATATTACAATGAAATGGTCAATACTTCACAAAACATCAATGAATCTTATGGCTACCTTTGGTGGCTCAATGGCAAAAACGGCTTCATGGTGCCACAATCTCAGATTAAATTCCCGGGAAGGCTCTTTCAAAGTGCACCGGCAGATATGTTTTCGGCTTTAGGCAAAAACGGCCAGTTTGTAAATGTCATTCCATCACAAAATATGGTATGGATTCGAATGGGCGATAATCCTGATAATTCATTGGTTCCGTTTTTATTTAATGAGGATGTGTCAAAATACATCAACGCTCTCTCCTGTACCTCTTCAAATAAAGACATAACTGCATCTGACATACCTGAATATAATATCTTCCCAAATCCTGTCACTGAATACATCCATATTGAGCAAAATAATACCGAAAGAAATTCAGTACAATGTAAGATTTTTGATGCCATGGGCCGTATAGTGCATCAAGGATTTTATGAAGGCAAATCCTTCCTGATCAATACACAAGGTTTCAATCAGGGTCTCCACTTTTTGCAGATACGCAAAAATAATGCTGTACAAACCCTCAAATTTGTAAAAGAATAAGAATCACAAAAAGTGCGGGTGAATCAGCGGACTATGAATATTTCAGGATTGAGTGAAGAAAAGTAACTCTTAGATAAGTTCCCATTTATACACAAGTTTCAGTAATCAAGACACTATCAAATTTAGAATAGATTTGGTAGTAAAATTTCAGACCATCAGAAAAAAATACATAACCTTCATTTGCTAAAAAAAAGCATATTACAGACAACAATTCGTGCATAAAAAAATAATAATTCAAGTTAATTTCCTATTTTTGTTTTAAAATAACAGCTGCTATGAAATTTTTGCATTTAATGTTTGCAATGTGTTGCATTCTGACATCACTACATTCAAGAATTGAGTTTATCACATCATTTGACAAAGCTAAAAAGCTGGCTTCTGAGCAGCAAAAGATCATATTTGTCGATGTAATGGCTGATTGGTGCGTACCATGTAAACGCATGATTCAAGAAATAAACACCAAATCTGAAATCTACAATTATTTCAATGAAAACTTTATCAACCTGCAAATAAATGAGAAGTACAACAGAAGCTTTCTGTCAAAATACCAGATAGACGCCTTCCCTACTCTTCTATATCTAAATAATCTCGGAGAAGTCATTCACAAAATAAGGGGTTTTCAAAGTGTATACGACTTGCTTGATCAAGCAAAAATTTGTCATGAACAAAGGTTTTCATACCTGGTTGATCAGAATTTGACCATTGAAAACCTGGGAGTAGAGATTTTCATAGACAGTTTAAAAAAAATATTAATACCATTATCAAATGATTCCCGTAAAAAAAGGCTGGAGTATTACTTTCATAAAAAAGAAACTTACCCTGTTGTACTGATGAAACATTTCGGTCAGTTTATAAGCTATAATGTATTTTTGGAAGAATTTAAAAAAATTGCTGCTCCTGAACAGATTATTGTAGAACAACTACTTGTCAGTTTTTTGTTCGATAATAACAATTATTTATCTCAAAAAAATTTAAACAAGGAGTTCAAAAATTTAGAAAAAGTTACCAAAATGCCTATAAATAAATTGAGCTCATTTTTGATGGCATATCGGGAGTTTAATCTCATGTCAATTTTGGGGACGACCTCTGACCAATATTTACTGATTTTTGCCAAAAGTCTCTTGACTACCTATCCGGAAGTATCCGATATGCAGTTATTGTATGATGCTTTTAGTTTCACCATAATGAAAGAACCTGACAAATTATTTTATTCAACACTAAAACCGGGTTTTCTCCAACTTGCAGATACCAATACGGATAACTATATTTATGATGATATTTTATCAGTTATCTGTTGCAAAGAAGGCTTAAAGAAAGAAGCGTCAAGTTTCATAAAAAAAGCCGCAGACAAATCACAAAAACAAGGTTATAAATATACACCACTTTTAGATAAATTCCGAAAAGAAATTGATTGTAAATGATCAATTATTGCTAACCTTCCTCTGCTTTTATCCCTTTATGACTATATGAAATTTGTTGCAATATCTGATACACACGGTAAGCACCATCTACTGACATTACCTGAAGGGGACATTCTTGTGCATGCCGGAGATATCAGCAGTCGAGGTACCGAATATGAGATTAGAATGTTTTTAGATTGGTTTGCGGGATTGGACTTTAAATACAAAATTTTTATTGCTGGAAATCATGACTTCTATTTGGAAAGGACAGAAAAACATAAAATCGATGCTATCTTACCCGATGGAGTCATTTACCTGAATGACAGCGGCATTCTCATTGAAGACTTATACATTTGGGGGTCGCCAGTAACACCTTGGTTTTATGATTGGGCATTCAACAGGCAACGGGGGTCAGAAATAAAAAAACATTGGGATTTGATACCAAATGATACAGATATAATTATCACTCATGGTCCGGCATATGGTATTCTTGACAGGACGATCCGCAACTTAAATGTTGGGTGTGAAGAACTGAAAGAAAAAATTGAAGAAGTAAAACCTAAAATTCACATTTGCGGTCATATTCATGAAGACTATGGGTGCACAGTTTCATCTGAAACACGATATATCAACGCAAGTGTTCTTAACTTCAGCTATGAATTTGAAAATGATCCTGTTAGTTTTATTTTATCACATAGTACACTATGCTAACCTTCCTGTGCTTTTATCCCTTTGTTATACGTGGTATATAAAAACACGGGTGTATCCAGCGCATCCAAATATTTATAAATAGATTGCCGTACTTCATTCCATTCAAGGCCTCCGACACCAGTTGCCAATTTGGGAATCGCCACATTCTGTGGTTTTTCAGTTTCAATGAATTTGACTAGATTTTTTAATGTTTTTTCAAGACTACTAATGGATGCTTTGCCCGGATGACCTTTATAATTTTCTGATGGTGCTGGTTCCTGAGCCATAAGATTAATGATTCTAATACCACCTACACCACCCCATACCCAAATTTCTCCTGCTTTTGGATGGTGTGTATGACAATAAGCCCTAAATCCCTTCACCATAGCTGGGTAGTTTTCTCTGAGGCTAAGTGCGAGACCTGAATCAAAATGATCCATTGGAGCTACGCAGTGGGCAATAGTTTTTGAGTCGGACATTAAAATATCCCCTTTGACTTCTTTGATCATAAATTATTGTTTTACTGAGTTAATAAAAAATTCAAAATTACAATTCAAAATTAACACAATAATCATTTTTATGTATTGATATAAATCACATGAGGCAGTGACTTATATTACCATCACTAATCCGTGAAGAGAATGCTTATCCGTTCAATGCCAGTAATTTCATCGAAGATGAAGTTTCCTTACCCAAATAGGCATCAATCAAATTGTGGCTGAGATATATTAGGGGTGTGAGTATAATGGCCATACCTCCTTTATAAATATAATTGACCATCCCAATGGCGAGCACTCTTGACAGTTCCCAATCAGCCCCAATGTAGAAAGCAATGATTAATACTACAAAACTATCTATGAGCTGGGAAACCAATGTTGATCCGGTCGAACGTAACCAGACAAACCTAGCTCCGGTTATTGCTTTGATCTTATTAAAGACAGCTACATCTATAATCTGACCAACTAAAAATGCTACCATCGAGCCTATGATAATCCACAATCCCTGTCCCATCACTTTATTAAAAGCCATACTCATATCAGGTATGTTTTTCCCAGTATCGTCCGACAAGCCACTTTGAAATTGCCACCAGTCATTGGGAGGCAGCCCGATTGCTCCATAAACCATGATAAAGGAATAAAAAACTACGCCAACTGCAAGATAAGACAATGTGCGCACAGCCTTCGGTCCGTAATATTCATTGATGATGTCGGTCATGATAAAAACCAAAGGCCACAATATGACCCCTGCTGTGAGATTAAATCCCAGTCCAGAGACACCAAAAAGGTTTAAATTCATCTGAGGAAAGCCAAATAATCGCTCCAGAGAAAATATTTTACCTCCTACAAACTCAGCGACAATTGTATTTCCAATAAAAAAACCAGTCAGTATAAAAAATAAGAAAACGCCCTTGTCTCTGAGAATTTTATGTATTGCCATATGAATTCCAAATTCTAAACTTGAAGAAACCTTCTAAATAAAAAAAGACAAAAATTGTTTTATAACTCATAATTTGGTTTGATGGAATGTATTCTGTCAGAACCATCATAAAAATTGCGGATGATAGAAACCACTTCTGCAGGATCGTTTGTTATTGGCATAAGATCAAGATCCTTCAATGAAATATTGCAAAATTGAGACAACATCACATCATGAATCCATTGCTTCAGTCCTGACCAATATTCAGTTCCTACCAGGATCACAGGTACTCTTGATATTTTATTGGTCTGAATCAACGTGAGCACTTCAAACAACTCATCCAATGTTCCAAAACCACCCGGACATACTACAAATGCCTGCGCATACTTCACAAACATGACTTTTCTGACGAAAAAGTATCTGTGGTGCAATATTTTTGATGGGTCAATATATGGATTATTGAACTGCTCAAAGGGAAGATCTATATTTAATCCCACTGACAGTCCGCCACTTAGATAAGCTCCCTTATTTGCTGCTTCCATTATGCCTGGCCCACCACCTGTGATGACCCCAAAACCCTCTTCTGTGCACTTTGCCGCAATTTCTGTTGCTAGCTTGTAGTAATGATCATCAGGTTTTGTTCTTGCTGATCCGAAAATAGAAATACATGGGTCCAACTTGTTTAGGCTCTCAAATCCATCCACCAATTCTGCGATAACTTTGAACATAGTCCATGAGTTTTCACCCTTGATTTCACTCCATTTCTTTATTTCTCGATGTATATGGGCATCTGCTTCCTTCAACTCTTTTTCACTCATGATTTACATTTTTATATTTCTAAACGTTAAAATCCTTGAAGCCTTTTTCGTTTTTATTTGTATTATGGATAACTTCCCAATATTGTTTATGGGTGGAGTTGCTTCACAACTCTTGTAAAAACAAAAATACCTGCGTTTTGACATGATCAAAACGCAGGTTCTATGTTTTTTAAATTAGAGTTTTACACTAACTCTCCTTTATACTTTTCAAACTCTTCACGGAGGTATTTATTTAATGCATTAAAGTTGTCAAACTGATCAAAAACTGACGACATTGCATTACTGGTCGTGTTGTTACACTGAACAAAAGTCTCTACATCATGTGCTGTAATAATATGCCCCGAAAGTATGATGAGTCTTTCAACAACATTTCTTAATTCCCTGATGTTTCCCGTCCAATTGACCTTCTGAAGCATTTTGATAGCACCCTGATCGATTTTTTTATGTACTATATTGTATTCATCACATACGAGTCCAATAAAATATTTGACCAAATCCGGTATATCGTCTACCCTATCATTGAGTGATGGCACTTTAATAATGATCACAGCCAATCTATGGTACAAATCTTCCCTAAAATTACCTTTTGCTATTTCTGCCCTTAAATCTTTGTTGGTAGCTGCAAGGATTCGCACATCTACACTGATATCTTTTTCACCACCCACTCTGGTGATTTTGTTTTCCTGCAAAGCCCTGAGTACCTTGGCTTGAGCTGAAAGACTCATGTCACCGATCTCATCGAGAAACAATGTCCCGCCATGAGCTTGTTCGAATTTTCCCAGTCGTTGTTTTATAGCTGATGTAAATGATCCTTTTTCGTGACCAAACAACTCCGACTCAATCAATTCAGAAGGTATGGCAGCACAATTCACTTCCACGATGGGGTAATCTTTCCTTCTACTCAATTGATGTATCCACCTGGCAACCAATTCTTTACCAGTACCATTTTGACCGGTGATCAGTACTCTGGCTTCTGTCGGCGCTACTTTATCGATGGTGGATTTGATCAGTTCCATATTGGCAGACTCGCCTATCATATCCTGAATCTTGGAGCTGTGAACCCTTTTTTGCAAGACTTTTTTTTCAGTTATAAGACAGGATTTATCTAAAGCATTACGCAAAGTGATAAGAAGTCTGTTCAGATCAGGTGGTTTTTGTATAAAGTCAAAGGCGCCTTTTTTAACAGCTTCTACAGCAGTATCGATATTACCATGTCCTGATATCATAACCACAGGCGTGTCCGGCGTCAAATTTTGTATTTTTTCGATCGCCTCCATACCATCCATTCGTGGCATTTTTACATCCAGAATGATCACATCATAACTTTGCTGCTTGATTTTGACAATACAATCCAGCCCATCAACTGCCTCATCCACTACGTATTTTTCAAACTCCAAAATATCTTTTAGTGTTTTTCTGATACTCTTGTCATCATCAACAATCAAAATCTTAGCCATACGTTTTATATTTGCATTTAAAAATTAATAAATCTGTCACTATTTTTGAAAATAGTTTCAGGGTGTAAATATATAATAATTTTTACTTATGGGTAATATTTTTTATACCAATTTTATAAATATTAATTTTTTTCATAATTTGTATTATGGATTTATTTTGAATCAATTAACTTTGGGCATTAATTGAAATTCTGAAATAAAATGAAAAATAAAATGAATCTTGCCGTCATAATAGGTGGTAAATCTCCGGAACATACCATATCACTGAGATCAGGACGTAGTGTAGTTCAGGCACTTGATTCTGACAAATATGACATCACTGTTATCGGCATCAACAAAGAAGGCATTTGGCATCTTCAGGATACCAACGATTTTTTACTTTATCCTGATGATAATGTAAAAATAACCTTAAAGCCTTCTGAAACAAAAGTATTTCTTGAATCCAATGGTAAAAAGACCATCCTGTACAACAGAAAAAATAACCGAAAAATTAAGATTATTGATGTCGCCTTCCCTGTGATTCATGGTGCCTATGGCGAAGATGGAATTATTCAGGGTCTGTTCAGATCAGTCAATGTTCCATTTGTAGGTGTCGACTTGATGGCGTCTTCTGTGGGCATGGATAAAGATATAGCTAAAAGGCTGTGGAGAGATGCCAATATCCCGATCGCTGCTTTTGAAGTCATAGATCTAAGCAATAAAAACAAGGTGCGGTATGAAGATATCATTAAAAAACTTGGTACTCCGGTTTTTGTCAAACCTGCCAATGCAGGTTCGTCTGTAGGCGTACACAAAGTCACCACAAAAGAAGAATTTAAGGCCGCTGTGAAAGATGGTTTCCTTTATGATAGAAAATTGCTGGTAGAAGAAGCTATCACCGGAATAGAAGTTGAATGCGCCGTGCTGGGCAATGAATTCCCTGAAGGCTCTGTCATAGGTGGTATCATGCCGACAGAACAGTTCTACTCCTATGATGCAAAATATATCAGCAGCTCGGGTGCAAAACTGATGATTCCTGCTCCTATATCTCCTGAAGTAGCATCACTGATAAAAACAACAGCTATCAAAGCTTTCAGATGTTTAGGTGCTGAAGGCCTTTCAAGAGTAGATTTTTTTCTAAAACCCGACAATACCATCGTAATCAATGAAATCAATACTATGCCCGGTTTTACGAGTATTTCTATGTATCCTAAACTTTGGGAAGCTACGGGATTGCCCTATTCTAGTTTGCTCGATCGTTTGATAGATCTGGCGATAGACAGGTACAAAACAGTAAAAAAACTTAAAACAAATTGGTAGGTGCAGGTATTTATACTTAGGCTCTGTTAATAAATAAATGGTGCAGAATTGGCGAAGTTAATTTGTTCTTTTTCAAGGCGTAAATGAGGCGAATAGCTTTAGCTATTTAACGATTTTGCAACGCAGAAAAAGAGCAAAAGAACGAGACAAAATGTATCAGTTATTTTTTACCATAGTCTTAAAGTAAATTTTTCGCCATCTATTTCTTTTGACTTAAAAAAAATTATAGCTCGAATGCATACGAGCTGGTCTGACAGAATGCAGCAATTGATTTATAGAGCTATGGCTGAGAGTTTGATTAATGAAAAAAGGCAGTTGAACTAAGTAATAAGAAGGTGAATGCACTACTTATTTCCGAAAGTCAGGTTAGAAGATAGTTTATCAGTACTCATTTAGCCCAAACTCCTGTCATCTTCAAGCTCGTTAAAATCAAAGAGCTCTTTGATATGTACGTCTAACGCGTCTGCAATCAATTTTGCATGTGCTACACTTGTATTAATTTTACCTAATTCGATTCTATTAATATTGCTTAATTCAACATCACATAGATTAGCAAGATGTTGCTGTGAATAACCTTTAGAAATCCTGATAGTTCGGATTTTAAGGCCTAGGTACTTAATAAAGTTTGAATTGCGCATGTCTAACACAGCGCAATGTTTTATTTTTCTGAAAATTTTTATTAGGCTTTTAAGCCTAATATTAAAAATATATTTACTTTTGTACTTCGAAGGTTATAAATTGCTTCGATTTGGGATATATAACAAAAGATATATGTACTGATTTAAAAAAGTTTTTACCTTTGTAGTCCTCCTCCATACGCACCCGTTTGTTGTAAAAATTGTCAGTGCCCTAATGCTGACGTAGTGAAATAAAAATTACATACCTTATGTAAACCATGAGGCATGTATGATTATATGTACATTTACAGGAAAATTTTAAAATTAACATTGCTCTACGATATTCAACCAGAACGTAAAATGAAAAAACAAAGTCAAATTTTTGTCACAGTAGTAGCTTTACTCATTTGTCATAATGTGATGGTATCTCAAAAACGCTGCTATACATATGATGCTGCAGGTTGCAGAGTTCTACGCGACCAAAGCTGCGATCCTGCTTGCAGCATTATTGTCTCCAATACCAATGATAGTGGTACCGGATCACTACGAAAAGCTATAGAATGTGCTCAGCATGGAGATACCATAAAGTTTGCATCCAATGTCATAGGGCAAACTATATCGTTGACCAGCGGACCTATACAAATAAATAAAAATATACATATCATCCAGCAAAGCAGTTCGGAAGTATCGATAAGCAGTAATCTGCCAACATTGAGTATCAATAGTGGAAGTTGTGTCTTTCAGCATATTCAAATCTATGCAGGATGTCAAATCAATTGCTATGGTACCGGGATTATAAATTATGGTGATATAATACTCAGAGATGTTACCATTATTCAGGATCCTGATCCAAATTGTGGAGCTGCTTCTGTATACAATCTAGGAGGAATGATCATCGAGGGTACAACAAAAATTATCAAACAATAAAAGATTTAAAAAATTATGAAAGTACATTCCAAATATCATCACTGCTAATGGAGATAGTATCAATGATGTATTTTATCCTATGTGCAATGTTAAAAATAACAGAAAATTTTTCATTTCAAATTTTATCATTTACAATGAAAGAGATTCTGCCATTTTTGTGCTCCATGCATTAGATCCGGAAACAGCAGATCAAAGAGGCTTCAGGGGTCTAGCCAATAAGACACCTTATAGACCTGAGCCGGCACTTACTTACAAGTACACGGGTAAGTTTAAGTATTCGTTCACTTTGGGTTTTTTACATGAAAATAATAAAGAAGAAAATATTGAAGTGGAGGGCTATGGATGCGTGATCAGATACAAAATGCAGGTGTGTTGAAAAATAAAGCCGGATGTTATTTTCCTGTTCAGGGATTGAACGGCGAATTCAATAAAGACATTCCTAACAAAGAGGAAAAATGTATTAAATAAAGCTTGGTGCTGTAATTTTAATATTTATGAAAAAATTTTAATTCTAAGAAGATGATGCTTATTACGAATAGAATATTTTACAGCTTTGTATTTTTAGTTTTGCAATTGCTGGTTGTGCGGGGTCAAACGGTTCAGTATCAGTCTATGTATACTGACCAGAATATAGATCAGGCCAGTATTGATGTCAACCTTGCTGTTGGCTCTAGTGAAGGTAAATCTTCGGTAATCAATGGAATTTCAACCTACGAAATACCTTTGGTTTTGCCTTTGGGCACGGGGGGAATTACCCCAAAACTGTCCATCAACTATGCCAGCGGAGGTGGCTCAAGCCAATTTGGGCGAGGATGGGGTCTTGCCGGACTTTCAGCGATATCGAGATCGGGACAATCATTTTACCATGATTTTCAGGTAACCGCATTAGATTTCACAACCAATGACAGATTTGTCATGGATGGCAATAGAATGATGACCATCAGTGGTCCATATGGAGCAACAGGCAACATCTATGCATTTGAAGCAGAAAATTATTCAAGAATAACGTCATATGGAGGCGTAGCGGGTGATCCCGATTATTTCATCATGGAAACAAAAGATGGGGTGAAGTATGAGTATGGCACAGGCATAAATGGCAAAGTGCTGCATACCTCAGGTAAAACGATGGAATGGTACTTGTCAAAAATGACCTATCCTGATGGCAATTACATTGTCTACAATTACAAGCAAACGCACGTGTTACCCGGGGTAATTAGTCCTTTAACGGAACAAGCCATTGATGAAATTTTGTATACCGGCAATGCGAATGCAGGTATAAGCCCTTTTGAACAAGTGAAATTTTATTACGGATTAAGGTCTGACTTTAATGTAGGGTACATCAATGGACAGAGATTTAACAAGGGTTTGTTAACACTTGCAATAGAAATAAAGACACAGTCACAAGATGTAAGGTTGTACAATTTATTTTACGGCTTAAATAATGCTAATTCCTATCTGAGCGAAATCAAAGAGCAATCCAATGGCGAGACCTTAAACTCGACAAAAATCAAGTATGGAATTGTGAGCAACAATATACAATATGAGCCTTTAAATGTTCATATGAATGATGATTACTTCCCCAGCAATATGAATGGTGATGGGGTGACTGACTTGCTTTATGCCAGAAGAAACCCATTCGCTTCCGGTTATCATGATTATTTCCATGGACAATCAAATCAGGCAGTGTTTGTCAATTTGCCTCAAACATCCAGTGTAGAGGGTGTCATTGACTGTAATGGAGATCAGATAGATGATGTAGGGGTATTGGTGAGATATGATAGAGTTGAGATAATTGAGGATGTGATTCCGTATGAAATCCCTTATCAATTGTATGATTTTAAAGTCTATCATAATAGTAACCCAGCTGGTAATCTCCATTACGGAGATGAATATACACTACCTCCTATTACTGATACAATATTGAAAATAAACTACTACATCAAACATATCACACCCGGTGATTATAATGGAGACGGACTTGGAGATTACTTATTTATCAACGGCACTGCAGCGTATATAAGTTATGGTCAAAGATCAACTACACAACCATTGGCAAATTGGGTCGCTGTACAGGTCAATACAGGTAGTTTTACACCCTTATCGAATTGGGGAGGAGATATCGAAAAAATGTTTGTAATTGAGTACAATGGTGATGGAAAATCAGACATATTGCTAATCAATGGGGCATGGAGCGCTGTTTTCAGTTTTACAACGACCAGTGTGCTCGACATTGTGTTTTTTAACAATACAGGATTGTTTGATCAAGCGCATTTATTGTATCATGGTGACTTCAATGGAGATGGCTTGTCTGATTTTTTGAGAAGGATAGGACCACACAATTCTCCTGACTGGGCTATCCTGACCAATACAGGAGGAAATGGATTTGTAGTATATTCGCAAACAATAATTCCAAAACCAAGTATCCATCAGCCACAATTTGGAGTGTATTACGGTGATGTCATCAGTGTGGGAGATTTTAATGGGGATGGACGAAGTGACATCATGCTGACAGGAAATAATAGTCCGGGTACATATAATACAATGTATCTCAGTTCAGGAGGCTCTATGACCACTACGGTGCCATATCAAATAAATACAGGAATCGCATTCCAAAATGCATATACTGCCGGTGACTATGCAGGCAGGGATGGTAAAGCAAGGAATGTACTAAGATACTCAGGACCTCAGGGTCAGTGGGCCATAGGTCTCAATCCTGTATCAAAAGAGCACTTGGTACAAAAAATAAAGAATGGCGAACTCTATACCACCATTTTTGACTACAAATTGATGAATGAAAAAATAGACTTAGCCGATGATTTTTATGTCAGAGGTCACATATCAGATGCATCATATTATGTGTCAAATATCCAGATTCCTGCATGGTTGGTCAAGGATTTTAAAGTTCAAAATGGATCAGGTGCTCCCGGCAACTATTCAGACATCAATATGAAGGTACAAACTTTCAAATATGAAAATGCCAAGATACACAGGACAGGAAAAGGAATGATAGGCTTTAGTAAGATATGCAATGAGGATAAGTGGTCAAATCTAAGGACGCTTAACTACAGCAGCCCTGAGGGTACCATAGGTATCATGATACCCGATAGTGTGGTGACAGAATTTGTAACCGGTGCCGACTATACCAAGTCTGTTACCCAAAATCAACTCATCTCGGCAGGGAGCGGTAGGTATCTGTTGCGAGGCACAAAGATGACCATGTTCAACTACTACGAAAACAGGAGGAGTACCCAGGATATTTATAGCTACGATGCGTGGTCCAACCCCACAGATGTATATAGCAGAACCTATATCAACTCACCACAACAAGTGATAGAATCCCAGAGGGTGGTGAGTACTTATGGAGCATATGGATCATCCATACCGGACAAACCTATCTCCATCTCCTCAACAGTAGCCAGGGCAGGTACTGCCAACTATACATCCAATGCCACTATATCTTACAATAGCCTGGGACAGGTGGAGGAAAAGAAAGAATTTTTGGGGCAGCCAAAGGAAGTGACTACTGCATATACATACTGGCCTCATGGTGGTGTGAAAATGGAGACAAAGACATCCACAGGACTGCCCATCAAAGTGAACCGTATCACGTATGATGTTCTGGGTAGGTACGTGACAGAAAGGCGCAATACGGACAATGAAGTCATCTATACAGCAAGCTATCAGGATGTCATAAGCGGTAAGCCTACTTCAGTGACAGATGCTACAGGGCAGACAAGTACATTTGAGTATGATGTCTGGGGCAGGTTGAAAAAATCCACTTCAGCCACAGGCATAGTCTCCAATATCGCATATAACTGGGAGAGCCAACATGGCGTAAAGAGCGAAACCCACAGTGCTCCCGAAAGAGCAATGCAAAAAATATACTTGGACAATCTGGGACGAAAAAAAAGAACTGAAACAGAGGGATTCAACGGTGATCTGATATATCAGGACTACGTCTATGACTATATAGGAAATCTGTTTCAGACTACCGCACCATATAAATCAAGTGAACCTATCCTGTCCAACTACAGTACTTATGAGACTGGCTATACCAACCAGAGAATAAGCAGCACCACGACCGATGTGGCAGCCTTTGGGACTACACAGTTTGACTATGCCTATCAAAACGGGAATGAAACGATAAGTGTTACAGCACCGGATGGAAAAATCACCTCTTCTAAAATAGACCCGGCAGGTAAAACACTCCAAACTACAGACAGCAAAGGAAGCCTGCTGGATTTTGCATACTATAGTCATGGAGGCCTCAAAAGTGTAAAACAAGGATCTACCACATTGCTGACTATAGAGTATGATCAGTATAATAGAAAAAGGAAGCAAACAGATATGAGCGCGGGTGTGACTCAGTATGACCATGATGCATATGGGAGACTGGTCACTGAGACAAATGCCAAAGGACAAACTACAACAATTCTATATGACAAATATGATAGAACAACTACCATCACAAGACCAGAAGGTACAACAACATATGAATACTGGCCAGCAGGCATACAAGGTAAGGCATATAAACTAAAAAAGGTGACCGGCCATGCCGGCGATGTGCATGAACATGATTATGACAGCTACGGAAGGATCACCACTCAAACCATCTCTATAGACGGGCAAAACTATGCGACCACATATACCTATGATGGTCAGGACAGAATTCAGAGCAAAACATATCCTTCAGGCCATACATTACACTATGAGTATGACAACCGGAGCTACCTGCGACGTATATACTCCGGCAGTACCACCTATGCGACCATCGATGAAGTCAACGGGAGAGGCCAGATCACAAAATATACTCTCGGTAATGGAAAACAGAGTATCAATGAGTTCTTTCACGGTATACCGACAAAATGCTATACTACTGACCAGGTTTTTTCATACAGCATGCGGTGGGACTACAAGAGCGGAAATCTCCAGGCCAGGTGGGACCAACGAGGCAACCGTGATACCATGGAGTATGATGTGCTGGACAGGCTGGTGGGATGGATGACAACATCATCCGGAGGTAGTACCAGAAGAGATACCATCACCTACGCTGACAATGGAAATATACTCAAAAAAACAGATGTGGGTACCTATACGTATGACCCATCAAAGATCTACGCAGCCAGAGAAGTCACCAATCCATCAGGAGTCATCCGTGACCCGCAACAGTACATCAGTTACAATAGTTTTCTGCAGCCTGATACCATCCGGGAAGGTGCCTATACCTTAGTGTACACATATGGGTACGATGGTCAAAGGATCAAATCCGTCCTGACCAGCAACGGGACAGTAAAAGAAACAAAATACTACTTGGGGGATTATGAAAAAATCATCACACCCCAGAGTAACACTATGGTCCAATATGTATCGCTGGATGGAAAGATGGTAGCCATCATAGAGAGCAGCGGATCCAATCATACACCGCACTATGTGTATAGCGATCATTTGGGCTCCATCCTCATGGTGACCGATGCGGCCGGAAATATGGAAGCTGAGCAAAATTTTGATCCATGGGGTCGCCGCCGGGCTGCGCAGACATGGTTGTATATAGACGAAAACCTACCCCTCCAGCTTCCTGTATGGCTATACAGGGGCTACACAGGTCATGAGCATATGCCGCAGTTCAGACTGATCAATATGAATGGACGGCTATATGATCCAGAGCTGGCTCGTATGCTCAGCCCGGACAATGTCCTCCAGAGTGCAGGCTATACCCAAAACTACAACAGATACAGCTATGCGCTCAACAATCCTCTGAGGTATATAGATCCGGATGGCAATGAACCTATATCATTGACAACGATTATCATCATCTCTACCATCACATCAGTAGTATCCAACGGCATCAGCAATGTGTCCGATCAAAACCATTTTTCCAGGGTGCGCTCAAAGCTGCAGTGTGGGGTGCCGTATCAGGAGCAGTAACTTTTGGTATCGGAGAAGTTGCAAAAACGATAGGAAGTGTGTACCTTCGTTTTGTATTTCAGGCATACGCTCATGGGTTTTACAATGGTATCGCCAGTGAGCTGCAGGGAGGCAAGTTTGTCCATGGGTTTGCGGCGGGTGCTATCGGTTCTGCTGCAGCCACGTTTGCTGGTGATGTGCTCAAAGCCGGGCCTGTGGGACAGATCCTGGCAGGAGGAGTGAGCGGCGGACTGGCTGCAGAGATCAGCGGTGGTGACTTCATCAAAGGGTTTACGACCGGGATTATTGTTTCGGCTTTTAATCATGCGGCGCATGAGGCTGCTGAAGGTGGAGGAGGAGACCCACCGAGTAAGATGGCTCAGATTGCAGCGGAAGCAGAAGCAATGCGATCACGATGGGATAATATAAGAGATGACGGTTTGTTAGCATTAGACACTGGAAATAATGGTATAGGAGGTTTAAGTATGGGGATGAGTCAAGCTGGAGGGTCTATAAGATTGACAAATGGAGTCTACAATGGAAGTAGATTTAGTTTGCGACATTATGCTTCGGGCTGGAGTGGTGGCAGTGTTGCCAAAATTAAAACATATAAGTTAAGCGTATATGGCAGTACATTAGGAAGATATTCTACAATTGGAACAATGGGGCTTGGAGTATATAATATGTTTTCAGGATTTCAAATGGATGGAGGAATGGGTTATAATTTTCAGTTAGCAACTACACAAACAATTGGAGGCTGGGCAGGTGCGTTTGCTTTAGGAAAAGCCGGGGCATATTTGGGGTCATATTTTGGTCCATGGGGTACTTTAGGTGGTGGAATTTTAGGAGGAGTTGTTGGTGGGTTTGGCGGCACATCTATAAGCACTGATATGTTCAATCATTTTAGAAAAAAATAATATTACCTAAAAATCTATAATGACTTTCCTATTACAGCCCAAAATCACTGCAAAATCAGTCACTTCGTTCACTTTTGACTTCGCACCATAGCGATGCTATGATTTGTCGTCAAAAATGCTGATTTTATTGTGCTTTTGACCTTCATTACGGAACTCATTATAGATATTTAGGTATTAGTTAAAATTAATAAACAAATTAGGTATGGAAAATAAAATTAATACCAATATTATTTTAGTTGATGATTATAGTATAAATGATTTAACAGGCTATATAAAATCTTGGATGGCTGAATACAAAGAAAGCTTGGACAAAAAGTTTGAAATAAAAATTTATGAGATTAATGTAAAAGGTTTGCTCTCGTTGTTTCACAAAATATTTCAAGTCCATTTTTCTACTATCTTATCAATTATCTAACTTGTCCAAATGGCGACATTCTAAATTATAAAGTTACAGGATATCATAACGGTACTGAAAAAAATGTGCTTAATAAGGTTTACCACCAAGTTTATATCTCTCATGAAGATACTGAAGGTGATAATGTTTTTTGTATCACAGCAAATAATGAAAATTATAAGATTAGTTTTCAAGGCTATGTTCAACCTTTAGAATGGGGCGAGAAATTCATTTCAATCAGTGAATTAGACTGGAATCGATCAGATCCTAAAAAAGTAATAAATTATGAGCAAAAAGACTTCAAACTTCAAAGCAATTGCATAGCTGATGAAAATAAAATTTTCAAAAGATGAAATATTATTTTGGGTATATTATTATCATGCTCCATTTTTTTCAATGGTCTTACTTGTGTCTGGAGTAAATATTAAATTTATAAACAATTTTTTTTTTATGGATTAGTATATTTTATTCACATTTTGGGCTTGTGCTGATTATAAAGTGTTTAGTAAATTGAAGATGGTCAATAAAAGTTTATTTATTAGTGTATTTATTTTTTTGGTAAATATCTATATCTTAAGAAAATTTCAAAATTCAAACCTTGATTATCCGATATTTTTAGGACATGGACCGTTAATATTTATAATAGGGCAAATAATAATTAGAAATATATATCTAAAGTTAGTAAAAAAGGAACCTAGAGTTGTTGATGATGATGTACATTTTCAGAAATGATTTACACTATAATTTTAATGCTTGTTTTTCTTTTAGGGCCAACTTCAACAAGCAAATTTATCATTAATTTTATTCACAGTATATTGTAAAATTACCAAAACAATCATTTTTTTGGCAGAAAAGAATTAAATATATTATCAAAGTCCTGGGAACATTTTATCGATAGGCGTTGAATATAAAATTGGTTCAACTTATGGGGTAACCATGGTGCAGCAGCAGCAGGTTTGTGCGTAGATGTTGGATGGTATACTGCCTGTTGATAACCCCCGTTCGGCGTAGGCTGCACCGATGCCTGTCAAGCTTTGCTTGATCGTAGTATTGCCGTGGCTGTGCCATGAACATCAGCAATGTGTCCGATCAAAAACCATTTTTACAGGGTGCGCCAAAGCTGCAGTGTGGGGTGCCGTATCAGGAGCAGTAACTTTTGGTATCGGAGAAGTTGCAAAAACGATAGGAAGTGTGTACCTTCGTTTTTATTTCAGGCATACGCTCATGGGTTTTACAATGGTATCGCCAGTGAGCCTGCGGGAGGGCGCAAGTTTGTCCATGGGTTTGCGGGCGGTGCTATCGGTTCTGGCTGCAGCCACGTTTGCTGGTGATGCTACAAGCCGGGCCTGTGGGACAGATCCTGGCAGGAGGCGTGAGCGGCGGACTGGCTGCAGAGATCAGCGGAGGTGACTTCATCAAAGGATTTACGACGGGGGTTATTGTATCTGCGTTTAATCATGCAGCGCATAATTCTTTTCAAAACAAGATCCCTTAAAAGCACATTTAAATGAAGCTGGTACACTTGATGAATGGCAGAAAATTTATTCGTAAAACGAACAAATTATTAATGAGTTAGAAGTATCGGAAAGGCAAATTCACAAACAGGTGGTCCGGCTAAAAGATATATTATTGACTCAAAACAGGTAATGTAATTGATATGCGGCATTTTTTAATAATAGGATCTAAGGGGTCTTTAATTGGAAATGGAGTAGAAGAGTTTCAATATTTAAAAGGTTGTTCAAGTGGACGAGATCCACAAGATTATTATTCAAATTCATTAGGCTACAAATTTTTTAGGCATTATTAGAGTCTCATATATGATAGTAGAATGTCTGTAAATATATGCTTGAGGTCAAAAGAGATATTAAACTCCAAGCTCTGACTTCCTTTATTTGTAATAAAATATGAAAGTTTTATTCAATATTCATATTTTAACAAGAACAAAGCCATTTAAATATACACTTAAACAATATTCGGATTATTTTAGTTAGAGTATGTTTAAATTTTTTATGTTTGAGTTGCGAAAGTGAGGAAATTTAATTTTGACAAGGCATATTTTGCAGTCGAGCCAAGCGAAGCATTACGACGAAAAATAGGCACCGCTGGCATGAAATTAAATTTGCCGCTTGGAGCCAAATGATAAAAGTTTAAACATACTCTAAGGAATGTATTTTAATTTAAAATAATATGAAGGAATTTTTATATCTACTGGTGATTATATTC
>JADKEB010000016.1 GCA_016718205.1 Saprospiraceae bacterium
TTTTATCAAAACGAACTAATTTTTGTAATTTTTTATCTAAAAAGATATAGCTAAGCCAGCCAAATCTATGATTTGATGGTAGTAGTTCATGTCTTTTTTAAAAATTTTCTCCTGCTGTATTGACTCTGTATCTATATGCTTGTCCGGCATCTCTGCCGTATGTCCTCTGCCACGCGTACCATCTTGGGGCTTGAATCGGAGACAGAAAGATTCACCGGCAAGGTACTACCTCCACTTCCTGTGTATAGATATGTGAGTCGTGACCCTACTTTTAGGGCTTATGTATAGCTAAGTTTAAACCATCTAAAGGGCTAACTACATTGGTGATACTACTGGTGGTCACGTGAGTATATATCATAGTTGTCTTGATATCCTTATGCCCCATTAATGCCTGTATATAAGGCAATTGCACACCATTGTCCATAAGATGGGTTGCAAAACAGTGCCTCAATGTATGTGGTGTCACTCTTTTAGTAATTCCAGTTTTTTTGAGCGCATTTTTTACAACATTTTGTACACTTCTGGAAGAATACTGTGTCTTTCTGTCCTGGCCTTCTATGAGCCACATTTGTGGCATGTATTCATCACAATAAATACGCAATAGTTGTTTTAAGGTTTGGGATAGCATCACGATCCTGTCTTTGTCTCCTTTGCCGCTACGAATGATGATTTGATTTCTATCCCACCACACATCATTCATTTGTATATTGAGCAGCTCACTAAGCCGCACACCGCAGCCATAAAGCAAATAAAGTAAACATATATGCTTGACATTTGCAAGACTTTGTAGGATGCCATTCGTTTCTGCAGTGCTTAATATTTCGGGTAAATAAAATCCTTTTTTAGGCCTTACCAGTTGTTCTATTTTTAAGTCTTGGCGGTATATGACCTTTTGATAATAATATTTGATGGCATTTATAGCTGTGTGGATGGTGCTTACAGCTATTTTCTTACCGGATAGGTGGCTGAGATATTGATTGATGGATGCTTCATCTGCTTTTGCCATATTTTGTACCCCTATGTTCTCTGCAAATTTTACTATTTCGGGGACATAAGTCCGTATGGTAGTCCACTGATTGTTTCGCCTGATCATGGTGTCAGTATATGATTTTAGCAGGCCATGATATTTTTCAGGAAACTTTTCCAATAGGTGATGCTGTTTTTCTTCGTTGCTGAAATCATACTTTTTATATTGTACATTTTGTTGGTACAATCTGTTGATGACTTTTGCACCCTGTGTCGAGTAATGCTCAATTATGGAAGCTATAAGAAGTTGATTAACAGGCAACAGCCATCTTCGGAATTCAGATTCGTAAGAGATGTTTCCAATACGTTGTACGAAGTCTGTATCGATACCATAGCCTTTGAGTTTTAAACAGATCTTATCTTTATACTCAGGTGTTGAGTATAGCTCTACTATCTTAGGATCAGTGGCTATCCTGATCATCTCATGTATTTTAGAGTAATCCTGGTCGTTCCAATAGTTAAAATGTACCTGTATTTTGCTTAGATTTTCGATAGATGCTACTACGCTCCACTGCATCTGATGTTTATTCCAGTAAGCACCGGATAGCGATCTAACCAATGCAATATCCACATTATTATATCTCATCTTGATCCACAACCTGTTATTGTAAAAGCATATTACCACAGGATTTTGGGATGGGACATAACTAAATTCGATATTGGCTATAGTGTGCTGTGAGATTTGCATAGTGGTGTCACCTTCTTTATTATGTAGATGACCGATGTCAGGTCTAGAGTAGTGGCTTGTGATGGAAATGCCCAATGACTGCAAAGCACTATAATGATCTCTATCGTAAGGTATGTAATAGCATCTATGTGTTTTTGAGTATTGGACCGATGGATGGCTTTTTAAAGCTGATGTGATCTTTGCATCATAGACGAATATAATACCTATCCAGGTACTCTCTTTATGTGTCAGTGGAAATATATGGAGCATATTTTGATAATATCAGGCAAATATCAATATAAATTAAATCTTAAACAACACATTAACAATAGTATTCGTTATTATACGTAAGATTACGGTAATAGACGTTTACTTACCGTAAAAGGTCATATTTATATTTTTTTTCTTAAAAGTGTCTCCCATGTCAAAATTTCGTAACCCAATATTAATAACAATTCATGCCTGAAAACATCGTCATATCTGAATCCAAAGACCGACATCAGCGCCTCTGTCGCCTATGCAAACAACCCTTCAGCGGACGTGCTGACAAAATATTCTGCTCAGCTACCTGCAAGGCCAACTATCACATCAAGCTCCACAAAGTGACAATGGATGCTTCTGAGCGCATCGACAAAATCCTGCATCGCAATCGCTCCATCCTCCTCGAAATCATGGGCAAAAACAGTATCCAGAAAAAAGTACCAAGAGCACTGCTTGACAGTAAAAAATTTCACTTCGGGTATATCACCCATTACCATACCAATGTACAGAATAAGATGGTCCATTATGTCTATGACTTCTCGTGGATGATTTTTTCTGACCAGGAGATCCTGATCAAAAGAATCCAGGCATCTGGTCGGGATTGACAGAAATTGATGGTATTATTGCTGAAGCAAAAACTTTCATACAGCCCCTTTTTGGTATTGTTACTGGCAGATCAGGTGAGATGATTGAACTGTGTCATTCCGAAATTGATTGTTTAAAAAAATAGGGTGTATACCATTTTTTCATTCAATCGTTATAAAATTCTTTTTGTCTCCCTTATTGGGCTTATTGGGTGGGGTAAAACAAAAGGAATTTTTATTAAAGTGCAATTTTGGGATACACCAAAAAAATAGTAACTCAATTATTGAATATTGAGTCCACTCCGAAAAGTCTTTGATGAAGAGAATGAAAAAATATTGATTTCTACTAAGAGTATGTTTAAATTTTTATGTTTGAGAGAAAGTGAGAAAATTTAATTTTTGACAAGATGACTGAATGGTCTCGTCTATGACGAGAATTGAGTAAAATACTTTACTCAATAAAGAAGGAACTGCGAACAACGGTTCGCAGCGAATACTGAATATAGCCGGTCAAGACGATTTTCAAAAAAAAAATGTCTTGATCGGGACAGAAACGTCCCGAAAGTTCAAGCATAGCTTGACGCGGTACGGCGAAAAATATAACGCTGGCTAAAATTAAATTTGCCGCTTGGAACCAAATGATAAAAGTTTAAACATACTCTAAATTGATAATCAAACGTTTCCCTTTAGGCATGCCTGCCGATTAGGCGTGGGATTGGGTAAAAAATGGTTGATTATCATAAAATATTTGTTTTAGAAGTATGCTCAATATTAATAATATGTAATTTAAATTTTCCCTATAACATTTACTGTTTACTATATAATCAGGGATATGTTTAAAACTTTCCTTAGTTGTAAATCAAGAGATTATGTTTATGGAACTAAATAAGCAAAAAATGTAGTATTGACTGACACCTATGATAAAGCCAGAAAGGTGAACCCCACATAGCGAATATTATGAAGTCGGGTTTATAATTTTTAAGGCAATGAAAATGTCAGCAAACTCTAAGTATGAATTTCTTCGCCCTCCATTCTGCTTACTGCCACCGTTGCCACAGCATTGCCCACTACATTGGTCGCAGTCCTTCCCATATCCAGAAATTGATCGATAGGCAACAACAGCGCTATTCCGATTTCAGGAATTCCAAATCCTGCGATGGTTGCTGCAATAACTACCAATGATGCCCTTGGCACTGCTGCAATACCCTTACTTGTTACCATCAATACCAGCAACATAGTCATCTGCTGAGTTATGGTAAGGTCCACTCCATACGCTTGTGCAATAAGGATAGAACCAAAGGTCATATACATCATACTGCCGTCCAGATTGAATGAATATCCGAGGGGAAGTACAAAACTGACTATCCTTTCATTCACCCCAAATCTTTCCAGCTGATTGAGGAGTTTCGGGTATGCAGATTCACTACTGGCAGTGGCAAACGCCAAAAGCAGTGGTTCCTGGATATGTCTCAGTAGACTCCAGATTCTCTTTTTGACAAATAAAAATCCGAGAAACAATAAAATAGACCATAAAATAAATAGTGCAAAATAGAATAGTAAAATCAATTTCCCATATTCCACCATGACTCCAACCCCTTTTTCAGCAATAACTATTGAAATGGCACAAAAAACAGCCAAAGGAGCGACCCACATGATCATGTTGGTAAGTTTGAGCATGACATGAGCAAGCGAATCCATGGCTGAGATGATGGGTTTCCCTTTTTCACCAATGGCTGCAGTGGCCAACCCAAACAATACTGAAAATACTACTATCTGCAATACCATCTTATGGCTGGATAATGCGACAAAAATATTTTCCGGTATTAACTGTTCGATAAAATGGTCAAGAGTGAAACTATCTGTGGCTACCAGGCTGGTAGCAGCAGCATCGGAAGATATCTGATTTTGAAAGTCCAAGCCCGGCTGAAAGATATTGCACAGGATAAGTCCCAGGGTTAATGACATCAGGCTGGCAAATATAAACCAACCTATGGTTTTTACACTCATTCGTCCCACCGTTCCTGCATCACCAATTCCTGCTACACCTACCACCAACGTACTCAATACCAATGGTCCTATGATCAGTTTGATAAATTTCAAAAAGATGATGTTTCCATATTTGGCAACTCCGACATAACTTTTTATAAATTCCGGAGTTGTAAGATAATTAAGTGAAGTTCCGGCTATCATACCGGCTATTAGGCCAATAAAAATCCATAAAGCCAGATTGTTTTTCTTTGGTTCAGTATCAGGTGCGCTCACAGTTGATTTGATTATTTTCTATTGAGAAATGTTGACCGCCGAAAGGTATATTATTTCTATTAATCTTCCAAAACATTCTCATTTTATTTGATGGCCACACACCAATGACAAACTATTTAAAAACTTCAGACTTCAATGAGATGAGCCTCTTTATATGAAGGTTGGTTTAGCTTTCGTTTTTTTCTGTTTTGCTAAGTGTACATGTTCGTCATCTTTAAGAATAAGTCTTAGCGAGCTGTTTTTTGAAAAATAATTCCATGCCCAGTTGATAAATATGATGAGTTTGTTTCTTACGCTCAATATCAGCATCAGGTGCAGAAACATCCAAACAAACCATGCAAAGTATCCTTTAAATTTTATAAATGGCAATTCCACGACGGCTTTGTGCCTCCCAATAGTGGCCATGGATCCCATGTCTTTATATTTATATTCTTTCAAAGATGTGCCGGCAATGATACGCTTTAAATTTTCTGCCAGTAATTTTCCCTGTCCAATAGCCACATTGGCCACCTGCGGGTGTCCTTTGGAGTATTTTGGGGTTTCCATACAGGATATATCACCTATAGCAAAGATGTTCGTATAACCAGTGACCCTGTTCATTCTGTCAACCTTGTAGCGATTGGTTAAGGTGATATTTTCAGGATCAAATCCTTTGATAATATTTCCTGTTACCCCAGCAGCCCAGATGACATGTTTGCTTTTTAGAGTTTCATCAGTATTCAGTTTTAATGTAGTGCCATCGTAATCAGTGACATGGACACCCGTTCTTATGGTTACATCTAAAGCCTGTAGATAGTCAGTGGATGCCTTTCTGGACATGTCCGACATATTATTCAATGTATTGGGACTTCCTTCGAGCAGGATGATTTTCATTTTTGAAAAATCAATTCTAAAGAAGTCTTTAGGTAAAATATCTCTTTTAATTTCAGCAAGAGCACCTGCCAATTCTACACCGGTTGGTCCTCCGCCTACCACGACAATATTCATGAGTGATTCTTTTTCCTCGTCATCAACATAGAGGATCTTTTCAAAATTTTCCAATATGCTGTTTCTGATACTGATTGCCTGATAAGTTGACTTCAACCCATAGGTGTATTTTTTAATATTTTTATTGCCGAAATAATTTGTTTTACAGCCTGTGGCAATGACCAAAAAATCGAATTCGAAGTCACCTATACCGGTTGCAATCACTTTACTATCGGGGTCAATAGATATCGCTTTGGTCAATCTGATTCTTACATCTTTTCTATCCTGAAATATTTTTCTGAAAGGAAAAGATATAGATGATGGCTCAATCTGAGAAGTGGCAACCTGATAAAAGAGAGGCTGGAACTGATGGTGGTTCAACTGATCAATGAGTAAAATATCAAATTGATCCTTTTTAATATTTTCGATGAGCTGAAGCCCGGCAAATCCTCCTCCCAAAACTATCAGCCTTGGTTTATGATTGACACTCATAGCATTTAATTTTTATTAATACAAAATAAAAGTAGAATTTGTTTAAAAATATAACTATATAATTTTGCCGTAAACCATTAAATTCAATTTAAACAGAATAATATTTTAGAAAATTAGAAAATAATTAACTGATTTTAAGTTTTTTTTTGTAATTTTAGGAAGTAGTGATAGATATTAGAGTATGTTTAAATTTTTATGTTTGAGCGAAAGCGAGGAAATTTAATTTTGGACAAGATGACTGAATGGTCTCGTCTGTGACGAGAATTGAGTAAAATACTTTACTCAATAAAGAAGGAACTGCGAGCAGCTGCTCGCAGCGAATACTGAATATAGCCGGAAGCTCAAGCGTAGCTTGACACGGTACGCCGAAAAATATAACGCTGGATAAAATTAAATTTGCCGCTTGGAGCCAAATGATAAAAGTTTAAACATACTCTTAGTATTTTTGAGATGTACGGAATCTCCTAGTTTTATTGGAAATGCTTCAATTTTGACTTTTTGTAATGGAACTTAGGCTAATTTTTAGATGACCACCCGATTAAAATTATAATTTGAAAGTGCTGAATTAATAATTTGCTTTACCTTGTGCCTTATTTAAAGATAAAAGCCTAAATCATGAAGAAGGAAGTAAGGGATATTATACCAGGAGTTGGTCTCGGAGCCATAAAATTTGGAATGACCAGAGATGAAGTCAAAAACATTGCCGGTAAGCCCGATGAAATAGAAAACGTACCGGGTTTTGACGAAGAAGTCAATGATGAACTGGAGTCCTGGCACTATGACGAGTATGAGTTTTCTCTTGTTTTTGATGCTGAATATGAGTGGAGACTTGTGTCTATAGCAGTGTCTGATCCGTATTTTCTTTTCGAAGGCAAATCTATCATCGGTATGCCAAAAAATGAAGTGATGGACTTACTTAACAAAGCCAATATTGAAATCTCCAATGTAGAAGATCTTTCTGATGAAGAGACACCCGATCTGGAACTCGTCGAATCTGACGAAGCCGGCCTCATGGTGTGGTTTGAAAACGAAGAAGCAATAGAAATGCAGATCCTGCCGGATGTAGAAGATGACGGTGAGACACTGATCTGGCCTGAATAGTCTTTTCCCGAATGATTCAGTCTATGGACACACCTTTACATTGCTGGTATATGAGTCTCATGCCATCGAGCGTGAGCATTTTTGATACCACATCAAACTCTGATTCTAAAGGGTGCAGGATAGACGATAATCCACCGGTCGCAATGACCTTGTAATTTTTGTTGGATTCTGATTTTATTTTGTGGAGGATCTGTTTGACCAATCCCACATATCCCCATAATACACCGGATTGGATAGCCGAAACCGTATCATGCCCTATGGCCGATTCCGGTAATTCCAGCGGAACTACCGGCAGTTGAGCAGTATTGGTAGCAAGGGAGTGTATGGCAGTTTTGAGACCGGGAGCTATCGTGACACCTGAGATACCTTCGTGGTAGTGAGCAACTGTAAAAGTCAACGCAGTACCAAAATCAACAATAATACAATCAGTTCCAAATAGTTTTAATGCGGCATAAGCATTGGAAACGATGTCTGATCCAATCTCATATGGATGGGGAACATTGATATCCAGATTTTTATAAATCTCCGGTTGAAGAAGTAAGGGGCTGTATCCTGTGACCGACTCCACGGTTTCTATGATGACATGATTGATATCAGGTACTACACTGCTGATGACACAGTGATGTATTTCTGAACCTGTCACTTGCCATTCCAACAGGATATTTCTGAATGCCTGCTCATAAAAAAATTCCGGCTGAGGTTCTTTTGTCTCATATCTGTATGAATTGGTCCAGATACCATGTCTATACATGGCTATCACTATGTTGGTATTTCCGATATCTATCGCAACTATCACTTTTTGATTGATCTAAGTTAGTATTGACCACATTTTGGCGCAAAAGTAGCTTAATTCTTCAGACTATCTAACAAAGCCTGATAAATCTTCTCTGCTGATATTTTCCAATCAAATGCTCCGGCTCTTTGTTTGCCATTTTTGATCAGTTGCTGTTGTAGACTCTCATTGGAGACTATCTCGTGAATATAGGCTGCGATCGAAAGAGTATCATTCGGATTGGCAAGCAATGCCGCCCCGCCAGCTATTTCCGGCATAGATGCAGCATCTGATGTGATCACAGGTGTACCAGCTATCATTCCTTCTATGATCGGTATCCCAAATCCTTCAAAAAGTGAAACATACAACAGACAACATGCATTCTGTATTAAAACATATTTGTCTGCTTCGGTAACGAAACCCATATGTATGGTATTCTTGGATTGCTTGATCTTTGCTTCTATTTCTTTGGTGTCCCATGCCATTCGTCCTGCCAGGACGAGCTTGTAGCGGTTTTGATGACCAGTATTGAAGGATTCAAAAGCATCAATCATTCTCACTATGTTTTTCCTGGGATGGAGTGAGCCGACGTATACAAAGTAGGGTTTGTTGTCTATTAGGTCTTCGACGTTGATGCGTATGTTGTTCTGGTTTTTAAGGAGTTGATCAGGATGGACCGCATTGTATGCTACTATAATTTTATTTTCTTTAATATCAAAATGATGCAAGATATCACGTTTAACAAAGTGAGATACCGTGATGATTTTTGTTGCTTTTTTTAAGAACAGAGGTACATATTTCTTATAGTAGTTCAATACGGACATACTCACTTGATCCTCATAATGTTTGTAAGCAAGATCATGTAGTACCATTACCATCGAAACTTTTGACCTGAGACTCAGATATCCGTCACCCGAGTAAAATACATCTATTTTATACCATTTAAGATAGATAGGTAGTAGGATTTCAAACCACCAATACCAAAGCACGGGATGCCTGGTAGGCAATGGAATCATGATGTGCCTGACATTGGAAGGAAAGTCAGGTCTGGAGTGATTTGACCTGTCATAAAATAAGTAAAATTCATCGTTCGGGTGTGCCTGAGCCATCCTTACAGTGGTTTCATATATATACCTTGCTATACCCTCCATTTCATAAGTAAACAAGAGTCTTGCATTTACCCCTATACGCATTATTGTGACATCATTTGAGGGCAAAACTATGATATAATTTTGGAAATACGCATCAAAATTTCAAACGCGACTATTTTGTAAAGTAAAAATGGCTCAAGCTTTCATTTCACTTTGTCATACCTTGTTGATTGAAAGTCTTATATTCACTAATTTGCAACTTGGGTTAAGAGTATGTTTAAAATTTTTCTTAGTTGTAAATCAAGAGATTAGGGTTCTGGCAATAAAATAATCAACGCATTTAGCCTGCCTGACAACTATATCATAGGCGGGCAGGTGAACTAAATAAGGCGATTATTTTGAAGTCAGGTTCATAATACATTGATTTTAAGGCAATAAAAATTTAAACATACTCTTAATTTATACCTGAATAAAAAGATAAACTAATGGACACAAAAACGAAAATCATCTCATAAATCTACAACTGCAATCCCGTATTTTAAGAATTTATAATTCATTTACTCTCTGTTAATTAGTAGTAGGTAGAAGGTTTTAGTGAGTTGATAGATGAATTTTAAACACACAAATAAATGTATCGAGTAGTGGACTTTTCAATTCTATAGGTTTGCTGTAGTTTTAGTGTACTGTTTTAAAAAATTAATAAATTAAGTGAAATAATTGCATATAATATTACTATATGCATTATATTTGTGCAATAAATTATACTATATGCAAAATAGAATAATATTCAAGGAATTCTTAAACCATTTGGCAAAGCCACAAATAACAGTAATTACTGGCTTACGAAGAGTAGGGAAGTCAACAGCATTGAAGTATTTACTCGCCCAAGTGGAACATAGCAATAAAACCTACATTGATCTGGAAAAGATTGAAAATAGAGTTTTGTTTTCTGAAAACGCTTATGCCACAATAGAAGCTGGTTTGAAAAGTTTGGGTCTTGACTTCAATAAACCCTGCATCATTGCTTTAGATGAAATTCAATTAGTACCATCATCGGTAAGTGTAATAAAATACTTATATGATACCTATGGTATTAAGTTTTTGATTACGGGTTCCAGCTCCTATTATTTAAAAAATCACTTTTCTGAAAGTCTGGCAGGTAGAAAAAGAATTTTTGAAATGTATCCCCTTACATTTCCGGAGTTTCTGGATTTCAAAGAGATGCCGAAGTTAGAGGTTTTGGCTTTGACAAAGACAGCTTATAATTCCTTTATTTATTTGAAATACAAGCATTATTATGAAGATTTCATTCAGTTCGGTGGCTTTCCGGAAGTAGTGCTAGCCGAGACCAACGAAGATAAAATTGCCTATTTAAAAGATGTTATCAATGCATATATAGAGCTGGATATTAAACTATTATCTGATTTTAAAATGAGCAATGAGTTGTATAAATTGATACAATTGTTGGCTTCAAGAGTAGGCAGTAAACTAGATATTAGTAAGTTAAGCAGTATTTCCGGAATAAATAGAAACAAAATTAGTGACTACTTGCAGCTTTTAGAATACACGTATTTTATTCATAAAGTGCCGCCATTTACCAGAAACAAGGACAAAGAAATATCAGGGCAATCTAAATTGTATTTTGCTGATACTGGAATACTTCAAATTTTAGCACAAGTAAGTAGTGGACAGGTATTTGAAAATATGATTGCCTTACAATTAAAAGCTAAAGGCAATATTGCCTATTATCAACGTAAAACAGGCCAGGAAATTGATTTTGTAATCAACGAAAGTATAGGGGTTGAAGTAAAAGAAACACCATCGGATAGAGATTTGAAAGTGCTTAAACAGCGATCTTCAGATTTGGAATTAAATGAAACTATGCTAATTGGTAGAAATGCTCCCGGATCCGGATTTAATGACTGGTATTGGGGAGGTAACATTGTATAGATTAGGCATTACAGCGAGACGATAATTTAGAGTATGTTTAAATTTTTATGGTTGAGCGAAAGTGAGGAAATTTAATTTTGGACAAGATGACTGAATGGTCTCGTCTGTGACGAGAATTGAGTAAAATACTTTACTCAATAAAGAAGGAACTGCGAGCAGCTGCTCGCAGCGAATACTGAATATAGCCGGAAGTTCAAGCGTAGCTTGACGCGGTAAGGCGAAAAATATAACGCTGGCTAAAATAAAATTTGCCACTTGGAGCCAAATGATAAAAGTTTAAACATACTCTTAACTATAGTGATCAAGCAAAATGACTTAGTAGAAATAAAATGTATCTCGAATTTTGTCGCAAGAGAAAACCTAACCCCGCATTATTCATTAGAACTTACGTTATGAGAAGTTAAAATGCAATAAATCAGCTATTTATATTCGAAAAGCATAGCACCGCTACGGTTACAGAAGATAAATAGAGGAAGTTTCTGATTTACACTAGTTTAGATCAGGAATAGATTTTCGACTTGATCCCACGGAGATGAAAACTTTGACCAGAGATATCAATGATTATTCACTTTCTCCCAATAGTAAATTGATTGCACTCTCAGTGTGTGGAGAGATATTCATCAGTGAAGACGATAAAGAAAAGTCCAGAACCATCCCTGTATCCAATCATGCTTACAGGGATAATGAACCTGTCTGGCTGAATGATTCTATACTGCTTTTTACCAGTGACAGGGCCAATGGAAATTTTGAAATCTATACGGTCAGATCAGCCGATACATCGCAGTCAAATATCTTTAATTCTCTAAAACACAAGGTCACTCCTATCACCAGAACTCCTTTGGATGAGACGGATCGCCAAAGGTACCGATGATAAGCTGAAAGCAGCAGTGGATGAATTGCTGAAGCAGATGAGTACCAAAAAATAATACTTCAAAAAGGTAATTTTCATTTTCACAATTATTTTTACCTTTGCAACACTTAAATTTCAGGGCATTTTGAAACAATATCATGATCTTCTCAGACATATTCTTGATACGGGAGTACAAAAAACCGATAGAACGGGTACCGGCACCATCAGCGTATTTGGTTATCAGATGAGATTTGACCTTCGTGAAGGATTTCCGATGGTCACAACCAAAAAGCTACACCTAAAATCCATCATTTACGAATTGTTGTGGTTTCTGAATGGTGATACCAATATAAAGTACCTTAATGACAATGGTGTTCGTATATGGAATGAATGGGCAGATAAAAATGGCAACTTAGGACCTGTATACGGAAGGCAATGGCGGTCCTGGACAAAACCGGACGGTGGCACCATAGACCAGATAAGCCAGGTTGTACATACCTTAAACACCAATCCTGACTCAAGAAGGATGATCATCAATGCCTGGAATGTAGGGGAGCTCGATCAGATGGCACTAACTCCGTGTCATTGTCTGTTTCAGTTTTATGTGAGTGACGGCAAGTTGTCCTGCCAATTATATCAGAGATCTGCGGATACATTCCTCGGTGTACCTTTCAATATTGCTTCGTATGCACTGCTCACACTCATGATAGCACAAGTTTGCCATCTTGAACCCGGAGAATTTATCCACACTTTTGGAGATGTCCATCTTTACAACAATCATATAGAACAAGCTCGATTACAGCTCACACGATCACCCAAGTCCCTGCCAAAGATGATCTTAAATCCTGATGTAAAATCTATTTTTGATTTTAAGTTTGAAGATTTTGCTTTGACCGATTATCATCCTGATCCGCATATCAAAGCAGTAGTTTCAGTGTAGGTTTGAGTATCTGTTGTAGTAATCGCATCTTCCCAATTGAGAACATTTGATTGCAGAAATATTTTTGGAATGCGCTACGCAAATACTTCGGGTACATCCCATTTTTTCATTCGATTGTTACAAATTCATTTTGTCTCCCTTAGGGAATGACGTTGCAGGGGGATTGACTGACGAACGACGAACGATCAGAATGACGAATGAAGTAAAGAGCGTGTTGTCCCTTAAGGGAATAAGGGTAGCGGGCGGATTGAATGATGAAAAATCCGAACGACAAAAAACCGCAGGTCGTTACATTAAGACCCCCTGTTTGCCTTGACAGGTAAGGGTAGCAAGGGGAAAGATGAAGAATGGCGAACACTTGAAAAACCCAACCGTTTAAATGACGAAATGCGGGCAGGACTCTTCCTCTAGAATGGGGTAAAATATAAAGAATTATTTATTGAGTCCGCTCCGAAAAGTATAATTTTGTCACAAAGGCACGAAAACGCAAAGATCACTGATTTCAAACAGTTGATAATCATTTCTTTGTGGCCCTTAGAGTCTTGGAGTCTTAGTGGCATTTCATCATTTTTGACTTTTCGGAGTGGACTCTTTATTGAAATGCAATTTTGGGATGCACCCAATACTTTTATACTCAAAATAAATTGGTTTTCGAAAATTTAATTTATCAATTTATTCATTTTGAGTATAATGGCGACAGAATTATTTGCAAAATAAATTCTCGTCGGTATAAATCAAAAAAGAAATCTCCCTAAAACCAAAGGCATGAATACTACCATCGTCCATCATGATAAGTATTTTGCCATCATCATTTACACCCTTGATAGTACCTTTGAAAACAACATCATTACCATCCCGAAAATGGGCTTCATCATCCCTTCTGAACAAAGCTTCCTGATAAGTCGCTTTCAATTCACTTGTCTTACCTGATTTTAGTTTTAAATAATAATACTCCAATCTGGTTGAAAGCCGACAAAACACATCTTCGATACTATGTGAAGCATTGGTTTCAATTGTTAGAGATGTGGGATTGGGGATGTCTGAAGGAAATGATGTTTCATTTATATTCAAACCCATACCTATGACCGTAGATTTTATATTATCATTTCTCAATGTGTTTTGAACAAGGATACCTGCTATTTTTTTATTGTTGACGTAGATGTCATTGGGCCATTTGATTTTTACATTTTTTACAAAAAACGAAACAACATCATACACAGCCAGACTACTGATGATATTGAGAAGGAATTGTTCCTTGACTTTTAGGGCATTTGGATAAAATATATAGGATATCAAAAGATTTTTTCCTGCATCACTATGCCAAAACCTGCCAATTTGTCCATTACCGGCTGTCTGAAAGTCAGTAATAACACATGTGCCTTCCGGTGGACTGGTTTTTGCTATAAGGTCTGCAGCATTGATATTGGTAGAATCGATTTCTTTGAAGTAAATACAGTTTTTGCCTGTAAATAGAGTTTCTGGTGTTACCATAAAGTGATATTTTGTATCTTTGCAGCTAAATTTTAAAAATAACACAAATATTGAATAAAAAATTGACTTTAAAGAAGTCTCTTGCAGACTCATCCAATCTTAATGCACTCATCATTGATGCAATACAAGATATAAAAGGTAAAAATATCATACAACTAGATTTGCGTTCACTCGAGGATGCTCCCGCTGATTATTTTATTATTTGCGAAGGAGATTCTTCCACACAGGTGAAAGCTATATCTGAAAATATTGGAAAAAAAATCAAAGATAAAACAGGCCAAAAACCCTATCATACAGAAGGTATGGAAGGTGCTAAGTGGATTCTTGTAGACTTTTTTGATACTGTAGTGCATGTATTTTATCCCGAAACCCGATCGTTTTATGAGATTGAAGAACTGTGGGGTGATGCTAAAATAACTCAGTATGAAAATATTTAGCAAATAAATATCTAACGAACGCAACCACTCAATCACTAAAGTGTTTAAATAACGTAATTGAAAAAATGTAAATGGATAATAATCAGGAAAATAAACCGTCAGAGAATAAAAACAACCCTAATAAATTTAACATAAATTCGTATTGGATTTATGGTATTATCATCTTAGGTCTATTCGGGATCAATTTTTGGGTAAGTTTTAATTCGCAGATAGAAACTATCAATATCAACGATTTTGAGGAGAAAGCAAGAAAAGGTGAAGTCGAAAAAATCGAAATCATCAATGAAAAGACGGTCAATGTCTTTATCAAAAAAAATATCATAGATGCTAACTATCCCAAGCTCAAAGACAGTAAATTGTATGGATATAATCCACACTTCAAATTTACTATAGGCGATGTAGGCAACTTTGAAACAATGCTCAAAGACCTGAAAACACAAGGATACACTATATCTTACGTACACAAGACAGAGACCAACTACATCGGACAGATCATCAGCTGGATACTACCATTTGCTCTGTTGATAGGTTTGTGGTTATTTATCATGCGGCGAGTAGGTGGAGGCGCCGGTGGTCCGGGTGGTCAGATATTTAATATAGGAAAATCAAAAGCTACACTTTTCGACCAAAACTCTAAGGTAAACATCACTTTTGCTGATGTGGCAGGTCTTCAAGAAGCCAAAGTAGAAGTCATGGAAGTGGTAGATTTTCTTAAGAACCCTAAAAAATATACTTCATTGGGTGGAAAAATACCTAAGGGTGTACTCCTGGTGGGTCCTCCGGGCACAGGAAAGACATTGTTAGCAAAAGCCGTTGCCGGCGAAGCAGGTGTACCTTTTTTCTCTATCTCGGGTTCTGACTTTGTGGAGATGTTTGTAGGTGTTGGAGCATCAAGAGTAAGAGACCTTTTCAAACAAGCAAGGGAAAAAGCCCCGTGTATTGTATTCATTGATGAAATAGATGCTATAGGCCGAGCCAGAGGTCGTAATGCCATACAGGGAGGAAATGACGAAAGAGAAAACACTCTCAATCAGTTACTTGTAGAGATGGATGGATTCAGCACAGACAAAGGTGTGATCATGATGGCAGCCACCAACAGACCTGATATCCTTGACAGTGCATTACTTCGACCGGGAAGATTTGACAGACAGATCGGTATTGATCCACCTGACATCATCGGTCGTGAAGAAATATTTAAGGTCCACCTTAAGGCCATAAAAGTAGGTCCTGATATTAATCCGGCAGTTCTATCCGAGATGACTCCTGGTTTCGCCGGTGCTGATATCGCCAATATATGTAACGAAGCAGCACTTATCGCTGCCCGAAGAAATAAAACAGAGGTAGATCTGGACGACTTTAATTATGCCCTCGACAGAGTGATAGGAGGTCTTGAAAAGAAAAATAAACTGATCTCACCAAAGGAAAAAGAAATCATTGCCTTCCATGAAGCAGGTCACGCCATCTGCGGCTGGTATCTCGAGCACGCAAGTCCATTGGTCAAAGTGACTATTGTCCCTCGAGGTATGGGTACTTTAGGCTATGCCCAATATCTTCCGAAAGAAGAATATATCATTCGTACAGAACAACTTCTGGACCGGATGTGTATGACCCTGGGCGGTAGGGCTGCAGAAAAGATCATTTTTGATAAAATATCTACCGGAGCCCAAAATGACCTCGATCAGGTCACAAAAATGGGTTACGGCATGGTCACCATCTATGGTATGAATGACAATGTAGGTAATGTCTCTTTTTATGCCATGTCACAGGACCAATTTAACAAACCGTATTCCAACGAAACGGCAAGACTCATAGATGATGAAGTAAGAAAGTTGATCGATGAGCAGTACAAACGAGCTCAGGAATTGCTGACAGAAAAAAGAGAAGAACTTACTTTGTTGGCTACTACCCTTCTTGAAAAAGAAGTATTGCTCAAGTCTGATCTGGAACGCCTCATAGGTCCCAGACCAGTGCCAATAGATGAGCTTGCAATCAAAACTATTTCTTTGGCATAGGAAAATAAGGTGCCACAATCTCTGGTATACTCAAAATAAACTGTTTTGCCAAAAATAGCTTAACCATTATACTGATTTTTGAGTATAATGAAGTCATAATTTTTATTAAAGAAAATTATCGTCTTTTTAATTTATTTATCCCATCAAATTTTACGTGGTGTATTATTCCAAAGTTGGCATAGATGGTATGTTACTTCAATACATGATGTGCCAGTACTTTCTGCACATCATACACATTGACTGATTTGTTAAATGGTTTGACGATACTGGGCAGAAGCTCACTCGATACCCATATCTTCAGTTCTGCTTCGAGGTCAAATGTACCGGCTGTTTCGACACTGAAGCGAGAGATACTTTTGTAAGAAATGGATTTATATTCTATTTTGCTACCGGTAAGACCTTGTATTTCCACTAAAATGAGTCGTTTATTAGTAAAAATAAATGTATCTCTTATGAGTTTAAACCCCAGCTCTATTTCTTCAGAATCTATTAACAGTTGTCCATATTTTTTGACTAATTCGTCTTGACTTACTGTTCCTGCATTACCAAGTAAAGCTGAAAATATTCCCATGGTTGTATTTTTTTATTTTAATAAATGGTGTTTTATTCCGATTTTTTGGATTCAATCAAATCCCAGAGATTGCCATAAATATCTTCAAAGACTGCCACGGTGCCGTATTCTTCCACGCTCGGTTCCCTTACTATTTTTATCTGGTTTTTAAGAAGGTTCTGATAGTCTCTCTGAAAATCATCAGTATGTAAAAACAGGAAAACTCTACCTCCTGTTTGATTGCCAATCCTGGATTTTTGTACATCATTTACACCCTTTGCAAGCAATAGTGAACATTCTTTTGCTCCTTTGGGCCTGACCAATACCCACCGCTTTTCTTCGGACATTTTTGTATCTTCTATCAGTTCAAAATGCAATTTTTTTGTATAAAATGCAATGGCTCTGTCATAATCATCGACCACTATAGCAATATGCGCAAGATGCTGTTTCATGATTTTCTCTTTAAATCTTACTTATCGCAGAAAAAAGTATGTCCCAACATCATCAATCCAGGACCTTGATCTTAAATTTGCGCCATCGGACCTTTATCCCACCACCATCATGTATTTGTAGTGCTATGAATCCTTCACCCTTGCCGATTTTTTCATCATTCAGGTCTATCATCATGTGGCCATTGAGCCATGTGGTAACCTTATCGCCTATGACTTGGATTCTAAGCGTATTCCATTTGTCTGCTTTAAGGTACTTTTCGTGCGTAGGATTAGGTTTGATCAGCCAACCACGTCCGTAGGATTCGTAGATGCCTCCGGTATGGTGATCTGGTGGAGCTACTTCTACCTGCCAGCCACTGATCTTCACTCCTTCGATACCTGACCGAAAGAAGACACCACTATTGCCATTGCTTTCCTGCTTGAACTGAACAGTAAAATCAAAGTTCTTGTACGATTCATTGGTAGAAAGATAGCCATATTGTTTTTCCGGACCGCTTTCACATATCAGGTTTCCTTTTTCGACGTACCACTTTTCGGTACCGTGCGCTGTCCATCCTGTCAGATCTTTTCCGTTGAACAAGTTGATTTTCTGGGCATTACCAAATTGTATTAGACATAAGAGTAAGGTACTTAAAAAATATTTTTTCATTTTTATTGTGATTATAATCCTTTTAAATGTTTGGTTAATGCAATGGCAAGCTCATGGCCTGTGATGTTGCGGGCAATTATTTTCCCATCAGGATCAATGAGCAGATTTTGAGGTATAGATCTGATGCCAAACATTTCAGAAACTTCATTTTTCCAACCTTTCAGGTCGCTTACATGATACCATTTGAGTTCATCTTTGTGGATAGCGGCTATCCACTTGTCTCTTTTATCATCCAGAGATACACCCAGGATTTCAAAATTATTGTCTTTGTAGTTTTTGTAAGCCTTGACAATGTTGGGATTTTCTCTTCGGCATGGTCCACACCAGCTTGCCCAAAAATCAATAAGTACATATTTTCCCTTCAGAGCGGCAATCGAAAAATCGACACCTGATGTATCTTTCTGCGTAAATGGCATAATGGACTGACCAACAAACGTTTTTTTTGTTTTTTCTATCTGACTTTGCAGTTCTTTACCTTTAGAAGATGCTTTATGAACAGGTGCCAGCAAATCATACATGGCCAGAAAGTCCTCATCTATCATGTAAGAAATATCAAGTAATGATGAAAAGCTAACATAGGAATCGGGTTTGTTTTTGATAAATCCGCTCAGCACCTGCTTTTTCATTTTGGAAAGTTCATCAAAAACAACATCAAGTCTCTTCATTCCTTCTTCATTTTTGGCATCCTTAAACTTCATGTATTCATCTACAGTAGCCTTATACTTATCATCATAGGCAGTGAGCTTTGACTTAAGGTCCAAATAGTCATTTTGTACTTTTCCACCGGTAATACTGGCTTCTTTTGGGTATTTTGTCACAGCAATTTCTGTGGTTTGACTTGGCTCAATAAAAAAATCCGTGGCAGCTTTGGATTTTTCATATGTCGGGATATGGAGCTGGACCTTGACAGGAGCATCTATTTTTCCTGAAAATTCAAACATATTGTCCATTATTGCGGCAGAATCTTTGACCATGCTCTTATTGTACACATACTGAATATATACTTTTTCAGCGAGCTGAAATTCTGAAAATTTTCCTTTGATAATAAAAGGTTGCTCCTGTGCCTGTAAAGAAAATGACAAGGTTGCAAATGCTACAAGCAATAGTGTGGAAAAAAAATGTGACTTCATGACTAATAAAATTTGTGGTGATTTCGGTATTTATAATCAAGAGAAATTATATAAAGAGTAAATCGAAATCAAAACTAAGATTAACTTTTGAACTTTTGGGTATTGGCATGATATTTTTAACAATTTTTCTTAAATCCATGCTTCGCAATGACGAATTGACTCACAAACGCCTGGCTTCTTACTAATACATCAATGCTTAAATTGTATGCAGGGGATATTGGCATAATTTCTACTTTAATACTAATGTCGTTTAGATAAGAATTTTTTCTTTGTTTTTACCCTATCTAAATCTTTCCCTTACAAGGGAAAGACTTCATAAAGAGGTCTTAACTAAACGACTTTGAATTTAATACCCACCATTAGATTTGAATAGCAGCCATAACTCCTATATTTTGGTAGTTATGGCTGCTATTGTATCTTATGAATGACAGCCATAACTGAATAATAATGTGTGTTATGGCTGGCATTCATTATTATAATATCTTACCCATGACGACCTGATTTCTCATATGCTCTATGGAATACTTATTCTCAAAAAGGCCTGATGGTGTGATAAAAGTTACTAAGATACCTTTACGCGTCTTGGTAAAATGTTTAAATGAAGTTATTTTGTTTTGTAATTTTGTATAATAATCTTTGTCAAGGACGTAATTTTCAGGAGCGTATTTTATTTCACAAATATTGATGATCTTATCAGACCGATCAATGAGTAAGTCTATTTGAGCTCCACTCATCGTATCGTCGCCTTTGTGTCTCCATACAGATTCTGTGCTGAATACACCTGTGATACCAAGTTGCTGTTTTATCTCAGGTATGTGCAGCATACATAAATTCTCAAATGCAAGTCCACTCCACGCATACCATGAAGGTGTATTGGTCAGGTAATGCCAGACATTTTTAGTTCTTACTTCTGTTTTCTGTACATATTTCAGATAGAACAGGACATAGGGGTCTGTAAGCTTATAGATGATATCTCTTTTGGATTTTCCATAGGGTACATAATGTGTAATAAATCCGGCTGCTTCGAGTTCGTCTATATTGTTGCTCAATGTTCCTCCTGATGATATTTTACTTAATTTGGATATGGTGTTTCTATCAAGGCCATAAGTGTGTTCACTCAGGATCTTTACAATGTGCTCGTAAGTGTGGCTGCTGCCAAATAACGAAACAAAGAGCTCATCAAACTCCAGGTTAAGGATTGCTTTTTTTCTGAAAAAGAGTCTGTCTATAGCTTGGTCAAGGCTTTCGGATACATCCAATTGGTCCAAGTAAAAAGGGATGCCACCCATGATCATATAAAGTTTTATGATGGCATCAGTATTGTAGTTTATTTGTTTTGCTTTTAGGAATTGAGCTACTTCTTCCAGGGTAAATGGACTTAACTCCATTCTGCTTGTGACTCTGTTATATAAAGAGCCCCTGTTTTTAAATATGTTTTTAATCATCCACGATCCAGCTGATCCACAGATAATAACTAAGATGTCTTTTTGCATCACAGCCCAAGCCCAAAAATCTGCAAATGCCGCGATGAAATAAGAGTTTTTGGTGGACATCCATGGAAACTCATCCAGGAAGATGACTTTTTTCTTTCTTTTCCGAGAAGAATTCAACTCATTTTTTAATAAATTGAAAGCATCAAACCACGACTCCAAAATGGGCAAATATCCTAAATTCAATTGTGTTTTAATCTCTGCGGAAAATCGTTCTAATTGAATAGATACAGGAGCTTCGTACTTACCAGTAAATTTGAAAAAAAGATGGCTCTTTATGGCATATTCGATAAAGAATGTCTTACCTATTCTCCGACGTCCTAAAACAGCACATAATTCAGATTTAGAGCTATTTATAAGTCTATCTATCTGATTTAGCTCTTCTTTTCTACCTACAAAATCCATCGCTTGATATTTATGCGCAAATGTACAACATTCTTTGCAAATATGCAAATGAATAGCAGCCATAAGTGTATAATAAATATAGTTATGGCTGTTATTATATGCAAGCAATAGCAGCCATAACACATTATAATATATAGTTATGGCTGCGATTCACTCACCTTAATATCAGCCATAACCCATTATTTTAGGGAGTTATGGCTGACATTCACTTATGTATTTTCCTATCTGAAAAGAAGTAAATAGGAATCCACTCCTAAAAGCCTTTAGAGTATGTTTAAACTTTTATCATTTAGCTCCAAGTGGCAAATTTAATTTAGCCTGCCTGTCTGCAAGGCAGGCCAGCGTTATATTTTTTTCGTTTGTCAAAGTCTTACCTGACTTTGACGGAACCTATCTTAAGGTCTTTGACCGATTGTGGACAATTTACTCCGGTCATGAGACCGATAGATAAAAGTTCAAAAGTCTGAGACTTTGAACACCAGATTTTTTGAGTAAAGTATTTTACTCGACTCTCGTTATAGACAAGACCATTCCGTCATCTTGTCCAAAAATAAATTTCCTCACTTTCGCTCAAACATAAAAATTTAAACACACTACTAATGAAGGAAATTAAAAAAGTACATTATTGATTACTATTTCATTGAGTATACATCACTTACAAGGCCATACCCACGCATCCAATGGATAGGACTTACCTCTGTAGCTGTAATGCCACCACTCTGTACGAATTCCTTTAAACCCATATTTTTCCATTGCCTTTCTAAGGATTTCGCGATTTTTATAAACCTGCGGAGCGTGCCCCTTGTAGTCAGTATGAGCTTCTTTGCCCAAATGGTCGTAAGGTGTACCCATATCCAGTTCATCACCTGAATCATCAATGACGGTTAGGTCTACTGCCAGCCCTCTGCTGTGCATCGACCCTTTGGCTGGTGGCGTAACATAGTCAGGATTGGGTACAGCGTCCCAAAGTCTTTGCTGGTATGGTTGTGGTCTGAAACAATCAAACAATTTTAAGTTGTAGCCAAAAGAATCCTGCAATTCCTTCCGGACTTTGCTGATGGCAGATACCGCCTCAGGTCTTAAAAAGCATCTGCCACAGTCGTATATCTGCTTTTTTGTAAAATTGTCATCATCAGCATATTTGATATCGAGGACCATTCCGCTTTTTTCAGTGATTTCCTTCCATTCTTCAGGTATGGCCTCACTTTTTGTTTCAAGAATTACTGGTTCTTCCTTCTTTTCTACCGATGGAGAGGGTGTTTCATCGGCCTGTGTGCTCTTAGCTGTTTCTTCTTTGATGTCAGAAATCTTTTGTGCTCTAGTTTCCTTATCTGGTTTGCACGAGTACATCATACAAACAAAAATAAACACTGATACCCAAAAGCTACCTGTCGTTTTCATTTCTACTCTTCTTTTCATTTGCTATTGCCTTATTTTGTAAAGATTTATTGCTTTCATCATTTCCTTGTCAAACCAACTGACCTGTTCTTTGATGTACGATTTTTTATTTATCAGTGATTTGATGGCACCAAGAAATGTACCCTTTTTGTACGGCCACGGAAATTCAGGTCTCATATGTTCCTGATTTGTCAGCAATAACTGATACTCATCCCTACCCTGAATCATGAACATGGTTTTTTTATTTTTCAAATCAATATGAGTGATTTCTCTGGCAGTTGATATGTATACTTTTGTTTCACCCCTGAGCAGATTTTTGTATAAAGTATCAGGTACAAAATATACCTCTGTTGCAGTATAATATGTATTAAATGCTTCATAAACTAAACTGAAATATTTATCTCTCTGTTGCTCTGTTTCTTTTTTTATTTTTAAAAAACCATTTCTTTTTTTTGCTGAAATATCTTTTTTGCTTATTTGAGCATCCAAATATTTTATCTTAGCGTTATAAGTTGGTATTCTCATGACAATCACAACGTTTCTGATACTATCTTCAGCAAAGCTCTGCAAACAAGTTGAAAACAAGAGGGTTAGGGTGATGAAGGTCTTAAAAATATTCATTCTCATCGTCGAAATTCACATATTATTCCATTCAATAACATATGAAGTTAAGATTTAGTTAAAAAAAACAATGATTCATAAGTCTGATTTTAAGATTCCTAATTTTGCGCTTCCATTTTAGAGTAGGAATGCAAAAATTAAAGAACACGATTTTAGTTATTGCGACAGGGATTAAGCCTTCAATCAAATATTTTTGCGATATTTGCACCCCTGTTTTCGCGGACAAAGCATTTCAATAAACTTTTAACTATAAATTTTAAAAAAATAGAGCAATATGATACAGACATCTGTGGATATAGAAGCATTAAACCAGCAAATATACATAGACAGTGCTTTCCTGGAAGTACTGAATGCAGAGACAACCAAAGTCATGGTAGGGCAGAGGCACATGATTGACAGACTTATGCTTGGACTGCTGGCCGAAGGTCATGTCTTATTGGAAGGTTTACCAGGATTGGCCAAGACTCTGGCTATCAAAACACTGGCTTCTGCCATTGATGCTGATTTTCATAGGATACAGTTTACTCCCGATCTCCTGCCATCGGATATCATAGGTACTATGATATACAATCCCGGAAAAAATGAATTTACTGTGCGCAAAGGTCCCATTTTTGCCAATTTTATCCTTGCTGACGAAATCAACAGAGCACCGGCAAAAGTACAGAGTGCATTGCTGGAGGCCATGCAGGAAAAACAGGTCACCATTGGCAAAGAAACGTATAAACTGGAAGAGCCATTTTTAGTTCTTGCGACACAAAACCCGATAGAACAGGAAGGTACTTATCCACTACCTGAAGCACAAGTAGACCGTTTTATGTTAAAGGTAAATATCGGATATCCATCAAAGGAAGAAGAAAAACAAATCATCAGAAAAAACATCTTGGGAGAAATCACTCAGAAAATAAATGCAGTAGTTGACCCTGCTTCTATCATCAAAGCCCGGCAGTCCGTCAAAAAAGTGTACATGGATGAAAAAATCGAAAACTACATCATAGATATAGTTTTTGCCACTAGATTTCCCGAACAATACAAGATGGAAAGCCTTAAGCCTTTGCTGAGTTATGGTGCATCACCGAGAGCAAGTATCAATCTTGCCTTAGCCGCAAAGGCGCACGCATTTATGCAAAGAAGAGGTTATGTACTTCCCGATGATATCAGAAATGTATGTAAAGATGTCATGAGACACAGGGTAGGACTAAGTTATGAGGCAGAAGCCGAAAACGTCACTCACGAAGATATCATCAACAAGGTCATCAATACTATTCCAGTACCATAATGTAATGATGTATCGCTTAGAAATATATATTATCCCATTTTTATGTCTTGCTTTGTGCTTCCCGATTTCCGTGACTCCGGTATCCGGGCAGGTAGCATATACCAAGACAGATGTGAGAAATATGTTTCCATCCAATACAAAAAACCTTTGGATCAATTACCTTAGTGGATTGATCGACAACAGACATGCGGCAGATATGATCATTGGTACAGATGGACATACTTGCAAAGGACTTTATACACTGAGAAGCAGTAATACGACTTTCTTTTTTGATGGACTAAACCAGGATCAAGATCTCAGGCTGGCAGAAATGAACGGAGAGTCCAGGCTCACGGGATTTATCGATGGTACATATGACGGCACAACCTTTGATGGCTATTGGCAAAATAAGGATAAAAATCTGAGATTTCCCTTCAAATTTTCTTTTGTTAATGCATTTGAAGATTTTATTCCCGATGCAAGAATTTCAAACCAATGGTTAAGGAACTACAAAGGAACCATGGCTGAAAAATCTTACAACATCCAAATCAAAAGAGAGCCTGGTAAATTTATCTGGAAGTACACTGATCAGGCCAATTTACGGGTGTTGAAAGAAACCCAAGCTAAGGGTTTAAGAGTCGAACTGATTACTATGGGAATAGACAGCACTATTCTTTCCGACAAATGGATCATGATAGACACATCCAACCTTGACAAAATAGACATCATATATCCCGAAGAAAACGAAGCAGAAGTTGTATCATCTCTCCAACTGGATGAGTCCGTAGAATTTACGAATTATGCCTATGCTGATTTCCATAGCAGGATGGAATGCATTACACCGCTTACCAGAAGCAAAAGGTTTGATACATGGATCAATTCATTCTTTAAAACGTGGCTGGGTGATAACATCAAAAAGTTTAAATCCACCCATCCTGACGAAGCCGGCAGTAATGAAAGGTGGATGCAAAGTGCCGATGGCTGGATCGAAGTAGAACTTTATGAAAATGATATCATCAGCGGATTGATATATATGCAATCATCACTAAATACGAAAACGGAAAAAATTCCATTCATCTATGATATCAGATATGGCAAGGAATTAAGACTGCAGGATATTTTTGATAGTAAATTTGACAGCAAAGCATATTTCTACACACTTATACCCGAAATTGTACAAGTATCCAATTGGCATCCGGATGTTAGATCATGGTTTAATAACCAAAGTTTCGGTATAATATGTCTCAAGGAAACGGGAATATCATTTTCCACACAGTTTAACACTATTTATGGCGAAAAAGAAATCATCATACCATATAAAAAAGTTCGTCAATATCTCAGACCAAGGTATAATTTTTAATAGTCAACACTGATTCGTATGGATACTACAGAATTGCTAAAAAAAGTCAGGAAGCTGGAGATCAAAACCAAAGATCTGACCAAACACGTATTTTCCGGCGAATACCATTCTGCTTTTAAAGGTCGGGGTATGGCATTTAGTGAGGTAAGAGATTATCATTATGGTGACGATGTACGCAACATTGACTGGAATGTAACAGCCAGAACAGGTAGTCCGCATATTAAGATTTTTGATGAGGAGAGAGAACTGACTGTCATGTTGCTCATTGATGTATCGGCATCGGTATATTTTGGTACTTCATCGGCATTTAAGAGTGATGTTATAACAGAAATGGCAGCTGTATTATCATTTTCAGCATTGACAAACAATGATAAGGTAGGAGCAATCTTGTTTTCAGATCACGTCGAAAAATATCTGCCCCCAAAAAAAGGTAAACAAAACATACTTAGACTCATCAGAGAACTGATCAATTTTACCCCAAGTCAGCAAAAGACCGATATCAGCGAAGCACTGATGTTTCTGAACAATACTCAAAAGAAAAGATCCATAACATTTGTTCTTTCCGATTTTATAGCAGACAACTATGATCAGGCTCTAACCATTGCAGCGAAAAAACATGATATCATAGGAGTAAGACTCTATGACAAAAGGGAACAGTCGCTGCCTGATGCTGGATTGATCAATGTGCAGGACGAAGAGGCAGGCAAAATGCGCATCATTGATACTTCAAATCCCATCGTCAGAGCGGCTTATGAATCTCAATTTAAAAAATCATCGGATAGATTTTCAAAATACTTTGCATCAGCCAAAAGTGATGTGATCACCATCTCTACCGAAGATGATTATGTAAAAGCATTTCAGGTATTTTTCAAAAGGAGAGCAAAAAGATGATACAGAGTAGAAATATTTTTGCTATATTGTTGTTTTGGTTGCTTCTCACTCCTGATATTTTATATGCTCAGTCAGCATCTTCTGTAAAAATTTCTGTAGATTCTGCAGGATTAGGCGACCCGGTTTTATTGGACATCAGAGTCGTATTACCTGGGGACAAAACATTTACAGGACTGAATTTTTCGCTTTACAAACAAATAAAAAACCAAATCTACCTGCAGGACACCATATCGATGGAAGCACTTGCAGATATCGAAATTCTTTCTTTTGGAGATTGGAAACATGAAGGTATTGAGACACCTGTACCAGCTGATAAAATAAAAATAACTCAACAAAGTGGCCAGAATATCATTTCCAATCAAATCACCATTGCTATATATAACACTGGACAATTCAGTATACCTGCACCCGATCCGATCTTCAAGGAATCTGACAACATCAACACTCCCGGAGAGTCGGCAGTATTAAATATACATCTGCCTCAAAGATTGATGCAAAAGGATACTGTGATATTCAACCCCATAAAGGATATCATAAGGGAGAAAGCCGATTTTTCGGATTATCTTGTGTATTTATATATCTTAATTGCTTTATTGTTGATGGCAATAGTAGGGCATTATTTTTATAGATTGAAGCATAAAAAACCAAAAGAAATCCCTAAGATCGAAGAAATCATCATTCCATGCCATGAGAAGGCTATCATGGAGCTCAGAAAACTGGAAGCTCAACAATTGTGGCAACAAGGACTGATCAAAGAGTATCAATCCGGGCTAACTGACATCATACGAACTTATCTTATGGAACGCTATAGCATCAACGCACCTGAAATGACTACAGATGAAGTGATGCGGTCATTGACCAATGCGCTATTTGATAAAAAGTACAATCAGGAGTTGATAAACATACTTCAGATAGCTGATCTTGTCAAATTTGCCAAAGCAACCCCTGAAGAAAACATCCATGATTCATTTATGCAAAAGGCAGTATCCTTTGTTGAAAATACTAAAGAAACCCGGCAAACAGGAAAAGAAATATGATCCAATATCTGACAAATCTGCATTTTGCATCACCCTGGTGGCTATTGGCTTTGACCATAGTTCCGCTATTGATTTGGCTGCAGTATTTTTCAGGAAAAAGTACTCAGCCATTCCTAAAAATGCCGGATCTCAGTGCCCTGGACGGTATTCATTCCTGGAAAGAAAAAGTACACAAATATCTACCGGTGCTTTTTTTTACAGCATTATCATTATTAATATTGGCACTTGCCAGACCACAATTGAGCTTGAAAGAGGAGAAAGTCAAGGCAGAAGGAATCGATATCATGCTGGTGATGGATCTTTCCAGCAGTATGCTTTCCAAGGACTTTAATCCTGACCGTCTGGAAGTAAGCAAACTAGTTGCAAAGGAGTTTGTTGGCAAAAGAGCACATGACCGCATAGGGTTAATAGTATTTTCGGGAGAAGCATTTACACAATGTCCCCTCACGACAGATCACAATATAGTTATAGATTTTCTATCGAGCTTACAAGTAGGCATGTTGCAGGATGGAACCGCTATCGGTATGGGCCTCGCCACAGCTGTAAACAGGCTCAAAGACAGTAAAGCAAAGTCAAAGATCATCATCCTGCTCACTGATGGAGTCAATAATTCAGGTTACATCAACCCAGTCACCGCTGCGGAGATTGCAGAAAAATATGATGTCAGGGTCTATACTATCGCAGTAGGATCGATGGGTCAGGCATTATCACCGATCAATAGGATGAGCAATGGTGAGTACATGTTTGCCATGGCAAGGGTAGAGATCGATACGGAGTTGCTCAAACAGATTTCTGAAATGACCAAAGGCAAATATTTCAGAGCAGTAGACAAACAAAGCCTTGAAAATATCTATTCAGAAATCGATAAACTGGAAAAGACTGAAATTGAAATCAATGTCTACAAAAGATATAAAGATGAGTTTTATATTTTTTTAATAGCAGGTGGCATACTGTTATGTATATTTTGGATTTTGAAAGAATTATTGTTGAGGCCATTAAGTTATTAACCATGTTCAGATTTGAAAATTCCGATGCTTTTTACTTATTAGTCCTCATACCGATGGCGGCGGGGTTGTGGTATTTGGCCAATAATGTAGTAAAAAAACGAAGAAATATCTTCGGATCACCGGCACTTGTGAGTCGATTGATGTTCGGGAAAGCAGCTTCTCTGATGAGCCTTATTATATGGGCATTTGCATTGTTACTACTGATCATAGCATTGGCTAATCCACAATACGGTATGAAAAAAGAAAAAGTCAAAGTTGAAAATATTGACATATTCATGGCACTTGATATTTCTGCAAGTATGAATGCGACAGATATCAGCCCATCGAGACTGGAAAAAGCTAAGAGATTTATAGAACAATTCATACAATCTCGCCAAGGCGACCAGATGGGGTTGATATTATTTGCCGGCGGAGCATATCTGCAGATGCCGCTCACTACCGACTATGCCGCGGCCCTGTTGTTTGCCAGAAGTGCTACTACTGATATGGCAGGAACGCAGGGTACAGCAATAGGTGCAGCAATAGACCTTGCTACCAGAAGTGTAAAGGAAGAAAATCAAAGAGCTCTTGTGATCATCTCAGATGGTGAAGATCATGACGACAATGCGACTGATATGACCACAAAGGCCGTTGAGAAAGGCTGGAGTGTATTTACTGTGGGTGCTGGAACTGCCGAAGGAAGTTTTATACCATCTATCAATGAAGGTCGTGAAGAATACAAAACAGATGAAGAAGGTAATCCGGTAAAATCTATGATCAATAAAGAATTGCTGGATGACATTGCTGAAAAAGGCAATGGTACATCATATCTTTTGGAAAATGATAATAATGTGATCATCAAAGATATCAATGTACAACTGAGTAAAATTCATAAAAGAGCTGTAGAAGTCAAATCATTTACAGAATACAGAAGTTTTTACCAATATTTTCTTGCCCTGGCGGTGATTTTATTCATTTTCGAATTTTTGAGATCATCCGGTATCATTAAAGTCAAATCAAACGCATGAAATATTTCTATCTGATCATCATATTTTTTTTCACCCTTTCGGCAGAAATATATGCTCAATCGGCCCATAAAAACCTGCGTAATGGTGACATGCTGTATGGCTTTGGAAAATATGCCGAAGCTGAGACGGAATACAGAAAAGCTGAAACACAAAAGCCATCACTAAAGTCCACTTTCAATCTGGGAAATACACTCATGAGTCAGGAAAGGTATGAAGAAGCTATCAAAAAATATGAAGATGCCGCATCCAAAGCCAATACCAATCAGGAGAAAGCATTAGTTTACCACAATTTAGGTAATGCGCTGTATAAAAAACAGCAATATAAAGAAAGTATTGACGCTTATAAAAAATCATTGAGATATCAGCCTGATGATATTGAAACAAAAGAAAACCTTGCTTTGGCCCGCAGAGAACTGAAAAAACAGCAAAATCAACAGCAAAAAGATAAAAACAATCAGGATCAAAACAAAGATCAAAAAGATCAAAAAGATCAGCAAAATCAAAACAATCAAGAGAATAAAAAAGAAGACAATCAGGATCAGAATAACCAAAATCAGGAGCAGCAGGATCAAAATAAAAATAAGGAGCAGCAACCGGCACAAAGTGAGAATAAAATGAGCAAACAGGATGCTCAGAAACTCCTGGAAATCATGGACAGTGAAGAAAAGAAGGTCCAGCAAAAACTGCGCCGGGTGGATGGAAAGCCGACGAAAGGTAAAAAAGACTGGTAGGAATACTGCCCTGTCTTATATTATTTTATACTCAAGATACATTGCCTTGTGGTAAAGGATTACAAATAGTCAAAACTTATTTTCGACATGTGCTACATTGAGTAGAAAAGTGTGCATATCGGTGTTTTTCATGAATGGTTTCATTTTTTCACTTCCGGGGCCAAACATAGCCAGTTCTGTAAAGTCAGCAGAATGTTCAGTACCTCCAAAAGCACAAGAAGTATGTTCTGATTGATACATGGCATATTCCCTGAAAGGCAATTTGTATTCATTATAAGTACCTTCTGAAGATTGAGCCTGATATTTGTCAAATACAAATTTTATTTGGTCATCATTCATTTTATAACCCTGAGCTAAATGGATTCTTTCAACAAGTTCGGCAACAGAACCATCTTTTTGATGCCCCATCAATACCCAATTATTGGTAAACTTAAAATGAAAGAGTTTTTCAAAATTTTTGTCTGCCTTATCGCCATAATATAATCCGGGGTTGGCGTTTCCATGATCGGAAGTTATGATGACCAACGTATTTCGATCTTTTTCAGCAAAGTCGAGGGCTACTTTTATGGCATGATCAAATGCTATCTGATCGTATATGAGACCCGCAGCATCATTGGCATGAGCTGCCCAGTCAACTTTTCCTCCTTCCACTTGCATGACAAATCCATTTTTATGATCCTTCATCAGGTCTATCGCCTTTTTTGTCATTTCTGCGATAGTGGGCACCTTTGCTTCAAAGGCAGGGTCATGCATTCTGTCTAGATCATAAGGTAATCCTTCTTCATCAAATACTCCAAGCACAGGTTTTTTACTATCTATAGCCGCCATCGCCGTTTTATCATTGACAACATGATATCCAGATGTACGAAATTCACTATATAAATCGCGTCCATCTTTTCTTTTATCAAAATATTTGCCACCGCCGCCCAGCATCACATCAAATTTTAGAGCAAGATATTTATTAGCGATTTCTTCCTGATCGCCTCTGGATTTGGAGTTAACACAAAAACCTGCCGGAGTGGCGTGTGTGATAGGCACTGTGGTGACACAGCCGACTTTTTTCCCGGCCTTTTTGAACTTCTGAAGTATAGGCATATACTCCTCATTATTGAGACCGATGTTCAATCTTCCGTTTTTCACTCTTACACCTCCACCCCATGATGAAGACGCCGCGGCACTGTCTGTGATGACAGAATTGGCAGATGCCATATCCATCAAGCCTCTGTTTACTCTGTTGTTCCTGTATAGATCCAACCAATGACTACCTCTGCCTTCTTTCATCCTCAAAAACACATCGGCCATATTGAGCGTACCCGAACTCATCCCATCACTGACCATAAAAATGATATTTTTGGCTTTTTTACCCTTCTCTAAGGCAAAATCTTCCACATTGGGTGGAGAAAATGCCATACCAGGAAGAATGAAAGATGATGAAGCCAAACCGATAGAAGTGTTTTTGAAAAAATCCCTGCGTTTCATTTTAATGGTTTAAGGTGCAAATATATTACTATTTTGGTTTTGTGTTAAAACTTATCATAACACCACAAATTATTATTAAAAATATTCCTGAAAGACTCAGTGCATCTGGAAAGGCATCTCCCAGAAATGTTCCTAAAATTACAGAAAATACTATATTGCTGTATCCCACTGCCGCAATAACTCCTGTTTTTTGATAAGAAAATGCTTTGGTGAGATAAATCTGGCCTATCAGGGCTGCAAGACCCATAAGAAGTATCACAATGTAATCAAGCCCAATTGGTATATCAATATCAGATATTAAAAAATCAAAATGTCCAGGTTCCATCCATTGTCCCAGCAACATTGAAAAAACAGGCAGCACAATACCTGATGCCATAAATGATAAAATAATAGAACGTTGATCATAAAATTGACTTAACTCTCTGATGCTAAGATAAGCCATACCTGTCATCAATGCATTTGACAGCCCTACCAGGTGATGTTTTGTAGTCAATAATGAGATATCAACTGATGGAATAAAAATCAAACATATGCCAAAAAATCCTAAAAATACAGCAACCCACTCTTTAACATTAAGTTTTTCTTTGAAATACCAGGCTGCAAATAACGACAAAAATACCGGATATGATTGCTGGTAGGTTATGGAAATCGCCAGACCAATATTGGAAATGCCATAAAAAAAGGAATACAACGCCAATGTTCCGATGACTCCTCTGAAAAGTAAAACCCATGGTTTGCCACCAATCTGGACAACGGGTACTTTCCACATAGAGTAAAGGATAAATCCAACTCCTATCAGATTTCTAAAAAAGACGAGCTGAACCGGATTGATATCATCCCGCAAGTACCTCGCGCATGCTCCCGTCAATGCAAAGCTGAAGGACGCAATGAGCATATAAAAGATTCCTTGGTTTTCTCTATTGCTGGCAATATTCATGAATAGAATAGAAAAGAATGATCAAGAAGAATAAATAATTTTCACGTTTCATGTATAATTTTGGAAAGAAAATCAGAAAAGTACAACAGGCCGGCTGATGATGTTTTTATTTCTTTCTATTGACAAAAAATACATTCCTTTATCAAGGTGATTGATTTGTATTTTTTCTATATTTTCAGAAAAATTATTTCCTTCGTAAACTGATAATCCAAGAATATTTGAGAGCTTGATTTTATCACCTTCTTCTAATCCTTCGATGAAAATAAATTCTGAAGCTGGTAATGGATAAATTTTAAGTAGATGGAAAATATTATCATTCGTGGAGGTCAATACATTCGATTTTCCGGGGGTAGCCATGTTGAGTGGTACTATTGGTCCGATACCATCAGGGTATCGACCATAGGATTTATTTGTCTCAGTAAGGCCAAAGCTGAAGGAATCTATTGCTGCAAAGTTGTTTGCCTTGCTATCGAAAATGCCTATAAACTCACCTGATTTACTCAGTTTAAAGTTGCTGTGATTGTTTCCTTGTTCCTGATCTTCATCGGCCCAAATCAATAAAAACTGACCAGGACTCAAGGAGATGTCCGGCATTTTCCACTTATCAGGTGACAAGGCCTTGTCTGTAAGATATTTATCTCCCAAAAATACAGATTTATTGTCTGCATTATATATCTCAATCCAGTCTTCAAATTCACCGGCATTATCAGCAATGGTGGTATTTTCTGCCATAAACTCATTTACAATCAATTTCGGAACAGCATTATTGCCAGGATAAAACTGTACATATTACATCGGGGCCATCGGGAGTTTTTGCCTTGTTGATCTGACACCTCCAGATATAGGGATGTTGATGGTTTTCCATCAAAGCCAAACCCACAATTGTAAATATTATCACCCGCTGTGATATCAGGAAACACACCATCATCCTTAAGTGAAAACTGTTGGTTTTTGTCGCCAATTTTTACATATGCCTTCACTTGAAGAGCACTCAGGCCAGTGATATTAAACTGTACAGTGGCATAGGTATTGGTCCATTTTGTAGTTAAGTGATCAACAATCGGCACTATATCTGTAGCCTGCAGTTGCGATTTTGCAGATGAGTTTCTGGTACCAATATATTCTTTAAGTCCCATTTTGACATGTGCGCCGGTCGCTGACTCGTATGATTTTAAAAAATCTGCATATGTATACCCATAATCCAGAGAAGCATACACGTCATTGACCCTGAAAGGTGAAATTTTGTTTTTTATTTTCTCAATATATGGGTCAAGAAAGCTACGATTGAAGAACTGATCAGTATATTTTTTTACATAATAACCAAAGATCGTTTTATACTCCAGTACTTTGAGAAGATTGTTGTAGATAGGTCTGGGATCAGTGGGGTGTGCCCATGAATAAATACTGCGAGTAGCCCAGTTGATATTGAACCAGTCCACGCTAAATGTATTGTCAATATCAAAGCTCAATAATTCAAATTTTCCTGTCGTAGGATTATAATACAGATAGGCATTGTTTTTATTATATATGGGGTTGTCCCAATGGCCCGTAAGAATTTCCATGGCCATCCTTTGAAGATAGCCATGTACATCAAATACTTTTTCAAGATTGCATGCGTAATCAGGATTTGAAGTGTCATTCAGCAATCTGATAAATTCGATAAAAGTAGCGTAATCAGGATTCGTTTCATTATTTTCAGGCTGATATACCGATTTACCGTAGCTGGATGGGTTTGTGCCTTTATACACGAAATTTGCCCCATAGAAACATTTGAACAATTGGCCTTCAGGATCTTTTCTTCTGGCTTCAAAATAATCATTGTCTATGTGTTCCACACTGATATACAATCCCATATACTGATTATTGATATAGAGTGACACATGATTACTTCTGGGAGCTTCGATGCCTGCCATGGTCATCAGATCCCAGCACAATTTTGATCTGATGACTGAAGGATCATTATGTTCTCCATTTAAATTCAAATCTGATAGTCCATGAAACTTATTGCTTCCGAAATGATTGAACTTAACCTTAAATGATTTTTTTGCCGCCTTTCTTGATGTATTTCCTCTCAATCTAAAACCTACTTTAAGTACTGTATCTTTTTTATTACCATCATTCCAGAAAAAATCAGCCGGATACTCATAATCAGAATTTTCATTTGCGGGTAATAGTAATGTCTTCAAAGAGTCTTCATTTATTCGGATATCAATTCTTGTGACAACCTGATCATTGAATACTACTCCGGGAGCGGGAAAAACGGGCTGTGTATATCCATTAAATCCTGTACAAAGGAATATCAGGTATAAGCTGAAAAATATGTAGTTCCTGTATTTGTCAGCGATTTCAATATTTGTGATCATTCTCGTCATTTTTAATATAATGCACAAATATACTCTATTTGAATGGATTGGGGACTTATTCAGAGTATATAGTGTGTATAACATATTGCATTTTTTTTAAATAATAATGTCCTGCTAACCCCCGACCCCTAAAGGGGAGTGCAGCGCTTTGATAAGTACAAGAAGGCGGGTCGTCTCAAGTATAGCTTGGCAGGCTCTTTAGGGAATGAGCCTGCCTGCCTATGTAGTCAGGCAGGGGTTGAGAAGAGCATAAACGTTTTTGTGCAATATGTTATACACACAAGTATATTTGAACCTAATAAACATAACAAAAAGAGCTTTCTCCATATGAATGAAGAAAGCTCCTGACCAAAATTTCAAGTGTTTTCGGGTGTATCCCAAGATTGCACTTTAATAAAAATTCCTTTTGTTTTACCCCATCCCTATAGGGAGACAAAAAGAATTTTATAACTATTGAATGAAAAAATGGGATACGCCCATATTTTCCTTAGATTTTGATCAATTTTTGGGTGAATACCTCTTCATCAGTTTCTGCTTGTATGAAATATATTCCCGATTTCAGGGCAGAAACATCAATTATACTCTGTTCAATATCTACCGGTATATGCATCAACTGACCGGACATATTAATGATTCTTATTAATTTTGGTATTTCTGATAGTTTTATTTTTACCATATTATCTGCAGGATTAGGTGAGAGAATCATATCATTTATTCTTTCATCTGCTAGCACTATAGTGTTTTCTGATTTTATGGTGATCACTTCTTCTATCAGATTAGAACCTGTATTTCCTTTTATGATTACAGCATCGATGTACACTTCATCATCATTTTCTGAAGCATCACACTGAAAACTGAACTGAGCATTGCTCGGAAATTGTCCGGTCAAGGTGATGTTGATGGTGTACAATTGGTTATTGGCAAATGATGATCCGCTGATAAAAGTACCTACAGTACTCCAGGTAGTCCCATTAAAATATCTTATCCAAAAATCTTCACCTGACTCCATTCCTACTGCTCTGAATTTAAACTCAATGGAAACAGAGCTATAAGGAGTCAAATTATATACTGGAGAAGTCATGGTGGACTCCGATCCTGAATTATCTCGTATCCTGATAGAATACTGGCCTTCAGGTGAGAATGAACCTTGATATCTAAAACAATCTGATCCACCATCGATCCATCCGTCCCATCCTGTTTCGAAATAATTGCCCGCCATTACGACCGGACCTCCACTGCTACATGGAGCACAAGATCCACCGCAATCTACTCCGGTTTCATTGCCGTTTTGGATACCATCATTGCAAGTGGGTGCTGCAGTTCCTGCCTGAGTCAAAATGTAAGTTTTGGTGATACCTCCACCTGCTACAGTGATCGTAGCAGATCTTGATGTGGTTGTTGCATTAGCTGAGTAATTTACACTTAGATTACCATTGTTACTACCATTAGCAGGGGTCACAGTGCACCATGAAGTGGCATTCGAGCTTGCGGTCCATGTAACATTGGATGTGACGCCAACCGATGCAACACCGGCAGCAGCACCAACAGAACCAGTACTGGTACTCAATGCAAGTTGCGGATTGTTGTTACTACCTACACATAAGTCGACAGTTTTGGATAACTCATAAGCTTCATTATTGACCAATATAGTTGTGCCCTGAGTTACTTTATAGTATCCGGGTGCCAGAATGCCATCTCCATAACCATCCAACAAGTTGAGTGTATAACAACCAGCCGGAAGACAGTGTGGGTGAGTGTGGACTGTATGGCTTGCCTGGTAATTACCTCCACTTGCTACAATCGCACCTGCTGGATTTTTGATATTCCACGAAATTTCAGAAGGATACTGATCAGTTCTGATTTCTAATACAATGGAAATACACGAACCGCATGCAGAGCAAGAACCACCGCAATCTACTCCTGTTTCATTGCCGTTTTGAATACCATCATTGCAAGTGGGTGCCGCTGTTCCTGCCTGTGTCAAAATATAAGTTTTGGTGATACCTCCACCTACCACAGTGATCGTAGCGGATCTTGATGTGGTTGTTGCATTGGCTGAGTAATTGACAGTAAGAGTACCATTATTACTGCCATTAGCTGAGGTCACAGTACACCATGAAGTGGCATTTGAACTTGCGGTCCACGAGACATTAGATGAGACACCCACGGATGCTGAGCCCGCAGCGGCACCGGCACTTCCTGTGGTAACACTTAGATTAAGGTTTGGTGCAGGAGTGCTGCCACTTTGTGTTAAAAGATAGGTTTTTGTAATACCTCCACCAGTCACAGTGACAGTCGCTGATCTGCTTGTAGTTGTTGCATTGGCTGAGTAATTGACAGTAAGAGTACCATTATTACTGCCATTAGAAGGAGTCACTGTACACCATGAAGTGGCATTGGATGTTGCATTCCACGAGACATTTGATGTGACACTCACAGATGCGGAGCCCGCAGCTTCACCGGCACTTCCTGTGGAAACACTAAGGTTAAGATTTGGTGCAGGAGTGCTGCCACTTTGTGTTAAAAGATAGGTTTTTGTAATACCTCCACCAGTCACAGTGACAGTCGCTGATCGGCTTGTAATCGTTGTATTTGCAGTGTAATTTATTGATAGAGTACCGTTATTACTTCCACTGGCAGGGGTCACTGTACACCATGAAGTGGCATTTGAACTTGCAGTCCACGAGACATTTGATGTGACACCAACGGATGCTGAGCCTGCAGCTTCACCGGCACTTCCTGTGGCTGTACTCAGGGCGAGGTTGGATGCTGCGGATCCTGTAGTACAAAATGATTTCGTTTCAGAAGCACCAAATTGCCCTCCCGTAATAATTGTATTTATACCTTGCTTTAAAGTGTAGGAACCACTACCGTATGCACAGCAAATCCCATCTCCATAGAGGTCTTTGATGGTAAAAGTGTAATTGCAGCCTGCAGGCAAACAAAGGCTGATATTATGTAAAGTATTCCCTGATGAATATGGACCTCCTGCCTTGACTATTACACCAGTGCTATTTTTTATTTCCCAAGTGGTTTCGTTAGCATATGTATCCGTTCGAAGCTCAAGCGTCACTGATACTTCATTACATTGTGTTCCGCCACCGCCGTTGCAAGCCTGCAAACATGTCGCTGCACTCACACTATTTCTCATAACATTACCTGGTTGGGTACCAAATCCATTGCTGAACTTTATACCAACTGATGTAAGATGGCAATAAGACATAATAGTACCTCCTGTTGCAGCGGGAGGTAAACCCGGATTTGAACATGATCCTTCAGGTGAATAACACCCGTCGATGGCTGTATTATTTCCATTCCATACACATGCATGGGTATGTTGAGAGCCAAATAAGTGACCAAATTCATGAGTGCAAACTTCTACTGTCCAGCTATAGGTTGGTACATTCTGATATGTGCTTTGTATACCGGAGTAGCTCATACTATAGTCAGGATTCGTCCTGCACAGTCCATTTACCCATGCAATACCTCCACTTGCTTTATACGATAGAAGCATGGCCAAATCACCATTAAATCCTTGTCTTTGGTTACCAAAGGCAGTCAGCATTCCATCAGAACTTGTGGAATTGTAAGGACTTGGTGTTGTCCAGACCAAAATTTCAGATACAACTGTCTTGATTTGCTCATTAGCATACAAAGTATTGACTTGGTTGAAGATACCTGCAACATAGTTATTTACATTAGTAACATTGGATCCTTTGCTCGTATAAATATCATAATCTACCTCAAGATAAAGCCTTACACAATCTGTAAGTGCCCGGGTGCCAGTATTTGAATGTCTTAATTCTTCATCGGTGTAGCCTTTCATGTCATCTGTCGTTTGACAAGATGCCTTTTTCTTATCTGCTATTTGATCATCCTGATAAAGGATGTGTTGGTCGGCATTTTCAAGTTTTCCGATTACCAAATTTCCTGTAGCAGAAGGATGAGAAATCATACCTACAATCTGATCGTCAAAAACTGAAATTGCTGCTATACTTCTTTCTTGACCTTTTACAATCCCGCGATAGTGCTTGCCGTGATTGAATGAAACGATCTGCATAGAAGGGGCCGTCCTGAGTATAAAATCCTCTGAAAATGGATTGACTTCTACTAGTTCTAATGAGATGTCATTTCTTCCATTCTGAGGAATTTTGATAGATATGAATGGTGATCTCGATTGAGTCAGAGATTGGATAGCTCGTTTATCTATAGATAATATGCTATATTCTTTTATTTCGTCCGGTATTTTAATGGAATTTCTTTCAGAGGATAAATTAAACAATTTAACTTCTACCTGCTGAAAAGTGCTTCGTGCATTCTCCACCAAAGATTTTGGTTTTAGTGATTGTGCATGACTTGCTGAAAATAATAGAATAAAAAAACAAAGAAAGATTGCTTTCAGGTTCATAAAATTTACTGTTTTTGTCAAGATCAATGATGATCTTACGGGTGCGTTAATTACATTTCTTTTTAAGTAATTACATACAATTGGGATGAATAAAAATTGACTATTGTATATACCTACTTCTGTAATGGCAAAGCGAAGATATAACAGTTTCCTAAAACTCGCGACCATATTTTTCAATAATTTTATAAATTGGTGATTTACCCTGAATCAATTTAGGGGTTTTACTCGATAGGAATAATTCCAAATTTTATGCCAATTTTCTAATTACGCACATTTAAAAAGCATTATATTTTATACATTGCATAATAATACAAAGTATAATCCGCTTATTTTCAACATATTTTATGTATATATATTTTAGTATTATATTTTTATAATTATATAAATACTTGAATTAACTAATATATTGAAAATCAGTATAGATATTTTTATTAACTTTGACATGAAATAGAATGCTATCATGATTATCATATTTTTTATAACCTAATAATTATTGTCAGATTATGGATGGATTGAAAAGAGCGGCGGTCTTTTGTATTCTCGATTGCGGAGATTCATTTCTATTACTAAAAAGGGACAAAAACCCAAATAAAGGTAAGTTTGTGCCACCAGGTGGAAAAATAGAACCATATGAAACCCCATATGATGCCATGTTGAGAGAAGTTAAAGAAGAGACCGGACTTGAGATAAATGATATAAAATTTTGTGGTTTGCTATCAGAAACATCTCCTACTTCATACAATTGGATAAGCTTCATTTACATAGCTACTATTCCAAAAGTAGAAATAATTGCTTGTGATGAAGGGGAATTTCACTGGATTCAAAAATCAGATTTATTAAAAACAGATATTCCATCCACAGATAAATATATCTATCAGTTTGTGGCAAATCAACAACCATTTGTCTTACACGCTATATATGATAAAAACTTAATTATGACAGAGATATCAGAGGAATTTTCAGGTGAAATTCTATTTAAAAAAGAAGGATAGTCAACTAAAGAAGGGTTTTTATAGAATTGGTAATCAATTGTTTTCATTTAGATGCGGGGTAAAAACGGCCGATTATAATAAAATATTTTTTTCCAGGAGCAGACTTTAATAATGAGAATTTGAAAATCAAAATTTTTGGGTGTCTCCCAAAATTACACTTTAATAAAAATCCCCTTTTGTTATACCCCATCCCATCCCTTTAAAGAGACAAAAGGAATTTTATAACAATTGAATGAAAAAATGGGATAGACCCACATTTTTGAAAACCATATATCATTGAGTAATTGAAAAAAATAAAAGCAGAAAAAAACAACCATTTTACAACCAATTTCATATTTAGACCGTCATTGAAGTATTAAAGCATAAAAGTTTCACCAATTTAAAGAAATAAACCGATATATTGTGAAGGTTGTAGACATCAATCAGGATTTGTTCAGTATCATTGATTTATCTGTCAGGCAGGATCGAATGGCCCAAAAACAACTTTTTAATAGATTTTCACCAAGATTGCTCAGTATTTGTCGGCAATATATTCCCGATATGTATCAGGCTGAAGATGTTATGATCGCAGCATTTATGAAAATATTTTCAAAACTGCATACTTTCGAAAGAAAAGGAAACTTTGAGGCATGGATAAGAAGAATTGCGATAAATGAAAGTATATCGTTTATCAGATCCAATAAACCTGTTCCATATGGTGAGGAAATCTTGAATGGACTCTCAGACACCCATCAAACGGCAGACTTATTGTATAAGGATGACTACCAAAATATGATAGACAGCCTGCCTGAAGGGTGCAAAATTGTATTTAATCTTTATGCTATAGAAGGATTCAGGCATCTGGAAATAGCAGAAATGCTGCAAATATCAGAGGGAACATCCAAATCTCAATTGGCATATGCCAGAAGACTTTTACAAAATATGATCAATCAGGAAAATAAAACTTATAATGGATAAGAATATAGAAAATAATATAAAACATCACTTCGAAAACAGAAGGATAAATCCTGATCAGAAAGCATGGAGCAAACTTGATGGGTTATTAGCTCAATCGGAAAAAAGAAAACCTTATATCTATCGCCTGGCTTTCAAAACATCTGCTGCGGTAGGATTGATTATTTTTGGAATATTTTTCTCAATTCTATTCCTTTTACCTGTAGAAAATGCAAAAACAATAGCAATAAATTCTGAAAAGGAGCAAATGATCGAAAATAGTTTGCCTTCCGAAACATCAGACCTATCTCTGCCAATAATCATAACCGATAAAGTAACCACAAATAAAAATCAACCAAAAATAAGTTCTGCAACATCATCAACTAAAATGATAGTAAATACTCATAATACTGAAAGCGATCAACCGGTTTATATTTCAAACAAGGCAGAAGAATCTAAAAATACAATAGCATCAGATCAAAAAGTCATGCAGGAAACTACAAACCATCTCCTTCAAGTAAAGTCTGCTGATTTTGTTTTGGTGGATCCGCAAAAACTCTTATCAGATACCGAAAACTCTTTGACAGCAAAAAGTCACCAAGAAATGCATAATAAATATGACATTGACCCAAACAAATTATTGAGACAAGCTGAAAAAGAAGTTAACAAGAGTTACCTGCTCAATGCAATAAGATCAATGAAAGAGATATCATCACCTATGATTTCTGCTGTCATGTCAAGAAACGAAATCAAAGCAAAATAAACAGTTTAGAAGCTTTATAAAATATTTTAAAATTATTAAACCATTCAAATCTATCAAAATGAAAAACATTTTTATCCTTTTATTCATTTTTGGCACTCAATTTTCCATGTTTAGCCAGGAAAAATTTGAAGATCAAGTGAAATACATCAAAAGAAATATCGAAATTGTCAAAGAGCAGGAAAAGGCAGCCCTTAAAGCAAAAATAGAAGAAATAAATCAAAAACTTGAAAATAAGGAGATAACACAAGCTCAAGCTGATGAAATGAAAAAATCAGAAGCTGAAAAAAGTGCAAACCAGATTGCACTCAGAATTGAGCCTTTTGAGCTCGAACTAAGAGAACTTGTAAAAGGTGAAGTCAATGAAGACAGTGAATCGAAAGACGAAAGTGATTCGAGAGCTACCACATTGGATGATGATGACGACATGGAAAAAAATGATGGTGATGACAATGATAAGGAGGAGCGAAAAGGTAAAAGGAAAAGAGGCGACATCAAAAACAAATCAGATTTGAATTGGGATTTTGATTTTGACTGGGGCTCAAGAAAAAAAAGAAGAGGTGAGCCAATTACAACCACACAATTTGTGTTTGCTTTTGGCTTAAACAATATTATCTCAGGCCATGATCTTGGAACATTGGAAAATAATGGTATCAAAGTGAGCAACTCCAGATTTTATGAATGGGGATGGACTTGGAAAACAAGGCTTACACCCAACTCAGCATTTTTAAATTTGAAGTATGGTCTGTCTTTTACCTATAATAATCTGCGCCCTGACAATAATCAACATTATATCAAAGATGGAAACAAAACCTTACTTGCTCGACACCCATTTTCACTCACAGATGAGCCCTATTTTCGTATGAATAACTTTGTCATTCCTTTACATCTCGAATTTGATTTTTCAAAACGATCAAAATCTGTATCTGAAGATAAAAAGGATGAAAAAATCGTGGTCAGAACCCAAAGGGGTATCAGAATGGGTATAGGCGGATACGCAGGAGTAAATTATCGCACTAAGCAAATCCTGGAGTACAAAAATGATGGACTCAGGACAGACCTTGAAACCAGAGGTGATTTCAATACCAATGACATCATATATGGGGTGAGTGGATATTTCGGCTATAGAGATTTTAGCTTGTACACAAAATATGATCTGAATACTACTTTTACCGACAATCCATTAAAACAGCACAACATCTCTTTTGGTGCGAGATTTGATTTTCATTGAGAATAAGACAACTGCAAAAAAATCCTTGATTGCTTTAAATGGGCAATCAAGGATTTTTTTCATTAGCAAAAGAAAAAAAATGGACTTTGCTCCGACATTTATTATGGAGCACACAGGGATTTATGGCAATTTACTTGCTGAATGTTTGGCAGGGGCCAAATTGAGAAATTGATGCAAGATCACGGTAAAGATATTTTAAACATTCATTAGTTAAGTTACCAATAAAGATATTTCTCCATCTTTTGACATGGAGTATTCACCTTGATTTAATTATTTTGGTCAGATATGAAATCCACTTGTAATATGATGCCAAACGATGTCTAACTCCCAATTTCCCCAAATACACAAGTTTGTCGTAGCGTCCCGCTACGATACCATATCACAAGGCTTCCAGCCAGTATTGTTAATAATTGTTTTTTTATACACTCTCTGGCAAGATGCCTGCTGATAGTGCATCGTCGCTAAGGGTTTGTCAAGATATAAAGTGTACAAAATTGACGCTGGAATTTTGGTTTTTAGCAAGGCAATATTTTCAAGCATAGCCTTAGCTATTGTTGAAAATTTTAACGCAGAGAAAGAGCAAAATAACAAGTCAAGATGTATAGGTTAAATCTTGACAAACCCTAAGAAGCTCAAACATAGCTTGACGCGGCACGACGAACTATGGCGGGAAATTAGCATTTTTTAATTAAACAATACTCCTGTATATATCTTTGTACTTATTGGCGGAAGCATCCCATGAAAAGTCGAGAGCCATGGCTTGTTTTACACAATGATTTTTAAACTCGGTATTGTGATATAGGTCAAAAGCTCTACCTACAGCATGCAACATCTGCTCAAAATCCATATGATCAAACCTGATACCCACCCCTCCTGATTCGGTGATGTCTCTGACACTATCTTTGAGACCACCTGTGGTTCTCACTATAGGCAATGTTCCATATCTCATAGAAAACATCTGATTCAGACCACAAGGCTCCACCCTGGAAGGCATAAGCAAAAAGTCCGCGCCGGCATAAATCTTATGAGACATAGCTTCGTTGTACTTAAGCATACAAGCCACATTGGAAGGATGTCTTTTAGTTGCAGTCGAGATAGCAGATTCTATACTTTTGTCACCGGTACCAAGGACTATAAAGTTGACATTCCTGTGCCTTGACAGCCATGTATCGATAATACCTGCTATAAACTCAGCACCTTTTTCAAGTACCAATCTCCCGATAAAAGCATACAGTGGCAATGATGGGTCAAACCCCGCGATGGAACAAAGAACCTTCTTGTTTTCAGCCTTAAACTGAATTTCATTTCCCTTAAAATGATATTCAATCATAGGGTCAGTGGCAGGATCCCATACTTCGTTATCAATACCATTGAGGATACCACTGCACTTCCAGTATTCAGATTTGAATAAATCTTCCAAACCAAATGAGTTATACATCAACTCGTTCATATAATTGGGTGATACAGTAGTCACTCTATAAGCACATCTTACAGCAGAGCTTAGGGGATTGATCACGCCATTCCACTCCAAAAGGCCGGTTTTCCAACTGTCAAACTGTGGCAAAAGCTTTTGTTTGCTCCAACCAAAAGCTCCCTGATACCTTTCATTGTGAATGGTGAAGACACTAGGTATTTGTGATAATGACTTGAATTCATACGCATGTTTCATCATAAAAGGAATCAATCCGGTATGATGGTCATGACAATGAACTATATCCACTGCAACGTTTCCATCTCTGAGCCATGTCAGAAATGCACGTTGAAACGCAATGTTTCTTGCTATCTCATCACCGAAAAAATTACCGTCCTGGTCTGAATAAACGCCATATCTGTCAAATTTGGATGGAATGTGAATATTATAAAATGGAAATCCCAAAATATCATCTATAAAATATCTGACTTCAAAGTACAGATGTTCCAGACCAAGATGAAAATGTCCCTGATGTACTATTCTGTATAATTTACCTTCGTACCATGGCATCTCATATGCCGGTATTACAACACTCGTTTTTACTCCGGTTTTTCCAAGATATTTGGGCAGTGATCCGACAACATCTGCCAATCCACCTACCTTGGCCATAGGAAAACACTCGGCACTGGCAAACATCACATTCAAAGTTTCAGCATGTGATGGATATACTGTCGGCTCCTCTTCTGGAGTATAAGATTCAAACATTTCTTGAGGGATCTGATTTTGTGTCTTAGGTTTTTTTTCTGATGGTTTTGAGGACCCTGCTTTTGGTTTACTGATATCGATATCATGATCCTTTTCAAGCATCACTTTTTTAATGGATTTCTTTGTCATTTTTTAAAATTTTATAAATTTTATATGATTGTACGTACCATCACTTGATTACAGGAAGGATTACACCTGAAGCATTAGTATTGTCATGCCAAATCTTTATTATGGCTTTTTGGTAATCACTCTCTTCGGCTTCATAAATATTGATAAACTTTTGAGGATTTCTGTCCACTAATGGAAACCAGGTACTTTGTACATGTACCATGATTCGATGACCTTTTTTAAAAGTATGCGCGACATCAGGCAACTCAAACCTTATTTTTTCTACCTTATTAGGTACAAAAGGCACAGGCTTTTCAAAACTATTCCGGTATTTACCACGCATCACTTCGCCTCTTACCAGCATTTGATAATCACCCATGGTGTAACTATCATCACCATTTCTCCCTGAATCATAATTAACATCAGAGTACTGGAAATCACTTGGAAATACATCTATTATTTTTACAATATAATCAGCATCAGTACTTGTCACACTGGTAAATAAGTCAGCAATGACGGTTCCTCCCAATGTCATATCTGTATCAAGTACATCAGTCTGAAATGTAAGCACATCAGGTCTTCGGGACGCAAATCTCTGGTCATCAGTCATATAGGCATTGGTCCTCCTGAAGTGTACATCTTCTGTATATGGCACTGGTTTGGCAGGATCGCTGATATACTCAGAAAAACTGTTCTTAGTCGTAGGCGCTGACCAACTCAGTTTTTCTTTTTCGTGCATATACAGTGGTGTCATTTTGACATTTTTCAGCGGCCATTCAGGTAGTAGTCGCCACTTATTTTCTCCTGTGAAAAATACAGAAGCTTCCGGCAATCGGTCTATTTTTGCTTTCCCCTCAAGGTGGTGAATAAAAAATGGCACTTCTACCTCATTTTGATAATACCACGAAGTTTTGCTATCAAATCGGATGTTACCCAATTCATTGCCTTCTCCCCTACTCCATTGACCGTGACTCCATGGGCCCATGATGATCCTGTTATTATTTTTTGATTTTTTTTCTATTGCCTCGTACGTACGCCATGCCCCGTAGCAATCTTCTGCATCAAACAAACCACCCACTACGAGTGTAGCCGTATGAGCTGGGATGTTCTGCACATAATTCCTCACATTGCGCGCTTTCCACCAATCATCAAGATCAGGATGTTTGTACATTTCTTGCCAAAAGTGAATACTGTCACCTATCATTTTAGCCAGATTTTTGGTAGTTCCGGCTTCAAGATAAAACTTGTATGAGTCTCTGGTTGGAAAAGAAAATTCTGGCGATTCTTTGGTGGTTGGTTTTGGTCTTGGTTTTCCAAATGAAGAGTAGAATGAAAATCCATCCATCATAAAAAATGCTCCATTGTGATGAAAATCGTCACCCATATACCAATCAGTAACAGGTGCCTGCGGACTGGCAGCTACAAGTGCCGGGTGACCACTCAAGGCAGCCATAGTGGCATAAAATCCAGGGTAAGAAATACCAAGAACACCTACTTTTCCATTGTTATCCGGTAAATTCTTTATCAACCATTCGATAGCATCATAGGTATCAGAAGCTTCGTCTGTTTGATGAGGTTTTTTATTTTCAATATAGGGTCTGACATCTACAAACTGGCCTTCACTCATCCACCTGCCCCTCACATCCTGAATCACAATGATATAATTGCGCCTCATATATTGTTTCCAGTGATTGTCCCAAAAAGCCCTGAATTCATTTTCCCCATATGGTGAACATGAATATGGCGTACGATTCATCAGAATAGGATGTCGTTCACTATTGTCCTTAGGAATGTAAACAGAAGTAAATAATTTTACTCCGTCTCTCATGGGAACCATGATTTCCTTTTTGGTATAGTTGTTTCTTATCCAGGCAGAATCCTGCCCATTTGTGGTTTGAGCATCTAATCCATCTACCATTAAAATGATACCTATGACCAGAGCAACAATGTTTTTATACATTTTCATGGATCTCTTCTTTATTTATTATTGAGAGTAAAGATAATAAAGTATATGGATTCATCAACAAAACTCTAAAAAAACTTTGCTGTATGACTTACATGTAAGTATCTCAAATGACAATTTTTCTCGACCTGCAGTTTCGCATGTAGTCAAACTTTCAGTCAGTGTTACAGCTTGAATGACTATAAATATTGTGACTAAGGACTTCAAAATCAAGTCCAAAACTCATTTTAATGACTTATGGGCAATCTTGCCTTAAAATTCCGGATATGGTCACGTTGGAGCACTTTAAAAACATGTTCATTCCATTTTTTAAAATTACTAAAATTTGAACCAAATGCAACATCCAAATTGTGATGATCCAAAAAAATGCAACACACCCTAAAAATTAAAATCCGTCTGAAAGAACCACCCTTTCTCACCAAATGAAGTGATGCCGTACTGACAGGTCAAGGTGAAATTATTGAATAAAATCAAGTCCAGTGCAGGACCGTATCCATAATTAATTTTATTGGCTAAAAAATTATTATCTCCAAATAAAGGATCTCTGGCGTAACCATAATCCAGGTTGAATCTTCCAAACAACTTCACATTCATCAACTTGAACTGGGCAGGAAGGTATCTTTGTTTAAGCTGAAAATTTTTATCAATTGCGAGAAATTTGATGGCATTTGAAAAAATAACAAAATCGCGACCATCCATGACATACAATTGATAACCTGTGATGATATCATTTTTATAACCGATGGCAGTATTTAGGAAGTATGGCATAGGATCATCAAGGAAGTTTACTTTTGCCTTTAGCTTAGTGCTTAGGATAGTATTTTTCAATAGCGGCAGGTGATTTTCTACTGTCAAGGAAGCCCAAAAGTTATTTATCTCATCGTTCGGTCCTTTGCCTTCTTTTCTTATATTGAATTCAACTGCATGACCACCTAATGGATACAGTGGATATATGCTATTGTCATACTTTAGTCTGTAGTCCAGTGATAAAAAACTCAATGCTGACCTTCTGTTGCCTAAAAAATCCGGATTTTTATCTTCAGACACAAACTTATCCACATTGGCAGAAAGCCATTCAACTTTAAAATATTGATTGGTTTTGGCACTTGTTCTGTGAGTCAACCCGACACTGATCTTATGCTGAAAAAAAATCCTACTTTCGTCAGGTCGCTTGAGAAAGACTGGTTTGCTTTCGGAAGTTTTGTAAATGATTTCCCGGTTATTGGTGTATAGATAGTTTAGAGAAGCTCCCCATTTCCCTCTCAGATAGGGATACTCGTAGAGCAATTCATATTTTTGTGTATATCCACGCTGAAATTTGAGTTTCAACTTATCTTTGTTTCCTGTGAGATTGATATGATGGAGTGCTAATCCGTAGTTGATTCTGTCAAAACTATAATGATGTTCGTCTTTCCATACATTAAAATTTCTGTCTGCAATCTCGAAAATAGGATATGGGTAAATATACCAGTTTTCCCTGACGCTGATATCGATATTACAATGTCCGGTATTGATGTCCCAATTTTTGATATTCAGATCAGCCATAGTAAACAAGCCAATGCTCAAGAGTCTTTTTTCATTGATATTGAGACTTGCAGATAACTGACTGAGCTGGATGGTATCGCCATTATTGAGATCAATTTCGCGAAGGATAACATCACGTTTCGTAAGTCTGTTTCCTTCCACCATCATACTGTCTATGATGACATAATCTACCTGTGCATGTGTGTACTGGAGTATAATGACCAATGCCACTAAACCAGAAAGTAACCTCTTAAAAATACAAAAATTAGAAAAAAAGACATCAGACATTGAGATATGACATCAGAGCATCGTACCTGTCTTTGAGACCATCATGATACTCTAGTTCAGAAAAAGAAGCCGCCACATCATATCCGAATCTCTCGAGGGTGGATTTAAATCCCGAAACATCTTGCCTGTTGAGTTTGAGCGTGACAAAAAGTTGATTGGTACCCGGGATATTATTTACAAAGCTGCTCAGAATGGTAATATCTTCTGATTCAGCTATTCTTGCTATCTGAGACAGGGAATAATTTCCTTTTGAAGATTCCAATACGATGATACTACCCGGATCAGAAAAAGAAAAATGTGTAGCAAAATACTGCAACAAATCTTCCATCGTGATGACACCAAGGAAGTTTTCATCATTGTCTATGACCGGTATCATCGTGAGTTGAAACCTTCCCATCTTCGTCATCACTTCAAAAAGGTGCTCATTGTCAAATGCGTAAGGTCTGAGATAGGACAACCTGTAGGAACCGATACTTTCTTTGACATTATGTATCAGTATGTCATCTTCAGAAAGTACACCCAACAGTTGTTCATGATTGACTATAGGCAAATGGCGCACATGATATACCTGCATCTGCTGAAGGGCTTCTTCGCCTGTATCAGATGTCTGCAAGGGAAACAATGTCTGCGATATAAGTTCTTTAGCTACCAAAACAGGTTCTTTTAGATGTTTTTAAAATGCCATTGTTCAAGACAATTCTATTCTTTTACACTGATCATTGATTTATTATGTAAGATCTGGATTCAATGGATATTATGTCTGAGTATAGCAACATGATAGTTTAGTGTCTTAAGATTTTTTTACGCTCAAATATAAACTCTTCTTCTGACAAAATACCTTTTTTTCTCAGTTCGGAAAGTTTATTTATCTGAGAAAGTAATTTATCGTCCATTTCTTCGGCTTCAACATGAACGGGGTCTTTTTCTTTCTGAAATTCACCGGTTTCAGTTTTGAAAGGATTTAATCTGAATCCCCCACTTCTGAATGATTCAAATTCGGGTTGTATGCGTACATACGCTAGATCGTCATGGCTCAATATGCGCTCTACATCTTTCAATCCGTTTTGCACTGCTTTACTTAGATGATGATATGCCAGAGATTTCTTTTCTGTAAGTGAGTAGGCACATGCTATATTAAAATGAAGGCTTACATCATTAGGTGCTATCTCCAGGCCTTTCCTAAAATCCAAAATGGCATCTTCAAGATCAAAATCTTTATATTTTTTGATACCGCTGTTTTTAAAAGGATTTGCCCTAAGTGAGGTGACAGGATTATTCTGGCTTTGTGGTCGATTTTTTGATGGAGCCATTTGCTCGTACTTTTCCATCTGTGCTTCACGGCGTGCTTCCAAAGGACCACGTCTCACAGGAATATAGCCACGGTTAAATCTTCTGTCAAACTCTTGCTCCGGCATATTCAATAATTTGATACCCTCCATTACTCCAGCTATCAAAGAGATAGGAATCCCAATATTGATAGAAACTATGAGGAGTATCATAAAACCAATAAAACCACCTGTTTTGCCCAAATACAGCTTATGTCCACCCATGAAGCCTGTAAAAAATGCCAGCAAAGCTGCGGTGAGCTTATTTTTTGGTGCCATATTATATATCTATATTTTTGTCAATAAATTTTACAAGTCAATACAGCGATATCATCGGTAATATCCATTTCTCCTCTGAAACGATTTATTTCAGACAAAAGTTTCTTATTGAAGGATTCAGGATCCAATTTATGATGTTTGTCTAAAAATTTTTCCAAAATAATATCACTAAAAAATTCTTCTTTTTGGTTTTTAAGATCAGTCAATCCATCTGTAAAAGATACAATCATGGCATCAGGTTGCAACTCTATCATTTCTTCTTTGATATTTTTGAGTTTTTCAAAGGCGCCAATAAACGAGCATCCCTTATTGAGCCTGGTCAATTCCCCGTTCATCTTGAGTAAAGGTGGATAGTGTCCTGCATTCACATATTTCAATGTTTTCTTCTTAAGATCTATTTCTGCCACAAAGAACGTGATATATCTCTCACTTTTGGTAATTCTATAGACAGACTGATTCAAAGCAAAGACAAAAGTCTCCAAATCCCGGTATTGGAAGATTAATGACTGGATTGTAGCCTGAAAATTGGCCATCAATAATGCAGCAGCAACACCCTTGCCGGAGATGTCAGCAATACAAAACGCGAATCTGTCTTTGTCAAACCTGATGAAGTCCAGATAATCACCACCAATGTTGAAGTGAGGTTTATAAATTTTCGAAAAAGCAAATTCTTTTTCTACCGGCAAGTTTTCAGGGATGAGCATTTGCTGCACTTGTGAAGCCAGCTCCATCTCTCTGCGGTATCTCTCTTGCTCGAGTTGTTTTTTGAAAAGCCTTTTGTTTTCTATAGCCACGGCTATGATATTGGTGATCGTAGTGATAAACTGAATTTTATTGTACAGATCTTCTTTGTCCTTGATACCACCGATGATGGAGTATGCGATAGGGACCTCTTTATGAAATACAGGGATGACAATATCAAAACCTAACAACTGGATGTGCTCATCTTTTTTAATGGTATACAATCGTTTGTGCTGCAGCAAAAGAGCAATGATTTCTTCCTTACCCTTCCTGTTAAAGTTGATGGATGTGGTGCACTCCCACCCCTGATCTTCAATGACGAAAAGAGCCATTTTTTCTATACCCATCTCCCAGCTCAGAAATGACTTATACATATTGAACAAGCCATCTGCAGATACATTATCATTGATAGCCTGAGTGATAGTCAATAATGATTTTATCTGAAGCTGTTTGAGGCTCAGTTCCTTTTCCAATTTTTCCAGTATCACCAATTCACGATTCATGTAGCAAACTTACAAAAAATATTGATCAGGGTAAAATGTATACTTGACAAAATGAATATTTATGATTATTGTTTGTATGAAGACACAATATTTTAATATAAACGTATGATATTAAATAATATTTAAATACAATTCATTATAGTAGCCATTTATGTATATAAATTCTATATAAATCATGTTTTAAATAGATAATATCTAAATAATAAGACTTTTATGTAAATATTGTTAATAATATCATCTACTCTGATGTAACTTTGCATCTTCTTTCTAAAATTCATATCAAAATCAATTAAAGCAAATAAATATGTGTGGAATTGTAGCGATCCTTAATATTAAGGAATCTAATGAAAAAATGAGAACTCAGGCCATCAATATGGCAAAAAAAGTGAGGCATCGTGGTCCTGATTGGTCCGGAATTTACTGTGGCGAACACACCATCCTGGCACATGAAAGATTGGCGATCGTAGACCCACAGTCCGGTGGTCAGCCTTTATATACGGAAGATGGAAAAATCGTCCTTGCCGTCAATGGTGAAATTTACAACCATGATGACATCAGGGTTAAGTATGATGGGAAATACCCATTCCTAACAAAATCCGATTGTGAAGTCATACTTGCGCTATACAGAGATAAAGGACCAAATTTTATAGAAGAATTAAATGGTATTTTTGGATTTGCATTGTATGATATTGAAAAAGACATCTTTTTGGTCGCGAGAGACCATATGGGCATCATACCACTCTATCATGGATGGGATGAATTTGGTCAGTATTATGTAGCTTCTGAACTCAAAGCTTTGGAAGGTGTGTGCAACAAAATCGAGGTCTTCCCTCCGGGACATTACTACTACTCTCCGGACGGTGAACCCAAAAAATGGTACACACGTGACTGGATGGATTTTGAAAATGTGAAGAACAATGAGACTGACATTGCATTGCTCCGCAAAGGACTTGAAGATGCTGTACACAGACAACTGATGAGTGATGTACCTTATGGTGTTTTGCTTTCCGGTGGTCTTGACTCTTCCATCATATCTGCTGTGGCTAAAAAATATGCAGCAAAACGAGTAGAATCTCAGGACAAGTCAGAAGCATGGTACCCACAGTTACATTCTTTTGCTGTAGGACTAAAAGATGCACCAGACCTGATAGCAGCCAGAAAAGTGGCAGATCATATAGGGTCCATTCACCATGAAATACATTTTACGATTCAAGAAGGTCTTGATGCCTTACGAGATGTGGTTTATCATTTAGAAACATACGATATTACTACTATCAGAGCGTCTACGCCGATGTTTCTCATGGCAAGGGTGATCAAGTCTATGGGTATCAAAATGGTGCTCAGTGGTGAAGGAAGCGATGAAATCTTCGGAGGTTATCTTTATTTCCACAAAGCACCAAATGCTAAAGCATTGCATGAAGAGACTGTAAGAAAGCTGGACAAACTGCATTTATATGATAATCTTCGAGCCAATAAATCTCTTGCAGCCTGGGGTGTAGAAGGAAGGGTTCCTTTTTTAGATAAAGAATTTATGGACATTGCCATGAGAATCAATCCTGAAGATAAGCTTCCAAGAAATGGAAGGATCGAAAAATGGGTACTGAGAAAAGCATTTGAAGATATGTTGCCGGAAAGTATAGCCTGGAGGCAAAAAGAGCAGTTTAGTGACGGTGTTGGATACAATTGGATAGATACGCTCAAGGATTTAGTACAGAAAAGCGTCACTGACGAACAATTGGCCACCGCTGCATTTAAGTTTCCTGACCAAACCCCTTCATCGAAAGAAGAGTATTACTACAGAAGTATATTTGAATCTCATTTTCCTTCCAGATCAGCCGCTTTATGTGTGCCCTCCGTGCCATCTGTAGCATGTAGTTCTCCGGTCGCATTGGAGTGGGATGCAGCATTCAAAAATATGAATGATCCTTCAGGCCGGGCCGTGAAAGATGTGCACACTATGACATAAAGATGAAAGAAGGTCGCAACAAAAAGTAAGTAATATTGGGGACAAATAGGTACCCTAAAAATCAGAAAGGCATCATTTTTAGGTGCCTTTCTGATTTAATCAAATCGATTTCAATCAAATCAACCTGCCGGACTTTCACCTACATAGCCAATAAATAAAATTGTATTGGTTTTTATATTTCGGATCACCAGATAGAAAGGTTTATCAAACATCAAAGGCTGGGGTACAGAAGTGATTCCAAACCCTATGGCTGTCACGGCTGCTCCTTCGGCCCCTTTTTCATCAGCTTCAAGCACCGCTTTATGTATCACCTGATTGATAAAAATATTTTTTGATGCTGTACCCATAGCTTTAAAATCCGCCAGATTTTCATTGAACGCTTCTTTCATACCAAGTGACTTCAAAGTAGGAATCAGGTCAGTTTGGTAAGCCAATTTTATTTTAGGAAAAGAAAGTAAAGCTCGTTCATATTTTAAGCCACTTAAAAGCTCTGAATATATGTTTGGCGTAAATTTAACCACAGGTCCTGCATTACTTTGGATTACAAGACTCATGCTATATGTAGAATCCTTGAATGGTATATCGGCTATTATAAAACCCGATTTTATAGCATGCAGTACACTTCTGTCTCCACTTACAAAGTCTTGCTTCACCGTTGTGCCGTCTGCTTTTTTAAAATTCTGCTTTGATGTCATTGCCGGGTCAAATCCCATGGACCAGTCCGCTTTAAAATGCAGCGCATTGATCAAAAATGCTACATCCAAAGGTGTGATCTTCTCCAAAATCTTATCTATCTTATCTTTGGTTTGCGTTTTTACCCAAGCATTGATATTGTCCAGACTTTGTCTTTCATTATTGAAATTTTCATCTTTAAACCCACAGCTATAATCTGCCTGCAGCGTTTTGATAAATTCTTCTTTCAGATTTATCCTCGACTTGTCATAAAAATATCCATTGGTGACAGTAAGAGTAGGATGACCACTTTGTTTGGTCAAATATGTAGTTAGATTTTTATGTTGCTGATTGATCGTCTTCACATCGCAACCTGCGCAATACATCACTTTGAGCATTTCAGTGAGCGTATTCCCACCAGCTCCATTATTGGCCATAGACAACGCTGTTTGGATGCTGAACGGTGAAATCAGTATATTTTTTTGAGGTTTAGCTAAAGTTTCACGGTCAAAAAGATCCCAAGCCATTTTATTATTCATGGCTGCTATAGCTGCAATATCTTCCACCTTTACCTGTGGTGGATCTTCTACAATGGTTTTGACATCATCAGTACATGATGTAAATATCAACAGCCATAAAATTGACATATTAAATTTTGAATTTCTCATGCAGATACAGTTAAATTTTTAAACTTTGATGATTAATCATCTATTTAACATAAATAAAGACGGGACAGTTTTATCAAAAGGTTGGTGAAATTTGAAAATATTTTTAGTTTTGATTTGTATTTTATTCTTTTTCAAAAAAGTGAAACATTCCGAAGCCAAAAAATGAAAATCAAAACAGCCATTGAATACTTTTATGATTGGGAAGCCAATGATCCGGATCGGATATTTTTGCGTCAGCCTTTTGGCAAAGAATGGTTTACATTTACATACGGACAAGCCGGCGAACAAGCCCGCAGAATGATCGCGGCATTGCAGGCATCGGGGTTAAAAAAAGGGGATCACGTCGGAATCTATTCAAAAAACTGTTACCACTGGATCATAACTGATCTGGCGATTATGATGGGAGGATTTGTTTCTGTCCCTTTTTATGCTAGCTTGCCCAAAGAACAATTGGCAGAAGTAGTGATCAAAAGCGATATCAAAATACTCTTTGTTGGGAAACTGGACAAATGGGCAGATCATGCCAAAGGCATACCTGAAAATGTTCAGATCATCAGGTATCCGCATTATGAAGGTAATGCTGTAGTATCGGAAGGCTTTCTTTGGGATGATCTTATCAGTGCTCATCAGGCTGTGAACACTCATTTTATTCCTGAGCTAGATACCACCTGGAGCATTTTATATACATCAGGTACGACAGGAAGTCCCAAAGGAGCTATGCTCCCACATCGAAGCCCGGCTACAGTCATGTACGACGAAAGTAAAAACCATGAATTGGGTATCGCATCGCTGAAGAATGTACAACTGCTTTCTTTTCTGCCACTCAACCACGTTGGTGAACGAATCGGGCTCGAAATGCTTGGCCTGCTGATGGGTGGTACCATTTCATTTGTTGAAAGTATTAACACATTTGCACAGAATCTTCAGGATACCCAGCCGACGTTCTTTTTTGCAGTGCCAAGGATCTGGATCAAAATGCAAAAAGGGGTTTTTGAGAGCATACAGGAAAATGTACTGAACATCATTTTTGCCATTCCTGGTTTGTCAGGCATTTTTAAGAAATTACTCCGGAAAAAATTGGGTTTTGGAAGACTGAAAATCACACTGACCGGAGCAGCCATCACGCCAACCCATGTCAAGGAATGGTACAGAAAAATAGGTATCAATCTCAGAGAAGTGTATGGCATGACTGAATGTTGCGGATCAGCAACGCTGACACCTATCGGCGAATTTAGTGGTGATAATGTAGGGAAACCGCTCAAAGGATTTCAGCTAAAGATACTACCTGAAACCAACGAAGTACTGTATCGGTCATCCCAACAAATGACAGGATACTACAAAGATCCACACAAAACAGCTGAAGTCATCATCGATGGCTGGATTCATAGCGGAGATCGGGGTTCTATTGATGACAATGGAAATCTGAAAATCGAAGGAAGAATCAAGGATGCTTTTAAAACATCCAAGGGTCTATATATCACACCTAACAGAATAGAAGAAGAACTGACAAAAACACCCATCATAGAACAAGTTTGCGTTGCAGGATTAGGCATCGATCAACCTATAGCACTTGTCAATCTTTCAGATGTTACAAAATCTATGGACAAAGCAGAGATTGAAAAAACATTGAAATCAGCTTTAGAAAATATCAATGTGACCTTAAACAATTATGAAAAAATCTCGACAATTGTCATCACAAAAGATACCTGGACAGATCAGAATATGCTCCTCACACCTACCCTAAAAATCAGGAGAGGTAAGATAGATGAAAAGTACAGCGCTTTTTATCAAAAGTGGCAGGATCAGAAAGGTTTAGTTGTATGGGAAGTTTAAAATCACTATTTTTCAACAAAAACATCGATGATTGTATTTTCTTTTATAAACTCGGCATTATCTTTATTCAAAACCAAAGTATCAATTTTGCAATTGGACAGTGTCAGTTTTGCTGCATTTTTCATATCAACCTTTAGATAACGGATATTTTGATTATTTTTTATAGTGACTGTACTTTGGTCTATATCAAGATTTAATCTGGACCAAAAAGGGTGGTCAATTTCCAACTCGCTAAATTGGTGAGCTTTTATTTGACTCAAGGCTTGAATATAAGCAGAGTCAATGTTGATGGTTGTATTGCCTCCTACTGACTTTAAAATGAGTGTATTATATTTGAATTGAACAAAATTATTTAAAGAAGCTTTTACCAAATTACTACTTGTATTTATTTGGTTAGATTTATTGTGCAATATTTTCACGAAAGCATTATCAATCAATTCCATATTTTGACAAGGCTCAAAACTTGTTGTAAAGTTAGTTTTATTATAGTGACTTTTCCTTTTTAAATTCAGAGGAGCTTGTATAATAGAAAGCGTACAGACTGCAAGATAACTAATGCCAAATAGTAAAATAAAAATGGTACTTGTTTTCATGATATGGTTTGATTTAATGTATTAAGAAACGGGAGTATATCTTCCTTGGTCAACCTAATGAGAGAAGCCTGTTTTAAAAACTCAGGTAAGATGTCATCATAAAATTCTTTTTTTCTCTGATTGAAAATGATTTGTTTTGACGTTTCTGATACAAAATACCCGATACCTCTCTGATTTTCGATGACTCCTACCTGCTGAAGGTCTGTGTAGGTTTTTAGGATGGTATTTTGGTTTACACCCATTTTGGCAGCCATATCCCTCACAGATTCTATCCTGTCACCGGGCTGTAGATTTTCTGAAATGATCCGATCACAGATGCTCTCGGCGATCTGTTGATATATGCTTTTACTTGCTTTGAAATCCATTTACACTTCTTTTTCTTTGAGTAAAAAGTATCCCGCAAGTAGTGACAATCCACAAAAAACAAAGACGTATAATTCTATAGGTAATACCAGAAGCATGCTTTCAGAAATGGAAAAATCAACTCGGTACATATCTAATATTTTGGAATAACACTAAACATCATAAATACAGCAATGAGCCAATATATAATTGAACGACTTAAAAGAGATATCTTAAATGGTATCATAAAAGAATAAAAAATGAGCATAATTGCAATCACAAGTTTAGGCGACATGTATTCATTTCCTAACCCTAATACTTCAGAAAATGATAAAATATAGTTGGCTGACAAAGATTTTCCATAAATAAATTGTTGAAAAAAACTTTCAATAAGTAAATAATATACATCCAAAAAGGTGAAATCAATACGTATATTGCAAATGGAGTCAGGAAGTAAAACAGATATTTTTCAAAAATCGAATTTGGGACCATCAAATAGAAGCCTGTCTTCGTGTTATTCCTAATCCACGATACTGTAATTACCATAAAAGTAATACCAAATACAAAAACCAAAAAATAATAAAATTCGGGTTTATGATTAACCGGGCGATCATTATTACCTTGTATAAAGGCAAGGATTAGGCTAAATAAAAGGGTGAATAGCAAAAATCCAATAATAAAGTTTATTCCGTTTAGTGACCATTGGAGTCTCACTAATTTCCAAAATCGCGATAAACTAAATGTTTGGTTCATATTTTATAATATTTGAGTTTGTGTAATGATATTTTTATCAGAATAACTAAACTTACCCGCAATCACAGCTTTGAATAGTATCTCAACATCTACAGTAGATCCTTGATTTTCCTTTGCGATGATAGCTTTAAAGCCATTCCAGGTTGGTTCGCTGAAGATAATTTGGGGATTGTTCAATTCAGCCACTTCTTCAAATAAATACTGCTGTGATATGTCAAGAAGTGATGCATTCAGCCTTATTTTACTATTGTCGATAATCATCAATCTATCTATCAACAATGATATATCGTTCACCTGATGAGTAGCTATAATGATTTGCTGATTATCTGAAATTGAGGAGGCAACAATCTTCCTGAATTCTGATTTTGATGAAATATCCAAACCATTGGTAGGTTCGTCAAAAAGGAGTGCTTTACAACCTGTGGACAAAGCAAAAGCAATTATAAACTTTTTTCTTTGACCAGTAGAAAGCTTGCCCAATTTATTGCTGAGCTTCAACTCTTGACTTTGGATCAGCTCATCGCATTTATCATAATCAAATCGGGGATAATATGTACCAAATACACTGATATACTTTTCTATAGTGAGATCGGGCACGTAAAAATCTTCTGGAACAAAATAAATGTCCTTCAAAAAATCAGGCAATCTGTGTTGAGGTGTATATTCATTGACGTGTATGCTTCCAAAGGTAGGATAAACCAAACCTGCCATCATACGCAACAATGAAGTCTTGCCAACACCATTTTTACCCAAAAGGCCTGTAATGGTTCCCGACGGCAATTGAAAATCCAAATGATTAAGAATCGTTTGGTCATTCCGATATCCAAAACTTAAATCTATGGCTTGTATCATGAGTATTAGTGTTATAGTGTACTATTACAGTGCAAATATATGAGGCTTTTCGGAATAAAAAACTTTTTATGAAAAAAAATTAATTTTTCTATATTTATGAGATATCGAGTATACCTCAGTAGCTCTAAATGTTAAATTTTGGCTAAAAAACAACATAATTTAGTTCAAGGTCTTGACAACAAAGAAATAATAGCTTACTTTTATATCAAATTTTTAACCCATGATTATATTCACAATCGCCTTGATGGTACTCATCATGTTTGGGGACAGGATCCTCAGAGAGGCTTAGAAAGATCAAAATGGCTGTTTTCTACCCCCTGAAAGCAGCCATTTTACTTTTGAATGGTGGATTTCATTTTTTCGCCTCACATTAAAAATCATCAATTTTTTTTGCGATTCAGGCAAGATGCCTTAATATATTGCATCGTAGTTAAAAGCTACGACACACAAACGAAACTTGATAAGAAATCGATCACAGTGCGAAAAAATGAAATGCACCTTTTTACTTTTAAATTGTGGTTTTTTATAAGAAATTTTATTGAATTATACTTTGACTTTGAGAAGTCAAGCTTCAAGTGCTACAAGAACAAAATAAATAGATATAAAACTTGACCTTATTTTCAATATCTTCGTTGAAAAGCCTCGCCGAACCACCTCGGGTTCGCCTGTGTTTTTCGCCTTGATCTTGAAAATAATTCCTGCGTTTTATATGTATATTTACTTCATTCCTGTAGCACTAGCTTTTTCATAAATTCTGTCAGTAACCTCACGCCATAAGCAGTAGCTGTGCGTGTCTTGGCAAATTCACTATCTGTAAATGCCACTCCTGCAATATCAAGATGTGCCCATTTTTTATGTTCTGATGTAAAAAACTCCAGAAATTTGGCGGCAGTGATAGCACCGGCTACAGGTTTTCCGCTTAGATTTTTGATATCTGCGATGTCTGAATTCATATCTGCTGCATAGTCTTCCCACAGTGGTAGTCTCCAGACACGTTCATTTACATTTTCACCCGCAGCGTAAAGAGATTGGGCCAGTTCATCATTGTTTGTAAACATGCCGGAAGCATGGTACCCCAATGTGGCCACACAACTACCCGTTAGTGTAGCCAGGTCAATGATATACTCTGGATTGTGATTTTTAATGATATATGCAAGTCCGTCAGCAAGAATGAGCCGTCCCTCAGCATCCGTATCCAATACTTCTATGGATTTATTGCTATAGGAGCCAATAACATCACCAGGTCTTATGGCGTGGGCATCTACACTGTTTTCAGCCGCAGGAACTACACCGACTACATGTATATTTAGTTTTAATTTAGCAGCCAGCTCAACAGCACCAATTACGGCAGCTGCTCCTGCCATATCACATTTCATGTAACCCATATTGGCAGATGGTTTGATAGATATACCTCCTGTATCAAAGCTGATGCCTTTACCAACCAGGCCTAAAACAGGGTTTTTACTTTTTAAGCCTTCAGGTTTGTACTCCATGACGATAAAAACAGGAGGATTGGCACTGCCCTGCCCTACTGAAAGTAAAGCATCCATTCCTATTTTTTTAAGCTCTTTTTTTTCTAAAACCTGAACCTTGTATCCATATTTTTTACCTGATTCTTTGGCAAAATCTCCGATATATTCTGGTGTTTTGGTGTTGGATGGATGATCCACCAAATGCATTATTGAGATTTTGGTTTCAGCAGTTTTTATCGCCTTCTGGGCCAGCTGATGTCTTTTTTTATTTACGACCACTGTAATATCGGGTTCTGTAAATTTACTTCCATTGGTCTTAAAAACTCCGACATTCAGCAAACCCAGATTCAATCCAAGCACAGCATTGAACAATTCATCATCAGAAAGGTGGTCGCACAATACATTGACTTTAAAATGATTTTTGGATCTGTATTGATAGATAAAACTGCGGTAGTAAATATATGATTTATTCAATTCTTTACCTTCACCAAGTCCAAGTATGAAAACCCGTTTTTGATTTTCAGGATGGTAAAAGCTGGTAATATCTTTGGCACCAAGAGATATTTCAGGTTCAAAATTCAGACCCGAAACTTTTAGAAATAGGGTTTTGTCTAATTTGTCTTTTCCGAAAGGCAGTAAGATATTTTTACTTTCCTTGTTTTCTTTTTCCTTAATGTGTAGTGGCATTCTTTTAAATTACTGATTTTGAATTACGAATAAAGAATAAAATTTTCCCGAATGACATGGCTTTGGTAATTAGTAATTAGTTAAATTATTGATATACAACTTATCCGCTATTTGATTCAATCGCTGTTTTGTGGCATTTTAGTTTTCAATATTTATTGAAATACAACCATTTTAGAGCAAGGGGAAACTGGTGGCCCCAATGGATTTCTTTATGTTGTCCGGATGGATTGTGAGAAAAAATGATATCAAAATCATCATATTTTCTTTTTTCCTGAAGGATGCTATCTAATCTTAATACCTGACCATAATGATTGGCACTTTCCATTCCTCCTGCGTACAAATAAATATCTGTGGGACCTGCAGGAGTAAAAGATTTTGCCCTTTTGTAAATCTCTTCAGAAATCCATAAGCTGGGAGAAAATATCATCATATTGCCGAAGATATCAGGATACTCAAAGCCAGCGTAAAGTGAAAGAAGACCACCGAGACTACTACCCCCTATCCCGGTCGACGTTCTGTCAGCCAAAACCCTGAACCTGTTGTCAATCATGGGTTTGAGATCTTCAAGCATAAATTTAAGATAAAGATCTCCTTCGGCTTCGCTATATCGGGGTGTGCTATAAGGCAAGAGTTCCTGAATCCTCAATTCCCCTCCGTGGTCAATGGCGACAATGATAACATCACCCATACCTTGTGCTGACAGCCAGGTAAGTGTTTTATCTACTCCCCAATTGCCGTAAGGGGCATATTCGTCAAATAAGTTTTGCCCGTCATGTAAGTACAGAACAGGGTATCTTTTATCTGTCTCATAATAATTATGTGGCAACAAAACTGATATGCGCCGTTTCCTTCCAAGCTGTGGAATTTCGTAAGCTTCATTCAGAATTTCGATTTTGGGGTAAAACGATTGTACTGCTTCTCTGATCATATGGGCGCAAAATTACGATATTAAAATATTTTTTAAAGATTTTTTTTTGGAAAAACTGGTAAAACTACTTTTCCTTAAACATGTATTAGCCTTTTTTTGGTCTGAATTCGTTTACTTCCTATTCCATTTATGCCAATGTTAAAACCTTGGAAGTCAATTTCTAAAAAGGTAATCGATTTTTGTTACTTTAAGAAATAATGACAAAAAGATAGACGCAAAACTTCTTTCAAACACTTATTTTATCCATTATATTTGCATCTGTTTCACAATTTATACTAAATCAGAGACCATTATTTCATGGCAACAATCATCGTAAGCATTTCGATTCCTATTATATTGGTCTTAGCGATCAGATGGATCTACAAAGATTACGACAAAATTTCAAAAGAGGACAAAGATAAAATGATGATGCCTTAAAATTGGAGTTGACTTGATCTTATTTTGTCCTAAGCTGTTACTTCACTCTTATTAGTTCTCACTACCCGAGCACTATATAAAACCTGCTTCCGCACGGCCTTAGTGCTTCATACTCCAATCTGCCTCCATGCATCTGGATGATCTGACGAGACAGGCTTAGACCAATACCGGTACCCGTAGGTTTTGTGGTGAAGAATGGTACAAAGATTTTGTCTGCATCTTCCGGTTTTATTCCTGAGCCATTATCGACTACTTCAATAATTTTGTCCTGTTGGTTTAAATATGCTTTGATAGTGATTTTTGCATTTTCTATATTTTCTGTAGCTTCGACGGCATTTTTCAAGAGATTGATGAGTACCTGACCTATCTGATCACTGTCTGCATGGATTTTAAAATTACTATCTAAAATAAAGTCAATTGGTTGATTTTCAAAAAGTGATTTCAGTTCATCAAATACCTGTGATATGTGCAGCTCTGAAACATTGGGCAAAGGGATGTTGGTGAATTCTCTATAGGCATTGACAAAATTCATGATGCCCTTGCTACGGTTAATGACTGTATTGATGGCATTTTTGAGATCTTTGACACCTTCTACCTGCTGATGGCCTGACACATCTTTCAGGTCTGTATCGATGATATCTCTCATCGTCTGAGATAGTGAGACTATGGGAGTCACCGTATTCATGATTTCGTGACGAAGTACTTTTGTGAGATTTTGCCATGCTTCGAGTTCTCGGTTTTGAAGTTCTGAGCGGATATTATGTAGTGCTATCAATCTGATCTTGCGGTCTCTCAGTATGATTTCTTTGACACTTAAGGAGATCTCCTGATTACTGACTTTCAGTAGTTTGGACTCACCTGACGGCAATGTGGTCATAAGTTGGTAGATATCAGGTTGTTGTATATTTATGGCGGAAACGTGGGAAAGCTTATAGATGCCCATGATCTTATTGGCTGCCTGATTGATGAGTTCGATTTTTCCATCCGTGTTGTACGAAAGTATCCCGACATTGATCTGCTGTATGATGGCTTGAATAAAATGCAAAGTAGCTTCACGCTCTGCACGCACCTGATTGAAACTTTTGATGACGGCATTAAGGCTGGCATTCAAATCTTCGAAGGATTCCCCTTTAGCATTGTCTGCCCGAAAAGTAATGGCAAAATCTTCGTATTGGATGGAATCAAAGATGCGGCTCAGTTTTTTGTTGAGAGAAGTGGTAAAATGATATAGATTGTAAGCAGAAATCAACATCATACCAACCATTAATATGAAGATTCCATGATTATTCTGATACCACGACCATGCTCCGATACAGGCCCAACACGCGATGAGCATTATTCTGATGATGATACCTGTGGAGAATGAACGCATAAAGGAGTTAAAATTCTATAATCTTAGACAACAAATTAATCAAATCTTTATCAGTAATATCATCTTGCTCGGATTTGTCATAAATAGTTAACAAAACCACTTTTGTGTTTACTATATGTACAAAAGTAATAACTCTCGCTCCGCCAGATTTTCCTCTATGTTTTGATGCAATTGCAATTCGAATTTTATAACAGTTTTTTTCCAATTTATCACCCTGAGTTGGATGAACTTCCAGAGATTTTATCAGTTCTGCAAAATCATCTTTAAGAGATGGGTACTTCTTTACCAAACGTTCCAGTTGTTTGGTAAAGAATTTAGAACCTTCAATACTATAGCTCATTTAAAATTTCTTCAGCTGATTTCAATTTCACCTTGCCTTGTATGGCTAAATTTACTTCATCAACCGATTCTTCTAAGTCCTTAAGGAATTTTTCTTTCTTTTTATTTACCGTAACGACTTTAATAAACGGCAGGCTATTGAGTAATTCCATTACAAAATCCGCCTTGTTTTCATTGACATCCAAAATTACCTTCATACCTTAATTGATTATATGAATAACAACATTGGTTTAAATTAAATGGTTCATATTGCCTATATCCCATACTTCTCAATCCTTCTATACAATGCCTGCCTCGTTATGCCCAGCTCTTTTGCAGCATCAGTGATACTTCCATTGTATTTCTTCATCATTTTGATGACCAATTGTTTCTCCATCTCCTCGATTTGATAGCTATTCAGTGTCACTGAGCTACTTGATGATGTGCGGTTTTGCCCTTCAAATGCGTCTTCACGTATTATATTTCCGGATGTCAGAATTACGGCTCTTTCTATGGCATGCTGGATCTCCCGGATATTGCCCGGCCAGGTGTGGGTCAGGAGTTTTTTCTCAAAAGCAGCTGCCATGCCAGTGATTTTGCGATTGTATCTGGCAGCGTATATCCTGACAAAATGTTTTGCCAATAACAACACATCGTCTCCGCGTTCTCTCAATGGAGGCAGATGAATTTCTATAGTGTTGATTCTGTATAGCAAATCCTGACGAAAAGTTTTTTCTTCTATTCGCTTATAAATATCTTCATTGGTAGCACAGATAAGTCTTGCGTCAAATTTCATAACATTATTGCTACCTACCTTCATATATGAACCATTTTGTAAGGCGTACAACAATTTGCTTTGTTGGGTCAAAGGAATATTGCCTATTTCATCCAAAAACAAGGTGCCACCATCGGCTTCTTGCAGCCTGCCTTTTCGGTCATCCCGCGCATCAGTAAACGCACCTTTGACATGACCGAATAATTCACTTTCAAATAATGACTCGCTGATAGATCCTAAATCTGTATGTATAAAGGGTTTTTTGGCTCTTTTTGACTGTTTGTGTATTTCTTTGGCCAACAAATCTTTTCCGGTACCATTTTCGCCAAGGATAAGCACATTGGCATCTGTAGGACCTACTGTTGCTACCATTTCGTGTATTTTCAGGATCTCAGGACATTGACCTATGATTTCTGAATGGGAATTATAAGAAGAATTGGGCTCTACATTTAGAATGGTGGTGATTGTAGATAGCAATTTATCATTTTCCCAGGGTTTGAGCAAAAAATCTGACGCACCATTTTTGATCGCTCGTACTGCCATCTCAATATCTCCAAATGCCGTAAAAAGTACGACTTTCTGATCCGGCTTTTTGTCCAGAATAAAATCCAACCACTCAAAACCTTCTACACCAGTATTGACATTGCGGCTGAAATTCATGTCCAGAAGGATGAGATCGTATTGATGGTGATTCATGATGTATGGCAATTGCCTAGCATCTTTTTCTATCTCAACTCTGTAAAAGTGTCTTTTTAAAAACAAGTGCGCCGCATGCAGAATATGCACATCATCATCAACTATCAGTATGGATTTTTCGATCATCCTAAACAATTACGAAATTTAAAGGGTGAAAATACAACATTTTATTCACCCAATTCAAATTTTCCTGTGGTATAAAATTGGAGTAATTTTTCCTGATGAATCAATTGGTATTTGGCATTGGTGCGAGAGGTGAGTGCTCGTTCCATATTGGTTTGTGCGAGTAGAAAATCAACCATCGTTGCAGTACCGGCATTTACCTGATCCTGGATCAAATTCATATTTTCTTCAGAAAGCATATAAAGCGAGTTAGCTGTTTTGTATCGTTGTTTTAGGTTTAGGTATCTGGTATTTGCTAATTTTAGTTCCTGATTGAGTTGTAATCTCGTACGTTCAAGGTCGTTTTGTATCATCATTTCTCTCACTTTTAGTTCCTGAACTAGAGGACGATTCTTCATACCACGTAGTATAGGGATGTTTATTCCTACTGAAACAGCGCCATTTCTGGTATCATTAAGCTGCTGTACAAAAGATCGCTCCGGATTGGACGATGCATAAAAAGTACCATAATCTGCTATCAATGAGATATTGGGGTAAGATAGTGCTTTTGTCGCCTTGATGTTATCTCTCGTACTCTGTAGTCGCCATTTTGCATCTGCAAACTGTGGTAATTGCTCACTTAGTAAAGGATTGTTTGGAATTTGCACATTGACTTCCGGCTCTAACGGGTATAGTATTGTGGTCAATGGAAGTTCGGTATTGAGCAATCTTGATAGTTCTGCAATGGCTATTTCATAGTTTAATTGGGCATCGAGGAGTATAAGTTCATCCGCCTTCATTTGATTGAGAAGTTGTATTTCTTCCGTTTTGGTGATGAGTCCGGCATCTTTGCGGGTCATCAGCCTTTGATATTGAATACTATCATTGCTCAACTGTTTTTCTGCATTTTTGATATTCTCCTGTTGCGCGAGACCATTGATATACGCTGCCAAAACTGACTGAGATATCATGTTTCTGGCATTTTCCTGGGCAGATTCGGACGCTGAAAAGGTCGTCTTGGCAGAAGAAAGAAGATGTGTATTTCTAAAAGATGTAAAAATTGGCACATTCAGTCGTACACCGGCCCAAGTAGAGTTGTAAAACTGGTCGATATAAGCATTGGTAAATCTATCGATAGACCGTCCGAAATTTCCGGACTGAAAAATGCTCGCACTTAACTCCGGCATAAAATTGCTTTTGGCCTGGTCAATTCCAGCCTTTGCAATACCTGTATTCAGATAACTTGCTTTGACATCCGGATGATTTTCGATAGCTTTCCTGACACAATCTTTAAGAGATATTTGTTGCGCGAAAACATCCTTTTTGGTAAATATTAGGATAATAAATAGTATTACTTTTACTAATAAAGTTATGATTTTTGACATTTCCATATTATGATATCCAGCCGTCTTTAAGTTTGATAATTCTGTGGCCAAATGATGCATTATATTCAGAATGTGTGACTTGCACGATAGTTACACCTTCTTTTTCATTCAATTGTTTGAATAAACTCATGATTTCTTCTGCTTGTACAGAGTGGAGATTGCCGGTGGGTTCATCTGCTAGGATGACTTTGGGATTGATAGCCAATGCACGTGCTATGCCTACTAACTGCTGTTGCCCACCTGAAAGCTGATGGGGGAATAAGTCCTTTTTGGCGACCATCTGAAACTTGTCCAATAGGTCCGCCACTATAGATTTACGCTCATTGCCGCTTTTCTTCTTGTAAAGTAATGGTGTCTCTATATTTTCATACACTGTCAGCTCATCTATGAGGTGGTAAGCTTGAAAAACAAAACCTATCAAATTGCGATGAATTTCATTTTTCTTTTTTTCAGATAGTGATGACGCTTCTTCACCCAATAGTGTATAACTTCCGGAAGTGGGTTCTTCGAGAAGACCGAGGATGTGCAACAAAGTGGACTTTCCAGATCCGGATGGCCCCATGATGGAGACGAATTCACCTTCTTCTATTTTCAGATTCACATTTTGCAGGATATAGGCTTTTTGTGAGCCGCTGCTTACTTGTTTTGATATATTGATACATTCTATCATGGTACATTATGGTATAACTTGTATATTACCAACCACATGCCAAAAATATATTCAGCTGATATTAAGCGCTTTAAGTAACACGATGTGATTTATAATGTCCGAATATGGACGATGGTGTACGGAGTAGGGCTTTGCAGCATTTTGAAATTTTGTAAAGTAAAAAAATGAATGTAACTTTGTATTCTTTAATCTAATTTTCGTGCTTAGAAGGTCACAAATATTGAGATTTAAAAGAGTTTAATAAAACATCAGTCACAATAAAATTCAGAAGTTTAAATTGAAGTATATTTCTTATATAAAAATTCGAAAATTTAAGGTCTTTGATGAAGAAATTATTGTTTCTTTTGATAACACCACAGTATTAATTGGTCCAAATAACGCTGGCAAAACTACGATAATTCAAGCGCTTACTTTATGGCAATTAGGTGTACGTGCTTTTTTTGACACCAAAACTGAAATGGATGTCAAAAGTAAACAAAGAAAACGCAAAGGAAAGCTGGACACGACCGTTGGTATAGGAATCAACAGGCGAGATATTGAACAAGTGCCTAATACTGACACTCGACAGTTGTTTAATAAAAGCCACATACGCACAGGCTCTACCAATGAAAGGATACAACTGACGGTAGGAATAAATCATGACAATGAAGTTAGAGAGTGTGGTGTAGAATTTAAATATTTCAAATCTGAGGTTTTATATTGCTACTTGAATGAACTACTTACAAATGATTTAAATCTACTGGAAGCCGCTGCAACACTGCAAATCAACTTACTATACCCGATGTCAGGCTTGGAAAGAGAAGAGACTGTATTGCAGGAAGGAGCCATTCGCAAGCAGATCGGAAGAGGGATCACAGCAGGATTGCTCCGCAATATTTGTTATAATTTATATAGTAATGCCCCGGAAGATTGGAAGGAGTTAACTAAATGGATGGAAAAACTATTTTACATTTCAATAGAAATTCCAAAACGACTATCAAATGACGATTTAGTTTTAGAATACAATTATACAAACTCAGCCATAAAAACCGAAAAATCATTAGACATATTACAAGCAGGTCGTGGGCAATTGCAGATGTTACTTATCTTAGCTTTTGTCCTTTGGCGCAGAAACTCAGTAATTTTAATTGATGAACCTGACGCTCATCTTGAAGTATTGCGACAGAGTCAGGTCATGGAGGTGTTGAAAGCTCTAACTGATAAATACGGTAACCAAATTATCATTGCTACACATTCTGAAGTTATCATGAATGAATCCGAAAATCTAACTTTCTTACTCAATGGAAAAAATATTGAACTAGATGAGACGAAGAAAAAAGTGTTAAAGAGCAGTCTGAAAGATTTTGGTATCGAACATTATTATAAAGCTGAACTTACTAAATCAGTTCTGTACCTTGAGGGCACAACAGATAAACAAAACCTAAAAGAAATTGCTGAATTTTTGAGCCACCCATTGGGCGAGTTACTTTCAGATAAAATATTTGTATATTACACACAATCTCCGGATATTCAACATGATGAATTTGAAATGAACTCTGGTTATTATACTTCTCATAAAAAGCACTTCCAAGCTATTTCGCCTATTGTGCCGGGATTGAGAGGAATAGCCATCTTTGACAATGATAATAAAAACAGAACTGACGAAACGAATCCGGAAAGCCTGACAACTTTATTTTGGAGCCAATATGAATTGGAAAACTATTTTATAACACCAGATAGCTTGATGAAATATGTGGAAGACTTTTTTAGGAGAACAGACGGAGGTGATTTATTTCTTGAACCTAAACTCACTACATTTAAACAAGTTTTAAACGATGTCTTTATTTTTGCCATCTTTGATGGTAATCCGGATTTAATTGAGCTTTATCACTCAAGCAATCAGAAACAAAAAAATGCGCTCTATCACTCTAACAGCAAAAATAAAAAGGTAAGTACTATAGTAGAGTCTACTTTAAGCGTATTCAAATCTTATGATTACGACCTGGTTTTACCAAAAAACGAATTTTTTCATATTATAAAATTTTGCAATAAAGATAGTATTGATAATGAAGTAAGAAGTAAGCTTGATGCTATTTATGCCACCATAAAATCAAGTGCAAGCGTTTAGGTGTAAGCTTTAGTTATTGGCAATATTCGTAAGTTTTTTATAAAAATATATTTGTTTCATTTTTTAAAAGTGAAGGTAAGCAAGACAGAATCAAAGACAGTTTTGTTATGTAATTCTTTTATTAAACATGCTTACTTACCTAATTTCCACCTTAATGATATTGATTTCTTGCATATCTTGTGTTTTATTCCAGCCACATTGGACTTTTTGGGTTTTGCCGGTGAGTTTATAAGAAAGCTCAACTGTAACATTGGGTAGGCCAATTACTTTTTTGGCTTCTTTTTTAAGTATTTCGGTTTTTAGCTTGCTGGCATCATCTTCTACCAATTGCAAGATTTCGGATTTGCCAATAATCTGGAAATGCCAATCACATCCATCTGCTGGTAAGTCATATTTGTAAAGGGCATCAACTGTTATATTGTCTTTTGCAATATTTTCATTTGGCTCATCATGCGTACATGAAAGAAATATCAGAAAGCCAAATATTAAAAATTTGTTAGCCATAGCAATGATTTTTTATTATTAATAGACGCATGATTTTAAAACCTGGTTGGGAGAAAACCATTTTTTTATCTATAAATTTTGATCATCCTTTCCTTCATACTCTTTGATTCTATCTTTGAGCGGTAATCATTCCGATCTCAACGACTTTACCGGATCTGCCAAGGCTGCTCTGATGGATTGAAAAAATACGGTACAAAATGCAATTATTAAAGCCACCAATGCAACGATGGCAAAAACCCACCAGTGTACATCTATTCTGTATGAAAAATTCTCTAACCACTGGCGCACAAAGTAATAGCCAATGGGTATAGCTAATATTAAGGAAATAATTACTAGCCTGACAAAATCTTGGGAAAGTAAAATGGCTATTTTTGCTACATCTGCGCCCAGTACTTTGCGAATGCCAATCTCTTTGCTTCTTTGCTCTGTCATAAAGGTCGCTAATCCAAATAGTCCCAAACATGCTATCAACATGGCAAGTAAAGCAGTATATGTGATAATGTTTTTTTCGGTGAGCTCTTCAGAATAGTGATCCATCCTGAAATCGTCTATGGATTCATACTCCAAAGGCAGGAATGGAACATATTTTTTGTATAGCGTTGATACAGCCTTTAGGCCTTCCTGACTTCTACCTTCTTTAAATTGAATGTGAATCATACCAGCTTGGGTTCCCTTGTCAAGGAAGAAGACCATTGGCTCGATTTTTTCTTTAAAACTGCCATAATGGTAATCTTTTACGACACCTATGATATGGTTGACTTCATCACGGAGCTTAAGTGGATGATGGAGTGGATCTTTTATGCCTTTTAGGATTTTTTGTACAAAAGATTCATTGACTATAATATTGGACACCGTATCGAGTGCATAATCATACGAAAAATACCTGCCTTCTTTGAGTAGGATATCCAAAAGTTGCAGATGTTGATCATCTATGTGTTCATAATATATCCAATCAGTCTCTTCACCATCTATCCTAAATTTAGTCTTATTAAAATCACCGGATTTAGCAGAAACCGACTGAACATTCTGGAGTTGCCTAAGTTCAGTTTTGAAAGGCGCAGCAAGTTTACTGATCTCTTCCCAAGGTAGCCAAAACCTATATCTGTCACTGGTCTCGTAACCCAAAGGTTTTTCATCAATATACCTAAATTGAAGCGTGACAAAGGCTGTTCCTATCAACAATATACCTGCGATCACAAATTGCATTACGACGAGTGATTGACGCAGGTATTGTTTGGATCCAAAAATACTCTTGCCTTTTAGACTTTCTATCGGTCTGAATCCTGACATCACCAAAGCAGGATAGCTTCCTGCACACAGTGCAATCAAGCCTGCGAGTAAGAAATAAATTGAAATAGATACCGGCGAAAGCAATACATTGGTGTCCAAATACTTACCCGTAAGTTTTGAAAACTCAGGCAATAAAGCATAAGCTACAAAAATTGCCGGTAATGAAGCCACAGCAGTCTTTACTCCTGATTCAGTAATAAACTGAAAGAATAACTGCGATTTTGTTCCACCCGATGTCTTGCGAATACCTATTTCTTTGGATCGTTGCAATGATCGGGCAAGTGTGAGGTTAATGAAGTTTATGGATGCTATTAAGATGAGTAATAATGCTATGCCAGAGAGAATTTTGGGTATTTGATGTCTGACCAGTTTTTCATGCCATTGGATGCAAAATATTCCGGATCAAGGTGCATGTCAAAAAATGGCTGAAGGTGGAATTTCATTTCATAGCTTTTCGATTGAGGATCATTTTTTTGCCTTTCAGTTATTTCGGTTTGCAGATGTTTTTGGGAGACGAGATCTATCTTTTTGAAAGTAGACTGTGCATCTGTAGTAGGATGCAGCATCACAAAGGTATTGAGGCTGGCATTAGTCCAAGACTGCGGACCTGAGAGCCAAGAATCATTTTTGTACATGTATTCAAATGAAGCAAGTATGTCAAACTGAATACTTGAATTTGAAGGCATGTTTCGGACTACCGCGGAGACTATAAATGCTGTCATTTCTTTACTTTCATCGCTTATAAACATTGATTTTCCTACAGCATCTTCAGTACCAAAATATTTTTCTTTTACTTTTTCAGTTATAACTATATGCTGCATATCATTTAGTGGATTCACAGGATCTCCTTCAACTACATCAAATGAAAACATAGAGAATGCTGTACTGTCCACGTAAAGCAACTCTTCCATTAATGCTTCATTGCCCTTTTTTAACCAAAGTATTCCAGCCGTTTTTAACCCTGCAATAGGAAGCTATTTCTGGAACTTCATCTTTGAAAATGGGTCCTTGAATTACGCCTGTATTACCAGTTTTCCTGATTTCTCCTTTAGAATCTTTGACATCAGCCACGATTCTGTAAATATTGTTACCATTTTTGTGTTTCTTATCGAATGATAAATCATCCTTGACATATAGCATGATGAGGATAACCACACTGAGCGCTGTCATTAATCCTATGATATTGATAATAGCATAAAGTTTGTTTTGTAAGAAACTTCTGTAAGCGATTTTAATGTAATTGTGGAGCATGGTTTAGGTTTTAAAGCGAATGTAATAAGTGATAGGTATTTAATTTATTACAAATTTTATCCATATATAAGTTGTTCTTGAATGAAATTCTAATGCATGTATTGATGGCATTTCTAAAAATAGTTTTGGCTATTTTAATTTTTTATTAAGATAGTCCAGCGCTTTTTCAAGTACTACGTCTTTTTTATTTGTATAATCATTGAGGGTCGGTATCACTTCGATGTCAGGTTTTATACCTACACCCACGAACTCACGCCCGTCCGGATAGGTGTCTTTTTTTGTACACACACGTGCATTGCCACCGCCTGGCATCTCAAAGAGAAACGGTTGTCCTGTACTACCAAACGAGTTTTCACCGATTTTTGTGAAATGTTTTTGATTATCCGCACTTATCAAAAAATCTTCTGCGGCAGATGCAGTATTGTGCCCTATCAATAAGGTGGTAGGTACTACCAATCGTTTTTCTTTTATTGTAATTGTATCAGGTTCATATTCGAAGTCATAATATTTTTCATCTTGATTGTAGAGATAGCATTTTGTTTGCCATTCGTTGTTAATCGTGTCTTTGGGTGTTGTGTAAATTCCCCAAGCCTTAAAAGAAGCCCTATGTTCACGGGTCCGGTATCGAGAATGATGTAGCACAGCATCGTTGGTAAGATACTGCAAAATCCCAGTCCCAACTCCTGTATTGCCACCACCATTATTACGTAAATCAATGATTAGAGCTTTAGCCTTATAAATTTCAGGAAGGTTCTTCTCAAAATCTTTATTGATTTTATTATCGGCAAAAGAATTAAGAGCCAAGTACAAAATATCTCTTCCCATCCATTTCATAACAAATAAACTATCGCTTTCAAAAGGTGGAAAAACGGCATCTTCCTTGGTAGTCTGATGTACAAGTGTAAATGATTTTACATTATGCCGAGGGGTTTTGATTTTGATGTGGAATGTATCTCCTTCAAGTCCTTTCAAAAGTTGACTGGCCGCATAGTCTTCTAACACATAGTGAGTAGAAGAAGAAATGTATGGCTTCACAAATTTATTCATGAAGTCAATAGTGTTATGTCCATTTACTTCAATGATTTCACTTCCTACAGGAATTTCGTCTTTTTTGCTTTCATTTACGCGCTCAATGATAACTTTACCCGCTACATGCTTCAAAAACATTCTATATTCGCCAAACATGGTATTCATGATGATTGATTGAAGGTTTTTTGGAAAATAAATATTGGTATGTCCATCTTTAAGCAGGGCACAAAATTTTGATAATTCCCGATAATATTCATAATCATTTTTGGTTTCATAAACTTTGGAAATATATTCTTTGTAAGCACTTTCCCACATTTTTTTATCAACCTTGTTGAGGTAAATAAAATTGTAGTTTACTTCTTGCCAAAACTTTGAAAGTCCATAAATTTTATCAGATTTCGAAATTGTATTCGGAATTTCGACTTGCGAGTATGCGCTCAAAGCACTTAAGAACATGATTGAAATTATTATTGTCTTCATTATAACGGTACTTTTAATATTTTAATAATTACATCGTTTAGATAAACTATTTTTTCTTGTTTTTACCCATCCTAAATCCTTCCCTTAGAAGGGAAGGACTTCATAATATAGCCTTATCTAAATGACATAGATTTTAATAAAAAAATTTTATTCTGCTTTCAAACTTTTCACAGGATTCATTAGCGCTGCTTTGATGGATTGAAAGCCTACAGTCACCAAAGTAATCAGCAGAGACAAGAAGGCAGCCAATAAAAATACCCACCATTGGATATTGACCCTGTAATGATAGCTATTTAACCACTCATCCATAAAATAGTATGCTATCGGGCACGCAATAATGATAGCAATCACAATTAATTTGATAAAGTCCAATGATAGATTTCCCATGATTTGGACTGCCGTGGCTCCGAGCACTTTTCTGACACCGATTTCCTTGGTTCTCCGCTGTGCCATAAATGCTGCCAAACCGAACAAGCCTAGGCATGAGATAGCTATCGAAAGCAAGCCAAACATCAACACTAATTTGCCGATAAACAAAATATTCTTAAATTGAGCATTGAAACTATCGTCAAAAAAACTATAATTAAATGGATTTTCAGGATCAATAGATTTGACACTTTTTTTGATGGATTCAAGGTGCTGTTCGGTGTTACCTTCGGGAGGTAATTTCATCACGATGCTTCCCCAATCTGCAAATGAATTGTGATCTTTTGGAAAAAAGATCAGCGGCTCTGCGACACCATAAATATCATTAACCACAAATTCTTCTGTGATACCTACGATAGTAAGTGGTGGATCGTCCCCACGATTGATTATACCACCTATTTTTCCTTCATCACCCATCAGTTTTGCCAGTGAAGGATTGATGATGACATTGCCTTCCTCTTGCTTTGGATTTTCATAAAATCCTCTTCCTTGGCCCACTTTGATGTCCATGAGCTTAAGATACGTCGATGTCATACCATTGAAGGTTATCAATGCATCTTTTGTACTGTCGAATCCTTTCCATGTAAATCCGCCTCCATTGTTAAACATATTGAACAGGTTAGCATCAGTCATTGCTGCTTCTTCTACGTGACCATTGCTAATCATCTCAGTCCGAAATCGATCAAAGTTTTTTGATAAATTATTTGATACAGGAATGGAGAGTATTTTGTCCTTTGAAAATCCTAAATCCCTGTTTTTTGTATGGGTAATTTGATTGGAAATGACGATGGTGGAGATTATGATTACAATCGAAATACTGAACTGAAAAACAACAAGGCTCTTTCTGATGAAATTGGTGCCTGTTTTGCCTGTTACTTTATTATTGAGTGCTTCCAATGGCTTGAATGATGCCAGAAAAAAAGCAGGATAGGTACCAGCCAAAAGACCACAAAACAACCCAACACCACAGAAAAAAGCAATGTGAACCGGATCGAAAAAGTTTAGTTTTAACGGAACACCGATCATATTGCCAAACGAAGGTACAATGATGAACAATGCTAAAACTGACAATACAACAGCAATAAAAGAAACTATGATGCTTTCTGTATAAAATTGAAGCACCAACTCACTTTTATGGATACCAATAACTTTTTTTAATCCTATTTCTTTTGCCCTTTTTTCACTTTTTGCAGTAGAAAGGTTCATAAAATTGATACAAGCTATGAGCAGAATGACAACGGCTATTAAAAAGAAAAGCTTGATATATTTGATCATTCCTTCAGAAGGTGTTTCTACGCCATTTGTAAAGCTATTGTACCATGCTAATTTTGAATACGGATACAAAAATATGGAATGATCTACATAACCTCCTGATTTTTGAAAAACAAGATTTTTTATTTGCTGATTTATTTTCACATAATCAGCACCGTCCTGAAGCGACACATAAGTACGCATACCACAATTACCCCAACGACTCCAGTTATTTTTAAAATCATCTTTGAGAAATTGGTTTCCGAGTGAAATGACCCAGTCAGGGTTCATAGTCATGTTCTCTGATACCCGATCAAAGACTGCAGAGACTACAAAGTTTTCTTCCTTATTCAAGGTGATGATTTTACCTACTGATTGCTTTTTGCCAAACAATGCTTCTGACATTTTGGAAGATATGGCAATCCTTTCATTTTTACTTAATGGTAATTGATCTACTTGTGACTCGATAGGGAACTTGAAAAGTGTAAAAAAATTACTGTCAGCATATACACCATTGAAATTCAAACCCTTGTCGTGGTGTCCAAATACTCCACCAGAACTTAATATCCTTGTCACACTACTCACCCCAGGTACCTCCTGACTCAAAACAGGGCCTAATGGACCACTGGTGGCACTCATAGTGTAGATATCATCGCCGTATTTTTGATTATTTTTTACTTGAAATAATTGATCAGAACCCGGAAGTATCCGATTGTGCTGGTAAGTATATTCTATCCATAAAAAAATAAGCACCGAGCTTACTATTCCTATGGCTAAACCCCCAATATTTAGCAAACTAAATGATTTATTTTTTTTAAGATTTCGTATGGCAAATTTTAAATTATTGTTAAGCATTTTTTAAGGTGTTAGGTATTAGGTGTTAGGTGTTAGGTGTTAGGTATTAGGGGTTAGGGGTTAGGGAATTCGTCCTCCATCCTCCGATTTCCATCCTCCGATTTCATCATTCTGATCTTAAACTCTTTACAGGATTCATCAGTGCAGCTTTTATGGATTGATAACTGACCGAAATCATTGTAATCATCAACGCTACGATTCCTATGGCAGCAAAAATCCACCATTGTATTTCTATTCTATATACAAAATCATCGAGCCACTTGACATCAAATAATAACCTATAGGAAATGCTATAAAACATGGAAATCAAAACCAATAGCAGAAAATCTTTGAACTAATAGATACTAAGTTAAAAACACTGGCACCCAATACTTTTCTGATACCAATCTCCTTGGTTTTTGCTGTGCAACAAAAGAGCCAACAAGTCCAAAACACCAAGGCAAGCAATCAATATTGCCAGCAATGATGCAAAAAATGATGCCAGCTGTCCGAGCCGATTCTGCTTTATAATAATTCTGCATAGATTCTGGTCATCAAAAATTTATATTCGAAAGAACTACCTAGGGTTATATTTCTTAAATATTTTTTTAATTTTATCCTAAAGCAGAACTGGCGGCAATCTTGGGCCTTTCAAGTTTGATGTTATACTGGAAGCCCTTGTAATCAAGACAAGATTGATGGTCTTTTTGGGTACCGATATGAAAGTCCTTGATTACATCCCTAACGGACACAGGATCCCAACCGCCCACAGTGATGGTTTTACCAATGATATCTCGCGGATCGGTAAGTCCTAATTTTTTGACCATATACTCATTGACAATCAATTTTCTCAATGTGTCTTGCTCTTCGTATGGTGTTCCTGCTACCACCTCCATACCATAAGTATTGAGATACTCTGCATCTGCTAATTTTAAATGGGCGTTAAATCCTTCGTCTTTCGGTCTTTTATCATAGGTGAAATTAGCTTCCCATTCGTTATCAGAAGCCGGATCATCATTCCCAAAAGTGGAATAAGAAACATCTTTTAACTCCTTCAATTTAACTTTAAAAGTAGCATTTCGACTCTTATATTCTGTATCAACATTGAAAGTAAACACACCTTCTTTTTTAAAACCAGGGTCCATTTTATCTACAAATCTCATCTGCTGGTATGTGACAATTGAACCTATCACCAAAGTACGAACACTAAATTGAAATACCACTAATACTTTCCTTAGATGAAATGCCTTTGCCAAATGTATTTTTATTGATTGATTTTAAAGACTCCATGGGTTGAAAAGATGAGAGCACAAACGCAGGATACAGACCGGATAATACTGTTGTAAGAATTACAGTCACCGCTGTAAAAATCCACAGTACGGGATTTGAAAACGGATTGTGCTCCAAAGGAAAATCAAAGGCTTTATGCATCACCGGTAAACTCATCGTTGCCATCAAAATACCTAAGCATACAGAGATTAGTACAACAACAATGATTCACTCTTAAATTAATTGGCGCAGTGACTCTTGAGACTCCCAAAGTCTTTCTTACACCGACTTCTTTAGATCTTTTTCCAGCAATGGCGGTAGATATATTTATAAAATTAATACAAGCCGAATAAAGCCCTAAGATTCAGCAAACCTACAAAAGTTATACTATCCACCTTCTTTTTTGAAATAGTTCGACTCTTGATAATTTCCATTTGCTCATCGAAATGGAAATTTAGCCTATCGAACTCAAGTATGGGAATCTTAGCGTCTTATTTTGACTTATTAAGATCAAAATGCTTTTTTGTAAATGTTTCTAATAACTCATTAGCTTTGGGAACCGTAAAATTAGTAGGAACCACGTTCTGCTAAATAATAACTCCATGGTAGAATTAAGGTACTTCATCAAATTCACAAAAACCAAAATTTTTGGGATCACCGCGCTAGATCAGGCTTTATAAGCAAACAGGATATTACCTATTGGAAAATCTGAACCGAATAGTGATTTGGCCAAAGTTTCTGATAGCATGATTACATTGACATCGGTCAGACCATTTTGACTATATTGACCAATTGAGGAGGACGCGTTTCCAAAATATTTGACGGCATACCTTTTTGATTTACTCAGGAACATACTAAATTTGGTTCTGCCAGTCTTAAAGTCAGTGGAGTTCTTCGATCTTTACCCATTATAATCAAACATGTCAAAAACCAGGCCCGACACATCACCTCTGGCCCAATTTTTCATTGGTAACTTTCTTGTAAAATTGATTTCTCTGGATCCATAGCCCAACATAGTGACCTGTGCCTTCCAATGTCCCATGCAAACAGGAACTACTTTTTCAAATTTGGGAATTTCTTTTACTAATTTCATCAATCATTTTGGGGTTAGGTAGGTTAGGTGTTAGGTAGTGCCAGACGTAAAACTTAACTCTCCATCATGAGAAGTAGTTTGCCTTTGTATAGTAAATATGCGGTCTTTGTTTTTGTGAAAGGTGTCAAAACTTAATTCAAAATAAATAAGGCTAAAGAGCAAAATAGTAGACGCTATTCCTACAGAAAGTCCTGCTACATTGATGGCCGTGAATCCTTTATTCTTTTGGATATTTCTCCAGGCGATTTGGATGTTGTTAGTGAGCATATTTTAGGTATTAGATGTTAGGTAGTAGGGATTAGGATTTAGGTGCTGGATCATCCTCCGATTTCCGATTTCAGTGTTCCGATTTTCCATTATTCCGTCTTCAAACTTTTCACAGGATTAATCATGGACGCTTTTAATATCAAAATACTCATGGTCATGATTGCAATTAAAAATACAAGCAACGGACCAAGGATGTAATAATACCACTCAACTTCAATGCTGTAAGCAAAATTATCCAGCCATTGCATGGTGAAATAATAAGAAGGTATCAGTGATAAAATGATGGCGATGAAGATTAAGACAACAAATTGCCCTGAGACAAGCATCAACAAATTGGAGATGTTGGCCCCAAGAATTTTCCGAATGCTGATTTCTTTTTTCTTCCTTTCGATGGTAAATATGGTTAAGCCTAAAAGTCCCAGACAAGATAAAAATACGGCAAATCCTGAGAACCACTTGATGAGTATCGCAATCTGGGTTTCGGATCTATAAAACCAATGTGGCTGATCATTTTGGTGATTGTATTCAAAAATCTGACCTGGTGCAAATTTCTGGTAAATATTTGCTATGGATTTTAAAGCAAGCGCATCATTACTGCCGTCCATTTTGACATACATGTTCCATGTCCAATCAGGTCTGCAGTTGATGATGACCGGTCCGATAGTATTGTGCAGGGATTCAAAGTGAAAATCCTTCAAAACACCTACGATCGTACCTTTCCAATTTTTGGTTTCAATATATTGTCCTATTGGGTCTTTGAGATTCATTTGTCTGACAGCGGTTTCATTGACTAAAACGGCACTCGTGTCTGTTGCGAATGCTTTCGAAAAGCTGCGTCCATCAACCACTTCCAAACCCAACGCCGCAGGCAAATCATGGCTACCAGCTATAAAATTAAAAAATATATCTTCACCAGGTTTCTTTCCAGCCCACGACACATCATGACCTCTATTGTTACTTCCTTGAAAAGTCATAGATGAAAGTGCTGAATGCTTCACCCCTTTCACATCTGAAATTTCTTTCATGGCTGTTTCTACCTTATCCAACGGAATCTGATTGGGAAACCATACTAAATGTTCGCCATCGATGCCTAAATCTTTGTTTTTAAAGTAATCCAATTGTTTTGAGACTATAACTGCACTGGTGATCAATAAAATTGTGATAGCAAATTGGCCTGTAACCAAGGCTTTTCTTACATCGGATGTATTTGACACTCCTGCCAGGATATTTTTTTTGAGTGCAGCAACTGAGTCCATACCCGATAAAACGAATGCCGGATAACTACCTGCCAACAGACCTGCAATTAAAGCTATACATATAAATATCAGTAAACGCAAAGGATCTGTAAATCCTGTAGTCAACTGCAAATCAAAACCTTGATTGAACAATGGTAAAACCAATATCACTATGCCTATAGAAATTGCACCAGATATCATAGATAGAGATACGGATTCCAATAAAAATCGCTTTATCAATGCAATGCGATCTGCACCTAGGCTCTTTCTGACGCCGATTTCTTTGAGCCGTTGTGTAGCGCTGGCAGTAGTCATATTGACAAAATTGATACATGATAGCAATAAGATTAACAAAGCAACTATCGAAAAAAGATGGACATATTTGATTCGGCCTCCTACTTGTTTTCCATCTTTAAATTCACCTTTTAGATACCAGTCTTTCATAGGAAACAAAAACATTTCACAATTCTTTTGTTTGTCGTTTTGCTCGGAAAGTAATGACTTAATTTTATTATTGAAACTAAGGTAATCTACACCTTGGTCAAATTTGACATAAGTTCTTACGTTATTGATAGACCAGTCATTGGCCATAAATGGATTAAAGCTAAAATAGTCTTGCATCGGCATCAAAAAACTATAACGCATTGTAGTTTTTTGGTTTTGGTCTTTGATGACTCCTGTGACTTCATAGGTCTGGTCTGATCGGATTTTTATATTTTTACCGATTGGGTCGTTGGTGCCAAAATATTTTGATGCCAGTTTTTCTGAAATGAGTACAGTATTTGGATTTTTTAAAGCAGACTTCTTACTACCTTCAACTAACTCAATACTAAAAACATCCAGGAATTCAGGGCTGGCATATAAACCGTATTCTGTAAAAGTATTGTCACCTACTGTAAACTGGATTTGGTCGCCCCATGAAACGGTAGCTGCTGCTGTAACTTCATCGCCTGACTCCTGTAGTTTTTTTGCCAATGGTGGTGGAGTAGCTGCATAGGTTTGGATCTCACCACTTTCAAAAGATTGATTGACCATAAGAGCAGCTATGTTATCCCTATCTTTCACGTCTTTATTGACGCTGTATTCATTTTCTACCCATAGTAATATCAAGAGGAAAGCACTCAATCCCAAACTCAAGCCTATAATATTTATCATAGAAATGGTTTTATTTGCCCACAAAGTTCGAATGCCTGTTTTTAGATTATTGAGTATCATTTTGTTAGGGGGGGGGGGTTTAGGGTTTAGGGTTTAGGGTTTAGGGTTTAGGGTTTAGGGTTTAGGGTTTAGGGTTTAGGGTTTAGGGTTTAGGGTTTAGGGAAAAAGTATACTAATTAATATGGATATCAGGCTGATATTTATTCTTGATGGAAAAAAATTGAGCCAGGCATTATTTAAGAAATAGGCAATCGGCACAGCTATCACCATGGCACCACCTATGAGAAAAATATAACTTTTGGATAACATTACAATAATTTCAAAAATACTTGAACCCAAAATCTTTCGGACTCCAATTTCCTTGCGTCTTATCTCTGATGTATAGATGGCTATTCCCAATAAACCCAAACAAGAAATCAATACTGCCAGAAAGGCAATAAAACCTAGAATAGCTGCAATGTTTGTAAATACTGTCTGTACACTTTGGAGCTCCTGATCAAAATATTTGTACTCAAATTTTGTAGTAGGATTGACTTCTTTCCATTTGGTCTCCAGAAATTTAACGACTTCATTATGACTTTGACCACTGACTCTTATGGTAGCATATCTAAATTCAGATTGTCTGTTGCGAAGCATCAAAGGCTTGATTTCACTTGTCACGCTTTGGCTTTGAAAGTCTTTTACCACACCGATGATCTCAAAATTACTCGGACCTGATACTATTCTTTTACCTATCGCCTGATTTGGTGTATCATACTTAAGATCTTTTGTTAGCTTTTCGTTGATTAGAATATACTTTTCTTGATTGACTTCAGGTAATTCAGGTAAATTTCTTCCAGCTATAAGATTAATATCCCATACGTTCAGGCTTTTGGCATCAATATCTATGTACTGAGTGTGTAGAGTATCCTTTCCTCCTTCACTTTTCCAAATCGATGTACCTCTTCCTGATCCCGCACTAGGCAATAAGCTGGCTGCCCCTACAGCTGTGATATCTTTATGGTTACTAATGGCTTGAGCAAATCTGGCATAATTATCAGGATTATACAAAGTCACATTAACCACATTATCTTTATTAAATCCATATTCGTATTTAAATATATGATTGGTTTGCTTAAAAATAAGCACGGCTGATATTATAAAAATCAATGAGAAACAAAATTGGACCAAAAGCAAGCCACGTTGAAGAGACAATTTTTTGAATATCTTTATATTGCTTACATTTTTTAAAATCTGAATAGGACTAAATGCCGAAATATACATTGATGGAAAAAATCCTGCTAATGCACCTACTCCAATACTGAAACCTATAAAAATTAAATAAAGCTCCGGGCTCTGATCGAAAGTAATATTGATGTATTGATTGATTACAAATTTCGAAAATACATTTTGTAGGATATACAATAAAGGAATTGCAAGAACAAAGGCTGCCAAAGATATCACCACTGATTCACATATAAATTGATAGAAGACCTGTCCCCTATTTGCTCCTGAGACTTTACGGATACCAACTTCTTTTGCTCTTGTAAATGACCTTGCCAGTGTGAGATTGGTGTAATTAAATCCAGCTGACAAAATGATGATCAGACAGAGACCCGCCAGAAAGATCAAAAACGTTTTTGGAATAGATACATGAGAAGCATTGCCTAACTTAGGTCCTGGAGTGATGTCTCCAAGTGGTTGAGCTTTGAAGAAATATGGTTGATTTGTAAATTTTTCTTTTGAAATCTTGTCTAAAGTTGTTTGTAATCCATCTTGAGAATTATTTTCGGATACCAAAGCATAGGTATAGCATTCCCACACAAATTGCCAATCATTAAAATCGGTATTTAGAAGTGAATCACTTGCCAATGCTTTGATGGTTTCTAATGAAGTCAATATTTGAAAAGGTAAATGCGTTTTTCCAGGATTTTCTTCAAGAATTCCTGTAATAGTAAACAATCCATAATCGGTTTCCTGATTACCATGATCGACGCCCATAGGATTTACACCTGTATTTTTAAATCGTACAGATTTACCGATTGGATTTTCATTGTAAAAAAGATGTTTGGATAATTTTTCAGAAATCACTAATGATCGCGGTGCGTCTAAAGCTGTATTTGGGTCTCCTGCTATCAATTTATAATCAAATATCTTAAACAAGTTTTCATCAGCAAAATACCCGCCACCTGAAGCCATTTTTTCATCATCATAAAAGATATCTCCTCCAAACGCTCTTACTAATGTCGTAGTCTTTTCTACACTAGTAGCATGTTTACTGACTATTTCTTTTCCCAGATGAAAAGACGATGTTGCCGTCTCACTATCTCCTCCTCCGTTATTCGTAAGCACTCTAAAAATCCTATCTTTTTTAGTATGAAACTGATCATAATTTTTTTGATCTGCAATGATGGATATGATCAATAAACACACGGATATACTTATGGCCAACCCAGCTACATTAATAATACTAAAGACCTTATGTTTGTTAAGATTGCGTATTGCCAGTTTAAAGTAATTTGCTAACATTTTTGTAGGTATTAGGTATTAGGGGTTAGGTGTTAGGGGTTAGGTATTAGGTATTAGGGGTTAGGTATTAGGTGTTAGGTTAGGGTAGGGGTTAGGTATTAGGTTGGGTGGGGTTGGTTGGTATTGGGTATTAGGTATTAGGGGTTAGGTATTAGGGGTTAGGTATTAGGGGTCCTCCATCTGGATTCACTGAAACACATTGATGATATTCATGCCGGATTTAATCTTGATTTTCTTTTCTATTGTTTGTTTATTCCTGTCTTTGTATTTAAAATTGTATGTCTTGTTACAATCTATTTCTAACTCCATCGGAAAAGCACTGCCTTCACTACAATCAAAATTCCACATGACATTGGTCAATTTGTCTTCACTCTCCATCACCAAAGTTCCGGATGTGGAGCAGTCATCACACTCCAAAATCACATTTGCCTTAGGTCCGTCGTCTTCAGAAGAAATACTAATTGAGCTACTTCTTTCCGATTTGCTGTTTAGATTTGTAGATCGGGATTTTGATTCTGACTGGCATGAAGTTTTTGATTTTGAAATAGGATTGTCCAGCATGACGATGTGAATTCCATCTTCAGTTTTCTCGAAGTTGGTATTATTGAGATTTACACCTTTCATTTTAAACTTCGGATCAGCTATATGAACCACCGATAGTCTGTCTATCTTATATTGATCAAGGTCACCTTGACTATTCTTAAACATTAAGGTATTTTTTGACATGGAGATGATTTGACCTTCATGTTTTGCGCCATTAGGCTCAATGATGTAATCCTGACTAAAAAGATTTGCCACCTGCATCATCACAATAATTAAAAAGGAGAATTTCATTTGGATTAAATTTAAGTGTTTAGAAAAAAATAAATCTTTATACATTAATAATTAATAGTAATGCCACCATTATGCCAAACGTATATCCTGCTGTATGTCAACGATATACGATTCATATAAGTTAAATTTTTGTCCGAATTTGGACATGGGTGTACGGGGAAGCACTCATTCATTTGTTTATCTATAAGAATTGTCGGGCGTAGACTAATAGTGTATTTGTTTTGTCCATAAGTGCATATAAATTATAGTTATGGACAGATTTGTCCATAAGTGTCATAAAATACGAGTTATGGACAAAACTATTTAGCATTATATTTGTCCATAAGTGCCATATAATACGAGTTATGGACAAAACTATTTGATAATAATTTGATTTAATCAATTGATATATATACCTTTGTGTGTAAAATAAATTTATTGAAAATGAATATTATTTGTAGAGATGAAGAGTTAGATAAATTTGATCAAATTATGCGATCTTCGAAAGCTGAGCTTGTTGCATTAGTTGGTAGAAGAAGGGTAGGAAAAACCTTTTTAGTTCGGAATTACTTTAAGGATAATATGGTTTTTGAATTTTCCGGAATATTCAAAGAAGGTCTACCGATTCACATGATTGAATTTGGAAAAGCTATAGCCAATGGATTTTATGGGGGAGCCAATATAAAACCACCAAAAAACTGGTTTGATGCTTTCAGCATGGTCCAAAAAGCACTTGATGAAAAAAAGTCAAAAAAGAAAAAAGTCATTTTTTTAGATGAAGTACCTTGGATGGGTAGCAGTAACTCCAGATTCAAATCAGCATTTGGTAATTTTTGGAATACCTGGGCTTCAAAAAGAAATGATGTCATCGTTATTATATCCGGGTCTTCTACCTCATGGATTTACAATGAAGTTTTTAATGACGTTGGTGGCCTTTTTCAGCGAGTCACAAGAAAAATGTATATCGAACCGTTTACGCTTCAAGAGACCGAAAAATTTTTTGAATACAAAAAACTTGCCCTTAATCGACATGCTATTTTGGAGTTATATTTGATCCTGGGTGGAATTCCATTTTATCTTGATCTTATAGAAAAAGGGGAAAGTCCCACTCAAGCTATCGATAGGCTATTTTTTAAAGCCAAGGCCGAGTTGAAATCAGAGTTTGATGAGTTGTTCAAATCACTTTTTGGAAATTCTGATGTTCATAAAGAGATCGTTATGTCACTGAGTCAATGCAATGGTGGCTTAACAAGATCTGAGCTACTGGAACAATTAAATATAGTTTCAAGCGGCAATTTTAGTAACCTAATGGATGAATTGGAGAAATGTGGATTTATTACTTCTTATGTACCTTTTGGAAAAAAGAATAGAGATAAGAAATATAAGCTTTCTGATCCATTTACTTTATTCTTTCTCAGATTTGTAAAAGACAAAGCATCAAGAAACAGCTGGGAAAAAATTGTAAAAACCCAGGAGTTCAAAAGCTGGAGCGGAATTGCTTTCGAAAATACATGTTTTTTGCACACAGATCAGATTAAGGAAAAGCTCAAAATCGGAGGCATCATTTCCGATGTAAGTAGCTGGTATAGTAAAGGAAATGATACCATGCATGGGTCTCAAATAGATATGCTCATAGATAGGAATGACAATGTCATCAATCTCGTAGAAATAAAATATTACAACAATAAAATCATCCTAACTAAACAGATATTTGATGAGATTAAATCCAAAATAGCATCTTTCCAATTTTTTACAAAGACAAGGAAATCAATCTTTCCGATACTAATAAGTCCGCATGGAGTTCATGAGAATCAGTATTCGCTTGGGTTTATTCAGAATTCGGTGGGCATAGATGATTTATTTGTTAATTTGTAATGTAACTAAGATGAGTAAACAAAACCACTCTATTTACCATTATCAACTATTGATTTCTTCAATTCCCATCTCCAAATGAGTCCATCCTCAGGATCCAGAATTTCTGCTGTCTTGATAAATCCACATTTTGTTAAAACTGAAGTCGAAGGGTTTTCATGACTAAGCGTGTGAGCTATCACCATTTTTACTTCCGGGCTACTAAATGCATGGTCTATCAATGCCTGGGCGTATTCAGTAGCCAGTCCTCGATTGCGATATTGGGGTGCAATCTCATATCCGATTTCCACGATACCTTCAGCAGAAGGTTGGCCCTTAAATCCACCGCTACCTACGAGCCTATTGTCTTCAATATGTATGGGAAAATAGGTACACCACGAATGTGGGATGGTATCGACGGGTAACATATCCAATGCATATTGAAAAGCCATCGGTCCGAACTCTGTCCAATGCTCAGGCACTTCTACTCCCAATAATTCTGCCAGCATTTCATTTCCAGAGATAGCTGCTTGTAAGATTCCTGCATCACAGGATACTAGCTTTAGGTTTTTGGATATCAGCATTATGAATTAAATTTAGATAGCTTTCATTTTATTGTTTTTTGGATCATGAGTGACTTCAGCAAGCCCAAGTGCTTCCATCAACGGTGGTATATACATGCCAAATCTGCCCCTAAATCCTTTTTTAAGTCCATACCAACCTCCTGCAGGGTTGTTTTCAGACCTTCCCCATGCTTCCACGGTACCTTCTTTGGCTGGCTTTTGTTCATCAGCACTGCCCAACTCCATCCAGTCGCCATGATCTTTGAGCATTTTGTGCAGGTCGCTCAGGCAATTGATATTATAATGAAGAATAGTTTTTCCTACGGTACATACCAGGATATCTTTACCATCCTTCTGGTCCACATGCATGGTATAGTCACTGCTCAAAGGTGGTGTCTTGAGCAGAATAGGTGAGTCTTTTGTTCCGATTTTGTATGACATTTGTTATTGATTTATACTTTGTTTTGAATTACCCAGAACAAATATATAGATTAGATGTCAATTTTGGACATTTACATGCTATAAAAACTTTAAAAGTTGATGCTCTACTATGGTTTTGATAACTTTGGTTTCTTGTTTATAAGCTCATTGGAACTTCCATCAATAATAGTTCAGCATCCTGTGAGTCGGCTTCGATATCAAGACTTTTAATGTCCCACAAACCAAAGCCATCTCTTTTTTCCAATTTCTGACCATTGATGGTACATTCGCCATTTAAAACAAAAGCATACACTCCATTCTTTTTATCTTTAAGCTCATACTTTGTTTGGAAGTCTTTATCAAATTTTCCGAGATGAAACCAGGCATTCTGATGGATCCAGACACCTTCATCGTCAGCACTGGGTGACATAATTTGTTGCAGTTTGTTATGCCTGTCTTTGATATTCAATGTGATCTGGTCATATCTTGGATTTACATTTTTTTTATTGGGAAAAACCCAAATCTGAAGGAACTTGACGGCCTGGTCCTTATTTTTATTGTATTCGCTGTGTGTAATTCCTGTTCCGGCACTCATCACCTGGATGTCTCCTTTTCGGATGACAGCGACATTGCCCATACTGTCTTTATGCTCCAGATCACCTTCAAGCGGAATGCTGATGATCTCCATATTGTCATGAGGATGTGTCCCAAAACCCATACCTGCAGACACAATATCGTCATTTAGTACTCGCAATACACCAAAATGCATTCTTTCAGGATTGTAGTAATTTGCAAAACTAAATGTGTGATGAGAATTCAACCAGCCATGATCGGCCAGTCCTCTGGTGTTGGCTTTGTGCAATACTGTATTGTCCATAATTTTAGAATGTGTATTTTTGATGTGATTAAATCCTACTACTTCGAGTTCTTTCAGTTCATCTATGTCGTTTTTTACCACATTTGCTGCTGCTGCAGTAGATGAAAAAATGACTGAACCCATAATTCCTTTTTTTATAAAATCTTTTCTGTCCATATCTTAGAAATTTTGATGATTTCATCTGTTTATTTTTAGCTTAGCACTCTATCGCAAAGCGGCACAAGTTCTGAGAGCCTATTATTTAATGTCAAATGGAACACCCAATAATCATTCTCCTTTGTGTCCAGCAGCGGGTCGTGGGTGTTTCACATTACAGTAAAAAAATAATGGCTGATTTGTTTATGCGCAAGTGCAAAAAAGTAATTTTTTGAGTACTAATTCAGACCTTCATCAACTCAACAAAATTTTGGAGGATATGTATCTCTTGTATTAAACATTCATAAAATCACGCTTCCACCCAAATTACTTTTTAAAAAACATAAACACTTTTTAAATCAATACCAACACTCATAAAAGACCTGCAAAGACTTTCAGAACCATGAGTATTTGTTCAGGTATGTAAATCGCACTTCCATGCATCATCAATCTAAAATCACAAAATCAAAACCTTTCGAGTAATGAAATTGCCATTTATAGTCTGTACTACCAAAAAATATAATCCGGATGAAAGGTGGTCTTTTGAATTGATTCTGAGCATGATACTTTTATCCCCTGATATATCGTACCTAACATCATCCATATTTTTTCCTGATATATCTTTAAGGTGATAACCGGCTATTTCTTTTGGATTAAGGGCTATTTTTACCGTTACTTGTGATGAAGATGGATTTGGAAAAATTTCTATAATTTCATCTACATTTATTTCTGATACCGGGGTGGATGCAGCATCCCAAATTTGGATTTCATCGATGTACAAATTATTTGATACACCTATTTTTGGGTCAGAACTAAAGTAAAACCGAAATTTAACACTCGGCTTATTTTTTAAAATTGGTGAAAAGAAATTGGATAATAACAATTTTCTCCATTGTTCCTTTTTGGAAGGCTTAAAATATTCAGCTGTAATGCCACCTGTATTATTTGCCATGGTATTGGCAGAAGGCATATTAATGAGCGATTTCCAGGACTTACCACAATCCAAAGTGTATTCTACTCTGAAAGTATCTAACTGATTTGGGTCAAATTTTGCATAAGAATAGTAAAAAGACATTTCTGGTTTTGATGCGTCACTAAAATCGAAAAAAGGTGTTTCAAAAAAATGCTTTCCACCTGTTAGATTGCTATTGATATTCAGCAAAGAAAAACAACCCTTTACATCTTCAGCTCCAAAATCAGGATTAAAAGCCCAATTAATAATATCATTTCCAGGATTGAAAACTTCAAGGTCAGATACCTGTGTTCCGTTTGAAAAATCGTAACTTTGGGTAGGTTTTTTATTGTTAAACCCATCGACAACTCTGATAATTTTTTCCAGACTATCTGAACCATTAGTTCCCGTAACAATGTGTTTTACAGTGTAGTCCCCTCCTTTCGGAAAAGTGACATTAAGAACACTATCTCTTGAAAATGGAGGTATTCCACCTGGAATAAGCCATTTTATTTCCTTAGTATTTTTCCCGATATTGGCAAGGCTGGACAATTTTAAAGATTCGCCGCTACAAAGTATATTGGTAGACTGGATAAAATCTGCATTAATTTTGCAAGTCCTACCTGGACGCACACCTGTTTCCTCCAGATTGGCATCAGCTATCAGGTTGGTCCTCTTATTGACACCTGATTTAAGAGTTTGAATCATATAATCTGCTTGTCCATTTGTAAACATATGTTTACATGGAGTATAATCCATATAGTTTTGAAAGTTTTCTTCGATTGTCGGATTACAGATTTTGGAGTTTTGAGTACAACTTGTAAATCCCTTTGTGATAGGTGTATCAGAAACAAAATCATCACCACAGGCTACACCGGGCGCATTTGTAATGCCCCATGTATGAGGTAACCCAAACCAATGACCTACCTCATGGGTGATAGCTCTGGAGTCAAAAGTGGCAGTTCCTATACTGCCGGTATAGATAGATTCGCATACGATGACATCAGCCTTGGCTGGGATGGGTGTTCCGGGCAAATATGTATATGCGGGAGCAATGTTTATTTTTTTTACAATATAGATATTCAAATATTTGTCCCGAGGCCAGGTATATGTAAAGTTGTCAATTTTATTAGCATCCCAGTTGGTATTCTGATCATAGTACCTCATGATGCCATTAGTACACTTTCCATTGGGATCAATAGTGGCTAGAACAAATTCAAACCCTACAACAGCAATATTATTTTTGAAGCTTGGCGCAACGTTTATTGTATCGGCATTGAGTTTTTGATAATCTCTGTTAAGTATCCTCATTTGATCCAAAATCTGTGCATCGCTGATGTTTTCCGGGCCATCCTCGTGCAATATATGAAATACGACAGGTATCGTAAAAATAATTTTGTTTCGTAGATGCTTGTTCTGCCCACGATGAGCAATTAATGCATCTGTAATCTTTGCTACTGACTTCAAGTATTCCGCTTCTGCATTTGGGTTGGATTTAAACCAAAGTCTGGTTACATGATGTTGTCCACAAAAGTGCTGATTCTGAGCAATAAGTAAATGGCTAAAACTATAATAACAAAGGAAAATCAAAAGGAATAATTTGGATTTCATTTTTTTGGTATAAAAATAACAGACCTGGAGCAATTGCCATTTGTCCGATTTTGCTAATTTTTGAAATCACCGATATAAGCAAAAAACAAAAAGTCATTTACACACTGATTATGTGTAAATTTTTATAGCCTTAAAATCAATAAGGTATAAACTTGGGCTCAAAATAATCGTATTATATATTTAATTCATCAATAAATTCATTGATCATACTATTGCAGGAATGATAATCTATTGATTTACAACAATAAATACCTTAAACATACTCTAAAATCACACACTCACCCTAAGATACCCAACTTTTTTTTCCAATCGATAATGATGCCGTTATAAAACTTTACAGTAGATGTATCTATTGATTCAGATAAGTTTTGGTAATCATTGATGGTTTGATTTTCATTTTTTTTATACAATTCCAATTCGTAACAAATCAGGTTCAGGTAGCCATAATATTTTGTCATCATTTCATCAGAGTGCATTAATGTCTGTATGTCCTGGATATTCACGTTTTTGTAAGAAAGGTCTTTATTAAAATGGCCCAAAAGATTGAGTGATGCTATCTCTTCATTTTGTGCAGGTCCAGGTATAGTGAGTCTCTCATATCTCTTTCTATCTGTGTAATACATTCCGGTTTTATTCGGCAAAGTTGTAGCAAAAAATATTGCAACTGAAAACAATCCGGTAATAAAAAATCCCGCAGTCCAAAATCCACTCATCATATATGAAACGACAAAACAAGCAACGCCAAAAACAAATGAAACAACAGGTCCGGCTATGACTATATGTGCCATTTTTTCTCTATTTTCAGGATCTGAATTGACTGGTGATGAAGCAGTTGCACCACCGAAAAGGCCAATATTTTTATTTAAACCCACTTTTATTTTTCCATCTATCCGCTTAATCTCAAGAAAACCAATGACAAACATTTCAAATCTAAATCCATGATAGGTTGCCACCATTAAATGCCCCAATTCATGGGCACAAAGGGAAACAAAAGCACTGATAAATAAGAGAATAATTAAGTGAAATAGTGAATAATTATTTTCTATAAGAAGGTCTAAACTGTTCACCGTTCCCTTAAGCACACTTAAACTTCCCAGCTTTGTACCAAGAAAAAAAATGCCCATACCAATTGATAAAGCAAATAATACTTTAAATATTTTTTTAATATGTTTCATTTATTTAAAATGATAAAATTAATTTCTCAACAAGTCTTTTTTTTTTCGATATCCTGATGCAGATTTATAGTGCTCAGACTTTGAATCTATCAATTATTATGATTTTCACATCATTGATCAACTCTTCACCCTTTTCTGTTCTGCTTCTGTGCCGCCGGTCTGTCTCAATCGCACAGTCTGTCCTTTGGAAAACCTCCATGAGAATGACAAAGTAGCAACCCGACTATCAAGATAGCTAAACCAATTGGCGTTGGCATTGGCAATATTTCTGATATCACCTTCGATCTGATTAGTATAAAATATATCACTCACATTTAGTTTAAGGCTACCTTTTTCTTTAAGTATTTTGGTGGATAATCCAGCTCTGATACTGTAGATCGGTTGGATGATAAACTGTCCCATCAACACGGTAGATTGATAGTTTCCTGCCAACTCAGCACTCCATCTATTGTTGATTACTTTAACAGAGCCTTAATTTAATTATTGTTCCATCTTCCATTGACCATCCTCCTTCTCCATTCTCCTTTCTCCTTTCTCCATCACTCCGACCTCAGCGACTTTACCGGATTCATGAGTGCAGCCTTTATTGCATGATAACTAATCGTAAAGAAAGCTATTATCAATGCAGTGATGCCAGCCAATCCGAAAAACCACCATTGGATTTCTATCCTGTACGCAAAATCACTCAGCCATTTATCCATGAAATAATATGCAATCGGTGCGGCAATAAAGATAGAAATCAATACCAACAGCATAAAATCTTTGCTCAATTCCCAAATAAGTCCTACAATCGACGAACCCAACACTTTGCGTATGCCTATCTCCTTAAATCTATCTCTAATATTAATGACAGCTATGGCAAATAATCCGATGCATGATAAAAATATCGCCAGAATGGCTGCATAGATAAACATTTTGGTAAATCGTCGTTCAGCTCTGTATTGTTCATTTCTGTTTTCATCGAGAAATGATCCGAGGTAATCGGAATTTGGTGCGATCTCTTTATAACTTTTCTCAATGGCTGCTAAGGTGGCATCTACATTCTTGGCCGCTATCTTTATAAAAATATGTGTATAAGGAAATCCATTGATCATGAGTGTGATAGGCTCAATATTGTTTTTTAGCGATTCGAAATGGTAGTCTTTGATGATGCCTATTATGATCTTTCCTTCATCAAGGTCGAGTTTTTTATTTATTAGATCATTAGTACCTAATATTTTAGCCATACTTTCATTAATAATACACGCGCCAGTGGAGTCTGTAGGGAAATTTACAGAAAAATCTCGGCCTTCTTTTAGGGCTATACCCATGGTCTTTAAATATTCAAAATCAACAAATAATCCATTGGTATTGACCATTTTACCGTCATGTTCAAAACCAAATTGGGACTTGGATGAAGAGCCATCCTTACCGAATCCTATATTATTATCTGCAGCTGTGATGTTGATAATATTTGGTTGATCACTGAGTTTGGATCTGAGTAGCGTAAGCATTTTGCTACCTTCCACTTCACGTCCAATAGGGACACTTATGACATGATCCTGGTCAATACCCAGTGGTGTGGTACGGAGGTACTGTAACTGAGACCATATGATGATCGTACAGCTGATGAGGAGTACAGAGATGGTAAATTGTTTGACAATGAGGGTTTTTCTGAGCAGGCCCGAGCCACTACTTGCTTTGAGCTTGCCTTTCAATACTTCAATGGTATTGACTCTGGAGATAAACCACGCCGGATATCCTCCAGCTACAAAAGTAATGAGCAAAAAGACAATGCTTAGTATGCCCAGGATCTTAGGATTGTAGAGATGGTGGAAAGTAAGTTTTGTATTGAAGATTGCATTGAAACCCGTGATACTGAATTTGAAAAACAATACACCTAATAATAAAGATATCAAACAAGTCACTAAAGCTTCACCCCAAAACTGTCCCAACACCTGCCCCCGTATCGCTCCCAATGCTTTGCGGATGCCTACTTCTCTCGCTCTCAATATGGAACGGGAGATGCTTAGATTGACAAAATTAATACATGCTATAAATATTATAAAAATACTGATAATCAATAAGGTATATGGATAAACGATACTCATTGAACGCCCGCCGCCAATATTGCGGTCAAAATGCTCTTTACTAAATGGCAGCATCTTTGCACTGATGATATCACCATTCTCATCTGGTTTACCTCCTTCTTTTTTTACTTGTTCGATAGCATCTTTATAGTATTTCGGACCAAAAGATTTCAAGCTTTGCTCCAATTCCGTGTGTGTGATACCATCATGTACCTGTACATATAAGCTAGAGCTTGAATTATTCCAATTGTCTTTATTATTTACATAGTCTGGATTTATTTCGTAGCGCACCATCATATCGTTTTCGATGCTTGTATTGTCAGATAATTTTGCAGTAATACCACTTACTTTCAGAGGTACAGGATTTTCACCAAGCTCTGCCATGATTATTTTTCCCATTGCAGGTTCATTACCGAATATTTTTTTAGCCACATCTTCACGCAACACTATATTGTTCAAATCACTCAATGCAGTCTCAGCCGAACCTTCAATAAAATCAAAACTAAACATCTTTGCATAGTCTGCATCGACGGCCACAGCACCTTCTGAGATGGTTTTATCCTTATATTTAACCACAAAACTGATGTCCCTGATTCTGGAGATGTGTTTTATCTCCTTTTTATAGTCTGCCATCAGCGCATCTTTCACAGGCGCAGGTACTGTATTTCCGAAATCTGTCTCTTCAGCCATGTTTATTTTTAGATAATATCGGTAGATATGATCCATGTTTTGGTGTACATGATTGAAAGTGAATTCCTGATAACTGGTCAGAAAAAGGAGCAAGCTTGTCGCAAATGCTAAAGAAAGTCCTACAAGATTGATCAATGAAAAAGTCTTATTTTTCCAAAGATTCCTAAGTGAGATGGTGAAATAATTACGGAGCATGTGTTAGGGTTTAGGTAATAGGTGTTAGGTTACAGGTTCGATTGTTCATCATTCGATTGTTTATCGTTCATTCCGATCTCAAACTTTCCACGGGATTCATCAGCGCCGTTTTTATTGCTTGATAGCTTGATGTGGCAAATGCAAGTAAGATGGTGCTGGCCAATGTATAGGCAAATATGTCTGCCCCAATCTCAACTCTGTATGGCAAGTTTTGCAAAATGTTATTAATTGAAAAATATGAAAGTGGTGTGGCAATAACAAATGCTATAACTACGAGCTTAAAAAACTGCATCGACATCAAGTTTACAATACTTCCAATGCTTGCTCCCATGATCTTTCTGATACCAATTTCTTTGGTTCTTTTTTGTGCGGTCAATGCAGCAAGACCAAACATACCGATGCACGATATGAAGACGATAATCAATGCAGAATACAATATCATCTGCCTCATTTTAAATTCCTTTTCATATTGCTTTGCATTTAAGTCTGAAACAAAGTCATATTTGTATGGTTGGGTTGGAAAATGAGATTTGAATACATCTTTAATATGAGCCAATGTTTTGGATAAGTTGTCGTCTGAGATTCGGATCAAAAAAGTTCCCATTCCGTGTTGTGGGTTTGTAAGAAAAACCTGTGGAGGGACTTTCTCATAGAGAGAAGAATGGTGGTAATCCTTTATGATACCTATGATTTGATAATTATCTCGATTCATGACTTTAATAGTTTGTCCGATGGGATCTTTCATATTTCCGGCTTTTACAAAAGCTTCGTTGACCAAGACAGATTTTGTAGAGTCACCTGGGAATTCAGAAGAGAAAAACCTTCCTTCTTTGACTTCTATGCCCATAGTGCTGGTGAAGTTTTGATTAGTGATTTTCATCGCAGGAGATATTTCTATGCCGTCCTTGGTAGTAACTCTTGTATTCCAATTTCCTGAATTTACTGGTGCTACAGAAATAATAAATGGATCTTTTTTCAATTCATTTTCTACGACGCCTATTTTCGAGGGCGTCAATCCTTCAGCATTTATCTCAATCAAATTTTTATCTTCATATCCGAGGTCTTTTTCAATAAATAGATTTGCCTGACGGAACTGCACAATGGCAAAAATGATAAAAAATGATGCCAAGGTAAATTGGAAAACAATCAGTGATTTTTGTAATAAATTTTTACCACCCAAATTGAATCTTCCGTACAAAGTCTCTACTGGCTTGAAGCCCGAAAGAACCAAAGCTGGATAAAATCCTGCCAATAATCCTGTCAATATAAAAATACCCACAAAAATGGCTATTAATTTTCCATCAAACAGATATGAAAAGGCCAGTTGTTTGTCTGATAAATCATTGAAAACAGGTAAAGCAGAATAAGCCAAAAAAGTGCCAAGAATAAATGCAAAACCATTCAATAAAAATGATTCACTTAAGAACTGCCAGATCAATTGTTTTCTGGTGCTGCCGACAGCTTTTCTTACACCAACTTCTTTTGACCTTTGTACAGATCGCGCTATAGACAAATTAATAAAATTGATGCAGGCAATTAATAAAATAAACAATGCAATGCCTGAGAGAAAATATGAAAAAAGCACATTGCCTGATTCTTTCATGCCGTTGACTGCTTTAAAATCTCTACTCAAATGAATATCTAAAAACGGCTGAAGTTTAAAAGTTAATTGATGTTTGTAATTCCATTCCTTGGCTGCTTGAGCCACCTGTTCTTTGGCATCTGTCGCAAAAATAGCCGCAAACTGTTTCTCTACATTGGCTACATTAGTGCCCTCAGGAATCTCAAAAAAAGTATTGATATAAAAATTAATCCATTGATCATCACTATTCTTTGACTTGTGAATAGGCATGAACACTTCGGCCTGCATGCTGGAATTGACTGGCAGATTTTCAATTACTCCGGTTACAATGAAATTTTGAAATTCTCCCTCAAAATCCATCTGTATCGTCTTCCCTACCGAGGCAGTCGTATTAAAATATTTCTCCGATACACTTTTAGTTATGACTATAGATTGTGGGTCGTGTAAAGCCTTGTTAGGTGAGCCATCAATAAAGTCAGAATCAAACATTTTGAAGTAGGTACTATCCACCAAAAACACAGATTGACGAACTATATCTTCTTTAAATTTTGTGGGATAATGTTGTTGATAATATCTGACCATATTAGTAATAGCAGGTACTTGTTGCCGAAATGCAGGACCATGTACCCATCCTGTTTGGCCAAATTTATTTATTTCACCTTCAGGGCTTTTTTCTTCAACAACAAGACGGTAGATCTCCATCTTTTTTGTCATGTACTTATCGAAACTCAGCTCATCTTTTATAAATAGTGTGATAAGCATACAAAGTGCTAGCCCCAATGCCAATCCCGAAATATTAATAAAAGAATATAATGGACTCTTTACTATATTTCTCCAGGCAATTTTAATGTGGTTTGTGAGCATGATTTAGGTTTTAGGTATAAGGTGTTAGGTGTTAGGTGTTAGGTGTTAGGTGTTGGGTGTTAGGTGTTAGGTGTTAGGTGTTAGGTGTTAGGTGTTAGGTGTTAGGTGTTAGGGTGTTAGGTTAGGTGTTAGATGTTATAAGAAATCTATTCCCTAACACCTGATATCTAAAACCTAATAATCATTCCCTAACACCTGATATCTAAAACCTAATAATCACACATGAAAATTTTCCGTCACGATCTTGCCATCAAAAAGATTGACAATCCTATGCGAGAACCCAGCATCATAAGGTGAGTGAGTCACCATCGCTATCGTAGTGCCTTCGTTGTTCAGCTCCTGAAGGAGTTTCATGACTTCTTCACCATTTTTGGAATCAAGGTTACCTGTGGGTTCATCTGCAAGTATGAGTTTTGGTTTTGCTACTACGGCTCTTGCGATGGCCACTCTCTGCTGTTGACCACCTGACAACTGTTGTGGAAAGTGATTGCGTCTGTGCATCATGTTCATCCGCTCAAGTGCAGCTTCGACTTTAATTTTTCGTTCCGCTGTTGGTATTTTCAAATATAGAAGGGGTAACTCTACATTTTCAAATACTGACAGTTCATCAATCAAGTTAAAAGACTGAAAAATAAATCCGATATTACCTTTGCGGTGCTGAGCTCTTTGACGTTCGCTCATTTTGGCTACTTCAGTGCCATAAAATACATATGAGCCTTCTGTGGGATTGTCTAAGAGTCCTAAGATATTAAGAAGTGTAGATTTGCCGCATCCTGAAGGTCCCATAATAGCGACGAATTCACCATCTTTGATATCCATATCTATACCATTTAAGGCAGTGGTTTCTACTTCTTCTGTAGTGAATATTTTTTGTAAATTTTGTACTGAGATCATATTATTTTAGGTATTAGGTATTAGATTATAGGTGTTAGGTGTTAGGTATTAGGTATTAGATAATAGGTGTTAGGTATTAGATAATAGGTGTTAGGTAATAGGTTTTAGTTGAAAGGGCGATTCACATTAGTTTTAGGAATTTAATTAAATGCATATATTTGTATAAAATAATGATTTATGGTGGATTATAAAAAATTACAAATCTGGGAACGAAGCCACGCTATTGTCTTGGAAATATATAAGCTTTCAAAAGAATTTCCCAAAGAGGAACTGTATGGATTGACTTCGCAGCTTCGCAGATCATCGGTGTCAATTTCTTCAAACATTGCCGAAGGATGTGGTCGGAATTCAGATGCCGAGCTTGCTAGATTTTTAGTTATTGCCATGGGTTCCGCTGCCGAAGCTGAATACCAACTTTTATTGGCAAAAGATTTAGGATATATGGATGATGTCATTTATAAAAAATTAGATGATGAACTTAACCAGATTAGAAAAATGCTCAATGCTTTCATAAAAAAAGTAAATGTCAGAAAATAAAACCACTTTAGCCTAATCCCTAACACCTACAACCTAATACCTAGAATTCCAACACCTCCTTATCTCCATAATTACTGTATGAGCTCGTGATCACTTTGTCGCCAGGCTTTAAACCATCCAAAACTTCATAGTAATTAGGATTTTTCCTTCCAAGGGATATATTTCGTTTTACAGCACGTTTGCCATCAGATTCTACTGCGTATACCCAGTTGCCACCCGTATCTGAGAAAAAGCCACCCACAGGAAGGAGCATAGCTTTTTGGGATTGACCCAATTCCAGTCTGACAGGTGATGATTGGCCTCTGCGGATACCATCGGGTGCACTTTTAACAAAAGTCATATCTACGGCAAATCGACCGTTGTTAACTTCCGGGTACACTTTGAAGATTTCCATTTCGTATTTACCACTATTAAACTCAAAGCTCGCTTTCAAGCCTGTGAAAATTCTGGATATATAGTGCTCATCTATATCAGCTCGCAGCTTGAAGCCATTCATATCATCGATCTGACCGATATTTTGCCCTTGATTGATATTTGAACCTATCTCTACATTGATAGCCGACAATAGTCCTGTTACAGGTGCTTTTACTACCAGGTTTTCAAGCGTTTGCCGCCATAGATCTACGTTCTTTTGGGTTCTCATAAGTGTACCTTCCAGTTGTTTGATTTGGAGCTCGGCATTTTCCTGCTGATATTTTTGAGATTCAATTTCGATCTGACGCTGTTTTACAAGACGATCGTACTCCCTTTTGCTTCTTTGATAATCGAGATCGGAGACCATATTGGATGATTTGAGTTTTTCGTTTCTGTCCAGCACATCTTTTGCTTGAGCAGTCTGAAAATCTAGGTCACTTAATGTTTTCTGAAGATTAAAACGTTCTACTTTGAGTCTTTGCCTCGTATTCTGAAGATCATTGACGAGTCTGCTTGCTTCTGTTTCAGATTGCAGGAAGTTGAGTTTGAGATTTTGGTTTTCGAGACGCAGGATGATGTCTCCTGACTTGACCATATTACCACCATCTACCAATTTCTGCGTTACATAACCACCAACGATAGCATCAAGCTGTATAGTTTTCAGTGGTTGTACGACACCTTGAATGATAATATATTCATCAAAGCTGCCCTCAGAGACTTCTGATACTGTTAGTTTTTCAGCATCTACATTGAGCTTAGACCTTTTGTCTGCAAAGCCAAACTGCCAGACCACAAAAGTCAAAAAGAGCATTGCGAGACTACTCAAAACTATCCGCTGTCGGTTCCAGAATTTTTTTAGTATTACTTTATCCATCTTAAATATTGGTATACTTATAGCCATTATAATACCATCAGTGTGCCAAATATTTAATACCCTGTATTACAGTTTATTAAGAATTTATAGTCATTATTGTTTGTCCGATTTTGGACGTCGGTGTACGATGTTGTAAGAAGATTAGCTGGAGCAAGGGGGACCCATTCAAAACGGGAAATGGGACTACCCAAAGCCGAGCCTTAATAAACGCCTCTATAAACATCCGCCATATGTAGCTCAACATCTATTGATTCCAAAAAAATGGTAACGTCTATGGATTTATATTCTGAAAGTCTCCAAACACCATTTGATTCTTTAAAATATTTCTCGGCATGTATCGAACCTGTAGAATCTATCACTAAATATTCCCTTAGGCTGGCAATATCTCTGTAAAGCATAAATTTGGTGCCACGATCATAATCACGCGTGCTTTCTGACAAGATTTCTATAAGTACTATTGGGTTGGTGGCTGTATCAAATACATTGTCTAATTTTTCAACCTCACCGCAAATGACGCTGATATCGGGATAAGTATAAAGCGAATTTGTTTGAGCATGGATTCTTAGATCGCTATTGAAAACATTACAAGGCTTATCTTTAAGCTCGCTATAAAGTTCACCTGTTAAATTGGTAACTATTTTATTATGTTCAATAGTAGCTCCCGCCATGGCAAAGATTTCTCCCTGATAATATTCATGTTTCTCTAAGGAGTTGATTTCCAATTCCAGGTATTCCAATGCTGACACTAATTTTTTTTCAGGTAAACCCATACTTTAAAAATTTATACAAAGTTAAGGTATTTTATAATTAATGTATTGTTTTATCACAATGGTTTGTATATCAGACTATTAATAAACGCCTCTATAAACATCCGCCATATGTAGCTCAACATCTATTGATTCCAAAAAAATGGTATTGTCTTTGGTTTTATATTCTGAAAGTCTCCAAACACCATTTGATTCTTTAAAATATTTCTCGGCATGTATCGAACCTGTAGAATCTATCACTAAATATTCCCTTAGGCTGGCAATATCTCTGTAAAGCATAAATTTGGTGCCCCGGTCATAATCACGCGTGCTTTCTGACAAGATTTCTATAAGTACTATTGGGTTGGTGGCAGTATCAAATACATTGTCTAATTTTTCAACTTCACCGCAAATGACGCTGATGTCAGGGTAAGTATAAAGCGAATTTGTTTGCGCGTGGATCCTGAGATCGCTGTTATAGGGCACACAATTTTTATTCTTTAAACCACTTCCTAATTCAACAAAGGTATTTGAAGTTATTCGATTATGTTCTATCGTAGCACCTGCCATCGCAAAGATTTCTCCTTGATAATATTCATGTTTCTCTAAGGAGATGATTTCCAATTCCAGGTATTCCAATGCTGACACTAATTTTTTTTCAGGTAAACCCATACTTTAAAAATTTATACAAAGTTAAGGTATTTTGGTGAAAATAGTAGTCAATTTATGTGTAATGTGTGTAAGGATGTCATTCATGTAAAGTGAAAGCACCTTTAATAATAAATATTGTAACCTTAACCTGATCTTGTCCGTAATAGTTACAACAAATTAAATATCACGTTATGTATTCTATCAGACCTATTTCATCATTCATGTTGATAATCAGCGTATGCATTCATTTTTCATACAATTACAGTTTTCCTCGTGAAGTCAAATTGAATAAAATATTCTTATCTGAAAGTCAAATATATCTGAATGGGAATGCAACTATCAATGTGAAGAGTCACACTAAAAATACTGTCGAATACGACATAGCCAACAAGGAAGAAAAACAGTTACGGGTCGAAATAATCCGTGACACCCTTTTCATCTCCCAAACCATCGAAAAGAAAACCATTTTTAATATATTTTCAAATAAAGATGACGATGATTTCCCAGTATTAAATGTCCTGATTCCGGACAAAATTGATAAACTCCAAGCAACATTATTGAAGAATGGCGATATTATCTTTGATACTCCCTTGACGGCTAATGAAGTATCAATGGTGGTCATTGGTAACGGAGACATAAAGTGCAACAGTGATCTCTCAACGCAGAAATGCAGGATGGAAGTCAAAGGCAATGGCGACATCAAAATAAATCAAATTAAATCAGACCTTCTCGATTGTGCGGTTTATGGTAATGGTGATATCAAAATAGACCAAATTACTACAAAAAACCTGATAGGAAAAGTTGAAGGAAATGGAGATATTGATTTTGGTCATGGAGTAGCTGATGATATTGCCACTCCCAATGGAGTTCGCGGTTTGATTCTTAATAAACTTTCAAAATCAAAAGAATAACAAATTTACCTTAGTATTCCGTCATCTTAGAGTATGTTTAAAATTTTTCTTAGTTGTAAATCAAGAGATTATGGTTCTGACAATAAAATAATCAACGCATTTAGCCTGCCTGACAACTATATCATAGGCGGGCAGGTGAACTAAATAAGGCGATTATTTTGAAGTCAGGTTCATAATACATTGATTTGAAGACAATAAAAATTTAAACATACTCTTATCATATTACGATGATGTTTTACGTGTCTTTATCATATTACGACAATAAATGTCCTGATTATAAATCACTTTAAAGACAAGATTCGTTTCATCTTTACTCAAAATCATTATACTTTTTAAGCTATTTTCCAAGCCAATTTTATTTTGAGTATAAATTCCTCTCTTTCAGTCTATCATAAAAATTTAACACCATCTTGAGCTATTCAAGAATTGCAAAAAATAAAGAAAAACCACATTTTTGTTAAATTTTTCATAACAATCCTATTCTAATCAGCATTGTTTCAACAATGGCTTGCTGAAAGCGTTTTATTGCTTACTTTTGTGGTTTTTATTGTTCACACATTTTCAAAAATTCATAATCTGCTGATTCTTTTACGACAATAAAATAACAAACTTTGTGGACAGAAATTTACTTTTAACTTAAAAATAGCATTCTTTAATTATTAAATTTTAAAATTTTATGTCTTTTATTAAGCAATATTACATAGGTCTTTTAGCTATCCTTCTAGTAGCTTCATGCGGAGCTTTAAAAGGAACAAAAATAACAGGCACCCTTACTGGCGCCGAAAATATGATGGTCTATCTGGACAATGTCACTTTAACCCAGCAACCCAATATACTTTTGCAAGAAACTGTAGGGGCTGATGGAAAATTTACTTTTTCACTGCCCGAAGGTATTAAAAAAGGTATATATCGACTCCGTATAGGTGAGCAAGTTGCCGAAATTATTTCAGACGGCACGGAAAAAGAAGTAATTTTTAATGGTAAACTCACAGATCTAAATGAATTCAATTACAAAGTAACAGGTTCAAAGCTTACTGAATCGTACTTTCAAACCGTCAGAAGTTATATTGATCAAAAAATGGATGTTCCGGCTCTGACTACTTATACAGGTAAAACAGCGGATCCTTTGGTGGCTTATCAACTTGCAGTTAGGTTATTCACATTGAGACCTGAATTCCTTGACCTGCATAAAGAAGTGGCAAAAAAACTTACTGCACAGGATCCCAAATTCGAGCTGGCTAAAGAGTATAATCAGGTCATCGGCCAATTGGAACAACAAATACAAATGGAAGCATCAGCGGCAAAAATAAAAGTCGGTGAGGACGCTCCTGAAATCGCACTACCAGGTCCTGACGGCAAAATGAGAAAGTTATCAAGCTATAAAGGTAAAGTAGTACTTATCGACTTTTGGGCATCATGGTGCGGACCATGCCGAAAAGCCAACCCACATGTGGTTGAAGTGTATCACAAGTATAAAGGAAAAGGTTTTGATGTATTCTCTGTGTCGCTGGATGGGATAGACAGCAGAACTGCTCAAAGATTCACTGATGCCGCACAACTGAAAGAACAAACTGATGCTACTAAACAAAGATGGATTGCAGCAATACAGCAAGACCAACTTGCATGGGATGGTCATGTCTCTGATCTCAAAAAATGGGAATGTGCGCCAGCTCAGATATATGGCGTCAGAGGTATTCCTCAGACTTTTCTGGTAGGAAGAGACGGCAAAATAGTCGCTCTCAACCCAAGAAATGATCTTGAAGAACAAGTGCAAAAGTACCTGTAAGAATTCTATACATGATAGTGAATATAAAGAGTCATTGTGAAAACGATGACTCTTTTTTTTATTTATTGAACTGTCAAATAATATATCGCTAATGCCTAATTAAATACTATCAGTTATCAGGCTTTCTTCAGAGTAAATCCGAATGTAGACCCTATATCAGGGGTGGATCTGACATTGATAGTCTGATCGTGGGCTTCTATGATATGCTTAACTATAGAAAGTCCCAGTCCTGAACCACCTTGTTTTCGGCTTCGGCTGGAATCCACTCTATAAAACCTGTCGAATACATGTTTTAGGTGTTTCTCATCTATGCCCAAACCGTTGTCTGAAACTTCAATTAAAATTTCAGACTCAGTATCATAAAAAGAAACCTTGGTAACACCGCCTTCCTTTCCATACTTTATAGAATTTACCAAAAGATTGGTCAGCACCTGTCTGATCGAATCTCTGTCGCCCATTACAAAATAAGGATGTGAAGCACCCTCTTTAAATTTCAACCCTATTTTTTTCTTTTTCGCCATGGGTTTCAGATCTTTAAATATGTCATTGGTCAGCTGTCTGATATCAAATTTTCTAAATTCCATCTGCATCTGACCTGATTCCAACCTTGTGATGATTTCAAGATCTTCCACAATATTTTGTAGTCTGACTGTATTGTCCACAGCTCTTCTAAGATAATCTTTATTGATACTTTCATCATACAATCCTCCATCCAACAATGTATACAAATATGCTTGAATCGAAAAAATCGGGGTCTTCAACTCGTGTGATATGTTTCCCACATAATTTTTTCGATACTCTTCCAAAGACTTCAGAGTGGCAAGCTCTTTTTTTGTGGTCTCCGCCCATTCCATCACCTTGGTGTTGACGTCTTCGAGGCTCTCTTTTGAGATATCTTCAGCAAACTTGTCTTTTTTGGCTTCATAGATCAGTTTATATATCAATTTGACTTTTCTGAATACATATCTTTCTATAAAAAACCGAACGATCAAAAAATTAAGAAAAATGACGGGAAGCAAAAATAGAAGTAGCCATAAAAAACTGAACCATTTGGTAAAAAGATAAATAATAACTACATTGAATACAGAAACAATGACTGTAATAAGTATGGTAATTTGCCGTATTGTGATATTTTTATTCACTATCAGAATTCAAACTTATAACCTACGCCTTTCATTGTAAAAATGTAATCTTCACCTATTTTTTCGCGCAACTTTCTTATGTGAACATCGATAGTTCTATCACCTACTATTACATCGTTTCCCCATACTTTAGCAAGTATTTCCGCTCTTTTAAACACTTTTCCGGGTTTGGATGAAAGCAATGCGAGCAATTCGAATTCTTTTTTTGCCAGTCCGACATCCCTATTTCTTATAGAGACTTTAAACTGTTCATAATCTATCTCCAGCTCACCAAAAATGTTTATTATATTCGAAGTTTCCATTCCGGAGGAATGAGCTTTCCGTCTCAGTAAAGCATTAATTCTGGATTTTAAAACATTGGGTTTGATAGGTTTATTTATAAAATCATCACCGCCGGAATCCAAAGCAGTGATTTGAGTGAATGCCTCGCTTCGGGCCGTAAGAAAAGCTATCAATGTATCCTTAAACCTGACTTCAGACCTCAATTTCTGACATACTTCTATACCATCCATACCAGGCATCATGATATCAAGTATGATCAGATCAGGATTAAATGTTTCAGCAATGCTCAGTGCTGCAATACCATCATTGGCCAACCTGACTTCATATCCTTCCTTTTCAAGATTATATCTTAGAATTTCCAGAATATCCTCTTCATCATCTACTACAAGAATTTTATAGCCTGTTGACATTAGTTTGATTTAAAGAGGCAAAAGTACTTATTACTCAAGATTATACCACAAATCTAATATTATTTTAATGTTAAGAATCACAACAATCGAACTAATATTCTTGAGTAAGTTCAAATAAGGTATTTCTTGGTTTTATTGGTGAAAAAATGTTCTGTATATTGAATTTATTTCTATATTTGTGGTCGTGTTAATAAATTACCATTATAAAAAACAGATATGTCAAATTCATTTTTCAGTTCAAAAAATCCTATCCTTAATGAGGATAAACTAAAATCACTGCATACTTCCCAGGATTCCCTCACCGACAGGTCAGATGTTATGACCATTTCGGGGGCTATCAATAAAACACTAATCCTGTTTGTTATATTATTGGTATCCAGCGTATTAAGTTTCATGATGCCTACCATGTTTATGTTGATAGTAGGTATTATAGGTGGTCTTATAGCTGTGTTAGTGGCAAGTTTTAAGCCACATACTTCGGCGATTGCAGCACCCGTTTATGCTGGTTTTGAAGGAATGGCTTTGGGTACCATCTCAGCGATGTATGCAGGTATGATGGATGGTATTATTTTACAGGCGGTATGTCTTACTTTTGGCACTTTATTGTCGATGTTAGTATTGTATAAATCCGGTCTCATCACTGTTACTGAAAAATTCAGAGCAGGTGTTATGATGGCGACCGGTGCTATTTTCTTTGTATATTTAATCAGTTTTATAGGTAGCTTTTTTGGCTGGAATATGCCGATGCTACATTCCAATGGTATGTTGGGTATAGGTATAAGTCTGGCTATCATCGCAGTGGCAGCTATGAATCTACTCTTGGATTTTGATAATTTTGACAAAGCTGCCGAATCAAACGCACCGAAATATATGGAATGGTTCTGTGGCTTGTCTCTCATGGTTACACTCGTCTGGTTGTATCTTGAGTTTTTACGACTTTTGTCAAAATTAAACAGAGATTAGCACTCCGTCAAGAAAAAAGCCTGGGAGTACCCCAGCTCGGCGTTTTCTATGGTTTAATCAAGCATTAATTGATATTTTTTAATACATAACTGAATTTTTTATGTTGATAAAAGGCTTTTAATGATTATTAAGAGTTATTGTTACTTTTAACTGACCAAATTGCTTACTCATGGGCCTTTTGCTCCATGCATCAATCAAATCTTAGCTTTTCCTTTGCTCTGGCTCTATAACTGATTGAGCTTTATCAATCTATCTTTTTATTGTCTGCACTGTTATTTCATTTTTATAGTGATCTATTAAAAACTCCTGGCTTGTAATAGTCACTTGAGATATACCATGATACAATTCTTTTACCTTTCCCACATGCATTATGGGCATCCAAATAGTGGTTTCCACGCATAGTAAATAGTTTTGAAGCAAAAATGGGCTACTTCTGGGCTTTTAAGTTCAGAATTAGCCAGCTCGACATAGGCATTTTTTGTCTTGCTCCTTCATCTGGCATAAATATCAAACTCCCATGTCGCATCCGTAAGACTTAATTACTTCTTAACCATATTGTTGCCCAAAACCATCCAAATGAGCTTCCAAAAGTGTGTCAACTTTCATCCTGATTTCTCCTTTAGAATGTGTGATAAAATGATCCTTAGCACAAAATAAAGTGTTATTTTTGGTAACTCCTGCCCATTTTAAAATAAATCAGTCAAATTCCTTAAAGTCGTAAACACGGCAACTTGATCTGTCTTAGAGTATGTTTAAATTTTTATGTTTGAGCGAAAGTGAGGAAATTTAATTTTGGACAAGATGACTGAATGGTCTCTTCTGTGACGAGAATTGAGTAAAACACTTTACTCAATAAAGAAGGAACTGCGAGCAACTGCTCGCAGCGAATACTGAATATAGCCAAAAAGAGGGAGCCGGAAGTTCAAGCATAGCTTGACGCTGTACGGCGAAAAATATAACGATGGCTAAAATTAAATTTGCCACTTGGAGCCAAATGATAAAAGTTTAAACATACTCTTACTGTAACTGTTTCTTTCACCCAATATTTCCAATTGGTTCTCATACTTTTCTAATCGAGTAAGATGATCTTCTTGTAGTTGTTTAAGTTGTTTCTTGGTAGCTTTGTTACTATCCTTTAACTGTTCGTTTAACGCTGCTAACTTATTTTTAAGTTCGGTGCTGTTTATTGGCTTGGGTGTTTCGTCTCTCCCTAATTCTGACTGATCTTGTTTTATTTGTGACTCTATTTCATGGAGTACAGATGTAATTTTTGTCTCTAACTTTGCTTTGTTCTTTTCTACTGATCCTTTCCATACAAAAGTGTATCTATTGGCTGCCGATTCAATTTTTGTACCATCTATGTATTGCACATCAAGACTTAAATACTTTAGTTCGTGCAGAAGCCTTACAACATCAGCAAATAGGGTTTGGATATGAGCCTTTAGTCTTTTACCCCGAAAATAATTTATTGTTCTATAATCTGGCATACTATTGCCTGATAGCCACATAAAGTGAATATTTTCTTGCAACGATTTTTCTATTTTACGGCAAGAATAGACATTGGTAGTATATGCATAAAACAATACTTTTATCATCATTCTTGGATGAAAACTTGTCGTACCGCCTCCTTTATATTGCTTGATTATATGATCAATATCCAGCCTGTCAACCACTTCATTAATTAACCGCACTGGATGATTAACTGGGATCTTCTCAAAAATATCTTGAGGAAATAAGCTTGGAGAATTTAACGGGAGATTTTTAAATTGTATCTTTGCATACTGTTTGGGTTGCACCCCAAAGATAATATTCTTTAGGGAACAAACAAAAAATCCCCGACACTTTTGTATCGGGGATCCTTTTTTACCTGTTTGGGCTTTTTAGACAGCCTCGTGTAAAATTGATATTGAAAATATTAGCGTATTACTGTAAATTTGATACTTTGAAGTTTGCCTTCAAGGACAGTATTCATTAAATATAGTCCTGAATCTAAGCTAGAAACATCTATTCTTAATTCATTTTCAATAGTTCCTTTGTACACTATCTGACCTGTAATATTAACAATATTAAATTGTTGTCCCACATAAGCAGCGTCTACATTTCTAAGTACAACAAAGTCTGACGATGGATTTGGTGCAATTTTGAAAATATTGCTTTGCAAATCTTTAGAAGATGATATCGTATTCTGAACTTCTATTTGTGATTTTATAGAGCAGCCATTACTATCTATGATGATAACATCATAAGTTCCTGGGTTGCTTACTGTAACATTGTCAGATGTATTGCCATTAGACCAAATGTAAGAATATGGTTTTACTCCACCCTGAACGGCAAGGCTAATATTGTAACTTGAATTCACACCATCAGATACATTAGAAGTAAACGACAATGCTTCAGGTGAATTAATTTCAGAACTTATGGTTATTTCTAAGCCTGATAAAGTGTCTTTTACTACACAAGTGTAACTACCCGCAGACAAATTAGTCGCAATATTGCTATTTGTTTGTATACCATTTGACCATTGGAAAATGTAGTTTCCTGTGCCACCAAAAGTATTGATCTTAATAACTCCATCATTTAGATTGGTACAAGTCACGTCTTTAGCTTCAAGTTGAGCACTGATTGGCGCAATAAACTGCACCACTGCATTCGTTGGTTTAACTACCACAGTTGCTAAATCTGCATTGGCAGCAAATAGTGGCAACGGTAGATTAGACCATTCTACTTTTGTATTTTCACCTGCAGCGCCTAAAGCTTTAAATTTCAAAGTAAAGATAACTTTATCATTATTTAAACTTACTCCATTTATGCTTCCATCTGTCCAGTTAAATGTCAGTACTTTTTGACCTTGATTCACTAAAGTAGCGAAGTTATCTTCTCTCAAACCTGGAATACCAAAGTCTTGAACGCTTATCAATTTAACTTTAGTAGAATCCCATTTCACACTTCCTTCAATAGCTACCATCCTGTTGAAATCTTTTGCTCTAACTGGAACTAAAAAAGTACCATCATTCAATGCATATGATGAGCCTAATTGAATCCTTACAGAGTCAACAGCATTTCTATTGTTTCCTCCAAGGTTTCTAATGCTTTGCGTGTTACTGTCATCTAAATCTCCAACTTTAATAGCGTAAAAATCTGATTGCATTTGATCACTATTTAATGGATTGTAAGTGATACTCTCTGGGAAGTTTTGACTTACATTAAAATTAGACTGAAACTGGTGAGCAACAGGAACAAATCTCCATGATGTATTACTAGGGAAAGTCTCAATCAATCTCAATTGCATTCTTTGAAGTATTACTACATCCAAAGCATTAATCACTTTATCATTATTGACGTCTGCTGCTATCTGCTTGTATGGTGTATTCAAAGGATCTATCAGTAACAAATGTCTTTGTAACCTTACAATGTCCAATGCATTGACACCATTGAGATGATCAGTATTTTTTTCAGGCTTAATTTCTACTTGTGTTCCTGCAGCTACCTGATTAAAGCTGTACTTTCCTTCATTATTGGTGACATTCATATTTTGAGGATTGGTCATCAGTTTTACCTCTGTGGCAGGCATCAATTTTAAAGATGAATGCGTTTTGATCACACCTGAAATATTATGACCTGTAGGTAAAGCATTGATACAAGCAGAACCATTGACCAACTGAAGACTTAATTTCTGTAAGCTTCCGCTATAAGCTTCGCTTTTTACTGGATCGTCAGAGAAGAATATATTTACTGGAGTTGTTGCCGTGCTACTAAATCTACATCTTATATAAAATAAAGCTGTTTGATCTGGAAGTGATTTTGCATTAGCTTGTGACCAGAAAAATCTTACGTGATCAGGCTGAATATAATGATTACTTCCATTCTCGATAGTACTGTTGTATTGCTCTAAACCTATGAAAGATAATTTTGACGGATCTGAACACCTTACTGTAAAGTTAAACGTCAAGATATCATTAAATTTAGCAACTTGGATAGGAATCAATACGTCCTGACCTGCACTACCACAAATATTGTTTGGAATACTGAATGTACAATCGTGATTTGAGTTTATTGTAACGGTATGACATTGTGTTGAGCTGCCGCAACTATTTGTGACTGTCAAACAAACATTGTGTGTTCCTGAAAGGAAAACAACTACAGGGTTTTGAGAATTTATGGTAGTACCTGCAGCAGGTGTGCCACTTCCAAAATTCCAAGTATAGGTAACAGCGCCGGTACTCGTAGAAGTGAAATTAACTCCAACACCTGTAATATTGTCTGTAAAATTAGCTATTGGATTGGTACAAGATACGACAGATACACTTTTAGAACATGAATTGAAATATTTTGTACTTGGATCGTAATATGAAACGACTACAGGCACATTTACCGCTCCATTTACAAATGGTAATTGGATCTGATTGCCAGTACCCAAGATTGCTCCTGTACCAGCATTGGTCCACACTACATTAGTAAATGCTGGATTTACATTCAGTGTTACAGCCGTAGCATTGTGTGTTTGAGTGATCGCAGATGTACAGTGAGACGGATTGCACAAATAAATATTTTTACAACACATCTTCCATGCTCCATTTTCTAAGTAGCTAATTGAAAACGTATGCGGACCACATGTTGAAGTTACAGGAACTGTGATTGTAGATGTTGTTCCAATATTGGTTCCTGACTGAGTCCATTGTACATTCGTTATACCTGAGCTATTCAGGAATGAAAGATTCAAAGTATTTCCATCAGAACTATAAGTATATACAATTCTATCTTGACAATTGGCCGGAGGACAGATATTGATTTTTTTACAACATACTATCCAACATTGTGTAGCAGGATTGAAGTAATATACAGAAACCGTTTTTTCCGCACAAACCCAACCTGATGGAAGTGTAAATGCACCATTAGTAAGTACCAAATTATCTTCTTCAAACTTCCATATCAAATGTTGAGCACTTGGATTATTGAGACTGAATACAAATTTATTATTTGCTTCATCGTAAGTATAGGATATAGCACTATCACAATTTGCAGGTGGACAAATAGTCACTTTTCTACAGCATACTTTCCAACTTTGTGTTGCAGGGTCATAATAGTACGCAGATACTGTACGATCTTTACAAACCCATCCTGTAGGAAGTGAGAATACTCCATTTGGTAAAATAGTCCCATCTTCATCAAACTTCCAAATAACATGTTGCGCATTAGGAATATCTAGTGTAAACTGAAACTTATTCCCGTTAGGTATATAAGCATATTTGATTACCGTTTCGCAGTTTACAGGAGGACACAACGTGACTTTTTTGCAACATACTGACCAACATTGTGTTGCAGGATTAAAGTAATATACCGAAACTATTTTTTCTTTACAAACCCAGTTTTGCGGCATCGAAAATGCACCATTTGGCAATACAGTACCATCATCATCAAATTTCCAAATCTGATGTGAAGCTCCTGGTATATTTAAAGTAAATTCAAACTTATTTCCTGTAGGATTATATGTGTACTGAATGGCATTTTCGCAACTTACTGGTGGGCAGATGGTGATTTTTCTACAACATACTTTCCAACATTTCTCAATGGTGTCATAGTAATAAACTGAAACTGACTTCTCTTGACATGTCCACCCTTGTGGTAATGAAAATACACCATTGGGCAATACCGAACCATCTTCATCAAACTTCCAGATTATGTGTGTCGCAGAAGGATTATTAAAAGTAAAGTTGAAGCTGTTATTACTTCCATTATATGTATACTGTATATTTTCCTGACAGCTTGTAGGTGCGCAGAAATTGATGTTTTTACAACAAAGTACCCAACAAGAAGTAACAGTATTGTAATATCTTACCGTTATAAGTAAGTTTCTACAACTTGCAGGCATATTTGTAGGATCTATATTGATACCATCAGTATCGTTTCGCCATGATACATTTTGATAATTTGCATTATTTCCAGCAATAGAAAGTTTGTATACTCCATTCACATATTGTTGTTGAATGACATCTTCACAAGCCGTAGGAAGTGAAATGCAAGAAGTTTTACAACATGTTGCTAATTGACCTGTAGCAGTATTGATATAATCCGCACAAATATTATAGGTACCTGCTCCTTGAAATACTAAGTTTACATTTGATAATGTAGATAAAATAGTAGTGTTATATCTCCATTGTTTAAATTGATACCCTGTACCTGCTGAAAATACAAAATTAAATTTCAAATTGGCTCCTGTACCTGAATAAGTAGTTTGTATTGCTGTATTACAATCTACCGGAGCGCTTATCGGGCTACATGAATACGTTAAATTAAAAGGTGAAACTGCACCTTCATATCCATCTAGGACCACATAATATTTTCCAGGATCTAATACTCCTGTAATTATTTCAGAATTGATACCCGCTTTTCCACTTACTGCGATACAAGCATTTCTGTTGCAGCTATTAAGTAGGAATAAGTCAAGATCTCCTGTAAGTCCTGAAACGTTAATACTAACTGTACTTTTGACCGTTACATCAAAATAATAAACCTTCTCCTTTCCACCATAATTACAAAAATTATTGCAGTAAGGGCCTACTGTATTGTTTACTCCAGTAGAAGTGTTTGACTGAACTGTAGTATTACACGTCAATGCAGTAGCTGATGCACAATCAGGCTGACCGGATGTAACATTACACGATATACCAATAGAATAAGACGAAATAGCACCGCTCCATCCATCTACCACAATATAATAAGTACCAGGGCTAAGGTTGGCGCTTACTATTTCATAGTTGTAAGTTGGTGGTTGGTCACTCTTGGCAATACAATCACCAGCCGAGCATGATCGTAATAAAAACAAATCCAAATCCGCTGTTAGTCCAGTCATCTTAACAGTGACGTTTTGATTTTCGGTAACCGTAAATTTATACACTTTTTCAGGCGCAGTATATAAATTGTAGTTCGTACCACAATACCCTCCAGTCACGATGTTGTTACAACCTGTACCGTTGTTGTCGATAATAGAGGTATTACAAGAAAGCGTTTTTGCATTATGACAATCAAACTGAGTAAACCCAGTCCCCATTACCAAAATACATAGTAATAATGTAAACAAATGTTTCATAAAAAATGAATTTTGAAAGTTAAAAAATGAATTTGGTAGTGGAGTTGCGATTTAGACGACTTACTCTAAAGAATTGTTACTAAGTTATTAATAACCTTAACACTTCCTTAAGATAATTAAAGGAAGGATTAGTATTTTTAACTCTTTTTTATGAAATTTTATATCATAATTTCACTTAATTGTTAATAGATTTTGAACAGGATAATCTAATAAACTCGAAGTAAATAGAATTGTGTAAAAATAAGAAGAAAAAATTAAAGTTCTTTAAAGAGAAAACTCACACATCACTGTGCTGCTCCCAATAGTTTTGGTCTTCTACTTCTTCGAGTAGTCCTAGATAGTTTTGGTATCTCAATAAACTGACTTCACCAGTTTCCAGAGCTGCTTTAACAGCACATTTAGGTTCGTTTCTATGGGTACAATTGGCAAATTTACATTGGTCAGACAAGGCAAAAAACTCTCTGAAATTGTGTGCAATATCCCCCGTTCGGTAGGCTGCGCCGCTGCCTGTCATGCTCTGCTTGATCGCAGTGTTGCTATGGCTGCGCCATGTATGATACTCCGGTTGGAAAAACCAGGCAGTCTAGAAGGATATGAGTTTAGTGGATAGTAGTAAAGGCACAAGTTGCAAACTTGCGCCAGCAAGGGTAAACTTGCGCCAGCAGGGGTAAATCTTACTTTACTTTGATCTTGCTGATAACTTGATTGACTTTATCAACGTATTTGTGCAGAAATGCAGGTATTTCATTTTTATCCTGATCTATTAAAAAATTCAATGTTTTTTTGTCAGTTGAATATCTCAGAATCAATGCTCCCTGATCTCTGCAATCAGGGCATCCAAATGTGGTATCCCGCATAGTTAATAGTTCTGAAGGGAACAAATCCGATAATTCCCGGGCTTTTAAAAATTCAGAATTGGCCAGCTCCACATATTTTTTTTTGCCTTGCTTTCTTTCATTGGCATAAATATCAAAATACAATGACGTATCCGTAAGCTTAAATACCTTAACGCAATCAGGCCCAATACACTCCCCATAGCTATGACCAAAAATTATAAAATTTTCATCCTGATTTTCTCCTTTAAAACATGCTGTTAAAACCAACATTAACACAAAATAAATGACCTTATTTTTCATAACTCCTGTACATTTTAATAAAATAAATCCAGACAAATTCTCTTTTAAAAGACGTAAACAAACGGGCAACAGTTGGTCATTTTAGAGTATGATTAAATTTTTATGTTTGAGCGAAAGTGAGAAAGTTTAATTTTTGACAAGATGACTGAATGGTCTCTTCTATGATGAGAATTGAGTAAACCACTTTACTCAATAAAGAAGGAACTACGAACAACGGTTCGCAGCGAATACTGAATATAGCCGGTCAAGACGATTTTTTAAAAAAAATGTCTTGATCGGGACAGAAACGTCCCGAAAGCTCAAGCGTAGCTTGACGCGGTACGGCAAAAAATATAACGCCGGCTATAATTAAATTTGCCACTTGGAGCCAAATGATAAAAGTTGGGTGTATTTCATTTTTTCGCATCACATTAAAAATCATCAATTTTTTTTGCGATTCAGGCAAGATGCCTTAATATATTGCATCGTAGCTAAAAGCTACGACGAACAAACGAAACTTGATAAAAAATCGAGCACAGTGCGAAAAAATGAAATGCACCTTAAAAGTTTAAACGTTCTCTCAATAAAAAAAATATTTTTAGTCATTCTATTTCTTTAACATTTGATTTATATTTCATTTCTTGTGTACAAATTTTAAAGTTATGCATAGAGAGATCAGATCGTGGTATAGCCCTACCCTCAATAGGAATATGGAAATAGTCGAATACGGACATTTTGGTCCTGTAATCCTTCTTTTACCTACAGCAGCAGCAGATTATCTTGAGTATGAACGCTTTCTAATGATTGACGTCATAGCAAAGTACATCGATAGCGGAAAAGTCAAAGTTTATTCTATCAACTCCATCAATAGTGAAAGTTGGCTTAACAATAAACTTGATGGCAGGACCAAAGTATTGAGACATAATGCATTCAACCAATATGTATACAACGAGGTTGTTCCGTTTATCAAAGGAAGAACATCATTGGATACGCCGATATATACATGCGGCTCTTCATTTGGTGCCCTGCATGCTGCAAATTTATTTTTTAAAAATCCCTGGGCGATCAGAGGCTGTATATCCATGTCAGGTTTATATGATTTGGGCTACTACACAAAAAGTTATTGGGATGACGATTGTTATTGGAATAGTCCGATGCATTTTTTAAAAGACCTCCAGGACGAATACCACCTAAACGCAATCAGAAGTTCACAGCATATTCACATCCTTACAGGATCAGGAGATTATGAAGATCCTACTGGGTCCAGATACTTATCAGGCTTACTCCACCATAGACATGTACCGCATCATCTGGATGTCTGGGGATATGATATTAAACATGACTGGCCTACATGGCGAGCTATGTTGCCTTATATTCTGGAAACAAAATTTTGATTCAAAACCTTTACGTTTTACTATATAATTTTCTCATTGATAAGAGTAAATCTAAGATGATTCTATTAATGAACAAATTATCCATTTGGATTTGCTGAATCCCAAAATTGCACCTTAATAGAATTCCTTTTGTTTTACCCCATCCCTGAAGGGAGACAAAATGAATTTTAAAACGATTGAATGAAAAAATGGAATTCACCCCACTATTTTGTATTTTCAGGATTGTATATGAAAGACATTCCTTCAATAAACTCACGAAATTCAAGATTTGGGTGCCCTGAGTTCAATAATAACTAAATATTTAGACTAATTTTGCTCCTAATCACAAAATGTATTCCTTAGAGTATGCTTAATAACATAATTAGCAGAGCTTTTCAGTATTTTCAATGAATAATACCAGAATTGTTTTGCAATCCGATAACATTTAACTATCCCTTTGGATACAACTTAAATGTATATTTTTAATCTGATACTTCAAAATTTAAAAAAGTGACATTAATAAAATCAATTTCCGGCATAAGAGGGACCATCGGTGGAAAACCAGGCGATAATCTTACACCAGTAGATGTGGTAGAGTGTACCGCAGGATTTGGGACATGGATGAAAAGGCGAGGACTGTCACCAAAAGTTGTAGTAGGCAGAGATGGCAGAATAAGTGGAAATATGGTCAGCCAGCTGGCTATACAAACCCTGATTGCTATGGGTATCGATGTGGTCGATACGGGACTTTCAACTACTCCTACGGTGGAAATGATGGTACCCAGATTATCGGCAGGCGCAGGTATCATTTTTACGGCAAGCCACAACCCCAAAGAATGGAATGCCCTCAAATTCCTTAACAATCAGGGAGAATTTATCTCCGCTCAAGATGGTGAAGAGATCATTGACATTATAAAATCAGGTGATCTTAACTTTGTAAATGTAGATGATTTAGGACATTACTCCAAAGTGGATGACGCCATCGGATATCATATCAGCAAAATATTGGAATACAAATTTGTCAATATTGAAGCTATTAAGTCCGCTGATATACATGTCGTAGTAGATTGTATCAACTCAACGGGGGCCATCTCCGTGCCTCCCTTGCTCGATGCACTCGGAGTCAGATATACACTCATAAATCACGATGATTTCGGAAATTTTGCACATAACCCGGAGCCTCTTCCCAAACATCTTGAACAATTATCATCCACTGTAATCCGGACGAAAGCCCATGCAGGTATTTCTATTGACCCAGATGTAGACAGACTTGCGTTTGTAAGTGAAGACGGGAGTATGTTTGGCGAAGAATATACCCTAGTAGCCATAGCTGACTATATACTCAGCAAAGAAGCAGGTAATACAGTTTCCAATCTTTCATCAACGCGTGCTTTGTCTGACGTCACCATAAATCGGGGCGGCAAATATTTCGCTTCTGCAGTCGGAGAGGTAAACGTAGTCACAGCTATGAAAAACTCAAATGCTGTCATTGGTGGTGAAGGAAATGGTGGTGTCATCGTACCTGACCTGCATTATGGTCGCGACGCTTTGGCTGGAATAGCGATTTTTTTGTCTCTGCTTGCAGAAAAAAATATGGCCATGTCAGCATTAAAGGCAACTTACCCTGTGTATGAAATCATCAAAGATAAGGTTGATCTGACTGCATCAACAGATGTCGATGCCTTGTACAACAAACTTAAAAAAGAGTTTAAAGCTGAAAAACTCAATGATGTGGATGGTTTAAAAATTGATTTTGCCGAAGGATGGGTTCACATGAGAAAGTCAAATACTGAACCTATCATCAGAATCTATGCTGAGTCACATGATATCACCACGGCCGAAAAGTTAATACAAAAGGTAAAAGTAATATTATAAATATGCATCATCAACATACTTTAAGAGACCACTTTGCTCCGTTCAGACAGAATATCATAGGACAAGATGCAAAATTTGAAACACCCTATGGTGTAAAAAAAATCATATATGCAGACTGGACAGCAAGCGGTCGTATGTATCAACCGATCGAAGATGTCATAAATAATAAAATCTACCCTTTTGTAGCCAATACACATACAGAAACCAATGTCACGGGTTCAACAATGACTTTGGCATATAAAAGATCTAAAGAAATCATCAAAGCTCACGTCAATGCCATAGATGGTGATATTTTGATATCTTCCAACTCCGGTATGACTGGTGTTGTGAATAAGCTACAACGTATCATTGGTATCAAACTCCATGAAACATTTCAGGGAAGAATTTCACTTGAAGAAGACGAACGTCCGGTGATATTTGTGACCCATATGGAACATCACTCCAATCAAACATCCTGGATAGAAACCACCGGGGATGTGGTGGTCATTGGAGCCACTGCGGATGGGTTAGTTGACTTGGACAGTTTTGCATCCCTGCTTGAAAAATACAACAACAGAAAACTCAAAATTGCCGCCGTGACATCCTGCTCAAATGTAACAGGAATTTTTACCCCTTATCACAGCATCGCCGGCATGATACACAAGGCAGGAGGTTATTGTTTTGTAGATTTCGCTTGTTCGGCACCATATATAGATATAGATATGCATCCTGCAAATCCTGATGAGTATCTGGATGCTATATATTTTTCACCTCACAAATTTCTCGGCGGGCCAGGCAGCAGTGGAATAGTGATTTTTAACCAAAAACTGTATAATAATAAGATTCCTGACAATCCGGGTGGCGGAACAGTAGACTGGACAAATCCCTGGGGCGAACATAAATATCATGATGAGATCGAAGCCAGAGAAGATGGAGGTACTCCGGCTTTTCTTCAGACTATCAGAGTAGCACTCTGTATCCGGCTCAAAGAAAAAATGGGCGTGCAAAATATTCTGGCCCGAGAGCATGAACTTCTGGATAAAATATGGGAAAAGTGCGCTACCATACCTAATCTCAGAGTGCTGGCTGACCATCACAAAAACAGATTGGGTGTCATATCCTTCTATATCGACAATCTTCATTTTAACCTGGCGGTAAAGCTGCTCAATGACAGATTCGGAATTCAGATGCGTGGTGGATGCTCCTGCGCAGGTACATATGGTCATTATCTCCTTGAGGTATCCCACGAAAAGTCAAAACTCCTGACAGACGAGATTTCAAAAGGATTTCTGGCAAATAAACCCGGATGGATCAGGATGTCTATACACCCTACTACCAATAATGATGAGATGGATTTTATCCTGGATGCTTTGGAACAATTAAGTTTACATCACCTGGAGTGGATGAAGGATTACGTCTACGATCCTCATACCAATGAATTTAATCATAAAAGCGGTATGCTTACTGAAAAACTTATAGTTGATCAGTGGTTTGATGATTGATTTTGCTTTAGCCCTTTCATATGTCCAGTAAATAGAGTTTGTATAAATTTTTATGTTTGAGCGAAAGTGAGAAAATTTAATTTTGGACAGGATAACTGAATGGTCTCGTCTATGACGAGAATTGAGTATAATACTTTACTCAATGATGAAGGAACTGCGAAAGCCACCCATCCAATCAAATGCTTGCTTGGTTCCTTTCATTAAATCGTGATTTCGTATCACGATTTTGCTTTGCACCATTCAGTCCGGCTCGCAGCTAATACTGTATATAGCTGATCAAGACGATTTTTTAAACAAAATGTCTTGATCGGGACAGAAACGTCCCGAAAGCTCAAGCGTAGCTTGACGCGGTACGACGAAAAATATAATGCTGGCTAAAATAAAATTTGCCACTTGGAGCCAAATGATAAAAATTTTGAACATACTCTTAGAGTATATTTAAAATTATTAACTTGCTCTGAGATATATTTTTTCGAATAATATGAAAATAAAGCTATATATACTCTATTTTTGCCTTGGCTAAAAAATCCAGGAAATTTGAGTAAAATTATCATTATAGGTCCGGCTCATCCACTCAGAGGTGGGCTTGCTACTTTCAATGAAAGACTTGCAAGACAGTTTTCGTCAGAAGATCATGAAGTGGTGATATACACCTTTTCGTTACAATATCCTGATTTTTTGTTTCCCGGCAAAACTCAGTACTCAACAAGCCCAGCACCCGGAGACATTGTAATAAAACCCATCATCAACTCAGTAAATCCACTTAACTGGATATCGTCGGGTCTGAAAATAAAAAATGAAAATGCAGATATTGTGATTATTAGGTATTGGTTACCGTTTATGGCACCTTGCTTGGGTAGTATCATACGATTGATCAAGAGAAACAAAAAGACCGTAATCATCGGACTGATCGACAATGCTTTACCTCATGAAAAAAGACCCGGAGATAAAATTTTCACACGCTATCTGACAAAAGGATTAGATGGTTTTGTTACAATGAGTACTCACGTCCGCAATGACCTGCTGCAATTTACAAAATCGCCGATTCATCTTGTTCAACATCCTTTATATGATAATTTCGGCATTAAAATTAAAAAGGATGAGGCAAGAAAAAGCCTTGGTATTCCTGAGAAGGGATTTGTTTTCTTATTTTTTGGTTTTATAAGGAAATACAAAGGTCTTGATCTTCTGATTGATGCCTTTGAAAAAATGAATCCAACTAATGATACTCAACTTGTTATAGCCGGAGAGTTTTATGCCGGAGAAGAAGCATTGTTATCCCAAATGAAAAACTCTCGGGTAAACCATCAAATACATCAACACACCCGATTTATAAATGATGAAGACGTAGTCAAATATTTCAGTGCCAGTGATTGTGTTGTTCAGCCTTACAGAAATGCTACTCAAAGTGGGGTGACTCCACTAGCATATCATTTTGAAGTACCTATGATTGTCACAAATGTAGGGGCACTACCTGACCTCGTACCTGACACATTAGGTAAGGTTTGTGAGCCTGACGCTGACTCCATTGCCCAAGCTATGCAAAGTATGCTTACTTTCGATACAGCAAACTTTGAAAGTGCTATCAAGGTAGAAAAACAAAAGCTTAGCTGGGAAAAATTGACATCAACATTCTTAGAAGTAGGAAATAGTATTAAATTTAAAAATGATTAAGAAGCATATGTACGATCCGCATGAATTAAATATGAAATACCTAAATGAGTGAATGTAATCTCCTTAACAGATCTGCAGACAAACCCGAATGATGAATCATAGGGTGGTCTGTTGTGGGATGGTTACATAGCCATTAATGGATTTCACAACCTATACCAATTCAACAATTTATCAATATTTAGACATATGAATAAAATTTATAGAAGCAGGGCACCTTTGAGGCTTGGTTTGGCAGGTGGAGGCACTGATGTAAGCCCGTATAGTGATATATATGGTGGTGCTATACTTAATGCCACGATTTCACTTTTTGCATATGTAGACATTGAAAAAAATGATAAAAAAACCATCATATTTGAAGCCAAAGACTTTGAAACAATAGAAAAATATGAAGTCGGAGAGACTATAAAACCAGACGGCCAGTTAAATCTGTTGAAAGGAGTTTATTTACGTATTATGAAGGACTATCCTTTTGAACATAATGGACTTAGGATAACAAGCTATGTTCAAGCACCTCCTGGCTCTGGTTTAGGCTCTTCTTCGACACTTGTTGTTGCATTAATAGGTGCTTTTGTAGAAATGTTAAAGCTGCCTATGGGCGAATATGACATAGCACATTATGCTTATGAAATCGAAAGAATAGATCTGAAACTGGCAGGTGGAAAACAAGATCAGTATGCAGCAACATTTGGTGGATTCAACTATATGGAGTTTTATAAGGATGATAAAACCATAGTCAATCCCTTGCGGATAAAACCAGAATATATATACGAACTGGAAAAGAATATCGTTCTTTTTTATACATCCAAAAGTAGGGAGTCGGCAAGAATCATAGATGAACAAGTAGCTAATGTGAAATCTCAAAAAAAGTCATCTATCGAGGCAATGCACCACATCAAAGAGCAATCTGTGATGATGAAAGAAGCACTGCTCAAAGGGGAATTGAGCAAGATAGGTCAAATTTTTGATTTCGGTCATCTGCACAAAAAAAATATGGCAGCCAACATTTCCAATAGTTTTCTGGATGACATCTATGACAGTGCTATACGTGCCGGAGCATCAGGAGGCAAAATCAGTGGTGCCGGAGGAGGTGGTTTTATGGCTTTTTATTGCCCTGGTACCACGAGATATGATGTGATTATAGCACTTTCCAGGTTTGATGGAAAATCTATCCCATTCTTATTTACAGAAAGGGGATTGACTCATTGGACAGGTCAGAAATCATAAAATTCCGAAATTCAATATGAAATCTTATTTGCCATTCTATTGTTTTAAATGTGGTAAAAATTTCACCAAGTGATGTACAGAATGCCATCATTTGTTGTGACGAAAAATTTTAATTTTTTGCGATCGCATTTTCTTTAATCCTAAGGCTTCTATTTTTAGTTCAACACAATATCTTTACAATTCAACAAACCAAAACGGTATGTCAAAAATCAAGGAAATCATCCAAGCCTCCATCGATACTAAGACCGCAATACTTCATGGCCAGTCACTGCACAACAATATAGACCTATGTGTTGAAAAGATTACACATGCATTAAAAAATGGAAATAAGATCCTTTTTTGTGGAAATGGAGGAAGTGCGGCAGATGCACAGCACCTTGCAGCAGAATTTAGTGGACGGTTTTATAAAGATCGGAAAGCACTCCCCGCAGAGGCATTGCATGTGAATACGTCCTATCTGACAGCCGTCGCCAATGATTATAGCTTTGATGTAGTATATTCAAGATTGCTGGAAGGAATTGGTCAGGATGGAGATATTTTGGTGGGTCTGTCTACCAGCGGAAACAGCAAAAACATCATCAATGCCTTTATCACTGCCAGAGAAAAAGGGATCACAACCATCGGCTTTACCGGAAATTCCGGAGGTAACCTGAAGGAATACAGCGATATTTTGATCAATGTACCTTCCAATGATACTCCGAGGATTCAAGAATCGCATATCATGATAGGTCATATCATATGTCAACTCGTAGAAGAAAACATTTTTTAAATGAAGCACCAAATGCCCGAAGCAATCATTCTGGCCGGAGGGTTGGGCACCCGACTTCGTTCTGAAGTACCGGAACTTCCCAAATGTATGGCACCAGTAGCAGGAAAACCGTTTTTGGATTATGTCATCGGATTTTTACAAAAGCAGGGGGTTACCAAATTTATATTTTCATTAGGGTACCGGTCTGAGGCTGTGCTGCAACATCTGGAGTCAGAATGGCCAAAACTCATGTATGATTATACCATTGAAACAATCCCTTTGGGTACCGGTGGCGGTATAAGGTTGGCCGCACAAAAGGTAAAGGGTGACTCATTATTTGTGCTGAATGGAGACACATATTTTGAAGTAAACCTTCTGTCTATGCTGGAAAAACACTTAGAAGTACAGGTAGAGATTACTGTCGCACTCAAAAATATGACCCGTTTTGACAGATATGGCAGCGTATTGATGGATCAAAACAACATCATTTCGGCATTTCAGGAAAAAACTTATAGGGAGATGGGATGGATCAACGGAGGAATTTATCTTATTCAGAAGCAGTTGATTACTAATATTGATATTGCAGATCCTTTCTCCTTTGAAAAGGAAATTTTGGAAAAGTATGTGGAAAAAAAATGTATTTTTGGTTTTGAATCAGACGGATATTTTATTGACATCGGTATTCCTGAAGATTTTAAGAAAGCAAATTTGGATTTTGCAAGGTAAACTTCCTTAGATATGTGGCCATTATTTATGTCCAAGCGGGAATGAATCGAATACCAAAAAATCACAATTACCAATAAGTTGAATTATAATTTTTTTTCATTTTATTTTCAGTTCACTAAACATAATGTTTAATAATAAGATATGGAGTTTATCAGCGTTTTTGATATATTTAAAATTGGAGTAGGACCATCATCATCTCATACATTGGGCCCATGGCGTGCAGCACAAAAGTTTATACACAACATTCAGCAGCTTGTAGCGACTGGTGAAATATCAAATATTACAGTGTCCTTATATGGCTCTCTATCTTTGACGGGTAAAGGCCATGCTACAGATCTTGCTATCATTATGGGGTTGAGTGGCTTTGACCCGGTCACTGTTATTACTTCAGATATACCTGATATCATAAGTCGGATAAGCAATGTGAAACAGCTACAAATAAACTCCGAAATCATCCCATTTGACCCACAAAAGGATATCAGGTTTGAGAAGGAGTTCTTGCCTTATCATGCCAATGGGATGTTATTCACAATACAAAAAATAAACGGAGATGTATATTCAGAAACATATTACTCAGTAGGGGGCGGATTTATCATCAGAGAAGGCGAAAATGCAGTACATGATAGTAAATTATCAAATCATCCCTACCCAATCCAAGACGGAAATGAATTGCTGGAGTATTGTAAAAGCGAAAACAAATCTATCTCTGAAATTGTGATGGCCAATGAACTGATAGATAGAAATGAAAAAGATATAAGAAACGGATTACTTGCAATTTGGGAAGTCATGCTTGATAGTATGTATCTGGGGTGTCACTCTTATGGTTATCTTCCAGGTAGTCTGAAAGTAAAAAGAAGAGCCGGTGAGGTAACTCAAACCTTACTTCCTGCATCAAATTATCATGATCAATATACATGGATGGACGCTATCCGTCACAGTAATCCGGATTTTCAGAAAATTTTGAAATGGACAAGTAGCTTTGGTATAGCTGTAAATGAAGTAAATGCAGCATTTGGTCGGGTAGTAACAGCGCCAACCAATGGCAGTGCCGGGGTAATACCAGCAGTACTGATGCATTATCTGTGTTTTGTGAAACCAGATGCGGGATACGATGAGATCATAAGATTTTTATTTACTGCCGGTGAGATAGGAAGTATATTCAAAAAAGGGTCTACCATATCAGCGGCTATGGGTGGTTGTCAGGCAGAAATTGGGGTTTCTTCTGCTATGGCTGCTGCAGGATTGACCGAGTTGCTTGGCGGCACTCCTGAACAATGCACTATTGCCGCAGAAGTTGCTATGGAACATCATCTTGGCATGACTTGTGATCCCATAGGTGGTTTGGTCCAGGTACCTTGCATAGAAAGAAACTCAATGGGTGCCATCAAGGCGATCAATGCAGCCTCAATAGCACTGGACAGAAATCCCCAGGACATAAAAGTACCTTTGGACAATGTCATATCCACCATGTGGGAAACGGCAAAAGATATGAACCGAAAATATAAAGAAACATCAGAAGGCGGACTCGCCACTGCAGTCAATATTATTGATTGTTGATGAGATAGATATTAGCAAATAGTTTGTTGCTAAAAAAACAAAAGGGAAAGAATAAAATCCATTCCCTTTTGAAACAGTTTTTCATAAAAATGTGAATATTACCTCGCAAAAGCGGTCGCTCTTTTTTCTCTGATGACTGTCACTTTCACCTGGCCCGGATATTGCATCTCATCCTGTATCTTTTGAGAAATGATAAATGCCAGGTCATCAGCATACTGATCAGTTACTTTTTCAGATTCCACTATCACTCTCAGCTCTCTGCCGGCTTGTAAAGCATAGGCTTTTTGAACCCCATCATATGCGAGCGCAAGTTCTTCAAGTTCGCCAATTCTCTTAAGGTAACTCTCCAGGATTTCTCTTCTTGCCCCAGGTCTGGCACCAGAGATGGCATCGCAAGCCTGAACTATAGGAGATATGATGTTGTTCATTTCTATTTCATCATGGTGCGCTCCTACCGCATTGAGTATCACAGGATGTTCTTTGTGTTTTTCACAAATCTCCATACCTAAGAGTGCGTGGGACAATTCTGATTCTTCTTCTGTCACTTTACCTATGTCATGGAGGAGTCCGGCACGTTTTGCCATCTTTATCTGCTTGGGATTGAGGCCGAGTTCTGCAGCCATTGTAGCACATAGGTTGGCAGTTTCGATAGAGTGTTTGAGTAAGTTTTGTCCGTAAGAAGACCTGAATCTCAGGCGACCTACCATTTTAACTAAATAAGGTGCAAGACCATGAATATCCAGATCAATGATAGTTCTCTCTCCTATCTCTACTATCTGTTCATCCAATTGTTTTTTGACTTTAGCCACGGTCTCTTCAATTTTCGCCGGGTGGATACGTCCATCAGCGACCAATTTTTTGAGTGCTAAACGACATAATTCGCGTCTTATTGGGTCAAAACTGGAAATCACAATGGCTTCCGGTGTATCGTCAACAACTATTTCTGCACCTGTTGCTGCTTCAAGTGCTCTGATGTTTCTACCCTCTCTACCTATGATCTGTCCTTTGATTTCATCAGATTCAAGATTGAATACAGATACTGAGTTTTCGATAGTAATCTCTGCGCACATCCTTTGAATCGTCTGAATAACTATTTTTTTGGCTTCCTTATTTGCATTGGTGTGTGCATTGGCGATCGCTTCCTTTTCTATGATCATGGCATCATTCTGAGCTTTTGCTCTTACAGCTTCAATCAACTGATCTTTGGCCTGACTTTCTGTAAGCTTGGCGATGGTTTCAAGTTCTTTGATGAACCTTTCGTTGGCCGAATCAAGTTCTTCTTTCTTTTTAGATACGATTTTCATCTGCAAATCAAGGTTTTCTCTGATTGCAACGATTTCCTGTTCCTTACTTTCAATAGTTTCCATCTCAGAAAGTATGGCATCTTGTTTGATTTTCAGCTCTTTCTCCAATGAGATGGCAGTGAGTTCCCTTTCTTTAATTTCAACTTTTTGCTCCGCTTTCCAGGTTTCAAATTCTGATTTCAGCTTTGAAAAGTTTTCTCTGGTCTCCTGTATTTTTTTCTGCTTAATAGCGTCGTTAGTTTGCTCAGCTTTAGAAAGAATTTTTTCAGCACGATTTTCTGCCTCATCAAGTTTTCTTTTGGCTGTCAGTTCTGCTTCCTTGATGGTGATATCTGCCTTATCATTGGCTTCCTTTACCTTATTTTTGTAAAGGGTCTGTGAAACCAAATGATATAAACCACCACCGCCAATAAAAGCTGCAATTGCCAATAATACTGTACTCATTTATTTATAAATTTTAAAAGTGTGAAATAATACTCACAAAACACCATGGTTTTATATCCTGCGATGTATCATGAGTTGATGTATAAATGAGAATTTGGACCAAATTTTTCATCTTCTGAGCCTTATATGAAGCAGTTGACATAGGACCACTCAACATTCTGATATTTTAAATATGCCAGCTTCATTTTTTTGACTTTCCTGAGTTATCAGCATCTAGTAAAGTTGTCAGGTGGTGTCAGTGTACTAATATCAAAAAGAATTTGCAAGTCAAAAAAAAAATTGACTTTAAGCACTGAAAATTAGGATTTTAATAGTCAAAATTTTCAAGGCCCAATTTCTTTGAGGTATAGTACCAACCCAAAAAAGATAATTTAGGTAAAGAATGGTGGGTAAGAAGTTAAATATCCTGAATGTTCTAACAGTAACTTCTCATGAGCTGAGAAAAAAAGAACAATTTTGTATCGTTTTTTTTGCTTGCCGTCAACGGTTCAGTCAATCTCTAATTCAGAAAGTGTCTGAATGATTTTTTCTGTTTTTAAGTCAATTTCTTCCTGACTATTGACGGGAAGTTGTTTTTTTAAATCAAATGTATAGGTCAGCAAAGTCATGATCACACAGTCCAACTTATCCCTGTTAGGGTAAGTTTTTTGAAAATCCATGATTTTGGCATTGATATCCTGCTCAATATCATGAACAAAGTCTTTTTCATCATTATCCAGTTTTACAGGAAAAGTTCTCCCTGCTATTGTGATAACTATTGATTCCAACTCTTTTTCTTCTGTCATTCCTTTTTTTGCACTATTTGAATACATTGATCTATATCATCGATGAACATATCTAATTGTTTTTTTATCTCAGCATTTTTTATATTTTGTTTTTGCTTCAATATTTGTACTGCATCTTCAGACACATCATCCGTAATCGATAACATTGAATTTTTATCTTCCTTCGCACGATTCTCCAACTCTCTTTGTAATAAATTTATTTGATTTTTATATTGATCAGCTTCTACTTTTAGATCGCTGAGTTGAACTTCCAATTCTACATTTTTTTTCCTTAGATCCTGATACTTAGATCTGACTTTACTGCTGATTTCCAGTATTTTATCCAGACTTTGTATCAAATTTTTCTCCAAAGGTAATAATTTTATTTAATATATAACTATTTTCTAATTAATGCTCCGGTTCCATCCTGCAATTGACCGATCAATTTATCCATTATCTGGTCAATTTCCACGTCCTGCAATGTCCTTTCAGTGTTTTCAAATATAAACGATACTGCATAGGATTTTTTGTCAGCACCAAGTTGATTATCATTTACATAAACATCAAAAAGCGAAATCTGTTTTAAAAGTTTTTTATCAGATTTCCTGGCAATGTTTTCAATTTCCGAAAATTTCACTTTTTTATCCAATATCAATGCAAGATCACGTCTCACAGAAGGGAATCTGCTAATCTCCCGAACCTGTATTTTTTCCTGACCTGCGAGTTTAAGCACAGTATCAAATGCCACCTCACCATAATAGACCGGTATCTTAATACCTAAGCGCTGACTGACAGATTTTCTGACTTCTCCCAATTCCGCCAATACAATAGGTCCTTTTTTTATCCTAAGGCCGTATGAGAGTCCAGGATGCGCCTGTAATTCTTCGATTTCAAAACCTGAAACTGCAACCCTATGCAATATAGAATAAATTGTTTTTTTGATATCATAAAATGATTTGTCTGCCTTACTATCGTTGAGCCAAGACTCGTCATTCTTTTTACCGGTAATGAAGATGGAGATGAATTCACTTTCTAAATATCCATCCTGGGATTTCCTGTAAGATTTCCCAAATTCAAACGTCGTCAGGTTGTTCTGCTGTCTGTTGAGATTGTAACTCACAGAGATAAGACCACTGACCAGCATATCAGGTCGTAGGATATTGAGATGCACATTGGACGTATTGTTGATATATACATAGTCTGAGGTCTTTGCGATACCTAATCCATCGTACCAGCGGGACTCTATCAGCGATAAGCCCATCATTTCATTATAACCTGTGGATGCAAGATAATCAGAGATGAGTTCTTTTGTTTTGTGTTTATCAGGCTTGGATGTGTATGTAATGGTGCTTCTGATCTGATCTGACACAGGTACCCTGTTGAGACCATAAATTCTTACTATTTCTTCTATCAGATCCACTTCTCTTGTTACATCAGACTTATTGGTGGGAACTAACACCAGGATACTCTCATCATCAAAGGGAGTCACTTCCATGTCCATCGCCTGAAGTATATTATGGATCACATCTTCATGGATAGGCATTCCTATCAGATTCTGGACATTTTTATAGTACAATCGAACTTCCACCCGAGATACTTCGTGAGGATAAACGTCTATCATCTTATCACTGATCTCTCCACCTGCCAGTCTCTTGATGAGTGCAGCCGCTCTCTTAGCTGCCAAAACCGTCACATTTGGATCAGAGCCTTTTTCATAAATCTTTGCCGCATCGGTTCTGAGATTATGTCTCGTACTTGTCTTTCTTACAGATGAAGAGCTAAAACAAGCAGATTCAAGAAATATATTTTTGGTAGATTCAGACACACCACTACCCAAACCACCATATACACCAGCAATACACAATCCCTGAGAATTTCCATCACAAATCATCAGATCCATGTGGCTCAGTGTGCGCTTTACGCTATCAAGGGTGACAAATTCCTGCCCCTCTGGCAGAGTTTTAATGATAACTTTTTTACCATCAATTTTATCCGCATCAAATGCATGGAGTGGCTGACCCAACTCATTTAATACAAAGTTGGTGATGTCGACTATATTGTTGATAGGTTTTACGCCGATGGCTGTAAGAAATTTTTTAAGCCACTCAGGTGATTCCTTTACTTCAACATTGGCTATGGTAATACCAGTATATCGGATACATGCATTTTTATCTTCTACATCTACATCGATATTATAAGTCACTCTTTCTGTTACGAAATCAGAAATATTAGGTTCGTTGATTTCGTCTGTATATCCCTCATTGACTTTGAGGTATGCAAGTAAATCCCTTGCCACTCCCAGTTGTGAAGTTGCATCCGATCTGTTGGGAGTCAAGCCTATCTCAAACACATAGTCATCCTGAATGTTATAATATTCAGACGCAGCGATACCCGGTTGCACATTGCCGGGCAAAACGATAATACCCGAATGATCTGTACCGATGCCCAATTCATCCTGAGCACATATCATACCGTGAGATTCGGCACCTCTTATTTTTCCTTTTTTTATGATTAGGGGTTCACCGCTGTCATTGTATAAATGAGTGCCAATAGTGGCCACCATCACTTTTTGTCCGACGGCAACATTCGGAGCACCACATACGATCTGCAGATGCTCCCCTGTTCCTATGTCTACAGTAGTTAAAGAAAGTCGATCTGCGTCAGGATGTTTTTCACAAGTGACCACTTCACCCGTCACTACACCTTTCAAACCACCCTTGATAGACTCAACTTTTTCTATTCCTTCAACTTCCAGACCTATCAAAGTGAGCATCTCAGCAATCTTTTCAGGACTGTATGAAATATCAAGATACTTTTTTAGCCAATTCAGCGACAATTTCATGCTTCACAAATTCTTTAATTTAATAATTCTTATTTCCCTATTGTTTGTAAAAGTAAAGATGATCACGCAAAAGTACAAAAACATGTCTGAAAAGACTAATAAAAAATAGATGTTTATGTATTCCTGTTTAAATTATAATAATTTTTAATTTATTACTTATTTAAAATAAATATCTTATATATTATACATTTTAAAAATTCAATATTTCTATAAATAATAATATAATTTCTAATTTTGTGGCAATCAATTAAATAAAAGGATGGATTTGAAGAATGTAAAAGTGATAGGATTTGACGCCGATGATACCCTATGGAGCAACGAGCCTTATTTCAGAGAAGGGGAAGAAAAATTTTGCGATCTTATGGAGACATACATGCCCAGACATAGCGCTCATAGAGAACTATTTGCCACAGAAATAGCCAATCTTAGTATTTATGGATATGGCATAAAAGCTTTTGTAATATCAATGATTGAGACGGCGATAAAAATTGCAGGAAATACACTGCCGGTGGATGTCATATCAAGAATAGTAGAAATAGGCAGAACACAACTTAATCAACCGGTCATCCTTTTGGAAGGAGTTGAAGAAGTTTTGCTTGCTCTTAAGGACAAGTTCAGGTTGGTGGTTGTAACCAAGGGAGACCTTCTGGATCAGGAGAGTAAACTCGAAAAATCAGGACTCTCACCATATTTTCACCATATCGAGATTGTTTCTGAAAAGCGTATCTCGGACTATCAAAAACTCATCAGGCATCTGGATATCCAGCCGAACGAATTTCTGATGATAGGCAATTCGCTCAAATCAGATGTCTTACCCGTCCTGGAGTTGGGTGGTTTGGGAGTACATGTTCCATTTCATACTACCTGGGAACATGAAAAAGTAGATGTCATCATCACCAATCCCGGATTCAGACAGGTGGAACATGTCAACGAAATATTGATGTGGATTTAGAGTCTTATACTATTAGTTACAGACATATTACCTATGATATTCACTATAATAATAAATATATTACCTATGTAATACAACATATATTATATATAATTACCTATAATATTGTATATTTTAGTATCTTTGTGCTAAATACTTTTCTTTAAAATGATGATATACAGAGATTTAAATGACTCTTTACTTAGGTGGAAAAAATCCCCGTCCAGAATACCGTTAATTCTGAGAGGAGCCAGACAAGTAGGTAAAACAACTTTGATCAAAGAATTCGGAAAAAATTATGATCAATTTTTATATTTCAACCTGGAAATTTATCAGGATAAGCAGCTTTTTTCAAACATACATAAAGGTGTAAAAAATACTCTGGAATTGTTATTCTTGAGTAAAGACATCAGTTATAATAAGGAAACTGAAACATTAATCTTCATAGATGAAGTACAAGAAGTACCTGAAGTGTTAGAGCAATTAAGGTATTTTTATGAAGAATTTCCGCATATTCATATCATTGTCACAGGATCATTGCTGGAATTTGCACTCAATAAAATCACAAGAGTACCCATCGGCAGAGTTGAATTTGCTACACTATACCCTCTTAGTTTCAAGGAGTTTCTTAGAGCAAATCATAAAACTGGTTTGCTTGACGCAATGAATAAAGTCCCCATTAACGAAAGTATAACAGAACTGGTCAAAACCCAGTTTCATCTTTACTCGATGATCGGTGGTATGCCCATGATTGTAAAACAGTACGTCAATGACCAAAACTTCATGAGAACCACAGAACTCTATAACGCTATCATTGAATCTTACAAAGCTGATTTCATTAAGTATGCCAAATCCGCTAAAGAAGCCATGATTATTAAGTCTATTGTTGATATTCTTCCTTATGAAATTGACAATAGGATCAATTTGTCTAACATGGGTGGTCTTCATTACAAGGCTATTGAGATCAAAGAAGCTCTCCAAAAATTAGAATTTGCAGGTTGGGTAAAATTAAATTATCCAACCATCCAAACTCAATTACCTATCATCCCGGATGTTAAAAAAAGACCTAGATTACATTTCTTGGATATAGGATTGGTCAATTATCAGCTTGGTTTACATAGCGAATATCTTAAAATTGAAAACCTGCATCAACTGTCAAAAGGTAAACTCATACAGCAAGTTGTCAATCAGGAATTGGTGACTTTGGATCATCTGAATATTAGAAAACACACTTTCTGGGTCAGAGAAGAAAAAGGAACAACTTCAGAAGTAGATATTGTATATCCTTATAAACAAAATTTAATTCCGATAGAAATAAAGTCTGGTGCCACAGGGACTTTAAAATCACTACACGAATTTATGGACAGATGCGACCATACTTCAGCGATCAGAATATATGCTGGTCCTTTGACTATAAACCAATTAGTATCGCGAAAAGGTAAAAAATACAACTTATTGAACCTTCCTTACTTTCTTAGTGCATGGATTGACAGTTATTTAGAATGGTTAGACACAAATACTAAGAAACAGTAGGTAAACAGCCAATAAGACTCTGTTAAAAAATAACTGATATATTTTGTCTCGTTCTTTTGCTCTTTTTCTGCGTTGTAAAATCGTTAAATAGCTAAGGCTATTCGCCTCATTTACGCCTTGAAAAAGAACAAATTAACTTCGCCAATTCTGCACCATTTATTTATTAACAGAGCCTAAGCTACAATCTCTTCGGGCCAGCTGGTAGCAACTTTGATTTTGTCAATATCAGTTTGAACAGATAGGTTTATTTTTTTCATTTCAAAATGATAAATATTTGCAGCAGATCTGAATGCTTCATTAGTGAGATGAATTTCATTATCCCATTGATTATCTTTTGGGAAAAAGGATCTTAAATCTATGTGGTGAAAATGGCTCAACTCATCCGATAAACCCGCAAGCATATCATTAAAAATATCGACCATTTCTTTTATTATTTTTTCATGATCTGTTGAAGAAAGAATGGCTTTTTGTTGCATGCCTGGTAAAATCCAAGGTCCTGCCCAATTGATCCATATCTTTTTATATGCTTTACCATTTGCTTTGGCATATGCATATCCATCCATCAAGATGTGTATCTTGCTATCTACTTCCCATATTTTGGTGCAAAACAACTTGACCATACTCCTTACATAACCATTGATGTGGTTTGTAAACTCCTTCTTCCTGAATAGTGGAAGGCCTGATGATTGATGATTAAGATACTGGATCATGTTTTCGCCTACTACATCATTGCCACCTCCTGATAAGAGTACAAATGAAGGCTCATGTTTTTTAACAGCTGCCAGGGTTTTTTCCAGACTTTTGGACTTGTTTTCTTTATTTTCTGTGATGTCAGTGCCAAATACCATATTTTCAAGGATATCACCATGTTTTGCTAAGTTCTTAATGGCATATCCTTCTATGGCGAGCCAATCAATAATATCTTTTGAAAGCGGATAATCAAACCATGAGTCTCCTTCAGCTACGATCTTGATGTTTTTTGAGGTAGCTGGATTATTGATTAATGTCTCAGTTTGGTGATGAATGAATTCTTTTTGTTCTTTGGTGGTCATTACAATTAAGAGTATGTTTAAATTTTGTTTTTGGATAATAAAATGGAGTTATTTTGAGCGAAAAGAGGCAAATTTTGCAATCGAATGTGGGTAATTCGACGAAAAATTTAACGAATTTGTAGCCAAAATAAAACATTTTATTGCTAAAGGATAAATTTTAAACATACTCTAAATTATAAAAATAAAAAAAATATCTTGCTATAAAGTATCAATCGAGATGATACATTTCCTGTCATAAATACGTTCAAAAATCCCTTCCTTAAAATTTGGATGCGCACCGGAAGAAATAGCTATACCTGCCGGCTTACCTTTCATAAATTTTTTCAAATAACTTTTGATTTCCTTAGCCCTGTTCAAAGCTAATTGTGTATTGTAAGCAGCTTTTCCTCTGATATCAGAATAACCCACTATGTCAATACATTTATCATTGCAATCATTACTTATGTTTTTCAGTAATTCCTGAGCTTCTCTATCGGGCATGGACCTGCCATAATCAAATAAAAAAGTATGTTTTGATTTTTTAAATGCACCATTGACAATTTTGGACTGAATCTCCTTACTTGCCAATTTTTTTAATGACACTATTTCTTCCGAATGTAAATACCTGGACATCATAACTTTAGTCGAGTCAGGAGCATATTTAAACCAATTGTTTTTATCACGATTTTTGGGTTTACCACTGAGTGATGGCAATCCTTTGTTGAATATTTCTAGCATTTCTATATGATCACCATTATCTTTTAACTTCTGGTTCAGTAATGCAAGATTGCGTGATGGATTGGAAATGAAGATGGAACTACTAACGGCTGTGATGGTATTGATCAAATTGTTTTTATAATTTAGCTGAAAACTGTCATTGAAAATGCTGCTATTCAATACGGGTATGATCAAAATAGACTTTTTAGGTGCCACTTTATACCTCAATTTGGAAACTACCTCATACAAATCCAGCAATGTCTCAAAGCCATAATTGTCATAAACCCCACCATCAATGTAGGCACTATTTGAGCCAATGATTGCGCTGGCATTAACAACAGGAAATAATTGACTCAAGAGTATACTTTCTCCTATGGTTATAGATTGATTTTCGCCAAGACTATCCAAAATCGAATAAAAGTCATTGTTCGGTTTTTCTCTAAATGGATATGGCGTGGACAAAGCTTTTAGTGAATAGGTAAAATTGTATGATGCCGGTAAGAACAGTGGTAAATCATTTTCTGTTGTGGAATCATCGTCAGGATAGATATCGGACCATGATTGTTCTGCAAGTGTTTTAGCATCTTCAGGAATATCAAACGCTTCTCTGGCAGCTTTTTCCTCCAGGTTTGGGAGGAATTTATTGCGACCCACCCAATTGAATTTTTTTGTCAGTCGCGCAGGTAAGATAGCAATAAGTGGATCCCATAACAATAACCTGAATAACAACATACTGATATAATCCTTTGTATAGAGTTGATTGATTGCATCATCTGAATGTAAGAATTGATGACCTATTTTTTTGCCTGTAAGGTAGAATCCCGCCCCATTACTACTTCCGGAAATGGTCGTCATAGCCAAAATATTGTTTTTTGTTACCGCAAGTGTGTCCAGGACAGACATAGCTGAATAAAAAGCACACCCTGCTCTGGAGCCACCACCCTGACCTGAAATAAGGACAATCGGATCATTATTATCACTTCTTGCATTGATCCATTTAGTGATATATTCTTCCATAAACATTTTATTTCTTACGGCATGATGTGTTTGAATTTCATGAATTTCGTGGTTTTTACCACAAAAAACTAATGATAAAAAAATTAAGAATGGTGTAATTTTGAGCAAATCAATGATATTCACACGTTTGATTGCAATGTTTTTATCATCTTCATCATTTTTAACTTTAAAATAACCTTTCACTGTATCGTAAATACTTTTTAAAAGCCGGAGAGTAAATCCTGATCCAAATATTACCATACGGATAAACAATCCAAATACAAGAAGAATATCCAATGTATTGATGGCCCCTTTCTGAGAAAAGAGAAATAGGGAAATGATGAGTCCACCAGCCATCAAAATCTTATTTTTATTGAACAACTCAGGAATTTGTGGCAGGATATAAAATAAACACAATATTCCTGATACACCTGAAATGGTTCTGAAAGTGTGATTGTTTTGCGCTCTGTAATTGTTATCCAGAAAGTCGCAGTTAAATAAATATAATAGTGAATTGTAACCCAAAATCAGCACAACCAGACTCATCATTACGTGCATAAATTTTTCTGTATCAAATTCCTTTTTTAAATCATCGTCAGAAAAAAATCTCACATTAGAAATTATAGCAATTACAGTAATAATTAATGAACCCCATTTAGGCACCGGATCATTCCAGAGTAAAACTAATAACCACGTAAAAAGCGGTAAAACCGAAACCACCATTTGCATAAAGGTCACTATAGTAGGAATCTCTATGGTATTATCTTTGTTTTTGATGATTTTTACCTCGTTTAAAAATATTGATGTCGCAAGCAAGGAATACACAATAATAATTGCTGTCGTTGAAGTGGGGTCCGCATATGCAAAATCCCCCATAATAATATGTTTGGCTGGTCCCAAAATCATACATACACCAATAATCACTGCTATAATTAAAAATGATGCTAGAATAGCCGCATATACTGGTGTCTGACCTGTATCAAATTTTATTTTATCTTTTAAATTATTGAATGATGCTACAATAGCATTATTTGCAGGAGAAAAAATTTTCGGAAATTTTATGTTCTTCACGGCAGCTATATTTTGTGATGTGATATTAACTCAATAACACAAAAATACTCCTACTGAAACGGTTTGTCAATATAACTTTTGTTATATTGCTTTCCATAAACCCTAAGAAACAAGCTTTAAGTATTTGAAAGAATAAACAAGGATTAAAACTATTCTATCATTTTAATACCTTTGCCAACAGAATAGCTCACAATATGGCGACCATAGATTTACCGAAAGATTTTCCAGTATTTATACAGGAATTAAATACCATTACTACTTCAGAAATCAAAACCGACGACCTTTCACTCGGAGTGTATGCTACGGATGCATCTCTATATCAATTGCTGCCACTGGCCGTAGCTATTCCAAGCAATAAAAGCGATCTCATAAAAATCATCCAAATAGCCAATACATACAATATACCTGTGATGCCACGGGGTAGTGCTACCAGTCTTGCGGGCCAAGCTACCAATCATGCCTTGATCATAGACTTCACTAAATATTTTGATAAAATACTGGAAATCAATCCAGAAGAAAGATATGCCATCGTCCATCCAGGAGTAGTACGCGACCAACTCAACTCTGCCGTAAAAGATCATGGTTTGCACTTTGCACCCGATCCTGCCACTACGAGCCGAGCGACCTTAGGTGGTATGATTGCCAATAATTCATCAGGTACCAAAAGTATCAAGTACGGCAAAACGATAGATCATGTACTCGGATTGAAGGTATTGCTGATGGATGGAACAGTCCTCGAATTGGGTGAATTATCTCCAGAAGCATACGAAGCCAAATGCCAACAAACAGACCGTGAAGGTGAAATTTATCGCTCGTTTAGAAAGATTATTTTTGAACATACCACAGCCATCGAAGCCGCCTATCCCAAAGTCATGCGTCGCGTCAATGGTTACCCACTGGATGAGTTTATCCATACAGATCGATGGAATCTTGCCAAAATAATTGTTGGCTCAGAAGGAACCCTCGGTATCATCCTGCAAGCTAAAGTCAATCTCGAACCGATACCCAAATACAAAGCTGCTTTCACCGTCCATTACGATGACAGAATGCGCGCGATCAGAGAAGTGCATCAGATGATTGCCTTCGATCCTGCTGCGATAGAGATGCTGGACTTCAATGTATTTGAACAGAGTGTCAAAAACAATATGACCAAAAGTCTGCATCAAAGGTTGATTATTGGAGCGCCACAGGCTACCCTTTCGGTAGAGTTTTTCTGCTTATCGCAAGATGAACTGGATCAAAGAATCGCTGACTTCTCTGATTGGCTCAAAAACAATAGTATAGCTTACGCCTACCCTATCCTACGCACAGCCGCTGAGTTGGATGATTCGTGGGCATTGCGTAAAAACGGACTTGGTCTCATCATGGGCGATCCATCGGGTAGAAAACCCATCCCATTTATAGAAGATCAGGCGATTCCATTGGAGCATTTGGCTGATTATATACAAGATATACTCCACCTTTGTAATAAACACGGCGTAGAAACCATCCTTTATGCACATGCGAGTGTAGGTGTCCTGCATGTGAGACCGTCACTGGATATGACCGTACAATCTGATATCGACCTCATGAAAACCATCTCTGATGAAGTCTTCCACTTGGTAAAAAAATATAAAGGAGCCTGGTCCGGCGAACATGGCGACGGACGTAATCGAGGACATAGATTGAGAGATTTTTTTGGCGATGAAGTGTATCAATGCCTGATGGATGTTAAAACCATTTTTGATCCAAAACACCTGCTCAATCCAGGCATTATCATCGACGTGCCACCCATGGATCAACATCTGAGGTATGGAGCAGATTATAAAGAAAATAAATACAGCTTTGTCTATAAATACCGAAAGGATCACTCTTTTGAAGCCTTGGTACACAACTGCTCGGGTGTCGGTGCTTGTCGCAATCATATAGGCGGCACGATGTGTCCGAGCTTCAAAGGTACAGCCGATGAAGATGCTTCTACCCGTGGCAGGGCCAACGCATTGAGATTAGCCATCTCAGGGCAATTGGGTTTTGAAGGACTCACAGACCCGAAAGTATTGGAAACACTCGACCTTTGTCTCTCCTGCAAAGCTTGCAAATCAGAGTGTCCGTCCAATGTCGATATGGCCAAACTCAAAAGTGAAGTACTCCAGAAAAAATATGACGAAGGCAACATCACTTTACGTGAAAAAGCCATCAACGCCAATGTCAATATCGTACCCAAAATAGCAGGATGGAAAGCACCTTTTGTCAATTTTGTACAAGGAACTTCCATCTTCAAATATGCCGCTGAGAAAATACTCAAAGTAGATCGTCGTCGTACGCTACCATCTTATACAAATGAATCTTTGGAGACATGGTACAAAAACAATTATAAGTCTAATGGAAGCAAAAATAAAGTAGCACTTTTTGCCGATACTTACATCAATTATCACGAGCCGCAAGTAGGAAAAGCTGCTATCAAATTGCTTACCGATTGTGGATATGAAGTTTTACTAGCATCGGTAGGTTGCTGTCAGCGTCCCAGGATATCCAATGGTTTCCTGAAAGAAGCGAAGTCTGATGGAACCCAAGTAGCCGAAAAACTCATACCATTCATTAACCAAGGTATTAAAATCGTCGTCTGCGAGCCATCGTGTACATCAGCACTTATAGATGATCTTCCCGATCTGATCGAAGACATAAATCTATCCGAGGCACTTAAATCAAATGTCATGGCCATCGATGTTTTTTTAGCTGACGCCTTATCTTCTGGACAGCTAAAAGGTAAATTTGTGGCCAAGTCTCAAGATATCTTGCTTCATGGTCATTGTCATCAGAAAGCATCCTTTGGCACCCATGGTATGAAATCCATATATCAATCAACTACCACGAACTGTCACGAGCCTGATAGCGGCTGCTGTGGTATGGCAGGCTCCTTCGGCTACGAAAAGGAACATTACGAAGTATCCAAAAAAATCTCAGATTTGGTCTTAGTACCTGCTATTCAAAAAACAAGTATGGATACCTTAGTCGTTGCCAATGGCTTTTCATGTCGTCATCAGATCCATGATTTTGCAGGTCGGAAAGCGGTACATTGGGTGGAGAGTGTGGAGTATGTAAGATGAGAATGTAATCACTTGAGAATCCACATACTTGTATTTATCTACACATTTAGACAAGATTAGTACAAGTATATAAATTTATATTTGTACTAATCGTATTATTTTAATAACATAAATACAAGTATAAATAATCATAATTGTATTTATTGGCCATATTTTATACGATAAATACAAATATAGCTGTATATTTGCAAAATATTATGTAGCAAAAATTTTATGATATGATCGCTAGAGAAAGCATAGTCCTTAGACTTAACGAACACTTAAAATCCAATAAATCTGAATTTATTGCAATCACAGGAAGAAGAAGAGTAGGTAAAACTTTTATGATCGATACAGTCTATGAATCACATTTATGTTTTAGATTGACCGGAATCCAGAATGGCACCTTGAATGAACAGTTGGTAAATTTTGCCCAAAAGTTAATGTCCTACAGTCAATCTACGTTGATCACCACTCCAAAAAACTGGCAAGAAGCCTTCATACTGCTTAAAAATTATCTTATGACGTTAAGCAAAAAAAAGAAGCATGTCCTATTTATTGATGAGTTACCTTGGGTAAATACCATAAAATCGAGTTTCCTTCAATTATTAGCACACCTATGGAATGATTTTTTATCAAAAGAAAGTAACTATATACTGGTTGTTTGTGGGTCATCGACATCATGGATCACAAAAAAGATAATACGAGACAAAGGAGGATTGCACAATAGACTGACAGATATTATAAGATTAAAACCGTTTACCATACAAGAGACCAAAGCATTCCTGCATCATAAAGGAATACACATGACCAAACAACAAGTGATAGAAACATATATGATCATGGGCGGAATCCCCTATTATCTCAACGATATACGCCGTGGAGAAAGTATCGCTGTGGCCGTAGAACGCATGTGTTTTATGGATGATGGAATACTCAAATCAGAATATGACAATCTTTACAAAGCACTGTATGACAATCCACAAGATCACGAAATGATTGTGACAACGCTGGCAACGTCCAAATCAGGATTGACCCGACAAGAAATGATTAGTAAGAGTAAAGTACAAGCAGGTGGTCCATATCAAAGAGCTATGGAAGACTTGCTGTTATCGGGCTTTGTAACAGAAGAAGTCACTTTTGGAAACAAAAAGAAAGGATCCATCTACCGTCTCAATGATGAATATTCTATCTTTTACCATCGATTTATAAAACCCAATAAAAAATATATTCCAGGTATATGGCTACAAATAAGCGCATCTCAGACATATAAAATCTGGACGGGATATGCATTCGAAAATCTCATCTACAATCATATAGGCACCATAAAATCTGCACTCGGAATCGCTTCCGTCTTTACTGAAACATCTGTTCTGAAAGTGATGGGAACCAAAGAAAAAGACGGCTTTCAAATAGATCTAATCATAGATCGCAAAGACGCCACCATCAATATTTGTGAGCTAAAATATTACAATGCACCATTCGAAATAGATAAAAAATATGCTGAAGCGCTCCGTAGCAGAAAACAGAAATTCATCACGCATACGGGGACCAAAAAACAAGTTTTCACTACATTGATAACAAATCTTGGTGTTGTAGGAAATCCCTGGAGCCTGGAAGTTGCAGATAAAAGCCTATCATTCAGTGATCTGCTGTAATGGGCTTCCGGAGCTTGTCAAGCGTTAGCATGATTTATTTGAAAGAAATAACGCAAAGTCACACGTAAACTCGATAGATAAAAATGGTAGCTTTTCTTAGAAAATATTGTAATTTTACACCATATTGAATATCAAATATATCATAAATGATGGAAGATAAACCGAAGGAAATATTGGAGCTGGAGCGAGCGCTTGGGATAGGTAGTGTCAGTATTTATAATATTGAGTATGGCAAGCTAGTTTCATTAGCGATATTTGGAGAGAATTTGCAAGATATTACTCCAATAAGTGCTTTAAAACAATTGACTTCGCTTGATTTAACATATAATAAAATTTCAGACATTTCTCCTTTAAAGAAATTAAAACGTTTAACTCACCTAGATTTAACGAATAATAAAATTTCAGATATTTCTCCTTTAAGAACTTTACATGCCTTGAATTTATTACATGCATCAGGAAATCAAATCTCGGATCTTTCACCTTTACAGGCTTTAAATGACTTAACTTGCTTGATTTAGCGAAAAATAAAATAACCGATCTCTCTCATTTAAACAAACTAATTGGCTTAAAGAGATTACATTTATCGAGAAATAAAATTTCAGACCTTACCCCATTAAAGAAATTAACTCACTTGACTTCATTGTATCTATCGAATAACCAAATATCAATTGTATTACCATTACAGGAATTATTTAACTTGACTACTTTGGATTTGTCCAACAATCATATTTCAGACATTTACCCGTTAATTGAAATTATTAAAAAAGGCTTAAAATTATCTTTAAAAGAAAATGATTATACGAACAACTCTATTAGACTTAATGGAAATCCAGTTTCGATTCCACCACTAGAAATTGTGGAAAAAGGGAAGAAGGCGGTTTTGGATTATTTTGATGATTTAGAAAAATACGGAGAATTTGAAATATTAGAAGGAAAGCTTTTGATAGTAGGAGAGCCAAAAGCAGGAAAAACTACGCTTAGAAAAAAAATATTTGATCCAGAATACCCAGTACCTTGCAAGGAAGAAAAAGAAACGATAGGAGTGCAAATCCAAAAAGGTTGGGAATTTCCTTATTTGGAAGATCAAGCCAAAATTTTCACCGCAAATATTTGGGATTTTGGCGGACAGGAAAGACAATATCCCCTTCATCAGTTTTTCATGGATGATGTATCTTGTTATGTCTTAGTTTCTGATGACCGTGCCGATAATAGCAATATGGACAAGTGGTTTGGTATGATAAAGTTATTGGGTGGAACACATTCTAATGTTTTGGTCATTCTTAATCAGATTAATAGATCGACACCTTCCAGTA
>JADKEB010000017.1 GCA_016718205.1 Saprospiraceae bacterium
AACAATGAAATCCTGAAGTTTCAGCTTCCTTTGTCTAGAAGGCATCTATAGACAATGCTTTGCATTGTTTAGAAGCTTTATTTGTTATAGGCGTATCGATTGAAGATGCAACATCCAGTCTGCTCCCCATTTACAATAACTTGCCTACGAGGCTGGAAATCGAAAAATGGAGATGAGTGGAGTGATTTTGTAGATGATAGATGCTAATGATGATATAGAATCCTTCAGGATGGCCATGGATTTTGCTGAGCAGCAGGCAGGACACAGGGAAAAGTTGTAATCATTTCTGATTTTATGCAGACCGACTTGCCCGAACAGAATTAAATCATGCACTTGCAGACATTATCAACAAACATAAGGTCAAAACAAGTCATCGGCATTGGAAATACAGTGGAATACCTGAAGGGATTTCTTAATCAAGGGGATATCTCATTTCAGCATTTTGTAACAACTGAAAACTTTTTGAGCAAGTTCATGAATTAGATCTATCTCAAATGATGATTTTGTTGAAAGGGGCCTGAATGTTCAAACTGGAAAAGATTGTCGATTTTCTTTTCAGAAAAGATACATACAGCGACCTCTTGAAACCGATCTTCAGGCGTTAGGCACAACCTCAGGTTTTTTCTCAATACGTAAAAAAGGAAAACTAAAATCATCGCTGTCATCAAAGCATCAGCTATGGAAGCGGAAGCAAGAACTTCGCCAAATTTCTCGAGCTATAGAAAGGTAGCACATGTAGCAGTAGCCTATATTGACGAAGGCATCCAATTGAGGAAAGCTGAACACAATTACCTATAATGGTACTGAATCCCGATCGCAACAGCGTCAATGATATGGCCAACTATGATCCGGAACGGAAGTGTACAGCAATGAACAATTAAGAGAAATGATAGATTATTTAAAATTGGCCAATAAATCAAACTTTAAAATCCACATCAAGATAGATACGGGCATGCACAGAATGGGGTTTAGGGAGTGATGATATTCCCTTATTAACAGAGCAACTTGAAAATACCCGATTGATAAAGGTGGCTTCTGTGTTCAGTCACCTCAGCAGCCGTGGAAGATGCTGGTGATGATGCATTCACAGAATATCAGGTAGCACTTTTGAACAAACATTTTGAAACCCTTGCCAGCATTGGGATATCGACCACTTAGCATATTCTCAATTCTGCAGGCATTGTCCGGTTTCCCGCAATACCATTTTGACATGGTCAGATTAGGATTGGGTTTGTATGGAATAGATAGCACCGGTATTTTGACCGAACAGCTTGAAAAAGTACACACCTAAAGGCTAATGTGATTCAGATAAAGGATGTGGGTAGGGATGCCTTCATAGGATATAATAGGAGTGTCAGGTATCAAAGTTGGGGAAAATAGCTGTCACTAACATAGGATATGCCGACGGTCTGCTTCGAAATTCCGGTAACGGGCGATATAGTGTCAGTATCCATGGGGTCGATTTTCCGATCATTGGTAATGTTTGTATGGATTTAACGATCATCGACATAGGTGGAGGAGTTGATATAAAAGTCGGGGATGAAGCAGTGATCTTCGGCAAAGATAAACCTGTCGGAACTCGGCATGAGTTTTCAGGCACGATCCCGTATGAGATATTGAGCAGGATTTCCAACAGGATCAAACGGCTGTATATTCAGGGTTGAGAGTATGTTTAAAGTTTCATCATTTGGCTCCAAGCGGCAAATTTAATTTTCTGTTGCGTTATATTTTTGCGGTACCGCGTCAAGCTACGTTTGAGCAACCAGCTATATACGGTATTCGCTGCGAGCCGGACTGAATGGTAAAGCAAAATCGTGATACGAAATCACGATTTAATGAAAGGAACCAAGCAAGCCCGCTACCCTCATTCCCACAAATCGTGGCAAGCTCTCTGAAGAGCCTGTCAAGCTATGCTTGAGACGACCTACGCTATTCCCATTTGATTGGATGGGTGGTTTTCACAGTTCCTTTACTTCGACTACGCTTCAGTACAACGTGTTATCGAGTAAAAATTTTACTCGATTCTCGTCCAAAAGACGAGACCACTCAGTCATCTTACATAAAAATTAAATTTGAACACTTTCGCTCAAACATGAAAATTTAAACATACTCTTAATAAAAGCCTGATGGATGACAACCAGGCTTTTTTCCATTTCTTTTCCGATTGACTATACCATATCTTCCGGATCTTTAATTCTTTCCTTGCTTACCTCCTCGATGTAGAAGTGATAGATGATGAGTGACATCCCACCTAAAACAAGGATGCTTACAAAAACTCCTGTCGGTTCTGTATGGAGAATGCTGTCAACGATCATACCTATGAGTAGACCCAATCCTACAGATAAAAGAAACAGTCCTACTTTTAATGATCCGTTTGATTCTCCATCTTTCTCATCAAATATTCTGGCTGTTCTGCCGGAATTGATAAGTGCCATTCTTTCTGTATGCCGGGTTTTAAAAAGTTACAATCAACACAATTAGTGTGATAAAGAGACCAATTGTTGCAATAATTTGAGATGCCATAATTTGTTAAATTTTATTTGTTTAATTTATTACGGCACGGTGAGATGTTGGTTGCAGTTTTGGTAGACTTTGTTTCAATGTCGTTTAGATAAAGTGTTTTTTATTTGTTTTTACCCATCCCTAAATCCTTCCTAGAAGGGCTTAGGGAAGGAAGGACTTCATAATTTAGCCTTATCTAAACGATATTGGATTTATTGAAAAAAACCTGCACAGACGAAAACCAATTTCTTTGGACATTATTGACAATCTGTGTTATTCTTTTTTATGGTTTTTTCTCCTTTCCTTCACACCTGAAATCAACTTTTCTTTAAACTCTTTTTCTGCTCTGTACAGCCTGGCAATTTTTTTGGCTGGAATAGCCGATTTCATTTTTTGAATATACTTTTTCTGTATTTCGATCTCTTTTGATCTGCCATCGAGCATTTTTATGAGCATGTCTTCAGCTTCTTTGTCATTCAAGTCTCTTTTAAATTGTATGTCAAGAGATGATTTAAGCTGTTCAAGTTCTGTATGATATGCATTGTACAATGGCCAGAATTTCTGAGCTTCTGACTCACTGAGATCGAGTTGATTGGTGATATATGCTACTCTTTGAGCATTTATTTTATCCTTCACCCTTTTTTGACTTGGGTTTCTGAGCATTGATGGTATAAAACCCCAAAAGGGCAAACATCAAAATTGAAATTTTAATTTTATTCATGACATTAATTTTAGTATGTAATATAAATAGGTTAAAGTGTTTAAAAATAATTTTATTTATGACTACGTGGTGCGTGGTAGATAATCTTTTTAAAAATCAATTTCGCTATCCATCCATGTTGTTTCATCTTCTATTTGATCAAGGTTAAGCTCATCCATTACGATGTTTCTTCTTCAGACAGGCCTTGCTGATAAGCATATTGATATCATATTCACCAATGTTATCATGGATATATTCAAATATTCTGCGGTATCACCTGTAGCCAAAGCGAGACCTGCATCAGGTTTTTCAATTCTGGTAAAAACAAAATAGCTGTCAAAACAAAAGTCAGAACCGCAGCTATGCTCAGGATCTGATTTCTATATTTAAAAAAATACTGATCACATTTTGACTTTTTTGATGCCTTATGAAGCTGACCGGACTTTTTTAGAATTTCGTTTTCTACTATTTCAAAATATCCATCCGGTACTGAAGGCTTCGTTTCGTAAACCGATCAGGTTCAGCTGACTCATGATTTTTTCTTCCACATCTTCCAGATATCCTTCAGGCAAGTTGTATGGATTCACTTTTGGCAGCCCGGATAGAATAGGTGCCAGTTTTCCTAATTCTTCTTTACTTCTGATGTATATTTTTGATCCATTTTTTACTCTACATTTGATTTTAAAAAAATCTTCTATTTTTTTTTACGGCATGATGATAAGCAGCCTTTAAAGCTCCTTCGCTGGTTTCTGTGATCTCCGACATATCCTTATACGACATTTCGTCATAGTACCTTCATATTAAAACAAGTCTTTGTTTTTCAGGGAGACTCTGAATGGCAATCTGAAGGAGATTTAGTATTTTGGCAGAATCCATGAGGCTTTCACCAGCGGATTTGAAATAAACCATTTCATTCATCTCAATGGTCGTTCTTGTTTTTTATTTTTTTAATAAAATTCAGACTTTCATTGGTGGCAATCCTGAACATCCATGTGTACAGTGATGATTGCTGCTGAAAACCTTCGATATTTCTTACCACCTTCATGAATGTATTTTGTAATACATCGTCTGCATCATCATGGTGCTGTACTAACCTTCTTATGTGCCAGTATAGCTTTTCTTTAAACTTTTGTACGAGCATACGATATCCCTGATTGCGCAGCTCAGGAGTGGATATCATTGAATAAATCTCAAAATCTTCCGGTATTTTCAAATTCTGAATATTATGCTCATTGGACATGATGCACCTTTAAAGGTTTAAATCCAATTGTAAAAAAAAGATGATTTTTGTTTGAAATCACATCATTTCTGCCAATTCAAACCACTTTTCTTCTTTTTTTCGGCAAGTTGATCTGTGATTTGATCAAGTTCTTTGATAGCTCCATGATTCTTTCAGGACTTAGCGATGCATCTTCAAATGTGGAAGTAATTTTGGCCTTCTTTTCTTCCAGTTTTTTGATTTCCTTTTCCAATCTGGCAAAATCTTTTCTCTGCTCAAAGGATGCTTTTCCTTTGGATAGATCTTCTGCTTGTGTCGCACCTGAGGCAAGAGATTTTGATTCTTGTTTTTCGCGTTCTTCTGTTTTTTTGAGTTCCCTGTATTCAGAATATGTATAGTTGTAATCACTGATCACACCATTGCCTTCCAATATGAACAAATGATCTACCAACTTATCCATAAAGTACCGGTCATGGGTGACTATGATCAGACATCCCGGAAAATCCAACAAATACTCTTCCAGAACATTGAGTGTGATGATATCGAGACGTCATTGGTTGTTCCGTCGAGAATAGAAACTAGGTTTTCATCAGGATGTTGAGCAGGTATGTCTTTCTGCTTTTTCGCCACCACTCAGCTGAGAAACCAAATCCTTTGTTGTGGCTGGAAAAGGAATTTTCCAATATAGACTCTGAGAAAGTTTGAACTTTGTCAAGTGGAATATACTCTGCAATATCTCTGATCACATCTATCACCATTTTGTCTTCATTGACTATCAATCCATCCTGGGTATAATATCCAAAGACGATGGTGTCACCCACTACTATTTTTCCGCCATCGGAGGACCGTTGGGTTATTATTTTTAAAATGTCGACTTGCTTGTTCCGTTAGCGCCGACAATGCCTATACGTTCGCCTTTTTAAATTTGTATGTGAATCCATCCAGTATTCTTTTATCACCAAAACTTTTACGATGGAGTGGGCTTCCGTGATTTTTGACCCCAATCTGATGCAGCAATATTTATTTTCATCTCATCATCATTGAGACGTACCTGAGCTTTTTTTTTATGTCGTAGAAATCATCAATTCGGGATTTAGCTTTTGGTGCTACGAGCTTGTGGTTGACGTGCATCCAGTCCAGTTCTTTGAAAGTTTTTGGTTTTTCGAGATTGATGGCATCATTGATTATTCTCGCTTCTCTTTTTCATATGTATTGTGAGTAGTTGCCTGATACATATAGGTCTGACCATTGTCCAGCTCTATGATTTCATTGCATATGCGCCCGGGAAATACTCTCGTCATGCGTCACCATAAAAAGTGTCAGATTGGTTGCTGTAGGAAGTTTTCCAGCCATTCGATCTATCTCTATATCCATTCAGTGGTTGGTTGGTTCGTCGAGATGAGAAAATCAGGCTCTTCAATCAGTATTCGCCAATGCAAGTCTTTTTCTTGATCACCTGACATTTCTCCTGCCCTTTGATTAAAATCTGTAATTTTGAGTTTGTTGAGGATTTCATGGATCCGTGATTCCAGATCCCATGCTTTCAGGTCTTTGATGGTGGTTATACATTTCTGGAGTAAAGCTTCATCTTGGAAGTCAGTGCTTTTCGTAATCCCACACAGCAACAATGGCTTCATTGTCCGTATCAAAATAGTCTCCAATGCAGGGCATTTGGGTCAAATACAGGATCTTGTTTGAGGATGGCTGCTTTGATCTTTTTGATATGGTAATCTTAGCGTTTTCTCCATCTGATCCTTCTTCACCTCCGATCACTTTTAGTAAAGTTGTTTTACCACTATCGTTTTTTGCGATAGAGGCACTTTTGTCGCCTTTGCTGATAGAAAGGTTTACATTTTTAAAGAGGACTTTCCTAGGAGCGACTGACATTTTCCAGGAGTGAGCATTGCATTTTTTTTTGATTTTCGGGGGCAAAATAGTAAATTTTTTGCACTCATGGGATGTATCCCTAAATTGAATTTTTATAAAAATTACTTTTTGTTTAACCCATCCCTGAAGGGACAAAAGGAATTTTAGAACCATTGAATGAAAAAAGGATATACTTTACCTTTGATGGTCACAGAAGGCATCTACGATCCTGTATTTTACGAATCTGTAATTCAAAAGAAAAGACGCTAAATGAATCAACATGACTTAGATATCAACAGTAATAAAATCGATGAGCATATGGAAAAGAAAAATAGCGCATCACAGATCGATGCTGCGATGCGCTATTATTGTTGTTTTTGGTATAATGACGGCATTATAAAAACGGCTCTGTTATTGTTGAAAGATGAATATTGATTGAAATCGTAAAAATTTAATGGTAATATCGGATTTCTGGGCATGTAATTTACTATTAATTATTAATTTACATAAATCATTGATTAATAGCAATTCTACCTGTCATATATTTACTTAAACAGAGCCATAAAAACTTAAAGCAAGTGGTAGCTGTCCTAAATTCCGATTTTACGGGAAAACTGGTTCTTCCCTCTGACTACCTTACTTCAAATGCATAACCTCCTTCTTTATTAAAAGTATCTTTACCAACAGTATCAATATAGAATGGAATTCCATTTGGATAAATGTAATTTTTGACCAATTCATAATTTCCGTCTGATTGTTGCCTGAAATCGATATATACCAACATTCCGGCATCTTTTCTTCTTGCTTTATCAGGTAGATAATGATCAACAAACATATTTTGGACATACATACAACATGTATCACTAAATTCAAAAAAGTATGGATCCTTGACATTTTCTTCTACCCGATATAAACGCACAGCAGGCAAAAAATCCTTAAAATCTTTTAAATCGTAAACCTTCCCATCTGCTTCATCCTTCATCTTACTGCTAAATTCAAAATTGATGAATATTGTATCTCCTTTTTGCAATATTTTATTAGTACTAACTGTACTCACTGGTACAAAAAATTGATAAGGTTTTACAGTGGTACACTCCTCATGAATGATTGTTGCAATAGGTCCACATGAAAAACAACCAACTATACCAACAATCCCAAAAATCGTCGGGAATTTAGATAAAGTTCCCATTTCAATTGATTTACTTGTTTCCATTAAAAATTGTAATTATCAAATAGGTTGTTTATTTGTGCTGGTGTATTTGAAGTTGTATTAATATGAACGTTTAAATACCTATTGCGAAGTTGTTGCATTGTTATCGTAAGGGGCAATGATGAAAAGTACTGCCCATCAGTAAAACAACAAACATTATCATCATAACCTGATAAGTCCCCAAGACGCCTTTGGTCTGACAAGTCTAACCGTTCATATTTGAGTTTTGCATACCTTACCTTACTTTCCAGTTCGGATTTTTGTGCCAGAAATTTAAAATATTCATCCCTGAAAACCGGGTTAGTTGGTATAGCACCTATTCCCGTTAAAATTAAATCCAGTTCTTTAAAATTTTGTTTGTGCGTGGTTAATAATTCTTGATTATGCGCTTTTTCACTCTCAAGATTTTCTACCGTGATTACAATCAATGTATCACCTTTATTCACAACTTTGTTTGATTTCATAGCCACAGATATTACCCTGCCACTTACAATCGAAGTAATCGGAACATTATCATACTTACTTCTTATGATACCCCTGCTCTGTGTACTAATATCAATATAAATAAAAGGCAGTGATGCCATCGAAGTTATCAAGCTTACCACCACTAATATATATATAGAAAGCGATTTGCTCCTATTTTTTTGAATCAAATTTTCAATAGTATGTACAGGGTCTGCAGAAAAATTCATGAATCGGTATGTTAACGCAAATTAACATACTAAATTTCAACAAAACTATAATAATAAAGAATAAATGGTAATAAAATGTAATTAATTATTCTATATAAGAATATTTGTATGATAGGGACTATCAATCTAAGCCTATCCTGATCATAACATATTATCATTGGGATGATAGCCATTGTCTACTTATATAATTGAAAAATAAATTCTCGTCGGTAAAAAAAAAGCCCGACTCGAATGAAATCAAGTCAGGCTTTTATTTTTATCACAGCAAGGGCTCATCAGGGAATACCTAATTTTGATTTCAATACTGTCATCAGATTTTCAGAATCCGCGGCATGAAGTATCATACCTGGTGCAGAATCAAAGATGATGGTATATCCACCTTCTTTGCCCATTTTTTCAATTTCGGCCTTGACCTTATCGATGACAGGCTTGTATAGTTCTTCTTTCTTAGCTGCCACTTTTTGCTGGATTTCAACTTCATATTTTTTGATTTCATCCTGCTTGGCTACTAGTACAGATTCCTTCTGCTGCATCTGCACCTTAGAGAGGGTACCACCATTGGCTTCATTCATGTAGGCTTTGTATTCTGTTTCAAACTTTATCACCATTTGTTCTCCCTTTGATACAAGGTCATTTTGAAAAGCTTGTATCTGATTGTCTGCCAGTTTCATTTCGGTCATGTTGCTCAATAACTCCTGAGTATTGACATAACCAAACTTCTGAGCATCAGTAGAATAAAAAGTAAACATTGATAACAGAATTGTAAAAAGTGCGTATTTCATTTTGTTTAAGTTGTTTTTAAAATTTTAACGTTTGTTTTGAAACCAGATAATTAATGTATAAGTTACTAAGATTTTTTGTTTAACTAAATTTTAATATTATTGTGTGTATAGCAAATTGCACAAATTAATAAGAGCCCTTCTTTGTCCTCTATCCCTAAAGAGCCTGTCAAGCTCGGCTTGAGACGATCCACCTAAATCTTCTAGCACTTATTGTCCAATTCATTTAATAATATTAAGTCAATTTGTAATACACACTATTATTCCGGTTCGAAACCGAGCACAATATTGAATCTTCCGTATTTACCATCAGTGACTTGTTTGTCAAATCCCCAACCGTAGTCAAACCCGAGTAATCCAAACATAGGCAGAAATACCCTGGCACCAAATCCAGCTGATCTCTTCAGATCAAAAGGATTGAAGGTTTTGGCCGACCGGTATGCGTTTCCGCCCTGGATCCAGCTGGTGAGAAAGATGGTGGAGTTCGGATTTAGCGATAGTGGGTACCTGAATTCTACGGTGTATTTATTGTATATAGGTGCTCCTTGAAATCCGCCGGTATTGGTCTGTTCTCCATTGCCGATGATATCTCGGGTATCATAACCTCTCAATGCAATAATCTCTTTTCCCTGCAATCCGGCGTTCTGATTATTGATACCATCTCCACCCAGCTCAAATCTTTCAAAAGGTGGTATGCCTATATCCCGATTGTATGCACCCAAAATACCTATTTTGACATTGGTCGCAACGACCAGTTTGTCTACTATGTTGAAGTACCATTCTGCACTGATCTTCCACTTATGGTACTCCAGATATCTGAATTTGCTTCCTTCTTTCAGCTCATCAACTTTTGCATTTACATCTGCTTCAGACACCGGACTCGCAGGTCCGTTTTCAAATGCAAGTTCCCGACGTATTTCTTCTTTTTGTGCCTCTGAGACTTCAAAAAATTTCTCTTTTCTAAATAGAGAATATGGCGGAGTCACCTGAAGTGAAAGCGTCATCCTCGATCCCCGGCGCGGGAACAGAGGATCACTGATATTACTTCTCGTAAAGGTCTGGCGTATACTAAAATTGTTGAATGTACCTTTTGATATAGCAAAACCTCCGGACCTGAAATTATCCAAGGCGATTTTTTCAATATTCAAAGTGGTATTGCTCGCAAAATAGTCATCCGGCCATTTCAACTGAGATCCTATACCTATAAATCCTCTTGTAATGCCGAGTTTTCCTTGTCCTGACAGCGAGTAGTCAAAAGCCGTGTGTACACCTCCAATAGTAAAGGATCGTGGTTTTTTGCCTCCAAGCCATGGTTCTGTAAATGATGCATTGTATGATCTGAAAAACCGGCTGTTGGATTGTAGTCGTACAGACAATTTCTGACCATCACCTTGCGGAAGTGGGCTCCAGGTGGACCGATTTCTAATATTACCTATAGAAAAGTTATTAAAAACGACACCAAGTGTTCCTATCAATCCGCTGAATCCTCCATATCCGGCTGATAGTTCCAACTGATCTGAAGGTTTCTCTTCAAGAGTATATACTATATCTACTGTACCTCGGTTTTGGTTTACATTGGTGCCGATATCCAGATTTTCAGGGTTGAAGTATCCCAGATTGATAATTTCTCTTTGAGACCGCATGATATCACCTCTGCTGAATTTTTGGCCGGGCTTGGTTCTGATTTCGCGGCGCACTATATGTTCGTTGGTGCGGTCATTTCCTTTGATGACTACATTTTCCACTGTAAATTGTGGACCTTCAAATATCCTCATCTCGAGATCTACCGAGTCGTTTTCTATGGCTATTTCTGTGGGTTGGATATCAAATGCAAGATATCCGTCATCCAGATACAGAGAAGATATATCTCTGCCATCAAGACTGAATTTCAGCCTGTTATTTAGCATTTCGGGGTTGTATATGTCACCTCTGGAGATACCTAAGACTGTGTATAGCTGTTCATCATTATACAATGAGTTACCTTTCCAGCTGATATTTCTATAATAATGCTTGCGGCCTTCATCCATTTTGATATTAACCATGATATTACCTTCGGCATTACGATATGTTGTATCAGAAATGATGGTCATATTTTTAAAGCCTTCATTCTGATAAAATTTGGTCAGAGATTTTAAATCTTCCTGATATTCTTTTTCAATAAATTTTGACTTTCTGAACAATGTTCCTGCTCTTTTTGTCTTACTCATCTTTTTTCTCAATTTCTTGTCAGAATACGTTTTATTTCCTTCAAAAACGATATCTTCAACCTTCACACGATCTTTGGGATCAATTGCAAATTCCAACCTTACTGATGATGTTTTGCCTTCTTCCACTACTTCTTTCACTTTGACTTCAGTGTCCAGCTTTCCTTTTTCGACAAAATACTTGACAATTTTGCTTTTAGCAAGTTCTTTTTGATCATCAGTGACGATGCCACCTTTTGTGAGAATATTTTTTAAAGCTTCATTGAGATCATCGTGTGTACCGGATTTGACTCCTGAAAATGACCATCGCGAGAGCGTAGGTCTGTCGATCAGGATCATTTTTAAAAATACTACATTACCTTCTGTCTTTTCGATATATATCTGAACATCATCAAATAAGCGGAGCTTCAGCAGTGATTTGATGGCTGCGCCAACTGCCGGACCAGGTATCTGGATTTTACCACCTTCACGAAGACCGGAGATAGATTTTATCGCATTACGGTCTCTGTTTTCTGAACCTATGATGGTGATGCCTCCGATTTCATATGTATTCTTGCTGGTATAATCTATCACAGCGTTTTCTTGTTGTGCTTGTACCACAGCACACATAGTGATGGAGATTATTGTTAGTAAAAATATGTACCTGAAATAAATTTTCATAAATTGTTATTAACTTGTTCTGCAGTTTCAAACGCTATAGTTACTCTAACCGCTGTTATCAAATTTTCTTTTAACATTTTCTTAATGATGTTAAAATGATTTTTCTAATTGCTCACTGACCATTCCAAACCTTCTTTCTCTGTGTTGATAATCAAAGATAGCCTGATAGAAATCTTCTTTTCTGAAATCCGGCCAAAGGACATCTGTAAAATACAATTCAGCGTACGCTGCTTGCCATAGCAGGTAATTGCTGATCCTCCTTTCACCACTGGTCCTGATCATCAGCTCAGGATCTGGTATGTCTCTTGTGGTCAAAAAAGTAGAAAAAAGTGAAGTATCAATTTGATCCGCATCGATTGTACCCGCTTTCACTTCCTGAGATATTTTTTTGACAGCTTCCACGATTTCCCATCTTGAAGAGTAATTGAGTGCCAATACCAAAGACATTCTTGTATTATTTTTGGTTTCATCTATTGCTCTGAGCAAGGCATTTCTTGTTTTTTCCGGCAACTTACCTAAATCACCAATGGATAACAGACGAATATTATTTTTCATCAATGTCTTCACTTCGCTTTTGACGGTCTCCACAAGTAGAGTCATGAGCGCATTGACTTCAAATTGTGGTCTTGCCCAGTTTTCAGTAGAAAACGCATATAGAGTAAGGTATTCAATTCCCAATTCTGCAGAAGCTTCTGTTACTTCCCTGACTGAAACTACTCCATTTTTATGACCAAATACCCTTGGCTTACCATGTGTTTTGGCCCATCTTCCATTGCCATCCATGATGATAGCAATGTGCTTGGGTAGGTTATTCAATTCTATTTTGTCTCTGGTGGAAAACATTCAGTAAAGTATCAACTTTAAAAAGAAGCGCAAAAGTAATAAAACTTTGTGTGTAGGAAGATTTTTTCACATTATTTATTTGAATGTCAATGCCATAGAATAGTTTTGGAAGAAAAACTTTAAAATTTGATATAAAAAGCTAAAATGAGGTTCGTTGCGAGACCTTTATCCCTTATTATAGGTGCATTTCATTTTTTCGCACTGTGCTCGATTTTTTATCAAGATTCGTTTGTTCGTCGTAGCTTTTAGCTACGATGCAATATATTAAGGCATCTTGACTGAATCGCAAAAAAAAATTGATGATTTTTAATGTGAGGCGAAAAAATGAAATACACCCCTTATTATTCAATTATCTCTAATCTTTATGTCCGAAATTAATATAGGGACGTAGTCCTGTAATCTTTGTAGCAAAAATATCCACACACCATCACGTAGGGGCGTAGCCCTGTGATCATAAAAGATGTGGTAAATATAAGATGTCAGGGCTACGCCCCTTATGTTTCAGGTGCTAATGTTTTCTACAAAGATGATAGAGCTACGCTCCTGCTCCGATAGACGGGAGTAATTTATCTGCACGATCATGTCTCTAAAGCATCATTTGTTCGTAGTAGCATTAAATCGCAAAAAAAATTGATGATTTTTAATATGAGGCGAAAAAATGAAATACATCCCTTTTTATCTTTATCCTAAGGGATAAAAATATAACCTGACTATATAAGCGGCTGCATATGCCTGTAAATTCATCTTTTTTACTGCAAATCGTACATTTTCCAGCTAGATGACTGTAATCACTGCTACGGCACAATTATCAAAGGATGGTGATTGACAGAACGGTGCTGAAGCAAAATTGAGTTTTAACTACAGTGAAAAAAAAAGGTACGAATCGTACCTTTTTGAGTTGTGAACCGAAAACTTCGTCCTCAGACATCATATCAAAAATGTTTTTTGGACAAAAGAATCTGGTGGCTAAAAAAATGCGTACAATTGGAGAAATTGGGGTATCTTTAAAGATTTTGAATTAAAATTGTTGAGTGCATCCCAAAATTGAACTTTTAAAAAAGTTCAATTTGTTTTGCCTCTTGCCATGCCTCATCGGCAGGCAGGCCTAACGGATGCAAAATGAATATTACCAAAAAATATATAAAAAAATGGTATAAACCCAAAATGTTTCATTCTGAATTAAGGTAAAAAAAACGAAGGCTTTCTAAATCAAGTAGTCAGAAAACCTTCGCATGAACCTAAAAATGTTGAAATTATGCGGCATTCAAATACTTTTATCTGAAATATGGAGGAAGGCACTGACCAAGCGGCACTCACCATTCCTCCATACGCACCCGAATATTTTTATATAAAAAAAATTTATTTATACTTAAAAGCCATCAGTATCGTCATCACAAATACCTAAAGCTGTAAGAATTATTATTACTATGTCCATTTTGAATAAATTAAGTAGTTTGTAAAAATTATTTTTTATACTTAAAAGCCATCAGTATCGTCATCACAAATACCTAAAGCTGTAAGAATTATTGTTACTACGTCCATTTTAATTAAATTTAGTTGTTTGTTAATAAATTTTGTTTTAATTGATAAGACAAAAGTAATAGGTTGATACCAACTAAACTTTAACAGAACACACAAAATTTACTTACGCTAAAATCTTTATTTATTACGTAAAAAAATCACAATGAACAGGCAATCAATTAAATATATTTTTACTTGTATTTAATTTTATCTTAAAACATACATTTTCTTTTACATTATTTAAAGAAGATCATGTATGTTTGTTGTTTCTTAACACAAATGTAATAGGAAAAAAAATGTCCATCATTAACACTTTTTCAAGAATAAATTTATTAAAAAAACTAAATATTTTGAGGAAATATTTAATTAAGATATTGAATTTCAACTATATAGGAAATTTCTAATATATTGATCAGCTACAAAATGTGTCTAAATAATATATCAAATCAATGAAATATGCAACTTATATTAGTATTGAAAGAACTTAAAGAAATACTTTCAACGCGAAGGAACGACTTTAATTACAGTAAAAAATTGGATGAATTCGAATCCATCATCGACAGTATTAAGAGCACAGATGATAAGGAGTACTGCAGTCGACTGTATAAAAAGAAAAACCTGACCAGCACTTACAAATCTCTTAAATACAGGATGGAAGAAAGGCTAATGAATGATGTAATAAGTCTTGCTTCTGAAGTAGAAAGCCTTAAGTCCAGAATAAGTGCCAATATAGTCATAGGTAAGTTATTTTACATTGCATCAGTATTTCAAAAGAGAAACTATAGAAATCCAGCAATTTCTTTGTTTGAAAAATGTTTTAGATTGTCAGAAAAATTCCACTATTTCAATTATGCCTTGCAATCGGGAGAGGCTTTGGCAGGACACTATGGCTTTGTGGATATCGATAAAAAAAAAATGGAATATTATCTCAAAAAAAACAGAGAACTAATCTTGATTATAGAAGCTGAAAACTATGTCAGAGAAAGTAATACAATTATATCTCACTTTTATGTGTCCCACAAAGGCGCAATGAGTTCTGATAATCTGGCGATAATAAAAAATCGGGTGGAAAAAATGAATGAACTTAAGAATAAGTATCAAACATATTTTATAGTCAACTACACCAATGATCTTTCTTTCTATTATTTTCAGACTATTAAAAATTATCCCAAAGCTTTAGAAACAGCATTAAATTCATTAGAAGAAATTAAAAATAATAGTGAAGGATTTTCATTATTTCAAACTTATCGCAACATCGGCATCGCGCATTTATTGCTTAATAATTTTAATGATTCAATTATATGGCTCAATAAAGCCAAAGAATTTCCTTCTACAAAATCCAGATATTGGTTTTTTATAACCAGCTTGTTATATATGAATTATGCACATCAGGATCTTAGGAAACTATTCGAATTATCTTATGAAGTACTCTCCAATGGGTACCTGACTGAAGATCCGTACTTTCATGAACAATGGAAAATAAGAGAGGCATTTTTACACTTTCTGATCCGTGCCGATAAAATCCAGCTAACAGAAGCAGAAAAAAAATCTCTTAAACCATTTGTAATTGGGAAGTTCCTTAATAGCGTACCTTTCCACTCAAAGGATAAATCCGGACAAAATATTACTATCATCATCATCCAGATACTCTTTTTGCTTATTGATAAAAAATATGACAAAATCATAGACAGGATCGATGCATTGATACAATATTCTTATCGGTATCTCAAGAATGATGATACATTTAGGTCCAATTGTTTTATTAAAATGCTATTAAAAATGATTGCAGCAGATTTTCATCCTGTGAGAACAAGAACATATACTGCTGACCTTCAAAAAAAACTGGAAAAATCAAGCCTTGTAACCGATGAAAAAAGTTCTCAGGTAGAGATTATTCCTTATGATTATTTATGGGAGGTGGTCATGGAGTTGTTGGAAAAGTACAAGTAAATATCAAAGTACATCTACCAATATTGCATAATTCTGATAGCAGAAGGCACTACTTCTATTTTTACATCTCCGGTTCCGACTACTTCTCCATCCGCCTCAATCGGAGCTGTGCCGCTAATAATCTTTATAGAAAGTCTGGAACATGTGGCATATAAGATATCTGGATGTTTGATATATCTGCCTTTCCTGAGATTGGACAGATGAAGCAGATAGTCGATGATAGTGACATTTCCGAGAGTGGTCACACCCAGCAGACCATCATCTGGTCTGGAGTCAGGATATATGATAAGTCCATTGCCAAAGCTTTTGCTGTTACTAACAGCGATCATCATCATTTTGCCGGTATAATATTGTTTATTGTCAATAGATATGGTTACATCCGGTTTGTTGAAATGGAAAAAGGTTCTTAAGATTGCCAGGGAATAGGACAACCCTCCACTTAGTCCTTGCCGCCTCTGGCGATCCAGTAGCATGGTAGCATAACCGCCAAATCCGGCATCCATCACATTGAGAAAATATTTTTTACTGCCATTCTGAGTTATCAACCCTACGTCATAATGTTTGAATTCTGGTTTTTTAATAGCGGCTAGTACTATATCTTCGTTAAAGCTGATTTCCTGGGCTCGGCTGAAATCATTTCCTGTGCCATTTGGCACTAAACATATACCTGTATCCGGCATTTCAGACATTAATACACCATTGACCACTTCATTAAATGTTCCGTCTCCACCGACGGCAATGATCAAATGGTCCTGAATTTTACAACAATTTCGGGCAATTTCAGTGGCATGACCATGATATTCTGTATAAAAGAGCGAAATATTGCCTTTAAAATTTGTTTTTAAGGCATCAAAAAATGACAATAATTCTTTAGAGATCGGTCTGACCCCGTTTATGATACAAGAGATAGAATAGATATTTTGGTGTATTATCATCGTTTGAGCTGATGCAGATCATCAAAATTGTGTAAATATAATGATACTTTTATATTTGGAGATATAAATTATTATGGTCTAAACAAAGTTTGAGTATGTTTTAAATTTTATTCACTCTAGTGCTCTGTCCAGATAAAGTTATAAATTAAGTTGTGAGATATTTTGCAGAAATAGATCCACCCAGTATTATTGATTTTTACACGACCACTTTCGGCGGAATATATCTGGGCGAGATAACATACAGACTTACTGATTTTTTCTGGAACTATCCTTCAAAATTCAAAAACCCCATCTTCAGGAAGGTGATCGGAGGTATGATCAATCCGGTAGCAGATATCAATAGGTGGGTACTGGGCAAAAACCTGACTATCACTACCAATTCATTTACATCTTTGGAGTTTTCACCCAATTCCGGATTAAATTACCGCTTTGATCCATCACAAGAGAAGATGAGTGCTATCGGCCAAAGGATCGGTTTTGATCTGAGTAATGGAAATATATACGACTGAACCAAAATCAAATACTATGCTTTTGACCATTTTAGATTCAACTCATGTTTTTTTTTAAAAGCGACAATGCCAAAAATCAAAGAACGAATCTAACTCCCTGCATTTTAGGCCTGCCTGCCTACGTAGTAGGGCAGGCCTGCCTAGCGGCAAGACAGGGGAGGGTTGGGGTGGGTAAAAACAGAGCTGTTGTTTATACCCATCCCCCGACCCCTTCCCTCAAGAAGGAAGGGGTGGCGCACGAGTCTTAGCGGGGATGATAAAAATTGAGTTTGTTACTTCTTTTTTGACATTTGATTAAATTTATCTTTAAAAAAGCGACAATGCCAAAAATCAAAGAACGAATCTAACTCCCTCCATTTTAAGCCCGCCTGCCTACGTAGTCGGGCAGGCCTGCCTGACGGCAAGGCAGGGGAGGGTTGGGGTGGGTAAAAACAGAGCTGTCATTTATACCCATCCCCGACCCCTTCCCTCAAGAAGCAAGGGGTGACGCACGAGTCTTAGCGGGGATGATAAAAAGGCTTTGTTCTTGTTAAAATATAATAATATTTAAATCAGACCATACGGGAATGCCGTCAGGATGGTTTAAATACTCCTGCACTGCATTGTGAGTAGTAGCTACAGCCCAAAATAACTGAGCGACACTTCCAACATTATTGTCGGGGTGGTATTCAACATTGATATTATTAAACTGAGGTCCACTTATTGAACCTACATAATCTCTAACTCCGTTAAATAAATCAAATGGATCAGCCAACCTTAATGCTCTGATGGTAGCGTTTTCATTATAAAATCTTACCCACATCCAAGCACTTCCATAATATTCAGCATTTATTTTCCAGCATCCATCATCATCAGTAAAAGTTACATCAGTGTTAAACCAAGTATCTTTCATATGTATGGCTACTTTTCTTACAGCAACTAATCCATTAGTATTTGTATTAATAACTCTCACACAACCTCCAGGTTTGCGTTCATTGGCATAGACCTGACATCCGCATTGATTAGTGATTAGAGATGGAGGTGGAGGTGGAGGCCAGGTATATGGTTGACATTCAGTTGATGATGTATTGCCGTTATATTCAAATTCAGAGCAATCTCCTGTTGAACTTAGAGCAATAAATCTATTAACTTCATATCCATAGTCATAACTAATACACTCACACCATTGTTCGTTTAGGAAGGTGTTCTGTGTTGAAGGATTAAAAATTTTTAGCTCAAGTTCATTTCGGTCATTAAACAATTCCAAACATCCCGGCCAAAAAGGGGAGTCAGGTCTACAGTTAGGTTTTATGGAATTGTTTTTTGGATCAACTTTATCTATTTCAAGATTTGGAACCTTTGAGTCTTTTCCAACTTTCTTTTCATATGAGTTTCCTGAAAGTTTAAAAGATATCTGAGTTAAATATGATTTGTCAGGAGCTAATACTAATTCATCAACTATCTCATATTTCACATTAGGAAAAATCTTACCTTTGGGTATTACGGCATATTGGAAAGTTAGCTCTGGTTTAGATGCTTTCGTATCTACATAATATTCACCCATCTCTAATAACTCGTATTCCAAAGGAAAATCAAATATTGCTATTTTTTCTTTCATTGTATATTGTCTTAAAGATTCTAAATCATCATCCGATAATGGGTATATTTTTATATATGTATGTGTTTTGGGTAAAACCTTAACGTTTTCTTTATATAATTTATTCCATGCCAGAGTCATATTTTTAACAGAATATGGATTATTTCTTTTAGGACCAAAGTCATATTCTATTGCTCAAATGTAATCTCTTCACATTGATGACTTTGATTTCTTTGTAGCGCAAAGGTAAACGATATATCTCCTTCAGGTTATGACCTGAAGCATTTAAGAGTATGGTTTGTATCACATGGAAATGACACTATTCCTACGTTTTTGAATAGGACTTTCTCTCCATAGGAGCGACTGACATTTTCCAGGAGGAGGTAATGCATATTTTTATTTCATTAACTGGGCATAAATAGGTAAATTTTCACACTCTTCGGGTTTATCCCCAAATTGCGTGTGTATACTAAGACTTCCATACTTTGGCTACTTTAATGATTTCTTTCACTGACATTTCTGCCAGACTCTTGGAGTGATCTGGACTAAAACATATCACCTTACAAATATCTTGTTCACTTTGTGCTTCCAGAAGGCCATCTTTCAAAGAAAAGGATGTGGAGTCTTTTTGTAAAGCGGCAAAATCATTAGTAAAAACATATACGTCTTGATAATTTGGATTGAGCTCACCATTCATTCTGGGATTTCCATCGCATAAATAACAGCCTGGGTCATGAGATGGTCTTAACTAATGTTTCATTTTGGCCTTGCCAAGGTCTTATGGCCAGATGTGGTGATGCCAGCACCCATTCTCCCGTTAGGATATTGAGCCGTTTGTGTTAGTAATCCTGCAAATTTGTATTCATGTATATAAATTCTTGCCTGTACCATCAGAAAGTTGAAAGGGATAGACGGAGCAGTCTCTACCAAAGATATTTTTATATGCTTCTGAAACTTAAGAAATAAATGAATTGCCGCTTTTTTGGCAATCAGATTTATGGTACAACCACCAAAACCACCACCCATCATCCTTAAAGAACTGAGTCGACAACAACTTGTATTTAGCTGTTCAACCTAACCATGCGGCAACACACCAGCTACAATTTACCCTTAGTTTTCATAAGTTTTTAGAATCGAAGAGCAATCGAATCGCCTATACATTTTCGATGCTGTGTTAGGATCAACACCATAAGTATTTCTAAGTTTTTAAACAATATACTTTATACAGTATAAAATATGCATCTGGATATCTTATTATACTATAAATGGTATAAATAATTAATAATTTGTTAAAATATACTATATATCGTATATAATATCAATAATATCGTATATTTGTTCTTTAAATAGTATAATAATGCGAGAAAAAATATCTGATTTAAGTAGTCATATCAAACAAAAACGTAAACAAAACAAATTGACTCAGCCATCTTTGGCACTGAAAGCTGGAGTTGGATTACATTTTGTGAGAGATTTGGAGCAAGGGAAACAAAGTTTACGCATGGATAAGGTAAATGATGTTTTGCGTTTATTTGGTGAGGTGCTCGGTCCGGTTCCGATGGACAGAGATAAATTATTAAGATGATATGGAACGAAGTGGACAGGTTTATATGAAGGATGTATATTGTGGTAAGATATATGAAACTGAAGATGGTTATTTTTTTCAGTATGATGAGACCATTCTGAAAAATGATGGAGTACAAGCCATAAGTCTTACTTTGCCAAAACAACGGATACCTTACCATAGCAAAACATTGTTTGCTTTTTTTGATGGCTTGATTCCTGAAGGTTGGCTCCTAGATATAGCTCAAAAAAACTGGAAAATCAACCACAGAGATAGGATGGGTTTGCTTTTGGCGTGTTGTAAAGATTGTATCGGAGCAGTAAGTGTTATAAAAAATGAAGAATTATAAAAAGAAATATTTGGCTCAATCTCAGCATCATGGATCGGTGGTTCATGAACCTTCGCCTTATTATGGACAAAGGTGTTTGCATTGTTATGAGCCATTGAAGGAGTCAGACACTTATGTTCACCAGGCCTGCAATAAAAGATTTTATGGTCAACTTGGAACACCCCAATTGGGATACAGACTTCAGGATCTGGATGAATTAGCTTCGAAAGTCATTTTGAGCCAAATGGCTGTGACAGGTGTACAAGCTAAGATATCTCTCAGCCTTCACAGGAAAGAAGATAAAAATTTGGCTAAAAAACTGACCATAGTTGGTCTTTATGGTGATTATATATTGAAGCCGCCATCAGGGTATTATCCGCAGCTGCCTGAATTGGAAAGTGTCACCATGCACATGGCTGCAGCCTGTGGTTTGATGGTTGTGCCTCATAGTTTGATCTATCTGGAAGATGGCACTCTATGCTATATAACCAAACGTGTAGATAGGACTCGAAAAGTTAAGTTACACATGGAAGATATGTGTCAGTTGAGTGAGCGCCTTTCTGAAGACAAATACAAAGGAAGTCATGAGCAAGTAGCTAAATTGATATTGAAGTACTCATCCAATCCTATACTGGATGTGAGCAACTTCTATGAGCTTGTTTTATTCAGTTTTTTTACAGGCAATGCAGATATGCATTTAAAAAACTTTTCATTGTTGGAATCTGAGGAAAGTGGTTTTGCATTAAGTCCCGCTTATGATTTAGTGCCTACTGCGATAGTCAATCCTGCCGATACTGAAGAATTGGCCCTAACATTGAATGGCAAAAAAAGAAAACTGAATTATAATGATTTCCTGTCAGCGTACAATCTATGTGGTTTGAATAAAAAAGTTCTTGATAATACTTTGGAGCTTTTTAAGTATTGTAAACCTGAGATGCTACAAATGTTGGATAAAAGCTTTGTACAAGATGAATATAAGGCCAAATTTCAAACTTTAATTAATGCAAGATTTGAGCAACTCGGATTAGGGTATGTTTAAATTTTCTCACTTGGATCCGCATAGGATTGGGTGGGCAGACATGAAAGGGCATAAATAAAATCTCTGAAACTTCTTACATTGGTAGAAAATGAAGGAAGAGGTAAATCTGAGGAAGTTGAACTAATTACCTGAAAATTTCATAATTCTCAAAACAAGACCGGAGTAAGGCGGCAGAGTCAGGATTTTTCCATTCTGGTCAGCATCTGCCTGATAAGAAAAAACTATCCTGTATCCGGAAATATCCAAGGGAACCTGTAATGTATTTTGTTGATCATTGTTGTTGAAAAGGATCAAAAAACTTTCATCATTGAAGGTTCTTCTGTATCCCAGAATATTTTTGTCATCATCAAAATTCTCAAACTCAAAGTTTCCATATATAAAAGCCTCAGAACTTTTCCTGAGTTGAATCATGGATTTGTAATATTCATATATTTCAGAATCAAATTTTGGCTTTTCGGAGTATTTATATTCTGAATATTCAGATTGAGTTTCATCATCAAAAGGTATATCTGGCCACACCAAAGGCTTCCTGGTGTCCGGATCATCAGCACCAGTCATACCCATCTCATCACCATTCCATATATGAGGAGAACCCACAAAAGTAAACTGATGCATCAAAAACAACCTGACTCGATGATGTGTGATAGCTGGTGGATAGTTGGTGCGATAATTTTTATCTTCCTGTGGTTTGCAGTTAAATTTGTATTTATTTACATTATAAAATGAAGACAACAATCTGGGTGAATCGTGTGAAGATGCCAGATTCATCATGGCTTGTTGTGTATAGTCAGGATACTTCAGAAATACTGCAACCATCCTGTCTTTAAACTGGTTAAGTGTGAGTTTGTCATTGGGCTCAGCAAAATAACTTCGTGCTTCTTTGAACCATTGATAATGCATGACGGCATCAAAAACATCACCTTTGACCCAAGGTGTTGGGTCCATTAATTCATCAGGCCATTTGGACCACCAGTTTTCGCCTACAAGGTAAAAATCAGGATTGACAGTCCTTACATACCTCCTGAAATCCCTCCAAAACCCCATCGGTACGTGTTCGGCTACATCCAGGCGCATCCCATCTATTCCGTCTTCAAAACGACCATCGCCGTTTGGATCCATCCACCTCCTCGAAACCGCAAAAATGTGTTCTTTTACAGCAGGCAGCATATTGCCTTCATACGGGTGACCAGGGATTTTTCCATTGTGATCTATCTTTTTTAGCTCAGGCAGCGTTTTGATACCTATCCAACCTTCATAATTAAGCGTCGTCTTACCTGTATCTTCATCTTTGGTAAAACTGGTGTGATACCAATCTTTATATGGTGACTTATCCAGATTTTTTTCAATGTCTTTGAATGCCCAGAAATTATTTCCTGTATGGTTCCATGAGAAGTCCAAAACCACCCGAATACCCTCCGAGTGAAGTTTTTTGACTAAGTTGATAAACTTTTTATCGGCACTTGTCCATTGCCATGTGGATGGGTCGCCAGGATTTTCTCTTGCCATAAGCTTCTGATCGCCGACAATATCATCTCCAAAGGTGACATCGATGTGATGGTAAGATCTTGCATCATATTTATGCAACGATGGCGTATCGTTGAGTGGGTTGAAATAAATAGCGTTGATACCCAAATCCTTCAGATACGGTATTTTTTCTTCCACTCCAGCTAAATCTCCCCCATACCTTCTCATTTGGATAGTGCGATAGAAGTCGAGACCTGTTTTTTTTGCCCACGCCTCCTGCTCATACCAGTTTTGTCCCCAAGGGCTGATTTCCCAATCCGGTGGAAGAGCATCTATCAATCCGTTTTCGCAGGTTTTTAACGTTGGATTAATATTAGGATTTCCATTTCTGAATCTCTCTACAAATATCTGATACCAAATAGCTTCCCTAGCCCATTTAGGCGGTTTTTCAAATGCTGTTGCTGCAACTTTTGATCTTTTCGTGTCTGAAGAGTATCCTGCCATAATGAATGTAATAAAAACCAAAATCCTGAATAACATCCTTTTACTCCGATTTTTTACAAAAATATAAAAATAAAGCTTTCTACACCTTATATTTGTTTAATAAAAAACAATAACAGACCGACAGCCATGACTCCGGAAACAAATCTTTCACAATTGGAGCAAAAAATGAAATCCTTCCTGCATGATGGCCAATATGTTTATTGCAATGTGGTTGAGATACAAAGCCAAATCATCTCAAAAGCCATTATGATATTCAAAGAAGAAGAAGGGTATATCATCATAGTCCGGAAATAAGTTGCAGATGAAGCCTGTTTGACTTATGGATTTGTTTCAAAGGCTCTGGCCGATGAAGGTATCAGTTGCAATGTCGTGGCAGCTTATCACCATGACCATATTTTTGTTCTATTTCATGATGCTTCTATGGCCATTGAAGTACTCCGAAAAATTATCTTCATCATCTTAGGAGGGTGCTATACCATCTTTGTGAGTAGCTAATTCTACCTTGAACATCCTGATCAGCCTGTCGTCTCCGGCAGAAACCATCAGACCTGCTTCGGGGATCCAGACCAAAGCATTGACAGAATTGATATGCCCACCTTTTTGAACATCGATACTTTTTAGTAATTCAAAATCATCAGTACTCCAGAGCCTCCAGGTTTTATCTCTTGATGCAGTGGCAAAAGCGGATAACTCGGGTATGGCCACTATTTTATTGATTGTAAACCAATGGGCTTCAACTGTCTCCTTCTTGCTATACTCCGTGACATCCCAAAGATGACATACTGCATCCCGACCGCCGGAGATCATAGTCAAATTATCCAACATTTCTATACAAAACACACTATTGCCATGAGCCTGAGTGATGACGTGTTGTATTTTAAAATTGTAAATATCAACTACATAAATATTGTTATCGCTTGCTCCAATGTAAAGTAAGTCCCGGGCTTGATCATACTTAATACATCGAAGTCCCTGTGTTGACAAGCGTAAAGATAATTCAGGGACCATTTCGTTGACATTCCATCTGCAAAGGTACCCGTCATTACTTACAGAGTATAAGATGTCATCATTGGCAAATACCAGATCCAATATACTTCCTTTATGGAATGCAGAGCGTTTTATGATTTTATTTTCAGCAGAATCCAGCCAAAAGAGATGCCCATCCATATCACCTGCAACTAATAAAGATTTCGATTCATTGAGTGCCAAAGAAAATATTTTTGAGGTTGTATTTCTTGTGAGAATACCATCCGGATTGTCTGACAAAGGGTGCCACTTCACAATCCAGCCATCGCCTCCGGCAGAGTACAGGACCTGCTTTTGATGGTCATATTTCATACTGTAAATAGCAGAACGATGTCCGGAAAAATCTTTTATTTTAGTAATATTGGCGAAAACTCCCAAAGGTATATTAGTTTTGCTTTTTTAAAAACATGGTTGCATCTTCGGAGCACTAACAAAGCCAGAGAGCACAAGTTTAAGAATCTATGCCTTTAATATTGATAAAAAATGAAAATGGATTATTCAGATATGGTATATGGCATCATATCGAAGCTGATGATTTCTTTTTAGAAAGACTCAATTTATCCCGAGCTGAAGAAGCAGAGTTACAAAATCTCAAAGCAAGAAAAAAAAAGTGAATGGCTTTGTTCTAGATATTTGCTCACAATAGTGGCTGATCATGTAATGCGCGGAGCGTGTCTCAAAGATGAATATGGCAAACCGTATATAGAAGGATCGGACGAAAACATATCTATCAGTCATAATTTTGATTACACTGCGGTGATCATCAGCAAAAAAGTATGTGGCATTGACATACAGGTTGTTGTGCCCAAAATTATTGCCATCGGGCCGAGATTTATCAATGAAAATGAATTAAAATACATACCTCAAAACAATAAACTCTACTATTTTCATGTCATATGGGGTGCGAAAGAAGCCATGTATAAATGTCATGGTAAAAAAGAGTTGGATTTCAAAAAGCATCTAGAAGTCAGTCCGTTTGATTTTAGCCAGAATTGTTTCAGATTTGAAGGCAGACTTCATAAAGATGATTGTATAGTGAAATACAGTTTGTATGCCGAACTTAACGAAAAAATAATGACCGTATATGCCATTGAAAATTAAAAATATTGTTTGGATAGTGCTTTTCTTCCAATTATTTACCTACTCCTGCAAAGACAAAACTAATAGCTCTGAAGGAGAATCAGCACCAGGTATTGAGAAAGGTTTTTTGTCTTTTTACGAGAAATACAGCAAAGACAGCCTTTTTCAGATCGAACATACTGTCTTTCCCCTTGAAGGTGTGAAAGCCCGACATGATGAAAATGAAATGATTGATCCTGATTTCAGGTGGACACAGGAAAATTGGGTTTTTCAAAGAGAATTTGACGACATGAACGGATCATTTACCAGAGAATTTTATAACCTAAATGGGGTCATTGTTGAAAAGATTGCTGACAAATCCGAAAATTTTACAATGGAAAGAAGATTTGGAAACCTTTCTTCAGGATGGCACTTGATTTATTACAGGGAAATGGGACTTTATGGTAAATGAAGCAGAAACTTTTAAATTGGCTTGTTGTTACATAGTTGCAAGAAGTTAAATTTTCGGCCATCCAGTCTGACATTTTTCTTCTAATTGATATAAACGCAACCATCCATTCTGACTACATCTCCATCCCCTATTCATCCAATACAATAAATAACCATAACAATTATTTCCATTGTTATGATAACCATCACTCACCTAAGGCTCTGTTAATAAATAAATGGTGCAGAATTGGCGAAGTTAATTTGTTCTTTTTCAAGGCGTAAATGAGGCGAATAGCCTTAGCTATTTTACGATTTTACAACGCAGAAAAAAGCAAAAGAACGAGACAAAATGTATCAGTTATTTTTTAACAGAGCCAACATACATTTTAAAAGGCCATGTGATTCCGAAATTACAGTTGATTATTATTTAAATTTTCAATTACTGTAGAGAAATTACTTGAAGAATAGGTAAATTTTCACATCTTTTTGCATAATCTTATATGTTCCAGGTGATGCCTGCAGTGCCAGTCATACATGGCCGCTACCTGATCCAATCTAAAAAAACGTCCGGTTTCGGGGTGATAGTACCCTTTGATCCAGTCTTCAGACTTCATATTCTGCATGATTGTCGCCCACTTTTCATGTATGCCCTTGAGTATGTCCAAAGCCGATTGTACAGGAAGGCTATAATCCACAAGCAAGGCATTTTGAGCTTCCAGATAGGGTTTGATAGTTGGTTGGTCTTCTGTAAGTGACCATTTGAACCTCATCAAAGCATGACAGTGGCTATCCGCGAGATGATGTATGACCTGTCTTGCTGTCCAGCCTTCCGGCCTGTATGGTGTGTCGAGCTCTTCATCAGAAAAGGTGCTGATGAGTGATGAAAGTACATCAGGAAAAGTTCTGATAGAATCTAAAAAACCGTACAGATGATCTTGCTCAACTGTGTGGGGAAGTTTTAGTTTTCCGACGGGAAATTTTAATATGTCCATGATTGAAATTGATTGAAATTGATTGAATTGTTACAATACAAATACAGGTTTAAATTCAATGTCGTTTAGGTAAGGCTATATTATGAAGTCCTTCCCTTCCAAGGGAAGGATTTAGCCTGCCTGCCCAACGGTACGGCAAGGCAGGGATGGGTAAAAACAGATAAAAATACTTTATCTAAACGACATTGGGTTTAAATTTAAAAAAAATAGTGGGCTGTTTTGAATTTCAAGCGGGTAAAACTCCATCGCCCATGGAATTTAAGCTTTCACTTCTTTTATTTTCTTTTTACCTTTTACAGTTGAAGCATACTCAAGTGCTTTATAGAGATTTACTATACCGCCTGACACACATAGCTTTGAAAACGGTGCTTTGTCTCCTGTGGTACCCGGGATGATTACTTCTTCATTAACTTTTGTAACTGAATGTACCAATATTTCTTTTACTTGCTCAGCTGTAAGTGAAGGATATACCGATCTGATGGTGGCCGCCACACCTGCCACTACAGGTGCTGCCATACTCGTGCCTTGGAGCGGAGTATATCCATTATCAGGAGTAGTACTGTAGATCATCATGCCTGGCGCAAACAAATCTACTTGGAACAATCCGTAATTTGAAAATGGAGCTATTGTATTGATACCCTTCTTATAGCTTAAGGCACCTACTGTGACCCAGTTATTGGCAGTTTTGTGTTTTTTGCAAAGAAAACCTGATTTCTTCTGGTAAGTATCATTAGGGAATGTTGGAGTTGCATCATTATTGTCACCTGCATTACCTGCAGCATGAACCAACAGAACATCTTTTTTTGCAGCATATTGGACAGCTTCATCAACAACACTTTTTTCGGGGCTGAATCCTTTGCCAAAACTCATATTGATGACAGATGCACCATTATCTACGGCATATCTTATGGCATTAGCTACGTCTTTATCTCTTTCATCTCCATCAGGAACAGCCCTTACAGACATGAGTTTTACATTAGGTGTGATGCCGTCGCTCCCCAAGCCATTGTTTCTCATAGCACCTATGATTCCGCCTACGTGTGTGCCATGCAAAGGATCTGGACCTTCCACGTCATTATTACCATAATATTTTTCATAGGGGTCGGCGTAGTTGTCTTTGACAATGGTCTTTCTGGGGTCAAAATCCGGATTGTAGGAAATGTTAACTTTATTGGACGGATCTCTTCTATCTTGTGCAATCTCTTCTGTGATGATAGATTTTATATCAGCTATACTGGTGATGTTTGGATCAGTCAAATATTCCACAGAAAGATTTTTTGCGAGTGTCAGGAGGTAATTGCCGTCTGTATTGAGTGAATCTAAGGTATTTTTGTCAAAAGGCCTACCTGCTATAGATTTTTCAAGTTCGTCAAGAGAAGACACAACTTTTTGTTCCACCATATCCAATTGGCTGAGGTTCATTTTGGCTTTGTTTATCTCTTTTTCGACTATTTCTTTTGCTTTTACATAGTCATCATATTCTGCTTTCTGCTTTTTATTTAAGTTTGCAGGATTGGCGTTTTCATATTTGTACCGCAGCGTAGCAAATACTCTGGTGGCTTCATATGAATCCTGCGATACATTTTGTCCATCAGCGTTACCTAAAAAACTCCAACCATGGACATCATCCACAAATCCGTTTTTGTCATCATCAATTCCATTTCCGGGGATCTCTCCAGGATTTATCCAAATGTTGTCTTTAAGGTCTTCATGATCAATGTCGATGCCTGAGTCAATCACCGCTACTACCACAGATTTGGGTGTTTTATTTTTCAATATCTCTATATACGCTTTTTGAACAGAAATGCCGTTGTATGTTTCTCCCGGGTTGCCAAAAAACCAGTCGGTTGGAACAGATGTCTGCCCGATGGACTGAAACGAATAAGCTAAAAATAGTATTACATTAAATAAATATCTCATATGTATTATTTTGTATTTTACAAGTTTTTGATGCTTTCTGAAAGCTGATACTCTTTTGTGTTAATTATTAAAAAAAATCAATATATATTTGTTAAAAATTTTACAAACTCATTGTCAAAAAAAATTAACTTTTTCATTTTTGAAGCTGGCATACTATTTAGAGCATAAATGTCATGTCAGAGGCAAATTGATTTTTTTGGTTATAAATATTAGGGTGATACATAATATTTTTCAATACAATAAAGTTAAATGTCTTGAATATTGTTCAATAGCTTTTGTTTATTTTGAATTTTAAAAATTAAATATTTTGTTGGGGTTTTAAAAAGGATTTTATAAGTCTTTGTAAAAGAAATGTTTATGTATATTGAACAAGTTGTAGATAGATAAATAAATTATGCGAATAAAATTATTGTTATTGGGAATTATTTTTTTTAGCGGCATTCAAGCTGATAAAATTTATGCCCAATATAACGAAATCGGTTTTGGTTGGGGAGCATCTACCTATTGGGGAGACCTGAATGCGCCATCGTTCAGTACCAATATGGTCAATAACAGTGGAATGGCATTGCAATTGCATTTTAGGAAAATATTTCAAAAAAAATTTGGAGCTAAAGCTTCTTTTGTATTTGGTAAGATGAAAGGTAGCGACTCCAACTCATCACTTGATTGGCAAAACTTGAGAAACCTCAGTTTTAAGTCGTCATTGGCTGAGGTCGCTGTGATGGGAGAATATTACATCTTTGGGTATGATATGGAAGAAGGTAGTTCGATCTTTTTACCTTATGCTACCTTAGGCCTATGTGGATTTAGATTTGACCCGACTGCAATATATAGAGGTAATGATGTAAGATTGCAACCATTAGGTACAGAAGGTCAGGGAATGCAGGGATTCGGTTCAAAATACAATTTGTTTAATGCTGGATTGTGTTTCGGAGGAGGAGCAAAGTTTATACTCTCAGAGACAATAAATCTGGGTCTTGAAACTGTGATTCGAAAGACCTTTACTGATTACCTTGATGATGTGAGTACTAATTATGTCAACTATGATGATCTAAGTGCAGGCAATGGAGTTCTCGCAGCTAATCTTGGCAATAGAATGAATGAATTTTTAGGCCAGTCAGAGCCCATTCAATTGCCGACAGGGTCAGTACGGGGAGGAGCATTGGTCAAAGATTATTATTTAATTTCGACCATTACAGTTAATGTTCTTCTTGCCAATACAAAAGGCAGAAGAGGATTCGGAAAGGGTAGTAAAGTCATATGCCCGAAATTTTAGCAATTTTCAGTATTTATTTCAAGCTGTAAGCTTGATAAATTTGCCCAATCCGTAGGCAGTCAGGCAGAATATCATCCTTAAGTTCGACATGTTTGCATCTTGCAGGCGATAATAACTCCATAATCAGCATTATTTTTTATTTTTACCTCTGATTTACATCTGTGGTGACTAAGAGTATGTTCAAAATAATATTTGCCAATTGGAGCCAAATGTAAACGTACTCTAATATTAATCTACCGCTGGGTTTAAGGCTTTAAAGTTGAAATTTTGTTTACTTATCATTTTGATTGGAAGATAGTACATATATATTGAAAAAGTACTGGGGCTATGACAAGTTCAGGTCGCCTCAGGACCTCATTATAGATAGTGTGGTGAAGCTACATGATACTATAGCATTACTGCCTACAGGTGGCGGTAAGTCTGTATGTTTTCAGGTGCCTGCCATGATGTTTCAAGGTAAGACGATAGTAGTTAGCCCACTTATTGCATTGATGCAGGATCAGGTAGATCAATTGAGAGTCAGAAACATCAATGCCAAATCCCTGCATTCCAATCTGACTTATCAACAAATAGATGCCATTTTGGATGATTTTGTGTATGGTGATATCAAGTTATTGTATATCTCGCCGGAGAGGATCAAATCAGAGATGTTTTCACTTCGGATCGCAAAAGCAAAAATTAGCCTTATAGCTGTTGATGAAGCGCATTGTATATCACAGTGGGGATATGACTTCAGACCATCATATTTTAATATTCCACTGCTACGTGATATGCACCCAAAGGTTCCCGTGATAGCTCTGACGGCTACAGCGACTCCCAAAGTGATTACAGATATAGCTGAAAGACTTTGTCTGAAAAATGTTGTCATGTTTAAAAAGAGCTTTGTTCGTGATAACCTTAGTTTTACAGTGATAGAAACTGAAAACAAGATGAATGAAATCTTGCAGATTCTGGATAAGGTGCGTGGTTGTGCGATAATATATGTGAGAAACAGAAAAGAAACCATAGAAATAGCTCAATGGCTCACCTACAGCGGCATCAGTTGTGCTTCATACCATGGCGGTATGGAAAAATCAATAAGAGAAAAAAATCAACAAGCCTGGATGCAAAACAAAGTCCGGTTGATGGTGTCAACCAATGCATTCGGAATGGGGATAGACAAACCAGATGTGAGATTGGTGATCCATATGGATATAGCTCCAAGTATCGAAGAGTATTATCAGGAAGCGGGTAGGGCAGGGCGTGATGGTTTGCCTGCTTTTGCTGTCATCGTCGCAGATGCATCTGATGCTGAAGCCGCGAGAAAGAACTATGAAGACCAGTATCCATCACTCGAGATTATCAGCAGCGTTTATGACAGGCTTTGTAGATTTCACAAGGTCGCCTATGGTGCAGGTATGATGGAAACATATGATTTTCACATTGTTGATTTTGCTGAATACCTGAATCTTCCGGTACGAAAAGTATTTCACATATTGAATATGCTGGAAAAAGAAGGGTGGGTAGCATTTTCGGAAGCTTTTAAAGAACCTTCCAGATTGATGATTCTTGCAGATCAGGAGGACCTGGACTTTTTGCACAGAGAAAATAATACTAAAACCAAAGTGATAATCCATCTGCTCAGGAAGTACGAAGGCCTATTTATAGAACCAGTCAAAATTGACGAGGTCAAAATAGCACAGGAATTAAGAATGGAAGAACCTCAACTGACACACTATCTCCAAATCTTAAGGGCAGAAGGATATATCAGCTATAACCAAAGGTCTACAGAACCTCAGATTACTTTCATGCAGGACAGACCTGAACAAAATTCCTTCAGCATCAATAAAAGATTGTATCAGGAGCGCAAAAAAATGGCAGGTGACAGACTCAATGCTATGATCACTTATGCCAAAAATGAAGAGAAATGCAGACAGAAAATCCTGGTAGAGTATTTTGGAGAGAAGGTCGAAGATTGTGGTCGTTGTGATATTTGTGTTGGAAAATCTACGATCAGCCTGACAGCTGAACAACTTGAAAAGCTATATAATCATCTCCTGATATCTGCCAGTCAACAAACTGTCGATATCCATCAATATGTCAATTTGTATCCCTTCAATAAAAGAAAAAGAGTTTTGCGCGCCATAAAAGATTTTGAATCCGAAGGCAGAATAGTAATTGACAATTCCGGACTTATATTTCCCCCTGCATAAATGAAAGAGGTAGCGCAAAAAATCATTTGTACCGTCACTAATGACCTCATTCAGGATAACCGAATGATCAGGATTTGCAATACTCTGTCCGATATGGGGCATCAGGCCATTTTGGTGGGAAGGAAGCGAAAAATATCATTGGCCCTGGAGCCCAAACAGTTTAATCAAGTAAGACTATCATGTTTTTTTGAAAAAGGATTTGCTTTTTACCTTGAGTACAATCTGCGTTTGGCTATTTTTCTTTTCAGAAACATGGACAAAAATGGTATCATTTATTCGGTTGATACAGATACATTGGCGGCAGGTGGAGTGATCAGTTGGATGAAGAAAAATAAACAAATCTATGATGCTCATGAATATTTTACTAAGGTACCAGAGTTGAAAGATAAGCCTGTGGTAAGATTTGTGTGGTCAGCGATTGAAAATATTTTTATCCCTAAGGCCGATGCTCACATCACTGTCGGTGATGCACTTTCAAAACTGATGAGTGAAAAATGGGCTGTCTCCTTCACTTCTTTGTATAATGTTCCATATTTTGAAGGAATAAAGGAAGATCATCATCAAAATGAAGTACCTGTCATCAAAAAAAGTACCTGTGATCATCTATGTAGGTATGCTAAATAAGGGCCGCGGACTTGAGCAAATGATAAAAAGTATGAAACATATTCCTGGAGCTGTACTATGGATAGTTGGGGAAGGAGACATCACCGTCGAGCTGAAAAAGTTGGCTGAGGAGTCGGAAGCCTGCCGAAACATCATTTTTAAAGGATGGAAAACTCAAAATGAAACAAAAGCCCTATTGGAGCAAGCAACTATAGGTATTAATTTGCTGGAATCAAGCAGTGAGAGTTATTATTACTCATTAGCCAATAAATTTTTTGATTATATGCATGCAGGATTACCTTCACTTAATATGGATTTTCCTGAGTATCGCCACATCATAAATAAATATGAAGTAGGCATCACTATCGATGGTTTAAGTGAAGACAATATTGCAGACGCGATCAACTCATTGCTTCGAAACAAAGGTAAACTTGACCAAATGCATACGGTATGCATGAAAGCAAAGCAGTTTTATAACTGGGAGCTAGAAGCCAAAAAGCTATCTGATTTGGTAATGAGGATGTTTTGATGATATTTATCATGTACTGATATGACCCACGTCACCTTACAATCCATTTTTTTTGATATATATTTGTTGTTGACAAAGGATGTAGATCTTTGAAATTTCCAATGTAGGGTTATCTCAATATTAGGTGATAATCAAATCAGGGTTAATAGTTTTAGGGAGAATATTCCTGATATTTCTTCATTTGATTTTAAATAATATTAAAATGAGAATCGGTAGAATACTTTTCGGTATCCTGAGTGCTATTGGAGTCGGTGCAATACTTGGTGTATTATTTGCTCCGGATAAAGGTAGTGTCACCAGGGCAAAACTTTCAAAAAAAACCAACGATGTTGGGGAAGACCTAAATGCTAAATTTACGGACGTGGTCGAAACTGTAAACAAAAAAATGGAAGCTATCAAGGAAGAAGCCAGTAAAATGGCAACTGAATTGAAGAAAAAAACTGAAAATTCACGTTTGGAGCACACTGAAAACGCAAGAATGAATTAGTAGAATGCATTGTGAGGATTTTGATGATTGGAAGATTTGACTCATGAATGATATCTGGCAAGACCCGTTTTGCCAGATTTTTTTTTAATTGGATTTATGTATCAGATATAAAGTGTCTTTTACGTAAATTTATCCTTAGGGTCGCTTAAGTAGGTCGGTCTCATACTTTTATATTGAAGTCTTATCTCATCAAAAGGGTTTAACTCTCATTTCAAAGGATTAATTATTCTGAAATCCCCATAAGTTTAGACCATGAATAAGAGTAGAAGGAAGAATAGATTTTGTTCTCTGTGTCAGATAACCCCAAACAAAACCAAGTGGAATAATTTGAATGCAATATACAATGGTGTTTGATATATTTGCTCCTTTATAAACAATGACGGGGAAGTGCATAAAAGCCCAAATTGTAGTTGCAAAAAGAATCCTTATACCGGAAGTTTTGATGATTTTTTCAAATCGTGACTGAATGACGAAACGACTAAATTCTTCGAATAAAGCTATTATTCCATTAACAATAATCCCAGCTATACCGCCAAGTTCTTCCAGGCCTTCTTTCCATATAATGCCGTCTTCGTTAAAAACATATGCAAAAAGCCCTGTCAATCCTTAAATAACTGCACCAAGCAAAAAATAAATCAATGGTTTAGTTGTGAGGCCAAGTTGCAAAATTTTATACTCCTTCAGCAATAAATAGATGAATATTCCAAGTGGCATGGAAAAGAGAAACGCTCCAAGTAAAATATCAGAAAAATACGCCATTGCTGGTGTAGCCAAGATATTTTAATACGGTCTCTCCCCACAGAATGATGACAAACCAACTAATCACCATCATCGTAAAACCAAACTTAAAGGAATCGCTCATGCTGTAGTGATTAGTGGTATATAACAATGCTGAGGGTTTACTATTGAAAGGCAAAACGTACACATGCTCGATGAGCAGAGCAACAGGAAATGCGAGGCTTAAAATGGGGTAATTGAATTTTTGAGCTATACCGATGGCAATAGGCACAAAAATCAAAGTACGCATAGTTTTGGATTGAAAAAGTATTCCGCTGAATAACATCAAAAAAGTCAATCCTAAGTACAATACCCAAAACGGGGTTGATCCTGATACACCGAAATAATCAAACGTAGCATCTACCAGATTTGCCGGAAGGTCTGTGGCTTCGAGTCCGGCACCAAGTGTGTATGCGCCGGCTGAGAACAGCATCAGATGCCAGGGTATATCCACATCATTCCATTTTATGATGCCAATGCCGGGTAGCAGGGCAAATACAGCACCCATAAAGGCAACAGCTGTTTGCGATATTCCATGTTGTTTGTCAGTGGCCCAAAGTAATAGTACTACTACAAACAATGCAATAGATTTGTACTCATTGTAAGTCATTTTCCCCAGATTCCGGTATTCAACACTGAGTCTTTCCATACCGCCCTCTATCTGTGGCTTTTGTTCATTGGCAGACATGGGAAAGATTAATTTAGTTCCTACATACCATCCTATCGCGATAAAAATCAAACACAAAGGAAATGCTGCTACAAACCAGTCCTGATATCCAAACATGGTCCAACCCATAGCTCCTGCGATGAGAGAACCTGCCAGCAAGTTGGCTCCGGAACCGGTGATAAAACCACTTGCACCAATATTGATCTGAAATAGATTTTGAAGTACAATATTACGACCGAAATTATTTTTATGATCTGATGTGGCACCATATATCGCAGCTATGACCATAAAAATCGGTAAAAGAATGGTCGACTTGGCAGTGGTTGCCGATATAAAAACAGATAAAACAATATTGATAATAATAAAACTAAAAAAGACACCGAAAGCATTTTTACCAAATTTCAGCACAAACCAAAGAGCAAATCTTTTAGCCACTCTGGTCGTTACGAGCATGCTGGCCAGCACAAAAGACAGGATGTTCAACCACATCACAGGGTGCCCAAGTTGGGCATAAGCTACCTTTTCTGTAGTCACTCCGGTCAGCACCATGGCTATGATCACCAATAATGATGTCAAATAGCTGGGCACACTTTCTGTGATCCATAGGATGATAGAAGCTGCAAATATGGCCAACATGGCATAATTGATCCTGACAAACTTCTCATTGCCGAGATCGGTAAATCTTTTTAAAGCATCTTCTTTAAGACCTTCGGTGTTGATCTCATTGAGAAATGTAATATCTGCCACAAAATAAATCAGCACAAAAACGAGGATCGCCAAAGGGCCACCCCAGATTTCCATCATTCGTTCAAATCCCGCTTTATCCGCTTTTTTAAGTTTTTCAACTTTATAATTGTTCATATCCAAAGGATCGAACGGAATACCGGATGTTGATTTTTGGTCTAATGTGCTCATGACTCAACCGTAAATGAATGAAAAAAATTTATCAGATTTCAAGTCTTACCTTATACAAAAATCCGGTTTCATCACATCCTATCCATGCAATTTTTGCAACTCTATCCACCGTGATGGCTTCTGCCTTTGCGATGTATGGTATTGATTGGAAAGCAATGACATTGCCATTGAGATCGGTATGAAAGAATTTTTGTTGTTTGCTGTCTGAAATCCAAAGTGTTTTATCGGAACCATCATAATAAATGTCTGAAAGAAACTGAACATAATTCATGGCCAGTCTTGCGGTTTCTTTTCGCGACTTCAGATCATATTTTATCATGATGGTGGGCGACTCCTGATTGACAATATATAGTGTATCATTACCGTAGGTCAGACCTTCTATCCCTTTATTAATAACTCCGCCCGTGACTCTTACATCAGTAATGAGTTCGATTGATTTTTCATCATTGGAGAGTTTGTATATCTTCATTTGACCTTCATCAGCCAGATATACTTCGTTGGTTGCCGGATTGATCGTGATACCTTCAAAATCATAACTTCCCGAAAATGGCAACTTACGGATAATCTTTCCGACTTTATCTATCTCAAAAATTCCTGTTTTATCACTTACAGCCAGAAAAGTATCCTTTACCTTACCGGGACAGATTCCGGAAAATCCTGTAATTCCGGCTTGATACACATTAAAGGCTTCCGGTTTAATTTCGTTATTTTTTGCCTGATCAATTTTATTGTCAAGAAAACAACCTGAAGAAGTAATAAAAACCAGTAAAGCGATACCTATAAATTTACAATTCATCATACATGGACTTTATACCTGTTACCATTTTGTAAACGGATGTTTCATCAACATAGAATTGTAATACTTTGTATCGCCGGTCACTTCAGCACCAAGCCAATCGGGTTTTTGAAAGCCCTCATCTTCTGAAGATAGCTCTACTTCAGCTACGGTAAGACCTTGGTTTTCGCCATAAAATTCGTCCACTTCAAAGGTGTGATTGCCCGCTTTTACTTCATATCTTGTCTTGTCTATGACGCCCGGCTCACATATTTTGAGGAGTTCTTCCACTTCTGATGCAGGGATTTCTTTCTCCCATTCATATCTTGAAGCTCCTGAAGCACTACCTATGCCTTTTATGGTTATAAATCCCCGATCACCTTTTGTTCTTACTCTTACTGTGCGTTCCGGGATGGACGAAAGGTAGCCTTGAGTTATTCTCGTGGATTTGCTTGCCAAACTTTTAAAATCTTCTGATTTTACTAAAAATTTTTTTTCTATTTCCTGTGCCATAATGTTAGTTTGCTAATGGTTTATTAATCATTCCGATGACTCTCTTGATGGCCTGAAGGTAATTGATATTTTCTACTCCTGCCAGTCCAACGTCATTAATGGTTTTTTTGATATCTTCTACTTCTGTTGATTCAGAATTGATAGTCTCGACTCTTGCTCCGTTGATCAGCACTGAACCGGTCTCGCAGATGGTATTATTGACCATATACCCATATCTTTCTTTATGTACTTTTACAGCCTGCAGGTCAGGGTGGGCTTCTATCATGCTTATAAACTCATCATAAGTGATGACATCTTTATCCAATGAAGGCATAGTAACCATAAATGCCGGAAATACTTCCTCAGTAAGGACTTTGGCAGCAATCGGAAACTCACCTTTCATCAATGGATTCCATTGTTCGAGTCCATCTACTGTCTGAACGTATGTTTTTATGTCCATTTTTCCATCTCGAATCTTGGTATTATTGACGTCATTGGTACGGGATAAGATATAGATCTCATCACTGTGTCTTTCCCATACTTTTTCGGGTACAGGCATGGACAGACGTGCCATTCTTTTATTTGCGTTATCAAAATTCTGACCAAAAGTACGAAATTCAAACCTTGGTTTTGAAATTTCCCCTATCGCTAAACCTTCCTTACTCATAATTAATTTTTTAAATGCTAGATGTAAAATATTTTTTAAAATGACGAATTGCTAATTACCATTGTTTTTTTTTGAAATAAAATTTTAATAGAATTTTTCGATTCCATAATCTTGTTCACTTTTTTATTCAATCGTTTTCATAATTGAATTAAGTCTAAGGTTGCAAAGTCGCAAGATATAAAATTGAGTTCACTCCGTAAAGTTTTTGAGGAAAAGAAAAAAATATAGATTTCTACTGCTTTGCTAATCAAAAGTAACTTCAGGGGTCGGGTAAAAAGAGGTTGATGATCATAAAATATTTTATTTTCGTAGTAGACTCAAAATTAAAGCATCTCAATAAAAGAACAATCTAAAAATCATCATTTTACGACTACTTCAAGTGCTCAAATGATGTTGTCCAAAGTCTGTGACTTATGGACTGGTATCTATCTGTCTCATGACCGGAGAGTTTGGTTCACAATCGGTCAGAGACCGTAAGATAGATTCCGCCAAAGTCAGGTAAGACTTTGACAAACGAAGATGCAATTACAAATAAGCAATCAAGCTGGTTATCACTATCTAGACTACCCCATTAAAAACAAAACAGAGTGCCAAAGTCCGGATAACTTTGGTACTCCTTATGATTTCAGTTTAGTTGTTTGATTTCCCTTTGGTAGGAGTGTCAAATATGGTCAATGTCGAAGACCCGTCAGGTTTTCTGCCATAAGACTTTTTACCTGAAAGATTAATGGTCAGAAAATCGAGAGAAGCTGCTATCACCCCACTTTTATCTTCAAGATACATAGCATCACCCGATGTACTTAAACCAAATTCAATGGTATATTTACCTTCAGTAAACTCGGTGCTTTCTATATGAAAACCTTTTGATGGTATGATAGTACCAGTATTCAGGATTCTTTTAGGTTTAGCACTGGTTTTTATACCTTCATCGTAAAAAGCATATCCGCTAATGTCTACAGGAATATCAGAATCGTTGTATATTTCCACCCAGTCAGGATTAGAAGCATCTTTTGAGCCGTCAGCAAAAACCTCGTTGATAAATAGTTTTATTACATTGGATGCGCCGACTGTGTATTCTACCAGTTTTGAAGGGGCTTCTGCTGGATAAACTGTGATTTTACCAGTTACGTTTTTTACTTCTATGTAGTATCCCACTTTAGTATCTTTGGGCAAAGCAGGGATGGTCCCTTGATAAGTATAATTGGTTCCGGCAGTCATAGAGACGGTTGTAAATACTCCTCCTGCGACTGTTCGATACAACAAATTTACACTTGTGATTCCTTGGAGGTCAAGAACTTTGGCAGACACATTGACCGATTCTGTAGATTTGGGTGCAGCAGGTATCGCTACTGCATCACTTAAGGATGCCGGTCCATCAAATATCTCATCTTTGACACATGAGCTGAAGATTGTCGCAGACATCATTATGGCAATAAATAAATATGGAAGTTTCATTTTTTTAATTTTTTTTGATATTAAATAATTCAGATGATTCAACTAAATGGTTAAAAAGCTATTTCACATCTTACACCCAATTGACTATAGTCTTCACCTCCGTTTCCGGTGGCATTGGCGACTTTTTTAGGATCTTTGGTCAACTCCCCCGTGATATCTCTGCCCACAAATATTTTTCCTTTGCCGCTTGCATATCGGTCATGATTGATGATGCTGTAGTTTAGCATAAACTTTACATTTTTTGCTGTATAAAAATTGATTCCGGCTGTGATTCCTTCCCCAGATCCCCCCAAAACATCTTTGTCATTGAGTGTAATGTAATCATATCTGAGTGCTATCTCTATGTCACCCCAGGATTTTCCTCTGTTAGGTTGTGTAAATTCAGCTTCGGCTTTGTTGTAAACCTGATTACCACCAAAAAGCAGATACGCTGCCTGAACATAAAATCCACCGAAATCCAAAGCATCTTTATTGTTTTTACGGAAAGTTCGATTGCTTAGGATTTCTGATACGACGTTCAGTCCTTTATGATATGCTGCAAGTTCGATATTGGTATTGACTGAATGATCGAAATCAGCTATCAAGTCTGTGTCAAGAAATTTTTTCCTGTTAATATTGCTGAGAGATCTGTTGCTGTATCTTGCAAATCCGTACTCACCGGGAGCGACTTCGGTCTTGGGCGTACGATATAAGACAGTATAACCTAAGTGTAAACCTTGTTTTTTATTGTCCCCAAAAGGTTGTATCACAAGTTTGGCCAACAAATCAGTGCCCTGATCACGACCGAAATCTTTATTATTATCTTCTATGAAGACTGCTTTTTCAGCATCTTCTATTTCCTGAAAGAAGATACCACCTACTGCAAAAAACCTTTTGCCTTCATAGGTCATATCTAATCCTATACTACGGTTGGGAGATAAAGCATTGATAGCCATAGATCTTTCCATAAACTTGACGTATCTGGACGACTCGGTCCTTGACATAGAAAATCTTTGTTTAAAATTTCCCAAGCTTGCCACCAATCCATTCTGAAAATCGTAACTGACATAAGCATCTTTTAGCTCCAGTTTTGCATTATTAAAACTTAAGTCCAACTCACCGTACCAATTTTTTGAAATATCAGCTTTAACAGCCAATCTGGCCCTTCGTAGTGATGCGCCATCTCCGATTTCATTGAAGCTTTCTCCAAAAGCAACTTGTGCGTCGATATTCAATCTGAAGTCAAACCAAAGTTTGTAATCCTGATTGGCAGACTCAAATACGAGTATACCATTTCTGGCTTCTACTCCCAATGGCACTCTTTTTACGACCTTGCCATATTGGTCCAATCTTACAGCAGTGTCTTTTACTTCCTGTGCAAAAGCATTATTTAAGGAAAAAAATAACACTCCCAATAAAAGTAATGTCCTCATTTGTTTTTGTTTTATTTTGTAATTAGATAATTTCATCCAAAGACCATTGTATTCAGATGATACATCAAAAGTACAACATTTAAAGATGTCCGAAATATGACATTGATTTTACTTAAATATGACCTTTCTCATGTATTTATACAATAAGTTTGATGACTCTGATTGTTCTTTTTTCTTTGGCTGGGATTACTTCATATTTTCTCTCCATCTTTGGTTTGAAAGGGTGTATACCAAAATTGCACTATACTATCTATACTATATAATTTTTAAGTTCTGAATTTAATGGATTATCCTAATAGTTAGGAGTTTAAGGGTGGGGACGTCACTTCAGGGTCCTTCAGGAAATGAGCCTGCCTGCCTACGTAGTCAGGCAGGGGTTGCGGGCAGTTTAAACAATTTCAGTGCAAAAATGGGATACACCCTGATTTTATGTGCCGGGAGACCGGTATCAATGTGCAATATGCTATACACTTGTACACTTTTATAAACTTAAAAACATTGATTTTGAACTATATGGCATGCCAATAAGTTATATTTCATATAAGAGTATGTTTAAAGTTTTATGTTTGAGCGAAAGTGAGAAAATTTAACTTTGGACAAGATGACTGAGTGGTCTCGTCAATGACGAGAATCGAGTAAAAAACTTTACGCGATATCGAAGGAACTGCGAACGACGGCTCGCAGCATATAGAGAATATAGCCGGTCAAGACGATTTTTTTAAAAAAAATGTCTTGATCGGGACAGAAACATCCCGAAAGCTCAAGCATAGCTTGATGCAGTACGGCGATAAATATAACGCTGGCTAGAATTAAATTTGCCGCTTGGAGCCAAATGATAAAAGTTTAAACATACTCTAAGATTGATGTGAGACAAATCTTTAAGCCGGATATTCAAAATTAAATTCTCAATTACAATAATCTCATGAACAGAAAACCCAGGCAACTTAAAGAATCAGACCTGCGAAACCAGATTGAAAAACTACTTTCAAAAAATTCAAAGATCATTTATAATGTCACACAGATATCCCGAAAGATAAATGTGGCAAATCCGCCTGACTCGATCCTTGAGTCTATTATGCGGCTTGTAGCTGAAAAAAAAGTTGTCAAACTCACAGAGGGTCGCTTTAAGTGGGAGAGATTTCAGGATCAGCAGAACCCTAAGGGTAAATTGAGAAGGTCTGAAGACATCATTCTGTACACAGGCATCGTAGATATGACCCGTTCAGGAGCTGCATATATTATCAATTCTGAATCAGTTGAAGATATCTATATTCATGCCAGAAATCTGAAAGGAGCACTGCATAAAGATGAAGTGACGGTATCAGTTTCTCTCAGCAAAGCCCACCGCAGACCCGAGGGTGTTGTTGTCTCTGTCGATAAAAGGGCGCATTCGCGGATCATAGGGCATATCAGGATTTTCAATAATTATGCCATACTGAGCCCTGACAATGCAAGATTGTATCCTGAAATCTTGATTCACCATGATGATATTTTGGAAAGTAAGGACAATGATAGGGTAGTAGCAGAGATTATATCATGGGGTCGTGGTCAAAACAAAGCACTGTGGGGAAAGGTGATCAAAGTCCTGGAAGATATCTCTGATGTGGAGATGAATATGCAGGCCATACTGTATTCCAATGGTTTTGATCCTGAGTTTAGCGATGAGGTCATGACGGAGACAGCATCATATGAGGCTATAATAACCGATGACGATACAGACCATAGAAAAGACTTCAGAGAAACCATCACATTCACTATTGATCCACTGACGGCAAGAGATTTTGATGATGCACTTTCTATAAAACAGTTGGAAGATGATCATTTAGAAATTGGTGTCCATATCGCTGATGTCACACATTATCTCAGGGAAGGAACTGCCCTGGACAAGGAAGCATACAGAAGAAGTACATCGGTCTATCTGGTAGACAGGGTATGCCCGATGCTGCCCGAAAAGCTGAGCAACGATCTTTGTTCTCTCAATTCCAATGAAGACAAACTGACTTTTTCAGCGGTATTTGTTTTCAATAAAAGCTATGAAATCATCAAAGAGTGGTTTGGAAAAACCATCATCCATTCTGATAGAAGATTTACATATGAAGAGGCTCAGGAAAGTATCGAAACAGGTCAGGGTGATTTTTGTGATGAGTTGCTCATTTTGGACAAAATTGCAAAACATCTCAGAAATAAGAGATATGATGAAGGGTCCATCAGCTTTGAATCAGATGAAGTGCAGTTTATCCTTGACGATGACGGTATGCCTTTGGGTATGAAGGTCAAAGAGCGAAAAGATGCCCATATGCTGGTAGAAGATTTTATGCTTTTGGCCAACAGGCGGGTAGCTGCATTTGTAGCTAAAAAGTCCAAACCCGAAATCCCTTTTGTGTATCGTGTGCATGACCTGCCGAATCCTGAAAAACTTTCTGATTTTGCACTATTCGCTGCTGAAATGGGTTTTAAGTTTCGTATGGATACTCCGGAACAGATTGCTGACTCATTCAACAGACTAGCAGTAGCCACTCATGAAAATCCTACACTGAAGCTCCTCGAACCACTTGCTATCAGGACTATGGCTAAGGCAGTTTATACCACCAACAACATAGGGCACTATGGATTGGGATTTGAATATTACACCCATTTTACATCACCTATCAGAAGATATTCTGACGTACTGGTTCATCGGCTGTTGTACAAAAACTTATTTGAAATCTACAGAGATGACAAAGAAAAACTGGAATCTAAGACAAAACATGTTTCTGATCAGGAAAAAAAAGCTTCAGAAGCCGAAAGAGAATCCATAAAATACTTTCAGACATTGTATATTTCAAAATATGTTGGTCATGTCTTTGATGGTGTGGTTTCAGGAATTATCGAAAAAGGTATTTTTGTTGAATTGCCTGATACTAAAGTCGAAGGATTAGTCACTTTTGACAGTATGGGAGAAATATTTAATGTTACAACTGGCAGATTGAGGGCAAAATCGAGACTCTCAGGCTCAGAATTTTCCATAGGTCAGAAAGTAAGAGTGAAAATCACAGCCGCCGATCCTGATAGCCGAAGAACAGATATGATACTGGAAGAATCCTAAAACCTAAAATTTCGTGATCAATATAGATTTGGCTTTGTGATGTGCCGTCTCGATAGAGCGGCATGTTGAATCAAAACCTGTGTTCCCGCTGAAGACGGGATAATTTATAGTTTCTTTGATTTTTTATTCTTCCAACTCTCTTATAAATTTAGGATTTCTTCTCATATCAACGATCCCTAATACTGTTAAGAGTATGTTTAAATTTTTATGTTTGAGTGAAAGTGAGGAAATTTAATTTTGGACAAGATGACTGAATGGTCTCGTCTGTGACGAGAATTGAGTAAAATACTTTACTCAATAAAGAAGGAACTGCGAGCAGCTGCTCGCAGCGAATACTGAATATAGCAGGAAACTCAAGCGTAGCTTGACGCGGTACGGCGAAAAATATAACGCAGTCTAAAATAAAATTTGCCACTTGGAGCCAAATGATAAAAGTTTTAACATACTCTAAGTTTGATTCATCAAAACTGTAATAAACAAAATAATATCTTTTTAATGGAATAAGAGTTTGTCCCATTTCTAACTTCCCAATAATTAAGAATATCTTCTAAATGTTCTATTGCATTTCTAGTCCATATTATTTTGAGAACCATTTTTGAACTTTAGCATTTACATTTTCATTTGAAATTGTATCACCATTTTTCATTTGTTCTAAACTTATTTCAAGTTCTTTTTGATGATCACATGGGATAATATAAATTTCTTCCTTCTCAGACTCAAAATCTATCAAACTAAGTATTTCTTCAAGTAAATATTCATCATTAACTGATTCAATACGTTTTTTTACTTGATTTTTAAGCTCTAAAATTGCCAAGGTGCATTTCATTTTTTCGCACTGTGCTCGATTTTTTATCAAGTTTCGTTTGTTCGTCGTAGCTTTTAGCTACGATGCAATATATTAAGGCATCTTGCCTGAATCGCAAAAAAATTAAGATTTTTAATGTGATGCAAAAAAATGAAATACACCTTATTATTCAATTATCTCTAATCTTTATGTCCGAAATTAATATAGGGACATAGTCCTGTAATCTTTGTAGCAAAAATATCCACACACCATCACGTAGGGGCGTAGCCCTGTGATCTTAAAAGATGTGGAAAATATAAGATGTCAGGGCTACGCCCCTTATGTTTCAGGTGCTAATGTTTTCTACAAAGATGATAGAGCTACGCTCCTGCCCCGATAGGCGGGAGTAATTTATCTGCACGATCATGTCTCTAAAGCATCGTTTGTTCGTAGTAGCATTAAATCGCAAAAAAAATGATGATTTTTAATGTGAGGCGAAAAAATGAAATACACCCAATTGCCATGTCAAAATGTTATTTAATGATTAAACAAAAGAAAGCTCATAAAAGTGCCATTTACTTCTTCAAAACCTTTAGAACGTTGGATTTCTGGTCAAATTAGTATGATTTAGGTAGTAAAAAGTTTAGATAGGCCTGATAAATCAAAAAGCATTGATAATCTGAACAAACTCTTGACCTTTGAGGGATGCTCCTCCTACCAGACCACCATCCACATCAGCCTGACTAAAGAGTTCCTTTGCGTTACCACCATTTACTGAACCACCGTACAGGATGCTGGTATTGTCAGCCACGCGTTTGCCATATTTTTTTTGCAACATGTTGCGTATAGCTGCATGCATTTCCTGAGCTTGAGCCGGAGAGGCGGTTTCGCCTGTTCCGATTGCCCATATAGGTTCATATGCGATGATGATACTTTTCATCTCTTGCGCATCCAGTTGGAATAATGACTCTATAAGCTGAGTCTTAACATGACCGACATGTTTTCCCGCCTTCCTTATTTCCAATGCTTCACCACAACAAAAGATGACTTTCAGACCCGCGTCAAGTGCTGCTCTGAGTTTTGCCGCGAGAAGCGCATTGTCTTCATGATTGTATTCTCTTCTTTCAGAGTGACCCAGCACTACATAAGGTACTTTCATGTCAGCCAGCATGGCCGGAGAAATTTCACCTGTGTAGGCTCCTGATGTCTTATGGTGGCAATTCTGTGCGGCAAGCTGTATTTTTGAACTTGCTTTTATCTTTTTTTGCAATGGGAATATATGCGTAAAGGGCACTGCCAGTATTACGAGTGTATTTTTATCTCTTTCAGCAGATGTTAAGGTTTGAGCCAATTCGATACCCTGAGATATAGTTGTATTCATTTTCCAGTTACCCGCTGCAACATTTTTTCTTGCCATGATTTTTATGTTTGTATTTTTAGAAAGTCACAAAGGTAAAACTATTTGTACGTATTGAAAATAAATTGGGCAAATTGTATTTTTTGATCATCATACTGCATCATACTCTTAATTTTGGTTTGTACCCAACTTATTGAATGATTTGATGTTAGAGTATGTTTAAATTTTTATTGTCTTAAAATCAATGTATTATGAACCTGACTTCAAAATAATCGCCTTATTTAGTTCACCTGCCCGCCTATGATATAGTTGTCAGGCAGGCTAAATGCGTTGATTATTTTATTGTCAGAACCATAATCTCTTGATTTACAACTAAGAAAAATTTTAAACATACTCTTAATCTTATTTAGATTTTCAAAAAATAAATAATAAAGAGGATTTTGATTGGTGATCATTTTTAAAACGGTGGTATTGACATTATTGGGTGTATCCCATTTTTGCATTCAATCGTTATAAAATTCATTTTGTCTCCCTTTAGGGGTGGGGTAAAATAAAAGGGATTTTCATTAAAGTGCAATTTTGAGATACGCCCAAATTATTTAATACATCTTATTATTATTATTCATATTTAATTTGTTCTACATTAACATATTTACCCCTTGAAACGCAACGAAATCATCCTTGTTATACTTTTGGCATTATTGAATTTTACTCATATACTAGATTTCATGATTATGATGCCGTTGGGCAATATCCTGATGCCCAAATGGTCACTGACGACTTCTCAGTTTGCGGTGATAGTTTCCAGCTATTCTTTGGCTGCTTTTGTCAGTAGTTTCGGAGCTATATTTTTTGCTGATAAATTTGATCGTAAAAAACTTTTGTTATTTGCCTATGCAGGCTTTTTAATCGGCACTTTTGGTTGTGTTTTTGCCACCGACTATCTGACTATGATTATGGCACGTGTTGTTACCGGAATTTTTGGTGGTCTTATCGGTGCACAGGTGTTGAGTATCATAGGAGACATTATACCTTATGAAAGACGTGGTCAGGCGATGGGTATGCTGATGGGTGGTTTTGCTTTGGCTTCAGTTGTAGGTGTACCATTCGGACTTTTTCTTGCCAATAGTTATGACTGGTATTTTCCTTTTATAGTGGTAGCTGTTGTTGGAATTTTTTTATTGCCGTTTTTGCTCAGATATGTTCCCAATGTAAATGAACATCTATCCCATCCTGTAGCACTCAGGCAGCGAATCACTAATTTTTTCCTGATATTCCAAAACGAAACGCAACTTACGGCGCTTGCTTTCAGCATGCTTATGCTCATGGGACATTTTATCATCATCCCACTCATCAATCCTTTTATGGTATACAATGTAGGGGTACCTCAGGAATATACACCTTTGATATACTTATGTGGCGGACTCAGTGCTTTGGTCAGTGCGCAGATAGCAGGAAAGCTTTCTGACAGATTTGGAAAAAGACAGGTATTTGTTGCGTCAGCACTTATATCTATAGGATTTATATTATTTATCACCCATATGCCGACAATGCCGCTTTTTGTTGTTTTGATCACATTTTCACTTTGGTTTAGCACAGCCACAGGAAGAACGGTACCTGGGCAGGCTATGACCACACAGGCAGTCACAACACAGACAAGAGGAAGTTTTATGAGCCTCAATTCCTGTGTCCAGTCTTTAGGTTCGGGCTTTGCGACACTGACCAGTGGTTGGATCACTTACAGCGATGAGAAGTATGCTATTCACAATTACAATATCCTGGGTTACATCAGTATTATTTTAGTGTTGATGTGCGTCGGTATGGCCTACAGGCTGGACAGATTGATTTTAAAACATTTTGATCAATGACAAATCCATAGGAGGAATTTTCGGGTGTATCCCATTTTTTCATTCAATCGCTGTAAAATTCATTTTGTCTCCCTTTTGGTTGGGGTAAAACAAAAGGAATTTTTATTAAGGCTCTGTTAATAAATAAATGGTGCAGAATTGGCGAAGTTAATTTGTTCTTTTTCAAGGCGTAAATGAGGCGAATAGCCTTAGCTATTTAACGATTTTACAACGCAGAAAAAGAGCAAAAGAACGAGACAAAATGTATCAGTTATTTTTTAACAGAGCCTAAAGTGTAATTTTGGGATCCACCCTTATTTTCCTATTTTTTTGACCATTTCAGAAGTAACTATGCCTTTGATAGAGTTGCCCCAGGAGTTGTTGATATAATTCATTACATCAGCTACCTCTTCTTCAGTTAAACCCAGGTCAGTCATTGCACCATTGTATTCGACGCCATTGACCTTTATTTTACCATTTTGACCATATTTGATGCCTTTGATGCTTTCATTTTGATTGTTTCGCAGATAATCAGATCCGGCTAATGGTGGAAAAATTTTGATAGTTCCTTCTCCATTGACTTTATGGCAGACTACACAAAAGTCCGTATATACTTCTTGTCCCCTTTTGATGCTTTCAGTCAACTCAGCATTCTGATCAAAACTCCATGATGTCAAAAGGCCAAAACCAGATAATAAAAACAAGATTAATGACTTCATTGGACCGGGATAATTTTGATGATTCCTTTGTTTTCGATACCTGCATAAATGTAGCCGTCAGGGCCCATTTTTACATTTCTGACTCTGCCCATATCGGTGAGGAGTTTTTCGCGGTAAGCCACCTTACCATTTTTGATTTCGAGTCTTTCCAAATACTGAAATCTCAATGACCCTATCAGCAGATTGCCTTTCCAACCAGGATATTTATTCGAATTGATGAATGCCATACCACTTGGTGCGATAGACGGAATGTAATAATAGAGCGGTTGCTCCATGCCTTCCATTTCTTTTTTTTCAGTGATGATCGAATTGTCATAGTTGATACCATAAGTGATGGTAGGCCAACCGTAATTTTTACCTTTGGCGATGATATTGATTTCATCACCACCTTGTGGACCATGTTCATGTGTCCATATCTGACGAGTTTCAGGATGAATGATCATACCTTGCTGGTTTCGGTGTCCATAGCTGTAGATCGCCTTTTTAGCATTGGGAGTGTTATAAAATGGATTGTCTTCAGGTATAGTGCCGTCATCTTTCAGGCGATATACTTTTCCTCCGTCTTTGGTGAGGTCCTGAGGATTGACAAAATGTTCACCACGATCTCCTATAGTGAAATATACGTATCCGGCATCATCAAAAACTATTCTGCTGCCAAAGTGATGACCTCTGGTTGTATTGGGTGATCCTTTGTACAAAATCTGTTTGTCAACCAATGCGCCATCTTTAAGTTTTGCTCTCATCAGGGCAGTATTTGAACCCTTTTCTTCACCATCAGGAGATGAGTATGTAAAATAGATCCAGCCATTTTTTTGGTATTGCGGGTGGAGTTCTACATCCAGAAATCCTCCTTGTCCCCGTGCTACTACTTCAGGACAATTGCTAATTTCAGTCTTCTTTCCATCTTTAAAATGGATGAGTTTACCCTTGATTTCGGTGATCAGCATACTTCCATCAGGAAGCCATGTCATACCCCAGGGAATCGAAAGCTCCGGCACTACCAATTCAGTCTTGTAATTGATTTTTTCCGGTGTTACTATGGTTTTGTCTTCACCCTGGCCAAAAAAACAAGATGAATGGATGATTATGGCAAAAAATATTAATATTCTCATTTTAAGATTTTAAATATTTACTCTAAACACCCATTTAAAATACTCAACTCTATGATTTTGTTCAAAAATAAAAAAATGAGTCACGTTACATGTTTTCATTCATTAAAAAAATTGAAAGATACTTGGATGCTTTAATGAATGATTTGCTTACTTAAAGTTACCTTTGCTTTAGTATTGTATAATGCAAAAAAATATAGAATATGAGCCACGAAATTAAAAAATCAGCCAAAACAGATTTGTATGAACACCATGATTATTACGCTATCGATGAGTTACTGAGCGAAGATCATTTGTTAGCACGGGATGCAGTCAGGGATTGGGTAAAACAGGAGGTCAGTCCTATCATAGAAGATTATGCCAATAGAGCTGCCTGTCCTACCCATCTTTTCAAAGGTTTGGCTGAAATAGGTGCTTTCGGACCATCTCTACCTGCTGAATATGGTGGAGGAGGTATGGATGAGATAGCCTATGGTATCATCATGCAGGAACTGGAAAGGGGAGATTCAGGAATACGTTCTATGGCCTCTGTACAAGGGTCTTTGGTGATGTATCCCATCTATAAGTATGGTAATGAAGAGCAAAGGAAAAAATACCTCCCCAAACTAGGAAGTGGAGAGTTTATAGGATGTTTTGGCCTTACAGAACCCGATCATGGGTCCAATCCGTCAGGAATGGTCACCAATATAGTGGATGATGGAGATGTTTATATTTTAAATGGAGCAAAAATGTGGATTACTAATTCGCCGGTTGCTGATATCGCGGTGGTGTGGGCGAAAGACAAAGATGGCATCATCAGAGGTTTGATCGTCGAAAAAGATATGAAAGGATATTCTGCTCCTGAGATTCATGGTAAGTGGTCTCTTCGTGCATCAGTCACAGGCGAATTGGTCTTTGAAGATGTGAGGGTACCAAAAGCCAATCTACTACCCAATGTGTCAGGACTGAAAGGCCCGCTTGGTTGTCTGTCAAAAGCAAGATATGGCATAGCCTGGGGAGCGTTGGGTGCAGCATTGGATTGTTACGACTCTGCTTTGAGATATAGCAAAGAAAGAGAACAATTCGGTAAAAAACTGGGTCAATTTCAATTAACTCAGAAAAAGCTGGCTGAAATGATCACAGAAATCACCAAAGCACAATTACTAGCATGGAGGCTTGGAACCCTGGCCAATGCAGGCAAGGCAACTCCGGCTCAGATATCCATGGCCAAAAGAAATAATGTCAATATGGCACTCGAAATAGCCAGAGAAGCCAGACAGATACATGGTGGTATGGGTATCACCGGTGAATACCCTATCATGCGCCACATGATGAATCTGGAGTCTGTGGTAACCTATGAAGGAACACATGATATCCATCTGCTGATCACAGGTATGGATGTCACTGGGTTTAATGCTTTTGGGTAAGTGAAAACCCATCGACCACTAAGCCGACGAAGGAGGACTGGTGAGCGATGCGGACAAAACTTTATCACACATAAATTATGCATTTACAATGCAGTGATTGTAATTAAATCACCATGGAGAATGAGCCAAAACCATTTAAGAAAACAATTTTTTATAGTTGGAATTGTGGTTCGAAGAAGATGGTTGAACGCATCCGCCGTGGCGGAAAAGCCGAAACCACTTCATGATGCTTGTTTTCGGAAGCGATTATCGTGCATGCTTTATCATCAAGTGATGGAATCTAAGATCATCGAGAGATGATGGCGTCCGAAATAGTATCATTTATATCTGCTACAAACCCTGATGGTCGAAGTTTGTAACTTCGATCCCATACATCAAGCATTTGCAATGCGTTGATAGTAAGCAAAATACTAAAAATAACGCATCACAGCATCTACATCTGATGTGCTATTTTTCTTTGCCATGTGCTTTTCGGTCGAATACTTTTGCAATCTTTGTATGTTGATTATTTTGTAACCTTTTATGGATCTCAGATTCGTAAAATACATGATCGAAGATGCAATCTGCGACCATCGGAGATTTTTGATATGTTAATTCAATATTCTTTTAGTATGACCTGATACTGCCTGAAATTCCTGAAGAAATATTGGTTTTTTCGGGATCACCTTTATACTTGATACTTCCACCTGAACTGGCATCTGCATTGAGTTTATTACTTGCGTACAATGAAATGCTCGCACCTGATGAAACATCAGCAATAGCGTCTGAAGCCAGCAGACTTGCTGCATCAATTCTGGCGCCGGAGGAAGCATCGTAGTTGACAGATTTGGCACTGCCAGAGACAGCAACTTTTGATCCTGATGAAGCGTCCACATTCAAATCTGTGCTTTTGATCACTACACTGCAACTCGCTCCTGAAGAAGACTCTATATCCATATTGTCAGTCACAATTTCTGATTCAGATTTTATACTGGAGCCCGCAGCACAATCTATACTTCTAAGGTTTTGGTAATGCACAGTCACTTTGGCTTTGGTATTGGTGCTGTTCCAAAAACCGTTTCTTGATTTTATTTTTACATATAGTTCATTTCCTTTGACCTCTATATATAAATCATCTTCATCGCCTTTCAGAATGGTGTAATCAGCCTTGGATACACTGCTCTTGACCAATTCGACCTGCACACTACCACTCGTCGAGATCGATGTGAATGAAGGAAGAGATTTACTTTGGGTCATAGCCTGTCCACATACAAAAATGGCAAAAGTGAAAATAAAAAGTCTAGTCATCATCGGATACAATTTTATGAAGGTTAATTAATTAATATTTTATTCGGTTCTACTGCGATTTTAATGAAAGTTTTGGTTCCTGAAGTGGGAATGATTCTTAGAAAGGCAAAATATCTTCCCGCAACCCCTGCCTGCGTACATTGGCAGGCTCAATCCCTAAAGCGCAGGACTCCCCTTTAGGGGTGGGGGTTTGAAAAGCCAATTTTTACTGCCATCAACCCTCATTCCATAAAGAACCTGTCATGCCTTGGAGTGGGACTACCTTTACTTTATATGCCAAAATTTAACTTTCCTTTAAAATGATAGTAAAACCATATATATTCAAAGACGTAAATGACTTCAGAGAGGTTGCATTTAATAGGATATAATTTTTCTTACTGCTATACTTAATTTATCAGCATTGGGCAACATGGTTTTTTCAAGGACTTCATTGAGCGGTATTGCCGGCATATTTTCAGACCCTATTGTTGTGACTGGTGCATCTAAGTATTCAAAACAGTTTTCCTGAATTCTTGCAGCTATACTCTGGGCAAAAGAATTATTGACAGGCTCTTCAGTCAGAACGATAATCCTGCTATAATCTTTAGATTTACTGTATAATAGTGCTTCATCCAATGGATATAACGACCTGAGATCCAGAATCCCTACTTTTTCAGAAAGGTCATGATCAATATTAAGTGCCCAATGTACACCCATTCCATAGGTAACGATCAATACACAGTTATGGGTTTGCACCAGAGGTGATTCCTGTATCATCAGGCCCTTACCCAAAGGTAAAACATAGTCTTTTGCAGGTGGTTTGCGGCGGGCTGTTTCAGTCCCCTTGACTTTACTCCAATAGAGACCTTTGTGTTCCAGAATGACCACAGGATTTGGATCGTAATATGCCGCTTTCATGAGCCCTTTCAGATCAGCTCCATTGCTGGGATATACCACTTTGATGCCTCTGATATTGCAAAGGACAGATTCTACACTGGAGCTATGGAATGGTCCGCCACTGCCATAAGCTCCGATCGGCACCCTTAATACCATACTGACCGGCCATTTCCCATCGGAGAGATAACAACTTCTGCTTACTTCGGTAAAAAGCTGATTGAGCCCAGGCCAGATATAATCCGCAAACTGTACTTCCACTATAGGTTTCAATCCTGTGGCTGACATACCCACCGTGCTCCCCACGATAAATGCTTCCTGTATAGCTGTATTAAACACCCGGTGATCCCCGAATTTTTCGGCCAGCGTAGCCGCTTCTCTGAATACACCACCAAGTCTTCTGCCGACATCCTGACCATATAGGAGACACTCTTTATGATCTTCCATCAGCTCCTGAATTGCCAGCAAGGCACAATCAACCATCACCTTTTCTTCAGCATCTGTTGGTTCTCTGATTCCTTGTTCTGCTGTGATGGGTGTTGGTGCAAAGTCATGAGTAAACAGATCGTTTGGTTCCGGATCGGCAGCTTCATGGGCTTTATGAAAATCTTTTTCAACATTTTTTTTGGCCCTGGATTCAATATCCTCCATTTCTGACACTGAAAAACCATATTCAAGCAAGGAAGATTTTAGTTTGTCATACGGATCATTTAATTTTTGAACTTCCAGATCATGTCTGTACCACTCCTTTCTTACACCTGAGGTATGATGATTGAGTAAGGGTACTGTAGCATGCAGCAGAAAAGGTCTTCTTTCTTCTCTTATAGTTTTAAATATTTTCTCAACTGTAGTATAACAAGCTTCAAAATCCGTACCATCGATACTATATGCTTCTATACCAGGAAATCCTTTGGCAAACTCATATGCATTCATAGCCCTGGTTTCTTCTGCTGTGGCAGAAATGTCCCAGCCATTGTCCTGGACAAGGTACAGGATCGGAAACTGTTTTAGAGCAGCCATTTGCAGTGCTTCTGCTACTTCTCCTTCTGTGACTGATGCATCTCCAAATGAACACACTACCAATGCACCATCCTCCTGAGGTAAACCTTCGATTTCTCTGTATTGAATACCCATCGCCACTCCGGTAGTGGGTATCCCCTGCATACCAGTGGCAGATGACTGATGAGGTATTTTGGGCTTATCATCATCTTTTAGACTGGGATGGCAGTAGTATGCCCTTCCTCCTGAAAAAGGATCATTTTTTTTTGCAAATACCTGCAGCATGATCTCCTCAGGTCTCATACCCAAAGCCAGCAGCATAGCATCATCCCGATAATAGGGTGCCACATAGTCTTTGGGCGTCAGTTGCATACCGACGGCTATCTGTATCGCTTCATGACCTCTTGATGTAGCATGTACATACTTTGACACAAGTCTGAACTGGTCGTCATATATATCAGTGATCGCTTTAGCAGTACAAAGCAACGAAAATGCCCGAATAAGGGTTTCCTTTTCAAGTGTTGGCTTCATGCTGCAAAAATAGAAATACTTATACTCAAATGAAAACGGATGTAATAATTAAATTCTCCCTCCTCCTTTCTCCTTTCTCTCTCCTCCTTTCTCCCTTATATTTCAGGAATATCTTCTCCAAGAGCATCCTGAAAAAAATAATGTATCAGATAAGTATGTGCGGCTCCAAGCTTTTGTCCCAGCTGGCTAATCAAATACAGCGCGATAGCCAGTATCATCAAAAAAGGTAATGCCCACAATATATTGGCTTCATTGCCCAATGCCCGTTGAGAAAATCCTATGATGGATATAAATGTGATCAGCACACCTATAGCCAGATAACTTAAAGTAAAAAGTGTCCATACATTGGGCATGGGTCCATAAACTCCTACAAGTCTGGTAGTTGTTTCTTCCGGTTCCCGGTACATCAAAATGCTGAGTTGCGGAGACCAATAGTGTCTGTGATCTTTATTGACCCTGATAGTGATATGATCATGCATGGCCTGTCCGTGCAGGTGATGTGTATTAGTGTGTAGTTTTGCTTTGACAAGGGAGATGATTTCATCCATGGTTTTGGAAGTAGTCATCTCAAATTTTGGACGTATACGAAAGCTGGCCATAATGTTTTGTTTTGCTGCCGCTAATATATGCCATTTTTTATTTTAACAACCGCTTTACAATATGATAAAAATCATATTTTAATCTAAAAATTTCAGTATTTATAAGGTAATGACGTTTAGATAAGACATTTTTATGAAGGCTTTCCCTTGTAAGGGAGAGATTTAGATAGGGTAAAACAAAGAAAAATTCCTTATCTAAACGACATTGATTTATAAGGTGTTTATTCTATTTTGTTTTGCCAGCTTTCAAAAAAAATCAAATCCCGCTAAAAAAATCATAATAAGGAAATGATAATGCAAGCATTTTTGAGTCCACTCAGAAAAGTATTTGATAAAGAGAATAAATAAATATTGATTTCTACATTATTGATAAACAATTGTTTACACATAAGATTACCTGCTGATTAGGCATGGGATTGGGTAAAAAACGGTTGATCATCATAAAATATTTGTTTTCGGAGTAGAACTCATTTTTTATGGGTGCATTTAATGTTTTCACACTATGCTCTATTTTTTATCCAGTTTCGTTTGTTCGTCGTAGCTTCTAGCTACGATGCAATATTTTCAGGCATCTTGCCTGAATCGCGAAAAAAATGATGATTTTTAATGTGAAGCCCATTTTCCATCAAAAAGTGATTTATTCTAAACTTATTCTAAAACGCTTCATTTATAGTCAGATACATGGACCCTCCTTCATCTTTCGATTGACCATAATCCAGTCGTAATCTTATCCTGTCTTTCTTATTGAGCACAAACCTCAGACCTGCTCCATAGGAGTATTTGTAGGGATTTGAATAAAGTGCCGCATAACTTGAAGCAACTGTACCAAAGGATAAGAATGATACACCCTGTATTCTTTTGTACAATGGAAATCTGTATTCGTACTGAGTTACGAGGATGTTTTTATCAATAAAGCGACGATCCTGATATCCTCTCAGTAGTCTGGGGCTGCCGAAAAATAACATTTCATAAAAAATAGGATCATCTTGTATGGTTGCATTATATAATTGGAGAGCTATAGTGTGATTGTTTGCAATACGGAAATATCTGCTTACATCTAATGCGAAACGTTGGTAATTAAATTCACTTCCCATAAATCTACCACTAAAATATAATTCTGCTTCTAAATAAATACCCTTTGACGGGTTGTAAATAAAATCTCTGGTATCCCACTGAGTTATGAAGCCCACACCTGTATTGACACCACCATCTTTTCCGGTATTGCCACTACTTTCCAATAAGTTTCCTTTTTCTAAGATGGACATATTGTCATATCGAAATCTGACTCCTACAAAAGTTTTGTCAAATCTTCTTAGAAAATCTGCTTTGACTCTCGGATATCTTGCAAGGAAAAACTCCTTATCATTTTCTTCTGAATGTATCCCTATACCATAATACTTATAAGAATATTTGTAATAAGCTATTTCGCCTTTTAGTTTCCAAATGTTTTCGTTGAAATATAGTTCAAAAGGAAATGTTAGTATTATCTGCTTGTTTTGAGTATATGATGCAGCAAATTGGATTTGAGAAGGGTTGGAGTCTTTTGATTCATTTTTAAATCGGAAATTGTACAAACCTGCAGCACCAAATCCCCATTTTGTCTCAGGAAGAAAAAAAACGATAGGATATGCAAGTAATTGATTAGTTTTGGTAGTATCTTCAGATGAATTATGATTGAAATTTGCGCTCCCAAATCCCAAAAATGGAAAACATATTAAACTGAAAACAACATATTGATGGAATTTCATAGCCCCTATAACAAAAAAGGTGAGTACTGGTTTGTACTCACCTTATAATTTATATAATGTTATTTATGGCTTATAAGCTGTTGACGTATCTTGACAGTTTAGACTTAAGATTTGAAGCCTTGTTTTTATGCCATGTATTTTTCTTTGCAAGTTTGTCAACCATACTGATTACCTTAGGTAAAAATACAGTTGCCTCTTGTTTATCAGTCATTTCTCTCAATTTAGCAATCGACGTTCTGGCAGATTTTTTGTAATATCTGTTACGGAGTCTTATCTTGATGTCCTGTCTGATTCTCTTTTTGGATGACTTATGTTGTGCCATATATTATGATGTTTAATACAATTTCTTAAATGGAGCGCAAAATTATGATTTTTATTCTGAACTAAAAAATATTTTACACAATTTTAAAGACTTATTTTACAATATGGAAAAAAAGTGAAAAAATTATTGCAGTTTTGTATAAATCATCGTTCTAAAGAAAATAAATTAACAAATAATTTAGTTTTGAACACATCTTATCTATAATTAATTAATCATCACAACAAATCATTACACATGCAACACAAAGTTCTTCCCCTATTTTTGATTTTTTTCGCGATGTACAATTTTGGTTTTTCTCAGGACATTCCAGCAGGTATTACCAAAGGCGCATCTGTGGAGGGAATTACTGAATATCAGCTTAAAAACGGACTTAAGGTACTCTTGTTTCCTGACCAGTCAAAACCTACCATTACTGTCAATATTACTTATATGGTAGGTTCAAGGCATGAGGGTTATGGCGAGACAGGTATGGCACATTTACTTGAGCACCTTGTCTTTAAAGGTACGCCCAAACATCCAAATATACCACAAGAACTCACAGAGCGTGGTGCCAGACCAAACGGCACCACATGGTATGACCGCACCAACTATTACGAAACATTCAATGCTACCGAAGAAAATCTCAACTGGGCTCTTGATCTCGAATCTGATAGGATGATAAATAGCTTCATTGCAAAAAAAGATCTTGACAGCGAATACTCTGTGGTAAGAAATGAGTTTGAATCAGGAGAAAACGATCCATCAGGCGTACTAATGGAGCGTGTCTTGAGTACAGCATATCTATGGCATAACTATGGTAACAGTACTATCGGATCAAGGGCTGATATAGAAAATGTTCCGATCGAGAGGCTGCAGGCCTTCTACAGAAAATATTATCAGCCTGACAATGCGATATTGACAGTGACCGGAAAATTTGATCCTGCAGCTACTCTAAAACTAATTGATGGATACTTTTCGCCAATACCTCGACCTGAAAGAAAAGTAGAACTCACTTACACCAAGGAACCTATTCAGGATGGAGAAAGACAGGTAGTTTTAAAAAGGACTGGAGATGTACAGGTGGTAAGCTGTTCTTATCACACATGCCCGGGGTCGCACAAAGATTATGCTGCTATTTCTATCATAGACGAATTACTTTCCAATGAACCATCAGGCAGGCTTTATAAATCATTGGTTGAATCTAAAAAAGCGTCGTATGTATGGAGTTTTGCGCCAAGCCTGAAGGAGCCAGGATTTTTATACATCAATACTACTATCAGAAAGGAAGATAATCTTGAAGAAGCCAAAAAAATTATGTTGGCAACACTTGACAGCCTGAAAATAAATCAACCCACAAAAGAAGAACTTGATAGAGCTCGTGGCAGATTATTAAAGCAGTGGGAGCTTGGCTTTAATGCATCTGATCGGGTTGGGCTTAGTATCAGTGAGTATATAGCTCAGGGTGACTGGCGGTTATACTTCTTGTACAGAGATGCTGTCGAAAAAGTAACTCTGGAAGACGTTGTGACTGCAGCCAATAAATATTTCAAACCTTCGAACCGCACCATCGGAATGTTCATCCCCGAAGAAAAATCAGACCGGGTAGAGACTCCATCTGCTCCGGATCTGGCATCATTGGTCAACACCTACAAAGGCAAAGAACTTATAGCCCAGGGAGAAACTTTTGATCCGTCCTTTGAAAATATTGAAAAGCGAACAGTCAAAGGTAAAGAAAAATCAGGTATGGAATTTGCGCTGCTTACAAAACAAAACAGAGGTGATGCTGTCAATGCCAACATAACTCTCAGATATGGAACACCTTCCTCACTAGTAGGAAAATCATCAATAGCTCAGCTTACAGCTGCTATGATAGACAAAGGTACAAAGAGCATGTCCAGACAACAGATTCAGGATAAACTTGATGCAATAAAATCACGCGTCAATGTATCTGGCGGTCTGTCAAATATGAGTTTTAGTATAGAAACAACCAATCAGAATCTTGAGCAAGTCATAGACATGGTCGGTGACATGGTTTCAAATCCAACCTTCACAAAAGAAGAGTTTGAAAAACTTAAAAATGAAAGATTAGCATCAATGGAAGAACAGTTATCTGAACCTCAGGCTATTGCCCTCAATCGCATTAATATCATCACCAACCCATATCCGAAAAGTGATGTAAGATATCCGATGTCGCTTAAGGAAGAGATTGATGAAATGAAAGCAGCAACACTGGAAGATGTTAAAAAATTCTACAAAGAAAATTATGGTGCCAGTGAAGCAACGGTAGCAGTGGTTGGAGATTTTGAACAACAAAAAATAAGCACTAAACTAACTAAATATTTTGGCAACTGGAAGTCTCCTTCAAAATATGCTCGCATCACGGACCCATATATCGAAGTTAAACCTGCGGATGAAAATATCAATACCCCGGATAAGGCTAATGCTATGTTTATAGCAGGATTGCCTTTGCAGATAAATGATAGTCACCCTGATTATCCTGCTATGGTAATGGGCAATTTTATGTTAGGTGGCGGATTTCTCAACTCAAGGCTTGCAACGAGAATCAGACAGAAAGAAGGTCTCAGTTATGGCGTAGGGTCATTTTTTAATGCAAGCTCGCTCGATGATTCAGGCAGCCTTGGTGGGTATGCTATTTATGCCCCAGAAAACAGGGATAAAGTTCAGAAAGCATTCAAAGAAGAAATCCAGAAAGTCAGAACAGAAGGCTTCACTCAGGCTGAACTGGATGCTGCAAGATCAGGATGGATGCAAGGGCAAATGGTAAGCAGAGCCCAGGACAGGACCTTATTGGGCAAACTAGCCAATAACTTAAGGCTTGACAGAGATATGACATGGGATAAAGCTATAGAAGAAAAAATGCTGAAACTCACTGTTGCAGATATCAATAAAGTCATGGCTAAATATATGGATCCTGAAAAAATGATTTATGTCAAAGCTGGTGACTTTGAAAAAGCATTTAAGGTTGTAAAACCATAGTATTCAGCACAAAAAAAGTCAATAATAATAATACCTCCACCCCAAAAGTGGAGGTATTTTTAGTAGTAAAAATCTACCTGGGCCCAGTCACAACGTGTTTATAATTTAACTCTGTGTCTAATACTACTTTGTCAATTTAGGAGCTATCCGGAAAATCTTCATATAAGTTATCGGGTTTTAAAAGTGCAATTCAATTTTTTGCTTAAGTCAAAAAAGGCCATTCGACCACTAAGCCGACGAAGGAGGACTAGTGAGCGTTTCGGACAAAACCGTGCCTGCATTGGATTGGGTAGTCAGGCATAAAAGGGTTTAAATATATTTCTGAAACTTCTTAAATTGGTAGAAAATGAAGGAAGAAGTAAATCTGACAAAGTAGGACTAATCAAAGCTGATACGCATACAGACATCTAAGTAACTTACCTATTTATGACTTAAAAATTTGATATTCAACCATTTGAGTCTACCTTAACATAACACTAATTCAGATATTTTCCTACGATAGGCATCCTCCGACCCATGCCGAATGCTTTTGGACTTACTCTAAGTACTGGAGCAGTTTGATATCTCTTAAATTCATTTATATTGACCAATCGTAGGATTCTTCTCACCAATGCCGCATCATATCCCATGTCTATGATATCCTGTGGACCTTGTCGCTTTTCTATATACTGATATAAAATCGGATCGAGAATATCATATTCGGGCAAGCTGTCACTGTCTTTTTGATTTGGTCTCAACTCCGCCGAAGGCGGCTTAACTATAGAATTAACCGGAATAATCTCTTCATCTTTATTGATATAAGCAGCGAGTTCGTATACTTCTGTTTTATATACATCACCGATCACCGATAATCCACCACATAAGTCTCCGTACAATGTTCCATATCCAACGGCCATTTCTGATTTATTGGTGGTATTGAGCAGTATGTTACCGAATTTATTGCTTACCGCCATATTAAGTATTCCTCTGACCCTTGCCTGTATGTTTTCTTCTGCAACGTTAAAGGGCTTATCGCCAAATACAGGGCTCAGCTTTTCCATGAATGATTCATAAATATCTTTGATGGCTATGATATCATATGGTAAATCAAGTTTATTGGCAAGGGCCATCGCATCACCTACTGAATGTCCTGTGGAATACTGAGAAGGCATAAGAAGTACTCTTACATTTTGATTTCCTAATGCCCGTGCAGCTAATACCGCTGTGACTGCTGAATCAATGCCACCGGACAAACCCAACACTGCCTGCTTAAAACCTAGTTTTCTGAAATAATCTTTGATACCCAACACTATCGCATCATGTATCAGAGCAATTTTGTTTTTGGTTTGTTCTGAATATTTTTGACCTGCTACAACTTCATTTAGGTTATAATGCCTTATACACTCATCAAAATAAGGCAATTCGTCATGTATACCACCATCAGGTGACATGACTATACTACCACCATCAAAGATAAGTTCTGTCTGAGCTCCGACATGATTGATATAAAACATGGGTATGCCATACCTTTGCACATTGGCTCTTACAGTATGAATTCTTATTTTTGCGTGATCATAATTGAATGGTGATGCTGAAACATTAATGATAAAATCAGGACTAAATTTTTGCATTTCATCGAGTGGAATGATAGTATATAATGGGTCATCAGTTCCTACATCCCATATATCTTCACATACAGTCAAAGCTATTTTTCGTCCTTTATACTCGACGATCTCCCATGACTTTGCAGGTTCAAAATACCTGTATTCGTCAAATACATCGTAGGTAGGAAGCAGAGTTTTGTGCTGGGTGAATTTGATCTCACCATCGGCCAGAAAATACACAGAATTGAACAAGCTTTTGCCTTTGGGATTTTTATTGTGTGAAGGAGCACCTACTACTACCGCAATATCGTGAGCATGACTGCACAATGTTTGAATGCATTCATCTGACAGCCTGATGAAATCATCAAATTCCAGAAAATCTCTTGGAGGATAACCGCAGGTAGCAAGCTCACTGAAACAAACGATATCTGAACCTGCGCCCTTAGCTTTCTGAATAGCTTCTACCATTTTTGCAGTATTACCTTCAAAATTTCCGATATGATAATCCAATTGAGCTATCGTTATTTTCATTTGAATATTTTTATTATTACAATAAAGGGCGAAATTACATTTTTTGTACATAAGTACCATGAAAAATGCTTGATTGTGTATCGGACATTTTTTCACTTTTTTTGATAATATCAAGAAATGCACTCCATTGGCTTAGGGGTACATGTGATTCAATGATAATAATTGGGTGGGTCGACTCAAGCATAGCTTGACAGGCTCTTCAGAGCTTGCCACGATTTGCGTGGGAATGAGGGTTGCGCGGAGATTATACTGGTACTTAGTGAATGAGCCCAGTTGCCACACATTTCACTTTTTTTGATAATGACAAAAATAAACACCATTACCGAAGGGAATACATGTGTATCAATAAGAAGAATAGGGTGGGTCGTTCTTAAGGGATTGAGCCTGCCTGCCAAGTTACGCAGACAGGGGTTGCGGCCAGAAAATATTGTTCTCTATAAAGTAGAATGTATACTTTAGAGGAATCATTCATCATTTATACCAATATACCAGAAAAAAGAAACAAAAAACCCATAAAAGAATAAGGGTAATTGTCCTTCCAGATGAGTTTCAAATACAAAACTCAGAATAGCTGGAATAAAAAACATCATAAACCACTTGCTGCCTCTCAGCTTCACATCAAAAAAAGGATATAAAAGATGTATCAGAAAGACCAGAAGGCAAAAGATACCACCAGCAGCCCAATAAATGACTATCTGACTTGATGGCAGAAAATAACTTTCTCTTCCTACCTGTGGCATTTGTGTTTTAAACCATTCATTTGTGTGGTCTTGCAACCTGCTGAATCCGACTCCAAACCAAGGATGTTCTATTATTATGGCCTTACCAGCTTTCAAAGAGTAAAACCTGATAGCATCACTTAGCCCTTCCCGATATGATCCTTTTGAATAATGCTCGAAATCATATTTAATAAAATTCACCCTCTGTTCAAAGGATGGAATAGTTTTGTAAGTTACATATGGCAATAATCCAATGAGGGAAAGAAGAAAGACGACCACCCATTTATTTGCAGATTTTAATCGGTATATCAAATATAAAGCTGTTGTAATATACAGAATTACCAGGCCTGTTTTAGAGCCAAGGATATGGAGAAATATGATTTGAAAAGCTATATACATCCACAAAGCAACTTTTTTTTTGCCATCATTACTATTATAAATGTAGTAGAGTGCCATAACACAACTTACTACAGTAGCCCAGCTAATTCTGATATGATCTCCCAATGATAGTGTTCGGACCACTCTCGACTGCTTGTATGTCATCAACATATCATCATAATCTTTGAAATAATGAAACATACTGAAACAGGACGAAAAAAACATCAGAAATATAAAGGCCCACATAAATCTCTGCAGGTCTTTAATGCTGGGTTTTAAGCAGAAAAAAAACGCAGGGTAGAGGATCAATAGTAATTTCATTATACCTCGCTCCTTATAAAACTCCCAGCCTTCTATGATGATATCACTCAATAATGGGATAACGCTGATAAGAATTAAAGATATCATCCATGGATGAAAAAATAGCTTTCTGTTATCACTTATTTTTGTAAGGGTATAAATTCCGATGAGAATCGAACCTAAATTATTGGCTACTCTGTTGAAAAAAAATCCGTAAAACATCAGCACCACTCCCGCCAAAGCTATAATTTCAAGAAGTTTTATTGCTTTTCCCTGATAGTGTAAATGCATGAAATTCTTAAGTATTTTCTGAGCATCAAAAGTATGGTTTTAGATGATTATAATCACATGTATTCAAAAATAAGTAAGAGTATGTTTAAATTTGCCACTTGGAGCCAAATGATAAATGTTTAAACATACTATTAACAAAAACAATAATTGTCTTAAGAGTACAAAGATAAAATCTAAACTCCTATTGCTCAAGTCTAAGACCTAATCATTACCTTTGCAGCTTTATTGATTAAAAATATTTTCGACATGTCGGCAGATGTATTTTCCAAAGTGAAAGAAATCCTTAACAATATACAAAACGAAAAAGTTGGAAACCTGAATGATCTCGAATCCTTCCGTATAAAGTATTTAGGTTCAAAAAATGAAATAAAGTCACTTTTTGGAGAGATCAAAAATGTAGAAAATGATCGAAAAAAAGAGTTTGGACAATTACTAAACGATGTCAAACAGTCAGCTGAAGAAAAATATGAGCTGTTGAAAGCTTCATTGGGCAGTGCTCTGACTGACAATGAAAACACTGGTATAGACATGACTGCGCCATGTGAGCCCATATCCTTTGGTTCCAGACATCCGGTTTCTATAGTCATGAACAGGATTATTGGTATTTTTGAGCGTATCGGGTTTACTGTAGCAGAAGAAAGGGAAATAGAAGATGATTGGCACAATTTTACAGCCATGAATACTCCTGAAGATCATCCAGCAAGAGACATGCAGGATACGTTTTATTTGAAGGATTCGACAGTAGAATTGCTTCGCACCCATACTTCATCCGTTCAGGCAAGAATTATGACTACCCAAAAGCCACCGATCAGAATTATAGCTCCGGGCAGGGTGTACAGGAACGAAACAATTTCATCCAGATCACACTGTCAGTTTCATCAGGTAGAAGGACTATATATAGATAAAGGTGTCTCTTTTGCAGATATGAAACAGACATTGTTGTATTTTGCACGAGAGATGTATGGCCCAAAAACAGATATCAGACTTAGACCTTCTTTTTTTCCATTTACAGAACCAAGTGCTGAAATGGATGTCTATTGGGGGTTAAAGACCGAAGATGACCACAGAATTACCAAAGGGACAGGATGGCTTGAAATTTTGGGTTGTGGTATGGTCGATCCCAATGTTTTAACAAATTGCGGTATTGATCCCACAGTCTATAGTGGATTTGCTTTTGGTATGGGTATAGAAAGACAAGCTATGCTTCAGTTTAAAATCACTGACATCAGACAACTTTTTGAAAATGACGCCAGATTCTTAAAGCAGTTCAGTGGCGTGATTTGATGGACAACAAAAGGACTTACGCCATTATCGCTACCGTTGTAGCCGCTATCCTTTGGAGTACAGGTGGTTTGTTTATCAAATTACTCCCACAAGATGCTTTCACTATTTTGTTCTACAGGAGTCTTTACGCCGCTTTGATTTTTCTATTGATTTTCAGAAAATCCCTGTTTAAATTCAATAGATTGTCCCTGATCAGTTGTTTGTTTTATGCTCCATTGCTGATTTCGTTTGTCACGGCGACAAAACTCACCACAGCTGCCAATGCAATATTTCTTCAGTATACTGCACCAGCATTTGTTCTCATCCTGGAACCATATCTGATAAGGAGTAAGATTAAGAAAATAAATATTTTTACTGTGGTGGTTTGTTTTATGGGAATGGCTTTATTTTTCGTAGAGCAATTTTCAAAACCCGATAACTGGCTGGGTATTTGGCTTGCCTTGGCAAGTGGACTTGTCCTTACCGGATTGTTGGTCACTCAGAAAATGAATAAACCGGAATTTCAACCCGGAGCTGTTTTTTTGGGCAATATTTTGGTCTGTGTGATCACTTTGCCATGGTTTTTCAAATCACCGCTTCCAACAATCCTTGAAAACAACTATCTGATGATCTTGGGTTTTGGGCAGTTAGGTATGGGTTATTTTCTTTTCATTTATGGTCAGAAGTATTTACCTGCCATCGAAAGTTCACTTATCGCAATGCTCGAACCAATACTGAATCCGGTTTGGGTTTTTATAGGCTATGGCGAAAACCCCGGATGGTGGGCTATTTCAGGTGGGATAATTATTATATTTGCCCTGACTTTCCGACTTTGGTGGATAGAAATCAAAGAAAAAAAAGTTTTCTCAGGCATTCCTGTATTATAACAGTATTTTAAAATTGAAATGTCCTCTGAAGCAAAATCCAATAAAAGGAATAAAAATTCATTACCTTTATGGCACTTTTTGCTTAGAGTATGTTTAAATTTTGATGTTTGAGCGAAACATACTCTTATATGTCTGCCTGATGGTAAGGAAAGATATATAAGAAGGGTTGCGTTAGTGGTCATTATTATTTGGAGTGGGAAGGATATTAGGATTTTTAATGCAATGCCGTTTAGATAATGCCACATTATGAAGTCCTTCCCTTCTAAGGGAAGGATTTAGCCTGCCTGCCCAACGGAACGGCAAGGCAGGGATGGGTATAAACAGATAAAAAATCTTATCTAAACGACATTGATTTTATGTAGAAAAAGTGTTTTGCAATTTTTTTGTAATGATCAAATATAATTAGTGACGGACAATAATATATATACAGACTTTTCAGCTGCAAAATTATCAGGAAGTAAAAGATTTGCTGTACTAATAGATCCCGATAAAATGCGATTGGGTAATATGCAAAATATTATTGAAAAATCTTTAGAAGCCGGGGTCGATTACTTTTTTATTGGTGGCAGTTTAGTCGTCAATGACATGCTGGATCACGTACTTAAGTCGATTAAGGAACTTTGTCCGATTCCTCTCATCTTATTTCCGGGCAATTCTTTTCAATTAAGCTACAGAGCTGATGCCATCCTATTTTTGTCATTGATATCCGGAAGAAATCCTGAATTGTTGATAGGCAATCATGTAGTTGCGGCTCCATTCTTAAAAATCAGTCCACTCGAAATTATCTCTACAGGATATATCCTTGTACATGGCGGGATCATGACCAGCGTACAGTATATGAGCAATACCTATCCTATACCATCAAATAAAGATGATATTGCCTTGTGTACTGCAGTAGCAGGAGAAATGCTGGGACTCAAACAAATATATTTAGATGCCGGAAGTGGTGCATCTATTCCGGTATCAGAGTCTATGATTTCAGCTGTGAGTAGCAGCATCAGTATTCCATTGATAGTAGGAGGTGGTATTTCTACACCGGAAAAAGCAGCCGCCAATGCCCGTGCAGGAGCGGATATTATCGTCGTAGGCAATGCTATTGAGAAGAGTCCGGCTTTGATCAAAGAAATTTCAATTGCTGTCCATGAGCAATCACCTTCAAAATGAAACTATTACAATCAACTTAAATCATTATATTTGAAAGGTATAGTTGTCAAATCTACGGGTAGTTGGTATCATGTAAAAACTCATGAATCTGCAATCATCGAGTGCCGCACAGCCGGAAAACTAAAATTGGATGATAAAAAATTGACTAATCCTATTGCAGTTGGTGATGAAGTAGATTTTGAAATGGAATCAGATGCAGGAGGTAATAAGGGCATTATTAAACATATCGCACCCAGACGTAATTATGTGGTAAGACAATCTCCAAGGAAAAAACATCAACTCCATCTGCTTGCAAGTAACATTGATCAGGCATTATTAATTGTAACAATGCGGGAACCTAATCTAAAATTGGGTTTTATAGACAGGTTTCTTATTATGACTGAGCCTTATTCTATCCCGGTCATTATTGTTTTTAATAAATATGATTTATATTCTGATGATGAAATTAGTCATTATTCTATTCTGAATGAACTTTATACAAAGATTGGCCATAGAGTTATACATACATCTACTATCACCTTGGAAGGAATCAATGAGCTTTCCATACTGTTGAAAGATAAGACCACCATGGTGGCAGGGCAGTCTGGTGTAGGGAAATCCACACTTGTAAATTGTATTGAGCCTGACCTGAACCTGAAAACAGAAGAAATATCTGATTTCTCCGGAAAAGGTCAACATACTACGACTTTCGCACAAATGTATGATTTGTCCGGAGGTGGCAGCATCATTGATACACCCGGTATCAAATCTTTATCTTTCACGCACCTTGAAATTATGGATGTGGCACATAATTTTAGAGAATTCTTCAAAATTTCCGAGAAGTGCAGATTTTCAAACTGTACACATCGGAATGAGCCATGTTGTGCGATAACAAAAGCTGTGAATGATGGAGAAATCAACTATTTAAGGTATCAGTCTTATCTGAGTCTTATAGAAGAAGTGGAAGACCAAAACTACTGGGAACGACATGGCGATGTATAGAACAATTGTGGTACGGATAAATATAGCATTATCTCATATACTTAAACCATTTACAATAAATTTACTATATATCTAAAATAAAATATGTTTTTATATTAGAAAAAAATATATAAAATAATTTGACAGTAAATACAATTTCCCCTTACCTTTGCGCTCCCAAAAGTGGGGAAGGGATAATGGAGAGAGAGAGAGAGAGAGAGAGAGAGAGAGAAGAGAATGAGATTATTTCGAAAAAAAGTTTTAAAAATAAAAGTGATAATATTTTGCGGGTAAAGATAATAAGTATTATCTTTGCGGCCCCAAAGAGATGATGAGAGAGAGAGGAGGGGATGAAATGGGGAGAGAAAGTAAGTATATATAGGAGACCTGCTCCGAAGGGAATGGGGGGGAGAGATATAGAAAGAAAAAGTTCATTGACACGATTGGATAGTAGTACTTAATAAGAGAATATAGGTAAGGAGGATATTGAAAACTTCCTTGAAAAAAGATATTAAGACGGACCTTAAGAAAATATTAGAATAAAGTAGCGATTTCTTTAACAAGAGATAGAGCCGCTAAAGGATTATACTATGGAGAGTTTGATCCTGGCTCAGGATGAACGCTAGCGGGAGGCCTAATACATGCAAGTCGAGCGGTAGAGTCCTTCGGGGCTTGAGAGCGGCGCACGGGTGAGTAACGCGTACATGACCTACCTTTAAGTTTGGGATAGCCCTGGGAAACTGGGATTAATACCGGATGTGATAATAGATATAGAGATTTATTATTAAAGCTGAGGCGCTTAGAGATGGGTGTGCGTTTGATTAGCTAGTTGGTAGGGTAACGGCCTACCAAGGCTACGATCAATAGGGGGCGTGAGAGCGTGGCCCCCCACACGGGTACTGAGACACGGACCCGACTCCTACGGGAGGCAGCAGTAAGGAATATTGGTCAATGGACGGAAGTCTGAACCAGCCATCCCGCGTGCAGGATGAAGGTCCTATGGATTGTAAACTGCTTTTAGCAGAGACGAAGACCCATCATTTATGATGGAGTGACGGTATCTGCGGAATAAGCACCGGCTAACTCCGTGCCAGCAGCCGCGGTAATACGGAGGGTGCAAGCGTTATCCGGAATCACTGGGTTTAAAGGGTGCGTAGGCGGAGAATTAAGTCAGTGGTGAAATCCTGTCGCTTAACGATAGAACTGCCATTGATACTGATTTTCTTGAATTGGGTTGAGGTTAGCGGAATGTGACATGTAGCGGTGAAATGCATAGATATGTCATGGAACACCAATTGCGAAGGCAGCTAACTGGGCCTTGATTGACGCTGAGGCACGAAAGCGTGGGTAGCGAACAGGATTAGATACCCTGGTAGTCCACGCCCTAAACGATGCTAACTCGATGTTTGGGCGTAGTGCTTGAGCATCCAAGGGAAACCGATAAGTTAGCCACCTGGGGAGTACGTCCGCAAGGATGAAACTCAAAGGAATTGACGGGGGTCCGCACAAGCGGTGGAGCATGTGGTTTAATTCGATGATACGCGAGGAACCTTACCTAGGCTAGAATGTGAGTGACCGGCACTGAAAGGTGCTTTTCCTTCGGGACACGAAACAAGGTGCTGCATGGTTGTCGTCAGCTCGTGCCGTGAGGTGTTGGGTTAAGTCCCGCAACGAGCGCAACCCCTATCGTTAGTTACCATCATTAAGTTGGGGACTCTAGCGAGACTGCCGGCGTAAGCCGCGAGGAAGGTGGGGATGACGTCAAATCATCATGGCCTTTATGCCTAGGGCGACACACGTGCTACAATGGCCAGTACAGAGGGTAGCCAAGCCGCGAGGTGGAGCCAATCCCAAAAAGCTGGTCCCAGTTCGGATTGGAGTCTGCAACCCGACTCCATGAAGGTGGAATCGCTAGTAATCGCGCATCAGCCATGGCGCGGTGAATACGTTCCCGGACCTTGTACACACCGCCCGTCAAGCCATGGGAGCTGGGGTACCTGAAGATGGTGACTTTACGGGGAGCTATCTAAGGTAAAATCAGTAACTGGGGCTAAGTCGTAACAAGGTAGCCGTACCGGAAGGTGTGGCTGGAATACCTCCTTTTAAGAGCGAGGCCGTTGAGATGGAAGAGAGATGGGAGATATTGGAAGAATTTTTACAAATATATTCAGGCATTAAGTATTGCATCCTCGTGTTGGTGGATAAAGAGAAAGAGGGGAGAGAGAGAAAGTAGAGAGAGAAAGTAGAGAGAGAAGGAGATAGATGATCGCTCAGCTGCGTTAAGGAAAAGAGTAGCGAAGATGAGACGACTTGTATGTGGGAATATGAGAGTCTCGTAGCTCAGCTGGTTAGAGCACTACACTGATAATGTAGGGGTCGGCGGTTCAAGTCCGCCCGAGACTACAGAAAAAGAGAGAGTCAAAGCGGGGGATTAGCTCAGCTGGCTAGAGCGCTAGATTTGCATTCTAGAGGTCAAGGGTTCGACTCCCTTATCCTCCACCAAAGAGAAAGTAGACTCCATCGAAGGAAGGAGAATATATAAAGAAGAAATTTGAAATTATGATGGAAGTACCTTGATAGGAATTGAGGTGGAGAAGTCGTAAGAGTAGGAAAAAAGTTCATTGACAAGTTTGGAGAAAAAGAAAAGAGTAGAAACACGAGAGTAAAAATAGTTTGGGATGCGAATTCCGGACGGAGAATAATTTTTAAGAATAGGAAGCAAATAAGGGCGTATGGTGGATGCCTTGGCTCTCAGAGACGACGAAGGACGTGGTAAGCTGCGAAAAGCTACGGGGAGTTGCAAACGAGCGTTGATCCGTAGATGTCCGAATGGGGCAACCCTGCATGTTGAAGATATGCAACCCGACCGCGAGGCGGGAGAAAACCCGGAGAACTGAAACATCTAAGTAACCGGAGGAAAAGAGAACAATAGTTATACCGTAAGTAGTGGCGAGCGAAAGCGGTGGAGCCCAAAAGCTAGTATATAGAGAGTGGAACGACATGGGAATGTCGGCCGGAGAGGGTGATAGCCCCGTATACGAAAGGATATATTAGTGAAACATGAGTAAGGCGGAACCGGAGAAATTCTGTCTGAATATGCCAGCACCATCTGGTAAGGCTAAATACTTCCTCACTAGCGAGTTTAAGTGCTTCAGGCACGGAGGCGTAGCGAAAGCGAGTCTGAATAGGGCGGCATTAGCTAGTGGGGGTAGACGCGAAACCTAGTGATCTACCCATGAGCAGGTTGAAGGTGGGATAGTCTCCCACTGGAGGACCGAACTGGTAAACGTTGAAAAGTTTTCGGATGACTTGTGGGTAGGGGTGAAAGGCCAATCAAACTAGGAGATAGCTCGTACTCCCCGAAATGCATTTAGGTGCAGCGTCGGCGAGAGTGTGATGGAGGTAGAGCTACCGATAGGGCTAGGGGGCGTCACTGCCTACCAACCCCTGACGAACTCCGAATGCCATTACACTGCACCGGCAGTGAGGCTATGGGTGCTAAGGTCCATAGCCGAGAGGGAAACAACCCAGACCAGCAGCTAAGGTCCCGAAATACTATCTAAGTTGAACAAACGATGTGAGAATGCACAGACAGCTAGGATGTTGGCTTGGAAGCAGCCATTCATTTAAAGAGTGCGTAACAGCTCACTAGTCGAGCGTTCTTGCGCGGAAAATGATCGGGCATCAAGATAGTTACCGAAGCTCTGGATCCGCGAGGATGGTAGGGGAGCATTCTAAGGTCGGCGAAGATGTACTGTGAGGTATGTTGGAGAGCTTAGAAAAGAAAATGTAGGCATAAGTAACGATAAGGAAGGTGAGATCCCTTCCCGCCGTAAGACTAAGGTTTCCTTGATCTATGCTAATCAGATCAGGGTTAGTCGGGTCCTAAGGTGTAGCCGAGAGGCGAAGCCGATGGCAAACCGGTTAATATTCCGGTACCTGTGTATACTGCGATGTGGTGACGGAGACACGTAAGGACTGCGAACAGACGGAATTGTTCGTTGAAGTGAGTAGGAGTTGAATCGGTAGGCAAATCCGCCGATGATCTGAGGCACGATAGTACAGGGTTTTGCATGCAAGACCCTGATAATGTCCCCAAGTAAGCTTCCAAGAAAACCCGCTAAGCTTCAGGTATACAGAGCCCGTACCGCAAACCGACACAGGTAGTCGAGGAGAGTATCCTAAGGCGCTCGAGTGAATCATGGCTAAGGAATTAGGCAAAATGGCCTCGTAACTTCGGGAGAAGAGGCGCTCCGTGTAAAAATGGAGCCGCAGTGAAAAGGCCCAGGCGACTGTTTAGCAAAACACAGGACTCTGCGAAATCGTAAGATGAAGTATAGGGTCTGACACCTGCCCGGTGCTGGAAGGTTAAGGAAGGTGCTTAGCGCAAGCGAAGGTATTGACTGAAGCCCCAGTAAACGGCGGCCGTAACTATAACGGTCCTAAGGTAGCGAAATTCCTTGTCGGGTAAGTTCCGACCTGCACGAATGGTGTAACGATCTGGGCACTGTCTCAGCCATGAGCTCGGTGAAATTGAAGTATCGGTGAAGATGCCGGTTACCCGCAGTGGGACGAAAAGACCCCGTGCACCTTTACTATAGCTTCACATTGAGCTTGAGTATAAGATGTGTAGGATAGGTGGGAGACTATGAAGTTGTCACGCTAGTGGTGATGGAGTCGCCGTTGAAATACCACCCTTCTTATGCTTAGGTTCTAATCCCATGAAAGTGGGAGACATTGTGTGGTGGGTAGTTTGACTGGGGTGGTCGCCTCCGAAAGAGTAACGGAGGCTTGCAAAGGTACCCTCAGCATGGTCGGTAATCATGCGAAGAGCGTATTAGTATAAGGAGCTTGACTGGGAGACCGACGGGTCGATCAGGGACGAAAGTCGGCTAAAGTGATCCGGTGGTTCCGTATGGAAGGGCCATCGCTCAAAGGATAAAAGGTACGCCGGGGATAACAGGCTTATCTCCCCCAAGAGCTCACATCGACGGGGAGGTTTGGCACCTCGATGTCGGCTCGTCACATCCTGGGGCTGGAGAAGGTCCCAAGGGTTGGGCTGTTCGCCCATTAAAGTGGCACGCGAGCTGGGTTCAGAACGTCGCAAGACAGTTCGGTCTCTATCTACTGTGGGCGTAGGAATATTGAGAAGATCTGACACTAGTACGAGAGGACCGTGTTGGACATACCTCTAGTGTACCAGTTATGCCGCCAGGTGTACCGCTGGGTAGCTATGTATGGAACGGATAAGCGCTGAAAGCATCTAAGCGCGAAGCCAACTTCAAGATGAGTATTCCATTGTCGCAAGACTAAAAGGGTTGTTGCAGATGACGACGTTGATAGGCTACAGGTGGAAGTGCAGTGATGTATGGAGCCGAGTAGTACTAATTACCCGAATGCTTCCTTTTTTTTTACAAAAAAGAGCAAAGATTTTTACGGACTGTGAATCGAAACTTTTTCTCCATACTGTCATTGAAAAGATAAAAAAAGAAATATAGGAAATCCTTATCTGGAGTGGAACATGGATAAGCGAGAGAAAAGCCTAAAGATATAGGTGGTTATAGCGAGGGTGTTCCACCTCTTCCCATTCCGAACAGAGAAGTTAAGCCCCTCAGCGCCGATGGTACTGCGAAAGTGGGAGAGTAGGTCGCCGCCTTTTTTTATGAGAGCTGTGCAGCGAAAGTTGTACGGCTCTCTCCTTTTTAGACACATCATTAAAATGGATGCTAAAGCCAAAGAACACGTTTTCGCTATGCTCGACGCTTTTATAAGGCAGACTAAAATGGAAGGCAGACTATTTAAAAAATGCCCCTGATCACTCAGATGCTTTTGTATTGTTTTGATTAGAATTGGGTCATTACACAAAAGCCACACAACACTATACTTCGTATGGCTTCTGTATTTGTTCATTCGTACTTGTATTTATGGCAAAGCCATAGCAACACTGCGACGTAGGTGCAACCTACGCCAAGCGGGGGTCTTAGTCAGTGATTTTATTTCTACATCATGGCTCAGCCATGGCATCGCTCAGACGTAGTAAATACTACGCCTAGCGTGGGCAAATGGTTATAAATTTGACCGTAACTAAGAAAATCCGCAAGAAACTTGGTTTTAATGCTGAATGCTGATTGTAAAACATTGAAAGTCAGACTATTGAAGATGGAGCATGATAATGATCAAGTGGAAATCATGTGTACGTCATTAGTAGATAGTAAAAAATATCTGCACAAGGAATTCAAAGAATTATATCACATGAGTTGGGGAACAGAGGAAGCATATAAGCTTTTCAAAAGTCGCATAGAGGTTGAAAACTTCAGCGGTTTGACTGCTCGCAGCATCTATCAGGACTTCCATGCCAAAATATTGATGATGACATTCTGCGCTATTTTGTCATACCCAATAGAAGAAAAAGTAAAGGTAGAATATGCTAAAGAAAAGACAGAAAATAAATTTGACCAACAAATCAATAAAACACATGCACTGTCTGTAACTAAGGCTCTGTTAATAAATAAATGGTGCAGAATTGGCGAAGTTAATTTGTTCTTTTTCAAGGCGCAAATGAGGCGAATAGCCTTAACTATTTAACGATTTTACAACGCAGAAAAAGAGCAAAAGAACGAGACAAAATGTATCAGTTATTTTATAACAGAGTCTAAAGATAATTTGGTTTTTTTGTTCTACAAAAACTCATGGCAAACCATTCTACAAAGGATTGATGGGCTAATAGAAAATACAAGAGAAATCATTCGGCCTGACCGCAAAAATCTACGAAATCATAAACCTAAGAAAATGCACCATATAATTTAAGACATCCAAGTCCTGTCATTGAAAATCAATGGAATATAAAGATTGCCCGTAAAATAAAGAATTTTATTGGGAATGTTATTTTAGAACCTTCAGCAGCAAATGGGTTGCTTCACAAATCTGAAATTTTAGTATTTCAGATTAGAAGTATCTCAAAAGTACGTTTGGTTACATGTTTAGGAAACATCACCAATAAGGAAATGGGAAAAATTGAAAATAATTTGAACAAAATATTGAAATACTAAGATCATAAAGTAATCACCTCTTCCTTTTACTTTTGATGTACTCCAATCCCGCCCTACCCTGCAATCCGCCTGTATGGATGTAACAAATACTGGTCCCCGGATTAAAATAATCATTCTTAATCATATCAAGAAGTCCATACATAGCCTTACCGTTATATACATGGTCGAGTGGAATATTATGTTCAATCTCAAACTGAGAGATAAAATCCAATAAGGTATTATCCCAATCACCATAACCTCCAAAATGATAATCATTTATTACAGTAAGGAACTCTTGATTTTTACCATTGGCTAGATTTATAATTTCATCATACAAATGATTGCTTTTTAACGATGAAAATGCCAGAACTCTTGATTTCAAATCTGGATTAATGAGCATACCTGCCGCAGTTCCACCGGTACCACAGGGGAGCACTATTGCAATAGGTATAGCTTGCATTTGTGCATATATCTCAGACAACATCTCTGAAACGCCTTGTAATGCTAAAGTATTAGTGCCACCTTCAGGAACCAGATAAACATCCGGAAATCGTTGAATAATGTTTTTTATTTCTTCTGATGACTCCTTATTCCTATAGGCTTGTCTTGACACGGGTATGAGCTGCATACCCATCTCCCGACAGAAGCTCAAAGTGGGATTATCTTCATCTATTTCACCGCGTATGATACTAAGTGTCTTCAGCCCGTAAAGTTTGCCGGCACCGGCTGTGGCAACAATATGATTGGAAAATGCTCCTCCAAAGGTGACAAAAGTTGTCTTGTCATTAGATTTTGCTTTTAAGATGTTGTATTTCAGTTTTCTGTATTTATTGCCGGAAAGCCAGGGGTGGATCAGGTCTTCTCTTTTTACAAACAGAGCGATATTTTTAGTGTCCAGGATTTCACTTTTAATCTCCATTATCGGGCTTGGCAAGTTAAAAGCAATAGTATCTTCCGGTTCCATTATTGATACTTTATTCTTATAAGTACTGACATACCTTTGCCTTGCTCGCTGTCCATGGTGAGGCTTCCATGCATATAGTTGACCCGAGATCTGATATTCTCCAGACCCATACCTTTTCTTTTCAGGTTATTCTGATCAAAACCTACACCATCATCTTCATATTGGATGACCAACTCATTGTCTTCCGTGTTGATCTGAATAAGGATTTCTTTGGCTTGTGCATGCTTAAGACTGTTATTGAGCAATTCCTGTATGATTCTGTAAATGGAGAGTGAGATCATTTTATCCATTTTTTCCGGCATTTCATAATACTGGAAATCGACATCCGGATATCCTTCCCCCTCAAACCTGTTGATGAGATCTCTTATGGCATAGACCAAGCCAAGATCATGAAGTGATCCCGGTTGAAGATTTCGCGAAATAGTACGCACTTCATCTACTGCAGTATCGAGTAGTTTATGGGCATGGTTAAATTCTTTGAGGTCAGCAAGGTCTTGTTTTTTAGATCGTACATTGTCAAATTGGAGCTTTATAGTACTCAACAGTCCGCCCAAACTATCGTGGAGGTCCTTTGCAATTCTTTCCCTCTCTATTTCCTGACCGGTAATCACAGAGCGCATGCTATTCATCTTCATATTGTCTTCCAGTTCCCTGATTTTCTGATGATTTATTTCTTCTTTTTGTTCAGAGATGATTCGGGCGGTACTGATGCGCTGATCATAAAATTTTATAATAAAATATATCGATACAAGGACTACAAAAAGTCCGATAGCAAGGATGTATAGTGTACGTCGCTGGGCTTTGTTCCTTTCATCTGCAAATTCTTTTTCTATTTTTAGTAGTTCTATATTGGATTTTATATCTTTAGTACCATACTTCATCGCAAGGTTAGTGAGAGATTCATGCCTGCTTTTGTTCAGTATAGAGTCATTTAGAGCCGTATACTTTTTGAGGTACAAAAAACCCTCTCTGTGCCTTCCTGATAGTGCGTAGACTTCAGCAAGTTCACGGTACAGACTTTTTCGTGTCTCACTGTAAGGTTGAAATGGTATGATCACTTCACAATCTGCCATATATTTTATTGCCCGCTCAAAATTCCTTCCCAGCTTGTTGATATGACCGATATGATAGAGGCTTTTGGCTATCAAATCTCTGTTGCCTATAAGGTTACTCAGTTTGAAAGCTTCAAATGATTGGTACAGAGCACTATCCAGTTCATTTTGTTCCTCAAAATTCTGAATCTTTTCGAATATAATTTTCAATTCAAAAATTTCATCTTTATGCGCCTGGCTAAGAACCACAGCTTTGTTCAGATATTCGGTTGCTTTATAAACATCGCCCCTTGCCTTATATAATCTTCCCAGGTCAAAATATACGTATGGAAGTTTAAGTACCTGATTATCTGATTTATATACAGAAATAAGATTTTCAAGAATGCCTGAAGCCTCTGTGTAAAATCCAGCATCTATGTACCTCCTTGCAATGGCATGATTGGCTTTATGAATACCATCACTATCTTTTTTTACCTTAAAGTATTCTAATGACCGCTGATAATATTCCAAGGATTTTTCATACTCAGAATATATATCTCCTTCATAGTCACCGAGTTTTATATATACTTCAGCCAAAGTATTCTGGTCATTGTTTTTTCTGGCCAGTTCCAAAATTCTCTGTAAATCACCATAAGAGTAGATACTATCTTTATTGAACTGGCCAAACAGTAATACCGGCAAAAAAGATAAAACAACCAATTTAGTAACTCCTTTCAATTTAAATATATATGCCTTTAAGTAAATTTAGAATTATTTTAACCTGGATTAAGATTAAGAGGTATGATACAAAATGCAAATCTCAAGTAAAAAATTGTGAATTCAATCATTCTGCAATAAAAATTGTATATTATTTCTACTTTGACCACTTACACGAACTTTCCCTGTTGATTGGAAACTGTAGGGTTAACCCAACAATTGTGACCCCATTACATTTCTCTTCTTCAATGAAAAAATATATGGTTACCAGTTTATTAAATGTTGGTGAAAGTGATATTGACTTTGATTTTTGAAGGTAACAAAGTAGAATTAATCTAAGAGTATGTTTAAATTTTTATGTTTGAGCGAAAGTGAGGAAATTTAATTTTGGACAAGATGACTGAATGGTCTCGTCTGTGACGAGAATTGAGTAAAATACTTTACTCAATAAAGAAGGAACTGCGAGCACGCTCGCAGCGAATACTGAATATAGCCGGAAGCTCAAGCGAGCTTGACGCGGTACGGCGAAAAATATAACGCTGGCAAAAATTAAATTTGCCGCTTGGAGCCAAATGATAAAAGTTTAAACATACTCTAAAAAAGAAAAGCCCTCAACTTTTTGAGAGCTTTTACTTTTAATGCAACAGTCAAATCCCAATGAGTATTTACATCTTTATAAACGAAGCGATAAGAAATCGCAGTTATTTCAATTTTTTATGACAATAATAGAGTCAGGATGGTATTTTGGGGTTATTTTGTGTAAGGAAAACAGTGCTGTAGTAGTATGAAATATCGTTCATAACTGGTTTTTCCCAAATAGCCACCCCGACTCACATATTGTTCATTCCGTAAACCTAAAAAGAGAATAATTTATACTAAAAGAAGAGATTTGTCTCAAACCAGCAGTTGCCACCATGGATCAGAGCGAAAATCGCTGGTACTTAAAACAATTCCTATCTTCTGATATACTATGTCCTATTCTTTAACAGAACACTTTATTTTTAAAAAAGAGTGCAAACATGCCGATTCCAAAACCAGAAACATTTACACTCCGCCCAAGACTTACTTCAAACTCACCACATCTTTGATGGGTGCAGAGATGAATTTGAGATTTTGGGTACCAGTTTGTTTATTGGAAAGTTCTGAAAACCTTTGCCCTGTAAGTGTAAGAACAACCAACACGATGGTAACAAAAGTCCTGATATCCAAAATCTCTCTCTTCATCATTTATATTTTAAATTACATTTATTTTAATGATGTTTGACGATACAAAGATGCGGCCATATTCACTATCAAACATCGCAGTAAACACCCATTTTTATTTTTAGGGGTTTCCCCCGGTTTTTATAGGTAAAAACACAGTAACTTTGTGAAAAATTGTGACATACACATTTATAAAACAATTAATACTATAAAAATTCGTAAATAATATAAGTCCTGTTTATTTCTAAAACATACTTAATCTTTAAAACTATTTACTTTTTAAAAAATTAAAAAATTATGACAAATATTCTGATAGCCGATGACCATACCATGTTTGTTGATGGAATGGAATCAATACTAAAAGACGAAGTTGATTTTTTTGTGATAGGTCGAAGTTATGACGGGCCTTCAGTAATACAGTTTATCAATGGTCATACTGTGGACGTAGTATTACTCGATGTCAATCTACCCGGTATGAATGGTATAGAAGTATGTAAAGAAATCACCCAACATCACCCCAATGTAAAGGTGCTCGCCATATCTATGTTCAACGAAGAGAGCTTTGTCTCTGAGATCCTGAATAATGGCGCCAAAGGGTATATCTTAAAAAACACAGGCAGAGAAGAATTACTTAAAGCTATAAGAACGGTAGCGAAAGGTGATTCTTACTTTTCAAATGAAGTGACTGAAACAATCATGAAAGGCCTCATGAATCAGAGAAAGGCTTCCTCAAAAAATAATGCTTTTTTTCCTAAACTATCCCGCAGAGAAAAAGAAGTCCTCAAACTCATTGCTCAGGAATTTACAACACAGGAAATAGCTGATAGCCTTTACATCAGTCTGAAGACCGTAGAATCACACCGCAGCTCATTACTTTCAAAACTTAATGCAAGAAATAGTGTGGGATTAGTTCGGATTGCTATGGAAAATAGCTTGCTTGATTGATTACTCAAAAAAGATAAGAATTATATCTCATACTTTAGTCAGTTGTTTTAATCGGCTTTGATATGACTGGAAGTAATTTCTTTTAGTGGTTTCATTAAGAAAAGAAGAAGATACCATTTTTTCAACTAAGCCTGATCTAGAAATCATCATTGACATAATATCTTGAAAATTCTTTTCACTGATTCCTGCTTTCTCAGATAGTTTGGCAAATTGCAAGCCGATCGTACCTTTGGCAAGGCTTCTAGGCAATAAACCATCGTCTAATGCAAAGTCTTTATCTTCTATATGAATCCGGCTATTTAGCAAGTCATAAGCCGGACTTAGACGATAATCTCCAAACGGTGTTTCTAAAATGGAGAAATTTTTAAAGTGTGCATCTCCATTGGAAAAAAGATAATTGAAGACAAGCGTTTTGAAAAGCTTTGGCGCATCTAATTTGTAAGTTGTTAAATAGTTGCGCATTAATTCAAATATATCTAAATAATTTCCGAGATACTTGTAGTGTTCCCCATGGGTTTGTGGGGTTCTTTTTGCTAAAGAAGCAAAGTCATCTTGGGCCAATTTGCCTGGCTGCCCGGCAGACAAGGAGCCACCATCTTTGACATCAAATCTTTTGGTGATGTAGGCAGGTGTACCATCCTTAAAAAATATCAAGGCATTTGCTGCAGTCTCTATGCCATAAACCTGACGGGCAATTTGCATAGTTAAGTGCTCATTGGCAGGCATTTGATCGGGGTTTTTACCAGCACCTGGAATTGGTTTCAGTATATAAGTACCGTGTTCACCTTCATTGATAAGCCTTAACTTGTTTTTGTCTAGCAATACAGAAAATTTTTCTTGTACACCTGATATCGACATTTGTCTTCGATTCTCTTCAAATAACGCATCAGTTTCCGGGTTGGATGCCGGAGTATCGTAGGGCAAAACGTGATGCACTTTCTTGCCTCGAAAAACTCTATTCAAAGCGGTTCTGCTGTAGGAATCAAATCCTTCAGATAATGTGCCGGGACAATATTTAATAACTGGTAAACTCATTAATGCTCTATTTTAATAACTCTAACGGCACCTATGCTGTCATTTTTTGCAGTAGACATCAACAATCCGAAGTGGTCATCCCAGTCGATTCTATTTAGTTTACATACCACTTGCTTATTTGAACCTTCAGGAAGCATGTTGTAAAAAAATGGAAACAGGTATTTCGAATGAAATTCTTTTTCAGACTTAGGTAAAGTAAGACTGATGCTTTGCTTACTGTTATTGGCCAACCAATCATCATGATAACGAAATGAAAACGAACCATCATCGTGTTGGGTCAGGATACCCGCTTCTTCATTCTTGAATAATACTTTGGCTTCTCTCATTTAGTAGGCGTTATATTTTTAATTTTCAGACAAAGCTCCATACCTAAGACATCAGATATCTTTTGTAATGTTGATAGGGTAGGATTTCCTTTTCCGCTTTCAAACTGTTTTAGTGTTCTCAAACCCACGCCTGATAGTTCTGCTAAACTTTCTTGAGTTACATGTAGCGTTTCCCTACGTTCTTTTATGGTTTTTATTAATTCCGTAAAGTGCATTATAAAGCATCATTTCATGCAAATATATTACTATTTTTTATAAAAACAACATAAAGAGCAATAAACTACACTATTTTGCGCGTATATTGGTTATTACAACATAATTACAATAAATAGTGCATCTTAAAGCACTAACACTTAAATGAAAATATTTGTTTTGAGTTTTGTAGTTTTGGTTTTGCCATAAAATAAGGGAAGGGAATAGAAAGCACATCTGCTTAATTTCTTCCGAAAGTTGAAGATAGTAATTATGTTTAGCACTTGCACTAAAGCCCTTCTTTCTTTTTAGCGCATGTTAGGCACAGTTACTCTATCAATTTAGTCCCTCTCTCAATTAATTTATCAATTCGTCCTTTGATAAAATTGTCAAAGGATAAGTCTAATGCATCTGATGGACATATGGCACTATCTAAAATATCAACAATGGAGGAAGGTGGCAATTAACCCTTATAAACAAGAGGGTCTTTATCCTTAATTTTTTGATTGTCAGCATTATTTAAAAAGCAAAAATTAGCAATACAATTAATTTTCTTTTTATCAATACCTAATCGTTCTAAATATTTTTTAGGAAAAATATGATGAAATTCATTTCTGTTTACAGTCTTTAATACATCACCTAATCTAACGTGAGCCCCAGAGATAAATGATCTAGGAGTGCTATTTGCTAACATTAAAACAAATGTTTTTGTACTTGCAGTGTTGATTAGGATATTATAATTTTATCATCCAACACAAAATAAAAAGAGCAGATTTTGATAGATCTGCCCTTTTATTTTATCTTAAGAAATGTCAAAAGTCATTTACATTATTCTTTTACCGCTTTGATACCAGGAAGTTCTTTGCCTTCGAGAAACTCAAGCATGGCACCGCCTCCTGTCGATACATAGCTCACTCTGGATTCCAATCCTGATTTGTTGATGGCTGATACACTGTCACCGCCTCCTATCAGAGAGAATGCTCCTTTGTCTGTAGCTTCAGCCACTGCTTTTGCTACTGAAAATGTACCATTGGCAAATTTTTCAAACTCAAATACTCCCATAGGTCCATTCCACAAGATGGTTTTTGAAGCCTTAATGACATTGGAGTATACATCTGTAGCCACGGGCCCTATATCCAATCCCATCCATCCGTCGGGTATATTATCACTGGCCACCACATTTGAAGCAGCATCAGCACTAAATGCATCTGCGATGATACTGTCACCCGGCAAATAGATAGTAGTATTGTTGGCTTTAGCTTTAGCTATAATCTTCAAGGCTAAGTCTGTGTAGTCAGGTTCAAACAGAGATTTACCTATTTTACCACCTTGGGCCGCTATAAAAGTATAGGCCATACCGCCACCGATGAGGATGTTGTCCATACTATCGATGAGCCTTTCAAGGAGCTGAATTTTATCTGAAACTTTGGCACCACCTACTATAGCAGTCACAGGGCTGACGGAATCATGCAACACCTTTGTGGCATTTTCTACCTCTGCGGCCATGAGATATCCAAAACCTTTATGGTCTTTGTCAAAATATTTTGCTATAGTGGCAGTTGATGCATGCTCTCTGTGGGCAGTCCCGAAAGCGTCATTAATATAGATGTCACCATGCTGACTTAGTTTTTTTGCAAAATCAGGATTTCCTTTTTCTTCCTCAGGATAAAATCTCAGGTTTTCAAGCAACAGGATTTCACCATTTTTTAATGTAGAAGACATATTGAAGGCTGCTTCTGAGATACAATCATCAGCAAAATTGATTTTTACATCAGGAAAGTACACCTGTAAGGCAGGAATGACGTGCTTCATACTGTATTTGTTTTCAGGGCCTCCTTTCGGTCTGCCCAAATGGCTCATTAATACTACCGAGCCTCCTTCTTTTAGGACTTTGGCAATAGTAGCTTTGGCACCTTCTATACGGGTATCATCGGTCACCTGAAATTCTGCATTGAGTGGCACATTAAAATCCACGCGCATGACTACACGTTTGCCTGAAAAATTGGTTTCTTTAAAATTTATCATGATATATTTTATTTGTCTGTTATGAAAGTAGAATACAATGTCGATTAGATAAGGCTATATTATGAAGTCCTTCCCTTCTAAGGGAAGGATTTAGGATGGGTAAAAACAAGTAAAAATACTTTATCTAAACGACATTGAATTAAAATATAAAACAAAAAAGGGCAACCCTTACAGATCACCCTTTTTTTATTTACTTATGCTTTTATCAAGCCTGCAAAAAATTGCAATGTTCTCACTAACTGAGCTACATAACTTGCTTCGTTGTCATACCAGCTGACAGTTTTCACGAGCTGAGCGTCACCATTGGTGATGACTTTAGTTTGTGTGCCATCAAACAGACTTCCGTATTCAGTACCGATAATATCACTTGATACGATTTCGTCTTCAGTGTATCCGAAGCTCTCATTTGCAGCTGCTTTCATAGCTGCATTGATTTCTTCTTTGGTCACTTTTTTATTCAGTATCGTTACCAATTCTGTCAACGAACCTGTCAAAGTCGGAACTCTTTGAGCACTACCATCCAGTTTTCCTTTCAGTGACGGGAGTACTACGCCAATAGCTTTGGCAGCACCGGTGCTATTTGGCACAATATTTTGAGCAGCTGCTCTGGCTCTTCTCAAATCACCTTTGGCATGTGGCGCATCCTGGGTATTCTGGTCGTTGGTGTATGCATGTATGGTAGTCATGATACCTGTCACAATTCCATACTGATTTTCCAACACCTGAGCCATAGGAGCGAGACAGTTGGTCGTACAACTTGCACAACTGATGACATCTTCAGTTCCATCCAATATTTCATGGTTGACATTAAAAACTACAGTTTTCAAATCACCAGTTGCCGGAGCTGAGATAACTACTTTTTTAGCTCCTGCAGCGATATGCGCCATCGACTTATCTTTATCTGCGAAAAATCCAGTACACTCCAGGACTACATCGACATCATGTTTTCCCCAAGGAATCTGTGAAGGATCCTTTTGGGCATAGATTTTGATTTCATCACCATTGACATAAATACAATCTTCGCCCGCTTTTACATCTTCATTGAATCGACCTTGTGCAGTATCATATTTCAACAGGTGAGCCAATACTTTCGGACTCGTAAGGTCATTGATCGCTACAATATCAATACCCTTCATATTGAATATCTGTCTGTACACCAATCGACCTATTCTGCCGAAACCGTTGATGGCTATTCTTTGTGTTTTCATAATTTCTACTTTTTTTATATTTAATATACTTTGTTACAATTTATGTCAGATCAGATGGGGGGGGCGAATTTGCCTTAACTCAAAACGGTATGCTCCTTTTACTACCATAGGAGTGACTATGATTTGTCGCTAAAAGTGCTGATTTTCTTGTATTTGAAGCTCTCACTACGAATCTCATTTTAGATATTTAGGTATTAAAATTGATACTCAAAGTAAAACAAAATTCCGTAAAAAACTTTAATGATCACTACAATTTTGAAAATCAAAGAAAGTCTTTAATAATTCAAAACTTAATTTTGTGATGCAAAGATACAACAAATATATTTTTACATGGTAAAATGTAAGTCATAAAATTGTCCGGAAAAAATATGATATTGGTCAGATAAACAAATAATTCAAATCATGACATTACGATAATATGACTTGTACTTATTACTATCACCCTCTCATCTTATCCAAAAGATGACTCAAAGTCGTGTAATCCTCATTGCTGAGTTTGTGATATTTATCGTAATGGTACTCCAGTGAGTCGGAAATTTCTGTGAGTTTTTCTATTCCTTCGCTTGTGAGGTTTAAATGGATTTTGCGTTTATTGTCAGGGCATATGTTGCGATAGACCATACCCATTTTTACGAGTTTGTCCACTAATCTTGTCAGGTCAGCGCCTTTGTCAAGTATGACTTCTTTGATATATCCGGGAGATACTGGTTGGGGATGTTTTCCTTTGAGAATTCTCAAGACATTATAATGCTGACCTTGAATATCAAATCTCTTAAACACGTTACTGTGCATATCCCTAAAATGATTTGAAGTGTAAAACAGATTGATGATAGCTTTCTGAAATTCATTTTTAAACCGCTGTTGTTTAATTACTTTATCAATTTCCATGATACTCATTAGGATGTATTATTGTCAAAAGAAATAAGTTTGTTTCAGTCTTGTCAAATTGATTGTAATTCATTAAAAATATTACAAAGTTGTAACAATTAAGATTCCAATTTTTTCAGTCAAAACCGTGTACTTATACTTCTCTTATTTATAAATCTTTACTGAAAGTATAAACACAAAAATGAAATACTTGTTGCAACAAAATGCTTAAAGCCTATCTTGTTTTCAACAGAAACACAATTTTTATACAGACGGTAATTTTCTAAAGAAAATATACAAAGCCGTGCTCTGTAATTTTAAGCACTCTGAGTGCAAGAGTAATTACCAATAAAAAAGCATGCAGTAAGATTGTATTCTAAAAATGCTGGTTCACTTCTATTTTGTATAGGAATGCATTAAGATGTCCGATTCAGGTTTAAGTCTGTAATAAGTGAATCCAACAATTGCAATATAAACATTTGATATTTAAGAATATATACTCAGCATTATAAAATAAAAAGAACTTTGAACGTTGTAACAAGTTATGAAGTAATGATAAGAAATAGACTATTAAGTAACATATTTTGGCATATACATCTGATATTTGCACCGATTTTTAAAAATAATAATAACCTATGGTAGATCAACCAAAGACTTTGTTTGATAAAGTTTGGGATGCACATGTAGTCAGAAATATTGAAGATGGACCCGATGTTTTTTTTATTGACAGGCATTTTATACATGAAGTCACCAGTCCCGTAGCGTTTTTGGGACTCGAGACCAGAAGCATTGGTGTTTTGTATCCTGAAAGAACATTTGCCACTGCCGATCATAATACACCCACTATCAATCAGCATCTTCCTGTACAAGACCCACTATCTGCCAATCAGTTGAAAGCTTTGGAGCAAAACTCTGCTAAGTATGGTATTTCACATTGGGGACTTGGAAATCCTAAAAATGGTATAGTACACGTGGTAGGGCCTGAAAATGGCATTACATTGCCGGGAATGACTATAGTTTGTGGAGATTCGCATACTTCTACACATGGGGCATTTGGAGCTATAGCTTTTGGTATTGGTACTTCGGAAGTGGAAATGGTACTGTCATCACAGTGTATCATGCAGCCCAAACCAAAAAAAATGCGCATCATCGTCAACGGCGATTTGCAAAAAGCGGTGACCCCTAAAGATGTTATACTATATATCATTTCCAAACTGACAACGGCAGGTGCCACAGGATATTTTGTAGAGTACGCCGGCGATGTTTTTGAAAAGATGAGCATGGAAGGTCGCATGACTGTGTGCAATATGAGCATTGAGATGGGAGCTCGTGGTGGTATGATTGCCCCTGACGAAAGTACTTATGCCTATATCAAAGGTCGTGAGATGGCACCTTCAGGTGATAAATGGGATACATATCTCACCTATTGGAAAAGTTTAAAGACGGAACCGGGAGCTTTGTTTGACAAGGAATATATATACGATGCATCCGATATAGAACCAATGATCACTTATGGTACCAATCCCGGCATGGGTATTGGTATATCAAAGAAGATACCACAGTCCTCTGAAGTGGAAGGTGGAGCTGCCACTTATGAAAAATCACTTGCTTATATGGGATTTGATGAAGATCAGAATATGATAGGCAAGAAAGTGGATTATGTGTTTATTGGAAGTTGTACCAATGGACGTATTGAAGATTTCAGAGCTTTTGCATCTATCGTCAAGGGAAGAAAAAAAGCAGACCATGTCACAGCATGGATTGTCCCCGGGTCGCATGTAGTCGAGCAACAGATCAGAGAAGAAGGTATCTATGACGTCCTTGTGGAAGCAGGTTTTGAATTACGACAACCTGGATGTTCAGCGTGTCTTGCCATGAATGATGACAAAATTCCAGCCGGAAAATATGCAGTAAGTACCAGCAACAGAAATTTTGAAGGTCGTCAGGGTCCCGGCAGCAGAACGATGCTTGCCAGTCCGCTTTTGGCTGCCGCTGCTGCTGTCACCGGTGTAGTAACAGACCCAAGAGATTTGATGTAACACCTATTGGGCAACCCAAAAGCCTAATATTTAATAGCTAATACCTAAAACCTAAAAATGGCATACGATAAATTTACAGTTTTACAAAGTACTGCAGTTCCGTTACCGATTGAAAATGTGGACACTGACCAGATCATACCTGCAAGATTTCTTAAAGCGACTACGAGAGAAGGTTTCGGAGACAATTTATTTAGGGATTGGAGGTACAATTCTGATAATACTCCCAAATCAGATTTTGTGTTGAACAATCCTGTATATAAAGGAAAGATACTCGTGGGAGGCAAAAATTTTGGCAGTGGCAGCAGCAGGGAGCATGCTGCATGGGCTATTTATGATTATGGTTTCAGATGCGTTGTGTCAAGCTTTTTTGCGGATATATTTAAGAACAATGCCATCAACATGGGAATACTTCCTGTGCAAGTCAGTCCCGGATTTCTTGACAAGATATTTTCAAATATTGAAATCAATCCGAATGCGGAGTTTAAGGTCAGCTTACCCGATCAGACTATTACAATTGTTGCTACCGGAGATGTTGAAGAATTTGAAATCAATGGCTACAAAAAAAATAACCTCATCAATGGTTATGATGATATTGACTATCTTCAAGCCATCAAAGATGATATCGAGACTTTTGCTGAATCAAAATCCATATATTAAGATCATGCACAATTATTAAAGTAAACATTGAAAACCAAAACCAGACATATAGAGATTATGGATACAACTCTCCGCGATGGGGAGCAGACCAATGGTGTATCCTTTTCTTCGTCAGAAAAACTGACAATAGCCCAATTGCTACTTACAGAACTCAAAGTGGATCGTATAGAAATAGCTTCTGCCAGAGTATCTGAAGGTGAATTTCGTGCAGTAAAAAAAATCACAGACTGGGCACGCGACCATGATTTATTGGATAAAGTAGAGGTTCTTACCTTTGTGGATGGAGATATTTCTGTCGATTGGATGCTGGATGCAGGGGCTAAAGTAATGAATCTACTAACCAAAGGCTCTTTAAATCATTTGACTTTTCAGCTCAAAAAGACTCCCGAAGAACATTTTAAGGAGATTGCCTATGTATTGAATCTGGCTAAGGACAAAGGACTCAGGTGCAATGTTTATCTGGAAGACTGGAGCAACGGTATGCGCAATTCTAAAGATTATGTGATCCAATACCTTGATTTTATCAAAGACCAACCCGTAGATAGAATCTTGCTTCCTGATACCCTCGGAGTATTGATCCCTGATGAGACATACAGGTATATTTCTGAGCTGGTCGGGAGATATCCTGATCTTCATTTTGACTTTCATGCACATAATGACTATGACCTTAGTGTGGCCAATGCACTTGAGGCTGTAAAAGCCGGTGCTAAAGGGTTGCATGTCACAGTCAATGGTATGGGCGAAAGGGCTGGCAATGCACCATTAGCAAGCACGATTGCTGTTATGAATGATTTTATGCCGGAAGTCAGGACTTCAGTAAGTGAAAAATCACTATACAAAGTCAGTAAGCTCGTGGAAACTTTCTCAGGATTCAGGATTTCTGTCAATAAACCCGTGGTGGGTGAAAATGTATTTACCCAAACTGCCGGTATTCATGCTGACGGAGACAAAAAAAACAATCTGTATTATAACGATCTTATACCTGAAAGATTTGGCAGACAAAGAAAATATGCTCTGGGAAAAACCAGTGGAAAAGCCAATATTGAAAATAACCTTCTTCAGTTGGGTATCAAAATGTCAGATGCTGACCTGAAGAAAATTACTCAAAGAGTGATCGAACTGGGTGATAAAAAACAATTGGTCACACAAGCCGACCTTCCTTTTATTATAAATGATATACTGGATAGTGAAAAAATCGATAAAAAAGTAGAGATAAAAAATTATGTCCTCACCCACTCCAAAGATTTAAAACCTTCGGTCACACTCCAAATTAGTATTCTGGAAGAGTGGTTTGAAGAGCATGCACAGGGTGACGGGCAGTATGACGCATTTGTCAATGCGTTGCAAAAAGTGTACAAACAAAAAAAGATGGAATTACCTGAATTAGTGGACTATTCAGTGCATATTCCTCCAGGCGGTAAGTCAGATGCGCTGTGTGAGACTACGATCACCTGGCTATTTCAGGAACGGGAATTCAAAACCCGAGGTCTTGACAGCGATCAGACTGTGGCTGCTATCAAGGCTACAGAAAAGATGCTGAATATGATTTGATAAATTTTGATAATTTATCATGCTCAAATAGTTCTATGCAGTTCAATTTGAACGATGTAGATTTTTACTTATACAACTTTTTAAAAAAAATGATATGGCACAAAAAAAAATATTGATCGTTCCGGGAGATGGTATCGGACAGGAAGTCACAGAAGTAGGTAAAAGAGTACTCGATGCGATAGCTGCCAAATTCGGGCATGAGTTTACTTATGATGAAGCATTGATCGGTCATGTCGCCATCGAAGCGACAGGAAACCCACTGCCGGAAGAAACACTGCACAAGATGAAAAATTCAGATGCCATTCTTTTTGGTGCGGTAGGCCATCCCAAATATGATAATGATCCATCTGCCAAAGTGCGACCCGAACAAGGCCTGTTAAGAATGAGAAAGGAGTTGGGACTCTATGCCAATCTTCGCCCCATAAAACTATTTGATGAATTGCTCAGTGCTTCCAGTATAAAACCTGAGATACTGAAAGGTGCTGACATCCTATTTTTCAGAGAGCTTACGGGTGACATATATTTTGGAGAAAAAGGGAGAAAAAATGATGGTGACACAGCCTACGACGTGGCAGAGTACAGCAGGTATGAGGTAGAGCGTATCGGTCGCAAAGCATTTGAAGCTGCTCGTACGAGAAAGAAAAAATTGTGCTCTGTGGATAAAGCCAATGTACTGGAAACGAGTCGCTTATGGCGGGAAGAAATCCAAAAATTGGAGAAAGAATACCCGGATGTCCAGGTAGAACACCAGTTTGTTGATGCTCTCGCCATGATGTTGATCAAAGATCCTAAAAGATTTGATGTAGTGGTGACAACCAATCTTTTTGGTGACATACTGACGGATGAGGCCTCACAGATTGCAGGATCGATGGGAATGCTCGCATCTGCATCCATAGGTGATGGCACAGGTGTATATGAACCAATCCATGGATCAGCCCATGACATCACAGGCAAAGGTGTTGCCAATCCATTGGCATCTGTGCTTTCAGCAGCGTTGTTACTCGATATTTCGTTTGGCATGAAGGCAGAATCTGAACTTGTCATCCAGGCAGTGGATCAGGTGCTGAAGCAAGGCTATCGTACCAGAGATATTGCTGATGCAAACACACCTGCTGCCATGATACTAGGTACAGAAGCTATGGGAACTGAAGTATTGAAATTTATTTAAAAAACTTCAATTTTCTTCGGTTCGTCCCATCGTGATTTTTGTTGCAAAGTTTATGTTTAATATTTCAATATTGGACTGTAAGCAGCACATTTTATTTTAAGCAGTTGTTTGGCTTTTTGGTATACTATGGTTATCTTGTCCATCCAACAATTTATCAAAGTAATCAACCATGAGAATATTAATTTTTTTGAGCATTTGTCTGATTTATTCCTGCAACAATAAACAAAACACAGCCATTGCAGAAAGTACAGCGAACTTTGACTGGCTGGTAAACAAATGGCAGCGATCCAATGACAAAGAAGGACAATCCACCTTTGAAAATTGGGACAAAACCAATGATTCGCTTTACATCGGAATGAGTTACACTCTGCAGGGTGCTGATACCATCTTTAAAGAAAATGTACAGCTTATCAGGGCAAGAAGCCAATGGTCATACAATGTATTGTTGTCCGAGGCCGATGAAGTGGTTTCTTTCGTTTTAACTCAAATGTCAGATACTTCATTTATTTGTGAAAACACATACAATGAATTTCCCAAAAAGATTTTGTATCAAATGAGGGGAGATTCCCTCTATGCCAATGTTTCAGGAGGCGAACATGTAATAGATTACTGGTTTGGTAAAACACTAAAATAAAAAATATATTGAAAATGGGCCGTCACTATTATTTTCTGCTCATCAGTGTGTTTTTGTTATTCCGTTTACAAGCTGATGCCCAAAAAAAATATAGCTTTTCACAAGCTAAAATGGGTTCAGAAATGATTATTACTGTTGATGCAATTGATACTACCGGTCTTTCAAAAAGTATCTTTGAAGCATATCAATTGACCGATGATCTGGTGAAAATATTTTCAGATTACGATCCTGATTCAGAGCTAAACAAAGTAAATCTTGCTCCTGCCCATAAACCAATAAAAATAAGCAGTGAGATGATGATTTTATTAGCAATGTCACAGGATGCTTTTCGTCAGTCCGGTGGTGCTTTTGATATCACTTTGGGCAAACTGACCAAAGCATGGAGAAGGACAAAAGCGACAGGAATCATCACCCACCCGGATACGTTATCATGGTACAAATTGTATACTGGAAGTCATCAATTTACTATACATCCCCCAGAAAATGTTTTGATCAAAATGAACAATCAATTTGATTTTGATTTGGGTGGTATTGCCAAGGGTTATATAGCTGATAAAGTGAGTAAGTTTTTAAACGCTTCCGGATGGGAAAGACACCTTATAGATGCAGGCGGAGATATGGTGGCAGGAGATCCGCCTACAGGAAGTTGTGGCTGGAAAATTGCCTTAGAGTTGCCAAATAAAAATGAAGTGTTACAAAGAGTATTATGTATAAAAAATCAGGCAGTTGCCACTTCAGGGTCAACATATCAGCATTATATTGTCGGCCATGAAACCTATTCGCATATCATCCAGCCCAAAAGCGGATTAGGAATATCAAAAACTGACAATGTTACAGTGATAGCTCCTACGGGAGCAGATGCTGATTGGCTTGCAACAGCTTGTTCTGTGCTATCATGGCAAAAATCAAAAAGTCTTATAAAACAATTTCCATCATCCACATTGATTGTCACTTTGACTGAGGTGAAAAACAGGGATCATAGATTCGCTGGCAAAAAAATTAAATTTCTTAAATGAAACCAGATCGTTTTTTTCTATTTCATTTAAACAATCAGTACATTTGGCTTTCATTTAAAGTCAGTTTAGAAAATGAGTAAATGGATTTTGTCATTGCTACTACCCTTCTCCCTTATTTCTCAGGATAAGTTTACTTCTTTCAACCAAAAAATCAAAGGAAGTGATATTACTTTCAAGATGATCTCAGTACCCGGAGGAAAATATACATTAGGAAGTGCTGCTTCTGATAAGGATGCAGAAGTTGACGAAACGCCAGCAAAGACTGTTGAAATTTCTGATTTTTGGATGGCAGAGACAGAAGTCACTTATGACCTATTCCAACTATTTCTTGATGAGACAAAAGATCCTGGTCCACACGTCGATGGCATCACGCGTCCCAGCAAACCGTATATCGATTTTACACTTGGGATGGGAAAGGTAGGAAATTTTCCTGCCAATAGTATGCAACAGTACTCAGCATTGATGTTTTGCAAGTGGTTGTACAAAAAAACAGGTGTATTTTACAGATTACCTACTGAAGCTGAATGGGAATATACAGCTAAAAAAAGCTATGACCCCGCCACTTTATCAAATGCCCTGATACTTGGAGAATTCGAGTGGTTTGCTGATAATTCTGACAATAAATACCACAAAGTGGCAAGTAAAAAACCCAATAAGCTGGGATTTTATGACTTGCTGGGCAATGTTGCAGAATGGACAATGGATGAGTATGAATCCAATTATTATGAGAAAATCAGCAAGGGAACCAAAGACCCTATTACTCAAAAAACAAAAAGATACCCTGTCACAGTTAGGGGAGGAAACTATAAATCAAAGGTCACTGACCTAAGACTTACTAACAGGACTAAATCTGAATCCGTCTGGAATCGGCGTGATCCTCAAATTCCCAAGTCGAAATGGTGGAATGCGGATGCTCCATTTATTGGTTTTAGATTGGTAGTTCCAAGGAAATCTTTAAAACCGGAAGAGGTTGAAACTTTTTTTGAATCGGTATTAAAATAAAATACAAATGAATACAACAGACAGACGTGATTTCATCAAACAATCCGCTCTATTGAGTGGAGGATTGGCCATCAGTCCGGATTATTTTTTTCACAATAGCGTGAATGACACCATCAAAGTGGCAGTTGTAGGCTGTGGCGGAAGAGGGACAGGAGCAGCACTTCAAGCACTATCTACCACGCACAATGTCAGGCTGGTAGCTATGGCAGATGCTTTCCAAAACAGAATAGATGAAAGCTATGCATACCTGACTTCGGATGATGTGACTGATACCGGTAATATTCGAGCTAAAATAGATGTTCCAGCTGAAAGACGATTTGTTGGTTTTGATGCCTACAAAAAAGCAATAGCACTGTGTGATGTGGTCATTCTGGCTACTCCGCCGGGATTCAGGCCAGCACACTTTGAAGAAGCCGTCAATGCCGGCAAGCATATATTTATGGAAAAACCGGTGGCTGTTGATCCTGCCGGTATCAAAATCGTCCTTGCAGCTGCTGAAAAAGCAAAAGCAAAAAAAATCAATGTGGTAGTCGGTCTGCAAAGACATTATCAAAAAGTGTATAGAGAATTGATGAAGCGGCATCAGGATGGTGCCATAGGTGATATCGTCTCTGCATCAGCATGGTGGAACAACGATGGTGTCTGGGTCAATCCCCGAAAGCCCGGAATGACCGAAATGGAATATCAAATGCGCAACTGGTACTACTTCAACTGGTTATGCGGTGATCATATCTGCGAGCAGCATATTCATAATATCGATGTTATCAACTGGGCCAAAAATGCCCATCCTGTAAAAGCAAGAGGAACAGGTGGCCGCGAAGTAAGAAAAGGTAAGGATTATGGAGAAATATTTGACCACCATATCGTCGAGTTCGAATATGCAGACGGAACGATCATGAATTCACAGTGTCGCCATATTCCAGGTACATGGGCCAAAGTGGATGAATTGGCCATAGGTACCAAAGGAAGTATCAGATTCGGTGAGGGAATCATTAGCGATCATAAAGGAAAGGTTATATACAAACATGACAGCACCAATGATCCAAACCCATATCAGGTGGAACATGATGAACTTTTTGAAGCAATCAGCAATGGACAGTATAAATTTGAAGATGCCACCAATGGCGCCAAATCTACCATGACTTCAATATTGGGTAGAATGGCAACTTACAGTGGTCAGATCATTACCGTGGATCAGGCATTGGCAAGCAATCTGAACATCATGCCCCCAAAACTTTTCTGGGATGCCGACATGCCTGTCAAGCCCAATGCTAATGGAGAATATCCTGCAGCTATTCCGGGTAAGACAAAGTACGTATAGTTGTGAAATATAGCTCAAATCATGCTCATAGCCAATCCGATATATGATGTAGTTTTTAAATATATGATGGAAGATGCCCGTGTGGCCAGGCTGTTTTTATCTGCCATCATCCAAAGGGAGATTATTGACATTCAGTTTTTACCACAAGAACTGAGTGGAGTAAAATCCCAGGACAGTATAAAAACATCGCTTAATCTATCTATTTACAGGCTTGATTTTTCAGCAAAAGTAAAAGATACTGCCGGCAACGAAGAATTGATCATCATCGAAGTGCAGAAGACAAGGATGTACGGTGATATCATGAGATTCAGGAGATATCTTGGCAAACAATACATGAATGAACATCATCATGCTATTATAAAAGACCATACCGGTAAAGAGTATCAAATAGGAATACCGATATTTTCGATTTATTTTTTTGGGACATCGCTTGAAGGATATGGAGATCATCCGATAGTACAAATAAAGATAGAAGCGAAAGATCATGTCACAGGAGAGAAAATAAAAAATACTGATGTTTGGATAAAAAGCTTGTATCATGAAGGAACTATTATCAACATTCCTGCGTTAAAAGGACACCGCCGAGGAGAACTTGAATTGATATTATCAGTTTTTGATCAGGAAAACAGAACAAAAGATATGCACATACTAAATGTAAAAGAGCAGGATTTTCCAGCAAAATTTCAACCCATCATCAGACGGCTAAAACAAGCCGTGGAAGTTAAAGAGGTGCGTGATGTCATGGAGATCGAAGATGACTTTGTCAAAGAAATCAATGAGTATGAAAACCGTGTGAATAAGCAAACACATCTTCTGGAAGAAGCTCAGAGACAAAAAGAAATAGCTCTTCGCAATCAAGAAATAGCTCTTTGTAATCAAGAAGAAGAGAGACGCCAAAAAGAAGAAGCCATCTTACTTTTATTGCAAAATGGAATATCAGCAGAAAAAATAGCTGAACAGTTGAATTTACCCTTAGCATATGTTGAGTCACTGAACAAAAGGTAAGTTCAAATATAATCATCTTACCATATCTGATCAGGTAAAACAGAACAAAAGATATGCACATACTAAATGTAAAAGAGCAGGATTTTCCAGCAAAATTTCAGCCCATCATCAGACGGCTAAAACAAGCCGTGGAAGTTAAAGAGGTGCGTGATGTCATGGAGATCGAAGATGACTTTGTCAAAGAAATCAATGAGTATGAAAACCGTGTGAATAAGCAAACACATCTGCTGGAAGAAGCTCAGAGGCAAAAAGAAATAGCTCTTCGTAATCAAGAAGAAGAGAGACGCCAAAAAGAAGATGCTATCTTACTTTTATTGCAAAATGGAATATCAGCTGAAAGAATAGCTGAACAGTTGAATTTACCCTTAGCATATGTTGAGTCACTGAACAAAAGATAAGTTCAAAGATAATCATCTTACCATATTTGATCAGGAGCAACTACTTATTCAGTTATGATCAATTTCGATAATAAAATAAGTACCAATAAAAAACGGAGAACCGATGCATCACAACGGCTCTCCTATCTAATTATACAAAAATAAAACCTTTTAAGTAGAAGGTCCTTTCAAGACTTAGAGTAACTACTCATATTTAATAGTCTGTGTTTTGAGGATCCCAGTTGGTCCATCCATCTGTCCAGTCTGTAGTTCCGAAAGCACCTACAAATGTAGTTGCATCAAATTCTGAAGGTAATGTCACACCACCTGTTAGGAGGCTTGAGCCGGTTTTTGGTAGTAAGCCTGGCTTACCAGTTGCTGCTTTGTAGTTGTCACTCAACCCTAAAGTAGCTATATCCGCACCAAAGATGTTTTTCCTTATGGCTTCTTTAAGTTTTGTTTCATCTCCGGATACCAATCCTTTGGTCATACCAGCTAGCACCAAACCTCTGAAATCACATTTGTTGTCAACAAAATTTTTCTGTGTAGCGGTACCTTCCAATTCAAGACCACCTTTGTTCCAACCACCGACTGCCAGCGTATTGTAAACGGATATAGCTGTATTCCTTCTTAGTCTGAAAGAAGCACGATACTTGGCATCAGGTGTGCCATCAGCAATGATCAGTGAAATATTGGCAAATTTAGCATTGGTTTGTGGTGCTGCTTCAGAACCGGACGCATCATTGTCTGATTCAAATCCATTGGAGTCAGAACAAGTACACTGGTCTGCTACTTTTGGGTCTCTGTATGAAAATCCGTACTGTACATTACCGGAATAGCCCCAGTCTGTATCAAAATCATCATCCAGGTTTTTGTAAGATACAAGATATTTGGCATTTACATTGCCGCCAAACCACTCAAACGCATCATCACCATTGTGTGAAACCTGAATATACTCCAGCACAGTACCTTTTCCGACACCACCGAGTGTCAATCCATTGATTTCTTTGTCAGTCTCAAAAGCAATACCGCCAAATTCTATTCTCACAAATTTTAGTATACCTGAATTGTCATTATCGTTAGTTCCACCAAAAGTGCTGATATTTTCGCCTTCTATGGTAGCGGGTGTTTTATTTACTTTTGCCTTACCAAGGATGACCAGTCCGCCCCAGTCACCTAAATTTCTGATACCTTTTGATTGATTGGATGTAAACACGATAGGTTTTGTTTTGGTACCTTCAGCGATGATTTTTGCTCCTGGTTTGATGATCAAAGTGGCTTTAGTAGATTTGTCCCCTTTGATGACGGTACCTGGCTCGATGGTCAATGTTGCTCCTGACTCTACATACACAAATCCCTCCAAGAGATACTTGTTTTTTGCAGCCCAAGTGGTATTCGAAGTAATAGATCCTTTGATTGTAAAATTTGCGCCCACATCTACTTTATCGTCTTCTTCATCTTCACGACCACAAGAAGCCAGCATCAGTCCCGATGCAACTAAAAGAAATACAAATAATTTTAAACTGAATTTCATGTTACAAAATGTTTTAAATGTTTATGAATTATATTTATTTAAAAAATTGACTTAGAGTATGTTTAAAATTTATCCTTTAGCAATAAAATGTTTTATTTTGGCTACAAATTCGTTAAATTTTTCGTCGAATTGCCCACATTCGCCTGCAAAATTTGCCTCTTTTCTCTCAAAATAACTCCATTTTATTATCCAAAAACAAAATTTAAACATACTCTTATCTTAAATTACAAGGACTGATGATGCTCTCAAAAATTTAAAATTTAAAATTTGAAATTAACACTGAAGTAATAGTTAGAACCGCGTTTGAATTCCTGGAATACACCATCCGAATCAGTAATCTTGTTATCTCTGTTGGTATCCTGTCTGAGTTGGAATGGTTGATTGAGTAAGTCCTGAACTCCGGCTTTCAATTCTATTTTTCCAAAAGTCTTGGATAAATTGAAATCAAGCACATTTCTTGGCATCTCAAAAACATTGGAGCTCAACACATTGTCCCCAATCACATATATTCTGGGACCGATGATATTGTAGAGTATATTGGCCTGAATACCAGTCTCAGGAAGATTGTAGAATAAACCTGCATTGATCAAATAAGGAGATTGTCCTTGAAGGTACCTGTTAAAGTCACTCAGCCCGCTCACTACTACGTTGCTATTGATGACTGAGGCATTAAAAAGTACCATGAAGTTTTTGGTAAGATTTTTTCTTACTTCAAGCTCAATACCGGATGACGTGGCTGACTCCGAATTTGCTACTGTGAAAGCAACAGTACTACCATTGTAGAATATCGCAGCTTCTATAGGATTGATAAATTTTTTGTAGAAAGCCCCTATGGTGATCAACTCACCAGGGGATGGATAAAAGTCGTATCTAAGGTCAAAATTGTGGATATTGGCTACTTTGATGTCTTTATTGCCTCTTCTGGAGACATCAAATATAAAGTCATAGTATGTAAATGGTGCCAATTCTCTGAATTCAGGTCTGTTGACTGTAGATCCATAACCCAATCTGAGCATATGTTTGTCATTGAGTTTGTAGTTGGCGTTGAGTGAAGGCATTGGGCTAAAAATCCTGTTATCGACATCTACTTTTTGTCCACCGCCTCTCTCACGGCTTTGAAGAGACTGCTGATTGTACTCACCTCTGAAACCTATGGTTGCATTCAATTTGCTCGTCAAAGGCATGTAGAAACTTACATATCCGGCATTGAGCATATTCTGAGCAGTATATTTGTCATCAAAGTTGGTGCCTTCTGAGTAGAATACTCTTGAAGCTCTCAAATTATCATTGGTGAAGAAGTCTTCAGGCTTTTGTGAGGTGATCGATGCATCAACTCTGTTGGGATTGACAACACCAAACCATCTTGCCTTGAAATATCGGTCTTTATACTCTGAGTACACACCCATCTTGAGAACCTTATTTTTTTCATTATCACTATGTTTTGTACCCAGTACTTTGTCCAGAGTAGCTGTACCTGTCACCACAAATTCATCCATGTTGGACCAGAATCTTGCAGCTTGCTGAAGTGTAGGGGATTCAAACTGTTGTAAGTCTATCTTGTAAGACCCTTCTGATCCCAATTCTCTTGATGAAGTGTATCTTCTGAAGTCAGGCTCTGTCCTTTGTGTATATCCGAATCCACCTATCCATTTGAATCTTGTTTTATCGCTCAGTTCGTGTGTCCGTTCAACTGACTGGACAAGATACTTCTTTGCTCATATCTGAAGGACTGGTTGGAAGTCTCTAAGTTATTTTCAAATAGTTTACCTCTTCTGATAACCGTTTCTTTGGATGAGAGTTGATTGAAAATGCTTCTGAACTCAATTTTATTTCTCGGATTGAGGATCAAGGCCCAGTTGGACATAGCCCCCAAACGGACATTGTTAGTAAAGTTGTCGTCATTGAATGTACTCTGCACTGATTCGTCAAACAAAAACCTGTTTTGCAACATTTGTTGATAGGTATTTGTATTGGAATAGTTGATATAAGAGATCGTAGTCAACTCTTTATTTCCGATAAAAAATCTCTTGCTGAGGTTGATGTTGCCCCTAAAATCAGGAGCCACTGTTTTATTTGTAGCACTGTAGTATGGATTGAGATTTCTGAATCTGTCGATAACGGCCTCTGAACTGGCTTCAGTGATGACTTTTTTAGTACTTGGAAAGCTGGAAGGAAGACTTCTGTAATTACCTCCAAAGCCGAGAGCATCCAGGTTACTTCCCTGATAATCCATGACATTGGCACCTGTAGCATTTCCTCGATAGCCAATAGTAAAACCCATTGAAAGATTATCACCATCCGGTACTGTTTTTGTATATATCTTGATAGCACCGCCAGCGATATCACCGGGAAGGTCAGCCGAAGGAGTTTTGAATACCATCATCCTGTCTATGGCAGAGCTAGGTATGAGATCAAATGAAAATGATTTGACATCTACTTCGGTGGATGGCGTAATGATATCATTGAGCAAGACAGTGTTGTATCTTTCATTTAGTCCTCTGACAACAATAAATCTGTCATCAAAGATAGAAACACCAGGTACACGTCTCACCACTTGAGATGCATCTCTATCCTGAGTTTTGGTGATTTGCTGTGATGATACACCTACAGCGATATTAGCAAGTTGTCTGATTTCTGACACCACCGATACTTCAGTATCTGTCTTTCTTTTTGCTTTCACTTCCACAGCATCTAAAACAAGTGACTGCTCACTCATGGATGTGTTTACAATAGATTCTTTTCCTGCTTCCACCCTTACTTTTTCGATGATGAGATCAGAATATCCAACACTTGTAATTATTAGATTATAAATACCTGCCTGAACATCTAAAATTTCAAAATTTCCATCAATATCTGTCGTTGTTCCTTTGGATGTGCCCTGAATCATTACGGTGGCGCCTATCATGAAGTCATTGGTTTTGCTGTCATTGACATTTCCTTTGATGGTACCGGTTTGCGAGTAGACCGTAAATGTCAATGCTGAAATACACAGCAGTAAAAATACTTTTCTTAGGTTCATAATTTGATTATTTATGTTTGTATATATTAGATGCCGCAAAGGTAAGGGGCCAATGTTAAGCCAATGTTAAGTCATGGTTAAGTTTATATAAACTAACATATGTTGAAAGCTTTTCACTTATTTTTTATTTTTATCTTTGACCTAAATTTATACTTTTTCAGAATAATATTTGGTCATTTTGTATATATTGGTACATTTAGACTGGTGATAGTTAAACAATCATTAGTCATTTCGAGATTGAATATGAATGTTTCAGATTAGATTGAGAAGATAGGGGATAGAAATTTGGATAGGGGACTTTTAATATGTAATCATGTGCATCTCACGTTAGTTCAGCATATATCATCTAAAGTGAACTATTTAGATAGATTCGTATTAGTTAAAGGAAATTTAAAATAAAGATATTCGTTATGTATAACAAAATATTTTAATACTTTTGTGCCTTCAAAAATTAATATCTAAAAATGAATAAGTTAATTTTATCTTTTTGTTTTGCCCTTTTGTGTGTAGCTGCTTTTGGACAGCAGAAAAAAACCACCAAATCGTCCGGAAAACCCGCTACTACAAAAACAACAGTCAACAAACCTGCTAGTCAAAGGACTGTTCCAACAAATATTAAACAAAATACTCAAACTAAAACAATGAACGAAGATTTTTTAAATTCTCAGGGAGATGGCGTATATGCTAAATTTGAAACCAACAAAGGCGTAATCTATGCTATCCTTGAATATAAAAAAACACCATTAACAGTCGCTAATTTTGTAGGACTGGCGGAAGGTAAAATCAAAAACAATTCAAAATCAGAGGGTACGCCTTATTACAATGGCCTCAAGTTTCACAGAGTCATCAAGGATTTTATGATTCAGGGTGGTTGCCCTTTTGGTACTGGTACGGGAGATCCGGGCTATAAGTTTGCAGATGAATTTGATGCTACCCTTAAGCACGAAGGACCTGGTATCTTGAGTATGGCCAATTCAGGTCCGGCGACCAATGGTTCCCAATTTTTTATCACTCATGTGGCTACACCATGGCTGGATGGTAAACATACAGTATTCGGACATGTCATCAAGGGTCAGAGCATAGTGGATACCATTGCTCAGGGCGATACCCTGGTAAGCCTTACCATCATCAGAAAAGGTGCTGAAGCTATGGCTTTTGACGGTGCAAAAGTGTTTGAAGCTGAAAAAGTTAACATGGAAGCCAAACAAAAAGCACTTGATGCTGAAAGAGCAGCAGCGGCAGAAAAAATCAAAGCAGAATACCCTAATGTCACGGCAAGTGGTCTGAGGTATATTGTCATTCAGGAAGGAACCGGGCAAAAACCAGTAGCTACCAGCAACGTAAAAGTGCACTACACCGGAGCATTTCTGGATGGAAAAGTATTTGACAGCAGCGTCCAGCGTGGTCAGCCGATCGATTTTGGCCTGAATCAGGTGATACCCGGATGGACGGAAGGTGTTCAACTCATGAGAGAAGGTGGAAAATATAAATTTTTTATACCTTATCAGTTGGCGTATGGTGAGAGAGGCTATGCAGGAGCTATTCCACCTAAAGCAGACCTCATATTTGATGTAGAGCTGATCAAAATAAATCAGTAACCGTTATAGTTTAAAAGCAACACCCCCTGTCAGATGAATTTTGGCAGGGGGTTTTGTTTTTGGCTATGGTTAAGTACTTTTACAGAATTATAATTGCGGTATGGAAATTCGGGTAAAACCCTATAATTTATTTTTGGTGACTTCGGCTTTTGTTGGAGTCGTCACCATTGTATTACTATTTTCGGATGAGTCGGTAGATATCCAGTATCATGACACTTACTTTGTGATCGCCCAATGGCATTATACCCTTACATTTTCTGTTTTATTTCTTTTATTTTGGGTGATGTACAAAGCATTACATAGGATTTTATATTCGTTAATACTTACGCGTGCGCATGTATTTTTAACATTGATATGTTTTATTTTGTATTTTTTTTTGGAGATGTACAAAAGTTACTTCGTTTTTCAGACACAAATTAGTTATACATTTTTTTCTCCTGAGGCATTCAAATACTTTAAATGCTTGAATTCTAATTCTACTCGTGTGTTAATATTCTTAATATCTGCACAGTTTATATTTGTCCTTAATCTGTTATTTGGAATATTTAAATTTTTGATTTCAAAAGAGAAATAATGCTTTTAAGCCTTTTATTTCCATACATCAAGCAATCTTCTGTGATAGTTGATCTGCCCCAGATGGTAGTTGAGATGGGTGGCCAGATGGATCAGAAAAAATTCATAGGATGTCTTTGTATCGAAAACGAGCAAAGGATATTCTGTGTGAAGTAATGCAGGATTAAAATTTAAGAGAGATTCCTTTACAGTCTTCATGGTTTCTGAGACCATTTGTATTAAAACTGATTGCTCGACTCCTTTTGACGAAAATTCAGCATCTCTGTTTCTGATATACCCTGTTTTTCCGATTTCTGCTCCAATATAAGTGTTCAGGTTACCTACAAGATGCAAGCAAAGGTTTCCTGCCGAATTGGAAATATTTTTTTCATAGTGCCAAATGACATTTACATCTTTGTACAGCTCAATTTCTCGGGAGAGTTTGAGAAGGTCTCTGGAAAATATGGATTCAAGACTTTGTAAGATCATCGTAGGTCATTTACTTAGTGCGGCTGATATCTGATTTAAGTGGGATTGGTTGTGTAGTACAACTTTGTCAAATTCATCTTTCAATGTACGAAGACCTGTTTCACTGTGGACAAAATTTGTTGCTCCGTGAGAATCATAAAAATGCTGCGCAAGATAGATCATAGAATTTCTATTGGCCTCAAACATCTGTCTGCTTACATCCAGAGGGAAATCAGCATAGTGAAGATGCTCACACCATCTGTCCTGATCAAAAGCCCAAATGATGACCTTTGGTTCCGAGATGACTCTTTTGATTCTTTCATGCAGCACAGACTCGGTATCTGCAAGATGTACCAGGATTTTTTTAATTGACCATTTACCGGATGAATAAGTTTTTTCAAGATCTTTTATTCCAAGCTGGAAGTATGGCAAAGTTTCATCCTTACATTTTGTGAGTTGTTGTATGATGTCCATCATTATGGTTATTTTACAGAAACAGCCGATCTGATCTTGTCCGGTTGATTCGTCCCTATCAGGATACTATTTCCATTTTGAAGGGTCAGTTGCAAACCGTCATTTCCTGCAATTATATATGCTTTTCCCGATTTTCCATTACGCACGCCGTATCCGCCATATTCTGACCATGGGCTAATTTTTCTAATGTTATGTTCTTTTATATCCTTATGTCGGATAGTGTGCCATTTGAATTGAAAAGGAAAAAATCTGTAATGCACACCATTTTCATCGATCCTGGTGTAAAGCCTCATACTGAGTAAAAATGAACACATTAAAATAGTCGTCGCCATACTACAATAAAAAACAATGAGATCATCGTACCTGAGGTAAAAGTACAAAAGCCAGTTGATCACCAAAGTAACTGCCAAAACCAACAACGGCCAAATACTATCCAATTTTTGAACTTCATAATATTTGTTATTGGTCATCAGAATGTCACTTGTTTTTTCATTTCTTTGCCGTCGCGCATCAATACTATCTCCACTGTCTGACCTGGTTTAAAGATAGAAAGACATTTCATATATGCTTGCATATCTGCCACATCATGTTCTCCCATTTTGATCACAATGTCACCTTTCATCAATCCTGCCAACTGACCCGGTTTTCCATCTTTAAGGCCATCCAATTTCATGCCCTTACCGTCATACATATAATCCGGCATGACCCCCAATGTCACTGTAAAGGCTACCCTGCCCTGAGTTTCATCCTTGGTTTTTGTAAAAGTAACTTTTGGCTTTTTATCCAAAGTGCTGACAATGGTATAGATATATTCCAATACGTCTGTTGCTCCGGTGTAATTGATCAGGTGGGCGTCATCAGTGGGTTTATGATAATCTGCATGTTGGCCTGTAAAAAATCCAAGCACCGGAATACCTGCATTGTAAAAAGAAGCCTGGTCCGAAGGAGCCATTCCTGAGAGTTCTTTTTTGACATTGATTTTATCAGTTTTGGCAGCATCTATGATGGGTTCAAAGTCCGGTGCTGTTCCAACTCCACTGACGGCAAGTTTTTTTTCAGCATTCAATCTTCCGATCATATCCATGTTGACCATGTAGTTGAATTTGGTTTTGTCCATAGATGTATTATTGACAAAATAATTGGATCCCCACAATCCTTTTTCTTCCCCTGAAAAACATATGAACAGATAGTTGTGATTTTTCAATCCCGACCTTTTGATGCTTTCTGCCAGATACAAAACACCTGCTACTCCACTTGCATTGTCATCTGCACCATTGTGTACAGCGCGTTCACCGGCATGGAGTGATCCTTCCTGTCCATACCCAAGATGATCATAGTGCCCTCCGATGATAACAGTACTTGACATATTATTGTCGATATATCCCAGGATGTTATGGCCCGTTACTGATGTGCCTGAAGAAGAAGCATCGTCACCATGAGGATTATTACTTTTTTTTCTGGTAAATGTTTGATAATAAGTTTTGTCATTTCCAGCCGGTGTAAGACCAATGCTTTTAAATCTATTGGCTATATATTCACCTGCTTTTCTTTCACCTTCTGTTCCTATTTCCCTACCTTCCATATCATCTGAAGATAAAGTAATGATGTCTGTGGAAATATTTTGTTTGGGATTGCTGATGGGTAAAGCAGCTTTTCTGGAGCATGAAGAAACCAAGATGCTCAAAGAGAGCAGGACTAATGATAATTTTAAATTAATTCTCATGGATAACAATTCTATTATGTGTTTAAAATGTAAAATTACAAAAGAAATCATATATTCGCATACTTTTGAAAAAATGCAGGGAGATGTTTTGATTGGCAATTTTATGAACTTATAGATTTTTCAGGAAGTGTTAGCTTTCTTCCAGTGTCCTCGATCACTTTTATGAATGGGTCGAAATTTTGAGCAGTAGCACCTTTAGGGTACATTTTGATATCTAAATTTCTATATTTTCGCATCATCGGTCTGATCAATTCAAAATCAATCAAACCTTCTCCAACGAATTTATTACTCCAGACGGCAATATCAATATCACTATAGTTATGCACACCACCATTTGCATAAGACCCGAAGAGTATGACTTTTTGGGGTTCTATTCCTGTTTCATACAGATCCTGTATCAAATCATGTAACAATGTTTCTAAAACCCTTCTAGTAAGCATGACTTTAAGGAGTTTAACTTTTGAAATTGTTTACTTGTATATTCTTCTGTGGCTAATCTATATAAACTAAACTTGAAGTCAGGATACCTGCCTTCAATATTCCACCTGTTGATAGTGTCCAAAAAATCAATCAAATCAGGCTCTAAATCTAAATCCGTTTGCGAATAGATAGATTGTAAATCGTGTATTCTGGGAGGTATATTCTTTATGTTGTCATTAAACCAATTATCTTTTATATATTTTTCTACCGCAAAACAAAACATAAACAGAGCTTCTACATTTTTCCCGCCCTGCATCAGCAAAGTGGCAGCCTCCCAATTTTCATTTCCCGACCTCAACCAAAAATTAATATGATCTTGCTTATTCATTACACAAAGATATGTCGTTTTTAGGAAAAATTGGTATTAATCACAAAGCATGTGTATAAAAAGGTGTGAACGAATGAGTGAATCTGCTAAGTAGTGTCATTAAACCTACAGAAATAATCATCACTACAAATAAGACTATATCTTTTTGGAAGGGTCTTCATCCAAGCCAATTCCCAGTATCCTATCCCATAATGCGCTAAAAGCTTCTCCAAAATTGGCATCTCGTGGTCTTTCTCCCTGATTCTTAAGTATATATTCCCCTTTTGAATTTTTTGTAAGATTGAATTTAAATACAAACTGATCCGGATCCGTTGACTTCATTCTGAAAGTGCCAAACCGTAAATCAAAATATTCTATAGAGTCTTTATTTTTTTCGACCATATTAAAATAGTCATCGCTAAACCATCGAAGGATTTTTAATGTATAATCGGTTTGCAATACATTAGGATTTTCCGGTCTGCTTTTAGGTAATTTATTGAGTTTAAATATTTTTTCTTTATCAAAAAATGAATAAGTTCCATAATAATACGCAGAATCTGTCTCAGCAACGCCACTCCAAAGGACATTGTTGAGTATCGTAGGAGATGTAGTATATCTCTTAGCTTCGATACCGGCTCGACTTATTGAGTTTTCAAAAATAGTATTTATCCTTGTTTTGTTAAAAATAGTCAATCCCATATATAAGCAACTGATGATCAGTCCTCTTCGATTCCAAACAGCTCTTTGATGGTCTTCCTTGGGATAAAACATCACTATGATAAGGCAAATCAAAAACGGTAAGGTATATAGCGGATCAGCTACAGCAATATTGTTGAAAGCAACCCGATGGTCTGAAAATGGTAATAAAATCTGCGTGCCGTAGGTGGTAAAACAATCCAAAATAGGGTGTGTGATCAACACCCAAAGAAACATGGTAATCCAATCTCTAAGGTCTGCTGATGGTCGTGAGTAGGAAGGTCTGGAATATCGTTTATAAATAATCCATGCAGATAATAGAATGACAGACAGGCCAGTGATCAATTTCCCGAGTGAAAATGTTCCTAAAAAAACTATAATCAAACCAATTGCTGATGTCAAAATACTCCACCCAATAATGCCAAACCATCTATGATATGGCAATTGGTACATCCTGAAAACAGCCCACCCTAAAATGAATGAAGTTATAAATAAATATAAAGCCGAATGTGTAGGGCCGCGATGAAATGCCAGTGCATCAACTGGTGACATGAATCCATTGGCAATGACATCCAGATCGGGCAATGTCCCCGCAATAGCACCCCAAACCATAGCCCTGTTACCTATCTTTTTGCCAAGACTGGCTTCAGCTACTGCTGCTCCAAGGACTATTTGTGTGAGTGAATCCATTTCTTCTAAATTACCAATATTGTATGCCGAAAGAGTTTTTGTGAATCAAAATTTCTTAGAATTTCCCAATTTAATAAATTTTATATGTCTGGTCAACTGCCTTTTTTAATGATACTTCACTTAAGAAAATCAGGGAGTGACAGGTATTTTTAGTAATTCGATGGCTTTGCTGGCGGCAGTTTGTTCTGCAGATTTTTTATTAAAATCTTCTGCAGTGGAAATTTCCTGGCCTTCTACTACTACAGCCACTTTGAAGCAGTCCCTTTTATCCAATTTAAATTTTGCTATGGTAGTAAAATTGATCTCTTTCCCGTTTTTTTGACACCATTCGAGTAGGATTGATTTATGATTATCGTCCTTAGTTTCCAACTCTATGATATCTATGTATTTCATAAGGATATTTCTTATGACATAGTTTTTGGTTTTTTCGTAACCAAACTCAATATATATAGCTCCTATCAGTGCTTCAAATGCATTGCCCAACATAGCACTGCTCATTTTACCCATACTGTATTCTGAAAGTATGACGTCAAGTCCCATCCTGTCGGCAATCTCATTGAGTGTCTGACGTTTTACAATTTTTGATCTCATTTTAGTCAGAAATCCTTCATCTTTGTTGGGGTATTTTTTGAAAAGATATTCAGCAACTATTGTGGAGAGAATAGCGTCACCTAGATATTCCAATCTTTCATTGGTAGGTTTTCCAGGGGTTTCATTGGTCATAGACTTATGATAAAAAGCTGTCTTAAACAAACTAATCCTGGCAGGAGTAAAACCCAATATCGGTTTTAGTCTTTCGGTAAGCTCTTTATCTTCTGAAAAATAAAGATTATAAAATCTGCGTATTACGTCCAAAATCTTTAGTCCTTAAATCTTTTGATAATCAAAGAAGCATTGTGTCCGCCAAACCCGAATGTATTGCTCAGAGCGACATCTATTTTCCTCTCCTGAGCCACATTGAATGTGAAATTCAGTTTAGAGTCAAATTCCGGATCATCTGTAAAGTGGTTGATAGTGGGAGGTATAAAACCCTCATTGATGGCTATGACACAAGCCAAAGCTTCTACAGCTCCCGCACCACCCAATAAGTGCCCTGTCATAGACTTCGTACTGCTGATATTCAGATCATATGCTGCATCACCAAAGACACCCAGTATAGCTTTTGTTTCTGCTATATCTCCAAGTGGTGTTGAGGTACCGTGCACATTGACATAATCTACATCAGAGGGGTCAATACCTGCGTCCTTTATAGCAAGTCTCATCACATTGCGAGCCCCAATGCCTTCAGGGTGAGGGGCTGTCATGTGGTAAGCGTCTGCTGTCATGCCACCTCCCATCACTTCAGCATATATAGTTGCACCACGCTTTTTTGCATGTTCGTACTCTTCAAATATAAAAGCTCCACCACCTTCTCCCAATACAAACCCATCTCTTTCTTTGTCAAATGGCCGGCTTGCTGTTTCCGGGCTGTCATTTCTTTCTGACATAGCCTTCATAGCAGAAAATCCTCCCACGCTCGCACGGGTGATAGCTGCTTCAGAACCACCAGTGATCATGATGTCCGCCCGACCCATTCTGATATAGTCAAACGAGGAGATGAGAGCATGAGTTGATGATGCACAGGCCGAGACAGTACCGTAATTGATCCCTCTGAATCCATACTTTATAGATATGTGTCCGGGAGCAATATCCCCTATGAGTTTTGGGATAAGAAAGGGGCTGTATCTCGGTTCTCCAGTCCAGTGTGCTGCTTCCGTGAGATCATGCTCTATTGTCTCAAATCCTCCTATACCTGTCCCCCATATTACACCTGCACGATCCAGATCGATATTTTCGATATCAAGACCGGAAGAAAGCATTGCTTCTTCTGCAGTCACCAATGCGTATTGAGCGAAAGGATCGAGTCTTCGGGCTTCTTTTCTTTGAATAAACTGCTCAACGTCAAAGTCTTTTAATTCGCAAGCAAATCTTACTTTGAACAGAGATGCATCAAATCTGGTAATAAGTCCTGCTCCACTGATACCTTTTTTAAGATTTTCAGCAAATGCTTTGTATGTATTACCGATAGGCGTAAGTGCCCCGACTCCTGTGATTACTACACGTCTCATATGTCATATTGAAGTTGATCGCAAAAATCTGTAATTTTATTGAATTGAAGAACCTTTAACGTATAAAAAAAAATCCACAAAAACTTATGCTTTTGTGGACTTCCTGTTTTTTTGTGAAATAATCCTTAAGATTTAGCCGCTTCAAGAAACTCGATAGCCTGTCCAACGGTCTGGATTTTTTCAGCTTGATCATCAGGTATTGATACATCAAATTCTTTTTCAAACTCCATTATAAGTTCTACTGTATCCAATGAATCTGCTCCAAGATCATTTGTGAAGCTTGCTTCGTTAGTTACTTCAGACTCATCAACACCTAACTTGTCAATGATAATTTTTTTTACTTTTTCTGCGATTTGTGACATTTTAAATAATGTTTTCTGATTATGACGCAAATTAAGTTATAAATGAAGTTATATACAAATATTTTGCGTTTATTTTGATATAAATATTTATTATAATATGTTTTAATGTGTTGTAAATCAGTGTTTTATATTATTTTTTAAAAAAATAAATACCTGGTTTTAAAAATTACCATACTGAATGGGCAAAAAATATGAGCAACAATAGGGCAATCACCATGAAGACAAATGATGCAATATTACAAACTTAAAAATTTAAACATACGCTTAAAAAATTTATCACTCAGGAAATGATATTTTACCCATACAGACGGATGGTACTCCTTCTCTGCTTCCAAAATTAACAGGGTTGCCTGCTATGGTTTCATTGGCCAGAACAGCAAATAGGACAGCTTCTTTGGCATCACCTGAAATACCCAACTCATCACACATATAAAATGTACATTCTGGCAACATAGTCTTCATAGATGCCACCAAAAGTGGATTATGTGCTCCGCCGCCACTCATGTATACCTTAAAATGCTGTGCACCTATCACATTTCTGATAGCATCTGTGATAGTTTCGGCACTTAGTCTGTTGAGCGTGGCCATGATATCTTCATGTGAGAAATCTTTCAGATTTTCTTTATCCAAAGCATCCTGGACATATTGCAAATTAAACACTTCCGGACCGGTGGTCTTTGGAAATTTTAATCTGAAGAAATAATGATCCTTTAGAGATTGCAGCAGTTTTTGATTGATCGTACCTTTGGATGCCTTGTGTGCATTTTTATCAAATGGCAGGTTATAATGTTTTTTCATAAAAGCATCCATAAGTGTATTGCCTGGTCCAGTATCTGTGACAAATACTTTGGAAGCATCTCCATCTCCGGGCAGATATGTAAAATTGCCAATTCCACCCATATTGAGCATAATACGGTCTTCCGCAGGTTCTGAAAAGATGAGATAATCACCATATACTGCGAGTGGAGCTCCTTCACCACCGGCAGCAAGATGTTTTTGTCTGAAATCACTGACTGTAATGATCCCCGTTTTAACAGCTATATGGTCACCATCGCCTATTTGCAATGTTGTATTTGGAAATCCTTCCTGCATGTGCTGGTGCTTCGGAGCGTGCATCACTGTTTGACCATGACTGGCTATAAGATCTACTTGTGTCCGGTCTATCTTAATTTTTTTCAAAAAAGCATTGATCATCTCACCGTGGAGCAAGCCAATCCATTCGTTGAGCATAGCCATGTATGGAAAATTGATAGTCTCCTTGGCAAATATTTCTTTTATTCTATTTTTTATTTCGTCCGAATAATCCGTCGTCTGAAATGCCATAAGGCTGACTTGAGTATTTCTGCCGGCTCCGGACACTTTACAAAGAGCTATATCGAGCCCATCCAGTGAGGTGCCTGACATAAGACCTATGATCATTCTATGGTCACGAGATGCCATAGTATGCAATCTTTTGATATTCTTATTCATAAAAATATTATTTGCCACAGCAAATATAATAAAATCAGCCTGAAAGTAGGAATTAGAGATAGTTCTTCATACAAAAAAAAAGGTACCTGTTACGATACCATTTCCGTAAGAATTTAACTTGATGTGATGGTGCCCGGAGCGGGACTTGAACCCGCACGTCCTAACGAACACATGCCCCTCAAACATGCCTGTCTACCAATTTCAGCACCCGGGCTTTTTATCAGGCTGCAAAAATACTTTGTTTTTTCTATTTTTTAATATAAATACCTTCATTATCGAAAATAAATTTTCCAAACCAGGTGTTCTATATTTTGAAAAAAAAATTACACCACGACGTTTAGATAAGAGTATGTTTAAAATTAAACTTTTACTAAAACAAATTGTCTTCTAACTTTATAATACAATATTCCCTATATTTGTAGAGTTTTTTAGTAAATACTAAATACTTTATCTATTTTGAAAAAATCATTTGTTATTTTTGGTGTATTGATTTTTCAGGCTTTTCTGATACATAGCAGAGACAGTATCACTGTGTACATGTTTTTACTTGACGAATGCAGAATATGTCAGGAAATATCACCCGAAATGAATGCCATCTATGAAGAGTATGGTGATGCGTTTGGTTTTGTCGGATTATTTCCCAATTTTTCATCAAAGAAAAAAGGAATAGACGCATTTAAGGAAAAATACAACATAAAATTTAAGACAAAAACAGATTACTTCAAAACACAAGCAACAAAACTCGATGCCACTATCCTGCCAGAAGTCATAGTCTACAATGAGACAACAAAAGAGATCATTTATAGAGGTGCTATCAATGACCTATTTTATTCTCCGGGTAAAAGAAGACAACATATCACCAATCACTACCTGCGTGACGCATTGGATGCAACACTAAAAAATCAAATTCCTGCTATCAGGGAAACTAAACCTGTAGGTTGTTTTATTAATTTTAACGATGCTTTAAATTAAATTTAATTATTATGTATAATAAACTTTTAATCATTCTGTTGTCTGTAGTTTCATCCATTTCGATCGAGGCTCAGCCAACATTTTCAAAAGATGTAGCTCCCATAATATTCAAACATTGTACCGTATGTCACCGTCAAGGCGAAATAGGTCCGATGACACTCACCAACTATGAAGAAGTCAAAAACTGGGCATCGACCATCAAGTATGTCACCACAAAAAAAATCATGCCTCCGTGGAAGGCCGATCAAACATATTCAAGATTTGTGGATGAAAACTACTTATCATCATCACAGATCAAAACCATTTCAGATTGGGTGGATGCAGGCTCACCGGAAGGAAATCCTGCCAACACGCCCAAACTACCAGAATTTCCAGTCAATTCATTACTTGGCAATCCGGATTTGGTTTTGCCTTTCAAAAAATCCTACATCCATAAAGGAAATGGTAAAGATGAATATCGTTATTTTGTGATTCCCACAGGACTGACTGAAAGCAAAAAAATCAAAGCTATTGAGCTCCGCCCCGGTAATAAAAAGATAGTACATCATGCCCTCTTTTTTGCTGACCAGTCCGGAAAAGCACGACAATATGATGAGAAGACTCTAGAATACGGATTTTCAGCCAATGATAACTCTGATTTCAACGTCTTGGAAGTAATCAACAGAGAACAATACCCCGGATATGTACCGGGGCAGAAACCCAGAAACTTTCCTGACGGACTTGCTCAAATTCTTCCGGCCAATAGTGACCTGGTCATACAGATGCATTATGCACCGTGGAGTGTAGATGAAGCCGACTCTTCAAGTGTAAATATATTTTTTGCCAAAGATAATGAAGTGATAGACCGTACGGTCAAGGATTATATCATGCTTCCCTTCAACTTAGTCACAGGTGCGGCCAGTTTTGTGATCCAGGCAAATCAGGTCAAAAAGTTTGAAGGAGTATACTCTGTACCCTCAGATGTTAGCCTGATAGGCATATTTCCCCACATGCATTTATTGGGAAAAAACTGGGAGGTCTTTATAGAAAATCCTGATGGTTCAAAGACAAACCTGATCAAAATCAATGACTGGGATTTCAACTGGCAAGGCGGCTACTATTTTGACAAATACAAAATAGCTAAAAAAGGTAGTAAAATCAGAGCATTTGCCACCTACGACAATACCAAAAACAATCCCAACAATCCCAACAATCCATTAAAAGCAGTATCCTGGGGAGAAAAGACAAATGATGAGATGTACTATCTGCCGCTCTTGTATGTACCTTATAAACAAGGCGATGAAAATGTGGTTTTTGATAATCATGTGAGTGCAACAAACCAAATAAAAGACAATACAACAATAAAAGCCGCAGTACACCCAAATCCCGTAGGTCATAACAATGTGACACCTGTACACATCACTTTCGAAATGGAAAGAGGCATGCCAGCTACTATATCTATACACAATATGCAGGGCCAATTGGTCAGGACACTTCGTGACAATGAATATTATTCCCAAGGAGAACACATCGTCCATCTGGAGTCACAACACTATACAAAAGGTATGTACTTCATCAACATCACAGCTGGGCATCAGCAAGTTTCATTGCAGCTGATAATAGCAGAAGATTGAAAGGGTGTTAGATTATGGGGCGAGATTTTATGATGCTAGTGTGGGACGCTTCATCAGCTCGGACCCTCTAAGCGAACTGGCACCTGGATGGACACCTTATAGATATGCATTTAACAATCCAATTTCCTATACCGATCCAACAGGCATGTTTGAGACTGAAGATGAGGCTAAAAAGTATGCGAAGGACAATAATATCAAAGTGAGGAAATTTAATTTTGGAAAAGGTGACTGGGTGGTCTCGCCAATGACAAGAATCGAGTAAAAAACTATACTCGATAACTAAGGAACTGCGAAAGCCACCCAGCCAATCAAATGTGAATAGCGCGGGTCGTCTCAAGCTTATCTTGACAGGCTCTTTAAAAATCAAAGAACGAGTCTTCTCCTTCCATTTTAAGGCCATTTTTATACTCAAAATAAATTGGTTTGCGAAAATTTAATTTATCAATTTATTCATTTTGAGTAAGGACGAAGCGAAGCTTGTCTTTAAAGACATTAATCGTCTTTAGAATGGCGACAGAATTATTTTCAAAACAAATTCTCGTCGGTATAATCATGCCTGACAGTAAGGCAAGGCAGGTGAGGGTTGGGGGTAAATGGAGATGAATTTTATAGCTTTTTTCTACTCATTCATCATCTTCCACAAAGCATCTTTAAGCTCTGTCAGTCCTTTTTGAGATGCAGAAGATATGAAGTAAAACGGAATATCCACTTTTATTTCCGGTTTGATCAGGTCCAGATATTCTTCGTCGGTGATGTCACATTTAGTTATAGCAAGTATTTTAGGTTTGTCCACCAGATCAGGATTATACATCTTTAGCTCATTCAATAAGATATGGTATTCTTTTGAAATATCTGCCGTGTCAATCGGTACCATAAATAAAAGGACAGCATTTCTTTCGATATGTCTTAGAAACCGCAGCCCCAGCCCTTTCCCAAGATGTGCATGCTCGATGATGCCCGGTATATCTGCCATGACAAATGACCTGTGGTCTCTGTATTTGACTATCCCGAGATTGGGGACTAAAGTAGTAAATGGATAATTGGCTATTTCAGGTTTTGCAGCAGTAATACTAGCCAAAAGACTTGATTTTCCTGCATTTGGAAATCCTACAAGGCCTACATCTGCCAGTACCTTTAGTTCAAGGACTTTCCATACTTCTGTTCCTGATTCTCCTGGTTGAGCGTAATCAGGTGTCTGGCGGGTGGATGATTTAAAATTAGCGTTTCCCATGCCCCCGCGGCCGCCACGTGCAAGTATTTTGGTTTCATTTTGGTTAGTTATTTCGAAGTCAATCCTACCTGTTTCAAAGTCTCGAGCTACTGTGCCAAGAGGTACTTCCAGGATGATGTCTTTTCCGTCAGCGCCTGTACTATTGTTTCCTGATCCATTGACACCCGGAGTAGCGATGACATGTTTTTGGTATTTTAATGCAAGTAGTGTCCAGACATTGGAGTTGCCTTTCAGGATGATGTGTCCTCCGCGACCACCATCGCCACCATCGGGACCACCCATACTATTGAGTTTGTCTCTGTAAAAATGAGAAGAACCGGCACCACCAGCTCCCGATCTGCAGCAAATTTTTACATAATCTACAAAATTTTGTTCTGCCACAGTTATTTATTGTTGAGGGTAATAGTTTGGTGGTTTAGACCAAATGGTATATATTTAGGTTTCAGCACAAAGCATCGATATGAGATGCAATATTTTCAAAGATCGAGTCAACAGAACCCACACCTCCTACTTTTCTGGATTTTCCATATTCAGAGTAATAATCAAAGATGGGTGCAGTTTCTTCTTCATATACTTTTATTCTGTTTCGAATGATTGATTCATCATTGTCGTCATTTCTTCCTGAAGTTTTTCCTCTCAGAAGGATTCTTTTCACCAGCTCATCATCGGGTACGTCCAGTGCTACCAGTATGGTGACAGCTGTGCCTCTCTCTGATAAAAAGTCATCCAGTGCACGTGCCTGCGAAATAGTACGTGGAAATCCATCAAAGATAATTCCGCTCACATCAGGATTAGCATTTACCTTGTTTTGGAGCATTCCAATGGTAATTTCATCAGGTACTAACTCTCCTCTTGACATAAATTCCTGAGCCTTTATGCCCAAAGGGGTTTTCTTGCCTATTTCACTTCTAAATAAATCTCCCGTGGAAATATGCAATAATCCATATTTTTCTATCAAATTTGCAGCTTGAGTTCCTTTACCTGAACCCGGGGGACCAAATAAAATTAAATTTAACATGAATTTTTTAATTTTTAAACTACAAAGTTACAAATTCATGAACTAAATCACACGAAATTGTATTCTTATTGTAAGGTATTAACCTTTTATTTGAAAATCGGAAATGAGTATAAATATGATTACTGAACCTAATCAGGTTTCGGACACTACATTGAGTGAAGAGATCATTGAGACGCTGAGAATAACAGTCAATGAAAGATATCAGTATAAAAACATCAAAAAAGTGGTCCCCTTAGACCCTTTTATTACTAAAGAACGCATTGACGAGTTGAGAGAATTCTTTTTGCATTATATATATCCGGATCGTGATGCCAGGCGTGCACTAAATAGTGCTTTTGATAATCTTGATGATCATTTCAAGAATCCAAAACATCTATTTGACCTCTTGGGCAGCGGTGTAGGTATGGCTTTTAAATTGGGTTTTAGCTTCCCGAAAGCACTCAGAGCTGCAATGCATACATTGGATTCATTTAAAGTAGCCACTCAATTTGAAGAGATATTATATACTGTAGCAAAGCGCAAAGGACTGAATCCACCCATTTCTGTTGATGAATTTGATATGCTGATACGCAGTCTGCCGCGAAACAGAGTACAAGCGTTTATAGAGAGTTCAGAAGAGTTGTTCAGGTTACTGACTGACATAGTATTGCTGAAAAAAGGACTTGATGTGATCAGTGAATTGATCACTAAAATGAAAAAGAAGCCCGATATTTATACTGAGACTGATATAATAGGCATCAAGACGGGTTATGAAATCCTTAATGCTGGTTATGGTCTCTTCCATAACTTATCTGATAAAGAAAAAAACATGATTGTAGAGTTGGTCATTGCAGTGGAGAGTAAAAATTTGGAACGAATTTATGCGCTGGAAAATTAGTTAGTAACTAAATTTCGCAAAAATCTAAGGGTAAACAATTATCTTTACCGTCAAATTTTATAAGTAATATTGAAATGCAAAAATTTATAATATGATTAGTTTTTTACTCTTAATTCTTGGCTTGTCTGTGGTCGTTTATGGTGCCAATCTTCTAGTTGACGGGGCATCATCCTTAGCAAAAAAATATGGTATTCCAAATATTGTTATTGGTTTGACTGTTGTTGCATTCGGGACATCGGCTCCAGAATTTATAGTAAGTACGTATGCCGCATATACTGGAAATTCAGATATTGCGATCGGAAATGTAATAGGAAGCAATATTTTTAACATTTTTTTTATTCTTGGGGTTTCTTCTATAATCTTTCCACTTACAATATTGAAAAATACAGTATTAAAGGAAATACCGCTGAGTCTTTTAGCAGCCATTGTTGTTTATTTACTTGTCAATGACATTTCTCTTTCTCAAGGGACCGAAAATATAGTTTCTTTTGCGGACGGTTTAATTCTTTTGTCCTTTTTTATAATTTTTATGTACTACCTGGTTCATCTTACTAAAAATAGCGGAGAAGATGAGGACCTTACAATAAAAGATATGACTAAAATAAATCAGTATTGTTGATACTTGCAGGATTGGTTTTGTTAGTTGGAGGTGGTAAAATATTTGTGGATAATGCAGTAAAGTTAGCGCTTGGATTTGGAATGAGTCAGGCAGTAGTTGGTCTGACAATTGTAGCAGCGGGTACTTCATTACCAGAATTAGCCACAAGTGTAGTCGCTGCTTTGAAGAAAAATTCTGACATAGCTGTTGGAAATATTGTAGGAAGTAATATTTTTAATATTTTCTTTATTTTAGGTTCAAGTGCTTTAATTTCTCCATTACCAAAGGGGAATATTACTGATATTGATATGTACGTTTGTATTATTGCCAGTGTTTTATTATTTGGTACTTGTTATGTTTTGGGAAGACAAAAAATTACCAAATTAGAAGGAGTGTTTTTTTTAATTTGTTATGTTTTATATATTGGTTATCAAGTAAGCCAAGTGTAGTTTTAACATTAGATCTATTTTAAGCTAAATTAAAACTTAACTAAACGATATTTTTTAAATTCTAGAGAAATAACCTGATAGAGCTTTATCTTTGCAGGTAAAGTTTTATTTGGAATGTTGAATTTTATCATTCTTGTCGCAAGTCTGACTGCGATCATATATGGAGCTAACTTTATGGTCGATGGTGCTTCTTCGTTGGCAAAAAAATATAACATACCTAACATTGTGATTGGACTGACTATTGTCGCATTTGGTACTTCTTCACCTGAGCTTGCCGTGAGTGCCTATTCAGCATATACAGGAAATGCAGAAATTGCTATAGGAAACGTGGTGGGAAGTAATATTGTAAACATCCTTTTTATATTGGGAGTTACAGCAACAATTTTTCCATTAACCATCTTGAGAAATACGGTATTGAAAGAGATTCCCCTGAGCCTTTTGGCAGCCATTGTACTATACCTGATGATCAATGATATCAAGTTTTCCGGTCATCAAAAAGATATTATTTCTTTGGCTGATGGTATTATTTTGTTGGGTTTTATGACAATATTTATGTATTATATGTTGCATCTGGCTAAGAGTAGCGGTGAAGATGAGGACCTGCAAATACAAAAAATGACTGTAGCAAAAGCAGTAATTTTCATTATTACTGGATTGATATTGTTGGTGGGTGGTGGTAAGTTTTTTGTAGATGCAGCCGTTGGCATTGCTGAAGGATTCGGGATGAGCAAGGCGATCATTGGGCTGACTATTGTAGCTATTGGTACATCATTGCCTGAACTTGCCACCAGCGTGGTGGCAGCTTTGAAGAGAAATTCAGACATAGCTGTGGGTAATATTGTGGGTAGTAATATATTTAATATATTTTTTATTTTAGGCACAAGTGCGATTATCTCTCCATTGCCCAAAGGTGATATCACCGATTTTGATTTGCTCGCTTGTATTTTTGCCAGTGTTGTGCTTCTGATTTCGGCTTACACGTTGGATCGTCACAAAGTGACCCGTGTGGAAGGGATCATCTTTATTTTATGCTATATAGCATATATCGGTTATAAAATAAGTGAGGTGTTCTGATGCCCATTTTCGACATGTCATCGAGGTCCTTACCCAATATCGAGGGCCTTTACAATTTTCATTAATTCTTCCTTGAGTTTGGCATAATTGCCATCAGATAAAGGGGAAAGTGGTAGTCTGACTTCGTTAGTACCATACCCCAGGATTTCCATCGCAGATTTAATACCTACAGGATTACCTTCTATATACAGCCATTTGTGCAAGTCATAAGTTTTGAAATTTAATTCCCGCGCCGCATAATAATCCTGATCGAGCGCAAAATTGATCATCTGGCTGAATGCCTTGGGCAAAGCATTGGCCATCACTGAAATGACACCATCACCCCCGACTGCAGTCATAGGAAGTGCTACCTCGTCATCTCCGGACGTGACAATAAAATGATCAGGCTTGTTTTTTATGATTCTTGTGGTTTGGATGAGGTCGCCGGAAGCTTCTTTGATCCCGACAATTGTTCTGCTGTATTCTGCCAGCCTGACGGTGGTCTCCCACTCCATATTTGACCTGGTCCGGCCCGGTACATTATACAAGATCACCGGTATAGGGCAGACATCCGCCACGGCTGCATAATGTCTGAAGATACCTTCTTGTGATGGCTTGACGTAGGCAGGACTTGATGAAAGGATAGCGTCAATACCATTAAAATTATATTCTTTAATCTTTTTTACCAACTCTTTGGTGTCATTCCATCCGAAATTTCCTGCAACCAGTGGCACTCGTTGATTTATCTTTTCAATGCAAAAATCAAGAACACTTCTTGCTTCATCTTCATTGAGGGTGGCGGTTTCACCAGTGGACCCAAGGGCAACTATATAGTTTACACCACCATTGATGACATAATTGATAATCTGTTCAAAAGCCGGAAAATCTATTTCGTTGTTTCTGAATGGTGTGATGATGGCTACACCTGTGCCTATAAACCGTTGATCTTTCATTATTTAGATTCTTAGATTCTTATTTTACTGCTATTTTATCTATTCCTTTTATGATTGAGTTTCCTATGTTTTCAATATCTTGTTTATCTAAACATTCGATGATAAGGTCAAAATATTTTTCAGAGTTTTTGATATCCGGCCCAACTTTAAATTTCGAATGACAATGTGCAATAATGAATTCAAAATGTGGTTTCATCTCTTTGCATAAAACAATCAGCATATCGTTTTTTTGCTCCAGAAATTCTTCTACTTTTGAGCCGAAAGGCACACCATACCATTTAAGATTTTTGTGATTGTAAGCTGCATAATCTACATTGTCCAATGGCAAAGCATTGTCTATAAATGCTATGGAGTAAATATTCTTTTTACTGTCCGGGTTTAATTTTTTTTTAAACCTATGTACCGTCTTCCTGTCTTCTTCATTGGTACCATCAAATAATATGGCTATATTCTGTTCTGAATTTAATCCGGCATTTTGGGCTTTATTTTGTGTCCCATCAACCCGAAAATCCCTATAAAAAAACCACGCTTTTATCTTATCAATCATTTTTTTATTTCAATTAAGCATCGGTGGTAGTCACTCTACCCATCTGAGAATATTTTTCGATTCTCAATGTAATTCGTTCATCCGGATCCATTGGAAGTAATTCTGACAAGGCTGATTTTATGTGAGATTTCAGCGTTTTTGCCATTTTTTCCGGATCTGTGTGTGCACCTCCGAGAGGTTCTTTTATGATATCGTCTATAAGTTTGAAATCAAGCATGTGATCCGGAGTTAATTTCAATGCTTCTGCCGCTTCTTCTTTGTGGTCCCAGCTTCTCCAAAGTATGGAAGAACATGATTCGGGAGATATGACTGTATACCATGTATTTTCAAGCATGCACACCCTGTCACCAAGGCCGATGCCCAATGCACCACCTGATGCCCCTTCACCTATGATGTAGCACAAAATGGGTACCTTGAGTTGGGCCATCTCAAAAAGATTACGTGCGATAGCTTCTGCCTGACCTCGTTCTTCAGCTTCGAGTCCCGGAAAAGCCCCGGGAGTGTCAATAAGGCATATTACAGGCATATTGAACCTTTCCGCCAATTTCATGAGACGCAGTGCCTTACGATATCCGTCAGGATTAGCCATTCCAAAGTTTCGGTATTGGCGCATTTTAGTGTTGATACCTTTCTGATGGCCGAGGATCACGACACTTTGATTGTCAAGTTTGGCAATCCCTCCGACTATAGCTTTGTCATCTTTACAGTATCTGTCACCATGCAACTCAGTAAATTTTTTGCACATCTGGTCGATATAATATAGTGTATATGGCCTCTCAGGATGTCTGGAAAGCTGGACTCTTTGCCACCCTGTGAGATTGGCGTAAATATCTTTTTTTAAATTTTGAATCTTTTTTTCAAGTTCTTTGATACTTTCGGTCATATCAATAATGCCTTCATCACCCACTTGTTTGAGTTTATCAAGCTGTTCATAAAGGTTTTCAAGTGGCTTTTCAAAATCGAGAAATACCATACTTTCCTGCTAATAGGTTATATAATCAAACTAATAATATGTTCAAATTTTTATGTTTGAGCGAAAGTGAGGAAATTTGATTTTGGCAAGGCATATTTTGCAGTCGTAGCCGGAAACTCAAGCGTAGCTTGACGCGGTACGGCGAAAAATATAACGCCGGCAAAAATAAAATTTGTCAGTTGGAGCCAAATGATAAAAGTTTAAACATATTCTAAGCTGCAAAGTTAACCATATGAAGCTTGATAAATAGAAATATGACCATAAAAAAAATAAAAAATAATTTATTGCAAAGTATTTTGACATTATAAAAGTATACCTATCTTTGCGTCGCTTTAAAAGAAAGCAATGAATGGATTGGTAGTTCAGTTGGTTAGAATACATGCCTGTCACGCATGGGGTCGCGGGTTCGAGTCCCGTCCAGTCCGCAAAACATAACGCCAAATAGAAGTAAAATTCTGTTTGGCGTTTGTTTTTCAAGGAGTTATGAAGCTATTGGGTGGTAAAATGAAGTGAAATAAAGTAAAAAAAATGCAGCCAATTTGCAGCCAAATGCAGCCAATATGCAGCCACTACTTTTCTTAAAACTTATGGCTGCAAATGCTGAACCTACAATAAAAGTCATCCAAAAATTCCTATTTGTAAATTTTTTGCATCAGATTTAACATAAAAATTATTTGTTAACCGTTAAATTATTAATTCATCATGCAAAAAATTGAAACCATGAATCTCAAGTTCATTATTAGGAAGAACCGTGCTGTTGAAGGTAAGGCACCAATACAGATGCAAATTACTATTGATGGCGAAAGGATTTTTTTTACCACAAACCAGAAAATTGAGATAGAAAATTGGGAAGAAAAAACCGGAAGGGCTATTGGAAGAACGCCCAGAATCAAAGTTCTAAACGAGCTTTTGGATAAAATGAATGTTGATGCCCACAAAGCATTTAATGAAATGAAACATCTTGGTGAAGAAATTACCGGAGATAGCTTAAGGAAAAAGCTTCTTGGTGAAGAGAAATATTCCAGGAAAAAAATTTACGAAGTTACTCAGATATACAACGCCCATACTGCGAAGCTTATTGGTATTGAGCTCAATAAACGAACTTGGGAAAGATATAAGGCGTATGCTAATAGGTTGGCTGAATTTATTAAAATTAAGTACAATGTTGATGATATATCAATCCACCAACTAAAATACAACTTCATCGTAGAATATGATTTTTACCTCAAAACGGAACTGATGCTTCATCAAAACACCATTGTCAAATATATCCAATATCTGAACCGGGTTATGGACTTTGCTGTAAATCATGAATGGGCAGACAAGAATATCTTCCAAAATTATAAGATATCGATCAAAGAAGCCAAGCGAGAATATCTCACTGGTGATGAACTGAACAGAATAGTGGAGAAAGAAATCAAACTTCCAAGACTAGCCGAAGTCAAAGATTGTTTTGTATTTTGCTGCTACACGGGATATGCTTACAAAGATGCTACTAAACTTACTCCGGACCACATTGTGACCGGCATCAATGGCAAAAAGTGGATATACACTTCCAGGCAAAGAATGACAATACCAGTAATGTGCCACTTTTAGAACCAGCTCTGGAGATCATAGATAAGTATAAAGATCATCCACTTTGTAGTAATAAAAATCGATTGTTGCCTATGAAAAGCAATCAGAAACTCAATGCTTATTTGAAGGAGCTCGCTGATCTATGCCAGATAGAAAAACCGATGACCACACATATAGCACGTCATACATTTGCTACCACCGTACTTTTGGCCAATGGAGTGAGTATGGAAGCCACCAGTAAAATGTTAGGACATAGCAGTATCAAAACTACACAAATTTATGGTAAAATAGTTGAAAGCAGAGTTGGAGCGGAAATGGACCAATTAAGTGAAAAACTATTTTCATCAAAAACGCAAACTTCAAAAAAGGCTAAATAATTGTTTTAAGAAGAATTTTAAAAGGCAGTACCTAAACAGGCTGCCTTTTTTAAAGTTTTGTATGATAAAATTAATGTCATAAATACTGAAAATCAAACTAATACCGTTTGAAGTTTAATTTAGCATTATTGTTAAACCAACGTAGAATGATATTCATAATCCTTAATGTGATAGCATGCTATTGCAAAAGCTACATTCTGCATATTCCGATTTTTCGGACTACTGTCAAGGGAAGCCCTTTGAATTGGCTATTTCTTATGATGAGATTTGTAGCAGGTTATTAAAGTTTAATGAGATCAATGCAGAACTAATAAAAGAAGAATTTAACTACCTGTTTGATGATCTGAAATTTGAAATTCAATATTATAAGATTGAAAAACCGGAGTTTCAAAAATTCGGAATGTATTATGATATGATCTACCAAATAGAACTAAAAAAAAGACCTTTAGAAATACGATACTACAGGAAACAACTCAAGAGAATTGATAAAGAGTTCAGTGAAATTGAACCTTATTTTATTTATTATCGTTCTAATAGTTCAGAAAAGGATGACCAGTACTTCCGAAAATCATCCAGCCAAAATCATATCACAGCACTTGTTAAAGCAAATGAAATGTTAGTAGAATATTTAGCCCAAAAGTCAGGAGGTAAGACAGCTGATGAGATAATTGCCAGCTCGCCCAAGGTGAAATTTAAGCTTAAACAAAATGAAGTAATGGAGATCGCCAAAGGTATGGAAGGTATTGGTGTCGCTGAAGGCGCAATAAAAGATATAGCTGAGTATCTTGGCAGATGTTATGGAGTGGATATAAAAAATGTTTATGGTAAAAGCTATGTTGTCAGCAATAGATTGAAGCCTGCCAGATTTTTGGAGAGAATGGTAGATTTTCTTAAGAAATCAGTATAGATCATAGTATTGGTACAACATCGTCTACCTTCAATCCCATATACTCACAAAACTCCTGGACGGTGACCACCTGATGAGATTCCTTCTGCAGATGTGATTTTATTCTGGATAGCAGGATCCATGATGAACGATAATTCTTGCCTGTGATGGCAGCGACATCTTTTGGATAAATAACTACTCTTGAAAATTTACTCATTCCGACTCTTATTTAATATAATCGTTCATACTCTATCCATATACCATCCATACATCATCCGTATAGGACGGGTCATTTAGATTCATATAGCTAAATTTAAGAATATGTAAGTGGTTATTTTATCACAATACAAAAGTAATTATTAGGTGGGAATAAATAGTTAATATACATATGTAATTATATGTTAAAAATGATATTTTATTGCCTTTTATTACATAGTTGCTGTTATAATCATAACAAAGTGGGAATAATGTGCGTAGCATTGTCATTATTTCACTAACAAAAATGATTTAGTTATGGCAAGACAAGGTGGTTTGTTGAAAGTGGTGGGAAAGCTTGATGACCTGTCATTTTACAAAAGTGCTGATGGGTTCTTAGTAAGGACCAAAGGTGGTGTGTCGGCGGACAGGATTGCAAATGATCCTACTTTCCAAAGGACACGAGAGAATGGAGCTGAATTCGGAATGTCAGCGAGTGCAGGGAAGCTGTTGAGAACAGCAGTTAGAAATCTGATGATGACGGCAAGTGACAATCGGGTGACAGCACGATTGACCCGATTGATGACGGATGTCAAAAATCTGGATGCTGCCAATGATCGTGGTGAAAGACATGTGCATGAAGGTTTTGACCTTCCGGAAGGAAAAGCGGTGTTGAAGGGATTCAACTTTAATGATCGGGCCATCCTGAGTGGTATTTTGTTCAAGGCATATGCTTTGAATACCACTACCGGAGCTTTGGACATTACTGGTTTGGTACCAACGATGGACATTGTATCTGCACCTGGTGCAACACATGTGACTTTCAAGGCTGGATGGTCCAAAGTGGATTTTGCCACTGGTGAGTTTGAGACGGTGATCAGCAACGCTGTGAATCTGCCGATCAACGGCACGTCGGGCAATGTGGCATTGACGCATGCAACTCCGCCAGCATTGGCGACCGGGGTCAATGTGTTCACGCTTCAAATTGAGTTTTATCAGGAGGTGAATGGTAATCAGTATTCTTTGAAGAATGGTGGTTATAATTCATTGGCGGTGATTGATGTGGTGTAAGCCTACGGCGTTTAAGGTTTAATGTGTAACGTTTAAAGAGGATTTGAGATGGTAATTGAGCTTCAAAGGTTGTATCGGGATACCTGGACAGATGGGTTGATTTTTATCAAAGGTATCTTGCTGTGTCGGAGTATTGAATTGAGATGGGCCAATAATGAGCGAAATGTATCGTGTGTGCCGGAAGGAGTTTATCCAGTGGCCATCATTCAACATCCGAAATTCGGTGAGTGCCTTCAGATAAATGGAGTGAAAGGTAGATCAGGTATCCTGGTACATGTGGCCAATGATGCTCAGAAGGAACTCCGGGGCTGTATAGCTCCGGTGTTCTCTTTGAGTGGGAATGGGAAAGGTCAGCATTCCAGACTGGCATTGAACTATATCATTGAGAATCTGAAGAATAGTGGAGAGAAGGAACATTTTATTGACATTAAAAGTAAAAAGTGATGAGTAAAATCATAGATAGGGCAAAGGCGCCGACGCCAAAGTTTTTTAAAGTGCTGCGAAATATTGGGTTGATCATGGCAGGTGTGGGAACTGTGTTGCTTACTGCTCCGGTGTCGCTTCCTGCAGCTGTGGTGACCATTGGTGGATATCTGGTCACTGCAGGTGGTGTGGCTACAGCTGTAAGTCAGTTTACCAACATTGGAGATGATGTCATCGGGCAAAAGGGAGAAGGAGGTATCGATGGGAATTCACCATAGTGATCAGGCCATGGGCACGCTCGGTGGTACCGTGATCGCATTCATTGGTATCGTTGATTGCAGTGACATTCTGAAAACCGGTATACTTGCATGTGTAGGCGCGATGGTGAGTTTTGGGGTATCGAAGGGATTGCACAAAATCTGGCCTGGGGAAAAGGAATCAGATGATATCCCTTAAGATTAGTAAGTAATAGAGTTTTGGTTGTTTGCATGGGTTAGGCTCCGGACGCTGGTTCGGGGCCTTTTTTTGTTGTTGAATTGTTGAAAGTGTGGGGTTGTTTAGAAGAATAAAAATGATACTATTCTGTAGAAACTTTTTTATTTGGTTTCAACAATGGTGTATTTGGAAGCTTTTTACCCTTAACATTTGCTTTTTTTGCCTTTTGTTTTGCAAAATAATCAGATAATGATTCGGATTCTTCTTCTGTAAGCTGGCCCAAACCACCGATAATATCAACATCCAGTTCTTTAATTTTATTTTTCATGATTTTTCAATGTATTAACTCATAGTCATTAATCAAAAGTTCTGCAGGAATATGTAAGCTTTTACTTATTTTCCGGATCATTTCCAAAGTCAGTCTTCGTTTTCTATTCAGTACTTCAGAAACTTTACTTTTACTGCCTATGATTTCCACTAAATCTTTATTTCTTAACTCATTTTCTTCCATCTTATATTTTAAGACATCAATGGGATCAGGATTTTTAAAGTCCGGTTCAGTTTCCATTTCATATTTTTCAATAAGCATAACCAAAAGTTCTGCTTCATCAAAATGAACATCTCCTTTTTTGCAATCAAAAATTTCATCGAGTCTGCCTAATGCAGTTTGGTATTCTTCTTCTGTTCTTATGATTTTCCAATTCATTGTATTGATATTTAAATGGTTAATGCATCTATCTTGTCGTACTGCAGGTGTGTGCCTACAAATCTTACCCAAACAGTTTGTAAATCAAAGTTAATTTTAACTATCAAGCGATACTGATTACCCTTAATGTTAAAAACATATCTGCTTGATCCAATTGATCTACTATAAGGAAATGATTCCAAAATGTCATTCGAATGATAAAAACTTCCTGTTTCCATTACTTTATACCATCCCAAAAGTTGATTTTCAACATCTGGATAAAGGTTCCAGAATTCTCGTAATGTACGCTTTGAAATTATTCGCATGATGCAAAGATATGAAAAAGTTCATAAAAAGGGAACTTTGCTTACAAACTAAATAAAAATTATTCTTACCTGGTTTGATTGCAATTTGAAATTGCAATGCTATTTGAAAAGATAGCCCTGGTCACAGACCAAGGCTATCAAATAAAAACTACTCCTGCTCTGAAGCAAAGCGGATGGTAGTGGTCCGCTCATCCAGATGGGTGGTGATGATAAGACCTGTCTCAGGTGGGCAAATATGATGATGAAGGTAATATCTGGATGTGAGCTGGCCAGTCTCTAGCAATGCAGCCAAAACATTATCAAATCTCATCGCTCTGGATACTATGCCAAAATCAGTGGCCAAATGGCACTCCAGAAAGTGATCTATAACCTGCCTGAGTGATAAGGAAGACTTAAGTGCTGATGTGATGCCCGGACTAAATACAACGGTACCGGGATCAAAAGGAAGTGATGGAAGAACTAATGGTGCTCTCATGAGTAAAAATTTAAGAAGTGAAAAATAGGATAAAAAAAAGCCCTGGTCAAAGACCAAGGCTAACCAATCAGAGACTAATACTCTGAAGGGAATAATACAGTAGTGTACTCTCTGGATGACTCCGTGATGATCCAAACCTTACTCTCCAGAGCGAAGACCCCTGCAGGTATGTGATATACTGAAAAGAGCCGACCGCCGCCCTGGAGCGCCATCTCATTACTGTCCTGATCCTGCTCACAGCAATCACCCCAGTCACCACGAAGATGACGAGCTATGCAGGAACGAATAAAAGTAAAGAATGGCTGGTGCTCACAAGATGCGTCAAATATGCGCGAAGTCTGGACCAACTGACCGGGATGAAAAGCTAATGATATAGTAGCCATGATAATAAATGTATAAAATGAATGAAAGATGTGCAGCTCACTCAGCCACACTAACAGGTGCAGTGCCAGCGTAAGGGGATGATTTCATGCAAGGTGGAACGCCTGAAAGGCGCAAGCGTGGGATAAGTGTTTAGCAGACCTTGCATATATCAGACC
>JADKEB010000018.1 GCA_016718205.1 Saprospiraceae bacterium
CTAAAACCAAACCGTTTTCTACACTTTTTTTCAAATAGAAAATAGCAAGCCTACACAAACTCCTGATTTGCATCAAGATTTTGACCAAAAATTTAAAACATGTTACTTCCTGTATTGACTCTGTATCTATATGCTTGTCCGGCATCTCTGCCGTATGTCCTCTGCCACGCATACTACTTGGGGCTTGAATAGGAAACAAAAAATATCGTAAGCATAGTACTGCCTCCCTTTTTCGTTTATAGAAATGAGTAACTCTCACCTTGCTTTCAAGGTTTTTTTACAGTAAGATGTAAACCATCCTATGTGTTAAGCACATTTTTTGTGCTCACGCCTTCCTTTCTACAGCAAATATAGGCATGTTTCATTGATAAATGATTTTACCCATAGATATAATTTGCTCAGGGTCTACTCCACAACAACCTCCAATCATGTCAGCACCCAAATCCATCTATTCTTTTACCATCACTTCACAGGACAAGGATTCCGAAAGACCCGACCATGTTTTGCTTTCAGGAAGGTAGACCGCTTCAGTATTGGGATATACCACTAGTCATACCAGACAAATTCTATATTTTGAATGATATCCGGATGCAGACTGAAAGCTACGGGACAAGTTCTCCCGGCTTTTTCCAGGATTTTTTTCTCTTTAGAAGTATAAGATATTTGTGGCATATTGACCTTAATGTCGATACCTGAAATCCGCCTTGGATCTGATGCCATGTGTTTTGTGACTTCAAGGGTAGCTCCATCTATATCGATTTTATGGTTTCTGGCTGAGATACCCATGATGGTAATCATACAACTGCCCAGCGACGTTGCCGCCAGATCGGTAGGTGAAAAAGCCTCTCCCTTGCCATTGTTATCGACAGGCGCATCAGTGATGATGGTTTGACCTGACCTCAGATGTGTACATTCTGTGCGAAGGTCTCCGGTATAGATGATTTTTGATGTCATGTTATGTCATGTTTATGATTTTAGTTGGATGTTGTTATCTGCTTTTTGTGCTTCATTGATGGCATCTTTGGCTTCGCGGATTCTTATCTTTTCGGCTTCATCTGCTTCATCTGCGAGGTCATAAGATTTGATGATTTCCTTGACAAGCCTGTGTCTGACTACATCTTCTGAACTCAGATACAGTTGTCCTATGCCATTGATGGGTGCAAGTATTTGCAAGGCCTTTCTTAGTCCGGACTTCTGATGTCCCGGAAGGTCTATCTGTGACAAATCTCCTGTGATGATGGCTTTTGCACTTGGTCCTATTCTCGTCAGAAACATTTTGAGCTGTGTGGTAGTACAGTTTTGAGCTTCGTCAAGGATGATAAAAGCATGGTCCAGGGTCCGCCCACGCATGAATGCCAATGGCGCTACTTCGATCACCCGATTGGTAATAAAAAGTTGAGTTTTCTGCCGGCAGCATATCATCGAGGGCGTCATAAAGAGGTCTGAGATACGGATCTACTTTTCTTTCTTATCGCCGGGTAGAAATCCAAGATGTTCTCCTGCCTCGACTGCAGGTCTGGTAAGTATGATCTTTTTGACGAGTTTGGATTTTAAAGCTCTGATAGCCAATGCGACAGCCGTATACGTCTTGCCTGTACCTGCCGGTCCAATGGCAAATACAATATCGTTGGTTTCGGAGCACTCTACAAGCAACTTCTGATTTTTGGTCTTCGCCTTTATCGGCGAGCCATTTTTGCCATAAACTATGACACAGCCGGATGAGTGCTGGCTTATTTTATTGTCTGCAGCGTGGTCACTTACCAGCAGATCCTCGACTACCTGAGTAGAAAAGTCATGTTTGTCGAGTATCATTTTTACCATGATCTCCAGTTTGGACTTTACTTCTTCGGTTCCTTTTTTTTCACCTATGAGTTTGAGCTGATTGCCTCTGGATGTTATTTGTACTGCCGGGTAAGCCTTTTTAAGAAGATTCAGTTTGTTGTTGTTTTCACCGTAAAGATCTAATGGGTCTATGCCATCAATGGTTAATATTACTTCACTCAATATGATTACAAATTTTAGATTATGATTATTAGTTGCTGAGAATCAGTGTTTAGAGTATGTTTAAACTTTTATCATTTGGCTCCAAGCGGCAAATTTTATTTTATCCAGCGTTATATTTTTCGGCGTAGCTTCCGGCTACGACTGCAAAATATGCCTTGTCCAAAATTAAATTTCCTCGCTTTCGCTCAAACATAAAAATTTAAACATACTCTTAATTAAATTATATATTGTAAAAAACTTTAATATATTTTTAATATTTATTTACTTTGCACAAAATTATAGGGATTTTTTCGATTTCTTAGAATTGTGTGATTAAATTTTTAAGCTAAACAACGACTTTTAATGCAATTAGTTTCTTTAACCACAGATTTTGGCTCTAAAGATTATTATGTAGCAGAACTTAAAGCTTCCATACTTTCTGGCAAAAGGGATTTTACCATCATTGATGTAAGTCACAACATCGACCAGTATGATATCATTCAGGCATCTTATTTTCTTTCCAACTGTATTATATCTTTTCCACCTGATAGTATACACCTTGTAGCTGTCAATTGTAATTACAGAAGGAAGAGCAGGTATATATGTTTCAAAAGAGATGAAAAATTCTTTATAGGGCCTGATAACGGCGTTTTCAGTCTAATTTTTGATGACATGGACACACAGGATGTATATATCATTCAACCACCTGATAATGGAAAATCTTCTATCAATTCAATATTTGCTCATGCAGCAGCATACATTGGACATGGTTTGCCTTTGGAAGAAATTGGCCCTAAAGCAGAAGAGATCAACCAAAAGCTAAAAATGCAACCTGTAGTCACTTCCAATCAAATAAGGGCTACCATTATACACATTGACCATTTTGACAACGTCATAATCAATCTCAAATCCGATATGTTTGAGCGAGTCAGAAACGAGCGCAGGTTTGAACTGTACTATAAGCCCAATGATCCTATCACTTTTCTCAGCAAGGACTACGGAGATGTGGCGATCGGTGATGTAGTAGCTTTCTTTAATTCAGCCGGATACCTCGAGATAGGGATCAATATGGACAGAGCAGCGAGTATGCTCAATCTCGTCAAAAATGAAATGATTCAAATAAACTTTTATTAACCGGCCTATGGAAATTGTGCGCATAGTCAGACTCTCTTTTATTGAAGATAAAGTTCCTGATTTTATTGATATTTTCGAAAACAGCAAACTGCTGATTAAAGCTTTTGAAGGATGTCAGGCTCTGAGACTTTACAGAGATCATCTTCACCAAAATGTTTTTTATACATACAGTTTGTGGCAATCCCATGATCATCTGGAAAAATACCGGAATTCCGAACTTTTTAAGTCTACCTGGCAAAGACAAAATTGCTTTTCAATACTAAGCCTATGGCGTTTTCTCTTGAAGAATTCTTCCATGTGGTATAAGCTTTGCGATAAAAATTATTGAAATATACTCGCATCTTGCTTAATTTTTTCTCTCAAATTACCTTCATATAAATATTTTTATAATATAATTTTGTATTCTTGTTACTTTTTTATTCATTTGCGTCTTTGATATGAATGAGATTGAATCAAAAATGTAATTTATTTAAATACTGCTATCCCTTTATGCTTAAATCAATCAATAACTTTTTTGCAGGGTGACTTCACAATTGCTGAAAAGCGAATCATCAGATCATGATACCATGTACAATAAATTTATTGATATCAGGTACTCATTTTGTCAAAAATTAATAGATAGTTCTATTTTTATCCAGATTAAGTTGATATTTAATGAAAAAATACACTGTAAAAATTATTCGATACATATCAATAATTGGAAAGCGTTTTCTGAGTTTACAGATAGCCTGGCTCCTTCCAATGTATTTGTTTTAGTGGATGAAAATACAGAAAAATACTGTCTGCTTCATCTGGTTGAAAACCTACACACAGAAGCACAAATCATCAGGATACCTTCCGGAGAACAAAATAAAACCATCCAAACCTGCCAGCACGTGTGGACAAGACTCATGCAACATGGTGCTGACCGTCACCCACTGCTGATCCATCTTGGAGGCGGAGTCATCGGGGATTTGGGAGGTTTTTGTGCCGCTACCTATATGAGAGGCATCCGGTTTATACAGGTTCCGACCACTTTGCTGAGTCAGGTAGATGCATCTGTCGGTGGAAAACTTGGAGTAGATCATATGGGATTTAAGAATATGGTAGGACTCATACAGGATCCGACTGCCGTATTTATATTTACTGAATTTTTACAAACACTCCCATTTGAGCAAATGCGGAGCGGTTATGCAGAATTACTCAAACATGGATTGATCGCTGACAAAAAGGCGTGGGAAAACCTTTCCGTCAAGATGGATCTTAAAAACCTTGATTTTGAAGAGCTGGTATATGAATCCGTTATAATTAAAAAAAATGTGACCGAACAAGATCCTTATGAAAAGGGACTTAGGAAGATTCTTAATTTCGGCCATACGATAGGACATGCCGTGGAGTCATACTGGATGGACAGCAGTACACCCCTTCTCCACGGTGAGGCGATCGCCATCGGTATGGTAAGTGAAGCATTTTTGTCCTACAGAGTAGGTAAAATTTCTGAAAATGATCTTTTTGACATCAGAACATCCATCATGAGGATATATGGGCATCATCCCAAGTATGTGAAACCGTCTTCAGACCTTATAAAGATCATGAGAGGAGATAAAAAAAATATCAGTGGCAACATCAGGTTTGCATTATTGGAGTCAGTCGGACAAGCTTGTTATGATATCCAAGTGCAGCCGGAAGTAATAGAAGAGAGTTTTGTATTTTACAAGGAGAAGATATAACTAAGTCAGTTGAAAGCCCCATGATAAGGACTTTCAACTGACAGAACTGTTTTAAGTTTAAATCAGTGCCTGCAATTTCATAGCCAGACCCATATCTCCTTTGATTTTTATCTTGCCTGACATGACAGCCATCATAGGATTGAGTCCTCCACTCTTGAGCTGTGTAAATGTATCTGCGTCCATGGTGATAGTGCACCCGGCTTCTGCATCTTCATTGCTTACCACATTGGACTCGCCGGTACCATCGATCAAAATGATATCATCACCCATCACAAATTTTAACTTTGCTCCAAATGGTGCTACATTGGCAGCTTGCGTGGTAATAGCTGAAAAAATAGATTCAATACTCATTCATTAAAAATTTTAGATTGTTCAAAAATATAAATTATTGGTTTCATCAGTTATTGTTAACTTTTCTGATGATGTTAAAGTTTCAAGATGTGCCTTTGTTTTTGGCATTTCATATTTATAGTAAAACTTCATAGTATAAATTTTACTTTCATAAAATGACTTTTCAAATTTTTTATTGTTTTCACTAAGTTTTTTTGTTGCCTCATTGGCCATTTTCAGCCATTGGTGGCCTATTATGATCGTGGAAGCCATCTCCATAAAGATGGTGGCATCAGCGAGATAGTTTTCAAAATCTCCTTTCATAGCATAAGGCATCAGATAGCCCAATGCTTGCTGTATTTCTCCCATTTTTCCGGCAAGTATATCTGCAAATGGCGAAAGGGTTTCGTGATTTTTAGCCTGTGAAATGGTTTTTTTCATATCTTCAGTCAGAAGCTGAAGCGCCTTGCCATTTTCCAAAGGTATTTTTCTTCCAAGAAGGTCAAGGGACTGGATGCCGGTAGTCCCTTCATATATGGACATGATGCGCATATCTCTGAGATATTGTTGGAGCGGAAAATCCATACAGAATCCATAGCCTCCCAATATCTGAAGTCCATTGTTTACCGCCACTCTTCCCATTTCTGACGGATATGTTTTTGCCACGGGTGTCAATAATTCCAGGAGTAAATGATGGTTTTGTTTTCTTTCCCCATCTGCATTATGGGCAAGATCAGCATGTTTGGAGCATTCTATCAGCAGACTCAATGATCCTTCATTGATGGCTTTCTGAAGTAAGAGCATACGCCTCACATCCGGATGATTGATGATCTGGGTCTGACCTTCAGTGACATCTTTTTACCTGTATTCAATATCTTTCGACCCTGCGGACGCTCGTGAGCATACTGCAAAGAAGCATAATATGCTGCAGTGGCTGTAGATGTGGCAGACATACCAACATCGATACGTGCGCCATTCATCATCTGGAACATATATTTCAAACCCTGATTGGGCTCACCTACGAGGTACCTAAACAATCATCCTTCTCACCATACACCAGGTGGACAGTACTATACCCTCTCTGACCCAATTTCTGAAAATCAGCAACAGCATGTACATCATTATACTCCAATTGGCCGGAATCAACGGGTCTGAATTTCGGAACGACAAACAGAGAAATACCTTTAGTACCTGACGGTGCTCCGTCGATGCGCGCCAAGGTAAGGTGTACAAAATTTTCTACCGCCTCATGGTCTCCGCCTGAGATAAATATCTTCTGCCCTTTGATTTTGTATGTTCCACTTTGTAAAGGTGTGGCTGATGTAACAATATCTGACAGCGAACTTCCGGCTTGTGGTTCAGTAAGAGCCATCGTGCCACCCCAAGCACCTGACAACATTTTCGGCACAAACTTTTGCTTGATGTCTTCGCTGCCATAATTGGTGATAAGGTGCGCTGCCCTGAAGTGAGTCCAAGGTAGCCTGGTATATGGTTATTGGCAGATTCTATGATGTGATTTGCCGCGTTAGCAAGCATGTATGGCATCTGAGAGCCACCATCAGAGTAATCAAAATAATATCCAATCCAACCATTTTTGCCTGCTGTGGCAAATATTTTTTTCAGGATAGGGTGAGCATGTACCTTACCATCTTTGTAGTACACAGGCTTCTCATCCATTTCTCTGTAATATGGGTAAAAATCCTGATCGCCCCATGCTTTTGCAGAATCCAGCAAGATGTCAGCTGCCTCAGAGTCATAATCTGCATACTTTTCCAATTGGAAAAGCTCGTTGATATCATGGACATCATGAAGTAAAAACCTCAATGTGTCCATACACATATATTTTGCCATAAAATTGATATTTTAAAAATTTAACTCGAAGTTAAATTTTTATTTGAAACCAAAATCAAAATCTATAAAATTTTAAAAAAATGTAACTATTTACGAGAATGGTGAGAGAAACAGAATGATTTGCCTTCAAAAATATTTTTGATGGTGTCGAATACGTTCATATTATGTTTCCTTGCAGATGAGATCACACTCATAATACGAGCATGGTGAGTTGCTCCACCATTGAAGGTACTTGATCATAACCACCAGATGGTAGAATTTCATCTCAAAAAATGCTGTAAAAAGTATAAAAAGGAAAAAGGTGCAAAAAGTGTCCGCAACATTGATCTGCGGCACCATCAAATTCGTTTGTCAAAGTCTTACTGACTTTGACGGAACCTATCTTACGGTCTTTGACCGGTTGTGGACAATTTACTCCGGTCATGAGACCGATAGATAAAAGTCCATAAAGTCAGAGACTTTGGACAACAGACTATTAAAAAATTACAAACCCAGCATCACCGCACCTATTGTTTTTATCCCTTCTTTCAATCTTCCCAACTCCAGGTTTTCATTTTCTGCATGCTGATTGTTATCATAATTGACAACAGGTATTGTGACCGGATAAGTTTTGGTCACTTTGTCAAAAAGGTACAAAGGCAAGCTACCTCCGGAAGATGGCATCAGGATGATCTTTTTATCAGCAGAACTTTGTACCGCTGAGGCCACTTTCATAGCCAATGGATGGTCTATCGGAGTTCGTTGTGCAGGATATCCATGACCCTGGGTGACGAATATGATATCCTTATATTTTGCTCTTTCTTCATCAGTCGGCTCTTTATCTACGATATAAAAACCCATTTTCCTGATATGGTCCTTGACTCTTTTGACTTGATTTTCTACCGTATTGCCCTTAACAAGCCTCAAGTCAAGGGCAGCTGAAGCCGTTGTGGGTATAACATTGCTGGCCAGTCTTCCTGTATTGGCAGCTGAGATTCCATTGATGTTTAATGTCGGTATTGAAGTGATACTCTCTAAAAATGTAACGCCGAGCATCTCCGCCTCAGCAAAACCAAGTTCCTGCTTCAACACAGGGGCAGGATCTTCGATCTCACTCAATGCTTTTTTTTCTGCAGCAGAAAGCGGTATCACATCATCATAATATCCATCTATCAGCACAAGACCATTTTCGTCTTTCATAGATGATAGCAGCCTGATCAGCTTTTGAGCCGGATTGGGTGCCCAGTTTCCATAATTACCGCTATGCAAAGGTCTTTTAGGTCCATATACAGTCAAATGCATATTGACATCACCTCGTACGCCGTATGTTATCTGCTTTTGGCCAGTGGCCGGCATGGGTCCATCACAAATAACCCAAAGATCAGATTTCAAAGCTTCCTTATTATGTTCAAGGATATCTTCCAGGTTGACTGAACCGTTTTCTTCCTCTCCCTCAAAGAAGAACTTGATATTGATATTGGGTTTTAATCCCATGTCTTTGATCGCCTGAAAAGCTTTTATGATGCTATATACTCCGGCTTTGTCATCAGCACTTGCCCTGCCATAGATGCGCCATTTGGGATCAAACTTTTCTCCTTTTTTCGGAAATGCCATAAACTTACCTCCTCTATCCAACCTGTCACTGACCAACTGAGGCTTGAAAGGATCCAGTCCCTGATGCCAATTGGCAGGATTTACTGGTTGTCCATCATAATGGGCATAAAAAATGATAGTCGTAGCTTGTGGAGAGTGAATATACTCACCATATACAGCAGGTACACTTTTTTTGTTTTTATCATCCATCAATCTGCCCTGAATGCCTGCCTTTTTGAGCATTCCCAGGATAAAATTGGCATTTACGTCGAGCATCTGCCTGTCATTGAATGTATTGGGAAGTTTTAAAAATTCAAAATATTCGCTCATCAAGGCCTACTCGTTTTTATCACAAAACGCACCCAGTTTATCTGGACTCTGGGCACCGAGTGATGACAAAAAGAAGATATGAGTCATGACGACTAAAAGGACACTTAATTTCATTTTAATACTTTTTATATTTAATCTAAAGCTTAGGTATATTTAAAAAATCAAAACTAAGTAAATGTTTGAATTTATTTTAAGTTTCATAACTTTATGGTTCTTAAAAAAAATCGACAATGTTTTGTGTCCCGATCCAAGTACAATGGTTGCATCTCGATCCCAATAGTCATGTCAGACATTCAGCTTATTTTGATTTTGGAGCTTATGCAAGGATCGTTCTTTTTGACAGCCTGGGCCTGAATAGATCAGCATTACAACATCATAAACTGGGTATAATACTTTTCAGGGAGGAAGCATTATTTAAAAGGGAGATAGTTTTCGGTGATATTATGGAATGTCACGTTTGTGTTTATAAAGCCACTCAAGATTTCAGCAGATGGGGATTCAGTCACGATTTGATAAAAAGTGACGGTACATTGATGGCAACAATCTTCTCAGATGGTGGTTTTATCAATACTGATTTAAGGAAATTGACCCAACTTCCGACCGAGTTTATTGGTACCTAAAAATCTAAAATGAAAAAATAGAAGATCAAAATTACATTAATTTTGAGTTTATGTGGATGATAGAGAGTGATGTTGATTAAAAATTTTGGTTGTAGTTCAACTTGTGGAGTCAAGCCAGCAAGTAATTGGTTGGCAAAAGCACAAAAGTATCCCTAAATAGAAACAATTGATGGATTATGGGCATAAGATATCTGACCTTACATTTGTAATGGATCAAAAATACTAGAAATTGTTTCGTCGTACTATGTAGAACTTATATCTGAAGTATAAGGTGCTCTAAACGTGTCCACCTTTGAGCTGCGTGATAATGTTTAGCCATTTTGATATAGATATTTCGGGCACTACTTACTACTTTTGCTGGTATCTTTATGAACCAGTCACGGAATGTTTTGTATTCTTCCTCCATGATTTTTCGCAAGCCGCATAGCGCATCCTGATTGAGATATTGTATGCTAATACGGATAATTGCCATAATATATCATTACCATGAAAGTTTTGCATTCTTGTTTGACCTGCCAGAAGGTGATTCTTGGTTTGTTCTATCCAATTTTCACTTTCAGCTCTTTGAGCATAGATTCCATGGAGGATTTCAGCACTTGCGTAAGGCAAATTAGAACAATAGCAAAAGTAGCTATATTGAGGTACTTTTTCTATAATACCGAAATTTTCGACTTCAACATAACCAATTAATAACCTTATTGCATGTAATGTTCTGCTCTTGGCCCAAGACTTAGCTTTGTAGTCAAAACTGCTAATGGCCATTTTTTCATTGCAGGACAAAATGGTCCATAGTTGTGATTTGAGGAGTTGGGTTAGGTTTTTAATTTTACTTTTACTAAATAGGTGTGAGATTGCTGTTCCAATAAATCGAATAAGGCCCCGTTGAAAAATCCACTATCGGCTCTTAGAAATACGGATTGTCTTGCCGTTGGTAAAGTAGTCAGGGTTTGTTTGATGAATTCTACTACACCATTTCCAGTATAAGCAGAACCTGTTCTAAACCAGCTGTTGATCAAGTATTTTACTTCAGAAATATAACAAAGAATGGGATGATAACTATTGGCCCCTTTCTTCTGTGGATTATAACCTTTAGCGGCCCCCATCTTGATTGCCATACACGGTTTGTTCAGTACTATCAAGGTCTAAAGTAATACGATCCAGTGATAAACTTTCTATATAACCTTTATTAAAATTCATTAAGCTTTCATGTAGTGTTATGGCACCTTTTTGTCCTAAAGCGCAAATTCGTTTACTTAAAGTATCTTCATCAATATGCTTTTTAAACCCAATATGGTCTTTACCAGTGTATCTCTTGTGAAGGTTTCGATATTGGAAAGGTGTTTAACACCACATAATGCAGAACTTAGATAACTCAACATAATTTGAGTCGTACTGAATTTTGTTGCATTGTGTTTAACTGTAGGAAATAAGTCATCAAATAGTTCTGGAATGTTACATTTTTCTATGAATTTGAAAAGAACGCTGAGGCCACCAAACTGAGTAAGACGTTCTGCAGAAAAAGAACTTTGAGTTTTTGTACTTTCAAATCGGATAAGTTTTGTATTTTTGACTTGCATCTATTAAGTGTTTTTATATGTATTATTTTAATATGTTTACAAGCCTAAAGATAAGCATTTTAACACTTATAGATGCATCCTTTTTAAATTTTATTTTAGATTTTTAGGTGGTAAAATGGATAGCGTCTCCAAATCCGATGACTTTCATTGGATCGAAAAAAGTAAGAGTACAAAAAATTGAATTTAACCTAAACCAAATAAGTATGAAAAGTGCAATCAGAATACTCGACCCGCAGCCCATATGGAATCACTTTGCTGATCTGAATGCTGTCCCAAGAGCTTCTAAAAAAGAAGAAAGAGTGATTCAATTTATGATGGATTTTGGCAAAAGCCTCGGCTTAAAAACACAAAAAGATGCTACAGGTAATGTTATCATCAACAAACCGGCCACATCCGGAATGGAAGACAAGAAAACGGTAGTCCTTCAATCACATCTCGATATGGTCCATCAGAAAAACAGTGATACCGTTTTTGATTTTGAACATCAGGGTATCGAGATGTATATAGATGGTGATTGGGTCAAAGCCCGGGGAACCACTCTCGGTGCTGATAATGGTATAGGTGTAGCCACCATAATGAGCATCCTGGCATCAGACAATATTCCGCATCCTGCTTTAGAAGCTTTATTTACCATCGATGAAGAAACGGGAATGACGGGCGCTATGGGCCTTGAAGGAGGAGTCCTTTCAGGAGAAATCCTGCTCAATCTTGACACAGAAGAAGATGACGAAATAGATATAGGTTGTGCAGGTGGCATGGATGTGACAGCGTCAATGTCATATACTACTGAAAAATGCGATACCGCATTATACATGGGATACACCGTTACTGTCAAAGGGTTGTTGGGTGGTCATTCCGGTATTGAGATCCATCTTGGAAGGGGCAATGCCAATAAAATCCAAAACCGTCTTTTATATGGGCAGGAAGAAGCAACAGGGCTTCGTATCAATCAAATTACAGGCGGCAGCCTTAGAAATGCCATACCTCGGGAGAGCATATCAACAATAGCTATTCCTAAATCCAATACTTCTGCTTTCTTGAAAGTCATCCATGACCGAATTCATGACATCAGAGAGGAATACAAAACTATCGAGCCCAATCTGAAATCAATATCTCAGAAACAGCATGTCCCGAACTCATCATGAAGGTAGGTGCTCAGATGGCTGTAACCAATGCGATATATGCAGCTCATAACGGCGTATTCAGAATGAGTCCCGATATAGAAGATCTTGTCGAAGCTTCCAATAATGTTGCTAAAGTGGAAATAAAGGATGGCAAAGCGACTATACTGTGTCTTACCAGATCTTCTGTGGAGTCATCCAAATATGATGTCGCATATGCTCTCAAGGCTTGTTTTGAACTGGCAGGTTTTAAAGTAGTGTTTTCAGGGGCATATCCCGGGTGGAAACCCAATCCCTCATCACCTATACTAAAGGTATTGACAGATATTTATGAACGGCAACACGGGTCCCAGGCACATGTGGTGGCTTGTCATGCAGGCCTGGAGTGCGGGATTCTCGGCAGAAACTATCCTGAGATGGATATGATATCATTCGGCCCAACTATCAAAGGAGCGCACTCACCCGATGAGAAGGTAAACATCGCTTCGGTGGAAAAATTTTGGAATTTTACTCTGGAAGTCCTGAAGAATATTCCCGCAAAGGGATAAGATGTCTGATTATCTCTTCAAATTGGACAATCCGGTGTGGTATGCTCTGACGGAGACCCATGCGCATCTTTGTTTGCCTTTGGAGAATCTGAGGTTTTATAAGAGTGATTATTGCACTTTTGGTGCTGTCTTTAACTCTGACCAAGCTTACTCGGGATTTGAAACATATGGCCGGATAACAGATAGTTTTTATGTTGTCGGCCACAAACCCGTACTTCCGGATTCATGCTATATAAAACAACAAGTCATATGCGATCAGATGATATACACACATGAAACCGTCGGAGACCTGCATACTGAGAAAGAAATTGTCACCCTGTCTATAACACATTATGATCAACTTATTGATCTTGTAAATCTGGTGCAGCCAGGATATTTCAGGGCGAAAACTCCGGAGATGGGTACATTTTACGGTATATTTGAAGGTGATCAGTTGGTGGCTGCCGCAGGCATCAGAATACAACTGAATGAATTTACTGAAATCAGCTCAGTGGTTACGCACCCGAATTTTCTGAGAAAAAATTATGCCTTGATGCTCACCAAACAATGTATCAACGAAATAATAAAAACGGGCAAAACGCCCTTTCTGCATGTGCTCGAGACAAATACCGGCGCCATTGCTTTATATAAAAAAGCGGGGTTTGAATACAGGAGAAAAATGATGTTTTGGAAAATAGGTTTGGTTGATTGATTTAAACCTACACAAGTAAGGCATGCTCTAAATCCAGTAAATATTTTTTTTTCTCCATAGGCACTCCACCATAACCGGTCAAATGCCCGTCTGATCCGATCACTCTATGGCAAGGAATCAAAATAGAAATTCTGTTCATACCATTTGCATTGGCTACAGCCCTTACACTTTCCGGACTTCCAAGCACAATGGCTTGTTCTTTATACGATCTGGTCTGACCATGTGGAATATCTTGCAAAGCTGTCCATACTTTATTTTGAAAGACAGTTCCCGGAGTATGAAGAGGTACTGTAAATTCTTTTCTTTTTCCATTAAAGTATTCTGTCAATTGTATTTCCAGCAAGTCAAAATATGGATTACTGCCCTGAATAATGGTTGCATTCAGTAATTTTCCTATGGCTTTCAATTCGGTTTCGAGCATTTTTCTGTCACTATATTCAAGAAGACAAATTCCTTGATTGGACGCACAAACAATCATTGTTCCTAAAGGGGTTTCTATTCGTTTCAGATCAACGATGTTTTGCAATTTGCCTTGGATAGGAGATACCCCAAATACACTTTTGAATGTATCGGCGAATCCACTTAAAGATTCGAATCCAGCATCATACGCTGAATGGGTTACACTTTGGCCATTTTGGATTTTTTTAAACGCAGAATTTATCCTGAACATCCGCTGATAAGCATGAAAGGTAATGCCATGGTGCTTTAAAAACCATCTTCTGATTTGACTTGGTTCAATATTTCTTTTCCGTAGATCATCATCCTTTAATTTCAACGATGGATCCTGAGAAAGCTCCTTGATGATGGTTTGATACTCAACAGGAGTACTATTCAAAGCATCAAGTGGTTTACAGACTTTACAGGGCCGATATCCTTTGAGTAAACATTCTTTAGAAGTCTTTAAAAACTCTACATTTTCAATTTTGGGTTTTCTCGCCGTGCAGGATGGCCTACAGAAGATGCCGGTAGTTTTGACTGCTGTAAAAAATATACCTTCAAATGATGTATCTTTTTCAACTATTGCTTTAAACATTATTTCTGATGTGAGTTCCATATTTTCCTGAATATCCGTAAATTTATGCTGCAAAGTTAATCATGGTCTATTATCTTTCACAACCGAAAAATGAACAACTAATTTTTAGTTACAATTAATGTCAATGTCGTTTAGTTAAGGCCATATTATGAAGTCCTTCCCTTCTAAGGGAAGGATTTAGGATGGGTAAAAACAAGTAAAAATATTTTAACTAAACGACATTGAATTTAATTTCCATTTTCACCAACCATTTTTTAATGACCAACGTCTATATAAAAGTGTGACATTATTATGAACATTATTATGAACATTGTCGACTTTTAAAAACATTTTTAATCATTACAAAATCTGAATTTATGAAAAAGTTATTTTTCTTTTTACTTACCTTATCAACCTTGATGTTACAATCATGTCTAAATGACGAATGTACTGAAACAAGAACCTTTGTACAATACACTCCCGTATATCTGACAAAGGCGCAGATCCGACAAGACATAAAAGCAGAGCCTGAAAGAAAACTGGAAAATCCCGGGAAAATGTATTTTTATAAAACCTATCTTTTTATCAATGATCAAGGCAAAGGTATACACATTTACGATCTTAAAAATGAATCCAAACCCGTAAAGCTGGGATTTTACAACATACCGGGCAACTTTGATATTGCTATAAAAAACAACATCCTTTATGCGGATAATGTGATGGACCTCGTGGCATTGGACATCAGCAACATCAGCAATCCTAAACTCGTCAAAAGAATTGAAGATTATCAGGCACAATATGCCAATACTAATCTTAATCAATATTACGCATATTCTATAAAATCAGACAGAACGATGGTTCTTGACTGTTCTGATCAGAATTTCAATAGTGAATCCTTCTTTTTTGGAGGAGGCGTGGCTTTTGACCGACAATCGGCTCCTACCAGCTCTGTGATCAAAAGCGGGTCCGCTACATCCGGCACAGGTGTAGGTGGATCATTTGCAAGGTTTACTGTTGTAAATGATTACTTGTATGTAGTGGACCAGACGTCTTTAAAATCGTATTTAGTCTCCACTCCCGAAAGCCCTGTTCTCAAACACACCAGCCAGTTGGGTTGGGGTATTGAGACGATCTTCCCATACAAAGACAAACTATTTGTAGGATCGAACGCGGGAATGTATATTTTTGACAATAGTAAACCTGAAGCACCGGTATTACAGTCGGTATTTGAGCACGCAAGGGCTTGTGACCCGGTAGTAGTCAATGAAAATACCGCTTATGTCACCCTAAGAAATGGCAATGAATGTCGTGGATTTATCAATCAACTTGACGTCATCGATATTTCCAATGTTCTAAAGCCGAAACTCATAAAATCCTATCCTATGAAACATCCTCACGGTTTGTCAGTTTATGGTGAGAGGGTATATCTTGCTGAAGGAATTCACGGGTTCAATGTCCTGAATGTCAAAGATCCATCCAACGTAACTGTGTTGGGTGAGGTGACAAACATCCACAGCTATGATATGATATCCCTAAGCAAGGAAAGGTTGTTTATGGTAGGTGATGACGGATTTTATCTCTATGATGTGACCAATGATAAATCTCCAAAACTTATAAGCAGTATCAAAAAAGGTGAATAATGAAAAACTCTTTGTTCGTATGGCTTTTGATAATTCCTATTTATGGCTTTACACAATCAGACGAGTATAAGGACATAATATATCTGGCCAATGGGAGTATCCTGAAAGGAAAGCTGATCAAATACGATCATAGTGATACGGTCAAATTTGCGCTTTCAGAGACTGAAATCATCACAACGTATGCCAAAAATGTCAAAAAAGTGAAGATGGCAAAACCCTCTTTCCATGTTGAAGAACTGTATAGATTTCATTCTCCGACCTGGTACCTTCGTTCACAGTTTTCTATTTTATACAGCAGAAACCAGGGAGGATATTCCCTTAGTGTGAGCGGAGGATATCAGTTCAATCATTGGCTGGCAGTAGGAGTTGGATCGGGAATTGACAATTATTATGCAACTCAGGGATTTAATATGTTTCCTGCTTATGCAGAAGCGCGGATAGGAATGTATAAAAAAAATAAAACCCCTTATATTGGAATTCGTTCAGGATATGGTTTTGTCTCTCCCGATGAGGAATTGGGTCAGACACATGCACGTGGTGGGTGGTTTTTCAATCCTGTTTTTGGTTATCGCCTTGGCGCAGGTAATCCATATTTGGACATTTATGCCGGTGTCCGGTTTCAGTCTGCCTATTATGAATCACTTGGCAATCAATCAAGGTCAGAAATGACTATTGACTTCAGACGGTATGATATTGGATTTGGCATTACATTTTAATGAGTGGTAGCTTTTGCTGCTTATTCAATCTTTACAAAAAATTTGGTTTTTGTTTCTTTGGCGGTAGGATAACAAATAAAGCCCGGGACAAAAATCACTGATATCAATACTTAGGTTGTCCCTCAGGGATTGAGCTTGCCTGCCAAAGCACGCAGGCAGAGGTAAAGAAGGGCTTTCACTAATTTGTGTAGTCTTTTATACACACTTCTTATTCTCAATAAACAAACGGAATCAACCTCCAGGTTTTAGAAACATATTTCTGGAAATCAGCATTGCCGGCATACTTTTTCTTATTGGCTATTTCAATCAATGGTATACCACTGATAGCTATTAGAAGGATGATGATCCAAATCGGGCTGATGACTGCTATCCATTCCCATCCTGACAACACCGAAGATACATACCAGAAAATAGAAATCCAAATCATAATTTCTCCGGTATAATTGGGGTGTCTGACATATGTGAACAGACCATCACTGATAAAAAGATGTAGAGGTATGATGACTCCTGAATGAAAACTTTTGCCAGTCGGCAAAGGATTGTAATATCCATCCGATACACCAAAGTAAAAGAGCATATATATTGACTTCGATATCCTGTGCCAGAAGACCAAACAGAACCGGTAACACTATGATGGAAATACTCAAAGACTGCAGGAGCCAAAATTTCAGAAACCCGCTGGCACGCCCTCTGAATGCATCAAATCTTGCATCTTTTCCCATCTTGTAAATTCTGTAAAACAGAAATCCACCTAACCGTATGCCCCAAAGGATAACCATCAATGCCAAAACAACTCTTCCAGGAGATAGATAGCCGTAAGCAAATAGGAAATACAGTGTAACGGCTATAAAACAAAGGCTGTAACTGATGTCAGTAAGATGATCGCTTTGTTTTTTGTATGCCCATATGTATGCCAGAATATTGACTAAGGTGATGATAAGAAAGGAAATGAATATGGCTGTCATGTGCGGGTAACAAGCATAAAAGAATTTTGTTTAGCTTAAGAAAGATAATCTGCTGGGATCTTTAAGGAAAATCTTCATATAGGTTTTCAGGATTTAAATGAATTTTACAGGTGAAATTTGAATTTTTGCTTAAGGGTCGCCCTTCGGGACGCTCCACAGTCAAAAAAGGCCATTCGACCACTAAGCCGACGAAGGAGGACTGGTGAGCGATTCGGACAAAGCCATGCCTGCATTGGATTTGGCAGGGCTGAAAAGCATAAATAATATCTCTAAAACTCCTTAAATTGGTAGAAAATGGAGGAAGAGGTAAATCTGACAAAGTAGAATTAATTTGTTCATTTCCCACACTTTTCTTCATAATCCCTTACAACTTTCATAGCTGCGTTTTCAAGTGTGATCCCGGAAAGGCCATCCTTTGTAAGTAATTTTTTCAGACCACTTACTGGTTTGATTTTATAAAGGTCTTTTTCAAATTTATTAAGAATAAATGGACAATCCTCAAAAAAAGACTTTACATTGATCTCTTGGATAGCTTTTGTACCCAAGCCTTCACGACTTATCAGAATATCATATCCATCCTTGGCATTTTGGGTATACTTTTCCATGATGGATTCATCATCATAGTCTTCATCTGAGATCACAGGTGGAATATAAAAACGCAATAGCTTTATTTTGCCATCGTGGACAATTTCTGCAAAGTAGTCCGTATTTTTATCACCTTTAAATTTTTCGGCTGTTGCTTTTAAAATATCTTCTCCCTTGCCTTTTACATAGTAACTGACATACATAAATCTTTTGTTTTCAAAACCATATTCTTTTATTTCTCCCGGAATCAGATCCTTTTTAAGTTCTTTTTGATACGTGTTCCTGTGAGCAAAGCGCGGTCATAATATTTAATACCTGATTGAAATGTCCACGGTTGATCAGGATCATCCACTTCTATGGCTACATCAGATCGTATACCATCAGATGAAATGATGTAGGCCAATTTCTGATGATTCCTGAGTTGTGGCTGACTCAATAATATATTTGTACCGACTATCAATAAAATTAAGACTAAATTTCTATTCATAAATTATTTGTTGAATGATAAAACTGATAGTAGTCAAGCTGCCAAAATTCTTTAAATATTTTTTGGCCAGAACCATAATCTAACTATTTAGAACAAAAATGAGTTAAAAAAGATGTAAAAGTATTCACCATTTATAGTCAAAAGAAATGAGCTTATATAAGTCCTATCTGGCGGGTAGATTTTAATTCATTGAAAAACCTATTTGGAATACCTGTTATTTACTCTTTATATGTGGATTGGAGACAACGCATCGTTAAGGTGTATGACAGGATTGTTTTTATTGGTAATCACTATATGCCACACAACATATTTAGAAAAAATGAGTTATATTAAAGATTAAAAAACAATTACTTCTGCAATGAAGATTCTAATGGTTTGCCTTGGTAATATTTGTCGGTCTCCTATGGCACAGGGTATACTCGAAAAAAAGATATCAGAAAAAAAACTTGATTGGCTGATTGATTCTGCGGGTACATCCGGATGGCATGATGGAGCGCCTCCTGACTCACGAGCCATTTCAGCTGCCCGCCGACAAGGCACAGATATCAGCCGACAGATATCCCGAAAAATTTCTCTTGATGATATCTCCAATTTCGATATGATATTGGCCATGGATAGTTCCAATTACGGGGACATATTACAGTTGTGCAAAGATCAGAACCAAAAAGAAAAGGTACATCTTGTCAGGAACTTTGAGTCTCTTGGTCGGAATATTGCCGTTCCGGACCCTTACTATGACGGAAGATTTGATGAAGTCTATGACATTCTGGACAAAAGTCTGGACAAGTTTGTAGAAACTATGCTTAATAAGGGTGAGTTATAAATATCTTTGGGTCAGAACAATTTAATATCTTTGCGATAACAATCTTGTCATTAGAGTTTTTACAATGTCAAACACAGGAAAAATAATGCCGGTAACACAAAGGGAAGATCATATCTGAAAATGATCATCTACACTTTGCTGGCTATTCTTATTTTGTTCATTTTATTGTTTTTTTACATTTCTAAAGCGTTGCTTCCTGATACTGAAGAACTTGAAAATCCAAAATATGAAATAGCTTCACAATTTATTTCAGCAGACAATCAGGTGTTTGGAAAGATATTTAAATTCAACAGAGAATGGCTGGATTTTAAGGATATCAATCCCAATATAGTAAAAGCACTCATTGCTACAGAAGATGAGAGATTTTATGATCATGTGGGTATAGATATCAGAAGTACCGGAAGGGCTATCTTCTATATGGGAAAAAAGGGTGGCGCAAGCACCATCACACAACAACTCGCAAAACTGTTTTTTACGCAGCGATCTTCTACTTTCCACAAAAGAGTGTGGCAAAAACTCAAAGAATGGGTCATAGCCATCGAGTTTGAAAAGAGATATACCAAGGAGGAAATATTAGCGATGTATCTCAATAAAAGTGATTTTTTATATGATGCCGTAGGTATCGGGCAGCTGCAAAACTTATTTTGGTAAAAACCAGAAAGATTTGTCTATAGAAGAAGCCGCCGTTATCATAGCTATGCTGAAAAATCCAAGATTGTTTAATCCCAAAATAAATCCTCAAAACAGCAATAACAGAAGATCCGTAGTACTAAAGCAAATGGTCAAAAATGGATTTCTGACAGAAGAAGAATACCTCAATAAAAGAGTAAAAACAATCAACCTTGATAATTTCAGAAGGGAGGCGCATTATGACGGTATGGCTCCCTACTTCAGATCTGAACTGACAAAATGGATAAAAACATTGCTGGAAGACAACAAACATCGCAAGCCTGATGGCAGCAAATATAACCCTTATACCGATGGGCTAAAGATATATACGACGATCGATACAAGAATTCAAAAATATGCAGAGCAAGCTATGTACGAACATATGTCCGCATTGCAGAACAAGTATTTTGAAAGATGGAAAGGTAAAGACTTCATCACATACAATGCTGATAAAACAAAAGCTGAAGCCCGCAAAAAAGTATTGATTCAGATGATGAAGGATTCTGACAGATATAAAACTATCAAACAAACTTACATGACCAAGGTATTTGGCGACATTGTGTCCAATCTGGATGGGATAGAACTAGATGATGCTGATATCTTCAGGATGTTTGAAGAAGTATCGTCTCCGGGACACCTGAAGAAACTGCTAAAGAGCAAGGCTGTAAGTGACAATGATATCGAAAAATACAATACAGTAATGGAAAGCCAGTATTGGCCCACATTAAAGTCACAATGGACCAAAATGCAAAAAGCAGTCAATACATCTTTTAACACAAAAACGAGGATGCGCGTCTTTGCATACAATGATATCGGTGAAAAAATGGTGGAAATGACACCCATGGATTCATTAAAATATCATCTTCAGCATTTGCAGATAGGCTCGGTGTCGGTAAACCCAAAAACGGGGCATATTTTATCATGGGTAGGAGGTATAGGGCATAAATATTTTCAGTATGATCATGTCAACTCCAACAGACAGGTAGGCTCCACATTTAAACCTTTTATATATTCTACTGCGATCATTGAAAATGCCATGTCTCCATGTTTCAAAGTCCAGGATGTAAGACAATGCATTCAGGCCAATGACCCGAATTTTAACCTGATAAGTACATGGTGTCCATCCAATTCAGACAATAAATATACCGGTCAAAACCTGACATTAAGACAAGCCCTTAAAGATTCCAAAAACTCTGTTTCTGTCTTCCTGATGAAGGAAATAGGAAATGTACAGAGTGTAAAAAATCTGGTCGGAAATCTAGGAATCAGTAAAGATAAAATTCCTGATTTTCCTTCCATATGTCTGGGTACTCCTGAACTTTCAGCTATGGATATGGCTTGTGCTTACACCGCTTATGCCAATGAAGGAGTTGTTACCAAGCCTATATTTGTCACTCGTATAGAAGATAAAAACGGAAGGGTCATCTATACAGCCGTGCCGGAACAAAAAAAGGCCATCAATCCGGCATACAATTATGTGATTGTGGATATGCTCAGGTACGTGACCAGCGGGATTCAGTCCAAATTTAAAAGCCAGATAGCGGGTAAAACGGGCACTACCAATGACTACAAAGACGGATGGTTTGTGGGTTTTACTCCTGAGATTGTGATCTCAACCTGGGTAGGAGGAGATCAGGAGTTCATCAGATTTAATACACTCTCTGATGGTCAGGGAGCGGTGATGGCCCGACCTTATTTTGAAAAGCTTTTGGCCAAAATTGAAAAAGACAATCTCCTGGGTTTTGGGAAAAATACTGTGTTTATGAAACCTGCTGAAGAATTGATAGAAACGGATTGCAGCAAATATGAAAACTTATCGCAGGATGGCAGTGAAGAAAATAATACGAAAAAGAAAACCGAGTTTGATGAGGAGTTTGAATAGTTTCTTTTATAGGCTGATGTATTTACTCTGTTACAAAGACCGAATCAATGAAAAGAAATGTTTTATTAAGGAAGTTATTCCAAGCACCATATAAGGGCAGTAAAAAATCTATCTATTTTGTACATTGTGTTGTTTTTCTGTTTTTGTTTTATATCGTTAATAAGGTCTCTCCTGTCGTTTCTAACTACGCCATGGTTTAGAAAGAGAACATTGTCTATCATGTACTGAATTTCGGTTCTATTCGTATTATCTAGGTCAGTATTTGGGATGTATCTATGTGTCTTTTCATCATATTCAAAATATTTTTCGGGTGAGTAGTCATCTAAATCAGGTTTTAGGTAATTAAGAACTGGCTTATTGTCTTTTCTGGAATTGACGGTGGCATCAATCATAAATAAATTGTTCCATAACCAATACTGATCTTCCTTAAGCAGTGGGTCGTAATGGTCCATTTCGCCGGCATGATCTACTCTGCGATATTCTGCGCTATCATCAGTTACATATTTACCATCTACCCAAAGTGCACCATCATACAATTCTCTTGGACATATCCACCTTTCTGTATAAGCACAAACTCCATCTTGACATCTATACAATTCCATGGCTACATCATCGTAATAAGTTCTTGACAATGGATGTTTTGTTCCATTTGCTTCTAAAGTATCCACCCATGATTTATATTTAGTGGATAAAATATCACTATAATCTTTATCAATTTTTCGCATATATTAATTCCAAGTTGATAGTTCTTTAGATAGTTTTTCGATATTTTTGATAATTTCCTTTGCTTCGGGTTTGTCAAGCTCACCTTTTTTTTCCAGTTTTCTATACTTTACATTATAAGTTGCCAACTCATTTAATTTTTCTCTGCGTAATGGTGATCCGTCATCCTGAAGATCAAATACACGCTGTAAGATATCATCCCATCTCATGAATTTAGGATTCCATTTGTAATTGTCTATGTGATTTTCACCTTCAAAATACACTTCCCTGTAGATTTTGCCTTGTTCAGTAAACTTTAATTCCACGATTTCCCATGGATCAAAACTTGAAGCAATTATCGGTGAATGGGTCGCATAAAAAACTGACAATCTTCTGCTAAACTGGTATAATAATCTACTATCGTTCTTTGTAAATCAGGGTATAATGACCTTTCCGGTTCATCGAAAAGTATGATGGTATCTTTTGGCTTTAGTAAATATAGTGGCAAAGCACTCAATATAACTTGTTTCGTGCCAGTACTCCAAAGTCCATTTGGGATTTCGTTTTTATTATAATCTTCAACTTTTATGAAGCCAATATCATCCTTGGTTTTGATATCTAGTTCTGTTTTTACTTTCAGTTTAAAATTTGCAAGTAATCTGTCTAAACAATTATCTGCTACATCTTGGATTGGATTAAACTCTGTATTTTTCCAATCTTCGAGTTTTTTGAGTGCTTTTTGAATAGCTTCTAAATTATTAGAAGCCTGCTCTACAGTTTTTGATATTTCTTGACGAATTTGAAGTTCTTCTTCTTGATATTTTTGAATTTTATCTAAGATTAAGTGCCAGACATTAGCGACTTTTTGTTGGCTAAAATCAATAATATTGTCACTAGTAATATCTACGTAATTTTCAATATCCAAGTCGTAATCCAAACTTGAAGGGAAATAAATTAATTTAGATTTGATTGACCTTTTCCATTCTTGAATAGAATAAACACCTGAAGATGAATGTTTTTTATTATCTGCTATAAAATAAAAATTTCCTTCATCCCAATCAAAGTATGATACATATTTTTTTTCATCAAGAAACGTAATTAATTTTACATTTTCAACATAATCATACGATTTTGTTTTTTTTACAAGATTTGTTTGGTAATTATACATCAAACAAGGTATCAACTCCAACAAAGTAGTTTTCCCTGTACCACTTTGTCCAATAAAACATACTTTATCTAATGGTTGACCCTCTTTGGCATGTCCTTTGGGATAAGTCAGGTCAATAGAAAAATCCTTGAATTGGTGGAAATCTTTAATCTCTATCTCAGATATCTTCATTTTTGAAATTGTAAAGTATTGCAAATATACGTGCAATAACAATACCAGAAGTTTTGTTTTCGACACTTTTAATTCATACTCCAACAAAACTATGATTTAATTTATAATCAGGCTTACTAATTCATTGGTCACAATCCTTACAAACCCTGCGAGCTACCATATTGGTTTGTTTGACTTTGAAGCCGGAAGGAAGATCGATTTGAGGAACGACTACCTGATCTATACAGAAGGTGTTCTCACACTTTTCACAATGAAAATGTACATGTTCGTCGTGGTGATGGTCTTCATCGCAATGTGCATCACAGAGGGCATATTTTTGAGTTATGGTACCATCTATGGCTTTATGTATGATACCTTTTTCTTCAAAGCTCTTGAGCGTCCTATATAATGTGATCCTGTCAGCATCAGAAAGCTGCTTCTCTACATCATGAGATGAAAGTGCCTTGCCGGCATTGGCAAAAATCTGAAGCACTTCAGACCTGAAGGAGTGACCCGCAGATGGTGTTTTGTTGAGTATTTTTTCTGAAGCTGTCATTTATTTTACTATTTGGCCATTTTCCCAATTTTCATCAGGGCTAATGAAGCTCAGTTTTCCATTACTATCTTCAGCCATAAGAATCATGCCCTGAGATTCTACCCCTTTCATTTTACGTGGAGCAAGATTTGCCAAAAGGCTTACCTTTTTACCGATGACTTCTGATGGATTGTAATGCTCTGCGATACCGGACACCACTGTTCTTTGTTCAAAACCCAGATCAAGCGTGAGTTTCAGAAGCTTATCTGCTTTTTCTATTTTTTCTGCCTGTATAATCGTCGCTGTGCGTATATCCATTTTTGTAAAGTCTTCATAAGTGATTTCTGACTTCATAGGTTGAGTTGGTGCGGTATTCGTATTTTCCTGAACAGGCATTTGATTGCTTTGATCTGTCGCGTTGAGTTTATCTATCTGTTGTTGTATAAGGGCGTCATCTATTCTTGTAAACAGATGCAAAGGTTCACCTATTTTGTGGCCTTTTTTAAGTATAGGTTCACCTTCTGCCAGTTTGCTGAGCATCTTTTCAAGTTCTCCTTTTTCTTCAATGGTCTTCTGATTGAGAAGGATCCGGATTTTATCAGAAGTAAAAGGCATAAATGGCCTGCATATGATACCAATGGCTGCCACATATTGTAAACAAAGATTTATCACCACTTTGACTGTTTCAGGATCTTCTTTTATGGCTTTCCACGGTTCATTAAACTGTAAGATCTGGTTGCCTTTGGTTGAAATATCCATCAGGATTTTTAATGCAGACCTGAAGTCAAATGACTCACATAATCACACATTTCATGAATATCATCAAACAATCTCAATAGTTCTGAATCATGATATGAAGCATCATACTTGTCTTCTGGGCTGATGATTTCTGTATCTTCATCAAAGGCCGGGACTTTGCCGTCATAATATTTATTGGTCAGTACGACCACACGATTTACAAAATTGGCGAGGTTATTGACAAGTTCGTTGTTGTTGGCATCCTGATAACTCTTCCAGGTAAACTCGCTGTCTTTTTGTTCAGGCATGTTTTTTATCATAGCATATCTAAGTTCATCCTGCCGGTCAGGAAATTCATCCAAATATTCGTGTACCCATACCGCCCAGTTTCTGGAAGTAGATATTTTTCTTCCTTCGAGATTCATAAACTGATTGGCCGGTACATTGATCGGGAGATTATAGTCTCCGTGAGCGTGGAGGATAGCCGGAAATATGAGACAATGAAACACTATATTGTCCTTGCCAATAAAATGAATCAGGGCACTTTCTTTATCCTGCCAGTATTTTTTCCAGTTCTTTTTATGGTCTATAGCCCATTGTCTTGTTGCGGATACATAACCAATCGGGGCATCCATCCACACATATAGCTTTTTGCCTTCATGACCTTTGATATGATGTGGCACATCTACGCCCCAGTCCAGATCACGGGTCATAGCCCGGGGTTGAAGTCCTCCGTCTAGCCAGGATTTGCATTGGCCGAGTACGTGATTTTTCCATTGATCCGGATCGTGCAATTGCTCACCATCCAGTTCGCCGGTATTGATCCAGTGTCTCAACCACTCTTCATATTTATCCAGTGGCAGATACCAGTGTACGGTTTTTTTTCAAAACAGGTTTGTCTCCTGTGAGGTCGATATCGGATTGATGAGTTCAGTTGGGCTAAGTGACGAACCACACTTTTCACATTGATCTCCATAAGCATCAAGATTACCGCATTTTGGGCAAGTCCCCATGATATATCTGTCTGCTAAAAATTGTTTTGCTTTTTCGTCATAATATTGCTCGGATTCTTTCTCTTCAAACTCTCCTTTGGAATACAGTTTTGAGAAAAATTCCTGCGACGTTTCATGATGTATCTGCTCAGATGTGCGGTGGTACATGTCAAAAGATATACCTATGCGACTGAAGGTTTCCTTAAAAAGATTGTGATATTTATCTACGATCTCCTGAGGTGTACTCTTTTCTTTCATGGCCTTGATCGTGATGGCTGCACCGTGTTCATCAGAACCACAAATGTACAAGATATCCTTGCCCATCAATCTTTGGAATCTTACGTAGATATCTGCCGGAAGGTATGCGCCAGCCAGATGGCCTATATGTAAAGGTCCATTGGCATAGGGCAAGGCTGATGTAATAAGGTATCTTTTATACTGTCTCATCAGAAAAAAGTCAAGGATTAAAGACGCAAAGGTAGTAAAAATTAGGGATTGACTGTTAGATTTTCAGGATTAGAGTGTATAACATATTGCACAAAAATTGTTTCTGCTCTTCACAACCCCTGCCTGCGTGCCTTGTTAGGCAGGCTCAATCCCTAAGGGACGACCCACCCAATTTTGAAAATCAAAGCGCAGGACTCCCCTTTAGGGGCTGGGGGTAAGAAGAGCTCATGTTTCTTTCTTCACTACCCCTGCCTGCCAAGGCACGCAGGCAGGCTCATTCTTTGGACGATCCACCCAATTCTTCTAATGAAAACTTATATCACTTATTGCAATGCCCGTTCATTTCTAGTTATTATAAAAAAAGTGCATTATACTATACACGCCAGGATTAGAGTTTTTAATTCAAACCAAAAGCCGAAAGCTGTTGTACCTTAACCTTACATATTTAATGTCTCTCAAACTTTCAAAACCATGTTAGTGACATCAACTCTTTTAAACTGATGGTTGATTACCCATCTTAAAATACCAAAAATCCAAGTGCGTTTTCGATCACCTGATCCATTTTGGTCACATAGATAAATTCTACACCTTTGACATAATCCGCGGGTATTAGCTCCACATGTCTGCGATTTTCTTCGCAAAGCATGATCTTTGTGATGCCTGCTCTTCTTGCAGCCAGGACTTTTTCTTTGATACCGCCTACGGGTAGTACTTTACCTCGGAGTGTGATTTCACCCGTCATAGCCAGATGTGATTTGACAGGTTTTCCTTTTAAAGCTGAGGTGAGTGCTGTCAACATCGTGATGCCTGCACTTGGTCCGTCTTTTGGTATGGCTCCTTCAGGTACATGGATGTGAATATCGGTATTCTCAAAAATTTCAGCTTCTATACCCAGCGATGTGCAGTGGGCCTTGATGTAGGATAATGCTGTCGAAGCAGACTCTTTCATCACATCTCCAAGGTTGCCGGTGAGTACAAGTTTACCCTTGCCTTTACTGATACTGGCCTCTATAAATAGTATATCTCCACCTGTTCTTGTCCAGGCGAGTCCTACGGCTACTCCCGGCAGATCTATCTTTGTGTACTGTTCGTTGTCAAATTTTATCGGTCCTAATGCCTGCCCTACTTCTTTTTCTGAGAGTTTAGGGTTATATTTTTCATTCATTGCCACTTTTTTTGCCACACTTCGCATGACGCCCGCTATGGATCTGTCCAATGATCTGACTCCTGACTCTCTGGTAAATTTCTGTATGACGTACTGAAGAATTTGCGGAGTCAATACTGCCGCATCATCTTTTAATCCATGTTCTTTCAACTGCTTTGGTACCAGGTGCCTTTTTGAAATTTCCACTTTTTCTTCTAATGAATATCCGCTAATCTCAATGATCTCCATCCTGTCTAACAATGCCGGTTGAACGGTAGAAAGAGAATTGGCTGTAGCAATAAACAACACCCTCGATAGGTCATAATCCAAGTCAAGATAATTGTCATGGAAGGTAGAATTTTGTTCCGGATCCAGTACTTCAAGTAAAGCTGAAGATGGGTCTCCGCGGAAATCTTTACCCAATTTGTCTATTTCATCAAGAATGAAAACCGGATTGGATGATTTTGCTTTTTTGATGGACTGAATGATCCTACCGGGCATAGCGCCAATATAAGTTTTTCTGTGTCCTCTGATTTCACTTTCATCGTGCAGACCACCAAGAGACATACGGATAAACTGCCTGCCCAATGCTGTGGCTACAGACTTACCCAGACTTGTCTTACCTACACCCGGAGGGCCTACAAGACAAATAATCGGTGCTTTCATATCACCTTTTAGTTTGAGTACTGCAAGGTGTTCAATGATTCTGTTTTTGACATCTTCCAGCCCGAAATGGTCTTTATCCAGTACGGATTTCACCTTCTTGAGATTAAAGACATCTTTTGTGACATCATTCCAAGGCAAATCGAGCATCAATTCAAGGTAATTTAGTATTACGCTATACTCTGCTATCTGAGGATTGATTCTTCGGGCTTTCACGATGTCGCGATTAAAAGCTTCTTTGGCTTCAGTCGGCCATTTCTTTTTGTCAGCTTTCAGTTGAAGTTTATTGAGTTCTTCCTCCTGAGGATTGCCGCCAAGTTCTTCCTGTATGGTTTTGAGTTGCTGGTTGAGAAAGTATTCTTTTTGTTGTTTTTCGAGATCTCCTCTGACTCTTGATTCTATCTTGTCTTTTATTTGAAGCAACTGCAGCTCATTGTTCATGGCAGCCATGATCAGACCAGCCTTTTCCACATAGTCATCTATCGCAAGGATTTCCTGCTTTTTATCCACAGCAAGGTTGATATTGGATGAGATAAAATTAAGAAGAAAACCATTATTTTTGATGTTGTTGAGCATCATGGTTGCCTCTGTCGGGATATTTGGCGATAACTCTATGATCTTTTTGGCATAGTCTCTTATGGAAGAAATCATGGCATTAAACTCCATGTTTCTTGCCGGAATATGGTCATCCAGCACTTCTACTTCTGCTTCCAGCATTTTTTCGTTGTGGATAAAGGACTTGGCAACAAATCTTTTCCTTCCCTGTAAAATAGCAGTAGTGCTTCCATCCGGCATTTTCAGAATTTTCATTATTCTGGCTATAGTGCCTACTCTATGCAGTCCATCAGGCGTGGGATCTTCACTGTCTATACTCGTTTGTGTGATAACTCCTAAAAATTTATCTCCCTTATCGGCTTTTTGCAATGCTTTGATGGACTTATCTCTTCCTACTGTTATCGGAATGACGACACCGGGAAAGAGTACTGTGTTTTTTAATGCCAGCACAGGCATAATATCTTTGTAGTCGTCATCAAATTTAAGCTCGTCATCACCTATACTAAAAACAGGGATTATATCACCTTCTTCTTTCATATCGTCGAGCGCGTATATATTTTTATCAAACATGAGTTTTGGTTTATCTTGATAGTAAGGATAAGAGATTGTACAATATATATACCAAACGTAAAAATAAGAGATTTGGGTATCATTTTGTCCATTCCTATGACCAATAATTGACAAAATGACATATATTTGCTTAAATTCAGCTCAACAAGAGATATAATAAGGTAACTGCAGCCGCTGTCATCATGATGAGGGTCATGCTTGCAATAAAATTGAAATTCCAACCATTTGTAAATTTGTTCATGATTTTTTTGTTGTTACCGATATGTATTATCTTAGCTATGAGTCTTTAACAAACAAGATTTGATCCTTTTGACTTGTTTTTTAAGGACTATATTCTGTCTGGCATCTTTCTAAAAAATAAAACTGGCCAATGATGAAATCATGTTACAAATAGCCAGCGATCAGAAAAAAATCAAAGAAGAATCGATAGACACTAAAATAACAAAACGGTTCGAAGAAAAATTAAGCTATCTAAAAGAAGGCCTTACCCTACCTAGACGCGTCAAGACGATCACAAAAGTACGTGAGCACGTGGGACGACTCAAAGATCAATTTGCAAAAGTAGCACAGCACTATGAGATTACCTATATACAGGATGATCAAAAAGGGGTGATCACAGACATAAAATGGGAACGAAACAAAGAAAATGAAAAGCCGAAAGGAGAGTACTTCCTGAGGTTTTCAAAAAAAGAACTCAGTGATACAGAAATATGGGATGGATACAATCTGACAAGAGAAGTAGAAGCCAGTTTCAAATGTTTGAAATCAGACCTAAACGTACGCCCCGTCTTTCATCAGAAGGATAAGTACATAGAAACACATATATGGTTAAGCATACTTGCCTATCAAATAGTCAATTTTATAAGAATACAACTCAAAGATCAAAATATTCAATATAGTTGGACGACCATAGTGGAAAAACTCAAAACGCAAAGAATAACCACCACTACAATGGATGTAAAAGGAAATAAAAAAGCAATATTAAAAACCTGTACACAGGCCAATGAAGACGTAAAAAAGATATATAGTGCATTAATATTTAAAGATAGACCGTATGTAAGAAAAACAAAAGTAGTGACCCAATTATAAACACATAAGTGACATCACGTTGTTTATCAGTAAGTTATACTCACTAATTTGCAACTTGGGTTAAGGATTATATTCATAGATTCTAACTAAATTAAGGAAATTTATTCCCCGATAAAAAACATCATAGTACCTTAGAGCCCATCCCACAAAGCGGGAGATGAGCAAACCAAAAGAAATTTCTGATCGATATGCTGATTTGGGATACAAATATTTATCCTTTTATTTTTCTTTCAAATGTTTATCAAACCATCGCAATTGCTCCCACAACACATGTTCAATATTTTCCTTTGCAGAATAACCATGATCTTCATGGGGTAGCAATACAAGTCTGGCAGTACCGCCTGACCCACGCACAGCCTCATATAACACTTCGGATTGATATGTGAGCGTACCCGGATTTGAATCATCGTTCCCGTGAATGATAAGTATAGGTTCATTTATCTTGTCAGCGAAAAAAGTAGGAGATAGTTGAATATAAACATCCCTTGCTTCAAACAGTGATCTCCTTTCGGCTTGGAATCCAAAAGGCTGATTGGTTTTATTATACGAACCGCTGCGGGCTATACCGGCTTTGAATAGTTCAGTATGTGCCAGTAGATTTGCAACCATCAATGCTCCATGGCTGTGACCAATCACTCCTATTCGTTCAGGATCTGCAACTCCCATTTCAACAGCTTTTTTTACAGCAGCTTCAGCATCTGCAACCAACTGTGGCACAAATGTATTGTAGGTAGTCTCAGGATCTCCTATCATTGGCATTGCAGTCTGATCCAGAACTGCATACCCCTGTAGCAGGAAAAACAAATGCGAAGGGCCATATATACGCATAAATCTTTTATCCGAACCACTTATCTGACCTGCCTCACTGGCTCCTGAATATTCAAGAGGATATGCATACAAAACAGTTGGCACTCGTTTTCCTTCCACATAATTCGGTGGCAGATTCAATTGAAAACTGAGCTGCACACCATCTTCACGCTGATATTTCACAATTTTTTTAGTTATTTTCCTTAGCTCAGGTGAAGGATCTGTAAAATTAGTTATTGGTTTTCTTATCAATTCCCGTTCTGCTTCACCAGCCTCGGCTTTTTCTTTTTTATTCCCAAATGTGCCGAGATAATAATTCGGAACTTCAACTGTAGATTCTGACCTTAAAATAATATTATTTTCATCTTCTGCAAAGCCGACAAAATATTCATATTTAATTGTATCACAACGGAATAATCTCTCTGATTTGCCGGTTCCCAATTCCTTGAGATCAAGAAATGGCCTGTTGCCCTTATCGGAAGCACCACTGCCTGAGAAATATATAGATCCATTTTTTTCACGCATCACATACTGACCATTTGCCAATTGCTTAAAGAGCGGATTGCCCGGATTATTATAACTGTCATTTTGATTCAGGTCAAACCAAATTCTGGAAGTTCCTTTGTCAACATCGAGCAGCCATACATATACCCATCTTTTTTTTCTTTCCCATTGGGTAAGCATAAGCATTCCTTCTTTTTCACCCCAGCTTCCGCTTCCTATTATTCTGTGTTCAGCACGAAAAACTTCTTTTGCTTTCCCCGTAAAAGGAGCTTCAAGACTCATCAGTTTGTCGCGGTGAGTCGCTTCTGCTACCGGATTTCCGCCATCCAGAGCCTCTATCCAAAACAGAGTATTGGGCGAAGTCGATCTCCATCCAACTGAACGTGCGCCCAAGGGCACTCCTTGGACCGGAACAGCATCAGCTAATGGTAAAGAAGCAACAGTTGATACTTTTTTTCCATTTTTATCCCATATTTCTATTTCCTGGGCGAATCTCCAGAATGCGACTTCATTTGACCATGGACCAACCAGTCTTTCAGCTAAAATATAATTCCCGCTAGGTGAAAATTCTACACCAGTATAAGGTGCCGAAGCTCCCAATACCTGATATGTCCCTTTTTCCGTATCGTATACCACTGGTTCCGAAGTAGCATAATATGTAAATAATTCACCATCATGTGCGGTTTCCAAAAGGTTTCTTGACTCATAGGTTGATCTGGCTATAGCACCTTTACCTTCTTTTATTTCAGGTCCTTTAGGGATTGCAGGAGCAACAGGAGGATTTCCTCTTTTAGGAATACGTAGTAAAAAAAGTTTTTTCTGATCCGGAAGCCATGTTACGGCAGTGCCAAGAAGTTTATTCAAAGCTAAGCCTTTGACTTCTTTGAGATTACCTTTTATATCTCCTATCCATAGGCCTATATGATCTTTATGATCAATAGAAAGAGCAAATCGTTGCCCGTCAACAGTCCACTTAACGTCTATCAATTCAGCATCCTTGGGTATACTTAAGGGAGTTGTTACTTTATTTGTAATATTGAATATACGAAGTGAAGTACCTCCATGTTCACCATGATTTCCATTATTACGAGGATTGACCCTGATACCTGCCAGTTTAAGCATATCAGAAGCTAACTCTTCCAGCGGAGGATAAATAATGGGGTCAGCCATGATCATATACTTACCTGTAGGTGATGTCCAAACTGAAGGTAGCAATGGTGCATTGAGAACATCCATGATTTCCTTCGGTGGCTTCTGCCAGGTATCATTTTCATTTATAGGTTTAGTATTTACCTGAGATTGGACACTGTTAATGAATGCAACCAAAATCAGCAGAACGAAAAGTTTAATCTGTTTTTTCATTTTAATGAATTTTTTAATATTATTTTTTTTCACATTGTTTTTACAAAAGCCATAAGAGTATGTTTAAATTTTCATGTTTGAGCAAAAGTGGGCAAATTTAATTTTATGTAAGGCATATTTTGCAGTCGTAGCTGGTTGCTACAACAAAACATATAACGCAATAGAAAATAAAATTTGCCGCTTGGAGTCAAATGATGAAACTTTAAACATACTCTAAGCCAAAAATAAGCAAAGATTTTATTTAAATCAAATTTTTTAAAACTTTTCGACGAAAGGGATTTTCTTTATACTCAAAATAAATTTGATAGCGAAAAACTCCTTAGTCAATTTTTTGATTTTGAGTATAATGAAGACATAATTTTTCTTAATGAAAATTATCGTCGGTATAAAAGTTTAAAACTAAAAAAAATAGTGGCTTAGTTATTTGTAAGATTTGTAAATTTATACTTCCAGAAAAGAAAGCATAAAAGTTATTGAAATAAAAATTACCTTTATTAAAAAATAAAGAATGATTCATTTTTCGCTCAAGTTTAATAATATTTTTTTGCTTATTGCTGTATTACTCTTACTGACCATTCCGATGTCATCGCAAGAGAAAAGCGACAGTATAAAAGTCGTTCAGGCTCCCAAAAGTTTTATTACTAACCATACAGGTGTTTTTGGTAGTAAAACTATCATGTATAAGGCTACTGCCAAAGAAATACATCTTAAAAATGACAAAGGAGAACCGATAGCTTCCATATGGTCAGTAGCCTACACGCAGGATGGAAACAAAGATATGACTAAAAGGCCAGTATCCTTTGTTTTCAATGGTGGTCCCGGATCAGCGTCTGTATGGTTGCACATGGGTATGCTCGGTCCTAAAATCGTAAAAACGGATTCTGATGCCCGCAAGGACGACGGTGCTGCCCCATACCGCCTTGTAGAAAACAAACAGGGCTTATTGGATATTACAGACCTGGTATTTATTGACCCTGTGGGTACCGGGTTCAGCGAAGTTATTGGCAAAGGCAAAAAAGAAGAGTTCTGGGGTTTGAACGAAGATGCGGCTTCAATAGCTAAGTTCATGCGGATATGGGTGACTGAAAATAAACGATGGTTTTCTCCCAAGTATATCATTGGAGAGAGTTTCGGGACTACACGAGCAGTCGCTGTTGCCAATACGCTGGAGAGTGGTGGTCAAAATATGGCTTTGAATGGTTTAGTGCTTATTTCTCAGGCATTGGACTATGCAGGATCTACTTCTGTCAATGACAATATCACCTCATTTCTCACTTATTTACCCTCAATGGCAGCTACTGCATGGTACCACAAAAAAGCAGGTCATGGACTGACGCTGGAAGCTTTTGTGGAAGAATGCCGGCAATTTACTTACGATATATATGCACCAGCATTATACAAAGGAAACTTACTATCTGATACCGATAAAAATGACATTGCTGAAAAACTTGCTTACTTTACAGGACTTGATAAAGCCTATATTCTCCAATCAAATTTGATGATCCTAATGCCTCGGTTTCAAAAACAGCTGCTTGCAGACAAAGGATTAGCTATCGGCCGACTGGATGGAAGGTTTTTGGGAGACGAAACAGATGATATGACCCAAACACCACATTTAGGTGACCCTGCAAGTTATCAGATAGAAAGTGCTTTTACAGCAGCGCTAAATCATTATTATGCTGAAACTCTGAAAGTATCAATGGACCGACCTTACCTTACTTCCAATGACGAAATTGGAGAAAAATGGCGTTGGAGAACAACACCGGAAGGAAAATATTGGGAACCATGGCCAGTAAATGTAGCCCGGCAGCTTGGGGAGACCATGAGACGAAATACAGATATGAAAGTGTTGGTGGCAAGCGGATATTACGATCTCATATGTCCGTTTTTTGATACAGAATATACATTTGCAAGACATGGAATAGTTAAAGAACGGATTACAAAAACCTATTACGAAGCAGGTCATATGATGTATATTCATGAGCCGGACCTGATCAAAATTACATCCGATGTACGGAAATTTTTATCAGAATAATCTTTATTACTTTTTTTTCAACCTACAAAATTTATCAAAATGAGCTCATTGATTGCAAAACAATACTTTCAAGTGAAGGGCAGGATACTATTCTTGCTCACCATAGCATGTATTGCTTTTTCGTGTAATAATCCGGCAAAAAAGGATGGACAGAATTATTTCACACAGAAAGAGAAAGGTCTGCAAACAGGTGGCGTAAAGATGATTCCGATCTCTACTCCAAAAGGTACATTTAATGTATGGACCAAGACGATTGGGAACAACCCAACTACCAGGCTCTTGTTGCTCAATGGTGGACCTGGTATGACGCATGAATATTTTGAGTGTTTTGAGAGTTTCTTGCCTGCCGAAGGTGTAGAAATCATCTATTATGACCAGCTTGGATGCGGATTTTCTGACAATCCGAAAGACACCTCCATGTGGGATTTGGCAAGGTATGTAGATGAAGTGGAGCAGGTGAGAAAAGCACTGAATCTGGGGAAAGACAATTTTTATCTGCTTGGTCATTCTTGGGGCGGCATTCTTTGTATGGAGTATGCGCTCAAGTACCAGGAAAACCTGAAAGGTCTTATCATTTCCAATATGATGTCAGATGCACCTGAATATGGAAAATATGCTGATGAAGTATTGGCAAAATTGATGGACCCCAAAGTGTTAGATACCATCAGGATGATAGAAGAAAAAGAAGACTATACCAATCCAAAATATATGGAACTGCTGATGCCAAATTATTATGCAAAACATATTCTCCGACTACCTTCAGACTCGTGGCCAGAACCTGTCAACCGCTCTTTTGGCAGACTGAACTCATCACTGTATGTAACGATGCAAGGACCAAGTGAGTTTGGCATTGCAGGGAAGCTTGAAACATGGTCAGTAAAAAACAGATTAAAGGAAATTATGGTTCCTACGCTCGTCATAGGTGCCCAACATGACACCATGGATCCTGAGCATATGAAATGGATGGCATCAGAAGTAAAAAACGGAACGTATTTATATTGTCAGAATGGAAGTCATATGTGTATGTATGATGATCAGGATGCCTATTTTAAGGGGTTGACAGAATTTTTACTAAGGTCAAAGTAGGGTTTTTTAAGCAAATAATATTACCTTTTTCATAAATGTTCTAATATTTAGATTTGAAATATTATTTGTAACTCGCTTCCTTCCCCTTCCTTACTCTCCACTTTCAACTCTCCACCATGCGCCTTCACAATATCATACGCCAAAGATAATCCTAATCCCGTGTCTTGACCTGTAGGTTTGGTCGTAAAGAAGGGCTGGAATATTTTGTCTTTGATGGCTTCTGGAATGCCGGAGCCATTGTCTTTTATAGCTATTTGGATACTTTCGTTTTGTGCAGTTTCGTTTTCGTCATTCCTACCCCCTGACCCCAAAAAGTGGGAAACTACCCGTTTAGTAGTCACCGATACAGTTGGTTGGAAGGTAAAATTTTTCAAATTTGCATCGCCCTTTTGCCTTGCTAAATTTAAAAGATTGGCCTTTTCCTTGACTGCATAGAAGGCATTGGTGATGAGGTTGAGGAGAACCCTGCCGATGTCTTGGGGGATGACGTCTATCTTTGGCAGATCAGGTTCAAAGTCGGTGATGAGTTCGGCATTGAAGTCTTTATCTTTGGCACGTAGACCATGATAGGCCAGTCGTAGATATTCATCAGCGAGTGCGTTGATATCGGTGGGTTCTTTTGTACCGGAGCTTTTGCGGGAATGCTCCAGCATACCCTTGACGATGCTGCTGGCTCTTCTGCCGCGGTGGTTGATTTTTTCCTGATTGGACATAAGATCGTCTAACAGATCATTTTCCAAATCTTCATTCCGTTTTCCTTGCTCCTTACTCCTTTCTTCTTTCAGCTCTTTGGCCAGGTCGACGCTGAGTCGCTGAAATTATTGACAAAGTTTAATGGGTTTTGTATTTCGTGAGCGATGCCCGCAGAGAGCTCACCAAGGCTGGCCATTTTTTCGGACTGGATGAGTTGGGCTTGGGTGGATTTGAGATCGGTGAGCGTTTGTTCCAGAGAAATGTTTTGTGTTTCCAGTTTTGTATTTGCTTCATTGAAATTTTTAGTACATTGTTGTACCAATTGTTCGAGTTCATTATTTCTTTGCAGGATTTGTTTAGACCTCCAGGCTATTATCCCATATATCAATGCTCCCAATAGTAGAGCTACCAGAATTTTAAACCACAAATATTCATAAAAATAAAGCTTTACTGAAAAAAGAATTGTAGCAGGTACGGTGCCCCATACTCCATCAAAGTCAGGATTTATGGAATCAATCAAAAGTCCATTATGCTATAAGCCTGTTATAATTACTTTTGGGGCAAGTGTATTGCTCTTCATATTTTGGGGATCAGCTACAGCAAGTCCATACAAAGTTGGTACAAGAATCTTTCCGTCAAGGGACAAGGCTGAGTGTCTTGCACCAGTACATTGTCTGTTCAACATACCATCGCCATCGTCATACCGTATACAATCCACTTTTTCTTTTAGTCCGCTGGTTACTTTTTGCAGTTCATCTGTAAAAATTCGGACAATTCCTTTGTTGGAAGGAAGCCAAAAACTGCCTTTTTTATCGTCTATGATATCAAAAAATGAGTTGTTTAAATAGGATTTACCATCTGTAATCTTAACAAATGATGTGCCATTGAAATAATTTAATCCAATGTTTGTGACAACCCAAAATTTTTTGTCTTCATTTTGATATGTTTTAAAGGCTCCTGCCGTCGGAAACCCTAATGTACCTCTAATGGTAAGCACACTACCGTCATTTTTTATCCATGTTAAATGAATAAAAAACACTAAGCTTAATGACAGAAAATCGAAGGCACTAAAAAGTGCGTATTTTACCAACTTCACCTGCTGCTTAGGTGGACAAGTTGTATTTTCATCCCATAAATTAAGAGTATGTTCAAACTTTTGCCATTTGGCTCCAAGTGGCAAATTTAATTTTGGACAGCGTTATATTTTTCGCCATAGCGCGTCAAGCTAAGCTTGAGCTTTCGGGACGTTTCTGTCCCGATCAAGACATTTTTTTAAAAAATCGTCTTGATCGGCTATTTTCAGTATTAACTGCGAGCAGCTGCTCGCAGTTCCTTCTTTATTGAGTAAAGAATTTTACTCAATTCTCGTCATAGACGAGAACATTCAGTCATCTTGTCCAAAATTAAATTTTATCACTTTCGCTCAAGCATAAAAAATTTAAAAATACTCTATGATCCATCGGGATAAAGGGCTCAATATGAAGCTCAATTTATAAAAGTTTAAATATACTCTTACTAAGAAATTCAGAGTGTATGCCATTTTTTCATTCAATCGTTACAAAATTCTTTTTGTCTCCTTTATGGGATGGGTAAAACAAAAGGAATTTTTATTAAAGTGCAATTTTGGGATACAACCGAAATTTCTTATTTTTACCTCATGATACCTATTAAAGAAAAATATCTGAAATCGTGGCAAGCAGCCTATGATCAGCTCAATACAAAACAAAAGCTGGCCGTAGACACCCTCGAAGGTCCCGTAATGACTATAGCAGGACCGGGTACAGGAAAGACACAACTCCTGGCTGTACGCATCGGAAATATACTAATGAAAACAGATGTTTTCCCCCACAATATACTTTGTCTGACCTATACTGATCAGGGAGCCAATGCGATGCGGCAGCGGTTGGAATCTTTTATAGGACCTGATGCTTACAATGTCAATATCCATACCTTTCATGCATTTTGCAACAGCGTGATCAGAGATAATATGCAGCACTTCGGAGATTTCAGAGACCTTCAAAGAGTGTCTGATCTTGAAGAAGCCAGTATTTTGAGGACATTGATAGATGGTTTTTCAGACGATCATCTACTGAAACGCTTGAAAAAAGATGAGTACTTTGAGGTACAACGATTGAAAAATCTGTTCACATTGATGAAACAGGAAAATTGGAGTCCAGAGATAATTCAAAATGCTTACGATCAATATGAAAAATATTTATTAGATCCTCACAGGAGTCCTTACATATATACAAAGAAATACACAAATCCCAAAACAGGGGAAGTGTTTTATCCCGGAGATTTGAAGTTACAGCCTATCAAATCTGAATTAGAAAAATATTCAAAAACAGCTGCAGCTGCAGCTGAGTTGCCTAATTACGACCACCTCATGCGCCAAAACGAACGCTTTGACTATCAGGATATGATCTTGTGGGTCATCGAAAGATTCCAAAAGCAAGATGATTTATTGGGTAAATATCAGGAAAAATACCAATACATCCTCGTGGATGAATATCAGGATACCAATGGAGCACAAAATTATCTGCTATTCACTTTGGCAGATTACTGGGAAAAACCCAATCTTTTTATCGTAGGTGATGACGATCAAAGCATCTTCAGGTTTCAGGGTGCCAACATGAACAGCATTCTTGATTTCAAAGAAAAATATCAACCTGTAGAGATTGTTCTTACCAATAACTATCGTTCCAGCCAAAAGATATTGGACAGGGCACGAATGCTGATAGAAAATAATGAAGAGAGATTGGTAAAAAAATATGCATATCTTACCAAAGAGCTTACGGAAGATAGAAAAGTAAAAAATCCTGACGCTCCTGAACCACAGATATTATGTTATCTCAATCAGGCTCAGGAGGAGGTCGGAGTGATCAATAAAATCCACCAGCTCCGTGAGTCAGGAGTCGAGTATAAGGACATAGCAGTCATATACACCAAACACAGCATTGCAGAAAATCTAACAAGGTATTTTTCACAGCAAAAAGTACCTATCAATGTAAAAAAAAGAGTCAATGCCCTCTATGAAAATGAAGTTTTTAAGATTACAAAGATTCTTGAATATTTGCAGGATGAGTTTACGAGGCCTCATAGCAGAGAAGATCTTATTTTTGAATTACTTCATTATGATTTTTTTGGATTGTCACCTTTAGATATAGCGGCTTTGAGTATTTATTGCCGCAAAAAGTCAGATGATGACGATACCAAATATCTTCATTGGCGTCAAGTCATCCGTGACGAACAACACCTACTGTCAGCAGGTGTAAAAGATATACAGTCATTGATACATGTTTCATCCATTCTCGAAAAATGGATTTCAGATATCCCCAATGTCACCATTCAGACATTGTTGGAAAAGGTAATCACTGAGAGCAATATGTTACATACTTTGCTGTCAGATCCGGATAAGGAGTGGAAACTGCAATTGGTCAATACATTTTTTGATTATGTAAAAAATGAAGCTGCAAAGGTAAGGCAACTTACACTCAAACAACTATTGGTCATGATAGACCTGATGAGAGAAACCAATATTCAACTTCCTGTAAACCGGATCATCTCCAACGAAAATGGCATCAATTTTCTGACAGCATATGGAGCCAAAGGTCTGGAATTCGAACATGTGTTTATCATCCATTGTACGGACAATATGTGGGAAAATAACAGGGGCAATAACAATAATTTTGCCATCATCCCTTCATTGACTGCCACGACAAAAGAAAACAGTATAGAAGATGAACGCAGGCTATTTTATGTAGCGATGACGAGAGCCAAAGAGCATCTCTATATATCTTACCCTCAACAAAAAGATGATGAGTCATCACTTAAAGTAAGCAAATTTATTGCTGAGATTAAAAATGATGAAAAAGATGTGGCATTTCCTGCTATTGATACTCATGATGTTTTGACTTACAAAGCTGAACTGATGAGGTATCAGCAAGGTGTACCAAGACTTATCAATCGTGATCATATCGACATGGCCCTTCAGAATTTCAAAATGAGCGTAACAAGTCTAAACAAATACCTGAAGTGCAAACTGGCTTTTTATTTTGAAAACATACTTCGGGTTCCTTTGGGCCGTAGTGTCAGCATGGGTTTTGGTAATGCCATCCACTATGCGCTGGAGCAGTTTTTCAGAGATATCGAAGTCTCCAAACCAAGATCCATTGCATCTGTTACCAAGATGATTACATTTTTTGAAAAAGGAATGGACAAATACAGATCTCATTTTACAGCGCAGGAGTTTGACAATCATATCAAACATGGGACTCAGGTGCTCACAGATTTTTATAATCAATATGCTGCCACATGGCTCCGGCCTGCAAAGTATGAGTTGGAGTACAGCATTCCTTCCACCGAATATCTTGGAGTACCCATCTCCGGCAAATTGGACCGGATCGATGTATATGCCGACCATATTTCTGTCACAGATTACAAAACCGGAAAATACGAGTCAAACAAATACAAACTGATTCCTCCAAAAGATGAAGAAGATCCGGGTGGAGATTACTGGCGTCAGATATCTTTTTATCATATCCTTCTGGAAGGAGACAAGAGACACTCCTGGAAAATGACGAAAGGTGTCATGGACTTTGTCGAAAAAGATAAAAAATCAGGCGAATTATCCAGCAAAGAGTTTTATGTAAACAGCCGCGACGTTGAGATCGTGGGTAAACAAATAGTGGAGACGTATGACGGCATTAAAAAACATATATTTACGCCCGGATGTGGTGAAGAAAATTGCCAATGGTGTAATTTTGTTTTGAGAAATATGCCGGTAAAATCAATGGAAAATGAAAATGAAGACAATGAAATCTTGGTTGAAATTTCTGAAAGTGAATTAATACGTGACTAAAATGGAAGACCGAAGATCTTTTATAAAAAAAACAGGAATGCTGGCCGGGGCTTTTTCTACCAGAAGCTTTTTTCAGGAATGGCATTCGCATGATATAGACATACTTAATCAAAAATACGAACAGCTTTCCGCTGCCCAACTGGCAAGAGAAGAAGACTACTGGAGTATCATCCAGCAAGCATACACGGTAAATCCTTCCATCATCAATCTCAACAATGGTGGAGTAAGTCCCAGCCCTAAAATAGTACAAGAAGCTGTCGAAAGATACAACAAACTGGCTAATGAAGGCCCATCCTACTATATGTGGCGCATTCTCGATCAGGGAAGGGAACCTCTAAGGGAAAAACTCGCCGACCTGGCTGGCTGTAGCCCTGAAGAAGTTGCCATCAACAGAAACTCCACAGAAGCACTCAATACGGTCATATATGGCATGAATCTGTCTCCCGGCGATGAAGTGATTGGCACTTTGCAGGATTATCCCAATATGATACAGGCATGGAGACAGAGACAAGCCAGAGATAAAATCAAATACATCCAGATCAATTTTCAATTTCCAATAGAGCGTGATGAAGAGATCATATCAAAATTTGAAAAAGCCATTACATCCAAAACAAAAGTACTGCATATCACCCATGTTGTCAACTGGGTAGGCCAGATTTTACCGGTAAAAAAGCTTTGCAATATGGCGAGGAAATATGGCATCAAAACAATTGTAGACGGTGCACATAGTTTCGGCTTGCTTGATTTCAAAATCCCTGAATTGGGTTGTGACTATTTTGGTACATCGCTTCACAAATTTTTGTCAGCACCTATCGGCAGTGGCATGCTTTGGATCAAAAAAGACCAGATCAAAGATATATGGCCATTGGTCTGCAATGACCAACCACAGAGCGAAGACATCAGAAAATTTGAAACCTTGGGTACCCGAAGTTTCCCTATAGAGCAGGGTATCGGCGAAGCCATCAATTTTCATCAGGCTATAGGCAGCAAACGGAAAGAAGAAAGAATCAGATATCTTAAAAACTATTGGGCTGAGAAGGTAGCAGTCATCCCCAAAGTAAAAATCCACACTTCGCTCAAGGATGCTTATTCTTGTGCCATCTGTGGAGTGAGTGTTGAAGGCATGACTCCCGGTGAACTGGACAGTGCCTTGTTTTCAAAATATAAAATTCATACTGTTGGTATCGTTTGGGAAAATATCAGCTGTGTACGCATCACACCTCATGTATATACCAGAATTCAGGATCTGGACAAGCTCGTCAGAGCCATCAGTGAAATTGCTGCTGAAAAAAAGAAAAAATAAGAAATCATGCTTGTAATCGGAGATGTTTTGGTCAGTGATGATCTGGTAGAAGAAAAATTTGTTTGTGACCTCAATGCCTGTAAAGGAGCTTGCTGTACAGAAGGAGATTATGGTGCACCTGTCGATCAGCATGAGATGGAAACCATAAAAAAATATATGGATGTCATTACTGAAAATCTTCCTGAACGCTCCAAAGAGTTTCTTAAAACTCAAGAACGATTCACTTACTATCATGACCCGGGCGTATGGGGCACATCATGTCATGAGGATGGTGCCTGCGTTTTTCTTACTAAAAATGAACTCGGTATCTCTGTTTGTGGTATTGAAAAAACCTGGTATGAAGGTAAAATCACCTTTCAAAAACCAATATCCTGTCATCTGTATCCGGTCAGGATTGCTATGAATGAAATCTCCGGATTTGAAGCCTGGAATTATGATCAATGGGACATTTGCAGTGCAGCTTGTGCAAAAGGTAAAAAAGAAAAAGTGCCACTATACAGATTTGTCAAGGATGCCATCATCAGAAAAAAGGGTCAGGATTTTTATGATGAACTGGAAGCCGCGTCCGAACATCTTAAAAAATGATGTTTGGTGAAAAAATACCAGAATTACTGAAAGTTGTTTTTATTAGATCTTGCTTTTGAAACATATTTGATCTATTTTTGTATCGCAAATGTGTTATAAAAGCCTATATGCCTGTTCATTCAAGAAACATATACCTGAGTTACTTTCGGTTTGGGAGATGATGCCTGGCGAGAAAAAGTAAGGTATTATGAAGAAAAAAAAGCCATTGACGGGCTATATTTTGATGAAAAAATAGAGCTTGATATAGATTATTTGATTTGTCTCTTTGAGGTGGGCAGATATGAACGTTTTTTAAGATTTGTTGATCCGATTATTGAATCAGTCATAACCGAAAATATCTATACCTTCAAAGGAGACAATATATTTAATGATTTGTTGTTCAAAAAAGCGGCATGCCTCTATCAGCAATATGATTATAAAAAAACCAAAGAAATCCTGCTTCAGCTGATAGCTATGGACCCTGACAATAATCTTTATATCGGCCTTTATAGTATTTGTAATCGTAAGTTAAATAATGATCTTTACCTGACTTTAAAAGCTACAGCCATGTCAGCATTGCTGATAGTTTGTGGCATTACTTTGGCCAGAATCCTTCTGGAGCCAATCTTTGAGATATATTTTCAACCTTTTCTGTATCTGCGGGGTGGGCTGATTTTATATGCTATCGGAGTACTTTTTGGACTTGAAATAGCTTTCCAACTCAAACTGAAGAGAGAGACCGGTATGTTCTCCTTTAATCTGCTGAATCAAATATTCGGGCGAAAGATTAAATAAGAATAGAACTAACTATAGTTATCAATTATTTGTACTTCTTAACTTAAACCTGATTTTATCACCTCTTATCTCTGCAAAATTTACATCAAAACTTCCAGTAATATCTTGGGTCATTTGATAAAGTAGATAAACCTCGAGTGAATTGGTAGATTCATTTATATTATAGTAAATTCCAATAATTGATTTCCAAGCTTCTAAACTTAATCCTTTTTCAAAAATCAAAAAATCCTGTTGAATATCAGATTTTTTAATTTTAAATCCTTCATTTTTAACTACTTCTTTAATCAGATTTATAAGATACTCTTCTGAGTTATTAAAAGTTCCTGAAAAATAAAATTCTTGTTTGCTGCCGAAACGTAAATCCATATTTCTAAAGTTTTGCTCAGATTTTACTTTTTCATAGTTAATTTGCGATTTTGATTGAGGAAAATTATGGATTGAAACTTTATGCAAACAACTAATAAAAAAAAATGCTAAAATACGTAGATAATATAGCTTCATGATTTTTTCAAGTTACAAGTGTCATTATTTATTATAGACCTATAAATTTTAACAATCTTCATTTCAAGTATTGAAGTCATCAATAACCAATTCTATACGGAAAATAGCCAAACCTAAATACACTTATTTACCAGAAGTTAGTGGGCTAAATCTGCCTTGAAGCAATTTGAATTTTTCAAGTTATACCGACGAGAATTTATTTTGCAAATAATTCTGACGCGATTATACTCAAAATGAATAAATTGATATATTAAATTTTCGCAAACCAATTTATTTTGAGTATAAATGTAATAATAAATCTTTTGAAAATCATCATCCAAATTACCCTTTCAATACTTTTGCCATGGTGATGCCTATATCAGCAGGCGAGTTGACTACGTGGATACCATTTTCAGCCATGATTTTCATTTTTGCTTCAGCGGTATCATCATGACCTCCTACTATAGCACCTGCATGGCCCATCGTTCTGCCTTTTGGGGCTGTTTGACCCGCAATAAATCCTACGACTGGTTTTTTATTTCCTGTGGCTTTTATATATCTTGCGGCATCCGCCTCATAATTTCCGCCGATCTCACCTATCATGACGATACCGTCAGTCTCAGGATCATCCATAAGTAACTTGACAGCATCTTTTGTAGGTGTACCAATGATGGGATCGCCACCTATTCCTATAGCTGTAGATATACCCATTCCTGCCTTTACTATCTGATCAGCTGCCTCATAGGTCAATGTACCGGATTTGGATACTACACCGATGCGACCTTTTTTAAATACAAATCCAGGCATGATACCGACTTTGGCTTCTTCCGGCGTAATGACTCCGGGACAATTGGGTCCTACCAGAGTACAATCATATTGTTCAATATAGGCTTTTGCAATAACCATATCCTGCACAGGAATACCCTCTGTAATACAGATGATGACTTTTATACCAGCTTCAGCAGCTTCCATGATGGCATCAGCTGCAAATCCCGGTGGAACAAAGATGATGGAGGTATCAGCTCCAGCTTTTACAACAGCATCTTTTACTGAGTTGAAGACAGGTTTGCCCAGATGTTCTGTACCGCCTTTGCCGGGAGTAACTCCACCCACTACATTTGTCCCGTAATCGATCATTTGTTCAGCATGAAAAGTACCTTCTTTTCCTGTAAAGCCCTGTACTATGATCTTTGAGTCTTTATTGACCAATACACTCATTTTTTATCTTTTTTACTTTCTATTAAAATTATCTCCTCACCGGGCAAATGCATCAGGTGTTTTTCTCTTGCAAATTTTTCATGATTGTTTTTGAGGTCTTCTTTATCCTTTAGGGCCTGAGCAATCTCATCATTGAGTCTTTCTTTCTCTTGCTCCATATTAGATATTGTGCCCTTCAGTTTTTGATATGCAAAAATATTGTGTTTGTCAAAAAATGTCAACCATACGATAAACAATACAGTCACTATGGTGAATTTATTTATCCATTTGGGAGAGACACCCAATACAGATGCTACTTCTTCTCGAATTTTCTTATCTTTTGCCATAACTTGTATATTTAAACCAAAAAAATGAAACCTTAAAAACAGAGAGCTGCAAGTTACAACTCTCTGCAAATATAATTTTGTTTTCTTTATGAAAGCAATGACCTGCCCGGATAATAGGCAGAATCACCTAATTCTTCTTCTATACGTAATAATTGGTTGTATTTAGCTATCCTGTCGCTTCTTGAAGCCGAGCCTGTTTTAATCTGTCCTGTGTTCAGTGCTACTGCAAGATCAGCGATCGTAGTATCCTCAGTTTCACCGGATCTATGGCTCATCACAGAAGTAAAGCCATTTCTTGTTGCCAGATTGACTGCATCTATGGTCTCTGTAAGTGATCCGATCTGATTGACTTTTACAAGGATTGAGTTGGCAGCTTCCTCTTCTATACCGCGTTGGAGTCTTTTGGTATTGGTCACAAAAAGATCATCTCCCACCAGCTGAACTCTTGAACCCAGAGCTTTGGTAAGTTTTGACCAGGATGCCCAGTCATCTTCATGCAGGCCGTCTTCAATAGAAAATATTGGGTATTTGTTGACCCAATTGGTCCAATATTCTACCATCTCATCGCTGCTCAGTTTTTTACCTGCTGATTTATGAAAATGGTACAATTTTTCTTTTTCGTTATAAAACTCAGATGCCGCAGCATCCATAGCTATCATGATATCAATTCCAGGTCTGTAGCCTGCTGCTTCTATTGATTTCAGTACTATTTCTATGGCCTCTTCATTAGATTTGATATTCGGAGCAAAGCCACCTTCATCTCCTACATTGGTGGAGTATCCTTTTGATTTTAAGACAGATTTCAGGTGGTGAAATACTTCCACACCCATTCTTAGGCCTTCTGAAAACTGTTCAGCACCTACGGGCATGATCATAAATTCCTGAAAATCAATACTATTGTCCGCATGTGATCCACCATTGAGGATATTCATCATGGGCACAGGCATGACATGGGCATTTACTCCTCCCACGTATCTGAACAGTGACTGACCGGATTCTTCTGCCGCAGCTTTGGCCACAGCAAGCGAAACTCCAAGGATAGCATTGGCGCCTATGACGGATTTATTTTCTGTACCATCGAGCTCAATCATGATATCATCAATATATCTTTGCTCAAATACATCTTCACCGATCAATGCATCTCTAAGTTTGTCATCAATATTATTGCAGGCATTTAACACACCTCTGCCCAGATATCTGCTTTTATCATTGTCTCTCAACTCTACTGCTTCATGTTTACCTGTTGAAGCACCTGATGGGACAGCTGCTCTTCCCATCACTCCGTTTTCAGTCAACACTTCTACTTCCACAGTCGGATTACCCCTTGAATCCAGAATTTCTCTGGCTCTGATGTCTACAATAACACTCATCTTAATTATTTTTGGTTTGTTTTAATAAATTTACGAATTCGTCAAATAAATATTTGGAATCATGTGGTCCAGGGTTAGCTTCAGGATGGTACTGTACCGAAAATGCCGGTTGATTTTTCATCCTGATACCTTCGATGGTTTCATCATTGAGATTGCGATGTGTGATCTCTATGGTGTCATTTTTTTGGAGGACTTCATTTTCTTTGACAGTAAATCCATGATTTTGGCTCGTTATTTCACATTTTCCTGTGGCAAGATTGATCACAGGATGATTGGCTCCTCTGTGCCCGTGATGCATTTTATAGGTAGCAATATCATTGGCAAGTGCAAGGATCTGATGACCCAAACAAATACCAAACATAGGCTTTCTGGTTTCAAGTAACCCTTTCACAGTGTGAATGGCATAATCCATGGTTGCCGGGTCGCCCGGTCCATTGGATAAAAAATAACCATCAGCGCTATAATCCAATATTTCTTTGAGTGGTGTCTTAGCAGGAAAAACATGAAGATGACATCCTCTTTGTGCGAGACTGCGCAGGATGTTTCTTTTTGTGCCAAAATCCAATACGGCAACCTTGTATGGTGCGCTGGGTTCTCCCACTTCATAGATCTGATGGGTGGATACTTTACTGGCGAGTTCAAGACCTTCCATTGATGGCACTTTTTTTAATTGCTTCATCAATGTATCTTTATCGAAGTTTTCAGACGAAATGATACAATTCATAGCACCTTTGTTCCTGATATTACGAACAATAGCCCGTGTATCTACATCATAAATACATACCAGATTATTCTCCTCAAAATATTTCTGAATTTCCTGATCTGCCATGGGGCGACTATAATCATTAGTAAAATTACGACAGATCAATCCGGATATTTGTATCCTTTCTGATTCAGTATCTGTATTTTTGATGCCATAATTACCAACATGTACATTGGTCGTCACTAGTACCTGACCAAAATAGGAGGGGTCAGTAAATATTTCCTGATAGCCTGTCATACCAGTATTAAAACACACTTCACCGGTGGTGGTTCCTGTCACTCCCGCAGCACTTCCTTCATAAAAACCTCCATCTTCAAAAAGAACGACTGCTTTACCTTTACTTGAAAAATCCATTCAACATAAAATTTCGCCACAAATATAAGACTTAAATTATATATCAAGGCTTTGTAACAAAACTAATTGCAGTTAAAAGTCATCTTATTTAGCTTTTAAAGTCATGCTATATTCAGCCACTGCCTTAATCTCTGAAAGTGAAAGAATGTTTTCAAATGGAGTCATAAGACCTTTGCCTTTTGTGATTTGAACTATTCTTGTTTCCAGGTCTGCTTCTGACATTGTAAGATCTTTTGATCCATTGGCCCCAAGTTTGCCATCTGTACCATGACATAATGCACAACTCTGTTTGAAAATTTTGGCCCCATCTACAGCAGGTTCAGGCTGAGATGTCGAAGATACTGTATTTTTATTTTCTTTTGGTCCGCAAGCAAATACAATCAACGCCAAAAAAAATACAATGATAGATTTATTGATCATAACAGTTATTTTTATTTTTACCCGCAAAACTATAAATTCCAATACACTTTTAACCTTATATTTTCAACTTTCTTCAACTTTCACATTGTCAGTATTTTTTGAAATTCCTGGTTTTCTTCTGGCATCTTTGAGTGACTTGTCTATGATCCATTCCAGCTGACCATTGACACTGCGAAATTCATCTGCTGCCCATTTTTCGAGCGCTTCATATGTTTTCGGGTGCAGCCTTAGAACGAATGTTTTTTTGTCACTCATGTTATCCTTCTATTCAATTTATTGATGCAAAGTACCCGTATTTACAACCGGAGACACAGCTCTGTCGGAACAAAGTACCACGAGAAGATTGCTAACCATAGCGGCTTTTTTGTCTTCATCCAGATGTACAATTTCTTTTTTACTCAGAGCTTCAAGTGCCATTTCAACCATGCCGACTGCACCTTCGACAATTTTGCTTCTTGCAGCTATTACTGCAGTAGCCTGCTGTCTCTGAAGCATAGCACTGGCAATCTCCTGAGCGTAAGCCAAATGACTTATTCTGGCTTCAATCACTTCAATTCCGGCCAGTGAAAGCCTTTCAGCTATCTCTTGCTCGAGCATATCATTGATCTCTACTGAGCTTGATCTGAGTGTCATATGTGCCTTTTCATCTTCAAAATTATCATAAGAATACTCCATTGACATCTTTCTGAGTGCAGATTCACTTTGGATTTCTACAAATTTTTCATAGTTCTCCACATCAAAAGCAGCCCTGAAGGTATCAGCCACTTTCCAAACCACAACAGCAGCGATCATGATAGGATTGCCTTGTTTGTCGTTGACTTTGAGTTGGGAAGTTTCCAGATTGTGTGCTCTCTGAGATATTTTTTTCTTGATAAAAAAAGGATTCGCCCAGAAAAATCCGGATTGTTTGACCGTACCCTTATAATCTCCAAACAATGTAAGTACTCTGCTACTGTTTGGTTCAATGGCAAGAAATCCTGAAATTATAAGTAAGTAAAAAACAAAGATTGGCACAGATACCCATATGGGAAGCCAATGTAAAAATATGTTGGCAATGCCTGCAGCAAGCAAAACAAAGCTGATAAGAAGCATTAAATAGCCCGAAGTAGGTTGAATGGTTTTTTCTGTTTTCATTTTGAAAATTTATTTTTTTTAATATCATTTTAATATCAAATCAATTAACATTCCTGCTGCCGCAAAAGTTCCTTTTAGTTAAGATTTTTTTAAAATAGTCAAACATTCTTTCATTAAACAGCGTTTGTGTGTTACAAATCGTAACTTTACCCTTTTATATTATCTGATAAATATAACTTTTTTAGAGAATCTTTATCAGAATACCAATAGAAAAGAAAAATCAGTGAACAGTTAATATTTTACAAAAACAAATACAGAGGAATGAGTGATGTGTATCAATCAGATGTTCAGGCGGTAGATGCGATGGCGTCTTACTATAAATTACTGAAGGAGGAGATAGGCAAAGTAATCATAGGGCAGGATGATGTGGTAAGAGCAGTTATTATTTCATTATTCAGCAATGGTCATAGTCTGCTTGTAGGTGTTCCCGGACTTGCAAAAACACTTTTGGTCAGTACTATTGCTGATGTTTTGGATCTAGAATTTAAACGTATTCAGTTCACGCCTGACCTGATGCCATCAGATATCACCGGGTCTGAAATTCTGGATGAAAACAGGCATTTTAAATTTAATAAAGGTCCCCTTTTTACCAATATTCTTCTCGCCGACGAGATCAACAGAACGCCGCCCAAAACTCAGGCAGCACTTCTTGAAGCCATGCAGGAAAAATCGGTAACAGTAGCTGGTGCGAGACACGTGCTTCCCAAACCATTTTTTGTATTGGCAACTCAAAACCCCATAGAGCAGGAAGGTACCTATCCGCTACCGGAAGCACAGTTGGACAGATTTATGTTCAATATACCTTTGGATTACCCAAGTTATGCTGAAGAGGTGCAGGTAGTAAAGTCCACTACTTCGAATGAAAAATATACTTTGCGCAACATCCTTACCGGGGAGCAGATCATGGGATTTCAGTCATTGGTCAGAAAAATACCCATTGCAGACAATGTCCTGGAGTATGCCGTAACATTGGCTTCCAAAACAAGACCAAAAACCAGCCTTGCTACCGCTGAAGTCAACAACTATATCTCTTGGGGTGCCGGCCCTCGGGCGTCACAGTACCTCGTATTGGGAGCTAAATGCCACGCTGCCATCAATGGCAAATACTCTCCGGATAAGGAAGATGTGCAAGCTATAGCAAACTATGTATTGAGACACAGAATTGTCAGAAATTATAAGGCAGAGGCTGAAGGTATCAGTGAAGAACAAATTATCAAAAACCTGTTTTAGAAATTGATCAAAATATTATGAACAAATTAGTTTTATTTCTCCTTCCCTTATTTTTGCTTTCATGTGATCCGAAGGACCTACAAAGAGTACTGGACTCTGTGAGTAATGTTCCGCTGTCTAATGCTGATATCGCTGCCGGATTGAAGCAAGCTCTCGACAAAGGTGTAGATCAAAGTGTGATGACACTTTCAGCTCAAGATGGGTACTACGCTTCCATTTACAAAATACTGCTTCCGGAAGAAGCAGCAAAAGTCATAGATAAGTTAAAATTTATACCCGGATTTTCAAATCTTGAAGAAGAAGCCATAAAAAGAATCAACAAAGCAGCTGAAGATGCTGCGACCAAGGCAGCACCTATCTTTCTAAATGCCATCAAGGGCATGACCTTTGATGATGTAATGAAGATCTTAATGGGTGAAAAAAATGCTGCTACAACATATCTCCATAATAAAACATATCAGGCACTTTACAATGAATTTAAACCGGTGATGAACTCATCTCTCAATAAATTTGGTGCCCTTGACTTATGGAGTGATGCAATAGGAAAGTACAATAGCCTACCATTTATTACTAAAGTGAATCCCGACCTCGCGGATCATGTAAGTAACAAAGCTCTTGTGGGCTTATTTTCTTTAGTTGAGAAAAAAGAGTTGGGGATAAGAACTGATATTTCCCAACGAACTACAGATTTGTTAAAAAAGGTATTTGCCAAACAAGACTAATCTCAAAGTAGTTTTACTCCTCTATCCTTTCTATCTGTGCACCCAAGGCATTGAGTCGTCCGTCAATATTCTGGTAACCTCTGTCTATCTGACTGATGTTGGAGATGATGCTTTCACTTCTGGCAGACAAGGCAGCGATAAGAAGAGAGACTCCGGCCCTGATATCAGGAGAACTCATACGGATGCCCCGGAGCTGAGATTTTCTGTCTAAACCTATCACTGTAGCTCTGTGTGGGTCACACAATATAATCTGAGCTCCCATATCTATGAGTTTATCTACAAAGAAGAGTCGGCTTTCAAACATTTTTTGATGAATGAGAATGCTGCCTCGAGACTGAATAGCTACGACAAGTACAATACTCAGTAGGTCCGGAGTAAATCCTGGCCAAGGTGCATCATAAATCGTCATGATGGACCCATCAATGAAACTCTGAATCTCATAGACATCCTGTGCAGGTATATAAAGATCATCCCCTTTGATATCTATCTGAATACCCAGTTTTTCAAATGTAGACGGAATGATGCCCAGATTGGGTACAGATACATTGGAAATGGTCAATGAAGATTGGGTCATAGCGGCCAGTCCTATAAAACTACCAATCTCAATCATATCCGGAAGAATAGTATGTTCTGTTCCACCAAGGCTTTCTACACCATGTATGGTTAAAAGATTTGAACCAACACCGGAAATTCTTGCGCCCATGTTATTGAGCATTTTACATAGCTGCTGTAAATAGGGTTCACATGCAGCGTTGTAAATCTGCGTGATCCCTTCTGCCAACACTGCAGCCATCAGCACATTTGCTGTACCAGTGACAGAAATCTCATCCATAAGGATAAAGGTCCCCTTAAGTCGTTCTGCACCTATATAGTATTGGTCTTCTTTCTCGTCATAATTAAAAGATGCGCCTAGTTTTTGGAACCCAATAAAATGTGTATCCAATCTCCTTCTCCCGATTTTATCGCCCCCAGGTTTGGGTAGATAAGCTTTTTTGAACCTTGCTAAAAGCGGGCCCAATAACATCACTGAGCCGCGTATTTTTTTAGCATTTTCCTGATATTCAACCGATGAGAGATGATCAGTATCGATATCATCTGCCTGAAATGAATATTCATTCTGGCTTAATCGTTCTACTTTTACGCCGAGACCCTGAAGTAATTCTATCTGCTTCCTGATGTCCAGAATATCAGGAATATTTTTTATGGTCACTTTTTTGTTGGTGAGTAGTACTGCACTGATGATTTGGAGTGCTTCATTTTTGGCACCTTGTGGTTCAATTGTGCCAGAGAGATGGGCATTTCCTTGTACCCTGAAAGCTTGATTGGACATGTATGTTTATAATATTAATTGGTGCAAATATATTATGAATAATTCTAATATTATAAAAACCAAGGGAATAATCATTTTAAGTTATGTTTAAAACAAAAAAACTTTAACCTGTAAATCTAAAATGACTATCTATTACGTCTTTTGAACTCAAATCCTGATCACTATATCAGCTTGATAAACACTGATTTAAATCTTGATAATGCAACTTCCCCTGGAAAATATAATAAAAGTTATATACTTTTTTTTTTTTTTCACTTATTTTTGTTTGAATTTTAGTTAATATTCTTTTAAATTAAGACCTTATGAGAATTTTTTTCATTCTACTTCAGTCATACATTTTATGTGGATTTTTTAATTTTAGTGCTTTATTGGGACAATGTCCTACTTCAATTTCGGTAAGCAATAATTCAAAATGTATTTCAGTCAACCCAGCCAATAGCGGTACAACGGTAAGTGGATTTACATATCTTTCTGGCTCAAATCCCGCTTTATTTTACGAAAGTACAGGAAATTCAAATGGCTGTATGACATATACTCCCCCACCAGGAACTACAACATACAATATAAATGGTCAAACTTGTACCTATGTTAATGGTATATTACCTGTCAATTTCTTAACATTTAATGTCAAATCAGATAATAGACAAGCGAGACTGGATTTTTCCACAGCCTCTGAAACCAACAATGATTATTTTACCGTTCAAAGATCTGGAGATGCGTTGCATTTTGAAAATATTGCAACCATAGATGGGGCAGGCAATAGCAGCACAGAAATTCAATATAGTTTTACGGATATATCCCCGCTTGGAGGTGACAACTATTACCGAATCAAACAGACAGATTTTGATGGAAAATTTTCATATTCAGATGTAAGGTCAGTAAGTAAGGTAACTGCAGAAAAATCACAATTGAATACTTTCATTACAGATAATATCCTTGTGATCAACACTCCACTAGAGAATTATGATGTGACTATCTTCAATAGTTGGGGGGCTGAAGTGAAAAGATATACCGGTATGCAAAAAAATAGTACTTTTGATGTTCACGATTTGAGATCCGGAGTACATATTATACACATATCATACCCTAGCAGAGCAGAAACATTTCGGGTTGTAAAGTTATAGGGTATTGCTTATACATTTTATTAGGGTTAAGGCACATTGTATGTCCTTTGGTTATGCAGGAAAAAATAACCTAACCCTCCTTCTATATTGCTAAAAATATCTGAAGGTGTTGCAAAAGGATTGTCTCTGCTTTCAAAGTGAACATTGTCGGTTTTACTGTATTTAAAGTATGACTCAGAGACATTTCTCCATCTGAGTTGGATATTGCCTTTGGCTTGTTGCTCCGTTATCCTGCAAAACTGGAAGCTCATGGTCTTATCTTGTCCGTCAAATGACTGATCACCAAATAAGACTCCGCTGTTTCTTGCAGACTCGACTGACCCGGGTTCGTTCACTGATGTGTATGTACTTCTGAATGGTTGATCTTTTCCATATCTTGTTAGTACCAATACTTCATAAAAATCTTTGCCAAGGCTGTCAGTAAAACTTACGTCTACCTTGCTGCGTGTGTCGCCATCAGGTGTGATACCTTCGTTTTCTACAAACTTCAGACTTTTTACTGCACAAGTTTGCGGATTAGTAGAAATTATTTTTGTACCCCCAGCACCTACCCAATTTGTAAATATCTCCTGGCCACTTAACATGTTACACAGGATAAGCAGACAACAAAAATGAATTAATTTACTCATTTGAAAGAAGGTATATTTCATCATATACAGAAATTGGTACAAAGCTATAGAATATTTTCATCATTCCTGATAACATATTTTTACATTTGTAACTCAATGAATGGCACACAATATACTGATTATATGTACATTAGTATAATGCTTATTTCTTCAAAAGAGAAGTATATATTCCGCAGCCATCATCAACAATCCTGATTTTGTACCGGGTGCCTTTTAAGTTTATCGTGTGTTCATATGTAAATGCTTTACAGAAACCTGGCAGATTAAAATGCAAAAAAAGATCAATGGACAAGTAGTCTTTTTCGTCAATAATTCTGTTTACGATAATGTTACTTTGATTGATAGTCTCTTCACTGCTGGTGATCAAGGAAAAGCCACATATTTAGAAGGCTCTGCTCAACCCTCATCCCTAAAGAGCTTGTCAAGCTATGCTTGAGACGACCCACCCATATTCTCCAAACTTTACTCTCCTCTTTCAAGCGAATCTTTTATTTTGTCGAAGTAAATTTTAAAATGCAAACATATAAGGAATAATTCTATAAAGCTTTCTTAATTTTTTTGTAGAGTGCCAACATCCCTATTATCACAAAATAAGCCACAATACCGCCGGCTATGCCTAACAACAATTCAGAAATAATGGATGGCCATGTCGCAGGCATCACATGATGCACGAACTCTATATTATGCATAAAAATACCACCTGCCACTAATATCAATGCGATGGTACCTACTACACTCAAAAATTTAATGATCAAAGGCAGTAGCCGTATGAACCCATTTCCAATCGAAATCAAAACTTTATTTCCTTTGGATTTGCTGATGAGCATGAGACCAAAATCATCCATCCGTACGATCATACCAACTAAACCATAAACTCCTACAGTGGCTACAAGGGCCACAAAACTGACTGTCATGATCTGAATAGACAAGCTTTTATCCAAAACCGTTCCCATGGCTATAATCACTATTTCTACAGACAAAATAAAATCTGTCGTAATGGCTGACTTAATTTTATCTTTTTCATCCTCTGTTATTTCCACTTCGTATTCAGGTCCTTCATCTCTTTCTTCGTTTTTTTTATGAAAAAGTGTATCAATGATCTTGTGCACCCCTTCATAAGCCAGATAGAAACCACCAATAATAAGGATGTATTTGATCAAAACAGGAAGAAAATAACTCAATACAAAGACTATCGGCAAGATGATCAGCTTATTGATAAAGGACCCTTTGGTGATAGCCCATAACACCGGCAATTCTCGCGAAGACACAAACCCAGTGGCTTTTTCAGCATTGACTGCCAAATCGTCGCCCAGGATACCAGCAGTCTTTTTAGTAGCCAGTTTGCTCATCATCACCACATCGTCCATCAGGACCGCGATATCGTCCAATACTGCAAAGATTCCGGATGCCATATTTTATTTTTAATGCAAAATTACTTTCTTGGATGATTATTTTATCGAAAAGATGATTGTTTTTGGCAATTTGAAAAAACATTGAATAAATTGTTGCTTTAGTATTTGTCCTAAAGTTATGAATCAATGAGACTCAGTATTTCATGAATTAAACAAATCGATCCCGAAATATTCATTCAATTCATGTCGAGTCTTACCAAAATAATATAAGAGTATGTTTAATTTAAATTTCTTAAAACTTACTTTTCCTGTATGATCAACAGCCAGCCTTTTTTACTTTTTACTGGAATCAGGTCGTTTACACCGAAAGTTTTGTCATCCTGAAAATCTTTCACTTCCGGTGCTTTCAGCATGACATTTTCAGGACTTAAGCCCAACGCTTTCCAAATGATGGAGAGCTTGATATCTTGATCTTTATCATCGAAGTTACCAATAGAAATGAGCGTTTGTTTTGCTTTCACATATACCGTTACCTTTACATTCGGCTGGTTGGTTTGCACCGGACACTCCTTATCCCAATAGCCAATCATTTTCGCATCGGTAATGCCAAATGTTTTCCAAAGATTCCAAACCGGGCGTGGCGAAAATTCGCCGTAAGCATCACGACCCGTTTCACCATAAAGCATTCCTAAATAGCGGTTCCCTCCGTCCTGAAGCATCTCGGCCATTTGTCCGAAAGGAATTCCGGAAGCTGTAACAAACCACTCGTCGGGGGTCATTTTCGGCTCGGTGGTTTCCTTTCATATCAGGCATAAATGCGGAGTCGGCAACGACAAATGGGATACCGTCAGGCGCAAAAGATTCGTAGGGAGTCTGCCCGTTGGGAATCTGTCCATAGAGCTGGAATGTTGAACTTCTCAAGGTCACAATGAGGCAAAGTAAAAGTCTACTCCATAAACAAATATTTTACAATCATCAACCGTTATTTTTATTCTTTCCATCCCCAGGGAGCAGGTGGACTATCTGTTTCTTTTGTAAGATCAAAATGAACACTGAAATAACGGTCTGTGTTGACCCTTCTCAGGTTATAGGTAAATGATTTGCCGGAAATGATTTCTATCCACCATACATTACCAATGGCAGCCGGTAATATATCCACAGTTTGCTGATCAGCTGGAAAAGTCTGTCTGGTGCTGTTTCCGTAATTGGTGGTATGGCCTCCGTACATGGTGACCTTATCAGGTGACCCATCCTCATGTCTGTGATCATGCTTGAGTAAAATACCACGTGGGGTTTTGGTAAGCACCCACGTCCTTGAGTAATCACGTCCTACATAAAATGGAATTTTGATCACATTTTGACTACATTTTTTCACATGTATTATAAGATCTTTTCCTGCAAATGTCGTGTCATTCTGACCTCCTGCAGCAATTGTTCCTATAAATGATTTTCCACATAACTTTTGGAGCGCATTCCAGTAAGCTAAATAAGTAGTATCTCTTTTGACTTCATCATTTTTTACTTTTTGCTGACTATAGATCGCTTGAGTACAAAGGCTACTCAATATCAACACCATGACGGCTTTTAAGATAAAATTTGTTTTATTCATTACGGGTGATTCATCTAAATTTACCCACCCCAACCCTCCCTAAAATGGCTTAAAATGGAGGGAGTGCACTCGTTCTTTGATTTTTATTACTTTCATCATTATTGTCAGAAATTTTTCCGCCTGTTTATTCAATCGTTTTTTTATGGTACTTATTTTAGGTTTGAAGTAAGAAAGCAAACCATTATATTGGGGCGTATCCCAAAATTGCACTTTAATAAAAATTCCTTTTGTTTTACCCCATCCTAAAGGGTGACAAAAAGAATTTTATAACGATAGAATGAAAAAATGGGATACACCCTTATATTGAAATATGAAATATGTTGACTTTTTTAGCAACCGCTAAGGAAGTCAGGGCTTAATCTCCCGCGCCTTTGCCTTCTGCATCGGATTTGGTTTTTCCTTAATTTTATGTTGTTTGAATAGCTGAAACCTTGTTGGAATCTCTCGCACCGGAAAACTATTGTTGGATTCATCGATATCGGCTGTTTCTCTGTATGGATCGAGGATGATAGACGTCACTTCTTTATTTTTTACAAATACTTTGGTCACTTTGTCTTCATTTTTCCTCCATATTTCGACAGGCACGCGCTCGACTTCCTTTGTGCCATCATCAAATGTCCATTCAATAATGATGGGCATCACCAGTCCACCTTTGTTGCTGAATTGTAGTTCATAGTAATTTTTACTTCCATACTTTGTTTCTTTTTCATTTTTGGACAAAAGATCATTATGTTTCATAGTTATAGTGATATCTATGGAGTCTTCTGTCTCCCAGGGCTGATAAGTATTATAAAAATCAGAAACGGTATTATCCCGTTCTACCGGAAAGGTGCCAAACTGTTCACGATTGCGTTGTTTCGTCAGGAAGTCTTTGGGTTTTTTGATAATATTTATTAAAGTATCTACCTTTTGTTTCGGATCATTGTCTGTATCTACTTTATACCAAATCACACTATCCAAAGCTATATCTACAGCATCAATACTATAAAACCACCCGCGCCAGAACCAATCCAGATCCATAGCACTGGCTTCCTCCATCGTCCTGAAAAAATCATCAGGTGTAGGATGTTTGAATGCCCATCTGCGGCAATACTCTTTGAACGCATAATCAAACAACTCCCGGCCCATGATGGTTTCCCGCAGGATGTTAAGTGCTGTCGCCGGCTTGTCGTAAGCATTATTTCCATAATCGACAATGTTTTCGCTATTGGTCATGATGGGCTCAAGTTGGTCTTTGGGTCTGGACATATACTCGGTGATATTATGAGGTACACCACCTTCAGACTGGAAGTTGTTGTCCCATTCCTGCTCAGTGATGAATTGCATAAAACTATTTACCCCTTCGTCAAACCATGCCCACTGTCTCTCGTCACTGTTGATGATCATGGGAAAATAGGTATGTCCCACTTCATGGATGATGACTAATATAGCTGCTCTCTTAGAACCTTCTGTGTAAGTACCATCAGCGTCTGCACGACCAGGATTAAAAGATATCATGGGATACTCCATACCATTGGCAGCTTCTATGGATATCGCTACAGGATATGGATAAGGTATGCTATACTTTGAGTAGGTGCGCAGTGTATGATCGATGACTTTTGTTGAGTACTTATTGTATATAGGATAGGCTTCCTTGCCATAGAGACTCATACACATGACTTTCTGGCCGAGCTCATTGACGTGAGGCATGGCATCCCATACAAATTTTTTGCTGGCCGTCCAGGCGAAGTCTCTGACGTTTTTTGCATTGTATTTCCATGTTTTGGTTTTGGACGAGATCGGTGTTTTTTCATTGGCTTTGGCTTCTTCCAGAGTGACGATTTCCAATGGTGTTTTGACACTTTGAGATTGAATCCACTTGCTGTAATGTATTGGGCTTAGTATCTCTTTGTAGTTCTGGCATTCACCAGTGGCTGCTACCACATGATCATCAGGGAGCGTGATTTCGACATCGTAGTCTCCGAAAGCTAGTGTAAATTCGCCAGTGCCTAAAAACTGTTTGTTTTGCCAACCTTCATAGTCGCTGTATACACACATGCGCGGAAACCACTGTACGACAGTGTATAAATAATTGCTATGGTCTTCAAAGTACTCATAACCACCTCGACCCCAGCTGGGAGTAACCCTGCGATTGATCATATGGTAGTACCAGTCGATATTAAACGATACCTTTTTGCCGGGCTTCAATGGAGAGGGCAAGTCTATACGCATCATACTTTCGTTGATGATATATTTCAGGGGTAAACCTTTGTCAGAAGTAAGCTTTTTGATCTTTACACCGTACTTATCCAACTGCGTAGTGGCTTCCAACCTGTCGATGGTGCCCTGATCCATCACATCAAACATTTCAGATTTGTTCATGTGGTGTTTTGTATTGGTAGGTACGTGTTCGTTTTCGTCCAGCTGTAACCACAGGTAGGTCATCTCTACAGGAGAATTATTATGGTAAGTGATGGTTTCAGAACCATCTATCCTTTGTGTTTTGGTATCGAGACTGCACTTAATTTTGTAGTCTGCCTTTTGTTGCCAGTACTTTGGTCCAGGAGCACCATCGGCACCACGATATTCGTTGGGAGTTCTGAGCATATTGTCAAGTTGTTCAAATTTCCTCCCGTGATTGGATCGTTCCTGTGATATAAGCGTCATTGCAGAAAAAAGACAAAACAAAATGATCACATTTTTAAGCATAATAAAAATAAGTTTATTGTTTATTGTAATTATTTTTGCAAACTTATAATAAAAACGGACAATTTACCATTTACAAATTGTATTTGGTTCAGTTTTTGACATATTTAAATTGATTTCCTTTTAAAAAAACTAAATAACGAATAACGAATGACTTCGTCCAGTTTCCATTTATTTTGCCAACTGTGTATTAAAACGCAGTTTTGCTTTATTGGTTTGTTGGGTATTGTCACCCATGGAAATAGCCAATCTACATATCCCGAAACTTATGATGGAGATTCTCTCTTACAATCAGGATCTAAGCATTACGATTTGGGAGCGTATGACAAAGCTCTTGCAGACTTTGATAAGATATTCAAAACTGACCCACAATTTTATTTGGCTAAATATGAGAGAATGCTTACACTCACAGCCATGAATTTGTCAGATCAAGCCCACGATGAACTGGAAGAATGGTATCATTCGGAGTATGCATTTGAAGTTCCGGAAGCTATGATCCTTTATGCCAATTCGCTCACAAAAATGAAAAAATTTGATGAAGCACAGAAAGTATTTGATCAATGTATAAAGGTGACACCCGATTCACCTATTTTGCTGTACAACATTGCACTGATGCATTACAATAAAGAGGATAATGCAAAGTGTATCGAATATCTGAAAAAAACGCTACACCTCAACCCAAATCATGGTGTGGCGCATTATTTTCTTGGATTAGTGTGTCTTGAAGAAGGCAAAATTGTGCCTGGAGCATTGGCTTTACTTGGGTATCTGGCGCTGGTCCCTGCCGGAGAGTATGCCGAGGATGCAGTAACAAAACTCAATGTAAAGATGTCTCAAAGCTATCTCAAAAACGACAGTAAAGTCACATTTCCTGCTGATGGTGATGATTTTGCTGAGCTCGAGAGCATCCTTAGAGATCAATTGCCTCTCCATCCGAAATATAAACTCAAATGTTCGGTGGATGAAATATTTACCCGTCATGCACAAGCTATATTTGAGTATGTTGGAAGTCACACTATCAGAAATGGGTTTTTTGAAAAAACGTACCTGCCATGGATGAAAGAAGTGCAGGCAAAAAACCTGACAGAATCGGCCACCTACTATCTGATTCAGATTTTTAAGGAGCAAATGAAAAAATCAATGGCTTCCAAGCAAAAAGAGATAGATCAGTTTTCAAATACATTTATAGCCAATGATTTTTGGCCTTTGTTTAGTACGCGAAGGAAACTTCATTTTGGCAAAGAGCAGGATGTACTTGTGTTCATAAAAGAAGGCCATCCCAATCTTTTCGGAACAGTCATCAATGGAAAATATGAAGGTCGCTTCAAGATGGTAGACAAACATGGCAGAACTACCGGAGACCTGAATTTTAAGGACGATATGCTGGAAGGCAAACAGGTTTATTTTCAGCAAAACGGAAGAATCTCAGAAGAAACAGAATATGTAAAAGGACTGAAAAATGGTGTCAGAACCGTATACTTTGAAAATGGTCAGAAGAGTTTGACAGAGACATATAAAGATGATGCATTTGATGGACCATTTATTACTTTTTATCCCAATGGCAGTAAAAACTGTGAAGGCTCATATGTGAAAAGTCAATTGAGCGGCAGCTACAACTGCCACCATATGGACGGCAGCAAGAGACTTGAATGCACTTTTGCACATGACAAACTGCATGGAAGCTATAAAATGTATAATCCGGGCGGAGAGCTTGTCTCATCATTTGAGTATATCAACGGCGAACTTACAGGTCAGGGATTAGAGTATCACGATGGCAAAACATTAATATCTTCCGGAAACTATACCAACGGAAAGGTCACCGGAGCCATTAAAACTTTCTGGGAAAATCAAACGCTTAAAAATCAATCTCTATATGAAAATGGGAAAATCAAATCTTATGAAGAATATTTTGCCAATGGAAAACTTTCAGAGACAAGGAGCTTCAACTCCAAGGAAGAATTAGAGAGTGTTGTCTATTTTGATATCAACGGAGAGAAATATTATGAAGAAAAGTACTCATCGGGCAATTTTAAGGCAGGATTCCAGTACCTGAAGGATAATCCCAAACCATTGGAAATCAAAAAAAGTGATTTCGTGGTAAAATATCCGGGAAATATCACATCTCATTCCGGAAAATTTGCCAATGATCAGATGAATGGCAAATGGGTGTACAACTATTTTAACGGAAATCTGAGTTATGAACTTGATTATGTCAAAAATCAGGCAGAAGGATTGAAAAAGTCATATGAGAAATCCGGAAAACTGACCACATTGACCACAATTAAACAAAATAAAGCCGATGGACTAAATCGAATTTATGAAAACGGATCCCTGACTCAGGTCAGTTATTACAAAGATGATGCACAAACCGGGCCATACAAAGTATTCAGACGTGATAGTTCCGTAAGATTTGAAGGATATCTCATTGATAATAATAATCAGTACACCCTTTTTAACTATTCAAATACCAATAGACTTATGTCAGCCAGCAAATATATTGACAATATTATCTACCAAACTACTTCTTATGACAAAGATGGCACGATCACTAAAGTTGATTCATTTCTGCATCTGAATGGCACGATCACCAAAAAGTCGGCCTATGGTATGCTGACTTTTATTGACAACTATAAAAACGGCATTAAAAACGGAAAATCTATCACCAAAGATGCAGAGAACATCCCGGTCAACGAATTTAATTACATCAACAATGAGCTTCATGGCAAATGTTTGTACTATAACCAAACCGGTACTTTGAGCAATGAATCCACTTTTTATCATGGCAAACTGCATGGAGAAAGCAAGTATTATGACCTCAGCGGTACACTTCGCACGGTAGCAAGTTATATTTATGGTGTAGAATATGGTACATCATCCAGATACTATCAGAACGGCAAGCCCCTATATAAATACGATGCCGCTGCAGATATCAAAAACGGAGAATACACATTTTTCAATCTGGATGGACATGAAGTTGCTGCTTTGGGTTATAATATGGATTATATAGAGTATTACAAAGTGATAGATAAATCCTCCGGCAAACTTGGAAGCCCTGTTCCTGTCAAAAGAGATGCTTCTGTATCTATCGAATCCAATTATCCTGATGGAAAGGAAGCATTCAGATTGCAAGTGGACAGAAGTATCTGGAATAAAACACTAAAAATAACTGATAAAAACGGTAATTCCAATTATTTATGTGACTATACTGACGGAAAAATCAATGGCCTGAGAAAGGAGTATTACATCAACGGAAAACCCTACAAAGTAGAGAGGTTTGCCATGGGTGAATATCATGGTGATCAGGAATTTTATGACCAATCCGGCAATCTGACGTACAGTGCTAAGTATAAAAATGATCAAATGCACGGAGAGCTGAAGGTATACAAAAATGGGAAATTGGTAAAAACCAAAACATATGACACGGATGAGCTTACAGAAATACAAAATCACTAATAGAAGGGTATGAATAAAAGTAGTTTGCAAGGTTGTATCATTATGTTGTTAGGCCTAAACCTATCTGCTCAGAGTGATATCAACGAAATGAAAAAACGATATCCCGGATATAGCGAACTCATCATCAAAGAAAGCCAGACCTATAGCTTTTCTATTCAGGACAAAAAGCCGTCCATCCTCCAGGACAATTATTTTGAGTCAGTTATTCTATCAGAAAATGGTATTCACAACAATGCAGAAAATCTTTCATTTTCTCAACTTGTTCCTTTGAAGTCATATGAAGGATTTACATCGGTAAAAATCGATGGAAAGGAGAAAAAAATTCCTGTGAAAGAGATTTCATACGTAGCAGAGTCATCTGGTAGCGTATTTCATAGCGATGTAAAATCCAAAAAACTTCTTTTTACCAATCTCGATATTGGGGCGAAAAAGATATACAGCTATCAGTCAGAATTCTTAGATCCGTTTCTGCTTCATAAGTTTGTATTTTCAGGACATATACCGGTAGAAGAGTCCATACTCGAGATAAGTGTGGATAAAGATATGGAGATTGGCTACAAAATCTTCAACAATGTAGCCAATGACATTGAATTCAGTCAAACCAGTAAACGTAAAAAGAATATATACCGATGGACAAGAAAAAACGGCAAACCCTTAAAGTTTGAGAGTAATCATCCGGGAGTGCTCCATATCGCACCACACATTATGGTATATATCAGGAGTTATAAACTTGATGACAAATCAGTACCTGTATTGGGAAATGTAGGAAACCTGTACAATTACTACAAAAATTTTGTTTCTGCCATCAATAAAAAAGATGATGCCGAGCTCGCTGAAACCACCAAAAAAATCACAACAAACCTGAACACTGACGAAGAAAAAATTAAAGCCATCTACTACTGGGTGAAAGATCATATCAAGTATGTGGCTTTTGAATACGGGTATGAAGGTTTTATCCCCAGAGAAGCTTCGTTGGTATATCAGAGAAAATTCGGCGACTGCAAGGACATGTCGAGTATCATCACCACTATGGCTAGATATGCAAGTATCAAAGACGTCAATCTGTGCTGGATCGGTACTCGAAGACTTCCATACACCTACGCAGATGTGGCTACCCCAGGAGTGGATGATCACATGATAGCCAGTATCACGCTGGATGGAAAGACGATATTTCTTGATGCCACGGATACAGAGACGAGGTATGGTCTGCCTACCGGATTTATTCAGGGTAAAGAAGCACTTATACAGCGTGGTGACTCATTTTCCATAGAAAAAGTACCCGTCGTATCTCCCGAGATGAATCTACAGCAGGAGCATATCCGGATTCATACCCAGCAAAATACCATCCACGGCAAAGCATCTTATCAGACGCACGGACTTAGTCGCAGCGATGTACTGCATTCGCTTGGCGATGCCACTAAAGAAAAACGATTCAATAAGATAAAAGACCTCTTGCTCAAAGGCAATAATAAATTCAAACTCAAAGAATTTAAAGAAGAAAATATCCGTGAAAGAGATCTTCCCTATCGTATAGATTACTCGTTTACTCTGGAAAACTTTATGGTGTCCACCGGAAAGCAATCATTTATATCGCTTATGCTTGTGAAGCCATTTGAAAAAAATATCATTGAGCAAAACAGGGAGTCCAAGTACGATTTCGACAACCTTACGCAATACAAATATACCATTGAGCTTGAAATTCCTCAAAGCAAAGTTGTAAACAATGTGCCTCAGAATATTTCTGAATCAAATGATCTGATAGACTATAAAATATCTTATACTCTTCAGGACAAAACCGTCATACTTGAAATGGATCTAAAAAATAAAAAACTCATGCTCGAAAAAGAAGACTTTGAAACGTGGAATGAATCAATCAAAAAGCTAAAAGCAAAATATCAGGAGACCATTGTCCTTGCTGATAGATCTTAATAAATCAAACCAATCGATAATGAAAAAATTAATACTTGTCTGCTTTCATCTGATGATGTTTTCACTGGTGTACAGCCAGAATTTTGAGTTTAAAGACTACACTTTTGATGATACCAATATGGAAGTACCACTCTCTTTGATCAATGAAAATGAAGTCATTCTCCAAAAGATCATTAAAAAAGAAGTCATCGTAGATGAAAAAAATGTAAGACAATTCTCCCTGTTGCATGAAAAAATCATCATTAATTCTGATAAGTCTATCGAACGCAATAATAAAGTATATTTGCCTTTCAGGATGGATGAGTCAGTACTCACCAATAAACTCAGAGTCATACTCAGGAATGGCAAAAAAACAGAACTCAGCAAAGATGATATCAAAGAAGAAATAAATAATGAAACAAGTATCAAATATCATTATTATGCCATAAATGGACTTGAGAAAGGAGCCATCATCGAAAAAATATTTATACTTGAAGAAGCTCCTTCTTTCAATGGAAGAGTGGTCGGATTACAAAGTAACAGTCCGGTAGTCAACACATCTTTTGAACTGATATGTCCATCTCATCTGGGATTTAAATTTAGGTCATATAATGGACTCCCTGAAGCTAAACTCACAGAAAAAGCTTATGGAGACAATAAAAACGCCTACAAGATTGAAGCGTCCATGATCGAACCACTGCCGACAGATGAAACCTACGCCAATGAGACGGCCCTCAGCAAATTTTTTAAATACAAACTGGATTCCAATTCTGCCACGGGAGCAAAAAACCTGAACAATTACAGGGAGTTTTCAGGGGCTGTTTATGAAAATCTGCACCCGGAAACTGACAAAAAAGCGGATGAAGTCATCCTAAAGTATATCAAAGAAATTCCGTTATCAAAAGACCTGACAGAACAAATTCGAAATATCGAGAATAAGATAAAAACAACGGTTTCGCACAATAGGTATTTTGATGAAAATAAATCCTTTGTTGAAGCTGTCAAATCAAAACAGGCCAACGAGCTTGATATGCTGAGGCTGTACACTGCCGTTTTCAAAAAGTTGAATATCGGCTACCAGACAGTCCTGACTTCCAAAAGATTTGAAACCTATTTTGATAAAGATTTTGAGACACTGGAACAAGTAGACGAGGTTCTTTTTTACTTTCCTGACATCAATAAATATTTGGAGCCGGTATCTGCTGAGTATCGTATCCCGCTATTCAATTTTAACTATGGAGCCAATTATGGCCTTTTTATCAGGGAAAGAGAGTTTGGAGGTGCGAAGATGGGAGTGGGTGAAGTCAAAATGATAGAAATACCGGATGGCAATACGACACATGATTTTACTGACATCGTCATAGATTTTACCAAAGACACAGAAAATCCTGAAGTACATACTATCCACAAATATCAGGGTTACTCTGCCACAAGCTATCAGGTCATCAAAGATTTTGTGCCCGATGACAGATACAAGGAAATCGTTGATGATATAGCCAATAATTTTACGCAGGAAGCAGAAAAAATATCTATCAAAACATCTAATGATGGTATCCAACACCTCGGAAAAGATCCGTTTATCATAGATGTAAGATTTCATGGCAAAGACCTGCTTCAAAAAGCAGGAGACAATCTTCTCTTTAACGTAGGTGTACTCATCGGCAGGCAGATGGAAATGTATCAGGCTGAAAAACGCGTGCTACCTGTGGAGATGTATTTTCCGCATTTCTACACCAGAAATATCACCATCAAACTACCTGATGGCTATAAAATCGCTAATCCGGAAGTGTTTAATATAGAGCATTATGTCAAAGTCGATGGCCAGGATGCCGGTGGATGGCGCAGCAGTGCGAAACAAACGGACAAAACACTGGAAGTGACCAACAATGAGTATTACAAAAGTATGCAATTCCCGCTAACTGTATTTGAAGATTATAAAAAAGTCGTTAATGCGGCGGCTGATTTCAACAAGATAGTAGTGGTACTAGAGAAGAAGTAGGAGGATTTTAAAAATTTCAAAATAAAAAAGCCGAAGCATCATTTGCCTTCGGCTTCAAAACAATTAACTATGAAAAATGCTTAGAGTATGTTTATACTTTTATCATTTGGCTCCAAGTGGCAAATTTAATTTTAGCCATCGTTATATTTTTCGCCGTACCGCGTCAAGCTATGCTTGAACTTTCGGGACGTTTCTGTCCCGATCAAGACATTTTTTTAAAAAATCGTCTTGACCGGCTATATTCGTTATTCACTGCGAGCCGGACTGAATGGTGCAAAGCAAAATCGTGATACAAAATCACGATTTAATGAAAGGAACCAAGCAAGCATTTGATTGGATGGGTGGCTTTCGCAGTTCCTTCTTTATTGAGTAAAATATTTTACTCAATTCTCGTCATAGATGAGACCATTCAGTCACCTTGTCCAAAATTAAATTTCCTCACTTTCGCTCAAACATAAAAATTTAAACATACTCCTATTTTATATGGACAGGAACTGTATATACTTTGTTGTATTCCAGTTCATTAACGGCTATTTTTTTGTAGTTCAGCGTACTCTTTATTACACCGTCCAACTCTTTGTTGTTGGTAGTCACGACGATCACTTCGTTTTGAGAGTTGATAAAAAAACTGATATTCACCTTTGTCTCAGACTTAACAAGATTTGTAAAATCTATGGTATTGAGCATAGTCCGGATTTGTGCACCTTCAGGTTTTTTGGCACCTGAAACATCGGCTGCGTTTGAAAATTGTGTCAATAAAGCAAAACCAAAAACTGCGAAAATACTTTTTAAATTTTTCATGATGATAAATATTTAATGGGTTAAAAATCAAAATTATACATCAATGACGCAATTGAATCCTATTAAGTTGCATGACTAAATACCGATCCTGGAGTTTTATCTACTAATGACGACTTATTTCGGATAAAGTGCAATTGTGTGTATAACAATTGCACTTTTGTAAAAAAAATTAACTTGCTACATTTGCCTATACTTACCCCCAACCCCTGAAAGGGAGACCAGTGCTAATATTGAAAGCATTGGCGTGGGTCGTCTCAAGCATAGCTTGACAAGCTCTTTAGGGAATGAGCCTGCCTGCCTACGTAGTCAGGCAGGGGTAGCGAGGGAATTTAAGTATTTGTGCAGTTTGTTGTACACACAGGGCAATTTTATAGTCTTCACTTTTTCGACTTTAAATAGTTGAAAAAGGCTGAAGGTCGCTATCAAAACAGAAAATAAAAGAGAATATGTCTGAAAATCAACAAACTATCTTTAGTAAATTATAAAAATTTATTAAAATCGGATGAAGGTGATAATATATATTTAATTGTTTTCTTAAATCAAGGCCAACGCCTGATCCAAATCCTGAATCAAATCATCCACATCTTCTATGCCTACGCTCAGTCGTATCAAAGAATCTGTCAATCCTACTTTGAGCCTTTCTTCTCTTGGGATGGAGCCATGTGTCATACTTGCAGGATGACCTATCAGTGACTCGACACCACCCAATGACTCAGCCAATGAAAAATAATGTGTACCTGATAGAACTTTTCGTGCACTCTCTTCATTGTTGACCACTAGATCAAAGGATACCATGCCGCCAAACATTTTCATTTGCTTTTTGGCCACCTCATGACCTGGATGGTCCGGAAAGCCCGGGAAATAAACTTTGGATACTTTTGGATGATTTTTGAGATAACGGGCAATTTTTTCTGCATTTTGACACGCTCTTTCTACTCTGATATGCAAGGTCTTGATACCTCTGAGAATCAAAAAACAATCCTGTGGGCCTGGTACTGCGCCTGCTGCATTCTGCAAAAACCTGATTTGTCTTGCTATGTCAGCATCATTGGTGATCACTACGCCATGTATGACGTCTGAGTGTCCGCCAATATATTTTGTGGCCGAATGTACTACAATGTCAGCCCCCAAATCTAATGGATTCTGCAGATAAGGTGATGCAAATGTATTATCTACGCAGACCATGATACCTTTACCTTTTACATGATCACAAACTGCTTTGATGTCTATAATGTTGAGCATAGGATTGGTGGGTGTTTCTACCCAGATCATTTTGGTATTTGGAGTCATCAGAGCATTCAGGCCATTTACACCGCTCATGCCGACAAAATAAAATTTGATCCCATACTTGCCAAAAACTTTTGTCATGATCCTGTACGATCCTCCATACAAATCATCACAGGCTATCACCTCATCACCTGGATTGAGCAGCTTCAATACGCTATCCATCGCTGCGAGTCCACTTCCGAAACAAATGGCATCTGTAGCATTTTCGAGTGCAGCAAGATTTTTTTCCAGTACTGACCTAGTTGGGTTTTGAGTACGGGCGTATTCATATCCTTTGTGATCACCAGGTGCTGCTTGAACATAGGTTGATGTCTGATAGATAGGTGTCATGATCGCTCCTGTAGAAGGGTCAGGCTCAATTCCTGCATGGATTACTTTGGTGGCAAATTTCATTTATGTGATAACTTATTTGGCTCAAAGGTAATGAATAATACCAATTCTATGAATTACAACTTTTGTATTACTATCAATGATTTGTAAATGGGGGTCAAAATTGTTATCGCTTTTTACCTTTCACTTTGGTTTCCACTTTTTTTGTGATCGCTACTTTGGTTTTTGTTGCTTTGGGCTTGTCTTCCACTGATGATAACAGCCGGTAGACTGTTACTGACAATGGTGGAATATCTATTTCCAGTGTATGTTTTCTGCCGTTCCATTCTATTTTCCTGGTTAAAACCTTGCTTTTCACTTCATATCCGCTACCCCAAAAACTCTTATCATCAGAATTAAATATCACTTGCCAGGTCTGTTTGGCATAAAGTCCGACCTTGTAGGCATTGTGCGTAGAGATATTCAAATTGCACACTATCATTAGTACATCGTTTTTTATATCCGATTTTCTTTGATATATCAGTATGGAATTCGCTCTGTCACCGGCATCGATCCATTCAAATCCTTCAGGACTGAAGTTGAAATGGTACAATGCTTTTTCAGATTTATAAAGATGGTTGAGTGCCTTGATGGTATCATTCAATCCTTTGTGGGATGGATACTGTAGTAAATCCCACTCCAATTGACTGGTAAAATTCCATTCAGTGTATTGTCCCATGTCATTTCCCATAAAGAGAAGTTTTGTTCCCGGATGGGTAAACATGTAAGTATACAATGCCCTCAGATTTGCAAATTTCTGCCATTCGTCCCCACTCATTTTACCAATCATGGAAGATTTGCCGTGTACCACTTCGTCATGAGATAATGCCAGCATAAAATTTTCAGAAAAAGCATACATGATACTGAAAGTAATGTCATTTTGGTGAAACTTTCTGAATTTAAACTCTCTTTTAAAAAAATCTATAGTATCGTGCATCCAACCCATCATCCATTTCATACCAAATCCGAGTCCTCCCTGATGAACCGGTCTTGACACCATAGGGTATGAAGTAGATTCTTCGGCGATAGTCTGAATCCCCGGAAATGCACCATACACTGCCGTATTGAACTCCTGAAGGAAGCTGATAGCTTCAAGATTTTCTCGACCTCCATATTGGTTGGGCTCCCATTCTCCTTCTTTTCTCGAATAGTCCAGAAAAGCAATTGATGAAACTGCGTCTACCCTCAACCCGTCAATGTGATACTTCTCAAGCCAGAAAAAAGCATTGGATATCAGAAAACTACGTACCTCCGGTCTTCCGAAGTTAAAGATCAACGTATTCCAATCGGGATGAAAGCCTTTCCTGCGATCCGGATGTTCATATACACACGACCCATCAAATGTAGCCAGTGAAAAATCATCCGACGGAAAGTGTGCCGGAACCCAATCCATAATGACTCCTATGCCTGCCTGATGCAGTTGATCTATCAAATACATCAATGCTTCCGGATTACCAAACCTTCCTGAAGCTGCATAATATCCCGTCACCTGATATCCCCAGGACGGCTCATAGGGATGTTCGGCAAGTGGCAAAAACTCAACATGAGTATAACCCATATCTATCAGATAGGGAATAAGTTGGTAGGACATCTCCACATAGGTAAGTGATCCGTTTTCTGCATTACGTTTCCATGAGCCAAAATGCATCTCATAAACAGAATGCGGTTGATTGTGAGCATTTTTTCTGCTTCGCTCTGACATCCAGCTTTTATCATTCCAGCCGTATTTTAAATCCCAGACTACAGAACCCGACTTTGGAGGAACTTCAGCTTTGATTGCATATGGATCAGCTTTCATTCTGATACGACCTTGGTTGTACGGATATATTTTATACTTATAGATATCCCCATGTTTCACGCCGGGTATAAAACCCTCCCAGATACCTGATCCATCCCATCTTGAGTACAACATATGATTGGATCCGTTCCAATGATTAAATTCACCTACTATACATATTTTTTCGGCATTAGGTGCATATACTGCAAAATAACAACCATCTTCACCGTTAAGATGTAACAGATGTGATCCTAATAAATTGTATATGTGATAATGTTTGCCTGTCTTAAACAGCGCAATATCAAAGTTCGTAAAAAGTGAGTGAACATGTACTTTTGATGAATCCATAATTCGTAAACATTTGGCACAAATTACAAATTATCAATTAAATATTAAGCAGCAAACGCAAAGAAAATTACAAACCCACCATTTCCGGATGTGCACCAACAGGTTTTATCAGCCCTTTAAACATTTTGCCTTCCAGATATTTTCGTGCCGGAGATATTTTTTTATTGAGGTACTTTTCTATCAGCAGACTGGAGATAGGAGCTGCCCAATCACCACCCCATCCTGCATTTTCGACAAAAACAGCTACTGCGATTTTAGGGTTATTCTTTGGTGCAAATCCAAAAAAGACTGAGTGGTCCTTGCCGTGAGTATTTTGTGATGTACCGGTTTTGCCACAGATATCAAGCCCTTCGACAAATGCTACTCTTGCTGTACCTGCGAGAACTACATTTTCCAGACCGTCGACCACAGGACCAAAATGCCTCCCATCGATCCTGACTTTTTGTTTGGTAGTAAACTTTACAGGGACGGGCTTGCCCGATAAATATTTTCTTATGAAGTGCGGTGTATAGAAATGCCCTCTGTTAGCTAAGATGGCAGCAAGATTTGCCATTTGTACAGTGGTCAACTGCATTTCTCCCTGACCGATACCCAGCGAAATAACCCATGCTGACCTCCATCCGGTCAATTCACTTTTGTAAGCACGATCATAGAAAGCGGAATTAGGTATGAATCCCTTATTTTCATAACTAAAATCAAGGCCCAGTTTACTTCCCAATCCAAAATCCCTTAGATACGAAACCACTGTATCCAGGCCGATACCTGGCTTTTTAATGGAATACAGGTCGAGCAACTCTCTCATCATACCACAATAATATGTATTGCAGGAGTATTGGATCGCTGAAGATATGCCCGTGATAGGAGCGTGTCCATGACACTTTACTACCTTTCTTGCACTCAAACGATAGCCACCTCTGCATATACCGCCTCTTCCTGCCCAATAAAGCCCTTTCTGCATAGCAATCAGTGACAAGATAGGTTTAAAGATGGATCCCGGAGGATATCTGTTGGTTACCGCTCTGTTATTAAGAGGTCTGTTGATGGTATCCATCAATAATTGACTCATTCCCTCATTTCTGTTTTGGTCCAGACTGAGTATATTAGGATCATATGTAGGAGCACTGACCATAGCAAGTATCTGCCCGGTAGCGGGTTCAATGGCTACAAGTCCTCCTCTTTTATTCATCATGAGACTATCTGCATAGGCCTGCAATTCCAGATCTATACTTATCTCCATATCTTCTCCGGGGATCGCCAAACTGTCAAGTCTGCCATTTTCATAGGCCCCGATCTTTCTGCCATGAGGATCCTTAAGTATATAATTAATACCTTTAGTGCCTCCCAGTTCGTTCTCATAGGCAATTTCAAGACCTGTTTTTCCGATGAAATCTCCTCTATCATATTTACCTTCTGAATTGTCAATCATGGTTTGGTTTACTTCACCCAGATAACCCAATACATGAGACGCATTATGATGAGGATACCCTCTTATGATCCTTTCTTCAGCGGTAAATCCGGGAAACTTATGCATGTGCTCCTGAAATATGGCAAATTGTTCAGGGCTAATTTTATTTAAAAAAACAAAAGGTGTTGATTTGTGAAATAACTGACTATTCCAATCCTTCTTTAAATTATCAATAAATGTGGTTTTATCAATATTGAGAAGAGAGCAAAAGTAAGCAGTATCCATTTTGGGGTCTATCTTTCGATACAATGCATAAATCACATAGATAGGTTTATTGTAAACCATAGTCTTGCCATTTCTGTCCGTAATGAGTCCTCTGGCAGGATGCATCAATTTTCTTTCAAGTGTAGTTTCGCGGGCTCGCTCTGTATACTCTCTTGAAAACAACTGCATTTGTGCAGCCCTGAATACAAATATTGTTGCCACAATGACAATGGTGTATAAAAAGACAAATTTGCGTTCAGTAAGGTGCCTCATGAATTATCAGGGTTCAATATTTGGTATTAAAAATAAACTGTATGATCATCACAACTATAAAACTGCATATAAAACTAAAAACAGAACTAAGAAATATCTCAAAAATGTACACAAATGAAAATGCTTCTATACTGAAATACACAAAAAAATGCAAAAGCAATAATATACTGATATATGAAATAAACCATGAGAATCCCAGCTGTTTGATAGTAGGAACATCATCAATATTATATCCTGAAAACGGTTCTAATAGCGCAATAACAATATTTCTGATATATGCAGTAAATACTAAAGCTGCTGCGTGTATGCCCGGCGAATCATAAAACATATCCAAACAGATGCCAAAAACAAATGCAATTATCAGCAGTAAAGACCTTGTCGTTTTGACGGGCAAAAGTAAAATAGCCATTGGGTATATCAGAAAATGTACATTTGAAATATTACCTATGGGAAATGAGGCTTGCTTAAATATCCATATCTGGGAAAAAAACAAAAGTAAGATCCTAATGACATTTGTGCTGATAACTCTACTCATTTTCTACTTCATTTTCGAGTTCGGACTGTTCTTCGGCATATTTGTTTTGTATCACATATCCATATTTGGGATTCATCGGGTTGTTAAATAGTTTTACGATGATATCATAACTATTACTTCCGGGTTTCACAGAAAAGGTCTCCACCTTACCCACTAATATGCCTCGTGGGAAGATAGTGGAGTAACCACTCGTGATCACAGTATCTCCATACATTATTTTTTCATGCTTTGGTATAGATTCCAGATTGGCTCGGAGAGGGTCTCCTGTATCCCATACGAGTGTACCATGTCCGAATCGTGATTTGATAGCACAACTGATTTTGGACTGACTATGAAGGATTGATGTAACGTGTGCATAATTCTCTGAGACATTTCTCACCACTCCTATTACACCCTGATGGGAAGAAATGACGCCCATATCTTTTCTGATACCTTCCCTGCTTCCTTTGCACAAGGTGATATGATTATTCAGGAGATGAATTGTACTATTACAAACAGTGGCCGGAATTAACTTATATTGTTCAGTCAGTAAGCTGTCAGCTGCCGGAATTCTGTCATTTTTATAATCGATAGTAATAAGTTGTTCCATCAAATTGGCATTCTGAAACATCAGACTGTCATTTACATCCCGCAATGATACAAATTGTGAAAGTCTTGCTTTTTGTTCAGAAATTTTTCCTGCATAAAGGTTGGATGAGTTGAGAAAAACTTCCCTTTGTGTTTTATTGTAATTGATGATGAGATTGAAGCATATGACTTCCAGCACTATGAATAACAAGTGCGCTCCATACCGTACTAAAAGTTGAATGACATTGTTCATTCAATAGTTAAATTACTAATATCAAATGCTTTTTCTATCCATAAGGAAGGTATATCTTGCAGAGTTTTTCAGAGCAAGGCCAGTACCTCTTACAACAGCCCTGAGTGGATCATCTGCAATATGCACTTTAAGTTTGGTTTTTGCTGCCATTCTTTTGTCCAATCCCCTCAATAATGCGCCACCTCCGGTGAGATATATACCGGTACGAAAGATATCTGATGATAACTCAGGTGGAGTATCTTCAAGAGCTTTAAGTACGGCTTCTTCAATTTTTGAAATCGATTTATCAATGGCCTCTGCTACTTCTATGTGCGTGGTGAATACTTGCTTGGGGATACCGGTAAGCAAATCTCTGCCATTTACAGCAAATTTTGGCGGCGGATCAACTATATCGGGAATCGCCGCACCGACATTTATTTTTATTTGTTCTGCGGTACGTTCTCCTATCAGGATATTATGTTTTCTTTTCATGTAGTCGATGACATCATTGGTAAACTCATCTCCGGCGATCCGGATAGACTGATCAGTTACTATTCCCGAAAGTGCTATCACTGCAATTTCTGTAGTACCGCCCCCGATATCAATGACCATATTTCCAATAGGTTCTTCTACATCCAATCCTATCCCCAATGCAGCGGCCATAGGCTCGTGGATAAGGTAGGTTTCTTTTGAATCCACGTGATCCGCGCTGTCGAATACTGCTCTTTTTTCAACTTCAGTAATTCCGGATGGGATACAAATAACCATTTTCAGGTGGGTAAAAAATCTTCTTTTTTCACCTATCATATTGATCAGTCCCTGAATGAGTGCCTCAGCTGCCTGGAAGTCAGCAATAACCCCATCTTTCAGTGGTCTTATGGTCTTGATATTGTCATGTGTTTTTTCATGCATTTGCATAGCTTTTTGTCCTACAGCTATGACCTCATTTGTATTTCTGTTTATAGCAACTATGGATGGTTCGTCGACGACCACTTTGTCATTTTGAATGATAAGAGTATTGGCTGTTCCCAGATCGACTGCCAGCTCTTGTGTAAAAAAATTAAAAAACCTCATTATGTTTCAGGTTGATAGTGTTTTTGATAAAAGAAGATATGTATTAAAAAGACGCAAAATTAATGATTTTTAGTGTGAACTCTATCATTTTTTACTGATAATGTGGCAATTTGTCCAATTATTTATTATACTCTGATTTTATTAACCCGTATATTCAATCTCGACGCCGTTTGTATCGATTGGTAAATTTTATTTGATCCTTTCGCTCAAACATAAAATTTAACCAAACTTTTAAACAGGAGAAACAATAACCTCAATAAAGTCTTTAGGATTAAAATATTTTTGGGCGACCTCCATGATTCTTTCCTTAGGCATTTGTATCAATTCCTGACTAAAAGCTATAAAGTCTTCAGGTCTTTTATCAGTGAGTATCATGCTTTTTACAACCGAAGAAATATTCATCGGACCATCAAGCATATTTAAAAATGTACCCATCAGATAATTTCTCACCATATCCAATTCTTTATCTCTTATTTTTTCCTGACAAAGTAAATCCATCTGATGGTGAACTTCGTTGAGAATGGGTTCAATATATCCGGGATCTGCCTCAGTACTGATATAAAAACAGCCATCATAAAGATACTGATCCATATTGCTGGAAATATCATAAGTATATCCTTTTTCTTCACGGATACTCATCATGAGTCTGCTGCCAAAGTAGCCGCCAAAGACTACATTCAACAAAAAAAATGCTGCATGATCCGGGTGATTTTTATTGAATAGATGGCGTCCAGTTTTCAAAGCACACTGGTGTTCATTTTTGGTTGTGATATTGATTTTACGCCCGAGTACATCAGATGAGATATGTGCGTAGCTTTTCTTTTTGCTTATTTTGTGTTCGGAACCAAAAAGGTCTGCTGTCACTTTTCTGAGTTCATCTGTGATACGTCCACTTATGAAAATATGGCAATTGTCGCTACCATAATAGTTCTGAAAATGATCCTTCAACATATCAGACGTGAGAGAAGTATAATCTGCCTCAGTACTATTATATCCGTAAGGATGGGTTGTTCCATAGATTTCTTCTGTGATCTTTCTATAGGCCAATACTTCATTTTTTGAAAGCTCTTCCCTCAACTTCTGAATATTGAGATTTTTGAACTTTTCTGTTTCGTCCTCCGGAAATAATGGATGGTAGTACATATCATGGAGCACCGGAATTACACTGCCAAAATGTTTTGTAAGGCTATATAATGTACTGTAGGAATAATCCATATTTGATGCTGACTTGATACTGGCACCAAAATAATCTATCGCCTCAGAAAGCTCAGCCGAATTTCTCGTAGTCGTCCCATCTTTGATCAGGGAAGAAACAGCTCTTCCCGCCAGATGATGATCTTCCATCGCCCGACCTGCTTTATGAAATATTTCAAATTTTATGATGTCCTGACTTCCTGAATTTACTTCACATACTTTTATGCCATTTGGTAGTGTATATATTTCATAATCAGGTATTAATAGATTTTCTATTTTATTGATAGCCGGTCCGGATTTTCTGTTGATCATTCATTTCGATTAAAAAAGCAAAGGTAGTAACAAAACATTGCAAAATGTCCGTTCCGCAGATTCAATATTAATAATTATAGTGCGTTTCCATTGGAGCCTACCTCCCCTTAGGCTCTGTTAATAAATAAATGGTGCAGAATTGGCGAAGTTAATTTGTTCTTTTTCAAGGCGTAAATGAGGCGAATAGCCTTAGCTATTTAACGATTTTACAACGCAGAAAAAGAGCAAAAGAACGAGACAAAATGTATCAGTTATTTTTTAACAGAGCCTTATACCACGCCACCGTTCTTTCCAAAGCTTCATCCAATGGTGTTTCTAAGGTGTAACCTAAAAGATTTTTTATTTTTTCGATGGAGAAATGGTAGTTTTTACCACCATTATGCATACGATAGGAAGTCAATAGAGGGGCAGATGTTTGGCGTGTCCAAAGATAAATCTTCTCTAAGGTGAGTGCCAATGGATTTCCTATAGCAAATGGGATAGACAAATTAGGTGGTTTGATACCCATTTTTTCGCACAGTTGTTCTGTAAATTGTCTCCATGTGATATCATAGCCATCCGTGATGATAAAGGTTTCACCTGCTGCTTTAGGATGTGTGGCGGCGAGATACACTGCATGTGAAAGATTTCCTACATACACCGGACATGTGAGCGAATGACCGCCATTTACATAGCCACCTTGACCTTTGACAAGGACATCCAAATATTTTTCGATAAAAGTGTGATCTTTGGGGCCGAATACATTGCCCGGACGTACGGCAGAAACTTCCATGGCACTGTTTTTTGTATATTCAAAAGTCCATTTTTCGGCTTCCCACTTGGATATGTTGTAATGGAAACCATGCGTTTTTATCGGGGATTGCTCATTCATAGTCTGTTCACTACCAAAACCGTGTATAGCCACTGAACTCATCAAAACGAATCTCCGCACACCAGCTTCCATAGAAGCTTTGACGATGTTTTGAGTTCCGTAGAAGTTGATTTTCTTAAACAGTTCTAAATAGCCCCAATCTGATGCGAGACCCGCATTATGAATGACAATATCCATACCACTGACTGTTTTTTGTACGGACTCAGCATCGGTGATGTCACCATATCTTAGCGAGATAGACAGACCCTCTATAAGGCTGAGATCAGATGTAATACGCACGAGACCATAGACTTGCATGCCGTTTTTTATCATTCTTTCAGCGATATGAGAACCTATAAAGCCGTTGACACCAGTAATGAGAACTTTTTGCATTGTGCGATTTTATTTAAAGATAATAAACAAATCGGTCAGAACACCTAAGGTGGCATGAACTAAAAAGGCATACCAAAACGATCGGGATCTCAAAGCGACCATGCCCAAAAAAATGCCTACCGGGATAGATAAAAATATCTCCGAAAAGGGTTTGTCTATGTGTATGAGGCATGAGGATATGGTCTGTATCAATATAGCGGCAACGGCACCATACTTTTCTTTAAGTCCAAAAAGTAAATAACCTCTGAAATAAAACTCCCACGCCACATAATAAAATACCACATATGCCAGATGGTAGCCCCAAACTAAATTTTTTTCCGTTAAGAGAACTTTGGCCAATGGATATTCTGACACAACAGACAGATCTGATGAACCCAAATATGCTACGGGCAGGACCATAAATATCAAAGTAATTATTGTAAATTTTATACCAAATTTTTTATCGCCCAAACCCCAGCCTAAGTCATCAAATGATTTGCGCCAAAAAAAGAATACATGCAGTGCTGGCACAAGAAACATCAAAATAAAAAAGCCAAAAAAGTGCCACTTATATCCCATCACCGTACCTTCAGCAGATGTCAATAAGCTGGGGAAATATTTAAAAATGTTTTCAGGATAACTAAAATATCTGTAAAAAGTGAGCAATATAGGCGCAGATAATAAAAGGATGTAGTAGTGAACATCTTTTGTTGTGTAGTCCAGCATGGATTTTATGGTGTCAAATCTCTTACTTACCATTATTGTGCGTTTGGTGGACTAATAAATTTTGAAACTTGTGATGATATCTTTTATGCAGCCCAATTGCCAAATAGAAAGAGACAAAAGCCCACAAAGCCCCAGCCAATACATCTAAAATGTAATGGTATCGAAGATAAATGAGTGAGAAGATGATGACAAAGCTTAAAAACAGATACAATTTATAAATCCGTTTATAAAACTTGGCTGCCAATAGAGTCACGATGATAACTATGGATGTATGCAAGCTAGGAAAACAATCCAAAGTGCTTGGCTCAAAAAAATTGATAATATCTCTGATATGTCCGGCAAAAAAATAACCATCCAATGGCACGATATGCTGTTGGGCCAAGTGCAAACGTGGCCCCTGGACGGGTACAAAAAAGTAAAGAATATAAGCTCCATAGTAATTGATAAACAAAGTGAGTACTGAAACTTCCGTATCATAGTACTTTTTCCTTCTAAACAGTATGGTCACTAAAACCACAGGCATTAAAAAATAAATAAAATAAAAAATGTAAAGTATCTCTGTCAGTAATGGAAAAGTAAACTTTTGAAGCCACACTGTGGGAGAGACACCCAATATGCTTTTGTCCAAATTATCTATCCAGACATCATATGTCTTGCCACCTGTATATATCGGGAGCAATCCTGAGATGGATTCGTATAAACCTAAAAATATAGCAATACTCCCCAAAAGGTAGATGAGATTGTATGAAGGATTGGGGTTTTTATACCTAAAGTAAGCGATGGCCGCTACAAATATCGTGACAATAGCATAAAAACTTACCAATCTATCCGTATAGGGGTTCAAGTCATGAATCTGCGCTAAAAAACCTACAAGAACAAGCATAAAGGTAAGGCTCGTTACATCTATAAGGCTCAGAATATTTTTAAATGGTTTGTAATTATTACCCATTAATGGCAATTGATTATAATATTTACAATTAAAAAAGCAAAGTTAATAACAAAACCGTGCAAAATGTCCGTTCTGCAGGCCCAATATTTATAATTTCTCTATTACAACCTCTTGAAATTCAAATTTTCGTATTTTTGCCCCTTTTTTAAAAATTTTGGATGCCAGACACCTGGGAAGACTTTTTATCAGTTAAGAAAAGATTAATGCTCTTTTCAGCACTTGTGGTTACCGGCACATCTTTTGTAGCCATGTTTTCAAAATTTATGATTTGGAACGAAAAGAGGGCCGGAACGGTATTTGACGACCCGATATTACAGTGGATGGATCCTGTAAATCTAAGTCGTATCACCATGCCGCTAACGCTGATACCTATATTTGCAGGTTTAGTCTTTATTTTTAGCAAACCGAAAACTACAGTTTATTTCTTTTTTGCCGCTGTTTTTATCTGCACACTTCGGGCATTGACCATGCTATTGGTTCCTCTTGAACCACCCATCGGTATCATCCCATTGACTGACCCGATTATTGAGAATTTATTTTATGGAGGTCAGGTACTTCAGAAAGATTTGTTTTTTTCCGGACACACTGCCAATATAGTGCTTATTGGCCTACTCACGGATGATTTAAGGTTGAGAAAACTTTTATTTTTTATTGCTTGTATAGTAGGCTTTTTACTGATGTGGCAAAGGGTTCATTATTCATTTGATGTTTTTGCCGCTCCGTTTTTTGCTTATTTAACGTACAAATTGAGTGTTTTTTCCGCTAATGCCACATTGCTGAAAACAACTCCAAAGATGTGATGATTTATGTCCAGACCTTACATCCTTCAGTACAATTGGTGCAAATGTCTATCTGTTCTCTTCCTTTCAGTAGCGATGTCCTGAAGGTCTGATAACTATCATTGTGCCATATATCAGTAAAGCGCGACTTCTTGAGGTCTCCAAGTCTGTGACCAGCATCTTTGTCAAAACAACAGGGTACCACGATACCATCCCAGGTGATCACACATGCATGCCATAATTTCCAGCAGTGGTTCAGCAATTCATTCTTTACTTTGTAAGTACCGTCATCTTGTTTGGCATATCTTGAAAATTTTTCTATGTCTGGTATCAATTCATTACCATGCTTGTAGTCATACACCTGAGCAGTCTTTAGTTTGACTTCATCAACACCTATTTCTTTTGCAAGTTTATATATTTCAGGGATTTGATGTTCATTGGGTTTGACTACCAGAAATTGAAAAATTATGTGTGGGGTGTTGGAATTTAAAGTTTTTTTCCATTTCACAAGATTTCTTGCACCTTGTAAAACAGTTTCCAGTTTTCCTGCTTTTCTATAGTTTTCATAGACTTCCTGAGTTGTGCCATCTACTGATATTATCACTCTATCTATCCCTGATTCAATCGTTTTTTTGGCATTTTCATCATTCAAAAAATGTCCGTTTGTAGATGTAATGGTGTAAATCCCTTTTTGGGATGCATATTTCACCATAGACAGAAAATCCGGATTGATATATGGTTCGCCCTGAAAATAGAAAATAAGATACACCAGGTCTTTGTACATTTCATCTACTGTCTGTGTAAAAAAGTCAGCTTTCAGATTGCCGGTCTCTCTTGTAAAACTTCTGAGGCCCGACGGACATTCCGGACATCTGAGATTGCAGGCAGTCGTAGGTTCAAAGGAGATGGTCATAGGCAGACCCCATTGAATAGGTTTACCCAACCATTTGGTAAGGTAAAATGAACTAAATAATTTCAATACATTTACAATACGTCTGATGGTCAACTTTTGCAGAAAACGGCATGTATCTTTGATATACCAATTCATACTTCAAACATTATTGCCCGTGATTGCTCATCCATATAATTCATAATGAATCTGTGATTTGTCATATTTTAAATCAATCATCAGTTTGGTTATGGCTTCATCAATCATTTTTGTCCAACCGCATATGTAAAATTTTCTGTTGTCAGTTACTTCACTATAAGCTGCTGCGTAAATATCATGAATATATCCATGATGAAATCCTTCCTTATTTTCACGTGAAAGGGCTACTGAATATTTGAAACCAGGATGGTCTTTCTGAATTTTTTCAAATTCATCCCTGTACAAAATACTATTTTCAGTGCGTGTCCCAAAAATGAGATGTATGCTCCTGAAAGGAATCTTGTTTTCAACCAAGTGATGTATCATACTTCTGAAAGGTGCCACTCCTGTACCTGTACACAACATGATGATCTCGGCATCAAGGTTTGCTGGTATGACAAAGCCACCATCGGGACCCTTAAATTTCAATACCGACCCTACCTGAACTTCTTCAAACAGAAACCTCGTACCCGGACCGTCCTGAGATTTGACTATACAAAATTCAAGTATATTGGTCCCATAAGGCCGATTGGCTATGGAGTAGCTTCGCCATCTATTTAATCTTTTTTCACTTACCGGCAGATCCATAGTTACAAATTGACCAGGGATAAACTGAAACACACCATTTTCATGAGATACATCCACTGAAAACTGCCGTGTAGACTCAGTGAGCTGTTTTATACCATTGACCCTTCCCGTATACCATTGTGTCGGCATTATTTGATTCTTTAGGTGAGATTGAATCTATAAATTTATCAAAGGATAATATCTTTCCTTGATGACATTCATATGATGCATGACGTGACCTGCGATCGTAAATCCAAGAGCCAAAACTGAAATATTGGATTTGAATATATATCCTTCCCTTATCAAGTCCTCTTCATTAAAGCTTTTGTACAATAATGTAGTGGATTGACGGACAATATCAAATTCTTCGATCAAATCGTTCAGTTTTCTGCCTGAAGCATGTGCGTTTTTCACATACTCATTCTCATCAAATCCGGCTAACGGGGTTTGATCATATCTTGCGATTCTTAATGCCCGATAAGCAAATATTCTTTCTGTATCTATCAAATGCTGTAAAATATCTCTGATAGTCCATTTTCCGGGAGCATATACATTATGACCGATTTGACTTAACGTTCTTTTTTCCGCATTGATCATTTCATAGCCATAAATACTCAATGCATCCGTCAGATCTATATCAGGTACACACGATATGTACCGGTCGAAGTATTCCGGTAAGAGATTGATTTGTTGTTTAAACATGATTTATTTGCTTTGATTTTGGTATTTTGATTGAAGTACATTTACATGGTGCAGCGTATGATAAGTATTCCACATCAGGATCTCTCTCAGTGTCATTTTACCCATCAATGGATGCGGAACCAGTAAAGTATCCATTTGTTTTTCAGAAAGCTTCAAAGTGGCATTATTAAGTTTGCCATTGAGTTTGCTAAGCTGATCCAACCATGTATCTGATTCTTTGGCCGGCGACACCGGCATATTCCTCGAAAATGGACCGACTACTCCTGGGGCCACTTTTGAAAGCTTTTCTTCATATCTGTGGATGACTTCTTCGTAAGTTCTTGATGGCCTGTTGCTGGCACCAAACCTCCACTTCAAAATAAAATCAGGTAACCTGAGCGCATTCAGAAGTGGTTTTGTAGATTGCACAAGATGGATGACGTGCTGACCTGCAGACCATTTGCCTTCAGGCTGCACTTCCCAAAGAGAGGGAATCTGACCTTGAAAAAAGGATCTTAGCTGATCTTCATTATTTCTGAGAGCTTCAACAATTTGAGTATTGACCATATGAGATTGTTTTGATTTTAATATCTTAAATATCTAAAAATGAGATTTGTATTGAGAGCTTCAAATGCCATAAAATAGCGACTGATTTTGAAGTATTTGGATGTTGTAATAGATTATCATTTTAGATTTTAGGTTACTCTTTATTAGCCAGCTGACCACATGCCGCATCGATATCTTTCCCTCTGCTTCTTCTTATGGTAATCATGATATCATGGCTTCTCAGGTACTTTGCAAAGTTATTTATTTTTTCTTCATCTGCTTTTATAAATTCCACTCCTTCGATAGCATTATATTCAATAATATTGACTTTTACGGGAAACTGTTTGCACAATTTAAGCAGATTTTTTGCATCTTCCATTCCGTCATTAAAATTTTTAAATGCAATGTACTCGTAACTGATTTTATTGCCGGTCTTCCTGTAGAAATAATTAAGAGAAGTCATTAAGGCTTCAAGATTATTTTGTTCGTTTATCGGCATTATTTCATTCCTCTTTACATCATCAGCTGCGTGCAGGGACAATGCCAGATTAAATTTAACATCTTCATCCGCCAATCTTGTGATCATTTTTGCAATTCCTGCTGTGCTGACCGTGATTCTTTTTGGCGATATATTCAATCCTGAAGGAGATGTAAGCAATTCTATACTTTCAAGAGTGCTGGAATATGCCAAAAGTGGCTCACCCATACCCATATACACTACATTTGTCAACGGGGAGCCGAAAGCATTCACACATTGTTGGTTCACTAAAACATACTGATCGTAGATTTCTGACGGGTCCAGATTTCTGACTCTTTTCATCTGGCCGGTAGCACAAAATTTACAAGTGAGACTACAACCTACCTGAGTCGAAACACATACGGTAAATCGTTTATCATCAGGTACCGGGATCAATACTGCTTCGATTTTATGCCCATCGTGGAGTATAAATCGTGTTTTGATAGTACCGTCTAAGCTTTTCTGAATTTTATCCGTTTTTATAGCATTGATAACATATATATCTTCAAGTTTTTTTCTGAGTGTAAGCGGCAGATTTGTCATTTCAGCAATATCCGTTGCCGATTTTTGCCAAAGCCATTCATAGATTTGTCTGGAACGAAAAGCAGGTTCTCCCATTCTCATCATGACGTCTGTGAGCTGGTCGATACTCAATTTTCTTAAATCACTTTTCAGGACTTCGGTCATAATAATCTGTAAATTAAAACAAAGTAAATGGAAAATAGGCACAAATGTTCCTGAATAAAAACTTATTTTTACATTTTTAACAGTACACCTACAATTAAAATCTCTTATTAGTTGATCAAAGGTTCAAATTTTCACTTTAGTTTTTATAACTATCCATTTACAAAATCTACACAAGTGATGAAGTCCATCCTCTATATTTTCATTTTTACCGCTTTTGCACTATCGCTTCAGGCTCAAGTTCCGCCTATTTGTGGAGCCAGCCCATCAATGAAGTCTTTTTGCAGGGATGCTTGTATCATTTGCGATATTGATGGATTTACCGGAAGGAACAACAGCAATGTGGTAGGTCAGGCACCTCCCGGATTTTGCACCGGTCAGGTACATAATATGCAATGGATAGGATTTATCGCAGGTACTATCGATCTTACACTGGAAGTCAAAGTGACAAACTGCACCATAAATCTTGGATTGGAAATCGGTCTATATGAAAGTTTGAATTGTACTTCTTTCGGCGCGTCAGCGAGTGTGATACTGATGTAAGACCCAATACCACCAGGATATTTAAAAAATACCGTACCTCTCACTGTCGGACAATATTACTATTTTGTCATGGATGGAAGCAGCAATGATATTTGTGACTGGACTATCAAAGTCACTAATGGATCTACCAAAGTGGCACCACTCACCCAAACTCCCGCTATAATAGCTCCTGATAAAGTGTGTCAAAACGATACTTTCAATTTTAAAACACCTGGTATCAGCGGAGCGACTTTTTATAACTGGACACTTAATGACGTCTTTATTAAAAACGAAAAGGAAAACCAATATAAGATAACTCAACCCGGCTCATACAAGCTTTGTCTCGAAGCATCCAATGTGTGTGATAAGTCCCCAAAATCATGTAAAACAATAGAAGTATTACCTACTCCGACAACAAAAATTAATCAGGAGATCTGTTTTGGGGAATGTTATAAGTTTCATGGTATGGATTTCTGCACTTCCGGAATATATGAGGTGCGCGTCCCTGCTGCTAATGGGTGTGATAGCATTCTGGTTTTTGATCTCAAAGTGGCTGATAAAATTACTGCCACAACTTCTCTCAATATATGTGAAGGGGATACTTTAAAAATAGGAAATGGTCAGCTCAGTACAAATGGCAAACATCAGGTAAGAATACAAAATCAAGAGGGCTGTGACATTTTTATGGAAGTAAATCTCAGGCTCATCGTTTGCAATATCAAAGCAAGTATCGAAGCTGTACCTGTGATATGCAATGGACAAAACACAGGAATTGTACGGTTCAAAGTAGATCGCGGGACACCTCCATTTACCTACAGAGGATTCAAAATAGAAAATCCATCCAAGGTATTTAGTGGCAATATTACTGATCAAAACGTGATAGAAACCATTACAAACCTAGATGAAGGCAATTATACTTTTACTATTGAAGATAATTTTGGCAATAGTCGTGTGCTAAATGTATTTGTTCCGCAACCATCAAAACTCAAAATACAAAATACTTCATCAAACTATAATGGTTTTCAGGTCTCGTGTTATGGCCGAAATGATGGTTTTTACAAAACTATTCCATCAGGTGCTACCCCGCCATATTCATATAAACATTCATTTGGTGGTTCAATTTCAGATTCACTCTCCGGACTTGTCTCTGGTACATATACGGTCACAGTGAGCGATTTCAATGGGTGCAGTCTGAATTCTGAGACCATACTCAAGCAGCCTGACAGCATAATAGCTGAAATACAAAAAATCGACCCGGGTTGCGATGGACCAAAAACAGGTCAGATTAGTATCAAAAATGTTAAAAACGGAGTTTCACCTTACCGATACGCATTAAATACAGAATCGTATAGTACTGTCAACGAATTTCTGAAACTTGCTGAAGGCAATTATACTGTTTATATTAAAGATGCAAATCAATGCAGGCTTATTAAAACTATAACGTTGATAGCTGCAGAAATCCCGATCATAGTAAATGAAAATCCCAGTCAGCAAATTTCTCTTGGTGATAGCACAGACCTTAAGGTAAAGCTAAACCTATCCGACTTCATAGCCTCCTGGTTACCATCTGATGGTGTATCCTGTCCCAAATGTCCCGAAACCAAGGTCCTGGCTGTCAATAACACTGATTATGAAATTGAAGTAAAATCAAAAGATGGATGTATAGCCAGATCTGTCATCAAAGTAAATGTTGAAAAAAAGAGAAGCTTCCTTATTTCCAATGTTTTTAGCCCCAATGGTGACCTGTCCAATGATAAAATGAAGGTATTTACAGGCAATGATGTTGAAAAAATCTTATCATTTAATATTTATGACAGATGGGGCAATCTGCTTTTTAAAGCTGAACAAATTCAAAAAGGACTGTCAGAAATAGATTGGGATGGATCATTCCACAATGTTCATACAGCAGATGGCAACTATACATGGATATCAGAAGTACTTTATATAGATGGTGTGACGAAGGTGCAGTCAGGTAGTCTTGTTGTTTTGAAGTGAGAGAACCAATAGTCACTCTGCAAATCACCTTAATAGTTTATCCATCACTTCCTGTCGTTTGCTTCTTGACACAGGAACTCGGATGTCTTCCGCCATAATGATCTCCATTGCATCTCCTTTCACTATCTTCCTGATGTATGATTCCTTAATTAACCATGAAGTATGTGGTCTGAAAAATCCTGGATTGTTGAGCAACTCTTCTATGTCTCGCAGGGTTTTGGATAATAGGTAAGGTTTTTTCAAATCCTGAGTATATATACGGCAATAACTTCCATCAGCTTCACAACAAATAATGTCCTTCACCTGAACGAAAACAATTTCATTACCTATAGGGAGCAGAATTTTTTCAGGAAGATCTGTTTGACTCAGATAGTGCAGATGATGGATGGCTTCTATGGATGGTGCTGAAGAAGATTTTTTTACGGCAGATATCAATTCAGCCTTATCTATCGGCTTGAGCAAATAATCTATAGCATTGAATTTAAAAGCCCTAATAGCATACTGATCATATGCTGTGGTGAATACAATTCTTGAAGTAATCTTTCCCAATTTTTTCAGCAAATCAAAACCATTCATTTGCGGCATTTCAATGTCCAGAAATAAGATGTCCGGCTGATGATGTCTGAGATAATCCAGCACCTGAATCGATTCGTTGAAAATGCCCGTTATATTTACTTCAGGGCAGTGTTTTGTCAGTAGGATTTGCATTACATCAGTGCAATGCAACTCATCATCTATGATCACTGCTGTCATGGTTATTTTTTATGATTTAGGATTATCATTACTTTTGTACCGCATGGATTACTTTGTGTGTCAGATAAGTCTTCAATCGTGATTGACGAAATGATCCCATGAAGTTTTGCATCAGTTTAAGACGCTCTTCTGTCAGGGCTATACCATGAGATTTGTGCTTGTCGCCGGACTTACTTTTTGAGAAATGTCGCTTTTTCCCGACCGATGCCATTGTCAATTATTTCTATTTTGATATCATCATCTTTTTTAGAAATATTGACATTCAGTTTTTTGTCCATCAATGAAGGTGCTTGCATGAGTCCGTGCCAAATGGCATTTTCTACATAGGGTTGGAGTAAAAGTGGCGGCACCATGATATCTAATGTCCGGACTTCATCGTCCATGCTTATCTTCCAAACAAAACTATCCTGAAACCTCATCGATTCCAATTCAATATACAATCTTAGGGCTTCAAGCTCTACTTCTAATGACACAATATCTTCTCTGCTTGCATCCAGAATCATTCTGATGAGTCGGGAAAATTTTGTAAGATACTCAGATGCTTCATCAGTATTATTGGTAAGTATGAAGCGATTGATAGAGTTCAGACAATTGAAGATAAAATGTGGATTCATCTGAGCACGTAAGGCAGTCATTTCTATTTCAGCAATACGTTGTTTTAATTTGTTTTTTTCATACTCTTCTTTTCTGATATCAGATATACGCTTTTTGTAAGCCCAAAAAATAAATCCGAACAAAAATATCGAACCAAAAATATCGAACCAAATAGTTTTCCACCAAGGTGGATTAATGACCAATTGTACATCAAATTCTATTCCGGGCTCATATCTTTGTCTTACCTTAATTGTATATGCCCCTGGCGATAAATTATACATACCTACAGACATCGCCTGCATTGACTCCCATTCCTTTCCATTTATATTAAACTGGAGATCTGGCAAAGTAGCTGATTCAGGATCCAAATACCCGAATCCAATGATGAGATTATTTTGATTATAGTTCAAAACCAAAATGCTATCCACTGCTATGTTTGTTCCAAAAAGTCTGACCTCTTTGATATAGATACGTCCATTTTTTCGTTCATTGTTCAGGATAGAGCCATCAATATGGATCATATTATCAGGAAACATGTTTTGAGCTATTTGTCCATTGTGATCAGGAAAAATTCTGTAATTAAAAAGTGCTGCATTCTTTTCTGTGTCAAAAGAATAAAATCGTTCTTTTTTTGGATCATAAGCCATGAGACCTACTTCAGATGTATACCATAAAATTCTGTCAGGAGCAACATATCCATATCTGACCGCATCTGAAGGCATACCTTCGAGAGTTGTAAACAATTTGGCTTTCATATCCGAGCTGCTGATGTACATAAGACCTCGACCTGGGCATCAACAAATATACATTACCCTGTTTGTCTCCTATGATATCACTGACGAATGCTTTCCTGTTGTTGCCTGCTCTTGAAAAAGGATAGTTTTTTGAAATATGTGTCTTGGTATCGATAATGTAGAGTCCATTTTTTTCTGTTCCCAACCATATCTTATCAGTGAATTGATCATAATATAATGAACTGAAAAGTGTGCCTGATATTTTTGTATCAAAATATTCCAGAATTTGACTTCCTTTTCTGATGATATAAATCCCGGTATTCCGCTCTCTGATGTATATATTCCCTTGTCTGTCTTCCACAAAATTTCTGAATTCAGTCTCTGTGTCTGACTTTATATGCGCCGGAACTTCATACTTTGAAAGCTTTTGACCATCTTCACTCAATTGATACACGGATTTGCTTGTAGAAATATATTGTCGATTGTCCGACGCCGCATAATACAATTGTAAAATACCCAGATTAGTGCTATTTTCCTTATCTTTTAAAATATAACAAAATTGATCATCGCAAATCGCAATTTGACCTTTTTCCCAGTCACCTGTCAGCATTTTTCCGGAAGATGTGATATAACTATGATTATTCTTAAAACCCTTTGGCAGTGGTATTTTTGTTTTTGAAAAATAAGAATCCTTTCTTTGGGAATGTATAAATGGAGCAGGATCAGATTTAAGAAAATATATATGGTTATCATACACTTCAAAATTTGTATACCAACCATTGGATAGAAATCCTTTATCATCATCAAAAACAAAATCTGAAAACTTTTCTGTTTTTATATTATAGAGAAATATTCCGTCACTTCGCAACATTATCATCGCATCATGTCCAAATGATTTTATTTTGAGTATCTGATCAGGGATATGATTAGGTGCAGGTGGGCACGTATGGTGCTTCAGGTCTCTGTAGATGAGTGATAAGTATAAAAACACTGATCATATGTTCCAATCCAAAGTGTCCCGTTTTTATCAATTTCATGAATATAAAATGCAAAATAGTCTTTTACACCAGGATGAGGATGATATTTAAAAACCATGGTTGTAGTCTGCACAGAAAATAGACCATACACTGTCATCAACCACAATTCTGTTTTTGACTTTCGCTTTATACTTTGGGTGATACTATTCCTTTGTTCTGATTTTATGATACCCGCTTTAAATGCAAATCGTACCAACCACTCTTCACAAATTTTTCTGTTTCAGGATCAAATATTAACACATCGTAATACCCACCTATCCAAATGCGCCCGAACTGATCTTCTGTCATTTCTGTGTAGCTGATGCCTTGTATGGGCATCACTATTTTGTCAGGATAATAATTTTTGAAAGTATGTTTTTTATGATCAAACAGACTCAGGCCGTCGTCAGTATTTATCCAAAGTCGTCCTTTACTGTCTTCCAACATTCCATTACAGCTGTTGTTGGCTATCGAATTTGGGTCACCAGGTTGGTGTTTGAATGTATAAAAGGAATTTCCATCATATCTATTGAGTCCTTTATCTGTTGAAATCCACAGAAAACCAGCTTTATCACGATACATCGATCTGCACAACTCAGAACTCAAACCATCCTTTATGGTATAAAAATTTGTTTGATAACTTTGCTGAGCAAATTGATCAACCGGCAACCAAAAACAATGATTGCAGGAATAAACCAAAATTTGTAAATTTGGTAGTGCATCTGTAAGCGTAAAAATATCAAAGGTGAAAATTACATGATATTTGTTATATTTTTTAGGTTTATCTGAGAGTATGTTTAAATTTTTATGTTTGAGTGAAAGTGAGAAAATTTCATTTTGGACAAGGTGACTGAATGGTCTCGTCTATGACGAGAATTGAGTAAAATATTTTACTCAATAAAGAAGGAATTGCGAAAGCCACCCATCCAATCAAATGCTTGCTTGGTTCCTTTCATTAAATCGTGATTTCGTATCACGATTTTGCTTTGCACCATTCAGTCCGGCTCGCAGTGAATAACGAATATAGCCTGTCAAGACGATTTTTTAAAAAATATGTCTTGATCGGGACAGAAACGTCCCGAAAGCTCATGCCTTCGGCTGACGCGTTACACGAAAAAATATAACGCAGGCCTGCCTTGCCGACAGGCAGGCTAAAATAAAAGTTGCTACTTGGAGCCAAATGATAAAAGTTGAAACATACTCTATTAATCAGATTTTCTGATGCCTAATTTTACCATATAAAGGCTCAACAAAATCAATATACAATCTGTAAAAAATATACCCTTACTGAAAATATGTGATTGAGACGGGTCGTTTTTATCCATAACTACATTTACCTCTTCATGTAATTCAAAATTCATCCATGGAAGAATTATTGTAGATGTGGCATATCCTTGCAAGGAGTCCAAACTTCCTGCTACTTTTGGATATCTGTATACAGGTCGTCTTGCTTTGTATTTTTTACCTACTTTTGTTGTATTATCTTCAAAAATACTTTTGCTGGATTTACTTCCTCTGAAACCTATCACTATTCCCTTTACTTTGTTTCCATCTAACTGATATTGAATGGTTTCCACCATGGGTTTGCCTATAATGTAGATCAATACAAATCCACCTGCTATTAGCAATATTCTAAATAAAAAGACCATGAAACGACTCATATTATTTGCCTGTATTATATATACTCATCAATAATGCTTTGCTGATACGTTGTCCCGCTTTTTTACCTATATGCCCTTGCCCGGGAGACGTATCTATACCATTGACATCACTAGGGTCAGAAACAGTATTGCGATTTTCTGTACAGATACGCCATACACCACTGAGCTGACAAACACCATCATTGCTTTCCAGGGACTGAAGGTCAAAAATAACATCTGTTTTAGCAAAAGTTGTTCTCATCCATTGAGCTACTTTCATACGTGCGCTATTTCCATCATATGACTCTACAGAATAAACCAAAGGAGGTGTCACATGTACTACCCTGAAGTCAGTGACTTTTGACTTTAGTTCATCAACCATAGATTTGTAGGCCGTCTGAACCTGTGTGTAATTATTGTCATCAATGTCTGCATAACCAAATTTAAAGATACCTATTTTTACCACATCTTTGCTATTTAGTACCTGTTCTTTGAAAACTCTGATTTTTTCATACGGATTTCCATTGGGGATTTTTCCCACATCAACAAAGATTCCACCCATGAAACCTTTGTTGACCTTATCTCCATTGCCATAGTATTCCTAGGAAAACCGTTGGCTTTGCAACCTTCTTCCAGATCTTGGCCTACTGATTGGTGTAGAAACAGGGTATTCCATCCTTTGACACGATTTTTTTCAGTTGTGGACAAAGCATCCCATGTTGCTACACCTGCGGTTCCGACGATACCCGGACTTCCTTTTCCTATTTCGGTATTGGTATTTCCATTATTGTCATCTGGGATATCAGTATTTTGTTCCTTATTACAAGTTATAAATGCTAAAAGAAAGAGAATATTAAAGTTAATGCGCATGATTATATATTTATTCGTGATAATAAAATTTTCCATCTGTGATGACCATTGCCTGACCTGAAGCACAAGTAAGTGTACCGGAAAATGTGGCTTCCACTTCTGAGCTAGTAGCTTTAGTCACACGAACTTTCATGTCAAATCCCATCATACTTCCGCAGAGATAGTCCTGTTCTGACCAGTTGCCCATCTGAGCTACGGACAGGGCTTTATTGCCTTGAGTAAATGAAAACTGCCCCGGACCATCCGTCTGATAGATGTTGATATTAAATGTTTTCTCTGTTTTATCCTTTTTTACCTGAGGCCCCGGCTATAATGATGACTTTGTCATACCCTTTGGGATGAAAGGCTCCAAACACATCATGATCAGCAGACCATTCTTGTCCATTTATTTTCATAGTAAGAAAATTTTTTTCAATGGACGATGGGTTTGACGTTTGATTGTTGTCAGATGATTTTTGACTATTGCTGCACGAGACGAAAGTCAATAATAAAATGGAAATCAAATGTAAAGGAAAAACTTCATTAGGTTAAAATTTTAGTTATTGGTAAATATTAAATGATACAAGAAAGTTACTTTAAATTTTTTGATAGGTAATCGTCCCTTGACCTTCTATACCAACCCAAACCATTTTCTTTCCGGTCATGGTAAACTTATATTTTTGGCCGACAGAAGGTGCTTTTTTATGACCTATGGTGATGATATTTCCTGAGACCGTCCAAACGGATTCAGAATAGAGTTTTTCTTGTATTTTTTTATATTTTTCATCACATCCACTTTGTGTAGCATCCAGCCTGTATGTACCGTCAGAATTGATGACATATTGAATACCAGCAGCACAAGGTCTTTGTGCCAGCAGCGCTTTATGACTGTCAAATTTTTCACCTTGGTATTCATTGATTTCCGTTATGACCTTCCATCTGCCTAAAGGGTTTTGAGCGAAAGAAGTAAGTGAAAAACTTAAAAGAAAAAACAAATGAATATATCTGGTCATAATATTGGACTTAATTATGACACAAAACTAATAAGGACTAGTCATACTTTACAAGTTCGACTTCTAAATGACACTTCTGGCTTTGTACTTGGATGCAAAAGACTTAGATTCTAAAACACTAAATACAAACTCAAACCATCCTATTACCAATTGATATAGATCTTATATGTGATGAATTAATAGCTTTGTTAGAGTATTTGATCAACATAAAAAATCATAAAAAATATATATCATGGAACGTCGCAATTTTTTACAATCAACCGCATTCTTTTCCCTACTTGGGTTACAGTCTTCATCAGTTCTAAATAATCTTTCAGAAACAACTGAGCCCATCAAACCATTTTTGCTTCCGTCACAACCTCCATTAGCACATAATAATGGTATGGATATCCGTGTGTGGGTCAGAAATGGTGCGACCAGTGGGCTTTTTTCGAGTATAGAGTGTGCAGTAGCTCCAAAACTAATGGGCCCGGCTCCACATGCACATAAAGAACTGGACGAACTCATGTATGTTCTTGAAGGCACGGCAAGTGTACTATTAGGAGACGAAGTAGTAGAAATCCAGGCAGGAGGATGGCATATGAGACCAAGGATGATTAAACATACCTTCTTCAATGCTTCTGACCAACCGCTCAGATTTATTGATATGTATTTCAATCAGCCATTTGAAGAATATCTGGAGACTATATTTCATCAACTCACACCAGAAAATGGCTATCCAAGCGGGTCTGAAAAAAGAAGTCTTGAAATAAAAAGGTTATCAGAAAAATTTGGGTTGATAAGATTTGACAATTCAGACCAACAGAAGAAACAACTAATGAAGGAATATGGGTTGAAGTAAATGCATAATATAAAAAGAGATCCGTATAAAATTATGAAGCAAAAACTAAGAAAGAAATCACACAAATGATGGTGAGAGACAAACAAAGAGCAAATGATATTGTTAGAAGTTAGGATGGATAGAGACTCTTCTGAGAGCATTTCTAATTAGCCTAAGTACAAATAATTACGTTTTATACCCAACTGAAATTGAGTTAAAGCCTCAAATTTAGAATTTAAGAATCTCAATTAGCTGAATATTAATAACTTGTGGTCTAAAATCAAAAATTTAACAAAAATATTTTGAAATGATTTTGATGATTTTTTAAATGAGATGTGGGTATAATAGCCAGCCTTTCCGACAATTATACCACACATCTGCCAAAGTTTACTTTGTCACTCTGTTCAATCTGAGCAGATCAGAAAACTAGTTGTTAAAGTGAAATTTTTTATTCACATTATTCTTCAGCATTTTACTCACTATTTCACAAAAAGCTACCACAGGTTTTTGGAATTCAGCACCAACACATCCTGAAACCTTTATCTTTGCAATATGATTTTTGCAGATTTATGTTTTTTACCATCAAAAATTTTCAGAAAATAAAGTCCATTTTTCAGTTCCATAGGTAAGGTCAGACTTAGAGTTTTATTCTCAATAATCTTGGTCGATGCAGAGCATAACTTTCCCTGAATATCGAACATCGAAATTTGGACTTCATTGGAAAATGATTCCGGCAACACAATATGGAAATCGTCTGAGTTTACAGGATTGGGGTAAACTTTCAGTTGTTGTTCCAGTCCGAAATCTTCACTATCGGTCAAGGCCCTTTGCGGAAAAAACATTTTCATTTTTACCTTTGAAACTTGATTAAAATAAACAGCTTCAGAATACATGACTTCTTCGCTGAGACTTAGGAATTCTGAAGCGAAACCGTCGCAGTTCGAGTCAGTTTTATGAGAAAAATCGGTACATCAGGGGAGACTGTATTTCCAACTGATTTTCATCAACGAAGATCAATCTTACATTACCCTTTATGGGTTCATTGTAAGTAATTTTTATATCACCGGATTCACATTTATTAAGGACAGCTTCCTGAATTTTTAGCCCCAACTGAAAGCCAAAACAGCTTTAAAATTTTGGGACTGAACAGCTAAAGTGTATTCCTTACCTTTCTTCAGAAAATCATCATATACAAACAACTCCAGAGGAGCCGGTTCGTTTTCATTCAAAAACCAGACTTTTACTGTTCCATAATTAAAATATGCCGCATTTACTTTATACCTGATTCTAAGTAAAACTGTCTGGCCTCTGTAAGCTTCAATGAATGTAAGGCTTGGCTTGAAAGGCCCGTTGTGGCACGGTGACGGTACTATAACGTTTTACATTCCCAAAATCTCAAAAGGTACCAGGCACAAAATCTGGATTATTGATGATGGCAGCAGAGTCGCCCGTAGCTCTTATGACAAAAAGTTTTTGGTTTTGGGCATAGACTTCACTGCCTGCATCGGCCTTGAGATACGCGATAGCACCATAGATGACATCGTCGTCATCCATGCGAAGATAGGTACGGGCTTTTTGGAGTTTTTTGATAAAGGATTTAACATCGCTTACCTTCAGGGTGGTTTTCACTTCTATGATGACGGTTTCTTTACCATTGTGAGCGATGATATCATACTCATAGTTTTCGCCTTCATAGCTACCTTTACGTCGGGTAGACGTATCCTGCACTTTGATACCACGCTCGTTCAGTATACGAATGATGTCTCCTTCTACAAGGCTTTCCATGAGTCGGCCCGACTGCGATGTAGATAATTCAAAAGCCTCTTTGACTGTTTTATCAGTTTCTTTGAACTTTGTATCTGGCTCCTTGAATCTCTGGTCTAACTCCATTCTTGATTCCTTGAACTTTGTATCAGTTTCTTTGAATCTCTGGTCTAACTCCATTCTTGATTCCTTGAACTTTGTATCAGTTTCTTTGAATCTTTTATCTAATTCGCTTCTTGATTCCTTAAACTTTGTATCTGTCTCTTTTTGGGAGATAACTAATTCTTTGAGGAGCTGGCGGATTTCTGCTATTTCAGTGGACATCCTGTGAAATGTAATATTTTCAGAATAACACTCCAAAGCCTTTGAAAGTTCCGCTGGTTTGGTTGTAGATTCCATTAGGATCAAAAAAATAACACAAATATTTTACTGATAGTATTGCATTATTCAATATAAAGGATTATATTTGTGTTACTGTTTGATACTACAGAAAGACGGAGGAGAGACACAATAGGCTGCAACATAGGAAAAACAGGAAGAAGCGAACCTAAAAGAGTTATTTTGAACAATTATGTATTTGCCGTTCGGTTATGAGTTAACTGTATGGTGGAGATAAGATTAGTGCATATTTAAAATTTCATCACTTTCGATTAGATGAAATTTTAAGTATCATCTCAAGCATTGCTTTAAAGAAAGTAGTGGTATGTCTATTTGGGTAGGTAACGATATACAATGAATAGGATATATATCATAACAAACCCCGAGTATAAAAAAGTGTACAACCATTTGATTTGATCAAAAAATAAAAGAGGCCTGCAACCTGTACAATTTTGGCAAATTGCTGTCAGTTACAGACCCCATTCTCGCAAGGATGCAAAAGTAGGTCTTTTTTGTTTAAATTTCAAAATGAATGGCTAAAAAAGAGCAAATGACTGCTGGCCAACTGTGGTATGTCACGGCCGGACATGCGTATAGGAAGTTTGCAGGCATTGGTATATTATTTTTTAATTTTTTTAACCATTTAATTCATTTTTTATGAAAAACAAATTTTATTCTTTACAAAATGGGGGGGGGCAAAATAATATTTTGCGTGACCCTGATGTGTACATTGATTTTTTCATCATGCAATAAGGATGAAAGAGTCCTCTCGTCTGCTGTACCAAAGCCAAATGAGACACCTGAACAGTATCTCGAAAGGCGAATGAATGATTTTAAAGCATCAGGTAAAACTGTTACTGTCGAACATGCTACTTTGGAAGAGATTAATGATGTAATGAAATTACATGGACTACCTCAATTTTCTGATAAAGATGTAATCGAATCAAGAAAACATGTAACTAATTTAAGAAATAGCTGTCAATGGCCATGTAATACATGGAATAATTTTGCTGATTGGAACAACAGTGGTTTTGTAAGTACGATTGATTTGACATTGGCAATGACTCATATCTACGATTGTTCTGGAAGTTATACTGGTTCTTGTACTTTAAATTTTAATGACCCTGATGAAGCTTGGGATTTTAGTGTTCTTAAATACCTAGAAACTTGTAATCTTAGTGATTGGGACTATATTTTAGACTATGCAAATGATGTTGAGTCAGCAAGAAAATTATTATTAGGAATAATTACTTGCACATAATAAATTTGTAAAATTAGAGGGGGAAATTATTTCTTCCTCTAATTCAAATCATTTATCAAGTAACAATGTTAAAATTTAGATTTAGCAATTAATAGTTGATTTTTTATTTATGCAATTTAAAAATACCCTATTTATATTTTTCTCTTTACTTATTATTTCACCAAAAATTAATTCTCAAAAAGAATTTGGTAGATGGTTTTTCAGACCCGATATAATTATTGACTTTTCAACAGCAGCACCTACATTGACTAAAAGTAATGAACGATTTGAGTTTTTTCCTTATTCGGTGACATGCGTTGTATGCGATATCAAGGGAGAATTGCTATTTTTTTCAGATGGGGTATATTTTTGGGATAGGAATTACCGCAGAATGCAAAATTCTCTGAATGTTTTAAATACTGATGCTATGTCATTTCAGGGATGTAATATTATAATTCCTTCAGATGGAACTAATATTTACTATGTATTATCAATGAATCATCAAACAAGTTTAAAAGGCGAATTATTAATACAAAGTGTTGATATGAGTTTAAATAACGGGTATGGTGATATTGATGCTGATAAGACCAAAATATTAGGAACAGATTATGCAGGTCAATTACTTAGCATGAAACATCCATGTGAAGGCGTATGGTCGATTATGCATGAAAGAAATAATAATATTTTTGTTTCGCATCATTTTGTTGAAGGGCAGATTAAAAAGAGTGTAATATCTCAAATAGGCACAATTGTTTCACAACAAATTCTTGGAAATAATATAATGGGGAAAATAAAATTTATTAATGATAAAAGGATTGCATTATTAGATAGAAATGGATTATTTGAAATTTATGATTTTAACATTTTTACTGGTGTTATTTCAAATCCCATAACTGTTTTTACATCCAATAACACCAATAGCTTTCTATTTAATGGTGCATTTTTCGATGGCGCTTTTTCACCTTCAGGACAGTTTTTATACAGACGAAATGGAAATGCAAATGAGATTTGGTTAGAGCAATATGATATATCATTGTCTTCTGTTGATGATATTAGAAATTCAAAGGTTGAATTTCGATTTCCTTACCCTAGTACTTATTCAGGTATTGGTGGTGGTAATAGTTTGAATACTTTTGGAAATGGGATTGACGGAAGGATATATTTTTCAACTCCAGGTATAAGAGATTATATGCCTATCATAAATAATCCTGATGAAAAAGGTATCGGGTGTAATTTTGATCCATATGGTATAATTTTTAGTGTAAAGATTTTATCTAATTGTATACCAGAAAAACCAGTTTTTGCCACCCCTACCATCAAAAACTTCCTGCCACCGGATACAACTTACTGTAAAGTACCCACAGTGACCATCAGCTCATCTGTCAACCAGTATGACAGTCTCAGGTGGTCTGATGGGAGCACTGCACCATCTGTCAGTCTAAACACACCGGGGATGTACAGATTGACGCTCTACAAAAACGGATGTGAGTACCACGATACCATGACCATCTCAGAAGTACCTACACGCATCCTCGACCTGGGCCCCGACCTCACCCTCTGTCAGTTAGAAAACCGGATCATCACTGTCCCGACACAATCTGGAGACAAACTTTTGTGGCATGATGGAAGTAATGCAAATCAACGCACCCTTAACACAACAGGCCAATATATAGCCACAATCACCTCGACAGATGGATGCACCATCAGCGATACCATCAACATCATAAGATCGTATCAAAAAGTACCCCAAAGCAAGACCATATCCCTCTGCGACGGAGAGACCTATACTTACAAAGGGGTGTACTATAGCGCAGGCCAGACCATCTCCGACAGCATCCCGGCACAGACAGGATGTGATACCCTGCTGTCACTGAGACTTGACAGACGTGCCACACCTGCCATCTTCCGTGATACCATGACATGTACCAATGCACCGATCACAATACAAAACCAGACCTACATGCCAGGGGACACCATCATACGGTTCAAGCCAGCCATCACCGGCTGTGATACAGTAGTGCGCACGGTATATCGTACACATCAGGCAGCACCGCTCACTGTGTCGGTCACAGATAGTGTAGTGTGCACAGGTGCGACCACAGGAGCAATAGCCTCCATCTCACAAAACCTCATGTGGAGTACCGGAGCTATATCAGCCTCCGTCACACTTGGCGCGGGTACATACACGGTGACCCACACAGACGCACAGGGATGCCGGCAGGAGCGGAGCATCAGTATCAAAAGTGCACCACCATTGACCTATACCAAAGAAATAAAAGACCCTACGTGCGAAAACCGGAATGGCAGCATCCGACTGATCAATCAAAACGCAGCACATCCATATACTGTCAGCATCGATGGCAATCCGCTCTCAAGTATGATGCTGGACAAGCTGTCACCGGGCAAGTATCAGATATCGCTGAGGGATCGCCATGGATGTATCACACGGGATAGTGCATCGCTGGTGTCCAAGCAAACATTGGAAGTAGAGATGCCGGCATCCGTGACTATCGAAAAAGGGAAAACCACCTGCATCACCTACCGTACATCAGGCGGAGAGGTAGATACCATCATCTTTTTGCCTCAAGCGGACATCCTGACCAGATCTGACACCATCTGCATCACAGGTATGGAAGACAGGACATACACGATTACATTTACAGATGAAGCGGGCTGTACAGTGGCAAAAGTCCTGAAAGTAGATGTCACCATACCATCGTCCTCCATCATCCTGCCCAACATCGTGAGCCTGCAAAGTACCAATGAAGAAAACAGGGTTTTTTATCTCAAAACCGAAGGCATCACCTACGACATGCTGATCTATGACCGATGGGGCAACGTCCAGCATAAAGCCAAAAATCAGGTAGGCGGAGACAAAAGCAATGCCTGGCATCCCGGCGAGTCAAAAGTAGTCCCTGGCGTGTATGTGTATATAGTCACGATCTATACAGATGAAGGAGTGGTGAGTCGGTATGGCACGGTGACGGTACTATAACGTTTTACATTCCCAAAATCTCAAAAGGTACCAGGCACAAAATCTGGATTATTGATGATGGCAGCAGAGTCGCCTGTAGCTCTGATGACAAATAATTTTTGGTTTTGGGCATAGACCTCGCTTCTGATGTTAGAGTCCTGGTATGCTATTGCACCAAAGATTTTTTCATGGTCTTTAATACGTAAATATTTACGAGTTTTATTCATTTTTTTCACAAACTCAACTACATCTTTTTTATAAAATTTTGTTCGGACTTCGATCACAATGATCTCTTTTTGACTTTTGGCAATGATATCGTATTCATAGTTTTCGCTATTATAACTTCCTTTACGATGGGTGTAAGTTTCATATAAATCAAAACCCCAACTTTGAAAAACAGGAAAGATATTACCATTCAACAAAACTTCCATTAATCTACTCCATGGCGAATAAAATAAATCTAAAGTCTGCTTTATTTTTATATCACTTTCATTAAAATAACTCATACTACTAAAAAAAATCATGGTTGACTAATTGTCTAAGGCGGATTTCTGCTATTTCGGTCGTCATGATTTGAAATGTAAGTTATTGTGTATTAACGTATCAATTCAAGGGAAAGTTTAGGAGGTAATTGGAGAGGCCATGAAGATCAAAAAAATAACAGAAAAATTTTTTACTGATGGTATTGCATGTGTGTATAAAATATTGCACAAAAACGTATATGCTCTTCTCAACCCTCATTTACTAAAGAGCCTGTCAAGCTATGCTTGAGATGATCCACCCCCTTGTACTTATCAAAGTGCTGGACTCCCCTTTAGGGGTCGGGCCTGCCTGCGTGCCTTGGCAGGCAGGGGTTAGCAGGACATTATTATTTAATATAAAGGAATATATTTGTGTTACTGTTTGATACTATAGAAGAAAAATAAGTTCGGGTACCCGAAGCGATAATGGTAAAATGTCCAGAGGCACATTCTTGTCCCTGAAGAAAACATGCCGCAAGTTAGGAGTGTCTTTTTGGGAATATCTCAACGATAGGTTCTCCCTCAACAATCATATCGACCAATTGAATATCATTATGATGCGCCATAGCTGTTCCTCAGGATAATACACTATCTATTGAGTACTTACTTATTTTTGACCTAAATACTTAATTACAAAAGAGTATATCACTTTTGTTATATTTTCCATGGGAAGTTGCATTTATAACTTGAATTTAAGCTATGACTTTTAGGAAAAATAAATCAAATGTCAATATAATGACTGTTCATTTGAACGGTATCACACAATTGCTAAAATTTTTTTTATTGCATCTCTGGCCATATCCGTAAGTATCAGCCTCCCACTGATCTCAGCTCTTTGTTCCAGCAATGTATCCCAATGTTCTGTACCTTCCCAGAAAATCTTTTTGAGTGCTACCAGTGCTTCCGGGCTCTTGCACACGAGGCTTGCAGTAAAATGATCCAGATATGCATCCAATTGTTCGATTGTCTCAAAAGCTTCTGTAAAAAGTCCTTTTTGTTTGGCCCATTCTGCCGTTTGCCATTCTTCTGCATTGATAGCGAGGTGGCTGAAAGCGGAAAACCCGATTTTACGTTCTACCACAGGACCTATCACAAAAGGACCTATACCAACGGCAAGTTCTGAAAGTCTGACAGATGCATACTTGCTTGCCATGCAGTAGTCACAGGCGGCAGCCAGTCCTACTCCGCCGCCAACAGCTTTGCCATGTACGCGACCAATCATGATTTTGGGACATTTGCGGATAGCATTGATGACATTGGCAAATCCCATAAAAAAAGTCTTTCCTGATTCAAAATTTTCAATAGCAGCCAACTCGGTAAAACTGGCGCCTGCACAGAAAGTACGGTCACCACTGCTTTTGAGCACAATGATAAAAGTGCTTTCATCAGCACCTGCCTGATTGATATGATCGACCAGATCAGTAAGGAGATAACTCGGCATGGAATTCTGAGCAGGGTGATAGAACTCTATGGTAGTGATGTGATCTTTTTTGGTGGAGGTAATGTGGCCGTCTGACATAAAGTGAATGCGATTATTTAAGCACAAATATACAGTTATGCCATCTATTCCATTCTATAATGTATTTTTTCTATGGAAAAGATTTTCACAATAGGGACTTATGATTGCTGGTCGATTATTATCGGTAATATATATATTTGCCATGTGACCCATAGATACTTTTTTTATAATTTTATTAGTAGTTAATATACAGTATATCAGTTAATTATGATTAATTAATCATTTATACGCAAAAAAGTATATACATATTTGCGTATAGTTGAAACTTAATTATGCGTTTTTTAGCTATAGCTTTGACAGTTGTTATCACCACGGTTTTGAGGGTTCTAGCCTTTTTGATAGGGTTCATCTAAAAAAGTAAAAAGTATTCCTAGTTCTTTTATTAACAAATATGATGGTTTTTGTATAATTTTGGCACAACTTTAAATATTAAGCTCAATAAGTAATAGTTGGAAGTCTTAGAAAAAATAGGCTATATCTCACAGAATGGATTAGTTATGTGTGAAAACATAGCTAAAACGGACAATAATTCTGAGAAGTTATTACTTTCTGAAGCTAAGAGTTTAGGCGCTAAGGCTGTATTATTTCGAAGACATTATGGAACAAACCTAAATTCGTCGTTAAAGTCCGATCCTGCAGTTTATATTTTTCAACAAAAGGATGAATTTACAAATTCAGTCGCACACAAGGAGTTACATTCAAAAATCTGGAGTTCAGGCCAAATTGACATCTACATTTTTTTAACCCAGAATAAAGTCGAAATTTTTAATGGCCGGCGTCCAGCTGATGTAGATGGAACTGATTTAAATTTGAGACGACTTCTTTTATGTAGTGAAGCCATTGAAAAATTTAATGATCAACGTTTCTCATCTTCCCTTTTTTGCAAAGGTACTTTTTGGGATCAGTCAGATTTTGTTAATGAGTGGAGTGAAAAAGACAATCCTTACCTTCACTTACTTAAGCATTTAGACCTTTCAAGAAAGTTAATATATGAAAGAAAGAGTAATAAACTTTCCCAGAAATCTATAGATAGATTATTGATTCTGAGTTTATTAATAAAATTCATAGAAGGAATAGACCCTGACGGCAAGCATAGTCTCAGGGAAATATATAATAACAATAATGTTAATAATTTTGAAGACGCGGTAGATAAAAATCGTGTTGTGGAAATTTTATCAGATCTTTCGCAAGTATTTAATGGCCGCATATTTGCTTTAGATGAGGATGTTAAATCAGAAATCTCTAACGGAGACCTAAGCCTATTATCAGGTTTTCTAAAAGGGAATATTGAACTTAAGACTAAACAGCTTTTCCTTTGGCAACAATATGATTTTAAATATCTTCCAGCGGAAGTAATTAGTGCTATTTATGAAAATTTTATTCAAGCAGACTCTATTAAGGAAAGCGGAAGTCGAGAGAAAGGGGTAGTTTATACACCTATCCATCTCGTTAACTTACTTGTCGATGATGTGATGCCTTTGGAAAATGCGACTTGTTTTACAAACGAAACCTTTAAAATTTTGGATCCTACATGTGGTTCGGGAGTTTTTCTGGTCGCAGCTTATAAAAGATTACTCCAATGGTGGGCTATTAATAATAGTAAAGACGGAAATATTGTATTTCCAAACGCTATAATTGCTCAAAGGATTATGGAAAAAAATATTTTTGGTGTTGATGTATTACCTACGGCAACCAATGTTAGTATTTTTGGATTGACAATTGCTCTTTTAGAAAAATTGACCCCACAAGAAATCTGGAATAATCTTAAATTCAATGATTTAAATAATAACATACAATGCGAAAGCTTTGTAAAATGGGCAATAAATGCACCCAAAGATTTCGACTTAGTAATTGGCAATCCACCATTTAATGAACCAAATGGCCAAAAGAGCATAGATATTTTAAAACCTGAATATTTAGCACAACTAAATATTAAGCACAAGAGAATCCCTGCATCAAATTTTGCTTTGCATTTTTTTGAAATTGCCATGACTTTGACAAAGAAAGTATGTATGATTTTACCTTCTGCCGTGCTATTATATAGCAAATCTTCCATTAATCATGTATATAGGAAAGATATTTTTACAGACTTTTCCATTAGTAAAATTTATGATTTTACTCATATGAGACGTATTTTATTTCATCAGTCTGCTGAAGTTTCAGTTTTGGCTTTAATTGCATCAAACTATAAAAATGAAAGAAAACCTATAGAGCATGTTGTGGTAAGAAGAATTGACGAATCCGAAAATAAATTAAGATTTGAAATAGATCATTATGATCGTCATTTTGTACCGTGGAATTGGGCTGTAGATAAAACCAAGTCTTTTATTTGGAAATGTAATCTTTTAGGAGGTGGTAGATTATTTCATTTGATTTATAGATTAAGTTTACTGCCTAAATTAATCGATTTTATAGATGAAAAAGAATTACATCATACAAGAGGATACGAAGGAGGCAGTACATTTGAAAAACACAATGTTAATAGAATTATTAACATAACTGAAAATGGTGGATTGGAAATTGAAAGTAACGTTTCAATTAGTTCGGATAATTTTAAGAATGTGTCAATATATTCTCAACCGTTTATAATAATTGATCAAAATATAAGCCAAAATAATTTGGCTCTTGCTTATGTTAATAGTGAAAACTTACCTAAATTTTTATACTATAAAAGAGATTTTTTTTCGATAAAGGGGACACTTGGTAAAAGCGAAGATTGTTTGGTTACTATTTTTGAACAATTTAAAAAGGATAAAGGATTAAACAGTTTAAACGAAAATCTTTATCTTTTTTGTACAACTAGCAGTGCTTTAGTTTTGACAGAATTACATGTAAATAAATTGGATATACTTGAATTACCATTTTTAAAAAATAGCAATAGTCTTGAGTTATCAGTTACTGAATTATTAGTACAAAATGACGTTTTGGATTATTATATCCACTTAGGTAAATCTTTAAGTAAAGGCGATGGAGGAGAAAAGTTATACTTTAAGCCAGATCTTTTGGAATTGGAGCTTTTTGGTAAGACATTTTGCGATCTGATCAATCCTTTGCATAGCGAAGATGGTATGAGTTGGCAGATTGGTGATGTAATTTCAACTGAAAATGACAGCTTCATTGCTTACCAATTTATTTTTGGAAAACCTAAACTACCAAGAAGTTTTGTAATTAAAACTAAGGGATTAAATGCAATCCATGAGGAAATTGGATTAATCGTTAAGAATCAAAATGAAAATAGAGGAGCTATTTTTAATAGAATAGTAAAATGGTATGGAAGTAATGATGGGTATGATTATGTAATATTTATCAAACCGAACACTAGAAGATATTGGCTGCAATCAATTGCTTTAAGGGACGCAGATGAAGTTTCTTGGGATTATTATGAAGAAGGATATTGAGATGAATAGACCATCCCCTTTAATTAAGCAACATAAAAATAGAATAGTTGAATTAATTGTCCCATTTCTAGAAAGGGTTTTACCTCAATTTTTAACGAACTCTATTCACGCCAAGCAGAGTTTAGACGAAGATAGTTTTAGTGAGGTACTTTATCATTATTTAGTACAAAATGGGTCTACGAATTTTTATTTTACCCAACAACCGTTACAAGATGGAAGACGAAAAGTTGATATTGGGGTATCACTTTATTGGCAAAGTCCAGAGAAGACAGAAGTTGCTTATGTTTTTTGTTTAGAGGCCAAGTTTTTGCCATGTCATGATTATGTAATGGGAGAATATGCAGCAATTAAAAGATTTAAACTGAACCAACATGGAATAAAAAGTAGATACGACAAGACCCCTTTACCTGAAAACGGTATTGTTGCATATGTTCGGGATCAAGATTTTGAAAAGCATTTTGAAAACATTAATAATGAAATTATACTTTTAAGTTTAAAAAACGAACCAAATGAATTTAATTTAGTTTGGTCAGAATCTGAAAAATTAGACTTAAAAGGTTCAATAGGCAATTATATTTCTATTCACATAAGAATTGATAATTCTTATGTGACTCTTCATCACTTTTGGGTTCATGTTTAGTTACCCCTTCATCTTCACCATAGTCAATATTGTCGCTATCGCTACTGTCTCACCCGTCTCATCATATACATCGACGAGCCATTTGACGATGCCTTTGGTGTAATCTTCGTCATCACGTTTTTCTTGGGCTACTTTTTCCTTTACGGTCAGACGGACTCCGATGGTCATACCGGGATATACGGGCTTAGTAAAACGACATTCTTCGAGACCATAATTGAGCATCACAGGACCTTTGGCAGCATCAACAAAAAGTCCTGCTGCTGCCGACAATACAAAATAACCATGTGCCACTCGTTCTTTGAAAGGCGTGCCGTCTAAAGATGTAGCATCCGTATGTGCATAGAAATGATCCCACGACACATTGGCAAAATTGACAATATCTGCATCCGTCACCGTACGTTTGTGCGTGATAAGAGTTTCGCCGATTTCCAGCTCTTCAAAGTATTTTTTGAACGGATGTCTGTCGTCTTCGATATATTTGCCACCATATTGATATTGTTGAGTAATGTGTGACAATGTGGTGGGTGAACCCTGGATAGCACATCGCTGCATATAGTGTTTGAGCCCGCGCAATCCACCCATCTCTTCACCGCCACCGGCACGTCCTGGTCCACCGTGCACAAGCAAAGGCATCGGTGATCCGTGACCGGTGCTTTCTTTGGCGGATTCCCGATGGAGGACGAGGATTCTACCGTGATGGGTAGCTGCATTCACCACATATTCGCGAGCTATCTTGTCATCAAAAGTTACGATAGAACTACACAATGATCCTTTACCTTTCCTTGCCAGTTCAACAGCTTCATCCATATCGTGATAAGGCATCATGGTCGAAACCGGGCCAAATGCTTCTATTTCATGTGTCGAAGTTTGTTCAAAAGGTCGGTCATTTCTCAACAAAACGGGTGCCATATAAGCACCTTTTTCTTTAGATCCATGGGTGACTTCAAATCCTTCAGGATCGCCATATACCAACTGTGCAGATGACATGAGTTCTTCCAGTTTGTCTTTGACTTCTGTGACCTGGTCCTCACCTGCCAGTGCACCCATACGTACACCTTCTGTACGAGGATCACCGATAGCAAGTCCAGTCAATGCTTTGCCGATGGCAATCTGTACATCTTCCATATAGTCAGCAGGGACGATAATCCTGCGTACTGCAGTACATTTTTGACCGCATTTTACAGTCATTTCTCTGCGGACTTCTTTCACAAATAAGTCGAACTCAGGAGTGCCTGGGGCAGCATCCCAGCCCAAAATGATACTATTGAGAGAATCCGCTTCCATGTTGAAAGGCACTGATTCTCTCAGAATATTAGGATGTGATTTCAATTTCAATCCGGTCGAGGCCGAACCTGTAAAAGTGACCACATCCTGATAATTGACATGATCCAGTAGGTCGCCGGCACTTCCACAAATAAGCTGCAGGGCACCTTCAGGCAAAATAGCGGAATCAATGATGTCTTTTGCAACTGCTTCAGTCAGATAACTGGTCAACGTGGCAGGTTTGACAATGGCAGGAACACCGGCAAGCCAGTTGACGGCACACTTTTCAAGCATACCCCAAACCGGAAAATTGAAGGCATTGATATGTACCGCAACACCTTCTTTGGGTACCAGGATATGATGTCCCATAAATGTACCTCCTTTGCTGAGACCGATGGGCTCTCCTTCGGCAAAATATGGCAGATCAGGTAATTTTTTCCTAAGACTGGCATATGCAAAGAGATTGCCTATCCCTCCTTCGATATCTATCCACGAATCAGCTCTTGTAGCACCGGTTTTGTAACTGACTTCATAATATTTTTCTTTCCGGTCCATGAGATACATTGCCAGCGACTTAATCATTCTTCCGCGTTCCTGGAAGGTCAGTTTGCGCAGGTTTTTATTGCCCGTTTTCCGGCCATAATCAAGCATATGAGCGAAATCCAATCCCTGACTGGAAGCGATGGCAACTTCTTGTCCGGTACTGGCATCCACTAACAATTGGCCTGTACCTTCTCCTTCAATCCACCTTCCGGCAGCATAATTTTTAAGTTTCATAATGAGCTGGGTTAGTACATGCGAAGGTAGGGATTATTGGTGTAAAATCAGTAAAATGTTCTCCTTTTGATATTAATTCAGCGTGAAAGTCTATTTACTTCTATATACAGTTTCATAGGTGTAAATCCAGGCGTCCGGATCCATTTTTGATACCAACAAGCCGATTAATTCATATGGAACTTGCTCAGGTTTTTTAAACCTGATACAACTTTTTCCCATATCCAGTTTGGCTGAACAATGTTTTGGATATTCCTGCAAAAACCAATCCATCAAATCATGATCGGCATAAATGCCCATGTGGTACAAAGCCACAAAGTTCTTTTGGGAAGCGATATTGATAAATGGAAGCGGCAGTTTGGTATCGCAATGATATCCCTTGGGATATTTTGATTTAGGAACTACATACCCAATCGATCCATAGATTACAGTTTCTTCAAATCCTGCCGGAAGATGTTCAGAAATGATGTGTCTGAGTTTTGTAATGACTGGTTTCTTGTCGTCAGGCAATTGAGAGACGTAATCGTCGGGAGTAGTGGCAGTACTTGTCATAAAGTTTATAAAATTTTAATAATGGTAAATAATTTATAACTACAATAAATCAAGATTTGGATTGTTCAATTTACCCAATGTCTTCGTTTGATTGAGATCTAATCATTGGGTTCCCAAAGTTCAATGTTATTTCCTTCTAAATCCAAGATGTGTACAAATTTTCCGTAATCATATGATTGAATTTCGTCTAAAATTTGAACACCGTTTTCTCTTAAGTTAGCTACCAACACCTCGATATCAGTCACCCGATAGTTGATCATGAATTGTTTTTGAGAAGGTTCGAAATATTTTGTTTCTTCACTAAATGGTGACCATTGTGTATACCCCATCTTTGTTGAATCATCTTTTTCAAACCACTGAAAAGTAGCTCCATACTCATCTGTATTTATACCCAAATGATTTTGGTACCAAGCTTTGAGTGATTTTGGATCAATGCTTTTAAAAAAAACACCTCCAATACCAGTTACTTTAGCCATAATTTTGTTTTTTATTTGTTATATTTCAAAAAAATCAGTTTAGCTTTCATTCTATTGCTTTCTTAGTATCGCTGCACTAATCAAAGTAACAATTAATCCCACAGGAAGGATTTCCGAATAGCTAATCAAGGCATTAAATAAAGGATTTTTATACATCTCTGCAAAGTTGGCCATGTCTTTTGTCGTTTTATCGATGATATCCTGAGCGGCACCTTCGTTCTTCAGTTTTGTGATGGTTTGCTCTGCATACTTTTCCATAAAGTCCGGCATAAAATAGTAATAATCGATGAGCCAGGTGATCACATAAATCGTGGAGGCAATCAGGGTAATGAGAAAACCCATTTTAAAAGCCGTTCCAAAAGTAATTATGCCACCATTGTTTTGATCTCTGTATTTTTTTATGCCAAAAAATATCAAAGAAAAAGCTAATAGCATGCTGGCATATCCATAAATGGCACCACCTTCAATATTGCTGGATTGATGGTTTATGGTAGTCGTTATTATCAACATTGATGCTACCACTAATCCTCCGATGATACCATAAGTAAATACTAATTTTTTCATTGTATTGAAATTTTAATGAGTGAATTAATGTCACAAAATTGAATAATTCATCATGATCAGCGGTCATACTTTTGAGTGATTTTGAATTTTAAGAAAGATATTCACCCTTAAGTATGACAAAAATTAAGGTATCAAACGAAGTCTTTTCGCTTTCTCAATTGCTTGTGTTCTTCTTTTTACATCCAATTTTTCAAATAACCTCGAAGTATGAGTTTTAATAGTATTCAATGAGATATATAATCTTTCAGCTAGTTCTTCGTTACTCAATCCTTCTGCCATCAGTTGCAGTACCTCAAGTTCTCTTTTACTTATTCCTGACTTTTCTATCTCTTGCTGATTAGGAATAAAATGGATGTTATTATCTAAATAAACCGTTTTTTCGACTATTTTGGTTTCAGGCTTCCTGTCTACCAACTTAAATGAAAGCCAAATCCCCAATCCTGTAAATATCAGAGCAATAGCACCTACATAGATTTCTATAGCATGATCTATAATAATAAACCTTATTTCCAGCCACCTCATGACAAATAGCAGAATAGCCAGGCTTAATGAGTATAAAATCACATCTTTATATGCTGAAAACCTTATTAAGAATCTCATGTACTAAAGTGATGAAAATATATTATTTAAATTATCAGGCACAAGATAAAAATTGATGTGTATATTGGACAAAAATATTTTGTTTCTCATTGGATGAGTAAGTTGACAAATTATTTTTAAACTATGATATCCGGGAACTGTTATCAAAACTTATCTTTAGCCGCAATTGATGTAAAACAAAAAACGCAGGCTATCATTTTGAATTCATATAATAGCTAAGAAGGATAATTCGGTAGCACAAAAGTTGGAGATTTGTAATCAATTCCATTACTGCAATGCCAGATGAGATTTGACGATGTAAAAACAAAAAAAAAGACAGATAAAATGCTAGTAACTGCATGGATAGTTTTTTTATTATTAGCATTAAAACCTGATTTTAGTAAAAATAACCATGTTCATCCGCCATCTGATCACTGCCATATTCATAATTCAGCAATTGCTGTCGGAGAAAAACTGGTATTTAAAGCTTATTACAACTGGAAATTTATTTGGATTCCGGCAGGTGAAGCTGAGTTTTTATTTTCAGAAACGGATGATTCTTTTGAGATAACAGTCAAAGGAAAAACATACAAAAGCTATGATGCCTTTTTTAAGGTAAGGGATTATTTTCATAGTGAAATAGATAAAAAGACTATGTATCCCCTTCGATTTACCCGAATCGTGGAAGAGGGAAATTACAGGCGATTTGACAGTTTGGTTTTTGATCAGGTCAAAAGGAAAGGAGTAAGTTTTAATGGACCGACACGTGCAACAGCAGTCAGAAAAAATATCACCCTTCATGATTGTACGCACGATTTACTTTCTGTCTTGTATTTTTTACGCAATATTGACATCACAGGGTATCATCCCGGAGACATCATCCCGACAAAGATACTTTTTGATGAAACGATCTACCCAATAAAAGTACGCTATGATGGAGTTTATGACAATTTTCATGTAAAAGGGTTAGGTACATTTAATACTATAAAAGTCATACCTGATCTGGTCACAGGCAATGTTTTTAAAGATGGTAACCGTATGAATATCTGGGTGACCAATGACGGAAACAAACTTCCTGTACTCATCGAATCTCCGCTATCTGTAGGCAGTGCAAAGGCTGTTTTGAAGTCTTACAAAGGATTGCGCCATCATTTACCAAGAAAATAGATACCTTTGGGTTTTGAAATCAACCCATGAAAGCTAAAAAGTCATTTGGACAACATTTTCTGGTCAATGAGCATATAGCTGAACAAATAGCTGAAGGCTTCACTAAGGTCACTGAAAATGCTAATGTGCTGGAAATAGGTCCGGGAAAAGGTGTACTCACCAAGTACCTTAACAAAAAAAATACACACCTGAAAGTCGTCGAAGCAGACCAGGACATGGTTCATTATCTGATTAAAAATCAAATTGTGCCAAATGAAGATATCATTTTTCTTGATTTCCTAAAACTCAATTTATCTAAAGTTTTTGACAATGAGGAGTTTTATTTGATAGGCAACTATCCTTACAATATTTCATCTCAGATTCTGATAAAGATGATCAATTCGCGAGAGCTGGTGCCCGAGATGGTGGGAATGTTTCAGAAAGAAGTAGCTGACAGAGTGGTGGCACCGCCGGGATCAAAGACTTATGGAGTCATCAGTGTATTGGTGCAGGCATATTATGAAGGAGTCACTATTATCGATGTACCACCACACAACTTTAGCCCTCCACCCAGAGTCAACTCCAGTGTCATCAGATTGGTCAGAAAAGAAAAATATGAGTTGCCTTGTGATGAAAGACTTTTCAGAAATGTTGTGAAAACATCCTTCAACGGACGAAGAAAAATGTTGCGGAATACATTGAAACCACTATTCAAACAGTCAGACATCCTTGAAGATGTATTTTTTACCCAAAGACCGGAACAACTCTCCGTCAGTGATTTTGTTGATATCACTATAAAATTGTCTAACATTAATAATAATAATTCTGAAATATGAGCCTTGAAGTAAAAATCACCAATGACCTCAAAGAAGCCATGAAAAATAAAGATCAGGCTGCCCTTCGTTCTGTTCGTGCTATAAAAGCAGCTATACTATTGTTCAAAACCGATGGTAGCGGAAATGCACTGGATGAAACTGCCGAGATAAAAATCCTGCAAAAACTGGTCAAACAACGTCAGGATTCTCTGGATATTTACACTAAACAAGGAAGAGAAGATCTGGCAGTGACCGAAAGAGAAGAAATTGCTGTCATACAAAAATACCTTCCTGCCCAGATGAGTGTGGAAGATATGAAAACAGCTATTCAAGCCATCATAGCAGAAACAGGAGCCACATCAGCCAAAGAAATGGGCAAAGTCATAGGTCTTGCCAACCAAAGACTTGCAGGAAAAGCGGAAGGCAAGGTCATCGCTGCCATGGTAAAGGAATTGTTAAGCTGATTTCGCCTCTATTCTTTTATGGACATCAACGATATACCGCACTCGCGGGGAAATGCGATCAAATTTTTCAAGGCTCTGACAGATACCCGGAGAGATACTCTGCGAGGTAAAAAAGTGTATGATCTTTCTGCCGGAAGCGGATATATAGCGAACCTTTTCTATGAGTGTGGCAGCAACGTCAAAGCATTGGATTTATTTCCTGAGCACAATCAGTTCAAACATTTGGATACAGGAAAGATAGATTTGAGCAAAGATTTTGATATTGGCGATAGCATGGCCGACATTGTAATTTTATCTGAAACATTTGAACACTTACCTGATCAATACCACTTTTTCAAGGAAGTATCCCGAATCCTTGATAAAAAGGGATTATTCATTCTGACTACTCCCAATCCTTCATCTTTGAGGAGCAGATTTTCTCAGTTTGTAACTGAGAGTGAGCACTACTCCAATCCCTTGCCGGATGAGACCAATGCTTATGTGCAATGGCCCGGAACCGGCAACGGATATTTCAACAAAATATTTATTTCAGGTATTCTGAGAATCAGGGTCCTGGCTGCGATCAATGGTTTAAAAATCAAAACCATACATCAATCAGAAGTGACCAGTACGTCCGTTCTATTGATGATATTTTACCCATTGATCTGGTTTTTCAGCTTGAAAAACTATCGCAAACAGATAAAAGAGCACATTGAAAATAAGCATATTTACAAACAAATCTATGATATCAACACGTCTGTTAAGATACTGCTCTCAAAACATTTGATCATAGAGTTTGAAAAAAACGAAAGTCCATAATTTCAGAAATCAAATACCAGCTTTAAAGAGTATGTTTAAACTTTTATCATTTGGCTCCAAGTGGCAATTTAATTTTCTCCTGCCTGTCGGCAAGGCAGGCCTGCAACATCATCTTCGTTTGTCAAAGTCTTACCTGACTTTGACGTAAGCCATCTTACGGTCTTTGACCGGTTGTGGACAATTTACTCCGGTCATGAGACCGATAGATAAAAGTCCAAAAGTCAGAGACTTTGGACAACAGCTTTATTGAGAATTGAGTAAAGTATTTTACTCAATTCTCGTTATAGACGAGACTATTCAGTCACCTTGTCCAAAACTAAATTTCCTCACTTCTGCTCAAACATAAATTTTTTTATAACAACTCTAACTTAGTTTTGACACTGCCTTGAGGAGCGTATCATTTTTCTCCTTATTAAAAATGATGGTGGGCGGCACTACACGTTCTGTACAATCCATAATATTGCAACGCTCGCATGTAGTATGCACTATCTTTTGCTGAACCTTTGGGTCGTCTACCATCTTAAAGTGGGCTCTCAGATGATTGTCCATATAAAAACCAATAGTGATACTTGTATAATCAAAAACCGGATTTCTCTGCTCCTTATATGCTACAGTAATACAAAAGTATGAATTTGGGGTATCGTTGTATTGCGATATCTGCGCATCTATCAATATGTCGTGATCAGCACCTTTTTGTTTCAATTCTTCTACCAGTCCTACCGAAAGCCATCTCCTGCAATAGTGTTCATCCATTTCACTGCTGTAAGGACTGTGCAATCGGGACAAGTGGATTTCTTTGCTCATTCTGTAATGCTTTCTTTCCGTATCGTGGTGTAGGCGTATAAAAAACAGATTATTGATGCCAAAGTGTCCTGAAACAATGTTGGTTATCCTTTGCATCAACATTTCCGGCGTGACCTTGTATCTTTTCAGCATTTCGAAAAAAAGATCAGAAGACCACCTGGATTGTGTTGTCACTTTACGAATATCACTGATCATTTTTTTTTCCGGCATCAGGCATGCAGAAGCAAAATAGGATGATTTAAAATTGTTTAATATCTTTTCGAAATTGTCCGTTTCCAGGATTGTCGTAAAATATGGCCGGGTTTTTATTTGTAAATACTGAAAGGCGATCTCCCTCAATAATAGAAACATAATTCTTTCTTCAGACAATTCATTATTGATATATAATTTATTGTATTTTACACTATAATATGAACGCAATCCTTTCAGATCGACAAACGCATTGATCTGGTCCATGTCAGAGCTCACTCCATAATTATCATAAAGGAACTGCTTAAGAACCTTTGATGAAATTTCTTCCTTATCAAGACTTTTCATAAAATTAGTGGCTGCTATTTCCAGTTCACCAAAATAATTATCATAAAAATCCTGGTAAGAACGTAGTGCGGCAACATAAAAATTTTCTTTTGATACGGAGTATGTACGCGCTATTTTAAACAAGGTACTTATGAATGCATTGATTTTATCAGGCATTTCAGTAAATAAGTCAAAGAGAGCCGACGGTGTCAGTCCAAACATTTCCATGGGGAAAATTTGAAAAAAATCACTTGCAATCAAGTCTACAATGGGTTGCAATCTCTTATCTACTGTCGTGGATACCAGTTCGTCATACGGCATACCCAAAGCACTTGCCAATGCATTTATCTTAGAAGGAGTTGGATATTTTTTAGCTTTCTCAATATCATGAAGGTAAGAAAGTGAAATACCGGACTTTTCCGACAACTCCTGATAAGAAGCATTTTTGATGGTACGATAATACTTTACCTTGAATGCAAAAATCAATTTTATAATCCGGTCTTGTTCCATGTTGGTCAAAAATAGTTACAAAAATAGTTACAAAATTAACAAAATATCTGTAAAAAGCGTAAAAAACACAACTTTAAAAGAAATATTCTAAAAAAGGAATAAAATTTAATAGCGAATAAAACGCTAATAAAATATTATTCGTACATTGCGTCATATTTGCTAAATACATGTTTTTTATAATCAATAAAAAGTACCATCATGTTACTGGAAACACAACAAATTGAAATTTGCAACAGCACCAATGATCAATACATGGCTGTTCTTACTGAGGAAGCATTGGAATTTTTATCCCTGCTTCATCAAAAATTTAATCATCAAAGAGTGGAACTGCTCAACCAAAGAAAAAGAAAACAAAAAGAAATTGACTCCGGTATTTTGCCGAACTTCTCGGATACTACAAAAAAGATCCGTGAATCAGAGTGGTATATTGCCCCGCTACCCCATGATTTGCAGGATCGAAGAGTAGAAATCACCGGACCTGTAGACCGAAAAATGATCATCAATGCCCTGAATTCCGGAGCAAAAGTATTTATGGCTGACTTTGAAGATGCAAATAGTCCTGTATGGTCTAATGTCATAGAAGGTCAAATCAATCTCTACGACGCCATAAGACGTCAGATTTCGTTCACAGATCCAGTATCCAATAAACCATATACCTTAAAGGAAAAAACTGCCACATTGTTGGTTCGTCCCCGAGGATGGCATCTCGATGAGAAGAATTTGTACATTGCAGGTCAACCATTGAGTGGCAGTCTTGTGGATTTCGGACTGTATTTTTTCCATAATGCTGCCGAACTGATCGAAAGACATTCTGGTCCGTATTTTTATTTGCCAAAGCTGGAGAGCCACCTGGAAGCCCGACTCTGGAATGATGTCTTTGTATTTGCTCAGGATTATCTCCAGATACCTCAAGGTACTATAAAGGCTACCGTCCTTATTGAGACAATTCTGGCTTCATTTGAAATGGATGAAATCTTATACGAATTAAAAAATCACTCTGCAGGGCTTAACTGTGGTCGTTGGGATTATATATTTTCTTTTATTAAGAAGTTCAAAAACTTTGAAGGTTTTGTACTTCCTGAGAGGAGCCAGGTTACTATGGCCACACCATTTATGGAATCCTACTCAAAGCTGGTCATCGACACCTGTCATCGCAGAAAAGCACCTGCCATAGGAGGTATGGCCGCATTTATACCTATAAAAGGTGATGAAGAAGCCAACAATGCAGTCATAGAAAACATCATTCAAGACAAACTCAGAGAAGTGAAAAATGGCCATGATGGCACCTGGGTAGCACATCCCGGTCTCGTACCAGTAGCTATGAAAATATTTGATGAGCATATGACCTGTCCGAATCAAATCCATATCAGGCATAAAATTGACCCCATCACTTCAAAACACTTACTCGAAATTCCGAATGGAACCATCACAGAAAAGGGATTGAGGACAAATATCTATGTCGGAATAAGATACCTGGAGAGCTGGTTGAGAGGTAACGGTGCAGTAGCAATACGCAATCTGATGGAAGACGCTGCTACTGCCGAAATATCCAGAACACAACTATGGCAATGGATAAAAAATAAATCTCACCTTGACGACGGGCGCATTATCACAAGAGAGTTGTACCAACAATTAAAAAAAGAAGAAATCGAATACATCAAAGTTGAGTTTGGAGTAGATCAGTACCCCAATTTAAAATTTATAGAAGCCATTGAAATTTTTGACAACTTAGTACTTGATGAAGAGTACAAAGACTTCCTCACACTACCTGCGTACACTTATATTTCTTAATTATAAAATTTCCTAACTAAACATCATTTTATCTAACCACTAAAATTATTTCATAATGAATGCACAACGAATAGAAAAAATCAAACAAGATTGGGCAACTAACATCAGATGGACGGGTATCAAAAGACCATATACAGCTGAAGAAGTCCTTGCCCTGAGAGGGTCATATGACATCGAGTACACCATTGCTAAAATGGGAGCTGAAAAATTATGGCATAAACTCCATCATGAACCATATGTCGCCGGATTGGGTGCGCTTACAGGCAATCAAGCCATTCAGGAAGCTATGGCAGGGCTCAATGCTATCTATTTGTCAGGATGGCAGGTAGCTGCTGACGCCAATCTCAATGAGGACATGTTTCCTGACCAGTCAATCTATCCGGCCAACTCAGTTCCGTCAGTAGTCCGCAGAATAAATAATGCACTCCTCAGACGCGACCAGATAGAAAGCACAAGAGGTAAGGTCAATATTGACTATATGTTGCCTATCGTGGCAGATGCAGAAGCCGGATTTGGAGGTAATTTGAATGCTTATCAGCTGATGAAGCAAATGATCGAAGCCGGGGCATCCGGTGTACATTTTGAAGACCAACTTTCATCAGCAAAAAAATGTGGTCACTTAGGTGGAAAAGTACTGGTACCCACTCAGGAGGCTATAGACAAACTCATAGCGGCCAGACTTGCTTCTGATGTATGTGGTGTACCTACAGTACTTATAGCACGCACGGATGCTGAGGCTGCGGACCTACTCACTTCTGATGCTGACTCAAGAGATCAGGAGTTTGTCACTGGTGAAAGAACTTCTGAAGGTTTCTTCAGAGTGAAAAATGGTTTGGAGCAATGTATTTCCAGAGCACACTCCTATGCGCCTTATGCAGACCTTATCTGGATGGAAACTTCCAATCCGGACATTGGACTTGCAAAAGAATTTGCAGAAGCTGTCCACGAAAAATATCCGGGTAAATTGCTGGCGTATAATTGCTCTCCTTCCTTCAACTGGGCAAAATATCTCAATGAAGAGCGAATGCTGATGTTCAGAGACAATCTGGCAAAATTAGGGTATAAGTTTCAGTTTATCACGCTAGCTGGATTTCATGCTTTGAACCTTTCGATGTTCGAACTGGCAAAAAATTATAAGGAAAGAGGCATGTTGGGATATTCAGAACTGCAGCAAAGAGAGTTCAAAATGCAGGAATCCGGATTTGAAGCTATCAAACATCAGGGGTTTGTAGGTACAGGTTACTGGGATTATCTTCAAAATGTTGTGAGAAAAGATTCTTCAACTACTGCCCTTGCAGAAAGTACAGAAACCGCTCAATTCTAATAATCAGCTAAAATCCAATAAAATAAAGTTCCGGATGAGATTTCAAAAATCTTGTCCGGAACTATTTATTTACAAGACTAGAAGATTTTAGAATTTTTAAACAAATTAATTCAAAATAGTTCCAAACCTACCATTTGATATACACTTTTACCTATTTTTACAGTTTAATAGTATTGTAAATTATTATTTATGTTAGACAAAATATTAGAAGGGTTGGCAAAAGAAACACTCACTCCCATTTCGGGAATGGATGCTACTTTCCTTTATACAGAGACCCCTACGAGTCCGATGAACATAGGTTCAGTTATTGTCATTGAAGGATCTATTGATTTTCAGACATTTAAAGATACGGTACATTCCAGAATTCATCAGTTTCCGAAATTGCATCAGCGGCTCATCTACGTACCTATGTCGATAGATTACCCTTACTGGGTGGATGATCCCAATTTTGATATCGACCTTCATATCAAACATATTGCCTTACCTAAACCAGGTAGCTGGAAGGAACTCCGTAAGATAGCTTCACAGATATTCAGCGAACCGTTTGATCAAAACAGACCACTGTGGTCTATGGTTTTTGTGGAAGGACTTGACAATATGCCTCAGGTACCCCCTGGTTCAGTGGCTATTATATCGACCATTCATCATGTGGCTATTGATGGAGTTGGTGGTGCCGGATTGATGAGTCTGTTTCTGGACTTCACCCCTGAAAAAAAAGAAATTCCACCTCCACAACCTTATAAGCCATCACCATTACCCAATCACATCGAACTGCTCATCAACAGTACAATGAGCTTTGCAAGGGATCCATTTAAGTTTCCTAAGATCATCTCAGATGCTCTCAAAGCAACTGTTAGAGCTGGTGTGTTATCAAGAATGCAGGGAAGCGAATTGCCAACAGCACCTTTCACAGCACCCGCTACTCCATTAAATGGTATAATATCCGGAGTCCGTAAATGGAATTCAGCCATTTTGTCACTACCTCGTGTCCAGAATATCAAAAACATCATGGGTACTACGCTCAATGATGTATTGCTGGCTATTTGTTCCGGGGCATTGCGAAGATATCTCGATGAAAAAGGCAAGCTGCCTGAAAAATCACTGGTTTCATTAGTGCCGATTTCCACTAGAAAAAAGGATGAAGGAAGCACCGATAACCAGATTTCTGCTATGCTGGTCCAAATTGCGACCAATGTAGAAGATCCGATCGAAAGGCTTGAAACTATCCACGAAAACAATAACAGGGGTAAAAACTATCAGGGAGCCATCGGAGCCAAAACACTCTCTCAAATGGCCAATGCCATCCCTTTTGGCATTGCCAATCAGGCTGCGCGACTTTACTCCAGATACAAAATTTCTGAATTTCACAAACCCATGTTTAATGTGACCATCACCAATGTACCTGGACCTCAGATGCCATTGTATGTCAGTGGCCACAAGATGATCTCGATCATGGGATCTGCACCGATTATCGATGGCATGGGGCTTATCATTACTATTCTCAGTTATGATGGTCATATCACCATTAGCCCGGTTTCTGATACCAACTCTATGCCGGATCTGGATCAGTTTACTGTGTATCTGCGCGAATCTGCCAATGAACTTGAAGCTGCAGCTCTTGAATATCAAAAGAAAAAGAAAAAAACTGTCAGAAAAAAAGCAGTCAAGCCGGAATCTGACAAATTGTTTGAAAAACTGAGTACCTTTTTAAAATCACTTCCGGACAATGGAAAACCCAAAAGCGGTAAATTTCAATTTAACATCAATGGCGAAGAAACATCTGAGTGGGCGGTCGATATCAGTGTATATCCAGGTAAAGTGACAAAAGGAAAAGATGAAAGTGTGGATGCCACATTTACCGTCAATGAAGAATATCTCCAGAGAATAGCATCAGGTAATCTGGATGTTCAAACCGCGTTTATTCAGGGAAGGCTGAAAATCGATGGGGATTTCGAACAGGCTATGCGCATGGGAAAATTGTTAGGAAAAATGCTGGCGGCTCAGACCAAATAATTATTGCTGGCTTAAACAATATTGCACTATCCAGTCTTGGATGATTTTTTCAGCGATTGTTATATCATCGTGCATTAATCTGTCCTCTTCGAGAAAAGGTACTTTACTTCTCAACTCTGTTATCACTGCTTCAAGTGGTTCGGATGATTTTAAAGGTCTTCTGTATTCAAATGCCTGTACGGCTACAAGTAGTTCAATCGCCATTATTGTTTTTACATTGTTGATGACTCTGAAGGCTTTTGTAGCTGCATTGGCGGCCATACTTACATGATCTTCCTGACCTTTGCTGGACACTATGGAGTCCACTGATGCCGGCGTGCAGTATTGTTTATTTTGAGATACTATAGATGCGGCTGTATATTGAGCTATCATAAATCCTGAATCCAGGCCAGGATATTTTGTAAGAAATTCAGGAAGACCTCGCTCACCATTGATCAGCTGATAAATTCTTCTTTCAGAAATACTTCCAAATTCAGCGATGGCAATACATATATAATCCAAAACCAATGCCAGAGGTTGTGCATGGAAGTTGCCGCCACTGAGGATTTTGTCATCACCGTCAAAAATATTAGGATTGTCGGTCACTGCATTTATTTCGGTATTGATCACATCACAGGCATGCAATATAGCATTTAAGCCCGCTCCATGTACTTGCGGTACACATCTGAACGAGTAAGGGTCCTGGACACTATATCTTTTTTTCTTTCTTATTCCACTCCGGATGAGGTAACTATAAATTTCTTCTGCAGCTATTATTTGTCCTTGATGAGGCCTTATCTGATGTATCAACGGGTCAAATGGAGAGATGTCACATACAAAAGCATCCATAGACAAGGCCGCAATCTTATTGGCAATATGAAAAATTGCTTTTGCTTCTGCTGCAATCAATCCGGCATATGCCAATGAAAACTGCGTTCCGTTCAGCAGTGCCAATCCTTCTTTTGATTTTAGAGTGATTCCTGAGATGCCGCACTTATCCATAGCTAATCGGGAAGGCTGCATTTCCCCTTCGAAATACACCTTGCCCTGACCGATCAAAGGAAGTGAAAGATGTGCCAGAGGAGCCAGATCACCGGACGCCCCAAGTGATCCCAATTGAAATATGACAGGATAGATGCCGGCATTATACAACTCTATCAACTTGTCTATGAGTTCGGGCCTGATACCTGAGTACCCAAATGATAGATTAATAATTTTGAGCAATAATATCATTTTGCAAATGTCTTGAGGTACCAGCTCCCCTGCACCACACGCATGCGAAAGTACCAGATTTTCCTGCAATTTTTCCAGGTTAGCGTCAGATATTTTGACATTGCACAATGCTCCAAATCCTGTATTAATTCCATAAATGATTTGATTTGGATCTTCAAGTACAGTCTCAAGATATCTCCGGTTTTTTGATATCTTTTTTCTCACTTCATCAGATAAGACAAGCTTTATGTCTCCGGAAGCAAGCAGATATATATCCTCAATTTTGAGTTTCGTACCGTCGATAACAAATCGGGGCATACATTATAGCATTTAATGATTTTGCTGCAAATATAATTCTTTTACAAGAAGTTCATGATGTTGTAAAAACTATTGTGTGTATAAAACATTGCACAATTACTTAAACACCTCGCTACCCCTGCCTGACTACGTAGGCAGGCAGGCTCATTCCCTTAAAGAGCTTGTCAAGCTATGCTTGAGACGCCCCACCCAATAGCTTTTCCCTTCAGAGGACTGATCTCCCCTTTAGGGGCCGGGGGTATGTGGAGGGAAATGGCATAAACTAATTTCATTTCGTGGTTAGCATAATACCTAAAAATCTAAAATAAAATTTAAAAAAGATGCATCTATAAGTGTTAAAATGCTTATCTTTAGGCTTGTAAACATATTAAAATAATACATATAAAAACACTTAATAGATGCAAGTCAAAAATACAAAACTTATCCGATTTGAAAGTACAAAAACTCAAAGTTCTTTTCTGCAGAACGTCTTACTCAGTTTGGTGGCCTCAGCGTTTTTTCAAATTCATAGAAAAATGTAACATTCCAGAACTATTTGATGACTTATTTCCTACAGTTAAACACAATGCAACAAAATTCAGTACGACTCAAATTATGTTGAGTTATCTAAGTTCTGCATTATGTGGTGTTAAACACCTTTCCAATATCGAAACCTTCACAAAAGATACACTGGTAAAGACCATATTGGGTTTAAAAAAGCATATTGATGAAGATACTTTAAGTAAACGAATTTGCGCTTTAGGACAAAAAGGTGCCATAACACTACATGAAAGCTTAATGAATTTTAATAAAGGTTATATAGAAAGTTTATCACTGGATCGTATTACTTTAGACCTTGATAGTACTGAACAAACCGTGTATGGCAATCAAGATGGGGCCGCTAAAGGTTATAATCCACAGAAGAAAGGGGCCAATAGTTATCATCCCATTCTTTGTTATATTTCTGAAGTAAAATACTTGATCAACAGCTGGTTTAGAACAGGTTCTGCTTATACTGGAAATGGTGTAGTAGAATTCATCAAACAAACCCTGACTACTTTACCAACGGCAAGACAATCCGTATTTCTAAGAGCCGATAGTGGATTTTTCAACGGGGCCTTATTCGATTTATTGGAACAGCAATCTCACACCTATTTAGTAAAAGTAAAATTAAAAAACCTAACCCAACTCCTCAAATCACAACTATGGACCATTTTGTCCTGCAATGAAAAAATGGCCATTAGCAGTTTTGACTACAAAGCTAAGTCTTGGGCCAAGAGCAGAACATTACATGCAATAAGGTTATTAATTGGTTATGTTGAAGTCGAATTTCGGTATTATAGAAAAGTACCTCAATATAGCTACTTTTGCTATTGTTCTAATTTGCCTTACGCAAGTGCTGAAATCCTCCATGGAATCTATGCTCAAAGAGCTGAAAGTGAAAATTGGATAGAACAAACCAAGAATCACCTTCTGGCAGGTCAAACAAGAATGCAAAACTTTCATGGTAATGATATATTATGGCAATTATCCGTATTAGCATACAATATCTCAATCAGGATGCGCTATGCGGCTTGCGAAAAATCATGGAGGGAAGAATACAAAACATTCCGTGACTGGTTCATAAAGATACCAGCAAAAATAGTAAGTAGTGCCCGAAATATCTATATCAAAATGGCTAAACATTATCACGCAGCTCAAAGGTGGACACGTTTAGAGCACCTTATACTTCAGATATAAGTTCTACATAGTACGACGAAACAATTTCTAGTATTTTTGATCCATTACAAATGTAAGGTCAGATATCTTATGCCCATAATCCATCAATTGTTTCTATTTAGGGATACTTTTGTGCTTTTGCCAACCAATTACTTGCTGGCTTGACTCCACAAGTTGAACTACAACCAAAATTTTTAATGAGTGGTAAAAGTGTGTTTTAAGGCATAATTTGGACATATCGGAAAATACGGAAGTGGCTGTTTTAAAACAAGTAAAATGTGCTATATTTTTGCCATATGAAATGTAAAATGATAGCTTTTTTATTGGTTCTGATGATCTCTTTTGACGGATTGTCACAAGTATCTGCAAGAGTTATCCAAGTGAAGGATGGAGATACTTATGTGTTGAAAGTGAATGAAAGTTTGAAGATTGTCAGATTGCTTAACGTGGATGCTCCTGAACTAAATCAAAGCTGGGGATTGCAAGCTCAGTCAAAGGTTAGGGATCTGATGCTCGGAAAATATGTGACTTATGAGTATGTCAAAACAGACTTGTATGATAGGGAACTTGGGAGAATAAAGATTGGTAAAAGAAGTCTTGACTCTCTTTTAATCAGAAATGGTTGGGCTTGGCACTACATCAATTATGACAGGAGTAAAAGCTAGACCAACTGATGAAAAGAGCATCAGAAAGAAAACTTGGGTTGTGGGAGTGTGGAAAAGAGAATGTGTGTCCACCTTGGCATTTCAGGGAGTACAATACAAAGTTTAGAATTAGATATTGCCGAGGATGCAATGCTTTATAATATTGTTTAACAAATAAATTGAATTAAAATGGCTCGTCAATCGGGATTAATTAAGGAGTATAAAAATTGAATAAAATGCCCTACTAAAAGGGCAATGGTGCAAGCTCTCGCTCACCTGTGGGATAAACCCAGACAAAGCAATGACATGGTAACCTATAGACCCTGACTCCATGTAAAGTAGTATGGGCTAAGGTGGATCTGCGAATATGACGCTGGAAGGCATAACGAGATAAAGGTAAATGCTCTGTGATAGGGAGCTGAGATAAATGGCTACAACCTGACTGGGAGCCTGACGAAATACGTGGAATACTGACCATAATGATAAATTTTAATATGCTAAAAAGTGCATGGGTTTTTTAAAGACCAAAAGGAAACGGAATAAGTGCCGTAGGCTGATCCCGATAGGGTCATTATGCCGTAGTCTTTTGGGATTTAAATAAAAACCCTTGCTAACTTTGCATAGTAAAATTTATTATGGTCTTCCACGTATGCAGTAGATGCCTATTTTATGGCTGCATATCAGCTCTCTCGCTAGTAAGGTAACGAGGTGACAAATCTACTGCCATCCTTATGTACCCAAATACAACAGCCACATAGAAGTGGATAAACCCTGATATCTGGTGATGGAGACCACAATAGAAATCTGCGACGTACATAACGCTGAAAAGCATATCTACTCACCTGCTTATAAATGCCTAATGCTGGTGAGCTGCAAGAAATACAAGAGCCATCTGGCCCTGCCTGAAATGTAGGAAAATCAATCATGATCTATATATTTTATATGCTTATTCAGTGCAAGACTGATCAAAACTCTAAAAAGGAAACGGAATAAGTGCCATAGGCTGATTCCGCTATTAGCGGATCATTATGCCGTAGTCTTTTTAGGAGTTTTAATTAGATCAGGCTTGCTAACTTGCATATAAAATTGGAGCATGATTGCAACAGTAGAAAAAAGTTGATATGAATTGTCTAAATGCCGTAAATTGCCTTTCATTTTAAAACTTGTAAATATGCCGCCATTTCCTAAGCCAACATTTGAGTATGTTGTAGATGTAAAAAAAGAAGTAAAACATATTAAAAAATACAGAGATACTAAACCCGGAAGGGCAATACCAAAGTCAAGTACAACCAATATTTTAATTGCTACATGGAATATTGCCAATTTTGGAGTACAGAAAAGGGAAGCTGAACATTATAAAATTATCGCTGAAATGGTTACATGGTTTGATGTAATTGCTATTCAGGAAGTGAATGATAATCTTGAAGGACTTATAGCACTTAGGAATGAATTACCAACTAAATATGGATGTATATATACTGATGCAAGTGGTAATAATGAACGAATGGCGTATTTGTATAATAAACAAAAAATAAAGTTATTAGAAGAGTTTGGAGAAATTGCAGTGCCTGCAGAAGATAATACTGATATTAAACTACCAGGAAATGGGAGTAGTTTTTCAGGATTTAGTAGAAATCCATTTATTGCTTCATTTAGGTGTGGGAATTTTGATTTTATGTTGGCAAATGCTCATAGTTACTTTGGAAAGGAAGACGAGACTTTGAGTATGGAGAGAAGAAGTTTGGAAGCTTATGCTATTGCTAGGTGGGCTGATCTAAAAAGGAAGAGTAAGTATTCGCAAACTACAAATATCATTGCATTAGGCGACTTTAATATGCCAAAAGTTGAGATTGGAGACCCAATATATGATGCTTTGCTTGCAAGGGGTTTTGAGATGCCAAAACATTCTACTGAGATCTACAGCAATATTAAAAATGATAAGCATTATGATCAGGTTGTTTTCCTTCCTGGACTAAAGTCAAAGATTACAAGTAATGGTAGCTTTGATTTCGATGGTGCTTTGTTTCCTGACTTATATGACAATAAAGGTGATATTCAACACAGAAATTATGTGCGATATTATATTAGTGACCATAGGATAAAATGGATAGAGATTACTCCTTAATTTTCAAATGGGGCAGCAAGTATCAAAAAAAATGAAATATACCATATTGTGCAGCGGGTTAGCAAGTGTACTGACGGAATGGAATGAAACGATCTGCGGTGGGGCATTGTGTATGATTGCAGCGTTTGCAAAGATTGCAAAGTTTGCAATCTTTGCAAAGATGGGTAAATCATACGCTTGCCTGCGATGGGTAGTGAAATTGAATGCAGGCAGTACTCTTGCTGCTCGGAGATAGGGAAGTATGTGAAGCATGACAGATCGTAACGGAAGCATGTAGTGGAGGATGGCAGGCATCTCTTACTGACCGATACTATAAATCATATTTTATTTTTTTCTGGCCATAAAAATGGGTGGTGGGGATTTGAGGACATTACGGGAATGCCTATGCCCTTGGCTATTTACGTAGTGAAAACATAATGGGTATTATAGGACAGCCCATTCGACAAATGCTTTGGGCTTATTGACTTTAATGGTAGCGATGGATGGCGATCGTAACATTTTTTATGATGAATGCTATACTATATGGTATATGTGCTATGTCGTCCATACATGAATTAAAGGCAGTAAGCCATACTTGAAATGCTTTTGGGCTGTCCTATAATATAGGTCACATTATGTTAAATAGCTTACCCCGAATTTTTTCTGGCATAAGCGAAGTGGTGGAGGTGGTTGGAACGAAGCGACTTTTTGCCATGAGCCATTTTACGACTGAAGAGCAGCTCTTTGCTACCACAAGTGGAACGTAGAGTAACGAGGATAGCAATGTGCTGCTTTACCTAAATGCTTGGCTCATCGCAAAAAGTATGACAGAAAAATCGGGGGCAGGGGCATAGTGTGCTTGGTGGACAGAAAAGTTTGTGAGAAACGAAAGCCAATTAATTGATTTGTTTAGTTATACCTACCAAGAGGCCTTCTGGGCGACTAACTTAGCAAAGTTTATTATCGTTATCAAAACTACTACAAGACTTTTTGGAGATATTATTGTGGGAAATCTTATTACTAAACCAACAGAACATTAGATAATAAATTATTATTAAGATGTTAACTCAATTGCTTTTGAAATCATTTGCTTTTGAATATTGTAATCATTAAAATTTGACTCTACATTAATGTATCTAATATTATTTATACTGCAATAGATGGATAAAGAACCGTCATCAAAAAATGCATTATAAGGCTTTTGTAAGACCACATTATAGTTTAATTCTTTTAAAGTTTCGAAATCTTGACGCATTGTAACATAATAAAAGTTACCACTTGATATATTTTTATTTATATGAATATTTTCAGCGACATACGAATATACAGGGTTATGATAATAGGCAAGAATATTAAAATTTTTATTATAATTATTATGCACTGAGATAATTGAATTTATTGAATTATCAAGTATAAAGCCAATAATGGTTTTCCTTATTTCTTTTAGAAGAGCTATAACATCATTTGCATTTTTATCAGAGATTAGCAGGTTTTCAATACCCTTGTCAGTCCATATTCTATTTGGATCAATTTCAATAGAGCCATTTTGTGTTTTAAAAACTATATTTCTTGAGCCTGAAGATTTTAAATATGTAAAAGGAATTTTTTCGCATAAACATATTTCGAGTGCAGATTCATAAGCAGTGTATTCATTTTCATGCAAACAGATTAGGCTGCAATTTTTGTAAAATTTATACCAAATATTAGTAATGAAAATGGCTTGACCGTAGAGACTAAAATATTTGACTCTTTTTTCTTCCATAAGTTATATTATTTAGAGCTTCAATACACTGCGAATACCCATAATTAATTTTATTCAAAAAGAAATAATCTCCAGCTATTAAATAATAGTTCTTGGCATTTTCAAAAAGACCAAATTGCACATGGCTGTCAGCTAATCCTTTTATGGCGTAGTTCAATCCAGTTAAATAATTACTGTGTTTAAAGATTTCGTAACTATGACGGGCTGAATCATAAGCATCATAGTTTTTTTTCAATATCCTTGAAACATCTCCTAGTGTTTTGTAAGAGTAACCTTCACCTATAAAATACCCAACATTTTTAAAAAGTTCGATCGATTCTAAAATATTTTCAATAGATGCTGAAGATTTATAAAGTAAGGCCAAAGACTCTCCGAACCCTTTCTTTGCGAAAGCTAGATTTTTGAAATCATTATTTCGTTCACATATTTTAAGACATGTGCTATAGTGGTAAAGACTTTTTTCAAAATCGCCTTGTATCCTGTAAATTTGTGCAATTCCGAGCATTGCCCAAATCTCTCCCTTATAGTTTCTTATATGCTTAAATTTTTTAATCAAATAAATATGAATTTTAAGGGCATAATTATTCATCCCCTTTATACGATATATTTCTGCTAGACCTGATAATGCATCATAACAGAATTGCTCTGATTTAATTTTTTTTGCTTCATAATAGCAAGAAATAAACAAATCAATTGCAAAATTGAACTCAGATTTTAACCTAAGATAGTTTGCATAAGTTAGTTTAAGACTAACTATTGAGGAACTTTCACTATTAATCTTTGAGTATGACATGCCAAATTTAAATTCTGCATCTACTTTTTGCCAATTTTTAGTTCTTGAATAAAGATCGATAAGTTCTTTTGTGAGCATAATTATTTCATTTGGTCGACCACAAAATAAAATAGAATCCCTTAAGGATTGATATTGTTCAATTCTTTGGAAGTAGGATGTATTATTATCAAATTCAATTAACACTATTCTAAATTTTTATGGTATATTTATAAATAATATGTCACTTTTTATTGTAAGCATTTTTATTCTATTATTTTCTATCCAATGATCTACACTTAAATTTATATTAAAAGTAGCTTTTGAAAATTTTTGAGGAACATTTTTAAGTTCTTTGAGTGCTAAAGAAATTCTAAGTATTCCCCATTTCACTCCTTTAAATTTATAAATATCTAAAGCTTGGGTGTAGTATTTAAGTGAAAACTCATACTCTCCTTTTATTCTGTATGCTTCACCAAGTCCAAAAAAAGAATGTGCAAGTTCAAGTTCAATAGTATTATCTTTGCAAAGCTCTTGTACTATGTGAAATTCCTTAATAGCCAATTCAAGATCGCTCATCAAGAGGGTGCCGCCCCGGATTAAACACAAATATATTTGCCCATATAAATATTCTATTTGACTCATTTTATTTTCAAATTAATATAAAACATCATTTAAATTCTCTCCATTTTTTGATCGTACCAATTCCAAGTAATTTCTATTAGCCCTTAAATCAATTCTTTTATCCTTCTTTTCTCCAGCGTATTTGAATATGTTTGACTTACTTCTGGTTTTGTAGAAATTATCTACTGTTATAAGAGTGGGTTCCTTATTAGTTTGAGGCTTAGTCCAAAAACTCCTTGATTTTTCGATGTTAGTTGGATTAAGTGCTTTAAAATGCTTGGATATATTGTCAATCACAAAGACAAACTCAGTAGTTTTGCATCCCAGAAATATCTTTGTTGTAAAAGGCTCAATATTTTTCGAGGTCAACAATTGAACAAGGTCTTCCGAATTGGAATTTTCTTCGTCAAGAAAATTAATCTCTATGATTATATAAATAATCTCTAAAGCCTTGAACCCAATCTTTATTAACTCTTTCAAATGAGACATCTTTTGGGCTGTATTTGTCAATGTAAATTCTAACCGCATTCCAATTGCCATAGTTGCCCAAGCTCTCCCTTTTCATTTCTGCTAAGTCTGAAAAGAATTGTTTGAAGCTGCCTTTGACTTTATCTTTGTCTTTGAAGCCATAGATATTATTCTGGGTTTCAAGGTGTCGTTTTGATCTAATGGTCTCAGCTAACTCTAAGATTCGCTTATTCTCATCTTTCTGGAATTTAGTTAGGATTCCTTTCTCAGGATCTGGGATCAGATATAAATTGAGATATTCGTACTCTCTCCTGCCTTTCTCATAATACTCCAAATAAAGGCTGATCTTATTGTTCTTTTGTCTTTGTCTTAATGTGATCTTCATTTTACATTATGTTATTGTTTAAAGAAGGATTCTAATTGTTGCCTTGACATCATTTTCTTACGGCCAACTTGTTTAACTGTAAGCTGGCCACGTTGCACCATTCTTTGTATGGTCCACCTACTTACTCCCAAGAGATCGGAAATATCATTGATACAAAGGAAGTCTTTTGATGTTTGTGAGCTGCTGGAAGTGACATTAGCCTGAGAAGGCGAAACCATCTGTGTCATGGTGTCTTCCAATGATTTTTGAATCTTTGCTTCTTTGGCTCTCTTTTTATAATTTCTCTGTGAGCATTTATGGCTACAAAATCTCGTCACTGTTGTTTGAGCGATAAATGACTTTCCGCAATGGTTACATATCTTGGGTACTTGTATTTTTACTATATTTTGTCATTAATGTAGCGAAATGTATCATCAAGGTGCATTATGTAGCGATATGGTGCATGATTTCGCCTAATATTTTCCAAATGTGTTTCGGGCAACAAATTTGATGCCTTGGCCACATCTGGGCAACAAAGATAAGTAAATATGAATGAATGGGCAACAAAAAAGAGCAAGAATATTAATACAAAGTCAACAAAAACAAGGTGTTGGAAAGAAAGAGAAGTTACTTCCCGATACAAAACTTACTAAATATCGACTCCAACAAATCATCCGTTGACACCTCCCCTGTGATAGTCCCAAGGTGAAATAGCGAATCTCGGATATCCATAGCTACAAAATCAGAAGATAGTCCTGAGTCCAAGCCTGCCAACACTTTCGGAAGACATAGCTTGGTGTTTTCCAAGCCTTCGAAGTCTCTGATGTTGGTGATCATGGTGCCCTCTGCACGATTGTGGTTTTGGATGTAGTCTGAAAAAATAATTTAGTAATGGTTGTAAAGTTTCCGAGTATTTGGCAGTAATGTGAAGTGTTTTTACACCACTTTGGTCTGCGATGGTTTGGGTTTTGTGTTCTGCTTGGGCGGCGGCGATGGTGTCGGCTTTGTTGAGTAAGATGACTCCTGTCTGATCTTTGGAGAGTGCCAGATTTTGGTATTCGGTGATGGTGTTTTCTATACTATTGTGGATGTCGCTGATGAAAAGGACGATCTCCGCTTCACGGAGCTTTTGTTTTGATCTCTCGATACCCAGACCTTCCAGTACGTCTGTAGTCTCTCGGATGCCTGCAGTATCAATAAACCTGAACACGACACCATCGATCACCAAGGTATCCTCGATAAAATCACGTGTGGTTCCTGCGATGTCACTGACAAGTGCTTTTTCTTCATTGAGTATCGTATTGAGCAGGGTGGATTTTCCGACATTGGGCGCTCCTATGATTGCTACGGAGATGCCTTCCTTGATACTGTTGCCCCATCGGAAAGAATCTAACATGGGATTGATAACTTTCATAATTTTATGTATCAAATCCTTAAGTCTCCCACGATGGGCAAACTCAACGTCTTCTTCAGAAAAATCCAATTCAAGTTCGATCAGGGCTGCAAAATTTATCAATTCCTGTCTTAGGTCTTTGAGCTTTTGTGAAAAATGACCCTTGAGCTGGTTCAAAGCAATCTCCGAAGACTTGGTAGAAGAAGCGTGGATAAGATCTGCTACTGCCTCTGCCTGTGATAAGTCCAGACGACCATTGAGAAAAGCCCGTAAGGTAAATTCGCCAGGGAAAGCTGACTTGGCGCCATTTTTTATCGCCAATGAAATGATCGCCTGGACCAAGTGTGGCGAACCGTGGCAAGAAATTTCTGTACTATCTTCGGTTGTAAATGTTTTTGGTGCTCTGAATACCGACACCATGACCTCGTCTATTTCCTTCTCTTCATCCATGATCCAGCCATAATGTATCGTATGTGAGTCCGCTTCAGCCAACTTTTCCCCTTTGAATATATGGTCAGTAATAGCTATCGCATCTGTACCCGGAAAGTCTGATAACAGCGATAGCACTTTGACCTGTGGTGTAGCAGGAGCGATGATGGTGTCTGTGATGTGGTTCATTTGGAACAGTCTGTTTACTACGTTGTCTGATAGATAAAGTAATGATACACGTCTTATTCAATGTCAAAAGCGCTGAGAATGTCCAGCATATCTTCACTAAACTGTGGTGCCGTCGCGAGCACTTCACCTTCAAAGAGCCAGTTGTTGCTACCTTTGAAATCCGTCACAACACCACCAGCCTCCTTCACGATCAAAGCACCGGCAGCAATGTCATAAGAATTCAACGCTTTTTAAAAAAGCTCCAAATCTGCCACTTGCCACATAACAAAGATCAAGCGCCGCCGAACCAAATCTTCGTATGCCACGGGTTTTTAACAATACCTGTTTTAAAGCGGTAAAGTGCCCGTCAGACAAATATTCAGTTTTGTATGGAAATCCTGTACAAATCAAAACATCATAAAATAACGGTCTTTGAGTGACCTGAATTTTTTTGTGATTGAGAAATGCACCCTTGCCTTCACATGCAAAAACACTTCATCGTGCATCACTTCATGCACGATACCTGCTACTACTTTCTCTCCGTCATACAAGGCAACACTTACTGAAAAAAGGAGCAGCATGTAAAAATTGGTGGATACCCATCCAATGGATCGATGATAGGTATATTGTTTTTGTGATTGCTCCACCATTTTCTCTCCGGTGATAAAGCCAGCTTCAGGCAATACTTTTGACAATCCTTCGATTAAGATTTTTTCAGCATTTTGATCTACAAAGGAGACTAAAGAGTTGGTTCCCTTTTCGATTACCTGATCTCCTGTGACATTGTGCAGATTGGATTTGATAAAATGAGCTGCTCCATTTACTATGTCAAGAGATTGGTAGACCAGTTCCTGAAGGTGTGTGTTTTTCATTATTTAAAATATTTATAGAAATTGGTTGGAAAGTACTTTTTATGACCATCCTGCTATATATCACACACAAATGTAGTGCTATAAATTTTTTCTTTCTAATTTTGTCGGCTAAAAAAAATGATAGCTCGTGGATAAATCAATTACACTCAGATCAGCAGACAATATCAGAATACTTTCTGCCGCCATGGTTGAAAAAGCCGCTTCCCGGTCACCCGGTGGTGCAATGGGTGGCGCAGATTTTATCAATATCCTATACACTGAATTTTTAAGGTTTGATCCGATGATTGTGCATGGCCTTTCAGAGACAGATTTTTCTTGATCCCGGACATATGTCTGCTATGCTGTATTCTCAAGCTTACCTTGTGCAGGTTGATGAGCTTAGATGATATCAAAATTTCAGACAGTGGAAAAGCCCGCCACCCGGTCACCCGGAACTGGATATACAAAGAGGAATAGAAAATACATCCGGACCACTGGGGCAAGGTCATGCTTTCGGAGCTGGGCCGCTATTGCAGAAAGGTTTTGTCGAAAGATTTGGTCCATGGATGAGCCATCGTACAGCCATATACATATCCGATGGGTATCCGGGAAGAAATATCTCAGGGCGTCGGAAGGATAGCGGGTTACCTGGACTGGGAATATCTTCATGTTTTATGATGCCAATGATGTGCAGCTATCTACTGCAAAGTAGGAGAAGTAACATCTGAAGATACTGCCAAAAATATGAAAGCTGGCACTGGCACGTCGTCACGATAGATGGCAATGATGAAGCACAGATCAAGAAGCCATCAAGGTCTGCCAGAGCGAAACTTAAAACCCATTGATCATCGGACGCACAGTCATGGGCAAAGGAGCTGTCAAAGAAGATGGTACATCACATGAAGGTATGGTGGAAACTCATGGAAAGCCTTTCAGGTAAATCCAAAGCTTCATTCATAAAACCATCGAAAATCTTGGTGGAGACCCGGCAAATCCTTTTGCGATTTTCCTGAAGTATCGGATCATTATAAAAAGTATTGGATCATAAAGAAAGGAAGTTAAGGAATTTGGATCAATTTCCGACAAATGGTCATCCGAGCACCCAGAAGCTTGCGACTACTTTAAATCAATACCTTTCCGGCACCTTACCGAATCCGCATTTTAGTGCCTTAGAACTGGCTCCAAACGATGCTACCAGAAATGCTTCATCCAGAGTGCTGGCTTATCTTGCTGAAAAAGTAGGCAATATGATCGTTGCGTCTGCAGATTTGTCCAATAGTGATATGACCGACGGATTTCCGAAAAACAAAAAGTTTTACAAACGGAGATTTTTCAGGCGCATTCCCTGCAGGCAGGAGTATCAGAACTAACTATGGCGGCTCTTAGCACGGGAATGGCCTTCATGGTGGCGTGATACCGGGTTTATTGCCACTTTTTTTTGCCTTTTCTGACTATATGAAACCTGTATTGAGAGGTAGCAGCACTGATGGAGCAACCAGTCAGATTTATATGGACGCACGATGCATTCCGTGTAGGTGAAGATGGACCCACACACCAGCCCATCGAACAGGAAGCACAGCTGAGACTTTTAGAAAAGCTATATAACCATTCAGGAAAACCATCTTTTGTTGCATTAAGGCCTGCTGATAGCGCAGAGACTGTAAGCGCTTGGGAGCTGAGTTGTCTACAAAAAACAGACCTTCAGGATTAATTCTTTCCAGACAAAATAAAAAGATATTCCTGCTTTAGAATCTGACAGGTTGTCAGAAAGCCGACAGATCAAAAAGGTGCATATGTGGTCTATGCCACCAGTGATGATTGTGATATCACCCGCCTTTAGCCAATGGTTCCGAAGTTGCTACGTCTCACAGAAGCGCGCCTATGCTCGAACAGATTCAAAGGCTTGGAGAGTCAGAGTGGTTTCTGTACCTTCTGAAGGTATTTTCAGGACCCAGCCCACACATTATCAGCATTCATAATACCGGATGATGCTCCGGTATTTGGATTGACCGCTGGATTGCGCTAACATTGGAAGGTCTGATAAAGGATAACGGAATGGTATTCGGAATGACCCATTTGGCTATTCTGCTCCATATCCCGTATTGGATGAAAAATTTGGCTTTTTACACCCCAAAATGTGGTAGAGCAGGTCAAAAAACTCCTTGCGGATCCAAAAAAAATCAGGGTGTATCCCAAAATTGCACTTTAACAAAAATTCCTTTTTTTTATCCCTATAGGAGACAAAAGGCATTTTTCTTATAAGATTTGAATGAAAAAATGGGATACACCCCAAAATCCAGTTTGTATCATTCAAAAAAAAAGCATCGACGACTTTTCTGACAGATCCTTTTTCAAGAAGCAGTGCTTTTTGCTTGTTCGTAGGTTTGGCGGTTTTTCCATGACCATCTTTACACATCGATCCAACAACTTATCATTGCTGAGTTGCATGTCCACCATACGATTGTCTCTGACGCGTCCGAGTTTTATCATCACACTCTAGTACTGATCATGTTGAGCACCAGTTTTTTGAGCGGTGCCTGATTTCATGCGGTACTGCCAGTTACATATTCAGGGCCAACTACCACTTCTATTGGATAATTGGCGACCAACGAAACAGGAGCTCCCGGATTACAAGAGATACTCCCTGTGATGATGCCGTGCTCATTAGCGGTTTTTAGACCATTGATCACATACGAGTTGTCCTGATGCGGCAATACCTACTAAAACATCATTGTGGTCAACACGATATTCTCCGAGGTCCTTCCGAGGCTTGTTGGATCATCTTCTGCACTTTCAACCGAATTTCTAAGGGCAGTATCCCCGCCTGCTATCAATCCAATGACCCAATCTTTAGGTACACCCGTATGTAAGAGGACACTTCGGGAAGCATCCAGCACTCCCCAATCGGCCACTTGTTCCTGCACCCCATGTAAACAACCTGCCACCATTTTCATTTTATCACAATAGCATCAGTAAGCGGTGCGATCTGATGGATGGATTTCTGTACCGCTAATGATACTTTTGATCTTTAGTATTGATATCTGATAGCAATTCCAAAGTGGATTTTTGCTCAAGATGCCTGTAAATTGGACGAGATTCTGTGATCCTTTTCCATTTCTTTTAGTTTGATTTTTATCTGATACCAGCCACAGTCGGCCAGAAAGGATGATACCATTGAGTATGAGAATTTCTATTCCTATCTTATATCCTGAAAAAAAGTGACTCAGAATATTGAGCTAATAGTTGCGGTGGTCTCTGGACTTAACGCCAGCTTTTTAGCAAACCACTCTGCATTATTGATCAAATCAATATAAATATGATAATCGGAGATGCCAGACATACCCATAATGATTTCTATCGTTCAGTACTCTTTGTAAAAATGCCAAAAGTAAATAATCCCAACAGAGGGCCCTATGTATATCCGGCAAGCTTGAGTATCACATCTATAATGGATTTATATCGATCCACTTAAATATCAGACACACAGAAAAAAACAACTACGTAAAACTAAGGTGCACCGTGAGACGTGTTTTCTTTTGCCTTGTCCGTACTTATAGCATCTTTTGCATTCCCAATATATCGATACAGAAGATGATGTCATAGCGGTCAAGCTCCATCAGCACTTGGAAACAAGGCAGATACCAGTCCAATAATAATTACTCCAATGGCAGGTGCAAGATATCCACCCAATGCTATAGATGGAAATATGTCATCGCCTTTGGCAGCGATGTTGTTTGTGCAGCATAAAG
>JADKEB010000019.1 GCA_016718205.1 Saprospiraceae bacterium
CTCATCTCGACCTATCACGCTCACAACTCCTTGATTTTCTGCTCATATTACATATATAAATATACGAAAGTTTGTTAATGATTTGTGAATTTTATATCCGTTTTTAAACGCTTGTGATACGTTTGTACACGGTTTATCGCTTATTATTTTAATTTAGTCCGATCTCATCCTTGGGCTTTCTGCCCTTTGCACCTTTCTATCTCCAAAAATAAGGATAATTTCTGAAATCCTGATGGCTTTTTTATATAAATTTTAAATTTTTTATTGGACTTATCTAAAGTATTTAGTGATGGGACATTTTGGTTTTACCCCACCATCACTTTCTGGAGTGTTTGACCAGGTCCATCAGGTTGATCATCTCGGCTTCGGTGAGGTATCGCCAGCTATCGTATGCTATGCCATCGATAGTGAGGTCCATAATTCTGATTCTCGTAAGGGCTTTTACGGTGTATCCCAGATATTCGCACATACGGCGGATCTGACGGTTGAGTCCCTGTGTGAGGATGATAGAAAATGTGGTGTCATTGATTTTTTTGACTTTACATGGTCGGGTCACGGTGTCTAATATCGGAACTCCCGTCGCCATAGTCTTGATAAAAGCCTGGTCCACAGTTTTATTTACCGTGACAATGTATTCTTTTTCATGATAGTTGCCGGCTCTCAATATCTTATTTACTATATCACCGTCATTGGTCAGCAGGATCAGTCCTTGAGACATTTTATCCAGTCTACCTACCGGAAATATGCGTTCACTATAGTTCAAATGGTCAATGATATTGTCAGGATCTCTTTGATCCGTAGTACACACCACTCCGATAGGTTTGTGGAAGGCAATGTATACAGGTTTTGGTTTGATAGAGATCAGTTCTCCATCCAGTAACACCTTATCTCCCTTACCTACTCTGTTGCCTTTTCTGGCCACTATGTCATTGATCACCACCCTGCCGGCATCGATGAGTTTGTCCGCCTCGCGCCTCGAACAGTATCCGGTATCACTGATGTATTTATTGAGACTGATGTGTTCCTGATCCATTAGAGTATGTTAAATTTTTATGTTTGAGCGAAAGTGAGGAAATTTAATTTTAGACGGGATGACTGAATGGTCTCGTCTCTGACGAGAATTGAGTAAAATGCTTTACTCAATTCTCAATAAATCGTTGTCCAAAGTCTCTGACTTTTGGACTTTTATCAATCGGTCTCATGACCGGAGTAAATTGTCCACAACCGGTCAAAGACCGTATGATAGGTTCCGTCAAAGTCAGGTAAGACTTTGACAAACGAAGTTGATGTCGCAGGCCTGCCTTGCCGACAGGCAGGAGAAAAATAAAATTTGCTGATTGGAGCAAAATGATAAAATTTTAAACATACTCTTACTGCAATTGTCCGAAATCAATAAAAGAATCAAATTTTTCAACTATCCGATACTTAGGGCTTTGCTTCTTTGACAGATTGCGCGAAAGGCTCACCAATTCGCCGGTCAACGGCTCTGCATCTTCGGGTAGATTATTTTTTGAAATGATACTTTCAAGTCTGACACCATATTTTTGAGCTATTTTGTACAAGGTCTCTCCCTTGGATACAGTATGAAACGCCAGTGATACGTCTTCTACAGCTTTTTTCTTCTTATCAAAATACACAATTTCATCAGACTGCAGGATGTAGTCCAGGCTTTGGATACGTTCATTATATTCGAGCAGCTCGTACACATCTTTTTTGTTGCGCAGAGCCAATTCTTTGATCGATTCACCACCGAAAGCATGAACCATCCTGACGTCGTTGATTTTGTTCGTTTTGTACTTACCTATCATTGATTTTGCAAGCTTATCATTGCTTTCATTAGTAGTACTCTCAGATTTTAAGACATCCTTTTCAGACACTTTCTTTTCTGTCTCTTTCTTTTGACTGACTTTTTTATTATCCTGAGGTATTGTGGTGACCAAGGTGATTTTTTCAGCATTGATCTGTTCGTCATATTCGTAAAGACGGTTGGTTTCGATGATTTTGATCAGCTTTGATGGATAGGAAGGGTCTGAAGCATATCCTGCAAACTTCAACCCGTTGGCCCATCCCACATAATCAGTGGTGGCCAACTCAAATAAAAAACCATACCTCGACTGCTTGGAAGGATGAGTCAGGAATTCTGAATGAGCCGCATATGATTGTTCACCACTTTCATAGGCTCTGAAGCAGCTTTCGATGATGGTGCCTGTGCTGTCGGTGTCATCATCGTGTTTGTAATAAGTAAGCCCGGTCCAGTCCTTGCTGCATTTGATACCAAAATGATTGTTGGCCTGGCTTGCCAGCGGACTTCTGCCCAGATCAGATTCCAGTATGCCTTGTGCCAACTTTATACTTGCCGGAATACCTGTCCTGTGCATCTCCGAGATAGCCATATTTTTATACCTGTTTAGATAATTTTCTGTTAATTTTTTATTGCCAAATACATTTACTGCACTTGCAAAAATCAGGCACATTGCCAATACACTATGTTTTATTACAACTATCATACATATTATATATTATTTTAATTTGTTATTACAAATATCATTCCGAAAATCGTATTTCAGAATATTGTTGTTGTAATAATGAATTTTTTTATGAAAATATTGTTAGTATTGCATGTCGGATATTCGATGTTACAACAAACAATTAATTATTACTAAAAAATGGACATTACAGATTTACTACAGGGACCAATGAAAGATATTATCATCAATCAAGTAGGTCAGCAATTAGGTCTGGGAAACCAGCAACAAACCAACTCAGCTGTAGATGGTGTACTGGCTACTATTATGAATGCTGTGGCAAAAAATGCCAGTACACCTGAAGGAGCAGGTGGATTGATGGCTGCTTTGGACAGAGATCATGATGGCAGCATACTAAATGATCTAAGCGGTTTTTTATCAGGAGCTGTACAGCCTGAAAATCCCAAAACTGCCAACGGAACAGGAATCCTAAATCACCTTCTCGGAGGCAAACAGGAAACTGCTGCTGAATCCATATCTAAAGAAAGTGGCATTGACACGGCCAAAATTTTGTCAATGATGGCTACTCTTGCCCCTGTCGTCCTGGGTTTTCTGGGTAAAGCAAAACAAACCATGCCTCAACAACCAGAACAGCAGCAAACAAGTGGTGGATTGCTTGATTTTATCCAGGGTGCCACAAAAACTGTCAATCAGCAACCGGCCAATCAAAGCATATTTTCAAAACTTCTCGACAAGGATGGTGATGGAAGCATGATAGATGATATCGCTGAAATGGGTGTAAAATCTATTTTCGGCAAGATGCTGGGTGGAAAATAAAAACTTGTACTACCATCTAAGGTATATACTTTAAAATCATAGAAATTAGTATTTTTTGATTGAAATGGATCTTACCTGAGTAGTTGCAAAAACTTAATAAAAATCCAAGTGTTCCTGACTACAGAAGTTTTGTTTTTAGAGTATGTTTAAATTTTGTTTTTGGATAATAAAATGGAGTTATTTTGAGCGAAAAGAGGCAAATTTTGCAGTCGAATGTGGGCAATTCGACGAAAAAATTAACGAATTTGTAGCCAAAATAAAACATTTTATTGCTAAAGGATAAATTTTAAACATACTCTTAGGAACACTTTTTTAAAAAAAATTATTATACTACCAATTTAATGGAAAGACAAATTTAGGCTGTTAGGGTTATTAGTCAAAGTTCAAAAGAGTAAACCTTTCTGATCACTATGAAGTTGTCGGGAAGGTTTTAAATGGAAACAATTATTGTCCTATTTTACCCCTGACCCCTAAAGGGTAGTCCTAACCTCTTGATCAATTAAATTTTCTATTAAAATCGTAGTAGAACCAAAAAACTTATATTAAGATGATCAAGTATATCATCCTTTCTGCGATTGCCTATTATATTATTACTTACTATGTTGCGCCTATGATAGAAAGTAACAAGAATACTGTAAAACGAGATGAACAGAATACTAAAAATAATAAAAATAATCATAATGATGACTACATAGATTATGAGGAAGTAAAATAGTGAACTGAAAACAAATGCCTAAATTGAAAAATATAGATATTTCTGCTCTTAAAGCACTCATCGAAAAAGGTCCTTCAGAATCAAATTTTAGTATCATTGATGAAACTGAAGATTTTGTAGTTGTCCTGAAAAAACACGGAATTGCCGTTCAGGCCACCGATAATGAAAAATATGATCTGGAAACTATCCTCAATATAAAGTACAACCAGAATATTTTTGTTCTCAATAGAATAGATCAACCGGTAACAGGTATTGTTATTTTTGGTAAAAATAAAGAATTTGCCAATGAATTTACAGAAATGCTGAAAGACAGAACTGTAAAAAAAACTTATCTTGCCATAGTCTCGGGTACGCCTGAAAAAGATCCAACCATACTGAAGCATTATATCAAGAAGCTCCACAACAGAGCGATGACAGCAGACATAAAGGTGGATGACAATTACAAAGAAGCGATACTTGAGTACACTTTATTGCAGTCATTTGACAACTACTTTTTGCTCCGAATAGATCTGAAAACAGGAAGATTTCATCAGATCAGGGCTCAACTTGCGACTATGGATATGCCCATAAAAGGTGATCTGAAGTATGGATCAAGGCGACCCAACTTAGACAGAAGTATATGCCTGGTATCTTACGAACTTGAGTTTATTCATCCCTTTACAGGTAAAAAATATTCGTATAAATCACCTTTACCTCAAAATGATGTTTTGTGGGGACTTGTTGATACCGGCAAGCTTTAGTATCTTACCATCAGCATGGACACAAAATATTGGAATGCCACTGATGCACCAAGGCTCTAAGGTCCACAAAGGTCTAAATTAGCCTGTAAATAAATAGCTTTTGCTTGATTATGTTTGAGATTGAGCCTTTAACTCAAAATTTATGCTGACAGCAAGGGTGTAAAATATTGAAATGCCACTAAGACACCAAGGCTCTAAGGTTCACAAAGGACAAGTTCATTCCTTTAATGGACGACCCGCGCTTCATGCATCCAATCTAAGTTATATGTGCATCTCTTTTTAATTCACTTTAATTTCTGGCTGTAAGAAAACTTTTGATGTGATAGAGTTGGAAATAAGACAGGCTTGCTCCGATTTTATGAGGATTCTTTCAGCTTTCTCTCTGTCAGCTTCATTGGTGATCAAAAGTTCTGGTTTTAGTAATACTTCGGTCATGAGATATTTACCATCTACTTTTTCCAGTTTACCTTCGGCAGAACAATGAAACTTTTTAAATTCTAATTTTGAATTTTCAGCTACTGCCAGGAAGGTAGTCATAAAACAACTATTGACCGCTGCCGTAAAAAAATGCTCAGGCGACCAAACACCGTCAACACCTTTGGGAAATTGTGGCGGTGTGGCAACATCTATTGCATCCAGCAACTCAGGAGATGATACTTCTCCGATTCTGTCAGCTATCCAGTTAAGGTGGACATTATATATATGTGATTCCATATTTTAAGGTTTTACAATGGTGTAATCAATGTGATCGTCGTCAGATATTTTATTAGTCATTTTCTGGTTTGGAACTGAACATCCGCCTGCTCCGCAACACCCCGTGTTGGTGATCGCCTGCAGCAGAAAAAATGAACCAATAAACAAAGCAAAATTATCTTTCATTTGTATGCCCTGCCAGATCAAATATGCACTGATGAAAAGGCGCAACCAGCGCATCAGGTGCCAGTCAGAAAAAAGTGAAGCTGCATTCATTGTTTCAAATTTGATGGGTAAGTGATTTGTAATAATTTACTGTGGTCCATGGGCCTCCGTTGAAAGCATCGACCCCTTGGTTCAAACAAAATTGTGTTGCCTGTCCGCTTCTGTTTCCGGATGCACAGCAGAAAATGATAGGTAGATCCAGATTTTTGATTTCATCCATTCGATAGGGCAACTCCATAAGCGGTATATTGACAGAGTCTGCTACATGTCCGCCCATATACTCCATAGGTGTGCGCACATCTATGATGGTGCCCACGTCTGAAGTTATTAATTGTTCGAGATTCATAACAATGTTTATTTTGATGCAAAGATACAAGCATCTGCAAGAAGCGGGTGCAACTTATGTTACAGAATGTGTTCAAGACAAATTGAATCATTAATATTTAAGCTCATTCAGGTCTTAATCAAATCTGGCTTTGTCGCTCAATCCGCGACCGGCTTTTACTTTTTTTCATTGACGAGTCCACTCTAAAAAGTAATTTGATTATCCCAGAGGGATAAAATTTGAATAACCATCGGTAAAACCGTTGTAAAACTATAACAAAGCTATCAAAACCCTAAAAGGGTTTAATTCTTAACATGCTAATATTCAACCCTTTCAGGGGTTGAGCATTGCTCTTGATTGTGCCGTGGGTTGCACCCACAGTTATTCATATTGAGTCCTTTCAGGACAGTTTTTTTTAGTTTCCGCTTTTTGGAGTGGGACTCTTCAGAAAAAGTTCATCACGTAGACCAAAGTTTTGGTCGGTTCCTTTGCTAATGATTGAAGTCGTTCAATCATTTTTTGCTTTTTCAAAATCGCTTAGGCATTTTTCTTCCGTCTTCAGACACTTTTAAACTAAAGACAAAAAGGCGGAAAACATCCATTTTGTTAGATTTTTTAAAACCGTGAAATATGTAATACCCCAAATACAGACCAGTCTTGTGAATGGATGTTATAGTTTGATTTTCTTCAATCGGTCCATATCTCTTTTGGAGTCTCTTTCTTTGATGGATTCACGTTTGTCAAATGCTTTTTTGCCTTGAGCCAATGCTACCTCAAGTTTGGCAAATCCTCTTTCTGAAAAATACAATCTGTAAGGAACTATAGTAAATCCTTTTTCAGTCACTTTTCTTTCCATTTTTTTCAACTCCGTTTTTCTCAACAGGAGCCTTCTGTCTCTGCGTGAGTCATGGTTGTATACGGTACCATGATCGTACTCAGAAATAAACATGTTTTTTACAACCAAATTGCCATGGTCAAAAAGACAGTACGCATCATTGAGATTGGCAAGTCCAAGTCTGAGTGCTTTTACTTCTGTACCTGTAAGCACAATCCCGGCTTCAAACATTTGCAGGAAGCTGTATTCAAATTTTGCTTTGCGGTTGACAATTTCTTTGGTAACTAATTTTGTACCCATCTTTCTTTAATAAAGGGGACAAAGATACCAAATTTTTCCTGTTCTTTTTTACAATAATAAGAAAAGTGCATATAAAGTAATGTACCATTTTACCATCATACATAAGTCAAATGAGGCAATGCATGATGATTCCTTTTTTGATCTAAATGAAAACTATAAATCAGACCAATATAGATGCTTTAAGGTGCAATTCATTTTTTCGCACTGTGCTCGATTTCTTATCAAGTTTCGATTGTTCGTCGTAGCTTTTAACTACGATGCAATATATTAAGACATCTTGACTAAATAGCAAAAAATGATGAGTTTAAGGGCAACGCATTTTGTATCTACTCAGTCATGATTTTTTTTAATGAGCAGGCTTGAGTTATGTAGTTGGAAGTGAAATGATAAACGTTGTTCCACCACTGTTTTTACTTGCATCGACAGGTAAGCTTTCCACTTTCAACTCTCCGCCATGTGCCTTGACAATATCATAAGACAAAGACAATCCTAATCCTGTCCCCTGACCAGTAGGTTTGGTTGTAAAGAAAGGCTGGAAGATTTTATCTTTGATAGCGTCAGGAATACCGGAGCCGTTGTCATGTACAATAATCAGCAGTTGGTTCTCAGGTGTTAGCCGGGTGGAGACGGTGACTTTTGGTTCATAGGAAGCATCTTTCAAATCTGTACCACTGTTTTGCCTGGCTACATTTAAAAGATGGGCTTTTTCTCTGACGGTATAAAAGGCATTGGTGATGAGATTGAGGATGACTCTGCCGATGTCTTGTGGGGTGACTTCTATTTTTGGGAGATTGGTATCAAAGTTGGTGACGAGTTCAGCGTTGAATGTTTTGTCTTTGGCTCTCAATCCGTGATAAGCCAGGCGTAAGTATTCATTAGTGAGTTCATTAATGTCAGTCAATTCTTTCTGTCCTGTACTGGTACGACTGTGTTGAAGCATGCCTTTTACAATATCGGATGCTCGCTTTCCGTGGTGGTTGATTTTTTCCTGATTAATACTTAGATCACCAATTATCTCATTTACATATGCTATATTTTTTTCAGGAATGTCCATTTTTTCCACTTCTTCCTTCAGTTCTTTGGCGAGATCGACACTCAACTCGCTGAAATTATTGACAAAGTTCAATGGATTTTGGATCTCATGAGCAATGCCGGTGATAAGTTCTCCGAGACTAGCCATTTTTTCGGATTGGATGAGCTGGGCTTGAGCAGATTTTAATTTTATATGTGTGTTTTCCAGATTTTGATGTGCTGTTTCCAGATTTTTGTAAGCAGTTGCAATTTCCTTTGCTTTCTCAATTTCCTGTAACTGATTTCGTTCTCTTTCAATACGGATGGTTCTGTTTTTTTGCAATTTATGAATATGTCTGAACAAAGATAACAAAAGGACACTATAAAGGAGATAAGCCCACCAACTATACCACCAAGGAGGCCTTATCGTAAAGGAATAAACAAGTATTTCGCTGTTCAGACCACTTTCTTCCTCTGCCTTTAACTGGAAACTATATTGTCCATGAGGTAAATTTCCATAAGAGACACTTTTATTATTGGTAGGCTGGCTCCAATTATCTTCAAACCCCATCAGTTTGTATTGGTATTTTATTTTTGCTGATTTATTGGAAGAATTAGCTCCATACTTAAATGTGAGGTAATTATTATTGTATTTCAAGCTCAAGTCCTGTGGGATAAGGTACCATGGAGACAGATCAGAAAATTGAATATTTTCAATCGTCAATCTATTATTGATTTTCTGACTATGTCTTCTATTTTTGTAAAAATCTATCCAATTCACTTTTTCATTAAACAGATCAATATTTGTTAAATAAAGCCTTAAAGAATCGATGGATATATCTACATGAGATTGTTTTTTGGCCAAATGGCTCAGCGTGAGTCTATCTGTGGCACCTATCCACATAGTTTGATCTGAAGTTTGATATATAGCTCCTCTATTACAACCCACACCCAAAAAACCATCTTCATAAGAATAGCTTGTAAAATAAGTATCCTTATTGATTAGTGGTGTATTCTTCATCAAAGCTTGAAGCAATGATGTTTTTTTGTCTTTTGTCAAAGTATTTAATCCAAACCTAGTACCAAACCACATATCATGATTATGGTCTTCAAAAATTGAAAATACAAAATTGTTGGAGAGTCCGAGTGTTTCATCAATATTATAGAACTTTGACCCATCAAACACATACAATCCATTTCCTTCTGTTGCAATCCACATATGGCCATCAGCGTCTTTCTTCAGACTGAAAATTGCAAAGTCAGCAAACAAATCATTATATGCATAAAAATGATGTCCATCCTTTATGAAAATTCCTTTATCTTCTGTGGCAAACCATATTCTTCCGGAATTATCTTCGGCAATGGAAAAAACAGTACTTTTAAGAAAATTGTGACTTTCTTTCATACAGGTAACTTGATTTCCGTCATACATTGCTATACCGCCTTCCTCTGCCATACCAAACCAAAAATTGCCTTTTGAGTCTTCCATTATAGCTCTTACCTTATTTCCGCAAAAACCGTTGTCTTTGTTTAGCGATTGTAAGTTGTTGTGATCAAGTATGTTGACTCCGTTATCAGTTCCAAACCATTTTCGGTCTCTTTTGTCAGTCAAACTACAATATACATAATTACTTGCTAACCCATTTATGACCTTGATTTCTTCCTGCTTGTTCCATATGGAATTATCCATATTCCGACTATATTTTATGATTCCATCACCACCTGTGCTGACCCAAAGGTTATGTTCTCTGTCTTCCGTCAGGCTAAAAACAAAATTTGCCGGTTCATTTATTCCACTTTGTATATGTGTAAACTTATTGCCATTAAATTTATTTACTCCACCTCTGTTGGTTCCAAACCAAAATGTACCTGCTTTGTCCTGTAGTATGGAATAAACCTTGTCATTTGACAATCCTTTGGAAGAATCATAAATTTGTAAATTTTCGTAATCCGAATTTTGTTGACTCATTTTAATGACACCTTTCCCGTCTGTAGCTACCCAAACATTTCCATATTTATCCAGATCTAAAAAGGTGAGAAGATCTGATGGAAAACCATTTTTTTCTTCATAGTTTAATATTTTTTCGTTTTCAATTTTAAACAAGCCGTTGCCATATGTTGATAACCAATAGCCTCCATCGGAATCTCCCTTGATATTGGTTATCGTCAGTGATGAGATATTGCTATTTTGTGGTAATCTGATATTCATTTTATTGTCAAAATACATAAAACCTTTTCCATCAGATCCTACCCAAATGTTGCCTATGGCGTCTTCCATAAGTGCGGTTATCTTGTCATGAAAAAAACCATTTTTACTGTTGTATTGATATATGACATCACTTTTTGATTTCTCTATTTTCAACAATCCGGCATCTTCTGTTCCGATCCAAATATTTTGGTTGCGATCTTCTAAAATTGAGTAAATATAATCAGAAGGAAATCCATTTTCTGTAGAGAAATTTCTAAAGTTTTTACCATCAAAAACACTTAAGCCTTTCCCGTAAGTGCCTATCCAAAAGCATCCGTCTTTTGCCTGAATCAAAGCAAAAATACTATTGCCCGCCAGCCCTTCTTTCTGAGTGAAATGGGTAAAATTATTTGCATCATACCTGGTGAGTCCTCCTCCATGCGTTCCAAACCACAAATTTCCAGAATTGTCTGCCAGCATACAAGGGACAAAGCTTTGTTTTAAGCCCTGTAGCTTATCAAAATAGGAGAAACTTTCACTATTTTGAAGTTTTGTAGCCATTTCTTTGACGGGAGCATACTCCGGCATTTTTTCTAAAAAAACTGACGAATCAGATAGTAATTTTATAGTATCTGGTTGTATCCTGATAGAACTTCCAAATACAAGGTCGTTTTTTTCCGGAATTTTTATCGTTAAATTATTACTGTAATTGTGTGCTGTCTTTGTTGCTTTAAATTTTACATCAGATAACATTACTGGTACTGAATTGAAAGAAAGACTATCAAAACTACCAATTTTTTTTAGTTGCGGGCTTAAAATATACCCGCTATCTCCAATCTCACTTTCAGAAGACTTCTCATTACATGATTGAAAATGCAAGCAAATGCAAACTAATCCCGCTGCACAAATCAGATTTCTAAAAAACATGTACTTATTATTAATGATTAATCCCATTGTTAAAACTATATAAAACCTAATAATCTAAAATGATAATTTTATAACGACTACAAATCTGATTTTCATTTTTCAGCTATTATTTTGGTAAGTTAAAACCAATAAAATGCTAAAAATAAGTATTATTTGAATGTTTAATGACCATTCAAAACTAAATATTAAAAAAATTAATCTAACTTTATAAAAATATTGGCAAACATGTTTAATTTCTTACTTTTGTGAAAGTAATATTAAATGAATGCAAAATTTATACCCCAATTCTATTTTTGCTGTTAATTTTGTGATTTTTTTCTTGCTATCTTTTTGTGTCAATGCTCAGTCTCGGTCTTTTGCAGGATTACCCATTTTACCTTCAAAACAGGAAGTTGAATATCAGAGCAACTTAAACCATCTACCTGAATACAAACGAATACTCTCCATCTATGAAAAACTGGTGGAAGCCAAAGGAGACCGCAGGATGCCTGTACCTCAGTTGAATTTAAGAAGTGAAGAAGCGCACGTGGCCAGCATGGATTATAGAAAAGTCGATATTTCTTTAGAAAAAAAAGCTTATGATGTCGCAGAGAAATATGGTGACGAAGCGATAGCTTTTTTATTGGCACATGAACTGACCCATTACTATGAAAAGCATGGTTGGCGTTCTGATTATGCAGACGCAGTATCAGATCTTGAGACGGGTAAAATTCTAAACTCACTCAATGACAAAATATTAAATGAAGTTCAGGCAGATGTTTTAGGAGGATATTTAGCTTATTCGGCGGGGTTTGGAATCTTTGAAAAGGTCAATTTACTATTCAATGATCTATATAAGTCCTACGGAATGAAAGATAAATTAATAGGCTACCCATCAAAGAATGATCGTATAAGTCTGGCTGAACGCAATCAAAAGCAGATAGTCAAACTTTCCAATGTGTTTGAAATGGCTGGTTTACTCACCATCGTTGGAAAATATATGGAAGCTTATGCTTATTATGGATATTTGCTCAATAAATATCAATCACGTGAACTTTATAACAACGCTGGTCTGACATGCATGATGCTTGCTGGTTCTATGTTAGATTCTGAAAGTCTTAAGTTTGACCTTCCCGGGGTGATGGACCTGGAGTTTTCAGGGGACTCCAGATCGGCTTCTACTTTTGACCAAGTCAATAAACTCATCAATGAAGCTTTAATACATTTTGAGACGTGCATCATCATGAATAAGACTTACTTACCTGCTTACATCAACAAAGTATCTGTTTATATCCTCATGGCTGTGAATAACCCTCAATCTGAAATACGAAACATTGCGTTAACAAATGGTAATCACATTATTGACATAGAACTTGCTGAATTAAAAATGCTCCATCCTGAATCGGACTACGATAGATATGAAGATGAAGTATTGATTTTAAAATCTATTTTGGCTTATTTTGGAAATGATAAATCCACTTCAATAAACCTTATGACCAAAGCAAGTGACATGGGAAATGAAGTAGCTAAAAAAAATCTGGCTATACTAAACGGTAGCATAATGACTCCAGTTTCACCTGATAAAGTACTGAAGGTCAATATAGATGGCATGACAGCGGCCCAGTTTTTATCTTCTGATTTGGTCAGCAGGAATCAAACAAAAATCGATGAAGACTATACTTTTAGGATTAATGATGTTAAAACTGAAAACTTCAGAGTACTGACTCACGAGTATAAAGGAGATGAACAAAATAGCGGATTTGATCTCGGGTTTGTGGTGAGTAAGAGAAGCATGACAGCGTCTTTTTTAAATGGCCTGATGCTGGGATCCGAAAAACAATCAGCACTTGATGTACTTGGTAATCCTACACGTTCCCTTTCTCATCTGGGGGGCGAAATCCTGTATTTCAAAGATAGTTGTATTATTATAACCAATAAAGATAATAAAATCGAAAAAGTGATCGATTTTAAAGAAGTTTTAAAACCCTAAAAAATATTCAAATGAAAGCTTTTAAATTATTCTTCATCATTTTAATGTTTCCTATTGGACTATTTGCCCAATCTGAGACTATGCCTGTTATTCTGGTTTCTGCTGATGGCAAAGTAACTTATCAGGATAATTCTAAATTAAATGTGATTCCCGGAAGCATCATGAAAAAATCCGGAAGCCTCATAGTTAGTCCAAAAGGTAAAGCAATCGTTTACCATAATTATATGTTTGTGGAAGTCTCGGGGGATCAAAGTCCCATTTCTTTAGACAAATTATTTGTAGATGACCAAAGTCTGGTATCCAAATCAGAATTATCATTTGGTGAAAAAATGAGTGACGCGGTTTATAATGCATCGATCAGTGGTGTTAAAATGAAAAATCAAAAAGATTTAGTCTCAGGTTGGGGTGATAAGACCGGAAGCGGTAAAGATGGTTGGGGTGACAAAACCGGAAGCGGCAAAGATGGATGGGGTGATAAGACAGGAAGTGGCAAAGACGGCTGGGGCGATAAGACAGGAAGTGGCAAAGACGGCTGGGGCGATAAGACAGGAAGTGGCAAAGATGGCTGGGGCGATAAGACAGGAAGTGGCAAAGATGGTTGGGGCGATAAGACAGGAAGTGGCAAAGATGGCTGGGGAGACAAAGACATTAGGACCAGATCTTCATGTCCGGGTGGCAAGTATGTGGAAGATGTAAATGTTTTAAGTTGGGAGCCGCTCAAAGGTACCAAAATTTACACTTTTGTGATCGAAGATATGGAGCATAATTTAATATATACAACTCAGGTAAAAGGACAAGAATATGCTTTAAATAGTAAAGTAGCTAAGCTAAAGAATGGTACTAAGTATGCCTGGTATATACATCACCCTACAAAGAAGGAGGTGAGTACACCCGTATTTTTCTCCATCGTATCAAAAGAAATGGAAGATAAGACATTGAAATCAGTTCAATCAGCCGACATTTATAAAAAATCAAATGCTGATATCAGATTATTGATGGAAGCCCATCAGATGGAAGGAGAAGGCTTCTTGCTTTCTGCTCAGACTAAATATAAAAAGGCCATAGTTATGTCTCCTAAAAATAGTTTGCCAAAAATGATGTACTCCTTATTTTGCAAGAATATGAATGAAGTTGAAAGTGCAGTAAAGGCCTTGAAGTAAATCCGAATTATGGCTGCTTTTTTGATGCTGCCATTTTGGTTTCAATATATTGATTCATTTTAGAGTTGATGGTTTGCCAATCTGATGTGGATCGGTATGGATCAAAATTATCGTCATTTATATATACAAAACCATAATTGAATCCCATACTTTCAGCATTTTGCAGATGCTTTAAAGCTTCTTGTGGTTTGTTTAAGCCAGCATTGGCTCTGGCAAGCATATATTCCAGATTGATATCTGTTTTGTTACCTTCTTTACACTTGTTAATCAATTCAATGGCTTTTTGATAATCACCAAAACGAAGATATAACTTGATCATATCATTTTCTATCTCTTTTTTTAGAAATGCATGTGTATTGGCGATCTTTTCATATAACGTTATGGCCTTTTCTTTTTCTCCATTTTTCATGTAGTATTTTGCCAAAATGATGGCATCCTCATATTTAAGACTATTAGACTTCTCCAATGTGGTCAAATGACCTAACGATTTCTTAAACAAATATACATGATCTGCACATTTTGCTGCAATACTCCTTATTGAGTGATTATCTTCTTTGATGTTTAGAACAGACTCATAATTTTCCAGTGCTTTTTCATGTTTATTGGAGTACAGGTATAGGTCACCCAACTTAGTAAATGCATCTGTTTCGATAGATATATCTACTGTGATTGACTCCACTTTTTCCAATAGTTCTACTCCCTTAGTCAGATATTTCTTAATTTTTTGTTCTTTCTCTTCGTTTGGTTCTGTAGTAAACATTTCTTTTGGCTGTTTCATTATATATTCGTGCAGGAGTAAGCCATATTTGTAAGCATAATAAGCTGTTTTTTGGATATCTTCTTTATAAATGTTTAATGACCATTCGTAGTGTTCTCCAAGGACTTCATCCACTTCGTTTGGATAAATCTGACCAAATTTATGGATTACTGACTCGGCTGATTCCATTTCCATTTGATTTTGGTACAAATTCCAAAGCCTTTGATATGCTGTCTTTTCGCTAGGTTTCAGTTCTATGCATTTTTGATATTGTTGAATAGCGAAGTGGAAATGATTCCATTTTTCATAAGTCCTTGCCAGAGAAAGATTGGGTTTATATATGTCAAAATTGGAAGCCTCGTAATACTCCAATACATCATCATTATGAGATAATCCCTTGGTAGCATTTCTCATATGAGCTTTAAATAAACTGTCTTGAAGATGAAATTTAATGGCAAGATTAAAATAATACTCTGCAAGACCATATTCTTCTGAATCGTTTGCTATTTGACCCAGATATTGGTACACCATAGGGTTTTCTGCGTCGAGACTTACCACTTTTTCAAACCACTTTTTTGCTTTTATATCTTCTTTTTTGTCAAAGTGGATTTTACCAAAGATAAAACAAGAAATAACATCGTTTGATAAAATGGTTGTATCAGGTGGATTTAAAATTTTAATAGGAACTATACTTTTAAACAAAGGTAAAATATCCTTTACGTCTTCATCAATACTCTCCAGGACTGCTTTTCTTGTTGTAGCATCATGATAGTACTTTTCAGCCGTCTGGTAGTCTTGCACTTTAAGATATACATCTCCTAACCTATCAAAGGGTATAAAATTATAACTGTTGATTTTTATAGCTTTTTGATATTGCTCTTCCGCAAAGAGGTAGTTACCACTTATGGTGTTTAAGTTTCCATCGATGATGCAGGGAGTTGGTAAGTTATCTTGTTTTTGAAAAGCAATATCCACATATTCTTTTGACTTAACAAAATCTTTTTTTATGTAATAAGCATTGGCAAGATTGGAATAAGGTAGCGGCCATAGTGGTGCTATAGAAATGGCCTGCTCATAATACGAAATGGCCGTATCCAATCTTCCAATTATACTATATAGAACACCCATTTCATTGTGAATATATGCAGCTCTCGAGTCTATGGACAAGGCTTTCTGTTGATATAAAAAGGCTGTATCTATTTGTGCATTGAACTTACCTTTAAAAGGCGCTTGAAGTCTGTAATTTAACCCACTCATGTAGGCCCTTTGCATCTGTAATGAGGGAATGATTAGGTGGTCTTTCGGAAGCAATTTGATGGCAATGTCGAGCATGTAAGGGTACTGATCGTAGGGCTTATCTATCTGTTTGTAGTATTCCCTTTTTTCAAGCTCTGATTCGTCTGCACTCAAGTATAGATCTATGATCTCTTGCACTAAGTCATATAGAGTCTTAGCAACAATCTGTTGAGATGGTACAGAAGTTAGTGTCTTTTTACTGTATTTTTTTTCTTTAATTAATGTATGCAAAAGCACATTTACAATTTCAGATACTGGTTTAGATGATAGTATTTTAAAGTCTGTATTTTGGTCCCTGGCCTTTGATATTGTGGTATTCCTTATATCTTCTTCCCAATCATTATTGGTTTCAGCTGAAACACTTCTGGAACCTGTGTTAGTGCTTATTTCATTACTTGTTCGTGTAGCAATAGCCAAATTTTGATCACCTGCAGATGCTTTAAATGAATTTAAAATAGTAGCTTCTGTCCCTTTTACTACCGGGTTTTGCTTTTTACTCTTGACTGTTCTAACTTCTTCAGGAACTTTTCCATTTAGAAATGTTTTGATTTCTCCAATGGTGATATTGCCATCCTTTGTGCCACCTACTCCGTCAGCTTCTCCAGACATGCCTGTGGTCAGAAAATACGAAAATGCGCCTCTACCATTGCCCCATTTTTCATCTTCATAAGACAGTTCGCCTTCATTGCATGATGTGATTCGTACTTCATTGCTGCTTACTACCTGCATCAGATTCAGTGCCACAAGATTACTTCCATCAAAATCGACTCCAGCGAGCTTACCGGAGTGGCAAGCGTCGGTGATCAGGAAAACTTTAGCTTTTCGATCCACGGATATAGTATGTGCTGTCTTATTGAGATCATCCAGAGACAATGATCTGCCTATATAATTCATATATCTGGAGTCGTTTGCCAAAAGGTAACCATATTTGAGTGCTTTACTTTCCATATCTCCATGTCCTGCAAAATAGATATAAATATGATCGTCTTTTTGAGCATTGGTTTTGAGCCATTCCAGTCCACTGACGATATCCCAGTAAGATGCTTTTTCATTGATTAAAACCTTCAATTGATCAGCTGCAATATTTAATCCTGATGAGGAAGCACAAAATTCAGCAAACGCTTCTGCATCTTTGTGGGCATGCTTTAATGATGTGATTTTGGGATCTTCGTATTTAGAGACACCGATGACTAATGCATAGGTTTTGGGGCTCCTGGTTTGACCAAAAGTAATATTTATAATAAAGAAAAAGAATGAGATAAAAATGGATACAATTTTCAATATTGGATTTTTTGGAGTTTACAAAAGTAATTAAATTATTTATATTTTTGAGTATTCTTGGCTTTGTGTGTATAATGGAATAGCACAAAATAGTTATAACCATCTTAACATCAAAAACTGAACCCTTCTTTTTATTAAATAAAGAGAAGTCGAAAAAACTAAATAGAAACAACTTTTCGGATTTGATATAAGTATTACCTAAAATCTAAAATGATAATCTATTACGACCTCCAAATACTTCAAAATCAGTCGCTATGCTCACTTTTAGCTCCGCACCATAGTGGTGACTACAGCGAAAGCCGCACACAGTATGATTTGTCGCTAAAAATGCTGATTTTATTGTATTTGAAGCTCTCACTACGAATCTCATTTTAGATATTTAGGTATTAGTCAGTCACCTATGTAATGAATCGGGCAAAAATAGTTATTTCAGATTTTTTCAAAAATAAAATTTGTCATTTTTGTGTAGAGATGTATGGTGGCATTATCTCCGTAGATACCGTGATTTCTGTTGGGATAATAGTAAGTATCAAACTGTTTGTTGGCTTTGATGAGAGCGTTGGCCATTTCTACCGCATTTTGAAAATGAACATTGTCATCAGCCATACCATGAATCAACAGATAATTTCCTTTTAGTCTGTCAGCAAAATAGACAGGCGAATTGTCAGCATAGCCTTGGGCATTTTCGGTAGTGGTACGCATGTATCTTTCAGTGTAGATACTATCATACCATTTCCAGTTGGTGACAGGTGCTACAGCTATAGCGGCTTTAAATACATCATTGCCTTTGAGAATGCAGAGCGAGGACATATATCCTCCATAACTCCAGCCAAAAATACCTATTCTTGCCTTGTCCACGTAAGGTTGTAAACCCATGTATTTGGCCGTTTCTATCTGATCCAAAGTCTCAAAATGACCTAACTGAAGATAAGTCATCTTTTTGAATGCTTCTCCTCGTGCACCTGTACCTCGTCCATCTACACATACTACGATGTAACCTGCCTGAGCGATCATTTGATTCCACCAGTATCCTGTGCCTTTCCAGCTGTCGGTGACGGACTGACTACCCGGACCACTGTATTGTGTCATGAAAACCGGATACTTTCTGGTAGGGTTGAAGTCTCTTGGTTTGATCATCCAGCCATTGAGTTTTACATTTTCTGATGTCGTAAATGTAAAAAATTCCACAGGAGACACACCGTACTCTTCCTGAGTTTTGGCATGATTAATATTGTCTTCGATTGTCCTTATTTTTTTGCCCGTACGATCGTACACAGTAAATGTTGGAGCAGTATTGATGGTACTGTGATTGTTGCTGAAATAGTCAAATGTACTACTGAACTGAGCTGTATTTGATCCTAAAAGGGTAGGTGTAAGATTAGTTATATTTTTACCATCAAGGTCAACTGAAAACACATGCTTTTGCATAGGTGATTTTTCAGCTGCCTGAAAGTACACTTTTTTATTTTTTTCATCCACTCCATAGAAGCTTGTCACATCATATGACCCAGTGGTGAGCTTGACTTTTTGTGTACCATCCATGCCCATGAGATATATCTGGTTGTACCCTTCTTTTTCAGATGACCATACAAAGTGTTTTCCATCCCTGAGGAAAGTAAGATCGTCGGACATGTCGATGTAGTACTTATTAGTTTCTTCGTAGATGATGGATGATTTGCCGGATTTGATGTCGGAGATGTAAAGTTTAAGATTGTTTTGGTGCCTGTTCATCTTGAAGATACAAAGTTTATGGGCATCTTGTGTCCACTTCATGCGTGGTATATACATATCAGAAAGTTCGCCGATATCCGTTTTTTTGGACTTTCCTCGGGATAGCTCATACACCCATGCGGATACCTCGGCATTTTTTTCACCTACTTTGGGATATTTGAAAGTTTCGTTTTCAGGGTACATATCACCTTTGAAAAGTTGCATAGTAAATTCCGGTACATTGGTCTCATCAAAACGTATATAAGCGATTTTTTTGCTGTCAGGCGACCAGTAAAATGCTCTGGTAAAGCTGAATTCTTCCTCGTAAACCCAGTCACACATACCATTGATGATTTTATTTTTAACGCCATCTGTAGTGACTTGAGTGATGTTCCCTGATTTTAAGTTTTGAAAATACAAGTTATTGTTGAAAACAAATCCAACTTGCTCCCCATCCGGTGAAAAAGCCGGATTGACCACTTTGCCATGAAGGTAGATTCTGGAAAGTACTTTGGATTTCACATCATATACATAGCAGTTTGCCTTTGAGGAGTGCCTGTAGATGGCTTCGCTTTCCGACTCAATGAGAATTTTGGATTCATCATCACTGAATGTGTATGACCCGATAGCCCCGGAATATCCGGCTTTATCCTTAAATTCCTTACCTTCAAAACATAGTCTCTACCAAAGATCCTGTAGTGATGTCAAATTTTTTGATGCCGCCGTCTTTAAGCGAAGAGTAATGCCTACCGTCTTTCATAAAATTGAAGCCGGGCACAGACTTTGTTCTGAAAGCAAACTTGGCATAGATATCGTCTATGGTGATGGGTTTCTGGGCGTTGGTGGTTCTTATTGATAACAATAGAAAAAGAAATGATATCCAATGTATTTTCATAATGTATTAGATTATTAAAATGATGTTAAAACTGCTGCTAATGTGTAAAAATATTAGAAAAATGATTTAATGATAAAATAAAATCTTCTTCACTGTGTTTGATAAGTTTAAATCTTTTTTCTAGCACTTTTTGATTGAAGTTTTCTATCCTATTTAAAGTCATGTTTTGCATTTCTAAGCTTACTAATAATGTTTAAAATCCCTCTTACTTCTATTGATGCTTCGCTGAAAACTCCAATAGGCCAATCATCATTAGGCAAATTTCCATATTCGTCAATATCAATTAGTTTAATTTTGCTGTTCTTGACTTTGCATTATAGTCAATATAATATAATGCAATATCAAAAGGTTTGATTTTTTTTCAGCGATAAGCCTTCTAAGACGTAATACAAAATTTTGAGAATGCGTTTCTATTAAATATCTTTTATTAGAATCCTCGATAAACGAATCTACAAATCTTTCGGCCAAATCCCCATGAGCAGCAGGATGTAAATGTGTCTCTGGTTCTTCTACAACAATTAAGGTGGGCTCGACTTCATTCATATATGACCTTACTATTAAAGGTAAGACTTGATGAATGCCTTGCCCTGTTTGCCGAATATTAATACTTGACAATCCATTTTCGAGTACTATCTCGTATTTGATTTCACTCGAATCGATTTTTTTAATATTTATGCCCCATCCTTCAAATTTTTTTGAATACCAACTACTAACCTTATTAAGTAACTTTTGGCCATTTTCAAAATCTTGGATTAAGATTGGGTATGCATTTTGCCCATTAATACCAATTTTATTAAACTTTTCTGCAGAATTTTGATAATCTGATTCAGGAGAAACTCTTATTGCTCCGATGTAATCATGGCTGAATTTTAATTCCAAAATAACAGCATCTCCAATTGGCAATTTGATTGAATCTATATCACCATCTAATTTAATGTCTATATCATTAATTGCTAGATCAAGAAACCCATCTTCTTGATTACATGAAAAGTTTACAGAGTAATTTTCGGAATCTAATATTATATTTAGCGCACCAGCAGAATTTCTATTATAAATTAAATCTTTAAATCCCGATCCTAATTCAACAGAATTTTTGCTATCTGAACCTACTTTTATTCTCCAATTTATCGGCTCTCCATAAAGCAAGTTACCTATCATCAATGGTAGTTTTGCAACAGCGCTTTTTCCTGAATTGTTTTTTCCTAACAATACTGTTATTGGCTTTAATTTCAAAGACTGTTTTTCTTTGAAAATTTTATAGTTGGTGAATTGTATTTCAGATACCATTACATTTAATTATTTGAATTGCAAATATATACAAAAACTTAAACCTACCTATACTAAATATAAGCAAGTTAAATCATATCATTTTAATCACGCAATTAAAGAAAATAGCAGAAAAAACAAATTTCAATGGGATTTTAGGTATAATAGTAATTCATTTTATTGTGGGAGCTGAAAAAGAACTATAATCCATTGCAGATTTTTGTTTACAGACAAAAAAAATCTGCGGGCCAAAAGGCTTAGTTGTTTATAGAAAATCGTAACTTTATGAACTATGATTACATATTGCCTGTAAATGCCCGTTGTGAGTGATAAGAATATTCGAATATCTATTGAATCTATACTCTTTGACTTGCATCTGCAGATTTGAACTGCAAATGCTGAGAGATCTGCTGGACCTATTCCTTATTAAATTGGTCTCTATTTTTTAAAATACCTCACCTTTAGCGATCATAATCGCAAATAAGTATATATATTTGCGATCATAATCGCAAATAATGATAAAAAGAACACTTTTTGAAGCAATTAAAGCAAAAATAGATTTTAGGAAGGCCATTATTCTACTCGGGCCAAGGCAAGTGGGTAAAACTTTTCTGATTCAAAAAATAACAGAAGAATTGAAACTACCTTTTTTAATGATCAATGGAGACAACCCCGCGGACAGACTTTTATGGACCAATCCTGATTTTCAGTTGATCCAATCATTGATTGCCCCGTATTCATTGATCGTATTTGATGAAGCTCAGCGTATTGTAAATATTGGTCTTACCGTAAAAATGATCGTAGATGCCAAATTGGAAAAACAAGTGATCATTACCGGATCTTCTGCACTCGGACTGGCCGATACTATTCAGGAGCCTTTGACAGGACGAAAATGGGAATTCACCATGTTTCCTGTAGCTTGGTCAGAGCTCAAAGACACTTACACTTTGGCAAAATCATTACCAATGTTAGAGCAACTGTTAGTATATGGGAGCTACCCGGAAATAATTTTAGAAAATGAAAAAGAAGCTTTGCTCAGTGCTTTGTCAGGCAGTTATCTTTACAAAGACATTCTGGAGTCAGGAGGAATTCGAAAACCGGAAGTGTTGGTGCGATTATTACAAGCATTGGCATGGCAAGTAGGTAGCGAAGTCTCATACAATGAACTTTCAAAAACCGTAGGTATAGATAAGGAAACAGTGGTAAATTACATCGATTTGCTTGAAAAGAGTTTTGTTGTCTATAGGTTAAATCCTTTATCTCGCAATGATAGAAAGGAAATCTCTACCTCAAGGAAAATATACTTTTATGACAATGGTATTCGCAATGCTATTATCAATAATTTTAATCCTATAGGACAGCGGAACGATATAGGCGCATTGTGGGAAAACTATTTTATCACAGAAAAACTGAAGTTTAATAGCTATCAAAAACTACCGGTAAAAAGTTGGTTTTGGCGTAGCAAGATGCATGCTGAAATTGATTACATAGAAGAAGGAAGAGATGGTATCAACGCTTTTGAATTGAAATGGAACGAAAAAAAGAATGCTAAATTCAGTGCAACATTTACTGATTTTTACCAGCCTAAAGAGACATTTATTATCAATCGTAGTAATTTCTGGAATCAGGTATAAAAGCTTGTTTTTTTGTAAAACACTCACTTTAGGCGATCATAATCGAAAATAAATATAATTATTTGCGATTATGATCGCCAAAGGTGGTCGAAGCTCCAAATATGCTCACCAACTGGAAGTCTGCACATCCCCTGTTTGGTCACAGTATAAATGATTTTACACCAGCGATAACTCCATGAGTTCTCTCCCCATTTCATGCAATCCTTCCAAAATTCTGTCAACCTGCTTTTTGATGGCTTTTCTTTCCATTAACGTATTGTGATAATAATGTTTCATTCATATTTATCCTTTTAGCCAAATGCTTAGCGTTGATCACTTTATGATATTCAAAAAATTGTTGAAAATCGAGTTCAAATCCAATTTTATCCATAGATACTTTTTACCAAATTCTTCCAAGTACAAATTTGTGGCTTCTAAAGCATTTGTTTGCAGTTTATATATATTAAGCCCAGTCGTAAAAATTGGTTTTTCTGCACAATATGCCGAATATCCTGTTTTCGTTTTCTCTATTATAAATTTTATCGATTTCATTCCTCTAAATTTACCCACCCCAGCCCTCCCTTAAAATGGAGGGAGTGCACTCGTTCTTTGATTTTTATTACTTTCATCATTATTGTCAGAAATTTTTCCGCCTGTTTATTCAATCGTTTTTTTTATGGTACTTAATTTATAATTGTGCATCTCTTCTCAATTTCATTTCCAACCCTTTACCTAATTCGTCACTTCCATGATTGGGAAAAATTACCGTTCCTTCTTTAGTTGCATGTTTCATCTTTATACCGACGATAATTTTCATTAAGAAAAATTATGTCTTCATTATACTCAAAATCAAAAAATTGACTAAGGAGTTTTTGCAAACCAATTTATTTTGAGTATAAATGTGTGCCTTTCTGGATAATTATAAACCAACCATCTTTTTTAAGTATCCCAAGAAACGCAGATGATTTCGTTGTAAAAAGGTAAATTATTGGTAACTATTTACGTCAAAAATATTTAAAATTAAGTACAAATATAAAAATAAAATATATATTTGTAACATTTATAGACCTGACCTGAAAATAGAACTCTGAAATTTGGTAAACAATCAAACAGAGTACTTATCAAAAATATATACGAAATACTTTCTGAACATCCTTTATTAAAAGCAAAAGGAATAACACTCAGCGGTGATAGTGAATCATTGGTTGCCGTGATATTTTTGTTATTAGATGAGATTCAAAGGCGAGACGAAATAATAGAAAGGCAAAATAATGAAATTATGGCATTAAGGGCCGAGGTTTCAGAGCTCAAATCTAGATTAAACCAAAATAGCAACAACTCTCACAAACCACCATCAAGTGATCCCTATAGGAAAGCAGCCACAACAGGAAGAAGGGTGGAAAACGAGGCGGAAAAGAAGGTCACCAAGGCAAAGGAATGGACAGGCTACAATTTAAAATGAGGTAGAATTAAAAGTAGAAACTGAACGTTGTGAATGTGGGGCAGATTTGATGGCTGTAAAAGGTGAAATTTCAGAAGTACGACAAGTACAAGACATACCTGAGCCACAGGTAGTAGTCACAGACTACAAACAACAAAGAAGACTTGTCCTTGCTGCGGGAAGGAACATTTCGGTATATTTCCACAAGGAGTAAACGCCCCGGTTCAATACGGTAACAATGTCAAAACTCTAAGCGTACTGCTGTGCAACGATTACAAGGTACCTATTCAGAAAGTATCGCAATTGCTCAGCGATTTATATGGATTATTCCCCAACGTTTCCACAATAGTAAAATATAATGCTAAGGCATATGAGAAAATGGAAGCGGTAGAGATGTTAATCAAGAAATCAATACTATCATCTCTGGTCGCACATTCAGATGAAACAGGTATTCGAGTTGGCGGAAAGATGTTTTGGCTTCATGTAATGAGTACTTGTATGTTCACCTATCTTTTTACACATAGTAAAAGAGGGTTGGAAGCCTTGAAAAGTGAGTTAAGTCTCATCAAAGATTACACAGGAAACTTGTGCACGATAGTTATGCGAGCTACTTCAATTTCTTAAGTATCATACATGCCTTATGTGGCGCACATATCATAAGAGAGCTTACCTCACAAGAGGAAATAGGTAGGCAATGGGCAGTTAAAATGAAAACACTTCTACTAAAACTTAAAGCAACCGATGAAGAACAAAACATGAACAACAGAGAAAATATAGTAAAGCACTACCAACAAATATTAACAGACGGAATCCAAGAAGAGCCACCACCTGAGAGAAAAGGCAAACGAGGAAGAGAGAAAAAAAGTAAAGGGCTTAACTTGATAATTCGTATGCAAACCAACATGGATGCAGTGTTACTATACGCCTTTGATCCCGAAGTTCCCTTTACCAATAATCAAGCGGAGAGAGATTTTAGGTTTTCAAAGGTAAAAATGAATGTATCTCATTGCTTCAGAAGCACCGATGGAGCAACTCACCATGCTCGTATTATGAGTGTGATCTCAACTGCAAGGAAACATAATATGAACGTATTCGACACCATCAAAAATATTTTGAAGGCAAATCATTCTGTTTCTCTCCACCAGGCCTCGTAAATAGTTACTAAAATTTTTCAATTATACGTAATAATGATTTAATATTGTGACTTTTAAGATCAAAACAATCATATGAAATGAGCATGAATCCATCTTTGTGGTACCTGCCCGACTAACGTGTTCAGGCGGGCACAAATCGGAATAAATATTTTCATGCTAATTCCACTTAGGCAATTAAAATATAAACAAAAATATACAGATGAAACTCATCTCCTGGAATGTCAATGGAATCCGTGCCGTGGTAGGACGAACATTTCTTCAGCAGTTTGCTGATATGGATGCAGATATTTTCTGTCTGCAAAGAAACAAAAGCTCAGGATGTTCAGGTAGCTGAGGTTCTTTCATCATTGAGCGGATACCATGTTCATAGCAATTCGGCAGAGAAAAAAGGATACTCAGGTGTCGCTATCATCTCCAAAAAGAGCCAATATCCATCACCAAAGATATCGGTATCACTGATCATGGCAATGAAGGTCGAGTCATTAGTGCCGAGTTTGATGATTTTTTTGGTCAATGTCTATGTACCCAATAGTGGAGAAGGACTCAAAAGACTTGATTATCGAGGAGAATGGGACGAAGCCTTTTCTAAATATCTTGCCGATTTGCGAATGAAGAAAAAAACATCATAGTCACAGGTGATTTCAATGTGGCTCATAATCCTATTGACCTTGCCAGACCAAAGGAAAATTACAATAAAACTTCAGGATATACACAAGTGGAAATAGATGGGATGACTAAAATTTTATCAAAAGGATTTACTGATTCTTTCAGATATCTTTATCCGGACAAGGTCCAATATTCGTTTTGGAGTGTTAGATTTGGTGCCAGAGCCAAAATCTGGGCTGGCGTATAGACTATTTTCTGGTTGATGAACGCATGAATGATAACATCAGGATGCATTTATCCTCGATCAGGAATTAGGGGTCAGATCATTGTCCGATTGGGTTGATTTTATCGCAATACTTTCCCTGCTTTAGCTCCATTATACCCCATCCTACTAATTTCCATTAATTTTTTTTGCCCCTTTCTTTGGTCCAGAACAGGTTTAGGTCTTGGTGCTTCATCCATAATTTGAGTAGCGATCTTTTCTATTCGGGTCCGGTATCCTTCTTTAGCTCATAGCCTACATAGCTGCCATCAGGTACTAATGTTTCCCCTTGTCCGGTATACGACTCATTTTTTTGATCAGATTATCCACAACGATCATTTCCATACCCGGATTGTAATTGACTGTCATTTGAGCATCAGCAGCATATCTGAACAATAATCTGTTGACCTGTTCGTCTTTTTGCCCGGCTACCTGAGTTCTGAAGACCGGCTTACCAAAATACGGATTGCCTTCTCTTGTAAAAACAGTACATCTATCAATTTGATATTTTCATATTTATCCCATCTGTTGACACCAAAAGTTAATAGTACTTTTCGCCTTTAGGTGTCTTGTTTTCCATCAGATGATAATAGATCGCACCAAGCCGATTCTTTATCATACTCGTCCTCTTGAAACCTCCATCGATATTTTTAAAAATGTCTTTGAGTACATGTAGTTTTTCATCTGATGTCTGGATGACACCAAAATATTTTACTTCTCCTTCATCTACAGCTACTTCCGGTAAATATCCTGAATGATCTGTTCTGAAGGGAGATTTTGGAAATCCACTTCAGAGAATCAAACTGGTGCTGAAAAGAACCTTTTTTGCCAAGTGTCTCCAAAAACAGGGAATTGAACTTACTCATAGCCTGACTTCGGTGTTTACCTTCGGATGCATTGGCCATCACATCAGCATGGTAGGCTAATTCTTCTTCTCCTGTAAAAATTGTCTGCCCGAAAGAAGTCAGGCTGTTCATCAACAATATACAGGTGCAAGTAATAATAATGCGGCAATATCCCATTTGATACAGAATCGTTTTGGTTTAAACGACAATTGCAAAAATAGTATTTCAAAATATGTCAAAAAAAAATGTTAAACCTCAACATCTATTTCACTTCCTGCATCAATTTGCGCACAAACGGTGAGATGGTTATCAGAACGACGCCTGCAATCAAAGCATAATTGCCAATTGCCGGTAACCGTCGGTGTATGCTATCAATTTATTATAATTATCGGCATTTTCTGATACTTCAGAATATTGGCAACCAAGAATTCCCGGCAAAGTATTGTCCATATGCACTTGCTAAACCACATACCCATCATGATGGCCTGTAATCTTGAGGAGCCAGTTTGGTCATAATGGACATACCGATAGGTGAAAGACACAACTCACCGAAAGTAATAATCAACCAACCAAATGTAAACAGATCAAGTGAAGTGGACCCATTAGTATCTGCAAATAATCTGGTACTGTAAAAATATAAAATCCACCTGAAAGAAAAAATAAATGCCATACCAAATTTTATCAATGTATTTGGCTCCCATTTTTCTGTTGGCCAGCCATATCCAGACAATACCGGAGAAGTGCAGCAAACATGATGACAAAAGAGAGTTGGCCGAATTATTGACACCATTGGGATCCAGCGTGATGCCCAAAACTTTATTGTCAAGGTTGTTGGCAGCAAATAAACTGAGTGATCCTCCACTCTGCTCAAAAACGCCCAGAATATGATGCTGAAGAAGATAAATACCAGACCCTGCCAGTAATTTTTTTACGATCGAAGCATTATGTGCATCATTTCATACCCTAAGTACACTAAGGTCAGCGGTCCGATGGTATACATAAAGTAGTCTATATTTGGTTTTGGATACCATGATCATAATCACGGGCAGCAACAGCAATGAGCCTATATATGTTGCCCATTCCGATATTTTGCGCTTTTTTCCGTCAAGTGAGACAAAGGAGACAAACCAATTTCGCCCATAGATTTCTGAGTATTGATAAATGTAAGCAAACTGATCACCATTACTATCGCCGCAAACCCAAAAGCTACGTTCCATCTGAGTGCTTCGGGGACAATGCTGCTCAACATTTCTCCTTTACCGACGGCTATACACAGATAACCACCCAATAGTGCTCCTATGTTGATACCGGCATAAAACAATGAAAACCCCGCATCTCTCCTTGGGTCGCCTTCTTTGTACAATTGGCCCACCATGGTAGAAATATTGGGCTTAAAAATCCTGTTCCTATGATGGTAAAACTGATACCAAAAAAGAAATATGCTTTGGGGTCTATGGCAAGGATTAAACTTCCTGCTATCATTAATATCCCACCCCAAAACAGAGATTTTCCAGATCCAGAATTTTATCTGCAAACAATCCACCTATGAAGGTAAAGGCATAAACGAATGCCTGAGTAGCTCCATACTGAAGATTTGCACAGAATCATTGAGCATCAGCTCCGTCACCATAAAATAAATCAGCATACCTCGCATGCCATAGAAACAAAATCGCTCCCACATTTCAGAAAAACCACAAAGGCCATATCTGTTTAGGTATTTCCCTTCGAAATTTGGATCTGCTCTAAGCTAAGAGATACATGTCTGCTCATCTACTATGATTTTTAATGTGTTAAAAAGTCAAAAAAAAAGAAATAAAAATCTTAGATTTATAGGTTTTTAGTCTGAGCGTATGTTTTTATAT
>JADKEB010000020.1 GCA_016718205.1 Saprospiraceae bacterium
GTGCCAGATGGGTCCTTAGAATGGTTGATTAATGCCAACTTAAATCACAAAATGTTAGATGATAACAGTTTTTACGACTTAATCATTAAATCACCCACAATGGATTTCAGGAAATTAAATTTTCCTGAAGTGGGCTATATTGATGTTAAGGGGGATACTCTTCGTAAATTATTAATTACAGATGATGAAAATCCGATAGGTTTTGATTCAATTAAAAGATGAAGGCTGGCTTATATATTTCGCGCACAATCATTTTCGAAATAAAAATAGAGATAGTTTACTATTAGTTGATTCCTCATCTATTTATAAAGTGTATAAGACATCTCATGGAGTAATTCTGAAAAAAGGTATTTACTATTCATGGGTTTTTGTTACTGATTTTAGATTGACAGGTGGACCTGAAAAATTGAGATGGGAATCTATTGGAGATATCAAATTAATAGGAAAATATATTATTGTTCAAATGATAAATTCCTATTCTTTTTCAAATCCGATTTTCATCATTGATATTGAAGAAGGGGTTTCTGCGAGATTGAAACATTATGATGAAGACTTTGAACCATTCACTTTTGATAATGGAAAGATAAATCTGAAAATTGGCAATTCTGTAAAATCATTTTTAATTACAGAGCTTTTTAAAGAATTAGAGAATGTAAAATTATAATCCAAAAATTTAAAAAGCAATAATTTTGGATTATTATTAACGTAACTAAGTGATTTTATAAAAAATTAGATAATAGATCTTAATTTTTCCATGTAAATAAATGTGTTGCTTTATAGATTTATAACGATGTAAAATTTTTTGGATATACTGGACAAAATTATTAATTCATAACAAATCATAAAGAGTTAATATAATTTATATTAAAGTTAAATATCATGAAGATAAGGCGAAATAAATTTTGTAACAAATATATAATCTCGGGATTACTAATTGTTCTGTCTTCTTTATTTAATTCATGTTCCTTTAATAAAGAAAAGTTGAATAATGATATTCCAAACGTGGAAATCAAAATATTGAATTTGGATGAACTTAAAAATATTTCAGTAAATCTTGGATGCAATACTGTAAAAATTCATTTGAAGTCAACGGGAGAATTTATCAGAAAAAGTAAATTGTATATTAGTCTTAAAGATGGCTATACAACTGGTTACAATGTCACATTGGGTCCCGTCGAAATTGAAGGAGGTTACTTAGATACTATCGTCGTGTATACTACAAAGGAGTTTGTAGTCAGACCACCTGATTGTGGTTTTGGTGTTATAAAACTTAAGGTTGTCAGTGGAAAATTTGAGCGGAAATTTGTACAATCAAATAAAGATTTTAATGGACGATATAGTTTTGCTATAGGCAGATATTATCAAAGTGAATGTGAATATTTTGATGGTGGTATTTACAAATACATTATTCGTAAGTGGGATTATTCAACTAGAGAGCCCATTAAAGACAAATTTGGCCTTTTACCAAATTCTGGATTAATGGTTATTGATTCTTTAACATCAAAAAAAATGTCAAAGGATGAATTTCTTTCTTTCCTAAAAATATGTAGAAATATCCAAAAACATCAGAAAGAAAAATTGGGAAATAACAAAGGTACCGGGGTATTAAAATTTGATCGAAGCAATATACCATTATTTGTACCTCATAATTCATTAGAAAAAGTTAAACTTGATTCATTATTAAATAGTGTCTTTAATGAAAAATAACCTATTCCTATTCTCCTGTCAATTTGTTAAATTAAGTTTTATAACACTCAGCTTTTTCTGCTTTCCTGGCTGCAATTTTGGTCAAAGTTATTCGAAAGATACATCTAACTTAATTCAAATTGTAGATACTTTGATCACAGAAATAGATTCTTTATCTGAATTTCAAGCTATAGATTCTATACAAACAGGATTAAATTTTATTTGCGGATCAAACTATAATGCTACAAAAAGCAATATGGTTAATTTAAGAACAAGACTAAAAGAAGGTACGATTTAATCACTGATCCAAATGAAAGAACCAACTTTATTGATAGTATCCCAGGTATTTTTACTTCAAACCTGCTGAATCAAATTATACCTTATTGGTACGGTACTGAATGGGATTTTGAAGGTCACACAGCTACTCCAAATAGTGGGCAGATTGCATGTGGATATTTTGTCTCAACCACCTTAAAAGATATGGGTCTGAAGTTAAATAGATATCGACTGGCTCAGGCAGATCCATTGACAGAAGCAAAATTTATTGCAATTGATAGTGCTAACTTAGAAGAATTTGATACTGAAGATTTTAATAACTTATCCGATTTATTGAATGGAATTAAAGGTGGTCTATATTTTGTAGGACTTGACAATCACGTAGGGTACTTTTATAAAAGAGACAATAAAAATTATTTTATTCATTCCAATTATATTGATGGAAAAGTCATGATTGAAAAGGCTGAAAATTCCTATGCTTTTTCAAGTAGTAAATATTATTTCACGAAAATTTCATTAAATAGAGCATTAGCTTTAAGGTGGGTGAAGGTAGCCTCAATTATGAAGGCACCTTAGAAACCTGCAGAAATGATATATCTGTTTGTTCATGGGTCGACTTATTCGGAGCCCCAAATTATTATTATACAATAATCCAAATTTCATTAAAAATTTACAAGTCATGAAATTCCTTTTAAATCTGATCACTATTCCTTTTCTCGTAGGTACTGCACTCACAGCACTATCTCAAACAAAGTTGCAATTCATTCCAATGGCCGACAAACAATTTAAAACTCCGATCCTTTATAGAAAATGTAATATTGTAACCTTGGGTTTTCATAATCTCGATGGAAAATATGACCTAGCGGTTGACGAACAATTAGGAGTCATAGGTAGTGATTTTATTGGATCTTTGAAAATAGGAAAAGCACCAGCTGAAGGCCATTATCAATAAAGATATATGGACTCCAATTGACGGCTACAAACGCACATTCAGTAAATAAACATATGGAGATATTTTGTATGGATTTGAACAATGGTGCTGCATCTGATGATGATTGGAATATTACCTTGGAAACACCGATGTCAAATCCATTACTTATTGCAAACCGAGAAAAATTAAACAATCTACCCGATCGTGTACATCCTATCAATATTATTAACGGCGAAATAGATATAAAGCAGGTTAACAAGAATCACTTAATGAAATATTCGAAATATGCACCCAAAAAAATATATCGATTACATTGGTATGTATGGTCCATGGGTAAGCGATCCTGGTGGTCGAGGTGCTTTGGGCACTGCGATCAAAGGTGAGCATGGAACATACATTGAAATTCACCCTTTAGAACAACTTTGGTGGACTGAAAAAAAGAATAATACCCGCATTTATCACCTTAATGCTGCCAATGATAATTCAGGTCGATTTAATAAACATTCAAATTTTGATAAGAACCACGGAGATCTGCAAAATTTGTGGCAAACAAATCCCATGACACATACGTTTTATGTTCCGTTTTCGCTTTCGCTAAAGGGGCAAACCGTATCATACAATTTAGCAGCCACATCCGAAAATAATACATCTGGGAGCTACACCGATGGTCTTGAACACCGACTTTTTTACAAAACAAACCACCTATTTACCATCAAGGAGCCTCCGGGTGAAGTGGTGAAAATAGACTTTATAAATGTTGGCATTGACTCTAAGGCTTTTTCAAAAAATCCACAGGACACTATCATCAAAGGCTTCATAAAAATAGAAACGATGTTGGGTAATCCTTCAGGTGATTATGCGGGGAATTTATTCCTGACGCTCAAAGAACGAAACCTAACTTGAAAATAGAAAAGCCACGCAAGTTCAGTAACCTTACAAAAATGGGTGTGTATTTCTGTAGATGATGGCAACGGAGACGGAAGAGGAAGTGAGGGGGTTTTATTAGAGTAAGGGGCGACATCAAATGCTCCATTATCCTGTGCAAGCAAACGTTCTACCTGACGACTCATCGTCTGCCTTGCTGTGGTCCAGACTAGACGATGGTAAAAATCCTCAAAAAATGAAAAAAAATAAACCAATTATTATTAACAAATCTTTTATGTATACCCTTCCCACCGTAGGTTCGAGTATCACTGTATTTGCAAATTTGGATGAAGACGATAAAAGCTTGGACAATAATAAAACCATGCTAGATGATGGTTCTAAGCTAGGAAAAGATGGGGACGACCGCCTTGAGAAATTTGACGAATTTACCGAGTGGAAAATTCCTTTAAATTCACTAAAACCAGGTCAAAGTGAAGTAAAAGACTTTAAATTCGGTTCGGGTGGTACAGAAATTGTATTTTTTGTGAAGGTTGATGCTATGTAAAACTTAACGATATTTTTTGAAATATACATTTTGTCTTAAACCTATATTAAGATAGGGTGGAATTTTGTCATGGTACTCAAGGATTGTGTTCATGTTGGTACTTTAATATTTAGAACTTAATAAAGAATTAAAGGAATTCTGAATATGTATAAATTTTTTTGATAATATTTCTATTAAATTTTTCACTAACTTCTTGTTGTGGACAAACCCAAACTGAAAAAAAATATGAAAAGACATTTCCTAAAATTAATCCTAGAGAAAGGTATCCCAAAGTTATCTCTGACTCAACAAACAAACTGATAGATAGAATTGAAAAGCTAGAAGTTGCTTATACGGCATGGGGTTGTAAATGTCCACAATGGATTCAAACAAAAGATCTACATTCAACTGATACAACAAAAGCATTTATTGACTTTCACTTTTATATTGAACCTGCAGCGCAAGGATTAAAATTGCCAATATATTTTGACTCTTTCAGGCATTTATTGAAAATCGAAGGACAGTTTTACGAAAAAGAAGATTATCCTCAAGGAACCATTGGAAGCAAAGAGAACCGATGCCCAAAGCAAAAGTATTCAGGTATACAAATTTTAAGGTCCCTGACAATCCTGACTTTAAATCTGACAATAAGGTTGAAACCTTAACATTAGTTTATAATGCTCTGACCTGTACTTGTGCTCAATGGAGTGAGGCAAAATATGCTGATGCTCCGGATAAGAGAATTTATTATTGGTTAGAAGCTGCAAGCGAAGAACTAATTCAAGCAGACACTTATTTAATGGAACAGACTTACCAATTGCAAATAAAGGGTAACAGGACGAATTGTGAGTGAGAGCGGATTTCCTAAAACTAAGCATTTAGCAAATGTAAGTCATGAAGATGCAGGTAATGTATTTAGATATACAAAAATTAAAATAATAAAAAATGGAGATTAGAAGTCGCATATGAGACCTAAAGATATAAAGTAACTGATTAAAATAATTATCAGCCACAGATGATCAATCCAATACCATCATCAAAATTGATAAATGATTTGGAAGTAAATATTGGTCATGTGAATGGTATAAATTTTATTCAATTTTGTCTAATAATTTAGGGTCAAAAATCTAACTGAAAGTTAGTTTTTTTACAAAAAATAAATTCAGGACTTGTGGGTTCAAGTCTGTAAATAGTCGTAAATTACCGTAAATTATATGCTACCCCGCATCGCTGACAAAAAGACATATAATTTTTCAAGGAGTTATGAAACTACAGTCCCCTAAAATGCCTTGAATAATACATGGAATTTCTGCGACATTTGAGCGACAACTACTAAAAACGCTTTTGATTTGCGACATACATGCGACACGACATTTTTACAAAATAGCTGTCGCAGATGTTCAATTTGCTTGATTTTAATACGATTATATATTTTTTGCTGCATTGGTGCAACATGAATTATTTTATAATCGTTTTAAAACCATGCAAGTAAGATGAAAAATTTGATTTATTAAAAGTGTACTGTCAATATGTACCAGCGAATGACCAGTAAGTTTCCAAGCGCCATTTTCAGCACCAAACCCAATATTGCCCTTGCTATCTTGAAACATCATTCTCACAACCTTACTTATTTGAGCATTTGCATCTTTATAAGGAAAAATACTACGTGCTATTTTATTTTCTAATTCTCCACTTTTGGCCTGCCATTGCAGGTTTGAAAAGGAAGGGTAGGATAATTATGGATAGGTAAACACTCTTTTTCATGGTTATTTTTTTTTTATTCACAGAGCGGCAGTCTTTGAATGTCTGCCAAAATTCAGATAAATCTAACAACTACCTTTTCCAATTCAAAAGTAGCTAAAAAGTAGTGATTTAGTTTATTGTGAACAGAAAATATTGTGCGAAAAATTTAAATCACAAGTTATTAATTTTCAAATAATTGTGATTTTTAAATTTTGCAAATCATTTTCTGTTGGGTATAATTCTCAGCTGTTTTTATTTTAAAATCGGAGAAATGATTGTCAGGATTGTAATGACTGAAACGGGAATTAAAACCCATACAATACAGTCTATTATCTTTTTTAGTAGTTAGAAATGAAAAATAAAGTGGCTATTACACCTTATCTTTATTAAGTTCCTTTTCTATCATATCAAAATGGTATATATCAACATGCGTTGTTACTATTTGGACTAAGTGCAATGAGCAAATACAAAAAAGAGTCCCATGTTAAGGCAACTTTATTCATTTTCAATCTTATTTTAGATATTTCTTATATTTGAACTTAACTAACTTGGATAATAATCGAAATTATTAAAAAATAGATTCAATAAATTGCGTTACTACATTTGGTTTATTGGTAACTCGTTCTACAACCCAAAATATACTAATAAATATGGTTAATGATGCAATTATCCATCTTATAAATTTAAAAATTGGATAATTACTCAAAAAAACCATCGGTAAGCAAACCAAAACTATAAGAACCTGCATAATTTCAATACCTATATTAAACCCAAATAAACTTAACAATTTTTGTGATTGTGTAAGTCCCCATTCATTCAAAGTAATGCCAAAAGCACTTCCATGGATAAGTCCAAAAATGAACGTTAACAACAATTCTTTTCCATAGAATATAGGCTTGATAGCATGGAAACCCGTAATGATAATTGTTAGAGCAATACTAATCTCTATTGGTTTTGAGAAAGCATTTAAATCGTTTATTGTAAAAACAAGTAAAGTGAGAGAATGCCCTATGGTAAATGCTGTAATGATCTTTAATATTCTTTTGAAAAATATTGCCATCCGCCAAAGTTCCCCAATTTTTATTGACCAATAGCAATGGAGCAATCAATATCAATAAAACAACAAATAGTAAAAATGATCTAATCCGGCTAGAATATGATGCATACCTAAACTAACCATTTTACTGAATGCTATCCATTTGCTTCCTTCATTAATTTTTACGGCTATTGGATCAACATATTGATTTGTATTTCTTTTGAACACTCCCAAAATTTGTGGATCTTCAGGAATGACACCATTTTGAAAATCATTTTTAACCATTAAAATAGCATAATGACTTCCATCTTGATGAATAATGCCATCATATAACACTAAAAAATTCTTACCATCAAAATCTTTGTTTACTTGCAAGTTATACTCAATATATAACTCACTAAAATAGTCGGGCAAACCAATATTTTTTTCAATTACAATCATTGAATCAATATTCAATGATTGTCTTGCTCCAACAGACGACACTATGTTAAAATGCTCATTGAAATATTTTGATACTGTAGATTTGTAATCATTTGAGTTTCGAAAGTTAAGCCCTTTGTATTCATTTTTCAAAACTTCTTCCAATATACTAGTTGGAACTTCAATGGTTATTTTGATTGAGCTACCCTTTGCAGATATATTAACCAGACTATATGGCATAGGGTGAGCTGAGACCTTATTTTTAAAACATAAAAGACAGAAACATAATATTATGAGTCTTATATTCATAACTTTTAATACAAAATTCATTGATTCATAAATTACCTTAAAAAATATTTTTTTACTCCTTTGAACGCTCCAAAATCACATAAGTAACTCATAAGTCAGATGTCAATATTAGCAAAGCCTTACTCTTTAATAAACTTTCGCACCAAAATACCTTGTTCCGAGTGTAACACTAATGTGTAGAAGCCTGCTTTGAGATGCTCAACGGATAGCTTGTGTAATTGACTGTCAGTATTAACTTGCCAATTTGTAGTATGCACTAATTCGCCATCAATACTCCATATTTTAACTGGCAAAGTTCCAGTCGACAGATTAGAAGCCAGGTAAAAAAATAATAAATCGTTGACAGGATTAGGGTATAAGATGCTTTTTCAACCCAAGATGGGTTTGATGAGCTCGAAGTTATTAATGTAATTTTTGTTGTGTCGCTGATGATTGATCCACATTTATTAGTTACAGCAAGAGTAACAGAGTAGGTACCTTGAACATTGTAAGTATGCGTTGGCTCAAAATCAGTGGAAGTATTACCATCGCCAAATTTCCAAAGGTAGTTGACACCACTCGTGCTCAGGTTTTTGAAGGATGCAGTAAGGTTCTGTGTACTGACATTGAATGCACTTTTTGCGGGAACGATAACTTGAATAGTAAAACTAGTCGTATCGGAGCCATTAGAATTGCTAGCAATCGCATAAATTTTATGAACTCCGGATGTTGCAATTATCAATTGTAAAGGTCCAATTCCACTTCCAACAGGTGAACCGGCAATTTGATCAAGATACCAAAATACGTTTTCTGCTAAAGGTGCTGTAGCTACCACTATAAATGAATCGTTAGTACACACGGTGTCTGGAATTTGTGCTATCTGAATACTCGGGATTAATACCTGACCAACCGGACAACCATAAAACGATATGGATCCTGAATCAAATTTAAAATCTTGCTTATTTATAGAGTCATTTAGGTGATCAAAAACTTGATAGTGAATACATCCTGTCGAGTCTGTTTTAAAAACAGGCGTACCTGATGATATGTAATCATCTAAAGGGTTATTAACTGTGCCGCACGGCCCTGTATTATCAGGTGAAAATAATTGATCAAATTGCCATCCTCCGGCACCACCAGATGTATTGCCAAAGCGAACATTTGCTTCTGAGCACCAACTGCCATTTGATGTCGTAATTTGCAGATTACTAACAATGTCTCCAACTACTGTCATTTTCCTTTCTCCTGTAAAGCAAACTTTTCCTGTTGAGTTTTCAGGTTCGCCAATATCGCCATTTGCCATAAGTCCACTTAAATTTAATGTAACTTGCGAAACTGAACCTCCCCCGGAACATTTTTGGCCAATTAATTGGAGGTGAAAAAAAAGGAAAATGTAAATAAATGTAAAAAACTTTATCATAAATAAAAATTTGTTTGTTAAATTAATTGATATTACTCTATTCTTATAAGCTTCTTTTGTAACATTACTCCTCCAATATTGATCGATAGCGTATACATTCCTACATTGATATCAGTCAAGTCGATTTCATAAATTTGTGCTCCTATATTCGGTAAAGTGCCTATCGTAAAATTTCTGACCAACTTTCCAGTATGATCAAAGATGTCAATTAATACATCAGATATTTCAGTAGTTTCTATAAGCAGATTTGTTATTTCCTTTGCGGGATTTGGATATAAGTATATTTTGCTTTCACCCGCATGCGTTATACTCACATATTTACTATAGCTAAAGTTACCGTCCAAATCATATTGTTTCACTCTGTATATATAGGTGCCTGCTCTGGTTAGATTTTCATCACTATATATATAATGAATAACTGAACTTGTATTTCCCTGAGCTGCAATCCTTCCAGGTATGGCATAAAAGTCTGGTTCATCATTTCGTTTACGTTCCACGATATAGTGGCTTGTATTTGTTTCTCTTTCAGTTGACCATTCGATAATGTGTTTTTCTTTTATTCTCTTTACATTGATCGATATCCAATCCAATGGTAATGCCAAATCAACCGGACAACCATAAAATGTGATGGTACCTGAATCAAATATAAAATCCTGAGCAATACCGGAGTCATTTAGCTGATCAAAAACCTGATAGTAAATACAACCTGAAGCGTCCGTATTAAAAATAGGCGTACCTGATGATGCATAAGTATCTAAAGGATTATCAATTGTGCCACAAGGTCCAATATCTAAAGGTGAAAATAATTGATCAAATTGCCATCCTCCAGCACCACCAGATGTATTGCCAAAGCGAACATTTGCTTCAGAGCACCAACTTCCATTTGATGTCGTAATTTGCAGATTACTAACTATGTCTCCAACTACAGACATTTTTATGCCTTGTGAAAAACAAATAGTTCCACTAGAATTTCCAGGTTCGCCAATATCTCCATTTGCCGTAAGTCCGGTCAAGTTTAATGTAACTGAAGCAGCTGCAGTACCTCCTGTACAAGTTTGGCCTATCAACTGGAATTGCAAAAAATAAAGGTACTTACAAATACGAAATACTTTATCATTAAAATAATGTTTTTTTCTAAAAAAAATTGAAACTTAAAACAAGGTTTTTAATAAAGTTTTGTTCCTTTAAAAGCTCCGATATTATAGGGAAGTCATATGTCCAATGGTAATGATACATATCCACCATTTTTCCATCCCACATCACAGGATGTTTATGTCCATGAAATTCGTCCAAATCTTTGGACCAAATAAGTTTACCGTTATCTCCATATGGTCCATAAATACCAAATCCATCAAACATATATCCCATTAATGGCGAATGTCCGCCTTTATTGACTCCAATTTTGCTTTGTAAATCTTGAGATGGGAAATGATAATGATAAGTCTTAGTACCATCAGTATGTCCTCCAAAATTATCAAGTATTTCATGTGCAGAAGCATCATTTGCTAAAGTAGACGCACCATGATAGATTACGGATCCTGTCAATGAAATTCCTGATGGTCCATACGTCACACAACTTGGTGTCGTAGCTTCTTGAGGATTGGCAGGTAAAATATAATTATAATTCTTTGATTCGATGGTATTCGCATTTCTATCATACTTGTAGGCTACACTTGTACTTGAAATAGGATAAATTCCTGTTGGGTGATTAGGTAGGCCATTTGATGTGATGACTCTATTATTTCCTACTATTTCAATTTTTAATTGACTTGTCCAATAAAGACAACACTCCACCTGAGGTTTTTTTATATAATTCCAGGTAGTGTCAGCATTCTGCCAATCCTTTGAGTTTGAATTTCCTCTTCCATCGGAAGGCACACCACAAAGCCATAAAGAAAGGGATTGAGGACCATTAAAACCCAGTTGTCTGTTTAAAATTTTTGTTTTACCTATTCCGCAATAAGTTAAACGAGTTAAACTGTATTCATCTGTAGGAACCTTGTTGGATTGGTTTTGTGCCTCCGGTTATTACTAAGCTCATCTGAAAGTCCAGAGAAAGTGTTTTCGTTCTCGTTGCAAGAAGCAAACAAAATGCTAAGTGCTAATAAAATAAAATATGGTTTGTTCATCTTAAAAAAATTTATTGTTTCTAATTATAAGTGACTATCTTATTTTTTGTACTTAAAAAATTTGAAAATATAATAAAAGTTTATTTATAAGAAATAAAAACAAGATTAGCAAGACGAAAAGTACTTTTTTATCGTTGGCTGGAGTTGACTTTAAATGCTTTAAAATATTCAGATGAGTAAATCATTTGTGAATTTTCAGGAACATTGGGTTCACGAAACGGAGTCCTTTGGCGGTCATTGTTCAAACCATTTATTTGATGTAGAATGAAAACATTTCTATATTTTGACAGAAGTCTTCTTTCATAACCTTATCTTGGCCTACTTTTGTTTTTAAAGTCCAAGCAGTCCACCATTCAAGTCCATGTCTTGCAATCACAATGGTTTGATTGTCCGGCTTTATAATAGAATGCAGGTTTTCAAATCTTCGTATGCTTCTTGATTCAAGATTGTTTCCTTCGAGCGTCCAAAAACTGCAAGCATAGAAAATAGCGTAACTATTAAAAGTGAAACGCTTAATATCTTGATCTGTCTATTATTTATATTTGATCCAATTTGAATGATCATCAGTGCTTGAGGAATAAACAAAAATAAGGAAAGTCTTTTGAAATATTCTCCATCAAGTAATGGGAAAGAAAATATAAACAAACAAGAAATACAGGCAAATAAAATTGATTTTTGATGTAGCAAAAGACTACTGCTTTTAGTTTTCAAAATGACAATCCCAACTATTGCCAAAAAAATGGAAATGAAGATAATCAAAAAATCAGGGGGCGCAAGCATACCATTTATTATAGCTGGTCTCTCAAAAATCAATGACACAACTGAAAACAATCTGGTGAAACGTGTAATATCAAAGGCTGCTATAATAAAAAGACTTATAAAAATAAGTAGTAATAATGGAACGATGGCTCTTTTTCTATATTCAAAGCCAACGATTAAAACCAGAAAAAGCAAAGCAAATATGAAAGTTCCGAAATGCGTCAATCCAGTACAAAAGAGAAATATGATGGATAGGAGTAATTCATTTTTTGTCCTGTTATTTTGAAAAGCTATAAGATAAGCAATAAAGAAAAAAGTAAAAGTAATACCCAATGCATTTTTTTGTAAATCAGATACAAGCATGAGCGGTGATAAGGATAACAAAGCAAATGATGCGACACTGATTTCAAATAATTTTGATGTATTAGTATTTACAGTCCGACTGATTTTATATAGTGGAATGAGAAGCATTGGAATAGAAATACTATCAGTGAGTTTCACCACATGCATGATCAAAGTGTCCGTGATCGGAAAACCAAAAAGTGAAATGAGCTTTATTAAAAAAGCATCTAAGTAAAATAGTAATGGCATATCAGAGAACCCTAAAACTCCTTTTGTGAGAATTGAACTAACTTGTAAAGGATAGTAACCGCCATTGACACCCGGAATTAATTCTTGAGAGAAGTTAAAGTACAGTCGAAGACAGCAAGCAATCACTCCCACCAATAAATAAAGGATAAGCGGACTATTTGCTGAATTTTTATGTGCTTTTTCTTTTTCAAATTTATAATCCAATGTGGTAATGGTTATTTTTTTTAGCATGACCGTAAATGGTTTAGCGATTTGCGAAGGCGGGATTTTAGCACTTCACTTTCAATGATGATTTATATCCAAGCTTTTGCAAAACTGTTGATAGGTTTATTATTTGAAAGGATTGCTCCATTTAGTATTCGTACTCAAACTATGATCAGTTAATGTTTTAAGAAATGCCACCAATGCTGCTTTTTGTGAACTAGTTAAATTTAATCGTACAGGGTTTCCGTTTGGATCTCTTAATGCAGGCGAAAGTGTAGGATGGGCTTTAATACCGCTATTGTAATGTTCAACAACCTGTTCTAAAGTTGTAAATCTACCATCGTGCATATAAGGTGCATTTAATTCAATATTTCTAAGGCTTGTAACTTTAACTTTCCCTGCAAAAGTAGGATCATTAAAAAACACTTCCAGCACCAAAAATCGTGGTTGATGTTGCATCTAATCCATTATTTTCAAGTCCAAGAGGGCTGTTACTAATAAACGCTTCTGTTGAATGACAAGCAAACAAGCGCCGCCGCCATTAGGTACGGCTTGAAAAAATATGTTTTTCCTATATTTTCCTCTGTTGTAAAATTAGGAAAATTCCATTTGGTGAAGTTGCCATTGCTCTACCTTGGTCATATTTACTTGAATAGCTTACAATACTTCTGGACAAATTGAGCTGAAGGCTTTTGATATTTTATCCGAAGTGACTTCTTTTGATCCAAATGCCCTTTGAAACAATACGGGATAAAAAGGATTGTTCTTGAACTCTACTAATTACCTTGTTGCAATGTCATCCCCATCTCCACGGGGTCTTGAAAAAGGCATTAATACTTGTTCTTCCAAAGTAGTGGCTCTTTCGTCCCAAAAAATCGTCCACGTTGGTAAAATCGAGCATTAATTAGGGTCATTGAATGCCTTCCCGTTGTACCACCATTAAATCCTAAACTTAAAGTAGCATCATCCGAAAAACCTTTGTCTTGTTTGTGGCAAGAAGCACAAGAAATTGTTCCGTTTGCGCTTAATGATTTATCATGAAATAAAACTCTGCCAAGTGTTGCACCGTCGTTTGTAATTGGATTGGTTGCAGGCGAATTGTCTGTGCCGTTTATGGAAGTTGGTAAAGGACCTCCCTGCATTAGTTGGCAAAATGGCTGCAAGTTAAGACTTTAGTAGTCAAATGGATTTTCAAGTTCAAAACACTTTGATCTATAGATTCATTGACATCATTTTTATTACAAGAAATGATGCTACCGGCTACAAATAGATTACTGAAAATACGATTGATTTATTTTTTCGCATGACTTGTTTAGATTAAATTTGTAAACTAATATTAGAGCCTTGTATATTGTATTATTTATGTTAGATTATGTTTAATTTTTTTTTTGCCTTATTATCAATATATTATGAACCTCACTTCAAAATGGTCGCATCGTTTAGTTCACCTGCTAGCCTGTAAATAGTTGTCATGCAGGCTGAACTAGTTGATTCTGTTATTGCCATCACATAACCTATTGATTAGCAACAAAGAAAAAATTTTTAACATCTTCTTAATTTCTTATTATACTCAATTGCGTTTCTAATTGTAGTTTTGCATTCTGTTCTACAGCTGACAATGTACTATTCAATAAATTTTTTGTTTCATAAGGATCGTTAGCCAAATTATACATTTGCTCACTACCGGTAGTATTGTCTTTAATTAATTTATAAGTACCATTGCTTATTGACCATGATTCAGTTGTACCATCTTTAAGTTCAGAATATTGAAAATTGCGGATTGTGCTTGGTTTAGAAAACAGGTATTTGAAACTTTTACTGTCATGATAATCCGTCACATTTATTCCTGCGGTGTGCGCTATGGTCGCAAAAAGGTCGGTTCCATTTAATAGATTTGTATCTGTCCCTCTTCTTGAAACACCTTTTCCTGAAATGAACATCGGAACATTAACTCCTCCTTGATATAAAGTATTTTTGACTTTCGAGCTGCTATAAGGACTTTGAGCTACCTGAGGAGGGGTGCCATTATCACCTATAAAAATAATAACAGTATTTTCTCTTTTATCTGCAGGTAAACTCGCTAATAAACGCCCAATTTGAAAATCCATAGCTTCAATGGCAGCCATGTAATAAGGAATGGCATTCATACCATTAGTATATTGAGGTAATGTTCCTTGGCTGTGCATATTGCTTGGAGGTACGTGAAAAGGTGTATGCGGGGCATTGTAAGCCAACCAAAGAAACCAAGGTTTACTTTGACTATTTACCCAATTTATGGCTAAATCTGTGAATTTTTCTGTAATGTAATTTGTTTGTGTATTGGTGGCACCGTCTTCTGTAAGTTGCCAATTGTAATAATCAGTTACACTTCCTCGAATTAGTCCTGAGTAATAGTCTATACCAAAAGATTCAGGATTAAAACTGTTATTGCTACCAGATAAATGCCATTTTCCTACTACAGCAGTTGCATATTTATTGTTTGTATTGGTATTTATATATTTTTGAATAACCGTTTCGGAAGACTTAAGTACATCACCGACTTCTTTTACATCCGTACGATAACCGTATTTACCTGTTATGATTGCTCCCCTTGTAGGGCTACAAGTCGGATTAACCCAAAAATTGGTAAATAATAACCCATTATCTCTAATGGCATCAATATTAGGAGTTTTTGGTTTTATACTGCCTTCCTGATAACCTTTTATAGCATCTTTTCCCATATCGTCAGCTATTATCAAGAGGATATTTGGCGTACTTCTAGTAGAGACTTTTTTTGAACCATTTGAATTTCGTTGATCCAAACTGAACTCATCTGAAGTATCATTGGATATGTCGTTTGCGTTCTTGCTACAAGAAACCATGAACAAGAGCCATGCTAAAGCTGATACTGTCAGTAAATTTTTGATCATTGTATAAAATAAATTTAAAGTGTGTAGTTAGATAAGCAAAATGGTGCTTTTTGTACTTAGAAAATGAAAATAATTAAATCAATTTGTTTTATTTAAAAATGGCACCAAACGTCAATCATGGGATGGGCCAGATCTTGCTAAAGTTTGGTTGGATGTATTTGTCATATATCATATTTGCGGTTTCACGGCATCTTTTATCAGTCGTTGTGATAAGGTCTGCATATACCAATAATGGCGGTGCAATATTTTTTAAATCTGCATCAGGCACATTCCAAAATTTCTGATAGATTCTGACATTGCCATTCTCTTTTGGAATTAATTTATAGTTCCTGATAATATCATTTGGTCCTTCATCGGTGTAGATGGTAAATATTTCCGGTCGTAAGTGATCGGTTAACAAATCTCCTGCGGGTTCACCAGCCCAAAATGTTTGACCTTTCTGTAACTTTATTTCATGCCAATTTTTTTGTGCCGTTTCAGTTGCAAATGCAAACTTGCCTTGTTGTAATCCTGGTTTTAGTTTTTCAGTAAATCCAGTCAGCCACCTATCCAGTAATTCTTTTTTATTAGTTAGCTTGTATTGATCTTTGGTCAGCTGAAGGAGAAAACCCATCTCTTTCAGTCCGGTAAAGATGTAATTAATATTACCCAAGGCTACCTTAGTGATTGCTGCTATATCTCTATATGGTTTATTTATCAAATCATCGATGAGCAGAAGATGGAAGATAACCTTCAACCCTGTTTTTGTAAATGCTCTGTTGGTATTTTCATTTTCAGTTCTTATTGGTGGCTGACCGTCTACGACTAAAAGTAACTCATTTTTATTGATATACATATTCCCGTTGGCTTCCAAATACTCAATATTTCTATTGCGAAGTTCCATTCTTATTTCCGGGGTTAATCTTTTCGTAATCAATAAAAATGGAAGATTGGCCCTGTTTTTAAGTGTTTCAATTTGAGCAAACTGATGTGTTCTTAACTCTTGTTTATTTCTATCAAATATTTTAATTCTTTATTCTCACGTACCATTTTTAATATACCATCATACATATGACCTCCATTTTTGGTACCCTTTTCATTCCATGTAAAATCTATGTCTAAAAAGTTTTTGATGCTTTTTATGGTTGTTTGCATTAAATCCTGATCTGTCATGTTCATATTAGTTTAATGTACACGAAACGTGAACAAAGTATATTTGTGAACAAAATTAAGATATTTTTTTTTGATTTGTCAAGGATTATAGAAAAATGAATCAGAAATGATATTTAATTATATAGTCAAAAAGCAGTAGTCTTCTTTTATTATAGATGTTCCATTTAATGATAAATATTGCTTACATATCCATTCAATCCTACCTGGTAAAATATTAGAAATAGCCTGATGGGGAAGTGTCATTTTTATACAAAAAATAAATGCAGGATCAGAGGGTTCAAGTCCGTAAATAGTCGTAAATTTGCCTAAATTATTGCGACTATGCATGACAAAAGACATATGAAGATATGTTTGATATATAATTTAAATATAATCAACTAAAAATAAAAAGCGTCGTAAAAGACTGTCCCAGCCAGATCAAAAAAATGACAACAAACCCTTGTAAGTCAACGATTTAAGGGTTTTCTTTTGGGGTAAACATTATTTAAAAGCTACTACTTCTCTAAATAAACCAAAAGTGGTTATGGAATATCTGCATTAAGCTGCTGTTAGTGTAATAATCCGAACAGTTGGTCAGGCAAAATACCACCCCCTATGATGAGGGCAATACAAAGAATGATAAAGATGCGGTATCTTGTAGTGATTTTTAATACCGGTATAGAATTGTTATCATTAACTACATAGGCTGAAATCCTTAGATAATTGTAAGCCGCTACAACGGATGTCAATATTGCTATTACAGCTAACCACGTATCTCCTGCCTTTACTGCACTGAATATAATGAAGTACTTCCCAAAAAAACCAGCTAAAGGAGGAATGCCGGCAAAGGACAACATAGATACCAATAGTCCTGTAGCAAGTAATTTATTATGGGTAACCAGCCCCGGAAATGCCTTTTATCGTGTCTATACCCGTCTGTGATTTTATGGTGGAATAAATGGTAAACGCAAGTATTGATGCGATGCTGTAAGCCGTAAGGTTATACAGTATATATCCTGAAGAACCTTCGCCCGCTGTAAGAATGGCTATTAATACAAAGCCAACATTTGCCATTCCTGAATAGGCTAAAAGTCTTTTGAAATTCTTCTGTTTTATAGATACTATGGTGCCAAATATCATGGTAGCCACAGATACCAGCATAAAAAGAATCACCCATTTTTCTGAATTATAATTTCCTATAAAAGCCATAAATCGCAAAAGTGCTCCCATTACTGCAACTTTGACTACGGTGGAAACAAAAGCTGTCAAGACCGTGGGAGCGCCATGGTAAACATCAGGTGCCCAAAAATGAAAGGGAACTGCTGACAATTTAAAAATGAAAGAACACAGAATTAAAACCACACCAGTTAAAAAAAAGCGAAGAGATGCCTTACGTAGCAGTGCAGTGTGAATATCTGTTAAATCAAAACTTCCATAAGCACCGTAAATTAAAGTAATACCGAGAAGTAGAAAACAAGTGGCAAATGAGCCCATCAGGTAGTATTTTAAGCCAGCTTCATTGGATGCCAGATTTCTTCTGTTGCTGGCCGCCAAAATATATAAAGGTATAGAAAGAATTTCAGTGCCTAAAAACAACATTGTCAGATTTTGGAACGAGACCAATAATATCCCGCCAATGATTGAGAATACAAAAAGAGCAAATAAATCTGTCAAGTGTTCGATATCGTCACTATAGTAGTATTGACTCATGATAAAGATGAAGATCGAAATAAAAATAATCACCAAACTAAAATTGATAGCAAGGTTGTCGAATATGAGCATGTTATTTAAAATATCATCATAATTGCCTATCCATCCAAACGTAAGCATCCCCAAAGCTAAAATGAATGCAATTAGAATTGCAGGCAATGCCAATTGTTTTTGTCTGAATATAACGGAAAACATGCTGAATATACCGGTAACTGCAAGCAGGATGATCGTGTTCATTATTTTTGTAAATAAGGATGAATGATGTTTTGCACGGATACATCACAAAGGCTTGTAATCCACGAAGGGTATAAACCTGTGATAATGACGATGCATGCAATACAGTAAAGCAAAGTTTTGTCACTATTTGTAATATCAGTAAGGGTAGTATCGGTGTCCGGGCCGAGCATGATTTTCTGATACGATGTAAGCATATACACAGCACCAAGAATGATACCCGATCCCGCGATTAGAGCTGCAAAAACATCTAATCTATACAGCGAAGTAAAAATTATAAACTCTCCAACAAACCCGTTTGTCAAAGGAACTCCAATGCTTCCAAACATTATGACCATGTACAACCCCGCAAAAACAGGCATATATTGTCGCAATCCGCCGAAGCAGTTGATGTCAAAGTTTCCTTTCAATCTGAACAATATCTGAGCTATAAAGAACAATCCAACGGTATTAATCGCATGAGCAGCCATCTGGATTAAACTACCCTGGATCCCGAGCACCGAATACGTGAGGATACCAGCTGCAATTAGCCCAACATGGGCGATAGATACGTACGCGAACATACGTTTTAAGTCTTTTTGTGTTAATGCAATAACTGAAGCATACATTACGCCTATAGTAGCCAAATACACCACGTAAATGCCATATTGCTCAACGGCATCCGGCACAACAGGAAGCACAAACCTTATGATACTATACAAAGCCATCTTTGACATGACACCGGAAAGCATGATCGTCACAGGTGCAGGAGCTAAAGTGTAGGTATCAGGTAGCCAGCTATGGAATGGGAAAAGGGGTGTTTTGATACCATAAGCCAGCATAAAAGCACCAAAAACAAATAACTGTTCTTGTGTTCCGATTTCTAATCCGTATATCGTGGCTAAACTAAAGTCAGCAATAGACCCTATATTTCCCAACCAAACTATGGCTACCAGCATAAAAAGACTGCCAAGTAATGTGAAAAGAAAAAACTTGATGGTAGCAGGTTTTACATCTTTACCTTTACCCCAGATAAGCAATAGAAAATAGGCAGGGATGAGTGCTAATTCCCAGAATATGTAATAGAGAAATAAATCCTGCGCGGTAAATACGCCGTTCATAAAGGTTTGCATCAGAAGCAGCAGTGCAAAATAAAGCCGGTGCTGACTAAATGTATCTCCCAGTGAGACATACATACTGATGAGCGTAACTACATTGCAAATCAAAATCATCAAAAGACTCAATCCATCAGCACCTAAATGAAAGTGAACACCCATAGACTTTATCCACGGTAAATCGATGGATGTGATAGTCGTCGCATCCTTATCAAATAGTGCCATCATCACGCCGATGGCTATTACTGATGCTGCGGCTGAAATAAGAGCAATTCTTTGGCTGTAATCCTTTCCTGCCAATAAAATCAATAAGGCGGAAAGAAAAGGTAATAGGATTATAATGAGTATATTCATCAGCTTAAAATAAAATAAAAATTGTTATTAACCCTAAAACCCCCAGGGCCATTGCAAATAAGTAATAGCTTATAAATCCATTTTGGGTTTTTCTAATTTTTCCTGATAAAAATAAGGTCAATTGTCCAGCTCCATTGGTAGCTCTGTGTATAATCTTTTCTTCAAAAAAAGTACTCATCAACGTAGAAAAGCTATATGCAGGTTTCACTATTAACATCTCGTATAATTCATCAACATAAAATTTATCTCTCAGCAATTTTGAGAAGGTTGAATCATTTAATGCTTCATCATTTTGAGGAACTTTACCTTTTTTTACAAACTTGTCATACGCAAAACACCCACCATCACAATACACAAAAACGAAATGGACATAAGAAACCATTCTGTGGCATGATCAAGATGTATTCCTGAAAGTACGGTCACGGGTGCAATAAAGTTTTCAAGCCATTTATTTCCATGAAAAATTTCAGGTGCATTCATAATGCCGGCAACGATCGATAGAGCTGCCAGAATATATAGTGGAATGAGCATACCGTTTGGCGATTCATGAATATGAGTTTTAACGGCTTTATTTATCCTTTCCTGACCATAAAATACTACAAAATATAACCTCAACATATAAAAAACAGTAAGCAGACCTGAGATCAAAGCTAAAATCCACAATAGAGGACTTTTAATATAGGCGGCAGTAAGTATATTGTCCTTGGAAAAATCCAGCAAAAGGCGGCAGTGCAATGATAGCCAAAACACCAAAAAAAAAACCAGATGTGTAGATTTCAAATAATGTCTGAGACCACCCATTTGTCTGATGTCCTGCTCACCGCTTAGTCCGTGAATGACACTTCCTGCACCTAAAAATAACAAAGCTTTAAAAAAGGCATGTGTCAACAGATGAAAAAATGCTGCACCATAAGCACCTATACCCAGAGCAAAAAACATAAGGCCCAATTGGCTCACGGTAGAATAAGCCAGTACTTTCTTGATATCATTTTGCCGAAATGCTATCAAACCTGCAAATATGGCAGTAGTCAATCCGACCACCATGATGATATCTCCTGTCAAAGGTGCTAAAGTGAATAATACATTGGATCTTATAATCATGTAGATACCCGCTGTTACCATAGTAGCTGCATGAATTAATGCGCTGACAGGAGTTGGACCTGCCATTGCATCCGGTAGCCATGTATATAGAGGAATCTGAGCGCTTTTGCCTGTTGCGCCTGCGAATAACAAAAGTGTAATAGTTGTAATTACAGCCACATCCAGCCCATTGCCCTCATTGAGTTGGTGGTTGATCTCCTGATACTCAAAGCTACCGAAATGACTAAAAATAACAAATAAGCCAAACAGCAAGCAGATGTCTCCGATTCTATTCATAATAAAAGCCTTATTTGCTGCAGCATTATAATCATGATTTTTATACCAAAAACCAATCAAAAGATAGGAACACAAACCGACCCCTTCCCATCCTGCAAACATCAGGACATAATTATTAGACATCACAAGCAGCAACATAAAGAAAATGAAGAGATTGAGATATGAAAAAAATCTATTGAATCCCTTATCACCGTGCATGTATTCTATAGAGTAAATATGTATCAGACTGCCTACGCCTGTGATGAGCAACACCATAATGATAGACAACTGATCAACTTGAAATGCCAATGGCACCTTAAAATTTCCCGTATTGACCCAGTCGAAGAGATGAATATTTATAGGTAACCCGGATGACGAAATTTGTAAGAATAAAACCACGGAAAGTGCAAATGACAATAAAATCCAGAAAGAAGCAAGCATACCCGCCTGTTTTTCTGAAAGTAAACGCCCATACAGCAGATATCCCAAGAAACCAATCAAGGGCAGCAGCAGGACGATGACCGAAAGATTATTCAAAATATATGGATTCAAAATATTTTTTTTTAATTTTAGATATTACCATTTAAGATCATTCAGGGCGTTGATATCCACGGTGTGTACATTTCTGTAAATCATCACCAGCATTGCCAGTCCTACAGCAACTTCTGCCGCTGCTACCACCATAACAAAAAATACAAAAGCCTGACCATTGGGATCATTATAATATACTGAGAAGGAGACCGCCAATAAGTTTACTGAATTAAGCATGAGCTCTAAACTTAGAAACACATTAATCAGATTTCTTCGCAATAGTACACCTGTCAATCCAATACTAAACAATACTAAACATAAAAACACATAATGCTCCAGTGGAACAAGCCTTAACTGATCCTGCAAAGGTGTTATATCATTCATCTTTATAATCTTTTTTATTAAAAATAACTACTCCCACCATGGCAGATAGAAATAATATACTCGATACTTCAAAAGGTATTAAAAATTCTTTGAATAAATATTTACCCAAGATAGAAGCCAGTCCAATATTTTGATCTACAATCGCCGGATCACTCCCAAAGTCTGTTGCCCATAATGCAGTAGTCAAAACAAAACAAACCATAGCCCCGGTAAAACAAGCTATAACCATGATTAATTTGCTTTTTCGTATAGTGACGGGTGTGCTCATATTCAGAAACATGATGACGTACAGAAAAAGTACCATAATAGCTCCGGCATACACAATAACATGCACTATTGATAAAAACTGTGCATTGAGCATGACAAACAGACCGGCCACAGAAAAAAAACAGATCAATAGATACAATACGCTGTACATCGCATTTTTATGGAAAATCATAAGTATACTACTGATGATACAAACGGCAGATAAAATATAAAAAAGTATAGCGGTCATAATTTTCAATTAAATTATTAATTATTACATAGCACCCTCACGGACACCTTGTCGTCTACTATTTATGTCTATTCTTTCGCCACTCTTTATTCCTTCTACCAGCATGTCTTTAGTATAAATGAATTGATCTCTGTGATAATTTGACGTACTGATGGTTTCGGTAAGATAAATGGCATCTTTTGGGCACGCTTCTTCGCATAAACCACAGAAAATACATCTTAACATATTGATATTATATTCTGCAGAGTACTTTTCTTCTCTGTAAAGATGTTCTTCTCCTTTTTTACGTTCGTCCGCCACTATAGTAATCGCTTCTGCTGGACAAGCCACTGCGCACAAACCACAAGCCGTACAATTTTCTCTACCCTCGTCATCACGTTTTAATACATGTACTCCTCTAAAGTATTTGCTATGTTCCCTTTTTTGTTCGGGGTATTGTATGGTCACCTTCTTCTTAAAAAAATGGTAAATCGTGATTCTTAATCCGGCAAGTATGGCAGGAATATACATTCTCTCTTTCCACGTCATCGTTTTATCAGATACGACCTTACTTCTATTGGTTAGTGATTGCATATTTTATTGATTATATAGGATAATAGCACCAGTGAGGAGCATATTGACAATGGCTAAGGGCAATAATACTTTCCATCCTAAGTTCATCAGTTGGTCAAACCGGAATCTTGGTATGGTCCATCTGATCCACATGAAGAAGAAAATGAAAAATAATATTTTTACAAAAAGAGCACCAAAACATATCAAAGCAAAAAGTATTTCCCCCGTGTGGCTTTGCACTACATCCATAAAAGGGAAGTTGTACCCACCGAAGTATAAACAAGATACGACTGCGGAAGACATAAACATATTGACATATTCAGCAAAAAGATAAAATCCGAGTTTCATACTTGAATATTCAGTGTGATAGCCTCCTATAAGTTCAGTTTCACTTTCTGGCAAATCAAAGGGTGTTCGGTTTGTTTCGGCGAAGGCACAAATCAAAAATATGAGAAAACCAAGCGGCTGTAAAACTACATTCCACCCCATTCCATGCCATCCATTTTGACCTTCGACCATATCAGCCAAGCTTAACGAACCGGTAGTCATGATGATGGTTATAACACTCATACCCATGGATAATTCGTAACTTATCATTTGTGTAGAAGCCCTTACTGCTCCCAACAATGCAAATTTATTGTTGGATGCCCAGCCTCCTATCATGATCCCATAAACGCCTATACTTACTACCCCCATGATGTAAAGAATGCCTATATTAATATCTGCCACCTGCAAATGCACCTTGGTACCTGCTATGGTAATATCCGGCCCCCAAGGTATGACAGCACTGGTCATGAGTGCTGTGATCATACTGATAGCGGGGCCCAATATGAAAAGCAATTTGTTAGAATTCGCTGGCATGATCTCTTCCTTCATGATCATCTTGATCCCATCTGCCAATGGCTGAAGTACACCAAATGGTCCGGCCCTGTTAGGTCCTATTCTATCTTGTATAAAAGCTGCCACCTTTCTTTCAGAAAATGTACTGTAGGCTGCAATCGTTATAGAAAGCAGGAATAGCACAATGACAAGGCATACTTTAAAAATGATTAATTCCATAATGAATATCTTAACTTACTGATATCAACAACATTGATTCATTGTTCTGTCATGTTGCTTTGTTCTATTTGTTTTTGTAAAACAGGTAACTCATAAGTGAACTGATTTTTTGATACTACTGAGTGTCTGTTTATGTCAGCCGGACCGTCCACTATCCAGTCATTGGTTTCTTTTTTTTCGAATCTGCAATCATTGCAAATGAATTCTTCTACTTCGTTCCATTGGTCTTTTCTTCCGGTGACTCTCAATACTTCTTCTCCTTGATACCACAGGGTGACTTTACCGCTGCATTTAGGGCAATTTCTATGGGCATTTACAGGTTTAGTGTACCAAACCCTGGATTTAAATCTAAATGTTTTGTCAGTGAGTGCCCCTACGGGACAAACATCTATCATATTGCCTGAAAAATCATTGTCCACTACATTTTCGATGTAGGTAGAAATTTCTGACACTTCACCACGGTTAATGACACCATGCACTCGTTCCGGGGTAAGCTGATCAGCTACCTGGGTGCACCTGTAGCAAAGAATACATCGATTCATATGAAGTTGTATCTTATCCCCAATATCTATTTTCTCGAATTCTCTTCTATGAAAATCGTATCTGCTTTTAGATAATCCATGCTCATATGATAAATCCTGGAGTTTACATTCACCAGCCTGATCACATACAGGACAATCCAGTGGATGATTGATTAGTAAAAATTCAGTTATTCCTTTTCGGGCATCCAATACATCAGGCGAAGTAGTATTCCTGACTTCCATTCCATCCATGACGGCAGTTTTACAGCTGGCAACCAGTTTAGGCATGGGACGAGGGTCTTTTTCTGATCCTTTCGTTACTTTGACCAGGCATGTCCTGCATTTTCCACCACTTCCTTCCAATTTTGTATAATAACACATAGCTGGAGGTACGTTTTCACCTATCATACGCGCAGCTTGTAAGATGGTAGTCCCGGCTGGTACTTCAATACTTATGTCATCTATAGTTACTTTCAACATTTGGATCAAATTTTATGCTTACAATAATTATACTGTTTGGTAATTCATTTCCGGTTGGTACACATGGTCTTCATCTTTGACACGATGAGGATACTTTACATGATATTCAAATTCATGACGGAAATGTCTGATGGCAGCAGCTACTGGCCAAGCTGCAGCTTCGCCGAGCGGACAAATGGTATTGCCTTCTATTCTGCGCTGTATGTCCCAAAGCAAATCAATATCACTCTCTTTTCCGTGGCCATTTTCGATATTATGCAAGACCTTTTCCATCCAGCCGGTACCTTCTCTACACGGGCTGCACTGTCCACAGCTCTCATGATGATAAAATCTGGCAAAATTCCATGTATTTCGGACTATACATTGTCTTTCATCATATACTATAAAGCCTCCAGAACCCAACATACTTCCCGTTTGAAATCCACCTTCACTCAGACTTTCATAGGTCATAAGCCTGGGATTACCATTGCTTTCATTAAATAACAGGCTTTTGGGCAAGATCGGCACCGATGACCCACCAGGCACGCAGGCTTTGATGTCAAAGCCATTCTTGATACCTCCGCAATACTCGTCGGAATAAATAAACTCTTCTACCGGAACACCTAATTCAATTTCACACCCCCGGTTTATTGATATTACCTGAAGCAGAAAATAATTTGGTACCTGTAGACTTTCCAATACCTATTTTGGCATATTCTGCTCCTCCCATGAGGATAATGGGGACGACGGCAGCTATACTTTCTACATTATTGACGATAGTTGGGCAACCCCATAACCCTGAAACTGCAGGAAAAGGTGGCTTTATCCTTGGATTTCCCCTCTTTCCTCAGTGACTCTATCAGTGCGGTCTCTTCGCCACAGATATAAGCTCCTGCTCCGGGATGTACAAACAGATCCAGATTGTATCCTGATCCTTTTATATTTTTACCTAAAAGCCCGTTGGCATAGGCTTCTTTGATAGCTTTTTCCAATATTCTAAGGATAAACATATACTCCCCGCGTATGTAAATATAACTGGTGTTGCAACCTAAAGCATAACTGGAAAGTATCATACCTTCGATCAATAAATGCGGGTTTTTTTCCATCAGCAATCGATCTTTAAATGTACCGGGTTCACTTTCGTCTGCATTGCAGAGTAAATACCTTGGTTTATCTGTTGACTTATCAAGAAAAGTCCACTTTAGTCCGGTGGAAAAACCAGCACCGCCACGTCCCCTAAGGCCTGAAATTTTTACTTCTTCCGTCACTTCATCCGGAGACATTCTTGAAAGCACTTTATCCAGTGACCTATATCCACCGAGCATAATATAGCCTGATATGTTTGTGATTTCTGGATTATCTATATTTTGCAGTAACAACGTCTTTCCCATATCAATTAATTATCGTTGGATGATATTGTACATTGGATGATTATTTCGTCTATCTTGTCTTTAGTAAGGTGTTCATAATATTGTTCACCCATCTGAAACATAGGAGCATAACCACATGCTCCAAGGCATTCCACGGTCTTCAAGGTAAATAATCCGTCTGAGGTGGTTTCACCCACTTTGATACCGAGTTTGGATTCAAGATATTCTACTGTTTTTTCAGCACCACAGATCATACACGGTCCGGTATGGCAAACTTCGATCAAATACTTTCCTACAGGTTTGGTATGGTACATGGAGTAAAAAGTAGCCACTTCGTACACTTCTATTGGCTTTATTTCAAGAATTTCAGCCACCTTATCCATCACGTCCACAGATAGGTAGTTGGATTCTTTCTGCACTATATGAAGTACAGGCAGTAAGGCTGATTTTTTTCTTTCAGACGGATACTGGCCTATAATCCTCTGGATTTCTGACATTGACTCCTGTGAAAATTGAATATTCATTTATTTTTTCTTCTACGTTTACACTCAATAAAATTAAGCATCCAACTCTCCTGCTATGACATTCATGCTACTCATCGTCAGAATAGCATCACTCAACATGGATCCTTTTATCATTTCCGGATAAGCTTGATAATATATAAAACAGGGTCTTCTGAAATGAAGTCTGTAAGGCTGCCTTCCGCCATCACTTACCAGGTAGAATCCTAATTCGCCATTTCCACCTTCTACACTTTGATACACCTGACCCTTTGGCACATTAATTTCACCCATTACAATTTTGAAATGCCAGATAAGACCTTCCATGGAATTATACACGTCTTCTTTAGGGGGTAAATAAAACTCCGGAACATCTGCATGAAAATCACCTTCCGGCAATTTGTCCAGAGCTTGTCGTATAATGCTCAGACTTTGCCACATCTCTTCCTGCCGCACACAAAACCTATCATAAGTATCTCCGTTGCTTCCGATCGGAATAGTAAAGTCAAAATCTTCATAGGAACAGTAAGGTGTCATCACACGTACATCATAATCTACTCCCGCAGCCCGAAGATTGGGTCCTGTAAAACCATAATCCAATGCTCTTTCAGCTGAAATACCGCCCACATTTACAGTCCTATCCATAAATATCCTGTTTCTCATTACCAATTTTTCAAATTCTTTGAGTGCTTCCAGGGATTTCTTTTCAGCAAATTATTGATCTTATCAAATACTTTTTGTGAGAAGTCTCTTTCAAAACCTCCTATCCTCCCTATGTTGGTAGTAAGTCTTGCTCCGCAGATTTCTTCATAAATTTCATAAATCTTTTCTCGCCACTGAAAAACATACAGAAACCCTGTCATAGCACCAGTATCTACAGCCACTACACTATTACAAATGATATGGTCAGAAATTCTGGCCAGTTCCATAATAATGACACGCAGATAATCCAGCCTTTTGGGTGTTTTAACGCCTAATAGTTTTTCGACGGTCAGATGCCACCCAATATTATTTATGGGAGATGAACAATAATTCAATCTGTCAGTAATCGTAGTGATCTGATAAAATGGTCTGTTTTCTGCTAATTTTTCGAATGCCCTGTGGATATAGCCAATGGTCGGCTGAGCATCAACGATAACTTCACCATTCATTTTTAAAATATTCTGAAAAATACCATGGGTGGCAGGGTGTGTAGGGCCCAGATTTAGATAGTTGTATTGATTTAATTCTTGTTCTGATTGCTCTTTACCATTCAGAACATGGTATTTTTTAAAATTATCGTCCGAAATATTTATCATCTTTATCTGTTCTGGTAGCGTCTACTAAAGGATATTGTTTTAATAATGGGTGGTAGTCCATGTCTTCTACATTTAAAATAATCCTAAGATCAGGATGTCCAGTAAATTTAACACCGTAAAATTCGAAGGTTTCCCTTTCCATCCAATTGGCAGCAGGAAAAACTGATGTCAAAGTTGGAATTTCAGGGTTGCTTATAGGCAAAAATACATGAATCCGAAATCTTACATTATTTGTTAAGCTATGTAAATGATACACTACTGACGATTCGCGGTCTTTTTGGTCGGGAAAATGCACACCACAAAGACTGGTTAAAAAATTAAATCTTAGTGTCTCGTCCACTTTCAACCAAGATATGAGTTCAATAATGATGGCTTTTTCTACGACTACATCCAGTGTATCATAACTCTCTTCAATACTTATGATTTGTGTACCAAATTTTTGTATCATCTGCTCACTCAATACTTGATTGTCAACTTTTGTCATTAGTCTATTTGATATTGATGAAGTAAATGGTTGTATTCAGGTGAATTTCTTCGTCTTAATGGTTCGTTTTTGATCAATTCCTGAATTTTTAGTATCCCATCCAGAATGGCTTCAGGTGGTGGTGGACAGCCGGGCACATACACATCTACCGGTATCACTTTATCTATACCCTGTAAGACGGAATACGTGTCAAATATTCCACCACTACTGGCACATGCTCCTACAGCAATCACCCATTTAGGCTCAGCCATCTGGGTATAAACTTGCTTCAGCACGGGACCCATTTTTTTTGCAATAGTACCCATGACCATCAATAAGTCAGCTTGCCTGGGAGAAAAACTTAATCTTTCTGCTCCGAATCTGCCCAAATCATAGGTAGAAGCCATGGTAGCCATAAACTCTATACCGCAGCAAGATGTAGCAAAAGGCAGCGGCCAAATGGAATTTGCTCTGGCAAGTCCGATGACTTTTTCTATTTGTGTCAATCCGTATCCTTCCCCTGTATGCATTTCAGGACCATCAGCTGGATGTATGATTTTTACCCCCATTTTAGTGCTCCTTTTTTTATAACGTAATAATAACCTAGCATAAACGGTGTGATGAAAATGATCATTTTTAATAATCCCCCATAGCCCAATTCTCTAAAATTTACTGCCCATGGATAGAAAAAAATAATTTCAATATCAAATAAAACAAAAAGAATAGCTGCGAGGAAATATTTTACTGAAAAAGGAAGTCTTGCACTACCAATAGAATCCAAACCACATTCAAAACTTTGCAGTTTCTCCCCCTTTCCTCTTTGGACCCACAGCATGCGAAAGGATGAAAGTACCTGCTACAAACCCGGTAACCAGTATAAATTGCACTAAAATGGCGAAATAATCAAATTTAATATTATCCAGACCTGACATCTCCATATGCATAAAATTTTTCTAATTATAGCCTATATATAAGAATGCAAAGATAGTACTTAAGGAATAAATAAGTTTTTAATTTGTTCAATTTAACATCCCATTAATTATACAAACCATTGAATCACAACGCTAGAAGATAAGACTAATATTAATGTAAAAAGAAAGCAACAACGCGCCGAAACGAGCAGGCTATATAAATTCAATCTTGAAATAGACATAAAAAGACTTCAATGAGTGACTCGATAAGGGTGATAGTCGCTTCGCTACTGGAAGTACACCGGTAAGAACAATATTATACAGAATGGGCATGAACAAATTTTTTAACCTAATGATGTCAGATTTTAAAGTTTTCGTGGAACTTGAAGATGATTGGGAACGTTTTGAAAAGAACAAACCTTACAAAGCATTTATTGAAGTAGAAGTAAAATGTCCTGCTTTTTTCCTTAATTCACTTTGTTTGGATCTGGAAAGCTCACCGGACATTTCTACAGGTGCTAAATATGTATTATACACTTTAGAAAATAGAGGACACGGTCCTTGGGATGCTATTGTAAATGGAAAAAAATTGGAAGAACTTTCATTCGATTTTATAGTTGAGCAACAGAAAATTATTGTAGAATAATGAGAAAAACTACTGCCAACAGCATATTTAAGAAATGGCGGATTTAGTGCTAAAAGTAAACTTTGTGCATCAAATAAAGTTAAGTGCTAAAATGAAACATCCGTTTTCAAAAGCCGCCACTTCATAAATATGCAAACCGTTCCTATTTTCAATTTATCAAGCATAATTGAAAATTACATCAGGCAGTAATTTCAAAAGTATAAACCGAAAAGTAGAAGTGTATTTCTATCACTTCAGTTGAGCGCAGAAATTTCTTTTCGTCCGTGGGAATTTTGGCTAAAGTGGATATTGCTTCAATATTGTATTCTTTATAGATCATTATTAAATTTATATTGTATTATATAAAGAACAATTATTAACACATTTTGCTTTTTACATAGATCATTTACAGTACCTTTGTATATAAAATGTACACCAATGGACTTTTTACCTCTAATACACCAACAATACTTAAGAAATCTAAAATCATCCTTTAAAAGGGATCTCCTGGAACAAATAGACTGGAATAACAGAATGATAGGAGTCACAGGCGCCAGGGGTGTAGGCAAAACAACACTATTGCTACAATACATTTCCCAAGCTTTTGGATACAGCGATGATGTTTTGTATTTGACCATGGATCATATACATTTGAGTGGTGTGTCTTTATTGGAGATCGCCACATACCACACGGGCAAAGGAGGTACTCATCTTTTCATTGACGAAATTCACAAAAGTAGAAACTGGAGCAGCGAGTTAAAAACGATATACGATTTGTATCCTGAACTGAAGATTATCTTTACAAGTTCTTCCATACTGGAAATTTATAAAGGACAAGCAGATCTGAGCAGAAGAGTTATACTATACGATATGAATGGTCTGTCATTCAGAGAGTTTCTACAAATTGAAGAAGGAATAAAATTGGAACATTATACCCTAAAAGATGTCATTGCCCACCATCAGGATATCACACATAGCATTTTAAACAAAGGCATCAAACCGTTGAAATATTTCAAAAATTATCTTAATTATGGTTACTATCCTTTTTATCTTGAAAACCAATCTGCCTACCCTATAAAACTATTAAATCTTATAAATCTTACACTAGAGATAGATTTAGTTAGTATCAAAAATGTGGATCCGGTTAGTATTCCCAAACTTAAAAAGTTGATCAATCTACTGGCTTCATCTGTTCCTTTTCAACCGAATATAAGCAAACTTGCCGGAAGCATTGAAATCACCAGAAATACTCTTTTACAATATCTCCAATATTTAGCTCAGGCCAAGATACTTAATTTACTGCAGGATAGCGGAAGCAGCTACAGTTATATCGCTAAACCAGAAAAAGTATTGTTGCACAATCCAAATCTCATGTCATGTCTCCAACCAAATAGTGTTAACCTTGGTAGTATGAGGGAGACTTTTTTTGTGAATGCTATATCTGCCTTATATCAAATCAATACAACCAGTCAAGGTGATTTTGTTGTGGAGGATAAATATAGATTTGAAGTCGGTGGGGCTAACAAAACAAACAAACAAATTGCAGGATTGGAAGATAGTTATTTGGTAGTAGATGATATTGAGATTGGCAGCAGAAATAAAATCCCTTTGTGGCTATTTGGATTTTTTGGTTGACAGGAACCTGACTTTGAATATGAGATTTTATGTCACTTTTAATCAACCGAAATACATGCAAAATAGATAAAAATAAATGCAGGATCAGAGGGTTCAAGTCCGTAAATAGTCGTAAATTTGCCTGAATTGTATGCGACTATGCAGCGACAAAAAGACATATGAAGATATGTTTGATATAGTGACTGTACCAGCCAGATCACAAATCATAACGCCAAATAGAAGTAAAATTCTGTTTGGCGTTTGTTTTTCAAGGAGTTATGAATGTCGAAACAACTAATTTCAAGTATTTTATACTAAAATTTATGCGCCAATATGACACAATTCTAAAAATCACCTATTATTTGTGACAATATTGCGACAATTTTCTTCCCGATAAAACTGTCGCAAATGTTTTTAGAAGGCTTTTCAATAGAAAATGTTTGCTTTTTGTGATCAATTCAGAATGTCCGAATGTTGTTAATTTGCTCTCTCGTAACTACGTAGTTACGCTCTCTTTAATTTTTACAAGCCATCTTTCAAGCTGCTTTTCTAACTGCCATTGGTGAAATCCTATATTTTTACTATCGTACCAGTTTCTGATTTCTGCCGTCAGATCTACTGCTTGTCGCAAAGTTGGAAATTTTTGATATTTGTAAGTCTATACCACCAGATGTCCCGACGGAACTGAAAGGTAATTCACTTCGATCAAGCAGCGCTTGAAAGGCAGCGGTGCAAACTATTCCGAACGATGGTTACGTTTTACATTATTTTCCAAAGCAGTGATGATCTTAAGCACGATTCCTTTTTCAAAACAAGACACCAGGTATCCTTCATTAAATCTGTCTGCCCTGATGATGGTGGTCAACAGTTTACATAATGATATGACATCTAAAGTATTATAAACTAAGTCAGCATTCAGTAATATGCTTTTCCCTTCTGACCATGATGCCCAGTCAAAAACCGGTGTAAGTTGAAGGGTCAAAATAACATGGACTGCTTTTTCTACAATTTCTGATTTCTCCCAATAAGGGAAAGTAAATACTCCTGTATCTAGCTGTTCGCCTCCGCATAAGGTACCATAATTTTCAGCAATGGCGATTTCAGTTTTTAAAGAAAATAATTTATTCCAATCTGCTATTGACAACTGATTGATGTGATTATCGAAATCTTTGATATCGATCATACCTACCACCCTAGCCGTGGCTCCCTTTTCACCAGGCTATTGGCCATATCCACGTTGGTGACTTTCATGTTTTGGGCATCCCATAGGAGTTTTCGGCGAGCAGGATATTTATCGTTTTCCTTGAGATAATAACTCCTCATAGCCAGCACACCCAGCAACATAGCTTCTGTAAATGGTCCTGCATAATCAAATGGTGAACTAACCGTAGCATTGTCATAACCTTTTAAACAGGCATTGACCCACTGAAGATAATGTCCCTCAGGAACACGTGCCTCCTTCTCAGGAACTACCAGATCTTTCATGAGTGAAGTCGGAAGCAATCGGGGATTCTGACCGTAGCAGTCTGCCATCAGTTTTCCTTTAGTCCCTTCAAATATGATACCTCCATCCCAGCCTCCTAAAGCTTCATCTGCACCAAGTTCTTCTGGCCTTTCAGGTTTTAACCCACCATCTATCCAGGTGAGCTTTATGTCTGGTTTGCCATTTTTGCCGGGGAAAGTAAAGTACATCATTGATGCAGAAGGAAAGGCTTCCGGAATCATCATCTCCTGAAAAAATCCGGACCATGGAGTAGCAAAACTACACTCCACATCGGATGGATAATCAATAGGTAAAATTCTGAATGCGGGATCCATAATATGGCATGCCATATCGCCCACAGCACCAGTACCAAATGCTGTCCATCCTCTCCAGCCGAATGGTACATACATTTTATTGTACATAGTTTGTGGAGCCGGACCTAACCATAAGTTCCAATCCAATTCCTTTGGTATCCGTTGTTTTTCTTTTGGCGCAGATATTCCTTGCACCCATACTGGTCGATTTGTCCATGCTGTCACTCTGGTGACATCCCCGATCAATCCCGCATCATACATTTCTTTCATTTTTCGGACGTCATTTCCCGATCCTCCCTGATTTCCCATCTGGGTCACCACTTTATGCTTCCGGGCTGCTTCAGTCAGCATTCGGGCTTCATGTATGCTCCATGTCAGCGGCTTCTGCACGTAGACATGTTTTCCTTTTTCGATGGCTGCAAGAGCTGCTACTGCGTGGGTATGATCCGGAGTGGATACAGTGACTGCATCTATGTTTTTGTGCTCTATATCCAGCATTTTCCTGAAGTCCTTGTAAAACTTTGCTCCAGGAAAATTTTGTTTGGATTTAACAGCCTGCCTGTCATCTACATCGCATAGAAATGACACTTTTACATTAGGGCTTTTGGCACATTCAGTGAGATCACTTGCACCCTTGCCACCTGCACCGATACCTGCAAGATACAGGGTATCACTTGGTGGTATATGGCGACTACCTCCCAAAACAAAACTGGGTACAATTGTAAATGCAGAAGCGGTTATCGCAGATTGTTTTATAAACTTCCTGCGACCCAAATTATTTTCTTTTTGATTGTGGCTTTTCGATGACATAACTTTATAATTCTATATGAAATGCCAAATTATAAAAAAAACTGAAATTATAATATTATACTCAAAATAAAAATTTATTCATATTGAGTATAATGGCGATAGAATTATTTTAATAGTAAAGACATGTGCATCAACGTCTTTATAAAAAAATAATTCTCGTCGGCATACCTCAGACGAATTTTATAAAAGCAACATAAAAATCCGAGTGGAATAAACAGGTCTGAAATTATTGAATGGGAAAATACTTATAAAATTTGATTACCAAAACACCATTTCGTAATTCAAAATTAGTGATTTATGGGAAATTTTTACCAACAACCAACAACACCTTGATATTCAATTGATGTTTTTACCCAAAGTCCTATATATCATGCTGATTTTTAGGGTAACTATTGGGAACTTAGCTTTATATTTGGTATCACAATTTTATAGTAATTCTTTAGTGTTTTATTGGAAAGAATATTTTCAATTTTTTGCACTTCCAAAACAGGTTGTTTTACTGTATTATTTGATGCCACTTCAGTAACTTGTTCCACAGCAGTAGTTTTCACATTCTCAGACCATTGAGCAGTCAAATCTTTTGTTTTCAAATTACTAGTGCCTGACTTAACAACTCTTTTCTTTGATTGAAAAAGTTTTACTTTAGTATCTACAACGGCAGCCTTTTTATCTTCATGTATAAAACCGGAAGCTGTAGTGACAATTTCATTACTCTTAATTAATGAACTTTCAAGACTCTCTTTGATTTCATCATTATTAAAATAGCCGTACGTCATAATTCCCGAAAGAAATAATGCAAAGAAAGCAAACAGAACCCAAATTACTCTAAATTCATTTTTTTTCTCCGGCATGCGGGATTCTATTTTGTCCCAAATGTCATCAGGAACATCAGCCACATGATGATAAAGTTTGGTTTTAACAATTTTATTTAATGTATTCATACGGCTTGTTTATATAATTGGGTGACTTTTTCCTGCAATAAACGACGTGCTTTTGCAAGTTGTGAACGGGAAGTAGCTTCTTCAATATGGAGCATTTCCGCGATCTCTTTGTGTGTAAATCCTTCTATGACATACAGATTGAAAACTGTTCTGTAGCCATCAGGTATAGATGTAATCAATCTTATAAGCTCTTCTTCAGATAAGGAAGAAAAAACTTCCGGTGGAACCATATCTTCTTTCACATGTTCAGGATCCAATTCCTGAAAGATAGTGTGATTTTTTAAATTATTTTTTATGGCAGTATTGATGACGATGCGTCTGACCCATCCTTCAAAGGACCCTGCATTGGCAAATTCATGCATATGTGTAAATACTTTCACAAAAGCGTCCTGAAGAACATCTTCTGCTTCATGCCTGTTTTTTGCAAATCTTTGACATACAGCCATCATCTTGCCTGAATACAGATAGAAAATATCCCTCTGCGCAGACCTGTCACCTGACAAGCATGCTTTAAGGAGTTCCTTTTCTGTTTTACCGTTTACAAGTAGTGGCGACATGTATTATCATATTTGCAATGGAAAATGACTGAAATACAAATGTACCAATCAGTCATTTTCCGATTTATTCCTTTTAACTGTTAATCCTTAACAATTATTGCATCATCTATCTGCTCATTTCCATCACCATCAAGATCATCTTGTCCGGCTGATCTGGCAGGTGTTTTTGATGCAGTTCCTTCCGGATTTACCACAGTGATTTTACCTTCACTGAAGGCGTCATAGTTGCCTTCAGCGTATTGACTCGCTTTTGAAAAAAAATCATCTTTTCCTTCCAGAAGGCCTCCGCCTGTGGTTAAAGTTTCGTCAGCAAATTCTTTTTTGGGCTTTGCATCTTCTTCAGCCAGAAATTTCTCGGCTTTTTCAACTGTTTCGTCAAATTTTTTACCAACCTGTTCTGCCACTTCTTTTGCTTTTTCTGCCATTGCATCCTTGGCTTCGCCTATTTTATCCCAGGCTTTATCAGACGATTCCAAAACCTTAGCTCCTACATTTTCGCTGATGTCAGCTGCTTTACCTGCGACAACACTTCCGGCTTCAAAGACCTTCTCCCCTACTTTTTCTGCCATATCCCCAGCTTTTTGGACCATTTCATTTTCAGAAATTTTATCTACAACGTCACCGGCAATAGCTTTTGTTTTGTCAAATAGATTTCCTATTCCTTCACCAGCCTTATCCATAATAGACCCGGTGCTTTCAGCTGTTTTTACATACGATGATTGTACAAATTCACCGGCATCTGACGCTACATCCTTTGCTTTGGTTGCTGTACTTTCTGCTGCATCGCTTACTTTGTCAACAGCCGTTCCAGCTGCGACTGCTACAACCGATGCGACTGATTTGGTTTTGTCCCAGGCTGTTTCTGCTACATGATCTATAGTGTCAGCAGCAGAGGATGCTACGTCTTTGACCTTTGCAGCTGCACCTTCTGCTGCATCACTTACTTTATCAACGGCAGATTCTGCTGCTCCTGCTACATCCGATGCGACTGATTTTGTTTTGTCCCAGGCTACATCAGCGACATTGTCAATCTTTTCAGCTGCAGCATTGGCCATTTCTTTAGCTTTCAAAGTAGCATCTTCAGCTAAATCACTGACAGTGTCCACAGCTGTTTCTGCCGCTGTAGCTACATCTGCAGCGACTGATTTTGTTTTGTCCCAAGCTGCTTCTGCCACATTTTCAGCTTTGTCGAGCACTATGGTAGCTTTTTCCATCACTGATTCACGAAGACCGGATGTCTTTTCAGAAATGTCGCTCACGGTTTCTTTGGCTGACTCTGCGATATCACCGGCCTTTTCTTTGGTAAAATCAACTGCTTTATCAACAGCTGACTTGGCTACTGATTCTGTAGTGAAAAATAATCTCTTAAGAGAACTTAAAAATCCCATAATTATAAAAATTTAGTTAATGAATATTTTGACATAAATTTAAGCCAATTATTACTGAATTAGTTCAATTATTTTGCCATATTTTAAATAATAATTTCAAAAACCTTGAAATGTCATGTATTGATCAAAGTCGTCTTTCTTGAAAAACAAGATATTTTATGTTTGAACCTACAAATGAAGAGTTCGAAACTTGAGAATCCAAAATGGCACATCAAGTTGTGGTGGTTCAAGATATGAACCAATAGCATGTACCGACTTAGATGGTCGAAGTCTGTGACTCCAGATGGTCGAAGTCTGTGACTTCGATCCCATATATCAAGAATTTTCAATTCGTTACGGTAGTAAAACCGTTTTTTTATTACATTTGTGATCTTAGGTCTACCAAAATCTGAATTTAAAATATCATCGAAGTGTTAAAATCTTTCTTTAAAGATACAATCATATACGGAGTTGCGGCCGTTCTTCCCAGAGTTATCAACCTGGTGCTCATGGCTATTTTTACTTATGTCCTTGGTAAGGCTGCTTTTTCAGACCAGACCCAATGGTATGTATATGCAGCGTTTATCAATGTGATATTGACAATGGGTACTGAAACATCCTTCTTCAGGTATTATACCCAGGAGCCGGATAAAAACAAAGTACTGGCTTCAGCTGCGACCATTCTTTTGATCACTTCCGGTATTTTTCTTTTACTGGGTCTCATATTGATCCAGCAGTTTGCAGGTTTCCTTGGGTTCAGCGATCAGAAATTGGTATATATCCTGATATTGACCACCGTGGTGGACACCATATGTGTAATCCCGTTTGCTTATCTCAGAGTGACAGGAAGGCCACTGGTTTATGCGGGTATAAAACTGACAAACGTGATGGTACTGTTTCTATTTACAGTACTTTTTTTGATGATCATCCCTAAGCTGGTCATTTCTGAAAATAGTTTTTTACAGTTTTTTGGATTCACTGGTTCATTCAAACCAGGTGTCATTCACATCATCACCGCCAATCTAATAGCCAGCGTTTTTACACTGTTGTTATTATCCCCGTACCTGATCAAAATCAAATGGCACCTGGATAAATCCATGATTGTCAAACTTTTACAATATGGCTGGCCCATTATGATAGGTGGAATTGCTTACACGATCAATGAAAACATGGATAAACTGCTTATTGAAAATTTGATAGGTAAAGAAGAGAATGGTGTTTACGCCGCATGCTATAAATTAAGTGTTTTTATGACGCTGTACATTATGGCATTTCGGTTGGGAGCAGAGCCATTTTTCTTCAGACATGCAGGAAATGCCAATGCAAAAAACAACTATTCAACGATTATGACGTGGTTTGTGATTTTTGGATGCATTTTTTCAGTGATTATCACCGGATATTTGGATCTCTTTGCAGGCATCATCATTAAAAATAAAATGTATCTGGAAGGGCTGTTTATTGTTCCGGTACTGTTGATAGCCAATCTATTCTCCGGTATTTACAACAACCTGTCTATATGGTATAAACTGACCGACATGACCCGATACGGGATGTTTATAAGCATAGTTGGAGCAATCACCACCATCATTACATTATTCATTTTTGTTCCTGTTTTTGGCATCATGGGAGGTGCTATTTCCACATTGATCACCTATGTACTCATGGCATTGGTTTCCTGGTATTTGGGACACAAATATTATCCTGTGTCTTATGACATCACCAAAATAGCAGTCTATATACTTTTCGCTTCAGCCATCAGTGCATTGAGCTTTTTGGTTTTCAGGGGCGACCTTATGGTCAATACAGCCATGATTCTTGCTTTTATTGCGTTGGTTTACTATCTGGAAAGAAAGGAATTTCGAGTAGTTTTATTGAGTAAAAAATAAAAAAATGTCGCATAAAAACTCAAGATTGTCTATAGTATTTTTGCTGATGTTCCAATGGTTTTCAGGTGCATCTCAAAGCCACGTTTGTCCTTTGAAAGGCAATTGGGTATTTGTAAAAGAATACAGTGATGAGTTTAATTCCAAAAAACTCGATGAAAACAAATGGTGGGATTTTAATCCGGCGTGGCCCGGCCGAAAGCCGGCCCATTTCTCCCGCAAAAATGTAAAGGTAAAAAAAGGAAGTCTAGAGCTTACAGCCAAAGCCCTCGACTCAACAAAAGTAGACATCGAACTCAGAGCCAAGGGCATGGACAAATACTCCACAGCTATTGTCAAAAGTAAAAACAGAATACAATATGGATATTTTGAAGCACGATGCAAATCCATGAAAGCCAATGTATGCAATGCTTTCTGGCTTTACGATCCATTGAATCCCGATAAAAAATATCGGGAAGGCAGTTTTTCAGAAGAAATCGATATTTTTGAAATATTTGGAAAACCCGGCAAACCTGAGTTTGACAGAGTTTACTGGGCTACCTTGCACAGGTATGAAACTCCCTATGTCGAATCCATAGTCAATAAGAAAAAAACGAAGCTTGAAGACTACTCAAAAAAAATAAAAATGCCCTTTGAATTTTATGATGATTACCACACATTCGGGTTTTTGTGGACACCTGAAAAGCTTCAATGGTACGTAGACGGCGAAACGGTTTGGGAACGAAAGAACGATTATTTCACCAACCCATTGCATATTATTTTCGACGCAGAGATCATGGAAGACTGGATGGGATTGCCGGACAATAAAGATCTACCTTCGACGTTTTATGTTGACTATGTCAGGGTTTGGCAGCATAGTGAAGATTGATTTTTGTCTGAGAAGTTTTAAATTCCTATGTTGGCAGGTGCTGTATCTTTTTTATATTCCATTCCTTGTGATTCTTTTCAAACCCTACTTCAACAAGATCCGACAAAAGCCATTCTTGCCATCAAAGAAATCATAATGTTAACAACTGATATGCGCTCTACCCTAATGTCCCGTACAGTAAGCGAGGGAAGGCTCAATATGTTTAAAGCCGCAACAACATTTCAGAAGAGGTTTAATTGCAGTTGTCATCTGGCTATCAACAAAATCTCACACATTGGTGACGACTTTGTGGTCGATTACTTTTCTGGATTTAAAGACAAACTTAATTTACAAATATATGATATGGATGGAAAATCCATACTGAACAGATACGTAAAACCTGAATTCGGAGGATCTCAAAGACTACTTTTGGAAAGCTACATCCACCAAACTCAAGGGATCAGATTTTTGAAAATATCTGATAATAAATGCTCCATATCGAAAGGATTTTCCATCCTTGATTAGGAACATTTGACCTCCATACTGGTAGGGTTGGTCATCCAAAAAGAAATTACTTCTTTTAAAAAAACTGAGCTAACTTTATTAGGATACTATTGCCCTGTAATACGTTTCTTCTTCCATCTCTTATGAGACCACAGCCAGTCTTCCGGTCTTTGCTGAAGGATTGATTCCAATTTTTTCATAAACCTTTCTGTGATTATACCTTCAGCCAGATCTTCTGTTCCATCTGTAAGCTCATGCAAAGTAACATCATAGTGACCACGTGTCATTCGTTGTATATGCACATAGAAAACCGGACAACAAAGCATTCTGGAATATTTGTCCGCCCCTGGTGGGCAGGCAGTGTCCTGACCTAAAAAGTCACCCAATGAGCATTATCAGACCAGGTACTTTGATCACTGACAAGCACAAAGGTTGCTCCATCGTTTTTATATTGTTCAAAACCTTTGGATGTATTTTGTATAGGAACCATGATAAAACCAAACCTACCTCGCTTTTTTGCTGCATACTCCTCGCTGTATTTATTTGACAAGGGCTTATAAAAACCTAAAGATGGATTTGGAAAAGATAGGGCATAAGTTATAACTCCCCATTCCCAGTTCCCATAGTGTGCTGCTGAGTGGATGACACATCTGCCTTGTTGTGTATATTTAAGTGACACCTCAGGATTGACAAAGTGGTATCTTTTGAGAAATTCAGATTTTGGCATAGTAAAACCTTTGAGGCTTTCCACTATTATATCTCCAAGATTATCATAGGATTTTTTTGCAATCTTTTTTAGATCATCATCAGTTTTTTCCGGAAAACTTGCTTTGAGCTGCTTTTCTACTACATCCCTTCTGTACCGTACCACACTGTACAAAAACCAGGATAAAAAATCCGATATTTTATACAGAATTCCAAATGGTATTATACTGAACAATACCGTAGATAACCTGAAAAAGATATAACCGATCATACAAGAAGATATTTAGGTATTATTATTTTAATGGCTTCGACTTTTCACTGCGAGTTTTTCTCTGATGATTTCCTGAATCCTTCTATTCTGAATCTTACTGTCAAGCCAGGAGATGATATCGAGGTAAAGGAAAGGCCTTCTCTCATATGGATCCTGTTGATATTTAACCAATCTTGCTCTTAATTTCATAAATTCACTTTTTAAGTCCTTTCTTGTCATCATCGGTGTTTTTCTCAAAAATCCCAACATTTCTCGCTGCACTGCCTGGAGATCATCCATTTTATTTAAAAATCTGAAAACCGTTTTTATCTGATAACTCAAAAAGAAATCATTGCCGAGCTCATAATGACTGATCAGAGTGAGAATTCTGGCAAAACACTGAATATCTTCCCTCAAACCCCCAATAGGGCTGTTGATAATTTTATTGAGGTGACCTATCGCATTATTGAAGTCGTCGGCCCCAAAATATACACATGCAAGTTTATATTGAAACACCATCTCCCTATTGACATCCCAATGGTGTTTTCCTGACATGAGCAGTGAGCTGACCTCTTCAATTTCTTTTACACCCTGATCATAATTTCCTGTAAGAAATATTTTATTCAGCAAATGAATGTATCTGAATAGCTTAAAGTTTAAGTGCTGAGCTTCGGTGAGTTGGTCATTTTCCAGTTCAACAAATTTGTCATAACTCAATAAAAACTTATCTCTTTTATTGGCCATATACAAAGCATTCAGAGCATTGTGCAAACCTTTAAAGTACAAGACCGGATCTTCCTGCTTCATGTGTGGAGTAAGCTCGAAACTATCTACCCATTTTTGCGAAAATTTATAATAATTCAAAAAATCCTGGATCATGTGATAATACCAAACCAGTGATTGATAGTAGTATATTTTTTCATAAAAACCCAGTTTATGAGCTTTGACTTCAGGCAGATGGGCATAAAAATAATCTTTTAACACTTCGAAATCTTTTTTACCTCTTACATACCCGTATTTCAGGTACATACCATATAGCATGATTGAAAGATTACTCAATTTATCTCTGAGTCCCACTCTTTTAAGTAACCTTACACTCTCATCACTCAGCTCTATGGCTTTTGTTGTAGAACTCCCGGTGATATATTGCGTTTCTATTTTTCTCTCTTCGTCCAGGATATGATATAAGAGTAGCGTTTCGTGACTATTTTCGGCTATCTTTTTAGCTTTTTCCAGCATATCGAGACTCGATTGAGTCATACCTTTTGTCTGCAAAATTCGGGCATAATCCAGCAACTCTCTTATTGAAATATCACTATAATCCTGCTTATGTAAATGTCGGATATTTGAAAGTATTTGTTTAAGCAGATTGGCTTTGATATTTGAAAGTTGCGCCCTTTTGATTTGTGGTATCTTTTTCAACAGGTCTGATTCATTGTACTTTTTTCCTGAATCTATGTAATCGAATAACTGCATGAACAACTTATCATGAGCATTATTATCTCGATTGACATACAATCTGAAACTACGCTTTTCAGCTTTTGTCATTGATCTGACAAGTTGTATCAATTGATCTGTTTGTTGACTGGGCATTTTGTGATGTAGGTCAATAATAGAGCAAAATTACAAAAATTTATAGGAAACACCTTTTTATATTAATCATACCTGCTATCTTTACAGTAAATAATACAAAATATGAAAAACAATAATTTGGTAATGGCTCTGTTCTTAAGCTTATTATTGTCGTCTTGTGCTAAGGTCTATTATAGCCCTGATGCTGAAAAAATTTCAAATAGACATAAAATAATTGCTGTTGCAATTCCGAAGGTTTCTATCCCTCCCCAAAAAAAAATTACAGCTGATGAACTCATCAAAATGTCAGAAAAGGAAGCTGAAATTTTTCAGTTTGAAATGGTATCCTGGCTTTTGAAAAGAAAAAATGATAACAAAATTCATGTGAATATTCTCGATGCTTCAACATCTTTTGCAAAAAACAAGAAAGCTGAAGATGAAGAAAAATTCTTGACTCCTGCCCAACTCAATGAAATTTTGTAGGTAGATGCAGTGCTAACATCAAATTATAAACTGTCTAAACCTATGTCAACCGGGGCCGCCATTTTTACGACTGTATTATTTGGGTTTGGTACGACCAACCAAATTGTTGTTAATATGGAGCTGCATGACAGGTCCACTAAAAAAATGATTTGGAACTTCAGCCATACCCTATCAGGTGGACTATTTAGTTCTTCTGATCAATTAGTAGCCGAAGTCATGCGTATCGCAAGTAAAAAACTACCGTATACAAAATTTATGAAAAAATGATGTAGTATCATGTCAAAATTTTAAAATAAAAAAGGGGCATTTCGTGAGACTTGCCCCTTTTTTACACTACTACCTAACGTTATATTCTCAGAAATATCTATTCTTCTTCGTTTGATGCAATTTCGTCAATCACTTCAGGTGCAGCAACTGTAGCTGCGGCGGCTGTTGCCGCCACTCCTGTCACTACGTCTGTGCTAGTTCCTTCTCCGCTTCCTCCTTTTCTTCTTCCTCTTCTTGTACCAACTTTCGTAGTTGCTGTTTTTGCCTTCATCACATCATTGAAATCGACAAGCTCGATCATAGCTGTTTCTGCACCGTCACCTTTTCTAAATCCGGTTTTGATGATTCTGCAGTATCCACCTGGTCTGTCTGCGACTTTTGGAGCTACATTGTCAAATAGCTCAATGATTACATTCTTATTTTGAAGGTCAGCAAAGACCATTCTCCTTGAATGAGTTGTATTATCTTTACATCTCGTAATGATAGGCTCGACAAAAACTCTTAAAGCTTTTGCCTTTGCAACTGTCGTGGTGATTCTTTTGTGCAGAATCAACGAATTGGCCATGTTAAGTAATAAGGCGTCTCTATGACCCTTTTTTCTACCCAGATGGTTAAATTTTTTACCGTGTCTCATTGACTTAAAGTTTGCGTACCACTATTGCTAGAGTCATCCTTCGGCCTGCGACTCTTAGAAGCAACGTTTCATACTATTTAAAAAATACAATCCAGTTAAGGGCCGAAACGATTATTCTTCGTCAAGTTTATATTTAGAAAGGTCCATTCCAAATGTAAGACCTTTTTGCTGTAAAAGTTCTTCTATTTCTACCAAAGACTTCTTACCAAAGTTTCGGAATTTCAGAAGTTCATGCATATCAAATTTGACCATCTCACCTAGTGAATTGATCTTAGCTGCCTTCAGACAGTTGTATGCTCTGACGGATAGATCGAGATCTTCAAGAGATGTCTTAAGCAATTTACGCATGTGAAGGATATGCTCATCCACTACATCATCCTGACGTGATGAAGAATCATTGAAGGTGATATTTTCATCAGTGATCAGCATAAGATGCTGAATCATAATTCTTGAAGCTTCTTTAAGTGCGTCTTCCGGGTGAATAGTACCGTCAGTTTTCAGCTCAATAGTCATCTTTTCATAATCCGTCCTCTGACCAACACGCGTATTCTCCACTTTAAAAGCTACTTTTTTGACCGGAGTATATATCGCATCCATCGGTATGACACCGATAGAAGCATCTTTTGGAAGATTCTCATCTGCAGGTACATATCCACGACCCTTTGTAATGGTAAATTCGATTTCAAGAGTTACATTCGGTTCCATAGTACATATGTACAAATCCGGATTCATTACCTTAAAAATATTGGTTGCAGCCTCAATATCTCCGGCTACAAACTTATCTTTACCTGAAATGGTAACATAGAGTTTCTCTTCATCTGAATCTTCAGAAACCACCACAGGCTTTAATCTTACCTGCTTCAGGTTTAGAATAATATCGACTACATCTTCTACAACTCCCTTGATAGTAGAAAACTCATGATCTACTCCCGCTATCCTAATAGCAGAAATGGCATAACCTTCCAATGAAGAAAGAAGTATTCTTCTCAGTGAGTTTCCTATAGTCTGTCCAAAACCAGGCTCCAACGGTTTAAATTCAAAAACGCCATCAAAATCATCAGCTTTTTGTAATAAGATCTTGTCTGGTTTTTGAAAATTTAGAATACTCATTTATATTTTTTTTTCTTATTTATAAAAAAGAAGCAGGCCGCCTAAAAAGACAGCCAATAAATTATTTAGAATATAATTCTACAATAAGTTGCTCGTTTATATTTTCAGGGATTTTTTCCCTTTCAGGATGTGCAAGATACCTTCCTTCCATTTTATCACCATTCCATTCTATCCATCCGTAGGTCTTTGAGCCATCCTTTTTAGCCTTCACATTACTGAGTATGATGTCAATATTTCTTGACTTTCCTCTTACTGATACAACAGTACCTGGCTTCAAAAGCATAGATGGAATATTACAAAGTATACCATCCACCATGATATGTCTGTGCGTAACTAACTGACGAGCAGCTCTTCTCGTCTTAGCAATACCCATACGGTATACAACATTATCCAGTCTCGATTCCAGCAATTGAAGCAATATCTCACCTGTTACTCCGGATTTTGCAGCAGCTTTCTCAAACAGATTTCTAAACTGTCTTTCCAATACACCATACGTATATTTTGCTTTTTGCTTTTCATTGAGCTCTATGGCGTAATCCGTCCTTTGCTTACGCTTCTTCATTTGACCATGTTGGCCCGGAGGATACTTTCTTTTTTCATAAGCTTTATCATAACCAAAAATCGGTTCTCCAAATGCTCTTGCCTTCTTAGTAGTAGGACCTGTATATCTTGCCATTATAAATGGATTTTAGTATAATAATTATGATTAAACTCTTCTTTTCTTTGGTGGTCTGCAACCATTATGAGGCACAGGTGTCATATCTTTGATCCTTGTGACTTTGATGCCTGAAGAATCAATAGCTCTGATGGCAGATTCTCTACCAGCACCCGGACCCTTTACAAAAACTTCCACATTTCTTAATCCAGCTTCGTACGCTGTTTGGGATGCTCCGTTTGCAGCCATTTGAGCAGCATATGGTGTATTCTTCTTACTACCTCTGAACCCGGACTTACCTGCAGAACCCCAAGATATAACCTGACCGGCTCTGTTACAAAGAGATATGATGATATTGTTGAAAGATGCGTGTATAAATGCCAAGCCTTCTGACTCGACTTTCACTACTCTTTTTTTACTGACTTTTTTACCTTTAGCCATAATGAATATATATTAACTATTATTTAGTTGCTTTCTTTTTATTTGCTACAGTCTTCTTTTTACCTTTTCGGGTACGAGCATTAGTCTTAGTGCTTTGCCCTCTTACAGGTAGCCCCTTCCTATGTCGGATCCCACGATAACAAGCGATATCCATAAGCCTTTTTATACTTAATTGCACCTCACTTCTTAATTCACCTTCCACTTTGAATTCGTCCTGAATAAATCTGGAAATGAACTTTATATTTTCATCCGACCAATCACTTACTTTGGTATCCTCAGATACACTTGCAGATGACAGGATTTTTTTGGCCAAAGTAGGACCTATACCATAGATATATGTCAAGCCAATGACTCCTCTTTTGTTTCTTGGTAAATCTACACCAGCGATACGTGCCATAATTTCGTTTTATTATCCTTGTCTTTGTTTAAATTTAGGGTTCTTTTTATTTATAATATAAAGCTTCCCCTTTCTTCTAACTATTTTGCAATCTACTGATCGCTTTTTAATTGATGCCTGTACTTTCATTGTATTAAGCCTTTAGTCTGTTATTTATATCTGTAATTTATTCTTCCTCTTGACAAGTCGTAAGGAGACATTTCTACAGCAACTTTATCCCCTGGCAATATCCTGATATAATGCATTCTCATTTTTCCAGAGATTGTGGCGGTTATCAGGTGTCCACTCTCCAGTCTCACCCTAAACATTGCGTTTGATAGGGCTTCTTCTATTATTCCGTCGAGTTTTATCAGGTCTTGTTTTGCCATTTTTCAAATTGGAGCGCAAATATCTATAAATTTATCGAGATATCCACGATTTCGTCATTTTTTTTAATTGATTCATCAATATAAGAGTGATCAGAGAGTATATCCGGTCCATCTTTTCGTATCGCTACACTATGTTCATAATGGGCAGAAGGCTTTCCATCTTTTGTCAGGATAGTCCACCCATCATTGAGCTGCTTTACCCCTCTGACTCCCAAATTTACCATCGGTTCGATTGCAAGAACCAAGCCATCTTTTAGTATCGGGCCTTTGCCTCGCTGTCCAAAATTAGGAACTTCAGGATCCTCGTGCAGGTTGCGTCCCACACCATGACCTACTAGTTCGCGAACAATGCTATAACCATGGATTTTTTCACAATAATGTTGGATGTGAAAACTTATATCCCCGACTCTATTTCCGATCACTGCAGCTGATATACCTTTATATAAAGATTCTCTTGTCACTTTAAGTAATCTCCTGACTTCCGGAGTGATATTTTTGAATGCGAAAGTGAATGCCGCATCACCATAAAAGCCATTGAGCACAACACCGCAATCGATAGAAACTATGTCTGTTTCCGTAAAAACCCTGTCAGATGGAATTCCATGCACTACTGCATCATTGATTGACATACACAAGGTCGCCGGAAATCCTCGATAGCCTTTAAAACCCGGCTTACCTCCATGATCCTTTATAAACTCTTCAGCCGATTTATCAATTTGTTTGCTATTTTTTCCTACTTTTAGGATTTCAGCTATATGTGCCAGCGTTTTACTTACCAGTAAATTGCTTTGCCTCATTAATTCTATTTCTTCATTTGTCTTGTAATAAATCATTCTGATATTACATTCCTGCTCCTATCGTGATACCCTGACTACTTCTACCCTGAATTCTCCCTGATTTGACAAGTCCGTCATATTTTCTCATGAGCAGATAACTTTCTATCTGTTGCAGTGTATCCAACACAACACCGACTAAGATCAATAATGAAGTGCCTCCGAAAAAATACGAAAATGCCACATTCACCCCGGCATAAGCTACTATTGCAGGCAAAATTGCAATCAACCCAATAAAGATAGCTCCCGGAAGTGTTATCCTTGTAGTTAATGTGTCAATATAATCCTGAGTGTCCTGACCGGGTTTTATACCTGGTATAAAAGAATTCATCCTCTTAAGATACTCAGCATATTGTTGTGGATTTACAATCAAAGCAGTATAAACGTAAGTAAAAATAACTATCAATATAAAAAATACCACATTATAAGCCATAGACATCGGGTCATTAAACTTCAACAACAGATCAGATTGAACACCCGCATTGCTGGTAACCCATTGAGCACCGGTAAGAGGCAAAAACATAATCGCCTGAGCAAAGATAATCGGCATTACTCCTGCTGCACTCAACTTTAAATTTATAAAGTCATTTGCCCCTGCTGCGGGTGCTCCTGCAGTACGACCCACCATTCTTTTTGCAGCCTGAATCGGAATTTTTCTAACCCCTTGCACAATTAATATAGTGGCAATGATTATGAAGAAGAATACTATAAATTCAAGAATAAGTGGTATCCACTTGTTGTTTGTGATTTGAGATATAACTTCTGCTGCAAAAGCCTGAGGCAATTTAGCGATAATACCTACCATAATCAGGAGAGAAATACCATTACCAATACCTCTATCGGTAATTTTTTCACCCAACCACATACAGAACACTGTTCCCGTGGCCAGTGTAACCATATTGGTAAACCAAAATACTGTAGGGTTGATACTTGGATCTACTGCTCCCGGAGTAGTGTTGAGATATAAAATGTATCCGCTACCCTGTACAAGGGTGATTAGCACTGTAAGAAACCGAGTGATCTGATTGATTCTTTTTCTACCTGATTCACCTTCTTTTTGCTGTAATCTCTGGAAATATGGTACTGCAAAACCCAATAACTGCACAATGATAGAAGCAGTAATATATGGCATGATACCTAAAGCAAATATTGAACCCTGATTGAATGCACCTCCTGTAAAAGTGTTTATCAGCTGGAGTAAATCATTCGCTTTTCTACCTGAAGATGCTGTCTCCAAAGCCAAGGCATTTACGCCAGGCAATACAATATAAGAACCCAATCTGAATACTGCAAGTATGATAAGAGTAAATGTGATCTTATCTCTTAACTCCTTAATACTCCAGATATTTTTTAGTGTTTCAATAAACTTTTTCATGATGTATCTTATTATGCATTGACAGTACCGCCTGCAGCTTCTATTTTACTTTTTGCACTTGCAGAATATGCATCAACAGTAACATTAAGCTTGGCAGAAAGCTCTCCATTACCCAAAATCTTAACTTTTTCTCCTCTGTTGATGATACCTTCATTGTATAAGGCAACTTTTGTAATATCAGTCAGACCATAATTGTCATGAATCTCTTGTAACCTGGAAACATTGATCGCTACATATGAAACCTGATTGATATTTTTGAAACCTCTTTTAGGAAGACGCATCTGGATAGGCATTTGACCACCTTCAAAAGCCCTCTTACTCTTGAAACCAGATCTGGCTTTTGCGCCTTTATGTCCTTTTGATGCTGTTCCACCTGAACCTGATCCTTCACCACGTCCAAGCCTGCCTTTTTCTTTTTTTACAGATCCTGCAGCAGGCGTCAAATTATGTAATTTCATCTGTTTATTTTGTGTTTGGCACTCTCAGAATGCATGTTATAAATGTCAGATGGAACACCCAAAAACCATTCTCCATTTCGAGCGACTGCTGTCGTGGGAGTTTCATCTGTTTATTTTTCTATTTTTTTAAATTTCACGATGGAATAGATAACAAATCTCCATCTTTACTCTAAATTGACAATTAGATTTATATATATAATTAAATTGAAATCCAACTGTTAAAAAAAATTACCAAAAAATGAAAAAATAACTATTTACTTTGACATTATTTTTGGATACTACTCTTCAAATTATCAGCAATGCTCAATTTTTATAAGATGGGCAACTTTAGCTACCATACCCATAATCTGAGGATTCGCTTCCTTAACAACAGTATGATTGAGCTTTTTTATGCCTAAACATTCAATTGTTGCTTTCTGGCGCTTGCTTCTGTCAATAATACTCTTAACTTGAGTGATTTTGATATTTCCCATTTTCTCAGATTTTAGATTTAGCCTTCAAATACTTTTTTCAAATCAATACCACGGTTTCTTGCAATTTCTTTTGAATCTCTAATTTTTGTCAACGCATCGATTGTAGCTTTGACAACATTATGAGGGTTTGAAGATCCTTGTGATTTAGCCAATACATTGTGAATACCTGCCATTTCCAACACCGCTCTCATGGCTCCACCAGCAATTACTCCTGTACCGTCAGCTGCAGGTTTTATCAATACCTTACCAGCGCCATACTTTCCCTTTTGCTCATGAGGTATCGTTCCTTTATTTAAAGCTACTTTAACCATGTTCTTTTTTGCATCTTGCACTGCCTTCTGAATAGACTCTGATACATCCAATGCTTTACCAAGGCCATGACCTACACTTCCATTGCGATCACCTACCACAACAAGAGCAGAAAAACTGAAGGTACGTCCACCTTTAGTTACCTTCGCAACTCTTGAAAGGTTTACTAGCTTTTCTTTCAGTTCAGATTCGGCTTGTTGATTTACTTTTACTGGTGCTGACATATATATTTTTTTTTAAAAAATTAAACCACCTTCTCTGGCTCCATCAGCCAAAGATTTAACTCTGCCATGATACAAGTATCCGCCTCGGTCAAAAACTATTTTTTCAATTCCGGCAGCTTTTGCTTTTGAAGCAAGAATCTTACCTACTTCTGCAGCGACGGTAATTTTTGTACCGGCTACTTTTAATCCTTTTGATGATGCGGCGGCAATTGTTACTCCATTCACATCATCAATTAACTGGCAATAAATCTCTTTATTGCTTCTAAATACAGACAATCTCGGCTTTTGGCTAACACCACTAACCTTCTTTCTGATTCTGTATTTGACTCTTGTCCTATTATATAATTTACTGTCCATTTTTGATGGCTTTGTATTATTTGATTATTTTTTACCTGATGTTTTCCCTGCTTTTCTTCTGATACTCTCGCCAGTAAATTTGATACCTTTTCCTTTATAAGGTTCTGGTTTCCTATACGTACGTATTTTGGCACACACCTGACCCAAAAGCTGTTTGTCTGATCCTTCCATTATAATGGTTGGGTTTTCACCTTTTTCCATTTTTGTAGTAAGTTTGATCTCAGATGGTATCATAAAATATATAGGGTGTGAGTATCCGATAAGCAATTCAAGGAGATTCCCGGTGTTACTCACACGATATCCAACACCCACTAATTCCATCTGCTTTGAAAATCCTGAAGAAACTCCCGTCATCATATTGTTAATGAGTGATCTGGAAAGTCCATGCAACTCCCTATGTCTTTTTTGATCTGTTGGTCTTTCTACACTCAGGGTGCCATCCTCAATTTTGATATTCAATTCAGGATTTATTTGTTCAGTCAAAGAACCTCTGGCACCTTTTACAGTCACAAAGTTACCTTTACTTACATCCACTGATACACCCGAAGGTATGCTAATTACAGCTTTGCCAATTCTAGACATGACTATAAATAATTATTTTAAATTAATAAATATAACAGATCAATTCACCTCCGATATTCTCTTTTCTAGCCTGTTTGTCGGTCATTAAACCTCTAGAGGTAGAAACAATAGATATACCTAGTCCATTGATGATCTTTGGTATTTCCTTAGCACCTGAATACTGACGTAGACCTGAAGTAGATATTCTTCCCAATTCTCTGATTACAGGTTTTTTTGAGATCGGATCATACTTTAATGCAATACTGATCACTCCCTGTTTTCCGGCAGCATCATCAAATTTGTATTTGAGTATGTAACCATGATCATAAAGTATTTCAGTGATAGACTTTTTCATATTGGATGAAGGAATCTCCACTATTTTATGACCTGCCATCTGTGCATTTCTGATTCTGGTCAAATAATCTGCAATTGGATCTGTTACTATCATTTTTTGAAAACTAAATTCTATGTTATAAATTATTACCAGCTTGCTTTTGTGATACCCGGAATAAGACCTTCATTTGCCATTTTCCTGAAAGTCACACGGTTGATTCCAAATCGTCTCATGTATCCTTTAGGTCTTCCTGTAAGTTTGCATCTATTGTGTAAACGTACTTTAGAAGAATTTTTTGGTAATTTATCAAGGGCTTCATAATCGCCTGCTTCTTTAAGTTTTTTTCTCAAATCAGCATATTTAGCTACTAATCTTTCTCTTTTAATTTCTCTTGCTATAACGGATTTTCTAGCCATGGAAAGTTAATTCTTTTGATTTTTAAAAGGTAATCCTAACTCTTTAAGCAAAGCCAGGGCTTCAGCATCAGTTTTGGCAGTTGTAACAAAGCTAATATCCATACCGGTGATTTTATTTACTTTGTCAATGTCGATCTCCGGGAAAATAATTTGTTCTTTAACACCAAGAGAATAATTTCCTCTTCCGTCAAAACTCTTGTCATTTATGCCTTTAAAGTCTCTTACTCGTGGTAATGCCACTGTTACGAGTCTATCAAGGAATTCATACATTTTTTTATTTCTGAGTGTTACTCTTGCACCAATAGGCATAAACTCTCTCAACTTAAAGTTGGAAATAGACTTAGAGGCAATTGTAGAAACAGCCTTTTGACCTGTAATGGTAGTCATCTCGTTTATTGCATTGTCGACAAGTTTTTTGTCCTGGGTAGCAGAACCAACACCTTGATTGATACATATCTTTTCAAGTCTAGGCACCTGCATGATAGTCTTATACCCAAATTGTTCATTCAATTTGGAGACGATCTCTTCCCTGTATTTTTGCTTAAGTCTAGGTATATAGCTCATTACTTGATAATTTCTCCTGATTTTTTAGAATATCTTACTGATTTCCCATCCACCACTTTTCTGCCAATTCTTGTAGGCACACCTGATTTAGGATCAATAAGCTTAAGGTTTGAAATATGAATAGGTGCTTCCATCTCATTTATACCCCCAGGATTGTCCTGAGTAGATTTGATATGTTTTTTGACCATATTAACTCCAACCACAATTGCACGGTTTTCTTTTGGGATTACCAATTTAACTTCACCTTTATCTCCCTTACTGGAGCCAGCGATAACGATTACATTATCCCCTTTCTTAATATGCAATTTTGGTGCAAATCTTTTTGAATCAGTCATGATATAAAATTTTATTAGAGCACTTCAGGTGCTAATGATACAATACGCATATAATCACGATCTCTCAACTCTCTTGCCACAGGTCCGAATATACGGCTTCCTCTTGGCTCATCTGCCGCATTCAGTAGTACTACTGCATTATCATCAAATCTGATATATGAACCATCTTTTCTTCTGATTTCTTTGCTGGTCCTGACAATAACTGCTTTAGTTACAGTACCTTTTTTAATACCGGTAGGTGTAGCTGACTTTACTGCTACGACGATTTTATCACCAACTGATGCATATCTTCGTCTTGTTCCACCTAATACTCGGATACAAAGGACCTCTTTTGCTCCACTGTTATCTGCAACTTTTAATCTTGACTCTGTTTGGATCATGACTAGTTAATTTAATTATTTCGCTTTTTCAACAATTTCAACAAGTCTCCAGCTCTTCATTTTACTTAAGGGCCTGGTTTCTGTAATTTTTACAGTATCACCTTCGGTACACTCATTTTTTTCGTCGTGAACAAAGAATTTTTTTGACTTCTTCACGAATTTACCATAAATAGGGTGTTTCAATTTTCTTTCAATCAAAACAGTCACTGTTTTATCCATTTTAGCACTGGATACCACGCCTATTCTTATTTTGTTTAATAAATTTTCAGTCATTGGACTTATTATTTTATGATTACTTTCTTCTGAATCTGATTTTTGATCTCTTAGCAAGATCTTCAGCCGACATAGCCTTCAACTCTCTGTCTCTCAACTCGGTTTGCAGTCTTGCTACATCCCTCCTAAGACTTTTTAATTCCAATGGATTTTCCAAACCTTTAGCACCATGATCAAATTTCATGCGATTCAGGTCAGTCATTGACTGGCTAAGCTCAGTTCCAATAGATTCGACAGACATTGTCTGCAACTCTAAAAATTTTTTTGATGCCATAATCAGCTAACTTTTTATATTATTCGCTATAATCTACTCTAACAACTGTTTTAGTCAACACAGGTAATTTTTGAGCTGCAAGTCTTAATGCTTCTACCGCAATTTCAGCTGGCACACCATCAATCTCAAACATTATTTTACCAGGTTTGATGACTGCTACCCAATGATCCAAAGCTCCTTTACCCTTACCCATACGCACTTCCTGAGGCTTCTTGGTGATAGGTTTGTCCGGAAATATTCTGATCCAAACCTTTCCTTCCCTTTTCATATATCTGGTCATGGCAATCCTTGCAGACTCAAGTTGTCTGTTTGTAATTCTGCCAATTTCCATGGACTTTAAAGCAAATGAACCAAAAGATATTGTGCTACCCTTAACGGCTATGCCTTTGGGGTTCATTTTATGCTGTTTTCTGTACCTCGTTCTTTTTGGTTGTAACATATCTGTTATCGTTTAAAAACTTTACCTTTTTCAAAAAGTGGCGCAAAGGTAATATAAATTTACAAAATTATTTTATCTTTTTCTATTTCCTCCTTGTCCTCCCTGTCCGCCTTGTCCTCCTCTTCTATCTCCTCCTCCACCACCACGTCTTTCATTTCTATCTCCTCCTCTTTCTCCTCTTCCGCCTCTGTGGTCTCTATCTCCTCTTTCTCTAATATCTCCTCCACCATCTGTATTTGCTTTTCCAGCAGTTACATTTGGAGAAAGGTCTCTTTTCTCAAGGACTTCACCTTTACAAATCCAGGTTTTAATCCCAATTTTACCATAAACTGTCAAAGCTTCTTTGATAGAGTAATCTATATCCGCTCTGAATGTATGCAATGGTGTCCTACCATCTTTAAACTCCTCACTTCTTGCCATCTCTGCACCATTAAGTCTTCCGCTCACTCTGACTTTGATACCCTCTGCACCTGCTCTCATCGCAGATTGGATACTCATTTTAATGGCTCTTTTATAGTTTATTCTGGACTCGATCTGCTTTGCAATAGTTTCACCTACTATAGCAGAATCTAATTCAGGACGTCGGATTTCGATTATATTGATCTGAACATCTTTACTGGTGAGTTTTTTCAACTCTTCTTTAATCCTATCCACTTCCTGACCGCCTTTACCAATAATGATACCCGGTCTTGAAGTGTGCATAGTAACGGTGATTCTTTTAAGCGTTCTTTCAATTACAATTTTTGAAAGACCACCCTTTTGAATTCGAGCGTTCAGGTAAACTCTGATTTGTTCGTCTTCTACGACTTTCTGACCAAACTCTTTACCACCAAACCAACTTGAATCCCATCCTCTGATGATACCAAGTCTGTTTCCTATTGGATTTGTCTTTTGACCCATGAACTGATGTTTTATATTTTAATCTTGGATTTCTAATTTATTCTCGACTACTAATGTTACGTGGTTCATTCTTTTTCTGATTCTGTTAGCCCTTCCATGAGGTGCCGGTCTGAATCTCTTTAAAACTGAACCACCATCAACGAAGGCAGTTTTGACAAACAATCTGTAATCTTCAGGACTTGCCACGTCAGACTTTGAAGCCCAATTGGATACTGCCGACAACAAAAGTTTTTCTACCCATCCGGCTGCTTCCTTGTTTGTATATTTCAATATATTAAGGGCATCATCTACGGATTTGCCTCTGATATTGTCAACCACCAATCGCATCTTTCGAGCTGACATCGGACAATTTCTAAGTTTTGCATGTGCCTCCATTTCTACTATTTTTCGCTTTTGCTAATTCTTGTTATTTTTTATTACCACTATGACCTCTGAATGTTCTGGTCAGGGAAAATTCTCCCAACTTGTGACCTACCATGTTTTCTGTCACAAATACAGGGATAAAAGTCTTGCCATTGTGAACTGCAATTGTTTGACCTATCATATCAGGTATAATCATTGAAGCTCTCGACCATGTCTTAATCACAGATTTTTTATTACTTTCAGATGCTTTTACGACTTTTTCGTAAAGCTTGTGATATACATAAGGTCCTTTTTTTATTGATCTAGCCATTTGCTGATAATGATTACTTACGTTTTGAAATAATTAATCTACTTGAAGCCTTCTTAACGCTTCTGGTTTTCTGTCCTTTTGCCATGATGCCGGTTCTGGATCTTGGATGACCTCCTGAAGCCCTACCTTCACCACCACCCATCGGGTGATCTACAGGGTTCATTGCTACCCCTCTTACTCTTGATCTCTTGCCCAACCATCTGGTTTTACCTGCTTTTCCCATTACTTCCAGCCCATGATCAGGGTTTGAAGCACGTCCTATGACTGCTTTGCAAGTCAACAATACTCTTCTTACTTCTCCTGATGGCAATTTTACTATGGCATATTTTCCTTCACGTCCGACCATTGTCGCATATGTACCTGCACTTCTTGCTAAAGCAGCCCCTTTACCTGGTGACATTTCAATAGCGTGAATATCAGCTCCTAATGGAATAGATGAAAAGTATAAAGCATTTCCTGTATCAGGAGTAGCATCCTTGCCAGACATAATTGCGTCCCCCACTTTAATCTTGTCGGGAGCTATAATATATCTTTTTTCTCCGTCAGCATATACCAATAAGGCTATAAAGGATGTCCTGTTTGGATCATACTCTATGGAAACAACCTTAGCCGGAATACCTTCCTTATCTCTTTTGAAATCGATAATTCTGTATTTTTGCTTATTTCCGCCTCCGATTTGACGCATTGTCATTTTCCCATCATGATTCCTTCCCCCGGACTTTGACTTACCAACTGTAAGGCTCTTTTCCGGCTTGGAAGTAGTCAACTCCGAATAATCGACCTGAACTTTTTGTCTCAGGCCCGGAGTGATTGGATTAAATTTTTTAATTGCCATAGCGATTAACTTTTTATAATTATCTGCTTACTCTTCTGTACTGTTATAAATATCAAGACTTTCTCCTTCAGCCAGAGTAACATAAGCCTTTTTGTAAGAACTTACTTTACCTCTGATGACTCCTGATCTGGTATTTCGTGATTTCATTCTTGCCGGAACGATCACTGTATTGACAGCCAACACATTTGTTGAGAACATTGCTTCTACAGCTTTTTTAATCTCCAGTTTGTTGGCACTTTTATCAACTACGAATGTGTACTGATTTCCTTTAGCAGTCAGGGACTCAGATTTTTCGGAGATAACCGGTTTTATTAATATATTTCCAGACATATCTTAACTATTTTATTGCTCCTGAAAAGCAGATTTAAGTTTATTTATTGAATTCTCAGAAATCAAAAGGACATCAGCTCCAATAATATCATAAGTATTGGCGTCATTTACAAATCTCACCTGACTCTTAGGAAGGTTTCTTCCTGAAAGGTAGACATTTGAATTGATTTCGGCTGTCAGTAATAATGATTTTCCATCCACTTTCAAGTTTTCAAGTATTCTCTTGTATTCTTTGGTACTTGGAGCGGCTAGATTGAAATCTTCGACTACTATCATTGCCCCTGAAGCGACTTTGTCAGAATAAGCAGAGTATCTTGCAAGTTCCTTGACTTTTTTATTCAGTTTGAATGTATAATTACGTGGTTTAGGTCCAAAAGTACGTCCACCACCTCTGAAAACAGGACTCTTCATAGAACCTGCTCTCGCAGTACCTGTTCCCTTTTGTCTTTTCAACTTTTTAGTTGTTCTTGAGATCTCCCACTTTTCTTTAGCTTTGTGAGTACCTTGTCTTTGTGCAGCAAGATATTGTTTTACAGCAAGATATACTGCATGAGGATTTGGTTCAACACCAAATATCTCTTCAGGAAGTTCTACACTTCTTCCAGTACTACCACCTTGTATATTTAGAACATCTAGTTTCATCATCCTTACTTTTCGATAATTACATAAGAACCTTTGTGACCAGGAACAGCACCTTGTATAAGGATAATGTTCATTTCCGGTAAAAGCTTAACAATTTTTAAATTTTTAGTCTTCACTCTTTCATTTCCCATTCTACCTGCCATACGCACTCCCTTGAAAACCCGTGAAGGCCATGCTGAAGCACCTACTGATCCCGGAGCTCTCAATCTATTGTGCTGACCGTGGGTAGCTTGTCCGACTCCGTTAAAGTTATGTCTTTTTACGACACCCATAAATCCCTTACCTTTGGAAGTTCCTATGGCACTCACTTTATCACCTTCATTGAATATATCACCAATGCTGACTTCTTCACCCAAAGCCTTAGCTAAAGGATAATCTCTGAATTCTACAACTTCTTGTTTTGGTGAAGTCCCAGCTTTTTCAAAATGGCCCTGAAGTGCCTTTGAAGTGTTTTTTACCTTTGCCTCACCATAACTCAGCTGAATGGCATCATAACCATCTGTCTCCACCGACTTTACCTGAGTGACGATATTAGACTGGGCCTCGATGACAGTACAAGCAATATTCTTGCCACTCGCATCGAAAATACTGGTCATACCAATCTTTTTTCCTATTAATCCGTTCATGATTAAATTTTTAAAAAGATTCAGGAAACTACCTGATATCTATACTTCAGAATCTAAAAAATAATAAAATCCAGCGATTAAGTGAGCTTCACCTGGATATCCACACCACTAGGAAGTTCTAGTTTTGACAATGCGTCAACAGTCTTCTGGGTTGGTGTAAAAATCTCGATGATGCGTTTGTGGGTCCTTAGCTGGAACTGCTCACGAGATTTTTTATTTACATGCGGGGAACGCAATACTGTAAACACTTCTTTCTCTGTTGGCAGCGGAATCGGACCGGAAATAACAGCACCGCTGTTTTTGACCGTTTTTACAATCTTTTCAGTACTTTTATCTACCAAATTGTGATCGTAAGAGCGGAGTTTTATCCTGATTTTTTGATTCATAACCTAATGTTAAATTTCACTCTATTTTTAAGAGGCCGCAAAGATAATATTATTTTGAATATCTCAGCAACAATTAATAAAAAATATTTAATAAAAAATGATCCTTGATTCAATCATCAAAAATCATTTTAGATGTTTTTATGCTTTAGCGCCTTTTGCTTTTTCGATGACAGCGTCAGCGATGCCTTTTGGTGCCGGCGAATAATGGCTAAACTCCATACTACTGCTTGCTCTTCCTGAAGTGATGGTACGCAATTGCGTCACATATCCAAACATCTCAGCCAACGGAACTTCTGCTGCAATAGCTACTGCTCCACCTGATCTGGCTTCCTGTCCTTTGGGAAGTCCTCTCCTTCTGTTGAGGTCACCTATTACACTACCTACATATTCATCAGGCGAAACCACTTCGAGCTTCATGATAGGTTCAAGTAAAACGGGACTACATTTTTTGGAAGCTTCCTTGAAACCTTCTTTTGCACAAAGTTCAAAAGCAAGCGGCTTTGAGTCTACTGCGTGAGTTTGACCATCATAAAGTCTCACTTTCATACTATCTATGTGGTAACCTGCCAAAATTCCATTGTCCATCATGGAATTAAACCCTTTGACGATGGAAGCAAAGTATTCTTTCGGAACAGATCCTCCAAAAATATCATTGACAAACTGAAGCTTTGTTTTTCCTGATTTAAAGTCTTCTGATTCTAAAAACTTCTCATCTGCAGGTCCTAGTTCAAATGACATCTGAGCAAAAAGACCTGAACCACCCGATTGTTTTTTAAGTCTTTCAGTATGTTCAACACTTGAAGTGAGTGCTTCTTTATAGTTGACCTGAGGTGCTCCTTCATTCACTTCCACCTTAAACTCTCTTCTCAAACGATCTACTATGATTTCAAGGTGTAATTCACCCATACCACTGATAACGGTCTGATTGGTCTCTTCATCATATTTTACTCTGAACGTCGGATCTTCCTCTGAAAGTTTATTTAGTGCCATACCCAACTTATCCAGGTCTTTTTGTGTCTTCGGCTCAATGGCAAGACCAATCACCGGTTCTGGAAATACCATACTTTCAAGAACGATTGGATGCGCTTCAGCACAAAGTGTATCTCCTGTTCTGATATCTTTAAATCCAACTCCAGCGGCAATATCACCTGCCTCAACACGCTCTATCGCGTTTTGCTTATTGGCATGCATTTGATACAATCTGGAAATTCTTTCTTTATTATTTGACCTGGTGTTGAGTACATATGACCCCGCATCCAATCCACCGGAGTAAACGCGCATAAATGCTAATCTACCTACATATGGATCAGTGGCTATTTTGAAAGCAAGTGCTGCAAAAGGGTCTGTAACAACCGGTCTTCTGACTTCTTCTTTTTCTGTTTTGGGATTAATGCCAGTGATACCTTCAGTGTCTGTAGGCGACGGTAAAAATGCACAAACAGCATCAAGTACGGCCTGAACTCCTTTATTTTTAAATGCTGAACCACACATCACAGGTGTGAATGCAAGATCCATCACTGCAGCTCTTACGGCTGCATTGATTTCAGGCACAGTGATAGAATCCGGATCTTCAAAGAATTTTTCCATCAACTCAACATCATACTCTGCAACGGCTTCTATCAGCTTAGCTCTGTACTCTATTACTGTATCTGCTATATCGGCCGGAATATCTATTACTTTGTAAGTCATACCCTGATCTTCTTCATTCCACACCATGGCGATGTTTGTGATCAGATCTACTGCCCCTTTAAATTTTTCTTCAGCTCCGATTGGAACTTGTAAAGGAATAGCATTAGCTCCGAGTTTTTCTTTAATATCATTTACAACATTGAAGAAATCAGCACCTGATCTATCCATTTTGTTGACGAAAGCAATACTAGGAACTCTATACCTTTCGGCCAATCTCCAGTTAGTCTCTGACTGAGGCTCAACACCATCAACTGCACTGAAAAGGAAGACCAGTCCATCAAGAACTCTGAGAGACCTGTTTACTTCTACAGTAAAATCCACGTGACCCGGAGTATCGATAATGTTAAAATGGTATTGTTTAGTTTCAGGAAGGGATTGACCTTGAGTGGTAGGATAATTCCAGTTACAAGTAGTAGCAGCTGAAGTGATGGTGATACCTCTCTCTTGTTCTTGTTCCATCCAGTCCATAGTGGCAGCGCCATCATGTACCTCCCCGATTTTATGACTTATCCCAGTATAATATAGTATCCTCTCTGTGGTAGTAGTTTTACCCGCATCAATGTGAGCAGCGATACCTATATTTCTGGTATATTTAAGATCTTTTGCCATGATTATATGGTTATAAAGATTTAATTCTTTTTTAAAAAATATGTTTCTAAGAAAAATTATGCCTTGAAGTGTGCAAATGCTCTGTTGGCTTCAGCCATTCTATGAGTATCTTCTCTCCTTTTTACGGCTGCACCTTCGCCTTTGCTTGCTGCAATAATTTCTGCTGACAGTTTTTCTGCCATTCCTTTACCACTGCGGGCACGTGAAAATCGAATCAACCATTTCATACCAATAGACATACGTCTTGATGGTCTGATTTCAGTAGGTATCTGAAAAGTAGCTCCTCCTATCCTCTTGCTTCTTACTTCAACAGCAGGCATCACATTTTCAAGAGCTTTTTTCCATATTTCATGTGGATTTTCGCTTGTTCTGCCTTCTACTTTGTCCAAAGCATCATAAAAAATACCGTAGGAAATGCTTTTTTTGCCTTCCCACATCATGTTGTTAACAAACTGAGTTACCATAGGATCGCTATATCTGGGATCTGGAGTAATAACTCGCTTTTTTGGCTTTCTTTTTCTCATCTTTCGATAATATTATTATATACAGTCTTAGTTATATTATTTTTTAGGGGCTTTTGCTCCATATTTAGATCGACTTTGAAGTCTTTTTGCCACACCAGCCGTGTCCAAGGCACCACGCACGATAGTATATCGTACACCCGGAAGGTCTTTAACCCTGCCTCCTCTTACCAAAACGATGGAGTGTTCCTGTAGATTGTGACCTTCACCAGGAATATAGGCGATCACTTCAATACCATTGGTCATTCTGACCTTAGCTACTTTACGAAGTGCTGAATTTGGTTTCTTAGGTGTCGTAGTATACACTCTGGTACAAACTCCTCTCTTTTGTGGACAAGAATCCAAAGCTCTTGATTTACTCGCTAATACTACTTTTTCTCTACCTTTTCTTACTAACTGATTAATAGTTGGCATACATGAAAATTTATATAAAATAAAGATTATTTATGAAGAAAAAATACTCCTTCTTCAAAAAGAGACGCAAAGGTACTATTATTTTATAAACAGAGAATATTTTTTTGGAATATTTTTTCAATAAATTACTGAAATTTAATATGTTCTGACAGACTCAAGCTTGAAAAATCGTTATTTTAGCAGGGCTCATCTTACCATTTAAAAAATTCATATATATAAATATCTGAATTAATGGAGTTGATACATTTAAAAAAAATTACTCTTTTTGATATTTATTTTTATATGTCCGATATTTTAATCTTTAAAGTGATGTTTATAAAAAATTTACTGTCAGGGTGATGAAATCGATGCTTTAATATTTTTGGTATTTAGAAAGTTTAAAAATCAAAAGCCAATATAGTAATGGTGTATAGTGTGCAGAAAAAAATATACAGAATATTGAAATCACAAGTTATTAATATTCAAATATTTGTGACCTTTAATTATTGCAATTCATTTTCTGAGGCTGGTAAACAGATTTTTAGCTACATTTGCGGTTTATTGTTTAAAACTAAAATCCTTATGGCACTAAAATTAGGAATCACAATAGGCGATATCAACGGTATAGGTCCTGAAGTCATTATAAAAGCTTTGGCAAATCCAAGAATTTTGAAAACATTTACGCCTGTCATCTATGGCTCTTATAAAGTTCTTTCTTACCATAAGAATATAGTAAAAGATTTAAATGTCAATTTTCATTCCGTCAGCAATGCTAAACAAGCCCTTCCGGGTAAAATAAACCTTGTAAATTGCTGGGATGATAATGTAAATATCACACTCGGAAAAGCTACTTCTGAAGGCGGAAAATATGCGATCATTTCCCTGGACAAAGCCCTTTCAGATATTGGGGATGGCAGCATTCAGGGATTAGTCACTGCACCTATCAACAAAAATGCCATGCAGCTCGCTAATTTTTCTTATACGGGTCATACAGAATATTTTACTGCCAAGGATGGTGCTGTTCAGAGTCTGATGTTTATGGTTAGTGAAGCTTTGAAAGTGGCTTTGGTCACTAACCATATTCCGGTTTCAAAAGTTGCGTCTTCTATTACTAAAGATCTTATCATTGAAAAAATAAAAATCCTGAATAAAGCATTGATAGAAGATTTCGGATATGAACGTCCTGTCATTAGTGTTTTGGGATTGAATCCACATGCTTCTGATGATTCGTTGATAGGTGATGAAGAAGAAAAAATAATAAGACCTGCCATCATTGAAGTGAAGAAACAAGGTATATTAGTAAATGGCCCTTATGCTGCTGATGGATTTTTTGGAAGCGGATTATGGAGAAAAGCTGATGCTGTACTTGCCATGTACCATGACCAGGGATTGATACCATTCAAAGCGCTATCATTTGGCACAGGCACCAATGTTACTTCAGGCCTTTCATTTATACGAACTTCACCGGATCACGGGACAGCATATGATATAGCCGGAACCAACATGGCAGATGAATCTTCTATGCTGAAAGCAATGTTTACAGCGGTTGAAATGATCCATCATCGACAGGAGTACTTTTCTTCGAGAGAAAATGCACTTGTAAGAAGAGAAAAACAAACTGCCGGACTCAACGAATAGACACTATAAAAAAGTAAAATGCAGTACATTGCCGATGGAGTCATGCTTGGGCTCACATTGACCATATTGTTGGGACCTATATTTGTAGCACTTACACAGACGGGTATTCAGTATGGCTTAAGGGCGGGCATTGCTGTAGGAAGTGGTATATGGATCAGTGATATAATTGTGATCTCGGCATCATACTATTTTATACTTCAATTGACGGAACTAACCCATGCGGAAAATTTTAAATTTGGTATGGGCCTAGCAGGAGGACTAGTATTGATGGGTTCAGGTCTTATATCTTTTTTTAAATCACACAAAGGAGCTGAATCTACACCGGCTTTTAATGCCAAATCTTATTTTGGTTATTTTACAAGAGGATTTGCTGTCAACTTCATCAACCCTTTTACCTTTGTATTTTGGATAGGGGTGATGACCAGCTATGTGTCTGCAAAAGGGATAAATGGAAGAGAAACTTTCTTGCTTTTCGGAACTATCATGGTAACAATTATTATCACAGACTCACTAAAAGTTATCCTGGCAAAGGCTATAAAAAGTCGACTTCAATTGCATCATATTGGCATCTTCACAAAATTGGCTGGAGTTTTATTATTTATATTTGGAATAGTACTGATGGTGAGAAGTGGAGTGATATTTTAAAAAGAGTTTGTTTTATATTGATGTTCGATAATCTATAAAAATTCAAAGGTTGTGTCCACTCCGAAAACAAATATTTTATGATAATCAACCATTTTTTACCCAATCCCTAATCCTAAAGGGAAACGATTGATTATCAATGCAGTAGAAATAAATATTTTTTCATTTTTTTCATCAAAGACTTTTCAGAGTGGACTCAAGGTTCAAAAAAATTCAAGGTTTGGTAAAAATTCTTCGGAACAGCCCAAGACATAATAAGGATTGGAGATCAGATTGAAAACACCAATGATTTTGATGATTTTGGTGGCTACATGTGGCGCAAAACAGGAAAAACCACCGTTATTGGATGGTAAGGAGCTAAGAGTATGTTTAAATTTTTATTGTCTTAAAATCAATGTATTATGAACCTGACTTCAAAATAATCGCCTTATTTAGTTCACCTGCCCGCCTATTAAAATAGTTGTCAGGCAAGCTAAATGCGTTGATTATTTTATTGTCAGAACCATAATCTCTTGATTTACAACTAAGAAAAATTTTAAACATACTTTAAATCACTTGAATAGATTACATGATTCAACAAAAAATAAATGGATTTATTCAGCACGGAATCAGACAGCTCAAAAAACATATTGCCCAAGGATGGTATCGTCAATTATCATGGCATAATAATGACAAAAAAGGTAACCAATCACTATTTTGAAACCCTGATGAATACCATTGAATGGAAAAATGATCAGGCTGTCATATATGGAAAACTGATCACCACAAAACGAAAAGTAGCCTGGTATGGTGACACAGACTTTGAGTCCACATATTCAAATATCACTAAAAAAGCTCTGTCATGGACACCTGAATTGCTCGAACTGAAAACAATGGCTGAAGTAAAGACCGGAGAAAAATTTAACTCCTGCCTGCTCAACCTCTACCACAATGGTGAGGAAGGTATGACATGGCACAGTGACGCCGAAAAAGACCTAAAAAAGAACGGAGCTATAGATTCCTTGAGTTTTGGTGCCGAGCGAAAGTTTGCATTTAAACACAAATCGACAAAAGAAACGGTATCAATAGTTTTGGAACATGGCAGTCTACTGGTCATGAAAGATACCACGCAGACTAACTGGCTGCACAGACTTCCTCCAACAAAACTCGTACACAAACCAAGGGTCAACATCACCTTCAGAGCCATGAACCTCTAAGTGCAACTAAGAGTATGGTAGGCCATTTATTCAATGGGATGGTGTCCAACTACTGAAAATAGATGGAGATTTTCTGAAAGATCAGTAATCCCTGCTTGATGCAGGAGTAGGATATGGCGACTCTTTAGAGTATCTTGCTTGATTTAAAAAGTTGGCTTTTATACTTTATGGTTCATTTTTAATCTATTTTTTACATTTTTACAACTTTATAGTTGTATATTGCGAAAATAGGTATACATTTGTGGTACCAAACAAACATATGAGCAAAGAAGCTGAAGTAATCAACTTCTTAAAAAAATTTAAGGAGAAGATGGAGATTTGGGATGTGCTATTTCGTGACGATAGAGGCAAAAATGCACAATCGCTCGTAGATTTAGAACTTCGCCCCATCGAACGTAAAACTATACTTGTATTACTTGAAACCAAAGACTACAGCGAAGGTCCACTTGAAGAAAAATTATATGGAGGTGCTGAGATGTGGGTGTTTGGTAAAAATGTAAAAGAGAAGGAAGTGTACATCAAAATCACTATGGGTGCTATGGGCAGCAGTGTTATACGTATTTCCTTTCACTTGGCACAACACAAAATAGAATATCCTTTAAAATAGAACAATATGAAGAGTCCAATCACAGGTGAAGAAATGAAATTGAGCAAGGAACGCAGATCTATGGATTTCAGAAAAGAAACATTTGAAATTGTTTATCATTATTATAAATGCGAAAAAACTGGAGAACAATTTACCACCACATCATTAGATGAAGTGAATTTGAATCAGGTATATAATCAATATCGGGACAGATTCAATATTCCGTTTTCAGATGAAATCATCAGAATTCGTGAAAAGTACGGATTGTCAGCAGTAAAGATGTCGGAGATTTTAGGCTTTGGAGTAAACAGTTACCGCCAGTATGAAGCAGGTGATATGCCGAGTGTAGCAAACGCAAAGTCAATTCTCATGATGGACGACCCGAAGTTTTTTATTGATATTGTGGATCTATGTGCTACCATCGACGACAAAGCAAAAGCAAAATACATTCAAAAAGCAAAATTATTGGTTGAGGAAAGAAAGCGAAACATTTTCTATTTAAATTTCAAAGAATATTTAATGGGCAATCACCTGGCTGATATTTATTCGGGATACAGAAATCCAAACTTTGAAAAATTTACTGAAATGATAATATATTTTTCAGAAAAGATGGAACCATTCAAAACCAAAATGAATAAACTGCTATTCTATGCTGATTTTTTAATGTTCAAACAAAGTTGTTTTTCTATTAGCGGAGTTCGATACAAAGCCATTGATATGGGACCTGTGCCAAATAATTTTCAAAGTATTTTTGAATATTTAGACAACAAAGGTGATATAAATATTTATACCACTGAATTTCCAAACGGATATACAGGCGAACAATTTAAAGCAAAGAAAGAAAGACCATTTAAAGCGGCGCTCTTTACGGAAAGTGAGCTGGAAGTTTTATTGAAAGTTGCAACTGTATTTAAACCCACAAGCACCAACGACATTATTGAGTTGAGTCATTTGGAAGAAGCGTGGAAGAAAAACGTAAAAGATAAAAGTGTAATCAGTTATGAATATGCATTTGAATTAAATCAGATTTAAAATGAGTAACAAGGGTTCAAGTATAGTAAGCAAATTATGTGGGTAAGTGAATCTTCACTCATGATGAAATCATAAACCGTGACATCTCATGGCTCAAAAGCAAGTCACTGGCAGACATTGAAAACCTTCCAGGCCCTTTGTGTTGGGTAAAAAAATTATTGAAAACCTGGAAGCAAGTATAGCAAGTTTTAGAGTAATCAAGATGGCGCAAAATGTGAAAAGGGAAATTTCAGATATTACGGTGATACTGCCTTCCTATTTGTCACTAAGCTGAACCACTGATAGAAAGTTAGCTAAAAATCCATACTGAAAGATTAATCAAAATTAAAATCCCTTGATAATCAATATGTTATCAAGGGATTTTGTTGACCCACTAGGACTCGAACCTAGAATGACGGTACCAAAAACCGGAGTGTTACCATTACACCATGGGTCAAGGTTTTGTTTGCGGGTGCAAAGATAAAAATATTGTCTTTAAATTTTATATAGCCGGACATGTTTTTTTCAAAAAAAAGTATTTTTGATAGTTAAGTAATGTCAAATGAAAAATTTAAAACAGCGAATTTCTTGCTATCAATCACATATTAGATCCTTAAGATTCCAATACACAATAAAGTGTCTATTATTTCTGTCATTTTGTCATATTACATCTCAAATTGTTGTAATTTTGCATCCCAAACTTTATATTTAGAAACATGTACGATGACAATGTAACCTTGACTGGTATTAAGAAAGAAATAGATGTGGCCAGACAGGGTGAAGTATTATATCACCAAAATCTGACATCAGCTTCCAGAAAGTTTTATATAGAATCTTATGGTTGCGCCATGAATTTCAGTGATTCTGAGATAGTGGCTTCCATTCTGGCTGAAGATGGTTTTGGCCCTACCAGGATTATGGAGGAAGCTGACCTTATCCTTGTAAATACATGCTCTATCAGAGAAAAAGCAGAAGACACAGTCAGGAATCGCCTCAGAGTATTTAATGCTCTGAAGTTGAAAAAGCCGGATATGATGATCGGCGTCTTAGGTTGCATGGCCGAAAGACTTAAAGCTAAGCTTCTGGAGCAGGAAAAACTGGTTGATATCGTGGTTGGACCTGATGCCTACAGAGATTTGCCCAACCTTCTTGCAAAAGTGGATGATGGTGAAAAAGGTATCAATGTATTACTGTCCCGTGAAGAGACGTATTCTGACATTTCCCCATTGAGATTAGACAGTAATGGTATCGTAGGTTTTATTTCCATCATGAGAGGATGTGACAATATGTGTTCATTCTGTGTGGTGCCCTTTACCAGAGGGCGCGAGCGCAGCAGAGATGCGTATTCGATAGTGGCGGAAGCTACAGACCTGTTTCAAAGGGGCTTTAGAGAAGTCACTTTGTTGGGCCAGAATGTAGATTCATACAAATGGACAAATCCCGATACACAAGAACACGTCAATTTTGCCCAATTGCTCGAAAGAGTGGCCCAAGTGCACCCGGACCTGAGAGTGAGATTTTCCACATCTCACCCCAAAGATATCACAAATGAAGTGCTACACACTATGTCAAGTCATGAAAACATATGCAAGTACATACACTTGCCTGTTCAATCCGGCAATAGTCGTATCCTCGATCTGATGAACCGGACTTATGACCGAGAGTGGTATATGGAACGAGTTGAAGCTATTTATAAAATCATACCTGATTGTGCGATTTCATCAGACATCATTTGTGGTTTTTGTACAGAAACGGAGGAGGAGCATCGTGAAACCATCTCCATGATCCAATGGGCGAAATATAGTATGTCATATATGTTTTTTTACTCTGAGCGACCTGGTACACCAGCAGCTAAAAAATTGAAGGATGACATACCTGAAGATATCAAAAAAAGAAGACTTCAGGAAGTAGTAGATACGCAAATGAAGATTTCTCAGCAAGTAAATAAAGCTGATATAGGCAAAACTTTCAAAGTGCTTATCGAAGGGAATAGCAAAAGATCGGATCAGGAATTTAAAGGACGGAACAGCCAGAACAAAATGATCAATTTTCCAAAGCAAGAAGGTCTCAAAGCTGGTGAATATACTTGGGTAAAAGTAACAGATGCTACCTCAGGGTCGCTAAGAGGGGAAATCGTAGAAAAATAATTTTTGAGCAAAATCTTGAAGTATGATTAACAAAACAGTCCACAAAATAATAAACGGAGACAGCCGACAAATGAGTGAAGTAAATGACAAGAGTGTTCATTTAATTGTAACTTCTCCGCCATATTGGCAATTAAAAGATTATGGAACAGAAAATCAAATAGGCTTCCATGATGATTATGAAACATATATCAACCATTTAAATTTAACTTGGCAAGAGTGTTTTAGAGTTCTGCACGATGGTTGCAGATTATGCATAAATATTGGAGACCAGTTTGCACGTTCTACTTACTACGGAAGATACAAAATTATTCCTATTCATTCAGAAATCATCAAATTTTGCGAAATGATAGGATTTGACTTTATGGGTTCAATTATTTGGCAAAAAACAACAACAATGAATACTTCTGGTGGAGCAAGTATAATGGGTAGTTTTCCTCATCCAAGAAACGGGATTGTTAAATTAGATTTTGAATATATATTATTGTTTAAAAAACCTGGAACTTCTCCTAAACCAACAAGTGAACAAAAGGAAAATTCCATAATGACAAATGAAGAATGGAATACTTATTTTAACGGACATTGGTATTTTACAGGTGCAAGACAAGATAAACATTTAGCAATGTTTCCAAATGAATTACCAAAAAGGTTGATTAAAATGTTTTCATTTCCAAATGAGACAGTGCTTGACCCTTTTATGGGAAGTGGGACTACATCCTATGTTTCAAAAATGTTAAATAGAAATTCCATAGGTTATGAAATTAATCCAAATTTCATATCTATTATAAAAGAAAGAATTGGTGATAGTGATGCTTTTGCAAATTCTGAAATTGAGATATTAAAACAAGAAAATTTGAACTCAAATTTTGAAGAAAAAATTAATTCATTACCTTATAAATTTATTGATACTCATAAATTAGATAAAAAGATAGATATTAAAAAAATTCAGTATGGTTCTAAATTAGATGCAAACAGCACTGGAAAAAGAGAAGAGTTTTTTACTGTAAAAGAAATTGTTAGTCCCGAATTAATAAAACTTGATAATGATTTAGTTATCAGGCTTATTGGTATTAAACAAAATACTGAAATTAATGGAAAAGCAAATGAGTATCTGATCAGCAAATTACGTGGAAAAAAAGTTTTTTTAAAATATGATGAAACTAAACACGATAGCGAAAACAATCTTATGGCTTATTTATATTTAGAAAATAAGACTTTTATAAATGCCCATTTATTAAAGGAGAATTTGGTAATTGTAGATAGTACTTTTGAATTCAAATATAAGAAAAAATTTTTAAATATATCTGAACAAATAGATGGCAAATAATTATTGGTTAGAGCAGGAAAAAGTATTTCTCAAAGCAATAAGTGGAGTTGAAATACCTAATGAAAAATTAGAAAATGTTGATTCTATACTAATTAAAAGTATAGCTGACATAAATTCTATTCCTTCGGGTGGTGGTTGCTATTGGATTTGGACAAATGAACCTGTTAAACACTCTTTACATAAACATAATACACCGAAACTACTTAATGGCGGTGAGATCATATATAATGGGATAGCTAAGGATGATGTAAAAGGGAGAATATTCCATCATTTATTTGGTTTTGAAGATGCTACATGGTCTGGAATAAGTCTTGATATTTATACAAAAAATTCTGTTTCTCACAGAAAGAAAGCCTGCTCACCTTTAGGAAAGGTTCCCTACACTAATAACAAACCAATTAGAAATAAAACCCAATTATTAGAACTTAATTTGTTTGATTATGAAAAGGATTTTATTCAAATGAATAATTTTGATGTTTTTTATTTCAGAAATGGGATAAATATAGCCGATCGAAAACACATTGATAATGATTTTCAAATTTATTTTATTATAGGACTCACGAGTTTGTATTTGGAACATATCGAAAAGCAATGGAGAGAGTTTGGTTTACCCAAACTTTGTTCCTACAGTTTGGGGAGATAAAAAAATAATGATGGTTAGAAAGGAATTTAAAAAATACTCATTGGAGTTTGGTAAAAAAGAAAAAGTTTTAAACTATACTTGCCAAACCTACCAATTGTCAAGACCAAATAAAGTAGGTGCTGTTATGGCATTAATTCGTGAATGTCAGCCAAAAACTATTACTGAATGGGAAGAATGGTACTTTAAAAATGCAACAACTTATGGAAAAAATACCTTTAAAGTTACAAAAGAAAGCCTGGAAGAACTTGGCGAAAGGCTTTACGAAAAAATTACAGAAGTTGTAATTCCTGAATGGCAAGAAGCCTTTAATAACTTAAATAAACAAGATTGTTATGATTATATTTACAATCTTACGATAAACAGGACTTTTGATGGTTTCCTAAGAGAAAAATCTGTTGTTAATGATGGTCTTTCAAAAATATTTACAGAAGTGAGCTTTGAAGAAAGCCCGTCTGAACTTGACCATGCAGGCGATATTGACTACTTGGGATATGTAAAAGAAAACATTGCATTTGGTGTTCAAATAAAACCTGTAACCGCTCAATCTAATTTTGGCAATTATTCAATTTCAGAAAGGATGAAAGCAAGTTTTGAAAGTTTTGAAAGGGATTATAAAGGTAAAGTATTCATAGTTTTTAGCTTAGATGGAGAAATTGCAAATATTGAAGTTATTGATCAAATAAAAAATGAAATAACACGATTAAATCATCAATTATAACTCGTACCATGATCAACGACATTAACCAACTAGATCTGAATAAGACCTATTCTTATGCTGATTATCTTCTTTGGAGATTTGAAGAGCGTGTAGAATTGATCAAAGGAAAGATATTGAAAATGTCTCCCGCTCCGAGTCGTAAACACCAAGGCATTTCAAGTACAATCCATATACTTCTGGGTAATTATTTAATGCAAAAAGGATGTGTTTTATATGCAGCACCTTTTGATGTAAGATTGCCCATCTCTGAAGATCTCAATATTTCAAAAAAGTATAAAAACAAAGCCAAAAAGCTTCAGGATGGAAAAATACTTACTGTGGTTCAGCCGGATATTACGGTAGTTTGTGATCCGGATAAATTGGATGAAAGAGGTTGTATCGGTGCGCCGGATTTGGTCATAGAAATACTTTCTCCCGGTAATAAAGATATAGAGCTCAAAGACAAATTTGAAATATATCAAGAGTCCGGTATCAAAGAGTACTGGATTGTAGAGCCGGATGAATACATAATAGTATATACTTTACAAAAAGGAAAATACAACGGAAGCAAACCATTTACATCGGGTGAGAAGGTGACATCAACCTTAATGCCCGAATTAGCATTAAATGTAAGTGAAATATTCAGGTAACTTATCATAAATCAACATACAAATAATTTAGTTTGAACATACAGGGAGTTAAACAAAGATTTGGAATCATAGGTCGCTCACCATTGCTGGAAAGGGCACTTAACACGGCTATGAGAGTAGCATCGACAGATCTTTCAGTACTTATACAAGGAGAAAGTGGTGTAGGCAAGGAAGTATTCAGTCGCATCATACATGATTTGTCAGTGCGCAAACATAACAATTTTATCGCCATCAACTGTGGTGCTATTCCGGCTGGAACCATCAACTCCGAACTTTTTGGACATGAAAAAGGGTCATTTACCGGTGCTTTGGGCGAACGCAAAGGATATTTCGAAACAGTCAATGGTGGTACCATTTTTTTGGATGAGATCGGAGAGATGCCACTTGATACTCAAGCTTATCTGCTGAGGATGCTGGAATCGGGCGAATTTCTGAGAGTGGGCTCATCGAAGGTACTCATCACTGATGTACGGGTTATTGCAGCCACCAATGTCAATCTGGAAGAGAAAATTCATTCAGGAAAATTCAGAGAGGATCTTTACTACAGATTGAATACTGTGCCTATCAGAGTGCCTGCCTTACATGAAAGACGTGATGACATCTATATGCTGTTCAGAAAGTTTTCAGGTGATTTTGCTGAAAAATATCGTTCAGACTCCATCACCCTGACACCGGAAGCCAAGCTTATATTGGAAAACTACAGGTGGCCCGGAAATATCCGTGAGCTGAAAAATATGGTAGAGCAACTCAGCGTTCTGTCAGAACAAAAAGAGGTTGATGCCGAACACCTTGTGGAATTGGTACCGCACCTTACTGAAAGATTGCTTCCCAGCAAAAAGTTTGATAGTACCCAGACTGAAGGTGGATTTCATGAAAGAGAGATCATATTTAAGTTTTTACTCGAGATGAAAAGTGATCTCAGTGATCTAAAATCACTCATATACGAACTGATAAGGACGAATGACCTTACATTGCCTGATATATCAGCGCTGAAAAATATGTCGTCTTACAATGCAGAAGCTTTGTTTACGAAAAACTACCCTACCCCAGCCTCTTCCATGCGCAATGAAGAATATGAACCTTATGACAATAAACCGATATTGCTGCAAAACAAACAAAACTTCCACCAGACCGATGAAGTGGAAGAAATAAAATCCATCGAGGAAATGGAAAAGGACATGATAAGAAAGGCTTTAAAAAAATTTAATAACAGGAGAAAAGATGCCGCAGATGAACTCGGTATTTCGGAAAGAACACTCTACCGCAAAATTAAAGAATACAATATACCTGAAAAACTGTAGATTATGACTTCATATGCATTTGTAAACGGCAATATAGTACCTTCACACGACGCCAATGTCCATATCAGCGATATAGGACTATTGCGAGGGTATGGTGTTTTTGATTTTTTCCGTGTAGTCGATGGCAAACCCGTTTTCCTGGAAGACTATTTGGATCGATTTGAAAGATCTGTGGCAGGACTCCATCTCACACTTCCTTACACACGACAGTATCTCACCGAAAAAATATACGAAATCATCTCTCTTCATCAGCATCCGCTCTTAGGTATAAAACTATTGTGCACAGGAGGTTATTCCTCTGATGGATATACTCCTACACACTCTAATGTCTTCATGTTGGCCAATCCTTTCAGGTTTCACCCATACGAACAGGGTTTGAAGCTGATGAAAGTAGACTATTTACGGGAATTGTATCAGATCAAAAGTATCAATTATCTGAAGCCTATATCTGTCATACCACAACTAAAGGCTATCGGTGCAGATGATGTTTTGTACCACAAAGATAGTCTGATATCAGAATCATCCAGGTCCAATATATTTATGGTAAAAAATGGTATACTTATCACCCCTTCAGATGGTATACTGGAAGGTATTACACGTAAGAAAATTTTATCTTTTGCACAAGAGGTGTTGCCTCTGGAAGTGAGACCAATAACTGTGGAAGAATTGATGGGAGCAGATGAAGTATTTCTTTCAGCCAGCACCAAGAGAATTTCACCTGTAACTGCCATCGACGATGTTTTATTTGAAAGTGGTCCTTTCACCAAAAAACTTTTTGACAGACTGCTGGAAGCAGAAAAAAATTCATAAACCAACATCGCGAAGACCATGATAAAGTATTTTTATTTTCTGTTTTTTGCTTTTATCTCCTGCACTCCAAATGCCCAACAATTTCCCAAGGAAATATATCTCGCTTATGACAACTATAAAGAACCTTCCTTTAAAGTAAAAAGATTTAAACATAGTGACGTTGTTCAACTTATCGAAAAACACAAAACTATTCCGGATTTTATCATCACTGAAGCAGGAAAATCTTTTGAAGACAGAAGTATTTATCAAGTGAAATTCGGCAAAGGACCTGTCAAACTTTTGCTATGGTCACAGATGCATGGCAATGAAGCAACAGCCACCATGGCTTTGTTTGATATCTTTAATTTTTTGAAAGCCTCAGGAGATAACTTTGACTCATTTCGCAAAGAATTAGCAGAAAAGGCCACTATTAATTTTATCCCAATGCTCAATCCTGATGGTGCTGAAAAGTGGCAAAGAAGGACGGCTCAGGAAATAGATATGAATCGGGATGCTCTCAGATTAGTTTGTCCTGAATCAAGATTGCTGAAAAACCTACAACAAACATTAAAGCCTGATTTTGGGTACAACCTCCACGACCAGGATCACAGAATAAGTGCCGGGGTTTCAAAAAATCCGGCTACTATTTCTTTTCTGGCCTCTGCATATGATCATGAATTAAGTATGAATGGTGTAAGGAAAAGATCAGTGCAATTGATTTCAAAAATGAATAAAGATTTGCAACAGTTTATTCCGGGGCAGATAGCCAGATACCCCGATGATCATGAGCCAAGAGCATTCGGTGACAATATTCAAAAATGGGGAACCAGCTTGATTTTGATAGAGTCTGGTGGCTATAAAAATGATCCGGAAAAAATGTATATTCGTAAGCTCAATTTTGTATCTATACTTTCTTCCTTTCACCATATCATCCATAAGACCTACACTAAAGAGACACATTCTGAATATGAGAAAATACCGGAAAATAAAAACTTCCTTCATGACCTGATCATCAGAAATGTTGCTTTAACAGCCAACAATACAACTTATAAGGCAGATATTGCTATCTCCAGGAATGAACTTACTTCTGACGATTTTCTCACATACACTTACAAATCTGTGATTTCAGACATTGGTGATTTGAGCACATATTATGGTTTTGAAGAGATGGATGCAAAGGGTGCCGCAATCACACTACAAAATGATACAATATTTACTCCCAAAGTGGGTATGCCGGCCAGCTTCGTACTGAAGGACCTCGGTGGTAAAAAAACTGTAGTCAATAATGGATTTAAAGAATAAAAACACTCTGAATTTGTAACTCCCTCAGATAAGATATTCATTTCTAAAATAAATCATGCTGAAGTTATGATCACGCTGAAGCCAGATAGGTTTTGATTGATAGACTTTGACACGTTTGCGTCAACGGGGTAACTGAATATTTTTTGGATTTAATCAACCAGACCATCCTTCTCTATCCAAGCTGCGGTATTGGATGGCTTCGGCCAGATGTTCGATCTTGATATCAGCACTTCCGGCGAGATCAGCACCTGTACGCGCCACTTTAAGTATTCTGTCATATGCTCTGGCTGAGAGTTGCAATCTTGTCATGGCTGTCTTTAAGAGATTTGCTCCCGCAGGTGTCAACGCACACACATCACGGACCATACGACTGGGCATCTGAGCATTGCAGAAGATACCTTGCTGATCCTTAAATCTTTCGTTCTGGATTTCACGGGCTCTGATGACCCGTTCTACAATTTGTTCACTTGTTTCACTTTTGTATTCGTGATTTGCAAGTTCGTCATAAGAGACTGGTGTCACTTCTACATGCAGGTCTATACGGTCGAGAAGCGGACCTGAAATTTTAGTCAGATATTTTTTGACTACGCCCGGGCCACATACACATTCTTTCTCCGGATGATTGTAGAATCCGCAAGGACATGGATTCATAGAAGCTATGAGCATAAAACTGGAAGGATAGTCCACTGACACTTTTGCCCTTGAGATAGTGACTCTTCTTTCTTCCATGGGTTGACGCATGACTTCCAGTACCTGACGCTTGAATTCGGGTAACTCATCAAGAAACAATACTCCATTGTGCGCCAAGGATATTTCACCTGGATTGGGATTTGATCCACCGCCAACAAGTGCAACATCGCTGATAGTATGGTGCGGTGACCTGAAAGGTCGTTCAGTTACGAGCGATGAATTAGCACCTAAAACTCCAGCTACAGAATGGATTTTAGTAGTTTCTAAAGCTTCAAAAAGGTTTAACGGTGGTAAGATAGTGGGTAGCCTTCTTGCAAGCATTGTTTTCCCTGCACCTGGTGGCCCAATCAGTATGACATTGTGTCCACCTGCAGCAGCGATTTCAAGAGCTCTTTTGATATTATCCTGACCTTTTACATCACTGAAATTGATAGCATACTGGTTGCTTGTATCTGCAAATACTTCCCGAGTATCATATTCAACAGGTTTCATTTCGACTTCCCCATTCATAAAATCTATAGCTTCCCTTAGGTTTTCGATCCCATAGACTGCTATACCATTGACGATGGCCGCTTCCTCGCATTTTCCTTGGGCAAAATAAAGGACTTAAAGCCTTCTTTTCTTGCCTGTATTGCTATAGGAAGGGCACCTTTGATCGGACGCAAAGCACCATCAAGCGCCAGTTCGCCCATAAATAATACTTTATCAAGTTCAGTGGCACTGACCTGTCCGGTTGATGCCAGTATACCCATAGCAATGGGCAGATCATAAGATGATCCTTCTTTTCTGATGTCTGCAGGTGCCAGATTGACCACCAATTTGACCCGCGGGACTTGCAAACCAATGTTTTTTATGGATGCTTCTATCCTTTGCCACCCTTCTTTGACGGCATTGTCAGGCAAACCAACCAACCAATACATCTGTTTTCCAGCTGCTACATTGCCACCAGCGTTGACTTCTACAGTGATAGTTTGTGCTTCAACACCGTGAACCGCAGAAGCATAGGATTTAGAAAGCATATTTAAAAGCTATTAAGTAATTCAGGTTTAAAGGTAAACAATCCTTCATAATTGAGCATTTGTTTGCACAACAAATTACAATTTTTACCATTTTGACAAAGATTACTCAAGCAATTCAGTATTACTCTCAATAGATTTGCAGTGTGAGCATTATTTTGCATTAAAATATCTTTAAGCAATAAATTTATCAAATTTTACGAATTTTGAGTGAAGAATAAATGGCGGATCCTCATAGATCACTTTCATCATCATCGTCATCATCTTTTGCAGGTCCGTTGAGTTTCCACAAAATAAATCCGAATCCCGCAATAAGATGCAGTATGATGATACCTACTAGAATATTGGTGATCATATTAAAATCATTTAATCTTTCGATTTGCAAATATCTCCTCTTTCAGACGATTTGTTCAAAAAGATGATAAAAATCATGAATTTGATATGGGTAATACATCAAATCAAAGTAGTTTTGCAACTTTATTTGAAGCCGAATTGTTAAAATAGCTATTTGGTGAATATTGACTTTACTGCGATTAGATATATATAATGTTCAAGACTGATATACTTATTATTGGAGCAGGTCCTGTAGGATTGTTTACTGTTTTTGAAGCCGGATTACTCAAGTTAAAATGCCATCTGGTAGATTCTCTCGGACAGCCTGGAGGACAGCTTACAGAAATATATCCAAAAAAACCTATCTATGATATACCAGGGTATCCAAGTGTTCTCGCCAGCGATCTTGTCGCCAATCTGATGAATCAAATCGAGCCTTTCAAGCCGGAATTTACCCTTGGAGAAAGAGCTGAAAGACTGGAAAAAACTGAAGATAATCTTTACAAACTTACCACCAGCAAAGGCACAATCATATACGCACCCGTAGTTGCTATAGCTGGTGGTTTAGGTTGTTTTGAACCACGAAAACCACCAATTGACAATATTGACCACTTCGAGGATAAAGGTGTAGACTACATCATCAAAGATCCTGAAAAATACAGAGGTAAAAAAGTACTTGTAGCCGGAGGTGGTGATTCTGCCCTGGACTGGAGCATCATCCTGTCTGATATCGCAGCAGAAGTGGCACTCATACACCGCAGAACTTCTTTCAGAGGCGCGCTGGATTCCGTTGAAAAAGTAATGGAACTGGCTAATAATGGAAAGATACATCTTATCACCAATGCACAGGCCATCGGTCTGAACGGAAATGGTGTACTGCAGGAAGTCATCATTGAAGAAGAAGGAAAGGACAACTATCCTTATAAAGCTGATCATTTTATACCCTTATTTGGCTTAGCTCCCAAACTCGGGTCTATCGCAGACTGGGGCCTTGAAATTAAGGACAATGCTATAGTGGTTGATACCTATGATTACAGTACCGACGTACCAGGTATATATGCAATAGGTGACATCAATACGTATCCGGGTAAGCTGAAGTTGATTTTATGCGGCTTCCATGAAGGTACGCTAATGGTTCAGTCGGCGTTTAAATACATCTATCCGGACCAGAAGTTGTCTTTTAAGTACACTACTGTTTCAGGTGTCAACGGATTTGAGTAAGGAGTTGGCAAATTTTTGCACGAAATGCAGTCATGATACTATCAGATTCATTCATTAGGTGACAAGAATCACACAAGAGTAATTAATCCATCTTATCTTTGAACCCTAAATCTTAAAAAATCCGGATGGATAATATAATAAGTCTTACAGTAATAGATAGAGATGGAGCTGAACATTGTCTCGAAGCTCCTACGGATATGGCCATGAATGTCATGGAAGTCTGCAAATCATATGAATTACCAGTGGAAGGTATTTGTGGTGGAATGGCCTTGTGTGCATCTTGCCATGTATATGTATTGAGCGATCACGAGCTGTCAGAACCATCTGAAGATGAAGAAAATATGCTTGATCAGGCTTTCTTTGTAAAATCCAACTCCAGACTAGGTTGTCAATTGAAAATATCAGAAAACTTAAACGGACTCATCGTAGAGTTAGCACCAGTAGGCGCTGTATGAATTTAGTATAGTACCTGTTTATTACGAATTTTGTATTAGTCTAAGGCTCTGTTAATAAATAAATGGTGCAGAATTGGCGAAGTTAATTTGTTCTTTTTCAAGGCGTAAATGAGGCGAATAGCTTTAGCTATTTAACGATTTTACAACGCAGAAAAAGAGCAAAAGAACGAGACAAAATGTATCAGTTATTTTTTAACAGTGCTTAACTTTGGATTACTCATATACTCTCATAGCTTCACCAGAAAACTCTCCATTGTTTTTTACGATGAACCAAAACCATCGTCTTGATCAAAAGAAAAATCTACTTTTAATTGATCCATCATTCAACACTTACCTTAACACCAGGACTAAAAATACTTTTACAATAACACTAACTTTAAAAACCGTATAAATCGTATATTTTTTTACCTTTGGCGGTCAAATACATCTTCTGAATAATGAAATCATCCTTATCTCTTTTCTGTTTTTTTTTAGTATCTGTGGTTCTTGTAAGCCAAAAAAATATTTTGTCTCCCACCCAATATTTTAAACACTATGGCAAACAACATTCATTACACCACCAAATCATAGAATATATCAAATATGTAGATCAACAAAGTGAGCAGCTTCAATTGACCCAATATGGCGAGTCATCTCAGGGAAGACCCATGTACCTTACATTTATCTCTACAGCAGCAAACCTGAAAAACCTTGAAAATATACGACTGACCAACCTCAATAACGCAGGAGTTTCGCAACAAAAACCACAACAATCCATCGAAAAAGCATTGGTATGGTGCAGTTTTGGAGTACATGGCAATGAAGCGGGAACAACCGAGAGTGCCATCAATATCATGTATCAATTGCTGACCAATCCCAAAGCGGGAGAATGGTTAAAAAATACAGTGATCATTCTTGACCCAAGTCTCAATCCTGATGGATATGACAGATACGTTCATTTTTTGAAGAACGCTTCAGGCAATAATATCCATCCGAATGCTATGGACCGGGAGCATATGGAGCCCTGGCCATCAGGGAGGTACAACCACTATATGTATGATCTCAACAGAGACTGGGCATGGCATACACAACAAGAAACCAAATCAAGGATCGTAGCCTATAATCAATGGCTGCCTCATGTGCATGCTGATTTTCATGAGATGGGATATAATTCCAATTATTTTTTCGCTCCGGCAGCAGAACCAATGCATCAATATGTCACACCCTTTCAAAGAGAATTTCAACTTGAGATAGGTAAAAATCATGCCACTTATTTTGATAAAAACGGATGGTTGTACTGGACTCGTGAGAGGTTTGATCTACTGTATCCATCTTATGGAGATACTTACCCAAGCTACAGTGGTGCCATAGGTATGACTTATGAGCAAGCTGGTAATAGTTCATCAGGTAGGGCAATACTTTTAAGCAATGGAGACACATTGACCATACAGGACAAAATAGATCACAATACTGCTGTCGGATTGTCCACAGTAGAAGTCGCTTCAAAAAATGCTGAAAGACTTGTAAGCAATTTTATAGCCTATTATAAGCAAAGTGTACAAAGTCCGGTAGGCAAATTCAAAGGATATGTACTTAAAAAGAGTCCATCTATGTCCAGACTTGCTGCAATATTTGACAATAGTGGAATCAAATATGGTTTTGCTTCTAAAAATTCTAACGCAAGTGCTTATCACTATCAGTCAAAAGCAACAAAATCATTTGAAATTGCAAATGGGGATATGGTCATTTCTGCCAATCAACCACGATCTCTATTACTTCAGGTATTGATGGAAGAGGAACCCACACTGACAGATTCAGCAACTTATGATATCACAGCTTGGGCATTGCCTTTTGCTTACGGCCTGGATTGTTATGCATTTTCGTCATTGCCCAAAATAGATGTTTCTGTTTCAGTTGAGACTATCAAGCCTGAGGTCAAAAATAATTCTGCTCTTGTATTTGCATATCAAATCCCCTGGAATGACCTTAGTTCAGCTCAGATACTGGGACAATTGCACAAACATGGTTTTAAAGTGAGGATGGCGGTTGCTGAATCACTTTTCAAGGGTAAAAAAATAGAAAAAGGTACACTCATGGTCACCCGAGATGATAATAAAAGGAAAAATGACTTTGAAAGTGCCCTAGAAAAGCTAACTGAAGAGTACAGAATCTACGACTTTGTCAGACATTACACGGGATTTTCTGATAAAGGCGGGGATTTGGGTGGAGGAAATTATCAGATCATACAGGCACCAAAAGTACTTTCATTCTCAGGTAGAGGTATCAGTTCCAACTCCTGTGGTGAGATATGGCATTACTTTGATAAGACATTAAATTATCCAGTCAGTACTGTAGAATGGGATCGTTTTGACAGAATTAATCTTGCAGACTATAATACCATTATTTTACCTGATGGGGGTTACTACATCAATGAGGATAAATATAAAAAACTTGACGAATGGACCAAAAACGGCGGAAGGCTCATCGTAATAGAGGGAGCAGTCCAGCAATTTTCGGGCAAAAAGGGTCTGAATTTTGAAACCTTTGCTACTGAAGATGATAAAAAAGCAGCCGAGACGCAGGATAGAAAACTGGATCTCGATGCGAGACTAAATGACTTTGAAGGACTTGAAAGACGCAATATCAGCAAAGGAACAGCAGGCGCAATAGTGAAGAACAAAGTTGATGATAGCCATCCACTTGCTTATGGTCTTGGCAAAACGTATTATAGTCTCAAAACATCTTCAGCTACATTTGCCCTCCAGAAGGGTCTGTGGAATGTCATTCATGTGCCAAAAGCTTATGACAGCTATGGATTCATAGGTAGTGGTATGAAAAAAAGAGTGGAAGAATCTGTTTCTTTTGCCGTACAATCCAATGGGTCGGGTCAGGCGATCTTCATGGTGGACAATCCACTGTTCAGGGGATTTTGGGACAAAGGACTTCTGCTTTTTGCCAATGCTGTATTTCTTAATGGATACATACCACAAAATTATTAATACATAGATGATCAGTTTTATTGACATACCTGAAAACAGTGATTTTACCATTTATAATATTCCTTTTGGGATATTTAAAAAATTTGACTCCGATTACACTGCTGCTTGTACACGTATAGGAGATACGATCGTTGATTTGCATCAATGTATGGCTTCCGGTTTATTTAGTAAAATAGCATTACCTGAGAGTATTTTTAAAACTGACCAACTCAATCCATTTATTGCTTTAGGAAAAGGAGTGACACATGCCGTCAGGACAATACTTCAGGATGCATTGGTCACGGGTGGAGGATTACAGCAACTTTCAAAACAGAATAAACATATCCTTATTCCAGTTGATGGTGTACATATGCTGCTTCCCATTCACATAGGAGATTATACAGACTTCTATTCCAGCCGCGAGCATGCCACCAATGTAGGTGTGATGTTCCGAGATCCTGCCAATGCATTGTTGCCCAATTGGCTGCATCTTCCGGTAGGATACCACGGGCGAGCGTCATCTATCGTAGTATCAGGTACGGAAATCAGGCGACCAAAAGGTCAGACTATGCCTGACGGAGCTACACAGCCTGTTTTCGGTCCAACAAAACAGCTTGATTTTGAGCTTGAAATGGCATTTGTGATTGGAAAAGACAGCACCCTTGGACAATCCATATCAGTTGACAATGCTGAAGATTATATTTTTGGCCTCATGTTGTTTAATGACTGGTCGGCACGCGATATACAGAAATGGGAGTACGTACCTCTGGGCCCATTCCTCGCAAAAAACTTTGCTTCGACGCTATCTCCATGGATAGTCACTCTTGAAGCTTTGGAGATTTTCAGGACTCCGGGACCTGAGCAAAATCCAACACCTCTACCTTATCTGCAGTCTAAAGGTAAAAACAACTATGATATCAGGCTATCTGTAGATATTGAGTCTGAAAATGGTCAATCTCTAAGAGTTTCTACCTCCAATTTTAAATATATGTACTGGAATATGAGCCAGCAATTGGCGCACCATACTGTCAATGGCTGTAATGTCAGGGTTGGTGATCTGCTGGCTTCAGGTACGATAAGTGGTCCGACTCCGGATTCATATGGGTCAATGCTCGAAATCTGCTGGAAAGGTACAAAACCGGTTGAAATGCCGGACGGAACACAACGAAGATTTATCAATGATGGCGATACCGTCGTCATGCGCGGATGGTGCGAAAAGGATGGCATACGCATTGGCTTCGGAGAATGTGATGGTAGAATTGAAAAATAGATGGCGTATTCCATTTTTCCATTCAATTGTTATAAAATCCATTTGTCACCCTTTAGGATGGGGTAAAACAAAAGGAATTTTTATTGAAATGCAATTTTTGGGATACACCCATAATAAGAGTATGTTTAAACTTTTATCATTTGGCTCCAAGCGGCAAATTTAATTTTAGCCAGCGTTATATTTTTCGCCGTAACTTCCGGCTACGACTGCAAAATATGCCTTGTCCAAAATTAAATTTTCTCACTTTCGCTCAAACATAAAAATTTAAACATACTCTAAATTCAATCAATCAAAAACAAAACAATATTATGAGATCATTCATTTATTTTCTGGTGATTTTAATTTCACTGGGTGCATGCACCAATTCTGGTACAAAAAAGAACAAGTACACATTTTCTATAGCCATTCCTGACTCCTTGAGTGCTGGTATAGTTGATGGCAGATTGATATTGATGCTTTCCGACAATCCGGATAAAGAACCAAGATTTGAAATATCCGATGGACCAAAAACAAAAATAGCATTTGGAAAAAACATCGAAAACTGGACAAAAGATCAGACCATCGAATTTACAGGTGAAGAATTTGGTTATCCCTACACCGCAATGAGCGAAGTACCTGAAGGTGAGTATTATGTACAGGCGCTCCTGCACAAATATGAAACTTTTAAGCTGGCCACAGGAAATACGGTCAAATTACCCATGGACAGAGGTGAAGGTCAACAATGGAACCAGGCTCCCGGCAACCTGTACAGTACACCAGTCAAAATTACGCTAAAATCAGGAAGCAGCACTACCATCAATCTTGATAAAATCATCCCAAAAATCAAAGAACCTGAGGATACTGAATGGGTAAAACATATCAAGTTTAAAAGTACACTTTTGTCTGAATTTTGGGGAAGAGATATCCACCTGGGAGCACATATTTTATTGCCCAAAGACTGGACTGCCAACAAAAATGTAAAGTACCCGCTCGCTATTTATCACGGACATTTTCCGGACGATTTTTCCGGGTTCAGGACTACGCCACCTGACACGACGATACCTTGTCAATACAGTGACAGATTTAAGCTGGAATGCTATAACAGAATAGAGCAACAAGAGGCATACGATTTTTATAAGATCTGGTCAGGTCCGAATTTTCCAAGAGTTATCGCCATAGAAATACAGCATCCTACGCCCTATTATGATGATTCTTATGCTGTCAATTCTGCGTGTCAGGGACCTTACGGCGATGCTATTACTTATGAATTGATCCCGTATATCGAACAACAATTCAGGGGCATCGGGCAAGGATGGGCGAGATTTATGTATGGAGGCTCCACCGGCGGTTGGGAAGCTCTTGCTGCTCAGGTATTTTATCCGGATGAATACAATGGTTGTTTTGCTGCATGTCCTGATCCTATAGACTTCAGAGCATTTACAGTGGTAGATATTTATAAGGATAAAAATGCCTATTTTCTGGATAGCCAACATAAAAAAACACCAAGACCAGGACACAGAGATTATTTAGGACATGTGAGCAGTACACTTCAGGAAATGAATTACAGGGAACTTGTGCTGGGGGACAAATCAAGGTCCGGACAGCAGTGGGATATCTGGGAAGCGACGTATTCTCCTATGGACAAAGAAGGCTATCCTGCAAGAATTTGGGACAAAGTCACGGGTGAAATAGATTCTACAATCGCCAATCACTGGAAAGAAAATTTTGACCTTACATACATCATGAAGCGTGACTGGCCAAAAATAGGCCAGAAACTAAAAGGAAAAATCAGGATATACTGCGGAGATATGGACAATTATTATCTCAACAATGCGGTATATCTTACTGAAGAATTTCTCAAATCCACCAATGACCCATATTATGATGGAGAAGTGGATTACGGCGACCGTGCCGAACACTGCTGGAATGGTGACCACAGTCAACCCAATGCCATATCAAGACTTCGGTACCATCGCATGTTTATACCAAAATGGACCAAAGAAATGGTCAAGACTGCTCCCAAAGGGGTTGATCTGAAAAGCTGGAGGTACTGATCATCATTGGATTATGTCGTTTTCAGCATTATTTGATCACAAATTGTACCAAAAGTCATCCAAAATCTGTCTGCTGTGCAATCAGACTTCATATGATTTTGGTAAAAAAAGATATTTGTTTGATCTGATCGCTGACGAAGGAAAACTTCACTGTCTCTTGCTTCCTGAACATGGGCTTTTTTCAGAGATACAGGATCAGGAAAATGTGGACGATGTGAGATATAGAGGAGTTCAATGCTACTCTTTGTACAATAAAAGAATGAAGGTCACTGGTGCTGAAAAATACATGGCACAAGGGTGTGATCTGGTAGTCATAGATATTTTTGATGTAGGAGTGCGGTATTATACCTACAGTACTCATATGTTTGGTTTGCTCAGGATGTTGGATACTTATTATGCAGGAATGCCTGTTATGATCATAGACAGAATAAATCCTGCCGGGACAAGGATAGAAGGTACCATCATACAGGAAGAGTACACTTCTTTTCTGGGTGCATCAGGAATGATCCACAGGCATGGAATGAGTACCGGTCAACTATGCCGATGGCACATAAAAAGCAACAAACTTTCTATCAACATACATGACGTGACATTTGATACAAAATATTTTCAGTTTATCATGCCTTCACCCAATCTGCCTTCATCAGAATCCTTGATGGTGTATCCCGGACAGTGTTTCTGGGAGGCCACCACACTGAGCGAAGGAAGGGGTACTACTAGACCATTTGAGATTTTCGGCCATCCGGATCTCACTGTGGAAAAGGCTGAACAAATCAGTCAGATGTTCAATCAAAAAATTTTGAAATTAGCCTTTCTCCGTCCAATAAAGTTTATACCCGTTTATCACAAACACAAAGACAAGACCTGTACCGGCTGGCAATTGTCGATACAAAATCATCTTAACCCAAGTTGCAAATTAGTGAGTATAACTTACTGATAAACAGCATTATGTCACTTTTAAATTTATAATTGGGTCACTACTTTTGTTCTTCTTACATACGGTCTATCTTTAAATATTAATGCACTATATATCTTTTTTACCTCTTCATTGGCCTGTGTACAGGTTTTTAATATTGCTTTTTTATTTCCTTTTACATCCATTGTAGTGGTGGTTATTCTTTGCGTTTTGAGTTTTTCCACTATGGTCGTCCAACTATATTGAATATTTTGATCTTTGAGTTGTATTCTTATAAAATTGACTATTTGATAGGCAAGTATGCTTAACCATATATGTGTTTCTATGTACTTATCCTTCTGATGAAAGACGGGGCGTACGTTTAGGTCTGATTTCAAACATTTGAAACTGGCTTCTACTTCTCTTGTCAGATTGTATCCATCCCATATTTCTGTATCACTGAGTTCTTTTTTTGAAAATCTTAAAAAGTACTCTCCTTTCGGCTTTTCATTTTCTTTGTTTCGTTCCCATTTTATGTCTGTGATCACCCCTTTTTGATCATCCTGTACATAGGTAATCTCATAGTGCTGTGCTACTTTTGCAAATTGATCTTTGAGTCGTCCCACGTGCTCATGTACTTTTATTATCGTCTTGACGCGTCTAGGTAGGGTAAGACCTTCTTTTAGATAGCTTAATTTTTCTTCGAACCGTTTTGTTATTTTAGTGTCTATCGATTCTTCCTTGATTTTTTTCTGATCGCTGGCTATTTGTAACATGATTTCATCATTGGCCAGTACAATTTTTCTCACCTGTATCTTATTCCCTTTATTGTCTTGCAATTGGGTAAATTCTTCTGTCAATACTTTATATTCATCAGGAGTGGTGCGACTGACACAGATATAATCAAACTTATCCTTTACCAGCTTTAAATTATCATCCGTGGTGATGCCGGCATCAAATACAAGTAGGGGCTTTTCTTCGTCTTTATTAAATTGTCTTTCAATGTATTGAAGCATCGATTGTAAGGTCTCAGGTTCGCTGACATTGCCATCCCAAAATTCACTCCCTCTGACAAATCCAAGGCTATCTATGGCCAGTGCTAAACTAATCAGGCGACAGTCATTTCTTTTTTGTTTACTCCTGCCAAATTGGGCTCTTTTTGAACTGCCCATCATCCCCTCAAAGTGTATATTGGTCAGATCAAATATGATCACTTTGCTCCTTTGAGAAAACATATTTTTGCATACATTATATATTTTGCTTTCTATCACAGCTTTATTCGTATACAATATTTCTGCTACTTTATATAATTGATACCGAGTTACCTTATCTACATCTTCATCATAGAGCTCCATGGTAGCAGAGTTTTCTCTGAGCCATCTCTCGGTCTCCAATTCGCTGCCAGGATGTATCATCTTGGCGGTGATGAGGGCTTTTGCCATTACCATATCTTTGCCGCTCATACCCAATGATGTCATGATATCATCGATCTCTAATCTTTCAAATGCTTGCTTTACTAACCACTCGCCCCCCAAATCTCTGCTCTCTATCTCTTCAGCACTTTCTAAATCTACCTCAACATATTGTTTTACAGCAACTTGGGTGCTTTCCACCCCTTTCTTCGATTTTGATCTTGGTGAAGAAAAGGTACCGTTTTTAATGATTTTCCTGGCAAATTTGTGGGCCAACTGTTCAACGACTTCATCGTCGATGGCAAACAATGACACCGTGCCGGTGAGTATTTCTTCGATTCGATCCGCTAAGTACTTGTGTTTGGGGACGGGAAGCTCATCTAGCGTACCGAGATTGAGCAAAACAATTTGACGAGTTTTATCCCCAATTCTATATGCGTGAATCAATCGATAGTAATGATAGGTCTTACTACTATTTTTGTTCTTCTTTGTGACTTGTCGTATGTACATGGGGGCAAAGGTAATATTCCGATTTGACATACGCAACAACTATGGGTCACTACACATCAGACCAAAAAATACAATACATTGATAGTCAGCTGTTTAATATTTTTGGGCACTCAAAAAAAGGCATTTTGTGGATAAATAGTTAAAAAAGACCATTTGGGGTGCTTTTGCATTGGCTTATTTGCAACTTGGGTTAAATATCATTGTATATTTGGCACCTTGACATTGATGCGTTGGGTAAATGAAATGATGGGATATGGAGCATTCTGGCGGCAAGGGCCTTATGAATTTGATTCTAATGCCACTGATGCACAACTGTTGATTGGTGACGATGACCTTATCGCTTATGTCAATGGGATAATGGAAGAGGAAGAAGTCAAGAAGAAACTTCACAAAAGTGAGGAAGACTGGAGAAATGGTTTACTGTCATAAGATTTGGAAATGATAATAAATATGTCAACTTGTGGAAATCCGAATAATTATCTTTGTTTTTGGTATTTGGGAAAAATAACAAGATACAGATATAAGGGTACTTGCCGCTGAAATTTGGCA
>JADKEB010000021.1 GCA_016718205.1 Saprospiraceae bacterium
ATAGTCCATTGAATAGACGAATACATAAATTTAAGGAAAATGTGATTAAAAAGTCCTTCCTTTTTAAGGGAAGGATTTAGGATAATTAAATTTAGAGGAAATAATAAATTCGATAGTGTAATTTGGACTTAATAGTTGACGATTGATGCTAGATAAATGATATTTTTGATTAGAGTTAGCTAAAAAGCATCGTCGTTCTGGCCTGATCAGAAATTGCTTGAAAGAATAAATTTTAAAGTACCTTTTAAATCATGTAATATATGGATATAACCCAAATTCCTGAAAAATCCAAGAATTTTACCCCTTTGCAGTTAGAGTTGTTGAAGTTGTATGCTAATAACCCAACAGAGGAGGAACTAATTGACATAAAAACATTAATAGGGCAATATTATTCAAAAAAGCTAATTAATGCAGCAGATGAATATGCATTAGAAAATGGGTGGTCAGATGGAAGCTTCTTGAGAACATACTAAAGCTAGTGTCAATCAATAATCCTTCATTGGCAATTAATAGAACTCGATCCTGATGATAATAAATTTGTGGATTGTGCCGTTGCGTCATCTGTGGATTATATTATTTCCAATGATAGACATTTTGATATACTTAAAGAAATACCTTTTCCAAAAGTTACTGTTCTTAAAGCAGGAGAGTTATAGAATTAATAAAAATTGTAAACAAATAAATACCTTTAAGAGTCAAGGCCTAACTTCCCTACATCTGAACTTTTACGGACATTGAGTTAATCTCTGCTACCTATGATTCACTTTTGAATTCGAATGAACTCAGATTGTCAAATGACAAATATAACAAACAATTCAAGTTAACTAGTTGCAATCAAATCAACAAATTAGCAAATCAGCAAATCAACAATAATCAAATGATACCACTCTCCATACCCAATATCTCAGGAAATGAATGGACATACGTCAAGGACTGTCTCGATACGGGATGGATATCTTCCGTGGGCAGTTATGTCACACAGTTTGAAAACATGGTGGCAGAGTTTGTCGGAGCTAAATACGGAGTAGCCGCTATGAATGGCACAGCAGCCCTTCATATAGCTCAGGAACTGGCAGGAGTACGTCAGCGTGATTACGTCATCACTCCTGATATTACCTTCATCGCTACGGCAAATGCCATCAAGTATACAGGTGCAGATCCGATCTTTATAGATGTGGATAAAGATACCTGGCAGATGGATCTGGATATTTTGGAAGAGTTTTTGGAGACACAAACCTACTACTTCAAGGATCACACTTACCTTAAGAGCGACAAGAGATGTATATCGGCTATCATGCCTGTACATGTTTTGGGCAATATGTGTGATATGGAAAGACTGATGGCTATAGCCAAGAAATATTGTTTGGTGGTGATTGAAGACTCGACGGAAGCATTGGGTTCATCCTATAAAAACAAAGGTGCGGGTACCTTTGGTACATTCGGTACTTTTAGTTTTAATGGCAATAAAATCATCAGTACAGGTGGTGGAGGTGTCATCGTCACAGATGATGAAAATCTGGCTAAAAAAGCCAAACATATAACCACACAAGCCAAGACAGATCCTTTGAATACGATCATGATGAAGTAGGGTACAACTATCGACTTGGTTAATATACTCGCAGCAGTAGGTGTAGCACAAATGGAGCAATTGCCTTCTTTCCTTGAGCGCAAAAAGCCATTGATAAATATTATCGGGATCATTTGGAAAATGAAAATTTGCAGTTTCAGAAAGTAGGCGAGCATGTTAATCCTAATAATTGGCTTTACACCATGAAGGTCAAAAAACCAAAGACCTATGATCAAACATTTATTGGACAATGGTGTGCAATGCAGACCTTTTGGGTACCGATGCATCAGTTACGGATGTTTAAGCATTTACCGTTTATTACGAATGAAAATATTTCTGATACCATTTACAATTCTTGTATTTCTATACCATCATCTACTAGTCTGACGGATGCTCAGGTGGAAGAGGTGGTCAGGGTTGTGAAAGCTTTCTAATGGGTCTCCAAATTCATTTGGAAAAGTAAAGGTGTTGGTTGCCAATTAAATTCAACAATCCATTAAAGGGCTCCAAATTTATTTGGAGAAGGGTAAAGACAAATTATACGTATTACGCCAAATAAATTTAGCTGCCCATTATACTGCCAAATAAATTTGGCAACCCATTAAAGTATGAAAACTTTTTATAGAAGAATCTTCCACATATCAGCCTGTGAGCCTGCTTTTTTAAACTTTTCGCTGGCAGGATAGTATTCCAAAGATCGCATAGATGGTCTAAGTGAAAAATATCATTTCAAAAATTCAAAGGGCTGTTAAGATAAGTACCAAAGAAATTCAGAGATATTTAATTTGCGCAAAAAATATCTAATGGAGTTGGATTGAATTTTGAAGATAAAATGACGGACCACATTACCTAAAAGATTTGAGTAATTGAACTAATTGGAAATGAATTCAAAAAAAATGATGGAAAACTTTAGTTTAATGCTTATTGTATAATGTCAAATCATTACATTTGGTCATTGATACAGTGATTCAACTAAATTGAAAAAAGATACAGAATTGAATCAAATAATCATGCCATTAGATAAGATAATGTAAACAAATAAAAGGCGCGACATCACAATATATTAATAAATTTTTCAAGGTTCGGCCACTTTTGGGAAAGAGAAAGTTTTGACATTTACATCAGAAATGAAAAGATGTTTAATAATGTAATATCTATACTTTAAATAATCAATGAAAGCAGGAATTGTTGAGAATTGGGAAGATTATTCTGGCAATTATTTTGTGAAATGGTCGCCAAATTAAAGGGTTAATAGCTGCCATTAGCCATCAAAATTTGTTTGCAAAGATCCAAGATCGGTTCTAAAATAATTTGGGCTCCATAGTATTTATTATCAAAAATCATAATTACACACATGCACATCATAGACATACCACAATTCATAAAACACATATCACAAAAGAGAAAAAGTCTTTTTTGAGGATGATATCCATCAATATCAAGACCAATTATCTGCCAAGATAAAGGGTAAGTCAGTACTTGGTCATTGGTGGTGCAGGTACGATAGGTTCTTCTTATATCAAAGCGATCTTAAACTTTGAGCCATCAAGACTCTATGTGGTAGATACCAATGAAAATGGATTGACAGAACTTACTCGAGATTTAAGGTCAAAACATGGGCAATACATCCCTGAAGATTACAAAACTTATCCAATGAATTTTGGAGGATGCAGTATTCAGAAAGATGTTTGTCAATGAAGGTCCATTCCATATAGTAGCCAATTTTGCAGCGCACAAACACGTCCAAGTGAAAAGATCATTATTCTATCGAAGCCATGATAGACAATAATGTTTTAAAGCCAAGGAGTTTTTGGATTTACTTGTGACATATAAGCCTGAGCATTTCTTTTGTGTATCTACTGACAAAGCGGCCAATCCTGTTAATGTCATGGGGGCGAGCAAAAAACTCATGGAAGAAGTCATCATGGCTTATAGCAGTGATATCAAAATCACCACAGCAAGATTTGCCAATGTTGCTTTTAGTAATGGTAGTCTTTTGGATGGATATATACAGCGATTATTCAAAAAGCAACCTATTTCATGTCCTTCAGATGTGAAAAGATTTTTTGTTTCGCCCGAAGAAAGTGGACAGATATGTATGTTGGCTTGTATTTTGGGTGCAAGTGGTCAAATCTATTTCCCTAAGTTAGAAGAAGATGAAATGGTCAATTTCAAGGAGATCACATTGGACTTTTTTAAAGAAATGGCTATACCTGTGATAGAATGTCTAAGTGATGATGATGCAAAAAATAGAGCTACAAGTATGTCTATAGAAGATCCGCATCCTGTTTATTTTTTCACATCCGACACATCTGGCGAGAAACTTTATGAGGAGTTTTTTACAGAAATAGATGAAGTGGATTTGGAAATGTATGAAGGAATGGGCGTCATCAAAAATGCTGTAAAACCATCCAAAACACAAATAGAAAATTGCATCTCTGAGTTACAAATGTTGATGCAATCAGACGCTTATGACAAATCTGCTATCGTATCATTAATGAAAAAGCATTTGCCTGATTTTGAGCATATAGAAACGGGAAAGAGTTTAGATCAAAAGATGTAGTTGAGTATTGTTATGAGTTGGTAGCTTGTTTTTGTAGTGTATTTGTTGGCTGGTACTACCTTCTACGGAACTAACCCACGAAGAGTATCGATCTTAATCTACGAGTAACACAACTAAAGACGGATCTACGATTAATCAAGAAAATAAAATAAAAAAATGGAGAATTGTTGAATCTATTGGTGGCAAAAATCCATAGAATTTGTAGGTCTTTTAGAAACTAATTTTATAACACAAGGTAACTTTAAAGAGAAATTAGATGATGTTCACTAATGCCAATGAAAATTGCTAGGTAAGAAGATATTCTAAAAGGAATTAAACAGTAATATTATCCAGAGGTTCAAAAATGAAACGTTCTCCGCAGAAAAGACATGGTTGAGTTTGGATGATTACTATAATTAAAACAAAAGCAATAAAATTGTCCAAATTATGAAACATTGATAAATTTTGATGATTGTAGTTAGCAGAAATAGTAATAAGAAGGTGGTTCAAGAAGAAGATGCAAATATGATGAAGCGGAAATAAAATTTTGTAGTGTTAGAAATCCGGAAAGCGGAACTATTTTAAATTGTACGTTTTCAAATATATTTAAAACCTACGAGCTAATAAACTCTATAAAAAACCCAAACAATGTATCTAATAATAAAACGTTTTTTTGATATTTTAGCTTCATTACTTGCTTTAGTAGTACTTTCACCTTTATTGATACCTATTACGATAGGGTTAAAATTAACGGGTGAAGGATATATTTGGTATTTCCAAGAGAGAGTAGGTTTTAAAAATAAGCTTTAGCATCTATAAGTTTGCCACCATGCTCAAGGATAGTCCCAATATGGCTGGTGGTCTGATCACAACAAAAAAAGATCCTAGATTGACTCCACTTGGGAGTTTTTGAGGAGCACAAAAATTAACGAATTGCCCCAACTCATCAATATCTTAAATGGTAATATGAGTGTGTAGTTGGTCCAAGACCAGTCATGCAAAAAAGTTTTGATGCCTATCCGGTAGAAGTACAAAAAGTCATATATAATGTAAAACCTGGATTAACGGGTATCGGGTCAATTATATTTCGAGATGAAGAGACTTTAATCACCGCGGTAAGAGATAATGGTGGTGATACTTGGGACTTTTACCAAAATAGAATCTATCCTTTCAAAGGTGAAGTAGAAAAATGGTACCAAGAGCATCAAAGTTTTTATACTGATTTTATGTGTATCTTTTTGACGGCATGGGTGATCATTTTTCCAAATTCAGAGTTGATTTATAAAGTATTTGGGAGTTTGCCAAGGAGAGCGTTTTGAACGAAAAAATGATTTGCGAGACTGAGCAAACGAACGACCGAATGTTTTGAAAATGGGACTGCTTTCATGAGATTTAGTAGTCCATGATTTAGAGTGCCGCTAATGGCTGAGCGCAATAAAGAGCTGCGTAGGGTGGTTATGGAGCCGAAGCCACATCAGAACCATGAATAAATAACCCTCATTTTATATGAGTAGTCAGTGAATGAACAAAGAAAATAATTGCGTGGGGATCCCCCTATGGGGGCAGGAGCCAGAGGGCAGAACTACCTTCTTCTGCCTGCATCTACCTTTTTATTTCTGGCAGACAGGTTGTATCAAAGCAGCCAAGTTCCATTACCATAGACAGGTTTCATTGCCGCAGTCTTGTCAGCAAGCCCCAATGATGAAACGGAGTGTTTTTTATACACGGCGGTCATAGACCGTTAGATAATAGTCCACGATTCCAATTTATCTGCCCAGGATCGGGCAGAGACTTTGGACTACGTGATTGCATATATTCGTTAGGCTAAAATCCAATCAACCACTGTGCATGAAAGTCCTTCCCTTTTAAGGGAAGGGTTGGGATGGGTAGAAACCATTGCATATATTCGTTAGGCTAAAATCCAATCAACCACTGTGCATGAAAGTCCTTCCCTTTTTACATTGCGGTAGTCTAATCAAAAAGACGAATTGCAGAGTGCGGACACTCCCCTTTGGGGTTGGGGGCCAGCGGGGCAATTTTGAATGACTGAATGACTCGAGCAATGAATCAGGAAACGAATGGACTTATGAGGAACTATATAAGGAATACATTTGTTTATAAGTTTGAATTTATAAATGCATTACAAGATTAATTTGTACGTCATGATCACTAGAGACCCTAAAATTTTACTTGGAAAACCTATAATCAAAGGAACACGAATTTCCGTTGAATTAATTATGAGAAAATTGGCAAGTGGTTACTCCATAGAGCAGGTTTTATCCAGTTATCCACATATAAATTTGCATCAGATTCAGGCTTGTTTTGAGTATACTGCAAATCTCATTGCTGATGAACAAATTGTTGAGTTGGTTTGATACTTTTTGATGAAAATATTGAAGAGTATTGGATTCAGCTATCAAAGAAGTTTGGTATTGATTATATATCCATCAGAGACAATTTTTTTGGTGTTTCTGACGAAGAAGTTATTTTAATAGCACTTCAAAACAAAGCTTTGCTGATCACAGAAGATAAAGATTTTGGAAATTTGGTTTTTTCACATGGATTTCAAGGTGTGTCGGTATTACTAATTAGGTATGATAAACCTATTTATAGTCAAATAGAAAAAGTGTTTTTAGAGATAATTACGAACTATAGTCATTTGGATAATCCTAAATTCATGGTTTTGACAGGAAAGAATTTAAGAGTTAGAAACTTATAAATTTCAAAAAGTGTATTTATTTACAGATTCTTATGTAGTAGATATTCACATTACAAATACAACAGATTATCCAATTTTATTATCTGTAACAAATTCGCAAATCAACTCCCGATAGCTATCTGTTCGGCAAAACAATATTAAACCAATGATACCACTCTCCATACCCAATGTCTCAGGAAATGAATGGACTTGTGTCAAGAATTGTTTTCAGTAAGTAGCAATGAGTTGTAATCTGTTTTTTATTTAAATCAACATTATTATTGGAATAGGTTTTAAATAATTTTGAAAATATTCTTTAATATTTACAATCATTATATGAGTAAAGAAGTATCAGAAATTAATAAAGCAATTAAAACAGCGGCTCAAAAAGCTAGAAACCTCAACAAAATTATGGGTTTGACAGACTTGGTGATCAAAGATCAACACATTGTTTCTGTAACTTCTGAAGGTAAAGAAACTGTTGTGAAAAAAATAAAATTTGGAAAGGTAAAAGTTGAGAAACGCAGTTATGTTGTTAAAACCACGCAATAAAAAGCTTCGCATATTTGCCTGACCATATATCTACATTTTGCCCGAAAGATATTAAGTATTTCACCACAAGCAAGTTTCGGCCTTTTTCAAGCCTGACCTGTCTGCTCAATATCGGGCAGATAAATACAACTTGTGTCATAAAAACAATTACGATCCACGAGACTCCAAAATGCTAAAAATGAACAAAATAAATATAGTAATGTTACAAAAAAAAGTAACAACATGAGAACGCTCAATATTTCTATCTCAGATTTGGAGTTTAATAAATTTGGTATCATTAAAGATAATCTTACTTTTACTGAATTTGTAGAACTGATAAGCAGGGAGTTAATACGGCAGAACTTGAACAAGAGTGTACAGTTAGCCGAAAAATATGGATTATCTTCTATGTCTATGGACGAGATAACCGAAGAAGTAAAAGCGGTAAGAAATGCAAAAAATCGTCATTGATACGAACGTAATTGTTTCTTCGCTTATCCAAAGAAGTTACCCATATAAAATTATTTACGAACTTTTTGTAGATGACTTGTTCTTGCTTTGTGTATCCGAGGAGTTAATGGCAGAATACTACGAAGTGCTAGCAAGACCCAAATTTGCAAGATTTGCCGACTTCTCTAGTAAAGCCGAAATCTTGCTTGCAGATATCGAAACCAAAGCCAAAAAGTTTGTGCCAAACATAACAATTGACTTTATCAAGGATAAGGATGACAATATGATTTTGGAACTTGCAGACGAATGCAAGGCGGACTTCATTATTACAGGCAATACGAACGACTTTACATTTTCGGAGTACAATCAGACCAAAATTATTAGCCCGAAAGAGTATTGGGAAAGCCACGCATTCCAGTAACGACGTATAAACACACTTCATTGCCGCAGCGGAAACAATCGAACGATCCGAGTAACTACCTACATGATATTACAGTGGTCAAGACTGAACGAAGAACTGATCGAGCAACCGAACAACCGAGCGATCCGAACGACGAACGTATATGGGTTATTTTTGGTGGCTGAGCGCATTAAAGAGCTGTGTAGGGCGGGTATAGAGCCGAAGCCACATATTACTGACGAATTTAGAATTAGGAATTACGAATGAACTACCTTTAACTGCCTTATTGTTTCATTCTTTTGAAAACATAAATAACTTACAGATTCCTAATATTAATGAAGTGTTTTTGCACACGTTGGTCATAAACCGTATTATAATAATAGTCTGAAAATCCAGGATTTTGGACAACGTGAGAACTTTTTAAAAACGAAAAGCGTTTTAAAATTCAAATGTAGCAATATGGATAAAGAGTTATAGACTTTAAAGAAAGCCCTGAAAGTGAGCGCTGAGAAGGCTCAAAGTTTGTCTAAAGCCCTAGGGTTGTCTATTGTCGTGGTCAAAGATGATGATGTTATTTCCATATCTGCTGATGGAAAGGAGACAAAATTAGGTAAAGTAGCTTTTGGTCGAGTAAAGGTGACAAAAAAAACTTATGTCATTAAATGACCACATTAAATAGCTTAGGGTTTTAAGGTAGGTTTGGTGGTTTAGGGAAATTAGTTAAAACAATCATTTATTACTTTATAAAATCATGTAACATGCAAGCAGTGATCATTGAAATAGAAAAACCATCTGATGCCAAATTTTGGCTTGATTTAGCAAAAAAAGCAGGAGCTAAAGCAAAATCCTTGACTACGGAACAGATGTCAGACGCATATCTCTCAAATCTTATAGAAAATGGATTAAAAACTAAAAATGTTAGTCGCACCAGTGTGTTGAAAGCATTAAAAGAGAATAAGTGAAGACGGAGTTTAAAGCTTCATTTTTGAAATGTATTCATAAAATTGCAGATAACAATCTTAAAGCAAAAATTATTGAATGTATTCAAAATGTAGAATTGTCCGATAATATTAAACAAATAAATGATCTAAAAAAACTCAAAGGACACAAAAGTTTTTACAGAATAAAACTTGGAGATTATAGGATTGGAGTTAAAATTGATTCTGAAGTAGTAGTTTTTGTTACAGTTGCACACAGAAAGGATATTTATAAATTATTTCCCTAACAGAGAATACGAAAAAGATATCTGAATAATTTGAGTAACCGAATGTATTACCTTCGTCCGCCTTCGTCTGCTTTTCATCAGTGCAATTTTGAAGGACGAATGAACTACCTTCATCTGCCTTCTTTACATTTCAGCAGACAAGTTGCATTTCAACAGACAGGTTCCATTACAGCAAGACAAGTTGCAGGCGGACACTCCAACCGAATAAGGTTGGGTTGGGGGCCAACGGGGCAGTTTCGAACGACGAACATGAAGTGTGATGTATCAGGCAAGGATGCCTGTGGATACTGCATCGTAGTGAGGACACTACGACGAACGGGCTTTGTAGTGGCCTTGAAATCTCTGATTACAAGATAGTCATATTGCATTTAAATAATGCAATGCCACTAGAGGAAACTTAAATGTTTATTAGTTTGTTTAATATTTAAAATATAAATTTTCATTATGAGTGCTGCAAAACCATTGACCAACTTACAAATGCAATTATTAAAATCATTTCATTTTGAAGTGCCAGATAATCAGCTGGAAGAAATAAAATCCCTTCTAAGTAATTATTTCGCTTCGAAAGCTACTTCTGAAATGGATAAATTGTGGGAAGAAAATCATTGGAATCAAGAAACTATGGAAAATTGGGCATATGAACACTTGAGAAGTGATAGATAAAGCAATTAGGGTTATTCTTGACACTAATGTGTTGATAGTATCTATCCCAACTAAATCTAAGTACAGACCTATTTTCGATGCTATATTAAGTGGTAAATTGGAACTGGTAATAAGTAACGACATTCTAAATGAATATATAGAAATAATTGAAAGGAAAACAAATAGTTACTCCATTGCGAATAATATAGGAGAAGCTTTATTAAACTCAAATTACGTACTTCAAACAGAAGTAAAATTCAATTGGAATTTAATAGAAATTGACAAGGATGATAATAAATTTGTAGATGCATATATCTCAGGAAATGCCAATTTTTTAGTCACAAATGATAAACATTTTGATGTTTTGGAAAAAATTAATTTTCCTAAAGTTGTCTTAATGAACTTAGATCAGTTTTTAGAGCTATTGACGAATTAGGAAAACGATAGCTTGTCCATAGTAAATTAGAATTTAAAGGAGATGGGCCAGCGGGGCAGTTTTGAGTGCCAAATGACGAATGAAGTACATACTTGTTTTTTACTTTTGAAAACATAATGAGCTTACGGAGTCCAAATATTGTATTCTTGTAACAAATAAGTTGCATTCAGAGAATGCAATGCCAATAGGGAATGCAATAGTTGTATCAGGCAAGGATGCCTGTGGATACTGAATCGTAGCGAGGACGCTACAACGAACGAGTGTGTCAGATAGGTAAATTGCAGAGGGCGGAAACTCCAACCGAATAAGGTTGGGTTGGGGGCCTGTGGGGCAATTTCGAATGACGAACAACTCAAGTAAAGCATTGCATACATTCGTAGGGCTAAAATTTTATTCAATCACTGTGGATGAAAGTCCCTGCCTTGCCGGCAGGCAGGCTTCCCTTTTAAGGGAAGGGTTGGGATGGGTAGAAACCATTGCATATATTCGTTAGGTTAAAATCCAATCCACCACTTTGTGTGAAAGTCCTTCCCTTTTTAGGGAAGGGTTGGGATGGGTAAAACACGGCGGTCATAGACCGTTTGATAATAGTCCACGATTCCAATTTATCTGCCCAGGATCGGGCAGACTTAGCAGGCTTAGAACAGACTGAGACTTTGGACAACGTGGTTGCATTCAGAGAATGCAATGCCAATAAAGAAGAGTTCCATTAAGGTAGTCAGATTGATTTACGCATTCGAAGCAAGACCTTAATTTTAGGGTGATGTCATGAGTTTTTAGGTAGCAGTTTTTATTTTAGGTACCTAAAAGTTGGTTTGCCCTGACAATTCACGTAAATTTCAATTAAATTTGAAATTTCATGCGAAAATTCAAGTGAATAGAACTAAAAATTTCATAATTCAGAAGACAGTTTTTATCCAGTTACCCAACTGGAAAGTCAACTTTGTTAAAACATTCATATCCTGAAGCATTGTATATTGACTTATTAAAAACGGATGTAAGATATAAGTATACAAAACTCCTTCCTTATGAACAAGATTGTTGAGATTGGTTTGATACCCATTTTTGATGAAAATATAAAACCTGACTTACTGGATTCATTGGTTATAAAAAAAAATTTAGTTTAATTTTATATCCATCAGAGACAATTTTAGATCAATGGTTTTTCTGAGCAGAAGCATTTAAGTATTCATTATTTCCATTATCTTTTTCAGAGATTCCAGATTTCAATCTAAATAAGGCAATAAATAATGGTTTAATCCCTAGAATGTATGATGCTGAAAGTGATATTGATCAGAAATTAGCTGGTTATATTGGATCATATTTATAGTCGAAATTACGAAAAAGAATTAGAAATTTCGAAATATATTCAAATTTTGGAATCACTCCCAAATGGATGGTTTAAACTATTCAAAAATTTTAAGAGTTAGAGTTGTAAGCAGCACAACAGTTAAAAGCACTTTAATATTGTAGTTGAAAGTTAGATAGGCCATTGACAAATCCACAAGACCAAGTGGAGATATTTAGCGCTCATAAATTTCATTTTTGATCTAGATTTCAATCCTTTCTTAATACCCAAAATTTCCAGGTAGTGAACTTTAAAGTTTGCATTTCAAGCATTTTATTTTGGACACAGGATTATTCAGGATTTACTATTCACTGGAGAACTTTGATATAATTGACTGCATTGAAAGGCAGATCAAAGAATATATGCCATTGAGATAAAATCAACAAATCTGGTACAATCAAAACACCTTAAAGGTTTGAAATATTTTGCTGAAGAATATAAGACAAGGAATGAACATATAAAGCACCGTAAATATATTTTAGCTAAACTTGGAAGGTGACATAAGCAGTAGATCAGATTTATTTAGTTTACCGCAGATCTACCTTATGACGTACAGAAAGCCCCAATGATGAAACGAAGTGTTTTTTACATACGTCGGTCATAGACCGTTAGATAATAGTCCTAAAGTCCAAGACTTTGGACAACATAATTGCATATATTCGTTAGGCTAAAATCCAATCCACCACTGTGCTTGAAAGTCCTTCCTTTTTAAGGGAAGGGTTGGGATGGGTAAAAACACGTCGGTCATAGACCATGTGATAAAAGTCCTAAAGTCATACTTATCTGTCCAGTATCGCGCTGACTTGTCAGGCTTGGAACAGACTGAGACTGTGGACAACGCGGGACTTATTTAAAGGACTGTCTTGACATGAGAAGATAAGTTTCAATTTAAAAGGAACTTTGATGTAATTTGTATTGTTTTAACCAATAAATGAAATATCATGAACAATGTATATTTAGAAAGAATAACAATCAATAATGAAATCTGTAATGGTAAGCCCACAATAAGAAATATGAGATTTACCGTTACTCAATTGCTAGAATTACTGGCATCAGGCATGAAAACAGATGAGATACTTGATGATTATGATTTTTTAGAAGAAGAAGATATCAAGGCTGCCTTGGTTTATGCCGCTAAGTTAAGTAATCCACAATCTGTTGTACCCATTGTCGCAGCCTGATAATATTTTGATTAAAAAGTATAAATGGCTAATTGATACACAGTTGCCACCAAAACTTGTCAATATTTTTATAGACCTGGGTCATGATGCTGTTCATACAAAGTCCTATGCTCATGGAGTGTTTTTGACTGATGCAGATATTCGCAAATTAGCGTTAAATGAAGAGAGCATTATAATTACAAAGGATAGTGATTTTTACAATAATCACTTCAAAAATGCTATGATGCCACCTATTTTGTATTTGAGATTAGGCAATATTTCTAATAAAGACTTAATTTCTTTGCTTAAAAACAATTTGTCAAGTATAATTTCAGCACTAGAGGGAGATGCAAGATTAATAATGATTGAAAATTCAAATTTATATATATTCTAAAAATATATTGTTAACAAGTATTATAGTATAATATCCTATTAAACCAAATGAATTTGGTTTCCCAATAAGGGGGCTTCAAATTTATTTGGAGCGAAATAGAACGATGCTATATAATGTATCCCATTAAACCAAATGAATTTGGTTTCCCATTATGGGTATGAGGAACTATATAAGGAATACATTTGTTTAAATGTGAATATCAGATTCTTGTGATTTGTTGACGAATGTATTTAGTAAAAGAAATTAAATATTGTAGTTAGCTAAAGAATGTATCGCTGTTCTGACCTAATTTGAAATTGCTTGAAAGAATAAATTTTAGAGTACCTTTTAAATCTTTACATATATGGATATGACTCAAATTCCTGAAAAATCTAAGAATTTTACTCCTTTGCAGTTAGAGTTGTTGAAGTTGTATGCAAATAATCCTACGGATGAAGAGCTCAACGACATAAAAGCATTAATCGGGCAATATTATGCAAAAAAGCTCATTAATATGGCAAGTGAATATGCCTTAGAAAATGAGTGGACAGATGAAACTATTGAGAGCATGCTAAATGATGTCAATCAATAATCCTTTGAAGATAGTTGTTGATACCAATGTATTATTGGTACGTATATTACCTAGATTCAGTTATTATAAAATTTTTGAAGAAATACAATCAGGTAAAGTTAATGTTTATGTAAGTAATGACATTGTAAGTGAATATACAGAAGTCTTTTCCAGACGCTACACACCACATATTACAGAGATATTATTAAATACTTTGTTCAATTTACCTAATGTATTTTTTATTGACCCGAAATTTCAATGGAAATTAATAGAACTTGATCCAGATGATAATAAATTTGTAGATTGTGCTGGTGCGTCATCTGTGGATTAGAGTATGTTTAAATTTTTATGTTTGAGCGAAAGTGAGGAAATTTAATTTTAAACGAGGCATATTTTGCAGTCGTAGCCGGAAGTTCAAGCGTAGCTTGACGCGGTACAGCGAAAAATATAACGCTGGATAAAATAAAATTTGCCGCTTGGAGCCAAATGATGAAAGTTTAAACATACTCTTATATTATTTCCAATGATAGGCATTTTGATATACTTAAAGAAATACCTTTTCCAAAAGTCACTGTTCTTAATGCAGGAGAGTTTATAGCATTAATAAAAATTGTAAACAAATAAATGACCTTAAGAGTCAAGGGCTAATTTCCCTACATCTGAACTTTTACAGGCATTGAGTTAATCTTTGCTGCCAATGATTTACTTTCGAATTCGAATGAACTCAGATTGTCAATTGACAAATATAACAAACCATCCAAGTTTACTAGCGTCAATCAAATTAGCAAATCAGCAAATCAACATTAAACCAATGACCCCACTCTCCATACCCAATATCTCCGGAAACGAATGGACTTATGTCAAGCGAGATGAGTGAACTACCTATATCTGCCTACATCTGTATAGAATAGTGGATATTATTACAAAGCTGTAAATGAAGTACATAAGAAAGACGAATAGAAGAGGGCGGAAACTCCAACCGAATAAGGTTGGGTTGGGGGCCTGTAGGGCAATTTCGAATGACGAACAAGAAGAGCGATGTATCAGGCAAGGATGCCTGTGGATACTGCATCGTAGCGAGGACGCTACGACGAACGAGTGTTTTTATATTGAACTCCTTCAGAGTTGTTTTTATTTATGGTTAGGTTCCACAGGTTGTACCTGTAGTTATTTATATTCAAGGCCTCCGTGCTTGGTTTAACCAATGCCTCAGGTAAGGATAACTTTGGATACTGCATTGTAGCTAGGAAGCTACGACGAACGGGGGCCAGTAATTCAGCAAAGCAGGTACATTTTTATGGCCTTGCAATCTCCGATTGCAAGAGGTTAATAAATTGCATTCAGAGAATGCAACGCCAATAGGGAATGCAACATCAATACAGAAAAGTACATTGATCCTACCTGTAGCCAACTTTTCCACTGATTTCGCTAAAAATGCATGTATTATTAGTGGGATATCATAAAAATACATGTAATATTAGTGTTATATTGACTGAAAGGCATAAATTTGTTTTAAAAATACCGGAGATATGTATACCAGAAAGGTAAATTTAAGCCAATATGATGGGTTGTCCATATTTTTATGGGGAGCAAGGCAGACGGGTAAAAGTACTTTTTTAAAAAAAGTATATACAGATTCTTTATACATAGATTTGCTTTTGAGCCAGGAATTCAAAAGATATCTGGATAGCCCGGAGCAGTTTAGACAACGATGTGTGGCCAATCATCAAAACAAACCTGTGATTGTTGATGAAATTCAGAAATTGCCAGAGTTATTAAATGAGATTCATTGGATGATAGAAAATGAAAATATCTCATTTATTTTATCAGGGTCTTCTCCTAGGAAAATCTTAAGAAAAAATGAAAATTTATTAGGCGGTCGAGCCATTCGATTCGAGTTGTATCCGCTTAGCTTTTCAGAAATACCTAATTTTGATATATTGAGAGCGTTTAATAATGGTTTATTGCCACGGATGTACGACTCAAAGAATGCAAATGTCCTTCTTGAAGCTTATATCGGAAGTTATCTTGAAGATGAGATCATAGCTGAAACAAAAATACGCAATGCAGAAGTATTTTCCAGATTTTTGAGCAAAGCGGCTTTTGCAAATGGGGAGTTTGTAAATTATACCAATATAGCACAAGATTGTGGTGTAGCCAGTAGTACCATCAAAGAGTATTACCAAATATTAGAAGAAACACTTATTGGTAGTTTTGTGCCATCCTTTCAAAAAAAACCTAAAAGGAGAGTTGTTCTGTCTCCTAAATTTTATTTTTTTGATATTGGTATCGCCAATTATTTGTTAAAAAGGAAAAATATAGAGTGGGGATCTTTAAATGCCGGACACACTTTTGAACATTTTATATACATGGAACTCAAAGCTTATGCTCAGTATTCGGGTAAAAAATTTCCTATTCAATATTGGCATACTACATCACAATTGGAAGTGGATTTCATACTAGGTGATCACGAATGCGCCATCGAAGTTAAAGCAACTGACAATGTACAAAATAAACATTTTAAAGGGTTAAAATCATTTTCAGAAGAGTATATCGTAAAAAATAAAATCATTGTTTCTAATGACCCATTTATCAGGAAGGCAGAGGATATTATAATTTATCCCTGGAAGGTGTTTTTAGACAAATTATGGGTTGGAGAAATCATATAATCTCTTCTATTGTTTGTCATAGCGTCATCTGTTGGCACAGTACCCTGTTGGCGCAAATTTGCAACTTGTGCCTTTCAAATAGTACCACCTGATGGCAATATTATGTCTCAGGTAAGATGCCTGCTGATACTATATCGTTGCTTGGAAGGTACGATGAGCGTGTTGACTTTGCCACACCTAATTGCTTAGAAAATTGTGTTATAAAACCATTGGTAACATTGAAAAACACAAAGTCTACTTTCTATATTTCAATGTAAATAACAACTAACATTGAAAATTGCTAAGTAAGGTTTGCAATTTTCAATGTAATGCATTATCTTTGCAATATGATAGAGCGTTTGCTTTTAATTGATAGTATCAAGCGTAAATTTGAGAAATTTCCTTGTGTGATCCTATTGGGTCTTAGGCAGGTAGGGAAGACTACCATTTCAAAAAGCCTGTTTGCTTCAGATGTAAAATATCTCGATCTGGAAAAACCAAAGGATAAATATTTGTTGGAAGCTGGTGTCAGCGAATATCTTGAAAACTTTTTTGACAGCGTCGTTGTAATCGATGAAGTGCAATTATTACCTTTTATTTTTTCAGAACTTAGACCTATCATTGATAGTAACAAGAAATCAAGTCGATTTGTACTTTTAGGTTCTGCTAATCCAACATTGGTAAGAGGTGTGAGCGAATCATTAACCGGCAGGGCAGCTTATATAGATATTTTACCATTATCTATCGAAGAAGTCGGAGTTGAGAATTATCAAAAAAGATGGCTTAGAGGTGGCCTGCCCATGGCTTACACAGCTGAAACCAATGTTGATGCTTTCGAATGGCTGGATGAATATCTAAGATCATATATTGAACGGGATTTTTCGATGCTCTTTGGCATACAAATCAATGTAAATATTGCTCGCAGGATGTTGAAAATAGTTGCGTCTGTCAATGGTTCCACATTAAACACATCTGATCTGTCCAGATCACTGGGAGTTAGCAATAGCACCACAAACAATTACCTTGATTTATTGGAAGGTGGTTATTTTATTAATAGATTACAGCCTTATTTTCCTAATGTCTCCAAAAGGGTGGTAAAGTCTCCAAAGTTATACATTAGCGATGAAGGTATTTTGCATAGTTTGGCCAATATTAATACATACGAATCTTTGATAGATCACGTTCTCGTAGGTGCTTCATGGGAAGGATTTGTGATCAACCAAATAAGATCAATAGTAGGCAAAAAGGTCGAATTATACTTTTACAGGACGCAGGTTGGTGCTGAGATTGACTTGCTCATTGTCAAGGATAATAGACCTTACGTGGCTATTGAAATAAAAAACTCCAATACACCTTCTATTTCCAAGGGGTTTTATTTGGCATGTGAGGATGTTGGTGTTGAGCACAAATACATCATTACCAAAAGCGAAGGTGGTTATACTTTGAAAAATGCAAGAGTAATTGGTCTGGTTGATTTTTTGACGAAGGAGTTAGATAATTTGATATTGTAATCGTATATAGGTTTTGCAAATTCAATTTGCAACAAAAATAAATATAAAATACAACATCTGAATAACAAAAAATGAATAGATTTAATGGCCTTGCCTTGCAATCAGAAATGGAAAAATAAAAAATGAAGACAGAATACAGGCAACGATTACCACATATCCAACCTGTTGGAGCAGCTTTTTTTGTTACATTCAGGCTCTATGGAAGTTTGCCAAAAAATTCATTTCAGCCATTAAAAGTAAGATATGATAAGAAGTTCAATGAATTAAACGTGCAACCATTAAATACTCATCAAAGGAATCTGGTAATATTTACATTAAGAAAACAATATTTGGTCGAATATGATGCGCTTTTACATAAGATTAATACTGGTCCAATGCATTTGTCAAACAGTAATATAAGAGAAATTTTAAAACAACAATTACATCGTTTTGATAATGAATTATACACTTTAATTTGTTATTGTATTATGTCAAATCATGTGCATTTTTTAATTGATACGAATACTCAATTATCTGAAATTACAAATGATAATCAAATTGATATGAACTATAAGCCACTGGATGTAATCATGAAGAAGATTAAAGGACCATCAGCGTGGAATTCCAATAAATATTTAGGTACACACGGCCAATTTTGGGAGCGGGAAAGCTTTGATATGTATATCAGAAATGAAAAAATGCTGACCAATGTAATCTCTTACATCCTGGAAAATCCTGTAAAAGCCAGAATGGTTGAGAAATGGAATGATTATTCCGGAAATTATCTGAAAATACATTCTTAATGGCCTTTTATGGCCTTGCAATCTCTGATTTCAAGATACTTCCATGTTGCAATCGAAGATTGCAACGCCATTAACAACCTATGACTTCCTCATACACATTTTCTTCATTTTCAAATCAACTAAAGCCATGAAGCAACATTTATTTTTTTTATTATTCCTTTTGACTGCCTGTGCGTCGGTATTGGCGCAAAAAGCAAAAAAGATCGCAATTCCTGCACCCGTCGTTCAGTCCAATACTTTTAATCCCGATTTATTCAAAGGTCTTAAATGGCGCAATATAGGTCCGTTCCGTGGTGGAAGATCCAATGCAGTGAGTGGTGTACCTGGAAATGATCAGTTATATTACACAGGCTACACAGGCGGCGGACTCTGGAAAACAGAAGATGCCGGTATCAGTTGGGTCAATATTTCTGATGGCCAGTTCAAAACGGGTTCTGTAGGTGACATCGCAGTGAGTGAAACCAATCCTTCCATCATATATGTAGGAATGGGAGAACATGCTATCAGAGGCGTGATGACAACATATGGTGACGGAGTATATAAATCAACAGACGCTGGTAAAACATGGAAAAATATAGGTCTGGAAAAAACAAGACACATATCTGATGTGATCATTCATCCGACCAATCCTGACATAGTCTATGTGGCCTCTCAGGGTCCTGCACACGGAGCTAGTGATGATCGTGGTATTTACAAAAGTATCGACGGTGGCCAGACCTGGAAAAAGACACTGTTTGTAGATAACAATACAGGCGCATCATCGTTGAGTTTGGATGTCCACAATCCATTGATATTGTATGCAGCCACGTGGGAACACAGACGTCTGCCATGGCAAGTAAGAAGTGGCGGAAAGGGATGTTCCATTTGGAAATCTAATGATGCGGGCGAAACATGGCAAAAAATCAACGAAGGTTTGCCAAAAGAAATGGGAAAAATCGGTGTCTCTGTCTCTCGGGCCAATCCTGACAGAGTGTATGCCATTATAGAAGCAGAAAAATCTGTTGCAGGTTTGTACAGATCCGATAATGGTGGAAAAAACTGGACGCTACAGTCCAATAATCAGCTGATCACAGCCAGATCCTGGTACTACATGGAAGTATTTGCAGATCCGGCCAATGCTGACATTGTTTATGTATTGAACGCACCTATGACAAAATCTATCGATGGAGGTAAAACCTTTGCTCCTGTCAGGGTGGGCCACGGCGATACCCATGATTTATGGATCAATCCGACCAACAACCAAAATATGATCCTGGGAGATGATGGTGGCGGCGAGATCACTTTTAATGTTGGAAAATCCTGGTCTTCACTCAATAATCAACCGACAGCTCAATTCTACAGGGTAAACGTAGATCAGCAATTTCCCTATAAAGTATATGGAGGACAACAAGACAATACTTCTGTCATCATATCCAGCAGAAATAACTTTATGGGTCTGACAGATAAGGACTGGTCTTATGGTCCAGGATGTGAGAGTGCTTTTATGGCTTTTGACCCCAAAAATCCTAAGTTGGTATATGGAGGATGTTATCAGGGAGGTATCAGTGTATTGAATACTGAAAACGGTCATACCAAAGATATCAATCAATATCCTGCCAATGTGCTGGCTGTGTATCCTAAAAAGATGAAATACCGGTACAACTGGAATGCACCATTACTGGTATCACCTCACGAGCCAAACACTATTTACCATGCAGGACAGGTGCTCTTTAAGACCACAGATGGTGGGTTAAACTGGGCTGTCATCAGCCCTGATCTGACGAGAAATGATACTTTGAAACAAGAGGCAGGTGGAGGTCCGATCACCAACGAAGGAGCAGGTGGTGAAAACTATAATACCTTGAGCTATGTGATTGAATCTCCGTTGGAAAAGGGTGTGATCTATACCGGAAGCGATTGTGGTCTGGTACATATGACGAATGACGGCGGAGCCAATTGGGTGAATATCACTCCGGTCGGATTGGATGAGTGTCTTATTCAAAGTATAGAAGTATCCCCACATGAAAAAGGCACAGCTTATATAGCTGCAACCCGATATAAATTCAATGATTATTCCAATATGAGTTTTAAGACCACAGATTACGGAAAGACATGGACGAAAATCAATAATGGGGTGGCAACTGATGATTTCATTAAGGTCATCAGGGAAGATAAAAAAGTAAAAAATCTATTATTTGGTGGAGCCGAAAGAGGATTTTATGTTTCCTATGATGGTGGAATGTTGTGGAACAAACTCCAGTTGAATCTGCCTGTAGTTCCTGTGACAGATATTGCTTTTGCAGACAATGACATGGTAGTTTCTACAGCAGGAAGAGCATTCTGGATTCTGGATGACATCAGTCCTATCCAGCAATCTGCAGGAAAGCTGGAGGCTTTAAAAGTGTTTGCACCAAAACCAACCTATAAATTTGAAGGATTTGCTCCTTCTTGGATGGATGTACCTCCGGGAATAGGCCAGAATCCTGCAGCTGGTGTGATACTCGATTACAATTTGCCGGAAGCGGCTGATTCTATTGAAGCCAAACTTCAAATCTTGGATAATCAGGGTAATGTGGTTCGGACATTTTCCAGCAAAAAAAATATGGAATTTAAACCTTTTCAGGGAGGACCACCACCACCAAAAGTGCTTCCTGCAGCCAAAGGATTGAATAGATTTGCCTGGGATTTTAAAGGCGAAACCATCACTGAAATACCCAATGCTTTTGTGTATGGTGACTACTCCGGTTACAAATTAGCCCCGGGAAATTATAAGGCTAGAATATCATACAAAGATATGACATCTGAAGCTCCATTTGAAGTGGTTCAGGACCCCAACTTAAGGGAAGTAAAAGCTTCTGATTGGGCAGCGCAGCAGTCATTCATGAAGGATATAGAAGCCAGGATTACAGACGTCCACAATTCTGTCAATGATATGCGCAAAATCAAAAAGCAGATAGCACAGTACAACGAACTGTATAAGGACAAACCACAATATAAAGAATTGATGGATGCCGGTAAAGCCCTGATTGACAAAATAGATACATGGGAAGCCCAGCTGGTACAAACCAAACAAGCCAATTTACAGGATGTCATCAACTTTCCAAGCATGCTGAACGCACAATATTTTGAGTTGAAAGGATTTTTGGATCAGCACGACCCAAGAGTGCCTAAAGCAGCCAAAGACAGATTGATGGATGTAGATAAACAATGGGCGGAATACAAAGATTATATCAAATCGACCATTGGAAAAGATATTGATCAGTATAATGTGTTGTATAAAAAAAGTGACGTGCCGGCCCTTATTCTGAATGAAAAGGTGATAAAACCTTAAGACATGTTGGCCAAAGATTATTTTGATACAAAACAATAATAAAATTTGGCAATACAGGCCGTAACAATAGAACAGTTTCTGGCGTTGGCAGGCTCAAATCCTGTCCTTGATGTAAGATCTCCCGGGGAATTCAAACATGCCCATATGCCGGGGGCCATTTCATTTCCGCTCTTTGATGATGAAGAGAGAGCTCAGGTTGGGACACTCTACAAACAGCAAAGCAGAGAAAATGCCATTAAATTGGGATTGGATATTTTTGGCCCCAAAATGCGAAAAATGGTTGAAAGTGCCGAAAATATCACCGGCTCTGGAAATGACCCTTCCTCAAAAACCATTCTGGTACATTGTTGGCGTGGAGGAATGAGAAGTGGTGGAGTAGCCTGGTTGCTGAGTTTGTATGGATTTAAAGTATTTACCCTTGAAGGAGGATATAAAGCATTCAGAAATTGGGTTTTGGCACAGTTTGAAAAACCGTATAATTTCCTAATACTAGGTGGAAATACAGGTTCTGGTAAGACATATATTTTGCGTGAGTTACTCCACCATGGACAAACGGCTATAGACCTGGAAGGACTGGCATCTCACAAAGGGTCTGCATTTGGTAATATAGGAATGCCTGAACAACCTTCACAGGAAATGTTTGAAAATAAATTGGCATTAGATTTATTTCAAAAAGCAAAAGGTGGTACTGAAATATGGCTGGAAGATGAAAGTCAGCGCATTGGTACTGTAAATATTCCGGGAACTTTATGGCAAAAGATGCTCAGGAGTAAACTGTTTTATCTGGACATTCCATTTGAAGAGAGACTTAATTTTATTGTGCAGGAATACGGCAAACTAGACAAAGATCGACTGCTCAATGCCATCATCCGCATTCAAAAAAGGCTTGGAGACCTGGAAACCAGAAATGCGGTCAATTACCTGATGGAAAACAATCAAAAGGAATCTTTCTGCATCTTACTGAAATATTACGACAAATTTTACAAAAAAAGCCTTTATAAAAGAGAAAACATTGATAAGGTGCTCATTCCGGTCACGTGCGAGAAAGTAAACACATCCTTCAATACCCAAAAACTTTTGTCAAGTCTAAAGAAGGATTTGATATAATAGTGTCTTCGCGCCTTGGTGGCAAAAAAAAATGCCACAAAGACACAAAGGCACAAAGAATAAAAAAGAAAATTGAACTTAGTGTACCTTAGTGTCTTCACGCCTTAGTGGCAAAAAAAAAAAATCTATGCAAGAGATAAGACTTACACAATATTCACATGGTGCAGGATGCGGATGCAAGATAGCACCCAATATTCTGGAAGAGATCCTTCACAGCAACCTGGCTGGGCCGGATGATAAAAATCTGATAGTAGGCAATCACAGCAAAGACGATGCAGCTGTATACGATCTGGGGTCAGGACAGGCTTTGATAAGTACTACGGATTTTTTTATGCCGATAGTGGATGATCCTTACAATTTTGGGAGGATAGCCTCAGCCAATGCTATCAGTGATGTATATGCCATGGGTGGCAGGCCGATATTGGCCATTGCCATTTTAGGATGGCCGATTAACAAACTGGCACCAGAAGTAGCAAGGCGGGTGATAGAAGGCAGCCGAAGCATGTGTATGGAAGCAGGTATTCCGTTGGCAGGAGGGCATAGTATAGATGCACAGGAGCCTATTTTTGGATTGGCGGTCAACGGCTTGGTCAATGTGGAGAATATAAAACAAAATAATCAAGCTAAGCCCGGAGATCTTCTTTTTCTGACTAAGCCACTGGGTGTGGGAATATTGACGACTGCAGAGAAAAAAGGTCTGATCAGTGCAGCATTGAAGGAACTGGCAGCCCAACAAATGATGCAACTCAATAGGGTAGGTGAGGTACTGGGAACTTTGAAGGGTGTCCATGCTATGACGGATGTTACCGGATTCGGATTATTGGGACATTTGACCGAGATGTGTGAAGGTAGCGGAGTAAGTGCTGAACTTTATTTTGACCAGATACCACTTATTTCTGAAGTCTTGCCAGACCTTATCAAACAAAATACCGTACCTGGTGGAACCGGCAGAAATCTGAAAGCTTATGGTCATCATATACAAGTAGCGGATGATTTGGATGAAAAGAACGTTTTGAATATCCTTGCAGACCCTCAAACTAGCGGAGGTTTATTGATCGCCGTAGATGCTCATGCTATAAATCAACTCTCAGAAATATTTAAGGAATTTGGACTTGAAAATTTTCTTCAACCTATTGGAAAGTTAATAGCTGCCAATAGCTCATTAATTTTTGTTAAGTAGTCCAAATATAATGATATTTATTTAGATTTGCAAAAAAATATAATACTCACATATCAATATGAATTTAGAAAAATTGGTCATTTTTGAAAAAGTAGCTTCCATGCTCGATGCAAAAGATATAGAAGTATCCAATGCTGACTTCCTGAGGCCTTGGGGTGGATTTTTTGTCATTGATACTAACGGCACCAGTGCACAGAATTTTATTGATGCATTTTATCCGGAACTCAAAGGTGAGCTTGAAAAATACGATTTACCTTTAAGTCCGAAGATCTTGTGTGTCGCTCCCGGACAAAGACTTTCCTGGCAATATCATGACAGGAGGTCAGAGTACTGGAAACTCATTGAAGGGGAAGCAGGTTACATAAAAAGTGACAGTGACCATCAATCAGAAGTGGCCCATATGGTACTAAATGAAACATTGGTTTTAAAAAAGGGAGAACGTCATAGGTTGATCGGATTGAATGATTGGGGTATCATAGCAGAGATATGGAAACATACAGACGCTACTCACCCGTCTGATGAAGAAGATATTGTGAGGTTGCAGGATGATTTTGGGGTAAAAGAAAATTGTCTGCTTTACATTAATCATGACGAATGGCCTATTGCCAACGACGATTTTTTCAGATCTAAGAAGAAATGGAAAGACTAACTTTTTATCAATGTCGTTTAGTTAAGACCAAGTTATAAAGTCCTTCCCTTCTGAGGGAAGGATTTAGGATGGGTAAAAACTACCAAAAATCCCTTAACTAAACGACATTGAACTTTTTATTATAAAATGAATTTTTAGAGTATGTTTAAACTTTTATCATTTGGCTCCAAGTGGCAAATTTTATTTTAGCCAGCGTTATATTTTTCGCCGTACCGTGTCAAGCTACGCTTGAGCTTCCGGCTATATTCAGTATTCGCTGCGAGCAGCTGCTCGCAGTTCCTTCTTTATTGAGTAAAGTATTTTACTCAATTCTCGTCACAGACGAGACCATTCAGTCATCTTGTCCAAAATAAAATTTTCTCACTTTCGCTCAAACATAAAAATTTAAACATACTCTGAGATCAAAGCCAACAAAAAAGTAGTAAAGCCACCAAAATCCTGGTTGGAAAATTACAGAAACAGCACATTTACTTGTATCAATATAGAGAATTATCTCCAATATCTTCTTACAGATTTAGATCATTAACAATTATGAACAGATACATAGCCATCATGGCAGGCGGCATAGGAAGCCGTTTTTGGCCATCCAGTACGACCGACCGCCCCAAACAGTTTTTAGATATATTGGGAGTTGGGAAGTCCCTGATTCGTATGACATTTGAGCGGGTTCTGCCTTTGTGTCCTGCTGAGCAGATCATGGTATTGACCAACAAGAAGTATAAGGCATTGGTCATGGAGCATCTTCCTGAACTGCCGGAAAAAAATATTTTGTGTGAGCCCAGTATGAATAATACGGCTCCTTGTATCGCGTACATGGCATTGAAGATCGGCCAGAGAGATCCGGAAGCAAGTTTTGCAGTACTGCCATCAGACCATGTCATTTTGAAGGAAGATATATATAGGCAAAAGCTGGATCAGGCATTTCTATTTGCGGAAAATAATGACGCCTTAGTCACTCTGGGTATTTCACCCACCAGACCGGATACAGGTTATGGATACATCAATTATATACCAGATGCCATAAAGGAAGGTGTATATAAAGTAGCAGCATTCAAAGAAAAGCCTGACGAAGCACAAGCTCAAAAATACCTTGCTTCAGGACAATATCTGTGGAATGCCGGTATGTTTGTGTGGAGTGTCAGATCGATATTGGCTTCATTCCGCAAAAATGCATCTGAGGTCATGGATGTGCTGTCTAAAGACATTTCTGCATATAACACCGATCGAGAGCAGGCTTATATTGATGAGGTGTATCCTGATACAGAAAATATCTCTATCGACTATGCTATCCTCGAGCGCGCTGACAATGTATATACTTTGCCATCAGATATAGGCTGGAGCGATCTGGGTACCTGGAGCAGTTTGCATGCCTATATGTCGGATAAGACTGATCAGGTCACCATAGGCAGCAATATCCATCTCATCAATAGTAACAATATCATCGTCATGTCCAATAATGATAAAACCATCGTCATCAATGGGCTGAAAGACTACATCGTAGTGGATGAAGACCATGCACTGATGATCTATCCCAAGTCTGATGAACAGGAGATCAAGGAAGTGGTGAAACGCTTGAGCTAAATCTCCAATCGAGTCTTTAGTTAATTTTTTAAATATATCAATCATTTATCTTAATATATGTTTCTGAAACCAGCAATTTCAAAACTCCTGAAAAAGGAAATAGAAATAATGATAACTGCGTTTAAGACGCCAGCTATCATGAGAAGTATTCAAAGTGTAGCTTTAGATCAAAGCAAGAAAGTCATTTTTGGTTCCATTGATGGTTATGAAACAGTTTTGTATTATGATAGTAACATTGAGATCATAAAAATGACATGTAACTGTCGGAGTAATGATAAATATTGCGCTCATAAGGCCCATTTTCTTTTGCATTTAAAAAAAATGGAAGAGGAAAATGCCTTCAGTAAGGTTACATCAAACATGGATGTTGCCAGTATTACTAGTACTAATTCTGATAATATCGTAAAGTTAAAAATACAGTCTCTAATTTCAGATTTTAAGATTCCCGGGTCAAAAGAGATAGTCTCAAAGCTTACGACTACCGATACCGACATGATACAGCAACGGATCAAAGCAGTATTAAAATACGGCTATCCTGGGGCAAGGGAATATTCAGTTTTTTTGATTGAAAAGGACTGGATTGAAGTCAATATTGCCGCAATAACATATTCCGGTAATATCAGCTTAGCAAAGTTTATATTTAAAAAAGTGAATAGTGATATCATCATAGTGCCTTCATACTCTCCGCAATCAAAAATAAACGTAATTCCGGAGAACGAAGTGGCATACCTTTTTAACGAAGAAGCGTGGCTCAATATATTACTGAAGTCCGGGAAATACTATTACCAGGAAGTAGTTGATACCTTTAGTGAAAAATCAAAGGTCAGCGGTACGGATATCAAATTATTTTTTAAGTTGCAGTTTACCGGTAAGGGAAACGAAATTGCATTGACCAAATCTGTGGCCAACTACCTCAGATCTATCGACATCAAGTCCCAGTTGAATTTGACATCACTGAAGTCCGAAAATAGAGTTCCTTTGGTAGGTGATATATTGAAAGATATATCAAAAAAAGACTATCAGATGGCCAATGTTATTTTTTGGATTTCAGAAAAGGTCAAAGCCAAACGTTATAGCTACTTAGGACAAGCAAAACAAAATAAATTACTTAATAAACTTAGTTCTGGTTTTAAACTTGCAGAGAGTCCCAGATATCTGGATGATACACAGCTCCATTTTTATAATGCATTGAAGCTGTTAGAACAAGAGGTCAGTAATGTATCCATCAGAAAAACGCAAATTGCAAAATTGCTTTATGACCAAAAAGAAACTGCCAGCACACTTTATCATGTATTGGACACAGGTGGTGGGTACAAAAGAATCGATGAATACAGTATCAACGATGTATTCCCTATTAGTTTTAGTGAAGATGATTTACAGATACATATAGAGATTGTAGATCTTACTGATAAGTATGGTATGCTTAAATATTTTACTATTGGAGACCAGAAATACATCTTTTATTATACAGGAAAGGAACCGGAAATTGACTACTATCATGAACAATTGTTGAAGAAAAAGGGAAAGAGTAACCCGTATAAATCATTTTTATTGGATCTTCCATATCATCCGGAGCATTTGAGCACCACCAACAATTATGGTGATAATTATAATTCATATTATGACGATGATGAAGATGATGATTATGATGAAGATGACGAATATGATGACGATGTAGATGAATATGATGAAGATGAAAATGACTACGAAGATGACAAGGGAATAAACGAAAGCACATCATTTGATAGTAAGATCAATGAATATTTAAATACCTGTTTTGATATTTTTAAGGATCAGAAAGATATTTATTTTATCAATGAAAAACACTTTGAAATGCGTGTGGGTTTTTGTGTTTTTAATAACCAGGGTTACATTTATGAAAATCCTGCTACCCAACATATACATAAAAACTTACCTACTTTTAGAGTTTTTGACAAAAATATAGAAAATATTGATGCTATACTTCAGGAGTGTCATGGGATAGTGGATGTCATACTGCCAGATTCACTCCACATAGAGGTAGTACAACTGGATATGCCCAAATATGAGCTGTATCTATCAGAGAGTGAGGATTTTATTATTTTCAAACCTGTCATTAAGTATCAGGACAACATAGGGCTCATCTTACCATTGACAACATATAGTATATATCAATCTGAAGACACTTCTTTTAAAAGGTACGACATACTTCAGGGTGATGCGGAGAGTTTTACAGATTTTTTGGAAGATGCTCACCACGATTTCAGGACAGCCAACCGACAGTATGGACAATACTTCCTGCATATCAATACTCTGATGGATAATATGTGGTTTTTGGAATTTTTTGACCAATGCAGACAGCGTAACATCACTATTTTTGGCCAGGAAAATTTATCCAAATTCAAATTTAATCAAAATAAGGCCAATATCAAAGTTGGCATTTCATCGGGGATAGACTGGTTTGATGTCAATGTAGATATCAAATACGGCAAACATAAGGTACAACTGAAGTCCTGGGTAGATGCAGTAAAAAACAATCAAAAATTTATTCAGCTCTCAGACGGAAGTTTAGGCCTCCTGCCGGAAGAATGGATCGAAAAACTTAAAACTCTTTCCAAAATATCCAAAAAAGATGGAGATCATCTTGTAGTAAGTAAATACAACTTTGGACTCTTAGATAGTCAGTTTGATGACGCAATGGATACCAAACTGCGGAAAGAAATCTCAAAAAAGATAAAACACCTGCAAGATTTTGACCAGAGCAAGAAGTACAAGCTACCATCATCCGTCAAGGCCGAACTCCGACCTTACCAAATGGAAGGATATCAGTGGCTCAAGTCCCTTGAGGAACTTAATTTTGGTGGATGTCTCGCTGACGATATGGGATTGGGCAAGACGCTGCAAGTATTGTCATTGCTGGCAGATTTGGCAGAAAGAAAAGCAGGTACAAGCCTGGTGATCGTACCAAAAAGTCTTTTATTTAATTGGGATGCCGAGATCAAAAAATTTTGCATCACCCTCAGACATTATATACATCATGGCCAAGGAAGGTATCAAAGTGCTGAAGATTTTATAGCTTATGATCTCATCATCACCACTTACGATACTGCCACATCTGATATAGAATGGCTGAAGGATGTAAAGTTTCATTATATCATCCTGGATGAATCGCAAGCTATCAAAAACCCCGTATCCCAGCGATATAAGGCTATGAGGTTGCTCCAAGCTCACAATCGTCTCGTCATGACCGGTACACCAATTGAAAACAACACTTTCGATCTGTTTGCCCAGTTTAGTTTTATAAATCCGGGTATCTTTGGATCAGCAGGCAATTTTAAGGAAGAATTTGCAGTACCCATAGATAAGAATAAGGATCAACCGACCGCACTATTGTTGCAAAAGATGGTCAAGCCTTTTCTACTGCGTCGCACCAAGTCACAAGTAGCCACCGATCTTCCCGAACGTATTGAAAATATTATATACTGCGAGATGGGGCCTACTCAAAAATCATACTATGAAGCGATGAAAAATGAAATCAGAAATGATCTGCTGGCAGCTGACTCTGAAAAGAATTTTGGTCAATCAAAACTTAAAATTATAGAAGGACTTTTAAGACTGAGGCAGATTTGCAATTCTCCAGAACTCATTCATCCGACCATCAACAAGGATAAAAGCATATCGGTAAAAACAGACACACTTCTGGACATTATTGAGAATGAATTGGGTGGTCACAATGCACTTATTTTTTCACAGTTTACGAGCATGCTCTCACTCATCAGAAAAGAGCTCGATGAGAGGCATATTAAATATGCATATCTTGATGGCAGCACCCAAAATAGAAAAGCAGCTGTCATGGAGTTTGAAGACAATGACGACATCAAACTTTTCTTAATCAGCCTTAAAGCAGGAAATACTGGTCTCAACCTTACCAAAGCTGACTATGTCTATATCGTAGATCCATGGTGGAATCCGGCTGTTGAAGCCCAAGCCATCGACAGAACCCACCGTATAGGTCAGACCAAAAATGTTTTTGCTTACAAACTTGTCTGTAAAGACACAATAGAAGAAAAAATAATTGAATTGCAAGCAAATAAAAAATCACTTTCTGACTCCATCATCAGCACAGAAGAAAATGCTTTTAGTACGTTAAGTAAAGATGAAATATTAGCTCTGTTTAAATAAAGGAGCTTGAAAAGGAAAGGAGATAGTATAACTTATGAAAATCTGCAATTTAAGTTATGATTATTTGCAATTATGAGTCTACTCCGGAAACAAATATTTTATGATAATCAAACGTTTTTTACCCTTCCCCTAAAGGGAAACGTTTGATTATCAATGTAGTAGAAATCAATACTTTTCTATTTCTCTTTATCAATGACTTTTCGGAGTGGATTCAATTATATTTAGGAATATTTGCAGTTTAACTTATGAATATTTGCAATTATAATTATGAAAAATTTCAATTTAAAGTATGAAAATCTGCAATTGTAATTATGAAATATTGCAGTTTAAAGTATGAATATTTGCAGTTATGTAGAAATTATGTATATTTGTCCTTGAGATTGTAATAGCAATTTTACTTAAAATGAAAAATGAATGGATAAGGTATTGATTAAAAGAAAGTTGAGCGAACATGTAAAGCATGCAGCAACTTATTATCCAATCATCAGTGTAGCAGGACCGAGACAAGCAGGAAAATCTACCATGTTGCAGCAAGTGTTTTCGGATTATGAATACATAAGTTTGGAGGACCCGGATATGTATGCGCTCGCCTCAACAGATGCAAGAGGATTTTTTGATCGATACAAGGAAGGTGTAATCATTGATGAAGCTCAGAAAGTACCGGAACTTTTTTCGTTTATGCAAGGTATTGTAGATAAAAAAAGGACACCAGGGAGGTTTGTATTGTCAGGTTCACAGAATTATCTCATGCATCGCAACATTACTCAGTCATTGGCTGGTAGAATAGACTTATCAACCTTATACCCATTTGATTTTGAAGAGATGGCGACTATTACTAACTGGGACGAAGACATTGAAACGGCAATGCTAAATGGCTTTTATCCCGGGAAATTGACAGGGCATATTCCCGCCAAAATGTTTTACAATAATTATATTAAGACTTATTTGGAGCGAGATGTCTCTGACTTGGTAAACGTAGGCAATATGACCACATTCAGGACTTTTTTGAAGTTAGTGGCTTATAAATGCGGATCACAACTGAATCTGAGTGATTTGAGCAATGATCTGAATGTATCCGTAAATACTATTAAAACATGGATAACCATTTTAGAATCGAGCTATATCATATTTATGTTGCCAGCTTATCATAAGAATTTGGGCAAACGGCTATTAAAGACCCCTAAATTGTATTTTTTTGATACAGGTTTATTATGTCATTTGCTTGGCTTGCAAGATGAAGCTAAACTTAGAGCTTCAGATAAGTACGGTAATATATTTGAAAATTTTATCATCGCTGAGAAAGTAAAGTATAAGGCACATCGTCAAATGGATCCGAATATGTTCTTTTTCAGAGACAGCAATGGTCTGGAAGTGGACCTTTTGGAAATCAAAGAAAATGAAGAGGTGGAAATGTCAGAGATCAAATCGGGCAAAACATTCAAATCCGAATTTTTGATCAGTATGAAAAAATTGAAAGCACTGGATTCGGCACTAAAGATGAATTTGGTGTATAATGGGTCAGAAAGTGTCACATTAGCGGAATACAGGGTGATGAATTGGCGAAAATTGCATGAATGATCATATCCTTTCGGGATACCAAATCGAAATTACATAAGTACCATAAAAAAGCAATTGGTTAAACAATCTTATAAATTTATTTTCTGCTACAATATAACTGAGTTCAAAAGTCCTTCCATTTTAAGGGAAGGATTTAGCCAGCCTGACCACTATGTAGTAGGCGGGCAGGGATGGGTAAATTTAGATTCGTGATAAAAATTTAGCTATTATTTTATCTAAAATGAAAACAATTCGTACATTTGGCTAAAATATTAACTATAAATGTATAAGTACAGCATAAAGCCCATACCATCTGAAATGCGTTTGATTCTGGCCGAAAAGGTACGTATGATGCGAAAGCAAGCAGGTTATAGTCAGGCAGAAACGGCACAGAGATCGGGGGTATCTCTCGGGAGTCTCAAACGTTTTGAAAGAACAGGGCAGATATCGCTAGACTCGCTACTCCGATTGGCCTATTTGTTTGACAGAGTAGACGAATTTACTGCATTATTCAATCCGCAGGAGGATATGCGGCGTATCGAAAAACTGTTTAGAGATTAGCGATGAACCAAGTTGATAAAATAAAAGTTGCTTTAGATATTGAAGGGCAAAAATACGATGTTGGAACTTTGGCAAAAGACGGGCGACAGATATATTTCAAGTATGTTGATACGTTTCTAGGTACAAACTTGTCGTTAAGTCCTATAAGACTGAGTTTTAGTAATCAAATCCAAAAGGTAAACACTGATGTTTTTGAAGGAATATTTGGGGTGTTTTGGGATTCACTTCCTGATGGATGGGGACGATTGCTGCAAGACAAATATATACAATCATTGGGTATCAACCTGAATAAGATAGGTGCACTTGAAAGGCTCAGTATGGTAGGAGATCATGGTCCTGGAGCACTAACTTACAGACCTGCCATGGACGAAAGCGGACAAAAAAATAACACCATTGGCAAGTTGTGGGATGTGTATGCTAGTGTCCTGAAAATATATGAAACTCATGACGATGGTGATTTATGGAGTATCTATAAGCTGGGCGGATCGTCTGGTGGTGCAAGACCCAAAATCAACTGCAAGTACAGTGAAAATAGGGATGTTCTATATTTTGATAATGCATCGTATCACGAAGATACCACCGACTGGATCATAAAATTTCCTTCTTCTTCAGATTTGAAGGACATCGCTCATATCGAATACGCGTATTTTTTAATGGCTCGGGAATGCGGTCTTACTATATCAGATAGCAGGCTATTTTATGCTAAAGTTGATACTTGGTTTTTCGGTACAAAACGGTTTGATCGGACTGAACGAGGAAAAAATCATTTTGTAAGTGCCGCTGGTATAATGCACGACAATTACCGACTTTCTAATCTTGATTATGGTCATTTGATGGATTGTACATTTAGATTGGAGAAAAATCACTCAAGCCTTGAGAAAGTTTTCCGGTTAGCTTGTTTTAATGTTCTTATGCATAATAAGGATGACCATAGTAAAAATTTTGGTTTTCTGATGGACGGTCTCGGACATTGGGAATTTTCACCATGTTATGATCTTACATTCTCGAAGACTACACATGGGTACCAAAGCACAAGCGTACTAGGGATAAGTAAAAATATTACGGAATATGATTTAAAGAAATTAGGCAAGGAATTTGGGATTGATAATGCATCGATGATCATTGAGCAGGTAAAAGATGTCAGAGCTCATTGGAGACAATACGCAAAAGATAGTAACGTAAGAGCATCATCGACGAAGATGATCGAAAATATTTTCACCACAAAGCAGTAAAGTATCAAACATAAAAAGACCATAGCATTAGTAGCAAATTCCACCTGGAATATCTACAACTTCAGACTTAACCTTATAGATAAGTTCATGGCAGAAGGTATGGATGTGGTGGTGATTGCTCCCGTTGATGAGTATTTGACTTACAAGGAAAAGTATCCCACAGTACGTCATTACGGTTTGAGACTGTTGGATAGAGATAGTACTAATCCTCTTAAGGATGCCCTTTTATTAATGGAGTTGGTAAGAAAGTATAAAAAAATTAAGCCTGATATAATATTACATTTTACTAATAAACCCAATATCTATGGCGGTATAGCTTCGTGGATTACAGGCGTTAAATCCATTGCAGTAGTAACAGGACTGGGATATGCATTTATCAATAAAGGATTTGTAAGAGCTGTAATGACTTGGCTTTATAAATTGTCAGCACGTTTTCATAGTAAGTTCATTTTTGAAAATATTGAAGACAGAGAATTGTTTCAGGATTTAGGCATAGTCTCTAAAGAAAAAGCAATTTCTGTTAAAGGATGTGGTGTAAATATTGACTACTTTCATCCATACCCAAATGGTCAGGTGAAAGAAAAAACTATTTTTACTTTTATTGGTAGATTATTGTACGATAAAGGAATCAGAGAATTTGTCGAAGCTGCAAGACAGTTAAAACAGAATAGAAAAGATGTGGAGTTCTGGATTGTGGGTGAATTGGATGCAGAAAATCCTGCTACAATTGATAAAGATGATCTGATAAAATGGGTGGATGAAGATATCATTTATTATCATGGATTTGTTAAGGATGTACGGCCGATTATCGCAAATTCTGACTGCATAGTTTTACCATCATACAGGGAAGGATTACCAAGAATCATTATCGAGGGAATGGCAATGTCAAAGCCTGTAATTACTACTCATGTTGCAGGATGTGAAGAAACTGTAGATCATGGAATTAATGGTTTTTGGTCACCATGAAGGATGTTTCTGATTTGGTCATTTCAATGAAAGAATTTTTAGCCTTGCCCGTTGATAGTAAGCATCTTATGGGTCAAAAAGGTAGAGAAAAAGCGGTTAAAGAGTTTGATGATAAGAAGATAGCGCAACATATTTTCGATTTGATCATTAAAATATCATGACAAAACTTCATATTGAAGAAAATAAACTTTTCACAAATAAAGTGAAATGGGTTTTACAACTGATCAAAGTCCATTACAATATTTCCTTCCTTTTAACTGATGAAAACAACACTGATTTTTGTATAGGAATAAGCGATAAAAGTAGTATTCTTTTATCCGAACCTTTTACATTAAACTGGATGACAAGTGTACGAACATTCCGTTCATATGCCAGATGGACCCATCATTAAAAACAGTAAAAATGAAATAGATTATATCTCCACTATATTTTACTTAGTCAACTGCATTCAGGAATATCATTCGTCAGATACTGATCAGTATCGTAGGTTTACATTTGATCATTCACTGCAAAAAAAATGGAATACTATCACAGATAATACTGTCCACTTTTTAATTCTCGATTTTTTGAAAAAATACAATATCCTATATGATTTTAAGCCTATTAGAAAAATTTTATTAAGTCATGATATTGATTTTATTAACAAAGGGTGGAAAGCAGATCTGATTTGGAGTTTGAAGAATCTGGAATTTAAAAAGACGTTCAAAATTTTATATGATCGTTTTTTTGGAGAAGGAGTATATAATAATCTAAATGATTTGGTAAAATATGAAACATTCATTAGGATTTGAAAGTACATTTTCTGGATACCATTCAAAGGTAAATGTAAGTCAAATATAAATAATGCGGATTATAATGTTTTATCCAAAACCATTAAAAAATAATATTGTCTGCATTAAGAAAGTTGGAGAGTGCAAATGGACTTCATAAATCAAGTCTGGACTACAATTTTATTACGGAATTAGATCATTTGGGCTTTGAAACGGATCGAAACAGGTTTCATTATCTTAAATTTAGTTTACCTGATGGCTTTGATCAGCTCGAAAGTAGTAAAATTAAGTATGATTTTTCCTTAGGATTTCCCAATCAGATAGGATATAGAAATAACTTTGGCTTACCCTTTGTACACCTTTCAATTTAAAAGAAGACAACCCTTATAGTTTTCTTGTTGTTCCTTTAAATATTATAGACAGAACACTCATAAAACACTATGAAATATCACCCACACAGATGCATTCATTTATTATAAAATGGATAGAAAAAGTAAAGGATCACTCTTTGGTTTCAATTTTATGGCACAATTATTATTATGCGGACTATTCTCACAAAAGAATAAAGGTACTATACAAAAATCTATTGACTAAATTGTGTATCCAAAGGTTGGAAACAATTCCTGAAGGCCATCTTGAAGAGATTTTTAAAAGGTGGAATATAGGTTGATGTCGGAATGCTTTACTGTCATATGTAAATTATTATAATATATTTTAATAAATCTTGATCAGTAATAATACAAAAGGGTTTGCTTTTTTCATTGGCATTTTAATATTGATTTGTACAGGTTCTTACTTAATAAATGGTAAGCAGCTAATCAGCGAAATTGTAGTTTTTATAAAGTACTATAGTGCTGGGATAAAATCCTGACATATCTCTCCACTTATATATTATGCTGCATCTCTTTGGCATTGATATTTTATATAAAAATATTTGGTTTGCCGGCGTTTTCATATTTGTATCTTCCCTGACATTTTTTATTGAATTTGTTTTTAAATCTGTAAATGGGGGGCAAATAGGATATGATGATTTTTTGATGGTTATAAATTCATCTGAACACGTTTTTGATGTTTTATTACTTTTTAAAAAGTATATTTTTATTTTTATTCCAATATTTTTTTCATTAATTGCACTCAAGATCGGTTTTAAAAATCAAGCCTTCTTATCGGTAAAAAAATATTTTGCAATTTTATTATTTTCCTTCCTACCTGTTTATTTAATAATAATGGTTTCAAATGGTCATCGTTATTCATTTCCCAGCTTACATAAGCTGATCGTTTTAAGCTTTTATACAAACAACCATAAGTTGAAACACGGAAGAGAACAAACTTACTGAAAAATACTGCTTCCAATTCTGTAAAGCACATTTTGTTAATTGTTGATGAAAGTATAAGAGGTGACCTACTGAAATAAATGGTGGGGATTACCCAAACACACCTTTTTTAAAAGTATAATGCACCAAAAAAATTATAAATTTTGGAGTTGCTTTTTCGGGTGCAGTGTGTAGTGATTATTCAAATATTATTTTAATGAGCGGCATTCAACCGAATGATCTCCTGACCTCGATTCGAAATCACGAAAACTACCACAAATATTCCAATATGCAAAAAAAGCTGGCTATCATACAAGCTACATAGATTGTCAAAGCAATGATGAAAGTCCGGATGGATACCTTACAAAAGATGATCTTACTTATATTAATGACTATATTCAGGTGAAAAATCATTTTCCCAATTCTGCCAGTTATGAGACAGATAGAAATGCACTTAAATTTCTTCAGCAAAATCTGCAGCATGAACAGTCATTTACTTATTTAGTGAAATATGGTTGTCATTTTCCCTTTCTTGAATACTTACCCGACAGACAAAACAGTGTTTACACCTGTAAAAGATATATCCAGCTGGGATAAAACGGGCAAAACTGAAATTTTAAATAGCTATAATAATTCTATTATATGGGCAGTTGACGGATTTTGGCAAAACTTGGATTCTATAGCCAATAAACATCCTGATTTGCTGGTGATATATACATCAGATCATGGACAAAATATATTTGATGATGAAAAATTACTGCCACACATTGTTACAAGAGCGAAGCACCTTCTGTGATGGCTAAGGTTCCATTATTTTTGTATTCATCCGATACATCCATCATCAGTCAATTGAAAAGTAAAATACCCCATCAAAAGAATCCTCGCACACATTTTCAAATATTTCGACCATTCACAATTCATGGGATGCAAGCATGGTCAAAAGAGGTACTTATCCATCTCTCTTTATGGAAAATGAAAAATACCGCGATATTTACAAGCGGAGATATTTATGGCAGATCAAATTTGTATAAAAACAGAGCATCACTTAAAATTCAATAATCCTACATTTCGATCCTATCTAAAATTTGTTTTATTTTGATTTTCCAGTCAAGATGTTTTAAGGCGTATTCCCTTATCTCTTGCTGAGTTATTGTAAGGGTCCGATACCAGTGAATTATCTCATTAATATCAAGTAAATCATTATTTAGAGGTACCTTGTAGATAAAAGGACATCTATCTTGATGAAAATCAGGATCATCACCTGCATAAAAAAATGGAATTCCTCTTCCGCAATATTCACGATGTTTTAATGATGGTCGTTGTAAAAAAACATTTCTATAATCCCCTAAAGTACCAACACCTATTGCGTTCATAAAATTAATTTTATTAAGTTCTTCTCTATCTTTATAGCCATAAAGGATGATATCATTTTGGAGATTTCTATCAATGATTAGTTTTGAAATTTTGCTTTCTCTTTTCCATCTCCAAAATATGTAACTTAACATTGGAAATATTTTTCCAACTTTTAATCAATCGCACCAAGCCAAACCAATTCCAAAGTGAACCAATTGCTATTAGATTTATTGGTTGATTGCTATCCCTATTATCCCATATTGTATATTGATTTGCATCTATACCATTTGCAAAAAAATTACTGGAATATTAGATATTGTGTTTTTCAGTGAACATGTGACTATATTGTTTATTTTGGTTTTTACAAAATCTCAAATAATGTTTATATAAAACCAAGCTAAAATTCTTTTAATAAATGGATATTCCTTGTACAATGGATATGTCGGGATTTCATAAATAACTTTTGCATTTGGATTTGTGTTTTGGATTTTATTCAAGACATTAATCAACCTAAATCCATAAATACTGTGTCTAATCCAAAAAAAATGAATATCTTTTTCATTGTCGTTTAAATGAATTGTACTATTTTGAAAGCACTATTTCAGTAACAAATCCAAAAGATTCAAACGCCCTCTGAATACCAAAGGACTTCATCCATACACCAGAATGTTGGGGATTGCCTGTATCCAACTTTGCTATATAGGTGAACTTTTTGGGCATTATTCTACAATTTTTTAAGCATGTTTAATTACTCTGTCTTTTTCGAATTCAGGATCTTTTCTCAAAATTCTTACAAGAAACAGAGGTATCAATAAAATCTTGACTAAATGGTGATACAAATGATTATATCCGAAAATCCAAATGTAATCGTACCCAATAAAATTTTTTATTGTGTAATAAATATATTTTAGAGAAGTTTTATGTAGAAACGCCATGAAAATATGTTTTTATACAATTTTCTTCTAAAATAAAACTGTCTCTGGAAGGTTTTTTTGTGTTATTGTTATGCAATTTGTATATTGCCACATAAATTCTACTGCTGCATCCTTTAGCTTTAGCTAACATCCTTAATATTAAATCTTTATCCTGCCCTTGTTTCAAATTTTCATCAAATATTCCAATTTCATTAAATAATAGCTTTTGACAGTTAATCCATTAAGATGGATTCCATTTGAATTAAAGTAATCACTAAAAGTAATATTATTTTATTACTAAGCAGCCCAATAGTTTTATTATTCTTCGTAGGTTCTACGGACAAAATCCTAATACTATTTGTAATAAAATCAATAATTGGATGGTTTGCGAAGATTTCTTGATCTAATAAAAATCTATTTTCTAAGTAAAATCATCTCCATCCAAAAAGGCAATGTATGCAAATTTAGCCTTGAGTATTCCTACATTCCTCGCAGCTCCAGCACCTTTGAGTCCTCTCATTCTTAAATAATCTCACTCTTTTGTCTTTCCTTGCCCACTCTTCACATATCTGCAACCACCATCAGTTGATCTATCGTCTATTAATAACACTTCACTTGTCGGACCTGATTTAGGGCAGATTTTATGCTTATATCCAGAAATGGTGCGGCATTATATATTGGTATGATGACAGAGACTTGCATATCTTTAAGTATGTTTAATACCTATGACTAAGTTTTCTTTAGGATTAAGACCGAAATTTGGGAACTGAGCAGCAATATTGATTAAATCAATTTCAAATCCAACTCTTTCTAATCTTTTAAAATAATCATTACCATAAATGCGCACATGATCCTTTTGTCCGAAATGTAGAAGTCTTTCATTTTCAGTGACTATTAAATCATTTTCATAAGTTTCTTTCATATTATAACAGATAGGTACTTGTAAGATTGCTTTGCCGTTATGCTTTAATACCCTATACACTTCTTGTATTGCTTTATGGTCATCATCAATGTGCTCTAAAACATGGTTGCATATGACCAAATCAAATGTGTTGGTTTTGAATTTTAAATTCATAAGATCAACTTGTACTACTTCTTCATCGCCATAGGCTTCATTATTTTTATCACCACACAAATAGAATTCAAATTTCAGATTTGATAAATATTTTTTAATCCTTTTTCAGGAGCTATATGGAGGATGGCAATGCCAGGAAATTGTATATCTTTAATATTTGATCCAGATACAAAATACTAACCTTTCTCTATCAATTGACCCACAATGAGGACATCTTGTTTTCCTTTTTCCAGCACCGACTATGTTGAACTTTTTAGTTGCTTCACTTTCTATCCCAAATTGTAAAAGATAACCTGTGCTGATTGAACAAAAAGGACAAGTATATTTTGTGCCGTAAAAACATACCCTTGCTAAAATATTTTTTACAATTGAATATAAATTAGAGTGTTTCAAGATGATTGTTTTAGTTACCAAAAGAAATATAAAATTGGTTTAAAAGAATTACATATAAAAATTTGCCAATAATAGTTTTTAATAAAAAGTAACTTCAATATGTTTAGTGGAATATAGATAATACTTAGTAAAAATAAGTGAAACAATAAATAGGAAAACTAATGAAATTATGTTTTGGTCTTGTTGGATTTGTGCTGAAAATTTACCTTCTAAAACTGATCGTTTTAAATGCCAAGATAACTTTGTATATTCATATTTTACTAAATGATGAACTTTTAATTCAGGATCAAATGCAATTTTAAAATTCCGTTTGTATCCTCTATACTGCTTTTTTTCAAACACATACCTTATATTTTGGTAATTTGTTGTGTATTCTTTTGTAACGTCAAAGTTTCGTCATGTGAATTGTTGTCAATAACGATGATTTCAATTTCTTCACTTAGCTAGGGCAATAAAGAGTCAAGACATTTTATTAGAAGTCTTGAGCGGTTGTAAGTGCAAATAATTATCGAGAGTAATTTCATTTATATACCAATGTCCTTAAAAGTTGACTTACAAAAAGTTTAATGAATTTGATACTAGTTTTTAAGGTAGCTTGACCAGTAAATAAATGATATAAATATATTTTTAAAGATTTTTTAAATTTTTTATGTATCAAATTTTGAAACTCATTATGCCAACTTGCTTCCCACAAATGAATAGCAAAATTTTTATCACTATTTGGGATAAATGAGTTTACCTTATTTCTATCGCTAAAAGATACAGGATAAAAATATTCAGATTGATAAATTGTTAATTTGTCAAAACTTTCTGTGATATCCATTTCCGAAATTTTGTAAGTCATCTTTAAAGTATCTGTTATTATTTTGGGTATTAAGATATTATTATTTTCAAAAGCGTTTATTTTATCAATATCATTAATCTCCAAATATTTATTTAAACACTCTAGCAAATGAATATATTTTTAGGTTCAGAACCAATTATACCGCCACTAATAGTGTTAGTATTCTCTTTGCCCAAAAATATTGAATTATTTAACATGGGGGACAAATTTTTAAAAACTTTCATATCCGTGTCCAGATAAATACCTCCATAATTATATAAGATCCAAAACCTTAAACAATCACTTGCAAAAGCCCATTTTTTTTTTTTTGATCATATAATTTACAAAATAAATACCTTTAGGAATATTGGTCTCATCCCATTTAATTATTTTAAATTCCGGGTTTTGATTCTTCCATGATTCTATACAAGATGAAATCTTATCTGAATAGCTTGATTGGCCAAGCCAAATATAATGTATTATTTTTGGAATCATTATTTAAGTATCCCTTGTATTTTTTCTAGTTTCCACAAACTCATTGTTTTGCATCCGTCACCTTCCTTTATTTTATGATTTTCATAGATTATTATTTCCGGTTTTGGAAAAGAAAAAGGCGCTAACTCAAAATTTAATGGCCTCCAGTCTCCTGTCTTAATATCAGTATTGTTTTTAAGTGACGGAAAATTTGTCATTAAAATATATTTAGACCTTGAAGCAATAAAATTTGAATAGACTTATTGATTTCTGAAAAACTGAAGTGAACAAGACAGTCTTTACATATAACAAGATCAGCATAAGGAATATTATCATTTAATAAGTCAAAGTTTTCAAATTTAATATTTTCGTTTTGGTTTGAGACAATATTATTTTGAATTAATTTCTGGTATAATATCTCCAACA
>JADKEB010000022.1 GCA_016718205.1 Saprospiraceae bacterium
ATAATTTGATAAACTGGTTCTCCCAAAATTTGTATCAATCGCATATCTAAAATATATTTAATCGAATCCCTTTGTTTTATTTTTTGAACAATTTCTTGTGGGTTGACTACTTTGATATCAAATTCTAATGGTAAAACAGCCGCTTTATGATGATCCCCGTGAATTTCATCCATATCAGACCAACTAAAATATAAACCACCTATGGTCCAAAATAGAAATTGAATTCCCAATATGACTCCTAGATATCTGTGTGTTTTACGGATATAATAATGTCTGCTTTTTGCCATTTCTATACACAATTTAGCTTCATAATTAAACAATCTATCCAATCAGTGAAAATATGAAAAGTAAGCCCTAATCCTATAAGTCTAGTTTTTGGAAAAAATAGAAAGGCCGGATACAATATTATTAACGGAATACTGTGCAAAGGATGAAAACCTATACTACACCTACATGCCTCAAAAACAGGATTTGCCAAAAAATGGTCAATATCAATTATTATTGTTGAAACCATAATTGTACCGGCTCTTAACCACTTTTTTCTCCAAAAAAAGTAGGCAATTACAAACGGAAAACCAAAATGCAAAAAATAATGTAATACGTTTTGAAAAATGCTTATTGTGCTCACTTTTGTGTTTTTAATGGATGAAGAATAATTTCACAATTTTATATTTCTCAATCTAAGTGCATTGGCAATCACAGAAACCGAACTAAAACTCATCCAATGCGGCTATCATCGGAGATAGAAGTAATCCGAATATTGGATAGAGAACTCCGGCAGCGATAGGGACACCCAAAACATTGTATATAAAAGCAAAAAATAAATTTTGCTTTATGTTTTTAATAACGCTGTGACTTAAATTTTTCGCTTTGACTATTCCTTGTAGGTCTCCTTTAACCAAGGTGATCGAAGCACTTTCTATGGCCACATCAGTACCTGTTCCCATCGCGATTCCTACATCAGACTGTGCCAGTGCCGGAGCATCATTGATGCCATCCCCAGCCATGGCTACGACTCTGCCTTGTTGTTGTAGTAATTTGATTTCATTGAGTTTGTCTTCCGGAAGGCACTCCGCCTTGTAGTGCTTTAAGTTCAATTGTTCTGCCACTGCTTTGGCAGTATTTTTATTATCGCCAGTCAACATGATGACTTCGACGCCATTTTTTTGTAACTCCTGAATGGCTTCTAAACTTGTCTTTTTGATAGCATCAAAATTGTGACATAACCTACTGCTTTTGGGCCACAGCTATAAAGATACTGTTTTTCCTTTTCTTGTTCAGCTGTCACTTGGGACAATAATTTTTCATCAATAGAAATGGATAATTGTTCGAGTAATTTCGAATTTCCCAAGGCTACTTTTAAATCTCCAACCGTTCCGATGACCCCTTTTCCGGCTACTGCTTGCAAAATCGACACTCTGGTCAAAGTGACATTATTCTCTTTCCCATATTTTACCACCGCTTCTGCCAAAGGATGCTCACTGTATTGATTCAATGAAGATATATATTGCAACAAATCTTTAGAAAGTGGAATCATCTATTGCTATTACTTTTTTCTACTGACGGCTTTCCTTTGATCGTACCTGTTTTATCTACGATCAGTGTATCTACCTTATTCATCTTCTCAGGGCTTCGGCATTTTTAATTAGCACTCCAGATTGAGCACCTCTGCCTACACCTACCATCACCGACATAGGTGTGGCCAATCCCAAAGCACATGGGCAAGCAATAATTAATACCGCGATGGCATTGACAAAAGCAAACACATAAGCTGGTTCTGGCCCAAAAACAGCCCAAACTATAAATGTCAACATTGAAACAAATAATACTATGGGCACAAAATACTTTGCTATTTTATCTGCTAATTTTTGGATAGGTGCTTTAGATCTACTGGCATTATTTACCATGTGGATGATTTGAGATAACAAAGTTTCGGAACCCACTTTTTCAGCATTCATGACGAAGGATTTTGTGCCATTGATCGTTCCGGAACTCACCTTATCATCGACAGTTTTATCTACTGGGATTGGCTCTCCCGTAATCATTGACTCATCAATACTACTATGGCCTTCGACAATCGTCCCATCCACTGGAATCTTTTCGCCTGGTTTGACACGAAGCAAATAACCTTTCTCAATCTTATCAATAGAGATGATTTTATCGTTGCCATTCTCCACCAAAGTGGCGGTGAAGGCACTAATTGGAGTAATGCTTTGATGGCACCGCTGGATGACTGTGGGCTCTTGCTTCCAGCAATTGACCAAGTAAAACTAGAGTAAGTATGACTGTTGTAGCCTCAAAATAAACAAAAACATTGCCATTCATCGTTTTGAAATCGGGTGGAAATATATCAGGAAACAACATCGCAAAGACACTAAATATCCAGGCTATACCTGATCCAATGCCTATGAGCGTAAACATATTGAGATTCATAGTCTGGATAGAAGTCCAGGCTCGTTGGAAAAATATCCAGGTGGCATAAAACACTACGGGTATTGACAATACTAGCTGAATCCAGTTCCAATTTTTTTGAGAAAATATAGAATACAAAGGGTTGTCCATTATCATTTCGGACATAGCAATCAGAAATATGGGTACAGTAAAAGCAACCGCTATCCAAAATTTCTTTAAAAGCTTTTGGTAGTTCTTATCCTCTTCAGAAGCATCGGCTTCGAGTGGCACCAAATCCATCCCACATATAGGGCACGAGCCTGGTTCGTCCCTGACAATCTCAGCATGCATAGGGCAAGTAAACTGAGCACTTGTGGCAGATAATGATCTTTCTTCCACCAAGTCCATTCCACATACCGGACAGTCACCTGCTTTATCATACGTTTTTCACCTTCACAATGCATAGGACAATAAAAAGTACCTGTACCTTTACCTTTTGCCTTTTCATCCTTTTTGACTTCATCTATCTGATGTCCTTGTTTGTGAATATGATACCTTCCACCATCATTTTTCAAAGCTTCTGCAAATGTCTCGATTGGGATATGCCTGTCCATTTCTATGATAGCCTCTGCTTTTTGCAAGTCCACTATGACGAGCTTAACTCCTTCCACAGTTGAAAGTATTTTTTCGACATGTCCACGACAACCATTGCAGGTCATTCCGGAGATACTATACGTATGTTTCATTTTATTTTTTTATTTACATATTATGTCCTTCCATAGGATTACTTCCTTTACGAAATTTATATTCACTATTAATCGCATAAGCACCTGTTATAACGACATCTGATAAGCTGTCAATTCCTGTTTTTATTTCTATCATCCCATTGATTTCAGCTCCGGTTTCTACCATTTGATTTCTATAAACCCCCGGAGACTTTTTTAACCAGATATAAGATGCTTTTCCTTCCCTTATTATGGCATCGATGGGTATAAATAGCCCTTGCATATCATATCGCTTTATAGTTGCCACTCCTTGCATGCCTGGTTTTAATTGCAAATTTTTATTTTGTATTCTCATTCGTACCATAACTAATCTCGTATCTGGATTTATTTCTGGATTGATAAAAGAAACTTTCGTATTGTTAGTTTTTTCAGGAAAATCATTAAAAGAAACTTTGACTTTCTGTCCTATCTGAAGTCCATTTGAATAATTAGCATTTACTTCCGATTCAAGCCACAAACTAGTCAAATCAGCAGTTTCCAAAATACCTTCTCCTTCCATTACATAACTACCTTCTATTGCAAATATCTCATTTATATAACCATTAATTGTGCTGTAAAAAGTGGTGTAAGGAGTTACTTCTTTAGTGCTTTTAATCTTTTCTATCTGACTATCATTTAACCCATAAAATTCTAATTTTGCTTTGGCGCTACTAAGTATTCTTTCAGCATTTTTTCCATAATCTCCTGGCAAATTGAGCTGTTGGTAGGCAGATATATAATCTTGTTTCGCAATGGCTATTTCTTCACTGTATAATTCATAAACTGGTTGATTTACTTTAATAAATTCACCAATAGTCTTAAAATACAACTTTTCAATTCTACCCATAGCTCGGGCAGAAATTCTTTTAATTTTTTCCTGATCAAAAGTTAATACCCCCGTAAATTTTTGTTCCATATTATTTTGGGTAGTTGCAAATGATTGTGTGGTAATATTTCCAAGATAAATTTGCTGATCGCTTAATTTTAGTTCATTGGCTTTTGTATCATCACTCTGAATGGGTGTTAAATCCATATGACAAATTGGACATTTTCCGGGTTTATTTTCTTTGACTTGTGGATCCATAGAACATGTGTAAAAAATATTTACTTGTCCTTCATGGGCACTATGATCATTCTCTTTTTGCTCACTGCAGGACAGGAATATACCAATGGTAACTATTATAATAATTGATAATTTTGTCATTTTACATTCTATTTTGATTTTATAAAGCTTTCACTATCCATTAAATATTGTGCATTTTGTACTATTTGATCTTTTATAGATATACCCCCCAATACCTGAATATACCCTTCCAATTCAATGCCCGTTTCTATATCTTTGGCTTTGAATCCATTGCCATTTTTAACAAATACTATATGTTGGTCGCCTGTGCTGACCATTGATTGTTTTTTAATCCATATGCCTTTTATTGGACTAATTTTTACCCGACCTTCCAGCCTCAATCCTATGGGTAATTTCATCTGACTATTATTCAGATACACCCGGACACCATTTGTTTTATCACCAGGATCAAACCTTGTTTCTATGTGATTAATCTTCGCAGCAAATGGTTTTATGTCTACCATTTCAGTTGTTACAAAAATAGGCTGATTAACTTGTATGAAGCTGCCATTGCTTTGAACGACATTAAATATCCCCCAAATCTTATCCCTATTCAACAATCTAAATATTACTTCGCCCTTTTTTATATAGTTACCTTCTTTTACAGTTAATGATTCTGTTGTAGTGTTTTTTGCAGCATTGTATTCCCACTGGCTTTATCCATGAATTCTGTTCCTACCACAATACCTGACTCAGGGCTATAAATTGTAATCAGCGGATTTACTATTTTTGATTTTGTCAGTTGTTTGATTTGTACTTCCGTAATACCATACAGTAATAATTTTTGTTTTGATGCATTTATTACTGAAAAATTTTCAGGATCATTGGTAATTAAAAATATATAATTTTGCTGTTCTGTCAATAATTCCGGACTATAAAGGTCAAACAATTTCTGTCCTTTTTTAACCATCTGAAACTTATAATTTATATACATTTTTTCAATTCTTCCACTGGCACGGGTAGCAATATTTACTGCAGCATTCGGATCGTATTCAACAACACCCGGTAAATTTATTTCACCGGAAATTGAAGTATCCATTGCATAAGTGACGTGATATTTCCCAATGACGTAGTTGTTAGTTGGTTTCAGAAGATAAGATATTGATTGATCTTGATTATACGTTTCATGTTGTTCTACTTTTACCAGTGTCATTCCACACTTTGGGCAAATTCCTGGCTTATCACTGAATACTGAATCCTCTGGCATCGGACAGGTATAAGCAGTCATGTTTGCTGAGCTTTCCGTATGGCCATGATCTTCTGTTTTTACCAATGTCATCCCACATTTCGGACACTCGCCGGGTTGGTCACTAAAAAAGGAATCTTGCGGCATTGGACAAGTGTAAACACCTTTTATATGATTATCTAATTTTTGATACTTAGATATGACGATAGTGTAATATATCACGGCTCCAACAATCATTATCAAAAGAATTACAATCACATACTTTATATATTTTTTCATCACTATTTTATTTCCAATTGTTTTTCAATTTCTACCTGTGTAATTAATATCTGTTGCATTTTATCTAATAAGTCCAACTGCGCCATATTTAACGATTCCCACGCCTCAAGCACCTGAAATAAGTCCCCGGTATTATTTTGCCAGGCTAAAATTGCTGTTTCATAATTTTTTTGTATAAAAGGAATTATTGAATTTGCGGAAATGCGATATTGATTTTTTAAATTGTCTAGTTCTGTTTTCATAGCTTGTATCATTCCTGAAGCTTCATTAAGTACCATTTGCTTTTGCCTTTCCAAACTTTCATTTTTTATCTGATAGCTATTAATATTTGCTTTATTCATTTTAGTTGACCATGACATTGGGATATTCACCATTCCCATTAATGTGAATTGTTGTGGTGTCTGACCAAAAGCAAACATGTGATCATATTTTATACCAAAATCAGGTAATTGTTTTGTTTTTTCAAATTCTATTTTTAGTTGGTTTATCTTCATAGATTTATCTATTGCTTTTATGTCACTCCGGTTTATTGCCAGATCTGTAGTATCTGCAATATTAAATCCAAAGTCAACCAGAGTGTAGGTGCTATCTATCTCAAAAGATAAATTTTTTTCTCGGGCCATCAATGTATTCAGTACAATCATTTTTTGTGATATTCCATTTTCCAGCATTACAATCATACTTTGTAATGTACTGTAATTTGATTTTGCTTTGTAATAAGCAGGAAGCTTATCCATATTGTATTGATAGCGTATTTCCATACTTTTTATCATAAAATCAAGGAGCAATAAGTTCTCATTGGCTTTTTTTATTTTTTTCCTTAATATTATCCATTCATAATAGTTGGATTTAGCCATGGCATTCAATTGGTTGATAGTATAGTTTTTATTTTCCTTTTCCAATGAAGACATGGCACTCATATATTCGTATTCTGCCCTTTGTCTTTTTGAATTTGGTATCATTTGAGTGGCACCTACCATAAAATTCCCCATTCCTGTAAATGCTCCATCTGGTTTCCAGAATGTTGGATTGTATGGTGTCATAAAAAAACCAGCCTGAACCTGCGGTGGCATCCAGCTCTTTGCGCCCACTGCTGCAGCATCCATACTTTGAATGTCAGCATCATACATTTTTAACTTTGGATGGTTGTTTTTAATTATTCCCAATACGTCATCCAGAGATAATGTTTGTGTTTTTGCAAAGGACAAATTTAAAATCCAAATGCAAATTGCGATTAAATACTTATTCTTTAACATCTATTAGTTCTATTTTACCTTTGTTTTTCAATTCTCTAAGTTTTGTCATCTCAAATACAATCGGAGTCACTAAAAGTACATAAATAGTGGATGAGATTGTCCCACCTATAAGTGGCACAGTGATCGGTACCATGACATCTGCTCCCGTTCCTGTCGCCCACAGTATAGGTATCAAACCAAATAAAGATACAGAAACAGTCATTAGTTTTGGTCTCAGACGTTTAGCAGAGCCTTCTATGATATACTCCTTAAGTATTTCTTCCGACAATGTCTGATCAGAATTTCCATACTTTTCAACCATTTTATTCATGGCTTCATTAAGATAAATGGTCATCAACATGGCAGTTTCTATAGCCATACCAAATAGCGCTATAAAACCAACAGCAACGGCAACCGAAAGATTAATGCCATAAAAATAAACCATAAAAATACCACCTATCAGGGCAAATGGCACTGTAATCATAGTTATCAATGCTTCTTTCATAGACTTATACGTAAAATATAAAACCATGAAAATTATGAGTATAACAATTGGTATAATCATACTCAACGTCTTGTTGGCTCTGATTTGATTTTCCCATTGACCACTCCATTCAATGTAATATCCTTTGGGCATTTTGGTCATCAAAGTATTCAATTTGTTTTGAGCATCTTTTACTGTACTACCTAGATCGCGGTCTCTTACATTAAATAGCACGCTGCCTCGAAGCATTGCATTTTCACTGTTTATCATAGGTGGGCCATCGCTGACCTTAACATCTGCTACTGCCTCCAGTGGGATAGGACCATACTCCATCGTTTGTACCTGCAGTTGCTTGAGAGCTTCGATACTATTTCGGTATTCTTGTGCATATCGGGCATTGACTGAAAATCTCTGTCTACCCTCTATAGTTGTGGTCAGCTTCATGCCTCCTATAGCAGCTTCAACAACAAAGTTGATATCATCAACTGTAAGTCCATATCTGCCTATGACGTCCCTTTTAGGAGATATATCGATATACTTCCCCCCTGTGATAGGTTCTGCGTACAGGTCTTTTACACCCGATGTTCCTTCAAGGTTTTTTTTGATTTTTTGTGCAAGAACATTTATTGTGTCAAGGCTTGCTCCATATATTTTTATACCTACATCGGTCCTGATACCTGTCGAAAGCATATTGATGCGATTGATGATCGGTTGGGTAAAACCATTTACCACACCGGGAATCTGAAGTTTATTATTAATCTCAGAAATGATATCGTCTTTTGTTTTTTTGTCCCTCCATTCATTTTGTGGTTTGAGTAGTATTATTGTCTCTACCATACTTATTGGACTGTTATCTGTAGCTGTGTTTGCTCGGCCTGCTTTGCCCAATACATGAGATACTTCTGGTATTGATTTTATTAACTTATCCTGCACCTGCAATATCCTTTTTACTTCCGAATTTGAAACATCGGGCAGCGTGACGGGCATAAACAGAATCGATCCCTCATCAAGTGGGGGCATAAATTCAGAACCAAGACGTGTAAACATCAATATACCGATAATAAGTGCTATTATATTCAAACCCAATACAGTCTTTCGCCACTTTAAACAAAAAATCAACACTGGGGTATAAACACTTTCAAGTGCCTTGTTTATTGGATTTCTATTTTCAGGTCTTAGTTTTCCCTTCATTAAGAAACTAATCAATACCGGAGTTAATGATATAGCTAAAAAGGCATCTACTATTAGTATAAAGGATTTTGTCCATGCCAAAGGACTAAATAATTTTCCTTCCATACCCGTAAGCAGAAATACAGGTAAAAAGGATGCTATTACAATGATCGTCGAGTAGAAAACACCTGGTCCAACCAATTTTGAAGAGCTTTCTATAAGCAGCAATTTTTCTTCAGGAGATAATGGATCATGTGCCTTTTTAAATATATTTTTTATGTTCATGATGATCAGTTGACTAATTTTAAATATTTTCCAGTTCTTCCTGTTTTTCCGATATTGTCCTGTATGCATTCTCAACCATTACTATACCGTCATCGACTACTACACCAATGGCTAATGCGATTCCTGTCAATGACATGATATTGGATGAAATACCAAAAGCTTCCAGCAAAATAAACCCTATGGACACTGAAATGGGCAGTTGTATCAAAATAATTAATGCGCTGCGCCAATTAAAAAGAAATAATAAAACCACGATTGAAACCACGATCATTTCCTCGATTAGGGTGCCTTTGACTGATGCTATGGCTTTTTCTATTAATTCGCTTCGATCGTATGAAGTTTTGAATGTTATACCATCAGGCAATCCTTTTTCAACTTCATCCATTTTCTTTTTGATAGCATTGATCACTTTGTCTGCATTTTCACCATAACGCATGACCACAATCCCGCCTACAACTTCTCCTTCACCATTTTGGTCAAATATGCCCAGTCGTAAATCCCCTCCCATTTGAACTGACCCTATATCTTTTACACGTACAGGTATGGTGTTATAATTTTTTACTGTTATTTCTTCTATGTCCTTTTTATCTTTTACATATCCAAGTCCTCTTACGATATAGGCCATGTCGCTCATTTCAAACTTCCGCCCTCCTACATCATTATTGCTTGTTCTTACTCCGTTCATGACTTCCATCATGCTCACATCATAATACTGCATTTTTAATGGGTCTAAAACCAATTGGTACTGTTTTTCAAAACCACCAAATGATGCTACTTCAGCCACTCCGGGGACCGTTTGTAGTGCAAATTTAACATACCAGTCTTGGAGAGCTCTTTGTTCTCCAAGATCCATTCCGTTGGCTTCGAGATGATACCAGAATATATGACCCACACCTGTACCATCCGGTCCTAATGTAGGAACTACATTTTGTGGTAGAAGACGTTGTGCATAGTTTAGTCGTTCCAATACACGGGTTCTGGCCCAGTATACATCAACATTGTCTTCAAATATTATATAGACAAAGCTCATTCCAAACATTGACGAACCTCTAATGTTTTTTACTTTCGGGATACCTTGTAGGTTGGAAACCAATGGGTAAGTCACCTGATCTTCTATTACTTGCGGGCTTCTGCCCATCCATTCTGTAAAGACAATCACCTGATTTTCCGATAAATCAGGTATAGCATCGATTGGATTCTGCTGTACACTATATATACCCCACCCAAACAGTCCGGCAGATACCAGAAGTACTAGGATTCTGTTTTTAATTGAAAAAGAAATTAATGCCTCTACCATGATAATGTTATTGATGTTTTTCTTTTGTGTGATAATAAAGTTAAAGTGGTCAATCTACTCATCTCAAAGCCAATTATCTATAAAATCATTATTACTTAATTTGCAACTAACAGTTTTTTATGAAATATTTTATCATTAATAACTATCTTTAGGATGTACATTTTATCTATTAAATAATCTCCGGATAATACCAAGGTATGTGAACCTTTTTGACTGTACTCCCTTAAATATTTGATGTATTAATCTACCACTTAAGTCATACATATCAATGTTTAAATGCGAGTCACTTTTTAATTCATATGGTATGTTCGTATTGATAATAAAAGGATTTGGAAAACTGCCAAATTCAATATTAGAATCTAGTGCTATTACTTCATTGGGTTTGGACCTAGATGTTAATATATGGTCCTTATTTGTAACCATAGCATGCCATATATGATTAATTTCGACTTCTGTACATAAATGCGAATTACAACCAGCGATTCCATCACTAATAAATAAACAAACAGTATAACTGCCTGTATGTGAATAAGTATGGATTGGATTTTCAGACGTAGATGAATGTCCATCACCAAAACTCCACAAATATTGAGTGTGATCAGTAGTAAAAGAAGATGTATTAAAAAATCGCATTTGATTGCTTTTCGAATTATAATGTGATGTAAATAAAGCAATACATTCCTGGCCAGTGGCATGAATCGTTACAGTATGACAATAAGTGCTGTTACATCCGTGATTGTTATGCACAGTCAGGCATACCTCATATGTTCCTGCATGAGCGTATGTGTGATGTGGATAATGGTTGGTGGAGCTATGTCCATCGCCAAAATCCCAAAGCCAGGAAGTAATCGGAGTAGAACTAATTGTTGAATCCGCAAAATTTACAGTAAAAGTTGTATCCGATTGCTGAAATCCAAACAAAGCATGACACTCAGGTTGTATTGTTGAAACGGTAACAGGATGGCAATAAGTGCTGCTACAACCATGGTTATTATGCACAGTCAGGCATACTTCATAGGTTCCTGCATGAGCGTAAGTGTGATGTGGATTATGGCTGGTAGAGCTGTGTCCATCACCAAAATCCCAGAGCCATGAAGTAATTGTAGTTGAGCTAATGGTGGAATCAGCAAAATTTACAGTTAAAGTTGTTTCCGAATGTTGAAATCCAAACAAAGCATGACACCCGCTTTGAGCCTGACACAATTTGGGGATTAATATTAGTGCTAAATTTAAGTAAATTATTTTGTACATATTTTACGTATTATTATTAATGTAGAAAAAACTGAGATCAGCATGATTATCTGAATATTGCCAATCTCAGTTGAATAGTCAATTTAACTCAAAATTTATTTATTGAATAATTCCCTAATCTATTTACAAATTTTGAGTAGAATGAAAGCATTATTTTTCTCGAAGAAAATTATGGCCACCAAAATGAATATTTCTAAAATTAATGCTCATGTCCTTCATGATCATCTTTTTCTTTTAGGTCCATATCACATTTAGGGCATTTTCCTGGTTTGTCATATGTCTTTTCTCCTTCACATTTCATAGGGCACTGATACAAAACGGCGACAGGTTGAGAAGCATTGGTTGTGTCGACAGTCGTTTGCTCAATGGTAACTGGATCAGCTTGCTGAGTACTGTTTTTATTGTCACAAGAAGGTACAACAACTAGGACAATAAGCGTAAATAAAAGCGAAATAATTTGTTTTTGCATGATGAATTTGTTTAGATATGATAAAAAATATTTAAATATAAATTTATTCTGTGAAATTAATTCGAAGATTCTAAAATCTTATAAATCGCTGAATTTTTTCTGTGCTTTAAAATATGAAAAGGTGCCTATAGCTGTATTTAAAGATTGAGTAATTTTTACATTTTCAAATCCAACGGATGCGATATATTCAGGCATTTTTCCATTTACATTATCATTTGTGGTTTTAAATCCATCCAGCATTTGAACAATTCCAAAGGCAAGCCTCATGATTTTGTTCTCAGCTTTTCCCCAGTCTGCTATGATTAATTCACCGCCTGGTTTTAAAATCCTGTAAATTTCTTTTAAAGAATTGGCTTTTGAGTCTGCATCTAATTGATGAAAAACCAAACAACTGTATATTTTGTCAAAATGATGGTCCGGATAAGGAAACATATTGCCGTCATATAAATCCAAGGGGACTGAATGTTTGTTTTTATCCAGCTTATAGTTAGCGATATCTTTAACTTTTGGATCAATATCTAATCCTGTTAGTTTTATGCTTTGATTCTGATTCTTAACCATAATTAAATTTTGACCCGTACCAAAACCAAACTCCAGAATTGATTCATCATCTTGTGGATTTATTTCTTCGATCAAGATCCGTCTGAATTTCTTCTCTGGCATTGTCAATTTTATGGCCAGATCATAATAAGCAGTGAGAAAATCATACCCCAATGCAGGAATATAAGAAGTTGTTTTGTTTTGGTCCATTTTGTGATTATTTAAATTTTACTGATTTTTTGAATTATGGCTTCATTGTTATCATACATGACTTCAATATAATAAATTCCGGATGGATATCCACCAAGATTTACAGATTCAATATTTTTACCTCTTTTTGCCACTACAATTCGCCCATTTGAATCCCTGATTGTGACCCCTAAGATAGTTTTTCCTGATTTGAAATAAACAATATCTTTACAAGGATTAGGATATATCACCACATCTTCTTTTTCATATTCCGTTATATTTGATGTCATTCCTTGCTGGTTGTTGACTACAATTATTTCAGCTATTGATGGTATATCATCCACCATGGCAAACAACATGTAAAAACCATCAAATAATATGAGAGAATCCGAAGGTAATAAAGCAGTGACTTTTCCATTAGTTTGTTCATATTCCAACTCTATAAACCGATTACTGCTGCTATTCATAAATGAGTATTAACCGCATTTGCCATTAATAGCAGACCTGTTATAGAATCTGTCTTTGACACGGAAAATGAAAGTTCTTCTCCTTTTGAAAAAATCTTTTATTTAGATTGTTTATTTCAGGTCTTACTCCCCTAAAAAGATAAGGTGGTTTAAAAGCTTCAATGATACTTTGGGTGGGCTCATTGCCGGGTTGACCTTCACCACCCACTGCTATTACCCTGCCATCAGGTACTAATGTTAAAATGGCATGATATTCTCTAAAATAATTCAAATCAGCTAGATTTCTCCATGTATCGGTTTCGGGATGATATAAATCAGATCGTTTCATGTAACCCCATTGGTTTACTGGGCTTGTATCATTTTGTTCTTCTTTCTGACCTCCTGCTATCAATATTTTTTTATCCGGCAATAATATGGCCTTGGCTCTTGATCTGATAGGATTAATACTACTTTTTAACTCCCATTTATTTGCAGCAACATCATATTTTTCCACAAATGTACCTGGAATGTTGTTAAACGGTTTATATCCAAAAGCAAAGACATCCCCGTCTGGCATTAATACCAATTCATGATCACTATGATCTCCATTGCTCATACGATTGCTTTGGACAAAATCAGCCGCCAATTCCCATTGATTAGTGGTTGGATCAAACAATTGTGGCGGACGGTGCGTCATTAATGTTTTGCCATTCAGTAATGGCACAATAGGAGAGACTTCATTACCGATAGCTATTTGACCTGTTGGTTTCGAAATACCACTTTTTGGGTCATATATTTCAGATGTTTTTACCCTTGCTGGATTGTTGAGCCCACCACCACCCAGGATAATTACTTGACCATTTGATAGGGGTGATACGCTTGGATACCATCTGAAATCAAGCATATTTTGGTGGGTTTTCCATTTATTAGTTCGAATATCAAATTTTTTAACCTTTTTTGTTCCCGGGCCATATATTTCTCTCAATGTACCACCAAAAAACCATACCGTACTATCCGCAAGAAGTATAGGACCCACACAACCTTGAACACTGTCACTACCCATAACACTTAGTGTATCATTAGTCTTGGGGTCAAAATAAAATGGATCTTTGGTATCATGGCAATAGTATATTTTGCCATTCGGCATCAGTACTCCTAAGTCAGTTCCGCCTAGTGGCTCCGGCGATTTTATGATCACATCCCATTTTCCCTTTTCTGTTTCACGATCAAGTATAAAATTTATATCCTGATTGGTTTCATTAATAATAATATTGGATTCTTTGTAATTATAATTAGTTTTGGCCACTCCGATTTTATAAGCTCCTTCAGAGACATTTGAAAAATAGAACATGCCAAAATCATCGCTGCGTTCTTCTACAAAATACGTTGTATCGCTATTAAAGAGTGTCACTCTGGCATCACCAATTGACTGTGATGATACAGTGATTTTGCCAGAAATTGTATATTGAGCGACCAACATTTTACTCGAAATAATTAGACATAATGGTAAATATTTTAGGAGCATTTTACTTATTTATTTGTTTAAATAATTCAATCAGCGACAACACTTTTTTATAAATGCTATTTTCAATATTCGCTTTAAAAAATGCATTACCTTATTCATTTTTACATATTGAAAAATGTATATTCAAAGTTCAGGTAAATACCATTGGGTGCTGTTCTAAGCATATTACTGTACAATTCTCCTCTGTAACCTACATCTATCCTTGCCTGGCTATTAAAAATAAATTGTATAGATGGGACGACATCAATATACGTTTTTCCGTTTTCATTAAGTGTTTGGCCCACAAATTCAAGCATCAGGTTGATATTGGTCTGTTTAAGATTAGTGTATTTTTTGGGATACATCAGCTTTCCAACGGAAAGGGTGTAATTAGTTGCCGTATTACTTTGTGTATTTGGAAATTCATAATCCGGCTTATTGTCCAATGCTTTTTCAAAACTTACAGAAGAGCTGATGGCAACTTTTTTTATGAGCTGAGTTATCACCAGTCCGGTTTCGTATCCACTATTGTGGCCCATGATTTCTATTTGTTCCTGATGTATATCTGCTCTGTTAAAACTATATCTGGCAAAAGCGGCCATCCTGAAATGGCTGTGAAGGTCATCTGAAGAATAAAACCTGTACTTACTAAAGATATTGGCTCCTTCAGCATAGAGACTGTTGCTCCTGTCACTTAAAAACACCGAAGTCCTGACCATCAGATTTTTTGTAATACCATAAGTGACTTCGGGCATGAGATGATAGTTGTACCCATCCTCATATACTTCCTTAAATAAAGAATTGCTCAGCCTGACACTCAGAGAGCCCGTGGGAACATTACTGGCCGGATCTGTAACCACAAAAAGTTCCTGCCCCAATAAACTATTTACAATAATCGTAAGTAAGACTATTAAAATTTGCCTCATAATCAATTGATTTTTACATGATAGTCATCTTCATTTCCATCCAGGTAAGAAGGAATTTTCGAAAGTGATTTGGTCAATTTTTTATATTCCTTTTGCGTCACGTAACCTTTATCCATGATTTTGGCCTTTGTTTCACCATGTAATACTTTTGACTTTGAATCGATAATGACCAAAGCGATGCCTTCTTTTTCTACTTTTATATTTTCAGAGATATCAGTATTGTCAAAGTTCATGGTAACAATCATCGAACCAACAAAAAAGCCTGCCTTTTCTACTTTTTCTTTTAAAACCCTGGGACTTATCATGGCTTCTTTTTTGAGATGTACTACAAAAGTGTTTGTGTTCAGATCTATGACCACACTATCTACTTCAGTCAATGATTTGAGCTGTTTATTGATGGCATTTGAACACATGGAGCAGGTAAGGCCTGTGGCCACAATTTCTGCTTTTGATATTTGTGCATTGACATTATACAATGCCGTTATAAATGTAACTGCAATTAATAAAATTTTTAAATTCATTTGCATTATTTTTTATTGTGATTTAATTGTTGTTTGATTTCCTGTTCGGTTGGATTGATAGCTATTAGTTTGCCGTTCGGATCAAATAGAAAAGAAGCTGGCAATGCCTCTACACCAAATTGTATGGCAGACTTCGCTTCAAATCCATGCGGATCTGTTAATTGTGTATATTCAATATTATCTTTAGTTATAGCTTTGAGCCATTTAGATCGGTCTGTATCTACTGATATACCTACTATTTCTAGTTTGGCTGGCGCATATTCGCGGTGCAAATCGACAAGTTTTTTGTTTGCTTTTCGACAGGAGCACACCAGGATGCCCAAAAATCTACAAGTAGAATTTTACCTGTATAATCTAAAAGCCTAACTTCATTTTTTAAATAGCTTGGAAGATAAATATTAGGCAAGGGATCTCCTATTTTTAATTGTGCGTCAATAGAAGTATTTGAAATTAGGCAAATAAAAAGTAAAATTATATTTTTCATTTTATATATCGTTTTTGATGTACCGTTTAGTTTAATAATAGCTGCCTGAAAAAATATTTTAACAGACAGCTATTATTACTTACTTAGCGAATTCTATTTCTAAATCCTTACCATCCAGGACGAATTCAATTCTCAATTCTTTATCTGCAATATGGTGAATAGTCCAGGCATTTCCTGCCAAAGTCAATTTGTCATCAGTATTGGACCATACACCTGATTTAGCTTGACTAAATGGAGTGATATTTGTTGTGATTTCGTATTGCTTATTGCTTTGTAAATGCAAAAACATCGTAGTTGTAGCAGGAGAAGCGACACCATCAATTTTAACTGATGTGGAATTCCACTCAGCTGTTAAATTTTCTGTAACTGTAGCTTCATCTTTTTTACATGAAGTAAAGCTCAAAGTTGCCACTAAAAGAAGCGAGAATAAAGATTTTAAATGAATCATTTTAAATAAATTTAGAAAAATTAAAAAATATTAAGTTATTGAATTTCAAAATTTAGCATCATACCTGCATCTTCGTGTTCCAGATTGTGACAATGGAAAACAAATTTGCCATTATTTTCAGGAAATCGTATGATGATTTTTACTTTTTCACCAGGAAATGCCAGCACTGTATCTTTCCACCCCTTCTCCCATGCTTGAACCGACCCTCTTCCTCCTATCCTGCTCAAAACCTGAAACTGAAGTCCATGCAAATGCATAGGGTGAATTTCTGTACCTGTAGTATTGTCAAACTCCCAGATTTCAACACTACCGCTTTTGACTACTTCGTCTCTTCGGTTGGCATCAAATGTTTTACCATCTATCGGGTGCATGACGCCTTCCATACCACCATGGACCATCATATGTCCAATGTTAAACTTCCGGGAAGCAACAGAAGAAGATTCAGATATTTTTTCTACTGCCATTAATGTGGACGGAACAATAAAATTGTCTGTGGCATCTTTAATGATCTTAAATTTCATAACCTTAAAGCTTTGATTGCCTTGGGAAGATGATCCGCTAAACGATGCACTCTCCATAAATAATTCAGTACTTACAGGCATACTACCAAAATTAATAAGTACATCAGCTCTTTCACCCGGAGCAAGTAAGATATTTGATACATCCACAGGAGCATCCAATAATCCACCATCACTACCGATAAGTTTAAATTTAATGCCGTCAGACAAAGCAAAATTGTAAATTCTTGCATTGGAACCATTCAATATTCGAAATCTGTACGTACGTCTTTCTACATCCATCATGGCACCAGGTGTCCCATTAACTAAGATCGATTCACCAAAAAAACCTATAGTTTGATCTTCAGCATCCGGATTATATTCCAGTCCGCCTGTGAGTCTCTTGTCCTGTATGACTAAAGGAACATCAAAATTTCCAGCAGGTAATTTTAAGGCTTGTTCTTCAGGAGAAGTGACTATAAAAAACCCGGCCAAACCTCTGTAAGCCTGGCTTGCAGTAGCCATATCAGGATGAGGGTGGTACCAATAGGTCCCTGGTCTGTTTGTAACACGAAAATTATAGGTGTATGAATTCCCTGCTTGCGTCAAGTCGGTAGGGTATCCGTCTTGTGAAGAAGGCGCTTCTAATCCATGCCAATGTATATTCGTCGGTTCTGAAAGCTCATTTTTAAACAGGAGATTCATGACATCACCTTGATTTAGCTTAAGCGTGGGTCCTAATATTCCACCATTCCCATATGAAAGGGTTTTCAATGATTGACCACCAATTGTGGCAGTATTTGTTTTTGCAGCAAAAGATGCATTCTTTGCATCCATAACCATTGGTATAGCAATTGGGGTAGAGAAGGACTTTTCAACAACTGCTCTTGCTGTCGTTTGATTGCCATGGTCCATTTTATGACAACTTATTAGTGTAAAAGCTGCCATCAAGGTGATCATACCTCCGATTTTTATTTTATTCATGATATTTTATTTACTCTTTTTAATTTTCAAATCTTTTATCTTTTCTTCAAGATTTTTAACATCATCTGTCATATCCTTTTTTCGCGCCAGTTCCAAAGCTTTTTGTGCAGACTCAATAGCTTCTGAATATCTTTTCAGTCTTTCCAGAATGTTTACTGTCAATACTGAGTAATTAATATTATCTACGCTAAGGGTTTCTGATGTAATTGACCATTCCAGCGCCTGATTCAAATCTTTTTTATTGAAAAAGTAATATTGTGCTCCCTTATTCAGCAAACCTGCATTCTCCACTTTTTTTACGATTAAATTTTCCTGTATCTGAGCCATAATTCTATCATCTGCAGTACTAATGATCGGTACCTTAATAGATGTATTCTCCCATTTCATTTCGAGTGACGCCGAATAGTCGGGTTTAAAATCTGTCAGCTCAATAGTGAAGGACTCATTCGTTGTCGGACTGTTTGTTGGTTTTACTTTTACACGAAGTACATCTTTTTTTTTCATCATATCCAAAGTCACCATGTAGAGTTGCATCTTGATTTAGGATGATAATCCACTCTTCCTTGCCCGGGATGGAGTAAAGCCCATACTGACCTTTTTTCACAGGCTTGCCACCAAAAACAACATCTTCACTGAATTTTATCCTGGTACTTTCTCCTGCTCCGGTTCTCCAGAGTACATCATATGGTACCAATGCTCCAAAGATCTTTCTGCCCCGCATTTGTGGTCGGGAATAACTCAATTCTATTTGAGTAAATCCCACTTGATGTGTCCAGGCGGCATCAGGGCTCGCAGGGGGTAAATCAATCTGAGCAACGAGAAATGCGGGTAGGAGTAATGTTATAAAATAAACTATTGCTTGCATTGATATATTATTATTGATCCTTTTTTGCAGGCCTATCGTACTGGCAACAGCCATGAAGATTTTCATAGACTGAATCGGGTGCTCTGAAATTTTCACTATCGTAGCCAACAGCTGCTATTCTCTTGAGTACTTCATCGACATTTGTTTTGGTACTGTCTATAGTGATCTTTGCCATCGCTAAGTCAGCATCCCAGACAGCATTTGATTTGCCTTTAACATTGGCTGCTTTTTCGATGGTCTTTTGCACATGCCAAAATTTCCATACACTTTGACGTCTACGGTTTTCAAATTTTTTGTCTGCGCTGTACTGAGATGTGTAGTGAATAGTGCTAAACATATTACCACTGCACTTTTAATAAATGTGTTCATTTAGATGTGTTTTAAAATTTTAAAAAATATTACCTACTTTTTTGATATCCGTTCAGGGATCAATATTATGAGCATCGAAGTCGTAATTTTGGAGAATTTATTACTCAAAAAGCTAAAATTCCTTTATGCCGCTATACATACAGAAAGTCCAAAACCAATGGATGCTATTTAAATGTAAAGCTCATTGAAGTGTATTGTAAAGTAGTCATAAAGCGGTACAAAAAGTACTTTCAGCAAAATCTACATGTGACGAATACAAAATATGAACTTAGCCCTATTTCAGAAACAGGAAATCATGGAAGGCTAACAAAGGAAAGATTGGTAAAGCACCCTTAAATTATCCACAGGAAGTGGCGGTGGTTTATATAAATAAAATCTGAGCGTTTTTGCATTTTCTTTAACCTTGTCATTTAGGTCAAAAGACACCCCAACGATAGGACTATAAAAAACAGTTTGAATATCAGAAAAATAACTTTTGTTATTTCTAAGCGTTTGTATTTAACTTTTTATAGTGTGACTTATCCTCACAGCAAGGCTTCTTTTTATAGTTTGCCCTTTTAACTAAGACATCTTTTGTTTCGCACAAATACACTTTTTAGCAGAACAACACTTTTTCTTTTTCTTTGTGCAACAGTTGTTTGACTTAATAAAAAATGCAATCGAAGTTCCATTTTTACTACATATATGCTCATTGATAGTAAAGCCCATCGACGAAATGAGAAAATTGAATGCCAGCAAAATATGTAACCCTTTGAAAATCATACTATTTATTAATTTAAAAACGTATTATTGGTATTAAATGTTGTTCATAAACTACTCTTTTGACCATATTTTATCATAATTGCTTTTCTTATTTTTACTTTTTTATAAATGAAGCAGCTTCGCTAAAAGTCGAATTACCTATTTTTACTAAATAACTACCGCTAGGCCAATGAAATATATCCACTTTTATATTTTGTTTCGGAGATAAAGTATGTAATTTCTTATAAACTATTTTTCCTTGAGTGTCATATATCATCACTTGATCATTTACCTCAATTTCTTTTTCATGGCTTATTTCAATCATATTTGTGGCCGGGTTAGGCCAAATTTTCAGCTTTTGAATTTTATTTAATTTATCATCATTCGTTCCACTTAGCCGATCTGTAACTATAAACTGACCCATCATCCCTCCGTCTTCATGCGGGAGTAAATGGCAGTGAAACATATATGGTACATGGGGATTTGAAAACGTCTCAAACTTTGTAATAAAGCGAACAGTTTCACCGGGTCTGACCAAAACGACATCTTTAAGTCCTTGTTCGTTTGGCGGCGGTGTTTGTCCATTTCGTGATAAAATATTAAATTGTATATCATGTATATGAAAGGGATGTGATATAGCAGATTGATTTCTTAACTCCCATATTTCTATATTATTAAGCGGTATTTCATAGTTTATGACATCCATGTCAAAAGATGCATTATTAATGGTGAAATCACCATTAAGTTGATTCATACCCATAGCCATCGGAGAAAAAGTCAGTGTTCTGGTAATATTTGACAAATTTTCATTTATTGATTCATTTTCCACAAGAGAATTAGGTATATTTACGATAGGGTTTTGAGTTTGATGAATAATATTAAAACTCAATATTTTAAAGTTTTTACCATTAAGTGGATTTGGATTGTAGCCATCCAAAGTCATCATGGCGACCATGCCTGCATTCGTTGCACCGTAAATACCACTGGGTAGTTCAGATGCATAGCTTAAAAGGTGGACAGTTTGTCCAGTCATATCTTTAAAATCAATTAGTATTTCAACCCTTTCGCCCGGTGCTATTAATAATCGTTTTGTCTTAAAAGGTTTTGGTAATAACCCTCCATCTGTGGCTATTTGATAAAAATCTTGATCATTATTCAACCCCAGATTAAAGGCTCTTTGCGATGCTCCATTTACAATCCTGCATCTGACCACTTGCGAAGGAACTTCGAGAAATGGTTCTATAGTGGCATTTACCATCAAAATGTCATCATGATTTGATTGGGTAATTATTTCAAAACTTGAATCAAAATCCTTTGTTTGAATCACCAAAGGAAAATCATCCGCACCATAAGTTCTCGGCAACGCTAATTTTTTCTCGATTTCATCTCTGATAATTATTACGCCCGATATCCCTTTAGTAACATGCTCATTGGTCTTATGGTGCAGGTGTGGATGGTACCAACATGTAGACGCGCGGTTCTTTATTTCAAAGGTCGGTGACCAGGTGGATTCGTTTACAATGGGAGTGTGTGGTCCACCATCATTTTCCGGAGCTACGTGCAATCCATGCCAATGAAGCGTGGTGGTTTCACCGATTTGGTTATTCACATTTATTTTCACATCATCTCCTTTTTTAAGTATCAGAGTAGGTCCCAATATATTTCCATTGGCACCCAATGTTGCAGTCTGGTAGTTATTAAAAAATACATGATGACCTTTCTGAAGATGAAGATTTATAATTGATCCGCTCAATGTATCAGGTATAAATAATTTATTTTGACCATGTACAAAATGATAGATAGTCAAAAATATGAGAATAGTATAAAGTTTTACTTTATTCACTTTTATTTATTTTTATAAAAATAGTTCCATAATACTCATTGATTATTCTATTGTGCATACTCCGGATTGGTTAGAAATTTTTGATCACTCAATGTTTTTAGAAAATTCACCAAATCTGTTTTGTCCTGAGCACTTAGGCCAAGCCCCTTAGAGATAGTTGGCACTATTAGGGGAGATACTGTAGATGACATCTTTACGCCTGAATTATAATGTTCCACTACTTCTTCCAAAGTTTTAAATCTCCCATCATGCATGTAAGGAGCGGTGTGGGCTACATTTCTGAGTGATGGCATTAAAAATGATGCTCTATCAAATGCAAAATTACTCACTTTCTCTCTACCATAATCTGTAAAATCCGAATCCTTATCCAATCCATTGTTCATAAATTCTCCATTTTCAAAATTGGGCCCACTATGACAATGGGCGCAATCAGCTCCAGACAAATCAGGGAAAAACTGATTGTACTCCGTGAAAAATAAACTCCGTCCTCGTTCCTCGCTTTCACTCAATGTTAATTTACCAGCCAAATATTGATCATATTTAGAATCAAAAGACACTATGGTCATCATAAACTGCTCCAAAGCTAAACTTACTTTTGTGCTGTTTACTTCCGGAGTTCCAAAAGCTCTGATAAATTGATCTGTATATGTTTTATTAGCGGTAAGTTTTGATACCACATTTTCTAACGTTTCATGCATTTCTAATGGGTCCTGAATAGGTTTTAAAGATTGCTCTCTGAGAGTTAAAGACCGTCCATCCCAGAAAAAACCAGTTTTATGCCAAGCCATATTGAAGATTGGCATCGCTTGTCGTCCACCCAATAGTCCATCAACGCCTTTAGAAAACTGATTCTTATCAGAAAAACCATCTTTTTGGACATGACAACTGGCACATGCTTGTGTACCATCTTTCGAGAGTGCCTTTTCATAAAACAACATTTTTCCTAGCTTTACTCCTTCTTTGGTAAGTATATTATCCTTCGGAAGTTCAGGATCCCCAAAGTTTTCAGGAAATGTGAAAAGGTAGGGTGTCGCATCATAAACCGCAACTTCTGCCTCATCAGCTTCACAAGCCATAACCATGATCAATATCAGGATAAAAAAAATGTTGAATATTCTATTCATTTTACTTTTATTTTTATTCGCTCAAAAATGGATTTGTTAGCAATTCATTATCATCAAGTGTATGTAGAAATGCTACCAATGCTTTTTTCTCAATTGATGTCAATCCTAAAGGCTTTATCAATTCACTCTTATGCGTGTGTGTTTTCCCTCCATTATTATAATGGTCCACAACATTTTCCAAAGTAGTTATCGAACCATCATGCATATATGGTGATGTAAAACCTACATTTCTCAAACTTGGTGTTTTGAACATAGCAACATCCGATTCTTTTTGGGTAAGTCTGAATCTACCTGGATGACTATAGATTTCATACAAACCATTGTTTTTAAATTCGTAGTTCGTAAAATTAAAACCACTGTGACATTGACTACAATTTGTTTTTACACTAAAAAATAAAACTTTACCTAGCATTTCTTCTTTGGATAATATTGCTTTGCCGTGTGTATAATCATCATATTTGCTATTACCGCTGATGATACTTCGTTCATAAGTACTGATACTCCTGGTTATAACAAAAGGATCTAATGACCTGCCGTAGGCTTTCATTGCCATTTCTTGATATGCTGTATCGGCTTTTAACCTTTGTTCGATTTCTACTATATTAAACCCAAATTCATTATGCTCTGATATGGGTACTAATACTTGCATTTCCAATGTGGGCAATCCGCCTTCCCTTGTATAATATGGATGATATGCGATATTGGCCAATGACGGCGCATTGGTTACACCTGCTCTACCAAAAACTCCCGGCGTTAAACTTACATCATCTGCAAAACCCTTGTTTTGTTTATGGCAGCTGGCACAACTAATAGTTGAATCTATGGATAAACGACGATCATAAAACAGTTTCTTACCTAATACCCATCGCTCCTTACTAAAAGCATTACCTATAGGAAAAGTGATCTCAGGAAAATGGCTTGGTATGGTTATCATTTCCAATACTTTAATAGATGCCACTTGCTCTTCGTCCATTTCTGAGCATGACAAAAATATGAACAACCACAATATAAAGTATAAAGAGCTAAATTTCACTATATTTATTGTTTCACAATACCACCTCGATAAGTTAATTTACCTGCTTGTATAAGTTCTATTAAATAAAAGCCATTTTGCTCAACTGATACCTCATTTAAAGTCGTTGGATTTGAAATCTGATAAGTTATTCTACCTACACCATCTCTTATGATGATGTTAGCATTTAAAATTTGTTCATCAGTTAGTGCAATAGTCACTTTTCCATCTACTACTGGATTGGGATAAATTTTTAATGCACCTACCTCTATATCATGCGATGCCGATATGCTTTCAGTCGCTTTGAACACATTTTGATTATAATTGCTCATTAACGAAATTGCTTCTTTAAGACTACCATGTTGGATCACATTTTTATTCATATTGATACCTTTCATACTTTGCCCATAATCTGCGTCTATAGCGATCATTAATTCGCCGTTATGATCTGTGCCATGAGTTTTTATGGTGGTAGGTTTGTAAAGTTCATCACCCAGAGCGTGTATCTGATACTCAAATTGCAAATTTGCACCTGATTTACCTTCTATTGCCACAAATCTATAACCTGCCGCCCATCCCCACTGCATTTCAGGAGATTTTGGAGCAAGCGGGTGATTAGCCGGCCATAAAGTAGGGTCACCGTGATTACTTGTTGCATCCACGCCCACTGAAAACGTAATGGAGTCAAGTAAACCAATATTAAAACTACCCAATAATTCATCAACAGCTTTCCCCTTCGTAACAAAAATATATTTATTGCTAACGTTTGTGGTCATGCCACCATCGTGATGAAGCTTTATAGATGATATATAATAATCAAGTCTTGATATATTAAACTTTGTTCCAAGGTCGGTTGTACCGCCATCACCTATACTAAAGGGAGCATTTCCAATATATTGATTAAGTAGTAAATGGACTTCTTTTTGACTGTAAGAATATGTATAACTCAGCATGATACATGCTATTAGTAATTGCGATAAAGATTTTACCATGACTGACTGATTTTTTATGTTTAAAATTATTGAAATTAAAAAGGTTACTTTACTTATTGAATCTTGTACATCGCACCCAAATTGACACCCCACTTTGCACTATTATGGTCAACCGGCGACATCTTTATGTTTATATTCATCTCAGGGTTAAATACTAAGCTTATTTTGCGACTCACCTTCCATTCCACACTTGATCCTAATATTATTCCGGTTGTTAGCTGATTAGATTTTTGACTGTACACGATAGGACTAAATCCATGATTAAAACATAGATTTGCACAAGACTCACTAAAATGTGTTACAATATCTCTACTATTGGAAGCAAAGCCAAGCGCTATGCCACCTTTCGCAAATATAGACAATTCGCCTAATGAATATAATTTTCGTTCTATCGTAATTGGGATTGCCCAATTTAAAGTTTTTTTATGCATGCCCATTACAATTTTAAATACATCATTGCTGTCTAACGGACTACCTGGGTTTTCTTCTGAAAGTAGTAGGTTAACAGTCGAAGATGTTCTGCCGTTGGTGACTACATACGAAAAGGCATATTCTTTTGGTTCATTACTATTAGGATTCAGGCATACACCATCCATTATTGTAAGGCTTGCAGTATGAGATCCGTGATGTATAAGTTGACTCCTGTTTATCCCTAAATTAAATTTCCATTTATCATTTGGAGCAAGTTGAAAATTGAGACTATTTTGAAACCCCATATTTTTACTTGCTTCTTGACTTGCAAAAACTAACGGTCCTGGCATGTCCGTTGGTTTGGAATTTATGGTATATAATGGTCCTCCATCAATTTTTACAAAATATTTCATCCTATGCACTGAACTGGCTATTGCTTGCGGGAAAACAATATTAAGTTCATTTTTTTGCTTTATCATCTGAAGATCTCTCGATTTTAAACTAGCAACAGCTTTTATATAAAAATTTAATGTTGAACTGCCAATCTCAGATTGTACTTGACTTAATTTCTTACCATCATCGGCTAATATCAATTTATTAATAACAGGCTGATCAAAAAGGGATTCTTCCTTAAAATTTACTTCATTTGGATGCTTTTTAGTATTTTCCAGTGTAGGGAATGTCATGTTATTTTCTAAAGCATAAGTTTGTTTTTCTTTATTTTGTTTTTTATTTTTAATAATCTTTACAGTAGATTTCCTTTTTTGATTTGATGTGTTACCCAGTGCACATTTAATGTTTGCAAACGTATCATATTTACCATATTCTTCAATTCTGTCACTATCCTTTAAATTAGCAGTAGGTTTAGTAGACAGATTTTGTTCTTCATCAGTATTTTTCCGAATAGTTTCAACTACGGTAACAGAAACATCAGGCTGACTATAAGCGCCACTTTTTAGTTCATAAAGATATATACCTCCCAAAACAAATCCTAAGGCCAGTAAAATTAAGAAAAATACATACCTTCTTTTACGATTCCTGTCCAGCTGATTCATTCTATTTTCCAATTGATCCCAATCAGATGCTGATGCACTATCATTGGTATGTAGGGCCTTTATTTTATTGGAATACGCTCTTAGAAAATTAATGTCAGACATAAACTATCTTCTTTACTTTATCCTATTCAATATTATTCAAACAATGGTTGCCTGAATACTAATTTATTTTTAAAAAACTATAAAAATCCCCTTATTCAATGTTTACTGATAAGCCTAAAACGAAAACATCCTGATTTGTGAGATGAGAAATTTAAGTTTCGCCCTTGCCTTAGATAGATTTGATTTAGAAGTACCGACCGTTATTCCCAGATTCGCTGCGATTTCTTGATGACTGTATCCTTCCACAGCATATAGGTTGATAGCCATCCTGTATGCAGGCGGTAGTAGCTGTGCCAATCTTAACACTTCTTCAGGAGACATATCCATGATGCCATCTTCAGCATCCACAGCCAAATCATGGATTGTCTCATTATCATCTATATCTGACCACTTTACTGCATTCGTTTGTTTGCGATAGTGATTGACTGCCGTCCTGATGACGATTATCCTGAACCAAGCCTCAAAAGGTTTGGACGGATCATAATCCTTTATTTTATCAAATACTTTCAGAAATGCATCATTAAGCACTTCCCTGGCTTCGTCAGTATGGCTACAATAAGCCACAGCCACTGTCAAACCATAATTGTAATATAGCTCAAACAAGGCCTTTTGGTGACGCCTGTCTTTTTTCAAACATCCTTTTAGGATTTCATCCAT
>JADKEB010000023.1 GCA_016718205.1 Saprospiraceae bacterium
GAGATCGAATATTATTAGGTGCACCAATTCCATATTCTAAAGATAGAGTAAGGACAGATACAGTTAAAGTTAGAAAATATTGGGCAAGCCAATTTGATAATCCAGACCAATATATGGATTGGTATAAAAAATATAAAAATTCATCCAATGGTATCGTATTTATGAATGAGGAGGGTTTTGATGAAGTTTTAGTTGGAGAAAAATTAGCAGATGCAAATGTAGGTGTGCGAATGTTTGAAATGTCAGGAATTCTTTTCAACAATAAAAAGGGTTGGGAACGCGCAGGAGCCGGTGTCAATACCCTTGATAATGGGAAAACAAGGCAAGGCTTTGGTGTTGATGATGACTCTGGTGAAGCTATGCATATGATGACCCTGGAAGATGGCAGCAAAGCACTCATCTTATCTGATGAAAATGGGAGCATACGGATAGGGATGTCCAAAAAACCCGGAGAACTTTTTCAAAATAAGGAATCATTTACCGGAATAAAATATTTCAATACTAAAGGTAAACTGGTTTGGGAACAAAAAATGTAAATAAACCTCAAACCAAATAAGTGTATCATTAACTATTTAGAAGCACCCAATTGACTTTGTATGACACATCATGATCTACTAGGTAAAATGTTCTGTGCTGTTGAGCAAATCACTCCTCTTTCAGAACAAGAGAAGGAACTCATTGGCAAATATTTTACACCACACACCATAAAAAAAGGAGAAATATATCAGGCAGAAGGAGAGATTCCCCAATACCTGAATTTTGTTATTGATGGCTTACTTCGAAAATTTATCTACAATGAAGATGGTGACGATATCACGCTTGAATTCTCCCTTACACCGGGCGTGTTCAACTCTTATGATGAATTTATTGGCCAAAAGCCGGTTAATGAATATATGCAGGCCTTGAAAGATTGTACATTGATGCGTATGCATCATCGCGATTTCGAAGTATTATTGAACAAAAGCGAAGCAGTAAAATCATTTACCATAAAGATCATGCAGATTATGATCAAAAATGCTCAGGATAGAGTGTACGATATGGCTTACCGTAGTGCTGCTGAACGTTATCAAAAGTTTATAGAAAGAAACATATTTTCAACTAATGCTATTCCTTTGATGCATATTTCTACATATTTGGGGATCAGACCACAGAGTTTGAGCAGATTGAGGAGAGATTTTGATAGCAGAAAGACCAAGTAGACAAAGGGTCTGTAAAATTTTTTATAGCCTTAAAATCAATGTATTATGAACCAGGCTTCTATTGCCATAACCATAATCTCTTGATATACAACTAAAAATTTTTTTAAACATACTCTAAGATTCAAGGTGAAGTTGCATTTTTTTATGATCTGTAGTTAACGCATTAAAAATGCTTGATGTATAGCATCGAAGTCACAGGCTTCGACGATCGGCAAGTAACGCTTTTAGTGGGCCTGGTACAACTAAAACATAGAAAGATGAAATTAACTTAAGTTAACTTAATTATTAGGTGCGTATTGTATTTTTGCCTTTTATTCATAATGTAGGTTTTTAAAATCAAAATGGTAAAATAGATTTTTTATAATTGATTATTAATTTATTCATGAAACAAAAATTTTAAAAATGAAATTCAATCAACATTTCCTCATTCTAAAACTGGCTCTCATTGCCATATTTGTAATGCATGCTATCCCGGGTATGGTCAACGGAGATGTAAGTAAATTCGGTACATTGTATCTTGATCAAGTTGGATTTGCACCATTAGGATTATATCTCGCATGGCTTGTCAAACTATCTCATGTAGGTCTCTGTATTAGTCTCGTCACGGGCAAATATTTGAGGATCATGGGTTGGATTACCATTAGTGTTCTCATTGTTGGCATATATATGGTGCACTTGCCGGATGGATGGTATGTAGTAGGTGGTGGTAGGAATGGTATAGAATTCAATGTATTACTGATAGCAGTTCTGTTGACTTTGATGTATCCTGAATGGCAATTTTTCAAAACAAATCAAGATTAATTGATAAGATATTAATTTATCTAATTATCTAATTAATTATGCGCAAAAGTCTCACTTACCATTTGGTTTTATGGATTTTAAAGCTAAAAGGTGTCAAAAAAATATTTAATCAATCCCCATTAGATTATCTTAGACTAAGAAAGGATGATGTATTGATACCTCAAAATAGATTTTTAAGAAAGAATATTAGTCGAAAATTTACTATTTCAGATTCAGATGTCACTGAAATAGCTCAACCCAATGGATCAGAAAAATTATTGATTTATGTACATGGTGGTGCTTTCGTATGTGGGCCGGCCCAACATCATTGGGATACTATAGCCAAAATTTCTAAAAATACTGATTATAATATCTGGATGTGCGTATACCCAAAAGCACCAGAACACAATATAACAAGTATCAATGCAAGCATAGATCAAGTGTATGGACAAGTCTTAAAAGAATACAAGTCCCAAAATATAGTCCTGATAGGTGACTCAGCAGGTGCAACCTTAATTTTGACCTTGGCGCAAAGACTCATTCGTGATCAAAATCCATTGCCAAAAAAGATTATTTTGATCTCACCGGTTTTGGATGCTTCTATGCAAAATCCAGATATCAAAAGTATCGAACCTTTTGACCCTATGCTTGGAATAAAAGGAGTACTGGGTGCAAAGCAAATGGCAGCTGATCAATTGGCATTGAATGATCCATCTATTTCCCCGATTTATGGCAAATTTAATGGTTTTCCGGAGACTATACTTTTTGCTGCAGAATATGATATCACTTACCCTGATCAAATAAGACTGGCTCATATATTAAAAGAAGAGAAGATTAATCATCAGGTGATCATAGGAGATAAAATGCCACATATCTGGCCTTTGTTGCCTGTCATGTATGAAAGCCAATTGGCTTTAAATGAAATTATTGGTAATTTGAGCGGTTAAGACAAGATGTAGATTTCGTATGCGCTTGAATTTATTTATATAAATTGAATATCGCAACTACAAAAACGGATATTTAATATCACAAAGTATCAGCCCCACTGCCGGAACACTCCAGTCATGGCCTGTCCGCCTCTTTTCAATCAATGCAGATCTTACGTCCTGTAGATTCAGCTTGCCGGAAGATACATTGAGGCACATACCTACTATCAGGCGTATCATGCCGCGCAGGAATCTGTCGGATGTTATTCTGTAAGTATACGTGCTTTCATTTTTTACCCAGAAGCTTTCGGTAATTCTGCAATTCATCGTCTTCACATCACTGTGAAGCTTGCAGAAGGTGGTAAAATCCTGAAACTCTATAATGATCTGTGCTGCCTGGTTTAACAACTCAAAGTCTTGGATTTCATATGGATAATACATAGATTGTGATAGAAACGGAGACTTGAAAGTATGCAGGTGGTACTCATACGATCTTGATACGGCATCAAATCTGGCATGTACATCATCACCTACTCCAAATACTTCATGGACCGCAATGTCTGATGGAAGTATCTTATTGATGCGGTGAATAAAAAGTCCACCATCTCCTATCCTGTCAGTAATATCAAAATGTGCATAATAATCTCTGGCATGCACACCAGTGTCAGTACGGCCACATCCGGTAAGTTCAATTTTTTTTCTTAGATACGTGGACACAGCCTTTTCTAGGGTATCCTGTACAGTCACGGTACCCGCGTGTGGCTGGTTTTGCCATCCATTGTAAGTCGTACCGCAATATGAAAGTCTGATAAAGTATCTCAAAGAAAGTGAAACCGAAATGTTGTACGGCAAAAGTAGTCAATAACAAAGCAGATATTTCAAAAAGTCAACAGAAATATTTTTAAAATCCTACACTATCTACTATGTACTAAATTTTTATAAATGTGATCAAAGATGTACCACCATTTCCGCCACTGATATGATGGAGATCTATTTTTGATGCTGTGATTTCTACTATTCTCCAGTCTTCAGATATCTCTTCAAAAGGCCCATTTGCAGCACTGAAACTTAGGTTAAATTTTGCATTACTGTCATCTGTTCCTGTCTTCCATGTACCATTGATTGTATTGGTGCCATTGGTGGCTTTTACAGTATTATTTGATAAGAAGGTAAACTTGTAATTGGCAAAATTGCCGGTTTGATTGGTGCCTTTCTCATTGTAATTGGATACAATCCAGGTACCTGTGACCACAGTTTTTGAAGCCTGGGTTATAATGTCATCGGCTGACTTTGATAAGTTATCTTCTTTGCTGCATGACCCGAAAGATGCAAAAAATAAAATTGCAAATAATAATTTTATTAAAGAATTCATTGGGATGATTAGAATAATTTAGAGTATGTTTAAATTTTTATGTTTGAGCGAAAGTGAGGAAATTTAATTTTAAATGAGGCATATTTTGCAGTCGTAGCCGGAAGTTCAAGCGTAGCTTGACGCGGTACGGCGAAAAATATAACGCTGGATAAAATAAAATTTGCCGCTTGGAGCCAAATGATAAAAGTTTAAACATACTCTTATTAGTAAACGTGTTTAAAAACTACCTCAAAGTATAAATATATCCTACATTAAGACCTAAGATATGATACGATTGGCGGATTCTATTGTATTCAGAAGAGAAGCTATCCGGTATATATCTGCCTCTGATGGTAAAGAACACTTTTCCGGTATTACCGACAGGCCTGCTTGCAAAAAGTCCTCCGAAATAGCTGAGGCCCAATCTGCTTTTGTATGCCTCTATGGGTTGGTCTATGGCAGTAAATGAAGTATCTGAAGCCAATATCTGACCACTTGCCTTCATAGCCAGATTGAGTACGATACCTCCTTCAATCCCTGCAGACCAGGAACCAAAACTTTTTTCGAAGCCTAAGGAAACCGGCACATCGATCAGCGTAAAATGATGATGACTCGTTTTCCTACCGGATATTTTATTTTCGTGGATGATGTCACCGTAGATGACAGTCACGGTGTCTCCCGATTGTGATTGTGTGATCGATATGATACCTCGTGTAGTATCTCTTTTAGTATATGCATAATCCAAGGGCATCTTTTCAGACATGCGGGAGAATGAGGCTCCTGCTTGAAAAAACACAGGAAGTTTATCATTCATCAATCTGACATAAAGACCGGCATTCAGACCTTCAAGTGTGGACTCATGCTGATGTCTTAAATCGTAAATATTATTGGGTTCATTGACGTCATATTGGAGATTTTTCAATGGTCTGAAGTAACCGATCTCAGGAATGATGTCCAGAGTAAATCTCCCTTTTTTGCGAAAAGTAGGGCAGATGACATTGCCTGTTTTTATTTTACCCAAAACGGCAGACGAAAGATTTTCATGTGCAAATGCCAAAGGAGCTATACTGATCAGGTTTTTATTATTGGAATAATTGTCTTGGTTTTCAAAGGATTGATTATTTGCCGGGATCGAATTGCTCAAAGAATTTTTACCGATGTCTTCATTTTGGGTCATGGAAGAAACGATTACTTTTTCTTTCAAATATGAATTGGACTTTTTATTTTTTGAATCATTAGTATTGACAAATCTTCTGTGATTTTCAGCATGTACAATACTTTTGGAACTTTTTTTAGGACTATTTTCTTCAATGGCGGAAATAGTATTTGATAATTCTGATTTTTTTATATTATCCGATGATAGTTGAGTTGCAGTTTTTGAAAGTGGATGGTCGTATGATGTAGCATCGTTTTGAATTTTTGTATCTATAGCTATACCCGAATTGATTTGTGTCACATCATGCGATGTAAGGTAGATGCCTCCGCCTATCAGTCCAATGACCAACAGACCTGAGATCCACATCCAGGCTGGAAATCTTCGATTCTTTTTCGGGTGCAGATCCTGGATGAAGGCTTGGATATCTATCTCAGCCTCATCATGACGGAGCAGATTGGCTATATGGTCTTCAAGTTTGTTATATTCCATATCGATGTATTTATGACGCATGAGCAACATATGGCTCATTCTGATTTTTTAAAATATCTGTCAGTCTGTTTCTGGCCTTACACAAAGCTGCCCTTGACGTACTTTCTGTTATTCCGAGCATTTCAGCGATTTCATTATGTTGATATCCTTCTATTACATATAGATTGAATACGAGATAAAGACTCTCCGGCAATTTCTTCAATAACTTCAATATTTCATCCTTCCCGATTTTACTGTATACATCAGGAATATCGGCATATGCCCAGTTGGCTTCTTCAGTGATTTCTTCAAAATATATCTTTTTATACTTTTTTTGGTGGGTGATCGCAGCAGTGACTGCAATCCTTTTCAACCATCCATCAAATGATCCTTTGCCCGAAAAAGTATTGATATATTTGAATGCATTTAAAAAACAATCCTGCAAAGCATCTCGCGCGGACTCTCTGTCAGAAGAATACCGCAGGCATAAAGACAGGAGCCCCGGTGCGAACTTTTGCACCAGAGCATCCTGACATCTTCGGTTTCCCTCTTTACATCCTTTGATTATATCTTCTATATGATCCGGGTTCACATTTTTAGACTAATTAACTTTTACCTTATTTATAGACACATAACAACCTGATACGGCATCGGTGATGACCACATAATATTCTCCTTTTGCCATTTTCCCGTCCTTGTTTGTCTGTTGAAAGGTCTGTTGCAATATCGTCTGTTTTAAATATTTTTATGTCACCTATTTTGCACTCATTACATGAAGCATTATTATTGACAGTGATATTGATCTTTCCGTCAGTGCAATTGCTGCAGGTAGTATTGACAATATTGAAAGTGACTCCCTGTATTAACTGTGGTAATTTGTACTGCTTGACGATAGTACATTTTCCACTTTTCAGTTGAATCCCGAAATTAAATCCTGTTTTGAATACATCAATTTTAATGGGGAAAGTCAGATCCTGGTTACCACTAAGACCTGAACCCAGCACTTTTCCTGATTCAAAAGGTCCACTTGTTATATTGTAGATGTTTTTGCTGCAAGATGCTGCACTATTGGAGAGATTAATTGATTTGGATATCTCCTCACAGATAGATGTAGTACATCCAGCTCCATCTGTGATGGTCACACAATATTTGCCATCTGCCGGAGCTTTAAAATCTTTGTCTGTACTACCATCACTCCAATTATATTTGATATATTGAACACCTCCTCTAACATAAACATACAGCTTTCCGTTTTCACAATCTGCCTCTATACCTGCAACCAACTTTCCACCTACTTCCTTGCAGAATGTTTTTTCACAATTGTTGGTGACATCTTTGACAGTTACACAATATGTTTTACTCTCAAAGATGGAGTCCTGACCGGAAAAAACAAGTGATTTATCCTTTCCGGCATTGTCTTTCCATGCGTAAGTATAATTACCACTTCCTCCGGATATATTGGCAGTAATGGTCTTGTTGCAGTCATACACCATGTCAGCTTTAAGGTCACATGCTGCTGATGCACAAACATTCAGGATCAGGTTTTGAGCATTAGTAGTTGTCACATTGATAGAGGGACTTGTCTCAGATGTTTTATTGTCAAAAGCAAAAACGGTGACAGGTACATCTTCACCACATAGAAATGATGAAATGTCGGCATTGATTGAACCATCGCTTTCTGCTTTGATGATCAGGCTGGATTCTTTTATTTTGATGACGGCAATTCCATTAGAGACGACGTTATTGTTGCATTGTATCTTTCCTTTGATTTTAAAAGATTTTAGAGACTTTATTTTGATGTTATCCAAGACTGTTTTGACATCAAAAGGACCCACATTGACTTCAGAAATGTCATTTTTACATGCAGGATAAAAGGCTATAATCCGAAGTCTTTTTCCTTTTGGCATTTTACCGCAGAACTCTCCTTTGGAATTTGTCACACCAAAATGGGTTCCGATACCTTCCGCTTCGACCTTTACAGAAAGATTTGGAGCAGGGCTGCCGTCTTCATTTACAACTTTGCCACAGACATCTATCAATGGAAAAGGTGCATCAATATTCCAGAAGCTGAAGTGAGTTACTTCACCTATGTACTTATTGCCTGAAAGCCTTGCTTTTCCTTCTTCCTTCCACCTACCTTTGACCTCGTCAAATGACCATAAAGGGATTTCCGATGGTTTATAAGTTGTATTCACCGGAAACTCAATAGTGGCTTTTTTGCCTCTGGCTATTTGGAGCAGATTGCCCTGAGGATCCCTGAGTTCGACAGCGACCATACCTAATGTTCCCAGGGCTACTGTGTTGCCATTAGCAGCATCAGCGATCAAGCCACCGGGCATTTTATGTCCCAGATCGCGGTCATCGGGATGAAGGTATTTTGAATATATTTTTACCATACCTGAGTAGTTGCTTCCTTTATGGTCAGAAATGGCCCCGGACGGGAATATCACTTTTGCTCCACCACTTATGGATATTGCTCCACCTGAGCTTGCATCCATCAAAATTTCATTTTCCAATCTATATATCCTGGTGTAGGAATATGTAGTGGATTGGGCTACAGGATAGATGAAGTCTGAAGCATGAAACCAGCCATTTTTTGCGATTCTGATATAAGTACCTTGTTCGTCCAATCTTACATTTTCAAAAATGAATGCTCCATGCTGATTGGTCTTTGTTGCGGCACTGTATGTCATGACGTCTGCATCTGCTACGGGTAGATTCTTTTCGTCATAGACATATCCTATCACAGTTCCGGTAATTTCTTTTACAACCAAAGGTGTATGAACTTTGATGACTTCTGATGTAAATGTCTCTGTATCTTTATGACATGACATCATCATCAGCAATGACAGTAATATTATATATTGAAATCTTATGTTCATGCTATGTTATTCAAAATTTAAAAATAAGTCTTTTAAGCTTTAAAAAGTATGCTTATACCTTATTAGAATGAATATAGCATTAAAACGCTCCTTTTGCAGAAAAAATTTTGCAAATTTGTTTTTCATCATTATGAAAAAATGAAAAAGGGAAGATATTAATAAAACATCTTCCCTTTCCCTATATTTAAAAATAATGCGATTTACTTTTGTATCACTACTTTTCTGGTGATGACTCCTTCATCGGTATGAATGAGTGCGTTGTATGTACCTGAAACGATATCTGTAAGGTCTAATCTCAGCCTTGACTCCTGTACTTGCTGGAATGAAGCTGAAGTCACTATCCTTCCATCTATAGACATGAGGTCCACTTTTACATTTTTGGATACTTGTGGTAGTGTAAGGTCTATATACAGTTCAGATGAAGCAGGATTGGGGAAGAGAGTGGCTTCGCCCGATGTTGCAACGTCATATGTGGATGAAGCTAAAGCTAAGTCCATTTCAATAAAAGCTGTTTTGAAGTCAACTCTGAATAATTCCCGAGTATCATTGTCAGCAGGAGAGTCTCCTTTACCTCCAAAACTACTTGCAGACCTTAATAGCCCTAAAGAATCATAAGCCATATTCGTAGCTCCATAAAAGTAATCTCTTCCTACAGTGTTTAGAGTCCTCGGATCATAACCCAATATCTGAATTTGAGGTGTGGATGCAGCTGCAGGTTCGGTGTGTAAGACGACAAGATAGAGAGTTTCAGATTTTACTCTTAATTTCTTATCTGAAATACTACCATCAGCTTCAGGCACAAAAACATCTGCTTCAATTCTGCGTGGTGTTGTGATATCTGATGTCAAAAAAACAACATTGGTTCCAACTTTCTTCTTTTCGCTTGCGTCAGTCACATCTCCATCACCATTCTTGTCCAAAAATTCATATACATCTATTTTGATCACTGAATTAGCAACACTGGCTATTGTGTTTCCGATTCCAAATCTGACTTTTGCAAGCAATAATGCACTTCCGCTTGAATTATTACTGTTTTTGACATAAAATGCATTCCCAATAGAATAGTGTTTTACATCTCTCCAAAAGGTCAGATTGTTATACACAAATCCTAAGTAGTTACTTCCATTTTCCAATTCGGTAGGTATTTTTCCGAAAGTATTTGGAGTCATAACAAAATTAAAATCTTGTTTGTTATTAGTAGAATCAATGTCTCCTAGTGAATTTACCTTGTATTCAATATTATATACCCCTGCTGTCGTAGGTTGATTCATTGTTTTTGAAAAAACTTTATTTTCATTAGAACCATAAGCAGGAACAATGTTGTAATTTTTTGTATCCTGTTGTAACACAGTGGTTCCTGATTTCATAGTGGCTGTCAACACAACGTTTTGGGCGTTCACATTTCCTTTATTACCAAGGTCAGCTAAAAGAGGTATCTCTTGTGCCTGTGATATAGGAGTTTTAAAAGATGGAGCAACAGAATAAAAATTTTGTCTTACTTCTACATCATTATATGGTGCCTGATCCAATACAATAACATCATCAATACCCCAAAAATAATAAGCTCCGATATGGTCAAATTTAAACCTCAATTTCGGCAAAGAAGTATATGCTGTTGGCAACGCAACACGTTCTCTTATATTTTCTGCTGCTGCATCGTTAGAATACAGTCCTTCATTGAGTCTAATTGTATCAGGCCAGGTAACCCCACCATCTTTACTCAGTACTAATCTATAAAATGTACCCTGAAAATGTCTGACTGCTTGTGAAAACTCAATTGCTAAACCCTTTACACCAGGTGGTATTGTGATCGAAGGAGAAATGAGTGATCCGCTACAAGGGTCTGGACAAAGTCCTGAATTGTCTAAGTAGTCACTATTAAACTCAGCAACACCATTGCACGCCGATAGTGATTTCATCACCACACCACCGAAAGTACCCCTTAACATCTCACCTTCGCTTGCCCATTCCCAGGTATTTGGATTTGACGCTGTCCAATCATTCAACCCACCATTAAAATCTCCTTCTTTTGGGTTTTTACCCCAGATAGTATTAGCTGGGTAGGTTATATTAGTAGTACAAGGGATATTCTTTAGAGTCCCTTTTATTTCATTGTTAGTAAGTTGAGTCCTTATCTTTACACAGTCCGCATTACTCATCATATAAGATGGAATTTTGAGAGTACTTGCAGTAGCTCCTGCTCCAACTACTCCTGCTGCACTACCGGTAGCTGTATTGCAAATGATAACAGCGATAGCTCCTTTTTTGTGCATTTACTGATTTATCAGAAATTCCACATATACCTCTGTCAATGAATGCAATTTTGCCAGTAAGATTGGTTGTAATTGAGTCACACCCATCAGGAAAAGGAGCCACTAAATCTGTAACCAATATTGCATCACCCGAGATAGGAGTTGCAGGTGAAGGACCCCAAGAAAACCGTTCTAATTTGTAGTCTCCCTTGATTGCATCCGGGGCAGTGATCGTAAAAGTATTATTTTTTTGTGCACTGATCGCAACATATCCAAAAACTAATACGGTCAATAAAAATTTTGTAAAAAATCTTTGCATAACATTAATTTTGATTATAAATATAATAAATTTTTAAACGATGTAAAAGTAACAATTTTTAGATAATGAGAAATACATTTTTATTCAATATTTTCAAAATATTATTCTTTGTATAATTTTAATTCTTTTAGAACTTTGTCCCGATCCACCAACCCAACTCCTGGGATCTCACATACCTGGCCACCTGCAATATTTGCAATCCGCCCTATATCATCGATAGGCACCTTCTTCAGATAACATAGTGCGACGATGCTGATCACCGAGTCGCCGGCACCGCACACATCAGCGACCACCCGTGGAGCAGTAGGATATAAATGGCCGTTATTGTCTTTACAAATATATATGCCCATACTACCCAATGTGATGATCACCGTGTCACATTGGAGCTGTTTTTGTAGTTTTTCAGCTATGGTCTTATAGTCATTGGTGAAATCAGCAGTGGCGCTTTGTACTTCTTTTTTGTTGGGTTTGAAGATGGTACATCCGGTATAGGCGAAAAAGTTTTTTTCCTTGGGGTCCACAAAAGTGGCTATATTTTTAGATTTACAAAACTCTATCAGTCGATGTATCAGATATTCAGAAAGCAATCCTTTATTGTAATCCTGCAATATCAGCCCGTCAATTTTGGTGGTTTCTGAAAGACCGGAGAAAAAATGAAAAATTCTGTCATATGTTTGTTTGGTCAATTCTGTCCTATCTTCACTATCTATCCTCAGCAGGTGTTGGTTGCCGGCCATTATACGGGATTTTATTGTCGTTTTTCGCCCCGGAATGCGCAGGATTTTATGATTTAATTGACCTTGAGCACTGCATAAGTGAATGAGATTTTCTCCTTGGTCATCATCACCTGTGATAGATATCAGTGTCACTTTCGCGCCTAAGGCAAGCAGATTCATAGCTACATTGGCCGCACCTCCGAGTCTGTTTTCAATAGTGTCCATGTCTACTACGGGAACAGGTGCTTCAGGTGATATTCTCCTGACTGTACCGGAAATATACCGGTCGATCATGATATCCCCGATCACAACAAGGTGCAGATCACTAAATTCCGGAAGATGGGTGGTTTGATGATTGTTCATGGGGCAAAAGTAAAGAATGTGATTCAATATCATTCAATGTATTTCAATATAGTTCAATGTAATCCAATTTATTTCAATTCTATTATCTCTAATCTTTATGTCTGAGATTAATAAGGGACGTAGTCCTGTGATCTTTGTAGCAAAAATATCCACACACCATCACGTAGGGGCGTAGCCCTGTGATCATAAAAGATGTGGTAAATATAAGATGTCAGGGCTACGCCCCTTATGTTTCAGGTGCTAATGTTTTCTACAAAGATGACAGAGCTACGCTCCTGCCCCGATAGACGGGAGTAATTTATCTGCAGGATCATGTCTCTCTAAAGCATCGTTTGTTCGTCGTAGCTTTTAATAACTACGATGCAATATATTAAGGCATCTTGCCTGAATCGCAAAAAAAAATTGATGATTTTTAATGTGAGGCGAAAAATGAAATACACCCATTTCAATAGAGTTCAATCTAGTTCAATGTCCTCAGGACAATTGAATTCATTATGTCATTGACTTGAGCAGAGCGAATTGAACTCATTCCGTCCGCATGACAATTGAATTCATTGAATTGAGTGGAGCGAACTGATTATGTTATAGGTTTTTTCAGTAGCACCTTTGTTTTTATTAAAATATTGATCCAATCTGTCAGCAATACCTTGGTATTCAACAGGATGTAAGTCTAGCCATTTGATTTTTTCAATCATTTTATCATAACCATCTACAGGAATAGCTGCATCCAAGGTATTCAAAATAACAGCTTCATTAAATTTTTGATGGTTGGGCCCGAAGAACACCGGGATTTTATACACTGCGGGTTCGAGGATATTGTGAATACCTTTTTGAAAACCGCCTCCGATATAAACAAATTTTGCGAAAGCGTACAAACCCGCCAACATACCTATATTATCGATGAGGATGACATTTGACTTCCAATCTTTTGTAGAATACACATCTGGTGAAGGATGGAGTTGAGATCTTATCAGATATACGTTTTTTTCTGAGATATCATGAGGCGCTATGATGTGCGCATAATCAGGAAATGCAGATACTGTAGCTGAAACGACATGCATATCAGACATCCACACACTTCCATACACAATTACTGTCTTGCCTTCAATATAATCTTTGATTGTATCCAAATTAACAGGAAATTTTGATCTTTGAATGACTCTGTCGATCCTTGTATCTCCGGCGATACAATAATTGTCAAAACCCTGTGTTGAAAGTACCTGAGCTGAAAGTTCATCCTGAGTACATATGTGGGTATATTTTTTCAAAATTTGCTTGAATGGCTTTGCAAAGGGGTGCCAGAAATAGTCTTTTGGTCGGAATACTGAAGAAATCAAAAATACCGGGATCTCATACTTTATAAGACATCTGGTCAGATTCCACCAAAATTCATACTTTACAAATATCACCATGTCAGGTAGGATGAGTTGCAGCAGTTTTTCAGCATTGGCATTTGTATCAGATGGCAAATAAAAAATCACATCTGCTTGATCATAGTTTTTTTGAATTTCGTAACCTGATGGCGAAAAAAAGCTTAAGAAAACCGTACTATCAGGATGCTCTTCTATTATTTTTTCTATGAGCGGACGACCTTGTTCAAACTCACCAAGAGAAGCACAATGCATCCAGATCCGCTTGCCTGTAGCATGACTTCTGCTGGTCAATATTTGCCATGTAGATGCTCTGCCCGAGTTAAGTTGTTTAAGTTTTTTTGAAAACAGGCTTCCAAAGGCGATATACCCGTTGCCCAAGTAAATCAACAAAGAGTATACCCAAAATGTCAATGTCTTTACCATGTCGCCGTGATCAGTAATATATTATATCATCTTTCCCACCGAAATAAAAAGGTAAATTCCACTTCATTCTGAATCCAAATAATAAGTCCGTACGTGAAGATATCGTCGCTAGTCCTGTATCAAAATTTACAGCCCTGATTTCTGAAGTAAATCCCTGAATAAAATCAAACAGGACTTCAAAGTTCACCCTTTTATCACGACTCATGTGTTTGTATCCTATCGATTGTCTCAGCCCGAAGCCTCTTGTAAGCCTGTCATAACCCACACTCCTGCCCGCCCTGATTTGTGCCACAGAATTGCGTTCGTCAGTAAATCTGATGTTGTGCTGCAATATGCCACCTGAAGCCATGACCATAATACCGGATCTTGATTTTTTGGAGACAGGAAACAACTTACCAACGTCTGCGCTTAAGTAAAGTCCTCTTTGCCTCAAAAATACATCAGCTATCTGATTGTCATCTCCCAGGATCACACCTGTGGTGGTTCTGAAAGGGGCAAGAACGTCTTCTTTGACATTGTCTCCGAAAATGAACATCAAACCACCACCCATCACAAAATCTTTTGGAGATATGTAATGGAGATGGGTAGACAGATTCAGGTTGGGGCCAAATCTGTTTTTTAAATCACCTGCCGGAATATTTCCACCCATACCAAAACCGAGTTCAATAACAGTCGGTTTTACTCTGTATTGGGTAGTGTCCTGTGCAGAAGCGTATTCACCGAATATGAGTGTACATGACAAAAAAGAAAAAATCAAAAATCTGAATGCTAGCATTACTATTTTAAAAATAACGCAAATGTACGAATAGCTTATTAATTATGGCTTAGAATCCGGCCAATGTGTTACAACATGTGCATAAATTAGCAAAAGCTTATGAATTACCCTTGACTACCAAACGACTCAAAATCCAGAAGAAAATGATGTAAGATACCAAAATACTATCAGTCAACCTTAGTAAAAACAGTGGTAGTTTTTAAATATTTTCCCTTTGCTTCGACACTATATATACCTGCAGGAAGTTGTGATATATTGATCTGTTGTTCTTGATTTGCCTCACTCAGATTAGCAGTTTTGACGATGGACCCATGAATCGATCTTATAATTATACTTACTTCATCTTCATTTTTTGCATCTGTGACATAGATCGTGATAAGATTTGCTGCAGGATTTGGGCTGACAGATAGAGACGGTATTGCGTCAGAACACATATAATAATGCCGGATGACCTTGTGGATGTTTTCAGTTCCATCAAAATCATAATGCCGAAGCCTGTAAAATATAGTTTTATCTGACTTGTTTTGAGCTTCACTATCGATGTATGTATAATTTGATCCGGAAGATTTGTTATGGCTCATGACATGGCCTATTTTGTCAAATTGTTTTCCATCCATACTTCTTTCAATGACAAACTCTCTGGAGTTTTGTTCCGAAACGGTATTCCAGGTCAACTGAATCGGTCCACATGGATCTGCTAAGGCTTCGAATTTTTGTAAGACCACAGGTAATGGTCCTGCCAGTAGTGGTGCTGCCAGGACAATATTGCCATATGCCATACATGGTCCACAAGTGACCTGAATCCGATAATCACCCGCCAATCCCCCGGTATTATAACTATTGGAGTTGGTACCTACATTGGACCAACTGACGCCATTCCATCTCGCCCATTGATAATATGACATATGTGGCCCACAATTGGTTACCTCAGCGACCAGATTGCTCCCCAGTTGACCTATGGTGACACCGGTAGTGCACCCTTCTGACTGATGGACTCTGCATACCTCTGTCATACAACCTGAAGCATCAGTAATCTCAGCACAATAAGTACCAAATGGTCTACCAGCCAGACAATAAAGTGACGGAGCATAATTTATTGATATATTAGTGCCATTGTATTTCCATTGGTAAGTAGCAGGAGTGGACAGATTGATCGTTGATGCAGAATATCCTGAACTATTGCAAGGAGATCCAAGATTTACGGTATTGATAAACGCTTCCAATAGACAATTGTCAGGTACTTGCGGGATATCTATATCATCTTCGCACATTTCTGTTACTCCACCTCCACATGTTACTGTTCTCCTCACAAAGATATGTTTGTATATTTTGCCCCTTTGGACTACCTGAGCATTGATATTGGCACAGTTGAGACCAAGTCCGTTGTATGTAAATCTTAAGATAGTGACTACGCTGCCAGACGGTGTGTTGGACCTGTAGTAGGCCGTCATTGATCCGCCATTGGCTAGTAGCTGTGCAGGTGTGATCTCTATACAATTGAGATCCTGTGTACATGCAGGATAGTTGACGACATTAGAGCTACCTTGCGAAAAAGTAAAATCTGTCCTTGTCAGGCACCTATCGGGACATTTATTAAATTGTCTGCCACCCAAAATGAAATTACCACCTTGCACCTGACACACAGGAGTGACGTCCAGATATTCATAAACATCACACCCACAAAGTTGGCGTGAAGAAGGTATAGGTCTCCAGATGCCTGTCGTGTCCCGCCATTCATATGTACTGGAAATCACGGGACTACAAGTAGGTGGCTGATCAGAGATGGTAATGCACTCAGAAGTAGAATTCCAGGCAGCTTCCACACAGTTCATCATAAAGGTGTATGAAGGCCATTTTGTAACTTCCACATGATTTATAAAAGAAAACTGGGCAATCAAACTAATAAGAAAAAATAGTTTCAAAAGTGTTTTGTTTTGAATTTTCGAGTAAGTTTTCATTGGGATCGGTTTGAAATATTTGCAAAATTAAAACATTAAAACAATCATTAATATATTGATTATTAATGCGTTATCAAAGATAATGATATGCACAAATGTATACAGTCTATACCCAAAATGAGCTAATTTTCAAATTTATTTTTTACATATACAAATTTAGTATTTGTATAAAACTGATTGTTAATTTATATATAAAAATAAAAAATCTGATCTATTTACTGAACTTTGCAATTTAGATTTCTTAAAAACCATATCTGACATGATGCCTGGAAAAATACTGATCACTGATAAAGTGCATGATGCGCTTATCAATAGTCTGACAGAAAAGAAATGTGAGGTCACCTATGATACAAGCGTCAATAATCAGGCTCTGGAAAAGATAATACATCTCTATGACGGCATTATCATCAATAGTAAGATCATTATGGACAAATCCATGATTGATAAAGGTAGTAACCTGAAATTTATAGGCAGACTCGGGTCAGGATTGGAAATCATCGATGTTGCATATGCCGAAAGTAAAGGAATAAAAGTGTACAATTCGCCTGAAGGAAACAGAAACGCTGTAGCTGAACACGAAATGGGTTTGCTTTTGGCACTGATGAACAATATCTTGCGTGCTGATGCTGAAGTGAGGCAATTTTCCTGGAACCGTGAAAAAAACCGAGGCACAGAGATAAAAGGAAAAACCATCGGCATTATAGGTTTGGGACATACAGGATGCGCCTTTGCCGAAAAACTGTACAATTGGGGAGTGCGGGTCATCAGCTATGATAAATATAAAACTGAATACCCCGTGACAGTAGCCTTTGTTGAAAAAACAGATCTCCGTACCATCATAAATGAAGCTGACATTATTTCCCTTCATCTTCCCCTTACATCTGAAACAAACAACATGATCAATGGCAGTTTCCTGCAACAATGCAAACGAGGAGTCATCATCTCCAATACTTCACGAGGTCAAATAGTTGATACCAAAGCATTGATAGAACATTTGCACTCCGGGCATGTAGGAGGAGCTTGCTTAGATGTCTTTGAAAATGAAAAACCGGAAACATTCTCAGAAAGCGAAAAAGAATTATATTCATCACTATATGAATTTCAAAATGTAGTTTTAACACCACATATTGCGGGATGGACACATGAATCTTTAGAGTTGATAGCGTCCATTCTTTTTGAAAAAATCAAGATAGGTCAGCACATTTGACATAGAATCCCGGGTTGAACCTAAATATCTATAATGAGTTCCGTAGTGAAGGCTAAAAGCACAACCTGCCCGCTTCGGAGCAGGCGGGTAAAATCAGCATTTTTGACGACAAATCATACTGTGTGCAGCTTTAGCTGTAGCACCGCTGCAGCATAGCTGCACACAGTCATGGTGCATGACTGAACGGTACACAGTAAAATTGAGTGGCAGCTCAGTTTAGTGAGGGAACCGACAGTACACCTGACGGCATGGTCATGTTGTTTCATAGGACAAAATAAAGTATTTGGAGGTCGTAATACCTGCCTGACTGCCGTCTTAGGCAGGCATGGGATTATCATTATAGATTTTTAGGTTAAATAATAGAGCCATACGCAATGAGCACCTATACCCAATTATTGTGACAAATTGTCTTAAGGCTCTGTTAATAAATAAATGGTGCAGAATTGGCGAAGTTAATTTGTTCTTTTTCAAGGCGTAAATGAGGCGAATAGCTTTAGCTATTTAACGATTTTACAACGCAGAAAAAGAGCAAAAGAACGAAACAAAATGTATCAGTTATTTTTTAACAGAGTCTTAGCACTAAAAACAGAAAACAAATACACTCTAATAATCATAGAGCAGAATTTAAGTTAAAATTCAAATTAATTTATTGATTTTACGAGCTATATTTGGTTGATTTTGGATTTTAATACAGTTTTAACATTTCTAAAAGCAAATAATATTGTACTTTTGAAGTTTAATAGTAACTTTACCTGCATTTTTTTATAAGGACTTTTTAATACAAATAGTAAAAAATAAAGCATGATCTTGCGTCAAAGTATAATTCCGGTTATTATCTCTGTATTTTTTGTAAATTTTTCTCTGGCACAAAGTGCTTTTCACAGGACTTATGCATCAGATAAAAACAAGGATATCGTGAGCATCGGTGGTATGCAGACCAAAGATGGCAATTACGTTTCGCTTGAACTCGAAGTAGAAAAAACCCCGGATAAGTCATTCAGATCAGATACCCTCATAGTCACGAGCTACATGCCCAAAGGAGATATCAACTGGTCCACAGCCATAGCCATAGATACGGCTTTTGGCCGACTCCAGTATGCATTGGGTAGCATCATTCAGGGAGACAGGGATAGTTTGTTTTTCAGTCTGATCACTACAAAATCAAATAAACCATCAAAAATTATAGGCTCGCTGGATATCAGTGGAAAAATCGGATGGATAAGGGCTTATACTACTCAATCAAACAGGATGGCAGACGGTACCGCTTTCAGTCATCTTTTGGCAAATCATAACAGATCTATCTTTTCCACTCATGTGGGCGGTAGTAGTACAGAGCACGATATAGCCCTCAGCAGAAAAAATTATGCAGGCAATAATATCTGGTCGAAACTTCTATCGGCAAAAGATGGTGCCGGTAGAAACATCACTGAAAGAGTGGCCCATCTTTCTTTTGAAAAAGACAGCACCCTGTTGCTTGCGGGCATAGTAGATACCAACAATCTTACTGCTTTCATAGCGGTCACAGATACTTTTGGCAATCTCAGGTGGAGTAAAAAATACCGGACAGCCAATGCATCTCTTGATGGAAGATTGCATGGTTATGGAGCTTTGAGACTTGCTGATTCCACATATATTCTTACCGGAGTTGTGGCCAGAACCGGTCAAAAAGACAGAGGTTTTATACTGAAAACCAGAAAAAATGGCGACGTGGACTGGGGTAGAACAATTATGTTTAAAGCACTTGACAATACTATCATCACTCAAATCACTTTAGATACAAAAAACGATATCATTCTATCGGGTATCAATACGGACTCTATTGCTAAAAAGACTTTTATTTTTGTCATGAAAATAAAGCAGGATGGTAGCCTTGTATGGAATAAAAAATATACCAGAGTCGATGGCAGATCAGAGTTTACTGGTAACTTATTTGCCACAGCAGACGGAGGTTCGGCTTTGTTTTCATCAGCGATAGAGAGCCAGATGACAAAATCATCATTTATCAAACTAAATGCCAATGGTAGTTCCACCTGCGAAGAAAATGTATCAGAACAGGTGCTTAGTGCTTCATCGTTTTTTGCAGATACTTTGATCTGGACTACCGCCAATGCCGGAACAGTGGATACTGTCACTTTCAAAACTAAACCAAACAATTATGATGTACCGGTATTGGCACTGAATGTACGACCCTTTTGCCCTAATGAACCGATTGACTGGACATTCAGGGCAGGTACAAAAGGTGCCGTTTTTTACGAATGGAGCACCGGAGAAAAAGGACCAACTCTGGATACCTTAAGAGTATTTAAAACCGGAAAATATTCAGTGACAGTGACTATGGGCGAAAAAGTATGCTTCATGCTATGTGATACTGTTGAATTAGCCAGATATGATAAGCCTCAGGCAGGTATGAATCTCGGATTGGGAAGTTTCTGTACTACAGGAAGACAGACTTTGGCTTTTTCTTACACACCGGGACATCCTCAGGTAAAATCAGTTGCCTGGAGTACCGGACAGAATACAAATACAATAGAAATCGCACAGCCAGGAAATTATTCAGTGACAGTAACGGATCAATGCGATGAAAAAGCTTCGGCTTCGACTGATGTAGGTACTTTCCCGACAAAAATCACAGCTGCTACTATAGCTCCCACCATATCTGTAGACTGTTTTACCGGACAGGCGACCGGAACCCTTACAGCGAATGGTAATTCTACAGGCCTTGGACCTGAGACGTACAGGTGGAGTACTGGCCAGGCAACAAAAGCCATTTCTATCAATAGTGCTGCGATCAGAACCTTTACCGTTACCATAACTGACGCTTGCGGAAGCACCGCCGCAAGTACCTACAATATTGAGTTGAAAGGACCTGGAATAACAAAAGCCAGTATTAGTATCAATAAAGATGGCATTTGCCAAACGAAAAATATTCGATTAAATGCTTTGGCCGACAAAGCCGGTCAGCTTAGATATGCCTGGTCAAACAGCACTTCTGCTGAAAGTATCAACGTAAATCAAACTGGAACATATTCTGTTACTATCACAGATGTCTGTGGAAATACAGGCACCGCAAGTGCAACGATTAAGGAGTCCGATCTGACACCACAGGATTTGGTATACGCCAATGTATTCTTCCCTGAAGGTGTTGGTGCCCGATTTGAATCAGGTACGGATACACTTGCCTGGAGTGCTTTGAAACTCAACCGTACTTTTGGTCCGGTCAATAAACCGGAATTCTGTATAGACATTATTTCTGCCTATGAGTTTTATGTCTTCAATCGTTGGGGCCAGCAAGTCTTTGAGTCAAAAAATGTACAAAATGAATGGGATGGCCGTATAGGCGAAAAAGATGCACAAAGCGATACCTACATCTGGGTAGTAAAATACAACATAAACGGATTTGAAAAAAAGCTCAAAGGCGATGTCAGTCTGATACGGCAATAAGTATTGCTGGGTAAAACTAAAAATTCGAAAGTCGCAGTTTTCCTTTTAGAAAAATTGAATTGATTATGTCGGCGGTATAATTGAATGTTCATTTTTACATTTCCAAAAAAGATTTTCACAGTTTAGCCTGTTTCACACATCCATCACAACATTCTTTTCAGCTCACTCTTTTCATTGAAACCTATATTTCCAATTTCCAATATACATTCGACAGATTTATTTTATTTTTCGTCGATAAAAACTACTTGTTTGTATATAGTACCTGTCTAAAGATAGTACTATGTATTGCATGGTACTATTAAATGTCATATCTTTGTGTCGTTATTGCAATTGAATCACATATATAATATGACATGGAATTAAAAATTGAAAATACAAAAGCGCAGATGCGCAAAGGCGTACTCGAGTTATGTGTGTTGGCTATCATTGCAAAGGAAGAAGCATATCCGACCGATATCATCAATAAGCTGAAGGAATCCAAGCTCATAGTGGTAGAAGGTACGCTGTATCCTTTGCTCAACAGACTAAAGGACGCCGATCTTTTACAATATACCTGGAAGGAATCCAAGTCAGGACCTCCCAGAAAATATTACCAGATCACCACCCATGGCAATGAGTTTTTGTCAGGTCTCAGGGAAACCTGGGAAGAATTAAATCATGCTGTTAATCAATCACAAAACAATACTAAATCAAATAAGAAATGAACAAGACCTTTAATATTAATCTCGGAGGATATCCATTTGCGATAGATGAGGATGCTTTCGAATACATACAAAATTATCTGGGTACGATCAGACGTCATTTTTCTGCATCAGAAGGATGTGAAGAAATATTGTACGACATAGAAGTACGTATGGCTGAGCTTTTTCAGGAACACCTCAAAGGCAGAGCTATCATCAGCATGAAGGAAATCGATGAAGTCATCATGATCATGGGCAAACCTGAGGATTTTGGAGCCGAACCTATGTCTGAACAATACACCAGCAACACAAGAGGCAAAAAATCTGATACTAAAATCAATACAGGAAAAAAACTTTTCAGGGATCCGGATGATAAAAAACTCGGTGGAGTGTGCTCTGGTGTTGCCGCATATCTCGGAATTGAAGATCCGTTATGGTTTAGGATTTTCGTAGTCCTTACTGCGATTTTTTCAGGGGGATTTATCTTTGTGGTATACATGGTATTATGGTTTTTAGTACCTGAGGCAGCGTCTGCCAGTGACAAACTCGCTATGCGCGGAGAGCCGGCGACTATCAGTAACATTGCCAAAGTAGTGGAAGAAGAACTCAACGAACTCGGTGATAAAATTACTGAGTGGAGCAAGGATTTTGACGGAACTAAAAAAAAAAGTGGTGATTCATCATCAGGAACCCATGGATTTAGAGCAAAAGCTTTCCTTGCAGAAGGAATCAATATATTTGGAAGTGTAGCTTCTGGTATTATTCCTGTTTTCAGGACCATACTGAAACCCATATTTATAACCATTGCTATTATAGCGATGGCTGCGTTGGGTATATCATGGGCTGCATCTTTTGTCGGATTGTCTTTTGCCTCACCTGTACTTCATGCTGTGGGACCTGATTCGGGATTTGTAAGCTCTCTTGGTATAGGATCTTTATTTTTTACATTTGGTCTACCTGTTCTTGGAGCAATGCTATTGTTAGCCAGACTTGCCTTTTCTTATAGAATCAATAAAAATGTAAATACCGGCTTATGGACAGTGTGGTTTCTATCTTTGTTTACTACTATGTTTGCCGGAATGAGTACCATTAAGGAGTATCAGTCCCACCATGTGACCACTGCTATCTCAGACTACAATATCGGATCATCGGATATCAGGATCACTATGCCGGAAGAGAATCTGGATCATTCTATGGGAGTATTTTTAGACAAATTTTTTGCAGACAATGGCAAACAATGGGCTATAAGAGATGTAAATATCCAACTTGAAAAATCTAAAGATGCATTTGTCCATGTCGAAAAGAAAATTACTTCAAGAGGCGAACAACTTTCTGATGCTCAGCAAAATACGCTTTTTGTAGGTAATGATATCAAAGTAAACGATAGCGAAATATCTATTTCGAAATACCTCACCATTCCAAAAGAACGAAAATACCGTAACCAATCCGTAGACTATACGATCTTCATCCCTGAAGGTAAAAACATCATCCTGGATAATAGTGTCAGGGGGAGATTAAGACATTCTGAACTGATGAATTGGGAACAAGTGTACTCCAGTGAAGACAACATGAAATGGACCGTAAAAGGAAATGGCGTTTTTTCTAAGGAATATGATGAAATCCATCATTTCAACAAGCAGATTGCTGCCGGCAATTATAACAAGATCATCATAGAAAACGGTTTTGATGTCATCATAAAAAAAGGAGAAAAGTCATCTGCCAACTTCTCAGGAAATAAAGAACTGGTAGAAAAACTTACATTTAAGAACCTGGATGGAACACTGACTATAGATGTTCAGGACTATGAATCCATCGAAGATGTAACTATATATATAGAAACCCCATCTCTGGAACTCGTGCAGCTTCACGGTGTAAAATCAGCCACCATTGAAGGGTTTAATCAGGACAATCTTAAAGTACTGGCTAAAGACACTGATCAAGGATTTAATGATAATGAAATCAAAATCTCAGTTAACATTAAAAATCTTGACATCTCAGTAGACGGTAACCAAAACCTGCATTTGACCGGAAGTGGTGAATCCATAAGTGCTGTCATCAATGATGGTGCAAATATTACTGCAGATAAATTTATAGTAAATAAGGCGATAATATCAGGCAACCATACTCACGAATCCAGTTTCTATGTTCAGCAACACCTAAAATGCGAATTTCCTGAGCAGATTAACTTTAAAGTTTATGGTAATCCTAAAAGGGAAAAACTTTGATCCGGTAAACTTTCAGTAATCTAACTCTTTGTTGGGGAGTCAGGTGTTTATATTATAAGATTTATTTCGATCGTCCAATATGAGAATGATTGTACACAAGGGCTTTACTAATTGGTGCAAGTTGTTTTTACTGATTTGCAAAAATTAAATTATATTTTAGAGGATTTTATTGGATACAAACGATTGTGAAAACGTTTGTATCCATTTTTTTTAGAACCATGTTTACTCAGTTTGCCTTCAGCCAGAAATTATTCAATCCATCACCTTGTATCAGTGACACCTGCTGAAGGTTCAACAGTTCGAGCAAAGCTATAAAAGTAACTACGGCGTGTATGCGGTTTTCGAGCTGTAAAAATATTTCGGTAAAGTTGACTTTGCGACCTTTGGGCAATCTGTCCATGATATATGATTGCTGCTGCTCTACTGTATATTCAAACCTTACGATCTGATGTTTGGGTTTGCTGATATCATCATTGTACCTTTGGATAAGATGTTGAAACGTTTGCAGCAATTTAAAGAGACTTAGCGATTCGAGTTCTACATCGACTAGGGCCTTTTCTGCAATTTGTTTCAGTTCATTGGTTACATTGCCTCTTGTGTGTCTGAAATGCCGGTTATCTTCGAGAGCACCCATCTCATCGAGTACGGCCTTATACTTTCGGTATTCGAGGAGTTTTTGTGTCAACTCTTGTCTTGGATCTATTTCATTACCGTCTTCATCTATCTCTTTTCGGGGTATCAGCATTTTTGCTTTGATGCGCATGAGTGTAGCAGCTACCAGGATAAACTCACTGGCTATGTCTATATCCAGTGATTCCAGGTGTTTGATATAATCCAGAAAATCTTTAGTGATTTTAGCAATCGGAATATCATTTATGTCCAGTTCGTCTCTTTCGATAAAAAAGAGTAAAAGATCAAAAGGACCTTCAAACTGCTGAATTTTAATAGTATATGATTCCATCGCCACAAAGATAATAAAAGTTAGACATTTGTATTTTTTGCAACCAGCCAATATATAAAAACATATGTTTATATTGCTGTGAATCAAGATATTTAAAGTGTTTTTACTTTGCAAAGATGGATAAAAAAGTTATCTTTGCACCCCAATAAAATATTATAAAATAACAAATGAGCGAAAACAAGGATAATCTGAAAAAGAATGAATATGGCGCGGATAATATTCAGGCGTTAGAAGGACTTGAGGCAGTAAGAAAGAGACCCGGGATGTACATCGGAAGTACAGATACCAAGGGTCTTCACCACCTTGTATGGGAAGTCATTGACAACTCTATTGATGAGCACCTTGCAGGTCATTGTACCCATATAGATACTATTATCCATAAAGACAATACCATCACCGTAAAAGATAATGGTAGGGGAATACCAACAGGAATGCACGAAAAGCTGCAAAAATCTGCACTTGAAGTAGTCATGACAGTCCTGCATGCAGGTGGAAAATTTGATAAAGATACTTATAAAGTCTCCGGAGGTTTGCATGGTGTAGGTGTCTCTTGTGTGAATGCACTTTCAGACTATCTGAGGGTAGAAGTACACCGTGACGGGCAGTATTTTGAGCAGGAGTATAGCAAAGGTATTCCTATGGGCCCGGTAAAAACCCTTGGTGATTCTGACAAGAAAGGTACTCAGGTGACATTCAGACCCGATGGATCTATATTTGAAACACTGGAGTATAGCTTCACGACACTTTCAGGAAGGATTAGGGAGCTGTCTTATCTGAATAAAGGTTTGTTTCTTTCCCTTACGGATGAAAGAGAGGTTGAAGAAGATGGTTCGTTCAAGAGGACAGATTACTTTTCGGAAGGCGGATTAAGAGAATTTGTAAAATATCTCGACGAAACAAGACCACCACTGATAGACGAACCCATTTACGTCACAGGAAAGGAAGAAAATGTCGAAGTTGAAGTGGCGATGCAATATAATACGGGCTATCAGGAAAACATCTTCTCATATGTAAACAATATCAATACGCGTGACGGTGGAACACACGTGGCAGGATTCAGACGTGCCATCACGAGACTTTTTAAAGATTATGGCACAGAAAACAATCTTTTTAGCAAAGTGAAATTTGAAATTGCAGGTGAAGATTTTAAAGAAGGTCTGACAGCAATTATCTCTGTAAAGGTGCCTGAACCCCAGTTCAAAGGACAGACAAAGGGCGAATTGGGCAACTCAGAAGTGACAGGAATTGTATCCAGGTGTGTAGGAGACGTACTCAAAGCCTATCTGGAAGAAAACCCTGTCATGGCCAAAAGAATCATTGAAAAAGTAATTTTGGCTGCCACTGCCCGTCATGCTGCCCGTAAAGCAAGGGAGATGGTTCAGAGAAAAAATGTACTTACAGGCAGCGGACTTCCCGGTAAACTCTCAGACTGCAGTTCTAAAGACCCTGCGGAATCAGAAATATTCCTTGTCGAAGGAGACTCAGCAGGTGGTACCGCAAAACAAGGACGGGACAGAAATTTTCAAGCCATCCTACCATTGCGAGGTAAAATACTCAATGTGGAGAAAGCTATGGAGTACAGAATATACGAAAATGAAGAGATAAAAAATATGTTTACCGCACTGGGTGTAAGCATAGAGGAGAAAGATGGTGAGAAAATACTCAACATCCAGAAACTAAGATATCATAAAATAGTCATCATGTGCGACGCAGACGTGGATGGAAGTCATATTTCTACTTTGATCATGACATTTTTTTTCAGATACATGAAACCTCTCATTGAGCACGGTCATATCTATATTGCAGCACCTCCTCTATATCAAGTCAGAAAAGGTAAAAATTTTGTGTATTGCTGGAATGATGAAGAACGTAAAAACGCCATAGAAACCTATGCAAACGGCAAAGAAGATACTGGTATCAAAACTCAACGATATAAAGGTCTGGGAGAAATGAACGCCGAACAGCTGTGGGAAACCACAATGGACCCAAGCAACAGAATACTGCGCCAGATAACCATATATGATGCTATGGAGGCTGACAGAATCTTCAGTATGCTTATGGGTGATGAAGTTCCGCCAAGAAGACAATTTATAGAAGAAAATGCCAAGTACGCCAATATTGATGCGTAATAAAACGGATTCATCACAAGGGTATTGATCAATTAGTTTATTTTTTTGTTTAAAATATAACCTAAAAACAAAAAAGAAATTATCTTGCCCCCCCCCCACCTTCAAACAAACCCCCACAAAGCGTTTTTTGCTCCCCCCCCCGGGGGGGGGGGCGGGGGGGGGGGGCCCCCCGGGGATTGGTGGCCCGAAGGTGGGGTTGGTGTTTTTTATTTGGGGGGCCCCCTCTGCGGGCTCATTTTAGATATTTAGGTTTAAAAAATAGAAGTCAGATATGATCAAAATAGGATTTGGAGGAAAAGCAAGACCAAAAAGTTTTGACTATAAACCCCGATATTATGACGAGGCAAAAGAAGAATTGCAAGAAAAAATAAAAAAGTATAGTCCTTCTGAAGAAAACAATCTTTCGGTAGAAAACATGAAAAATCGGGTGAAATCAGGTCTCCGGATGAAATCATATGGCGACCCGAATACCCGTGCCAAAGCAGAGAGGCAATCCAATATCAGATTATTGCTCATCATTGGTGTATTGATACTTGCAATATATGTCATCATGTCCTCCAACAAAATTGTCACACTTTTAGAGTCGTTTTCGAAGTAAAATCCTATTTGATGCCTGATATCATACAGCTACTTCCGGATAGTATTGCAAATCAGATAGCTGCAGGCGAAGTGATACAACGGCCGGCATCCGTAGTGAAAGAATTGATGGAAAATGCACTAGATGCCGGAAGCACATACATCAGACTTATCCTCAAAGATGCAGGAAAAACAAGTATTCAAGTCATAGATGATGGCAAAGGTATGTCAGAGACTGATGCGAGAATGTCATTTGAAAGACATGCCACTTCCAAGATAAGATCAGCACATGACCTCTTCAGCATCAAGACTATGGGATTTCGTGGAGAAGCACTCGCTTCCATTGCGGCCATAAGTCACACTGAAATGACCACCAGACAAGCAGAAAGTGATGTGGCTGTCAGAATCATCATTGAAGGATCTCAAATATCAAAACATGAAAAATGCCAGGGAGCAGCAGGTACCTCCATCACGGTTAAGAACATCTTTTACAATATACCGGCGCGTAGAAAATTTTTGAAATCCGATCCGGTAGAACTAAAGCACATTATTGAAGAGTTTCATAGAGTCGCTTTAGCTAATCCTGAAATACATTTTACACTTCACCATAATGGAAACGAACTATATCACCTTCCAAAATCAAATCTTAAACAAAGGATTGTCGGAATTTTTGGTAAAAATATCAACGATAAACTTGTGCCGGTAACTGATGAAACAGAAGTAGCTGTCTTTTCAGGACTCGTAGGCAAACCAGATGCTGCAAAAAAAACACAGGGAGATCAATATCTTTTTGTCAATAAGAGATTTATCAAAAGCAGCTATCTCAACCATGCTATAAGGACAGCATATGAAGAACTGATAACCAAAGACATGTTTCCAGCGTATTTTATTTTTTTAGAGGTGGACCCATCACATATAGATATCAATGTGCATCCTACAAAAACTGAAATCAAATTTGAAGATGAAAGATTGATTTACAACTATCTCAGAGTTTCGGTCAAGCATAGTTTGGGCCAGTACAGTCTGTCTCCCATGCTTGACTTCAATGTAGACCATAATTTTACCCACAAATATTCCGGAGATGCCTCTTCCGAGCGGAAAACTACAAACTACCATCCGGAGCAGGAAGCAAGATTCAGACCCGGCCAGGAAAATGTCAGGGGTTGGGAAGATATTTATAGCAGTATGAAACAGTTTACTGTGCCCGAAGATCCATCGTCTCAAAATGAAGTAAGCATCCTTGAAAGCGAAGCATTCAGATCCGATATTTCTATCAATGAACTTGAAACTGTCAATAAAGATCCATTTCAGCTGCACAATACATATATCATCTATCCTGTCAAATCCGGCATGATGATCATAGACCAACAGGCAGCTCACGAAAGGATCCTGTATGAACAGTACCTTGAAAATCTGCAAAACGGTGAGTACAGTTCACAAAAAGAACTCTTTCCCAGAACAATTGAACTGGACGCAGCCAAAGCATCCGTACTAAAAAATATTGCTGACAGAATAGCCGGATTGGGTTTTGATCTGGAAGATTTTGGTCATAATACTTTCATCATTCATGGGACACCGTCGGGATTGGACAATTCGATAAGTATTGACAATATCATCGAACAACTCATCTCCAATTATGTTAACAATCTTGAATTTGAATTAGGGATAGAAGACAATCTTGCACGCTCAATGGCCATTTCTTCAGGTATCAAAAAAGGAAGAAGATTGGAAAAACAAGAAATGAGTGCCATCATAGACATGCTATTTGCTTGCAAAGTTCCTGAAAAAAGTCCTTCCGGAAAAAAATGTTTTTTCATCCAGGAGATAGATGAGATCGTCAAACGTTTTAATCAATAAGATAAATTTTGTAATTATGATGAGTATGACGGATGTGGTAAAAAATCTTTTGATCATCAATGTCATTATATTTTTCGCCGTCAATTTTTTAATACCAATACCTAACATCCAACAGTATTTTGTCCTTTACAGGCCGTTTACTTTGGGATTTGAACCTGTACAGATTGTAACTCATATGTTTTCACATGCCAATATTTCACACTTATTTTTCAATATGCTGGGTCTGTATATGTTTGGGTCCATGGTGGAAGCAACTCTCGGCCCCAAAAGGTTTCTTATTTTATATCTGACATCAGGTCTGGCGGCTTCGGCACTACAGATGTTATTGTCACCGTCACCCATTTTAGGAGCATCAGGTGCCGTTTTTGGGATTACAACCGCATTTGCTACTATGTTTCCCAACACCCAATTGATGCTTTTATTTCCACCTATACCGATGAAAGCCAAATATATGGCTATACTGTTTATTGGGGTGGGCTTATACAGTGGTCTCTCTGGCACCAATGACGGGATCGCACATTTTGCTCATGTAGGAGGTGCTCTCTGGGGATTTTTTATGATCATATACTGGAAACAAAACAATTTACGTTAATAGATATAACACTGGTAATATGCTCCAATCAATAGCGCAGGATATTAGAAATTCATTTGATTTTGGCAATATGGTGATTAAACTGGTCATCATCAATATCGCTGTTTTTTTGATTACGGCATTGACAGAGGCATTCTTTCCTTTCTTTTACCAGTCTCATATTTTACCTTATTTGGCTGTTCCGGGAGATATCAGATTACTGATATATAGGCCATGGACAGTACTCACACACATGTTTGTGCATTCAGGTATTTGGCATCTTGCATGGAATATGATCACTTTATTTTGGTTTGGAAATATAGCCGGAGACTTGTTAGGAGACCGGCGTATATTACCGGTGTATCTCATGGGAGGTCTGACGGGAGCATTGTTTTACATACTGTCATATAGCCTGCTGCCGGGTATCGGCATCATGGCATTGGGTGCATCAGCTGCAGTGATGGCCATCGTATTTATGGCAATCATTACTGCTCCGGATTACATTGTCCATCTCTTATTATTTGGTCCTGTCAGAATTAAGTATATTGGATTAGTCATTTTTTTCATTGACCTGATCGGTACACGATCTTCAGACAATACCGGCGGCCATTTTGCTCATCTCGGGGGCATGCTTTTTGGAGTTCTTTTTGTATATCTTTTGAGATCAGGTACGGATATTTCAACCCTTTTCAGCAAAAAATCAAAAATGTCACCAAAGAGAACCGGAATTTTCTCAACATCCAAAACAAAACTTAAGGTAGCTCATAAGTCACCAATCCTGACGAGCCGAAATGAAAAACTGACAACTCATCAAACTAACCTGTCTCAAAAAGTAGATGAAATATTGGATAAAATAAAATCAAAAGGTTATGAAAGCCTGACGGATGAAGATAAAGAGATATTATATCAGGCTAGTAAAGATAAATAAGTGAAATTTTTTGACAGGACAATATTGCTTTTTAATTTAGCAGCAGTGGTGGCTCTGCTCATTGCCTATGTAGCTCCACACATAGACCCTGAACTTACATGGGCATTATCATTCTTTGGTCTTTTTTATCCTATCATTTTATTGATCAATATTCTTTTTATTTTTTACTGGGTATTTAAAAAACCGCGTTACATTTGGCCATCGCTTATAGCCATCCTATTTGGCTGGAGCCAATTGAATAGTTTTATTTCATTTAAAAGTCACCAACCAGAATCTGAAGGTGAGACCATTTCTATAATGTCCTTTAATATCAGTAATGCATCTTTTGGTTATGATAAAAACAAAAAAACACGGGAAATTAAAAAAGAAGGTTTAATTGATTTTTTGGATCAATTCAAGAACACAGATATATTATGTTTTCAGGAAGTCGGTGATTATGCCTATGAAATTCTTAAAAAAAACTTTCCAAAGCACCATATCTACTTCAAGCAAAAAGGAGCTGTCATCCTTTCTAAATATCCATTCAGAGATAAAGGAGAAATTGACTTCGGAACAAAAACCAATTCATGCCTTTGGGCTGACATCACACTGGATGAAGAAACATTCAGGGTATATAGTATCCATCTTCAGTCCAATCAAATAACCAAAGATACTGAAAAATTGGCCAATCAAAAAGAACTTAATCAAAAACAGGCCTGGTATGATATCAAAGGCATCTTGCGAAAATTCAGAAATAAACACTTACAACGCAGCAGACAAGCAGAAAAAATAGAAGAGCATGTCAAAAAGAGTCCATATAAGGTAATCATGGCAGGTGACTTGAATGACCCGCCTCAGTCATATACTTATAAGGTTTTTTCTTTATTGGGAAATGATGCATTCAGAGAAAAAGGAGCGGGTATAGGCACAACCTTTGCCGGCAAAATACCATTGTTAAGAATAGATTATATCTTTGCAGATAAAAATCTGAAAGTTCACGATTTCACCATCATAAAAGATAATTATTCTGATCACTATCCCATCACGACCACTTTGGAGTGGAATGGTAAAATCGATGATGAATCGTCTGATAAACAATAAAATGACACTGTATTTTGTATTTTTATTGGAATAAATTAAAAATAAAACAAATGGCAGAAATACTTGAATTAGCAAAAAACAACTTGGTCAAAAAAGGATTTCTTGATATAGATGTGGATCCGACTTTAGACCTTGTAGAAGCCATCAATAAGTTGAAGAAAGAAAAAAATGCCATTATTCTGGCGCATTATTATCAGGAATCTGAAATCCAGGATGTAGCCGATTATATAGGTGATAGTCTGGGTTTGTCTCAAAAAGCTGAGAGCACTGATGCCGATATGATCGTGTTTGCAGGAGTACATTTTATGGCTGAAACGGCCAAAATGCTTAATCCCTCAAAAAAAGTTGTTTTGCCGGACCTGAAAGCCGGTTGTTCTCTTGCAGACAGTTGCCCCGCTCCTTTATTTAAAAAATTTAAAGAAAAATATCCCAATCATGTGGTGGTAAGTTACATCAACTGTACGGCAGAATTGAAAACTCTGACAGACATTTGCTGCACGTCTTCCAATGCTGAAGCCATCATCAACAGCATACCCAAAGAAAAAGGGATCATCTTCGCACCTGACAAAAACTTGGGTGCATATCTCGAGAAAAAAACAGGAAGGGAGATGATTCTCTGGAACGGCGCATGTATGGTTCATGAAATTTTTTCACATGAAAAAATCGTAAAGCTTATGACCAGATACCCTGATGCTAAGTTTATCGCTCACCCCGAGTGCGAAGCACACATTTTGGACAAAGCGCATTTTATAGGTTCTACGACCCAATTACTCAAGTATACCCAATCATCTCCGGCCACATCTTTCATAGTAGCCACAGAAGCAGGTATCTTACACCAAATGGAACTGGCCTCACCGGATAAAACTTTTATACCAGCACCTCCAACCAACAATTGTGCATGTAATGATTGTCCTCATATGAAGCGAAATACCATGGAAAAACTGTACTTGAGCATGAAGTACGAGTTGCCGGAAATCATACTTGAAGACTGGGTGATAGAAAAAGGAAGAATATGTATAGACAGAATGCTGGATATAAGTGTTAAGGCAGGATTTAAAGCTTAGAAAATAAAAAGCAATGTCGTTTAGTTAAGACCTCTTTATGAAATCTTTCCCTTGTAAGGGAAAGATTTAGATAGGGTAAAAACAAAGAAAAATTCCTTATCTAAACGACATTGAAATAAGAGTATGTTTAAACTTTTATCATTTGGCTCCAAGTGGCAAATTTAATTTTAACCAGCGTTATATTTTTCGCCGTAGCTTCCGGCTACGACTGCAAAATATGCCTTGTCCAAAATTTTTCTCACTTTCGCTCAAACATAAAAATTTAAACATACTCTAAAAATAATAACTACATACAGCTGAACTTCATCAGGAACTTTTTTAATCTGATTTATGTTTGGCACTGTTAAACTGAACATACTCTCCAATAAATATCAGATATTTGCGCCATCTTAAAAAAAATCAAAATAAGAATCATGTTTTTACACATACACAAATCAAAAATTCATAGAGTCAGGGTCACACAAGCCAATCTCAATTACGTTGGTTCAGTTACGATCGATGAAGACCTCATGGAAGCTGCCAATCTATTTGAAGGTGAAAAAGTACAGATAGTCAACAACAATAATGGTGAGCGCATAGAAACTTATGTCATCAAAGGTGAAAGAGGCACTGGCATGATATGTCTCAATGGTGCAGCTGCAAGAAAAGCTGAAGTCGGTGATGTAGTGATCATTATTAGTTACGCACTCATGACTCCTGAAGAAGCAAAAACCTACAAGCCTATAGCTATCTTCCCTGATGAAGATAATAAAATCAACTAAAACAACCGGATTTGCGCAGTCATATCACCAAAGGACTTAAGGTATTTATTTTTTTTGCAATTGGTATTGTCATCCTATATCTTTTGTATCAGCGCCAGGATGCTGCTTTCAGGGCAGACTGTGCCATCAAAGGTATAAGTGCTGAAAACTGCAGCCTCATGTCAAAAATTAAGGATGACATCAGCAATGCCAATTATTATTGGGTCTCCATCACTATGATGCTTTTTATGCTTACCAACATACTCAGAGCACTGAGATGGAAAATGATGTTTGTAGCTATTGGGTATCGCCCACGTATGATCAATCTTGTTGGAACGATCATGATCAATTATCTCGCCAATTTAGGTATTCCGAGATCAGGAGAAGTCATACGCGCAGGATTATTGTCCGGTTATGAAGATATACCAATAGAGAAAGTGTTAGGTACGATTTTTACAGACAGGATTTTTGACGTGATGATGCTTTTGATAGTAATCGTTCTGGCTATGTTTTTCGGAGGAAATGACTTTCTGACCTACCTCAATCAAAACATAAATATAGGCAGCAAGTTGGCCGGAATTTTTGATAATTCTGTATTAATTTTTGTTATGATAGCATTGATGATATTATCCACAGTAGTCCTATGGAAGTCCAGATCCAGGATCATGTCCACCACACCCGGCCAAAAATTAGTTTCACTTTTTACTGGTTTTGCTGACGGAGTGAAAAGTGTTGCCAACGTTTCGTCAGTACCCCTTTTCTTGTTTTACACAGTTGCAATTTGGTTTATATACTACCTGATGGTATATTTTGCATTTTTTACCTTCTCTCCTACAGCTCATCTCGGTCCCATTGAAGGTTTGGTGGCTTTTGTATTTGGAAGCCTGGGCATTCTGATCCCTACACCGGGTGGAATGGGCAGTTTTCATTACCTCATGGGAGAAGCACTATCGATGTACGGTATAAGCGGTGCTGATGCTTTTTCTTTTGCCAATATCGTGTTTTTTTCAATCAATATATTTCTGCCCATAGTATTTGGATTATTGGCACTTATCATATTACCAGCGGTAAACAAAGATTAATAATGTCACTCATTAAAGAGAAAATCTATCAGTCTCACCAGCATATCAAAGATCAGATTGCTCTCTGGAAGGCATCTGGTAAAAAAATTGTTTTTACAAACGGATGTTTTGATTTAGTTCATGTCGGGCATGTGCTCTATCTTGAAAGTGCTGCTCAACTTGGAGATATTCTTGTAGTGGGACTCAATAGTGATGATTCCGTCAGAAGACTCAAGGGTCCGACCAGACCTATCAATGATATACTCAACAGATCACATGTACTTGCTGCGTTAGCCAGCGTTGATGCTGTGATCATCTTTGAAGAAGATACACCTTATGATACTATCCACACGATCCTTCCTGATGTTTTAGTCAAGGGTGGTGATTGGGCTCCTGAACTGATAATAGGTAGTGAGGTGGTATTAAAAAATGGTGGTCAGGTACTGTCTCTGGATTTTGTTGACGGATACTCCACTACAAATATTGAGAATAGGATCATCCGGCAACGTACTATTTGAGCATATTTGAATGGTATTAACACCACATCTGGAGTTCAGGTGTTCATCGTTCAAGTACTCAAAAAATGTTCGGTTGTTCGTCGTTTGATTGTTCTTTGTTCGGTTGTTTTTTGTTTGGTTGTTCGTCGTTTGTCATACATCTGTTCATCCCCCGCTACCATCATTCCCACGCAAATCGTGGCAAGCTCTGAAAAGCCTGTCAAGCTATGCTTGAGACGACCCGTAGCTTACATTCAACATCAGAAATCAATTCCTTACTTTATCTGCAAGTGTAACCGAACCGGTATATTGAATTTCTTTTCCATCTATGAATCTAGCTCTGGCAAAATATACAAAAACACCGGGATCCAACCGCACATTATTAAACGTACCATCCCATCCATCAGTGCCTGCAGGGTCCGGTATAAAATTACTCTTATCAAAAACCATATTGCCCCATCGGTCATATATAGAAAATGAGAGAATTTTTTCTACGCCAGGCCCAACTACCGCTTGAAAATAATCATTAAATCCATCTCTGTTGGGCGTAAAAATATTAGGAAAATATACATTTCTGATATTATTCACTTTTACAATGATTTCATCTGAACCCTTACATCCATTTTGATCAATCACTGTAGCGACATAAGCAGTTGTAATGATCGGATTTACTTCCAAAGTAATACAATCCGGTGACAAACAATTCAAACTGCTTTTTGGTGTCCAGATGACTGTGTCTATTCTAAATTCTGAATTGACATCTACTTTGAGCAAAACCGGATTCTGACCTAAACTCATCTCGATATCGGGTCCAAGGTTTACAGATATAGGTGATGGTTGGTTGATAGTGATTATGGTATCTACTGAGCAACCTGTAGAGTCTATGAAACTTATAAAATACTGACCTGCCGTGACACTCACACAGGAATCTATGGGAAAGCGCCTGCCATTGTTAATTTGGAACGTATATCGGTTGCCGGTACCGCCGGATACAGACTTTACAGAAATGCAGGTGCTTCCTCCATTGCATTGAGGCGGATTTGGGTTGTTGACTTCTCCTCTCACTGGTGGCGGAGCGATGAGGGTATAGCAGAATGTATCTTTGCATCCAAAGTTGTCTGTCACTGTAGCGCAGTAGTTCCCTGCTTTTAAGCCTATAGCGACACCATTGTCTATCGTAAGCCCTGACTGCCACTTTATCGTTTTTATTCCCGGATTTCCACCTGTGGTTTTTATTCCTATTCTTCCTGCCTCAGTGCCTTTACAATCCAAACCAACAAACTTACTTAGATCCAGCGAAGCCACCAATTCGGCAGGCTGTGCAATGGTGACGCTATCACTTTGTTGGCAATTATTGCTGTCGCTGATAGTTACTTTGTATGTTCCGGCTGCAAGATTGGTCAATTCAGGGCCTGTTGTTCCGTCTTGCCATCTATAGGTATAGCTTATTCCTGTTCCTCCTGTCGCATTTATTTTGACGGATCCATTACTGTTACCAAAACAAGAAGCATTTATCAATTGAGTCTTGGTATTATCAACGGACAACTTTTCAAACGTGCCGGTATCAAAAAAAGTAGTATCAGAAATACAGTTTTTATTATCCTTTGCAATCACCCAACTCATACCAGCTGTAAAATTTGCTGCAAACAGTCCGTTTATACCTGTGGACCAGGAATAAGTCAAACCAGGAGGGCTACCCACAATCGCTGCCTGACCAGTTGCCAAACCAAAACATGTTACTTTACGGGTTTCCGGATTGGGAAAAGTAATTTTTGGCGGTTCGGTAATTAATATAGAATCGGTATTCTGACAACCGTCCGTATTAAGTTCCTTTACAAACACATAGTACTTACCGGCTCCAATATTTGCCACCGTTGAATCTTTACTGATTTCGACTCCATTGACATCCTTCCAAACTACATTGAAAGGTACATTATTACCACTGACAGCGACAGATGCTCTACCGTCTTTGCTTCCGGCGCATGAGATCGTTTTGGAAAGCATCGGCGTCAGTTTTACTTCTTTCAAAGATTGAGTAAGCGAATCACAAAATCCTGTAGTACATCCCTGACTATCTGTGATGGTGGCGCAATATCTTCCTGCCCGCAATCCTGAAGCTATAGAAGTGGTGGATGATACTCCTGTTTGCCAGTTGATCTGTTTTGGACCTGAATTTCCACCATTAATGACAAAGGCTACTGAACCACCTGTAAGGTTGATACAATCAGGATTCTTAAAATTGCCTGCATCTTTAATGGCTCTCAAACTATCAGGTTGAGTCAAGGTCAAAGAGTCAACAGCGGAACATCTCCCACCGTCAGTGATTGTGACGATATACTTACCTGCTACCAGATTAGAGAGAAAATCACTAGTTCTTCCGTTTGACCAGGAATAGGTGTAACCGTTGCCTGATCCTCCTTTTGATGCTACTGACAGTGACCCGTTATTTTGACCAAAACATTTAGGATTGGCAAGTATAATATTTGCCGGGTCCAAAGTTATCTTCTCGGGCTCAGCAATATTAAAATATGTAGTGTCAGATGTACAGTTTTTGTTATCAAAACCGATCACCCAATATCGACCTTTGGGAAGATTAAATGCAAATGATCCGGTAAAGCCATTTGACCATGTAAAATTTAGAGTTGGATCTATGTTTATTATCCTTGCCCTTCCATCTGATTTTCCAACACAACTTACATTAATAGTATCCGGCTTAGCAAATGTGATCTTGCCTGGCTGGGTGATTTCGATAGTATCTGTCTTCGGACAATTTCCTGTATTTGATATGACTACAGTATAAGTTCCGGCTTTAAGGTTGATGGTACTGTCTCTGCCTATGGTTTGATTTGAAGCATTTTTCCAATCAAAAGTATACCCGGCATTTCCACCCTTTACTCTTATCGTGGCATTACCATTTTCCTGAAAACATCTGGCATCATTTACAATTTTTGTGTAGGCAATAGAATCTGGTTGTGTTATAAAGACGGTCTGCATGACAGAAGCGCATTTGTTTATATCAGTCACGACCACCGTGTACCTTCCGGGACCCAGATTGAATAGGTTTTGGCCTATGCCTGCAGTATTTCCGGTACTATCTCTCCAGACGATATCAAAGGGACCATTTAGTATAGGTAAAGTTACCGTCAAAGATCCATCTTTAGCACCATAACATGTGATATTTGTAGATTTTGCTGATATCTGGGGTCTCCCTGAAGGATTGAGCATCTGACTGAATACGGCAGGACACTTATTGGCATCTGTGACGGTAACCTGATAATTGCCATTATCTAAGTTTTTAATGCTGTTGAATGTATCTGCCGGAGTCAGATTCCATTTGTAAAAGTAACCGGGAGTACCGCCTGATGGATTTATTGTGATAGAGCCAAGAGTATCACATTTGGGTTGTACCACTACCTGATTATAACTGATTGCAGACGGCGCAGATATGACAATAGTATCAGAAACCCCGCATCCAGCTGAATTGATAGAACGTATAATATAAGTGCCTGCACTATCAACCAAAATACTATCTCTACCAATGATAGTGGAATTATTTAATTTTTGCCACTCAAAACTATAGCCGGCATTACTACCTCCGGCAATTTTTATCTCGGCTATTCCATCTCTGCTATTGTGGCATTTTGCAGCAATGGGTGGTGATTTGATGGTAGAAAATATGGGGGGATTTGTCAAAATGATACTATCTGTCAATGACTTGCATCCATCCTTATCAGTGACCTGGGCATAATAGATTCCCGCACCTATATTGACAAGGGTGTCTGTCTGAGATATAATCTGACCACTACTATTTTTCCACACGTAGGTATATGGGCTGCTTCCACCCGATGCAGAAACTTTGAGTTTACCATCGCTTTTTCCTGAGCATGATATTGCCTTAGTGGTGCTCAGATTAGTTGACAATGAACCCTGAGAGTTTAAAGTGATAGCTATGGTGTCCCGGCAGTTTTTTGAATCTGTCACAGTGATGCGGAAGGTACCTCCTGTCAGATTAGATAGCGAAGTGGTATTGGGACTTTGAGGCGGATTCCATATATAGTTATAGCCACCATTGCCACCCTTGGTATTTAAAGTAATAGAACCTGTGACATTACATCCCGGCTGGATGATGGCTGGGTTGAGTTTGAGCGAGTCTGGTGGCTCATTGATGTTAAACCTTGCAGTATCCCTGCAAGCTTGGCCATTTATAAAAACTACTGAACCGATAGCATATTGTCCGGGTAATAAATTATTCAATTTGAGTGAGTCAGCTCTGGGGTTAGAAGGACCTATTGCATCTCTGGAAAGGTCATTAATACCAAAAAATACATAGTTCAGGTTGTATGGACTTACTGTAAGCACAACACTACCATTCTGAGCCCCTTTACATAGAATGTCTGATTTATCTGCCGTCATATCCAATGTTGAAGAAAACGGTATCTCAATTGAATCTGATTTAAAACACCCGAGCGAGTCAGAAACTGAAATTTCGTATTTTCCAGGTCTTTGGCCCAACACGTATGGAGAAGGGATTAAAAAATTTTGCCCTCTGTTGATCGTAAGTTTGTAAGGATCACCTGTCATCTTTGGTACTCCACCAGATGCATTGATATTTACAAAACCGAAAACCCCAGGTTGGTTACATGGAGCAGGGCTTTGTAAACTTAAAGTCATATTGATAGGTGCTCTGGAGAGTTCTGTGCTATCCACTATTTGACATCGAGTATCTTGGTTTGTAATGGTAACATAATACTTTCCAATAGTCAGTCTGTCTAAAGAATCTAAACCTCGACCACTTAATAAGTTAGACCATTGGTAAATATAGTTTTTGTACCATCCATACGTAGGGTTAATTTTTATACTTCCATTATCACCATAAAAACATGAAGGATCTTTTTTTGTAAGGTTATATTTTAGACCTTCAACATTATCAAATGAAAACCTATCCATTTGTTTCCTTCCAACGGCGTCTGTCAAAATTATTTCAAAATTTTTACTTGCATCCAGGTTTGGGATAGTGACCCTTTGGCCATCTGAGAGACCTCCACCAGTAAATTCTGTGCCATTGACAGTATAAGAATATGGAGGAGTACCACCTGCACCATAAAAAGTAATTGAACCTTTTTTCGCTCCGTCAGCGTCACAGTAAGACCTGAAGAGTTTAAAATCACTTGAAACCAAATCGATTTGACCCTGATTAAATTTCAATATCGACTTTGAACAAGGAGATACATCCTTGTAACAAACTTCAACACCTCCTGAAATAAAATTTCCATTAAAGATGATAGGAGATTTGTTACCAGCATCTCCGATAACATCAAAACATATTGTAAAAACAACACTATCGTTAGGGATTGTTATAGGATCACCAGCCCAAACAACATTTAAATAACCCTTATCTTTATTGTTACAATTAAATAAATCTCCAAAAAAACTGCTCTTTAAAGAAGGATGGACAAATGTTGCAGGACATGAAGGAACAACTAATGTTGCATCATATGAAAGACTAAACTGAAGAGATTCTACATCTTTAAAGTTTTTCGTGGTCACATCCATACACACAGTGCTTCCGGTTGTCCCGGATTTTTGCTTTATTTCAAAACAAAGGGTGTCTTGTCCAATAGCATTTATTGAAATAAAAAGTAACAGTAAAACAAAATATTTTATAATCAAAATTTTATTTAACATCATGATAATCAGCCAATTAAAGTTAGTACAATTTGCCTTTTATAAGAAACAAAATGCAAATGTATATAAAAAATATTTATATATGATGTAAAGAGGGAAACTGTTGGTAAGAAAACGCAAAATTACGTTTTTATGTTGTTTTATTCGAAATAAAAAATGAAAATTTCTTACATGACCCCGGATAAATTATCTAACTTTGTCCTTCCTATTTCAATACAATTTGTGACAATAATACACTTCACCACAAGACTTTTATTTCTGGCATTGCTCAGTAGCCCATTTTTGATGCTGGGGCAGGATGATGATGTCTTATTTATAAAAAAGATTCATGACGAGGCACTTACTTACGGAAAAGCATACCCATGGCTCCAAGAATTGTGTACAAAACACGGAGGAAGGATAGCCGGTTCGCCGGCATATCAGGGTGCGGCAACACTTACAAGAGACCTGATGGCTTCTGTCAAAGGTGTCCATAGTACGCTTCAGGATTGTGAAGCCAGCTATTGGCACAGAGGATCTAAGGAAAAAGTAATGCTATTGGATACAAAAGGCAGAAAAACTCCATTGAAAGCATTGTCACTTGGAAATTCTGTAGCTACTCCTGCCAGTGGTATCACTGCAGAAGTAGTGGAAGTAAAAAGCCTCGATGAGGTAGAATCATTAGGAAAGGAAAAGATCAAAGGGAAAATTGTATTTTACAACAGACCCATGGATCCTACACAAATCCGTACATTCAACAGTTATGGCCGTGCAGCTGACCAACGGGTTTTTGGGCCTTCCAAAGCGGCAGAATATGGTGCAGTAGCGGCAATAGTGAGGTCACTGACCACATCACAAGATGATTTTCCCCACACAGGAGTCACAGTATATAAAGATAGTACACAGCGGATACCGGGCTTAGCCATCAGTACCAATGCTGCCAATATGCTGAGCAAAAAACTTGCACTCGGTCCGGTCCGGATGTATATCAAAACAGATTGTAAGACGATAGGCATGAGATCTGCCCCTACTGTCATAGGAGAAATAAAAGGAAGCGAATATCCTGAAGAAATACTACTCACCGGAGGCCATCTTGATAGCTGGGATGTAGGCCAGGGCGCTCATGATGATGGATCAGGCTGTGTACAGGCCATGGAGGTACTCAGGATTTTTTCAGCTATAGGCTATACACCCAAAAGAACAATTCGTGCAGTACTGTTTTCCAATGAAGAGAATGGTCTCGCAGGAGGCCGAACTTATGCGGACGTATCTAACAAAAATGGTGAATTTCATTTGGCAGCTTTGGAGTCTGATTCAGGAGGATTTTCTCCCAGAGGATTTAGTTTTGAAGCAGATACATCGGTATTTAAAATGTATTATAAAAATGTCAGTAAGTGGCTGCCTGTATTGGAAAGTTACGGTTTGATATTCGAAATGGGTGGATCAGGAGCAGACATCAGCCCGTTAAAATCTCAAAAGGGACTGCTGATCGGATTGAGGCCTGACTCTCAAAGATATTTTGATTATCATCATACTGATAATGACCGCATAGAACATGTAAATAAAAGGGAACTGGAATTGGGCGCTGCTGCAATGGCAAGCCTCATTTATCTCATAGACAAATACGGAATCAAGTGAGTGTAAAAAAACAAAGAGATATCATAGAAGTAGGTGATCTGTCATTTATCAAATATATTGATGCTCAGGAGATAGAAAAAAAAGTACAGGAAATAGCTGACTCCATTAGAGAAGATTATCACGAAAAATACCCTATGTTTTTGGTAGTAATGAATGGAGCATTTATTTATGCTGCAGATCTGATCAGAAAGCTGGACTTCCCCTGTGAGCTCAATTTTGTTCGTATCAAATCATACCAGGGTACCGAAAGCACCGGCAAAATAGATATCTATATGCCACCAAATATTGATATCAAAAACAGGCACATCATCATCATAGAAGATATCATCGATACCGGCAATACGATGTCTGCTTTTTTACCTGAATTGGAGAAAAATCAACCCGCATCCATCTGTTTGTCGTCTATTCTCGTAAAACCCGAAGCACACCAGCATCCTATAGTCACGCATTATCCGGGATTTATTATCCCCAATAAATTTGTGGTAGGATATGGCCTGGACTATGACGGCATGGGTAGAAATCTCAAGGATTTATATCAACTGAACGACAATTCTTAATGTACAACAATGCTATCTGACCTAGAAAAAGCTGAAAAAATTGTCTATCAATTAATGTATTCCAAAGACCGGTTTTCACAATGGTTGGGTATCGATATTCTGGAAGTGATGCCGGGAAAATGCACCTTACGTGCAAAGATAAAACCTGAAATGCTCAATGGATTTAATATATGTCACGGAGGTATTACCTTTGCAGTGGCTGATAGTGCTTTTGCATTTGCGAGCAATTCGAGAGGCATACAGTCCCTGTCGGTTGAGACATCCATTTCACATGTAAAAAAGGTATTGCCGGACGATACTATCATTGCAGTAGCTATTGAAAAACATATCACATCAAAGTTTGGGCACTATGAAGTTTTACTGACCAATCAGCACAATGAAACGGTAGCGATATTTAAGGGTACGGTATTCAGGACAGGAAAATCCTGGGATATTATGTAAACAAATGGTATTACCTAACCATTTACCATGTTACCAAAAGGTTAAAATCTTTAATTTTGGAATTTTGCACTATATTTGTGGTTTAAATAAATTTCTGAAGTTCAATTATATAAACATATACTGCAATGAAACACTTGTTTGTCACTTTTATAATAGTCTTTATAGTCGGAACGACTCAAAGCCAAGGTATTGAGTTTTTCCAAGGCACGTGGAAGGACGCCCTTGCCAAAGCCAAAGCTGAAGAAAAACTAGTTTTTGTAGATGCTTATGCAAAATGGTGCGGCCCCTGTAAAGTCATGGCAAAAAATGTTTTTACACAACAAAAAGTAGGAGATTTTTTTAATGCCAATTTTATCAATCTCAAACTCGATATGGAGGAGTCAGATGGCGTCACTTTTGGTCACGTTTATCCCGTGTCAGCATATCCAACCTTGCTCTTTCTGGATGGCGAAGGTAAGCTTGTCAAAAAAGTGGTCGGAGGCCAGCAGGTGGAAGGACTTATATCTCATGGCGAAGATGCCAATAAAAAGAACGACAAAAGTAGAAAATTTGAAGAAAAATATCTTGCCGGAGACAGGAGCTATGATTTGGTATATGCCTATGTGAAGGCACTTAACGCCGCAAGTAAACCAAGCTTGAAGATATCCAATGATTATCTTTTGTCCAATCCTGACATCACGGAAAATCAAAAGTTATTATTTATACTCGAGGCTGCCACAGAAGCAGATAGCAAACTTTTTGATCAGGTGATCTCCAATAAATCAAAAATCATAGCTGTAACTGGCAAAAAGACATATGAAGACAAATGTAAAAGCGCCTGTCAGGCAACAGTAGCAAAAGCAGTCAATTTTGAAATGGAATCTATGCTTACTGAAGCCAATAGTAAAGCAAAAAAGACATTTCCGGATGACGCAGACAAGTTTATTGCTAAGTCAGGCATGTCTTATTATAAGACCTTCCGAATGGAATCACCCTATACGCAAAGTTATAAATCGCTGGTCAAGTCTGCCGGAAAAGATCCTGAAACTTTGATTTATATTGTAAAAGATATCAATAAAAATTTTAAAGACAATAAAAAAATGATGGCTGATGCTTCAGAGTATGCAGAGGTCGTCTGGGAAGCAAAAAAAGATCTTGAATCCCTGGGGACATTTTGTTCTATACTTGTATCAATAAATGAAACTGAAAAGGCAATCAAAGTAGCAAAGGCAGCCAGAGAAAAAGCTGAAAAAGCCGGAGTAGAGTTATCAGGTTATGATGGCCTGATAAATTATCTGAACTCCAAAAAAGCCTGAGATTAAGATAGTTTTAAGTTAAAATCATGTGACTATTCATCTCGAAAAATGTCTTTAATATAGTAAAAAAAATAATTTTTTAAAAAACCAAAAGAGTGATACCAATGAAAAATCTGATTTTTATTTTCATCGTTATGATGAGTACTGTACTTTCCGCTCAGGATATCGTAGAAAAGAAATTGTCTATGAGCCTTGGACCCCAAAATGCATTTTATGTAGAGATTCAGGGTGCTGATAAAAAACTTGCCGAAAAGACCTTTTACGAGTTTGTCAAAGAATACGGAAAAATGAAGGAAAACGGTAAGGCACGTGAACACTTTCTGATGGCTACCAAGATTCCTGTGATCAATGGTACTTCCCCATTGGACTTGTATGCAAAGTTTGAAGAAGGAAAAGGTATGGCTACTACATTTGTATGGATTGACCTCGGTGGTGCTTTTGTCAATGCAGCAGAACATGCATCTCAAACTACTGCTTTGCGTCAATTTATGAAAGATTATTTTGTCTCAGTAAGAAAAAAAGTGGTAGCAGAAGAGGTCAAGATGGAAGAAAAAAATCTTTCAAACCTCGAAAAAGACCTGAAAAAACTTAAAGAAAAAAATGAAGACCTGCATAAAGATATTGAAAAAGCAAAATTAAAAATAGCTGAAGCAGAAAAAAATATAGAAAAAAATCTTGTTGATCAGGACAATAAAGGAAAAGAAATTTCTACTCAAAAAGACGTATTGGGCAAAGTGACTGAAAAACTCAATAACATAGGTAAAAAGGACTGATTTTTCACATATTTCTCCATCAAGAAAAAACAATTAACCAACGAAAAGGGCATTTCCATCAGCGGAAGTGCTCTTTTCTTTTTGATTTTACAATAAGTTTTTTGACTAACATATTTGTATAAGGTATCACCAAAGAGACAATATGGTATCACCTTCCAAGAGTAAATTTACTACTTTTAGTCAAATGAGAAAATTTTGAAGATGCCCAAAGTATATTTTTACTAATTTTGCAGCTATGAATCTGTATTTGACTATTGCATCAAGATACCTCACTGGCAAAAAAACGACCAATGCCATCAATATTATTACCTGGATTTCTATCATAGGTATGGCTATAGGTACTGCAGCACTCATATTGATTTTATCTGTTTTTAATGGTTTTGAAGGATTGCTGAGCGGTATGCTATCCAGTTTTAATCCTGATGTAAAAATTACTCTCAACGAAGGAAAATACATGTCCCGTGATCGTGTCCAGGAGGCCAGAATAAAAGGTATAAAAGGTATTGCACAAGTGTCATTTGTCATCGAAGAGACCTGTTTTTTTGATTATAAGGGGTCACAGGAAGTAGGTATCATAAAGGGCGTGGATAGTAACTATATGCAAGTCACCGGACTCGACAGTTCAATTATCCTGGGTGCTGCCAAGTTTGGAGAAGATACTGAATACGGCCTTCTGGGATCTCAGATGAACACAAAACTATCAATCAATCCTGCTGATGGCTTCACCACCATCACCGCCTATATGCCTTCTGATGAAGATAAGGGTCCGCTTGCAAAACCATTCAATAGCATGAATTTTTATCCTTCGGGTACTTTTTCAGTCGGGGGTGATATAGATCCCCAATATATCATCGTCAACTATGAAGCTGTAAATCATCTCTTAAATCTTGAAAATCATTTTACAGCCATAGAACTCAAACTGACACCGGAAGCCAGAGAAAAAAGCGTCATTAAGGAGCTGCAATCAGCATTAGGCTCAGACTTCAAGATCAGCAACAGATACCAGCAAGACGAAGGATTCATCAAAATCATGAATATTGAAAAATGGATCAGCTACCTGATAGCTTGCCTCACTTTATTGATTATTGCATTCAACCTTGTGGGCTCTCTATGGATGATCGTCCTGGAGAAGAAAAAGGATATAGCCATTCTTAAGTCGATGGGCTTGACCAAAAAAGGCATACAGATGATCTTTCTGATGCTGGGACTACTCATATCATTTATCGGTATGATGGCGGGTTATTTACTGGGCATATTTTTATACTGGTTGCAGAAAGAACATGGATTGGTCAGCATTCCTGATGGTTTTTTGGTCGATGCGTATCCTATAGAATTGAAGATGTCAGACTTTATAGTTGTCACTTTGACAGTAATGGTCATAGGACTGTTGGCATCCTTGTTGCCATCTTTCAGGGCAGGACAAGTCAGTGCTTTTGTCAGGCAGGAGTGATTTCGCAATTACCTTGCATACCGGAACAGGCACTTTTTTTCATTTTCTCTCAAATGACATGTATAAGCAATATTTATAATCCGATCTGTTATACCCACTTAGAGTATGTTTAAACTTTTATCATTTGGCTCCAAGTGGCAAATTTTATTTTGGCCTGCCTTGCCGACAGGCAGGCCAGGGTTATATTTTTCGCCGTCCCGCGTCAAGCTAAGCTTGAGCTTTCGGGACGTTTCTGTCCCGATCCAGACATTTTTTTAAAAAATCGTCTTGACCGGCTATATTCAGTATTCGCTGCGAGCAGCTGCTCGCAGTTCCTTTACTTCGACTATGCTCAGTACAACGCTTTATTGAGTAAAGTATTTTACTCAATTCTCGTCATAGACGAGAACATTCAGTCATCTTGTCCAAAATTAAATTTCCTTACTTTCGCTCAAACATAAAAATTTAAACATACTCTTAACTTCTTAACCCGATCAACATATAAAATAATTTTTATATATTTGCACTTTCATCATTCAGACAAACCAAATACAGATGAGTGAACCTACTCCGGTAATTTATAATGAAGATAATATAAAAAGTCTTGACTGGCAGGAACATATACGTATACGTCCCGGTATGTATATCGGTAAGCTCGGCGATGGTTCCTCACAGGATGATGGTATCTATGTCTTACTCAAAGAAGTGATAGACAACTCAATAGACGAGTATGTCATGGGCAATGGTAAGAATATAGATATTCAGATAGAGCACGGCAAAGTTACGATCAGGGATTTTGGAAGAGGAATTCCCTTGGGTAAGGTCATAGATTGTGTTTCGAAGATCAACACCGGTGGTAAGTATGATTCCAAGGCATTTAAAAAATCAGTGGGGCTCAATGGTGTAGGTACCAAAGCGGTCAATGCACTTTCCAGCTACTTTAAGGTACTTTCATTCAGAGATGGAGAGTGCAAGATGGCCGAGTTTAAAGAAGGAGTCATCACCAAAGATTACAAACTTGAAAAAACCACTGAACCCAATGGAACGAGCATAGAGTTTATAGCTGATGAAAATATTTTTAAACACTTCAAATACAGAAGTGAATATGTCGAAAATCAGCTCTGGAACTACGCTTATCTCAATGCGGGACTCAAGCTCAATTACAATGGCAAAACCCTCGTATCCAAAAACGGGCTGCGCGACCTGTTGGAGAGGAAAACCGATGTCGAAAATCTACTCTATCCCATCATCCATCTTCAGGGAGAAGATATAGAAGTGGCCATATCACACAGCATGCAATACGGTGAGGAGTACTATTCTTTTGTCAATGGTCAGAATACCACACAAGGGGGCACACACCTGGCAGCATTCAGAGAAGCGATCGTCAAGACGCTCAGGGATTACTACAAAAAGGACTTTGACTCCAGGGATGTACAGACATCTATAGTCGGAGCTCTCAGTCTCAAAGTAGAAGAACCCGTCTTCGAATCCCAGACTAAAACCAAACTGGGATCTCAAAACATGACCCCGGACGGTATTACGATCAGGTCATTTGTGATGGACTTTCTCAAGACCAACCTGGACAATTTCTTGCACAAAAACAAAGAAATTGCAGATGCTTTGTTGCGCAAGATACAGCAATCAGAGCGAGAAAGAAAGGAAATAGCAGACATCAAAAAAATAGCCAATCAAAGGGCAAAAAAAGCCAATATCCATAATAAAAAACTTCGCGATTGCAGGATACACCTGACCGATGGCAGGAAAGCTGATGATGAGCTGAAGCTGGAGTCTACGGTATTTATCACCGAAGGAGACTCTGCGAGCGGATCGATCACCAAAGCCAGAAATGTGCAGACGCAGGCAGTATTTTCTCTCCGGGGCAAACCGCTCAACTGTTATGGTATGACCAAAAAAGTGGTATATCAAAACGAAGAGTTAAACCTGCTGCAGCATGCACTGGATATAGAAGACGGTATAGAAAATCTCAGATACAACCGCGTAGTCATAGCCACAGATGCCGATGTGGATGGTATGCATATCCGATTGCTGCTGCTGACATTTTTCCTTCAGTTTTTTCCCGATCTGGTGAAGTCCGGCCACCTGTACATCCTGGATACACCGCTTTTCAGGGTCAGGGACAAACAAAAGACATTCTATTGCTACAGCGAGCAGGAAAAGCAGGAAGCTATAAAAAAGCTGCGAGGCAAAGCAGAAATTACAAGGTTCAAAGGACTGGGTGAAATATCTCCCAAAGAATTTGAGGACTTCATAGGTGCCGATATCAAGCTCGAGCCGGTCATACTGGGCGAAAAAACAAAAATAGAAGACCTGTTGGGCTACTACATGGGCAAAAATACACCGGAACGTCAGGTATTTATCATTGACAATCTAAAAGTTGAATTGGATGAAATAATTCAGGAAGAAGAGGTCATGGATCTGACACAAGTGGAAGAAACTGAAGCAATATGAGGCGTCCCCCTCGCGCCACCCACCACCCCTTTGGGTACCACAGGTGGTCCTGTAAGTGCACTCAACACCAACTTACTCAAAAATTCTGATTTCCTGACTTCTGCTTTTCCTGCAGAATATGGCAATGCTGTTTCCGGTGTATTTGATGTAGGATTCAGATCAGGCAACAAAGACAAAACAGAGTATACCTTCCAGCTGGCAGCATTCAGTGGATTGGAAGCTATGTTCGAAGGCCCTATCGCAAAATCAGGGAATAAATCATATCTCGTCAGCTATAGGTATAGTTTTGTTCAATTAGCCAATACCTTTGGACTGAAATTTGGGACCAATGCAACACCAAAATATCAGGATCTTACTTTCAATATTGATTTAGGAAATTCTAAATTTGGTAATTTTCGAATCTTTGGCATCCGTGGTGTAAGTGATATCAATTTCATAGGTAAAGAGTTGGAAGATGAAGACTTTTTTGCAGCAAAAGATGCAGACTCCCGAGCCCAATCACAATTTGCTGTTGCAGGAATCAAACATACCTACAAGGTCAATGACAAACATTTCATCAGGTCAACAATTTCATTTTCAAAATCTAAAAACAACTTTGATGAAAAGCGCTTTACTGATACAACTTATGCAGAAAGTTATACCTTCACAGATGTTAATGATGACTTGAATCGTATCAATCTGCACACATTGCTTAATAGTAAATACAGTGCCAAGCTCAGTAGTCGTATAGGATTGACCATAGATAACCGCTCACTCATTTCTACAGTAGATAGTCGTGATAACAATCCTGATTTGGATAAGGATGGTCGTCCTGATTTTCTCCCGTCCAGAGATATTGATGGTCGTATTATGACCATAGAGCCTTATACATCGTTCAAATATAAATCGAATGAAAAATCAACCTGGATCCTTGGGCTACATGGTCAGATACAGACGTTCAATACAAAGGCAGCAATCGAACCAAGATTAGGTTATACTTATGCTATCAGCGGTAAAACTTCATTCAATGCTGGTTATGGCTTACATTCGCAGGTACAACCGCTACCAGTTTTCTTTTTATTGACACCGAATGAGAATGGTCAGTTTTTGGCTTCCAATGCGGATTTGGGATTTACAAGATCTCACCATTTTGTCACGGGAATTGACTACAAACCAGCCAATGACTGGAGAGTAAAATTGGAATCTTACTATCAGCATCTGTTTAATGTCCCTATTGAAAAATCGCTATCTTCTTTTTCCATTCTGAATGCAGGAGCAGATTTTGTTTTTCCTGCTATCGGAGATCTTACCAATGATGGCACAGGACATAATTATGGTTTTGAATGGACAGTGGAAAAATTTTTTAGCAAATCATATTATGGATTGTTTACAGGCTCAGTTTTTCAAAGTAAGTACAAAGGAAGTGATGGAATAGAAAGAAATACTGCCTTCAATAATGAATATGTTTTCAATGTATTGGGCGGTAAAGAGTGGAAAGCAGATAAAAAGATGGTATTGACCACTGATTTTAAATGTACCTTTGCTGGTGGCAGATTTATCACACCCGTAAATCTCGAAGCGTCCCGACAATTTGGTTTTGAAATCCTGGAAAACGACAAGGCATTCAGCAATAAACTGACCAATTATTTCAGATTAGACGCGAAGATCGGAGTCCGTTTGAATGGTAAAAAAGTCAGCCAACAGTTCTTTTTGGATTTCCAAAATGTAACTAACCAACAAAATGTGTTTTCGATGAGATACAATAGAGTGAGCAATAAAATAGATACCTTGTATCAGATAGGATTCTTCCCCGATATACTATGGAGGGTTCAGTTTTAAATACAAGGAGATGGGAGAAAGGAAGAAAGGAGAATGGAACAAGGAGAATGGAACAAGGAGAGGGGAGAAAGGAGCACGGAGAAGGGAGTGCTTAAGGGACTTTTTTTATGATGATTTGAGAGTGTAAAATTCTTAGAAAAAACAAATATGACCACTATAGCAGCTTTAATTTTAATAATCATATTTACTTTCCTATCAGGTATGCATATTTACTGGGCATTCGGAGGCAGGTGGGCAAGCGAAGGCGTATTTCCTACTTTTGAAAACCAAAGTAATGCCGTAATGCCGGGAATGATACCTACATTGATTGTAGCTGTTGGGTTATTGTTTTTTGGTTTGATGGTGCTTATGCATATTACTGATGTCACTTTGCCATTTGGCCATGAAATCATATATAAATACGGTCTCAGGGTGATCGCCGTAATATTTATCATCAGATCCATCGGTGAGTTTCAGTATGTTGGCTTATTCAAAAAGATAAAGCACACAAAATTTGGTTTGAAAGATACCCAAATTTATACTCCTTTGTGTCTGACGATTGGTATTTTGGCATTGATATTGGAGTTTTATAAATAAAATATACTCAAAATAAATGGGTTTACGAAAATTTAATTTAGAGTATGTTTAAATTTTTATTGTCTTAAAATCAATGTATTATGAACCTGACTTCAAAATAATCGCCTTATTTAGTTCATCCCCCCCAAAATAAAAAATTGGGGGCAGGCTAAATGCGTTGATTATTTTATTGTCAGAACCATAATCTCTTGATTTACAACTAAGAAAAAATTTTAAACATACTCTTATCAATTTATTCATTTTGAGTATAATGGCGACAGAATTATTTGCAAAATAAATTCTCGTCGATATAATCGTCAATATAACAAAAAAAATTTTTCCCGAAAAAACTGGTTTGGATGCCTTCTTGGCTTTTTTTCCCCCTTTTTGTTCTTTTCTTAAAAGTTTTTTTTTTGTGTTTCTTTTTTTTCTCCTTTTTTGTTTCAAAGCTTTTGGTGAGCCCCCGGTTCCCCCCTTTTTTTTTTTTTTGTGCTTTTTTTTTGATTTTTTTTTTTTTTTATTTGAGTGCCCCCCCTTTTTTTTTTTTTTTACTTTCCCCGGCCCCGCTCTTGGGTAAAAGTTCCCCCCCCCCCCCCCCCCCCCAAAGAAAGAATTGAAGGACTTGTGTAAAAGATAAAAGATAGAACAAGTCTTAAGAAAAAATAAATTCTACCTTTTAGCCTTAGATCACCTTTGAAAATGTCAAACACAACGCTACACTTTTTTATTGTAATTTGGGCTGATTCATTGTTGACCCTTAATTTCTATATAAATTTGCAATCCATGTTAAGAAGAATGATGGGGTAATAGATGAATAGATAATTACAAACTATTTATTGATGATCACTCTGTGAGGAATGGGTCCAGCAACACCATGTTTATCAAATGCATTTTTTACAGCTTCCTGAGCTCCAAAAAATACAGTCCAGTAATCTTTTTGAGCGCAGTATGGTCTGATGGCAAGCGTCGTCATACCGTCTCCGACTTTTAAAACACTTACTTCAGGGGTAGGTGTGTGTAATACATCAGGAAGGACCAACATGGCATCTATGGCTACTTTTCGGGCTTTCTCAATGCTTACTCCGGGATCAATCGCCATATTAATATCTACTCTGAGGTTACCGTGCGTAGTATAATTTACAATGGTTCCGGTAGATAGCGCACCATTTGCCAGAATTACAGTTTTGTTTTCGGGCGAAAGCAGGAAAGTATTGAAAATGCCTTGTTCTGTGACATTCCCTACGTGTCCTTGTGCTTCTATCAGATCACCAAGCTTGAATGGTTTAAATAATAACATCATTACACCGCCCGCAAAGTTGCCAAGTGTCCCATTTAATGCGGCTCCAACACCCACTGCTAAGCCTGCAAGAATAGCAGCGAATGAAGTAAGGTTTACACCCAACATACCAAACACGGTCAACAGAAGTAAGACGTTGAGCAATACTTTGACCATCGAATATAAAAATGACTGAAGTGACGGATCAACATTTTTTGCATTCAGACCTTTGTTCACAGCCTGTCCTATCCATCCGATGATAAATGAACCAATAATATATACGACGATAGCACCAGCTAATTTAGGGGCATATTCTATCGCTATGTTAGTGATTTGAGAAAGTAGGTTGATTGGAGCAGTGACTACATTTGTTGCTTGAAGTAACATAATTTTAGTTTTTGATTTGGTGAATGATTGATTATTTGACATTATCATTAAGCAAAAGTCACAATCAATTTACCAATATTTTTGGTCAAACAGAAACATAATTTTTAAAAAAGTAAGAATTTTCCTACTTTTGGTCGATGAATATCTCCCCTTTTAAGGTTTTCAGATGGTTTTTTTCCATTACTACTGCAATAGTATGGATATATACTTTGATTTATCTTATGTCAGGTATGGAAGATATCAAATCATGGTATACCGGCAATTTGTTTGATTTTTATAAAATGGATACCTGGAAAGACTCGATATTCTCCCCTGATGTCAAAAAATCAGGCAATATTCTCTCTCTGACACTCTCTTTATTACTGACATTGACCACTGTTTATCTTTGGAGAATCAGAGATGATGACACCAACTTGAGACTACATCTTAGGGTGAATATGTGGCACATTGCTATAGGTATCTTTTGTATCAGTGCCTGGTTGTGGTATGGTCATTACTGTCCATATGTCTACGATGAAGTCTTCTCGGCGTATCACTTCGCTGCTAGGTCCCCTTGGCTTTCTTTATCTTATTATCCCCTACCCAATAACCATATATTATTCAATTTGCTCAATTCCTTTGCAGGCAGGGTTTTTGATGATTACCTACAGTCAGGCAGAATCATATCATTAATAGCCTACATGATCGTGGGATGGTGTACATTCTATATATTGTCTTCCGTTTCTAAAAACAAAATACTAAACATTTTATTCACTGCTTTGGTCATCAGCCAATTTCCCGTGCTGGGTTTTGCAACACAGGCAAGAGGATACAGCATGTTGATCATGTGTGTCGTTCTGGCGATAACCGGCCTTTGGACAGGAAAAAAATACGGACATTACTTATGGAGTTTCAGTATTGTAAGTGGTATGGCCATCATGCCTTCATTCCTTTATTTATGGTTTGGTTTAGGTATGTCATATTTATTATTACAGAGAAATGAACGGCCTCGCTTCATACATTTTATATTTCACAATGTTGTGACATTTCTGATCGTGTGGGTATTTTATCTTCCTGTATTGACGTTGTCGGGTTGGAAGTCTCTATTTGCCAATAAATATGTTACTTCTACCTCTATGGGTATTACAGATTTTGCAATGAATACACCATGGCAGCCCTATATGGATGGCCTTTTGAAAGAATGGTTTGGTATCTCAGCTCCAGTAGCTATTTCTATAGTACTTATTGGCTTGATGATATCAGTTATTTTTCTGCATAAAGATTCAAAGATCAGAAGCTGGTGGATGTACATGGCTGGGATGATTGCCGGCACTGTTTTGATCATCTTTGTCACCATGAAACTGCCGTTTTACAGAAATCTGGCACCCTTATGCCTTCTGATATGGATTGGAATATCTATGATTTTGGCACATTTGGCAAATCAAGCCAATTACCTAAAATATGTAGTTTTAGGAGCAGCTTTATTGATACTTGTCAGCACACATATGCGTATCAGTAGATTGTTGCCAGACACTTTGTACTACTATGATGTCCGGAGTACGGCAGAGCGGTATCAAGCTTGTTCTAATAAACATATTATTATTGCCGGTGACCACATCACTCTCCACGAAAACGCTTTCTACTGGTACTCCATTCTTCCAAGAGGAAAATGTCACTTCCAATCTTCCAATCCGCCCTTGAGTGGGATATATATCGCTCCATCAGATGTCAAAGTAGTTGATAAAAATGCTACTTTACTATGGGAGTGTGAAGGATACAAATGCTATAAGATGGGTGGCAAGTGAAGAAGGTACTATTAGCTCTTTAGTAGTTCTTTATCATATCCAACCCATTGCTTTTTTCCATTTTTCCATTTTCATATTTCGCTTTTTCAAATCATCCGGCGGCGATTGATTTTCATTTTTTGCCTGTCGGTGCATATATTCTGTCTGTGCTTCAAGCGTGTTTAGTCCGATAGAAATTCTTCTTTGGTTCACCATAGACAAGTCATCAAAATGATTTGGACTTAATGCCCCATTTTCGTCCCAATCAAATTGAGAGTACCATAGAGTTGGGGTCGATTTTCAAAAACAGCTATTCTATCTGTAAGGTATGCCAGATAAATTTTGTGTTCTCTATCATCGTGTAGTTCTTCCAGCAATTTCGCACATTTTTTCATAAAGACTGGTTGACCGATAGCATGTTGAATCACCATCCATGCAGCTTCATATGCCAATTTGCCTACTTTTTCGGTAGTTGGGTAACCTATTTTGTCTATGATTTCATTTAATATCTGTGCATTTTTGTTGTGCAGTCGAGCCATTGTACTATTATACCCACCACTGAGTTTTCCGCTTTGAATCAGTTGGTCTCTGAGCTCGATGTCTGCATTTATTAGACCTATGATTGTCTCTGCTAAATCTGAGTGCTGCTTTGTCATATTCAATCACTCAAATTATCCATAATGATATCTTCGCTTTCTTCCACGTGACCAAAGGCATATTCCATCTTAGCACGATCAAATTCATTTTCATTGTTGGCAAGCCAGATAGTAGCTACTCCATTGCCTATGAAGTTGGTGATAGATCGGGCTTCTGACATAAATCTATCCACGCCCAGCAATAGAGCGAGTCCTTCTACAGGTATCACACCATTCAGAGCGGTGAGTGTGGATGCCAGTACTATAAATCCACTACCGGTGACACCTGCTGCACCTTTGGAAGTGACCATCAGGATGCTGATGATGGACAACATTTGTCCAAAAGTAAGATGCACTCCATATACCTGAGCGAGAAAAATAATAGCCATGCTCAGATAAATGGTCGTACCGTCAAGATTGAAAGAGTAACCTGTCGGAACTACCAATCCCACCACGGATTTGGAGCATCCCATGCGCTCTAGTTTCTCCATGAGATTGGGCAAAGCAGACTCTGATGATGATGTTCCAAGGACTATCAGAAGCTCTTCTCTGATGTATTTGAGAAAACCCATCAAACTGACCTTATAGTACCTGAGTATGTACCATAGCACAACAAATATAAATAAAGCCATGGTTGTGTATACCGTTATCATCAGTTTTGCTAAAGGAAAAAGTGCGGACAACCCAAATTTACCGATAGTATAAGCCATACCACCAAAAGCACCGACTGGGGCAAATAACATAACTCTATGTAAGCCCTTAAAAACATATTTGGATCCAATATTGAGCCAATGTATGATCTGCTGGTTGTTTTTGATCTTGCTAAATACTACACCCAGTACGAGCGCAAGTATGAGCACCTGCAAGGTTGAGTTGTCCATAAAAAATTTCCACCAATCAAAACTTTGGCCTTTGGTCGTATAAGTACTCATATCCTGCGCTGATCCCGAAGCACCATCCACGCCATCTCCAGGTCTTATAAGGTGGGCTACAACGATACCAATGATCAATGCGATCGTGGTAACTACCTCAAAATAAAGCAAGGCTTTAGCTCCTATTTTTCCAACTTTTTTGAGATCACCCATGGACACAATACCCAAAGTAATCGTCAGGAAGATGATAGGATTAATAAAAAGCTTAACTACTGAAATAAACAATCCTCCAAAAAACTCACTCAACGTTTTCCCTACCTTAAGTTCCTGCCCCAAAAAATGCGCTTTCCAGTCGGAAGCCATCACTTGTTTTAAAGCTATCTCAGGAGCATAATGTCCCAATAAAATACCTATAGTAATGGCGGTCAATACCCAAAATGTAAGATTCGTAAGAAGGCGTTTCATATGATGTGTTTTGGTACTTTTGGGTGGTTAGAAGAAATTCAAATGAAAATAGTCTTTCCACTTGCTGAGCCTCAAAATGGAATACAAATGCAGGGTATTGAAATATTTTTGATAATTACTCATTGTTTTGACATAAAAGTTTGTTTATATGCGACAAATATGTAAAAAAAATTCAAAGTCTAAATCAAAAATTGTCCATTTTGATAAATTAAATTACCATCGGCCCATATTTGACCGCCATCTTTCATATCGGTGATCATATCCCAATGTATAGGTGATTGGTTTTTGCCTCCTGTTTGTTTGTAGGACTGACCAATGGCCATGTGGACGGAGCCACCGATTTTTTCATCAAACAAGATATTTTTAGTAATCTGCCGAATATTGTAATTGGTACCAATAGCTACTTCACCAAAATATCTTGCGCCATCTATCTTAAAAATTTCATCCAGAAAATGTTGACCTTTTTCGGCTTCCCATTGCACTACTTTTCCTTCTTTCACATGAAGTGTCACTCCTTCCACCTCATGTCCCATATACACGATCGGATAATTGAAATAAATATGGCCATTGACAGAATCTTCAATAGGACCGGTAAACACTTCTCCACTTGGCATATTTGCCTTCCCATCAGAATTGATCCATGTCCTTCCTTTGACACTAAAGCTGATATCTGATCTTTTGTTGATATACCTGATCTGATCACTATGATTGAGATAATCGGTGATGCCTTGCTGCATTTCTCTGACCTTCCTCCATGTCGCGGCAGGATCTTCAGCTGATAAGTGACATGCATTATACACAAAATCCTGATACTCTTCCAGGCTCATTCCAGCTTCTTGTGCCGCTGTCTGTGCGGGATATTGACACAGACATCTCTTTAGACTTCTATCAGCAATTCTTTCAGTATATATTTGATTGACTACAAATAAAGCCTTTTGCCTCCTTGCTGTTTTTTGAGGATCGTTGCCCTGATCTTCCCTAATATCAAATGGTGCCCTGATGACCAGATATGCATCAAAGGTAGCCATCATTTCTTTGTAAGCGGGATAGATATGATCCAGTTGATCATCATTGGCTTCCGATATGAAAATGCTGTTTTGCTCTCTGAAACTCATGTGATACTCTACATAAGCACCTGCACGTATTGCTTCTCTGTAGACTTCCCTAAGCAGTGGTTCTGCCAGTGTTGTAGTAGTGACATACAATTTTTCACCTGGTTTAATTTCAAGACAGTAGTGTACAAGAAGATGAGCGTATTTTTGGAGGATATTCATGTTGAAGAACTTTTACGTGGCAGGTTAAGGGTATTAGCATTTAGACTATTACCAGCTTTTAATTTGAAACGGATACCTGACTTCGTATTCCCTGATGATCATTTCCTTGAGTACTTCTTTGAGTTCATCTATGTTTTCTTTGTTGGTGGCTGAGATAAGCACATTGGGAAAATTGTACGTATTGCTGAATTTATCCCTGATCTCCTGCATGATTTCAGCTTTTGTGTCTGAATCCAGAAAGTCGTCAAAATATTTTTCACGATACAGATCCACTTTATTGAATACCATAAGAGTGGTCCTGTCGGATGCGCCAAGGTCATTGAGTGTATTCTGTACTGTCAGTATGTGATCTTCATGTTGAGGATGTGCTATGTCTACCACATGTACCAATATATCGCTTTCCCTAACTTCATCCAGCGTAGATTTAAAACTTTCAACCAGATGATGTGGCAATTTCCTGATAAATCCTACAGTATCTGAAAGCAAAAATGGCATAGTTTCCCAAACGACTTTTCTCACTGTAGTGTCAAGTGTCGCAAAAAGTTTGTTTTCGGCAAATACATCCGACTTACTCAACACATTCATCAATGTAGATTTACCTACATTGGTATATCCCACCAAAGATACCCTTATCAGTTCACCGCGATTTTTGCGTTGGGTCTGTGCTTGCTGATCGATTTTTTCCAGCCTCTTTTTGAGAAGTGCAATCTTATCCCTTATTATCCTTCTGTCAGTTTCGATTTCCATCTCGCCCGGACCTCTCATACCTATACCACCTCTTTGGCGCTCAAGGTGTGTCCATAGCCCTCTCAATCTTGGCAGAAGGTATTGCATCTGCGCGAGCTCTACCTGTGTCTTTGCCTGAGCAGTCTGAGCCCGGTCGGCAAAAATATCCAGAATCAAAGTACTTCTGTCCACGATCTTGACTTTGAGATACTCCTCGAGATGACTATTTTGTTTTCCGGTCAGGTCTTCATCAAATATGGCCAATGTGATGTCTTCATGTTGTTCGATATATGTTTTGATCTCATCGAGCTTTCCGGAACCTACAAAACTTTTTACATTGGGATGAGGCATCTTTTGGGTAAAAACTTTTTTAGTCACCGCTCCGGCAGTTGTTGCAAGAAACTCCAGCTCATCGAGATATTCCATCACTTGAGCTTCCTCTTCATCTTTTGAGATGATACCTATTAAAACACAGTATTCTTCCGTTTTTCTGATTCCTTTTTTCCCATCCTTCCCTACTTTCCAAGCGTCTGACATATTTTAAAATTTTATACAAATGTAACTACTTTTAACCTAAATACTATCACACATTCAATTTAGTTTGTATATAACAAATTGCACAAAGTAGTAAAAGCCCTTCTTTACCCTCAAGCATAGCTTGACAGGCTCTTAAGGGAATGATGGTAAATAAGAGCATTTTTGCAAGTTGTTATACCACACATTCAATTTGATAATCTTTAGTTAAAAAAATACTCATCTTGACAAATGATTTAAAAAACCTTATCTTTGCAGTTGTTTTATGAAAATAGTCGCTTTAATATTGTCCTTTATCATCTTCCATCAGTCACTAAGTGTCTGTG
>JADKEB010000024.1 GCA_016718205.1 Saprospiraceae bacterium
AGCATTATTCATCATCGCAATCGGGGTATTTGGCTACATAGTTTATGTACTCCTTAAACCTGAAAAATTTTAAAATTATGAACACAGAAATACTTGGCGTAATCTTAATGTATGCGACTGTAGTTGCTTTGGCAATTCCATTAGGTCGCTATATCGGTAAGGTTTTCAATTACGAAAACACTTGGCTCGATAAAATCTTCAATCCGCTTGATAAATTATTCTTCAAGTTGTCCGGCATAGACCCTACTAAAGAAATGAACTGGAAACAGCATTTGGTGGCGTTACTAACCATTAATGCGGTTTGGTTTGTCATAACCATGCTGGTACTTACAAATATGAGTTGGTTGCCGCTTAATCCTGATGGCAATCCATCTATGAGTGCCGATTTAGCTTTTAATACTTCGGTGAGTTTCGTAACCAATACCAACCTGCAACATTATTCAGGTGAAACAGGCTTATCTTATTTGGGGCAATTGTTATTGATGTTGTGGCAGTTTATCAGTGCAGGAACAGGAATAGCAATATGTGCAGTCGTATTTATAGCAATGAAAGAACGAACCACCCAAACCTTGGGTAACTTCTATTCTTTCTTTGTAAGAAGTAGTACTCGTATTTTATTTCCATTGGCCATTGTGATTGCAAGTTTATTGGCATTCAATGGAACACCAATGACCTTGGAAAGCAAAGACACTATCACAACATTAGAAGGGCAAGAACAACAAATTAGCCGTGGGCCTGTAGCTGCCTTTGTTGCCATCAAACAATTAGGAACAAATGGCGGTGGATTTTATGGACCCAATTCCACCAATCCGATGGAAAACCCAAGTTACTTTACCAATATCGTTGAAACGATTTCGATTTTCTTAATTCCTATTGCAATGGTTTTTGCAATGGGTTATGTGTTGAAAAGAAGAAAATTAGCACTGACAATTTTTGGGGTAATGACAGTTGGTTTTTTCTTGCTACTCATTCCTTCCATCTATTTTGAAATGAATGGAAATTCAGCCATTACTCAAATGGGCATTCAACAGAACATGGGAAGCATGGAAGGCAAAGAAGTTCGATTTGGTTCTGCTGCATCTGCTTATTGGGCTATAAATACAACCTGCACCAGCAACGGCTCGGTAAACGCTATGCACGACAGCATGACACCTTTAACTGGAATGTTCACCTTATTAGGCATGATGATAAATTGTTTTTATGGTGGCGTGGGCGTTGGCTTTTTAAACTTCTACATTTTCATCATTCTGGCAGTATTCATAAGTGGTTTAATGGTGGGTAGAACTCCTGAATTTTTAGGCAAAAAAATAGAAGCTAAAGAAATGAAAATCGCAATGATCATTGCTTTGCTTCATCCATTTTTGATTTTAGTCAGTACAGCCATTTCAAGTTTCTTATATGCCGGTAATCCAACTGAATATGCAGGCTGGTTAGCTAATCCAAGCTATCATGGATTTAGTGAAATGCTTTATGAATTTACTTCATCAAGTGCAAACAATGGAAGCGGTTTTGAAGGTTTGGGCGACAATACACCATTTTGGAATATCGCTTGTGGTTTGGTGATGCTATTGGCTCGATACCTGCCTATCATCGGTCCTGTAGCCATCGCAGGTATTTTGGCGAGTAAAAAATACATTCCCGAAAGTAATGGAACACTCAAAACAGACACTTCAACCTTTGGCTTAATGGTGTTTGCGGTAATTGCAATTGTTGCTGCATTAGCATTTTTCCCTGCTTTGACATTAGGCCCGATTGCAGAATATTTCTCAATGATTAAATAATTCAAAAAATGACAAAAAATACATCTCTATTTCAAAAAGACTTAATGCAAGAAGCATTCAAACAGTCTTTTGTGAAATTAAATCCGAAAATAATGTTCCGCAATCCTATAATGTTTACAGTTGAAATAGGAACAGCCATTATGTTCTTTGTTTGCATTTGGATATTGCTCGGAGAACAATCGCAAGGCAGTTTTGCCTATAACTTCATTGTATTTCTGGTGCTTTTGCTAACTTTGTTATTTGCAAACTTTGCAGAAGCTATAGCAGAAGCAAGGGGAAAGGCACAAGCCGACAGTTTACGAAAAACAAGAGAAGAAACCCCTGCTAAAAAGGTTTCTGCAATGGGCAAAATCTACTCTGATGAAATGCAAATAATTCCATCATCCCAACTAAAAAAAGGTGATTTATTCTTTTGCGAAGCAGGAGACATCATTCCAATGGATGGCGAAATAGTAGAAGGTTTGGCAACCATTGATGAAAGTGCCATTACCGGTGAAAGTGCTCCAGTAATACGTGAAGCAGGTGGCGATAAAAGTTCAGTAACAGGCGGTACTAAAGTATTGTCCGATAGAATTACCGTAAAAGTAAACACCGAACAAGGTGAAAGTTTTTTGGATAAAATGATTGCTTTGGTGGAAGGTGCAAGCCGACAAAAAACACCAAACGAAATTGCATTGACTATTCTCTTAGCTGGTTTTACTTTAGTATTCATCATTGTTACAGTTACGCTAAAACCTTTTGCAGATTACGCAAACACTCCAATCACAATTGCCGCTTTCATCTCATTATTTGTATGCTTAATTCCTACAACTATTGGCGGTTTACTTTCTGCTATTGGCATTGCAGGAATGGACAGAGCTTTACGGGCAAATGTGATAACCAAAAGTGGCAAAGCAGTGGAAACTGCTGGCGATATTGATGTTCTTTTATTAGACAAAACTGGAACTATTACAATTGGAAACAGGAAAGCAACAAACTTCTATCCAGCCAATGGAATAGATGAAAAACATTTTATTAAATGTGTGGTGCTGAGTTCAATGAGTGATGAAACACCCGAAGGAAAATCCATCATCGAATTAGCTAAAGTAAATCCGCTGAGTTTTAAAACTGAAAATCCACGTTTCATAATGTTTACAGCAGAGACGAGAAGCAGCGGAATTGATTTTGAAAATACAAGAATTAGAAAAGGAGCTTCTGATGCTATCAAAAATCTATCAGAAAACGCAGGGAATAGTTTTCCTACTGAAACAGCCGAACAAGTTAAAATCATTTCAAGCAATGGCGGTACTCCCTTAGTCGTTTCTGAAAACGAAAAGGTAATTGGGGTAATTGAGTTGCAAGACATCATTAAACCCGGCATTCAGGAACGATTTGAACGTTTGCGAAAAATGGGAATTAAAACCGTAATGGTTACTGGAGACAATCCTTTAACCGCCAAATTCATTGCCGAGAAAGCGGGAGTTGATGATTTTATTGCAGAAGCCAAGCCTGAAGACAAAATGAATTACATCAAAAAAGAACAGGCAGAAGGGCGTTTGGTGGCAATGATGGGTGACGGTACAAATGATGCGCCTGCATTGGCTCAAGCAGATGTAGGGGTAGCCATGAACAGCGGAACGCAAGCAGCCAAAGAAGCGGGCAATATGGTAGACTTAGATAATGATCCCACCAAACTTATTGAAATAGTTGAAATAGGAAAACAATTGCTAATGACAAGGGGAACACTTACCACTTTCAGTATTGCCAATGATGTGGCGAAATACTTTGCTATTATTCCGGCACTTTTCATAGTTGCCATTCCCTCACTACAAGGATTGAATATTATGAACTTACATAGTCCTGAAAGTGCCATTCTTTCAGCCGTAATTTTCAATGCCATCATCATTCCAATGCTTATTCCATTGGCGTTGAAAGGCGTTGTCTATAAACCCATTGGAGCAAGTGCACTGCTTCGCAGAAACTTGCTAATTTATGGACTTGGTGGCGTTATCATTCCATTTATCGGCATCAAAGCCATTGACCTTTTAGTTTCAGTATTCATCTAAAAAATTAAGACAATGAAAAATAATTTAATACCAGCCATTCGCTTAACACTCGTTTGTTTAGTGTTCTTCTGTGGCATCTACACACTTTCAGTATTTGGCATTTCAAAACTTGTACCTGATAACATGTCGTTTGCAAAAAATAATTCAGGATACTATGAAAATGTTGGTCAAAGTTTTACTGCTGATAAATACTTTAATTCTCGTCCATCAGCAGTTGGTTACAATGCAGCAGGTTCAGGCGGTAGCAATAAAGGCCCTTCAAATCCTGATTATCTTGCAGAAGTGCAAGCAAGAATTGATACTTTTTTAGTTCACAATCCTGAGATCAAAAAAGAGGATATTCCTTCTGATTTGGTAACTGCCAGTGGTAGCGGCCTGGATCCGAATATTTCGGTTCAAGCGGCTCTTGTCCAGATTCCCCGTATTGCAAAAATTAGAAATCTTTCAGAAAAAGATTTAGAATTAGTAGTACAAAAATTGACAGAAAAACCATTGCTAGGACTATTTGGTACTGAAAAGATAAATGTGCTCAAATTAAACCTTGCAGTGGATAATCTATAGGCAATATTATGTATAGTAATAAGTGTAATTAATATTAATTTTACATCTTCAGCAACTGCTGAAAACCGAATGAAAAAATTGATAATTTTACAACCAAATATAGCATAAAAATAAAATCATCATGTTTAAGCATATAATAATCATAGTATTTTTGATGGTATCCAATCAGCTTTTTGCTCAAGTAACCAATACAGGTCTGATGGATACTGAGGCAGGAACAACTGTCAATAAACTGACTATTGGCGGGTATGTAGATATGTATTACGGAAACACATTCTCAAATACGAATGGAAATAACGTTCCCTATTTTGTGAACATGGCTCGTAATAATGAACTTACACTCAATTTAGCATACCTTGATCTGCGTTATAGTTCCAAAAATTTCAGGGCACGTGTTGTTCCGGGATTTGGAACGTACATGAATGCAAATTATGCGGCTGAGCCAGGTACTTTACGTAATATTGTGGAAGGATCAGCAGGAATCAAGTTGTCCAGGACAAAAGAAATATGGTTGGATGCCGGCGTTTTGGGTTCACCTTACACCAATGAAAGTGCCATAAGTAAAGACCACTTAATGTACACAAGAAGTTTTGCACCTGAATACGTGCCTTATTATTTATCTGGGGTGAAACTGTCTTTTCTAATCAGTAAAAAGGTGAATGCTTATTTATATTTACTCAATGGATGGCAACAAATCCAGGACAATAATTCAGGTAAATCTATTGGTACCCAAATAGAATTCAGACCTGATGACAATAACCTGATCAACTGGAATACCTACATAGGTGACGAAAGATCGATTACTTCACCTGATTTTAGAACAAGATATTTTACAGATTTATATTGGATATACAACAAAAATAAATTTTCTGCTACAGCTTGTGTTTATGTGGGTAATCAAGTAAAATCCGGCAGCCCAACTGTACAATCTTCCAATATTTGGTGGCAAGGCAATGCCATAGGTCGCTATTCATTTACCGAAAGGTTTTCTGTGTCTGCCAGAGTGGAATATTTTAATGACGAAAATAACATTCAAATCACACCCGTCAATCCTGTCGGGGCCTTTAAAACCTTCAGTGGTGGTGTATGTTTAAATATAAAAGTAAACGAAAATGCGATGTTCAGATTCGAGGGTCGACAATTTATATCAAATAGCAAACTCTACCTTGACAATAACAATAATCCTTCCAACAACATGACATGGTTGATTTCTAATATGACCGTTTGGTTTTAAGATTATGACGGATAAGGAACAAACCGTTCAGCATTTTCTTGACCTTATAAAAAAGTCACGAAGGGGAAAGTTTAAGATTTACATTGGCATGAGTGCCGGTGTAGGCAAGACGTACCGTATGTTGCAGGAAGCCCGAACTTTGATGAAAAACGGGATTGATGTAAAAATAGGTTATGTAGAAACGCACAACCGAAAAGAGACACACGATCTTTTGGAAGGGTTACCAATTATTCCAAGACGAAAACTATTTTACAAAGGGAAAGAATTGGAAGAGATGGATGTGCAAGCAGTTATTAATTTAAGACCCGAAGTGGTTATCATTGATGAGCTGGCACATACAAATATTGAAGGAAGTAAAAACGAAAAAAGATGGCAGGATGTGATTGAAATATTGGAAGCAGGCATCAATGTGGTCTCTGCTGTTAATATTCAGCATATTGAAAGTCTGAATGAAGAAATAAAATCCATAACCGGCATTGAAGTCAAGGAGCGTATACCTGATAGTGTTTTAGCTCAGGCAGATGAGGTAGTGAATATTGATCTTACTGCCGACGAATTGATTACCCGTCTGAAAGAAGGCAAAATTTATGAGTCAGTAAAAATAGAAACGGCGCTGAATAATTTTTTTAAGAGTGATCATATTCTACAACTGCGTGAACTTGCATTGAAAGAAGTAGCTTCTCAGGTAGAGCGAAAAGTAGAAACAGAAGTTACCAAACCTAATGCTTTAAGACATGAACGATTCCTGGCTTGTATCAGTAGCAATGAAATAACGGCAAAAACGGTGATCCGTAAAACAGCCCGCCTGGCCAATTACTACCATAGCAAGTGGTATGTTTTGTACGTTCAAACACCAAAAGAGACTGCCGACAAAATTGCTTTAGATAAACAAAGACATCTCATTAATAATTTTAAGCTGGCTACTGAATTGGGGGCAGAGATTATAAAAGTTGAAAGCAGCTCTATCTCTAAAGCCATCATAGACCAGGCAAGTGAAAGAAAAATTACGACCATTTGTTTGGGCAAGCCACATTTAAACTTGTTTAAAATTATTATTGCTACAAATGTATTTAATGAACTCCTGAAAAAACTTTCTACCAATAATATTGACCTTGTAATTCTTTCATAAATGAAAATTAAAACAAAACTAACCTTAGGGGTTGGATTATTATCTAGTCTCATTATCATAATTGGTTTTGTAGGAACGAGATACATAAATGCTTTGAGGCAGGATACAGAAAACATCTTAGTTGCAAATTACAATTCATTACAATTTAGTAAAAATTTGTTGGTGGCATTGGATGAAGATGTGAATACATCTCTCAGAAATTTTGAATCAAATCTTCAAAAACAAGAAAAGAATATAACTGAAATAGGAGAAGGAAAATTAACTCACAATTTAAGAATGCATTTTGAATTATTTAAAAAGAATCATGAAGATAGCTCAGTTATTTTAAAAATTAGGGGAGAAATCTTCAAAATAATGGAAATTAATATGAGTGCCATTCAACGGAAGAGTGAAACAGCTACAGCTACTGCTGATAATGCGGTTTATTGGATTGTTATTACTGCTTTGGGGTGTTTTTTGATAGCATTCATTCTATTGGTAAATCTACCGGCCAATATCGCCAATCCTATAAAGGAACTTACGGCAAGTATTAAAAAATAGCAGATAAAAAATATTCTGAAAGAGTTCATTTTGAAAGTACTAACGAATTTGGTGATTTAGCAGATTCATTCAATACAATCGCTGCAAAACTAGAAGAGTATAATAGCAGCAATCTAGCAAAACTGATGATGGAAAAAAACCGTATTTAAACGCTAATCAATAATATGCATGACCCTGTTATTTGCTTAGATGAAAACCTTAAAGTTATTTTTGCTAATGAAGAAGCAAGAAATATTACAGGTTTACGGCAAGATGAAATTTTAGGAAAATACACGCAGGAATTGGCTGAAAGAAATGATTTGATTCGCTCACTTTTGCAAGATTTAATGGCCAAAGAAAGTGAAAACAATGTCAAACCAGAACCTATAAGGATATATGCAGATAATAAGGAAGGTTATTTTGAAAAAGAAATTCTTCACATATCTATAACTCCAACAGGTGAAAAAACTAAACAACTCATAGGTCATGTAATTATCCTGAGGAATATAACAGAACATAAAGAATTGGATTTTGCCAAAACCAATTTTATTGCAACCGTTTCACACGAATTTAAAACCCCGATATCATCCATAAAAATGAGTTTGCAACTGCTCGAAAAAGATGAAATAGGCAAATTGAATGAAGAGCAACGCAACCTGATTCACAGCATTAATGACGATGCTACCCGATTGTTAAAAATAACAGGTGAGTTATTAAACATGACACAAGTAGAAAGTGGCAATATTCAGCTTTCTATTTTCCCAGCTGACCTCAAAGAAATACTATTATATGCTATCAATGCTACAAAAACACAGGCAGATCAAAAACAAATCCAATTTGAAATTAATTGCCCCGACAATATTTCCAATGTTCAGGCGGACAATGAAAAGACAGCTTGGGTATTGACCAATCTCATATCCAATGCTATCAGGTATTCTTACGACAACTCTATTATTTATTTATCAATTCAACAGGCTAAAAATCAGGTTCAAATTTCTGTAAGAGATACAGGACAAGGAATAGCCCCACAGTACAAAGACAAAATTTTTGACCGCTATTTCCGTGTTCCAGGGACAAAAAAAGAAGGAACAGGACTTGGACTTGCCATTAGCAAAGAATTTATAGAAGCACAGGGCGGACGAATTACTGTTGAAAGTGAATTTGGAGCAGGAAGCACGTTTACTTTGACACTTAACAAGACTACATAGGACGACACCAACACACACTTGCAAGCACATTGCCAAAGCCGCACAAGCCAATGCACAAACCAAAGCTTTGTCAAAGAGCTTGCAAGTCGCCAACCGCAGACAAAAAATTAAAAAAAATCCCTTCCCTTCTGAAATAAAAAATACCCAACCGCACAAGCCGACAGCAAAGTTGACCGCCAAATTTTCATAACCCAAACATTATATAAAGCCTTGACAAGCAGACGAATGATAAGAACGCCAGCACCTAACAGGCGTTTGGCAAAAGTGGCGGTTAAGTGCTTCGTATGCCAGTTTTGACTAAATTTGCAGTTCGGTGCTTCGTATGAAGTTTTGTGCTGAAAATCGCCACCTTCGCCAAGCGCCAAAACGTTGTGTCTCATTAAAACAAATAAAAATATCAATCAATGAACGGAAAATTAACACTACTAATATTTATAGGATTGATAATTGGATGCAATGAAAATTCGCGAAGTAATAGCCAACAAATTAAAAATGGAATTCAAATGGCTAAAAGAATAAAAATAGACGAATTGAAAAGCCAATTGATAAGATTGGAAAAAGATCAGACTGAATTTGATTTTATTGGAATCACTTCGAACGGAAAAGATTGTATTTATTTCATTTATGAAAATGGTAAATTTAACATTGAATTTGAAGCAATAATCGAAAGCCAGGTACCATATATTGAAAAATTAAATGAGTTCGCAAAATCAAGTAACTTTGAAACTGAAAATACGACATACAACAATAAGACTCAGTACAAATCAGATAAACCTGCACCAGTTTTAAGAATAAATACAAAAACAAACATTGACAAAATTGTTGAAATCGGTCAATTCATCCAACATCAAATATTCAAAAATAATAAAGAAACAGTTTACGATGTTGTACCATAAAAACGAGACACAACAAGCCGTAGCACATCATGCCGCTCTATCGAGCCGGCACGACGGCTACGGCCAAACCGTTATGTGAGATGCTAAGAAACACCCGCACATTGAGATTTAAGCTCATAATATACCTACAATAAAATGGATTGCGAATTTAGTATAGGGAAATTAAGGGTCAACAATGAAGCTAACTCTTTTTTATATTGACCCACATTTTCAAAAAAAGTGTGGACTGCCTCTCGAAATTCATTTTTGGTTCTAAAGAAAGTAGAATTTATTACTTTTTTTCTTTAGGAACTTCCATAGCCTTTCTATGATGTTCAAATTCGGCGAATAAGGAGGTAAAACACTTGTTCTATCTTTGTATCTTTTAGCCACCCTTCAATTCTTTATTTTTATAATATCTCGCATTATCTGCTATAGTATATATTTTATCTATTCCTTGATTCGATTCCAAAATTTTCAAATATAAGTCTTTTGTCGTTTGGGCGTTGACCGACCACATTCCAATACTTGTATATCTGTGGGATCTAATGCATTCAATGCACCGTTAATGTTTACCCTGTCTCTACCACTAACAGTCAGTAATTCCTTCTCTTTACCTCTTTGTATCCATCCATATGTACTCCGGGATTATGTGTGGGATGTACCGCATCCATGAAATATACCTTTCTTTCCTTGTCTTGCCCCCTCGATGATGGCTTTAAGCTCTTGTTCTACAAAGTCTTGTTGTCTTTGTACATCAGCTTCACACGGAACTTGTTTTGTCTTCTTATAGCTAAGCCTATTCGATGCAGTAATTTCACCATACCATTTTTGGTAAAAAGAATGCCAAATTGAACCACCACCCAGTCTATAATCTCATCTGAAGTAAGATAAAGCTTTGACTGTAACTCTGATGTTAATTGTAGTATCTGATCATCATCTAATTTCCCACTGCATCCTTCATGATTGGTTTGCAAAAATCTAAACCCTTTCCCTTATATAAACTGACATAACGATAGACTGTTGATAAATCAACACCAAGAAGAAAGGCTACCCGTTCAGGGAGTATTTTCTCGTGTATAAAAATGACACAAGAAACTTTTACATATTCAGTCCTATCAAAGTATTGCGCTGAATTTGCCTTAAGAGCTTAAGGTAGTGTTGTCTATTTCTAAAACCATAACACAAATATACATATATTTTTTTTATATGTATATTTTTTCGCATTTTATTTTATTTTTGGTATAAAACTTGCCCTTATCAATATCTTGACCGTTTGACTTTAATGCCAACTCTCTGATATGTTCATTCGCAAACCAAATTTGAGTAAGCGGATATTTTTTCTTGTTGCTCGCAATCTCATTCCAAAGATTGATTAATCCTTGCAAATCATTTGTTGCATCTGCTTCTTTTAGTATTTCTGTTATCGTTCTTGACATATTATTGTTTTTAAATTGTTTGACAAAAGCACCTCACATAACAGCACCTATACGCAATTTTCCCACCGCACAAAGCCGACACACAACTGCGTATAGCTGCATCACGTTACCTGCAAGCGTAAAGACAGATAGAGCAACAACTAAACCTTTGACAATTTTGACTGTCCTATTAAAAAAAAGAAATGATGAAAATAAAATTACTCTTATCAATTATTGCGCCTTTAATAAGTAATTTATCATTTGGACAGGCTAATATCATTGACAGCATTGTTCATCAAACTTATCAACGCAAATTTACAATTCATACACCGACAGGATTTAATGCCTTGACACAAAGAGCCTTGGTAATAAATTTACATGGTGGGAGCGGAAATATGCTAAGCGCACAAGGGTTTTCAAAAATGAACCAAGTGGCTGACCAAAATAATTTCGTTGTTACTTGGCCTCAAGGTTACACACCAGCTTCTAGCATGGTTGGTTCAGGCTATGTTTGGGCAGACGGAAGGAATACGTTAGCAGACCAAGCAGCAATTGATGATGTAGGTTTTATTGACAAACTCATTGATACTTTAGTTTTAAATTACAACATTGACACAACCCGAATTTACATTTGTGGATTTTCAAATGGTGGCTTTATGACACAAAGGATTGCTTGCCAACTTACAGACCGTTTTGCAGCAATGGCTAGTTTAGGTTCATCTATGGACACAGTTCTATATCAAACTTGCAATCCGACAAAACCTATTCCAATGGCATTTTTTAATGGCACATCAGACCCAGCTATGCCTTATGGTGGTGGACCTATGCAAAATCCGCAAGTAACGCCAGTTGTTCCTGTTGACACAGCAGTTCAATTTTGGGTATCTCATAATAACTGCCTGACAACAGGTTCAGTCATTAATATTCCAAACACATTTACAACTGATAACTCAACTGCTGAACTCTATAATTTTACGAACTGCGACTGTAACGCAGATGTGAAGTTTTACAAACTAATCAATGGTGGTCACACATGGCCAGGTGTTTATGTTGCTGCTCAAGCTTCTGTTTTAGGTAACACAAACAGAGATATAAATGCAAGCATAGAACTTTGGAATTTCTTTAATGCACACACACTATGCAACACGACAGTTGGTATAGACGAACAAATTATTAGACGAACAATTAGAATATATCCCAATCCTGCAAAGACAGAATTGTATTTAAATATTTCACCAATGGATAAATTAGAAATTTCAATTAGCAATTTACTTGGACAATTATTTCTCAAAACCCAAAATCAAAACCATCTTGACATTTCTAACTTAACAGACGGAATTTATATCATAACAATAACACAAGGACAAAATAAAATAACTCAGAAATTTATAAAAGAGTGATGACGATAGAGAAAACGCCAGCAGGTAACACGGGTTTGGCAAAAGTGGCGGTTCAGTGCACCGCAGACACATTTGTGGTTAATCAAAGTTTGGTTCTCCGCATCAACATTTGTGGTGAAATTCGCCACCTTCGCCAAGCCCGAAAACGTTATGCCCGACTAAAGACCGAAAGCCCGCTTCAAAAAGTTGGACGGCTTACCCAAAGAATTAGAAAAATTTGCAGAAAACCTAAAGGAATGAAGGCAAAATATTGGTTAAATAATGGCTAGAAAATATAAATTTACCACCAAAAGCAATATATTTGAAGGTGAACTCGAAATTTTTGGACAGGGAACGATTAGTTAGTATGATGAGACGGCGAAAACTTGATTTTTAGCATGGAAGATAGACCTTGATGAGACGGTGAAACCTTGATTTTTGGCATGGAAGATGATATTTGATGAGTCGGTGAACACGAATTTTTGGACTTAGAACTAGTAGTTTGTGGAGATCTTGAAACCTTGATTTTTGGCGTGGAAGATAAAAATGGACCTAAGAAAAGTGCTAAAAGATTGATAAACCTGCGACTTTTGAGCGGCGAAGCCATGGAAACAGTGAGTAAAAATTTTAGTGATAAGTACAATAATTAACGAGATGTTGAAATATTTTAAAGACGAGTTACAAAAAATGATGGATGTAATAAAGCCAGGCATAACAGTGGCTTTGACGCCAGTTTTGGCTATCGCCAAAAACCGTCGCAAAGCACAGCCGTTATGTATCATGAGAAAAGATAAAACCGACCAATCGAAGTCAAAAGTGTAGCAAAAGGTGAATCGGAAAAAATAATCGTCGCCACAACATTCGATTTTTAAATGTAAATGCGTCGTTCGTCGCACATAGATTGGTCAAAAAAATATCAGAAAAACGTTAAAAGAACGAACCGAAAAATAAAATGTAGAGCCGCACGGTGAATCCACGCTACATAACAAGCGTTTGGATGCCAGTGGCGATAAAAAAGTAGCACGTACCAAATATTTTGCATAAATTTGTAGCATAGATCATCGTATAAACATTAGTGAAATCGCCACCAGCACCAAGCGCATGGACGTTATGTATCATGAGAAAAGATAAAACCGACCAATCGAAGTCAAAAGTGTAGCAAACGGTGAATCGGAAAAAATAATCGTCGCCACAACATTCGATTTTTAAATGTAAATGCGTCGTTCGTCGCACATAGATTGGTCAAAAAATATCAGAAAAACGTTAAAAGAACGAACCGAAAAATAAAATGTAGAGCCGCACGGTGAATCCACGCTACATAACAAGCGTTTGGATGCCAGTGGCGATAAAAAAGTAGCACGTACCAAATATTTTGCATAAATTTGTAGCATGGATCATCGTATAAACATTAGTGAAATCGCCACCAGCACCAAGCGCATGGACGTTAGGTCATATTAAAAAATAATAAATAAAGTAAAATGAAAGAATTGTTAGTTGTAAGAGTCACTCCAGATATTCACGATGCTTCAGTAGCGGAAATATATTATCATGCTCAACATTATAATATAAACCCTTCCCATATAGACATCTCAACAATAGATGAGCTTGAACAAAAATTAACAGGTAGAAAAATAGACTATCTGTATTTTGCTGGACATGGGAGTGAAACCTGTTTTACGGACAACAATTCCTTTATTTCTTCATGGGAAGAGATTGGAAATGTGGTATGCAGAACTAACTGCTTGAACCCTGATTCAATTGTTTTACTTTATTGCTGCAAAGGCGGACTAAACACTGTTGCTTATCGTCTTATTGCAGAGTGTGATCAAATTTCTTACGTTTGTGGTGCCAAACAAAACATGAGAAGTATTGATCTTATAATAGGCTTCAACGTTTTCATATATAACATTGAAGCAAGAAATATTGATCCAGTATTAGCCGCTGACAAAGCAACATCTGCAACTGAAATTAGATTTGAATGCTTTGATAAGACTGACGTAATTGCTAACCCACACTACCATCAAAAATATTGTAAAGATTGCCCTAAACCAGGTGACTATCCTCCACAAATGAATTGTTAAAGTCTTTCATATACATCAACAACAATTTCTGTTCTTGATCTATGGTTGACAACAATGTGATTACATGCAAATTTTTCAGCTAATAAATCATTAATTTCTTTAACCAAAGCTTTTAACTTTAAAACATCATCTTTTGTATATCTCATAACTAAAATTTTAAAAACGTGAATAAAAAAAAACATGACCTAACATTGTATAAGACGATATTTTACTATCGTAAAAACATCGCTTATACTTGGACGTTATGTATCATGAGAAAAGATAAAACCGACCAATCGAAGTCAAAAGTGTAGCAAAAGGTGAATCGGAAAAAATAATCGTCGCCACAACATTCGATTTTTAAATGTAAATGCGTCGTTCGTCGCACATAGATTGGTCAAAAAAATATCAGAAAAACGTTAAAAGAACGAACCGAAAAATAAAATGTAGAGGCGCACGGTGAATCCACGCTACATAACAAGCGTTTGGATGCCAGTGGCGATAAAAAAGTAGCACGTACCAAATATTTTGCATAAATTTGTAGCATGGATCATCGTATAAACATTAGTGAAATCGCCACCAGCACCAAGCGCATGGACGTTAGCGGTCATTGTAAAACGACACATTAAAAGGACAAAAATGAACATTCAAGAACAAATCAAAGATTACATTGCTTCACAGCCTGACACAAAACGTTCAGACATTGAAGCATTGCATAAACGCATACTTAAAGTTTTTCCAAAAGGCAAATTATGGTTTTTAGACGGTAAAGATGATAAAGGTAAAGTTGTTACCAATCCTCAAATTGGTTACGGACTTCAAACAATGCATTATGCTGACGGAAAAACTAAAGAGTTTTTTCAAATCGGCATCAGTGCAAATTCAACAGGAATATCTGTTTATATAATGGGAATTGAAGACAAAAAGTATTTGCCAAATACATACGGGAAAACAATAGGCAAGGCAAATGTTACTGGATATTGCATTAAATTCAAAACGCTTAAAGACATAAATATTGACTCACTTATATTGGCAATAATAGACGGAGTTAAGCAGACAACTTAACTGATAATAATTAAGTGAGTACTTGACAAGGACAATTAGAATTAGAATTAAAATTGAACGACACACAGTAAAATAATTATGGAAATTATTGACTACAAACAAACACTTTTTGCATCTTCAGTAGAAGAATGGCGAAAATGGCTTAGTGATAATTGTGCTATTGAAAAATCAGTTTGGCTAATTGTATTTCATAAAAAGAGTAAGACGCCAAGTGTTCATTGGCATGATGCAATAGAAAATGCACTTTGTTATGGATGGGTTGACAGCAAAGCTAAAAAAAGAGATGAAGAAAGTTGTTATTTAAAATTTACACCTAGAAATCCAAAAAGTAAATGGGGAAAAAGGAATATTGAGCGAGCAATTAAAATGACAAAACAAGGATTAATGACTAAGTACGGACAGCAACTTATAGATATAGCAAAGCAAACCGGAAAATGGGAAAAAATATAATAAAATTCACTGAAGCACAACGAACCGCTAACATCGACCAACCGACAAGTATAAAACATGACAGAATGAATTTAACGAATAAGGACATATAAATATGAAAAGCATGATTAAGAATTATTATTATTTGATTGCTGGGCTCCTTGCGATTCTTTTTTCCATTACACATGCATGGAATGGACAAACATTGGTATTGCCAACCTTAAATGTTGACACTATAACCACAGACACAAGAACAATATTTTTTTATGTTTGGCACATTATTACAGCAGAAAATTTGCTCTTTGGTTTAGCATTTCTTTTTATGGCGTTTCAAAAAGATTTGTCAAAAGTCAGATTTGCTGCATGGATTATTGTCATAATAATGATAGTTCGCTGGACAGTTATTTTTGGTGGGACACTGTTTTACAATTCCGATGGACTTAAAAACACACTGGTAGATTCTATTGCAATTGTCATTTATATTTCGCTTATTATTTTAGGCATTAGGGTAAGTAATAATAAAATCTGAATATTAGTTGAACGTCAGACTTTGCAACTTGACAATTATTTTCTTGTGGACAGATGCAGCCTCGGACAGCAGAGGCAGTTAAAATAAAATACAACGAACCGCTAACACGGGTTTTGCGTTAGTGGGCGGACAGTGCGAATAGAAACATTTGAGCAATTAATAAACGTTGGTGCTGGCAGACAGTTTTCGGTTTCAAAAGCCCACCAACGCAAAGCCCGAAACCGTTATGTATCATGAGAAAAGATAAAACCGACCAATCGAAGTCAAAAGTGTAGCAAAAGGTGAATCGGAAAAAATAATCGTCGCCACAACATTCGATTTTTAAATGTAAATGCGTCGTTCGTCGCACATAGATTGGTCAAAAAAATATCAGAAAAACGTTAAAAGAACGAACCGAAAATAAAATGTAGAGGCGCACGGTGAATCCACGCTACATAACAAGCGTTTGGATGCCAGTGGCGATAAAAAAGTAGCACGTACCAAATATTTTGCATAAATTTATAACATGGATCATCGTATAAACATTAGTGAAATCGCCACCAGCACCAAGCGCATGGACGTTATGTATCATGAGAAAAGATAAAACCGACCAATCGAAGTCAAAAGTGTAGCAAACGGTGAATCGGAAAAAAAAATCGTCGCCACAACATTCGATTTTTAAATGTAAATGCGTCGTTCGTCGCACATAGATTGGTCAAAAAATATCAGAAAAACGTTAAAAGAACGAACCGAAAAATAAAATGTAGAGCCGCACGGTGAATCCACGCTACATAACAAGCGTTTGGATGCCAGTGGCGATAAAAAAGTAGCACGTACCAAATATTTTGCATAAATTTGTAGCATGGATCATCGTATAAACATTAGTGAAATCGCCACCAGCACCAAGCGCATGGACGTTACACCGCATTAAAAAATAGATGCCCAAAATAATTGTGAATTAATAAAGAACCAAAATTACTTTTGCAACAATCGAATAAAATATTACTAGAACAGAATCTTTCAAAGTTTCTACAATTTCAAGGATACGATAGTGATTTGAAAAAGTATAAACTCGTGCTTAAAATTGATAAATCCGACATGAAAGAACTATCAAGTAATTTGGAGCAAATTATAAATTTTTGGGTTTTGCCAAAACATTTAAATCAAATACTTTGGCACCAAAGTGCTTTGGCGATTTTAGTTAGTGCTCATAATGAAATACCAATTTGGATAGGAGTTGAAGTGATTGGAGAGCAAATCAATTTAACAATTTGTAAAAGATTTAAGAAGCTTAAAGTTGTAGAGCAATGGCACCAAACTAATGAAACACTTCCTTTCATAAAAATTCAAGACCTAAAATCAACAAGTATATTTAAGGAATACCGTTTTGCATATCCTGCAGGAATGTATGAAAATCAACAAATCCACTGTGAAGAATTAGTTGAAATTATTAACGTTCTAAATTTAGGTAAACCAGATTATAATAAAATTCAAGAACTAATTTGGCAAAATACAGATAACCCAAAGGCTGATATTTTAAAAATTAATTCTAACGATAAAGATGGCGAATTTATTCTTATAGACTTGTGGAACTGTGATCAAGTTAATGTAATGAATTGCTATTTTAAAACAAATGGTGCGAACAGCGAATTTGTTTATAGAAGCTTATATAGATGGAATCACAGGCTTTGGCAAGGTTTAGGGCCAACAGTAGAAGAAATTGTAAAAATTGAAGAACAAAAATTTGTGATGGGAAGGAATATTATTAACTTTGAAACAGAAAACGCAGTGTAACAACGGCTATGATGATATTTTGGCTATCGCCAAAAACATCACATAGCCTAGGCGTTATGTATCATGAGAAAAGATAAAACCGACCAATCGAAGTCAAAAGTGTAGCAAACGGTGAATCGGAAAGAATAATCGTCGCCACAACATTCGATTTTTAAATGTAAATGCGTCGTTCGACGCACATAGATTGGTCAAAAAAATATCAGAAAACGTTAAAAGAACGAACCGAAAAATAAAATGTAGAGGCGCACGGTGAATCCACGCTACATAACAAGCGTTTGGATGCCAGTGGCGATAAAAAGTAGCACGTACCAAATATTTTGCATAAATTTGTAGCATGGATCATCGTATAAACATTAGTGAAATCGCCACCAGCACCAAGCGCATGGACGTTAGCGGATATTTTAAGACGCCAACAATAAATTAGAAACCAATTAAATAACGACATAATGAATAGACTAAAATTTTTATTTCTCTTTTTTATCACTTGTAAGCTGACAAGCGTTGAAGCACAGAATAAAATCCTATTTGTAACTTCAAATCAAGAATTTTATGGAAACACAAAAATTAGTGCTTCAAACCACTTTGAAAAGAAATTATAAAATTTCACTTATGACATTTTTATGAAGTCAGGTTACTCAGTTGACTTTATAAGTCCAAAAAATTAAGAGCAATTCCCTATTGGCTATATTAATAGCTACGACAGTTGCAAAGAAATAATGTTTGTATGATGGTTTGGTTTATGGACAAATTGGAGCATACAATGAAACCAAATGAAATTATTGCCGACAACTATTTAGCCATTTTCTATAGCGGTGGTGGTTCTGCAATGTATGGTGTTGCAGACGATACAACTATTCAAGACATTGCCAGAAAAATTTACAACAAAAATGGAGTTGTTTCTACTATTTGTCACGGAACAGCAGGAATTGTACATTTAAAAGACGAAAATGGAAAGTC
>JADKEB010000025.1 GCA_016718205.1 Saprospiraceae bacterium
AATGTTCATAATCTTTCTCGAGATTATCTTTATCTTTCAATATCCATGATATCCTGGCTTGTGCTGGATTGATAAAATGGTCAGACTCAGGTTTGCCAAGCAGCAAAATGGCTGTTCTGGTAATTTTGCCCTGTATGGTTATTTTTGCTTTATTCAGAAAGGTGATATCATCCCAGCCGAGTATTTCAGACTCAATTTTTCGATTCTTCTCTATATATTGTTTACGACCGAAATCAATGGCTTCCTTTGATAAATCATCAATGCTCGCATCGGGAAGAATTTGAGACGACCAGTCATAAGATACATTTTGTGCCTTTATTCTATCTCGTTCATAATCATTTAGTGCACCCAAACTTTCACCATCCCTACCATAGCAATGTCCTTTCCATGAAACTGGCTGTCCTTTTGGAGCTGCAGGGATTTCTAAAACAATGACATCTTTGCCATCTTTCTCTACTCTAGTTGTTGACCCAAAGGATAAGCGTGGACTAGTGTGTTGAGCCATTTCATTTTTATATTCATTGAGCTCATGGTCACTGATCGACGTACCTACAATCGATTTATCATTCTTTACACCAAATAACACATAACCTACTTCCACTCCTTTTAGGTTAGCTTCATTGCTAAGTGCAGAGAAGTACTGACCCAGTTTATCCTTATCATACCTGTTTTTCGCTTCTTTAAACTCTACCACTTCCGTCTCTGTAGATAGTGATAGCAGATGATCTAAAATATTACCCATGCTTTAATGATTTGCATTTTCTAAATAATCCAGTAAACATATACATTTCTTATATGCTGAAGAGTATGTAGTATCTTGAGCACCATATTTAGGCCATTGATTTATTAGAAATTCTCGCAATATTTTTGTGTCTATTTTATCTTGATCAAGATAAGGGATCCATTGAATACAATGAGAAACAGATTCGCTATTTATCATTTCCAAAATATTATCAAACTTCTTTACAATCCTCAAAGTTCGCTCACGATTTGATTCTACTCGATAATCATCAATTGATATATTTTGACAATTTCTTAAAGTATCAGATTTGCCATAATGTGATTTGATAGAGTTATCCGAATTTAAATTATTTGTAATTTTTTGATATTTAAAAAATGGTATGTATACATTCAACTTGACAATAATTGGCAATACTTCTTGCACAATAGGGTAATATGTATCAATAGGCAATTCGCTGAACAAAATGTCTCTTTCAAACCTTTCCTTTCAGGCCAAAAAACCCGTTTATTTCAAGAGATGACATTCTTTCAATCCTTGCCTGTTACCGAATCCAACTACAACTTCTAAATCATTTATACTATCAAGTTCTTCATACCATTTACAAATATTTTCTTTTTGGGCTTTGTACTTGAAACAAACTCCAAATACCATTTCCTGCAAATGTCGAAGAGTCTTCACTGAAAGTGATCTTGGAATTTCGGAAAGCACCTCCCATGGCCCATATAATCATGTGCTTTTATTTTAACAAGTGGAATTATTATTGAATTTGATGTATAACTTGAAGTTTCGATAGTAGGTGAGCACGGTTTATTCTGCCATTCAACAAAAAACAGTCTATTTTGAAGCTTCTCTGCATGGAATAAATTTTTATCAAGACAGGAAATTAAGTTCTTTAATATCAATTCTATATTCGGGTCTGACAACGAATATCCTAAAAATATAATAGGATACTCAGCAAATAATGTCAATAACTTAGCATTTAAGTAATGATCATTGTCCATAAACCTGCTGTAGTCTTTACTAGTAACAACAAGGGTCTCTGGTTTTGATGTGCATCCATGTATTTTATATAACTCTCCAATTGATTTATGGTCAGCAAAAATTGCTTCCCTTTGACCAATTTGAACTTGAAATTCAGGAAATACTTCTTGCAAAAAATTGTCCCAATTAGTAGTAAGTATACCGCTAATGACAGCTTGAGAAATTAATTCTATTTCATGCTCTAGCTCAGGGTTAACATTTTTTCTTGACTCAACAAATCTTGCCAACTCTATTTTAAAGGCTGATTCAACATCTTCTCCAGCTATATGTGCATAAAGTGCTCTACTTTCTTCATATTCAGTAGATTCCCACCAATGTTCATGAAATTCTTCTGCTAAACGAGACGCTATTGCCAGTGGTCATTAGAGCATTTAGAAGAGTAGTATCCAAACTTATGTTTAAAACAAGATGGATTAACTTCTACAAAACCTTTTAGCAGATTTACCCATGTTGGGATACTACAATATCTTATAGAAACACCCGAGCCTATAAAAAGAAACGGTGGAGTGTCTGATGCTTTTAGTTTTTGCAAAAACTCCTCCTTGAAATCATTTTGTCTACTCACTGTCATTTCTTATTCTTTTTGGGTTTACCTTCAGTTGCAAACAACGTACCTTTATTCTTCTCATCCTCTATCATCTGCTCATACATCTTAAACAAATACTCCAGTCGCTCCTCATCACTCTCAAAAGGTTTGCTACGGTAGCAACGCTCTATGGCCAGATCATTCTGATGATGCGCTTCTCTCAGCCCATCGGGCATCTTGTCCGGATCATAGAGCTGTGCAAGTGTCTTTTCGCTATGTTTCTCCCGCTCTTCCAGGATGCGATACACATGTTTTTCCAGTTCTTGTTTTTGACTATCGGATATTGTTGGGAATGGAAAGGCATTGTATGTTATTCCAATTGCGTAATTTATATCCATTTTTAATCTACCTGAGACTGTGTGCGTCCATATCGAGTGTATTTTTGATGACAAAATACTAAACACAAACGGGTGATCACCATAAATTACAGCTGCTCTATCAAGAATAATTGTATCTTCATTATAAAATCCGCATTGAATATATTCTCTTCTTTCCGAGGTGACTCTGGGAATTAGAATTGCTGTACCAGTTTGATGTCTTATTTCGGCAAAGCAAAATGGTTTGTCTGCAAGTAAATTAGTCGCTATTCTTTCACTCTTTAATCTTGATAATCTAACTTTCTCAACCCTAATTCTTATTTTTTCAATTTCTAAAGCTTCATGTAAATCTTCCTCTATTATCCATAAACACCATCTAAATGTATTATTTGTAAATTCTACTGCTCCGACTAACTTTTTGAAAAATTTTTCTGATTCAGGATTTAATTTTACTATTTCTGATTTCTCTTCATCATTTAATATTAGATTTCCATCATCATTTGCCATGCTACCGAAAACCATTTCAGGTAGTTTAGAGATTTGCTTACGTCTTTTATTAATAAATATATTTTTATAATCAATCAAATAAGGGTTAATATTATTTGCTTTAAGCTTTAACCCATTGGAAAAAATTAGCTTTGGTTTATTTGACTTAGAACGTAAACAAACTATTATACAAAAAACTGCTGCCTTATCTTTAGCATTATTTGTCCATAAAAATGGTTTGAAAGCTGATTCAATTTCAACATTATTTTCCAATATTGCAGGCCATAAAATGGCAACTTGTTCTCCTTGGCAAATTGAATTAGTACTAACAAAACTCACTTTAGATAAATGTAAATCATTAATATAATTTGCACCTTTAAAAAACCATGGAGCAATATAATCTAAGTTGTTATATTCAATTGATGAATGAGAAAATACGTAATGCATATCGGCTTTATGGGCAGCCTTTTGCAGCCTCGCACCCAAATACGGTGGGTTCCCCAATATATAAATCTCATCATCCTTCTCTTTTGGGCATACTATTTCCCAGTCCACCCTGCATGCATTCCCATGTACGATATGGCCTGTCTCCATCAGGGGTAGTGCAGGCCTGGACATCCCAAATGCCGCAAAAAACGCTTGATTCATCTGATGTTCTGCCAGCCATAGAGACAATATCGCGACCTCATGCGCAAAATCATCCAGCTCTATACCATAAAAATGACTCAGTGTGATCATAGACAGATATTCCGTCCCTAGATCGAGACTACCACTGCCTTGATGACCACGCAACGCTTGTATGTCTTGGATGATCAGCATTTCCAGTTTGCGCAATTCCTTATACGCTATTATAAGAAAATTGCCACTACCACACGCAGGGTCAAAGACCTTGATCTTGCTGATACGTAGTCTGAGATCATTGAGTTTTTTGAGATTTCCTTTAGCATTTTCATAAGCTTCATACAGTTCATTTAGAAACAAAGGTTCGATCACCTTCATGATATTCGGCACACTGGTATAGTGCATGCCGAGACCACCTCTGTGCTCAGGTGTGATAACAGCTTGTATCATAGAGCCGAAGATATCAGGATTGATAGCCTTCCAGTCCAGCTCTCCCATATCTATTGCCATCTGCCGACTACGCTTGGTAAACATTGGGGCAGCATATTGATGACGGAATAGACCACCATTTACATACGGAAAAGCCTCGAGATAGGCAGGTAAGTTTTGTCTTTGCCCTTTGTCAGTATTCATGACATCCCACAGGGTGTCCAGATAAGTGTGAAGATCACTGCCATCTACCTGAGTATGACTACTGATAGCACCCGTAAATTGTCCTTGTTCAAAAATACCAGTATCTTCTGCAAAAAAACAAAACAACATCCTGGACAAAAACACATTCAGACTATGTACTTCCGCCTCCGTACCGGTAGGATTATCCTTGCTGATTTCATCATAAAACTTAGCCATTTTGTCCGCAGCTCGTACATCAGCAATCGTCTCTTCTTTCCCTTCAAACTTTTCCATCCCTGCCCACGGCAAAAAGAAATCAAAATGATTGATCAGTTCTTTGATGGCTATATCCAGTACATCTTTAGTTTTGGTATCGAGTGCTCTGATATGATTACCATCAGTCACTACCACAAATCTAGGATCATACTTCCCAACCTTGGTGTCTGCAAGAACGTGTCATATACACTTCCCACATCACCATCAGATACAAATTTGTAGTACAGCTTTTTCTTTAGTATGATTTCTCCATCATCCTTAGACAAGTTCATACCACCTTTTTCGAGCCTGCTGATGGTAGTCTTGGGCAGCCCATAAGCTTGCAGCAAATCAAAGACAAATCGCTCTTTGTCCAATCCCTTGATTACCTTCTCTACATTTTCCTGTATCTGAGTGATGTTCATATTTCTTATGACAGAGATCTTATCTCTTTTTATTGGATTGAGACAATAATGATGCTGCCATTGATTTAGTTAAATCATTGTATTTATCACTTTTCATTGCATTAGATGCTTTTGTTTCCATTGCAGCACCAGTTTCCTTTTTGGTATTGGATTGTGACATAATGGATCCTGCAAATTGTTTTGCTATCTTTGATGCACTATTATCTTTTAATACTTTACTTGCTTCAGAAGCTATGGTTTTTGATGATTGTTTCACATTTTTCATTTTCAAATATTTTACGTTAAAGATTAATTACGAATAATTTTAAGTTTTACATTATCGCTATAATACAAAGCATTCAGGTCTTTTACATTGATATGTAACATATTGGCAAGTTCATCTTTTGTGTATCCCAATTCATTGGTATGCAACTCAAGCATTTCCTTAAACAAAGTCGCTTTTTCTGGTGACACATTAAATTCTGCAGGTTCCTTTGTTTTATATCCTAAATAGGCCATTTGTTGCCACAAATATCTATACTGATTATCGGTCACTTGTGCCAATTCTTTTGCTTTGTACAAAAGTGCACCCATAGATATTTTCCAATACCTTTTCATGTTACCCAAAGTCTCAAGACTAATGGTTTCAAGATCTTGTAAAAATTCGGAAGCAGGTACAAGTAATTCAGAAGCAAATTGCATAGCTTCTTTTTCTACATTTCTTATCTGGGCTATTTGCTGGCCAATATGCATAACCAAATGACCCAATTCGTGTGCTAAAGTTAATCGTTGCCTATCTCCTGGCATTTTGTTATTTATATATATGATAGGCTGTCGTTCTTTAGAAAATAAACTTAGACCATCCATTTTTTCAGAACCAAAATCAAATGGAACAACAACTATCCCATTATCTTCAATAATCTTGGTTAGATTCTCTATTCTGCCTTTTGGAATTCTCCATTTTTGTCTTACCCATTTTGCTGCTGCTTCAGGTGCACCATGGACATCAACATCCCATAATGGTAGATTAAGTTCTGGAAGCTCTACACTTGTCATAAGATTTTCTAAATTCATCCTAACGAGATTCATGCTGCCCTCTGCCTTTAATAAATCTCTTTTTTTGATTACAATTCTTTTTCGATAATAGGATAAATTTGGTTCAAAAATATTATTTGTCTGCTCAAAAAATGACATCGGAAATTCGAGGATATTGCAAATATTTGTAAAAATTTCTTCAGATGGTTTGTTTAAACCTTTTTCAATTTTTGACAACATGCCTTGTGTCAATTGAATAAGATCAGCCAATTCACTTTGAGAAATACCCCTTATTTCTCTAGCCAACACAATCATTTCTGGATTTATTGATTTCATTGACATTATATTTTATTTACTTTGTTCCTGTCTTTTTAATTTGATTATCTTTAACTTTTACTCTTTTTTGGATGGTCACTTCCTCTTCCGATCCGGATGGATTAAAATTGATAATATTCTGTTCTATGGACCCATTTAAACCTATTTGCCACTCTAAATTATCACCAAGTTTACAAAAAATACAAATATTTTTAAGACTAGTCCATGTTGAATCAGGCAAATATCCGGCATATAATAAAGTAGCAGCATCTGGAATCCCAGGAATTTCTATTTGATTTTTATAGTCAGAAGTCTGTTTTGTTAAAATATTAGATGTACTATAGTCTTTATTTATCTTTTTAAATCTGATAAAAATGTTATCCTTTATTTGAATACCAAAAACTCCATTAAAATTACCACTTCTGACTTCTGAATCTCCTTCAAACATTTTTTTTATCCGAGCTCTTATAAGTCCATGAATAATATTAGCCTTCTCTTTCTTGTTAAATGCGACATAATTTCCATTACTATGGTTAAAATTAATAGTGGCTAAATGGTCATTAAAACCACTTTCAATAGCCTCTTGAATTTTTAAAAAATAAGGTTCTAAAATTATTTCCGCTTGTTGTTTTGATAATAAATGCTTCATATAATAAAATTTAATACTGCAAAGGTAATGGATAACTTTAAATAAACTGCAAAATCTAATAAAATTATTCATATATTTTCATTAAATTTATTCATTACTTCATAATTACTTAAAATACAACATATTATAATTTGTTTATTTGTCAGCACTGCTATGTAATTATGAATATAATTTTTATTAAATACAGATCGAATCATAAATACTCTCCATCCTCCGGCACACTTCATTCCTTCATTCATTGCGTTTGCTACATTTCACGATGTTCCCATTACGCTGCACTCCATTCACTCATACATTCAGAGAGCCTACGGATTCCCGCAGCATAAGTATCTCCGTCATTTCATTGCACTCTCCACCCCAATATTCAGATCAGCAAGCAGCATTAGAAAGATGAAGCCTAAGAAGAAATAAATAATGTTTTTTCTAATGCTACACTTGCTTCACTTCATGCACAACTAAGAGTTTCATTTCATTCCTACGATACACATGCTTTTTAGCCTAGCTTCTTTTGGTCCCCGTTTCAAATTGGATGTAGTCAAAAAATATATCACGTATCATGCAGCAAAGGTACAGGGAATGCATCTGACACAAGAAGTACCGCTACGCTATATGTCATAAATCTCCACACCGTTCGGGTAGTATTTATGCCATATTCCTTCTTTTAGTCAGATCCACCCTGTGATCACGGCACCATGATACGAGATATATTTAAGAGACAGTACTTCGGCTGGTGGCTAGTGTGTTCTCGAGTGGCTTCTACTTCAGTGAGTTTTGAGTTCGGTAAGTTACCTTATGATTTAGTATGTATTCAGTGTTTTGGGTACAGGTTTTTCATTAGTCAGTTACCATTTTAGTTCAGTGTTTTTCAGTAGCTCTCAGTGATGGGGGCTTTTTTTATATCCGCATTATTCCTATTGGACTTGTAAACTTGTTTGCAAGCTATCCCTTTAATGGAGTTGTAAAATTGTTTTCAAAATTATCCACACAAAACTTAATCCTTATTACTCCATACCATAACATCTTCCCCCAACTCTTTTTGCCTATACTCAAAGCCTAACTTCATAAGCTGTGTGCAAAGCACTTCTTTATTTGTCGGGCGCTTGCTCCTTTCAGTCCGCTGCGTTCGCCCTTTCACAGGTTATATGGCATACTGTCTCAGCCATAGACCAGAATGTTCCAGCCACTTGCTCTACTCATAGCGCTTCATGTTCATAGAGTACGCTCAACTCCAAATCCTTACCCAATTGTACACTATGCCCATGAACGCTATCTTCATCCTGACTCTAAGTGGCTTTGACGCAGTTACATAGTATCTACCATATAGACAAGTACCGTTACACTATATGTGCCATATTCCTTGTCATTATGTTAGATACTATGTGTATATCAGCTTACATTCTGGCGGCTATGGCTGGCAGTATTTTCGCTGCTACCTGTATCTGTGCCATCGCATCCACATCATGTATCCTTGCAGGAGCATTACATTTACATCATGAGTATGCATGGCACATCTACCGCAGCTCATTTTATTTGTTTTGGTGGCGGCCATGTGGGTGCATCTAGTACGTACAGCCACATTCGTACCTCACATTACTCCTGTACGCACTATCTGCACCGCCGCCACTAAAATCTTCTTCCTGATATTACCACCTCTGGTGGTATGTTTTTTATGGCATGGTCAGGCTCAGGGCTGTATAACCTGACTCCCAGTGTTCGTACCTCACTGCTAATCTACCGAGCCTAAAGGCATCGGAGAAAATCCACTCCCTGTTTTCACCACTTCTAGTGGTCTGTTTTCAGTTGCATAGTTAAGAATCAGAGCTGTTTTCTTTTTTTATTTATGCATTCTTTTTGAAATCGTCAGCATATTATTAGAATACTTTTATATTTGTCCTTGATAAATATAACCACATCCGTAACCGAACGTATAGCAAGCGTTTAATCGCGAATGTCATTAACACACTTTCGTATTTTGCTAGCATTTAATATGATTTGTAAATCACTAAGTTATATAATAAATTTTAAAAATGGGGTTTCGTCTGAAACAAAGCTCAGCGAAACAAAAATAAATATTAAAATAATCGCATATGAATGAATTTTGGATTGGCGTAATATCATCTATTGTCGCTTCAATACTCATCTTTATGACTTCGTTCTACTCGAAGAATATCAGAAGAATACTTGTTACTCTTCTTGGAAAATTAATCAGCATTGATATTGACCAAGTGTATCTGACTTCAAGAGACGCACAAAAAGATATTATGGCTGAAATCGAAAGAACCAACAATGTTAAAATTGTCATGGGCAGAGGTGGTGAGTTACAAAGGGAAACTTACAGCCGCCTTTTGCAAGTGACAAAAAATTATTCAAGCATACAAATTTTTGCTGCCAAGAACTGATGTTAAAGCCAATGAAATAAATTAAAAGTTTCCGTGAAAAATGAGATATTAGAATTTGACACAGCATTAGAGGAGGGATTTTTGGCAGAACAAATAGACGCTACAGTAAATTTCCTCAAAAGACGGTTAAAAATAGTGATAACTTCAAAGTTAGATTATTTAACGCCCCAGATTTGGGCAAGATTGTCATAACAGATAACTATCTATTTTATTACTTAATAAAAAAGAATACTCATGGGAGGCAGAATAAAATGTTTAGGTGCAAAGTAGGCACCGAAACATATAATTCTTTTAATAGACTTTTTGATCTATATTTTACCAATAGTATTGCCATTCCCACATGATTACCGAAGAAAAAGAATTGGAAATAATAAAAAAAATACAAATGATTGCGCACACAGCTCCCGCGATAAAGAGGGCTGTTGATTTGAAAGCCCTGCAAATCGCTTTTTTTGTTAAAGCGATTAGCAACATATATTTGTCTAAAAGCAATGAGACTTATAGCGACCTAAATAACTTTTCTGAACTATGTAGTCACCTTTATAAGATTGATTTTTCTTCTGACATCAAGGCCGACGGTCTCGTTAATAGAAATTATTTGTTATAGTAAATCATCATGGCATTGGCAAGTTAACAAAAATAAAGAAGGAAGATGTAATCCAATACTTAGATGAAGAAATAAGAAGTGAAATAAAAATAAACAACCTCATTAATAATGATCCCTTCCCAATAATATTTGCTCCAATAATATACACAATAAAACAACTGTTTAATAAAAAATCGTTTTCTTGTGTACAAGGTTTGATGAACTATATAATCGTATTCTTGAAGATTGTGGCTGTTTTATTGGCGATAGAGAACAAAAAAATAATTTTTCCTTTATTAGAGAAAAATATAATTGTTTACTCGATGAAGTCGAAAATGACACGGTACTAGGAATTTATCCAGAAGTGGGTACATCAGGAAAAAGAGAAGGTAAAAGTCCTTACGATTTGAGTGCATTTAGAACTGGATTTGCTTACTTATCATATGAGTTTAAAATACCAGTTTTGCCCATAGTGCAAGTGTTTGATGAATTTTTAAATATACATATTAAGGTATTGAACCCCAGTTTCATAAAAAAACTGAAGTCTGATGCTTTGCTTATAAAATCAGAAATGCAAAAGGCTATAAACTTGACAATAGAAAACTTATGAAAGTGATAACTTTATCAGGTAAAGACAGATCAGGTAAATCATCTGTTGGTGAAATGTTCGCCAATTTAGGTTATCAAATTATCGAACTTTCAACTTGGGCGCGTGCCAAGTATTTAGCAGATAAACAATATCTCTCAATGAGCATGACCCAATACTATTCTGAAAATATAGAATTTTTAAATATCTCAATTCAAAAAAATTAGACGAAATAGTTATTAAAGGTGAAAATGAGAATTTAGTGTTAGTTGGTGTAAGAGCGTTGGACTTGCTTATAATAGTCAAAAATATTTTTCCAAATGTAATTTGCATTTTATGTAGAAGCCGATTTTGAACATAGATTTAATCGTTATCTGGTAACAATACAGGATAGACCCTAGAGCCAATTAAGTCAAAAGATGATTTCTATCAAAACGATTTAACTCAGACTTCATGGGGCTTGTTAGATGTGAAAAAAGCGTCGGATTTAATAATTTACAACAATGGGAGTCTTGAAGACTTATCTTTGCAGTTTTCAAATAAAGTTTTACAACTCTTAATATGAATTATAAAGATTTTACAATTTTTTGAAAAATCGTTTTTGAAAAACGGCAAATCAAAACCATAAAGTATATACATACAACGGGAACAGTAATCTCTGTGTATTTAAATAAAAACAACGAATTTTTATTTGTTGAGCAGTTCCGTCCAATTTTCAATGAAGTATTCTTAGAATTTCCGGGTGGTACTCTTGACGAAGGAGAAAGCCTCGAAGATGCGGCGAAGAGAGAATTTATCGAAGAAACTGGACTAATCCCAAGAAAAGTTGAATTAGTTTTAACGGTAGTTCCTTCAATTGGCGCATCAGATGAGCAAATACATATATTTCAGGTCACTGAAATAAACGAAGACTTAGAAATTCAAAATGAAGATAAAATTACCTTGAAATGGATTAAAAAGGAAATTGCAATACAAATGATTAAAGACGGTAAAATTAGAGATGCAAAGACAATTATTGGAGTTCAAAACGTGTAAAATCGCTCAACAAAGCATCTACTCAAACCGCTCATTCATTCTTTAAAATTACTTGATTAAAAAAAACCGACCAGCAAATTTAATGCTCTCCTGGCTTAGTAAAGATCAAGCCTTGAAGGTTTCGGTGCAAAATATGGTTTGATATCAGCGGATCACTATATTCCTG
>JADKEB010000026.1 GCA_016718205.1 Saprospiraceae bacterium
AATACATTAAGAAATGGGATTAATAATCAAATGGGTGGATTAAGAGACCTTATAAACAAATATACTTCCATTGCAAAGGGACTTCCAGAGCAAAGGCAAAAGTTAGCGTTAATTTATGCTCATAATGCTCATGCACTAACGGCAAATCGAATCAAAAACAGCGGTATTGATGCTCGGGGTTCAAAAAATGCCATTATATTCAGACAAACCGTTTAACTTGGGAAAACTTAATCCGAATGACTTCAATGCACCTTCCAGGATAATAAAGTTCAAAAAGGATGCAGCGAAAAATAAAAACAACGGATCATACAAGGCATTAAGACAAGCATATGGATTGCCCGTTGATCGTCGTAATTTAACCTTTGACGGAACTATGTGGAAGTCAATTGAGCAAGTTGTTGCTTACCATGATGAGTTTAAAACGATTGTAGAGATAAGACCTAAAGACCCAAGAACTAAAATGAAGGTTGATAACAATAGCCGAATTGTAAAGGTTAATATTTTGGCTTTTGGCAAAGAAGAAAGAGATTTGTTAGCTGATTTGAATGAAGAACGGATAAGAGAATTATATGGACAATTTAATTAAAGTATGTGATGATTGCAATTGTTTATTTGTTGGCGGCATGTTTTGCTTTGATTGTGGGAGCGCAAATATTGATTACGTTGGGGATAATTTACCTTTTTAAAATTAATAAAAATGAATTATAATTTTAGAGTAAGAACCGGAAAGATAGAAGAAATAATAGAAGCGAAAAACCATTTAGATGCTTGTATTATTGCATTTACAGAATCTAAAAAAAAGAAATTAGGAGTTTTAACTGAATGTCATAAGGAGTTTGATTCTTTTGATGATATTATGTATTTTAAAACAGAATCTATTTTGGAAAAAATGAAAACAACATTTGTTGAAATTTAAACTAACAACAATGACAATACAGGAAAACTTTGATGCAGTATCAACCATAATAACCGATTCAGGATTGATTGAACTTTGGGGTGATTGGTGCATAAATAAAACAGACAAAGAAGTGCCATACGGAATAAAGCCATTGAGCGTTAACAGTTCCAAAGAAACAAACGTATATTCGATAAATGATAACGTTAAGAGTTCCGGGTATTCTTACATAAGGTCATTCACTGATTACAGGGACATAAAAGGTGTTTTTGTGGTTGAAATGGCAATAAATGTTTTTATTAATCCAAAAAAGATAGGCAGGATTAATGCGACCTACGAAATACCAATGAAGTTAATCGGACTATTGAAGCGACAATACAAAGATGTAAGGATTCTGCAGATCAGTTCTGAAAAATATTCATTTCAAGAGATGACCACAATCATAGTTCCTTTCAAGGCGTATTCCAGTTGTGAGAACATTGACTTATTAGAACCAGTATGTTAGAATTTTTAATCGGAGTTTGTATTTTGTTCTGTTGTGCTAACTTTGTTTGCATGGTTTACATTTATGACCAAATTCAGAAACTAAAAAAACAAAACTTAGATCATGCGATAATAATTGCAAAATTAATGTACCATGTATCAAAAGATATTGAAGATTATAAAACGACTGAAATGGTTTACAGTCAATTAGCGGACAAAACAAACTTAAATAAATTCACATGATTACACTTAAAATAATATTTTTTGCTTCAATCATTGCAATAGCATATCAAATAATGATAAGGCAGGGGGAGCTACTTCAAGAATGGGCAAGATATGTATACCTAAATATCAAACATCCAACACTTAAAAAGATATTACTTTGTCCTTATTGTTTGGGCGGACAGATAGCACTCTGGAGTTCAATTTATTACATTATAAAAGGTCATGGTGTTGAATGTCTTATTTCAGTACCAACAACAATAGTAGTTATTTATTTTATTGTGGTTAATAATTTTAGGTAAATGTGGGAACAAATCAAGATTGATAAATTAATAGAAGGAAAATTATATGATGTAATGGACGGTCAACGATTTGTAGTAAAGGCAACAGTTGAAGGAGATTGTTTTAAGAATCATGTAACAAAAGAGATCATCAGAAACCCGGCACGAGTATGGCAATAATTCTGACTGAACATGCAAAGCAAAGGATTGAGTTAAGGGGTTGTCCTGATCCAACAAAGGTAAGGGTAAAAAAAGCAACAGATAAAGACATAAAGCAATTAAACATTGGTCGAAGGTTAAAGCCCCGAAAATGTGCATTTATTCACAAAACAGAACATGATTGTTATATTTACATTGGATTGCATAGCGTGGACGATGTTGTAATTTTAACAGCTTATAAGTTTAGTAATTATTTTTCACCAACAGGAAACAGAAAACGAAAATGAAAGAAGAAGATCAAGAAGAATTTAGAGAATTCAGATTGTTGTTATTGATAATCATTGCATTAGGAGCGACTGTTATTTTTGTTAGTACAATGATACTATCATGAGCGCAACAGAATTTTACACCAGGATTAAAACAAATGTTGAATCCAGAGAAGTGATTGAGTTGTACGAATCAAAAGGAAGTAGAAAGGTTCAAAATAGATTCATTACGTATGGTGAACTTTCAGAATTATGCGAAACAGAAATCAGATATGAAGTGAAAAAACGTATTTCAATTTTAGAAAGGCATGGGAAAATAGAATGGTCATTTCGGCATAAAAAATATTAGTAAAAGTTAATGAAAATAAAATAGACTGGGAGAAAAGAATCATCATTGGAAAATCGGGAACGGTTTATAAAATACTCCCTGAAAAGATAAGTGTTGGCAGATGGCCGAAATATGAACTTTGGAGCACTTTGATAAGTACCCGTATGGATATGGACACATTTGTTAAAACACTTAACTCAGTAATCAATAGAGTAAACAAGGCGCAAACCTTTGGTGATATGATTCAACCATACGCCGAATTAACAGACCTGAGAAACGGAATAGTAAAATACAATGAAACAGGCAGACCGCAATTAGTTGAATTTGCAGCTTTATTCTGTTTAAAGTGTGACAAAGAAGGCAATGTAATTGAAGATGTAGGAGAGATCACTGAAGATGTAATCAGGGAAAAGTACAACGATTGGAAAGAAATAGATATGAATGATTTTTTTTTGCTTGTGTCAAGGCACATACCATCATTTCAGCAAAATTACAGGCTCGAAGTGGAAAGGCAAAGAAATCAAGGGAACGAGTAAAAGAAAAAGAGTTAACGAACACATACGAAAAAATGAGTATATTTGTAGTAAGGAATTCCGGTTATTCAGTTGAATATGTCAAACAAATGCCTATCTTTGAGATGTTGGATTTATTTGATGTGTGTGTAGAAATCAGCAAAAAGACAAAAGAATGAAACATGTAAAAAGGGCAAAAAGAGAAAAGGAATTTAATAAACTATGTAAAGCCGTTTACATTATAGTTGAATTGTTTAATAAACTTCATAAGATTGAAGAAAAGAATTACCCAAAGTTAGAACCAGGTGATAAGTCAAAATTCAGATACTGTTCAGTGAATAACAGTTATTCAATGAAAGCAAAACGGAATTATACAATTCAATAGTTAAATGAGACCAAAAGCAAACATATATCAAAAGGTAGCAGCACAGCAAACAATGGTAGTCATCTTGTATGGATGGGTAGAAGGTCGCAGGGAAGAAAATAACGACCTGACTATTTGGGAGTGTGTACAACAGTTTGCACAAGATAAAGACTTAGATTGTGACATTCACACACTTTACCAACAGTACAAGGCATATGCAGCAACATTTAGGCAGTTTCAAAAAGAAAAAGAACGTTAACATGGAATTAAAAACAGCAATAGAAATACTTGAATATCATCAGGAATGGAGATTAGGCAAAAGAGAAGATATGATACATGAACCTAAAAAGCTAACTGAAGCGTTGGATATAGTTTTAATGGAAGTAAAAAAATATAAATCAATATTGTGAACCTAATTTTAGTAAATTAAAATATACATAACATATTAAACAAATCATATATTTTTGCGCAAACATCGCATTCACATGTTTGCAGAAATATTATACAAATCAATTGAGCGTAAAAACCCAAACAAGGTACTTGAAAAGACTACCAAAGACGCTGATATTCAAAGAAAACTTTACACCGGAAAAGACTTAGATAAAATACTATTCGATTACAGGAAAAGAGAAACAGACTCACAAAAAGAACAACGCAAAAGAATAACTATAGGCAGGTCAAAACATATCATTAGACAAATTGAAAATGTTATTGACCAATTGGATATTATGGATAAACCTTCCATAAATGTAATCCATGATAACGAAACCATAAGCGAAAACCTATTAAGCTACATTTATAACAACAACATTGCAAAACTCGCATTCGATTGGTGTAAGTATTACAATTTAGTAGATGCAAATGCCTGGATAGTATGTCGACAAATCGAAGATGAAGTAATATTTGAAGAAGTCAACGCTTATAATCTATATGATTTAAAGGTTCAAAACGGAGCGTTTAAATATGTGATATTTAGGTTTGAGCGTAAGGTAGCAGAACAAACGGTTTATGATTTTGAACTATATCACAATGAAGGTCTTTTAGTTTTCACCAACAAGGCAGGAAAAACAAGAGATCAGGAAACTCAAATGCATGGTGAATTCATAGTAACGGAATACCAATACAAAAGAATGTTTTGTTTTCCTTGTGGCTATCAAAGAGATGCCGACAATCAATTCAAAACATTTGTTTCTTTGCTCGACCCGGCAAGTGAGTTATTTAAGGGTTTGATATGGCAGGGTTCGGATATGGACACAGAATTAGCAGCACATGGAGTTATCCAAAAATATGCTTATGCTCAAAAATGTAACTGGACATACCAAAATGAAGAGAGTTCAACAGAATGTCATCATGGTTTTTTATTTAAGGATGGGATAAACACTAACACAAAGTGCTCAAATTGCGGTGGCACTGGATTAGTCACACACACCACATCACAAGATATAATTACTTTTCCACTCCCAAACGAAGGCGAACAAGTACCTTTAAAACTATCTGATTTAAGCCATACGGTATTTATGCCGGAAACGGTATTCAGCTTTAAAAAGCAGTATGTCAAAGAGTTGGAAGTTGCTATTATGCAGACAATCTTTAATAATTCCGTTACCCTTACACAAAGCGAAATTCAAGTCACAGCAACGGAAAAGGTAATTGATCTGCAAGGTATTTATTCAACCTTAAATAAATTCGGCCAACATGTAAGTGACATGTTTATTTGGATGATGGAATGTTATTCAGAGTTAAACGGCATTGAAGGTGCTGAGTTCCTTCATGGCTACACTTTGAATATGAAACTTGAAAACGTGGAAACATTAAGCGAAACAAGGAAAAAGCTAATTGATGCAAATGCACCAATAGAAGTTATTAAGGCTTATGATTTGGCTATCCTAAGAAAACAACATTTAGATTCACCGCAATTTATTAATAGGTTTTCAGTTTGGGAACAATACAGACCGTTTAATGATAAGAGTGACGTAATAGCAATGCAAATACTCGCAGGGCTGCCAAACATCAACAGATCAAAGATTTTGTATAACTTTTGGGGCAGGATAAGACGTAACATTGAAACGGTTCATGGAGATAAGTTTTTTGAGTTCAAAGACGAAAGGCGCAAAGAATTAATAAATGCAGAAATAGAAATTATCAGGGCTGAATTATTAGAAGATGAACCACAAAGATTAACGTCTAATGATTTTGATATATGAGAGAGTTAGACGAAAAGATAGACGAACTTGTAAAAGGAACGGCTTCGAGATTTGAGAAGCTGGAAAAGTTAATCTTCAATGAAGTTATGAATTATCTATCAGATCGGGTTCAAGTCCGGGAACAACGAATTACATTTGATGCTCAGAATTATGGTGTTATTTCTTCCATTGATTCTTTATTAAGTCGTTTTAGTTCAGCAATTCAAAACATAGGAAAATACATTATCCGGGGCATTGGTTCGGTGATGGGATTGACAACAGATCAATTATCAAAAATAGATGTAAGAGCAATCAAAACAGGTGCAACGGTTACGGACGAACTATTAAGACATTCGGCAACGGTAATAAATAAAAACCTAACATTAGAACCATTATTTTTAGACATAAAACAACATGCGATAAGTTTAATGGCTGATACAAAAGGAATTGATTTAGTTGAATTAAGACGTGCATTAAGATCAAAGGTAGTTGGCAACAGATTGGCACAAAGGTACTTTGCAAGGTGGACACATGATTTGTATAGCCAAATGCAAAGAGTTGGAGCGAATAGGATAAGGTTAGATTTAGGTTTAAAGTATGCAGTTTATCAAGGTGGATTAATTAAGACATCCAGAGACTTTTGCGAAGAGAGAAACGGTAAATGTTTTTCAGATGATGAAATAATGAAATGGGAAAGTTTGAATTGGGATGGCAAACCAGAAACAGGGTACAACGCTTTAATCGATTGCGGTGGATATAATTGTAGGCATCGATTAGACTGGGTGAGTGATCAAATGGCACGGCGGATGAGACCCGATTTATTTAAAAACAAAGTCAATGTATAGATGCTTCACAAAAACCGACGGCTTAAAGGTTTATATCAAACCTGAAGATGTTTTAGCATATGAAGAAATGGAAGACCACGTATTGATAATTACGGTCATTGGTGACTTTGAAGTAATAAATACAATAGATGAAATTTTTAATAAAAAAAAACAAGATTTTAGCAACAATTGAAAGCAGGATTTGAATTTTTAACAGATGACGTTTATATTGACAGATTTACACTCAGTAGATCAGTAGAAAATACGTTTGTCAAATCTGAAATTCAAACCGAAATTAAGTTCACAGGTGAAAATCATGATTACCTATTCAAGGAGCGTTTAAAAGGCAGCGACAAAGAAATAGGACAATTAACTCATGAATGTGAAAATCAAACATGGGGAAAAGATGTTTTCATAAGCCACAATGAAGGAACGTTTGATTTAAAAGATGTGTAACAACCAAAAAAATAAGTTTTGGTAATCCTTTAGACTGTTTGATAGGAGTTAACAATATTAATATTTTAGACTATCCGGCAGGAGTTATAGATTTAGTACAGGGAGTTTTAACAAAAGAAATTCATGCACAACAAAAGTATATTTTTTAGGCCGACAGTAATAATTATACTCTTAATGACGTATTAATTGAACTTGGTGGAATTCCAGACAAAACAGCTGAAGGATACGCAATAGAATATATTAAAGTTACGGCTGTCCCTGAATATGACATAATAAATGAACCTCTGGGTTTTTGAACAATATAAAGGGTCATAATTGTGAAATTTATATTGGATATGTAGGAGCATATTCAGGAACTAAAATAAGTAGTGATTGGATTGAAATTAGCGGAATTTGGTATTTAATCCATCTTTATTTCCTGTATAAATTGGACTGCTCCTAGTAAAAAAATTATACCTAATTTTAGATAATGTTACTTATATTAATACAACATGGGAAAAGGGAACACTTTTAAATTATTCAGATATTCCAATTTCAAACACCGTTGGACTTAATGCTGTTTTAATCGGTTTATTTGAGTGCACAGGTTTAGATTTAGTGAGTAATTTTTTCAATATTAATGCTGACGGGTCAAATCCTGCCAATAAATATTATGACTTTGCAACTTCCTTTTGTCATGATATAAAAATAGTTCAATCGTTTGATATTATCCGGGAAAGCTCAATTGAAGATTCATTTGGCAAGTCAGGCTTTTTGACATCAAAAGACATATTAACAGATTTGAGTTTGTTTTTTAATTTAATGCTGACAACGGATACAACTTTAAACATTGCAAGGTGGGAGCATGTAAGTTACTTCCAAACTAAAGGCTACGATGTAACAAGTAGAACCGATGTTGATATTTCACCTTTGGAATCAGACAAAGAAAAAATTGATTCAGAGTTGTTTTTAATGGCACAACCGACAACTGATAATTTTTACAAGATCAAAGTAAAGTATAATGTTCCAGACCTTTACAAAGAAGAGAACGAAAAAAAATACCAAGTCAAAAAGTTTTTAACAGATGTTTTTTCAACTCTAAATAATAAAAAGTTTGAAGGCTCTGAATATGAATATTTGTTTTACTTACTTTCAACAGATGGAACAAATATAATCGGTTTGAACAATCAGTTTTCAATGAATTCTATTTTCAGAAATTTACATGATTTAAACAGACCATACAAGACAGGGCAAATAGGTGACACCTATACAGATTTTGCAGGTTTTTCAATTGGACTTGAAACAACCATTAAGTTTTTTAGTAGTGTGTTAACTTGGGACACTTTATTTCCTTTTATGTCAATCAAAACAGATATAGGAACTTTTAAAGTTGATACAAGCGAAGTGAACGAAAAAGGATTGATCACGTTAAAATGTAAAAAATAATGCTCGGAATATATCATCCTTTTTTATGGAACACAAGGGAAACCGATGTTGATAATTTAACGATATACAAAATAAAACAATTAGATGTTATTTTAACCGGGCAAATAGGCAGCGTAACTCTGGTTAATGCCGTTAGTGGTGCGGTAACTTCACCAACAATTAACTCAGTCACATGGACCGTAAAAGGGGTCACAGTTCAAGCCACAAGGGTAAGTGCTTCATTAAGCGAAGGAGTTTTATATTATCTAAACGTTGACGGTCTTTATTTTTCGGACTTAATTACTAAATCAACATGCACAACTGAAATATTAACATGGAATTCATGCAGTAATCAGTTTTACGATTGGGATTCAGACCCGGTTACTCAAAAAATTAGTTTGTTTGACCCTGTTGATGTAGCCCCCATCATTGAAACAGAAAGCGAAACAGTAATAACAGAATACGGGCAACAAGACAAAACGCTAAGAGTTAATAAAAAATACAGAATTCAATTTGTTGCACCTGTTGGATATATTCAAATATTAAGCGGTTTAAAAATTAATGATTCCGTAACTATTGACTCGCAAGAGATAATAAACATCGAAGTCGAAGCACAAGAGCAAGAAGGCGGACGTTATTCAATTTTTACACTTTCTTATCAGTTAAAAAACGAATTCCAAGAAGGAAGTACCTGTTGTGACATTATCAATATTGATGACATTATAAGCCCGGACAATGGCGGTGGCGGTGAAGAATGTGAAGGGTTTACGGTTGAAATTGACTATACCGATGGAGAGTTAAGCGCAGTAACAACAGGCGAACCAGAAGGCACACCGATTTACAAATGGTATCGTAACGGTATTTATTTGAGTGGTGCGAGTTCAATAGTAACGGATTTGTACGGAGATTATAAAGTAGAAGTAAGGATTGGAGCATGTACAGCAAAGGCGAATTATTACATCGTTGATGAATGTACAGCGTTTCAATTGGAACTTACCAAAACATTAAATTCAATAAACGGTACTGTATCAAACGTTCCTGATGGCACAACAGAAAGTTACTCAGTAGTTTTAAATGGGGTTGAAGTTGCAACGTCCTTACCTTATACGGCGTTAGAAGATGGTATATATTATGTTTATGCAACGGCCGGAGAATGTAATAAAGTAAAAGGAATTTCAGTAACTTTGGAAGATAACGATTGCGATTTTACAATAGACATAATTGAAAACGGTGGAATACTCGAAGCGGACACCGATGCAACAACACCAACTTATGAATGGGCATTTGAAACAAGCGCAGGACGTAATGTAATAGGCACAGCGGCAACGCAAGTGATAGACGGTAAAGGTATTTATTGGCTTAACATCACCCAGGGAGATTGCACCAAAGAAACTTACCTATATTTAGAACCATTGACAGAATCAGGAATCTTTGTTAGATACGGGGGAACCGGAACAACATTCACAGTATTAGGAATTAATTTACTCGATATTACGAATTATGCCGGAACAATAAAAGTAACGGTTAATGGTGTTGTATTCTCTTATACAGCAGGAGCACCTGGATTAAATCAATATTCAGTAAATATAACAGGTCAATTACTTTTTGCAAATACATTAACAAATCCAACAATAATAGTAGAATTGATATGATAAAATTTGAATTAGAAAAAGAATATTTGTTTCAAGATATTGATAAAAAACAATACATATCATATTGTAATGTTTTTAAAATATCGTTTATTAAATTTAGTTTTGAAAAAGAATATAATTCGTTTAAAATATCATGGAATTATAAACATTTGTTTGATTTTATTTCAATAATCAAAAGACATGAATTAACAATTGAAAATATTAATAAATTAGAAAAATTAGGAATTACATTATGAGATATTTATTTATAGTTTTTTTATTTATTAGTTCGTTTCTTTCAGGTCAAGGAATAGAACCAACATCATTACAACCAACACAATATCAAGGCGGTATTTTAAGGGGTGTAATTCCGTATGTAGACGAGTTTACTGGTGAAACACTTTACATTTATCAGCACGTTGATTCATTAGTCTTTATTAAAGATTCAATCTATGTCCGAAATGATTCTATCCTACTTAGAGATGGTCAGGGTTTTGTAAAAATGAGTGCCGGATGGGGACTAACTGTAAGTAGCGCAGGTGATTCCATCACTTATGTTTCTGATACTACTAAATTGGCGACATTGTTTAGTGTCAGTGGAACTAATCCGAGAATACCATACTTTGGTACAAACTCAAAACTTACGACTACAGACAGTCTGAAATGGGATGTAACAAATGGAGAGATAGATATTAAGGGTCGTTTAAATTTAGGACAGACGGGATTCCCATCCACTATTTTGATAGGTGATGAAGCGGGTAAAGTTAACCAAGGAGCAAACAATGTTTTTTTAGGAATAGGTTCAGGCTACACAAACAGATTTGGCACTCAAAATATAGGGATAGGGAGCTCTACACTTGCATTTAATGTTGACGGCATTCGTAATGTTGCCATAGGACATTTAAGTCAAAATACATCATTAGGTAGTTTTAATACTTCCATAGGCTATCAGTCTTTAGCATTTGGTGGTGGTTCCGGTCAATTTAATACAGCCATAGGTGTTAGTGCAATGGAAAATAATGCAGGCGGCACAAGTAATGATGCCATTGGATATAACACACTTAGAAACAATACAACAGGCAGTTATAATGTAGCCATTTCGGGAGATGCTTTAAGAAACAATCAAGATGGATCGCTGAATGTAGCTATCGGAAACGCTGCTCTTTACTCAAATGTTGGAGGCGGATATAATATC
>JADKEB010000027.1 GCA_016718205.1 Saprospiraceae bacterium
AACTTGTCCAGCTTTAGCGGGATTGGAATTGAAACTAGGATGCCTCGAAGTGCATCCAGTCGCGATCTTCTACTGGTATCACATTAGGCCAATCCTTCCGTAAAGCTAGATTTCACATGGCTATGAAACTGTTTTCCAATAACAACACGGAACTAAATTTAACCCAATTGTGGATATTCTTCAGTATATTTTGACCAATCACATTTTATAAGTGAGTTTAAGGAAGTTACAAGCATCACTCCTGACCAATTTTTGTCTGCAAAAAATAACTTGATGGATAAAGTCGAAGGGATTGGTTTAAGCAAGATAGTTGATTAATTATGGACATAGACCGTTTGACGGAGATAACTATGAAGAGTGAACCAGTATTTTTGGGAACTCTAAAACTCTATCTTTCTTTTTTTTGGATAGACTCTAAATGTCTTTGAGCAAACCACTCAAACATTGTGATATGCGATGGATTACCTTGGTCAAAAGTATGATGGTACAGGCCCTTGGCGCTGCGTTGTCTGGAGGCTTCAAATAAAGAAACAGCACATGCTACACTCACATTAAGGCTTTGGACCATACCATACTGTGGGATAATAAAATTGTCATCCAAAAGATTTATGGCTTCTTCAGAAATTCCTATATGTTCATTTCCAAACATCAGTGCCACTGAATCAGTAAGATCGAGATCGTACAAAGAGAGTGAGTCAGTGCTGAGATGAGTACCATATATTTTGTTGTATTTTTTTCTTACATCAACTATACAAGTTGCAATATTGTCATAGTAATAGGTATTAATCCATTTCCTGGCACCCGATGAAGCGTTTTTACCCACTTTTTTTGCAGCATGATTAAAAGTACCTTCAGTGTATACTACATATATCTCTGATACGCCTATGGCATCGCAACTTCGTACTATTGCACCGATATTGTGCGGATCATGTACATTTTCCAGAATTACAGATATTTTTTGTCGTTTGGCAACAACATTTTTGAATTTCAGAGCACGGTCTTCATTTATAGCAGCATTCAATATTTTATTTGCCATGTGTTGCCTTTAAAATTCAAAATATGGAGGTGTTTATTCTCAAAATAATCAAATTTATCTTCATCACTGATCACCTTGGAATCATCTGCCCTTGATTTCATGACATTAAACCTTGTCAGAAGATACTTTTCATCTTCCTGCCAAAGAAAATTCTGAAAAGTCTTGCCATGTTTCCACAAATTCCTGCCCAGATAGTATATCAGATCAAAGGCTCTTATAGCTTCATCACCTGGGATTTCACCGTATTTCTGCAGGTAATCTTTTTTAAATTTTGATATACCGGTTATATCCTGACCGCCATCTTCAGACATGACTACATTGATATTGAGAGTATGGTAATATTCAAAATCAATTTTATCTGATTCATACATCAAAGGCATACCATATACATCTATGCTGCGACTCCCTTTTTCGCCCGATAGCCTTTTCAAAACTGCAATAACATAATCTTCATCATCGTAAGCATACGAGGGTAATATCACTGCTCTCAATCCTGAACCCAACAACTTACTGAATACAGACCTGCCCCTTCTGAGCGTATCCTGATCAACATATACAGGGATATAAAAATTTTCTATTCCCGAAAACTTAACTACGCTTTCCTGAAAATGATCTACCCAAGAAGATGATTCTTTGTTATTTTTGACAATTATGGCTACTTCACCTTTTTTATATTGTGAGACAGTGCTTTCTGCAAGTTTCTTAAAATGGTCTTTAAGGTTGGGTTTTATCTGGATATAATATGGGTTTTCAGATGTAATTTTTGTACTTGTCTGCCATGGAGATACTATCGGAATACCGGCTTCTTTACATTTTTCAGCCATTATTTTGATATCTTCACGCTCATATGGACCTATGATGAGATCGGTTTCATTTTGCAAAATGGCCTCTACCCTATCATTAAACCCAAGATTTCCTTCATTGGTATCAATCACTTTTGTTTTAAGTTGAATACCTTCCTGTTCAAGTACTTCCAGTCCCATGAGCATTCCCGCATAGAATTGTAAAAATCTGGTATCTGATGGCAGGTTGCTTTGATCAGAATCAAGTGGTAATAGTACAGTTATATTATATTCGTCTTTAAAAATCTGAGTATTATTGTTATTCTTACTATAATAATCTAGCTTTTTTGCTGTACCTGTTTGGATGGGTTTGTATGAAGGTGATACATCTTTCCATTTCAAAGTGTCTGTTTTTACTACCCTCTTTTCTGGCGTTTTCGGTGTATTTTTGTTATCTTTATTTTCAGCAGGTTTACTATTTTTGTCAGTATCTGCTTTTATTATCTGTACGTTAGGATCACCTGTACTCTTTTTGGAAACTGCACAAGATGAAAAAATAGTAGCTATCATGACAGCTATCAAAAAATTACTCCCATTCAATAGTGGAAGGTGGTTTTGTACTGATATCATACACTACTCTATTTATTCCTTTTACCTGATTGATAATATCGCTTGAAATTTTTGCCAGCAAATCATAGGGCAAATGGCTCCACTCAGCCGTCATTCCGTCTACAGAATTGACACATCGCAGTGCTATGGTATATTCATAAGTCCGCTCGTCGCCCATGACACCTACTGACTGGACAGGTAGTAAAATAGCACCCGCCTGCCACACTTTGTCATACCATCCCGAAGCCTTCAGATGATCTGTATAAATCTTGTCTGCCTCCTGGCATAGTATTACTTTTTCACGACTGATAGCCCCCAATACTCTGATCCCCAAACCCGGTCCGGGAAAAGGATGACGTTTCAACAATTGGTCCGGTACTCCCAGTTCTTTGCCGGCTTTTCTGACTTCATCTTTGAACAGCATGCGGAGAGGTTCGACAAGTTTCAGCTTTAGTTTTTCAGGGAGGCCACCTACATTATGATGAGATTTAATAGTGACAGAAGGTCCATGTACCGACACTGACTCGATAACATCTGGATAAATAGTTCCCTGACCGAGCCACTTTACTTCAGGATGTTTATGCGATTCATCTTCAAATACATCAATGAATGACTTTCCTATAATTTTGCGTTTGTGTTCAGGATCGGCAATGCCATCTAAAGCATCCAAAAACCTGTCCGCAGCTTTCACCCCGGAGATATTGAGTCCCATACCTTCATAAGACTTCAATACTTCATCAAATTCATTTTTTCGCAACAATCCATTGTCTATAAATACACAATGTAATCTATTGCCGATAGCTCTGTGTATCAGACATGCTGCCACTGTGGAGTCTACACCTCCGGAAAGTCCCATCATTACGTGTTCATCACCCAACTCAGTCTTAAGTCTTGCAACGGTTTCATTTACCATAGATGCAGGCGTCCATTCGCATTTACATCCTGCTATATGATGTACAAAGTTGTACAAGATCTCCTTACCATGCAAGCTGTGAGTCACCTCGGGATGAAACTGAAGGCAATACACCGGGTATCTGTAATGACCGGGATTGCTTCTGTATGCAGCCACAATATCAGAAGTCTTTGCAACAATCTCAAACCCTTGCGGAACTTCTGTTATAGAGTCACCATGGGACATCCACACTTGAGTGGCTGGATCTATATCATCAAAGATTTCATCAGGTTCGGTCACAGTCATGATGGCCTTTCCGTATTCTCTTTTATCAGACCTGAGCACTTTTCCACCGAGTTTGTGTGATATTAACTGAGCTCCATAACAAACGCCAAGTACCGGATACTTATCTATAACTTTGGTTAAGTCAAAGTCAAGTGCACTTTCGTCTAAAACAGAAAATGGGCTACCGGATAAAATCACAGCTTTTATATCGTTGCGTTGGGGAAATTTATTGAAAGGGTAAATTTCGCAATACACATTGAGTTCTCTCAATCTTCTGGCTATCAACTGAGTATATTGAGAACCAAAATCTAAAATCAATACTAATTCATTCATAAAGACAAAGATACATACTTACTATCACCCAAACAAAAAGTTGTGCATCAATGTGAATATAACATGACGGACAATTAATGAGACATCTTCTTTTTTGTCCATGTCTCCGCGCATTGACAGGCAAGCAAGTGTAAGAAATCAAATTATTTCTTCAATATTTATTCATATAGAAAAAACATGGTATTCTATAAAAAAAAATTACATTTTATTGGATTTTATTGGTGGAATTATTTCTTGAAATTACAAAACCCTCCAGACTTTTTCATAATCAGGTCGAAGTAACTCAATGAACATTCATATTTTCAGCCGTTGATTTTAACTCTTGTAATGCAAGAGGCCACAATCTCATAAACATGTCATAATAGTCGTCTGTGACATCCATATCGATTTCAAATATTGTATGATTTTCGGCTGTTCTTGTCAAAATATAATTTTCATATGAAGGCACCCAACTTTTAATTTCTTCACTCTCAGTATCATCTATGCCATCATACACGTATCCCAAATGTTTGATGGAAATAAATGCAGGAAAATCAGATTCTGAAATTTCTGAAACCATACCATCGATTTTACCATCTTTATTGTAGGCAAGAAATCTGATTTTGTCACCTTTATTCCATCCGCCTTCAAAAAATGACGTTGCCGTAAATACTTTACTCCATGAATTATAATATTCGGGAGACACTATGGCCATCCACACATTTTCGGGACTGGTATTGATTTCAATATTATGTTTTATATTTTTCACCTGAATGACTTTTATATTCTTGTGGACATTAAAAACACAAATTTGAACAAGTTAAAGAAAAAAACCAAAAGATTCTAAACAAAAATATATGTGTTGAATAAGATCTTTGTATGTGCAATAATGTGCAATATATTATACCATCAATCCTGATTCCAAATCATATTTGAGTTAAGAGTATCTTTAAATTTTTATGTTTGACCGAAAGTGAGGAAATTTAATTTTGGACGAGATGACTGATTGGTCTCGTCTGTGACGAGAATTGAGTAAAATCGTTTACTCAATAAATCTGTTGTTCAAAGTCTCTGACTTTTGGACTTTTATCTATCGGTCTCATGACCGGAGCAAATTGTCCACAACCGGTCACAGACCGTAAGGCTCTGTTAATAAATAAATGGTGCAGAATTGGCGAAGTTAATTTGTTCTTTTTCAAGGCGTAAATGAGGCGAATAGCCTTAGCTATTTAACGATTACAACGCAGAAAAAGAGCAAAAGAACGAGACAAAATGTATCAGTTATTTTTTAACAGAGCCTTAGATAGGTTCCGTCAAAGTCATGTAAGACTTTGACAAACGAAGTTGATGTGGCGGACCTGCCTTGCTGACAGGCAGGCTAAAATTAAATTGGCCACTTGGAGCCAAATGAAAAAGTTTAAACATACTCTAAAGAAAGTAGGACAGATTTTTCCCATCCCACTCGGGAAACAATAATTTCGAATCTGTGACCTGCATATGTTTTTCAGCCACTTCATTGAACACAGATCTGAAGTCTATGGTCACCGGAAGGTCTCTGCCATCTTCAAGATTTTCGACAGATAAATCTGACATCGTATGATACACCTTACCCCCTGCAATGTTTTTTCCAATCACAAAACTACAAGAAGCCCTTCCATGATCTGTTCCATTGGTACCGTTTTGTTTTACAGTGCGGCCAAACTCTGTCATCGTCATGATTACCACGTTATCTTGATAAGGACCCAAGTCATTCCATAAAGCAAGCACGGATTTGCTCAGATCATTAGCATTTCTGGCAAAAACACCTGAATCAGTTCCCTGATTAAAATGTGTATCCCATCCATTACTTTCTGCAAATGCCACTTCAAGTCCTACATCAGATTTGATCAGGTGTGCTATCTGCTTCAAAGAATTTCCTAACGGCGAAACCGGATATTTTGAGCCTGAAGAAGGTGAATAGTTATTAAAGTTGAGCTTTTCAACCATTTTTATGGCTTCAAAGGACTCTTTGGATGTCTGTTTTTGAAGTTCATCAGTCGTAAGGTCATATAATTCTTCAAAACTCTCAGCTGATTGTTTCAAACTGATTTTTCCTGCACCACCTTTTAGTTTGAAATCATTGAAATCCCGAACAGCGAGACATGGAAAATCGCCATAAAACGATTTGGGGAGACTGGATGTCAAACTTACCCCACTAAAGGTATTGTGATTTAATTTTTTTTGATTGAGGAGTCTATTGAGCCAACCATCACGTGTACCCTTTTGAAATGGGGTTCCATTCTCCATATAATCCTGGGCATCAAAATGGCTGCGGGTTTTATTTGGAGAACCCATACCATGGATGACAGCCAGATTTTTTGACCGAAATATAGATTCAAAATCGCTGAATCCCGGATGTAACCCAAATGTATTGTCCAGATCTATTAAGGGCTTTCCATTTCCGGCTTCCATAAAAATACCGGGACGAGCATTTTTTAGATGTTTGTCCTTAAAAGGAGTTACAGCCATCAGACCATCCATTGCACCGCGTTGGAAGATACATATCAGGATCTTGTTTTTTGATGTCCTTTTTTGATCAAGGACTGCCGCACGTACAAAATCCGGTATACCCACTATACCTAAACCTAAAATAGCTACACCACCTTTTTTTAAAAATAATCTTCTGTTTTCCATTTTATTTTCTTTGAAATTCCGGTGAACCAATAAGCATTCCCAAAACATGTGTAATTTTTGAATTGACAGTAATATCAGCCATATCGTTATGATTTTCTTCATTCATGTCTTCATCTGAATTTTCCTGTTCAGAACCGACTGCCTTGTTTACTTTTTCAGAAAAAGACAGATCACTGACCAATGGTGTCAATCTTTCTACGGTGGATTGAATGTTTCTTTCCGGCAATAATCGTTTTCCAATCTTAAATATGGCATCCTGAATCGAATCCGGTTCCTGATTTTGGAGTAACTTTTCGGGATCATATGATACACCTCTAATCTTACCATTTGCCAGATCCAATCCAAAATTCATTCGGTTGAGCAATGATCCGGTATTGATCCAGTATTTGCCCTGATCAGGAAAACCTGTCGGTGCTTGATAAAAATAAAGTTTTGACCCATTTTCGTTATCCAATTTGAAATTGGTGCAGGGTAATGAATTTCAACTTGTAAAGTCCTCATCGCACTGACAGCGTACTCAAAAGGTGATTTTATTTTTTGATGTATTGCATCTTTTTTCCAGAATGACTCGTGATACACCATTTTCGTTAGGACTTCTCTTATGTTTCCATTTGAATTCATAAAGACTTCAGACAGATTTTTAATTAATGCTTCATCTGGATGATCATTTATAAATCTTGTAGCTAATTTTTGACATATAAACCGTGCAGTGGATGGGTGCTTTGCCAAATTATCTAATAATTGTAGACCCTCATCATAACCTCCCTGATCGTAAGATACCCCCATCACTATTTTTCGTCCTTTTTCATGCCTGTTGGGTACAAAAAGGAAATCTCCATAATGGACAAAACCTTGAGATACAAGTCTGTCTTCTCCGATTCTGTTTAAAACCTTAACCAATTTATTATTTGCTTCCTCACCCATAGGATAAATGGTCCAGCCTGTAAGAATCTTAGCTGCATTCCTGACATCCTCCTGAGTATATCCGCCGTCTACACCTAAAGTGTGCAGTTCCATAATTTCACGCGCATAGTTTTCATTCAATCCACTGGATTTTTTATTCATTTTTCTGGTGCCAAAACCATCTTCATTTTCTGCCATACTTAAAAAGTTGTCCAGGTATGTCAGCATGGCGGGAGACTGTGCGGTACCGACCAGCATATCCTTAAAAACTCCAGTTACATGAGGTCTTATAGCATCTCTTTCGTAGGAAAGCACAAAACGTGATGTCTGATTTTTGCCCATAAAAACATTAAAATGATTGAACCAAAAATCAGTAAGGATTTCATGCATTTGATTTTGGCTATACACAGCCCTTACAATCTTCTGATGAATAGTTTGATTTTCAAGTTCTTTTGCGCTACTTATCCCATGCTTTAATTTAAGCTCACGGTAAATCTCCCTTAATTTTTCCTTATTTTCATCTGTCATTTCTTCCTTTGAAACCAGACCTTCATCTAAAGCTCTTTTCCTCAATTGAGTCCCCAATGAATATGTATTGACAAGTTCCTTATTAGACATTTTTAATCCCGGGAAAGAACTAAGTCTTTTGTCCAAATCGGGGTCAGCAACCTTACCATCCAATTGTGCAAAAAACCAATTTTCGAGCCCCATTTTAATGGCAGCATCTATATCTTTATCACGCACCCCAAAAGTAAACTTGCTTAACAGATGTTCAGCTGCCTGCCGTTCAGTCAGCCCTGAATTCGTATATGGAAACTTTTTAACAACTTGTTTCTGTGCAAAACTTACCTGGTTGAAGAAAATGAACACAAATATTAAAGGATTCAGAAAGTATTTCATTTTAAATTTTGTTTACATTATTAAACTATGCCCGATTTGACATTCTTTTTGACCAAAAGTTTAATTCGTGATAAATGTAATAAGTGTATATTTTAAAAAATTTCTTAGTTGCTAATCAATAGCTTATGGTTCTGACAATAAAAAAATTAACGAGTTTAGCTTGCCTGACAACTATGTTATAGGCGGGCAGGTGAACTAAGCGAGGCGATTATTTTGAAGTCTGGTTCATAAAATATTGATTATAAAGCAATAAAAATTTAAACATACTCTAACTTTGTACAGAAAAGTGGATAAGAATGTTGGTATTTCCAATACTCAGAACAGAAAGTCTCAAATTCAGACAATTAACAGTAGACGATTTTGAAGCAATAGTAGAGCTGGCCAATAATAGAAATATAAGTCAACAAATAGTCAATATCCCATATCCGTTTCAAGAATTCAACGCTGTACATAGATTGAGTTATGTAGTTGATGGTTTTAAAACCAGACAAAGGTTTGTCTTTGCTATAGTTCGTAAAGAAAATGACAAATTCATAGGTGAAATCAGTATAAATATCAGAAATAATACTGATGACGCAGAAATAGGATACTGGATAGGTGAACCCTATTGGAATAATGGCTATGGATCAGAAGCCATCGCTGGAATTTCAAAATTCGCATTTGAAATCCTGAAACTAAAGATATTGTTCGCCACTGTAAACTAAGATAACTTACAATCCGTCAAAGCATTGACCAATAATGCCTTCAAATACATAAAGACAAGTGGCATTATCGATGTTTATCAAAAGTATCTCGGGCAGTAATCTGAAAAAAGTGGAACTCCCCACATAACGGCAAAATATTAAACTATATTTCGAAGATGATGATAGTTGAGTTTGAATTTAATGGATTGAAGCCGAAACCCCTTGAGAGTGCATCAAGATCAAATAATTCTAAAGCTTTACTGAAGCCTACGACCCTCCCGCCTAACGGGATGCGCTAACCGGACTGACTCTAATGAATTGTTTACCAAAAAAACAATTCTTTGTTTTAGATTTAGATTATCAATCCAATATCTCTCAAGTATTTCTTGATATTTCGTTTCTTGATAAACAATTCTTTTTTTATTGCTTCACTTTTTTCTTGATAGTTTTCAAAATGCACAACCTTCCAGTCTTTTGCTTTTGAAGTAAATCCCCCATGTTCACAAAGATGACGACTTAATCTTTCATCTAATGACATCGATGTAAAGCCTACGTAATATTTAGCAAGAGTAGCAGAATATAGGATGTAAACTATGAACATTTGACATTACTTTAATTAAAAAGGGAGCCCAAATTGACTCCCTTCTGTGGTCGGGGCGGCAGGATTCGAACCTGCGACCCCCTGGTCCCAAACCAGGTACGCTAACCGGACTGCGCTACGCCCCGTCTTTATTCTTTCAGCGTTTCGCTTTCCTCTGTCGACCCTCCAGTCTTTGCTGGATACGCTAACCGGACTGCGCTACGCCACGTCTTTATTCTTTCAGCGTTTCGCTTTCCTCTGTCGACCCTCCAGCCTTTGCTGGATACGCTAACCGGACTGCGCTACGCCACGTCTTTATTCTTTCAGCGTTTGGCTTTCCTCTGTCGACCCTCCAGCCTTTGCTGGATACGCTAACCGGACTGCGCTACGCCACGTCTTTATTCTTTCAGCGTTTCGCTTTCCTCTGTCGACCCTCCAGCCTTTGCTGGATATGCTAACCGGACTGCGCTACGCCACGTCTTTATTCTTTCAGCGTTTCGCTTTCCTCTGTCGACCCTCCAGCCTTTGCTGGATACGCTAACCGGACTGCGCTACGCCACGTCTTTATTCTTTCAGCGTTTCGCTTTCCTCTGTCGACCCTCCAGCCTTTGCTGGATACGCTAACCGGACTGCGCTACGCCCCGTCTTTATTCTTTCAGCGTTTCGCTTTCCTCTGTCGACCCTCCAGTCTTTGCTGGATACGCTAACCGGACTGCGCTACGCCACGTCTTTATTCTTTCAGCGTTTCGCTTTCCTCTGTCGACCCTCCAGTCTTTGCTGGATACGCTAACCGGACTGCGCTACGCCACGTCTTTATTCTTTCAGCGTTTCGCTTTCCTCTGTCGACCCTCCAGCCTTTGCTGGATACGCAACCGGACTGCGCTACGCCCCGTCTTTATTCTTTCAGCGTTTCGCTTTCTCTGTCGACCCTCCAGCCTTTAGCTGGATACTTTGCTGGATACCTAACCGGACTGCGCTACGCCACGTCTTTATTCTTTCAGCGTTTCGCTTTCATCTGTCGACCCTCCAGCCTTTGCTGGATACGCTAACCGGACTGCGCTACGCCACGTCTTTATTCTTTAACAATAATTTTTAACTATTGCATACTCGAAAGCGGTGGAGGGGGGATTCGAACCCCCGGTACCGTTTCCAGTACGACAGTTTAGCAAACTGTTGGTTTAAGCCACTCACCCACCCCACCTGATATATCCAAAATGTGAATTAAGAGCTATCAAAAGTTACTTTTCTTCAAAAGCGATGCAAAGATAAGACTATGTGATTTAAAACAAAATAATTTCAGATATATTTCTTTAAATCTATCTTTAGTTTGGTGAGACATACTGGACTCGAACCAGTGACCCCTACCCTGTCAAGGTAATGCTCTAAACCAACTGAGCTAATATCTCAATAATCACTCACAAATCAGAATCAAACCTCCTAAACTAACCTTTTATCTCAACTTTAAATTATAAAGTTTGTAATTCAGCCATTAGTTCTTCCGGTTTTTTATATCCGGGAGAAATTGTTATAGGTTCTAATTTTTCATTAAGGTATACCAATGTAGGATAAGACAATCTGCCCTGCAATAATTCAATTCCAAGACCATTGATACCATTTCTCCCCATTGGTTCCCAATTATATGCTTTTCCTTTGTAGTTGACAGGCTCCTTTTGCTCCGCATTAAATTTAACTACATGGAAATTTTTATTCAAATATTCAATAAGTGCAGGATTAGTAAATGTCTTTTTATCCATCACTTTACACCAACCACACCATTCCGTATATACATCTACCAAAAATTTTTTATTATTTCCACCTTTTGTTCCAATCTCACTTGCTTGTTCAACAGTAAGCCAGTTGAGTTTTCCTTCAAGTGTTGTATCTGTCTGTACAGAGCTTTCACCTTTGTTTTTACACCCAGCTGCTACGAAAGTAATTAAAACTATAAAATGTAAAAATTTCATTTTAAAAATTTCAGGCCGCAAAGATATAATATATTTATAAAACTAACTATGCGAACGAATTATTTTTTGTAAAACAAAATTCAATTTATGATGTCTTGGATTATGAGTTTATACTACTGAATGGATGAATTGTACACCACTTCAACCACCATTATATGAATTTTAAAAATTACACACTGACCAAGTTTGTCTTAACTTTTTTAACTATTTGATTTACTTTATCTTTAAATAAAGTATCTGTGTCCATCAAATCCTGAATTGTCTTTAATGAGTGTATTACTGTACTATGATCCCTCCCGCCAAATGAATCTCCAATGACTTTTAGTGAGTTATTGGTATAGTTTTTTGCAAGATACATAGATAGTTGTCTTGCCATTACCACTTCCCTTAACCTTGTCTTTGCCCCTAATTTGTCAACTGATATATCAAAATGTTTTGCTACCAGAATTTTAATATTCTCGACAGAAATCTCCTGATCTACATGTGAAACAAACTGTCGGATCACTTCTTTAACCAATTTAATGTCAATAGACCTTCGATTTAGAGATGATTGTGCTACCAAAGATATAACTACTCCTTCTATTTCCCTGATATTGTTTTTGATATGGGTACAGATATACTCCTTAATTTCATCTGAAAGTACCAGATTTTCATTTTCTAACTTCTTATTTAGAATTTTAATTCTTGTTTCAAAATCCGGTGTTCTCAGATCTGCCACCAAACCCCACTTAAATCTGGAGATCAGGCGGGCTTCTACATCCTGCAAATCTTTGGGAGGCCTATCAGAACTAAGTATAATTTGTTTTCCCGCCTGGTGCAATTGATTAAATATGTTAAAAAATATTTCCTGAGTTTTGGGTCTGTTTGCCAAAAACTGTATATCGTCAATGATTAAGATATCTATCATTTGATAGAAGTTCATAAAGTCATTTACACTATTTGATTTTATTGCCTGTATGACTTGATTTGTAAACTTTTCTGTAGTCACATACAAGACTTGTTTCTCAGCGTGATCGCTCAATATTTTGTTGCCTATAGCCTGAATCAGATGGGTTTTTCCCAGACCTACATCACCATACACAATCAAGGGATTGAAAGCGGTACCACCCGGTTTTTTAGCTATGGCGACACCTGCAGAGACAGGAAATCTATTGCATTCTCCTTGCACAAACTGATCAAAAGTATAGTTAGGGTTTAAATGAGCATCTATCCTGACTTTTTTTATACCTGGTATCACAAAAGGATTCGGAATGGAAGTACTAACAATTTCTTCTTTATTAATTATTTTTGGCAAACTATTACCTACACCGATTTTTTTATGGTTGTCTACCATGATTTGATACTCCAGTCTACCATTGTGCCCGATTTCCTGCCTTATTGCCTTTTTTAGCAAACTCACGTAGTGCTCTTCCAGCCACTCATAGAAAAATTTATTGGGAACCTGAATAGTTAATACTTCATTTTCTAACTTAACTGGTTTTATTGGCTCAAACCAAGTTTTGTAGGGTTGATTATCAATACTCTTTCTTACAATATTGAGACACTCTTTCCAGATTATCGTATGATCCTTTACCATTTATAATAAAAATAAAAACTAATTAATAAAAATCACTCAGTTACCAGCAAATCGGTAAAACCTATTTCAACAATCACCATCCAATCACACATAGAGGATCATTTTATTTTGGGAGATGCGCAAAAGTGAGCAATTTTTTCAATATAAAAAATTAGTTAGACTTATTTTTTAAAGTATTTTTTCATTCACCCATCCTGTTCATAATCAATAAGATATATTACATTATATTAACTTCACTAATGTTTGTAAATCAGATTATTAAATCTTAAATATTACCTTAATTGATATCTCATTGAAAAAAATTTATTGAGACTGACCGACAAAAAGGTTTTTACAAGTTACACAAGTACCTTTCTTGTTTTTTTCAAAAAAGACATCAATTCTACCCAGCTGAATCCCTGCCCATCCTGCCTGATTTACTAATACCGGCATCCCTTTTTTGTTTTTGTATCTGTCGGGTTCTTTCATAAATGTATGCGTATGACCACCTATTATAAGATCAATATAAGAAGTATTTTGAGCCAACAGTATATCGGAAATCTTATTTTCCTGATATTTATACCCCAAATGTGAAAGACAAATGATATAATCGCACTTTTTCTCCAATTTTAAGAATTCACCCCATTTTTCGGCGCTTTCTACAGGATCATTATAAATCACTCCTTTGCAAAGACTTGAAGGAACCAGTCCAAACAACTCAATGCCCAGACCAAAGACCCCTATCTTTATACCATCCTTTTTAAAGATTTTATAAGGAATCGTTTTCTGGTCTAAAACAGTGTCCGAAAAGTTATAGTTTGAATTTATAAAAGGAAAACTGGCATGTGGGAGTTGTTTCAATAAGCCATCCATGCCTCCGTCAAAATCATGATTTCCAATAGTAGCAGCATCATATTGCATTTCTGTCATCAGCTTGATCTCGAGTTCGCCACCAAAAAAATTAAAGTATGGTGTGCCCTGAAATATATCACCGGCATCAAGCAACATAACATTATTGCTTTCCTTGCGGATCTGGTTGATAAGAGTAGATCTCTTGGCGACGCCTCCCAAGCCCTGATTTCTGCTACCATCCATAGGAAAGGGTTCGATACGGCTGTGAACATCATTTGTGTGCAAAATGGTCAACTTTGATATATTGGGTTCATCAACAAATGCATTCAAAGGAAAATTGCCCAATGACACAAGAATACCTGAACCAATACCAGACTTTATAAAACTTCTTCTGTTGATCATAATTCTACTATTCTTTTTTCATTATTGGGTCTTATTGTGATACCTTTTTTATGATTTGCCCTGAGATTTTTCAAGATTAAATCCCGGATAAATATTCCTGTATTGGTGATTTCTGCATCTTTAAACATATCCATATTGTCACCACCTTTGGCTATATAATCAGGTACCGCTACTGTATATGATTTTGTAAATTCAATTGGCTGGTTATTTATTTTAATGTTTTTGGCTTTTCCGAAAGCTATTTCAAAATAAATTCCTTTGCTCACCGGCCAACCACCGGATTCTGCCAATTTATCACACATCGCCTGAATTTTATCACCTTTCATGACTACTATATACATAATATTGTCAAATGGCATCAACTCATAGACAGAACCAACGGTCACATTTCCTTTTGCCAGAAAAGGTACCCTGATTCCTCCATAATTCTGAATGGCAAAATGGATCAAACCATTGTAATAATTTTGTGTTTCATCCAACAAAATATCTGTAAACCAATTGGTCAATGTGGAAGATGGTTTTCCTTTTACTAATTCTTCTTCATTGATACTGATGACATCATTCATGGTCTTGTCAAGCTGTAGTTTATAAGGTTCAATCAAGGCGGCAGCTGTAACATCAACAGGAAAAGAAGCTTTTTCAATTCTGTACGTCCTGGTAGAAATATCAGCCAAATGATATTGCCTGGAACAGGATACAAAAGTCAAAAAGAAAACAACAAAAAAATATTTATTTTTCATGATCGGAAATTATTATTTGATGGTCATCTGGGTAGTAAAACATCAACCTCACTTTTTATAGCTTGTTTAGCATAATTAATCGGATCAATTTTCATTGAGGTGGTATTCTTTTTTAAATCATTGAAAAAATCAGCTGGTGTATGACCTTCACTCCTCGAAATGACATCCTGAGTTTGTTCTTTAGCAATTTTCACAATACTCCACAGGTTTTCGCTGATATAGATTTGCTGAGTTACATTGTGCTCATACTCTTGCTGTACAGCGATAAGCATGGCGTTGCGCAATTCGGGTACTCCCATATCAGCATGGTAAAGTCTGTAATATAAATGATCCAGTGAAATGCGTTCGCAAAACATAGCAATTCTTTCGTATGCCTGCAACTTGAGATACAGGGATTCTTTGTTACTATCTCTTCGTTGTTTTTGTACCTCCAGTTTAAACATGTGAGACAAATAAGTCTTTAAAAGAAAATAGACCGTAACAAATACGACAACAGAAGGCAGAGTATATTTCAATATTTCTAAAAAGTCCTGTGACATTAATACAATTATTATTATATTTGAACTCAATGTCGTTTAGATAAAGTATTATTACTTGTTTTTACCCATCCTAAATCCTTCCCTTAGAAGAGAAGGACTTCTTAATATAGCCTTATCTAAACGACGTTGTATTTAAACTCCCAAAGATATTATTTTATTCTGAACTATTTGTTTTAAAAAAGTGTTTACTTCCAAATTTGAGATTAAAAATCGGTTTGATTCCAACTGAATATTATTTTGTTTAAAACATAAAAAGTATGGAGAGTACAATTGTAAAAAAGCCTGTACATTTGACAGAAGGCGCTGTAAACCAATTAAAAAGGATATATAGTGAGCAAAATTTAGGAGGCGAACACGGATTACGTATTGGAGTAAAAGGTGGTGGTTGTTCAGGATTTAGTTATGTTCTTGGATTTGACGTGCAAAAAGATAAAGACGATGTGTATGAAATAGATGGTATGAAAGTATTTATGGAAAAAGCACATTCGATATACCTTCTGGGCATGGAAATAGATTGGGTGGATGGTTTGAACAACCGAGGATTTACTTTTAAAAACCCGAATGCCACTGACACATGTGGTTGCGGGACGTCATTTTCAGCTTAATCAGCATCCAGAATATCGCCCATGAACCAAAATTTAGATCCCACTCAAGCCCACTTCAAACCGGAAGACAAGCAGGCTGAAAAAGCACTCCGGCCTAGGGATCTTTTTGATTTCCATGGCCAACCGAAAATTGTAGAAAACCTTAGTATATTCATCAAAGCGGCCAAACTGCGAAGTGAAGCCCTTGATCACGTATTATTGCACGGTCCACCTGGTCTTGGCAAAACAACATTATCCTATATTATTGCCAATGAACTGGAAACAAATATGAAAATTACTTCAGGTCCTGTGCTTGAAAAACCAGGTGATCTGGCTGGCTTACTGACAGGTCTGGAAGAAGGTGATGTACTTTTTATTGATGAAATCCATAGGCTCAACAATGTAGTGGAGGAATACCTGTATTCAGCTATGGAAGATTATCGCATAGATATAATGATAGATAGTGGTCCGAATGCGAGAAGTATCCAGATAAATCTTAATCCATTTACGCTCGTAGGCGCAACCACCAGAATGGGTTTGCTCACGGCACCTATGCGGGCAAGATTTGGTATATCATTTTTGCTGGATTATTATGATGTGGCTACACTGGAAAAGATATTGTATCGAAGTGCTGATATCCTCGGCGTCAAAATAGACATGGAAGGTGCTCATGAGATTGCAAGAAGAAGCAGGGGGACACCAAGGATAGCAAATGCGTTGTTAAGAAGAATACGGGATTTCGCTCAAATAAAAGGTAGTGGTGCCGTAGATAAAGAAATTGCAAGGTTTGGACTCAATGCACTGAACGTTGATGAAAGTGGACTGGATGAAATGGACAATAGAATATTGAGCACCATCATTGAAAAATTTAAGGGAGGCCCTGTAGGCATCTCTACTATTGCCACTGCCGTTGGCGAAGAAGCAGGAACTATTGAAGAAGTTCATGAACCTTTCCTGATCATGGAAGGCTACATCCACAGGACACCAAGGGGAAGGGAAGCTACAGCCAAAGCTTATAAACATGTAGGTAAAGTTCCGCCGTCTCTCACAGGAACATTTAATTTCTAAGAATAAAGGTTTTTGAATGATAAGGTTAAGGCAATTTGTGATATTTATTTTATTTTTATATAATGTACTGAGTACCGAAAACACATTCGGTCAAGAAGTAAGAAATACTCCGGACACCGTCACTGTGTACACCTACAAACTCAAAGGGAAAACTGCTACAGGCCAACTGACACATAAGATTAAAGAACCTTTTCTGGCTATATCCAGAGATCTGATCGAAAATTACCCTTTAAGTTCTAAGGTTATACTTTATGATTGTAGCTGGGAGGGTACTTACAAAATAATGGATGTAATGGGAGGAAGACACATAAAATCTGTTGACATTTACTATACAGGTAAAAAGAAAACCACCAAAAAAAAGTGCCTTTGTACATTAGCTTTTGAATGAAATGAAAAAAATCACACTCCTTTCTGACAATCACTCCTACTTTGATCCTGAACTCATCCCGCACATAGATGATGCCGATGAAATCTGGCATGCCGGAGATATCGGTGATTTGAATTCCATCCAGGCATTCAAAGATAAGGCAATTTTCAGAGCTGTATATGGTAATATTGATGATGCATCAGTGAAAGATGTATATCCCCTTAATTCTATTTTTGAGTGTGAAGGCCTGAAGGTATTCATGACACACATAGGAGGGTACCCTTCCACATATACTAAGAGAGTAAGCGATATCATCCTAAGTGAAAAGCCCAATCTTTACATTTGTGGTCATTCGCACATTTGTAAAGTCATGCCGGATAAAAAAAATAATCTCATCCATATGAATCCCGGTGCTTATGGTCATCATGGATTTCATAAAATCAGGACTTTTCTAAAATTTGAAATTTCGGACGCTAAGATCCAGAACCTACGAGTTGTAGAATTAGGTCTGAGAGGACATATTTAATCATGGATATGATAATTTTTATCCTAATTCATGATTTATGCTGAGTTATGCTTAGAGTATGTTTAAACTTTTATCATTTGGCTCCAAGTGGCAAATTTAATTTTAGCCATCGTTATATTTTTCGCCGTACCGCGTCAAGCTACGCTTGAACTTCCGGCTATATTCAGTATTCGCTGCGAGCAGCTGCTCGCAGTTCCTTCTTTATTGAGTAAAGTATTTTACTCAATTCTCGTCACAGACGAGACCATTCAGTCATCTTGTCCAAAATTAAATTTCCTCACTTTCGCTCAAACATAAAAATTTAAACATACTCTTATTTATGCCACTATGTTCCTCTAAATTTACCCACCCCAACCCTCCTTTAAAACGGAAGGAGTGCACTCGTTCTTTGATTTTTATTACTTTCATCATTATTGTCAGAAATTTTTCCGCCTGTTTATTCAATCGGTTTTTTATGGTACTTATTTTAAACAACCTAAAAACTGGCAAGGTATTTGCATTTTCAATTATCAACCTGTAATTGTTAAACCAACTAAGCGAGGAGGATATTATATCTAACAGATTATATCTTCCTCTTTTTTTTTGACTTAATTATGCTACTTCCCTTTCCCTTTTAGCAAAACGAAAATGGTGTAAAAAAGGATCTTTATGTCCAAAGATAGTGACATATTTTCAATGTATAAAATATCAAACTTCAAACGTTGTAACATCTGATCAATATTGGATGCATATCCATACTTTACTTGTCCCCATGATGTAATACCAGGCCGTACCTTTAATAAATGACGGTAATGTGGTGCATGTTTTGATATTTCCTCGATATAATATTTTCTTTCAGGTCTTGGGCCTACAATAGACATATCTCCTTTGATCACATTGATAAACTGAGGTATCTCATCCAATCGCCATTTGCGCATTGCCCTACCCCAGACTGTCACTCGGGAGTCATCATCACTTGACAATTGTGGTCCGTTCACTTCTGCACCTTCGAACATGGATCTGAATTTTATGATGTTAAAAGGTTTTCCATTCAGTCCTATTCTTTCCTGCAGATAAAAAACTGATCCCGGTGATGACAATTTGACTTTTATAATGGTGTATATGATCAAAGGAAATAAGATAATCAATGCCAAGATACTTATAAAATAGTCCATCATTCGTTTCATCACCTTTTGCCAGTTTGGCATCAATTCCTGATCAATTTCTATAAGTACTGCACCATAGATATGGTTCATCTGTACAGTACCAATCATAATATCATAGGTATCGGGAATTACTTTTATCAGAATATTGTCAGAAAAATCAAATAGCTCGTCCAATATCAGCTTAAGTTTGCTGTGTTCAGAAGTTTCAATTGCAATAATGACTTCTTCAATATGATTTTCGACGAGTATCTCCTTTAGCTGATTTATTTTCCAAGTTTGGGCAGGTATTTTCAAGATAATTGGTACTCTCTCCATTACAATCAATAAATCCCATAAAATTGTGTCCCAGACTGTAAGGCCTTGAAGTGATCTCTTCATACAGATCAACACCATTTTTATCACCACCTATGATGAGGGTATTGTATTTAACTTTTCCAGCTTTGAGACGATTACTTGCTTTGGTCAGAATGAGCATTCGGACTAAGGCAGTTATAGTGAAATGTATAAAAAACAATACTAAAAATAAATAGAAATGAGAGATGTAAGACAGTACGTAGTCATCCATCAAAACTACAAAAAACAAAATCAAACTACCCAGAAATGATGTAAGAATGTAGTCTTTAATGTCTCCAATCTTGAGTATCTGTATATGTCCCTGTATTTATCAAAAATAGAATAGATAGTAATCCATATCATTGGAATCAGTATCAAGCCATACCATAGATTGGTGTCTGAGATGATTACATCAAATGAAATATCGGGTGTCTCAACGGATTTTCTAAATACAAAGAATAAAAACCAGGCTAACAAGGCAGAAATATAGTCCCCTAATCGATATATGATTAATTCTGTTTTCCTGTTTTCCTCATAACAATCAAAAATGAATATGTTTGATGTTATCAAGATATACTTTTGATTCAGGATTGTTGCCTGTTTTACGGATAGACATTACAACTCCATACTCTGAGTAATCATTGGCTGATGTCTGATCTGTCAATTCTACATAGATTTTATTCCAATTCTCATTTGCAGGTATAAATAGATGATAGGTAATTTTGGGCAAACCTGAAGTTATTTTCAGTAATCCGACAGCAATTTCTCCTTGACCTTTATAGTCGAGTTCAAGATAACTTTTACCTCGTGCATTTTCTCCTTTTTTGATAAGATTAGTGCAGGCCATTTCGAATATATTATCAGTTGGTGTTAAGGTCACCATACCTGATTTGCTTCCCGTCGCAGCAGTCGAAGAAGTAATCACCCATTCAGGTTTTGTTTTGCCATCGAGGTCAGAAGTAAAACAGTGGTTGGTTTCAAAACTCTCATTGACTGGAAACTTTGCTGTTTCGACATAACTGAAATCCAATGGAACTGTGATAATCTGGTCAATCTCGCCTTTGACAATTTTATTGATTGATTTGTAAAAAGGGTAAAATGCCGGCTGATCAAGCATGCCATTGTTTCTGATACCAGCGAGGATAGTGATTTCTGTCTCTTTTCCTGTAAAAATCATAGGAACCTTTGCAGGAAGAGGAAAGATACCTAGAATCTGTCCATCAGCAAAGCCCAAATTTCTCTTATTTTGTGGGTGTCATCGCCGTGACTAAATGGTAGTTTCACTTTGGGATCTGATAGGCTGATATAGAAAACCTCAGGTTTTCATTATCCACCAAGGTACATGAACCTATCATCATGACCAAAATTAATAAAATATAAAATCGAAGTCTAATCATGAACAACTTTGATTTTTGCTTCTATTTTGAGCAAGGTGCAGAGCTTTAAAACCATCTTCAATGGTTACTGATAATGGTTTATCATTTACGACAGCCTCATAAAAATCATTTAGCTCATCTTCGATTGCATTATTCTGCATTATTTCAGGGCTCTCCAAGGTAATATTTTTTATTCCCTGATTAGTGGTGATAGTCATCGCTGCCTCATCACCATCGCTTTCCTGGTCTTTGATTCTGAGTATTTGGGCATCTTTCTGAAGAAAATCCAGACTGATATATGCATCTGACTGAAACAATCTGATTTTGCGCATATTTTTCATGCTGATGCGGCTTGCTGTAAGATTGGCCACTGACCCATCTTTAAATTCAATACGAGCATTACATATGTCGGGGGTTGTACTCACTATACATATTCCATTAGCTCTTACGTCTGTGATCTCAGATTTTATAAGGCTCAGGACTATATCTATATCATGTATCATAAGGTCGAGGACTACGGACACGTCTGTACCACGAGGGTTGAAAATAGCAAGTCGATGCGCCTCTATAAATCCTGGCTTGAGTTCAATTCCTTTCAAAGACCTTATGGCAGGATTGTATCTTTCCACATGTCCTACCTGCACCTTGACATCATATTTCTTTGCCAATTGTACCAGATCACTGGCTTGTTCCAGTGACTCTGTGAGAGGTTTTTCAATAAATACATGTTTATTTGATACTATCGCTTTCTTTGCAATATCATAATGAAATGAAGTAGGACTGACTATATCTACACAATCCGATGACAAAATTAAATCATCTATCGTCTCAAAACTTCTGATTCCAAAGTTCTTTTCTACTTCCACCCTGGTGTTAATATCGGGATCGTAAAATCCTGAAATTTGAAATTTTGTTTTCAATAAACACTTCAAATGTATTTTCCCTAAATGCCCGACACCTGCAAGACCAATTTTCAAATGTATTTAAATTATAATTTTTTAAAATAAACCCCATAATAGTAATTAACACTACCAATACAACAGCAATACTTACAGATTTTCTAATATGTCCAATAAATGAAAGTATTTCTTTGGAAAAATCAGGATACTTAGGAAGGATTTCAGCATTCAATTTTTTTGCATTAAAGATATGGGAAGAATCAAATTCTACCTTGTTTTGTACAAGCACTTTATACATTTTTAATACTTTCACCCTAAAGTAAATATTTAAAAACAACAGGGCAATAAAAATGCCTATAATCAGAAAAATCAATATATCAGCCATAAATGTATGCTTTCGCTAGCACGCAAAGTTAAAAAATAAAACACCCGGATAAAGTTTTTTACAAAAAATAGAAACAAAATAATTTATAGCCAAAAGAATCAGGTCACTAAAAAGGTTGGTTTAAATTCTATTGAAAATCCAAAATGGAATAATACAAAATAGACAAAAAAATCAAAAATACTCTTAAAATTCCTACAGCCAAAAGGTATAAAGATATTTTTAGACATTTTAAAGTAACTATTTACGTCAAAAATATTTAAAATTAAGTACAAATATAAAAATAAAATATATATTTGTAACATTTATAGACCTGACCTGAAAATAGAACTCTGAAATTTGGTAAATAATCAAACAGAGTACTTATCAAAAATATATACGAAATACTTTCTGAACATCCTTTATTAAAAGCAAAAGGAATAACACTCAGCGGTGATAGTGAATCATTGGTTGCCGTGATATTTTTGTTATTAGATGAGATTCAAAGGCGAGACGAAATAATAGAAAGGCAAAATAATGAAATTATGGCATTAAGGGCCGAGGTTTCAGAGCTCAAATCTAGATTAAACCAAAATAGCAACAACTCTCACAAACCACCATCAAGTGATCCCTATTGGAAAGCAGCCACATCTAGGAAGAAGGGTGGAAAACGAGGCGGAAAAGAAGGTCACCAAGGCAAAGGAATGGACAGGCTACAATTTACAAATGAGGTAGAATTAAAAGTAGAAACTGAACGTTGTGAATGTGGGGCAGATTTGATGGCTGTAAAGGTGAAATTTCAGAAGTACGACAAGTACAAGACATACCTGAGCCACAGGTAGTAGTCACAGACTACAAACAACAAAAGAAGACTTGTCCTTGCTGCAGGAAGGAACATTTCGGTATATTTCCACAAGGAGTAAACGCCCCGGTTCAATACGGTAACAATGTCAAAACTCTAAGCGTACTGCTGTGCAACGATTACAAGGTACCTATTCAGAAAGTATCGCAATTGCTCAGCGATTTATATGGATTATTCCCCAACGTTTCCACAATAGTAAAATATAATGCTAAGGCATATGAGAAAATGGAAGCGGTAGAGATGTTAATCAAGAAATCAATACTATCATCTCTGGTCGCACATTCAGATGAAACAGGTATTCGAGTTGGCGGAAAGATGTTTTGGCTTCATGTAATGAGTACTTGTATGTTCACCTATCTTTTTTACACATAGTAAAAGAGGGTTGGAAGCCTTGAAAGTGAGTTAAGTCTCATCAAAGATTACACAGGGAAACTTGTGCACGATAGTTATGCGAGCTACTTCAATTTCTTAAGTATCATACATGCCTTATGTGGCGCACATATCATAAGAGAGCTTACCTCACAAGAGGAAATAGGTAGGCAATGGGCAGTTAAAATGAAAACACTTCTACTAAAACTTAAAGCAACCGATGAAGAACAAAACATGAACAACAGAGAAAATATAGTAAAGCACTACCAACAAATATTAACAGACGGAATCCAAGAAGAGCCACCACCTGAGAGAAAAGGCAAACGAGGAAGAGAAAAAAAGTAAAGGGCTTAACTTGATAATTCGTATGCAAACCAACATGGATGCAGTGTTACTATACGCCTTTGATCCCAAGTTCCCTTTACCAATAATCAAGCGGAGAGAGATTTTAGGTTTTCAAAGGTAAAAATGAATGTATCTCATTGCTTCAGAAGCACCGATGGAGCAACTCATCATGCTCGTATTATGAGTGTGATCTCAACTGCAAGGAAACATAATATGAACGTATTCGACACCATCAAAAATATTTTTGAAGGCAAATCATTCTGTTTCTCTCACCAGGCCTCGTAAATAGTTACATTTTAAAAATATAAATAAAATAAAAAATAAATACTTAATCCGTTGATTTTTAGCCGTTAAATTTAACATAGTACAACTAATTACCTGCCTTGATGTGAAGTGTACTTAGTCAAAAGAATTCACTCATCCTCGGTTGAAGTACGTGCTACATACAAGATGATCATGCCTCCAAATAGCATCACCAATTGAATAACAACGGTGATAAGTCCGTGATTGTAAATAAAACCCATGAAAGTAAAATTTAATCCCACCATTGACATAATAACAGACAAGGTGCCTATTGCAAAGAGGACGAACCCCAAAACTGACCAGAAAGGTTTATTCATGATAAAAGTTTGAAAGTTAGATGTATAATTAGAGTATGTTTAAATTGTTATAATTCGGCTCCAAGTGGCAAATTTAATTTGGGTCTGTCTCTCGGCAAGGCAGGCCTGCAACATCAACTTCGTTTGTCAAAGTCTTTCCTGACTTTGACGGAACCTATCTTAGGCTCTGTTAAAAATAACTGATACATTTTGTCTCGTTCTTTTGCTCTTTTTCTGCGTTGTAAAATCGTTAAATAGCTAAGGCTATTCGCCTCATTTACGCCTTGAAAAGAACAAATTAACTTCGCCAATTCTGCACCATTTATTTATTAACAGAGCCTTACGGTCTTTGACCGGTTGTGGACAATTTACTCCGGTCATGAGACCGATAGATAAAAGTCCAAAAGTCAGAGACTTTGGACAACAGATTTATTGAGTAAACGATTTTACTCAATTCTCGTCTCAGACGAGACCATTCAGTCATCTTGGCCAATATTAAATTTTCTCACTTTCGCTCAAACATAAAAGTTTAAACATACTCTAAATCAAAATTGCATTATATTTGTTTACCAAAAGAAAGAAAGAATAAAAAATAAAGGAAAATGAGTAATGATGTTCCGGTAAAAATCATAGAGTGTCCACGGGATGCTATGCAAGGCATTACACATTTTATTCCTACAAATATCAAGGCAGCTTACATCAATCAATTGCTCAAAGTAGGATATGATACCATTGATTTTGGAAGTTTTGTGTCTCCGAAGGCAATACCACAAATGAAGGATACAGCTGATGTGCTTACAAAATTAGAATTGAGCGCATCATCTCCAAAACTTTTGGCTATAATTGCCAATGCAAGAGGTGCCGAAGACGCTGTACAATTTGATGAAATCACATATCTGGGCTATCCGTTTTCTGTTTCGGAAACATTTCAGCTGCGCAATACCAATGCCACTATCGAAGAATCACTGGTACGTGTGGAAGAAATCCAAAACATAGCAGCAAAAAGCAATAAGAAAACAGTCATCTATCTTTCGATGGGTTTTGGAAATCCATATGGTGATATCTGGAGTGTAGAGATTTGTCAGCAGTGGGTAGATCAGCTCGCAGAGATGGATGTGCGCATTATGGCGCTTTCAGATACTATAGGCATAGCAACACCTGAAAGTATTGCTTATCTTTAAGCATTTGATACCACCCTACCCTGATGTGGAGTTCGGTGCTCACCTTCATACCCAACCACACAACTGGTTTGCTAAAATCGATGCGGCATACCAGAGTGGATGCAGAAGATTTGATACCGCTATAAAAGGTTATGGAGGTTGCCCCATGGCCAAAGACGACCTTACAGGGAATATGGCTACTGAAAATCTCATTCAGTATTTTGATGATAGCAATGTGGATATTGACCTCAGCAGAAAGGAGTTCATAAAAGCAATGAAACTTTCTTCTTCTGTCTTTCTTTAAAAAACTCTGGTTATTCTGTTTTTTCCTTTTTGACTGTAAATACTCTGGAGATATTAAATCCAAAATGGATACCACCATCAGTCCAGCTGTTGGCAGTTTCAGCAATAAATCCTTTCTCGATCATAGACGTACTATTGGAGCAATGTAGCTGAAAAACGTGGCCACCAGTTTCTATATCAAATCCTACAGAAAGTGAGTTCTTTATATCACCGGCTACCTGATTCGGCAAAAGATAAATATATTCTGCATTGAGAGCTACTCTTTTGCTCAACTTGATTCTACCTCCCGCACCTAAAGAATATACATCATTCTTCTCTGTATTTGTTTTCACAAGGTTGCGGTGTACCATAGTAGGACTTAGCTGGAATGTAAATGATTCAGAAAATTTTCGACCTAATATGAGTTGTGTGGTATAATACAATCTGCTTGAAAATAATTATCCCTATCAGGATTGTCCCATTTAAGCGTTTGAACAGATGATGTCAGTAATAATGCTGCTGTGATGGGCATATTTCTTTCACCCGTACTTTGACGCAAAAATTTGTACTTAATAAATCCATCATATGCTTCTTCAAAACTACTTCTACCTACTCCAACTGTGATTAAATCAGAAAGACCGTACTCAAACCCTAATCTGATAGAAGAATTGTCCAATCCAAATAATTCATAGAACCCACCATTAAGCGTACCAAATCTGGCTTATTTTGAAATCTAAAACGCCAGCAGCAGTATTTTCCAGTGAGTGGAGATTGATCACTCTATTGGTCTTAAAACTGGCATTGGCATAGTCAGTGGTTTTGTCATCACCCAAAAGTGATAGCATATCATCCTGACTATAAAGGCTTAAAAAACCAAATATTAAAAAATCGCCGTAAATAAATTAGATTTCATAAAAATGATATTTTATTATTTGTGAGTCAAGGTTATTGCTTCAATAAGTCCAAAGTAGCATCTACTTTTACTTTTACTGACTTGGCGATCTGGTCTTTGACCAATGCCGGGATAGTTATATTATAGTCAGCAACCAAAATGCTAAATTGTGCGTCAGCATCAATTTTACCGTTGACAACATTAATGACTGCATCAGTTGTAATTTTTTTGGTCACTCCATGAATGGTTAGGTCTCCTGAGACTTTTACTGTTGTCTTTCCATTTTTGCAGGATCAATTTTGAGTAATTATCAATCTGACCTTTGAATGTAGCTTTTGGAAATTTATTGCTCTCCATATAATTTTCATTGAAGTGCTCTTGCATCAATGCCTTTTCAAATTGAAAACCTTTGATTAGCACCGCAAACTCTAATTTACCAGATGCAATATCTAAAACACAATTGGATGATTTATTCTGTGCTTCTATTTTTTCAATCGGAGTGTCAGAATGAAATGAAATAACTCCTGTTTTTGTAAAATATTTTTGAGCTTCGACATTTGTAAGAAAAGCTGTGGTCAGTATCAATAATAAAACTAAATTTTTCATACTTTAAAATTTATATAATTTATATTTGAGTTCACTCCGAAAAGTCTTTGATAAAGAAAATAAATAAATATTTATGTCTACTACATTAATAATCAAACGTTTCCCTTTAGGGGGCGGGTAAAAACCGGTTGATTATTATAAAATATTAGTTTTCGGAGTAGACTCATATTTTTTATGATTTTTAGAAAAAACGAATGACTATCTGAAAAGTTAAAATTTGCTGGTTAAATAAATGCTAATTTACAAAAGAGCATCTCACCAAAACGACATCCATCAATTTGCCTGTGCAAAATCCTTTGATTTTTACTTTTTGCCCTACAGAGATATTTTTGACTGCCTCTGCAGATTCAAATTCACAAATAATGGCTGACATTTCACTTCCTGCCTCCAATGAAAGACTGGAACCGGAATCTGTGCTATCAAAGGCCTTTACTATACCTTCTATCTCAATGATTTTGTCTAAATATTTTTGATTGGCACTGGTTTCGTCAGTATCAAATGCTTCCAGCAAATCCTTTGGAGCAATAACAAAGTCAGCTTTAGCTCCTGCGGTTTCTTTATGCCCTTTATTATACTGCATATAAGCATAACCACCGCCCAAAAGGGCCAAAATAATGATGTAAGGAAGAAATTTATTCATTTCGTAAAATTAAAAGCCTAAAAAATCTTATTGATATTAGTTATTGGGACTACCTGCTTTTACCCATGCTTCGATTTTGCTGATTTTACAGTCATCTAGTTTAGGTTGACCTTTTGGCATAGGCGAGAAACCAGAGTGCTTCACTGAACCAACCAATGAATTGTTTTTTGCATAAGATTCTACCGCCACATATCCATCAAGATTAATCCCGCCTCCGATGTTTGACCCCTTAAAATGACAACTCACGCAATGATTGACGATAATAGGGTTCACGTCAGATGCAAAACTTACATTGGTCGTATTGCAATTTACAGAACCATACAGATCTTCTTCAGAATCATAGTAACAAGCTGACCAACAAAAACCCAATACAACTATTAAAACTGACCATCTTCTCATACTACTTTTATATTTTTGCTTTTTTAGAATATCAATTATCGAGCCCTCCGGCATCAATCCAGCTTTTCACTTTACTTATATTGCAATCGCTCATTTTAGATCCTCCCGGTGGCATCGGTTTAAAACCACTGGCCCAAGAAATAGAACCCAGAAGTTTTCCCCCTGATATCGATGATTTCACTCCTTGATACGTGTCAAGCAACACACCACCTGATGTATTGCCACTTTTGTGACATGATGTACAAGATGAAAGGATAGGTTTTATATTGTTAACATAACTCATATTGGTGACCGAACAGCTGTTTGTGGTCTCCGTACACTTTTCATTTTTTGCTCCCTGATTTATCCAGTCAGCAATGATTTTTAGTTGAGATGAATTAAGGGCAGTTGCCGGTGGTGGGGGCATAACGTCTTTGGGATCTTTATCTATCATGACTTCATAAAGTTTACTTCCTGAAGCATTTCCGGTTTTAATTTTTCCGGTTTTGATCACATTGTTATAATTATCTAGTATAATACCATCTTTTTTGCTTGCCGCATTATGACAACCGGAATAGGCACAGTTGGCAGTGATAATAGGTAAAACATCCTTTTCAAAGTATATTACTGAAGGATCACATGATGATCCCGTGTCAACAGGTGGCTGCACTATAGGGTCATGCTGACATGAAAATAAGCCAATAAAAAATAATAGAAATGTATATTTTGACCTAAAATTAATTTGATATATTTCACTTTTCATTTCTGCAATTATACGGTCAATGCCAATTATCTAAAGATACTATAAAATTTCACCACTTATAGGTAATCCTTATATCATCAAACGATTCACCCTTCATTTTATTTTTCCAAAATTAATAAAAATGACATTTAGCACATAAAAATTATCATTAATGAATTTCTTGAAATTGACAGATCTTTCACAATACTTAAACTCAACAACTTATTTTGTTTCTGCTAAATGTCATTCTATAAGGGGATTAAATTAATTTTCCAACAATCCGTCAGCTTTCCACTTTGCAATTAGCGCCAATTCAGCTGCTGGTAATTTTGTACCGTTGAGAGGCATAAATCCTGCAGCTCCAGCTTCACGGTTGACCCTATTAATGATAAAATCAATTTTATTTTTGATGTAGTAAAATCATCCCACTTATTAGGATTTGCTCCACCTGCAAGGTGACAAGGCGTACATTTAGCCACCAAAATGGGTTTAATATCCTTATTATAGGTTGTTTTTATCACAACCGGAGCAGGATCATCTTCCTTCGAACATGATGCCAAAAACAGTACAGCAACTATCGCTGTCAGAAATAAAAAATTTTGTCTTCATAATTGTTGATTTAAATGGTGAATAATTAAATTAAAGAACGCAAGGATACATATATTTGTTGCAACAAAGATAATTTTTTATATTTATATTATCTTGTGACTTATGTCACCACCGCACAAAATAGTATAGTTTTTTGATTATTCTGTCTGTTCAACAAGTAGATACATCGACAAAAAATAAAAATGGTGAACTAATTACATCATTTTCTTTGTTTATCAATATATCATAATTTGTTTATCAGTCAAAAAAAAATAAAATGTCAGAATTTCAAAAAAGCAACAGAAGTGATCATGCAGATTCTATCATCAAAAACCATATGATCTGGTCTATGGGAGCAGGATTTATTCCTGTGCCGATAGCAGACCTATTTGCAGTAAGTGCCATACAGCTGGATATGATACGTCAAATGTGCAAACTGTACGAAGTCGATTTCCAACAAACTCAAGGAAAGGCTTTAATTACAGCGTTGACAGGGTCAGGTCTTGCCAGATTGGGGGCCAGGGCAGTCAAGTTTATACCTGGTGTTGGTTCGATCCTGGGTGGAGTCACTATGGCAGTTTTGTCCGGAGCTTCAACCTTCGCTTTGGGTGAAGTATTTAAAAACATTTTGAAACAGGAGGCACTTTTCTTGATTTTGATCCGCAGAGATTAAAAACTATTACAATGAAAAATTTGAAAAAGGCAAACAAGTTGCTGAAGATATGAGAAAAAAACAAGAAAATGTCTCAAAATCAGCAGAAGCTTCATCTGCCGTCGACAAACTAAAAGAACTTGTAGATATGAAATCAGCTGGTATTCTTACGGAGGAAGAGTTTGAAACTATGAAGAAAAAAATTATTCAGGGGTGATAGTCGCACTATAGGAGAAGGGAGGAAGGGAGGAGAAAGGGAACACGGACATAATAATGAAAATAGAGCAATTTAGGGAGATGGATAAAAAAATGATATTGTGATTCATGTCATAAGGGGCTTTAGAAATTTCAAATATTTATTAAAAATTTAAACCGTTTAAAATTTACTTTTTGGTAATTTAAATCTACCTTTGCGGCGTGAGGAGCATACGGTCTGCTCCTTCCGAACTCCCCCAGGGTAGAAATGCAGCAAGGGTAGGAAGTTGAGCGACGCGGTGTGTTTCCTCACATTTTAATTTGCACATCTCTTAATACAAAACATCTCCATGAAGTTTTTTATAGATACAGCCAATCTTGACCAGATCAAAGAAGCCCGGGACCTTGGCATTCTTGATGGAGTTACTACCAACCCTTCATTGATGGCCAAGGGAAGGGATATCAGGAGAAAAAAATATCATCAACCATTATAAAAAGATTTGTAAAATCGTAGAAGGAGATGTCAGTGCTGAAGTGATAGCCACTGATTTCAAAGGCATGATCCTTGAAGGTGAAAAACTGGCAGGACTAGCAGAAAACATCGTTGTCAAAATCCCCATGATCAAGGATGGTATCAAAGCTATATCCTATTTTTCAGAAAAAGGGATCAATACCAACTGCACACTTGTATTTTCAGCCGGCCAGGCGATTCTCGCTGCGAAGGCAGGAGCAACTTATCTTTCTCCTTTTGTAGGCAGAGTGGATGATATCTCATGGGATGGTATCAAACTGATTGAAGAAATCGTTTCAATTTACTCCATACAAGGATATTCTACTGAAGTTTTGGCGGCGTCTATACGTACACCACTTCATATTGTACAGGCTGCCAAAGCTGGTGCTGATGTAGTGACATGTCCGTTGAGCAGTATTTTGGGTTTGCTACATCATCCCCTCACCGATATAGGATTGGCAAAGTTTCTTGAAGACCACGCCAAAGCAAATAAGTAGTTTTATTTTCGATTTTAGAACTCAATGATGACAAACATCGGATTGCGGAGAGTGAAAAGCAAAAGGAAGAAGAACGAAGACAAAAAGAAGAAGAACGAAGGCAAAAGGAAGAAGCTGTAAAACTTTTGTTGAAAACAGGTATGCCCAAACCAGAAATAGCAAGATCACTCAATATACCTTTGGACTATCTGGACAATCTATCATAATTCTCTTTCCCGTGGTGGAGCATATCCATATTTTTTAGGTATAAATTTACCCGGAATTCTCTCCATTTCATTCGCCACCTGAAGCCATATGATAGAATTTTAATCATACCCTTTGCCCTACTTTAAAAATATTTATCCCAATGTCATAACTTTCATATCTTTGTATAAATATTTTTGATTTGGAAATCGCTAATCCTATTTATGATGTTGTATTTAAGTACCTGATGGAAGACCAGAAGGTAGCACGCATCATTTTATCTGCACTGACAAAACTTGATATTATCGCTCTTGAGTTTGTCCCTCAGGAATTAACTGTTGATAAACTAAAAAGTGAACACTCCATTCTGACGGGTCTGAATTTATCTATTTACAGATTGGATTTTTCTGCCAGAATACGCCAGGCAGATAGCTCCGAAAAAGTAATCATCATAGAAATCCAAAAATCAAAATTCGCTCATGAAAACATGAGATTCAGAAAATATCTTGGCAAACAATATATGAATGAATCCTTTTTCAATGGTTGCAGACACTAAGGGTAGAAACTATAAAATGGGCTTACCTATTTTACCGATTTACTTCTTAGGTGAACGTATTGAGGGCTTTGACGAAATACCCGTCATCATGGTCAATAAGACTATCAGAGACAGGTTTACTAATAACATACTTGATGTAAGTCATAATTTTATTAGTGCTTTATTCCATGAGGAATTATTGTGAACATTCCTGCGTTAAAGAAGAAACGAAGGGACGAATTAGAAACACTACTAAGTATTTTTGATCAAGACAACAGAAATGAAAATCATCATATCATGAATGTAAAAGAAATAGATTTTCCAGAAAAATTCAGACCCATCATCAGGAGGTTGCAAGAGGCTGCTCAGGTCAAAGAAGTACGTGATATCATGATCGTAGAAGACGATTTTTTGTCTGAACTCAATGATTACGAACATCGGATTGCGGAGAGTGAAAAGCAAAAGGAAGAAGAACGAAGGCAAAAGGAAGAAGAACGAAGGCAAAAGGAAGAAGCTGTAAAACTTTTGTTGAAAACAGGTATGCCCAACCAGAAATAGCAAGATCACTCAATATACCTTTGGACTATCTGGACAATCTATCATAATTCTCTTACCATGGTGGAGCATATCCATATTTTTAGGTATAAATTTACCCGGAATTCTCTCCATTTCAATCGCCACCTGAAGCCATATGATGGGAATTTTAATATGTACCCTTTGCCCTACTTTAAAAATATTTATCCAATGTCTCGCTTTCATATCTTTGAATAAATATTTTTGATTTGGAAATCGCTAATCCTATTTATGATGTTGTATTTAAGTTACCTGATGGAAGACCAGAAGGTAGCACGCATCATTTATCTGCACTGACAAAACTTGATATTATAGCTCTTGAGCTTGTCCATCGAGGAATTAACTGTTTGATAGGCTAAAAGTGAACACTCCATTCGACGGGTCTGAATTTATCTATTTACAGATTGGATTTT
>JADKEB010000028.1 GCA_016718205.1 Saprospiraceae bacterium
AATAATCTTAGCATTGACACAACTTTCACTTCCGAAACCTCGCCACGAGCTCATGTCTCGAGTGTATGTGCAGGATGTCATAGATATTTTTGATATGAAATTTTACAGTATCTATAGAGACAAAAAGCTCATCTGCGATCATTTTATAACTTTTTCCTGAGATGATGCACTCCAATATTTGTTTTTGTCGCTCTGAAAGTTTAGTGGTAGTTGGGGTTTCAAGAGGTATGGTCATCTCTGCATTTCTAAACATTTCAAGGGCTTTGTAAGCTATAGTCGGACTCATAGGAGATCCTCCTGCTACTACATCCTGTATTGCTTCGAGAAGTTTGGCAGGTGGAGTATTCTTGATCAGATAGCCTGAAGCACCGGATTTTATAGCTTGAAATATTTTTGTTTTGTCTTCAAATACGGTCTGCATAATGATGTGCACTTCGGGGATGGCCTGTTTGATACAAAATGTAGCTTCAAGGCCATTCATTTTGCCGGGAATGTCTATATCCATAAGTATCACATCCGGAGCAGCTCGTTTGATCCGGAAGAGTATATCTGACGCATCACTTAAAGCACCTACACATTTAAAACCCGGAGTGCCATTGAGCAGTTGTGTCAGGCCTTCTCTGAGCAAATAGTTGTCTTCTATTATGGCTACTTTGATAGGATTCATTATTTATATTGGATTGAAGATGAATTTAATTTGGAGTCAAACACCAAGCTGCAAAGTTCTATCATATCATTGTGTAAGACACCACACTTATGGGTAGTTTTATACCTAAGTAAAGACTTTAAAATCGCTCACCAGTCCTCCTTCGTCGGCTTGGCGGTCGATTTTTTTATACCGGAAAACTCAGATAAAGCTGCATACCTTTGCCGGGTGATGATTCTATGATTAATTGACCATTGAGCAACTTAGCCCTTTCTTTCATCGAGTGCAAACCTGTGCCCGGGGTTACATTTTTTATGTCAAATCCCTTACCATTATCCGTGATGTCCATACAAATATTTCCATTACAATTGTGAATATGAATGTGCAACTCACTGCAGTCTGCATATTTGTACACATTGTTGACCGCTTCTTTGAAAATCAGGAAAAAGTGTTTTCTCTTTTCGATGCCGAGCGTCATATCGGACACTTTATCATCTACATCAAAATCAATATTGATGTTTTTGGACATGAGTAAGTCGGCTGCAAATAACCTCATCCGCAATACGATGTTGTCAAATTGATCATTTTTTGGGTTGACAGCCCAGACGATATCATTGAGATTGGAGATCAGATCTCGGGATGTTTGACCAATTTTTTCCAGGATAGGCGTAGCTGATGGGCAAGACTGGTGTACCTGCTGTTTGGCTATCTCGCTGAAAACTGATATACTATTGAGCGTGGAGCCAAGGTTGTCATGCAGATCATGTGATATATGTTCTCGCTGTGCCAGCAAATGCTGTTGGAATTCCAATTCTTTTAATTTATTATCGTATAGTTCTTTTTCTATTTTGTTTTTGTATATTTCGGTGAGTCGCATTCTGTAGGTAAGCCCAAAGGTAAATAATATAGCTTCCAGTAATATTCCTGTCTGTGTGAAAAATGGCCATTCTTTCATAAGGAAATTGTCAAAAGGATTGTCTATCACCTGAGTAGTGAACAAAAATCCAAGCGCAGACCCCATCAAATAACAGCTTGTACCCAGAAAAAATATCTTGGGAAGAGTGCCCTTGAGTTTGACAAATGCGTATCCAATCCCATATAGAGAAATCAGAATACAAATAAATAACATAAAATGAACAAAAATCAAATATTCAGCTTGATAGAAAATAGCTGCAATGCGTGCCGATATGATCATCATCAAAAATAAATAACTGCAATACCTTATTTTTTTCTCAACATCGGGTTGCGTACACTTGAGGTCCAAAAAATGTATAGCAAACAAAGCATATAACCAGTACGTAATAAATAGCAACGTACTGGGTGAGTGAGGAATATCAAATGGCGGCATGGGTAAAACATACACATTGTCTTTGACAAAAATAGTATAGTGAATGTACCCTATGCTAAAAACAAGATAATAGGCATAGTAAAAAAATGCTTTATCTCTCAATAAAAAGTACTGCGACAGAGCCATAAAATAAAATAAACTAAGGATGACGATGATTATATTTCCGACTGAAAAATGGAAAAGGATACCTGTTTGATATTGAGTAGTAAAACCCCAGTAGGTGATTTGGAACCAAATAAGACAACTCAGTATCGAACTAAGAAAAAAATATCTTTCTGATTGGCGTACTAAGAGATTAAATGCAAAATTTCTTAGTTTTTCAATGATAAAAACATGTGTATTCTTATTTTCTAGGTATTTAGATTGAAGCATTTATCATTTATTTTAAGTACAACCTAAAAATCTATAATGATAATCTATTACGACCTTCAACTGCTTCAAAGTCAGTCACTATGTTCACTTTTTGCTTCGCACCATAGTGGTGACTATGATTTGTCGCAAAAAGTGCTGATTTTATTGCATTTGATGGTCTCATTACGAATCTCATTATAGATATTTAGGTACAATAATTTTTCAAGTCATTTTTCTAATTTTCAGATATTTTGATTTTCCATAATCTTACCCAAATAAAAATCCGCTTTTTCTTTTGCATTTGTAATTTGGGAAATATAAATATACTTGTTTTTTTGCATTGACTTCAGCAATGACTTTTCTTTTTCATGTAATTCTAAAATGATATTTCCTTCCTCATCATTACCGGTTACATCAATTTTGCCATTGAATTGTCCCCATTTATAAAATTCAAAATTTTCATCATATAAGCAAATTATTCCTTCCTCAATGGCCGCTATATATCCGCCTGCTTCGTCTATATTCATAATGTGTGTGATGATTCTAAAAATGTTATATCCTATAAGACCCAGAATAAATAAAATTGGTATAATAAATATCCACCCAACTCGAAAACTGCTGTTTCCTATGATTAAAACTGAAAAAAATAAAACAGCACATATGGAAAAAATAATAAGAAATATAGCATTAATATTCTGACCGATAGATTCGACCAGACTTATTATTGGTTTTCTCTTTTGACTATATTCTACAAAATATGTTTCATGTCCTTTCAAAATTATGGATAACTTTTCTGGGATATCAATGCTATTATACATACAATAATTTTAATTTATTCATGAGCATAAATTTTAAGTTAATGTTACATCACAAAATTATAATATTCCTAATATTAAATTTGTCATCATTTAGGGTGACAAAATTCATTTTTATTTTATTACCTAGAATAATAATTCTCAATCATCATTCTTGAAAAAAGTCTTTGCCATTGCTGCAGTTATAGAGTTTACATTGAGTTTTTGATAACAGCGTTTTACTAAAGTTTTTACAGTATTTATGCTTAAATCGAGACTTGCAGCCACCATTTTTTGACTATACCCTTTAGATAGTAAAAATAGGACTTCCGTTTCGCGTTCAGACAGTTGTGTATTGGAAGTAGGTTTTGTTCCGGATTTGGGTAACTTTTCTAATAGTTTTTTGGCCACAATCGGCGATATGGGTGCACCACCGTTAGTAATATCTTTAATGGCATCCAATATTTTTTGCGGAGATGTACTTTTAAGCAGATATCCCGTAGCTCCGTTTTCTAATGATTCAAAAATTCGTTCATCATCTTCAAAGACAGTAAACATAATAACATCTGTTTTGCGGTTGATACGTTTTATCATTTTTAGTCCCTCAATGCCATTAACTTCTGGAAGACCAATATCCATCAGGACTACATCAGGTTTAAGCACAGCTATCTCCGATTCGCAATGAATACAATTTTCAAAACTACCTACCAATAAAAAATCTTTTGATCCACCAATTAATCCGGCCAAGGCATTTCGTAGTCCAGAAGTATCTTCATATATTACAATTCTAATCATAACAAATACAGCAAGTTTTACTTTGGCACAAAATAAGGCACTTTCTCAAAATTGACATGTCACTATTTTGGGTGACAAATCAGACTCAAATTGGTATAGAAATCTTAATCGTATTGCTGTTTTCTGATCTGTTGGTATTTATTTTACCATCAATACTTTCTATTCTTGCTATAATGTTCTGAAGACCATTTCCTGTATGGTGATTTTTTTGGTCTGTCAAATCGAAAGAGATTCCGTCATCCTTAATAGTGCATTCTAGGTTATTATAAATACTTTCTATGGTCAGCGACACATTTGAAGCCTTACTATGTTTTGAAATGTTGTTTATAATTTCTTTGAACGCAAGATAAATGTCTTTTCTTTTCTCCATAGATATTTTTTGGTCAGCAAGCTGATCATTTTTTTTGTTTTCACAGATGAAAGCTATGTTTTGTGCTTCCAAAGTTTCTGAACTGTATCTCACTAATCTCTGAAAAATTTTACCCAGTGTATCGTTGGTTGGGTTACAAGCCCAGACGATGTCCTGAATGTTTTCCATGGCTTCATGTGCCCTTTCTCCGATGATTTGTATCTTTTGCTTTTGATATTGGGATTCCAATTCGTTGAGGGCTGAGTAGCTCAGGATGCTAATACTTGATAATGCACTTCCTACATCATCGTGCAAGTCTCTGCTGATTCTTTTCTTTTCCAACATCAGTTGTAACTCTGATTGTGCCAAGGCTAAAGCATGGTTTTGTTTTTCTATGTATGATTTTTGTTTTTGGCTACGGAAAATATAAGCAGCAAGACTGGTCAATAACAAACCAGCTAATATAAATATCCACGTCAGGTGTGTCTTGGATTTTTTTTCTTTTTCCAAGTTTTGATTTGTTACTTTTGCTTTAGTTTGAGCTTCTTTTAATTCCGACCCGATATTAAGGACCTCGTTTGTTGTTAATACAGCCTCGTAATCATCAGATCTGAGCAAACTATCACGAAGTGCGGTTTTTTTGCGGTAATATGTTAAGGCCATTGCCTTATTTCCACTTTGTTCATGTGCATGCGCTAATGATGCATAGGCTATTTCTTGCTCTTTAAGTGATTCATTTTGCTGGGCAATTAGAAGTGCTTTTTCGGCAGTTTTTATACTCTGTTCATAGTTTTTATGCAAAGCGGCCTGATGTTCAGATATTGCTGATAAAATATGAGTTTTTTCGAGATTACTGTTCAGTTTTTCCAATAGTTTTTTACCTTCCAGAAGATAGGGTGATGCTTCTTCATATTTTTTCTGTCTTTGAAGTGCTATACCAACTTGAGCAGTACTCATAGCAGCTGTTACTCTATCTGCTTTTTCTCTCATTTGATATGCTTTACGTGCATAAGTCATAAACAAGTCATTATTTCCAATCAAGCTATGGTATCTGGCAAAATTCAGATAGATCATTGCTTCTATCTTTTCATTTGGTTGAGTATCCATCAATTTATGATACCATTCTTCTGCACTTTTGAGCCCCAATTCTCCCAAAAGATTGAAGTGTAGTAAATAGGATATCTGAAGATAGTTTAACTTATCAGGGGTTTTTAACCCTTCAAAATGCTCAATGACCTTGCTATTAATTTCTACACCTTTTTTATATTGTCCAGTATAATAATATAAAGTGGCTTCATTATATTGGGCATTAAATTTATATTGGTTATCGTTGAGTTCATCAGCAAGGATACTACTTTTATCTATCCATTTTTTAGCATTTTTAAAATCACCAAGTTCGATACATGCTGTGGACAATAAATTGGTCGCATTTGTATAAGTCCTTTTATCTGATTTTTCATCTAACAATGACAATACTTCCACCAAAGTACTCTTCGCATCTTCATATTGTCCGGTCTTCAACTGAAAACTTCCGAGCCTAACCAAAGTGGCTGAAAGATCGGATGGGTTACCAAGTTTTCTCCTTATATCCAAGCTTTCTTTAAGGTATCGAAGTGCACCTTCCGTGTCATTTTTTTGTTCTGATAAAATAACCAGGTTATTATATACAGAAGCTAAACCTTTTTCATCATTATTTTTCTTTCTAATATTTATGACGTTTTTATAATAGCTCTCTGCCAATGACAAATTGTTCATTCTTAGATACTGATTGCCCAATTTTTGATTACACGAAGCTATTTGCAAATCATCTTTTATGTCTTCTGCTAAGACTAAAGCTTGTTTATATTGTGACAAAGCTTCATCGCTTTTAGTTTGTTTGCCTAGACAGTCTCCATAGGTCAACATTGCCTTAGATTTCTCCAGCTTATTATCTAATCTATCGCTTAATGAAGTAGCCTTTATAGATGTTTCCAGAGATTTTACTAAATCTGTTTTGTAATAAGCTGTAGCCAATTCATTTAAGATTTTAAGATATTGAGTAGAGTCTTTGATTTCTGTCAGTTGAGACTCAAGTGCTGATACAGATTGGCATAATGCAGAAATAGAGAATGCTATGGAAACAAGCAAAAGTAAATTGAATTTTTTCATGGTGAATTGGTATTACAGTTAAAAAAGTAGTCCAGCAATGAATTTTAAAAACAAATGTAGCTATTATTTTATATACTGAAATAAAATAATTAATAATTATAAAATTGCGTTCTTCTTAAAATATTCAGATTTATTTCTATATGATTAACCCAATTTGCAGTTATTTAATATTTAAAAAGCTGAGAAAGTTGTGGATTAACGCTATGCATTTAAACCACATGTAAAATAATTGTGCCATTCTTGTATCAGATTTTGTCCGAAAATAATTGAATACAAATGAAAAACTGTAGCAATTTCAATAAGGAGTGTATAAATCCAATATTAATTCAACCAAAAAAAACGAACCATCTCAATACAACCTCGACTTCACTAAGCCAAGCTTGCTCAACAAATGGACAATAGAAACCCTCAAAACTCCCAAACCATATTTACTACTTCTGGTAAAATTGATGGAAGAAGCTTCTTCAAAATACTTAGTTGGACACGTCACTTCTGCTATGTCGTAGCCTTTGTAGATGATCTGAGAGAGCATCTCGTTGTCAAAAATGAAGTCATCAGAATTGACGTTATATTTGATGTTTTGGAGTACATCGCGACTGAATGCCCGGTACCCTGTATGGTACTCAGACAATTTATATCCGACGAGAAAATTTTGTGTAAGGGTGAGAAACCTATTGGCCAGATACTTGTACAAAGGCATGCCTCCTTTAAGTGCACCTTTGCCCAGGATTCTTGAGCCAAGTACTACGGGATATAGGTCTTCACCTATTATATTGACCATGGAAGGTATGAGAAGTGGAGTGTACTGATAGTCAGGATGAAGCATGATGACTATGTCACCGCCGAGTTCGAGAGCCTTATTGTAAAGAGATTTTTGATTGCCTCCATAGCCTTTGTTTTTTTCATGCACTATGACATGTTGAATCCCGATATGATGTGCTAGTTCTGCGGTATTGTCCTTGGAAGCATCATCGCAGAGTATGACTTCATCTACCAGATCAAAAGGTATCTCGTCGTATGTTTTTTTGAGTGTTTTGGCAGCATTGTAGGCTGGTAGTACCACCACCACTTTTTTGTTTTTGTACATGCTGAAAGATATCCTTTAAGTGAAGAATTCTAAATAACAATTAACTCACAGATTGTGTAAAGTATTAAGATGAGTGGTCTTTTACCCAAAAACTAAATAACTCATCTCTAAAACCTGAAACCTGATTTATTGAACAGGTACAAAATGACCATTTTTGTTATATATCCATATCAGCAAGATGATGAATAATATAATGGTTAAAACTATTTTGCCAAAGATGGCACCTTTTCTTCCGTAATCGCTATTTGTTGACATGTATTTTGAGTTATTTATATTTTTGGTAATGCAAAGGTAATAACAAAATGAAAATATTTCACAATAAAAAAAAATTATTGATTCTTTTTGCAAACTTCAATCCAGTTTTCAACGTTTTCAAACTTCTGTAGAAGATTAAGTCATCTTCCTTTTACAAGTTCTGGATAAGACCCAGATTACTTAGGACAATGAATTCCTTTTTTTCATCTACCGACCAATCGACTTGTGAACTTACTTTGTTTTTTGAAACAAGACACAGGTTAATGAGCAGGCTTACCACTCTGAAAAGTTACATTTCTTTTAGACAATTAGTTTAAGTTTTTTTTGAAGTTTCTTATCCGTCTTGGTCAATTTACAACCAGTCCTAAATGCTGAGGTCCCTTTTGAAAAATTTATAACAAAATGGAACAGAAAATATCGGTATACCATCAAAAGTTGGAAAAGATTGGGATGACCTTATTCCTTAATTCAATTATTCATTTGAATTAATAAAAATAATGTACACCACTAATATCAACGAAGGGGTAAATCGGACAATCGGACAATCAGAAAATTCACAGAAACAAAGATCTTTTTTTTTCAAACGATCAATCGGCTATAGAGTCTGTTTTTATCGCAAATGATGAAATTCAAGCAAAATGGACAATGCTAATTCATGACTTTGGGGGTGATGTATATTCAAATTATTTATCTTTGATCAATTTTAAGAAAATGCCTGATTTTTCTTCTTGAGTTTACACACTATTTTTTGCTCACTCTCGGTTTAAGTAAAATTGTAAGTTCTAATTGTTTTATATTCTTCTACTCAAGCAAAATATGCGTATAATTTTTTTAATTCTTTTTTTTGGGTTTAACACCATTCCTTCTTTCACCCAATACCAACTGGGAATGAGGCTTGAAAAAAATGCCGGAATGTATGGTATTTCAATCAATCCAAGTCAAAACATCTTTAATTCCAATAAATGGGATATCCATCTTGGTAGTGCAGGTTTGTTTGTACAAAATAACTACCTGTATTTCAAAGAAACACATCTGCTGAGGTTATTTAGGAATCGCGAAAGTTTAATAGTTGTAGATGATAAGTTATCTGAGAAGGACAATGTAGTTGAGGTGGGTTATGTGGATAATGTGGCTTCACGTTTTTTGCAGGCACGAGTCTTTGTGACCGGACCTGCCATAGGATTTCAGTTTAAAAAGAATCAGTCCATTGGATGTTTTATTCAGCTTAGGTCGGGACTATCAGCCACAAATATACCGAATGAATTTAGTTATGATAAAATTACAAAAAGAAAACATTTTGACCCGTTCAGGGCTTCAGAATTCGGAAGTGCAGGAATGAACTGGCTCGAATTAGGTGCTAATTATGCCTACTTAAAGGTGGATAAATATAAAAATGCCATTGGTATCGGGGCAAACATAAAATATATCATCGGTTACGATATGGCTTTTGGTAATAGTTTAAGAAATTATCAACACGCCGTGACTGGTGAAAATGACTTTCAGATGGAAAGCCCGCACCTTGCTTTCGGATATTCAGGCATGAATGACTTAGGCAAAAGTGTGCACGGCAAAGGAGCAGGTATTGATATTGGGGTTTCTTATGCAAAAAATACAAAAAATGGTGATTTTGATTATAAAGCAGGAGTCGCACTTATTGATTTGGGATTTGTTCGATTCTCTCGTGATATTCGGACATATGATTTTATCAGCGATTCTACTATTAGCGTCTTCGGCAAAGATTATCAAAATCTTACTTCAATAGATGGATTGCAAGGTCTGTCTGATGTTTTTATTCAAAATGCAATTGGCCAGAAAAAGGAATTGACCACAGGCAATAAAAAGACTATTTTACTGCCATTTTCCATAAGTGCGCAATTTGACTATAAACTAAAAAAATCAGTATATATTCACACCTTGATAATTCAGCCAGTATCTATGTCTGACTTCAGGATTCGCGGAGTCCATCTGATATCTTTGACTCCCAGATATGAAACCAATTGGTATTCCTTTTCTCTACCTGTTTCATTGATAGAAAAAAGAATATTCAATATAGGTCTGGCCGCAAGACTTGGTTTTTTGACCATAGGAAGCGATAATATCGTGAGTATCTTCAGTAAGAGCAATTTTTATGGATCGGATATTTTTGCAGGAGTAAAATTTGGTTTCGGCAAAAAGGATACCAGGAAAACCTTTAAGTCTAATATTGATGATTGTTTTCAGTTCTAATGTATCTGTTTATTTTTAGGTAGGATGATAATGAGGTGATATTGTTTATCAATCATATCATTTGCGGTCTAATCGAATTTTTAGGCATAATTTTTGATATTAAATATTAATACAATGTATAAAATATTGATTTATATATGATAATGATTAGAATCACACCCTTTGTCATTGCTGGAATATGCATCGCACTAATGATGACTTCCTGTTCGACTTCACATATATCCAGATCAGGAAAGTACTCATCTGCCGGAAAAAGAGAAAAATCAGACAACAAAACATCACCAGAAAAAATCTATACTCACGAAAAGAAATCCAAAGAAAACAAAAAGGAAGATAAAAGCCAGTTTGTGTCCGGAATCCGATTAGACATTATCAACACTGCCTTGTCATATATCGGAACTAATTACAGATCAGGAGGCAAATCTCCTGAATCAGGATTTGATTGCAGTGGGTTTACAGGATATGTATTTTCTCAAAATGGCATCCCATTAGCCGGTTCATCAGACAATCTCGCTAGATTAGGAAAAGAGAAAAACAGAGATGATCTGGCACCCGGAGATCTCGTTTTTTTTGGTAATGAACAAAGAATTTCCCACGTAGCGATAGTTTCTGAAAATCTGGATAAAAAGTTGAAAGTAGTTCATGCTACAACATCGGCGGGTGTAAAAACCGATGTCATTACAGATTACGCTTATTGGGAGTCACGGTTTTTATTTGGAAAAGATATTCTTTCAAAGTAAAATTTTTCATTCTTCATGGTGTCTCCTGATAAGCTTGGGGCCATACCACAACCAAAAACCGGATACTGTAAAAACGATCAATCCAATTCCACAAAGTGATGTATAAATGAGCTTAAAGATACCGGAACTAAGTCCAAAAGTTCTGTCAAACCATGATCCGTCATGGATATGCTCTATCAAATCTGAATTTCTACTTTCTACTTTCAGTATTTTTCCGTTGGTAGCATCGATCTGCAATCCCTTGTAATTATTTTTGAAATTTACTTTTACTATCCCTTTATCTGGTCTGACTTCTATCCTGTCAATTTCGTGTTCACCATTTTGAAAATGAAGTCTTGCGTGATTTTCTGAAATAGATATAAGTGTATCCAAACGCAAAAAATCCTGAACATCTCTGCTCACTCCGGATGTTGTTTCTGCCAAGATCAGCCCAAAGCTATTTTTTTTCCACCCAAGAAGCAATCCGGTCGCTCCTGTAACAAATAAAAATAAAAATAACCAAATTCCAAATATCCTGTGAATCTTTCTGACAATACGAAGGATTCTCGCTTGCTTCTGTCTAAATATACTCAATATCTTGTGGGTTTCTATGAAAAGTGCAAATATATTGATAATTCCTTAAGGAAAATGTGCAAATAAAAAATTCTTAAAGCGAAATGTGTTTATCACTGAATAAATCTCTCAATACTACTTCTTTTATCAAAATTTCATCCCCTCGTTTCAATTTTAGCTTGATTTTGCGACCATTGCGGGATGAAAACACTCCATTAATTTGACGTAAACTATACCACTTATATGAAAAAATTCCAATCTTCAGTATGATGTCCCCAGGTCTTATATCAGCTTCTGATGCAGGTGATTTTTCAATGACATACCTTATATAATACTTGTTGAGTGTATTTCCATAAGCAAATACTGTCATCCCGCTTTTGTCATATTCGAAGTCTTTATTGTAATTTTTCTTTGATTTCATGTATAGCTTTGAAGCAGAAAAATCTAAAAACACATCAAATCTTTCTAAAAGCAAATTGCCCAATATTCCGTTTCTTATTACTTTTTGCGGACCTAACATGGAAGAATCTATTTCCTGAAAACTGCTAAGCAAATTATTAAAACTAAAGTCGCCCATTTGTAATTTGTGAATTCTTCCTGAAAACCCCTCAATATCACCGCCCAACCCTTTGCCCAAGCTGCCTTTTAAAATCAATCCTGATGTGCTCAGGAGAGAATCTGTATTGTGATGAAATAAAGCCGTCAATGCCGCTCCTGTATCGATCAGCAGTCTTGTCTTCACTTTTAACCCAGGTTTTACCTCAGTGATACATTGGAGATAAGGCTTGCTGCTAATGATTTCTATATCAAATGCCTGGTGATTTTTAACCCTGCTTTTATTAAACTTTGAAGGATCTATCAATACCAATTCGAATTTTTTATAGTCAATTTTCATGATTAAACCTTTGAAAAACTCAGCACCAAGGATACCATCTACCCGCGAACCTATATACTCGTCCAAATGAACAAAATCGTTTTCAAGTACCAGGATATTATGTCTGACGCTTCTTGTATTTAAGAACTGTAAATAAATTCCATTGCAAACATAGGCAGTAACCTCATCACTCAGGTCCGATCCGTATAACTTAATTTTTTTATGATAAGGAGTACGCAACAATTCCGTATACTCTTTTTTTAATAGTATGGAGTTTTCAGCACCTGTGTCTAAAATAAACTTCATCGGCAATATCTTTTGAAAAATGACATCCACCAATATGAAACCATTGACATAATTAAATGGAACTATAATTTCTTCATACTCCCCCAAAAGTTGTGACCTGTTAAATTGTCCGTGGACAAAAACTGACAAGCTTAAAAACAACATGACTAAAACTCTTCTCAATACCTGTATTTTGTCAAAAATTCAATAAATTTTAAATCCGATATCATACTTAAAAATCCTAAATACTGGCTTACCAACACCATATCATCTCTCGTAAATGCATTCAATATAGATGATTGAAACAAAAAAAAATCTATGCCAAGCCAAATCACTGTAATAATTATAAGATAAAATTACAACTATAATTTGGATTTTCTATCACAACATGTATTTTTAACACTTGGAGCATATTTTCACTTTCATATTTGCTCCTCAATTATGGTTGTAAAAGGAATTATTAAGCAAAATAAACATTAATTCCAGTCCATTGAATGTATAGCTGCCGGTGATGCTATCTCTTCTGTAGTGAGCCAAGGCGGAAAAATAGTTTCCATAGTCATTGCTATTTCCATATTTGGAACAATAGGTATTTATACCATGAGTGCTCCCAGAATTTATTTTGCAATGGCAAAAGATGGCATATTTATTAAATCCCTCGCTGAAGTATCTGAAAAATACAAGACACCGTATAATGCTATGATCTTTCAGGCTGCATACTCTTAATTGCTAAACAGGTTCCGCCAGGAGTACTTCTTTATTGAACATGGCAGTATAATATTCTGCGGCCATGCGATCAGAATCAAACTCCGGACTTACATCACGCATACCATTCATCATGATTTGAGCCCACTTCTTAGGTTTGTCATAATAGGTAGGTAGGATATCATTTTCCAGAATATTTAATAATGATTGACACTCTATCTCATCTTGTTCATGTACCCTTAGTGATCTATCTGCTGGTGGTATGATAAAACTGTTTTCTCCGTCTTTTGCGAACTCAGGAATCCAGCCATCCGGAATTGAAAAATTTATTGAACCATTCATGGCAGCAGTCATACCACTCGTACCTGATGCTTCGCGATACAATCGTGGGTTATTGAGCCAAACATCTGAACCTTTTTTTAATAATGCAGAAAGTCCCAATTCATAACCTGTCAATATTGCACAGTTAGCCAATGGCAGCGTTTTCCAATACAAGTTATTGAATGTATCTATAGCACTGTAATCTTCAGGGTATGGTTTACCAGCCCAGATGATCTGAATAGGATAATTTGTGTCTTTTACAATTTTTAGAAACCTTTCAGCATCTGAGGCAATCATATCTGCTCTTTTGTATCCTGCATATCTTCTGGCCCAAACCAATGTGAGTACGTTTTCGTCAAATATTTTTCCTGCCTGGTCTGCCACAACCTTAAAAAGCTGTCTTTTTAATTCTTTTTTACGCGCCATCAGACCCTTGACATCATTATTTTCAAAAGCAGACTCAAGAATTTCATCCTTCCAGTACTTTTTGTTTTGTGAGTTGGTGATGGACCTGATTTCACAGATTTCATCATATCCTGACCACATTTCATTGGAAACTTCACCATGCATTTTAGATACTCCATTGGCAATTTTGGCAAATCTGAGTGCAGACAAGGTGTAATTCAATGTATTATTTTCGATATTCAAAATGCCCCGAACTTCATCATCGTCAAGACCATTGAAAAAAGACATTCTACTCAAAAGGTTAAAATCTCTTTGCTCATTGCCTGCCTCTTCGGGTGTATGGGTTGTAAAAACCACTCTTTTTTTGACTTCTTGCAAATCCCTGTATTTTGAATATAAATAAAAACAAAGCGGCAATGCATGGCCTTCATTCATATGGTAGATTTCTGTTTCAAGGTGAAGTATATCGAGCAGTTTTGCACCGCCTATACCCAGAACGATGGATTGTGCCACCCTTGTAGCTTCATTGGCATCATACAGTCTGTTGGTGATCGTCCTGGACACGGCATCATTTTGCTCTATGTCAGTCGTAAGCAAAAACATAGGTGCTGACCCAAATACTTCAGGCTTAAGGAGATATGCTTTTACATATACTATCGCACTATGAATTTCAACAGGAAAAATGATACCCGTGTCTGTAAGAAAAGAATAGAACTTTTGAACATAATCAGGCTTCATAGTACCATTGATAGTGCGTACCTGATCATAGTACCCATACTTCCAAAGCATCCCGATACCAACCAGATTTTGTTTTAGATCATAGGCGCTTCTCATATGAGATCCGGCAAGAAAGCCCAATCCGCCACTGTATATTTTTAATGCCTGATCGACAGCAAACTCCATAGAAAAGTAAGCCACAGGCTTTGAATATTCTTTTTTTGGCTTGTATCCAAAGATTTCAGATCTTGATAACATGTTTGATATTTTGTAAAATATTTATAATAAATGAGTAGTCAAAAATTTTAAAACCGCAAATGTAACACAATATTGTTAATATGACACTAATATTTCGGCGATGAAAATTGATATTTTTTGTTAATAAGTCTACAGTATAATTTTGTTTTAGGATATTAAAGAACTTTGTAACTTAGTAAATTGTGGCAATTCAGTAGGATACATCGACAACTCCTAAAACCTAAGTTTTCATCTTGTGTAGCACTACCTGTTGGATCATAAATATTTAAAAACCATTTTGAATTCACTTATTCGCATTCCTGTTCCATTCCTTGACCCACCTTCCCAATTCAGTCCCATGAAATTATGTAACTTACGTCACTCAACATATAGTTTAACTACCATACTTTTGTGTCGTCAATCATTTATTTCCAAAACGAATAAACAATAATAATATGAAAGTAGAACAAATTTATACAGGATGTCTTGCTCAGGGAGCATATTATATCGAAAGTAATGGTGAAGCAGTGGTGATCGACCCACTTAGAGAAGTTCAGCCTTACATAGAAAAGGCAGAAAACGCTGGTGCAAAGATCAAGTATGTATTCGAAACTCACTTCCATGCTGATTTTGTATCTGGTCACATTGATCTGGCAAAAAAAACCGGTGCTAAAATTGTCTATGGCCCAACCACAGCGAAAACAGGATTTGAAATTTACGTCGCCAACGATGGTGAAATATTTAATGTAGGTGATATCAAGTTAAAAGTGATTCATACTCCGGGTCATACCATGGAGAGCAGTTGTTTCTTATTGATAGATGAAAATGGTAAAGAAACTGCATTATTTACAGGAGACACATTATTTATCGGAGATGTAGGTCGTCCTGATTTAGCACAACATGTGATTTCTGAATTGACAGAAGAAAAGCTTGCAGCTCATCTTTTTGATTCTCTTAGATACAAAATAATGCCAATGGCTGATGATATCATCGTGTATCCTGCGCATGGAGCCGGAAGCGCTTGTGGTAAAAATATGTCAAAGGAAACTTCAGATACACTTGGCAACCAGAAAAAGACCAATTATGCGTTGAGACCGGAACTGACTAAAGAAAAATTTATCGGTGAAGTATTGCATGGTTTGATGCCTCCACCGGGATACTTCCCAAAAAATGTATTGATGAATATACAAGGATATGACAGTATTGACGCAGTGCTTGAAAGAGGTCAGAAAGCACTCAGTCCGAGAGAATTTGAATTGGTGGCCAATGAAACTCATGCCCTTATACTAGACACAAGGAGTTCGAAAGACTTTGCTAAAGCATTCATTCCCAATGCCATCAACATTGGTATAGATGGTAGTTTTGCAGTTTGGGTCGGAACACTTATCCCGGATATTAAACAAGAAATTCTGATAGTGGCCGAAAAAGGCAGAGAGGAAGAAATCATCACAAGACTTGCCAGGGTCGGATATGACTATACCATAGGTTATCTTGATGGAAGTATGGATGCATGGATTGTCGCGGGAAAAGAAGTGGACACCGTCATCAATATATCAGCGCAGGAATTTGCAGAAGCCGAGGCAAAAGACTCCAATATAGCGATACTTGATGTAAGAAAAAAGAGCGAATATGATTCCGAACATATCATCAATGCGGAAAACGCACCACTTGATTATGTCAATGACTCTATGAAAATGGTAAATCCTGACAAAACTTACTATGTACACTGTGCAGGTGGATACAGATCGATGAGTTTTATTTCAATCTTGAAGTCCAGAGGCTTCGAAAACTTTATCAATGTAGATGGTGGATTTAAAGATATCAAAGAGAGTGGTATGTTTAAGCTCACAGATTATGTATGCCCAAGTACGATGTTGTAGAATACAATAAATAGAAAAATATGGAAACAATTTTTGAAAATCAGATCATCCCTATGCCTCGAATAGGTGACAAAGCTCCGGAATTCAAAGCGGTAACGACACAAGGCAATATCGATTTTCCGAAAGACTATAACGGGAAATGGGTCATCTTATTCAGCCATCCGGCAGACTTTACGCCTGTGTGTACTACGGAATTTATGACTTTTGCGAAAATGGAAAAGGAATTTTCTGATCTCAACTGTTCGCTAGTAGGTTTATCGGTAGATGGGTTGTATAGTCATATAGCCTGGCTCAGAACCATCAAAGAGAAGATAGAATTTCGAGATATGAAAAACATTGAAGTGAAGTTTCCTCTTATTGAAGACATTACTATGGAAGTAGCCAGAAAATATGGTATGATTCAACCTGGCGAAAGTAGTACCAAGGCGGTAAGAGCAGTGTTTTTTATTGACCCTAATGGAATCATTAGAGCCATTATTTATTATCCCCTTTCACTGGGCAGAAACTTTGACGAACTCAAGCGAGCTCTCATAGCTATGCAGACAGCTGATAAATATGCCATAGCAACACCGGCAGACTGGAGACCAGGCGAAGATGTAATTGTCCCACCTGCAGGATCCTGTGGTGTAGCCAAAGAAAGAATGGAAGCAGAAGACGTCAAGTGTAAAGATTGGTTCTTCTGTACTAAGTCTCTTCCGCTCAATTAGATTTTTAGGTTAAAGGTGGTTAAAGGTTAAGAATTGTTGTTTTGATTTTACCCGAAGTTGTTATGACTTCGGGTTTTTTTAATGATTACAAATGTGAGTAATCAGGAACAGTGGAATTAAAAAATATCAAAAAGTAGAATAATTTATAAAAATAAAGTTAAATTTTTCTTATTTGGAATGTAATTTGAAATTATCATTATATCTTTGTTGTTTAAATATTAAAATTTTAATGCATGAGTATTAAATTGTCTTCAAAAGCATTAGTATCAGTTCTGATTTCAGGATTTTTAATGATGAGTGTAATTATATCTGCCCAAACTACCGCATCTACAGCAACTAATCCAACATCAACACCAGAAGTATATACTGCAGAGAATCCCGGATGGCTTGTCAATGTAGATGAAGCGTATGCCATATCTAAAAAAACCGGAAAACCTATCCTGGCTAATTTTACAGGAAGTGACTGGTGTGGATGGTGTAAAAGACTTACAGCCAGTGTGTTCAGTCAGGATGCTTTTAAGCAATGGGCAGAAAAAAATGTGGTGCTTTTAGAATTGGATTTTCCCAGACGTAAAACCCTTCCACAAAACATTCAGATGCAAAATCAAAATTTGGCTCAGGCTTTTCAAGTAGGTGGCTATCCGACTGTTTGGGTTTTTAATCTATCAAAAGATGAAAAAGTAAACCAATACAGCATCGAAGCTTTAGGCAAAACTGGATATACTGCTACTGTAGAAGAGTTCACAGCAGGAGTAGATCAAATGATGAAAAAGAAATAAAAAATACCATATCTGTAAAAAGGTCAGTAGATGTAAAATTTACTGACCTTTTTTATTGTGAAGTTTTTTGTAACTTTTGGCTGCTATTTCGAAAGTTAAATGCTGGCATCTTCATATTGATGTATTTTTTTTATAAAGGTTTGTGTTTTCATCGTTCCAAATATGAACGAAATACCCTATTTTTGTTGTAAGCAAGCCATTAGTTTATGCAGAAGGAATACAAATCAGATCAAGTCCATACAATGGATGAAGCCAAAGAGCCTGCCATTGAGTATGGCAAAGTATATACCTATGGTGACTGCCTCAAACTGGAAATAGAAGAGATGGTAGAGATCATCCGAGGGAAACTGTTTAGGATGAGTCTTGCCCCTAGGACTAAGCATCAAAAAATAAGCGGTAATATATATTTTCGAGTAAGACAACAATTAGAATATAGTTCTTGCAATGTTTTCCATGCTCCTATAGATGTTGTATTGCCCATAAATGATAAAAAACGAACCAAATCAACTACTGTGGTCCAGCCTGATATCTGCGTAATTTGTGACCCAAAAATCATCGAGGAGAAAGCAGTTTTTGGTGTTCCTGATTTTGTGATAGAAATCATAGCAGGAAAAGATGTAAAGCGGGATACCCAATACAAATACAGTGTCTATGAAGAAGCAGGAGTAGGTGAATATTGGATCGTATTCGGAGAGATGCGTTTTGTTGAAGTATTTATTCTTGAGAATGGGAAATATCAGCGACTCAATGCTTTTTCTGAAGATGATATCATACCAGTAAAAACACTGCCCGGACTTTCTATCAGTATGGATGATATTTTTGAAGGTGTGTGATGATCAATGCTTAAAAATACTAAAAATTAAAGTAGTTAAACATTCATTTTTATGAAAGGAATAATAATAAAATTGATTTTTCTTCTGGTGGTAAGTAATCAATGTTACAGTCAGGTTAATCTTAGAGCCAATGAATTTAAAAAATGCACGATAAAGGGAAGATTGGAAGGAGTAAAAGATGGTACTGTTTCAGCGGGCTATTTTGATTTTGATGAAAAAAGAGCAATTATAATAGATAGTTCACAAATTAAAAATGGCAAGTTCCTACTGAAAGGAAAGATAAATGGAGCGACAATGATTGTCATTGTATTTAAAAATATTGAGTCTAATCCTTTTTTTATTGATGCAGGTGAAAATAAAATATTTGGTTCAGTAGAAGGTCATGGGGGATCATTAAAAATTTTGTTTAAAAATCCAAATTCACCATCGTATAAGGATCAATTAAATAGAATTAAGCATGATGAAGAAATTTATAACAATATCGGAAAGTCTATTTATGATAAGTATAGACTTTTGGACTCACTAATTTCAAACACAACTATTAAGGATGAAGAGTCACTTTATTTGAAAAATTTACGTGAAAATTATAATAAATGCGCATTGGAGTTGGACAAGTATCATCAATGTGTTGATAGTATGCAGGGTGTTTATGTCTCCCATCATCCAAATTCATATTACACGGCTTTTAATTATTGTTTTGCTGTAAATAGGGATTCTCCTGAAATAGCATCACGGTTATATAATTTGTTTTCAGAAAAAGTTAAAAACGGCATTTATGGTCAATACATTTTCTCAGTGATTAACAGGAATAAAACTTTATTAAAATCAAAAGCTCCTGAATTTAGTACTATTGACTTAAATGGGGATTCTATAAAACTTGTGGATTTTAGAGGTAAATTTGTCTTACTGGAATTTTGGGCTTCTTGGTGTAAACCTTGCAGGGCAACACATCCGGAACTGCGAAATTTATTTGAATTATATCACAAAAATGGATTGGAGATTATAAGCCTTTCATCAGATTACTTAAAGGATATTGATAAATGGAAAGCAGCAATTATGAAAGATTCTATTGATCGTTGGAATCATATATTACTCAATGATCGTGATAAAGTCAATATTAGCCATTTATATAATGTAGGTTTTTTACCTACAAAAGTATTGATTGATAGTGATGGTAATATTGTACGAAAATATAATAGTTCTGAATTCGAATTATTAAAGCAAGATCTAAAGGTTATTTATAAATTTTGAAACTATTAATTTATAGTCAAAAGAAATTAGATTGCGAAAAATTCTAATTTTAATTCATTGAAAATGTGTCAATTAAAATCCTAAATTTTGCAATCAAATTTACTTTAAGTATATTTAAAATTATGAATTCTGAAATGAAAGACTCATCAAGTGTTCATTTATTTTAGAAGATGTAGCCCGATCGGAAGTACATCCTGTACAAAGTTTATATTGTTTAAAGCTAACTTCTTTTGGTCTTGAACATTTCAGCGATCTCTTTTTCTGTCTTAAAGCCCAGATCAATAAAGGTAGATGACACAAACTTTTTGATATCCTGATAGTCTCTACCTCTTTTGTCAGTATATACTTCCATGGCGCGATTGATGTATCTCAGGCTGAGTTCTTTGATATTCTGGTTGAATTTTTGATTGAAGAAGGTATTTATGTAAGACACAAATACTTTATTGATTTCAAAATACTCGTGATAGCTCTCTACATCCAGATTGTTGAGGAAACTTTCACAGTAACCGAAGATACCTTCACGCAAACATTCATTTTCGATGCTTAGCCCTTTGTGGCTGTCATAGTATTCTTTTACTGCGGAAATAGTGTCTTCATGTACATAGCCTTTAGTATGTACCACATCCATTAATGAATAATATTCAGAGATGCCATCCTTAATGGATTTATTGATGATTTTTGACATTCTTTTATCCGCATCGGGAGTGATTTCCACTTCAGCTCTGTATAGACTGTGGAGATGCTGGAAATACTTTGTTACGAACTCAGAATCTTTTTTTCTCAGTTGGTCAAAGATTCCTGATACTATTTTTGCTGATGAGTCACTTATCTGGTAAAACATACCCGTCAGCATCGTGATTTCCAGGAAGTCAGGATCATTCTGCAGGCTTTCATTGGAGATCAATTTATCTAAATGTGGTATGACACTCTCATTGTTAAATCTACGGTTTGCTCTGTATTTCAAAAAGTGAATGAGAGAAGAACCCATGATTTTAAGCTCCGTAGGATTGGTAGGGAAGTCAGCCGTCAGGTAATTTTGGTTTACAAATTGTTTGCTGTAATTTGCGTATCCGGATTGTCTTCCGGCCACTTCTCTGTATTTATCCAGTTTTTGGATATTCAGGAATGATTTTACCTTTTTATTGTTAAGGTTTTCCATCAGATTGGTGAGCCAAATATCGCTGCTCAAAGCAAAGCCAATCTGTACGGTCTGTCCTATTCTGTTTTTTATAAAATCAAAATTGGCCGACTCACATATGGCGTTCAGGATTTTTTTAAAGTGATCTTGCGGTCTTTTGTATTTGTAGTTAGAGTCTTTTTCTCCTCTTAAAACTGAATAACCGAGAATTCTTGGTAAAAACAAACCTTCAAAACCTGGGTCAAGTAACTCATTTTCGATAGAAATAAGCTGCAATGGGTTAGTATCTGCAACATGGCTATATACTTCCATGATATGAGGTTCAAAAGCTTCAATTATTTGTTTATATAGCTCTTCGGACTCATTTTCAAGATATGCTTCCAGCAATTCTGAATTTTGAAGAGCATCTTTCAATTGAGTAAGATGTGATTTATATTCTTGTGATAATGCTTCCATGATTATTTAATATTTTCTTTTAAATTGAATGTTTTCAAATTTGATTTCTGTATGAATATGCGCTTTTCTTTCATATCTGAGCGAAAGAAGCAATAGTATCAGAATTTATAAAAAAGAACAATTACTTCACTATTCCTTAAAATTGAGCTTAACTGATAAATCCAAACGTGGATGTCACAGGTTGCTGATATTTTATACATATTCTAAAACAAAACCTGATAAAATAACTCATTTTATCAGGTTTTTGTTTCGGTTATTACCGATATGCACGTTTTAAGTGCATAATATTATTTAATTGTATCTTATTCTGCTTTTTCCGAGCTGTCTTCTTTTGTTTCATCAGTTGCTTCAGGTGCCTCAGGCGTTTCAACTTCAGCTACAGCTTCAGTCACTTCTGCAACGACTTCTGAAGGCGTTTCAGCAACTTCTGCAACGACTTCTTCCACTACTTCTGCTGGTGTTTCAGCAACTTCAGCAACTTCTTCTGCAGGTGTCTCCATAACTTCTGCAACGATTTCCTCTACTACTTCTACAGGTGTTTCAACAACTTCTGCTACAACTTCTTCTACGGATGATTGCACTTCAGCAACTGTTTCTACTACTACTGCAGGTGCTTCAACTACTACATCTTCAGCAACTTCTGCAACTTTTTCTGAATCAGCCCTGAAAGCATGCGCTGCGTCTTTTGTTTCTTCATCTGCAACAATCACTTTTTGTTTGGCTGTTCCGGATACCATTACTCTGAATGCTTCTTCCTCAGCTTTAGTTTGTTGTCTTCTTGACTCAATATTATTTTCTTTTGCATCGATCCACTGTTGCCATAGTATATCTGCCTGTTCGGTAGTCATTGCACCTTTATTGACTCCTCTCATCAGGTGTTTTTTGTAATACACACCCTTAAATCTTAGGATTGCTTTGACTGTGTCTGTGGGTTGAGCTCCTTTTACTAACCAATCGTAAGCGGCATTTCGGTCTATTTCAATAGTGGCCGGCTTGGTCATTGGATTGTAGGTACCTAATTTTTCGATGAATTTTCCGTCTCTTGGTGACCTTGCATCAGCTACAACGATGTGGTAGAACGGAGCTTTTTTACGTCCTTTTCTGGACAAGCGCATTTTTACTGCCATGTGTTAAAATTTTATAATTATTTGAAAATCAAACCCGAATAAGTCGAAAAGTCAACCATCAGGTTTTTAACGGGCGCAAAGGTAATGATAATTTTTAATATTCCAACACTTTAGAAATTAATTTTTGCTGGCTCCGACGGAAGGTAACCTGAGCGCAAAATCAAAAATAAACAGGAGATTATTAGTAAAACTTAAGAATTTCTAACTTTTTCATTTGTATTGCATGGTTTTAAAACGTAAAAAATACTTTCCTGTTGCCATGCAGCTTAAATAATCTGAAGAATTGTTACCTGTAAAACATTTGCGACAGCTTTTTTGCAATTTGCGACTGTCGCAAATGTGTCGCAAATGTTTATGTATTTTGGCACTTGTCACTGTATTGTCGCATATTTTTCAGTCCAAAAAACATCCATATTGCCATTTATTATTTCATAACTCCCTGAAAAACAGACGCCAAACAAGAAATCTGATATGATTTTAGCTTGTTTGGCGTTGCGAAAAGTGATCCCGACAGGATAGGGAAGTATGTTTGCAACGAAAAATAAATTACTTATTACCTTATAATTACATATATTTATATTCATTAATATTTATATTGGCTGCAATTTGGCTGCAATTAATT
>JADKEB010000029.1 GCA_016718205.1 Saprospiraceae bacterium
AAACAAACATTAGATCACTTAGAAGTTAATAAATTATTGGAACAAAATGGATGGCAAGAGCATCAAATTGCATTAGCATATACACATATTATATCCCGAGCAGTGTATCCAGCATCAGAGTATAAGACCACAAGCTGGATACAACAAAACAGTTCTGTCTGTGAGTTAACAAATTATCCAATGCAATTTCTCACCAAGGATAAATTATATGCTACAGCCCAAGATCTTTATAAGATAAAAGATGAATTAGAACAACATTTATCACACAAGACAAATGAGTTATTCGACATAGATGACAAAGTCATATTATATGATTTGACGAATACCTATTTTGAAGGAAGTATGCGACAAAATCCAAGTGCAAAATTTGGAAGAAGTAAAGAGAAGCGAAATGATGCCAGGCTCATTGTTTTGGCATTGGTAGTAAATGAACACGGTTTCTTAAAGTATTCACAATTATTTGATGGAAATATAGCAGATAATAAAACATTAGTGCACATCATCACAGAGTTGTCATCTAGAACAAGTTCACAAGATAGAAATCCAACAATAGTACTTGATGCAGGGATTGCCACAGAAGATAACTTAACATTACTTTCTACACAAGGATTCAAATACATGTGTGTATCAAGATCATCGAAGAAAAAATATGAAATAGACACCACACGAAGTCCAGTTATCATAAAAGATAATCGAGATCAATCCATTCAAATCCAAAAAATAAAAGTTGAAGGTAGCAATGACACATACTACCGAGTAGAAAGTGAGGCGAAACGAATGAAAGAAAAAAGTATGAATAATCGTTTTGCTGAAAAATTTGAACAAGGCCTTGAGCAAATTAAATCAGGTCTATACAAAAAGAGTGGGATTAAAACGCCTAAAAAAGTGTGGGAAAGAATCGGACGCCTCAAACAAAAATACCCAAGTATACACAAACATTATCAAATAGAAGAAATCATAGAAAACGATAAAGTAATAGACCTAAAATGGAAGATTGACTATAAAACTTCCAAAACAGAAGGACAATATTTATTGAGAACAAATTATGGGGAACATGACGAAAAACTACAATGGAAAATATACAACACTATTCGAGAAATTGAATCTACCTTCAGAGTGCTCAAAACAGATTTAGACCTCCGTCCAATATATCATAAAACACAACAGGCTGGTATGGCTCACTTACACCTAGGACTTTTAGCATACTGGCTTGTAAACACCATCAGACATCAATTAAAAACAACAGGAATAAATAAACATTGGAAAGAAGTCGTAAGAGTAATGAACACACAAAAGCTTGTAACTACAAGCATGACCAATGTTCATAATCAAACCATTATCATTAGACAAAGCAGTGAACCAGTTAATGAAGTAAAGATAATTTACAAAGCACTCAATTTAAAAGAGAAGCCCTATCATCGTAAAAAATTTGTAGTCCCACCTCCTGAACCCTCAGTATCTACACCCGCTATAAATCAAGAACTTATAGATCATTAGTTGCAATGGATTTAAGCTCTTAGTAAATAATTCATCTGCTATTGAAATAGTTAGTAGCTCATTACATGGATTAGGGTATGTTATTATAGTTTTGTATTGAATTCTGAGGTATTGGTTTGAGAATCACAAAACGAATAGAATTATTTTGTAGAGCTAATGAATTCGTAGTGATTGCTTTGCTATTCAATAGTTATAATTCAAATGAGTAAAGTTTGTTTGGAATGAGATTATAAAATACTACTCCTTTCAAAAATTCATTTGATTGTGCAACACCTCTAAATGAAGAGAAGAAATTATTAATATCTCCTCTACTAGTGAGATGGCCTGTGTGTTGTTCAATGATTTTCCATTAGTGTCTCTCGCCGTTATTAAAACCCATTGAATAGATTCTGGATCAAATACTGTAGAGATCTCATGATCTGTATATTGACTAAATGGATGATGATATGCCATGAGTAATTTCTCTGGGAGTGGTTTGCAGTTTTGATCCCAAACAAACTGAAGAATCATTGTTTTTGGGATTTCATCGCAGTAACTTGGTAGATGTGCTTTAGATTGATCCTTATTAATTCACCTTCTAGCTCATAACCTAAAGAATCACCACATCTTTCCAATAGAAATTTGAAGGTTTGCTTCTTGTTGAATCCATTAAGTCTTATCTTTTCCTTCGTGTTTACTGGTACAATATAAGTATTGCTGTCAACAAAAAATTTCAATATCATGACAATGTTCATAATAATTTGGATACCAGTCAAAACCAAACAATACTGTATTAGGATCCTTTCTACAGTTGATGACATTTTTGAATATTTTATTGCCATCCGAACAGTGTTTCGAATCATCATCTTTTCGATTGGATGTTCCGATTACAATAGGTCTGCCACTGCCATGAAGATCTATGAAATTGTGGTGAACACTTGTATTACTAGAATTACTAATATAAATCAATTGTGTAAAATCAATTGTAGGAGATTCTGGACAGACAAAACTATAATCTATCGTATTGCATACAATATCAGCAGTGTCTCCAATTTCATGAAATAGATTAGCTCCAGTATTGTTGATTAAGGTATTTCCTTGGAATACAATGTTAGTATTGTCGTGGTCAGTCCAAAGCCCAGCTCCATAATTATTGTGTACAAAATTATCTTTTATCAATAAGCGATTATTGCCAATAAATTTTGAAGCACCAGCATCCCATCCAGGCAAAAATGCACAAAGATTATTATGGTTAATTTCATTGTTTTCAAATCTACTAAAAGTACTTGTAGCTATAGTATTACTTTTGGTAGCCAAGCCGCCACCAGATCTTCCATTTTTTTGAAGGATGTTATTTCTTACTACGAAAGCAGTCCCAGCTATTCCACCATTGTGATTCGATTCAACGATATTATTCATGACTTTTGAATATCCACTATTGCCAGTGACGACCAGTCCTCCCCACGTATCTGCATGTTGAGAAATTGTAAATCCTTGAACGACTATATTTTTTGCATCTTGAGCTATTATACCTCCTCCTGCAGAGTTTCTCACAACTGTAAATTCCATTGTTCTGTTTGTGGGATCAAGCAAAGTGTAAATTCTTGATGAATCTATATCCAAAAAATAATCACTAATGATATGCTCTCTTTTTAAACTACACCAACCCGTAATATCTTGCTCTCCATCTACATCTTGTAAAGATGTTTGCTTCCATAACATCGTATCATTAGCAAATAAATCTTGCCAATAAAATGCACCTTGATATTTTTGACTATCGATGGTACATCCTCCGCCATATTTAAAAAGACATTCCGTCTCAAAACCTCCTTTATACTTTTTAGCAATAGGAATTTTCAAATCATGTACCCAATAGTTTCCTATTTTTCTCCACTCCTTCAATTCTATAGAACCCTTCAGAAAAACTTCAGGTTCTGCAACGAACATTTGACTGTTTTTAGGATATATCGCGCTATTGATTAATCTATATGTACCTTTTTTAAAAATAAAAAGTGTCCCTTCGGGATATTTTTGGATGGTATCATTTATATTTTCATAATGAGGGTATAGGGTAATAGTTTGTTGTGCATGCAATATGTTAGCTACAATGATAAGCAGAAAAATGAATTTGCCAGTATGAAGATTTAACATCAAGTTATTTTATATTCAAATTTATAATCTTTGAAATGCTTTGTTTCAAGTAACAAATATACAATTTTAATATGTAAACATCATGTAATTGGAATGGGAAGTAATGAAATTTATCAATTAATTCACCTTCCAAATAAACATCTAAAACCAAGAATAAACACAAATCAGACTTTCCAATAAATATTTATTTGTTTACTATGTAAATGAATGTATATTTAGGAGCACAATTTAGATAGTAAATGATCAGTCCAGCAATTTGTTGTTTTTTTCTTAGCATATTTTGTACTCTTAATTGGTATCGCATATTATACTTCTAAGGATGATTCAAATGAAAATTTTTTTACTGCAAAAAAATCATCACCTTGGTATTTAGTTGCGTTTGGAATGATTGGTGCTTCTTTGTCAGGTGTTACATTTATTAGCATTCCTGGAGTAGTGGGAGCAGGTAAAGGAAATCAATGTTTTTCATACATGCAAATGGTGTGGGGATATTTGATCGGTTATGCGATTATTGCAAATGTCCTTATGCCTATTTATTATAGATATCAAGTGACTTCTATTTATCAGTATTTAGGAGATCGACTAGGTATGACTTCATATAAAACTGGCGCTGCATTTTTTTTAATTTCTCGAACTATAGGTGCTGCATTTCGAATGTATATTGTCGCTTTAGTTTTGTATCAATTTATTTTTATACACTTTAATATTCCTTTTTGGATTACAGTTTTGATTTCTATTTTTTGATTTGGGTTTATACACATATCGTGGAGGGATAAAGACAATTGTAATAACGGATGTATTTCAGACTTTTTGTATGTTAGCCGCTGTAGGTTTAACGCTATATTATTTAGCAGGAAGAATGAATTTGGGTGTAGTCGATTTTTTTCAAACTGTATTTAGTTCTGAGTATGGAAGATTTTTTTCTTTGAAAAAGGTTGGTCTGATTCAAATTATTTTTACAAACAAGTTTTCGGAGGTATGCTGATTGCCTTGGTGATGACAGGTCTAGATCAAGATATGATGCAGAAGAACCTTACTTGTAAACATTGAAGGAAGCACAATTGAATATGTTTAGCTTTTCAATGTTATTGTTTTTGTAAACCTTGCTTTTTTAAGCCTAGGTGCGGCCTTTATTTATTTGCTGCACAAGAGAATATTCCAATGCCTACAAAGTCCAATGAATTGTTTCCATTGATCGCATTCAATTATGTAAGTGGCGCTGCATCTATTTTATTTTTATTGGGATTGACAGCATCTAATTATGCAAGTGCGGATTCAGCGTTAGCCTCACTGACGACATCATTCTGTATCGATTTTTTGAATTTTGAAAAAATGATTGGAGTGAAGAAACAAAAAGAAAAATAGAACTTGGGTACATTTTGGTTTTTCAATATTATTGTTTTTGGTTATTGTTTTTTTATATTATGAATGATGATGCTGTGATCAATAAAGTCTTTCAATTTGCAGGATATACCTATGCACTTTGCTGGGTTTGTTTTCTTTTGCAATATTGACGAAAAGGAAAATTCGTTTTGCTTTAATGGTGCCTCTAGTCTGTTTTATTTCGCCTGTATTATGTTATCTTATCGCAGAGAATTCAGCTGCGTGGTTTAGCGGATTTACTTTCGGAAATACTATCGTGGCAGTAAATGGATTGATTACTTTTATTGGTTTATTTTGTATTTCTAAAAAATAATTCATGAGTTTGTTAAAAGTTACAGAGCAAGAATCGAATCATCAGCATTTAGAACAAAAGCCAATTGGAGAAATTCTTTATCTTATCAATCAAGAAGATGGTATAGTCCCTTTAGCTGTGTCGAAGTGTATTCCTAGTATTCAGTTATTTGTAGAAGCATTGGTGCCAAGAATCCAACGAGGTGGTCGATTGTTTTACATTGGTGCAGGGACAAGTGGAAGATTAGGAATTCTTGATGCGAGTGAATGTCCGCCTACATTTGGTGTGTCGCATGATTTGGTTAATGGGATTATTGCAGGAGGTGATTTGGCAATACGAAAAGCTGTAGAATTCGCTGAAGATGATATGGATCAAGCATGGAAAGATTTAAAAACATTTTATATAGATGAATTAGATACCGTAGTTGGAATTGCTGCCAGTGGTACTACACCATATGTGATTGGAGGTTTAAAGTCTTGTCAAGAAAATAAAATATCAACTGCCTGTATTTGTTGCAATGAAGGAAGTCCGATTGCTGCTTTCGCTGATCACAAAATTGAATGCATAGTGGGTCCTGAATTTGTCACAGGCAGCACAAGAATGAAATCAGGTACTGCGCAGAAATTAATACTTAATATGATTTCAACAAGTCTTATGATTAGTATTGGTCGAGTGAAAGGAAATCGAATGGTTGACATGCAACTTACTAATGAAAAATTAGTAGAAAGAGGTATTCGAATGATACAACTTGAGTGTAATATTAATTATGATACAGCGAAAGAATTATTAGTGAAATATAAAAGTGTGAGGAAAGTTTTGACAGAAATTGAAGGCAATAAAGTCAAATCGATTTAATAACAGCAATAAATAATTTATATGACCAATAGAGAAATTGCATCGATGTTTAATGAGTTAGCTGTCATGTTGGAGTTACATGAAGAGAACGAATTTAAAATTAAGACATATGCAAACGCTTATCTTGCTCTTCGAAAATTGGATATCAATTTATTAGAGCAATCGAAAGAAGAGAATAAAACAATAAGGGGAATCGGAGCAAGTATTGCGGATAAAATTGAAGAGATTAAGTTGACAAGCACTTTTGCTGCTTATGAAGAAATGAAAGCCAAAACTCCAGAAGGTATACGGCAAATAATAAAAATTAAGGGACTAGGGCCTAAGAAAGTTAAAGCGATTTGGAGAGAGGTATCGAAAGTATTGGCGAATTACTCTATGCTTGTCAAGAAAATCAACTCTTGAAATTGAAAGGTTTTGGCCAAAAATTACAAGATGAAGTTATTGCAAATATTCAATTCCTAACTGCAAATCAGCATTTGTATTTATTTCCACATTTGGAAATTGTAGCATCGGAAATATACAAGTCATTGGTTGAATTAAATCCCAATGCAAGAATAGAATGGACAGGCGAGTTTAGAAAACGAGTACAGGTGTTAGATAAATTGGAAGTAGTATCAGATGTGCAACTTATAAAATCAGATGCGTTTACTCCACATACCAATGGGCATTTTTATACCTAGATCGATATCCAATTTGTTTTTATCATGCTGATACAAGTAGTTTTTGAAAAGGAATTGTGTTTATCCACTTTAGGATCCGATGAATTCATGTCAATCGTTAATCAAGCTTCGTTTCAGATAATGCCACAGAACTTGAGTTTATACAATCAGTTTTTGGGAAGTGGATTCCTGCAGAATGTAGAGATTTGAGTAGTTGGAATGATTTTAACGCTGACCTATTGGTGGACGATCATTCTATTAAAGGTGTAGTGCACAATCATTCTACTTATAGTGATGGATTGTATTCAATACGAGAGATGGCATTGGAATGTATACGATTAGGATATGAGTATTTTTGTAATTTCTGACCATAGTAAAACAGCAAGCTATGCAAATGGACTCAGTATAGAGCATGTGGAAATGCAATGGCGAGAAATTGAACAGTTAAACAAAGAGCTGAGTCCTTTTAAAATATTTAAATCCATTGAGTCAGATATATTAGGGAATGGTGACTTAGACTATGATGAAGATATATTATCACAGTTTGATCTTGTGATTGCCTCGATCCATCAAAATTTGAATATGGACTTGGATAAAGCAATGAATCGATTGATTACAGCAATAGAAAACCCATTTACTAGAATATTAGGTCATCCGACAGGTCGACTTTTATTATCGAGGAAAGGATATCCGGTCGATTTTAAAAGCTTATAGATGCTTGTACTGCTAATGGAGTGGTGGTAGAGTTAAATGCCAATCCTTATCGATTAGACATCGATTCAACACATATAGAATACGCTCAAGAAAGGCAAGTATTAGTATCTATTAATCCAGATGCACATAATTTGAAGGCGATACAAGATATCAAATATGGAATTCAAGCAGCAAGACGTGGTGGAATGAGAAAATCTAAGTGTTTGAATATTAATCATTTGGAAAATTTTGAGGTTTGGATAAAGTAAAAGTAAGATTACAAAATGTTAACATAGCATTTGATAAAGGATTAAAGTTGCCAAAAAATGTCATTCTAATTTTACATAGATTTTTGAACGACATAAATTCAATTTAACCATGAAAAAAAATAATCTTCTTTTTGTTGCTATGGTGACTTTATTGGTTGCCTTCGTTGCTTGTAAAAGTGACAAATCAGCAGGTGCTGCTGATGCTACAGTTGACGCTACAGCTACAGCTGCTACACCTTCTGCAGATCCAAATGCTGCGGCTACACCGACTGACCCAAATGCTCCAGCTGCTCCAACTGGACCTACTACAACTGTAGAATTCGAATCTATGGTTCACGATTGGGGTGAATTAAAAGATGGAGAGCATATGAAGTATGAATTCAAATTTAAAAAACACAGGTAGCGAGCCTTTAGTAATCTCTGATGCAAAGGTAGCTGCGGATGTACAGTTCCAGAATAGTAAGGAGAGCCAATCGCTCCAGGAGCTTCTGCTGCAATCAAAGTTGAATTTGATTCTAAAGGAAAAGGAACAGATGATGGTCAAAAACAAACAAAGAGAGTTACAGTTACTGCAAATACAAATCCAGCACAAACTTACTTAACAATCTCTGGTATTGTGAAGAAAGATCCAAATGCTAAACCTGAAGCTTCAGCTCCAGCTCAGCATTAATCAGAATATAGAAAATAGGTTTAAATAGCCCAGCCGATATTTTGGTTGGGCTATTTTATTTTTATGATTATTAGTTTGGCCTATTTTGGTTTATCCCTACACTCATACTTGAAATAAACTATATGAAAGCCTGCCTGACTTACATTTGTCAACGTTTTCAATTTTATATCTATTTTAGTTATCGCTACATCGTAGTTATAAAGTTTCTAACTATTTTATCATATATGCTTTCGAATAAGTTCCACTGCGAAATTTGAGTTAAAATTAATTCACGAAACATTCAGAAGCAATTTTTATGGATCATTATGACTTGATTTACTTTTATTCTTATCATATGATACACCAAGCTTTTTTAAAGCCTGTAAAGCTTAAACAATTATGGCTTTGCTACGTCTTTTTTTCCTAAAGGCAATATTTCATTTACAATTATTTCAGTAATATATTTCGTTTGGCCATCTTTGGCTTCATAGCTTCGATGAGTGAGTCTACCTTGAATAGCGACTTCTTGCCCTTTCGTTAAGTATTGACTAATGAATTCAGCTTTGCCATCCCATGCTACAAGATTGTGCCATTGTGTTTGTGTGTCTTTTGATTTTTCACCATAAGCTTCATTAGTAGCAAGTGTCACACGAGCTATACGTTTGCCATTTTCCAATTTTGTGATTTCTGGATTTTTCCTAAGTTACCAATCAACTGTACTGAATTTTTTAATAAGTTCATAAAATAATAATTTAAATACGTGAAACAATAATTTTTGTGATGGAGCAAAGGTATGATGGTAATTGGACCTATCGAAGTCTACGTATAGATTCGAATATATCCGTATAAACGTATAAAAACGGTTGGCGTATTGCTATTATTAGATTCATCAAATTGTAAAAAAATTAGCTATTTGACAAAAAATAAACCATAAGGGCGTGCCCCTATCGGGTCAGGCTAATTCGGGTTGCACTTCGTTTCGGTGCTCTGTGCTAAGCCCTTCATATCCTTCACGCAAGACATTGTAATAAAGTTGAGTATGTACGATCCATTATGATGAATTTTTTTTTTGAAAGATTGAGAATGTCTATTCTGAGCCCCATTTCATTTAAAAACTACCAATCTTGTAATTTTTCTAGAGCTCAATTCCTAAAAATAAAAGAAATTTATTTGGCTGTTGATATAAATTATCATATGTTTGCCTACTGATGTGTAATTAAAAACCTTCGCCTATAGATAAAATAGTAAATCTACAAGCTGCACAAAGGTAAAGATTGGCAGAATTATTCGACAAATCTTTCTTATGTTTTTCAGTTAAAGAGAATTGCTGAAAGTATAAACTTGAATAAAGTGAGATGTTTTGGGTCTTTTAAGTAAGATGCATTATATCATTGAGTATTTTGTACACTTTATGTACACGACAGGTTGACAAATAAAAAATAAATATTTTTAAGAGAATTGTAACAATGAAATTATCTTTCAAACGAAGTACTTCTTAGGGTAGTTTTATTCCAGAGATAGACGGATTAAGATTTATTGCAATCACAAGTGTTGTTTTGTGCCATTTGAGTGGCTTTTTGACTGCGAAATATGTAAATCCAACCATAGATACTATAGACTTTTCCTTTTTGAAACATTTGTTGTCTCACGGACATTTAGGTGTTCCCCTATTCTTTGCTATTAGTGGTTTTATTTTAGGAATACCATTTGCAAAATTTCATCTTGGTAATGGAAATCCAGTTAACCTTAAAAGTATTTTTTAAGAAGATTATCTCGATTAGAACCTCATACGTTCTTATC
>JADKEB010000030.1 GCA_016718205.1 Saprospiraceae bacterium
GCTAATATCTCAACCAATCACTGGCTGAAGATCAGAATCAAACCTCCTAAACTAACCTTTTATCTCAACTTTAAATTATAAGTTTTAATTCAGCCAACTAGTTCTTCGGTTTTTATATCCGGGAGAAATTGTTATAGGTTCTAATTTTCATTAAGGTATACCAATGTAGGATAAGACAATCTGCCCTGCAATAATTCAATTCCAAGACCATTGATACCATTTCTCCCCATTGGTTCAATTATATGCTTTTCCTTTGTAGTTGACAGGTCCTTTTCTAGCATTAAATTTAACTACATGGAAATTTTTATTCAAATATTCAATAAGTGCAGGATCAGTAAATGTCTTTTTATCCATCACTTTGCACCAACCACACCATTCCGTATAGCCATCTACCAAAATTTTTATTATTTCAACTTTTGTTCCAATCTCACTTGCTTGTTCAACAGTAAGCCAGTTGAGTTTTCTTGAAGTGTTGCATCTGTCTGTACAGGCTTTCACCTTTGTTTTTACACCCAGCTGCTACGAAAGTAATTAAAACTATAAAATGTAAAATTTCATTTTAAAATTTCAGGCCGCAAGATATAATATATTTATAAAACTAACTATGCGAACGAATTATTTTTTGTAAAACAAAATTCAATTTATGATGTCTTGGATTATGAGTTTATATTACTGAATGGATGAATTGTACACCACTTCAACCACCATTATATGAATTTTAAAAATTACACACTGACCAAGTTTGTCTTAACTTTTTAACTATTTGATTTACTTTATCTTTAAATAAAGTATCTGTGTCCATCAAATCTTGAATTGTCTTTAATGAGTGTATTACTGTACTATGATCCTCCGCCAAATGAATCCCAACTGACTTTTAGTGAGTTATTGGTATTTTTTTGCAAGATACATAGATAGTTGTCTTGCCATTACCACTCCCTTAACCTTGTCTTCGCCCCCCTAATTTGTCAACTGGATATATCAAAATGTTTTGCTACCAGAATTTTAATATTCTCGACAGAAATCTCCTGATCTAAATGTGAAACAAACTGTCGGATCACACTCTTTAACCAATTTAATGTCAATAGACCTTCGATTTAGAGATGATTGTGCTACCAATGATATAACTACTCCTTCTATTTCCCTGATATTGTTTTTTTTGATATGGGCACAGATATACTCCTTAATTTCATCTGAAAACAACAAATTTTCATTTTCTAACTTCTTATTTAGAATTTTAATTCTTGTTTCAAAATCCGGTGTTTTCAGATCTGCCACCAAACCCCACTTAAATCTGGAGATCAGGCGGGCTTACATCCTGCAAATCTTGGGAGGCCTATCAGAACTAAGTATAATTTGTTTTCCCGCTAGGTGCAATTGATTAAATATGTTAAAAAATATTTCCTGAGTTTTGGGTCTGTTTGCCAAAACTTATATCGTCAATGATTAAGATATCTATCATTTGATAGGAAGTTCATAAAGTCATTTACACTATTTGATTTTATTGCCTGTATGACTTGATTTGTAAATTTTTCTGTAGTCACATACAAGACTTGTTTCTCAGCGTGATCGCTCAATATTTTGTTGCCTATAGCCCGAATCAGATGGGTTTTTCCCAGACCTACATCACCAACACAATCAAGGGATTGAAAGCGGTACCACCCGGTTTTTTAGCTATGGCGACCTGCAGAGACAGGAAATCTATTGCATTCTCCTTGCACAAACTGATCAAAAGTATAGTTAGGGTTTAAATGAGCATCTATCCTGACTTTTTTTTACCTTAGTATCACAAAAGGATTCGGAATGGAAGTACTAACAATTTCTTCTTTATTAATTATTTTGGCAAACTATTACCTACACCGATTTTTTTATGGTTGTCTACCATGATTTGATACTCCAGTCTACCATTGTGCCCGATTTCCTGCCTTATTGCCTTTTTAGCAAACTCACGTAGTGCTCTTCCAGCCACTCATAGAAAAATTTATTGGGAACCTGAATAGTTAATACTTCATTTTCTAACTTAACTGGTTTTATTGGCTCAAACCAAGTTTTGTAGGGTTGATTATCAATACTCTTTCTTACAATATTGAGACACTCTTTCCAGATTATCGTATGATCCTTTACCATTTATAATAAAATAAAAACTAATTAATAAAAATCACTCAGTTACCAGCAAATCGGTAAAACCTATTTCAAACAATCACCATCCAATCACACATAGAGGATCATTTTATTTTGGGAGAGTGCAAAAAGTGAGCAATTTTTTTTCAATATAAAATTAGTTAGACTTATTTTTTAAAGTATTTTTTCATTCACCCATCCGTTCATAATCAATAAGATATATTACATTATATTAACTTCACTAATGTTTGTAAATCAGATTATTAAATCTTAAATATTACCTTAATTGATATCTCATTGAAAAATTTATTGAGACTGACCGACAAAAAGGTTTTTACAAGTTACACAAGTACCTTTCTTGTTTTTTTCAAAAAAGACATCAATTCTACCCAGCTGAATCCCTGCCCATCCTGCCTGATTTACTAATACCGGCATCCCTTTTTTGTTTTTGTATCTGTCGGGTTCTTTCATAAATGTATGCGTATGACCACCTATTATAAGATCAATATAAGAAGTATTTTGAGCCAACAGTATATCGGAAATCTTATTTTCCTGATATTTATACCCCAAATGTGAAAGACAAATGATATAATCGCATTTTTTCTCCAATTTTAAGAATTCACCCCATTTTCGGCACTCTAAGGATCATTATAAATAACTCCTTTGCAAAGACTTGAAGGAACCAGTCCAAACAACTCAATGCCCAGACCAAAGACCCCTATCTTTATACCATCCTTTTAAAGATTTTATAAGGAATCGTTTTCTGGTCTAAAACAGTGTCCGAAAAGTTATAGTTTGAATTTATAAAAGGAAAACTGGCATGTGGGAGTTGTTTCAATAAGCCATCCATGCCTCCGTCAAAATCATGATTTCAATAGTAGCAGCATCATATTGCATTTCTGTCATCAGCTTGATCTCGAGTTCGCAACCAAAAAAATTAAAGTATGGTGTGCCCTGAAATATATCACCGGCATCAAGCAAGATAACATTATTGCTTTCCTTGCGGATTTGGTTGATAAGAGTAGATCTCTTGGCGACGCCTCCCAAGCCCTGATTTCTGCTACCATCCATAGGAAAGGGTTCGATACGGCTATGAACATCATTTGTGTGCAAAATGGTCAACTTTGATATATTGGGTTCATCTACAAATGCATTCAAAGGAAAATTGCCCAATGACACAAGAATACCTGAACCAATACCAGACTTTATAAAACTTCTTCTGTTGATCATAATTCTACTATTCTTTTTCATTATTAGGTCTTATTGTGATACCTTTTTTATGATTTGCCCTGAGATTTTTCAAGATTAAATCCGGATAAATATTCCTGTATTGGTGATTTCTGCATCTTTAAACATATCCATATTGTCACCACCTTGGCTATATAGAATTTTATCACCTTTCATGACTACTATATACATAATATTGTCAAATGGCATCAACTCATAGACAGAACCAACGGTCACATTTCCTTTTGCCAGAAAAGGTACCCTGATTCCTCCATAATTCTGAATGGCAAAATGGATCAAACCATTGTAATAATTTTGTGTTTCATCCAACAAAATATCTGTAAACCAATTGGTCAATGTGGAAGATGGTTTTCCTTTTACTAATTCTTCTTCATTGATACTGATGACATCAATCATAGTCTTGTCAAGCTGTAGTTTATAAGGTTCAATCAAGGCGGCAGCTGTAACATCAACAGGAAAAGAAGCTTTTTCAATTCTGTACGTCCTGGTAGAAATATCAGCCAAATGATATTGCCCTGGAACAGGATACAAAAGTCAAAAAGAAAACAAAAAAAAAAATTTATTTTCATGATCGGAAATTATTATTTGATGGTCATCTGGGTAGTAAAACATCAACCTCACTTTTTATAGCTTGTTTAGCATAATTAATCGGATCAATTTTCATTGAGGTGGTATTCTTTTTTAAATCATTGAAAAAATCAGCTGGTGTATGACCTTCACTCCTCGAAATTACATCCTGAGTTTGTTCTTTAGAAATTTTCCACAATACTCACAGGTTTTCCGCTGATATAGATTTGCTGAGTTACATTGTGCTCATACTCTTGCTGTACAGCGATAAAGCATGGCGTTGCGCAATTCGGGTACTCCCATATCAGCATGGTAAAGTCTGTAATATAAATGATCCAGTGAAATGCGTTCGCAAAACATAGCAATTCTTTCGTATGCCTGCAACTTGAGATACAGGGATTCTTTGTTACTATCTCTTCGTTGTTTTTGTACTTCAGTTTAAACATGTGAGACAAATAAGTCTTTAAAAGAAAATAGACCGTAACAAATACGACAACAGAAGGCAGAGTATATTTCAATATTTCTAAAAAGTCCTGTGACATTAATACAATTATTATTATATTTGAACTCAATGTCGTTTAGATAAAGTATAATTACTTGTTTTTACCCATCCTAAATCCTTCCCTTAGAAGAGAAGGACTTCTTAATATAGCCTTATCTAAACGACGTTGTATTTAAACTCCCAAAGATATTATTTTATTCTGAACTATTTGTTTTAAAAAAGTGTTTACTTCCAAATTTGAGATTAAAAATCGGTTTGATTCCAACTGAATATTATTTTGTTTAAAACATAAAAAGTATGGAGAGTACAATTGTAAAAAAGCCTGTACATTTGACAGAAGGTGCTGTAAACCAATTAAAAAGGATATATAGTGAGCAAAATTTAGGAGGCGAACACGGATTACGTATTGGAGTAAAAGGTGGTGGTTGTTCAGGATTTAGTTATGTTCTTGGATTTGATGTGCAAAAAGATAAAGACGATGTGTATGAAATAGATGGTATGAAAGTATTTATGGAAAAAGCACATTCGATATACCTTCTGGGCATGGAAATAGATTGGGTAGATGGTTTGAACAACCGAGGATTTACTTTTAAAAACCCGAATGCCACTGACGCATGTGGTTGCGGGACGTCATTTTCAGCTTAATCAGCATCCAGAATATCGCCCATGAACCAAAATTTAGATCCCACTCAAGCCCACTTCAAAACCGGAAGACAAGCAGGCTGAAAAAGCACTCCGGCCTCAAGGGATCTTTTTGATTTCCATGGCCAACCGAAAATTGTAGAAAACCTTAGTATATTCATCAAAGCGGCCAAACTGCGAAGTGAAGCCCTTGATCACGTATTATTGCACGGTCCACCTGGTCTTGGCAAAACAACATTATCCTATATTATTGCCAATGAACTGAAACAAATATGAAAATTACTTCAGGTCCTGTGGCGAAAACCAGGTGATCTGGCTGGCTTACTGACAGGTCTGGAAGAAGGTGATGTACTTTTTATTGATGAAATCCATAGGCTCAACAATGTAGTGGAGGAATACCTGTATTCAGCTATGGAAGATTATCGCATAGATATAATGATAGATAGTGGTCCGAATGCGAGAAGTATCCAGATAAATCTTAATCCATTTACGCTCGTAGGCGCAACCACCAGAATGGGTTTGCTCACGGCACCTATGCGGGCAAGATTTGGTATATCATTTTTGCTGGATTATTATGATGTGGCCACATTGGAAAAAATATTGTATCGAAGTGCTGATATCCTCGGCGTCAAAATAGACATGGAAGGTGCTCATGAGATTGCAAGAAGAAGCAGGGGGACACCAAGGATAGCAAATGCGTTGTTAAGAAGAATACGGGATTTCGCTCAAATAAAAGGTAGTGGTGCCGTAGATAAAGAAATTGCAAGGTTTGGACTCAATGCACTGAACGTTGATGAAAGTGGACTGGATGAAATGGACAATAGAATATTGAGCACCATCATTGAAAAATTTAAGGGAGGCCCTGTAGGCATCTCTACTATTGCCACTGCCGTTGGCGAAGAAGCAGGAACTATTGAAGAAGTTCATGAACCTTTCCTGATCATGGAAGGCTACATCCACAGGACACCAAGGGGAAGGGAAGCTACAGCCAAAGCTTATAAACATGTAGGTAAAGTTCCGCCGTGTCTCAAAGGAACATTTTATTTTTAAGAATAAAGGTTTTTGAATGATAAGGTTAAGGCAATTTGTGATATTTATTTTATTTTTATATAATGTACTGAGTACCGAAAACACATTCGGTCAAGAAGTAAGAAATACTCCGGACACCGTCACTGTGTACACCTACAAACTCAAAGGGAAAACTGCTACAGGCCAACTGACACGTAAGATTAAAGAACCTTTTCTGGCTATATCCAGAGATCTGATCGAAAATTACCCTTTAAGTTCTAAGGTTATACTTTATGATTGTAGCTGGGAGGGTACTTACAAAATAATGGATGTAATGGGAGGAAGACACATAAAATCTGTTGACATTTACTATACAGGTAAAAAGAAAACCACCAAAAAAAAGTGCCTTTGTACATTAGCTTTTGAATGAAATGAAAAAAATCACACTCCTTTCTGACAATCACTCCTACTTTGATCCTGAACTCATCCCGCACATAGATGATGCCGATGAAATCTGGCATGCCGGAGATATCGGTGATTTGAATTCCATCCAGGCATTCAAAGATAAGGCAATTTTCAGAGCTGTATATGGTAATATTGATGATGCATCAGTGAAAGATGTATATCCCCTTAATTCTATTTTTGAGTGTGAAGGCCTGAAGGTATTCATGACACACATAGGAGGGTACCCTTTCACATATACTAAGAGAGTAAGCGATATCATCCTAAGTGAAAAGCCCAATCTTTACATTTGTGGTCATTCGCACATTTGTAAAGTCATGCCGGATAAAAAAAATAATCTCATCCATATGAATCCCGGTGCTTATGGTCATCATGGATTTCATAAAATCAGGACTTTTCTAAAATTTGAAATTTCGGACGCTAAGATCCAGAACCTACGAGTTGTAGAATTAGGTCTGAGAGGACATATTTAATCATGGATATGATAATTTTTATCCTAATTCATGATTTATGCTGAGTTATGCTTAGAGTATGTTTAAACTTTTATCATTTGGCTCCAAGTGGCAAATTTAATTTTAGCCATCGTTATATTTTTCGCCGTACGCGTCAACTGCAAAATTCATTGTCCAAAATTAAATTTCCGCACTTTCGCTCAAACAAAAATTAACATACTCTTATTTATGCCACTATGTTCTCTAAATTTACCCATCCCAACCTCCTTTAAAATGGAAGGAGTGCACTCGTTCTTTGATTTTTATTACTTTCATCATTATTGTCAGAAATTTTCCGCCTGTTAATTCAATCGGTTTTTTATGGTACTTATTTTAAACAACCTAAAAACTGGCAAGGTATTTGCATTTTCAATTATCAACCTGTAATTGTTAAACCAACTAAGCGAGGAGGATATTATATCTAACAGATTATATCTTCCTCTTTTTTTTTGACTTAATTATGCTACTTCCCTTTCCCTTTTAGCAAAACGAAAATGGTGTAAAAAGGATCTTTATGTCCAAAGATAGTGACATATTTTCAATGTATAAAATATCAAACTTCAAACGTTGTAACATCTGATCAATATTGGATGCATATCCATACTTTACTTGTCCCCATGATGTAATACCAGGCCGTACCTTTAATAAATGACGGTAATGTGGTGCATGTTTTGATATTTCCTCGATATAATATTTTCTTTCAGGTCTTGGGCCTACAATAGACATATCTCCTTTGATCACATTGATAAACTGAGGTATCTCATCCAATCGCCATTTGCGCATTGCCCTACCCCAGACTGTCACTCGGGAGTCATCATCACTTGACAATTGTGGTCCGTTCACTTCTGCACCTTCGAACATGGATCTGAATTTTATGATGTTAAAAGGTTTTCCATTCAGTCCTATTCTTTCCTGCAGATAAAAACTGATCCCGGTGATGACAATTTGACTTTTATAATGGTGTATATGATCAAAGGAAATAAGATAATCAATGCCAAGATACTTATAAAATAGTCCATCATTCGTTTCACCACCTTTTGCCAGTTTGGCATCAATTCCTGATCAATTTCTATAAGTACTGCACCATAGATATGGTTCATCTGTACAGTACCAATCATAATATCATAGGTATCGGGAATTACTTTTATCAGAATATTGTCAGAAAAATCAAATAGCTCGTCCAATATCAGCTTAAGTTTGCTGTGTTCAGAAGTTTCAATTGCAATAATGACTTCTTCAATATGATTTTCGACGAGTATCTCCTTTAGCTGATTTATTTTTCCAAGTTTGGGCAGGTATTTTTCAAGATAATTGGTACTCTCTCCATTACAATCAATAAATCCCATAAAATTGTGTCCCAGACTGTAAGGCCTTGAAGTGATCTCTTCATACAGATCAACACCATTTTTATCACCACCTATGATGAGGGTATTGTATTTAACTTTTCCAGCTTTGAGACGATTACTTGCTTTGGTCAGGAATGAGCATTCGGACTAAGGCAGTTATAGTGAAATGTATAAAAAAACAATACTAAAAATAAATAGAAATGAGAGATGTAAGACAGTACGTAGTCATCCATCAAAACTACAAAAAACAAAATCAAACTACCCAGAAATGATGTAAAGAATGTAGTCTTTAATGTCTCCAATCTTGAGTATCTGTATATGTCCCTGTATTTATCAAAAATAGAATAGATAGTAATCCATATCATTGGAATCAGTATCAAGCCATACCATAGATTGGTGTCTGAGATGATTACATCAAATGAAATATCGGGTGTCTCAACGGATTTTCTAAATACAAAGAATAAAAACCAGGCTAACAAGGCAGAAATATAGTCCCCTAATCGATATATGATTAATTCTGTTTTCCTGTTTTCCCTCATAACAATCAAAAATGAATATGTTTGATGTTATCAAGATATACTTTTGATTCAGGATTGTTGCCTGTTTTACGGATAGACATTACAACTCCATACTCTGAGTAATCATTGGCTGATGTCTGATCTGTCAATTCTACATAGATTTTATTCCAATTCTCATTTGCAGGTATAAATAGATGATAGGTAATTTTGGGCAAACCTGTAGTTATTTTCAGTAATCCGACAGCAATTTCTCCTTGACCTTTATAGTCGAGTTCAATATAACTTTTACCTCATGCATTTTCTCCTTTTTTGATAAGATTAGTGCAGGCCATTTCGAATATTTTATCAGTTGGTGTTAAGGTCACCATACCTGATTTGCTTCCCGTCGCAGCAGTCGAAGAAGTAATCACCCATTCAGGTTTTGTTTTGCCATCAAGGTCAGAAGTAAAACAGTGGTTGGTTTCAAAACTCTCATTGACCGGAAACTTTGCTGTTTCGACATAACTGAAATCCAATGGAACTGTGATAATCTGGTCAATCTCGCCTTTGACAATTTTATTGATTGATTTGTAAAAAGGGTAAAATGCCGGCTGATCAAGCATGCCATTGTTTCTGATACCAGCGAGGATAGTGATTTCTGTCTCTTTTCCTGTAAAAATCATAGGAACCTTTGCAGGAAGAGGAAAGATACCTAGAATCTGTCCATCAGCAAAAGCCCAAATTTCTCTTATTTTGTGGGTGTCATCGCCGTGACTAAATGGTAGTTTCACTTTGGGATCTGATAGGCTGATATAGAAAACCTCAGGTTTTTCATTATCCACCAAGGTACATGAACCTATCATCATGACCAAAATTAATAAAATATAAAATCGAAGTCTAATCATGAACAACTTTGATTTTTGCTTCTATTTTTTGAGCAAGGTGCAGAGCTTTAAAACCATCTTCAATGGTTACTGATAATGGTTTATCATTTACGACAGCCTCATAAAAATCATTTAACTCATCTTCGATAGCATTATTCTGCATTATTTCAGGGCTCTCAAGGTAATATTTTTATTCCCTGATTAGTGGTGATAGTCATCGCTGCCTCATCACCATCGCTTTCCTGGTCTTTGATTCTGAGTATTTGGGCATCTTTCTGAAGAAAATCCAGACTGATATATGCATCTGACTGAAACAATCTGATTTTGCGCATATTTTTCATGCTGATGCGGCTTGCTGTAAGATTGGCCACTGACCCATCTTTAAATTCAATACGAGCATTACATATGTCGGGGGTTGTACTCACTATACATATTCCATTAGCTCTTACGTCTGTGATCTCAGATTTTATAAGGCTCAGGACTATATCTATATCATGTATCATAAGGTCGAGGACTACGGACACGTCTGTACCACGAGGGTTGAAAATAGCAAGTCGATGCGCCTCTATAAATCCTGGCTTGAGTTCAATTCCTTTCAAAGACCTTATGGCAGGATTGTATCTTTCCACATGTCCTACCTGCACCTTGACATCATATTTCTTTGCCAATTGTACCAGATCACTGGCTTGTTCCAGTGACTCTGTGAGAGGTTTTTCAATAAATACATGTTTATTTGATACTATCGCTTTCTTTGCAATATCATAATGAAATGAAGTAGGACTGACTATATCTACACAATCCGATGACAAAATTAAATCATCTATCGTCTCAAAACTTCTGATTCCAAAGTTCTTTTCTACTTCCACCCTGGTGTTAATATCGGGATCGTAAAATCCTGAAATTTGAAATTTTGTTTTCAATAAACACTTCAAATGTATTTTCCCTAAATGCCCGACACCTGCAAGACCAATTTTCAATGTATTTAAATTATAATTTTTTTAAAATAAACCCCATAATAGTAATTAACACTACCAATACAACAGCAATACTTACAGATTTTCTAATATGTCCAATAAATGAAAGTATTTCTTTGGAAAAATCAGGATACTTAGGAAGGATTTCAGCATTCAATTTTTTTGCATTAAAGATATGGGAAGAATCAAATTCCACCCTGTTTTGTACAAGTACTTTATACATTTTTAATACTTTCACCCTAAAGTAAATATTTAAAAACAACAGGGCAATAAAAATGCCTATAATCAGAAAAATCAATATATCAGCCATAAATGTATGCTTTCGCTAGCACGCAAAGTTAAAAAATAAAACACCCGGATAAAGTTTTTTACAAAAAATAGAAACAAAATAATTTATAGCCAAAAGAATCAGGTCACTAAAAAGGTTGGTTTAAATTCTATTGAAAATCCAAAATGGAATAATACAAAATAGACAAAAAAGTCAAAAATACTCTTAAAATTCCTACAGCCAAAAGGTATAAAGATATTTTTAGACATTTTAAAAATATAAATAAAATAAAAAATAAATACTTAATCCGTTGATTTTTAGCCGTTAAATTTAACATAGTACAACTAATTACCTGCCTTGATGTGAAGTGTACTTGGTCAAAAGAATTCACTCATCCTCGGTTGAAGTACGTGCTACATACAAGATGATCATGCCTCCAAATAGCATCACCAATTGAATAACAACGGTGATAAGTCCGTGATTGTAAATAAAACCCATGAAAGTAAAATTTAATCCCACCATTGACATGATAACAGACAAGGTGCCTATTGCAAAGAGGACGAACCCAAAACTGACCAGAAAGGTTTATTCATGATAAAAGTTTGAAAGTTAGATGTATAATAAGAGTATGTTTAAATTGTTATAATTCGGCTCCAAGTGGCAAATTTAATTTGAGTCTGCCTCTCGGCAAGGCAGGCCTGCAACATCAACTTCGTTTGTCAAAGTCTTTCCTGACTTTGACGGAACCTATCTTAGGCTCTGTTAAAAAATAACTGATACATTTTGTCTCGTTCTTTTGCTCTTTTTCTGCGTTGTAAAATCGTTAAATAGCTAAGGCTATTCGCCTCATTTACGCCTTGAAAAAGAACAAATTAACTTCGCCAATTCTGCACCATTTATTTATTAACAGAGCCTTACTGTCTTTGACCGGTTGTGGACAATTTACTCCGGTCATGAGACCGATAGATAAAAGTCCAAAAGTCAGAGACTTTGGACAACAGATTTATTGAGTAAACGATTTTACTCAATTCTCGTCTCAGACGAGACCATTCAGTCATCTTGGCCAATATTAAATTTTCTCACTTTCGCTCAAACATAAAAGTTTAAACATACTCTAAATCAAAATTGCATTATATTTGTTTACCAAAATAAAGAAAGAATAAAAAATAAAGGAAAATGAGTAATGATGTTCCGGTAAAAATCATAGAGTGTCCACGGGATGCTATGCAAGGCATTACACATTTTATTCCTACAAATATCAAGGCAGCTTACATCAATCAATTGCTCAAAGTAGGATATGATACCATTGATTTTGGAAGTTTTGTGTCTCCGAAGGCAATACCACAAATGAAGGATACAGCTGATGTGCTTTCAAAATTAGAATTGAGCGCATCTTCTCCAAAACTTTTGGCTATAATTGCCAATGCAAGAGGTGCCGAAGACGCTGTACAATTTGATGAAATCACATATCTGGGCTATCCGTTTTCTGTTTCGGAAACATTTCAGCTGCGCAATACCAATGCCACTATCGAAGAATCACTGGTACGTGTGGAAGAAATCCAAAACATAGCAGCAAAAAGCAATAAGAAAACAGTCATCTATCTTTCGATGGGTTTTGGAAATCCATATGGTGATATCTGGAGTGTAGAGATTTGTCAGCAGTGGGTAGATCAGCTCGCAGAGATGGATGTGCGCATTATGGCGCTTTCAGATACTATAGGCATAGCAACACCTGAAAGTATTGCTTACCTCTTTAAGCATTTGATACCACCCTACCCTGATGTGGAGTTCGGTGCTCACCTTCATACCCAACCACACAACTGGTTTGCTAAAATCGATGCGGCATACCAGAGTGGATGCAGAAGATTTGATACCGCTATAAAAGGTTATGGAGGTTGCCCCATGGCCAAAGACGACCTTACAGGGAATATGGCTACTGAAAATCTCATTCAGTATTTTGATGATAGCAATGTGGATATTGACCTCAGCAGAAAGGAGTTCAAAAAAGCAATGAAACTTTCTTCTTCTGTCTTTCTTTAAAAAACTCTGGTTATTCTGTTTTTTTCCTTTTGACTGTAAATACTCTGGAGATATTAAATCCAAAATGGATACCACCATCAGTCCAGCTGTTGGCAGTTTCAGCAATAAATCCTTTCTCGATCATAGACGTACTATTGGAGCAATGTAGCTGAAAAACGTGGCCACCAGTTTCTATATCAAATCCTACAGAAAGTGAGTTGTTTATATCACCGGCTACCTGATCCGGCAAAAGATAAATATATTCTGCATTGAGAGCTACTCTTTTGCTCAACTTGATTCTACCTCCCGCACCTAAAGCATATACATCATTCTTCTCTGTATTTGTTTTCACAAGGTTGCGGTGTACCATAGTAGGGCTTAGCTGGAATGTAAATGATTCAGAAAATTTTCGACCTAATATGAGTTGTGTGGTATAATACAATCTGCTTGAAAAATAATTATCCCTATCAGGATTGGCCCATTTAAGCGTTTGAGCAGATGATGTCAGTAATAATGCTGCTGTGATGGGCATATTTCTTTCACCCGTACTTTGACGCAAAAATTTGTACTTAATAAATCCATCATATGCTTTTTCAAAACTACTTCTACCTACTCCAACTGTGATTAAATCAGAAAGACCGTACTCAAACCCTAATCTGATAGAAGAATTGTCCAATCCAAATAATTCATAGAACCCACCATTAAGCGTACCAAATCTATGGCTTATTTTGAAATCTAAAACGCCAGCAGAAGTATTTTCCAGTGAGTGGAGATTGATCACTCTATTGGTCTTAAAACTGGCATTGGCATAGTCTGTGGTTTTGTCATCACCCAAAAGTGATAGCATATCATCCTGACTATAAAGGCTTAAAAAACCAAATATTAAAAAAATCGCCGTAAATAAATTAGATTTCATAAAAAATGATATTTTATTATTTGTGAGTCAAGGTTATTGCTTCAATAAGTCCAAAGTAGCATCTACTTTTACTTTTACTGACTTGGCGATCTGGTCTTTGACCAATGCCGGGATAGTTATATTATAGTCAGCAACCAAAATGCTAAATTGTGCGTCAGCATCAATTTTACCGTTGACAACATTAATGACTGCATCAGTTGTAATTTTTTTGGTCACTCCATGAATGGTTAGGTCTCCTGAGACTTTTACTGTTGTCTTTCCATTTTTTGCAGGATCTATTTTTGAGTAATTATCAATCTGACCTTTGAATGTAGCTTTTGGAAATTTATTGCTCTCCATATAATTTTCATTGAAGTGCTCTTGCATCAATGCCTTTTCAAATTGAAAACCTTTGATTAGCACCGCAAACTCTAATTTACCAGATGCAATATCTAAAACACAATTGGATGATTTATTCTGTGCTTCTATTTTTTCAATCGGAGTGTCAGAATGAAATGAAATAACTCCTGTTTTTGTAAAATATTTTTGAGCTTCGACATTTGTAAGAAAAGCTGTGGTCAGTATCAATAATAAAACTAAATTTTTCATACTTTAAAATTTATATAATTTATATTTGAGTTCACTCCGAAAAGTCTTTGATAAAGAAAATAAATAAATATTTATGTCTACTACATTAATAATCAAACGTTTCCCTTTAGGGGGCGGGTAAAAACCGGTTGATTATTATAAAATATTAGTTTTCGGAGTAGACTCATATTTTTTATGATTTTTAGAAAAAACGAATGACTTATCTGAAAAGTTAAAATTTGCTGGTTAAATAAATGCTAATTTACAAAAGAGCATCTCACCAAAACGACATCCATCAATTTGCCTGTGCAAAATCCTTTGATTTTTACTTTTGCCCTACAGAGATATTTTTGACTGCCTCTGCAGATTCAAATTCACAAATAATGGCTGACATTTCACTTCCTGCCTCCAATGAAAGACTGGAACCGGAATCTGTGCTATCAAAGGCCTTTACTATACCTTCTATCTCAATGATTTTGTCTAAATATTTTTGATTGGCACTGGTTTCGTCAGTATCAAATGCTTCCAGCAAATCCTTTGGAGCAATAACAAAGTCAGCTTTAGCTCCTGCGGTTTCTTTATGCCCTTTATTATACTGCATATAAGCATAACCACCGCCCAAAAGGGCCAAAATAATGATGTAAGGAAGAAATTTATTCATTTCGTAAAATTAAAAGCCTAAAAAATCTTATTGATATTAGTTATTGGGACTACCTGCTTTTACCCATGCCTCGATTTTACTGATTTTGCAGTCATCCAGTTTAGGTTGACCTTTTGGCATAGGTGAAAAACCGGAGTGCTTCACTGATCCAACCAATGAATTGTTTTTTGCATAAGATTCTACCGCCACATATCCATCAAGATTAATCCCGCCTCCGATGTTTGACCCCTTAAAATGACAACTCACGCAATGATTGACGATAATAGGTTCACGTCAGATGCAAAACTTACATTGGTCGTATTGCAATTTACAGAACCATACAGATCTTCTTCAGAATCATAGTAACAAGCTGACCAACAAAAACCCAATACAACTATTAAAACTGACCATCTTCTCATACTACTTTTATATTTTTGCTTTTTAGAATATCAATTATCGAGCCCTCCGGCATCAATCCAGCTTTTCACTTTACTTATATTGCAATCGCTCATTTTAGATCCTCCGGTGGCATCGGTTTAAAACCACTGGCCCAAGAAATAGAACCCAGAAGTTTTCCCCCTGATATCGATGATTTCACTCCTTGATACGTGTCAAGCAACACACCACCTGATGTATTGCCACTTTTGTGACATGATGTACAAGATGAAAGGATAGGTTTTATATTGTTAACATAACTCATATTGGTGACCGAACAGCTGTTTGTGGTCTCCGTACACTTTTCATTTTTGCTCCCTGATTTATCCAGTCAGCAATGATTTTTAGTTGAGATGAATTAAGGGCAGTTGCCGGTGGTGGGGGCATAACGTCTTTGGGATCTTTATCTATCATGACTTCATAAAGTTTACTTCCTGAAGCATTTCCGGTTTTAATTTTTCCGGTTTTGATCACATTGTTATAATTATCTAGTATAATACCATCTTTTTTGCTTGCCGCATTATGACAACCGGAATAGGCACAGTTGGCAGTGATAATAGGTAAAACATCCTTTTCAAAGTATATTACTGAAGGATTTCACATGATGATTCCGTTTCAACAATGGCTGCAGTCAATAGGGTCAAATTTGACCACTGAAAATAAGCCATGTTTAAAAAATTTAGAATTGTAAATCAGAGATTATTGTTCTAAAATTAATTTGATATATTTCACTTTTCATTTCTGCAATTATACGGTCAGATGCCAATAATCTAAAGATACTATAAAGTCTTTCATAATACATGATCTTAAGCGTAATTTATATATCATCAAACGATTCACCCTTCATTTTATTTTTCCAAAATTAATAAAAATGACATTTAGCACATAAAAATTATCATTAATGAATTTCTTGAAATTGACAGATCTTTCACAATACTTAAACTCAAAAACTTATTTTGTTTCTGCTAAATGTCATTCTATAAGCGGATTAAATTAATTTTCCAACAATCCGTCAGCTTTCCATTTTGCAATTAGTGCCAATTCAGCTGCTGGTAATTTTGTACCGTTGAGAGGCATAAATCCTGCAGCTCCAGCTTCACGGTTGACCCTATTAATGATAAAATCAATTTTATTTTTTGATGTAGTAAAATCATCCCACTTATTAGGATTTGCTCCACCTGCAAGGTGACAAGGCGTACATTTAGCCACCAAAATGGGTTTAATATCCTTATTATAGGTTGTTTTTATCACAACCGGAGCAGGATCATCTTCCTTCGAACATGATGCCAAAAACAGTACAGCAACTATCGCTGTCAGAAATAAAAATTTTGTCTTCATAATTGTTGATTTAAATGGTGAATAATTAAATTAAAGAACGCAAGGATACATATATTTGTTGCAACAAAGATAATTTTTTATATTTATATTATCTTGTGACTTATGTCACCACCGCACAAAATAGTATAGTTTTTTGATTATTCTGTCTGTTCAACAAGTAGATACATCGACAAAAAATAAAAATGGTGAACTAATTACATCATTTTCTTTGTTTATCAATATATCATAATTTGTTTATCAGTCAAAAAAATAAAATGTCAGAATTTCAAAAAGCAACAGAAGTGATCATGCAGATTCTATCATCAAAAACCATATGATCTGGTCTATGGGAGCAGGATTTATTCCTGTGCCGATAGCAGATCTATTTGCAGTAAGTGCCATACAGCTGGATATGATACGTCAAATGTGCAAACTGTACGAAGTCGATTTCCAACAAACTCAAGGAAAGGCTTTAATTACAGCGTTGACAGGGTCAGGTCTTGCCAGATTGGGGGCCCGGGCAGTCAAGTTTATACCTGGTGTTGGTTCGATCCTGGGTGGAGTCACTATGGCAGTTTTGTCCGGAGCTTCAACCTTCGCTTTGGGTGAAGTATTTAAAAAACATTTTGAAACAGGAGGCACTTTTCTTGATTTTGATCCGCAGAGATTAAAAAACTATTACAATGAAAAATTTGAAAAAGGCAAACAAGTTGCTGAAGATATGAGAAAAAACAAGAAAATGTCTCAAAATCAGCAGAAGCTTCATCTGCCGTCGACAAACTAAAAGAACTTGTAGATATGAAATCAGCTGGTATTCTTACGGAGGAAGAGTTTGAAACTATGAAGAAAAAAATTATTCAGGGGTGATAGTCGCACTATAGGAGAAGGGAGGAAGGGAAGAAGGAAGGAGAAAGGGAACACGGACATAATAATGAAAATAGAGCAATTTAGGGAGATGGATAAAAAAATGATATTGTGATTCATGTCATAAGGGGCTTTAGAAATTTCAAATATTTATTAAAAATTTAAACCGTTTAAAATTTACTTTTTGGTAATTTAAATCTACCTTTGCGGCGTGAGGAGCATACGGTCTGCTCCTTCCTGAACTCCCAGGTAGAAATGCAGCAAGGGTAGGAAGTTGAGCGACGCGGTGTGTTTCCTCACATTTTAATTTGCACATCTCTTAATACAAAACATCTCCATGAAGTTTTTTATAGATACAGCCAATCTTGACCAGATCAAAGAAGCCCGGGACCTTGGCATTCTTGATGGAGTTACTACCAACCCTTCATTGATGGCCAAGGAAGGGATATCAGGAGAAAAAAATATCATCAACCATTATAAAAAGATTTGTAAAATCGTAGAAGGAGATGTCAGTGCTGAAGTGATAGCCACTGATTTCAAAGGCATGATCCTTGAAGGTGAAAAACTGGCAGGACTAAGCAGAAAACATCGTTGTCAAAATCCCCATGATCAAGGATGGTATCAAAGCTATATCCTATTTTTCAGAAAAAGGGATCAATACCAACTGCACACTTGTATTTTCAGCCGGCCAGGCGATTCTCGCTGCGAAGGCAGGAGCAACTTATCTTTCTCCTTTTGTAGGCAGAGTGGATGATATCTCATGGGATGGTATCAAACTGATTGAAGAAATTGTTTCAATTTACTCCATACAAGGATATTCTACTGAAGTTTTGGCGGCGTCTATACGTACACCACTTCATATTGTACAGGCTGCCAAAGCTGGTGCTGATGTAGTGACATGTCCGTTGAGCAGTATTTTGGGTTTGCTACATCATCCCCTCACCGATATAGGATTGGCAAAGTTTCTTGAAGACCACGCCAAAGCAAATAAGTAGTTTTATTTTCGATTTTAGAACTCAATGATGACAAACATCGGATTGCGGAGAGTGAAAAGCAAAAGGAAGAAGCTGTAAAACTTTTGTTGAAAACAGGTATGCCCAAACTAGAAATAGCAAGATCACTCAATATACCTTTGGACTATCTGGACAATCTATCATAATTCTCTTTCCCGTGGTGGAGCATATCCATATTTTTTAGGTATAAATTTACCCGGAATTCTCTCCATTTCATTCGCCACCTGAAGCCATATGATAGAATTTTAATCATACCCTTTGCCCTACTTTAAAAATATTTATCCCAATGTCATAACTTTCATATCTTTGTATAAATATTTTTGATTTGGAAATCGCTAATCCTATTTATGATGTTGTATTTAAGTACCTGATGGAAGACCAGAAGGTAGCACGCATCATTTTATCTGCACTGACAAAACTTGATATTATCGCTCTTGAGTTTGTCCCTCAGGAATTAACTGTTGATAAACTAAAAAGTGAACACTCCATTCTGACGGGTCTGAATTTATCTATTTACAGATTGGATTTTTCTGCCAGAATACAGGGCAGATGGCTCCGAAAAAGTAATCATCATAGAAATCCAAAAATCAAAATTCGCTCATGAAAACATGAGATTCAGAAAATATCTTGGCAAACAATATATGAATGAATCCTTTTTCAATGGGTTGCAGACACTAAGGGTAGAAACTATAAAATGGGCTTACCTATTTTACCGATTTACTTCTTAGGTGAACGTATTGAGGGCTTTGACGAAATACCCGTCATCATGGTCAATAAGACTATCAGAGACAGGTTTACTAATAACATACTTGATGTAAGTCATAATTTTATTAGTGCTTTATTCCATGAGGGAATTATTGTGAACATTCCTGCGTTAAAGAAGAAACGAAGGGACGAATTAGAAACACTACTAAGTATTTTTGATCAAGACAACAGAAATGAAAATCATCATATCATGAATGTAAAAGAAATAGATTTTCCAGAAAAATTCAGACCCATCATCAGGAGGTTGCAAGGCTGCTCAGGTCAAAGAAGTACGTGATATCATGATCGTAGAAGACGATTTTTTGTCTGAACTCAATGATTACGAACATCGGATTGCGGAGAGTGAAAAGCAAAAGGAAGAAGAACGAAGGCAAAAAGAAGAAGAACGAAGGCAAAAGGAAGAAGCTGTAAAACTTTTGTTGAAAACAGGTATGCCCAAACTAGAAATAGCAAGATCACTCAATATACCTTTGGACTATCTGGACAATCTATCATAATTCTCTTTCCCGTGGTGGAGCATATCCATATTTTTTAGGTATAAATTTACCCGGAATTCTCTCCATTTCATTCGCCACCTGAAGCCATATGATAGAATTTTAATCATACCCTTTTGCCCTACTTTAAAAATATTTATCCCAATGTCATAACTTTCATATCTTTGTATAAATATTTTTGATTTGAAATCGCTAATCCTATTTATGATGTTGTATTTAAGTACCTGATGGAAGACCAGAAGGTAGCACGCATCATTTTATCTGCACTGACAAAACTTGATATTATAGCTCTTGAGTTTGTCCCTCAGGAATTAACTGTTGATAAACTAAAAAGTGAACACTCCATTCTGACGGGTCTGAATTTATCTATTTACAGATTGGATTTTTCTGCCAGAATACGGTAAGCATCCGACGAACTACGTAGCTGGCTCGCTAGATTTTTTGAATTCAGCTGGACTAATTTTTCCTATCTCCGATGTTTTTATAGATGGTGCTTTTGTCAGGAACCACATCATATAATCGTATGGATTGACACCAAGTGCCTTGCATGTACCAAAGATGGTGTAATAATACCCTATTGTGATAGCTGCCGCGTGGTTTCCTGCAAAGAGATAGTTTTCCTCCCCAGAGCCAAGGGTCTGATCGCATTCTCTATGATGTTATTATCTATCTCTACTATGCCATGGTCTGTATATTTGGTAAACTTTTGCCATCGAGTAACGAGATAGGACATGGCTTTGCCGATAGGTGATCGGGGCGTCACCCTGAGTGCCTCCTTGTCTAACCAATCTTTAAACTGATCCAATATCGGTTTGGCCGCCTGTCTCTCTATAGTGCGTTCATCGTACGAACTGTCTGCATCTCTGCATTTTTGCTCGATTGCATAGAGTTTCTGTATTTGGTTTAATGCAAATTCGCTCCTTGCTTTATCATTATCCATGGATTCTATAAACTTCCGGCGTCCATGTGCCCAGCAATGAAAATGCTGCACATCTGGGTACATTTTATCTATTATGTCATATACTTCATACGCATCTGTTTGTAAAAATCCTTTGTATTGTTTAAAGGTATTCTCGGGCCCTTCTCTGCCTCTGCCTTTGTGATATTCAAAACATACATACTTGAGTTCGGTGGAGCCCATGACCCACATATAACCCGTATGGCTTGCTTTTCTCTTTCCATCCATGACTTTGATGCTACTTTCATCTTGCTGTATATAGCTGGATTGGAGTATTTGTTCTTTAATATATTCACTCATCAGTTTCATATATGGGCTTAGTTGATGTACCCATCCATTCATAGTCGATGATGAGATCACCACGCCTTGGCGCTTATATATCTGTTGCTGACGATACTCGGGGATATGATCTACAAACTTTGACACTACTACATCTGCCAGCAGGCTTACATCTGCTTCGCACTTGGCGATAGGTTCTTCTATGGCCGGTGCGGTGACGATGGTATCTGAATCTGCTTTTTTGTAAACGGGGCGGATATATCTGATGATAAATAACATGCCTGGCCTTTTTGGCAAGTCTATCTGATATTTCATCTCTTAGATGGATGTCGGATTCATCATGCTCGACAGGGACATTTCTGATTTCTACGGGCAGATGTGTACAGCTGGCCAATAGCTGCCGCCCCTGTTGTGCACTCTTCCTTTTGGCAGGCTTGGATGATTGGTTCTGTTCTTGTGGCAGATCTACATCTGGGCTTACGCCAGCGAGTTCTCCAAATATGTTGAGTTGTCTGGGATCTCCCGTCGGTATGAAGCGTTCTGTTTTAGGGCCGAAGATGATTTTTTGCAGTTGTGCAATCTGATGGGCGAGATCTTCAATCCGGGCAGCCTGCTGCTGGATTTCAACGTCTTTTTGTGCTATCGCTGCGTCTTTTTGCGCTATGATCTCCTCGTAATTCATAGCATAAAATACTATATTTATACGATTATATCACAATATTTTATTCACTTTTTTGACAAAATTATCCTGTTTTTTCATCTCATATCGCGGTCGTTGGTGTAGTCCCACCAGCGATATTCCACTGAGCAGCATGACCAAATGTTGGTAATTGATATGATGTGATTTCCCATCTATAATGCCGCTGAGCTGTTCATAGCAGCCCCCCTCCAGTCGCTTGCTGTACACCACAAATCCGTCCCGGTCCCAGACCAGCATCTTGACAGTCTGGCGACTCCTGTTGAAAAATACATATACATCACCGCTCAATGGATCAGCTCCGAGTTCATTTCGAACCAGGCCACTCAATCCATCATACCCCTTGCGCATATCTACACACCCATTGTATAGGTAGTACCGCTGATGTGCTCCAAAGCCTAACATCCCGCCAATGCTCTGATGGAGTCAATACTCAGCATCATATGCATATCAACTCTAACTCCGTTAGGGTAATGAATACTCATCTGAGGAATAAAGGATGGTGACACTTGAACAGTTACAAACTTGCTCTTATGCTCATTTATGACCGAAGGTTTCCTTTCCTTGCTACGCCAATTGTAAAATGTGCTCTTGTCAAAGGGCTTCCCATCGCAATATTTACTGATGCTCTGACCCGATTGCTCCCATTCTGTTAGCCACTGATCTATTTGTTCTTTGTCGTATCGCATCTGACTTTGTTTTTTTTGCAAAGGTACCACCTATGCCGAAGGTTGGCAATACGGGGTTCGTCGGATGCTTACAGAATACGCCAGGCAGATGGCTCCGAAAAAGTAATCATCATAGAAATCCAAAAATCAAAATTCGCTCATGAAAACATGAGATTCAGAAAATACCTTGGCAAACAATATATGAATGAATCCTTTTTCAATGGGTTGCAGACACTAAGGGTAGAAACTATAAAATGGGCTTACCTATTTTACCGATTTACTTCTTAGGTGAACGTATTGAGGGCTTTGACGAAATACCCGTCATCATGTCCAATAAGACTATCAGAGACAGGTTTACTAATAACATACTTGATGTAAGTCATAATTTTATTAGTGCTTTATTCCATGAGGAATTATTGTGAACATTCCTGCGTTTAAAGAAGAAACGAAGGGACGAATTAGAAACGCTACTAAGTATTTTTGATCAAGACATCAGAAATGAAAATCATCATATCATGAATGTAAAAGAAATAGATTTTCCAGAAAAATTCAGACCAATCATCAGGAGGTTGCAGGAGGCTGCTCAGGTCAAAAAGTACGTGATATCATGATCGTAGAAGACGATTTTTTGTCTGAACTCAATGATTACGAACATCGGATTGCGGAGAGTGAAAAGCAAAAGGAAGAAGAACGAAGGCAAAAGGAAGAAGAACGAAGACAAAAAGAAGAAGAACGAAGGCAAAAGGAAGAAGCTGTAAAACTTTTGTTGAAAACAGGTATGCCCAAACTAGAAATAGCAAGATCACTCAATATACCTTTGGACTATCTGGACAATCTATCATAATTCTCCTACCAATGGTGGAGCATCCTGCACTCCCATTGTTACTTCTTACCTTACGATAGGCTGACCTTACCATGTCCTTAGTGATCGGAATAGGTTTTGATCTCGTCTCAAATAAGTCTGTCATCCTTAATAAATTAAGTTGTTTAAATATTTAAAACTGTATGTCTGACGCCCTTCGCTCCACGCTCATTACAAGCCCTTCATCACTACTACAACGTCATCCGTCATCCTTATAAACATCGATACTATAGGCCTCATGGGTATTGCCCACTTGTGCCGTTCTCTTTGCATTTTACAAGGACTTCCTGAGTTCCGTATAAAAGCCTGGATTTAGATTCATGCCTGCTCAATTGCGTTTGCCCTATAGCCAGTAAACAAGCTCCGCTATAACTTTTCACTCGTAGCCAAGAATACGAGCTTTTGACAAAATGTAGCCCATCTCACAACTTCATCACAGGTTCACTCGCGTTCATCTCTCTATATCTTACCTGACTGTTCTTTCACAGCCTTTTCTTCCTACCGTTTAACACCTCTCTATTACTATCAAAGCATCGGGAAGCGGTTTGATGCCTCCGCTTGTTCAGCGACACCGATGGACCTACCATCATCTCTTATACAGCATTGATAAATCTATACAATGGATTTATCATTCACAGCACACCTTGGCGAAGTGGCGGATTTAGAAGCACTTACTTTCAATTTAGCACTAATGTTCATTTGAAAACCAAATGTTCAATTTAGCACTGAACCCGCCATTTTGCCAAACTGCTGTTACCTGCCGTTTTTTTTTATTTTTCACCGAGTAAAGTTAATAAATTCTTGTTCAATTCTGTTGTCTTGTCACCAAGTAAAGAGAAAAATTGTACATCAAAATTCTCAACAGTTACAATTGCTTTTTTTATTATTTTTTTTCCTTCGTCAGTTAGTCCAACAGTTTTGGCTCTTGTGTCTGTCAAATGTTCTTGTCGTTGCAGAAATCCCTTTTGTTGAAGTGTTCTCAAAACTGTTGAAGTTGTCATTGGGTCAATTTTAGTATGGTTTGATAAAACTACCTGTGTAACTTCTTGTTTGTGTAGTGTCAACCAATGAATACTTGCCATTAGAACAAATTGTGAATGGGTTAAACCGTATGGTTCTAATGCTTTTTTAATTTCTCGTTGCCAAAGATTTGTTACTTGCCACAACAAAAATCCTGAACTTTCTTCTGGTTTTTCCACACTAAATGTATTGTCCTTTGACTTCATTTTGTAGCATTTTAGAGGTTATTATATTGAAGTCATTTTCTTTGATTTCAAAGAAACCATAGCGAAATGGATAACCCCAAGATTTTTTGTTTGGGATAAATTCAAGGTCGTTAATCAATGGAATTATAGAACTTTCTTCACATTGCAGAAAGTTAATGTTTCTTCTAAATGGTTTAAAATTTTCAGTCATTTCAAACTGATAAACATTGTCATCTATTACTTGTCCAATTGCAGTAAATGCTTGACATTTTTCGTTTCCTTCCATTGTGATTTTTGAGGAATAGACAATTAAATAATCGCCTTTCTTCATTCGCTTTAATGGTGCTTGTTTTCCGTGGCAAACTTGCATAAAACCACCTGCAACTCCACGAAGTGTATGTTCTTTGGAGATTGTTGCTATCCAATATTTTGTCGAGTTCATAGTTTTGAAGCAGCTTTAATTTGCGTTTGCATATCATTTGGCAAACTATCAACAATTTTTTGAGCTACGATTTTACGCCATAAAAATCCTAAAACTCCTGTTACAGATATTGTATTTGTGATTTTTAAACCTTGTGGCGTTTCTTCAAAAGTATGGTTATCAAACATTTTAGCTAACGGGAATTTTGTAACATCAAGAAATGATTTATTCTCAACAGTTTCCAATAATTCTACTTTTACATTTGGTCCTCCTTTAGGTCTTAATGTAAAGAAATTGCCTTTTTCAAATTTACCTTCCATTTTTGCAAATTCTATTCCTTCGTCCCAAGTGTGCCAATTATTTACATCAGCAAAGAGTTTCCACATTTGTTCTTTTGTAACTTCTTTCGTTACGATTGAATGAGATTTAGTCCACATATTTTTTTATTTTATAAAATTAGAAAGTGCAAATATAATAAGTGTACTTATAATATGCAAATTTATTTTTCATTCAAGTTAATTTCGGTGAGTTTTGTCTGTCGGAATGTGTCGCTGTAAAATGGCAGGTAACGTCCAAGGCTATGTGATGGATGAAGCGATAGCGAATCTATCATCATAGCCGTTGTTCTACTCTCGCCTTTCATCTTACACTAATTGTACAAATTCATTTTCAAGTTTCACCCGAAAGTTTATTTCAGCCTTCAGTGCTTTGAAAACTTTGATTATAGTATCTATTGTTGCACTGTTTGCACTGCTTTCAAGTTTGGAAATTTGTGACTTTTGAACACCTATTAGTTTTCCTAATTGTTCTTGTGTTAAATTTCGGTCTTGACGTGCTTGTTTGATCATTTTGCCAATGATATCCATCCTAAGTTCATATTCATATTCATCTCTATCTTTTGTTCCTTGCTTGCCAATATACATATCCTTCATTTTAGCAAGGGTATATGTCTTCATTTCTTTATTTGCCATTTTATATCTATTTTTTTGATGCAAAATACTCACTTCTGATTTTTTCAGCTTTTTGAATTTCATTTTTTGGCACTTTACTTGTCTTTTTTATAAAGCCATGTGTTGCAATGACCAATGTATTTCTGCTATTTGACTTATCCCAAAAGGCTAATAATCTATATTGGTTTCCTAAATATTTACTCCTGAATTCCCAAATTTCACCCTGAAGTTTTTTGAAAATCTTCGTATCGTTGGTTTGCTCTGCTAAATCTATGTTATAAAAGATTTTACTTGCCGATTTCTTATCGAGACTGGCAATAAATTCCTTAGCTGCTTCCAAAAATATGGTTTCAAAATTCTTCAAACTAAATTTTCAGCAAAGATAAGTAAAGTTTCTATATTTGGCAACTATTTTTTTCATGGTGGAGTAGAGTAAGCATCCGACGAACTACGTAGCTGGCTCGCTAGATTTTTTGAATTCAGCTGGACTAATTTTTCCTATCTCCGATGTTTTTATAGATGGTGCTTTTGTCAGGAACCACATCATATAATCGTATGGATTGACACCAAGTGCCTTGCATGTACCAAAGATGGTGTAATAATACCCTATTGTGATAGCTGCCGCGTGGTTTCCTGCAAAGAGATAGTTTTTCCTCCCCAGAGCCAAGGGTCTGATCGCATTCTCTATGATGTTATTATCTATCTCTACTATGCCATGGTCTGTATATTTGGTAAACTTTTGCCATCGAGTAACGAGATAGGACATGGCTTTGCCGATAGGTGATCGGGGCGTCACCTGAGTGCCTCCCTTGTCTAACCAATCTTTAAACTGATCCAATATTGGTTTGGCCGCCTGTCTCTCTATAGTGCGTTCATCGTACGAACTGTCTGCATCTCTGCATTTTGCTCGATTGCATAGAGTTTCTGTATTTGGTTTAATGCAAATTCGCTCCTTGCTTTATCATTATCCATGGATTCTATAAACTTCCGGCGTCCATGTGCCCAGCAATGAAAATGCTGCACATCTGGGTACATTTTATCTATAATGTCATATACTTCATACGCATCTGTTTGTAAAAATCCTTTGTATTGTTTAAAGTTATTCTCGGGCCCTTCTCTGCCTCTGCCTTTGTGATATTCAAAACATACATACTTGAGTTCGGTGGAGCCCATGACCCACATATAACCCGTATGGCTTGCTTTTCTCTTTCCATCCATGACTTTGATGCTACTTTCATCTTGCTGTATATAGCTGGATTGGAGTATTTGTTCTTTAATATATTCACTCATCAGTTTCATATATGGGCTTAGTTGATGTACCCATCCATTCATAGTCGATGATGAGATCACCACGCCTTGGCGCTTATATATCTGTTGCTGACGATACTCGGGGATATGATCTACAAACTTTGACACTACTACATCTGCCAGCAGGCTTACATCTGCTTCGCACTTGGCGATAGGTTCTTCTATGGCCGGTGCGGTGACGATGGTATCTGAATCTGCTTTTTTGTAAACGGGGCGGATATATCTGATGATAAATAACATGCCGCGGCCTTTTGGCAAGTCTATCTGATATTTCATCTCTTAGATGGATGTCGGATTCATCATGCTCGACAGGGACATTTCTGATTTCTACGGGCAGATGTGTACAGCTGGCCAATAGCGCCGCCCCTGTTGTGCACTCTTCCTTTTGGCAGGCTTGGATGATTGGTTCTGTTCTTGTGGCAGATCTACATCTGGGCTTACGCCAGCGAGTTCTCCAAATATGTTGAGTTGTCTGGGATCTCCCGTCGGTATGAAGCGTTCTGTTTTAGGGCCGAAGATGATTTTTGCAGTTGTGCAATCTGATGGGCGAGATCTTCAATCCGGGCAGCCTGCTGCTGATTTCAACGTCTTTGTGCTATCGCTGCGTCTTTTGCGCTATGATCTCCTCGTAATTCATAGCATAAAAATACTATATTTATACGATTATATCACAATATTTTATTCACTTTTTGACAAAATTATCCTGTTTTTTTCATCTCATATCGCGGTCGTTGGTGTAGTCCCACCAGCGATATTCCACTGAGCAACATGACCAAATGTTGGTAATTGATATGATGTGATTTCCCATCTATAATGCCGCTGAGCTGTTCATAGCAGCCCCCCTCCAGTCGCTTGCTGTACACCACAAATCCGTCCCGGTCCCAGACCAGCATCTTGACAGTCTGGCGACTCCTGTTGAAAAATACATATACATCACCGCTCAATGGATCAGCTCCGAGTTCATTTCGAACCAGGCCACTCAATCCATCATACCCCTTGCGCATATCTACACACCCATTGTATAGGTAGTACCGCTGATGTGCTCCCAAAGCCCAACATCCCGCCAATGCTCTGATGGTGTCAATATCAGCATCATATGCATATCAACTCTAACTCCGTTAAGGTAATGAATACCATCTGAGGAATAAAGGATGGTGACACTTGAACAGATACAAACTTGTCTTATGCTCATTTATGACCGAGGTTTTCCTTTCCTTGCTACGCCAATTGTAAAATGTGCTCTTGTCAAAGGGCTTCCCATCGCAATATTACTGATGCTTCTGACCCGATTGCTCATTCTGTTAGCCACTGATCTATTTGTTCTTTGTCGTATCGCATCTGACTTTGTTTTTTTTTTTGCAAAGGTACCACCTATAGCGAAGGTTGGCAATACGGGGTTCGTCGG
>JADKEB010000031.1 GCA_016718205.1 Saprospiraceae bacterium
AATCTTTAAACTGATCCAATATCGGTTTGGCCGCCTGTCTCTATATTGCGTTAATCGTACGAACTGTCTACCATCTCTGCATTTTTGTAGTTGCATAGAGTTTCTGTGTTGGTTTAATGCAAATTCGCTCCTTGCTTTATCATTATCCATGGATTCTATAAACTTCCGGCGTCCATATTGCCCAGCAATGAAAATGCTGCACATCTGGAGGTACATTTATCTATAATGTCATATACTTCATACGCATCCCTGTTTGTAAAATCCTTTGCTTTGTTTATAGTTATTCTCAGGCCCTTCTCTGCCTCTGCCTTTGTGATATTCAAAACAGCACATGCTTGAGTTCGGTGGAGCCATGACCCACATATAACCCGTATGGCTTGCTTTTCTCTTTCCATCCATGACTTTGATGCTACTTTCATCTTTGCTGTATATAGCTGGATTGGAGTATTTGTTCTTTAATATATTCCTCATCAGTTTCATATATGGGCTTAGTTGATGCCACATCATTTCATAGTCGATGATGAGATCACCACGCCTTGGCGCTTATATATCTGTTGCTGACGATACTCCGGGGATACTGATCCCCAAACTTTGACACTACTACATCTGCCAGCACCCGAACATCTACTTCGCACTTGGCGATAGGTTCTTCTATGGCCGGTGCGGTGACGATGGTATCTGAATCTGCTTTTTTGTAAGCAGGGCGGATATATCTGATGATAAATAACATGCCTGGCCTTTTTGGCGATCTATCTGATATTTCATCTCTTAGATGAATTAGTCGGATTCATCATGCTCGACAGGGACATTTCTGATTTCTACGGGCAGGAGGATGTGTACAGTTGTGTCGAGCTGCCACCCCTGTTACATGCACTCTTCCTTTTGGCAGGCTTGGATGATTGGTTCTGTTCTTGTAGCTAGATCATCACAAGGCTTACCAGCAGAGTTCTCCAAATATATTTGAGTTGTCTGGGATCTCCGTGGGTATGAAGCGTTCTGTTTTAAGGCCGGGAATGATTTTTGCGGTTGGCACAATCTGATGGGCGAGATCTTCAATCCGGGCAGCCTGCTGCTGGATTTTAACGTCTTTGTGCTATCGCTGCGTCTTTTTGCGCTATGATCTCATCGTAATTCCATAGCATAAAAATACTATATTTATACGATTATATCACAATATTTTATTCACTTTTTTTGACAAAATTGTCCTGTTTTCCATCTCATGTCGCGGTCGTTGGTGTGGTACCAGCGATATTCCACTGAACAGCATGACCAAATGTTGGTAATTGATATGATGTGATTTCCATCTATAATGCCGCTGGGCTTATTTCATGGCAGCCCCCACTCCAGTCCCTTGCTGTACACCCACAAATCCGTCCCGATCCACCCAGACCAGCATCTTGACAGTCTGGCGACTCCTGTTGAAAAATACATATACATCACCGCTCAATGGATCGGCTCCGAGTTCATTTCGGAACCAGGTTACTCAATCCATCCATACCCCTTGCGCATATCTACACACCCATTGTATAGGTAGTACCGCTGATGTGCTCCAAGCCTAACTTATCCATAATGCTCTGAAGTGGAGTCAATACTCGGCATCATATGCATATCAACTCCTAACTCCGTTAGGGTAATGAATACTCATCTGAGGAATAAAGGATGGTGACACTTGAACAGATACAAACTTGCTATGGCCTTTCATTTATGACCAGAAGGTTTCCTTTCCTTGCTACGCCAATTGTAAAATGTGCTCTTGTCAAAGGCTTCCACATCACCGTATTACTGATGCTCTTACCCGTTTGCTCCCATTCTGTTAGCCACTGATCTATTTGTTCTTTGTCGTATCGCATCTGACTTTGTTTTTTTGCAAAGTACCACCTATGCCGAAAGGTTGGCAATACGGGGTTCGTCGGATGCTTACAGTATCACGAGAAATTAAAACCAAATCATAGGCTATGGCGGTAGCGGCTATAATAGCATCTGGCAATTTGGTTTTTGTGCTTTTACGGATTTCAATACTTGCTTCTACAATGTTGTTTGTTAAATCCAATACAATGGCATCATTGATAAAACTCAGAAGCGTTTTGTAATGCTGTTCAGGGCATTAAAGCCAAGTACTTCAATTTTGGTAACTACCGAAACATTAGGCAGGGCATCAATAATGTTATTCGCAAATCCATACCCGAAGCAGGGAGTTTATTGGCGAGATAATCAATCACAGCATTGGTATCAATTAAATACTGCGGTTGTTCCATTCGTTACGGCTTTGGGTTACATAATTTTGAAGTTCGTCAGCCACATCAGCAGGCAGTTTGCCAGCATACTTTTCAGAAAGCTTTTGCTGTGGTTGAATACTTTTAGGGCCCTTAATAATATGTAAATCTTCCAAGTCCTCCAAAGCCTGTAGCCTTGTTATTGTTGATTTGTACTAATACTGTTTCCATCTTTGAATTATCTACAATAAATCAACATAAATTAATTGTTTTAAGTTCAATAACTTTTATTTTTATGTGTCTTACCAAAAGTGGTATGGCGACACACCCCTGCATGTTGGAGCAGCGATCGTTGGGGCTGGTATCAATCTCTTCAACAATTGGGACAAAGTAGTAAAAAATCCCTTGAGTGCTATTGATTACCCTGCGACGGGTGCTGTTGCTGTTGCTGCAAATTTATCACGTTGGCAGCGGGTCTAAATGGTCTGAAGAAGATAGGTCTAAATTATATACCTGATGTGGCGGGAAATCTGGCTTCGAATGCCAGCAGCTGATCTTGCTGATCCTATGATGATAAGTGGCTGAGTGGCTGGGAGAAGTATTCTGATGGTATCTGCACAGTGCTACAGAATGGTAATTACATAATAAAACGCAATAGATTATTTTTTCCAGATCAAGGCGAAACACAGACATAGCAATAGCTATGGCGGGGCTTTTCAACATGATATTGGGAATAAGATCAGTAACATAGGTATTTATTTTGTTCCTGTACCCTTCGTAGCAAGGAGTTAAGTAGGGCAGCTGGCTACTGCTTCACTTATTAAGACAGGGGTGAGTGCGACGCTGGTGGTACATGGGAATAGTGTCAATAGTCCAAATCCAACGATGGTGTATGATCGATCCAATACATAAAGAATTTGCAATTCAATACACACCAATTCCGCAAAAAGAGATATCTTCACATCAAATATTGTCGAAAATGCACAGATATAAAATTATCAATTAAAATACTTTACATTATTTCAGATTTACATATATCGGCAAAGCAGATTTTGTAGAAATTGAAATGATATGATTAGAGAATATTAATGGATTTATTGATAGTAGGTCATGAATTGCAAACTGCGACCATCGGGGCTTTGTTCTTGTTAAATATGAATATGGTAAGGCAAGAGATTATATTAATAACTACAATAGTGAAAATAGTGAAAATATATTTTTCACATTTGTAGCAGATGAATAGTAAACAATAAAGCCCGCAATTGCGGGCTTTATTCATAAATATCTTTTCGATGTCCAAGTTCAATGACATCAACCAAAAGGACATCATCAAAAATATCATAGATAATGCGGTAATCAGCCACCCGAATACGATAACCGTCTCTGCCTTTTAGCTTTTTGTATCCTGATGGTCTTGGATTATCGGCAAGGCTGTAAATGGCTTCCTTGATATTGGGATAATATGGCTCATTGATTTTTCAAGAGCTTTAATGGCTCGTTTCTTTTAAGGTTACATTACAATAAGCCATTACTTCGCTTTGCGTTTAGCTTCAATCATTTTAAGGCATCATCAATAGGAATAGATGGCTCATTTGATTTTTGGCTTCATCATAAAGCTTTATATCTTCCAACTCTTCTAACTCTTCCATAATGGCTTTAAAATCCTTCATAGGAAGTACCACAGATATTTTTTTCCTGTATTGTCTGTAATGTATTGCGGATGTATTGCCAGCATAATTTTTATTATTTAGCAGTGTGAATATTTTGTTCAAAGATCGTTTTGAATTTTTTGTTCATTAAGGTGCTGGTATCAATCTCTTCAACAATTGGGACAAAGTAGTAAAAAATCCCTGGAGTGCTATTGGGTACCCTGCGACAGGTGCTGTTGCTGTTGCTGCAAATTTATCACGATTTTGTATTAGTAGACATATAAAATAAAACGGATATAAATGTAATGAAAGCTAAGTTATTAAAATATCTTAAAAGACAAAAAACATTAAGAATTAAATCTGTCGTTTTTCAAGAATTGGTGGGAGATGATTTTGTTGATGTAGAAGAAGTTTTTCTGTATGAATAAAATGAAATAAATCCTGAAGTTCGAATTATTTAGTTGGCTTGGGGTAGTTGCACCTCTGCTTTTAATGCATGGGGTGATCGCTGTGTCACCATGGCTTTGCCATAAATAAATATACCTGATCGTCGCAGTTTGCTAATGCGATGCTGATCAAGAATTTGTAATTATAGACCAACAAAGCCACGCAACAGAGTAAAAATTTGTGTGGCTTTTTTCTTTTCTAAAGACCAGAGAAAGTTATATAAGCCTATTTTTGTGGAGTCGCCAAAAGTGGTGATGGGGTAATTACACATTGAGTTTGATGTATATTTTGCTGTGACAAATGAACCAAAGTGAATTTTAAAGTTATTATCATGATTTTTTTAATATATGGTACTTAATGTGTAATTTTGACCTGAAATTTGTTAATATGAGTGTATTAGATCTTGCCAGAGTTATTATCTATCGATTTCATGAAAAAGGACTTGAAATTTTCCTTATCAACAATGAAATGGAAAAAGATAGCGACATATGGAAACTACCAGAAGGACTTTCGAATACCTTAAGGAATGACTGTAAATTAAGTGTCATAGACCTTGAATCAGTGGTGGATGACAAAGGGGCAAAAATAAAAACACTGGCAATCGAAGGAGACTGGCACGATATACCTTCTATCAGGGGTATGCTTAAGCATGATATTAAACTTTTTAAGTCTATTGTCAAAGAAAACCTACCCGGCAGTGAAAAAGGAGCATATTTTGCGGTTAAAGAAGCATTTAAAAAAGTATTACTATCATGAATACAAGGCAATGAAAGAGTTAAGAGAAATCCTTTTTGATAGAAATTCTGTAACCAACATCTGACCTTCTCTTTTTTTTTAAAAAAAAGTATCTTCCTGATTTTAATTTTAAAATAATCCAGGTTCTACTGACTTTCGAAGTGTTTACCTTTATTGAAGCCAATAAAAAATATCAGATATTTAGGTTTTAAATAATCCATTGGAGTATGTCGCTTAAAGAGAACACCATTTCCAGTACCAATTTTGACTTTGATCACTTAAAAACATTTATCACGGTAAAGTGCGAGATGTCTATGACCTTGGTGATAAAATCATTATGATTGCCACAGACAGAATTTCCGCATTTGACCACATCCTTCCCAAACCGATACCATACAAAGGTCAGGTATTGAACCAAATAGCCCGACATTTCCTTGATGTCACTAAGGACATCGTTCCCAACTGGCTGATAGCTACTCCTGATCCAAATGTAAGTATAGGATTGAAAGCTGAGTCAATCAAAATAGAAATGGTCATTCGTGGATATCTGGCAGGTCATGCATGGAGGACATATAAATCAGTAGAACGTCTGTTATGTGGTGTCAGGATGCCGGATGGCTTAAAAGAAAATGATCGATTTCCGGTACCAATTATCACACCTACCACTAAAGCATCTGAAGGACATGATATGGATATTTCTGTAGACGAAATATTGAGTCGCAACATAGTAAGCAAGGAAGACTGGGACATTCTGGAAAGCTATACCAGAGCACTATTTGAAAAGGGTAGTAGGATGGCAAATGAAAGAGGGCTGATATTGGTAGACACAAAATATGAATTTGGGAAAGTTGGCGATAAAATAATTCTAATTGATGAAATTCATACGCCTGATAGTTCAAGATATTTTTATCTTGATGGCTATCAGAAAGACAGTCCAATAACGAAGCACAACAACAGCTTTCAAAAAGAATTTGTACGGGAATGGCTGATCCAAAATAATTTCCAGGGCTTAGATGGTCAAAAAATACCAGATTTGCCCTTGTCATTTGTCGAAGAAATATCCGGGAGATATATCAAACTATACGAAATTATTACTGGCCAAAAATTTGAAAAAGCTGATACAGACAATATTGAAAAAAGAATTAAAGCCAACGTCAATAAATGGTTGAAATACAATTAGCTTAACGCTGTATCACACAATTCCACTTAATGTATTGTTTTTCCGGATACAGGAATTAGTATTTTGAAAAGATGTAATTTACTCTTTCAATGGAAATGGTGTCAAAAGATGGTTGCAGGACTTTCACCAATGATTCTGCTGATAATCTTTGCATGGTCGGTATCAATACAGTTATTGTGAAAATACCTTTTGACATGATTACCAGTAGAAACACGTTGACTTCTGTAGGTAAACTCCTGACAAAGATTGACTTCTAAAAAAGAATTGGTGATTTCAGCAAAATATTGAGGAAAAGAATCAAACTTTATCTGATTACCTGTGAAAATATATTTCGTTTCTTTCTTTTCAAGAGGAATAATTACTGATTTACCATCTGTAGTATCCAGTCTTCCAAACTCCAGCAATGCTGTATTTCCATCTTTAAATTGAATAGAACGCAATGAATTTACAACAAAGGCATTTCTGATGATGGCATTCAGGCTATCCGAAATTACTGAGTTTGATCTGCTGAAATCCCCCAAACTATCTGTGAGCAATATGCCTTTTTTTGCTTGTTGATCTATTTTATATACACTTTTATTAGCCAGATTTGGACTATTGAATCTGTAGGATGAAGGTACGGTGAAACTGGCTTCAACTTCATCATTGCACGAAGAAGAAAACATATAAATCAAACGTTACTAAAGCTAAAAGTGATACTTATGGTTATTCATAATCAAAGACTATTATCTGATATGGAGTATAACGGGAATTTTGATCAAATTATTTTCAGCATCAATAAAAAGCAAATTTTTCAGCATCAAACATCCCCAAATCGCTGATTTTTATTTTTGGTATTACCAAAAGTGCCATAAACGAAAAGTGTCATATAAGGGGCAGTTAACCGGCAACCTTGACTTCTCACAAATTCTGAAATTTTGCTGTATTGATGACCTATCTCTTCCACAGATTGATCACTCATCAAGCCCGCTACCGGCAATGATATGTGCTGAAAATCATCGTATGTTACTGCAGAAAGTCCACCTTGAGAAGCTATTAACAGGTTTATTGCTTTTACAATCAGGCTGTCATCATCTCCTACAGCAATGATATTGTGCGAATCATGTGCCACTGTGGATGCTATGGCACAACCTTTCAGATTAAAATTTTTAATAAATCCCACAGCAGGTGGTGAATTTTATATCTGTTGACAACACAAATTTTAAGTATATCCCGGTCGGTGTCTGAAACCAAAAATCCATCTTCTGATTTTGGGCTTGCCAAGAACTTTTCGGTAATCAATGATCCATCGATGGCTTTGATTACAGGAATATCACCAATTACATATGGTACTTTCAAGGCATTTTCCACTACAGGAAGACAATTGAAGTTATTAATAATGTCTGTTTTCTTGAATGGTATGTCCACTTTTCCATCATGGTAAACTAATTTGCCATTACTATAGGTGTGGGGTCACTTCCCATTCTTCGATATTATTGATGATAATGAAGTCCGCCAATGCTCCTTCCTGCAAACAGCCTACAGGTAAGTTGTAATGCTTTACCGGATTGATGCATGCAATACGCAAGACATCAAATATATCATACCCAAGCATCAATGCTCTTTTTACGAGTAGATTGATATGACCGGTTATTAGGTCATCAGGATGCTTATCGTCACTGCAAAACATGACCTGGTGTGGAAATAATCGAATCAAAGGATGTAAGACATCAAAGTTTTTGGCTGCTGAGCCTTCCCTAATTATGATGCTCATGCCGCATGAAATCTTATCCAAAGCTTCATCAAGCATATAACATTCGTGATCAGTGGATATACCAGGTTTTGAATACTGTTTTGCATCTTGTCCCTTTAATCCGGGAGCATGCCCATCTATAGGTTTTTTATACTTGTGAGCAGCTTGAATTTTGCATTACTATAGGATCGCTATACAAAACACCTGGCCAGTTCATCATTTCAGAGAGATACCATATATCATCTCTTTTCATGAGCTGTTCGATTTGCGCTACACCAATTTCATATCCTGCATTTTTCGAAGGACGTGGCCGGTACACAGGAAGGTGCTCCGAAAAAAAACTTTAGCCCGGTGTTGTTTGCATTTTTAATCATGAAGTCTATTCCATCCATACCACAAACGTTTGCGATTTCGTGAGGATCTGAGACTGTAGCAATGGTTCCGTGTTTGAGTGCAGTTTTGGCAAATTCGTATGGGGTGACCATCGAACTTTCTATGTGAATGTGAGCATCTATAGATCCCGGCAAAATGTAATGATCCTGAACTTCATCAAGTGTTTCTGATATTTTTTCGATTTTGTCATTTACTATGGTGATGATTCCCTTAAAAATCTTTCTATTAAGAATATCAATAATATGACCGGATACTATCCATTTATTGGATGAAAATGATGTCGAAATAAAACCTGTGGAGAATTTACGATTTAACCTTTGCCAGCTTGATCGCTGATATTGAATTGATGAAGTAATAGCTTCCAAATATAATGGTTGTAAACATCAAATTGCTCAAAAGAGATGTTCTGAAAAAGGCAAGCCTGCAAGATATGACTGCATCAATCCACTAAAATCTTTAGTATAAAGGCTTGCAGGTGAAAATAAAGCACCGAAATTGCTGATAAGAAAAAATATTATCGAAGCGAGAATCGCTGATAGAGCAACGGTAACAATATTGATTTTTTAAGAATAGTCAAGTAGTAAAGACTACTAATACAAGAGAAATCAAATTAAATATCATATAATTTGAATACCAAACTGTCCCATCGACTTCTGTGAAGAAAGATCGTGCGAATGTATTGTTGATCACAAAGTCTGTTAAATAAATCAAAATACACGGTAGGATAATGGAAAGATATTTTCTTCCCAGAAAAGCGACTCCAAAAATCGTTATTCCCTCAGTCGGGGTAAAATTAGGTACATGCGGTATCAACCTTGCAAAGGATCCAATGATCATCAGAAGCACTACAACTATCATTTTGTTATTCGTTTTCATATTTTATTTTATCTTTTTTAATTTTTGTGTGACCTGAAATTGGCAATCTGTTTTTATAATGGTATAACGCCGAATGAACTACATTCGGATTTTAGACACTGCAAATGTACAATATATTGCTATTTATCTTAACACAAATATCAAAAAATTATAGAAAGCTATTCAATGTTATTTCCAAGAAAAGAAAATCCTGACGGCCTACTATTTTTTACAGTCATCACGGTATATTTGCGTGAAATTATAATAATTGATTACATTTGACACAAAAAATCATATGTTTCCAGAACTTGGTAATTTAGGTAAGAATGATTGGTGGCGATATCTTTTGGGAATTTTCATTGTTTTTATTTCTTATTTATTAGGGCAAATCATGACGTATGGTATTGTCATTCTAAATTCAGATAGTTATAATGAAGGGATCAATGCTTTGCGAACCTTTGAAGAATCCATGGATTTTGGGGTTTTGGGAATGCCGAAAAATTTGGTTTTTATATTGCTGATCTCCTGGTTTGCTTTTGCGATTGGCGGATTATACTTTGTAGTAAAAACGCTGCATGCCAAAGATTTTATAAAAATGATTACCCCAAAGAGTAAGGTTGATTATTCGAAAATAATATTTGGATTTTTATTATGGCTTATGATTTCACTTTTTTTGGAAGCAGTCAATTACAATTCAGATCCTGAAAACTATACTTTCAGATGGGATTTAAGTACTTTTCTGCCATTGGTAGTGATTTCACTCATTTTTTTACCTATTCAGACAAGTTTTGAAGAGTTGTTTTCAGAGGGTATCTACTCCAGGGAATTTACTGGCTTTCAAAAAACAAATGGGTGCCCATATTGATTACAAGCATTTTATTTGGCCTCGTTCATGGCACCAATCCTGAAGTTGCCAAGTATGGATTTTGGACCATGCAGGCATATTATGTTTTAGCAGGTTTGTTTTTAGCATTTATTACTGTGATGGATGATGGATTGGAGCTTGCATTGGGAGTACATGCTGCGACCAATATTTTTGGCGCAACATTATTTACGTATGAAGGGAGTGTGTTACAGACCGATAGCCTGTTTATTACCCATCAAATAGATCCATCAATGATGACTTTTACTTTTTTAATAGCAGCTTTAACCTTTATTGTCATTTGTAAATACAAGTACAATTGGCCTCAGTGGAATTATATTTTTACCAAAACTTATACTTTAAATAATACTAATGCTTAATATGGACAAAAAATTCAGACGATGTACTGCTTTTGCAACAGGTATATTTGTTATTTTGCTTTTTACTTTTGTCAATGGATCAGCTCAACCGGAACGTTGGCAGCAAGGTGCAAAATATGAAATGGACATAGACTTTGATGTAAAAAAACATCAATTTAAAGGCTACCAGAAAATGATTTTGACCAATAATAGCCCGGATACCCTGGACAAAGTGTTTTATCACTTGTATTTTAACGCTTTTCAGCCCAATAGTATGATGGATGTAAGGTCCAGAACGATTGTCGATCCGGACAGAAGGGTAGGAGACCGCATTTCAAAACTCAAAGGTGATGAACAGGGTTTTATTAAAGTAAGCTCCCTAAAGATGGATGGCAAAAAAGTACTCCATAAAACAGTCGGTACTATACTGGAAGTAAAACTAAGTACCCCTGTGCTTCCTCATTCTCAAGCTGTGTTTGAGATGAATTTTACAGGGCAGGTACCTGAGCAGATCAGAAGATCAGGCAGGAATAATGCAGAAGGAATAGAATACTCTATGGCGCAATGGTATCCTAAAATGTGTAATTATGATTATCAGGGATGGCACTCAAATCCTTATGTGGCAAGGGAATTCTACGGTATTTGGGGTGACTTTGATGTGAAAATTTCTATGCCATCAAACTATGTTCTGGCTGGAACCGGCACACTACAAAATCCTATGGAAGCAGGTTTTGGATACGCATCTACCGACCCAGTGAGCAGGCCAGCTAATCTCACATGGCACTTTAAGGCTCAAAATGTACACGATTTTGTTTGGGCAGCGGATCCTGATTACAAGCAGATAGTACACAAAAACCGGGATGGAACCACAGTAAGATATTTTTATCAGCCTGGCGAAAAAACGTCCGACAACTGGGAAAGACTGCCTGCAATCATGGATGAAGCATTTGAATATATCAATATACATTATGGCAAATACCCTTTTTCAGAATATTCTTTTATTCAAGGTGGCGATGGTGGTATGGAATACCCCATGGCAACTTTGATTACAGGGCAGAGGTCCCTTGTAAGTTTAGTAGGTGTATCTATACATGAGTTGATGCATAGCTGGTTTCAGATGGTACTCGGATCAAATGAAGCCCTGTATCACTGGATGGATGAAGGATTTACATCTTATGCAAGTAATGCCGTCATGAATCATTTAAAAAAGAAAAAATTGATCCCTGGTGATGCTGTCGATAATCCACATTTACAGGATGTAAAAGGTTATGTCAATTTTGCCCTTAGCGGGAAGGAAGAGCCCCTGATAACACATGCCGATCATTTCATGACCAATACAGCTTATGGTGTTGCCTCTTATACCAAAGGATCAGCACTATTAGAACAGCTCAGATATATCATTGGTGAAAAAAACTTTGATAAAGGTATGCTGATGTATTTTGAAACCTGGAAATTTAAACATCCCAACACAAATGATTTTTTCAGGATAATGGAAAAAGCAAGTGGCCTCGAACTTGACTGGTTTAAAGAATATTTTGTTCACACAACTCATCGCATCAACTACGCTATAGAAGATGTAAAAGGGAAAACGGTCATCCTTAAAAACAAGGGATTAGTGCCAATGCCTCTTGATATTACGATAAAAACTAAAGATGGCAAGATGTTTCAGTATTACATTCCTCAGGAATTGATGAGAGGAGAGAAAAAAGATGACAGGGTATTTAAAGATGCTGTTTTGCTACCGGATTGGGCATGGACTCATCCGGAATACTCATTTGAAATGAAACAAAAACCCGCTGATGTAGAGAGTATCGAGATAGATGTGTCAGGCAGAATGGCAGATGCTGATCGAAATGACAATGTCTGGCCACAGAAGGCACCTAAATGATAGAACATTTGCAAAAAAAACCGCTGTAAATCAATGAAATACAGCGGTTTTTTTTGTTTTGAATTCAGAGAACTCCTATTTGAATCTATTCAAATATCAATGATTTTCATCTTCTTCTTCCTTATGTTCGGCTATGAGTCTTTGCTGGATGTCAGGAGGGACAGGTACATAATCAGCTAACTTTCTTGTAAACTTTGCTTTGCCCTGAGACAACGATCTCAATGTAGATGAATACTGATACATTTCTGCAAGAGGAACTCTGGCATTGATTTTCTGATAATGACCATCAGAGTCCATGCCCATGATAATCGACCTTCTACCCTGAAGATCGCCCATGATATCTCCCATAGCTGCATCAGAGCAAGTGATACTTACATCTTCGATTGGCTCAAGGATTTGTGGACCAGCATTTTTGAAGGCTGCTCTGAAAGCACCAATGGATGCAAGCATGAAAGCCATATCATTGGAGTCAACCGGGTGCATCTTGCCGTCATATATACATACGCGAATATCCTGACAGTTGGAACCTGTCAATGGTCCTTCTACCATTTTTTGCATGATACCTTTCTTGATGGCACTGGAGTATTTGGAGTCTATAGTACCTCCTACGACACACCAGTAAAAAGCCAGTTTTCCACCCCAGTCGAGGTCTTCGATTTCTGTATGTCTGACACTTAGTCCATCGGGATTGGGCATGCCTTCATAGTAAGGCTCTATACGCATATGTACCTCTCCGAATTGACCAGCACCACCACTTTGCTTTTTATGCCTGTAGACTTCATTAGCACTCTTGGTGATGGTCTCACGATAAGGGATTTTTGGTCTGTCAAAATCCATATGGACCCCAAAATTTTTCTCTATCCGGTATCTGATGATATCAAGGTGCAATTGACCCTGTCCATGAATGATGGTTTGTTTTAAGGTAGCAGATTGTTCGACTACGAGTGTTGGATCTTCTTCCTCAATCTGATGGAGTGCTTTTATAAGTTTTTCCATATCAGATTTTGAAGGCGGGACAACTGCGGTCCTGATACGAGGCTCGGGAAAATGAATAGGCTCAACTGAAGAGTTTAAACCCTTGGCATTTAAAGTATTATTGGTATGAGAATTTTTAAGTTTCAATGTAGCACCGATATCTCCTGCCTGCAAATAGTCTATAGTATTTCTGATTTTACCCTCAGACTCGTACACCTGACTGATTCTTTCATGTGTTGCGTTTTTCATGTTGATCAATTCATCACCGGATCTCACAGTACCGCCATAAACTTTAAAATAACTCACCAGACCCACCTGAGGTTCTGAGATAGTTTTGTAAATAAATATAGATGACGGAGCTTTAGAATCATATTTTGCAGTTTTGCCATCGGCCAAAAGATAAGGAGGAACATCTGCAGGTGATGGAGCCACATCATTGATAAAACCCATAATTCGACCGCTTCCTTTGTCTTGCTGTGCAGAACAACAGAATACAGGAAAAATCTGCTGATGAGCTAAAGCGATTCTGAGTCCTTTGGTCATTTCTTCTTCGGAAAGGGTTCCTTGGTCAAAAAATTTCTCCATAAGGCCCTCATCGTTTTCAGCAGCTGCTTCAACCAAAGCATTATGCATTTCCATTGCCTTAGCCATTTCACTGTCCGGAATTGGTTTTTTTTCTGGTTTACCGCCATTTGGACCAAATACATACATCACCATCCTTACAGCGTCAATGATGGTATTAAATCCTGAACCTTGATTTAGTGGATATTGAACAGGCATAACTTTAGGTCCAAAACGTTCTTTAGCTTGTTCCAGAGTGGTTTCAAAGTCAGATTTGTCATGATCCACCTGTGTGATGACAAAAATTGTAGGTGTTTTGAAATCATTGACATAATCCCAGAGAATTTCAGTTCCAACTTCCACTCCATGTGCAGCATTCAAAAGCATCAAAGCTGTATCTGCTACTTTCATAGAACACACCACTTCTCCAATAAAATCGTCAAAACCTGGTGTGTCTAATATGTTAATTTTACAATCTCTCCATTTCACATGCATCAATGATGAAAACAATGAATTTCCTCTTTCCTGTTCTATTGGGGTATAATCAGACATAGTATTTCCTCCTGAAATATTACCCATACGGCTAATGGCTCCTGACTCAAAAAGCATGGCTTCCGTCAGGGTGGTTTTCCCGCATCCGGAATGGCCCAGCAGGACGACATTCCGGATATTTTTTGTATCTACACTCATTCAATTAATATTTTATGTTAAAAAAAATCCTACATAATTCAGGCTAAAAGGTACATACTTATATATTCTTGTCAAAATATTATTCTAAATAATTTAAAACAAACTATATATAAAAACCATACATTAAAATTTGAACAATATTTAAAAAGCAAGTGCTCTTAGTATTGTTCATTTTTTGACTGGAAAGTATAATTGATAAAATTTTAACCTCTTAAAATTGAGTGTGAAAGTATAAAGCCAATGATGATGTTTTGATTCTTTATATCATGTTTCGCGATGATATAAATCATCACAGATTATATTATGATGGATTATCAATCAACCAATTACTTTGTATGAATTGAATTGAGAGCAGAGATGAGAATATATTAAGTCACGACTTATAAGCTGATGATTACCCCCAACGTTGGCAACACCGTCCCTGTAGCGTCATTGATGGTTTTAAGTTGATATCTTTGTTGGTCTATAGGTGCACTTGGATTTACGATGATGGGACCACCCAAAGGCTTAAGATCTTCATCAAGTGGTCTGTCCAAGACGAGCATGTCCCGACCCACGGCATTTGCAGTTACATTCTGAATATCTAAAAACAGGTTTAATTCCCATTTTTTAAAGAACCACTTTTTGTCAACACGTATATCCAGGCCCGTAGATGCAGTGTTTCTTAATGTATTGATTCTGCTGTAATCGGGGATTCCTGAAAAATTGCGATTCCAATTGAGTACAAGATCAGAATTCATAGCAAATGGGGTATTAGGTAATCCTGATTGAAACCTGTACCGGATTCCTGTTTCCCAGTTTTTCTTAAACCTTTTACCAGCTGTGAGATTGATGATATGTCTGCTATCCCATGAACTTGGAGCAAAATTATCACCCACATTTGTAAATTCAGATTTGCCAAAAGTATAGGCCATAATACCGTAAAATCCTTTGTAGAGTCTTTGTTGCACTAAAACCTCCATTCCATAAGTTCTTCCTTTAGAATCAGGAGTCACGGGTTCATTACCTAGGACTCCGAAATCTCCACCCAGATTTGCCAAAGATATTTGTTCTCTTAACAAAAAGGGATAGTTTTGGTACTGCTTATAGTATCCTTCAATGGTGGCTCTTCCTGTGGAAGAATAATTAAATTCAAATCCCGAAACCAAATGATTGGCAGAGATGTATTTAATTTTATTATTCTTATTGACGAGTGTTTCGTTAATTCTGTATCCAAGTACTGTATACGGTGGTAATTGAAAATACCTGCCAACATTGAAATTGTAGGATAGATTGTCAGCAATTTTATACGATAACGATGCTCTAGGAGAAAACTGCTCCAAAGGGTTATTCATGTCTTGAGAATATGAGTTACCATCTGCTCTGAAGCCAATAGATAGTGTTAATTTGTCATTCAACAATTTTCGGTTTATATTACCAAAAAAACCATATTTATGCATTTTAATATCGCTTACATAATCAATTTCTGCAGGACCGGAATTTGTAAATATCCTGTTGAATGTCCTATTGTTGTATTTTACCCATTCATAACCGACTCCAAGCATATAATCCCAATTGCCAGCCTTTTGAGTTGTTTCAATCCTCATTTTGTTTTCGATCTCCTGCGACAAATAATTGAGGGTCAGGTTGGCAGACGAAGACTCATCATTATTGAGATATTTTACGGCTTCATTATTCAACATATTCCTACTCAAAACAAATGTTGTAAATCCTTTATCACTAAACCTTTTGTATACTAATCCATTGGTGTAGTTCCATTGTGTATTTACAGGGAGACGGCCTAATATAAATTGCTTGGCTTCAGTATCATCAGCATCTTTATTGAGTACAAAATCATCAATAGCCCCTAAACCTATAAAAGTGATTTCATTTTTGTTGTCAATTTTATATTTGTATTTAGCATTAAAGTCAGTGTAAGTGGGTAAAAATGGTAACCCAATGGCTTTAAACAAAAACTGAAGGTATGATCTTCTGGCAGAAACTAAAAAAGTACTTTTATCTCCGATCGGTCCATCCAATGTCATACCTATATCTGTTGCACCGGCAGTTGCTGTAAATCCGAGTCTGTCATCCCTGCCATCCTTAAATTTAAAATTGAATACAGAACTCAGCGTATTTCCCCTATTGACAGGAAAAGCACCGCTGAAAAAATCGACTTCTCTAACAAAATCTACATTGATGATACCTGCCGGCCCGCCCGAAGAGCCCCTGTGTGGCAAAGTGATTGATGACAGGTACTTCCACATCATCTATAAAAAAGCGATTTTCATTCGGAGCGCCACCTCTGATGATAAGGTCATTTCTAAAAGATCCTGTAGATGTCACACCCGGGAGAGACTGAATGACGCGGGAAATATCTCGGTTTCCTCCGGGATTTCTTTTGATTTCTGAAACTCCTATCGTGCGGAGAGATACAGGACTTTCAGCAGTTTTCTTAAAAGCGCTTGCCTTGACAACAACCTCATCCAATTGTTTGAAATTTTCAGTTAGTTCAAAATTTAAGATAGTCGGTCTGATGCCTTGAACCTCAATTTCAAGAGCTCTAACATCTTCATATCCAATATAACTCACTTCTAAACCATACATTCCCGGTTTAAGCTCCTTCAATTCAAAATTACCATCAAAATCGGTAGCAGTACCGGATGAAGTTCCAACTATTAAAATATTTGCGCCTATAATGGGCTCATTTGTCAGCTTATCTTTTACAGTACCCTTTATAATCCCGTTTTGGGCAATAGCTCCAAGTGTAACAAACAATATGAAAGCTGATATTATTCCTTTTTTCAACATAAATCTCTTTTTATTAAACTTTGCCTAAGTACAATGAAATTTAAAAAAGGTTCATGTATCATGTTAAATTTTCCTTTAAATTACGAATTTTGTATTTTTGAATTATGGAGGCATCGGCATTCATCTGGATAAAGTGTTAAGGGTTATGAAGCAAAATTCCATCAATTTCAGTGATAGATTATTTGTGAAAGATGAATTAAATTTTGGGGGAATGCAAATTCATTCGCGATTCAAAATTTCTCATTTTCAGATACATTTTGTAAGTTTGCACTAACAAAGCTTAATAATTTATGAGCCCAATATTTAAAAATATCCTGGTCGTAATTCTGGCTATTGCGGCCGGAATGATAGCAATGATGGCCGGTCATCAAATATCCAATGTAATATTGCCACCGCCTGAAGGTATGGATGTAAGTAATATGGAATCCTTTGTTGCAAATGCGCACAAATTGACTACCGGACATTGGATTTTAGCTTTGCTTAGTCATGCTTTCGGACCTTTGGTATCAGGATTTATTGTAGCTAAATATTCAGCCGCCCATCATCGTCAGTTGTTATGGATTGTAGCTGGGGCATGGATTATTGCAGGTGTCTTAAATCTGATGGCGATACATCATCTGCTATGGTTTAAAATAGCTGATATTCTGATGTACGTCCCAATGACCTTTATAGGTGCCAAACTATCGGGATGGAAATATTCAATTTAATACATTGTAATACTGATTATTATGAAAAAGGTTGTGGTACTAACAGGAGCTGGCATCAGTGCGGAAAGCGGAATAAAAACATTTAGGGATGCAGACGGTCTTTGGGAAGGTCATGATGTGATGTCGGTAGCTTCACCTGAGGGTTGGGAGAGGGATATGGCTTTAGTTCTTGATTTCTATAACCAAAGACGTAAGCAACTTAAAGAAGTGACGCCAAATGCTGGCCACAATGCATTGGTGGATCTGGAAAAAAAATATGAGGTCGTGGTCATCACGCAAAATGTGGACAATCTTCACGAACAAGCAGGAAGTGCCAGGATAATCCATTTGCATGGCGAACTGAATAAAGTAAGAAGCACTGAAGTACCTGATTTGATCTATGAATGGAATGATGACTTACATATTGGAGATCACTGCGAAAGAGGATATCAACTCAGACCCCACATTGTTTGGTTTGGTGAAATGGTCCCAATGCTTGAGTCCGCGATATCTGAATGTGAGAATGGAGATATCTTTATTATCATTGGCACCTCCATGCAAGTTTATCCTGCTGCAAGTCTGATTTCTTATGCACCACGTGGTAGTGAAATTTATTACATCGACCCTAAACCACATATTTCTTATGAATTGAGCAGATTGCCCGGGCTACAGGTTATAAAACAAACCGGAAGCATTGGGGTACCTTCTGTGGTATATGAACTTTTAGACCGACGATAATTTTTTTTGAGTAAGAGTATGTTTAAATTTTTATGTTTGAGCGAAAGTGAGGAAATTTAATTTTAGACGAGGCATATTTTGCAGTCGTAACCGGATGTTCAAGCATAGCTTGACGCGGTACGGCAAAAAATATAACGCTGAATAAAATAAAATTTGCCGCTTGGAGCCAAATGATAAAATTTTAAACATACTCTAAATATGATGATACTTATTTCTTTATCTGAATCAAAAATAAATCATGTAATTATTATCCATTTTGTCATATCTTTGTACAATAATTTGGAGGATGGAGATAGCTAATCCTATATATGATGTTGTTTTTAAGTATCTGATGGAAGACAGTAAGGTAGCCAAAATTATATTGTCCACGCTGACTGATTTAGATATTATCGAATTAGAATTTTTACCACAAGAACTAAGCCATTTCAAAGTTGACGATGACAAAAAATTATCGAAACGTTATACCGTTTTCAATTTATCCATCTATAGATTGGATTTTTCAGCCCGAATAAAGGAAAAAGATGGCAATCAAAAACTGATCATCATCGAAGTGCAGAAATCCAAGTTTACGAATGAGAGCATGAGATTCCGAAAATATCTCGGCAAACAATATATGAACGAAAATTTGTTTGAATGGGCAGAGGATCATGCCAAAAATACTTTTAAATCGGGTATTCCGATATTACCGATTTACTTTTTAGGCGAATCATTTTCAGAATTTTCAAATTATCCTGTCATCCACATCACCCGAACAGTAAAAGACAGGTATTCCAATGAAGTATTGTCATCCAAAACCAAGTTTATAGATGCCCTTTTTCATGAGGGTATCATCATAAATATCCCGGCATTGCGCAAATCACGTCGCGACGAGCTGGAAGTATTATTAAGCATCTTTGATCAAGAAAACAGAGCACAAAATCATCATATCATGAATGTAAAAGAGATAGATTTCCCTGAGAAATTCAGACCCGTCATCCGCAGATTACAAAGTGCAACCAGGAAAAGGAAGTTCGGGATATTATGATTGTTGAAGATGATTTCCTATCAGAACTTCAGGACTATGAAAATAGAATTGTCGACGAGCGCAAGCTCAGAGAAGAAGAGCGCAGGCTTAAAGAAGAAGAGCGCAAGCTCAAAGAAGAAGCCCAAATGAAGCAAGAAGAAGCAATAAAATTCCTGCTTGAATTGGGCGTTTCAAAAGATGAAATTGCGTCAAAATTAAATATTCCCTTGTCTGATATGAATAGATTGATAAAGGAGTAGTAGATAGTAGAGCATCTTTGATCAAGAAAACAGAGCACAAAATCATTCTATCATCTTTAGATAAATGCTTCGCTTCATCTATACAGAAAATCAGTAAATTGACAAACGCTTTTTTTTTCGAAAACCAATTTAGAGTATGTTTAAATTTTTATTTCCTTAAAATCAATGTATTATGAACCTTACTTCAAAATAATCGCCTTATTTAGTTCACCTGCCCACCTACAATATAGTTGGAAGGCAGGCTAAATGCGTTGATTATTTTATTGCCAGAACCATAATCTCTTGATTTACAGCTAAGAAAAGTTTTAAACATACTCTTATTTTGCCTATTAGTAAAGAGTAAAATTGATTTAAACTTATGGAAATACAAAATAAGATACCGGTTTACATTATTACAGGGTTTTTGGGATCAGGAAAAACCACTTTTTTAAACAACCTGATTAAAGATGCCACATATAAAAGGGTAGTAGTCATAGAGAATGAAATTGGTAAGGTCAATATTGACGGTGCGATGATCATTGATTCAGTAGATGATGTCATAGAGTTGACTGCAGGATGCCTATGCTGCAATCTAAATGAAAAACTATATAGTGTTCTTAGTGGACTCGTGGAGAGAAAAGATGAATTTGATATAATTGTGATAGAAACAACTGGTATAGCTGATCCGGCTGGAGTAGTGGAAACTTTTTGGATTGATGGCTTTATGGAGAGAAACTTCACTGTGATGTCAACCATATGTCTGGCCGATGCTCAAAATATGCGCACCAGTATTGAAATCACAGAAGAAGCAAGAAGGCAAATTGCTTTTTCTGATATTGTCCTACTAAATAAGACAGATACTGCTGAAGTAGAAGAACTTTCTTCATTGACATCTTTGATCAATGACATCAATCCGGGAGTAATCACTTATCATGGACAATTTGGCAAGTTTCCAAGTGATAAGATATTACAATACACTGCCAATAGTAAAGTGACCGTTCAAAACAAGATTCAAGCCCTACATAAACAGTATACTCACAAACACAAGGGAATCAATACTTTTACTCTGACTTATGATCAGCCATTTGATTTTAACAGGTTGAGGCACACCTTGATGTTGCTGATCCAGGTGAATAAAAATCAGATATACAGAATTAAGGGATTTGTTGATATACCGGATATGGAAAACAGGATTTTGATTCAATCAGTTTATCAAAGCTTTAGAGTAGAAGAGGGATCAGTTTGGGGTGAGAATGAAACCAGACAAAGCAAAATTGTATTCATTGGTAATGATGTAGCCAAAGAAAGCATTGAAAGGATGTTTAAGCAATGCCTGTTAAAACCTGCTGTGCAAACTGCCGAAAGTTGATTTAAGAATATGATTAAACGTACTCTAATTTATCTGTAACTTGCACAGATTTTTTCCAGATTTTCACTTCCCGGATTTAAATCTATTTCAGTCAACTGGTTGAGTGGAGTGTTTGTCGTATTCAATAAATCATTTAGTTCTACACTCTTATTATCCACATAAAGCAATCCTGTCAAAATCTCTTGTTTGGTTCTTGCTTTATGTAAAGCGGTGATGATGGATAGCTTGTCTTCAGGGTCCCATTCAGGAGATATCTTATGCAATCTAATCATGGACCCGTCATGCATTTCAACCATTTTTACTTTTGTATGGTCATACGCGGTTGTTATTTCTTCCTTTACAGGTACAAAATCCAGAGTTGAAAGTGCTTCATTGTGCTCCCTGACATAATCATATGATTTTGTCGATCCCTGATTATTATTGAATGTCACACATGGCGAAATCACGTTGATAAATGAAAATCCGGAGTGCGCCAAAGCAGCTTTTATCAATGGTGTAAGCTGTGCTTTGTCTCCACTGAAACTTTGTGCTACAAAAGTAGCGCCCAACTCAATGGACATAGCACACAGGTCGATGCCTTCAAATGTATTCATATGCCCGGACTTAGATATCGAACCGTAATCTGCAGTTGCTGAATCCTGACCTTTGGTCAATCCATAGCAACCATTGTTCATCACGATGTATGTCATATTTAGATTGCGTCTGACTACGTGCACGAATTGACCCATTCCAATAGATGCTGAGTCACCATCTCCTGATACACCCAAATAAACCATGGATCGGTTGGCCAGATTAGCACCTGTTGTGACAGATGGCATTCTACCGTGTACAGAGTTAAAACCGTGGGAATTGCTGAGAAAATATGCCGGTGTCTTGGATGAACAACCTATACCCGACATCTTGGCTACTCTATGGGGCTCGATATTAAGTTCAAAACAAGCATCAACGATAGATGCACTTATAGAGTCATGACCACACCCTGCACATAATGTGGATAATGATCCTTCGTAATCTTTTTTTGTGTACCCCAATGGATTTTTGACCAATCTTGGGTGGGCAAATTTCGGTTTTATATAAGTCATTGGTTGAAATTAGTTTGATGGTTGAAAAACAGCAGCATTTATATGTTGCATAATCAAATCTGCGGTGATGGGTGTTCCATCATAATTCAGGATTTTTTGGAGCTTTTTCGGATTGATTTCAAGCTCATTGATCAGGAGTGCTCTCATCTGAGCATCTCGATTTTGCTCTATGACAAAGACTTTTTCATGGTTTTCGATAAAGTCCGCTACATCCTGTTGAAACGGAAAGCTCTTAAGCCTCATAGCATCCAAAACGACACCATGCTCTTTAAGTATGTCTAATGCTTCTAATGCAGCATGTGTACTTGTACCAAAAAAGACAACTCCTATATCCGATTGCTGCTTTTGCTGATAGAACTGTGGTTTTGGAATAAGACTTTTGGCTGTTTCCATTTTTCTCACCAACCTGTCCATAATACGAACGTATGTAGGAGAATCTTCCGAATAGGCGGCTTTTTCGTCATGTGAGCTACCTCTTGTAAAATAAGACCCTTTAGTAGGATGTGTGGCAGGAAGAGTTCGGTACGGAATCCCATCACCATCTACATCTTTGTATCTACCCCAATCCTGCAATCTGTTGAGATCATCGGCATTGAGTACTTTGCCTCGATCATACTTTCTGTTATTATCCCACTTGAAAGGTGCAGTCATATGATCATTCATTCCGAGATCAAGGTCTGTCATCATGATCACTGGTGTCTGCAGACGTTCTGCATAATCAAAAGCATCAGCCATCATTTCAAAACATTCTGTTGGCGTGGATGGTATCAATAAAACATGCTTGGTATCTCCATGGGATGCATAAGCTGCTGAGATAAAATCAGATTGCTGTGTACGGGTAGGCATACCTGTAGAAGGCCCAGCTCTTTGTACATCTACCAATACTACGGGAATTTCTGAATAATAAGCCAGACCTAAAAACTCAGACATCAAAGATAATCCCGGGCCGCTTGTTGCTGTAAATGCTCTGGCACCATTCCAGTTGGCCCCGATGGCCATACCTATTGCACTTAGTTCATCTTCAGCCTGAACTATTGAAAAATTGTTTTTTCCTGTTACGGGATCAATTCTTAATTTTTTGGCATAAGACTCAAATGAACTCACTAATGAAGTGGATGGAGTAATAGGATACCAGGATACCACTGACGCTCCTCCATATACGGCTCCAAGGCCAGCTGCAGAATTTCCATCTATCATGATGGCGTCACCTACAAGGTCTCTACGTTCCACCCTGAATTCCAAAGGATATTTGAAATTTTGCTCTATATATTTGATGCCCAGGTTAAGAGCCTGCATATTAGGAGCAATCAGTTTTTCTTTACCTTTGAATTGGTCACCAAACAACGATTCTATCTCTTTAATATCGATATCAAGTAGTTTGGCAACGGCTCCAACGTATACTATATTTTTAAACAACTGTTTTTGTCTCGGGTCGGAAAATTCATTATTACAAAGTTCCATTAAAGGCACACCTATATAATGAATGTCTTCCCTTATGAATTCATCATGAAGTTTTCTGGTTGAATCATAAAGAAAGTAACCTCCTTGTTTTACACTACCTATGTCGCGCTTAAAACTTTGAGGATTTACACTCACCATAAGATCGATTCCTTCTTTTCTACCCAGATACCCTTTTTCGCAGACACGAACCTCATACCACGTTGGCAGTCCCTGGATATTGGAAGGAAATATATTTTTTGCGGATACCGGTATGCCCATCCTGAATATGGATTTGGCAAATAAGAAGCTAGCACTTGCTGATCCGGTACCATTAACATTGGCAAATCTGACTACAAAATCATTAATTCTACTCATGCATAACAAAAATGACCTGCCTTGGCAGTATTATATAAAAATTGTTTCATATCCCAGGCTGCGGTAGGGCATCGTTCAGCACATAAACCGCAGTGTAAACACATATCTTCATCTTTTACCATGACTCTGCCGGTCTTCAATATATCAGAAACCATAATATCCTGAGTCTTATTTATGGCAGGTACCAACAACTTCATCCGAAGCGTCTCTTCATCATCCTCGTTGCTTGTAAAATTGATACAACTTGTCGGACAAATATCCATACAAGCGTCACATTCGATACATTTACTTTCCGTAAACACTGTTTGAACATCACAATTGAGACATCTTTGGGCTTCTTTAAACGCCGTTTTTAGGTCAAAACCTAATTCTACCTCCTTTTTCCTGTCTCTCAAGGTCTCTTTTTTGTCTGCTTGAGGGACCACATATCTCAAATCAACAGTGACATCATTATCGTAACTCCACTCATGGATGCCCATCTTAGTGCTAAAAAGTTTTACATTCGGTGCAGGTCGGTTATTAATATCTTCGCCATTGCAATATAAATCAATTGAAACTGCTGCCTGATGACCTTGTGCTACTGCTGTGATTACGTTTTTAGGTCCCAAAGCAGCATCACCACCAAAAAATACACCCGATCTTGTTGAAGCAAAAGTCTTTTCATCGAGCACAGGCATATCCCAATTGTCAAATTCTATTCCCAGGTCTCTTTCTATCCACTCAAATCGATTTTCCTGCCCGATAGCTACAATGACATCATCAGCAGGAATGAAAACATCCGGTTCTCCTGTAGGTATCAGGGATCTTTTTCCATTTTCCCAGTGAGCGTATACTTTTTCAAAAGTCATACCTTTAAGCTTCCCTTCTTCGACCACAAATTGTTTTGGTACGTGATTATCCAGAATAGGTATATCTTCATGCATAGCATCTTCTTTTTCCCAAGGAGAGGCTTTCATTTCTCCAAACGGGCTTCTCACCACTACTTTGACTTGTTCTCCTCCCAGTCTTCTTGATGTCCTGCAGCAGTCCATGGCGGTATTGCCACCACCAAGAACGATGACATTTTTTCCTATTTTGCTGGTGTGTTCAAATGCAACACTTGCCAGCCATTCTATGCCGATATGTATATTTGCCTTCCCTTCTTCACGTCCCGGGACTATGAGATCTTTGCCTTTTGGTGCACCTGTACCTACAAAAATGGCATCATAACCTTTGTTTACAATATCTTTTAAGCTGGTGACATACTGATTGAAGTGTGTATGGATACCCATATCCAGGATGTAATTGACCTCATGATCCAGCACTTCTTCGGGCAATCTGAATGCCGGTATCTGACTGCGCATCATGCCGCCACCTTTTTTCTGATCATCATAAAGATCTATCTCATATCCTAAAGGTGCCAAATCTCTTGCAACTGACAGAGAAGCAGGTCCGCCACCTATTAAAGCTATCTTGTTGCCGTTTTTAATTGTTGGAATATCAGGAAGTAGATGCGTGATATCATCTTTATAGTCAGCGGCCACTCTTTTTAGCCTGCAAATAGCTACCGGTTCTTCTTCTACACGTCCTCTTCTGCAAGCAGGTTCGCAGGGTCGGTCGCATGTTCTGCCCAATACACCAGGGAAAACATTGGATTCCCAGTTGATCATATAGGCTTCGGTATATTTTCCGGCAGCTATGAGCCTGATATATTCCGGTACGGGAGTATGGGCCGGACAGGCATGCTGACAGTCTACTACTTTATGAAAGTATTCGGGGTCATGGGTGTTGGTGGGCTTCATAATTACTTTTTCACATTCCTTTTCAAATGCAGTAAAAACAGGTCATTTGATTTAATAAAGTGTTTATTTAAAACTTTCAGAGTAAATATGCGGCAAATATATGCTTTAATAATATTTATACCATACCCAATTTAAATGAATTTTATCAACTTAGTATTTGCATTAATTAAAAACAGAATGAAATTTTGTTTTAAAGATATATGCATTTAAAAATAAAATTTTATGCCAGCAAGTACGGCTTTACTGTAATAACATTTTGGCACCAGGAAAAAAATATTTTTCAATACTACCTAAATATCTAAAATGAGATTCGTAGTGAGAGCTTCAAATACAATAAAATCAGCACTTTTAGCGACAAATCATACTGTGTGCAGCTTTCGCTGTAGTCCCGCTGCAGCATAGCTGCACACAGTATGGTGCATGACTGAACGGTGCGACAGCAAAATTGAGAAGTAGCTCAATTTAGTGAAGGAACCGTCAGCACACCCGACGGCATGGTCATGTTGTTTCATAGGTCAGAATATAGTATTTGGAGGTCGTAATAGATTATCATTTTAGATTTTTAGGTACTATATCATTTCAATTAATCCGCATAGATTCAACCTGCACTTTTCTTATATTGCCCTTTGAAGTTCTTTTCTCCTGACTTGATTGGTATATCTATATTATTTTCTTTAGGAGGAATCGGACAATTGAATCCGTCACTATAGGCACACCAGGGATTATAAGATTTGTTGAAATCTATAGTGATTTTTCCTTCATGGATATCGGTCACAAGTAAGTTGATATATCTGCCTCCACCATATGTTTCTTCTCCGTTGGTGGGATCTTTAAATGGCAAAAACAGATTGTTTTTATAAAGTGGATTGATGGGTTGATGTATATTTTTGTATAAATGAAGGACCATAGTCTTGTCATTAAAAGGACATCTGGCTATGGTATGGAGTATATATGTTCTTGTCACACCACTGTAAGTAGGCATTTCGAATGGTGTGGGATTTTTTGCCGTCTCACAGTCGCATCGAAGTTTCCAGTCAGGGTTTGCTGAGAAAAAATCCAGATGTTTCAGATCATCTTGCCCTAATGGTGAACGTGGATTGGCCAGAAAACCAGTTTTATACTGTTTGATGTATTCTGAAAATTCATGGTCATAAGATACCATTTGTTTGGTTCCTGCACATTGTATCAGAAAAATCCATACGAGGAGTAAAGAAAAACTTCTCATTGTTTTATTGTTTGTTGTTTACAAAAACCACTTTATCACCTGAAGCTGTGATTCTGTTGATTTGATGGATGCCACGGTCTGCCATATCAGCAATTTCTTTCCAAATATCTGTCAATCCCGGCTGTAACATTTTAATTTTTGATCCATCTGATGTCAAAATGTTACCATTGGGCAATAATTCAAAATCTTCACGTCCGGCTGGCATCTGACAGATGGTAGCGATTTTTTTGGATGTAGCATGATATGACTTAAGTTGCCAGGTATCGGGGGTGATCTTGTGTACAAAAAACAGTTGACCCTTGCCGTCATATTTAAGGCATCGGCCTATGTTTTCGCTGACTAATGTGTTTTTTCCGGTGCCAATATCTGCTATCATCAATTTGTGTGGGCTTCCTACCAGAAAAAGGGCAACTTCATTTTTATTTATCCAGCTGTAATAGCCTATATTTTTAAGTGCAGGTAGTATTCTGAAGCCGGGACCACTTCTATCTTCAGGATAGCTCCACAAACTTTGATCTTTACCATCAGGCTCTATTCTAACACACGATACACGACCTTTTTGGGGTGCATGATTTGCAGAAAACTCACTTATACTTTCAGTATCTGAAAACTTAAAAAATTCTTTCGAATTTATATTTACCCGGTAAAGGTCGGTATATCTGCTTGTATCTTTACCCACTGTTACAAAAAGCTCATCCTTTGATACAAAATTGGGTTGATTGTTGTAGCCGTTTTTGTTAAAGTCATTTATAAAAGTGACACTCATAAGCTGAGGTTGCGTACCGAGATTCGAAAATACAGCAAGGTAAATATCCGTTTTTGGCAATTGTGCTACACAAGTAGATAGTAAGATCAGCGATCCAAAAAGGATTGTCAGCAAGTATTTCATCAATGTTTACTCTTTACTGGCTGATCTGAATATTCTATCCCAGTTGATACCATTGCGTATATTTCCTTCTTTGGTCGAAAACCAAATGAACAGAGGTTTGCCCACAATGTGATCGTGAGGCACATATCCCCAGGCTCGTGAATCTTCAGAGTTGTGCCTGTTGTCACCCATAGCCCAGTAATAATCCTGTTTAAAAGTGTATGAACTTGCTTTCTGACCATTGATGTAGATGTCACTACCTTTTACTTCCAGTCTATTATTTTCATATACTTCAATGATTCTACTATAAAATGGCAGATTAGAAACTGTCAACTGTGTGGTTGCTCCTGCTTTTGGTATCCAGATCGGGCCATAATTGTCGACAGACCACCTTTTGCCAATGATAGTATCAAATGGAAATAGTTTTTCCGGTTCTGATCTCTGAGGTATAGGTGCGATCTGTACTCCGGGATCCATCGACTTGATTTTAGCCACCTGATCACTGTCCAAAAATAAAACACCGTAACCCATTGTAAATAAATCCTTTCCACCCATAGCATTATCACCAAAGTCAATACCCCAATCATCCAGTTTTTTAGTATTGATGCCTACGTTTGGTGGCATTTTTATTTCGTAAAGAAACTGAAGATGTTTAGGGTTGATAGCTGGTTTGCCATTGAGATAAATCTGTCTGTCTATGATACGGAGGCTGTCCCCTGGACCAGCCACACACCTTTTGATATAGTGGTCCTTTTTGTCTATTGGCCTGACTTTAAAATCATTATTATTGACTTTGTTTTGCAGTTCCGGATCACTCATGGTATATTCGGGTTGTCTTTTTATCTGGCTGACAAAGTAAGATCTCTGACTGGTGATGTAGACGCTATCGCCGACAGGCCAGTTAAATACAATGTGTTTTCCAGCCTCAATTTTTTCAAAAGCCGGAAGTCTTTTGTAAGGAAGACTGGGTTTTTTGAGATAAGATTCAGTATTGATAATAGGAATCTGATTATGCAGAAGGGGAATCATAGCCACTGTCATCGGTGGTCTGATACCATAATGTGCTTTGGAAACAAATAGAAAGTCACCGACATTGAGCGATCCTTCCATAGATGGGGTAGGAATCACATAGGCCTCGATGAGGAACATTCGTATAAAAGCGGCAGCAAAAACTGCAAAAACGATGGATTCTGTCCATTCCCTTAATCCTGATTTTTTATATGGGTTTTTTTCAACGAGGAGTTTCAATTTATATTCGTCACCCTGAGCTTTTGCATCCAGTATGTTTTTGGTATATTCTGCTTCCAGCTCGAGGGTTTTTCCAATATATTTATCCTGAGGATTTCTTGCTATATTAAAAAACGCCAGCGGAGCATAGATAACTGCCAGAGCAGAATCTTTAAAATCCAATTTCCCAAATGAACGTACCAGGTCTACTGCAATGCCTGCAAAGATGAAAATATTGACTATTGGAAATAATAACCATAACGCGTAGCTCGGTTTGTGCCCAATAATCTTGCACCATTCCATAAAATTGACTCCTGGAATCAAACCTTTGACTGCATCCACCCCTGCTTTTGGAAACAAGAGATATAGACTTATACTCAGAAGAATATAAGAAACAACAAAAAATATCAATATGCTCACTTAATTTAAATTTTTGATCGGCACAAAGATACACATTTCTTTAATTTATGAAGATAACCTCTATTTTAATCCGACATGATCGAGCAATCTGCATATCAATGATCATTTTTGGCAGATGAATATATTTTTTTCCATTCAGTATACCCCGCCAGAGCCATGATCAAAAACAAAACATACATCAGAGTGAAAAGCATAAACCCTTTGTAAAAATTGAGTGGAATCGCTACAATATTACTGAAAATCCAAGCGAGCCAGTTTTCGATTTTTCTGCTCGCCATCCACCACATGGCTGTCAAGGCTGAAGCTGACACTAAGGAATCCAGGATTGGCGTATCTGAATTGGTAAATGTGCTTAATATCACATAAAGTACGGACCACCCAATGATGCATCCTGCGATTCCTATCCGAAACTCATTTTTTGTACACCAAGATATTGCATACACATCATGCTGAAAATGATCTTTTCGGGTCCAATTGTACCATCCATACACGCTCATGGCAAAGTAATAAATATTGAGCATCCCATCGGCATACAAGGGCGGTGTAGCTATAAAAAAGTACACCCATGCCGCAAGCAATACACCTATGATGCCCGTAGGATACACAAGAATATTATTTTTTCTGGCATACCACACGCTGGCTATCTGGGTCAGGGTACTGACCCACTCCTGCCATCTGGTATATTGGATATCATTGAAAAATTGTTGCCATATCTGGTCAGGCTGCATTATCATGTATTTTAGAGAATATGGCTCTGACAATAAGAATTTAAACCTACTCGAATTAACTAAATCTACTTTTTAGCTTCAAAATTAAAAGCCTTTCGATCATTTCATCAAGAACCATCTTCGATAACAAAGGTAACACATCAAACACTATTTATCATCCATACTCAAATAATTTCCAGCTTATACACATCAGGCAATTCTTCATTGCTGCCAAAATTGACTTCAAGGTCTTTGACCAATCCATTGCGGATATCATACACCCACCCGTGAATCCAAAGATCCTGTTCCTTATTCCAGGCTCCCTGTACTATGGATGTTTTGGCAAGATCCATTACCTGTTCTACTACATTGAGCTCCACAAAACGGTCAAATTTTACTTTCTCATCTTCTATAGCATCCAGCTCCCGATAATGAAATCTGTATACATCTTTAATATGTCTTATCCAGTTATCGATGATACCAATATTCGAATTGCCCATGGCAGCCTTTACGCCGCCGCAGCCATAATGACCGCATACGATAACATGCCTTACCTTCAAAACATTGACAGCATAATCCAATACGCTGAGTAAATTCATATCCGAGTGTACCACCATATTGGCGATATTGCGGTGGACAAAAACATCACCTGCCTCTGTTCCAGTAATCTCATTGGCCGGTACACGACTATCAGAACATCCGATCCAAAGGAATTTAGGAGACTGACTTTCACTTAGTCTCAAGAAATAATCAGGATCAGAAGCTATTCGTTTAGCTACCCATGTCTTATTATTTTCTAGTAATCTTTGATATAATTGACTCATTTTGTTTTGTTTTATTCTTTTAAAAATAACTTGATTGCCTCGGCACATAGCTCTTCGTCATCAAAGATTGTATTTTCTTCCACCACACCAGGGATGAGACTGATATTACGCATCATGGCTTCCGGTTGCTTCTGCAAATGCAGTATATATACCTGCACATTTTTTTGCTCAAGATTGAGAATGATGGATTCAAGAGAGTAAAGCCCGGACTGGTCTATATAAGGTACTCTCTTCATATCGATAATTAACAACTTTGCATCCTCAGTGACTTTTTTTCCTAATTGCATAAAATATTCGCTATTGCCAAAGAAGAGTGGGCCATTGATTTTTTTGATGGCGACATGTTTTCTGATACTCTCAGGTATATGGTATCTCTCGTGCAGCTTTTCCTGTTCTTTGGAAGTTTGCATAGATGTACTGGCCGATTCTTTTTGTGTGATATCACCCATCTGTTTGATAAAAATGACAGATGATACGATCATGCCGGCTGCTACAGCCTGCAAAAGATCGACAAAAACTGTCAAAATCAATACCAATACAAGGACAAAAGCATCCGATTTAGTGATCTTTCCTATGTGGCTGAGTCCTCTCTTATCGACTATATCAATACCTACAGTCAATAGATTACCTGATAACACGGGTAATGGTATTTTGGATGCTAATGATCCCAGACCCACTAACATCAATAACAAAAATACTCCGGCTCCTGATAACTTTGTTTTTCCTCCTGACTTTATATTGACCAATGTCCTCATGGTAGTGCCGGCACCCGGTATGCCACCTATAAATCCGGCCACCATATTTCCGATACCTTGTCCTATAAGTTCCTTATTGGAATTATGACTTGTCTTGGTTACATTGTCCGCCACCACCGAGGTGAGCAGACTATCGATGGCTCCTAATGCTGCCAGAGTGAGTGCAGGCATCAAAATGAGATTGTACTCCGAAATGGCAGTAAGTATATTAAAATGAAAAATGGGCAGACCCTTGGGGATATCACCGATGACTGCCACACCCGAATCCAGGAAAATGGATAATAAAGTGACCCCTGTCAAAGCGGCAAGTGTACTGGGTATCGTTTTTGGTAATGCGTGGAAAAAGATAGATAATAGCCATGGTTAGTAATGTCATACCCAGTGACGACCAGTGAATGGCTGAAAATGGTGTCCCGAGATTCATTATGATCTCCGGTATAGTTTTGGGTGAAACGTGGCCAAGCAAAGGAAATAACTGAAGAAATATAATAATCACGCCTATACCTGTCATAAAGCCCGATACTACGGGGTAGGGGATATACTTTGTCTTAAAATCAATGTATTATGAACCTGACTTCAAAATAATCGCCTTATTTAGTTCACCTGCCCGCCTATTAAAATAGTTGTCAGGCAAGCTAATTGTGTTGATTATTTTATTGTCAGAACCATAATCTCTTGATTTACAACTAAGAAAAATTTTAAACATACTCTAATATCATCCACAACACACAATATTTGTTCAACATATAACTCAAATAATTTTGTGAAATTAATGTTTTTTTTATTGAACAAATATTTTTATTTAATGTTAAATAAAACAATGTTACATAAGCTTATTTCAATAGTCTTTTTACTGGCAATGGTACACTGCACCATATTTACAACTATTGCACAATACAAAGGTGTCGAAATTTCTATTGTTTTGGTAGAGGAAGAAGAAAACTCTTCTCAGGACAAGTCGTCATCACAAGGTGAAAAGCTCTACGAATATATACTTACATCACATAAAAACGTAGTCGTTTCTTTCTTAAAGAACAATGAATGGAATCAACAAAACTGTTATTATTCATTGCATCACAAAGAGTCAGGCTTAAAACCACCACCTGACAATCCACCAGAAGTTTAATTTTTATATGTACAATTTCTACTATTTCAAGCTATTTGGATGCATATAGTCTTGATTTTAAATTGATTAGGATTGACTCAAAAATGTTTTTTAGTCATCTTATTTTATAAATTAAACAAAACATGGAAAACAAATTTTTAACAACAAAGTATCTAAACTCTGATTTTTCTTCAGGATTGGTCGTTTTTTTGGTGGCGTTACCTTTGTGCCTTGGTATAGCTTTGGCATCCGGTGCACCTCTATTTTCAGGTATTATAGCAGGTATCATAGGTGGATTAGTAGTGGGTGTATTGAGTGGGTCTCATGTAAGTGTGAGCGGACCAGCCGCTGGATTGGCGGCAATAGTACTTTCATCGATTAGTTCTTTAGGCTCGTTTGAGCTGTTTTTGCTGGCAGTGGTGTTATCAGGAGGTATTCAACTGATTTTAGGATTTTTGAAAGCAGGGAGTATTTCCAACTATTTTCCCAATAATGTCATCGAAGGTATGCTCGCAGGTATCGGTGTCATCATTTTTTTAAAACAAATACCTCATGCTTTCGGATATGATAAAGATGTCGAAGGTGACCTTGCTTTTGAAGAAAAAACAGGTGGGAATACATTCACCACTTTAATGGAATCTTTTGACCACATCAGTTGGGGAGCAACACTCATTACCTTAGTTTCGCTGTTAATACTAATTACATGGGATAAAATTCCTGCGTTAAAAAAGATAAAACTATTGCCAGGGGCATTAGTAGCTGTGTTGACCGGGATAATTATGAATGAAATATTTACTTCATCTGGATCTTCGTTGGCATTAGATTCATCTCATTTAGTAACCCTTCCGGTTTTGAGTTCATTTTCTGAGATTGGTTCTTTGGTGACATTGCCTGATTTTACAGGCATCACAAATAAAACGGTATGGACAGTTGCCATAACTCTTGCCATAGTAGCATCTATCGAGACATTACTTTGTATTGAAGCATCTGATAGGATGGATGTTTATAAAAGATATACTAGTACAAATACGGAACTGAAAGCCCAAGGAATAGGAAATCTGCTGAGTGGTATGCTGGGTGGTTTACCTATGACATCTGTGGTAGTCAGAACTACCGCTAATATTAATTCTGGAGCCAGAACCAAATTGTCGGCTATTATACATGGTGTTTTTTTATTGGTGAGTGTATTGACAATCCCGACGTTACTCAATAAAATTCCCTTGGCGACATTAGCGGCTATTTTATTTTTGATAGGATTCAAATTGGCTCATCCTGATAAAATCAAAAAATTCTGGAATCAGGGCAAGTTTCAGTTTATTCCATTTATAATTACATTGCTGGCAGTGGTCTTTACAGATTTATTGACTGGTGTAGCGATAGGGATGTTTATAAGTGTATTGTTTGTTTTACACGGCAATCTGAAGCGCGCTTACTATTTCAGAAAGGAAACCTATCATTCAGGAGATGTTATACATATTGATCTGGCACAGGAGGTATCTTTCCTGAATAAAGCGGCCATCAAACTCACATTAGGGCACCTTCCTGAAAATAGTACTGTTGTCATCAATGCGGCTCAGTCTGAATATATTGCTCATGATGTACTCGACCTGATCAAAGAGTTTAAAGAAGCAGGCGGACCTGAAAAAGGTATCAAAGTGGAATTAGTGGGCTTTAAAGAAAAGTACAGGCTTGAAAACACATTGGAAGAGAACAGGCATACCTGGGTAGAAAGTAATTAATTCAATGAACACAGAATTTGATAATTTGATAATTTGGAAACTTGGAAACTTGGAAACTTGATAATTAAATAATAAAAATAATAAAAATAAAATAAAATGAAAGCACATAGCGCAGAATCACAAGCAACTGTAACACCAGCGAAAGCTCTACAGTTTTTAAAGGAAGGCAACAACCGTTTTGTAAGTAACCTTAAGGTAAATAGAAATTTACTTGAGCAGGTCAACGATACCCGGGAAGGTCAATGGCCTTTTGCCATTGTTTTGAGTTGTATCGATAGTCGTACTTCAGCAGAGTTAATTTTTGATCAGGGATTAGGAGATGTATTCAGTGTACGTATTGCAGGCAATATTCTCAATGAAGATATCCTCGGCAGTATGGAATTTGCCACAAAAGTGGTTGGCTCGAGAATCATCGTAGTACTTGGCCATTCGAAATGTGGAGCTGTCAAAGGAGCATGCGATCACATAGAAATGGGCAACCTGACCACATTGCTTAATAAAATACAACCTGCGGTGTATGAAGAGAAAACTACCACTGAGAACAGAAATAGTAAAAATGCCGAATTTGTAGAAAAAGTAGCTTCGCTGAACGTTCACCTTACTATGGAGCGGATAAGAAGAGAAAGTGTTATCATTCATGAATTGGAAGAGTCAGGAGCCATTAAAATTGTAGGTGGGATGTATGATGTAGATTCCGGAAAAGTTGAGTTTTATGAATAGTTGATTAATAATTAATAATTGATTTAGAAGCCAGGTTTGACCGCCTGGCTTTTTTCTTCAATATTTTTACTGCTTAAATATTACAAGGGGCTATTTTACTTTGTTTTTGAAATGGGCAATATGTAAGTAATTTTCACTTGACCACCGGTTTTATTTTCTATTTTTTTTTGGAACATTAAGCATATATTAACTTTTTATTCCAAAATATTCCATTATATTTGCCTCATGAAGCAATTTGTTGCTAAGTTACTGGTATTTTTATTTATCATTTCTTTTACACCCATGAAAGAAATGATAAAAGTGCCTTTGTTATTGGTACATTATTATGAACATCTCGATGAAAGACCCAACATGACCATCGGAGAATTTTTAGATATGCACTACATGCATGGCATCGTGTTTGATGCAGATTATGAAAAGGACATGCAGCTACCATTTAAAGTAATGGATTTTGCATCTTTACCTATATTTGTGTTTAATGAATATAAGTTGTTAGATATTATATCAAAAGAATCTTCTTTTTTTGTAAAAAATAAAATTAACGCCAGTTATCGTTTTAACCTTTCCGACGCCAAAAACCAAGGCATCTTTCACCCTCCCAAATTTTCCTGACTTTTAACGTTGGATAAGTCGAAATACTTCTTATTGTTGACTTATTGAGTGTTTCTTTATTCATATTATGGTTGTTTTATACTCAAAATAAATTGGTTTGCAAAAAATCCATTAGCTAATTTACTGATTTTGAGTAAAGACGAAGCAAAGCTTGTCTTTAAAGACATTTATCGTCTTTATAATGAAGACATAATTTTTCTTAAAAAAAAATTATCGTCGGTATATCATACTAGAATAAAAGGCTTCCGACTTATCCGCATGATTCAATAGGGCTGAATTTTTATGTGCCTTTCCATATTGGCGACGATTTTTTTCAGTCATTCAGGAAATTTTTAAACATCAAATATGTTAAATCGTATTATTGAGTTTTCAATAAACAATAAGCTCATTATAGGCTTAATGACCATAGCATTGATTGCTGTAGGCGCATACGAAGCCACAAAATTACCCATTGATGCTGTACCTGACATCACCAATAATCAGGTTCTTGTCATCACTCAGGCTCCTTCTTTTGGGGCGACAGACATAGAACGATTGGTCACCTTCCCTATAGAACAGGCCAACAGTAATATCTCAGGACTCAAAGAAATCAGGAGTTTTTCGAGATTTGGATTATCATTGGTTACCATGGTCTTTGATGATAAGATAGATGTTTATTGGGCAAGACAGCAGGTAGCTGAAAGACTGCAAAAAGTACAAACAGAAATTCCGCCAGGCATAGGTATACCAGAGTTGGGTCCTGTAGCCACTGGATTGGGTGAGATCTATCAATATGTAGTTAAGCCCAAAAAAGGATACGAATCCAAATATGATGCTACTTCACTCAGGACCATTCAGGATTGGGTAGTCCGTCGACAGTTAATGGGCGTCAAAGGTATCGCTGAAGTTTCATCCTTTGGCGGTAAGCTCAAACAATATCAGGTTGTCGTCGATCCCAATAAGCTCAATGCACATGGGGTCACTATTTATGATGTATTCGATGCCCTTGAAGCTAATAATCAGAATACCGGTGGCGGATACATTGAAAAAAATGCTACCGCTCTTTATATTCGTACAGAAGGACTTATTGGTTCAAAAGATGATATTGGCAAAATAACGGTCAAATCTGTATCTGGTACACCAATACTTATAAGAGACATAGGAGAAGTGACCGAAGGAAATGCCACCAGGTACGGAGCCGTGACCTACAATGATCAGGGTGAAGTAGCCGGAGGAGTAGTGATGATGCTTAAAGGAGCGAATAGTAGTCTAGTGATCAAAGATGTGAAAGACCGCATAGATCAGATCAGGAAAACGCTACCAGAAGGCGTAGAAATTGAACCTTTTCTCGATCGAACAAAAATGGTCAACAATGCCATCAGTACAGTACAGACCAACCTGATGGAAGGTGCTTTGATCGTTATTTTTGTATTGGTCATATTCTTGGGCAATCTTAGAGCCGGACTATTGGTGGCTTCAGTCATTCCATTGGCAATGTTGTTTGCCATTATTATGATGAATCTATTTGGCGTGAGTGGCAATCTAATGAGTCTTGGTGCCTTGGATTTTGGATTGATTGTAGATGGTGCAGTGATCATAGTCGAAGCGGTGATGCATCAGTTAGGACATAGCAAGCATTACAAGGGCATACAGCGACTCACATCCCATCAGATGGATACGGAAGTGAAATATTCAGCTGGTAAGATGATGAATAGTGCAGTATTCGGACAAGTGATTATTTTGATCGTTTATCTGCCTATTTTTACATTGGAAGGTATCGAAGGTAAAATGTTTATGCCGATGGCTCAAACTGTCGCTTTTGCTCTTTTGGGTGCTTTTATTCTTTCATTGACCTACATTCCGATGATGAGCACCTTGGTGCTGAGTAAAAAATTGAAACATGAACTCAACTGGTCGGATAGGGTGATGGTCAAACTGGAAATAATTTTTCAGCGAAGTCTTGAGTTTTTTGTCAAAATCCCAAAGCTTACCATAACAGGAGTAGTTGTATTGTTTTTGCTCGCTGTATGGGTCATGTCCCGATTGGGTGGTGAGTTTATTCCTGCTCTGGAAGAAGGAGATTTTGCTGTAGATACAAGGGTACTTACCGGTAGTAATCTGAATACGACTGTAGAATTTACCCAAAAAGCTGCCCATATCCTACTCACACGATTTCCGGAAGTAGAAAAAGTGGTGACAAAGATCGGAAGCGGCGAAGTACCTACAGATCCTATGCCTATGGAAGCCAGCGATATGATGGTGATCATGAAACCTAAGAAAGAGTGGAAAAATGCCAAAACTTTTGACGAGATGGCCGAAAAAATGAGCAAGGAACTGGAAGATGTGCCCGGTATCACGGCAGGATTCCAATATCCAGTACAGATGAGATTCAATGAATTGATGACAGGAGCGCGACAGGATGTAGTATGCAAGATTTTTGGAGAAGATTTGGACACTTTGGCTCATTATGCAAAGCATATTGGCGAATTGGTCAACACAGTGGAAGGAGCACAGAATTTATATGTTGAAGCAGTGACTGGAGTTCCTCAAGTCATCATCTCCTATGACAGAAATGCATTGGCCCAATACAATATAAGTATTTCAGAGGTCAACAAAGCGGTCAATATGGCGTTTGCAGGGCAAAGTACAGGTATGGTTTTTGAAGGCGAAAAGCGTTTTGACCTGGTAGTCAGGTTAAAATCAGAATCTCGACAAAGCCTGGAAGATGCCCAAAAACTGCTTATACCTATCGGCAATGGGCAGCAAGTGCCGCTATCCAAATTGGCTGATGTCTCCATCAAAGACGGACCCAATCAAATACAAAGAGAAGATGCCAAACGCAGGATTGTGGTCGGCTTCAATGTCAGGGGCAGAGATGTTCAGAGCATCGTAACCGAATTGCAAGGCAAAGTCAATAGTCAAATCAAATTTCCAGCAGGATACTACATCACTTATGGTGGTGCTTTTGAAAATCTAAATCAGGCTAAAAACAGGCTGATGGTCGCTGTACCTGTATCCCTGATATTGATATTTATACTCTTATTTTTTGCCTTCAATTCCGTTAGACAAGGTCTTTTGATTTATTCGGCCATACCGCTTTCAGCGATTGGTGGAATCTTTTTCCTAGCTTTCAGAGGTATGCCATTCAGTATCAGCGCTGGAGTGGGTTTTATTGCTTTGTTTGGGGTAGCAGTGCTCAACGGTATTGTCCTTATAGCAGAGTTCAACAGGCTCAGGGAAGAAGGTTGGAAAGATCTGCGTAAGATAGTGCTCATGGGTACGAAGGTGCGTTTACGACCGGTATTGATGACGGCGTTTGTAGCATCACTAGGATTTTTACCTATGGCTATCAGCAATGGTGCTGGCGCAGAAGTGCAGAGACCTTTGGCTACAGTAGTGATCGGCGGACTGATGGTCGCTACTTTTTTGACCCTCATAGTTCTCCCTATTTTGTACATTCTTTTTGAAAGGAAGAGTATACAGAAGGAAGATATGACTGAATTGCCATACCATGAAAATAAGTAAATGGAATGATCATTCATTAAAAATTGATTCACAAAAACAAATAGTATGAACCTTACAATAAAAAATATCGTCGTTGTCTTTATCTGGTTGATATCTGTTCACCTATCTGGACAGGAAGTCATCAATCTTGATAAGGCTGTTGAAATTTCAAAAGCCAACAATGCAAGACTCAGGTCAGATGCCGGTTTGGTGAAGTATCAGCAGGCTCTGGTCAATACGGCCTATAATTTTGCACCGACGCAAATCAATGCAGAATTGGGGCAATTCAATAGCGCTTACTTTGATACAGGTCTGGGTTTTTCACAGACATTCAGTTTGCCGAAAGTGTATCAACGTCGGGCTGCAGCCTATCAGCAACAGGTCAAAACTGCAGAATACTATCTCAAACTAAGCGAAGCAGAAATCAGCCAACAATTGGATCAGATTTTTATGGAGTATAACTATCTGACAGCAAAAGAAAACTTGTTGAAAAATCAGGATAGTTTATATAATGCATTCGTACAGAAGTCACTTTTAAGATGGCAAAAAGGCGAAACAGATGTCCTCGAAAAAACAACAGCGGAGCAACAAAAACTCAACATATCCAATCAATTGTCCATGATCGGCAGGATGAAAGAATATGTCGTCCTTCAGTTGCAATGGTATCTCAATGACGGCCGAAAGTATGTTCCGCAAACCGATGGTTTTAGCATATTGAAATACAGTATATTTTTCGACAGCCTTTCCTTACAAAAGCATCCTGTCCTGCAAATGGCGGCACAAGAAATAACAACAGCCCGAGCCATGACTCAAGCTGAAAAGACAGCGTTATGGCCGGAACTCAGCGCAGGTTATAGAAATGTGAGCATTAGAGGTACAGGTGCTGACAATGTAGTTTATCAGGGTGGCGATAGATTTAGTAGTTTTCAAGTTGGTGTGGGCATTCCGATATTCCAAAAAGGCATCCGAGCATCTATACAGTCTGCTCAAATGATGGAAGAAGTCAAAGCCAATATGTACGAAGCCAAAAAATCAGAGATCAATGCTCAAATTCAAGAAAAGTATGTGCTCTATAATGCAACTATGGCACAATTGGAACAATACGAAAAGAGTGCTTTACCCAATGCACGATTAATCCGTAGTGTTTCCGAACAGCAATTTAGCAGTGGGCAAATCAATTACCTGGAATATGTCATGCTGACCAATCAGGCAATAAATATAGAAAGCGAATACCTTGAGCTAAAACGGAATCTTAATCGCACATCATTGATCTGCATTATCTGACCAGTAATAATTAGAAGAATTAAAAATATTTTATAAATATTTAAAATAAAAATTAAAAATGACAAGTATAATAAAATTAATTTATTATTGTGTTTTTTCTCAATAGGAATATTTCATAGCTGTAAGCAAAAAGAAGAATCTCCAGCAGAAACTGCACCTGCAGTAGTCATGGAATCCATAGTTGATCTTACTGATGCTCAATTCAAAAATGCACAGTTGCAACTATCACTACCTGAGAAAATGAACATAGGCCACGTCATATATCTGAACGGTAAAATAGAAGTGATGCCCGAGAATACCATCACTGTGAGCAGTCCCATGGCAGGATTTGTACGTCAGATCAAGTTGATGCCTGGTATGAAGGTAAGCAAAGGTCAGACATTGGTCCGCCTAGAGGAGAAGGAATATATTCAATTGCAGCAGGATTATCTTTCTGCTAAGAATGCTTTGGTGTTTGCAAAATTGGATTTTGATCGTCAGTCAGAACTCTCCAAAAATCAAGCAGCCAGCGAAAAGGTATTGCAGTTGGCTGATGAAAAAGTCAGACAAAATCAAATCTTGGTGAAATCACTCGGCGAAAAACTGAAACTCATCCACATCAATCCGGCGACACTTTCTGCCGATAATATGACATCGCAGATTGTAATTGCCGCCCCTGCCTCAGGTACCATAACAGAAGTATTGGTCAATAGTGGTAAGTATGTTCAAGCTGGAGAAGACATGATAAGGATGATAGACAATAATGGAGCAAAGCTAGTCCTAAAGGCATTTGAGAAGGACCTTCCTTATCTCCAGCCAGGGCAAAAGTTATTGGCATTTTCAAATGGGAAACCAGATCAAAAGATGAATGGGAAAATCGACCACATCGTCACTAGTATAGGAGAACAAGGCTTCTCCAATATAATTTGTTCGGTAGATGGTCGATCTACGTCTTTGCTGCAAGGCATGTATATGAATGCTGAGATAGAAGCAAATCGCGCGGAAAGTTGGACAGTTCCGAATGATGCCATAGTAAGTTTTGAAGGCAAGGAATTTATATTTGTTGAAAAGGGGAATCAAAGTTTTGAAATGCTAGAGATTCAACCAGGCCAACAAGAAGCAGGAAGAACACAAATCATTAATTTTCAAATCTTTACAGGTAAAAAAGTTGTTACTAAAGGTGCGTACACATTATTGATGAAGATGAAAAATGTGGCGGAGTAATATTTGATTAAGGTATTTTAAACCAAAAAATATATGAAACAATTTAAAAGTGATATCTCTCAAATTAATTTTCCATTGAGAGAACAGGTCACGGGTGGATCAATCAGACCTGCTATCTTCACTAAAATCAAAGAGTCATATCCTGATTTCAATGAAGATTCATTCATTACTTTGCAGGAGTTGAATGAATTTCGGGAGAAATATATCACAGATTATCTTGCGCAGGAGTTGAAAGCCATCACAAATCTAGAAAAAACGGTGATGAAAAAATTTAAAGAAAGAACTACCATTACTGACAAACTGGCTGTAGATAAGGATGAAGTAACTACTATGGGGCAGCGTATGGCTGATCACGTTGCAAGCTTTGGTGGCAGTTGGACATTCATAAGCTATTTTGGCCTTTTTCTAGTTGTATGGATAAGTATTAATGTTGTTGTTTTCTATAACAAAGGATTTGATCCCTACCCATTTATTTTATTAAATTTGATATTATCGTGCATTGCTGCCCTTCAGGCACCAGTGATCATGATGAGCCAAAACAGACAGGAAGAAAAAGATAGAGAGCGTTCAAAAAAGGATTATATGATCAATCTCAAAGCCGAGCTCGAAATCAAAGCACTTCACGAAAAAATAGATCATTTGATTATCTATCAGCAGGAACAATTGCTTGAAATACAAAAAGTGCAGATAGAAATGATGAATGATATTTTAAAATCAATAAATAAAAATTGAAAATGAAAAACCAAAACATTCAAACTGAAGTTGATGCCAGTTATCTATACGGAATATTAGCGGCACACGAAGAAGATCCCAACGTAGCAGAGATATTTCGTCAGATGAGTGACATTGAAAAAAGTCATGCACTGGCTTTTATGGCAAAGCACAATATACCTTCAGAGCCTTTTCCTGCACCTTCGGGTAGAGCTAAAATGCTTCAATTTATAGGCAAGGTGATGGGTTATGACTACATCCTTGGCGTGCTGATGGACACAGAAAAAAGTCTTTCAAACACAATAATTAATACCAGAAAAAAATTGAAGCCTGATTCATCATCTATTTCCGATACTGCCCATGTAACCATTCTGAAAAACTTATTGGACAATCAGACCAAAGTTTCAGGTTCCAATCTTGCTAGATTTGAGAAGCGACACAGGTCAGTAGGTGGCAACGCATTGCGAGCAGCTGTTCTAGGTGGCAATGATGGTTTGGTATCCAATTTCAGTTTGGTCATGGGTATAGCAGGAGCCACCAGTGGCAATGATGAAGTGTTACTGGCAGGTATGGCAGGTTTGTTGGCAGGTGCTTTGTCTATGGCTCTAGGCGAATGGATTTCTGTAAAAAGCTCTCAAGAGCTCTACGAAAACCAAATGAATCTCGAAATGGAAGAGCTTGAAGTCAATCCTGCCGGCGAAGAAAAGGAAATCGCCCTCATTTATATGTCCAAAGGAATTCCAGAATCTCAAGCCAGAGAAATGGCTGCTGAAATCATAAAAGATAAAAGTAAAGCACACGAAATTCTGGTCAAAGAAGAATTAGGTATCAATAGTGAAGAACTCAAAGGCTCAGCCATGGAAGCGGCGATAACTTCATTTTTATTATTTGCGATTGGTGCTATTATTCCGGTCTTTCCTTTTTTCTTTTTATCAGGATTTAATGCTGTGATTTTGAGTACAGTGGTAAGTGCCATTGGCTTATTTATCATAGGATCGGCCATCACACTCTTTACAGGCAAAAGTATCTGGTTTTCTGGTATGCGACAGGTCATTTTTGGCTTGGCTGCAGCGGCGATAACTTATGGTATCGGTAGTTTGATCGGTGTACAAGTAGCTGGATAGATTGTATTGCCACTAAGACACGAAGTCACAAAGTAATATCATTTATTCATCCATGTGTTTGGTTTTGTTTTTATGGTCTTTGAGCCTTTGTGGCAAAAAAAGAAAACAAAGTAATTTATAATTTTTAAAAATATTTATCATGAACGACGCACATTTGCATTTAGTGTTTAATCACTTCCCGATCATCGTACCTATCGTTGGTCTTTTGATTTTAATAGTAGGCTTTTTTATTGGTTCTGATGTTGTCAAAAGGACAGCTTTGGGCGTGTTTATTTTAGGAGCCATTCTCACTTTTCCAGCCATGTACACCGGTGAAGGTGCGGAAGAAATAGCTGAAAAATTACCCGACGTCACCAAACAATTGATACATGAGCATGAGGAGAAGGCAGAAACCCTAGCTATCATCAATTATATACTTGGTTTTGTGTCTTTGATAGGCTTTTGGGCATACTGGAAACAAAAATCATTTGCCAATTATATTGCAATAGCAGTCTTGTGTCTTGGATTGGCTGGTCTGTATTTCGGTAAAATGACAGGTACTTCAGGTGGAGAGATCAGACATACAGAAATCAGGGTAGGGTACGATGGAACACAAAACACTACACCTGCTACCATTGAAACAAACGGGGAAGATGACTGATCAGGTGACAAAACCATCTATCTCTCATTCAAAGTCTTTAAAACTCATGGGCAATCAGTTTGAATTAACGGCTGTCCATGAGTCTTTAGAAGTTTGTAAACAAGCAGTTGAAATTGGTATCTTGGAAGTCAGAAGAATCGAAGCCTTATTGACTACTTTTTCTGAAGATAGTATCACTGCATCAATCAATAAAAATGCTGGAGTGTCTCCTATTCAAGTTCCTGTTGAAGTTTTCTATCTTATCGAACGATGCCAACGAATTTCTAATCTTACGCAAGGAGCATTTGATATCACATATGGATCGGTAGATAAAAAATATTGGAATTTTGATACTAAGATGGCCCAATTGCCCGATCCAAAGATAGCCAAAAAAGCCGTGAAATTGGTAGATTATAGAAATCTAGTGCTTGATGCCCAAGAAAAAACCGTTTTCTTGAAATATAAGGGCATGCGAATCGGATTTGGTGGTATCGGCAAAGGTTATGCAGCAGAAATGGCCAAAAAAGTAATGATCTCCAAGGGTGTAGAAAGTGGTGTAGTCAATGCAGCGGGAGACTTGACCGCTTGGGGAAATCAGATCAATGGAAGACCTTGGACGATAGGCATTGCAGACCCAAACCATAAACAAAATCTTTTCAGTCAGTTTGAAATCAGCAATAAATCTGTGGCCACCAGTGGAGATTATAAAAAGTATGTCATCATCGATGGGAAAAGATATTCACATACCATTGATCCTGTGACTGGCATGCCTGCACAAGGATTGAAATCTGTGACTATACTATGTCAAAATGCTGAATTGGCGGATGCTCTCACCACACCTCTTATCGTCATGGGAAGAGATGCAGGATTGCATATGATCAACCAACTCAACGGTGTAGAAGCCATCATCATTGATCAAAATGACAAAATTTATTATTCAAAAAATGTTAAAATCCAATAAATGAACGTACTTAAAAAATCAAGATTTTTTATTTCAGCCTTAATGATCTTTGGAACCCTATTAATGAGCTCATGTAGTACGGTAAAATCATCAGAAAAAGCTTATCTCAATGATGGGGAAATGACATTAGCTTTAAGAAAACTTGAGAAACTGGAGATTAATTTTCAGTTGTACAGAGAAGGCTCATCAGGCGCTACTGGAGGCAAAAGTGGCGGCGGCTGTGGTTGTAATTAATTCAAAAGAAATAAGATGTTAAAAATAAATTTAAGTTTCCTTGGGCTCATCCTATCCTTGGTGCAGATTTATGCCCAAAGTTTTGTTATAGACAGTACCAAAATATATAAGAAAAAGGCATTGAGTTTTGAAGAAGCAAATATCATGTCTTCATACTACCATCAGGAGGGCAATCATTCTGCCATCACAGGTGGCGTAGGGACTGAAAAACTCTCCGACTTTGCCAATGTCATTGACCTGAAACTCAATAGATATGATGGCCGTGGCAAAAAATATACTTATGGTGCGGAGTTTGGCATAGATTATTATACATCAGCATCGTCAGATAAGATCGACGCCAAGGTTTCTTCGGCATCTTCTTCGGATGTAAGGTTTTATCCTTCTGTCAATTATAGTGTAGAAAATGAAAAAACGGGTGTAGGCTTAGGTGGAAACCTTGCTTTTTCGAAAGAATATGATTACACTTCTATAGGTGGCGGTTTTAATTTTAATAAAAAGTCTAAAAATCAAAATACCGAATTCAGCGCCAAGGCTAATGTTTTTTTCGATACTTACAGCCAAATTGTGCCCACGGAATTCAGGGCCAATCTACCCGCAAGGCAGCAAAGGAAAGGAGAAATAGGCAATGCAGCCAGAAATTCATTTGATCTATCCATGACACTTTCACAAGTGATGTCTAAGCGATTTCAAATGGCACTTACTTTGGATTTGGCGTACCAAAGTGGTTTGTTGAGCACACCGTTTCATAGGGTGTATTTTGATGACGGATCGCTCCTGCGGGAGACATTGCCAGGGACACGTTTTAAAGTTCCCATCGGATTGCGTGCTAACTATTTTATGGGTGAGAAGTTCGTTATTCGGTCATTTTACAGGTACTATCAGGATGATTGGGGCTTGACGTCTCATACGATACATGTGGAGTTACCGTATAAGGTAACACCATTTACTTCAATAAGTCCATTCTACAGATATTACCGTCAGTCCAAAATTGATTATTTCGCTCCTTACCAAGAAAACAAATCAGGTGCCGAATTTTTTAGTAGCGATTATGATTTATCTGGATTTGATAGTCAGTTTTATGGTGTGGGAGTAAGGCATACACCATTCAAAACCATAGCCAATTTATTTGCCATCAGTCAGGTAGAACTGCGTGGAGCTTTGTACAATAGAAGTGATGGATTGTCAGCAGGGATTGTGACTTTGCATATACAGTTTAAAGGATTTTGATGTTATCTGCAAATAAGTAAAAAATATAATTTTATATTATGACTGCTATTATACTGGATAATAATGAAACTGATGCACAGACATTGTGCACTTCAATAAAGGAAATGAATCCTGATATTCAAATAATTAATCAATTTAACGACTTAAAAATGTTTAATGAATTTTGTGATAAAAATTCAATCCAAGTTGATGTCGTTTTTACAGATATATATTTTGACACTGTCAATATTTTTGAACACATAGATATAACAAAACTTACTAAAAACATTATAATTACCACTAATAATAAGGATTTTGCACCCAAAGCATTTAGACTTAATGCAGTCGACTTTTTAATAAAACCCATTCAGATTGATCATTTATTGGAGTCAATTCAAAAAGCAAAAAAAATAATGACCTTTGAAGATGAACCCAAATTTTCCAAGTACAAATCTCATTTTCAAGTTTCGATGGGCAAACAAATTATAAATATCAAGATAGAAGAAATAGATTACCTAGAAAGTTCCAATAAAAAGGTGCATTTCATTTTTTCGCACTGTGTTCGATTTCTTATCAAGTTTTTGTCGTCGTAGCTTGAGTAAGGATCTTGCTGTATTAGATTTTTAATGGATGCGAAAAATGAAATACCCCCAACAAAATGACTTATATCCATTTGATCTGTGGAAAAAGAATACCTTCTAGTATACCATTAATTGATTTAGAAAATATGTTGGACCCAAAGATTTTTTTCAGGGCAAATAGGCAATTGATTTTGCACTTTGATTCGATTCAAACTATTGAAAAAATGAAATCTTCAAAATATTTAGTCAAACTAAAATCACGAGAAGATAAAAAATTTGTTCTAAGTGAGGAAAAATCAAAGGCATTTAGAAAGTGGGTGGATCGATGATGATGTCTGGTTCTATGCTAAGCAAATAGCCTATTCAATTCCATTTTTTCCCCTTTCAGTATGTTTATAGCTCTATTTAGATTAAAAACATTGTATATATTTACACAAAGTGGATTCAATAAATGTGATTACAATCAAAATGTGGGCCCTTAAATTGTGTTTTATGCGCAAATTGCTTACCTTTGTGTAAAAATAGACATGGATAGACAAGCCATCAATACATTGGTAAAATGGAAAGCCAAGCCTAACAGAAAACCACTTGTCATGCAAGGCGTGCGACAGGTAGGTAAGACTTGGCTTATCAAGGAATTTGCAAAATCACATTACTCCAACTTTGTCTATATAAATTTTGAAAAAAATCAGCGACTAAAGTCATTGTTTGAGATAGATTTTGACATCGAAAGAATCATTTCCATTTTAAGCATTGAATCATCATTGCAGATCGATCACGGCAACACACTCATTTTTTTTGATGAAATCCAGGAAGCTTTTAACGGTATTACAGCGTTAAAATATTTTGCAGAAGATGCTCCACACTATCATGTCATAGCGGCAGGATCACTTCTTGGTGTTTCATTGCACAAAGGCATTTCATTTCCTGTGGGAAAAGTAGATTTTTTGAATTTGTATCCATTTAGTTTCTTTGAATTTTTGGTAGCCCTAAAGGAAGATAAACTAGCTCAATTGATCCTGGACAAGCCCAATAATCGATTGATTTTTTTTCATGACAAGCTCATCCATTATCTTAGGTTGTATTATTATATAGGTGGCATGCCCGAAGCCATCAGTACCTATATCCAAACAAAAGATCTTGATGAAGGAGAGATATCCAGGCCAAAATATTGTCAGGATACGAAAACGATTTTTCTAAATATGCACCCAAAGAAATTGTCCATAGATTGAGGTTGGTTTGGAATTCCATTCATTCCCAACTTGGTAAAGAAAACAAAAAATATATTTTTGGTCATGTGGCTAAAGGCGCAAGGGCTAAGGAATTTGAAGCTGCCATTTCTTGGCTGAATGATGCTGGATTAATTCACAAAGTAAACCTAATCACAAAACCCGTTATCCCGCTTAAATCTTATGTGGAGATGGATGCATTTAAACTTTACTTTACGGACATAGGCTTACTACTTGCCTTTGCAGAAATAGACAAATCCATTATACTGGAAAAGAATAGTATCCTTACAGAGTTTAAAGGTGCATTGACTGAACAATATGTGTTGCAACAACTGCATTGTCTGGGCCATAAAAATCTACACTATTGGCAATCAGATTCGAGAAAAGCAGAAGTAGATTTTCTTATCCAATCATCAAATGAAATCATCCCAATAGAAGTGAAAGCTGAAGAAAACCTACAAGCGAAAAGCTTAAAACTATATGTAGAAAAATATAAACCAAACATTTGTATTAGAACATCCATGAGTGCGTTTCGGGAAGATAGTTGGCTCACTAATGTTCCCCTTTATGCAATTTTGTCTGTTGATTCATAGCTTGAACATTCAAACCCACTATGGTCGCAGTTTCTGCCAGCTGTAAACAGATAAATGCAAGACGATCCTATATTTTACGAATCAGTCAAGTGCCTGACATGTTTAAATTTAAATTCATCATCTGATTGATCATTTTATGTCCATTCGTAAAATACGTTTTGACATTAAGAACTTCAGCTATTTTATGATGCTGAGCAAAAGCTAGTGCTACAGGAATGAAGTAAGTACATAATAAAACGAAGTAGATTATTTTCAAGATCAAGGCGAAAAACACAGACATAGCAATAGCTATGGCGAGGCTTTTCAATGCAGATATTGGGAATAAGATCAAGTTTTATAGGTATTTATTTTGTTTTTGTAGCACTAGATCATTGTCAAATGTCATGGTTTTTAAACTGGTGTGATTTTTCAGACTTTTTATTATTCTTGTTGATATTGCTTTTGCATTTTTACATTCATTTTATCAATTGTTGTTTTTAAGGAGGATCGTTTGACAGTCATTAAAAGTGCTGAGTTATGATTTTTGGCCATTATCAAATTTACTTCTAAATCACCTAATCTCTTTCTCTTATCAACAATTGGTGGTCTTTTTTCTATTGATATTATATTAGGTACTCATAATTAATTTTTATTTTATATAAAGATAAAATACCCTGATCACCTTTCGATCATGAAAAATTTCGGACATTTGCGGCAACGTACTCAAATCTTATAAATATGTCAGCAGCAAAAAAAGAAGCAAAAAGAATCACTACCCACGTACTGCACGCAATGAAAGAGCAGGGAGAAAAAATATCAATGCTTACAGCATATGATTACTCCATGGCAAAAATTCTTGACGCAGCAGGCATTGACATTTTGCTAGTTGGAGATTCTGCATCCAATGTGATGGCAGGACATGAAACAACACTCCCTATCACACTGGAACAGATGATTTACCATGCACAATCAGTGGTGAGAGCCGTAGAGCGCACTTTTGTGGTTGTGGACCTTCCTTTTGGCTCTTATCAGGGCAATAGCACTAAAGCACTGAATTCAGCGATAGCTATCATGAAAGAATCAGGTGCACATGCTGTCAAACTGGAAGGTGGAGCAGAAATTGAAGACTCGGTCAGAAGAATTCTTTCTGCTGGAGTACCCGTCATGGGACATTTAGGATTAACGCCACAAAGCATTTACAAGTTTGGCACTTACAACGTACGAGCTAAAGAAGAAGCGGAAGCTCAAAAACTATTTGAAGATGCTTTGCTTCTGCAGGAAATAGGTTGTTTTGCAATTGTTCTGGAAAAAATCCCGGCCACATTAGGTCGTAAGGTAGCTGAGGCGTTGCACATTCCTGTGATCGGCATTGGTGCCGGCAATGGCACTGATGGGCAGGTATTGGTCGTACATGATATGTTGGGTATAACAAAAGACTTCAATCCACGTTTCTTAAGAAGGTATCTCAATCTATTTGAAACGATCAAAGTCGCTGCAGAACAATACTCTAATGATGTAAAATCCGGCACTTTCCCAAGTGAAGATGAACAGTATTAGAGAACAGGGAGAAAGGAGGTTGGCACAAGGAGATGTCTGACTTTTTGCAAAAAATGGAATTAAAGGTTGTACACCAACGAATTTAAAAGTAATCATGATATAAATATGACAAAAAAAAGATTAATCATCATTTCAGGTTTCATTTTAGCATTGGGAGTTGTTGGCTATTTGCTGATAGGCAGAACTTTATGGGGCTCAAATGTTAAGTTTTCAGAAGATAGTAAAGCCATTTTTATACCGACAGACGCATCATTTGATGATTTGATGCAGATCATGACGGACTCATCTATCTTAAAGAGTAACGCTTCCTTTTTGACTGTGGCCAAACTGATGAAATATAAGAAACCAAAGGCAGGAAGATACTTAATCAAAAAGAACCAATCCAACAGAGAAATCATCACTAAACTCCGGTCAGGTGATCAGGATCCACATAAAATTGTAGTCAATAATATCAGAACTATTCATGATCTGGCAGGTAAAGCTTCCAGATATTTTGAAACGGATTCCCTGACATTTCTTCAATACCTTACTGATGTCAATACCGCATCTTCTTTTGGATTTACCAATGAAGACTTCCTGACCATGTTTATCCCCAATACTTATGAAATGTTCTGGACGACCACCCCGGATAAGTTCGTGACAAGGATGAAAAAAGAATATGACGGTTTTTGGGATGACGAAAAGCTTGAAAAAATAAAAAAGCACAACCTTGACAAAACACAGGCATATATCGTAGCTTCCATAGTTGAAAAAGAGTCAAATTATGACCCTGAGCGACCCGCTATCGCAGGTGTGTATCTCAACAGGCTGAAAGCCGGAGAAAAGCTGCAGGCGGACCCTACTGTAGTGTTTGCAACCGGAGAATTTACATTGCAGAGAGTTTTGTTTTCGCATCTTAAAATAGACTCGCCGTATAATACGTATATGTACTCAGGGCTTCCCCCCGGGCCGATATGTATGCCATCGGTATCCAGTCTCAATGCAGTCATCAATGCTGAAGATCATGAGTATATGTTCTTCTGCGCAAAACCCGATAACAGTGGTATTCATGCTTTCGCCAGGGACTATGACGAACATCAAAAAAACGCAGCAGCTTTTTCAGCTTGGCTCAATAGTCTGAACATCAAATAAACTTAAAATTAAACCATTATGATAAAACATCTCGTGGCTCCATCTATACTCGCTGCAAACTTCGGAAATATGCAAAGAGATATAGAGATGATCAATGATACTGATGCAGATTGGTTGCATATAGATATCATGGATGGTATGTTTGTTCCCAATATTTCTTTTGGGGCTGACATCGTGAAAGTGATAAAAAAATATAGCCAACTGCCTATGGATGTCCATCTTATGATAGAAAAACCTGACAGATATATACAATCATACAGAGATGCAGGTGCAGATAATATCTCCGTACATTATGAGGCATGTACTCATTTGCATCGGGTCATTGAACAAATCAAAAGCACCGGAGCAAAGGCTGGTGTGGCACTCAATCCGCATACTCCTGTATCATTGCTCGATGATGTGCTTGAAGATTTGGACTTAGTAATATTGATGAGTGTCAATCCGGGATTTGGTGGTCAGAAATTTATCTACCAGACCATCAATAAGATCAAACAACTCAAAGAAATGATCATCGTGAAAAATCTGTCCACCCTGATCGAAATAGACGGAGGTGTAGGATTACAAAATGCTGAAGTCATCCTGCAGGCAGGAGCAGATGTTCTCGTGGCCGGCAGTAGTGTATTTCATGCTGAAAACCCTAAACTCGCGGTATATGCTCTTAAGAATCTGGGGGTTAAAGGGTTGTATGCCTGACTCCTACTTCTTGTCAAACCTTTAGTTTGAAACTGCTATTATTGGTAATAAAATCCTGCTTAGTACAGCCTGTTTTCATTTATTCAAAAGCAAAACTACCTTATATAGATAATTAATATCAAATAACAGTCATTTATACTCTAAATAAATTGATTTGCGAAAAATGGCTTAACCACCAGATTGAGTTTAAGTAAAGATGAAGCGAAGCGAAGCTTGCTTTTAAAGTGATTTACATAATCAGGACATTTATCGTTGTCATGAACATTTATCGTCTTTATAATGAAAACATAATTTTTCTCAAAAAAAATTATCATCGGTAAAATACATCTTTCCAAGGTATAAAATGATATTACAGTTTCACCCAAAATATTTTAACTTATTCTTAACCGAACACACTATTGTTTTGAAAATATTCGTTTGTAAAAGTTATGAGTAACAGATTATTTTATATCCTGATATTTACCGCGATAGTGGCAACGATGACTGCTCAAAACAGTGTGGTTTTTGGCATCATACGGGACATAGATTCCAACCAAGGTATCGATTTTGTCACTGTATACGTAGATGGAACAACGAACGTAACGGAGTCCGACAATAATGGTCAATATAAAATCACTACCGACCCAAACAAAAAAATTGTGCTGAAATTTTCCAGGTTAGGATATACTGACATCACTGTCAATGTCGAAGCCATGCAGCCCGGACAAAAAAGAAACATCAATGTCAAGATGGTACCCAAGGCATCTGACCTGGAGATCGTAGTGCGTGCAGGTAAAATCGAAGACGTAGGGATGGTGAGAGAAGAAGTGACAGAGCTCAAAATTCTGCCTACGGCATCCGGGAATTTTGAAAGCATCCTGCCACATATCGCATTGGGAGTAAGCAGTGGAGCAGGTGGTGAGTTGACTTCACAGTACAATGTTCGAGGTGGTAACTACGACGAAAATCTGATTTATGTCAATGATTTTGAAATTTTCAGGCCTCAATTGATCAGAAGTGGACAACAGGAAGGGCTCAGCTTCCCAAATATTGACCTTATCAGAGACCTTGAGTTTTCATCCGGTGGTTACGAAGCAAAATTTGGTGATAAGATGTCCTCTGTACTCGATATCCGATACAAAAGGCCCGAAGAATTCAGGGCAAGTGTGACAGCCAGCCTTCTGGGAGCATCAGCCCATATAGAAGGAAGCAAAAGGATAGGTGCCAATGCGTGGAATAAATTGAGATACCTCATAGGTGCCCGGTATAAAACCAATGCATATCTGCTGGGAAGCTCCACCATCAAAGGTGAATATGTGCCTTCATTTACCGATATACAGGCATTTGTCAGCTATGAGCTCAACAAAGAATGGCAAGTAGCCCTCATCTCCAATTATAATGGAAGCTTATACCAATTTCAGCCTTCCTCAGGCAAAAGTAAAAAAGGCACCATCGACTTTCAATTGGAGTTAAATACCTTATTTGAAGGTCAGGAAAGGGACAATTTTCAGTATGGTATGGGAGGACTTTCATTCACATATGTGCCGGAAAGAAATAAAAATCCATTGTATATGAAGTTTTTAGCATCTGGATACAGGGCCTCTGAAGAAGAAAATTTTGATATACTAGGATATTATAGACTTTCGCAAATAGAAACTGCTCTCGGGGACAATACCGGACAGGAAATTGCCGTACTTGGCACTGGAACACAGCATACTTATACCAGAAACTTTCTGTTCAATACCATTTACAATTTAGAGTACAAAGGAGGTCTTGAATTACAAAAAGATGGTGCCAACGTCAAAGGAACCAATCATTTTGTACAATGGGGATTAAAATTTCAGAGTGAACAATTTGATGACAAAATCAATGAATGGGAAAGGCTTGATTCCGCAGGTTACTCTCTTCCTTACTCATCTTCTGAAGTTCTGTTGTCAAAGGTGCTAAAGTCAGAAAATAATATTCAAAACAATCGATTGCAGGCATTTTTTCAGGATAGCTGGACTTATCGCAATGACCGCTCTGAATTTAAAATCACTGGTGGCATCCGATCCACTTACAGATCCATCAGTAAGGAGTTATTGTTTAGCCCCAGAATGCAGATTTATTACAAACCACTAACCTGGAGCAGTGATATATCTTTCAAACTATCCGGTGGGATTTATAATCAGGCACCGTTGTACAGAGAACTTCGCAGACCTGACGGCACCATCAATCCGAATTTGAAGTCGCAAAAATCAACCCATTTGGTGGCTGGCGTTTCCTATGATTTTACCTGGGAAAAGGTCAGCAACAGGCCTTTCAGGATTATCTCAGAAGTATATTATAAAAGCTTATGGGATATGGTATCCTACGAATTGGACAATGTAAGAATCAGATACGCAGGCGAAAACAACAGCACTGGATATATCATGGGCTGGGATTTCAGGATCAATGGTGAATTTGTACCTAATGCAGAGTCATGGATCAATTTGTCATTCCTCACAGCCCGTGAAAGCATAACAGGTGTCAACCATCTGAGGTATGAAGTAAAAGATAGCGTCAGGGTTCCGGTGATAGTCTCAGACGTGCCCAGACCAACAGATCAGTTCATGACAATCAATATGTTTTTTCAGGACTACCTTCCAAAAAATGAAAATGTGAAGGTAAATCTCAACTTTTCAGTAGGTACAGGACTTCCTTATGGTCCAAGGGAAAACAATCTTGAATTCAGAAATTTTTTCAGATTGAAACCCTATCACAGGATCGATGTAGGATTTTCAGTACAGCTTTGGAAAGCTGAATGGAAAAACAAAAAACCAAGGCACCCATTGCGATTCTCACAAAATAGCTGGATCAGTCTTGAGGCATTTAACCTTTTGCAGATCACCAATCAGGCATCTGTCAACTGGATCAAAACTCTGACCAATGATGAGTATGCTCTACCCAATAACCTTACAGGAAGAAGGATCAATTTGAGAATGCGTATAGACTTGTAATGGTCACATCACGTTTGTAAAACTCCCGGATTAAATTTTTCTACAATTCCATGATTGGCCATATCTATGCCTAAGGATATAGTTTCACGGGTTTTTCGCGGATCTATGATGGCATCCACCCATAGTCTTGCGGCAGCATAAAAAGGAGTGGTCTGGCTATCATATCTGTCTTTCATGGAGTCAAATAATGCTTTTTCAGATTCAGGATCAGGAGCTTTTCCTTGTTTTTTCAACGTAGAAACCTGTATTTGGGTCAGTACTCTTGCAGCCTGAGATCCACCCATGACAGCTAATTTAGCTGTTGGCCAAGCAACAATCAATCTTGGGTCGTAAGCTTTGCCGCACATGGCATAATTTCCTGCCCCATATGAATTGCCCACAATGACAGAAAATTTTGGAACCGTGGAATTGGCTACTGCATTGACCATTTTTGCACCATCTTTGATGATACCTCCGTGTTCTGATCTCTTTCCAACCATAAATCCCGTTACATCATGCAAAAACACCAAAGGAATCTTTTTTTGATTGCAGTTCATAATGAATCTCGTAGCTTTATCAGCTGAATCAGAATAAATGACACCACCAATTTGCATTTCGCCGGCAGCATTTTTGATAATAAGCCGCTGATTGGCGACAATACCTACTGCCCATCCATCTATACGGGCGTACCCACAAATAATCGATTTGCCGTATTCTTCTTTATATTGAGTGATCTCCGAATCATCCACTATACATTTGATGATCTCAAGCATATCATATGGCTTTGCAGGGTTGGCGGGAAAAATTCCGGCAATATCAGATACATTTTTCCTTGGTGTTAAAGCTTTGATCCGGTCAAATCCAGCTTTTTCTGATGCCCCGATTTTAGAGACTAATTTTCTTATGGTCTCAAGGCAGGTTTTGTCATCAGGCATTTTATAGTCAGTGACCCCTGAAACTTCACAATGTGTGGTAGCTCCACCAAGAGTTTCCTGATCCACATCTTCACCTATCGCCGCCTTGACCAAATAAGGTCCAGCCAAAAATATAGAACCTGTTCCTTCCACTATTAATGCTTCGTCTGACATGATGGGAAGATATGCACCACCTGCCACACAGCTGCCCATGATAGCTGCTATCTGAGGGATGCCCATAGAAGACATTTTAGCATTATTTCTGAAAATCCTCCCAAAATGTTCCTTATCCGGAAATATTTCGTCCTGCAAAGGCAGATAAACCCCAGCACTATCCACTAAATATATAATCGGAATCCTGTTTTCCATGGCTATCTCTTGTGCCCTGAGATTTTTTTTACCAGACATAGGAAACCATGCTCCTGCTTTCACTGTTGCGTCATTGGCGACTATCATGACTATCCTGCCTTCAACCTTTCCCAATCCCGCCACTACTCCAGCAGCTGGGCAGCCACCGTGATCCTGATACATTCCATATGCTGCAAAAGCCCCTATTTCAAAAAAAACACTATCTCTATCAATCAATGTTGATATACGTTCGCGGGCCGTCAACTTCCCTTCTTCATGCTGTTTTTTGATCCTATCGACACCTCCGCCAAGAGATATCTTTTCAAGTTTTCTATTGACATCAGACACCGCCAGCAACATAGCATCTTCATTTTTACTGAATTCAAGTTCTAATTTGTTCATATTTCTTTTTATCAGGATTTGATTTATGAAGATTGGCAATTGGCGTTGGTCATCTTACTGTTATAAAAGGTTACAAATCATACTTTCTCCTTATACCACCTGACCACTTTAAGACCCAAAATAGTGGAAATCAAGATGACCAATGGATGAAAGTATTGCGGCAAAAACATGAGACCCGGAATAGCATTTATAATACTTACTCCTATAAGAGCTATTAAAGTCCACAGTATCCATTTAAATTCTATTCTCCTTTGTTTCAAAAAATAAAAAACAGGCAGCAACGGACTGCACCAAAGCAGATTGTAATTGTATTTAGTCGGAATATGATCTGTCGCAAACCACATGATCACCATCAACAGTGCGCTGAGTATAATTATCCAAATCCAAAATCGGTCAAATATGCTCACCCAGCCCATCTCTTTTCCGGAGATAAACCTATAAAAAATAAAAATTTCAACCAACAAAAGCATACCAAATACAAACCAGGGCGAAAGTAAAAAATAGTTGCTAACTGAAGATGCTTCAAATGTAAGTACCTGATTTTCTGTCTTCTGCAGTGATGTGTTTAATTCTTTTTTTTCGTGCATTTCTCACAGCCTTGGCAAGATAGTCCGGTATAAATGTTTCTTCACTGAGTGTAGTGACCTTGTCTGCCGGTGCACCTATGATGAGGTCGATGCCAAAATCTGTCCAAGGCATATCCTTTTGATACTCCTTTATGATCTGACGGAAAGTTTTTGCCGATGCTAAGTCAGTATTCCAGTGTAAACCAGAGATATGGTTGTCCAAAATATCTCTGACTCTGGTGGCACAATTATCCCTAAAAAAATCATATTTATAGGTTTTGTTTTCTTTAAGCATATTCCAGTCAATAAACTGCACAATTTTCTGCTTCTCTGTTGAATCCAATTGCAACACCTGCTCTGTGACACTCCTCTTAAGATAGTTATATTCATACAAAAATCTGTCGTAAGGTGCTGCGCTGATGGTATAAGGAAGTTTACCTCGCATAAACTTTATCATAAAACCCTTTTCCTTGAAGTCAAACGTGCCATAGTTGTATACCATATCAAATCCTGTGGATTGTTGATGTATTCTGATACCATTATGGCCATAAATAGAATAAATATCCTTGCCCGGAGCACATGTGAGCAGAGAAATAGTAACATCATCCTGTCCCGATATGTCAGACATTGGGATTACAGCCATGACAAAAAATATAAATAAAATACTTCTGATGAATTTCATGTCCCAAAGTTAAGGTTTTATGTATTCAAAATACGGTAACTTTTTTTAAATTTTTATTCATCATGATTAGTTCCATTGATTATCATAACTTTACGGCTACAATTTTTAAAGTCGAACACATGAGTTTAAATGTTATTACAAAATATTTTCCTTTATTGGGTCAATATCAGATAGATCAATTTGCTGCTTTGGAGGGTTTGTACAAGGAATGGAATGAACAAATAAATGTTATCTCACGTAAAGACATTGACAACCTGTATGTGCACCATGTCCTTCATTCACTTGCGATAGCAAAGTTTATTCATTTTCGGGATGGTACAAAGATTATCGATCTTGGTACAGGTGGAGGATTTCCGGGTATCCCACTGGCAATTTACTTTCCTGAATGTCAGTTTTTGCTTGTGGACAGCATAAATAAAAAATTGATCGTGATTGAGGAAGTAGTCCGCACTATCGGGCTTAAAAACGTAGAAACCCGTCATTCGAGAGTAGAAGACATCAAAGAAAAATGTGAATTTGTGGTTACCCGAGCTGTGGCTAAAGTCGATTTGTTGCTACCGTGGACAAGAAAAGTATTGGGAAAAACACATAAAAATATTTACCCCAATGGCCTTATCGCCTTGAAAGGAGACTTAAAAAGTGAATTGGAGCTGATTTCCAAACACGAATACAAGGAAGTTGCCCCACTTAATAAATATTTTCAGGAACCCTATTTTGAAGAAAAATTTCTACTCTATATTCAAGGTTGAGTCTCTACTTCGAAAACAAATGTTTTATGATAATCATACCCTATCCCTAAGGGGTTTTTATTCTACCACCAAGTTCACTTAGATTTTCACAAAGAAGCTCCAAGTATATTATTTTCCTTTGTGGACTTAGTGATTTCTTTTGTGTTCTTAGTGGTTATCTTCTTACCTATCCTATAGGGAAACATTTGATTATCAAAGCAGCAGAAATCAGTATTTTTTTTTAATTCTCTTCATCAAAAACTATTCGGATTGGTTTCAAGATTAAGTAATAGAATAAAAATCGACATTCTTATTACAAAAGGCCGGAAGCAAGCCCGAAGGCTATCACCAACAATAATATGGCCACAGCATTTTTAACGAAGTCAATAGTTACCTTTTTCAACAATTGATTACCTAAGACTGCACCTGCTGCAGCCGAACAAACAGCTGCCAATAAGATATAAATATTGGAAATCTCTATATGTCTTATCATGCCTCCTGAATACACACCCAGTCTTGTAATATCCACCATCGTGGATACAAAGGCTGTAGTGCCTATAAATGCGGCTTTGGACAATCCTGACCTTATGAGGAAGGCACTTCTCAATGCACCTTGGGTACCTGATAGTCCTCCAAAAAAACCACTTAAAATCCCACCAAAAGGCATCCATTTTTGACTGAATTGCAGTTTTTTAAAATAGGGAATGATCTCGATTAAAGCAAAAATCATCAGCAATATGGCGATGATAAATTTGACAGGATATACATTCATATCACGTCCCCAAATCTGATATGAGAAAAAAACCGGCATTTCGGATATCTGTAATAAAATCCACGCCCCGACAAAAGATGCCACAATTGCAGGCACTCCAAATGTAAGGACTACGCTTTTGTTCGCATGTTTTCCTGTTAAAAACAACTTCAGAATATTGTTGATCAGATGAACGATTCCAGTCATTGCGATAGCGACTTCGGCAGGAAAAAACAACATCATCACAGGTGCCAGTAATGTGCCAAGACCAAAACCTGAAAAAAAAGTAAGTACCGCAGCTAAAAATGCTGTCATAGATATGATAAGGTAACTGGTCATTCAGTCGATTCTTTTTAAATGTATAAGATTTACTTTAATTTCAGATAATCCAACTCATTGAGTGTGTCTGGATTTATGACCCTCATTTCAATCTTTTTACCATTGACATAGAACAGGCAAAGGGCGTTTTCGACACTGAATGACTTAGTGTGCGCGCTCCATGGCAATACTTCCTGAGCATAATATGGTGCTCCTGCAGCACCATTATTCACCTGGTAAATCGGTCGCTTGAAGCTCAGCTTTTTATGATGGTAATTTTCGGGATAGATAGGTACTTCATTGGTGATTTTCATATAATTGTAATTGTGTTCATCACCAGTTAAAATGGCAACGACTTTGGAGCTTTGGTTGGCCAAAATATCCAAATATTCGTCCCTTCTTTCTATGATCCCTTTTTCTACTGGTTTGCCAGCTACGTATGTTCTTTTATCATTGTTTCCATGGTACCACATATCATCACCGCTATGGCCACCATTGGGAAAAGCAGGAGTGTGCTGAGTCACAAAAATATGATCGATAGTTTTGACTTTTTCCAACTTGCTGATGACTTCTTGCAGCCACTTCAACTGATTGTCCATGATATAGGCATGAAGACCACCACCAGTACTGACATTGCCACTCAAAGTCGGTGCAAACCAATAATCACTGTTCAATACAACCATAGCCACATTGCCGTAGGTATAATAATATACATTCTCTTTGTATGAAGGAAAATCCTGATTTTGAAGATCAGGATCGTATTTGCTGCCATCTTCGCCAGACGGGCCATTTTCATGGTTGACAAATGCTTGTCCGAATATGGCTTCTGCAGATTCAGTGTTGTAAGGAAACTTGTCTATAAAAGCTACCCTGCTACCGGCTTTATCCTTAAAGATATAACCCAACGCTTCATGATTACCCATGGTGGCGTAATATGGCATGTAGTGCCAGAAAGGCTCTACAGCCTTTTTCCAATTGGTGTACTGAAGCAGCATTTCCTCTTTATTATTGAGGTACCCATTGATCATATCTCCCGTAAACTGCATAAATGCTACATTTTGCTGTTGTGCCAGTGCTCCTATTTTTTTCATGACATATACATTGGCACCAAATATATTTCGTTCTCCGCCGCCGGTAGCACTCCGGCTGTCACTGCAATATCCAAATACAAACGGTTTTCTATCTCCTGCTTTCGGAGCAGTAGTGAATTCGTATTGCTGTGAAAAATCTCCGTAAATTACTTTATAAGGGTATTTTTTTCCGGATTTTAATGAAGTGATAGTAAATACATGCGAAGTGCCTGCTTCAGGTTCAGTAATCACTTTTCCATCTACTTCTACTGTACATTTTACAGTTTTGGTCGTGTGAAACCATATGGTAACCTCCTGATCACTTACTTTGCTGATAAATGGTCCTTCAGAAATTGCCGGAGCTATTTTAAATGGTCCTGTGCCTGTAACCCCCACCTCGCCATCATAAACAATACTACCGGTTTTTGAAGTCAGCCTGTATCCTATAGTCAGCATCGCACGCTCTTTCCATGCTACAAAATCATATGGATAACGGAAGTCGTTTTTGATATTCACTGCGACCTTTCCGGACACAATTTCCTTTGTAAACCTGAAAATGGGCAGTGGGTGCTTCACCTGATTGTAAGGTATCAGTCCATAAGTGATAGTGCCTTCAAAGTCGCCAAAATCAAAAGTGATTCCATCATTGGTTCCCAACGGATTTCCCATTAACCCGGATATGGAGTATTTTGGTTTTACTGGGTCAGCATAGTGCCGCATAGTGTCGGTCCTGTAATAAATTCCATTTTCATCATATCCGATATTGGAATACGAGGCGGGTATTTTGATTTCCTGACAAAATATTTGAGGTATGAAATAAAAACACATCAGGATGTTAAAAATCTTCATCATCATCTAAAATTTTCAATTATCCTCATAAAGGTAAAGCATTAACAGTAACTAATGCATACTCGAGTTAAAATATATGGTAAACTAAAGTAAATTTCAAATCTTTCAACGTAGTAAAGTCAGGAGATTTTGGATGTATCCTATTCTCAAAATAAGAGTATGTTTAAAATTTTTCTTAGTTGTAAATCAAGAGATTATGGTTCTGACAATAAAATAATCAACGCATTTACGCAACGGGGCAGGTGAACTAAATAAGGCGATTATTTTGAAGTCAGGTTCATAATACATTGATTTTAAGACAATAAAAATTTAAACATACTCTAAATTGGTTTGCGAAAATTTAATTTATCAATTTATTCATTTTGAGTAAAGACGAAGCGAAGCTTGTCTTTAAAGTAATTTATAATCAGGACATAGATCGTCCTGAACATCTATCGTCTTTATAATGGTTACAGAATTATTTGCAAAATAAATTCTCGTCGGTATAAAATTGCACTTCAATAAAAATTGCTTTTGTTTTACCCCATTCTTTAAGGAAAAAAATGAAATTTTATTACAATTGAATGAAAAAATGGGATACACCCAAGATTTTAATGATCGAAGTCTTTGATCAATGCTTTGATGGACTCTATCACCTTGTCCTGTGCGTTTGAGATAACATCACTTAAATATATCCCTTGTTGTTGTATCGTGGCTATACTGATTGCGTAGAGGATTATTTCGGGCATTTTGCCCAGTAACTGGAGTGTAACTACAAGATCTTTAAGTCCTATGTCATGAGTACTCATTGCTTTTGGAAAATCAGCGGCAAAACTGGGCTTCAGCATCCTGACAGTACCAGGAGGATTATCATCCAGTGTAGCATCTACCATAATGATAAAATCATGATTTTCCATATGCCCCAGCAAATGAAATCCTCCTGTTCCTCCATCCAATACAGATACATTGGGATGCAGAATTTCTTTTTCCAGTTTATGTGCTACATGCACCCCAACCCCTTCATCACCCATAAGAATATTTCCAATGCCAAGTACTAAAATTGAGTTATACATTGGATTGTCAAATTATTTGTCTTCAGATTTGGTGTATGATGATGCCCTTTTTCAAAAAACTCCTCTTCGATAAAATTCCATCCGCCTCCCATACTACTGATTTCACCTCTGCCCTCTACATAATCATGATAAAAGACCAGATACACATGTATGATAGAAAAAAGGATAAAAAACCACATGGTCCAATGGTGAATCTGCCGAGTCACTATATCGCCGCCAAACATGGCAGGAACCCATGCAAATAAATCAGGAAACCACCAGTCTGACATAGCTGCATACAAACCAAATCCGGTAAGACATTGTACCAAAAACATCAAAAATACTATAAAATAGGATAAACCTGCCAATGCATTATGTCCTATGCTCAGATGCTCTCTTTGTCCTTTTGGCCCATTTCTTAGTAATACATCTGTCCTTATTACTGTCCACATTTCCTTAAAAAAACGCTTTGAAGTAGGAATAAACTGTTTCCAGTCTGCAAATTTATTGCCAACAAAACCCCAGTATATCCTGAAAAGGAAGTTGAAGAAGAAAACATATGCAGCAGCGAAATGTATAAACCTCACCCAACCCATGGTAAATACATTGGTAGCTTCTGTCTTACTCATTAGGGCCAGCGGATTGGCCATATAAAAGCCAGTAGCTATCAAAACCATCAAGACAAGTACATTGAGCCAATGATTCATTCTCACTGGTAGTTCCCAAACATAAATCCTCCTCAATCGAGGTATGTGAAGATATTTAGTTGCCATGCTATTGATATTTATTCGTTAATCACCCAATACACTTACTCGTCCGATAGCATCCCCTTTTTCGTCATACAGATGCACCGCACAAGCCATACAAGGGTCAAAACTGTGTATAGTCCTTAATATTTCCAGCGGTTGGGTTTCATTGGCCACCGGAGTATCGATCAATGATGACTCATACGCCGACAACTGACCTTTGCTATCACGCGGAGAAGCATTCCACGTAGTAGGTACTACCAATTGATAATTGGCTATTTTATGATCTTCAATATTGATCCAGTGTGCCAATGCACCTCTCGGAGCTTCAGAAAAACCCACTCCTACTGCTTGTTTCGGCCAGGTTTCTCTTTCAAATTTAGTAATATCTGCCATTCGGGTATCTCCATTGCGGATATTGGTGATAAGCTGATCATAAAATTCCTGAGCCCACTGCGAAGCAAGTACACTCTCCAAACCTCTTGCAGCCGTTCGCCCCAGAGTAGAAAATAAAGCTGTGACCGGAACGTTCAGGTCTTTCAGTGCCTTGTCCACTACTGCCTTATATTCCTCCCTGCCTCTGGCATATCCTACTAAAACTCTGGCCAAAGGACCTACTTCCATGGCATTTCCTTTCCACCTTGGTGTCTTGAGGTAGCTGTATTTGTTATCCATATCAAGATGTTCAAAGGGTGGCTTTGGACCTGTGTAGTTCATTTTGGTCTCGCCCTTCCAGGGGTGAAGCCCTATATCATCACCACCAGCATAATCGTACCAGGAGTGGGTGATAAATTCCTGAACTTCCTCATCGTGACGCAAATCCACATCATATACTTTACTGATATCTTTATTTAATATGGCACCTGAAGGGAATTTCATACTATTAATATCTCTGATACCATTGGTCGGTAAATCTCCATAAGCCATATAATTGCCTATTCCGCCTCCTATGGCACCCCAATCCTTGTAATAAGAAGCTATGGTCATTAAATCAGGAATGTATACCTGTTCAATGAAGTTTTTGCCTTCCACCAGTAATCTTGCTACCATAGCCAATCTTTCAGCGTTGATACCACTCACATCATCAATACCAATAGCACAAGCCATCCCACCTACCAGATAGTTGGGGTGTGGATTTTTTCCACCAAAAATCGCGTGTACTTTGACTATCTCTTTCTGCCATTCCAACGCTTCGAGATAATGGGCCAAGCCTATCAGATTGACCTCTGCGGGAAGTTTATACGCTGGATGTCCCCAGTAACCATTAGCAAAAATGCCCAATTGTCCACTTGCAACAAATTTGCTGATTCTTTTCTGAATATCACTGAAATACCCTGGCGAGCTCTTTGGCCAGTTCGATATGCTTTGTGCCAGTTCCGAAGTTTTTTTAGGATCAGCTTTGAGTGCATTGACTACATCTACCCAATCCATAGCATGCAAATGATAAAAATGTACCACGTGATCATGCATATACAGACTACAATGCATAATATTTCGTACAAGTTCCGCATTCGGTGGGATAACAATGTCCAAAGCATCTTCTACTGCTCTCACAGAAGTCAGCGAATGTGTAGATGTACATACTCCGCATACCCTTCCAACAAAAGCCCAGGCATCTCTTGGATCTCTTCCTTTGAGTATTTCTTCTATCAGACGTACCATGGTTCCACTGCTGAATGCATCTTTTATTTTTCCATTTTTTATATCAACTTCTATCCGAAGGTGACCTTCTATTCTTGTAATCGGGTCAATCACAATTCTTTTGCTCATACTTTTTATTATTTAAAGTTTGATAATTTAAGAAACTACATCTTTTTCACCTTCCTTTCCTTCCAACTCAAGCTCGTGGATTTTTTTGTATTTACTGACATTGGTTGCTATAACATGACCGGCAATAGCTGCTGCTGTTACCCCTAATGCTACTTTGCCCCATTTATCAGCATCTGCTTCTATGCCGAAACCTGCAAATGCGGATGCCCTTTCATACAGCCGACCATTGTCCCAGTAGTTTTCTTCACTGCAACCTATACACGGGTGACCTGATTGGATCGGAAAGCTTGTGCCTTCATTCCACTTCATCACACCACATGCATTGTAGGTAGATGGACCTTTACAACCCACTTTGTACAGACAATATCCTTTTTTTGCATTTTCGTCATCAAATGATTCCACAAAAAGTCCGGCATCATAATAGGCTCTTCTGTAACAGGTATCGTGCACTCTTTTGCTATAAAAAGCTTTAGGTCTTCCAAGTCTATCCAGCTCAGGTATTCTGCCAAAAGTCAGATAATGAACGATCACACCCGCCATCACTTCTCCGATAGGTGGACAACCCGGCACTTTGATCACAGGTTTTCCTTTGACCAATTTGTGTATAGGAGTCGCAGATGTAGGATTAGGTTTTGCAGATTGGACACAGCCATTACTAGCACAACTTCCCCAGGCAATAATGGCGGCAGCATTTTCTGCAACTTCTTCTAGTACCTGTAATGACGTTTTACCGCCTATCATACAGTATACACCATCAGCCCCTACAGGTACACTACCTTCAATACATAAAATGTATTTTCCTTTGTATTTCTCAAGGGTATTGTGTAATGACTGTTCGGCCTGAATACCTGACGCAGCCATAAGTGTCTCAGAATAATCAAGAGAAATCATATCTAGTAATATATCTGCTACTATGGGATGGGATGATCGAATAAAACTCTCACTGCAGCAGGTACATTCTTGAAAATGCATCCAAACTACCGGCACCCTTGATTTGGTTTCCATAGCTTTTACAACCTGACCAATGGCAGAAGTCTCGACACCAATAAATGCTGCCATCATACTAGCAAATTTCATAAAATCTCTTCTGGAGTAGCCTTTTTGCCTCATTTCTTCATAGTAGGTAAGGGATTTTTTGATGACAGTTTCTTGTACCATCTCTTGTATTATTTGAAAGTGAAACGAAAAAAATCACGTGAAGTTAAGAAAACTAAATTATATCATTTTATGATGTTAATCATAATACAATATGATATTTGTCATACTGTACATTTTTATAGAATAGTAACTTTGTCTCAAATCAAATTTTCATATCATGCAAAAGGGATCATTTTATAAATTACTGTCTGGATTTATTCTGTTGACACCATTTACTGTTAATGCACACCCGGGTCATGGCGATCATACTCACGATGGCTTTTCTGTGATTCATTATTTTACCGAACCTGAACATATAGCTGTGGTAGTCGCTGTATTAGTGACTGTGGTGATTGCATTGATGGTCAGAAGACAAAATGCCCGTAAAAAAATGTCCTGATTCATGCATGAACTTTCCATTGTCATGAGCATATTGGAAATTGCTGATGCGGAAGCCCATAAAGCAAATGCTACTCACATTGAAGAAATTGAACTTGAAATCGGTCAGTTGAATACTATAGAAATAGATGCATTTAATTTTGCCTGGGAACAAGCGGTAAAGGATACTATTTTGAGCAAGGCGATAAAAATCATCCACCATACAGCAGGAAAAGGAAAATGTATGGAATGTGGTCATCTGTTCACCATGGAAAAATTGTATGACACTTGCGAAAATTGTAATAGCTATTTTGTAGAGATCACAGAAGGCAAGGAACTGAAAGTTAAGAGTATTACTATTTAAACCAATTAATAAAATAAAGTGCAGTCACTATTTAGCAACTTTTGTGCTTTTGTCGAAGTTATTACAATGATTGGATTGGGAAATAGTAAGAAAATTTGATGACAAAAATTCTTTCGTAATTCGTAATTCAAAATTTCAATAAAATATGTGTGCTACATGCGGTTGCGGTGATACGCATCACCATCATCTGGGAGAAGATCATACTCACCACCACGGAGAAAAATCCATCGTGGAAGTGGAAAAGGATATTTTGTACCAAAACAAGCTGCTTGCTGAACGGAACCGCGGATATTTTGATGCTAAAAATATCTTTTGTATCAATCTGGTCAGTTCTCCCGGATCAGGAAAAACGACTATCCTGGAAAGAACACTCACTGACCTGAAAGGTGAGATTTCATTTTCTGTCATCGAAGGAGACCAGCAAACCACCAATGATGCTGATAGAATTCACGCAACCGGTACCAAAGTGACTCAGATCAATACCGGAAAAGGTTGTCACCTTGATGCACATATGGTGCTTCATGCTCTTCAGGGATTAAAACCACCTGCAGATTCTGTCCTTTTCATTGAGAATGTGGGCAATCTGGTATGTCCTGCTATGTTTGACCTTGGGGAAAAGGAAAGAGTAGTCATTATGAGCGTGACAGAAGGGGACGATAAACCATTAAAGTATCCTGATATGTTCCATACGTCAACCGTATGTATCATCAATAAAACTGACCTCCTCCCTTATGTCAATTTTAATGTGGAAAAAGCCAAAGAATACGCTTTGAAAGTCAACCACAAATTAAAAATATTTGAAGTAAGTGCCACTACAGGTCATGGCATGGATGAGTGGTATTCATGGCTTAGGAAACATGTTCAGGCATTGCAGGAAGCATAGATCAGGTTAGATCCAGAGCTCAGGATATTCAATAAAAAAGCCATTTTATCAACCATCAAAACATCAAAAAAATAATCCATGTGTCTTGCTATTCCAGGTAAAATTATAAGCATGAATCCGACAGTGGATGACCTCCTTCGAACTGCAAAGGTGTCATTCAGTGGAATCTTAAAAGACGTCAACTTATCCATGACTCCGGAAGCAAAAATCGGAGATTATGTGTTGGTTCATGTCGGAGTAGCAATCAGCATTGTGGACGAACAAGAAGCCAATAAAATCTTTAGTTATCTTACGGAAATGGGCGAGGTGGATGAACTTCAGCCAGACTAAATTTTATCATTCAACTTCCTCTCAACATTTGCTTTGGATACCATTTTTAATCGCAAAAAATTACGCCTATTTACTCATCCTTGTGCTTCCCGAATTCATCCTTTTCGTGTGGTTTATGGATTCTTTTGGTACTGTTGGCAGCCTTCATTGATTCTCCTACCTGATTGCTCGCTGTAAAACTGGCAACCATATTGTTAAGCATGTCTGTACCTGCCTGTGGTGAATTGGGCAAAAGGATCAGATTGGAATTGGCATCAGCACCAATCGCCTGTAGAGTATCATAGTGCTGGGTGACAACGATTAGTGCAGAAGCTTCCTGAGAGTTGATACCCACCTGATTCAGTATATCTACGCTTTCTACCAGTCCACGAGCGATCTCTCTCCGTTGGTCAGCGATACCTTGTCCCTGCAGTTTTTTGCTTTCTGCCTCAGCCTTCGCTTTAGCTACAATTCTGATTCTTCCGGCTTCGGCTTCATATTCGGCTGCTGTTTTTTCTCTGTCGGCAGCATTGATGCGGTTCATGGCGTTTTTTACCTGGATATCCGGATCTATATCGGTGATAAGGGTATTGATGATATCATATCCGTATGTGGTCATTGCTTCGTTGAGCTCCCTTTTGACTGCAACAGCAATGTCATCCTTTCTCTCAAAGACATCATCCAACTTAAGTTTAGGTACTTCGGCTCTCACTACATCAAAAACATAGGAAGTAATCTGGTCGTGAGGGTACTCCAGTTTATAAAATGCATCGTATACTTTTTCCTGTATAACTTTAAACTGAACTGATACTTTCATCTTGACAAAAACATTGTCTTTGGTTTTGGTCTCAATGATGACGTCCAGTTGCTGTATGCGCAAATTGAGTCTCCCTGCTATCCGATCTATAAATGGTATTTTCATATGGAGACCGGAGTGCCTGATACTGTTGAATCTTCCAAATCTCTCAACAATAGCAGCTGTCTGCTGCTTAATAGTGAAAAAAGCAGATAGTAACAGCAAAGAAAGAAGTGGCAACAATACTACTAAACCAAGATTAATCTCTCTCATGTTTTTAAATTTTTGAAAAGTGAAAGTCAAAGTACAAATCTATTGATTTTTTTTGATAATCAGGTTTTAATGCAGAATTAATTTTTCAAAGTGATCTGATCTCCATTATATTCTGAGATGAGTGCGTTAAAGTGGAATTTGTTTTTTTTCTTAAGGGTCGCCCTTATGGACGCTCCTCAGTTAATAAAGGTCATTCGACCACCAAGCTGACGGTGGAAGACTGGTGGTCGAAAGAATAAAGCATGGGACTAGCACTGTGCTCCATCTTTGGTTTCAATTGGAAGAAGGTGTCAAACTAAAACTTAATCCCCTAAATGTTCCGTACTTAGCGAAACATAGCAAAGCCAAAGCAACTTGATAAAACTGCAGTAATTCGCAAATTATATTACAAAATACTGATAGCATAATCACAATATATTACAAATATAATATATAAATATGCTTGGTTTTTGTTCCCTGTGATATTTTGTCTATGAAAGTCCATTTTTTATTAAAAACTTATTGGTGTATCTCATCATCACTAACTAAAATAATATAAACTGTTGGATACTAATTTTTTATAAAATTATTTTTTTATCTATGCAAACTTATTAACTTTGTCACGATAATGTAGAACCTTAAATTTAACCTGAACAATGAAAAATTTTCAGAATAGATGTGTATTTTTATTATTTACTATTTCTTTTAGCATAGTCAACATTATAGAATCACAAATAAATGTCCCAAATGGATTATTTACAGATTCACAAGATTTTAGCACTCTACCATCAACGGGAACATCGAGCACGCTTCCCTTAGGTTGGGCATTTGTGGAATCCGGATCAAACACAAATACCACCTACACAGCCGGAACCGGTAGTTCCACTACTGGTGACACTTATAGTTTTGGACTCGCATCAAATTCAGAAAGGGCGTTGGGTGGTTTACAATCAGGTTCTTTGATCCCTTCCATTGGAGTATGCTATACCAACAGTACTGGTAGCACAATCACATCATTGCGCATTTCCTACACCGGAGAAACATGGCGTGTAGGGGCTGCCAATCGTTCGGATAGAATCAATTTTGAATATAATCAAAATACAACAACCATAAATGGGACAGGAACTTGGACAGCATTTTCTTCATTGGATTATGTAAATCCTGGCCAATCTACCGGTTCCGGATCAATGCTGCATTCAGCATTGATTACTGCTTCTATCACTGGCTTAAACATACCTGCAGGTACTACCTTTTGTTTTAGGTGGGTGAGTTTTGACGCTGCAGGATCTGATGATGGCATGGCTATAGACGATTATATATTGGACAAAATATTACTGGCATGTCCAACATTAAACACAGCACCAGACAATGTGAGTATTGTAAATAGTACTTGTACTAATTGCATTTTGGGTGGTGGTAATATCTTGGCACCTACTAGTAATTTATGCCCAACAGGGTCAACGTTGCAATATTCGACTGATGCAGGTACAAGCTGGTCGACCACATTACCTTTATATAACCAATCAGGCTCATCTCAAACCATAATAACCAGATGCAACTGTAATAATGACAATACTCAGACTAGTCCTGCTAGCAATGGAGTCACCACAAATCCTGGCACATGTCCTACTTCTTGTGTCTGTCCGGAATTCTCCAATATCATTCCAAACAATGTCACAATTACCAACAGTGTTTGTTCTTTCCCTTTATGCAATCCTGGCGGAGGAATTATCAATGCTCCTATCAACAACTGTCCCACCGGATCTACACTCGAGTACTCAGTAAATAATGGAATGACATGGAGCCATGCTGTACCTTTTTACAATCAATCTGGACCACCGCAGGATATTATAACCCGTTGTAACTGTAATTCCAATACCGCCATAAGCAGTGCAACAAGCATTGTTCAGAGTACTTTGCCCGGACCATGCCCAAATACCTGTGTATGTAACCCAAACTGTGGAACATTTCCCCGATAATCTCAAGCCTAAGCATCATTAAAATTAAACATGCAAAATGAACAGTAAGAATTTTTACAAGCTCTTCCCCAAGCCAGTAATTATTTTATTTATCATATTATTTGGATCAAAAGCAGGCGGACAGTGCCCGCCTAAACCAACAAACCCTGTTGTCATAAATGAAGTCTCAGGAGATTCCGGACAGTCAGATGCATCCAATGATGGTATTGTAGAGCTCGCTGGTGTGCCGGGCACTGTTATAGGTGGCATGGTAGTCACCAATGGTGATTGGGCTGTCATCATTCCTGCAGGCACTGTTATACCGGCCGATGGAGTTTATCTCATTGCATGCTCTCAGCAAACCGTCTCTGCTGCCGGTGGGGTTGCAGGAGAAGGTATAGCCAATAGTTGTGTTCCTGGCACCAATGGCCTATCTTGCTCACAATGCGACTATCCGGGCCTTGTGCCGGATTTTGACGTGTGCGATCCTACAAATGCGATTTACTATGATCCCACAGCGTCAGGATTTACCATTGATAATGTTGGCATATCAGATGGTGATCAGGTGGTTTTGTTCAATCATGATGGTACAATTGCAGATGCTGTTAAATGGGGAGCACCCACTACAACAAGCACTGGCAATGCTACTTATGGAGGATCTTCAGGGGATGCAGACAATGTTGCTCCCAGCACAATAGGCTACATGTTAGGCACTCCTGGTATCAGAGGAGATGGCACAATGACAGCAGGTGTTCCTTTAATGCCACAAGGTGATTGTCCTGTGGGGCCAGCAGTGAACTATTTTATGCCCGGAACAAACGATCCAAGGTATATCAACCTTGGGACAAATATAAAAGGCTGTAACAGCTCTTATCAACGTAGAGGGACAATCGCGTCAGCATCTTTGGGCGGCAGTGGCACGAATGTGATGAATGCTGCTTCTCAATGGAATATTAATACCGCTATAATGCAAACCGGCATACAGACCAACAATACATCCACTGCAGCTGTCAACAATACTAATCACCCTACACCAGGTGTACCAAATTCAACACCTGCTTTCGCTTGGATGCCACCTGCATCACTTACAGTCTGTAGTCCACAAACGTTTACCTTTGGACTGGAAGTGTATAATTACCAGCATGTATCCGGCCTGTCATGTATAGGTGGATTAATAACCACCTCCGGAAATGCTGGGACCGAAACTGGTTCAGTTGTCAGTGTCAATGGAAGTGCTGCACAGGTATGGACCAGCATTATACCAAATACTACCACCGGAACCACTACCCTGTCGTTTACTACCGCAAGCCTGGGAGAGGGCACACATACTATCAGACTGCAATGGGATGATTATACCAATTGTTGCTCTGGGGCAGAGTGTTACGAATCTGTCACTTATAACGTAAAAGTGTTGCCCGCATTTACACAATCCAAGATCAGTATCAACTGCCCATCAGATGCAGTCGCAGGCTCCATCAATTTGGCTCCTTATTTTAGTGGTGGAAATTCTCCCTATACATATACTGTTTCATCAGATGTCGGAAATGTAAGTACGGGTACTGGAGGTACTCTTACTGGTCCTATCTTGACTCTACCCGCTGCAGCTACCGGCACTTACATTATTAAAGTAGAAGAGGCTGCTCCAGCTTGCGGTATACCCAGATATATAACTGTAAATAACAATTGTGCTGCAGCACCACCAGCATGTCCTGTGTTTGTGAATGATGTTAGTTGCAGTACACTAGAAGGAGCAAAATGTCCCGGAGACATCATTCAAATGTCATTAAACCCAACGTCATCCACTAATCTTCCAAATGGAGGAAGCATAGAATGGGTGCTGGATACGGACAATGATAATGATGTGTACGATGAAGGTCCAAGTAGTATTGTGGCAACACAAAGTATAATCGCGGTAAATAATACACCTAATCAGGCAACAGATTGTGCATCTACAAATAGCGGAGCATTTGCTTTTGTTTCATTTAATCCAAATGCAAATCCAGAAAATTTTTCTATGATTGTGCTTCAGCCCCTTGCAGGAAGTTTATCATATAATTTTACAGATAATGCCTGGACGTCAGCAACGGGACCATTAGCCACCACTGAAGGGACTCTTACATGGACAACTCCATCTACTGGGGTACCTGCCGGAACTTTGGTAACATTTACGGCTGGGGCAACTAATGCATGGACTGCAACAAATCCACCATCGGTTACAACTGGAACTTTGACTAACGGAACAAGTTTTAATTTAGCAAATACAGGAGATAATGTATTTGCCTATTGTGGTACTGCAGCCATGCCGAGTTTTATTTCAATGATTACGTCTGACACGATCGTCACCTCTGGTGCCATAACTACCAATGTTACTTACCTTCCACCTACCATTACTTTAGGAACCAATGGTATTCAAACGAATATTAATGGTGGTAACGGAGCATTTAAGTGCAGTAGTGGAAGTATTAATTATATAAATGCATTAGATAGCATATACAATATTAACAAATGGATGGTAACTCAAGGTACTGGAACAATTGCTTCTCTTGCGCCACCATCTTGTCCAATAAACTATAGTACCACTACCTTCACACCTTCATGTGCAACTTATGCAATACCGTTTTCAGCATGTAATTCGACCCTCAGGCTAAAACCAAGGATAAATCCTGATCTCAGCAGTGCTGACTGTATAGGTAATAACAACCCTACTTTATCTACTAAAATATATAGTGTATCTTGTCCATCAGTCATGCTTTCGGGCGTAGGGGAAGCTTGTGGACCGGCAACCGTGCCATTAACCATTACTTTTGCTAATCCAGACTCAGGATTTTCAGCTTCAGTAACTTACGCCATCAACGGTTTGACACAATCACCGGTTGTAGTAACAACAAGTCCATATACCATTAATGCCATTATATCGGGTACCTATGCCATAACCAGTGTTTCTTTTGCTTCTCCTGCATCCACTTGCAATGCCAACATTTCAGGAACGGCAGATGTGGTTGTTTCACCAATAGTTTCAGCAACTATCACGGGGGGAGCTTCTCCATCAACATGCTCTGGTTCCGGAACTCTCAATATTACATTAGCAGGTACAGCTCCTTGGTCATTTACTTTGCGTAATACCACTACAGGAGCATCATATGATCTCACTTCAGATGTATCTCCATATATATCATCTGGCTTGGCACCCGGAACATACTTTTTAGTATCCGTTCGGGATGACAATAATTGTGCAGGTGCCACTTCCGGAATGTATACTGTTACAGCACCTTCTGACCTCCCAATGCTAACACCAATCCCATCGCAGACTGTGTGTTCAGATGCACCTGTTATTAATCTTACTTTATTAAATCCAATAGCGACAGGAGGTGCAGGAGGTGGAAGCTACACCTGGTTTTACGATGATCCATCTCTGCCAGGTACACATATACAGGTTCCGAATCCAATTTCTGTAACCGTTACTGTTAGTAGAACTTTTTATGTAAGATATACAGACGCATCATCTTGTTCAACCTACGGATCAGTGATGGTCAATTTTTCAACATTACCAGCTGTCTCAGGTACTTCAACAAATCAGGATTGTACTGCAGGAACACCGGCAAAGATAGAAGTGTCCATTCCAGCAGCCACAGGATATGCTTATACTATTACTACAGGAACATCGGGGTCAGGGACTCTGGCCACAGCCACTGCTGCTTCAAGTTCGACGTTGACGTTCACTGCAGGAGGTGGAATTTTGTCAGGGTCAGGTGGAGGATTACCTTCATTGCCTATTATAGGAGGTACTTCATATACAATAAGGGTATTCAATACAGCTTCAGGCTGCTTTACAGACTTTACACGAAGTGTTTCATCGCAAGGGTGTTTTGTTTGTCCTTCTATAGGTAACATCACCACCATAGCACCGACATGTAGAGGTAATACTTTTAGTATTACTGCATCAAATCTGGTCAATTTGTGTATCGCTAACAATACAGAACGTAATTTTGGTATCTCATTTGTGAATTTTATAGGCACCACTCCACCTTCAGATGTCTATTCTGGTGGAACATTGATGGGTACAGTACCTTACAGCGTTATCAATTCATGTGCAGGTTCTGCCACATTATCAAATTTAGGAGGAAGCTTGGATGCAGGAAGTTACACTATATGTGCTATTCTTTCTCCCACTTCGGACAGTGCCACCTGTAGACCTTATCAATGTATTACATATACAATCAATGCATTACCTGCCGTTACCATTACAAGCAATGGCCCGGTATGCACTGGTCAAACTATCAACCTGCAGACAACATCTCCTACTGGTCTGCCTGCCTCTGCACTTTATCTATGGCCGGAGATTACACAGTCACTGTTACAGATGTAAATAACTGTTCTGGGGTCAGTACGGTAAATGTCGTAGTACAACCTTTGCCTTCATTAATACTGGGACCGAATCCGACAGTCTGTTTAAAATCAACCACAGTCAGTTTATCTTTTACTTCTACATCAGGAGCTCCGGATCAATTTTCCATAGACTTTGATAATGCAGCAAATGCAGCAGGTATTTCAGATATTCCTCTAACCGGCCTTACATCAAATCCAATTGGCATCCTATTGCCGCCATCACTTGCAGCCGGAACTTATTATGGGGCTATTTCTGTAATAAACAGCGTCTCATCGTGTACAGGAATACCAGTTTCCTTCAGCATAACTGTTTTAAATGATATCGTAATCACTGCTGTGGCATCTTGTACAGGAATTTCTCAGCCTATGACTGGTATGTCATTGGATATTAGTGCTTATACACCACAATACTATATCACAGTTACCAGTGTTTCAGGTGGAAACAATGCTAATTATAATGTATCAGTTCACGGTAGTACTCAGGTTTATTCAGGTAGTCCATTGACATTCGGTCCATTTAATCATTCAATCCCATTGACCGGCAATGCTCCAATTATTGTGACTGCATCAGATTATTTGCCCAATTTCGGATTACCTACGTGTTCTGGCACTACCACAGTTGATGAAACGATTTGTGCGCCAAGCGGTGTATACTGTGATTGCACTGGGTCAATTCCAATCCCTGCAAATGGTGGAGTAATCATTGCTCAAGCCAATCCAGGGACATATAATAATAATGGCTATACACAATTTTATGTTCTTGTAAATTCCGGTATTATTGTTACTTCCAACAGCACTGGACTGTTTACCAATCTCAGTGAAGGGACGTATCTGGTATATGCCGTCAATGTAAAAAATTCAGATTACGCAACATTGTTGGCTTCGATGAGCCAGGGCACTCCAATTGTAGGCTTTTCCGGAGGATTAAATCCTTGTTATGCCATTTTAGCTTCACCGGCTTATGTTGTAGATTGTCATCCAAACATATCTTATTCAGCCGTCCAACCTGTATGCAAGCGGGATGCAGTCACATTAAGTACTTCGGCTACAGGGGGGAAACCCAACTATTCCTATCTGTGGAACGCCAACTTATCAGGCACTATCAACGGAACACCTGCCGTTACAGCACCAACGTTTACTTTTCCTGCTTTAGGAAACCCTCCTTCATATGGACCATATTTTGTTACTATTACAGATGCAAATGGTTGTTTTACCACGGGTGATGCTCTCTATGTCCCAATCAAACCATCTCTATCAAAACCTGTCATCAGTCCTATGATTACAGGTTGTGACGGTTACATGCCTGATATTACTTCAACTTGCAGCAATGCAGTACCTGATTTTTCAAATGTGATTTTTAATTTCGACAAGGAAGATCTATTACCTATATATATTGGAACAGGAGCGGAATCAGTAGTCCGTGTAAGCAATGATGTAGGTGGACCAACTTTTTTATCAGGTAATCCATCCTCGGGTTCAAGCTTAAACACCTCATCATGGAGGACTCCAACATTAGACCCTAATAAATTCATTGAAGTCTGCATCAGACCAGAATCCGAATGTTACACTTTAAATATTACAGGATTTTCCTTTGATTATCGAAGATCAGGAACAGGACCTCAAAATTTAGAAATCCGATACTCTACTGATGGCTGGCAAACCTTTACAATTCTGGGCTCCTTCTCTGGATTTGAAGATTCACAATTTTTAAATTCAGGTATTCTTAACTTAAATCAATGTTCTAATGCTGTGTGTTTTAGAATTTATGCTTACAATGCCTCATCATCTGTTGGAACCTTACGACTCGACAATATCAAAATTTCAGGTAATTCATCGGTCGTCAGGTATAATTTTTACAAAAATAACATCAACGGCACGCTACTTGCAGCAGGTGTAGCTTCTTACACACCCACAACAAAAGCAGCATCAGGACCCGAAATCATTTGTATTCAAGCAGTCAATACAGGACCTTGCAACCCTTTATGTGCAAGCGACTTAAGCTGTACCACCGTAATTTCCAACAATAATACACCATCCCTTAGTTGCAAAAACCATATAAATATAAGTGTGGATAAAAATTGCGAAGTCGGGTCTCTGGCCGAATTATTTACCTCAACAGCAAAAGGACTGCCAGAATTCTACATAGTTATTGTTAAAACAAATAAAGGAAAGATTGTTTCGCCAATATCTTACAAGGAATTCTTGGGCCAAACGCTCACTGTATCAGTTGTTGATAGATGTAATAATAATAGCTGTTGGGGTACTATGACTATAGAAGATAAAATGCCTCCTATCATAGTCTGTAACTCGTCAATTACAGTGCAATGTGATAGTGCTGCATTATTTCTGAGGAACAATATAAGTGGAATTGATCCCAATCGAGTTTTGTTTAGACCAGCTAAGTTTGACAACTGTGGATTTTCTTCAGATTCGCTCCTGACAGTACATGATTTTAGAAAGGACTGCGGGGGTATGATCTTAAGAAACTGGTTTTATACTGACTGTGGTGGCATGACAGCCAAATGCAAAGATACTGTTTTTATTGTGCCTATCAATAAGGATAGAATTATGTGCCCAAATAAAGAAGTGGTTGTTGATTGTGGTGTTGACATTTCACCTGATGGTATTTATGATTTTTTTGGAAGCAATTCAACATCAAGAAGAAATGCCTATCCTTATGTTAACCGAACTGGTACAACTCCCGTGAGATTGGATAATGTCTGTTCATTTAAAACTTTCTACAATGACGTTACACTTGAAGCATGTGCAGTAGGCTGCAAAGGCAACAATAAAGTGATCAGAAGATGGACAACATTAGACTGGTGCAATGGTAATGTTTATGAGTGTACACAGATCATCAAGTCTATCGATAGTGAAGGACCTACCTTCTTAGTAAACGATGAAACTGTTAGTACCAATCCATGGGGATGTACAGCAGACTTCTGGATGCCTGAGGTATGGGAACTTCATGACAATTGTGATCACCACCCAACTATCACAGTTAAAGCAGCTGATATAGTTCATGGTTTGACTGTTACCTGGGTAGCAGGCAAAGGATGGAGAGCAGCAGGAGTACCATGCGGAGTAACCACATTTAAGTACATAGCATCAGACTGTTGTGGAAATGAGACAATACATCTTATGAATATTACTGTAGCTGACAGAACAGCACCAGTACCTGTAACCAAGCAGAATATCGTAATAGGTCTTACACCTGGATATGATGCACACGGCACAGCAGATGCAAGTGCAAAATTGTTTGCAACAAGTGTAGACAATGGATCACATGACAACTGTAGTGATGTAAGAATCGAGATCAGAAGAGCTTTGGATGCTCCTTCATGTTCAAACGTAGGATATTACGGACACAACAGTAACAGAACATACAGCAGTATGCCTGGTATTAATTTCTCTTACTCTCATCTCCTACAGCAAATATCAACTGGACATGGACAAGCAATAGTGGAAGCAGAACAAGAGATGCAGGAGTAAGTCCATCCAATATGAACTGGAAAGTAGTCTTGATAGATGAGGCTCAGGGACAATGGACATGGAGAGATATGAGTGTAGTAAATGGTGCAACTGTAGTAAGACCACAATTCTGGGACTACAGGAACAGTCGGTGCAGGTCGACATGGACAACATCATTGGCTAATATCACGAGAGCAGATGCTACTAAGTTACACAACTTCTTAGATACTGACGGTGGTAAATTTGTGAAATTCTGTTGTGTGGATATACCTGCAGGACAGGCATTCGGATCACATGATGTACAGATGAGAGTGTGGGATGATGGTAACAAAGACGGATGTATCGGATGTTGGGTATTAGCAACAGATGCCAATCCAAATCCACAGCAAGACAACTTCAATGAGACGTGGTCAACTATCAGAGTTGAAAACAACAATCCACCATTGTTAGTATGTCCTAAAGATGCCACGATCTTCTGTGACTGGCCGATAGAGACAAGCGTAGGTGTTTGGAAGTCTGTGGCTGGAGTTAATTTTGACAAGACAGGAGTAGCAGAAGTTAACGGAGCTTGCGGAAATCCTGCAGTTGAATTCAGCGATGCAGAAGAACTTGATAAGTGTGATCTTGGTTGGATTAGAAGAACCTTCAGAGTACCATTCACTCCTAAAGGTTCAACAACCGTACAATACATAACGTGTAGACAAAATATCAGAGTACTTCAAAGCAACAGCACACAGGTGTGGAATTTTACTGCAGACAACAGATACTCTCATACTGCACCAGCAGTAAATACTAACCAAACTGTATTTTGTAATGCACCAACAGGCGCCCCTGCACCGGTACAAAGAAGTATGTTACTACAAGACCTTTGTATTCGAGGACATTATAGCACCAGTGGTAGTATGTAAGGACACCTGTATAGCAGCAGGCAAGGACTGTAAGACTACAGTGACCTTGAGAAAATCAGCAAATGATGATGGTGGCTGTATTCCTAACGATCCTAACAGATGGTTGAAGTGGTTGGTTATCGTAGATGAGTGGGCAGATGGTACTCCTGACTATGCATGGAGTTCATTTGTTGCTACATCTGCTAACTTTGGAACAACAGTTACTGTAGCTCCAGGAGTCACTATACCGGTGAAATATTTGGCACCAAGCAAGCCGAAAGATAATATTACAATTACATTCCCTAATATCATCGAGGGCAAACACAGCTACCACAAAGTGACTTATAAAGTGACGGATGGTTGTCATAACTTTGGATCATGTACAGAGACCATCGAGGTGAAAGACAAAAAAGCACCAACACCTTATTGTGTACACCTGAGCACAGCATTGATGGCAACACCAGCAGGAAGCACTGCTAAGCCAATGGTAGAGCTTTGGGCAAGAGACTTTGATAAGGGATCATTTGACGGAGACCTTGCATGGCCATGTACAGCACAAAAAGACTTGTTGTTTACATTCAATGGTGAGCACCCGATATTGACAAGCTTGAATGCACAGCATTTCTTCAAAGGAAAAGGACTTTCAGCTACAGCTGATGAGTATGCTGCAGGAACAGCACAGAAATGGATTCCTGCTACAAAGACTTCAGGCAAAATCTGGACAAGTGACGCATTACAAGGTAAGGTTTCCAATGAAGTACAAGTAAATGTAAGCGTATGGGATTGGAATCTGAATACAGACTTCTGTATGGTCAATCTTAAATTGGTATGTAATGGTAACGGATGTCCTACAGGTGGTGCAGGATCTAGAATAGCAGGTACAGTAGCTACTGAGTCAAATCAGGCAGTCAACAATGTCACTGTGACAATAGATGCCAATATCACTGAGTATCCAGTATCAGTAACAACACCATCTAATGGTACATTTGAGAAGAGTGTTCCAAACGGAATAGATTATGAAGTTACAGCAAGCAAAGGTGGCGACTACATCAATGGAGTAAGTACACTTGACCTTGTGCTGATACAGCAACATATCTTAGGTATAAATACGATATCTTCACCATACAAGTTGATAGCAGCAGATGTAGACAACAATGGAACAGTATCGGCAAAAGACTTAGTAGAGTTGAGAAAACTGATCTTAGGTATCTACAATGAGTTGCCAAACAACTCCAGTTGGAGATTCCCTATATCTTCACAGACTATGAATGCGAGCAATCCATTCCCTTATCTTGAGAAGATAGCCATCTCTTCTTTGGACAATGATATGATGAACCAAAACTTCGTAGCTGTTAAGATAGGAGATGTCAATGGAAACGTTACTACCAATGTAGCTAACCCTACAGTAGAAAGCAGAAGCGCAAACACAGTAGCAATGTCTGTAGCAGAGCAAACTATCGCAGCTGGTGATGTAGTAGACATCGCTGTAACAGCAGCCAACTTCAATGATGTAGCTGGCTTCCAGTACACTATGAACCTTAAAGGTGCAAGCTTTGTAGGTATCAATGGTGGTGCTATTGGAATCAGTGAAAACAACATCGGAGTGATCGCAAATGATGTAGTGACTATGTCTTATGCATCAGACAGAGGTGTTACAGTAGCAAATGAAGAAGTACTCTTTACTATCACAGTAAAAGCAGACAGAGCGGTGAAAGTAAGCGAAATGCTTTCAATCGGATCAGGCATAACTTCAGCAGAAGCATACAACAGTGACCTTAAAGTGGGCAAAGTAAGCTTAGAAGTAAGAACTGCACCAGCAACGGCGATCTCATTGATGCAAAACGAGCCTAACCCATTCAAGGGTCAGACTACAGTGAGCTTCATGATGCCTGATGCAGCAGCAGCTACATTGAGTGTATATGATGTAACCGGAAAAGTTGTATCAGTAAGAAACATCAATGCAAACAAAGGCTTGAACAGTGAAGTATTCACAAGAGAGCAGTTGGGAGCAAGCGGTGTAATGTACTACACACTTAAGAGCGGTGAGTTCACAGCAACTAAGAAAATGATCATCATCGAGTAGGAAAGAAATTCTTAAGTCTTGCTGCTATTTACTTAAAAGGTAGCCATCAAATGCCAAAAAATCGATGATCCACAAAAATTGAATATAGAAACAAAATAATGGAGTTTTAAACATCTTCTATTATTGGTAATTTAGGGATACACCTGTAATTTTTATTTTATTTACTGTCAATTCCTAACAGCCATTTTACAATGACATAATTGAATAATTTTTTATCCCAGGTAAAGAGACTCTTCATTATTCAATAAAATTATCTTAAAGACAAAAAAATGGCTGACAACTTTTATGAAGGTATCAGCCATTTATTTTATTCATAAGTCTCAGACGTTGATTTTTTCTTTGAAAGGGGCCGAGTCCGGCGACCCGACCCTCTAACTATGAAAAAAACTACTGTCTCTTTATGAAGTACCACCATTTACATCTCAGACGTTGTTTCTTTTTTTGAAAGGGGCCGAGTCCGGCGACCCGACCCTCTAACTATGAAAAAAACTACTGTCTCTTTAAATAATGACATTTATATTCTCGCTTTTAATATAATATAAACATGAAATCAGAAACTAAAGTTCATAGACGTTATCCTTTTTCTTTGAAAGGGGTCGAATCCGGCGACCCGACCCTCTAACTATGAAAAAAACTACTGTCTCGCTTCAGGCCAACACCTGTTTATCTTTATTAAATTATTCAAATTTCTTCCCGAACTCTTTTGTTCATTTTTAATTCGTAAGCAAAAGTAATTTTTTTTTTAATTTATGAAAAAATTACAAGCAGAATTTTTAATAAATTTCAAAAAAATCTCTATATCCTATTCACAAAATAAAATTATTTTATCTTTTAAATTAATAAGTCAAAGCCACAGTAAGGTCAAACTCATCATAAATCGTTTTGTCACCCAGATTGTCAATGAATGATCCTGAACCATAGCGAATATCAAAATCCGATCTGTCTAATTTAAAAGTAGCCATACCTTTTCCATCTTTTGCTGTTGCGTTAAATTTAATTTCCTTAGTTGTATTTTTGATCGTGATGTTAGCTGTAATTTTATATTCACCTGCCACTCCTCTTGACGATACTTTTGTAAATTTGATAGTAGCTGTCGGGTTCTTCGCTACACCAAAAAAATCATCTGACTTTAGGTGACCTTCCAGATTTGTTTTCCCCTTACCTTGTAGGTCTGTGACTTCAATGGTTGTCATGTCTACAACTAGCTCCCCACCTGTAAGAACGTCGCCATTAAAAGCAAGACTGCCTGATTTAAACTTTACATTACCGTCATGTGTTCCTGTGACTTTCGCCCCCTTCCACACAACATTTGAGGTAGCTACATTGACAACTTTATCCATCTGAGCTTGCATTCCTAAAGATGAAATCAGCATACTTGCAATAAATAATAAAAACTTCATTTGAATCTAAATTTTAATTGTAAAAAAAATAATTAACATTTGTTGCAACAAATAATTGTAAAATAAGTTTTGGCATATCTCTAACCCCTAATATTTTAAGAAAATTTTAACATATTTCTGGTCAAAAAAAATTAGTTGTTTAAAAAATCAAAAGGTCATACTAACAAATTGAATCGCCGAACAGTAGCTAAGATGAAGTTGTACAAGTGCTCATATTTTATTTCCGGTGACAGCGGAAATATGCTTAAAAATATCTTCATCTGTCATGGGATGAAAACAAATCCAGTTGCCGTACTTTTTAAACCAAGTAATTTGCCTTTTGGCGTACCGCCGTGAATTTTGTTTGATCATTTCAATCGCTCTGCTAAGGTCTTGCTTACCGTCAAAGTAATCAAACATTTCTGTATATCCGACAGTCTGTAATGCTCTCAGATGTTTTAGATGGTAAAGATTGCGGGCTTCTTGTTCCAGTCCTGTTGAAAGCATATGGTCTACCCTATTATTAATTTGATGATACAATATTTCTCTTGGTAATTCGAGCAGTATCTGTATTACCTTATAAGGAATGTTGTTTTCAGGCACCTGGCCCAAAAATGAAGAATATGGTTGTCCGGAAGCTTTAACTACTCCCAAAGCTCTTAAAATTCTTCGTGGATTTTGAATGTCCACTTTATGAAAATATTCAGGATCAAGTTCCAGCAATTGATTCTGAATATACGTGATACCAAAATCATGATACCATTTGTTGATTTCAACAGATATCTCTTCCGGTACATCCGGAAATATATCAATACCTTGTAAGACGGCATTGATATACAGGCCTGTACCACCGGTGACCACTCCAATGTCATGAATTAAAAAATATTTTTCCAGTCTTTTATGAAAATCAAAAACATACCTACCTACAGAATAAGGCTCATGTACACTGATTTCGTCGATAAAATGGTGCTTGATTTCATTTAGTTCCTGCCGCATTGGCTTTGCAGTACCTATGGTCATCTCCTTGTAAATCTGCCTGCTGTCTGCCGAAAAAATTTCCGCATCAAACCTTCGGGCCAGCTTCATTGACAGTGCTGATTTTCCAATACCTGTTGGGCCGGCAATGACAATTAAAAATTTATTTTGATCACTTATGATACCAGACATGAAGCTTTTATTAGCTTTACGGTGTAAAAGTAGTTATTAGATCGATATGTTATATAGTTTTCTTCGTGTTCTGGTGGGATTTACCCTTAGAATATTTTTCCGAAAAATTTATATCACAGGTACGGAATATGTACAAGATTCCAAGCCCCAGCTTATAGCCAGTAATCATCCAAGTGGTTTTCTGGAGCCACTCATCATGGCTTGTTTTTTCCCGAAACCACTACATTTTTTAGTGCGAGGAGATGTCTTTGACAATCCATTTCTGAAACCTTTACTGCGAGGCACCAATCAGATACCTGTTTTCAGATTTAGAGATGGATTTTCAAGACTTCGTGAAAACAGTCAATCAATAGATGAAAGCCTTCAGGTATTAAAGAATAAACACAATCTTCTTATTTTTGCAGAAGGCAATACTCAAAGTATCAAACAACTCAGGCCGCTGCAGAAGGGTATCTCAAGGATTGCCTTTCAGTCCATGGAACAAAATCCGGAATCTGAACTGGAAATCTTACCTGTAGGAATCAATTTCAGTCAGTTTTTGAGTTTTGATGAAGTGATCATGCTTCGAATTGGTCCACCAATCAAGGTTGGCAACTATATGAAAGAATATATCACGGATAAAAACGTCGGTCATCACAAAATACTGGATGATGTTTTTTGTGAGATGAAAAAAAATATAATCCATCTTGGGCATCAGGAAAGAATTCATATTTTTGAGAAGCTGAGCGTACTTCAAAATTTGTCACATGACGAAAATTACTCGCCTATCTACTCAAAATCATCTGAATTGCTGGACAAAGCGATCTTACTGGCCCAAAAAACAGACAATCTGGATGATGAAAAGTGTCAAATGATCTCAGAAGAATTGCGTGTCTTTGAAAAAAATCTCAAGTCAAAGGGTGTCCAATTTAAAGACCTAAAGAAAAAATCTTTTAATGTTGTTAGTTTGTTATTGTTGATCATTGGTTTTATACCGGCATTGGCAGGTATTATTTTCCATTTTGTCCCCTTAACAGCGGGTTATGGTTTTATGAAAAAAAATGTCAAGGCGCTGGAATTTAAATCTTCGATCCTGATGGTGGCAGATCTGGCATTGCTGTTGATATATTATCTTATTTTGACAACCGCTATTTTTGTGTTGGATTTACCTATATCTATCATATTGATATCTTTTTTCAGCGGCATTTGGCTAAGGTTCTACTTCAGCCATTGGAAGACATTTTCATTCTTAAGAAGCAGTACTTTTGAAAAAATCAATAACGATGCTGAAGCCATATTGAACAAACTCTAAGTAAAAACATAAGAATTTCCTTTAAATCCGCAACAATAATAAAATTATGTATGATGCAATACTTCTGCAGTACAAGGAAGGTAATTGATTTTATAACAATTATCAAAATTTATACCCATGAGATATTATAAAGAAATACTTATTGTAGAAGCGATTATATTTTCAATATTCTGGGCTAGCAATGAATATCTGGCAACACTGTTAACTTTTATAGCAGTCCCTATTTTTAGTTCAATCCTGATCATTTCGCTGATCGCTGAAAAAATAGAATCATCAAAAATTGGGAAATTATATTTTATTTTAATGGCAGGATTGGCATTGGTTCCGGCGATCATATTTGGTGTCATGACAGTGATTAATGGAGGAACAAGCTTTGATTGGGGAAAATAATCATGAAATAGCTCTCGCCAACCTATAACTGTGCAAAAAATAGAATATTGTCTGATGTGTATTAGGCTTGCCCCTTTCTGTCAGAAACAGATGTTTTAAGTGAGTCCAAGTTTAAAGCATATTTAAAATTGTTCTTAGCTGTAAATCAAGAGATTATGGTTCTGGCAATAAAATAATCAACCCATTAAGCCTGCCAATAAAGCAATAGGCAGGTAAACTAAATAAGGTGATAATTTTGCAATCAGGTTCACAATACATTGATTTTAAGGCAATAAAAAATTATACATACTCTTAGTAGCTACATACTTTGATATCGCACAAAATGCTTTTATCAATTTTCAATTTAATATTTTTTTTCAAAATGTACAATTTATCAAATTTGATTCCGTTACTAAAAACATACAAGATTAATTGTTGTTATTTAAAACAGGAGGTAAAGCAACTTAAAATATATGAGAATTATACCATTCTACCTTTTCACTTTGTTATCAATTTGCTTGTGTGCAGGCAATGGAACACCCATAAATGGCATCATCATAAAGTGTAATGAAAAAAAAGTGAAATCTATTAAAACTGCATTAAATTCCTCAAGAGCAGCGGATATCAAATATGAAAATTTAGGAGTTGGAAGTGACCTTTTTTTGATCAATGGAAATATTGGTGATAATTTTCTTTATGAATATTGCAGGAAAGAAACAGGTGTGGAAGCTGTAGAGTATAATTATCAGTTGGAATCAAGGATTAAGCCCAACGATGCACGTATCGGAGATCAGTACTACCTTGAAGCTATAAAAGCTTTTCAAGCATGGGATTTGGTGACCGGAGGCAGAAACTTTGAAGGCAAAGAAATTGTGATCGGGGTGATCGATGAAGGGTTTGAAATTGTTCATGAAGACCTTAAAGACAACATATATATTAATCCAGATGAAATTTCTGGCGATGGCATAGATAATGATGGCAATGGTTGGAAAGATGATGTGAAAGGATGGAACTTAAAAAATAGTAATGGAACACATGATCTAAGAAGCCATGGAACTAATGTAATTGGTGTTATGGGAGCAAAAGGAAATAACCAGCTGGGAATCTCAGGCATCAATTGGAACGTCAAAATTCTACCTGTAACTATAGGCAACTTCGTTAGTGATGTCATCAAAGGATATCAATATCTTTTGGCAGAAAAAACGGCGTATATCAATTCAGGAGGCAGTAAAGGAGCAAATATTGTCGTCACCAATTATTCCGGGGGACTACCAAAAGCATTCGCCAATGATCATCCAATCTGGTGCAGCTTGTACGACAACCTTGGGATTCAAGGTATGCTTAATGTAGTTGCCACAACCAATGAAAATGACAACGTCGAAGTAGTAGGAGACATGCCTTCAACATGCCCCAGCAACTACCTTCTGGTAGTCAACAGTACCAGTAAAGCTGATGAAATCGCCTCGACAGGTTTCGGAAGTTTAAGTGTAGACATTTCAGCACCAGGTGAATCTATTTTGACCACAGATATGGCATCAAGAGGGAAGTACAGATTTGATTCCGGAACTTCACTATCAACACCAATGGTTGCGGGTGCGGCAGCTTTACTATTCTCCATCAAATGTGAAGCGTTCCATGATATAGTCTCAAAAGATCCCAAATCATCGGTACTTAAAGTCAAGGAAGCATTGATGGCTGGAGTTGACAAAAAGACTTCACTTGCGAGCAGGACAGTTTCAGAAGGACGAATGAATATCGTGAATAGCCTCAATAAATTATTGAAAGATAATTGCACCAAAGAATTATCTCCGGTAGGTGATCTGAAGATAAACCAAATAAGGTTAAATGAAGGTACTATCACAATTGACTATCTCAGTCCGGACACCAAGGAGCTGACTGTAAACATCTTCGGTAGCGACGGAAAATTGGTTTACACTTCCAGATTTGTTCCTCCACTTTTCGGAACAAAACAATTTACTTTCAATCCTGACTTACAATTACCGGGACTCTATTATTATTGCAGCATCATATCAGGCCAAAATATAGCCAGCAAAGGATTTACTGTTCAGGATGTGTCTAAATAGCTTGCTTGGAGCCCATTGATTGAAACGAAAATATTGGCTTTCCCCATCAGACAATAACATGAGGCTTGTTAAGTTTTTATGTTTGAATGTGGGAAATTGGAACTTCTAAATACATCTTCAAAAGACGACATGGTTTTTGTCAAAACAATGTTGGGTCCGGAGACTAGAAACTTGGCACTCAACATATGACTTCATTTTGGCAACTACATGTAACACATTATAAAAGTTGATTCTCAATGTTCTTTAATGTATCACCATTAGATTTTGCTATAAATAACGTGTGCAATCAAAGCACGAATCGTTAACCGTGATTATTCATTGGATTTCGTATTGAGGTGCTAATGTTCTGTGTATCAGAATTGGAGCCAAAGGATTTCATCATCAGGGCACATCGAACACATCTGGTCAATAATTTATAGGAGTCATTCATAGAGATGGAATGATCGAAACATCAGATGGCAAACAAAATTCCAATATCTACTAGATAATAAATTCTCCTCATTTTCTCACTGGCTTTTACCTCCCATTTAAATACTTTGGTTCCCTTATTCAATAAAAAGACATATTCCTTGTCTTCAAAGCTTACGATGGCATCATTTGGGAACTGTCCAACTTTCCATATTTTGTGCTTATATCACAGCATTAGCACTAATCCTTGGAATAAAAGCGATGAATCATTCGCAATTATTAAGCATTATCTCAAAGATTTGCGTGTAACAGGATATCCAGGCTTCTTCTGTTTACTGATTCCAATCAGCACCAAGTCCTCGTTTGAGTGTCCACACCAGGGCTTCACCCACCATATTATAATGTTCTTTTTTTACACTGTAATTGGTGTGTCTTTTGGCCAGAGACACAATACCTCCTCATTATTCATTTTCATGAGCAAAGTATAGGCACCTTTGGTAACAACTTATTTACCTGTAAAGATTTGATAATTAGTGATTTGTGCACTGCCAGCTACCTTTTGCCCTGGTTTGATTTCCACCATTTCAAAACTTCGGTTTTTACTGCAGACTTATTGAAGGTTTGGTTTTTTAAAAAACATCATTCTGTATAAATTCGTTTTATGTGAACCCCAAAATCTCAGAAGGTAATTTTCAGCATTTATTCCATAAGGTTTACAATGTGTGTATAACAAAATAGAAGTTATTTTCTCTAATAAAGAAATTCTTTGCTAACTTGTTTTTCGTTGGAAGAATGTCTATTTTTAAAAATAGTGAATAATGATGACTGATAATCAAGGTGTTATGGTGAGTTAGATGGAATTGCACTTTTGTGAAAAAAAATTAACTTGCTACATTTGCCTATACTTACCCCCAACCCCTGAAGCGGAGATCAGCGCTAATATTGAAAGCATTGGCGTGGGTCGTCTCAAGCATAGCTTGACAAGCTCTTTAGGGAATGAGCCTGCCTGCCTACGTAGTCAGGCAGGGGTAGCGATGGAATTTAAGTATTTGTGCAGTTTGTTATGCACACGTTTACAATCAATTGTAACCTTACATTTGAACATACCTATTTTCATAAAATTACCTCAATAATTAAAAATGATTTACCTTAATTTAATTAGGCTTTTTAATAAATAAGACAATAAACATTTTTTAATCAAGGTCCGTGATTGCTAAGTTAGATAGCATTTTTTCGACATCTTCTAAGCGACATAACTCAGTGCCCGGATTGAGTGTGGCAGCCGTTCCACAAGCGACACCATATTGGATAACCTGCGTCAGGCTTTTTCCACTATGCAAAGAAAAAACAATACCTGCTACCATACTGTCACCGGCACCGACCGTACTTTTTCTTTCTACCAATGGTGGCCTTACTTGCTGTGCAAAATTTGAAGTAACCAACATGGCACCTTCATCACCCATAGAAACCACTACTACTTCACATTTATCACTGGCTATAAGCTTGCGTGCGACATCTTTTATTTCATGCACTAAAAGTTTACTTTTACCTAAAAGGGCACTTAATTCTCCCAAATTAGGCTTGATTAAATATACGCCCGCATCTACAGCTTGTTTTAAAGCATCTCCTTTGGTGTCAACGATCAACCTAGCTTTTTTCGCTACTGCGATTGCCGATATCTCTGAAAATATGGAAAGTGGAACACCGGGTGCTAAACTACCGCTCACAACTATATATTGGAGATCTTCAGTTTGTCGAAGATGATGTAAAAAATGCTGCCATTCATCTACAGCTAATAGAGTCATCGGCATACCAAAACGATATTGTTTATGATTGGACTCATCTACAATGATAATATTTTCTCGAGTTTCTTGCATACTTGAAATCACTAAAGTTTTTATGCTTTCTTCTGCCATCAGCTTATCAAATTTCACTCCATTACAGCCGCCAGAAACGTACATAGCGGTAGATGTTCCTCCTAACTTATGTATAGCCCTGGAAACATTTATACCGCCACCGCCCGGCTCTGATTTGGTTAGAGAACAGCTCATTTTAATATCAGGAGCTAAGAAGGCCACCGACACACTTTTATCAATACAAGGACTAAAAGTAAGTGTAATAATTGCAGGCATAATATAAAAGTAAGACATTTTGATTAAATCAAAGATTCGTAGGTTAGTAATTTTCTACGTGTATTATTCAATTCCCTTCGCAATCCATCATTCTGTAACAAAAGATTTATGATCACTTCTATACCTTCTATGTTTATACCCAGCTCATAATAAAAATGAACCATCTTCTCGATTTCCTTCAAGTCATCTTCTAGAATATACTTATCATCATTGACAACGATGATAGTGATCAAACCATATTCGTGCAATGAATCAATGAATGACAATTCAACTTCATGGTATAGGCAAAAGTGATGTAATAGTATTTTATTGTTCTTGTCCATCTTGTCTTAATTTTTGAAGTTCGCTAAACAATTCTTTTTCTTTATCAGTGAGTTTCGAAGGTAACTTTATATTGAACATAATGTACAAGTCACCGAATTCATTTTCTTTTTTATATACAGGAAAACCTTTGCCTTTTAATTTTACTTTAGAAGAAGACTGCGTGCCTTCAGCAATTTTCAATTTCACTTTACCATCAAATGTAGCGACTAAAATTTCTCCTCCTAGGACAGCTGTGTAAAGATCAATATCAACCGTTTTATATAAGTTGTTCCCATCTCTCTTAAAAGCTGTATTGTTTTCAACGGCAAAAGTTATATAAAGATCACCATTAGGGCCGCCATTCACGCCCGAACCTCCATGCCCTGCTATTTTTATTATTTGGCCATCTTCGATACCAGCCGGAAAAGTAAGCCTGATCTGCTTGCCATTGACTGTAATGGTTTGTTTTTGTGTTTTATAAACATCAGTCAACTGCAATGTTAGTCCTGCTTGAATATCTTGGCCTCTAAATTTCGTTTGACGGCCGCGACTGCCTGATTCGTTGCCAAACATAGATCCAAAAAAGTCAGAAAAATCGCCTGAATACTCTCCTGAATAATTTTCTGAACCAAAAGGTTGACCAGAACTTCCTTGTGACCTGCCTTGGCTTCGTTGCATTTTTTCTATTTCGTCTGCGTGTTGCCAATCTTTTCCATATTTATCATACTTTTCCTTTTGTCGGGATCACTCAGCACTTCGTTGGCTTCATTTATTTCCTTAAATTTTCTTTCGGCCTCTTTGTTATCAGGGTTAAGGTCAGGATGATATTTTCTGCCAATTTTCTATATGCAGATTTGATGTCTGCTTCGCTCGCTGTATTAGAAATACCAAGCGCTTTATAATAATCTATGTATTCCATTCAATTTAATTACAGTCAGGTAAAAGTAAATTACATATACACTCATGTAAATGTAAGTTCAAGCAATAAGTGCAACAGGTTGTTGCTCCATTCTGGGCATTGTGAAGCTAAGGCGTAGCCGAGCGAAACGAAGCCCAGAATGGGGCAAGCTGAAAATACTACCTTTGTAGTACTAATGACAAAAAAGAATAAACAGCTTGACCTAGTACAAAGTTACAAAATTGAAGTATATTTATCTTCTGGGCATTCCCAGGGCAAATGGAAAAGATACCATATGTCAATAATTTGAAAAAATTATAGGAAATTTATATTTAAAATAAATTGGTTTGCGAAAATTTAATTTATCAATTTATTCATTTTGAGTATAATGGCGACAGAATTATTTGCAAAATAAATTCTCGTCGGAATACAATTAATCATTAGCAATTAGTAGTAATTGGAAATTTACATTGAAGCCTTTCATTTTTGATTCAGATATATTTTAATACTATTTTTGCCTACCTGAATCAAATAAATCCCATTTATAAGATTCAGATTTGAAATTTCGACTCTCATCTCCTTTCCTATAGGTTTGTTTAGTAGTTCTTTACCGGAAAGATCATAAAGTTTCATATTATTATTGACTAAATGTTCAGGACCTGTAAATTTCAAAAATGATTCTTCATACTTTACTTCAAAGTGTATATTTTCATCAAATGAATTCGTGGCAGTTGTGTTTTTATTGAAAAGCCATTTGTAGGCGGCAGGAAACTCACGCGCCCAATACCACTCGGAGTGTTTGCCATCTGCATGGCTTATTTTGTATACCTGATGCTCTGAAGCTCCTGCATTCTTGAGCGTATTGTTCATTTTTTCCATATCCCCTATCTGATTTCCTCCTTCCTGTGCTCCGGCAAGTAAGTAGAAATAACTGAAAGGTTTTACACCTGTGTCAGAAACCTGTTTGTAACTATCCTGAGAAAACCAATAGGAAGACGATAATGCCCCGGTTTTTCCAAATACTTCAGGATAAGCTATGCCGGCATACATTGATATCAAACCACCCATTGAGCTTCCCATCATTCCGGTATGATCTCTGTCTGCAAGGGTTCTGTAATTCTTGTCAATATAAGGCTTAAGTGTTTTTACAATAAAATCTATATATTCATCACCTTGTCCTCCTCCATACTGTGCATGGACCCATGGAGAGTATTCATTGAGCCTATTGCTCCCTCCGTTGTCTATTCCGACTACTATACAACCATAGTCACCTCTGTCAAAGAGGGAATCTAAAGATTCATCTACGCCCCATTCGCCTGAAAAACTTGTTTTTTTATCAAAAAGATTTTGACCATCATGCATATACAACACAGGATAAGTTTTTGCTGACGTATTGTAATCTTTGGGCAGATACATCCATATCCTTCTTTTTCTGTTCAATTGCGGTATCAGGAAGGTGTCGGATAATATCCTGACCTGTGCGCTTGCTGTTGATGGTGCAGTGGAAGCTCCTTCCCATCCGGCGATAGTCAGTTCAACCGTTTTGGGACTTCCTTCATAAGTGGCAGTTCTGTCAGGAATAAAACTACCTTGAGCATTTCCTTCCACCGTAGCCCAGCTACCACGTGTAAATTTAAATTTGTGGCCACCTGTTGAAGGGGTAAATGTGATAGTGTATTCGGTATTGTTTAGTTTTGTCATGGCATATTGAGTACTGCCGGGATTCCAGCCATTCATAGTCCCTGCCAAATATATGGTGGCATCCGATGGAGTATTTGAAGGCACAGAAGTGATTTTGATGGTCAACTGACTGCACAATACAAAAGAAAGAGTCAGGCAATAAGTTACCGACAAGAAAAACCTTTGAATCATCATTTTAGGTTTTTGGGTTTTATACAACTACACCATATTTTTCAACAAATTCTTTCATATCTCTTACCATATCCCTCGAACCCATCACAATGGAGGAAGTCTGATGCAATGATTTGATTTCGAGATCAAGTACTCTTTCCAGTTTGCAGGTGAGTGCTGTGCCTCCCGCCTGTTCTATCAGAAAAGACATTGGATAACATTCATAAAGAAGCCTCAATTTACCTTTGGGATACTTCCTTGTATTGGGGTATAAAAATATCCCACCCTGAAACATGATGCGGTGGATATCCGATACCATACTTCCTATATATCTCAACCGATAATTTAAGTCAGAACAGTGGTCTATGTACCGCCTCATTTCCAAATCAAATTTGAGATAATAACCCTGATTGACTGAATAATAGTTACCGGCAATGGGCATTTGAATGTTTTTATGTGAGAGACAAAACTCACCAATACTAGGATCGAGTGTAAATCCATTCAGACCATTTCCTGTAGAATACACAAGTAGGGTAGAAGTACCATATAAGATATACCCAGCCGCCACCATTTGGGAACCTTTTTGTAAAAAATCTTCAATGATACAAGGCTTATTGGGGTCACTAACTCTTTTGTAAATTCCAAAAATGGTACCCACCGAAACGTTCACATCTATATTGGATGATCCATCTAAAGGATCCATGACCACTACATAGTTGCCCGTATTTGTTGCATTTTTTACGGGTATAAAATCCTGGTTTTCTTCTGATGCTATACCACATACTTCTCCAGAATAAGATAGTGTTTCAATAAATTTTTCATTAGTAAACATATCGAGCTTCTGAACATCATCCCCAGTAGAATTTGTACTACCTTCTACCCCAAGAATATTTACCAGTCCGGCTTTATTGACTTCTCTGTTTACTATCTTGGCAGCAATTCCAATATCTCTTAGGAGTCGGCTGAAACTACCTGAAGAATGAGGGGTTTCCTTTTCTGAACGGATGATAAACTCATCCAGAGTTACTATCTTGTTCATACAATGAATATATTTGGTTAGGTGCAGTAAAATTACTATTTCTTAAGATAAAAACCAGATAAAAGGAAATTTATTTATCTCAGCTAAGCTAATGGAGCAAACAGTTTTTATTTGGAAGAATCAAGTATTTGTTGGTGAATGAATTAGAAAATTATAATTATCTTTAAAAATAATATTGAAAAATGGCTCTAATTGCAAAATTTATTTATCTTTCACCCTTATTAACATTTTTTTAAACCAACTTTTTTTATGAGAATATTATTAATAGCACTTTTAGTATTATTGTGGCTCATATTGGGTTGGCTGTTCTACAAGGATTATCAAAAATGTTGTATACCAAAAGATGTGGTTCCAGAGACAGCTGTAAGCAGTGCAAAATCTGGTCCCATACTTTTTAACTGGGGTAGCAGCGTTCCTGTCCTTGGAGATGGTTGGCCGCGTACGAGAGATTCTTTGGCAGCTCTTGCCACTGACACCACTGCACTGGAGATTTCAGGGTATTACTGTAATAACGCAATTCCTGATGAAACTGAAGACCTAGGTTTGTCAAGAGCCGCAGATACTCGAAAACTTTTCCCTGAATTACAGGACGAGCGAATTATATTGTTGGCCAAAGGTCGGGATTGTGACTCATCAAACCAATCTTCCTTATTCGAGTCTGTAGAATTTAATATTCGTAAAAGGACTGAAATGATCAAGGAGATGGACGATAGAACCCTGATTTATTTTCCGACCAATTCGACCCAAAAACTCAACAGTACAGAGGTCGAAACCTATCTTAACGATGTCGCCACAAGGCTAATGAAAACCGCCGAATCTGTAGTCCTGACAGGTCATACAGATGCAATAGGTGATGCTGACAAAAATATGGTGCTTGGTCAGAGACGTGCTGATATTGTTAAAAAATACCTTATCACAAAGGGTGTTGACCCAACTAAGATATCTTCTGTCTCAAAAGGAGAAGAGCAACCGATAGCAGACAATAGTACTGAAGACGGCAGATCAAAAAACCGAAGAACTGAACTGCAAATTATTAAATAATACTTTAAAAAATAAATAATTATGACAACATTATTCTCAATTTCATTTTGTGATACATGGTGGGTAGCATGGTTGTTACTACCTTTACTTGGCTTGGCTCTCGGGTGGTTGTTGTGGGGCAAATATAAAGACATGGTCGAAAGCTTAGTTACTGAAAACAAAAATCTAAGCATTAGAATTCAAGGACTTTTAGCAGATCTTGCTGATTGTAAAACTGCCAGAGCTGAGGCTGATGGTAACGTTTCAATGCTTCGTGGTCGTATGAGAGAACTTGAAGCAAGTGGAACTACCAAATCGGGAGCCGTAAAACTTGATACAACTACCGCAGCTACCTTTCCAGCATCAATAGCTGCAACTACTGTCAGTGAGTCTTCAAATGTAGCTGACGACTCAGTAGAAGGTGGGGATGCTTGGTTTACTGCTATTGGCAGAGATAAATTACAAGTGATAGAAGGCATCGGTCCTAAAATGGAAGAAGTACTTAAAGAAAACGGAATAAACGATTTTAATAAACTTTCATTGGCAACACCACATTCATTAAGAGCTATTTTGGATAAATATGGAGATAAGTACAGAATCATTGATCCTAATACATGGCCCCAACAGGCTGCGCTTGCTGACATCAGACAATGGGATGATTTGATAAATCTTCAAAAAATTTTGGACACGGGTAGAAGTGATACAGTTACAGATGGGCAAACTGACTCAAAACTCGAAAAATGGCTCATCAAAGCCGGTATAATCCGTAGATGGACACAGGATGATCTGAAAGCAGTAGAAGGTATAGGTCCAAAAATAGAAGCTTTGCTGTATAATGCAGGCATAAGGACATGGAAGGCACTCTCTGAAACACCTGTTTCCAGCATTCAGGAGATACTTACTGCAGCAGGACCAAGGTTTGCTCTGGCAGATCCGGGCACATGGCCGAAACAATCGGGCCTTGCAGCTGTCGGTAAGTGGGATGAACTGCAGGTGTTGCAGGACGCCCTCAACTCAGGTAAGTCTAAAAAGTAGTAAATCACAATTATTTTAAAAAGGGAAGAATTAAAACGCTTCCCTTTTTTTAGATATTTCTAAGGGGTTACAATTTTTTAAATTTTTACAAGCAAATTTACTTTAAGTATAAATATTAAAAAAAGCTATATTTGTGCCTTATTAAGCAACCTATATTTATTTTGAATAAAGTTTCTGTAGTTTCATTTGAAAACGTAGATGTCCTTCAGGACGAAAACGTGGTTCTTTCGGGAGTACATTTCAATCTCGCCCCTGCCGAGACATGTTATATCATTGGCAAATCGGGTAGTGGAAAAACAAGTTTTCTAAAAACAATTTACGGCAGTTTGCCTATCCGAACCGGTAAGGCGTCAGTAGCCGGATTTCACTTACACAATCTGGAAGAAAAGAATATACCTATGCTGAGACGTAAGATAGGCATGGTCTTTCAGGATTTTATACTTTTTGATGATTGGAGTGTAGGTAAAAACCTAATGTACATACTTGAAGCTACGGGCTGGAAAGACAGGACACAAATGCATTCAAGGGTCCTACAGGTATTGAATATGGTGGGATTGGCTGGTCATGAGAAAAAAAATGTATCTGTTCTTTCTGGAGGTGAGCAACAGCGGGTTGTCATAGCAAGAGCACTGCTCAACAATCCACCTGTAATCATAGCTGATGAGCCCACCGGCAACCTTGATCCTGATACAAGCGATGAAATTCTGTACCTTTTGAACAGGCTGGCAAGAGAATTTAGTACTTCCATCATTATCGCTACCCATGATTACAGACTGATCCAAAAGTTTCCTGCAAGAGTGTATAAATGCGAATCAGGAAGTCTTACAGAAGTGAGTTAGATCAAGGTCTTTTGAATATTCCTTTAATATCATTAAATTAATATACTTCTTAATTACTCAGGTTTTGAAATAGTCTTATGGTAATGCCATGATCCCTGAACCCGGATTTGTCAAATGCCCAGGTATAATCAATATCAAAGAGTTTAACAGGGCCTATCCGGAAATTTTCTAAACCGATGAATGTTTCCAGGTAATTCCCCTGTTCCGGTACCCGAAGAGCTGAAAATCCAGTCACCAACTTAAGGCTGGTCTTATTGATCAGAGGTATCTTATCTGTGATAAAACCATTAAAATGGTGTCTGAAGTTAACTTGGACATAGTGCTGATCGGTACTATATGAATAAAATGGCAATAAGTTGAAGCTACTGAGATCCGGGTCTATGGGCAGAAGAAATTCATTGCCCATTGGATGGAAATAGTCTGCAAAATAAGTAGGACGTTTACCAAAGTATTTTCCGGCTTCAATATTATAGCTTGAATATCCCAGCAATCGAAGGTTGAGATATTTGTCTCTGACTCGTACCGTGAACTTGTTGAATTGAGATGAAAATTCATCAAGCGGAATGCCTGGTTCGTATTCTAACTCTACATTGGGCCACTCTGATGCATCTCTATCTTTAAAATTCGGATAGCTACTATACTTTTGAGCAGGCCTAATGAGAATGTTGATTTTACTTTTCCAATACTTATTTTCCAAAAGGGAATAGGCTTCAAGATCTTCCTTTGGTATATTTTCATGATACAACTGATTCTTTTTGCGAAAGCTAAACTGAGAATTTACTTTGACTGGTTTTCGATGATTGTAACCTGTTTGGAGATGGATATAAAATCCGTTAATGAGCTCTTTTCTAAATCCGGCTTCTATGAAGTTTTTTTCATACAGCCTGATCCCATTCAGTTTATCCCATAATGATGCCCAGGTATTTCCTAGTTCGCTTATGGGTTCACGTGGATCAAATTGCACATTGCGTCTTCCGGCGGTAAATAAAATGTATCCCTGATTGTAATTGTCAAATCTGTACTCGGCTTTAACGGAGGGTTTGAAAATTTTATCTGAAAAACCATATTGAATTTTGGGTTCCAAGGTCCATCGGCGATACAATGTGTCAGATTTTCTAAAAATGACAGTAATATCTGCTTTCAATCCTTCCACGGCATTAAAGCGAATACTCGAAAGTGGGTTTGGATATTGCCAGGATAGTTTTTTATATGTGTTGGAAAAGGTGTATCCCGTTAATGTATTCAGTAAAGTGAACTTATTGTTTTTTCTATCTATAGAATCCATATAAGATTTGGATTTCCAGATGCGTTGTAAAGAGTCTTTTTTGGCATAATCGCTGATTTCTTCATCAGTAAGAGGAATCGGTCTTGTTTTTTGCCAGAAAAGAGTGTCTTTGTTCAGAGCTGCCTTATCTACCTTAAATGTTTCATTGGTGACGAAGTGTTCGGATACATTTTTTTCCGGTTGATATTCTGAGAAAATATAAGTAAAATTGCCGCCCAATTTAAACCCAAATAGTCCTGCTCTAAAACTGATAACCTGACTGAATAGCCTCCAAACATCTGGATCCTTGACAGGAAGATAGATTTGTTTTATGGCAATAGTATCCAGAAATGTATTTTTTAGGGCTGAACCAGCCAATACAATATCAGTACTGTGCACATTCCAGAGATCATCTGTGATGTAAATAAATCCTGTGAGTAGAGGATCGTTTTTTGATTTAGGTATCAATCTGATTTTGTTAATTCCAAGCCCTTTTTCGTCTATGATGGTCTTTTCGAGTTTGTAATCATAGTGAGAAAATGCAACATCTGCGATTGGAGAAACCACTGATCTGCTAAAATTCAGATATTCACTGTAAATGTCAAATGACAGCGTCCAGGAAAATTGATTGGCTGAAAATAGACTGGAAGAACCTGATGTTACCGAGGACAACATGATTTCTTTTGTCTTATTAGGATGCTGATAGTACAGTTTTGATTTTGATTCGGAAAGATATACAATGCCTTGGCCTGTAGTATCCAGGATTCCATTCATAGTCCCAATTTCTTCTCCGAGAATTTTTTTCGGACTTTGAGTTATTTTCACTAGCCCCTTGACATAAAGGTCGGCTTCATAGCTTTTCAGTAGATTTTTATAATAATCTCTTTTTTTGATCGCTTTTCTGATGATGGGGTAGGACGGATCTTCTCGATCTGCAATGATGACAAGTTCATTTAGCAAATTTTCATCTTCAGAAAGTATAATGTTTTTTATCACAGGAGACCCTGTATAATTTATGGTGAAAGTTTCTTTTTTGTATCCCACATACTGACATGTGATAGTAACCTGTCCTTTTTCTTTTAATTCCAATTCATAATCACCGGATGCATTGCTGACTGTTCCTGTACTGGATCCGATTAAGTATACCGATGCATATGGCAATGTATTCCCTTCTTTGTCTTTGACGTTGCCCTTTATCTGTGCAAAAGTGATAGTAATACCCGCCAGAATGGAAAAACAAATCAATGAAAACCTAAATAACATATATTTATGCATGATAGAAAAATATAATATAATCTTACGTATGAACTAATATAACGTATTTGTTCTGCTTTTTGTATAGTTTGTGGCTTCAATTACCATAAAAACTTTCAACTTTGACTTATTGACTCAAAGAAATTTAAAATTTCGTTTTCTACCCAGTAATAAGAAGTGCCAAAGGTGGTGAATCCGACATGCCCGCCATGTTGCGGAGTCATCAAATACAGGTTTTTACTCGATGCTGCCTGCTTGTATGGATATGAAGAAGATGGGAGAAAAGAATCATCCCTAGCATTGATGATCAAGGCTGGTAAAGTGACATTATCCAAAAACTGAAGGCTATTGGACTTATCGTAATAATCTTCCGCATTGGTAAAACCATGGATGGGCGCAGTAAAATACTCATCAAAATCCCAAAGAGTTTTCACCTTGCTAATCTTTGAAAAATCTGCCACTTCAGGAAATTGTTGTTGTTTGATTTTCATCTTGGCCAGAAGTGTCTCGAGGAATTTATTTTCATAAAAGTGATTCTTCAGATGTTTAATCTTGATACTTCCCGCTTTTAGATCACAAGGTACCGACACCCCAATGACTGCTTTTATTTTAGTAATCATGTCATAAATGCCATCACTTATATATTTCATAACAACATTACCGCCAAGGCTAAAGCCGCAAATAAACAGTTCTTCATAATCATTTTCGATCATTCCGATGAGTTGATGAAGGTCTTTTGTCCAACCGCTATGATAGAGTGCCGGTTGGATATTCATCTCACCACTGCAAGATCTGAAGTTGAAAGCTGCAATATTGTAACCATTTTGGCTCAAAGCGTGAGTAGTGCCCATGATATATTGAGAGTCACTTGATCCTTCAAGACCATGAATGAGGATGGCGATCTTTTTTGAATTGTTAACATGCAGCCAGTCCACATCAAAGAAGTCCTGATCAGGTGTGGTATACCTTATTCTGGTGTATTTGTGTTGAATGCGTTTTCTGAAAAAGTAAGGATAAAATGTGTTGATATGACCGTTTCTTAACCATAAAGGTGGCTTGTACGGACTTTTAGGTTCAATTAATGGCATAATTAAAAATGCTTTTTGGGCAAAATTTATTTACCAATCCACATTGGGATAAATGACCCCTACACTGAATACAAATTGTGAATCATCAAGTATCCAGCGCGGTTCGACGAAATATGTGTATTTTTCTGAAGGTACTTTGAATGAAGCTCCCAAACTTATAGAATTGTTAATCACTGAAGTTTTTGTAAAATTGAGTCCTCCCATGGGGCTTATGAATAATTTATCATTGATATTGAATAGTCTGTAATGCAAATCCAAATCCAGAGACCAGGAAGCTTTGCTCCCAATGTAATAAGTAAAGTCAGTATTAATTTCAAATTTTTCTGAAATGTCTTTACCCACTTTTGCATTGAGACCCAATGCTTTAAATTCGGTATTGGAGTTGAATTTCATACCACCACCAAAATATAATTGACTGTGGGCATGTTGTACATGGAAAAAAAGAAACAGAACAAAAAGTCCTTTGAATAGATGATGTTTCATACTCAGGTGATTTTGTGGTACAAACATACACTAAATTTTTGAAATTTTGGACTTAAAATCACCTTTTTACAAATACTTAAGGAATGTGAAGTTTGATAGACTATATAATTACTAATTTCAAATGAAATATCAAGATGGGCATGGGAAATACTCCTGAACGATCAAATCCGAAAAACTGCACTTCTTCAAATATTTCGTCTGAATAGACATTATTGATGGAACCCCAACCAACACCTAAGCCAAAATTAATTTTTTTGACCAAAGAATTTAATTCTGAAAATCCTAATTCAAAACCAAGCCCAAAACCGGATAATGTGGTAGTTCTTTTGCCCCTAAGTTCTTCCGTATAAGCACCATTGGCCCTAAGTTGATCAAAAGTTCGTGTAGCTGTGAAATATCTGTAATTATAAAAAGTGTATAAATCGAAATTGAAGGGACCGTCCTGATGCACAGTGATGTTTAGCTGAGGTCTGAGTCTAAAACCTTTGGTATTTTCATTGTTAATGTTGATATGGCTAAAAATATAGCCTGAATGTAATTCAAATGCAATTTTATTTTGAAATTCAATTTTCTGACTTACCTGCATGGCGGGAGTGATGTTCATGATTGCTGAAGGACTAACTCCCAATGAATATTTGATTTTTATACTGTCCCTTGAAGTAAATGCACAGCCACTCTCTAAGAATGTAAACATCATAAAAAAAGAAATTACCCACCTCATCCGTTCAGTACAGTTTTCTAGTTTTGAAATAATCCATCAATTTTCAATATCAAAAAATAAGAATTTACAAATCTATTTTACTTAAATACTTAATATTGGTTTCGTCACTGATGTCATATTGTAAAAGTTGATTTTTAGCCACTACCACCAATATCTTGTCATTTACGATCAAGTCATACCCTTCAAATCCATTGAAGGTTTTAACTTTGACCGGCTTCAATGGATTGTCAAGATTAAATATCACCAAACCATCCTTCGCATCACATATAAAAAGATGGTTTTTGCCAAAACCCAGACCCTTTGGTGCTGACATATTTATGGTTAATAGCAGATTTGGGGCATTTATATTTTTGATATTATACAATCTCAACTGATTTATATTTACAAATCCCCTGCACACTTGCTGAGTGGAAGCAAGTGTGACATAAGCTATAGTATCTTTTACCACTATTGGGTCAGATGTACATACTTCATTCCCAAAGGTTTGACTGTATGTGGTATTGCTTTCACGCACTGGGATACCTTTGGAACCAATTCTGTAAATGTACATATTATTGGCTGAGCCTATTAGCAGTAGTCCCTTATGATGATATAATGACTCTATATCAAAACCAACTTCCTGTTTATTTACTTCAACCGGATTTTTAGGGTCGGTCACGTCAAAAGTAGTGATTTGAGTCTTGTTGACGATATATAGATTGTTGGAAATAGTGAGCATGGTGGCATATGATCCTGATTTTGTCATTTCCGAGCTGCTGGAATTATCTTCTATAGAACATGCATTTATGAGAAATAAACCTAAAAGGATGCAGTAAATTTTAACATTCATGATTGGTAGGTGTTTAATTCGTTTTACAATATGGGTTTTTGATCTCTGCTTTTTCCCAGGCTTTTAATATGCCAAGAGAGCCATTATAACACTCGAAAAAGCCTTTATACCCTTGAGGATACAATTCAAGTAATTCCGGGTTGTATTGATTTTTAATGATTTTGATGACCTTTATTTTACTAAAGTCGGAGATATCTATTATGAGTAAATGTTTTCCATTATTTGCATACAAAACATCTCCATTTAATGTGAATTCAGTATTGCCCATGATATGCCAAAAAAAGAGCTGTTTAGGTGAGAGTGGGTTGGTATTATCGATCACATGGATGCCTTTTCCTTGCTCATTGATAAAAATATGTTGACCTTTAGTTACTATTTTTCCTAAATGATCATATGGCAAAGAACTGCCACTTCTGAGTTCAGAAAAGTCATCATAACTGTAATAAACGGGTTTCATCCCGTCTTTCACAATTTGATCTTTTTCACATCCGTATATAAGTATAAGAAGTGCTGATATGATTAAATAATTTTTAACACCCAGTGCCATTTATTCAAAATCTTATACATTATTAACGGACGATTTTTGATGTTCGTTGCTGCAAAGATCATATCTTTTAGATGTTTACGATATTACCCTTCAAAAACATCCTTCAAGTCAATCGATAAGCCATCGATAGTGGAGCAATGTGCTATGTCATCCTGTACATAAGCTTTTACTCTGCGGTATTTTTCATTTTCAAGTACAAAAACTTCAATCGTCTTGTTTTTGGGTTCAACAATCCAATATTCTTTGACTTCCGATTCCTCATACAGGTCAAATTTATCCTGAAGGTCTTTTTTAGTGGTGTGAGGAGAAAGTATTTCTATAATCCAGTCCGGAGCACCGAAGCATCCTTTATCCTGGATTTTGGACGGATCACAAATGACCACGATATCCGGTTGAACGACACGATCTGATTGCATAAAGTCTTTTCCCAACACAGGCAAAATGACATCAAAAGGTGCGGAAAAGAATTGACATTTTTTACCTTTGAAATAATTGAATAAGATACCACATAAATTTCTGGAAATACCCTGATGACCACTGGATGGTGCCGGACTCATCCGGAAAATCTTACCCTTGATGATCTCTACCATCTCATCATAGGTAAAATGGAGATAGTCGGCATATGTGTAATGCGTATTACTATATACTGCTTCAGGTTCTTTGATGATATTTTCTTCCAAAATTCTATATGTTATTGATACAAAGATATGATAAAATTTTCAAATTACTCAAAACTATATTTTACGTATGATGTTTCCCTCACCTTTTTATGAATCATTGAAAATTTAACAAATCGATGAAAAATTTTGTAGTTATTGGAGGATCGAGCGGTATTGGAAAATCCCTGGCAGAAAATCTTGAGAAAAATAACCATGTATACGCTTCTTACAATACGCATTCTGTTGAAAGCGGAAATATAAAGTATTTTCATTATAACCACGAGAGTCCATTGGATACCAATGAGTTGCCGGAAGTCATACATGGATTGGTTTATTGCCCCGGTGCCATATCCCTGAAGCCCTTTCATCGTATCACCCGACAGACTTTCATGGATGACTACAACCTTCAGGTGGGTGGTGCCGTGGATTGTTTGCAGCAGTTATTGCCAAGACTTAAAGCTGCAGGTCAGGCATCAGTGGTTTTGTTCTATACTGTAGCAGTTCAAAAAGGATTTACCTTTCATAGCTTAGTAAGTGCAAGCAAAGGCGCTATAGAAGGTCTAACCAAAGCGTTGGCGGCAGAGTGGGCACCTTTCATGAGAGTCAATTGTATCGCTCCGTCTCTGACACAAACCCCGCTGGCAGGTCCATTGATCAATACAGAAGAAAAATTGGAAACCAATGCCCGCCGTCACCCGATGAAACGTATCGGACAAGCGGAAGATATTTCAAAGATGGCTGCTTTTCTTTTATCAGACGATGCTAGCTGGGTGACGGGTCAGATTATTCACGTTGACGGAGGCATGTCAACACTAAACATATAATAATTCATGGGAATTTATCAATTAAAGACTGAACAACTCATTCCTTCCACTTTGGAAAAGGTTTGGGATTTCATTTCTTCGCCAAAAAATCTGGCTAAGATCACACCGCCATACATGGGATTTGAGATTACGAATGATCCGGGATCAGAAAAAATGTACCCGGGACAGATCATCTCATACAAAGTGAGTCCGCTTTTGGGTATCAAAATGGATTGGGTGACAGAGATCACACAAGTGGTGGAGAATCAATATTTTGTGGATGAGCAACGCGTCGGGCCTTATAACATCTGGCATCACCAACATATGATTGAAGCAGTAGCAGATGGTGTACTGATGAAAGATATTGTGTCCTATAAACCACCTTTTGGTTTTTTAGGTCAGATAGCCAACGCTCTCATTATACGCAAACAACTGGATGAAATATTCGCATACAGGTTTCATGCCGTAGAACGGGAATTTGGAAAATTGGTTTTATAAAGCCAAAACTTATACATGCCTTGTGATATCTTCCTACTTTTACAGGACATTTAATACCTGTCTCATTGAATACTTATGATATCCTGTATGAAGATGACTGCCTGATAGCAGTGCACAAGCCTACGGGTATCTTCGTTCACAGAAGCCGTCTGGACCCTGAAGCTAAAATTTTTATGGTTCAGGAGGTACGCAATATGATTGGATCAAGGGTGTACCCTGTACATCGTCTCGATCGTAAAACCTCCGGTATTTTGCTGATGGCAAAAACTAAAGAGATACAGTCCACCATGAACAAAATGTTTATGGATAGACTAATTCACAAAAAGTATTTAGCTATTGTTCGTGGTTACACTCCGGAAACATTTAAAATAGATTACCCCATACTTTCTGAAAAAGGCAAAATGCAGGAAGCAGTTACTTTTTGTACTACATGGAAGACTACAGAAATACCGGAATCTTCCGGCAGATTTGCCACTTCTCGATATTCACTGGTCGAGGCCGTTCCATTGACAGGAAGAATGCATCAGATCAGGAAACATCTTTCACATATTTTCCATCCTATCATAGGAGATCGACCACATGGTTGTAATAAGCAAAACAGATTTTTTCTTGAAAGATTTGGTCTCTCAGACATGTTACTTCATGCTTCATCATTGACTTTTGTTCATCCAGTCACAGATTTGGAAATTATGATAAGGGCACCCTTCCTGGATGAATTTAATAGAATTTATACAATTTTGGGATTCGAAGAGAATGGATGAATTCCAAAACTAATCCTTATTTAAACGTTTAAACGATCGAATTCAATCAAATTGCTATAAATGTGGGAAGATAGGGTAGTAATTTAAAGTAAAAGTTGAATTAAATACAGAATTACGATGTATTATAAGTTAATGAGCGTTGATGAGCTTACTTAATACAACCTGACATTCATAAATATGGCTACGGGTATGGCAAATCTAATAAATAAAGGTTCGACGTCACTCAACCCAATCTGAAGAGCTCCTTCGGTAGACAAAAATAGTCGTTTGCCTAAGTGATATTCAAAACCATAGGATTTCGAAAAACCACCCGTTGGATTTCCTTCAGCACCTTCTGCACTGAAAAAAATTTCATAACCGCTGGTATATGTGAACTTTTTATCTTTTGAGATTGGCCTCCTTCGTTCTATTCCAAACCCAAGATAAACAAAAATAGAACCATCATTGGAAGATTTGGAAGAAATATCAGCACCAAAATTTACCAAAAAAGCCCTTTCTGAATAGTATTTTTGTATTTTAATCCAATGAGTCCGGCATCTGCCTTCCCCAGGTTAAATGGAATAAATTTTGAAAGCAAGGGCGTAAAATTTAAGCCTATTTCTTTTGTGTGCGACCAAAAATAAGGGTCATCTTCATAGAGGTCTTCTTCAGCGTAAACAGAAGCAGTTGTATCTTGTGATTCTACCTGACCAGAGATAGTTACTGACATGCATAAAAAACAAACGAACCAGTTCAATATCCTTACCATACCAGTCAAAATGAAATATTGAAAAATAAAGATTGAGGAAGCTCAAGTCGGAGACTACTTACTTGCTTTTTCGGCTCATCTGACAAGATACCATTGATAGATAATGTTTCCGATGTTTTACCATACAAGCCATAAAGTGTACTTTCTGTACTTAGATGTAGCCTGTCAGAAATTTTAAATTCGAGTCTTAACACAGGGCCGAAGCCAATAGTGTATGTATTCATATCGCTTACAAAATTTCTGGATTGACCCTGACTAAAAAAAAAGTACTTACATTTGAATGCTCTTTATTAAAACCCAAAAGAATATCTGCACCATAAGTCATCATCATTTTTGAGTAAAGCGGAAGATGTTTTTCAAGACCAGCCCTAAAATTCACTTCCGTTGTTTTAAGTGTTTTGTTTAGAAAATCATTGCTATTAAATTCAGTGGTATTGGTAGATTTTATAGCACCATTGATGGCTGACCTGAACGATGATGTCGCATAATGCCTTCGATATGATAGCCCGTATGGTGAACTTGCATTATTTGGGTTCAGACTCAGTACATTACCCAGTACATTGGTAAAGTTGATGCCCAATTGGTTTTTAAAATTGTAAAAAGTATTAGATTTTTTTTGGGCCACGACTGCAGTAGCTAAAGTCAGAAAGATAAAAAAATGTAATATCCTCATATATCTAAGATGAACTGTTATTTTTATAACGATGGCTTATCTTAAAATGTTGTTAAAGTTGTTGACCCAGTGCTTATAAAATAACAAAATATTTATCTTGTCTTATTATTCCGGTAATTGGTAGATTTTATAATGATAGGGCGTTTCCAAAATGATATTTTTGCCTCGTGTACAAGGATAATAGTATAAAATCTATTTTGACTTTGCTTGATAAGTTAGAGTATGTTTAAAATTTATCCTTTAGCAATAAAATGTTTTATTTTGGCTACAAATTCGTTAAATTTTTCGTCGAATTGCCCACATTCGACTGCAAAATTTGCCTCTTTTCGCTCAAAATAACTCCATTTTATTATCCAAAAACAAAATTTAAACATACTCTTAATCTCAACATAATGATATTTTTTTTCGTTATCAAAATATTATCCAACCATTAAATTTATTTTATGAAGAACCTGATTACTTTAGTTTTTTTTCTTTTTATTGCAGAGATGTTGCATGCGCAGTATCAAACTGTAAAAAAGACCTCTGCTGATGGCAAATATTCCTACAAGGTTGTCACAGGAGATCCTACCCAAACACGGTTTTACACACTTAAAAATGGTTTGCAGGTCATTTTGCATGAAAACAGAAATGAACCTAAAATCATGACTCTGATTACTACACGGGCCGGAGGAAAAAATGATCCTTCTACCAATACCGGACTGGCACATTATCTCGAGCACCTGATGTTTAAAGGTACAGGTAACTTAGGAACTATGGACTATGCTAAAGAAAAAATATATCTCAATCAGATTGACGATTTGTATGAAGTATACAGACAGACCACTGATCAGGATAAACGAAAGAGTATTTATAAACAAATAGACTCCATCTCGACGCTGGCTTCAAAAATTGCAATCCCTAATGAATATGATAAAGCCATGTCTGCGGTTGGCTCCAACATGACCAATGCTTTCACAAGCTTTGAGATGACAGCTTATATGGAAAATATTCCTTCCAATAACCTTGAAAAATTCCTTAATATCCAGGATGAAAGATTTACAAATCCGGTTTTCAGGTTATTTCATACTGAATTAGAAACTGTGTACGAAGAAAAAAATATATCTCTTGACAATGGCCAAAGCAAAGTTTTTGAAGGTATGTTTTCAGGATTGTTTAGCAAACATCCTTATGGTACCCAAACTATACTTGGCGCAGTGGACCACTTAAAAAATCCTTCTATCAAGACCATCAGAAATTTTTACAATACTTACTACGTACCCAATAATATGGTAGTCATTTTGGCCGGAGATATCAATGCTGATGAAACAATAGGACTTGTTGATAAGTATTTTGGGGACTGGAAGACAGGTAACGTACCGAAATTCACTTTTGAGTCCGAAACTCCAGCGACTGAGCCAAAAGAAATGTATGTCCAAACGCCGGATGAAGAGAGTGTGGCCATAGGATTCAGAATGCCCAATAAAAATGATAAAGAAGCCATTTTGGCTGATCTTACCAGTGCCATTTTGTACAATGGAAAATCAGGACTAATCGACAAAAACCTTGTGAATGCCCAAAAGGTACTGGAAGGCTATGGTTTTAACTATTTGCTTACAGATTATGGTTTGATATATTTTGGTGGTAAGGCATTGCAGGGTCAAACTCTCAAAGAAGTAAGGCAGCTTGTTTTGGACCAGATAGAAGCACTTAAAAAAGGTAATTTTGACGAAAGTCTGATACAAGCCACGGTCAATAATCAGAAAGTTAATAAAGTCCGTGAGCAGGAAAACCCTATGTGGATGGCATTTACACTCAATGATTTATTTTCCACAGGCACACCTTGGGAAAATTATCTCAGAGATGTGGACAATATGGGGAAGGTAACAAAACAAGATATAGTAAACTTTGCCAATAAATGGTTTGGTAATAATCATATGACTGTGTACAAACTAACAGGTAAAGATACTACTGTGCAAAAAGTGATCAAACCGGAGATTACAGCCCTTGAAATCAACAGGTCCGCACAATCTGAATTTTTGAGAAACATTACTGCCACTCCAAATCCACCTTTAAAACCTGTATTTCTGGATTATCAGAAAGATATCCAATTCGGTGCTTTAGGCAAAGATGTTCCGATTTGGCAAGTACCCAATAAAAACAATAAGCTTTTTGATTTCTACTATGTGTTTGATATGGGGAGCTTTAATATAAAAAAACTTCCCCTTGCCGTCGAATATCTGAAACTGATAGGCAGCCAGAAAAAATCTAATGAACAGATCAACAAAGAATTGTACAATCTTGCAGTAGATTTTAATATTTTTACTTCAAATGAACAGGTATATGTGAGTATGTCAGGTCTTGAAGAAAATAGAGAAAAAGCGCTTGCTATCATTGAAGATCTCATGCGCAATCCAAAGCCTGATCAGGATGCTTTGAACAAAATGATAGAGGCCAAGATCAAACAAAGGAATGACAATACGCTCAACAAAAACTCCATCTTCTGGAGTGCTCTGAATAATTACGTGGATTATGGTGCAAAGAACCCATACAATGATGTATTGAGCAATCAGGAAATGAGAAGTATCAAGGCTACTGAAATGACTGACCTGATCAAGTCACTGTTTGGGTACAAACATAAAGTCTATTACTATGGCCCAACAGCTGTACCTGCATTGACAGCTCAACTCAAAAAAGCACACAAAGTAGCACCGAAACTCAAAGATTATCCTCCTGCAAGAAAGTATGAACCTGCCAAAACAACGGATGAGAACAATATTTACTTTGTAAACTATGACATGATACAGACGGATATCAGTCTTCAAAGATGGGATGAAGCGTACGATGTCAAAAAACACCTATTGTTGCAGCTTTTAACGAATATTATGGTGGCAGTATGTCTTCAGTGGTGTTTCAGGAAATAAGGGAAGCAAAGCACTCTCTTATTCCACATATGGTTTTTATTCTCCACCTGTTAAAAAAGAAGATAAGTATAAAGCGGGCTTTTACGTAGGAACCCAGGCAGATAAATTGTCCCAGGCTTTCGATGCTATGAATGACCTGATACAAACTATGCCCGAATCGGAAAAAAATTGGGATATAGGACGTACTTCCATCAAACAAAATATCGAAGCCAACAGGATTACAAAAACAAACATTTTGTTTAACTATCAAACGGCTTTAAAAAGAGGCCTTAATTATGACACCAGAAAAGATGTTTATCAGTCAATTGACAATATTACATTGGCAGATATTAAAAATTTCCACGGTGATCACATGAAAGATAAGAAATGGAATATCAGAGTGATAGGTGACAAAACCAAACTTAATATGAGCGACCTTGCTAAATATGGCAAAGTGGTCGAACTCAATCTTAAAGATATCTTTGGTTATGAAGTGGAGTCTAAAGTGTTGAAACCTTAGAGTATGTTTATACTCAAAATAAATTGGTTTGCGAAAATTTAATTTATCAATTTATTCATTTTGAGTATAATGGCGACAGAATTATTTGCAAAATAAATTCTCGTCGGTATAAATTCTCATGTTTGTGAGAAAGTTAGGGATTTTAAACATATTCTCATATCACATCATGACATGATTTTCAATAAAAAAAGGGGCAATGTAGATATTGCCCTTTTTTTTTATTCATCTGGTGATCCTTGGAAGGAACACTTCAAGGTCATTTAGAAGAAATCGGATATTTTTTCTTTTTGTTTTGCCAAAATGATTTTTTCTTTGTGGCAGATTTGGGATGGCCTAATTCAACGGTTTCAACAGATTTTAAAGGTAATTCCGACTTTGGACTTATTACTTCAATTCCTGATCCCGTATATGTTTTAGATGGAATTTGAATACTGATTAGTCTCTGAATGTCCCGGATGTACGCTCTTTCTTCCTGATCACAAAATGAAATAGCACATCCCGATGCGCCGGCACGCCCGGTTCGCCCTATTCTGTGTACGTATGTTTCCGGTATGTTGGGAATTTCAAAGTTGATTACTAAGGATAATTCATCAATGTCAATACCACGTGCAGCAATATCTGTAGCCACCAGTACTTTATTGATATTTTCCTTAAAATCATTCAGTGCTTTTTGTCTTGCATTTTGCGATTTGTTGCCGTGGATGGCAGCTGACTTGATATGATGTCTGCTTAAAACTTTAACTACCTTATCTGCACCGTGTTTTGTACGAGTAAAAATTAAAGCATTTTGACCTTCTCTATCCTGCAGCGTTTGTAAGAGTAAGTTGTATTTTTCGTCTTTTGCTACGTAGATCAATTCCTGCTGTATAGTTTCGGCTGTTGAAGACACAGGTGTCACTTCTACCTTGACAGGATTTGTCAGAATAGTATGGGCCAATTCATTGATATTGGGCGGTATGGTGGCAGAAAAAAACAGCGATTGTCTTTTATGTGGGAGTAGTTTGATGATCCTTTTAATATCGTGAACAAATCCCATATCAAGCATACGATCAGCTTCATCCAGTACAAAAATTTCTATAGTGGATAAGCTGATGATCCCTTGCTGAATCAAATCAAGCAATCTGCCGGGTGTAGCAACCAAGATATCTGTACCTTTTTTTATTGCCTGTACTTGCGAAAGTTGCGAAACACCGCCAAAAATAGTAGTCACTCTATGCTTGGAATTTTTACCATAAGCCTCAAAACTATCAGCTATCTGTATGGCAAGTTCACGCGTAGGTGTAAGGACTAATGTTTTTATCACAGACCTTGAAGGCCTGTTTTCAGACATTATTTCAAGGCGTCTCAGTATAGGCACAGCAAAAGCTGCAGTCTTACCTGTTCCTGTTTGTGCACAGGCCAGAAGATCTTGTCCTTTTATAACTATGGGTATTGCTTTTATTTGAATTGGAGTAGGAACGGTGTAGCCTTCAGATTTCAGAGCATTTAAGATCGGCTCTGATAGATCAAAATCATTGAATGTCATTATATTTATTTTGATTATGATACTTATTTCCCTTTTAAAATAAGACTGTCATAATATGATTAAACGCAAAGGTAGTTATATTAATTTAATACTTCATACTTACTTTTGTTTGTTGTGATTTTGTTGTGACTATTTTGGTCGGGTTTTTTTACTCAAAACATTTGATCTTCATAGGAACTCATTTTAGATATTTAGGTAATAATTATTTTGCAGAAAACAAAATGAATCCAGTTTAATTCTACCACCTGATTTTTATGAATTGAAATGTTATTTTTTAAAATGAGTTTCATTGCATTTGGTAAAGAACTTTAGTTATTTTTGTGACATCATTCAAACCATTATTTATGATCAGTGTAAATTCTGAAATAGGATCGTTGCAAAAAGTAATTATTCACAGGCCTGATGAGGGCATTGCCAGGATTTCGCCCAAAAAAGCTGAGGAATTGTTATTTGACGACATTGTTCATCTTCCTCAGATGAAAATAGAGCATGATATTTTCAGGAAAGTCTTACAATTGCTCATAGGTAAAGAGAATGTACTGGATACGGAAACCCTCATCATCGAAGGATTTGAACATAGCCCGGAGATTAAAGATGAGTTGATTGATAAAATTGTCGATTATGAGGAATTGCCTCAAAGTACCAAAGCATTTTTTATGTCTTTGTCTCCCGAAAGTCTTACAAAGCTGTTGATTTCAGGATATTATCAGGAAGATGACCATATATATTTTGACCCTATTCCGAATTTTATATTTACGAGGGACATAGCTATAGTGGTGAAGGATCATGTGATCATCTCAAAAGCCGCAAAATCAGCAAGATTCAGGGAAAATCTACTCACAAGATTTATTTTTTATGCAAATCCTTTGTTTAAAGAGCTAAATGTTCAGGGTAAAATTATCAACCTGAACCACCTGGATAAATTTCCTCCTTCAAAAAAAGGGGAAGTTGTATCTCTGGAAGGCGGCGATGTCATGATGCTGAATGAGGACTTTATATTGATAGGGTGCTCTGAAAGAACAACAGATTATGCCATAAGAAGCTTGAAAAATGTATTGTTCTCAAAAAATTTAGTTAGCAATGTGGCCCAAATCAACATTCCCGCAGACAGGTCCTGTATGCATATTGATACTTTATTCACTATGATTGACACGAATGATGTAGTATGTTTCAAGCCTACGGTATATGACGGTGTTAGTTCCAATGTAAAAGTTTTTAGAAAAAATGGTGCGGAAGTTGTGTATGATTCTGTGAAGACCTTTTTCTCACATGAAATCAACCCAAATATCAATTTTATCTTTAGCGGTGAAGGTATATCTCCTTATCAGGAGCGGGAACAATGGACAGACGGGTGCAATATGGTGGCGATCCGTCCCGGAGTGGCGATGACATATGACAGAAATCCCAAAACAGAGCAAGCATTAAAAAAAGCCGGATACAACATCATTCATGCCAATGAATTTATAGAAAGAATTGAAAAAGGAAAATTGGATCCGACAAATATTTCAAAAACAATCATCACACTGCCATCCAATGAATTGTCCAGGGCCAGAGGTGGTTCACATTGTATGACATGTCCTATTGTAAGGACTTCACTATAATAGATATGCTGGCATTTGATTATAAGAAGCGGGTAAGATATGGTGAGACGGATATGATGGGGTATTTGTATAATGGTAATTATGCACAATTGTACGAAATCGGCAGGGTAGAGACGATGAGGAGCATTGGACTTTCGTACAAAATACTGGAACAAGACTTTCGCATCATGATGCCAGTAGTACATGTAGAAGCAAGATTCATCTTACCGGCCAAATATGACGAGGAACTCACCATAAAGACGATTCTAAAGCAACTGCCATCGCGTATGATTACCTTTGAAAATGAAATCTACAATGAAGATATGACTTTGATACATACCGCTGTTGTCAAGTTGTTTTTTATTGACATGTCAAACGGTAAAAAAGTTAGTTGTCCTCAATATATGCTTGAAAAGTTAAGACCTTTGTTTTGAAAAGGAAAAAATGGAACATCGCTGAGGTAATACATTACAGGGAAAACCTAAAAAGACTTTTATCCTGGTCTAAAACTTTTATTCCACGGGGATTTTCCGGTGTTTCTCTTTATGAAGTCGTTACATTTGTATTGAAAGAAACTCAAAAGGACAATCTCACTACAAGAGCCAATTCAGTTTCATTCAGTTTGTTTTTATCCATTTTTCCAGCCATTATATTCATTTTTACATTACTTCCTCTTTTCACTATAGTTCAGGACTACACTACAATGTTGAGTGATCAGTTACGAGGTGTTATACCTAAAAATGCCCATGAATATATTTTTTCGATCATCAATGACATTACTTCTATCAAAAGAGACAGCTTACTTTCCTTCGGGGCATTGTTAGCCTTGTTTTTTTCGTCAAATGGTATGCTTACCTTGATGTCCGGATTTGACAAGGCACATCATGAAACCTTCAAACCGCGTAAGTGGTACATCTCAAGGTTGATTGCTATAGGCCTGACCGTAGTGCTCACATTATTATTGATTGTATCTTTGATCATGCTGGTGTTGGAAGGACACGTCATCACTTACTTAAGGGATGTGATTCGGTTTTCTGATGTATTGATCTTTTTATTCTCTGTGTTTAATTGGTTTTTTGCCATTTTTTTAGTGTATACGGGCATAAGTTTGATCTATACATTAGGTCCTTCCATGCACAGAAGGATACCATTCATCAATGTCGGAGCCCTGATTGCCACCATTTTATCATTGATTACTTCTTTGGGTTTTAGCTACTTTATCAATAATTTTGGCAGATACAATGAGATTTATGGCTCTATAGGTGCATTGATAGTTATTATGGTATGGATACAATTTAATTCATTTATTCTGCTGGTAGGCTTTGAATTAAATGCCAGTATTTCTGTCCACACACTGAAGAAAAGAAAAGAGTTCTCAGCCCAAAAAAGCTAATTTTCTCCGATCTTATTCAAAATGGTGACATGGGATAGTCACTCATCAAATTTTATGGGCATTTATTTTGTTCTTGGAGCATAAGATTTTGTTTCAACGCTTTTACCACATTTTGACCGTCCAAAGCTGCTGAGATGATACCTCCTGCATAGCCGGCTCCTTCACCTGCCGGGTACAAACCCTTGATTTGATGATGACAATATGTGGACTCATCTCTTGGTATTCTGATGGGTGCTGATGTCCTGCTTTCCACACCGATGATGTTGGCTTGGTCTGATATATATCCTTTCATCTTTTTATCAATATTGATCAATCCCTGACGAAGTCTTCTGTATACAAAATCAGGCAATAACTTATAAAGTGGCGCAGAAAACAATCCGGGTATGTATGATGTATCATTCAATACCGGTGATAAGACGCCATTTACAAAGTCAGATACTCTCTGGGCTGGAGCTTTTTGAGAACCGTCACCAGCTTCAAACATTTTTTTTTCGATTTCTTTTTGAAAATTCAATGCTCCTAATACTCCAGTATAGCCATATTTTTGGAGTTCGTCAAGGTCGATAGAAGTGACAAATCCTGAATTGGCAAATGGACTATCTCTCCGTGAGAGAGACATACCATTGACTACTATCTCTCCCGGTGTTGTAGCAGCAGGTACGACCAATCCTCCCGGACACATGCAAAATGAAAATACTCCTTTATCATTCACTTGGGTTACCACACTATAACTGCTGGCCGGTAAGTTTTCATCCCGCATCGGCTGATGGTATTGGATAGTATCGATAAATGACTGACTATGTTCAATCCTCAAGCCAAGAGCAAATGATTTTGGTTCGATCAAGATGCCTTTTTCGTACAGCATGTAATAAATATCTCTTGCTGAATGTCCTGTGGCAAGTATTACATTTGAGGCCCTAAATGTTTTTTCTCCACACCTGACACCTTCTATGCTGACACCATCAGTTGTCAGGTCGGTGACCTTGTGTTCGAAGTGAACTTCACCACCAAATTTTTCGATGGTTGACCTGATATTTGCAATGATCATGGGTAGCTTGTTGCTCCCGATATGTGGGTGAGCATCAGACAGAATCTCGTGATTTGCCCCATGTTCTATCAACAGTCGAAGGACTTTGTCAATTTTTCCACGCTTATGAGAGCGTGTGTATAGTTTGCCATCACTATAAGTACCCGCTCCACCTTCACCAAAACAATAGTTGGAATCAGGATCGACTACACCGTCTTGTTGGATAGATTTGAGGTCTCTTCGTCTTGATCTTACATCTTTACCTCTTTCAAGAACAATAGGCTTCAGACCTACCTCAATGCACTCCAATGCAGCGAAATATCCGGCAGGTCCGGAGCCAACTATTATCACACTTTCATTATTGCTGACATTCTTAAATTGACTAATTATTTGGGCAGGCTCAGTGTATGCTTCATCTATGTATATATCATATCTCAATACATAGACAGCTTGCCTTTTTCTGGCATCGATAGATTTTCTTGTCAGAATCCTTGATTTTATTTCACCATCGACAATACCTAAAATCCTGTCCTGGAGCATGGTAAGATACGAATCATCATTCAATTTTTCAGGTAGAACTTTGATTTCGATGGTTTTTATCATCTATTGAAATTTTCAAAGTACAAAAGTAATCTAATATCCTGATCACTTAAGAGTATGTTTAAAATTTTTTTTAGTTGTAAATCAAGAGATTATGGTTCTGGCGATAAAATAATTAACGAATTTAGCTTGCCTGACAACTATGTAAATAGGCGGGCAGGTGAACTAAATGAGGCGATTACTTTGAAGCCAGATTTATAATATATTGATTTTAAGGCAATAAAAATTTAAACATACTCTAAAAGCATCTGCATAATAATTGGATAAAATAAAAACATTTATCTTTATGATCCGTTTCATTAGGAGAAAAATGATCGTTAAAATAATGCATACAGAGACAGTTGATAACCTACCATTGATAGAAGAATCCGCACGTTTTTTTGCACATCAACACATATTACCGCATGTGATGGAGTGGGATGAAGCGCAATATTTTCCGGTTGAAGCCATGCGAGGTTTGGGAGATCTTGGTTTTATGGGAGTTTTGGTACCTGAAGAATATGGTGGTTCCGGACTTGGTTATCATGAATATGTGAGTATCATCGTAGAAATTTCAAAAGTTTGCGGTTCGGTTGGTTTGAGCCTGGCAGCACATAATAGCTTATGTACAGGTCATATTTTGGCTTTTGGCAATGAAGAGCAAAAACAAAAATATCTCCCGAAACTAGCTTCCGCTGAATGGATAGGTGCCTGGGGACTCACTGAAGCCAATACAGGTTCTGATGCCATGCGTATGAAATGTGTCGCCTTGCAGGATGGTGATTATTGGGTCATCAATGGTGCCAAAAACTGGATCACACATGGTAAATCAGGAGATGTGGCTGTAGTTTTAGCGCGTACCGGTGATCTACTTGACAGCCATGGTATTTCAGCATTTATAGTTGAGAGGGGCACTTCGGGATTTTCTGCCGGTAAAAAAGAAAACAAACTCGGCATGAGAGCTTCAGAGACAGCGGAGATGATATTTGATAATTGTCGGGTACATAAGTCACAAGTCCTTGGTAAAATAGGTGAAGGTTTCATACAGTCTATGAAGATACTAGATGGAGGACGTATCAGTATCGCCGCATTATCACTTGGTATTGCCAAGGGTGCTTATGAAGCTTCTGTCAAATATGCCAAAGAGAGAGAACAATTCGGTCAACCTATTGCCAACTTCCAAGCGATTTCTTTCAAACTTGCTGATATGGCGACCAAGATTCAGGCAGCTGAATTACTGATAAGAAAGTCAGCGCACCTTAAAAACAACCATCAACCTGTCACCACCATGTCGGCCATGGCAAAATATTATGCTTCAGAAGTCTGTGTGCAAATTGCAACAGACGCCATACAAATATTCGGTGGTTATGGCTATACCAAAGACTTCCCTGTAGAGAAATTTTTCAGAGACTCTAAGTTGTGCACGATAGGAGAGGGTACATCAGAAATACAGAAATTGGTCATTAGTCGGAATATATTGAAGGAAGGGTAGGTGGTAAATGATCACTTGATATCTCAATAATGGTATTAGGGAGTTGCAAAATATTTTATGTAAACTCAAGTGAAGAAAAATCAGGCATTTTCTAAATTACCTTTCTTTACACCTGCCTGTCAAAGCACCCATGCAAGCCTGACAACATTTGGCAGGAAGGCTCATTTCCAGAAGAGACTACCCACCCAATTGGAAATATGAAATTAAAAAATTCAAATGTTTATGATTTAGATCAGAAAACAAATTTTTTAAAAGATAAAACTTTTGAATGTTATTGCCGTTTCTGTTATAATTCATTATTTTTGCCGAGTTTTTTTATAAAAATTTCTAAAAGAAATCAAAAATGCCTAGGATATTAACATTGAGAGACGCACTGGGAGAAGCCATGTCTGAAGAGATGAGGAGAGATGAAAATGTCTTTCTGATGGGCGAAGAAGTTGCCGAATATAATGGTGCATATAAGGTCAGTAAGGGCATGCTTGAGGAGTTCGGAGCAAAAAGAGTGATAGATACTCCTATTGCAGAGTTAGGATTTGCAGGTATCGGTGTAGGTGCAGCGATGAATGGCCTTCGACCGATTGTAGAATTTATGACGTGGAACTTTGCTGTATTGGCATTTGATCAGATAGTCAATAATGCAGCTAAAACCTTATCCCAATCAGCAGGTCAGTTCAAATCTCCTATAGTTTTCAGAGGGCCTTCGGGATCGGCAGGTCAGCTTGCACAGCAGCATTCGCAGACGTTTGAGAGCTGGATGGCAAATATTCCAGGTATAAAGGTCATCTCTTGTATTGACCCCGCTGATGCCAAAGGTTTATTAAAATCAGCTATTCGTGATGATGATCCGGTATGTGTGATGGAGTCAGAATCATTTTATGGATTAAAAGGCGAAATACCTGATGGCGACTATCTGGTTCCGATAGGAAAGGCAGCTGTGAGAAGGGAAGGCACAGATGTTACGATTGTGTCTTACAATAAAATGATGGAAGTGGTCAAAGAAGCTGCTATCGAACTTGAAAAGCAGGGAATCTCTGCTGAAATCATCGATTTACGTACCATCAGACCACTGGATCATAAGACTATCGTCGAGTCAGTCAAAAAGACCAACAGGCTTGTAGTCGTCGATGAAGCCTGGCCTTTTGCCGGAGTCTCTGCTGAAATAGCTTATGAAATTCAGAAGTACGCTTTTGACTACCTTGATGCACCTGTGACAAGAGTGAATTCTGCTGATACTTCTCTGCCTTATGCACCGACATTTCTAGATGAATACCTACCTACACCTGCCAAAGTGATCAGGGCAGTGAAGGAAGTGATGTACGTCAGAGGTTAATCAATAGTAAAAGTCCTCCATATTGCAAGGGATGGCGGATCTGCCTTTATGACAATCTTTTCATTTTTCACCGGGTGTATAAATGACATTTTGTAGCAATGCAACGCTATGGACTTATCATGCAGTGGATACTCTGCGCCATATTTTAAATCTCCAATGATAGGACTTCCAATTTTGCTCAGTTGTGTCCTTATCTGATGTGGTCTTCCTGTGATAGGGTGTACTTCCAGGAGCACCTTGGCATCCAGTTCACCTGCAAGGTGATATTTTAGTATGGATTCTTTAGTTCCTGTTTTTTTTTGAAGCGTAGGCTCGGGTGATATTTTTCTGTTCATCCTTTATCAGGTGATGAACTAGTGTGCCTGAAAATTCTTCTGGTCTGACCGCAACTATTGCCAGATAAGTCTTATCCATGGTGTGTTCCCTGAGCATTTTGTTCATTCTTTCCAGAGCTTTGGAGGTTCTGGCAAATATAACAACTCCACTTACTGGTCTGTCCAATCTGTGTATTACACCAAGAAATACTTCTCCGGGTTTGCCATATCGGATTTTTATATACTCTTTGACTAAATCAGATAGGGTAGTGTCTCCTGTTTCGTCACCATGCACGAGTGCGCCGGAAGGTTTATTGATGGCTATGAGATGGTTGTCTTCGTATATCACTGATAAGCCGTTGAGCTGAAATTTTTGTCTGTTCATAGTGCAAAGGTAAGTTTAAAGCGTATATTCTTGTATGATTTAATGATTTTAAAAGTAGTTGATGATATTTATTTAAGAGTATGTTTAAATTTTTATGTTTGAGCGAAAGTGAGAAAATTTAATTTTGGACAAGATGACTGAATGGTCTCGTCTGTGACGAGAATTGAGTAAATTACTTTATCAATAAGAAGGAACTGCGAGCACTGTGGCGAATACGCGGCTTGAGGCGAAATTAAGCTGAAATTGCCGCTGCTGAGTTTACCTCAAAAAAAACGCAGGTCAAAGCTATGTGAAGCGGTTGTTGATTGTGCATTCATCTTCCGGGACCATCATTCCAGAGCTTGTCAAAATCTGAGACGACCAATTCTACTATTGGAAATACATTTTTTATCAAAGAAGTGCAATACCTTAATCAAACATCATTACTTCCTATAGGAAAAAATCTATCCCAAATAGAATACTCCGGACTGAAAAGGCGGCTCTTAATGGGTGTTAATCTGCCTTCTGCTTAGCTTTGTCTAATAAATTTACATTGGATAAGGTCAGTTGTCTTATCTTTGTATAAAGTAATTTATCAAATTGACTTTAATGGTGCCCAATATAAAGCAGGAAATAGTCAAATGGTCCAAAAAGAAGGCCTTCTACCACGTAGTCTTCTGGGCATCACTATTTGTAGTCAATCTTGTGGCCAGTATTCCGCAGATGGGCTTTGCACTTGCATTTTTGACTGACATCGTCAATGTAGGTTTTTTTGCTGTCATAGTGTATTTCAACCTACTGTATCTTTTCCCCTGGTACATGAAGCACAAAAATCTTGGGTATCATTTTTTATCACTGGCTTTAGCATCCTTAATATTGATGCCTATCAAGACTGTATTGTTTTTAGGTGCTACTACTGGATATCCGGTGGCGCAGTATTCGTACTATTCCAATCAATTTTTTATCTTTGTATCTACATTTTTTGCAGGAGCTAGCGCCACTATTTATCAGATTACCAATGAATGGCTGGTGCAGCAAAGAGATAAAAAAGACCTTGAAAGTCAAAATCTTCAGTCTGAACTAAGGTTTCTTAAATCTCAGATCAATCCGCATTTTCTTTTTAATACGCTTAACAGCTTGTATGCATTGACACTTAAAAAATCTGATCTGGCACCTGAGATCGTTTTAAAATTGTCTGAAATGATGAGATATATGCTGTATGAGTGCAACGAAAAGGAAGTACCTCTTAGTAAGGAGATCAACTATATGCAAAACTACCTTGAGCTCGAAAAGTTAAGGCACGGAAATAAAATGTTGATAGATTTAAAGATAAATGGTGAGATCGAAGATCAAAAAATTGCACCACTGATGCTTATACCTTTTATCGAAAACTCATTTAAACATGGATTGAGTACTCAGGTGTCTCAGGGCTTTGTTAATCTTGAGATGATGGTGCAGCACGGTGATTTGCGCATGACACTTGAAAATAGTAAAGCACCATCAATGCCTAAAATCAACGGTAAAAGATCCGGAGGAATCGGTCTTGCCAACGTAAAAAGGCGTATGATGATCCTGTATCCTGAAAAACATTCGCTTTCTATCAGCGAAAGCCCTAATACTTATAAAATCGAATTAGATTTGCAACTTACAAATTAACCAACTAAATTATTTTAAATAGTAAAAATGATCAAAGCAATTATCGTAGATGACGAACCACTAGCTCTTGAAGTACTCGAAACATACATTTCTCGAATACCGGAAATCCAACTGGTACAAAAGTGTGAAAATGCATTTGAAGCAAACGAGGCACTAAAAAATCATCAGATAGACCTGATGTTTCTTGATATACAAATGCCCCAATTGTCAGGAATAGATTTTCTAAAGACCCTGGCTAATCCACCTTGTGTGATTTTTACGACGGCATATCCTGATTACGCTGTCGAAGGTTTTGAGCTCAATGCGACGGATTACCTTCTGAAGCCGATCTCTCTGGAACGATTTATGAAGGCTGTCAATAAGGTATCTGAGAAACTGGCAGCAAAACGAGCTGAACATGACAACAATCACCATGCGGAAGGTGCAGAAGACTTTTTCTTTGTGAAAGCAGATAAAAAGTTAGTAAAAATAAATTTTGATGATATCCTTTATATTGAAGGACTCAAGGATTATGTGATCATACGTCAGGATACAGGCCGAGTCATCACCCTGCAGACGATGAAAAGCCTGGAAGACAGATTGCCCGTAGCAAAATTTAAGAGAGTACACAGGTCATTTATAGTCAATATCAAAAAGATCACGGCCATACTTGGAAATATGGTCGAACTGATGGAAGCGGGCAAAATCAAGCAGCTCCCGATAGGTAAAAATTACAGAGATGAACTTCTCGACATGATCAATGAAAATAAGCTCTAAATTTAATCAATTGAATCTACTCCGAAAAATCTTTGATGAAGAAAAAAAATATTTATACTGCATTGATAATAAAACATTTACATTTATGACTCGGGTAAAAAAAGTTTGATTGTCATGAAATATTTGTTTTCGGAGTAGACTCATCCAAATGCGATTGTCAAAACTCAAAACAGCCTAAATCCGGAGTAGATTTGCGGGCTTTGTTCAGGATGTCCACCGGTACCTGAGAAAGAAATTTTCCTTTACTCAGAGCTACAGACATTGTATCCAGACGGTAGTCTCCTGTATTTCTTTTGAGAAAGAGTTTGTCGTTATTTTTTAGATTTACACACGAAAGACAATTGTCAAAAAAATCAGGATGATTTTTGGGAAGCAGCAATTCATCTACTTTTACGGCACAATTTGTAAATTTGTATTTAAACTGGCTTTTGGGACCTACCCGAATCAGGCCTATCTCGTCCTTGTCTGAACCGGCAAATATACAATTGGTAAAGTCAGCATTCAGCCTGTAAACTCTTGGGCCTTCCGTACAGAGAGGATCAGAGCAATAAAAATCAGTAAGAACTACAGATTCATTCTGACCTTCATAACTTCCTACTGAACAATAGTTGAAAGTATAATTACCGCCATAAGTCAGCTGCATACCATAGTTACTGTTGTCATACAAGAGACAGTTTTCTCCATATATGCTGGCATGCCTGCCTATGATAGCCGGGCCGCCTGTATTGAAAATCCTGCAGGAGTGAAGAGTTACATCCGACATCGAATCAGCACGGATTCCTATGATAGAATTTTTGATTATGGTATGAGTGAGTTTGTTATTTTTGCTATGATACCAAAATAGTAATCCCACCCATTGAGATTTGACATCTTCATATTCTTTTTCTAGTCTTGCTCCCTGAATGATTACTGGCCGGTCAACGGTCCCTTTGGACTCAAGTTTCCCGTTTTGATTGAAGACGATCAAGCCGTCATTATATGCTGACGAAGAATCCCGTACTATACCACCATGTACATAAATACGACATCCCGGCGGCAGCACCAGTGTACAGCTATCTACTATCAGTATGCCATAAATCACATAAGGTTTTGGGTCGTTCCACGTTCTTTGGCCAAAATTACATGAAAGCAGAGCACCCTTACCACTTCCGCTGGTAGAGGGTACGTAATTGGCATTCTGGCCCCATGCTTCGAGATATAGTTTTTGGGTATTGCCATTGACGCTGATGTCCAGATGGTCTTCTATGACAAAAGGAGAGATGCTGAGTGGTTGATTGGGGTCTATGGTGGTCTCGACAAAGATGTAGATACTGTCCCGGCTTCCGATTTCAATATTTTTTACGACCGGGCCTTTTATACCATCCGCATTGATTCTGAAAAACCTGTTGTTTTGATTTTTTAATGTCACATCCACCTTGATAGGTTGGTCTTTGGGATTGTATACTTTTAAGGATCTTGTGGCAGAACCCAGGCTTGTAAACACCGTATCAAATCGCAAGGTATCAACCGAAAACCGCAGTTTTACATCTTTACTTTCATAATAGTCATCTTTACGGCAAGCCGAAATGCTTAAAATGATACCAAATAAAATAATACCGTACAGTTTTTTGATATTCACTATTTACAAAGTTTCTACATTTACAGAAATAAGTCCATGTTTCAAATTTTCTACCTGGAGACAAAATGAACCATTTTAAACATACTTTAAACGCAGGATTTTCAATTTTATTCCTGTTTAGGTAAAAAAATGTTTTGGTTTGAAGTTGATAAATCCGCAGAACAATACAAACTGATTTTACTTCTATCCTTTCAAGACCTTTTGCAGTAACTCATGAAACCAAAGAAAGGTATGCATACGATCACAAAGAAAATAAATGAGTGGGGTCACCTTAGGTTTTGTAATGATATAACCTCTGCATCTTGACTTTTATTTTGGTTTTAACTTCTAAGAATTTAAAAGCAAAATAACAAGTCAAGATGAAAATTTCACCTTAATAAAAACCAAAATTCCGGCGTCAATTTTGTACATCTTATATCGTTACAAACCCTTAAGAAAACAGTAAATCAGAAAGAAAATGCCATTGATAATTAAAATGTTAACTTTAGTTAGACTCATTTTTCTATTTTTGCAGGATGATAGTGATTATTTTATCATGAAGGTAAGATATATTTGCACTTAAAGACAAAAACAATGTTATGTCCGCTGACGATATCCTTAAAGATTTAAAATCCGGAGTTATAAGTCCTTTGTATTTATTGCATGGTGAGGAATCGTACTATATTGATAATTTGGTAGATTATATAGAAGATCACTTACTATCCGAAATGGAAAAAGCTTTCAATCAAGTGGTAATATATGGAAAAGATGCCAACGTAACAGCCATCATAGATGAAGCGAGACAATATCCCATGATGTCTGCAAAAAGGCTCATCCTGCTAAAGGAGGCTCAACAAATGAAGGGAATTTCAGATTTGCTTCCTTATGCTGAAAAGCCTGTAAGCACAACTGTCCTGGTGATATGTTATAAATACGGGAAACTCGATAAAAGAACAAAATTTTATAAGGCACTTGAAAGTAAGGGCGTAATATTCGAATCAAAAAAAATATACGATAATCAGGTAGCATCCTGGGTTCGTGACTTTTTAAAAGCAGGTGGGTATACAGCTGCCAACGGTGTACATGAACTTGTTGCCGAATACCTTGGCTCTGATTTGTCCAAAGTCAGCAATGAACTGACCAAACTGATGCTGAATGTACCTAAGTCAAGGCAAATTACCATGGATGATGTGCGTGATGTCATTGGAATAAGCAAAGAATTTGATGTTTTTGAATTGCAAAAGATGCTTGGAGAAAGAAATTTTGCCAAAGCAACTCAAATCATAAATTATCTTTCTGACAATCAAGGTCCCAATCCTGCGGTGGTCATCATCACTAATTTATTTGGATATTTCAATAAAGTCATGATCACCAATCAGCATGGAGCAAAAAGCGATCAGGAACTATCTAAACTGACAGGAATAAACCCATTTTTTCTCAAAGAGTATCGGCAGGCAGCAAAAAACTATTCAAAAAATCAGCTGGTTTCAATTTTTCAAGCTTTGAAAAATGCAGACAAAGCGTCAAAAGGCATCGGCAACAGAAGGAATGATGTGTCATCTATATACAAAGATTTTTTAATTTCCTGCATGACAGCATAAAAAAAGGAGCCAATGACTCCTTTTTGATTTTACATTTTTAGATTATTATGATTATTATCTTTGAGATTATTCAAACGTTTATGATGAAGTTGATTAAAGTATCAGTGTGCTACATCAGTATAAAGACAACATTCAATCTTCCCAATACAAAGTTATAATGCAAAATGATGTTTATACTCCTATGTTTTGTGCTTCAGCTATGATTCTTTTTGCAATAATCATAATTTTATCATCATCAAGATGCACAATGCCGCCTTCTGGTCCTGGTTCGATATGGCATCCTACCACCTGTCCATTCTGATATTTTTTTGCTCCGAAATAATTACGTACAGTTTGTTCTTCAATACTTAGTTCTGATGCAATTCTACTTACACTGCCGGTTGGCAAAGCATGTTTGATTCGTCTTAGTTCATCAAATGTGATATTCATGTCTGAAAGAATTTTGTGTTATTAAAAAAAATTATATGAAACCGAAAAATACAAATTTGTTTGAAACTTTATATTTTTAGTTAACAAAAAATTTACAGATTTGTTAAAAGTTATTCTTTTTACTTAGGTATAAAAGATGGCATACCCCTTGAAAGGGAAGTGGGCAATCAAAATCCTAAGATATTTATAGAAAATAAAGCTTATATTTTTTTAAATGAAGCTAATGCGTTTTTGATCCGTGAAACAGCTTCAATTAAGTCTGCATCCGATGCAGCGTATGATAACCTGATACATTGATCATTTCCAAAAGCTGCACCTGAAACCGTACCTACATGGGCTTCCGTAAGCATGGCTTCTGAAAAATCATCCGCATCTTTGATAGTTACTTGTCCATTTGTGGTTCCGAAATAGTGACTTATGTCTGGAAAGACATAAAATGCTCCTTGAGGTTGATTAACTTTAAGACCGGGAACTTCCTTTAGTTTAGCTATAATCAGGTCTCTTCTTCTCAAAAACGCTTCTTTCATAGCCAAAGCTTCCGTTTTTTCAGTCTTGAGTGCGACTGTCGCTGCTGCCTGGCTGAAAGATGCAGCACCCGATGTTACCTGGCCTTGTACTTTATTACAGGCGTCAGCTAGCCATTTTGGCCCTCCCATATAGCCCAATCTCCATCCCGTCATCGAGAATCCTTTTGAAAATCCATTGACTGTTGCTGTCAGGTTTTTTGTCTTTTCAAATGCTCCTATACTTGCATGTTTGCCGGTGAAGTTGATATATTCATAAATCTCATCTGCTATGATCAATATGTTTCCGTTTTCACCGATAACATCAGCCATCTCTTCCAATTCATCATAAGTGTATACAGAACCGGTAGGGTTGCAAGGGGAAGAAAAAATAAGTAGTTTTGTCTTTTCTGTGATGGCTTCCCTGATCTGAGCTGCATTTACTTTAAAGTCATCTTCTATCCCTGCACTGACCACTACAGGAACGCCTCCGGCAAATTTTACAATTTCAACATATGAAACCCAGTAAGGAGCCAATATGATTGCTTCATCCCCTTCATCGAGCGTGGCTAAGCATATATTGGCTATACTTTGCTTTGCTCCATTGGAAACTACAATTTGAGAAGGTTCAAAATGCAGGTTATTTTCAGTTTCAAATTTATCACATATGGCTTTTCTAAGATCCATTGTACCGGGTACAGGGGTATATTTAGTATTTCCTTTTTTCAGTGCCTGATATGCTGCTTCCTTGATAAATTCCGGAGTGTCAAAATCCGGCTCTCCAAGGCTAAGGCTTATGACACTTACTCCTTTGGCAGCGAGGTCCCTTGCTTTTTGTGCCATTCTGATGGTAGCAGATTCTTCCATTGCCTGAACCTTACCTGACAACATTTTTAATGGATTAATGCTCATTTTGTTTTAAATTCTATTTGTTTACTAAATCAGGGCAAAGGTAAACAAAATATTATTCGCTATGGCGATATTTATCTTTTTATCCAGTCATAGCTTCAGATGATCGTATCAAAATGATTTTCTTTATTTATTTCAAAAAGTTTAATTAGGCTTTTAGATCGAGTATGAGACATTTGGTTGAAAATGACCTTGATTTCCGTTATTGTGTCTTTTGTGCAAAACTTTTTTACCATGTCAGGACTTGAGATACCAGAGCCATCTCTGAATTTATATATCTGCTCCAACAGATTGTATTCAAATTTAATACTTATTTTATCATTCATTTTGAATACCGTGACCTTGATGTCATCTGCATTGAATTCATCAATTATCTTCACTATAATGGTATTTTTTAATATTCAAAAACATATTCTTACTGTTATATCTACAACCCCGTAAATTGCACATGCATCGTCACAATCCCTGCAGACAATCCATCGCTCATGTTGTACAAAGCACCTCGTAGTTCTACCTGACTGATAGCAAATAGATTGGCAATGGTTTTGAATGGTGAATATCAAAATTTCGCTAAGCAACATTTATTAGATATCCAAGAGAAGATTCTAAAATTTTACTCCCTAAATCTGTCCATATCTCATCCAATTTCTTTTCAATGTCGTAAAAACTTTTAATAATATTAATTAGGTTCTCCACTCCTTCCCAATGTTGACTACATACATATCACTATTCTGCCTTTGTCATGATGATATTTTTTATTCGTTCTGTAGCAAAAATAATATTTTTTTTTAATTCAACTGCGAATAAATGAAATACGCCCGTATTTTTTTATTATATTTTCTGAAAAGAAGCAATACAACTTATACAAATCAGGATGTTTTTCTAATTTTGTAAGATGTCTCATTATGGTTAGATCGTCATTTCTGATGGCTGGACCTGTTTGGTTATTCTCAGGAATATCGATAGTAAGTTTTTCAGCAGTTTCTTTGATCAAGGGTATCAATAAGTCAAATTTTATATCTTCTTGTTCGCAGTAGTCATATGTGAGTCTGTAGAGATGATTGGCAAAATTATTGACTAAAACCGCCGCAAGGTGTAATTTTTCCTTTCTTGTGTCATCAATCCATGTAAAATCATTGGATATCTGGTCGGCAAGTTCGAGCAAGCAAAGTTTGACATATTCATTCGATGCGGTTATCACAAAAGGTATTTCATTAGTAACTACCGGGGTTTCTCTTTTTAAAGATTGTAGTGGCCATAAGCAACCAAAATTGGCGGAGTAAGGACTAAGTATGGTCGATGGTGTGGCACCGGAGGTGTGGACAAGTATTTGATTGTCACTGAGTTGAAATGGTATAGAATCAACAACTTCAAGTATGGCATCATCATTTACACAGAATAAGTACATATCAACATGCGGATCTAATTCTTTTATATCAGAAATATATGCTCCTATATCCAGATGGCTAAAGTAAGTTTTATCATTTGTATTTCTACCATACACCTGTTTCACATTGTAACCTGCAAACACGATGCATTCAGCTAGGTGCCAGGCTACATTACCTGAACCAATTATTACGATGTCGTCCAGCATAGATTAGTTATAGTGTTTTTGTTTGAACCTATACCACGCCGCCATAAATAATCCTATCATCATAAAAATACTTCCTGCCCAAAACAAATTAATGCCCGGAAAAATGGTGGCTTGTAATATCAGGTAGTCTGTACGGGGAACATCAGTGGCTATATCAAGGATTGCGCCGGATACTCTGCGATTATCTTTAGCAATTTTAAATGTAAATTCTTCCTTAGCGGGATTGATATTGCTGAATCTGATATGAAGACCTGATTGATTGTCATAGTGTTTTATACTCATCGGTACATTCTTTTTGATGACATACAATGGTTTTGCTTCAGAAATGTAATCCTGTCCTTGTATAGATAGAATGGCCGCAATGGCTATATCTTTTTCTTCCGGTTGATAGTTGGGGTGCTGAGGGTTTTTATCAAATCCGTTTAAGGATATAGTATATCCATTTGTTTGAATTTCTCCTCCTGATTTGATGGTGTACTCCTTGTAATTCAACAAATCATCTGAAGTAAATCCGGTATCAAACATTTTTTCATTGAGTTTTACTTTTATACCTGCTTCCGGAAATGATGCGGGATAATTGTACATCAAGGCTCCATCCATACCCAAAGCAGCCTGTCCTACATACATAGAATCAGTTTCTTGGTCATGAATTCTGAGATTTACTGCTATTCCGGCATCATGATGGTGTTTTTTGTATTCATCCTGATCAGGAGAAAAAGTGATACTCTCGGCTTTGATAGAATAACCTTTTATCTGAATAGTGTCTCTCAACGGTATAGTGTGGACAACAAATTTTAATGAATCTTCTATCTTCTTAGCTTCTTCTGAGCTCTGCAAAGATGGTGGAAGGCCCACTACACACGTAAAAATATCTTTGTGAAGATAGTGCTTGGTGCTTGGGTTGAATGCTGCCACTTTGCTGAAATCATTGGAATACTGCGCATTGGGATACAGGTTTATTTCATCTATGATCTCCAGACTGTCATTCAGCTTCTTAAAATTTATGGTATATTTTCTTTCTCTCCCTATCAATGTGTCTGAAACATATGTTATGAAGTATCCTTGAGAAAAAAGAGGACGTCCTTTGATGAGCTGCACATATTTTTCAAGGTCTTCATCTGCAAACATACCTTTAAACACAAAAGGATTGGATGAAATAAATTTTTGATTTAATCCACTGGCCAGGATACCTATCAGCATCATTCCGAAACCAAAATGCGCTATGCCCGACCACGCTAATTTCAAATTGCCTTTAACCACATTGATGATGTAATCACCATTAGCTATCATAGCAAACAGTCCTGAAAAACACAATACAAAGTACTGCCAGCTGTACAATTTTATCCAGAAAGTTATCACCCAAGTAAGAATGGCAGAAATGCCGGCAATGATTATAAGTCTGGTCAAGACTTTTTTTTCTATATTGGCCCAATTGCTGGCATTATATCTCAAAAACATAGCAATAGATGAAAGCACCGTTACAAACACCCCAATCCACATCTGATATTTATTGTAGTGACCTATGGCATCCTTAATGACCTTACCTTCATAAGCAGGATTGAAATAAGTCATGATTTTGTTGAAAACCGGAAGTGACGTTGACGATGATATTAAAATAGCACTGAATAATAGCACTAATGAACCAATAAACATCCAAAATTCTCTTGAAGATAATTTTTCTTCATTTTCCGGATTTTTGATTTTTTTATAATTTATCAGCAATAATGTAAACCCAGGTATGGCAAAAACAGCCATAATACCGATCAACTGCCATTCCAGTCCCATTTCAGTAAAAGCATGTGCTGATGTGTCACCTAACACTCCGCTGCGCGTCAGAAATGTGGAATACAATATAAGTAGAAAACTGATGAGATAGAAAAAATACACCGATCTCCCTGCATACCCTGTATTTTTGTTGATCATATGGACATGGATACCAGCCACCAAGGTTATCCAGGGAACAAGTGAAGCATTTTCCACTGGATCCCATGCCCAGTATCCACCAAATGAAAGTGCCACATAAGCCCAGAGACTTCCCATCAGTATCCCGGTACCAAGGATTCCTGCTGAAAACAAAGCCCATGGCATAGCTGGTTTAAGCCATTCTTTGTGGTCTTTAGTCCACAAACCAGCAAATGCAAATGCAAATGGAACAATAGTGGATGCAAAACCTAAAAACAAAGTAGGTGGATGAATAGTCATCCAGTAATTCTGCAATAGGGGGTTCATTCCTCTTCCTTTGATAAGGCTGAGGTAGTCGGCATTGGCAAAAATCGGGGCATCATTCATATGGCGAAGCAGGGTAGTGGGGTTACTCCCTATTTTTATTGCCTCGTCGCCCCAGGAGATGTGTATGCCCAACAACATAGACATAAGAATCGCTTCTGCCAAAGCTATCGTAAACAGAACTGGTCCTTCAAGTTTACCCGCGAACCGTATAAGTAAAAATCCAAGGATGACATGCCAAAACATCCATAACATAAAACTGCCTTCCTGACCTTCCCAAAAAGCAGAAAGTATATATTTTAATGGCAAATCTTCTGAGACATGATCAAATACATAAGAATACTCATACATATGATGATACATCGCATAAAATATAGTACCGATTAATATAAATAACGAAATACCATGCGTAATAAATGCATAGCGACCTATTTTGTCCCAACTATTCTGATGATGTGCATTTTTAACACCTGAAAAATAAGAAAATGCCGACAATAAAGCAGATGTAAAAGAAAGGATAATAAGAAAGTGGCCTAATTTTTCCTACCCACAAATGTTCACCTATATACTGGACTTCATTCATAAATTACATGTTGATCTCTTGTTATTTACTTGAAGAATTTATTGTAGCAAAATTCTTCATAGATTAGTAGGTGTTTACTGGCCTTTAATGGCTATCTCTTCATCTTTGTACTTGGAAGGACATTTCATTAGTATTTCGTGAGCTTCAAATACATCATCCTTCATTTTGCCGGTAACAACAATCTGTTCTGACATTTCAAAGTCCTGAGGTTTAGGTTTATTTAAAACAACTTGCTTGAGTTGACCTTCACTGTCTTTCATAAAAAATGAAAATTCATTGGGTTTGTTTTGTGGATCATAAACCATAGGTTTATCTTTGGCCAGTTGGCCTACGATTTTAGAAGACTGTCCGGATTTTGCAGCAATACTAAAACTGGCATAAGTACTTACATCTTTGGATACACTGGTGAATACTATGATTCCTACTGCTATAAATGCAAGAGCTATGATTATATTTTTATTCATTATGATATAACTTGATAAGAAATGCAAATTTACATATTAAATGACAAACCTATGTATAGGGTTCATTTTTTTAACTATAAAGTAGTGAATAGCTTGTTAAAATTAACTTATGTATCAGAATTGCTCTATTCACAAGTTCTGAACGATCACCTTTCAAAAACGAATTGCTACTACCTGACTTTAATTCTTACACCTTCGCTATGGCTTTTGAATTCAGGTGCATACATGGATTCAATAGTGGTAATTCCCGCTGAAAAATCCCCCTTATGAACACATATCACCGGGTATTCAAATACAAAAGTTCCTATAGGCAGGTAGTTGAAGTAAAAATGTGATGCCACGTCTTTTGTTGTTTCGTAATAACCTAACTGTCCTTGGTATTTGTATTGAGAAATAATATTTTCCGGCTCAAAACCACTGGCTCTCATATCCTTCATATGCACATATTCCATGGCTCTGTCTACCCTTAATTCAATGCGGACTTTTATTCTTTCTCCTGGTTCAAGGCTGGTAGTGGAGGTGATTTCTTCAATTTTGTCTCCTTTTGATGTTTTGATGACTTTGTAAAGCTTCTTATTTAGTTTCAAAGGGGTGTCTGAAAAAGATTTTATCTTATCTGCTTGTTCAAAATACTGGTAGTAAGCTGCTCCCCAGGCTATAGATTTGTTAGTGTTATTAATTTTTATTGTTTCCAAATCCTTGGTGATACTTTCAGGTGTATAAGTTTTTTTAATATAACCTGTTCCTTCTTCAATACTTGATATTTCAGCTTTTAGATTGTCTTTTCCTATCGAGATTTGTGGAGTATTGTTTTCTGTGATCCAGGCTGAAATCCCTGCATCTTCCCCTTTGACCAATAAGGCATATATGGCTGATGCTGTGGATTTTGAAGTTTTCCAATGGTTGGTTTGTTTGTTCTTCAGCAGCCATATTTTCATCTGATCCACTTCATTTGCATCAGTAGAAGCTTCGGTAAACAATTCTATCAACAATGCGTGACGCTCCACAGGAAGCTGGTACCAATAGAAACCATTGCCTTCATTCCAGTACATGCCCAATTCATCATTTTTAAATGACTTTTCTCGGAGTGACTTTATGATGCTTAAGACCGAATTGTCATCATTTCTATGCAAGATAAGGCCGATCATAGCCTGAATATATAGACTTCTTTTGGTCCAGTACTTTTTGGCCTGTCCAAAATAGTAATCTCTTGCTTCTGAAGTACCCGAACTAACCTTCACATGAGGAAAAAATGTTTTTACATAAAGATAGTGTACTGATAACTCATCCAAATGGTCATCGTCGATATTGCCTTTAGTTCTTGCCATCTCTGCTTTGAGTTTGGTGTATCTTTCGGCAAGCATTACATCCATATACAACAAAGCTGAAGAAATCATCTTGTCCATTTCAGGGTTTTTGGAATCAAGGACACCAAGAAATCTCAGATGACCAAGGTTTTCCATGACGTTTTGTGTCGTATAGATATCATCTCTGCCGCCGGGAAACCAAGGGAAACCCCCGTTGGTCAGCTGTCTTTCAGAAAGCTTTTTAATGGTATTTAGTCTTTCTTCGGCCATTTTATTGATATCAAACAGGATGGCGATATTTCTTTTCTGCTCTGACTCAGACATGGCCTGATTTACCCAAGGTGTTTCTTCCAATACAGCATTTTTTAACTCCTGATTTTTTGAAAGATTGCTAATCAGTGCATCTTTATCTTTCATTTGCCAGAGATCCATGACTGATTTTATTTTTGGATGAGCATTGGCAATCCCGGACGACAATGCGTTTGCATAGTATCTGTCTATGAGTGCCTGCGTGCCTGAATGGTTGCTATTGGATAAGTAAGGAAGGGCCTGAATGGCGTACCAAACGGGATTGGAAGTATATTCAAATGTATATCTGAAGTCTTTTTTGGTGGCACTGTTGTTATTTTTAAAACCATTGAAGGTAAAGGTCCTGGTTTCTTTGCCTTTGACCCAGACAGGCATAGACTCAGTGACAAGCACATTGTTTGAAATTACCGGCAATGTGTTTTCTTCACCATCACTATGACCATCAGCTTCTGCTATGATCCTGTAGGTGATGGCCTGGTATTTGTTTTCAGGAATGTCGAGATCCCATGATAAGCCAGTTGAGAGTCCCTTAGTTAAGGTGAATTTTTGATCCTGAGGGGTTTTTACAAGTTCTGAAGTGATATCTTTCATGGTGATAGCATCAAGGATACGGAGAGTAGCTTGTCCGCTCAAAGCCCCTTCTGTCATATTAGTAACTTTGGCGGCAAATGATATTTTATCTCCGTCTCTCATAAATCTTGGCGCATTGGGGAAGATCATGAGATTTTTTTGAGTGCGCACGAATCTTTCATCATATCCGTATTGGAAATCTTTGGTATGTGCAAATGTCATCAACCTCCACTTAGTAAGCGCTTCATTCATGGTGAAAGAGAGGATAATATTTCCATCAATGTCTGTCTTTAATTCTGGAAAGAAAAAAACTGTCTCTTTCAGATTTTGTCTTAGCAATATGGTTTCGTCAGGTTTTTTGTTCGGATTGGATTTTTGGTCTGGATTAACAGACTTGTCGTCATTCGCCTGTGATGCAGGTGCCGGAGCTGACTCTGCTGCTTGTTCCATCATCATATCTGCATTTTCGGGTACTCCAGATGTACGCATTGCCTTGGACATCAGGATGTCTCCTCTACCACCGTAGGCATCCATCAAAGGCATCAATTCAGGATAATTCCAATCTGTAATCTGAGCACTTCCTGATGGGTTGTTACTATAGTATCGTCCATTGATCAGGTGAAATCCGGGTACTTCCATATGTACAGCCGCATAGGATTGGGGATAATAGGTAGTTCTCCATGTATGAGAAATAAACTGGTCCAATGACGCATCATACATACCAGCTACAAGTTCGGCTGCAACTTTATCTTTGTTTTTACCGGAAATTTTAATGCGATATTCTTCTTTACTGCCCGGCAATGTTTTATCTCTGAATGTTTCGTATGTGATATACAACTGTTTGTTTGTCCATGGCACATTGATGAAATAAGACTGAGTGAACGTCCGGTTGCTCATCATGTACACCAATTTTACATTAACGCCTCCACGGTAAGCTTCTGTTATCGGCAGAGTTATTTCTGACTTTTTATCTACTTTCAGAGTGTTTTCAGCAATCAGCCTACCATCTTTTTCTATGATGTAATGGACAAAAACCGGTTTTTCAGAAGCTCCTAAGTGGATCAATATTTTTTGACCGGGTTCTGCAGTGGTTTGATTGAGTTTGTAGAATACATAATCGGATGTAGGGAAAATTCCCTTTGCAAAATTGGCGACTACAATGTATTGTTCAGAAGTCACTTTTTGTTGATTTTTGTCCTGACTTTCCAATTCAATCTTATATACACCAGGAGATAAAACTTTACTTAAGTCAATGAAATCCTGAGTGTTAAATCCAGAATAAAGCACTTGTTTAGCTATTGGCCAGATTGAAAAATCTGTTTCAGGACTTGAAGGGAATTGAGGGAAAAGTTTGTCAGCAACGGTACGAGGAAGTGGAAAATCTACTTTCCCTTCCCAGTATTTATTTACTTTTACTGATTTCGGAGCTTGCAGTAGAGATACTTTGATAGTGCCTTTGACATTAATATTTTGGTCATTGTGATTGATTGCTTTGACTTTATATGGTTTTAGTTCATCGATATCAATATTTTTTCCGGTATTGATAGATAAAGAAAAAGCAGTGTATCCTGCCGACACTGTAGATTGTGTTGTTCTGGTTTCACCTCTTTGATCTGTGACATCCACATCGATCCGATAGCTAAAAACCGGATTTGTTTTTTTGTCCACTTTTCTATCAGGTATTGCTTCAAATTCAAAAATAAAACTGCCATCGTCTTTACTCTGGGTTTCGCCTTGAGATACAATAAAATCTTCGGAAGGATAGGGTAGTCTCCACCACCAACCCCAGCTTGGATACCTTACAGATCTGACAACTTTATATTTCACTAATCCTCCGTCTACATTACTTCCTGCCAGGGTTTGGGCTTTTCCTGTTACTTTGATTTTATCCGTTAGATTGTATTCTCCCTGCAACGGATCAATGGTGACTTCAAAAGTGGGTCTTTTATATTCTTCCACATTGACCGCTTTTTGACCATGAATACCATCGGAAGTTTGTATAGCTATGGTGTACATTCCGTTAAGTCTTCCGGCAGGAATGACAAAGCTGCCGTTCAGGGAACCAAACTCATTTGAAGTCAATCGCTGTTTTGATATTTCCTGATAGTTTGCATCCCGGAATATGACTTCAACAGCGGTGTTTGGAATGATGTTTGGAACTTGATTCTTATCATTTTTCAGTAGGATAGCTTTGAAATAAATAATCTGCCCAGGTCTGTAAATTGACCTGTCAGTGAAAAATTCTGCAAATTTATTCTCACTATTATCCTGTCTCATATAGTTATAATGATACTGATTCAGATCCAGGATGTCGGCTTTATGAGATAAGACAAATTTTATATTTTGATCAATTTGTTCATTGATGTTTACTCTGCCGACTTTGTTGGAAATATATTCATTGGACTTGACAAATTCAAATCGACGGTTGCCGGGATTGTAGTTTTGAGAAAGGATGGACACTTTCACACCCTTCATCGGTACTCCGTCTGTTCTGTCAGAGACTATTAATACTCTTTTATTGTCCACCCGATATGTTGTGTATGCTAAATCAGATACCTGAAATATGATGTATTGAAATGATTGATTTCCTTTATCCAGGTTATCATATACCAATAAGGCATAGGTTCCATACTTTTGAGGCTCGATGTAAAGTTCAGTTTTTTCCCTGATAAACTCAGGATTCAATTTGAAAGAATGATTTGCAGTACTTTGTTTTTTTGCTTTGAGCAGAAATTCTTTAATTTCCTGTTGATCTCTGTTATTGAACTTTTCATCAAAATCACTTCCAAGTTTTACTGTTTCTATCCTGACATTCTTGATATTTTTATGTTCAATTGCATACAGGATAGGTTTTTTCGATGGATATACATTTTCTCCGTATAATTGTAGGAAGGGAGATTTGATTTCAGCGATGATATTTTGACATTTTGCAGCACCCTTTGATGCCGGAAATTTTTTAATGGCATTTTCACAGAGTTTCAAGAGATCAGTATTTTTGACATCAAACTCTTTTTCCAATATCAGAAAATTGGCTAAAACTGATATCACATCCGGATACATTTCATCATCTTTTATCGCTTCAGCCAGATTTTCAAGCGATTTTTTATAAAGTGCTTTTTTATTTTCCAGGGTTGAATTTCTGAATACATACTCCAGACGACTTAAATCATAGTCTGCAAGTGCAGATTTATTGTAGTTCTGAATTTGAGTTTTCAGTATATCCTGTGATAAACTTAAAACTTTGTACATCCTGGACGACTTGTCGTTGGTTTCAATTGATTTTTTTGAAAATACTTCATTATCAGCAAAATACCACTCCTGGTCTATCTGAAAGCTTTCACTGTTTTCACTGACATAATTATCATATGAATTGAAAAATGCAAATGCTCTGTCTGCAAGCACTTCATACAGCGTGGGTCTGAATTTTACAGCTTCTCTGTCATATTTATTGAGTACGGCCTTAAACTGATCCACCGGTATATTGATGGCTATTTTGTTTTCAATCGAATACAGATACCATTTTTCAATCGTGACTAAGAATTGCTGAGTAGTCCATGTGCGAAAATCGGTGGCTTTATCTCCTGCTATATCAGATCTTTGTGAGATTTCCCACCTGTAATTGTCAAAATACCTTTGATACAACTCAGCTAAATATGAAGCAGCAATATATTTTACAGGTCTGTCTGTAGTTTTGATGGTTACTTCCAGTCGATCAATGGATTTTTCTATACCTTTTTCATCTGTTTGTACTGAAAGGCGGGCAATATAGATGATACTTTTGGCAAATTGCGGATCATTCTTTTCGTTTGTAGCAACTTTCAATATTTCTTCCACTTTAGTCAAGGCAGATTTTGGCAGACCATCATTGATAGACTTTTCAACTTCTTTCCATGCTCTATCATAATCATAGTCTTTGAGATTTGGTTGGTTGGATTGAAGTGCCATAAGTATTGTAAATATTAAGGATATGGTTTTCATTGATCAGATATTGTTAATGATGAAGATAAAACGTTTTTTTTTGGCAATTGATGTGTTGGAGTATAAGATATTTAAGAACTTATATATAAAAGATGAATTGATTGATAATTTAATATGTATTCTCCTAGTTAAATTTTTCATAAATAGTAGAAGCAATATTTTGGTAATGAAATGACTTCAATTAATCAGTTTATTATCAATACATTAGAAATATTATGCAAAATGAAGTTGTTTAAAGTTGTTAAAGCCTGAAGATATTTACTACATTTGCGCTTCATTCGGGACGTAGCGCAGCCTGGTAGCGCACTAGCATGGGGTGCTAGGGGTCGCTGGTTCGAATCCAGTCGTCCCGACTCTTTAAATACCGTACAATTTTCTTACTACACATTGACGATTGCTGACAAAATACTTCATTTTCTTGCAAAAGTGGAATATGACGGTGCATTACCGGATGGGATTCGCATGATGAACCCTTATAGGGAGAATGAAGACATTCGCGAGATTTGCTCATCGTTTTACAGGAAATTTTATAATGATGACCAGCCTCGCGAACTGATTTTCGGTATCAATCCAGGAAGGTTGGGAGCTGGAGCGACAGGTATTCCTTTCACAGATACCAAACGTCTCATTGATGGATGCGGTATACAACAAGATAAATTTTCTACGCACGAACCTTCTTCAGTCTTTATCTATGAAATGATCAAAGCCTATGGAGGAGCTGAAAATTTTTATCGGCGATTTTACATTAATTCTGTCTGTCCTTTGGGATTCGTTAAAGTAAATGCCGGAAAACCAATCAATTACAACTACTATGATTCTAAAGAACTTGAATCAGCCGTCAGAGATTTTATTATAACCAATATCCGAACTCAAATTGCAATTGCAGGAAAATCTGATATTTGCTACTGTCTCGGAACAGGCAAAAATTACCATTATTTAAATAAGCTGAACAGTCAGTTCCACTTTTTCAGAGAAATAATACCTCTTGAACATCCGAGATACATCATGCAATACCGAAGCAAGACTAAGGATAATTATATAAATGATTACCTCAGGAAATTTCAGGTGTAAACCGATACCCAACACCTCTTATCGAATGAAAATATACCGGAGATTTTGGGTCAGGTTCAAAATACTTGCGAAACGACAAGATAAAATTATCAATTGTTCTTGTGGAAGGGAAAACATCATAGCCCCAAACAGTCTGGAGGATCTGCTGTCTGGACACGACTTCATTTTTTCTTTCAATGAGTAATTTTAAAAGTAGGGCTTCCTTTTTTGTCATCGTCACAGAATGATTGATCCCTGATGCCTGATAGGTAGTAAAATCTATTTTATTGCCATGCCAGCTATACGATCGTGCTTCCTTTGCATTTTCACTCGATTTTCTTTTGATGATTTTGTCTACCCTCAACAATAACTCTTCAAGATTAAATGGTTTCGTCAGGTAATCATCAGCACCGAGTTTCAATCCGGTTATTCTGTCGGTGGATGTATCTTTGGCTGAAACGATGACGATGCCGACCTCAGGATTTCTCAACCTGACTTGTTCACAAATCTGGAAACCATTGACTTCAGGCAGCATAACATCTAATATAAGTAGTTCAAAGTGTTGATTTTCAATGATTTCAAGTGCTTTTCTTCCATTATCAGTCGCAATGACTTCATAACCTTCTATCTCCAAATTGACTTTGATCACTTTTCTGATATGCTCCTCGTCTTCGACTAATAATATTCTCATAGGTTTTGATTTATTGGCAGGATGATGGAGATGGACGTCCCTTTTGGAACATTATCTTTTATAACGATACTTCCTTTATGTCCTTCCACTATTTTTTTTACGATATATAAACCCAGTCCGGTACCATTTGTTTTTCTGGTATCTTCATTTCCTATCCTGTAAAACTGCTGTAACACTTTGGTTTTTTCGTTTTCAGGAATACCCGATCCTTGATCTGAAAAAATAATTTCAACTTGTGTTTTATAATTTTTTATGTCAATCTGAATAATGGCGGGCGAATCAGAATACTTTATGCTATTTTGTATGATATTGGAGAAAACGGAAATGATGGATTCAACATCGCATTCGATTTCTTGGGTATTTTCCTTATGTTTTAATTCAATCCGGACATCAGGAAATGTAATTGAAATGGTTTTATTTATTTTTTCAAGGAGTTCTAACGGTGATACTTTTTCGAAATTGAAAACATAATTATTATCTAATTGTGTAGCCATCAACAAATTAGATACCAATGATTCAAGTCTTTTATTCTCCAAACTGATACTTTCCAGCATGAGAGCCTGTGCATCCGGATTTAACTTCCTTCTGATCAGAGTTTCTGAAATGAGCCCGATGGAAGTGATGGGTGTCTTCAGTTCATGGGTGATGGAGAGTAAAAAGTTCTTTTGCTTTTTATTGTTTTCAATCTCTTTGTTATAAGCCTTTTGAATCAACCACATGCCTATGATCAATGAGATACCAAAAACTAGTCCTTCTCCGAAAATCATGTGTTTTTTTGTACGATACTCATCTTTTAAGCTGTTATAAGTGACCTTTTCCTGATCAGATAGCCCAGCAATATTTTGTATTTGAATTTTGTGAATTTCTAAATTTTTATTGAAAAGCAATTCATTATTTTTGGATAAGAGCACTGTCCACCATACCAAAGCTAAAAGCATGTAAACCATCACACCGTATGATAAGTATTTCATTATGATTTATTTAGAGAGTCAACCTTTTTTAAAATTTAGTATTGAAGCATAAACAAATGGATTTAGAAAAGGATTATTACTTAATTTGTTTCTTAATACTCGGTCTTTAGCACGTAAAAATTGTAATAATTTTCGCAAACCTATCTACTTTTTATTAACATGAGTAGAATTGGCACAATTATTTCTATATCATAATGTTAGTTTAGTACTATTGCATGCAAAATAGAGTTTATTCCAGATATATTTACCAGATGCTCATGGAACATGGCTGTGTAGCCGTGCGGGAGATTGGTACGTTTTATCTAAGGAAAATTTCAGCTAAATTCAATGAAAACCGACAAGTTTTGTATCCACCTTCCACTGGTGTCTATTTTTCACCCAATGTTGACAAAGATTTTGAATTTTCAGCATTGTTGATAGAAAGTGGTTTGACTAGAGAAGAAGCTGCGCTACTTGAAAAGCTCATTTCTGAAGACTATAAAATCGCTGTTCAAAAAAATGAAGCCTTCGAACTGGATCAATTAGGTACTATTTCCTATGATACATTTACTGAAAAGGAGAAACACACCTTTAATAGATATGTAGGTTTGAAAGACTTGAATGTCAAAGTAAAGTCCGGACAAAAAATCACTCATGACGAGAATTTCGAATATTATTTACAGCAAAATGTCTCTGATAAAAAAGAAAGCTGGCAACACTATATTGGTCCTGCTCTGATAGCACTCCTAACAGCATTGTGTATCTTATTATGGTTTTTATCTGATTCCAAACCACAGAAGACCGAGCCTGTTAGTAACATTACAGTTGATTCCCCAAAATTATCAGCTACTGACTCTATCTACCAGGAAATCGATAATGTATTGATAGAGAATGAGCTTAAATCTGAAAAGTCAAAGCCATCAGAATCCAAAGAGCCCCAAAACACTTTTACACCACCATTAAGTAAGGAAAAGGTCGAATCATCTGTTTCAAAGGAGTGTATTGTCATAGTAGGTGCATTTATTGAAAAGGACAATGCAAAACGGATGGTCAAAAGGATTAGGTCAAAGGGTTACACACCTTACGAATCTGAACATGATGGCAAGATAAGGGTTGGTGTAAAATACGATTGCGCTATGCATCAGCCTGATGACTATAAAGAAAAAATTAAAAAGTTTTTTAATCCGGAAGCTTGGCATCTGCACGATACCTTATAGATATTTTACCACCTTCATTGAAAAAGAGTGCACAAGTAGCCTGCAAATACATCCACAATTTTATCTTTGCGTTTAAATAATTCATACCGAATGCAGGATAATGTGCTTTTAATTGAAAGGAAAGATCAGTTTTATATATTGACGATCAACAGACCCGATGCACTCAACGCATTAAATAATGATGTTTTTCACGCTTTGGACACCTTTTTTACCAGACTTTATAAAGATTATACTATCAAAGGAATAGTGATTACGGGTTCAGGAAGCAAAGCTTTTGTGGCTGGAGCTGATATTAAAGAGTTTGCATCATTAGATGAGACTCAGGGAAGAATGTTGTCAAAAAAGGGGCAGGATATTTTATTTAAAATCGAAAGATTCCATGTTCCTGTGATCGCAGCTGTCAATGGTTTTGCCTTGGGAGGTGGTTGCGAACTCGCGATGGCATGTCACATGAGGGTTGCCGGAAATCATGCAAAATTTGGACAACCTGAAGTCAATCTAGGTTTGGTACCTGGCTATGGTGGTTCACAGCGACTCATTCAGTTGATAGGCAAGGGTAGAGCGCTTGAGTTGTTACTTACTGCTGATATGATAGATGCCACTACCGCTCACCAATCAGGTCTTGTAAATCATATGGTAGAGCCTGGGCAAGAAGTGAATAAATCTCTTGAAATTCTAAGCAAAATAGCCACAAAAGGTCCCCTTGCAGTCTCACAGTGTATTGGCTTAGTCAATGCATATTATGACAAGGATGTCGATGGTTTCGAACAGGAATACAATGATTTTGGGTCTACCCTCGGTTCAGAAGATGCTAAAGAAGGCGCAAGGGCTTTTGTTGAAAAACGTAAACCTGAATTTAAGGCGCAATAAATATAGCTATTTATGTTTGAATTTCACACTGATAAAGGACGATATTTCGAAATGCAACGTGTTGTCACCCGAGATGATATCATTCCTTTCATCGAGCAGCACACTGGAGCTTGTGTTGGTAAAAGAATCTTGGAGATAGGTTGTGCAGAAGCAGGAGTATTAAAAGCTTTCATAGAAAAAGGAAATATTGGAACAGGAGTGGAATTATCACCTTCAAGATACGAAAGTGCAAAATTATTTTTGAAACAGGAGCTTGAAGATGGAAGATTTTTTATCATCAATAAGAATATTTATGATATTAATGACCCTACAGCAGAATTTGGAAGTCTGTTTGATGTCATTGTGCTTAAGGATGTGATCGAGCATATACCGGAACAACCTAAATTTATAAACCAGCTAAAACTATTTCTTAACCATAAGGGTATCATTTTCTTCGCTTATCCACCGTGGTGGATGCCTTTCGGCGGGCACCAGCAATTGTGTGCCACAAAATTACTGGAAAAACTACCCTGGTTCCACTTGCTTCCTAACTTTTTGTATAAGTTTATTTTGAAGTCTTTTGGAGAATCAGATGCGACAATCAATGAACTTTTAAGTATCAAGTCTACCGGAATCATCATTGAAACACTTCATAAGATAATAAAAAAAGAACAGTTTGAAGTTGTTTCTGAACAATTTTGGTTTATAAATCCAATCTACCGGATGAAATTTGGCTTAAAAAGCAGGTTAGTACCGACTTTGTTGGCTTTCATTCCATATCTGCGCAATTTTTATACGACCACACATTATATACTTTTCAAAATGAAATAAGTCCTAAATTTTCACTAATTTTTTGAGTAGTTTCATTACCCCATCACACCTTTGATTACCTGAGTCACTTTTGTACTCTCTGTTAGAAAACCATCATGACCCAGATCTGAGTGTATCACATCAAGCCTGGCATTTGGGATATATCGATAGAGAAATTGTTGCTCTTCAAGCGGAAACAGTATATCAGTTTCGATACCAAGAATGGTGGTTTTGGCTTTTATAGATGACAAAGCTGATTCGATGCCACCTCTGTTTCTTCCTATATTGTGACTATCCATTGCTTTTGAAAGCGTCCAGTAAGAATAAGCGTTGAATCTGTTGACCAATTTCTGGCCCTGATATCTTTGATAAGAGTTTACTCGGAAACCATCTAACTTATCTTCGTCGTCAACCTGAGTTATATTATAGCCTTGGGATGACCTGTAGCTCAATAAGGCAATAGATCTCGCTGCCAGAAGACCTTTTAACCCTGCATCTGGTCTGTTTTCAAGCCAGGTCTGATCGGCTTCGATGGCAAGTCTCTGACTTTCATTGAATGCTATGCCCCAGGGAGAATGTTTTGCATTTGTAGCAATTAAAAGAGAATACTCAAATGCATTTGGTGACATCACTGTCCACTCTAATGCTTGCTGGCCACCCATAGAGGCACCCGTGAGTAGTCTTATTTTTTCAATACCAAGGTGCAATCTCAATAATTCATGACACTTTGCTATATCTCTGATAGTAACCATAGGAAAACTATGAAAATATGGTCTGCCGGTATCAGGATTTTCAGATAATGCATTGGTGGAGCCGTAAGGAGAGCCCAGACAATTGGCACAAATGATAAAGTGTCTTTCAGGGTCGATGACGCAGCCTTTTCCTACTACACCTGGCCACCATTCCATTGGGTTGCTATTGGCTGTAAGAGCATGAACAACCCACACAACATTATCCATCTGCTCATTGATACTGCCAAAGGTATGATATGCCAATGTAATTTCGGGGAGTATCTCACCTGATTCTAGAAGGAATTTGTTTTTATAATGAAAATAATTGACAGGATTACTTTCTAATGCTGCATCTTGACTTTCACTTTCAGACCTATGGCTTCCTTTTGTTTCCACATATAGAGATTTTATTTTTATAAGAAAATTTAAAATTTAGTTCTACTTGATTTTAATGTGAGAGTATGATTAAATTTTTATGTTTGAGCGAAAGTGAGTAAATTTAATTTTTGGACAAGGCATATTTTGCAATCGTAACCGGAAGCTACCGCGAAAAATATAACGTCGGCTAAAATAAAATTTGCCGCTTGAAACCAAATGATAGGAGTTTAAACATACTCTTAGTTGATTATATGGTCAATAGAACCTGAAATTTTATTGCTATAGAGCATAAGCCAGACAGGTCTGAAATTTTCCTGTCTGGCTCATGTTCACTATAATATCAATTGGCCAAAATATTTTCTTTGGCTTTTCTTGTTTCCTGATTTGTTTTGACTGCCTTAAATGCATCAATAAAGTCGTTTTTAATATCATCAATGTGTTCAATTCCTACAGATACTCTCAATAAATTTGGTTGAACACCGGCTGACAACTGTTCCACGTCAGACAATTGCTGATGGGTAGTTGCTGATGGTTGTATGATGAGGGTTTTAGCATCACCTACATTGGCAAGGTGGCTCACCAGGGTGAGACTATTGATAAACTCCTCAGCATCTGCTTTGTCACCTTTTATATTGAAGCTCAGCACTCCACCAAATCCATTTTTCAGATATTTTTTTGCAAGTTTGTGATATTTGCTATCTTCAAGTCCTGGATAATTCACATTTTCGACTTGTGGATGGACTGACAGCCAATGTGCCAACTCAAATGCGTTGTCCAATGTCCTTTGCACTCTCAAAGACAGCGTTTCAAGCCCTTGGATCAGTTGAAATGAATTAAATGGACTCAACGCAGGCCCAAAATCTCTAAGGCCTTCCACTCGTACCCTGATGGCAAAAGCAATGTTGGGAAGTCCCAACGGGTTGTTCACGCCGAAAATATCTGAGAAAACCAATCCATGATAACCCTCAGATGGTTCAGAAAACTGCGGGAATTTACCATTGCCCCAGTTGTAATTCCCTCCATCAACTATAATTCCACCTATGCTGGTACCATGACCTCCAATCCATTTAGTCGCAGATGCGGTCACTATATTTGCCCCATGATCAAATGGTCTGAATATATAACCAGCGGCACCAAAAGTATTATCTACTACCAAAGGAATATCATGTTTTTTAGCCATTGCTGCTATAGCTTCAAAATCCGGAATATTGAATTGAGGATTGCCTATAGTTTCCAGATATATAGCTTTAGTTTTTTCGTCAATCAAGGCTTCAAATTTTTCGGCGCTGTCTCCTGATGCAAATCTTGCATCAATTCCGATGCGTTTGAAAGCAACTTTAAACTGATTGTACGTCCCACCATACAGAAATGATGTACTTACAAAATTATCTCCTGCCTGCAAAATGTTGTTTAGGGCCAGAAACTGTGCTGCCTGACCGGACGCCGTCGCTACAGCTGCTACACCACCTTCCAGAGCAGCAATTCTTTGCTCAAAAACATCGGTTGTCGGATTCATGATACGTGTATATATATTTCCAAATTCTCTTAGGGCAAATAAGTTTGCGCCATGTTCAGCATTTTTGAAAACATATGAAGTCGTCTGATAAATGGGGACTGCGCGCGAACCAGTGGTAGGGTCGGGTTGTTGTCCTGCATGCAACTGTAAGGTTTCGAACTTATAATTTTTGTTGTTTGACATGATTTTAAGAATTAATTTGTTAAAAATAAAAATATTAAAGATAGTATTATAGAAAACCCGGGCCCATGAGTTTTTACAACACATTAAAAAAAGCTAAACCAATTTTTTTGAATGATAAGAACTTAATTTTTGTGATGTGTCAGTTGCAACAACAACAACAACAGCAACACATAGAATTCTCGTCGTGGATAGAAGTGGTGGAAGTGGAAAGTGTCCTGAATTTTGAATTTTGAAGATTCATTTTTTAATTCATTAAATTTATATATCCCAATATCGGGAAGGAATTGGCACCTTGCTTTTGTAGGTTGCCTGAGGGTCAGTGAGCCTTTTCTCTCGCCTCATCGTTATAAATTATTCAGGAAAGAATTAAATTCTTCTTGAATTTTTCTTTGCACAAAGATACTGTCAATCTTTTTTAATAATCAAGTAAATATAAATAATTTTTTGTTAAAATTCAAATATTTATTTATACGTATGTATTAGTAATTGATTGCCAATAGTAAAGATATATTGATGGAATGTAATATTTTTACTTGTAATGTCTGCTCCGCCGGTAGATGTCAAAAAAAACAATAAAAACAGCAAATGGAATGACTAGTTTGTTGATGTTGGAACTTGTGGGATTTTTAGAAAAAAGAAATGACATTACTATTAAAAACAGGAAAGATGCTATGAGACCACCCAGCTTCCATCTATTGTCATGTACACGATTGGGTCTGAATTTTATCAGAAGTTTGTCTATGATGATGGTGAGCAGAAAAAGACAAGCCACCACTGTAAAAATAATCTTCATTCCGTGGCTTTCGCTTGAATTACTCTTATTTCCCTTTGTGGATAAGGTATGATGATATTATTTTCCCGAAAGATCCTGTCAATTTCAAATCTGACATGGCTTCTGACATCTTCAGCCCACATCACCTGGGTAGAAAAGAAGTACAAACTGAAATATAATCCATTATCTCCAAAGTCATTTAATCTGACAAATGGTACCGGTTTACTTAGTATTTCATTATTGTTTTGTAAGGACTTTAATAATAATTCTTTGATCAATGAAGTATCAGATCCATAAGGTACAATCATACTTACTTCAAATCTGACCACATTGCCAGAGTGGGTCCAGTTTACGACGGATTGATTGACCAGCTTGCTGTTGGGTATCAGCATCGAAACACTGTTTCTGGTTTCTACCCTTGATGCTCTTAGTCCTATTTTGATCACACGACCTACTTGCCCGTCTATTTCCAAAATATCCCCAATCATAACAGAACGTTCAAAAAGCAAGACCAAACCGGAGAAAAAATCATTGAAAGTTTGTTGAAGTCCCAATCCAACTCCTACCAACAAGGCTGCAGCACCACCGTAAATAATGCTCATATCAGAGACGATACGATCTAAAGCAAATATGATAGCTACTACGTATATCACATACGAAACTAACTGATTGATAGCAAATTGAATACCTTCGTCAGTTTCATTGTTTTTGTACATTCTGTACAATGATATCTGTGTGACGAACCAAATGATCACCTTAGCGACAAAGATAATCATGATGGCGACTATAATATCAGATATCTGAATGGTAAATAGCTCGCCCTTGATGGTTCGTTGCATTAGGATTGCGTCCAGATTGATCCTTTTTAGCAGGATTTGGCCTACATACAGATACACTATATATCGGACAAGATTGGTAGCTTTTGATTCATTGGTTTTTTCATCCCTGAATGACGTTCTTACAGGCACTTCTCTTTTTCTGAATCTGTTTCTAATCACTACGTGACTTATGATCCAGTCAAAAAGTACGCCGACACTAAAAAGTGTTAAGATCTCTAATGTCTGACTAAATGTAATTTCAAGGTCATTGTAACCGAATAAAATGATATCATAATTGATGATTCTTGAGATAATTAAAGATGCTAAAAAGAATAATGAAGCTGCCAACCTTGGTTTGAGTCCGTTTAAGTTGAATCTTTTGAGCTGCTCATCGCTACTATCAAAAAATTTGTAGGCTTGAAACCTGAAATAGAGAAAAAAAGAAATAACTATTACCAATAAACATAAAAAGACTTGAAACAAGGTAATATCAAATCCTGAGATTGAAAATATGATTGTATCCATCAAATTTGTTGTAAAACAGCCGCAAATATAGCAAATATTAACATGACTCCTTGTATATCATTCATCTAAATTGCCAAAGATGAAGTACGAATAAGTACGAATGCTAAATATTTGAATTCGCCTTTACAAATAAATGTTATGCCAGATGATATAAAAGTTAAATTTATCAGACTATTCTTTCAATTAAAACCTATGTTTCATTCTATAGCAAACCAATTTATTTTGAGTATAACCATCCATTAAATTGGTAGTGGTATCATATTTTAATACTTTTGCTTTCAAAATAATGACATATGACAGAAAATGAAAAAAATGGTAAATTGATTTTTATAAAAACTGTTGTAAATCATTCTATCAATCATGATTCCTTTAAAATAACTCTGTCCAAACCCAGAGAAAAAGATGCAAAAGTAGTCAATGTGTATATCAAACCTTCACTTATCAAAGGGGAAGTAATGTATTCATTTACATACAGGTACACAACCAAAGATGAAGTAAAAAATTATAAACAGGATCAGCTGGAAGACATGATCAGAGAACTGTTGAATATCCACTTTTATAACGCTGTACTGTATCATGAGACTAAAGAGCTCACCCTTTTGCAAAACAATAAAGGCAAAGCTTCTCTGGTATCCAAATATTTAAAATCCAAAGTAGAAGTCGAAACCACTCATGATCATCAAAAGATAAGGTATATAGATGCGGGTGCAGCCTGGCTTAAAGACTTGGGCATAGCAGGAGCTGATGGCAAGATTTTGGATAAAGCCCAGGACAAATATAAACAAATCAATAGGTACATTGAATTATTGGATCATTTGCTATCAGGAGAAGATGTCCGGGATGTTACCAATATTGCAGATATGGGCAGTGGCAAAGGCTATTTGACTTTTGCATTGTACGATTTTCTGGTCAATTACAAAAACTGGCGTGTAAAAATATCGGGATATGAATTGCGTGAAGACTTAGCTACAATGTGTTATAATATTGCCATGAAAAACGACTTTATTGGCCTAAATTTTCAACAAAAAAACATTGAAGACATATCACTTTCAAATGTGGATATGGTCGTTGCACTGCATGCATGTGACATAGCTACAGATATGGCCATTGCTAAAGGGATTCAAGCTGATGCCAGATTTATTGTAGTTGCGCCGTGCTGCCATAAACAAGTAAGACTGGCTATGAAACACAGCAATCAGTTGACACCAATTTTAAAGTACGGAATTCTGGAAGAAAGACTATCTGAATTACTGACAGACGGTATCAGAGCACTGATGCTGGAAGCTTATGGCTACAAGACACAGGTGATAGAGTTTGTATCGCATGAACATACGGCAAAAAACATCATGATCACGGCAGTAAAAAAATCAGGTTTTGATGCTTCACATATTGAGAAGGTGGAGGCAGTCAGGAAACTGTTCGGAATTGAATACCATCACCTTCAGAGGTTGATGGATGATTGGGAAAAAACAAAAGGCACTAACAAATCCTGATGCCATGCCTTTTGAAATTTAAGAATATGTTTGAAATATCACAACCCACAGGATAGTATTGAATCTATGCACAATGAATTCCTTGCTGTCCATTACCAGATCATCTATCAAATACACTCTAATTTCCATGGGTCAGGAATTTGTAATATTCACTTTTCAACTCTAAGTATAATTTTTTTTCGGTTTCTATTTTATCTCTGAGTAAGTCATGGTCATCAATCGGCATGGTTTCAAGATCTTCCAAGTGTCTTTCTGCATATCGTGCCATTACTTTTTCATGCTGATTCACTTCTTTCACGAGCTTATTGATGGCATTATGATGCAGGACAAACCTATTATGAAAATGCTCAACTTTAGCTTTTTTTTCGTTTTCAGTATATCTTCCTACTACTTCTTCCAGCCTCTTGTTAAATGAGTTTAACTCTTCGTCCCAAAATCTAAGTTCACTCAACCATTGCATGTGTTCAAAGTGAAGGTCTGAAAGATATACTTTTGCTTGCTCTGTCATTATTATGAATTTTAACAAATTGTAAATATATTATCATCACAAAATTATTTTTAAAAATGGCCAAACAAGATGACCATAGTTTTTGGCGACTATGATTTTTATCATTGAAAAATTATAGATGCCCATTTTTGTAGTTTTGGTCTAATATATTTTATCTCCTGATTGTATTTGAATATATTTGTATTTTTCTTGATAATCACAATCTAAAACAATGAGATCATTAATACTTCTTTTGACTTTTGTCACACTTTTCCTTTCATGCAAGAACACAAATGAAAATAACACTCCTAAAACGGTCAAACAATACACCATAGAGCAATTCTATAAAAATATCAGGATCAATGGTGGGTTTTGGTCTTCAGATGAATCAAAATTGCTTGTGTCAAGTGACGAAACAGGTATCTTTAACCTATATCAGATAAATATAGCAGATGGTATTAAAAAGCAAATTACAAAATCTGATAAAGAATCGTTTTTTGCCGCAGGTTATGTGCCTGGCACTGAACAAATGCTTTATCTTGCAGATAAAGGTGGAGATGAACAGGACCACATTTATTTATTAAATACAGATGGAACGACAAAAGACCTCACACCGGACCCAAAAGAAAAAGCGGATCTGCTCAACTGGAGTCAGGATAAAAAAACTATGTATTATATTTCCAACAAAAGAAATCCTCAGTTTTTTGACATTTATAAAACTTCTGTAAATGACTGGAAATCTGTCATGCATTTTCAGAACAATGATGGTATGGAAGTTTCCGGTATTTCAGGTGACGGAAATCTAATTGCCCTCCAAAAAAGTGTCACCACCAGTGAAAATCAATTGTATCTTTATAATGCCGGGACAAAAGAAATGAAAGAAATTTCCGACCCGGTTGCCAAAGGCAATTATAATGCTTCAGGTTTTAGCAAAGATGGTCAGTACATGGATTACATCACCAATGCCAATACAGAGTTTGCATTTCTTGTCAGATATAATATCTCAACAGGAGAAAAAACTAAAATCTTTGAGACAAAATGGGATGTCATGTACAGCTACAATAGTGAAAATGAAAAGTACAGAGTGATCGGTATCAATGAAGATGGAAAAAACAGCCTTAAAATAACAGATAATCAATCAGGAAAAGACGTAGAATTCCCGGAGATAACTGATGGCGATATCATGGCTGTAAATATTTCAGACAGCGAAAAATGGATGCGGTTGACTGTAGGCACTTCCAAAGCTCCTAACAATATTTATGTATACAACTTTGAAACCAAAGTACTTAAAAAACTTTCTGAAACCCTCAATCCTGAAATCAGCGGTGATGATTTAGTTGGTGCCGAAGTAGTTCGTTACAAATCATTTGACGGCTTGGAAATTCCTGCAATATATTATAAACCGCACAATGCATCACCAAATAACAAAGTGCCTGCACTTGTTTGGGTTCATGGAGGACCCGGTGGCCAGTCACGAGTGGGATATTCTTCTTTTATACAATATCTGGTCAATAATGGATACGCAGTTCTCGCAGTAAACAACAGAGGTAGTAGTGGGTATGGTAAATCATTTTATAAGATGGATGACAAAAATCATGGAGATAAGGACCTGAAAGATTGTATTTGGGGTAAGAAGTGGCTTCAGGCACAAGATTATGTAGATCCTGAAAAAATTGGAATCATAGGCGGAAGCTATGGAGGCTACATGACAATGGCAGCCATGTCATTTACTCCTGATGAATTTAAAGTTGGTGTCAATATCTTTGGAGTGACCAATTGGCTGCGCACATTAAAGTCTATTCCGCCTTATTGGGAATCGTTCCGTAAAGCATTATACGACGAACTCGGTGATCCCACAACAGCTGATTCTGTTCGCCTTTACAATATATCACCTTTGTTCCATGCTCAAAAAGTCAAAAATCCTGTGATGGTATTGCAAGGTTCTAATGATCCTCGGGTGCTGCAGGTGGAGTCTGATGAAATAGTAGAAGCTGTCAAAAAGAATAATGTGCCCGTAGAGTATATCGTATTTCCTGATGAAGGACATGGTTTTGTAAAAAAAGAGAATGAGATAAAAGGATATGGTAATGTTCTTGCTTTTTTAGACAAATATCTCAAAGGAAACAGCAAACTAAAAGATTAGACTTACTGGGACGGCATATATGTAAATGTATGACTAATGTGGACAAGATAGGTTAAAAAGATTTATTATGGTCAATCCTGATTTCAGTAATTTTCCTGTACTCCAGACATCAAGAGTTATGCTGCGCAAATTGGAGATGGATGATGCTCCGGAAGTATTCAAACTCAGATCTGACCCTGCCCTCATGAAATACATACCAAGATCATTGGCTGTAAATATCGATGATGCAATAGATCATATTGAGATGATTCAGGGTATGGTGACAAAAAATGAAGGAATCAATTGGGTCATCTGCGAGAAAGCTGATGTATCAACCTTTCTAGGCATTATAGGGATATATCGGATGGATATTAAAAACTGGAGAGCTGAAGTAGGGTATATGCTGCACTCCCAACATCATGGTAATGGCTACATTTCAGAATCTCTCAACAAAGTGCTTTCTTATACCTTTCATCAGTTGCAATTTCATTCTATCCAGGCATTAATAGATCCGGATAACGTCGCTTCCGAAAATGTATTGATAAAATGCGGTTTTACCAAAGAAGCTCATCTTAGAGAACATGAATACTTTGAAGGTAGATTTTTGGATACTGTAATTTATTCTATTCTTAGGAGTGACTATGATGATCAACATCATTGATAAACTCAAAACTTAATACCTCATCCATTTGTCATACCTTACATCCGATGCATCATATCCATCCTACTGGGCTGTTTGGGGGCACCGAGTGCATTGATGTTGTAGGTGCAGCTGAGCATAAAGTACTGACCGATACTATTGGATACAGACTCAGAGATGTTGGTTTCTGATGCAGTCCTGCTGACCCCTTGATTTTGATTGAGAATGTCAAAGACCCTCAACTTTGTATTGATTTTGTTGTCCAGAAAGTTTTTAGATATTGAGGCTTGCCACAATTGAATGGTGGTCGACGCTCCAAAAGAACCTTGCCCATACAAATTGATATCGTAGCGGGAATCCAATGTCCATCCCTTACCAGCAAACCATGCAAAATATGTTTCATAGCTCTGATTTAAAAAATCTGTATTAAGTGACTCATTTTCTTTATATATATTTTGAGTGTAACTCAATCGTGTCGTTGCTGAGATGTCTATCTTATTTTTCGATTTGTTTTCAAGCGTAAAACTACCGCCATTGGTCCATCTGTTGATATCGTTTTCAATTCTATTGATAAAATTGATTCCATTGGTGATCGAAGAATTGAGATTAATTCTGTACTTGGCTTTGATCACATTCAGCGGACTACTGAAAGATAAGGAAGTTGACATGGATTTTTCTGAGTCAGTATTTACAGGGTTTTGAGTCCTGATAAATAATTCAGGGTCAAAGAAAGATGATGTCGTAATTCTGTTTTTAGTATAACCCAATCTCACGTTTGCAAATAAACTTCTGAAAGTAAACTGATCAAAATGGTGGTACATAAGACGCATACTATGTCTGTACTCTGGAATCAGATTAGGTGATCCCTGATACAGATTGAGTGGGTCTGTGTTGTCAAGTACAGGCTGGAGTTGATCCATTGATGGCTCCCGTATAGATGTGGAGTAATTAATTCTTAAATTAAGTTTGTCCAGTTCAAGGTTGAATTTAGGTAGGAAATAATTAAAACTACGATCTATTTTTTCACCCACACTTGGCAATCCTTTGAGTGAAGAATTTTGATAATCAAGTCCTGCACTGAATGAATAATTTTCTTTATTAAATCGGATATTTGTGCCGGCAGTAGTATACTTGAAGCTGTTATCGAAAGTACGACTCAATTCTTCATTCAAAGTGCGCAATTCTGTATTTTCACGATCCAGATTGAAAAAATCTTTTATCAGGTCTGTCTTATTGTTTCTCTGACTTATAGAGGTGGTCAGGAAGGCTGTAGAGCTTAGAGGTTCTGTATAAGTAGCACCTAAATTGTAGTTATTATTGGCTGATAATTGTTCCTGATCCTGAAACACACTGGATTTAGTGTTTAGTATCAGATTTCTCCCATAAACTTCACTAAGCACTTGATTGAGAGATTCGGAGGTATTATTTCCGATCCCGCTATCAAATGTGATCGTGCGACCTCGCTTTTTTAATCTTTTTCTGAAATTTAGTGTAAAACCATAATTATTGCTAACTGAGCTATTGTCTCTTTTTTGTTCATTTCTATTGAGGAGCACATTTGAAACATTGCTTGAAGAATCACTTGATGTACTATACCTGTCATTGTCCCGGATCGCGAGATTTCCTGTCACATTCATCTCTGAAGTTGAATCTATCCTAAGGTCCAAAGCCGAGTAAAAATTATGATTCAAAGTATTGGTATTACTCGTTGTGTATTTATTTGAGATTAAAGCTCCGGTCGGAAGAAATGAGTTAGTAAAAGTATTTTGGGTCAGATCAGTACCACTTTGGGTCAGGAAATAACTAAAGTTGATTCGATTCTTCACACCAAACTGATTATTTAGATTTACACCCAAGGTGGCAGAGTTAGTTTCTCCATTATTATTTTGACCAAAATTGATCGGTGCTCCCGTATTCATATTCATATTTCGGCCACTACTACCAGTCATAGAACCGAAATCTGCTGCACTGATACCGGTATTGTTGAGATTATTTAACGTTCCTATAAAAGATAGCTGAGTTTTTCCGGAAAATCTATTCATCATTGTTTTACCTTCATATCTGGAGTCCGTACCGACACCGGCAGATGCATTTCCGAAAAAACCATTTCTTCTGTCTTCTTTAAGTTCGAGGTTGATAGTGGTTTCTTCCTGGCCATCACTCACACCAGTAAATTCGGCATTTTTCGATTTTTTTTCAAATACCTGTACTTTTTTCACAGCATTTGCAGGAAGATTTCTTGTTGCCATCTTTGGATCTTTTCCAAAAAAATCTTTACCATCTACTGTCACAGCTTTTACTTCTTCACCTTTGACTTTGATTGTTCCGTCTGCTTCCACTTCTACGCCAGGCAATTTTTTTAAAAGGTCTTCAACTACAGCATTGGGTTGAGTCTTAAAAGCATCGGCCGTAAATTCAAGTGTATCTTTTGTGATTTTTATTGGGACATATTCCGCTGAAATAGTTACAGCATCGAGCATGGCTCCTTCTTGTAGCATTTTGATGATACCCAAATCAAGTATTTTTTGTTGCGATGTAAGTTCCACCGTTTTCTCAAGCGTACCGAATCCGATGTATGTGATCTGCAGACGGATCTTACCTTTATTGACATCAGTCATCTGAAATTTACCATTCTCATCAGTTACAGTATAGCTCAACATAACCGAGTCTACCGGATTGAGTCCGACCACGACAGCACCTGTAAGATTGTTTTTTTCAGGGTCCTGGATTTGACCTTTTATGGCATATTCCTGAGCTATTGCAGCAACTTGTGCCATTACTATGACGAGTAATATTTTTAGTATTTTCATATAAGATTGATTTTTTGATATCTGCTGCAAATTGTATTTTTATTGACCTGATGATCTTCGTCGGTCTCCCCACATCTGTCTCATTTCCTCTGTCTTTTGTTTGATCATGGCTGTAAATTCTGTTCTTGACATTTTATCTCCTTTGGATGGCATGACCAGTTCAGGAACAGGAGAGTTGATGATTTCTGTGGCTATGATGTGGGTTTGCGCACTCTGCACTTCAAGGATGACACCCGGTAATCCACCGAACTTATCCGGACCATTTTTTTTAGGAATTTGTGTCGTAAAAAACACAACAAAGTTGTTGGTACTATCTTTATAAAATGCTTTCATGCAAGTGTAGCCCGCCACCACCTTTTGTTCACCTGCGCTTATTTTCCATTTGAAATTTTCTATAGTGTCCATCACTAAAAAATCTTTACCAAACATATTTTGCTGTTCGATTACTTTAGAAGTTGACATGTTTTTATAAATGGTTTTAGTAGGTCGCATCCTTCTGAACATCCTTGGGGTATTTTCGCTGTCATTATTTTGAGACTTGACATCAGGATCTTTTTCGTAGAGTGATGCATCATTTTTTAAGATCATCCTGTGGAATGATTCCATGGATTTGGGCATATCAGCAGGCATATTTTCAAACTCAAAGTACACAGTTTGTTTGTATTTGATGATGCCTTCTTTAACCTGTCCAATCAGTACTGATGCGTTTGCAAAAAGAATTATTATGAAATAACTTTTTAAGGATACTTTCATTTTCAAAATATATTTAGTTATGAATTTAGTATAACAGTAATATGATAACACCAGAAACTGTTTGGTTTCCATACTTAAGATAGACAATATTCAAGTCGAAAGGTTTAACTCAAAGTATAGAATCATTAAATAATACATCTTTTTAACAACAATCTATAATGATTACAACAATGCTCTATCGGAACTCCTATGTTAGAGTATGTTTAAAATTTTTTTATTTGTAAAATAAAGAGTTTTTGTTTTGGCCAAAAAAAAAATAACCCCCTTTTTTAAACTAAAAAAGGCGAGTTTTTTTTTTAGGTCGCTTCAAAATTTATTTTTTTTTAAAAATTTAAAACCTTAAGTAATTATAATTTCTCAATAATTCCACACAACATTTTGACTAATTTTGCGATTTATTAAATGTAAATTTAGCTATCATTACAGATTTCAATGTGTGTCAATTTGATGTGTAATGTGTAGCAGTATTACCAATAATCTAAAAAGTATTATATTGAAAAAAGTAATCATAGTAAGGCATGCAAAATCTTCCTGGGATGATTTCAGGATGACTGATTTTGATCGTCCACTTGACCAACGTGGTCTTCGGGATGCTCCAAATATGGCAAAATTATTGAAAGCCGAAGGTCTGAAACCTGATATCATCTATACCAGTGATGCTAATCGGGCACAAACCACAGCCAACTTTTTCGCATCAGAATTTGATATGGAAATCAATAAAAAACATAGCCTTTATCACGGTGCACCGGATGATTATCTCGATGTCATCAGAATGGAAAATGATCAGTATCAAACCATTGCATTATTTGGACACAATCCCGGCATCACTTTTCTTACTAATCTGATTAGCTCGGGAAGTACAGACAATATTCCTACTTGTGGTATCATTATTGCCGGATATATGGGGAAACTATGGTCTGATTGTGACTGGTCGGGTTTGAAACTCATTAAAATCCTAACACCCAAAACCAATACTTAATGATTAAAACTATGCAGCAATATATTTTGATTTTGGTATTGATCTCATGCCATCAAAAAAAGTATGAAATGGTACTTACCAACGATGAGCTCGTCCATGCCATGGTTGAGATGTACACAATCAATGCAGCACTGGATATTAATGATCCATCACTTAAGGATAGTATGTCATCGGTATATTTCAAAAAAGTCGCGGAGTTGACCGGACATTCTCCTGAGCTCGTCAAAAATGATTTTGATAACCTAATTCTTATGCCTGACAGCCTGTTGATGATTCAGGGTAGGGCTTTGGATACTTTGCGCTTTCTTCAGGATAAATCCACTACCACATCTCCTATCAGTATTGGATTGCAATGACCTGTACTTACCTAATTGGATAACAAAGAGCAGATTATCAATTTAATACATAGCTGTTAATTATTTATATATTTAAATTCAATTATTCATTACCCTTTGATCAGGTTATATTTTTACTTTTGCGGTTTATTGACTGACATTTTAAACCCGTAAAACCTTAAAATTAAAAGCCATGAGTTGGTTTAAAAGACTGAAAGAAGGAATCCAGACAGCAACAAAAAACAAAAAGGAAACCCCGGATGGTTTATGGCATAAATGTCCAAGTTGCGGTGAAATGACCACTGTTAAAGACCTCCGGGATAATCTTTTTATTTGCCCGAAATGTGATTATCATACAAGGATTAGTTCATTAGATTATTTTGAAATTATATTTGACGGAAAGTATTCAAGAATGTTTGACAACATCATCTCAGTTGATATGCTTGAATTTAAAGATGTTAAATCCTATGAGGACCGACTGGCAGAAGCCTATAAGAAGACCAATCTCAACGATTCTATGTCTGTGGCAGCAGTAAATGTCAATAAATATCCATTGGTAGTTGCCTGTATGGATTTTGGTTTTATAGGAGGTTCGATGGGATCAGTAGTAGGAGAAAAGATTTCCAGATCTATTGACTATTGTATAGAGCATAGGGTACCTTTGATGATCATTTCCAAATCCGGAGGTGCACGAATGATGGAGTCTGCTTTTTCTCTGATGCAAATGGCAAAAACATCTGCTAAGTTGACCCTAATGGCTAAAAACGGGATTCCTTATTTTTCATTTATGACTGATCCTACCACAGGAGGTGTTACGGCTTCTTATGCGATGCTTGGAGATTTGAATTTCGCTGAGCCGGCAGCACTAATTGGTTTTGCAGGTCCGAGAGTTATAAAAGAAACCATCAAACGGGATCTTCCGGAAGATTTTCAGACTTCTGAATATCTTTTGGAACATGGCTTCCTTGATTTTATTGTTCATAGAAAAGACCTTAAAGCCAAACTAGCTGATATTCTATCCTGTTTTGATCTCAAAAAGTCAGAAAGTAAAGAATTGTCAGAAGTACAAGAATAAAAAGTTCTTTTCAAGAGGATCACAAATGGCTATAAGCTCATCCTGCAATGACATACCTTCCACTGATATGTATTGCAACATGCTTTCTCTTCTTTCCTGAAGGTTGTTTTCTGGAAAGAGTTTTTGCCGTATATTTTTTAATTGGTTTATGGCTGTTTCTTCCTTGGTTTTGATGGATTTTTTAAGCCTTGCTTCTATACCTTCTATATTTTTAATCACTTTATGGCCTTCACTCAAGACATATGGAGCCAATGTCGGGTCAATGATTTTTGCACGCTCTGATATGGAAGTAAAAACCTGATTGACTTTTTCTATTTCATTGGCTAAGTGGAAGTCAGCTTCTGCGACATGCTCAAGGTATTCTGTGATCATTTTATTTTCGTCTTTCAAAAGCAAATGGAGAGAAATTCCTGGTTTGTCCATAGTTTTCTGCACTGCTTTTGTCATCATCATGAGAGAATTTCTTCTGATAAGTGCCGGGAAGAAAACACCAAAATATTCAAACTGTGATTTCCTTTCCAACCAATATGCGATCTCTCCTCCGCCTCCTACATAGGCAATATTGGGCAATAAATATTCCTGAAATATAGGTCTCATAATGACATTCGGGCTAAATCGCTCAGGGACCTTATCAATCAACTGCATCATTTCAGCTTCTGAAAATACCAATTCCGTATGGTTTACATGGTAATGATTATTTTCAAAATAGATGCGTTCCCGCAATCCATCCAGCATGTAGAATAAATTGATATCTCTGGCAAATGCTTGTGGTCGGTAACCCAAAGCAGACAATTCATCCTGGGTTTTTTGAACCAAATGAATACTTTTTCGCTCTAATATTTCTTTTTTTATGAAAGGTGCAAAAGCATTTTTAAACCTTGAATCATCCATATTGAGCACAATGAGTCCGTATGCTCCAAAAAATTTATTCAACCATGAAAATACAAAATCATTGTAAGTATTTGCATTTTGGAGCGATGTTTCAAAGATGGAGATGATATCTTTTACATGATCGTTGTGACCAAGGATTTCCTGAACATTATTGATCACTTCTTCCAAACCTGCCGTCGCAAATCTGCCAACAGGGCCTTTTGATTCATTTTGCCACTCGATGGATTTATTGTACAAAAATATGGATTTGACTTCATCAAAGTCATGATCCTCAGATCCACTGATAAAAACCGGTACGAACTTACAATCATTAAATTTTTTACTTAATTGTCTGCACAGATTTATAGTGGAGTATATCTTATAAAAATAATATGCAGGCCCACCCAGGAGACTCGGCTGGTGTGCCGTGACAATAGTAAATGTATTTTCTTCCTGAAGATCTTTAATATTTTGAGTTTGTAGATCAGTGGGATCTGATTTTGTGTAATGATCCTGCAATACATTTACGAGTAACTTTCTGTCTACGGGAAACCGATTCTTCCTGACTTCAATTGCATCTTTCAAACCATCCAAATCAGGGGTGAATTGAATGAAATGTTTAAGTTTTTCCGGATTCTGTTGATAAAATTTATCCTTAAATGAAAGTGAATTTATCTCGTCAAAAGGTACTTTTTCTATGCGGAGCATGAGGATATTGCGTTAAATTTTATGGGTGTTGGTTTAACTTTTTGACTCTCTACGAAAGATATTTTTTTAAACACATTGACATCAACCTGAAATTTAATAGTTTTGTTCATTTAATGTAAAATGATTTGGGTATATGTTGAAGGTACAAAAATTACATCCATGATTAGAATACACATTAATTGCGACATGGCAGAATCTTACGGCAATCTCAAAAGTGGCAATGACATTGATATCATGCCGTTCGTAGATGCTGTAAATATAGCTTGTGGATTTCATGGCGGAGACCCGTTAACTATTTTCGATACAATTACACTCGCTCACCAACTTAATAAAGAGATTGGTGCGCATCCATCATATCCTGATTTAGTAGGATTTGGCAGGAGATATATGGAGATGACATCATCAGAGCTTTATGCTGCATTAGTGTATCAGATTGGAGCAGTAAAAGCTATGGCGGAAAGCATTGGAAGTAAATTATATCATGTCAAACCTCATGGTGCATTGTACAATGCTGCATTTTCAAATCAAAATGTGGCATCAGTTATTGTTGATGCTGTGAAAGCTATCGATGCAGGTTTGATAATTTATGCTCAGGAATATTCTCTAATTGAAAAAACAGCACAGAAGTCAGGTATAACTATCATGAACGAAGGATTTGCTGACAGAAAATACAATAATGATGGTACTTTGGCACATAGACAATTACCCGGTGCCGTGATCTCTTCACCTGAAGAAGTCAAAGAACAAGCATTTTTGCTAATTGAAGGAAAGGCATTGACTATCTCCGGAAAGATAATTAAAGTCGCTGTGGATACTATTTGCCTACATGGTGATCACCCTGAAGTGGTACAATCCTTAACCTTGATCAGAAACCAATCTTAGCTTTGAAACTATGTTTGAAAAGGTAAGACAGTTTGGCCCAAATGCGATACTATTAGAATGGCAACAATCCATAACCGACGATATCATTGACGAAATTGCTTTTTATACCAGAGAGCTAAACAATAGAAAGATCAATGGGATCATAGATATTGTTCCTGCATATGCATCCTTGACCATTTTCTTCCATCCGGAATGGCTAAATCGTCAAAAGTTGAAGGAGATTTTAAGTAAGATCAAGTACAGTCAACTTGAATCAGTCGATGTCAAGACCTGGGACATTCAGGTGCTCTATGACACTGACGAATCAGCAGATATGATAGCAATGATGAAATATACAGGCTTAAGCAGAGACAGCATAGTCGCATCACATTCTCAGGCGACGTATAAAGTGTGTTTTATTGGTTTTTTGCCAGGTTTTTTATACCTTAGTGGTCTACCTTCGGTGCTTTGTATACCCCGGAAAAATGTTCCATCTACCCATGTGGTTAAAGGGTCAGTGGCCATCGGAGGGTGTCAGACAGGTATTTATCCTGGTGATAGTCCGGGCGGATGGCATGTGATAGGAAATACAAAGTTCGATTTTATTCAATATACTAAAATGCCGTATTGTCCTGTTCAGCCTGGTGATAAAATAAAATTTGTTCCTTTATTGTCCTAAAATCTTTATAAAGATACTCAGATGACTTCCTTCAGCTTTTCAATAGTATAGTTCAATTCTTCGATGGTATTGTATGGTGAAAATGAGAATCGAATAGTTTTTCTTTCCTTTGGATGTTTTATAGCTTGTATGACGTGTGAGTCTTCTTCAATACCTGCACTGCATGCACTTCCGGATGATACAGAAATCCCGTTAATATCCAGATTCATCACCAGCATTTCAGTTTTAGGACCAGGAGGAAATGACACACTTAAGATATGTGCAAGAAAGTGATCATCCTGATTTCCATTGAAGGAGATGTCGTTGATACTATTTGACAATTGTTGTTTCATTAGATTTCTCAGATTTATTATATTTTTATAGTTTTTATCCATATCTTTTACTGATACCTCTAATGCTTTTTCTAAGCCTGCAATGGCGGCTACATTTTCAGTACCAGCTCGCATATTTCGTTCCTGAGCACCTCCGTGTATGTAGGCAGGTAGCATGTAATCGTTGCTGATATACACAAATCCGATTCCTTTGGGGCCATGAAATTTATGGGCTGATGCGGATAGGAAACTGATATTGGATGATTGGATGTCGATCGGATATTTACCTATTGTCTGTACAGCATCACAATGAAATGGCACTTTGTATTTTTTACAGATTTCACCAGTCAACTGTAAATCAATCATGGTTCCTATCTCATTGTTGCCATGCATAAGGCTGACTAGGGTTTCCGCACTCTCTTCTTCTAACAGGTTGGCAAGTTGATCAGTATCCGGATTCCCTTTATGATCGACATGTAGGTAAATGACTTCAATGTGCCTTGATTTTGCTAAATATTGGACAGTGTGCAGGACGCAGTGGTGCTCTGTTGGTGATGTGATGATCCTTTTGATATGGAGATATTCGACTGCATTTTTCAGTACCATATTATTGGCCTCGGTTGCACAAGATGTAAAAAACACTTCTGATAAGGAAGCATTGATTGTTTTGGCGACGGTTTTTCTTGCCTGCTCGATCAGTGATTTAGTCTTTCGGCCATGCCAGTGTATAGAAGATGGATTGCCAAAATCTTCTTTGAAAATACGGCACATCACTTCGACCACCTCATCTGTCATAGATGTAGTAGACGCATTGTCAAAGTAAACTCTCATTTTAGATTTTTGGGTTTAAGGATCAATTACTGTGAAATAACAAAAATGCCGCACCTGCTGAGCAGATACGGCATTTTTGTTATTTCCTTTTACATGTCATTATAAAGCTGGTATCCGTAACACTTGACCAGGATAAATGAGATCAGGTGAAGTAAGCATAGGTTTATTTGCTTCGAAGATCACAGGATATTTCATCATATCCCCATAATGTTCCTGTGCAATTTTTGAAAGAGAGTCGCCTTTTTTAACTTCATAAAAAGTGGCTTCTGGTTCTGGATTGATCACAGAAATTCTGTCATCTACAGTTGCAATTCCTTCAGTATTACCAACTATAAGAATCACTTTTTCTTTTGCAGCTGTTGACTCTACCTGACCGTATACCGTCGCTTTGTCATCTTCTACCACAATGTCCAGATTTTCTACAGGAATACCATGTGAAACTACCTGTGCCGCAAGAGCTGCTGCTTTGTTTTTTTCTGCGGCTTCTTGCAGTGCTTCCATTGCTGCATTAGGATTTGTTGCAGGTGCTGAAGGAGCTGCTTCAGATTTTCCTCCGAAAAGTTTTGATCCGGCAGCCTTTAAAAATGAAAATAATCCCATAATTAATTGATTTTAAAATTTGATTTAAACATAACCAATATCAGTTACGACGCAAATAACGATAAATTGCTAAAAATAATTTCAAAACTTGTAAAAAAAATTAAGATTTTCTCCGATTCTCACATCATTTCTAATTTTTCAGAGTATGGTTTAACTTTTATGTTTGAGTGAAAGTGAGGAAAATTACTTTTAGACACGATTATATGTATCTTCAAGTCAAGCTATTATTAAAATTAACTCTATTGTCCAAAGTCTCTGACTTTTGGACTTTTATCTATCGGTCTCATGACTGGAGTAAATTGTCCACAACCGGTCAAAGACCGTAAGATAGGTTTCGTCAAAGTCAGGTAAGACTTTGACAAACGAAGTTGATATTGCAGCAGAAAGTAAAATTTGCTACTTGGAGCCAAATGATAAAAGTTTAAAAATACTCTTAGTGAAAAGCTCAGATGAAAAAGACTTCTTCTAGTATTGAGTAAATAAATATAATAAAAACCATTTCCTTTCCCAATGCTCTAATTGATGAAGCAAGCCACATACTAATGAATGTATCATCAAGTCAAGCTATTATTAAACTATTTTTTAAATGCTCTTTTGAAAGGAGAAATTAATAAGTAGAATTTCAAAATTTGAGAAATTAAAATTAAATCATTTTACATTAATAAATTATATTATTTATAATCACCAGTAAAACAGTACTTTAAAATACTGATAATTTTTTTTATAGATATGTTTTTATTATTTTCTTACAAATTTAACAAAAGTCGTATATTTGCGGAGTTTTTTCAAAAATGACATATTATTACAATGCAAGGAAAAGGTTTAGTTAAAGTATTTTTGGTATTAATTATATTGGTTTGCTTATTGCAATTCGCTTATTTTATACCCACCAACAAGATAGAAAATGCCGCAGATGATTATGCAATGAATATTGCAGGACCAAATGCGACAGAAGCAAGTAAAGAATTTAAAACTGCGAGAGCTAAATTTCTGGACTCTGTTTCTGGGCAGGAGATTTTTTCTATTCCTCTTATAAAATCGTACACCTACAGTGAGGTAAAAAAGCAGCAATTGGCTTTGGGCCTTGACCTGAAAGGTGGAATGAGTGCCGTTCTTCAGGTAGACCTGAAAGACTTTTTAAAATCTTTGGCTGGACGAAACAGTAATAATACAGATTTTCAGAAAGCTTTAGAAAATGCCACTGTTGCTCAGAAAACTTCACAATCTGATTATATTACATTATTCGCTGAAGCATATAGAACAATTGCAGGACCTGATCAACTTGCCAGAATATTTGCCAGGAATGAGACATTGGGTGAAATCAATGCCACTACCAATGATGGAGTGGTCACTCGTCTGATAAGGCAGAAAGCAAATGAAACTGTAAATCTTACCTTTGAAAGACTTAAGAAAAGGATTGATAAGTTGGGCGTAGCACAACCAAATGTGTCACTTGACCCCAACAGGGATATCATCATAGTAGAAATGCCTGGTATCGACAATCCTGCCAGAGCAAGACAATTCCTTTCTGCCAGTGCAAAGCTGGAGTTTTGGGAGACTTACAGATTTTCTGATCCTGGTGTTGTAGAGGCATTCAGGGCAGCTGATGCTGCTTCTTCTGTCGGTGCAGTTGATACAGCAAGATCATCTGTACCCTCCATTGTAATGAGGGATTCTGTGATTTATGATAACTTAGGTAAACCTGTAGATACTGTTCAGGTAGCTACTACAACTACTACCAACTCAACAAACACGGGTGTATTGCTTAAAAATCTGTCACTCAATGGCGGTACCATGAACAGCCCCAGTATCATTGGGATTGCTGATAGAAGTAAAATTTCTACTATTAATACTATTCTGCAAAGGGAAGATATTAAGGCAATGTTTCCCAAAAATGCTCAATTAATGTGGTCATACAAACCAAGTCAGGATGTGGATGGACTGGTTACTAATAATTATGAGCTTTACATGATCAGAAAGCAATCAAATAATGAAAACGCCCCTCTTGATGGAGACGTAGTGACAAGTGCGGTACAAACACTAAATCCGGTTAATGGACAAGTGGAAGTAAATGTAAGAATGAATGCTACAGGGTCTAAAAAATGGGCTGAAATGACCACCAAAGCTGCTAATGACGGAAACAGAGAGATTGCTATAGCATTGGATGGTGAAGTGGTCTCTGCTCCAAGAGTAAACGATGCCATCACTCAAGGCTCTTCTTCTATTACCGGTAACTTTACGGTAGAGGAAGCGATCGATTTTGCAAGTATTCTTGAAGTAGGAAAACTTCCTGCCAGAACAGAAATCGTTCAGGAATCTAATGTTGGCCCTTCTCTGGGAAAAGCAAATATATCAAAGAGTATTAATTCACTGCTTATCGGCTTTTTAATAGTAATACTGACTATGATTGCTTATTACGCAGGAGCGGGTATAATAGCCATTATTACATTATTGTTAAACGTATTTTTGATATTTGGCACACTTTCCAGTTTCGGTACTGTACTTACCTTATCGGGTATTGCCGGTATCGTATTGACCATCGGTATGGCAGTGGATGCCAATGTCATTATATTTGAAAGAATAAAAGAAGAATTATCAGCAGGCAAATCAATAAAACAAGCCATCTCTGATGGATTTTACCATTCATACTCTGCGATCATTGATGCCAATGTGACTACCATTCTTACTGCGATGATCCTTGCATATTTTGGTCTGGGGCCTGTAAAAGGGTTTGCTGTAGTGTTGATAATAGGGGTACTGTGTTCAATATTTACCGCTGTATTGGTGTCAAGACTTTTGATTGAATGGTGGGTTGGCAAAGGAAATGATTTATCATTCTGGACTAATTTTTCAAAAGGTGCTTTCAAAAATATCAACATAGACTGGATTGGTAAGAGGAAAATAGCATATATTATTTCAGGAGTGTTTATTCTCGCCGGACTAATATCTATATTTACCAAAGGATTTGACCTTGGTGTAGACTACAGAGGTGGTTACTCCTACAATATACAGTTTACGCCGCAAGATGGCATGACTGCGGAAAAACTCAGAGATGGAATGACCAAAGCTCTTGGCGGTGCTCCTATCGTAAAGCAGGTGGATGCAGATAACACCTTCCAGCTTACAACTGCTTATATGATCAATGAAACAGCAGAAGGAACACCTGTGAAAGTGCTTGCAAAAGTGCATGAAGGAGTCCAAAGCGTCACAGGATCTGCTATATCTTTGAATGATTTTTCAAATACTGAGTCAACAGATGAAAAGATTCACATTGTAAGTTCTGCTCAGGTTGGACCTACCATTGCCGATGACCTTAAGAGATCTTCATTGTATGCAGGACTTTTCGCTCTTTTGGCTATTTTTCTCTATATTCTATTGAGATTCAGCAAGTGGCAATATAGCGCAGGTGCCATTATTGCATTATTTCATGATGCATTGATGGTATTAGGAATATTTTCGATTTTTTACGGAATATTGCCTTTCTCACTTGAAGTGGATCAGGCTTTTATTGCAGCTATTCTGACGGTCATAGGTTACTCTATCAATGATACAGTGATCATTTTTGACAGAATCAGAGAGTACTTTGGCCTTCATGTCAATAAATCAAAAGATGAAACCATCAATATGGCGATCAACACCACTTTGTCAAGAACATTGATGACGTCTTTTACTACAGTCATAGTAGTTTTGATTTTATTCTTGTTTGGTGGTAGTAGTATCAAAGGTTTTTCATTTGCACTGTTGGTGGGTATTGTTGTAGGTACTTATTCCTCAATATTCATAGCAGCTCCGATACTGCACGATTTGGGATCTGATCTTAAGGTAACAAGACGTGAACCAACAAAAGATGCCGGCAAATCGGAAAAGAAATCATTTGGTCGAGCCGTTAAAAATTAAGTACATTTGACTTTTGAACATTGATTTTCTCAGACTTAATATACCGACGAGAATTAATTTTTCAAATAATTCTGTCGCCATTATACTCAAAATGGATAAACTGGTAAATGGATTTTTCCCAAACCAATTTTATTTTGAGTATAAATTTTAGAAGACTTCTTCATTTGATCATACAGAACGGTTGATAAAGACCATTCTGGATTAATTGAAGAAGTCTTTTTTATTTACATCTTGTTTTTGGGCAAGACCACATCATTCTTCAGTATCTAAATTCAAATGTCGTTTACTTAAGACCTCTTTATGAAGTCTTTCCCTTGTAAGGGAAAGATTTAGATAGGGTAAAATCAAAGAAAAATTCCTTATCTAAACGACATTGATCTAAAATTCCATTCTTGAGAGCGGAGTTACACTTTGGTCTGAAAATAAACCTTCCAAATATCTGTAGTAGCCTGTGATACCTATCATGCCTGCATTGTCTGTGCATAAAGAGAAAGGTGGAATATAAGTCTGCCACCCAAGATTTTCACCGGTTTCAATCAATCTTTGCCGCAAAAAGTGATTGGCTGAAACGCCTCCGGCAATGGCAATATGGTGGATACCAGTTTTTTTACTGGCTTTAATCAGTTTTTTAATTAAGATTTCGACTATGGTAGTCTGAACAGAACAGCAGATATCATTTAGGTTGTTTTTAATAAAATCAGGGTCATTTTTTGTTTCTTTCTGCAAGAAATACAGAATAGATGTTTTTAAGCCACTAAAACTGAAATCCAGATCAGTTACCTGTGGCTCTGGAAACGGGTAAACATTTTTTCCTTCCTTTGCAAGTTGATCGATTACAGGACCAGCAGGGTAGGGCAATCCGAGCATTTTTCCGGTCTTATCAAATGCTTCTCCTGCGGCATCATCAATGGTAGTACCCAATATAATGAGATCAGTAAAGCTATTGACCTGCACGATCTGAGTATGTCCTCCGGAGACAGTAAGACACAGGAACGGGAATGGAGGTTTGTTTTCTGTAGCAAAATGCGCCAATACATGTGCATGCATATGGTGTACTTCGATCAAAGGAATATCCAAAGCCATAGCCATACCTTTTGCGGTGGATACACCTACGATCAGACTGCCAAGCAAACCAGGGCCCCTTGTAAAAGCTATAGCATCAAGATCACCAACCTCGATGTCTGCATCTTTCAAGCAAGTGTCTATCACCGGAATGATATTGGAAAGATGCTGCCTACTGGCCAATTCCGGTACCACGCCACCATATATGCTATGAATATCCTGATTCGCAGTACGATTACTTATGATCTCTCCATCCTTGATGATGGCGGCACTGGTATCATCACATGAAGATTCAATAGCCAGGAGATAAATATTTTTTTTTGACAAGAAAGATGATTGTTTTAAGGTTTTTATAAAAAAAAAATTATAAATTTGCCAACGATACACCAAAAGTATAAATTTGTGCATCAATATATTTATTTTAACTTACAAAATCAATTTAATCACCTTAATTTTTTCCAAACGTATGAGCAAAATAATTAATATAGTACTCGTGTTGATTACACTTGTATTAGCGTATTGGCTGTATTCTTCCATCAAAGATCCTATTGAGTTCAATCAGGAACTTGAAAAGAGAAAATTTGAAGTTATTGCAAAACTGAAAAAAATCCAGACGGCACAGGACATCTATCGTGCAGTCACCGGTAAGTATGCCAAGTCTTTTGATGATTTGACAGCACAGATCCAGAATGGAAAAATTGAAGTTGTAAAATTGGAGAATGATCCAACAGACCCAACAAATCAGGATAAATTTATTAAAACCTTTACTTATGTTGCTGCTAAAGATAGTATCAGGTCTCTGTTGGGAGACATGGATTTGAATGAGCTAAGATATATTCCGTACACAGACGGAAAGATGCAGTTCAGCATCAATGCAGATACGATTACACATCAGAATAATGTAGTAAATGTGGTGGAAGTCGGCACCAAATACAAAGATTTTATGGGCGAATTCGGAGATCCGAAGTATAAAAAATATGATAAGTTTTACGACCCTGAAAAGATGCTTAAATTTGGAGATATGACTTCTCCAAACACCAATGGTAACTGGTAATGATGGTATGACACTAAAGGATTTTAGTTACACGATTCCATCCCGATCTTATAATAAACTGTCTGTCATTATTATGGCGGACAGTTTTTTTTATGCTATCTTTAACAATGAAAATAAACTTGTTACACATCAGTCTTACGAGGGTATCAGGTTTAGTGACAAAACATCTTTCAATCAAATTTTGAATGATGAAAGGCTAACAAAAGATCATTATGATGACATTTCTGTGTTAGTATTGCAAGAAAACGGATATCTGACATCAACATTGGAAGAGAGCTTCACATCATTATTTCCTGGTTTGGAACATAAAATTGTGTTTACTGAAAAGCTATCTGAAAGCGGACTTTTTTATTATTTTGGTATTACATCACATCAAAAAGAACTTCTTGAACAGCTTTTTGGAAATAAGAGTTACGAGACACGTTCATTTCCGGCTAATTTTTCCAGATGGAATCGTTTTAATGGCAAAAATATGGTGCACCTGCATATAGAAAATGCTTTCATTCTCATTTTCATCCAAAGAGAAAATAAAGTTGTCCTTTCCAATTTTTTTAAGGTCAATGAAATTAATGACATACTTTATTTTGTACTTGCGACTTGTAAGGCCACTGATATCGAGCTGGCGACAGATACAATTTTTGTAAGTGGTGGTGTTGAAGTGGATTCCCCGCTATTTACTACTCTAAACGCCTATGTTGCAGATTTACAGATAGTGAAATTAAGTGCTTTATTTAAAGATGACCAATTAGCGCAAGCCGCACACCCTCATCATTATTTCCTGCATCTTTCAAATGTACTATGAGGATTATTGGAGGAAATTTTAAAGGCAGGAGATTTATTCCACCTGCAAAAAACTGGCCTACACGTCCTACTACTGATTTTGCAAAAGAAGGTTTGTTCAACATCCTGAATAATAAGATAGATTTTGAAGAAGTAATCATGCTGGATCTTTTTGGTGGCACAGGTAACCATAGTTATGAGTTTATTTCACGTGGCTGTACAAATGTGACTTATGTGGACAAATTTCAGGGTTGTATAGATTTTGTCCAAAAAACTGCCGGGGAACTAAAAATTGAAGACAAAATAAAAATTATAAGGTCAGATGTTTTCAGGTTTTTGCAGAGCAATATCAGGCAATTCGATTATATATTTGCCGGACCACCATATCCTCTCCCCAATCTCAATACGATTCCTGATGTGATTTTCCAAACGGAAACGCTTGCCCCAGACGGGTTGTTTGTAATGGAGCACAATCCAAATCATGACTTTAAGAGTCACAACAGATTTGTCGAAGCCCGAAATTATGGTACTACTATTTTTAGTTTTTTTAAGTAGGACATCACTCAATATCCATATTTTTCTTTCCAAATTATCTTGAGGTTTTCACGTATTTTCGCTTCAGAAGCATTATTGGAAGGCTGATATAATGTTGTACCTATGATTTCATCCGGAAGACACTCCATATTAGACTGGCCTGGTTCAAAATCATGTGCATATTGATACCCTTTTCCATAACCTATCTCTTTCATCAGAGAAGTTGGGGCATTTCTCAAATGCAACGGAACAGGAAGATCACCGGTTTTTTGCACAAGGGAAGCAGCTTTTTCGATAGCCACATAAGAAGCATTACTTTTCGGAGAGCCAGCCAGATAAATGGCCGTTTGTGACATGATGATACGTCCTTCCGGCATGCCTATCTGATGTACAGCCTGAAAACAATTATTAGCCAGAAGTAATGCATTGGGATTGGCAAGTCCGATGTCTTCTGAAGCAAGAATGACCATCCTCCTGCAAATAAAAATCGGGTCTTCGCCGGCAGCCAGCATTCGAGCCAAATAATACACTGTTGCATTAGGGTCTGAAGCCCTAACTGATTTAATAAATGCTGAGATGATGTCATAATGTTGTTCTCCGGACTTATCATATCTTGCGAGATTTTCCTGTATTACCTTATAAACGAGTTCGTCTGTGATGATGATTTCTTCGCCGGATGAAAACTGATTGATAACCAATTCTAAACAATTGTATAGTTTTCTCCCATCACCTCCCGATAGATGTAGTAAAGCATCATAGGATTCAATTTTTATATTTCTGGTTTTCAGATACTCATCTTTCGAAGTTGCGTTATCAACCATTTTGATGAGGTCATCTTTCCCGAGGGATTTCAATATATATACCTGGCACCTTGACAGTAATGCTGAGATCACTTCAAAAGACGGATTTTCTGTGGTAGCTCCGATGAGTGTTACTATGCCTTTTTCCACAGCACCCAATAAGGAATCCTGCTGAGACTTACTGAACCTGTGAATCTCATCTATGAAGAGTACGGGATTGGGTCTTGAGAAAAACTTCTGTGACTTTGCCATGTCAATAGCATCCCGGATATCCTTGACTCCACTGTTGATAGCAGACAAGGAGTGGAAAGGTCGGGATTGGGTGTTAGAAATGACAGAAGCCAAGGTGGTTTTGCCTACTCCGGGCGGTCCCCAGAGTATAAATGATGGCAAGTTGCCGGATTCGATCACCTTCCTGAGTATGGCACCCTTGCCCACCAAATGTTCCTGCCCGACATAGTCGTCCAAGGTAAGCGGTCGCATTCTTTCGGCAAGAGGTTGGTTCATTTCTTTGTTTTACAAGATAACAATCTTAAGTACATATCTGTTCGTTAAGATGGCTATTACACAGGCTTTAAAAGTTGATAAATTTTTATTTAAAGTTTCTAAAATGGCTTTCAAGTATTGATGCTACTGAATAATTCGAGTGAAACATCGGCTACCACTTCCTATTATTACATTTCTACCTCCTCAATAACTACGCGATTTTGATATTATTTTAGTTTCTTATAAACGAAAAACCCATTTCAAACGTTCAATAGTAGAATTTAGATTTGATATGAAGTATTTGATGACATTATTATCGACAATTTTATTACTGAGTGCGGGTGAAGGGCCTACTATCAAAATCGGGCTTTTAAAATATAGTGGTGGCGGAGACTGGTACGCCAATCCTACATCTTTGGTCAATCTTTCAGCTTTTTGTAATAAGTATTTGGGTACCAATATGGATCCTGAGTATGCAGTCGTTGACGCTGGAAGTGTGGAGCTTTTCAATTATCCGCTGGTACATATGACAGGTCATGGCAATGTTGTGTTTTCAGATGCAGATGCTGATAATTTAAGAACATATCTCATGGCCGGTGGATTTCTCCATATAGATGACAATTATGGTATGGATCCATTTGTGAGAGTAGCCATGAAAAAAGTATTTCCTGAGTTATCATTTACAGAGCTCCCGTTCAACCATCCAATCTATCAACAAAAATATAAATTTGACAGTGGAGTACCCAAAATTCATAAACATGACGAAAAACCTGCTCAGGGCTTTGGTCTGATTTATGAAGGTAGACTGGTGTGTTTCTACAGTTACGAAAGTGATCTAGGAGATGGTTGGGAAGACCAGGAAGTACACAAAGATCCCGAAGAAATCCGGGCCAAAGCCTTAAAAATGGGTGCAAACATTGTACAATATGTCTTTGGCAACTAAGTTTTTTAATTTCTAATTCTTCTACAAATCCCACTTCAATATGGATTCATTTTCATTAGTCCCGTCCATTAAAAACATAAGCCACCATACTTCAAAAAATTTCTTTCTTATCAGTGGTCCCTGTGCCATCGAGTCTGAGGATATGGCGATGCAAATAGCAGAAAAACTAAAAAATATCACTTACAAACTTCAGATACCTTTTGTATTTAAAGGTTCATATCGAAAAGCTAACAGATCATCTATTCATTCTTTTACAGGTATCGGAGATGAAAAAGCCCTTAAAATCCTCAGAAAAGTAGCAGATACATTTGATTTGCCTGTAACAACCGATATCCACACTGACGAAGAAGCAGCGATGGCAGCTGAGTATGTAGATATCCTTCAGATTCCGGCATTTCTTTGCCGCCAGACTTCGCTCATCAAGGCAGCAGCTGAAACCGGCAAAGTCGTCAACATCAAAAAAGGACAGTTTATGAGCCCGGAATCCATGGTTCATGCAGTCCAGAAAGTTCGGGAGTGTCATAACCATAAAGTGATGCTTACAGAGCGTGGTAACACTTTTGGATATCAGGATCTGATAGTTGATTATCGGGGCATTCCAACTATGCAATCCTTTGGTGTACCTGTAGTGATGGATTGTACTCATTCACTCCAACAGCCCAATCAGCCATCAGGAATCACAGGCGGGAAACCAGGCCTTATTGCAACTATTGCGAAGGCTGCCATAGCCGTGGGTGCAGATGGCCTGTTTATAGAGACACATCCTGTTCCGTCAATGGCTAAGTCGGATGGGGCCAATATGTTGCCATTAGATCAGTTGGAAGGACTTCTCACCCAATTAGTGAGAATTAGAGCATCACTTTAAGTAAAATCTAATGATTTTTAATCTCAGCTGGTCTTATTTTGTCCACACCTTGTTATTCTGATATTTCATCATCAAATTTTTAATATTTACATTTGTCAAAATATATGTGATTAATGTTAATATATTACCTTTGTGTCAATTTTTATTAAATCTTTTAAATAGTAATTCTAATGAGAAATTTATTTTGGTTATTTATAATACTTCTGACTATAGGTTGTAAAGATGCAAATGTTCAAAAAGAACTGGCTGAAATGAAGGCCGAAAAACCGGTTGACCCAAAGAAATTAAAGCTACCTTCATCATGCGAGATGATCAGCCAGGAAAAAATAAAAGAGATTTTTAAGGTCAAAGCACCGAGTGTAAATCTAAAAGATGCATCAGATCCGGCTGATCCAAAATCAAAGTCTTGTTTTTTTCAATGGGATGATGATGATACGCCCAATGCAGGTATCATGATCCAATTGCAGACCAATCCCGTATTTGATGATTATAATGAGTACATCTCAAAATTTGTTACATCAAAGCTGACAGAGGGCGAAACGATGCTCGGTGATGACAAACCCACCATTTACAAACAATTTGACGCCGGTGGTGCGGATGGTGCATATTCTTTTCAGCAAGCAAGATTTTACTGGAACTATGGTAACAATTATTTAGTAATGCTGGCCTTTAATGTTTCTACCCTAAGCGAAAGCCAGATGGTAAACGCTGCCGAAGATATTGCAGAAGAAGTCAATAAGAATTTTATTAAAGCAGTAAGATAATACATCAATAGGACAGCGAGGGTTGTACCTTGTTGGAATTTACTGAATTTGAAAATTTTTCAATTTGAAAATTATCAATTCAATAATAGTCAAAATTGTCTGATTCTTGCTAACTTTAGCACAAAAATACATCATGCAATACACTGTAAAAGAAAGATTTCTATCATATGTCAAAATAGATACACAGGCTGACCCGCTGAGTTCTACATTTCCTTCTTCAACCAAACAGAAAAATCTTACTGCCCTGTTGTGCAAGGAACTGGATCAAATGGGTGTAAGCTATACTACAAATGATGCGGGTTATATCTATGCTACGTTACCATCCAACAGTGATAAAAATGTACCAAAAATCTTTTTTTGTGCTCATCAGGATACAGCTCCGGATTGCAGTGGTACAGATGTCAAACCAATAGTACACTATGATTATGACGGAAATAGTAATATCATATTACCTGATGACATTACTGTTGTGGTTTCACCGGACCAGTTTCCCAATCTTAAGAAGAAAAAAGGACACGATATCATCACAGCCAGCGGCAAAACACTCTTAGGAAGTGATGACAAATCTGGTGTAGCGATTATCATGGATGCATTCTACCAGTTTACAAAAGATCCATCACTCAAGCATGGAGTTGTAAAGGCATTGCTTACAACAGATGAAGAGATCGGCAAAGGGGTTGCGAAAGTAGATCTGGACTTACTTGATTGTGATTTCGGTTATACATTGGATTCGGGAGATATAGGGTGCTTTGAAGATGAAAATTTTTCAGCCAACTCTCTTAAAGTAAACATCAAAGGTGTTAGCGCACACCCGGGAATGGCCAAAGGTACTATGGAAAATGCCATTAAGATAGCTTCTGAAATAGTAACCAGGCTGCCACGACTGACATTATCTCCTGAGACCTCTGATAAAAAAGATGGGTTTATACATCCTACCAAAATTACCGGAAGTTTGGAAAGTGCCACCATTGAATTTATACTGCGGGATTTTGAAACCCGTAAACTGGACGAATATGTAGCCTTAGTGGCCCATATTGCAGAAAATGTTTTGAAAGATTATCCACATTCATCTTGCGATATCGAATCCAAAGAACAATACAGAAATATGAAAGATGTACTCGATTTACATTATCATGTTTCAAAAATAGCTATTCAGGCTATGAATAATCTTGATATCACGCCTCAGATAGGAAGCATAAGAGGTGGTACAGATGGCGCAGTACTGTCTCACAAAGGCGTCCCATGCCCCAACTTGTTTGCTGGCGAACAGGCGATTCATTCCAAATACGAATGGGTCTCTGTACAGGATATGGAGCGAGGTGTAGACACAGTTATTGAGATTTGCAGATTGGTTACTGAGATGTAATGCATTGTCGTTCATGGAGAGCCTACTTATTCCTTTATTTCCTTTATCCATAGTTGTCTTTCCTGGTGAAGAATTAAAACTGCACATTTTTGAGCCAAGGTATAAACAACTCATTCATGATTGTAAAAGAGATGAGCTAAAATTCGGCATTCCGCCATACATCGAAGGAAAAAGCCTTAGGATTGGTACTGAATTGCAACTCAAAGAAATCAAAAAAGTGTATGAAGACGGCAAAATGGACATCATTGCCACAGGTACCGGATGGTTTGAAATTGTTGAGTTTTACAGAATCCTTCAGGGTAAATTGTACCCTGGTGGCACCGTCATCAAAAATCGGTGGGACAATGAAAGCGATATAGTTATGAATGCAAGATTGGTGGAGCTTATTGAAGAGCTTTATACAATAATGAAAATCACTAATGTACCGGTTCCATCACCTTCTTCATTTAAAACCTATATGCTTGGGCATAAACTAGGTCTCAATATTGATCAGGAGATGCATCTATTGACTTTGGAAGATGAAGTCAGTAAGCTGCAATACCTCATAAATCATCTTGAAAACCTTATTCCAATGTTGATCGAAACAGAAAATCTCAGGAGAAAAGCAGAAATGAACGGTCATTTTCAGAACATATTACCTCCTGGTCTTTAGTAAAGTAGATGCGTTTTACAAATTAACCAATACATTTACCGGGTTTATTACATTTTGATGAAAGTGTAATCGGCTTTGATTTTTGAAGGTGACAAAGTAGAATTATTATGACCACCTCTTGTAGGATGATTTTCAGGTCAGACCAGCCCTGCTGTGTCGTAGGCTGGCAATGGGAACCACCTATTAAGCCTTCACATTTGTATCCTGCAGAGCAATCATCTGGGTTTCATCCTTTTTTTTTCTACATTGAAAGATAGTTTTAAAGGATTCGACGATATATACCAACCTATTGAATTACAAAATGTTACCTTTGTGATATTTTTAGTCAAAAAAGGAAATTAATTTAGATACTATGAAGTCTTTTTTTCCAACATTTATTGCAGCGTTCCTTGGAGTCATTGCTGCTGTTGCACTTGGTTTTTTTATACTCATCATGATTGGAGTTTCTGGTATGAGCCAGAAAGAGACTGTCAGCAAAGGCTCGGTATTGCGATTGAATCTGGAAGATTTTATTCCGGAAAAAACCGATAACGTTCAGAACGAATCCGGTATATTTAGTATGCAGACAAAAGCTTTGGGATTGAACCGAATTCTCGACTTGATAGAAATCGCTGCAAAAGATGACAATATTAAAGGTATCCTTTTAGAGAATAATTCTGTCAGCTATGGTCAAGCTACGATATTGAGCCTGATGGAAGGATTGAAAGAATTTAAAAAAAGCAAAAAATTTATATATTCCTACGCACACAGCCATAGTCAGTCTTCTTATTTTCTGAGTTCGGTTGCTGATTCTATGTTTCTTAATCCGCAAGGCGGAGTAGATTTGAGAGGATTTGGTACTACAGTTCCATTTTTTAAGAATATGTTGGATAAAGTCGGGGTGGAATTTAATATCTTTTATGCAGGCAACTTCAAGAGTGCCACAGAGCCATTTCGCCTCAATGAAATGAGTGAGTTTAACAAAATTCAAACCCGTGAATTTCTATCAGACATGAAAAATATCATGGTCGACAACATCAGTAAAAACAGAAAGAAGTTGACACCGGCTAAATTGGATGCTATCATGTCGGTATATGATGGCCGAACAGCAAAAAAAGCATTGGAAAATGGCTTGGTGGATGCGCTTTTTTATGAAGATGAGTTGGATGATTTTCTGGTTAAAAAACTAGCTCTTAAAGAAGGCAAAAAAATAAAATATGTTAAGCTTTCAAAATATAATCGAACCGCTGATTCCGAAGAAAAAGATAGTGACAATAAAATTGCCATTGTCCATGCAGAAGGGGAGATCATTTATGGCACCAATGAGCCTGGTGTCATTAGCGAAAAAAAATATGTAGAGATGCTGGCAAAAATCCGAAAGGATAAGAATATAAAGGCAGTGGTACTCAGAGTCAACTCACCCGGAGGAAATGCGTTCAGTAGTGATTTGATCTGGAGAGAACTGGAACAAATAAAAAAAGCCGGAAAACCAGTGATAGCATCTTTTGGTGACTATGCAGCTTCGGGTGGATATTACATTGCATGTGGTGCTGACAAAATTGTATCACAACCCAATACTTTGACGGGGTCTATTGGAGTATTTATGATGTTTCCAAATGCCACAAAACTCCTGAATGATAAGATAGGCATCAACTTTGATACTATAAAAACGCACGAATTTGCTGCAGGTTTCAGTCCTTTCCATGACCTATCTGAAAAGGAAAAAGCATTACTCCAGGAATCTACACTTGAAATTTATGATCTTTTTATTGATAGAGTATCTAAAGGCAGAAAGCTTTCGGTCGATAGTACAAAAATCATTGCACAAGGACGGGTGTGGACAGGCAGAAAAGCAAAAGAAATAGGTTTGGTAGATGAATTGGGTGATCTCGACGATGCGGTGGCTCTTGCAGCAAAACAGGCAAAAATTGATTCTTACAGCACATCAGAATATCCATATATAAAGGAAGATATCTTTCAGGAAATCATGCAGCAGATTATGATGGGTAATCAGGAAGAGGATGCCAGTACGAAGTTCTCCATGACAGGTAAAGAGAAAAAATACCTTGAACAATTCAATCAATACAGAAGTATCATCAGATGCAAAGAACCACAAGCAAGGCTTCCGTATATTTTTGATTTTTTCTGAGATGTGGTACAAAATATCTTTTACTTTTGTGAAAAAATGAATTCGAAATGAAGTTAGCCATAATAGGTTGTGGAAATATGGGAATGGCCTTTGCAAGATCTTTTATTCAATATGATCTTGTAAAAAGAGAAAATCTGTTACTCATTGAAAAAAATGAAGAAAGGTGCCACATACTTTCTAAAGAAAAAGAAGGTATTGTCATCAATACCATCAATGGTGATATTTCTCATGCAGATCTGGTCATTCTTTCTGTGAAGCCTCAGGATTTTCCTGCCCTTGCTGAAGAGTTAAAAGGGAATCTAAGTGAAAATCAAGTGGTACTATCCATTATGGCTGGTATCAAGATCAGTAAAATTCAACAATTGTTGGACCATAAGTTTATCGTGCGAGCTATGCCTAATACTCCTGCGATGTTAGGTATGGGTATTACCGGTTTTACATCTACTGAAGGTATCAGTATCGCCAAACTATTTAAAGTAGAAAACCTCATAAACGCCACAGGAAGGTCTATCTATATTGAAGATGAGGAAATGCTTGACGCTGTTACTGCTTTAAGTGGTAGTGGACCAGCATACTTTTACTATTTTGTTAAACACATGGTGGAGACCGGAATTGAAATGGGTTTTGATGAGGGTACTTCCTTACTCTTAGTGAAACAAACCATGCTTGGTGCCTATCATTTGATCAATAATGCTGAAAAAGACCTTGATTCACTGATCCAAGCGGTAGCTTCCAAAGGAGGAACTACAGAGGCAGCTTTGAGCGTTTTTAACGGACTACATCTGGATGAAGCTATCAAAAAAGGCATTTTGGCTGCTGAACAACGAGGTAAGGAATTGAGTCGATAGACAGTTGATATTTTTATACAATAATCATAACCATTTTCGCCATTATTAAACTATTTGTCTGGAACCTGCCAGCCATAATCTATGTATTGAAAAGAAAACTGATTGTTTTGGTCTATAGAAACTAAGACAAAACCTTCTTCCGATCCATAATATTTGCCACCCCACCAACTGCCACTCACTGCACCACCTGTAATAAACCATGTCCCTTTACTGAAAATCTTTTCGTCGAGATGTTGATGCCCTTGTAAAACCATCTGCAGATTGTATCCTTGAAACATATCCCAAATCTCTTTGAAATTGGATATTACGTCAGATGAAGTGTATTGGCCATCAACTGCCGGACTATACATGGAAAGCATAGGGACATGCAGTGTTACTACTATCGGTGTAGCAGGCAAAAGATTTTTTATATCGTCTGCCAGCCATTGTTTTTGCTGTGGACCTACACAGTACCTGCCTAAAGAATCTGTCTCTACAGAATTTAATACAATAAAATGAACCCCTTTATGATCAAAAGAGTAATAAGGGTTGCCAAAATATTTACTGAATAGGCCGGAGTTATTGTATTTTGCATGCGTCGGATCTGCCCAAAATCTATCATGGTTACCTATACAAGGATATACAGGCGTATTGCTGCTTTTAATGATGCTATGAAATCTGTTAAATAAACTGTCAGCTGTATTAAAACGACCTTTCAGGCCATCTACATCAGCATTATCTCCGCCCAAAATAAAAAAGTCAACTTTTAGTTCATTTGCTTTGTTCATGGCCATTTTTAGACCATTGTCACATTTTGTTACAGGATCATTATTCAGATGGATGTCCGTCAGGAAAGCAAATGAAAACTTTGTTTGTGATGAGTTGGCTGACTGACCAAATGTAGATTGGAAGACAAAGCATGTATATATCAGAATCGCCAAATATCGAATCATTTTTTGGAAATTTACTTTGTATTAGATAATTTAAAAGCAACACCTTCTTTTAGGGCCAATTCTGATCTGAGTTTCTGATCGAGTTGGATTTTGATTTCATTATTTTTTTGAACAAATTTTAATTTATTATTCATTCCCAAAATATTGACATTAATCTTACCTGATAGATTTGTTTTAACAATGATTTCTGCAGGTAATTCGTTCTCCCCATTTGATGGAGTATAGATAGCATAAATGGTATTTTGACCTTTTGCAGTATATGCCACTTTGCCATCAAGATATGGTTCTACAGGAATTGTTTCAAAGATAGCTTCACCATTTACTTCAAGCCATTTGCCGAACTGTGCGAGATTTTCCTGCAATTTGGGTTCGTATTCACCTTTTCCATTCGGACCTATACCCAATAAGAGATTACCTCCTTTAGCGACAATGTTTACCAGAAGGTGTACCAATTCTTTGGATGATTTGTAATTATCATTTTTGACCCAACCCCATGCGCCACCCATGGTAATGCAACTTTCCCACGGCACACCTAAAGGTTTATCTGGTGTTTTTTGTTCAGGCGTCAGGTAATCTTCATACTCACTTTGTACCCAACGATCCACCACAAGCATGCCCGGTTGTTTAGCTCTTGCTCGTTCTGCGATGAGCTTCATATTGATGTCCATATCATGCGGGTAGGTACAAAACTCTGCTACTTTGGGCGTGATGGATGATTTGGGCATGACCCAACAACCATCAAGCCATAAGATGTCGACTTTCCCATAATCTGTGGTCAACTCATTAAGCTGATTTTGAGTAAATTGAACAAATCTTTTCCAGCGATCGGGATGCTTGGTGATATCATAAGTTGGGTTTCTGTCTTTGGGAGGGTAGTAAGGCCAGTAAAAATCATGCGAGTTCCAGTCGGGTTTTGAAAAGTAGATACCTGTAGACAGACCTACTTTTCGAGTAGCATCAAGTACTTCTTTGAGTACATTTGACCTGGGATTTGTTGAATATGGAGATCCTTTGTCAGTGATCTTAAAGTCAGTATATTTAGAATCATAGAGGCAAAATCCATCATGATGTTTGGAAGAATAAATCATATATTTTGCACCTGATCCTTTGAACATTTTTGCCCACTTCTCAGGATCAAAGTTGACGGGATTGAACTTAGATTTTGTATTTCTGTAATCGTTGCAAAATTTGTAATAATCGTCATATCCGGGACGTGTTACCCAATCTTCGGGACAAAGTGCCCAGGACTCCACTATACCAAGTTCTGAATATAAGCCCATGTGAATCAATAACCCAAACTTATACCCCTGCCATTTTTTAAGATTTTCCATCACTTTGGGATCTTTGGGATAAACGTATCCGTCTGTTTCTGATAAGTGTTGTGTCAAAGCTACAGCAGCAGGGTCGTCTTTATTCGGTTGTGTTTTTTCAACCTGTCCAAAGATATCGATGAGAAAACATAAAGCAAAAATTACAGTAATTAAAATCCTGGGCATCTTCATGATTGACTGTTTTTTAAGAGAATTAATTGGAGTCAAATATAGAGTATTTTATTTGACGCACCCTTAAAATACGGTATAAAATTATTTTCTAGATTATTGTGATGATGGGTAATCTTGTATTTATTGAAACTAATTGTTTCAAACACCCAATAAAGTAAGATTTATTCTTTTTCGTGCAGGATCTACCTCAGTCACACGAACCATTAATTCCTGACCCAAACTCAATACTTCTGATGGATTTTTGATAAATGTTTTTGAAATTTGGGATATATGTAAAAGGCCATCCTGTTTTACGCCAATGTCCACAAATGCCCCAAAGTTGGTCATATTAGTGACTATTCCGGGCAATGTCATTCCAACTGTTAGGTCTTCTACTTTTTTTACATTATCATCAAAACTAAAAGCCTTCGCCTGACCTCTTGGATCTAATCCCGGTTTTTCCAATTCCTATATGATATCTTGCAACGTCGGAAGTCCTGTCGTGCCTGTTACGAAGTCTTGTAAATTTATTTTTTTCTTTAACTCAGTTGTTTTGAGAAAACTATTAATGTCTGTCCCTGCAACTGAAGCCATCTTTTCTACTATATGGTATGATTCCGGGTGGACACCTGTATTGTCCAAAGGATTTTTCCCATTTCTGATTCTTAAAAAGCCTGCAGCCTGTTCAAATGCCTTTTCACCTAGTCTGGGTACTTTTTTGAGATGTTTTATATCTGTAAAATCCCCATTGCTGGTTCTGTAGTTGACAATATTTTGCGCCAATGCCGGTCCAAGTCCAGAAATATATGTCAATAAATGTTTTGATGCAGTGTTCAGATTGACTCCCACTCTATTTACACAGCTGATGACTGAATTGTCTAGTTCTTCTTTCAGTTTATTTTGATGTACATCATGTTGATACTGGCCGACACCGATGGACTTTGCATCTATTTTGACCAATTCAGCCAATGGATCCAACAGTCTGCGACCTATGGATATGGAGCCTCTTACTGTGACATCTTTGTCAGGAAACTCTTCCCGGGCAACATCCGAAGCTGAATATATAGATGCCCCACTTTCATTTACGACGTATATTTCTAATTTTGAATCAAATCGTATCCCTGCTACTATACTTTTGGTTTCGCGGGACGCTGTTCCATTGCCTATGGCGATGGCTTTGATATCATATTTGTACACAAGATTTTTCAAAATAGCGGTTGCTTCACTTACATCATTTTGCGGAGCATGTGGAAAAATAGTGGCATATTCTAAAAAACCACCATTGCTGTCAAGACAAACCACTTTACATCCCGTTCTGAAGCCCGGATCTATGGCAAGCACTTCTTTTTGACCAAGTGGTGCTGCCATCAATAATTGAGACAGATTGACTCCAAAAACTCTGATGGCTTCATCATCAGCTTTTTCTTTGGATTCATTTAATATTTGTGTTTCAATAGATGGAAATATCAGTCTTTTGTATGAGTCTTCTATCGATTCCGAGATCAAATCAGCTTCTATACCATGGGACCTGATGAATTTATTCTCTATCATCTGAAGTGCTCTATCGTCATCTATGCTGATAGACATTCTGAGTAACTCTTCATTTGAACCGCGATTTATGGCTAAAAACCTATGAGATGGACATTTGTTAAGGACTTCAGAGAACTCAAAATAGTCCTTGTATTTTTCAGCTTCATCTTTCTTTTTAGGTACTACCTTTGATACCAGTACTCCGTGTTTTCTTACGGTATTTCGGAGCATTTCTCTGATGCTCTGATCTTCGCTCACCCATTCTGCTATGATATCCTTTGCACCACTTACAGCCTCATCTTCGGAACGTATTTTTTCATTCAAATAACGGGATGCAGCACCAAAAATATCAGTTGCTCTTTGACTCATTATTATTTTAGCAAGTGGTTCAAGGCCATTTTCTCTTGCAACATCGGCTTTAGACTTTTTTCGTTTTTTATAAGGGAGATATAGGTCTTCTACCTCGTTTGGATCCCATGATGCCAGAATCTTTGCCTTTAGTTCAGGAGTGAGCTTTCCCTGCTCTTCTATAGATTGCAGGATGGACTCTTTTCTGCTTGCCAGGTCATTCAGTTTTTTATACTGTTTTTGAATGTCGGCAATATTGACTTCATCCAATCCTCCGGTTGCCTCCTTACGATACCTCGATATAAATGGAATAGTTGATCCCTCATCCAGCAGTTGAATGGTGTTTTTAACTGATGAAGTCGTAAGCCCCAAACTATTGGCAATCATGCGTATAAATTCTGTTTTCTCCATTTTTTAAGGGGTAGGAATTATGGTTTAAGTATTATGCAGTAAAGGACAGAAGCCTTTAGCTCATGCTGGCATCTTTGTTTTTATACTCCATATATAGAACAATAGCAAAACCAATTACCATCGCTACCAATGTCATTGCCAGTTTTGGAGACGCCATCCAGTAATCTGACGGTAGGACATTTGATTCCTTTAGTATTTTTATCATTTCAGGGTCAAAAGATTTCAGTTGAGCTAATGAATTTACATCTGATGCCAGACCTTTGTTTTTATCTACCACTACACTGACATTGCGCCAAGGCCATATTTTGTATAATGAACCGATGAGGAAGCCAGTGAGGAGCACAAAAGTATTTTCTCGATAATGAGTAAATAACCACGAAAGAAGGCGCGAAAACCACATAATGCCGATAATACAACCAGCAGCAAAAATGGCAATAATGTACATACTCTGAGTATCAAAGTCTGTCATGATTTTTTTAAGAGAAGGAATGATCAGTGTATACATACCCATGAGTAAAAGCATAAAACTACCTGAAACACCAGGTAGAATAAATGCCGAGATGGCTATCATGCCGGCAAGGAAAATATAAAGTGGATGTGTACTTCCTTCAGCAGGTGTGATGACAGACACAATGATCGCCAGAGCAGCTCCTGATATCAATGCCATGACTTTGAATACATCCCATTTGCTGGTGTGTTTGCCAATAAGAATAGCGGAAGCCATCACTAAACCAAAGAAAAAGCCCCACAACGGCTCTGGGTAATGTTCCATCATCCAGGTGATGGCAAAATTCCGAATACGATACCAACAACCATACCACTAAACAGGCTAAGCAAAAAACCATCCATTAATCTTGTCCCAAATATCTTTGAACCGACCCTTCATTAGCATTCCTAATTAGCTCAATATCAAAAGATTTTATGGAGTTGAGCAGGTCTTCATATATGCCTGAAATAAAAGCTATAGTGCCACCTGATACACCCGGTATCACTTCAGCTATACCCATAGCGGTTCCCTTTAGGGCAGTAGAAAAATTATAATTCATTGTATTATAATTGATTGATTTTAATAACTAATTGTCGTGTGGTCTTGCTTTGATTTTACTGTCGGGAACAATCGGTTCTTCTTTTATTTTTACTACTGCATCTTCAGAAGTAATGACAGGCTGTCCGGCGTTGACCCAGGCTGTATAAATGAGTGATCCCACCGCATGAATTGACGATCTCATCTGATCTTCCACCATAGATCCTAAAGCTTTGGTATATGCATCAGTATATTCAGGACATTGGATTCGGAGTGTTACACCAAGTCGTTCGTCATAACAATACTGCTGATCTGAATCAAAAACTTTACTTAATCTCTTTTCTACAGCTAGCACACTGTCGAGGTGACCATGTGCTTTGATGATGATGTTCCAAATATAATCTCTAGTATTTTCTATATAATCTGCTTTTCCGACAAAAAAATCATACTCCTTTTCTGCAAAAAGTTCTGGTACTCTGGATTCCCAAAAAGCATGAATGCCTACCTGATCTGTAAGTTGACCGTTATAATTGATAGTGGTGTGCAAAGGACATGTGCATCACTGATATAATGTCCAAACTCAGCAGAAATACGAAGTATAGTAGCTTTATCTTTATTTTCAAATGCTTTGGTCAATTTGTAAAGGGTCGCTTCAAGATGATAAGGGACTATACCATGCTCTGAAAAATGGTCTTCAATCAATACATCCACTTTGTTGGCTCTGAAATAAGAAGTATTAAACAATTCATCCAGGTCATACCCTGAAAGCCGCCATTCATCCTCATAATACATTGGTTTCACTACCTTTTTCCAGTACTTCACAAAAGTAGGGTAATCCATCCTGAGGATCACACCGCCAATGTAATCTGTAGTAAAAAAGATGCTGTCATTGGTTATTTTTTTTTCAAAATACACTGAGTCTTTACCAGTGATCAACATGACTTTGCAATGTTTGATGATAGCTTCTTCAAAGTCGCGGGGCACATTTGGAAAAGGTATTTTGTCCCACATATCTATATCAATATAGTGCCTGACTCCTTCATGTTTGGTAGCATAGCGACGTTTGTCAGGATCGACAGCATGCTCTGCCATGTAATCAATATTTTTTTTGAAAAAGCCAATAAGTTCGGGAGGCATAGTAAATACGGCCATTCTATTGATAAGCCGATGGCCGTAGAATCCCCATACATCATCACATACCGGCTTTGAAAAAGCAAGTAATATGATAGTCAGAGAAAAGAGTGAAAGTAATTTGAAATTTATCTTCATCCTCAATAATTCGGGCACAAGATATTGAGAATTCTTCAATTTGTTAGCATCCATTGAAACTGTTTAATCACTTCTTTATCCGTAGTAAACAGCCTTGTCTGAAAGAGCTCCATTATTTAGTTTGGTATCGGTTAGGTTTATTTTAATGTGGCGATCTTGATTTTGATGTACAAAAATAAATAATTTGAATAGAAACGACAAAAAGTATTATTTTTACCAACTTTTCAGAAGCTCAAAAAACTCCGATGTTTAAACCCAGAGATATTTTTATTATTTTATTGTTTCTAATATCCGAAAAATCAAACTGCCAAACGCTCTATGGGACGGATAATTATATCGAATACAGTGTAGGGAAAACTACCAATCATGATCAGCGTTCCACATGGAGGAAATATAGCACCGTCTTTCATACCGGACAGAAAGTGCAACAATCCTACTACTGTCACTGATGCGAATACTATAGACTTGGCTATGAAAATGGATAGCATTTTTAAAGTTAAAACTGATTGCAGTCCGCATGTCATCTACTGTCGGCTCAGAAGGACCAAACTGGATGCTAATAGAAATATCTCTGATGGTGCTTGTGGAAATTCTGTAGCCTTCACAGCCTGGCAAGAATTTCATCATTTTATAGATACTGCCAGACTTGTGATACAGCAAAAATATGCCAATAAGGCTTTTTACTTTGATCTCCACGGCCATGGAAATCCAAACCAAAGAATTGAACTGGGCTATCTGTTACGAGCCAATGAGCTGGAACTGAGCGATGAAACATTAAACCAATCTCAATACATAGCATCCAGCTCTATTCAAAATTTAGTAAAAAACAATTTTTCCAAATTATCACATGCTCAGTTACTGCGAGGACAGCATGCATTCGGTAGTATGCTGGAAAAGAGATTTTATCCTGCTGTGCCAAGTCAAAATGATCCCAGACCAGGGCTGACATCAGGATACTTCAGTGGAGGTTACAATACAGCAAATCATACATGTTACAATCCAAACCTTGATATCAATGGCGTTCAGGTCGAATGTAACTTCTCAAATGTACGGGATAATGAAAAAACAGGATCGCTTTTGCAGAAGCTTTTGTTGAGTCAGTCATCGAATATATGCTGACACATTTTAATATTGATATTAAGAAATGTTCGGAACTCACTAATGTCACTTCGGCGCAGACAGAACAGATATTATGTTACCCAACCGTTGTGAGTACCAATGATATTATAAAAATATATAATGCATCAGAAAATGTGAATGTATCGTGGTTTGATATCAAAGGCACGATGCTCAAAAATAATGAAATTCATGGAAATGAGATTTCAATACCTGACAATTTGCAACCTGGCATCTACTTTCTGAAAATACAGGATGGTACAAAACAAGTAACTCAGAAAATCATCATATCACATTAAAGAAATTCATTATATAATATCAAAAATAGTAGTCGATTGAAACCAGCTCATATTATTTTTACCTTATTCATCATGGCCACTTTTAGTGCTTGCACAGCCAGCAAAAACAATTTTTCAAAAAACACTAAACCCAACATTATCTATATTTTGGCAGATGATTTGGGTTTCGGTGAGTTGGGGATCTATGGTCAGGACAAGATAGAAACGCCCAATCTGGATGAATTGTGCAGAAAAGGAAAAATCTTTAAGCAGCATTATTCCAGCGCTCCTGTTTGTGCTCCTGCCAGATATATGTTACTCACAGGAAAACACTCAGGGCATTCGTATATCAGAGGTAATGACGAATGGCGGGAACGAGGGGAAGTCTGGGATTTTAAACAGGCAGTGCTAGACTCTACTCTGGAAGGTCAAAGGCCCATGCCTGAAAGTGAAATATTATTCCCTTCCATCTTACAAAAAAATGGCTATACCACCAGTCTTTTTGGCAAGTGGGGACTTGGGGCACCTCATACCAATTCTATTCCTACAAAAATGGGATTTGATTATTTCTATGGATACAACTGTCAGAGACAGGCTCATACATATTATCCTGTTCATCTATACGAAAATGAATCAAGAGTTTATTTGAACAATACTCTCGTCATACCCAATACCAAACTACATGAAAATGATGACAGAGCTAAAGCAGAATCATATGCCCCTTTCAACCAAAAGGACTACGCACCGGATCTTATGTTTGATAAAATGCTGAATTTTATTGATAAGAATAGGGATAAACCACATTTTGTGTTCTGGGCGACACCAATTCCACACAATCCTATCCAGGCACCCGAAAAATGGGTCAACTACTATGAAAAGAAATTCGGAAAAGAAACACCATATCTGGGTCAAAATGGATATTTCCCGCATCCATCCCCACGGGCCGGCTATGCAGCTCAGATTTCATACCTGGATGAACAGGTAGGCAAATTGGTGGCACACCTGAAAGAGTCAGGTTTGTACGATAACACCGTCATTTTATTTTCATCAGACAATGGGGCTACATTTTCAGGAGGTACAGATGCTGCCTTTTTCAATAGCAACGGGTCACATGATGAGATGTACGGAAAAGGAAAAGGTTTTTTATATGAAGGCGGTATCAAAGTACCTTTTATAGTTCATTGGCCAAATAAAGTAAAACCAGGTGTCAACAGCACTTTGGTGTCTTCTCAATATGATATGTTTGCTACCATTTTGGAAATCGCTGGGGTCGATCACAATCATCCTACTGATGGACTCAGTCTTTGTCCTTCTATATTTGACAAAGGTACTCAAAAACAACATGATTTTTTGTTTTGGGTTTTTCCCGAATATGGAGGTCAGGTGGCTATCAGAATGAAGCATTGGAAGCTGGTACGCCAAAATCTCAAAGACCCTAAAAATAAGCCTACCCTGGAGCTGTATAATTTGTCTGTTGATCCAAATGAAAAAGTAAATGTTGTTGCCAGGTATCCGGAAATCATTCAAAAAATGAGTGAAATATTCCAACGTGAGCACACACCGGCGGAGATAGAAAGCTTTAAGATTCCATGGATAGAAAAGGGTTAACGAGGCAAGAGTAACTTATTTCCTTCTTAGCCCCATTTTGTTGGCCATATTTCTGAGGTAATTGGTAAAAAATCGAAACTGACCAAAAGGAATACTAATCAGAATCACACACATTGGCCATAAAATAGTTACCAATGGCACATAAAGTATCCAATACCAAACAGATTCTTCATCCAAAGCATAATGCAGAATCTGGCTGCCTAATCTGGCACATAGACTTCCACCTAAAGCAAAAGTGGTAAATATCAGTAAAAACTGCCACCAACTGACCTTCCATTTTTCTTTTAATCTTTTAAACATCTATAATTCATTATGCTTTTGACGTGATTTCCAAAAACTCCGTTTCAAGACGCTTCTTTCTTGCCACAAAATGGGTCAAAGCAAACCCTGATCAAAAAAGCCATTTGATTGATAACACTATGATCTTCATCCTTATCAATGAGAATTTCTATGATCTTTCCATTTAAATCCAATCTTTTCACAAACGGAAGATCTGCCAAAAATGTTTTTAATTTATTCATATCATTTGCCGCCAATTCAACAGTAATATCACTATTGATGATAGATCCTACAGGTCCTGTAGCTAATAAAAATCCTTTTTTGATGATGGCTACATGAGTACAAATCTTTTCCACTTCATCCAGAATATGAGACGCCATGATGACAGTTTTTCCTGATCTTGCTATTTTCTGCAGGATTTCCCTTACTTCAGCTATTCCTTGTGGATCGAGCCCATTGGTTGGTTCGTCAAATATCAAAACTTCAGGATCTCCGATCAGTGTTGCAGCAATCGCCAACCTTTGTTTCATCCCAAGTGAAAAAGTACTGAATTTTGATTTCCTTCTTTCTTTAAGATTTACGAGGGTTAGCAGTTCATCAAAATTGGCATTGTTGTCGTTTTTTATGTGTCTGATGATTTCGAGATTTTCATCCGCATTGAGATAAGGATAAAAATTGGGCGTTTCAAGAATGGCTCCTATTTTGAGCCTGTGCTTCTCCCCGTACACTCCGTCAAACCACTCGAAATCACCGCTGTCCTGCTTTAGTATGCCAAGTATGATACCAAGTGTGGTTGTTTTACCACTGCCGTTTGGTCCCAGCAGACCATAAATGTTTCCAGCTTCTATGGTGATGTTCAAGTCGTTAAGTGCTTTTACTCTTCCGTATGATTTTGAAAGATGATTGATTGTTAGTACAGGCATATTTTTGAGCGTGATGATTGACTGCAAAACTACAACTATAAATGCAGTGAATCCTTATTTTATGGACGAATGATAGTGAAAAAAATACTAATGTGCAAATAAACAAAACTTCGAAACTCATTTGATTTGCAATATTCACTTCACTTGTTACCTTTATGGCATGAATTGGTTTCGGGCAAAGGCATTTATCAGATATTATTTTAAAGCAGTTAAAAAGTTCAATACACATTCTCCATTTCTGTATGACTTTGTCAATACCATTTTGGATACAAATAAAAATTATTATGTTTTGACATTATTGAAGCCCACAGAAAAACCCTTTTGAAATCTGAAAAAACTTTGCAAATTAATGATTTTGGGGCTGGTTCTAAGATGTTTGCATCCAATAAAAAACTGGTATCTGAAATTGCAAAATCTTCTCTTTCTTCCGTAAGCAAATGCAGGATTTTGTTTAATCTGGTTCTGAATTTCAAATGCAAAAACATCCTTGAACTGGGTACATCTCTGGGGATTTCTTCTTCATATTTGGCTTCAACCGGCGAGTCAAATCATGTTTATACACTTGAAGGAGATACAACCATTGCTGAATTGGCTAAAAGCACACATCAATCCCTCGGTTTAAAAAACATTGAAGTTTATACAGGAAAGTTTATTGATACACTTCCTGATATTTTGAATACGATGGAGCGCGTTGATTTTGTCTTTTTGGATGGTCATCATCAGGAGCAAGCTACATTGGACTATTTGGAATTGGTCATGCAAAAATGTCATGAGCATAGCATCATCATAGTGGATGATATATATTGGTCTGAGGGTATGTCCAAAGCCCTGGAAAAATCAAAAAAGACCTGATGTAACACTGACTATAGACCTGTTTGACATTGGAGTTGTCTTTTCTGAAGCAATTATCAAAAGAAAATATTACATATATACCATATCATTACAAGCCATGGAAGATAGGATTATTTGGTTGAAAGGCAAAAGCTGCATCCGATTGTTGTCATCAGGTGCTTTTATTGTTATCCTTATTTTAGTTTTTATAAATTTTTCACTTGCTCAAAAAGGCGATAAACCAACTGAAAGTCCTTCCTTACAATGAAAATATTGTAAAACTCATCTACCAGCCATCTGGATATCTGACATCAGAAAACATCAGTGATGCAGTCATCCTGAAACCAGTAAAGCATACAAAAATTCCATATGAAATTTTCGGAAATGAAATCATCATAGGAGATAAAACAAAAGTTTCAGTCAATTATCACGTGGCAGTCAATGGATTTAAAGGATTTTCTATTGGCCTTTCAGGCGATGAAAAAATATACGGAGGCGGAGAAAGAGCCTTGCCATTAAACAGACGTGGCTATAGTTTCAATTTGCACAATAATCCCTGGTATGGCTATGAAAACGGCGCAGACAATCTCAACTATTCTGTCCCTTTTTTTCAATCTTCTCTTGGCTACGGAATATTTTTTGATAACCCATCTTCAGGACAGGCAGACATCGGCAAATCAGCTGAAGACAAAATGCATGTCACTTTCTCAAGCGGGGAATTGAATGTGTATATCATTTTTGGAAAGACACCAGAAAAGATACTTAGTCAATACCATCTTCTGACGGGAAAACAAGGTCTGCCACCGAGATGGACTTTGGGTAATTTTATGAGCAGATTTGGGTACTCCAGTGAAAAACAGGTTCTGGAGATAGCAAAAACAATGGAGGTCGAAAAATCCCTTGATGGGGTTATCATGACTTGTTTTGGTTTGGAGACAGCATCAAGAGGGGGCCGGGTAATCTGGAATGGGTCAATAAGTCTAGCATGACCCGGCAGGTATGATAAAAAGCTTAAAGAAAAAATAAAAAAACGGTACTCATTACTGAGCCTTTGTCCTGAAAACATCGTTGAATTATGAAGTTTCAAAAAAAATATCACGCAACAGACCTTGATTGGTCATCCTTTTGTCCTTACAGATTTTTACTTTGGATTAGGGGACTGATCGACATTTTCAGAAAAGATGCTGCCAAGTGGTTTTGGGAAAAACATGATCAACAAAACAAAATTGTGTGGCTGCATGGTGGGGCACCTTGAAGAACCTGAAAAACATCCATCAGATATGTTGCACAATCTTTCAGATTTAGGCTACAAAAGACGTTTTAAAGCCAATGAAGTACATAACTTATATGGTCACTACTGGACTAAAATGCTTTATGAGAAGTATAGTAAACATTACCCGGATACACGACTTTTTAGTCTCAACAGAAGTGGTTTTGCAGGTAGTCAAAGATACAATATCATACCATGGAGTGGTGATGTCTCCAGCTGGAGTGGTTTTAAGGCACAATTGCCATTGATGTTGGGTATGAGCATGAGCGGAATACCTTACATACACTCTGATGCCGGTGGATTCGCTGGTGGATCCGGAGATTATGAACTCTATATCCGGTGGTTACAGTTTTCAGCATTTACGCCTATACTCAGACCCCACGGCACTGCTTTGTTCGAGCTGGATCCTGCTGCTTACAGTTTCCCATCTGAACCTGCCTTGATGCCGGAACCGTACAAATCTATGGCAAGAGACGTCATTCAGATGCGATACAAATTGCTGCCATACAATTATACGCTTGCTTATCAACAGGCAACACATGGAAAGCTCTTTAGTTTCACCATTGTATTATGCATTTCCCAATGATAAAAATGCTGAACATATCGAAGACCAGTATATGTGGGGTGAAAACATCATGGTTGTCCCAGTTACAGATAAAGGTGCTATTTCAAAGGAATGCCTTTTGCCTGAGGGGAAGTGGTATGAGTTGAACTTTAATCAATCGAAAGGCGAAAGAGCCATTGAAAAGTCCGTGGTAATACCAGCATTGCTTGGAAGACCTATCCTTTTTTGTAAAAGCGGAAGTTTTATACCTATCGTAGACAAGTCAGGGACATCTACAGAAGATTATACCAATGATACATTGACAGTCCACTATTATTTGATAGCAAGAAGAGTAGCAATACACTTTTCAATGATGATGGATGGAGCAAATCATCTCTTAAAATGATAATTTTGAATTGCTTACTTTTCAGCTAATCCTCAAGCAGAGCAATTGTCCATTACATTACAATTAAAAAGGAAAAAAATTTCCAAAAAGAACACAACCGCGGCATATCATATTTGTGATCCATGGAAATGATGATCTTATGTATTCACAACCAGGATCATCAAAAAGTATAAAAGACAAAGCCCCGTTAAATAATAGCAGATGCTCAATTGACATGATCCAAAACAAATGAGCATTCTATTGACTAAAAGTGAAATCTTATACATAACCATAGATGACAGCAGGCTTTAATCTACTATGGTTAATGTAATGTAAGAAATGCTCATATCGAAGTTTGACAACCATACTATTGGAAAGTCAATCGATGGAGAAAAGAGCTGAAAATAGTCACTATTCTGCAAAATAGAAGAATCCGGGTATAATGCCGGCGCTGTATCTGCTTGTAGTCTTGGTTACGGGATCGATATGCGTGACATTCCCATCACTTTGGAAGTTGCCGGCATCAGCAAGATACAATCTTCCCTTGGTGTGATGATAGACAAGAGCAGAAAATGAACCATCATAGACAGATTCTTTCAAATGTCTGGTCTGTGATATCATCAGCAAAAGGTTTTCCTGCCATCAAAAAAAACAGCCTGTCTTTATTCTTATCTATTGCCAGCCCGTTAGCACCATTGGTCAGGTTAAAAGTTTTCTCCATTTTGTCATTAACTATCTTGACCAATGCCCCATCAGTACTTAATGCCGGATTTGACCAGTCCGAGTTACCGCCGCAAAGGATCCAGATGGCTCCGTTTTTATCTGAAACAATATGTGTCGGGTTGTCAGAGATGTCAAGTCTTTGTGTGATGGTATTGGTTTTGGTATCAATGATGGCAATACTCTTCGATTTTTCAGTTACCGTACTGATAGTCACATAAAGTTTATCTCCTGATATCAACATACTCTCCGGTGCGCCTCCTGTTTTTATAGTCGCTGCGATGCTCAGAGTTTTGGGATTGATTTCGTATACATTTCCGCTTTTGAAGTCAGTTCCCCAGGCACTTACGTAGAGTTTGTTGATACTCGCAGCAAAGTACCTTGGTAGACTTATGCCCTTGATTTCTCCTTGAGATTTGAATGTAGCACCGTCACATACTGCTATTTTGTTGGCATTGTTGATAGCAATAAAATATTTGTTATCATGAGCTATCATACTTTGTGCAATGTTGCCCAGCACTTGTCCCGGGTTTTCTTTTCAAATAGATTCTCAATAGTATCCTGATAGTTGTGATATGTGATAGTGCCTGTTCCTGATTGAAAGACACCTGATTTGACTACAAAAACACCTTTGGAATATTGGGCTGAGTCTGAAGTATCATCCTTACTGCACGAAAAGAATAAAAATGAAATGAAAGCGAGTGCTAAAAATTTTGAGTTCATAATGTTTGATATTTTTTAATGTTTAAAATATAACTTGAATAAAATATTTCCCGAAATACCGGGAAGTGGGAAAAATCTTACTATATGGTATTGATGGTTGGTTAGATTTTGGATAGATGTGGTGATATCTGCTTTGTCGTCTATGGCATATTTATAAAAAAGATCAATGGTGTAATATGGTGATAAATCATATTGATTATCAGGAGTATAAGACCTTTTACCGGTAAAACGAAAGTTGCCGTATAAGGTGTGCTCTTTCTTATTGATTAAAAAGCTTGATATAATGGTATGTTTCGGGACGTAAATGAGTTGTTTTCCTATCAGCTCTTTTTCAAAATAGTGGTCTGTTGCTGATGTTCGGTTATGATGGTATTGAATATCTGTTTTGTAGGTGACAGTGGAAGTATTCCATTCTCTGCTGACATGACACTCAAATCCTCGGGACAAAACAGTTTTTTGATTCAATGGTGACCACAGTCCGTTGGATGTTGGTATCCACTGAATCCAATCTTTTACATAATTCATATATAGCTGACTTTGTACCTTTATACCTTTCAGTATGAAATGGTGCTTTAATTCGGCCTGGTTTGAAATTTCTGTTTTCAGCTGGTCGTTGCCGGATCCTGGCCAATACAAATCATTAAATCCCGGGAGATTGTAGTTGCGACTCATTTGTAAAGACATATTATCATGTGTGATACTTCCGGTAAATGAAAAAGGCATCCATCGGTTGTCAGTATAGTCTTGTCTTGCAGATATCAAAAGCTTATATTGATTTAGTTTGAACATTTTTGAAGATGTCAGATTCAGTTGGTTGCGCACTTTTATGTCTGCAAAAAAATTGGCATCAACGACATCTTTTCTATAAGTGATTTTCGCGACAAACTCCTCTTTGGTGGAAAATTCAGTACCGGAGGAATAAATGTTTACATCGGATCTTGAGTCAACCACTGGAGTCGAAAACCAAATAATTTCATCCATATACGAGATCCATGTATGCAGCTTGCTGTTTGAAAAATGAATAATGTGGCTTACTTTGAATCTGTTGTTACTATCTTTTTGTTGCTGTGAGACATGGGCAGAAGTGACGCCTGATGGTATCTCTCTGTCAGAAGCTTGTGCCCAAATACCCATTCTAATAGCTTGATTTTTTGATAAAAAATAAGTAGAGTTATATAAAAGGTTGTATTTCAACTGATTTGTACCGATTCTTTTTTCTTTTTGCTTATTGAATGTGTAACTGTAGGAGTTTTGGTGAATGGAGAGGTCAGCCCCAAGTGTTCCTGAATATTTGGAGCCGTGGTGAATATATTTTGTGAGTAAGTCCACATTTGCCAACGATGATAGCTGAATCCCAAGAAGACTTTGTCTATCCTGGGGGTTGATTGAAATATTGAGTGCTCCTGCTATGGCATTACTTCCTGTGAGTGTGGGTGACCCAAAACTATAAAACTGCGTTCCTGAATACAAATGAAGTGGAATCAGACTCAGATCAAAACTGCCATTGACCATACTCTGGATATTGATACCTTCCCATAAAACCGGCAAATGCCTGGTTCCCATACCTCTGTGCAGGAGAGTAGTCAATCCTCCGGGCGATGACTGCTGTAATTGAGCGGAAGCAATAGAAGATAAAAATGTTGAGACCCCTGGTTGTATATCAGCAGGATACGTGTTGGAAGGTTTGGAATTTTTAAATAGGTGATGGACGGTATCTACTATAAATATTGAATCGATAGTGACTTGTGAAAGAACACTACCGCACATTAATACATTTAATAATATCAGATATACTATCTTCATCATACATTATAAGCTTATGTTCAAAATTTTTCAAGTTGTAAGACTATAAAAAATTGCACATAGGCTGACTATCAATAACCCTCTCGGGCATTCCTTTGATATTGCAGAGTGACATTGGGGAAAATCCTGAATGGTTGTAATATACATTCCAGAAATATTACTGGTTGCAGCTTACTCATTACCAAAAAGTAATCGAATTGGTATCGGAAAACCAATTTTTATGAAAGAGTTAGTTAAAATTTTCATATTTGATCGAAAGTGAAAAAATACATTTGTCTTTTGGAATCAAACGCCGAAATTCTAAATAAACTCTCCTGAATTACTTTTTGCATAATTCACATTTAGGCTCGACTTTTATCCCGAAAGTCATCACACAATAATCTTTGAGGCAGGTCTTCTGACTTTTTCAGTTTCAACGTCTTCCCATCTGAACAGACAGTGACATTGCTGTTGAAACTATATTCTTGAAATTACAGCTACGGGTATAGTTCCTGACTTGCACAGGATTCCCATTTAATGAACAGCAAATATTTATTGCCGTTTCAACCTTCAAAAAGCAGGGCAAAGGTAGGGCTTTATATTAGGATAGTTACATTCTAAGACACATTTTATTTTAGTGTGTAATGTGCATCATTTTTTCGGCCGCCCGATTTCTTTCAAGTTTCGGTTGGTTGGTGGAGGTTTTGGGTTACGACGGCAAAAAATAAAAGGAATTTGGTCGGAATGGAAAAAAATTTTTTTTGTGCATGCACCTTGTGTAATTAGATCTTAGTTTAGTTTTTTCCTTTTGGAAATATTTACCTACGATATCATTGAAAGCAGAAAATTTAACCCTACTTATCTCTTAGAGCCATATAACTCAGTAAGACTGCAAAAGGCAGAAGAATAAAACAAGATAACCAAGCTGCCCTCAACCCGAGATATCTCCATTTTTGTTGAGCTTCTCTCCGTAAATGGTCGAAATGATAAAAATCATATAAAACAGGATAGCCACAAGCAACGGATATCCATAGCCACCTTTTCGTATGATGCTACCTAATGGAGCACCAATAAAAAGAAAAATAATACACACTGATGCCCAACTGTATTGCTGATTGAGCCTGAGCATATATTTTTCAAAGTATCGCTTATTGTCAGTATTGATATTGTTTAATGTGAGTAATTCGTCTCTGTCCCTGGATAGATTTGTTTGAGCTCTTATCAGTACTTCCCGATGATCTATAGAATCTATCATATCTGCTATGTGAACTATTCCTTTTTGATTACCAGACTTGAAGCTGACTATTTTTTTTTCTGGTTCAGCTGCTGGAAGTGTGTCTGTTGTTGTTTGTGGAATTTGCTCCGTTGCCGATCTTTCAGAGATATATTTTTTATAATTTGTAGATTGGTTTAAAGTAGATTGCTCTGCCTTTATTTTGTTCATGTGGGTTTGATAGCCAGTATCACTTTGTGATGCCTTAAACTCTCCTTTTGAATCTTGTGCCGGGTTTTGGTCAGTATTTTGATTTGCATTGGGGGTAAAAATCAGATTTGCTCTGTTTGCGATCTTTTCAGTATTTACCTTAACATCATTTCTGAAAGAGTCGATGGATTTTAAGAGTTGGATAGAATTCAGCATGTCCTCCCTGTTTCTATTAAATTAAGCAATCCATCTTGTCCATCAAATTGATTCATATCAAATGATTTGATCCATTGGTCAAAATATGTTCTCGTAAAGGGTATCTCTGACTGATCAGATCCAAGTTTTAGTTTTTTTTTCACCTTCTTTGTAGTGAACTCCAGTATCTAACTGCATAACAAAAATAGCGACCATCATCGGCAGTATACATTCTCCATTTTTCGCACTCATGATACCAATCAGGCTCTTATCGTTGGCCGTATGGTCAAAGATGAGTACATCGTGAATTCCCCTTTTATCGTCATCAATCTTGTTCACCCTGATGATCGTTTCTCCAAAAGCATCATTAAAAATACCTTGTTCTATTGCCAGTGCTGCTTTTTGTTTCCTGATGGTCTGGAATCTTTTGTTGAATTGTAGTAAAGAGACGGGTTTAAGATAATTGGATGCGAAAATGGAAAATAAGGCAATCAATGAAGCGACCGCCAGTCCTGGTATCATGATACGCAATAAAGAAACACCGGCTGATTTCATACTGGACAATTTATTTTTCAGCCATGTCCCCAAAAACCATTACCGAAGATATCAATACGGTAATAGGTACTGCCATCGGTATGAGTGTCACAGCATAATAAAATATCAATTCGATAATTTCAAATACGGTAATACCTTTTCCAAGAATGTCGTCTATGTATTTCCACAAAAACTGCATTACCAGCACAAACGTAGCTATAAAATAGGAGAGAATAGCTGGCCCGATAAAACTTTGAGTAATGAGTTTATCTATCTTTTTCAATTATATTATTTACTAACTTTAATGCAAAAATACCACTTTTTTTGATAACCATGACGAAATTGGGAATTTGGTGTGGATAACATATTGCACAAAAAAGTTTATGCCCTTCTCAGCACTCATTCTCTAAAGAGCTTGTCAAGCTATGCTTGAGACGATCCACCTACTTGTACTTATCAAAGTGCTGCACTCCCCTTTAGGGGTCGGGTCTGCCTGCGTGCCTTGGCAGGCAGGGGTTAGTGGAGCAGATTTAACCTTTATATTTGGACTAATAGGTACTCATAAATCAAATACTTTAGGGTGTATCCCTTTTTTGCACTGAAATTGTTTAAACTGCCCGCAACCCCTGCCTGACTATGTAGACAGGCAGGCTCATTCCCACGCAAATCGTGGCAAGCTCTAAGAGCCTGGTCAAGCTATGTTTGAGACGTCCCACCCTTAAACTCCTAACTATTAGGATAATCCATTAAATTCAGAACTTAAAAATTATATAGTATAGTGCAATTTTGGGATACACCCATACTTTATTATTTAAAAAAGTGCAATATGTTATACACACCTCGTTATACCTCATCCCAGAATGTCATTAATATTATCACGACATCGGGTTCCTTTCATATGATTTAGTTATGGGGAATGATGCTTGAGTTGGCAAACACTTAAAGAATTAAAGATATTGTTCAGCTACCGGTATGGAAGTTGTCATAAAGTATGTACTTTTATTGCAAATTTTGAATTACAAATATCAAAGGTAATTTTAAAAATAATGTACCTAATCAATTATAAAGATTTCATAATTTAGAGTATGTTTAAATTTTATTGCCTTAAAAAATCAATATATTATGAACCTGACTTCAAAATATTCGCCTTATTTAGTCCACCTGCCCGTCTATATTATAGTTGGCAGGCAGGCTAAATGCGTTGATTATTTTATTGTCAGAACCATAATCTCTTGATTTACAACTAAGAAAAATTTTAAACATACTCTTAAACAAGAAACACATGAAATAAGCATGAGCAGTCAGAACACAATCCGCAATGATTTATTTTCATACGCGCCAGACTGCTCTGTGGTACGGCGAGGCAGGTGTGACGATAATAACATGTACTCAAAGAGTGCAATAACAAAATAAACAAATGAAACATCTTGATGATCTCTTACAGCTCGGCAATCCAAGACTTTATGAAATCTCTGATCCCGTACTTTTTTCAGAAAAGGAATTTGTTTCTGGTTGGGTTGCAGACATGCACAATGTGATGGAGGAAATCAGAGCAAAATATCATTTTGGAAGAGCGATTGCTGCTCCTCAGTTAGGGATAATGAAAAGGCTGATTTATATGAACATCGACAGACCTATTGTTTTTATCAATCCCGAATTAACAGATCTAAGTGCTGATATGATGGAAATATGGGACGATTGTATGTGTTTTCCAAATCTGCTGGTGCACGTGATGCGTCATAAAAGTCTTACTATTAACTATCTGAACGAAAACTGGCAGCCACAAAGCTGGAGCATGACAGATGATCTTTCAGAACTACTACAACACGAGTATGATCACTTGGAAGGAATTCCTATGTACAATGAGGCCATAGATAACAAATCATACAGGTGGAGAAATTAAGAATTCATCTAAATTTACCCACCCCAACCCTCACATGCCTTACAGATCGTCGCAGTTTGTAACTACGATGTCATACATTAGGAATTTATAATTCTTAGCCTTCAAAAAGCCATACGACACATAAATTTGTGTGGCTTTTTTACACTCCTAAATCAGGCAATCGAATTGCAAATTCTTTAATAATTGGATCGCAGTTACAAACTGCGACCATCAGTGTTATTGCCAGTAATTTTTCCGCCTGTTTATTCAATTGCTTTTTTTATGGTACTCAATTCAAACTCACCGCATCCGGCATCTGTGCGATCACGGTATAAGTATTTCCTTTATTGTGCAGCACGGTTTTGCCACAGAACAAAGGGTTTTATTTTAAACAGGTAATTGGCATCCATGTCTTCCACAATCCATGATGTCTCCTGCATTTCTTCTATCAATTGCCCTTCAGACCAGCCCGAGTAACCTACAAAAAATTTAATGTTATTGTCTTTTATCAGGCCGTTCTCCATTAGGAATTTGAGTTTTTCGAAATCACCGCCCCAATAGACACCAGGACATACTTCCAGGCTGTTGTCAAGCATGTCACCTACATTATGTAAGTAATGAAGACTATCTACTGCAACAGGCCCTCCCACAAATACTGCCGCCTTGGATTCAGGAAAATCGGGTAACAGTTCATTTACTTTAATATCCAGAGTTTTGTTGAGAACAAAACCGGTCGTATCGTGGTCACCATGCTCACATATCAGCACTACTGTCCTTTTGAAATTTGGATCCAGCATAAATGGTTCTGCAGGAGTATTTTTCCGGCTTTTATTTCCATGTTAAAGTGATTGTTTCAGCATTACGATCTACTTTTTTGATAAGACCTGACAATATCTTACCGGAACCTCCCGCTTCAATAAAGGTAGTGATCCCATTTTTAATCATATTTTCCACGGTTTGAGTCCATTTACAGCTCCGGTGAGTTGGGCAACCAGATTTAACTTTATGATCTCAGGATCCTTTTCTGCCTGCGCAGTGACATTCTGATAAACCGGACAAGCTGGTGCATTGAAAGGTGTATTCATAATAGCTTCTTCCAGTTCTTTTCTGGCCGGCTCCATCAATGGACTATGAAATGCACCACCTACTTCAAGTCTGATCGCTCGTTTTGCTCCGGCTTCCGTCAGTTTTTGCATGGCCTTTTCAACACCCGGTATGCTACCCGAAATCACTAACTGGCCCGGACAGTTAAAATTGGCGGCGACTACAACTTCATCCACACTTTGACAAATATTTTCTACCACATCATTGTCAAGGCCCAATATGGCCGCCATTGTGCCGGGAATGGCTTCACAAGCTGCCTGCATGGCCATAGCCCTTTTATAAACCAATAAAGGCCGTCATCAAAACTCAGAGTACCATTTGCCACCAAAGCAGTAAATTCGCCGAGTGAGTGCCCTGCAACAGCGTCAGGCTTTTCGTGGTCTTTGGCCGAAAGTGTGGCTATGGCATGGACAAACAAGGCCGGCTGGGTCACTTTGGTTTGTTTTAAATCTTCAGCTGTGCCATTAAACATTATATCGGAAAGTGCAAACCCGACTATTTTATCTGCCCGCTTAAAGATATCTCTTGCTTTTTTACAGGATTCATACAAGTCCTTGCCCATACCTTCAAACTGTGCTCCCTGACCAGGAAAAACTATGGCTCTCATTTTATCTCAATTTTGCTGTAATTAAACTTAAAAATTCATTTCGCGTCTCAATATTTCTAAACGCACCGGTAAATGCAGACGTTGTGGTGACTGAATTTTGTTTTTGTACACCCCTCATCATCATACACATATGGGCAGCTTCTATCACTACAGCTACGCCCAGAGGTTTGAGGGTGTCATCTATAGAGTGAAGAATTTCGTGTGTCATTCTTTCCTGTACCTGTAGCCTTCTGGCAAAAACATCTACCACGCGAGGAATTTTGCTCAACCCAACTACATAGCCGTTTGGTATGTATGCAATGTGTGCTTTACCGTAAAAAGGTAAGAGATGGTGTTCACACATGGAGTAGATTCTATATCTTTGACCACGACCATTTCGCTGTAATCTTCCTTAAAAAGTGCTGAATTCAATATGTCAGAAGCACTCTGCTGATATCCTTGGGTCAAAAACTGAAACGCTTTTGCAGCTCTTTCAGGAGTTTTATGAAGCCCTTCACGATCAGGATTTTCTCCTATCAGTTGCAGGATATTTGTATAACTTTTTCTTATGGATTCAGTTACCTGAGGATCGTAGAGGTCTTGTTTTTTGTATGCCATCTAATTTTATTTTTCACCATAATACTCTGCATAGATTGTATCTGTTTCCTGCAGTTTTACACAATGCAAGGTACAACCTTTGATATGTGGTTCGAGTTGCTGCCAAATCAGAAGAGTCATATTTTCTGTGGTAGGCATCATACCTTCCGGCAAAAGTCCATATCGAGATTTAGATTGGAATGGTCGAGTTTGTCAGTTATAACTTCTCTTATGATCTTACTGAGCTTTTTAGCATCATGCACAAAACCAATCAAAGGGTCAGAGTACCTTTGACGGTAATAAATAGAGTATAATTATGTCCGTGCCAGTTTTTATTGGCACATTTTCCAAATATGCAAAGTTTTCTTCTTCTGTCCACTCACTGATCCACAGTTTATGCGCAGCATTAAATTTTTCAACCCTTGTAAGATAAACGACCGCCATGAATTATATTTCTGAAAAATCGGATGCAAAGATACAGTAAAAAATCTTCAATTGGAGCATGTTTGAATTTTTCAATTAAAATCACTCCGACGGAAGGTAAGATAGGGAGTTGATTGACTCGTTCATATCTTAGTCTTTCAAAGTAAAAAATGTTTTCCCTGTAGCAGACATTGGTGATACTTCATAACGGAACATGTTTAGATGCTCCTGTACACGTATAATTGGGAATGGTTTATCATATTTAAACTGTCCACCCTTTTTTACCTTACTCCACCAAGAATTCAGCAATTTCACTAGGTCCAACATGCATATAACATATTGCACTTTTGTGAAAAAAATTAACTTGCTACATTTGCCTATACTTACCCCCAACCCCTGAAGGGGAGACCAGCACTAATATTGAAAGCATTGGCGTGGGTCGTCTCAAGCATAGCTTGACAGGCTCTTTAGGGAATGAGCCTGCCTGTCTACGTAGTCAGGCAGGGGTTGCGAGGAATTTGAGTATTTGTGCAGTTTGTTATATACACACGAGGTCCAACCCAATCTATTATTTGAGCAAAAAATGCTTATCTTTGCCATAAAATAATGTAAAACAAGCCATGTCCATGCGATTGTATCCATTAGGCCAGCAAGATTTTCGTGAGATCATTCGTGAAGGTAAAGTCTATGTCGACAAAACAATGTTTGCTTATAATCTCATCACTACTCAGAAATATTACTTTCTGGCCCGCCCTCGAAGATTTGGTAAATCATTATTTCTGAGTACGTTGGATTATCTATTCCAAGGGGAGAAAGAACTATTCAAGGGATTGTACGTGTATGACAAATGGGCGTTTGAGACATATCCGATCATTAAAATTTCTTTTTCTAATATCGGATATAGAGAGATGGGTTTATCAAGAGCTATCGAATTGCAACTCAAAGAGGTAGGCGAAAAATATGGTATAAACTTAACTTCAGAAAGCAATTCTACAAAGATTAAGGAACTTATAGATAAGCTAAAAACCAAATATAATAATAATGTAGTCATCCTGATAGACGAGTATGACAAGCCATTGATAGATTATTTGGATAAAGACAATTTGTATAAAGCACTGGAAAACAGAGATATACTCAAGAGTTTTATAGTGTACTCAAAGATGCTGATGCTCAGCTGAAACTGGTATTCATCACGGGAGTGAGCAAATTTAGTAAGGTGAGTATCTTTTCAGATTTGAATAATCTCAACGATATCTCCTCTCAAGCACATACAACGAAATATGTGGTATAAGTCAGAAGGAAATAGAAGACAACTTTGAGCAAGAGTTAAACATGTATGACAAAGTTAAAATCAGAACATGGTACAATGGATATAAATGGGATTTGGATGGCTCTACAGTGTATAATCCCTTTTCCTTACTTAGCTTCTTTGTACACAATGGTACATACCAAAATTTTTGGTACACTACGGGAACGCCTACATTCCTGATGAAGATGTGCAGAGAGCAGCACATGTACAAGTTTGAAGAAGTGAGTATCAACAAAGACGATCTCGGAAATTTTGATATTGAAAATCTGAAAATAATCCCTATACTTTTTCAAACAGGATATCTCACCATCAAGAGCGAGAGTATTTTGAATAGCTATATCTTAACGTATCCCAATCAAGAAGTTAGGGAATCATATTTGAGACACCTGGCAGATACATATATTGATTCGGTAAGTTTGTCATCTACCAATGTGTTGCAGAGCCTATTGAAATCACTCCAGACCCAAGATAAATAGTTAATGCAAAGTGCTATCAACAGTGCCTTTGCCCAAATCCCCTACGACCTTTGGCAGCGAGAGAACGAACAATATTACCATGCCATCGTGCATCTGTTGTTTTCGCTGTTGAATGTCTATATATTCAGCGAGGTACACACACAGCAGGGTAGAGCCGATGCCATAGTGATCTATGAAGACCAAATCTACTGTATGGAATTCAAACTTGATCAGTCTTCACGAGTGGCTATAGAGCAAATTCAAGCCAGAGGTTACACCGAGAGATTTAAAGATAGTGGCAAGCCTATCCATCACATCGGTATCAACTTCAGTAGTGTGCACAAAAAGGTAGAGGAGATCATTTGGGAGAGTTAAGTAAGAAGAATGTTTGTCTGCAGTCCATATACATCCACCTGGAATCCATAAATTTCACTTGCGCTACAGAAATGAAGAAAGCATGAGTATTATAGTCTTTTGTTAAAGAAAATTATCGTCAGTAATATTCCACTATTTTAAAAATTAATTTTGCTCCAACGGATGGTAAGATAGGAAGTTGGTTGACTCTTTCGTATTGGATTCTGTCAAAGTAAAAAATGTTTTCTCTGTTGTAGGCATTGGTATTGCTTCATAACGGAACATGTTTATACCGACGAGAATTTATTTTGCAAATAATTCTGTCGCCATTATAAAGACGATAAATGTCTTTGATGACAAGCTTTGCTTCGTCTTTACTCAAAATGAATAAATTGGTAAATAAAATTTTCGCAAACCAATTTATTTTGAGTATAGAGATTTTAGAATCAGGGATAAACAGATAGATATTGAGTTTTACCAATAAGTCTTGTATGGTAATTTGACAAGTAGAATTAAACAGCTTTCAAATCCTGAATGATTATAGCTGGAAAAACAACAACCAAAACTAATATTGAAAACGTTAAACCACCTATCGTTCCTGCTGCAAGAGCAAACCAAAATACTTCGCTATCTCCATGCATGAGAAATGGCATCAAGCCCAATACCGTGGAGATTGTAGTCAACAAGATTGATTTGATCTTATCTTTGACGGCGTAATAATAATGGTCAAGAGAGTTGTATTGAGGATAAATAGACTTAAAATGGTGATAAGATGATAGTATAAAAATGATAGAATTGACTGCAAGGCCACTTGTCATCAGAAATGATACGTACCCACCCTGATCAAACGGAACATCAAAATAATAGAACGTAATAAAAATACCAATGAACGACATGGGAATGATTAAAATGATTTGGATGCCCCCAAAAAATCGATTCAAATTGTATAGAACAGATCACAAATATCATGAGAGGAATCAAGGTGATATACCAATATTGTTGATTTTTGTTTTTACTCCAGAAGTTATTTTTTACATTTTTGATGGTATAACCGACAGGGATTACCTTCTCAAATTTTCTGATACTTTCATCCTGAAATTGTTGTCCATATTTTTCATTTCCTATATATGTCCAGCCACATCTCCTGATATACTGCTGGTTTTCCTTGTGTAATGTAGGTAAAGTAAATTGTTTGTCTATCTTACTGAACTCTGATACCAGATAAGTAGATGTAGCGTACGAGTGGTAAGTATTTTTTACATCCCAAATATCATTATCACGGAGATCATCTTTTTGTATTCTTATGGCTTTATTATCTTTTGTATAAGATAAGGTATTTGGCCATTGATTGTTTTGGTGCAAGAACTCACTCAATGATAAAAGGTCAACATTTTTTTCACTCATTTTTCTGAAATCTAATGAAAGCAAATATTGCTGATCCTTTTTTTCACCCCAATTCAGGTTTATATTTCTCTTGACTTGCTCGATTCTGGGGTGTAACTCCAATAATTTGGCAAAATCATCCTCAAGTTTGGCCAAATGCTCTAAATTGTAGCCTCGAAATTCCACCATAAATTGATTGGAGTTTTCATAACTAAGGTTTGAAAATCCTTTGCCCACTCCATAAATATTCCATTCTACTTCTCCCAAATCACTACAAAAAGAAATCAAACGATTTTTTAGCGTATACGGAAAAGACTCAGATGCGTTTTTGTGGAAAGAAATTACAATGCTTCCGTTTTGATGATCTCTGATGTCGGTTGTATAATTTTTGATTTCTGATGAATATTGTTTGATGTAATGTTCTACTTTTTTCATCAATTCATTTGTTTGGTTCAGTGTACTTCCCAGTGGCAGATATGCATTGACATATAATTTTGTTTCTTCAATAGACCTGAAGCTACCCCTTGTATAGACATATTCAGAAAAAAGACGCAATGTCCCGCCAAGATATTTATTTAAAATGGGCCTGGCGTACTCCAGATACCAATCACTTCCTATTGTTTTATTATACAATGACGATGTTTTGTGGTGGACAGGTACATAAATAATGGTAAACCAAATATCAGTATCATCACTGCCATGATGACATTTTTGTACCTGACAGAAAAGTTGAGCCACTTTTTTATACAGTTGACCTTTGCTTGAGATATTTGAATCATCTGCGAAAGTACTGCTTACCACACGGTAGTTGAGCTGATACATCATGGCCGGAATAAAAATAAAAGCTACTCCAATAGATACCGACAGATTGATAAACAAAACCTTGGCAAAGTCCGAAAGGTTCCACTGCCATTCGATCGGTAAAAACCAAAATACGACTAATGCCGATAGCGTTGTACCCGTGGCTGAAAGAATAGCAGGGATGATTTGAAAATTTTGGTATTTTCTAAAGTGGTCCACCATGACTATGATATTGTCTATCACAATACCCAAGGAGATGGTGATTGCAGCCAGAGAATATAGGTTGAGTTGAACGGCGGCGACATAATACAAAATGAAGGATACCCCTAGCGAAATTAACATACCTGAAATCACAACAAAAATATGCTTCCACTTCCTATAAGCCAAGAAGACAAATGTCAATAATATGAGCACAGAATACAGAGTTCTTTCCTTGATTTTATCTAATTCTGACTGAATATATTCTGTAGTATCATATTCTTTTAAAATTTCAAAATTTGACGGTAAACTGATTTTTCCAATAGCATCTTTAATTTTTTTTCCCAATTGTAAGTGGTTGGCACCATCATCTGGAATAAAACTGATTCTTATGTTGTTTTTACCATCAATCCGATACATCGCCATGGGTTTTTCTTCTCTCTCAAAAACCTTGAATAGCGAACCACCACGATATAAATGATTGTCAATTTTGATTGGAATGGCGGCGATATTGTCCATTTCAGCAGGTTTCATACTGACCCTCCATTGTTGGCCATTTTCATCTATTTGTCCGATTGGAATATTGCGTAATGTCGCCTTTATATGAGTGCCTAACTTTTCCGGTGTTATGTGGTGGCTTTTTAGTAGATCTTGATTATACTCTATGATATATTCTTTTTTGCTACCACCAGTTACGTGTATTTTATAAAGTCCGTCTATCCCTGACAATAATGGTGATAAAATATTTACTGCATAGTCGTATATCGCCTCACGCTCCAAAGGTGCAAAAATACTATAGGTAAGGATTTGGTCAAAAGATTTTTCTTCATCGGGTTTGTTAATAAGTAAGCTGGGAAATCCAGCCTGATCTGGCAGACTTTGGTGGATTTGTCTCAATATGGTAAGTACCTGAAATCTAAACATTTCTGTATTGACCCAGGATTGTAATTCTAACGTGATGGTTGACCTTTCTTTTCTGCTTGTGGAGTACATTTTACTGATGCCTGAGAGCGTAGTGAGTACTCCCTCTATAGGTCTTGTGATTTTTCTCTCCACTTCTTCAGGTGTAGCATTGATATATCCTGTTTGCACTGTGACAGATGGATACCTATGAGTGGGATTCAGATTGAGTGAGATATATGGTATAAAAAGTAAACCTGTCAATGCAAGCGCAGTTAACAAAAGGATGATTGAAAAACTATGATTTTTTAAGACCATACTTTATTCTATAGTAAGGGTGGGTTTAGAATATCATCATTCGGCTCCAAGCGGCGACAAATTTTATTTTATGTGACATTATATTTTTAGTTATACACACAGTTGAGACGGTACAATATGCTGTAAATATAAATAAATTTGTCATTTTTGCTCAATTAAACAGACTCTAATTTTTCTATAAAGATATTCAAAAATTAAAGCTTTGTAAATATTGAAGAGGAAATATTTCATACTCTTATATCAAGTTACAATATCTGGAATTTTAGAATTTACCTACTGCATATTTTTTCATTGCAACCAGACAGATGAATTCAAAAAATGAGGGTATATTTTGACTAAATGAGTTTTATGATAATATTCTTTAAAATTTAAATTTTCCCAATAACAAGGTCCTGCATCAGACTATGCAGAAATTGAAATACAAGACGATAATACAAAACCAATACCCTAATAGTCTAAATTGTCTTTCCATGAAATGGGTAGTTGTACTGTCTTTTTTTGCAAATGATAGTGAAGTGATAATTTTTGGTTACTTAAGTTTAAATCGGATGATAAAAGGATTTTCATCATTTTCTGCAAGAAGTTTATTGAAATTACGCACAAAAGGCAATTCCGAAGAAAAATTATGATTTATTTTTGTTAATGGCAAATCCCCTATATCATAAAAATACCCTTCATTATCTTTTGTGAACGGACGTATAGAATACCCTCCCTGATCAATGAAATCAATTTTATTCCCTTTGTTTGAATGAAAATTGTAAAAATAAGAATGTTCATTTTGGGTATCTATCACCAAAGATTTATATTCTCCATGATAAAACAACGGAATAATCAAATATTTGTCGATCATACTCGGCTCTCCCATTGGAGCAATCACTTTTTCAAATATTTTTAGTTTTCTTTCCATTACAGCATTTATTATTTTTTCTTTCCCTGTCTTACTTATGTTTGTCTCACCCTTTCCTAATATGTATTTTTTATCCATTTTATTAGTTTGGAAATTGTATAAATAGATGGTATCGAGAAAACCTATATTTATTATAAGTTGTTGGCCATTGATTTTCAAAAAAGGCGCTCGAGATACAATCATATTTGCGGTGCAGTAGCATGAATCAATGGATAAATATTTTTGAAGTCCATATTGTCAACATATTTTATAAATCCAGAATCAAAATCATTCGTAGTAAAGATGAGTCTAGTTGATATTTCATCATAATACATGTTATAAATGTATAAGTTGGTTTTGAATTCTTCAGTTATCTTTTGGTTTGAGATGTTATATTTCAATATACTGTTTTTGGAAGGGTCATTGATCAGTATATGGTGATCATCAAATCTAGCAATGGTCATTACTTCACTAAATTCCAAAGGGCCTTTACCACTTGATCTCAGGTGATGCTGAAATGAACCATTCAGATCATGAAAATATATAGTGGATGTATTTGGGTGTGTCGAAACAATGTAATCGCCTACTCTTAAAATATAAGTGATAGTGGATAACTTATTACTTTTTGGTCCACTTAATGTAAAATATTCAATATCGTCTGATATTATATCGTCCCAAAAACCTTGAGGTAGTTCTGTATCCGGATTAACAACGATTTCCTTGCTTTTAAATGTACCTTCATTGCAACTTGTTAAATAAAGACCAAGCATCGCAATGGCGATGCTTGGCTTAAAATAAAAATTCATAAACTTTTTCTATTAATTATGAAAACCACAATCAACAATCGTTCCACAGCTACAAAACATTCCATTTCCACCTACATTAACACAATAAGATTCGTATGCCATAGTATTACCACAATAAAAAGAAAGCCAAGTACAAGGAGAATCTTCCTTACTAAAACTGGCTGTGGTCAAACCCAATACTAAAGTTAGAGAACAAATTACCTTTTTCATAAAAATAAAATTTAAGAAGTTAAAATACAATGTCGTTTAGTTAAGGGATTTTTGGTAGTTTTTACCCATCCTAAATCCTTCCCTCAGAAGGGAAGGACTTTATAACTTGGTCTTAACTAAACGACATTGAGTTAAAATATAATATCACTCACTGCAATATATGTATAACAAAATCCAAATTACCGGCAAAATATTTTCAAAATATTTTTTTAGACCTACTTTTTTTTGGTTACATGGTGGGATTTGTAGACTTTTATGAGGCAAAATTTCCATAAATGCAAAAAAAATACTTTCTATTGCCAAAAATACGATTTTTCATTTTAGTAAGTGTTTTATTGATGCTATTTTTTGGATGTACATCCAAGACCAATCAAACTGCAGAAAGCATCACCGCCCAGGGTGGGACTGAAATGCAAAATATAAGCAGAGAGGTCACTACTTTACTTCCAGGCTGATTAGTTGAGATATTTGGGATATATCTTGATGAGATAGGGAGAGTTGGGATCGTATGCGTCTTTTAGATAGGGTAGGTGTTGCATCTGTTCACCATCCAAGGTTTCAAGCAAAAAATTATCTTGTCCATTGGATATTTACGGATTTAAAGGCATGCATTTTAATCCACATACAATTTGTGAGAGATTATTTTGGGTTGAGTATATAGATAATTGTATTGTTAGTTTCGGCCAGATTTTGGGAAACAAAATATTTGTTTTTATATGTACCTATGATATAAGGAAACCCAGCCTCATTTGTAACATTGTTTTCTACTTTTTGTACATCATACATAGCAGTATTACCATTGGATGCTTTGATGATACAGGCTTGGGGCTTACCTATCTTTGTAAATGTTAGATATATGTAATTTTCAACTGAAAATAAAAATCTTTCAACTATTTCTTTGTTAAAAAATTCACTTTTTTTAAAGTCTGGGGTTACCCATAGGGTTTCGTCATTCAATTCTTCTCCGTTGAAAACAAATGTAATACCTTTTTCTACCATTCCATTGCCCAACTTATATAAAGTATTATTGAAATTGGTGAATAAATATTGATGGTTTTTGATTTGAGGAAACGAATTGTACGGATATTTGCCATGAGCAGGTAATTTATCAAAGTATGAAAATGAATTTGTTAAATTCAAATCGGTCACTGTTAAATAAACATCACCAGCACATATAAAATAGGAGTGACTATCATCTTTGAAAAACCTGAAGGCAGATAAGTTAAGAATTCTTTTATTTATAAAGTGGAAGTCTTTTAGATCAAAGTCATAAATACCGTCAACAGCTAATACTTCTATTTTCGCATTGGGTGTATCAATCAAAAAGTCATAGATTATTCCTTTGTTATCAAAAGGAAGGGAAACTTCTTGGACAAAATCTCCATTTAAATTATAAATTTGAATTTTCCGGTCATCAAATCTATTAAAGATATAAATTTTGTCTTCCAAAATGATTTTGTCAATGCTATGGATGGGTCTGTTTTCAGTATGTAAAACTATCGAATCTACCAAACTCAGACTATTAGAAAGCGTCGATTCTTGATGAGAATCCACATTGACAATTTCATATTTTTTATCTGAGCAAGCTAAAGAGCTGATAGCAACAAAGAGGAAATAATATTTTAGTTTCATTTAATAAAAAATTTAAATTAGATGAGGTACATGATATGTACCTCATCTTGCTGATCGATCAAAATGATTGTTTTCAATTACACTTGGTAGATTCGCCGCAATTACAGCTGATCCCCTTCCCGTTTTGGTGGCAGACTATCCTATCGCCAGTGAACAACCCGGGACAATCAACAGTTTCGGTTTTACAAACCAATTCTGCGTCTACTTTTGTTTCGCCCGAATAGGGTAAAAATAAAGCAAAATAAAAGAATATCAATACCTTTTTCATCATTTAAAAAATTTAAGAATTAAAAAAATAAATATCACCGCAAATATATATATATATATATATACTAAAATCCAAATTTTATCCAAAAAATTTTGAAAATATTTTTTAGACCTACTTTTTTTGGTTACATGGTGGGATTTGTAGACTTTTATGAGGCAAAATTTCCATAAATGCAAAAAAATACTTTCTATTGCCAAAAATACGATTTTTCATTTTAATGAGTGCATTATTGATGCTATTTTTGGGATGTACATCCAAGACCAATCAAACTGCAGAAAGCATCACCGCTCAGGGTGGGACTGAAATGCAAAATATAAGCAGTGAGGTCGGTATCACGCCTTGTATCAAAAATGTGTTTGTGAAGAAAACTTTGCTCACTGGAGTGATTATGGCAAGAGAGTCTGCCATGCTGAAAAGTGATGTGGGTGGTATCATCAACAGTTTGTATGGCACAAATGGCAAGAGGGTCTCAAAAGGGGATGTCCTTCTCATCCTGGATGATAAAGAGGAGCAGTTTGCCATCGAGCAAGTCAGGACAAAACTTAGTGATGCCATCATCAAAAAAAGCCAAATGCTCATCGACTATGGGGGCAGTGCCGATGATGATCTGTCTGTCAAGCCATATCAACTCAAGGTAATATATGCCATTACCGGCTATCACAAGATAGTTCAGGACATCAAAGAGCTGGAATATCGACTCAGCAAGAAAAAGATAAAAGCTCCTTTTCCTGGCCTGATCGCAGACCTTAAGGTCAAGCAATACGAAATCATTCAGCCAGGCCAGGAATTGTGTACGATGATCAATCCCTCTACCTATGAGGTTACATTTATGGCGATGGAAAACCAGTCATTAAGACTTCATAAGGGGCAAAAGGTAATCACTCATCCTCTGACGGTACCAAATGAGACATACACAGCGTATATTTCTATGGTCAATCCAAAGGTAAACAAAGAGGGTCTGGTAGAAGTGAGAGCTAGTCTCCAGGGTAAATTTCAGCATCTCTATGAAAATATGAACATGCGTGTGGTCATTGAGGAACCTACGAAATCATATATACTCGTACCAAAATCAGCCTTAGTGCGCAGGTCAGAACGCACTGTGGTGTTTACATATGAGGCATCGACAAAAACTGCGAAGTGGAACTATGTAACTTTAGTCGATGAAAACGACACACATTATGCCATCAGTGATGGTTTGGCTGCCGGGCAGCTTGTGATACATGAGGGAAATCTCAATCTGGATCATGGTGCCACTGTAACTCTAAAGAAATAATCTCTGATGTTAAGGTACCTTATCCAACGCCCCGTAGCTGTGATCATGACTACATTAAGTTTAGTGGTGATCACATTGGTATTTTTAAAAAAATTCCAATTTCATTGCTTCCGGAAATCCCAGTACCAAAAATTATTGTAAAAATTGATGTTCCCAATGCAGATGCTCGAACTCTCGAAAACACAGTCATCAGACCACTGCGCAACCAATTGCTACAGGTCAGCAGTATAAAAAACATTAAAAGTAAGGCAAACAACGGCTCAGCCACCATTGATATAACATTGGGTTATGGTACAAATATAGATCTGGCCCAAATAGAAATCAATGAAAAAATCGATCAGGCCATGTATCTATTGCCAAGAAATGTAAAAAGGCCTAAAATTGTAAAAACAGCCCTATCTGATTTGCCTATATATGAAATAGCAGTACTTCCCCGTGATACTAACCTGATCAACAAGCGTGCGTTGAGTATTTTTTGTGAAAAGGAAATCGTCAGACGGCTTGAGCAATTGGAAGAAGTGGCCATTGTAGATATGCACGGTTATACTCAGCCTGAAATTTCTGTAAAACCGGATTTAAACCTACTGCAACCATTAAATATAAACCTAGATCAACTGGTTGCCCAAATCAAAGATAAAAACGTAGAACTCGGCAATGTCGTATTGAAGGATGGAGCTTATGAGTATCATGTACTTTTGACTTCGACTCTTCGCACTGTGGATGATATAAAAAATATCCCAGTGAGATTGGGCAATCAAACCTACCTACTCAAGCAGGTGGCTGAGATCAGGATAGATGAGAGACCTGAAAGAGGCTCTTATTTGTATAATGACCAGGAGGCAATAGCACTGAGTGTCAGAAAACAACCAGATGCCAATAACTTCAAGCTTAAGGAAGAAATTGATAGGTTACTGGTGCTGTTTTCAAAAGATTACCCCAATCTGAAGATAATCATAATGCAGGATCAGTCAAAGATACTGCAGGTAGCGTATGATAATTTATTTTCTTCTCTAAGTTTTGGATTGTTTTTTTCAGCTCTGATCATGTTTTGGTTCTTTGGCAACTGGCGCACATCGTTGATTATCTTAGTGGTTGTCCCTGTAAGCCTCTGTATTACTTTACTTTTTTTTTATCTACTGAAGATCAGCATCAATCTGGTATCCCTATCAGGTCTCATCCTGGGAGTAGGGCTGATGATTGACAATGCCATTATTATCATCGAAAATATAAGAATCTGGCTTAAAGATCATACTTTGGAAGATACTGTAGTGAAAGCACCTAATGAAATACTAGCTCCTATGTTCAGCTCGTCATTGACCAATATAGCTGTATTTGCTCCATTAGTTTTGTTCGGAGGCATAGCTGGAGCCCTCTTTTACGATCAGGCTTTGTCTATAACTATAGCTTTGACTTGTTCGGTTTTTTTATCTTATACTTTGATCCCTGTCCTTTTTTTCCATCTTATGAAAAAGAGATTTGGACATATAGATGTTAATGAAAAAAATCTTCTGTTTTTAATATCCACCATATTATTTTAAGATTTTCTATCAAGCATAAGGTATTTACGATAGGTACATTTTTGACAATAATGATCATAGGAGTTTACTATATTGGCAAATTGCCAATCCAAAGTTTTCCAAAAACTACTGTTGAAACATTGGATGTACAGATAGACTGGGGAAGCCAAATCGGTGTTAGCGAGAACGAAGAAAGAATTATGCAGTTGTATTCAGTGTTAAAAAAAGACGTTATAAATTGTTCTGCCCATGTCGGCGAATATCAATATTTATTGTCAGATCAAGACCAACATGTGAATGAATGTCTTCTAAAAGTGAATATCAAAGAAAACAAAGACATTGAAATTAGTCAAATAATACGAGACTATTTTGAAAAAAATCATCAGGACGTCACATATATCATATCGCCGTCAAAAACGATTTTTGACTACATCATAAACACGGATGTTTATCCATTCTCCTTATACATTAGTGAGAGGTCCAGGTTAGAATCTCCAAATACCAGCATTATATCAAAAGTCAGAGAAGCTTTGGACACATATGATATAAAGACTGCCGCACCTTCCACTCAGAGTTATCTGGCTTTGAAAATTGACTGGGAAAAAGCAGGTATTTATCATGTCAATCCTGAACAAATTATTCAAACTTTACAATCGTTGTTTGGCAATTATTATGTCACAGATCTTAGATCGAGTGAACAATATGTACCAGTATATCTTTCATCAAAAGATAAGCAAGTCAATAAAGAAATCATAAATAGTACTACCATCACAAATGGCTTGAACCAAACTCTTCCGCTGAGTGAATTTATCTCCTGGAGTATAGAGGACAATTATAAAACAATCACTGCTGATCGGGTAGGTGAAATGGTGGAGTTGGGTATCGGTCAGTATGATCAAAGATTGACTGAGATTACCGATAATCTGAGAAGACAATTTAATACATTGGAAATCAGGACCGGCGGTCAGCATTTGGAAAATGTCAAAATGATTGCAGAGTTGAAATTCATATTTATGATAGCAATTTGTCTTTTGTATTTGATTTTGGCATCACAGTTTGAATCATTAGTACTGCCTTTTATAGTGCTTATATCTGTCCCGGTAAGTGCTGCAGGAGGCCTGACAGTGTTATATTTTGCCGGTCACAGTGTCAATATTCTCTCCATGACGGGATTGATCATCATGAGCGGTATTGTCATCAATGATAGTATTCTCAAGGTTGACATGTTGAAAATGGGAATAAAAAATGGACTGAGTCTGCAAGAAGCAACAGTTGCTGCCGGAGAAAAACGCTTTTCTGCCATTATTATGACATCAATGACTACAATTTTAGAATTTGTGCCTATGTTTTTTAGTTCCGGGTTGGGTGTTGAGATTCAAGTACCCATGGGCATAGTTTTGATTTCAGGCATCATTATTGGCACATTTTTAAGTCTAAGTTTGATACCTGTCCTATTTTCATATTACTATTACTTTACAAAATAGCGAAGAGTAGAATTTTGGCAACTTATATCTTGTATTGCACAGATAATACAACTTGATTACTTATAGAGACACTGTCTCCCAAACATTTCTCTTCAAGTTCTTTATTACTGTTATTGTTCCTAATTCTATAATTATGCACTTGTTAGCTAATCAAGTGTTTCTCTATTATTCCAATGATATTTTAAAAATTAATTTTTGCTCCGACGGAAGGTAAGAAAGGAAGTTGGTTGACTCTTTCGTACCTGATTCTGTCAAAGTAAAAAATGTTTTCTCTGTTGTAGGCATTGGTGACACTTAAATTGAGCTCAAGTGATGTATACTTTGAAAATATAATCTTTTTCTGCACTGAGATGTCCAGACGATGATAGTAGGGTAGTCTGCCACCATTTCTGACATCAGAGTATACAATTCCGACGTTATTGGGATTGGTGGTTTCGTAGTCAGTATCAGGTCCTGACAAAAAATCAATATGATTGTAAAAAGCTTTGGTTTTTGTAAATGGAAAGCCGGATCCCAGATTCCATCTCCCGCTTATCTGCCATGTGGCGGCCCTGTCAGGTGTGTAGGTGAGGAGCACGTTGGCATTATGTCTCCTGTCAAATATAGTAGGGTAGGTCTGCTGACCATCATATCTGTTGACAAAACCATATGAATATGTTGTCCAGACGTATACCTTAGGTATTTCGTATTTGATGGATAGTTCAGCCCCATATGCTGATCCAGTCTCTACAGAATAGTCTGGTTGGGATCTTTGAGTTTTATTCCTATTGACCACGATCAACTGCGGAAAATCTTTATAGTAAGCCTCTGCATTGAGTTTAATCTTTTTGGAAAGATCATACTCTACTCCTGCGATTGCGTGATGGGAGATTTGAAGTTTATTTTTCACTACATTATTATCGAGGCCAAAAACTTGGCTTTCAGGGCCTGTCAGAAAGCCATTAAATAGGTTGACAACATCTCTCTCATTGGAAGTGCTCAGGAGATTTTGAGTATACCTTCCTCCTGAAAATTTCAATCTGAGATCATTAGAAATATTGTATTTCAAACCGAGTCGTGGTTCAAAGGTAATCGTCCCCAATGAAGAATAGTATTGTATTCTCATTGAGGGTTCAGCAATCAGCTGGCCAAAGATTCTTTTGTATTTTCCAAACAAGCCCATTTCAGTCGTATTTTGCTCCTGTATGATTCTAATTCCAAAAGGATTGACAAACTCAAAGTCGGTACGCAGACTTCTGAGATCCAAGCCATATTTTAATTCACTTTTGTTGCCGAAGAGGGAGAAATTTAACTGGGCAGAAATTTCATCAATAGCAGATGTTCTTGGTTGATCATTTTTTTCCTGAAGTGAAGAATTATATTTTGTAAAACCTACCAATCCATCTATGATGATATCACTTCCTGATGGTATGAGCACAAAATTTGCTCCGCCACCGGTATTTGTCCAATCTATTTTTGCAAGAGCGGGATTGGCATATTTGTCCTGATAGTTGAAGCCAAAGATATTGACTTTGCTGCCATTGGCGCCATTAAATGATAATTTGCCATAATAATCTGAAAATGAAAAAGGTAATCCTACAGAATCATTTGTAGCCGCATATTTGTACAATGATTTGGAACTATTTTCTATCAGTGATTTTTTTGCTGTCATCACATATGAAATAGATGAACCTCCTTCTTTAAATTTTTTTAAAGGCCCTTCAATTAATCCTTTCACCATAAATGGCCCACCACTTAAAAAACCACTCATGCGTTTTTTGTTGCCTTCTCTTGTAGTAATATCGACTATAGCTGAAATCCTGCCTCCATATTCTGCGCCAAACCCACCTGTGTACACTTCAGTGTTTTTGATCAACTCTGTTTCAAAAACTGAGTAAAATCCTACCGAATGAAATGGATTAAAAATATTGAGTCCATCCAGGAGGATTTTGTTTTGTATGGGCGATCCACCTCTGATATATATTTGGCCTCCTTGATCTCCTGTGGATATTACACCTGGCAAAACCTGGAGATACTGGGCTATATCTGATTCTCCACCTACCGATGGCAGCGTTTTGATTTGTCTTCCAGTGACAGATATTTGAGAAATATTGACTGTCGATCTGGATTTTTCACGAGATGATGAGATGGATACTTCACTAAGCTGGACACTACTTTCGGTCATTGTCAATGACTTATATATGATGGTATTGGGACTAATTTTGACAGGCACTGAAATACTGTCATAACCTACATAGGTGGCTACTAAATTGTAATCCCCGGGTGGAACATTTGTGAAGAAATAGAAACCGTTGACATCTGTGATAGTACCAGTATTAGTATCCATCAGTTGTAAATTTGCGCTTATAAGCGGACTTCCTGACTGCGCGTCATAAACATGACCCCGTAAAGTGCCACTTTGTGATCGCAATACAAAACCAGAGTACAACAATAAAAGAGTGAAGTACAGAATGCGGATTTTCAAAATTTAAGCTTTTGGATGCAAAGATAAAGTTGAGCAGAGTAATTACCTAATTAATATTGACGAACAGGCTTTATTTTTAAAACTTTTTCTGCCCAGGCGAAGGTAGCCCTTTTTACACCATCGATATCTTTTGAAAATACTTCTGAAGAAATGACATGTCCTCCTGCTTCAGGAAAAGCTGTTTTTTGCTTCAGATGTGCTGGTGTACCTATCTGATCATAGAAATCCATCATTCTTTTTACAGATACGACTTTATCCTGATTTTCTTCATCTTTGTAGTAATAACCCATGAATACCGGGACTTTAATTTTTTTAAATTGATCTTCTGTCATAAAATTCTGTATCATGGTTTTGAGCGCGAATAATGCATTAGTATGATATATACTGTTCCAGTATGCCTGGCCCAGGGAATCATAGGTGACTCTGTTGTGATGTCCTTTCATGACAAGGGCTGATAGTCTTTTGCCCCATGGATACAAAAGGAGATCAGACATGGGGTCATAAATGTCAATATTGGGAGAGTACATGATCATACTATGGATATTTTCGCCGGCTGAAGCAAGAATTGCTGAAAGGGTACCACCTGTGGAGCAAGAAATCAAGATCACTTTTTCACCCAAGAGCTTTCCGATATCGACGGCATCTTCTGCAGATTGGATAAAATTGTCGGGAGTGAGCCCGACAAATGAATTACTGTCAAGCCTGCCATGGTCTTCCAATCTCGCAAGGTAAAGATTGAATCCATACCTTTTTGCAAACTCGTGATGGATAGGGTCACCCTCTTTGTGGCTTGCTGAAAAACCATGAAGATAGACTACGGCATATTCAGTTTTTTGTTTTTTCTCAGGATTTGCCCAAATGACACGTGCCTGATTGTCAGGTTTCAGATCTATGATTTTTGACTCTTTAGCAGAAATGAATTGATCAAGTTCTGTCAAAGTGATGTCAATGTCAGTATCCAGTAATACCGGAGAATCAAATTTTTCAACAGGTCCAAGGAAGAGTACACCTATCAAAAGGATAATAATAAATCCGGTGATCTTATATCCGATAGAAAATGATTTGAAAAAATTTAGATTCACAATTATTTGATTATTAATAACTTGTGAATTAATTTTTTCTCAAAATATTTATTGTTTACTTTAAAGATCTGCATGGTTTGCCGTTTTTTTATTTGTTTTTTGTCAATATTTGATGGATTTTCCAAATCTGTGGAATAATCGGAAGTTGCCCATCATTTTGAATAATAAAATCTGCTACTTTTATTTTTTCTTGCTCAGGAAGCTGATTCTTTATCTTTTTAAGTACTTCTTCCCGCGTGGCTTTTTCTCTTTTGATCACCCTTTGTATCCTTATTTCTTCAGGACAGGTTACCACTATCAAGCTATCCAGCGACCTGTAACTGCCATTTTCAACCAATAGGGCAGCTTCTTTGAGCACATATTGAATCCCTTCTTTTTGAAATTGTTCAGACCACCTCTTGGCATCTTCCTGTACTATAGGATGCACTAAAGTATTGATTTTGGATAATAGTTCTTTATCTGCAAATATCTGTGAAGCTACATAATTACGGTTGAGTTTTCCATTTTCAAAATAAGCACCTTCCCCAAGTAGGGATTTAATTTTCTTTTTTAGCGATTGATTGCTGTTCAATATTTTTTTAGCCTGGATGTCAGCATTATAAACGGGCACTCCCAGATTTTCAAAAATCTGACAAACCGTGGTCTTGCCTGATCCTATACCACCTGTGATGCCTACGATTTTCATAATGTTAACTCTGAGATTTTTTTGAAAGTGTTCTGGTCCAATCTCCCATCAAACCACTTAGGCCTGCCACGAGACCGCCTATAATCCCGGTCAGAAAAAATACAGCTCCCTGAGATACATTTCCGATCAGCCCTCCCAATATACCGGAAACCGGCACATCAAAATTTTTATCTGCAATATATGCTTTCAATGACCATAAAACAAAGATTGCTAAAAGACAGCCGGTAAATGATGAAAATTTCCCGGGATTGAACACATAACATATCATAAAGGCAATGGGGGCAATTATCCACCAAGGTAAAACCATTTGGGCTAAGAATGTCACAACAATGACTACAGGTATAAAGATCAGAGATTTCATTTTTTTGGATTTAATGTGATAGATTGAGTCGATTTTGTGCGTATTGCTTCTTTATCTGTTGATTTGTTCAATACATAATATTCGCCTTTGACCCACGATTCTATCATATTTTTGTAATATTTGCTTGTGGGATTTCCTGACTGGCCACCCGGATATACACCGTAGGCCTTTATCTGATCTTCCATACTTACAACCATACGCCAGCTCGGACCAAAGGAATTTCCTGTGGCATTGATGGCATCAGGGCATCCAGGTGCTGAAATATCCATCGAAGAGAAGGCCGGAACTCTGGTCAGATGATAGATATGGAGGGGTTTGTACGATCCCCAATTAGTGCCCTTTCCTTCTTTTTTTCTTTTTTCCATATCAGCAAAACTTTCTTTAAATGATTTGATAATGATATCTCTGGCATTTTCGATATTTTTTGTACCAGTATAATCAAAATACTTGTTTTTCGGATCGTTGATGATGAGTTCGAGTAATCTCCAGTCATCAGGATACTCCACGTTCATTTCTGTACGCAGGGCTTCTATTTCATCCCACGTATTATCAGCAAGTTTTTTATAAAATAAATCAAACATCACCGGACCTTCCTGAGCTACAGAGTAATGATTATCCCAATTCGTGATGATGTCAAACCATTTTTTTTCATCACCATTGAAGTCAGAACCAAGGTTCAGGGATCTAATATGGTTCAAATAGTCGGCAGCTTTGTGCGAAAAGGCATCCTGCTGCATTTTTTTCATATCATCAACATTGACACTTGTCATAGCAGTAAGTTTGTCATTTACACTTCTGTTTCTGTACCTTTCAAATCTGCCGGTGTAATAATATGGATAAGATTTGTCCGCACTCACCTGATTGGCCGATGAAATAAATCCTCTTTTTGGGTTGATGATTTGTGGATTTTGTTTTCTGGGAATCCATCCCTGCCAGTTGTTTTTGGTATTATTGCCATTTTCGACAAAACGGCCATCCTGGTCATATTTGGCAGGTAGTCTCCCATTGACTCTCAGAGCAATGTCACCCTGTACTGAAGCAAATCCAAAATTTTGTGCAGGTGCTATATATCCTTCTGTGGCCTGAAGGTAATCATTATAGTTTTTGCACTTCATAGCATTGATAAATACGTTGTACTCGTCTACATGAGGGACATCATGACACAGCCATCTCATAGCAAGATCGTGTTGACCATCTTCAGAAGTGTGGTACACTGGTCCCCAGTAAGTATATTTGACAGTATCTATCAATGTTTTCCCTCCTTTGACCTTGATCTCTTCTATCCTGAAATCTACTTCTGTTTCTTTGCCGTCAAGCATGTATTTTGTCCGTTCTTTATTGGTCCATTGGATATGGAAAAGGTCTTCTACATCATGTCCCACGTTGGTTTCTCCCCAGGCTATGTAATCATTGAACCCAATCATAATACCCGGCATCCCGGGGAATGATACACCATAAGCATTGAATTCCGGAGTGTGGATATGAAGTTCAAACCAAATCGATGGCAAGCCCAGACTCAGGTGCGGATCATTACAAAAAATCGGCCTGCCTGAAGATGTTTTACTTCCGCCAACTGCCCAGGAATTGCTACCTATACCTTTTTCCTTTTTTTCATAATATACATTGAGAATTTTTTTATTGTAGAAAGCACCTGAATCTTGTTTTTGGCCATAGAGAGTATCCAAAGAATATGGTTTTTCAAGAGGAATAATGGGGTTTTCTACACTTTGTTTTTCAGGATACAACATCTTAAAATCATCTGTACCCAATGCCTGAAGAAGATTTGTATTTTTGATATCGCTGTTGCGTCCTGCCAGCGTAAGTGACATTTGTTTAAATACCAAAGCACATTTGAGTGCCGACCATTCTTGTGGTTTGATATCAAATAGTTTGAACTCTATGGGATAGTCTGATGGTTTGAGACTTTTTATATATGCATTGACACCATCTACATATCTGTATGCGGCATTAAAATCTTTAAATTGTTCCCAGCCTTTAGTAGCATTTTCAGCTGCGAACTTCATACCTCGGCGACGTTTTTCCTTGTCTATTTCCAAGGTTCGGGCACCCATTACAGAAGACAACTCACCAGCTGCGGCAAGGGCAAGGAATTCCATCTGAAAAAGCCTGTTTTGGGCTTCTGCATATCCCTGTGCAAAGAGTGCATCTTCTATATTGGATGCAAAGATGTGCGCTACACGTCTGTCGTCGTACACTATCTCTACCTTCTCCTTAAGACCATACATGTCTAATGTGAGATCGACTTTTTCATTTTTAGTATTGGACGTCCATATTCCGCCGAACGGGTTTAAGAATTTTCCAAAAGGAGGAATTGGATTTTGCAATAATTGGATATTGCCATTGAGAAACAATACAAGTATGACAGTGAAGAGAAATGATGAAAAATATAATATTTTTTGGGTCATAATGGTATAGGTTGATTTTTGCCATAATAATACTATGTTTTTTAGTAACACAACACATTTTGGCAGTATTTTATGATTTTTTGGCAATGAATGTCAGTATAGCTGAGTTTTTTGGTACAAGTAATTTTTTTAGCTTAAGGAATCCATCCACTGTAGGTCTACAAAGGTAATTTATATTGAGTATAAAAAATTATCCAATGGACTCAAGGAACAGCTTAAGGTCAATATCTTTGGTCAAGCCCAATTTTTTACGCAGCCTGTACCTGGTCGCCTTAAATTCTTCCTTTGTCACGTTCATAAATGCAGGTATCTCATTTTCTGAAAAGTCATTTACGATCAGGAGCGCTGCTTTGATTTCCTGTTGGGTCAAATTGGGATACATGTTTATCAGCTTGGTAAAATAATGGGCACTTCGAGTATTTTCTGCAGTTTCTGCATTGGTGTGACTTTCTTCGTCTACATAATAATGTACGATCTTATCTATGATATTGACCAATTTAGCTTTTGTGTCATCCTGACTTTCAGCAAAGGACATATTATCCAATCCATCCCTGATAGACACAAGATAGTCTCTGAATTCCTGCTTGTGTGCTTCTAAAAAATCGGGAGCAGAAGCACCTGTTGAAGTCTGGACTGCTATCTGATAGTTTTCTGCCAGTACATTTTTGATTTCAAGATCAATTATTTCTTTGTGGAATTGTATATATTCATTTTCTTTTCTGAGGAATTCAAGCTGCAATTGGTGTTCTTTTTGCCTTTTTATAAATAAAAAATACAATCTCACTACTAAAGCCAAAACAATAAGTAAAATGGCATAATACAGGTATTTATATTGATCAGGATGAATAATCAATGAAATGGGCACATTTTGTCCATCATTGAAAAACCCATTGATCGGTCTCTGCTTAGTAATTCCAATGTCAAATACATTTTGGATAAAAAATAAACTAATAAATGTCAATAAACCGGACAAAACGGGAGTCATAACCCATCCCAAAGCTATGTTGCCCAAAACACTAAAACGTACTTCCTGGATGCCTTTGACTAATCCGATACCAATCACAGCACCAACCACGACCTGTGTGCTGGAAACCGGCACAAGCGGGATCGCAGGAAGACCCACTGAGATAAATAAATTGGATAGTGCGGTCGAAGAAAAAATGAATAAAACCAAAGACTGTGAAACTACAACGACCAATGCATTTTCAGGTGTCAATGTCACAATATCTCCTCCAACTGTTTCCATGACTTTTTTACTGTAAGTCAAGATACCCAAAGCTATGAATAGTCCACCAAGAAAAAAGAGAATCTGGACTGAATTAAAAGTCAATGGGCCGATTTGGAAAGTGATGTCAGCAGAATTTACAAAAACACCCATTACGTTGGCTATGTTATTTGCTCCAAGACTATACGCTCCAAATGCTCCGGCTGCGATGAGGCCATACCTGACCAGCATATCTAATTTTATCACATGTATGGTGGTCGTTTTGATAAATCTACTGATTAACAGGTATAATAAAGCTGAAAATATGGCCCCTAATATCGGTCCGTATACCCAGGAACATATCAAAACAGACAGGATGGAATAATCTACAGGATTGGAAGTAAAGTAACACCATGCTACGATAGACCCCACAATGGCCTGCCCTGTAGACACAGGAAGTTTAAGTTTTGTCATCAATGCAACTATAAGGGCTGAACATAATGCAACAGAAAACGCACCGCCTAATGCATCCACTCTTCCAAGCTGTGAAAGTGTATTGGTCGTCCCTGTACCCTGAATCATTGCACCCAGCATTACAAAAATACTGGCTATTATGGCTGCTTGGGTGAATTTGATCATCCGCGTACCTACCGCAGTGCCAAAAATATTAGCCGCATCGTTGGCCCCTAACGACCACCCTAAAAATAAGCCACCAGATAAAAAAAATAGTAATGTCATCTTATACCATTCTTTTTATTGCCATGATTGTCAGAAGATCAGCCACTTTTTCAGCATTATCAGAGATGTTTTCTATGTGTAGTGTAAAATATCTAAGGTGAAATTTTTCCGCCAATTTAAGTTCCGGCATTTCTCTGAAAACTTTCCGTCTGATCATATCTGCCAGTACATCGGTCTCTTTTTCATAAAAATATACCCTATGTATCTTGTCATTGACTGAAGAAGGATCGTTAAAATAAGATTTGGCAGCTGGGATTACCGACTCTGCAGCTGAAGCGGAGATTTGAGTAAGTTTTAAAAAATCATTGATGAGAGATGATGGTATCAAAGGCATTTCAACATCAAACTGGAACAGATTTTTTTTTGATAAATCAATAATATTATCCATTTCTTCAAGCAATTTCATGATATCTCCTCTCAACTGTGGCATTAGTGACTGAGTGTACAAGGTATGTTCGATTTCCTTCCTGATACTGTCAGACTCCAACTCAAGATTGGCAAGGTGTTGTAAATTATTTTTGAAACTTTCAGTGCTATTGTACAAGTAGTTCTTTACTCCTTCTTTAAATGTGAGCACACTCTCATCCACAAGATTGAGAAATCTGTCAATTAAGGTTATTGATTTGTTAGCCTTTGAAAAAATCATTGTCTTCAGTTAAGTTAGAAATAAATAAAAACTATTCTTTATGATCTACAATAGAAATCACTAGGACGATGTAATGGATTGTATAGGGTATTGGAACAATTTATAAAAGTGTCAAAGTTAATAAAATCTTTTAAATACTGAATTTTGAATTACAAATAGTGAGTTCACTCCCATAAGTTTTTAATGAAGAGGATTAGAAATATAGAAAATGAATTGTTGTATTGTTGTCTGCAAGCCATTGGTTATAAGAAAGATTTTTTCTTTACAACTTTTAACTATCAACACTTTTCTAATTTGCAGGATTGTTTACCTTTGCGCTTTCATGGAAAACAGCCTTATTAAATACTTTGTTGCCAACGAATCAGATGCTATCAGTACAGCTGAGCTTGAAAAATATAATAGGTTGCATCCGGCTGATATCATTCCCAAATTGCTTCTTTCCAAAAAAATGAAGCAAAACGATGCCCAGGAGTTGATGTTGCAATTTAGTGATCGCACTGCATTACATTACATGAGTTCAGGAAGTGCCATACCTTCTTTCAGGGATTTACCGGCTTTTTTGACTACTGGCGATAAAAATGATTTTTCTCATAGCACTACGGTTTCAAATGATTTGGATAAAAAAAGTGATACAACTGATGCTGAACACCAGGAAAAACTGGTGATTGAAGAAAAAGTAATATATGAAACCGGACATTTGATGGCATCAGAGGTTCAAAATGCAGAATTTTACATAGAATCGCGAATACCGGAGACCAATTTGATTGAAGCTGATGAATCAGAAGGAGACCTTGTAGCAAGTACTTTGATAGTGGAACCTGTTCAGGATGTCACAAAAGATATAATATCAGAGTTTTCAGAAGCTGAGGCGGCAAAAGATGTTGAAATCGATAGCGATCTTGGAGAGGGACTATTAGAAAAAAAATCAGCTAAAAAGAAAATTAAAAAAAGCAAAAAGAATAAATACACATTAAAGGAGTTCAGTGGCATATCACCATTTTCCAAATGGTTGTTGACTTTCAAAAAAACAGATATCGATAAAAAGATAGAAAAGGAAGAAAAAGCCGCAAAGAGAAAAGCAATCGAAGCTTCGGCAAATAAATCTATCAAAAAATCATCTCAGATAATATCTGAACCGTTAGCAGATCTGCTGGCATCTCAGGGACATTTTGATGAAGCAAAAAAAATGTATGAGCAAATGATGATGAAATATCCGGAAAAAAGTAGTTACTTTGCGTCGAAAATAAATCAGAATATAAAATATTAAATAAACATGACCACAATATTAACAATACTTATTGCAATCAATTGTGTTTTACTGATGGCCATCGTCCTTATACAGAATCCAAAAGGTGGTGGAATTGACTCAACTTTAGGTGGTTCAGCAGCCAATCAAATGTTTGGTGCCGCTAAATCTACTGACTTTGTCGAAAAAGTAACCTGGGGACTTGCTGCCAGCTTGTTTGTATTATGTATCATCACTGCGATACTCGTTTCTGGTAGCAGTGGAGGAGACCTGATTCAGCCAGTACAATAATAAAACTCAAAACTCAATCTTTTACGTTAGGCTCTTCTGTAATCGGAAGAGCCTTTTTTGCGTTATTTGTTACGGTGTTTGCTGAATTATTTTGTTGATTGTAATGTTATGATATAATTGAAAGACCCAAAACATTTAATAATAGTGATATGACAACAACTTTCAAGGCAAGATTTTGGAAAATCGGTCGACGGTTTACAGGACTTTTTGTATTACTTTTTATGTTTAGACTCATCTACGGTTACATAGCCACTGATGCTAATATAGGAAATGATTATAGCGGCAACTTTTTTAGTAGCATTGACAATTTAAGAAAAAATTATGCTTCCGAAAAAGTAGTAATGAAAGGTGGTGATGTACAAGTAGCATCACATATTGCTTCAAATCAGAAATATGAGAAGACGGCTTCTATCAAAACAAAGACATCCGAATTTGAGAAGGATGAAAAAATATTAAAGGCTAAATCAAAATCATTCGATGCAGTAATTCAATATGAACAAAGTCTTGGGCAAAAAAGTAACAGACAGATACACTTGTTAATTGGAGTTAATCCCGGCTTGTTTGACAACCTGTATAATGAACTAAAGAATATAGGTGTTATTAAAGCAACAGAAATTACCAAAGTTGATAAGACCAATGAGTACCGTCAGCTTAACGCAAAGAGAGCATCTATTGAGAAAACTTTACAGTCTCTAAACGACCTAAAATCAAAAGGTGGGCAAATAACAGATTTTGTCTCACTCAATGAAAAGATTTTAGAAATAGAAGAGAAAGCACAGGAATTGGGAGTCGAACTTGGAAATTTTGATACAGAAAATGAATTTTGTACGATAAAACTTTCAATGTATGAGGGTGCAACAGATAAAAACATAAGTTTTATTCATAGAGTTAAAGTAGCATTGGAATGGACAATAAAATATTTTGCAATAATTTCTTTCACAACACTTGTACTCTCGATGGCTATCTTCATTTTACTGCTAATTATTGACAAACTGAAAGTAATAAGCGCCATTAATAAAAAACTAAATGGATAAATACATTATATCCATTAACATTAAGAGTATGTTTAAATTTTTATGTTTGAGCGAAAGTGAGAAAATTTAATTTTGGACAAGATGACTGAATGGTCTCGTCTGTGACGAGAATTGAGTAAAATACTTTACTCAATAAAGAAGGAACTGCGAGCAGCTGCTCGCAGCGAATACTGAATATAGCTGGAAGTTCAAGCGTAGCTTGACGCGGTACGGCGAAAAATATAACGCTGGCTAAAATTAAATTTGCCGCTTGGAGCCAAATGATAAAAGTTTAAACATACTCTAAACAGTATATCAGCTGAAGTACTAAAAATTAATAAATTACTCAAGTCGAAAACAGTGTTAATACCTATATTTGCATGAAATAAATCAATATTTGGAAATCGAATTTGCCGGCCATCAGCTCTTACTACTCCACCAGAGAGCATTATATTTAGGTGACCTGAAAACATTGATCATTGGCGACTTGCACCTTGGGAAAATTGAACATTTCAGGTCTTCGGGGATTGGCATGCCTGCACGGGCGGCAATGCATACTTTTTCTCAATTAACAGATCTTATCTCTGACATATCACCTGAGAAGGTACTGTTTCTCGGAGATTTGTTCCATTCTGTTAAGAATCATTCATTTGTTTTATTTTATAATGTATTGAATGAATTTCCGGATGTCAGTTTTACTTTGGTTTCAGGAAATCATGATATTTTAACAGAAAGTGACTATGCTTCACTCCGCATGAGTGTTGTTGAAGAATTAATTATGGGGAATTTGTGGTTTACTCATATTCCATCTACTGTGCCCCAAAAATCGATGGTCAACATCTCAGGGCATATACATCCGGGGGTCAGGCTAAGAGGGAAAGCCAAACAATCGGTTTTACTTCCTTGTTTTTTTATCTCCGAAAGTTCTATGATATTACCGGCATTTGGATATTTTACTGGTCACTCGATAGTCAAACCTACCCACAAATCACGTATATTTGCCATTGCTGATAAAGAAGTATTTGAAGTGCCATTTTGATACCAGAGCTTCGAAAGGATAAAGAATTTAAAATGCTTTTAAAACCAAAATTGATACTTATCTTTGGATCTTCGTCATTGAAAATATTGAAAATCAAATTTTCGACACCAACACAAAATGAAAATAGTACACACTGCTGACTGGCACATTGGTAAAATATTGCACAGACACGACTTGACAGAAGATATTTCGCTTTTTTTTGATTGGATGATCCAATTCTTGCTTGAACAAAAGGTCGATCTGCTTCTGGTTTCGGGAGATGTCTTTGATCTCGCCAATCCAGCTAATAAAGACGTCGCTTTGTACTATAAAACATTGCTACGCTTGTCAGCATTAAGGATAAAAGTGATCATCACTGGAGGTAATCACGATTCGATCAGCCTATTAGAAGCTCCTGCAGGATTACTCAATACCCTCGATATTCATGTCATAGGTGGTGCGAAAGAAGATATCTCTGAAGAAATCATACCTTGCTACAACCCCGATGGAAGTTTAGGATGTGTAGTGCTGGCCGTCCCTTTTTTGCGAGATAAAGATTTGCGGGCTTCACTTCCCGCAGATCAGGCATACGATAAAACAAAAATGACCGAAGCAGGTGTCAGATACCATTATGAAAAACTGGTAAATCACTGTATAAGTACTTACGGTGATGAAGTGGCCATCATTGCTATGGGACACTTGATGATGAAAGGAGCTGTAACATCTGATAGTGAGCGTGAAATTCATGTTGGAAATCTGGATGGTTTGGTGGCTGATATTGTGCCGGATAGTATAGATTATATGGCATTGGGGCATATCCACAAACCACAAAAAGTCCAGAATCACGCTCATATCAGATACAGCGGGTCTCCGATATTTCTTGATTTTTCTGAAAGAAACTATGAAAAAAAGGTCATAGTCCTGAATGTAAAAGGTAAAAAAGATATACAAATCGTACCTTCGAAAATTCCTGTATCGAGAGATATGTTGCGTTTTTCAGGGGATTTGGAGTCTGTCAAAACTCAACTTAATAACTTTAAAAATGAGAAACAATTATGCGCATTTATTGAATTGGATGTAGTCGAGGATAGTTTCAATATATTAAAGGTACAGGAACTTGAAGAATGGAGAGAAAAAACCAACTCAGATACATACAAAATTCTAAAATCAAGAATTTCATTTTCAACAGAGGGATCAAATACATCAACAAATTCATTTATAGCCATAAATAAATCTATCAACGAATTATCCCCATTAGATATATTCCGACAAAAGCTGGACGAGAGCAAGATAGATACTGAAATTTCAACTTCACTGACAGAGGCGTATATGGTATTATTGGAAGAGTTGAATCATCTCTAAAAGGGGAGTTTTCCTTTCCCCCCCTCCCCAATTGGGGCCAAACCCCCTTTTAACTCCTCGCCTCCGCCGCTTTTTAACCCGCCCTCTCCCCCCCCGCCCCCCCCTCCCCCCCTTTTTGCCGCGCGGTTTTCCCCCCTCCCCATTTTTTTTCCCCCCCCTCCCCGGGGGGCCGGGCCCCCTTTCCCCCCCTCCCCTGGCCAGCCCCCCCGCCCCGCGGCGCCCGGCCCCCGCCTCCCCGCCCCCCCCCCCCCCCCCCCGCGGCCCCCCCCCCCCCCCCCCCCCGCGCCCCCCCCCTAATATAAGATCGATAATATCATACATGAAACACACCCACGACCGGGAGCCGGACACAAAGGAGCATGATTATTGGGTGTTCCACCTGCCTGCCCTAAAGTTCGGCGAGGCAGGTCTGACATTAATAACAGGCACTCAGAACTTGTGCCGCTTTGCGGTAGAGTGCCAAACTAAAATAACCAGATGAAAATCTTAAAGCTTAGATTCAAAAATATTCACTCCTTCAAAGGAAGTCATGAAGTAGACTTTACGCAACCACCATTATCTACTTCGGGTTTATTTGCTATCACAGGGTCGACTGGGGCAGGCAAATCTACCATCCTGGATGTGATCACGCTGGCTCTTTTTAATCAGATTCCGAGATTTGACAGTAAAATCACCAATGCTGAAATTGAAACACTTGGCTCAGTGATGACACATTTTACTGATGATGCTTATGCGGAAGTCGAATATCAAACCGGCAATGATACCTATAGGTCAACTTGGAAAATATCAAAAACAAGGAATAACACTCTCAGGGAATATGAAATGTCACTGGCCAATGTACGGGATGAAAAATATTTAGATCTCAAAAAATCAGAAGTACCCAAAAAAAATGAAGAGATCATTGGCCTGAATTACGACCAGTTTATAAGGTCTATCATCCTGTCACAAGGCGAATTTGCTAAATTTTTGAAAGCTGACAAAACTGAAAGGACATTTTTACTTGAGGAAATCACCGGGTCAAAAATCTATAGGACTATAGGGAAAGCTGCATATGATAAAGCCAAAATTAAACGAGAGGAAATCAACCAACTTAAGATCAGAAAAGATGCCATACCTATATTGTCAGAGGAGCAAATATCCGAAAAATCAAGCAAGATAGTCTCTAACACAAGCCTTATTAAGAAGACTGATCTTGAAATACTATCAAGTAAAAATACTTTGGGCCTTTTGGAAAAAAAGTTGCAAATTTTCCAAAAAACAATTGAAGTAGAAGGTAAGATGACCCAACTCCGCCAGAAAATAATTGATTTTGAAATTCAGGAAACGCTATTAAAAAAGCATCAAAATCTTGACACATATCGGAGTGAACTTACCCTTTGGAAACACGAAGATCAACTTGCATCCGATAACCAAAAAGAAATGGAAGACTGCAAAACAGCTATTGGCACTCAGGAAAAACTGCTGAGCGAAGCCATCCAGAAGATGAAAGTTTTTATTAAAGAAGATATCAATGAAGAAAATTTTCTTTCGGAAATGAAAAAATTTGAAAATAAGATCATCCGCCTTGATACTGAATTAATGCTTCAGAAAGAAAAAGGGACACATGCACGCGCAGAACTGAATGAAATCTTAAAAAATCCAAATTATTCAAATTATGCAGAGTCGCTCCAACAATTAAAGCAAATAAGTGAACAATGGGAACTATGCCGAAATCAGTTGGCAAATTTAGCAAATCAAAAGCAATTTTCTGAAAACGACGAACAACTCAGATTAAAAACCAGGTCATTGACAGAGGAGTTATCCAATCTGGAATCAAAGTTTGTTGCCGTTAAAGCTTACTATCTTGCCATTGAAGAATCGGATATCCTTCTTAAAAGTAAAGTTAGATTAACCGGCATACAACATAATATAGCAGGGATAATCGAAACGCTCAATGCTAAAATAAATATTTTGGTTCCTGATATTGCATCACTTCAAAAAAAGAAAGAAGAACAGTTTAAAGTAGCAGCTCTTGATGAACAACGTAAATTGCTGAAAGATGATGAACCCTGTCCATTGTGCGGTTCGATCCATCACCCATATGCTGAGGATCAGGTGTATACAGATCTGGGAAAGACAGAAGCCCAGATACTGACTCTGCAACAACAACTTGACACACGCAGAAACGAATTATTGAAACAAACAGCAGAACTTTCATCTGTCATTTCAAACATCGGGTCAGCAGAAAAAGAGATGGAATATAAATCAAATGTGATTTCTAAAATATTACAGGAATTTCCTGACTTTTCCAAATCTGAAAATATATCTGAGACTATCGGCAATAGTATATCTCTATTGAAATTAGAAATAAATGCAGTCGAATCAGAAATCAAAGCAAGGGCGGCTCTTAATTTTTATGCTCAATGTAAGACGAAGCTCGAAATATTGAATGGTGCTTCAAAAAAATATACTGAACTGCATCAGCAGCGAAACTCACTGTATAAGGGTAGCGATATCAATGGCGATGCAGATGCCATCCAAAATGACTATATCTCGGCCAGAGATATTAGTAAAGAATGGAAAAGTACACTTCTGAATTTACAAAAGAGTTTTAATCTACTCCTTGAAACACAACAAATTAGAGAAAAAAAGTTATTAATTGCTCTGGGTCCATTGGGTTATCACGATGTCCGGTCAGCATTGAATGACATACTCAGCGATGAAACGTTCAAACAAATCATCTTTGAAAAAGAAAACATCACAAAGGAAGAAACAGAATTGAGCAGCACGTTGCTAAATCTGAAAAAGGAGTCTGATGAACTTAAAATGCCGGCAGATAGCGATAGCAACATACCTGAATTGAAGAATAAAATCGTTTTATTGCAGACTGAGAAGGACCAACTTATCCACTCCAACGGCGCGTTGACCAGTGAGCTGGAAAACGACATGAAGTCAAAGTCTTTGATCAACGAAGCGGAAATTTTGCTGGCTGAAAAGAACAAAGATGCTGAAGTATGGTACATTATGGACAAACTCATAGGGGATGCCACAGGCACAAAGTATGCAAGATTTGCACAGAACCTCAGTCTGAAACATCTGATTGACCTTGCCAACAGAAGGCTTGTAAAACTAACTGACAGGTATCAAATGGTATATACTGACATAGAATCAGACCTGACTATCAGTGACTTATATCAGGGTAATATCAGGCGTAGCGTCAAAACGCTTTCAGGTGGTGAGTCTTTTATCGTATCTTTGGCACTTGCTCTTAGTCTTGCGGATATGGCATCTCAAAATGTAAGACTTGATAGTTTGTTTATTGATGAGGGATTCGGGACTTTAGATGCCGAAACTCTTGAGACTGCCATAGGTACATTGGAAACACTGCAATCAGAAAGCGACAGGACAATTGGCATCATTTCGCATGTAGAAAGCCTTAAGGAAAGAATTTCAACACAAATCAAGGTAATAAAAAATACCTCAGGCTATGCGGATATTGAGTTGGTAGGATAGATTCTTTCAGATCAGGTATGAAGTAAAATTGGTTTACAGGTTTTAAAATACCCTATCTGACTTAGTCAACAGCGGTAAGATTCGCAAATCTAAAAATCGGCCATCATCATTTTTTTCCTTTTATCTTTTGTCCTCTTGTTTTAGGTTTTCCGTATTTGACATGCATTTTGTCTTTATGCGATACCTTTGTATTTTCTTTGGTATTTTTTTTCTTTTTCTCATGAAAGGCACTCCCGTCTTCTTTTAATTTGGGGAGTTTTCCCAAAATATTTTTCATGTTTACCTTAGGCAATTCGGCATCTGTCAGTATATCCGATATGATAAGTCCTTCAGGGAGCGTCAATTGCGGAATTTCAAATTCCATAAATCTCTCGATTTCATCGAGCATATCTGTTTCAATGTCTCCTATAAAAGATATGGATTCTCCTTTTTTGTCTGCCCGACCGGTACGACCGATTCTATGTACATAATTCTGTGGTTCGTCAGGCAAATCAAAATTGATCACATGTGAAACGTCTTCTATATCAAGTCCCCTTGCTATGATATCTGTAGCAATCAAAATCCTGAAAGTACCATCATCAAATTTTCTGACTGCATTAAATCTGAAATTCTGGTCTTTATTTGAGTGGATGACACCTGTTTTCTCCGGATCCAGTTTGACTACTCTTTCATAAAGTTCATCAGCCAGCGCTTTGGTAGATACAAAGATCAGGATTTTGGTCATTTCGGTATGTTGCCTGAGAATGAGCTCTAACAGGTTGATCTTTGTGTTAAAATTTGGTACCCGATAGATTACCTGATTGATATTGGATAGCGGAGCACCAGAGGGAGCTGCTTCTATTTTTTCGGGTGTGTCAAAATATTCGTCGATCAGCATTTCCACATCTTCAGTGATAGTAGCCGAAAACATTAGATTTTGTCTTTTTTCAGGCAGTAAATCCAAAATATGCTGCAATTGAGAACGAAAACCAAGGGCCAGCATCTCATCCACCTCGTCGATGACTAGTTTTTTGATCAGTTTGAAGTTGAGAGTGCCGTGATAGCCCATATCGAGGACTCTTCCCGGAGTTCCAATCAGGATATCTACTCCTTCTGCCACTTCAAATGCTTGAGTCTTTAAGTTGGTACCTCCATACACTGCTTTGACCACAATATTCATATACTTACCCAACATCCGGGCTTCTTCCATCACTTGTACTGCCAATTCCCGGGTAGGCACTATGATCAAAATACTGGCATGGCGGGTTTTAGTAAAAGTCCAGGACTTAAAAAGTGGTATGAGGTAAGCAAGGGTTTTTCCGGTACCTGTTTGCGCAATTGCCTGAACATCCCTTCCGGACATGATAGCAGATAAGGCTTTCTTTTGAATAGTGGTAGGATGCACCAGTCCTTCTTCCTGAAGTGCTTTCCACAAGGGATTGGAAAGGTTCAAGTCATCAAAAGTTATTTCAGTAGAATTCATTAAACTTTTTTAGGTGGCAAATCAAATGCCGTTGATAAATTTTCAAAACCGTCCCGATGTGAGCCATCACAAAAAGGCTTGTTGCCTGAAAGTCCACACCTACATAGTCCTAAAGTGGTACGACCCTGGAGACCATATTCATTTCCATTGGCATCCACGATGATAAATTCTCCTTCGACTTTGAGGGAACCATTGTTGTTTACTGTTATTTTTGTTGTTGACATTTTTACTTGGATACTTTATTAAAAAATTATTAAATTATGATATTAGACAAAAAAAGAGACACTTAGTTTGCAAAATGTCTCTTTTTAGTGGCCTCACCAGGAATCGAACCTGGATCAAGAGTTTAGGAAACTCCTATTCTATCCGTTGAACTATGAGACCAGAAGGGATTAAGAGCTTGTAAATGTTTTTAGATTTGATCGGCAATGAGAAAATTTTATATTTTAAGGGATGATTAAATATCCTAATTAGAGAATAAAATTTGCCACTTATGGTCAATTGATAAATTATTTACAAATACTCTAAATCGGCCCCAAAGGTATGAAAAATATTTTAAATATGCTCAAACATATAACCTTAGGTGCATTTCATTTTTTCGCACTGTGCTCGATTTCTTATCAAATTTCGTTTGTTCGTAGTAGCTTTTAGCTACGAAGCAATATATTAAGGCATCTTGCCTGAATCGTAAAAAAAAATTGATGATTTTTAATGTGATACGAAAAAATGAAATACACCCATAAACATTTGGCTTGTCTGACCTTTGGAAAACTATTGTATGTTATAAAAATAATAAAATTTATACCAATGTCGTTTAGTTAAGACCTCTTTATGAAGTCTTTCCCTTGTAAGGAAAAGATTTAGATAGGGTAAAAACAAAGAAAAATTTCTTATCTAAATGACATTGAAATTTGTATTCTTACATGTTTGAGCACCTATGAAAATCAAGAGATTATGGTTCTGGCAATCAAGCAATCAACGAATTTTTAGCTTACCTGACCACTATGTCATGCATGGGCAGGTGAGCTAAATAAGGTGATTATTTTGAAGTCAGGTTCATAATACATTGATTCTAAAGCAATAAAAATTTAAACATACTCTTTGCATATTTGTTATCTTTGCACCTTAAATTTTTATTTGATTTTGCTAAATCGACAAGTCCAGGCTGAATTACCCACCAAATGGGGAAGTTTTATTATATATGCATATGCTCAAAACAGAGACGAGCAGCAGCCAAATATAGCTTTGATCCATAGAGACGTTGATATTTCAGGTAGTGTTGCGGTAAGAATCCACTCTGAATGTATCACTGGTGATCTGTTTGGTTCAAAACGTTGTGATTGCGGTGAGCAATTCGAGCACTCCATGAAAATAATTGGTGAGAAAAAAGGTTTGATGATTTATCTGAGACAGGAAGGCAGAGGTATCGGACTTATCAATAAACTGGATGCATACAATCTTCAGGATAAAGGATATGATACTTTTGAAGCCAATGTTCACCTGGGTTTTGAGCCGGATGAAAGGGATTTTCAAATTGCAATAGAGATACTTAATGATCTGAATATTGAAACAATAGACCTGATTACTAATAATCCTGACAAAATTGCTGCCATTGATCGTTCGACCATAAAATTGGTAAGCAGAATTCCTGTCGTCATTCCTTCCAAAACTGAAAATGAACGCTATCTTAAGGTAAAACAAGATGTGATGGGACATCTATTATAATGGTATAAACGATGGATATAGTACAGTTTACAGAATTTTGTCTCAGCAAACCCGGAGTGAGTGAGTCATTTCCTTTTGGAGGAGATACATTGGTATTTAAAGTTTCTGGTAAAATATTTGCTTTAACAGGAATTGATACCATTCCATTTAGGGTTAATTTGAAATGTGATCCTGCATGGGCATTGGAACTAAGAGAGGAGTACGAAGATATTATTCCCGGCTACCATATGAACAAAAAACATTGGAATACTGTGACGATGGAAGGTGGGCTGGAGATTTCCCTTATAAAGAAACTCATTGACCACTCTTACCATCTTGTGGCAAGGTCCCTTCCTAAAAAAGATCAGGAGGCCCTTGGTGTGCTATGAGAGAGTTTGACTTTATTGTCGTAGGGCAGGGCATAGCGGGTACTTTGATGGCTTGGAACTTGCATCTTGCCGGAAAAAAAGTGCTTATCATAGACGATCATCATAGTGGGTCATCTTCCTTAGTAGCTGCAGGCATAGTCAATCCTATCACCGGGAAAAACTATGTAACAAGTTGGAGAATACAGGAATTTCTTCCGGTAGCCATTCAAACATATGATGCTTTGAACCAGTATTATGGAATTCAGTGCTACACATGTGCCAATATTTTGAGGTCTTTATACTCTGGTTCTGATGAAAATACCTGGTTAGCAAAGTCGGCAGAACCTGGCATGGAGCAATTCATATGCAAAGAAGTTGATTTGGATACTTATACAGGCAAAGTACACCAACAGTTGAGTTACGGGGAACTGCAAGGCACATTTTACGTAAATATGACCATGATCATGAGCACTGTCAAAGATGACTGGACCACACAAAAAGCATATATAACAGAGTGCTTCCAGTATGATCTATTAAAAATATCAACCGATGGTTTTATTTATAAGGACAATAAAAGCAAAGGGATAGTATTTTGTGAGGGGTACAGAGCGATTTCAAATCCCTATTTTACAAAGATAGGATTGGCACCTTCTAAGGGTGAGGTACTGATCGTCAAAATACCCGATGCAGGATTTAAAAAAATGTACAAGGATGGAATCTTTTTTGTTCCTCAGGGCGATGATACCTATTGGGTTGGATCCGGTTATGAAAAGAATGCCACTGATGATCATCCAACGCAGAAAAACTATGATGTATTATCTGCAGAGTTGGAAAGGGTACTAAAAATACCCTATGAAATCATAGGTCATAAAGCTGCTATCAGACCCACAATGCAAAATAGAAGACCGGTATTTAAGGAACATGAAAATATAGAAGGAATGTATCTGTTAAATGGTCTTGGTACTAAAGGCGCAAGTATAGGGCCTTTTTATGCTACACAAAGTGCCAGATATATGATTGAAAAAAAGCAGGAAAATATCCATTTTAATAACCCAATTCAAATATGAACGACAAAATCACAGTTTCTGCAGTCATTAATGCTGATAAAAATAGAGTTTGGGCATATTATACCAATCCGAAGCATATTGTCAACTGGAACTTTGCTGACCCGAGCTGGCACTGCCCTAAGGCAGAAAATGATATGAGAGTCGGCGGCATCTACTATGCCCGTATGGAAGCCAGAGATGGTAGTTTCGGTTTCGATTTCCTGGCTACATATACTGAATTGGATCCTGGTAATCATTTTACTTATGAATTTGGTGGAAGAATTGCTACAATAAGTATGGCAGAATCAGATGACAAAACGACAGTTACAATAGTTTTTGATCCTGAAACAGAAAATGCTCTGGACCTTCAGCAGACAGGATGGCAAATGATCCTCAACAATTTTAAAAATTATGCAGAAAAGCATTAACATTATCACATTATCAACTTTTTGGCGGAATGAACCCAGACATTAAAGCCTACAACGATTTACTTAATGCAAATGATAATATAATTTGTGCACAATTATCGGAATTGCTCGATACTCATCTACCAGAAGCTGAAACCAAGATATGGCACCGTCATCCGGTTTGGTTTTTGGATGGAAATCCGGTAGCAGGGTATAGTAAAATTAAGAGTATGTTTAAATTTTTATGTTTGAGCGAAAGCGAGGAAATTTAATTTTGGACAAGATGACTGAATGGTCTCGTCTGTGACGAGAATTGAGTAAAATACTTTACTCAATAAAGAAGGAACTGCGAGCAGCTGCTCGCAGCGAATACTGAATATAGCCGGAAGCTCAAGCATAGCTTGACACGGTACGCCGAAAAATATAACGCTGGATAAAATTAAATTTGCCGCTTGGAGCCAAATGATAAAAGTTTAAACATACTCTAAAGCTGGCATTCGCATGTTTTTCTGGAGTGGCAAAAGTTTTGATGAGCCACAGCTTGAACACAGTAAAGGTAAGTTTCAGGATGCATTTATATTATACACCGACGTTATGCAAATCGATACATTGGACATGGCCAGATGGATACTAAAAGCAAGGGATATTCAATGGGATTACAAAAAAAATTGTAAAGAGAAAAGGATTATTAGTCAGGCTAAAGTAAGATTTTTAACACACACACACACATCTCGTGAAGTCTCCCATTTTAAAAACCTTATCCCATGACCAACAAATCATCCGTCACGTCCTCTTCCACTGGTCGATCTGCCAGATAAAAATAAATAGTAAACACCATAGATAGTATGAGGTAAGCTATCATGAATGTGTTACCAAAACTGATGGTTTTTTCTAATCCAAACCATGAATTACCGTTAGATAGGTATAGATAAATCCCTAAAAGCATTTTTACTGATTCTGCCAAAACAGATAGTCCGCTGCCATCCATCAGACTGGTATATGCAAATACTGAAATGAATAAAAACACTCCATAATAAAGTATGTGAGCCGGTGCTATATCACCAATATTGTTGAATAGGTACATCATCAGCAACATTGTCAATATCAATTGCAAAGAAGACCATATTTTGAGAAATCCGGATGCCTTTACATCGTACTTCGGTCTGTGATATATGTCTTTTGTGTAGGGTACGGGATATTTTTCTGCAACATCTGTAGGTCTCCACCCGGTAGGCATGACCCAAATCCTGATTTTATCCCACCATGAATTTGTTCTCCATGCATCTTTAAAAAGAAGCCAGAGATGCTGATAGTTGATGATCCATGGATTCCAGGTTTTGACAGCTCTGGTGACACCATACACTGGAGGCACATCCTTCATCTCGGGCTGAAAAGTCCCAAAAATCTTATCCCAGATGATAAAAATCTGACTATAGTTCTTGTCCATATATTCCGGGTTGATAGAATGATGAACACGATGGTGAGAAGGCGTTACAATAATATGCTCCAACCATCCCATATTACCGATGAGTCTGGTATGGTACCAAAACTGGGCAAAAAGTTGGATAGGTCCTACGATGGCGATGATCTCCACCGGTATGCCGATGATGGCCATAGGAATATATGTAAAAGTAAACAATGCAAATATTTCTGAAACCGATTGTCTGAGTGCACATGAAAGATTGTACTCTTCACTGCTGTGGTGGATGATATGTCTGTTCCAGAAAACATTGATCTCATGGCTCCATCTATGGACCCAATAGCCGGCAAAGTCAATGCCAATAAATGCCAGAACATATAGCATCCATGTCGATTGGATGGTGAAAACAGCAAAATGATTATAAAACCATTTGTAGCTCACTATGACAATCACTAATCCAAGTACGTCTTTGATCACATTGGTCAGACCACTACTCAGACTGGAGATCGTATCAAACAACCTGTTGACACCTATGTGCATAAAGCAACTTGCACCATATTCGATGGCAATCAGCACAAGGAAAAAAGGAATAGCATAATTAAGGATTTGAGCGTATTGTTCCATGTTATTATTTAGGTATTAGGTTTTAGGTTTTTAGGGGGTAGGTTTTTAGGAGTTAAGGATTAGGTTTTAGGTGGTAGGTTGTAGGTTGTAGGTTCAGTCTGTTTTTTAGGAAATATTGCGTGCCGGCCACTGTGGTGAAATAGGGCGCGACTATCGCCCCGAGCACCGGAATGGCAAATAACAGCATAAAAATACCACCGAGTATGATGGATGCATATTTGTGACGATACACTTCACCTAGCGTCTCCCGAAAAGTCATATGCCGTTCAAGATAAAAATCCATGATGCCAAAACCTGTAAAATAAGCCTGTACTATAAATAACAGTGGAATAGCTATCAGATTCAATCCTGGGATCAGGCCAGCTATAAGTAAAAGTATCGTCAGGAAAATCTCCTTTACCATATTGCGCATGTTGATCCTTACACTTCTCGCTGCTGATGTCGCTGCTGAAAATCCTCTGATATCATATTCCCTATTGAGTGATTTTTCTGCTTTTTCAGAGATATAACTTAACAATGGTGACAAGGCTATCAGCAAAATGTATTTCAGAATGAGGATAAAGCCAATGATCAGACCCAAACCAATAATAAAACTTAAGAGCGTGGATTCATTAGCCCATTGCCATGGTGTTAAAACTGCGACAATTGAAGCACCGTATCCCGCAAGCATCCAAGCTCCCCAGATCATTACTCCAAATATCAACAATGCTATGAAGCCTGTAATAAGAATGTATTTTATAGCACCGGATTTTAAGGATGCTATTGAATAAAAAAATGAAGATATGATATTTTTAATTTGCCCAATCATATGACTTATTTGTTAAAAAGGACCATATTTGAATGGAACACTGATTCCGACAAAAATAAGGGATATCAGAAAAATAATGATAAATAAAGGAAAAATAAATCTCAACCACCGGTCGAAGGGAATTCTGCACATACTTAGCATTGCGATGATACCACCCTGAGAAGGATTGATCAGGTTAGAGACACCATCACCCACCTGAAAGGCAAGCACAGTAGTCTGCCTTGTCATACCCAAAAGTTCTCCTACGGGTACCATAACTGGTAATGTGGCCAAAGCCTGGCCACTTCCTGAAGGTATCACAAGATTCATAGCAATTTGAGCAAAAACCATACCTACCGCAGATAGCGCAAGCGGCAAATGCGTAAGGGACTGAGCCAAATGATGAGAAATGGTATCACTTATATTTCCCATCTCCAATGCGACTTTAATAGAAGTAGCCAATCCCACAAGGAATGCTCCCGGGGCCACATGGCCAACAGATTTAAGACAATATTTCCAAATTCTTTCCCTGAATTTCTGTCGATGATCCCTATGATCAGGGTGATAATACAAAAGATGGCAGAGATCTGATTGATAAACCAATGGTGCACAAAGACTCCATAAAGTATGACGACGATACCAATGACAAAAGTCAGAAAAATAGATAAGTCTTTTTTGCTCATACTGTATTGTTCCAATGGTTTGGACAAAGCAAATCCATGGCTGTCAATACCTGATGCAAGCTTTCTTCAGGTCGTGGGAATCTTTTTAAAATATCTTATATTGTAAAAATGCCAGAATAGTCAAGCCCATACATAATATTGTCCGTAAATGCCCAACCAGAAAAACAGGGGCAATTGGGCTATTTTTGTCCTGTCCCTATCGTATATGGATTAAATGGCGAAAGCCCAAAACCCACTGTAATAGCACCTACTGACATTCCGGCGGCCAGCATCAGATCACCGCCCAATGCAAGGCTCAAAAGACAACCAATAGGAATCATTGCGATATTATTTTCATATCCCACAAAAGACGCCCAATGATCCAAATACAAAAGTCATGATAAATACTATCAGATATTTTCTTTCTATTCCCATTTTCTTGACAAGAGTTCCTATAGCATTTTCTATAGCTCCCGATTTTTCCATAAACCCAAACATGATGCCACTGGCCATTACTATAAATATAATATCTACCGCGGTCTTAAAACCTAAAGGCAATGCCATAAACATATCCATCAATGATAAAGGAGATTGTTCTATGGTTTTATATGAACCTGGCACCACACTCAGTTTGTCCATCTATCTCCGCTCTATCAAAACTGCCTGCAGGAATGATATAACTCAATATGGCTGCCAATATCAGCATTCCACATAAAAGTACTACTGGATGCGGTATATAATCATACCATTGTTTTTTATTCATTATTTTATGTTATGGGGATCATTGTGAACCCTTATATTATAATTTATGTCTTACCTTTCCATCTGTGATGGTGTACAGAATTTTTGTTTTCAGAATGTCATCATCGGTACATTTCATAAGATCCTGGCTTAGTATGACAATATCAGCTACTTTACCAGGTCTCAAAGAGCCTTTAAATTTTTCTTCAAAAGCAGCAAATGCATTTCCCAATGTATAGGAATAGATAGCCTCTGCTCTCGTCATACATTGTTCTGCAAAAAACACAAGACCTGAGTCTTCTCGCTTTCTGGTAACCGAAGCATAAAAACTTTTGATAGGGTCCACATCTTCTACAGGAGCATCTGTCCCATTGGCTATCACAACGCCTTTATCCAGGAGAGATCTCCACGGATAAGCTCCATATTTAGCTCTTTCGGTTCCCAATCTTTTTACCACAAACGGGGCATCAGAAGTACAGTGTATACCTTGCATAGAAGCAATGATGCCATTCTTTTTAAATCTTGGAATGTCATCAGGATTGAGATGCTGTGCATGTTCGATCCTCCATCTCAGGTCTTTTTTATCCGGATGCTGCCCCATGAGCCCTTCGTAAATATCCAAAACGACGCGATTGGCCCGATCACCGATGGCATGTACACAAAACTGCATATCAGCAGCCATAGCCATATCAGCTATTTTTTTAACATCATATATATCAGTGGTATTTTGACCCTTAAAACCTGGTTTATCGGCATATGAATCCAGCAACCAAGCCCCAAAGGCTCCTAAAGCACCGTCAACTTCTGATTTGATGGCATTGCAAGTATAAAAATTGTTGCCCACATTTACTCTTTTATAATTGGCCACTTTTCCGTCAAGTACTTTTACAGGGTGTCGCGCCATTGCCCACAACCTTACTTTCATTTTTCCATCTATAGCAAGTTTTTCATATTTATCCAACTCTTCAAAACTGCTTCCTGCATCCTGAAACGAAGTGACTCCTTTTTTCAAGCATTCTTCTTCAGCTGTAAATACTGCCTGATACCATATAGAATCTAATTTTGCCTTGTCTAAAGAAGCCTGATATTCTCTGTATTTACTGCTTAAAATTCCCATCGCTCTTTCTTCAAATACTCCTATAGCTTCACCTTGATCATTTCTGACGATTTCACCACCTACAGGATTAGGTGTTTCTCTATTAACACCAGCCAATTCCATCGCTTTTTGATTGGCATAGACAGAATGGCCTGAAGCATGGTACAATAAGACAGGATTGTCAGGCGACACTTCACTAAGGGTGTAATGATAAGGATAATTGTACATGTTTTGTTTGGGTATGCTATCCCATTTTTCCTGATGCCATCCTCTGCCTATGATCCATTCACCCGGTTTACTTTCTTTAGCTTTTTTTCCTACTGCTGAAACGATTTCCTCCCAGCTTTTTGAAGTTAGAAAATTGAGATTGATCAGAGAGTAGCCCAAACCGGAATAGTGACCATGCCCTTCGATAAAACCTGGCATAACAAAGTTGCCCCCTGCATCGATCGTTTCAGTATTTTTTCCTGTGTATGATGTCATTTCTCCTTCAGAGCCAATATGTACAATAAGTCCATCTTTGATGGCTATTGAGTTGGCATTGGTATAAGTGGAGTCCACAGCATAAATATTGGCATTTTTGATGATCATATCTGCTGCATCATCCTTGCAGCTCGCTAATAATATGAACACCAAACCAAAGATAAAATATTTCAAAATCAATTTATTACACATTATATATTTATTTAATTTGTGTTCAAAGTCACAGTTCATTATATTTGCGAAGCCAGCGTACATGCCTGATGAATGGCTCTTTTGGCATCCAGTTCAGCAGCTTCATCAGCCCCGCCTATGAGATGAGGCTTTAAGCCCTCAGCACTGAGTGCATCAAACAATCTACGGTCAGGCTCCTGTCCCGCACAAACTACAACATGATCTACATTCAAAACTGATTGTTCGCCTTTGATATCGATATGCAGCCCTTGGTCATCCACTTTTATATAATTGACATCGGCCAACATTTTCACCTTTTTATGGGCAAGATGTGCCTTATGAATCCATCCTGTGGTTTTGCCAAGAGTGGCACCATGTTTTCCTGTAGACCTTTTTAATAAAAATACTTCTCTCTGTGAAGGCTCCGGTTGCGGCACCTTCAATCCTCCGCCTTGCTGATACATGTCGTCCACTCCCCATTCTTGCAGGAAAGCACGTATTTCATTTTCATTTGGCTGGCTATGTGTCAAATACGTTGCAACGTCAAATCCTATTCCACCGGCACCAATGATGGCCACTCTATTGCCTGCAACAACATGTCCACGCAACACATCTGCATAACTCACTACTTTCTTGTGGTCATGGCCCTGAATAGTGAGTTTCCTTGGGATGATACCATTAGCCAGAACTATTTCATCGTAATTCAAGGAAAGCAATTCCTGATGGTTTACCCGATGATTGATCCTGACATCAACCTGATGCTTTGACATCATTTTTTCAAAATATCTGACCGTCTCTTTGTATTCTTCCTTGCCTGGTACTTCTTTTGCAAGCTGAAACTGTCCGCCCAGTGTCCCGGAAGCTTCATAAAGTGTCACCCGATGCCCTCTCAAAGCAGCAATATGCGCAAAGGCAAGGCCTGCAGGTCCACCACCTACAACAGCAATATTTTTTATCTCAGCGGCAGGGACATAATTTATTTCAGTTTCATGACACGCTCTTGGATTGACGAGACAAGAAGATATTTTCAATTGGAATGTATGGTCTAAACATGCCTGATTACATGCAATACAGGTATTGACCTCATCTGAGCGACCTTCCATGGCTTTCAACACTAAATCTGCATCTGCCAGCATTGGTCTGGCCATAGATACCATATCAGCACATCCTTCAGAGAGGACTTCTTCAGCGGTCTCAGGAGAGTTGATTCTGTTGACAGCTATCAAAGGAATATTGACTTCAGATTTTAGTTTTTTTGTGACCCATGCAAATGCTTTTCTTGGGACCAGAGTTGCTATCGTAGGTACTCTGGCCTCATGCCACCCGATTCCGGTATTTATGAGTGAAGCACCTGCTTTTTCGATTTCTTTGGCAAGTATGACCACTTCCGGCCATGTACTACCGTCCTCCACCAAATCCAACATGGAGAGTCTGTAAATGATGATAAAATGTTCACCAACTGCTTCTCTGGTTTTTTTAACAATTTTTATGGGAAATTTGATCCTGTTTTGATAATCTCCTCCCCATTGGTCTTCACGGTGATTGGTTCTCCTGGCTATAAACTGGTTGATAAGATATCCTTCTGAACCCATGATTTCTACACCATCATATCCAGCCTTCTGAGCTAAAAGGGCACATTGCACATAGTCATCGATGGTTCTCTCAATATCTTCTTCAGACATTTCCCGGGGTTTAAAAAAGTTGATAGGTGCTTGTATCGGTGATGGTGCTACAATGCCGGGATGATACCCGTACCGCCCTGTGTGAAGGATCTGCATACATATTTTTCCATCTTCATGGTGTACGGCATCAGTAATGACTTTGTGCCTTGCTATTTCTTCATTGGTGGTTAATTTTGCGGCATGTGCTGCAACACAACCCTCAGCATTGGGAGCAATACCTCCTGTCACAATAATGCCGACCTGACCTTTGGCTCTTTCAGCAAAATAAACAGCAGCTCTTTCAAATCCTCCGGGGATCTCTTCTAGATTGGTGTGCATAGAGCCCATCAGAACCCTGTTTTTTATGGTCGTCCATCCAAGATCAAGTGGCGCAAGTAAGTTTGGATATGTCATATCGTTGTTTAATTATATTTTTTGCAAAAGTAAATGAGAAGCTACGAACATAGATAGTAAAGATATAGAAAGTGTCCAATAAGGTTTTTTAAGCTTTATGATATTCAGTAGGATATACCCAATCATCAATATCAAGGCCACAATTATTAGCTGTCCGACTTCAACCCCTATATTAAAAGCAAAAAGTGGCCGGATGATTTCTTCGGTCCGCCCCATTATTGCTTTAAAAAAAGTGGAAAAACCCAATCCATGAATCAAGCCAAATCCCGCAGCCAAGAGGTAATTTATGTGAAAGTTACCGATCACATATTTTGGTGTTAAAGTCATTATTATGTTATATAAACCAGTTAGAATAATTGTGACAGGTATTAAAATTTCTACCACATCTGATGAGAAACTTACTACTTCGAATGCTGCTAAACCAAGCGTAAGACTATGTCCAAGTGTAAAGGCAGTAACCAGAATGACAAGTTTTTTCCATTCTTCAGGACTGTAAAGAGAACAAAGTACCGTCACAAAGAGGATGTGGTCATACCCATTTGGATCCAGAATGTGATCCATTCCTAATTTTAGGTATTCAGTAAACATTTTGGCTTTACAATTTTAATGCAAATTAAAGTAACTATCTCAAGATCACCACTACTTTTACAACATTTATTTCAAATTACTATCAGACTACCTGACATTTAACCAATCGAAACTACAACTTCATTTCTACGCTCTGTCTTATTGCAAATAGATTTTTATTTTCTTATTTTGTTGGATTTTGTTATTAAACATTATTTTAATCTTTAAATTTGCCTTCCAAATCAAATATATGAGTTATGGCTTTTGATATAGAAATGATTAGAGCAACATACGATGCTTTTGGTAGCAAAGTTGAAGCAGCCAGAAAGGCATTGGGAAGACCACTTACGTTATCTGAAAAGATATTATATGCTCATTTACATCCTGATTCGCCGCTTCAGGATTACAAAAGGGGAAAAGATTATGTATTCTTTTCGCCTGACAGAGTAGCTATGCAGGATGCTACCGCTCAGATGGCTCTTCTTCAGTTTATGACTGCCGGCAGAACCAAAGTGGCTGTACCCAGCACAGTGCACTGTGACCACCTTATCCAGGCGAAAGTGGGTGCTGAAGAAGATCTCGCCATTGCCAATGAGATCAATAAGGAAGTTACTGATTTTTTAAGTTCAGTTTCAGATAAATACGGAATAGGATTCTGGAAACCAGGAGCCGGCATCATACATCAGGTAGTCCTGGAAAACTATGCTTTTCCGGGTGGAATGATGATTGGTACAGATTCACATACAGTTAATGCAGGTGGTCTAGGTATGGTAGCTATAGGTGTAGGAGGGGCGGATGCCGTAGATGTGATGGCTGGGATGGCGTGGGAACTTAAAATGCCAAAACTCATCGGAGTAAAACTTACCGGTAAACTGTCAGGATGGTCGTCACCAAAAGATGTAATACTCAAAGTAGCTGGAATTCTGACTGTAAAAGGTGGTACCGGTGCGATAGTAGAGTATTTCGGAGAAGGTGCAATCTCTATGTCATGCACAGGAAAAGGTACTATATGCAATATGGGTGCCGAGATAGGAGCTACCACTTCCACATTTGGTTATGATGCATCCATGTCCAGATATCTGAGATCTACTGACAGAGCCGACGTAGCAGAAATGGCCGACAGCATTGCAGCACATCTCACAGCTGACCCTGAATGTTACGAGTCTCCGGAAAAATACTTTGACCAAATCATAGAAATCAATCTGAACGAACTTGAGCCACTGCTAAATGGTCCTTTTACTCCCGACTTGGCCACGCCTGTATCAAAAATGAAAGAAGTGGCTGTAGCAAATGACTGGCCTTTGGAGTTGGAGTATGGCCTTATCGGCTCATGTACTAACTCCTCATATGAAGATATATCAAGGGCAGCATCTGTTGCCAAACAAGCCATAGACAAAGGTATCAAACCTAAAGCACAGTTGACTGTAACGCCGGGATCTGAATTGGTGAGATATACTATAGAAAGGGATGGACTCATTGACATCCTCAATGGTATTGACGCGTTGGTCTTTGCCAATGCCTGCGGTCCATGTATAGGTCAGTGGGCGAGATTTAAAGATCCAAAAAATGCACCAAAAAACAGCATTGTCCATTCATTCAATAGAAACTTTGCTAAAAGAGCTGACGGTAGCCCCAACACGCATGCATTCGTAGCATCACCTGAACTGGTTACCGCATTGGCTATCGCAGGAAGGTTGGATTTCAACCCTCTTACAGATACACTCATCAATGATAAGGGCGAAGCAGTGATGCTGGATGCGCCGACAGGTGATGAACTGCCTTCAAAAGGATTTGCTGTAGAAGATGCAGGGTTTATAGCACCTGCAGCAGATGGCAGTAGGGTAGAGGTGAAAGTCGCTCCCACATCCGACCGACTTCAGCTTTTGGAACCATTTAATCCTATAACTGCCGACCAACTGACAGGTATGCGCATACTCATCAAGGCAAAAGGCAAATGTACAACAGACCATATTTCGATGGCAGGTCCATGGTTGACCTATCGTGGACATTTGGCCAACATATCTAACAATACACTGATCGGTGCAGTTAATTCATTCAATGATGAAACCAACAAAGTCATCAATTATGTGAACGGAGATTATATGCCTGTTCCTGATGCGGCAAGAACTTATCAGTCTGCTGGTATCGGCACCATCGTTTTTGGTGAAGAAAATTACGGTGAAGGATCATCAAGAGAACATGCCGCTATGCAGCCAAGGTTCCTTGGAGTGAAGGCAGTAATGGTGAAGTCTTTTGCAAGAATCCATGAAACCAACCTAAAAAAGCAAGGTATGCTGGCCCTAACATTTGCCAATCCAGCAGATTATGACAAAATCAGACAGGATGATGAAGTGTTTATCCTGGGATTCAATGAAATGGCACCTGGTAAAAACCTTCTAATTCAATTGCATCATGCAGATGGTACTGATGAATATATTGAAGCAGCACACACTTACAATCAGGCACAGATAGATTGGGTAAAATGGGGTTCAGCACTCAATCAAATCAGGGCTGAACTGAATAAATGATCATTTTACCGCATATCAAAATTCCAATTAAATTTAAAGTTTCCTGCAAATCTCATTATGGGTTTCAGGAAACTTTTATTAAATGTACTCAGATGATATTAAGAAATTTCGATGGCTTACTAAACTGCGATAAAATATTTATATCATTTATTTTTGAAACTTAAGAAAACTAACTTGGTGATAAAAGGAATGGTTGTAACCAGCACAATGAAAAGAACAATATAACCAAGATGTTTCCCAATATCATAATTATATCTCAATAATAAGTAATCATTTAGATAGTGACCTGCTAAAATAAACGATATTGACCAGGCAAAACTACCTGAAATATTGTAAAAGAAAATTAGAAAGTTAGTTCAGATTGGGGCAAATGAGTATTGGCAACGTGTTTTGTACTGAATTTTTGAATATATTATTGATTAGAATTTTTAACACTGAAAAATTGGTGTCTGAAAGCTTCAATAATTATTGGTAATACAGAGATGCCAATAATTGAGAATATAACTGTTTCAAAATTCTCCTTGACTATAGGAATATTTCCAAAAAAATACCCTGTAAGTGTCAAACCTACCACCCACACAAAACCTCCAATGATATTGAATCTGAAAAATTGGCTGTACTGCATCTTACCAATCCCGGCAACAAATGGTGCAAAAGTTCTGACTATTGGGACAAACCTGGCTAGAATGATCGTTTTCGGCCCATGTTTGGCATAAAAATGCTGCGTTTGTTCGATATATTTTTCTTTTACGGGACGATAACCTTTTATTTCCCATTGCAGCATTTTTAAGCCTATGTTTTTGCCAAGCCAATAATTGAGACCATCCCCAATAATCGCTGCAATAAATAAGGAAGACAAAACAAGCCAGATATTTAATTGAGCTGTCTCTCCGGCATCATTTACCACGCCTGCACAAAAAGCACCCGCAGCAAATAAAAGTGAGTCTCCCGGTAAAAATGGCATTACTACTAATCCGGTTTCCACAAATATGATCAAAAACAAAATAATATATACCCAAACACCATAATCACCTATCATTATAAATAAGTGGCTGTCTATATGCATTATGAAGTCAAATAACCCCTTTACTATTTCTATCATTTTTTTGTTTTAATTTACATCAAAATTTAATTTTTTCAAATAATTGAGCTTTTAACTTATCATGTCTTGTAACAAGGATACAAAATATTTAAAATCAGGTTGGCAAAATTACTATTACTAATCTGACAAACAAATTTATTTTGGCAAATATATAGAATAAAAATATAACTTAAAACCATACTGTAATATTTGAAACCATCCAAAACATGTTTGAAACCTGGTCTGAATTTGATGTTAAAAAAAAATATCACTGGAGGACCTAAAATTTCTTCCTTCCATTCTGAATAAAGCATTTGATTTTATGCAGTAGTTAATAGCAATGCTTTGACTAAAAACGTCAAATTTGTGAGCCCCTTCATTTATTGGAGAAACGACTATATAATCAGGATCATTAAAATATTCTAGTCTGCCTGAAATTGACCACTTATCATTAAATCTATGCCTAAAAATGGCATTGGCCTGCCACCAATAGTGGCTATTTTTCAAGTTCCCTTTGACTTGTTCCTGCTTTCCAAGGTAAATGCATGAAGTCATAGACCACTTCCCATCAAGGTTATACAACCAAAAAATGTCTGAAAAATACCTCATCCTATTTTGTGGTGCTGTGGCTGACCTCTCGTCACCAATATAAGTATTCCAGTTAATAGTATGCTTAGCATTAGGTTTGAATTCCAGTTGGGTACCTACAGACTTCTTTTCATTGTTGTCTTTAATTTGCTGCCAACCATTTATCAGATAAGTGTATAGTGTTATTTTTTTAGACAACGGAAATGTCAACTTTATCCCTGACAAATAATAAGGTACATTTTCAGGTGCCATACTACGGGTGTACATTAAGTGATCCCGGCTGATAGCAGTTTCATTTGTGTATGGAGAACTCAAGACACCTCCATCAATCCAAATCTGTCTTTTTTGAGATAGGCAAAAGCCGCCTGTTGCTTCCAGCAAGTGCTTTAACGTAGCCGGCTCACTCATATAATTAGCATTCATGTAAGTCCCAAAACCTGGCAAAAATTTAAACCTGACATCTTTGTTTTTGTAGCTTAATTCAACATAAGCCAAATTTATAGTAAATTCATTGGATTTATTATTGCTTACAAAATAAGGTATTGTCTCCTCGCTGCTATTGGATCTTGTACCATAATAAAAATCAACATAAGATGATATTTTCAGATTTGGAGAAGAGTTTATATTGGTCGAGTCAACTTGAATATGCAGTATATCTTGTCCATTTATTGATGGCGAAATCAATAAAAAAAACAAAATAATCTTTAAATTTTTTATTCTTTTCATAAAAAACTTATAATGTGTCTAATGAAGCTGTTTTTAATATAAATATTATTTAAAATTTACTCAAACTTTATCCAATCTGGACTAATGTTGTGCTGTTTAATTAATTTAGTCACAAAAATAAATAAAAAACAAAGCTTCCTTATTTATATTTAGCTTGAGTTTATTGGATGATGAAAAAAAAGAAACAAAAATGTCTCTATAAAAAAACATTGTTTGCCAATATTTAATTATCTGTTAAAACCATTCTGAAATGCGTTAAAAGCTGTATCTTTACCGTCATTGTAGTGATATATACATCTTAAGTTTTGGAAGAAAAGAAAACTCCACAGTTTTGGAATACTGAAAGACCTTCGGTCATCAAATGGTTCAGGAGAGTATTCTCTATGATTGTAGTACTGCTGTTGGTGATTATTCTTTTACTGCAGTTTTCTCAAGTTCAGACCTGGTTGGGTCAAAAAGTGACAGCCTATATTTCTAAAGCTACAAATACCCACATCAATGCCCAAAGGATCAAAATCAATCCATTAGATGGTATCATTCTACAACAAGTGGATATCATTGATGATCAGAAAGATACTATACTTCATCTTGGAGCACTCAATATTTCGTTGCGAAAAAATCTCTTTTTCCTTTTTAAAAATCAATTGGACTTATCTTACATTGGTATCAAAGATGTCAAGCTGCACATCCTTACTGAACTGGGTGAAAAACAAAGCAACTTTAGCCAATTCTTAGAACGGTTGTCATCTTCTGATAAAAATAAAACCGGTACTAACCCACTACTTTTGGATGTCAAAGAGATAGATTTAAGCAAAATTGATATACTCAATGATGATAAAAATAAAGGTAAATACCAACAGATAAAATTAAAATCAGGGCACATTGATATCAATTATCTTGATTTGGCATGCAATGAATATGATATTTCATATATTTTGCTGGATAGTCCGTATTTTCAGTCTGTCACCTATGATTATGCATGCTACAGCGAAGATACAAACAACTCAGATGAAACGAACAACAGTTCTTTAGCCACAGACAAAAATCCGTTAGTCTTTTTGCTTAAAGACCTGAGCATTAAAAATGGTTTTTTTGGTATTCAAAACAAACTGGTAATGTCGGATACGGATTTAAAAGATCAGCTTGATTATAAAAACTTCTTTTTCAGGGATTTAAATCTGATTGTTACCAACACGGTTTTGAGAGATGGGCAGTTGACATCCAAAATTGAAGGCATCAATGCCGAAGACAATACAGGGTATCAGATCAGAAATATCAAGAGTGATACGGTCTTTGTTACAAATGAGACTATCCAGCTCAATGGTCTCATAGTCGATATGGGCAAAACAAAGATTACTGACAGGTTTAGAATGAATTTTGCAGATTTTACAGCCTTTTCAGATTTTTCCAATGAGGTGATCCTCAATGCAGAGCTTAAATCATCTAAAGTCCACCTAAGAGATTTAGCACATTTTGTAAAAGGACTGGAAAAAGTACCAGTCATCAAAAAAAATATGGATGAAATCATTGATATCAGTGGCAGATATTATGGCAAGATCAATAATCTTGGTGGCAGAGATGTGGCTATAAAGCTTGGTGATAAAATGAATCTGAAAGGTACATTCAATACGTGATTTGCTTGATCCGGCGAATACAGTATTGAATATAAAACTTGACAGATTTGAAACATCAATGCGAAGACTGAAGATGGTCATTCCTAATTTTAATCCGCCGGACAACTTTTATAAACTCGGTTCGATCAACTTTACAGGAAGATTTGATGGGTATCTTGAAGACTTTGTGGCTTACGGTAAATTAAGGACTGATATTGGTAACGCAGAATTGGATATGAGGCTCGACATTACTTCCGGTGAAGAAAAGGCCAACTACTCAGGGACTCTGAATGTCAATAATTTCAATCTCGGAATCTGGGCAGATAACAAAGATATAGGATTGGTAAGTTTTAGATCCAAGGTGAATGATGGACGAGGATTGACACTAAATACCGTTAAAGCAGATCTAAATGCTACGGTAAATTCTCTGATCTTTAAAAAATACAATTACAAAGACTTTGTCTTAAACGGAAAAATCAATAAGAATACGTTTAAGGGTGGTTTTAGGATCTCAGATGAAAATGTAGATTTTATTTTCAAAGGCAATGTGGAATATTTAAATAATCGCGCCTTCCTCAATTTCAAATCTGAAGTGAATAAACTCGACTTATTTGCATTAAATCTCTCGAAAAATCCTTTGGCATTCAAGGGAAATATGGAGTTGGATGTTTCCGGCACCAATATCAATGACTTTACCGGAAATATTGATATTTCTGCATTGAATATTATGGCACAAGACACTATTTATAATGTAGAAAAACTAAAAATAGAGTCAAAAAACACAGTCAACAAAACCAGGTTACTCATGTTGGATAGCGATCTTGGTAAGATGACCATGGATGGAAAGTATGATCTTCCTAATGTGGTTAAAGCAGCAAAAAAAATCATATTGACCAACTACCCGCTCCTTACAAAAGACTGGAAAGTAGTAGCAGAAAATCTTCAGGAACATCAGAAATTTGATTTCAATATTCAGATTAAGGATAGTAAAAACTTTTTGTCGCTCGCCGGACTTAATAACAGCTATTTCAATAATCTCAGTCTCAAAGGTAGGATAGATACTTATAAAAGTGAAATTTCAATTGCTTCAGAAATACCTTTGATAAGAATTAACAATGATTCTCTCCAAAATATTCAGCTTCTTGTATCGTCTGACAAAAAAGAAGGAGACATACTTATTCATATTGTTTCCACTTATGTGATCGGTAGAAAATTTAATCCCATCGACCTGCAAACCAAGATGAAAGGCGATACTATCAGTTTTGCATTTTCTACAGACAAGATCATTGACACTTTGGAAACATTTGACATCAAAGGTACTTTGGTACCCCATCTGAAAGGGTATGATCTTTCATTTACTGACAATCTGATGGTTTTGCTGGGTACCACATGGAAAATTGACTCCAAAAACAATGCGACTTTTGGAAAAGGTTACATCAGTCTGGAAAACATGATTATTTCAGATGGAAGCAGATCTTTTGAATTGAATGACGTCAATAACAATAAAGGCCTCACATTAGATATATCCAATTTTGATCTGAACATACTAAATGGAATCATAAAGTATGATAAAATGAAATTTGCCGGCAATAGTAATATTTCAGGGCGATTGGAAGATTTGTATGCAGAAGACAAGCAATTGTCCGGGTATGTCAATGTACCACAATTTACTGTCAATGGCGATCCATATGGATCAATATTTATCGATGCCACTAAACTTAAAAATGTCCCTTTCAAGGCAAATATTTCTATTGGCGACTTTCTTGCCATAAAAGCAACATATGATGAAAAATTAAAATTTGTAGATAGCAAAATCAAATTAAGAGAGGCACCATTGAAATTGCTCGAGTATCTGCTCAAAGATGGTATTAAAAATACTTCAGGCCACATCAACGCAGATCTGGCATTGACAGGTGCTGCAAACCAACTCAATCTGTCAGGTGAAGGAATAGTACAAAAAGGAAAAGCTACCTTAAAATATACCGGTGCTACTTATTCCTTTGATCAGCAAAAATTCCGGTTAAGCAATAAGTTGATTGATCTCGATGGAGCTAGAATTTCAGACCAGAACGGATCCATCGGTGTCATAAGAGGAGGATTGACGCATGATTTATTTAAAAATATGGGGGTCAATGCCACCATCACAGGAAATAATGTTGTGGCTCTGAATACAACTAAGGCTGACAACCCCTCCTACTATGGATATGGCGTCGGCCCTGTGACCGCTGAATTTAAGGGGTTATTTTCTAAAGTAAACATGAAAATCAATGCAACTTCTGGACCCGGGACAAAACTTTTTATTCCTGTAGGGAATACTCAATCCACAATCGATCAGAATTTTATCAAATTTGTGAAAAAAGGCGATCAATCGGGAGAACTGAAAAAAAATACTGCCATAGAAGGTATCAATATTGAAATGACGATCACCATCACTCCTGAAGCCGAACTTAGCCTGATATTCAACGAAGCGAAAGGAGATATAATACGAGGTACCGGCAGAGGAAATATGAAAATCGACATCACCAGAGAAGGTGATTTTGAAATTTTCGGAAACTATGAAATCGAACAAGGACAATACCTCTTCACAGTGGCATTACTGCCTGTGGCAAAACCATTTGTGGTACAGAGAGGCGGTTCGATCCGATGGACGGGTGATCCCGTAAATGCAACCCTGGATATGACTGCCAACTATCGTGCAAGAACACCGATCGAACAATTTATTAACGAGTATTTGACTTTGGCAAGCACGGCGGACATCAATCTTGCCAGGCAAAATACTGAAGTCGACCTTAAACTCAAGCTGGGTGGTACACTTTACAAACCGGAAATAAAATTTGACCTTGCTTTCCCCAATCTTACCGGAGATGTGGCCAATTTTGCTGAATCTAAATTACGTTCTATCCGGAGCAATGAACTTGAGTTGAATGGTCAGGCTATGGGGTTGATAGTATTTAATTCATTTTTACCATCCAACAGAGTCTCAGACGCATTTGGTACCGCAGGAATTCAATCCGCATCTGTTAATACTTTGAGTGAATTTTTGACATCGCAGCTGTCTGTGTATATCACAAATATCATCAATTCCAGAATATCTGAAAACGGATTTATTTCTGGAGTCGATTTCGGAATGAATGTTCGAAATAATAATTATGGATTTGTAGATAATGATTTGATACCGGATGAAATAGGATTTCGCAATACCGTTTTTCTCAAAAATGACAGAATTTCTTTAGATGTGGGTGGTAATTATGTTCTTCAGAATCAAGGTAGAGATATCAATCAGATACTTTTGGATTTTGCGGTGGAGTTTCGGTTGACGGAAGACCGGAGACTCAAGGTCAGACTATATGGCAAAAATGATTTAGATCCGGTCAATTTTACAGAGCTGAGAGAAAAATATGGTCTTGGTATGGCTTACAGAGCCGAATTTGGGGCCATGACCGACCTGGACAAAGTAGCAAAAAGAGTTCAAAAAGATACTATTTTACAATAATTTTTGTGCATGAAAATAATCAATCTTAAAAAATATTCCGGTACTGTTGTTCGAAAACATATTGATGACTATTGTGGTGGAAAAGTTGAAAAGAATAAATTTTGGGGATTATTCGATAATCATATCGTCGGATTACAATATTGTGACCCTGGCTATGGCATAGCGGGTCCAACACATAATGTCTCACTTTCGTTTTTTAAAAATGGATTGGGTGCCTACTTTAGAAATATAGAAAATAACAGACTTGTACTTTTGACCAATCAAGAAATAAGAAGTATATCGATCGAAAAACGCTCTGATGTTGTCCGGCCCTTTGATTTTTCAATGTTTACATTACTCATGAAATTAGGTGTCAATTACCATATAGCCAAAAAAATTCTCATGCCAAAAGAAATTATAGAAGACAATGCCGGAATATGCACCATCACAACAGAAGATCACCATTTTACATTTACACTTAAAAAAATGAATGCGGCTAAAGTTGGAGAAATATTCCAACAAACCGGTTTGGAGAGTGTTTTACATATCTCTATTGCATCACCAGTCATCATAGGTTCTGGATATCCTGCTAAATGATTGCAAGAGAAAAAGAGTTTGGATAAAAAAGTAAATATAATGGCTAAAAAATATGAAGATACCTTATGACCATTTTCGCTCAAAAATTATCCCATTTTTCGTTCAGACATAAAGTTGTAAAAATACACTCAGTAAATTTCAAAATATAATGAATCTATTATTTCTTATAAGTGTTCTTTTTTCAAATTTTACCGGCAATGTGCCTCAATTCAGCAAGCTGACGCCTTCATCATTTTTTATAGGCACTGAAGGTTTTGTATACATAAAGATGAACGGTTGCAATCCTGAAGACATCAATATAAAAATAAGCGCAGGCTATATCAACAGGCGGAATGACAGTACTTTTACTTTTTTTCCTCAAACTGAAGGCGAAGAACTGAAGCTAAAACTCTATTATAAAAAGGTCATTTGTGAGGTAAAAACTGTAACATCAAAAAAACTTCCGGAAATTGTTCCCAGATTTGAAGCTGAAAGACAAGGAATTATAAAAAAAAATGAACTTGATAAAATCGGAAACCTCTATCAGACCTATCCCGCTGATTTTCCTGAAGATATGAAAACCGAGGTTTATTCTTTTCATTTAGTCATACTTAACGAATCGGGTATGACGATTTATGGCAATACCATGCGTGGCAATATCCTGGATGACTCTGCTATGACCATGATAAAAAAACTCAATAAAGGATCAAAGCTCATTGTTTCCAATATTTTGGTTCAAAATAGCTATCGTGGAGTAAGCCGAAGTTCAGCTCAATTAGAAATTATAGTTTCTGATTAGCATATTTTAGATAAAGATATTTATCATCTTATATAATGCAGACAGAATTCCTCTAAAATTGAATGTTAATCACAAAATTAAACTCATGCTGGCGCAAGTTTGTAACTTGTGCCTATTTATTACATTCATTTTGGTGCAGGTCTTGCCAAAGTTAGATACAAGTTTGTAACAAGGAAGTACTTATCATTTCAACTCATTTTGGTTTAGTTTGGTAAGGACTTTGCTCAAATAATAATAATCCAGTTACAGCCGGTATAGTAAGTGAGGCTGAACATTATTTAAGAGTATGTTTAATTTTTTTGTAAATCAAGAAATTCGTACTAATAAGGCGTTATTTTGAGCAGGTTCATACATTGATTTTAAGGCAAAAAATTTAAACATACCCTAAATAGGAGTGGCAGAGATTATTGAGGCATTAAGGGAATACTTGATGTTGAAATATTGGAAAGACCAGGAAGTTTAGAAGGAGATGTGTTAAGTGGATTGTAGTAAAGGCACAAGTTGCAAACTTGCGCCAGCAGGGGGGACCGACCCACGCTATACACATTCGATTGGAAGGAAGGCTTTCGCAGTTCCTTTACTTCGACTATGCTCGGTACAACGCTTTATTGAGTAAAGTATTTTACTCAATTATCGTCAAAGACGAGATCACTCAGTCATCTTGTCCAAAATTAAATTTTCTCACTTTAGCTCAAAACATAAAAATTTAAACATACTCTGTACCACTCATTTATTGTGCGTATATTTGCGGCGTTTTTAAAAAGACATATACGTTAAAGACAGGCAAATGATGACATCCAACGAAATACGCCAAAAGTTTCTCGACTTTTTTGCATCTAAAAACCATAAAATTGTTGCTTCAGCTCCAATTGTTATCAAAAATGATCCGACGCTGATGTTTACCAACGCAGGTATGAATCAGTTTAAGGACTATTTTCTGGGAAATAAAAATCCTGATAACCCAAGGATTGCAGATACTCAAAAATGTCTCAGAGTCAGTGGAAAGCACAATGACCTCGAAGAAGTAGGGGTGGACACGTATCACCATACTATGTTTGAGATGCTTGGTAACTGGAGTATCGGCGACTATTTTAAGGCAGAAGCCATCGCTTGGAGTTGGGAACTATTGACAGAAGTGTACCATCTGCCCAAAGACAGGCTCTATGTTTCCGTATTTGAAGGTGATCCCAAAGAAAACTTGCCTTCATCACAAATTGCACTGAAGGAGTGGTCCAAGTTAGTGCCTCAGGATCATATCATCTTTGGAAACAAAAAAGATAATTTCTGGGAAATGGGTGATACCGGTCCTTGCGGGCCATGTAGTGAAATACATATCGATCTACGGCCTGATGGAGAGAGAGCGATCACTCCGGGTCATCAGCTTGTCAATAATGATCACCCACAAGTGATCGAAATTTGGAACAACGTTTTTATCCAATACAACAGAAAAGCAGATGGAACACTTGAGCCTCTTCCTGCCATGCACGTAGACACAGGCATGGGTTTCGAACGCCTGGTGCGCGCCATTCAGAATAAATCGAGCAATTATGATACTGATGTATTTACGGGTACCATTGCAGAAGTGGAAAAAATCACAGGCAAATCCTATCATTTTAGCGATACAAAGCAGGATGTTGCTTTCAGAGTGCTCGCCGACCATATCAGAGCGATATCATTTACTATAGCAGATGGTCAGCTACCATCCAATAATGGTGCTGGTTATGTCATCCGTAGGATATTGAGACGCGCTGTTAGATATTATTATACTTATCTGGATTACAGACAGCCGCTATTACATCAGTTGATAGTCGTATTATCCCGACAGTTTGAAAATGTGTTTCCTGAGCTTTACCTGCAGAAGTCTTTTGTAGAAAAAGTCATCAGAGAAGAAGAGCGGTCATTTCTCAAAACCCTTGAAGGAGGTCTGAAAAGGATAGACGATCTGAAGGTCACTGCCAATGTAGTAGCCGGAAAAGATGTTTTTGAGCTCTATGACACTTATGGCTTCCCTGTAGACCTGACAAGGCTGATTGCTGACGAAAAAGACTGGAAGGTAGATGAAGAAGGATTTGCTAAGGCACTCAATGAGCAAAAAGAACGATCCCGGGCTGACGCCAAAAGAGAAACCGGAGATTGGGTCATCATCAATAAAGATGGGCAATCCGAATTTTTGGGTTATGACAATCTGGTAGTCAATGATAGCCGAGCGATCAAATACAGGATACTGAAGCAAAAAGATATGGAGCTATATCAGATAGTGTTGGACAAAACTCCTTTTTACCCTGAAGGTGGAGGACAAGTAGGAGATACCGGATTTCTGATGTTTGATGGTGAAGTAGTAAAGGTACTGGATACCAAAAAAGAAAATGACCTGATCATACATATTATAGACAGGATTCCTGATAATCTAGCAAGTACTATATACGGAGAAGTCGATTCGAACAAACGTCCGTTGACAGAAAATAATCACTCAGCAACGCACCTTCTTCATGCTGCTTTAAGACAAGTCCTGGGTACTCATGTGCATCAAAAAGGATCATTGGTCAAAGAGGATTATCTAAGATTTGATGTTTCGCATTTTCAGAAAATCACAGATCATGAGCTTGCACAGGTAGAAAAAATAGTCAACCAGAAGATCCGTCAGAATATCGCTCTTGAAGAAGCGAGATCTATCCCATTGGAAGCAGCTAAGAAGGCTGGTGCAATGATGCTCTTTGGAGAAAAATATGGTGACGCAGTTCGGATGATCACTTTTGACCCTTCTTTTTCGAGAGAACTGTGTGGTGGATGCCATGTCAAAGCTACTGGTCAGATTGGATTTTTTAAGATCACTTCAGAAGCAGGTATTGCAGCCGGAGTCAGAAGGATAGAAGCGGTCACTGCTGATAAAGCCGAAGAGTATATCAATAGACAGGTGAAAGAATTGTCGGCTGTAAAGTCATTTTTTAAAAATAACGTCAACACAGTTAAAAATATCTCAGACCTGCAAGATGAAAACAAAAACCTGCTGAGGGAGATAGAAAAGCTAAGAGCGATTCAAGCAGCATCACTCAAAGATATGCTGATAGGGTCGGCAAAGGACCACCAGGGCATCAAGGTGTTGTCAGTAAAGCTTAAAGATATGGATACCAAGTCTGCAAAGACACTTGCCCACAATATACAGGGCGCACTTGGTGAATCAGTCATCCTTTTTGGACTCGAAGATCAGGGCAAAGCTACAGTAATGCTTACAATCTCCGAATCGCTGACCAAATCAAAATCCTGGCATGCAGGCAATATTGTGAAAGCATTGGCTGTCGAAATCAATGGCGGCGGTGGCGGTCAAGCATTCTTTGCTACAGCCGGCGGTACGGATGTCAATGGTTTGGACAAGGCCTTGAACAGATTGAATGAATTTATCGGATAAATAGAAATAATGGAAAAGTATTCTTATCTGATATTACTCTTTTTATTTTGGAATAGCTGTACCATTCCGGGCAAATCAGGCCATGATGGTCTTTCTGCCGGTGATTGTATGTCTGAAAGGAAAAATATGACACTGATCCCCAACCTAAAAGGCAAAATTGTGTCTATTGCTGATCAGTTTATCCTTGCGGTGGATAGTGGTGAATCCAGATACTTTGTGTGCAACTTGCCGGATACATATAAAAAGAACGGGACAAAAGTCAGATTTTCAGTCCAGACCAAGGAGATTTCACCCAATGAAAGACTGATAGGCACGCCCGGATATCTTACACAAATTCAGGAAATCGTTAAGTAAATAATAAATAATAGATTAACAAGGTGGTCGAAGAGAGATGGAGTTATAATGAGTTTTTGGCTTTTCTTCTCATTTATGTTGCGAATATAGATATTCATTTTGCTGAAGAAGAAAAAGCCATGATTCGTAGCATTGTTGGCGAAGATACATTTGATAAAATGTTTGCCATTTTTAACTCCATAAGTGATTTTAGAGCATATGAAACCATACTTTCTTACAAAAGTATTTATTTTCCCAACCAGACAGAGAAGGATAGTTTGATGGAAAAAATAAAGGATATTTTTGAAGCAGATTTTGATTTCAATATTATGGAGAAAGAATTATTGCATTTTCTGGATAAAATGATGTAATGATCTGCTGCCAACAAAACAGTATTTCCAACCGTCTTTTATAGTATTTTTCAAATATACCCGACATGGATTTAAAATTAAAAAACGAAATATTTGTAGTGACAGGTTCCACTAGTGGATTTGGAAAAGCTATCGCAGAACAATTGATCTCCGAAGGTGCACATGTCATCATCAATGCACGAGGTGAAGAAAAACTCGAAGATTTACATCAAAAGCACCCTGATAAGACTGAAATATTGCCCGGGGACATCACCACAGATGCGGTCATAGCTGACCTCATGCGCATGCTGCATGGAAAAAAACTGCATGGTATAGTAGTCAATGCCGCCGGACCACCGGCAAAATCATTTATCAATACGGAAATCACTGACTGGGACAATGCGTATGAAAAACTCCTCAGATGGAAAGTGAAACTGACTCAGGAGCTATTGGAAAAATTTAAGGATCAGAATTATGGCCGTATCCTGTACATCGAAAGTGTCGCCGTCAAACAACCAATAGAAAATCTGATATTGAGCAATTCTCTAAGGATGGCAGTGGTAGGATTTGTCAAAACGCTCTCTCAGGAAGTAGCTCACCAGGGAATCACACTCAATATACTTGCACCGGGGTATCATGCGACACCTGCTATGGAGCGCCTGTTTGCCAATAAATCCATGCTGCTCGGTATCTCTCCGGAAGATGCAAGAAAAGAATTTGAAAAGGAAACCAAAGTCGGCTTTTTGGGTGATCCGAAAGATTTTGCAAGCCTGGCAGTGTGGCTCTTGTCACCACACTCAAGGTTTATCACCGGGCAAACTATCAGTGTGGATGGAGGTTTGATCAAAGGTAGTATGTGATAGTGATATCGCCGCAATTTTAGTTACTTGAAAGCAATTTAAAAGGAATATCCGAAAGAAGATATAATGGTAGATGTGTGAATATTCCACCTTTTATTTCAAAATTAGATTACTAACAAGAATTTCTGCATCAGATGAGATTACATATGGCAGAGAAGTTGAAGAAGTATTATTTTGGATTGTGATTGGTATCGATGCTGAGTGGAGATGGCGGTTTTATTTTAATGGAAGTAGTTCTTTAAAAATTTACTCTTTAAATTATTTATAAACGAAAAAATTCCACTATTTTTTGTTTCAACTTGAAGCAAGAACCTAATTGAAAAAATCTTTCAAATTTTCAAAAAATCAAGTCAAGATAAAAATAGAAAAATCCTGGACATATTCAGACCAACAATCAAATCACTTATGATTTAAATTTTTTACCGAGTCCCTGATAATCAACTTTGATTTAAGTACTACATTTTTGGGGTTTACTTTAGTATCAGTATCAAATTGGTTAAGTAGCATTTTAATTGCCAAAACACCAAGATTTTCATTCAGATGCGAAACGGTTGACAATGGAGTAAATAGTAAATCGGAATACACCTGTTCATCAAATGAAACAAGTGATACCTCATCGGGTATTTTTACACCTTCTTCTTTAAATGCTTTTAATAAGCCTAAAGTAATTTGATTTCCTAAAGAAAAAATTGCGGTGATTTTAGTTTTACCCAGGTCTTTAATTAGTTTTAAAGCACATGTGTAGCCATTGTTAAAACCAAAATCATGTCCTATCACCAATGCCGGATCAAACGGAATTTTATTATTTGCTAATGCTTGCTTGTAACCATTAACACGTTGATTGTTTGGTGATGTGCCCACAATGCCCTGAAAGCAGGCTATTTTTTTATGCCCATTATTTATTAAATATTGCGTGGCCTCCAAAGACCCTTCAAAATCGTTGGAAGTAATGTAAGGCAAATTGACCCCTTCAAAATAACGGTCAATTAAAACCAAAGGAGTGCCGCTTTTTGAAGCTTTTACTAAATGTTCTGACTCCAGGCCAAGCGGGGCTATTACAATCCCGTCTACCATCCAGCTTTGGAGTAAAGTAATACATTTTTTTCTATTTTCAGATCATCATTACTATTGCATAAGAAGATATTATAATGGTGTTTTCTGGCTTCTTTTTCTATTTCTAATGCAAGCTGAGCAAACCATGAATTAGTTATATCGGGTACAATAAGCCCAATGGTAGATGACTTTTTTAAGCGAAGCCCTTTGGCAATATTGTTGGATCTATAATTTAATTTATCAGCTGTAGCTAAAATTAATTCTATGGTTTGAGCACTTATCCTAAATTGCTCTCCCAATCCATTTAACACTCTTGAGACAGTTGTAACTGAAACATCAAGGGTTTGGGCTATATATTTTAAAGTTACATTATTATTTTTCATCAAAAACAAAATCCTGTTAGGTTGACTAGCGCGATGTCCTAAAAAAGAACTTAATTAATTATGGTTCATTTTCCAAATCCTGGTGTTAAAAGTACTCGCCATAGCTATTGCTAAGTCTGTGTGTTTTGCCTTGTACTTTAAAAATACAACAGCCATTATAATTTAACTTTATTTCTGGTCAGAGTACTAGTTTAATAAAGGTGTGAAAATTTGAATATTAAATTTGATGTAAAGTTATCTGTTTTTGAGAAAATAGATCTGATTTTCTAAAAATATTATTGGTTTTATTTTAAACCACTTTTCAATGGACTCAAAAGATATTTTTATTTAAATCACTTTTTTTTAAAAAAAAAGTTAATTTATTTTGTTGATATAAAACAAAATAATACATTTGCTCAAACGATTGTTCTAATTGCTCAATCGTTTGAGTTTGAATAATTTTTTTACCTAAAACAAAGTCACATGAAAACAATCTTAAAAGGAGGGTTTGTTACTCTCCTGCTGTTTATCACTTCAGTTGCCTGGTCTCAAAATATAACGATCTCAGGTAAGGTGCTGGAAAATGGGAATCCGCTCTCCTACGTCACAATATTAGTTCAGGGCACTGATATTGGAACCACTACTGATATAAATGGTGAGTATACAATTTCTGTTCCTCCTTCGGCCACAACTCTTGTTATAAGTTATTTGGGATACACTACCGTAGAAGAACCTATAAACGGTAGAACGAAAATTGACGTTAATCTCACCTCCAGTGCACAAGAACTAGATGCAGTTGTTATTACAGCATTAGGTATAAAACGCTCAGAAAAAGCACTTGGTTATTCGGTACAAAAAGTAGCAGGTGATAACTTACAAAGGGTTCAGGGTCTTGATGTAGCAACATCTCTTACCGGAAAAGTAGCGGGAGTACTGGTTAGAAACTCACAGGATTTCGCTGCAGTTCCTGTTATTACAGTTCGTGGGGAGAATGCTTTATTAGTCATCGATGGGATAGCTTACCAAAATAAAACACTAGCCGATGTTTCTGCAGAAGATATTGAATCAATAGATATTTTGAAAGGGGCAACTGCTTCGGCATTGTATGGATTTCGTGGTGCAAACGGTGCCATATTGGTTACCACCAAAAATGGTAGTGCCAATAAATCGGGATTATCTGTAGATATTACTACAAATACGATGTACACAGCAGGGTTTTTAGCTGTTCCCGAGGTTCAATCTGTATATGGTCGGGGTGACAATATGATTTATGATCAGTATAGCGACAATTCATGGGGTACAGTAATGGATGGAACACCAAGACAACAATGGGATCCAATCACTAAAACCAATACAGTTCGCCCATATTTACCTGTTGGTAAAGACAATTTCCAAAATTTTCTGGAGCAAGGTTATGTAACTAATAATAACTTGAACGTTGGGTATAAGAAGGATAATCTTTCAATCAGAAATTCTTTCAACTGGACTGAAAATAAAGGCCGGTATCCGAATTCAGTTTTACAAAGATATACCTACTCTTTTGGAGCTGACCTTACTGTAAATAAATTTAAAGTAGCTACAAATTTTTCATATGCCAGAAGATCCTCACCCAATATCGGGGCTAATAACTACACTTCATACGATCGAATGTATTCTATATTAATATGGTCTCCTACTGATTGGAATCTGGCGGATTATAAAGACAATTATTGGATAACTCCAGGCGTACTGCAACAAAACCATTTTGGTCTGAATGCAGCCGGAGGAAATGCAGGAAGGGACGTAAACAACCCTTATTTTGACAGTTACGAAAAAATCAATAAGGTATCCCGTGATATCTTTAATGCCGATGTAACAACGAGTTATCAGTTAACTGACTGGCTGAAGGCCACTCTTCGAACCGGTGTTGACTTTTACAAAGAAATTGGTGAAGTTAAGCTATCCAAGGGTTCCGTATTGTTTACGGGTGGAGTACCTGTACCAGGTAACGGAGGTGTTTGGAATGGCAGACTATTTGGCAGTTATAATATAGGGCAAAATACAGGAAACAGTATCAACTCTGATTTTTTACTCAGCGGAGACAGGAAAATAACAAAAGATCTTGATGTTGAATATATGGCGGGAGGAACAATCTTCTTTAGAAGGGATAATAATATCAACGGTGGTACAAATAATGGTATTTCTGTTCCTGGTTTTTTCTCTTTGGCAGCATCAGTAGGTCCTGCCCAGATAGCTCAGAGTACCTTAGCGCAACAAGTGAATTCTGTATTTGGCCGTGTAGGTGTTTCCTGGAAAAAAATGTTATTTGTAGAAGCAACCGGGCGTGAGGACTGGAGTTCAACATTAGCAAAAGCTCAACGGTCTTATTTCTATCCATCAGTTGCCGGCAGTTTTGTAATTTCAGAATTATTACCAAATACAGCAAACTGGCTCGATTTATTGAAACTCAGAAGTTCCTGGACTTTATCCAAAAGGCCAGCTTCTATTTACGAAATTAATAGTAGTTATTCTATATCTGCAGCCACTTGGGGTACGCTTAATGGAGCAGGTGTTCCCGGCAACTTATATTCACCCACTATCGCACCAACAAGTTCAGAAACTTTTGAACAGGGTGTACAGGCTATGTTCCTGAAAAACCGTTTAATGATTGATGTTTCCCACTTTTCGCTAAGAGTATATGACCGTATTACCACAGTTGGATTAACACAGGCATCCGGATATGGTGGGCTTGTCACTAATTCTCAGGAAGAAATTACCCGACGAGGTTGGGAGATTATTCTTAATGGCACCCCGATTAAAAATAGAGATTGGCAATTGAATGTTGGTGTAAACTGGAGTACTTTTGCCAGTTATTATACTAAGTTAGATCCTGTGTATTCAGCTAAAAGACCTTGGGTACAAGTGGGCGAGCGTACCGACCATTTTATAAGCAGAGACTTTCTACGTGTCCCTGAAGGAGCGGGTGAACAGGCTGGAAGTCTGATACATAATAGCAGTGGAAGACCTATTGTTCATGGATATGATGTATTATTTGGATACAGAGATCCTAAGTATGTTTGGGGAACCAATGCCAATTTAAGGTATAAGGACTTCAGTTTCTTTGTGTCATTTGATGGAGTAAATGGGGGATTGGCCAACACTCGAACAGAAAGCTATATGTGGCAGGCAGGTGTTCATCCTAATTCTCTGTCACCGGAAAGGGCACTGGATGTTGCAACGCCAGGATCCAATAATTATCTGGGACAGGGTGTAAAAGTAGTATCAGGCACAGCTACGTTTGATGTTAATGGCAATATTATATCTGATACCCGTGTTTTTGCAGCTAATGATGTTAAAACCAGGTACAAAAATTATATGGTCGACTTACATAACAGTAGTGCATGGGGAGGTAATGGAAGCAAAGCAGATACATATTCAAGGACGTTTTTCAAATTGCGTGAGATATCTTTGACTTACACTATTCCGGGTAAACTGATCAATAAATTTGCAAAAGCAGGCTCAATTAGTTTAATTGGACAAAATGTGCTGTTGAAAGCAAAAGATTTTAAATATTCTGATCCCGATGGAGGCACTGAAGATTTTACAGATCCATCAACAAGATATCTTGGAGCTAAAATTAATTTCACCTTTTAAAAAATAGAAATCATGAAAACAATAAATTATATACTGATTGTAACATTCACGCTTGCCTTTGCAAGTTCATGTGAAAATTTTGATACCTTAAATACTAATCCGGATGTACCGACATCTGTTTCACCCGATTTGTTAGCTACTCAGGTATTAAGAAGTACTTTCAGGTTTTGGAATCCCAATCCAACGGACTGGGGCACAGCCCAGTTATTTGCCAAACATTGCACAAATGTTTCCGCCGGAGGAAATCCATACCAGTATTACGGCTCTTATTGGCCTTTTGGAGGATTTGGGTGGTATCAGAACTTAACCAGCACTAAAAGAATGGTTGAATTTGCTAATGGAAATCCGGCGCTTCCTTCTTACGAGGGATTAGCATTGTTTCTGAAAGCATATTGGGGATATTACACCACATTAGATATGGGTGACATTCCATATTCAGAGGCAGGAAAAGCCGAGGAAGGAATAAGCCAGCCTAAGTATGATAAGCAGGCCGCAGTATTTGAAGGCATTTTGGCAGATTTGAAAGCAGCTGAATTGAAATTTGCAGCAGGGGTTAATTTTAACGGGGATATCATGTTAGGTGGAAATGCTGTAAGATGGCGCAGGCTATGTAATGCTTTTCAATTAAAAGTAATACAAACAATCAGTAAAAAAGTTACACCCGCACAAAAAACCCGCTTTGCCGAAATCGTAGCTGCAGGAAATTTAATGGCTGATAATGCAAATAATTTTCAGTTAGGGTATATTGATAATGCTAATGCAAGTCACCCTTTTTTCAACGGTGAAAATCAGCGGCTTACTTTAGCTGTTTCAAAACTGATGGTGGATGCATTAAAAAATGTCAAAGACCGCAGGTTGTTTTATTTTGCTGAACCTGCAGCTAGTAAAATAGCAGGTGGTTTGCTTGAAAATGATTTTGCTGCTTATGAAGGTGCCCCTTCAGAATTACCTCCAAACACGCTAGACCTTAATCGGGCTGCCGGTAGGTATTCATTAGTAAATAAACGCTATACTATACCCAGGGCAGGTGATCCTATGCTTATATTAACTTACGGCGAACAGTGTTTCATTATTGCAGAGGCGATAGAAGAAGGATGGGTTTCTGGTAATGCACAGTCATACTACGAAAACGGAGTAAAGGCTATGCTCGATTATTATAGAACACTACCAAGTTCACTACCAGGAAACCTTCATGGAATGCCAATTGACCAAGCATATATTGATAATTATTTTACAGGTGAAGCAGCGTATAAAGTAGCTGGTACCAAGATAGACCGTTTGCAGCAAATTTGGATGCAAAGGTATTTTATAGATTTCTTTCAGGGTAATAGCTCTGGTTACAGAAACTTTCTGCGTACAGGATATCCAAATTTTGTTCTGGATCCAGCTACCAGTTTAAATACAGATGATCCGAAAGTATTTCCAAAACGCTGGAAATATCCGACTGATGAATTGACAAAAAACCCTGAAAATTATAAAAAAGCGATTGACGAACAGTTTGGTGGATTTGACGGGGTTAATAAAGTTCCCTGGTGGATACAATAAATAAAATAAATCCGCATTCGGATTTTAACTGATTTCATGCATTTATTTTGTTAAATATTGAAGAAATTGAGGAGTCTCATTTGACTCTTCAATTTTTTTCAGAGATTTGAATTGAAGTTTGGCTAGTTTAGCAGACTTCTTCCCATTCATTTGTAGCAGCAATTGATAGCTACAATATTGAATATGCCATGGTTTAAATGCTTTTTTTTTGTTGACAATTAATTGTATCCCAAAATTGCTATTCCTTTTGTCATTGCTTTTAATCATAATTTGATTAGTGTTCTGATTATCGCAATGGGATACAATTTATGACAGGCATTGATCCATAATATTGATTTCATTCCATGCAAATGGATTATTTACAGGTATTTCAAAAAAGCACAAAATGGATTTTCCTTTTATAGTTAATTGCATGATCAGGATTAGACTATGTTTAAGTATACTGTTGTTACCCATAGCTATTTTGTCGCAGGGTCTTTTAATCAATACGGCCGGACGATACACAACAACCTTAAATGGCAATTGGAATTATATAGTTGACCCTTATGAGACGGGTTATTACAGTTTTCATTCGGAAGTATACGATCAGACTAATCCAGGCTCGCCATCTGCGTTTTATAATGATTATCAGCCAAAAGATAAAGCAGAGTTGGTAGAATATGATTTTAATAAATCTCCCACTTTAAAAGTTCCCGGTGATTGGAATACACAAAAGGAAAATCTTTTTTATTACGAAGGTACCATCTGGTTAAAAAAATCTTTCGATTATAACTTAACAAACAATAAAAGGGTTTTTATTTATTTCGGTGCAGTCAACTATAAGGCGGAAGTATATCTGAATGGTAAAAAATTGGGAACCCATGAAGGTGGTTTTACACCCTTCAATTTTGAAATTTCATCTATTGTTAAAGCAAAAGGCAACTACCTTGTTGTAAAAGTTGATAACAAGCGGTTTAAAGAAGCTGTTCCAACTTCCAACACCGATTGGTGGAATTATGGTGGCATCACCAGAGATGTATTGTTAATAGAAGAACCTGCTGTTTTTATTCAGGACTATTCGATTCAATTAAAAAAGGATAATCAAAGTGTAATTGCGGGATATATCCAACTTAATAATCCTGATAAAAACGAAAAAATTATCATCAGTATACCCGAACTAAAAATTGAAAAGGAAATTGAAGCATCTACCGATGGGAAAGCATCGTTTGAGATTGAAGTGAAGAATAGCATTTCATATTGGTCCCCTGAGTTTCCCAAACTTTATTCGATATATATTAAGTCAGGCTATCAAACCCTGAAAGATGAAATCGGATTTAGGACTATTGAAACAAAAGGTCCTGATATTTTATTAAATGGAAAATCAATTTTTCTCAGAGGCATTTGCCTGCACGAAGAATTTAAAGGAAGAAGAGCCAATGGTGATAAAGATGCGCTGGCACTGCTGACATGGGTAAAAGAACTGGGTTGTAATTATATCCGTCTGGCTCATTATCCTCATAATGAACACATGATTCGTATGGCTGATAAAATGGGATTAATGGTTTGGGAGGAAATACCAGTTTACTGGTCCATAGATTTTAACAACAAAACAACATATAATAATGCAAAAAATCAATTGACTGAATTAATTACAAGAGATAAAAACAGAGCTTGTGTCATTATCTGGTCTTTGGCAAATGAAACGCCCTTGTCTGAAGCAAGAAATTCATTTCTTTTAAATCTTATCAATCATTCAAAATCGTTAGATACTACCCGACTCTTAAGCGCAGCATTGTTGACCAGGAGCGAAAACGGTGTCGGATTAATTGAAGATCAACTTGGGAAATTTATGGACATAATATCTTTTAATCAATACCGGGGCTGGTATGGCGGAGATTTAAAAACTGCGCCTGATGCAAAATGGGCAACATCTTATGATAAACCTGTTGTGGTATCAGAGTTTGGCGGTGATGCAAAGCAAGGATTGCACGGCCCAAAAGAAGAAAGGTGGAATGAAGAGTACCAGGAATATTTATTTGAGCAAAATTTAAAAATGATAGAAAGAATACCCAATATCAGGGGCATTAGTCCATGGATATTAACTGATTTCAGATCCCCGAGGAGGGTATTGCCGGGAATACAGGATGGGTTTAACAGGAAGGGGTTGGTTTCGGATAAAGGAGTGAAGAAAAAAGCATTTTTTATAGTGCAGAGCTTTTACAAAAAGATTAAATCTCAGTATAACTAAAAACAACGCGTCAGTGAGAAGATTTTTTATATATTTTATATTAGTATCAGTCAATGTTGCCGCATGTAATACAACAAAAAAACTGGTAAATAGTAAATCTGAGACACATCAGGTTTTGGTTGCTGATAATAGTGTTATTACCCATCGTGGTCCATGGAAAAAAAATAATCTTTTTGAAAATTCTATTGCCTCTCTCCGGCTTGCAAATAACTTTAATTACTCAACGACTGATGAACCTGAACTACTTTTTGAAAGAGAAAAATTAGTAGCTCCAAAAAATGTCTGGAACTTAGTTTGGAGTGATGAGTTTAATTATACCGGATTACCTGACAGCACTAAATGGAAAATGGATATTGGCGGGCATGGCTGGGGAAATAATGAAAAGCAATTTTACCTGGATAACTCTCTTGAAAACTCTTTTGTAAAAGACGGAATACTGCATTTAGTAGCTTTAAAAAAAGAGCATGATAAAAACAAATACACATCAGCTAAAGCTACTACATATCAAAAATTTGTTTTGCAGTACGGCAAGGTGGAAGTCATGGCAAAATTACCACGCGGTAAAGGTACCTGGCCTGCCATCTGGATGTTGCCTGAAAGCCTGAGAAAGAAAGAAGAAAAATGGCCGTTGTGTGGAGAGATTGATATTATGGAGCATGTTGGCAAAGATCCAAATATGGTTCATGTTTCTTTACATACAGAACTTTACAACCACATAAAGGGAACACAAATAACACATTTTGAAAGACAGAATAATGTGTTTGATAATTTTCATAAATATGGCATTGAATGGGATAAGGATTCTATCTCTTTCTTTATAGATGATAAACCATTTTATACTACAAAAAAAGGAGAGAATGGAAGAGTGGCTGCCAATGAAGGCTGGCCTTTTGATAAACCCTATTATCTCATTCTAAATCTGGCCATTGGTGGCAATTGGGGAGGTGAAATAGATGACAGCATTTTCCCATGTGAAATGCAGATTGACTTTGTAAGGATTTATAAAAAATCAGAAAACAACAAAGCAAAATGAAAATTAGGAAAATAAGTTTCTCAATCTTTCTTTTAGTGCTGAGTTTAAATTCATTTACTCAAATACTGAAAGTAATGACATATAACATCCGCCTTGATGTTGCTGTTGATGGCGAAAATGACTGGGCACACCGCAAAGGTTTTTTCACTTCTCAGATAAAATTTTACGAACCCGATTTTTTAGGTGTGCAGGAAGCAAAACCAAACCAGGTAATTGATATGGACTCGGCTTTTACAGCTTATAGCCAAATTGGCCTGGCAAGAGAAGGAGTTGGTAAAGGGGAATCATCCAACATCTATTACAAAAAAGACAGGTTTGTACTTAAAGAAAATAATACTTTTTGGCTTTCTGCAACACCAGATACCATTTCTAAAGGCTGGGATGCTGCTTACAACAGGGTTTGTACTTATGGGTTGTTTAAAGATAAAAAAACGAAAAAACAATTTTGGATTTTTAATACACATTTAGACCATATTGGCGAACAAGCAAGAACAAAAGGTATACAGCTTATTTTATCCAGGATTGCTGCCTTAAATAATAAAAATTTTCCTGTAATTTTTATGGGAGATCTAAATTCTGAACCAACTACTGAAAGAATCATTGAATTAAAAAAGAAAATGAACGACAGCAGGGATATTTCAAAAGATAAGCCATTTGGGCCATCTGGTACATTCAATGGTTTTAAGCATAATGAACCGGTTACAAAATTGATTGATTACATTTTTATTTCTAAATCAGCCAACATTGCTGTAAATAAATACGCCGTATTAAGCGATTCTGATAATTTAAAATACCCATCAGACCATTTACCAGTTTATGTGGAATTAAAAATTAGATAACCATGAAGCACATATTTATAACAACAATATTATTCATCGTAACCATTGTTTCAGCCCAAACAAAAAGGGCAACTGGCATCTATTTTTCTACTAATGGAAAAACAGTTACTGTTTATACTACCGCCGACAATAGCAACCTGCGGTTAACGCAAACAGACAAATTAGGGTTTAAAAAATTAGCCCAGCCTACCGAAGGTGAAATAAGTGTTTTTGTTGATCCAGCTAAAACTGCACAAACATTTTTAGGTATTGGTGCCGCATTAACCGATGCCAGTGCAGAAACCTTTGCAAAATTACCGGTAGATAAACAACAAGAATTTTTACAGGCCTATTTTAATAAGGAAAAAGGCATCGGTTATAGCTTGATAAGAACAAATATTCATAGTTGTGATTTTAGTAGCGGCAGCTATACCTATGTTACAGAAGGAGACAGTTTATTAAAAACATTTAGTATTGAACATGACAAACAATTTCGTATACCGTTCATTAAACAAGCCATAGCAGCAAGCGGTGGAAAAATTAATTTATATGCAAGTCCTTGGAGCCCACCTTCATTTATGAAAACCAATAATAAAATGCTTCAAGGAGGAAAATTAAGAAATGAATATGCGCAAAGCTGGGCAAATTATTTTGTAAAGTTCATCAAAGCGTATGAAAAAGAAGGAATCCCGTTATGGGGTATCACTATCCAAAATGAACCGATGGCAACGCAGCGCTGGGAAAGCTGCATTTTTACTGCAGAAGAAGAAAGGGATTTTTTGAAAAATCATTTAGGACCAACCATGACTAAAAATGGATTGGCTGGTAAAAAAATTATTGTCTGGGATCATAACAGGGATTTAATGGTACATCGGGCCAATATAATTTTTGATGACCCACAAGCCGCCAAATATGCATGGGGTATGGGTTTTCACTGGTATGAAAGCTGGAGTGGTGGACAACCAATGTATGAAAATGTTGGAGTAGTAAACAAGACTTATCCAACAAAAAATCTATTATTTACTGAGGGATGTGCTGAAAGTTTTGAGCAGGAAGGCTATCAACGCTGGGCAAATGGTGAACGTTATGGCCGCTCTATGATTAATGATTTCAATAATGGTACTGTTGGCTGGACGGATTGGAATATCCTATTGGACGAAACAGGTGGCCCGAATCATGTTGGTAATTTTTGTTTTGCCCCCGTACATGCCGATACAAAGTCCGGAGAAGTTATTTATACACCATCTTATTATTACATCGGGCATTTCTCAAAATTCATCCGCCCAGGAGCAAAAAAAATTAATAGCGCTGCAAGCAGGAGTCAGTTGCTTACCACAGCGTTTATAAATCCTGACGGAAAAATTGCAGTAATTGTAATGAACCAAAGCGATAAACCAGTTACTTACAATTTATGTATTGCAACAAATGCTGCTGTTGTAACAATTTTACCACATGCTATTCAAACCCTTGTTTTATAATGTAAATATGAAGAAGATAGTAATTAATATATCAATGTTATTTCTTGCAGTAATGCAATTAAATAATGTTACCGCACAGCAAAAATTTATTAAACAAAAAGTTGATTCCGTTTTACGTTTAATGACATTGGATGAAAAAATCGGTCAGCTCAATCAATATAATGATGATTGGAGGGCAACAGGCCCAATAACCCCAGACAACAATAAAATCGGACAGGTAAAGGCTGGTCAGTTAGGGTCTTTACTCAACTGTATAGGTGTCAGCCGTACCAGAAGCTGGCAGGAACTTGCCATACAATCGCGCCTGAAAATTCCATTACTTTTTGGCCTTGATGTGATTCATGGTTTTAATACAACATTTCCCATCCCGCTGGCAGAAGCTTGTAGCTGGGACCTGGAAGCGACGGAACAAACAGCAAGGGTTGCTGCCACCGAAGCAAGTGCAAGTGGCATTCACTGGACATTTGCACCCATGGTGGATATTGCCCGCGATCCCCGCTGGGGAAGGGTGATGGAAGGTGCAGGTGAAGACCCTTATCTGGGTTCGAAAATTGCAGCGGCAAGAGTTAAAGGCTTTCAGGGAAATAAATTGGGAGATATAAATTCAGTGATGGCTTGCGCCAAACACTTTGCTGCTTATGGTGCAGCTATTGGTGGCCGTGATTACAATTCGGTAGATATGAGCGAACGGCTATTATGGGAAGTGTATCTGCCACCCTTTAAAGCCACTGTTGATGCAGGTGTTGCTACTTTTATGAATTCCTTCAATGATATAAATGGTGTTCCGGCTACTGGCAATAAAATGCTCCAAAGAGATATTTTAAAAGGGAAATGGAATTATAAAGGGTTTGTGGTGAGCGACTGGGGTTCCGTTGGTGAAATGATTAATCATGGTACTGCAAAGAACGGATACGAAGCAGCCCTTTCGGCCATTACTGCCGGCTGTGATATGGATATGGAAAGCCGCAGTTATAAAAACAACCTGGCAAAACTGGTTGAAGATGGAAAAGTTTCTGTAGGTTTAATAGATGATGCTGTAAAAAGAATTCTTTATAAAAAATTTGAACTTGGATTATTTGACAACCCCTTTAAATACTGCAATGAACAGCGGGAAAAAACTGAACTGGCAAAGCCGGAACATGCAAAATTGGCAAGAGAAGCGGGTGCCAAAAGTATTGTATTGCTCAAAAATCAAAATAACCTGTTGCCTTTATCCCGCAATTTGAAATCTATCGCCTTCATAGGCCCGCTGGTAAAGGCCTTAAAACAGAACAAGGGATCCTGGGATGTAGAAGTGCCTGGTATAGATTCCAATTTTATTGTATCGCAATGGGAAGGACTGCAGAATAAAGTTGGCGCAAATACAAAGTTGTTGTATGCCAAAGGTTGCGAGATGGAGGGTAATAACAAGGATGGATTTGCAGAAGCGGTTGAGGTGGCAAAGCAGGCGGAAGTGATAATACTCAGCATTGGTGAACGACGGGAGATGAGTGGCGAAGCCAGAAATCGAAGTGATATTACCATTCCCGGGGTGCAGGAAGAATTGCTGAAATCATTGCTGGCAACTGGCAAACCTGTAGTTGTTTTAATCAATGCAGGACGCCCGTTGGTCTTTAATTACACATCTGATAATGCACCCGCTATTTTATATACCTGGTGGCTTGGTAGCGAAGCGGGCAATGCCATTGCAGATGTTTTGTTTGGCGATTTTAATCCTTCTGCAAAATTGGCGATGAGTTTCCCCATTAATGTTGGTCAGATCCCCATTTATTACAGCCATTTTAATACAGGTCGGCCTGTAACAAGTAGTAAAGTCCCCAATACTTCCTATATTGATATATCAGTTGATCCAAAGTATGAATTTGGGTACGGATTAAGCTATACAAGTTTTCAATATAGTAATCTCCAATTAAGTAAAAAGTTAATGAAGATGAATGAGCAAGTAGATGTTTCAGTTACCATTACCAACACAGGTAAATATGATGGCGAAGAAATTGTACAATTGTATTTGCGGGATAAAGTTGGTTCCATTGCAAGACCGGTAAAGGAATTGAAGGATTTCAGGAAAATCTTTTTGAAAGCAGGTGGATCAGAAACCGTTACATTCGTAATTAGGAAGGAAAAATTGTCATTTTATAATCAGCAACTGCAATGGGTAGCTGAACCGGGTGATTTTCAGATAATGATTGGCGCATCGTCAAAGGATATACGATTCATGGAAGATTTTGAACTTATTAGATAATACAAAATGAAAAAGAAATATTTGCTCTTTATTGTTGTGTTTTGCGCTGCTCTTACTATGTATGCTGAGGTGGTCCTGCCTAAAATATTTTCGGATAACATGGTGTTGCAACGCCATGTTATGATACCCGTGTGGGGAAAGGCGGATGTGAATGAAAAAATTGTTGTGAAATTTAATGGGAAAACTAAAACTATTAAAACTGATAAAAATGGTAAATGGATTGTAAGACTGGATGCAGAATCTGCAGGCGGACCTTATGAATTATCTATCATTGGTAAAAACAGTATCATCATTAAAAATGTTTTGGTTGGCGAAGTATGGCTTTGTAGTGGACAATCCAATATGGAATGGACAGTTGGCCTTTCAATGAATGCAAAAAATGAAATTGCATCCGCTGATTATCCTCAAATTCGCCATGTTAAAATTCCACATACCATTAGCTCCTTACCCCAATCTGATCTTACTCCAGGTGATTGGAAAATATGTGATTCAACGACAGTTTCAGAATTTTCGGGCGTAGCCTACTTTTTCGCAAGAATGATTTATGACAGCCTTAAAATCCCAATAGGATTAATTAATTCATCCTGGGGCGGTACAAATATTGAAACGTGGATAAGCCGTGCAGGTTTTGAAAGCAGTGATGAGTATAAAGAAATGATTGCAGGCATGCCGAATTTTGATTTGGATTCTCTTTCTAAAATATATGTGAGGAGCAGCGAATTAAGAATTGAAGCCATGCAGGGAACAAAATTAGCAGACCTGAATCCAGTTCTGTTTAAAGAATTTTCTTTTGATGATTCAAATTGGCCTCAATTAATTGCGCCTCAATTATGGGAGCAACAAAGTATAGGAGAATTAGACGGAGTGGTTTGGTTAAGAAAAACAATTGTATTGTCTGCTTCTGATTTAAAAAAAGAAGGTGTGCTGGAATTGGCAAAAATTGATGATGATGATATCACTTATCTTAATGGTATAAAAGTAGGCAGCACCAACCGATGGGATACAAAAAGAAAATATACAATACCTGTGGGAATTTTAAAGGAAGGGAAAAATGTAATTGCTGTAAGAGTAGTTGACAATGGCGGTGGCGGGGGTATATATGGCGATAGCTCAGATCTGAAATTTAGTGTTGGTGAAACTGTTATTAAGTTGAGTGGAAACTGGAAATTTCATGTGGAATCTATTAAAAAAGCTACAAACGAAAATTCGCTTCCTTCGCTTTGTTACAATGCTATGATAAATCCCTTAATCCCTTATGCTTTTCAAGGAGTATTATGGTATCAGGGTGAATCAAATTCCGGCCGCTCTTATCAATATAGAAAAGCATTCCCATTATTGATTAATGATTGGCGTCAAAAATGGAATAACCCAAACATGCCATTTTATTTTGTGCAACTGGCAACTTTTAATACATCAGGTAATAGCAATGAAGGATGTGGTTGGGCTGAGTTAAGGGAAGCACAAACTATGACTTTATCTTTACCCAACACGGGCATGTGTGTGACTACGGATATTGGTGTTCCCTGGGATATCCATCCCACAAATAAGCAGGATGTCGGAAAACGATTAGCCGCAATTGCATTAAATAATGTTTACAATAAAAAAATGATTTGCAGCGGACCAATGTATAAATCAATGGAAATAAAAGACAATCAGGCCATTCTCTCATTTGATAATATTGGAACTGGTCTATTTACACCGGATAAATATGGATACATCAAAGGTTTTGAAATTGCAGGTAAAGACAGTGTGTTTCATTACGCCAAAGCTTTCATCAAAGGAAAAACAATAGTACTATTCAGCGAAAAAGTAGAAAACCCTGTTGTAGTCCATTTTGGATGGGTTGGTGATGCCAGCGATTGTAACCTGTTTAATAGAGAAGGCTTTCCTGCGGTTCCTTTTAGAACAGATGAATGGAAAACGGTTACAAAAGATGAAAAGTATAAAATTGAAAAAATGAAATTATGAGCTACGAATACATTGTGATCGACGATTGCTGGCAGGTTTTGCGTGATGAAATTGGAAATATGGTATGTGATCCTAAACCTTCCGGCATGAAAGCACTGGCCGATTACATTCCTACAAAGGGTTTGAAATTTGGTTTGTGTGTTGGTAGCAAGAAGTTCGAAGGCAGGTCATAATAAATTAAAAAAATAAATGATATGAAATTATTAAAAACAGCAGTTTTATTATTGATTAGCTTAAATTGTTTTTCGCAATCAATTTCCTTGCCCAAAGAAAGTAAACTTAAATTTGGCGATAACCCTGAATGGGCAAGCCCTAATTTCAATGATAGTGAATGGCAAACCCAGATATTTCCCAATAGTTTTAAAGACGTGAAATACGATTCATCTTATTGTTGGTATAGAATTAAATTGACTATCCCATCAACTTTGAAAACAAATAATGGAAAGGGATTAAAGTTAAAACTTGGTAAAATCGATGATGTTGATCAAACTTATATTAATGGAAATCTAATTGGTGAAACAGGTTCTTTGCCGCCAAACTATGTTACCAAATGGGGAGAACAAAGAGTCTATACCATACCCGAAAACATGGTACAATGGGACAAAGAAAATGTAATTGCCGTTAGGATTTATAATCTGATTGGTGGAATGGGTATGTGGGAAGGTCCTTACACTATTGAACCACTGGGATGGATTGACGAAGTTTCGGTGAGCCATAGTTTCATGGAAACTGCTAAAAACAGTTTCAGTACAAAAATTACGTTTACAAATAAAACCGACAATACTTTTAGCGGAACAGTGAAATACTGGATAGCCGACAAGGCAAATAAAAAAGTTTTGTTTACAGAAACAAAAAATGTAAACCTTCCGGCAAAACCAGGAGCGGAAACAGAAGTAACTTTCGCAAATTTCAAATCTGCAACCGAAAATGTATTTAATGTCGGTTATCAGATTAATGACAACAACAGCTCACTCTTCAGCAAAAAGGAACAGTTTTTTATTGCTGCCAATCATATTGAAATTCCTGTTCTGAAAGAAGTAAAACCGTTAGTAAAAAATAAAATTCAAAATAATTACAACACAGTTACTTTTCAAAATGAACGATTCAATGGTTTCTTAGGAACCAGATTTGACAAAAATCTTACTCAAAGGTTGTTAAAAGTTGATGAATTTGGTTTAATAGGTTCATATTTGGATCGGCCAGGTATTCACCCTTGGGCTGGTGAGCATGTTGGGAAGTATTTAGAGACTGCTTGTAATGTGTGGAAACTTACTGGTAACCGGGATTTAAAAAAGCAAATGGACAGGTTAATGTATCAATTGATCAATACTCAAAAGGAAGATGGCTATTTAGGTACTTACACACCAGATCAATACTGGACCAGCTGGGATGTATGGAGCCACAAATATAACCTTCACGGATTACTTGCTTATTATGCTGCAACGGGTTATAAGCCGGCTTTGGAGTCATGTCAAAAAATGGGAAATCTATTATGCAGAACTTTTGGAAATAATCCCGGCCAAATGGATATTATAGAAGCGGGGACACATATGGGTATGGCGGCCACCAGTGTATTAGACGCAATGGTCGATTTATACAAATACACAGCTGATAAAAAGTATTTGGATTTTTGTTATTACATTTTAGAAGCATGGGATCAGGATAACGGCCCAAAAGTTATCAGCACAATCCTTGCAACGGGAAAAGTTAATAAAGTAGGTAATAATAAGTCGTACGAAATGCTCTCTAATTATGTTGGATTGATTAAACTCTATCAAATAACCGGTGATAAAAAATTTCTGAAAGCTACCGAATTAGCCTGGCAGGATGTAGTGACCAATCAATTATACATCACAGGCACTTCCAGCTCTCATGAATATTTTCAGGAAGATAAATACCTGCCTGCAGGCATAAAAGACAATATGGGTGAGGGCTGCGTGACAACCACCTGGGTGCAGCTTAATCAAAACTTATTTGAAACAACCGGTGATATTAAATATCTGAACGAATTGGAAAGAACAGTGTATAATCATTTGCTTGCTGCCGAAAATCCACAAACCGGTTGTGTGAGTTACTACACACCATTGATGAATAAAAAACCCTATACTTGCCACATAACCTGTTGCCAGTCAAGTGTTCCAAGAGGCATTGCATTAGTGCCCAAGTTCACTTTCGGAAATATTAATAAAATACCCACTGTATTATTTTATGAACCGGCAATATACAAAGACAAGGTAATGACTTCTGATAAAAATATTATTGAAGTTGCTTTCAATTTAGAAGGAAATTTTCCTGAAAGCGGAAACATTGTTTTATCTGTTACAGGATCAAAGCCAGCCAGTTTCTCTGTAGCATTGAGAGTGCCTGAGTGGTGTACTAATTATACTGCTAAAGCTGGAGATAAAGTTTATAAGGGTATAGCCAATCAATTTATAACGATAACAAAAAATTGGAAACCCGGTGAGAAAGTGATGATCAGTTTTGATATGCCGGCTACAACCATTCCAGGAGGAAAAAATTATCCCAACCAGGTTGCCTTTCAACGTGGACCACAAGTTTTGGCTTTGGATGGAAGTTTAAATTCTGCCGTTGTAAATGATCTTTTTTCAAATTTTAAAGAAGGAGTATCAATTGACAATCCCAGTCTGGTAAATGAATCTAAGCTATTGCCAGCTAATTGGGTGGGTAAGCAGGCCTATTCAGTGAATATATTAAATAGTAATGAAAAAATTGTTTTAGTGCCCTTTGCTGAAGCCAGCCAAACCGATGGTGAAATGAGAGTTTGGTTACCTCTGCAAATAAAAAATTAAAGAGATGAGAAAAGTAGTAATCCTGTTTTTAATAATGCTCAACAGCATTGTTTCTTTCACCCAAAAAAAACAGGGAAAGGGTATAAGTTTTTTACATACAGCTGGTCAGAATATGGTAGATGAATCCGGTAAAAAAGTCTTCTTAAAGGGAGTTGGATTGGGAAACTGGCTTTTACCTGAAGGATACATGTGGAAGTTTGGAAAACTTGGTGACCGTCCACGCACAATTGAAAAAGTAATTGCAGAATTGATTGGCAAAGAGAAGTCTGTAGAGTTCTGGAAAGTGTACAGGAACAATTATATCACAGAAGATGACATAAAGCGAATAGCCGAATTGGGGTTTAATTCAGTACGACCCGCATTAAACTCCAGACTATTTTTAACAGAAGGAGAAAATCCCATTTACGTTGAAGAAGGATTTCTTTTAATGGATAACTTGATTTCATGGTGCAAAAAATATGGAATATATGTAATAATTGATATGCACGGAGCGCCAGGAGGACAAACAGGTGCTAATATTGATGATAGCCCGAATAATTTACCCGAACTTTTTATTGAAAAAAAGTATCAGGATCAGTTGGTTGATCTATGGATTAAAATTGTACAGCGATATAAAGACGAACCTGTTGTTGCTGCTTATGATTTACTGAATGAACCTTTACCAAAAGGATCTGGTGCGGCAGATAAATACAAGCATTTACTAGTCCCACTCTATCAACGAATCACTTCTGAAATACGCAAAATAGATCAGAGGCATATGATTACTTTAGAAGGGTTTGATTGGTCAAACGATTGGTCACTTTTTGATAAACCATTCGATAGTAATACTTTTTACCAGTTTCATTATTACTGTTGGGGCAGACCCGATAATTTGAATAGCATAGATGAATATTTAAAAAAGAGAGATGAACTTAACACGCCAATATGGGTAGGAGAAACTGGCGAAAAAGGGAATGCAATTTATTGGGCAACCACACAATTATTTGAAGCGAACAACATTGGTTTTTCTTTTTGGCCTTGGAAAAAATTAGATACCCAAAATACGCCTTACTCAATTAAAAAGCCAGATAATTGGGATTTAATTTCAGAATATACCAAAGGCGGTGCAAAACCTGATGCTGTAATTGCTGAAAAAGCATTGAATGAATTTCTTGAGAATATAAAACTTTCCAACTGCGATTATTTTGAAGATGTATGCAATGCTATACTACCAAGAATCCCCGGAAAAATTGAGGCTGAAAATTATGGACATGATGGGTTTAATCAATCATATTTTGTAAAGGACACAACAACCAAATCAAAGCATTATAGAAAAAACGAACCTGTAAAAATTAGTCTCGACAGTAAGGACAAAGAACAATTTTGGTCGGAGCAATCAATTGAACTTCAGCAGTCGGAATGGGTAGTATACAATTTTGAATGTTTAGACAAGAAAAAACATCAATTATCCATCAGGGCGTCTGTTGCTGAAGTGCCTGCAAACATAATTATTGAGATAAATAATAAAAAGGTTATCGTTAATGTATTAAGTAAGGACTTTTTAGAGCAGACAGTAGGTAGTTATAAACTGAACAAAGGGAAGAATAAAATTAAAATTCTGATCAAGTCTGGTATGTTGAAGCTGGATTGGTTAAGGTTTGATTAAGTTAGAGCTTATAAATAAAATTTAATAATTAAGAAATGAAAAAAATAAATTTATTGGTATTAATTATTATCGGAACGATGTGTTTTATACAGGTTCAATCTCAAAGCAAAATACTTTCTATAAGCAAGCAAAAGCTGAAAGATAAAATTGCAGGAGGCTGGGCCGGAAAAATGATTGGTGTCACTTATGGTGCACCCACAGAATTTAGGTATCAGCAAAAAATAAATAACGATTCTATTAAATGGACACCAGCAGATATTAAAGGCAGTGTTTGGCAGGATGATATTTATGTGCAACTGACTTTCATGATGGCTATGGATAAATACGGTATGGATGCACCGGCGGTCAAATACCAGGAAATGCTGGCAAAGGCAGGATATCACCTTTGGTGTGCCAATATGCAGGCAAGGAAAAATTATTTTGATGGTATTTATCCTCCCATGTCCGGCAATCCGGAGTATAATTTTCGGGCTGACGATATTGACTTTCAGATTGAAGCAGATTACATAGGATTCATGAATCCCGGTATGATACAGAACATCATTAACGAATCTGATAAAATAGGACATATCATGAACTATGGCGATGGTGTTTACGGCGGAATATTTTTAAGTGCGCTGTACAGTGCCGCCTTTTTTGAAAATGATATCAATAAAATAATTGAAACTGGCCTTTCATCCATTCCTGCTGAAAGCGATTATGCAAGAATTGTAAGAGACGTAATCAAACTGCACCGGTATTATCCCAATGATTGGCAAGCCGCCTGGAAAGAGCTGGATGCAAAATGGGGAGATGTGGACATTAGTGGTGCCGGTTCTCCATTTAATATCGATGCCAAATTAAATGGTGCTTTTATTGTAATGGGATTATTATATGGAGAAGGTGATGATTATAAAACGCTTGAAATAACTACACGCTGTGGAGCCGATTCAGACTGTAACCCATCAAATGCAATGGCAGTGATTGGTGTAATTAAAGGGTTTGCAAAACTTCCTGTTGAAATGAGAAAAGGTGTGCAGGCTGTTGGGGATTCTGTTTTTATTAATACAACTTATTCATTTAATACTGCTGTGGAAAGTACCTATAACTACGCGTTGAAATTAATTCTGCAAAATGGTGGAAAAATTAAGGGTAATACAATTTCCTGGCCTATTCAGGTTTATAAACCGGCTTCATTTGAGAACTCTTTCCCTGAGGTTGTTTTTGATACCAAAGCCTCCATTTTTGAAAAAGAAAAATGGAAGTTCAGGGGTAATTGGAATATGTTTAAAGTGAAATCATGGGATGGGAAAAAAGAAACTGAGCAATCAATGTTTTCAAATACGAAGGGAGATGAGCTTGAATTTGAATTTAACGGAACAGGGATTTCATTAATGGGAAACTGGGTAAAAGATGGGGGTAAAGCTGATATCTATCTGGATGGAAAATTTCATAGGAGTATTGATACTTATTATAACTACAGTCAACAGGAGCATCGGAATGTTTCGCTGTGGCATGTGTTTCAGTTAAACCCAGGAAAACATACAATAAAACTGGTAGTTAAGGGGGACAAAAACATTGAATCTTTAAATACAAACGTATACATCACTGAAGCAATTATTTATAAGAATGAACCAAAGAAAAGTGATGTATATAAATTTTCTTTTGAAAAATAAAAAAATAAAAAATGAGCACAAGTAAAATAATCGTAATTGGCAGTGCCAATACCGATATGGTAATAAAAGCAAAACGAATTCCATTACCAGGTGAAACTATTTTAGGTGGTAGCTTTTTTATGAATGCTGGCGGAAAAGGTGCAAACCAGGCAGTTGCTGCTGCCAGATTGGGCGGGAATGTAATCTTTGTTGCAAAAGTTGGGAACGATATTTTTGGAAAACAAAGTATTGATGGCTTAAAAAAAGAAAATATCAACACTGATTTTGTTTTTATTGACGAAAAAATCCATCCGGAACTGCTTTGATTATGGTTAATGAAGAGGGGGAAAATTGTATTCTTGTTGCTCCAGGTGCCAATGCAAATCTTTTGCCTACGGATATTGAACAGGTAAAGGATATAGATGAAGCAGAAATTATTTTAATGCAATTGGAAATTCCAATGGTAACTATTGTTTCAGTTTCAAAAAAGGCAAAGGCTAATCTTCAGAAAGTGATAATTAATCCTGCCCCTGCACAAAACTTATCCGACGAATTGCTGAATGGTTTATTCCTTATTACACCAAATGAAACGGAAGCAACATTACTGACTGGCATAAAAGTATATGATGAAATAACTGCTTCTCAGGCTGCTGAAATATTTTTAACAAAAGGAGTAGAAAATGTTATCATTACACTTGGAAAACAAGGAGCCTATTTTCAAAACAATACACAAAATTTTAAGGTAAGTGCTCCGGTTGTGCAAGCAATTGATTCTACAGCCGCGGGAGATACATTCAGTGGGGCATTAGTAGTTGCACTCGCTGAAGGAAAAAATTGGGAAAGCGCAGTAAAATTTGCTATTGAAGCTGCTTCCATTTCAGTAACAAAAATGGGGGCGCAATCTTCAATACCATATAAAAATGACATAAATTTACAATTGATCACCATTTAAAACAAACATTATGTATATCGTAGAAAATTATGGACTGGCTATTATGCTTTGTGTAGTCACCATGATATGCTGGGGTAGTTGGGCAAATACTACCAAACTCACCACCAAAACTTGGCGCTTTGAACTTTTTTATTGGGATTATGGTTTTGGAATTTTAATCACTACTCTCCTTCTGGCTTTTACATTGGGAAGTTATGGAATCGAAGGCAGGTCGTTTATGAATGATATCGGTCAGGCAGATAATAGCAATATGTTTTATGCTTTTATTGGAGGTGTTATTTTTAATTTGGCTAATATCCTATTAGTAGCTGCAATAGGAATTGCAGGTATGTCTGTAGCATTTCCGGTGGGAATTGGGATTGCTTTGTTATTAGGAGTAATTGTTAATTATATAACAAACCCCCAAGGCAATCCGATTTTAATTTTTGGAGGAGTTGCTTTAATTGCGTTGGCAATAATTCTTAACGCAAGAGCTTATCATAAATTGCAAACAAATTCTGCATCAGGTATTTCTAAAAAAGGGTTGATGCTATCAGTAGTAAGTGGATGTTTGATGGGATTGTTTTACAAATATGTGGCAGATTCAATGGTAACAAATTTTAGTATCCCAGAGGCGGGCAAACTTACTCCTTATACTGCCTTAGTAATTTTTGCCGTGGGTATAGTCATCAGCAGCTTTGTTTTTAATACCATACAAATGAAGCGTCCGTTTAGTGGAACACCTGTTTCGTTTAATGATTATTTCCAAGGTTTTAAAAAAGACCATTTAATTGGGATTTTAGGTGGTATGATATGGTGTATAGGAATGTCACTTAGCATTATTGCTTCTGGAAAAGCAGGCCCTGCAGTTTCTTATGGCTTGGGACAAGGGGCAACAGTAGTTGCTGCAATTTGGGGTATTTATGTTTGGAAAGAATTTGATAAAGCATCAAAGGCAACCAAGCAATTGTTGAATATAATGTTGCTTTTATACATAGTAGGCTTAACTATGATCATAATTTCAAAATAACAATTGTTGCTAAGGCCAGATATGGTTGTTTTCAGACATCCAAGTCCTTCGAGAACTGAAGTGCATGGGTTTTATAAATCCGTCTCACATTGGTACCAGGCTAAAAGGCTTCTTGCTTTGAGTTTTAAGGTTGTTGAGTCTGATTTGTTAATGCAATTGTTCAAGTGTTATTTTATATTGGTGTTTTGTATGTATTATATGACATTAATTCTATTTCCGATTCATAGCACAGCCATGGCATCACTCAGACGTAGTAAATACCACACCTAGCGGGGTAGGAGCGTAGCTCTGACATCTTTGTAAGACGGCTCCTAAAGAAGATGTTAAATATTCTATATCTGTCGAAAAATAATGGTAAAAGTATCTGTCCCATTTCGCAAAATCATTTCTAATTTACGAGTGATATTTATAAACCATTGATTTTCAATGACAGGACAAATGATACAAGTTTAAATATACACTAACTTATTATCGCTGTTTTTTTTCGCTTTAATTTAACATTCCTGTAAGAGTAATTGTACTTTTGTGAGGCACAATCTAATTATAATGGATATAACAAAAGACGAAAATAAACAATTGAAGGCCGGTGCATTTTTGCGTCTGTTGGATATTATGGATGATCTCAGGGCAAAATGTCCGTGGGACATGAAACAGACCAATGAAAGCCTGAGAATTCTCACCATTGAAGAAACTTATGAACTATCAGATGCTATCATGTCAAAAAATGATGAAGAAATCAAAGAAGAAATAGGTGATGTAATGTTGCACATGGTATTTTATGCCAAAATTGCTGAAGAAAAGGGGGTTTTTGACATAAGCCATTCTTTAAATCAAATCTGCGAAAAACTTATCAAGCGTCATCCTCATATTTACGGAGATGTCACTGTCGAAAATGAAGCTGAAGTAAAGAGAAACTGGGAACAAATCAAACTTTCTGAAGGTAAAAAATCCGTTTTATCCGGTGTTCCCGGAAGTTTGCCGGCCATGGTCAAGGCATACCGGATGCAGGAAAAAACAGCGCAGGTTGGGTTCGAATGGAAAGATAAAATGGATGTTTGGGCCAAAGTTGAAGAAGAGATTCATGAATTTAAAGAAGTGGCCAATACTATGGATCAGGATAGAAAAGAAGAAGAATTTGGGGATATTTTATTTTCATTGATCAATTATGCAAGGTTTGAAGGTATCAATCCTGAGACAGCTCTTGAAAGGGTCAATAGAAAATTCAAAAAAAGATTTGAATACATTGAAGATCATGCTCATGTACCTTTGGCAGAAATGACCCTGGAAGAGATGGACGACTTGTGGAATCTTGCCAAAAAAGAATTTGAGATGAGACCTAACACCTAACACCTAATAACACCTAACACCTAACACCTAACACCTAACACCTAACACCTAACACCCTAACACCTAACACCCTGGAGCATTTCATTGCTCATGTCAGAGAAGTCAATTATCAGGGAGCTTACTATATGCGGACAGTTCAGACTGAAAATAAAGATAAATCCACCAAAAAGCTGGCCGACATGCTGGGTTGCGGGCATGATGAAGTGGTGATCACCAGAAATACGACTGAATCTCTCGATACGGTCATCAATGGATATGACTGGAAACCCGGAGATGAAGCTGTGATGGCAGAGCAGGATTATGGTTCAATAGTCAATCAGTTTAAACTCATGGAAAGGAGATATGGTATTGTGAATAAAATCGTTTCTGTACCCAATCATCCAAAATCCGACGAGGAGATTGTCGATTTATATGCTTCAGCCATCACACCCAAAACCAGACTAATGATGATTTGCCATATGATCAATATCACAGGTCAGATCCTCCCGGTGAAAAAAATCTGTGACATGGCTCACAGTAAAGGGGTGGACGTCATGGTGGACGGAGCACACGCCATTGCCCACATTGATTTTGATATGAAGGATTTGGGTTGTGACTACTACGGTGCCAGTTTGCACAAATGGTTGAGTACACCACTTGGTGCGGGTCTGCTTTATGTCACGAAGGATAAAATTAAAGACCTGACACCAACTATTGCCACATGGACAGAAAAAGCGGACGATATCAAAAAACTGAATCATACCGGTACCCATCCGGTTCATACAGACCTTGCAGTGATAGATGCTATCAACTTTTATGAAAAAATCGGAAAAAAAAGAAAAGAAGAAAGACTAAGGTATTTACAAAGATATTGGTCTGATAAAGCACGAAATATCAAAGGCATCACTGTCAACACCCCTGAAGATCCAACAAAGTCCTGCGGCATTGCCAATGTAGGTATCGACAGGATGAAACCTGCTGAAATGGCAAATACTTTGCTGAAAAAATACAAAATATATACAGTAGCTATTGATGGGCAAGGCGTACATGGATGTCGCATCACTCCAAATTTGTACACCACCACAGCAGAATTGGATATTTTTGTACAAGCATTGAAAGAGATGGCCTGACAATAAAGATAACAGATTTTTCTCAAAACTCAATGTCGTTTAGATAAGACAACATTATGAAGTGCTTCCCTTTCAAGCCTGACTGACGACAAGGCAGGGATGGGTAAAAACAGATAAAAATATCTTAACTAAACGACATTGATTCACAACTTTCGAAGTCTTATAATACCATAGTTTTCAGCATTTTATCAGACATTGTTATTCAAAACAATTTAAATGATTTTTAAATACCTGAAATCTGAAAAGGACCGGATATTTGTTTAATATGACATAAAACTATTAGCTCAGCGGAAAAAGTGAAATATTTATCTCATAAACCATCGTATTTCAAAACAATTCCAGCAATTATAACATTTAATGAATGATATTTTTGGAGTAATGATATAAAGATTTATACTTTTGCGCTCCGAAAATTAAAAATAACATAATTTATGAGGACTAAACTTTCACAGTTTAAGTTTGAGTTGCCTGAAAACCTTGTCGCGCAGTACCCATCAGATGAGAGAGATCAATCCCGCCTGATGGTAGTAGATCGCAAAAGTGGCAAGATAGAACACAAAACATTCAGAGATATACTTAACTACTTCGATGATGGAGATGTAATGATATTCAACAATACCAAGGTATTTCCCGCAAGAATGTATGGCAAAAAAGAAAAAACAGGTGCTAAAATAGAAGTTTTTCTCCTGCGGGAACTAAATTCAGATGCCAAATTATGGGATGTACTTGTAGACCCTGCAAGGAAAATAAGAGTAGGCAATAAGCTTTATTTTGCAGACGAAAAGGGCCATGATATCCTGGTGGCTGAGGTCGTGGACAATACAACTTCCAGAGGCAGGACGATTCGTTTTTTCTTTGATGGTAATGATGAGCAGTTCAGAGATGCACTTAAAATACTCGGAAGTATGCCTTTGCCAAAATACATCACCAGACCTCCTGAAGAACTTGATTTAGATAGGTACCAAACAGTGTATGCAAAGGAAACTGGTGCAGTAGCAGCACCGACAGCAGGTCTTCATTTCTCCAAAGAACTCTTGAAAAGACTTGAGATCAAAGGGACGGATCTTGCCGAAGTGACATTGCATGTGGGTTTGGGCACTTTCAGAAGCATCGATGTTGAAGATCTTTCAAAACATAAAATGGATGCTGAGTACTATAGTGTGCCGGAAAAGGCAGCAGATATAGTAAACAAGGCAAAAGAACATCATAAAAGGATTTGTGCAGTAGGTACAACTTCAATGCGTACGATTGAGTCTTCAGTGTCTGCGACAGGACTATTAAAACCAACTGAAGGGTGGACAAATCTGTTTATTTATCCGCCCTATGATTTTAGCATCGCCAATAGTATGATTACAAATTTCCATTTGCCCAAAACCAGTCTGATCATCATGGTGGCAGCTTTTGGTGGATTTGATCTGATCATGGAAGCATACAATGAAGCTGTCAAAGAAAAGTACCGGTTTTTCAGTTATGGTGATGCCATGTTGATTATTTAAGAAATTATTTTAATATTTCCGGAACTTTTGCAATTTTCTTAGGGTTTATCAAGAGTATGTTTAAATTTTAATGATTGAGTAAAAGTGTGGAAATTTTTTTTTTGGTCAAGATGCGCTTCTCCACACCAGTGTTGTAAGAAGCCACGACGAAAAAAAAATTACTAAGACTAAAATAAAATTTACGTACTCTAAGTTTTACTTAAAAGATATTTATTATTAACCATTGACTTAATTTAAAAGTTTGTATGTACTGGACATTAGAATTAGCCCACAATCTTGAAGAAGCTCCCTGGCCGGCAACCAGAGATGAATTGATCGATTATGCCATCAGATCCGGAGCTCCGCTTGAAGTGATTGAAAACTTACAGGAACTTGAAGACGAGTTTGAGATTTATGAAACTATGGAAGATATCTGGCCTGATTACCCCAGAAAGGATGATTTCCTCTTTAATGAAGAAGAGTATTGATGTTGTAGAAATTGAAATCGATTCCTTGTCATAAGGATATAAAATTTAAGATAAAAGTTCTGCTAATGCTAAATTACGCAGGACTTTTTTATTTTTGCACCATAATCCATAGCAAAATTGAATCCTTCTCTACCTAAGAGTAATATTGTGATAGCTATAGATGGCTATTCATCTTGTGGAAAGTCAACTTTAGCTAAACAACTTGCTAGTTCACTGAAGTTTGTGTTTATTGACACTGGTGCCATGTATCGAGCGGTGACATTGTATATTATCAGAAACCACATAGATCTAAGTGATATCGTATCGGTATCGGGAGCCTTGGACCTTATTAATATCAATTTTCAGAATATACAGGGATCAAACACTACTTTTCTCAACGGGGAAAATGTGGAAACCGAAATCAGATCCAGTAGGGTATCCGGATTAGTTTCAGAAGTGGCGGCTATCAGTTTAGTAAGACAAAAACTCGTGGCCATACAAAGGGCAATGGGCGAAAATCAAAATCTTGTCATGGATGGCAGAGACATTGGAACAGTAGTATTCCCTGATGCTTCTGTAAAGTTTTTTATAACAGCTGATCCTATAGTTAGAGCACAAAGAAGATATAATGAGATGTTGTCAAAAAATCAGCAGGCAAATCTTCATGAAGTGATCACCAATCTGAGACACAGAGATACTATAGATACTACCAGAGAAGACAGTCCCCTTCAGAAGGCAGACGATGCCCACCTCCTTGATAATACTAACCTCACCATTGAAGAACAATTTGAAAGTGCTTTAGATATCATTCGCAATGAAGTAGATTTGTCGGATATTTACAAGCATTAATTGTTAAATTATCCAATTCTATCGATTTTCAGAAAACGATCTTTAACAAATAACGGAATTATACGTTACATTCATATATATCATATTATTTTTTCAAAAACATCAATCATTATTAACTTATGAGAATCGTTTTATCTATTATTTTTCTTTTAATAGGATTTCAGTTTATTTTCGCGCAGTCAGTACCCATTGATCCTGACATACGGTATGGTAAGTTGTCCAATGGCATGGCCTACTATATACGACACAACAAAGAACCAAAAGAAAGAGCAAGTTTTTACATCATTCAGGACGTAGGTGCCATACTGGAAGAAGATGATCAGGATGGCTTAGCGCATTTTCTGGAGCACATGGCCTTCAATGGTACCAAACATTTTCCGGGCAAAGGCATCATTAAAACTTTAGAAAGGCATGGAGTTGCCTTTGGTCGTAATATCAATGCCTATACAAGCAATGATGAGACAGTCTATAATCTCAGTGAAGTGCCTATCAAAAATCCCGGCCTGCTGGATACGTGTCTGTTGATACTCAATGACTGGTCAGAATATCTGTTATTGACAAATGAAGAAATAGATGCTGAAAGAGGCGTAATTTCAGAAGAATGGCGTACACGTAGAAATGCGGGATTTCGGTTGCGTGAAAAATATTTTCCGGTATTGCTGAAAGACTCAAAATTTGCACAGCGCGATATAATTGGAAAACTTGATGTTATTAAAAATTTCAAACCCGAAACTTTAAAGCAATTCTACAAGGATTGGTACAGAACTGACCTTCAGGCCATAGCTATTGTAGGTGATATTGATGTCAATGAAGTTGAAAAAAAGGTAAAAGATTTATTAGGAAAAATACCTGCTGAACCATCTCCTAAAGAAAGGAAAAGGTACGATATTCCATACCACAAAGAGTCACTGTACACTAAGGCAACTGACCCGGAAGCTACATCTAATTCTCTTAATATATACATAAAACATAAAGGTACAGATCCTAAAAATAAAGACCTGAAGTATTACAGAGAGCTTTTTGTCAATCAGATTTTTAATAGAATGATGGGAGACAGAATCAATGAACTCTTACAAAAAGGCGAACCTCCCTTTATTACGGGCAGTATAGGGTATGGCGGCTTCATTGGCGATAATGATGTATTCAGCATAGGCATCAGTGCCCATTCAAAGAAAATGGATTCAGGACTGAAAGCGATTTATACTGAAGCTTTGCGCGTATACCAGCATGGATTTACTGAAGGAGAACTGGAAAGGACTAAAAAAACTATTCTTACTCAGACGGAATCCCAATGGAAACAAAAAGACAAAATACCCAATGATCAATATTGCAGAGCTATAGTTCAGCATTATTTGGACAATAGTCCGCTTGAATCCATCGATCAGGAATGGGATCTGACTCAGAAAATATTGCCCACGATTACTTTAGATTATATATCAAGCAAAATACAACAGTGGTTAAAACCTGAAAACAGGGTGGTCGTCATCACAGGACCTGACTCAGAAGCAGAGCAATTGCTCACTGAGGAAAAGGTACTTTCTATACTGGCTGAAGTTGAAAAATCCAAAATTGATCCTTACGAAGACAAAGCAGTAGCTACATCTTTGATAAATAAAGACCTAAAAGGTTCAAAAATAGTTAAAACAAAAGATTTACCACAATTTAATGCAAAAGAATGGACTCTGGCAAATAATGCAAAAGTGATATATAGAAAAGCTGATTTTCAGAAAGACAACATTTCTATATTAGCAAAGAGCAATGGTGGATTTTCGTTGTATGGTCCACCTGCTTTACCTTCAGCCATGCTTATGTCTCAATTTATACCTCAATTTGGAGTAGGTGATTTTGATGCTGTTGCACTGAAAAAAATGCTTTCCGGAAAAAAGGCTTCCATCAATTCTTTGGTAACAGAATTGGGTGAAATCTTGTCCGGTTCATCCACTCCAAAAGATGTTGAAACCATGATGCAATTGTTGTATTTACAATTTGAACATCCCCGTTTTGATGCCGATGCTTATTCAGCCCTTGTCAAAAGATTTGAACCTTTTATTGAAAATATGAACAAAAATCCTCAGAAAATTATGAGTGATTCGTTGAGCCTTATCATGTCCAATTACTCAGACAGAACATTTGTGATGGATAAAAGTACCATCCAGAAAGCAAATGTAGCTGAAATGGAGCGTATATACAGGGATAGATTTAAGGATGCCGGTGATTTTACATTTTTTATCGTGGGCAATATCGAAGAAAATGACGTAAAGCCCTTGGTGGAAAAATACATAGGCTCATTGACAGATCAACCCAGGAAAGAACGTTGGAAAAACAATAAAGTCGCCATGCCAAAAGGTAAAACTGAAAAAGAGATTAAAATTCCTTTGCAAACTGAAAAGGCAAATGTTGTTGTTGCTTACAGTGCTGCTTCCAAGTACACACCACAAAACAATCTATACATGGACATCATCGAATCAGTACTCAACCTAAGGTTTACAGAAGAAATCAGAGAAAAAGAAGGGGGAACATACGGTGTAAGTGTAAGGTCAAGTGCATCTGCTCAACCAGAAGCTAAAAAATCTCTTCAGATGAACTTCGATACAGACCCCACTAAAGCTGAACACTTGCGATCTATCGTCTACAGGGAAATAAATAAACTGGCATCTACAGGTCCTACAAAGGAAGAACTTGAAAAAGCTGTCAAAAACCTCCAGAAAGAAAGAGAAGAAGCCAAACCAAACAATAGCTATTGGATGAACACATTAGTGGAGTTTTATGAGAATAAAATTGATAATAATAGTTCCAAAAATTACGAAGACATTCTTAAAAGTGCAACTGTAAATAGTGTCAGAGACTTTGCTAAGGCATTTTTTGCCAAACCGGATATTGTGGATGTAATATTTAAACCATTAAAGTAACGTTAGGGTTAGATTAGCGGTCTAAAAAAATACCATTCTGATAAGCTTGGCAACAAATTGATATACAAAAGAGAGGTTGTACGAAAAGGCAGCCTCTCTTTTTTGACCATTCGACCACTAAGCCGACGAAGGAGGACTGGTGAACGATTCGGACAAAACCATGCCTGTATTGGATTTGGCAGAGCTGAAAGGCATAAATAATATCTCTGAAACTCCTTAATTTGGTAGAAAATGAAGGAAGAGGTAAATCTGACAAAGTAAAATTAATTGGCTTTTTTTCTTTTTAAAATATGAATATTGAATAAGACTTCGATATTTTGTTACAAATAAAGGAAGTCAGACCTTGAATTTTAATACTAATTTGACTAAAAGCCTATATTTTAAGGTATTCTACCTTTCATATACTGACTCTAACAAAGCCAATAAATTTTACATCATTGAATCAAATGATAAAAGTTTAAATATACTCTTATGGCTCGGATCAAATACCCAAAATATCTGATCGATCCTGGCTTCGCCTTGGCATAATTATTTTCATGAAGGCAAGCCCCCATTACTAATAAAAGGTGAAGTATAAAAGGCTATACATTAACTTAACTTTTCAAGGTTTAAAATTGACCTCGATAGGTTTGGTATACACTGTATTCATCCAGTTAGGGGCATAAGACTCAAACATTCGCCGAGCCACTCCACTTCCCACAAGGGCATTGATAAGATGGTGCTGCCATTTATCAATTGAAATATGAACAATACGCCGGTAGAAATTTATTTCTTTATTCAGGCGTTTCGACGATTCTCGCTGAAAAAGACTGAGACTTTCGGCATCAAACCGCCTTGTCTCTAATGCTCGGCGAACAAAGTGGGACGCCACTACTCCCGAAATCATTGCAGAACCGATACCCTCACCTGAGAGCGGGTTAATAAGTGAGCCTGCATCGCCTACAAGTAGATAATTGTCTCCATAATTGGTACGACGGCGAGCAGCCAAAGGTAAACCCCAACCAGCTGGGCTTTCTAATGGAGTGGCATTTGCAAAACGTGGGGCTAAGTATTTGTCCTTTTCTATTAGCTGTTGCATTTCTTCTCTAAGGTTTACTTTTCGCTTACTGATCTGATGGGACGACATACCTAATCCAACATTCATCTCTCCATTAGCCATCGGAAATATCCAGAAATAGCCCATAGGCAAGACACGTGGTAAATACACGTCCAACAACTTTTCCGGGTGCATATCAGACACACCTTTATAATAGCAACGTAGAGCTGCTGCATAGTAGTGTCTTTCTATTTTTCTTTGATCCAACTTTCTTTGTACTATTGAATGGTCTCCGTCAGCTCCGATTACTATGGGAGTAAACACTGTTTTTTGTACACTGTCTTGCTGCATAGTGAGCAATAATCCTCCATCTTGTCTTACTATATCCACTACAGCAGTCCCCATGTGAATTTTTGCAAAATGGTTATCTAGTGATTCTTGTAAAAACGTATCGAATGCTGCACGTCGGCCTGTAATGTAAATAGGTAAACCGCCATGTGCAGCAAGTGGACGACAAAACATTGGAGTAACACGTTGATTGGGTGAGATAACGCGAACTCCATTTATCGCTGTATAAATTTCTGTTTTAGCTAATATTTGTTGCAGTAAATCTGGGTTGTAATGGTAGAGAACTCGCAGTGAATTAGGGTCTAAACCGTCACCACATATTTTATCACGAGGGAAAAAGTCCTTGTCTATCAATACGTGAGGAATACCCATACGACTCAAATAAAGTGAGGTCGTAGTTCCAGCTGGTCCTGCTCCTATGATGCAAACATCAGTTTTATCTGGTAAATGAGTGAAATTGTTATGCATTTGTTTTTGTGAAATGGATTAATGTATTGATTAAATCACTATTTGGAGGTGGTCGTCGTCTTTATCTTAAAGTATTTATTTTCGGCAATTATAGTAACAATATCTGTATATGTGTGAAGTTAATCCAAAAAATAGCATTCTTTATCTACAAAAGTTATACTTTTGGAACTGAATTTAACTTTTAAAGCATTTATAAAATGAATTTATCATCAGATATGTTTAAAAAAATAAAATCACTATTTATTGTTGAAGATCCAAATTCTGTTACTGGTCAGCCTGAATCAGGACAATCAGAGAATAAAGGAGTGCCTTCCGAAGTAACTCATACCCAGGAATATGATTCTCAAGCAACTTCATCACGTACCAACGGACAATCCGATCCTAAATTTGTAGAACTTTTGCTTAAAGCAATTGAATCAAACAATATGGAAGGATTTGATTACTTGGAATATAAAAATTCTCTTAAATCAATTGAAAGTGTGATTCCTGATGAGAATGTTCGATATAAGTCGGCTTTCGAAATGGCCAAAACGATGGGTCTTACAAAGGCTAAACTGATAGAGAGTGCCAATCACTACCTTAGTGTTTTAAAGAGTGAGGAAAACAAATTTAAAGATGCGCTGAATAATCAGAAAACAAAGCAAATTCAAGGTAGAGCAGATCAATTAAAATCAGTGGAAAAGTCGATTGATGATAAAAAGAAAATGATTGAACAATTGACCAAAGAGATTGAAACTTCAACAGGACAGTTGGAGACTTTCAGAAAAGAAATCAATGATTCGATGCAAAAAATTGAGATTACAAACGACCAGTTTCTGGCATCATTTAATCTTGTGTATGGGCAAATTCAGGAAGATGTCCAGAAAATCACTTCCCATATCCATTGAAAGATGTCATTTTTTCTTAATTTGTATTTTTTTCAAACTATACTAAGAGTATATTTTCACTAATTTAATTGAATTTTATATATTTGGGGTTTAATTTTTTTAAATGACAGAACAAAAACAAAAATCATTTTGGTCAAGACCTGAAGGAGTAACAGGTGCTTTATTTCTAGCGGCACTTATATTTGGTGTTGGTTATATCACTTTGGCCAGCTTAAGTGCTTTATTATCATTTGTAGCTACTACCATGGGTTCATTTATTTCTCTCATGGTTTTGGGTACAGTCATATTTATGGCTCTTGACGGGAAAACCAGAACCCTTATCAGTTATATGTTTAAGAGCACGATGAGGTGGTTGACAGGCTTGTTTGTCAACATTGACCCCATAGGAATATTGAAGTCCTATGTGGAAGATCTCAAGTCCAATCTGACAAAAATGAACAGGCAAATAGCCCAGTTGCGTGGACAAATGCACAAACTTCAGGAAATCATCATCAACAACAAAAAAGAAATTGACACCAACCTAAGCATGGCCAGTGAAGCAGCCCAAGCCAACAAACAAGCGCATGTATTACTGAAAAGCAGAAAAGCTGGCCGTCTTCAGGATTCCAATGTAAAACTGGAAGATTTGTATAGAAAGATGGAAGTACTTTATCGGGTACTGGCCAAAATGTATGAAAATTCTGAAATTTTGGTGGAAGACGTTCAGGATCAGGTGATGGTCAAAGATCAGGAAAGAAAGGCCATCATGGCTTCAAACTCTGCTATGAAATCGGCTATGTCCGTCATCAAAGGTGACCCTGATAAAAAAGCAATGTTTGATGCTGCTTTGGAATCCATAGCAGATGACGTGAGTCAAAAAGTGGGAGAAATGGAACGTTTTATGGAAGTTTCGCAGAGTTTTATGCAATCTATAGACCTTCAGAATGGCGTTTTTGAAGAAGAAGGCTTGAGAATGCTTGAGAAATGGGAAAATGAAAGCGTGTCACTCTTACTAGGTGGTGAGAAAGAAAGTTTGATACTTAAGTCAAATGACGAAAATGAAGTATTAGACCTCAATGCACCTATCAAACAACCTGAAAAAGTGGGTAGAGTAAACCAATACGATAATTTATTTGAATAATTAATCTAAAACTTTATTTTAAAATGGCAACAAGACTAACAGGTTTTTCAAAATTAGTAATCACCCTTCTCATACTTGCAGCATTATTCTTTGGTGGCAGATATGTGCTTCAGAATACCAAAATGGGACAGGACATCAAAAAACAGGCTGAGCAAGCAGCTACAGAGCAAGGTGATAAAAGCAATTCGGGATCTACTCCTTCATCCACTTCGGGTCCGAGAGACCCCAATACACTGAGGGTACAATTGGTATCTTGGGGAGGGTATGCACCAGGGCTGTATTTTAATGAAGGAGTTTTGGCTAATGAACAATCCAGATTTTTTAAAGAATATGGATTTAAAGTAGATTTTAAACTTGAAAATGATTTGCTTAATGCCATGAATGCCTGGATGGCAGGAGAATATGATGTCTTGGTACAGACAGCAGATGCATTCCCTCTTTATACTGCTCCTGATGATATCAATGCCTTCAAACCACAGGCTTTTATGCAGGTAGACTGGTCCAGAGGTGGTGATGCAGTCATCGTAAAACGTGGAATCAATACGGCCAACGATCTCAAAGGAAAAAAAATCGCAGTAGCGGTACCATCTCCTGCGCAGACCTTGCTTAATAATACACTGGAAGCAGCTGGTCTTAAGTATTCAGATGTGACAATTATTAAAACATCTGACAACCTTAAAGCTGCGGAATTATTTAGAACCAAGGATGTAGATGCTGCAGTTGTCTGGAGCCCGGATGATCAATTAGCAACAGCAGATGTGCCCGGGTCAAAAATTCTGCTCACAACCGTCCAGCAATCCCACATTATTGCTGATATTATGTTCGCTAGTGAAAAGACGATTAAGGAAAAAGAAATATGATTCATGGATTCTATGAAGGATGGATGAAAGGTGTTGCAGAACTGAATGCCAGTAAAACAAACCACTCAAAAGCAGCAAAATATGTTGGTGAATTAGTAGGATTGACTCCAGATGATGGCCTTGGAATGATGAGTACAGTATATTGGACAGGGCATGGTGATAATATCAACTTTTTTGGGTTGAATTCTGCCTATAAAGGTGTCAAAGGACAGGATTTGTATGAAAAAATGTCTAAAAAATTTGTTGAAACCGGCGATTCGCCAAAAGAAGCACCATCATGGAGGTCTGCAATTTACACTGGTGCTGTCACATCCGCGCAAGCTAATCTTGCAGGTGCTGCATATGATGCTGAAAAATCCAAGACTTTTGCTCCAGCAACTAAAGCAGAAGTGACTGCTCCGGCTATTGCATCCAAACCAGTAAGTATCAATTTCCCTTCAGGTAAGTTTTTATTGGATGAAAATGCAAAAACCATCATTGATATTCAATTTGCTGAATTAGCTAAAACATTTGCAAATGTAAGAGTACGTGTGGAAGGTAACACTGATAACGTAGGTAGCGCCTCCGGAAATAAAGCACTATCAGAGAAAAGAGCAAAGTCGGTAGCTGATTATCTTAAATCACAATATGGGATGGACGCCAATAGATTTGTAATAGTAGGAAACGGACCTAATAAACCAGTGCCTGGCTGTGAAGCCAATGCAGATGATGCTTGTAAAGCAAAAAACAGAAGAACAGAATTTCAGCTTATTGGTGGGTAGTACCATTGACTGACATTTTTTGATTTACTTATTTTGTTTAATAATTTTATATAAATGTTTAAATCTCTAATCAAAGGTTATGGTTTGACAAAAATTAACAAGTTTATGAACACGGATTATTTTGAAGTCAGGTTCAAAGATATTGATTATAAAGCAATAAAAATTTAAAACTCTAAAGAGCGAATTCACTTTGTAAGAGTTGGTTCGCTTTTTTATTTTTCATTTTTTGATAAATACATTTATCTTTGTAAATAAATACAGTTTTATGGCGACAATTAGTAAAATAGCGTATTCTGAAACTGCAAAACACAGACGCAGACTGAAACTCAAAGACCATACTTTGGAGTATTACCTACAACGCGAAGAAAAAGCAAAATATAAAAGTGAATACTATAATGGGAAAATAGTCAAAATGGCTGGAGCGACATATAACCATAACAAATTAGCTACTAATGTACTTGTAAGTTTGAGTATAAATATTAAAAAATTACAAAAGAAATTCGTAGCTCTTAACAGTGATCAAAAAGTATACATACCGTCCAGGAACTCAGTTCTTTATCCTGACGCGCTTGTTATTGCTGATAAACCCGAATTTTGGCAAGGAAGAAAAGATGTCATCACCAATCCACTGGTTGTAGTGGAAGTTTTGTCTCCTTCAACACAGACTTTCGATGTGTTTCAAAAATTTCATTTGTATCAGGAATTGCCTTCATTCTGTGAATATATCATTGTATCCCAGACTGGAGTAGCCATAGAACAATGGTATAGAAAAGATATAAATTCTTGGTTAAAATCAGAAATGAATTCACCTGACCAACATCTGAAAATTCATTCACTTGCTATTGAAATTCCGATTTCTGAGATTTATGATGATGTTGAATTTGAGTAATCGTTTAAAAAATCAAATAAAAAATGACAAGTTCGTGGCTATTTAAGCTTAGAGGGGATCTGAACAAAAATCAGAAGATGATGCTGGCCATAAGTGGTATCATCTTTTTTATTTTCATTTGGGCACTCCTGACGATGGGCAGTACACCTGCGATACCAAGGGCCATTTTTCCTGATCCACTCAGAGTATTTCATGCTTTCGGAGAGCTATATACTAATAATGAGTTGATTATGAACCTCTGCAGGTCGATTGGTTTAAATTTGGGTGGCTACATCAAAGCGGTGTTATATGCTATCCCCGTTGGTTTTATCATCGGATTAGTGCCACTATTCAGAGGAGCTTTTCAGCGCATGGTAGATGCCGTCAGATTTTTGCCTTTGACAGCTTTGACAGGACTGTTTATCATTTGGTTCGGGATATATGCAGAACAAAAGATCAATTTTCTTGCTTTCGGTATTTTTATTTACTTGTTGCCTATCGTCATACAGCGTATAGACGAAGTCGATGATGTATATCTGAAAACCGTGCATACACTCGGCGCGGGCTATTGGCAAACCATCAAAACAGTGTATTTTCCTGCTGTGATTTCAAGGCTATCTGATGATATCAGAATTCTGACTGCGATTTCATGGACTTACATCATAGTGGCGGAAACTTCTGCTGATCAGGGAGGTATTGGTTCATTGATCTACAGGGCCGGACAGCGATTGGGTAGGGTAGACATTACTATAGCCTGCCTCATTATCATTATGTTGGTCGGAATATTTCAGGATAAAGTCTTTTCCTATCTGGATCGCAAATTTTTTGCATACAAATATCAGATCAAGGATAGTTATGACGGAAGAAATAGTCTGAAGACAATCAGTGCTTTTGATGCGGTATTTGATTATATAATAGCTTTATCCACTTGGATATTTCTAGGCATTTATCTATTATTTATGTTTAATGAATGGTCTCCTTTCTTAGGTGGGGTTAAGCCTTTGAGCTATCTTTTCGGCGATGCATTATGGACTATAGATGTCATTTTTGTCCTTATTTTGGGTTACCAATTGTATCATTTGTATCAAAAAATATTTGTAAAGTCATGAGTGGATATCAGTTTGAAGATAAGGCAAGTTTAGATAATATCATAGAGCTCACGGGCATAGGTCAGTCCTATGATGGAGGACAAAACTGGATCATCAAAGATTTTAATCTGATCATAGAAGACAAGCCAGCTCAAGGACAGTTTGCCGTTTTGCTTGGTATGTCTGGAAGCGGAAAATCTACGATATTGAGATATATTTCCGGATTGCAGCATCCTACAGAAGGACAAGTGCTGGTCAAAGGTAAGCCTGTGGATCAAAACACCCATATCAGTATGGTATTCCAGCAATACTCCTCATTGCCATGGATGACTGTTCTCGATAATGTAGGTTTGGCTTTGCAATACCAGGGAGTATCCAAAAAAGACAGAGATGCCAGAGCCATGGAACTCATTCAGTTGGTTGGGCTGGATGGCCATGAAAAAAAATATGCCATGTATCCGACACTTTCCGGCGGTCAGTTGCAGAGAGTAGCCATAGCGAGAAGTATCCTTGCAAATCCGGAAATATTATTGATGGATGAACCTTTTGGAGCCCTGGACATCAAGACAAGAATACAAATGCAAGATCTTCTGATGCAACTTTGGGAAAAATTTCATTCCACTGTTATATTTGTAACACATGACATCTCTGAAGCTGTATATCTGGGGGATGATATTTATATCATGAAATATGCCCCTTCCAAAATTGTAGAGCATATCCACATAGACCTTCCGCTTCATCGGACCAGAGACACAAAACGAGATCCCCATTTTACTCAGCTTGTTCATTTTGTCGAAGACACAATGATGAAAGTGAGTAGTGAAAAATAATATATAATAAATAATAACAAGATTTAGACATCATTTGTAATTTAAAGGATATGAAAGTTATAAAAGGCGGTAACAACCAGGATGGCAATCATACACCAGAGCTAAAAGTTGCTTTTTTAAAATTTTTAAAATATTTTTTCAACACACCTGACAGTATAAAAGAAAACTATCATCTTGGTACCATCTCATGGAATATCGCTACTTCTTGTACGGTCATAAGAATAGATAAAGAGTCTGTTTTGTCAGCCACATTGGAAGCTTCGATGATTTCAAAAAAAGAACTTGGTTTGGTGTCAAAGATGATTGATTACAAACTGGAAACATTTCCTAAGATACTACAGATAATTAAAAATGTAACTTTTGACTTAACAGATAAGTCAATGGAAAGCTTTGATCTTCAAGTAATTGCTATGGATAATGCGATGGAAACGGGTGATTTCTTAGATGAGTTAGGTTTTGAAGATGAAGATTTTGAAGATGAAGATTTTGAAGACGAAGATTTTGATGATGGTTTTTTTTCTGGCTTTATTCAAAGATCAGGCATTGCTGTAAAGCCAAAAAGAAATTTTGCCAACATTACTGAATTACAATACAGATATGTGCAATGGACTGTATATCTCTTTGAAGATGAGAGTGAACTTGATAAAGATATTAAAGATATAGCCAAATCGTGGCTGGAAGATATCACTATTACAGAAGCACATAAATACGAATTGGAATTGGAAATGGACCGAAAGATTACTTATAAATTCTTTGATGCTAATTTTGAGTATTTTTTTGTTCCTGATGTATTTGATTTAATGGAAATTCCGGTTGATAAACACTAGGGCTCATAATAGATAAAGAATTAAAGACACGTAAATAATTTTAAAAAATACAAAAATATTTATTTGAAAAATGTCAGTAATTCTGTTAAACACAAAATAATATATTCAGATTTTTGATATATTAAATTTTGTAATATACCATAAAAGTCCTATCTTTACAAATTATTTATATAATCTGATTACCACAGTATAATGAAACATTTCCTTCATCTCACTATCCTGCTCTTGATTTTAGTTAATGTAGCTTGGGGCCAGAATATAGAAGGGAGGCTATTGGACAATGTATCAGGTGAGCCCATCCCGGGAGCAGAATTTTTGTTAAAGAAAACTAATAATTCAGCCTATTCCAATGCTTCAGGGAAGTTTATATTTAATGAAATAAAACCTGATTATTATGTGCTGGAGATAAAGGTAAATGACATAGTAATCAAAAGTATTGAAATCACACATCTTTCTACAGGAACCAATCTTGGAGATATTTCAGTTACAGCCAGTAATACCCAGTCCATCAATGATATTTCAGTCATTGATATTTCTGATCTGGCATCTATCGAAAATGAAAATGATAATTTTTCAAGTGCTCTTTCAGCAGGCCGGGACCCATTTATAGATGCTACAACTTTCAATTTGATAGCCGGAAGGTTTCGGCCACGCGGATATTTTAATGAAGACTCAGAGATGATCATGAATGGCATGTTGATGAATGATCAGGATGATGGCAGAGTGCTCTGGACCTCATGGAATGGGCTCAATGATGTGATGCGCAATAGGACAAATGTGGTAAATTTGTCTGAGAGTGACCTGACTTTTGGAGGTATAGGAGGAGCATCCATTATCGATCTGAGAGCATCAAGTCAAAGAGATGAAAAGAAAATCACATATGCTAACTCGAACAGGACTTTTCAGCACAGAATAATGGCGACCTATAGCACTGGATTGATGAAGAATGGATGGGCTATTGCTGCAACAGCATCCTATACCTATGGTACTCAAGGCTACATTAAAGGAACACATATGCAGGGCAATAGTTATTTTTTGTCAATCGATAGAAAACTAAACGATAATCATGTTCTCAATTTTGTAGTATTTGGTTCTCCGCAGAGAAGGGGTAGGTCTACCGGGTCTGTTCAGGAAATGTATGATATTTCGGGCGATAATTTTTATAATCCCAATTGGGGTTTTCAAAATGGTGCAGTAAGAAGCGCTAGAGAATACCGCATTCACCAACCTGTATCTATACTGAGACATGACTGGAAAATAAGTAATAAAACTAAAGTCATGACTAGTATTGGTGTGCAGACCGGCAGATATGGAAGTACACGATTAGATTGGTTTGATGCACCTGACCCAAGACCGGACTATTACAGAAGATTGCCCAGTTATGCAACTGTACCGGAGACCAAAGACCAAATTACGAATTTTTTAAAGGCAGATGAAGGAAATAGACAAATTAACTGGCAAGCATTGTATGATGCAAATGCTACTAGAAATTATACTATTGAAAATGCTGACGGCATTGCCGGTACTGACTTATCAGGAAAATTGGCTGCTTACATCATGGAGTCGGAAAATTATGACAATCAAAAGATAAATTTCAATTCAGTTATAAATTCCCAAATAAGTGAAAAAATCAACTTTGCCGGCGGTGTGCAATACCTGAATGAAAAAGTACACTATTACAGAAGGGTAGAGGACTTACTTGGGGCTGACTTTTATATCGATTTTAACAGGTTTGCTTTAAGAGATTTTCCTGACAATAAGGACGCCGGTCAAAATGATGTCAATCGCCCAAATCGTATTCTGAAAAAGGGTGATGTATTTGGACATGATTATGATATTCACACAAATCGTGCATCAGGTTGGGGGCAATTGATTTATGTTACCCCAAAGTTTGATTTTATGGCAGGATTGATGTTGACGTATCAATCATTCTATAGAGAAGGATTTACCAAAACAGGGATTTTCCCTGATAATTCTTTTGGTAAATCCGAGAAGAATAATTTTTTCAACTCAGCATTCAAAGGAGGCATAACTTATAAAATTGATGGAAGAAACTATCTGACTTTAAATGGAACATACAGAACACGCGCACCTTTTGCAAGTGAGAGTTTTGTTTCACCTCGTGTGAGAGATCAAGTCGTAAGTGATCTGAAGAATGAGCAGATCACTTCAGTAGATATTTCATATTTGGTACGCTATACCAAATTAAAAGCGAGAGTGAGTGCATTTTATACAAATTTCAGAAATAAAATCAGTAATGATGTGTTTTATCATGAAGATTTCCAGACTTTTGTAAATTACATCATGACTGGCATAGACAGAAAACACACTGGTCTTGAGATAGGATTGGAGTACAACCTTACTTCCAAAATTTCACTATCTGCTGCAGGTGCTCTGGGAGAATACTTTCATTCCAGCAGACCTGTTGCTACCATTTCCAGGGACAATAGTGCTGCTGATTTTGTGACTGACAGGACCATTTTTATCGATAATTATTATTTCAGCGGGACGCCACAAACAGCAGGTACCGTAGGTATTACGTACAGAAGTACTAAGTTTTGGTTTTTTGACATCAATGTAAATGGTTTCAGCAAAAATTATCTGTCTTTTAATCCTGACAGGCGCACAGCAGAAGCTGTTAAGACGATCAATCCTACTGAACAAAACGAATTGTACCTATCGGTGATTCAACAGGAAAGGTTGCCTGATGGTATTACCGTGGACTTCTCTATGGGCAAGTCAACAAAACTTAAAGACGGTTCTTACCTTCGCATCAATCTCAATGCCGGCAACATATTGAATAATACAAAATTTATATCCGGTGGATTTGAACAGTTGAGATTTGATTATGAAACAAAAAATGTTAACAGATTTCCTCCAAGATATTTTTATTCATATGGGCTCAATTATAATCTTAATGTTTCTTACACATTCGCCAGATAATATATTTTCTTTTGACTAAATGCATAATAGTAATGCCTTCAAAAAGTAGTAAAGAGTAAACACATGGAACACCTACGATGCAAACTTTATAAACCAGTTAGGTTAAATCTTGGGGATTCAACCTGTCTGTCCTTCGATCCTATGAGGCTGGTTTAGCAATTTAAAATATTAATAAAAATACATATGAAACTTTCAATTTATAAGATTTTTATCATGTCTATGCTTGGAACTGCATTGTTGCAAGCTTGTCTTAAGGGAGAGTTAGACACTCCGCCCACCGGAGGAAATGATCCGCAAATACCTGCGGACCAGATCATCAGTCTACAGGAAATCATGTCCAAATTTTATACTCCCGGGAAGTATACTAATTTTGATATAGATAAACATATCAAATGTGTAGTCGTCGCAGATGATAAATCAGGAAATTTTTACAAAAGCATCATTATTGAAGATGAAAATTCTGATCTCGGTATATCATTATTGATTGATGAAAATGAAATTCACTCCTCATATCCTACAGGAAGAAGGGTATACGTAAAGTTAAAAGGCCTCACAATTTCGGATTACAATGGTCTTCCACAATTGGGTATGGGTGTGGATAATTCCGGTAGTTCACCTCGGTTAGGGCAAATACCTCCTGCTTTAATGAGTCAGATCATTATTCCGGGATCATATAATATTCCTGTGGCACCTCGCAAAAAGAAAATTACAGAATTAGGGCCAAGTGACTTAAATACCCTTATACAGATAGAAAATGTTCAATTTGTGAATGTTGGAGTAAATAAAAAATATGCCAACAATCAATTGGATCCTCCCTTAACTATCAATCAGGATCTGGTAGATTGCAGTGGAAATAGAGTTATTGTGAGGAATAGTGGTTATGCAGATTTTGCCAATGAATTGCTTCCGGAAAAAAATGGTACAATGACTGCTGTATATAGCATATTCGGTTCAAACAAACAATTATTTATTAGAGATACCAAGGATGTAGCTTTTGATAAAGACAGATGCGGCAGTGGTGCTTCTTTATTTTCTGTTAAAGATCTAAGAGCAAGATTTACAGGGGCTGCACTGCCTGTAGTTTCAGGTTTTGTTCAGGGAGTAGTGATTTCTGATATTGCCAATAAGAACATCAATGGGCAGAATCTTGTGATTCAGGATGGGGATGCCGGTATCGTATTAAGGTTTAAATCAGCCATCAATATTCCATTGGGAAGTGAGATTAAGGTAAACATAGGAGGTGGCGAATTAAATGAATTTAATAAAGTTCTTCAGGTTCAAAATTTGGAAAATACCAATGTTGAAGTGCTGCAGTCGTCAAAAAGTATTACACCTAAAGTGCTGACTGTTGCTCAAATTGATCCCTTAATACATGAAAGCACACTTATTAAGATTAACAACGCCACACTCATCAACGGATCTAAATATTCAGATAAAATCAGAGTAAAAGATGCTACAGGGGAGATTGACTTATTTACATCTTCCTCTGCAACCTTTACTTCTAATACTATAAAAAGTGGCACAGTATCCCTTACAGCGATAGTTTCTGAATTTAATGCAGTTAAACAACTGTCTTTGCGAAATCCAAATGACATCGAATAGACAATATTAAAATAAAATAGAAAATACCACATTTACGGTTAACACTTCCAACTTCTTAACACCGATCAAAACATTATCAGGATGTTTTTAACACATCTCAAACTGACATCTTTCAGAAACTATGAAGACCAACAGTTTGACTTTCATCCTGATGTGAATGCTTTGGTAGGTATGAATGGTATGGGTAAGACCAATGTGTTGGAAGCAATCTATTACCTTTGTTTTGGGAAAAGCTATTTTGCTCCAGGTGATAGATATGTCATCAAGCTTAATAACGATTTTTTCAGGGTAGCAGGAAGGATTTCCGAAGATTTCGATAAAGAAGTTGTCGTAAGATTTAAGACAGGAAATAGGAAAGATATCCAAGTTCTCGGGAAAAAGATTGAAAGAATCTCTGACCACATAGGACAGATTTTATGTGTGATGATAGCACCAGATGATATACATCAGCTACTGGAAAGCAGCGAAGACAGAAGGAATTTTATAAATAATACAATAGTTCAATCTGACAAAGTATACCTTGAACATCTATTGCAATACACCCATCTGCTTAAACAAAGAAATGCGCTGTTAAAATCTTTTATTGAAACCAAAACATTTGATCACCATCTTTTGGAAGCGGTTACTAGTGGCATGTTTCGTCCCGCTCAGTATATTTTTGAAAAAAGAAGAGAACAAATTTCCAGAATCATTCCCCTTTTTAATGATTTTTATAAGGGAATTTGTGGTGGTAAAGAGTTATGCAGTATAGATTATGAAAGTAAATTGGAATTTCAAAATATGGAAGACCTTATTCAGGATCATATAGATAAAGACAGAATCCTGGGAAGGACAAGTCAAGGTGTCCATAAAGATGATCTGGTTTTCCTTATCAATGGTGAGCCATTAAAAAACTATGCTTCACAAGGACAATTAAAGTCATTTGTACTGGCTTTAAAACTAGCTCAGTACAAAATAGTAGAACAATCCACAGGTAAAAAACCTTTAATTTTGCTTGATGATATATTTGATAAACTCGATGCATCCAGGGTAAGCCAGCTTATGAACGTACTAAAGGAAAATCATTTTGGGCAGATATTTATTACAGATACACAAGAAGCAAGGATAAAAAAAGCACTAATGGAAAATAGTTATAATTATAAAATGTTTTATATAAACCAAGGAATTGTTGTGAATCAAGCGACTTTATCTGAATAAATTTTGATAAAATTGATTTATTTTTTAAAATTATTCTTAAATTTGTAGTACAATATGAAATGTTGATTCTTATTAAAAGTAAAGTATAATTAAACCTTTCTGAATTTAATTGTCAAATAAAGATATATCTAGCTGAAACATTCAAAATATAAGTTTTAAATAATTGAAAATACGCCTGTACTGAAGAAAAAATAACCAATTTTATAAATAAGAGTATGTTTAAACTTTTATCATTTGTTTTGGGGGGTTTTATTTTTTTTTTTGTTTTTTTTTTTGTTGGTGGCGGGGGCCGGCGCCGGCAAAAAAGTCTTGCCCCAAAAAAAATTTTTTTATTTTTTCCCATACAAATTTAAACAACTCTAAGCAATGGCAAATCAGTATTGTCTCATCAGAGGAACTTATTTTGAAGTAAATTTTTAAGATATTCAAAAAACGTGTTTAAGATTTTTATATAATAAAAATAATAGTTCATGGCTTCTCTCAACAAATATTCAGGTGCATGGAATACTGGTCATACAGCTCATCTTTTTAGGAGAACAACCTATGGTGTGAAATATGATTTAATTAAAGAATATGGTGCAAAATCTCTTGATGCTACCATAGCGCTACTTTTCACTCCACTACAACAACCGGCACCTCCTATCAATGTCAATTACGCAACTGACCCCAATGTGCCTATCGGCCAAACATGGGTAGACAAAGCCACAAGTATGAATGTGGATGGTTACAGAACGCAGACGCTTCGTGCTTGGTCGTATGATCTTATGTTATCAGGTACGCCAAATATAAGAGAAAAAATGGTGATGTTTTTACATAATCATTTTGTCACTGCTGACATCAATGAACCCCGGTACGAATATAAAAACATTGCTTTGCTCAGAAGCCGGGCTTTAGGCAATTTTAAGCAGTTGACATATGATGTAACCATCGACCCCGGCATGCTCGAATATCTCAACGGAAACCTAAATACCAAGACTGCACCTAACGAAAATTATGCCCGAGAACTCCTTGAATTATTCACTGTTGGCAAAGGACCTATAGCAGGGCCGGGTGACTATACCACCTATACTGAAGGCGATATCAAGGAGATAGCCAAGGTATTGACAGGATGGAAAGATCAAAGGGGTGCTGTTCCTATTACATCACAGTTCAATCTCAATTTGCATGACACAACCACAAAAAAGCTTTCAGCTCGTTTTAATAACGTTTCTATCTCAAATTCAGGTATAAATGAATATAAAGAGCTGATAGACAATATATTCAATAAAGAAGAAGTTTCGTTACATATCTGCAGAAGATTGTATGTTTGGTTTGTTGCATCGAATATAAGTTCTGAAATTGAAAGAGATATCATCATTCCATTGGCAAAGATATTCAGAGACTCAAATTATGAGTTGTTACCAACAATAAAAACACTGCTTGAGTCTGATCATTTTTATGATGTGTGCACTAGAGGAGTAATGGTGAAAAACCCATTGGACTTTTTATTGAATCCGCTTGGCCAATTTGAGGTGACACTTCCAACTGATGCAGTACTTCGAATGCAGGTATTGAACAATATTTATAACACATCAGTATTTCATCAAATGGCTATGTTTAGGGCTCCTTCCGTAGCAGGATGGCAAGCCTATTATCAGGAGCCCAACTACTACAAGCTTTGGCTTAACTCCGTGTCCCTTCCTTCTCGAAAAACATATACTGATGTCATTGCCGGAACTGGTCAAACAATAGGAAGTTTTAGATTGCAGCTCAATATTCTTAATACTGTAAACAAGTTTTTAAAACCTGAAGATGCTGGTAGTGTCGTGAATGAGATTGGTGTATTACTTTTTGCCAAAGCTTTAGCACCAAATCAAGTGACATTGTTAAAATCCATTCTGGCCGCAGGAACAAGTGATGCCGGATGGACTACCGCCTATAATGCATACAAGGCTGCACCGACAGACACTACAAAACTTAATACTGTAGTGACGAGACTGAGAAGTATGGTGACCTATATGATGCGCATGCCGGAATATCATTTGAGTTAAATAAGTACAAAAAAAAATGTAATTGAATATCCATGCCGCTAAGACGATTAAATTATGAAATCCTGGAAATCTGATCCCATAAACAAATTCGTCATTCGCAATAAGAAATTCGTATTCATATTTTAAAAGAATTTAATATATTGAAGTTAATCAAAAAAATATAAATTAATGAAGCGTCGTCAGTTTTTACAAACCGGTTCATTGTTGTCAGTACCAGTTATGCTTGGAGGCATGGAGTTATCAGCTGTCTCTCATTCATCCATTTTTGATTTTATCAATAAAGAAGATGACAGGGTATTAGTGCTCATTCAGCTCAACGGCGGTAATGATGGTCTGAACATGATTATTCCTTTGGATCAGTATTCGGGACTTAGTGCAGTCCGACCATCTCTGATGTTGCCTGAGTCATCTGTTTTGAAATTGACGGATAAAACAGGAATTCATCCGGCAATGAGCGGATTGAATAAATTATATAAAGAAGGTATGCTGGCAGTAGTTCAATCAGTTGGGTATCCGAATCAAAACAGATCGCATTTCAGATCAACGGACATTTGGATGAGTGCTTCAGATGCCAAGGAATATTTAGCAACCGGCTGGGCAGGTCGATATTTTGACGCTAACCATCCTACCTATCCATCTGGTTATCCTAGTACCAATTTTCCTGACCCATTAGCAATCACAATTAGTTCTTTAGTCTCAGAAACATGTCAGGGGACTGTGAATAATTTTAGTTATGCACTCACATCAAAATTGTCAGTAAAACTCGTCGAGGAAACTATTGCTGGTCCGGCTGACAATACTTGTTACAGTTCAGAAGTTGAATTTGTTCGTTCGACAATAAAACAATCAAATGCATATGCTTCCAATATTTTGTCTGCTTTTGATAAAGGAAAAAATGTATCGACTTACGCTAATACAAATTTATCAACTCAGCTCAAAACAGTAGCAAATCTGATTTCAGGTGGTCTTAAGACAAAAATTTATGTTGTGTCAATTGGTGGATTTGATACTCATGCCAGTCAGGTGCAAGTGGGAGAGCCCACAGTGGGTAACCACGCTAACTTATTAAAAACCATATCTGATGCAGTGTCAAGTTTTATGGACGATTTGAAAGCCTTAGGCTTATCAGAAAAAGTGGTCGGAATGACATTTTCCGAGTTTGGAAGACAAATCAAGTCCAATAATAGTTTGGGCACAGATCATGGTACAGCTGCACCTTTGATTCTTTTCGGATCTTGCGTTAATGCTAATATATACGGTAATAATCCGCAAATTACATCAACTATAGCTGCTCAGGAAGGAGTTCCTATGCAATATGATTTCAGATCTGTATATGCAAGTTTGCTGATTGATTGGTTAGGAGTTCCGGCTGAACAGGTCAAATCTGTATTATTTAAAGACTTTCAAAAGTTACCCATTGTCAAGGATTGCTCTAAACCTTCTTCAGTAGATGATGAAATTATAGAGATTCAGGCAAATATTGCGCCTAACCCTTGTACCGACTATATTTATGTGAATTTTAACAATATCGGAAAGCATGTACATCTAAGCATTTTTAACGCTATTGGTTCACAGCTTGATATTTCGGTCAATAAGACACTTTCACAAGGTGCACATGAAGTAATGATTGATACATCACGCTTTCAGTCGGGATCATACTTTGTAAGATTAGCTGTAGATAATGCCGTTCAAACTTTAAAGTTTATAAAGATTTAATTTAAATCTAAGATATACTTCCCCTGCTGGCGCAAGTTTCAGTCAAGTTTGCAACTTGTGCCTTTACTACTATCCACTAAACACATATCCTTTCCTTCTACACTGACTGGTGTTTCCATGCGCCCAGCATGGGATAGAACGGGCAAAAGTGACTGAAAATATAGCTAACAAAGTATGAATTGTTACCAATTTTTACTTTTATTGCCTTTAAGACAGCAATCTTTTACTTTAATGATTGCAATTTCGAATATTTTAAAATTTAAACATATTTTTACACTTTTGTATAAAGGATAAATCTATGGCAAATAATAACTTATATTATTTTTTGATTATAATGTTTTGTGGTGGTATTTTTTCCTGTATACCAGATACAGGGGACAAGTCATCGCAATTTGAAATATCACTTTCCGATGGTGAAATACAAAAGATAATCGATCTTGGAGACAAACGTGATATAAAGTCTCTTTATTCGTACTTGCGGCATTCAAATCCATCATACAGATATCAGGCCTTACAGATGTTCGGTTCTATTAAGAATGCTGAGGCCAATGATTCTATATATCCACTGTTATCAGATCCAAATGTACAGATTCGTGCGGCTGCCGCATATGCCATAGGTCAAAACGGGGATGCCAAAAGTGCCATCAGGCTTATCACGGCTTTCAGAGGGAAAGACACGGTAGGTGTTAATAATATTTTTAACGCAAATATACTGGAGGCGGTAGGTAAAGTGGGAAATCTTGATGACCTTAAAGCCTTAGCTACTGTGAAAACTTACCGACCTTCAGACAGTTTACTTTTGTTGGGCCAAGCCCGCGCAATATTCCGGATGGCGACAAGAAATATTACATGTGATGAAGGCACTTCAAGAATGGTCGACATATTGCAATCTGAATTGATCGCAGATGAGGTCAGAGTATATGCTGCACATTATCTTGCCAGATCAAAAGATATCAACCTTGATATGTCAAAAATCAGACTCACTGACATTTTTAATAAAGAAAGAAATCCGGACGTCAGAGGACCACTGGCAATAGCATTAGGGAAAAGTAAAGATACCCTATTTGTTCCGATACTGAAAACAGCATTTATTGCTGAGACAGATTACAGAGTAAAGGCCAATATACTCAGAGCCATGAGTAATTTCCCATACCGGCAGATAAAAGATGCCATCATCCCAAATCTTAAAAATGAAAATCTACATATTGCTTCCACTGCTGCCAATGTCATTGTGACCAACGGAGATATCATGGACGTACCTCTTTATGCTCAATATGATACCGTTACCGTGCCTTGGCAAGTCAGATCAAAGATGAATGCTGCTGTCTTGGCGCATTCTGCATTGTTTTTTACTAAAAGCAAGATGACTTTTTCAGAAAGGATAAAACAAAATATAAAAAATGCTTCATCCGACTACGAAAAAGTGTCTTATATTGATGCATTGAGCAAAGATCCTTTTAATTACTTTCAGCTTATCCTGCTTTACCAGAATGAGATCAACAATCATCCGAAAATGGCGGCTGTCGAAGGTATGGGTAATATCTTAAAGAATCCTCTCTTTTTTAAGGCCTTTGGCAATGGTTATGGTAAAATAAAGTCTGAGATACTCAATGTATTAGGGTTAGCAATCACAAGTGGTGATCAAGGGCAAATAACGGTGGCATCAGGCATTCTCAAGGATCCAGCTTTGCAATGGCGAGAGTGGGTTAAAGATGTTACTTTCATGAAAGATGCCCTGGCTAAATTAAAACTTCCTGCAGATATTGAGTCATACAATGAATTGAGCTCTTGTATTGCATACATGGAAGGAACAGACTTTAAATCACAAAAACCAACCTACAATCATCCTGTTGATTGGTCTGTAATTCAAACAATCGGTGATTCCAGCATCGCTGCTGTAAAAACCACTAAAGGAGTCATCAGAATAAAACTCTACAAAAATATAGCACCTGGATCTGTGGCAAATTTTGTAAATCTTATCAATCAGAAATTTTTTAATAATAAAAGTTTTCACAGGGTAGTCCCTAATTTTGTAATTCAAACAGGTTGCCCCAGAGGAGATGGCTATGGTTCTCCTGACTATTCTATCAGAACTGAAGTGCCACAAATTCCTTACAGTGGTGAAGGCTATGTAGGTATGGCTTCCGCTGGACAAGACACAGAAAGCAGTCAGTGGTTTATTACTCATTCAGCTACACCCCATCTCGAGGGTAACTATACCATTTTCGGAAAAGTAGTAGAAGGGATGGATGTAGTACATAATATACAGATGGGAGATAAGATCAATGAAGTTATCTTTGTAAATAAATAGCAGGATATCTAACACTTAACTCACTCATTAGATTCTTTAAAATGAAAATTGGTTTTATCACTGACTTACATATTGATAATGAAGGTATTTTGCCCTTCGATGTAGATGTAAGATTAAGAATTCAAAGAGTTATATCCTACTTAAAAAATAAAAACTACGACCTTATCATCTTCGGTGGAGATCTGTGTAATATTGAAGGAAATATCGAAATCTACGAGTGGTTAAAGAAGCAGATGGATGAAGTGGATGTTTCTTACCATATCATAGCAGGCAATCATGATGATACTACATTAATGGCTGATGTGTTTGGGATACAACATCTTGTGACTGAAAATGAGCTATATTATCATTTGTCTTTCGTGAATACCGGAGATATTTACTTTTTGGATACGTCAAAAGGGAGTATGTCAGATCAGCAATACTTATGGCTTGAAGACAAAATCATAAACCATATCCATGATGATATAGTGATTTGTATGCATCATCCTCCTGTTTTGGCCGGTTCAAAACATATGGAACCAAAATATTTTTTTACACAATCGGAAAGGTTTAAATCACTTTGTGACAGAAATCCATTAAAACGATTCATTATTTTTTCAGGACACTACCATATGGCCAGAACAGTATTTAATGACAATATCACTTTATTTATCAGCCCTGCTACCAGCGTTCAGATCGACCCGAACAGCGAAGAGTTTTTAATAAGAGATACTATCAATTTCGGATACCGGGAGATATTTTACAATAATCATACTGTCAATATGACCAATGTTGTCTATTTGCAGTGAGAGTACATCGTGACAAGGTCAGAATTCAAAACAGAAAAATATGGTGGGGCTATTCGTCTGATGAGCAAGAGATGCGTTAACAAACATATTGATTTTGAGTAAGGAAGAAGCTAAGCTCGTATTTAAGGATATCTGCCGTCTTTATAATCTGATGGAGGCGTATACCGGCAGATGGTCAGAAATGTATCTTCCATTTTTGCGTTTGGCGTCTAAATGCATGTATTTTAAGATATCCACTTTAGATGAAAAAATATAATCAATGCGACGAGTGTTATTTTCATAGCCAAAACCATTGAAAGTACCTTGATGCCCCTTGATTTTCTTTGGAAGCTTATGATGAGCACCTACTAATAACTGAATAGGTTTTTCTTTGGGGGTGGCGTTAAGATCCCCATCAGGATGTAAGGTTGGTTTTCATGATTTAGCTCAGATACTTTTTTTAAAATCAATTCGGTAGACATCAGTCTGGCTGATTGGCCTTTATGGTCAAAATGCGTATTGAAAATCCAAATTGATTTTTTGCTTTTCTTGTGTGAGATTAGTGCATAAGTGCAGATCCGGGGTAATGCTGCATCCCATCCTATTGAAACTTTATTCGGAGTATCGGATAGCCAGTAGGTACCGGATTGAGTTACACGAAATACTGTGGTATCAATAAAAATGGCGCTAAATTCGCCTTTTTGGTATCCATCATCCCGACCACAACCAACATAAGTATAATTTACAAGTGCACTGTCTAGATATTGCACCTGATGAAATAATCCTTCTTGTATACCAAGAATGTATGGATTCTTTGTATTGATTAATTCTACCATTTCTTGTTTTCTTAAATGCCAGTTATCCAACGAATCTCTTTTTTCGTCGTATCGGATATTCCACGTCATTACATGGAATTTTTGTGATATCAATTCAGTATGAAAAATCACACACAAAGCAATAAACCAGATGAATGTAAAATTATTCTTTTCATATTTGGTTTGATTTTATTAACTTATTTAAAAGCAATGTGAAAACATGACTTCTTATGAGGAAATAGCATCAGGTGTAAAAGTAGAAAAAAATATTAATAGGTACATTAAATCAAACACAATTATGAAAACTGTGCACAATAAAGTTATACGCACTTTTAAGGATTATTATTCGCATAGGTTGCAAAGTTTCAATATCTTTGCATTTCATAAAATAAATGAGATTTTGATGACGACTGAGAATATTAAGATAGACAAATCCCTCCTGAAATCCTTCAACAAACATACACAAACCAGCAAAACAAAAGCAATCGTTCAGATTATCAACTCTTTTGGACCATTTCTTGCCATTTGGGTGTTGATGTACCTATCACTGGATTACAGTTATTGGATTACTTTAGGTCTTGGGGTGATCAATGCCTTTTTTCTTGTACGAATATTTATTATTCAGCATGATTGCGGGCATAGGACATTTTTATCAAATGGAAAAGCAAGGGCTGTGGTTGGATACATCTGTTCTTTATTCAGTACTATTCCTTATCATTACTGGTCAAAATCGCACCATCTTCACCACGCTCACAATGGTCAGCTGGAATTAAGGGATTTAGGAGATATAGACACCCTCACTGTCAATGAGTTTAAAGTACTCAATAAATGGGGAAGATTTAAATATAGAATTTACAGATCATTTTTAGTAATGTTTATTTTAGGACCGATATACTATGTGGTGATACACAACAGACTTCCTATGATAAAAATGGATGTCTTTAAAAATGAGAAATGGCGACTTTGGCTGAATAATTTCATTTTGGTTACCATTTTTCTAGTTTTAGGATATTTTTTAGGATTTGGAAAGTTCTTGCTTACGCATTTTACCATTGTTGTAATATTTTCAGTCATTGCGATTTGGTTTTTTTATGTGCAACACCAGCATGAAGAAGCATACAAACAATGGCGCGATAAGTGGGACTACCTTACAGCAGCTATCAGAGGATCTACCTATTATAAAGTACCAAGGATGTTCAACTGGTTGACTGGAAATATTGGTATTCACCATATCCACCATCTAAATCCCGCCATACCCAATTACAATCTTAAAAGTGCACTAGCAGAAAACCAGTGGATCAATCAGTATGTGACCATCATTACTTTTTGGCAAAGTCTTAAGCTCGCATCCAACAAGTTGTGGGATGAGTCTACCCAGCGGATGATTACTTTCGCAGAGTATTATCAGCGGGAGAAGGCGGGATTGGTCTGAAATACATAAAACTAAATTGTTGCCTGCAAAATTGGAAGCAATAATGTCTCTTGATGTTAAGAATGATTATATGACTAAAGTTTCGGAGCAAAATTAGGCATAATTTTTGGTATTTTCTGGGTCTATCTCCAAGAGGAATGCAAGGCTATGTTTGATTTTTGTTATTATTGAAATATCATTTGTTAGAGCCCTTACGAAAACTTCCCAATTGACGCCTAAACCTGCTCAAAGCTGAAATACACAATAGAGGTATAGGAGGCGTAGCAGCCAATCAGGCAACTGCAAAAACCTTCTATGAAGAAGGGGTTTCAGAATCAGTCAAATATTGGTATAAAATCGCTAATGGCTCATCCATTTGGACTGTTGGTAAACCGGCAGCAGCTCCAACACCAGCTGAACTCGATGGCATGCTCAAAAATGCAGGTGTAGCTTACAGCTCTACTGCAGCAACAGGGCTGTCACAAATATATAAGCAGCTTTGGATAGCACTGTTTCATCAGCCAATTGAAGGATGGACCTTGGCAAGAAGAACAAATTATGCTACGCCAAATGTCGCACTTGCTACAAGTAGCCCCGGATACAATATCTTCAGAATCATTTACCCTCAATCTGAAATAGATGGTAATGGTGCAAACTGGACAAGTGTCACCGGTGGAACTGATTCGCCAAACAAAAAGCTTTGGTTCATGCAATAAACTACCTTTTGTAATGCTTTAATGTTTTTTTATACTATTAAAGAGGTTGGCTTCAAAAAGTCAGCCTCTTTTTTTGATATTTACGCTCATGATAATTTGGTTTGCCCAAAAAATGCCTAAACCAACTTAATGATTTTAGTAAAAAAATATCGAAGCTTGTTATTAAAGTTATAACATAATTTTTTTGATTCTGGTGAAGGAATGAGTACTAAAGTCTTTGTTTAAAGAAAATTTTCATTGTTGTAAAATATTGGTTATTAACAAAACATTATTCCATGTCTGTTCCTGAACATGGTTTACTTGCAAAATATTTGATTATCTTTGCGGCTTCAAATAAAATTTACCCTTGCAAACATTTAAGGAATTAGGACTGAGTGACGATATCCTGAAGTCACTCGAAGAAATCGGTTTTGTCACACCTACAGAAATTCAAAGTAAATCAATCCCGGGTCTTCTTGAAAATAAGCCTGACTTTATTGGATTGGCTCAGACGGGAACTGGTAAAACAGCAGCTTTCGGTTTACCATTGATTCATTTTTAGATACCACAATATCACATGTTTTCTCGCTGATACTGGCACCCACCAGAGAATTGGCCCAACAGATAGCACGTGAACTGGAAAATTTTGGTAAATATAAAAAAGGATTGAGAGTACAGGTGGTCTATGGAGGCACTCCGATTACGACACAAATCCGTGAAATCAAAAAAGCCGCGCCTCATATTTTGGTTGCTACACCAGGAAGGCTTCAGGATCTGATAGACAGAAAAGCCATCAAACTGGACCAAATTGAGTTTCTTGTGCTTGATGAAGCAGACGAAATGCTCAACATGGGATTTCAGGAAGATATAGATAAAATCCTGGAGTATACACCTGAAGAAAAGGTTTTATGGTTGTTTTCAGCGACCATGCCACCTGAAATCAGAAGAATTGTGGGCACTTATATGGAGAAGCCGTTTGAAGTCAAAATTCAATCCGAAAGTAAGACCAATGAGAATATAGATCATAAATATATCTATGTCAGTAAACATGACAAAGAAGCAGCCCTTAAAAGGGTATTGGATTATTTAACGGACTTTTACGGTGTGGTGTTTTGCAAAACCAAGATGGATACTCAGGAACTTGCTGATTATCTTGAAAAAGAAGGGTACAGGGCAGAACCATTACATGGAGATATGTCACAGTCTCAAAGAGATGCCGTGATGGCAAAATTCAGAAATAAGACTACTTCCATTCTTGTTGCAACTGATGTAGCAGCTCGTGGTATTGATGTAGAATCTCTTACCCACGTGGTGCACTATTCGCTGCCTGAAAACCCTGAGTACTACACTCACAGATCGGGCAGAACTGCTCGTGCAGGTAAAAAAGGCACATCTCTTGCCATTGTGACCCCGCAAGATATAGGTCGCATTCGCTTTTTTGAAAGAACTATCGGCATTGATATCAAACATATCAAAGTACCTCTGCAATCGCAAATGTACAGTAAGAAGTTGGAGAAATGGACAGAAAAAGTACTTCATACAGATACTATTGAACTGAACGAAGACCTTATTTCAAAAGCATTGGAAACCTTTGAGTCTTTGTCCAAAGAGGACTTGGTCCAAAAAGTTCTGGCTATTGAGTTCAATAAACTTTATAAAAAAGTCGAAAAAGATGACTTGAATATCATATCAAATGAAAGAAGAGATGATCGTCAGGGTAGAAAAATCGACACTGGCAGCAAACATCAAAGGGATGATAGGGGAGACAGGGGCTCAAGAGAAAGGAGTTATCATTCCAATCCGCACATGGATACTTTTTTTGTCAATATAGGTAAGATAGACAATATACACCCCGGAGTGCTAATCGATATACTTGCTGGTCATGCAGGACTAACAAAAAAACAAATCGGAAATATTGACATTCAAAAAAGACATTGTCTGGTTGAAATAGATAAAAAATTTACAAAATATCTCGATAGTGGCAAAATCCTTAAATACAGAGGACGTCGAATCACCATAAAAAAGAAGATATCAGGCAGTAAGCCCATACCAATTACATAACTATTAATTATCAATATGCACCCAATACGAAATATTGCCATCATAGCGCACGTGGATCACGGCAAAACTACCTTGGTGGACAAAATCATCCATGAATGCCATGCTATGGATGAGAGAAAAGATACAGGAGAGCTGATTTTGGACAATAACGATCTCGAGAGAGAAAGAGGTATCACGATTCTTTCCAAGAATGTTTCTGTCCAATATAACGGTGTAAAAATCAATATCATCGATACTCCCGGTCACTCTGACTTCGGCGGAGAGGTGGAAAGAGTATTAAATCTGGCAGATGGCGTTTTATTGCTTGTGGATGCATTCGAAGGACCCATGCCTCAGACAAGATTTGTACTGAATAAAGCCATTGAATTGGGCTTGAAGCCTATCGTTGTAATCAATAAAGTGGACAAGGAAAACTGCCGTCCCGAAGAAGTACAAAGTGACGTATTCGACCTGATGTACAATCTTGGTGCTACAGAAGAACAATTGGATTTTATCACGCTGTTTGGGTCAAGTCGTGATGGCTGGATGAGTTTTGATCATACTATCAGAACAAAAGATATTCAACCACTGCTTCAAGCCGTCATCGATGTCATTCCCGAGGCACCATACAAGGAAGGTCCCGTTCAAATGGGTATTACTTCTTTAGACTTCAATGCTTTTCAGGGTCGTATTGCTATCGGTAGAGTGTACAGAGGAGATCTGGAAGAAAATAAGGACTATTACATCTGTAAAAAAGGAGGTGTAATGAAAAAAGTCAGGGTCAAAGAGCTTTTTGTATTTGAAGGTTTGGTTAAAGCCAAAGTTTCAAGCGTAAGGAGTGGTGACCTCTGTGCTGTAGTAGGTATTGATGATTTTGATATAGGTGACTCCATCGTTGATATGAATGAACCGGAGGCATTACCAAGGATAGAAGTAGATGAACCAACGATGAGTATGTTGTTTACTATCAACAATTCGCCGTTTTTCGGTAAAGAAGGAAAATATGTCACTTCCCGTCACCTAAGAGAAAGGTTATATAAAGAATTGAGGAAAAAAATCTCGCATTGCGCGTGGAAGACGGTGAGTCTGAAGATAGATTCAATGTTTTTGGTCGGGGTGTTTTACATTTAAGTGTATTGATCGAGACGATGCGACGTGAAGGATATGAGTTTCAGGTGGGCAAGCCACAAGTCATCATCAAAGAGATAGATGGAGTTAAGTGCGAACCAATTGAGATTTTAGTGGTAGATGTGCCGGAAGTGTCCTCAGGTAAAGTGATAGAACAAATCACCCAACGCAAAGGATTGCTTAAAGTGATGGAGCCAAAAGGCGATGTACAGCATTTGGAATTTGAGATTCCTGCCAGAGGCATTATTGGATTAAGAAATAACATACTTACCTCTACTCAGGGGGAAGCTGTGATGACACATCGCTTCTACCAGTTTGAACCTTTCAAAGGTGATCTTCCTGCAAGATTGAAGGGTTCAATGGTATCTATGGAACAAGGACAGGCGCTGCCTTTTGCAATAGATCGACTACAGGACAGAGGCAAATTTTTTATTGATCCGGGAGAGCAAATATATGTTGGAATGGTTTTAGGTGAACATTCCAGAGATAATGATCTGGAGATCAATGTGATAAAAGGTAAAAAATTGACCAATATGCGTGCTTCAGGTTCTGATGAAAATATGAAGATCGCTCCGAAGATCCAGTTTTCTCTGGAAGAAGCCATGGAGTATATCAGAGAAGATGAATATCTGGAAGTTACACCGCAAAGTCTTAGGATGCGTAAAATCAGTTTTAGGCCACAGTAGACTTTTTGTTTTATAAGGAAAAATAAACTGTATTATTGGGCGAGAACAGAGCCGGGGGCAGCGTCAGAAGTCGATTATGTATTGACAAAAGATGGTACTATCTTAGCTGTTGAAGTTAAAGCAGGCGAAAAAGGAAGTCTAAAAAGTCTGCATTTTCTACTACAAAAATATCATCAGATAGAACAAGCAATTGTATTTTCAAAGAGTCAAAGTGGAAATATAGAAAAGATCAAGTTTGTCCCTTTGTATAAAGTTGGGGTGATATGATACATCTTCAGACCCTTCCAAACACATACCACATCTCCGCCGCTATCTGCAAGCTGCGCTCTGCATACTTGGCATCCATGAGATTGGTATTGTCAAATGCTTTGGGGTCTTCATATTTGACTGGAATCCTGGCTTCAGCTCCGAATACAATTGGACATGCTTCATCGGCAGAGTTGCATGTTACAACGGCAGCATAATTCCCCATAGGATTAAAAGCATGGCTGTATTCTTTTGAGAAACAGATTATGGCCTGTTCATTTGATGCATATTTTACGGCATAGACAGGATTTGGTATGTCGGATAATCTGAATGTAATAAATCCCTGATTGGCTAGTGTCTCTACTACTTTGGAAAACATCGCAGTCGCTTCAGTCCCACCTGAGTAGCAAAATACATTTTTGATACCAAAATGGAATGTCATCGTTTGAGCCCAAATTTGTGATAAGTGGCTTCGTCGGGAGTTGTGTGTACAGATGAAATTGAGTCGAATGGTTTCGTCCTTAGCCCTTTTATCTCTAATGTATTTTACTAGATGTGCTAAGACTTCTTGACGTCCTGATGATATATTTTCAATAGAAAATGATTGTATAAATGATATTATTTTTGGATTCATATTTTGATTTTTTAGTTTCTGCCACTCTTTAGTGCAGTTCTGGTGTAATGTTCACTTAAGCTTGCATTGATAATCACTAAGATTTTTGGTTATTGAGTTTATATTAATATTTCCATTTATTAGCAAGAGTTACTAAGCTTAGCATCACAGGTACTTCTACCAAAACACCCACAACTGTCACTAAAGCTGCCGGTGAATGCAATCCAAAAGCGCAATAGCTACAGCCACCGCCAGCTCAAAAAAATTGCTTGCGCCAATCATAGCAGCCGGGGCACAAATCGGGTGCGGGAGATTTAGTTTCCTTCCGGCAAACCATGCAATAAAAAATATAAAATACGTTTGTATGATTAACGGAACTGCTACCAAAAGTATGATCAAAGGATTACTTATGATATTCTGCCCCTGAAATGCAAACAACAATATAAGAGTTGCTAACAATGCAATAATAGATACAGGTTTAAATTTGGGTAAAAATGAATTTTCGAACCATTCATGGCCTCTGCTCCCAATTAGAATTTTTTGGGTCAACCAACCCGCTACTAAAGGAATGACCACAAAAATGACCACACTACTGATCAGCGTATCATAAGGTATAGCGATATCAGTGATTCCCAATAAAAAACCTACTATAGGTACAAAAGCTACTAAAATAATCAAGTCATTGACAGAAACCTGAACCAATGTATAATTGGGATCACCATTGGTAAGATAAGACCATACAAATACCATAGCCGTACAAGGTGCAGCTCCTAAGATAATGGCTCCAGCAATGTACTCACCCACTTGAGTAGGATCTATCCATGCACCATACAGCTTAGTGAAAAATATCCAGGCTAAAAAGCCATGGTAAACGGCTTTATGATCCAGTTGACTATGACTGTCAGGATGATACCTTTCGGTCTCTTTTAATGTCTTTGATGCTACTAAAATCGATCTGCAGCATCATGGGATATATCATCAACCAAATAAGGACAGCTATAGGTAGATTTACCTTATAAAGTTCCATTTTGCTCAATATATCTATACTATCTCCGGCAAAATGCCCCAGCAATATGCCAGCTCCAATACACAAAGTCACCCAAATAGTCAGGTACTTTTCAAAAAAGCCTATGGATTTTGTTTCCTGATTACTCATGTTTCATCTATTATTGTTTGAGATGTTTCTGCAAAGCTTTGCTGTAAGTTCATAATGGCTTATTCTAAAAATCACTAAAATCTTTTCAGGTGTGCGATTGGTACTTATTCACACAATATCACTCCATCTTGGGTAAATTCAGTCACCAAACTATCTGCAAAAAGCCGGAAAACAACTTAGATGCAAAGGCATAGTTTTGTCTGTTGATACAGTACTTCGTTTTGGGTGGATTGATATCACCTTGAATGAGACCTGCATCTTTCAGTACCTTGAGATGTTGCGAAAGTGTACTATTTGCTATAGGTAATTCTTCTGATAAGTCACCGTGATAGCAACAAGATTGCGATGACAGTAACTCCAATATGGCTACTCGCACGGGATGCCCCAATGCATTGGCAAATGTGGCGATTTGTTCTTGGTTTTCAGTATATTTTTTAACTTGAGGAGACATCAGAAATAAATTTATTCGCAAAAGTACGAAAAGATATTTAATTGTTCGTTATTTTGCGAAGGAAGAATCGTAGTAAATCCGTTTTTATCAAGCCATCTTAAGATATGGTCCAATATTAATGGATAAAGGATAAAGTAAATAATCACCTAAGATACTTGACAACTTGTCAAGAAAACCTTATTTTTGCAAGTATAACATAAATTATCATGGTACAAACAATGCATATTGGTGACTTTAAAGCCAGATTTTCTGAAGTAGTTGAGCTCCTTAAGCAAGGTGTGACGATCAAAGTAGTCAAAGGCAAGGCGGATGAATTGGTGGGCTATTTTGGCAAAGAAATTCCACCTGGGCAAAAAGAAGAAAGAAGATTAGGGTTTTTAGCCACCTTGGAATTGATATTAAAAAAGAAGACATGCAATGGTCGGATGAAGAGCTCGATGAAATGGGATTATGAGATATCTATTAGATACACATACCTTACTTTGGATTGCCTATGACCAACATAAACTTAGTAAAGAAGTTGTCGCTATATTACAAAACACAAATAATGAATTCTTGATAAGTGCAGTAAGTGTTTGGGAAATAAATATCAAATTTTCCATCGGAAAACTTACACTTAAAGAACAAACACCGAAGGACTTATTTGATGGATTTACCACTTTTTTCAGGTGTTCTTACCTTGATTTAAATCTAAATGACACCCTAAATTTTTATAAGCTCAAAACTTTCCATCATAGAGATCCATTTGACCGTATGATGGTTTGGCAAGCCATCCAAAACAATCTGACCTTTATCACTGACGATGAGCAAATTCATAAATACACTGATTGTGGCCTAAAAGTAGTTTGGAAGTAACTTAATGTCTTTAAATAAATTGGTTTGCAAAAAACTGCAAACTAACATATTTAGTTTGAGTTAAGATGCAAACGAATCTTGTTTTAAAGATATTTATCGGCTATGAATGAAGACATAATTTTTCAAAAAAAATTCATCGGGTATAATACTATTTGGATCGCGGACAAGTTACACAACACCTACTTTCAGGTTAGATTTCTTTAATGAAGTTTACTAATATTTTGTCCAAATTTAAACCTTCAACTACAAAAAATATAAAATGGATTATACAGCCCAAAAGATCATGATAGCTAAAACTACATGGGTCACATAAAAACCAAATAATACTAATTCTCTGTTGACAAATGTTTACAAATCACCTTCCAAAGGTCTGATGATGATCTCTTCTACAACCGCTGAAGGACCAAGTTGATAAGTATTCCAAACCAGATCTGCGATATCATTTGCCTCCATCAGACGCTCAAATGGCAAATCTATACCTGCCCATGAATCGGACCAGGTGGCACCAGGCAAAACTGCTGTCACTTTTATCCCTTTTGCTTTCAGTTCTTCTCTCAATACTTTAGAAAACCCAAGCAATGCAAATTTGGAGATACTGTAAGAGCCTCCATTCGGATACGCTGTAATGCTTGCAATGCTGCAAATGTTAAAGATATGCGCTTTATCAGAATTCTTCATGAAAGGTAAAATGTCTCGTGTAAGATGATAAGCGCTGTACAAATTGGTCTCGATCAGTTTTTCCAGCTTACCATCTTCTTCTTCAGTGATCCTTCCGGGGAAAAACACTCCGGCATTGTTGATGAGTACATCTATGACTCCAAATTGAGTAATACACACATCAGCAAAAGCAATGACTTCTTTTCGATTACTGATATCTGCCTTGAAGGTGATGACTTTTGATGGCACACCTAATCTTTCAGCTTCAGACCTGAAAGCTTCAAGGCTGGCATCATTCCGGCCGCAAATAGCCACGTTATGTCCTTCTTTAATAAATTTCAGGGCTATGGCTTTACCTATTCCTTTTGAAGCTCCTGAGATAACAATATTCATATAATATAAGTGTATTTTAATGTTATCTAACGGCAAGCTGCAGATGATTGTTTTTAATTAGACTCTAAATATATTTACTACATAAAAAAAGTCTGTAAACCACTTCATGAATCCTTTTATCCGATTTATTCATCCTTTTGTAGAGTATTTACGTGACTTCGTACTTAGGCATGCAACTTATAGATGGACAATTGCGTCATTGATTTATAATTTTGATTATTAACCTATTAAATATTAAATATCATGAAGAGTTTAAAAGTTTTATCGCAGTTTTTGTTTTTGCATTAATGACACAATTTTCAAATGCAGCTGAAGTTTCAAATGCTAAAAAACCAGAAGGAGTACAAATTCAGACTATTTTGAATACCATTGATTTTACAAACTATATTAAGACTGAAACAAAGATTAATATCAGTTTTTTTATCAACTCTCAAAATGAAGTGATCGTCGTGACCACCAATAACAAAGAATTGGATAATGTGGTCAAGAGTACACTGAACTACAAAAAAATAGCAGTAAATGAACTGGAGTACAACAAAGTCTACACTGTGCCGGTCCATATAAAATAAGCGTTTTTCATAGTTAATTGTTTTGTTGCCGAAGAATAACATGTCTTCGGCTTTTTTTTTGCCTTTTTTTGAACCTTCAGCCTTACTTCGCAAAATTATTTTAAGAATAGTTGGTTTTTTTAAAACAAAAATTGCATTTGTTTCGTTATTTTTTTGTAATATCAAAGAATTTTATTTTCTTTGCGGCCGATTTACCAAATATTAACAAATAAAATTTTAAAATAATTTACAATGGCAGACTACAAAATGGATAAAATCGATCTTAAGATTTTAAAGATGCTTCAGGAAAACAGTAAAATTACTAATCTTGATCTCTCAAAAAGAATTGGTCTATCTCCTGCTCCAACATTGGAAAGAGTTAAAAAACTTGAACAATCCGGAATCATTCAGAGTTATCACGCAAAAGTAGATTCTTCTGCAATCGGGCTAAATGTCAAAACCTTTGTGCTTGTATCTTTAGCATGGCAAAAGCCAAATGCTTTAGACAATTTTATAATGAAGGTTAAAAATGTACCTGAGATTACAGAATGCTATATCATCACTGGCGATGCAGATTTTCTTCTGAAGATAGTATGTAAAGATATTCCGACGTATGAAAAAATGCTATTCAAGACTTTGTCTCAGATAGAAGAAATTGAAAGACTAAAAACACTCATGACATTGTCAAAAGTGAAAAAAGAGAAAGTTTTACCTTTTGATTATGAAAATGCAGAAGATTAAGCATCTGTGATTATATTCCTTAAGAAACTGGTTTTCTAAATTTTGATTATTAAAATCTATTATTGTTTCGGATCTGTTTCTTTTGACTATAAGTACCTTAAATTTTTTACAAACCGAGGTTATCCTTATTGAAAATATAACCGTCTTTGTTTTTTAAAAATAGAGACGGTTTTTTATTTTAAACTTAATCTCTACTTTAAACTTACCATCTGATGTTGTGGAAATTTTATGAAACTGACCCTGAAGTGTGCAGTTATCTCTTTGGAACGATGCACATGAGCACAAAAGAAGCTTATACTTTTGTAGAAAAGGCTCGCAAATATATTCAGACAGTTAGCATTTATGCTGCTGAAATGGATCTTAATGCTTCACAGTCTTCTGACATCATGCAGTACTTTTTATTGCCGGAAGGGGAAGTGTTTTCTTCTTTTTTTAGACCTAAACAATACAAAAAACATCAAAAAGTCATTTATCGCTCCTTTAAAGTAGATATTCAGAACTTTGAAAGTTATTCTCCTTTTTTTATCAATAACTTTTTAGCAGAATTATCTCTGACTAAATCAGAAAATGAACCACTTGATCATCATTTGTGGTCATATGCCACATCATTGGGTAAGGAAATGACAGGTGTGGAGTCTCTTGCTGACCAGTTGGAGATATTGAAGGGCGTACCCATCGACTTTCAGATTAAATCTTTTAAAGACACTGTTAAGAATATTTCATCATTCAGGAAAAGAGTCCTGACTATCAATCGGTTATATAGTCAGGGTGATGTCAATAATTTGTATAGAATCACAAAAAAGAGTATGGGTAAAATCAGAAAATTGATGATTTATGACCGAAATGAACGCATGGCACAAAGAGTGGTTGAAATACACCAACTCAAGCCATGTTTTGTTGCAGTTGGCGCAGCTCATTTGGGAGGAATAAAGGACTATTAAATCTTCTTAAAAAGCAAGGATATAAAATAAAATCCGTGGAAATTTAAGATACGGTAAATATTTTGTTTAAGAGTATGTTTAAATTTTTATGTTTGAGCGAAAGTGAGGAAATTTAATTTTGGACAAGATGACTGAATGGTCTCGTTCAGACGAGAATTGAGTAAAATACTTTACTCAATAAAGAAGGAACTGCGAGCAGCTGCTCGCAGCGAATACTGAATATAGCCGGAAGTTCAAGCATAGCTTGACGCTGTACGGCGAAAAATATAACGCTGGATAAAATTAAATTTGCCACTTGGAGCCAAATGATAAAAGTTTAAACATACTCTAAGTTTGTATAAATTTGATACTTACTTGTTAAACCATTTTTGAGGATCAAGTTTCACTTTGTCTTTCCACAATTCAAAATGTAATTCAGAATTTCCGTCCGATCCTGAAGCAACGGTGCCTATTTTTTGACCTAATTTGAGTTTTTGACCTTTGCTTACGGTGACATTTTCCAACTTTGAATAAACAGTATAATAGCTCCCATGTCTAATGATGATCATAATATTGAAACCGGGAATACTTGTGATACCGATCACTTCACCGTCGTAGATGCAGGTCACATCAACATTGCCAGGAATAGTAAAATCCACACCATTATTGGATACCTCAATGGATTTTATAGTAGGGTGGGGATGGATGCCAAACCGACCCGTAATTCTTCCTTTTGATACCGGCCAATCAAGTGCACCTTGATTTTTGGAAAAACCTGAATTGTCGATTTCCTTTTTTTTGACTGCAGAAACATCTGCTTTTTCTTTAGATTTCGACTTATTGAGTTCAGCAATGATGACCTTTTCTATAGCTAAATTCAAATTTTCTCTTTCCTTTTCACGTTTTTTTAGTGTTGCCTTTAGCTTATCTTCTTCCTGAGATAACTTTTTTACGATCTGATCTTTTTCCTTTTGCTCTTTTTCCAGAGTGACTACATTTTTTGAAGTTTCCTGTATGGTGATAAGACTTTTTTCTTTAGTCTCCAGTATCTCTTGATTTTTTTGTTTGATTTCACCGGTGAGGGATTGTATTTCCTTGAGCTTTTGGGCTGTAAATGTTTCTATTTGATGCATATACCTCCATCTTAAAAAAAGATTATTCAGATTCTCAGAAGACAAAATATAAGTCCACTTCGAATTACTCATCTTTTTGTAATAGTTCTGACGAGCAAGTGAAGCAAACTGACCTTTAAGTGATTCGTGTTTTAATTTGAGTTTAGAAATTGTATTTTCATTTTGATTGATGATATCATCGTTTATTTTTACTTCATACTGGAGGTTACTTAATAGCTTTTTTCGGCTACTCATCTGGGCCTCCAGAATTTTAAGTTTTGTAAGATTTTGTTCTTTTGATGATTTGGTTTTTTCAAGTTCCTTAGACGTTTTTTCGATATCCCTGATGATTTGCATGCGCTGCTTTTCCAGTTCATTTCTTGTTTGTGATCTGCATATGGTATGCATCAAAAACATGAGTAATGTTAGCGATAGTATTTTAATTAATCCTTTCATAATGACTGGGAATTGAAAAAATAATTTCTTTGGGAATATCTATTTCAACATCTGAAAGGTCCATAGTGATGGTGCTATACTCACCCGATGGATTTGGAAAACGATATACTCTTTGATACGAAAATTGATCATGTTTGCCCACTGCCCGATAATCCGAATACTGTACTGATGCTGTCCTTCCCTTCACATCAGAAATTTCCATTTTTGACAATTCCAGGTTGTAACCATTAAGATAATATTTTATAGACAGGCTCCGGATTTTGTTTCGATGACATAGTATATCGAATCTTTTGATAGTTTTGAGTCTGATGCTTCTGGAATGATTACATTTCCAAATAAGAGTTGTTGGATGTCAGAAAATTCGGCATCAGTGTTTACATACGATTTAAGATGCTTCAGTGGCCATACTTCATATTCTGAGACGTATCGGTACAAAACTGTATATTTCTCTTTTTCAGCAAGAATTCTGGCAACTTCCACTAATTTTTTCACAGCTACCCAGATAATACTGTCTGACTTCATTCGCACATGCAGCGTTCCGGAAATATTTTCATCCGGCGATTCAAGCGAAGTGCTGGCTTTAGCACTAAACCACTGAAAGTCGATATTTCTATTCTTTAGCGCAGCAATGACTTCTTCCATGGACCTTTCAGGTACCGGTCCAAGTCTTTTGGTCGTTTTGCAAGAACCCAAAAAGATGGCAATAAACAAAAATATTATCTGGCGCATTAGTTATTTTTAAGGCTGGATATTTTATTCAACAATAACTTTGAGCGGTTGCCCAGATCATAGGATTTTTGATAGAAAATCGAAGCATTTCTGCCGTCTTCCAAAGCTATGTATATATCTCCCATCAACTCTGTAGCTTCAATACTCTTTCCATTGCTCATCTGTATGGCTTGTTCGGCATAAGTCTTTGCCTTATTAAATTCTTTTTTCAGGAGGTATATTTGTCCTGTGGCTGCCATGATTCTAGAATCCAGATCAGGATTTCCAGCTGCTATTATGGAGGCTTCGGCAAGTGTGTTTTCGGCTTTTTTCAATTCATTTTTAGCAATCAAAGCAACCGATGCAAAATAATAGGACATGGCTTGATTTGGAAAAAAATCTATAGCATTTGATGAGGTGGCGACAAGAGCTTCAAAGTCTTGGGTAAACATCTGACAAAACATAAGCTGCTCCCAGACTGCATAATTTTTTTTATTCAGACTGAGTGTTTTTTCATATTGCCTTATTGCTGCGACATAGTTTCCATTATTTTTGAGTACATCACCATAGACAGCATGGGATTTGGCATCATCCGGATGTGCGATGACCAACTTATCACATACTGATATCAGTTGATTGCCGAGTATGGTGTCTGCTGTCACAGCATGTTTTTGCACATAAGGCATCAATTCTTTTATTTTGATATCAATAGGTGCATCGCCATTGGAAATCAAAGGCATCAAAGAAGCAAAATAATCATCGCGTGTCCCTTTTCCTTTATTGAGCAAAAGCAAACCCAGTTTGGCATCATTATCGTATGGGTCGATCTCCAATATTTTTTTAAGGTACGATTCGCTCTCAGTTATTTTGTCATTGGCATGTAATATTTTGACAATCAATACGTAGTATTTTTTTTCTAAAGGGTATTTTGCAGTTATGGTTTTTAAAGTTCCTATACATTCATTGAGTTTTCCTGACGCATCCAGAATCTCTGCCCTCATGATAGTATTGCCAACGCTCCACCCGACATTTTTTCCTTTAGTTCAAGGATCTGCAATGCTTTTGAATATTCCTCGGATTTCAGGTAGATTTGAACGATCTGATCATAAGTTTCAGAGTCTTTTGGCTGCAAGGTGATAAGATGTTGCAGTGTTTTGACAGCTTCACTATTTCTTCCCAATTCCCGGGCAAAACTGACTTCCCACTTCCTTAACCAGATATTATCAGGCTCTAATTGTACCGCAGCTTTCAGATTGGACTCGGCCTGATTGATGTCCCTATTGCTGTGGTATAGCTTCGCAAGTTCAAAGTGTATGGAAGCACTTGGCGGCGTGACTCGCCTGAGAGAATCGAGCAGTTTTATAGCTTCGGGTTTTTTGCCTGATGTCACTAATAACTTTGCCGCTATAAATTGGTCTTCTATTTTGACATCTTCCTCGGTTTTTCTGCTATCAATAGCCTGAGAATGAATTAATTTTGGTATCATCATGCTCCAAATGAGATGAATAAACAAAATTCTTTTTCTAATTGTCATTTTATATATTTTAATGCAAGTGTTATGTTAAGTGTTGAATAACGGATCAATTATAAGTAGATTTTTCTTTTGATCAAGTCGAGTGTTCCCTACCTTAGCCGTAGCTAAAGTAGGGGTTCATCAACGAAGAGCAAATGGAAAAGATACAATAAGTCATCTGTCAATTTAACCTTAAAAAAACACTATATGAAACCTAAAACGTCAAAAGTGGGTCCAAAGTTATAAAAACACATTGAAATATTTTTAATGTCTGTTGAAAGTAACTCAAATAACAAAATTTTAAACATACTCTAAACATACTCTTACATCCTGCTATTATTTTATCTTTAATTTTTGATCTTTTGCTTTCAATTTATCTTTTTCTAACTTTTCAAAATATCCGCGTAACAACCAGTTGTGTTTTAGAGCTTCAAGGTTTTGATTTAATAAAACTCCTGCCTGATGGAGTTCTAGGATGGCAGAATCTAAATGAATTGTAGTTTGGTCAATTTTTTTAACCAAAGTTGGATCATTGGAAAGGTAATTGATAGCACCTTGACCACTTTTGAAATTTCCGATCGTTTGGTTGGCATTGTTGATAGTAGCATTAAGATTGTCAACTAAGGATTCAAGATTATTTGATACTTTTTCCACATTTGATATGATGTTTTTCATACTGCTGGCGATAGAAGTATCTTTGATGGTGCCCAACAAATTATTTTTGTTGTCTAATGATAATACCTGTCTGTTCACGTTTTGAATGATGGAGACAGACTGGCTGGATGCATCGCGTAAGTTGTGCATTGTTTGTTTTAAATCGTTAGCCATGGTTGGATCAGAAAGCATCTGATGAATGATGCCACCTCCTGATGATATTTCTTTACTGATTTTGAGCAATTCGGAGGTGAGAAGTGCAGCATTTTCATTAGTAATGCTCAGTGTATGTAACATTTCATCCGTTCTTGTCCTTGTAAAAGATTTCAGGGTATCACCATTGGAGATGTATGCTGAGTTTTGTCCGCCTGGTATGATATTCACAACCATGTTGCCTACCAGTCCGTCTGAAGTGATGACTGCTTTTGCATCTTTTTTTATAAATTTCATTATATTTTTATGCAATGAAATAGTCACCACCACGTCAGAATCACTGATCATTGAGATTGAAGTAACCGTACCTGAATTCATTCCTGAATATCGCACATTATTACCTGCTTTTAGCCCATTGATATTATCAAAAATTGCATATACATCCTTGTTTGCTCCCCATATATTACTTTGATTTCCAATGAAGTAGGAAAAAATAATAAAAATAGAAACACCGGCAATCACAAAAATTCCAAGTTTTATTTTTTGATATTCTGTGCTTTTCATAACTTAAGTTTTAAAAAATGCCATAACTTTTGGGTCTTTTGATGCATCCAGTTCCGCAAATGTACCTTCTGCATAATTCTTTCCATCCACCAGAAGTATCATCCTGTTGGATATAAACCTGGCGCAGTCCACATCATGCGTTATTACTATGGATGAAGTTTTATATTGGGTTTGGATGGATTTCATTAGCAAAATGATTTCTTTTGCTGTGATCGGGTCCAGCCCAGTAGTTGGTTCGTCATATAGAATAATTTTTGGTTTCAGGATCAATGTTCTGGCCAAAGCAATCCTTCTTTTCATACCTCCTGATAATTCTTCGGGCATGAGATCTATTGTTTCTTCCAGACCTACATTTTTCAGCACTTCCATGACCAATGGCGTGGCATCTCTGATTTTTCCAAATTTTAAAGTGTGTCGCCTTAAAGGAAATTCTATGTTTTCTCTTACAGTCATAGAGTCATAAAGTGCACTTCCCTGAAATAAAAACCCTACCTCAGTCCTGATTTCATCCAACTCTTCATCCTGGAGGGTTTCCATGTTTTTACCCATGACAACGATGCTTCCGGAATCCTGTTTTTCCAGACCTATCAGACACTTGATCATCACAGACTTTCCACTTCCTGACTTGCCCATTATTACAAGTGTCTCACCTTCGTTGAGATCCAAATCAAATCCATCAAGCACCTTGTGATCTCCGTAAGATTTACAGAGGTTTCTTATCTCAACAATTTTGACATTTTCAGTAAATACATTGTTCATGATCAATACATCAAGTCAGAAATAATAACAACAATAAAATCAATAAAAAAAACAAGAATCGAAGCTTCAACTACAGCGGAGTTGGCAGAAACACCAACACCTGCCGTCCCATGGATAGTGGTATATCCTTTGTAACAACCGACTAATCCAATAGCAAATCCAAAAAAAAAGGTTTTTATGGTAGCAGGTATTAAATCCACAAAATCAAGTGAAGCCATGACATCGTTGAAAAACAATATTAGGGAGACTTCACCTTTGACGTTTTCAATAATAAATGAACCCGTTAACGCAATCACATCAGCGAGTAAGACTAATACAGGCAACATGAAGGTAGTAGCAAGAATCCTTGTAACCACCAGATACTTAAATGGATTGGTGCCGGAAACTTCCATGGCATCTATTTGTTCGGTAACCCTCATAGAGCCTAATTCTGCTCCTATTCCCGAACCTATCTTACCTGCACATATCAAAGCTGTGATAATCGGACCTATCTCTCTCAGGATAGCAATACCAACCATTGAAGGTATCCATGAATCAGCGCCCAATTCAACCATTTTTGGTCTGGATTGCATCGTAAATACCAAGCCTATGATAAATCCTGTAATAACCACTAATAATATTGATTTGTTTCCAACATTATAACACTGACGTAAAAACTCCCTCCCTTCAAAAGGCTTTTTGAAGAGTTCTTTGAAAAACTTATGTGCAAAAAGATATAGTTCACCTGTTTCTATCAGGATTGATTTCAAACCTTTGTATTCTTCACTTTTCATTAGGCTTGGGTTATTGAGTATTTTTATATTTTTATTTTTGAGGACGACTCGACAAATAGAATTTTTATAATGGTAAATTTTGTAGTCGAATGTGGGCAATTCGGCGAAAAATTAACGCAATTAAAAGTAATACATGTTAGTCGGAGCCCAAAAGTAAAGTTTTAACATACTCTAAATGTAACCTTAATTTATTATTCCAAAGGTAGCTTATTTGTACCACATCTCTTGGTGATATTAGTCATACATTTGATTGTTTAATGTCATGACTGATGGTCAAATGTTGACTTTAACAATATATTGACTAAAATATTTTAACTTTTGTGACAGATATATTGTCTTACATCAAAATATCTCAACAGGTATGCATCAGGGTTTAAGTAAAATTGCATTTCTATTTTTTATATGCTCAATGATAGTCCACATAGTGGAAGCTCAATCCACATACACATCCAAAAGAGACAATGACCCAAAAGCAAAAATGATACTTGATAAGCTGAAGAAACAATATGACAGCTACAAGACTATGGAAATCAATTTTAGCATGGAACTGGAACTACCAAACAAACCCACCGAAATTCAAAACGGAACCGTCATACAGGATGGGAAAAAATATCAACTAAAAATGAAAGATCAGGAAATATATTGTGACAATAAATCAGTATGGGTCTATCTCAAGAAAAACAAGGAAGTCCAGATAAGTGACTATGACGAATCAGAGTCATCGGCTATAATGTCTCCTAAACAATTACTTACACTCTACGAAAAAGGTGAATATATTTATGCCATCATGGAAGAAAGGAAAGTGGGTAATGTGACCTTTTCTGATATTGAATTTAAACCAGTGAGCAAAAAATCTGATTTTACAAAAATGAGGCTCACAGTAGATAAAAATTCAAATAAAATGGTATCTTTACGTGTTTTTTCCAAAGACGGATCAAAATATATGCTAAAAATAAATGACATTAAGTCAAATAAAAAATATGACCCTGCACTCTTTATATTCAACCCAAAAGCAGTAACAGGTGTTCATATTGAAGATCTGAGGATTGATTAAATAGAACCGAATTCAGTTACTCAGTTTACCAACCAGCGATTCTTGGTTTCAACCTCCAGGAATCGCTTTTTTATTTACCAATACTCAAAATATATTGGTTTGCGAAAAACTCTTTAGTCAAGTTACTGAGAGAAAATTAAAGTAGGTGCAGTAATTGATAGCTTTGTCAATGTTAATTCATAGTAAATAAAATAGCTGTTAATAAACGATTTAAGCCAATTGAGAATAAAATTTAAGCTCAGTTCTTCTTAATGTGTATTATCAAAGTTTATTGAAACTTTGATTTGCAGACCTTTTTTAATAGCCGATCTAAGGGGATTCTCCCATAGAAAAATCAAGTAGGGTTAAAAACAAAAGGTCAGACACTGCCTGACCTTCATTTTTCTAAAATTTGTTATACCTTCACTATTCTTTTTTATCCGGCTCTGCAGACGTAATTTCTTTTGTCGGCTCTGTTCCTTTCAGATAAGTGGGAAGATTTAGACCGGCCATATTAAAAAGATCATTGAGCGGTGGTACGGACTTCATCATACCTGCTACAAAGTTGGCTGTGGCTCCGTTACCATTTTCATTGCCTCCATTTCCGCTGTCCCAGACCGTGATTTTATCAATCTTGATATTTTTGACAGCTTCTACCTGTGTTTTCACCAATTCCGGTAATTTTTCAATCAACAATAACTGGAATGCTTTCGATGGATCTCCACCAGCTGCTTTTACTACCTTTTCGTAACCTTCTGCCTGTTTTGTAAGTATTTCGTACAAGCCTTTTGCTTCCGCTTCCATTTTTGCAAAAATGGCATCAGCTTCTCCCTTGGCATTCACTCTTATACGCTCTGCTTCGGCCTGAGCATCGATGATAGCCCTCTGTTTTGCTATTTCTGCCGGTATGACCACATTGGCTATCTGACTTGATCGCTCTCTTTCAGACCTGGCAAGTTCTGCCTTTTGTTCTGCCGAATAAGCTTCCTCAAGTGCCCTTGCTTGCTGCACCTTTTCTGCAGTGATCGCTATACGATTTGATTCTGCTTCCTTTTCCCGGCGTAAGGCATCAGAATTGGCAATAGAGATTTTTGCTTCGTTTTCTCCCTGTACAGCAATAGCATTGGCTTCAGACATCTTCACCCTGGTATCTCTTTCAGCTTCTGCTTTTCCTATGGCTTCATCTCTGTTTGCGGCAGCAATGCTCACTTCTTTGTCTTTTTGAGTCACGGCCATTTTTACGTCCCGATCTCTGTGAGTTTCTGCAATGGATATATCCCGCTCTCTGTCTGCCATGGCTTTTCCTGTTTCTCCTATTTTCTCCTGTTCAGCTACACTGATTTTAGCTTCATTGATAGCTTTGGCAGCTGCTTCCTTTCCCAAAGCTTCGATATAGCCTGACTCATCTTTGATGTCAGTGACATTGACGTTGATCAGTTTTAAGCCTATTTTTTTGAGTTCATTGTCTACATTTTTAGAGATGTTATCGAGAAATTTATCCCTGTCGGAATTGATCTCTTCAATGGACATTGTAGCAATAACCAGTCTCAGCTGTCCGAATAATATATCTTTTGACAATTCCTGAATCTGTTCATGCTTCAGCCCCAATAATCTTTCAGCAGCATTATTCATGCTATCCGCTTCAGTGGAGATCGCAATAGTAAACCTGCAAGGTACATCCACCCTGATATTCTGTCTGCTCAGTGCGTTGGTAAGATTGGCTTCTATTGAGATCGGTTTAAGGTCTAAATATGCGTAATCCTGGATCACCGGCCAAATAAAAGCACCACCGCCGTGGATACATTTAGCAGATGTACCTCCGGTACGACCATAAACTACAAGTATTTTGTCTGATGGACACCGCTTGTATCTGGAGATCAACGCCAAAATGATGATAAAAAAAACAAAGGCCGCTACTAAGATAATCAACATAGGGCCGAAACTTGATAATTCATTCATAAAATAAAGTGATTTAGATTGGTTAATTAATAAATTTATTGGATTACTTTTTTCTTGGAAGAATTGAAATTACACTTTCCTGACAAGTACAATTTCTTCCGGTAAAACATCGATGATCAACACTTTATCACCGGTAGCTATGGGATCTGATTCCGCTATTGCAACGAGCTCATGAACAGCTCCGTTGTAGGACACCTGAATTTTTCCATTACCTTCCCCAGCGGCAGGTATTCTAAGATACACTTCTGCTTCCTGATTGATCACTGCCTGTGAAGTAAAGGTATTGTCTTCTTCAAGTTTTCTGAACTGCTGAATCAAATAAAAAAATAATGCTACAAATATCACTCCTACACCTACTGATGCAGTAACAAGAAGGAATTTGTTATCTATGGTGTTAAAAAAACTGATACCACCCCAACTGAATCCCAAAAGGAAGTTGATCATATTCCTTAACGTAAACAATTCCATTGGGCTATCAGCATGACCAAAATCTCCCCCTGTGTCATGATCTGTATCCATATCACCTATCCCAATAAAAGTCATTGCAGACTGAAGGATAAAAATCAGAGAGACCGGCATAGCCACATACCAAAAAGTCTTCAGGTAAATATCAGCATCACTCAAAAAATCAAACATAGTTAAAAGTTTTATTACAGTTTGTAAACATAATAAAGTGTTAATAAATTCCAAAAATAGGTATAAAATTTGACTAATAATGGTTTCTTCATGACCAATTACTACAATAAGTTCGATCAATCTTAAAGTCAAACCGAAAGTAAACTTCTTCTATGACGCAGGTCAAGCTAAGGCGGGCAGGTTTAAAATTGCTGGAGTTTTACTCTTTCTTTGATTTTGGTATCCAAAAAAAAATGATTTTAAAATATTTCGAATTTATTCCATTGAAAAAATATAATTGAAAGATTGATAAACAAAATACGTTATTGTGTTATTTACACTATCTTTGCCCTTTACTTTTAATTAGAAATCAAAACATCTTATGGCTCCACTGATCCATGTCATCAATCATCAAAAGACAAAAATTTTAGCCACAGTTGGTCCCGCATCAAGTTCTAAAGAAGCATTACTTGACTTGGTACAGGCAGGTGTAAATGTATTTAGATTAAACTTTTCACACGGCGCGCATTCGGAACATCAGAAGGTTATCGACAATATTCTTGAAATCAATGAGCAATATAAAGTTCACGTTGGTATTCTGGCAGATCTTCAGGGACCGAAACTTCGGGTTGGTAAAATGGAGAATAATGGCCTGGAAATATCTCAAGGTGATATTCTGACTTTTGTCAATGAAGAATGTATCGGCACGAAGGAAAAAATCTACATGAGTTATGAAAGATTTGCCAGCGATGTAAAAGTGGGTGAAAAAGTGCTTGTTGATGATGGTAAAATTGTATTGGAAGTCATCTCAACCAATAAGATCAATGAAGTCAAACTTATGGTGCTTTTTGGCAGTCTATTGTCATCCAACAAAGGTGTCAATCTACCAGACACAGTAGTATCACAACCTTCATTGACCGAAAAAGACCTGGAAGATCTGGATTATGTCCTCACACAGCCAGTCAACTGGATAGCATTGTCTTTTGTCCGAGAAGCGCGCGATGTGAGAGATCTACAAAAAAGAATAAAGGCAAAAAAACATATAGCAAAAGTTGTTGCAAAAATAGAAAAACCTGAAGCAATAACAAATATCAAAGAGATCATAAAAGCAACTGATGCCATCATGATAGCCAGAGGAGATTTGGGTGTCGAGATACCTATCGAAAAGCTACCTGCGCTCCAAAAAATGATCATAGCCAAATGTATACAAAAAGCAAAACCCGTCATAGTGGCCACACAAATGATGGAAAGTATGATCACCAATCCATCTCCTACAAGAGCCGAGGTAACAGATGTTGCGAATGCAGTCCTTGACGGAACAGATGCTGTTATGCTAAGTGGCGAAACTGCTGTAGGAAATCATCCGGGATTGGTTGTAGAAGCGATGCGAAGGATCATTGGTGAAGCTGAGGCTCATTTTTACTTACAAGGTAAAAGGCCGGCTCCAGACCCTGATTCAGACACATTTCTTTCTGATACGCTCTGTATCCATGCTCCTCAAATGGCGGAATCAGTCAATGCAAAAGCTATACTCGGTCTGACAGTCAATGGCTATACAGCTTTCAAAATGTCCGCTTACAGACCTAAACCAGATATCCATATATTCTCAGATAAGCCTTATATGTTGAATACATTAAGTCTGGTTTGGGGTGTTACTTGTCATTTGTATACAAAATTTACTACAACTGACGAAACCATCGAAGACGTCAATCAAATTTTGGTAGATGAAGGCATCGTTCAGACAGGTGACATAGTTATCAATACAGGAAGTATGCCCCTTCACAAAAGATTCAGAACCAATATGCTGAAGATCACCATAATTGAGTGATATTCCTATTTATCTGTACGAAGCAAATCAGGTCTTTTTTGTTCCGTAATTCTGAGTGCAGCTTCGTATCGCCACTCATCTATACGTCTGTCATGACCTGATAATAGTACATCGGGTACCTTCAGCCCCTTAAAATCTGCCGGACGCGTATATACAGGCGGAGCGAGCAAATCATCCTGGAATGAATCTGTCAATGCACTTGTTTCATCATTCAGCACGCCTGGGATAAGTCTTCCTATCGCATCAGTGATGACAGCTGCTGCCAGTTCACCACCCGATAGTACAAAGTCCCCAACAGAAATTTCCGTCGTGACGTGTAAATCCCTGATGCGCTGATCGATACCTTTGTAATGTCCGCAGATGATCATAATACTCGATAGGCAAGATAAACGGTTGGCTGTCTTTTGATTAAAAGTCAGGCCGTCTGGAGTCAGGTATATGATTTCGTCGTATTTGGTATTAGATTTTAGCTCTGAAATGCATGCATCGAGTGGTTCACACATCATCACCATACCAGCACCTCCGCCATATTGATAGTCATCCACCTGATGGTGAATGCCAAGTCCGTATGGCCTGAGGTTGACGACATTGACATTTAGTAAGCCCCTGTCTCCGGCCCTCTTCATAATAGAGTGCTCAAATGGACTCTTTAGAAGATCCGGTACTACGGTGATAATATCTATTTGCATAGCTTTTAGGTTTTTAGTTCCTGGATTTTCCTGGTTAGTTTACCTCTAAGATATCCAAAATTATTTATTCTTTTTTCATTCTATCTTTATCCAATTTATCTGCTTTTTCCATAACTTCATCATGGAGCTTTGATTTGTATGCGGATATTTTTTCGCGCATGGACAGATCACTGACACCAAGAATGGAAGCGGCTAAAATCCCGGCATTTTTTGCACCATTCAGTGCTACAGTAGCTACCGGAATACCGCCGGGCATCTGAAGTATAGAAAGTACAGAATCCCAACCATCTATCGAATTGGAAGACTTTACAGGTACCCCTATCACAGGCAAAGGTGAGATAGATGCGACCATTCCGGGTAAGTGGGCTGCCCCGCCTGCACCTGCGATGATCACCTGTATACCTCTAAGGTGCGCATTTTGTGCAAATTCTACCATCCTCAGTGGTGTCCTATGTGCAGAAACAATGGTCTTTTCGTATGGTATTCCAAAATATTCAAGCATGTCTGCAGCCTGATTCATGACCGGTAGGTCTGAGTCCGAACCCATGATGATACTAACTACTGGTTTCTTCATATCAGGCAATTACTTTTAAGTTTTTTTGAACAAATCTTGCTGTTTCTATGGCATCTTCGAGATTGTCTCCGGTAATAGTCACGTGCCCCATTTTTCGATAAGGTTTAGTCTCTTTTTTACCATAAATGTGAGGATAGACCCCACTTTTTGCAAGACAAATCTCTATATTATGGTAAATTGGACTACCTGTGTAATCTGGTTCACCCAATAAATTGATCATCACGGCAGGTCTGATTTGGATAGTTTGCCCAAGTGGCAAATCTAAAATAGCCCGAAGGTGCATTTCATATTGAGATGTAACACAAGCCTCAATAGTATGATGACCTGAATTGTGAGGTCGTGGAGCTACCTCATTGATCAGAATTTTATTGTTTTTGTCCACAAACATTTCAACTGCTAAAAGCCCAATGATTCCTAATGACTCTGCCAGTCTTCGAGCGATGTCATCGGCTATAAGAGACAGTTCTTTGCTGATATTGGCAGGACTCGATAAATATTCAACCAGATTGGCCGTAGGATGAAAAACCATCTCGACCGGCGGGAAAGTGCTCACTTCTCCTAAAGAATTTCTTGCAACAATGACGGCTATCTCCTTATCAACTTCAACCAATTCTTCTACAATGGATGGTTTGTCAAACAACTGAGATAATTGGTCTTTGGATTTTATGATTTCCACTCCTCTTCCATCATATCCATCAGTTCTGAGTTTTTGAACAAAAGGAAATTCCAACTGTTGCTTTTCTATGGATTTTATGACTTCATCAGCATTTTTATACAAAGCAAACTCAGAAGTTGGAAATCCATTTCCTTCATAAAACATCTTCTGCTTTCCTTTATCTTTGATGACTTTCAAGACTTCAGGTTGAGGAAATACCTTTTTACCTCTCCTTTGCAACTCTTCCAAAGCTTCAATGTTGACATTTTCTATCTCGATAGTGATCACATCTGCATTCATGCCAAAGGCAAGTACATCATCATAATTTCTGATATCTCCGCATACATATTCTGAACATACAAATGCTGCCGGAAAGTCCCGATCTGTATCCATCACAGATAGGCTGAGTCCAAGACGGCTTCCTGCCTGAATCAGCATTTTGCCCAATTGTCCACCTCCTAGAATGGCGATTTTTTGATTTAATTTATTTTCCATCTCCAATATTGGCACTATAAGCGGTAAAGATAGCAAAAAATCTAAATGAGAATCTTAGAGTATCTTTAAACTTCCATTATTTGCCTGCAAGCGACAAATTTTATTTTTTCCTTAGTTATATATTTCGACGTACCGCGTCAAGCTATGCTTGAGCTGCTGGTTACGACTGTGAAATATGCCTTACTTCATAAAAATATCTTAATCACTTTGACGGGACAATGTTCAGCTGTTTGTTTGCTTAGATCGATGTCTTCATCTGGTATTTCCAGGATATGGGTATCTTTTTTGAGCAGGCTGTTGATCAATGTTGCTTTGCCATCCTTTTTTGATAGTCGCCAGTATTCCGGTTGCATTTCGAAGCAAATGTTGCATCCAATACACTTACTTCTGTATTGTATGATCTTAGCCATTTTCCGATACTACTTTGTATAGTTTGTCGTTGGATTTAAGTTGTTTTGGAAATGGGAAAGTGATCTTATCTCCTTTTTTGGCTTCGTCCTGTTTAATGCCATTGACGATGAGTTCATCCAATACAATTTTATCAGAACCTATATTCCTGCCTATGACCATAAGGAGCTCGCCGGCTCGAATAGTACCGGTTTCCACCAGAAATTCCGCTACATTGATTCTCGGATAGTATTTTGTCGCTTTGGCTAAGTAAATTTTCTTTTCAGTGGCTATGGAACCAGGATTTTTAGTCCATTCTCCTAGTTTTCTTCCCATAAAATATCCTTCCCAAAACCCACGGTTGTACACCTTGTCTAACTCGGTCAACCAGTTTTTTACCTTTTCATCAGTATAACTTCCTTCTGAAACGGCATCTATGGCCTCCCTGTAACATTTTGTAGTAGTATAGACGTATTCTGCTGACTTACTTCGTCCTTCTATTTTGAACACATCTATACCAGCTTCCATCAACTCATCTACAAATTCTATAGTACAAAGATCTTTGGGTGACATCATGTATTCATTGTCGATCAGAAGCTCATTGCCTGTTTCCAGATCTGTCACCTGATATGGTCTGCGACAATTCTGGACACAAGCACCCCGATTGGCTGATGCATTTTTTTCATGGAGACTCAGATAACATTTGCCGGAAACGGCCATGCATAAAGCACCGTGAACAAAGGTTTCAATTTTCATCAATTCACCGGAAACACCACGAAGATCCCTTCGTTGTATTTCTGATGTAATATGTTGTACCTGCTTTAAAGTGAGCTCTCTGGCCAAAACAACCACATCTGCCATTTGTGCAAAAAAGGCCACGGACTCGATATTGCTCACATTGGCTTGTGTGCTGATATGTAATGGCATTCCCAAGGATTTACAAATATCAAATACTGCAAAATCTGAAGCTATGACCGCATCTATTCTTTGATTTTTACATTCAGAGATGATCTTTCTGGCCAATTGCATATCATAATCATACACTACAGTATTCAAGGTAAGATAGGCTTTGATCTGATGTTGACTGCAAATCTGTCCAACTTCTGAGATATCTTCAATGGTTATGGTTGGTATTGATTTAGTACGCATATTGAGTTGTTCTACACCAAAGTAGATGGCATCAGCACCGGCTTTTATGGCACTGTGTATTGATTCAAACGAGCCGACAGGAGCAAGTAATTCCGGTTTTTTGAGTGTCATAGTTGGCGTAATTTAGCTGTAAAATGCCTCAATATGGGTGCTTCTTCGATGATTTCAAGCCCTTTGATTTGATGACGATCGTTATATACCTCTATGATCACTTCTGAGACATAATCTATATGACTTTGGGTATACACCCTTCTGGGTATAGCCAGTCTGACCAATTCAAGGGAAGCAGGAACTAATTGATGCTTGACGTCATACTTTCCGAACATTAAAGATCCAATCTCCACACATCGGATACCACCTTTGAGATATAGCGCACACACCAAAGCTTGTCCCGGATATTGTTCGACAGGAATGTGGCTTAAAAACTGTTTGGCATCAAGGTAAACAGCATGGCCACCTGCTGGCAACATGACAGGTACTCCGGCATCTGAAAGTTTTTGGGTGATATATTCTATACTTCGGATTCTGTATTGAAGATAATGCTCATCCATCACTTCTTTAAGGCCGATAGCAATGGCCTCGAGATCTCTGCCTGCCAGACCACCATAGGTAGGAAATCCTTCTGTGATAATTAACAGATTCCTGCATTTTGTTGCCAAATCTTTATTCCTTAAAGCGAGAAACCCGCCGATATTGGCAAATGCATCTTTTTTGGCACTCATGGTAGCACCCTGGGCATACGAAAACATTTCATTGACAATCTCAATAATGCTTTTGTTTTCATATCCTTTTTCACGAAGTTTTATAAAATAGGCATTTTCAGAAAATCTGCATGCATCGATATACAAAGGAACATTATACTCCTTACAAATTTGATGGGTTTCTCTGATATTGGCCATAGAGACAGGTTGTCCTCCCCCGGAATTATTTGTCACTGTGATGATGACCATGGCTATATGATCTGACCCGTTTTGTTCGATATAGTTTCTGAGTGCCGTTGTATCAAGATTCCCTTTGAAAGGAGCAGGAATAGTCGGTTTTTTACCTTCTTCACATACCATATCTATACCTTCAGCCCCTGAAAACTCAATATTGGCTCTGGTGGTATCAAACAGGGTATTGGAGATAAAAACTTTTCCTTTTCCCCCAGTGATGGAGAATAGTATTTTTTCAGCTGCCCTTCCCTGATGTGTAGGTATCACGATCTCCATGCCAGTGATATCCTGTACCGATTTTTCAAATCTATAAAAACTCGGACTGCCCGCATAGGATTCATCTCCAATCATGATACCTGCCCATTGTGCACTACTCATAGCACTCGTGCCACTATCCGTGAGTAAGTCAATCATGACATCATCAGAATGTAATAAGAAAGTGTTGTAGTATGCTTCACTCAGTGCCTGACTTCTATATTTTTCATCATTGAAGTGTATAGGTTCTACGGACTTAATTCTGAATGGCTCGATTATGGTTTTCAATGTTCTAATTTTAGCAAATGAAATGCAAAAATACAGAAAAAAATTTGATAAAAAAGACTTCGTTTTTCCTATTGCACAGGAATGAAGTAAGCACCTAATAAAATGCAGTAGATTATTTTCAAGATCAAGGCGAAAAACACAGACATAGCAATATCTATGGCGAGGCTTTTCAACGCTGATATTGGGATTAAGATCAAATTTTATAGGTATTTATTTTGTTCTTGTAGCACATGTCGATTTTAAGAAGAGTATCAAAGGACCAATCTTACCTCTAATGGTTGCCACCTGAAAAAAAATACGAACATTTTACACCAATATCATTCTGTTTTTGATTTCACATCAGTTGCCGGAGTATCCAGGTTCATTGGCTTTCTCGGCAATTTTTCATTTCTCTGTGCTGTTTGCCATACCATAGATGCGATCACAGTGGCAGCCTGTTTGAGGTCCTCAGCTACCAGGTGATCCCAATTGTCCATATTGGAATGGTGGGTTCTGTTAGAATATGCAATAGGTTCCTGGATAAACTGAAACCCCGGAATGCCTACACCATCAAAACCCAAATGATCCGTGCCACCTGTATTCTCAAGCGTAATAGTATTTGCCCCAAGGTCTTTAAATTCGTCTAACCATTCTCTAAAAATCGGAACAACATCTTCATTGCCCTGAGCATATATACCTCTTACTTTTCCGGTGCCATTATCCAGATTGTAGTATGCAGATATCTTTTCATGATCTGGTTTTAATGACTTGGGAATCCAACCACCCGGCTCCGTTTCTGCAAAATGTTTTCTGACATAGTTAATAGAACCATATAACCCTTGTTCCTCCCCGGACCAAAGTGCCAATCTGAGTGTCCTGCGAGGTTTTTGACCACTCTCTTTTATATACGTATTTAATATTCTCGCTGCTTCCATCATCACTGCAGAGCCAGCTCCATTGTCAGTAGCTCCTGTACCGGCATGCCAGCTGTCAAAATGGGCACCAAACATGACTACTTCATCTTTCAGGTCAGCACCTTCTATCTCAGCGACCACATTATGATCCATTCCCTTGTTGGGAGATTCATATCTTGCCTTTATGTTAAAGCTTACTTTTGGACTCTGACCTCGGTTGATCAATCTTAGTAGTCGGTTATAATGTTCTACCGAAAGCGTTACCTGAGGTATGATCCTAACACCTTCATCCTGAGCACGTTTGCCTTCCTGACCTCCTGGACGTGCACCTGTCACAAAGACCGTTCCGAGGTCACCTTTGTAGTTTCTGTCTATGATACAAACTGGTTGCTCTGAATCTAAAAATTTCCATAAATCTGTCCCAAATGATCCTCCTGCCCGAGCCCAATCTCTTCTCGGCCTTGGTGCCGGAACCGGTGCATTGGCCATCTTTAGCAGATCGTCAGAATTATATCTTCTAGCCGGAGCATCAAACCATTCGCTGATTTCTCTGATAGAATCCAACATAACAATTTTACCTTTGAGTTTACCTTTATATTTTTCCAGTTCAGCAGATTCATTAGCCTGCAGGTATATCAACTCTCCCGATACAAGACCACTTGTTGAGGGTGACCAAGCTTTAGGATAGGCTATCACTGGCCAATAATCCGGACTATGTGCGTGCATTTCAAAATGTTCAAGGTGCCAGCCTCTACCAAATGGACCCCATTCTTCTTTGTGGACATTTGAAAGTCCCCATGATTTTAGTTCTGTAACGGCCCAGTCCTGTGCTTTTGCCAATTTTGCTGAACCTGTCAGCCTTGGACCATATTCATCACATATAGTGGATGCAATCTCCATGACTTTGGATTCTTTTAATCCAATTCTTTTAATTGATTCGTTAAAATCTTTGTTTTGTGTAAAAGATATAAAAGGGAAAAGTAGGAGTAAAAGAAATAAAATTCTGGACATGATTGTATTTAGTTTATTGTTTTGTGAATAAAAGGCGAAGGTAGAAATATTGTTTTATTGTTCAATGATAATTAAATTTTTTATGTCCTCTTTATTTGATTTTAGGACATATTCATCGGTTTTTCTTTAAATACCTGGTGAATACGTTTTAAAAATTCGTCTGCATGATGTTTGTTAAAGCATAAGGGCGGTTTGATCTTAATGACATTATGGTCAGGACCATCAGTGCTGGTCAGGATACCCAGTTCTTTCATTCGATTGGAGAGATAGGAAGTAGGCTGGGGTAGTGGATTCATTTCCTCATCAACTAATTCGAAACCAAGAAACAGACCTAAACCTCTAATGTCACCTATCATACTATATTCCTGCTGTATATGTTGCAACCCTTGGATGAGATAATTTCCTGTTGCTCCTGCATTTTCCCTAAGTCCTTCTTCTCTGATGATGTTGAGCACTTCATGACCTATGGCGCAGGAAACAGGATTGCCGCCAAATGTGTTGAAATACTCCATACCATTTGAAAATGCATCGGCAACAGCCCTAGTACAAACCACTGCTGCCATCGGATGACCATTGCCCAATGGTTTGCCTATGGTCACTATATCAGGTACCACATCATGATGCTCGAACGCCCACCAATGGGAACCAATCCTTCCTAACCCTGTCTGCACTTCATCTGCTATACATATACCTCCGGCAAGTCTTACCATGGAGTACACATATTGCAGAAAATCCGTAGGCAACATGATCTGTCCACCGCAAGATACGATACTCTCATGGATAAAGGCTGCGGGTGATTTACCATTCTGTTGCAGATTTTGAAGGATTTCTTTTGCATGATGAGCATATGATTGTCCTGTGTTGTCACCTCGGTATATCCCTCTAAAACTATCTGGAAGTGGAAGAAGGTGTGTCTCTTTGGGTTTACCCCTACCACCTTTTCCATCAAATTTATACGAACTTATGTCAATACAAGCATTGGTATTGCCATGATATCCGGATTGGAGTGCTATCATGTCCCTTTGATTTGTATAGGTATAAGCCATTCTTATGGCCAGCTCATTGGCTTCACTACCGGAATTTACTAAATATACTACTTCCAGTTCTTTGGGAAAGGTTGAAAGCAATGATTCGGCAAATTTTAAGATGTTGTCATGCAAATATCTTGTATTGGTATTTAATATAACCATTTGACTGTTGCCCGCAGTGACTATCTTGTGATGTTCATGCCCGACATGTGCAACGTTATTGACAGTGTCGAGATATTTTCTGCCTGTATCATCTATCAGGTATGCTCCGTTTCCTCTCAATATTTTAAGCGGCTCTTTGTAAGACAATGATAGGTTTTTACCTAAAATCTTTTGCCTTAAAGTCTTTATCTCAGCTATAGATGGAGATTTTTCATTTGGCATAGCTTGGTATGAAAAGAGCGAATTTGGGTCAGGACATATACTTTTCCAAACTTCCATTTCATTGTAACAAGCTACTCCGGGGAAATCATGTTGATACCCAAACATGTCCAAAATAATCTGAAAATGGAGATGTGGCGCCCAGTCACCGTTTTCATGGAGGTCACCTAAATATCCTATGAGTGTTCCTTTTTCAACTCTTTGACCTTGCTTTAATACAGATAATGTACTGATGCTCAGATGCCCGTACAAACTGAAAAACAGTATTCCATTGATATCGTGCCTTAGGATAATAGTCGGTCCATAATCTTTTGGATGATCATTATTAAAAATACTGAAGACTGTTCCTTCAAGAATCGAGTGTACAGGTGTACCAGCTTCAAGCCAATAGTCCACTCCCAAATGAACTGTTCTGTATTCAGGGCCACAATTGCCTTCTTTTTTATATTCGTCCGTGCTGTAAAATGGTCTGACTTCCAGAAATCCATTTGCCGGGATAGTATTAGGATGGGATTTTTTCCACTTTTTTATTTTCTCCCCAAAAGTTACAGCATCACTATATTCTATTTTATGCCCGATAAAAGTACTTCCTATGCTCATGTCCGGCTGGGAGATAAGATTGGTGTTTTCTGTAGGGAACATCTTCACCAAATCAATCTTTTGCTCTTTAAGAAAGTTTCGAACATCCATTTCATGAGGGTGAGGCATCAAACCTATAGCGGCTCTAAAACTGTAATAAGCCAGGGATGGGTGGATATCAGACCATTGGATAAGCAATCGTCCGGCTGACTGATCACTGATCTGAAGATATTCGTTTTCAGGTTCTTTTTGCTTGTTGATGGCAGATTTTGTCAAACTAATGACCAATCTCATACCTATGAGACAATACAAGTATCTGACTTCTGTGGCTTCTAATGGAAAAGAGTGATGATATCCTTTTAAAACCGCACAAGTCGCTTGCAGAGGTTCGTTTTGGCCCATAATGGCATAGGTAGCAGTTACTGCCACATCATTGATGATGGTTGATTTCACTGCATCTCCATAGTCAATAATGGATACTACGATGTTGCTGTCAAAATCTGTTTGGGTGATGATATTATTGTCATTGGCATCATTATGGATGACGCTTTTTCTAAGCTTTTCCAGAGCTGATTTCGACTCCTTATATTGACTTATGACTTGAGATATCGCACTCTGCAAAGATGGATCGATGAGATGGATATGATTTTCTGTCCAATCAGCATGATCGAGATTCCAGTCAAACACTCTTGAAGCTATAGGATGATCGAAGTCTATCAATGCAGATGTGGATTCACCCGCTTTTTGTCCTAAACTATATAATAATTCATAAGTCACAGGTGATACTTTCGACCATAAATCTCCTTCTATCCAAGTCAACATTCTTACAGCCCTTGTCTTATTTTTATCATCTGTCAGATACAGTGTTTTTGCGCCATTTTCAGCTATTTTCATCATGGGTGCTGATGCTTTCAAGCTGCTTTTTTCAAGATGTTCAAGGAGTTTTTCCTGAAAGTCCAAAACCTGAATGTCATATTCTTCAGGAGATATTTTAAGGACCCATTTTGTACCATTTTTTTGATTTACAAAATAATTGGTATCAATTTCTCCGAGAAGCCGAAATATTTCACCTGAAACACCAAACGCATCTAAACATCTTTTAACAAAAGGTAATTGATCAGTCATATAAATGGGAAATTATTGTCAAAATAATATACTTTCTGACTGTGTTGGATTCTTTTTTTTCCATAAGAAGGAATAATAGAAATTTATTAAATTCTGATGTGCAAAAATAGAAATAAGTTTCATACAATTAATTTGGCTGACCAAACATATCGATTGTGACCCAAATTTAATTGTAATTTGGAGTATCATTAAAAAATTATTCACTTTCGATAAAAAATGAAATTTTGAACCAACTTTTATTTCACCCCAAGATTTTTCAAAAAGTCACATGCTTTTGTAACTTTTAGGAAATATTTAACGTTAACATGATAAAGAATAAACAAATTGTTTCGTTAATCATTAATAATCTTTATTTGTACAATCTATAATTTATGAAAAGCAAATTAAAGCCATCTCTAATCTTTGGTCTCATATTTTTTGTAAGTATATCTTGTACTATATACCTTCAGTTTCAGGATTTTTTTGAGTATCATGATTTGATGCCCGTTGATTTTACTGAAACTTATGTTGCAGAAAATTCTGGTCTCCCTGATGTGAGATTTTTGAAAGAAGTTCTAAAATCAATATTCAATATTATTAATCTTGCCTGACAACTTCCCGTGGTCTACTTAAACGCTAAATAAACACAAAATTACGTTTTAAGTCATGTTTGTGTGCTATCATAATAGCAATAAATGTAAAATCATCGATCAAAGGTGGTTTACTCACGATAAAGTGTTAAAAAAATATTAAAAAGTTGAAATTTTTGTCCATCGTGAGGCAAATATTTGTTTGAAGTAATACTTTTGTATTCAACTCGGTGTTCTGTATTTACAATAGCAAGTATGAATTTGAGATTTATTATTTTCAGTATTTCTTTTTTAATTGGTTCGGCTGCATTTTCCCAAAATAAGATAAAGTGGAATTCATGGGAGTTCCTGCCTGAAAAGCTGGACAAAGGAGATAAAAAGTTTCTTGTTTACTTCTATTATGATGGGTGTAAGTGGTGCAGGGTGATGGAAGAATCTACGTTTTCAGCTGGGCACATAGCCAAATTTGTCAATCAAAATTTTTATGCATTAAGATTAAATGCCTTATCATCAGGTAAGCTTATGGTAGCTGACAAAGCATACACAACTGTGAGAATAGGTAAATATGATTTTCATGAACTTGCTGCTGAGTTACTTTCAGGAAATATGTCATTTCCATCTATTGTATTTCTAGATGAAAAGTTCCATAAATTGGCACATTTTGATTCCTATATTGAAATTCCAAAGTTTGAAATGTTGTTATCTTATTATGTAGGAGATCATCATAAAAATACACTTTGGAAAAGATACAGCACTAACTACTGTCGGGAAAACAATTTCAATTCCTTAGTAAACGATAAGCATTAATACTCTTTGAAGAGTTAAGAGTAGGTGAAAGTGTTGTGGTCATTTTAAATTTAGAGTATGTTTAAACTTTTCTCACTTGCGCTCAAGTATAAAAAATTAAACTTACTTTAATGTAAAGTAGGGTCCCATAAAAATCGTCGAGGAATATATTTTCTAGAGCTTTACAAATTTAGAAATTCCCACATTTTGTGATTTTGCATCAAAAGCTTTGATAAAATAAAGACCAGTTGACAGATCGTTGACTTGAATAGATGAGGTATGGTTTATTTGTGTAGATTTGATGAGTTGTCCATTGGAATTGATAATCTCTACTGAACGAATATTTTCATTTTCAGGCAGGTATATAAAATCAGAAGCCGGATTGGGTGACACGTTAAGCTTTTCTATCACTATGTCATGAGAACTTGATACGCCGTTATTTATCTGAATTACAGAGCTGAAGATTTCCTGAGTAAAGCTTTTGTCCGAATAGAGTTTTAATGTAATGGATGTATTTCCTGAAACATTATTGGGAAAAAAGTGGAACTCTATCAGGCTATTACCTTTTTTAAATTTATTGGGCAGACTCGGCATAATTTCATCTACATTATTTCCATAGCAAAACTCCAGATCGCAAATGAAGGTTTCCCATTGAGGCTTCCAGGTGGTATTGTCCTTGATTACTTTCCAAAATACAGTATATGTGGTGTCGTGACTATTGACATATATAATGTTCAATTTGTTGTCTCCACTCACTGGTGTCGTATTGATTGCTAACTCTGAAGGAGTTTGTTTGAGGTAAGTGGCATTCAGGTTGATATTCAGGGTTTTGATTTCTTTAGTAAAGCCTTTGTCTGAATACAATTTAAGTGCCACATACGCATTACCTAGAGCATTTTTTGGATTAAAATGAAACTCAAATTTGTGTGTACCTGGTTTTAGGTTGTTTGGAAGGCTTGGATTGCTTTGATCGACATTTACATCATAACAGGACTCCAGATCACAAATATATGTTTCCCAGTTTTGTTTGAATGAATTGTCCTTTACCAGTTTCCAGTAAACAGGAAGTTGGGTATTTAATGTATTGGTAATGAATATTTCTAGAAGCTGATCTCCACTATTGGGAGCAACTACGACTGCCAGATGAGATGGTTTGTAAGTAATGTCTGCCTTGGCTATTACAAAAGAAAGAAAAAAGCAAAGTAATAAAATAAAACGTTTCATTTTCTTAGGAATTTGTTTGATTAAACAAAAAAAGCTTCCGGTATGTTGAAAGCTTTTTATTATATTTTTGAAAAATCACAATCGAAAAATATTATGCTCCGTCATAGGTTTTATTAAACTTGAGCGATCGGATGACTTTGTTTTTTTCGTCCACCATACGAATGATGTACAGACCGGGTTTAAGTTCAGAGATATCATGTTGTGCATTATTATAATGCTGGAATGATTTTACCTCTTTACTGAAGATATTTAGTATTACTATTTTTTTGACAACAAATGAACCGTTTGAAATTTGAATGTAATCAACAGCCGGATTGGGAAATACTTTGATGTCTTCAATCATTTTAATCTGCTCCTGAAGATGATTATTTGCAGGAATATTACTTTGTGCTGAGATGAAAGCTGAACAAAGTAGTAATATAATTATCAAGTGTATACTTTTAAACATAAGCCATTCGTTTATACCGCAAATATAATGAGTATATTGCATAATTCATCTTAAAAATGTGTTAAATTTTGAATTATCCTTACATTTGTCACATAACTTGCAGAAATACAACGGATTAATTGATAACAAAATGAATATACATTATTAAATAATTTAATTTAATTAAAGAAATGTCAAGTTTTGGTATAAAAATTGAAGGGTTTGGCTTTGTTGGTGATGAAGAAATTGCACTTATAACATTGTGTAATCGGTCCGGACAAAAGGTGCAGATCACGAATCTTGGCGGTATCGTGCATCGCTGGGTTTGTCCTGATCGATATGGTCAATCGGCTGATATTTTGCTGGGTTGTGAAAATTTACAGGGCTATTTGGCCAATCATCCCTATTTTGGAGCTATAATCGGGAGGTACGCCAATAGGATCGCTTTTGGAAAGTTTAACATCAGTGGTGAAGAATATCAGCTTCAGACTAATCTTGCTCCACATCATCTACATGGAGGTGTTGCTGGTTTAGATAAGAAGATTTGGAATTTTAAAACATCCAATTGTGCAGACAAATGTACAGTTCAGCTGAGTACGTTAAGTCCACACCTTGAAGAAGGGTATCCGGGCAATCTTATGATCGAAGTTTGTTATACATTTAATGATAATAATGAATTGATTATAGAGTTTTTTGCTCAAACAGATAAACCGACAATAGTGAATCTTACCAACCACTGTTATTTCAATCTGTCAGGCAATCAGAGTGGCGATGTCCTGGACCATGAAGTTCGTATTGCTGCCGAAAATTTTACTGAGGTGGATGATACTTTGATACCTACAGGAAGAATACAATCTGTGGAGGGTACTATCCTTGATGTAAGAAATTACAAGAAGATCAGCGAAAGTATACTTGCTCATGATGCTATATTTTTGAATACAAACGGATTTGATCACAATTATGTAGTCAACGATCATCTACCTGATGCACCCGTTGCGGTAGTAAAACATGAAGCATCAGGTCGCATGCTTGAAGTGTTTACAGATCAACCAGGTGTCCAGCTCTATACCGGTAACTGGCTGGGAGATGTAGATGGAAAAGAAGGAAAATACAAACCATATGCGGGTTTATGTGTGGAAACACAACATTTTCCGGATTCTCCCAATCATGACGATTTTCCAACTACCATGTTGATACCAGGAGAGAAGTTTTACTCAAGGACGACATACAAGGTCAGTAATTTTTGACTATTTCTTAATCATGACGCCTGAAGCCATGAACTTGAGTTCTGTTACAGGTTCAGTAATCTTTTCAATTTCTTCAGGGGTTTTACCTTCATCTTCTGCAAAGTGTTTCAAATCTTCGACGGAAGTTATTTCCCTGTAGGCTTTTCCAAGCATGACCACTTCTTTGCCGACAAGATCCTTGGGCATAAAAAATCCATAATCTTCAAACTGAACAAACATTTCTGTTTTAGTGGTGTCTGCATCTGAGACTATATTCATCCAGCAACCTTTAGTCTGACAAACACCAGACACTTTACCAACTACTTTGGCATCAATGGAGTCTGCTACTGACATCTTTTGGAGTAATACATCATAAGTAATCATGCCGGAAGTGTCGATTTTTTCACCAAAGTGGGTACTATCGCCAACTATTTCTTCACCTGACTTTGTATTTTTGCAGGCCGAAAATGAAATGATGACTATTAAAAAATAAAAAGCTAAACTTTTCATAAAACTCGATTTTTAAATAATAAAATGTAATTGAATTAAGTTTACTGTCAGAATAAATCCTTCGCCTTCAGAATAACAAATACATAATTGCCCTTAAAATATTGAATTATGCAAAAGTTATTCTTTATCTCTCTTTTATTTTCACTTTGCCATTTTACAGCAAATGCCAATTGCCTTAGAGGTAACTGTATCAATGGCAAAGGTACATTTTTATACAAAAACAGCACACAATACACCGGAAGTTTTTTAAATGGCAAGCATCACGGATCGGGACTCCTAAAGAATGCAGATGGAAGTGTTTTTGAAGGGTCATTTTATATGGGATATAAAAATGGAAAGGGGACGATGTCTTATGTGTCGGGAGATGTCTACATAGGAAATTTTGAAAATGATGTCATGTCAGGATTTGGGATCATCACATACAGAAACGGAGATAAATATGAAGGTCAGTGGATCAATTCCAAATCCAATGGCAAGGGGAAATACACATTTAATGATGGCGAAATGTACGAGGGTGATTTTTTAGATGGTGAATTTACAGGTATTGGAAAATTTACCAGAAAAGACGGTTCATATTATGATGGAGAGTGGTTGAGGAATAAGAAGCACGGCTCAGGAATCACTTATGACAAAAGAGGAAGAAGGGTACAGTATTATGATATGAACAAGTTGACCAGTGAAAAAGAAGTTTCTTCACAAAATCAAACATCTCAACCATTTACCACTACTCAACATCAAAATAATGAAAATAATTGTAACCAGAAGCATTGTCATCAGGAGCAAGGAACCTATAAGTATGGCGACGGAAGTGTCTACAGTGGTGAGTTTTTAAACGGACAGGGAGATGGCACCGGCAGTTGTAAATATGCCAATGGCAACAGATATGAAGGTGGTTGGAAAAATCATGCTCATCATGGCAAAGGCACTTTATATTTTAGTTCGGGAAATACTTATTCTGCCATATGGGAGCATGGAAAACCTAAACAAAAGATAACTGAATTAATCAATAAACCTACTACTCAAAATCTAGCTTCAGGAAGCAACATCACCAGACAACAAGCAGATACAAGATCAGGAGAAACAAAAGTTTTTGCTATCATAGTAGGTGTAGCAAGCTATCAGCATATGTCATCACTAAAATATACCGATGATGATGCTTATCAACTTTATGCTTTTCTGAAGAGCCCGGAGGGAGGAGCGATTCCTGACCATCAGATAAAAATACTGATAGATGAAGGTGCTACGGATCAGACGATCAGAAAAGAACTGAAATACATAGCTTCTATTGCAGATGCCAATGATGTGATATTGCTATATCTTTCAGGACATGGCATAGATGGAGCCTACGCACCAAGTGATTTTGACGGGTATAAAAACCACTTACCTTATGAAGATATTCTGGCTGAGCTCAACAAATCAAAGGCCAAGCATAAACTTTTTATAGCTGATGCCTGCCATTCGGGGTCAATGATAGCCGAAGCAAGGAGCCCGCTCCATATTTCTATGGAAAATTTTTACAATGCATATAATTCTGCTGAATCAGGTACGGCAATACTGATGTCATCAAAAAAGGATGAAGTATCGTTGGAATACGGAGGTCTGAGACAAGGAATTTTTTCTCACTTTCTCATCAAAGGACTCAAAGGACTGGCAGATACCAATAAAGATAAACTCGTCACCATCAATGAATTGTATCAATATATTTCCTCGCAAGTTAAGTCATATACCAATCATGCTCAAACTCCATCCATCACCGGTGATTATGATAAAAATATGCCAGTTGCCATGATCAGGTAGGAATAATGTTTTGGCGTTGGATACAAAGGGTATAATGTAGCCTAGTAAAGCGAAGATATTAGGCAACTGCAAGGCAGCACATTAAGTATCTGTGATGCGATAAAAAATATGGCTATTGTGAAATACCCAATGCAATACAATACCCATGCTGGTGCAAGTTTGTAACTTGTGCCTGCAGCCTACATCCTACATCCCTACCCAAGTCGTATAATTAATTAATCAGAGTTGTGTGGCTTTGGTGTGATTAAAGATTAGCGATACTTTCATTCCCGTTTTTCTGGACTATTCTGTCGTAAGTGGTCATGATATAGTGCACTCTACTTGATCCTATTGTGCTCCTTGAGTATGCTGATAACTTCTGCTTCTGACAAGCCAGCAATATTTATTATCATAGCCAAATCAATGCCCTGATCAAAACAATTGAGCACTACCTCGATTTTTCCTTCGATTTTTCCTTCGATTTTTCCTTCGATCTTTCCTTCGATCTTCCCTTTTTGTATTCCAATTTGTACCCCTTCATTTCTGTTTTTCTGGACTATTCTGTCGTAAGTGGTCATGATATTATCTTTTATGGGTTGTGGTATAGATTTTATGGTTTCGGCCAATACTTCTTCCGTAATGTCAGATACATTTAATGCATAAACTACAATCTTCTCCAAAAAGTTCCAGTTTGGGTCTTTTAGTGGAAATAGCCGGAATATTCGTTCAAAATCAGCTTGCAGTTTTACGGGGTTTATACGCCACTTTTGAGCTATCACCGCTGCCGCCATCATAGTATCTCTGATAGTTTCAATCTTATCTTCCGAGATCGTATTGAGTGCAAAAAACAAATAATTTAGCGTCGGTATATAGTTTTTGATAAAGTCAGGGTATGAGTCAAATAAAGAAGAAAGGTCAGCTAAAGTCCATTCCTTTTTTCCTTGGTAGTATATCATTGGTATGATGACTTTCAACTTCTTTTTTTCCGCCAGACACTTCACCCAATGTGCAAACATATAGTGACCTACCTGTATCAAAACATGTTTGTCAGGGGAAGATTTGTGTTCAAAAAGAATAGATATATCCGTTTTAGTATCAGCATTATTCTTTAGTGAAATTTCAAAAACCAAGTCAGAAAAATGCTCTTTCAATGCTTCATTCAGATAGGACTCCTGCAGTACTCGCAGTGTAGGCAAGTCTAGATTATTGATCATTTCATCGGGCAAAAATCGCTCTAAAAAAGCAATAGCTCTGACAGGATCAGAAAAAGATTCCCTAACGAATTTGTCGTGAATGTTGTGGACACCATCTTGCATTTCACAAAATTACGAAAATCAATTCACATTGTACAAATCATTTTTTTAACCTATATTTATTGCAATACCATTTGCCGGTTTCTTTGAAAATGATTACATTTAGGACTTTAATCAGAGCCTTTACCATAAATGAATATCATTGCTGACCTTTGCGAACCCACATTACTACTTGATGAAGCCAGATGCAGGAACAACATAAAGCAAATGGTAAAAAAGGCTCGGCAAAGTAAAGTGCTTTTCAGACCACACTTTAAAACACATCAAAGCCACGAAATAGGTAGATGGTTCAGGCAAGAAGGTGTAAAAGCTATTACGGTCTCTTCTTTAAAGATGGCTTCTTTTTTTGCAGAAGATGGCTGGAAAGATATTACAGTAGCTATACCTGTCAACACGAGAGAAAAGCATAGAATTAATGATCTTGCTAAGAAAGTAAATTTACATCTCTTGGTTGCTGATATCACTAGCATCTTGAATTTGGATAAAATCGTTGATCATCCAATCAATGTCTGGATAAAAATCGATACAGGATACCACCGCACTGGTTTATTACATGATGATGATGTAATGATTAAGTTTATTGTCAATCTCATAGAAAAAAGCAAATTACTGCGCTTCGCCGGATTTCTTACTCATGCCGGAAACAGTTATTATTGCAGATCAAATGATGAAATATTGGAATTGCATATAACTACAACGGAGATATTGTATCATCTTAAAGAAAAATATAAATCCCTATATCCGGATATAAAAATATCAGTGGGCGATACGCCGACTTGCAGTGTTGCTGATGATTTTAGTTTAGTAGATGAGATCAGACCTGGCAATTTTGTTTTTTACGATACTATGCAAGTGCAAATATCGGCATGCACCTCTGATGATATTGCAGTTGTGGTTGCTTGTCCTGTGGTCGCCAAACATAAAGATAGAAACGAGATCATCATCATTGGTGGCGGTATCCACCTGTCGAAAGATTTTATTGTGAATGACCGGGGTCAAAAAAACTATGGTGATCTCGTATTTTTGGAGTCAAATGGGTGGAGTAAACCTATCGAAGGTTGTTTTTTGAGTAAACTTTCTCAGGAACATGGGACACTGCAGGTTACTGATGATGTCTTTGAAAAAATACATACCGGGGAATTGGTGGGAATTTTACCTGTACATTCATGTATGACAGCAAACTTGATAGGAAAATATACCACCTTGACAGGAAATACCATAGATTATTTTGATATCAGGAAGGATTATTTGTAAATTAAATAGAGTATGAAATTAATAAATGTTACAGGAAAGCCTGCCCCAATCGGGCACTATAGTCAGGCTGTATTCAGCAATGGTTCGGTGTACTTATCAGGCATCCTTCCTATAGATCAGGAGACAGGTGAAAAACTTTCGGCAGGGTCATTCAAAATACAAGTCAGCCAAGTCTTCAAAAATCTGAAAGAGATACTGGATGAATGTGGTTTGACCACAGCTCATTTGGTCAAAGTGAATGCATACATAAAAAATGCAGAGAACTGGAGCGTTTTTAATGCATTATATGCAGAATTTATGGGTGACCACAAACCTGCGAGGACGGTGATACCTGTTCAGGAACTTCATTATGGTTTTTTGATTGAATTGGATGCTATTGCTGAAATATAGATAGGAAACGATGAAAATCAGATTTGCGTTATTTTGTAATATGATCATCTTTTTGTTTGTTACCCAAAAAAAAGTGTGGTCTCAACCGTTTCGGTACCATCACCTCACTTTTTATGGAATTCCTGATAAATGGGACGAAGGCCTTCCGCTTGGCAATGGGACATTAGGGGTTTTGATATGGCAAAAAGATAAAAAATTAAGAATGGCACTGGACAATGTCTTCTTGTGGGATGACAGACCAATGCCTGAAATTGAAAAACTGAAATTCGATTGGGTGGTGGAACAGGTCAAAAAATATGACTACACACCAGTCCAAAAACTGGGCGATGAACCTTATGAAGCCAATCCGGCACCAACTAAAATTCCTGCTGCAGCAATTGAATTTGAAACTAAAAGTTTTGGAAAGGTGGCACGATCACAAGTAGATATAAAATCTGCCGTTGCCAATGTCAGATGGGAAAATGGTGTGACTATGGAAAGCTATATTCATGGATCAAAAAATTATGGATTCTTTGAATTCCAAAATTTACCGGGTGAGCTCTTGTTTGAGATAGTTCCGCCAAAATATCAGAATGTAATAAAAAGTACCGGCGAAAACTCAGTTTCAGGATCCGGCCTTGAAAAATTGGGATATCCTTCAGGAACCATCATTAAAACAGAAAAAAGCTACACCTACTTTCAGCAATGTCATGGGAAGAGTTGGTATAAAGTCATTATCAATTATACAAGTTCAGGAAAGTCGCTCAGAGGGCAGTGGACCATCCTATGGAGTGGTAATGGCTCAGGATCTACACTAACCAAGATGCCCAAAAGTGACAAAAAGGGTCATGCAGCCTGGTGGAAGTCATTTTGGTCAAAATCTTCATTATCAGTTCCTGACTCTATATTAGAAAAGCAGTACTATCTGGAGATGTATAAGTTTGGTTGTACTACAAGGGCTCATACCCCACCTATATCTTTGCAAGCAGTCTGGACAGCAGACAACGGAAGATTACCGCCTTGGAAAGGAGATTTTCATCATGATTTAAATACTCAACTGAGTTATTGGCCTGGCTATATAGGAAATCATCTTGATCTGACTTCAGGATTTACCAACTGGTTGTGGAATATCAGGGAAGTAAACCGGAAGTGGACAAAAAGTTATTTCGGTACAGATGGACTGAATGTTCCTGGAGTTACCACTATCAGCGGTAAAGAAATGGGAGGATGGATACAGTACTCCATGAGTCCTACCACTGTAGCTTGGTTGGCACAGCATTTTTATTGGCAATATCAATACGGGCAAGACAAAACGTTTCTGATTAACAGATGTGTACCCTATTTTAAAGAAGCCGAAACATATTTTTCATCTATCTTAAAATCAGATAAAAATGGTCATTTGACTTTACCTTTGAGTTCATCCCCTGAAATTCATGATAATAGTATAAAAGCATGGTATCAGACTTTCACCAATTACGACCTGGCTTTGGTGAAGTGGTTTTATGCTGCCTGTAAGGATTTGTATCAAATTACAAATGATTCGGATTTCTCCAGAATTGAAAAAATATTAACAACACTTCCTGAATTAAGTACTAACGAAACAGGGTTAATTGTGGCACCCGGAGAAAATCTGGAAGAGTCGCACCGGCATTTGTCCAACTACATGGCTATTTTCCCTTTGGAAATCATCAACTTTAATGACAATAAGGAAATTATTGAAAATTCGATCCGACATATCGAAAAACTCGGAACAAAAGCATGGGTCGGATATTCATTTAGTTGGATGGCATCCCTTTACGCCAAAGTAAAAGACGGGGACAAATCTGCTGAAATGCTCAGGATATTTGCTACTAATTTTACATCGCCTAACAGTTTCCATCTCAATGGGGATCAAAAGGGTGGTCAATATTCGTCCCATACCTATCGGCCTTTTACACTGGAAGGCAATTTCGCATATGCGAGAGGACTACAGGAAATGTTGCTGCAATCACATGATGGCTACATAGATTTGTTTCCAGCCGTTCCCGATTATTGGAAAAATGTTGAGTTTGATCAATTCAGAACAAAGGAGGGAGTATTGATAAGTGCACAAAAGTCAGATGGAAAGGTCAAAAATGTTAATATTAAGGCTGATGTCGATATTGATATCAAGATGAAATTAAATCTTGCATCATATGATTTTAGCGGCATAGCCAAAAAAGACATTTCAGGAGATACTGATTTAGTGACAATCAAAATGAAGAAGGGAGATGTTGTAAATCTTGTCAGAAAGTAATTTTTTTTGGCTCTGTTATTTTTGATATATGAAAAATGGTTGAAATTCTGATATTTAGATACAGATAAAGGAGATTTTAGCTAAGGTTTTACCAACAGTTGGTTGAAATCCTTCATTTTCTTCCATTTTACTTATCATACATATACTTTAACAAGGCCTTTTTTTTAGTTCATGCATAGCCATAAATAAATTTTTGAAATATAACTTAATTTTTATGATCATGATGAAGATATTTTTGTTTATTTTCTTATTGCTTCGCGTTTCAGGATTGAGTGCGCAGCTGGTCAATAAGGTAGATCCAAACCACATATCTGACGGAGGATATGGATATCTTCTGAATCAGGATAAAACTGCGGGTATCTGGTGGTGCGAAGGCAGTTACAAAGTGCTTCGTGATGCTCCGATTCCAATGAAAAAGTCAATGAGTGTGGAGATTAAAGCTGCAAAAAATGAATATGAGTCTTTTATCATGGTAATACATCCGAACTTAAGGATGGATAATGTCAGAATCGAGATCAGTTCCCTCACGCATACTGACGGGGTGACAACTTTTGACTCAGAAAAATTTCAGATAAAAAAAGTCGAATATGTAAAAGTTACCAAGCCAACTGATAGCTATGGATTTCAGGGATATTGGCCTGATCCGCTTCCGGAATACAATGTACCGCAAACACTGACGCCGGGCGAAAATCATCCTTTTTGGATTACTGTAAAAATACCTTCCGAAGCAAAGGCAGGTAACTATACCGGAAAATTGACTGTAAGTAGCGGAAATTGGATTTACAAGACAGATATTAAGATACTTGTATGGGATTTTGCTTTGCCCAAAAGTCCTGGAATGCGCTCAGGATTTGGTTTGAATATGAATAATATTAAGAAATATGATAATATATATTCAAAAGAAGATGAATTATTGGTGTTTGATCAGTACATGCAGGCATTCAGAGACTACAAGATCTCTCCTTACAATCCTTTTGAGTATGCACCTATCGAAGAGAAGGTGACAGGAGTATCTTGGCAAGGTGGATTTTATGATAGCAAAAACGCCTTGAAAGGCAATTATGGGTACAAACTTACAGATAATTCAGCGACAGCCAATGCAGAAGCATCACACACCAGCTTTATTCCGGTGGATTCCAAAGATATGTACCTTTTGTCGTGGATGGCACGCACTTCTGCTGAAAAACTCGAATATGTGGTAGGTATAGAATGTTATGATACGGATAAAAATTGTATCATCTTTGAAAATAGATATGATATTTTTTCGACACATCAGCAATGGAAGCCTGACACACTCAGGTTGGGTACCCTCCATCCAGATACCAAATATCTTAAACTAAAGCTATTTGCTACCAATAGAACAAAATCAGGTGAACAAAAAGGCACTATTTGGTATGACGACATAGCCCTGATTCATCTGCTAAGCGGGAAAAATATTTTGTCCGGCGGCGATTTTGAAGTTGAAACTGATAAGATTGATATCCAACTTGATTTTACCCGATTTAATGAAGCTGGACGAAAATATTTTGATGATTATGGCTTCACAGGGTATAATCTAAGGTTGAAAGGTCTGGGAAGTGGCACTTATTATGAACGTGAAAACGGCAAATTTGAAGGCTTTGAACAGGGTACTCCTGAATACAATAAACTGATGGAGCGATATTTATCTCAAATGCAGGAAAACCTGAAGAAAAATGGTTGGTTAGGCAAGGAGTATATCTATTGGTTTGACGAACCTGGTGAGGCTGATTACGAATTTGTGAAAAACACCAATGCACTGATCAAAAAATATGCACCGAATATGACCACATTTTTGACAGAACATGTGGCAGGTCAGGATATTTCGGATGTAACAGATATCAGTTGTACCATCTGGCACAAACTCGATCATGAAAAGATCAAAAAGATGAATGAAAAAGGACTCGAACACTGGTCATACCTTTGCTGCTGGCCAAAGTCGCCCTGGCTATCAGAATTTATCGACCACGATGCCATCAATATGCGCATGTGGTTGTGGGCATCTTACAAACACCAGCTCAAAGGTGTCCTGATGTGGGAGACCACTTACTGGAATTCTGAAGCAGCATCACCTGCCGGACATCTGCAGAATCCATGGGAAGAAGCTATGTCATTTGTCAATGGATATGGCTGGCCGTCAGGAAAACAAACCATCTGGGGCAACGGCGATGGAAGGTATTTTTATCCCAACAACAGAAAGCCAGGTATCGACAAATCGACGTATACAGGAAAACCCATCCCATCCCTTCGACTTGAGTTGCTCCGGGATGGCATTGAAGATTATGAGTATATGGTGATCCTTCAAAAAGAAATACAAAAGGCCGATAAAAGGAAAGGAAAACTGATCAAGGAAGCAATGGCTGTACTGGATATACCTGAATCTATATACATGGATGAGATGACTTATACTAAAAACCCATTGCATCTGTATCAACATAGGCAAAAAATAGCCGAGATGATCGTTAGGTTGGGGGAGTAGGTTAAAGCTTTATATCTACTAAGGGAATTGGCCTCACAAATAGATGATAAAAAAGCATGGGCTCAACTCATGAGTGAGATGTTGTTGGAGTTGCTAAAACAAGCAAAAATAGATATCAACCAAAATATCAAAAACAGAGTATTTATAGAAAAACAATATGATATTATAATATCCGATGGAAAAAAGGAAGAACCACCACCCCAAAAGAGTGGGAAACGCGGCCAATACAAACGCAGTAAAGGGTTAAATCTATTGGAGCGATTAGAGAAGCATAAAGAAAGTGTTTTGGCTTATGCCTTTGATCCTATTATTCCAATTACAAATAATTTGGCGGAGAGGGACTTGCGACCATCGAAAATAAAAATGAAAGTATCCGGGTGAATCCCAAAATTGCACTTTAATAAAAATTCTTTTTGTTTTACCCCATTCCCTTAAAGGGTGACAAAAAGAATTTTATAACGATTGAATGAAAAAATGGGATACACCCAAATTATTGCATATTATATTGTAACTTTATGACAATTTTATTGTCTAAATATAAGGCTAATTTTATCTTAATAAATTAAATTGAATTATCATGAAAATTCTTCAATTCGCGGTATTATGTGTTTTACTCTTTTCTTCTTGTGCCAGAAACCCTGTTACCGGTAAAAAAGAATTATCGTTGATGTCTGAAAGTCAGGAACTCGCCTTAGGAAAAGAGTCTGATCCGGCTATAATTGCACAATTCGGCCTGTATAATAACCCAACTATGCAGGATTTTATCAATCAGAAGGGAAAGGAAATGGCTGCCATTTCGCACAGACCAAACCTTCCTTATGAGTTTAAGATTCTGGACTCTCCGGTCGTGAATGCATTTGCAGTCCCGGGTGGATATGTTTATTTTACCAGGGGTATCATGTGTCATTTTAACAATGAGGCTGAGTTTGCAGGTGTATTGGGGCATGAAATTGGGCATATTACTGCCAAACATGGTGCTAGACAGCAACGAGATCAATTATTAGGGCAGATATTGTTGATTGGTGGATTGATTGTATCCAAAGATTTAAGGAACTTTGCAGATGTTGCTCAGCAGGGTTTAGGGCTACTTTTTCTAAAGTTTAGTCGGGATCATGAAACTGAGTCAGATAAGCTGGGTGTGGATTACAGTACAAAGATAGGTTATGACGCACGTCAAATGGCCGGCTTTTTTAAGACACTTAAAAAACTTGGAGGAGAAGATGGTCGTATTCCAACATTTCTATCTACTCACCCTGATCCTGGAGACAGGTATAATAATGTGAATAATCTGGCGGCAGAAGCACAAAAAACGCTTGATCCGGCAACGTTAAAAACCAACAGGAATAATTATCTGAGAATGATTGATGGCTTGATCTATGGCGAAGACCCCAAACAAGGATATGTTGAAAATAATGTTTTTTACCATCCTGAGTTGAAATTTCAATATAGTGTGCCTGCTACATGGAAAACTATAAATAGCCCTACACAAGTACAAATGGCACCAGCAGATGGTAAAGCCCTCATGGTCATGGATTTAGCTGAAGGAAGTGATCTCAATTCTGCAAAAAATAAAGTTATTCAGGATAATCAGCTGTCCGTACTTGAATCAGCAAATGTAACTGTCAACGGACTTTCCGCTATAGCTTTGCTTTCTGATGTAGTGCCACCACAACAACAAGGACAGCAACAACAGGGGCAACCACTCAAAGTACTGACATATCTGATTTTATACAACAATCTTATTTATAAGTTTCATGGCTTAAGTACCACGGCTGATTTTAATAATTATTTTAATCAGTTTCAATCCACTATGAAAAGCTTTAAACCATTGACAGATCAGGCTAAAATCAATAAACAACCTACATTGATCAAAATTGTAGAGTCAAAAAGAAACGCATCTTTGCAACAAATATTGAGTGAATTCAATATGCCTACAGCTAAGCACAATGAATTAGCTATACTGAATGGGATGGAGTTGAATTCCATCGTAGAAAGTGGCACTCTGGTAAAAGTATTAGGGGGTCAGTTTTAATAATGGAAAAAAAATAAAAATTTTAGCCCTTGAAAACTTGTATAATTGATAGGGGAGTTCTTATCTTTGCGTCGCTTTTGAAAAAGTTCATGTCTAAAGCACAAATGCGGAAGTAGCTCAGTTGGTAGAGCACGACCTTGCCAAGGTCGGGGTCGCGGGTTCGAGTCCCGTCTTCCGCTCCAATTTTTACAATGTCTATGCCCGGGTGGTGGAACTGGTAGACACGCAGGACTTAAAATCCTGTGACCATTGCGGTCGTGCCGGTTCGATTCCGGCTCCGGGTACAAAACTGCACTTTTCTTTTTGAATTTTTCCTGACAGAGATTTTTACTCTTTTCTTTCCCTTTCCTTAATTGAAGCTTCATCTTCATCAAGTAAAATGTTTTACTCGATTATTATCAAATGACGAGTCCATTCCAGTCGCCTTGGATTATATTTAAAGTAAAAATATTCAAATGATATTTCTTTGTCTTAAAGAGTAATTTGGCATGATATTAGATATTTATATAATGTTTTAAACCCGTTTGTTATGTTGAAAATTTATGCAGGAACATTTTTGTTCTGTTTACAATCATTTTTTGTCTACGCCCAAAACTACAAATTTACCTGGGAGGGAGCAATGACCGGAATAAAAGCCGTATGGAAGGAGGATGATACATCAAATACTTATGTTATACCAGATCAAGATGTAGCGGTGAAAGTATCCATCATCGACCCATTTAAACAAAATACGACGAATACAAATTTGAGTGAATATGGCGATTGTACTAAGACAAATTCCTTCTATGGAAGTGGAAATTTAGCTTTTCAAATTACTTCGGAGGCATCAGGTCAGCCGGTATGTTTAAAATTTGAGTTTGATAAAGCTATTTACCTTAGGAATTTTAAAATTTATGACATTGATTTGAAGCAAAATATTTCCTATCAACCCAGTTCTTTTCAGGATAGCATCATGCTCGTGGCAAAAAGAAATGGAGTAGATATTCCATTGACTATAGATCATATGTCAGAAAGTCATATTTACACTATATACGGTCAAGCCGTGAAAGCAGATTTTATTGCTGGAGTAAATAATGATTTGAATTACAATGATGTAAGGGCTGCGATATCTGTGAGTTCAGCTGCTCCTTTGACTGAGTTTGCATTATATTTTTCAAATGGATCTGAAGATGATGGTATGAGCAATAGTCAAGCTTTAAAAATTCCCGGTTTTGATTTTGAAGTGTTTCAATCTCCATTACCTGTAAAAATCTCTGATTTGAATATCGAAAAAATGCCAAATGAAAGTTATTGGCTGGAATGGACTGCAAATTCAGAAATTAATAATGATATTTATACTATTTCTACATCTTCTGATGGTATCAATTTTACCAAATTTGGAGTACTAAAGAGCCTGAATCTTTCAAATCACAGATATTCTTTTGATTTAGGGCAAATTTTAAATCAGCATTTATATGTCAAATTGGAACAAACAGACTTTGATGGGACTACTCAAGTCTTGGGGATAGTGGATGTAAAAAGTAAAAGTGCAGGAAAACTGGCTACGTTGAAGTCAACCGTTGTAACAAACCAGTTATATCTCAACGTGTCTGATACCGGTGAAGATATTATCAGATGGGAAATTTATGATATGCAAGGTAGATCGATTACAGTTGGTTCTATCACATCCGGCGATAAAGAAATCAATACTCAAACCCTGAATTCCGGGTCCTATATTTTGAAAGTATCTATCGCTTATGCTTCAGAATCATTTAAGTTTATTAAATACTAAGACAAGTTTCTTGTTAGATCAGTTAAATTATAAACTTGAAAGTTTTAATAAACGCATTTTTTGAATATACACAGGGAACTTATTAAGACTTTTCAGAAAAAACTTCGCTATAAAAATGAGGCATAAAATTTAGCCTTAAATCGCTGAATTTGTGTCTTTTGCATTTGTATTTTTGGGGTGGACTATGACTTTTAAATGAGTGTAGCAAGTTTGGTTACATTTCCAGAGACTTTATCTCCGATATTTACTAAAAGCTTTGAGTCAGATGGTAAATAAAGGTCCACTCTTGATCCGAACTTTATAAATCCCAGTTCTTCACCTTGTTGATATTTTGTATTCTCTTTTGCATAGCAAACAATTCTCCTGGCCAAGGCTCCAGCCACCTGCCTTAAAAGCACACTTTTATCATTGATGGAATAGCAAACTGTGGTTCTTTCATTTTCCGTGGATGCCTTAGGATTCCATGCAGCAAGATATTTTCCCGGATGGTAAATAGAGTGTGTTACTTCTGCATCGGATGGAAACCAATTGATGTGTACATTTAGCGGGGACATAAAAATTGAAACTTGAGTGCATTCTCGATTCAATATTTCAGGTTCAAATACCTTCTCTATCACTACAATTTTTCCATCACAAGGGGATAATAATGCTGTCTTGTCAGGGTTTAAGACATTCCTGTCAGGTTTTCTGAAAAATGATATTAAAAAAATATAGAGTATGGCACTAATGATGAATATCAGGGTAAACATCTTTGGGAAGAAGTAATAACAAGCAGAACATAAGATAGCAAGTAGCGCAAACGAAAAAAACAGGGTAGGGTAACCTTCTTTATGAATAGTCATATAAACTTCATTAAAATTTGAAAAATATGGTCAAAGTTAAGATAAATGGCAATATATAAATAAAACTATCAAATCTATCAAAAACACCACCATGGCCAGGGAGTAATTTACCTGAATCTTTGACATTAAAGGTGCGTTTTATGGATGATTCTACCAGATCTCCCAGAGTTCCGATGAACCATGCTGTTGCTGCAATTATGACCCAGAATAACAAATTTCCAGTAGAAGTAGCTTCATGCCAATGTTTGAAATATGCACTAAATACCCAAGCTGTGAGCAGAGAAACAGCTCCGGCACCCAGAAACCCTTCCCATGTTTTTTTAGGTGAAATCTTTTCAAAAAGTAGTCTTTTACCCATCCTGGAACCTATGAGATAGGCACCCGAATCAGCTATCCAAATAAAAATAATAATAGCCATCCAGAAAGCAGGATAATAATGCTCTGTGTGATACACATAGGACACAAAAAGTCCAAGTGGTACTCCAAAATATATGATCGAGATCAACCAATAATATAGTTTGTGTTGTACGAAAGGCTTAAATAGATGGATGATGCCTGCAATAAAACAAAGCATTGAAATGAAACAAACGATTTTATAAGTGAGGCTGTCAGGAGGATAATTGGATAATAAAATGATGGTCACAGCAACCAATAAGATGGATGAAACTAATTTTTTTTTATTTTTATGAAATACCATTCTTATGTATTCATAGCACGAAAATCCGGCAATAAAACATCCAAATGCAATAGCTCCTGTTTTGCCTGAGAATAAGAGTAAAACCACTCCAACAGCAAAAAATATAGCAGTGATGGTGCGTTGTCGCAACACCTGATTTTTACTCATTTGCATGCTGTAGGATTTTGGATTGGGTATGAATATAATTGAATATGATCAAAGCCATAATTGTAAAAAGAAACACTGGCAGAAATGAAATTTCTTCCTGATAGCTTCCGGTTTCGATAGTACTCATTGGGTTGAAATAATATGCCACTGTAGCAAAACTATTATTGAAAATATGGATGAGCATAGGAAGTAATAAACTTCCTGAATAATGATAGGCATATCCTAAAACAGCCCCAATGATTATTTTTGGAAATAATCCGATGATTTGGAAGTGCATAACACCAAAAAATATGGCTGTCAGCCAAACCGGTATGTGATAATTAGTGATTACATTTTTTAATTCCTTCTGTATAATGCCACGAAAGAGAAATTCCTCCGTTATACCCGGAATAATTCCTATTAGCGTAATATTGATTAATAAATCAGTAAAATTGTCCATTTTTAGCAATTGAGTTAGGGATTCCATCGCCATATTGTCCAACCCACTGATAAAAGGCGGCCAATCTATTTTATTCATCTCCATGGCAATATAAGCCATCAAAGGGTACAGACTAAATAAAAGCAAGAGAAACAAAGGAATTAGCCAAAGATTAAACTTTTTTAAAGATAAATATCTAAGGACGTTGTTCTTATAAAAAATTAAGAGAAAGACATATGGAAAAATGAGAAAACTCAGAATGTGGTTGAGTGCAATATATACTTTGATTTTACCTGCATATGCATCATTATTAAGAAAGTCAAAGATATTTTCCGAAGTTTTTAATTCTATATTATAGTACCACGATATCAAATACAGAAAACCATTTGCCATTATAGCCCCTATTACAAATAAACAGAGAAGGATAAACAGCTTGTAAGTAACGGTTTTCACGGAAAATGTATAAAATTGATGGCAAATATAATTATTAAATTCAAAGTTTTTAGTTTTTGCACATCATTCAGTCAGACCATCATCTATTTTGTTAGTATAAATCTGATTTACTTTTAGCCATATGATCTTTTTTAAATTGCTGATTTTGTTTTAGTTGCGAGAACTAATAGATGCCATTGTGAAAATCCTGAGCCATCAATAGAATTTTAATCATTCGTATTTTTGCCTGCCTGCCTTTGACTTCAGGCAAGCCAACAGGAGTGGCAATACGGCATTGCAAATATAATTTCGAGCTCATTTCATGATATGAATCACATATTTAAAATGTGATAATAATATCAAAATTATTAATTTTGCAGGTTGATAATAAGATTGGTATGAAAAGAGAAGTTTTGAAGAAAATATCTTGTGTTGTCATAATTATTGCAATCATAACTACAAACAATCTGACCTTGTTTGGTCAAAAGAGTCACATTATTTCAGGTATTGTTGTTTCAGATAACTTAGATGTACTTCCCGGTGTGTTAATGACTACAGATAAAGCAGAACATCAATATACAGATATGGAAGGACGATTTAAATTACTGGCTACTCCAGGCAGCATTGTTTTATCATTTCAGTATTTGGGGTGTGAGGATGTCAATATTCAGGTAAATGTTGAAAACAGAGATGTAGATTTGGGTAAAATTCAATTGCAGGAAAAAGCAATCATTCTGAAAGAAATAAACATCAGTACGACACCTTTGCCATACAAAACAAGTGTGGAAGGTACTAATTATTATATCAGCCCGCTGCAACTCAAAAAAATCCAACCTATCTCTACTGAAGAAGTTTTAAAAATGCTGCCGGGAGTGAACGTATTGGGTGATATGGGCATATCCAACAGGATTAATGTCAGTATCCGGGGATCTTGGGGCAGAAGGTCTGAAAAAGTTCTTTTGCTTGAGGATGGTTCTCCTATTGCACCAGCACCCTATACAGCACCGGGTATTTACTATAACCCAATAAGTGACCGAATAGATGCAATTGAAGTGTATACTGGGGCTGATATCTTGCGTTATGGACCAAACAATATGTTTGGAATCATTAATTACATTACCCCTAAGCCTTCTCAACAACCAGCACTCAGGGCAAAAATCTCCGGCGGTCAAAGAGGATTTTTTACCGGTTTGTTATCATATAGCGGAACCTGGAAAAAAGTGGGTAGCCAAATTGAAGCTGTATATAAGAGATTTGATGGATTTACAAAGCATTCATCAGTGAATATGCTCAATCTTAATGCAAAAATATTTGCTGAATTAGCAGAAAATCAGTCGCTGTATTTTAAAATTAGTGGTCAATTTGAAGATAATCAGGCATCGCTAAGTTCCATAACACCGTATACCTTTAGTGTTGATCCAGTTGAAAATCCTTTTGACGCCGACCGCTTTACTATGCACAGATATGGACTTGATATCATTCATAAATGGGTACCTGATGCCACTTCTTATTTAACTACTAAAATTTTTGCATCTGATTTTGCAAGAGATTGGTGGAGACAGAACAATGTTGTATTGAAAGCAAAAGATGTCAGAGCATATGTCGGAGAAGATGTTTTTTCTCAAAGATATGCTTATTTGAAAGAAGGAGCATTTACTGATAATGATTTTGTCAGAGTAGGCGGCACTCGGAACAGTAGGGAATCCACCACAGACAGCAGGTGGCATTTTACTGTAAACTCCATTGAAGAAACATATTCTAAAACATGGCAATACTCCAAGGTGAGACATAAAGTGGAAGCTCAAATAAAACTTTACGAAGAGACTTACAAGGACCAGGTGCTGGCAGCTGATTCATCGAGATGGGCTCGAAGTGGAAGAATTACAACTGACCTGGCTTATAATCTTTATGCTTTTTCAGGGTACATCAGAAATCAGTTTACATTAAAAAATCTTGATATCACACCTATCATAAGATTGGAAAAAGTATGGATGTACAGAGAAGACAGGCTGGCACTGTCAAGAGACCCCTATATCGCAACAGATAAAGACCTTGCACGGGTGAATCAATATTTGATATTTCAACCCGGACTCTCCATCAGCTATAAATGGAGAACAATGAATATATTTACCAGCGTATATAAAGGGTATATAGCTCCTTCAAAGTATTTTGCCTTTTTAGTAGAAAGAGACGGAATATTAGTTAACCCGCTTACACCTCAGGAATTGAGTAATATTCGTCCAGAAGAAAGCACCAATACTGAATTGGGTATAAGAGGTAACATCATAGATCAAAAGCTTTCAGGCCAATTCGCTTTATTCAATAATAGGATAAGCAATTTTTATCTTGCAGGTTGGAACGAGTTTTTTGATAAGTTAGGTGTAGTCAATATCAGTGGGCTTGAAGCAACATTCCAATGGGATATCATGCCCATGGGCAACAAACATAAGCTGAGTATTCAACCCAATTTTACTTTTCTGAATACAAAAGTAATCGAAGGTGAATTGGTGGATAGGCATCTGTTTACACAAATAAAACATACGACTACTACAAAACAGGAATTTGTGGAAAAAGTTAATAGTAATCCGGAAGGACACAGAGTTTATGTTAAAAATTCTTCCGGCAATGATCAGTTGCTTACAGCACCTATAAAGGTTTCAGATTTGGATTTTGTGTCTAAAACTGTATATGTATATGGTGAAGGTGGTATCAGAAATGGACAAGCTCCTTATGCCCCCCGAACGGCAGTTAATGTTAATATACAGTATTCTTACAAACAATTGGCTGTAGGATTGGGATACAATAGAGTAGGAGATCAATATGCAGAATTCGCCAATTTTGTAAATGAATCCGGAGATGGAGGACTTGGTAGAATCAAAGCATTCAATACCTTTGATATGAACCTAAACTATGATTTTTCAATAAAAGGGATGAGATTTTCTTTTTTCACAGTTGCAAAAAATTTAAGCAATAATGTATTTGTAGCATCAAGATTGAACCGAGGGCAATCAGGTATCATGCCCGGTGGATTCAGACAGGTCAATGCAGGAGTGAATATTTTACTCTAAAATTTCTATTGTGCTTGGTATTAAATATTTTGAGCAAAAAGCTATTGGATAAAAACTCATACCTGATGGCTAATAGTTAGGTGCAAGTGAATTTGATTTTTTCTGAGAGTTTCAGAGTGTCGTGATTGATGATCGCAATAATTTCAAGAGTGTAGGCCGTAGGTTTTGTGCATTGGATTTTATGGAATTGTTCTATAATTATTTCCTTGCCGTGAGTATGCTTATTTATGATTGAGATGCTTGTATTGTTAGTGTTGTCATGCAAAAGTATTTCATAGCCATGCATGGAAACATCTGATGTAATAATGCCATCAATCACTAATACATCATCATGTTTTAAAATAGCATTGATGACTGGTTTGTTGATGGTTATTTTTGTGTTTTGGAAGTCAGGGCTTGCCACTTCATCTTTTTTGCATGAGAGATAAAGCATCATGGTACACATCCCTGTCATTATGGAAAAGGTGAGCGGTTTTTTAAAAATAATTTTCATTTTATTCCGAATATAATGGGTTGGATATAAAAGTAATATCAGTAAGAGTATGCAAAAAAGCTATTATATTAATCTTTTCAGTTTCGGTAAGTCGAATTCCTGCCTTTCCTTGTGATATGAGTAATGGGTCAACATTGTCATGCATCACAGCGTGATCACTATAGTGATTCAACACTTCATGGAGTGACCTGAATCTCCCATCGTGCATATAAGGATAGGTGAGTGCGATGTTGCGCAATGACGGTACCTTAAATTTATAGTCATCTTCTTTCCTTAAAGATATTCTGCCATGGCCAATATCATCATTTAGGATTTCCAGCCCATTGTTTCTGAAACTGAAATCTGTAAAGAGTGGTTCAGGATGACAAGAAGCACACTTTTGTTTAAATATAGTCAGTCCTTGCAATTCTTCTGAAGTTAATGAAGTTTTTCCCTGACGATACTTATCGTATTTCGCATCTGCACTGACAAGCATTGACATATACTGCGCCAATACATAAAACAGTTTCTGGGAATCAATCGGCTTTTCGCCATATATTTTTTGAAATCTTAATTTATATTTAAGACTACGGTTGAGTTTTTGGATTACATTTTCTAAAGATTCACCCATTTCTACTTCATTGGTGATAGGTGCTAAGGGCATTACTTCTATATGATTGATACCTCCATCCCACATGAAGCTGGTTTGCCAGGCCAGATTAAACATTGCAGGACTATTTCTGTTGCCTCGTAAACCTTCGATGCCTACGCTCAGCTTGGTGTTGTGGTCTGCAAAGGCATGCCCTTGACTGTGGCAAGTTTCACAACTTATTGTACTGTCAATTGATAAGATTGGGTCAAAAAACAAGGCTCTCCCTAATTCAAATCCCTCCCTGGTTATGGGATTTTTGTCTGATTGGTAATGAAGAGCAGGAAAATAATCAGGGTAAGTCAGACCAAAGCCCGACTTACCCTGATCATCAGAACATGAAACCACCCAAATCAGAATCAGAATTGAACATATTTTCAATGTATTGATCTTCATTACGCGTCATCGTATTTTTTAATTATGAATATGATCAAATCTTATGGCATCATAGAAATTAGTAGTCATAGTCTTAGCCAAAGGGCCAGGCATAGTTTGCCTTGGTTTTTCAGACAACTTTTGTGCACCATGCCACAATCGGGCAGGATTGGCTATCATATGTATTTCAGCTGCCCTTGTTCCATTGACCACTAACGGCGCGGTGCCAAAATTGTAGGATTTTGTAATTTGTACCTTGTCTACACCTTTGTAACCACCTAAGTGAAAAGCAAAGCTACCATCAGCGGCTGTAGGGGCATTTCCCTCAACTTTTACCATGATATAACCTGAATTCCAGCTCCAGAACATGCCTTTTGCAGGATCCAATGCTCCGGTCTGAGCACCGGAACCACTTCTGAGACTATCTACACCAAACATCATTTCCACATCTATGTATTCATTGCCGGGCACATTCGGAATTGTGATTTTGTTGCTTCCTGTTGTAGGGTCTGCATCTACTATAAAATAACTCTCAGGCATAGCATACCAACTACCGTCTTTTGCTTTTAATCTGACATTGGATACATAGTACCTAAACATTGTAAAAGTCATCTTTTCACCTAACATGGGATGAGTCAACTCTTTATTGACCGAAAATGCTGCTTCAGTAGATCCGAAAACATGATCAAACTCTATTGTAACTTTACCCTGTTGGAGTTGTGTTTCTTCATCTTCTTTACATGATGAAATCATAAGAATTGATAAAAAGGTTATGATTGTTATATATTTAAATTTTTTCATTTTTTATTAATTTATTTAATTTGTTATAAAATATAGATGTGTTTTTAAAATAGAACAGCAAATTGCGCATTTACTCTGCTACCCGAAATAAGATTACCATTTGCAATATTTTGAGATATAACAGGTTGTATAGAAATTCCTGCAGTAAATCCGCTACTGAAAAAATCCATACCGACATGACCATATAACCCGTACCCACCTGATAAAGCCACATCTGCACCTTCATGATAATCTAATGCAGAGTGTTCTAAGGTAGTACCGATTGATGGCATCAAGCTTTTTTCGCCCATATGAATCACATAAAATGCCCTGATAGAGGATGTCGTCCTCCGGCCATACTGAAAATCATGCTTAGTATTGCGGCTATTGATTCTCCAACTTGTTTCGGTTGAAAGACCAACATTGTTGTATCTCAAAAAATAATTGGCATTAAACATAAAGTCAGCTGTGCCTGTGCCTTGTTGTATACCCGGGATCCATTCATTTTCGATTGTGATATAATCCGATGCACCGGTGGGGAGCTTGATACCACCACCAGCTTGAAGGTGGTGTGTCCAGAGCCCATTTTCAGATTTAAGCTGATTGATGATGGCATAAAGGCCTATCAAAGTGACATCTCCCATACCTTTTTGTATGATTGATGTTCCATTTTCAGTTTTTGTAATATGATGGTAAGGCACAAATCCAAACAACTGTATGCGACTTCCTAATACATATCTTCCCCACAGGTCTGTGGTATGAAAATATTCGCGACTTATTTTTTCAGTATCTGTAGAAAATAAAGGCGGATGTACTGATTTAAAACTTCTGTAACCATATCTTATGCCTGCAAAATGTTTTTGGAACTGTGGCAGGATACCAAATTGATGACCTGATACAGCACAACCACAAACATCGCATGCATTAAGACTCGATGAAACAGAAATAAAAATAAATGTACCCAATACTAATATCCATCTCTTGTTCATGTGATGAAGGATTTTATTATTGAAAAATAGATAATAATAAATACCTGATTACATCTGTTTGGATATAATCAGGATAAAGGGTAGGTTAGAGTTTGTCTAAACTAATAAATCAGGAGGTGTAAATATAATTTTGCAGTACGATGTAGCTTTTATATGATTTTGATAAGAGATTTCTGACTTTGATATGAAAACTCGGTTCTTGTCTGAATATAACAAAGCCACTGACGAACATATAAATAAATCAAGTTTGATTTCTTTTATTTTATGCGGGATAGGGGTATTGTCCTGCTGCTCCTGCTCTTTCAGGTTTTTCATCAGGTGACACTTTCCATTGCACTTCAGCTCCTTTTTTTCTCTGTTGACACAAAGATATTTCGCTATGTATACTTGATTGATTCTCCAGGACATATAGGTAGTCATACCTTTAAATACAGGAATGCTCATCAGAATCACCAGGAAATAAATCATCAAATTTTTCACGCAGCAAAATTACGCTTTTTTACTCTTTGATATGATTTGGATCATATTTGGAAAAAAAATCTCATTTATTTTTTTCGATCCTTACTTGTGTATTCGAATGACTACTTACATTACATTTTCAGAAGATAAGCTGGTGTAGTTTTTGATTTACAGCAAGATAGGTAACAATACCAAGTCTGATTGAGGTTGAACCTGCATTATATAGTAGAAAATCCTTGCCTGCCGCTAAAATGTCAATCAGCCAAGGTATTACAGCTTGAAATACCTGCAGCATTAGGCTCTTTGTTCAATTTTCACGACAAAGTGCTACGGTATAAAGCAGGTTTATTCGACAGGCAGGGATTTGCATCATTACGGCTTAATTTAATCAATTCTTGACATAAGATACATAAACTTGGTAACAGTATCACCCTTAATACCTTAATAAATATTGAGTAAGATTAGCTTCAGAGTGCAAACCTAATTTTTTTCTCAGGCGGTATCTGTTAGTTTCAACACTCCTCAGTGAAATATTCATCAAAGCTGAAATCTCTTTTGATGTTAGATTCATCCTTAGATATGTACACATTTTATAGTCATTAGAACTAAGGTTAGTGTACTTTTCGGTCAGTCGCTTGAAGAACTCTGAGTGTACCTGATCAAAACTTTTAACAAAATTGTCCCAGTCATCGTCGATACCGGCATTTTGATCTGTAAGTTGCATTATAGTTTTAAATTCTTTTTTAAGTTCTCTATCATTTTCAAATTTGGGGCCTAATTTTTGGATAGCCTTCTTTATTTCTGATATTAATTCATTTTTGGATACTAAATGATAAGTGTACGAAGTCAGTTCCTGATTTTTAAATGCAATTTCGGCCTGCAATTTTTCATTTTGTAGTCTTATGATTTCTTCCTGACTCTCCTGAACTGCTACTAAATGTTCTTGTTCTCTGATTTGGCTTTCCTCAATGATGGATTTTTTTTCAGCAGTATACTTTTTTCTTTTTGTGTGCCAGCAAATACCAAATACACTAATATTAAACGCCATATATAATAAAAAGCCATTTTTTGATCTGAACCATGGTGGTTTGATGACAAAATTCATCTTTAGAACGTTACTTTCAACTCCTCTTGATTTTTTGCTTTGATTTCAATCGCATATTTTCCAGGTGATAATTGATTGAAAACTATATCTGGTTTTTTGCCACAAACTAAACTCTCCATCATTGATCTGTAACAGTATTCACAAGCTGCTTGTTAGGATGATTGATGACTGCAAGATTTATTTCAATTTTATTCTGATCATGGGTTAGAATTATATCTTCTGGTTGAAGTACATCTGCTTTTGTTTTGCTATACAATGTACTGTCCAGATGAGATTTTAGTACTATTTTTGATACGTATAAGTTTAATGGCTTTGTTCCATTCATATATCCTTCGGGATTGAAGTGTAAAAAACCTCTTTCAGTCGGAATGATTGCATTATATTTATCGATTGTTAATACAGACTGAAAGGTTTCCGGTAGTCTGTTATTCAATTCATTTACGATATATTTTTGATATTTTGTATTAAATTGCCTTTGTGGGACCAAAATTCCTGTTTCTTCTGTGGTGGCATACCAAATATTTTTATAACTGTCTTCTTCAAGAAATTTTAAGCCTTTTTGAACGTCGATATGATCCTGAATTTCAGAATATTTTTTTATATTGTATGAATTAGAGTTCAATTTATATAAATTATCAGCACTGAATACAACAATACTTTGATCGATAGGAAAAATGTAATTGTTAATTTTGATTCCATTACTATAATTTGAATTTAACTTAAAAGCTTTTGTTTTTTGTAATTGTAATTCTTCTTTCAATATTTTATATAAACCCCTATAGGGATGAGAAACCCAAATATTATCGTCTTTGTCATTGATCAGAAATCTTGAACTTTCTTCAAAACCTTCTATATTTTTTGCATGCCATAAATTATTTTGGTATTTTAGTTGTATCAATCCTTCATAAAATCCGGCAATAATATCATTTTCACCTTTTTCAATAAATTTCCAGACACCGGTCGTTCCTTTAACTTTTTGAGCAATTTTTCCTGCAATGGTAAAAGCACCTTCATGATGCGCCATCCACAGTCGTTTGCCGATTTTTTGCAACTTCCAAACTTGACCTTTAGAGTGTTCAATATATTTGAATTTATTATTCTGACCATGAGAATAGAATGTTTGCCAGGGAATTTTGTAAAGTCCGGTATTGGTGCCAAGGTATAATTCATTCTCAAATATTTCAGCTGTATATCCGGTACCTTGCAAATCATCATCAGGGTAAAATATCCTGAAATATGAATCTCTTTGTACCAGATCAATGCCATTATCCAAGCCTGCCCATATGTTTCCAGAGTTGGTATTAAAAATACTCAAGACAGTATTGTTTTGGAGTTGAATTGACTTGTTGATATGGTTTTCGATCTCTCGATTTTTATTCAGAATGATCACTCCCTCGTATGATGTACCCAATGCTACTTTTCCATCATCTAATCTGGTACCACAATATATCACGTTTTTCTTGAAAAATTGGTCATTTGAGGTGTGCCATTGTAAAAACCCATTTTTAGTTTCTTGAAAAATTCCATTGTACAATGTGGTGATGATAGTAGTTTGGTCATTCAAATTAATGACAGATGAAATTTTCCCTTTATCAAAAACGCTGTTTGTTGGTCTTAGTTGAAATCGTGCTCCGTCAAAATAGTACAATTTGTTGTTGCTATCTTGTAAGACAATTTCAGAACCCCACTCAGCAATAAAATTTAAATATACATATTCATCAAATAAAGGCCTGATCGTGCCATTATAATATCTGAAAACCTGATGATCTGTCCTAAAAAACATACCATAATTAGTATTTAAGGTTTGCCAAACCTCACCAAACAATCTGGTGCCTGAGGGTAATGATTGAGATATACTTTTGTAAAGGAATTTGCCATTTTCCGCAAAACTAAAATACCCGAATTCACCCTGGCTTCCTACATACACCCTTTGATTGATGGTATCACAATTAAGAGATCTTACAACTGTATTATTAGGAAGTGAAAATATTTCCCAACGGTACCCATCGAATTTAACCAAACCTGCATTATTGCCAAACCAGGTGTATCCGAGGTTATCTTCGGCTATTGCCCAAGTCTGTGTACCTGCTTTTGTATCTTTTTTTGTATAGTTAAATACAGGTGGATGACCAATATTTGATGGCTGGCTGCAAACGAAAGTATTGAAGTATAGCATCAATATGATACAGTCTCTTATGATATTTGTTAGCTTCATGCGTTATATGGTCTTTTAGCTTACACAAAAATACAAAATATGTAGATATGTAGTAGCCTTATCTAATGATTGTAGTAGTAATGACGTAGTAGTTAATTAGGTGTAATTTGCTACTTTGATTATCTTTGACGTAATTTTTAATCAAACTTAAATATATCATTATGCTTACATTTAAAAGTAAAGTCATTTTTGTGATTTTGTTGTTTGTAGGGACCATGATGTCGTCACAACGAGTCATCACTGGTATCGTCACAGATGCAAAAACCAATGACCCTTTGATAGGAGCTAACATTCTTATCAAAGGGACTAATGATGGAACCATCACTGATTTGGATGGGTCCTACTCATTAGCATTTCCTTCAGGTTCTGATGTTCTTGTTTTTCTATACAGGGTATAACGAACAAGAGGTAAAAATCGGAACTGAAAATGTTATTAACGTCATACTATCAGAGGTCTTTGCTGGATGAAATAGTAGTAGTCGGGTACGGAATTCAAAAGAAGAGCGTGGTCACCGGTTCTATTTCCAGTCTAAAGACAAAGGATTTGGAAAAAGTGCCAAGTGCGCGGGTAGAACAATCATTGCAAGGTAGGGTTGCTGGTGTAACCATAGCCCAAAACTCAGGTCAGCCAGGATCACCTTCCACCATTAGAGTCAGAGGTATCACTACATTTGGTAATGCAGGAAATAATCCCCTTTGGGTAGTTGATGGTGTGGTAGTTGATGCCGGCGGTTTGGGCTACCTTAAATCAATCTGATATTGAATCCATAGAAGTGTTGAAAGATGCGGCATCAGCAGCTATTTATGGCACCAGAGCAGCTACCGGAGTTATCCTCGTGACTACCAAAAAGGGTAAAGAAGGAAAGCTAAGTGTCTCCTACAATGGATTTTTTGGATCATCATCTCCATCTAAGGTATTAAAGCTACTTAATGCTTCCCAATATGCAACACTACTTAACGAAAGATCTGTTGCTGGAGGTGGAAACCTAATTTTTCCATCTGTTGATCTCGGAACCGGGACCGATTGGCAAAAACAAATTTTTAATTATGGAGCATTGCGTAATTCACATGAATTGAGCGTAAGTGGTGGAAGTAGCACTTCTACTTACTATGCATCAGTTGGTATACAGGATCAGGAGGGCATAGTAGCATCTGATATTTCAAATTATAACAGAAAGAGTATCAGATTGAACTCCACGCACAAAATTTCAAAGATATTTACATTTGGGCAAACCTTAGGATACTCCAACCAAAAGGCTGTAGGTATTGGTGCCACAGATGAGTTTGGAGGTGTTTTGAGTTCGGCTATAAATCTGGATCCTACTACACCTTTGGTTGTAACCGATCCTGCTCTGGCAGCTGGAGCACCTTATAATTCAAATCCTGTGATACGTGATGAAAATGGTAATCCATACGGTATATCTACGCTTGTCGGACAGGAAATGAGAAACCCCACAGCCTTTATTCAAACCCGTTTAGGAGCATTTGATTGGGGTGATGATATTGTTGGAAATGCATATCTTGAAGCTGCAGTTCATAAAAACATAAAAATCCGATCCACATTGGGAGCAAAAAAAGCTTACTGGGGCGGGCAAGGATTTTCACCTGTTTTTTATTTAAGTGCTACAACCAGCAATTTACAGAATAGTTATTCAAAGGGTGAAAACAAGGTTTTTAACTGGAATGTGGAAAATACGGTTACATATAATAATACATTTGGAGATCATCAGTTGACAGTTTTACTAGGTCAGGGGGCCTATGTTGAAAATATCGGCGGTGGTCTTGGTGTTTCATTACTCAATCTTCCTGTCAATTCATACAAAGATGCTTCTTTTAATTTTGATATACCTGCAACTAATAGAATCGCTTCACCTTTTGATATGACTGAACATAAGTTAATATCTTTGTTCTCTCGTTTGAACTACAATTTCAAAGAGAAATATCTGTTTACAGGAATCATCAGACGTGATGGTTCGTCAAGATTCGGGGGAAATAATAAATTTGGAGTATTCCCATCAGTATCTTTCGGATGGGTAGTGTCAAATGAAAACTTCTGGAAAAATGGTGTCAGTCCTAAGATCATTACCAATCTTAAAATCAAAGGAGGTATAGGTGTAGTTGGAAATGATGCGATAAGAGATTTTGGTTATCTTTCTACAGTTGCCGGCGGGTTCAATTATGCATTAGGCAATTCAGGTGTCATTAGAACGGGCTATGCTCAAACCTCATTGGATAATCCGGATTTAAGATGGGAAGAAACATCTCAAAAAAACATCGGTTTCGATGCTGAGCTTTTTAGTAATTTTAATTTAAATGTCGATCTTTTCCAAAAGTCTACATCTGGGATACTCAGACCCATCCCTATACCTGGCTATGTAGGTGTATCATCTGCTCCGGTTGGAAATATTGCAGATATGGATAACACAGGTATAGAAATAGAACTAGGTTATAAAAATAAAATAGGGGATCTTAATATCAGTGCTAATGGTAGTATGGCTTATCTCAAGAATGAGGTAACTCTTGTGGCTTCAGATGCAAACTTTATTCCTGGCGATGCTTCCTTCCAATCTATGGGTACCATCACGAGGACTGCTGTTGGACAATCTTACAACACATTTTATGGATTTAAGACAAATGGTATTTTTCAGAATGAAGCAGAAGTATCAGCGTACAAAAATAAAGATGGAGGCCTTATCCAACCCAATGCTCGTCCCGGTGACTTCAAATGGACCGATATCGATGGGGACGGAAAAATAAATGATAGCGACAAGACATTTTTAGGCAATAACCTGCCAAAATATACTTTTGGTTTCACACTCAACCTTGACTATCATGGATTTGATCTGATGTTATTTACTCAAGGTGCTACAGGTAATAAAATATTTCAGGGATTGCGCAGGTTGGATATAGGAAACTCCAATTTCCAAACTAAAGCTTTGAGCAGATGGACAGGTGAAGGTACATCTAATTCCTTTCCAAGATTGGTAAGCAATGACCCTAATGGAAATTTTGGTCGTATGTCTGATTTTTATTTAGAAGATGGGGATTATGCCCGTTTGAAATTAGTTCAACTGGGATATACTTTACCTGGTAATGTGTCCGGCAAGATTGGTTCTTCAAGAATCAGACTTTATCTGACAGGTGAAAATCTTTTGACACTGACCAAATATACCGGTTATGATCCAGAAATAGGTGGTGGTGTTTTTGGAATAGATAAGGGTTTTTACCCACAGGCAAGATCCTTTATTGGAGGCGTTCAAGTCAATTTTTAATTCTATAATATCAAAATTAAAATTCAATTGAGATGAAAACAATAAATAAAATATTTTCAATATTTGTACTGACATTACTTTTTTCTGCATGTTCAAAAGACTTTATTGAAGTTTCCCCCAAAGGACAATTTCTTTCAGAAAATTATTTTGCTGACCGAGATCAGGCTTTTTCGGCTCTTGTTGGGGTGTATGACGTCTTAAGGAAAAATACCGGAGGATTCGAAAACATAGTGTCGATGATGAACGCAGGCTCTGAAGATCACTTCGCAGGCGGTGGTGGAGCTACTGATGGTGCAGGAATCCAGGTTTTTCTAATTACACCCTGAATAAGACCATAGTACCTGCTAGTTTTTGGAATGATCATTATCAAGGCATATTCAGAGCCAATACCCTATTAGCAAAACTGCCTGCCACTACCATGTCGGAGACAGAAAAACAAAACTGTTTGTGCCAGATACAAAGCTTTGCCAAGGAGCTTATATTACTTTAATTTAGTTCGGATATTCAAAAATATTCCTTTGATCCTCGAGCCTTTGACAGCTTCCAATATGTACTCAGTAGTACAAGCGGCACCAACAGCTGTATATGCCCAAATCGAAAAAGACCTCACTGAAGCGATTGCAGCATTACCACCTACAGTACCTGTGACAACAGATGCAGGAAGAATGACCAAAGGGGCAGCACAAGCAACTTTAGGAAAAGTACTTTTTTGCCAAAAAAAAGTGCTCAAGCTGCTCAAGTTTTGGCTGAGAAGTAAATGGCACTCCAGGTGGTGCAAGTCAGTATGGTTTAAATTCTTGCAAAATTTTGCTGAGACCTTTGGGTGACTTCCAATAAATTTAATTCGAAAACATCATTGAATGTCAGTCATACAAGTGCCGGAAATTCTGATTGGGGCTGGTGGGGATAGTGAAGAGATGAAAAATACCCTGAATGTAATGGTTGGACCAAGATCTTACTCCAGATTGGCCGGTTCTACTGCTCCGGAATTGCCAAGTGGTTGGAGTTTTAATGTCTTTACGCAGGAATTTTATGATGTTATCAAATCTGATCCCAGATTTGGAGCTACTGTTTTGGATTTGAAAGCATTAGAAGCAGCAAAGCAGATATCATATATCGGTGGATACCAAAATACAGGCTATTTTCTCAATAAATTTGTCCCACGCCAATCTGATGTACGTACAGGTGGTGGAGCCTTGGAACTCAATTACAGTCAAAACTCGCCCATCATCAGACTGGCAGACACCTATCTGATGGAAGCTGAAGCTTTGGGTGGCACGGGTGCAAGAGCTCAGGCACTGCTTGATGCTGTAAGAGCTAGAGTTGGGTTACCTTCAGTTCCGGTATCTCTGGCTGCCATAAAAGCTGAAAGAAGGTTGGAACTAGCGGGAGAAGGACATCGTTTCTTTGACCTTGTAAGATGGGGAGATGCAGCGACGGTATTGGCATCCAGAGGTTTTAAATCAGGTAAAAATGAAATTTTCCCAATTCCAAAGAGAAATTCTTGCTAATCCCAAATAAAACAAAATCCAGGTATCGATTAAATCTTAAAAATAAATAATTAAAAATATAAAAATGAAAAATATAACAGTCTTCATTTTTCGGCATTTTTTTAATGATTTTTTTGATACAATGCACAGAACAAGATGGAATTGATACTGACACTTCATTTGTCAATACAGCATCTTCCGGAAATTTTTCAAAAATTTTTGATATCAGTAATGATAATTCAGGGGATGTAAAGATCACTCCACTGGGTGATGGTTTTTCTACCGCAACTATAAATTTTGAGATGCGCTAAGCGGCGGAAAAGCAACGACAACTTTTACAAAGACTCTATTTGGATTACCAATTGATTTTGAACACGCTACCATAGATTACTTTTTCGGAACATTTGGCGGTGGACAAAAATTTGAAAAAGTGGCAAATCCTGATGCCAAAGGGCTTAATACATCAGCTACAGTAGGTAAGTTTACGAGAGGACAAGAAGGTTGGAGTGGAACGTATTCTCCAGTTAATATTCCGATCAACTTTAAAAATGGCAATAAAGTCAAAGTTTTTGCATACAATCCAAAGCCTGAAAATATTGGTAAAACCGTCAACCTTGAGTTGGAAGGGTCGATAAATGGACCTAAAAATGGTGATGGAATACTCAAAGTGCCATTTACAAAATCAGGAGAATGGGAAGAATTGGTTTTTGATTTTAGTACAATCACAAAAATACCTGCTGATACAAAATTCACACAGTTGGTATTGAGGTTTAATGATTCTAAGGATGGAGCCGGTGATGTGGTTTATGTGGACAATTTTAGATTAACTTTTTAAAATTTTAAAATTATGAACAATATATTTAAAATATTCATCGCTGCTTTCTTTGCAGTCATTGTTATAGGTTGCGACAAGACGGAGTACTCACTCGGTGATCTCACACCACCTTCCAATATCGTAATCACCGCTGTAGTCAAAGGTACTACAACTGCTACTCCCAATGGTGATGGTTCTGGTGATGTAGATTTTACAATAAAAGCAGACAATGCCCTGAATTACAGGATAGACTATGATGCTTCGGACGGAATTACTCAGTCAACATACCCAATGGTAAGTATCAAGAAAATATACAAAACTTGGGTGCTAACAAATATCTTGGTTACAGCAATAGTTTATGGAAAGGAGGGTCATCTTCTACAGCAACGAGAGAAATTACTGTTCAGAGTAATTTCTCTCCGCCTGCTGCTATCATCACAGATCTGACTGGTGGCACATCCAAAACATGGGTTGTAGATAAAAGTATAGGTGGACATTTTGGGGTTGGACCTTGGAATGATAATAGCAGATCACCGGAATGGTGGGCAGCTTCTATTAATGAAAAAGTCGCTTGCTGCAATTGTTTTTATACCACAACATTTAAATTTACAAAAACTGCTACAGGATATACACTTGACGTGACATCTCCTGATGGTGCATTTACTAAAACCGGTAGTTTGGCCGGAGGTTTGCCAGGGATTCCCGGCAGTGGTGATGAAGGTTGTTATTCTTATCCTGGTGCTTCCAATGGTTTTAGTTTTGTTCCATCGAGTTCTGGCATTCCTGCATCAACACCATCTACCAAAACATCTATTTTGTTATCAGGAAACAATACTTTTATAGGTTATGGTGCTTTACAGAAAGAGTTTGAAATCCTGACATTAGACAGCAAAGCTATGTATCTGCGGGCTCAAGGGACTGAGACAGGTAATGCTTGGTATTTGAGACTTAAGGCACAATAAATTCAAATCAGTAACTATTTAGGTATGGGCAGATTCGTCTATAAAAATCAGCTGATTTTTATGATTTGAAAACTTAGACCTAAATAGTTACAAAATTTGTATACATGAGATAAATGGTGAAGTTGTTATTTGATTAAGATGCTAAGAAAAGTTTGATAGAATAAACAAGAGTCTACTCCGAAAAATAAAAATTTATGATAATCAACCATTTTTTACCCAACCCCTAAAGGGAAATGCTTGATTATCAACTCAGTATAAATCAATGTTTTTTCTTTTTTTTCATCAAAGACCTTTCGAAGTGGACTCTCCATATCAATATCAATAAATTTCGGTATGTCTGGTGGATTTTATAGTAGTATCAGGCAGCTCAAGCTTCCCTTCTTAATGCAGTAATGCAAAAGATATTATGTTGGCCTACCTTGCCGATAGGAGGCTAAAATGAATTTTGCATCTTGTAGCCAAATGATAGAATTTTGGATGTATCCCATTTTTTCATTTTATTGTTATAAAATTCCATTTGTCTCCCTTTAGGGATGAGGTAAAACAAAAGCAATTTTTATGAAAGTGCAATTTTGGGATACGCTCAAAATTTTATACATTCTTTAAATTCATTTTTATTGTAACTTGCCTGTAAATTAATCATTTAAACATGCACATGAAAATGTTAAAATTATTTCTCTTGTATCTAGTATTCTTTGCTTCAAATAGTTGCAGTGAGAATCCTGAGCAAGTGATGACGACTGATGTGGTAATACCTGAAGTTTCAGTCTGGGAAGCTAAAATTGAAAGAAGTAAGTCAAATGTGCCTTTGACATTTTTTGTCTCTCTCAACGTCACAACAACCAAGGAAATATCATTTGAATATACTTTAAAAGAAGGCACAGCTTTATTTGACAAGCATATAAAAAAGAATTCAGGTATTGTAAAATTGAATCAGGTAAACAATCAGCAAATCTTGAAGTCACTATTATAGGTGATAGTTTGGAAATGAGACAAAACAACCTGGAATTTACTGTAGAGTTGTCCAATCCTAAAGGTTGCAAAATAGTCAATACATCTATAAAAGGTATTATTATCACTCAGGATGGCGCAAATTACTTCACAGACAACAAGGGTTACTCGACTCCGAATTCTTATCCAGGCTATAAATTAACCTGGAGTGATGAGTTTGATGCTAAAGATTTGAATACACAATCGTGGAACTATGAAGTCGGAAATGGTTCTGGCGGATGGGGTAACAATGAATTACAGTACTACACCAACAATAAAAAGAACGTTTTTCTGTCTGGGGGCAATTTGATTATTGAAGCCCGAGCTGAAAATATCGATACATATAAATATTCATCTGCCCGACTCACCACAAAAGGAAAAAAAGAATTTACTTTCGGCAGGATAGATATAAGGGCTAAACTACCTAAAGGAAAAGGCATATGGCCTGCTTTATGGATGCTCGGGGCCAATATCTCATCTGTCAGCTGGCCTGCATGCGGTGAAATTGATATTATGGAATTGATAGGCTCAGTTCCCGGTAAAGTGCACGGTACTGTCCACTGGAAATCAAGTGCAGGAAATCACACTTTTCAAGGTGGGGAAGTATCGGTTAGCGGAGGTGACTTTTCTCAGGAATTCCATGTGTTTAGTATTGTGTGGGAAAAAGATACCATTAAGTGGCTCATGGATGATAAGGAGTTTTACAAATTTACAAAGACAATGGCTGGCAATGCATATCCTTTTAACGATCCTGAATTCTTTTTATTTAATGTAGCTGTCGGTGGCAATTGGCCTGGTAGTCCTGATAATTCTACCGTATTTCCGCAGCGCATGATAGTAGATTATATTAGAGTTTTTCAATGAAAAATACAAAAAACTTGACAATAAAGCTGATGAAGGTGGGATTGAGCCTGATATTGGTATTGACCAATATTATGTGTAGTAAAAATAATCAAGTGGCCGATACTATGCCTGTTAAGGTAGTAAAAGCAGGTCAGTTGGATTATTGGCTCACTAAAGGTGATCAGAGTATTTTATTTGAAAAGCAAAAACCATTGGATTTTTTTACCGGATCGATCAATAATTATCCAACTATTGAAATTGATACCGTTTCTACTTTTCAGTCTGTCGATGGTTTTGGGTACACTCTGACAGGTGGTAGTGCGGGACTGATCCACAAGATGGGAGCATTTCAAAAAAACTCTCTTCTCAATGATCTGTTTTTATGCAATAACAATAGCTTGTGTATATCTTACTTAAGGATAAGTCTTGGAGCATCTGATCTGGATGATGCGGTTTTTAGCTATAATGATATAGATGTAAATAGTGAAGATACGGCATTATCTGCCTTTTCTTTATCAAGAGATACTATGGCACTCATACCCGTGTTGAAAGAAATCCTTAAGATCAATCCTTCAATCAAGATAATGGCATCTCCATGGAGTGCGCCACTCTGGATGAAATCCAATAAAAATTCAGTTGGAGGTGCATTATTACCCAAATATTATGATGTTTATGCCAGATATTTTGTGAAATATATTCAGGAAATGAAAAAAAATGGGATTGTGATTGATGCAGTCACGGTGCAAAATGAGCCTGAACACGGTGGCAATAATCCAAGTATGGTCATGAAAGCAACTGAACAAAATGAATTTGTAAAAAAACTTTTAGGACCGGCATTTAAAAAAACAAATTTGAATACAAAAATAGTGATTTGGGACCATAATTGTGACAATCCCCAATATCCTATTTCAATTCTAAATGATTCTGAAACAAAACCTTATGTGGATGGTAGCGCTTTTCATCTTTACGCTGGTAATATAAGTGCCATGTCTACGGTACATAATGCTCACCCTGACAAATCTCTTTATTTCACAGAACAGTGGACAGGATCAAATGGTACATTTTCCGGTGATTTGCTTTGGCACACCAAAAACGTAGTAATTGGAAGTTTGCGCCATTGGGGCAAGGTGGTATTGGAGTGGAATCTTGCTAATGATCCGGCATATCGGCCGCATACTCCTGGTGGTTGTACCCAATGCAAAGGTGCACTCACTATTGCCGGGAATGTAACTACAAAAAATGTTTCATATTATATCATTGCTCACGCATCGGCATTTATACCACCGGGATCAAAAAGAATAGCAAGTAATGAAATAAGTAATATTCACTCTGTAACTTTACTCACTCCAGATAACCAAAAAGTATTGATAGCCGTTAATGAGTCAAAACAAGCAGAAATTTTTAATATCTCATTTTATGGAAAAAAGGCTTTGGCTTCCATTCCGGCGGAGTCTACAGTTACTTTTGTGTGGAAGTAAATTTGTATACTAAATCGTGTAAAATGTAGTTATGTTTTGTAAGCTAATGTCTTGATGAGGTCTAAATATGCTCATAGTTACACCGGATACTTTTTTGATTGACATATAATTTTAAAAATTAACATAATATGAAACCGATATTTTTCATTATATTTACTATTTTGACAATAAGCGCCTTTTGCCAACCGTCAAAAAAGAAAGCTTTAATGCCTCAAACCATGACAGTGTATACCACGGCTGATAATACTCAACTAAGGTTGACAGAAACAGATAGAATCAGCTTTAAACCGATGCCGCAAGCTATTGAGAGTGAAGTCAGCATCTTCATCGATCCTCAGAAAACTGCTCAGACTTTCCTTGGTATAGGGGCGGCATTGACTGATGCAAGTGCTGAGACATTTGCAAAATTATCACTTGAAAAGCAACAGGAATTTTTAAAAGCATATTTTGATAAGGAAAAGGGAATAGGATACAGTTTAATACGGACAAATATTCATAGTTGTGATTTTAGCAGTGGCAGTTATACCTATGTAGATGAAGGAGACGGTTTGTTGAAAACTTTTAATATCGGTCATGACAAACAATTTCGAATTCCCTTTATAAAGCAAGCCATTGCTGTTGCAGGAGGAAAAATCTCTTTTTATGCGAGTCCCTGGAGTCCACCGGCTTTTATGAAAACAAATGGTGACATGCTCCGTGGTGGAAAACTGAAAAGCGAATATGCACAAAGTTGGGCTAACTATTTTGTAAAATTTATCAAAGCTTATGAAAAGGAAGGTATCCCTGTATGGGGTATCACTATCCAAAACGAACCTATGGCCACCCAAAGATGGGAAAGTTGCATCTTTACTGCTGAGGAAGAAAGGGATTTTTTGAAAAATCATCTGGGGCCGACTATGGTGAAAAATGGATTAGGGAATAAAAAAATAATCGTTTGGGACCACAATCGTGATTTGATGACCCATCGGGCAAATGTCATATTTGATGATCCTCTGGCTGCCAAATATGCATGGGGTATGGGATTTCATTGGTACGAAAACTGGAGTGGTGGTCAGCCAATGTTTGAAAATGTCGGGATAGTTCAGAAAAATTATCCAACTAAAAACTTATTATTTACCGAAGGATGTAATGAGAGTTTCAATCGTGAAGCATATCAAAGATGGTCAAATGGTGAGAGATATGGTCGTGCGATGATCAATGATTTTAATAATGGTACAGTAGGGTGGACTGATTGGAATATTCTCCTTGACGAAACCGGAGGACCCAATCATGTGGGTAATTTTTGTTTTGCACCTGTACATGGAGATACTCAAACAGGTGATATTATTTATACTCCTTCCTATTTCTACATCGGACATTTTTCAAAATTCATCCGACCAGGAGCAAAAAAAATCAGTAGCGCTGCCAGTAGGAGTAACTTGCTCACCACCGCCTTCAAAAATCCGGATGGTAAAATCGCAGTAATAGTGATGAATCAAAGTGATAAAAAAGTGACTTATAATGTATGTGTAGGTACCCAAGGTGCCGAAGTAAGCATATTACCTCATGCTATTCAGACGTTGGTGTTATAAAACATCTCCAGAATAACAAAGTCAAAATAACTCATCAAGATATTGTCACCTTTTCATCTTTAAAAATTTAACTCTTTCACGTGTCAATTCAGGCTCATTGGTGGTGATATAATCAAATTTCTCTTTAAGGAAATAATTAATGTCATCTACATTATTGACAGTCCAGACATTGAGTATAAGGCCCAGATCTTTAGCTTGTTTGATCCATTCCGGTCTTTTTTTAAATACTTGATGGTGGTAGTCTATCCCACTGATACCCAATGCCTTAATTTCTTCAGGAGATACATCACCATTTAGGTATTGAGTTGTGACTTTTGGGTTGAGATGTACCAAAGTCTTAAGCATTTCTATGTCAAAACTGATATAGTCCACCATCTTTTGGGCTTTGAGGCGATTGACCTGTTGAAATACTATTTCTGCTATCTCTTTTGCCCTTTCTTTGCCCAGCTCTGATGGTTTGATTTCAAGTACGAGCCTTGTTTTTTTATTTTTTTTCAGACCTGCCAGAATATATTCTTCCAGGGTTGGTATTTTTTCGCCATTTGCTAATCTATGGGTGAGTAATTCTTCATATCTGACTTTTTCTATTTCAAGTCCGAAATATGTTGGGTCATGATTGACGACAGCAACATTATCTGCTGTCATCCGTACATCAAATTCAGACCCGGAACAACCTAATTGTATGGCGTATTTCAGAGAAGCGATGGAGTTTTCGGGCAATCCTTGCGACTTCCATGCGCCTCTGTGGGCTACTACGGGATTGTAAAAGCTCGTTTTGCTGATAAAGACTAAGTTTAAACATAAAAGAAAGACAAAATTGTTGGATGATAGAAGAAACATAAGTTGATTGGTATAGAAACAAAATATTTTATATAGACTATTATTGGAAATTAAAAATTTACTTTTTTCCTTGGAATGAAAAATCCTTTGATACAATTGAAGTTCCTAATGCAAATCTGTACATGATTTTTTAGTTGAATACCTGCTCCATCAAATGCAGGTCCACCTTCAGTAAAAATGCCTCTCACTGTATCAAATTTATTTAGTTCTGAGTATCCATACTGTTTTATTTGCAATTCGATTTCTTCCTCAATTTTTCTGTGTAAATATTGAATTACAGCACAATCCAACTCTCTTAATATCAAATCATTAAACTCGTCTTTAGGTAAGTTTTTATGTTTTGGTAAATCTTTATCTGACAATTTTAATTCATCCTTCATTAAGTCATAATACTGAATTAGCAGATTAATGAAAGCAGAATCAGTAAAGTCCAAACAATTATTAAGTTGATATACAACTCCTACAACAGATGGGTTTACAATACTACCACGTTTTTTCTTATCTTTTGCCCTCAATAAAGCCCTTTCATAGTTGTTTTCCCATAAATAAAACCCATGACAAAGCCAATCATATAACTCTTGGCTAGATTTTACCTTATCTGGTTGATTTACTAAATTATTCCTGACAGATTCATCACACCCATGAAAACCAATCATTAAATTAGGTCTGTCCCTATACATCAGTGAGTACTTACCACAATTTTTTCTAAGTTACTATATTGCTTTGTAAAATCGCCTTTTCTATCCAATATTTTTGCGGACTGCAAAGAAGCAATCGCCTTTTCCTTATCCTTATTTTCTCCTTTAAGTTTTTTGGCAAGGGCAGATAAAAGTTTTATTTGATTTGATTCCATTAAATATGCTTTATAAACAGAAAAAACAATTTTAACATCTAATTAGTTCAAATGTAAGTAAATTATACCCAATCTATTTGAATCATGTGTTTGTTTTTTTTACCATTTTCTACCAAGATGTAATTACCTAGGAGCAAATTGTTTTTAAAAAAAGTAAATTCGTCAGTTGGTATTTTTATTTTGTTTATTGAAATAGCATTACTTTGAATCGCTCTTCTCATTTCAGACTTTGAAGAAAAAATATCAGTCATCTCCAAGATTTCATAAATATTTAGGACCTCTCCGCCAAGCTTATATTTAGAAGTACTTGGTATTTCTTCGAATACAGTCATCAATTCATCACTAGACATTGAATTAAGCATGTCAGCATCCGCATCTTTGCTAAATAATACTTTACTCACAGCCATGACAGATTCATAATCACTGTCCGAGTGCACACGTCTTGTAAGCTCTTCAGCCAAAATGGCCTTTAATGCACGCGGATCATCTTTGTACTGAGATTCCAAATCTTCAATTTCAGCTTTTGACTTTAATGTAAAGTAACGCATAAATTTCGGCAGGTCCCTGTCATCGCAATTGATCCAAAACTGGTAAAACCTGTATGCAGAAGTAAGTTTAGCGTCCAACCATATATTTCCTTGTTCCGACTTGCCAAATTTTGTACCATCCGCTTTTGTGAGAAGTGGGGTAGTGACTGCATATGCTTTACCATCGATATTTCTTCTGATAAACTCAGTCCCGGAAGTGATATTTCCCCATTGGTCAGATCCACCCATTTGTACTAAACAATTGTATTTTGTATAAAGTACCTGAAAATCATAGGATTGTAACAATTGGTAGCTGAATTCAGTGAATGAAAGTCCGCTTTCAAGCCTGTTTTTTACGGAGTCTTTGGACATCATATAGCTTACTGTGAGGGTCTTTCCGACATCTCTTAGAAAATCAAGCACATTCATCTCTCTGTAGAAGTCATGATTATTGACTATCACTGCAGCATTCGGACCTTCAAAATCAAGGAATTTTTTTATTTGTTCTTTCTGAAAAGATAAATTACTATCCAGCTCATCATACGATTTCAGTTCCCGCTCTTTGTCTTTTCCTGATGGATCACCAATCCTTCCCGTAGCTCCACCCATCAGTACGATAGGGGTATGACCAGAAAGTTGAAATAACTTCAGAAGCATGATCTGTACATAATTACCGATGGTCATGCTTGGGGCTGTAGGGTCAAATCCAATGTATCCGGTGATTTTGCCGTCTTTAAGTACTTCTGCTACCCCTGGTGTCATATCATGAAGCATGCCTCTCCACTCCAGCTCTTCGATAAAATTTAACATAAAAAACTAATTACCTTCTGTTTGATGAATGATTACGAGTGAAATCTTCGTATTTTTGCAATTTTGAGCTACAAAAGTAGGTTATTTAGGCGAATTATTCGGAAAGATTGAATGAATATTGAACATTTTATCGCTAAAAGGATAGCGACCACCAATTCCAATACATTTACAAGGGTTATCATAAGAATAGCCATTGTTGCCATCGCTATCAGCCTTTCGGTGATGATACTGACTACTTCTGTGATTTCAGGGTTCAAAAGTGAGATCACCAATAAAATCTTCGGTTTTTGGGGACATATTCATATTACGGACAATAATATAAACAGAACTTTTGAACTTGTACCTATTAATAAGGATGAAAAACAATACGATGATATCAGGGAAATCAAATATGTAGAATATCAGGAACCACTTGAAATTGCCGGGTTTAAATTCAAAGATAAGGCCGTAGAAAAACGTACCCTAGGAGGAGTGAAAGGTGTACATCCTTACATTATGGTACCATGTCTGCTCAGTACAAAAGAACAATTTCATGGCATGTTTCTCAAAGGAGTAGATGCTGATTATGAATGGAATACCCTGAAATCTTTCATCATAGACGGATTACCCATTCAATATCAAAAAGATACATCTTCTTCTGAAATTTTGATATCAAAAAACATTGCATCCAAAATGATGCTGAAGACTGGTCAAAAAGTGGTCTTAAGCTTTTTGAGAGACAATCAGCAGTTAAAAAGAAGATTTGAAATTTCCGGTATTTACAATACGGGAATGGAAGAATATGATAAGAAATTCGGGGTAGTGGATATTCGGAAATTGCAGGAAATTCTGGGATGGAATGAAGGGGATGTTCAAGGCATGGAGATAACATTAGAAAACAATAAGGACATGGACATTATTTCTGATTATGTTTACTACGAAGTGGTTCCCCAAAAATACTACGCAGAATCCATAAGATCTAAGTGGCCCTCCATATTTGAGTGGCTCGATCTTCAGGATATAAACGAAAAAATAATCCTTCAGCTGATGATTGTGGTTGCCATTATCAATATGATCACCGTATTACTGATTTTGATCCTAGAAAGAACACAAATGATAGGTACACTCAAGTCTTTAGGCATGCACAATTGGGGTATCAGAAAAATATTTTTGTATAACGCAGCTTATATTGTTGGGTATGGATTGCTGATAGGTAATATTTTGGGTCTTGGTATTGCTTTTGCACAAAAGTATCTTAAATTTATAAAATTGGATGAAGCCAACTATTACATGGACACCGCCCCGATTCAGATCGATCCGTTGACCATTATTATACTAAACGTTTCTACTTTAATCATCACAGTTTTTGCATTGGTCATACCCACGATGCTTGTGACTAAAATCAGTCCTGTAAAAGCATTAAGGTTTGAATAGATATGGATTTAGCAGACATCATCTTACTTTTTCCCCAAAGGTTCAGGCGGCTACTGATTCATTTTGCTTCCCTGTTTTTTAAAAGCACACATCACCCTTGTAAACCTGCAGGGCTAAATGAATGGTTTGTTGATACTATCTTTTATGTAATGGATTTAGTAGGCATAGCTGAGATACATCAATTTGGGACAAGATTATTTAAGTGGAATATCCGCAAGTTGAATGAAGATGAACTGGCTTTAGGGAAAAGATTATTTGCTGATGCGATTGACTTCAGTAAAGTAAGAGTGGATGATAAAGCAGTTATAGGGATGAAGACTATAGCTGTGGCTTATGTGAGTTTTAATACTATAAATTATCGTTACAAAGTCAGCAAAGAAATATTTGTTCATGAGTTGGTACATATCTGGCAATATCAAAAATTTGGTAGTGTCTATATTTACAGGGCGATGAAAGCTCAAAAAAGTAAGGAAGGCTACGACTATGGGGGTGTAGAAAACCTTTACAAAAGGATGTTGGACAATGACAGTCTTATGGATTTTAATTTTGAACAACAGGCTGAGATTGTAGAGGACTATTACCGGTTGATGAAAAACCCAGCAAGCTTTCATCCAATGCTGCAAAGTGTTTATACATATTTTGTAAATAAAATTGTAAAAAATGATAAATTATGAACCCTGAATCAGTTCAGATTAGTCCCACATGGAGGGAAGCGTTAAAAGATGAGTTTTTATCACCCTATTTTGATCAGCTTGCTGAAAGATTGAAGGTGGATAAAGTTCAGGGCAAAACGGTTTTTCCTCCGGGGTATTTGATTTTTAATGCCTTCAACAGTGTATCTCCTTCAGAAGTGAAGGTCGTCATCATAGGTCAGGACCCTTATCATAATCCCGGAGAAGCTATGGGATTGAGCTTTTCAGTACCGAAAGGCGTCAGTGTTCCACCATCTTTAAAAAATATATATAAAGAATTGGCTTCCGATACTGGATTTAAAATTCCTGATCATGGTGACTTGACACCATGGACTCAACAAGGAGTATTTCTGCTCAATGCTGTTTTGACAGTTGAGAAAAACAAGCCTGCATCCCACAGAGACTATGGTTGGCAGTCCTTTACGGATCATACTATACAGCACCTTTCAACCCAGTATGAAAATATTGCCTTTATCCTGTGGGGAAATTTTGCTAAAAACAAAAAATCATTAATCGACGGCAACAAACATCTGGTTCTGGAATCTGCTCATCCATCACCACTGGCAGGCAATGCATTTCAGGGATGTAAACATTTCAGTAAAGCAAACCAATATCTGATCTCTGTGGGCAAATCACCCATAAATTGGCAAATCTAGTAAAAAAGCACACAAATTTATTTGTCATATGGCTTTTTGTAGGCTAAGAATTACCCTAATGTATGGCATCGCAGTTGCAAACTGCAACAATCTGGGGTGTAATATCGATTTATTACATTTGGATGAAAGTGTAATTGATTTTTATTTTTAAGGGTGACAAAGTAGAATTATTTATCAACGAAGTTTAACTCTCATCAAATAGTTATGTGCCGTCATGTACAAATAACTTTCATCATGATCCAATGCACAATTGGCAGTGGCATATCCTGTATTAAAAGTACCTAAATGCCTTCCATCCGGACTGAAAACCAATACGCCACGCGGGCCGGTAGCAAAAATATAGCCTTTGGAACTGATTTTCATCCCATCAGGCAATCCCTTCTGAGTTGCCACCATCGATGTTTTATCTGCAAATACAGCACTGGAAATAATGTTTTTGTTTTGATCAAATTGGTACTTCATCCATATGGCTTTTTCAGGATCTGAATTTGCTACATACAAGATCTTTTCATCAGGGCTCAATGCTATACCATTTGGTCGTGTCAGAGTGCTATCAATAAGTGAAACTACTCCTTCTTTGGTGAGCTTGTACACTCCATTGAATCCCAATTCTTTGATACTGTCCTGATCTTGTCCTGGTAATCCATACGGTGGATCTGTAAAATATATGTCACCATTTTTTGCTATATGCAGATCATTTGGACTGTTAAATTTTTTACCATTAAATTGTTGTGCAAGGAATTGAAAACTGTCTTTTGGTGATGATAATGCAGTTAACATTTTTGCTACCACCCGATTTCCATGCTGACAAAGTATAAGTTCATTATTGGCATTCAGGGCAAGGCCATTGGCACCTTCTGTACCACCTCGGGTATCATTTATAGTAAATCCGGAAGGGTATAAGTATAGCTTCTTCCCATTTTTTTCATCCCAGGAATATATTTTATTTTCAGGAACATCAGTAAAAATGAGCATATTTTCTGATTTCAACCATAATGGTCCCTCTGACCAGCTAAAACCATCGGCTAATACCTCAATGGCGGATGATGTGTCAACAATTGTTAACATTTCAGGATCAAATACTTCTATTTTTTGAATGGAATTTAATTCATTGTTTTTGTTTGTCCTACATGATAATAAAACAAAAAGTAAAAGCAATACTTGTATGGTTTTCATATACATTTTTATTCGAATTTTTGAGATTTTACTTTGCTATTTTTGAGAATCTTCCGGTTTGGAAGCCTTAATTTTTTCAGCAAAAAGATGCAATTTCCACATATTGAACATAGAAATAGATGGATTTTCAGATAGCATATTATTCTGAATTTTAATTTTTATTTTAGAATAAGTCCACTCAAATGAACTGAGTAAACCGTAGTTTTTAAGATATTCATATCCTTTGGTCAGTCTTGTGTTTATATCCGGAAATTTCAAATAGATCTTTACAAGGTTATCAATTGCATTTTCGGTTTTTTTGATAAATACAGTATTAACTTCGAGCCCGTCATGTATAGTAGGATTATTGATATGCATTATTTTGAAGCCAGCCAGTTGTAGCCTTCTGGAGTACAATAAGTCTTCATAGCCATAACCTTCTACAGACTCGTCAAACATATGTTTTGCAAATATTTTCTGTGGCAAAAAAAAATTATTGGACTGAAAATTTAGCCATGGATTTTTAGACCTTTTTTTAGCAGGTAAAGCTTCTTTTTTTGTTCCATATTTCCAATGAAGGATTTTCTTTTTTGATTTTGGAGTTTGTGTTGAGTATGTTCTGCCGCCATATATGACAGTATCTTCTATGGCATGATCGATGTATTTTTTTATAAAATCTTTAGATTTGATCACCGTATCACCATCCAAAAATAATAAATACTCAAAATAAGCTGCTTTGCCCAACCAGTTTCTGATTCGGCTTCGTCCCAGATTTTCAGGTATTTCAGTGTAATTTATGTCAATTTTAAACGCAAGTTCCTTATTCAAATCTTTATACCTTTGTTCTGATAAATCATCAAAACAAAGGATTTGATGCCTGATTTTCAGCTTGTTGCATTGTTTGGACAAGGTGTAAACCAAAGGTCTGACATCTTGATTGTATATAGGGATAAGGATAGAAATCATCTTATTGTACCTGCAAATTGATGCGTAAAGTTATGATTTTTTAACCTTAAACATCCTTTGTTTTTTTGTGTTTCATTACAAACTTAATTTATGCTGACAAATTCAGATCCAGAATTTATGCTTAAAGCACCAGGCCTTTCCATTGAACTAAGGACCATAGCTGAAAAAGTCTGTAATGGCGAAAGAATATCTAATGAAGATGCTTTGTTGTTGTTCAATGAGGGCAGTATTTCATTTACCGGAGGATTAGCAAACTTTATCCGTGAAAAAAAACATGGCAATAATACTTATTTCAATAGAAATTTTCATTTGGAGCCTACCAATGTGTGTCTCTACACCTGTACTTTTTGTTCATATTCCAGATTGATCAAAAAAAGAGAAGATGGATGGGAGTATACCCACGACGAAATGATGGAAATGATCAGGAAATACGATGATCTGCCTGTGACCGAAGTGCATATAGTTGGAGGTGTTTTGCCGCAATATGATGTAAAGTTTTATACGAATTTGTTTAAAGCTATCAAACAGCATAGGCCAGAGCTTCATATCAAAGCATTGACTCCGGTAGAGTATCATTACATGTTTAAAAAAGAAAAAATATCTTATGAAGAAGGTATGCAGCTGATGAAAGATGCAGGACTGGATTCTATGCCCGGTGGTGGTGCTGAAATTTTCCATCCTGAGATAAGAGATCAGATAGCCGGCGGCAAATGTAGCGGAGACCAATGGCTAAGGATTCATGAGATATGGCACGGGTATGGCTGCAAATCCAACGCCACCATGCTGTATGGTCATATCGAAAAATATTGGCATAGAGTCGATCATCTTGATCAATTGAGGCAATTGCAGGATAAAACAAATGGTTTTCAAACATTTATCCCTTTGAAGTTTAGAAATGAAAATAATCAATTGTCTCACATCCCTGAAGTTTCATCTGTTGAAGATCTCCGCAATTACGCTATTTCAAGAATTTATTTAGACAATTTTGATCACATAAAAGCATATTGGCCTATGATTGGCAGGGATATGGCCCAATTGTCATTGGCTTTTGGAGTTGATGATATAGATGGTACTATAGATGATACCACAAAAATATACTCTATGGCGGGAAGTGAAGAACAAAATCCGGCACTCACCACAGAGCAGCTCGTTAAGCTGATAAAAAGGGTAGGGCGCAGACCCATCGAACGTGACACGCTTTATAACATCATCCAGGACTATTCAGCATTTGAATTCCAGGATGATCAGGAATACAAGGGTTATGTTTCCTTACCTGTTGTATAATAATTCTTTGTTGATGGAGTGATTAACGTAGATTTTCATCGAATGTGGTTGTATTTTTTTTAAAAAAGTGTTCATAAATTACATACATATTATATTAATTTATAATTTGTGCCAAAATATGTATTATTTTGAACTTAAACGAGCGTATCTCTGAATTCACAGCATATTTGACAGTTGAAAAAAAATACAGCAGTCATAGTACAGCAGCATATGCCACTGATCTTGAGCAGTTTACTGATTTTTGTTTTCGCACGTTTGAAACTCAAAGTGCAACAGATGTCACACATTTGATGATCAGAAGTTGGATCGTAAGCATGATGACAGAAAAAATAAATACATCGACCGTCAATAGAAAAATATCAGCATTAAGGACATTTTTTAAATGGTTGATAAGAAAAAAGTATGCCACTAAAAATCCCATGCAAAAGGTATTGGCTCCCAAAAAAGCAAAACGATTGCCGGTAGTCGTTAATGATGCCAATATTGAAAGGCTACTTGAAGACAACCTTACTTCAGATTCCGAGCAGGACGTATATTCTGAAGCAAGAAATAAATTTATAGTAGAATTATTGTACTCTACAGGTATAAGACGTGCAGAACTTGTGGGTATGAATGTCAATGATATTAATTTTGCCCGTGGTGAAATCAGGGTGACAGGAAAAGGAAATAAAGTGCGTAGTATACCCATGACAAATGATTTGACTGACTCAGTACGACATTATTTGACTGTGAGGAACCATTCTTTTGCTGAAAATCATGAGGATGCACTTTTTCTGACACAGAAAGGGAAACGTATTTATCCCAGGATGGTACATACTATTGTGCACATGAAGCTTTCAGGGGTGACTACCCTTGAGAAAAAGAGTCCGCATGTATTGCGACATTCATTTGCCACACATATGCTGGATCGCGGAGCTGAGCTAAATGCCATCAAAGAGCTTTTGGGGCATGCCAATCTTGCAGCCACTCAAGTATATACACACAATAGTATTTCAAAGCTGAAAGAAGCATATGGTAAAGCACATCCAAGAAAAAATTGAGTCAATGTTTTTGATCATAATGATAAATGATATAAATCAATGAGTGGTGGAAATGAAGTAATTAAATATAAATCAGGAAGTTAAAGATGAATACACCTGTTAGCAACATTTAATATTGTTATTTTTAGAACTTAAACTTGTTTATTTGATTTATTTTGCATATCTTTATTCATACAAAATCGCTTAAAGACTATGTCTTGAATATCAGTAAATCAGAGGTGAGAGTACGATACTAAATTTGGAATTTATTTTTTTTAACAATAAAATATTTTTGAAGTATGCAAGTAACATTTCAGACGGTTCATTTTACCGCCGATCAAAAATTGAAGGATTATATAAGTGATAAGCTTCAAAAACTGGAAAAGTTTTATCCGAAAATTATTCAATCAACCGTGTATCTTAAGCTTGAAAATTCAGGTCAGGTGAAAGATAAAGTTATAGAGATTAAAATGACTGTTCCCGGAAGTACAGTGATGGCAACTTATACAGATAAAACATTCGAGGCTTCGTTTGATGAAGCTTTGGAAAATATTAAAAGACAACTTAAAAAGCTCAACGACAAAGCTCAGGCTGTCAGATAGTATGGTAGTTTGCCCAATATCGGGACTTACTGAAAAATAATTCTGTAAAAAGTAAGGGGTTGAATTTCAACCCTTTATTTTTTGTTTCATTCTGGTTTTAAGGTTCTAGTGCTACAAGAACAAAATAAATAGACATAAAACTTGACCTTATTTTCAATATCTTCGTTGAAAAGCCTCGCCGAACCACCTCGGGTTCGCCTGCGTTTTTCGCCTTAATCTTGAAAATAATTCCTGCGTTTTATACGTATATTTACTTCATTCTTGTAGCACGGGTCATTTCTCTTTTACCCGGAGGTCCGGGTATCTTTTCTATTATGAATCCAGCTTGTTTCAGATTGCGTCTGAATTGTCCCTGAGCACAATAAGTGACCAACAATCCACCTGGAGAAAGGATGTTAAACATTTTATCCATGATATCAGTTTCCCAAAGTTCCTGCTGTGTTCCGGGACCAAAAGCATCATAAAAAATGACATCAAACATGTCTTCATTCTTATAGTCCTGCAACTTTGTTTCTATTTTTTGCAAATTGAAATGGGGCGACAAAGTTGTTTTTTGATTCCATGGTACTTGGTGTATTTTTAGAAATAAATCTTTGAAACCCAAAAAATCTGCAAAATTTAATTGCTTAAAATTATCTTCGGAAATAGGGTAAGCTTCTATTCCGGTGTAAGATATATTCGCATGTTTTTCCGAAGCCCAAAGCGCAGACATAAATGCATTTAAGCCTGTACCGAAACCCATTTCGAAAACTGAAATGCTATTCTTTTTACTTTGAAATAAATATTCCAATCCGGAATCAATGAATACCACTTTACTTTCAGTGATAGCTCCATACATAGAGTGGTAAGTAACCTGAAATTTTTCTGAAACAACGGTATGAGACCCGTCGTTGGAAGTTTTGATCATAAAGATGTTGTGGTGCCCCAGGCTAAACTTTCTTTCAGTTCATCTACAGAAATATCAAAATGCGAAGCATCATAAATACAATCTTTATTTCTAATGAGCAGTATTTGAGGTGATTCGTGGTGGACATGTAATTTTTCAGCAATAGCATCAGATACATTTCTGTACTTTTTTAGGTCAAGATAGTAGATATCCAAATCATGCAAATCCCAGTTTTCTTCCAGTCTCATCTTAGCCATATGACTGATAGAACAAGTTGTACTGTGTTTAAAGATTACAATATCTTTGGATGTAGACTCAGTTAATAGAGTATCCAAACCCAGCAGAGAGTTAAGTGTTTTCCAAACCATTAGTTTTATTATTTTACTATGGAGAGACCGATTTTGATTGGAGATTTTAGCTCATACGGACAACCATATCCTCCTCTGTTACATGAAGAAAATGTAACGGATAATACTAATAACCCTATCGCCAGAAGCGCAAATTTTCTATTTTTACTAAACATAATATTCTGAATCTTTGTGTAAAACAACGTAATTGGATACAAAAATATTGCAATAAGACAATATAAAAGTAAATATGATTAATAAATGTCAAATGTTTATCTAAAATTTAACAAATATTGGGCAATTTTAAACCCCTTCTTTACCTTTGGTCTTCAAAATTAATGCCGTGAGAATACATCTTATAGCTATAGGAGGTGCAGCGATGCATAATATAGCACTTGAACTGAAAGCCACAGGACATGATATTTCGGGGTCGGATGACGAAATATATGAACCATCATTGACCCGCCTTAGAAATGCAGGTATTCTACCCGAGAGTTTTGGCTGGAATCCAGGAAACATCTCCCGGGACATTGATTTTATCGTTCTTGGGATGCATGCCCGAGCTGACAATCCGGAGCTGATCGCAGCTCAGTCTTATGGTATTCCTGTATATTCTTATCCTGAATTTATATACAGACATGCTTTTGACAAAAAAAGGGTAGTGGTGGCAGGCAGTCATGGGAAAACTACAACTACCGCAATGATATTGCACGTACTCCAAAAGCAGATGATGGATTTTGATTATCTTGTCGGGGCACAATTGGATGGTTTTGAGCGTATGGTCAAACTCAGTGATGCACCGATCATCATCATCGAAGGAGATGAATATTTGAGCAGTCCTATAGACCGCATACCTAAGATACATCATTACAAGCCTCATATTGCTGTGATTACCGGTATTGCCTGGGATCATATGAATGTATTTCCTACTTTTGATAATTATAAAGAACAGTTTCTGATTTTTATCAAAACAATGGAACACAACAGCCAACTCTTTTATTTTGAACCTGATGAAATACTCTGTGACATAGTGGAACAATCAAAACATCCTGAACCATTCCCATATAACAGTTTGAAAATCAATGAAAAAAAAGAAGTTGTATTTGAAGGAAGAACTTATACGATATCTACGATTGGTGAACATAATTTGCGCAACATGCAGGCAGCAATGTTAGTATGCCAGAGTCTTGGTATCTCTGGTGATACATTTTTGCAGCATATTTCTGATTTCATAGGAGCCAGTAAAAGACTTCAAAAACTTGCAGGAGATGATAAAAGAGTTTTTTACCTCGATTTTGCACATGCTCCCAGTAAAGTCAAAGCTACAACAGACGCATTTAAAGTGTGGTTTGGTACTAAGAAACTACTTGCAGTATTGGAATTACACACATTTTCAAGTCTGAATAAAGATTTTATACCACAATATGCCGACGCCCTGAAAAGTGCTGATAAAGCCATAGTATTTTATAATGAGCATACATTGAAAATGAAAAACATGCCACCATTAGATGAAGCATTTTTGAAATTTTCGTTTGGTCACAAGGATTTGGAAATCTTTACGGATGAGAAAAAGCTCCGCGAGCGTATTGATGCGGACGTTTTTGAAGACCATAACATTTTGTTGATGACTTCCGGCAATTTTAATAAAATGGATCTGAAATTCAGCTAAGGGCTTGCTACGATATAAAGTTTACAAAATTGACGCTGGAATTTTGGTTTTTATCAAGGCAAAATTTTCAAGCATAGCCTTAGCTACGGTTTAAAATTTTAACGTAGATAAAGAGCAAAATAACAAGTCAAGATGTATAGGTTATACAGTATCAAGCCCTGATCGGGTTATTCCTTTCTCAACCAGCCAAGGATATTGTAATCGGCTATGGTCCAGTACTGATAAAAATTAACTAGCGGAATTTTAAGCCTTGTTTTATAGCCCATATTTTGCTGAATCAATTCGATTTCATTTTCGCTAACTTTAGAAATAATGGCTACATGGCCAAAATTATTTCCGGGATAACCATCATATACTAAGAGGTCATGAACCTGGGGTTTATATTCTCTTACATTTCTGTATTGCATCAAGCCCCTTTTTTTATTGAATGCTTTGTCTTCAAGCGATTTATCAAAAAAATCTTTTGCATGGCCAAAGGCGTTGGGCATTTTGTGGTCATATATCTGATAATAGTAACGCTTCACAAATTCCACACATTGGTACTTTAGTCCGAGGTTATATCCACCTGATGTGATGTTTCTTCCGGCTACATGAGTGAAGTCTGGCCCATTGTAATACACATCCACTCCATTGAATGAATCGATTTTATGGCCAATAGAATTGGTGGTATCAAAACTTGATATGATCAAAATGGTGAAAATAAAAAAATGCAATTTCATAACTATACACTTATCTGCACGACGCAAAGATAACTATTTATTATGAAAAAATATGATATTTATGTGTGTATCCATAATTGAACTTTAATAAAAATTCCTTTTGTTATACCTCAACCCTGAAGGGAGACAAAAACAAATTTGTTATACCCCAACCCTGAAGGGAGACAAAAACAATTTTATAACAATTGAATGAAAAAAATGGGATACACCCGTATTTACTTGCTTTAATATGAATCATTTTTATGTTTTAATGATTTTGTTTTTTTACTTATCCTAAAAATCGAAAAGCCATCTTCAATTAAAATGTAAAACCACCAACAAGAGCCATAACACTTTTTCCTTCCGCAATCAATACCGACGGGGCGACTCTGAATTTGTGAAACATCATATTCAACTCAAATCCTAAACCTATTGTTTTTCTATTTCGGGAATAAGTCCCGGAATTATTTTGTAGCAACATCAAAAAAACAGGCGTCAAAACTGTTGTTTCATTTAGTTGCCGTCTCATAGCTAAACCTCCACCCGCAGCAAATACTCCTGTACCTCCGATAATAGAATATGCAGCTACCAAAGGAAATGTAATTGTTCTTCCTTCACTTTCAATTTTACCAAGGGCGACATTCACATCAAAAGAATAATTGCTGTTGGTGGTACTGCCGGACTTGGCAAATCCCAGACTGAAAACTCCGTTTATAGTATAATCTGCTCCCAATATAATACCATCAGGATTTTTTAAAAACGTACCAGTATAAAGACTTAGACCACTTTGACCTTTTTTGTAAAAATATGTTTGTGCAAATGAAAAAGTGGTACAAAAAAAAAGAATAGTTAACGATAAAGTAAGATGTTTCATGTCACAGAAATTAAAAACTCTAAAACTTATTTTAAATGCCTAATTTCAATTGAATTTTTTCTTTTTCTAAAATATCTATAATTGTACAATTCAGCTTATATCTTTCCATAACCTCATGCACCAAATAGTTCCGTACAATTAATATCAGCAAAGTATCATCATTCAGAGAGTACAAAGGTAATATTTTCTTTAATGAAAGATCAAATCCTTCTCCTCTTAATTCCAATTTTCCAACCTCATCGATGACAAAAATCTTTTTATGATGAGACTGAATATTTGAAATCATTTGATTTCCCAGATCAAATACATTTTTATCAAAATGATAATGTCCAATGGAAATGGTATGATCTTTATCAGAAGTTGGGTCTATTTCAAACGGTAAACATTCCTTTGTGTCCAACCTGAAAAAGTGCCTTCTTCCATGAATATCAGGTGTCAGAAAACCTCCGCAATCAGGAATGTTTTCCAGCAGTTCCATTAAAAATGTTGTTTTGCCACTTTTTATGGGTCCTGTGAGGATTGTAATATTAGTACTCCTTGTGTCAGATAATGCTTTGGTGATCATTTTTTATAATCTAATGACAACTGCAGTAATCCTAAGATATAGATTTTCAGCTTTTTAACTCCGGTATATTCATTATTTACTTGATGCACTAATGCCAAAGCTCTTCCGGCAAAGTCAGGGATGTCAGCTACAATTTCTTTCAATAGCTGTTGATTCTGATGAGATGTATCGGTGGTGTTTTTAAGTATGAATGCTTTCATTACCGGGCCAAAAATGAAAATCAATCCTACACTAACCAATAATGATCTGATAAAAATATAAATTATTTCAGTTGCGGGTAACTCTGGTACAAGAAATTTGATCATCATTAATACTCCTGCAAGTATCAAAAATCCTATGGAAAGTGCTTGCAACACATTTTTTTTCATGACGCGCGATGGAAGTACCACTGTTTCAGGAATTTTTATATCAAGGTTCCATAATTTGTGTGGTATCGTAGGTAGCCACAATCCGAGTATAACTCCCGCAACAATGTGCAGAAAAATATAAATACTAAAAACACCGAAAACAAAAGATGGAATTTCGTTGATACCCAGTGTCTGGGCAAACGAAAGTGCGGCTTTGTCGACTGCTTTCATAAAGGTCATCCCATATATAAATACCATAATCAACACACGTTGGATGGCGGACTCCAACATGCAGACGAGACTGAAAATCAGGCATTTTGCATTAAAGTGTTTATTGCTTTTGAACAAAAAATACCCGAGATATGCTTGAAATACTACGGCCACATAAGCCTGCCAAGGCGAGTGAGGACTTACTGTAAACTTTACAAGTAAGACTACACCTAATGCTTTTAATATGGTCAGTCTATTATTGGTAAAATATGACAATAAGGATATGCATATAATAGCAATACCACCTACAAAAATACCTGTAAAAGGCAACTTGAGTGCATGGAGAATGCCCCCAATGCCAGATTCAGCAAAAGCCCATAATAATATCAGGCCATTAGGGTTAATTTCTCTGGTTGAATTGTTATTTTCCAAATTTTGAAAGTAAAATCTGTAGCGAAGGTAAGGAGATATTTGGTATTTTGGTATACATGAGGACTACTATCGGGTAGATTTTAGATTTTATGAGAAAGATGATTTTAATAACTCCAGAAATTCTTCCTTGCGTCTGATTGGTACCGTGTTATCTGGATGGTACGCTCGTAGCTATCGGTTCCTCACATAATCTTACCAATGTTGTAATACATACCATGCAATGCGCAGCTGAAGATGTGTGTCGAAACAGGGATTCATGCAGCTACAAAAATTACAGTAAAATGTTTAGCTATATGCTTATGCCCTTCAAATCCATCCTTTACCCTTAAGGAGGGCAATAAAGCACCAGTTTCAGTATTTTGTAATCAATCACCGACTACCATACCAGTTCTGGATTGTCCGGTTGATTCTCTAACTATTTTAGGAAATTTTGGATGTGCTTCATCTGATATTAGTAAGTCGTGCCCACAGAATGCTATTTCTTGGACATTAGACCTGTGCTCCATGATACGTCTGGAATTGGTACCGTATCGAATTTTGGAGTAGGCTTTACAGCAAGTTCTATTGCAGCTGCTGGTACTTATTCCCTGACTCTGGCTACGGTTCAAGGATTTGGATTTCATAGAGGACAAACTTTGTAAGCTTGTGAAGATGGTATTTTAACATCAGTGAAGTTTCATTCATATGTATCTTATGGATCAGGAAATGGCTATATTAACATTTGCAAGAGTAGTTTAGGTTTTCAAAATGTTGTTTGGACCAAGAGTTTTATTCCTGTAACCGGTTTTAACACCGTTGATATGTCAACAGGAACAGGCGATTCATATAGTCTCAACGCTGGTGAATTATTTACACTAAGATTTAGGGCTGATGACTGGACTGTATACTATACTGATTTTGAACTAAATACTTATCCAGATGGAGTTTTACTAGACCCTACTGGCTATACTCTTCGTATTGATCAACTTTACACTTGCGACATTTTTTTTTGGGTCACAATGAATGGTGCACCATTATCCATTAAATTCAGTAAACATTTCGATGCAAGAATTATAAGAAACCATGCTGAACTCACGTGGTCAAGCCTCGGTGAAATCAACAACGCAGGCTTCGAAATTGAGCGTTCTGCTGATGGTATCGAATTTGTAAAAATAGGGTGGGTGAATGAACATGGAAACAGTAATGAAGAAATAGAATATACATTTGTCGACAAGGACCCTCTTCTTGGAAAAAATTACTACAGACTCAGGCAAGTAGATTATGACGGTAGGTTTGAGTACTCTAAGATAGTTTCTCTGCAGATGGAGGTAAATGATTTAAGCATTTTTCCTAATCCTGCCAGTGACTTGATACAAATATCAGGCGTAAAAGAAGACTTCATATACATCATTTCAGACATTAATGGACATATTATTAGGTATGGTATCACGACTGAAAAATCGTTAATGATATCTGATTTGTCTGAAGGTATTTACCTTTTGAAAATCCAACGTAATGGTAAAACTATATATCATAAGTTAATGAAAGTAAGGTGATTAGTGAAGTGTAAGGGTAAAAAATTTCATTTTTTAAACAAATGCTTAAATCATGAAACAGAAAACAATGATGGTGATTTTTTTTAATCCTGGTTTATGTCAGTTTATTTGCATAAGACATGAGCACTTTTCACTCCCATCATCGTCGTTTACAACTGCGATCATATACATCTGGATTTTGCCATCAAATGCAGGCAGGGATTAAATTAAAAAAACAAAATTTGACATATTAAGTCATTGGTTTGTAGTATAATGGATTTTTAAAATATTGAAAAATATTGTTTTTGAAACTCAAAATTTTATTAAACCGATTTCTTATAGCTGAACAATTTACCTTACCTTTGCCTGCTTTTAAAAATGAATTAAAATTATGGCAGACAATAAAGTGATTTTTTCTATGGAAGGTGTTACGAAAACCTTTCCACCACAAAAGACAGTATTAAAAAATATATGGCTTTCCTTCTATTATGGAGCTAAAATAGGCGTCTTGGGTCTCAATGGTTCGGGCAAATCCAGTTTGCTCAAGATCATTGCCGGACTTGACAACAATTATCAGGGTAAAGTCACCTTTGACAAAGACTATAAGATAGGCTATCTGGAGCAGGAACCACAACTCGATGATTCAAAAACGGTGAGGGAAATAGTAGGAGAGGGTGTTCAGCACATCATGGATACGATCAAAGCTTATGAAGATATCAACATTAAACTATGTGAACCCCTCGATGATGACGAAATGATGAAAGCCATTGATGTTCAGGGAGAACTCATGGAAAAAATGGATCACTACGATGCCTGGAACATTGACCATAAGCTGGAGACAGCCATGGAGTCACTTCGTTGTCCGGAAGGAGATGTAAAGATCAGCGTATGTTCTGGCGGGGAAAAATGCAGAGTAGCATTGTGCAGACTGTTGCTTAGTCAGCCTGATATCTTGCTGCTTGATGAACCTACAAACCACCTTGATGCCGAGTCTGTACACTGGCTGGAACAATACCTTAAAAACTTCCCTGGAACAGTAATAGCAGTGACACACGACAGATATTTTTTGGATAATGTTGCTGGTTGGATACTTGAGTTGGATAGGGGAGAAGGGATACCTTGGGAAGGCAATTATTCATCATGGCTGGAACAGAAAGCCAAAAGATTAGCGCAGGAAGAAAAGACAGAATCAAAAAGACGCAGGACTTTAGAACGCGAATTGGAATGGGTCAGAATGGGAGCCAAAGGGCGACAGGCTAAAGGGAAAGCCCGTCTGAATGCGTATGATAAACTACAGAATGAAGAGGCTAAAGAAAAAGAAGCCAAGCTGGAGCTCTTCATACCACCGGGCGATCGCCTAGGGGACAAAGTGATCGATATCAATGGAGTCTCCAAAGCGTACGGGAATAGAGTATTGATAGATAATTTTACCACATCCATTCCCAAAAATGCCATAATAGGGATCATTGGACCAAATGGGGTAGGTAAGTCCACCCTTTTCCGCATGATCATGGGTGTGGAGAAGCCGGATAGTGGAACTATTACCATCGGCGATACGGTGCATCTCAGTTATGTGGATCAATCTCATGCAGACCTCAAGCCGGATCTGACTGTCATGGAAGCGGTAGGAAAAGGTCAGGAACTGATCATGGTAGGTAAAACGCAGGTAAATGTAAGGGCTTACCTTAGTAAGTTTAACGTTGCTGGATCTGATCAACAAAAAAAAGTGGGCGTTTTGTCAGGTGGAGAGCGCAATCGAGTACATCTGGCGATGACGCTCAAAGAAGGTGGAAACGTCTTACTTCTGGACGAACCAACCAACGATATTGACGTCAATACTTTGCGCGCACTCGAAGAAGCCATAGAAAATTTTGCTGGTTGTGTGCTGGTGATATCTCACGATAGATGGTTTATAGACAGGTTGGCGACCCATATTCTTGCATTTGAAGATGATTCGCAGGTAGTATTTTTTGAAGGAAACTTTAGTGATTACGAAGCAGCCAAGATAGAGAGATTGGGCAATGTCCAACCGAGAAGACCAAGGTTTAAGAGTTTGTTATAGATTGAAATTATTATATATTGAAATGAAACAAACTGATTTAAATCAGATAATTAGTAAAAAAATTAAGGAAAGGAGAATTTCTAATACTAGTTGGACATGATTACTATCCGATTACTGGTTGGACAAGATTAGTAGATTTCTTTTGGCGTATAGTTATCACTTATCTTGGGTATCAACTCATTCAGGCATTTAGAAAGTATAGCAAGAAGACCAGTTAAACTTTATCTTTTCATCAATTATTTCAGATTTTTTCGTTCCAATACCTATATAAAGCATCCACATCACAAAATGGATTGTGGAATGTGATGAAGACTAGCCTTCAAACAAGTGTCTTATGGCTGGTGTATATAGTCAAAAAAGACTTATTGGAAATGGACATGATGAGTCGGTTTCATTTATTACTTCTATTCCTTTGAAATAGATTTTGATTGAATAGCAGTAACACAAAGGATTGAATAGGGTAACACAAAGATGAATTGCATCTAATTGATTAAACAACCGTGCCGGTTGATAGGGTACATCAACGGCACGGTTTGTTTTTTTCAAGTGAAATTCAGTGTATTATTTACCGCAGTGTTCATGACTGCCACTCAATATGGTCTGGTACTCACCGTCTGTCAAAAATTGTGGCGTGTAACTACTGCCCAAAGTTTTCAATTGACCGGTAAATCCTCTTAAATGATTGCGGGAACCACAGGTGAGCAGCTCATATACCTGAATTATGTCAGCTTTTGTAGTATTTTTATAAAATGATTGTATGTCGCTGATATCCAGATCTTCTATAGTTGCACCTGCTTCAAGAGCATCCTTCAAAGAAATGTTCACTTTTGTTATCAACTGATGGTATAAGGTTTGTAGCTGAAAATCTGCAAATTCGCCTTCCTGCAACCCTGAAGCAGGGTCCACAATTTTGTATTTGGTTAGCAAGTCTGTCATATTAGTGATGTGGGTCTGTTCACTATTGGAAATATTGTTAAAAATAGTGATTCCATACTTTTTAAAAGCATATACATAAACATCGTGAGCTAGTTTTTCTTCCTGACGTAAAAAGATGAGGTCTGATTTTTCCTGATCGGTCAGTTTACTTACTATCTGATCATCTTTGGTACAGGAAATCAATGCCAACAAGGCAATGACGCCTGTATATATTAACTTGTTCATATTACCTAAATTTTTTAAATGAAAAGGACTCTCATTGATTATTTACAACAGCCTTTTCTGTTTGCTATTGAACCATTGCAAAAGGCCATACCCTGACCGGAGTTTTTTCCAACACTTCCTGCGCACGCTTTTGCCCCATTTCCACCGGCACACGCTTTACCACCATTTCCGACACAACCTTTGGTGGAAGCACCTTCAAAACCAATGGCTTTATTATCGACACAGGTTTCGTGGTCACCTTTGATGATGGCTTCAAATCTCTCCTGAGTTATATATGTAGGTTTATAAATGATATTATTTCTTCTCAATTGTTTATCAAAGGCTCGCATGTGATTTCTCGAACCCAAATTGAGGGTTTCATAAACATCTTTTAAATCAGCATTTTGTGTTGCAGTGATAAGTTTGTCCAAATCAGCAATATCAATGTCTTCTATCAAGGCACCTACTTCAAATGCATCAACTAAAGAAATTTTTCCTTTGGTAATCAACTTATTATACAGTTTTTGGAGCGTTTCGTTTTTGTATTTTCCAATTTCCGCGACATAAGGATCATTCAGTCCATATTTGGTTATCAATCCTTTTACCAATTCTCCGTGATAGGCTTCACTTTGCTTTATATTGTTAAAAACCTTGTGATTCCACTTAGCAAACATGGCAGTATATACTTCATGAGTCAGTTTTTCTTCCTCACGCATCAGTAGCAATCCGTCCTTTTCAGAATCAGTTAGTGTAATTTTGGTATTCGGAGCAAATCCGGTAACCAAAACAAATAATGTCAGAGTAAATAATATAAATGAATGTCTCATCGTAATGGTATTTTTTGTGATCATGAATCAATATTGATTCTTTTATATTACGCAGTACCTTACATTTTCTTTCACTTTTTCAAAAAAAAATAACAATTATTGTACAGTATCATCCTTACACTTACCAGGTGCTCCGCCCCAAGGTCTGATTTTTTCTGCTATGAATACTTTATCATTTACTTTTTTACCATTGATTTTCACCTGTACACCTGACTGAATATCAAGCACCGGGGCTATGAAAGCATCAGTCGTTTGAATGGTCCAAAGTTGATTTTTCCAATCTTTTAAAGTAAAAGAGTTTTCTTCTGTATCTGTAATTTCACCTGATAAAGTGCCCAAATCTGGCTGACTCCAAATAGTTGATTTCTTCTCAAGAAGGCTTTCGTAAGACTCTATATTGGTTTCAAATTTTTGTTCCAACCACCGCGCACCACCTGTGATAAAAAACAAGGTGCCCAGTGCCATACTGATACCTGTGCTCAGACCGATCCATCTGCTGAATGAATATTTGTAAGCTCTGCCGGTCTGCATGATGCTCGCAATGGAAGCACCAATAAAAAATATCAATAATCCCAGCCATAATATAGGGGCCAACACCAAAATCGCTTCCATTCCAGAATGCCTGAAGTGCTGGATCATATCAAATCCATTGACTGATATGGCAAAAAGTATGATCGATAATGATAAACTGCCAACAAGAATAAATGTAATGTATGCCAGCCATTTAATCCATTCCTTAGATGTAAATATCCAACGGGGCTGAGGCCGGATGTTGTCATGCTGAAGTTTTTCCAGGATTTTTTGTGCGTTGTTCATATTCGTATTATTTAAATATGGAGTTATCAAATTTACCGGATGCCAGTTCTCTAAATGACTTTTTGGCCCTGTTGATTCTGGTAGCTACAGTACCTTCGGGTATTTTTAAGATGTCAGAAATCTCTTCATAGCTTTTGTCTTCCAGGAATTTAAGGACAAGTACTTCCCGATATTCTAATTTGAGCAAAGGCAAGATATCTTCTATGAGCCTGGACACTGAATCCACATCATCATGATTGATGTTTTCAGCTGAAAGTGAGTTCATGATTCGGTCGTCATCAATGCTTACAACCTTATCTTTGGAGTAAGATGTTTTTTTGCGCCAAAAGCTGATGGTTTCGTTGTGTACGATCCTGAAAATCCAACTTTCTAATGTCAATCTAGGGTCATAACCATGAAGATTTTTCCATATTTTGATGAAAGCTTCCTGTAGGATATCTTCGGCTTCATCATGATTACTTTGGGATATTTTTTTGATATAGTTCAGTAGACGGACTTCATATTTTAACACCAGGCAAGCAAAATACTCCAAATCTGTCAACGACATTTGGATGATCTCTTGATCGGTCAGACCATGGCAGCGTTCTGTTTTGAAGTTTGACATTTACTTATTATGCACATCTGTTTGGATGTATATACGCGACAAGTTAAACTAAATTTCAAAATTTTAGAGAAAAATGTACTTAGAGAAGATGAACTGATCAACAAAGTCTCACCATGGATATATTGTTATTTTTTTCAACATTCAAAGAGACAGCGCATTTTATTTTTACATCCTTTTGCCTCTGCAGTAAAACTTAACCTATCTGATCTGAATGTAAGGAAAAATTCCAAGAGATATTCATATAGTAGTTCCATGATTTTGTCAACATCATTTCCATATAAGAAATTATAGTCAGTACTTCCATTTATTTCGGATGATCATAGGAGATAAAAAAGAAATTTAACAATAAAACAATCAAAATGATATATCAGAATTAGAGTATGTTTAAATATTTTCTTAGTTGTAAATCAAGAGATTATGGTTCTGGCGATAAAATAATCAACGCATTTAGCCTACCTGACAACTATATCATAGGCGGGCAGGTGAACTAAATAAGGCGATTATTTTGAAGTCAGGTTCATGATACATTGATTTTAAGCCAATAAAAATTTAAACATACTCTTAGGTGAAGGGCATCAACTTAGGGACTAAAAAAAATGCCGCTTGTAAATGAACACAAACGGCATCTTGTAAGATTTTAACTAAAAATTTCTTTTTGCAGAAATTATTTTACTCCTAATGACTTAAGAGTTTCAAAATCAAGATTTCCAACAGGAAGATTATTATCTTTTTGATATTTTCTCAAAGCAGCTTTAGTATCTACTCCAATGATATTATCTTCACCAGCAGGTCCGATGTCATAACCTTTTTCTTTCAATGCTCTTTGTACTCTTCTGATTAAATCAGTTGTTACATCTGTATCACAAACGATTTCTCTCCATTCTGAAAAACCACCTGCTTTTACAAGTTTTCTTTTGGTTATGGTAGTATATTCAGCAGCACTTTCAATTTTGCTTACTGAAGCAGGTGCAGCAAGTTTTCTCATGGTTACAGTTTCATATGTACTTGCACTACTTGCAGCTACAGGTGTGGCAACTGCGTCAGATACTAATTTTTCATATGTTCTTGTACCATATTGAGCTGCAGATGCTACTGAAGAAGTAGTAGCAGGACTCTCCAATTTTTCATATTTTACAGTTACATATTGAGCTGGCACATCTGTAGAAATTGCTGATCCGCTTGTATATTTTTTATAAGATCTTGTCTCATATTTTGCAGGTACATTTACTACTTCAGTTGTTGCAGGACTGATCAATTTCTGATAAGATCTTTTGCCCATTTTTGCAGGAACTGAAACTTTAGAAGTAGTAGCAGGACTCACTAATTTTTGATATGATCTTGTCTCATATTTTGCAGGAACGCTTACTGTTGTGGTAGTAGCAGCACTAACTAATTTCTGATAAGATCTTGACTCATATTTAGCAGGAACTGTCACACTTGTAGTTGATGCAGGTGTTTTTGTCTTTTCGTATGTTCTTTTTGTATATTGTGCAGGTACTTCGATAGTTTTTATACAATCATCCCCGCTAGCTTCATAACCGGCAGCACAACCTTTTGCAATTTTTTTTGTGATGGTGGTATAACTTGCTGGTATTTCGACCAAACACCAAACCATACAGTCGTCTGGATTGGCAGATAGACAATTTTTATCTGCTCTTTTTTTCTCCCATTTAGTACTTGCTGGAGCTGTTTCTACTCTTTCAGTTGTAGTCTCAAATTGCATAGCTACTTTTTCGATTCTTGTGTATGCATCAGCAATTTTAATCTCTTCAGTTACAGTTTCATAAGTTGCAGGTACAGTTGTCAATGTAGTGTAAGCATCTTTTACAAGGACTTGTTCAGTCACTGTTTCGTATTTGGCAGGAACAACACTTAGAGTAGTGTAGGCATCTCTGACCAAAACCTGTTCAGTCATAGTTTCATATTTTGCCGGAACTACAGTAACTGTTTCATATGCATTTTCCAGCACTACTTCTTCAGTTACTGTTTCAAATCTGGCAGGAATCACCTTAATCTCGGTGTAAGCATCTTTTACCATGACTTGTTCTGTCACAGTTTCTGCTTTCGCAGCAGCAACGCTCAACGTGGTACCGGCTTCTTTTGAAACTAATTGTTGTGTAGTGGATGTAAATTTAGCTGGAACAACCGTCAAAGCACTACTTGCCTCTCTGGTTAGAACTTGTTGACTTACTTTTTCGAATTTTGCTCCTGACACAGAAACAGAACCGGCTGCTTCTCTTTTAAGAAGTCTTTCTGTCATTGTCTCGATTTTGGCTCCTGTGATCTCAGCTCTGCTGCTGGCCGCTCTGGTCATGATTTTTTCAGTAACTGTTTCATACTGATCGGAAATCTCACATTTTGCATAACACTTTCCCGGTACTGAAGGCATACCAGCTTCAGGCTGTGCCGATAGACCAAGAACAAAAAATGTAAAAACTCCAAGAAATAAAGTTTTAATGGTTCTCATAATGTAAATGTTTAGTTATTAAATTAAAAAATATATACTTAATATTAAGTTTGCACATCAATTATTATACTTCATTTCCTTTAAGGAAGGAATTAGAAATTATATCTACCAATACTATATCATTAATGGGGTAATATTGATATAGACAAATAATATGCTAATATGTCACAAAAATACTACAAATATATATTTATAGTAGGAAAATTTCACTATTTTTACTTATTCACTTATTATTATGAAATCATAAAATGAAATTATCTCTAAAATTCATTTTTTATGAGAAATACAAAACTTGGAATTTAGATGGAATTCCTAATGATTGTTTTTTGCTTTTTGGAGGGCAATTTCTGCATTTTTTAGAAGCTCTTTATGGTAGCATGCACCTTCCTTTCTGTAAATAACCCGGCCCCTGCTATCAAGCCATAAAAGTGTGGGAATAGTAGTAATTTCATAAATTAGTTTTAAATCAGGACCTTCATTTAGGTCAATATCCACCTTATAATTGATAAAGTTATCGTTAAAATATTGTGCAGTTTCCTGGTGAGTATACACATCTCTTTGCATCAACTTACATGGAGCGCACCATGACGCATTGATATCTAAAAAAACTGGCTTATTCTGACTTTTTGCAAAATCAAGCACATCACTCAGAATTATATCTTTTTTGAAGTCAAAAGCGAAAACAATTTCACTTTCACCCTTTGATGAAGAAGATTGACTTGTTTTATCATCAATATCTTTTGTTTTGACTTCAGCGTTTTTAGGATCAGATTTGACCAATATTTCTGAATTTTTGGGGCTGCAAGCAGTGACCAAAATCGAATTAGCAAATACTAGAATCTTAAACAGATACATTTTTTGCATGATGCAATATATTGATTTATAAAAATGATACAAATATATGATATTATTTTATAATATATATAATTTTGAAAATGTATTTTAAATATCTGTATTAGAGTATTTTCAAACCATTATCATTTGGCTCCAAGTGGCAAATTTATTTTAACCTGCATCATATTTTTCGCGATCAAACATAAAAAAATAAATATACTCTTAATCCTAATTAAACTTGCGTAAAAAAATACAATATGTTCATCTAAATGACAAATTAATTCCGGCTTAATATTCATAAATCTAGCACCTATATGTTTTTTATCATGCGTTTATCATGACATCTTTTTTTTTTGCCAATTTATTTTTTATATTTGTGATTTTAATTTGTGTTTTTGCTGCAATTTTAACCTTTTAAAATGGATACTGAGGAGAATGATAAAGTTTTTTACAAAAAAAAATGGAGAATTGAAGCAAACAGAAACACAATCACATGCTTCATGGATCAATGTTCACCCGCCATTTGAACATGGAGAATTGGATCGTCTGGCCGTAAGCCTAGATGTGCCGTTGGATTTCCTGACAGATTCTTTGGACGTAGATGAAAGGTCAAGATTTGAAAAAGAAGACCATTCCACTTTAATACTTATAAACAGTCCTATCTTAAATGAAGAAAGCAAAGATAGCGAAGCTATTTATATTACTGTCCCTATAGGTATTATTTTGACCGAAAATCAAGTGATCACTGTATGTTCTGATGAGAATCCGGTTCTGGACAAGTTTGAAGAAAACAAGGTCAAAAATTTCAATCCTGCTGATAAAAATTTGTTTGTCCTACAGATATTCGAGCAAAATGTGTACAGGTTCTTAGAATGTTTAAAAAAACTCAACCTCAAAAGGAATCTTATCGAACGTGAGTTGTACAATTCCAGTAGGAGTTCTGAACTGCAGCAATTATTAAGAATTGAGAAATCATTGGTATATTTTGTGAGTAGTCTGAGTACAAATGAACTACTCAAAATGAAACTCAAACGAACTGATTTGCTAAAAATAGGCAATGAAGAGCCTTATGCAGACTTGTTTGAAGATATTATTATTGACAATTCTCAAGCACTGGAAATGTCCAATGTATACACCAATATCTTAAGCGGAACTATGGAGGCATATGCTTCGATCATTTCCAACAATCTTAATGTCATAATTCATAAACTTACCATTGCTACTATCATATTGTTAGTACCTTCGATGGTGGCCAGTTTCTATGGTATGAATCTTGAATATATGCCTTTCCGAAATTTGAAATATGCATTTCCCATTATCATTGTTATTTCCCTGATTATGGGATTTGGAGTGGTCTATTATTTCTCCAGAAGGAAGTGATTGAGTCTATTTATGATGAGTTTTACTAGTATTAAGGTAAGCTCACCAACAATTATTTAAAATTTTTATCATATATATCCTATCTTATTTCAATGCTTTAAATTTACGTATTAAAAGTTATCCACATATAACCTATTTAATTTGTGGCGTAGTGGGTTGATTTTTAAAGCATTGTAAAGTTATCCACATTGTGTGGATAACTTCGTATTTGATATTATAGTTTTTTGTAATTTTTCTTCATTAATTTGCACCCCGTTACTGAATTGATTTTAATACGCCAACTGAGTCAATCATCCTTTTTTTCAGCAACGGCACAAAAAATTAAATCAATAAATATAATAGCATCATGAGTATTACTAATGAACCCATCCTTACAGATAATCCGGGAAGATTTGTCTTGTTTCCCATAGAGCACGATGATATCTGGAGTTTTTATAAAAAATGTGAAGCAAGTTTTTGGACAGCTGAAGAAATTGACCTCCATCAGGATGTAGCTGATTGGGAACATAGATTGAATGATGATGAAAAACATTTCATAAAACATGTTTTAGCTTTTTTTGCAGCCAGTGATGGTATAGTCAATGAAAATCTTGCTGAGAATATGGTAAGAGAAGTTCAATATACAGAAGCTAAATTTTTCTATGGGTTTCAGATCATGATGGAAAATATTCATTCTGAAACATATTCTTTACTTATAGACACATTAATAAAAGACAATGCTGAAAAAGATTACTTATTAAATGCCATTGATACGGTTGATTGTGTAAAAAGAAAGGCAGATTGGGCTCTTAGATGGATCTCCAATGGCAGTTTTGCAGAAAGGCTCATTGCATTTGCAGCAGTGGAAGGTATATTTTTCTCGGGTTCGTTCTGTTCAATATTCTGGCTGAAGAAAAGAGGCCTGATGCCGGGTCTTACATTTTCAAACGAACTGATCAGCAGAGATGAAGGAATGCATTGCGATTTTGCATGTCTGCTTTACAACAATCACATTGTCAATAAATTGCCGAAAGAAACCATCCACGCTCTAATCACAGATGCCGTAATTATAGAAAAAGAATTTGTCACTGATGCTTTGCCTGTCAACCTTATAGGAATGAATGCCGATCTCATGTGTCAATATATCGAATTTGTGGCAGATAGATTACTGGTGTCGCTTGGAAATCCAAAGGTGTATAACGTGGAAAATCCATTCCCCTGGATGGATATGATATCACTGCAGGGGAAGACCAACTTTTTTGAGAAAAGGGTAGGAGATTATCAAAAAGCAGGAGTTATGGCTGAGAAAGAAAATCAGGTATTTACTTTGGAAGCCGATTTTTAGAACTTATACTTACATATTAAATTTCTTAATAACCAGACACTTACTCAAGGGTAACAATCTATTTAGAGTATGTTTAAACTTTTATCATTTGGCTCCAAGCGGCAAATTTAATTTTATCCAGCGTTATATTTTTCGGCGTACCGCGTCAAGCTACGCTTGAACTTCCGGCTACGACTGCAAAATATGCCTTGTCCAAAATTAAATTTCCTCGCTTTCGCTCAAACATAAAAATTTAAACATACTCTTAATTGAATCATCGCTAAACACAAATTTTAAAATGCAGGTAATTAAAAGAAGTAACAAAAGGGAAGCTGTAAGTTTTGATAAAGTAACAGCAAGAATCAACAAACTCTGTTATGGTCTAAACTCTAAGTTTGTTAATCCTATTGAGATATCCAAAAAAGTAATACAAGGCCTTTTTGATGGTGTCCGGACTACAGAATTGGACAACCTTGCGGCAGAAACAGCTGCTACTATGGCCGCAATACATCCGGATTATGCTCTTCTTGCTGCGCGGATCGCAGTATCAAACCTACACAAAAACACAGAAAAGTCTTTTTCTGTTACTATGGAAAATCTTTATAATTACATTGATCCTAAAACAAATCAAAGAGCAGGATTAATTTCTGATCAGACGATCGAGATTATAAGGCACCACGGGGACACTTTGGACTCAGCCATAATATACGATAGAGATTATAGCTTTGATTATTTTGGTTTTAAAACGCTGGAAAAATCATACTTATTAAGGATGGATGGAGATGTGGTTGAAAGACCGCAGCACCTTTTGATGAGAGCATCTGTAGGTATCCATGGATATGACATAGATGCCGCTATTGAGACTTATCATCTTATGTCAGAAAAATGGTTCATTCATGCCACACCGACACTTTTCAATGCAGGTACTCCAAGGCCACAATTGTCATCTTGTTTTCTGCTCAGTATGACCGACGATAGTATTCCTGGTATTTTTGAGACATTAACAAGATGTGCAAAAATCTCCCAATCTGCAGGAGGTATAGGCATATCTGTACACAATATACGTGCAAAAGGATCATATATTAAAGGTACAGGTGGTACTTCCAACGGCCTGATACCGATGTTAAAAGTATTTAATGATACGGCAAGATATGTAGATCAGGGTGGTGGAAAACGAAAAGGAGCATTTGCGGTCTATCTTGAACCATGGCATGCCGACATTTATGACTTCCTGGATCTAAAGAAAAATCATGGTAAAGAAGAATTGCGTGCCAGAGATTTGTTTTACGCCATGTGGATACCTGACTTATTTATGGAAAGGGTTAAAGAAAATGGAAACTGGTCACTTTTCTGCCCCAATGAAGCTCCTGGACTACATGATTGTTATGGTGGTGAATTCGAAGCATTGTACCATAAGTATGAATCAGAAGGCAGAGCCCGAAAAACTATCAAGGCTCAGGACTTGTGGTTTGCAATTTTGGAGTCTCAGATAGAAACCGGTACCCCATACATTTTGTACAAAGATGCTTGTAACAGAAAATCCAATCAAAAAAATCTTGGCACCATCAAATCCAGCAATCTATGCACTGAAATCATAGAATATACAGCACCTGATGAAGTAGCAGTTTGTAATCTTGCATCCATATCCCTTTCCAAGTTTGTGGACGAAGAGAAAAAATCATTTGATTTTGAAAAGTTGCATGAAGTTACTAAGGTGATCACACGCAATCTTAACAAAATAATTGATATCAATTATTATCCTGTTGAAGAAGCGAAAAATTCAAATTTCCGTCACAGACCTATAGGTATTGGAGTACAAGGTTTGGCAGATGCTTACATATTGATGCGTATGCCGTTTGATAGTCCGGAGGCTTCAAAATTGAATAAGGATATATTTGAAACTATTTATCACGCTGCTGTAGAAGAATCATGTGAGCAGGCCGAAAAATTCGGGCAATATCAATCATTTAAAGGATCACCTGCCAGTCAGGGTATTTTGCAGTTTGATATGTGGGGCATTATACCTTCTGCGAAATATGACTGGGATACACTAAAGCAAAGGGTGGTGAAATCAGGATTGAGAAATAGTCTTTTACTGGCGCCGATGCCAACCGCATCAACTTCACAAATCTTAGGTAATAATGAGTGTTTCGAACCTTATACTTCAAATATTTACACCAGAAGGACACTTTCAGGAGAATACATTATAGTGAATAAGCACCTCTTGAAAGATCTGACACGTCTTGGGTTATGGAATGACAATCTAAAACAAAAATTGATGGCAGCTAACGGATCAGTTGCCAATATCCCTGAAATACCTGCCGACCTGAAAGCATTGTACAAAACGGTATATGAAATCAGTCAGAAGATCATCATTGATCAGGCAGCGGATAGGGGAGCCTTCATTTGTCAGTCTCAAAGCCTTAATCTATTTGTGGAAAACCCAAATTTTGCGAAGTTGAGTTCTATGCATTTTTATGGATGGCAGAAGGGGCTTAAAACGGGTATGTACTACCTCAGAAGCAAGGCTGCAGTTGACCCTATCAAATTTACACTGGACGAACAACATCAAAGAGTGCAGGCTACAAAGGAAACTGAAGAAGTTCAAGCCTTAGCTGAAGGAGCAGTTTGCAATATGGATGAAGGTTGCCTGATGTGTGGTAGCTAAATACTAGCAATACAAATCAAACAATACTATAAGACGGATTAATCCCAAGGGTAAGTCAGTCCTATTTTTTTTCGGGTGAGATCCATAAGTTTGGCTATGTTTTGGGACATTTTATGATTCATGACATTGCTTTCGAGTATATTATTGAACAAACATTGGTTAAAATGTTCAATTTCATGATAATATCCATGACCGGATTTACCTGCTTCCACTTTTTGAGAGCCATTTTCTGTTTCTAAGAAATAACAGGATTGTTCATGGAATCGACCTGGTATAAGTATTTTACCTTTTGTGCCAAAGATTTCACATTTGGTATCAGTCATCATTGACACTGTGGAATACAACGCAGCTGTTGCACTATTGGAATATTGAAGCAAAATGGCACACTCATCATCAACGCCTGTATCTATGATATGGCCGGATGCATATAGATTTTCAGGCATTCCGAGAAGGTATATAGAAATAAACAACGGATAAATCCCTATATCCAATAAGGAACCACCGGCCAAATTGATATCATAAAGACGACCTTTGGGATCAAATGAACCTTGAAAACCAAAATCAGCAGTCAAATGTCTGACATGACCAATTGTGCCTTTTTGGATTTCATTTTTTACCGCTATGATCCCCGGGAGAAAAGCAGTCCACATAGCTTCCATCAATAAGACATGGTTTTGTCTTGCTAAGTCAAAGAGCTGATCTGTGAGTTGTTGATTTACACTGAGTGGTTTTTCGCACAATACAGCTTTTTTTACATTAAGACAAAGAGCTGTATGTTCAAAATGATGTGAGTGTGGAGTAGCAATATATATGGCATCAATTTCTTTACAATTGGCCAATGATTCATAGTCTGTAAATATTTTTTCTGCACCATACTTATCGGCAAAGTTTTGAGCATTTTCTTTATCTCTGGAGGCACAAGCATATAAATACCCTGTTTTACTTAGACTTAAATCATCAGCAAATTTGCGGGCAATCCTTCCACACCCCAATATACCCCATTTTATCTTTTTACTCATCTGAATTAATCATCTTATAAGTGACAAATATAGTCCTAAAATCCTTAGTTTTGTGTATAAAATACAGAAGTAGTTTTGTATGAATGATGCTGATAATAATCTCCAATGTCCACTTTGTTTAAAAACAGATGTTGAAAAAACAGCATTTAGTTTCAAAATCAGGCACTATTATTTTTGTAGGAACTGTAATTTAGTATTTGCTGATCGACTGACTTTACCGGATGAAAAGGATGAAAAAAAAAGATATAAATTTCATCAAAATAGTGAAAAAGATGATGGTTACCTCAATTTTTTGGAAAAAGCAATCACTCCTATGCTAGCTCAGATCAACCAGGATGATGTAGGCCTGGATTATGGATGCGGACCATCTAAGACAACAAGTGAGCTCCTGGCACGGAAAAATATTCTTTGTGATGTTTATGATCCATTTTTCTTTCCGCAAATACCTGGAAAAACATATGATTTTATCATTTCTACTGAAGTATTTGAGCATTTTCATCAACCGGACGTTGACATAAAAAAGATGGTCTCACTAATAAAAACTGGTGGGCATCTTGCAGTTATGACAGAATTTTGGCATGATATGGATAAATTTGCAGACTGGTACTACATCAGAGATTATACTCACGTCTCCTTTTATAACCTTGAGACCATGAAACATATAGAAAAATCATATTCCTTAAAAATGAAATATACGGACAGTATAAGAGTAGTCATCTTTCAAAAGCTATAAAGCGCAACTTCTATTACCGCACTTTAAAATCGACCAAAACTGTACCACATTGCACTTCATTGTCAGACTTTGAAAATTTGTATTTCATAGCTGATTTTTTTGCCAGATCAATAAGATATGCATCTGAAGTGGTTGACCCTCTTTGAGTAAATTCTGCCTTCACGACTCGTCCGGTATTATCCACACAAATAGAAAGGTTTACTTTTCCTGTTTTTTGAGAATTATCAGAAAATGATGGTTCATACTCGACGCCTCTTCCTGACAATCCACCACCTACACGTCCTGAGCCTTTGGTAATACCTTCCAGAGCCTTGCCGTCAGGGCTACCTTTGTCTGTTCCTTGATTTCCTGTATTATTATTAGTTCCTTGACCTTTTCCAAAAAGATCAGAGTACTTTTTCTTTTGATCGGCGCGGTCTTTCGCTTCTTTTTCTGCTTTAGCGCGTTCTTCTGCTTCTTTTGCCGTTCTTTCAGCTTCTAATCTTTTTCGCGATACTTCTTCAGTATTGTCACTTTTTGGCTTTTTCTCGTCATTTTTAGGCTTGCTTTCCTTTTTTTCCGTTGCTTTTACGGGGGATTCTTCATCTCTGACATCAGTTTTGATGTTTTCCTGACGGTCATTACTGGATATTGGTTTGGGAGGCAAGGCTGCAGACTGGCTGGAATTTTCTTGTGGAGTTGCTTCTTCCATCATTCCGGCTTCAGGATCACCAAAGGCTATGAGTATGCCTTGAAGATCTTCCTTCTCCACTTTACTAAGCAATGGCAATAAGAGAAGAATAATGAGCAGTACATGCATCACAAGGCTTGTAATCAGGCTCTTATTTTTATTTTTGGTATTATTCATAATCTCTTACCTGATAAAATACGATATGAAATAAAGTATTCAATACTTGCATTTCAAATAAATTGGTTGATGATAAATGGTGTAAGATGATTATACTTGTAAGCTAAAACTGTAAAACGTGTAATTTAATATTGTATGACTTATCTATACTAAATGTCCTGAATTACAAATGATTTTTTTTGGAATTAAATTTTCTTAGGGTTTCGTTATACAATGATCAATTTTTTTGCGTGTATCCACTTGGCTCCGTTAACACAGCCCTTACTTCCATTTTATATGCCAAATCCAGTATTGCTACGACAGTTTCATTGCTGGCTTTTGCCGCTGGTGATACTACTATTGCTGCTTTTTCTTTATCAATCCTTTTTAAAGATTCCATTTGTCTTTTTATACCTTCAAAACTGATAGGTGACCCATTCAATGTATAGTTACCATCCGTGCTTATAGCTACCACTTTATTTTTGGCTTTTGGAGGTGGTGGACTGGTTTTTTTTCCGGGGAGTTGAAGATTTAGCGCATTAGGAGTGACAATAGATGATGTTAACATAAAGAATATCAACAACAGAAAAATGATGTCTGTCAATGAAGACATATTGAACTGTGCACTGACTTTACTTCTTGATTTTACAGCCATGATCTTTTTTAATTTTTATGACTAGGTTGAGTAGCAATGATAGCTTTGATTTTGAGTCCGCTGGCAATGGCCATTGCTTTATGTACATTTTCCCATGGTACTCCGACTTCAGAAATGATGGTGAGTGTAGCGTTTTCTTTGTTGTCAGTTTCTCTTACTGCAAGTGCCACATCTTTCTCCATGTTAGAGACAGAGGATGCCTTGCCCGCAATAGTGATTGTACCATCTACCAGCATCGTGATCGGCAGATTTGTTGGCGCCACGGCAGTAGAGTCTGATTTAGGTAGCTGGACAGAGATTTGAACCGCATTTGATGTCAGCATGAAAAATATCAACAATAAAAAAATTATGTCAGTTAAGGATGACATATTAAATTCTGCTGATATTTTACTTCTCTTCTTAACTGCCATTTGAATTGACTTGATTAGATATTAATTTAATGCAAACAATGACCAATTATATCATTTAGTGTCCTGGTTCTTGCAAAAGGTCCATAAAGTCAATAGTTGTTTTTTCCATTAGGAAAACCACTTTTTCAACTTTGGCCACAAGTAAGTTATAACCTACAAATGCAAATATACCTATCACTAATCCGAAAGCAGTGGTGATAAGTGCTTGATAAATACCAGCTGCCAGTACTGCCGGGGTTACATTTTGTTGTGTGGACATGCTGTAGAATGCCAGTATCATACCCGTAACAGTACCGAGAAAACCAATCATCGGAGCTGCCCCTGAAATACTTGCGAGGGTAGAAAGGTTTTTCTCCAGTTTAAACACTTCAAGATTACCGACATTTTCAATTGCTGCATCAATATCTTTTAGTGGCTTTCCTATACGCATCAATCCTTTCTCAATCATTCTAGCTGCTGGAGTGTCCGTTGCGCGACACAAGGCTTTTGCTCCTTCTACGTTTCCGGAAGAAACAGAACCTCTGATATTATTTATAAAGTTTTCATCGATTTTTCCAGCTCTTTCTATTGTAAGCCACCTTTCGATAAAAATATACAACGCGGCAAATGAGAGTATAAAAAGTATTGCAACGTTCAATATCCCCATAATACCACCGGAAACAATAATGTCTATGATGCTTTGAGATTGAACTTCAGTAGTGACGTCTGCTGTTGGAACTTGAAATAAAAAGAAACCTAAGTTGATCATAATAATTATATGCTATATTGTGTTAAAATGAACGGTATTACAGAGATTTTATTTTGCGAACTTTACAAAATACTTGCAAATTTAATATAATATTATGATATTATAATTTATTTACATACATTTTTTACTCAATTATCGTTTTTTGCAATAGGCATTGCTTCGATATTTCACAAGTGTATAATATTTATAATTTGTAAGGGTCGACTAGAAATTTAATTGTAAGTCTTATTTCATTATATAGGCAAAAGTCTGTCTTTGCCTTGAGATGTGTGGGAAACGTAATTATTGTGATCCTTTAACCGGTAAGGAGGACATATATAGCATTTAAATCGAAGGTGATTTTCTTTACGTTTGGTAGTTTAACGGACTACAGTGATGTCTTTTTTGAATATCTGCCTGTTTCCTTCCCAGTCTACATAATCAATGATCAAAATATAGACTCCTGATTCGACAGGTCGGCCTTGCACATTGCCATCCCATCCTTCATTTGGTTCATTAAAATGCTGGGAGGTAGTTTGAAAAACCTTGTTGCCATATCGGTCATAAATCGCATATTGGTTGAATGTGATAGGAATCAGGTTTTTGAACATAGTCAACCGATCGTTGATGCCATCATTATTGGGTGAAAAAATGTTTGGTATAAAGAAATTCAATTCATTTTCTACGATAACATTAATACGTGATGTGGCCACACAACCATGGATTGTAGTAACTTCGAGCACAATAATATCGTTTTTCAATGAATTAAAATCTAATTCAAAATCATTTCCTAAAACTATACCTTTGCTGTTTTTCCAAACTATTTGATCAATTTCGTCTTCAGGATAGTTGGAAGTGAAAGTAAGATCAGCACTTCCATTAAAAGCAATTGTGACTTCCAGGGGTGTTTCTACAGTAAATAATTTGGGTTCTGTTATGCTAAAGATCTTTTTGTGTGCACAGTCAAATTTATCTCTTACTTCGATGGTGTATTGTCCTTTATCCAGATTGATATTCTGAATACCTGCTGTTTGTTGGTTCAATTTAAAGTGATAGGGACCATATCCTCCTTTGACTGATGTAACTATCGCCTGACCATTTTTTTGGCCATAACAAGATATATCTTTAACATCCAGCAATATGTCCTTTGGTATTTCGGGGTCATTGGTGATTTTGATATCACCTGATTTTTGACATCCATTTTTTGAGTCCAGGACGTTTAAAGAATATGTACCAATAGAAGTGGCTTTCAGCTTTATGTCCTTATTATTACTTGAAATTGTACCATCTTGTGTACTCCATGTGTAAATGAGATTTGAGCCAGCTGTAACTTGAGGTTCGATCTCAACAGATAAGGTATTGCAATGCCATTTGATATCATCTTTTAATGATACTTCGGGCCGAACTTTATTTTCACTTATATTTATCTGCTCATAACTCCAGCATTTACTTGCAGATGCCATCACTTCTGCCTTGTAAACACCAACTGCATCCACTTCAAGGAATAACTTTGTCGGGTATGAACCATAGAATGCCTGGTCAGGCAGTACTTTGTACCACCTAACAGAATCTACAGTCAGATTGGTGGAAAGCAAAATGGTATCTTTGGGTCGGTAACAAGTAAGCATATCTCCGGTGAGAGTAATGGCCGCTTTGTTAAAATTATAAGGTACCATAAATGATGTATCTGTTTGGCAACCATTCAATCCGATCGCTTTAAATTGAAATGGTTTTCCTGTAGTTACATTGATGGAATCAGCTGTTGCCCTAAATCCTTGGAGCTTTTGTCCTGTGGGCATGGTCCATTCTGAAGATGCAAGCGGAGTTGACGGTGCTACAAGAATATCAGGATATTTTTCATTAGCATTGATACACCTTACTGATGGTATTGACGCAGTGATTTGTGGGAGTTTCTGATCTGATGTTATTGTAAAACTTGTAGAAGCAGTACATGATGATCCATTTGCTTGATATGATCCTGTGACAATATATGTTCCGGGCAAAGTTATCGAACTTTGCGTCGTTTGACCCACAGTATTGTTGTTGGCTGCATTTTTCCAGATAAACGTCAGTGGATCTGGTGCGTTGGTGTTAGAAAGAACTCGTGCATTTATAGACTTTATATTGCAATTGAGTATATCGTTATCAATAAACATACCAAGAGAAATTGCTATAGTATCTACTTTAAACTTGTGTACAACATCGCATTTGGAAGCATCTTTTACAATGTGATTTCCTGCATTATAAGATTTGCCTTGAAAGAGATATTCTTTACCAGAACAAATAAATTTGGTTCCGCTGTCCATTTCAATGATGGGTTTTTCTTCCACGACAAATTTATGGACTAAAGAGCAGTCTGTCAAGTCGACAACTTCAAATGTGCCTTTAAAGTAATCTATACCCTGAAACCTGAATGCTTCGCCCGGGCATACAAATTGTTTCGTTAAAAGATTTTCCTTATTTCTTTGTACTTTAAATGCTTGTATTTTAACACGGCACGGGTCAGCGCTATCAAAAATTGTGGTATCTCGACTGACCTGGATACCCTGGTACGTGTAAGATGTATTGGGGCATATAGAAATAAGAGGTAGGGTTGTTGTATCTGGTGCTCCAACTGTCACAGTCCATTGTATGATATCTCCGGCTGCAGCATTGGCACAACTGCCTAAATAAAACGGGTTGAAATGAGTATTGGCGGAGATGGTATAAGTACCTGGCTGGGTGAATACCACATCTACATTCGTACCCGTAGAATCCTGTTTGTTAAAATATCGACCAGTGGCTGGTTGGATATTCCATAGGTAACAAATACTGTCTTTGGGGTTGAAATTGAGCGGCGGAGCACAACTGGTATTGAATCGCACGTCACGCTCCGGTTCAGCTAATGTATACGATATAGGTTGATGTAGATCGGCACAAATAATTGAGTTTTGTCCTGTAATGGCACCTTTTTTGAGCAATGTAGCATCAGGTGGTTGGACAACTGACAAGTCCAATCCTTTCACAACTTCAATCCTAAATTCACAAACAGACGCAGCATATCCGTCCAATACGAAATAAACCAAGTTCTCCAGAATAAAATTGTCATATGATAAATTTATAATACCTGAGGTGGCTCCTATTATATCTTCACAAGCCACGCTACTGGTTTTTTTACACTCTCTGTAAAGCCCGGTTTGAATACCAGTGTCAGTTATATTTGCTGTTGGATGAGCACAATTGGTAACAAAAATTCTTATATGCACTTCTTTGCTACAAGCTGTAAAAGAAAACCATGAAGTATTGTCGAATTGGCCTTGAGAGTTGCATACTCCGGTATTTGGTAGGCTAATTGGATTATTCTAAAATGTTTTAGTAATATTTTCCTTTCGTAATTTTCCTATGTATCCATTTAATTTATTTCCGCAAATATATTCGGCACTTGAACATGTCTCCCCTAAAGGGCCATCCTGAAAATTACATTGACTCAATAGCGATGTAGTGCTTACTGTTGTCAGTAAAACAATGGAAATAAAAAAAATAAATACTCGGCTCACAAGGATCATACAATAATTAAGTATTTTCAGAAAGTATTTCAGCTCAAAAAATATTCGATTCAATTAAGAACAACTTTCTAAACGATACTTCATTTTTGGTTTTATATTCAGTTTACAATCAATAACTAACAAATAGAACTATTCTTTAATATGTCAAAGAAATATTTAACACCGCAAAGATATAAAAGATTATTTGGTTGCAATGAAAATGATATAATAATATTACAATTTTATAGAACATAAAATGTGCCAATCTTATTGCCAAACAAATTTATCTTGATCAATTGGTACTTGTTTGCCCTTCTATTTTCTTTATAAGAAGAAAAAACTTTTACCACAAATATGAGTTGTATGATACATGAATGGCAAAAATAAAAAAACATTAGTGCTTGGTGGATCTGAAAATCCCGAAAGATATTCCAATATGGCTATCCGATTACTCCGTAAAAACGGAATTGAAGTGGTTTCTGTAGGTACTAAAATGGGACAGGTGTTGGATGTGAAAATTACAAATACTCCTGAAGCTTTTGAAGAAATACATACAGTTACGCTTTATGTAGGTCCCCAAAACCAAATTCCATATATTGACTATATACGTGGGCTCAAACCTAAAAGAATTATATTTAATCCCGGTACTGAAAATGACACACTAAGACATCTGGCCGAGTCTGAAGGAATAGAAACTGAAGAGGCTTGTACCTTAGTGCTACTCAACCTGGGGCAATATTGAAAACAAAATTATATCAAATTAAATCTTATTCAGAAATCGTTTGCGAAAGTATTTTTTGTTGAAAAACACTGTGTATTTGTAATTTAATTCACAACGTTATCCACAATTTGACTGAGTAAGGTTTTAGCATCTTTCAGGGTCTTTACATTTTCTTTGGTCATGATTAGGTAGTTACTTGTTTGTTTCATATTGAAACCCAGTTTTTGCCCATCAGTGGATACGTATTTAAGTATATTATGAAAGACGTCGGACTCAAAATATATAGATTGAGCATTGGAAATAAAATAGCAATTCATTTTTCTGTTTTTGAGTATTATCCTTTCAAAACCCAATTTTTTTGCGAGCACCCTTAGCCTTAAGCCATCAAACAATTCAAAAACCTGAGACGGAATACTTCCGAACCTATCTTTGAGCATTTGTCCGAATTTTTCAATACCTTCTTCATTTTCCAGTTTATCAAGCTCAGTATAGAGCAGCAACCGCTCCTGGATATTAGAAACATAAAAGTCCGGAATCAGCATTTCTATGTCAGTATCGATATCCACTTCTCTGACAAACAGTTGCTTTTTTGCGTTCTCTTCTTCAAATAAATCTTTGAAGTCGGTTTCTTTAAGCTCAATGACCGCTTCTTCAAGAATTTTCTGATATGTTTCATATCCAATATCTGCAATAAAACCACTTTGCTCCGCGCCTAAAAGATTTCCTGCTCCCCTTATATCCATATCCTTCATAGCAATCTGAAAACCTGAACCCAAATCTGAAAATTCTTCAAGGGTTTTGATTCTTTTTTTTGCTTCAGGAGTCAGTACAGATAGCGGAGGGGCAAACAGATAACAAAATGCCCTTTTATTGGACCTGCCTACACGTCCTCTCAGTTGGTGCAAATCACTCATTCCGAATTGATGCGCATTATTGATGATCATCGTATTGGCGTTGGGGATATCTAATCCTGTTTCGATGATATTGGTACATACTAAAACATCAAATTTTCCGTCGATAAAGTCGATTAAAGTCGTTTCCAAATCATGAGCTTCCATTTGCCCATGAGCTACAGCAATGGACACATCCGGACAAAGATTTTTAATCAGATCTGCCACTTCGTTCAAACTTTTCACCCTGTTGTGTACAAAAAATATCTGGCCACCCCGTTGAACTTCATAGTAAATGGCATCTTTTATGAGCTCGTCACTGAAAACCCTTCTTTCTGTATAAATGGGTTGCCTGTTGGGTGGTGGTGTCCTGATAATAGACAGATCTCTGGCCGCCATAAGCGAAAACTGTAATGTCCTCGGTATCGGTGTCGCTGTGAGTGTAAGCGTATCTACATTGACCTGCAGACTTCTGAGTTTTTCTTTTGACGCCACACCAAATTTTTGCTCTTCATCTATAATCAGCAGCCCAAGGTCTTTAAATTTTATACTTTTACCCAAAATGGCGTGTGTGCCTATCAAAATATCAATTTTTCCGCTTTCAGCTTCTTCCAGTATTTGATTCTTCTCCTTTGTACTTCTGAACCTATTGATATAGTCCACATGAGCTCCAAAATTTTTTAATCTATCTGAAAATGTTTTGTAATGCTGAAGAGCTAAAATCGTGGTTGGTACCAAAATGGCAACCTGTTTTCCTGCTACCACAGCTTTATACGCCGCCCTTATAGCCACCTCGGTCTTACCAAAACCCACATCTCCACAGATCAATCTATCCATAGGGAAAGCTCTCTCCATATCTGCTTTGACATCCTGAGTTGATGTAATTTGGTCAGGTGTATCTTCATATATAAAAGATGCTTCAAGTTCTGTCTGGAGATAACCATCAGGAGGAAAGGCAAATCCTTTGGACGCTTTGCGTTTGGCATATAGTTTTATTAACTCTTTAGCTATGTCCTTGATTTTTGACTTGGTCTTCCTTTTTAGTGCTTTCCAGGCATCACCACCGATTTTGTTGAGTTTAGGTTCTGTGCCATCTTTGCCAACATATCTGGAAATTTTGTGTAAGGAATTGATACCCACATACAAAATATCGTTGTTTTGATAAATCAACCTCACAGTTTCCTGTTTATGACCATTGATCTCGATGGTTTCAAGACCTGAATATCTGCCGATACCATGATCTATGTGCGTGACATAATCCCCGGCTTGCAAATCTTTCAACATCTTGAGAGATAAGGCCATGTCTTCAGTAAATCCTTGTCTGAGTTTATACCTGTGAAACCTCTCAAAAATCTGATGGTCTGTATAGCAAGCTATTTTGAGCTGATGGTCTATGAAGCCTTGGTGGAGTGATTTATGGAGAGGATGGAATTGAACCTGCACCCCCATATCTTCAAAAATATTGTAAAAACGCTCGATTTGCTTAAGATTATCTGTGAAAATATAGTTTGTATACCCGTTTCGCGTATTCTCTTTCAGGTTGTCAATCAGCAGATTGAAGTTTTTATTGAATGCGGGCTGAGGCGAGGTCTTTCTGGTGATGATCTGGCTGGGTTTTATAAGACTTGTTTGAGACAATAGTACTACATTAAAGTCTGAAAGCGACTCCAATATTGAGCCTGGATAGATAAACGCTCTTTCATTGAAGATTTCCCGCAATTCCTCTTCAGATTTTACTGCTACACTATCAGCATATTTTTCTACTTTTTCAAAACAAAGCTGAAGTTTTTCGACCAAGAGATCAGGTTCTTTTACCCATATGAGTGTCTCTTTGGGAAATACTTCAAAAATACTTACTTTTTGCTCCTGCTTAAATTTATTATTAATATTAGGAATTATGGACACCTGGCTGATATTACTCACTGAAAGCTGAGTGACAGGATTGAAGGTTCTGATACTTTCAACTTCTGTATCAAAGAGCTCGATTCTGTAAGGCCACTCATTGCCATAGCTAAATATATCTATGATCCCACCTCTGATGGAAAACTGACCAGGTTGGTATACAAACTCGACCCTTTCAAATCCATACAATACCAGCAATTCTATCATTGTATTGACATCGAGCTCGGCATTTTTATTGATGGCAATCTTTTCCTTATCCAAATGGATCGGATCCACGGCCTTTTCAAAAATAGCTTCCGGATAGGTGACTAATATCTGAGATTTCCCCTTGACAAGGTGAATTTTATTGATCGTTTCTGTTCTGATCAGTACATTGTTTTTATCTAACTCATCATACTGTAAAGATCTTTTGAAGGAATCCGGAAAAAAGTGGATTGTTTTGTTTTCCAGAATAGCTTGAAGAGTATTTAAGACATAAGCTGCATCTTCTTTATCAGCGGCAATATAAATCTGTGAATATCGGTTGTGTAAAAAACATCCTGAAAGCAGGAAGCTATCTGAAGCCCCAATGAGACCATTGATTTGAATTTTTTCCGGTTTTTCTCCTGATGCCCAGGTATTTAGCTCTGCAACACTTCGATCTCCGGAGTATAGACTACTTAATGCTTCGATATTACTCACAAAAAAGAATTGAAATTTGATTAATTGAACACCTGATGATCATGTATAGTTTTTCAAAATGCAATCAATTTCCTTTCCTAAAAATATTTAAGAAACATATAAGGTAGCACAAAATGAAGTGCATTGGACATACTGAATTCAGATATTTGACAATACTTTGAGATAACCTAAAATGGGAAAAATGTCATTTTAATAAATGGAAGACAATCTGACCTCTAGTATTTAATTCAATAGCCGGGGCAGGCATCTTAAATACATTTAATCCTGTAAATAGTGATTTTAAGAACGGGCTTTTTGTTTTTATTTTTGAAAAGTCAATGTCCGGGCTGATATAAAACTGACTATGTCGCGGAAAATCATGTGTATTGAGTGTATACAATTTATTGTCTTTTGACCAACTGTTTTCGAATCCACCAAACAAATTTTCGGCACCATATCCTAAAGCAATGTTTAACCACTTTGGCCATTTATTGCCCGTATTTAACAAAGCATGAATATTAAAAGATGCCCAATAAGTCTGCGCATTGTAGTCTTTAAGGTATTTTTCAAAAAAACCTGATCCGAATAGATCTGCTGCTCTGGAATTCAAGTCTGTGATACCCAATCCATCTGAAGAAATAACAGGAATATTTGAATATGTATTGGGAAATGAAGAAACTTTAATGATGATTTTTTGCTCATTCCAATAATATTGTTGTAAAGCAAAAATGGATGTTCCGGTCATATTTGCAGCTATATCTGAGAGAGAAAATCCCCATTTGGCTGAATATCCATCAAACACTTCAACAGTTCCCTGGAATATCGTGCTGCAAACGATACCTGTCCAAATACTGCTTCTTTTGCTTAATCCGGTCCATCTGGCACTCTTGTAGGTGAGATATCCCTGAAAATATGCAGTATGGATGTGACCAGCCTTGTCCATATGCCTCCACTCTCCAAAATCATTGAAGAAGTGAAAGGGCTGGGTCTCAAATTTGCTGTACCAAGTGTTGTACAAGCCTATAGCAAAACTTGTGCTCACAACGGTGGTTACGCCAAGTGCTGTATATACTCTGGTTTTGTTAAGGGTATCAGAAGGGACAAAAAATGATTGAGCTGTCTGTGAGGCAATCAGACATACATAGAAAAAACAACATAAAATTACTTTGCTTTTCATCAATTCTGGGACAAAAGTAAGGTTTTCTATTACAGTGTGTTTTGAATTTCGAATGTTAATTTTAAGTTTGGAATGATGACCTTTTAGATTTAAAGAAATAATAGCTCAAATTTAGCTGCAAAAAGATATAATTTTAAATAGAATCAGGCAAAAAACTAATATTATCGGATAGAATTTCCATTAATACTTTGTTATTGAAATTATTGAATTCAAAGACACATATATTAAAAAATAATGTTAAAAAATTCTTGAATGCATAAATATTTAAAAATTGCAGTATCTTTCGTCGTTGAATTTGATAAAATACGGACATATGCCTTCAAAAGTACTTAATTATCTGGCTTTGATCTTTATCTGTATTGTGACAGTTGATGCACAGGAACTGCATTATTCAAACTATCACTTTACACCTTTGAATGTCAATCCTGCCAATGCCGGAGCATTTTCCGGATCTTACAGAGTGAGTGGAATTTATTCAGACAAACAAGCTTCGATTACACCACGACCTTTCAGAACCTTTACCTTATCTGCTGATGCACCCATAGTCAGAGGTATACGAAAACAGGACTGGATAGGGATCGGAATTGAAATGGATGTTGTAGGAAAGTCCGGCATTAATTTTGATGCCATGGATGTTTCACAGGAGCCAGGGACAGCAGCTAAAAGCACTCAAAGCTGGACATTCATGAAAATAGGTGCTGCTTACCATTTTTCATTGGACAAAAAGCAAACAAATATAATTACTCTTGGAGCACAGTTTATCAATGGTAGCAGGGACTTCAATACACTCAATCAAAGAGACGGCAGGGTAGGGTTGCAAACAGGGTTCAGAGATCTGGATATTGTCCATTTTAATAAAGGCAGCGCAGGAGGCGCAGGTGGCAGTGGAAACAACAGTGGCAGGGTTGATTTTTCATCATATAAAGATCTGAGTGTTGGGTTTCTATACAAGGCAAAACAAAAAGAGAGTGAACTGAAATTAGGATTTGCTATGGAAGGACTACTTAATCCCGCTGTAGGATTTAATAGCAGGGGAGCAAACAAAGATTCATTGGAGTCTAAATATTTCGGGCTCAATATCCATGGTAGTTATGAACTTATGCTGAATAAAAAGACTCAGTTAGTACCGGGATTTTATTATTACAGTTTGGGGCCAGCCAACGCTCTTAATATCAATACACAAGCATGGTACAAAATTGATCCTGAAAAGGATTTTCGGGCTGGTGCCGGTGTAGGATTGAGAAACTTAAGAGCTGCAATCATATATTTGGGAGCTGAATTTAAAGACCTGAGAGTAGGTCTGGCTTATGATATAGATATTTCTTCGGCTACTATTGGTTCTAGATCCGTTGGGGGATTTGAACTTTCAGCAAGTTATTTAGGTAAGATTTATAAAAAGCCAAAACCTAAACCTATCATTATGTGTCCCAGACTTTAATGTAGATGATGATTTTTTTACATTTTTGAAATTTACGTTTTCATTATCCATAAACCCCGTTAACATTTAACAAATCAAAAGTAAGATGATAACCAGATTATATATTTTAGCCTTTTTCTCCATTATGACATTCTTATCGAATGCGCAGCCGGTCACGGTCAGCAAAGTTGATGTAATGATAGAAACAGCCAATAATGCAGCAGAAAACCATGATTATCTCAATGCCATCGACTGGTTTGAGAAAGCATACAAGGAGGACAAAGATCAGAATCATCAGGTTGCAGTAGGTGATATGTACATGCTTTTGCGCGACTATGCCAAAGCTGAAAAAGTATATGACCGGGTGCTCAAAAGAGACAAAAAAGAGGAATTTTTTGATATCAGACTAGATTATGCAAGATCATTAAAATATCAGGGCAAATATAAACAGGCTATGGATGAATTAAATGCATTTGTTTCTATAGCTGAAGATGGTGATTTGAAGAACGAAGCAAAAATGGAACTCAAAGGCATTTTGTTGCTTGAGAAACTTCCTGAAAACATAGAAGCAGCTTTGGCATTTGCGGGAGATAATGTAAATTCCCCATCTGGTGAATCTTCACCGGCGTTTTATACAGATGGTTCATTATATTTCACGGGTTTGAATGCAAAGATACCTACTGTATTGGATGGTACTGAAGGCGAATACCATGCAAAGATTTATACTACAACTAAAACACCCGATGGTACTTATAGCAAGGCTGTGGCACTTGAAGAAGCTATCAACAGGATCGATTTTTACAATACCGGGGTTTCATTTTCCGGTGATGGACAAAGAATGTATTTTACAAGAGCCAAATTCAACAATAATAAGATGGAGACATCTCAGATTTACGTGTCAAAAAGACAAAGTGACAAGTGGAGTGCTCCGTATCCAATAGATGCAGTCAATGATGGTAACAGGTCTTCCCATCCTTATGAAGGAGAATTGTTCGGATCCAAGGTATTGTTCTTCATTTCAGATATACCCGGAGGATCTGGTGGATTTGATATCTATTATTCTACTATGTCAGGTGAAAACTACGGGAAGTCAGTCAATCTGGGTAATACCATCAACAGTGCCAAAAATGAAGAGTCTCCGTTTTATAAGGATGGTGTCCTTTATTTTGCCAGTGATGGGCATCCCGGCATGGGTGGGTTGGACAATTTTTATAGTGAATGGGATGGTAGTAAGTGGAGCGAAGCAAAAAATATGGGATACAATTATAACACTTCGTACGATGATTCATTTTTGCGGTTTTCTCAAAGTGGGGCATCCGGAGTATTAGTTTCCAACAGAACACACAAGGATAAGAAAAAGATGAAAAATACGGAGACCTGTTGTGATGATATTTATCTAATACAAATCAGAGACATAATAATAGAGCTCAAACTTATTGTTAATAATGAAAAAGGCCCTCTCGAAGGAGCTGTGGTTGAACTTTTTGATTCCGGGAGAAAAAACCCATCAGATAGTAAGACAAATACTTTAGGAGGAGACTTCGGATTTCTTTTGGATGCAGATAAATCATATTTTGCAACCATCACCAGAGAAGGATACTTTCCTGACTCAATTAGTTTCAACACTAATAGTATTATTGATGATTATACGGTCAAAAAGACGGTAACTCTGAAAGCTAAGCCTGAAGCTCCAAAAAGAATCGTAAAGAGAAATGAACCCATTTTGCTCAGGAGTATATTTTTTGATCTTGATGATGACAAAATAAGGGCAGATGCTGAGCCGGACCTCGCATATCTAAAATCTTTGCTGGATAAATATCCGGACTTGGTGATAGAGTTATCTTCCCATACTGATAGCCGTTCGGACAATAATTATAATAAGAATCTCTCACAACGCAGGGCGAACTCTACCAAAAAATGGTTGGTTGAAGAAGGAGTTGAGGCTTCAAGGATCAAAGCTGTCGGATACGGTGAAACTAAACTTCTAAACAAATGTAAGGACAATGTCAAATGTACTGAAGAAGAACATCAGATGAACAGAAGGTCAGAATTCAAAATAATTGCTGGCCCTCAAACTATAGAAATTGATGAGCAATGATTTTTTTGTCCGATTATGTTTTGATAATTTAAAACATTATTTACATTTGTGTCTTGAAATATTAAAATGAAACACATTTTACATCATCATCACCATCATTATACTTTCCTGATCAGGTAAGCAGATTGTGATTTATTTGTAAATCAAAATATTATTTAACGACTGCCTGCTTGATCATAGCGGGCAGTTGTGTTTTAAAGCCTACCCGTTTGTTTTCAACCTAAAAATCTAAAATGATAATCTATTTCGACCTCCAAATACTTCAAAATCAGTCGCTACGCTCACTTTTAGCTTCGCACCATAGTGGTGACTACAGCGAAAGCTGCACACAGTATGATTTGTCTCTAAAAATGCTGATTTTATTGTATTTGAAGCTCTCTCTACGAATCTCATTTAGATTTTTAGGTTCAACAAGTATTTAAAAACTGAAATCATGCTGAAAATAGCAGTACAAAAATCAGGTCGACTATATGATGAGTCCCTCACATTACTAAAATCCTGCGGACTTTACGTGGACAATGGAATGGATCAGCTTAAAGCTGAAGTTCGTGGATTTCCTGCAGAGGTATACTTTTTAAGAAACAGTGACATACCTCAGTATCTTGAAGATGGGGTAGTAGACATAGCCATCATAGGAGAGAATGTCTTGTATGAACAAAAAGTAGGTGTAGAAGTCCTGGTCAAACTTGGATTTTCAAAATGCAGGCTCTCTATCGCTGTTCCTAAAAACATGCATTATGATGGGATTGAATCCCTACATGGAAAAAAGATAGCAACTTCTTACCCAAACAGTGTACAAAAATTTTTGGATGAAGCGGGAGTTTTGGCAGAAATTCATATTATATCGGGTTCTGTGGAAATTGCGCCAAACATTGGTCTGGCAGATGCTATTTGTGATCTTGTGAGTAGTGGCAGTACCTTATTTAAGAATGGGCTAGAAGAAAAAGAGATCATATTAAAATCTGAATCCTGCCTTGCAGCCAATGTAGCATCACTGAATACTAAAAGGGATATCATCAATGACCTTGTCTTTCGTATCGAATCAGTATTAAAAGCAAGAGACAACAGATATATTCTTTTTAATATACCCAATGAAAAAATAGCAGAAGCAAGTGCCGTACTTCCCGTTTTGAAAAGCCCCACCGTATTGCCACTGATTGATGAAGGGTGGAGTTCCTTGCATTCTGTCATTAATGTCAAAGACTTTTGGGACGTGATAAAAAATCTTAAAAAAATCGGTGCTCAGGGAATTTTGGTTGTACCTGTTGAAAATATGGTCGTATAACTCACTCGCTTTGACTTTAGACATTGGTTTAGAATTTAGTAAATAGTTATAAAATGCTTGCAATAATAAATAATCCGGAAAGAAATCAATTCAAAAAGCTATCCAAGAGACCTGAAATTGACAATGTGTCATTAAGTACCGGTATACAAACCATCTTCAATGAGGTCAAAAGAAATGGAGATAGCGCCATACTAAACTATACTGAAAAATTTGATGGTGTCAAATTGGACAAAATCGTAGTTAAAATCGGTCAACCTGAAGAGATTTCAGGTATTGACGAATCATTGAAATCATCTATAAAGGTGGCATTTCAAAACATTTATAACTTTCACAAAGCTCAGACGGGTAAGGACATTCAGGTTGAAACCATGCAGGGTATCATTTGTACCCAAAAATCACTTCCCATCAACAGGATAGGTTTGTACATCCCGGGCGGGAGTGCACCATTGTTTTCTACGGTACTCATGCTTGCGGTTCCTGCCCGGATAGCAGGATGTAAGGAGGTCATATTGTGCACACCACCTGACAAAACAGGCAATATTCATCCGGCCATTATATATACTGCCGCACTTTGTGGTATAAAAGAAATAATGGTTGCCGGCGGGTCTCAGGCAATCGCAGGTTTGACATTTGGTACAGAATCCATTCATTCCGTTGACAAAATTTTTGGGCCAGGCAATCAATATGTCACAGCTGCAAAACAGATGGCTCAGCAGTACGGTGTCGCTATAGATATGCCAGCAGGACCAAGTGAAGTATTAATTTATGCTGATGAAACATGCAATCCGGTATTTGTGGCTTCAGACTTACTGGCACAGGCCGAACATGGCTCAGACAGTCAGGTGATATTGGTTACTGAGTCAATAGAAATCATTGATGCTGTCAATCAAGCTTTGGGAGAACAAATAAAAAATCTTCCAAGACAGCATTTTGCAAAAGAAGCACTGGGTCACAGTAAAGCTATATTGATGAGTTCTGTAGATGATTCATTTGAATTTATCAATCATTACGCTCCCGAGCATTTAATCATAGCTTCAGAATTTTTTGAACAATATGTTGATAAGATCACTAATGCCGGATCTGTTTTTTTGGGCAATTATTGTCCTGAGAGTGCAGGAGATTATGCTTCAGGTACCAACCACACCTTACCGACAAATGGATGGGCTCGATCATATAGTGGAATCAATCTGGATTCATTTTTGAAAAAAATTACCTTTCAGAGCATCTCGCAGGAAGGCTTACAAAGATTGGGTCCTGATATTTTAAATATGGCTGAAGCTGAGCAGTTACAAGGTCACGCCAATTCTGTAAAAATCAGATTAGAGAACATTGTAAAATAAAACGATTCCTAAATTTATTAGCGTGATCAAATAATGAATAATGAAAGATATATTCAAAAATCTGGTTAGAAAAAATGTGCTTGCACTGGCACCTTACAGTTCAGCCAGAGATGAGTTTACTGAAGTGGCGGAAGTATATATTGATGCAAACGAAAATCCTTACAATTGGGATTACAACAGATATCCTGATCCTTATCAGCAAACTTTAAAAAATGCCATCAGTGTATGGAAAAATGTTCCAGCAGAAAATCTCTTCCTTGGAAATGGATCGGATGAGATTATAGATTTGTTGATAAGGGGCTTTTGCGAACCCCAGCAAGACCATATTCTCACACTCAATCCATCATATGGCATGTATAAGGTATCCGCAGATATCAATCATGTCGAAGTAAGGACGTTTCCCCTTGATGAAAATTTCAAGTTTGATAGGGGTGAATTCATCAAAAACATTAAGCCCGAAGACAAACTAATCTTCATATGCTCACCCAATAATCCGAGTGGAAATACTTATTCAAATGAAGACATTATCAGCATCTGTGATCGATTTTCCGGTTTAGTGGTCGTAGATGAAGCCTATATTGACTTTGCAGATACCCAAAGTATGGTGAGATATATCGGGCAAATTCCCAATCTGGTGGTGATGCAGACTTTGTCTAAAGCGATGGGAGCTGCAGGTATTCGTTTAGGGATCGGTTTTATGGATGTTGACCTCGTGGCAGTCCTGAATAAGATTAAACCACCGTACAACATCAATGAAGCTTCTCAGAAGATTGCCCTTTCCATAGTACAAAACAGACAGCAGAAAATGGTACAGGTATCCGAAATTCTGAATGAACGTATAAAAGTTACTGATCAGATAAGTCATTATAAATTTGTGAAAAAAGTATTTCCGACAGAAGCAAATTTTGTACTCGTCAGGGTGGATGATGCAGATCATTTGTATCGTTATTTGTTATCCAAAGGAATCGTGGCTCGTAATAGAAACAAACAATTCAGGTGCGAAGGTTGTATCCGTTTTACCATAGGAACCCCTGCAGAAAATCATGTGCTCATGCAAGCTTTGAATGAATATCAAAACCAATATTGAAGATGAAAAAAATATTATTTATTGACAGAGATGGTGTGATCATCAAAGAACCTGCTGACTATCAGATAGACTCTATTGACAAATTGGAGTTTTTGCCGGGTTTATTTAAGTATCTGGGCGATATAGCATCCAAATTGGACTATATTTTTGTGATGGTCACCAATCAGGACGGCTTGGGGACAGATAGTTTTCCGGAAAAGGACTTTTGGCCTGTGCAGGAGTTGATTTTAAGGAGTCTTGCGAATGAAGGTATCAATTTTGAGCAGGTGTGCATAGACAGGAGTCTTCCGCATGAAAACAGTCCCTATAGAAAACCTGGAACTGCCATGCTGACAAAATATATGACCGGACAGTATGATCTTGAAAATTCTTACGTCATCGGTGACAGAGCTACAGATATTATGTTGGCTAAAAACCTTGGATCAAAGAGTATTTTACTCAAAAATGAACTTCATCATGTAGATGTGACTACTATTGCTCCAACATTTATGGTAAAATCCTGGCATGATATATACAAAACCTTGATTACTGTTGACAGGAAGGCAAGATTGAAAAGAATGACTTCTGAAACCGGTATCGAAGGTTTGATCAATCTGGATGGAAATGGATTGAGTGAAATAAAAACAGGTCTGCCTTTTTTTGATCATATGCTTGATCAGATAGCCAAACATGCACAAATTGATCTCTTTCTGACTTGCAAAGGAGACCTACATGTAGACGAGCACCATACCATAGAGGATTCAGCTATTGTGCTTGGAAAACTCTTTTCAGAAGCATTGGGAAAAAAAGCCGGAATTCAACGATATGGTTTTGCCTTGCCAATGGATGAATCTCAGGCCCAGGTTTTATTGGATTTTGGGGGCAGACCATGGATTGTTTGGGATGTGACATTTAGCAGAGAGAAAATTGGTGATATGCCTACTGAAATGTTCTATCATTTTTTTAAGTCATTTTCAGATAATGCATTGTGTAATCTTAATATTAAAGCCGAAGGAAGTAATGAACATCATATTATTGAATCCGTTTTTAAAGCATTTGCAAAGGCGATTTTAATGGCAAAAACCAGAAATGCATCAACCATGGATATTCCAAGTACAAAGGGTAGCCTTTAAATTCCGGATAAAAGACGAAGTAAATCCCATCACACAACATCCACAAGCCAAAGCAAAACCAAAATACAGATTATGACAGTACTATTAGATTATGGAGCAGGCAATACCAAATCAGTCATGAATGCCTTGGATCGGATCGGAGCACCGTATATACTATCGGATGATAAGGAAATCATTGATCATTCTTCCAGATTGATTCTCCCGGGCGTCGGGCATGCCGCAGCGGCGATGGACCAACTGAAGTCCCGTAACCTGATTGCAACACTTAAAAATTATCGAAAGCCATTTCTGGGCATATGTCTCGGAATGCAGTTGATGTTTGACCATTCAGAAGAAGGGGATACCCCATGCTTAGGTTTGATACCCGGTACAGTGAAGAAATTTATTTCTGATACTGTAAACAAAGTACCTCATATGGGATGGAATGATTTTACAAATGACAAAGGACATTATATTTTTGACGGAACAGACGGAGCTAATGACGCTGCTTATTTTGTACACAGCTATTATGTGTCCCTTTCTGAGTTTACTATTTCTTCTTGTAACTATATCATACCATTTTCAGCAGCAGTGTCTTTTGAAAACTTCACGGGCATACAATTTCATCCGGAGAAGTCAGGAGCTGCCGGTCAAAACATTTTATACAATTTTACAAATTCAGCTGATAACAATGCAAACTAAAATTTATCCTGCAATTGACATCATCGATGGTCAGTGTGTCAGACTTACCAAAGGAAATTATGATACAGTTAAGGTATATGATAGCGAACCGCTGGAAGTGGCAAAACAGTTTGAAGATGCTGGAGCAAAATACCTACACGTAGTCGATCTGGATGCAGCCAAAAATCCGGAAAATAATAACAGGAAGCTCATATCAAGAATCATTCGGAGCACCGGATTATTGATACAAACCGGCGGTGGCATCCGGCAGGAAGCAGATGTGGCAGAGTTACTTGATCTCGGAGCTGACAGATTGATCATAGGTAGTGTGGCGGTAACCAAAAGAGATGAAGTGTATCATTGGATTTCAAAATTCGGAGGACATAGAATAGTGATTGGTGCTGATGTAAAAGATGAAATGATCGCTACTCATGGTTGGTTGAAGGTTTCTGATGAAAAAATATCAGATTTTATAGTAAGCTATATGCAGCATGGTGGAACTACATTTCTGTGTACGGACATCTCAAAAGACGGCATGCTGGCCGGTAGTTCCATCGATCTATATGGTAAATTGATTCAACAATTTCCAGGCATTAATTTATTGGCTTCTGGTGGAGTGACAAGTTTAGATGAAGTAGAGATGCTTAAAAAAATGGGTATGGAAGGAATTATTATAGGCAAAGCCATTTATGAACAAAAGATCAAAGTGTCAGACCTGTTTTGATTAAGTACCATAAAATAAAGCGATTGAATAAACAGGCGAAAAAATTTGTGATAATAATGTTGAAAGTAATAAAAATTAAAGAACGGGAACACTCCCTCCATTTTTAGGGAGGGTCGGGGTGGGTAAACTTAGAGGAATATAAAAAATGAAGGCAAATGCTCAAAAAAAGAATCATACCATGTCTCGATATCAAAGATGGAAGAACGGTCAAAGGGACAAACTTTGTCAACCTTCGTGATGCAGGTGATCCGGTCGCTCTTGCAGAGAGATATAATCAGGAAGGTGCCGATGAACTCGTATTTCTGGATATCAGTGCTTCACTGGAGAACAGGCAAACTCTTGTCAATCTTGTCAATGAAGTGGGCAAAGCCATCAACATCCCCTTTGCGGTAGGTGGTGGCATCAATGATCTGCACATCGTATACAAACTCCTTCAAAATGGAGCTGATAAAGTCAGTGTCAATTCTGCCGGACTTAAGAACCCAGAACTGATCACTGAGATTGCCAAGGCCTTTGGAGAGCAATGCCTGATTGTGGCCATAGATGCACGCTATGTTGACGGCGAGTGGATTGTACACAGCCATGGTGGCACAAGACCTACGGAAAGACTACTGTTTGAGTGGGCGTGTGAGGTGCAGGAACTCGGAGCCGGAGAGATACTTTTTACTTCCATGGATCATGACGGCACAAAAAATGGCTTCGCTATAGAAGCACTAAAAAAAATGAATCAAATGCTCCATATTCCTATCGTAGCATCCGGCGGTGCGGGCACTATACAACATTTTGTTGATGTTTTTGAGCAGACTGATGTAAGTGCTGCATTGGCAGCAAGTGTATTTCATTTTCAGGAGATAGAAATAGTTAATTTAAAGGATCAATTAAATAATGCAGGTATTCCGATCAGAAGGAGTATGCAAAAATCACAAATATGATGATAGATATCAATAAAATAGATTTTAAAAAAGGACATGGTCTTGTGCCGGTCATTGCACAGGATATTGATACCCAAAAAGTATTGATGATGGGCTATGCCAATGAGGAAGCAATACAAGTCTCTCAAAAATCCGGAAAACTGACTTTTTTCAGCAGGTCAAAAAACAGGCTTTGGACCAAAGGGGAAGAAAGTGGAAATTTTCTCGAGATCATCTCTATGGCATTGGACTGTGATGTTGACACCATACTGGCCAAAGTTCGTCCAAAAGGCCCTGTATGCCATACGGGTACAGATACTTGCTGGGCAGAAGCCAATCCACCATCAGAGATACATTTCATTGAAAAACTTGAAAGCGTGATTGAGGATCGTAAAAAACGATTCAATGCAGAAAATTCCTATGTGGCCAGCCTTTTTGCCAAAGGAATCAACAAGATAGCCCAGAAAGTAGGAGAGGAGGCTGTCGAAATGGTCATCGAGTCCAAGGATGACAATGAAGCCCTTTTTCTGGGAGAAGCAGCAGATCTGTTATTTCATTATTTGATTTTGCTGCAAGCTAAAGGGTATAAAATTGATGATGTGCTGAAGGTATTGCAAGAGCGGCATAAGTGATTTGAATCATTTATCAGTATGATGTAAGTCATTGCTATTGATCGAATAATATACTTAATTTTGTGTATTTTAACTCTTAAAATTTCAATGTTATGAAAAATTGTATTAAATTGCACCATTGCACCATTGCTTAAGTTTTACTTATTAGCTTTTATTGCCCTCTCCTTATTTTCTTGTCAAAAAGACAATGTTTTAGTTGAAGATCTTACCGCTGAAAAAAATGAAAGTACTGAAAAAAGACTGAATGAAATCAACGAATTTATTAAAATGGTCAAATCAGATGGGTTGGAGTCAAGAAACAAAAAAGATGCGCAATGGACACCCCAGGAATTTGAGTCACTGACTGAAGATGCCATAAATGTAAAGTTCAGCCACAATCTAACACATTTCAGTAAGTTTTACACCAAATTTGATACCTTGACCTTCCAGCTCTCTGGATGTAAGATTGCTGAAAAAGATGCTAAAAAACTATTTAATGATATTTTGAAGTCTTCCCAAGATGTGTATAAGGCCAAATCAGCCGATCTGAAACGACTTGCGCTTGTGAGCCTTGATGTCGTACAGGCGGATTGCAATCAAATGGAAATATCACTTATGACTAAAATTGGTTTAAAATACAAAGAGTTGCAAGTACAAAGCAGGAATGTTATCCCCGGCAGACCATTTATGTTTGATGAAGGTACTTGGTTTGAAAGACATGCACAAGGTCCTCTTCCTCCTTCAAGTCCACTTCATGCATCTTTGGATTGTTATTCAGGAGAACCAGTTTATACTTCAGCACAGATTGCTGACAAAGCCTATAATAATTATTGGTATTTTGGTCAGTTGCCAGCTCCAGGCACTTTTATAAATCAAAATTTAGATTATGCCACATCACTTCCTTGTGCCCCCGCTTATCTTCCAGGTCTCTGGTATGGCCCAGATGGTGAAAGTATTCATTCAGGATGTGCTACAGAAATTGAGTTGAATGGATATGTAAATATTTTGACTGATTGGATCTATAGTAAAACTTCGGCAAATAAATATTGTATAGATATCATATGTTATGATTTCGTTAGACCATGTTTTGGCCCTGTCCAACACTATAGGGTATGGCAAAATGACGCCACATTTGCAGATTATGTAGTAACTATGGAGCCACCATGTTGCTTTGAATAAATGTGTAAAAATGAACTTTATGTTTAATTTTAATTATCTTCCAGTCATTATGAAAAGTAGAATTGGAATTTTAATAATAATTTTTACTTCCTATATAATAGGGCACGGTCAACAACAAGCCGTGCCCATTTGGGAGTATAATTCGCACATCAATGCATTGCCATTTTTAGTTCAGGAAAGTACATCAGGTAATTTTTTGATGTACACAAAAGATGATGATCCAAATTTTGATCTTGAAAGTCGGTTTTGTATTTTGGATAAAGATGGAAAACAAAAAAGTGAAAAACTTCTCTTACATGACTCTCTTGATATTAGGTTCCTGGATGTTATTTGGTCAGATGCAGAAGGTGTCTTTATTGTCTTTGGTATTGCAGCTAACACTTTGTTTTTAGAAGGAAATATCCAATATAATTCATATAGATCTATGGTTACATTGAAAGTAGATGAAAATCTAAATTTCATAACATTAGATTATAAAAAGTTAGAAAGTGCCTTTGGATATTCCAGCCTAAAGGTGTACAATAATCAAAAAGAGTATCTTGTTGTACTGTCATCAGTTATTAATGGGGCAGGTGGTTTATCTCAGTCCACTCAATTTGAAACAGCTTTTGTAAGGGTCAAAAAAAGTGGGCAGATTGTGTCTTATGATTATATAAAAGATGGAAAGGCCAGTTGTCAATGTGTGGTTCCAATTTATAATAGTAGCGGTTATTACTGTCCTGGACCTGCAGGTTACAATTTGGATTCCAATTTTATTTTTAAAGAGTACGAAACCAATAGGAAAGAATCTGTCTTTCATTTTAAGTCAACAGCCACTTATCCAAATTGGACTTATAATTTTCTAGGTCACGAATTTAAGATGTGTTTTCCATGGACTAACGGCGATTACCTTTTAAGCAACACATTTATTGGTCCCAGGGTCGGGATACCACACAAACCAGGCAATACTATTATTTTCTTATTATCTCATACAAATTCTGACACTATCAGAACTGTTGGATTTGGAAGTGGATATCTTGCTTTTTTAATTCAAACTATGGATGTCTCCAGCGACTCTATGATTTATGCAGGGAATAATAACTATCAATATTCAGAAATTGCGAAGTTTGATAAAAACCTAAATAAAATTTGGCAAATACAGTATTCTTTCAAAGATTACAATCAAAATACTTTTGGAATTAAGGCATCAAAAGACAACGGGTTTTATATTTACGGAATAAAGAAAAAAATTAGCATGCAAGATAATAAATGGACACCCTTTTTAGCCCGATTTGATAAAAACGGCGGGTTTGTTTCTTCCACAGATGGAATTGAGTTCAACACGACGATAAAAGTATACCCCAATCCTTTTGCACAGTATTTGCAATTGGAATTACAGACATCAGGAGGAGAAATGGAATTCAGACTATTTGATCTGAATGGCAGAAATGTGTTTGTACAGCATCATCTTGAGACAGGAGTACATACTCTGGACCTATCTGCCTTACCTGTAGGCACCTACATATACAAGATTTATCAGAGTGGAAAAGAGATATCCAGCGATAAATGTGTGAAAATACAGGAATAAAAACAAGTAAAAACATGAGACCCTTGTCAATTTTGGTCTTAAAGATCGGAAAAAAGAACACAATGCTGAAAGTTGTAAACCATTGACCCATCATACATTACGTGATTTCCTTCCTTTTTGCAATTTTATTGATGGATATTTAAGACAGTCCCTGATTCCGTTTTGAATACTGCAGCATCTTTAATGATCAACTTCCTACAATCAGCGATAGTATTGGATTTGACAGTACAAGGATGGCCATTATCAGGTATAGTGACATCGTCATTAGCAGTCGGAACACCACAATCCCAGTTTGCAGCATTATGCCAATCATCGCTGACTGTTCCTTTCCAAATGATGTGGCGTTGATTATTAAACGGAACTTCGGTAATGGTGGCCTTGGCACATAACCATTTTTCCGGATCGAAAGCCGCTGAAGTAGGATTAAATCCCAGATTATATTCAAATTTCATTTGTGTAGGACTATTTTGATCAAAGACGACCGTATCTGTAACAGTATTGCCATTTACGATACCTGTAAAAGAAATGGGCACAGGCATTTCAAAAAATGTTCCCAGATTGGCAGAATGTGTCTGACCAATGGTCACATATATCTTTTGACAAGCAATATCTTTTGACCATGTGATATTATAATTGGGCCAGCCCTGATTATACAGCCAATCATTAAAAAATTCCGTCATATCGATACCAGTTGATGCATTCAATACGGTCTTGAGGTTATTGGTCCTTGCAAAACCGTAGGAAAGAGCAGGATCATTGATATAGTTACGGATGCTTTTAAAAAATAAACTATCACCCAATTTCCATCGTAGCATGTGGAGAATCAAAGCACCCTTGTTATAGACCAACCTACCATTAAATATATTTCCTACATTGACTGTATCTGTGACATACGTTGATCCTGAGTTGTTACTGGTTACATTATTAATTTTGGATGTTTTCCAGTTTATCCAAGATTGGTCTCCCCAGCCTTTCTCGCAAGTCAAACCTTCGAGATAAGTAGCAAATCCTTCATTGAGCCAAATATCTTGCCAGGAGCCGCACGTGATTTTATCTCCAAACCATTGATGAGCAAGTTCATGAGCCAATAGCAACCTTGAAAATCCACCCATAAAACTCATAGTGGAGTGTTCCATCCCTCCACCAAAACCACATTGAGCATGACCATATTTTTCCTTTTTATAAGGATATGCTCCAAATTTTTCTATAAAATACAGAAACATGGGTGTCATATTTGGAGTTTGCTGTGCGACCGTAGCAGAGTCACAAGGATACACGTAATTTAATACTTCTATCGGCGTATCGTCCGGAGGATACACTATATCTGAATACGACTTATAATTGGCAATGGCAAAAGCTACTAAATAGGCTGGAATCGGATATCTGTGCTTCCAATGATATTTGGTCGAATCAATCATGTTGATACTATCTACCAACAGTCCATTGCCAGCAACTCTATATGGCACAGGACATGTTACAATCATGTCAATTGAGTCCGCTTTGTCATCAAGAGTCTCTTTGCAAGGCCACCAGTTTTTGGCCCCATATGGTTCTGAAAGTGTCCACATCACCTTATTGTGTAAGCCGCCACAACTTGTTGTGCCCATGCCAAATGAGCCGAATCCATCATTAATTGGAACCCCCTGATAGTATATGGTCAAAGAATCCAAAACAGCCATTTGTATTGAAGCAGGAAGGTTGATTTGAAGTACAGTAGAAGATATAAAATTATGATATAAAACATGTACACCATGGTATTTGACTGAATCCACTGACATATTATTTCTTAAATTAAAATGGATTGTATTAAAATTATTGATTTTGGGTGTAAAGTGGGTAGTGACCGAACCTCTTATATACCTAACGGCCGGATTTGCGCTTAGATTCAATCTGTAATATTTCACATCATAATCAGAAGTCATAGTAGATGTAGCTCTGGCACCGGCATCATAATTTTTCCAGCCTCTTGATATGAAATTTTCCTTTACTTCAGAACTTTGCCCTGCAAGGCTTTGCCACAAGCTCACCCATAACATAGCTGAATATAAGACCAGATTTTTCATCTTTTGATGATTTTGCCAAACAAAGTTACAACAATTCCGATAGAATTGCAAATTTTGAAATACGAATATTGAAAGAATTTTGTAGATCAATTTGTTAGGGTGTATCCCATTTTTTCATTCAATTGTTATAAAATTCTTTTTGTCTCCCTTTTAGGGATGGGGTTAAACAAAAGGAATTTGTGAAAGTGCAATTTTAGGATACACCCATTTGTTTTAGAAATTCCCTTTACAATAATATCACAAACCTGAATATTCAACCTTTTTAATGGTGAAACATCAATAATTCCCAAAATACCTTCTTAAAAACCACTCCAATGTCAATAAAAATAAGATGAAGAAGAATATCCACTTCAGACTTATGATGGATTTTGTTGTTTTGCTTTCGTAAAGTACAGGTTTGATGTTTTCATTATTGAGCAACACATCCTTCAATGACAGTATTTTATCAGGATACACCATTGTTCCTCCGTACTTCTCAGCCAGGCTTCTCAAAAGTCCGTGTCTTGCCGTAAGATCGTATTGCTCCAATTGCAAAGACTCTACATTAAATCTTCCTGATGCTGTCAGATCTTTACCATTATATACAACACTTGCTGTGTATGAATAGGAGCCATTAGGGAATAAATCGGCATTGAGCGTATAATAATTCTGTGTTTTGTTAAAATTATATTTGTATTCTTTGCCGGATTCATCCTTTATTACCAATCGTACATCAGGATCATTGACCATTTCATAACTATCGTTGTAGAGCTGTGCATCAAACATGATCTGCTCGTTGTCCTTGTAAATATTTTTTGATGTGTTGGCCCTGAATTTACGTTTGTCCGTTTTTACGGTAGTCAACAGTACGATCTTATTGACCAATTCAGTGACGATGTCATAATTTTTGTTTTGAAGATAATCAAATAACCTCCATTTCCATAGCCCTTCACCTATCAATACGGCAGTTTTGATCCCATTTTGATCATTGAATGCGACCATCGGATAGTTTGTCTTAATTTTTTTAATGGTTTGATACAAATACACTGTGGCCGTTCCTTGCGATTTGTATTCACCAAAGGGAGCAATTAAAGGCGGGAAAATCTTTATTTTAGATTTCAAATAATCAGATGTGGTAAATAAAGAAAATGATGCATTAAATTCTGCCTGAATGTCCTCATTGTTTTTTGCATTTCCATTGATGGATACCACATTTTGTGATTGGTTGAACCTTGCTAGTGACGTCTGCATACCTACTATAAAAATCACAGGAATATTACTCCTGTTTATCTGAGACATCAATCCGGAAATATCTTTGCTCTCTGAAGGCAGATTGTGGAGGATGATGAGATTGTATCTGCTGACGTCGCCCGACATTTCGCCGGCAAAAGCAATCTCTGCTTCGTAGTTTTTATTGCTCGTTATGATACTTTTTAATGCTGAAAGGTCAGGATGGGGAGCATTTCCGATAAGGAGCACTTTTTGACGAGCATCAAGTACTTCTACAAAAAACTCTTTCGTATTATTGACTGTGTTGAATTCTCCCGCAATTCCGCTTATACGCAATCTATATCTTACTACACCAGTCTGTGAGGCATCCACCAAAAAAGTTTTGGATGTGTAAAACGATTTGGAAGCAATCGAAATATTTTCTTCACCCACCTTGGTCACCTGATTTCCTTTTATGACTTCAAGAGTGAGTTTAGTGGACGAACCTTCACCGTTGAAAGATGATATGTCTACCTGAACAGGAAATTTGTCGCCTAGGTAAGCTATTTTGTTATGAAGTACATTTTGAATGAGAATATCTTTTTTTTGCGTCGTATCCCCCAAAGCGATCGTATACAAAGGCGCTTTAAACATACCTTCAGAATACAAAGGATTGCTACCTTCATTGTATATACCGTCAGTGCTTACTATGACGGCACCCAGATTTTGATCTCCGAAATTATCTTTGATATATTTGATTGCATTGCTGATATTGGTACTCTTGTCATTCAGTGTATCGTTTTTTTCAGGATATACCTGACTTCCAAAGGATATTTGCCTGACTTCATATTTCCCTGTCAATTCACCTGCCAGTGCATTGATGTCTTTTTGCCAGCTTAATATTTCTCCCGGACTTTGTTTCCCTTTCAGTGATTCAGAATTGTCAGAGGCGATCACTATGAGTGGTGGCTTGATATCTTCTTTGATGGTCTTGATGAATGGAGATAATAACAACAGTGAAATAATAAATACGGAAAAACCACGAAGAAATGCAAGCAACCTGATGAGCCAATTGCCGCTCTCAACAAAACGTCCATCCTTGTGATACATTAAAACTGCATATCCAGAACCCAGTAAAAAACAAAAAAATATAAACCACCAGGGATAAGAAAAACTTATTGTATTAATCACGTGTTTGTTAAGTTGTAAAGTGCAAATATTAAAAAAATCCTTAATCTAAACAGCATTTAGAAGCATGATTTAGATATATTTAAATATTTTTGCAATGAAATTGTTTTGTTTGACGTTTTAAATATTCGAAATGATGTTATAAAAAGTATCACAGGTACGTCATTACAAATTTTATTTCAATGTCGTTTAGATAAGACAAAGTTATGATGTCCTTCCCTTTCAAGGGAAGGATTTAGGATGGGTAAAAACAATTAAAATACCTTAACTAAACGACATTTTAAAATTTATTTCTTTTAGATACAAATCATTATTCAAACATACTCAAAGAACTATAAATCAAACCACTTTTTTATGAGATTCAAAAAGATATCCCTATTAATTCTGATCATTGCTTTTGCTTCGGTTGTTCAGGCGGCATACATCTTCCTCCCTATGGAGCACAACAAACAAGCCAATCATCTCAAGGCTTATGGTATGACTTATTGGGTCATCAATAAAGGGATAGAAGCATATTGGCTCCTCAATTACAGAGGGGGAAGTTTTGCATTTCCATATTCCAAAGGATTTGAAGCAGAATGCAAGGTGCGTGGTGTATCTTTTGAAGTGATCTCTGATGCCCAGTGGATTTCTATCAGAGAGGGTATCAGCAATCCTGAATTAAACCAGGAAGCAATAAAACTTGAGAAAGCGCCCAAAATTGCTGTGTATACGCCGGATTTTAATCCTCGCGGGATGAGAATCCAGCCCTGGGATGATGCAGTAACACTTGTATTGGCATATGCAGAGATACCATTTGACAAAATTTATGATAGAGAAGTTTTGGAGGGAAAATTGGCTGAATATGATTGGCTGCATTTGCATCATGAAGATTTTACCGGACAATATGGAAAGTTTTATGCCAATCAGGGAGGTACACCATGGTACAAACTCAATCAGCAAAAAACAGAAGAACTGGCGGCAAGTTTAGGGTTCAATAAAGTCTCGATGCTCAAACTCGCAGTTGTCAAAAGGATAAAAGAGTATGTGGAAGGTGGCGGATTTATGTTTGCTATGTGTTCTGCTACAGATACTTATGACATTGCTTTGGCTGCACAAGGGACAGACATTTGTGCAGACATCTATGATGGTGATAACTTTGATCCAAATGCCCAGCAGAAACTCGATTTCAGTAAAACTTTTGCTTTTAAGGACTTTGAAATAATATTGAATCCACTTCTATATGAACACTCAGATATAGACAATAAAAACAGGAACGTTACACCTGAGGTTGATTATTTTAATCTTTTTGACTTTTCTGCCAAGTGGGATCCGATACCTGCTATGTTGGTGCAGAATCATACAACTACTGTGAAAGGTTTCATGGGGCAGGCCACAGCTTTCAAAAAATCACTTATCAAGTCGGATGTGCTCATACTCGGTGATACCAAATCGGCAAGTGAAGTGCGTTATATTCACGGGTCTCATGGCTTCGGAACCTGGACTTTTTATGGTGGACACGATCCTGAAGATTACAGACATTATGTCGGAGACCCTGAAACTGACTTAAGCTTACACCCTAACAGTCCTGGTTACAGGTTAATATTGAACAATATTTTATTTCCCGCAGCTGAAAAAAAGAAAAGAAAGACCTGATTCATCTATTGTTGTAAGGGTGAGTAAATTTAGATGATTCATTCATAACAAAGAGCAAAATCCATATATGCAATTATTATTTCGGCTGGCTATTTTAGCATTATTTGCCATTTTTCAGTCCTGCAAAGATGCTGCACCCAAAGCGGTGTCAAATGATCAAACAACCGCCCAAATTTCATTAAATTCAACAATCGAAGACAGTCTCTTTAATGGCAGGATGCAGCAAATTGGAAATAATTTCAGATCGGCAGTATCCAATGAAACCAAAGGAAAATGGTTGCAGGAAGGTATTGAGTTAAGTGGGCTTGACGGAAAGGAATCTTTCAAAGATGTGTTTGTGAAGGAATTACTCAAATTAAACCCTGCTCATCCACATGCTGCAGACTATCTTTGGTATTTGGCTGAGAGACTCAGAGAAATGGGGTCCGTTGAAAATGCCTCACTGATTTATATGGGTTTCAAGCATAGGTTTAGTTCAGATCCACGATCAAAAGAAGCCGGGAAGTACATATTATCCGAACAAAAAGATATTCATAAGTATATCAAAGGCCGATTTAAAAAACTAAAGGATATCCAACAAGAAGATACCAAAGAGCACGAGAACTTTGAGCAGCTTATTGAAGCATTTGCGTTGGCTTTTCCTTATGATGCTGCTTGCCCGGGTTTTTTGATTTCAATGGCAGAAGTTTGTGGTAAAGCCGGCAATATTTCAGGTATGGTGGCGAATTTTGATTGGGTGTATCAATATTATCCAAAAAGCAAAGAAGCTCCGATGGCTTTATTTTTGAAAGGTTTTTACTTTGAAAATCATTTTGATAAAAAAGCAGAAGCCGCGGATGTGTACCAATTATTCCTGAAAAAATATCCTGCACACAGCTTGACAAAGGATGTAAGTCATTTGATCAAAGATCTGAAAATCTCTTCCGGAAATTGAATCCACTTCCAAAAGTCTTTGATAAAGAGAAATAAAAACACATTGAGTTCTACTATGTTGATAATCAGACGTTTTCCTATAGGTCTACCTGCCGATTAGGCATGGGTAAGGGTGAAAAACGTTTGATTATCATGAAATATTTGTTTTCGGAGTAGACTTAAAATTTTAATTGAAAAAGGTCTTGAAAAAAAGTATTTAGTCTAAGAGTATGTTTAAATTTTCATGTTTGAGCTAAAGTGAGCAAATTTAATTTTATGTAAGGCATATTTTGCAGTTGTAGCTGGTTGCTACACCAAAAAATATAACGCAATAGAAAATAAAATTTGCCGATTGGAGCCAAATGATGAAACTTTAAACATACTCTAATATCAATCCAAACCTGCAAAGTTGCAAATAAAATAAACCAACATTGCTATCGTAGCACTGACAGGAATTGTAAGGATCCAGGCCCACAAAAGATTGATAGTGACTCCCCATCGCACCGCTGACAGGCGTTTAGTAGCACCCACTCCAATGATTGAGCCTGTAATAGTGTGGGTAGTTGATACCGGAATTTTTAAGAATTCTGTCAAAAAAAGAGTAATTGCTCCGGCAGTTTCAGCAGCAACACCCTCAAATGGCGTCACTTTAGTGATTTTTGTACCCATAGTTTTGATGATTTTCCAGCCTCCGCTCAATGTTCCTAAGGCGATAGCAGCATAGCAAGCCAGAGGTATCCAGTTTTCCATATGGTCAAGTGAATAACTGGTTGGGTCGTGTGCGACCATAGCAGCCATGATGATGCCCATGACTTTCTGTGCGTCATTGCCACCATGCCCTATACTAAATGCAGCTGATGATACTAATTGCATTCTTTTAAACCATCTTTCAGACTCCATAAAATTTAAAGAATTCAGAAACAAGGTGAATACTGCCATGACAATAATAATGAAGGCAAGAAGAAACAGCTTAAAATTACCTCCGTCAAATAGGACATTAAAAAAATATGCGTTATAATCGGAAATGATCTTTGAAGGATCACTTTTTATGTTTACTGTAAGGAAGTAGATGGTGAGTACTATGACTCCTATAGAAAATAATTTTGGCCAAAAACTTTTTTTAAACGCATTCAGAAACCAAAGAGAAATAATGAGTGCTATGATCATACCCAGTGCAGGCGCAAGAACTATAAAGCTTGCAATCTGAATGATTTTACCTGAATTGATGGACTCAAATCCGGTATGAGCAATAGCTGCTCCTGCAAAACCACCAATTAATGTGTGTGATGAAGATGAAGGAATGCCATACCACCATGTCAGCAGGTTCCAGAATATTGCAGCAATCAGTCCGGCAAGGATGACAGTAAGGGTGATGTATGGTATACCTTCAGCATTGGTGCCTTCGTTTACAGTTTTTGCAATGGTATTAGCAACACCATGATCCTTAAATATAAAAAATGCGACAAAATTGAAAAAAGCAGCCCATGCCACTGCCTGAATTGGGGTAAGTACTTTGGTCGAAACCACTGTAGCGATAGAGTTGGCAGCATCATGAAAACCATTGATGTAGTCAAAAATTAGGGCTAAAATTATTATAATTATCAACAGAATCATAAGGTCAGGCTTTGTGCAAGATAAATCTGAAATTGGCCAAATGCTGGTCAGGCATATTTTATGATGATAGACTCTATCACATTGGAAGCATCTTCACATTTGTCGGAGATCACTTCCATATCCTCGTACACATCCTTAAGCTTGATGACGTCTAAAGGATTTCTTTCTGTAGCAAATAAATTAATGATAGCCCGATCCAAAGCATCATCAGCAGCATTTTCCAGGCTATTGATTAGAACACAATCCTGCTTGATCTGGCTGACATTTTTCATACTTCTCAGCTTCAGAAGGGCGTCAGAGAGCGCTTTTATGGATTTGTGATTGATATCTGCGAGTTCTTTCATAAATTCATCCATTTCGCTGATGTTGTAGTTGAGTATTTTTTTGGATGAAGCATACATATAATCTGCAATATCATCCAGTGACGTTGCCAGAAAATGAATGTCTTCTCTATCAAATGGGGTTATAAAATTTTTACTCAACTCAATAAAAATCTGATGAGTATATTCATCATTTCTATGCTCTCCGTCTTCAAGGCTTTTCAGATAGGCTATCCTTTTTGCCGTGTCCACCTCATTCATTGCTTTTCTCAGAGTTGAGCCCATGTCCTTGAGATTACCGGCAATATTTTCAAATATATCGTAAAAAACCTTATCCTTTGGAAGGAAAGCCCGGATGATGTTGTTAAGAATCATAAATTTAAATTGTAAAAATCGCGCAAATATACAATAATGTTGTTTTATCAAAGGTATTTGAAGGTAAAAGTGTGACAAATTGCACACTTTAGTAAAAGCTCTTCTTTCTCTCTGCCTGCAAAGGCCATGCAGGCAGAGGTAAAGAAGCAAATCTCCAAATTTGATTTTATTTAAATTAACATGGATTCGGGATAAGAGAATTGAAGCAAATGTGGTTTAGGCTCAAGTCGATAGGAGTAAAATCAGGGTAGAGGGTTAATACATTATATAATTTTAATAATTTTATTAAAAGAAGGAGCGTTAGCTCTGATATCTTCGTAAAATGACTTAAATAATTGATAACAAGGGGCATAGCCCTGATATCTTTAATGATGCTGAAATTGTTTTAAGATTACAGGGCTAACACCCCTCATTATATGTTTTGGGACTCTGATTACAAAGATTATAGGGCTACGCCCCTATTAATTAAGAAGTACTATGAAAACCCTTAACCCGAATTTACTTCAAATTAGCACTTATATCTTAAAACATTTATTAAAATTAAGTGCAATTATTTATAAACACAGCCGAAATTGATATAGAATTAATCCTTAACTTCAATTTCGATTTCTCCTTCCATCTTTTGAAAAAATGAAATGATGCTATATAATGTTACACTTGATATCAACATATAATAATAAGTAAAAAATCTCCATAAAGATACAATCAAAAATGAGATTTCAGATGGAATACTCTTTCCGAAAATCAACATAAAAGATGCCTCAGCACCTCCTGATGCTCCAGGGGTTGGGATAAAAAGCATTGTAACATATACCACCCACTGTCTGATATATATTTGTATCGTTTCAAAATCTATGTCAAAAGCATGAAGGAGTACTGCCAAAACCGAAAATTTAGCAAACCATTGTATCATTAATATGAACATTCCTGCAATCATCCGCAATTTTCCAAAAGCCATAGCCTTTCGAAAATTTATTTGCATCTCATTAATGCTATTTCTGAATTTTTCATTCCATGTATATAGTTTTTGCTTGAAAGAAACAGGAAGGTAGTGTAATGGTTTTAATATATCCGGTAAAATTTTATATTTTGACAACAAAATAAGTCCAATAATAATAATAAGTAAGGTAAGAAAGATGGTTTGGTTATGTACGATTAAATTTGTCGTAGCATTAAAAATATCAAAAACTAATTCCTTCGAAAAAAACATAGCCAATATTATGCCCGAGGAATAGAAAATGATATCTTCAATAATGCCCCATGTCAGCATAAATCCGACATTTCCGGGGTTGAAACCTCTATTGAGTAGAAGAGCGGCCTTTACGGGTGCCCCACCAACTGCTGTCGGACTCAATGCAGATGCAACGTCAGCAGTTACAACTATTTTTAACGCGTCCTGATACTTGATTTTTTCACCCAAAAAACCCGACCACATCTTTACTCTTAAAGCATACCCCAGCCAAGGTATGGTCATGAGTAGTATAATCAAAAGAATGTGAAAAATACTTAACTTATTCAGATACAATAAAAGAGCCCGCTCTGTAGTTGTTAATACAAAAATAATATGCATCAAAACACCAAAGCAAATAAATAGAATAAGACGGTTGATGATCAGTTTTATATCGAGCTTGGATTTTGACATTCGTCCTTTTATTATTTTGACGGTGTAAAAGTAATTGTTGAGGACTGGTTAATAAAATTTTACTGAAAGTAAATTTGATTACCTTCCTAACGAATAGGATTTTGACAAAGGGATTTTTAGATGATTAAAATCCATATTTTGGTAATCTGATTTCTTTTAAAAATAAAGTAGAGTAAACGTTTTGTTTTTTTTACAACCAAATGACAATTTTGCTTAAGTTTATGATTAATTATCACACATTCAAATCAACAAAAAACAATAAAACCTTGTTGATAGTACCATACTTAAAAAAATATAATCTGGCTAAGTTGATATAATGCAAAGGATATTAAGGGTTATAGTTTTAATTTCTCTATTTATGACCACCTTTTGGGTGAGTCGAATCTATTCATTGCACATCATTGGCGGAGACGTGATCTACAAATGTATCAGTAGAGATAGTATCAGGAATGAAATAGAGTATGAAATCGTATTTACAATGTACAGGGACTCAAGAAGCGGGGGAGCGCAGTTTGATAATCCCACAAGTTTTGGAATTTACAGAGGCAGTGCAGGTAGTTGGAGGTTTGAACGAGTAGTAGCAGGAGTAAGGGTGGAAAACATTACTGACATTGATATTGCAACAAATAATCCTTGTATATTGGTTCCTGTCAATGTAGGTGTTCAAAGAGGTGTTTATACTTTTACAGTCATATTGCCCATTGTCAATGAGAATTATCTGATTTCATATCAACGATGCTGCCGTAACAATACCATTTTGAATATTGTAAATCCGGGAGGTACCGGTGCTGCCTTTACTACAGAAATCACAGCTGCAGCACAAAGAGTATGTAATAATAGTCCTGTATTTAATAATTTTCCACCCGTAGTCATTTGTGTAAACAGAGATATAAATTTCAATCATTCGGCCAGAGATATTGATGGCGACAGTCTTGTGTACGAGTTTTGTTCGCCTGTGACTGCGGGAGGTACAGATGGTGCCACTACTCCCGGATCACCTACAGCATGTACAGGTGTGACCCCAAACCCACAAAATTGTCTGCCACCTTATCAGGAAGTAGTTTTTCAAGCACCCCTTTTTTCTTTCAATACACCTATGGGAGGCAATCCTGTGGTAAATCTGCATCCGGTGACAGGTATTATAGGTGGTGTTCCAAATCTATTAGGTCAATATGTGGTGGGAGTATGTGTCAAAGAATATCGCAATGGTGTATTGTTAGGTACTTTGAAAAGAGATTTTCAATTCAATGTGACTACTTGTGAAGTAGCAGTAAAAGCAGATCTAAAAGCGCAACTTGAAAATGAAGGCCAATATAATGTCAACAGCTGCGGAGCATTTACCATTGATTTTTTAAATTTGAGTACTGATACACGGTTTATACAAAATTACTATTGGGAATTTGATATCAGAGGCCAGAAACAAATTTATAATACCCGAAATGTTTCAGTCACTTTTCCCGGACTGGGAGTTTACAAAGCTACCATGATTTTGAACAAGGATCTTCCTGCATTAGCAGAGTGTTCTGATACAGCAACCATAACTGTAAATGTGTATCCTTCCATCAATACAGAATATAAATTTTCGTACGATACATGTGTCTCAGGACCGGTAATATTTAAAAATGAATCAGTTAGCGATGCCGGGCCAATAGAAAAGTTTTCCTGGCGATTTGGAGATGAAGGCCTTTCAAATCTGGAAAATCCAAAGTTTGAATTTGAAAACCCGGGATTAAAGTCGGTCAGATTGATTGCTGAAGATGTCAATAAATGCAGAGACACGACCATAAAAGTTATCAATTACTTTCCTGTACCTTCTCTGATTGTCATTGAACCAAATACATTTACAGGATGCCAGCCAGCAAACATTTTTTTTGACAACCTAAGCAAACCCATAGATAATACATATAAGCTTGAGTGGGATTTTGGAGATGGCAAAACAAGTACTGAATTCAGTCCTACGCATTTATTTACCGATATAGGCACGTATACCATCAAATTGAAAGTGACTTCGCCGATTGGTTGTGAAACATTTAAAACATGGCCGAGTCTGATCAGAGTGGTACCAAGTCCTGTTGCCGGATTTACTTTTTCTCCTGAGGAACCGAGTCTCTTGAATAATAAAGTCGATTTTATGGATAAATCTACTGGTGGTGTGGCATATTTATGGAAATTTGATAGCCTTGGAACATCATTGATCAGAAATCCTACTTTTACCTTTCGGGATACTGGAGTATTTAATGTTCAGCAGATTGTGTTACATCCTTCCGGGTGTTCAGATACAGCCACTGCGGTGATTCCTATCTATCCCATTGTAAAATTATTTATGCCCAATGCTTTTACACCCAATAATGATGGACTGAATGATGTCTTTATACCTGTAGGATCATTTATTGGTATCAGAAATTATAATTTTACAATCTGGAACAGATGGGGCGACAGGATATTCTATACCGATGAGACTGAAGGAGGGTGGAATGGGCAAAGAAATAATAATGGTGAAATAGCATCTCCAGGTGTTTATGCCTATTTGTTGGAATATACAGATGTCAAAGGGGACAGGCAGTTGCTGAAAGGATATTGTACGCTTGTCAGATAAAAAATGTCCTGAAGCAGCCATAATTAATATACTTAAAATGTTAAAATCTAATTTTTTGAATTAATTGCCACTTCACTATAGGATTAAAATAAGTTTTCCCTTAAATTTGCAATTTATATTTAGTCTAATTTTATAAATGATTGCATTATCATTATTGCACCCTGGACAAACAGGAAAGATAATACAAATTAAGGATGGCATCATGGCTTGCAAAATACTAACACATGGTATCATACCAGACAAAAAAATTACCATGATCAGAAGATCACCATTTGGCGATGCTTATTATGTTAAAATGGAAAATTATCATATTGGACTGAGAAAACATGAGGCAGACCAAATAATCGTGGAGCCACAATTATGAGTAACACTAATAGAATTAAAATAGGCCTTGCCGGCAATCCTAATTCAGGAAAATCGTCATTATTTAATTATCTCACAAGCCTAAATCAGCAAGTTTCAAATTTTCCCGGTGTTACTGTAGATAAAAAATCCGGAGAATATCTTTTTGGTGATAGCAAAGTAGCTGAAATCATCGACCTGCCGGGAACTTACAGTACTTTTCCTAACTCAACAGAAGAAAAGATTGTCATCAATATTCTTACAAACAGAGAGAATAAGGATTTTCCTGATTTTATTGTATATGTGGCTGATGTTACCCAACTTGAAAAACATTTGCTTTTTGCAAGTCAAATTAAGGATTTGGGCATTTCAATGATTTTTGTATTAAATATGGTAGACTTGCTCGATACCGGACCAGAATCAATGGATACCATACCTTTAAGAGATTATCTGCAATGCCCGATCATCCCCATATCTCTCAGAAACAATATCAATCTTGATTTACTCAAAGAGATTTTGAATACCTATATTTTGAAATTTGAGCCCAAACCCACAAAAAATACAGCCTTTGTCCCATCTGATAAGGTAAGGGACGTTGTCTATGATGTTTATCAAACTTTGCAAACCCCAAGCCTTTATCATGCCAAGCTTCTGGCACATCATTACAAGTGGTTAGATTATGTGTCGGAAAGTGACAAATTGCAAGTTGAGAAAATAGTCAGTACCCATCATTTTGAAGATATCAGATCACAAGTGGAAGAAGTGATGGTGAGATACAATGAAAATGCTCGAATTGCCTCCAAAGTATTGCAAATCAGTAAAAAAAATCAAATATCACTGACAGACACTATTGATAAATGGGTGACTCATAGATTTGTAGGGCCAATCATATTTTTTTTGATAATGATTTTTGTATTTCAAGCCATTTTCAGTTGGGCAACGTACCCTATGGATAAGATTGAAGAGGGATTTGCCTTGGCTTCGGAGTTTGTGGGTAAAATATTGCCTGAGTCCTGGTTTTCAGGTATGGTGATACATGGCTTATTGCCGGGATTAGCAGGTGTGTTGGTTTTTATACCACAGATAGCTATACTATTCCTGCTTATCTCTATCCTCGAGGAGTCAGGCTATATGAGTCGGGTAGTATATATGTTTGATGGGATATTGCAGAAGTTCGGAATGAATGGCAGGAGTATGGTGTCCCTGATTTCAAGCGGAGCGTGTGCTATACCTGCTATCATGGCTGCACGAACTATCAGCAATACTAAAGAAAGATTGATTACTATCCTTGTGAGTCCTTTGATTAGTTGTTCAGCAAGATTACCTGTTTATGCTGTACTTATTGGATTTGTAGTGCCACCTGAAGCAGTTTTTGGTTTTCTCAATTTACAAGGCTTAGTGTTTATGGGGTTATATTTACTGGGTATCATTGCGGCTTTGATATCGGGACTTGCATTTAAGTACTTGATTAAGTCAGAAACATCTTCATTTTTAATGATAGAATTACCGCATTACAAACCACCGGTATGGAGAAATATTGCTGTCAATGTCAAAGAAAAAGTGCTTTCATTTATAACCGGAGCCGGACAGATCATCATTGTTATATCCATGATGTTATATTTTTTAGCGAGTTTTGGACCCGGAGACAATTTTAGAACAGCGGAAAGGGAAGCTTCTATCATATCGGATTCTTTAGGATTAGCACAGGAAGAAAAAGAAAATCTGTTAGCATCTATGAAATTGGAAGCTTCATATATAGGTATTGCCGGAAAATCAATGGAAGCTCTGATTTCTCCCTTAGGATTTGATTGGAAAATCGGGGTGGCTTTGATCACTTCTTTTGCTGCCAGAGAAGTATTTGTAGGGACAATGTCTACCATCTATAGTCTGGGAAGTGATAGCGATGAAAAAACTATCAGGCAGAAAATGGCGGATGAAATCAGACCTGAAACAGGACAAAAACTATATGACAGAAAGACCTCACTTGCACTGATAGTATTTTATGTGTTTGCCTTGCAATGTATGAGTACCCTGGCAGTGACAAAAAAAGAAACCAATACCTGGAAATGGCCAATTATTCAATTTTTATTTATGGGCTTGCTGGCATATGTAGGTGCGTTTATAACATATCGGATTTTTTAATTGGATTTAATATATTGCATCGTAGCTAAAAGCTACGACGCACAAATGATGCTTTAGAGACATGATCCTGCAGATAAATTACTCCCGCCTATCGGGGCAGGAGCGTAGCTCTGTCATCTTTGTAGAAAACATTAGCACCTGAAACATAAGGGGCGTAGCCCTTACATCTTATATTTACCACATCTTTTAAGATCACAGGGCTACGCCCCTACGTGATGGTGTGTGGATATTTTTGCTACAAAGATCACAGGACTACGTCCCTATATTAATCTCGGACATAAAGATTAGAGATAATAGATGGGTGTATTTCATTTTTTCGCATCACATTAAAAATCATCAATTTTTTTTTGCGATTCAGGCAAGATGCCTTAATATATTGCATCGTAGCTAAAAGCTACGACGAACAAACGATGCTTGATAAGAAATCGAGCACAGTGCGAAAAAATGAAATGCACCTATTTGCATAGACCAACAAGAATATCCACTACCTGTATAAGGTACCATCTTGTGCTCTTTCAATAGTCTGTCTAAACAATCGATTTCTGCGTAAGATTCATCAGATTTTGAACAGCTAATAAAGATTGCGATGATAAATAATAATAAATGGATTTTCATAAGTTTACTAGGATAATATTATATAGACGAAGATTCAGATAAATACGTTGGTCATTCTATTGTATTTTTTTTGTTTAAGAGTATGTTTAAAATTTAGTCAGCGGCAAATGCGGCACCAAATTAATTTGCCTTCATGAAAATTTAAACATACTCTAAAATAGGTCAGAACAAATCAAACTTAAAAATATATTTATTTATGTATGATGATGGAACTCTTTTGAATAAATCTTCAGAAATTTTTACCTTTGTGACATCATGCTCAGAAGATTAGAAATTCAAAATTATGCTATTATAGACAAGCTGGAAATAACATTTCCTTCAGGACTTGCTATCATTACTGGTGAAACCGGGGCCGGAAAGTCTATCCTGCTAGGTGCTCTAGGATTGATCATGGGTAAAAGGGCAGATACCAAAGTACTGTATGATCAGGAAAGGAAGTGTTATGTAGAAGCAGTTTTTGATATAAGTGCCTATACTCTCAGGGATTTTTTTGTTCAAAATGAACTTGATTATTTTGATGAGGCGACTATAAGAAGAGAGATTGCCCCAGGAGGTAAAAGTCGGGCATTTATCAATGATACGCCTGTGACTCTGGATATTATTCAGGATTTGTCAGTTAGTTTGATAGACATTCACCAGCAATTTGATACTTTGGATATACAGCACCCATCTTTTCAGATTAAAATGATAGATGCACTTGCTGAAAACAGACAGCATTTTGATCATTATTCTGGCATTTATAAATCGTATAAAATTAATATTAAAAAGCTCGAAGATTTAAATACAAAAAACAGAAATGCATATCAGGAAATCGAATATCTCAATTTTCAGATGGATGAGTTCGTTCAGACTGAGCTTAAAGAAGGTGAACAGGAAGGGTTAGAGACGTTGCTTCATAAACTGACATCTTCCGAAGATATCAAGACAAAAAGTACATTACTTAGGCACGCTTTGGAAGAAGATGAAAATGCTCTTATCAATCAATTACAATCTTTGATCTACCAGTTTAGCAGTATCAAAAGCCTTGATAAAAATTATCAGGACTTGTATGATCGACTGATCTCTGTCAAAGAAGAGCTTTCAGATATATCAAAAGAAGCTGAAAGAATTTCTGATACTGTAGAATATGACGAAGAACAAATACAATTACTCAATGGCAGATTAAACATCATCAACAGACTGCAAAAAAAACATGGAGTTACTACCATGGATGAACTTATCAAAGTAGAATTAAACATAAGAGCCAAACTTAACACTTTTTCAGATCTGTCAGGTGAGATCTTATCCTTGGAAAAGGAACTCGGATCACAGGAAAAAAAGTTGAGAGATATAGCACAAATCATCAGTAACAACAGAAAAAGAATCATTCCTGATTTTGAAAAAAAGGTACATGAACTACTTGAAGGATTATCAATGCAACATGCATATATTAAGGTGCAAACGAGTATTTCAGCAGAACTGACACCGACAGGTATGGATATCATCAATATCCATTTTTCACCAAACAAAGGAAGTAATTTCTTACCCCTGAAGGATACAGTTTCGGGTGGAGAGATGTCCAGACTCGCCTTGTGTATGAAGTCGCTTGTTGCAGGCGCGACAACATTGCCTACTTTAGTATTTGACGAAATTGATTCTGGTGTGTCAGGAGATGTCGCCCAAAAAATGGGTGTAATATTGCATCATCTTTCAAAAAAACATCAGGTGATTTCAATCACCCATTCTCCACAAATTGCTGCCAAAGCCGAAAGCCATTATTGGGTTTACAAAACTGAAGATGCTACGAGGACTATGACTTCTATGAAGATATTATCTGTAGAAGAAAGGGTAACAGAAATAGCCAAAATGCTGAGTGGAAACCCGCCTTCCGATGTGGCACGTGCAAATGCCAGAGAGCTGATAGGACTGTAATATGCCAAATAGAATCATCAGTATCTATATAGACTCATTTGCCGGGCTTAATCGCAGTGTCTGGCTTCTTAGCTTTATCATGTTTATCAATAGGGCAGGAGCGATGGTACTGCCTTTTATGAGCCTTTATCTTACAAAAAGTTTGAATTTTTCACTGACCGAAGCGGGGTATGTGATGGCAGCATATGGAGTTGGAAGTATTTTGGGAGCATATCTGGGCGGACAGCTTACAGACAGATTTGGATTTTACCATGTCCAGTTATATTCTCTGATAGGAGGTAGTATCTTGTTGTTTGCGCTAATATTTCTTGATGGGTTTTGGTCTATTATGACGGTGATTTTTTTATTTTCCACAGTAGCCGACTCATTACGACCGGCAAACAGTGTAGCCATTGCTTCCTATTCTGAGATTGAAAACAGGACCCGATCTTTTTCTCTCATGAGATTTGCTATCAATCTTGGATTTTCTATAGGCCCGGCCATCGGTGGTATTACAGCAGGAATGCTGGGATACAAATGGATTTTTGTTTTGGATGCCATCACCTGTCTGATTGCTGCTATTGTTTTATACAGACTACTGCCATACGATCCATCATTGAGAGTAGTAGAAAAGAAAGAAACGATCAAAACAGGTACATCTGCTTATAAGGATTCAAAATATTTGATTTTTATTTTTTTGACCGCCATTTGGGCAATTCTGTTTTTCCAGCTATTTACCAGCGCACCGGTATATTGGAAAAATAATTTTGCTATGTCAGAAGAAATGATTGGTCTTCTCTTAGCATTAAATGGGTTGATCATCGTCGTAGTAGAAATGCCGGTGGTAAAGAGTATAGAGCACATTACAAATTACATGCGGATGATTTCTTTAGGCAGTATTTGCTTAGTATTAAGTTTTTTAGCCTTAGTAGCAGGTTTGCCATTTATTTTGGCTGCCATTCTATTCATTGTTTTTATGTCCCTTGCAGAAATGTTTGCCATGCCTTTTATGACCAACTATGCTGTATCGAGACCATCAGAAGACAGAAGAGGACAATTTATGGCATTATATGCTATGGCGTATGGTGTAGCGCACATTATCGCTCCGGTATCAGGGTTGTTTCTGGCTGAAAAATATGGTTTCATGACTACTTATAGTATATTTTTGGTTTTAAGCCTGCTTGTGGCAATATCTTTTTATCTGCTACAATCATTTCTGTCTCCTGCTCACAGAAAATTTATATGACTCTAGTTGGTAGATAATTGACTTAGATTTTGAGCATTTAAAAATGTGGTGTTTCATCTTTTATCATCAAATAACTGAAACTTCAAATTGAGTCTCTAAACGTAAGGTACTTCTTTATGATCAATATCAGAATCAGTAATAACATTGATCAGCTATCTTTAACTTTTTCTGTATTATTTTTGGATAAAAATACAAATTATGACACGTATATTGGTACCACTGGATTTTACAAAATCATCTTTGGCGGCATTTACTTATGCAGTACATTTTGCTACTTCTTTAAGAGCTGAAGTTACTGTGATTCATGTAATTAACGGTAGTTTTTCTACGGCTGATTCGATGTTTTTAGATACAATGGATGCTTCATACGAGTCTGCTGATCAGCGTCTTAAAATTTATAACTGAACATTTGCCAGAAATCATATCATCTGAAAAAATTAAAATAAAAAGAGAAGTCAGGTTTGGAGTACCGGGATTTACAGTTGCTGATTTTGCCAACGATCAGAGTTTTGATTATGTGGTAAGTGGTATGAGGGACAGTCATAGTCTCATTGAAAAGTTTCTCGGGACAACATCATCCATTGTAACAAAACTGGCATCATGTCCCGTATTTTTAATTCATGAAAATACCAAATGGTCAAACCCCAAAAAAGTGATTTTTACAATTGATGACAGCACTGATTTTGATGAGTCTATCACAGCCTATTTAAAATTTAATGAAACATTCAAAGCCGCTACTGATTTTCTTCACATCAAAAAAGATGAAAAAGAAATTGACAGTACACGTGATACCGTCATCAGAGAAGTATTCAGAACTAAGGAACCGGATTTTGCTTTTGAAATTAATAATATCTATGGTGGTGATGTAATTCAATCCATAGTGGATTATGCGATTTTTGAAAAAGCAGATATGTTAGTAATGGTACACAGAAAGAGAAAACTTTTAGATTCCGTATTTAACAGATCTATGAGTTTAAAAACAGCTGAGGGTATACATCTTCCTATCATGATACTGGAAGAAAATCCACCCTCCACATTGAATATTTAAATTGTTATTTTGCTAATGAATTCGTTTTGATATTAGTTTTTATTTAAAAGTATGTTCAAAATTTTTCTTAATTGTAAATCAAGAGATTATGGTTTTGACAATAAATAAAATAATTAACGAGTTTAGTGAACTAAATAAGGCGATTATTTTGAAGTCAAGTTCATAATATATTGATTTTAAGGTAATAAAAATTTAATCATACTTTAAGTTCAAAATTTTAAAAAGAACCAGTTATGTTAAAAATATTATGTCCAACAGATTTTTCAAAAAACTCCAAGTTTGCCTGTGAGTATGCTATTGATTTGGCAAATAAACTCAATGCAAAATTGACATTTATCACCACTTATGATTCCGGTGCAATTACTGAATCCATAAGGTCAATACGAGAGAAAGTCAGAGAAGCAACAGAAGAAGACCTTCAGTATTTTGTTGGGAAAATAAAACCTTTGATTAAGATAAGTGAAGAGCCCGAATTGAAAGTCATAGAAGGTGAAACTTCGGAATCGATTGTTAAATATGCCCAGACTTCCCATCAAGATCTCATCGTATTAGGCACAAAAGGCAGTTCAGGAATTCTTAATATGTTCATGGGCAGTGTGACTGAGTCAGTAATAAAACATTCAAAAGTGGCTGTTTTGGCGATACCAGTAGGAGCAAAAGATGATATCAAAGGAAATAATATCCTTTTAGCTTTGGATGAAAAAGGAATTAACAACCCTTCTTCCATCACTTTGCTTAAAGAAATCAAAAATCTTACTGACACAAACATTGATATTTTTCATGTTGTAGTCCCGGGCGAAAATGTAAAGTTAAGTCCATCTACCGGAATGCTGGACGGGTTGGTCAATGAGGTCATCGAAGTAGACGGCTTGGACCCAGTGCTTGAAATAAAGAATTATGTAGACAATCATGATGATATTGGCATCTTGGCGATGGTGGGACGTAAGCATACTTTTCTGGAGCGAGCTTTTGTTGAATCCAATACAATCTCCGAATTATTTGCGTCCAATGTGCCTGTATTGGTGTTGCCGGAAAAGGTCGATTGAATTCGACTTTTGGAAAGTATTTTCAATTCCAGGGAAAGATAAAGTTAAAATATATTGGTTTCCGAAAATGAAGGACTGGTTGTCTCAGGCTATGACCTCACAAGCCCTTAAACTGAAGTAGAAGAAGTTGGTTCGGCACTTAAGGGATTAACCTGCTTGCGTGGCTTGTCAGTCAGACAAGGGTATAGGCGGGATTTTTCTAATTTGTGCAATATTGTTCTTCACACTTTTATGGTTATTATTGCTCATAATTTCTAATTATCATTAACTTTGTGCTTAAATTTAAAAGCACCAATATACTTCAAATGAAGTGTAACTCAATATTATACGGAATTACCTGCTTATTAATGTTTGCCGGATGTAAACAAGATGATCAAACCCTCAAATCCCAAATTGAAGGCACTTGGGATGTATTTGCTTCAGAAATGAACAATAAACCTAATAGCTTTATGCAGGATGCTTGGTTTACTTTTTCAAAAGACAATAAAGTGAACTCCAATCTATTTGAAAATCAGGGTGATGTAAAATATGAGATACACAGCGGAAAACTTTCTATAGATATACCTGATGGTTTTGATATGAACATAGAAAGACTCGCCAATGACACGCTTGTCCTGGAAGGGAAGCTTAAGTTTTACTACATGGAGTATTTTTTGGTAAAAAGGAAAGACACTCTGTAAAAATTACAATCAGAAAAAATTAGTTTGAGAAAATAATTCATTAGACCTTAACCACCCAGTGAAATTAAAACTTTGTGCCTGGCAATCACAGCATATGAATCATCTGCTTTAACTCCCTGTGCCTGCGGATAAAATTTGTCTGATTTCAGGAGATGAAGGTCTGGGTGCATTGGCATCAATGATGTTGCCGTCTTTTCCTATGAGGATAAATCTCGGTATACCGCTTATCATATACGATGAAACCAAAGGAGATGACCATGCATTTTCAGAAAATAATTGTAAGCCTTTCATACCTTTTTCTTTCACCATATTCTGCCAGGCAGTTTTGTTTTCATCGATGGAGATGCTCACAAATGTCAAGTCATCTCTTTTAAACTCATTTTGCAATTTTTCTAAGTAAGGAAGTTCCCGCAAACATGGTCCGCACCATGTAGCCCAAACATCTATATAGACCAATTTTCCTTCCAGACTTTTGAGCGATATGTTTTTCCCATCTATAGAAGTGCAAACAAAATCAGGTGCAGTTTTTCCTTTAAGTAATGGTTCCCATTGGCGAAATCTATTGTTGATTTCGAGTTTATACTCTTCATTTTTCTGCAAATCATTGTATGGTTTTATAAGAGAAGCAGCATTATTGACCGACATATCCAGCGTTTGTGACATCAAATCATACAACAACCAGTCTTTTACGTTTGGACTTTGAAACACAGATTTTATAATATTGAACTTTGCTTCAGCAGCCGGAGTATTTTCAAGAGTTGAATCTGTTTCTGCTTTATATTCAAGATATGATCCTAAAAACTGTTTGTAATTGGGTACCATCAAGCTTTCATCAGAATCTATTTCTGTATTTTGTAAAAAGCTGTCATATGTATCAGAAAGTTGAAGTGATTGATCCGGATTGTAGTATTTGTGGTATATCGGGAAATTTAATTTTACTATCGCTTCATCATATTTGAGGTCCTGAGAAATGATTTCTGCAAATATAGTTTCGAAAGGGCCATTTTGTTTTTGATATTCTTGCTGATGTTGGTTCAAGTCATTGGTTCTCTTTTCTATAGCAGTAATAAATTCTTCTTCTGACTGACTGAAAAAAGACTGAAAATCACTCGGCTGCGATGTCTGTTTAAGATTTTCGAACGAAAGCAGAAAATTGTTCTCATTGGCATGATCACCGGTAAATTTTGTACCTGAAAGAAGCGTGCGTACATCACCTGTCACCGAAATCTTGTCGCCGGGAATTAAAAAAACTGATAGTGCATCAAATCCGAAAGAAATCTTGTAAACTCCAGCAGCTTCCAGTTTTGTATCAATTCTGAATTTACCGCTTGGGTCAACAGGAACTTTTATTTCATTTTTCCCCTGAAAAATAATAACAGGACCCTGGATGGAAGTGAACTGACCATCTATAATAGTGGTGGTAGGTTTAAATACCTTACTATTTTTTTGGCATGATGTCCATAGGAATACCGATATAATAATTAGGCCAATAACTTTCCTTGGTGTAAACATGTTCTGTCGCTGTTGTTGTCTGAAGAAATAATTGAGCAAAATTACATGAATTCGCACTTTATAATTTCAAAGATGACATGTAAGGAAGAAACATTAATTATAATTAACAAAGATTAACAAAGTATATAGGTCAATAATGCATCATTGTAAGTCCGACAACACCTGCAGTTTCTGTCCTGAGCCGAGTACTTCCTAACGAGACAAGTTGAAAACCATTATGTACAGCAATATCTGTCTCTTCCTTTGTAAAATCTCCTTCCGGGCCTATGAGCAGAATGTTACTTTCATTTTTATGGCGTATATCCTGCAAATGAATGGTATCGGTTCCACACCACGCTATATATTTTCCTGTAAACTTATGTGATTCGGAAATAAGGTCTTCAAAACATTTTAATATTGTACATTGGGGAAGGTATAAATTGAGTGATTGTTTCATCGCGGCAATCATCAGCTTTTCAATTCTTTCTGTATTCACAGATTTTTTTTCAGTTCGACCTGATTGAAACAAAATTATTTCACCGATACCTATTTCGACTGCTTTTTCAACAAACCACTCAAGTCTTGCAGGATTTTTAAGAAGACTTATAGCAATAGAAGGTAGAGGTTCAGGTAGAGGTTGGGTATTTATTTCAATTATTCTGCACAAGGTTTCGAGTTTGTTAGTTTGCACTATTTCGCTGAGGAACATGTGTCCTTTTCCATCGGTTACAGATATTTGAGCACCTGCTTGATTCCTGAGCACTTTGGTACAATGATGATGCTCATCTCCACGGAGTTTTATGCGATTTTCAATAATATCTGTAGAATAAAAAATTATCATTCATCTTAAATTTTTCATAAAGCTATGGATTTTATATGAAAGTATGCCAGTAATAGGATTTAAACACATACTTTTGTGACTTTTATGTTCTAAAGAAATGGAATTACGAAAATTTACAATGTAGAATTTCAAAATTTTCTATACAGTCTTCTTAAACATTCATGAAATCATTTTCATTTAACACAAACTATTTATCACTTTCAATAATCTCTTCAATTTATGGATAAAGTCAGTCTGGCACTGCAGCTCATTTTAAGTCTCTCTATACTAGTCGTATTACATGAGTTAGGTCATTATCTTCCCGCCAAGTGGTTTAAAACCAGGGTAGAGAAGTTTTATTTGTTTTTCGATCCTTATTTTTCTCTATTCAAGAAAAAAATAGGAGATACGGAGTGGGGTATAGGTTGGATACCTTTTGGTGGCTATGTCAAAATATCAGGGATGATCGATGAGAGCATGGATAAGGAACAAATGAAGCTACCTCCGCAGCCATGGGAGTTTCGTTCCAAAAAAGCCTGGCAGCGGCTCATCATCATGATAGGTGGTGTTACGGTCAATTTTTTTCTTGGTTTATTGATCTTTGCAGGAATGATTTACTATTGGGGCGAGACATACATCAAGCCCGATGACGTGAAGTATGGTATGGTGGTGGATAGTTTGGGAATGGAACTTGGTTTACAAGATGGAGATAAGATAGTTTCTGCAGGTGGTGTGCCGGTTGTTAAATTTAATGCCGGTGTAGTTGCAAAAGAAATCATCATCAATGAAGCAAAAGAAATCATCGTAGATAGAAAAGGCCAGCAAGTGACTCTGAATGTACCACCTACATTAGTGGCAGAGCTTACTAAGTATGAAAATAAAGGAAAATCTTTGTTTTACCCGCGCATACCCATGAATATCATGGAAGTAAGCCCGGATGGACCAGCTGAAAAATCGGGTTTGAAGCAAGGAATGAATATCATAGCAGTAAATGGTAAGCCAATAGCTTTTCAGCATGAATTCAGAAAAGCACTTCAGGACTTCAAAGGTAAAAATACAGATTTTACTGTCATTACAGCAACATCAGACACTTTGACCAAACAGATTGCTGTCAGTGATGAAGGAAAGATAGGCATTGCCATGGAACAACTGCCTCTATCTTCGGAGAAATTTGGTCTTTTGGCATCCATTTCTAAGGGTTCAAAAATGGGTGTTAATTTTCTTGGCGATCAGCTTAAAGCATTTGGACAGATGTTTTCTGGCAAAATCAAAGCGAAAGACTCTTTGGGAAGTGTATTTTCTATCGCTTCCATGTTTGATACAGGATGGGATTGGAGAGTATTCTGGAATATTACCGCCAGCCTTTCGATTTTGCTTGCTTTCTTCAATCTACTACCTATACCGGCCTTAGATGGTGGTTATGTAGTATTTTTACTTTGGGAAGTGATTACCGGCAGAGTACCTTCGGACAAATTTATGGAGGTGGTCAATTATATTGGATTTTTCCTCCTTATTGGCCTGATGATATTTGCGCTGGGACTTGATATTTCAAGACTCTTTTAATAATTTTTTAATTTTGAGCTTGTATTATTTCGACTTATTGGAGGTACCTGTGAGCTTTATGCCCGATCTTTCATTGCTCCGCAAAAACTATTACAGACTGAGCCGGGAGACACATCCGGATCATTTATCCAGCAACGGTGATGAAGGTGCCCAGATTGAAAATTTATCCAAATCAGGTGATATCAATGCGGCCTACCGTACCTTGGCTGATGAAAATCTACGTACAAAATACATTCTGGAAGGAGTAGGTTTATTGGGTGATGTAGAAACTGCTCCTGTAGATCAAGACTTTCTGATGGAAATGATGGAAATCAATGAGCTCGTAGAAGAACTTCAATTCGAACCCGATAAAGAAAATTATAAATCAATTCTGGAAACTATAGATTCAAAGCAATCCGATTTGGATTCTTTGATGAAAGAAAAGGTGGTGTGCTTTGAAAATCAGCTAAATACACAATATGTCCTTGAGGATATCAGAGATATTTTTTTAAAATCAAGATATCTTTTGCGCATTCGTGAAAATATTATTAACTTTGCAACGCCTTAAAAGAAAGGTGATTTTATTTATTATGTAGCCGAAGTGGTGGAATTGGTAGACACGCTGGACTCAAAATCCAGTGCTAGCAATAGTGTGCGGGTTCGAGTCCCGCCTTCGGTACAAAAAACAAACGATAATACTACGACCTGCAATTGACTACAATCTTGTCAGTATAAACTTTTCTCAACTTGTCCATTAGAATTGTTGAATCTTTGTCTTTTTCTAATGAATATTTTCCTTTTTTGATTACAATATTTCGCTTGTAACTAAAGCTTCCATTTTCCAGGTTGATTATGGATGATTGGATGTATCCTGCTTCTGATTCAAAACTTGTTTCTTTAGGCAGCTTCTCTATATAGCATCCCTGTGGCACTTTAACATCATAATGATCACTAACAGAAAAACCATTAAAAACATGAAGCTTTCCATTATCGGGATTCTTATACATCAGATCTACTGGTAACAAGTCAAAATTTAAATCAACGAAGTACCTTGATCCTGTTTTCAAAATTTTTTTCCTGCTTTGAAAACTTGTAGAAATATTGATTTCCTGTGAGGATAAATCATTTTTTAGTTCCTTTTGGATAAGTTTTAATTCGTTGATGTCATTCCCATTTTCCATAAGGTGATTCAGTAAAAGCTCAGGAGGAAGATTTATCATATAAAACAATCCTTTGTGCTCAATGCCTATACCTTTTAATAATTGACTATGAAGTACATTATGATTTTCAATATCAATTTCAAATATGTTTTCAATCACATTGTCCTGATGGGAATATTCTTTAGTTTTAATAATTTTTGAGTTCTCTCCATCTATCATAAGTGCATGTCTGTTACCTGTAAATGAACCCAGGTAACCAGCTGCAGTTTTTGAAGAAGTACATTCCAAAAAAACTGTATCATTATCGGGAAAGGCTGCAAGTATAGCGTGATTGAATGAGTTTCTTACTAATGTAGTATCATCAAGATTTTCAGCGACACCAGCATTAATAATGACATATTTAGATGGGATTCCTGCCACATTCAGGACATGTTTCATATAATTGCTCAAGGCCTTGCAATCACCATATTTGAAATCGTGGACTTGCTGAACATTCATAGGTTTCCAACCGCCTATACCTAACTGAATGCTGACATACCTCATGTTTTGTTGAAGATAACTATAAAGTCTATTAAGCTTCTCTTTATTGTTTTTTGCATCCATGATAATGGATTGTATTTCCTTTTTGGACGCATCGTTGAGTTCGCCTGTTTCTTTAGAAAGCTCCCATATCCATTTTCCAAAATCTTTCCACGAATCAAAACTCCCATCCTTGTTTTCCATACTAAAGTTTGAAAGCATAGGCCGCACATAGTTTTCATCCTTTTTCGAGTATTTATTATAAAGAAGTTTATGGCTTTGATTTTCACAAACTGTTGAATATACCAACTTTCCTTCGCTAAAAATTGTGTCAAATTTTATTTCGATTGGGTTGTAAAAATATAGTTGATTATTGATATCATGGTTGATGATTCTAAATTCTGATTTCAAAATAGAGATATTTTTACCTTCATATGGTGAAAAACCTGGTAGAGAAAATGTTTGGGCTGAAGTCTTTACAATTTCTTTTTCAACAATATAAGGTGTCGGTATACCTATGATCCTGTAAACCAAATACCTCGAATCCGAAGCTATAGTGAAACCATCTTGATATGCAATGTCCTGAAAATCCTTTTTCTTTATGGTTTTAATTTTTTTTCCTGAAATGTCAGTAATCTTAATTTCAATGTTTTCAACTTTATCAAACTGATTGTAGTAGATTAAGATATTGTTGACACTATTGTCTTCGTTTTTTAGAACCAATGATTTTGACTTGGTAGAATGAATAAATTTATTCTTTGAAAATATTTCAAGAGTTTCAGAATTGTCTAGTATAAGACAAACAGCATCAACTTTCAAACTATCAGGAATGGATTCGAAATTTTGTGCATGCAAATTCAAACTTGTTAGGCCAGTTATAAAATATAGAATATAATTTTTCATATTTTTTTCTTAATAACTACGGGCTCACTGAGTTTATTTATAATTATGTCTAATGATTGCTTTATATCTGGGTACTCATCTTGTAGAAATTCATTTTTATTGATTTTAAATTCTACATTTAAAGTAAGTTTTTTTAAGTTAGCATTAAAATTTGAATTGTATTTAAATGTAATTGAATTGTCATCTAAAGCCGCATGGATGTTTTGAGGCACTTCATACACTTCGTCCGGTTGGATGTCTATTGTTGTCACAAGTCGATAATCTTGTAAGTAAGGAAAATCAATAATGGAGTTTCTTGTTTCTTTCTTAAATGGATTGGTCTTAAAAGGTCTCAATTCAAAAGGATAGACATATTTTGTAGATTCATCGTCAATCTCGGCATATGATTTAATTCTATACTTTATACTATTGGGTTTTTTCTCAAAAATGATAATTGAGTCAATTTTAACATTTTCAGGGGTGTATTTTTTGTTTAGAAAGGCCGATTCCTCTTCAGTTTTAAGTAATTCAAAATCAGAGAAGGCAAAGTAACTGCTCCTGCCCTCATTAGATAAGAGAATAACTTTGTTTTTTTCAAAAGAAACCTCTGTCATCATCATGTGTCTTCCTGAAAAATCTTTTTTAGTATATATCCAGTCTGCTCCTTGTTCTGAAACAATCCAACCATTTCCATTAAGGCATCTATTGGGAAGATTTCCAAAAGGAAGGCCCGATGTTGCATCTGAAAAATACAATTTTTCACCTATAGTAGATAGTGCAAATACATAGTTAAAATCAGAGAAATCCGGATAAAAAGGATGTAAAGTGCCACTTCCTCTTGTACTCAATATGACAGGAGATGTAGGAATTCCTAAATGATTTAAAGCTGCTATATAATTCAAATTGATATCACCAGAGTCTCCTTTTCCTTCTTTAAATAGGCTTTTACCACTATATGATGCCTCATAATGGTTGTAACCGTCCCACTTTACCTTCTCATTAAAAATGTTGTAGACCTTCTCAGCAATTTCTAATGGTGATTTAATGTCCTTAGTGTCTATAATATTTTTAATAAAATCACCATTTTTTAAAACGACTCCGAAACTGGATGACTCTAAGAGAGACTTTGAAAAGTTAGGGTAATCTGTGGCTATCTTTTTTATCATTTCTCCCGGCCAATTTATTAAAATCAGCTGATGTGTTATTTTTGCCTGAATATCAGATTTATTGGCGAGATACGCTTCAATTTCAACTGGAGGAATATTTTCAAATACAATTTTTCTTTTATTAAAGGGTACTTTAACCGAATTTAAATTGCTGGTGCCTGTCCTAATATGAAGGTTTTCATCATAAGTATTGTTGACGTCTGATAATGGGGCAAAAGGCCCAGTAATATTTATCTGGTAATTATAATATTGGGGCATACTTGTATAAAATTCGTTATACACCACAGGGTATTCTGATTGCAATATCCAGTCATTAATATTTGTATAGTATTCTGATTCTAATTCATATTCATACTCCAGTACACTATTATGCTGTATTTCCGGCATTGTGAAAGTGATTTTCTTAAAATAATTGTTTAGCTGAGTCTCAAAAACATTATCATCTTTGAGTTTTGTTTCTACAATTTTTCCATTTTCAAAGTTGTAGGTTTTACCCTTTAAACCTCGAAGTTTTACTCTTCCTCTACCACCCTTTGGACTATAAAAAATTACTTCATTTGTTGCTGCTTCTTTTCCGTTCTGATTAAAAATTTTAATTTGTTTTTTCATCTTCAGTACAGTAAAAAAACCTTGGCTATAGGAGTATAAAACAGAGTTTTCTCCTGACACATAGGAAACCATGGCATCAGCATCCTTGCTGAAACTGCATTCTGAAAGATCAAGAAGCTCTTTTGTTACCTTTCCATACTTATATTTCTGAGCAAAAGCAGTTTGATGTATTATCAATGCCAAAACAACCAAAAAAGATTGAATCAAGATGTTTTTCATATTTTCATATTTCGATTTCAAAATTATTGTAGCACCATTGCAATTATATAAATACCAAATATAATACCTTTTTACCAAAGGATTAAAATGATATTGATCATCATTTCCTCAGGGAATCCCCCCAAATATCAAAATATTTACTTAATATGCATACAATCAATATTAAATATATGTACTTTTGTTGTAATATGTAATAACTTATTAATATTTAAACAAAAATAATTTTGCCATGAATGCAAACCTTCTCAAACACCGATTTTATTTAACACTTTTTTCAATGACGCTCTTAGTGCTCCAAAGCAGCGCTGAAGAATGGCCTTTTTCACTCAATTGCCCTAAAGATGTCACTGTAAGTTGCCATGATGAAATATGGAATCTATCCATTTATGGCAATGCCACGATCACCGAAGGGTATAAAACCTATTCAGCCGGTACACCTGTTGTAAAGTATTTTCTCAATAGTTGCAACTCCGGATATATCACACGTACCTGGATGGTAGAGGACAATATGTGGAGATGGCATTCCTGTACACAGACCATTTATGTTTCACCAGGATCAGCATCAGGACCTTATATCACATGGCCTCAGGATATCGAACTGACAGGATGCAATCCCCAGACCAGCCCAAACCAATTGCCACCAGGATACAACTATCCTGAATGGGACAATACAGGTTGTGGTATGTATGGAAAATCGTATAGTGATATGTTATTTACTGTAAACAGCCAATGCAAAAAAATCATGCGAACCTGGAAAGTGATGGATTGGTGTACTACTACTTCATCTTACAGCAATACATTTTACAAACATGTTCAATTTATCTACATCGTCAATAATATTCCGCCTGTTGTAAATTGCCCGGCCAATATTACCATAGAGAGTATAAATTGTCAAAATGCATATTTGACTACCAACTCGCTGACACTTGCCCCCGGTACTTGTGGTGGTGAATTTGAAATAACAAACAACTCGCCATATGCTACATCAAAAGGGAATAATATTTCCGGTACCTACCCGATAGGCACTACTAAGGTGTCTTATAGTATCAGGTATGGATGTGGAAAAACATTTTATTGTAACACTAATGTGACCGTGCTCAATGGCGCTAAACCGGTACCATATTGTTTGGGTGAAATTGTTACCGCCTTGATGGGTGTCGATACAGATAAAGATGGTAAGTTTGATAATGGAATGGTTGAAATTTGGGCGAAAGACCTTAACAAAGGTAGCCATTCCAAGTGTGGTAATCACCCTTTGAAATTCTCTTTTTCAAAAAATGTCAATGAGACTTATAGAATATTTACATGTGATCATATAGGTAAAAATAATGTGGAAATTTGGGTAACTGATAGTGAAGGTGCGCAGACTTTTTGTATGACTGAGATCAACGTGCAAAATAATGGTGCCAATATACCCAATTGTAAACCCAAAACTGCAACACCACCTCCAACACCTGTGGCCCCTATCGTAACTTCGAGAAGACTTAATGGTACTGTCACGACCATTACAGACAAACCCCTTGAGCAAGTTGATGTAAAACTTGAGTATAAGGATGCCATTATTACATATACTTCAAAGTTTGATACTATTGAAACTTTGCTTTTGGATTCATTTATTAATGCATCTGGTTATAAACTCTATCGGTACACTTATGGTAAGAAGATCAACGAAAAAAGAGATACAAACACATCATTCATCACCCGGTCAGTAAAAACAATAGTGGATGGAAAGTTTAAATTTGATACATCCGCATTAGCCAACAAATCAGCCTTTGTATCAGCGACATATAGCGATAGTACACATTCACACATAGATCAGAAAGATGTTCTGCTGTTGCAAAAGTTTTTGGCCGGCGAGATTACATTCAGTAGTTATCAACAATATCTGGCATCTGATATTGATGAAAATGGACGTATAGATGAAACTGATTTGCAAGCACTTACAGATTTAGTTGAAAAAAGGATTGCAGGATTACCAGGTTCATTTCAATGGTTTTTGCTCGATACTAAAGCAGCATATCCTAATCCTTCAGATGTTTTGAAAGGTAGTTTACCATTGAAAATAAGTCTGGATTCTATAACATCAACCACTCCCGATGTCAATTTTGTGGCTATAAAAAAAGGTAATATTTCTGTCGATCAGGGATCGATCAAAGAAGATTTGCAGACTGAGTCGAGAATCCAACCCGTCAAGGATCTGATTGCAGTATTCAACCCCAATCCCTACAATGATAAAGTTATCTTGTCGATATCTCATCCACAAGGAGGAGCAGGTATCTTGTCGATGCTGGATATGAATGGCAGAGAGTTGTACAAAAATACAATAAATATAGATTTAGGAAGTTTTGAATCAATAATCGATCTTTCAGAATTGCCTTCAGGCATGCTATTTTACAAGGTGGTATTACGAGATCAAGTTGCTTCGGGAAAACTCATTCATTTAAAGTAGTTTTGACTATACTTTTAAAAAAAAAAGCAATCTGAGCACTCAGGTTGCTTTTTTTTTGCCATTTCCAAAAAACCAGTGAAAAGAAATGGGTATAAAAAAAACTAAAAAGCCAACAATGAAGGCCTGTGAGCTGCATATTATTCACTGATCATGTTAAACAATTGATAAAATATTAAACATTTTACTCTATATTATTATTGATAATGATAATTTTGCACACACATTGCTAAAAAACATTTATGCAATTTCTTTTTCCAGCTTTTTTGTGGGCCTTACTGGCTCTTTCTATTCCGATTATAATCCATTTGTTTTATTTCCGAAGGTTTAAAAAGGTTTATTTTACCAATGTCAAATACCTGAAGGAAATAAAGGAAGAAACTTCAAATCGCAATAAACTGAAGAATTTATTGATTCTAATCAGTCGCTGTCTTGCCGTGGCGTGTCTGGTATTTGCTTTTGCCCAACCATTTATCCCCAAAGGAACCGGAATCAAATCAGGACTAAATTATGTTTCTGTATTTGTAGATAATTCTTTTTCCATGTCTGCCAATAAGAGTGAAATACCACTTATTGACATTGCCAAGGATAAAGCGCGGTCAGTGGTATCTTCATATGGAGATGAAGATAGGTTTCAGATATTGACACATGATTTTGAAGGCAAGCATCAGAGATTATTAAGTAAGGAAGATGCTTTGACATATATTGATGATGTTCAAATTACCTCATCAGTGCAGGACCTTGACCTTGTCCTGAACAGACAAAGGCAGCTTCTTGAAAGCTCTTCGGGCAACAGGCTCAGTTACATCATTTCAGATTTTCAGCAGAGTATAGTCAATTTACAAGGGTACCAGGATACTACGATGGAAATTAACTTAGTACCTGTCCAGTCAACGGCACAAAAAAATGTTACAATAGATAGCACATGGTTTGAAGGGCCTATTCCTTTTCTGAATCAAACCAATAAACTACTTGTCAAAGTGAAAAATAACAGCCCTGAAGATATTGAACAAGTAAAAATCAGTTTTTTGAAAGAAGGGCAAGAAAAACCTGTAGCCATAAGAGATATTGCTGCAAATAGTACAGTCACAGATACCGTTAATCTGACGATTGATAAATCAGGATGGCACACTGGTATCTTACAGGTGTCAGATTATCCGGTTCAGTTTGATGATAAATACTACATTTCTTTCAACGTGGCTGACACTATCAAAGCACTTTTCATCAATGATACCGGACCTGACAGATTTATGAATGCCTTATTTAATGGAATAAAAAATTTCAGCCTAAGTAATCAGAATTCAAATCAGCTTCAGTATCAGCAGTTTCAGAATTTTGATATGATAATGCTTAATGACCTTAAAGCCATCAGTAGTGGCCTGGGCAATCAGCTACTTCAATATATGCGTGATGGTGGCAAGGTTCTTATATTTCCAGGCAAATCTGTCGATATCAGTTCGTACAATAATTTTCTGACCACAACCGGTGCAAGCAGACTTGGAAACCAAACGAATCTGAAGAGGGAAGTTTCGATTATCAATACTGAAGAGTTTGTATTTTCGGATGTTTATATTAACACTGGAAGAAACTTAAAATTGCCGGTAAGTACATTGTCTTACAATTTTTTAACACTATCGTCTACGGCAGAAGAAAAACTACTCACATATCGGGATGCCGGCTCATATCTTTCAAAATTCAGGGTAGGAGATGGTCAGTTATTTTTGTGTGCGTCTCCTATAAATACAGAATCTAATGATCTGGTGTATAATGCTGAAGTTTTTGTTCCTCTGATATATAAAATGGCCATCTCTACCACGAAACAAAAACCTATATCATATACCATTAATAATAATTTGAGTGTCATAATACCAAATAAAAGAAAAAGTGGTGATTATGTATACAAGGTCAAGGATGATAAAAATGAGATAATACCGGGCCAATCACCAGTAGGAAATCAAATACACTTATCTATGGGTGGACAAATAAAAAATGATGGTATCTTTGATTTATTGCTTGATAGTGAGACGGTTGGTAAAATTGCCTTAAACTATGACAGAAAAGAGTCAGATATGTCGCACCTTAGTGAATCAGAATTGGAAGATTTAAATACCCAAAATCCCTCATTCAAATTGATTTCAGATACGCAGCAAGCTAATTTATCAGGATCTATCACTGAAAAAGATAAAGGTATAGTCTTGTGGAAGTGGTTTGTTATTTTGGCATTGTTGTTTTTGGCTGCTGAAACTCTTTTGATCAGATTGTTAAAGAATTGATGATGGAGACCTTAGTGAAAAATGTAACTTTAGTACACCAACCATCAGAATATCATCTGAAGAAGGTGGATATTTTGATTGAAAACGGCATAATTGCTAAAATTGGCCACAACTTGAGTTCAAAAAAATCGACCATCGTTTCAGGCAATAATTTGCACTGTACCATAGGTCTTTGCGATATTGGAACTCATAGCGGTGAACCCGGATTTGAACATAGAGAAACCATAGATTCTTTGACTAAGGCAGCATTAAAAGGTGGTTTTACATCACTTGTCATTTTTCCTGGAACAAAGCCCATCACCCAAAATAAAAGCCAAATCAGATATTTGATAAATCATACGGATAGAAATAATGTACAAATACTACCTGTAGGTGCTTTGAGTAAAGACATCAAGGGGCAGGATTTGGCAGAGTTTTTTGATATGCGTGAGGCAGGAGCAGTTGCTTTTGGAGATGGTTTGGTTTCCGTGCAGGATTCTGGTCTTTTGAGTCGGGCACTTCAGTACGCATCAACTACTGACAAGCTTATCATTCATCATCCGGATGACCACACATTGAGTAGCGGTGGTGAGATGCACGAAGGTGAAACCAGTACCTTACTAGGCATGAAAGGTCAACCTTCCATATCTGAAATCCATGCTGTACAAAGAGATATTTTATTACTTGAATATAACAATGGAAGGCTACTCATTCACGCCATTTCTGCAAAAGAGTCTATACATGAAATAAAATCTGCAAAAAAGAAGAGCCTGAAAGTTTTTTGTTCAGTTCCGTACACCAATTTGATTTTTACTGATACAACTCTGATGGACTTTGATCAAAACCTGAAAGTTACACCACCATTGAGGTCAGAAAAGGACCGGAAAGCTTTGATCAATGGTTTAAAAGATGATACGATCGATTGTATTATTTCCAACCACATTCCACTTGATGAAGAAGTTAAAAATCTTGAATTTCCTTATTCAGAATCAGGTGCTTCAGGTATCGAAACATGTTTTGTGGCATGCCTTTCTTATCTGAAAGACGAATTAAGTATAGAAAAAATAGTCGAAAAACTCACCGTTAATCCTAGAAAGATACTACATCTGACTGTACCAAAAATCATAGAAGGCGAAAGAGCAGATTTGTGTGTCTTTGATACCGACATCTCATGGACCTACGAAAAAAGCGATATATGTTCAAAGTCAAATAATAATCCTTTTTTAGGCAAAAAATTTACATCCAAAGTCATTTATACTGTTTGTTGATCGGATTGATGTAGTTAAGAGTAAAATAACAAGTCAAGATGTAAAGGTTATATCATTACAAACCCTTAATTTAAATGGAATAGTAAAGTCTGTAATTAAAATTTGATTATTTTCACTCAAACATAAAAATAGAAACATACTCCGGAATAAATAATATTTTTAACTTTATACCCTAAAGTCTACAATTGTCGAAGTGAAAATGAAGTATTTAACGCTTTTTCTCTTATTTGTTTCCATTTCAGGATGGACTCAATCGGGTTTTACAAGCTTAGGAGGTGCTAACTTTCTGGGATTGTCACGAGCTGGAGTAAACTTGGGAGGTATCAAATCCATTTATCTCAATCAGGCTGGCTTGACAGATATTAAAGATCTTGGTGCAGATATCAGTTTTGAGAGAAGATTTAATCTGGAAGAACTGACGAATATTTCCATTGCAGGAGCTAAGAGTTTCAAATTCGGAACTTTTGGATTGTTGCTTTCCCATTTTGGATTTACTGAGTATTCAGAACAGAAATTTGGTATATCTTATGCCAAAAAACTTCACCCGAATCTAAGTATAGGCAGCCAATTTGACTTATTAAGGTACAATGTCGAAAAGGTAGGAAGTAAAAATTTATTCACAGTTGAACTGGGTATGCAACTGAAATTAAATAAAGAATTTAGTATCGCAACACATGTATTCAGCCCCGGAAAGTCCAAAATTACTGATGCAACTGATTTGGGAACACGAGTCAGGCTTGGAGTCATGTACAAACCATCCAATAAAGTATTTATGCTCATTGAGATGGACAAACTCATATACAGAAAACCTGATTTTAAGATCGGAGTTGGATATAACATGATTCAGGAGGCTCAAATCAATTTAGGAATTAATCCAACATTAGGTTTTTACAGTTTTGGCTTACATTTCAACTTAAAGAATATATACCGTATCTCTTCAGCAGTCGCCTTAAATGATAATTTAGGCAATTCTCCGGCATTAAGTCTTCAATACCAAAAATGATCACAAAGTTTTGAAGATTCTATTTGTTACATCAAGATTTCCATATCCACTTGACAAAGGAGATAAACTAAGAGCTTTTTATCAGATAAAGTATCTGAGTGCAGATCATGACATTCATTTGATCAGTATCATTGACGAAGATATGAAGCCAGAATGGCTTGAAGCACTTCAATTTTACACTAAGAGTATTACTCTGATCAGGATTACTCCAACTGAAAGAATACTATCGGTATGCGGATCCTTTATTCATGGCTTGCCTATACAAATAGGGTGGTTCTATAGTAAAAAAATCAAAAATCTAATTCACAGCTTATACCAAGAGATAAATCCTGATCACTGTTTTTGTCAGCTTTTGAGGATGGCAGAATATGCTAAAGATCTTAAAGGTCCAAAAACCCTTGATTATATGGATGGTTTTGGTACCAGTATGGATCGTAGGGCAAAAATTGTTGGTTTCCCACTCAACATTTTTTTTAGAATGGAAGCAAAAAGAATGAAGCAATATGAAAAACAAATTGCAAAGAGTTTCGATAACCTGACGATCATATCACAACAGGATAAGTCTTTATTTGATTTTCCTGATGCTGAGAGAATGCTAGTTTTGGGTAATGGAATTGACGAATATTTTACAGATTTTCATTGTGAAAATGTTGAAAAGAAATTTGATCTTGTGTTTGTCGGAAATATGTCATACCTGCCCAATGTTGAATCAGTAAAGTACACAGTCAATGAAATCATGCCACTACTTCCTGAACACTTTAAGTTTTTGATTTCCGGTACAGATCCATCATCGATAGTAAAATCACTGGCTTCCGAAAGAATCAAGGTCACTGGTCGGGTCAATGACATACGTCTCTCTTATCTTAAAGGCAAAGTTTTTATTGTGTCTATGTGGTCGGGAACAGGTCAGCAAAATAAAATTTTGGAAGCTTTGGCCCTTGGCATACCATGTGTTACAACTAAAGCAGTCAATAATGCGATAGGAGCACAGCCTGATAATGAAATACTTCTTGCAGAGACCAGGGAAGAATTTGTTCAGCAAATATTGCAATTGACATCCAATCCAGCACTATATCAACGGATTGCAGCTCTTGGAAAACAATTTGTAAGAGAAAATTATAGCTGGAAACAAAAAGGTAGGATATTAAATTCTATTTTTGCGGCAAATTAAATATACAATGGTAGCAGATAAAGTTCTTACTATACAGCTCAACACTATCTCTGAAGCAATAGAAGATATTAAAAATGGAAAGATCATCATAGTAGTAGATGATGAAGATCGGGAAAATGAAGGTGATTTCATATGCGCTGCAGAAAAAATTACCCCTGAATTGATAAATTTTATGGCAAGTCATGGAAGAGGGCTCATTTGTACACCTATCCTTGAGCAAAGAGCAAAAGAACTCGATCTTAATCTTATGGTTCAATCCAATACTGCCATGCACAATACAGCATTTACTGTTTCAATAGATTTGATTGGTCACGGTTGTACTACCGGGATTTCAGCCTATGATCGAGCTACAGGAATTAAAGCACTTATCCATCCGGATACTAAGCCAGAAGACTTTGCGCGTCCCGGACACATTTTTCCTTTGATTGCAAAACAAGGTGGTGTTTTGCGAAGAACAGGACATACAGAAGCAGCAGTTGATCTCGCAAGGTTGGCCGGATGTTATCCTGCTGGTGTTCTTGTAGAAATTCTTAATGAAGATGGCTCCATGGCGAGATTGCCACAGCTATTGGAGATAAGCGAAAAATTGGGGATAAAGATCGTTTCTATAAAAGATCTTGTAGAGTACCGAATGTCCAGAGAGCGATTAGTAAATCTGGAATTTGCGACAGAACTTGAATCATCATATGGAAAATTCTCTGTAAAAGCTTTTCGCCAAATAACTACAGGAGATATTCATTTAGCATTTGTTATGGGTAAGGTTTACAATGGTGAACCGACATTAGTGAGGGTACATTCCAGTACAGAAACGGGTGATGTCTTAGGCATATTATTTGAAGGATATGCAGAGCAACTTTCCAAGTCTCTGCAACTCATAGCTCAAAATCAATCAGGAATTTTGCTGTTTATGAGACATGGCGAAAAGACTGAATCCATACTTGAAAAACTTAAAACACTGGATAATAATCCTGACAATAACCCAAAAATTTCAGATGAGCAGAGAGATTTTGGAACAGGTGCTCAAATATTAAGAGAACTTGGGGTTTCAAAAATTAAGTTGATATCCAACCACAAGAAAAAAAGGGTAGGGCTGATAGGCTATGGACTGGAAATAGTAGAGAATATCTTGCTGTAGCCTTGTAGAATCAACTTTTGATGATTAATTTTTAACATGACTTGGCATGGCAATGGTTTACATGAGCTTTCTTAAATATTTGAGAATATTTGCAACCTATTGTCAGCAACTCCATCAGGACCAATTGTGTCTTTTTACGATCTTCAAAAATCAAATTGACTGACTTTAATCAAACTTGAAAATTCTATATTCGTATAAAATTAAAAAGGATAGTAAGATATCTTAATAAAAACTTACTATCCTTTTTTAAAATCTAAATGAAAGATTATTTTAGTTTAAATGCTTTTTTAATCTTATCGACATAGTCCAGTTTCTCCCATGTAAAGGTTTCAACTTTTATTGTTTTGACAGTACCGGAACCATCTTTGAAGGTTACTTCTTTAACTTCTGAATTTCTTCCCATGTGTCCGTAAGCTGCTGCTTCTGAATATATTGGAGTACGCAGCTTCAACCTTTTTTCAATCGCATATGGGCGCATGTCAAATAAATCGTAAACTATATTGGCAATTTCACTATCTTTCATTTTGACTTTGGCGGTACCATAGGTATTCACATAGATATTTGTGGGTTTTGCCACACCAATAGCGTATGAAACCTGTACCAATACTTCACTACAAACTCCGGCAGCGACCAGGTTTTTAGCGATATGTCTCGTAGCATATGCAGCAGATCTGTCCACTTTACTTGGATCCTTACCAGAGAAAGCTCCTCCGCCATGTGCACCTTTGCCACCATAAGTATCTACAATAATCTTTCTGCCAGTCAAACCGGTATCGCCATGCGGACCACCAATCACAAACTTTCCAGTGGGATTGATATGGTAAGTTATGTCATCATTGAAAAGTTTTCGCAACTCAGGCTTAAGCGTTTTTTTGACTTCAGGAATGACTATACTTATTATATCTTTTCTGATTTCGCTTAGCATGTCTTCATCAGGTCCAAAATCATCGTGCTGTGTGGAAACGACGATGCTGTCAATTCTTATAGGTTGATTATCATCAGAATACTCAATAGTAACTTGTGATTTACTATCAGGACGGAGGTATTTCATTTTTTTACCATCCTTCCTTATATGAGCAAGTGTCTGAAGTATTTTGTGAGACAAATCCAGTGCCAAGGGCATATAATTGTCCGTTTCATTTGTAGCATATCCAAACATCATTCCCTGGTCACCTGCACCCTGATCTTCCTTCTTTGCACGTTCTACACCTTGATTGATATCAGGTGATTGTTCGTGTATTGCTGACAATACACCACAAGAATGTGCTTCAAACATATATTCGGATTTTGTATATCCGATTTTTTTAATCACATCTCTTGCTATTTGCTGTACATCAAGATAGGTTTTGGATTTTACTTCACCTGCGAGCACTACTTGACCAGTGGTTACTAATGTTTCGCATGCGATTTTTGAATTGGGATCAAATGCAAGAAAATGATCTACCAGAGAATCAGATATCTGATCAGCTACTTTATCCGGATGACCTTCAGAAACCGACTCAGATGTAAACAAATATGGCATAATATTTTATTTTTAAATATTCGATTGCAAAAGTACAATTATTAAAATGCATTCACCAAACTATTATTTAAAAAATATATATGAAACAGACAAACACCCTAATTTTTATACTAAAGACGAATGTATATGGCTAAAATTCAGTGGATTATTGTGTGAAATACTAATTCAGGTTATTTTATTCTGCAATCCAACATTTTTTGCCCTTCCAGATATCCTTCCAGATGATCTCCGATATTTACTTTTCCAACACCGGCGGGTGTACCTGTAAAGATAAGATCGCCTTTTTGCAAAGTAAAATATCCGGAAATATAATTGATAAGATAACAAAAATTAAATATCAGATCTTTTGTATTTCCGTCCTGGGTCAAGACTCCGTTTTTCATGAGCTGAAATTTTATACCCAGTGCATCAAATTTTGACTTTTCAATAAAATCTCCGACCACCGCAGAATTGTCAAATGACTTGGCTAACTCCCATGGATGTCCTTTATCTTTACATTTATCCTGAATATCACGAGCTGTAAAATCAATACCCAATCCCACTGCATCGTAATAGTCTTCAGCATATCTTTCTGCGATGGCTTTCCCATTTTTGGATATTTTGAGTACTACTTCCAATTCATAATGCACATTTTCGCTGAAATCCGGATGATAGAAAGGTTTTCCATCCTTCAATAATGCCGTCGAAGGCTTCATGAATATGATTGGCGATTTTGGGACAGGGTTGTTGAGCTCTTTGGCGTGATCGATATAATTGCGACCTATACAGATGATCTTCATAAAATATTTTAGGGCACAAAATAATATTTTATACTTTCTCAATTATGGTTTTTTGAATTTTATAGGACAAATTACTGTCTTTTAATTGTCAAATTATTTTGTACGTCGATGGTACCGGCAGAGTTATATACTGAGTTTCCGCTGGTATTACTTGTACTATCTATAAATTCTACATCTTTCAGAATTATATTACCTCCATTATTCAAGAGACATCTTCCATTGATATTGCCTTGGCTACAATTTACATCTACATTTTCAATCGTAATTGATTTGCCTGCCATGATTTGAAACAAAGATTGATTATTTATCATTGAGCCATCTATGTTTATATCTGCACCTTGCAGCCCCCTGATTGTTATATTTTTGTTCAATATAAGTGGTTCTGTTATATTGATAGTGGATGATGGGATGACATTGTCAAGGGTTATGGTTTCTCCATCCATTGCACATTCCAGAGCGTATCTTAATGAAAAATCTCCGTCATTTGAAGAATTTGTTACATTGGTACAAATATCTAAAGGAAAGTTTGTAAGTAAGATAGTTTCTGATGGTTCAAGTGTATAGGATGAACTGATATTTGAAACTTGCAGTGTCTTCCCATCTATAGCAGATGATCCGTTGTACTTATACCATGTTCCTGTCACATCATAGTAGACTGGAACAGCATAACTCGATGTTGTATGCAGATTTGCTATAATTATCGCATGTTTACCCTGATCAGAAGATAAACGCATGATTCTGGGTTTATCTAAGTTATTTGCTCCCAAATCAATATTCCCATCAACAAGCCCTACGTTTCCATCAGTAAATGTGCTATATATATTGTATTTGTTTCTTATTTGAAATATGTAAGAAATAAACCTATACAATTCTCTTCTTTTAGGTTCATCATAATAGTTCCATCTGACTGGCTTTTCACCTGTACGACCATTATAATTGATACTCACTTCATAACCAAGTTCACCAAATTGCCATAGCATCCGAGTTCCGGGTAGAAACAAATTGAATCCATAAGCTATTTTTAAACGGTCTATCATATTTGCAGTGCTTTTTGTGCCATTAAAATACTGCATCAATTCGTATCCAAGCCTTTCTTCATCATGGCTTTCGCCATAGCTCATCCAATTTTTCTTACTAAAGAATCTTGATGCAGTGCTGTAAATACCTGATTCATAGATATTAGTATCATCATTGGGGTAGCCTAATATAAACCGTTTTAGATCATTATGATGTCCAACCCCGCTCCACATGAGGATGCCATGATTTGCTAATACTCTATCTTCATCAGAATTGGCTAAGTGCTCGAAGATCGCTACAGAACCCGGATAAACATTCCACATTCGGTTGACCATTCGTTTTAACAAGTCAATTCTATCTAAATTATAACTACTTGCCCAATCATCTCCTGATGGAAAATCATTAGGATCTGTTTGACCAAATCCTTTGGTAAAGTCAAACCTAAACCCATCAAATTTAAATTCTTTCAACCAATACCCCAAAATAGAGTCCACCATAGTTTGTACATGTTCACTCTCATGATTCCAATCCGCCCCCCAATGGCCTCCAGGATTTCTGACCATTTTGTGGTTAGAATTAAACCATGGATTGTCATTGGCTGGTTTGTTTTCTGCAGTATTCCAATACATTTTGGCCATTACATTGGAATAAAAAGCATGATTTAAAACTACATCATTAAAAACCTGAATTTGTCTTTTATGACACTCATCTATAAATAACTTAAGGTCATTTTCTGTACCATAGGCTTTGTCTGCTGCAAAATAAAAATTGGGATTGTATCCCCAGCTGCTATTGCCTTCAAACTCTGACACTGGCATCACATGTATAGCATTGATACCCAAACCTTTGATATAATCCAACTTACTAATTGCTGCAAGATAAGTCCCTTCTTCAGTAAAATCCCTGAAATGCAGTTCATAAATATTAAGTCTGTCTGTTGTTGGTTTTGTAAATGGTGGAGCAGTCCAATTGTATTGTTGTTTATTTGTCTGAAGAACAGACGCCCTATCTACGGCTTGGGGTCTGTAACTTATCAACCCCGGATATATTGCAGACGAAATTTGATGATCATCTGGGTCAGAAATTTTAAAGGAATAAGGATCAGCCACTCTGATGCTGCCATCAATGAGATATTGAAAGACATATTCCTGGCCGGGAGTAAGGCCTTCTAAAGTTATCCACCAATAATCTCCACGATCATTTACACCATTGATGACTGTGTCTCTGTTTAATTTATATGCTTCAGAAGGTGTCCAGTTGTTAAAATCCCCTACCACATATACTACATTCTTAGCCGCAGAAGTATTTGTTCCACCTAATATACCTGTCCCTTTCAGGTATCTGGTATATTTTGGCGCATGCAAAACCAAGGTAGCTTTTGTGGCGTCCGATAGATGATAGTTGATCCCTGGCTTAGTTCCTACTGGTTTCGATGCAATATTTACATTGTTATATCCTTGCAAAACAAAGGTTTTTACTTTTATAATTCCTGAGCCATAATCGGCTGAAATTCTGAATTTTCTTTGGTTAGTGTTTGTTATTGGTAAACCATAAGTAAATATCTGATCATTAGTATTACCCGTTACAAGATTTTGGATTAAATTGCCATTCAAGGGATCAATTTCATCAAGTGTCCATATAGCTGGTGAAAGGGGAGAAGTAACATCAATTGACAATGTACTTCCCACCGGGCTAAATTGCGGATTATTGGATGGTGAAGTTATCTTGAAGTAGTTACCGGGATTTACAGCATTGTAAAAATTCGAACCATTATTGTCCTCCTTGAGTGTTCCGTCAGCACTTCTAAATAGAAAATTTAAACCAAAAATGTCCTTTTCAGATGGAACATTGTAATATGACCTCAAGCCTGCTGTGATATTTATGCTCCAGTTGTTGCCACCAATATTTGTCATCAGACCGATGTTGTTGTCTTGCCCCCAGTTACCAATCGTATGGTTAAACGTTGTGGGACTTGATTCGGTACTTGATACTCCTGAATGAAGATAAACTTTTGTAGCTCCTGCTAATGGAGTACCTGTTGCATCAAATGTTATTGTAACCGGTACATTATCAGTGGGATTTGAAGGTGTTACACTTACGGCTGAACTACTTGTCAGTACAGTATATTGATAATTGGCTCCATTGTTATTATTGCCATTGATACTATAAAAGTCTGCATCTCCGTGACCAATCGTCAGACCTGATCCAGAAGTAAATACGTAATACTTCACCACTGTTCCCGATATTTGAGCTGGAATAGATGCTGTATAAGTGGAATTGCTACCTGTCATTGGGATTATGGTAGAGCTAGACCAATTATTAGTTGTAAATCGTAAATAAACTCCTTGACCTGTTGATAATGTGCCACTTAAATTGGAGGTAATAATGACTGGGGCTGATGAAGTGACAGCTGTGCTGGTAGGAGATTGGCTGACTAAACTCACATTTTGGATAGCACCTTCTACCTTAAAAACAACCAGGTGTGGTGTATTGCTAATGCCATCGCCAAATCTAGTCCTGAAAACATAGCGGTCTGTGGTATTTGACACATTGATATAGTAGGCTTTGCATCCTCCCCAAGTATCTAAGTTTTTTTGAGCTCCAATTGTTATAATTTCATCAAAAGCTGTCATGCAATCACTTTCTATTGGCCCATGTGTTCTTTGGTTTCCGCTCCAATCTGTGTAAAGTCTGAAATATCTGTTGCCGCTACCAGATGTATTTTGATAGGTTTTACCATAAGTATTGCCAAACCCTGTGCCGACCCAATAGTCTGTACTACTCCAACCTGTACCCCAACCATCAGCTGATCGAAATCCATTCTGAGCAAAACTATCATTGGAGATAAAACCTGTTAATACAAATATAAGTACAAAGAAATGATAAAAACGTCGCATAAATGTGGCTTTAAAAAAAACTTATTGTCGTTGTGACGCTAATGTAAGAGATTAAATCTGATCAACCAAATATTTTTGAAAAATATTTATTTACGACCAAAATAAAATGGTTTTAGGCAAAGGTTTTACCAATGTAAGGGAATTTGGATAAATGGGAAGTGTGACACGAAAAATTTTGGCTTTATTAAATCTTGTCTACAAGCATATTCATAGCATTATGCTGAGAAGGAAAAAATTTCACTCGAAAAGTTATAGCACAGTTAATTATTTTCCGACCGGAAGATTAAAAAAATCGTACCTTTCAAAAGTCTGCATATATTTGTTCCAGGGTGTATTGCGGTGGCTATTACTTCCGAAGTAAGTCGAAATCATTTCAAATGTCTTGATATCCTGAAATCCAGGAATAGCCTGAATGATGTTGAAATCTTCGTCCATGAATACCATCGATGGGTAAGACATTTGGCCTTGCAGTAATTGAGCAGCCAATTCGTGATAGCCCCGATTGCCACTTTTGACAAACTTATATTCCTGGCCTTTGAGTGTTATGGAAGTCTCCATTTCAGCATTAAATTTGACTGCATAATAGTTTGAATTGATGTATTTTGCGATGTGTTCTTCAGCAAAAGTGGTTTTATCAAGCTTTTTACACCATCCACACCAGTCCGTGTAGATGTCCACAAAGATTTTTCTTTTTTCTTTTTGGATTTTTCAATAGCCTCTTCCCAGGTCAACCATTTGATTTTGTTTTGCCCTGATGCAGATGATGTCAATAAAAATAAAAATGAAAGAAGTAAATATAATCTCATCGCCAATAAAATAAAACCTATTAAAATATTTATTAATGCAAAGATAACATCGCAAATACACTAAAGGATACAGTGTAAGCACTACTTAAATTAATTTTAACAGAGTTTGTGTCAAATTAACATTTTTTATACGACCATTCTAATGGGCTGTCACTTTTACATCCTGCAGGCATGCCGGCTCATCAACCTGATGCCGTTTTCAGTGATCACATATACTTCAGTGTAATAAAGCTGTATCTCCATAGGTTTGCCGTCAAGGGATACATTAAAAGTACCTTTGCCTGTGACGATACCAGTGTTACCTTCTATTCTGACTTCAGATTCTTGGATTGTAACTCCCTGATAGCTAAGTTTATTGGATTGGATATTGTGGAGGAGCTCTTCTTTTGTTTCTTTCCATCCATTGGAGTGGATGTAGTGGACATTTTCATGGAGTAGGGTAGAGAGGGAGTCAAAGTGTTTTTCTTCCATCCACTTAAATTTTTTCAGATGGAGATTATTTATATAAATTTTTAAGTGATCTTGACTTGAAAAGTCGGACTTCCCATTTTGTGCATATAGATAAAAGGATGACGCACAAACCAAAAATGTAAAAAGGAATTTCATATTATTATTAGTTTCAAAAAAAAGAGCCAGGCAAATGTGTTTATTGCCTGACTCTTTTTATTTAAACATAGAGTTAAAATTTTAGAAGGAAATTCTTGCTCCTACCTGAGCTGCCCATGTTGTTGCAGAGCTAACCACGTTTGTAAAAGAACTAGTAGGTAATACGGGTTGATTATTTTGCGTAATTCTTGCCATCTGATAAGTAGCAGTACCTGTAGTTGCATTAACACTTAGGAACAAGAATAGCCCCATTGTTGTATGTAGTAAATTGTCTTAATCCCCAATCTGGGCTAAGCATATTCCCAAAATTTAGTATGTCTGCACTGAATTGAATTTGCCTTTTTTTGCCTCCAATGGTGGGATTTACATCAAAAAGAAATTTTAAGTCAAATCTGTTTCTCCAAGGCAAAAGAGCTCCATCTCTTTCAGCAAACGTTCCTTTATTCTCCTTCAAATAATCATCTTGCTCGATGTATTTAAAAAATGCATCTGATTGTTGTTGTGCAGTGAATAATACATTTGTTCCTGACATGACATTTGTAAATGTAATCTCTGAAGGGTCCTTCGGAATGTAAATTAAATCGGCATTGATACCATCCTGATTAAAATCAGCTGTGTATCTATATGAGAATCTGCCCTGATTTGAACCTTCATAAAATAATGAAACAGTTGTGCCTATTAAATTGAATAAGTTCAATTTATAAGTGACTGCTCCTACAACTCTGTCAGGAACAGCGAATTGAGAATTTGACAGGTCCAGTCTGTTTTGACCATTGACTGCTGCATTATTTGACCAGGCTGAAGCTGCTTGTGATCCAGGGTTACCTGACAAGTCTTTAGCTACTGTTCGTGTATACGCTACAAAACCGGAAAAGCTTTTGCCAAATTCTTTTGACAAAGATGCTGTTAATGCATAAGAATAGCCTTCATTTGTATTTGTTAAGACCATTGCTTCAGACATACCAACATTTACTCTTCTTAAAGCATTTGTATTGCCATAAAGTGGCCTTTTGTCGGCTCCATTTGCAGCATTCATAGTTCCTATTGGGCCTTTTTGGTTAGCATTGTATTGATATAATGCATTCAAATCTTTAGAATATATCCCTTCAAGTGTCAAAACGGTATTAGAAGGTAAATTTATATCTGCTGCAAGATTAGTCCTCCAAATAGAAGGTAACTGTAAATTTCTATCTAATGCTGCGATACTGCCCGGTGCTGCTTTCCCGGGCTCAGCATATATTTTTGTGTCATATGCATCCACAGCAGGATTAAATTTGGTAACAGTAGCAGCATCCAATTGTGCTTTTGTAGTGAGTTCAACGGTGTTTTGAATCATACCTGAATTAGTTGGAAGATTAGTGAACCAAACAAAAGGCGCTCTACCTGTAAATATACCGGTTCCCCCTCTAATCTGGAACTTTCTGTCTCCTGTTAAATCATAATTGAAGCCAATTCTTGGAGAAATCAATATCTTTGAAGTAGACCATTGGCTCAAATCAAGCTTTTGAGGTGTAGTTCCATCATTTTCAACAAAATTTAATGCATTTACAGCCGGATTTGCTATTAATTCGTTAAGATATAATGGCATATCAAACCTAACCCCAGCTGTCAACTTAAACTTGTCATTTACCCTGTATTGATCTTGAAAATAAACTCCCGCTAATCCAAAATTCAATTCAGCAAATGGATCTTTTCCACCAGGAAGGACTGAGTAAGTCCTGGCAAAAGCTGTAGGTTGTCTTTCATTTAAAAAGTCATCTATACTTGCAAATTTGTAATAACTGGTGCCGTACCTTCTGAATGAGTTGCCAAAGGTAAGATAATCAAAACTAAAGCCACCTGTAAAATTATGTTTCCCCTTTGTAAAGGATAAATTGTTCGTCAAAGTAAATACATTATTTCTGACTTCGTTTTTAAATGAAAACAGTTCATACCCCAAACTCATGTATGAGTCACCACCACTAAGTATATCAATAAAAGGAAATTCCTCAGAATTTGAACCTCTTTTATCATTAATTTTGGTGAAAGTTACTAATAATTGATTTGAGATCTTTCCAATTTTTGAATTTAATTCAGCTGCGATAGAATTTACAGTGTTTGTGAAATTATAATTGGCATTTTCAAAAGCATAGGAATTAAGACTGACCCTATTGGAAACAAATCGCGGATTTGGGCCACTGGTTCCGTTTACGACCTGATCATCTGTTGAAGTCACCGAATTATATTTGATGGAGAACTTATGATCGTTGTTAATATTCCAATCCAACCTGCCTAATACTTTAAATCCCTTAGTGGCAAATTCATTAGCATAGTTTTCAAGAGCTCCTGGATCATAATTGTATTTTTCTAATACAAAATTCTTCACTCTTTCCATATCTGCTATTGTTGTTCTCGAAACATTCGTTCCGGTTCTTCCCGGTGCAGATGGAATGATACTTATTCCGGGTCTGACTGAATTCTCATATTCACCATTTACAAAAAAGAATAACTTATTTTTTATAATAGGGCCTCCGATTCTTGCACCATATTGATTGTATGAAATTTTGTCTCCCAAAGGTAACGTTTCGCTACCGACTTTTGTACCATTAAAATCTTCGTTGCGGTAAAACATATATGCAGAACCCTTGAATTCATTAGTACCGGATCTTGTTATTGCATTTATACCGGCCCCTGTAAAATTAGTTTGTCTTACATCATAAGGAGCAACATTTACCTGAATCTCCTCTATGGCATCCAGAGATATCGGCTGAGAAGCTCCTCCTGGCAGATTGTTAGAACTTAATCCAAAATTGTTATTAAAATTGGCCCCGTCAATCTGTATATTGTTATATCTGCCATCTCTACCAGCAAATCCACTGCCAGCCTGGGCTTGGGGACTTAGTCGTGTAAAATCGCTGATGCTTCTGCTGATGGTTGGTAAGTTATTAATTTGTTCCACTCCAAAATTTGAAGTTGCTCCAGTCCTGTTCGAATTTAAAATGTTCGATTTTGTTCCAACAATTTCGATAGTCTCTATTTCAACTCCTTCGTTCATATTAACATTATAAACGTATTCTGATCCTAATGGAATGAAAAGGCCTTCTTCATTTATTGTCGAATAACCCACATAACTTATTTCAATTTTGTATGGTCCTCCGCTTCTCATATTCATAATGGTGTAAATTCCATTTTCATTTGTAATTGTACCATAAAGAGTATTTGTAGGCAGATGTACTGCCTGAACAGTTGCGCCTATTATTGCACCGGATTTATCTTTCACGGTACCTGTAAGTGAACTATTAGTCACCTGCGCCTGGACTCCTAGTCCCAGCAGCATTAAAATAAATAATTGTAAAATTCTCGTCTTCATAAAACTTTGATTTTGTGTTTTTTAATGTAAGACCTGAAGAGTGCTAAATAAGATTAATAATATTTTTTTCAGGAACTTATGGTTAAATAAAAATGATTGGTTTGGTTAAAAAATTCACCGCAAAAGTAATACCTTAATATTAAAATAATGTTAAATTTTATATATATTTTCATCATATTTATATTCTGAAGCCAGCAAATCATTCAAAAATGACCTATAAGTTCACTTTTTACATAAAATTTTCAGAAATTTTATCCCATTTTTCCAAAGAATCTCATATTTTTGTTTTGAAAAAAAAATGCTGGTGTGATAAATTTTTCCCGGTTTCCATATTTGCGGATAGCTATTGCCTTGGTAGTAGGGGTATTCACTTTTCAGTACGTTAATCTTTGTTCTTGTCTTTTATCATACTCGTTGTTGCTAATCTCCGTCATGTACATAGCAGGAGAGCTGACTCTTAAGGTGTATCATAAAAAATCATTTATCCAGGGCTTTATATTATTGATGCTTGTATTCACTGCGGGAGGATGGCTCATTAAAGCTAAAAATGAAAAGCTATCGGGAAACCAGCTATCAGCACACATAAATCAAAAAGTCACTGTCTACGGATCGATCTCTGAAATACTCAAGTCTTCAGGAAATCACAAATATCTTGTCGATATTGAATACATCAAAACAGAAAAAGGAGAAATCAGCAATGATGATTCAAAGATGATTGTGAAGTTTTCGCAAAATGATTCACTTGCTTCATTATACAAACCCGGGGATAGACTATTGGCTCTTGCAGCGATCCAATCAATTCCAGAAAACACCAATCCTGCAGCCTTTGATTATAGTGCATATCTGAAAACCAAAGACATCGTCTTCCAGTCATTCGTAAAGCCCGGGCAACATTTAAGAGATTCATCTGATACCCGGAGTCTATTTACAAAGACAGTGGGAAGTACTTCGGATTACGCTATCCATACATTAAATCAATACATTACTGATCAGGAAAACAATAGTATCGCACAGGCATTGTTACTGGGACAAAAGCTCTTGCTTTCAGAGGATATTTACAAAAGCTACACAGATACCGGTGCTATTCATGTATTATCAGTATCAGGCCTGCATGTAGCTATTTTTATCAGTTTGTTTGTGTGGATTATGTCACTTATCAGCACAAGTAACTCAAGTTGGAAATTATTCAAAGTAACGATTCTTTTGTTTATCGTATGGTTTTATGTAGTACTTACGGGATTATCGCCATCTGTAGTCAGGGCTGGAGCTATGGTGTCTCTATATATCATAGGTACACATTTTTTTAAGGGCACCAATAGCTTCAATCTGTTGTCTATTGCTGCTATATGTATGCTGATCTACAATCCATTCTACCTGTTTCAGGTTTCTTTTCAGTTTTCATTCCTTTCATTGCTGAGTATCTTGTACTTCCAGCCCAAAATATCTTCCTGGTGGCAGCCTTCGAGCAGAGTACTTAAATTTATTTGGGATCTCATCAATGTTTCATTGGCAGCGCAGATTCTGGTTTTTCCGGCTACTGTATTTTATTTTCATCAGTTTCCTGTATATTTTGCTGTGAGCGGCATTGTGGCTGTGCCATTGGTGACTATTATTATATATGTCGGCACGATGTTGATCGCTTTTGAATCTGTATTTTCGGCTGTAAACATTGTCTTAGGCCCAATGCTGAATTTTTTACTTGAATGCTTAAATGGTTCTATAAAATTCATTAGCAGTTGGCCTGCAAGTACCATTTCGGGCATATGGATCAGTCAGATGGAATTAATTTTTTTACTTCTCTTTGTTATTCTTATGATCCTTTGGATGGAGACCAGAAATTACAAGGTGTTTTATTTTATGCTGTCATTGGCATTTTTTGTAGTATCAGATAATAGTTTCAGAATTGCGAGCCGGAAGACACAATCCAAAATGTTTGTTTATGATACTTTTGGTGCCAATTTGGTGGATATCATTGATGGGGAAAATATTTATTCCATAAAAACAGGAAAACTCTCGTTAAAAACAGAAAACTTTGCAGCGTTAAATAACAGAATAAAGTATGGTGTTTCTGATGCAGCCGGTCATACAACTTCAGATACAACCGCTAAGTTTTGGAGAGTCAGGAATAAAACAATATATATCAACAATCACGACGAAAATCCTAAAAACATCAGATCACAAAATATTGATATACTGGTAGTTACAAAAAATAAATATAATGACCCGGCTCTATGGTCAGAACGTTTTCATCCAGGTCATGTGATCATAGACAGAAATGTACCCGAATGGATTGAAAAAAAATGGATAGAAGCTCAAACAAAATATCAATTTGACCTTCATTCCATCAATAGGAGTGGCGCTGCGGTAATTAATTTGAAATAAAACTCAAAAAGTAGCTTCATCTCACGAAAATTTATCTGATTTTTGTGATTCGAAAGCATATAACAAACAGTTACCCCAAAAACCATAAGTACTCAAACCATAAATAATGCTATGAACAAATATTTATCAATAATAATCGGAATTTTCAACTGTATTGTCCTTTCTAATTTTTCGGTTAAAGCCCAAAATCCAAATGTAGTATTGATCTTTATGGATGATCTTGGGTATGGTGATTTGAGTTGTACCGGAGCTCTGGATTACCAAACCCCCAATTTGGATAAAATGGCCAGAGAAGGAATGTTATTTACAAATTTTCTGGCCACTCAAGCAGTTTGCAGTGCGTCGAGGGCCGCTATCTTAACTGGCTGCTACCCCAATAGAATAGGCATTTCCGGAGCATTGATGCCAACTAGTGAGAAAGGACTTCATCCTGATGAGATCACCATAGCAGAGATGCTGAAACAAAAAGGATATGCTACGGGTATATTTGGTAAATGGCATTTGGGCCATCATAAAGAATTTCTGCCACGTCAACATGGATTTGATGAGTTTGTCGGACTTCCATATTCCAATGATATGTGGCCAGTCGGATATGATGGGTCGTCAGCTTCACAAGCCCAAAGAAAAAATCAATATCCATTTTTGCCATTAATTGAAAATGATGCCAAAATAGGAGAAGTCAAAACACTTGAAGATCAAGCAAATCTCATTACCTTATATACTGAAAGGGCGGTGGGATTTATTAAAAAAAATAAAAAGAAGTCATTTTTTTTATATCTGCCACATTCTATGCCACATGTGCCTATTGCCGTTTCTGAAAAATTTAAAGGCAAGAGTAAAGTTGGTTTATTTGGCGATTTAATGATGGAAATAGATTGGTCGATAGGCCAAATAATACAAGCATTGAAGGATGCAGGGGTAGAAAAAAATACCTTGGTAATATTTACAAGTGACAATGGACCGTGGCTCAACTTTGGCAATCATGCTGGTTCGTCGGGTGGTTTTAGAGAAGGGAAGGGGACAACGTATGAGGGTGGTCATAGAGTACCCACCATCATGTCATGGAAAGGCACTACGAAACCTGGATTGGTTTGCAATCAATTGGTCACCACGTTAGATATTTTACCAACAATAGCTAAGGTATGCGGTGCACAGCTGCCAAAAAATAAAATTGATGGCTTGGATTTTACATCAATATTGAAAGGAAATGTAAATATACCTGTAAGAGATACTTTCTATTATTATTATAGAAGAAACTCATTAGAAGCTGTCAGATTGGGAAATTGGAAATTGGTGTATCCTCATGAGGGACGGACTTATGAAAATCAATTACCAGGGGCAGATGGGTTTCCGGGACCGGCACCTGAAAATACTCCAGTCCCGTTAGGATTATATAACCTGAGTCGGGACCCGGCTGAGCGATACAATGTGTATGATCAACATCCTGATATTGTTGCGGCTATCAACAAAGCGGCGGAGGTGGCACGATTAAACTTAGGAGATGACTTGACTAAAACCATTGGTCAGAATATCCGACAATGTGGGATTAAAAAATGAGATTCAAAATTATTTTAGGAGACCTAAATTTTGACATTTAATAATTTATTTGCCAACGTGCAATGTCAATGATATTTTTCTTGTTGTTATAAATGGCTTAGAGTATGTTTAAACTTTTATCATTTGGCTCCAAGCGGCAAATTTAATTTTTGCCAGCGTTATATTTTTCGCCGTAGCTTCCGGCTACGACTACAAAATATGCCTTGTCCAAAATTAAATTTCCTCACTTTCGCTCAAACATAAAAATTTAAACATACTCTTAATTTTACATTTTTATTCAAGTCATTTTGAATAAAAATTAGATGATCACTCAAAACATAAACTAATGAACGCTGTAATTTATAGATATATCATCAGGTTTGTATTATTAGGGGCCTTGTTCTACTGTAAACAGTGGCTTAACTTCAATAAAACATCCATTGATGGGATGTATGATGTATTGTACAGTGTAGTTAGTTTTTTACTACTTTTAACTGTGGTCAATATAGTTACCGCCATATTGATCATTACTTATAGGCTACGAAAAAATATTCCATACAAGTACACTGACAATGTCATCAATGGTATTAATAATCTTTATTACATCATAGTCACGATAGGAGTGATGCTTATGATTCTTGGTTTTTGGGGTATAGATTTGAAAAATTTATTGACATCCCTAAGTATTGTAGCGGCTGCAATTGCCATCATTTCAAAAGAATATGTAAGTTGTATCATAAGTGGTATCATCATCAGTTTTTCAAAAGAGATCAACATCGATGATTATGTCAGAATAGGTGATATTAAAGGTAAAATCCTGGACATCAACCTGACAAAAGTCACAGTCCTAAATGAAGATGATGATGTAATTTACATTCCAAATGATAGGGCATATATGGCGGACATCATCAATTATACCAAGAAGGAAATTAAAAAGGTTAGTATCGATTTTGAGCTTGGAATGGAATATCACACTACCATCGAACAGCTTGAAGACAGTCTTTCTGTCGCACTTAAAGAATATTATCAGTTTATTGAACCCAACTCATTTAATATCAAAATAGTAGACGTCCATCATGATTTTCTGTCTTTAAAATTTCAGTACAAATTTAAAGAAGTGAACAGGGAAATAGAAAAGATGATCAGGAAAAAAACCATCCGACTTATTGCAAATCTCATCAAAAAAGACAAAGAAGGATGACCATTTTGATTTCCAAATTTCCTATTCAACAATTAGCTCTTCATCATATTTTTATTGACTGGCCTACATTTACTAAAAAAAATTATTTTGTTTTGGAAATTTCAAGAATACTTTGATATTTGTACAATAATTTATATTTATTAAACAATCAAAATCAATTAGTAATTAGTCTTGAAACTTTTATCATGGCGTCACAAATTAATTTAGCTCGTTATATTTTCGGTTCGGCTGACTCAAAGAAAATTAATTCAAAATTTATATTTTGTGAATTGTCATGAAAAAATAATAAAAAAAGAATTTAAAAAAGCCTGAATTTGATGACATGGATTCTTTGAAGGTAAAGAAAAAGAGCCATTCAGGAGATGAAAAAATAAATCTCAAGTCCAGAAAATTTTGGGATGAAATTTATGAAGATGAAGAAGATAACTTTGATAAATTGCTGCGGGAATAATAACTATTTGTATCCGTATTTACCCTGAATTTACTACATTAACAAATTATTATGAGCAGTTATGGTAACAAAACTGCAATTTGCACGTATATATAAGTATAATTTATAACCCATGAATAATATTTTTAAAAGTGTAAAATCTTTCTTTGTAAATTTGTTTACAAAAACAAAGAGAGTAGTCACTTTTCCTCAGGAGGAGGAACAGGACTTATTTATCGGCGTTTGATATTTTTGAGTAGATTCCCCCAAATCACTCAGATTTCTTTAATGCCAAGAGTATGAATTGAATTATTGGAAACTAAGCCTAAAGCTTTGATCTGTTTCTTCATGCTTAAAATGTTAGATTGTAAATTGTCTTGGTTTACTATCTAACATTTTTTTTTGTATTTTACCAACCGTATTTTAGATTTTTACGTCTTACCTTTATAGTTTATTACAAGTTTTATTCAGTTGGACTGTGATGACAAATGATGAATATATATATCTAAGAATTCTGTAATACAAAGTCTGATATAACATTTGAGCGAATATTCCGATAATGACCAAGTAATCCTGGATGGATGCAGAAGAAATGACAGAAAGTCACAGGAAGCACTATACAGAAAATATTTCAGGAAATTGTTTCTGATGTGCTACAGATATGCTAATGACGAGAATAAAACCAGTGAAATAGTCAATGATGCTTTTTTAATTATTTTTAAAAATATTCAAAAGTACGAAGGTAAAGGTTCATTTGAAGGATGGATACGCCGTATTACATTCAATGCAATTGCAGACCACTTCAGGAAAGAAAAGCGAGGTATAAAGTTTCTTTTTATAGATGAAGCAGCACATGCCGGAATTGCAGACAACACTGAGTACTCTGATCATATGAATTATGAATATATACTGAAAAAAGTCTTTACACTTCAGGGACATTATAAAGATGTTTTTGTCAAATATGCTATAGAAGGGTACAATCATAAAGAAATAGGAGAGAAGCTCAATATTTCTGAAGGGACATCCAAATGGTATCTCTCCGAAGCAAGAAAAAAATTGCAATTACTTATTAATTCAAGTCTAAGCGACATAAAATATGGACGATAACAGATTAAATCAACTTATGGACGAGGGCTGGAAAAAGCTCAACGTAACTTTAGAAATCGAATTGCCTGTCAAAAAGGATAGAAAGTTTGTTTATGTTTGGCTGGTTTTGGCAGGATGTATACTGGCAGGTCTTAACTATTATCTTATTCAGGTACATCCTTCAGCTGAAACTAAAAATGTAGAAATAGATGTTAATCAAAAATCTAAAAATGAAATCATCGCCTATCAAAAAGGACAGCAGGATGATGTTGATAATTCTAAAAGTGACATTAATGATGAAAAAGACAATGACAAAACCATTTCTGCAAATCACTCAGCTATAAATGCAAATCTGAACGAAAATACTACTAGCTCTAATCCAACAGTGGATAAAGCTGAAATAAAAAGTTTTTGGCCCGACATACAAACTCCAATATCTTCAGATCAGACTAAATCAAAAACAAAGGATATAACATCTCAAACTATCAATGCTGATAAAAAAAGTGAAATCGATTCGGTACAGAAAATGTCAAGTGACATCAACAGCAAAGAAAATGGTGAATATGAAAAATATGAAAATAGCCTTAATAAAAAGGAAGATATAAAGAGTGATGCCATTAAAAAAGAAGGAAAGTATGCCATCTCGAATTTACCAGTGGATATGAAATTTCCTTTATCATCAAGTGTTGCAGATATAATACAGGTGGCTCCTGTTAAGATACTGAAAGACAACAAAATACAGTATGGCTTAAAAACAAGTGTCGCATTTACTGGTGCGAAGGCACCCGGAGGTATTAAAATAGGCGGCTATGCTCAAAAAAACATAAACAGACGTTGGTATTCAGAATTTAGTCTTCAGTATCAAAAATATTTTCAATATCAGGTAATCCATCACAACGGACAAAGTATAAATAGTATCTTATACCAAAATGCTCAGGTCACGGCAAGCAGTCCATCAGGAAGGGCTGTAAGTTCTGCTTTTATTAATAATAGCAAAACACTGACATTTAATCAATTAGATTTTGTTGATGAAACTATATTGTCAAGCTCCGTCAATAGTCTTCACCTTATCAACGCAGACATTAATGTCGGATACAGAATCCTGAGTAAATGGAATTTAATAGGTGGTTTGGGCATCAGCAGGAGGATACACACAACTTATGAACTCAATGAGACTAATATTGCATTGTTTAATTCCTATAACAATAATCTTCTGGAAAAATCACAACTGCAATCAGGTAACCAATTAATAAGAAAGTGGATTTATTTGGGATCAGTAGGAGTGGAGTACAATGCAACTGAAAAAATATCCCTCAGGTCTTCTATAGTTTATACCCCTGTTCTATTAAATAGCCAACTTTTCAGCAGAACATCAAAGGATCAAAATAATTCATCATTTTCATTTGAAGTTTTAAGCATAACAAAAGACAACAATTCTGCAAATTTACTAATCCCTGATCAAGGCAAGGTATCATTTGAATTGGGATTTCTTTACAAACTGAAATAATATTCATTTGCTTCAACATTACATCACGATCCCTACTAACTCACAAAGAAATGTCGTTTTAGCAATTTAGATTATAAATGAAGTCTGTCTTTCCGGCTTAGTAATGTTTCTTTTGACTCAACACGGTCAGGGTCTGGAACACAGCAATCGACAGGACAGACCGCTGCACATTGCGGCTCTTCATGGAAACCTACACATTCGGTACATTTGTCAGGCACTATAAAATAGTAGTCATCCATCACAGGCTTTTGTTTTGTTGCGGCATCAACAGTAGCACCATTTTCGAGAGTATAACTTCCTGTTAAATCCAGTACCGTCCTTTATAGTCCACTGGATGCCACCTTCATATATAGCATTATTTGGGCATTCGGGTTCACACGCACCACAATTGATACACTCATCGGTTATTATAATAGCCATAATAAAATATAATTGTTGATTTCCGCCGCAAAGTTATAGTTCTTAATCTATTGATTGCTTCTTTTCTATAAAGATACTTGTTAATGTATTGATAATGGAAAGGAATACATAAAACAATACTATATAGGAAACAGCTGCATACCTGTAAATGATAATGATAAGAATGGCAGCCACAGCCATAATATACTGAAAGATATTGTCTTGCCATATCTTAGTCATTCCTTTTGTTGAAAACATTCTGAATCCAAAACTAACCATCAGAATACCCATGAATAGGGGAGTGATAAAATAATTGGTTTTAGATCCGAAAAATTCAATAAAAGTCATACTATCATTTTCTATGGCAATGATAATACCTATAAAAAATAAGGCATTTGCCGGAATAGGCAATCCCATAAAATATGGTTTTGTTGGAGATGAATTGAATTTAGCAAGACGAATAGCGCCACCAATGACGATAAAAGCCACTGCAGAGATGGTAAATAAACCATTTTCAGGGTCAGGGGAATATAAAGCATAAAGATAAGCTGGAGCAACACCAAAACTAATAACATCTGCAATAGAATCAAGATGTTTGCCAAACTCACTTTGAGCATTTAATGCTCTGGCAACCAAACCATCCAGACTATCAAATACAAAACTACATAACAGTAATATCGGACTCCAATAAAAGTCACCAATCATAATTGCTGTAAATCCACACAGTAAATTGAGTGATGTGATAGCAGAAGGTATGAAATGTTTCAAGGTCTTTAAATTGTTGTGCAAAGATAAAAACATTTCTATGATATCAAGAGTAAGTTTAAACTTTTATCATTTGACTCCAAGAGGCAAATTTAAATATTTAAACATACTCTAAAATTTAATCAAGTACCAAAAAATTTCCTTGAGCGGAATGAATTTAGTTATTGGGGTGTTTCATAGGGTACTCGGTGTATATTTATTAACTGGGTAGGATGTACAAGGTTTTTTGATATTTTCTATTTAACATAATATTAATTATGGGAATTATATAGTTATTGGATATATCCCAAATACCTTATGATAAAATACACGATTTTTTAAAATTAATTTTGATAAATAAAATATCTTCTTTTACTTTGCGGTATAAAACATTATAATGAATTTTTTGAGTACAAATTGGTGGTGGCTTTCATTGAATCTCAAACCGGGAATTAAATAGCCATTCAATTGTATAAAAAATAAAAGCGGCTTATCAGATTCCTGGTAAGCCGCTTTTATTTTCATTCATTTTATATTGTATATTTTAATATTAATAAATTATAATTATGTTGAGAGTCAAAACAGTGTCGATGAAATTACTTTCAGATTTGACTACACCTGTAAGTATATTTTTAAAGCTAAGAGAACATTTTCCTGAAATACTGTTATTGGAGAGTTCTGATTACTCCAGTAAAGAGGATAGCCAATCTTTTATTTGTTTTGATCCGATTTTGACATTACAATTTGAAAATGGAAATTTCATTTTTACAAATAAATTAACAGGCGAAACCGAAAATTCTTACAGTCAAAATTCGGTTGAAGCTATCACCAGATTCCTAAGTGAAATTGAATGCAACAATGATCAGATAACTGAACGCTTCAATGGTGTATTTGGTTATACAGGTTTTGACATGGTGCAGGAATTCGAAGGTGTGCAGTTTGACAGCTCCAAACCCAATTATGGAATTCCTGGTCTAAGGTATGATTTTTTCAGAAATATCATTGTGTTTGATCACTTTTACGGAGAGCTATTTTTGATAGAAAACGTCATTGACGGCCAAGAAGAACAACTATCAAAAGTACTAAGTATCATCAGTCGTCAGGATCATCAGACCTATCCATTTTTTCTGTCTGGTGTGGAGCAAAAAAATATGGAAGACGACGATTTTTTGAATATTGTAAAAAAAGCAAAATCCAATTGTCAGCGTGGTGATGTGTTCCAGATGGTTTTATCGAGGAGGTTTTCACAGGATTTTAAAGGAGACGAGTTCAATGTTTACAGGGTGCTTAGATCGATCAATCCCAGTCCTTATCTTTTTTATTATGATTATAGTACATTTAGGATATTTGGTTCTTCACCTGAAGCTCAGATGGTGGTCCATGAAGGATTAGCGGAGATCCATCCAATAGCAGGAACTTTCCGTAGGACAGGCGATGATATAAAAGATCAGGAACTGGCGATAAAACTACTTGAAGACCCCAAAGAAAATGCGGAGCATATCATGCTGGTGGATTTGGCACGCAATGATCTGAGTAAAAACTGCCATAATGTAAAGGTCTCAAATTACAAAGAAGTACAATTTTTCAGCCATGTAATCCATTTAGTATCCAAGGTGAGAGGTGCTATCAATAAGGAAGTGAGTGGTTACCAGATTTTTGCAGATACCTTTCCCGCTGGTACGCTATCTGGTGCACCTAAATACAGAGCATTACAGCTTATTGATGAGTATGAGCCCACTACCCGCTCCTATTATGGTGGCGGTTTGGGTTTGATCAAGTTAAATGGGGATATGAATCATGCGATCATAATTCGTTCATTTTTAAGCAAAAACAATACTTTGCATTATCAATCAGGTGCAGGTATAGTCATAGACAGTATTCCTGAAAGTGAACTTCAGGAAGTACATAATAAACTTGCAGCTTTGAAAAAGGCATTAACAATGGGTGTAAACTTGTAAATAGTGAATGAGAAAATGAATAAATGCGAGAATCAAAGAATTAAAAGATTAAATCTCATATAGGATGAATGACAAAGAAAAGTTTATAACAGAAGTTAAATTGCGAACATAGAAATTTGCTGTTGACATTATTTCACTTTGTGATAATCTAAAGGCAACAAAAGCTGCGTCAGTTGTCTCATATCAAATTATAAAATCAGCAACATCTGTTGGTGCAAACTATAGAGCTGCGTGTCGTGGAAGATCTAAAGCTGAGTTTTACAGCAAAATTTGTATAGTAGTTGAAGAAGCTGATGAAACTGAGTATTGGTTAGAATTGATTTTAGAAACAAATCTCAGCAAAAATAACCATGAGGTAATTAGATTATTAAAAGAGTCAAACGAAATTACAAAGATTCTGACTAAAGCTAAATCTACAACTTACATGAATAATTAATTAGCACTATTTTGAACATTTTATCATTCAATCATTTTATCATCCAAGCATTCAATCCATGAAAAAAGTTGTCATCATTGATAATTATGATTCATTTACATATAATCTTGTACATCTTGTAAATGAAATATTGGGAACAAAAACTGACGTGATCAGAAATGATCAGTTTGAGCTCAATGACTTGGAAAAATACGATTACATCATATTGTCTCCGGGACCTGGTATTCCTGATGAAGCAGGTTTGCTAAAAGATGTCATAAAACGTTATGCCGGTCAAAAGAAGATATTAGGAGTATGTCTTGGTTTGCAGGCCATTGGTGAAGTCTTTGGTGGTAAATTGAAGAATTTGACAAAAGTTTTTCATGGGATAAAGACCAATATCCAAAAAACACAAATTAGTGATCCTATATTAAGCGATATTGAATCATCCTTTGAGGCGGGACGATATCATTCATGGGTGATTGACAGAGAAAATTTTCCTTCGGACCTTGTCATAACTGCAGTGGATGATAAGAATGAAATCATGGCAGCCAGACATAAAACCTTACAAGTGTTTGGTGTGCAGTTTCATCCCGAATCGATTATGACTCCCGATGGCAAAAGAATGGTTTCCAACTTTTTGAATCTTTAATGCTCTGGTAATTATAATTTAAATAAGAATAAACAGATGAAACAAGTACTAAATCAATTATTCGAACATCAGAAACTTACACGAGATCAGGCAAAGGAAGTTCTGATTAATATTTCACAAGACAAATACAATGCGTCGCAATTAGCGGCATTTATCAGTGTATATCTGATGCGCAACATTTCTGTTGAGGAGTTATCAGGTTTCAGAGATGCTTTATTGGATCTGTGTATTCCTGTTGATTTTGAAGATTTACCTATCATTGACTTATGTGGCACAGGTGGTGACGGAAAAAATACTTTCAATATTTCAACCATTGCTTCATTTGTGGTGGCCGGTGCAGGTTATCATGTGGCTAAGCATGGAAATTATGGCGTTTCTTCAGTAAGTGGTTCATCCAATGTGCTGGAGCATTTTGGATTTAAGTTTACAAATGATCAGGATTTGCTACACAGACAAATGGAGAAAGCCAATATTTGCTTCCTGCACGCTCCCCTATTCCACCCTGCACTAAAATCTGTGGGACCGATAAGGAGAGAATTGGGAGTAAAAACCTTTTTTAATATGCTTGGCCCATTGGTCAATCCAGCACGACCTCAGTATCAAAGTGTGGGTGTTTTTTCTTTGAAACTGGCAAGGTTGTATCAGTTTATGTTTGAAAATTCAGAAAAGCATTACTGTATTGTACACTCTGTTGATGGATATGATGAAGTTTCTCTTACTGGATCAGTAAAGCTTATTACTAATGGATCAGAACAATTGATTGACCCTACTTATTTTGGTATGAAAAAGTATACTCAAAAAGACATAGATGGTGGCAACAGCATAGATGAAGCGGCACAAATTTTTTCAAATGTTCTTTTGAATAAAGGTACTTCTGCACAAAATAATGTAGTATTGGCCAATGCAGCTTTAGGAATTCAGTGTTTTGATCAAAGTAAGTCAATAGCCGAATGTGCATCAGAAGCTAAAGAATCTTTACTATCAGGTAGCTCTCTTGCATCCTTTAAGAAATTAATTTCAACAGTTCAATAATCATTTTCAAATGTCTGATATTTTAAACAAAATTGTCCACAGAAAACGTGAAGAAGTCGCTGAAAGAAAAAAAATGATGAGCGAAACTCAACTGGCAGGCACACCACACTTCCATAAACCTGGGTTTTCATTATCCCGATTTTTGGTGGAGAGATCAGGTATCATTGCAGAATTTAAAAGGAAATCTCCCTCAAAGCCGCAGATTAACTTGCGTGCTGTCAGTACTGAAATTGTACCACTATATGAAAAAGCAGGTGCGTCTGCGTCTTCAATACTTACAGATATAGATTTTTTTGGTGGAAGTGATCATGATCTTACCAAAGCAAGACCATTGGTAAATATACCTATCTTACGTAAAGATTTTATGATAGACCCATATCAGATAATAGAATCAAAAGCTTTGGGTGCCGATGTTATTTTGCTTATAGCAGAAATATTGTCCAAATCAGAGATTGAAGAAATGGCAAAACTGGCAACAGAATTGGGTATGGAAGTACTGTTGGAAGTCCATACCGCTGAACAATTAAAAAAGTATCATGAATCCATTAGAAATGTTGGAGTAAACAATCGGAATCTTAAAACGTTTGTGACAGATATCAAATTTTCTCTGGATATTTTACCTGATTTACCCATGGATGTAATGAAAGTGTCAGAGAGTGGTATTGATCATCCGCAAACAGTCATCGAGCTGAAAAAAGCTGGTTATGAAGGATTTCTAATTGGAGAAAATTTTATGAAAACGAATGATCCAGGAGCTGCTTGTGCTGATTTTATAAACATGATTAATCAAGTTAAGGAATGATCATTAAGGTTTGTGGCTTAAAGGATGCAGAGAATTTGCTGGAATTGTGCAAATTAAATATATCCATGGTAGGCTATAATTTTTATGCCCCTTCGCCCAGATATGTTGATCATTTGCTGCCGGATATTACTGACAAAATCAAAAAAGCAGGCGTTTTTGTTAATGCATCATTGGATGAAATCAAAGAGAAAAAGGAACTTTATAATCTTGATTATGCGCAGTTACACGGAGATGAGAGTGTAGCTTTTGTAAAAGAAGTAAAATTTTTTGTACCCGTGATAAAAGTTTTTAGAATTAATGATCAATTTGACTCTGCGATATTGCAACTATACAATTTTTGCGATTACTTTTTATTTGACACTGCGACAGATAAATTCGGTGGCTCCGGTCAAAAATTTGAATGGAAAATATTGAATGAATGGGAAATCAATACCCCTTTTTTATTAAGTGGTGGCATTGGTCCGGGTGATGTAGATGGAATACTTAAAATTGTCCATCCCCAATTTAAGGCATAGACATCAATAGTAAGTTTGAGGTGAGTCCCGGGATCAAGGATGTGGAGATGGTCAGAAATTTTGTAACGGAAGTCAGGAAGTGAATATGAGTAAAGCAAAAGTTATAAATGTCAAAGGATCAGAAATTTCTGTTTTGTCCAGTGGAAACGATGATTACATTTGTATTACTGACATTGCAAAAACCAAAGAAAGTGACTCGCGAGCTGCAGATATAATTAAAAACTGGATAAGAAACAGATCAACGCTTGAATTTATCGGTACTTGGGAACAATTGTATAACCCAAAATTTAAAGTGGTCGAATTTGACCACTTTAAAATGAGTGCGGGTTTGCCAAGTTTTGTCCTTAGTCCTGGACTGTGGATTGAAAAAACAGGGGCCATTGGTATTTATGTAAACAAAGGTAAGTATGGTGGAACTTATGCTCATAAGGATATTGCCTTCGAATTTTGTAGTGCAATAAGTCCGATTTTTAAAATATATCTGATCAAAGAATTTCAGCGTCTGAAAGATGAAGAAAACGAGAGATTAAAATTAAATTGGAATTTCCAGCGTACATTGGCCAAAGTAAATTACAAAATCCATACTGATGCTATCAAGGAAAATTTAATTCCTCTGGAAATTGATAAATCACAAACTAATTTTATTTATGCAAATGAAGCTGATTTATTGAATATTGCATTATTTGGAAAAACAGCTAAACAATGGAGAGAAGAAAATTCAGGTGCTCAAGGCAATCAAAGAGATGAGGCTACTATCGAACAGCTTGTTGTTTTATCCAACATGGAAAGCATCAATGCCATGTTAATTCACCAGGGAATACAAGCATTTGAAAGACTTTTTCAACTGAACCAGATGGCTATTTCACAAATGAAGTCATTATTAAATCACCCATCCACCACCCAAAAACTTAAATAATTTATTATGACAGATACAATATCATACAATGTCTCTGACACTGGCTTTCGGCGAATTCGGTGGAGCATATATTCCCGAAATGTTGTACTCCAACGTGGAAGAAATCCGAACAAGATATCTCGACATCATCGCCGAACCGGCTTTCCAGGAAGAATTTAACAATCTGCTCAGAGATTATGTAGGTCGACCATCACCACTCTACTTAGCCAAAACTTTGTCTGAAAGATATGGTGCCAATATCTACCTGAAGCGGGAAGACTTAAATCATACCGGAGCACATAAAATCAACAATACTATAGGTCAAATATTATTGGCAAAAAGACTTGGTAAAAAACGTATAATCGCAGAGACGGGCGCAGGACAGCATGGTGTAGCCACTGCCACGGTTTGTGCCTTGATGAATCTGGAATGTATCGTGTATATGGGGGCAGTGGATATTGTAAGGCAAGCTCCAAATGTGGCCAGGATGCAGATGCTTGGTGCAAAGGTAGTGCCAGCAGAAAGCGGAAGCAAAACGCTAAAAGATGCCACAAATGAAGCTATTCGCGATTGGATCAATAATGCCGAGACGACCCATTACATCATTGGCTCTGCCATAGGACCTCACCCCTACCCTGACATGGTTACCAGATTTCAGGCTGTCGTCAGTGAAGAAATCCAATTGCAATTGCAAGAAAAGACAGGAAAAGATCACCCTGATTATGTTGTCGCTTGTGTTGGTGGAGGGAGCAATGCAGCAGGAGCATTTTATCACTTTTTACACGATGAAAGAGTCAAACTCGTTCTTGCAGAAGCTGCAGGTAAAGGCATCGATACCGGCCACTCTGCAGCAACAAGCATTCTTGGCACAAAAGGTATCATCCATGGATGTATGACGCTTTTAATGCAAACAGCAGATGGACAAATAATCGAACCTTATTCCTTGTCTGCAGGTCTTGATTATCCTGGTATCGGCCCCATGCATGCTCACCTCATCAAATCCGGAAGAGCAACTGTCCACGCAGCCACAGATGATGAAGCAATGATGGCAGTGATCGACCTTTCCAGATCTGAAGGAATCATTCCAGCATTAGAGACAGCACATGCTTTGGCTATTTTGGACAGAATCGGGCTGAAAAAGGATGATCATGTTGTGGTAAATCTTTCAGGTCGGGGAGATAAGGACCTGAATACTTATTTAAAGTATATTGAAGAAAACAATATCAAATTGTAATCATGCAAACCATCAGACAAACAATAACAGACAAGCAAAAAAATGTACTCAATGTTTATTTTACGGCAGGGCACCCTACCCTGGAGAGTACAGAAATCATTATCAAATCCCTGGCAGAAAATGGGGTTGATTTGATAGAATTAGGCATGCCTTATTCGGATCCGCTAGCTGATGGACCTACCATACAGAAAAGCAGTGAAATTGCCCTAAAAAATGGTCAATCGATCAGCAACATATTCCAAAATGTAAGGAATATCAGAAAAACACATGATATTCCGATCATCCTGATGGGATATTTCAATCAAATGTTACAATACGGTGCTGAAAAATTTATTGCAGATGCACATGAATCGGGAATTCAAGGACTCATCATTCCTGATATGCCCATGGAAATTTATGAGCGTGATTATAAAGACTTATTCCAAAAATATCAAATGGAAATTAGTTTCCTGATTACTCCGATGACTTCTGATGAGCGGATCCGACAAGCAGACAGCTTAAGTTCAGCTTTTCTCTATGTCGTTTCACAATCATCTATAACGGGTAAACAGGGTGGGATTTCTGAAGACCAATTGGCATATTTCAACAGAATTAAAGCTATGAATCTGAAAAGTCCATCTCTGATTGGATTTGGTATTCATGATAAACCCACTCGCGAGATTGCCAATCAATATAGTAACGGTGCGATAGTGGGTAGCGCTTTTATCAGAATTTTGGAAGAAAATCAAGACCTTCAAAACAACATTTCAGATTTTATTAATAATCTGTAATATATAGCCTTTAAAACTTTCAATGTTTTTACCCCTAATTTCCAATTTCATGAATGGTCAAATTAAACTCCTCTTTTGAGATTAAAAGTTTGCTCCGTATTTTCAATTTATAATTATAGACTGTTTGTACAGAATAGTGCAAAAACTTCGCAATTTTATCACTATCAACAATCCCTAATCTTATCAGTGCAAATACCCTAAGTTCAGGTGTTAGGGTCCCTTCCTTTTTGATTATTATTTGCTCATCTTTTTTTAAAAGACCATTAAACTGAAAAATAAAATTTGGAAATATATTTAAAAAAACCAAGTCAAAATTTGCAAAAAAATCATTTAGTTCATCCACTGCAAGATTACCAGAATCAGTAACTTTTAGCGCTTCCGCTACCTTGCCTGTTCTTAATTTTTTATTGATGTTAATCCTATAATTTTCAATATTGTCGATATATTGAATACACAAGTTAAATACAAACCCAATATACTCTTCCTTAATAATATTAGCTTCTGACAGCTTATTGTTCAACTTTTTTAAGTCATTGTTTGTAGAATTCAAATCTTGGTTTATTTGGTGTATCAATTCCCTTGCTTTTGATAACTTTTTTAATTGTAGGTAAATGTAAATCAAAGCAACAATTAAAATACAAAACAAAACAAGTGCTAATAATAAAGCTTTCGAAAGATTTTCTTTTTCTGAATTCATTTTGGTGTCATACGAAGAAATTATAATAGGTAACATTTCATAAAACTCTAAAGCCCTGTGACGAGCATTACACTGTATGGCATCTTCCATAGAACACTTAGTATATTCATATGCCCTGGATATATCTCCGGTCTTAAAAAGTAAATGACCTAATTTACCCAAAGAAATATACTCTTTTGTACCAGAATGCAAGTCTGCAATTGCTGAAATAGCAAGAAATTTTTTTTGCAGAAAGTCATCACCAAGACTGTTATATGCTTCTGATAAAAGAAATGCAGCATGTGCTAATGTTCTTTCATTTGTTTCTTTGGCACCTATGACTTCAGATATTGAAGTTATTACTTCTTTAGCTTTGCCTTCCATCAGTTGTTTCCCGCTTTTGATAAGTATGTATGAAGGTTCAAGTGGGGATACATTGTCCAATAGAGAATCCTTATATTGAAAAATTAATTTGTTATAGTAGCTTTTTCTTTCCTCTGTTAATGCGTTTTTTTCATTAAGTATATTAAGAGAGTGACATATATGAAAATAATAAATTTTTTGAGTTTTACTAATTGATGAAATCTTAAAATCACTTAAGAGCATGTGGACTTCGTGATTCATTCCTAATCCCACCATAATTTCTGCGAGATTAAGCATAGCTTCATTTTCAAAGTCTTTATTTTTTAGTTTTTTAGCTATATTTATTCTTTTATTGGCTACTTCCAGGGCAGAAGTTAACTGAATCTTTTTATATTCATTAAATAAATTTCCATATAATTTAAATCGATTTTCATCCGTAGTTGACTGATTGATTTTATTCATCAGGATTTCAATACGTTTCTCCCTATCTAAAACATATAAATGACGCTCCTTTATTGTTTTGTCTAAAACAATCAGAATTGAATCAAGATTACCCCCTGCGGCCATTATAGAAGATAAAAAAAACAATGACAGAACTATTAGGATTTCTTTCATCGCACGATGTTTACTTGATTCAATATCTGTAAATCAAACTTATTACAGCAAAATTAAATTAAAATGCTAAGAATAGTCCCAAAAGTAAACAAAAATATAGCTTCTAATTATTATCTTAATACACTGTGCTAATATTACATAAATGCAAATCAAAGAAGAAAATATTACAGACCCTACTAAATAGAATGTTTACTATTAACATAACAAATATCCAAAGTCAATTTGATACTGCTACATTATATTTTTCTAATAATGACTCATAGTATTGTTTCACTTCACTCCAACGATAAAAAGGTGGCTTTAATTCGCTTTTAATAACAGGAATAATTGTTTCTTTTTCGTGCAATAAAAACTTAACTATGATATCACCTGAATCCTTATTTCTGAAAAAGACAATCTGTATGTTACCAGCCATTGGAGCTACTTTAAAGTCACTCCAAGCCTTATAATACTCATCAGGGTTGGATGAGACATTGTAACAATTGTCCAAGTGAAGAAGCATGGCCAATGGAATAATATTTCCGTCATGGGCAAATCTGAAAGTAGCCCCATTTTTCTTTTTTTCTATTACTTCATTAGCAGAATCAAGTATATTTATCAGGACGTTTTTAGCGTTTGGCATCATGATACCGCCATTTTGTCCGGCATTTGCGTATTCTATATACAACTTATAATTTTTACATTGCCAAAGATTAAAAAGTTCTTCTCTCGTAAAAATATCGTACAAGGATAATTTAAGGTCCATATTTTGCATACCACCTGCAATTTCATACAATCCCTTCATCAACGAAATGCTATTCAATTTTTTAATAATATATGTACTATCGTTAAAAAGGGAATTCATTAATCTTTCAGGAGCTATTTTCTTCTTCTCAAATTCCTGCAAATCTTTTCGCCAGGTATTTATTTCAGACCTGAAAGCTACCGCCTCTTTGGTATGAAAATTCAGGTATGACATATATTTATTGCTAGCTTCTCTGGAAATTTGATGCTTGGGATTAAGTTCTTTAAGCTTTTCACAGAAAGCATCCATGCTTAAAATACACCGTGGCACTAATGTGGACCTTGCTGAAATGATCAAACTATCTTCAAATATTTCAGGATAAGATAAGTGCATTCTTTCGGCTATGCTCCTCATTTGCTTTAAACCTAAAGGAGATAAATCGCCGCCCCGACCTTGTGCTTCCTCCCATATTTGATTCATTCGACTCAAAACATCAGCACCCAGAGGTGTAAGCTTATTAAAGTGGGCAGCATTGGAAAATTCGTCCAGTACAGCCTTGTAATCACTATCACTGGCTAGGTACCTTGACCCATGGCGACCAAAATGACTTAAATAAAATGGTTTGTAGCCTTTAGGCACCATCGATTGATTGCCTATTTCAGATTCGGGATAAGCAAAAAGAACACCACCTGTTTTTTCAATATTTTCGAATATCTCATTTTCAGTTGTTTGTCCGGAAAGAACTCCAATAGAGAAAATTAAGCAGAGCAGAATATATCCTTGCCTACACATTAAAAATTTAATTCTTATATACATTTTTAAAAAGATTTAATTGTGTATACCCACTCACTAAGCTAAATTCGCTACAAAAAATACGCCTTATCCCGAAAAACAGGCAAATAGGCAGGTCCTATTTAAGAACCTTGCCTATAATTCTGCCTATCGTCAAAGCTACATTTCGAACTTTATTTATTGATATTCAGGGTTTTGCTTTAGATTAGGATTGACAGTGAACTCATCTTGAGGGATGGGAAAAAGTTTATACTTATCATGAACATCTTTACCCATAAAGTTTCCAGCCTGCCCATCACTACCCTTCCAATCCCAATTGTAACCCTTTGTATATTTATTAAAACGTATCAGATCAGTACGCCGAATTAATTCTGTGTGTAGTTCACGTCCTCGTTCAGCCAAAATAAAATCCAATGTCATTTGACTATCAGTAATTCTTCCAGATATGTCCGAACCAAAACTTCCGGACATATAAGCTCTGTCTCTCACGGTATTAATATATTCTAGTGCTTCATTTCGAGAACCACCACCTCTTAAAATTGCTTCTGCTGCCATTAAATATGCATCAGCAGTACGAAACAAAGGAAAGTCCACAGAAGAATAAACAGTACCTCCTGGTACCAGTTCCTGTCTGTTTTTTGTTACATTTCTCCATTTTATACATGAATATCCGCTATTGAAATCATTTTGAAATGCCTTACCTGCAGCCCAGGTATCTTTTGTTTTTCCTATGGTAAAAAACTGAGCGCGTTTGTCCTTCTTTTTATCGCCCCAGTTATCTAACTGATCAAATTCCTGATCAGAAAGTTCAAACAAATCCACTAATTGAGGTTTTACCCTTGCGTTTCCCCAACTTCTTGCACCAACACCGGTTTTATAAAAATTATCCATTGGTCCATTGATCAATGCTTTTATTTGAAAATTTGTACCCGCACTACTTTGAGCAAAATCAGCATCCTGGACCAATGGCCATATGATTTCAGGACAAGTATTATTATCTGCTAAAAATATATGTCTGTAATCAGACGCAAGGGGATATTTTCCCGAATCTATAATCTTTTTAGCATAATTATAAGCCTTAGCATATTCATTTTTTCCACTATATACTTCAGCATTCAAATATACTCTTGCAAGCAAAAACCAGACAGCAACTTTATCTACTCGTCCATATTGATTTGTTTTGGGTTCTTTTAGCGCATTAGTTAGTAATTCCCCTTCTGATACAACATAATTATAAATTTCCTGACGAGTTTTTTGGATTGGTATAATACCTAGTTTTTGGGTCTCATCTATAAATGGTGCTGCCCCATAAAGGTCGCATATCATGCTGTAACAGTATGCACGAATAAATCGGGCTTCAGCTCTGTAGTATTCAATTTCATTTTTAAGACCTTCATAAACTCCTCTTTCTCTTAACTTACTTTCTTCTGATTCCCTCAAAAATTCATTGCAATACCCAATGGACATATACAACCTGTAATAAGGATAGCTCAACACTTTTATGGATGGATTCCAGTCCATAAATAGCATGGATCTAGTTCCATGTCCACTACCCGCGTGCAGTGCTATTTCATCTGTGGCTGCCACCTGTAAATAAAACAAAGCTCTTGTATAGCCGCTATACCCTTCATCAATCCCGGGAACATCTCCATCTCCTGAATCCCCACCTTTTTGTCCTGTAAGAATTAATGAAGCATAACATTTTGCCAGTACTCCCCTATATCCATTTGGGGTGCTGTATACTGTTTCACCTACTAGTCTGTTATTATCCAAAGGCAAAGTATCCAAGTCTTTGATACACGATGGGATAAGTACAAATACAAGTATTATAACAGCCAGGTTTTTGATTGAACTAAATTTCATGATCTTTTGAATTTAAAAGTTTAGATTTAATGATAATGTGTACATATGAGGACGCTGATAAATATTGTTATCTATTCCACTAAAAACTTCAGGGTCAACTCCTGAATAATTAGTTATTCTAATTAAATTTTGAGCACTTAAAGCTATTCTCATTTGCATTTTTTTAAAAAGATTGTCTATTGAGTAGCCCAATGTAATGTTATCTATGCTAAAAAAAGCACCGCTTTCCAGAAAATAATCAGTGTAAATGCGTTGTTGTTTGAAACCATTTTTTAAGGTAACATGGGAAACATTATTTGAAACACCTGTAGCTGAGTACAGAGACTCCAGGGACTGCTTTGCTTCCTGATAATTATATACAAAATTTCCGAAAACCCCATGCCCTGTTATCCCCAGATCAAAGGACTTATAATTTATTCTGGTTTGAAGACCATAAAAATAAGGTATTGTTGAACTTCCATATTCTGACTTATTGGCATCTTCTTCACTTGTTGTAATGATACCGTCTTTTTTAGAGATGTATTTTCCTTCCAAAGGTTTACCATCTTCACCATAGGCTTGTTCCAACAGAAAGAAAGTAAAAGGAGTGTGCCCCACTTTATGTACCTGGAGAAAATTACCGGTTCCTCCTGCACTGCCGGTTTTTACAAAACTATTTTCTGTGTCTATAGTATTTAGTTTTGTTATTTGTGAGTTTGCATAAGTGAAGTTGCCACCTATAGACCATAACCAATCCTTAGTTTTAACTGGTACAGCTCTTAAGGCAAACTCTACCCCATTTCCCTTCATATTACCAATGTTGGTTTCTATGACATTTGCAAAATTACTCCCTGCAGGCACAAAAATCCTGTTTAATAAGTCCGTGGTTTCTCTGGTAAAAACATCAATACTTCCGGAAATTCGATCATCAAAAAATCCATAGTCCAATCCTGCATTGTAGGTACTGGTAGTCTCCCATTTGATGTTAGGGTCATATCCATTTGGTCTGTAAACTGTAATCCATTCGTCACCAAATAAGTAGCGTGCATCATTAAATGAAGCTGTATAAGTGCCTAAGTGCTGATAATAGCCACCTATATCCTGTTGTCCAGTTTGGCCATAGCTTAAACGAACTTTCAAATTTGACAAAGACTTGACAGATTTAAACATTGACTCTTCACTTAATATATAACCTAAAGCAACAGATGGAAAATAGCCCCATCTGTTGTCAGCAGCAAATCTGGAGGATGCATCAGCTCTCAGTGTTCCGGTTAGTAAGAACTTTCGAGCATAGGAATAGTTAATTCTGCCATAGTAAGACAGTAAAAAAAGTTCACCTTCACTTTGCGTTGGCACAGACAATTCTACACCTTTAGGATCTGTATTCGTGCTTTTTGTGTCAAACCAAAAACGTTGCCATCCATAACCCAACATAGCATTTATATTATGCTTTTCATTAATATCCTTGCTGTAATTTGCATATATATCCAGTAAATAATTGGTATTATTACTTTCTCGTGACAGCACTCTTCCTGTGCCGTCACTTCTATTGGATGTATACATTGATGGGGCAAATTCTGGAATATTTTCATTGTATGTATTCTTTCGAACATCATATCCTACATTTACATTCAGCTTGAGCGCCTCAAATCCGTGTATTTTATAATCCAAAGCAACATTTCCGATAGACCGATTGGTTTTGTCGGAACGATCACTAAGAACAATATCTGCTACAGGGTTACTAGGCGCTAGCGAAATAGGTTTTCCTCCGTTCATCCAAACAAAATATCCAAGCCCAACGTTATTAGGATAAGTTTCAAAAACCGGTCTGGTAGGATCAAAAGAAATTGCACTACCTATGACACCACCAGCTGGTGTGTCATCTTCCAAACTTCCTTTAATATTTATATCAAAGGCTAAATGATCATTCAGAAACTTTGGAGACAGTCCAATGCTACCATTAAACCTTTGGTAATTGTTACTCTTTACAGTCCCGTTCTGATAGGTGTGACCTAAAGAAATCCGGTAAGGTGTGTTCTTCGCTGATCCGGTAACTGAAAGATTATTATCAGTACCTAAAGCTGTCCTATATATTTCTTCTTGCCAATTCGTATTTTCATTTCCTAATTGGTATGTAGCTGGAGCATTTGAGAACTTTTTAAATGCTTCTCTAAACTCACCGGGTGATAAAACATTGAATGTTTTGGGAATAGTGCTCAAGGAATTATTTGAGCTGAAGCTAAATTTAGTACCTTCATTCAGACTGCCTTTTTTTGTGGTAATTACAATAACTCCATTGGATGCCCGTGAACCATAAATAGCAGTTGCAGATGCATCTTTCAGGACAGTGAATGTTGCAATGTCGTTAGGATTTATAGCATTAATGGATGTGTTGCTGACAGGTACACCGTCAATCACAATAAGCGGATCATTACCGGCAGATAATGATGCCCCCATTCTTATACGGATATTTCCATTGCTTCCGGGAGCACCATTTCCGGGTACTATATTCAAGCCGGCAATTCTACCGATAAGTGCATCTTGAGCATTTACTTGTAAGCCACGATTTAACTCATCAGGTCTTAAAGAAACAACTGATCCTGTGACATCTCGTTTTCTTACCTGACCATAGCCTATCACAGTCACCTGCTCTAACATTTGGGAATCTTCCTCCAATACGATATTAAGAAAATCACTGTTAACTATTAAAACTTCTGTTGGCTTGTATCCAATATATGAAAATACTAAAATTGAGTTTAAGGGCACATTCAATTGAAAATTACCTTCATAATCGGTAATAGTACCATTTTCGGAACCTTTAACTAAAACACTGGCTCCAATCAAATCTCCTTTGGCTCTATTATCAACAATTTTACCTCTAACTTCAATTGTATTTTGATCTTGTGCATTTAGATCAAAATGTGGTATGACAAATATAAATGCAAGTAAAAAGGTAATTTTGCTTATATTTCTTTGAAAAATGAAAATAGAAATCATGGCTTTAATATTTAGGTTTTATATTTTGTTAGCAAATTGGATTGAATCTTCTATATATTTTGAATTCAAAACCGACTCAAAGCTATTGCATATTTCTGGTGATATTATCTAACAGGAGGATGATAAAGTAGATTATATTTTCGATAAATACTATTTATATCATTGAATATCATTTGATTATGAAATTTTATAATTTAAAATAAAGTAGATAAAAATTTGTTTTTAAGTATGTATTTCAATTGCATAAAAGTAAATTAGAGCCGACAATTCGGTAGATAAGAGATAAGAATATTTGAGTTGCTGCATAATGAAATAACTAGGGTATACCCTGGTTTGTCTATCCGTAGATTCGACCAATTTTTTACATTTAATAAGAATTTCAATTAATATTTTGATTTTTTTACAAATGTATCTTTACATTTGTACTACTTCACCTAAAAACATTTGTATTTATTTTGATTAATGGATATTTCATCCAATGGCTATGCTTATGTTTATTTTTTAACTAATAAATCTTTACAATGAAATCACCTTTTATTTTTGTATTTCTAACTATTTTTTCATCATTTCTGCTTAATGGACAAATCAAGGAAGTGAAAGAAACCGCTTCTGGTATTTCAAAAAGACTCCAGTATGAAATTGATATTACAAAAGATCCTAATTTAGGTTATGTGCCAAAATTCCGGTTAAATCAGGCTAATGAAGTAAGAGAAAGATTATTGACCAAATACAGTGGAAATAGATCCCCATTGGTTTGGACAGAAAGAGGTCCATTTAAGGATGTTGTAGGTTCAAGCAATGGAAACACAAGACCAGGTACAGGAGCCATTACATCAGGAAGAGTCAGAGCCATGTGGGTAGATCTTTCAGATCCAACTGGAAATACAGTCTGGGTTGGTGGAATCGATGGAGGTATATGGAAAACAAATGATATCTCAGTAAGGCCGGCCACTTGGACTTTGATAAATGATTTTTTGGGAAATCTTGCTATAGGAAGTATATGTCAGGACCCGACAAATCACAATATAATGTACTTTGGTACCGGAGAAAAAGCTATCAATGCTGATGCAGTACGCGGTTCAGGTGTTTGGATGAGCAATGATCATGGTGTTACATGGAGTCTGATGCCTGGAACCACAACATTTTGGAACGTTAGCAAAGTAGTGTGTGACGCCCAGGGAAATTTATATGTTGGATGCAATTCCACATCAAACAATGCAGGATTGAGAAGGTATACAAAATCGACAGGAACATGGGCAGATATTAGTCCAAGTGGTTTAGATAAAAGGGTTCCCGATCTGGAACTCAGCAGCACTGGGCGACTTCATATCGTATGTGGTTACTTTAATAGTTCTAGCACAACTTCAGGATATAGATATACAGATAATGCGGCTACTGTGACTTCAACAACCTGGAGCAGTCCTACTACAACTTTTCCATGTAACTATAATGTAGCACTGGCAAGTAATGGAAATACACTATACGCCTTACCATCCAATGCAAGTTGGCAAGTGCCAACTATATATAAATCTACCAATGGAGGTATCGATTGGTCTGCCACAGGAACGACACCAGCATTTACAAGTGGTCAAGCATGGTATTGTATGGCAGTAGCGATTGACCCCAATAATGCCAATAATGTAATTGTAGGTAGCTTGGATTGTTATCAGTCCACCAATGGAGGAGCTAATTGGTCAAAAATCAGTGAGTGGGTGGGCACAACAGGTCAATATGTACACGCTGATCAACAAGCCATGTTTTGGGGGTCAAATAATAGGGTGCTAGTAGCAAGTGATGGTGGTATTCACTTATCCCCTGATGGTGGAAGCACATTCAATGACAGAAATGAAGGACTCAGATTAAAACAATTTTACTCAGTAGGGATACACCCAACCTCCACTAATTACTTCTTAGCAGGTGCTCAGGACAATGGAACACATAGCATGAATGCTCCCGGTTTGGCATCTTCCATCGAAGTGACAGGAGGCGATGGAGCTTTTTCACATATTGACCAGGATAATGGAAATTATCAATTTGGTGCTTATGTGTACAATCAGTACCGAAGGAGCACAAATGGTGGAAGTACCTGGTCATCCATAAATTATTCAAGTACTGCTGGAAGATTTATAAATCCCACCGATTATGACGATGTCAATAATATCATGTATTGTAGCGGAAATGCCAATCAATATGTCATCTGGACCAATCCACAGACAGGATCTACTTTTTCTGCCAAAACAGTGTCCCAATTTAATAATGGGAAAGTTTCCGCTCTAAAAGTTTCTCCATACACCAATCATACTGTTTATTTTGCAGGTCAAGGAAGTGGAATAGCTTCCACACTTGTCAAAGTCACAAGTGCTAATGCTACCACACCTACAATTACCAACATAGGAAGTGCCTTGGCTATTACTTCTGCCAATATTTCCTGTGTAGAATTGGGCACAGACGAGCAAAATTTAATTGTAGTGTTTTCAAATTATGGTATTAACAATGTATGGGTTACTTCCAATGGAGGCACTACATGGTCTCAAATTGATGGCAATTTGCCCGATATGCCTGTGAGATGGGCTATGTTTTATCCTGGTGATAATACCAAGGCAATCATAGCCACCGAAACTGGAGTTTGGCAAACCTCCCTCATCAATGGAGCTTCTACTCTGTGGAATCCTGAGACTGGTTTCCCTAATGTAAGAACAGACATGTTACAATACAGGGCAAGCGATGGATTATTGGCTGCCGCTACCCATGGTAGGGGTATATTTTCTGCTGCTTTGGCAACAACTCCCACTTGTGGTAATGTAATAGGATTAGCATCATCAAATGTAACCACAACCAGTGCTACCATAGCTTGGAGTGCCCTTTCAGGGGCTATAAACTATGATGTAGATTATAAAGTAAATACTTCCGCTACATGGACAAATCTGGCTTCTGGGACCACAGCCTTAACGCTAAACCTGTCCAGTTTAACTCAGAATACAACCTATGATTTCAGAGTCAGAGCTAATTGTAGCGGCGCTACCGGAGCATATACCCAAGCACAGTTTACTACACTTTCCACAGTGACCTGTAATGCTCCTACAGGACTTATAAGCAGTAGCATTACTCCGTCATCTGCAACAGTGAGTTGGGCAGCCGTCTCAGGTGCAAGTAGTTACACAGTTGAATACAAGATAAACAGTGCATCTACGTGGACTACAGCAGCAGCAGCCACCGCTTCACTTTCTGCTACTCTATCAGGATTGACAGCCAGCAGCCTTTATGATTGGAGAGTCAGAACGAATTGTACCGGAAGTAGTAGTGCTTTTACGCAAGCTCAGTTTACAACCGCAGCAGTGCCTACATGTCCGGGTGTTTATGACATATCTACCAACGGCACAATATCTGGAGCAGCTACTATACCATTCAATACTGATGTTTTTGGCTTGATCAATCCGAGTGGGGATAATGATTATTACAGATTTGTAATTACAACAAGTGGTACTGCAACAGCTACTCTAACAAATCTGTCTGCTAATTATAATTTAAGGATATATAGCAGCACAGGGTCATTACTGGCATCTTCTACCAACAGCAGCACAACTAATGAATCCATATCAAGAACATATACAGCTGGAACCTATTATGCAAGAGTCAATGGTCAAAACAGCAGCGCATGGAATGCCACAAATTGTTATACTTTAAAAGTACAGTTGGGTACAGCCACAGGACAGGAGTTGAGTGGTGACAACCAATTTGAAACTCCTGAAACAGTTGTGAATGTATTTCCAAACCCAGCAAAGGATAGATTAAACATTTATATTATTTCAGAGAATAGTTCAAATCAAATAAGGATATTTGATTTGACAGGTAAAATGATATACGGACAAACTGCCAATGAAATGCTGACAACATTAGACATAGAACAATTGACTAAAGGTATGTATTTTGTCAAAATAGTCAGTGAAGAGGGAATTTTAAAATCGTCACATAAATTTATTAAAGAATAATTTTTGAAGAATATGATTATTATTTTCCTGATGTAAAAAGGGCCAAAAAATGACAACAAAATTTAGTCACATTTTTATGAATAATTTTTAAAGATACTCTCATTATAGTTTTTTATAAGTCCTTTTTGTAAGGGTACAAAAAGGACTTTTTTATACTAAAAGGCCGGCATTTCTCTATTTTGGGGATGTAATGATGAAAATATTGTCAGTATTACAGCAGCAATACATGCAGCCTATTCATGTGAAAACACCAAATATCTGGACCTTGATGGCAGTTTAGATACCGAAGACCCTTATTTTGCAGGTGGATTTACCATTAAAAATGGATATATGTATCCAAATGAACTGCATGGGTTAGGAATAAAACATTTATAATACGATACCGATTCATTTCTAAAATGCGGCAATCATCATATTTATAATCTGACCAATTTGGATGTTGATCAGAAATCAAAAGGCATTACTTTTTTCAAAATAATTGACGAAGATGCCGTTGAGAAGTTGTTATTATTATCAACAGCATCCACCACCCGGAGTACAACATGCTACTTTTTCGCTTTTCTCGGCAAACACCGTAATACTCCTGATAGATGTATTCATAGACATATAAAGCTGTACTTCTTCAGGGGAAAGATAATCGGATAAAATATCTTCAGGTATGATGATAGGTTTATCTTTTTGGACGGTAATATTTTGAAATCCGGACTCTTTGATCAGATTTAAATAATCATCCATACCGATGGCTCCGGCTACGCAACCTGCGTACATCTCGGCTGCAGATTTTAGTTTATCGGGCAGATCGCCGGTCAAGACTATGTCTGATATGCTAAAATGTCCGCCTGCCTTCAGGACTCTGTGTATTTCAGCAAACACCGCTTTTTTATTGGGAACCAGATTGAGTACACAATTGCTCACTACTACATCGGCTTTATTGCCACCAACAGGCATATCTTCAATGTCACCTTGACGAAACTCTACATTGGTAAAGCCCATTTTATCAGCGTTGTCACGTGCTTTTTCAATCATGGCAGTGGTAAAATCTATACCTATGACTTTACCTGAAGGTCCTGTTTCGGCTCTTGCTACAAAACAGTCATTGCCGGCACCGCTTCCCAAATCGATCACGGTGTCACCTTCTTTTATTTTAGCAAAAACGGTAGGTAGACCACAACCCAAACCTAAATCAGCATCCTTCGCATAACCTTCTAATTCGATGTAGTCTTCACTCATTATATTGTATACTTCAGTACTACAACCTGCGGCTCCACAACAAGAAGCAGCATTGGTTTCTTTATCTTGCAAGGCGATTTCGCTGTATTTCTGCCTTACCATTTCTTTGATTTCATTGTCTGTGTACATCTTATAAGATTTGTTCTTTTAAAAAAATGTGTTTAGAAAAGTTAGTTCAACAATGATCTTAAAGTAATGTGTAAATTTTGTATTGATAAGACATTACAATAAGCTAATTTACTCTGATCATCATTTCCTTTCGCAAAATTACGAATAGATTTTAAATAATCTTCATATTTTAAAAAAAAAACTACAATTTTTAGCTGAATCCATGACAATCTTATAAAATAATTCAAAACAAAGTCACTAAGATCATAATTTTATATGCTCACATCTATTGGCGGATTATTTTTAAAGTTTTGTGATTTTCTGCTTTCAGATAATAAACTCCCGGTTGCCAGTCACCAGTTTGTACCAAAGTTTCCTCATTTTTCAGTATGCCAGACAAAATCATCCTGCCTAAAACATCATAAATAGCAAAGGGGGCCTGAAGTGAAGCAGATGATTTTTTTATAGCAAAAACATCATGAGTTGGGTTGGGGCTTACACTCAATTGCGCCATCAGAAGTTCAGGTGTACCTACAGAAGAAGTTCCTAATTCCGAAATGAAAAATTGATCAAATCCAGCCTCTACTATGTGTCCATTTACACCGCTTTGATCTGACGCTATGATCTTCAATTGCATATTTGATGTGGGTTGGATTAGTTTTTTAATATCTATATTTTTCACTTTTTTCCAACCTAATGTTGGCTTAAATATTTTTTCAACCAGTACTTCAGTCAAACCATTTGATAACTTAATGATCAAAGTGTCATCCGGAGGAATAGTCCCGTTTCCTGCATAAAACCAGACATCAAAGTTAAGGGCCGGTTGTTTATAAGTAGTCAGATCAAAATTGGGTGAGCGCAGCTCCGTTGATCCATTGTCTACATCATTGCAATTGGCCCCTGGTATCCCGTTTCCTGTCAACCATGCCATATTGCCCTGGTCATCACTATCAAGATTTGGATTGGCCCAAAAACCATCTCCGGACAATGTTCCTCTTGGTACAGCCCTTACCCAGCCGCCTTGAACTCCAGCTGAATTCACTACAGACCATCCAAGATTTGTTTGAAAATTGTCTTCAAATCCTGCTTCTGTTATTTGATTGAATGATGTGGAAGTATTATTTGATATATTTACCTGTGGTAAAAAAATATTTTTAAAACCCCATTTTGTAATAAAAACATCGTACAAACCAGATGAAACAGAAGCTTTGAAATCCGGGGTACTATTGGTTTGCATTAAGGTATTTGTCGGCTCGCCTTCAAAAAGTACATTTGAAGAAAGATTTGTTCCGTTTATATCTTTTACATTGATTGTCAGAGCTATAGGTATTTTTTTTTCAAGTACAACATTCAGTAATGTCACTTCTCCGTTTTTTAATTCCGCAGTGGTTTCATTCACTAAATATTCCGGGTGAGTGATTTTTATTTTAAAATTCCCATTCAGTGCTTGTCCGGTTTTATATTCACCTGAAGGGCCGGAAAGTTTTTTATTAGCTTGATTTGAAACTATTTGAACTACAGCATTACTAATCCCTAAACCATTGACATCTGTGATTTTGCCTTCAAGATAACATGCCCTTTGGTATTTTACTTTTACAATGTACAAGCCATTGTTGATATCGCTCCCATAGATGATATCCGAGTCTGTAAAAGGAAAGGCACCCCAACAACCAAAAAAGTTATTATGGCATACACCCTGTTCTTCCCATGTATCATAATAGGCTACTTCTACCAGGTTGTCAGGACGATGTGCATCTACTATACGCAGTCCATCTGTGTACCAACTTGTGATGAGGTAACCTTTGTGGTAATGAGTATTATGCGGGATCACTCCGTCATTTTCACGTTCTACAGGTCTGAATTTGTCCAGAAGTTTGATGCCATTTAAGTCAGAAATATCATATGCATCTACAAAACCTCCTTGTTTTTCATCGGTTGTAAATATGTATCTACCATTGTCTGAAGGCCAGGCATTATGTGTAAACGTTCTTGATGTAGCCTGATTGGCAAGCAAAACTGGTTTGGACTTGTCTTTTACATCATATATACTCAACTTACCGATATTAATTTCTGATGAAAATAAAGTATCACCCCTTGTAAATGCATCGTGTGAATACTGAAGATCTGCTGCACCTGAATATACAGGATTTTTAGGATTTGCTTTAAGATCAAAAATCAACACTCCCCTTTTACTTATATTGCATCCTGCCAGATACATAAATCCATTTTCATCGATGTACAAATTATGACATCGAAGCAATTCTTTGTTCACATCAGGACCTACTGACAGTAATGGCTTGAAGTGAGTGTGGGAAATATTTTCCGGAGCCTGTGTCATATCGATGATGACAACACCACCAGTACCTTCGTCAGCTGTAACATAAAGATGATTATTGAAGGATTTGATATCACGCCAGATAGAAGCATCACCAGGTGCCTCATATCTGAGTTTTGGCTTTTTGGGGTCTTCAAGCGAAAATACACTCACCTTAGTTCTATTGCCAATGACAGCATAATTTATCCCATTTTTTTTCATACCCCATATATCCGAACTGTTCTCACCAAAAGGGACATTTGCTAACAATTCGGTATTAAAAGCAGGTTGATGCAATACATTTTGCGCCTGATTAGTTGCATGTACCAGAAATAATATCAATCCGCATGTTAATTTAATCCAATTCATACAGAGTTTTTTATGGTTAAAAGAAAGATTGTTGGCTCCACATTGGCGGATTATTTTTTTAGAGTATGTTTAAAATTTTTCTTAGTTGTAAATCAAGAGATTATGGTTCTGACAATAAAATAATCAACGCATTTAGTGAACTAAATAAGGCGATTATTTTGAAGTCAGGTTCATAATACATTGATTTTAAGGCAATAAAAATTTAAACATACTCTTAAATTCATTGAAAGTACTGCCAAAGCTGCACAAGTTGTCAAAATGCCAATGCAAAGTTATGGTAATTTATTTGTATTTTGAGAAGGTCGTAGTCAGATGTGGCATTTTTTCTTTGAATGATGTTTCAAAACACATTATTAGGATACGAGAAGGCAATATAGTTTTACATTCAAAAACTTATTTTTTTAAGGTAAATTACCGTTTGACTATCAATTCTGTTGAAAAAGTACACGAACATTTTCTATCCCGTATTTTTCAAGCCACTTGAAATAGAGTTTATTAAAGCCAATAGTCTGCCTAAAGTTTTTTCTGAATCTAAAGAATTTTGATCTTTTATCATTCTCCATTCCTTGAGGTATTTGATATGAAGTTGGTGTAAAATTTTTAATTTTTGATCACGCCATTTGAGATTATCGTATTGGTCTTCTCGTCTGTTTTGAGCCGAATCATCAAATAATTCTTCAATTAAAGTCATGCCATTATTATAGTCAGATAGGATTATTTTCATAAACATATCCCTATGTTCTAAGTTACTTTCTAATTCTGCATACAAATTCATTATTTCCAAATTGGAAAGGATAAGATTGGTTTCTGTCTGAATCATCAGAAATCTGAAAAAAGGCCAGTCATTAATAGCTTGTTTCAGGGCAATGAACTCTTTTGGTTTTTCCTGTTTCAAATTTTTAAGGGCTTCACCTAATCCAAACCAACCAGTGATAGTAAGCCTTGAAAGATTCCAGCTGAATACCCAAGGAATTGCTCTTAAATCATTTAAAGATCTTTTTCCGGTTCTTCTCGCTGGCCTGGAGCCAATTTTACTTCTTTCCAATACATCTATACAAGTAACATTGCTGTAAAAATGTATAAACTCCGGAATCTCTATCAAACTTCTGTAATGTTCAAATGACTTTTCGGCCAGAAATCCCATAGTGTCGTATGGAAAATTAATTTTACCAGAACCTATTTTATTAAACATTGTCTGACGGGCTACTCCGGAAGCAATTGTGTTTAAATTGTATGTTGCTGTAAGCGGATTGCCAAATTGTTGCGCCACAGTTTCACCCTGAACAGTGATTTTTATATGACTATTCAAAGTATTTATTGGCATACTTTCCAAAAAACGGTGATATTTTCCACCACCTCTGCTGATCGTGCCGCCTGTACCGTGAAAAAAGAAAACATCAGTTTTATGTTTTCTACCGATTTCAGAAAGCATAATCTCAGCAGTATGCAGATTCCATTTGCTGGCTATGGTTCCGCCATCTTTATTACTGTCACTGTAACCCAACATCACTTCCTGTCTGTGTGACAATCTTTTTGCTCTTTGAAGCGTAATGGAATGACTCAGAAATTGATCTAAAATATCAGGTCCGCTCTGAAGATCATGAATAGTTTCCAGCAATGGTACCACTTTAATGTCAGTATTGAGTAGTTGAGTCTCTTTCATGAAAAGGTAAACAACCAGAAGGTCACTCAGATTTCTTGTCATGCTTACTATAAAAGATCCTATACCATCTGACCCATACAGATTGATATGATGCCTTACAACTCTGTAACAATCCAAAACATTGTCAGCTTCATCCCCATAGCTTATTGTTATATCAGTAATCAATTCATTGTTGACCAAGGTGGTGTTTAAAAATTGCAGACGCTTATCTTCATTCCAGTTTTCAAAGTTGAAGTCTTCATATCCGCTGGTTTTCAGTATCTGCGAGATGGCTTTGTCATGAAAACTGCTGTTTTGCCTTATATCCAGTTTTGCTAAATGAAATCCGAAACACTTCACCGTTCTTTCTACCGGAAAAAGTAAATCCTGAGCTATTCCACTTAAACCATTCTCAATGAGTATATATCTCAAGAATTTAAGATCTTCCTGCAGGGCATAACTTGACTTATAGCGTGTTTTTGAGTCAGTAACATTTTCAGTGATGGTATTCTCCAATTTTGTTGCCAATAACCCTACATATTGTCTCCATGGCTCATAGAGATTCCTTTTCACCACCTTCGTACCCAGTACTCCCAATACAGAAACATGATTGGTGATGGCTTCCTGCAATGCAAATGGTACAGGATTGCTGATGCCTGAAATGGTAAGTTTTGCTGCCAGGTTTACTAATTGTTGATGAATGATTTTTAACGCCTCCTGACGATGCAAGATAAGCGTTTCCTGTGTGATAGCAGGAGTGACAAAGGGGTGACCGTCCCGATCCCCACCAACCCAACTGCCAAAATGAATGTTCGGAAATAAATCAGGGTTACTAACTATTAATGCATTGAATCCCATTCCTTTCCAAGAACTCTTTAACTGTATGTCACTTTTTTCAACAACAGAAGGAAATACCTTACTCAAATAATGAACGATATTTGTTCTTTCATCAGTTATATTTGGTTTTTCAAGATGAATTTCTCCTGTTCTCCACCATCTCTCTAATAAGGAAATTATTTTTTCAGTATTGGCCATTTGTTCCATCTTACTGAGTGAAGTATTCTCTCTCTGCACCAGCAATAGATACAAATCTCTGTGAATTTCTATGACGGTCACTCTTTTTGATTCAGTAGGATGTGCTGTAAGTACTGGCATGATGTCGACTGATGATATGGTTTGAAACATTTCGTCTTCAGTCATTCCAAGGTCTTTCCACATTTGAAGGGTTTCTGCCCAGGAACCTCTGATAGAAGAAATGTTTTCTTCATTTTCCATTTTCCTACGGTACTGCGTTGCTGCATTCTCTTCAACCATTGTCATCAATTGAAAATATATGCTCAATGACTGAATGATTTTTTCACTCGTTATAGATGAACTTTCCAAATCCAATAAAAACTGAGCATCATTTTCTATCAATTGCAGTACTTCATATTCATTTATTCGTTTTAACATCTCTTGATAACAGTGTAAAATAAATTTCCTGTCATCTGTAATTTTTTTAAAAGAGTTATTCCTGCTTTCCATACCAATTATCTTTACTACAATTTTTGGATTACCAATGAATTATGGGATCAAAATGGCTTAGGATTTCCCTATTCCATCCATTTATCCACTTGATTATTCATTCGTTTTTTTATTCTTAATGTTCTACTATTTTTCACTCTTACTATGTCTCTGTCCAAGATTCAAATTATAAACAGTAGCAAAATTATGTCCTAAATATATATTATTGAAACATTCCCTTCAAATTTAATAACTTTCCAATAATTGGATTATTGACATCAGGGATATGAACTATTGTTCAAAAGTATTTTAAAAATATAATTTCTTTTTCTGTCAATGTCCTTGACCATCCGCGTTTTAAATCCTTTTTAGTCATTCCCTTTACGAAGGTCCTGTCACATTTGACAATATTTAGTCCAAGATCGGAAAATAAAGCTCTCAAACGGTCTTCGCTTCCTCCTGACATTTTTACTCCAAGAATATTTTTTTCCATGTCAGGTATATGTGCTAACCCTTTGATAAATGGAGCGTTTTCATGATTTTGTGTCAACCGAGTTATTTCTTCATTATCTACGGGATCTGCTGTGTGGATTTCAAAAACGGAGTCATATTTTAAATCAACTGAAGCACATTTTCTGAGCAGATCGTCATCATCAGTGAGAATAGTCAAGCCACAAGCCTCGGCCGATATCGGAAATAGCTGTTTTAAAGATGCTGTAGTTTTGTTTTTTATCAAGCTACTTATTGTAACTCTTTTTGTTTCATCAAGGATTTCTTCTACATTTTTCGGTTTATTGAGCAGCAGATAAGTATAAAGCTTCTTTGGAGTGATGAGTTTACCTTTATAGGATACGACATCATTATTTTTTACTTCATAAAAAGGTTCGTAACATATTGATTCATTAATAGTTACGAGACCTTTCTTAATAAGATCCACTGCTTCTTTTCGGGTACAAATACCCGATGAAGCGATATACTTATTCAGCCTAATTATCTCTGTCTTATTTTCCACTATATAAAAGGAATTCTATCAAAACGGAATATCTAGTTCATCATTTCCACTTCCCGTAGGCGGCACATCTTCACTTTCCATATTCATTTTGGAAGGTCTTGTGATGATGCCTCCACTGCCAAAAGGATTTACATTGAAGACGTCATTCAGATCATTTGAAAATCCTGCTGATCCCGGGTCTTCAAACTTCACAAAGTGAGGCACAAATCTCAAATTTACAGTTCCCAATCCACCATTACGATGTTTTGCGATAATGATTTCTGAAAGGTCGGATGGTGTATCAAGGTCTCCTTCACCTACTCCATAGTATCCAGGCCTGTAGATAAATGACACTATATCAGCATCTTGTTCTATTGCACCGGACTCCCTAAGGTCGGAAAGCTGAGGTCTCTTCTCTCCGCCCCTGCTTTCTACAGCTCTTGATAACTGTGAAAGTGCAATAACAGGTACATGCAATTCTTTAGCAAGACCTTTTAGAGCTCTGGATATAGAAGAAATCTCTTGTTCACGGTTGCCACGCTTATCATTCGGGGCACCAGCCATCAACTGAAGGTAGTCGATCACTATCATGCTGATGTCATGATTCTGCTTCAACCTACGGCATTTGGCCCGCAATTCAAAAATATTAAGTCCCGGAGTATCGTCAATAAAAATAGGTAATGTGGAAAGTTTATCTACAGCCGCATGAAGCTTACGCCACTCATATTCTTCCAGCTGTCCGTTTCGCAATTTTGAAGAATTGATTTCTGCTTCCATCGAAATAAGACGTTGCACCAATTGTACATTGGCCATTTCCAGAGAGAAAAAAGCAACCCCTTTTCCTGACTCAGCGGCATTTTTTGTCAGTGAAAGTGTAAATGCTGTTTTACCCATACCAGGTCGGGCAGCCATAATGATAAGGTCAGAAGATTGCCAACCGTTGGTCATTTTATCCAGTTCGAGAAATCCTGTGGTAACACCCGTTGTTTCAGATCCTTTTTGGCTCACAGCCTCTATTTCTTTTTGAGCTTTCAGTGCCAGGGTAGCCAGAGACTCATATCCTGTATTGAGGTTCTGATCTGTGATTTCATATAAGCCCCTTTCGGCTTCATCAAGCAATTCGAGTACATCCTTTGTATCTTCAAAAGAGTCGTGAATCACCTGAGTACTTACTCTTATGAGCTCTCGCTGTATAAATTTCTGAGCGATGATTCTGGCGTGAAATTCGATGTTGGCTGCAGATCCAACCTTATTCGTCAGTTCCATCAGGTAGTTGATGCCACCAACTGTGTCCAGCTGAGCGGATTTTTTTAAGGCTTCATGCACTGTTAATAAGTCTATAGGCTGAGACTTACCAAACAAATCAGACATCACTCCAAAAATCAATTGATTTTTGTCAAGGTAGAAGCTTTCTTTGCGCAGTATCTCGATGATAGACGGAAAACCATCTTTGTCTATCATGATCGCTCCCAGGACTGCCTCTTCCAAGGGAATGGCCTGAGGCTGGACTCTCCCGTAAATCAATTCCGAGTCGGATTTTGATGGAGTAAGCCTGCCTGATATTGCCTTGAGCGTATTCTGAAATTCTGCCATTATACCTGAAAAATCGTATGATAAATATTTGTAATGACAAAGGTAAGATAACTTTCAAATATAAGAATTATGCAATTTGTTAACAATGTGGAAAAAATGTGTATTACTGTCAGTTGATGTGGATAACTAATATTTGATGCTACAATGAAAAGTCCAAAATTCACACAATTTTGGATTATTAACTCAAAATTGGGTGACCTTCAGATATGGCTCTTTTTTATAATACATTGAAATAAGCTATAATTCAGAAACCATTCTCGTAATATTAATAAATTATATAATATATAAGAAAAATAAGCCAATTTAAATGATATTTATTTTTAAAAGCATTTTGAAATTTAACATCAAAAAAATCGGGTTTATTTTGTGGATATTTCTTTTATATTTAATTTTTTGCAATATGATGGATTTGGATTTCTGATTTTATTTATGTAAGAATATGTTTATGCTTCCCAATTTAACTCTACATTAAAAATTAAATTTTCCTTTATTTTGGCAAAGTATTAAACCACCTTTTTACCATGTCGGTAAATAAGGTTGTTCTGGTATTTTTTTGATTTGCACCCGATATTTCATTAGAATTCATTGCAAAGCAAGCTGAAGAATTATCAGTATTCCAATAGGCAAATCGATTTTCATCAATACAAAACATATTTCTGCCAAAAATATACTTATCCGTGCTAAACCCAAGGTTTTTTGCCATAGTATATGGAATGTCATAATGATTGCAGGGGGATGAAATGGAGTCCGGCAGCGTTTTCAGATTTTGTCCCGGATCATAAATGATGAGTGGTATTCTAAATCTTTTGTGGTCATCCATGCCTGCATAGCCGGAATGAGTACTTCCATGATCAGAAGTCAGGATAAATACAGTATTGGTAAACCAGAGTTGACTTTTTATAGCATTAAAATACAGACTCAAGGCATAATCACTATATCTGACTGAAGCCATATACTTCCCGGGAATATCCGATCTCGCAGAAAATTCGTTTGTGATAGGGATGTCAAATGGAGCATGAGAACTCATCAGTAAAACAGTAGAAAAAAATGGTTGAGATTCAACATTGGACAAATCAATCGCCTTTTGAATCATTATATGGTCTGGAACGCCCCAGTCAGTGATATCAGAGGCACTATCAAAAGATCGATCTCTGATGATGGTGTCAAATCCTGATAAAGTCAGATAATTGTACAAATTTGAAAAATTTAAGTCACCTCCATATACAAAAGATGTTTTATAACCTGCCTTTTTGAAATCTTTGACTATACTCGGATATCTGATCACTTTATCAAGATGATTTGGCATGTTCAGACCTGAGATAGAAGGTATTCCTGACAATATACTCATCAATCCCTGGTCTGTCCTGAAGCCGGTACTAAACGCATTATAAAATCTGATACTATTTTCACATAAGGAATCAAAGTAAGGGGTGATATTTTCTTTTCCGCCTAAATATTTTACCATATCTGCAGACCAACCTTCAGCAATTATGAAAACAATATTTTTATTTAATAATGGTAAAGAATCAGTGTACTTATGACAATCAGGACTTCTGTACGTTTTCATGAAGGAATCAATCTCATCTTCAGAATGCACGAATTTCATTTCTGTTTGGTGGGTTACGCTATATAGTAAATACCAGACTTTATTGACAGCTGCAAAGTTGCTTTTCATATCTTTGGCATAATAGGCATCTGATGGTTTGATAGGTAATTTTTGCCACCCACCTCTGACTCCCAAAAATAATAAGGGTCCTGTCAATATGATGAAAATGATAGACTGCACATAGTAAGACCTCACTGGCTGCCACTGTTCAAACTGATGCCTCAGCCTCTGGAGACCTAAAAACAATATCAGCAAACTGACGACAATCACAGTCCATGAAATAAAATCCCGGGATGATGCCCATGCTTCTGTCGGGTTGCCCAGATAGCTGATGGCTCTTGCATCCAGAGATGTCCCCCATTCCGGAAAGATCAGTATCGAACTGAATTCTACCACAGATATCAATATCCAAACTATCACTGTGACCCACTTACAAATCCAAAGCACCCAGTTTTTTCCTGTGATGAGATACAATACCCACGGGATAAATGATACCAGCATGGCTCCACATGCCATGGAAAGGTCCAATCTGAACCCATGAAACAAGGGAAGTATCTTATCCTGTACATCATTGTGATACAAAAAAAGAAATCTCCAGAGATTGAGCCCGACCAGATAAAAAAAGATCAGTTTAATAGGAAAATAGAGTGCGGTGTATCTTTGAGACATTGTTTAAAGGCTGATTCTATAATTTATTCCTCTAAATTTACCCACCCCAGCCCTCCCTTAAAATGGAGGGAGTGCACTCGTTCTTTGATTTTTATTACTTTCATCATTATTGTCAGAAATTTTTCCGCCTGTTTATTCAATCGTTTTTTTATGGTACTTAATTTATGGAGTATTTTAATGGCTACAAAAAAAGAGTTTTATGAATTGCTCCTTTCACCTAAATGGTGATTTTTTAAAATCAATGACTTCAGTTAAGACAGTTTTGGATGTTTTTTATCCCACGTGATTTCATACTCTTAAAAGGGAAAGTACCACAAGCTGAAAATTTAAACATACTCTAAAGAAGAATGTGATACTAATTCATAATTTTGCGACACAAAGATAACTAAATTTACAAGAGATGCAAAATCAGAAAAAATTAATCAAAGGTGCACTGGTCATCAATGAGGGTGAGGCTGGTTATAAAGATGTACTTATTGTCAATGAAAGAATTGAAAACATTGCGCCCGTCATTGGCATAAAGAGTAATTATGAAGAAATAGACGCATCAGGGTTATGGTTGATTCCTGGTATCATTGATGATCAGGTGCACTTCAGGGAGCCGGGTCTTACCCACAAAGCGAACATAGCTTCAGAATCGAAGGCTGCCGTAGCTGGAGGCACAACTACATTTATGGAAATGCCAAATACAAAACCTGAATGTCTTACTCAAGAGTTACTTTCTGCAAAATATGAAATTGGAAGGACAAGTTCATATGCCAATTATTCCTTTTTTATGGGTGTCTCTAATGAAAACTATGAGGAAGTTTTGAAGACCGACCCTAAGAATGTATGTGGTGTTAAGATTTTCATGGGCTCAAGTACTGGAAACATGCTGGTAGACAACCCCGGTATCCTGGAAAAATTGTTTGAAAACGTGCCCATGCTCATTGCAACTCACTGTGAAGATGAAAATACCATAAAAACACAATATGACAGGTACAAGAATCAATACGGAGAGGATAACTTACAACCGTATATGCATCCGCTCATCAGAAATGCAGAAGGTTGTTATTTGTCATCATCATTTGCTGTGGAACTTGCACAAAAACATGGAACCCGCCTTCATATTCTTCATATTTCTACTGCAAAAGAGTTGGACCTATTTCGAAACGACATCCCATTATCAGCCAAAAAAATTACGTCTGAAGTATGTGTTCATCATATGTACTTTTCCGATCAGGATTATGAACAAAAAGGCAATCTGATCAAGTGTAACCCTGCTATCAAAAAAATGACAGACAAAGATGCGCTCATGACTGCATTACTTGATGATAGATTAGATATTATAGCTACAGACCATGCACCACACACTTGGGATGAAAAGCAACAATTGTATGCAAAGGCACCTTCAGGACTACCATTAGTCCAGCATAGCTTAAACATCATGATGGATTTTTATCACCAAGGTAAGATAAGTAAAGAAAAAATTGTCGAAAAAATGTGCCACGCTCCTGCGGAATGTTTCAAAGTGGAGGATCGGGGATATCTAAGGGAAGGAATGTACGCAGATATGGTTCTGATTGATCCCAATACCTTTTGGACCGTCAATAAAGAAAACATCCATTATAAATGTGGTTGGTCACCCATAGAGGGAAAAACATTTAAAGGGAAAGTAGCAGCTACGTATGTCAATGGAACTAAAGTATATGATGGTCATGACAGATTTATACCATCAATGGGCAAACGACTCACATTCCTAAGGTAAGATTACCCAGCAAAACATAAAATATTCGATAGTGAGTAGGAAGCAAAGGTGAAAATGATAGGATTATGCTTTTGCAAAGTAAGAAAATTTTAAACATACTTTTAGTGTTATTTTGAATTCAAATTTTTAATCCTTAAATCTAAAATAATAAAAATGAAAATCTCATTACAGTTTTTAATGACTTGCTTCTGGATTCTATCCTGTTTAAATATGGATGCGCAGAAAAAGACAGACAAAGTGGCTCAGCAGTTGATCGATCAATGTATTGAAGCTCATGGAGGAAGTAATTATGAAAAACTTAATGTTACATTTGATTTCAGGCAATATAAATTCAGCATTAAGCAACATAAAAAAGGTTACCTATATGATAGAATATATACTGATTCTCTGGGTAATAATCTTAAGGATATACTGAACAATGGAGTTTATTCTCACGAGCAGAACGGCAAAATAATCCCATTGAGTGAAAAGCTAAAAAGCAGATATCGCGAAGGAGTTAACTCTGTAGCATATTTTATGTTGCTGCCGTACAAGTTAAGAGATAAAGCCGTCAACTCTCAATATATCGGGTCAATAGAACTTGATGGACAAAATTATGATAAAATCAAAGTATGGTTTGATAAGGAAGGTGGCGGGCAAGATCATGAAGATATTTTCTGTTTTTGGATCCATCAATCCAGGCATACTCTGGATTATCTGGCGTACGCAAACGGAGGTCCAAGGTTTAGAAAATGTACAAAAAGAGAAAAAACAGGAGGTGTTATTTTCCAGAATTATGACAACTTTCAGATTATGGATAAAGAAATACCATCCGACCAGTACGATCAGGCATACAAAGAAGGTAAATACAAATTATTATCAAAAATAGAACAAAATAACTATAAAACTAAATAGCTTTAGTGATTAATGATTAATTGAATTTCAATTATCTTTAGGTATATTAAAGTTCAGGTTGTATATGCGGCTTATTTATTTTACGTATCAAATCCAACGCTCTTTCGCTATTTAAGTTAAAGTTTTGATTATTAGTCTGTTTGGGACAATCTTTTGTCGTTTTTGTATTAAACAATTAACTAAATTTATAAACTCTTTAAAAATGAAACAACATCGGTCAAAGAATCTAATCTTGCATCCGGGATAGAGTTTTTATAAACAAATGAATTATCATTTTTATCTCCTACTAAAATGGTTTTCATACCTAAATTATTTCCAAATGCGATATCACCATCCGAATCCCCTACCATCAGGCACTTTTTGAAATCAATTTCGGGAAAATCACTTTTCGCTTCTAAAGCCATACCAGGATTTGGTTTTCTGCATAGTGGATCAAGATCTCCTTTAAATGGACAGTAGTATATTTCATCAATCCTACCTCCGTGATACAAGATACAGTCCAACATCTTATCATGGATATCCTTCAGGTCATCGTGTGTAAAAAATCCCCTTTCGATGCCTGCCTGATTAGTCACAATAATCATTCTTTGAAAAAAACCTGATAATGCTCCGATAGCATCCAATACTCCAGGTAGAAACGTGAATTCTGACCAGGATTTAACATAATCATTTGGTAAGCGTTCGTTGACTACTCCATCCCTATCCAAAAACAATGACCATGATGGATCGACTTTAAAAGTTGGCCAGCAAAATGGTACATGTGTTTTCATAGATGTTAGAATTTTACTGAAGAGCGATTATGACATAGAATCGAAAGAAATTGGATTGTGAAAAATAGTTTTTACACAACCCAATTTGAATCCGATATTATTAATAACCCAACTTAGTCTTTAATCCTTTATCCAACTCTTCCAAAAACTCTTCAGTATACAAATAATGTTCGCCATGAGTCACTTTATTACCATGAATAATTACAGCCAGATCTTTGGTCATTTTTCCACTTTCGACAGTCTCAACACATACATCTTCAAGTGCCTGACTGAATTTGATAAGATCGTCATTACCATCAAGTTTACCTCTAAAAGCAAGCCCTCTTGTCCATGCATATATAGAAGCTATCGGGTTGGTGGATGTAGGTTTTCCTGCCTGGTGGTCTCTGTAATGTCTGGTGACAGTACCGTGAGCTGCTTCAGCCTCCATAGTCGTGCCATCAGGAGTAATCAGGACTGATGTCATCAATCCCAATGAGCCGAAACCCTGCGCCACTGTATCAGATTGTACATCGCCATCATAATTCTTACAAGCCCACACAAAATTACCATTCCACTTTAAGGCACTTGCAACCATATCGTCGATCAATCTGTGTTCATAGACTATTCCCAATGCATCAAATTTTGCTTTGTAATCAGCCAAATATATCTCTTCAAATATATCTTTAAATCTTCCGTCATATTTTTTAAGTATTGTATTTTTTGTCGAAAGATATAATGGCCAACCTTTGGAGATCGCCATATTAAAACAAGAATGTGCAAATCCTTTGATAGATTCGTCAGTATTGTACATACATAAAGCAACACCATCTCCCTTAAAGTCAAAGACAGTCCAGCTGGTTTCGGTACCGTCTTCGGCTGTAAAAGTCATCGTCAGCTTTCCTTTTCCTTTGGTTACTGTATCTGTGGCTCTGTACTGATCACCAAAAGCATGTCTTCCGATGATAATCGGAGAAGTCCAATTGGGCACAAGACGAGGTACATTACTCATGACTATAGGCTCACGAAAGACTGTTCCATCAAGGATGTTTCTAATGGTTCCGTTAGGAGACTTCCACATTTGTTTTAAGTTAAACTCCTTGACGCGTGCTTCATCTGGTGTGATAGTAGCACATTTGATACCCACACCATATTGTTTGATAGCATTAGCTGCATCAATCGTGACCTGATCATCAGTTTCATCACGATATTCCATACCGAGATCGTAGTATTTGATATCAATATCCAGATACGGTACTATCAGTTTATCTTTTATAAATTTCCAGATAATTCTGGTCATTTCATCTCCATCCAATTCCACTACAGGATTGGTCACTTTGATTTTTATTATTCCCATTTTTTGTATTTTTTGTTGAATTAATGTAAAGAGGTGCAAATATACGTTTTTCAAATTATTCTTGAAAACATGTTGGCATTATACCGACGATAATTTTTTTTGAAAAAAAATATATCTTCATTATACTCAAAATCAATACGTTGATTAAGACATTTTTCGCAAACCAAATTATTTTGAGTATAATAGTTGGTACACAAAATCATTTCAGTAAATTACTTATTTCGAATGAATAAAAACTTTTTACACTACATTTGCGTTTTTAAATTCATATTATAAAACATATCAGTAAAATGTCAGAGATACAGGAAAATCAAATCAATATAGAATTATCAGAAGAAGTCGCAGAAGGTACTTATTCAAATCTTGCTATTATATCACACTCTCATTCTGAGTTTATTGTGGATTTCATAAGATTGGTACCAAACGTACCAAAAGCGAAGGTTAAATCAAGAATTATTCTAACACCACAGCACGCAAAACGACTGATGAAAGCACTTATGGACAACGTCAAACGCTATGAAAATCAATATGGAAATATTGAGGATCCTGACGCCGGCATGATGCCTCCCATGAATTTTCCGACAGCAGGCATGGCTTTATGTTTGGTCCTTAGTATTGTGTACAAATTGTACTTTAATAATCTTTCAGCGTTTTTTGACAATTGAATGAAAAATGGGTTACATCCAAAAGTTAGGAGATGATGGTAAGTTGCATAATAACAGGAATGAGACTGAAATAAAACAATTTTTTTTTGGAATCTCAAAATAAATCCAAAAGATCAAAACTATTTTTGATCTTAATGGTTTAAATGGCAGCACATTAGATCTTATCAAATAAAGTAATGCTACCAGCTGAATTAACTAAGTTATACTACTCTATCGGAGAGGTCGCCGAAATGTTCGGTGTTGCTACCTCTGTCATCAGGTATTGGGAAGGTGAAATCCCCTATTTGAGTCCGGCAAAAAACAGTAAAGGTGAAAGAAGATACACTCCAAAAGATATCCATAAACTCGAAAGTGTTTACATTCTGATCAAGGAGAGAGGCTTTACAATTGATGGTGCCAAAAAAGAACTTCAATCTGAAAAATCTATCAGCAGAGAACAAAATCAAATGCTCAAAAAATTAGTCTCTTTAAAAGCTGACATCATGAAATTGAAAAACATGCTTGGGTCTGATGAAAATTAGGATCTGCCTTTTACTAAATATTAAACACACTACCAACTACCCATAATAAAAAGGCTTTCAGAAGGGTTAATTAATGCTCTCTTAGCTGTCAAAAACTCCAATGCAGACTGACTGAGTATCACTTTATACATTTGAAGCTCTAATCATCATTCATTTGGGGGGGCGTCATGGGGAATTTGGCCAAAAAAGGATGTTGAAAGTCAATACAAAAAAGGCCCTGCATTTCTGCAGAGCCCTTAAAGTATTTCACATGAATTTTATTATTCAAATATCACCTTCTTGGTGAGAACACCTTCTTCAAACCTAAGTTGAATGAGGTACATACCATCCTGAAGATTTTCACGTCTTACTGATACAAATGAGCTGTTGACATCATTCATATTTCTGAGCATACGGCCACTGATATCATAGATCGCATAAGACTTCACTGGTTTGTTTTCTGCCACAGTGATGTTGATTTCTGAAGTGGCAGGGTTTGGAGCAAGCTTAAGGTTGACTTGGGCGTCTGTGACACTTACAGAAGCAGACCAACAATTAAGCTTAAGAGCCACACAAGCCCTTGGAGCAAAATACCCAATGATTGTATCAATATATCTTCTTGCTGAAACAGCGTTGGTGTTACAATCTCTTGTATTAGGATCAGTTGCAGGTTTAGGTTGAGCAGCATTTGTCCATTCCCATGGAGAACCTGAATCATTTGGAGTACCTTCAAAGCGGTAAAAACCTAAATTAGTAGTTTTGCTCGCGGCCTTAAAAGGGTCTCTACCTGCAGGAATAGTTTTGAATATTTCATTTAGTCCTTTTCTATCAGCGATTGGCGCCACATCACACGATCCTGACACTTCAACGACTGGCTCTGGGCCCCTTTGAGTTGGCACCCTTAAAATAGCCGTTTTACATGGAGCGAAAGCATCACTACCTACATGGAAAGAAATTATGGGCGTTTCACCCGCAGAAATCCACGAGGAATCTCCTAATGCTCCACCACAATTTACAGTCAAGGCATAGTCCGAAGTATAACCAACATGATTTGGAACACTTAAAGTATCGCCAGCTTTGAAAAACAATTGTGATACCGGAACGAGTGTGCAGTAGCCACTGTAGGAGGACCATCTCCATCAATTAATCCATTTTGAGCTTCAATGATCATAGGAATTGTTGCCGTTGCTGAGATAGGTAATAACCATTTGCCCCCAGGCGTATTGGTTATTTCTGAATATTGGTTTAGGAAAGCTGAAGCAAGGGATACATATCCACCAGTGCCTACACCCCACACTGTTATTTTAGTGGTATCAATACCATGAGGATTACTATCCACTTTAACACTTTTCTTGAAATAACGAACATAGCTATTCACATCTTGTACTCCTCTATACGCCGCTTGTATCAAGGTATAACGCTTCATAATTTCTTGGGCAATGGTCGGAAGCCATCCTTGCCTGTATTCAACAACTGCAACAACATATCCCATTTTGGCCAATCGAGTAGCCATCTCTACATTAACAGAGTCGGTGACCGTACCACCACACGAACCATTAACAGGGTATGGAAAAAAATTGCCCGTGTGCAGGTAAATGATCAATGGTCTGTCTGTTTTTGTATCGCCATCCGGAGTGTAAAATTGAGCCCTAAGGGGTTGTCTTTGTGTGCCAGCAATTGCAGGAGGAGTAGCTTGAAGACCTCCCACCCATGGCATGACTGTAAAGTTTTGCTGAAGGATCTGTTGTGTTGAAACATTTACTTTGGTAAATACTTCCTTGGTAAATCGCCCTTCCTGAGCAAACGAATAGTTTGTGATAGTTAGTAAAACTATCAAGATGATAAATTTTGTAAAAATTCGCATGTGAAAAAAATTTTAGTGTTAATTAATTAATTTTAGATTTAAAATCATATGTTAAAGTCAAATAAGCCATTCTTCCGATTCTGGGGCCTCCATATGTTTGAAATTGTTTATTGTTCAAAGCATTGGAAGCGCCTACCTTAATAACCAGATTTTGCTTAGGCATGGTATAATTGATCTGAGCATCCGCCAAGTCATAGGTAGGAATCAATCCAGTGAACTGTGGAGACCCTTCAAAGGTAAATCCCTCAATCCATTTATAATTTACGTTAAAACCTAGTGTATTTTTTCCTGAGCCAAGAGGGATATCCCTGCCAGAAATACCTATATTATATTTATTTTTGGGCGTATTAAATGCCGGTACGATGTCATCATCAACTTGTGTAACCAGATTGTTATAACTGTAATTACCGTTTAAAGAATAATATCGGCCGAAGTAGTAATTAAATCCAAGTGCAAAACCTTGTGAATTCACAATTTTATCAGAATTGGCAGCGACCCTTACTGCTTTAATGTTAGTAAACTGTCTGATCGGTGTGGGTGGAAACCCAGGTATTAATTCTATAAAAATCACTGGTATTTTTAATCCTATCTGATAGCCTATAAAGTCATCATAAATATTGTAATAATAGCTGGCATCTAAAAACAACTTTTCAAAGAGTGTTGTCCTGTACCCAACTTCAAATGTCTTCACTTTTTCAGGTCGTATAGGATCTATTGAGATTTCTTTATAGGATAATCTTGGATCATTCCTGTTGTCCAAAAATGATTGTAAAGTGACCAAACTATCATAGCCATTTAGATTTCCCAAGAGACGTGCTGGCCCTACTTCCAAATCCAAATATTGGTCAGATAACGTTGGGTTACGGATTGCTGAAGAAAACGATACTCTCAAGTAATTATTTTCAGATGGTTTCCAAACTACGGAACCGGCCGGAGAAAAAAGCAAATTAAAATTTTGGTTTTTGTCTAATCTCGTTGCTGCCGACAATGTAAAATTGCCTAATTGTTTACTTGCCCCCCCGTACACTCCAAATTCTACATTTGTGATTCTTTCTGTTTCATCAGAAAATATGGTACCTTCTGAATTTGGTCTGTACATCCTTCCATTTGCCCCTATAGTGAGTTCCTTGAAGAAATCTGAAGAAAATTTGTACTCTCCATGTAAATGAAACAAAGCTGATCTGTCAAAAAACCTGGTACCATTTTCAATACTATTATTTTTGCGTGAAGTAATCGAATTAAATAAGGAATCAAATCTTGGCGTTCCGGGCTGATAAAAATCAGTGATACTAAATGTTCTGTTATTTGAAGAGGCAAAGTTTTGTGCCTGTCTGTGGAAATCTTCAAGTACATTTACATTGTCTTTTTGCCACTGCTGAAAGTTATCCTGTGACATTCCCAGACCTTTTAGTTTATTAAAAGAGTTGTTTCGCTCCCACCAATCGCGATAGGCTCTGTCCCAAGAATCATTTGAAGAACTGGCTTCAATCATTTTTTGAGCCGTAAAATAGGGATCATAAGAATCTCCGGCATCTTCGTGGGTTGCAAAAGCCCGGATAAAAAACTTATCTTTTTTTCTAAATTCAAGCCGGTGCTGAAAAAATTGGATCCCTCGTAGACTAAATCTGTTATCTCCCTGATAAACTGTGGTACCGTATCCAAAATTAGAAGAAGCAATTATTTCAGGAGATTCGAAGTCCTTTGATGGGTTTGTTCTGATATGTACCGTGACACCGGATTTTATGTTTCTGGTATCATAATCTACAACGTCTTCCTCTTTATATCCTCTTCTGTGGAAAGAATTCATTCCGGTGAATGAATTAAAATCTGTACCATTGGTAAAAATGTTATACTCATCACCATAAACATTTACAGCATTAAAACCACCTGGATTTAATGCAGCACTAAAAATATCATTCCCCGCAGCATCGGTAATTGGATCATAATTGTCAGCCACCCAGTCATTTGCTCTGAGATAAGAAAAATTAAGCTTATACGCTAAAAATGGTTTTCCGCCTTTATTTTTAAAGACATCTGCAAATCGGACTGCAGTTTCTAAAAGACTTCTTTCACCCACTTTAACACTTGCTGCTAATCCTTTGCTGAAAAAAGGATTTTTTGTTTCCATGGCGATGACACCATTAAAAGCATTTGGCCCGTAAAATGCAGAGCTCGCTCCGACTACAAGATCTACCTTCTGAATATCCAACTCTGATGACCCAAGAAAATTTCCCAAAGAAAAATTAAGACCCGGAGATTGATTATCTACTCCGTCTATTGTCTGCAATGATCTGACCGGACTTGTACTATTAAACCCTCTGGTATTGATAACTGTAAAACCCAAACTGGCAGTAGTAAGATCTACTCCCTTTAGAGACCCTAATCCATTATAAAAATCAGTGGAAGCAGTTTGTTTAATGGCAATAGCATCAAGGGATTCAATAGTAAGAGGAGCTGCTTTTTGTTTTTCAGAGACTCTTTGACCTTTGATTTCCACACCCAAATCTATTGGTACGGATTCTTCAGCAATTAAAATTTTTAATTTTTGACTTGAAGAAGTGACTTCAAAATCCTTTGCAGTATAACCTATGTAAGATATGTTTAATGTGCATGGTAATTGATCAACCTTTAGTTCAAACGAACCATCAAAATCTGTAACCGTACCTTTTGTAGGGTCATTTTTTAGGACAACATTTGCTCCAATTAAAGGTTCTCCTGTACCTTCATCCAACACTTCTCCTTTTATAGTAATTTGTCCAAATAATTGATTTGAAACAATACTTAAAACAATGAAGAAAAAAAAATTTAAAAGTGACTTGTTGATCATAAATGCAAACTAAAGAAATGTGGAATGTTAACGAATTGTAAAAATTTGGTGCAAAATAATAAGAATTTACAAATGTTTAGTGTTTCGTAAGTTTTTTTTTAAATTTTATAGTTTATCGGATACCATTCATTTCATTTTGCTTCCTATGGGTTATAAAATAATATTTCCAAGAAGCTGCTATATGCAAGTTTTTACTTCAGTTATATTTAATCAATCAAGAAATTACCTAATTATATTTGGATAGTCATTTAAAATTATAATTATCCTACCGACCATTCTTTAAAATATTTGACAAATATTTTTGTAAGATTTTCTGCATCTGATATCGCTCTATGATGCACACCTGTAAATTCAAAACCTTCCAGTTTTACAGCTTTCTTTAATCCGGGTTCATCTTTCAGATTTTTTAACTCTCTGTAAGCAGGTTTTATGTTGAAATGGTAATCTAACCAGTCAGATTCCAAACGATGCAGCTCGCAATCCTGTATCAATTGATGTCGGTCATATTTACCCCATGAAATGAGACAATAAGACTCGTCCTCTACTTCAATCCAGTCCATAAATTCCTGAATAATAAAAGGAAATGTTTTTGATTTATCCACGTCCTCTTGTGATATAGAAGTAAGTTTTTTACAAAAATCGGATAGAATGGGATTGATAGAAGGTTTAACAAATTTTGAAAATCGTGAAACTACTTCTCCATAATCATTGACTTTAATGGCCCCAATCTCGATGATTTCGTTCAGGCCTTTTGGTGGTCTACCCAGCCAACAGGTAGCTTCCAGGTCAAAGATGATGTAGTTCATTGTTATACTTTAAGATTGCCAAGCTTTTTTCCAACTCATCATATCTTCCAGACCGTAATCTATCAATCTGTTTTGATAAAAATACAGTAACCTAACATTTTTACAAAGAAGTTGACCATTGCTTGTCTTCTTCAAAATGTCTGAGGTGTGATAAATTCCTAATTTTTCAAATCCTTCACGGATTAATTTTTCTTCATTGTGCCAAGATTCATCCGATAGTAACAAAATCTCTTTTTTTGCCAGTGACTTGATATGATCGATAACTAAAACTGCATTTTCAAAAAACAAATCATAAGAAACTTCATATTGACTTGTTTTCAGATTCAGAAAGTTGAAACAAATCTGTGCCATTGTATTCCTTATAAATAGTGTGAAAGGCAACAAATGATACGACATTGGATGATAAAATAACATTAAATCTGCGATAAGAATCAACCAGATTTTCACCGAGATACTTGGCATACACTCCTTCTCTTTGCCTGTTGCTGGAAAGTTCTCCGTCAAAGGTAAAGTAATCACCCATGTTGACTTTATGACCGAACTTATCAAAACTATTGCCATCCACATCCACATTGTTTCCGAATACATCCATGGGGTCGCCAAAAGACATGTACACTTCTGATGACCGTGTGTATAAGTCTTTTACAAATCTGATGATGGTACTAAAAGTCAAACCTGCCGAGCGCGCTCTTTTATATTTTTCTTTTCCGATGATTTGCAGATGTTGTTCGATCAGTTGTGATGCTTCTAAAACAAAATGATATCCCACACTTAAAGGAATCACAAATATTTTGTTTTCATTGCCTTTCTCCAGATGTAATCTCTGAGCTTCTATTGATGAACTTATCAGTCCCAGTTTTAACTTATCTTCTATAGATCCGCTCCTTGATCTTGTACCTCCGGGAAAAAAAAGACAATTGACCCCTTTTATGATCGAATAGCTAGCCATAGATTTCAGACATTCGAGATAAATAGGATTTTTTTTCCTTCTGTCTACTTTAAATGCCCCAAGTCTATTGATGAAGAAGCCTACAATTTCTACATTGAATAGATTCAACCCGGCTCCATACGAAAATGAAGGCAAGCCGACATTGGAATCAATAGCATAGCCTATCATGATAGAATCGAGGTTGCTGTAATGCGTCGGCATAAAAACTACTGTCCCCTTATTAAACAGACTTCTTATGAGATCAATATTTCCACGGAGTTTGATTTTTTCCTGAAGGCTTCTTTTTGATCCCCAGCGCCAAAAACCAGGCCCAAAATATCTATTGAAAATCCTTTTAAAAAATGATGTTAAGAACACCCTTGAAAACTTAAAAGCACCAGGCTTAAAATTCCCCACTATTTCTTCGGCATACCTGTTGATGATTCTCTTAAGTAGTTCTAATTCTGCATCAAATCGGTCTTCTCTGATGGTGGTATTTTCAAGGTCAGTGGATATGGATTTCCAGTATTCCCGTTCATCGGGCGGATCTACTTTCCAGGGATTTAGTTTGATCCTCTGATTTTCCATATAGATCGTTCTGGAAATCAAGTCATACAAATTGTGTTTATGAGTCTCCAGTATCTGTTCTATCACATAATTATTCAACTCAGAAATAAATTCTGCTCTGTATTTACTTTGCAGTGCTACAGGCCATTGACTTACATCAGGTATGATATGGGGATATGTATTATTCATGATGATATGTCAGGTTTTCAGCACCGTTGAAGACTCTATAATTTGGTTTATATAACCCAATATCTCCTCTTTGCCTGCATTTGTTTCAGAGCTTGTAATAAATTGTGGTGGCAATTCATTCCATGTTTCTAACAATGCATTATTGATAGTATGGATATTTTGAGTAATCTGATTTTTACCTAACTTATCTGATTTAGTGAACACCATACAAATAGGTACTCCATTTTGACCACACCATCCAATAAATTGTTCATCTATTTTCTGCAAGGAATGTCTGATATCGATCAAAACAAAAGCAAGAAATAAATTTGACCTTTCAGTGAGATAGGTTTTTATCATCTTGCTAAAAGTAGCTTTGGTAGCTTTTGAAGTTTTTGCATATCCATAACCGGGTAAATCAACAAGCACCCATGAGTTATTGATTTCAAAAAAATTGAGCATTTGGGTTTTCCCAGGAGTTACAGAAACCTTTGCCAATCCTTTTTTATTTGTTAGCATATTGATAAGAGATGACTTGCCTACATTGGAACGCCCGATAAAAGCAAATTCAGGTTTGCTGTCCTGGGGGCAAGATGCAACATTGGGAAAACTGGCGATATACTCTGCTTGCTTGATTTTCATATCGGCACTGTTTTTGATATATTAAAATTAATCTAAATAAGTTAAATATTAATTATCAACACAATACATTAATTTACAGCCTATTAAACAATAAAATTAATATCCTTTCGGGTTAAATAAAAGTTAAACAAGTTGCAAAAGTAACCATTTTTTACCCAATAATCCGTTTCGGAATTAATTACTTCTATTTTTTATTATTTTCTCAATTCAAAATCATTTTTTCACCCCAATCAAAATTTTTAGAGTCATGAAACGATTTATTTTTTTCTTTCTGCTAGCAATTACTTCTTTAGATTCCTTTGCTCAAATAGAATTTGGGATAAAGACCGGGTTAAGTTCTTATGATCTTGCTAAGGATGGTATCCTCATCAATCAGGGTAATCAAAATATCGAATGGAATATACAAAACGCTGGTTATGGTCATCATTTCGGTATATATACAAGGCTTTCCGTATTGGGAATATTTGTAGAGCCTTCCCTTTTATTCAATTCGAGCAAAGTAAATTATGACATAAAAACCTATGGAGAATCAGGTGTATTCAATACCATAAAGAGTGAAAAATATAATCATATGGACATCCCTGTCATTGCAGGGTTCAAATTAGGGGTATTGAGATTTCAAGGGGGTGTCGTGGGGCACTTATTTATCAATAGCGTTTCCGATGTCGTGGATATAAAGGGCTATGAACAACGATTTAAACAAGCAACCTACGGATGGCAGGCTGGAACGGGTCTGGATATATGGAAATTAAGGCTAGACTTGATGTATGAGGGTAATTTTGATAATTATGGAGACCATATCACTATAGGTGGAAATCAATATTCATTTGCTGAAACTCCTTCACGCCTGATGCTTACCTTAGGGTACAAATTTTAAATAGATTTCACTTTTCCGGCCTTTAATAAGCGAAGTCTACTCCTAAAACAAGTACTTTATGATAATCAAAAGTTTTTACCCTTGCCCTATGCCCTAAAGGAAAACATTTGATTATCAAAGCAGTAGAAATAAATGTATTTTTATATTCTCTTTAATAAAGGCTTTTCAGAGTAGACTCAATATTCGATTTTTTTAAGGGCCGGAATTTTTATCCATGCAAATGATGTGATCAATAAGGTCATACATCCGCCAAAAACTACTGAGGGTACTGTGCCTAACAGAGATGCTGCTACACCACTTTCAAACTGTCCTAATTCATTGCTGCTATTGATAAAAATAGAACTTACTGACGAAACACGTCCCCGCATGTGATCCGGAACCAATAATTGAAAGATAGTACCTCGTATTATCACACTGACTCCATCAAAAAGGCCACTGACAAACAATGCTATAAAACTGAGCCAAAAGGACTGGGAAATCCCAAAAACAATGATACAAATACCAAATCCACCCACTGAATATAGAAGCTTAAATCCCTGACGTCCCGATAAAGGAAACTTTGTCAAAAACAAAATAGCTAAAAAATTTCCTAAATACGTGGCAGCCATAAGCAATCCAAATGCCTGCGGTCCGATAAGCAATATATCTTTGGCAAATACAGGCAATAATGCTGTTACTCCTCCAAAAAGTACAGCAAACATATCTAAACCCATAGCACCCAACAAAGCCTTTTGGCTATGGACAAATCTCAATCCTTCTAAAACACTGTGCCAGGTGCGGGTTTTGCCAGGATCGTAACTCACTTCTTTCTCACTTATATGATTGAAAATAAAAACAGCAATGATCATCAATGCTATAGCGAAAATAAAAGAAAAGGAAATACTGAAAAATCCAATCATCATACCTGATAGCGCTGGTCCAATAACCGCAGCGAGTAACCACGTCATACTATTACTAGGAAGCTGCCTGAACCAAAGAGTCCTGAGGAACAAGTTGTGCTATGATGGCCGAAAAAGATGGTGAGATATATGCACGTAACCAACCTGTCAGACCAACTAAAATAAAAATCAGATATTGTGTAAAAGTAATAGAATCCTTAAATAAAGAATATTCAGAAATGACATACAACATCATGATGAGAATGATGATATAGCCGGATATACATTTTTTTATCAGACTTTTTTTGGCACTGGTGTCCACCTTAACGCCTGCCGGCAAAGCAAAAAGAATAGCAGGTATTACTTCGCTTAATCCCAGCATACCTAAAGCAAGTTTACTGCCTGTAAGCTCATAGAGGTACCAACCGAGCAAAACAGGAATCATTTTCATACCTATGGTGAAAATAAGTCTTGTCATCAAATAAAGAGAAAACTCCCTATTGATGATTCGAAATTGTAAAAAAGTCTTTTGAATCAGAGTTTAAGCTTTTTCAAATTATTAAAACTGATTTCAATACTTTTTAGCGGTGGGTAATTCACACAACTATCCTGCTCAACAAAAAAATATTCCATTTTGGAAATAGATTTTTCTTTAAATACCTTTGAATAATCAATGATACCTGTTCCAACCTCTGTAAAAGATTGTTTTTCGGAATTATCCATATCCTTAATATGCCAAAGGGAGAAACGGCCGGGATGATCTTTCATGAGTTTTATTGAATCAATGCCGGCTTTTTTTGTCCAGTAATGATCCAACTCAAAAGTAACTAAATTTTTATCTGTCTCATTGAGCAATATTTCATACGGAACAATACCATTTAACTTGGCAAACTCAAAATCATGATTATGATGAAATAATTTTAATCCATACTGCTTGGCAATACTTCCTCCTTTGTTCAGATGGTCAGCAAATCTTTTGTAGTCATCTATCGTTTTTCTTTTTTCCATTGCCAGCCATCCTGTACCGATATATTTCTGGCCCACATATTTTGCATCTTCGCATACTTCTTTAAATTGATGTGTCAGACCCATTTCACCTGTATCACTCCCTAATCCTATGTGACCTGAAACCATTTTTAGATTAAGGTCATTTATGATACTTTTGAATGCTTCTTTTGTCTTTCCATAGAATTTTCCATTGCTATATCCGGCGTTTTCGATGAAGGCGTATCCTATGTCCCCAATTCTTTTTAAGGTGCCTTCCGCATCTTCAGACATTTCATTACGTACGGTATATAGTTGTAATCCTATTTTTTTATTTTTCTTGACAGCTTTGTCAAATAAGCTCAAGGGATCAACCACAAAAGAACCGGCAATCATAGTGCTTCCAACTTCTAAAAAAATTCTCCTGTTCATTATTATTTATTTTAATCTGCCTGAATTACTTGCGGGTCTATATTATTTTGCCTACTCTCAGTTGGAATCATAGCTACCACTCCAGACGATAACTTAATACAGGTACTAACCCTAATTGATTTTGCAAAATTACTTTTTTAAGCCATCTGTCATAATATCTGAAGCCATCATTTTGACGGTTTAATAGATTTTGGATATCGATGGACCATCTATGTTGGTACTTCTTACCTGATCCCGGCTGATACACAACCCTGAAATCCAATCTTTGGTAAGGAGCAAATGAAGTTGAAAAAGAAGAGTTGGACTCATATATCGTGCCCGTCGACAAATTGGGCTCACTACCTAAAACAGGTTCTCTCTGTCCGCCTCTCAAGTGGTTTGCCAGTGAAAGAGTAAGTACTTTGGCTTTTTCTGTTCCAGATAAATTTGTTTCATAACTCAAAAGTACAGAAGAAGTGTAACCATAATTATACTTACCCGGAAACCATTCTTTTACAAGTTCGGGAATCTGATATTCAGCATTAAAAAGAGAACCATTCACATTGTAAGAAAACTTATGTTTATTTTTGGCATAAAAAACGTTATCTACTGAAGCACTTGCCCCAAATACTCTTCCTCTTGAAAAATCTTTCAATGATAAAACCGGATCAGTTAAATACTGATCATATCCTAAAAAACTGCCGTTAAAAATATTAAAATGACTTTCTTTATTTCCGATACCCGCCAAAACATAATTGCTAAGATCTCTCAACTGATGAAAAAAACCTGTGACATTGATATTTAAATCATCAAGAATGTAAGACAGTGCAAGTTGTACATTATGTGCTTTGACACGTGGTATTTTATCAATGTATTGCCGCAATGGCAGCGCAGGAAGTAGTAACTGTGATGAATGTCTGTAGCTTGCCTCAATAGCTAAGTGTTTGGTCAAACCATAAGTCATAGTAGCAAAAGGCTCAGGAGTAAACTCTTCAGAATAAGAATCGTACAATACACCTGAGCCTAGTTCATATTTAAACTTTTCGGTCACATTCTTTGAAAAATGAATATATGGATAAAATGATAATATTAAATCGGGTGTCCCCACCCTTCCTGTTATAATATCATTTGTTCGTCCGTTGGCACGTAAGCCAACTTTCAAAACATCTTTCTTTGTAAACTTAGAAAAGTAACTGTGTGAAGAAATCAAAGATTCAATCTGATCATGAAATTGTGCATATGGTTGTCCTATTGTGGATAAAAATCTTTCATTTGTGGATTCACGCCTTTCATTTTTTCTTTGTGAAAATATCGTAGTATTCTGAAATGCCTTACCTCGCTTATACCACAAAAACTGAGCACCACCGATTGCCAGGTTGCTTTTATAAAAAATGTCCTGCATATCTTTAAATCGGGAAATAGAATCAATATGACTGACGGCCTGAAAATTATTACTGCTTGATCCCAGAGTTCCAAATACATTGAGATTGATAGTAGAAGATCTTATGACTTCTGCATTGATGGTAAAATCCTGATACCCTATTTTCTCATTTCCGAAATTCACTCCTAATTGTGACAGCAGGCCGACAAAACTATATCTGTATGCTGCATATATATTTTTAAATCTTGTGGCATTTTCATTTTTGGAAGATAAGTTTAGACCCGCTTCCAATCCTATCAGATTGAGATCAATGAATGATTTTATCTTTGGTGCTAACTTCATGTCTGAAATGCCGGATATGACTTCAGCTTTTGACACTTCAGCAGGATTTGCTTCAAAATGGTAAGAGCCCAGGATGGAACCACTCAATGCATTGACACCACCAGCGCTCTCTGTCGATAGGTCATTGGCGGTACCGGCGTTGCTCAAATGATTGGGATTGACAATATCGGCACCAAATAATTGCCATCTGGCGGTCTCCGGAGCCAAACCTCTGAAAATGATTCCATTTGCTCCATCATTGGGTGTACTGAAACCCGGATATTTAATAAGAATACGCGCCGGGTCCTGAAATGAAGCCGGCATCATTTTGTACTGATTTTGAGTCATAGTGAGATCGCCGGACTGATATGGTTTTTCGGTGATAGTGACGTCTGGCACCATGCCAGGTTTTATATTCATTATCGTATCTTCTATTACCTGCGACTTTCCGACATTGATGAAAATAGCACTGACGATAATGATTAATTGATACTTTATATTACGAAACATGCTGTTAAATAAAACTGGCTTGATAAATGACTAACATAGAAAGAACGATGGCAATACCAAAGCTTAAGAGTGTGCCTAAAAGAATGTACTCAGTGAGCTTTCGGTCTTTAGATTCCTTTAAATCCCCAAATCTGAAAACTGATTTTGCCGCCAAAAGAAAACCTACCGCTTCCCAACGATTAGCCAAAATGAATACAAAAACAAAGGATCTCTCCAATATACCGATGTATTTTCCGGCATTGAGCAGCGAATCGTCATCAGCTTCACCTATAAGATCAGACCAAGGTAAAAGCATCTTTTGAATGATGATAGATATAGGAAGTGTCAAAATCACATACCCTGTCACAAAAATGATGTTTTTGCTATTTAATATTTGTGAAATGTCAAAAGGTATCTCTCCATTTTTAGATATGTCAATCAGTATAAAGATAGAGAAAATATGTAGTAGTTGGTCTAAAAAAAACCAATTTCTCTTTGTCTTCTCCTTCTGAAACACGAGTTTTTGCAAGTCTATCACAAAGTGAACTACAGCCAACAAAAAGGCCATTCTCCACGCGCTCCATTCCCATAGTAAAATCCAAACCAACAAACCATGAATCGCTGAATGCAAGTACAAATAAATGCTTTTGTGGTTCTTTTGCTCTTTATCATGAACCCAAGAAGAAGGTTGTAAATAAAAATCTCCAATAAAATGTGCTAAAATCACTTTAGTTACCAATAATATCATTCTAAAGTTTTTATTTTTTTGACAAACATCTTGTTCAAATCCATCAAAACTTCAAGATTTGCTCTTTTGAGTCGTTGAGAGATGGCTGATTGCGCTATTCCTGTTTTTTTAGAAATATCTTCTTGAGGCACACTGTCATTTTGGAGTATTATGCTGACCATTTCTGCAGATGCCACTGTCCAAGAGTCCATGATTCCAAATAATGCCAGCTTCAGATACAAGTTCAATTCAGTATCCATAAGTTCATTGCCTGTATTGATTGCCATCGTTACTTTGCTTTTTTTCAAATCATCAAGCCCTCTTCCCGATCTTAAAAATACGGGGCCATTTGACTCCAATATATTTTCTCTCATCACATCTGCTTTGCCTATACCTATACTTATCCGTACATCCAAATTTTTGATTTTTTTCATTGTAGCTTTTATTTCCAATGCTTTTAAGAAAGCCTGGCTAGGTTCATCAATTTTTATTTGGAATTCATCACCTCTATAAATAGCCCAATCTGCTGGAGAGTCACCTACGGTTTTTAGAAAAGATTGGAGTGGCACTAACCATTTATCTTCAGTGAATTTCTCTGAATTAATGACATCTCCAGTCAATATCCCTATCATATTATTGATTTTGAGTACAAACGTACAATTTATTTTGCAAAATATTAGCTAATTCGCTAATATTTTAAATTATTAGCGAATTCGCTAATATTCTTATTTATAAGCTAATTCGCTAATTTTTTAGATTATAACTTAAGTTTCTGAATGAATTCAAACGTCAATTTATGAAAATATTCTTATTAGATTGATTTAGGAGATATTATTTAAGCCTGACTACCCTCCAAATCCAATGCAGGCTAGTTTGTGTAAGTATCAATTATTCAAATTCAAGCCCTTAATGCTTTCAAACAACAAACATGACAACGTTGAATTAATTGCCTTTTTCTTCACCCTTTCACTTGTCCACGATACAATAATAATCAATTGGCTTCGTTTATATTTGTATTCAATTCACAATTTTTAAAGCCTGTTTATGAAGCAAATCAGTATCATCGTAATTTTATTTTTTATTATTTCTAATACAATACATTCTCAAGAAATCACTGTATTTCCAGGTTTTTGGGGCAATAAGTATTATCTAAATAGTGATCAAATCTCTGCCAGTGAAGTAAGTAGGTTGATGAAAGATGTACCCTACGCGAATACAGAATGGGGAAAATCCAAAGCCCAGATGACTGGTGCATGGGTTGCTTTAGGTGCCCAATTTGGATTCCTGTTTTGGCAACTAAATAGGATCAAAAACAATGAAAGCGGCACGCCACAATTGATCGGAAACATTACATATCATCGTTTTCCAATCCATCTGTTCGTTGTTGTTGAACAGCACTGAGATCAGTTAAATGGGTGGGTAATATTAGCTTCGACATCATATCCCCAACAACTTCCTCAATAAACCTTCATCTACTGCTGCTCCTGCAAAATCATCAAAAGCTTTTTTTAGTCACTTCTATGATATGATTTTGGATATAAGGTGCACCTTCTCTCGCCCCCTGCTCAGGAGATTTGATACAACACTCCCATTCCATCACAGCCCAACCATCAAAACCGTATTGTGACAATTTACTGAAAATACTTTTAAAATCTACCTGACCATCACCCAGTGATCTAAATCGTCCCGCTCTTGTCTTCCAGTCAGCAAATCCTCCATATACACCACACTTTCCTGTCGGATTGAATTCGGCATCTTTCACATGGAAGGCCCTGATTCTCTCATGGTAGATATCTATGTATTCCAGATAGTCCAGCTGTTGAAGTACGAAGTGGCTCGGATCATACAAAAGACAGGCACGCGGATGATTTTTTATTTTTTCAAGGAATAGCTCATAACTCAGCCCATCATGAAGATCTTCTCCGGGATGGATTTCATAACATACATCCACACCACACTCCTCAAAATGATTTAGAATAGGAATCCACCTTGTTGCTAACTCTGTGAATGCCATGTCGATAAGTCCAGCTGGCCTTTGTGGCCAGGGATACATAGTATGCCATGCCAAGGCACCCGAAAAAGTGGCATGTGCTTTTAATCCCAGTCGCTTGGATGCAGATGCTGCATTTTTGACTTGTTTTACTGCCCATTCTGTTCTTGCCCTTGGATTATTTCTCAATGCTTGGGGAGCAAAATTATCAAACATGAGATCATAAGCCGGGTGTACTGCCACTAATTGTCCTTGCAAATGTGTACTCAATTCGGTAATTTCGAGTCCACAACTATTGATTTTACCTTTGAGTTCATCACAATAGGTCTGACTTTCGGCTGCCAGATCGAGATTGATCAGTCTGCTCTCCCATGTGGGGATCTGGATGCCCTTATAACCTAAGTCCGCCACCCATTGACAGATCGTTTCCAAAGAGTTGAAAGGTGCCTCTTCTCCCATAAACTGGGCAAGAAAGATAGCAGGTCCTTTGATTGTATTCATAATGATTAAGATTTAAATAAGTTTAACTAACTATAGTTTGATCCATTTTTGTTCGCTCTTTCCGGATTCTATCACTTTGTATATAAACTCCATGCCTCTGACGCCATCTGCTATATCCGGAAAATCTTTATACAACGGATCAACTTGCACACCGATGATTTGTGCCTGAATACATTTTGCTACATTTCTGTAAATATTAGCAAATGCTTCAAGATATCCTTCAGGATGCCCTGCAGGAATTCTGGTGTGTGCTGTTGCCTCCTTGCAAATACCTATGCCTCCTGTTCTAAGCAATTCTACCGGACGATCCGCCCATCGAACCACAAGTGTATTGGGTTCCATTTGTGCCCATTCCAAACCTCCTTTTTCGCCATAGATACGGATACGCAGGTTATTTTCCTCTCCTGCTGATATCTGAGATGCATATAGGATGCCTCGGGCTCCATTCTCAAAACGAAGCAAAACGTTGCCGTCATCATCCAGCTTTCTACCATCCACCAGTGTACTAATGTCCGCACATAATTCTGAAATTTTTAAGCCTGTGATATATTCAGCCAGATTTTCAGCGTGAGTACCTATATCACCCATAGCACCCGCTATCCCTGATTTGCTCGGGTCAGTGCGCCAAGCTGCCTGTTTTTGGTCAGATGCTTCTAGTAGAGTAGATAACCAACCCTGAGGATATTCTACCACTATCTTTTTTATTATACCCAGATCACCACGATGCACCATCTGTTTGGCTTGTTTGACCATAGGATAGCCTGTATAATTGTGTGTAAGAGCAAAGATGCGATCGGAATGATTCACGAGATTATTAAGTTCATAGGCTTCTTCCAGATTGTAGCAAAGTGGTTTATCGCATATCACATGAAAACCATTCTGGATGGCCATGGCAGCAGGTTTGAAGTGCACATGATTGGGTGTCACTATAGATACAAGATCCATTCTTCGATCAGCCGGTAGTTTTTTTTCAGAGGTGATCATTTGTTCAAAAGAATCATATACCCTATCTGACGGGAGGAATAAATCATCTCCTGATACTTTTGATTTTTCCGGATCACTACTAAATGCACCACAGACTAATTCGATCTGTCCGTCCATTAATGCTGCCAATCTGTGTACTGCGCCAATGAAGGCACCTTGACCTCCACCAACCATGCCCATTCTAATTTTTCTGCTCATAATTTCTACTTTTGATAAAGAGCGGAAAATTAAGAAAAAGATCAAAAAGAATGGTAAAAACGAATAAATTTAAAGCTAAAAACCGTTACTTTGTCAAAATTCATTTTTTCTCACTTAAATGAAATTTCAAGATTATCTGCCAATTGAAGTATTAAAGGCATTTGTTCCAAAGAATGAATTTGTTGGGTAGATTTGATATCAAATAGCTTCTTACCATTAAAAAATTTCTGCATGTCCAAAATAATATCAACATTGGTGACATTTCCTTCAGTTACAATGATTGGTTTTGCGAAAGATATCTTTCTGAAAGCTTCATCTGCTCCCAGGTGCAGTGCAAATGGTGTTTCAGACATTGGCTTACCGTTTAAAGATATTTGTCCTTCAGGTCTGAAAAAGATATAACTTTTCCAGGATGACCAATATTCGGCAGCAGTACTTAAGATATGTCCCGCTTTAAAATCTTTAGGTGCTAATGCGTTAAGTGCTTTGGGAACACCTACACCAAAATCAAAAGAGGTGTAAGAACCAGATTTCACACCTTTTATCATATACTCGTATCCGTTGGCTGGAAGTGGTGAAGTATGACTGACTGTCAAGTTGAGATAATCTATATCTTTAACATTAAAATCTCCATTGATGGACCTGATGGTGAGGTCTGAGATATAAAAAGACAATCGTGTCATTTGAAATTTCTCTTTGGTCACAGGATAGTCATAGGTTTTAAACATTTCAAATGGTTGATCACCATAAGTGAGTTTAAATCTGAAGTTGATATCACCGCCAGCTAATTCCATCGGCTTTTTTTCACAGGATGATAACAAAGCTATGGCTACAAAAAGACTGAAAAAGATCTTGAATTTCATAATTTTAAACATATAAATAATATAAATAGATTAAAAATTTGGGTGAATCCCGAAATTGCACTTTGATAAAAATTCCTTTTGTTTTACCCCATCCTCAAGGGAGACAAAAAGAATTTTATAACGATTGAATGAAAAAATGGAATACGCTCAAAAAAATACTTATTTCAACTATCTGCCAATTTACAAATCAACAACTTACATTTTTTTGATGATATCCCGATGTAAAACATTCTTTAGGTATAACGTATTAGAATTAAATATAGTCTCCATTTTGAAATGATTTTGATCATTTATGAACATTATTTTTCAAAATATTTTTTTGCAAGATTATTTAATTTTTAATGTCTGTTTTAAGAGTATGTTTAAATTTTTATTGTCTTAAAATCAATGTATTATGAACCTGACTTCAAAATAATCGCCTTATTTAGTTCACCTGCCCGCCTATGATATAGTTGTCAGGCAGGCTAAATGCGTTGATTATTTTATTGTCAGAACCATAATCTCTTGATTTACAACTAAGAAAAATTTTAAACATACTCTAAAAAGGTGAAAATCTTACCTTTGTATTTAACTATTGTAAAACTTGTTAAAACTTGTTAAAACTTGTTAAAACCTTAATAATCTGTAAAGAAATAGTATTGTATTTCACTTGGTATGTCGTTTTTTGTCATTCGAAATGAACGTTTAAGGTGTACCAATTAAGACTCTAATCAGCTGGTGATAGAAATCAATTTCTGTAAATATACCAAAATTTGAATGTATGAAAATTTCTATATGGTCTATCGGAAAAACCAACGAACCTTATCTTCAAACCGGAATAGAAAAATATCTTTTGCGGTTAAAACATTATACAAAATTACAATATGAAGAATTTAAAGACATCAAACAGGGCCAAACAGCGGATGAAACAAAAAAGCGAGAATCTGAATTATTTATGTCTAAATTAAAAAAAGAAGATGTTGTCATATTGCTCGATGAGCAGGGAAAGCAATATGATTCAAAAGGATTTGCTGATTTTATTGAGCAGCAGACTATCCATGCCGGTAAACATATGGTTTTTATTGTTGGAGGTGCATTTGGTCATCATGATATTCTTAAAAAAAGAGCCGATCATTTACTTTCATTGTCAAAAATGACTTTTTCACATCAGATGGTCAGACTCTTTTTTGCCGAACAACTTTACAGGGCATATACCATCATCAAAAATGAAAAATATCATAATACGTAAATATATTTTACTACTTTTGACCTCACAGCAATATTATACTTCATGAGTGCAACATTAATTCTGGTCATCATCACTTGTATCATCTCGTTTTTATGCTTCAATGATAAAAGACTATTTGATAGTCTCAAACATCATCCTGCAACTGAATACAACAAAGGACAGTACTACAGGTGGCTTACTTCTGGATTTGTTCACGGTGACTATATGCATTTATTTGTCAATATGTTTGTTTTATACCAGTTTGGCGGTCTGGTAGAGAGCTATTTGCTATATCATTTTGGTACACCAGGAGGGCTTATTTTGTACATAATCACCTATCTACTTATCATCATTATGGGTGATGTTCCTACTTATTTTAAGCATAAAGAAAATTTTTATTTTGCCAGCGTAGGGGCTTCGGGAGGCGTCTCAGGAATAATATTTACATATATTTTGTTATTCCCATGGCATAATTTGTATTTGTTTGCCATTGTGCCTCTTCCAGCCATTATTTTCGGAGTATTGTATCTTTGGTACAGTACATGGGCATCCAGAAATCAAAACGACATGATCGATCACGAGGCCCACTTTTACGGGGCAGTAGCAGGAATACTTATTGCAATCATCTCCAGACCAGAAATTTTTTCAGAATTTCTTGTTAAACTGGTACAGGAATTCCCTTTGAAGTAAAAATATATTGAAAGTTGCTTACTGGTCTGCTTTTATAGCCAACAGGCACTCTTTTAATGCCGTGAACCAGTGTGGTATATCCAGTCCAAAAGCCTCTCTGATTTTGTTTTTGGCCATCACACTCCACAAAGGTCTTACAGCCGGAGTTGGATATTCTGCTGTTGTAATAGACTGGACTTTACAACTCAGCCCTTCATCTTTCATGATGCGATCAGCTATGTCATACCAGGAGGTGATGCCCTCACTTGAAAAATTATAAGTTTGATTGAAGAGACTTTGATCAGCACTTTCTGAAGTCATGGCAGTAATGATATTCAGCACTGCTGATGCAAGATGTCTTGCATACGTAATGGTCCCTAACTGATCATTTACAACATTAAGTTCACTTTTATCCTTACCCAATTTGAGCATAGTTTTAACAAAATTGTGCCCAAAAGAAGAAACTACCCAGGATGTCCTCAATATTAAGGCTTCTATTTCGCTTGCCCTGATGATGTTTTCACCTTCAAGTTTCGATTTGGCATATATACCCGATGGAATACATCTTTCGGTTTCCTTGAGTGGAAATCCATTATAGACATGGTAAACATAATCAGAGGAAAAGTGCACCAGCCTGACATGTCTTCCTTTGATGGCATTGCAAATAAACTGGCAAGCTTTGGCATTGATCAGAAAACATTCCTCCTGCTCACTTTCTGCTTTATCTACAGCAGTGTATGCAGCACAATTGATTACATAATCAAAATTTTCAGAAAGTAATACTGCTCTCACTTCTTCTTGATCAGCTATATCGCAATCATCTCTTGAAAAAAAATCAAAGCTCATGTATTCATAACTCTGATGCAAGTGTCGAAACTCCTGACCTAACTGACCATCGGCACCAAGGACAGCTATTTTTATTTTTTTCATGATCATTTCACCAAATTAAGTTCCTCAAAAATAGTGCATCGAATAAACAGGCTGGTAAAATGATTAGTAACACTTGAACATGCCTTGTGACAAGAGCTTTGCGATATTTTCGTTAGCGATAGATAAAGCATTATTATTAATTCAGATGAATTTTCAATTACAAAGCAAAAGGGGTATGCTGATCAAAGGTGGGTAAAATCCTGTCTTTGTCAGATACTAAACACTCCTCAGCAGGTAACAGCCAGTCTATTCCCAAAACCGGATCATCATACTTTATGCCTGCTTCTGCACTAAAATTGTAAAAAGCATCACACTTGTATGCAAATATGGCTGTCGGAGACAGGACTACATAGCCATGGGCAAATCCTTTCGGGACGAACAGTTGCTTTTTTTGTATATCATTGAGTATCACAGAAAGGTGTTGACCAAAAGTGGATGATTCTTTCCTAAGGTCCACAATCACATCGAGTACTTCACCCTGTACGACCCTTACTAATTTTGATTGAGCATGAGGTGGCAATTGATAATGTAAGCCGCGTAAAACACCCCTAACGGACGCTGCCTCGTTGTCCTGTACAAAAGAAATGTCCTGCAGTTCATCAGGTAATCCTGAAGCATTATATGTTTCAACAAAGTATCCTCTCTGATCATTCCATACCCGTGGTTCAAAAACCCACACTCCCTGAAAGTTTGTTTTTATCCAGGCCATACTCTATTATTTTTCTCTGAAATATACACTTATTGAAGCTCCGGTGAGTGTAAAATGTTTTCTAAGCTGATTTTCCAAAAAATGTCTGTAGCTCACTTTTACATGATCCGGATAGTTGCAATAAAAAACAAAAGCCGGGTAAGCCACAGGCAACTGCGCAACATATTTTATCTTTATATATTTCCCCCTGTGAGAAGGAGGCGGGTTTTTTTCTATAATCTCAAGCATGACATCATTCAGGGTTGATGTTTTTATTCTTTGTCGTCTGTTTTCATAGACCTCCAGCAATGTCTCGACGGTCTTGAAGATACGTTGCTTTTCATGAACAGAGGTAAATATCACAGGTACGTCCGTAAATGGTGCCATTTTTTCTTTAAGATTTTTTTCAAAATCTCTGGCGGTGTTGGTTTCTTTTTTGATTAAATCCCACTTATTGACAAGGATGACCAGACCTTTTTTCCTTTTTTGGATCAAGGACATGATACTCAAATCCTGGGATTCTATGCCTACACTTGCATCCAGCATCAGCAGGCAGACGTCAGCCTCTTCGATAGCATTGATAGCTCTTAAGACAGAATAAAACTCAAGGTCTTCGTGAACTTTGGCTTTTTTTCTTATTCCGGCCGTGTCTATCAGGTAGAACTTTTTGTCAAACTTATTGTAGAGAGTATAGATCGCATCTCTGGTAGTACCAGGTATGTCAGTAACTATGTTCCTCTCCTCTCCTATCAGTGCATTAGTCATCGATGATTTTCCTACATTTGGCTGACCTACAATGGCTATTTTTGGAATATCTTGGTCTAATCCTTCAGGTCCATTCTCGCCTGACGGAAGGATGTCTGCAATGATGTCCAGCAGATCTCCGGTGCCGCTACCGGAAATGGAAGATATAAAAATGGTATCTTCAAAACCCAAACTCCAAAATTCATTGGCTGACATTTGTCTTTGAGCGTTGTCGACTTTATTGACAGCAAGGACTACTCTTTTTGGATTTTTTCTCAACATACGCGCTATCTCCTCATCGAGATCCGTAATCCCTGTGGATACATCCGTCAGAAACACAATAACTCCGGCTTCGTCCATGGCTATTTGTACCTGACGACGTATTTCTGCTTCAAAAATATCATTTGAACCTTTTACAAAACCTCCAGTATCTACTACAGTAAAATTTTTCCCATTCCAATCAGAGAAACCATAAATTCTGTCTCTCGTGACACCACTTACATTATCTATTATGGCTTTTCTTTCTCCAATCAAACGATTAAAAAGTGTGGATTTACCCACATTTGGTCTGCCTACTATGGCAACTATATGCGACATATAAAATTTTTCAAAATGCAAAGGTAAAAAAAATATCCCTAAAGCATCCCGAATATGTCGTCATTTTGGAAATATTGCTTTACTTTGTACTATAAATTTTTAAAACAAATGAGCTATAAAAATCATATTTCCAAGTCCATTATTCATCCCAACATCATAAGGCAGATTTTTTTCCTGTCTTTATTGCTATTTCTTGGACTGATCATCGTGATGGAACTTTATTATCTCGTCAGTGCTTTTTTCGGAGCAGTGACTCTTTATGTCATTCTGATGTATCCTGTTAAATATTTAGTTATTATTAAAAAATGGAAGCCTGCATTGGCTGCCATCACATTGATGCTGGTTTCATTCATAGTCATGATAATACCTTTAGCTTACATGGGATCTGTGGCCATAGACAAGATCACTCCCATCATCAATAATCCTAGTATAATCAATGATGTGTTTTCAAAAATAAATGGTTTTCTGCTTTCTTCTTACAACATTGACATACTCAATGAAACAAATGTTACTAAGGTCACGGGGCAGTTAGTACCATTTGCACAAAAGACGCTGGGAGGCACGTTTAGTGCTTTGGGCAATATGGTCATCATGTACCTGGTTCTATACTTTTTGCTCGCCAATACAAGAGAAGTAGAAAAATGGCTAAGACAAAGTGTTCCTTTCAAATCAGCCAATGTAAAGTCTATTATCAAAGATATCAGAGGTTTGGTATACAGCAATGCGTTGGGTATCCCGATCGTCGCTGTAGTTCAGGGTTTTTGCGGCTTTATCGGTTATTGGATTTTTGGTGTAGAAGAATTTATCCTCATGGGTATACTGACAGCGATCAGTTCAGTAATTCCGATCATCGGTAGTCTGGCGATATACTTGCCATTGGCTATTTACCAATATGCATTTGTAGGTACCTGGCAAGGGGTCGGGGTAGCACTTTGGGGATTCATTGTAATAGGTTCTGTAGATAATATTGCCAGATTTGTGGTACAAAAACAACTTGCTGATATCCACCCTTTGGTTACATTACTTGGAGTCATGTTGGGTATTAGTCTCTTTGGATTTATAGGTGTTATTTTTGGCCCATTGCTGATTTCAGTATTTTTTATACTTTTTAAAATCTATGTCGATGAATTCGGAAAAGTAGACGCCAATCATCCTGACAATATTTCATAAAAATAAAAGGCGGCCCTTTCTTTAAAGCAGCCGCCTTTTAATCAAATCACTGAAATTCAGGATTCTTAAATCAACAATAATTAATTACATGAGTCTTTAAGGGCAATCAATTCTTCCTTAGATTTTACTGTTACTTTTGTACCATCTGACATTTCAAATGTAGCCGGAAACTTCAGAGTAGGTTTTGTTCTCGCTGCACCCGGATTAGCTGTGTAATATGCCTTTATAGCATCGTGAAGTGCTTTTCTGTCTGCTGCGCTGGTTAATGTAAATTCTTTACCATCAGGAAGCAGAACAGTGAAAGGGAATACAGGCTTAAAACACATTTTGTGATTACCTTTGGGTCCTTTTGTCCATGCCCTGGTCTTCCACACATCGCTTTCAATGCTTTGGCTTCTGCATCAGTAGTTACGTTAACATATTCGCCATCTGGTTTGACCACTTGGAATGGAAGGGCGATTTTAGGTCTGATTCTGCTGTCTGGGTTCTTTTCTCTCCAAGCTTTAATGGCGTCCTTCATAGCTTCATAAGAGTCCGCAGTTGCGGTGGAACTGTCTCCAAAAACTACTGTTACCGGAAATACCAATTCAAAACATCCTTTGCGGCCTACGCCTACTGAGTCAATAGTTCTGAGTACTGTTTCTTCAGCATATTCGTCAAGTGAAGCAGATGATGTGTCATCACTTTCAGTACAAGAAGTAATAAATAATCCTGCAAACAGGATCAAAAATGGTGCGATTTTAAAAAGATTCGTTTTCATACGGATTAAAATTTTTAAAGTTTTGAATAAAATGTTTTACAAATAGATAAGTATGTACGGAGATATTTGTACTCATATTTTAAAATTAAAAAAACAATTATTTTTACATAATAATTAATGACTACATATTACATATTGATTATTAGTGATTTATATAATATATAAGTAAAATATTCTCCCTTGAAAATTTTAATTGAAATTCAAAAATTAAGTTTCTACTCTTTTTTATCAAGCTGGTATCAATAAATTTCTACATTTGCAACCAAAGATAAGTTATATGAAAAATCCAAATTCTTTCCATAAATATCCATTTGTTGCCTCTCTATTTCTGCTCCTTGCTATTGTCAATCCCTTAAAAATATCAAGTCAGGGTAGTAAAAAAATGACTCCATCTGTTTATAGTGAATGGAATAGATTAAAAAATGTGAAAATCTCAGATTCTGCCCAAATAATAACCTATACATTGGACAAAGAAGTCGGAGATAAACAACTAATGATTTTTGACAGGGCCAAAAACACCAGTCATCATTTTGACAGAGTAGTGAAACACATGCAAGATCCCAACGGAGAGTATGTCGTGATAGCACATGGCCTGTCTTATGCCAGCATCAGAACTTTGAAGAGAAAAAAACACCTAAAGATAAAATGCCATCGGACAGTCTGACTATTTTTAATATTAAAACATTAGTAAAGTCAACCATTGCTGATGTAAAGGATTTTAATATCCCTGCAAAATACACAGGATATGTGGCGTACACGATCAAAGAAAAAAACAATGAAACCAAAGATAGCCTTAAGCTCAATGAAACGAAGAAAAAATCTGTTTGCGAAAATTATAATCTCATAGTGAGGAACCTAAGATCAGGTGAAAATGATACAATAAAGTATATTAAAGATTTTATCATGGCAGAAAAAGAGCCATATATGTTATATTCTGTATGTCATGGAGATACTATAGCAAGTTTTGATGTGTATATTAAAAACCTTCTCACAAGTGAAACTACTTTAGTGACAGAAAATAAAACTGAAGTGACCAATCTCAGTTTGGATCAAAATGGCAAGCAATGGGCTTTTCTCACTACTGACCAAAAATCAGATAAAGCGCAAAAACCTTACAGATTATATGCCGGCAATCAAAATGCACCGGTTGCTGTTGATATTTCAGAAAAATTCATTGTGCCTGAAGGTCATATCATCAGCTCCAATCAAAAATTGACTTGGACAGAATCAGGAAAAAGATTATTTTTTGGCATTGCTCCCCTACTACCTGAAAGAGACACCACAAAACTCGAAGATGAAATAGTGAATGTAGAGATTTGGCACCACGACTCACCGCGACTTTATACTCAAATGGAAGCATCAATCGAGAACGACAGAAAAAAAACATATGGTGTGATGTATGATGCTGAAAGTACAGATTTTCATCAGTATGAAGATGTCGAATTCGACAAAAGTGTACAGTCTGTGAAGGGAGATGGCAGATATTTTGTGTTACTTCATTCTACATCATATCAGAAAGCAGTCACTTGGGAAGGAGAACTATTGAAAGACATGTACCTTTATGATACTGCCCTGAAAAACAAGGTCAAAATCGGAACTGCGGAATCTGGAAACCCTGCATTTTCAGCAGGTGGTAGATACCTCTACTGGTGGAGCAGACAGGATTCTATCTGGAAAACATATGACACCCAAACTTCAGCACTCGGATATCTGGGGCTATGGTCGATTTCCAGATTTTATGATGAGGAGCATGACACTCCATCCCTTGCGGAAGGCTACGGCATAGCCGGATGGCTGAAAAATGACTCTATTGCTTTAGTGTACGACAGATATGATATATATAAGATTGATCCCAAAGATGCATTCAACTATACCAATCTGACAAACGGCAGGGCAAGCAAAACTATCCATAGAGTGATACAACCAGATCCTGATATCAGATATATAGATCAGGATGTACCGGTATTACTGCACCAACACAATGAAGATACCCGTGAAGAGTCCTACTCGTGGTTAGATTTAACATCCGGACAAATAACCAAATCATTGGGTGGAGCTATTTCATTGACTAAAAATGTATTGAAAGCTGCCAAAGAAGATACATATATATTTACACAGGAAAATTTTCACACCTTTCCGGATATTTTGTTGAGTAATAGAGATTTCAACCTTCACAAGAAGATTTCTGATGCTAATCCTCAACAAATCAACTATGGCTGGGGCACTGCAAAATTGATCTCCTGGAAAAATCTGAGAGGTCAAAAAAATAATGGAATGCTGTTTTTTCCTCCCGGATTTGATCCCGAAAAAAAATATCCACTCATCGTAAATTTTTATGAAAAATCATCGGAAGGGATATACAAGCACAGGGCACCGGAAGCAAACAGATCCACTATCAATTACACCTATTACACCAATCAGGGTTTCGTAATATTCAATCCGGATATCAAATATTTGACAGGTCAACCCGGAGAAGATTGCTTCAATGCCGTAGAGAGTGGAGTCGACGAACTTCTAAAAAAAGGTTACATCGATGAAAGTCGTATGGCACTCCAAGGACACAGCTGGGGCGGATACCAGATAGCATACCTGCTGACCAAGACCGGTAGGTACAAATGTGCGGAGTCCGGTGCACCGGTTGTCAATATGGTAAGTGCCTATGGCGGCATAAGATGGGAATCTGGTATGAGCAGGATGTTTCAGTACGAAAAATCACAATCCAGGCTGGGAGTTTCTTTATGGGACAATGTAGGCCTTTACCATAAAAACTCTCCGATTTATGAGATGACCAATGTTACGACCCCTGTTCTCATCATGCATAATGATGAAGATGGAGCTGTGCCCTGGTATCAGGGTATAGAGTATTATATGGCTCTCCGAAGATTGGGCAAACCCGCATGGCTGCTCAATTACAATGGTGAGCCGCACTGGCCTGTCAAATGGCAGAATCGCCTTGATTTCAATATCAGGTTGGAGCAATTTTTCAAACATTATCTCATGGATAGCCCTTTGCCGATGTGGATGAAAGAAGGCAACACACCTTTAGAAAAAGGCATTCTGGATAAATATTGAACATGGATATCAGGGCTCATTTGCTTACAGAACACAGTAAGGCCGTTACTGATAGTATTGTACATTGCATCCGGGAAAATCCTGACAAATTGGATGAACTGATGGTATGCTTTTTTGATCAAAACCTGAGAATATGTCAAAGAGCAGCATGGTCCGTGGGAATCTTAGGTGAAAAAAATCCTGAAATGATGTATCCTTATCTTCCTGAAATGATCAACTATCTGCAAAATCCAACTCATGACGCCATCATCAGGAATACGGTCAGAACGTGGCAAAGTATGAAGATCCCGGAGGAGTATCAGGGAGAAATTTTCGAAATATGCTTCAGATACATCATTCAACCTAAGTTTCCTGCTGCTGTCAGGGCTTTCAGCATGACGGTGTGTGCCAAAATTGCAAAAGAAATTCCTGAACTAAAAGAAGAATTGATTCTCGCCATCAGTGACCAGCTTGAGTTTGGATCGTCAGGCATCATCAACAGGGGAAACAAAATGATAAAAGAGTTAAGTAGGTAATTTGATCACCATTCGGATTCGTCAGATCATTTATCTCACTCAAAAATCTGTCCACTCCAATAAAAATGAAGAACTACCGGATCTGGTTTCGTATTGCAAATCGTTAAGGTCATTCAAGTTCAAATTCTCGTGTGTATAACATATTGCACTTTTTTAAATAATAAAGTATTTGATTTATGAGTACCTATTAGTCCAAATATAAAGGTTAAATCTGCTCCACTAACCCCTGTCTGCCAAGGCAAGCAGGTAGGCCCGACCCCTAAAGGGGAGTTCAGTGCTTTGATAAGTACAAGTAGGTGGATCGTCTCAAGCATAGCTTGACAAGCTCTTTAGGGAATGATTGCGAAGGGCATAAACTTTTTTGTGAAATATGTTATACACACTATAATGAGTTCACTTCTTTCAAATCATTTTTTATTATTAATTTTACGGCATAAATCAGTCTTTATGCAAAATCATTTTGTAAGGTTTGGGTTGATGATAGGAGTTGCATCCATCCTGCTTAACATCTTATTGTACGTTTATGATCCCATATTATTATTAGGAGCAGGATCATGGATTGGCTTGATAATTTGTATTTATTTTATGGTAAAGTCAGTATCAGTAACCAGATCTGAAAATGGAGGTTTTCTTTCTCTAAGTGAATCATTTAAATCCTCATGGCTGGCATATGTTTTAGGATCGTTTATTTCCTCTATTTTTATGTTTATTCTTGTAAATTATATCGACCCATCATTGATAGAAAGCATCAGAGATGCTCAGATTGATGCATTAAAACAAACCAGTCAATTGTTCAACTATTCTGAAAATCAGCTGGAGGAACTTATTTCAGCAATAAAAGACACCAATCCTTCTGGCTTGGCCCAGATAGCAGTAACGATTCCTGTTTCTTTTTTATTTCCGGGTGCTATCCTTGCTATTGTCATTGCAGCTATCATGAAAAGAAACAGACCAGATCAATCAAATTCCACATCTCAGAACGAAAATTATGACCATTTTTAAGATACTTATTTTCATAAAATCCATTTCATCATGATTGATATATCTATTGTCATTCCACTTTTTAATGAAGAAGAATCGTTGACTGAACTTCATGACTGGATCGTCAGTGTCATGAAAAAACATGGGTTTACCTATGAAATCATTTTTATAGATGATGGCAGCAAGGATAAATCCTGGGAGGTCATCCGGCATCTTCAATCCCGCAATGAGCATGTCAGAGGACTGAAATTCAGAAGAAATTACGGCAAATCAGCGGGGCTTAATGTGGGTTTTGAAAATACTAAAGGTCGAGTGGTGATCACAATGGATGCAGACCTTCAAGATAGTCCGGAAGAAATACCCGATTTGTATGAAATGATCACAAAACAAGGATTTGATATCGTCTCCGGATGGAAAAAAAAGAGATATGATCCCATCTCCAAAACCATTCCTACCAAGTTGTATAATTTTGTTACTTCCTGGATGTCAGGTGTTAAGCTACACGATATGAACTGCGGCCTGAAAGCTTATGATCATGAAGTCGTAAAAAATATAGAAGTCTATGGGGAGATGCATAGATACATTCCTGTCATCGCCAAATGGAATGGATTTTACAACATCGGTGAGAAAGTGGTGCAGCACCAAAAAAGGAAGTATGGCACCACAAAATTCGGGTTGTCCAGATTTATTTATGGTCCACTCGACTTGGCGTCTATCATGTTTATGGGAAAGTTTGGAAAAAGGCCTATGCATTTTTTTGGGGTAATTGGCACCTTTATTTCCTTCATAGGTATAGCCATTCTGGCCTGGATGAGTATTGAAAAAGTCATATTTAATGAGACTGGCATAGCTAACAGACCTGCATTTTATCTGGGTATTCTGTCAGTGATTGTGGGTGTTCAATTATTCATAGCAGGTTTTTTGGGTGAGATGATCAGCAGAAATGCGCATGAGAGGAATAATTACAACATAGTGGATAAAATCTAATTCTCTGAGAAAAAGAAGGAAGACCATATAAATTGAGAACAATTTCAGAATAAATGGAAAATGCGCTGGATTATCAAACTCTAACCCAAAGAAGCCTTAAAAATCATATTTCACCACCAAAGGTCTGCTGACCCATTTATTACCTTTGATATAAAATCTCCATGGACGATAAGCACATGGTCCTACATGGATGCTCATACCTACTCGTAGCCCAGAAACTATGTGGCTTTCATCATCAAATGAAAATCCCGCAGCGAGTTGCAGTTCACTATTGTCATGATGAAATATCGACCCATCCATTGATTTTGTAATCCCTAAAGCTACGGCAAGTTTGCCAGGTCCATTAGTCAGCTGGTGATTAAGTTTTTCCATATTTCTCCTTTGCATCATCACATCGATACCTTCCAGCGGTACGATAGCCCTGATTAAAACAGCATGGGGTTCGCCTTCAGAGCCGGTCACCACATTGAGCATGGGGTGCATACCATAACATATATACACATAAGCCGCTCCTCCGGGTTCAAACATCGTTTTAGTTCTTTCTGTATATCTGTTGGCAAATGCATGACATCCACGATCATCGGGACCACGATATGCTTCAGTCTCTACAATAATGCCTGATGTGAGTACATTGCCCGCCATGCTGATTACTTTTTTCCCCAACAGGCTTTTTGCGATAGAGACTACGTCTGTTCCGGTGTAAAACTCACGGGGTAACAATGGGTGAGTGGACATCAAAATTATTGAAAATGTTCATAATAGGTCCCATTTGTGATGACAGCCCCGGCACTGATCATTCTGAATATCTCCAAATTTCTGTCCGGTTTATACCCTTTTGAAGTATAAAAAATCCGGAATTCATCAGGTTTTTTAGCAAGGTGTGTCATCATTTCCTGAACAGAATCAAAAGCCGATGTCGGGATAATTTCAGTCAGTCTGATCTCATCTTCATCACACCTGAATAGTTTGAGGCCATCTTTGTCAAAGTACTCACAATACTTAACTTTAGCACATATACCTTCGAATACCATATCACTGTAGATCTCGATCATTTTGTCTGCTTTTTCTGCACTGACGCTTTTAATTTTTTCCCACTCCTGAGCATCGATGCCATTGATAATCAGATAATGGACAAATTCCTTTTCCAGTCCTGACAATTCTTCTGCTGTAAGTCTGCGATATTTCATGATCCCTTTTTTTCTTAGATCTTATGGCAATCCCTGATCTAATTGATTTTTATTGAACTTCATCGAACTTCATCGAACTCTAATGAACTATATTATACCGACGAAAATTTATTTTGCAAATAATTCTGTCGCCATTATACTCAAAATGAATAAATTGATAAATTAAATTTTCGCAAACCAATTTATTTTGAGTATAAACTCCATTGATCTCCCTCCAATGAATCACATCGAACTCTCTTGAACAAAATTAAATCAATCCTAGTCCTTTCATCCCTAATATTAATGTGACAATCAAAACAAAAACGGCTAAAATATTTTGCAATGTAGAATTAACAAATTGTCCCATAATATCCTTTTTGTTCACAACCCATATCAAAAATGCCGCAATCAATGGTAACAACAGACCATTGGCAAATTGTGCTATTCTGATGATCTCGATAGGTTTGTATCCGACTGAAGCCAAAATATATCCCGTGGTTAGAATGATGATCCAAACTATTCTGATCTTGTTTTTGTCAAGTTCAGAATCCCAACCAAATAATCCTTTCGCCACTAAAGATGCAGCCAAAGGTGCTGTGATCGTAGAAGTAAATCCCGCCGCAAAAATGCCGAATCCAAACAAATACTTACCCGCACTACCGTACATCTGAGTGAAAGGAACAGAAAGTTCACTAATACCTTTGATCGCAGTTCCTGCAAACGAAGCACCTGTGATGATGATACATCCTGAGATCAATCCTCCGATAGTTACAGCTATGATGGTATCCTTTTTCACAAATGGTAAATCATTTACATTCTGCCATTTTTGGCGTATGATATCTGCATGTAAAAACAGATTGTAAGGTACAACGGTAGTCCCAATCAATCCTACCACCGTAAGCAGACTTTCTGGTGGCAGTGATGGCTTAAATCCTTGCAGAAAGGGTAAAAAGTCAGGAGCCGACATGATAGCAGTGGCTAAAAAGGCCAGACTCATCAATACAACCAGTACAATAAAAAATCGTTCAATACTCTGAAAAGTTCCAAAATACAACAAAATAAAAGCCGGCACATAGACTAAAAGATTGAGCATATATGATGGTGTGTCTGTCCCGGCCAACATCCTGATACCAATCAATGTTCCACTGATATTTCCAGCTTCATATGCAGCATTTCCCAGTAAAATACCTGTAAAAATCAAAGCAAATACAAAATATCGTATGATAGACAGATGTACGGATTGCCTTATGGCATGACTCAGTCCTGCTCCTGTTACCAAACCCAATCTTGCAGACATTTCCTGAAGGATTATGGTGGTGACCGTCGCAAACAGCATCGTCCACAGCAATGCAAAGCCAAAATTATTGCCTGCAAGCAAACACACCGTTACTGTTCCGGGGCCGATAAAAGCAGCTGTAATCAGGATGCCGGGACCGGTGTTTTTAAGAATATTTAAAATTTTTACCAAGTTAAATTTTTTATATCATTCATGTAAAAAATCATTTTCAACTTTTAGAGTATGTTTAAAAAATCTAATGTTTTGTCACCATCACTTTGTCCACTTTTTGTCCATCTTTATCTACCACTTCTATGGTGTATTTATCAATTGTCACTTTGTCACCAACCATTGGGACTTCATTATTGAAATAAATAAAAATACCTGAAATAGTGGTATATTTTTCCAATATCTCTTCATCCAAATCTATATCAAAATATTTTTGAAATTCACTAATACTAAACAGACCGTCTACCAACCAAGAGTTATCTTCACGTCGAACGATTCCAAACTTTTCTTCATCTTCTATCATAATGTTTCCAATCAGCGCATCGACCAAATCAACCATAGTAACCAAACCCTTTGTACTGCCAAATTCATCCACTACAACTCCATAATGCATTCTGTGCTTTTTAAATTGTTCCAGCAAATTATAAGCTGAAAAAAATTCATTAATATATACTGGTTGTGTTATATAATCTTTCAGAGAAAATGTCTTATCATCAACATCAAACAAATCTTTTAGCAATACGATCCCTACCACTTCATCGATATTATGGTTTTCACATACCAGATAACAGGAATGTTTTGCTGAGTTGATTTTGTGTTTTACTTTCTTCCAAGGTTCTGAAATATCAAAATATATCAAATCGCTCTTATATGTAAAAATACTGTTGACTTTTTTATCCCCCAATTCAAACACTCTTTCCACAATCTCTTGTTCGATAGAATCTATTTCGCCGCCTTCTGCACTCTCGGCTATGATGGATTTGATCTCGTCTTCAGTGACTATTGATTCCTTCAATTTACTAATTCCAAAAAATCTCAGTAGCAGATTGTTTGAAATGGTGAGCATCCAAACGAAAGGTGAGGCTATTTTTGACAATATTTGCATAGGCTTTGCAGCCATTAGAGCTATCGGCTCCGGAAAAGTCATTCCAATTCTTTTTGGGAAAAGTTCCCCGAAAACAATAGAAAAATATGTAATTAAAATCAAAATAATTCCGGTAGCAATAGCATGCTCATATGGGTGGAACCAGCCAAAAGATGAGATATATGCTTCCACATCATTGGTTATGTTTTCACCACTATAAATACCCAGCAAGATCCCAATTCCGGTAATACCGATCTGGACTGTGCTCAGAAACCGGGTAGGGTTTTCAGAAAGTTCCAAAGCAGTTTTAGCTCCTCTGACTCCTTGTTTTTTGGCTTTTTCAAGTTTAAATTTCCTGGAAGAAAACAATGCTAATTCGCTCATTGAGAAAATACCATTGATCAAAATCAGGGCAAGAATAATGATTAATTCCATGACTTAATAGATGCTGTTACGTGACATGTGATTAAAAAAAAATCATGGAGATTTATGTTAGATTAATTTCCTTCAGGTTGCGAAAGTGCATAAATGGCAAAAGAAGCAAGCCAATGTTCCCCTTCATATCCACCATCGGAGATATTGGGCAATGATGCTTCGATGTGTTGATTGGCAACCCGGATTAAGTGATGATATTCAGGGATAACTTTTACAATCCTGTACAATGACCAGGCCCTGCAAAAATTGACTCCATCCAGATGTACTAGTTTGCCATCGGTCCTATCAGAAACCTTTGCCTGTTCCAATTTAAATTCAGGATTTTTTAAATCAGGCAAAAACCTGTCAAGCCATTCTTTGAATTCTTCAGGAGCTAAAACCCTTGCCATCAGGTCTGCTTCCTGCAAACAAGGCGAAAGAAAATCAAATCCTCCCGGTTCCCACGTCATAGGACAATGATTGTCATTCAAAAAATAGTCTTTTGATCTGGTTTTAATCGACTGAACCAAGGAGTCTTTTTTTGCTGACTCTGCATAATCATATGCCAGTGCAAGCCCAAATCCAGTATTGGGATGTTCACCTGATCTTATTGGATAGTTGAGCCTGGGCAGAAATTCAAGGTACCGCTCTACCAAAAGATCTGTGAGAGGCTGTAGGTTTTGTGCGATTTCTTTTGCTTCCGGGATAGGCCATGAGTCTAACTCCTGCTGAAGTTTTAGCAACCATGCCCATCCGTAGGTTCTTTCGTATGATTTTTCACTCTTACGCTTGAAGTATGCTATTTCTGCATTGATATTTTTAGCAGTAAGATTTTCAGTCAGTAATGTCAGAATAGTATCCTTTCGAGACAAATCAGGAAATTGTTTTAGTAATTTGACCAGCATCCAGTGCCCATGAACTGATGAGTGCCAATCATAACATCCAAAGAATGCAGGATGTAATTGTGCAGGTGGTCCTATTTCTGTCACATCAGTAAGTGATTGATTTAGCTTATTGGGATACTCTTTTTGCAGACACTTGACGGGAAGCCGTGATAGATTTTCTGCTATTTCTTTTGTTATTGACAGGGGCTTCTCAGATGCAATTTTGTCCTCAGGATTTTTGCAGGTAATGAAAAGATAAGTAAAAAACAATAAAACGAAAAGATGTCTTTTATGAGAATGATAAGCCATGATATACACAATTTCCAACAAAGATAATCATCTCACCGTATCACAGTCACATCACCAGCAACATTTTGAATATACCCATCAAGGTATCTTAGGCCGGCTTGCCAGACATAGACTCCATTATTAACAAATGTACCGTTAAAAGTACCGTCCCAGCCTGAGTTGGCATCGTTGAGTTCAAATTCTTCAGTGCTATATACTTTGTTGCCCCATCTATCGTACACTCTTAAGAATAGGCCCTGAATGGTACGGGTATTGCCACTCAGGAAAAACCTGTCATTTCTGCTATCATTGTTTGCTGACATGATATTAGGATAGTGAAAAAGTCTATTTTTATTCACCCGAATAAATACGCTGTCTTTCAGCATACAGTCGATGCCCGCATTCATTGACAATATATAAAAACCATCATTATGAGGAATAACACTTGTTGTAATACAGGTAGGGCACTCAGGTTTTGGATTGTTTTTACCTTCCCATAGGAATTTTGTATTTTCCTGATTACTCGTAAATTCACCAGTCAAAATCACCTCATCACCCAAGTCAATAGAAAAGTCATCATCCTGTATTTTTAATGAAATATTATCATCCTCAACGCTGATATTAAAGAATATATTTTCACATAGAGAATTTACAAGCAAAGTGTATTCGCCCGGCGATGACAACCACTTTTTTGAAGACCTGTCTCCGTCGGACCAAAGATATTTTAAGCCATAAAATGTAGCATCTATCATGATACCAGTGCCAGGACATACTACGTATTTTTCCTTTATAAAAGATAAATCCAGAGCTTTGACAAGCAAAGTTGTGCTATCATTTTCTACAGTGGTAAATGGGTTATCGGAAAGTGTTGTTCTTCCAAGGGTCAATGGTAAACCAGAAAGTATAGCTTGATTTTTGTAGGTACCCAATGCATCAGATCCAACTTCTACCAAAACCCTGATAGTGTCAATACCTACTCTGACAGACATATTGTCAATTCTGATCCTATTACCCGATATGGTTACCTGGCCTCCGAATGGATTGCTTATCACTGACTTAATTATCAATCCGGAGGGCATATCATCGGAAAGGTTGATACCACCTCTTGTAATACCTGATCCATTACTCACTACAAATGAATAAACCACTTCAGTGCAAGGATATGCTACAGCTGGAGTAACAATTTTTTGCAGCTCCACAGTATAAGGACAAGAACATCCATCCTGACCCACAGATGGGGGACCCTGTGCCAAAAGACTGATAATTCCGGTATTTTTGTTGATAGCTACCAGTTTATCAGCTACTAGAGAATTGAAAGATCCATATCCAAACAGATTGCCAAAAGAATCAAAAAACAATGCTCCCAGCTGATCTACTTGCCTTTGTATCGGAAAATTGCTGTTGACACTTCCGGATTCAGAATTGATGGTTACCAATCTTTGATTTCTGATATCATTTCCATATAAAACCCCTGTAAAAGGGTCAAATGCTATATCTACCACACTCACTGATCTATCTATGAGGGGTAAAACCTGACATTGATAAACAGGACTCTCAAGATCTATTTTGACTAACTGTGGTGTAATGGTACCTGAAGTTATTACCACCAGAAATCTGCCTTCAGGTGAAACGTCACCAGCATAGTACAGCGCATTGGGAGGCAATCCCTGTGGCAATCCGAGGTCAACACCATTGCCGTCACTACCCACCCTTCTCAGCCTGCCGGTAAAGGGATCCATTCCGTAGATGAAATTATCAGTACTTCTGTAACCCATACCATTGAGAATCAGTCCTACGGATTCTGCTATTGTATCCAAAACAACCCTTTGACCATTCTGAGAGAATTTCACTTCATACAAACCAGAAACCGGACTCCTGTCTTTCGTAAGCGATAAATAATACTGCCCCTGACACACAAAAGGCTTCTGTGCCTTCATTGAAGGCATTAAGAAATATAGAAGTATCAAGATTACAATTCTCAAGTCGAAATCTGTTTATTGACTCTGCAATATACAAAATATAAATATGAATGTTCATTTTTTAACGAAAGAAATATGACTTTAACTTTTTGGTAAGTTCGTTTGCAAAATCATGATTTTTATCAATCAGAATTCAAGAAACATGATATTAATCAGTTACACACTAAAATTGTGATAATATTTGATTTTATGTTTGTATTTTTGCCTTTCAAATGTAAATTAATTTAAATACTAAAAAAGCCATAATCATGATCATTGGAGTACCAAAAGAGATAAAACCGAGTGAAAATCGGGTCGCCCTGACACCAGCGGGTGTGATGGAATTTGTAGGCAGAGGACATAAAGTGTATGTTCAGCAAAGCGGAGGAGAAGGTTCCGGCTTTCCGGATGCTGAGTATATTCAGGCTGGAGCCTCTATGTTGCCTACTATAGAAGATGTCTATAGCATTGCTGAAATGATCATCAAGGTCAAAGAACCCATAGAAAGAGAGTACAAACTTATCAAACCCAATCAACTCCTTTTTACATATTTCCACTTTGCGTCGTATGAACCTTTGACACATGCTATGATCGCGAGTAATGCTGTGTGTCTGGCTTATGAGACTGTTGAGTCACCTGACAGATCATTACCTTTGTTAATTCCCATGTCTGAAGTAGCTGGTCGTATGGCCATACAACAAGGAGCAAAGTACCTTGAAAAACCAATGCAGGGTCGTGGTGTACTCTTGGGTGGAGTTCCGGGTGTACCACCTGCAAAAGTCCTTGTATTAGGTGGAGGTGTTGTAGGTACTCAAGCTGCAAAAATGGCTGCAGGTCTTGGGGCAATCGTTACTATCCTCGACGTCAGTCTGAAGAGATTAAGATATCTGTCGGACGTCATGCCTGCCAATGTGATCACGATGTACTCCAATGAGTATACCATCAGAAGACTGATCGTCAATCATGACCTTATCGTAGGAGCAGTTCTGATACCGGGTGCCAAAGCACCCAATCTGATCACAAGAGATATGCTGAAGGAAATGAGACCGGGCACCGTAGTCGTAGATGTGGCTGTCGATCAGGGAGGATGTATAGAAACATGTCATCCTACTACACATGAAGACCCTATTTATGTAATCGACGACGTAGTACATTATTGTGTAGCCAATATGCCTGGAGCAGTACCATATACTTCTACCATAGCTTTGACCAATGCCACTTTGCCTTACGCTTTGCAACTGGCAGACAAGGGTTGGAAAAAAGCATGCCAGGACAATAATGAACTCAAACTTGGTTTGAATGTAGTCAATGGCAAAGTCGTCTATAAAGGTGTAGCAGATGCATTTGGACTAGAGTACACAGATGTAAGTTCTGTATTGTAAAAAGTTAAATACCTTATAGGTTTTAGAAACCTATAAGGTATTTAAGAGTATGTTTAAATTTTTATGTTTGAGCGAATGTGAGGAAATTTAAACATACTCTAATAAAGAAAATTTTAAGTGGGAAAAAAGCTTACTCTCCAATCAAAAAGTATTGAACTATAGATGCAAAAATTGTGTTTAATACACAGTAAAATAATTATTACCACAAAATGAGAATCTTATTTTTTTTATTGTTTGTAATCCATTCCACCCAGATTTTTGGTCAATTGAAGGGAGCAGTGCCACAGTCTTCTGCACCATCTCATATCAACGAAGAAAGAAAGGAAGAAAATAAAAGTGCTGTTTCACTGGCTAAAAGCAATGCCTCAAAACTGAAAAAGAGCCTGAAACTTACAGATAAACAACATGATGATTTATACAAAGCATTGCTTGATAATGAAACCAATATCGAAAAAACGACCAAGAGCAAGCTATCAAAAAAAGATCAGTTCAACAAACTGAATCAACTCAATATGACAAAGCAGGACAAAATGAAAGCAATACTGACCAAAGAGCAGTATCATGCTTATATTATGTCGTTTCCATAAAAGCTTTTACAGAATTTAGTGTCAAGAAGGTAGTTAAGGGTTTGTAATAATATAACCTTTACATCTTGACTTGTTATTTTACTCTTTATCTGCGTTAAAATTTTAAACCATAGCTAAGGCTATACTTGAAAATTTTGCCTTGAAAAAAACCAAAATTCCGGCGTCAATTTTGTACATTTTATATCGTTACAAACCCTAAGTCTTGTAAGTATATGACGTTGGATGATTTTTTACTTATACCATGACTGATGTTTGAGCAAAATCCTGTAGTATTCCCTCAACCTGAATTCTGTAAGCATACCGATCGAAAGTTCGATCCCCGAGATTAAGGCGATCGGTATTGATGTGCCCATAATGATTGGTTTGTAAACGCTGAATATTCCGACAAAAGCTGAAGTGCAAAAAAATACTAAAGCATAAACATAAATCCTTCTGTTGGTTTGTTTTTTCTCTATCCGAAAGTGGGTGTATTCTATCTCCTGCTTTATGGTTGTAAGGTCAAGATGATGCAGGCCTTCATAAAATAACCACCTTTTTCTCGAAACATAATACATCAGTAAACCTTTTCCTGTACAATAGATGAAAAACAAAAAAAAACCAATGCTGAGATACTGGAAGCCCTGAGAGATATTGAAGTAATACAGACCTGCAGAAAATACAAATAAAATCATGCCAGTCATGATATAAAACATCGCTGCCATCATATCACCTTTGTAAAGAATCCTGCTTTTATCAATACTATCTTCCATACGTGGAAATCCATCTAATTTAATAACTCCTAAAAATCTAAAGTGACTTTCCCCTGCCTGCCTAAGACGGCAGTCAGGCAGGTATTACAGCCCAAAATCACTTCAAAATCAGTCTCCGCCGCGGCGGATCACTTTTGACTTCGCATCATAACCTGTACCGCCTTGCGGTAGCGGTGATTACAGCTAAAGCTGCACACAGTATGATTTGTCGTCAAGAATGCTGCCTCGCCTGCCGCTTCGGCAGGCAGGTTGTGCTTTTGGCCTTCACTACGGAACTCATTATAGATATTTAGGTATCTGCTATAACAAAATCAATCAACCGGAAGTTCAATGTACTATCTGATGAACTCAGCTATCAAGTCATCATCTGCAACCGTAGGTAAGGTAAGTTTTAAATCCTTGCAAGTATCCATAGCTCTTTTTGCCGTGATCATGGCTACTGGGTTTCTTGCCCAGGATCTTCGCGCTATACCATTATTGACATCCCAATGCAACATGGACTGTATGTTTTTTGCCGATCTCTTAGTTCCATCTATCACCATGCCAAAACCTCCATTGATGGCTTCTCCCCATCCCACGCCGCCGCCATTGTGTAACGACACCCACGTAGCACCCCGAAAAGCATCACCCACAAAGTTTTGGACAGCCATATCAGCGGTGAATGACGATCCATCATAAATATTGGATGTCTCTCTGTAGGGCGAATCAGTACCTGATACATCGTGGTGATCTCTGCCAAGAGCTATTGGGCCTTTGATTTTCTTTTTTTCAATTGCCTTATTAAAAGCAAATGCGATTTTGATTCTGCCTTCGGAATCTGCATACAGGATTCTTGCCAATGATCCTACCACAGGGATATTCTTTTGAGCATCCCTGATCCATATCAGATTGTCATTCAGTTGACCTTTTATGTCTTCAGGTGCTGATTTCATCATTTTTTTTATGACTTTTGCTGCAATCTTATCGGTCATTTTCAAGTCTGCTTTGTCTCCTGAAAGGCACACCCATCTGAATGGGCCAAAACCATAATCAAAACACAGCGGACCCATTATATCTTCTACATATGACGGATATTTATACGTCTTTGTTTTTTTATTCTTCCATATATCTGCTCCTGCATCGCCTGCTTCTTTGAGGAATGCATTGCCATAGTCCCAGAAATACATCCCACGGCTTGTCATGATATTGATCGCTTTGACATGCCTGACCAATGTTTTCCTGACTTCGTCCATGAACTTTCCTTTATCTGTATTGAGCAATTTTTTGGCTTCCTTAAATGTATAACCTACAGGACAATACCCAAGGTCATCAATATTGTGCAAAGAAGTTTGGTCTGAACCCAAGTCTATATTAAAATTGGATTTTACTGTTGCCTCCCAAAAATCGACGATATTGCCTTGATAAACCAAAGCTACAGCTTCCAGATTATTTTTGGATTCAGTGATTTTGCCAAAAAGTGTATTGAGATCGGTATATACATTTTCTTTCTTTATATACCCATCGGTGATTCTTTGTTTGATGGCATCTTCGTCCACCTCTGCGATGATTCCTACCGCACCGGAAATGACTGAAGCAATAGATTGGGCTCCTGACATACCACCCATGCCTGAAGTGACAAAAGTCTTTCCTTTCAGATTGTCAACACCCAGACCATTTATCCTTCCTGCATTGAGCAATGTGATAGTGGTACCATGCACGATGCCTTGTGGGCCGATATACATGAATGATCCTGCTGTCATTTGTCCGTATTGGGTGACACCTAGCGCATTGTATTTATTCCAGTCAGCTTTAGCAGAATGATTGGGTATCATCATACCATTTGTGACCACCACCCTTGGAGCATTCTTGTGAGATGGAAACAGGCCAAGTGGATGACCTGAGTACAGTACGAGAGTTTGCTTATCGGTCATTTCAGACAAATATTGCATAGTCAACCGGTACTGTGCCCAATTTTGAAACACCGCACCATTTCCTCCATAAGTGATTAGCTCTTCCGGATATTTTGCAATTTTGAAATCAAGATTATTGTGAATCATCAACATAATAGCGGCAGCCTGCCGGCATTTTGCAGGATAATGTTCTACAGGCCGGGAAAATATTTCATAATCAGGTCTGTACCTATACATGTATATGCGGCCAAATTTATTAAGTTCGTCAGCAAATTCCTTTGCCAGTTCAGCATGCATGGATGCCGGAAAGTATCTCAGAGCATTCTTCAGAGCCAGCAGTTTTTCATTCTTTGATAGGACCCCTTTGATATTTCTTTTGGGTGCATGTGCACATTGGTCGGATAGCTTTCTCTTAACCGGCAAATAATTTCCAATACCCATGCTAATCTCGTCCGACAAATGATCTTTTGACATAATGGTGGCTTCTTTGATGCAAAATTAAAGTAATCTGTTAAATTTTTATAAAAAAGCTGCCTGATGTGTAATATATTGTATAATTCTGCGTCTTAATGATCGTAATAACATTTGTCATTGTTTTAAAACCAAATATCAGGCATTGAAAAACTTCTTATGTTTATTTTTTATAATGGCAATGCAGCCTTTAATGGCTCAGAAGTATAATACCATAGCAGGAGTACGTATTGGTGATGATTTCGGTATCAGTGCTGCCCAGCGCATTGCCAACAAAACAACGATCGAACTTAATATCCAACCCGGAACATTTGCAGGAAGACAAATGACATCCTTGCTTGCAAAACAGCATTACTCATTGCTGACCAAAAGGTTCAATTTTTTTATGGGAGCTGGTGTTTATTCCAGAAAATACAACCCAACCTTTACAGATGCTCCAAATCCAACAAATACCCAAGGACTGGCTCTAAGTTTTGGGGCCGAATTTTCAATAGGAAAATTAAGTATCTCTACAGACTATTTGCCATTGGTAACCATTGCTGACAATAATAGTAATCAAAGATTTTATACCACCTCAGGCTTCAGCCTCAGATATATTCTGGTAGGTCGCGAATCATCTACAAAAAAGTTTTTCAAAAAGATCTTCACTAAGAAAAACTAAGAATAAACAATACAATTAAGTGACCGATAGTACTACTATGTCAACATAGGAGTTATGTGGTAAATCTTCTTATAGGTTTATAAGGTTTTAAATGTGAAATTTAATTTTTTGTTTAAGAGTCTCTCTTCGGGACGCTCCTCAATCAAAAAAGGCTATTCTACCACTAAGCCGACGAAGGAGGGCTGGTGAGCGATTAGGACAAAATCGTGCTTTCATTGGATTTGGCGGGCAGGAATGCAAGGGCAAAATATTAGCTTTGAAATTTCTTAAATTGGTAGAAAATGAAGGAAGGCGTAAATCTGACATAGTAGATTAAGACCAACTATATTACATAAAGTCAACACATAAGCGTTTGATATTTACTTGATAAATAAATTGGCTTATTTTCTAAAATACTTCTTAGAGTATGGATAAACTATTATCCATCCTGCCTTTTCATTAAAAAAAATGGGTGTATCCTAAAATTTCAATTTAATAAAAATTCCTTTTGTTTTACTCCATACATAAGGGAGGCAAAATGAATTGTTTTACGGTATAACTAAAGGGTGACAAAAAGAATTGTTTAAAGATTGAATGAAAAAATGGGGTGCAGGGTCGGAAAAGATATTTGATGAACTAAACAATGATTTTGGATGGGCAAATCCACTAAAAACATAACCTTCTAAACTACCTGGTCTTTCCGGTATTATCAATATCAATTATTTTCCCAATTGAGACTTGCTTGTCTTCATTATAAAGACGATAAATATCATTAAAGACAAGCTTCGCTTCGTCGTTACTCAAAATCAATATCTTGGTTAAGACTCTAAAATATCGACTACCTGATCTACTTCTTCTATAGTGTTGAAATAATGCGGAGATAGTCGAATAACCCAGTCCACATTTTTTTTATCGAAATCTATCAGCGCAAAGTGTCTGAAGCCAACAGAATAACTCACTTTACCTGCATCCATAATTTGTTTCATATCATCAAGTGATTTTACTTGAGAAGTGAATGTTAAGATACTTCCGGAATTTGTTCCGTTTTCTGTAATGATAATGTCAGGTATCTTTTCCAGCCCATTCTTAAGATGTCGGATCAGGATTTGGTTATGCAATACAATATTATGGATTCCAATATTGCAAGCATATTTTACGGCCTCTGTCAGGCCACATAAATTGACATAGTTTGCTTCCCAGAGTTCAAATCTCTTGGCTCCTGCTATCTGAGTATATAAATTTTCTTCGCTCCAGACAGCTCCTTCCATATCTATAAGCAAGGGTTCAAGTCCTTTTTCGAGTGCTTTGTCCGACACATATAGTACACCAGTACCTCGTGGTCCTCTCAAAAATTTTCTACCTGTGGCGCTATAAAAATCACATTTTATCTTAATTACATCTACTGGTATTTGCCCGGCCGATTGGCAGCCATCCACAATATACCATACATCGTAGCGGGCACACAGTTCACCTACCAGCTCTACTGGCTGTATTTTGCCGGTATTGGTTGGAATATGTGTCACGGTGACTATCGCAGGTTTGTACTTTTTTATCTTCTCTTCCATATCATGGAGGTCCAAATCCCCGGAAGGAAGACATGCACACCTGACGATTTGTATTCCGAATCTTTTTTGTAATGATAAAAAGAGTATGTGATTGGATATATAATCGTCATCCGTAGTCAAAATAGTATCCCCTTTTGTTAATGTTATAGAAGATACCGCTTTCGCAAAACCATCTGTAGCATTAAATACAAATGCAATATTGTGCCTTTTCGCACCTAACAAAATAGCAGAGGCATCATAAAATTCCCGGATGTCATCAGCTTTTTGTGCGGCGGCGGCATATCCTCCTATCTGTGCTTCCAGTAGCTGGAAGGCTGACATAGTCTCCAAGACAGGTTTTGGCATAAGAGATGAACCTGCACTATTTAAAAAAACAAGATCTTCACATGCAGGTGTTTCTTTTCTAATTTGCTGAATATCAATCATAAAAACATTTTTTCATTCAATTGTTGAGTCTGCTCCGAAAATAAAAAATTTATGATAATCAACCATTTTTTACCCAACCCCAAGCTACAGTAGCAAAGCTTACGAAATATATACCATCTTTGTCTAAAAACTTATATTTGGTGCACATCCTTACATTTAATGATGCGATGTAATATAACTTCGAACAAAATTAGCAAAAAAAAAATTAAATCAGGTTGAATTACAAAAGTTGTTGACTGTATTAGAGTATGTTTAAAATTTTTCTTAGTTGTAAATCAAGAGATTATGGTTCTGACAATAAAATAATCAACGCATTTAGCCTGCCTGACAACTATATCATAGGCGGGCAGGTGAACTAAATAAGGCGATTATTTTGAAGTCAGGTTCATAATACATTGATTTTAAGACAATAAAAATTTAAACATACTCTTAGTTGTAATACACGAAATTCATTGGTACAAGTTACATCTGTGAGCCTTGAAACAGTCTACATTTTGTCCCAGCTTAACCTGAATTAATATTTGGCCAAATTGCAAACTTGCGCCAGCAAAGGAGATTTTTGAATACACCCAAACATTTTACATTTTTTCCAGAATGTCACATACCTGATCACACATATCCTGTGTAACATCAAGGTGGGTGACAAATCGAACTGTATTACCTCCAAAAGGTGCGGCAAGTATTCCTTTGAATTTTAAATCTGTGAGAAAATCTGCATCCCTGATATCATCTATCAGTTGAAAAATAACAATATTGGAGCTTACAGGTTTGAGTGATTGTACAAATGATTTTGTTTGGAGTATTTCACCTATCTGTTTTGCTCTGTTATTGTCATCTTTTAGCCTGTCTATATGATGACCAAGGGCATAATCACATGCCGCAGCGAGATAGCCTGCCTGTCGCATACCGCCTCCCATCACTTTTCTGAATCTCCTTGCAAGCCTGATGGTTTCAAGATCGCCAATAAGCAACGAACCAACAGGTGCCCCGAGACCTTTTGACATACACACTGATATGGTATTAAAGTATTTTCCCCAATCGTGAGTAGTCTCATCTGTTTCTACCAGAGCGTTAAAAATTCTTGCTCCATCCAGATGCAATCGGAGTCCTTTTTCCTCGCACAAATCATATATCGGTTTGATTTCATCAAGATGGTATATAGAGCCTCCGCCTTTATTGCATGTATTCTCTATTACGACAAGACGTGATGTGGGTTGCCAGTCATGACCTGGTTTTATGGCATCTTTGACCTGTGATGCTGTGATTTTACCGTTTTGTCCATGTATGAGGCTGATACCTACACCACTGTTGTAAGCATATCCTCCGGTTTCAGACTGATATATATGAGAATCCACATCACAGATGACATCATCTATAGGTTGAGTATTCACTTTGATGGCTATCTGATTGGTCATCGTGCCTGATGGGCAGAAGATAGCAGCTTCCTTCCCAAACATAGTGGCCACCTTCTCTTCAAGGCGGTTTACACTCGGGTCTTCTCTGAACACATCATCACCTACTTCCGCACTCATCATATACGATAGCATTTCCGGTGTGGGTTTGGTGACTGTGTCGCTGATTAGGTTGATCATTTCAATATTTTATAATGTTTTAACTTAAAGTAACATTTGAAAGCACTCGCCCTGAAGAATAGTATTTTGTTGACATAACTTCTACAGCTTTGCAGTATGATTAAGTGAATTAAATTTATTCTATCAAGGTCTTATACCTTTAGGCTCAAAGCCAAGTAAAATTCAAAAAACGACTGTCTTTATAATGCAAAGTAAAGCAATTTTTTACAAAAGTACCAAACATAATATTCGTATCTGAGTATGTTTGAAATTTCATCATGGAATCCGCTATCAAAAATTTCTGATAAAGAGAAATAGAATAATACATATTTCTACTGCATTGATAATGAAGTTTTTTTCTTTAGAGGAAGTATGAGAACCGTTATTTGTTTTCGGAGTAAAGGCATCGTTTTCACTCAAATATAAAAACATAAACGATAAATATGTTAGTAGAGAAATTAAAGAAAAGGTTACACAAATTTATTAAGAATATGTAAGGGAATAAAGCACTTAAATGCTTGAATTTTTCGTTATGAGGATAAAGCCAATACAATGAGACTTCTACTGTTGATCCTTTTTGTCATTTATTGGAGTCGTGTGTGCTCAGCACAACCTATAAGGGATACTACTCTTGAAATAATGCACACAATGATTTATTTTCAATCAAATGATTTTTTGATTGATTCTCTAAATAAATTCCGGATCAAACAATTAGTCGATACATTATCCGGATTAAGGCATAGATTTTTTACAATTGAAGCTCACACAGATGATGATGGAAGTACAGAATTCAATAAAAAGCTGTCCGATCACAGGGCGGAGTCTGTTTTAAATAGTTTGTTAGAATTTGGAGTTCAAATGGAACAAATAAATTCAACTTCATTTGGGAAGCTAAAGCCGGAAGTGTCAAATAATACCACTGCAGGAAAAGCAAAAAACAGAAGAGTACAGTTAACCATGTATGGAAAATTTCCAATGAAATTGTTAAAAGGTCAAATTGTAATTACAGACACTTTATCCCAGCAAGCTATCGTCCGAATCAAAGATGACATTTATTTAGATTCAGTATTAACCGACATTTATGGAAATTTTTCCATTTTTGCTCCAATAAACAGAAAACTACTTTTATCGGTGCATTCAGGAGAATTGTTTGCGGAACCACAAATAATTTTTACAAGAGATATTGCATTTTTAAGTCCTTTGAAAGTCAAGGTTAGTCAAGTTACATTGAATAGTGTTCTTACGCTAAAGGAAATAAACTTTGTCGGAGGATTTTCCATTGTATTGCGTGAAAGTATACCCAGTCTGGAGTATCTGTTGCAATTTATGTTAGCCAATAAAAGGTATTGTTTTGAAGTGGCCGGTCATATAAACTTTCCGGGAAAACCTATTCCGAAAGTCACAGGAACAGCTGCATCAGAAATTCAAAAAATGGAACTATCAGAAAGCAGAGCAAAGGCTGTTTTTGATTTTTTGAAAAATGGTGGCATTGACTCAACCAGGATGATTTCTAAAGGGTATTCAAATTACAATATGAAGTTTCCTGAACCGAAAAATGAAGCTCAAATGAAAGCAAACCGACGGGTTGAAATCATCATCAGAGATTGTAATAAATAAAATGAATAAATGGTCTCTGATCTCTCAGGCTATAACCCATTATGATCTGAAAATCCAAAAATGAGATAAGTTGTATATGAGACCTCTATAGTGGTGGAAAAGCTACCTTGCGATATTAATCAGCAGAATTTACCTATTCTGTATCTATCTGTTTGTTGATGGTATTTCATTAAAAAAAAATAGCCTCTGTTTTTGAAACAAAGGCTATCTTTTTTTATGAAATCTTTGATTAGAAGCCGAAACCTCCGCCCATAGATTTTTTAAACTCTTCCATGGTTATTTTTTTGTATCCTTTAGTATCCAAAGTAAATTTGCTGTCGTCTACTGTATCTTTCAGATCTACTGCTGTCATGGTCATCGCAAATTTAGGGTTACCGGCAGTAAATTCCATGGCATAACCCGGTAAATCTATAGATTGGAAACCCTGAATAATATTGGCTTTGGTTTTTATATCTTCTGTCAGGTAGCCAGTAACTGTAATACCTTCCATTTCAGGATTCGTTATTGTCATCTTGTAGCATTTATAACCCAATATTTCTTTAGTATCATTTTTGTCATACTCAATTTTTGTTAGCTTAGCAATTTCTTTTTGTTTGGCGTCCTGAGACTCATCCAGCTTTGATTCTATCCAGGATTTATTGCCCATAGCATCCATGAGCATATTCATCGCATTTTTGCTTTGCTCCACCAAAATTTTCATTTTTACCATACCACCCATCATGTCTACGGAAGTTAAATATTGATCATCTTTGAAGGCAACTTCGGTTTGTGAGCCTTTCATCATTTCGAGTCCCATAGCCATTTGAGGGTCATCAGAAGTCACTTTTGTGATTTCCATTTTTACAGTGCCTTTAGCAATTACTTTCTGAGCTACAAGATACTGGCTTGAAATCACCATGAAAAATACAATAATGTAAGAAAAAAAGTTTTTCATTGAATTGAATTTAAGTTTAAAATATTTTTTTTATAAATTTCGATTAGAGTATGTTTAAAATTTATCCTTTAGCAATAAAATGTTTTATTTTGACTACAAATTCGTTAAATTTTTCGTCGAATTGCCCACATTCGACTGCTAAATTTGCCTCTTTTCGCTCAAAATAACTCCATTTTATTATCCAAAAACAAAATTTAAACATACTCTTATATAATCAAAAACAAAACAAAATAGTTTCAAAAGAAAAGTTAAATTTTTCGGATTGAACCCAAATTAAGAGTATGTTTAAAATTTTTCTTAGTGGTAAATCAAGAGATTATGGTTCTGTGACAATAAAATAATCAACGCATTTAGCCTGCCTGACAACTATGTCATAGGCGGGCAGGTGAACTAAATAAGACGATTATTTTGAAGTCAGGTTCATAATACATTGATTTTAAGACAATAAAAATTTAAACATACTCTAAAATATACTCAAAATAAATTGGTTTGCTAAAATTTTATTTACCAAATTATTGATTTTGAGTATTATGGCGACAGAATTATTAGTATTATATTAATAATTCTCGTCGGTATAAAACGATACTATCATCAATCATTCCTAAGAGTATGTTTAACTTTTGGCCAAGTGGCAAATTTTTTAGCCAGCGTTTGTCGCCGTACCGCGTCAAGCCCGCCGAGCCCGCCCCCCTAATTATTCCCGCGGGGGGCGGGGGGCCTTTTTGAAGTTTAACTCGTCCACGAGACCATTCAGTCTCTTGTCCAAATTAAATTCTCACTTTCGCTCAACATAAAAATTTAAACATACTCTAAAACCATATTATAAAAGTTTAAACATATTCTTATATTATTTCAAACGATTCACAGACAAACATACATCCCTTGGTTTTGTTCAAAATGTATCAGTCCTTTCTTCCGCTCCTATCGATAAAATTGCTTCCTGCTTGTTGGGTACCCATGACAAGGACATCCTGGATATTGATGTGCTTACTTCTCGATGCCATAAAATATATGATTTCTGCCACATCTTTGGATTTCAGTGGAGTAAAGTCTTCATATATTTTTGATCTTTTTTCGTCTCCATCAAATCTTACCAGGGCAAACTCAGTTTCTTCTACATGACCCGGAGATACCTGACTCACTCTGATACCATGCTTGTACAGATCCAGTCTCATACTTCGGGTCAATGCATCTACGCCAAATTTTGTTGCTGAGTATACATTGCCATTGGGGTATACTTCATGGCCTGCAGTAGAACAAACGTTGATGATATGTCCTTTTTGGTTTTTTACCATCACCGGACTTACTAGCCGAGTGATATACAGCAAGCCCTTTATATTGGTATCGATCATAGTCTCCCAATCTTCCAGAAGCCCTTCATGTATCGGATGAAATCCTTTTGCCAGCCCAGCATTATTGACCAAAACATCTATCTGCCGCCAGTCCATTTTTAATGACTTCCAGGCTTTTTTTACTGCTTCGTTATCTCTGATATCAAAGCAAAGAGTGACAATTTCCACACCATATTTTGTTTGAAGCTTTTTCTTGAGATCTTCCAGACGATCTTTTCTTCTACCTGTGATCACAAGATTGAATCCATTTTTTGCAAATATCTTAGCTGCCGCACTTCCGATACCTGAAGTAGCACCGGTTATCATCACTAACTTTATAAAAGGTACTTTCATCTGTTTATTTTTATTTGATTTTTAATTATCAGGTGGAATTCGTATGAAAATAATATTCCCGGTTTGTGTACCACAAAGATGGATTCATACTCATTTCATACTTTTATGTTTATACCTACAATAAAATGGATTGCGAATTTAGTATAGGGAAATTAAGGGTCAACAATGAAGCTAACTCATTTTTATATTGACCCACATTTTCAAAAAAAGTGTGGACTGCCTCTCGAAATTCATGCTTGGTTCTAAAGAAAGTAGAATTTATTACTTTTTTCTTTAGGAACTTCCATAGCCTTTCTATGATGTTCAAATTCGGCGAATAAGGAGGTAAAAACACTTGTTCTATCTTTGTATCTTTTAGCCACTCCTTCAATTCTTTATTTTTATAATATCTCGCATTATCTGCTATAGTATATATTTTATCTATTCCTTGATTCGATTCCAAAATTTTCAAATCTAAGTCTTTAGTCGTTTGGGTGTTGACCGACTCACATTCCAATACTTGTATATCTGTGGGATCTAATGCATTCAATGCACCGTTAATGTTAACCCTGTCTCTACCACTAACAGTCAGTAATTCCTTCTCTTTACCTCTTTGTATCCATCCATATGTACTCCTAGTATTATGTGTGGATGTTCCGCATCCATGAAATATACCTTGCTCTTTCCTTGTCTTGCCCCCTCGATGATGGTGTTAAGTTCTTCTTTTACAAAGTCTTGTTGTCTTTGTATATCAGCTTCAAACGGGACTTGTTTTGTCTTCTTATAGCTAAAGCCTATTCGGTGCAGTAATTTCACCATACCATTTTTGGTAAAAAGAATGCTAAATTGAACCACCACCCAGTCTATAATCTCATCTGAAGTAAGATAAAGCTTTGACTGTAACTCTGATGTTAATTGTAGTATCTGATCATCATCTAATTTCCCACTGTATCCTTCATGATTGGTTTGCAAAAATCTAAACCCTTTACCTTATATAAACTGACATAACGATAGACTGTTGATAAATCAACACCAAGAAGAAAGGCTACCCTTTCAGGGAGTATTTTCTCGTGTATAAAATGACACAAGAAACTTTTACATATTCAGTCCTATCAGAAGTATTGCGCTGAATTTGCCTTAAGAGTTTAAGTGTAGTGTTGTCTATTTCTAAAACCATAAAACAAATATACATATATTTTATTTTATATGTATGTTTTTCGCAATTTATTTTATTCTTGGTATAATTTAGCATTCTCCAAGTGCCTGTTATTAATGTCAGACCTGCCTCGCCGTACCGGAGGCAGGTCGAACAACTGCCAACTCTTCTTTTGGCAGTCAAGCCACAATAATCCTTCTCCTTTACGTCCTGACAAGTCGTGGATGTTTCATAACTTATTATTTTTGGGTGCACCCCATTTTTTCATTCAATCGTTATAAAATTCTTTTTGTCACCCTTTAGGCTGTTGTAAAACAAAAGGAATTTTTATTAAAGTGCAATTTGGGGATACACCCAATAATTTTGGTTTTTGTATTTCAAAAATAATTATAAGCCTGCTTTACACAGTCATTGCACACCAAAAAGCTGAATAAAACCAGAAGACGGAACAGAGCCGAAACAACTTCAGGAAGCTTGTTTTCGAAGACAAGTTTTTTGACGGCTGAATCCCCAAGTTTTAACAATCAGGTAGAGCAATTTCAAGAAATCACGGAAAAAAAGGCGTAAAAAAGGCTGCTGCAAATATTTAAATTCGCAGCAGCCGCAATTCTATTTCAATCTAAACACAACTTTTTACTCTAAAAGAATCATCTTCTTGGTATCTGTAAAGCTTCCGCTTTCAAGTTTGTAAATCAACATTCCGGTAGCTCCCAGTTCGATTTTATTTATCAAAACATGGTTTTCTCCTTTATCAAATGCTCTTTCAATCACTTTAATCACTTTTCCTGCCACATCAGTAATAGTTAGTTTTGCAAATGCAGATTCCGGTAATAAGAAACTTATTTGCGAACTCTCATTGAAAGGATTTGGTACGTTTTGCTTTAGTTCAAATGTGGTCGCGACATGATCTTTAGTTCTTTGAGACAATTTGACGGGCATTTTACGCAAATCAACATCATATGCCTCAGCCGTAGTGACAGCTGAGCTCAATGCCACATCATTGACAATTAGGAGCTTGCCTTTATTTCTGAATCTAAGTGTAAATAATGGCTCAGATGTATTGACTTTTACAGGAAGTCCACTATTCCAGCTTGTGGGTATCATACCTTTATCAAGCATCTGGAATCCAAAATTCTGTTCTGTTACATTTACCGCACCTGGGATGATTTCCAGGAAATCAAGGTTTTTATGATCAAAGTGCAATGTAAACTGATAGCCAAGCAAATCTTCGAATGATCCTGAATACACAGGGATCATAATTTCATCTGAACCACTTACTTTCCTGACTTCAGTTTCCAAAGTAAGTGTTTTGTTACTCCTTGGCTCTGTTTGAGTTTCGTTTACATTAACTTTTGCCGAATGATTGATATCTCCGATCTTTATAGCGAAGAAATTCTGATTGGTTTTTACTTCAGTCAAATTCTTAAATTCATATTTTTCATTGTATGGAAATGGACTGATATTTCCTGCAGCACTGAAATCTGATATTAGGAACCGCCATGACTTCTGACTGTTGGGGAAACTATTGGTAATCCCTAAAATCACTTTACGCATAGCCACAAGATCTGCAGCTGTGATCTTCTGACTATTATCAATATCGGCAGCAATTGTCTTTTTGGCATCATTAAATTCTTCAATTCCAAGGATATGTCTTTGTATCATCACAAGATCTAAAGTGGTGACACCATTCAATATATCGCTATCGTCTTCCATTCTAACGGTATAATTATAATTGACCGGTAATGCATTAAATGAATACTGACCTCCTGCATCTGTGCGGATAGTTTTACTTGCCTCAGGTGCATTACTTTCGATAACGACATCCGTCCCGATCTTTCCTATGGTATTTGATGTAACTCTTCCGCTGATGCCAGCAACAATCTGGTCTGAGTCCGGACAAATACCTGAGTTATCCTGCAGGATCAAATGAATCGTACAGTAATCCTGGTTGCCTGCCCGATCTGTAAGGGTGACATTCAATGATACTTGCTGTGATTTGCCATTTGGAATATCACTACAATCAAATAACATGCCTGAAGATTTTTGAAGAGGCTTCCATATCTGCGCATTCCCGGCTTCGTATTCTGCCTTTGTTGCTCTTTTTCCTTTTTCTTTAAAATAATGCTCTCTGTACAGCATGGTATCTATAGGCAATGCATCAAAAAAGGTAAAGATTATACTATCCTGATGGGTACAATTGTCAAAACCACCCCTGTCATAGTCTTTTGCCCATATTTCTACTGAACCGTTATTATTCATTACAGCTGTTGTAAGTGATGTATGACAGTATGGTGTTGGTTTTTTGCTCTCCACCAGCGTCAATTTGTGCTCACATATAGCTCGATTACCACATTTATCTTCTATTATCCATTTAACCCGATATTTACCATTGTTAAGTGTTCGTTCAAAAAATCTTGAATTGATTATATCAATAGGTACAATTCCGTTTTCAGTATATAATTCATACCTCCATCTGATACTGTCATTTCCTTCAGGACAATCATCTATGGCTGTCATATTAAATTTGACGGTCTCACTGCATTCTCCATATGAAGGAATAATTCTGTCAATACACGCAAATTCAAATTGAGGAGGTACGTCATTATTAAGTTTAATTATCTGAATGTATTCATATTTTCCAGGAATGAAATCATGCTCGTCATTATGATTTTCATAAGCTTCCTTATACGTACACCAATCAATCACTGTCCATGTCCTTAATATTTTTTCGCAGGCACCATCAGCAAATTTGAACACCTGATCTTTGTAATGTGCTGCTACCAGGCTACAAGAATCATCAGTTATCTTAGGGTATGCTGAACTGTCCGGCAGATTTTTTGGATCTAATTGGGCCAGGCACTTTGGTGTAAAATAATTCTTTGGCCATACGATGTCATCATATGGATCAAATGGATCGTTTCTGTTTACATAGAATGGGTCAGAATCTATCAGCGTTATTACCTGAACACAGCTATGGCGCAAATTTTGTTTGTCTTTAACAGTCCAAAGTCTGGTAACTACACCCGTACCACATTGTGAGATAGAATCGGTATCTTTGTACCATACTGAATCCACTACACAGTTATCAACATACTCAGGCCATCCTGTGATGCTTGTATCTCTATGATCTGCCTGACACTCTAAAGTAATATCCGCCGGACACTTTGTGATATATGGCGGCAACTTGTCATGAACTTTTACTTCTACCATACAGGTATTACTATTGCCGTTCACATCGGTGACACGCATCTCGACCATCACAGAAGTGTTGACCTCAGCACAACAAAACTCTACTGTAGATGTAAAGTTAACCGTCCCAAATCCACATGAGTCAGTCATTTTTCGTGCCTCAAACTTAAGGATACCACAATTGTCGTTACTGCCATCATCAAATGTCTCAGCATTGACTATAGCTTTACCACCACCGGTGATCGAAGCTATTGTAAAAATATCGCACACAGCGCTTGGTCTGTCATCATCCCTCACCAGGACTTTAAATGAGCACGTATCAGCATTACCACATGAATCTGTGACGATCCATCTGATGGTATTTGATCCCAACGGAAGACCGGTAATAGTTCGGGTAAGTTGGTTAACACCTGCGACTCCAAATTCAGCAAAAGGGACTTCATCAAACACATGCTCCAATTTATAACTCATCGCACCCGAACATTCTTTTATTATCTTAGGCCTGGGGACTATGTATGTAGAAGAACAGGTATAGTCATCTGTTGAAATAGTGACATTTGGTGGGCATTCCAACTCCGGTCCTTTGTTATCCATCACTTTGATGATCTGGTTGTGTAAGATGACAGTTCCGGTACACCAATCTACCACTTTAAAAGTTCTAAGCAGCTTATACGACTTGGGGCAGATGTCTATTTTGACGTCAACCGGGCTAAATACCTGAACTTTACCACAAAAATCGCCATCAGGAACTCCTGTAGTATCAACAGAAGGTATAGAGTCTCCGAATATCTCACAAGATAAAGGTGGCCGATTGCCGGGAGTCCCATCAAAATTTGGCGGAAAAACCAAGGCAGACAGGCTATTTCTATATACATGTATTCTCTGGCAACAACTACTTATATTGCCTGATGCATCTCTGGCTGTCCAGCATCTGTCTATGACCTGTGCATATGTATCAGTACAAGACTCTCTTACCAACGTATCTTCGTATGTCAGATGAACCGCACTGCAAGAGTCCAAACCTAACACTCTATAAGATCTGTCGCCCAAAGATGTAACCTGACTTGTAGCCGCAAAGGGGAAACTCACTTTTCCTCCTGATTGTCCGAAAATAAGGTGGACATCTTCAACAGTGCCATCAACGCCTCCAACCAGATCATATATTCTTACTCTCCAGGTACCACCTAAAGGTTTTCCATTAAATAAAGATAAAGATCCTGCAGACTTCAATCTGCCCGAAATTGCCGGTTGATTCGTATTGCTGCAAGAAATGGCCCCTGCTGCTTGGTCATCAAAACTTGCACTCAAGTCTTTTCCACTGGTACATGAAGTTTGCCTTAAAAAAAGTGGCACCACAATACCATCAGGAGAAACGATCTCAGCTGCAACATCAGATATTCTATCATGCTTAATATTAAGAAACACATCGAGATCATTGATCGTACTTCCAGGGATATTTCCTACTGAAATAGTAATATCCTTCATTCCTGTAGCACCTAAGGTAGTCAGTGACTTATTGGCTATAGTTGCTATAACGGGTACTTTTGATGGTAAGTTGGTCCCCGGCTCCAGACTTTCTGCACAGGTCGCGTAGATATCGCCACACTGCAAGACAGGTCCTAATTTGTCCTGTACAAAAATCTCACCCCAGCAACTGTTGCCATTGGGAGATGTGATTCTGGTTTTCAGCGTTTGACCTATATTTACTTTTGACACTTTATTGCCGAGGTTTTGCCCGTTGAGCCCCGTGATCTGCACAGTATAATTGTTATAGCAACCATAATGATCTCCTTCGAGAAGCATATCAGGGGTGACTATCATTTCGCACTTGTCATCGAGTGATACCTGGACTAGATCATTGCAGGCCAGTGATGTGTTACTTGGTACAAACTCATTAAGAGTTATCTGAAAACTACAGTTTGTTGGTATACTTACTGTTGGTTCGTATATAGAGTAGCTCATATTTGAAGTCCCGATAGGAAAACTACTTCCTGAATTGAGTAGGTTGAGTGGTGGTGTGGATGTGTTTACAATTCGATAATCGTCAGGTGTTGCAGTACAAATAAAATAGAAGGAATTTGCACTGTTATTGAATTCATTAAAGCCAACGCAACTTGAAATTACAGCTTCTGTCGGTGAAGCTTGAATAGTTCTTCCTAGCATGAATGCAGAAACACCCGGCTGGCTGCTTATGACCTCCATAATATAAGTAGATCTTGCTGGAATTTTAATAGTGCTTGAAGGTATAATATTATGTGTCATCAAACTGAGATCAGGAATGGTATATTGGTCTGACCCATAAACTACAGTCCCTGCTGTATTGGTAAATCGAATTGTGATGATCGGACTATTCACACTGCTATACACTCCAACTGTGATCTGGTTTATCCTGATATCTGTATATTTACCATTGTAAAATGTCCTTTTATAAGATGTAGTTCCGTTCGGACAATATTTTGCACCAACAATATTATTATTGGCATTTTGGGTGAAAACAGTGTCTAAAGGCGAAGGTACTAAAGGATTTTGGGTCAAATTATAATTGACCACCCTAGTACACTGTCCAGGTCCTAAATTAATAGGAGCAATGATTGGACATGTAGGCATCATCATAGCCAACTCCTGAGGGTCCTGATATAACCAAGGGATCAGTTTCATAGATGATCTGTCTGGGTTTTCGACAAAATTTCTGGTAGCCCCTCCCGCTGAATGAGTCGCATTAATATTTACAAAACATGTAAAAACTAACATAAAAAGTGTGAAATAATTTTTCATTTTTTGGTGTTTAAGGAATGAAAAAGGTTGAACTTTACTCACGATATAATTTATTAAAAATAATTATTAAAAGAAATAGAAATTCATATTTAATTGATATTCAAACTTTTATAAATAATAAATGATTCATATTTTAAAATTTCAATATCTGTATTTGTATAGTGCAAACATTATACCAAATACTAATATGTAGTTTACACCATTTATGGTAGAGTCATTTTTTATTAAGATTTGGGATTGTTCTCAATTGGCAGAATTCAACTTCACGACTCCTGACCATATGATGGGTGTAAATTCAGAAATTTGAGTGATGAGATGTGTCTGTTAGTCTATAATTTGTGTCAAATCATTGTAAAAGGAAATTTAATTCCTACTTTTACATCAAACTTATCTTATAGTATATATGTCAAATTGTAAAAATTGCAATACTGCCATCGACGAGTCAGCGCATTACTGTAGGCATTGCGGTCAAAAAAGAAATGCACATCTACTTACCATAAAAGAGTTATTCAGCAACTTTTGGAGTTCATTATTCAATTTAGACAACACATTGTTCAAAACTTTGAAGTACATCTGGGCACCCTGGAAGCTCACGGAATATTATGTAGCAGGCAAAAGACAATCTTTCTTTAATCCCATGCGATTGTTCCTGGTAACCTTATTGTTCCATTTTGGATATCTTGTGTCATTGACATCTATTGATAATAATAAAATCAAATCAAATGATGAATACCGCATCCTGGAGCGCTCAGAACTTTATAAAAAATTTAAAGATGAAAAAATTGAGTTTGACGATAACATACAAATCAAACCATTTGCTGATTCATTAGAAACCCGACTCTTCGATGGTACATTACTACCGGAACAAGATACTCTAATGCAAGCGAAAATTTTTGGAGTACTATATCCGATTACCAGAAAAGATGCTATTGAGTTACCTGTTGATTCAATCTATAAAAAGTACAATATTTCAACATTTCCAGAAAAAATAGCCATCAAACAATACATTAAAATCAATTTAGATAGGGCCGGAACCATAAAGTACGCTCTTGGAAATGCAGCTTGGGGGTTATTGGTTGCAGTTTTATTGTTAGGATGGTTATTTAAACTGATATACATTCGACACAAGAAGTATTATGTAGAACATCTGGTATTTTGGATGAATGTGCACTCTTTATGTTTTATTATCGTCACGCTTATAGTTTTTCTGGCAAGGAATTATTTCTCAAACGAAGACAAGATGTTTGAGTTTATTTCAATATCATTCACCATTTTGTTGCCTTTGTTGCTGTATGTATCTATATACAAATATTATAAGCAGGGGATTTTCAAAACATTTGTAAAATTCTGTATTACATCAGGATTTTACATTATGATAGGATTAATAGTTGTATTGATCATAAGTCTTATGAGCCTGGTTTTCTTCTGATGTTCGATTCATTTTTGGTAAACTTGGATTATCTTTGGCCATTTATTTGTTTGTACAAAATACTAGGACATGCAGATTGCCTATTTCATATAGAAATATGGTATTTTTAAGCCATTCTTAAGCATCTATATGAAATTTTTAATTAAAGCATTTCTGTTACTTTTTATTGCAACTATTAGTTGTCCGTGCGGACTCACAGGTCATCAATTTTGCGATCACCAAGATCATGCCTTAATTCAAGACAGGGACGGCATTCGTACACTACGGTTGAAGGAGCATCATACGCAGATTAGTATTGACACTGTAAAAGTGAATCAAAAAATATAAACAAACGGGTACAGGGCAAATCCTGAATAGAGACCATTTCTCAAGTTTTCTGAATGCGATAGGACGATAAAAAATACAAGGTTACATAAAACATACAGTACCAATATGTGTGAAATGGTGAAATTATAAAAATACTCTAACATTGTTTTGCCAAACATATTATTAAAAACTACTATTTGATTTGAAAAAAAATGAGCATCTTTGCTGTATGAACCATAACGGATAATGAAATTGGTCAAACAACAAGTGGATGCTTATAAGATCCTGGGGGTAGACCCCGGCACCAATATTTTGGGTTATGCGGTGCTTGAAGTTCATGGTTCAAACTTAAAAGTGCTGAATTTCGGGGTTTTCCATCTCGACAAATATGAAGATCATCATGAAAAATTGAAGGAAATCTTTCTGCAGCTTCAGGAAATTATAGAATCTTACTTGCCCAAACAATTGGCCATAGAAGCGCCTTTTTATGGTAAAAATGTACAATCCATGCTAAAACTGGGGCGAGCACAAGGTGTAGCTATGGCTGCTGCTATGACCATGGGATTGGAAATCCAGGAATATGCCCCTAAAAAAATCAAACAATCCATCACCGGAAACGGAAATGCTTCAAAAGAGCAGGTCGCTGCAATGTTGGAAAGTATATTGAAAATCAAAATAACATCCAAACACTTTGATGCGACTGATGCCCTTGGAGTAGCAGTAACCCACTTCAATCAGACCGGTAGTATTACAGGTGGAGGTAAAAAACATTCCGGTTGGGCGTCATTCATAAAAGATAATCCCGATAAAGTAAAAAGTGAAGGATCATAGATAACCAATGATGTAAACCATTACTACTAATCTCATTCCGGAATTTTAGGAGTATTGTTAAGTTTTAATTAAATTTGCAGCTTCAACAGCGACTTCAACATCACAGAAATGCAATATAATAAAAGTAATAGGCTCGACCAACTTAGTTATGCTATCAGAGGACCAATTTTTGATAAGGCCCAGCAGCTGGAAGCAACCGGACAAAAAATCATTCAACTCAATATCGGAAACCCGGCACCTTTTGGTTTTGACGTACCTGATGAGATAGTACATGATATGATTCTGAATCTTAGAAATGCTCAAGGATATTCCCATCATATGGGTATTTTTTCGGCCAGAAAGGCGGTGATGCATTATACTCAGCAACAAGGAATAAAAGGTGTCACTATAGATGATATTTATATCGGTAATGGAGTGAGCGAACTTATCATCATGAGTATGCAGGCAGTTGTCAATGACGGAGATGAGATATTAGTGCCATCGCCTGATTATCCACTCTGGACCACAGCTATTGCCCTGGCTGGCGGCAAACCCGTACATTATATTTGTGACGAAGATTCAGATTGGAATCCTGATATTCAGGATATCACTTCAAAAATTACTTCAAAAACAAAAGGTATAGTACTGATCAATCCCAATAATCCGACTGGTGCAGTATACGAAAAAGATATCATCACCGACATCATAAAAATTGCACAGGAAAAAAAAATGATCCTATTTTCGGATGAAATATATGATAAAGTGCTTTATGACAATCATAAGCATCACCCCACTGCAGCGCTAAGTGACGATGTCCTGATATTTACATATGGTGGCCTATCCAAAAATTACCGGGCAGCAGGATTCAGAGGAGGTTGGCTGATTCTGAGTGGACCTGTACATAAAGCGAAATCTATAGCTGAAGGGCTCAATTTACTGGCAAGTATGAGATTGTGCGCTAATGTTCCAACCCAATTTGGTATACAAACAGCTTTGGGTGGATATCAGAGTATTGATGATCTGGTGTCTCCAGACGGCAGACTCACACAACAAAGGGATTTGATACATTATATGATTACTGATATCCCGGGTGTGACTTGTGTAAAACCAAAAGGAGCATTGTACCTGTTTCCGAAAATAGATCTGAAAAAATTTAATTTTATTGATGATGAAGATTTTGCATACAGACTACTGGAAGAGAAACATGTACTCATCGTTCCGGGTTCAGGCTTCAATCATCAGGACAAATCACATTTTAGAATTGTTTTTTTACCTCCTACTGAAGAATTGAAGAAAGCCGGAAAATTAATATCTCAATTTTTTGATCTTTCATTGTTGCCACAGAAAACTGTAAAAACAGTAAATAAATAAGATTTACCTAAAAGCAAAATGCTGCAACTTTCCATTGTTATATATTTTCTTGTGACTTTGGGTGTGGGGTTTTACGCATCCCGAAGAGTGAATAATGCAGGCGACTTTATCAACGCAGGCAGAAATCTGCACCCTGCCTTAAACACAGCAGCTTTATTTGCCTTATGGTTTGGCAGTGAAACTGTATTTGGAGCGAGCTCAGAATTTGCAAGCCACGGATTCATTGGAGTGATTGAAGATCCGTTAGGAGGAGTGTTATGCCTTCTTTTGGTGGGTTTATTTTTTTCCAGACGCCTCTATGCACTGAATGTATATACTATAGGAGACTTATTCCGAAAGAACTATGGCCCTAAAATAGAAATGTTCAGCTCGGCGCTTATGATAGTAAGTTTTGTCGGATATGCAGCTGCCCAGGTGGTAGCATTAGGACTGATTTCTCAATCCTTAATGGATATCAGCCTCCAAAACGGGATGTTGATCAGCATCTCAGTTGTAGTACTGTATACTTTTACTGGTGGGATGTGGGCTGTGTCTGTCACTGACTTTATTCAAAGCATCTTGATTGTAGTAGGATTGATGGTTGTGGCATGGTATGTTACGGACATAACGGGGGGTATACTACCAATAGCAAATAGTCTAACTCCTGAACAAACAAGATTTTTTCCTGAAAATAATTCTGTGAGCTGGCTTAACTGGCTCTCGGCCTGGATGGTGCTTGGATTTGGCAGCATTGCTTCACAGGACATTTTTCAAAGGATCAATTCCGCCAGAAGCAATTCTGCAGCTTTTTATTCAACTATTTTCGGAGCTATTTTATATTTGATTTTTTCGATGCTGCCATTATATTTGATCACTGCGACAAAGCTTATAGATCCTTCTCTGATGCAGGGCGATCTCCAGCTTGCCTTACCCCGATTAGTCTTAATGAATATGCCTATGTGGGTGCAAATCTTATTTTTTGGGTCCCTGCTCAGTGCCATCATGAGTACCTGCAGTGGTGCATTACTAGCACCGGCAAGTCTGCTATCTGAAAACATCATCAAGCCACTTCAGCAAAAAATAATCAATGACAAAAGGTTTTTATTATATACTCGGCTCTCAGTTATAATAATAGGATTGAGTGCTTATTTTCTTGCTCTAAGTAGCCAAAACATTTTTGATTTGGTCGGTGAGTCAAGTGTGATAGGGCTTGTTACTATTTTTATACCATTTGTAGCTACTTTGTTTTTTGGACATACAAACAAATTGGCAGCCATTTCTTCTATGCTACTTGGTACTATTGTCTATATCATATTCAGAGTATTCACAATTTCTGAGATAAACCCATTGTTTCCAGGTTTTATTGCTAGTATTGCAGGCTTGGGATTGGGACAGGTGATCAGTGTATTTATAAATAAAAAAGGTTCGTAAAACTATGGAAATTCAACCTTTGACTACTGATATGAGTAAAATCATAATACTGATTGACAAAAATCAAATTAATGACTTCAAACGGAATCTATTTTTGCCATGTCAAAACAATTGAGTGACATGTTTAAACTTAAATCAGCAGAACACCACACTACTGTGGAGTGTTCTCACTGCGGCGATGAATGCCCAAATGATCATCCCGTCCATGATGGAAAGGATTTTTGTTGCAATGGCTGCAAGGTGGTATATTCTGTCCTCAAAGACCACGACTTAGGTGATTACTATGCATTTCAGGAAAAGCCCGGCATAAGCCAAAGATCGATTCTTTCAAAAGATTATAAGTTTTTGGATGATGATGATGTCATCAACAATTTATTGGAATTCAGGGACGATCATATCTGCAAAATAAGTTTTACTCTGCCACAGGTACATTGTTCATCCTGTATATGGTTATTAGAAAATCTCAACAAACTAGATCAGGGAATACTGGGTTCAAGGGTGAATTTTTTACGAAAATCAGCCACCATCAGTTACGATCCGTCCAAAATCACTTTAAGACAAGTTGTGGAAAAACTGGCAATGATAGGCTATCCACCTGAACTTAATCTTCAAAAACTCTCCAATTCCAAAGCGGATATCCATGACAGAAGTCTTTACTATAAACTTGGATTAGCGGGTTTTTCGTTTGGTAATATCATGTTACTGAGTTTTCCGGAGTACCTTGGTTTTGAGCATGCTTCAGTAAAATTTTATATAGGGTACATCAATATCATTTTGGCCCTTCCAGTATTGCTATATAGTGGATTTGATTACATCAGATCTGCCTACTGGACCTTTAGAATGAAGCAAATCAACATTGACATCCCTATAGCTGTAGGAATGTTGACTTTATTTTTCAGGAGTGTGTTTGAGATCGTAACAGCTACTGGAGAAGGATATTTGGATAGTCTGGCCGGATTTGTTTTTTTCCTTTTGATTGGTAAGTGGTTTCAGCATTACACATTTTATTCGATAGCTTTTGACAGAAATTACAAATCATATTTCCCCATTTCGTCTTTGGTAAAAGAAAACGGCGAGTGGGTTTCCAGAAGCCTTGACAAGTTGGAAGCAGGTGACATCTTACTGGTCAAAAATGAAGAAATCATCGCTGGTGATGCACTGCTTTTGAAAGGTGAGGCTACTGTAGATTATAGTTTTGTCACCGGAGAATCCGATCTGAGAAAGAAAAAAGAAGGAGATAAACTTTTTGCTGGCGGAAAGATAGTAGGCTCAAATATTCAACTTCAATTAATCAAAAAGGTGGATCAATCATATCTCACCAAATTGTGGGATGAAGATTCATTCAAAATAGATAAAGAGGCCAAAACACAAACCTTAATATCGCAAATAGGCAAATATTTTACAATTACTATCATGCTCATCGCTATACTTACTTTGATTTACTGGCTTATCATTGATAAGTCAGTGGCATTCAATGCATTTACAGCGGTACTCATTGTAGCATGTCCCTGTGCTTTGGCCCTGGCACTTCCTTTCAGTTACGGCAATATCTTACGTTTACTTGGGAAAAGATTTTTTTATCTTAAAAATGTACAAGTGATTGATAGAATTCAGCAAATCGATGACATCATTTTTGACAAAACAGGTACCATCACAGACCATAAAAACATCGAAGCTACGATATCAGGACCACAACTCACCACCAGAGAATGTTACCTTATAAAAAGTGCAGTCTACCAATCAAACCACCCTCTTTCCAAGGCTATTTTTAGTATACTGCCCGGAGACTACAGCAAAGAACCGGAAAAGTTTAAAGAAATCACAGGTCAGGGTATCACTTCAGTATTTGCGGATGACCAGGTCAGAGTAGGATCTCCCCTATTTATCGAAGGTTCAGCCAAAAATGAACATAAAAGTGTCGTAGCGGAAGTTAACGGTCATGTAGTCACATGGTTTTCTATCGAACATAAGCTGCGTGAAGGTGTTGAAGAGCTTGTAGAAACACTTGGTAAAAGTTATAGTGTGACGATTTTGTCTGGTGACAACGATAAAGAAGAAGCCCGATTAAAGTCATTTTTCCCGCAAAATGCAACTATGACATTTCATCAAACCCCATTGGACAAATTGAATCATATAAAACAAATGCAAGCCAAAGGCCGAAATGTGATGATGATAGGTGACGGACTTAATGATGCAGGTGCACTGATGCAGAGTAATGTAGGCATAGTCATTTCTGAAGATTCCAATAATTTCACTCCGGCTTGTGATGCCATATTGGGAGCAAAAGCATTTCCATCATTGCTAAGTTATCTCAGATTTCTGAAAAAAGCCAGATGGATTATTATTGGCGCATTTGTACTGGCGTTTCTATACAATGTTTTAGGTCTCTATTTTGCTGTGAGAGGTGAACTCTCTCCTGTAGTTGCTGCCATTTTGATGCCCATCAGTTCTATCACGGTGATGGTCTACGGACTGCTATCAAGTACGCTTGTCTTTAGAAAAATGTGCCGATAATAAATTTGATATTGGCTTGGGGATAACGCTTTTTTTTACCTTAAAATCACAATGTTATCCATTTCACACATTGTCAAGATAAAGTCGTTTTTCATTCTTCAATGATTCGATATGATTACTTGCTTCTTGTTTCATCGTATCAAGGTGAACCATCATTCGATCAGTATTTCGTAAATTTTCATGAATACATTCTTTACTTTTTCTCAAGTGCAGACTGTATATCTTCCAACTCTTTATTGAGTTTTTGCTCAAGACTGTCAATTATGGATATTACCTGCCTTATATTCTTTATCTGTTGAATCAGGTCGTAGAACAATAGAGTCAACCCACTTTCTTGTACTTTGTCGAATGCTGAAAGATTATTGCCAACCAGAATTAAATAATTTTCGAGTTGTTTAGCAGCTTCAGTCGCTTCATGTATTTGCAACAATAGTTGTTCATTAATTTTACCTAACCTGAGCGGAAAATCAAAAATAAACAGGAGATAATGCAGGTATGTTGTGGCAAATATCATAAATTCAAAGAACGAAAATGAAGGATTATTACGTAGCAAAAAAGTGAACGATTTCACTTTTTAACGACTGAACTGCAAACATCGGCTTGCAGCGAATACTACTTCTATTGATAGACCGTCACTTGTTATTCCTGCAAACATCATAAATTATTTGCACAATCTTTATCTCTGGTGCTCATGAATACTAAAGTATTTCAAAGAACGAAAATGACCAAACGGTTTTCTTTGCAAGTTAAAGAAAAAAATTGACGTGTAAGTCAATTTAGTGCGGGAACCCGAAGCATAACTTCAGAATAGGAGACTTTCCAACTCCAACATATTGGTTGCTATTTTTGCCGATCAAAATTATGATCACCCGCTTGGCCGGCGAGGCAGGGTTTCTTCATGATCAAACAAAATCGTTAGCTTCATTTTTTCCTTCAGAAAAAACCACTCCCTCATATGTTAATCAATGGATTATTGGGTAATTTTATATGTGTTCACCTCAGATTTTACATTTGTTTGGTTCATCATAGATGATTATGTAAATCTGTCCAAGATGACATAAATCAGTTATACAAACCGTAAATTTAATTACATTTGTGTACCAAAAATAAAAATTCTTTTTCTTATGTCATCAAATGAAAAATTAAACAAGGACGCTTTATTATACCATGAGTTTCCGACACCCGGAAAGATATCGGTAGTTCCAACCAAAAAACACTCTACACAACGCGATCTGGCATTGGCTTATTCACCCGGAGTAGCAGCACCATGTCTGGCAATCGAAAAAAATCCGCATGATGCTTATAGGTACACTTCCAAGGGTAATCTGGTGGCAGTCATATCCAATGGTACGGCTGTTTTGGGATTGGGAGACATCGGAGCTTTAGCAGGAAAACCGGTGATGGAAGGCAAAGGATTGCTATTTAAAATATTTGCCGATATTGATGTATTTGATATTGAAATTGACGAAAAAGACCCTGAAAAGTTCATTCAGATTGTCAAAGGAATTGCTCCCACATTTGGAGGTATCAATTTGGAAGACATTAAAGCACCCGAAGCATTTGAAATAGAAAGACGGTTAAAAGCAGAGTTGGATATTCCATTGATGCATGATGACCAACATGGTACTGCCATCATTTCGGCAGCAGGTTTGTTGAATGCTTGTGAAATTGTAGGAAAAAAACTCAATGAGATCAGAATAGTGGTCAATGGAGCAGGCGCTTCAGCTATTTCCTGTTCGCGATTGTACAAAAAATTGGGCATCAATCCTGAAAATATGATCATGTTGGACAGCAAAGGAGTGATCCGTAAGGATCGTTCTGATCTGTCACAAGAAAAATTGGAATTTGCGACAAGTATTGACGTTGATACATTGGATGATGCCATAGCAGGTGCTGATATGTTTCTGGGATTGTCCAAAGCGGATGTTTTGACACCGGAAATGTTGTTAAAAATGGCACCCAATCCTATTGTCTTTGCATTGGCCAATCCCAATCCCGAAATAGATTACAATCTGGCGATGAGTACTCGTAGTGATCTGCTGATGGCTTCCGGACGTTCAGATTTTCCCAATCAGGTCAATAATGTGTTGGGATTCCCATATATTTTCAGGGGTGCGTTGGACGTAAGAGCCACCACCATCAATGAAGATATGAAAATTGCAGCTGTGTATGCCTTGGCTGATTTGGCCAAACAAGCCGTGCCTGAGCAAGTCAATATTACATACGGCGAAAAACACATCGCTTTTGGAAAAGAATACATCATTCCCAAACCATTTGATACCCGTTTGATAGAAGTAGTGCCATTGGCTGTAGCCAAAGCTGCCATGGAATCTGGAGTAGCCAAAGAACCCATTCCAGATTGGGAAAAGTACCGTGAACAATTGGCAGAACGATTGGGAAATGGTAGCAAATGGATGAAAAAACTGATCAATCAGGCTAAGCAAAACCCAAAACGTGTTGTATTTGCTGAAGCTGATCAGTTGGATGTTTTAAAAGCTGCACAGATAGCCTATGACGAAGGTATTTGCTTACCCATATTATTGGGTAATAAAGATATAATACACGAACTCATGTATGAAATCAGTTTTGAAATGATCGCAGGAGATGTCCTCGTATTGGACCCTAAAAGTGCCGAACAGAAACAAAGAAGAGAAAAATTTGCTCATGATTTTTGGCTCAAACGTCAACGCAAAGGGGCCTTGCTGTATGATGCCAGGTCATTGATGCTGGAATGCAATTATTTTGGAGCGATGCTGGTTGTTGAAGGTGAAGCAGATGCTATAATTTCAGGTTATACCAGAGGCTATGCGAGCGTAATAAAACCCATGATGGAGGTCATAGGAGGTCAGGAAGATGTCAAACGTATTGCGGCCACCAATCTTATGCTGACATCTAAAGGACCACTTTTTTTATCGGATACAGCAGTCAATATTAACCCAAATGCTGAAGACCTGGCTAGTATTACCAAAATGACAGCTGACACCATGAACATGTTTGGAATCAAACCGGCTATCGCCCTTTTGTCATATTCAAATTTTGGTTCTTCCGATCATGAACTATCCACCAAGATAAACCAAGCTGTTAAGATATTGCATGACAACCATCCCGAAATAGATGTGGACGGTGAGATACAAGCCGACTTTGCACTGAATCAGGAGATGATGAAAGACCGTTTCCCATTTTCAAAACTAGCTGGAAAAAAAGTCAATGCATTGATATTCCCGGAACTGTCGTCGGCTAATATAACATATAAAATCATGAAGGAACTCAATGATATAGAGTCAGTTGGACCTATCCTAATGGGTATGGACAGAGCTGTACACATCGTACAATTGGGAGCCCGGGTAGATGAAATGGTCAACATGACCACCATTGCAGTGGTAGATGCACAAGAAAGGGAAAAGAAAAAAAGAAAAGAAAAGTCGATGATCGGTACGTCGGACAAAAATGGGTAAGGTTCCCTGTTTAATCTTGATTTTGTATCTCATTTCAAGGTACAAACTCAATTCATAATAAGGCTTGATTTACATTGGGGTTTTATTCAATTTTGTACTACAATTTTCTTTATGACACGGGAACCACCATTATTTAATACCATCATGAAAATGCCTGTTGGCAATCTGTCAACTTCTATACTATTTGTATCAGATGAGACAGAAAGTACCATTCTGCCCAATAAATCATAAAATTCGGCTTTTTCTATCTTTCTTTGTGCGTGAACAGTCAGGATACCCATTACAGGATTATTGTAATAAACTTCAGGTGCTGCGAATGATCCGGTGCCAACGGTACATCGGCTTCCTACCACATACGAATAGTATTGTGTGACTGACAAGCCGCCTGCAAAGGCAAATTTCACACCGTAAGATATAGTTGACCCTATTGTTTGGCCCGTTAAGGTATGTGTATAAGTTTTTCCTCCTGCATTCATCATGTTTGTTTCACCAAATGGCGATTGTCTCCATAAATACGCGAATAGACCAGTTTTGTCTTCGTCAAGTAATGTGTAGGTTATTTTTACATCATTGCCTTCTGTTTTAAATTCATAAAGGTATCCTTTTGTAAAGCTACCTTGTTGAGCTGCATTGGATGTTCCTGCACAAAAGAAAGCAGAATCGGCAGTAGTTGTTGCGTTGAGAATAATAGGATTATTTGATGCTTGATTATTAGCTGCATCCTTTGCACGTATGTTAAATGTATAAGCCGTATTGGGATTGAGTCCGGTAATCAATAATGATTTTTGTATACCAGAACTGCTTGTAGTACTGATACTTTGACTCCCGTATGTCACATCGTAAAGGATACTACTTCCATTGTCGGTAGCATTGAGTAGTAATTCTACAGACGAACCCGTTACTGCTCCTATCCTTGCAGTAAAATCTACCGGTGCTTGTGTGTCTACCAGAGTATTCTGATACACTCGGATATAATCGATTTTCATAGCTGCCTGTGTAAAATTGGAAGGAATTGTTCCTGCAAAACCACCCATTGCTATATTCAGTAAGAGATATTGTTCAGCATCAAAAGGCCAGGTGCTAGCATTTTTCACGGCAGGTTTATAGGTATAATAAGCCACACCATCCAATAAAAAAGTGATTTGGTTGGGGGACCAATTCATGGAGTAGACATGATAATTTGTGCCCAGATTATTGACTAAGATGCCGCCTTTATTGACTGTATTTCCGGATGAAGATGGAGTATGTATCGCGCTACCAATAAAATTGGTGGGTTGCGACGGAAATATACCATGTTCCATAATATCTATTTCGCCACAATCCGGCCAGGATATTTTGCCGTATGTTCCATTATAAAAACCACCTGGTTCACTGATATTTCTACCTAAAAGCCAAAGGGCAGGCCATGTGCCAGGACCGATAGGAACCTGCGCCCGAATATCTACCCTACCGTATTTAAAAGCAAATTTAGAGTTGAGCCTTGCTGACGTGTATTGTTTGGTATAACCCTGATCAGTAAAAGTCTCTTTTTTTGCCATAATATTCAAAAAACCTCCATCAACAAATGAATTCCCTGTACGATTTGTATAATGCTGTACTTCGTTGTTGTACCAATTGCCGCCAGCCGGTATTTGTGTCTGATGGTGCCATTTTTGTGCATTGACGGCACCATTGTTGTCAAACTCATCTGACCACACCAAATCAGTAAATACCACATCAACTTGAGCTTTTCCAGCCTGACAGAAATATAAAAGCAGCATTACGCCGATTAGTAAACTCTTAATCATCTTCAAGGATTTTAAATTTTTTTAAACTTCTGCTCCCAAATAAACAAAATTTTAGTATCCGGCATCAGGTTCATAATTATAAAAGTATTTAACACGATATATTTGTAACTGTATCTTGTATACGATTATAATATGGGGCGGAACGGTGTAAAGTTACAATCTTCCAACACAATTTAAATTATATCTTTAAATATTTTACTCTATTAGTTTTTGATAGCACATGATTCAGTCTCATTCACGGTGCTAATCTCTTGATATCCCATTGATCTTCAAGCCTTTCATAAAGGAACCGGTCGTGCAGCCTGTCTTCCCCACCCTGCCAAAACTCAATCCGATGGGGAATGATCCTGTAGCCACCCCAGAAATCCGGAAGTGGAATTTTTCCATCTTTAAATTTATTTTTGATTTCTTCCAGTTTGGAGAGTAAAATGGATTTGGAAGAAATGATACTGCTTTGATTGGATACCCATGCACCGAGTTGACTTCCGACCGGTCTTGAAGCAAAGTATTTCAGAGATTCAGTTTTCGATATCTTTTCAGCCCGGCCTTCTATGATGATCTGCCTTTCAAGAGGCAACCACAAAAACATACATGTAACGTGTTGATTTGATTGTATCTGGATAGCCTTTCTGCTGTTGTAGTTGGTGAAAAATACAAATCCTGACTTGTCGCAGTATTTTAGCAAAACTGTCCTTAAGCTTGGAACTCCCTCGGGACTGACCGTAGCCAGAGCCATAGCATTCGGATCGAGAGTAATTTCATTAAGTGCTTCTTTGAACCAGTCGTCAAACTGATCAAAAGGATCTTGTCTCAAGTCATTAAGTTCTAATTTTTGCTTTTTGAATTCCCTTCTGATATGATGAATGTCCATTTTTACTTTTTTTGGTTGAATATAAGATAACTTAGCTTATGTCAGATGGCATCGAAAATGAGCATTGAAAACTTCCTTTTCTAAAATTGAACACAAAAATAATAAAAATCATATGGTAGCATCCGTTTATATATACATTCATTCATACAAATGTTTTTCAAAGGCTTATTGTGAGGTACCTAAAAAAAATCCTGAAGAAAAACACTGAACCTTTGCAGGTGTGTCGTGTTATGGGCATCAGAATAATTAAGTAAAGTATGAGTGTCTGTATTTTTTGGTTCAGAAGAGATTTAAGACTAACTGATAATGCCGGACTTTATCACGCGCTGACGTCCGGATACAAAGTTGTGCTGGTGTTTATATTCGATACACATATTTTGGATCGGCTGGAGGATAGAAATGATGCTCGTGTGACTTATATTTATGATGTAATTTCTGAACTTAAGCAAGGTTTATCCTTATTGGGCAGTGATTTAAACGTATTTCATGGTTCACCTGAAAATGTATGGCCCGGTATTGTAAAGCAGTTCAATCCCAAAAAGATTATCTTTAATCATGATTATGAGTCCTATGCTCAAAAAAGAGACAATTTGCTTACAAACTCCTGGAAATCAGAAGGGATAAGTGTTGAAAGTTTCAAGGATCATGTGATTTTTGAAAAACAGGAAGTTGTCAAAGACGATGGCAAACCGTACACAGTTTTTACTCCTTACAAGCGAAAATGGCTGTCTAAATTAGCTTCTGATGATGCAGATCCGACAGATTCATTTTATTTGAGATCATATCCTTGTGACAAATATTACCACCAATTTGAAAAAATTGGAAAACCATCCACAATGATTTCTTTGAAAGACATGGGCTTTGAAAGGACTCAAAAAGTAATTCCTCCACTTTCCGTACCTCAAACTATCATCAGGCATTATGAAGAGCGAAGAAATTTCCCGGCCATCGAAGGTACGAGCAGATTGAGTGTTCATTTCAGGTTTGGAACCATCTCTATACGACAAAAAGCCCAAGCTGCCATTACAATTAGTCGGTCATACCTTAGTGAACTTATTTGGCGGGATTTCTATAGTCAGATATTATATCATTTTCCTCATGTAGAACAGAGATCTTTCAGGTCTGAGTACGATCGACTGGAATGGCGTAATGATGCCGATGAATTCGATGCTTGGTGCCAAGGCATGACCGGGTATCCGATCGTAGATGCAGGTATGCGCGAACTAAAGATGACAGGTCATATGCACAATAGAGTAAGAATGATCACTGCGAGTTTCCTGACCAAACACTTGCTGATAGATTGGCGTTGGGGCGAGGCTTGGTTTGCAAGGCATTTACTTGATTTTGATCTGGCATCAAACAATGGTGGCTGGCAGTGGGCAGCTGGCAGTGGCACAGATGCTGCGACTTATTTTCGTATATTCAGCCCCGATGCTCAGACAGATCGTTTTGACAAAGACAGAAAATATATCAAACGGTGGGTTCCGGAATTTGGAACTCCTGCTTATCCAAACCCCATTATAGATCACAAATTAGCTCGGGAGCGATGTCTGGCTACCTATAAAATGGCTTTAAGGCAGGTTTAGAAAAATTTCAAAATTTCTTCATTTGTACTGACACACATTAAAAAACTAAATAATTATCCAAAAATGTTAATTGCATTGAAACTTTTCAAAATATTTTAAATGGAATCCTACCCTATAATACATAAATTATATCCCTTCATTCAATCAAATTCTGATAAATCACTGTATATAAGACAATAACATAAAAATATTTTATTCCATACAAATGATTAATAATTTATACTATATTAAAATACAATCTATTACATATTGTAATAAAAAAATATATTATTTTTAAAAAAATAATTTTAATTATATATTTCAATTAATAATAATATGTTATATCTTTGCATTGTGTAAGTTTTGGTTATTAAATTGTAAAATTCGTAGTTGCTCGTGAAAAGTCACGAGCACTTTTTTTTAAGAGTCTAAAAGATCTTTGAAAGAGATCTTTCGAAAACAAAAAATCAATTACATATAGTCATATTAAACAATGTAAAAATGTTTGGCACGGTATTTGATTTATAAAGAATATATGAGTTTTGGTTATTAAATTGAGTAATGCCCGTGTTTTCGTCTTACACGGGCTTTTTTATTTTAAACCATTTCATACCTAGCCCCTATCACTGCTCCTCAGTAAAGGAAATTGAAAAAGACATTCAACAAAAGTCACTTGATATATATCTTCTTAAGGAAGACCCGCTGATTTAAGGATAGACGACATATATATAGACCAGTTGTCCATAGGCTGGTTGCTATTTCATGTCGACCAAAAAATGTAGTTCTGTATAACATTTTCCCTGTGATATCAAATATTTGTATCTCACCTTTGGCAGAAATATCAGCAAAATCAACTTTTAGTCTTACTCCATCAAAGATGATAGCGGTGCTTAAATCAACATAGTCAACTGAAGAAGGACAATCTTTCATAATGGTACCCAATGACAATGTACAGGATTGGCTTAACGAATCCCTTATTCTGACAAGATATGGGATACCTCTTTCAAGATCTTTCAGAATGACAGGCAAATCAGCATATCGAACAATAGTATCTGGTTTTCCCGAAATGGTCATGATAAAATATGGGTGATTATGATTGGATTCAAAGTTCAGCTTTACTCCATACTTTGCATTCGCACATGGTAGATATGTTATTTCGGGCGAAGACATTGTACATATCCCGCAACAAATTGTATCAGGAAAAGAAAATGTAGCTGAACATAAAGAATCTTTGATATCCCTCAGATAAAAACGATATTTGCTGACACAATCTCCATTGAGCAATTTTGTAGAATAGTGAGGTTGTCCATAAGCAAATGTGTCAGGATGGAGACCGTTGATACTCATTATAAAATGGGATGATGCGGCATTGTCAACATTAAATGAAAAATTTGCCCCAAAACTACCTTTACTATCGCATCCGGATGCTGTTACATCGAAGTTTTTGATTTTACACGGAGGTTTTTTTACACATTGGATTTTGTATTGGGCTTGTGCAGCACAATCATTATTTTTTTGATCCCGAATACTTATCTTAATTTCTTTGTTGTCGAGATTCTTAAGATACAATTTGACAGGCAAGGACTTGTATGATTCGCGGCTGAGCAAAGTATCATTGATTGAAACTAAAAATGAGTCAGAAGTGCCCTTATGTTCAAATGATAAATTGAGATATTGTAAACCATCATCGTTGCATTTTTCTGAAAACCTAATATCAGAAATACTGCAAGGAACCACACAACATGTATCCGATTTAAAGAATACAGATGTGGCACATTGACTTTTAAGATTATCTGTTACCTTAATGGCAAATTGTTGTCCACATATTTTTTTAGGAAGGTTTAACAAATATTCTTTTTCCCCATATTGAAGTTGACCTCCTGATTTGCCGTCCACTTCAACTTTAAAACCGGAGACCCCGGGAAAAACAGCTTTTAATCCCAACCCGACTATGACAGAACTATCATTACAAAAAAAAGGAGCAATCTTTACATTCGAAATTTCACAATTATACTTACAAGAATCTACCACACCCAAAACATATGAACCAAAGCAAAAAGGATCTGCTTTGTCAATAATAAGAAATTCATAATTTCTGTTATGGTGCATCTGTAGGTTCCTGACTGTCACAGGCAAGTCTTTATAGGCAAATGTCCCATAATTTGTGGAATTACCCCCTACCCTAAAGCTATCAGATGCTGCTTTGTGGTCAAAATTGATCATCACATTAAATGATTTCTTTTGGGCATCACAATCTACGACATCAGTCCTGACTCTAGTGATATTGCATATACATGGATTGGAAATAGTAATGGTATCGCAACATTTATGATCATTGGCTGCGCAAACACTGACAGTATGAAAGGTATTGACGAAAGATGTCTTCAGCTGTTTCACTTGTTGTGACAAACCCGATTTGGTAAAAGTATTGATTTTTTTATTATCATAGTAAAGATCAAATAAGTCGCCTGAAGCCACAGTTAGTAAGTCAAATTTGATGTCATACTTAAAATCGGTACAAGAACTAACCTCAGTATTATTAATTCTTATCTTACAGAAATCCGTACAGCAGGATTTACCGATATTTTTGTACAGAACACAGGATGTAGCTGTAGAATCTGTTACAGCAAATTCGTAAGACGTGTTACAATCAGCTTTGAGCGGTCCTATAGTCACTGGAAGTGATGCATAATCGAAGTAACCATAATTCCTGCCATTACCGGTCAAAAGGAATTTTTTTGCTGTTCCGGTGCGCTCAAAATCAAGCACGACATAGAAGGTACCACGTTGATCACAAGGCAAATTTGTTACATTAAAATTTTTTAATATGCATTGTCCAATTGATTCAGAGCAAATTAAAACTAAAAAACATACATAAACAACTCTCATTATTATTCCAAGAAATTTCAGTTGCAAATTAACCATTTTATAATCAATTGCCATTTATAAAATCATAAAAGAATTTCACTTTACACCCTCCACCATAAAAAACTCATTGCTCACCTTCATCAAAATAACATGCACTTGTCTAAGACACAGAAAGACAGAAATCTAAGTTGCACAAAAATAAACTTTGCCGCAATTAGTCAAATGATGATGTGTCAAAAATGCACTTAGTAGATTTTCTATTTTAATTGTATGCCCTTAGTAGGAAGCTCATTCCCAAAACCAATTTTTATGCTCGGAAAATGTGAAATTACTATTTTTTTGCTTAATTTTGCTGAACCAAAACTTATGTTATTCCAATGGAATCCTTTAGAATCATTATATCACTTTGTTTTTGTTTATTTGTGACAAGCACGCTGGAAGCGAGTATTTATTGTCCGCCGGCCAAAACATTGACATGTCATGATGATATTAAAAACCTTACATTTACAGGAAGAGCAACTACTTCCGGATATCCTGCTGCTTTAGTAAGATATACTGATATTTATGCCACAAACAAATGTAACGTTGGGACCATCACACGCATCTGGTACATTGATATCAATCAGGACTACATCTATCAGAGTACCGAACCGAATTGCAGTCAGACTATCACTATATTAAGCGATGTTACGCCTATCACTGTTACTTTTCCCGAAGACAAAATGTATACCTGTAAAGAATCCATCACTTATGAAAAACCAAGCTGGGTTGCGGGACCTTGTGATGTGATGGGCATACAGGTGTCCGACACAAAATTTGAAATCAACGGCGAATCATGTTACAAAATAGCGCGCAAATTCACCGTCATCAACTGGTGTGATTATACAGGAAATCCTGGTAGTCAGGGTGTCTGGAGTCATACTCAAAAAATCACCGTTCAGGAAAAGAATCCGCCAAAAATTCTGGATTGTGCCCATAAAGTCTTTGAACTGGAGAGTGATTGTCTGGCCAATGTTGTCTTGACCAATACTGCAACAGATGATCCTGTATGTAAGTCCACGCATTTGAGCTGGATCGCAGAAATTGATCTCTGGGCCAACGGAACTATAGATTACAAATTTGGATTTACTGAAACCGGAATATATAAGATCGACCCTGTGGCTGATGGATCTAATGTTTCTATTAAAATTCCTGAAAAACTTAAGGCAGGCAAACACAAGGTAAAATGGAGTGTAAAAGATCAGTGCGGAAATTTTTCTTCATGTAGTACTACTTTTGAGACTAAAGATAAAAAGCCCCCCGTTCCATATATTCAGGATTTTATAACATCAGCCTTTCAGGCATCAGGCATGCCATTGATGATACCGGCAAGGCTTTTTGACTCTGGATCTTTTGATCATTGCTCCCAACAAAAATATCTCAGGTTTTCATTTTCTGAAGATACACAAGATACAATCAGAATAGTGGATTGCACCAATTCAGGTTTTCAGTTTTTTAACGTTTTTATATGGGATGAAGCCGGCAATTATGAAATTGTCGATGTATTTATGCTGGTGTTTGACAATGGATCCTGCCAAAGCGGCCGTACATTGGACGGAAGTGTCATTGAGTCAAACCTTTCACCCGTTAAAAATGCAAAGATCACCCTTTCCAGGCCTGACTCAACACAAATATCTGTCTACTCTGATGAAAAAGGGAAGTTCCGATGGGATAATATTTCCATTTATGATGATTACAGCATTTCTGCGCAAAGTGGCATCATAGAAGACTATCGAGTCGACATTGCCGATCTGCGCATGTTGCAGGATCATATTTTCGGCAACAGAGAACTTAAAAGTCATGAATGGCTTGCAGCAGACACTGATGATAACAACGCTATAGGTGTCGGCGATCTTACAGTCATCAAAGAACTGATAATAGATCCGGCTAAAGTAAAAAACTCAAGATGGAAATTCGGCTGGCAAACGGACACTTTGATGACTAAAGATGAAATATTCAGCTCAGTAAAACCATCTATAAACATAAAACAAGTTAAAGGTAAATTACAATTTAAAGCCGTATACAAAGGAGATATTTCAGATGCTAACGAAATAAAAAGCACTGTCAGAAATAAGATTGACATGACTTCTGTGATAGAAAGAAATCAAGTACACTATTTTATTTCTGAAGATGTAAAAGTTTCAGGTATACAAATAACTTTCAAATTCCCTAATGGCTTAACACATGAATCTATATCATCTGCATATTCTGATATAAAACAAAATAATTTTTATATCAATCATCAAACCAATGAAATTTTGATTCTTAATACTTCAGATTTGGTGTTGACGCCAAATAAGCCAATTTTTACCATTACATTTCCGGATGATGTAGAAATGAACCCTGTCATGATTGCACCAAATTCAAAACTGCTGTCAGATGGATATCAAACAAGGACCATTTCTGAAAAGTACGTGAATAAAAATTTCCAAAATCTCTCAGTTTTTCCGAATCCAGGGCATCAGTTTTTCACAATAAGCGGTGCAAAAAACGCCACCATCACCGGTATCTACGACATCAATGGTAAAAGCCTACCATTCCGTCATGAGAAGGAAACATTCTATTTCTCTGGAGAACCAGGTCTATATTTTGTAAAAGTATTTTCGGGTAATGATGTGCACACTTTAAAACTTCTGAAGTTATAGGAAAGTAATAAGTGCCTGACAGTTGATAGAGAGTGAAGTTTATATATTCAAAATGACTGTGGGTTTTGCATAACTGTTTTTAGAGGATGACTTTTGTAAAACTGACAAGTTTGACCTTTTAAAAAAAATAAATTCATGAAAACAAAAATCCTTCTGGTCGTATCGATATTGTTTGCGATAATCTCCTGCAAAGAAAGTGGTCCACATCCATCTGATATGGTTGGTATTTATGATGTAAAAGCCAAGCTTAAAGAAGGGACAATAGACAAAAAATCAGTGACGGAAGAGATAAAATCTGCTATGGAAAAAGCCGGAGACGATCTCAAAAAAGCTAAGAATGATATTGAAAAGGATCTTGATTTATCTTCGATTGACACTTCTACCATTGAAGGAAAACTCGAGTATGCAGCTAAAAACTTTGGAAAGTCTATGACTGAAGCAGGTTTAGAATTAGGTGACCTTACTGAAGAATTGGGCGCAGCCTTAGGTGGAATGGCCGAGAGTGGTATCGATTTTTCAGAGAACATGCTGAAAATGGTCAACTTACAGGTAGAACTGCAGGCAGATGGCGATATCAAGGCCAAAAATTCCATTTTTAACATGGGTCTCTCCAATGCCAGATGGGAAATAAAAGGCGATGAATTCATATTAATCAAAAATGATAGTCAGCAACCGGAATCAATGAAAATATTGAAAAGGGACGATTCAGGATTTTCACTTGAAAAAGACAACCTTATCCTGCAATTTGTCAAAAAGAAGTAATCGATCTTCATTGATGGCTTGATACGATATAACATATACATATTGACTTGTTATTTTGCTCTATATCTACGTTAAAAATTTAAACCGTAGCTAAGGCTATGCTTGAAATTTTTGACTTGATAAAAGCCAAAATTCCAGCGTCAATTTTGTAAACTTTATATCGTTACAAGCCCTAAGAAAGAGTATGTTTAAATTTTGTTTTTGGATAATAAAATGGAGTTATTTTGAGCGAAAAGATGCAAATTTTGCAGTCGAATGTGGGCAATTCGACGAAAAATTTAACGAATTTGTAGCCAAAATAAAACATTTTATTGCTAAAGGATAAATTTTAAACATACTCTTATTCGAAAATCAGATCAGGTCATTTCTTATCGAGCAGCTCATCCAAAAAATGTTTTGTTTGTCTTTCTTCACTAAATTTTTTTAGATTGTATTCTTTGGATTGATTTCGCGGGATAGAAAGGCTTTCCCATGCACCTCCTTTCAGTTGTTTACATTTTGAGACTATCTGTCCGCAATGATAGCTGTAATGACAAAGTTGTCTGATAATAGCGTCTGAAACCAATAATCCTTCATTTCTTATAAAAATAGTCTTATCAAGATCAGTATCCTTTAAGGTTTGAATCGTATCAAATAGTATTGCCCATCCTTTCTGCCATTTTTCCATCAATTCCGAAGTATCATTGTTGTCTGATTCAAATTCTGCATCTCTATTTCTCCAAGGTTTTTCGCCGTCTTCAGTAAAAATATTGGACCATCTGGATTTCATGTTTCCTGCCATATGCTGCATGATGAGAGCTATACTATTATCCTCAGGATTTTGCTGATGAAAGTACATATCAGGGTCACTTAATTGAGCCATCGCTTTGTCAGCAAGTTGCTTGTAATATTTGAATTGCTTCATGGATGATGACAACATATCAAAGGTTTTTCTATCTAGTTAAAACCACACATGAGATATATTGTTTATGAATGCAGGTTAATGAAATCTTATAAAATTAATAATATCTATTGACATCTTATCATTTTATAATCATACCTTGTGCCTGTATTTGTGAGATCTTGAGTGCATATGTTTAAAGATTTATTTTTTCATTTTGGCAATTTCATTTTGTGGCAGGGCCAGGTTTATAAAAAGCCTGAAAACCACACTATGTACTATAAAGAGACTATACGTCAGATGTATGATATAGGCATAGGTTCTCTTCCTATTGTTTTTCTGATATCTATCTTCATAGGTGCTGTCACATCTGTACAGTTTTACTATCAGATGGCCGGCACACTGATACCTGCATATTACATTGGTTATATAGTAAGAGATATGACCATCATAGAGCTGGCACCTACCATTACATGCCTGGTTTTGGCAGGAAAAGTTGGCAGCAATATGGCTGCAGAGCTCGGAGGTATGAGACAGAAAGAACATATTGATGCTATGGAAATAATGGGTGTAAATACGTCAGCATATCTTATATTGCCTAAGGTGATAGCTGCAGTATTGATGGTGCCTGTGCTTGTATGTGCGGCAGCGATGATTTGCATCTTGGGGGCATATCTGTCCAGCGTCCCTACCGGCTTGTTTACATCTGCGGAGTTTATCAAGGGAGTGAGATCATTTTTTGTACCCTACAATGTATTTATGATGATGGTGAAAGCTGTAGTGTTCGGATATATACTGACCAATGTATCGTGTTATCAGGGATACTTTGTAAAAGGTGGCAGTATAGAACTAGGTGAAGCCAGTACACGTGCCGTGGTATACAGCAACATCCTAATCTTGCTGGCAGATTATGTTATTGCAATAGTACTAACAGCCTGATAATATGATAAGAGCAGAAAGAATATTTAAGAATTTTGGCGAACAGCAAGTACTCAAGGGTATTGACTTTACATTTGAAGCAGGAAAAACAAACCTTGTCATAGGAAAAAGTGGATCTGGCAAGACCGTACTTCTCAAAATACTGGTTGGGCTTTTCAAACCAACATCCGGCAGTGTATGGTATGGAGACACCAACTTAGTAACAGCTGACAAAAATGCATTACGTACTCTTAGAATGCAGGTAGGGATGTTGTTTCAGGGAAACGCACTTTTTGACTCATTAAGTATAGAGGAAAATATAAGATTTCCATTGGATATGTTTACTCATAAAACTCTCAAGGAAAAAACAGACAGAGTCAATTACTGTCTTGAAAGAGTGAGTTTGGGTGGCATTAATAAAAAGTATCCATCAGAAATATCGGGAGGCATGCAAAAAAGAGTAGGAATAGCGCGGGCTATTGTGCTCAATCCCAAGTACTTATTTTGTGATGAACCAAATTCAGGTCTGGATCCTCAGACATCAATCACAATTGATGAATTAATTCAGGATATTACGAAAGATTTCAATATGACCACGGTCATAAATACCCATGATATGAACTCTGTTATGGAGATCGGAGAGAACATATGTCTCATCGAAAAGGGACACCTTGCCTGGTCAGGAAGTAAAGATCAGGTACTGGCTGATGAAAATGAAACCTTGCATGATTTCATATTTGCTTCCCCGTTTTTACAAAAACTTGTAGAAAGTATCAAAAAGTAGCATTCTCTCCATTCTCTCCATTGTATCCGTCATTTGTCATCATCATCGGAGTTGGTTCAGCCAGTTATTATTCCAAAATTGACAAAACTGAGTACAACAGCAATTTATCAGAAATAACAGCATCAACGTCCCCCGATTGAGATATTTCTTCCAGAATCGCATTATCGAAAAGGTTTTCAGATGAAAAATTCGTCCGCAAAGTTGGGGTATGATAAAACTAAAAGCACCTTGGAGTTTTATCCGGCTGAGCAGGGAGAACAGCAATTTTTGATCAGCAATCGATAAAACAAAATTTGTGTTTCATCATCTTATCGATACAGATTTACACCAACGTCAATTCATTTTTTCGCTCTCCGATTTGCTGACGCCACATAGCGTAATACAACCCTTTTTCTACCAGAAGTTCTTCATGTGTACCAGTCTCAATCACATGTCCTTTTTCAAGAACGTAAATTAAATCAGCGTGCATTATGGTTGAAAGACGATGTGCAATCAGTACCATGATGTGTTGTTTAGTAGATGCAATTTCTTTGATGGTGTGTGTAATTTCTGTTTCCGTGATTGAATCCAGTGCAGAAGTAGCTTCATCAAAGACGATGAGTTTAGGGTTCCTGAGCAGAGCCCGAGCTATGGACAATCGTTGTTTTTCTCCACCCGAAATTTTGATACCACCCTCTCCTATTATGGAGTTTATACCGTTTTCACTTCTTGCCAAAAGATTTTGACAGGCTGCTTTTTGGAGCACTTCCAAGATTTGCTCATCTGATGCACCAGGATTTACAAATTGCAGGTTTTCTTTGATGGTGCCCGAAAATAGCTGAGTATCCTGAGTCACAAAGCCAATCTGTTTTCTTACTTCTTCAATATCCAAAACGGTTGAATCTAGATTGTTATAAAGTATGTGGCCTTTTTCAGGAGAATATAAACCGACCAAAAGTTTTACCAATGTAGTTTTTCCTGACCCTGAAGGTCCGACAAAAGCAATAGTTTGTCCCTTTTGAACATCAAAACTTATATCATTCAATGCATATGTGGCACCGGTTTTATGTTTGAAGGACACATGGTCGAAGGTAAATGTTTCCAGCTCGTTAATTTTTAAAGGATTATCCGGTCGTTTTTCAATTGGAGTATTGATGATGGTTTTAAAATTATTCAAGGAGACTTCTGCTTCTCTGTACGACAAAATGACATTGCCCATTTCCTGCAATGGGCCAAAAATGAAAAAACTATAAAACTGCAAGGTCATTAATTGCCCGACACTGAGTTGATCTTTAAAAATGAGCACAAGTAGAAAAAACATAATGGATTGGCGGAGAAAATTGACAAAAGTACCTTGGACAAAGCTAATACTCCTTATACCTCTCACTTTTTTCAATTCCAGTTGAAGGATTTTCATAGTGGATACATTGAGTCTTTTGATCTCCTGATTTGTCAAACCCAAACTCTTGACCAGCTCAATATTTCTTAAACTTTCAGTAGTCGCACCGGCCAAAATATTAGTTTCTTTCACTATACTTTTTTGAATTACTTTGATCTTTTTGCTTAAAAAACTGGTCAGAAAAAAAAGTAAAAAAGAAGCCAGAAAATACACAAAAATGAGTCTGGGTTCTATAGAAAAGGCATATACCATTACAAAAATGATACCTACCAATGATGTAAAAAGGATATTAATACAATTAGAAATAAATTTTTCAGAATCAGATCTCACCTTTTGAAGGATGTTGAGTGTTTCGCCACTTCTTTGATCTTCAAACTGCTGAAAAGGAAGCTGTAATGAATGTTTTAATCCATCGGTATATACCCGGGCTCCAAATTGCTGAATGATAAGATTGGTCACATAGTCCTGAAAAGCCTTGGCAATGCGGCTGACCATAGCAACACCGATTGCAGCTAATATCAGTAATCCTACTCCTGAAATAAATGCATCCTGCGAATAAGAATGTGGCTTTGAAGCAAATTTATCGATGATTTTGCCAAAAATGTAGGGGTCAAGAAGAGAAAATACCTGGTTAATTCCTGCCAACAACAGAGCCAGAAGAATAAGTAGTTTATAATTTTTCAGATACTGGAAAAACAAAGTCATAGGTCATTTTTATTATTGGTTATTGTTTGATGTACAAACAAACAGATTAAGATATGTCATTTGAAAGCAAAAAGCATTGCCCATAGAATACTATAAGAGATTTTCTAATAAATTGTTTATTTCAAAATTTTCAACAGATGTGTGTTCTTTTTTAGAGTATGTTTAAAATTATTCTTAGTTATAAATCAAGAGATTATGGTTCTGACCATAAAATTTTAAACATACTCTTATTCTGTCGATGCATACCATGTGTTAAGATTAGCATTTTATTCATTTTTCTGGAGTACTGCAACTGTATTATCTTCATAGAGAAAATTTGGAATATTGATAAGAATACATACTTTTGTCACCTTATACTTTTTACATTTTTTTTTAATAAAATTCAAATCATGACGCAATCCATATTTTCAAAGTTTATCCTAAGCGTGGTCCTTTTAATACCATTTTACATATTCGGTCAAGAGAGAGTGATGAACTCCAATATGGAAGTCACTACTCAAAACCAGGTCACCATCAAGGGAAATTTGATACAATATACAGCAACCACTGGCACTCAGCCGGTTTGGGGAGAAGACGGTAAAGAAATAGCTTATTGCCATTACACATATTACAAACGCAATGGAGTGAAATCATACGATGAACGACCACTCCTGATCTCTTTCAATGGTGGCCCGGGTTCAGCTTCAGTATGGATGCATCTGGCTTATACTGGTCCCAGAATTCTTAAAATAGATGACGAAGGTTATCCTGTACAACCTTACGGATTTAAAGAAAACCCGCATTCAGTGCTGGATGTCTGCGACATTGTATATGTCAACCCGGTAAATACCGGCTACTCCAGGACCATTCCCCTCACAGGCAAAGATGTGGACAGAAGCAAATTTTTCGGAATCAATGCAGATATCAAATATCTTGCAGATTGGATCACCACTTTTGTAAGTAGAAACAATAGATGGCCATCGCCAAAATACATCATAGGTGAAAGCTATGGAGGTACAAGGGTTGCAGGACTTGCTCTTGAATTGCAAAACAGGCAATGGATGTACCTCAATGGTGTGATCATGGTATCGCCAGCCGATTACAAAGTACTGAGAGTGGACAATCCTGTGAGCGATGCCCTCAACATTCCTTATTATGCAGCAGCAGCATGGCATCACAAGGTTCTACCAGCTGACCTTCAGGTTAAGGATCTGGAAGAATATCTGCCGGAAGTAGAAAAATTTGCTATCGATGAGGTAGTACCAGTGTTGGTGAGAGGTGGATTTGTTGACCAGCAAAAAAAGGCAGAAATGGCTAAAAAAATGGCCAGATATACCGGTCTTACAGAATCGGACTACCTTGAAAATAACCTTACGGTGTCAACATCATATTTCTGGAAACATCTCCTGAAAGACAAACAAGGTTTTAATGTGGGCCGACTCGACTCAAGGTATCTTGGTATTGACAGAAAACTCAGTGGTGATGCACCTGACTACTCCGCAGAACTAACATCATGGCTGCACTCATTTACACCCGCAATAAACCACTATTTCAGGTCAGAACTCAACCTTAAAACCGATGTCAAGTACAGTATGTTTGGTGATGTGCATCCCTGGAATAATGAAAATGATAACACACGTGACAACCTTAGACAGGCTATGGCTCAAAATCCTTATCTCAAAGTGATGTTTCAATCAGGATATTATGATGGCGCCACTACTTATTTTAATGCAAAATATACTATGTGGCAACTTGATCCTAGTGGCAAACTTAAGGACAGACTATCATTCAAGGGGTACCGCAGCGGTCACATGATGTATCTGAGAAAAGAAGACCTGGCAAAATCAACAGATGATATAAGGGAATTTATCAAAAATAGCCTTTCCAACGGTAAGTCAGCTAAATACTGATTCGGTCTGAATAATGGTTACACCTATCCATTTGACAAAGATAAAATCATAAATTTGACTTTTAATTGAAGCGGGTTTCATCAACAACCTTATGAAACTTGTCAACTAATAATTAACGCGAGTTATCTTGCCAAAGCATATTTTAATTACTGTAGTTTCAAATATATAAACAATATGAATATAGCACTTATAGGTTATGGGCGCATGGGAAAAGAAATTGAAGAGATTGCACTACGACGCGGTCATACTATTACATGTAAAATCTCCAGCGAAAACTTAAATGATTTCAATCCCAGGGTCTTGCAATGGGCAGATGTGGCTATTGAGTTTTCAACTCCCGAATCCGCTTTTAAAAACATAATTCAATGCATCGATGCAGGTATTCCCGTCATATCAGGTACCACCGGATGGTTAAATAAAAAAGAAGAACTGGATAAGTATTGTCTGAGTAAAAACGGAAGTTTTCTCTACGCTTCAAATTTCAGTATCGGTGTCAACATCTTTTTTGAAATCAATAAGGCACTGGCTTCCCTCATGGAAAAATATGAAGTTTATGATGTAGATATACAGGAGGTACATCACACTGGAAAAACAGACAAACCCAGCGGCACCGCCATCTCGCTGGCTAAAGATATCATAGAAAATTTGTCCAGGAAAAAGGTGTGGACAATTACACCTCCTGATGAGAACAATTCAAGAAACCTGTATATAGAGTCGATAAGAAAAGATCCCGCTCCTGGTACCCATATAGTCAGGTACAACTCTGAAATTGATGATATAGCAATAAAACATACTGCCCATTCAAGAAAAGGATTTGCTTCAGGAGCTGTGTTGGCGGCTGAATGGTTGCCAGGAAGAAAGGGAATATATGCCATGAAAGATGTCCTTGAAATCAAGTAACACTTGGAATTCCAGCCTTAATCCTTAATATGATTACTCAGAAAACAATCAATGAAGTGATGAACACCGCCAAGGTAGAAGAGGTGGTGAGTGACTTCATTAATCTAAAGAGAAGAGGCGTCAATATGATAGGAAACTGCCCTTTTCATGACGAAAAAACACCATCATTTACAGTATCACCTTCAAAGAATATCTATAAATGTTTTGGTTGTGGCAAAGGCGGCGATCCTGTAAGGTTTATCATGGACCATGAAAAACTCAGTTTTCCGGAAGCTATCAAATTTCTGGCATCAAAATACAGAATCGAGATAGAAGAAACCGAAAATACAGCTGAAGAGATCCAGCAGAAACAAGTCACTGACTCACTATATATAGTCAATGAATATGCCAGAGATTACTACGAAAATGTACTTTTCAACAGGGCTGAAGGAAAGGCTATCGGACTTTCCTATTTTAAGGAGAGGGGTTTCAGAGAGTCTACGATTAAAAAATTTCAATTGGGCTATGCTACTGAAGAGAGAGATGAATTCACTCGTAAGGCCATAGAAAAAAAATTTAATATAGACCATCTTCATAGTCTTGGGCTAACTACCAAATCAGATGCTGATTTTTTTAGAGCCAGAGTGATTTTTCCCATACATAATATCAGCGGCAAAGTAGTGGCGTTGGCAGGACGTACTCTGTCTTCAGACAAAAAACAGCCAAAATACATCAATTCGCCAGAATCGGAGATTTATAATAAAAGATCTGTCTTGTATGGTCTGTATTTTGCAAAGGAACAAATCAGAAAAGAAGACGAATGTATCCTTGTCGAAGGTTATACGGATGTCATCACCTTGCACCAGGGCAATATTTCCAATGTCGTAGCATCATCCGGTACTTCTCTCACCAAGGAGCAGATCAAACTCATCAAAAGATATACACCGAATATCAAAATTATCTATGACGGTGATCCGGCGGGTATTAAAGCAGCTCTGAGAGGACTCGATCTTATACTGGAGTCTGACATGAATGTAAAGCTTGTGTTGCTTCCTGATGGTCATGACCCGGATTCATTTTTGGCAGCAAAAGGTACAGAAGAGTTTCTGAGTTTTCTGAAAAAAAATGAAGAAGATTTTGTATTTTTCAAAACCAGAATACTACTTGGAGAAGTTGAAAACGACCCCATCAGGAAGACAATTGTCATTAGGGATATAGTAGGGAGTATCGCAAGGATTCCTGATAATTTCAAAAGAGCACTCTATGTCAAACAGTGCAGTACCATGCTGGAGTTGAGCGAATCCATGCTCAACAATGAAGTCAATAAAGTAGTAAAATCGGAACTAAAATCAAAAATTGATTCATCTCACCAAAAGGACCAGACAAGCCAGACAGGGAATGAGGAAGAATGGCTGAATGCCAAACAAATCTTATCTGAAAACGGACCGATGCTGGTGCTTAATGATGCATGGCAGGAGAAAACGATCTGCGATATTATCATTAATTATGGCCATCTCTGGTACGATGAAACAGAAAATACTACCATAGCTGACTTTATACTGGACAACACTTTGGATTTGCTAACCTATTTTGATGTTGAAATGTACAAAAAGATTTTAGTTTCAGTCTCCGATTTCAGATTGAGCGGATCAAAAACAAGCCACTCATGGTTTACATCACATGCTGATGATGAAATACGAGAGTTTGCTATCTCAGCATTATCAACTCCTTATGTCTATGCCTCATGGGAAAAAAGAGAAATGTTCCTGCAGACACAAAAGATGCCCGATGAAAATTATATAAGAGATGCTACCAATGCTATATTAAGACTGCAGCTCAAGAAAAGTAAAAAAGTGATTGATGAGCTTAAACACTTTTTTGATAATGCCAAACCCGAAGATATCGAAACCGAAGAATATATTCTCAATTTGAAGGTTTTGCAAGTTGTTCAAAACCAAAGAAATGAACTTGCTGCAAAGTTAGGCACAGTGATATACTAAAAATTCAAACTCAATCAAATATATGAGGTGCATTTCATTTTTTCGCACTGTGCTCGATTTCTTATCAAGTTTCGTTTGTTCGTCGTAGCTTTTAGCTACGATGCAATATATTAAAGGCATCTTGCCTGAATCGCAAAAAAAAATTGATGATTTTTAATGTGATACGAAAAAATGAAATACACCCTTCTATTATCTCTAATCTTTATGTCCGAGATTAGAGTATGTTTAAACTTTTATCATTTGGCTCCAGGCGGCAAATTTAATTTTATCCAGCGTTATATTTTTCGGCGTACCGTGTCAAGCTGACCTGAGCTTCCCGGCTATATTCAGTATTCGCTGCGAGCAGCTGCTCGCAGTTCCCTTTTGAGTAAAGTATTTTACTCAATTCTCGTCACAACAGACCATTCAGTCATCTTGTCCAAAATTAAATTTCCTCGCTTCCGCTCAAACATAAAAATTTAAACATACTCTTAATATAGGGACGTAGTCCTGTAATCTTTGTAGCAAAAATATCCACACACCATCACGTAGGGGCGTAGCCCTGTGATCTTAAAAGATGTGGTAAATATAAGATGTCAGGGCTACGCCCCTTATGTTTCAGGTGCCAATGTTTTCTACAAAGATGACAGAGCTACGCTCCTGCCCCGATAGGCGGGAGTAATTTATCTGTAGGATCATGTCTCTAAAGCATCGTTTGTTCGTCGTAGCTTTTAGCTACGATGCAATATATTAAGGCATCTTGACTAAATCGCAAAAAAAAATTGATGATTTTTAATGTGAGGCGAAAAAATGAAATACAGCCAATACATGTTTTGACTACCGTTATGTGTTTAATTATTCTATTGATTACTCACAAGATTTGATTTTTAACGTTACTAAATTTAAATATGCGTTAAATTATTATTTTTTATAATATATAATTTATTATTTTTGTGCCTTGAGCATCTTTTTTAACAAAAAAATTCCAATATTCATGAAAAAGTTCATTTTATTAATCTGGGTATTAACCTCTATCCAATTAATGGCACAAAAGCAAATAGTATGGTTTGATGCCGGCTTGAAGGTTCAGTATGGAGCCACAGGATTTATCAATTCTGCCATCTTTGATTCTAAAGATTATGATTATAAAATTGCTACCGGATATGGATTCGGAGGCAAATTGGGTATCAACTTCGGCTCCAGCGGTTTGTCACTTGAAGCGATGCGAAGCTCATCAAAACAAGATTTTGATATATTGTCCAATGGGAAAATAGCAAGTATTTCCTGGGCCACCACTGATGTGTACGCACTTTACAAAAACGCTCAAAACCTTGGATACTTTGAAATCGGGCCAAAAATCTCCTTCATCTCAAAAGTAGAAGACAATTTAGAAAATACTAGCAATGAAAGAACTGCAGGCTATAATTCCATTAACATAGCCGGGGTGGTAGGTTTCGGAGCCAATATTATGGGAAATGACGGACGATTTAGTGGCATTCTGGGACTGAGATTAGAGTATGCCTTTACCGACTTTGTCAAAGAAGGATCTGCGCTTAACACACCACTGAGAGATAAAAGTATATTTGCCGCCGGTTATCAATCATCTAATGTCGCATTTGCAGGCGTAGTTTTTGAATTGAACTGGGGCATCGGCTACTTTGGTAAAGCACAATGTGGTAAAAGGTCCAAATTTATTATGTTCTGATCCTGATGAACTATTTTTATTTTTAGATGTATTGCTACTAATAGAATAATTTTGGACAATGTCTGAACATAAGAATCCGATCAGTAAAGATAACATAACTGAAACACCACACTTACTACCATATGCGCACCATGTAGGCAGTGCAATTATAAAACCTGTGGACAAAGGCCGGACCAAAGGTAATGCTATGAAAGCGATGTACCAGCAAACAGAAAATCAACTTGTCCAGATAAAAGAGCAGGTTGAAACGCTGATCAAACAAGCTCAGGCAATACATGACAGAATTTCTGTCTCCGAAAAAATTTATAAAGCTGATGTAGGATTCAAACCTTTGATTGGTTGTCTTTATTACGTATATGAAAAGCAGGATGGCACTTGGATAATTTCTATGATATCGCGTGAAGAATGGGGTAAAAAAATACCTTACACCTACAAAGCAACTATAGAACTATTGGCTGATCATACCTGGAAGATCGTGCATCAGGATACTGAACAAGAATTTTAATCCCCATTAGAGTTTATCTTCTTTTCTTTCAAAGGTAATTTGTACCTTTGTGGCGTTTTTCATCAAAATTATATTTCAATGGGACTTCAGTGTGGAATTGTAGGGCTTCCAAATGTAGGCAAGTCAACACTTTTTAATGCATTAACATCTGCAAAAGCACTTGCTGCCAATTATCCGTTTGCGACCAAAGAACCTAACCTTGGGGTGATCGTAGTGCCGGATACAAGATTGGACAAACTTGCTGAATTAGTGAATCCTCAAAAAATACTTCCTACCAGTGTTGAAATACTTGACATAGCCGGACTTATCAAAGGTGCATCCAAAGGCGAAGGACTGGGCAATCAGTTTTTGGCTAATATCCGCGAAGTTGATGCCATTGTCCATGTGGTCAGATGTTTTGAAGATGATAATGTCATCCATGTAGACGGGAGTGTAGATCCAGTCAGAGATAAGGAGATCATAGACCTTGAACTCATCTTTAAGGACATCGAAACAATGGAAAAACGGATTGATAAGCTAAAAAAACAGGCAAAATCAGGTGCTAAAGACGATGCAATTAATGTTGAGTGGGCAGAAAAGCTGCTTAAACATCTCGAGAGCGAAAAACCTGCCCGTAGTTTTGAAGTCGATGAGCATTTTGATGCGCTATATAAGGATTTATATCTTCTTACCAGCAAACCCATCCTTTATGTTTGTAATGTTGATGAAGCTTCTGTGATCGAAGGAAATGTTCATACCCAGCGATTTATGGATGCGGTAAAAAATGAAAATGCTGAAGTATTGCTCATATGTGCAGGAATAGAAGCTGAGATTGCAGAGCTGGAAAGCAAGGAAGAACGAATGGAATATATTGAAGCGATGGGTCTGCATGAAGCCGGAGTCAACAGAATCATCAGAGCTGCCTATAAGCTATTGAATTTATATACATATTTCACAGCAGGAGTAAAAGAAGTCAGGGCCTGGACTATCGTAAAAGGATGGAAAGCACCTCAAGCGGCAGGAGTCATACATACCGATTTCGAAAAAGGATTCATCAGGGCCGAAGTTATAAAATACGATGTGTATGTAAAGTATGGTTCAGAGCATGCAGTGAAAGAAGCCGGCAAAATGGGTGTTGAAGGCAAAGAATATGTGGTAGAAGACGGAGATGTCATGCATTTCAGATTTAATGTATAAATGCACAGTGGAATTACTTTAACCATCAATACAAATACATAATTATTGACTATGGATTTTAAATATTATGTATTTTACAAACCATATAATGTTCTCACTCAGTTTACAAAGGAAAGAGAAAACCATCAAACGCTTTCTGATTTTTTGAATATTGAAAAAGATGTCTATCCCGTAGGAAGATTGGACAAAGACTCTGAAGGCCTTCTCGTGCTGACGAACGACAAATCACTGAACGACCAACTTCTGAATCCATCCAAAAAACATAAGAAGACCTACATCGTTCAGGTTGAAAATGAAATAGACGAAAAGGCCATCGCCATACTCAGTAAAGGTGTAGATATCAAACTGGAAAAGGGTATGTACCGCACCCTACCCTGCACTGTTAAAAAACTACCTAAACCACCAGTGCTACCGGATAGAGATCCTCCGGTAAGATTCAGAGCCAGTATTCCTGACTCCTGGGCTTTGATAGAAATCACAGAAGGAAAAAACCGTCAGGTCAGAAAGATGTTTGCTTTCGTAGGTTTTCCAGTATTACGCTTAGTCAGAGTACAGATAGAAAGCCTTAAAATCGGTAAGCTTACGCCAGGGAAGTTTATTTCAATGACACAGCAAGATATTTATCCCCTCTTGAACATTGACCCAAATTTGAAAATATCCCCTAAAAAAATCAAACAAGAAATAAAATCTGAGAAGTTTAAGCCAAAAACAAATAAGTCAAATAAATCATTTAAAGATTTCAGAAATAGCGGGAAGAAAAAAAGCAGATAGGGATGTATGCCGAAATTGCATTTCAATAAAAATTCCTTTTGTTTTACCCATCCTTAAGAGAGACAAAATGATTTTTGTAACAACTGAATGAAAAAATGGGATAGGTCTATTGTATTAATTATATTAATTATCTGAAAATCCTATTACAATAAACCTAAAAGTAATCCATTAATTAATTATTCTTCTTCTGTACCATCAAAAAAAATAGGATTAAGCATTGGCAGGCTTAATAGTTTTGCTTCTTCCTTATTGACGGCAAAAAAGCCCATCACTCCGCCCGATGCTTTGGCCACATGATCAGCAAAACTTAAAAATCCCTTATACAATTTATATGAAAGATCTGAATCCAACTTTGCTAAGATAGGATTCAGATGACGAAGTTTTTCAGAAATTATTTCTGTACGTTCTTCAACACCTGAAGGTAAAACTTCAGAATAGTGCATAAGTTTTGTTTCAAAATCCCTGTCCACTTCTTCATAATATGACTTTACACTACCCTTCATTTTATAGCTTCTGATATGGGTAATCTTTTTTGACCAATCCATCTCTTCCTCATCTATCTCTCCGTCAGCTCCGGCAATCAGTATCCCAATTAATGGTATTGCATCAACTAATAACTCCCACTCGTGCTTGCTTAATTTTTTAAACTGTTCTGTCATTTTTCAATATATGTTAATGGTATTGGGTATAATTTACTTTTCTGGTACTTGATGGGATCTTTGAAATACCGGCTCCTGAAACCCCATCTTATTTTTGTACAAAGGTACAAAACGGATACCTATTCCTAAAATTTTATTCTCAAAAACTATGTCGTTTATATTATGAAGTTTAAACATCCTCTTAAATATCATTACTTAAAAAAACGAGAAGGATATAAGTTAAAGAAACTAATGTTACATTTCTATTTTTTTATTTATTAAAGTAAAACCTTTGTTTAAAGGGAAAAGTGCAGTCCTCAAAGAGGTATAAACCCCTTGAAAAAACCACAATTGTTAAAAAAATGATGCCTTTAAATTGAATTGTATAGGCAACCTAAACAATTACCTATTTCCTATAATTTCTGAAATCGTAAAGTGATTTGTCCGCTTTTACATAGAGTTCTCTGAGATATCGAATTCCGTCCAATGAATAATAGAGGTCAGCTATTTCTCGCTGTCTGGCTACCACATATTTTCCGGGATTTTTAACATTATATCTTCTTGGACTTGGCAAGACAGAAATAATGGCAGCAGACTCTCTCACATTTAGCACTGCTCCTGATTTATTGTAGTAAACCTGAGCTGCCTTTTCGACTCCGAATATAAGATTACCCATTTCAGCCACATTCAGATATGTTTCGAGTATTTTTTCCTTGGACCATAATGTTTCAATGACCATGGTGAAATATAGCTCCAAAGCTTTGCGAATATAGGATCTTTGAGGAAATAGGAAGACATTTTTGGCTACTTGTTGACTGATAGTACTTGCCCCGAATACCTTTTTACCTTTTTTATTTACAGCTGCAGCTTTTCTTATGGCTTCTATGTCCATACCACTATGAAATGGCAAATTTTGATCTTCAGATGCCATAGCACACACTTGTATATGTGGTGAAATCTGAGATATTCCTTTATAACTATATTGAAAATCACTTTCAGTCGTCAATATTCGGGTGAGCATTAGTAATGTGGCAGGGGGCGGCACTATTCGATATGTCAAAACCCAGGCAAATGAAATTGTGGTACAGAATACTAAGATATCTTTGTAATATTTCTTAATCCAGTCTTTTATATGTTTAATATAATTCACTATTTTATTTTTATCTGCACTTTACTCTTATCTGTTGGTGTTTCTTGTGTATGAAGTACTTCCAGAATATTTGGATAAACTTGTCTCTTTTTACTATAGAATTTTTCTAAAGTCATCCACACGGCTTGCACAATATCTTCATTTGTTTGAGGTGTGGTATTCTGTTTTTTGGCATCCATCAGATACCAATATGATTTTTTAATAATTCTTTTGCCTACATTACTACGAAATGTATGCCTTGTAATCATCAATTTTTGAATGATAGTCAGCTTTTTAATACCTGTTTCCTCAGTCACTTCTCTCATAGCGGCAATTTTTTTTGTTTCATTATTTTCTATGCGGCCTTTGGGCAAATCCCAGGATCCGCTTCTGAAAATGAACAAAAACTCCTTTTTTTCATTCACTACCAAACCGCCTGCAGCTTCTATTTCAGAGAAATGAGATTTAAAATCTGCTTTTAGCTTCACAAAATCATCAAAGTGGATGATCAGTTTTTCTGATTTTATAGATTTTTCAAGAATATTGATATAGTCCAACAAATGTTTTTTGTTGCCGGTGTACTTTACGACTACACTCCCTGTGGAAACTGCATCATCCAAAGTAATATCTGCAGAAGGTTTCAGAATAACTTCCACTTCATTGATATATATTTTATAAATTTGCGGTTTCTCCATTTAAAGCTTAAAATGAGTACTGAAAAATTGATCGCTCAAAAACTTTTGCAAATAAACGCAATTAAATTAAACCCACAAAATCCTTTTACTTGGGCTTCTGGTATTAAGTCACCTATTTACTGCGATAATCGTGTTTCTTTGTCTTATCCTGAAGTAAGAAATATTATTAAAAAAGCATTTGGCGAAGTATCGGAGTCATTTGGTGATGTTGATATGATTGCAGGGGTTGCTACTGCCGGGATTGCTCATGGAGCGTTATTGGCCGACTATCTTGACAAGCCTTTTTGTTACGTGAGATCAGCTCCTAAAGGGCATGGAAGACAAAATCTCATTGAGGGAGAAATACCTGTCGGGGCAAAAATCCTTGTTGTTGAAGACCTTATTTCGACTGGAGGTAGTTCGATTGAAGTAGTTGAAATCCTTCGAAACGAGGGGCATCAAGTATTGGGGGTATTAGCTATTTTTGATTATGGTTTTGAAAAAGCAAAAGAAAATTTTAGGATAAACAATTGTAAATACCTTACTTTGTCCAATTATAACGCTTTGCTGAAAGAAGCTATCGAAAGTAAATACATCTCTTTATCAGAATCATCAATTCTGGCTGAATGGAATAAAGATCCTCAAGCCTGGTATAACAAATATTTTTAAAACGATAAGCCATAAATTTTAAATGAATATTATCACCCAAAAATCAGAAGAGTTTTTATACAAATACTTGAACAACGCATCACCTACAGGCTATGAAGTCTCCGGACAGAAAATATGGGTAGAATACATCAAATCTTATGTTGACTCCTGGCATCTTGATAATTATGGTACCGCTTATGGTGTTATCAACCCCGGACATGAGTACAAAGTAATTATCGAGGCCCACGCTGATGAGATCTCATGGTACGTTAATTACATATCTGACAATGGCTACATTCAGGTCATCAGGAACGGTGGTTCAGACCATATCATTGCCCCTTCAATGCGTGTCAATATTCATACAAAAAAAGGAATTGTAAAGGGTGTATTTGGATGGCCGGCAATCCATACCAGGAAAGGTAAAGACGAAAATATGTCGCCTACGATAGACAATATTTTTGTTGATGTTGGAGCTAAGGATAAAGCCGATGTTTTGGCTATGGGCATCCATGTGGGATGTGTCATCACATTTCAGGATGAACTCACTACGCTGAATGATATCTACTACTGTGGTCGAGCTTTAGATAACAGGCTTGGTGGATTTTGTATTGCAGAAGTTGCCAGACTATTGAAAGAAAAGAAAAAAAAACTACCATTCTCCTTATATATAGTAAATGCTGTTCAAGAGGAGATTGGGCTTCGGGGTGCAGAAATGATTGCCAACACTATAAAACCGCATGTAGCCATCATTACTGATGTAACACATGATACCAGCACACCTTTGATCAATAACAAAATCCAGGGTGATATAAAATGTGGTCTTGGTCCTACGCTCACTTATGCGCCGGCTGTTCATAATTTATTGCGTGAACAAGTGATAGAAGTAGCAGAATCCAAAAAGATTGATTTCCAAAGATCTGCATCAAGCAGAACCACAGGAACGGACACAGATGCTTTTGCCTACAGCAACGGAGGAATCCCATCTGTATTGATTTCATTGCCACTGAAATATATGCATACGACAGTAGAAATGGCACATAAAAAAGATGTGGAAAGTGTCGTTCATCTTATTTATGAAACCTTACTTAGTATCAGGCCTGATCAAAGTTTCAAGTATTTTTGAAGTCATCATCAACAGAATTCTCTAAATGATGAATTTTGAATGTTTAATTAATTAAGGCTTTGGTCTTGTTAAAATATGAATATTGAATAAAACTTTGATATTCTGTTACAAATAAAGGAAGCCAGAGATTGAATTTTAATATTCTTTTGACCTAAAGCATATATTTACAGACATTCTACTTATCATATATAGACTCTAACAAAGCCTTAACTAAGATTGATCTCCCGTTTCATTTTTGAAGATGGTGGTTGAGCGCAAGAGAGTGAAGCCGAAACCACTTAACGAAGCTAACTTTTTGAAGAAAAGTCTGTACCCTAAAGTGGCTTTTACACCGTTAGCACTGCGCTCAATTATTAATCCAAGCCTACTGGGCACTTGTAGAATTTCGAAATTTGGTCAATCTAAGCTCGGATTTCCACTTGACAAAACTTCTTTTCAAAGTTGGAAATCCAGTCGAAGAAGGAGGTTGAGCGCAACAGAGTGAAACCAAAACCACTTCAGGGTTAGCTTGATCTCCCTTGTGTTCCGAGTTAATCGCAAAAGTGTGAAGCCGAAAACAAAAGCTCCTGAGTAACCAAAGTTATCAGGAGCTTTTTTATCTATCTGTATTATACAGGAAATATTTAAAAAATCAACAAGTTTTATTTTTATGGCTTACATCATGCCACCCATGCCACCGCCCATAGGAGGATGTCCATGTCCACCTGCATTCTCATCTTTTTTCTCCGAGATGACACATTCAGTGGTGAGAACCATACTTGCTATTGATCCTGCATTTTCAAGAGCTATTCTTGTTACTTTAGTAGGGTCAATTACACCTGCTTTTTTCAGATCTTCGTAAATGCCGGTTCGGGCATTGTAGCCATTGGCACCTTCTCCTTTTGCCACTTCCTGGAATACAACAGAACCGTCCACACCAGCGTTTTCAGCAATGATTCTGAGAGGCGCTTCTAGTGCTTTCTTAACGATCTGAATTCCAAGATTTTCGTCTTCATTTAATCCTTTAAGGTCTCCAAGTCCTTTGATCGTTCTTACCAGCGCTACTCCTCCACCTGCAACGATACCTTCTTCTACTGCAGCTCTTGTGGCATGCAGGGCATCATCCACTCTGTCTTTTTTCTCTTTCATCTCTACTTCTGTAGCGGCTCCTACATGCAGCACTGCCACACCACCTGCCAACTTAGCAAGTCTTTCCTGAAGTTTCTCCTTATCATAATCAGATGTAGTGGTCTCAATCTGAGCCTTGATCTGACCGATTCTTGCATTGATGTCTGCTTGCTGGCCTCTTCCATTTACAATAGTCGTATTATCTTTATCAACTGTGATTTTTTCAGCCTGTCCAAGCTCGCTTATAGTCGCATTTTCAAGCTTGTATCCTTTCTCATCAGAAATGACAACTCCGCCAGTCAATATAGCTATATCTTCAAGCATTGCTTTACGTCTGTCACCAAATCCAGGAGCTTTTACAGCCACGATTTTCAATCCTGCCCTCAATCTATTGACTACCAACGTACCTAAAGCCTGGCTATCTACATCTTCAGCAATGATAAGCAAAGGTCTTCCTGTCTGCACAACTTTTTCCAATACAGGAACAATTTCCTGAACATTGGAAATCTTTTTATCATGAATCAGAATCACAGGATTTTCATATTCTGTAGTCATGTTTTCAGTATTAGTGATAAAGTAAGGAGACAAATATCCTCTGTCAAACTGCATACCTATCACTTCGTCTACATACGTTTCGGTTCCTTTGGCTTCTTCAACTGTGATGACTCCATCTTTTGTCACTCTTTTCATAGCATCAGCTATCAGTGTGCCAATTTCTTCATCATTATTGGCTGATACAGATGCTACTTGTTTGATTTTATGAAAATCAGAACCGATCACTTCACTTTGTTTCTTCAAATCTGCAATAACAGCGGCAACTGCTTTATCAATACCTCTTTTCAGATCCATAGGATTTGCTCCTGCAGTTACATATTTCATACCTGCATTGACCATAGCCTGAGCAAGAACTGTTGCGGTAGTTGTACCATCTCCAGCTGCATCAGCAGTTTTAGAAGCTACTTCTTTTACCATTTGAGCACCCATATTTTCTACTGCATCTTCAAGTTCGATTTCTTTCGCAACTGTAACTCCGTCTTTTGTGATTATTGGAGCACCAAAACTTTTTTGAATGACTACATTACGACCTTTGGGTCCCAGAGTCACTTTAACAGCATTTGCTAATTGATCTATTCCTGATTTTAATTTTACTCTAGCTTCTGTGTCAAAACTTACTATCTTAGCCATATATTTTAATTTTTAAAAATGAATTAATGAATTTGTTATTAAAAATAATTAGATAATCACCAGGATATCATCTTCTCTCATGATCAGGTAGTCCTCACCCTTAAAATTGATTTCCTGACCGGCGTATTTGCCATACAGAACAGTATCACCTTTTTTTACTGTCATCTTGTTTCCATCTTTGCCTGGTCCTACAGCTATAACTTCTCCTTTTTGAGGCTTTTCTTTTGCGGTATCAGGGATGATGATTCCCCCTGTTGTTTTTTCCTCTGCTGGTGCAGGTTTTACTACCACTCTGTCATTAATTGGTTTCATATAGTATCTGATTTTAATTTAATATGTTAAAAAATAAAATTTTTGAATTTGCTTTAAGAGTATATTTAAACTTTTATCATTTGGGGACGGTGGGGTAAATTTTTTTATGCCCGGTTTTTTTTCCGGCCTCGCGCCCCGGCGGCGACAAAAAAATCGCCCAAAAAAAAGCCTCAAACAAAAATTTTTTTATCCTATTATATCATGAAGTATGCCAAAATAGAAATCCCTGTTCACGACCTGCCAAAATGATCTCACATGTGCCAATTAGTTACGAGGACAATCATCCGGCTGCCAAATTGACATAATACTCCATCTTTACAATTCAGTGATTTCAATAAAATAACCATCCGGATCCTTGATAAATAATTGTAATACTCCATCTGACCTTGGTTTTATGTCTTTAATGATCGTCACATTATTGTAAATCAAATGGTCTCTAAAGCTATAAATACCGGTCACAGCAAAAGCAAAATGTAGTTGGCGTGAACCAGAATGATGCATCACGGAACTTTCATCAGCAATGATGTGTAACTCAAGGTGTGGTCCAATAGAAAACCATACCCCTTCAAAATCGAAATCGGGTCTTTTGAGTTGCTCCAAACCCAAAATCACAGTATAAAAATGGCAACTATCTGATAGATTTTTTACTGCAATAGTATAATGATGAAAAGTGCCTTTAATTCCCATCCCACATCAGATATGCCTTAAGAAATCCGTCGAGATCGCCATTCAATACTGCATCCGTATTCCTGTTTTCATGACCTGTGCGATGATCCTTGACCCTTCGATCATCCAAAACATAAGATCGGATTTGCGAACCCCATTCATTTTTCATTTTTTGAGATTCAAGTTTTTCGCGTTCTGCTCTTTGTTTTTCCAGCTCTATCTCATAAAGCCGTGATTTAAGCATCTGCATGGCTTTATCTCTATTGGCGTGTTGTGACCTTGCTTCCTGACACTGTATAGCTATGCCTGTAGGTAAATGTTTGATACGCACTGCTGTTTCTACTTTGTTGACATTTTGGCCTCCCGCTCCCTGGGCTCTGAAGGTATCCCATTCTATTTCAGCTGGATTAATTTGTATATCTATAGTATCATCAACAAGAGGATGGACAAATACAGAAGCAAACGATGTCATTCTCTTGCCTTGAGCATTAAATGGGCTCACCCTTACCAATCTATGGACACCATTTTCTCCTTTCAGCATACCATAAGCATACTCTCCATCGATTTCTATAGAGATAGATTTAATTCCTGCCACATCACCATCGATCCTGTCAAGTTCTGTTACTTTATACCCACTTTTATCTGCCCACATCAAAAACATCCTTAAAAGCATAGAAGTCCAGTCACAAGCCTCTGTACCTCCGGCACCTGCATTGATTTCGAGAGTACAGCTTAGAGTATCTTCGGGCTGATCAAGTGTAGTCCGAAACTCTATATCATCTAATTGATTAAGTAATTCTTTATACTTTTCATCTATTTCGGCTTCAGTGCCTTCTCCTTCTTTCAAAAACTCCAGAAGCACTTCAAGATCATCTATGCTTGTTTCAAGCATGTGGTATTTTTCGACCCATTTTTTATGATCTTTCAGCTCTTTTAAAGTGATTTCAGCCTTTTCCGGATCGTTCCAAAAAGTTGGGTCCAGAGAAGTTTGTTCTTTCTCTTCTATTTCAATAATACGGTGATCGACGTCAAAGATACCTCCTTACCGATGTCAATCGCACCCTTAAATCAGCTAACTGTTCAATGGTCATTGCCCTGCATGTTTAAATTTTTAAAAAATATTTTTCCATTCCACTTAAAATAACATGCTGTATAATAAAATGTTATTTTACTTCTAAAAACCTAAATGACATACCAATACTCCATCCAACTTCATGTGTTTATTTAACCACACAATTGAAAAGCTCATTTTAAGATGTTTAGGTACAAATACTCAATGTCGTTGATTTTTTTTATAACCCAAAAACGACATTGAATATATTTTAAACAATAAATTTATTGTCCTGTAAAGTCGTCGAGTTCTACATAAAACACAAGTTCTGCATTAGCAGGGATAACAGGTGGACTACCGGCTTCTCCATAACCCAAGGCACCCGGAATAAAGAGAAATGCTTTTGCGCCTTTATTAAGAAGTGCTATTCCTTCATCCCACCCTTTGATAACTTGGTTTTGACCTAAAGTAAACGGAAAAGTCTGACCTCTTTGGAAAGAATTATCAAACATTTTTCCATCGCTTAGTACACCGTAATAATTAACACTTACAGTATTTCCTGTTTTGGGGTTTGGTCCCTGACCTTCCTTCACGATATAATACTTAAGGCCTGATGCTGTAGTCTTAGTTTCTAACTTACCTGACTTGTAATCTTCCAAAGTCGTTTTAGTTAATTCTTCAATGGCAGGTAATTTTTCCATATTTGCAGCAATTTTTGCCTGCATTTCTGCTTGTTGCTCCTCCATATACTTTTTATACTGCTCTTCATTTTTAAATTCTTTAATACCTACCTCGTAAGTGATGTGTTTCATATCAGCAATATCAGCAGGTGGATTTGGAATCGAATCCACTGGCATAATGAGTTGATATAAGCCTCCTACTTTACTTACAGCGAGTAATTCAAGTACAGGATTTGCCATTGGGTGCTTGGGCATTTCCTGCAAAATTTGCATCACAGGCATTTGTGGGCCTTCTTTCATTTCCTGAAGTACTTTGCCTTTTTCATCGGTGATTTTTATTGTAAAAAATACGTAATCATTTACTTTTGGTACATCACCTTTTCCAGCCTGAATTACTTTATAATCAAACCCGCTTGGTAATTTGGTATCTCCACTTTTACAACCTAATATCCCTATTGCTAATAAAAATAAAATTGAACTAAGATTAAATTTCATGATTTGTTTTATTGAAAATTATTAATTATTTAAAAAAGATCATCTGTCTGGCTTCAGGATTGAATTTTAGGTAGGTACAAAGGCATGACTTTTTTGACTTTGTCAATGATATCCTGAAGATTGGCATAAACTCCACCACCGGCAGCATTTTTATGACCTCCGCCATTGAAATATTTCTGAGCAATCTCCTGAACTGAAATATCTCCCTTACTGCGAAGAGAGATTTTAATAATGCTTGGTTGCTCTAAAACAAAGGCAGCTACTTTTATATTTTCGATCATCAACATATAGTTGACGATACCTTCTGTGTCACCCCGTTGAATTTCAAAGTCAATATAATCCTGTTTGGTAAGCCACATGATACCTACTCCATAATCCTTTATGACTTCCATCCGATTGGCGAGACAGTGGCCAAGCAATCGCAAGTGTTTTTCTTTCTGAGAATTAAAAATTTTATCTGCCAATTTATAATCATCTACACCGAGCTCTTTCAATTTTGAGGCAACTTCATATGTGTATGGTCTGGTACCATATCTAAATGATCCTGTATCAGTGATTAAGCCTGTAAAAAGTGCTTCACCAATAGAAGTGTCGATCTTTGCAATATCACCCATTCCTTCTATCACCTTGAATACCAATTCACAGGTACTACTTGCATTGATGTCACTAAATTCGATATCTGTAAACGGTTCAGGATCAAGATGGTGGTCAATCAGGATTTTTTTTGCTTTGCTGAACTGAATATTTTCCCCCAGCTTATCAACTCTGTCCAATCCATTAAAATCCAGACAAAATATGACTTCACTATTATCAATTACTGATCTTGCCTGGTCAGGATCGGAATCAAATATCACAGACAAGCTCACCCCTTCTATAAAACCGTATCCGACAGGATATTCACTGGGAAAGATAACTTTTGTGCTATGACCTTGCTTAGTTAAATATCTGCTAAGTGCCATAGAAGAACCTATTGCATCTCCATCCGGATTGCGATGAGTTATGATACTGATTTTCTTAGGCAAGATCAGTACTTCTTTTAACAGGCGGATTTCTTCGGTCATAAAAAGTTGCAAATTTGAGTAAAAAAACCAATAAATCAAAATTATTTTTTGTTTTTTGTATCAATGAAGAATATGATTTCCTATTTTTGCTGCGTTTTTCACATTTCAAAATTAAAATTTAATAATTATGGCAACTAACAGAACATTTACAATGATAAAACCTGATGCGGTAAGCTCAGGATATATTGGTGCTATTTTATCTCAGATAAATGAAGCAGGCTTTAAAATAGTAGCCATGAAATATACAAAATTATCGGCAGAAAAAGCCGGAGAATTTTATGCAGTACACAAAGCAAGACCTTTTTATGGGGAATTGGTGGAATTTATGTCTTCAGGACCAATTGTTGCTGCGATTCTTGAGAAAGAAAATGCTGTAGAAGAGTTCAGAAAACTGATCGGTTCTACTAATCCTGCAGATGCAGCACCTGGTACCATCAGGGCAAAATATGCAAGAAACATTGGTGAAAATGCTATTCACGGGTCCGACAGTGATGAAAATGCAACTATTGAAGGTGCTTTTCACTTTGCTGGTACAGAGATTTTTGAATAAAATCTATTTATACAAATGTCATAAAAGCCTGTAAGAACTTGTTTTTTACAGGCTTTTTTTGATGCAAATATAAATTTTTGTTCATTTGATGGATATGCTTATATATACTCAAAATAAATTGGTTTGCGAAAATTTAATTTATCAATTTATTCATTTTGAGTATAATGGCGACAGAATTATTTGCAAAATAAATTCTCGTCGGTATAAGAGTATGTTTAAATTTTGTTTTTGGATAATAAAATGGAGTTATTTTGAGCGAAAAGAGGCAAATTTTGCAGTCGAATGTGGGCAATTCGACGAAAAAATTAACGAATTTGTAGCCAAAATAAAACATTTTATTGCTAAAGGATAAATTTTAAACATATTCTAATATAATAATATGGAAGTAAAGGGTTTTAAGAAAAAATACAAAAATGTTCTTAAATACCTTATCCATCACGGAAATCAGTCAATCCCCAGATATTTGTGGGTCTGAACGCTAAGTTTCCAAAAAGGATGTTGCAGGCAATAATGAATCGTCTCTTCAGTATGTTGCATTCTGAATGGATCGTCTAAAGGCTGCAAATAAAAATGTGAAAAGTCCAAATGTTCATAATCTTTTGGCATATTCTCTTTCTGAGGAAATACCAGCTTCACCTCATCACCTTTGGTCACTATTATTTCTGTATTTGACTTCGGGCTTACACATATCCAGTCTATACCTTCCGGTAATGGCAGGGTTCCATTTGTTTCTATTGCGACTTCAATATGAAATTTCTTGAAAGTTGATAATAAAGCAGCATCCATTTGAAGGGCAGGTTCTCCGCCAGTGCATACAACAAAAATGTTTTTACTATCTGATGGCCAAAGAGACTTAATGGTCTCTGCTAATAATACAGCATCATATCTGCCCCCAAGTCTGCCATCCGTACCCCAAAAGTCTGTATCACAAAATTTACATATAGCTTTGTCTCTGTCTGCTTCTCTCCCACTCCATAGATTACACCCTGAAAATCTGCAAAAAACTGCAGGTCTGCCGGCATGAAAACCTTCTCCCTGGATCGTGTAATAGATTTCTTTTATTTTGTACATGCTCTTTAACTAATAATGGCAGTTGCCTCAATTTCCACAAGCATTTCCGGATTTATCATTGAAGATACTGCTATCATGGAGCAAGCTGGTTTTATTGTTCCGAAAAATTCTCCATGTGCTTTTCCCACCTCTTCCCAGTCACCAACATGCTTCAAATAAATGCGGGTTCGCACTACATCTTCAAGTCCTGAATCCAGCTGTTTGAGCACATGATCTATGATCTTTATGATGTATTTAGCCTGATTATATGGATCTCCGGTATGCACTACATCTCCATTGCGGACCGCTGTTGTACCTGCAACCTCTATGATATTTCCAACTTTCACAGCTCTGGAGTATCCTATTGAATCTTCCCAAATCGCACTTGAACTTACTTTGGTTTTCATTTTTTAATTTTTGCTTATATTTTAAATGCCAGACATGATTCCTACGTGTGATGCTGACCAAAGGTTTCAAAATCAAATCTCCGACCTGATGATGATCTGTTTCAGTTTTAAACCATATTTTTATACAACTTTACTAAGAAGTGACTGCTTGCTATGTAGTATCATTACGATTTCATTTTACGATAATAAATTCATCCGGACGAAAGCTTTTCCATCCGGATAAATTATATTTTTTATTGCTTACCATAAATATCCATCTTATGAAAAGTCGTATGACATATCCCATTTTAGATAATTATGCCAAAATTGTTAACTATTGGATAGATCCCAATAACCACGGACAAATGATACACTCAGTATTCTTGATTATAAACGTCCGTCAAAGCAAAATTTAAGCCCAGGCGCTAATGATGCCACCCATGATCATTGCACACACTGTCCAGTACCCAACATTCAATAAGATATACTTCCAGCTCTTTCTTTCAAAAAGTGCATTGGTTGCCATAATAGGTAGAAAGACAAATAATCCCGTTAAAAATCCATGTAATGCGCCGTGTTTGAATGTTCGAAATTCAGTCCCATATTTACTCATAAAATTCTGAGCAAAGAGATTAGCTTCGCTACCTGGAGTGTCAACTCCGACATTTTGCAATGCGGAAAAAACTCCCATTTGGTGAATTACAATAAATGTCAATGGTACCGCTAGCATCACACCAAATAACAAGGCGAAGCTATACATTTTTGCCATATTGGCACCTTCCATTTTCTCCATGGTCATGTCAGTAGCATCCATCCATGCCTTACCAAATAAAGGACCATACCATATGGCTCCCACCGCCAAGGGCACCAAACCCGTAGCTAAAATAACAAACCAGTTTAAACTTTCCATATTAATACAATGTTTTGATTGGTACAAATGTAATAAAATAATTGATATACGTAAATTACAGATATATTTTATTTTTTATATAAGTACAATAAAAACTGTAATTGAATTAACTTGCAGTTGAATTTAACTTTGATTATCAAATTTTATCAAATTAATAAACTTTTTTTTTTAAAAACATGATTTAAATATTCTTCGTGAATAATTTGCAGTTTGTAATTTTGATGAATGAACCCAGTCGAACTATACATATATGAAAAAGAAGGAAATCATAAGCAAATTCTTGAATTCCTTCATTTTTGGATCTTAAGTTTAGATTCAGAAATATATCCCAAATTGAAGTATGGTATCCCGTTTTATTATAAAAAAAGTTGGATATGCTACCTTAACCCAACAAATGATGGAAGAGTAGAAATAGCATTTACGAGAGCCAATGAGTTGATAGAAAATGCAAGTTTACTGGAATTTGGAATAAGAAAGCAAGTCGCCGGAATCATGATTACTGACATTGAAAGCCTGCCCTTAGAGGACTTAAACACCTTCATGACTGAAGCTCTCGTAATAGATGAAACTGTCAGATATTCTGTAAAAAAAGAAATAACTTCTTCAGTGTACTCCTTTTTATTATCTTGTAAAGCCCTAAGATGTATTCCATCGAAGGTTACTAATTTTGCAGGGATATTGCTGGCATGATACAGTGATTCTCCCATAGATACTGTGGTAAGGTCATCATTATTATTGTATATCAACAGTACTCCATTTACACCTACAAGATTACTCATGCTTTTGATGTAGTTATGATCCTTATTTACTTGTGGAAAAATTTTCATAAGACCCAACATGACCACATGCAGTTTCCTGTTTCTTTTCTTGTAGTAAGACAGATTTGAATCCAAACAGTTTTCAACAATAATCTTGTGAAATACATTTTGCTCCTTTGTACTATAATTTATAGTGTGAGAGGCTCCAAACGAAATTCCATGGCCAAATACAACTGCTTCTGATACACTCTTTTTAACAAAATCCGCCACCATCAGCAGATCCTCAGCATAATTAAAATCTACAAAAGGACTTTCTCCAAATCCGTTATAATCAAAAAGCACCACTTGATATCGGTGCTTCAGGTACATCTCTGCATGACCTCTTATTAAAAAAAAAGATTTGGCATCTGCAAGATACGGATGGGATAGTATGACGATACGATTTGTTTCATAAGATCGGTTTTTATGCCACAATACACAAATTTTCTTATCACCATTTTCAATAAAATTCTTTTCCCATCCATACTCCAACTCAGGAAGAGGCACGTATTGCCGACCTCTCGGAAGTAGTAATTGGTGCACCATAACCCGGATTTTACTTTTAATAAAAGTATTCATACTTTTTTTTTACTGAAGTTTGATTTTTTTCAAAGATGATCTATTTCGAAAGATAAAACCAAAACCCTGTTAAAAAGTTGACACATATTTTATATTCATATACATACAATTCGATATTATAAATGTCAATAAACCAATATATTTTAAAATCAAAAACATTTAATACTTCATAGTCTGATGGTTATACATGAAATATTTTCATTATAATAAAGAAATATAATCTTTTTTTTGAATAAAAAGTATTACCTTTACACTTCCTTCTTACACCCCAAAATTGTCGGGAGGAACCACCGATTTTTTATTGATTATTTCAACCCAAATCCGATCTTATGAATGTAAATCATTACACACCTGTACAGTTATCTAAAAAATCTTTTCATTTATCACAATTTTTCGCTTCTCACTTTGAGCCATTTTTGATGAGCATGATTGTTCTTACCGGTATAATCGGTTCCATCTATCTATTTGGTCACAATTTTGTCAATGGTGCCAGTAGTAATAATCATCCGAAAAATGATCCTTCATCACCTGCGTCAATTGCAGCAATCATCCTTGGGGCAGAAGATGATTCTTCTAGCAAAACCAATGATTTTGACAAATTAGTAAAAATTCCGGGTTCAGTAAAATCAGGAGTGGATTTCTTTTTTGATTTCACAGGTGATGAAAAAGCATCAAGATATGTCATGGAAATGGGAGATGGCGTGAGACTCATAGTTACTCAAAAGAACCTGATGTACAACTATGCTGTTCCCGGCAAATATACCATCGAGTTAAAAGAACTTAAAAGTGGCTTACTTACTCTGGTGGGTACTAAAAAGATAAAGGTAAAATAGTTTTTACAGCAAGTACTTCCATACCGACGAAATCAAACAATTCGGGCTTCGTTTATTGTTGACTTTACAGCATCACAAAGCCTGAATTATATCATATTGTGTCAGCACTATCAAGTCTCCAGAAAGATCTTCTGCAATCACCGCAGGCGTATTTTTTGATATATATTTGCTTAAGTCACGTACAGGCAAGTCCAAATTCACTTTTGGAAAAGGAGCATCCATAATTTCAGATACTTTTTTCTCGCTGTTCATCAGCGGATTATTTAGTATAAACTCAAGGATGTGGCTCTCTGTGACTGACCCTACTATTTTGTCATTTTGCATGACCGGAAGTTGGGAAATATCCATCTCTTTCATGGTATGCAGTACAGCTTTTACAGTTTCGCCTGCATCCACGGATATAAATTTTTTGTCTTTTTTGTACAGAATCAGATCTTTTACTTTCAGCTCATTGTCAATAAACCCTCTTTCACGCATCCAATCATCGTTGTATAACTTTCCGATATACCTGCTCCCATGGTCGTGAAATAAAATCACTACTATATCCGATGGTTTCAATTGATCTCTCATCTGGTGTAAACCAGCCAAAGCCGAACCGGCACTATACCCTAATAATAAACCTTCCTCTCTGGCCAATCGACGTGCTGCAAGGGCGGCATCCTTATCTGTAACTTTTTCAAAATGATCTATCAATGAAAAGTCAACATTTTTAGGCAAAATATCTTCACCTATGCCTTCAGTGATATAGGGATAGATTTCTTTTCTGTCAAATATTCCTGTCTCGTGATACTTCTTAAACACCGAACCGAAAGTATCAATGCCCCATACTTTGACTTCCGGATTCTGCTCTTTCAGATATTTGGCTACACCTGAGACTGTACCTCCTGTACCCACCCCAACTATAAAATGAGTGATCTTTCCATCCGTTTGATTCCATATTTCAGGGCCGGTAGATTCATAATGCGCCTCTCTGTTGGAGAGATTATCATATTGGTTGAGCCAAACTGAATTTGGAATTTCTTTACTCAATCGTTCAGCCACCGAATAATATGACCGCGGATCGTCCGGCTCTACGTTGGTCGGACAGACTATCACATCGGCACCCACAGCTTTGAGCAAGTCAATTTTTTCTTTGGATTGTTTGTCACTGGTTGTAAATATACATTTGTATCCTTTTACAGCAGCAGCCAATGCCACACCCATACCTGTGTTGCCAGAAGTACACTCGATGAGGGTTCCTCCTGGTTTTATTTTTCCACCCTTCTCTGCATCCTCCACCATTTTAAGGGCCATTCTGTCTTTAGTAGAGTGTCCAGGGTTGAAAGTTTCAATTTTCCCTAAAACCAGGCAAGGGATTTTATCCACTACTTTATTGAGTCGAACCATTGGTGTATTGCCAATAGTTTCCAAAATATTATTCCGATAATCCATCATGATAATAATCGATGTAATAAAATATTCTGCAAAAATACAAAAAATCAATGTATTTTACACTGATCTTTGATAAAGTAGCCAATTTTTAAAAATAGAATTAAGTTGATTGTGAAAATACAATTCAGGCGACCAAAAGATAAGTATGCCATTTTTTCTTTACTGTGAGGATGATAACCGAAGTAAATAGTAAATACGGGTGTATCCCAAAATTGCACTTTAATAAAAATTCCTTTTGTTTTACCCCATCCCTTAAGGGTGACAAAAAGAATTCCCTTTAACTTGTGCAATCGAAGATAAGGATGTGACGGGTTGGCTTGAAGAAGTAAAAGTGTCTTTTTATATTTTTCTTTCATGGAAGGGTGTAACTTTAGAAAATAAGAAGCTTTCTTTTTAAATGATGTAGTCAAAATTACTTGAGCCATTTTAATCTTCTTTGTCCAATTCGGCAAAATGTGCTTCCAGTGAAGTGGTATAATTTCCATCTTCAACATTTTTTTCACATAGCATATAAGCTACTTCCGGCTCTGCCATCCGCATTTTATCAAATTGCTCTACAGTCATTGCCACATACTTTACCTTTCCATGTACCGTGATGGCAGCTTCAGGAGTTTGGACTAATTGTTCTTCTATGGCTTTGATGCCCTTGATTTAGTGTCCGACAAAAAAAAATAAGTTTTAATAAATAATAAATGTAACAAAAGTTATATTGACCTGCCTTGTGACTGAGAGTATCTTTGCATTATTATTTGCAAATAGTTATTTTATTATCAAAAGTTTTCCGAGTGGACAGATGCTGTGTAAACATTTTTAAACCAAAAAACCAGGGTAGCCGAAAACTGAACAGAGTAGGCATAAAATTTAATTTAATAACAAAAAATGGCAAGAGAAAAATTGGAACTTAAGGCAATTCAAGAAGCAATTGCAAGTTCAAATGCTGGCTGGGAAGCTGGCAATACAAGTGTATCAGACCTTTCTGATGCTGCAAAGTCAAATTTGCTTGGCTACACTCCAGAACCAGGAGCACCAAGCTTAGAAGAACAAGAGCAAGCTGGTGCAGCTGCATTTCTAGAATACACATCTAATGTGGCATCAAAATCTATGGATTCATTTGGTGCACCTGCGGCATTGGACTGGCGCAACAATGGAGGAAATTTTGTAACTTCCGTAAAAAATCAAGGCAGCTGTGGTTCTTGTGTTGCTTTCGGCACGGTTGCTTCGATTGAGAGTCAAGTCAAAATATTGCGGGGAGCAACTTATGCCATTGATCTTTCAGAAGCTCATCTCTTTTATTGTCATGCAAGATCAGAAGGACGCAATTGTGGCAATGGTTGGTGGCCAGCAAGAGCAATGAATTTTTTCCAGACTGTTGGAGTAACTGAAGAAAATTATTATCCGTACACTCCGGGAGATCAAAATTGTTCAGGCAGATTGGCAGGCTGGGATAACAACCTTACAAAGATTTCAGGCTACTCACAAATTAATGGAATTAATGCCATCAAAGAATATGTAGCCACTAAAGGTCCGGTTGAAGCCTGTTTTACTGTTTACAACGATTTTTATAGCTATATATCTGGTGTCTATAGACACACCACTGGCGCATTGGCAGGTGGTCATTGTGTTTGTATTGTAGGATATGATTCTGCCGGCGAATACTGGATTTGTAAAAATAGTTGGGGCCCAAATTTTGGTGAATCTGGTTACTTCAAAATTGCTTTTGGGCAATGCGGAATAGAAGGTCAGGTTTACGGAGCTACTTCTATTATAAACAATTACAATATTTCAGGTGTGAAGGTAATTGGACTATGGGCAACAAATGAAACCAGAAATGCCTGGGTATATATAAGTGGTGGACATGGGTGGAAAAAAATTGGTAACGCCAATGATACTGGATTCATTAATATGCTCACCCAATTGGCCTCGGCAAAAACCACAAATTCAAATGTAAGTTTAATAATTGTGGATAGTTTAATTCAACAAGTATATGTATTTTAATCAATAAAAAACAAAAAAATCATGGCAAAATCACCAGTTAAAAATCCTCCGATGGCTCAAATGGAAGCAGGAGAAGAAAGTGTTCCATCTATGTCTTTAGATAGTTCAGATATTTCATCAACAAAAATTGGACTGGAAGCTGTTCCGGTCTTTGACCCACCATCTACTATAAGTGGCGATAATGATGACAGTTTTGGTGCAGGAGTATGGCACAACAATAAAAAAGTAAGCGGATTGTTCTCTACAAATGAAACTCGAAACTCTCACATGAACATAGTGGGTACAGGTTGGGTAAAATTGGCAAACAACATTGACTCAGCCACAGAGGCATTAAACGTCTTGGCGACGAGTGCAAAAGTCAAAAACTCACCCATAAACTATCTCCTCGATGGAGGAATGGCCACGCAAATATATGTTTGGTAATCTTATTTTTAAAAACAACTGAAAGGTTGCTTTGTTGTATTATTACAACAAAGGGCCTTTTAGTTGTTTTAAAATTTCAATTATATTAAAAAAATATAGCAATGATTTCGATAGACAAATCTCTAAATGGACAGAAAATCACAACGAAAAATGGTGATATTTTAAAAGTACAATTAGCAGAAAATCCTACTACAGGCTGTCTATGGAAAATAAATTCTCACGATAAAAAACATATTAAATTTACAAAAGATGAGTTCCAAATTTCTGAACAATCTATTGGTGCCGGAGGAATGAAAACTTTCCTTTTTAAAGTAAAGAATGAAGGTACAAGTAAATTAGAATTGACCTTAGGTAATCCATGGGAAAAAGATACAATAGAAACATTTGAAATTACGATAGAAAGCTCAAATAGTTATGCGAAAAAGAAAAAACTACCTTTAATCTAAAATCAATTTCCTCTTCGATATCCAAATTTTTCATCACACCTTTTAGGCCTCATTCCTCTGCACTTCCTTGGAGTTAACAATTCATCTTTGACAAAATGCATTTTGACTTATACTCCGAAATATGTAAACATTAACAATGCATTATATGAGTTGAACTTTTGGTTTGAATAATATTATTAATTTTGCGTCGTTTTAAAAACATCCTACTCGACAATAATAACCTAAAAGAAATACCCATGTCAGTAAAAGTATCAGGAATTACTAAAGTATTTGGCACACAAAAAGCAGTAAATGATTTGTCTTTTGAAGCCAAACCTGGCGAGATTCTTGGATTTTTAGGTCCAAATGGTGCTGGAAAGACTACTACGATGAAAATGATATGCTGCTACATCCAACCATCTGAAGGGACAGCTGAAGTAGATGGTTACGATATCATGGCTTCACCTCTATCTGTGCGCAAACGGATAGGGTATCTCCCTGAACACAATCCACTGTACGAGGAGATGTATGTGAAGGAGTTTTTGCAGTTTGTAGCAAGTATCCACAAAATCGACAATAAACTAGCCCGGATCAATGATGTGATAGAAATGACCGGACTGGGCACTGAACAAACCAAAATTATAGGCACACTGTCAAAAGGGTATCGACAAAGAGTAGGCCTGGCTCAGGCAATCATGCACGATCCTTCAGTGCTGATACTTGATGAGCCCACATCGGGATTGGATATGAACCAACTCGTAGAAATCAGATCACTCATAAAAAATCTGGGAAAAGAAAAGACTGTGATTTTTTCATCGCACATCATGCAGGAGGTACAGGCACTCTGCGATAGAGTCATCATCATCAATAATGGTATATTAGTAGCTGATCAATCAATGCATCAATTGTCGTCCACACTTACTTCCGGCCAGGTGATTCATATAGAATTTGCTGAAAATGAAGTTTCTCCGGTGTTGTTTGATCAAATCAAGGGTCTGACAAGTATCACAAAAGATCACAATAAGTTGATTTTCACAGCTGAAAAGAATGCTGATATTCGCAAATCTATTTTTGATACTGCTGTAAATAAAAGTTTGACCATTCTGGAAATGCGACAGGAAAAGGCTTCTATGGAGGATATTTTCAGAAAACTGACAAAGGAGAGAACAAATGTTTAGTATTTTTAAAAAAGAGATCCATGCTTTTTTCAGCTCATTGACAGGATACCTGGTGATGAGTGTGTTTCTTCTGTCGATTGGGCTCTTTATGTGGGTATTTTCTGAGACGAGCGTGCTTGATTATAATTATGCCACTATGGATCAGCTATTTTCCATCGCTCCGCTTGTATTTTTATTTTTAATACCCGCCATTACTATGCGTTCCATTTCTGAAGAAAAATCAAAAGGTACGCTCGAATTATTATTTACAAAACCCTTGACCATATATGATATCGTAGCCGGAAAGTATCTCGCCTACTTTGTATTGGTTATTTTTTCTATTTTACCCACTTTTGTTTATTACTACTCTATATATCAACTTGGGTCTCCTCCCGGCAACCTGGATTCAGGAGCAATCTTTGGCTCCTACATAGGATTGATGTTTCTTGGTGGTGCATTTGTAGCCATAGGAATGTTTGCTTCGGCATTGACATACAATCAGATTGCGGCATTTATTCTCGGAGCTTTCTTATGTTTTTTTGTGCATTGGTCATTTTTGTATATTTCAGCGTTACCTGTGTTTGCCACATCATTTGACCTTTTGATACAAAAACTGGGGATGAACTACCATTATACCAACATTTCAAGGGGATTGATAGAGACAAAAGACATTATTTATTTCATTTCGGTGATCGTTTTGTTTGTTTATGCTACTATTATGGTCATACAAATCAGAAAATAGACAGATATGAAGCTTGAAAGATCCAATCCTTATGTAAGTTTTATTCTTGTTTTTTTTATCATTTTGATCATCAATGTGATAGCAGAATTTGCCAATTTTCAGATCGACCTTACGGATGACAACAGATTTACCATAAGTGATAATACAAAGGCTATTGTGGCATCTATGGATGACAATATTACTGTCAATGTCCTGCTCGAAGGTGAGTTTCCTGCCGGATTTCGCAGACTGCAGTCTTCTGTAAAAGATTTACTACTCAAACTTCGAGATGTCAATTCCAACATTATCTATGAATTTGAAGACCCTACATCAGGTACTCCAAAGGAAAAAGAACAACGTCGTATCCAATTAAGGGAGGACAATATCATACCTATATCACTGAGTTATTCTGATGGCACGGAGTTGGTACAAAAGCCGGTATTCCCCTTTGCCATCATCAATTATAAATCCAGAAAGATGGTGATAAATCTGCTGGAGGAACAAAAACCCGGAGACAATGAAGAAGTGATTTTGAATAACTCTGTAGCCTTACTTGAATATAAGTTTGCAGATGCATTTTTAAAACTGAAGGCAGACAGACAAAAAAACATACTTTTTACACAAGGACAGGATGAGTGGGACCAGAGTCAGACTTTCAGATTAGAAAGTGAGCTCAGAAGATTTCATAAATTGGGGAGAATAAGTCTCGACAGTATGATGATGATAGACTCCACTATTGATCTTGTGATAGTGGCTGGACCAAAGACACCATTCTCACTTCAAAACCAATTTAAGCTGGATCAATACGTGATGAGAGGCGGTAAAATTATCTGGATGATAGATAAGTTTCCTGTTTCTCTTGACAGTATCAATAAACAAAAATTTTATATTCCGGAGGCATCTGAATTAGAATTGGACAATCTTTTGTTTAAGTATGGGGTCAGGCTCATGCCCGATCTCATCATGGATATTGAGTGCAGCAGTATACCACAAGTGATAGGCATGGCGGGTGACAAACCGCAAACCAAACTTTTTCCCTGGCCGTATCATCTTGCTGCCGCCGGAAGTAATGCACATCCTGTGACCAAAAATATTGATAGGGTGAATTTGTTTTTTCCCGGCACGATTGATACTGTAAAAACGGACGGACAAGTCAAAAAAACAGTCCTGATCACCAGTTCAAAATACTCACGAGCCCAACTTGCGCCCGTAAGACTTACTTTTGAAATATTAAAAACAGCACCGGATCCAACAAAATTTAATGATGGTAACCGACCTGTGGCAGTGCTTTTGGAAGGCGAATTTGAGTCGTTTTTCAAAAACAGGCTCACCCCTGATTTTAAAGCCATTCTGGACCGGATGAACATTCGATTTCTTGAAAAGAGCACTTCAGAAGCCAAACAATTGGTCATTTCAGATTCAGATTTTGCCAAAAATCTTGTCAATCCCACCTCTGGTGAGACTGAAGATATAGGATTTAATAAGTGGGAACGCAGATATTACAAAGGTAACAAAGATTTTATCCTGAATGCAGTGGAATATATGCTTGAAACTGAAAGTGTCCTTGAATCAAGATCCAAAAAAATCAAACTCAGGTTACTGGATACCGTCAAAACCAAACAGGAGAAACTACAATGGCAACTTATCAATGTGGCGGTTCCTGTGATACTGATAGTGTTGCTGGGATTTTTGTATCAGTATTTCCGTAAAAGAAAATTTGCTCAGTGAAAAGCGCCAACAAACAAAATTTGATACTTCTTTTAGTATTAGTAGGACTGAGTGGAATAGCGTCATTTCTGTATTTTCAGCACCAAAGAGATGCGTCACAGCTTGTAAGGGCAGACAGAGGATTTGCAGTCAAAAATATCAAGGATGTCTCCAAAATTGTTGTCAGACACGTAAAATTACAACCTATTATTTTCACAAGAGCTGGCGGAACTTGGCTCATCAACGGCAAATATCCTGCTGACCCTGCTGTCATAGCGCACATCGAAAAAGTTTTAACCGGAGTCAGGTTGCTTTATGTTCCGCCTGTCAATTCGATACCTACAATTCTGAAAAGTGTCAAAGAAAACGGAATTCAGGTTGATGTATATCAAGACAATGAAAATACTCCAGAGAAAATTATCCATATCGGTTCTGATTTGCAAAACGGTGATGGTACATTTATGGTACTTGGCGGATCGAAACAACCCTTTGCCATGCATCTACCGGGCTTGTCGGGTGGCCTTAGATCTCGGTTTGAGCAACCTTTGGATAACTATAGAGACAAGTTTATCTTCCAAACCCCTTTGAAAAATATCAAATCGCTTAAAGTCGTCTACCCAAAAGATAATGAACATTCATTTCTCATCGAAAACAAAATGGGCATTAGAGTCTCGCCTTTGATGCATCGGGATGCTGTAGGGTATCTCACCAATGAGAACATCATCAAGTCCTATCTGAGTCAGTTTGAATCACTGGGGGCAGAAAAACTGATGAATCAATATCCTGACAAAGAAAGAGTCTTACAATCCTTGCCATCCTGTACTATAGAATTGGAGAAAAAAGATGGAACAAAAAATCATTATGTATTTTACAAATATGATGATCCTGAAAATCAATTTGGTGTGGCCAATAGCCCGGGGGAAATACGCTTTCAAAACAGACTATATGTATTGGTGGATTTTACTGATTTTTATTCAGTCCAAACACGGGTTTTTGGTAATGTATTCAGAAGTTACAGCGAATTTATACAAATGAAGTGATTACCATCAAAATTACTGGTCTGGGTTTATTTTGAGAAATGGTCCTCTATTTTAATTTCAACCAAACAGAATCAAACTAAAAAGGGAGTTTCAACTTTAAAATGCTGTAATTTTAATTTTAGGAATGAAATCAGCATATCACGACCAAGATCGTATGTCCTGTTATTATTGATTACAATATCTACTTTATTGAAGAAAGGGAAAATAAATGTCTCAAATGAAGGCAAAACGTGGTGTTCATATCTGTAAAGCACATCTTCCAGTGGGTAATTGCGCTCTACCCTATCTCTTTTGATTCTTCTTATAATTTTCTGAATATCAGTAGCATGGATAAGGATTTTCAGATCCATACTCGAAAATATCTTCGGTTCATGAAACACAAACAGGCCTTCTACCACAATGATAGGAGCAGGTTTTATATGTAGTATGCCCGGATTTTTAATTTCATTATTAAAAGTGTATTCATCCCTTTCTACCGGCAACCCATTTGACAGTTTCACAAGGTCAAAATAAAACTCATCAAGGTCCATTGACTCAGGAAGATCAAAATTTTTTATTCCGTTTTCGTCTTCTTTTTGCATTTCTCTAGGTCTGTAGTAATCATCCTGACATAAAAAACAAACTTCCGATTCATCAAAACTGCTTTTTAAGTCTTTTATAAAAGATGTTTTACCTGATCCGCTGCCTCCTGATATTCCGATTATAAAGGTATTGGTATTTTTTAAGCTCATAAACTTCTGTGATTGGAATAATAATTCTATTTTTCCGACAAATTAACGGATTTATACTGACGGTTAAAAAAAATATTGATAATATTTTCTCATAAATAAAGAAATAAAGTATCTGGAAAAGAAACTTATAAAAAGAATCATTTATCACATCATAAAACATTTACCATTATAATGGACATTAAAATAAGGTTGAAAATATTGAGTTTCCTTCAATTTTTTGTTTGGGGCTCTTATCTCACTTCGTTTGGAAGTTATTTATTTGTATCATTAAAATTTTCAGGCCCTGAAATTGGTACAATTTTTACTACATTGGGACTTAGTTCTTTATTTATGCCTGCATTATTAGGTATTGTGGCAGATAAATATGTAAATTCAGAAAAGCTATTAGGAGTATGTCATTTTGTAAGTGCAATATTTTTAATATTGGCTACTTATGTTACCAATTCTGATCAGATGTTCTTAGTTATGTTATTGGTTGCTATGTTTTATATGCCGACGATTGCATTAACCAATTCAGTATCATATAATATTCTAAAACAATATCATTTCGATGTCATAAAGGATTTTCCACCAATCAGAGTCTGGGGAACCATAGGATTTATAGTAGCTATGTGGGTTGTAGATATTTTAGGCTGGACTATAAGTAAAAATCAATTGATCGTGGGTGCATTTAGTGGGGTTATCCTGTCTTTATATTCGTTTACCTTACCCAAATGTCCTCCTTCCAGAACAAGTGAGAACAAATCATTATCTTCTATTTTGGGATTGAATGCTTTTGTTTTGTTTAAACAAAAGAAAATGCTGATTTTCTTTTGTTTTGCTATGTTATTGGGAGCCGCTTTACAAATTACAAATATGGTTGGACAAGATTTTCTAGGGGATTTTGGCAAAGTGGATGCTTATAAATCTTCTTTTGCTGTCGAGCATCCTGGAATTTTAATGTCAATTTCTCAAATATCCGAAACACTTTTTATTCTTGCGATTCCTTATTTTCTTACAAGGTTTGGAATCAAAAAAGTCATGCTTATGAGTATGGTTGCATGGGTATTCCGATTTGGTTTGTTTGCTGTGGGCAACCCTAATGAAGGTCTTTTTTTACTTATTCTGTCGATGGTGATTTATGGCCTTGCTTTTGATTTCTTCAATATTTCAGGTTCATTATTCGTAGAAAAAGAAACCGATTCTTCCATACGTTCAAGCGCACAAGGGTTATTTATGATGATGACAAACGGTTTTGGTTCGATCATCGGAGCAAAAGCCTGTGGGTATGTCGTAGGCTATTTTTCTATTGATGGTTTGAAAGATTGGACGAGCATTTGGCTTATTTTTACAGCCTATGCTTTTATCTTAGCACTAGTTTTTCCATTTGTTTTTAAATACAAGCATCACCCTGTAATGCTGAATGAAATAAAGCATTAAGCAAATTAGATTTGTACATTCTTTGTTTGTTACCGTAAATTTGTTAAAGCGTCGGTATAGAGAATCTGGATATCCCTCACTTGCTTAACCCAAATCAAAAATGCGAGAGATCAATATCGATCATCAAACGCAAATATAGGTTTTCTGGTCATCCATTTACCATCCGTAAAATCCGGGAATGCCTGAGGCTCGCCTCCCTGAGCTATAGATTGCTCTGACAGGCAAGTGATCGCTGCCCAACTTGCATGGTCATAAACATCAAGTGGCATTGGCTCATTTCGCTTATATGCTTCAACAAAAGCATTCATCACAAACCAATCCATGCCACCGTGTCCTGCACCTGAAGCATCAGATGAATATTTTTTCCATAACGGATGGTCATATTCATTCAGATATGGCTCAGCCAATTCCCACTTGTGCGCCGGACTCTTACCTTCGATGTAGAGAGACTTATTGACATCCATCCAGATACCTTTGGTCCCTTGTACCCTGAAACCTAAAGAATAAGGTCTCGGCAAATTTGTATCGTGAGACAAGGTTATGGTTTCCCCATTGGCAGTCATGATATTGGTAGTGACCACATCTCCCAGTCGGTAATTTATTTTTGCATTGGGATGATCCATGCCACCCTTAGGATGATTTTTTACATAATCACTTAGCCCTCTTGCTTTCGACGCCATAGATGTCAGGTATTCAAATCTGTTTCCCCTGTTATTATTGATGATACTGCCTACCGGTCCAATGCCATGAGTAGGATATAAATCGCCATTTCTATATACAGAGTGTGTAGTACGCCATTTAGCTTCAGAATATCCTTTATCGCCAAACTCCACACCACCGCCATAGTAATTTACTCCATCATTAAATTTTACCTCGCGTAAATCGTGCTGATATCCACCTTCCAGATGTATCATCTCACCAAATAAACCCTGACGAGCCATATTTAATACGGCCATCACGTCTCTCCTGTAACAAACGTTTTCTAAAATCATAAAAGGTGTCATGGTCTTTTCAAATGTACGTACCAATTGCCAACATTCATCAAGACTCATTGCCCCGGCCACTTCACATGCTACTGCTTTGCCCGCATACATAGCATCTACTGCCATAGGTGTATGCCACTCCCATGGCGTACAGATAAAGACTCCATCAATATCTTTCTGCTCCAACAATTTTTTATAAGCATAATCGCCATCAGTATATAATTGAGGTTTCTTTTTTCCGGCCTTCTCCATAGCTTTGACAGCTTTTGCAGTTGTGATAGGGTCAATGTCACATATCGCAAAGATCTCAACGTCATCTCTTTTAAGTGCTAATTCCAGTGTGCCAAGTCCTCTGGCACCGACACCTATAAAGCCAAGGCGCATTTTATCCTTTGCAAAACTTGATGTGCCGATGCTAAATCCGTTTACAGCAAAACTAAGTCCGGCTACAACTGATGTATCTTTTATAAACTTTCTTCTTTTCACTTTATGATTATTTTTGGCAAATATATTATTATTTATAGCTTTACCATTATTTTAAACTAATTCTGATCAAAGTTTTTTATGTCACACAATAATTTCAATCAAGATTTCTTCTGTACATCTTTCGATTTTGCTACTCCTGAATATGATGAGTCAATAAGGCTTAGGTATGATGTACTGAGAAAACCCTTAGGACTGGAGTTTCTAACTGAAGATTTGGCAACTGAATTTGATTCCTACCATATCGGGTGTTGTGAAAAACAGACGGCAACACTTGTTGGGTGTCTCATTTTAAAACCCATAAACCAAAACACGGTCAAAATGAGGCAAGTTGCTGTAGATGCACAATACCAGTCAAAAGGAGTCGGCAGCTTTCTTGTTGCGTATAGTGAGTCCTATTCTATCACTAAAGGCTTTAAAAAAATAGAGCTCCATGCCAGAGATACAGCCATCAATTTTTATAAAAAAGCCGGATATGAGACGGAAGGCCCCATCTTTAAAGAAGTAGGTATCGATCACTTATTTATGTATAAAAATTTGGTTTAATAGGGTATTTGACTTGAAATTCAAGGATTATAGCAAAGTTTTCCCGAATGTTTGTTAATGATATTCAAATCACTTTTAACATATGAAAAAATAGCTATATCATTGTGGCGAAATCTTTTTAATATTAAATTTAAATCAATTATTCATGAAAAAGTCAATTATCCTTGGTCTATTTGTTGTTTTAGCTTTAGCTTCTTGTAAAAACGCATCTGATGCACCTCCTGCTGAAGCTGCTCCAGTTGAAGAGGCTGCACCAGTTGAAACTCCTGCTGCTGATACTACAGCTGCTGCAGTTGACACTACAGCTCAACATTAATAAATAGATTTTTTCGCACGAACTGCGATTAAAATAAAAACAAAGCCTTTCCTGATTGTATCGGGGAAGGCTTTTTGGTATAAAGGAAGTAAGAAATGGATTAACTTTTGAGATCCATCAATGTCAGTTATTATTTTTATGTATGATGTCAATAATGGATTTACATGCAACTAATATAATTTCCCTACCTACTGTTGAAATCACCTGATCCTCATCGGGTTGAAGAGAATCATCCACCAATGCCAGCATATCTTCTTGCGGATAATTTTCAAAGAATGTATCTAATGCTTTTGAAAATGATCCTGACAGAATTGAATTTAAAACTTCCCAGTTTTTTTCTTCAGCCTCTTCAAGGTCTTTTCCATTTAGTTTATGGATTTTACCGCACTGTTCGTTAGCACTATAGTAGAGAACCATAGTCAGGTACTCAAGCATGCCGGATTCTTCAGTACTCAACAGACTTTGATTATCTTTGTCTATAAATGCCATCAAATCTTTTTGATCTGTGAAAAGTTGCTCCAACTTTGAAGTGTAAACATTCTGATCTTCAAAAATTTCAATATATTTATCAATTGTACTGTCAGTGATATAAATCATATTATAAATTAATTAGCTAAATAAATGTACAAAAGTATTTAAAAATCATTACATTTGGTGCTTCATGGTGTTAATTGATTCTTATACCCTCAATATAAGTTCTGTTTTGTATTCCATCCAGAGCAGCATTATATTAATAAACAACTCTTTATGTTACGCACAGTTATAACAGGTACCGGAAGTTATATTCCTGAAGCCATTGTCTCTAATGATGACTTTATCAAGAACAAATTTTATAGTGAAGATGGAAACATCATTGAATCACCTTCGCATGAAATCATAAAAAAATTTGAAGATATCACCGGTATTTCAGAAAGAAGGTATGTATCTGAAGAATTGATGGCATCAGATTTGGGATATATTGCAGCAAAAAAAGCAATAGAAGATGCCAATATTGATCCGGAAACACTGGACCAGATCATTGTTGCACACAATTATGGTGATGTGGCCTATAATTCTGTTCAAACGGATGCTGTACCCGCTTTAGCTTCAAGAATAAAACAAAAGCTTGGTATAATCAATCCTTCTTGTATCGCTTATGATATATTATTTGGTTGCCCGGGATGGTTGCAAGGAGTAATCCACTCAGATGCTTTTTTCAAAGCCGGGATTGCCAGAAAAATTTTGGTAATAGGTGCGGAAGCATTGTCCAGAGTAATAGATCCATATGATCGTGATAGTATGATATTTAGTGATGGTGCGGGAGCGACTGTATTGGAGTACGTAGAAACACACAGTGATTCAGGTATAATTGCTTCAGCGGTTCAATCGCACTGTGTTCAGGAAGCAAATTATATAAATTTTGGTGAGTCATATAGACCAGACAGCGATCCCAGCATCAGATATATAAAAATGAAGGGCAGGAAAGTCTATGAATATGCTATCAAAAATGTGCCACTGGCTATGAAGTATTGTGTCGAAAAAAGTGAAGTTGACGTCCGGGCCATAAAAAAGATTTTTATCCATCAGGCAAATGAAAAGATGGATGAAGGTATAATAAAGATGTTTTACAGATTATATGGTATCAAAGATATTCCAAACAACATCATGCCTATGAACATTCATAAAAATGGAAATAGTTCAGTTGCGACCATCCCTACCCTCTTTGATTATGTAAAACACGGTTGGATGGATGATCATGAATTGAAGGAAGGCGATATCATTATGTTTGCATCCGTGGGTGCAGGTATGAATATCAATGCAGCGACATACAGAATGTAGCAACGGTTGCACCATTTATATCCGAACATATAAATAATGAAACTACATAACACTATAATTGGAATGCACATTTTTTGACTATAACTACCATAAAAGTGAAATTTAATCCTTTAAAAACATAGGTTAGTATAAAAAAGCTATATATAAGTAAAATTATTTCTTTAATTTTGTACTGTAATTAAATATACATACGATATGACTACATATAAAGAATATAGGTATGGCGGCGGCAATAGTCCATTTGGATTTTTAGGCCCATTACTCATTCTTGCTGTTTTTTTTACCATTTTGTTTTTTATGGCAAAAGGTCTTTTCTGGTTATTGTCATGGGCGACACCGGTGTTACTTATTTTGACTTTGATCATAGATTACAAAGTAATAAAAGACTTTTTTAGTTTTATATGGAAGTTACTCAAAGAAAATCCCTGGGCCGGCGTTTTAGCAGTGGTAATGATTGTTTTTGCATACCCTTTTGTGGCTGGTTATCTGTTTATAAAAGCTTTGGGTAAAAGAAGTATTAAAAAAGCAATGGAAAAGGTAACTCAGGAAAAAAACACTTATACTGACTATGAAGAAGTAGTCGAAGAAGATGATTCATTTTTAGAACTACCACCACTAAAGAGAAAACCGGAGCCGATCCGACATGAAAAAGACAACGTAAACGAAAACGTCAAAAACGACAAAGCCAATGAATATGATGATATGTTTAAATAAACACCTTTGATCATTTTTGGTATTATAATTTTCTCTGGTTTTGTCTATGTATTCATCTTATACTGGATATATTTATACTGGAATACGCCAATGGACAAGTATTCCCAAAATACGGCAAGCAAAATAGATGTCTCCATTGTAATTGCCGCCCGCAATGAAGAGCAAAATATTGAAGCATGCCTGCTAAGCATCATTGTAAATGAGTACAAAAAAGACAACTTTGAAATTATTGTAGTAGATGACCATAGTACAGATAATACAAAAGAGTGCATAATCAGCCTTAATGCTCCCAATGTCAGGGTTTTAAGTCTTCCGGAACTTCTGCAGGGCAAAAAAGCTGCCCTATCTTATGGAATAGCAGCAGCTAATCATCCGATTATCATCACTACTGATGCCGATTGTAAAGTAAGTCGACATTGGATCCATGCCCATGCAAAAGCTTACCAAAACGATATAGTCCAAATGTGTACATCGGTAGTACTGCCGGAAGAAAGTCCGTCCATCCTTAATGCATTTCAGTTTTTAGATATGGTTGCAACAATGGCAACAACTAAAGCCGGAATTCTGTCCCAACAATACTATCTGGCTAACGGAGCCAATCTAAGCTTTAGGAAGGAAGCTTTTATGAAAACCAGTGGATACGTCGGTAACGAAAAGATAGCTTCCGGTGATGATATTTTTCTAATCAATAAAATTGTTAAGGCCTATCCTGGATCTATCAGGTTTATCTCAGATCAAGCAGCTATAGCTATCACAAAACCGGAAAAATCGTGGGACAGTCTATGGTATCAGCGTATCAGATGGGCTTCCAAATCATCTAAGACCAATAATCTAACCCTCATGGCACTCCAGGGTTATATTTTTCTGTATTCCTGCTTGCTTGTTATCGGATGTATTACAAGCATTTTGCTGATCTCTGCATCACTTGTATTTTCAATATTGACAGGAATACTACTCAAATACACGGCAGATTATTTCTTTCTGCAAAGATTAAGTATACATTATGGACGCCAGTTTAAATTGTCTTATTTTATTCCGAGCTTTTTTATATATTTCTTTCACATCATAGCCTCCGGTATAGTCGCTTTATTTCCAGGAAATTATAAATGGAAAGGCAGAAGCGTCACCTGAAAAGGCAGAACAGGTGTGGTAATAAGAATCGTAGCAAAAAATCTCCATTCAACTCCAAACTACAAGTACATGCTAAGAGTATGTTTAAATTTTTATGTTTGAGCGAAAGTGAGGAAATTTAATTTTGGACAAGGCATATTTTGCAGACGTAGCCGGAAGTTACGGCGAAAAATATAACGCTGGATAAAATTAAATTTGCCACTTGGAGCCAAATGATAAAAGTTTAAACATACTCTAAAGGTAAACAATGAATAGCATTCCGGATGTCCTTATTTATTACTACATTTGCGTTATAAAGCATTTGAGATTTGACACCAGTCATTGATGTAATTATACCAGTATTTAACGAAGAAGATTCCATAGGAAAGGTACTTGATGAAATACCACCTTACTTGGTACGTAACATTATAGTATGCGACAATGGAAGTACTGACAGGACTAAGGAGGTAGCAAAAAATAAAAAAGCCATTACGGTCACTCAATCTATAAAGGGATACGGCAATGCCTGTCTGAAAGGAATGGAATATATAGCAAAGCTTGATATCCATCCTGACATTGTAGTATTTTTGGATGGTGATTATTCCGACTTCCCAGAGGAAATGCCTGAATTAATACGCCCTATTGTGGAGGACAACAAAGATTTGGTGATCGGTTCCCGTGCGTTGGGTCAAATGGAAAAAGGATCCATGATGCCTCAACAGATTTTTGGCAATTGGCTGGCTACCAACCTGATAAGAATTATATACAATTACGAATTCACAGATTTGGGACCATTTCGGGCAATAAAGTACCAACGACTTCTGGAATTGAAAATGGAAGATAAAACCTTTGGCTGGACAGTGGAAATGCAAGTCAAGGCCGCTAAAAACCGTTTAACTACTTGTGAACAACCAGTCAGATACAGGAAAAGAATAGGAAAATCTAAGGTATCAGGTACGATTCGAGGCTCTGTCCTGGCAGGTCATAAGATACTGTGGACTATTTTTAAACTTATATAACATGAATAGGAAAAAACATGTTTGAGATTTTTGGGTATGTACTGGTAATAGTTTATTCCATCGCACTGATATACATTACGATCTACTGTCTTATGCAACTGCATTTACTGTACAGATATCTGTTTTCAAAAGCTGAAATAAATAAAAACCCAAATCTTCCTGCTCACCCATCTGAATGGCCTTTAGTCACCATACAATTGCCTCTTTACAATGAAAAGTATGTGGCAGAGCGACTGATCGATAACATCATCCTATTAGATTATCCTAAAGAATCCCTGGAAATACAAATTCTCGACGATTCGACTGATGATACAACCAATATCGTTAATAAAAAAGTAGCGCAATATCAAAAACTGGGTTATAACATATGTTCCATCCGTAGAACTACCAGAAATGGATTTAAAGCAGGTGCACTCAAGGAAGGAATGTCATTTGCCCAAGGTAAATATATTGCTATTTTTGATGCAGATTTTCTTCCAAAGAGAGATTTTCTTAAAAAAACCGTACCAGCTTTTGAGCAACTTGAAATTGGAGTCGTTCAAACAAGATGGGCACATATCAATCAAAAAGACTCTCTGCTTACCGAAATGCAGGCGATGCAGCTCAATGTGCATTTTACTGTGGAACAAACGGGACGCTTTAATGCAGGATATTTTCTACAATTTAACGGTACAGCTGGTATTTGGCGTAAAAAATGTATCACGGATGCTGGTGGTTGGGAAGCGGATACGCTTACTGAAGACTTGGATCTCAGCTACCGAGCACAGCTAAAGGGATGGAAGATTCACTACATGGAAGATGTATTAGCTCCTGCAGAATTACCGTCAGAAATCAATGGTCTGAAATCGCAACAATTCAGGTGGATGAAAGGTGGCGCGGAAACCGCCAAAAAATTGTTGCCAAAAGTTTGGTTGTCAGAAATTTCATTTACCCAAAAGATTCAGGCATCGATACACCTTTTGTCCAGTACTGTATTTATTTTTGTTTTCTTATTGGGTGTTTTTAGTTTCCCTTTGCTGTTTTTTATCAATCCCTTGGGTCTAGACCCCGGAAAGTTCTCAATTTTTATGATATCCATGATTGCTATCATCATGGTATACTATGTGGCCAATGTTCAGACTGCCTGGCCAAAAGAAAATAAACTGTGGATGATTTTCAAATTTGTATTTTTATTTCCTGTTTTCCTGTCTTTGTCCATGGGACTTGCTTTTCACAATGCGCTTGCTGTAATACAGGGCTTAGCTGGTAGAAAATCACCTTTTGTAAGAACCCCGAAATATGGAACTGTTGAAAATAAAACACCAAAATTCAGGAAAACTTACTTTTCAAAAAGATTGAGTCTGGTTTCGGTGGGAGAAGGTTTGCTAAGTCTGTATTTCATATTTGCTGTTTATTATGGCTGGAATAACCATATGGCATATTTTCTGCTGTTTCATATGATGTTGGCTTTAGGATATTTTATCTTGTTTTTATATGCACTCAGAAGTAAACTATTCAGCTGAACCATCCCGAGACAAGATTGTGAAACATCTCATTCTCCTGTGTTTCATACTTGCTGTAAGTGCTATTGAATATCTCTTTGATCAAAAAGATTTTTATTCAGCATTTCCCCTATTCGCCATGGGCTTCGGATTGATGTTATTGATCTATAAGTCAAATTACAATTTGAAAATGGTGATTGCTGCCGGTATCATCACTCGTTTGGCAATTTTATTTGTACTCCCCGGTTTTTCTGATGATGTATATCGATTTTTCTGGGATGGCAGACTTATTTTAGAAGGCATCAATCCTTATGGTATCATTCCGAAAGATGCTTTAGAGCTCCGCTTACCACATCTCGACACAGAACTGTTTCATTTATTAAATTCACCGGAATACTACACGATTTATCCACCAGTCAATCAATTTTATTTTGCCATCAGTGCCTTAACAGGCGATATCAAATCCTATGTGGTCATCATGAGGTTGCTCATTATCGCAACAGAACTCGCAGGCATTATGTATCTACTGATGTTATTGAAAAGAAGAAAGCTGGACACAAAAAGTGTGATCTTATATTATTTAAATCCATTGGTAATTGTGGAATGTATCGGAAATCTTCATTTTGAAGTTGTGATGCTATCATTCATGATAATATCTGTCTACTATTTATTTGATTCAAAGTATGTGAAAGGAGCTTTTTTTCTGGCATGCAGTATAGGTGTAAAATTGCTGCCATTGATGATCATTCCTTTTTTCCTTTTCAGGATGCCTTCCAAATACCGTTTCAGATTTTTAAGTCTTCTCAGCATCTTTTTAATGCTCATTTTTATACCATTATTTTTTGGTTTCGCATCGGTTTCCTTTTTGAGCAGTGTGGACTTATACTTTCGTAAGTTTGAGTTTAATGCAAGTATATATTACATCCTCAGATATGCCGGAAATTTGATTTCAGGATATAATCTAATCCAATTTATCGGTCCATTATTGGCAATAGTAACATTGATGACCAATATCTATCTTGCAAATAAATACAAAAAATACTCTGAAACAAACTTTTGGAATTACAGTCTTTTAGTATGGACTATTTATCTATTGCTTTCGACCACTGTGCATCCATGGTATATCATCTCTTTAGTATTATTCGGCATACTTTCAGACAGAACCTACCCTTTAGTATGGTCCTTTCTGGCCTTTATTTCATACGTGAACTACAGCCAACTCTCTTACCATGAAAATCTCTGGTTTGTGGCAATAGAATACCTTTTGTTATGGTTTGTAATAATATTTGAACACAAGAGATCATCTCTCTTTTCTACCGTTAGGTGCCAAATTACCAGAAAGCTATCGCCAAAAGCAAAATAACCCATGGAATAGTCTTTAATATAAGAAAGGGCAAATTTTTAGATGCCGGATGATCACGATGTTCAAAAAATCTTTGCCTTAACCCTTTTGTGTGCTCATTTCTGATAAACTTCAAAGAATGATTGCTTCTGACAATATACAATGGAGTATAGCCGGAATTAGTAATTGTTTCAGATGTGGTGTGACGTTTCATTTTATTAAGTTCAATTTTAATAGAAAACGTAACCCATTGAAATAAAGTTATTTACAAAACAATTCTTTAGACAAATGCTTGTAATTTAAGGATTACTTCTAGTATTGTCCGGAAGTTGGGGTGTTATCTTTTTTGCTATTTTACAAAGACAAAAGATCGATCGTCTGACAAATCCGGCTGATAGCAATACCCTTCCATATCAAAATATTTCAAATCATCAGGATGTGTTATCCTATTTTTTATCACATATGCAGCCATAAGGCCTCTGGCTCGCTTTGCATTAAATGATATAAAAGTTCTCTTTCCATCTTTCATTTCAAAAAACTCTGCATTGATTATGACTTTGTCTACTTGAGATATTTTTACACTCTTAAAATATTCGTCGGAAGCCAGATTCAGGAGGTAATTTGAATCCGTAGATTGAAGAGACCTGTTGATGCCTTGAGTGATCTTGTCTCCCCAAAAATGGTAAAGATTGGTTCCTTTTGTTGTTTTGAATTTCAGTCCCATCTCCAGTCGGTAGGTTTTCATCAAATCAAGAGGTCTCAACATGCCATATAGCCCCGATAAAATCAGTAAATACTTCTGGGCATATGCCATTTCAGATGTACTAAACGAATGTGCATTCAATCCTGAGTATACTTCGCCAGTAAAATTATAAATGGCACTTCTGCAGTTTTCTGTGGAAAAATCCACCGACAGGGAGTCTATCAATGCGCAGGTATGATCTGTGAGTTTGTCACTCAAAGACATAAGTGATTTTATCTCTTCTCTCTTTTTGCATTTCAAAATATGTATCAATTCGCTTGTTTCTTCTATAAAAACAGGACTTGTGTGTGGCTCAGCCTTTAGTGATTTTCTTTCTGAAGATTTGGACGGAGATAGTATAATGACCATAATAATTGCTAATTATCCAAAAAATATGTGAATAATTTTCATATCATTCCAAATATATGATTCAATTTTATTTTTTGGCACGGTTTTAGATTATATTAGAATGAGATTGAGTTTATGAGTAATTAATTAAGCAAATTGTTTACTCGAGACCGATTCTGTAGGGAGAATCGGTCTTTTTTTTTATATGAAGTGCTCTACTTCAGTTGATAATATCTCCCACTCTTCCATTTTCTTTTCCAGATTGTTCTGCAGTGTCTTGTATTTATTATTCACATCCATAAATTCCGGCAGGGAATAAAACCCAGGATCAGCAAGTTTAATTTCCAGTTGGGCAATTTCATTTTCAATTCTTGAGATTTCGCGTTCTATGTTTGAAATCTGCTTTTTCAATTTTCTGGATTGTTCAGGATCATTTTTTTTGCCTGAAATGGAAGTATTCTGATCTGATGAAGAAGTTTCTGACTTTTGCAATTCGACAGAACGCATATTGTCCATCTTCTTTTTACCCAGGAAATATTCTATATCACCCAGATATTCTTTGATGCTGCCATCTTTAAATTCTATGACTTTATCGGTCAGTCCTGACAAAAAATCCCTGTCGTGAGAGATGACCAAAAGTGTTCCTTCATAGGCTATCAGAGCCTTTTTAAGTACTTCCTTGCTGTATATATCAAGGTGATTAGTTGGTTCGTCGAGGATCAGGAAATTGCAGGGTTTCATAATCAGAGACGCCATCGCAAGCCTTGCTCTTTCACCTCCCGAAAGCACACTCACTTTTTTGCCTGCATCATCGCCAGAAAAGAGAAATGCGCCAAGGATACTTCTTACTTTCGATCTCATTTCTTCAGGTGCTCTATCTTCCATGGTATCGAGCACGGTTGATTTCAGGTCCAAAAGTTCAGACTGGTTCTGAGCATAATAAGAGAGATGCATGTTGGATCCTTCTTCTATTTTTCCGTTGGTAGGAGGAATAAGACCTGCTATAATTTTGGCCATGGTCGTTTTTCCTTGTCCATTCTGCCCTACGAAGGCTACTCTTTCTCCTCTTTCAATGGAGAAATTCAAACCACTGAATACCTTCTTATCACCAAAAGACTTACTGACATCTATTGATTTGATGACCTCCCTACCCGATCTGGGCACTTCAGCGAATCGGATACTCATAGTTTTACCGGATTCTACAGGAGCTTCGATTCTATCTACTTTTTCGAGTTGTTTTTGCATACTCTGAGCCATTTTCGTCTTAGTGGCTTTTGCCATAAACCGATTTATGGTCTTTTCCTTTTGAGCAATATCTCTTTGTTGATTTTCATAAGCAGATATTTGAATCACACGTTGCTTTTCTTTTTCTTCCAGAAATTTTTTGTAAGATAATTTATAATCCAGAATATCGCCATTTTCAACCTCAATGATTCTGTTGCATACATTCTCGAGAAACTGAATATCATGAGAAATGACAATCACTGTCCCGGGATAATCTTTCAGATAGTTTTCAAGCCAGATAATGGATTCTATATCAAGATGATTGGTAGGTTCGTCGAGCATCAAAACATCCGGAATTCTTAGTAGTAATTTGGCAAGTTCAATTCGCATTTTCCATCCACCGCTGAATTCTGTTACTTTTCTGGAAAAATCGTCGTCTGTAAAACCAAGTCCTTTCAAAATTTTAGCTGTTTCAATTTCAAGTGTTGTGAGATTAAAATGCTCCAGCCTTCCCGTTAGGGCTGCAAGGTCTTCCAAAAGTCTGTGATATGATTCGGTTTCAAAATCCGTTCTTTCTGCAATCTGATGATTCAGCTCATCCAGTTGTTTTTCTATATTTTGGGCTTCGTCATGACATGTCATGGCTTCTTCCATTACTGTGATGGTTTCGTTTAGTGAAAACTCTTGCTTCAGATACCCGACGGAAGTTCCATTGGGGAATTCAAGCACTCCTTCATCTGGTTTGGATAATCCTGCAATGATTTTCAAGAGTGTGGATTTTCCTGCACCGTTCATTCCTATCAACCCAATTCTTTCTTTGGGGCTGATCATAAAGCTGATCGCATCCAGTAATACTCTTTCTCCAAATTTGACCGAAATATCTCTGACGTAATACATTAATTTTACATTTTTTTTCAAAAACATCACAAAAATATACTTTTTGAGCGTAGTGTTGATGTTTCTGAATGAGTAAAACAAAAAAGGGGAAAATCACTGCCTGAAACAACACATATTCTCTTGCCATGCTCATAGACAAATATCTAAATACAAGATGTTTTTTTGGTTTCGTATTTCTGCCATAAGTCATATATATTTGGAGTTATGGCAGAAATAGGCAAATATATTAATGATGATTTTGCTGATTAAAAACTTTGTTGTATTTTTGCCATAAGTAGTAATAATTTTGAGTTATGGCAAAAATAGAAAGTAACGTTCCTTTGATAGGAAGAGAAAAGGAAACCAAAATAATGAAAAATTTGCTTCAGTCCAAAGAAGCCGAACTCTTAGCTGTGATAGGAAGACGCCGAGTTGGTAAAACATTCTTAATCAAGAAAATATATCATGAGCAAATGACATTTCAAATCACGGGAATTCAACATGCTAATAAACGAGAAGACCTATTCAACTTTGTAGAAGCACGCAATAATTATTTTCCAAGATCAACAAAAATGAAAGAACCCAATGACTGGTTTGAAGCTTTTTCACAACTTAAAAAACTCATAAAACCCAAAGCTAAAAAGCAGGTTTTGTTTTTTGATGAATTGCCTTGGTTAGCTATAGGTACTATGGATTTTTTGAAAGCTTTTGATAATTTTTGGAATTCTTGGGCCGTAGACCAAAATATTCTCATAGTAATTTGTGGTTCTTCTGCATCCTGGATGATTACCCACGTAGTTAACAATAAAGGAGGGCTTCACAACCGTATCTCACAGAGGATACACCTATATCCTTTTACACTTTCAGAAGCGGACCATTTTCTTAAATCAAGAAACATCGTGATGCCTAAGCAAAGTATGATTGACTTATATATGACAACGGGTGGCATACCCTATTATCTCAAAGATGTAGAAAAAGGAAAGACATCGGTGGAGAATATCAATCAATTGTTTTTTGGTAAAAATGCTTTGCTTTTGAATGAATTTCAAAATTTATACAGCGCATTATTTTCAAACTATGAAAAACATATTGCCGTTATCAGGGCCTTGGGTAGTAAAAAAATGGGCTTGGCCAGATATGAAATCATTGAAAAATCCGGAATACCTTCAGGTGGTGCTCTGAGTACCATTTTATATGAGTTAGAAGCTTCGGGTTTCATACAGTACAGTCATCCCTTTGGCAAAAAATCGAGAGAAGCCCTTTACAGAATCACAGATGAATACACACTATTTTATCTTTCTTTTGTCGAAAAAAACGCACATATCAATGATTTTTGGTTAAAGAAGTACAACGCACCAACAGTGAAAACATGGCAAGGCTACGCCTTTGAAAATTTATGTATTAAGCATATCACAGCAATAAAACATGCGCTTGGCATTTCTGGTATATTCACATCTGAATCTAGCTTTTATCATAAAGCAGACGAAGAACTCGAAGGTTGTCAGATAGATTTATTAATAGATCGTGGCGATAATGCGGTTACGCTTTGCGAAATCAAATACTATAATGGAGCCTTTCCTTTGACAGACGCTTTTGTAAAAAGCATGCAAAGAAAGAGAAACGTCTTTATACAAAAGACGAAAACAAAAAAACAAATATTTTTCACTTTGATTACTGCAGAAGGCGTTACTGAAAATAAATATGCCATGCTCATAGACAAATGTCTGGATGCAAGTTGCTTTTTCTGATTTCCTATTTCTGCCATAAGTCAAATATAAATAGAGTTATGGCAAAAATAGAAAGTAACTTATTTATGCGATTAAGATGGTATTGAAGATCAATTTTAGCGATTTGAACCTTCTCAATATCTTCATAAAATTATTCAGGATTTCCATTTCTTTATTTACTATTCTGCTTCTTTTTCACCTTAATCCTCGCTTCCGTTTTATCCATAAATACTTGATAATCATCATTCAATACTATAGATTTTAGTTTTGCGATATCTCGCTTCGCTTCTTTAAATTGGCCCAATTTTTCTTTCAGTATGATCAACTTTGAAAGTATCAATGGTTTGTCAATACCCTTGACAGTCAAAGCAAAATCAATCAGCTTTTCAGCTTCTACATCTTCATCAAAATCAATCAATAATTGTATAAAATAAGGATATACAAAAACAGCTCGCATATCCGCTGCCAATGCATCTTGGAAATAGGCTTTTGCTGTGACGTAATCTTGCAATTGTTCAGCATACACTCTGCCGTAAAGACAGAGTGTCGCAGCATTGTTATTGTCTCCCGACAATGCATAATCCAGAGATTCTATAACTTCTTCCAGATTGTATGGATAGGCATCTAATGCCTTACTTAAATATCTATCTATCGAACTCATTTTTTAAATCATTTTTAAATTTTAACCTTTGAGATTTACATCCCTTTTCTACTTTCATTTTTTTAAAATCGGAGCCACGAAATACTCGCACAGGATTGCCTCGTTCTATCTGCATTTGGTTTTTCCATTGAGAGAGTTCATTGTTTTTTAATGCTTCAAGATGTTTGTCACGGATTTTTTCTATTAGACGTTCATGAGCCAGCTTTTTGTTTTGATGCTGAGAGCGACTATCCATAGCTACTACTTGTATGCCCGTAGGAATATGTGTAGCCCTGATAGCAGAACTCACCTTATTGACATGTTGTCCACCAGCACCTGAACTGCGCATCGCTTGGTATGAAATATCCGTATCCATTACTTCAACATTTCCAGCACTTTCCACTTCAAAAATACCAATATACCAGTTTTTGCGTTTGTGGTCTTTGCGGATTTCGCTCTCACCTATCCATTGTATTGTACCAATCCATGAAGCCACAAAACCTATTGTTTGCACGCCTTCTATAGACAAAAGTGCCGTCTCGATGGTGCCATTTTCGTCTCCTGCTATTTTTTGCAAAACCTGGGCATCTAGTCCTTGGTTTCTTGCTTCATCCAATAAAATCTGAAGTACCCGAGCGACTACTCGGGTACATTCAGCCGGTCCACGACCTGATGTGATTTGAATTAACTTTTGCATGATGTTATCCTTTATCCATTTTTACAATTTTGGGTGTAAAAGTGCCCATGACGTCTACCAATTCGCTTTGCAATGACATCACTTTTGTAATATCTTTGTATGCCATTGGCGACTCATCGATGCTACCTCCGATCAAGGTCACACCAGCATCCTTGAGTCGTTTTTTAATCTCATGCTGCGTAAACTGACTCTTGCATTGTGCTCTTGAAAACAACCTGCCTGCTCCATGCGAAGCAGATTGAATACTGTTTTCATCACCTTTGCCTACTACGATATAGCCAGGTGCTGTCATCGATCCCGGAATGATGCCAGCCACACCACGAGCTGCAGGTGTAGCGCCTTTACGGTGTACGATACACTCCTTGCCATCGACGATTTCGCGCCAAGCCAGGTTGTGACTATTGGAAATATTGAACAAGACTCGTTTGCCCAATGCTTTGCTAAGACGACGATGAATGTCTTCATGACAAGCAGCTGCATAGTCTCCAGCCAAGTTCATGGCCAACCAATATTCCATACCATCGTGTGTGTTCAGGTCCAACCACGCCAGATGCTGCACCTGACGTGGAAGTGGACACTGCTTCATAGCGAGGGTCGTATAATGTTTGGCAATATTAGCACCCAATCCACGTGAACCGCTGTGTGACAAGACTGCAAAGTAACTACCAGGTTTGAGTTTCCATTCAGGCAAAGTCTGATCGATATCCACTATACCAAACTCTACAAAATGATTGCCACCACCAGAAGTGCCGAGTTGTTTGTACGCTTTGTCGATCATACCTTTGAGCAAAGGAATTTCTCTAAACTCCTTCCTGTCCAACACGGCATGATCTGCCTTGATCTTGTGCGTTTCTGTCATGCCAAACTTAGTGTGATCGATAAGTATGTTTTTCAACTCATCTTCGCGACCATTGACATAAGAGCCTGGCAAATCAAAGATAGACAAACTCATCCTACAGCCGATATCCACACCAACTCCGTAAGGTATGACTGCATTGTCGGTAGCCAATACACCCCCGATCGGAAGTCCGTAGCCAGCATGACCATCAGGCATAAGTGCACCTTTGACCGCAACGGGAAGTTTTAAAGATTCGTAAAGTTGATACTTAGCGGCATCTTCTATCTCGTTTTCGCCGTAGATCTGAAATGGTACCCGTTCTGATTTTAGTTTGTGCATTTTTAGTTCTACAGGTTTGACTAAACTCTCCGCTATCTTGCCCCAAGTAGGATCACCCATATAAGTATCTGGCTGGAGCAAAACTTCTTTCGCCTGTGCCAGGACACTTTCTTTTTTCTCGCGCTTTTTGTATCGATTGATGTATCCAAGCGCAATGTTTATTGAATTATTTTGAGGAAAGCCCAATTTAATTAAGTCCTTCCCTGAGATTTTACTTCCCATGAATGATTGATTTTGAATGAAAGTCATTTTGTAAAAACAGCTTTTGATTTTATACTCATCCCTGCCTTGCCGGCAGGCAGGCTAAATCCTTCTCTTAAAAAAGAAGGACTTTAGTTGCGTTTTTACAAAACGACTTTAGATTAATTTTTTATAAATATAATTACAGAGCAATATGAATTGCAATACGGCAGGTTTGCCTGAAATACAATTTCAAGCTTCAAAATGATACCAAACGGGAAATTTTAGTTAACTCATCCTAAATCCTTCTCTTTAAAAAGAAGGACTTGAATAAAAACAAAAAAGCCCGTTGAAATGTACTTCTTCGGGCTTCATATATCTAAGGGAAAGTATATTCTTAAGAGAAATGTAAGCCACGAAGAATGCTGTCAGCAGGTGCTGCGCTATTCTGATTTGGTGTGAAACAAGACATAATCTTCGTGTTAAAAGGGTTTATAATAAATATCAGTGCAAATGTATGCAATATTGAAATACCACATCATTTACAAGACTAAATAAACTTATTATTAAGACAAATTAAGATGGAATTAACAGAAGAGTACCAAAAGATGCTCTAAAACCTGAAATTCAGCACAACGTTGACTAAATTCATATCCACTTTATGAATGACAAATCGGGGATTTTCATATGTCTCACCTTGATTCCATTTACGAATATAAAGGAGTTGTGCTTCCAATCCTTGTAACCAACCACCAAATCTGTGTCGCATATCCATATTCATTTGAGTGTAGGAAGGCATACCGTATTTATTTAGATAGAAGTCTTTTACATCAGGAAGTTGTACATTGCCCAGCATCAAAGTGGCAGTCGTGCTTTGAGAAACTTTATAGATCGATTTCAAAACCAAAGCAGTGGCATTACCGTATCCTTCATTTCTTTCTCTTGGCATAAAGGTATAAAAGTAGTCCCTTCCCCACTCTCTCGGCATCAGATATCTGCCTCCGTCGGTGATGTGATTGAAATTGATACTGTGATCCCATTTTGTATTTTTCCACCCGGCACGACCTCCGAAAATCCATACGTTATCTGTATTGGTGTTATAGGCGAGATTAGGATTGGAATTACCGCCATTTCCTGCTTTTACCTGAAGACCTGATTGTGACCCAATATAAAACTTACCAGTTGACATAGGTTTTTCCAATTCTATTTGTATTAAAGATGTATTAAATATATTGTTCAGATAAATATTCCAAAGCTGTAAGTTTACTGACTTTCTGTACTGCCACTGATAATTAAAAAGGAAAGCTCCTTTGGTTTCAACATTTCCCGCGTACTGAGACCTGTTACCCTTGCCATCAACTCCGGGTGGAAATACGCCTATGGATTGTCCAACGTCATACCATTTAGAAGTGCTGCGCGGTGCCATGCCATATATCCATCCTGATTGGATCAGGTGTTTAGGGTTTATAGTATACTCCAGCCAAAGTCCTGACGCAGCAGTGGGTCTCATCCTACCATCCTGCAGATTGATAAATGGTGTGTTTAATAATTGGCGTCCAAGAACAGTTTTAAATCCTTTGCTTTGGTATCTGATAAAAAACTCTTCTACCCTGTTGATCTCGGCGATAGATGTGGTATTTGCCACATCAAACAAGCCAAGTTCATATCTGTTAGCCTGTCCTGTCAAAGAATCCTTTTTGAGCAAATCTGAAGATCCTGCGTTAAAAATATAAAACCCACTGACACCAATACCAAATCCTCTAAAGTTTGCAGTCTCAAATCTGATGCCGCCACCTATGGCATTGGCATAATAGTCAGTAAGCTCTCCTGAATTGTCAGTTGCTGAAAAAAAATACCGGAAATGACCATGGACTGTTCCTTTTTTAAATGCTCCCAATATAGTTAATGAATCGGGGATGATTTTTTCATCTGATTGCCAGATTTTGGGCTTCTCCTGTAGGTCCTGATGCTGGCCCATTGCTTTATTTACTAATACTATAGACAATATAAAGACCAAAGAAAAAATTTTAAACTTCAAAATATTATAGTTTTACTTAATGTATAAAATATAGAATAGGCGATTAATAAGAATAAATATTAATCTGTTCGATAAAAAAATTAGATAAAATATGGCTATTTCTTACCTGATATTTACATCTTGAATTTGGCAGAACTTAATAGCCCGCCTTGATATAGCTCCAGCCTTTTTCCTGCTTTTGCACTATTTCAAGGATACCACCAGGTACGGTACGACATTCCTCGAGCAATTGTTCGCGTTTGATATTTTTTTGCTGCATAGTAAACTCACAGCCTACAAAATCAACTTTGTGTTGGGACACTAATTCCTTCAGGTCTGAGAGTACTAATGATTTATCCTTGTGAATAAAATTCATTCCCGGGCCATGACAAACCACTTCCAACTTTGTACCCAGGTGCTAATCTTTGCAGATTGAAAAGCTGACGTACCATCGCATTATGATCAGCTGTATCTTTGGATACCATTTGAAAAACGATTTTATGCGTCTTCGCTTTTTTAGGAGCAGACTTTTCTTTGTTTTGTGCAGTCAAACTACCTATGGTCAATAAAGCTGAAAGGAAAAGTAAGAGAATGGATTTCATATTATTATTATTATTATTATTATTATTATTTGTTTGAGATCATTGTCCTATAAAGCCTGCCCGACTCAGGCGGGGTTAAATATGAGTAACGACGCGTGAAGTCCATTACTGAAAGAAGATAAATGTCACTCATCCACAAATACATCAACATAAACATCAGAAAGTAGTAAATCCGCAGAAATCGTTTCGATATTCAATTTGGCATCGATAGTCCTATAATCTTTTAATGTCCAACTACTATCTTCATTTTTGAAATAATGCTCTACTCTGATGGACATGGAATCTATAAGGATGTACTCTCTCAAGCTATCAATATCTCTATACAATGTGAATTTTTGGCCTTTGTCATAATCGTAAGTACTTTTACTCAATATCTCTATAATCACAGATGGATTGGTAATCGTGTCTTTTACCGTATCAGTCATCTCAGGTTTACCGCATATTATGGATATATCCGGATAGGTGTATAAGGAGTTATTGGGTATATGAATTCTTAGATCACTGCCATAGGGTTGACATGGTTTACCTTTTAATTTATTAAAAAGATTTCCATACGTATTTTTGAAAATCTGATTGTGCCGAAAGGATGCTCCACTCATAGCAAAAATTTCTCCCAGGTAAAATTCATGCTTTTCTAAAGCAAGTCGTTCACTTTCAAGATATTGTTCTGGTGTAATGTATTGCTTTTCCGGAAGTCCCATATTACTCTATTGATATGCAAATATAGATGATTTTTTTTGTAAATGAATATTTGAACTTTGTTAAATTGGTATTTTCAATGATTATAACCAATATCTTCCAATTCCAAATAAAATCGTAATCTAATGAAATTGGTAATCTACGCCATATACCTGCGACAACAATGTTTCCGGTGCATCAAGAGCAATCGCATTTCGCTTTGGCATAGGTTTTACAGGTGATGATGCTTTGAGATAATCTCTCATATTTTCGTGTAAGGAATAAGGAAGATTTTTCGGCTCCATTACATTTCTAACACGACAAATCATATCTGCAGGATCGCCATCACGTTCACAAGCAGCTATACTGTAAACCTTTTCCGGATTTAAAATTTTTCCCCCGATTGTCACTGACTCCACTCTTTGCCCTTCTTCTCTAAAAGCATAAAATTTGACGATCATACCATTGAACTTGGTCACCCAGCCACCAAACCGCTTTGCAGCATCTTTGGCGAATACATTATTCAGTTCTTTTTCCAACCACTCTTTGATTTGTCGACCAGTGACTTTCCCAATTCGGATATAACTGTCTACCGGCAACATATCATAAATAAAACCATTGGTGATTGGTATATTTCCTGTGGCATCAGGCGTCGATCTTGGCGGACAAAATCTAAACCCATTGGACAATACGATGTCTATTTCCGGCAATTTCCATCTGAGACCATCCAGTATCATGGTGTCTATCGTATTCTCTATCACAAAATATCTGTAGAGTGGTACGGAACTATATCCCACTACCCTACTGATGTCAGCAAAATAGGGGCTCTCCAATTGATTGACTAAGGACTTGATTTCTATGTCTTCCTTGTATTTACTGACGGTAATTTCATCCAGGTGGTACTCATGTTTGATGACTTTGCCATCTTTGAAGGTGAGTTCTAATCGTCCACAAAAAGAACCAAAAGCACCCGGCTCTACCACTTTGGCATATTTACCCTGGATAGGTTTACGCACTCTTTCGTGTGTGTCGCCACCCAATATATAATCTACACCTTTACTAACTTCCAGATTGGACAGGTGAATTTGTTGTGAAAGCCCCATATGTGCGACAATCATCAAAAAATCACACTGTTCCTGATTACGGAGTACATCTACATAATGAGCCACATTTTCTTCAGGTTTGGTATATATGATGCCTTTGCTGTAATTGGGCGATTGGCGGATAGGTACCAAGTGATCCGTATAACCCAAAAATCCAATTTTCACACCATTGGTATGCCAAATATGATAAGGCGGAAAGATGTGGTCACCACGCTTTCCTTCACCTAAATCATGATACATATTGGCACATACTTTAGGTCCATGCAATCCTCCCAACAATCGTTGCATCTCTTTTTTACCATAGATGACTTCCCAATTGCCCGGAAGGTACAGATCATAATCCAAAGCATTTAATATTGGTGATATCGCTTTGCCTGTGGTTTTTACGGACAATTCGCTTCCCTGGAACATATCGCCGGTATCCATCAAAAATAGATTCTTATTGGCTTTTCTTTGTTTCTTTAGATAAGTAGCAAAATGAGCATATCCACCTGTTTTCCTAAAAACTATTTTATCATTTTCCCAAAACAACTCGTCATGTGTGTGTACTTGACAATGCACGTCTGTAGTCTGCAATATGGTAAGTCTAAATTCATTTTTATCAGCCACTTCCACTCCTTTATAAATTTCTTCATCATTAAAAATATGAGGACTCAGTAGTCCGGCACCTGCACTGACTGCCCCTACTGTTTTCAAAAAAGATCTTCGATTGCTCATTTGTTAGAATTGTTGGATTGTTGATTGTTGGAATGTTGGATTGTTGGATTGTTGGATTGTTGGATTGTTGGATTGTTGGATTCATTTCACTTTCTTCCTTTCTTCTGAAATAGGTTTAAAAGGACCAAATTTATGTTGTTTGGCATCAAACTTATCACTAAAAGGTCCAACTGGATGATCAATAGGTTTCTTGGTGATATCCGGCCAATCGTCAGGTGTATCTTTATGAGGACGTGGTTGACTATTTATGAATGCTGCAAGATCCCAGGCCTCTTCATCTGAAAGTTGAGGTGCTGCGTGAGATGCTCCGAGAGGCATATTGTATTTGATGTATTTAGCAAAATTAGACAGCCTGTAAAGTCCGGCCGCATCATTGTAAGAGTGCTTCCCCCAAAGCGGAGGATAGGTATAAACAATACCGTCAGCCGCCATAATACCCTGCCCATCAGCCAAATGGCAGGATGCACATTTTACAGTATAAATAGCTTTGCCTTTTAAAGGATCGGCTGATCTGTCCAAAAACGGAAGATCTTTTAAACCTGATCCTTTGACTATCACTCCTTTCTCCACATCTTGTCCTAAAAACACCATATACGCTTTGATGGCTTGCATTTCCGTACTCATAGTGTCAAGTGGTTGTCCATTGAGACTCCTTTCAAAACAATCATTGACACGTTTGTAAATATTCTCTTCGGTACCACTTCTGGCTCTAAACTTCGGAAAAGTTGAAGCCACTGATCCGTAATTATTTCCAAATGTTTTGGTTCCAGCTTCAAGATGACAATTCTGACAATTCATTCCATTAGAAATCTGAGCCACTGAACCTTTTGGCCCAAGGTATTTTGCGGTGTTGGCTATCAGGTCCTTACCATATAGAATCTGACTTTCCAATGCTGAACCTTTTAAGGATTCCAACTCAGGAGCTGTCCAATACTTATCCGAATCCCTGGTATATTTATCATCTTTAGCCATAAGTGATGAGTCTGTAACCATCGCAGAAAATTTTGGCAGTGGTAAGATGTCATCTGAATCGTTAAAAACCTGAAAAATAAAAAATATCACAGCAATCACTGCCATGATGACAAAGTACATCAAAGACTGAATATGAAAAAAAGTACTTTCTGATGATTTTAAATTTTCTGGTTTCATTGTAAAGTATCAGATTTTTATTGGTTGATTAATGTGGTAGTTTATCTCTCAACAAACCATAAACCCAAGTACCAAAAACAGCACTCAAAACTGTGACTAAAACAACCGATGCTCCTGTACCCACCTGAGCAAACAATGGTCCCGGACATGCGCCGGTAATGGCCCATCCGATACCAAACATCAATCCGCCAATGATGACACCTTTATTGAAAGGTTTGGTTACTATGACTATGTCCTCTCCATAGATCGTTTTGATTTTGTATCTGCGGATCAACCAAACCGATAAAGCTCCGACGGCAATAGCACTCCCAATGATGCCATACATGTGAAAAGACTGAAAGCGAAACATCTCTTGAATTCTAAACCAGGAAACTATCTCAGCTTTGACAAAAACAATTCCAAACAGCACTCCAATGATGAGATATTTTGTATTGTAATACCATGGATGAGTCAGTTGGCTCTCATTGACGCACATCGCATCTTGTTCACGTTTTTGAAGATCTTCTTTTTGTGATGTATTCATGATTGAAGTGTTTTAGAGTGATAAAATAAATGGAAGCAATACATTGGCCGCAAAGAAGCCACCAACCATAAAACAAATGGTTGCCAAAAGTGAAACCCAACTCATCGCTGATATCCCCATAATAGAATGTCCACTCGTGCATCCTCCGGCATACCTTGTTCCGAATCCGACAAAAAATCCACCTAACACAATCATCAGCAATCCTTTAATAGTTAGTATTCCCTCCCAGTTTACCACATCAGAAGGGATCAATGCATTAGTATAATCTGTAATGCCATATCCTGCCAATTCTTTCTTCAGATTTTCATGAATGACTATTTGCTCTCCACTATTCAGGTATTTAGCAGCTAAAAATCCACCGATGATTATCCCCAGAACAAAAATAAGATTCCATATCTCCTTCTTCCAGTCATACTTAAAATAGTCAATACCCGCCGGGATACATGCAGCGCAGATATGACGCAATGAAGATGAGATACCAAAATTTTTATTACCAAGTATAAGCAATGCGGGCACTGTCAGACCTATCAAAGGCCCTGCAATGTACCATGGCCAAGTTTGTGAAATAGATAAAAACATGATGTTTTGATTTTAAATGAGAAAAACAATGTCGGCAGCAAAATTAATAGAAAAAAATACTGATTTGCTATTTTATTGAATATGATTCACCAATCACCATTTTATTGCAACTACTATATTGCTTATAAACATCTTAATGTTCCTACCCTGTATATCCTGCCACATTTTGCCATGGCCCTGCATCTGTTACATTACTCACACCATGACTTTCAAGAATAGACTTGGCTTGACTGCTTCTGTTTCCGCTACGACAAAAAACAACAATGTCTTTTTTTCCTTTAAATTTTGAAAGATTGGCTGCAACTTTGTCCAGAGGAATATTGACTGATCCTTTCGGATGTCCTGACGCAAACTCACCTGGAGTACGTACATCAACTAAAAATGGTTTTCTGGCGATCACTTCTGATAAATCTACCGAAGGTGCCGGACTGAATAATGATTTTAAAAAATTGAACATATTTATAAATTAGGAATTTTGAAATGATAAATTATGAATAATTGATGATCAATGTGGAAGATATTTTTTTACTACTCCATATAAATAAGTGCCTATGATTGCAAAAAGAAATACTATGCCCATCGCAAAAAAACCATAACCAATATTGACTACCATAGGACCGGGACAAGCGCCACTGAGTGCCCACCCCATTCCAAACACAGTTCCACCTATCAAATAACGGGGTACAGATTTTTCTTTGGGATAAAACACTATCGGATTACCATGAAAATCACGGATTTTGTATTTTTTTATCAACCAAACGCCTATCACTCCTGTGACTACTGCCACACCTATGATACCATACATATGGAATGCCTGAAAACGAAACATCTCTTGTATCCGGTACCAGGAAATAGCTTCAGACTTGGCCATCACTATGCCAAAAAGTATCCCAGCCAATAAAAATTTTAGAAACTTCATCTATTATTGTTAAGTTGTTGAAAGGTTTATTTGTAAAATTGAAAATATTTCTGGTCAAAAGATAATTGGAAAAAGTAGATGGGTCATCAATAGTCCTCCCATAAAGAAGCCAATGACAGCTATGAATGATGGAAATTGCAAATCTGATAATCCGCTAATAGCATGTCCCGATGTACAACCACCAGCATACCTGCTACCGAAACCAACCATCAAGCCACCTAAGGCCAGAATTAAAAAGCCTTTGATGGACATTATTGCATCCATACTGAACAGCTCAGCAGGTTGAATATCGACAGGTACACTGAATCCTAACTCCTGAAGGTCTGTTGTGGTTGCTTCAGAAAGTTTTATCGGTTGATCATTTTTAAGCACCGTCACAGAAACAATACCACCGATGATAGCCCCTGAAAGAAAGACCAAATTCCACATCTGACTTTTCCAGTTGAAGTTAAAAAAACTCACACTTTTTCCAGCACCAGCAGCGGCACATATCGTCCTGAGATTGGAAGAAAAACCAAAAGACTGACCAAAATATAATAGAATAAACATAATAGCAGCGATAACCAATCCTGAAAACCACCACGACCAGCTTTGCGTCAAAAATTCTGTCATTAAGTAAGTTTTATTTTGTATTTAAATGAAAAGAAATAATGGGTTTAAACAAGTGTTTGATCAGTGTTTCCGCTGCACTTTTATGAAAAAAACCACCTTGCCCATGAGTACCTATGAATACTATGTCGGCATCTTGATTTTTCAAAAACTCTTTGACTCCTGATTCTATATCATCTGACTCTATGATATGATTGTGATGTTTGCCTATCTGATGAGATGCGGCGTATTTGTCCATGTTGTCAAATAAGACGGTCTTATCCAATTTTGAAGCATCATTATGAATATAAAGTTGATGGTACATAGCATCAAAATATTTGGAAAACTTAAGCATCATAGGCATTTCAGTATTATCATGATCCATAAAGTCATGGATAAAAAGTACATCTCTGATCACCAAATCTGAGCGATCGCACATCAGTGAAAGTAATGGAATTTCAGATCTCCTGGCTATTATCTGGGCTTGTGAAGATGACACTTTTTCCTTAACACCCCAGGATCCTTTAGTACCCATGACGATGAGATCATACTTATTACTCTCAGCAAAATCAAGGATGGTATCCGTAATTTTTCCCAATCTGAAATGAACAGAAATGTGATCACCATATTGATCCCGCAGTTGTTGCAATTTGGACTCCGCAATGCGCTTTTGATCTTTAACGTAATTGACATCAATCTCACCACAAGTCTCAATATGTCCCGTATCAGTTATTGTTACCGTATCAGGAACGTCCATTACATGAAGAAAATGAATATCTACGGATAAATGCTCTTCCAGCTTTCTGGCCATAAGATAGGAATATTCAGCCTGTACTGAAAAGTCAGTCGGAATGAGGATTTTCAGGATATTTTCATCTTTCAGGCCAGCGATCTGTGGAGAAACTTCAGGAATGACTTCCTTCACAATCAAACCACTCTGAACACCTGAAGCATTCATCAGGTTTTGTGCCTGCTCAAGTGAGCCTGCATCCATTACATTGGTGATGCCGCAGTCTGAAAGTATTTTTTTAGCATGGGCACTTCTGTTACCACTCCTGCAATATAGTACGATCTGAGCATGATTGCGCATGGTATCTGCTTTGGTTTCCACTAACTCCAGCGGGATATTGACTGCACCTTGAAGATGTCCTGAAGCAAATTCATTTTTACTCCGTACATCGACTATCACGGCGTCTTTTTCGATCACATTGTCAGTGGAAGAGCCAAATATTTTTTTAAAAATGGATATCATTCGATTACTTTTATTCAATATTATGATATGTTTTCGTCACCTTTTGCTACCCATTCATTCATACCTGGACTATAGTTAGTGACATTTGTAAATCCTTCTTTCACTAATAATGAATAGGCAATAGATGATCTGTCACCACCTTGACAATGGATAATTACTTCTTTATCCTTGCTTATTTTATCAGTATTATTCAGGATAGTACCAACGAAAATATTGTCGGCACCTTTTATGTGGCCTGCATTAAATTCTGCAACACCTCTTAGATCCACTATTTGGGAATGGTTGTCGTTCAACTTTGTTTTGAAATCATCATAACCTATCATTTGTGCGACTTGCAATGCTCCTTGATAAACTTCAGTAGATGGTACAAAACCCATGATATTGTCCAAGCCAATGCGCATCAGTTTTCTAGTCAAATCATCCAATTGCTCCGGTGCTGCCAAAAGTATAAAAGGCTCTTCATACGTCAAAAACCATCCGGCCCAGGTTGCAAAAGCATTATTACCCTGAATGTTGATACTACCGGGAATAAAACCTGCTGCAAAATCTGTCTTATTTCTCGCATCTATAAGCTTAATGCCTTTATTCATTGCAGCTTGAAGTTCTGCAGAAGATAATTCTTTTAATTTAGGGACTTCAGTCAATAATGGCCTTTCGACCTTATTGAGTTTTTTCATCATTGCAAAGTATTTAGGCGGTTCAGGCTGGTCTGCTAAAAGATAATCCACAAATCCACCTTTATTTTCTTTGTATTGTAAGGCCCAGTTTCGGATTTTTTCGTAGCCCACAGTAGTGCTCGGTACAGCACCCAATGCTTTACCACATGCAGAACCTGCTCCGTGACCCGGCCAAACCTGAATATAATCTGGTAATGCATCAAATTTTTTGATAGAATCAAACATTTGTAATGCTCCTATATCTTGAGTACCTTTAAGCCCTGCTGCCTTTTCGAGCAAATCAGGTCTGCCTATGTCACCAACGAAAACAAAGTCTCCCGTAAACATCATCACAGGTTCCTTGCTTGCAGGCGTATCCGTTAGCATAATACTTATACTCTCAGGTGTATGACCTGGTGTGTGGATAATTTCAAAAATAAGATTTCCCATTTTGATCTTATCTCCATCTTTGAGGCCCTGATGTGCAAACTGATATTGCCAATCAGGTCCACCGTCATCTGAAAGATACATATCTGCACCCGTAAGTGCAGCCAATTCGCGCGATCCAGATAGAAAATCAGCATGAATATGCGTTTCAAATATATGCGTGATTTTCATATTGTTTTGTTTGGCGATATCTATATAAGTATCCACATCTCTCTTTGGGTCAATCACGGCGGCGACACCTACTTTCTGGCATCCTATCAAATAACTGGCTTGCGCCAAACTTTTGTCATAAATGTGTTGAAATAACATATTTTGAATATTTTGATCGTGCAAAGGTAAGATCAACAAAAGGTTAATGGTGTAACCAATGTTACCAAAAGATGATTTGGATCATCTTTTTCTAAAAGAAAGAATAAAATTAATTTTGATCCTGGATTTAGCCAAAAAATAGAATTTAGGTCGATGATAAATTCAATGTTGATTGGGTGATTACACCATCTCACCGGAATTTCATCAGCCACTTGTATGTCTTGGAAATCAAACCATCTTATCACAGGCAATGCACCAACTGCTAACGGAGGAATTGCAGCCATAAATGCGGCTAATGCTACTGTGAAAGGCAGTAAAAACTCTCCAGCTTCAAAAATTATGGCTGTAAATATACCTGCAAGCAATGGAGTGGTTCATTTAATTGATGCAGTCCAATTAAATATCTTGAATTCAGTCATAAACTCAAAAGTTGGTCCAAATATCGACGATGTTTCATCACAAAACTATTGACGGAAGACAAGGGTCAATTTATTCTTGATTTTTGCAGTACAAAATTTTGAACCTTAATTGCAAATTGTACTTCATATTTACCCTACTTTTGCTAACAGGATATTTTTCCGCTCAATTTAGGTTTTAATTTGTTTTTCAAAATTTTGAAGTACTTCTGCAAACGGGTGCTTTTCTGAAGTGCCACTCAATGTTTCCAAAATCTTTTTCTGTACATCAGTGTAGATTTGTTCTTTGAGCGTTATCTTTTTTTCCAAAATTTCTCTTTCGTATTCCAGAATTTTAATTTTATTGGACAGATCATCATATTTTAATACTGCATAAAGGTATTCTTCGCGCTCCATTTCCAATTTTTTTCCTGCATCACCCAGAATCTTATTAAATAAAACCAGAGATGCTATTTTTTCTAAATTAGTGACATCCAGATATTCCTTGTCTACCACTTTTGAAAGCAAATAAATATCCTTTTTAAATACTTCCAATTCTTGCTAAAGTACAACAAACCTTTTCTCAACTTTAAAAATAGAATAGAGTTGATTTTTAAGATCTTCGATAGTCATCATGAGAGTAAGTTTAAATACCTTCCGTTAAATCATTGTCAAAAGAAATTCAAAACCAGAAAACTATTTTCTGCCAAGCCACCAACCAGCTAACGCACCTGCAATAGAAGAAGTTATACCGGAACCTACAGCATCCCACATTGTATTGTGAACACTGCCATGATTGAACTGTGAAGCCACAGCAAGACCTACGCTTATCGATGCTAATGTGCCAAAAATCGCACCTGTTAAAGCGCCTTTTTGCCAATCTTTTACATTCATTTTTACAAAAAGAAAAACAATCAAAATAGCCCATACTAAACAACTCACCACCATGTAAGAAATCTTAAACTCTGCTTCAGGTCGTAATATCACATCTTTAAGTCTATCCTGGTATATCATCTGATGATTTATAAACCCAGCATACACAGCCCATCCACTAAAAAAATAGCCTAAGAAGGCAAAACAAGCGGCCAATAATGTCTTTGTATTCATGTTAAGTTAATTTGATAAAACAAATATATAAAATATATAAAATTAATAAAATTAGGCTGTGATATTTTTAATATTTAATATATGATTAATAGTAATTATTCTGATATTTAGATACAAATAGATGAGATTTGACCTTAGATTTTACTATTAGTTGACTTAAATCCTCCATACTTCATGAATCCTGTCTCCGAAAATAAGCTTCATCAAGTGGTTTCGGCTCCACTCCGTTGCACTCAACCACCGTCTTCGAATTAAAACAGGTAACTTAGCGCACTTACCTACATGTTACTTATCATATATATACTTTAACAGAGCCTAAAATTATTATTTGTCAAATGTACATTTTTTCATCATTGAGTAAAAACACCTATTAAAATCATTCAACTTTTCTTAACCTTCTGGTTTACTTCTCCTACCCTGAAAGTGGTTATCTTTTTGATCAGCTCAAAAGGTATATCTTCGTCCAGTGGAAACTGTATCGATCCCTTGCCTGTCTTATACTTTGACAATTCTGGTTGAAATGCGATGTTGCCTGTAGGTAGTGCATAGAAACCTATGTGTTTTCTGAATGCTGCAAAATAGACCAATGGCTTATTATGGAGCTTGAAAGCAGGCATATTATATGCAATACATTCGATGGCTTCCGGTGCTGAACCAGCTATAGCACTTTTTATTTTCATAAGTATTTCCACAATTTCAGGAGAGATGTCTTCGAAATATTCGTCAATTGTAATATATTTTTTGACTTCCATTTTGATTATGATTTAGCTCCATTGTTCAACCAACCCTCTCCCACCCTTTTTTGACATTTTCTTCGATTCCCTTGTCCAGGAGTTCACGGAGTTTTTCTTCGGATGAAGCGATCTTAATTTCTGTCTGGAGCGGGTCTTTACGGCCGGCACTGAAGTCTGTATAATACAAGACATAAGGAGGAAAAGACTGTTCAAAGGATTTATTGGTCTTAAGCCCTACAAATTTCCTTACAGCACTGCCCGTTTTACTCTCCTTGATAAATACTTCTCTAAATATGATGTCAGATTTTTGCAATTCATCAGCTCCTTCGTCCGCATTTGATATCAGTTCGATACGAGATGTCAATTGGTTGATACCTGTATCTTCGACATTGGCGACTTTATCTGTTCGGATACCCAAAAATACAGGACTTATGAGACTTACCGCATTGGACTTGCGAATACTTTGATATTGATTTCCGCCGTAAGTGAGTTTGTCTTTTTTGATCGTACCAGAACTATCTTCATTGATGATTTCAATACATTTGATTTGAATCACTATGGAAGGTTTGACCCATTTATAAGCCAATCTATTATTAGCCACAAGTACGATATCAGCTTCACATTCAAGTGGTTGAAGCTTTTGAAGCCACTGAGTTCTGGTTTCGTCTGTAAAACCTCCGCCTACTGACGCCACTACGATCCAACCTTCACCATCATGCAGTCCTACTAAAAGAGCCCTGATACCACTGCCATCTTCCTTCATACTATAACCTATCACGGCCACATCAAGCTCCACCATAGGCTTGAGCTTGTAAGTATATCCTAGGTTATTGATAACGACAAGGCCTTCCTTCCCACTTTCTACAGCATCGGCATAAAACTTAGCCAACTCTTTTCTGGAAGTCGTTTTGTGCCATTTCATCGGGTGGACGATATCACCTTCAGTAATAGATTTTTGTACGATGACGACTCGATCATCATTTGGTTTGTCCAATTCGTGTACAGCATCAAAGACACAAAACCTAATACTTGTTTTATCATTGGCCAAAGCTGAAGCTACCTTAAAATTGCGCGACCTATCTAATGGCAAATATAATTCTCCTGCCCAAATGCCTGTCTGATCCTTGGGAAAAGCTGCAGAAATATGAGGCAAATCCAGCACTACACCACTTCTATTGTAAATGGCTACTTCTCCATTATTTACTACAGCAATGCCAAGCTGTCCGTCGATTTTTTCGGAATAAATATATTCATCGGATTCCGGCAAGTCGGTCTGTGCATTTGCACCTTCTATTGGGATGAATCTTGAAGCTATTTTTTTCTTATAATTAATTACTGTTTCCATATCACAGGATAGATTTTAGTTCGAGATTAGAAATATGCATGAGCAAAAGATAAGAATCGCCTTTGATCCTACCTTCGAGAAAAGCTCGATAAGGCCTTCCGTTTTCTTGAAAAATCAATGGTTCGTTGCCTTTAGGTCCACCTGCCAGCAGCATCAATACTTGTTTTTCGTGCAATTCTTTGGCCATATCATATAGAAAATCAAAAGTCAGTCCATTGGTATGGGTGAGTTGGTATTTTTTGGCAAATATAAATCGATTATACGCTTCTGCGATGGGCAATTGTTTGCCTGTCCATGATATGGGAAAATCACTGATGATATTTTGATTTTTGGTGGCGAATGCTTTTTCTTCTTTTACGGTTCCATCTGGCAAATAGACGACTTCTGTGGCTTTGACTTTATACACAGGTTTAAGGTCAGGATTGACCAATACCTTTTGTCCACCAGAAATAATCATTCCTGTTTTGTTTAGATCGATTTCAGGATCTGCATGGATAAGGTCCTGTGCCAACTCTTCATCTTCCCCGTATTTGGCTAGCAAGGCTTCGTACTGATGTTGGATGTCTGACTTTAACAATTTTATATTTCGAGCATTCGATCCATCAGGTAAGGTATAATGTATCGAAGGTTTTCGAACCAATCCACCAAATATTATTTCGGCATCCCTTTTCTGACTATTAGCTATTTTTAGTTTGCGCATAATATTCTCTTTTATAGGTTAAAACATATTGAAATCCAAGTCATCGCCCGTATCTTCATTATCATCTTCCAATACTGTGGGCAACTCCAATGTCGAATAATTAAAAGTGGTCAAAGTACCAATTACTGCAAAAATATAGTCCCCCTGAGACACCAAAAAAGCATCATCCGCATCGTAAGAAGCTCGATAATTGAATGTAAAATATAGCACTTTGTACTCTTGCAATAATGCCAATAGCGCATCTGATGAATCTGCAAACCTCAGCTGATAGACCGCTTTGACATCCATATCGAGATAATCCTGAATGGTTTTTGTATCGTCCAATACTGTCTCTCCATCAAAAACAGAAGGAAATAAAGTGGCCACACTTCCATCATCATATCTAGCTACAAGCGTGCCCTTGTCAATTTCATTGCCTTGTGCGTCTATGCTTTTGAGTGCCAATCCGCCTATCCCAAGCATGGTGCGACCATCATCGAGCATAGTTATGAAACTGCAAGGTCTATTGTCAAAATCTGAATATTTGGTTTCTGTCCATCCGTAGACTTTATTCCGCTCGAGCTTGACCAATGCCGCTGTGAAGCTTTGGTCTTTGAATACAAATTGTGGTTCTCTTGCCATGAGATTTTTATTTCGTAATAATAACACTAAAATGATGCCAAATGGTGTAGTATTATAAAGGATGTTTAAAAAGACATAAATCAGCGAATCAAAAACGATGAACCTGACAACCTGTTTGAGACTTTTGATAATAATTCCTAATTTAACAAAGTAGAATTAAACAGTGAAAATCTAATAGTTGCTCTCTTACATCATACTTAAATTCACCGTCTAGTAATTATCATTTTCAGCCCATTGACAAAAACTTATTATTTTCGCAATGGTGCTCTTACCACTACTTTGCGGACCCATTAAAACGTTTAACGTTTATTTTATTTAATCCAAAATTAACATCTTTTATTGGGCCAATATTTCTTATTTCTATCCTATCCATAATATTGACTTTCGATATGCAAAAGTAACAATTTTAAATGATTTCAAAATTTATAGTTATTGGAAGATTGAATAGTTCACATTACTCCTTCTTCCCCACACCTTTCAACACAATATCATTCTGCCCTGCCCAAAGAAACAGGTCCTGCTTTTGTATCGCAGCTACCATCAAATCGGGAAACATATCAGGTGTGCAGGCAAAAACAGGTACTCCTTCGGCGCTAAATTTAGCGGCATTTTCGTGGTCGTACGATGGACTTCCATCATCATTGAGTGCCAGCAGACAGATGGCTTGTACGCCCGATTCTACTATCTTTTTCATTCGCACATGCATTTCATTGACATTGCCACCTTCGTAAAGGTCTGTGATGAGGACGAGAATGGTATCATCAGGTTTTGTGATGACTTCCTGGCAAAAGGACAAGGCCAAATTAATATCTGTACCGCCACCCAACTGTACACCAAACAGGATATCCACAGGATCTTTTAGGTCTTCAGTCAGGTCGGCTACTTGGGTATCAAAGACGATCATTTTGGTTTTTACAGATGGAATGGAAGCCATCACAGCTCCGAATATTCCTGAATAAACGACTGATGTACCCATAGACCCACTCTGATCGATGCAGATGACGATGTCTTTTAGCGAAGCTTTAGATTTGCGACCAAATCCTATTCGTGTTTCTGGTATGATCGTTTTATACTCGGGCTGATAGTGTTTCAGATTTTTTTAATGGTCGTATTCCAGTCAATTTCGTTGTATTTGGGATTGCGTTTTTGCGATGATTTATTGATGGCGCCACGGATGGCAGAGATGGTGCGTTGCTCGAGTTTTTGCATGAGTTCGTCCACTACTTTTTGGACCACCATTCGGGCTGTACTCTTGGTTTTTTCGGGTATCAATTTGCCCAACGCCATCAAGGTAGCTACCACATGAACATCAGGTGTCGTTTGCTCTAGAATTTCGGGCTCAAGCATGAGTTTTTGTTGTAAAGCAGGTTGTTTCATGGCATCTTTTTGGAGTACCTGTACTACGGATTCCGGAAAAAACTTGCGGATATCACCCAGCCATCTTGCAACACCCGGAGTCGATGCTTATCCGCCACCTTTTCCTTTTTGTTCCCCATAATCGAACGAACTTTTGCGCTCAAACTCGTACAATGCCGTCAAGGATTGATCTACAGACGCATCTTCGCCAGACAGTTTAATTCCTGTCCCATCTGCTTCATCTCCGCCCAGGATGAGCCGCCATTTTTTTAATGTTTCTTCGTTGGTTATGGTTTCCATGTTCTATATATTTATTTTTTGCCACACTTGTGACGCTATAGCGTTAAAGGCACAAAGTCACAAAGATAAATATGGGTTGTTTAGTGTCTTTGAGTCTTAGTGGCATTTAATTGTATTTAACTTATTTGCTTTTTCATCAAAAGCCTCAAAACCGGAAATACGGTTGCTGCTCTCTGATGATCAAAATTATCAGTGGATAATGCTGCATTTTGTTGTGGTGTGTCGATGATACCTTTTTTGGCTTTTTCGCCTATTTGTCTGCGCTCTCCGTATTCAAATTTAGAAAAAGATCTTCGCAAAAATGGCAATTGTTCCTGAAATGTTTCTGTATCTAGACTTTCAACCCATTTGTACAATAGATTCCATAATCTTGCTTCATATAGTAAAATCATGCCACTGCCACTCAAAAATCCTTCTAGCCAATAAGCCACATCTAGTGGTGGATTGGCCGTAGAAAGCGCCAAAGACATGCTCGTCTCCGCTTCTTCATCAGTAAATTGGCCGGCATTTAGCAATAAACGACTCACACATCCTATAATCAACGGATGAATACCATCCTTATACGCTATAAACCAAAGTGTTTTGTACCATTCAGCTGATTGGTCGCTATCTTCTATGAGTTTGATGGATTCATTGACCTTGGAGATGAGACCGAACATCTGCTCTGAATGTGTTTCGTCCAGACCATAACAAGCATTGGGCAATCCGATAAATACCCTGGTGAGTAAGTTTCTGACTACGTTAATGACCAATGTGGTATCTGTATTTCTCACATTTCCATATCGACCAATCTCCACCAATGAAGGAATGGCTTTCATGAGATCCACAATATCTGCAGAAATGGCGGTCAAGCCATGAATCTTATCAAGCAATGGTTGCACCAAATCAAAAAGCTCCGCAGGAATTACTTTGACGATCAGTTCTGACAGTACATTGATGTGGGTCGTTTTGTTACTTTCTTCTTCGACAAGCGACACCGCAGCTTGCTCGATTGTATTGCCTAGGTATGACTTATCTATCAGACCTACGATGATTTCCGGTTTCCAATGCAGCACCCAAGATTCCTTAAATGTACCTTTGGTGCGCACACTTGTTCGTTTTCCCCATGGAATATCCAAGAGTTCCAACCTATGTAATAATATACTCCGCTGCAAATCTCCATCTTTGCAAAGGTCCAAATCGTATTGTTTGTCGTGCGGCAATAGTGGTAAACGCAGTGTTTTGATGGTTTTTTCAAAATCTTCCTGAATCGGCACTTTGGGAATATCATCCGGCACATTTCCAATTCGGTCAGCGATGGTAAGTTCCTGATTGATATATTGCAACTTGACTTCTTCACCCATACACATCACGGCAAGGGTAGCTTCGTTGAGTTCGTCGAGTGTGATGGTCGATTTATTGCGCAAAGCGGCCAAGGTATGAGCCAATCTTGACGTCTCTATCACATGTGCAGAAGAAATATCCATCTGTTTGGATCGGAAAGTTTGGGCTACTTTGACCAACCAAGTGACATCATAATCATCTGCAGATTCCCACAAATGTTGGTACCATCCCGGCGATGAAAGCCCTGCCCCATAACCAGAATACATCGACAGCCTATGATTGGTCCAAGGTATCCAAGTAGCCACTACTTTTATCTTGGTTTTAGGTGCAGATTTGATGGTTTTGGCGTCTTGTTTATCGTATTTGTCGAGATCAGTGAGTGCAGGACCATGCCATGCACCACAGATGACTACGATATTTTCATACATCTCATTTCGGGCCTGACGGATATAAGTACGCATATATGCTTCCCGCAAATCATTATCGGTATTTGGCTCTTTATTGTCCTCCCGTAGGGCTGCCATGCTATGATGTACTGCTTCAAAATGTATCGTTGCATCTGCATGATTGTGTACACGCTCGAAGTGATAATCCCACCATTTTTCCCCATTTTCAAATCCTGAATGGCGTGCCAATTGATAGATTGGATCACGCTTTTCCATGGCTTCGGCGATTTGGATAAACATATCTGCATCAGGTGATTCTACTCGTCTTTGTCTTGTTCGTCTGTTTCGGAAGATGATTTTTCTTGAATGACAATATCAGATTTCATCTGTAGATTGACGGCAGCCGGCATATCTAATGCTCTCAAAGCTACACCATTTTTATTGGCATATTCCGCAGCTACCCATTCCGGTGAAAACGACGAAAACGGATAAAAAACGGATGTTTTCGGTTCTGATTGGTCATACACCATAATGGATACGGGTGGTACCAATCCTTCGTGACCCACATATTTTAATACGTCGGTGATTTCTGGCGGACCTTCGATCATGATCATGTCGGGCTGTATTTCCTGCAGCCGTCGGAGTACATGTGTCGCCGAACCTACGCCGTGATGCCTTATGCCTAAGATGGTGATGGTCATATTATTGTGCTTCTAACATTCCGTTAATATCATTCATTGCTTCAGAGTATTTGATCGATGGAAACCACTTATATGTTTGCCTAAAAATGTCCTTTTTAGTTTCAATGTACATTTTAAAAAATTTGGAACTATTTAGCAACAAAGTTAGAAGCATTTATTAAAGCATCTAGTACACTAAGCAAGAAAATTTGAAACGTAAACACTCATTTGCAACGTAAACAATCAATTAAGGTGGTCCAAACAAATAAAAAGCAAAAATGTAGAGATTGTGATCCCTAGAAGCGCGTATAAAAGACATATTTTCGAGCATCCTTGCCATACTTATATTTATATCTCACCCTTAATTGCTGCTTTTGTATTATTTTTGTATTTTTGTTTCATTAACATACATATCAGGAAATTTATTTTAATCTTGACATTATGAATACTAAATTTTTTACTAACAAAGAACTGATTACTCTTTAAAAAAAGATAGTAAAGATTAAAGTAATAAGTCGTAATAAGTCTGGAAATCATTATTACTGAATGTTTTAGCCAATGAGTCTAATTACCAAAGAAAATCAAAATATTGAATGGAAGGAGTCTTGGCACAACGATTACTTCAAGTGGATTTGTGCTTTTGCTAATGCTCAAGGTGGAACTTTGTTTATTGGTATGGATGACAATGGTGTCATAATGCATGTTGACAAAGCCAAGAAACTTTTAGAAGATTTGCCCAATCAGGTTCGAGACCTTCTAGGATTGATGGTAGATGTAAATTTACATACCAAAGAAGGAACAGATTATTTGGAAATCCTAGTTGAACCATACCCTTATCCTATCAGCTTAAGATGTAAATATTATTACAGGTCAGGAAGCACTTTGCAGGAACTGAAAGGTGCAGCTCTAACCAAATTTTTATTACAGCGTCAAGGAAAAAAATGGGATGCTGTACCTGTCCCAAATGTTACTACCGACGATTTAAAGAATAACGTTTTTGACTTCTTCAGAAGAAAAGCCACAAGAAGCAAACGACTAGAACCAGATGATTTAGAAAGTACTAATCAAGAACTTTTGGAAAGCTTGCAATTGTATCTCGAAGATGAAAAAATGCTCAAACGAGCGGCAATTTTGCTTTTTCATCCTAAACCTGAGAAGTATGTTACTGGAGCTTACATTAAAATCGGCTTTTTTGAAAATGAAGCAGATTTGATTTTTCAAGATGAAGTACACGGTAACTTGTTTGAGCAAATTGAGCAAACAATGGATTTGCTCTTTACCAAATACATCAAAGCACCCAAATTTTAGTGGAAAGAAAACCCCCCCAACCCCCCCCAAAAGGAAAAAACCGCGCCACAGCCCCCCACGGCCAACCCCACCACCCGCCCCCGGCCCCGCCCGCCCGGGGCCGCGACCCCCCAACCCCCCCCACCCCCCCCCCCCCGACCCCCCCGCGGGGGGGGGGCCCCCCCCCCCGCCCGCGCGGGGAAGGGAAAGCCCCCCCCCCGGGCCCCCCGGGCCCGCCGCGACCGCGCCCCCGCCCCCCCCCGCCTTAATTTCATATCAAGGCATTTCTAGGGTCGAAACTTATGAATATCCTAGAGAAGCCATTAGAGAAGCTTTGCTCAATGCAGTGGCCCACAAAGATTATTCGGGTGGCGCTCCTATTCAAATCAAGGTCTATAAGGACCGAATTATGATTTGGAATGATGGTCATTTACCCGAAAATTGGACAATATCTAATCTACTACAGAAACATTCATCTAAACCTTTTAATCCTGACATCGCCAACACACTTTTCAGAAGTGGCTACATTGAATCTTGGGGAAGGGGCATTGAAAAAATGATGAATTATTGTAAAGATGCAAACATTCCTGTACCTCATTACTCCTTTGAAGGTTCTGATTTCCTAGTAGAGTTTAGAAAAGATATTTATCATGAAGAATATTTAACCGATCTAGGTTTGAATCAAAGGCAGATCAAAGCGGTACTTTTTCTAAAAGAGAAAGGTAAAATTACGAATAAGGAGTATCAAGAAATAAATAATACATTAGACAGAACCGCATTAAGGGATTTAGAGAAACTTTTGGAGATAGATATTATCCAGAAGGTAGGAGAAAAGAAAGGTACCTATTATGAAATAAAATTTTAAATGTCGGATATGTCGGATAAATGTCGGATAAATTATAGTAACGATAGGCAAGTCAAAGGCTGTGCTTTTTGCAAAAGTTAAAGGAAAAATAACAAATAGTGAGTTTCATGAGTTGAATGAAGTATCAAAACGAACGTCTACAACAGAATTATAAGAATTGGTAGAGAAATTTTCATTATTGGACCTAATTGGAACTTCTGGCTCTAATATTTTTTACAAATTTAGTGGGGCAATAGTGGGGTAAGTGGGGCAAAAACTCTGATAGTGGGGCAAAAACAAAAAAGTAAAATAAAAATTAAACAGAAATCTTATTTATTATCCATCAGACCGTTCAATGCCAAGTTGATTTCTTCAAGATAAACTCTGTCAATCGGTTCCGTATAGATGATTACCATCTTTCTATTACTTAGATACAACTCTTTTGCTTTTGTCATATGTTGTAAAAATAAATCGGATTGCGCCAATTTTTTATGGCAAAGCGCGAGATAATATTGATTTTCTGCCATATCATTTTTTTCAATTTGGAAATTAAACTGTGTGATAGCTTTATCAACAGCACCAGTTTCAAAATACATAACACCTAAATGTAAGTGATCAAAAACAGATATTTGTTGAGTGCTATCCTGCATATATTGCTCCATAATTGAGATAGCCTTATCAAGCATTCCCATTTGTTTGTAGCAAAGTGCTTTTGCCACTTTTAAATGATATTCACCTCCTGCTGAGTATCCGATATTTCCTTTATAGACAGCTTCGAGAGATTCTATGTCTTCGACAGCACCTTTATAATCCCTAAAAAACTGAAATCTACACCATCCCCGATAACCGATGTTTCCGCTGAAGTCATATTCTACTGCTTTGTCTATCAGGTACTTCCATGTGATAAAATCACCGCTTTTGAGATATGCAGTTGATTTGTTGCGATAAGCATAGGAGAAATAATTACATTTTTCGATGGCTTTATCTAGAGTTTCCTGATACTCTCTACTGTATTGATAATATCGGTAAGCACCTTCTGCAATCAAACAAGCTTCATACTGAAGCGTATCTTTACTATAAAGGAACGCTTTACAATTTTGTGCTGCAATAATATTTTGACCCAATATGATGATCGTAATAAAAATGAACTTTGTTAACTTTTTCATGGCAAAATTTCTTTAATTTGACCATCCTCAATTTTGAAAATAAGGTATTGATAATAATCTTTCGGCCCTCTTTTGTCAGAGAGAATCTTCCATCCATTGAGACCTTTAGTTATTGTTAGCAACTGATCAGTAATTGTTTTGTCAAACTGCTTCTCCTTATAATCATGACCTGAACTTATCATTCTAAATCTACCTGTTTGACCTTTGCAATTGACTAAAAATCTGATACGAACCATGCCAGAATCCTTTGCTTTTTCTATTGGCTTATATAGCGTGGCAAAGACTTTATCTAAGGCATATTTTTCCCCTTCGTACTGCATATCTTCGTTCAAATTATGGTATTGTTTGGTGTTTTTTTTATTGCACAGTGTAAAATCGGGGTCGTCCAATGTAGGATCATGTTCGATATCCCCTACCATAGAAAGATATTTAGAATCTTTGGCAACAAATTGTTGCTGACAACTTTGTGTTATCAAGAAAAGTGAAAGAACAGGAATAAACATTTTTGGCATTTTTTAAATATTAGTAATTCGAAAAAAAATTAACATCAGTATCATCACAACGCTATCTCCTTACAAGCCCGATAAATATCTTTCCAATCTTCTCTCGGTTTTACTACCGTCTCTAGATACTCTTTCCAGACTACTTTGTCTTGTACGGGGTCTTTGACGATGGCACCGACCAATCCGGCGGCGATGTCGTGGGCATTCATCACACCATTACCAAAATGTGCTGAGAGCGCCATACCATTATTAACCACAGAGATGGCTTCAGCAGTACTCATGGTGCTCGATGGTGATTTTATTTTGATTTTTCCATCTTCTGTGACGCCGCTTCTGAGCTCGCGGAAAATTTTGACCACTCTTTGGATTTCTACCAATGCGGGGATTTCTGCAGGTAACTCCAGGTTTTTGGACAAGCTGCTAACCCTTCTTTTTACGATATCTGCCTCTTCGGCTGCTGTTTCTGGCACGGGAAGGATTACGGTATTGAACCTTCGTTTTAGGGCTGCAGATAGTTCGTTGACTCCTTTGTCCCGATTGTTTGCTGTGGCGATGACATTAAATCCTCTGACAGCCTGGACTTCCATATTTAGCTCTGGTATGGGCATCGTTTTTTCTGACAAAACGGTAATCAATGTATCCTGCACATCCGCTGAAATGCGAGTCAACTCTTCTATTCGTACCAATTTTCCATCTTTCATACCTTTCATCAGTGGTGTCGTGACCAATGCACCTTCCGAAGGACCTTCTGCCAATAGTTTGGCATAATTCCAACCATATCTGATGGCTTCTTCGCCGGTGCCTGCTGTACCTTGGATGAGCAGAGACGAATTGCCACTGATGGCTGCTGCGAGATGCTCCGAGACCCATGATTTGGCCGTGCCGGGAAGTCCATAAAGCAATAATGCTCGGTCCGTGGTGAGTGTGGCAACGGCTATTTCCATCAATCTGCGACTACCGATATATTTGGGACTGATTTCGAAACCATTTTTCAGTTTGCCGCCCATGAGATATAGGACCACCGATTGTGGAGACATATTCCACATGGCAGGAACGTGGCCGCTGTCTTGCTTTGTGAGCTCTTCTAGTTCTTGTGCATATACTACTTCTGCATGCTGACTAAGGATATTATTGTTCATTACAAGGTGATTTTATAAGTTTGAGATAGATGTTTTTATTTCTATGCTGGTTTTTACAGGTTGATATACATTTTTGATCCAATATTCTTTGAAATGATCGCTAGTTGCACTTTGATACATCTCTTCAAGACGGGAAAGTGTAGAAATATGCAGATGTTTGGCCATGAGTTGATTAATTTTGTCGTAATAATGTTTTTTGTCCACGACGAGCGATTTGTAGGTTGCCTCTACCATTTTTATGGAAAAATAAGGTGACCAATCTTCATAATTGGCAGGATGATGGGTGATGACTTGTGCTTCCAAAAATAATTTTTCTTTGATCACATATTCTTCAAAAACCTTAGTATCAATATATGGAAGCAATAAATATTTACGCTCATGGCTGTCAAACTGCAGGATCATTTGCAAAAGCTCTTGGTCACGATAATTTTTGACATTTTCTGATAAGGCATTTAAAAAAACTGATACGTCTTTGCCTTCTATTTTGGCTTTAAATTCGGTGTTGTTCAACAGATATTCGAAGGTTTCTTTTTTACTTTTTTCTAATAATGAAGTCAAAATATCCAATGGCATGATAGAAAGCAACGCTGAAAACCAATAAATCACATCCGTTTTAAACATTGCAGGATCGGGATTTTTCGGGTCAATGCCGTAGATATTCACCATGTTTTCTGCATTAAAAAACGTATCAACAACTGTAGGTAAATGGATAACTTTGTCTTTCCCACCCGTCAAAAGTCCCATAATGCCCGACTTTTTCTCCTGACCTATGTATTTTTGCAACTCGGTAATCGTGGACCGGAACAGATTGCTATTGGTATCTTTTAGCAATACCTTTGCCAAAAGTGCTCTACATTCTATTTCCGTTTTCTTTTCTTTTGGTTTAGCGGCAAATCCATTTTCGTACAATGATTTCAAAAATGAAAACTCTGCAGGCTGTGTTTGTTCAGACAATATCTCTATGATGGTCCTTTTGAAAACAATGGTTTCCGTAGGCCAATCTGATTGTATCAGCAACAAAGACTGATCGACATTTTTTGTTCTCAGTTCTGAAATAAAAGTACGTCGCTCTTCTGGGCTACCTTCTTTCCATTGATCAGTAATATCAGACTGGAGTTCTTTGGCTTTAAAATCAGGCTTGAGCGGAAGGGATGGCTTTGGCTCTTTCTCCCAATACGGCCATGATTTTTTTCCTTGTATTTTTGGAAAATCCAATGCCGAGATTAATTATAGGCAAAATGATATTCGGAGCAGCAATTTTGTTTTGTCCGATAACTTTATCCAACCATAATCGAAGCAAATATTCCTTTTCGTAATATCCTGTCTCAGTAATGCGCAAAAAAACGTTTATTGTCGGATTATCAATGAATGACTTACTTTCTGTGATTTGTCTATAGCCTGTGTTTTCTAACTTGTCGGGTAAAGTGCCTGATCGATTGTAGAAATGATGGATGGCCGCTGCCTTTAATAGTGTACTTTCAGCAGTATCTTGACCCATCGCTAATAATTCTGATCTGATATCTTCTGGCAAAACATGGATATTTAAGGGTCTTTTATCTGTACCCAATAATGCGGAACTCATGATTTCTGTCCAAGAACTTTTCATATCAATACATATTTATTGTCCATAAATATTCCCAAAGGCATCATTTGTGTTTTAAAAATTTAATCTATTAAGAAAAATTAAAAGCATTTTCCATAAGAATTTGTTCGCTCCTACTGATTCCTATTTTATGAGCTACATCTTTCCATTGACTCACAGCACCTTTTACTTCATTTATAATTTGATCCATTTGATCTTCATTTAACCTAAAATAAAGTCCCACACTCTTAGCTAAGTCAAAATCCAGGGCATTATCAATTTCATCAATATTGAGCGACAACCCATCTTTGTCAATAGATGGATTCAGGTCATAAGCGGGAGACAATTCCCATCCTTCATTTGTAAGCAAAAATCCATGATTTCTCAAGTGGTCGTCTGTATTAGAGACAGCAATATTAAATACTATTCTTCGCCAAAGTTGACTTAGATTTGCATCTATATTTACACCAAAATTACTAATGAATTCTGCTATTTCAAGATAGCTTGCCGGACTATCTCTTAATTGAAGTTCTGTATTTCCAGTCATGGTCATCGCTGAGGAAAAATGTATCCTTTCGATTCCTTCTCTATCAAATCTTTTTGTAAAAAATGTGTGGTGTTTACCCATTACCCTTTCTATTTTGCTCGGGGCCATTTTTACTCCAGCCAATAAAGCCAACTCATAAACCAAGTATTCCCAGGCAGCTTTGTCTATAACATCGGATTTTGAAGGAAATTTTGCAATCCATAAACTTTTATCGGAATCTATGATATTTGCTTTAGGTCTTGCACCTCCGAGAGAAGATCCAGGAGCAATAAGAATAGTCAACCATTTTTTTATTTCGGCACTATTGTTATCATTTTCAAGGGATTTGGCCGCATTTTGTAATTCACGGATGGGTGACCAAGGAGGAACAGAACTAATTGGACTATTATCCAAAAAATCTCCCTCGGGATCAAGCTTAAATCGTAATGCACCCATTCTACTTTCATCATATACGCCCAAAAGAAAATCTATATCATACAGAGTAGGAACCTTCGTGTTTTCTTCTTTAGCATTTAAAGCTGCCCTACGTTTCATCAATGTCCTACCCCAAGTATCAGGCATGCTATCCAGAAAAACTCCAAAATTTTCTTTTTGATCAGGATATTGTGGGCCGGAAAAAAAGCTAATCTCAGGATCCAATAAAAATTTTCGTCCATTTTTAAGCCAAGAAGTATCATACTCAAAACTAAATGCTTTTTTGCCCTTTGCCTGTTGAGCAACTAAAACACCCATCATTTGTGGCTCTGCCATGTCTTTCCAATGCGCATAAACATATATATCCGTTTTGCTTAGTGTCACTTCTACTTATTTTAATAATTCCAAATCTTGCAATCTTCTACCCAATTCATCATCAACGGCCAACTTTAAAAAATCATCTTGGAGCCCGAATACCCGCATGACATTAAAATAAGCGCCCAAGGCCACACTTGGATTTCCTGATTCTATCTGGTATAAGGTGGATCGAGAAATGTCTGCCCTTTCAGCCACTTGTGTTGTTGTCAGTTTACGTCGTTTACGCGCCATTTTTAGGTTTTCACCCATTTTTTCCAATAAAGGAATGTATTTAGGAAAGATGATTTGCTTTTTAGTACTCATGAATAATTGATTGATATTCCGCACAAATATAAGTATTTTGATTATAATAACAATCAAATTTCATATCAATACATATTTATTGTCCATAAATATTCCCAAAGGCATCATTTTATTATTTCTAATCACCATGGCTGTATCGTAATAATCACCACCAGAAATCGCCAACCAATTGATCATCTTGTCCGCATCGATTTCTGGCGCTATCTCCATGTAGTAATTTTCTCGATCTGCAGCTACAAACCTTTCCTGATCTGATACCGGACGAATACCTGAGACTAGACAACAGATATCCGTCGCATAAGGATATTCTGCATAAGTCGCTGCCAAAAATGAAAACAATTCATTGATATTCGGAAGACAAATCGGAGCTTGAGGCAATTGGTCCAATATACGGTTTTGCAATTTTACAACAGCTCTTTGTGGCCATACAGATGGAAAAAAGACGATACCTGCCTCTAGGATAGAACCATTCACAACAGAAATATCTAATGGCGCAAAGCGGGTCCCAAAATTCAATATCAAGGCACTTTTTTGGGTATTGATGCCTTTCAGCCATGATCTTTGTATGATGATATCTTCTTCTTGTGTAGTCTCCTGACCTACGACGACCCAAATATCTTTGATGATTTCGGCGGTTTCGTCAGCTAGGAGTTCTTTGGGCGACTGGTTCCATCCGATCAGGGATTTGATGGTTTGTTGCCATATCTCAGATAAGTTAGCCAAGTTCTGAAAAGCCGACGTGAGCAAATGCATTTTGGACAATATAACCAATGCTTCATTTTGCCAGATGTGATTGTCTGCATAATAATTGATCTTGCCCAAGGATTTAACCCACGAAGCCAGTCCGGGAGCCTTGGCATCTATCATACGTGCCGCTGTTTTGTCGAAAAATGACCGATCTTTGGCCTGCAATTGCAATAAACCTGTGCGTACCAGGTCGCTCATCCAAAGGGTCAATTCTTCTACACCAGCTTCTACGAACATAATCCGCTCATCGGCCCGTTTTTGCTTGGATTTTTCTGATTTGGCGATGTCTTCTTCGGTGTGTTCTTTTGGTTCAGCGGGCTTTTCAGCTTTGGCTACCCGTTTGTCCATCCATTCCGCAACCCAAGATGGTTCGGTACCAGCTGTCACGGCTGATGCATCATTTGCCCACAAAAGCAAAAGTCCGATACCATGTTTGCATGGGAATTTGCGGGATGGACAGCTACATTTAAAGGCTATTGCGTTGATATCTACTTGGGTCTGATAAGGTTTCGATCCACTTCCTTTGATCTCTCCCCAAAGTGATCTTTCGGTAAAACTAGCGGCAAGCCACTGATTTTTACCAGATAATGCTTTGCCAGCCTTGAACGATGCATCGTCAGGAGCTAAGTTTTGTATTTGTGATTCTGTAAATTTCAATAAAGTACATTTTCCTGCTGTAAAAGTAAAATTATATTATCTACTTTTTTCGTAAAAAACGATCATTTATTTTCTTACATAAAATTAAAATTTTCTTCACTTAATCTAAGCAAACCCTCATTCACTCCTGTATTCCAAAACATCTCCCGGCTGACAATCCAGAGCCCGACAAATGGCATCAAGTGTGCTAAACCTTACCGCCTTGGCTTTGCCTGTTTTCAGGATCGAAAGATTGGAAAGTGTCAAATCCACTTTTTCCGATAGCTCATTGAGCGACATCTTGCGCTTTGCCATCATGACATCAACATTTACAATTATGGGCATGATTTATACAGTTAAGTCGTTTTCGTTTTGAATTTCTATCCCTTTGTTAAATATCCGCGATATAACGAAGACAATGGCCGCCATCATCATAAATGCAGCTATGTTGTCCCAATATTCTTCGATAAGGCTCACCTGATATCCTGACTCAATGAGTCTCTCAGTGTATTGGTGTGCCACGGTGCTAACGATAGCAATAGTAAAGGCTTCATAACTGATCTTTTCTATTAGCTTGGCTATTTCTATGCTGAAAGGCTTTACCAGATTGAGTTTCATAAAGATTTTAACCACAAGATAAAACAAGTAAGCTTTCAGCAATGACAGCACAATGGCGAAACTCATAATACCCACGTAATGATAAAACTGGTTTTGATACATATCAGCAAGGTCGAGACCTTTGTACACATTGTGGGTGGCAATGGGCCTGAAAAGAGTGTAAACAAAATTGAAGATCAAGGCTCCTGCCTCAACACATAGTCCGATAAAAATTATCCAGGACACTACATTTAATACATCTAAAACTAAATCATTTTTTTTTGACATAACAATTAATATTTAATTACAATGCAAAGTTAATAAATATTTATTGTTTATCAATGTATATTTACTAAATTATTAAAATATTTTTTCTTATTCGGTGAAAAAAATGAATGAATTCCGGATTGTAGATATCTGAACACAGGATGTTGTAAAGGTTAAATACCATTAATTGATAACAGTAGCATCATGATTCCGACTGATAAACCATAAGTCTTGTGTCAAAACTTCCTGCTAAAATAGACCCTTATCTCAGGCTTTGGTTCATGTCGGGGATGGTGTTTGTTTTCCCCGTCAGGTTCTGTACGGATCAATCCTGAAGCCTGAAACTTATATCGACCAAAAGAAGCTGAAAAGCCCAGCTCAGCACTTGGTGCAAGAAGTCTATGTTGGGCCTGGTCGGCACTTCTGATGTAGGTTTTTTCAATAGCATCACCTGCACCAGAAGAAGATAGTGTATAGGATACTTCCTGAATGTTGAGCAACTGGTATCTGATGCCAACGCCTGCAAATGCTGAGTAACCTCTCCAAATCGGCTGATAATACCGTGCTGTCAGCGGCACACTAATATAGTTTTCCTTGATTCGGATGTTGTACAGATCAGGTATAGAATTGACTCTGTAAGTATTGTAAAAGTCCAAACCGGTCCTATATATGTATGCGACAGGATTGTAATATGACCTACCGCCAATCATCACATAATCAATTCCGGAGATCACTGTCCATCTTTTATTCAGATGATACTCAGCGAATAATCCTGCAACGTAATTCGGTCTGTCACCCAAAGCACCAGTAATTCCAATAGCCCATTTTTGGTTTTTGGACGAAGGTGTGATTTGTTTGGTTAGCAAGTCAAATCCTCTCTGAGGAATATGCAACATCAGTGGTTTGGCAGATAATGAAGTGATAGCAGACACAAGGATTTTGGTATCTTCCTGTACCTGAGTATCTTGCTGACCGTTTTCACCCTTGTGTTCAGGATTTTCAATACTTGCTATACCTTCAGACGCATCAGATGTATTTTGTACTCCCTTTATATTACCGGATTTAGATTCAGAATGATGCAAGTTTAAGGGATTAGTCTGTTCAATTTGCTGTGTTGGCTCTTGCGTATTTATTCCGGTTTTTAGAACATTCCGGCTGGCGAAAACTTCATTATTTTTCTCATTTTCATTGAAATAATTATGTGTAGATCCGATATTGTCACGAATAGTTGATTGTAAGGTAGTTTTAACAGTTGATGTAGCTATTTTATTGGACTTTTCGAGATGATTTATATCATTATTTGATGGTAATATTTCAAGTTTTGACGGTACATTTTGGGATTCTGACAAGTGTAGAGATTGATCCTGTTTTTTTGGATGTATTGGTTGTGTTACAATTTCACTTTTGACTTTGACATCACTCAACAAGTCAGGTTTTGTAAAATGTCCCGATCTTTGAAGTAAAAAATATCCTCCAATCATTATAACAGCTATAAAGCCCAATGAAAATACCTTAAATGACATCGTCTGATACCATCTGACGGTTGTAGGTATTTGATTGATGACATTCAATATATTTTGAACCTCATCAGCACTGATAGCAGACTCCTTTATAGAGAGCAACTTATTTTTTACGGCTTTGTCAAAGTCTTCTTTTCTCATCTTGACCTTATGATTTTAAGTTTGTGATAGTGTTGACCATATCTTTCATATATCATTTGTTGGAGCCGCTTTCGGGCATCACGCAGATTGGACTTAGATGTACCTTCCTGTATTCTGAGTATATCAGCGATTTCTCTGTGATTGTATCCTTCTACTACATAAAGTGTGAAGACCATGCGATAGGCAGGTGTCAATTCCTGGATCAAAGTGAGAAGTTCCTCAGCCGCCAGATCGTCTATGACGTTAGTTTGATAATCCAATTCAAATTCCATCACATCGTCTAAGGATGACATCAAAGAAAATGATTTATTCTTGCGGTAATGATCTATACAGCTATTGATAAAAATGGCTCTGAGCCAGGATTTGAATGAACGTGAGCTATCAAATTTGGAAAGATTGCCGAATACTCTTACAAAACCGTCATTGACCATTTCATCGATATCCATAGGGTTTTGAGAATAAAGGACACATATAGATTTGCCATAAGGCAGATATTGTTCTACCAATGCTTGTTGAGCTTTTCGATCTTTTCTGAGACAAGCTGCAATGATACTATTGATATCATTGAGGTCAAAACTATTTTTTTTATTAAAGAACAATCAACTTATGGATTTTGATATTAGTTAAGAGTATGTTTAAAATTTATCCTTTAGCAATAAAATGTTTTATTTTGGCTACAAATTCGTTAAATTTTTCGTCGAATTGCCCACATTCGACTGCAAAATTTGCCTCTTTTCGCTCAAAATAACTCCATTTTATTATCCAAAAACAAAATTTAAACATACTCTAATATACGAAGACAATTTCAAAATGGTGTGGTGCTTCAAAATATTTTTTCCACACCACACCATTTCCAGTGATGATGCGTATTGTTGTGGTATTCAATTTTTATTACAAAATCAAAAATTTATATCCATGTTAAAAAGAAATTTAATGGCTCTTATTGCTGCATTTTTCATCCTGATCCATCCCAACTTGAACGCACAAGATACCGAAAATGTAACTGTAAACAGCGATACTACCAAAACACTTTTCTCCAATCTCAAATTCAACACACTCGGATTGTATATAGCTCCTGAAGTGCAATTTAGTCAATTAGCTGGAGAGTTTACAGGAATGAGGGGTGGCTCATTAATGGCTATCATCAATAAGAAGTTTGCATTTGGAGCTACGGTGACGACCAATCAAAGGAATTTCACTCCAATAGATTTCAATGTCAATCAAGCACTACGACTCCAATATCGGAGTGTTGGGGCAAGAGCTGAATACACCTTTGCTCCACACAAATTGGTTCATATTTCTATTCCACTTACATTGGGATATGGTCATGCATCTGTAGATTCTACCAACGCATTTATCCACCTCTACGATCGAGATAAGGTTGATTTTAACGGACATAGTGTATTTGTTGGTTTTGGCAGCAAATCAATTGGATATCGCATGCACAGATTTAATACAACTCGTTTTGCATTTGTCCAACCCGCAATACATCTGGACCTGAACATCTTCAGATACGGAAAACTTTTTGTCGGAGCAGGTTACAGAATCAATATTTATCACGCTGACAGCAATACTTCTTTAGTCAATCTGACCAATGCTCATCTGAGCGGTCTAACCATTCAGACAGGCGTGAAACTAGGTATATTCGGAGTGAATATCAGGAAGAAACAAGAAGGAGAATAATGTGAATAAGATATAAACGAGGTAGTAGACCAATTGCCCATTGGTCTACTGCCTTGTTTATGTGGGTGTATCCCTTTTTTGCACTGAAATTGTTTAAACTGCCCGCAACCCCTGCCTGACTACGTAGGCAGGTAGGCTCATTCCCACACAAATCGTGGCAAGCTCTGAAGAGCCTGTCAAGCTGCTTGAGACATCCCACGCCATTAACATTTGATTGGACGGGCGGCTTTCGCAGTTCCTTCTTTGTTGAGTAAAGTATTTTACTCAATTCTCGTCATAGACGAGACCATTCAGTCACCTTGTCCAAAATTAAATTTTATCACTTTCGCTCAAACATAAAAATTAGTACATAATCAAAGTCATATGCCATTTTAATGGGATTTTGTTCACCAATCATTTGCTGAATTCCTCCGCAAGGTTTTCCAACATTTGAAGGCATTGTTCCAATTGTTCTATAGCCACAAACTCATCTGCCCGATGGGCTTGAGCAATATCACCAGGTCCGCAAATGATGGTTTCAAATCCTTCATTACTAAATTGGCCTGCTTCAGCTGCATATGCCACTGTTTGTAAGTGGTGGTTTCCAATGATTTTTTTGATCAAATCTACTACAGGAGAATCATTTCTGGTACCTAATGGTGGAACCGGCGGGTGATCCTCTCTGGTCTCAATAGAGAAGCCCGGAAACTTCTGTTGCAATTCACTCTCTACAGATTGGCTATATACATCAAACTCTTTTATAATGTCTCTTACATCATGCCCGGGTATCACTCTTACATCCCAATAAAAGGTACATTTGTCAGCTATGACATTTGGAGCGATGCCTCCCTGAATTTTGCCAACATGGATGGAAGAATGAGGTGGGTTAAATCTGTTGTCTTTTATATTGCCGGATGCGTAATCGTCCATCTTCTTTTCCAGCCATTGGATCAATCGTGCACTCACATGAATGGCACTCACTTCGTCTTTGATACGACTGGAATGCCCGGCAGAACCATTGACCGTCGTTTCCAGCACGCAGATACCCTTCTGACCTACTACAGGGTGCATCATGGAAGGTTCTCCTATGATGGCGAAAGCAGGTTTTTCTTTATATTTATGATGTACAGCTGCAGCCAATTCCTCACCTGCAAGACATCCTATCTCTTCATCATATGAAAACGCAAAATAAACAGGTCTTTTTAAGTCAGATTTTTTAAATACTTCAATCGAAGCCAGGCAACAAGCTAAAAATCCTTTCATATCACACGACCCGCGACCATATAATTTGTCTTCTTTTTTAGTCAGGACAAATGGTTTTGTAGTCCAGTTTTGCCCTGCCACGGGTACCACATCTGTATGACCTGAAAGTATGACACCACCATCTGTGGGATGACCTATCCTGCATAGAAGAGATGTTTTTGTAAGATCAGTATTTGGAATCAGATGAAATTCGATGCCGGCATCATTAAGAATGGAGATAATATAATCCATAATTTCAAGATTGGATTGTCCTCCCAATACTTGAAAACTGACTAGATCCTTTAATATCTTAATACAATGATTCAGTGCTTTTTTTGTTGGCATGATTGAGTTTTTATGCAAAATTAAGTATTAGTGTTATGTTAAGGTTAAATTGACTGATGACATATTGTATCTTTTCCATTTGTTGATGAACTCCTTCCTTAGCTAAGGCTCAGGTCGAACCCTCACCTTGATCAAAAGTAAAATCTACTTAAAATTGATCCATCATTCAATAATTAAAATAACACTAGGCCATAGGATGCCTATATGATGCTGAGTATCTGCCCGTGACAAAATGCTCAATTTGTCTTTCAATATCTCCGAGCAGGCTGCTGGCTCCAAATCTGAAAAGCTCAGGTTCCAGCCATTCGTTACCCAGTTCTTCTTTCATGAGTATCAGATAGTTGAGCGCATCCTTTGCTTTAGAAATGCCTCCTGCAGGTTTATAGCCTACTTTGTATCCCGTAAGTGCAAGGTACTCTCTGATGGCTCTGATCATAATCAAACTCACAGGTAATGTAGCGTTGACAGACTCTTTACCTGTGCTGGTCTTGATAAAATCCGATCCTGCCATCATAGCCACCATACTTGCTTTAGCGACTTTAGTGAGTGTTGGTATTTCTCCTGTGGCAAGTATCGTTTTCATATGTGCATGACCACATGCTTTTCTGAATGCGGCAATTTCGTCGTACAAACCTTTCCAGTCCGATTGCAATACCTGAGCCCTGCTGATCACGATGTCTATCTCTGATGCGCCGGCTGCGACGGACATCTGAATTTCCCTTAACTTTTGGTCCATGGATATCTGACCAGCCGGAAACCCTGTAGAAACGGCTGCTATGGGTATATTGCTTCCTTTTAAGGCATCAACGGCATATGGTATCAAATTGTGATACACGCAGATTGCTCCGGTGGTGAGATTGGCATCCTGCATACCCATTGCCTCTAAAAGGTCTTTTCGCACAGGGTTTTTGGCTTTAGCACACAGTCTGAGTACATTTCCTCGGGTGTCATCGCCTGCCAATGTAGTCAGATCCATACAGGAAACAGCTTTCAAAAGCCATGCTGCCTGCCATTCTTTTTTGACCGTTCTGCGTGTACTTATGGTAGCGGCCCTTCTCTCTACGGCGCTTTTGTTGATATTGATATGCTCAATAAACGATGCATCAAATGGAATGCCATCGTTGCGCATGATATGAATTTTTGTCTTAGACTCCGTGATTATTTTTTTTTCTTTTGATTTGACTGTCATCATTTCACTTTTTTGATGGCTATTAAGCAAATATTGTTTTTATCAATGGGGTTTCTTCAGGCTTTTCAGTGCTAAAGGTATATGCCTTTTGCATATGTTCCAAGGCGTTAACAAATAATTTTTCATTATTACAATGCAAAACTGCCAGGACATCACCTTCAATTATTGTATCGCCCACTTTTTTTATTAATTCTATTCCTGCACTATGATCTATCGCACTTTCTTTGGTTTCCCTTCCAGCACCAAGTTTTACCGATGCCAGACCAATTTCCATGGCATTGAGATGTTTGACAAATCCTGAGAATGTAGCCTTGAACTCAAATTTATAAGTTGCTTTTTTGAAATGACCTGTGTGAAGAGCATATTGAATATTGCCGCCTTGGATTTTGACGAGTTCTACAAATTTTTCAAAGGCCTTTCCATTTTCCAGTAATGCTCTGAGTTGTTTTTTGGCAGAAGCCGCGCCATCAGCTTTCCCACCTAACACCATCATCTGCGCCCCGAGTTCGAGACACAATTCCGTGAGATCATCAGGACCTTTACCCTGTAAAGTATGAATAGCCTCAATCACTTCGAGGGAATTGCCAATAGCATACCCAAGAGGTTCTTCCATGTCAGTCACCACTGCTACAAGTTTTCTGCCCATATTTTTTGCTGTAGCAAGCATTATTTCAGCCAGTTTGCTGGCATCTTCAATGGTTTTTATGAAAGCCCCATCGCCAATCTTAAGGTCTATCACAATTCCGTCTGCACCACAAGCCAGTTTTTTGCTCATGACACTGGAAGCGATCAGAGAAATATTGTCCACCGTCCCTGTCACGTCCCTCAAAGCGTATAATTTTTTATCAGCCGGGACTAACCTCGAATTCTGGCTACAGATAGCAATACCATGTTTTTTGACAAGGTCACAAAAATGTTCAGCTGTCATATCCACATTAAAACCTGGAATTGACTCCAGTTTGTCTAAAGTACCTCCTGTATGTCCAAGTCCCCTTCCGGACATTTTTGCTATCGGCACACCTGCTGCAGCCACCAAAGGACCTAATACTAATGTTGTCTTGTCTCCAACTCCACCAGTACTGTGTTTATCAATTTTGATTCCCGGAATCGAAGATAAATCTATTAAATCTCCGGAACGCATCATAGCATCTGTCAGGTAAGCAGTCTCCTGATCATTAAGACCGTTGAAATATACTGCCATCAGCCATGCTGCTACCTGATAATCAGGTATATGCCCGAAAACAAAACCGTCTATGATCTCATTGATTTCGTCAGGACTGTGTACTCCTCCGTTCCTTTTCTTTTTAATTAGATCCAGCAATGTGTTATTATTTTATACATGGGTTACGGATTTCTGATGTGAGAAACCTACGACAAACAAATTTCATCCTTAAAACTCAAACCTACTGTCTCAAATTCTATGCCTAAAATATCAGCAATAGTGGCAGCGATATCTGCAAATGACTTTCTCACTCCAAAATTTATTGCAGGTATTATACTTTTACCGTACACGATGATGGGTATATACTCTCTGGTATGATCTGAGCCAGGCCATGTGGGGTCATTGCCGTGGTCTGCTGTGATGATCAATACATCATCATCATACATCGCCCCCATGATGTCTGGAAGGTACTTATCAAACTCTTCAAGGCAAGCTGCATATCCGGCTACATCCCTTCTATGACCATATATCATGTCAAAATCGACAAGATTGGTAAAAATAAGACCATCTGATTTATTAGTTATGGAGTTGATAGTAGCGATGATACCTTCATGATTATTGGTTGTTTTGATGGATTTGGTTACATTTTTACCAGCAAAAATATCAAAAATTTTACCGATACCCAGGACTGTTTTACCTTCCTTTTCGACAGCTGTCAGAAGGTTGTCAGGTGGTAGTATTGCAAAGTCTTTTCGGTTTTTTGTTCTCGTATATTCTCCCGAATTGCCAATAAATGGTCGGGCTATCACCCTTCCAACCTGCAAGTCTCCGGTCAGCATCTTTCTTGCAATACTGCAAATTTCATACTGCCTTGCGATGGAAATGATATCTTCGTGCATGGCAATTTGGAAAACGCTGTCTGCTGAAGTATAAACAATAGGATATCCTGTCGTCATATGTTCATCTCCCAGATCATTGATAATGACGGTTCCCGAAGCAGCGTAATTGCCCAAAGTTTTGACGCCGATAGCTTTTTCAAATGCATCTATAAAAGACTCCGGAAAGCCATCTGTAAATGTGGGGAAAGGCTCATGTAGCACAGAACCGGCAATCTCCCAATGACCGGTAGTGGTATCTTTACCTGATGAAATTTCAGCAGCCTTACCGAATGCTCCGGCAGGTTCCGCCGTTTTAATTAATGCGTTTTCGGCATCAATATTACCTAAACCAAGCTTTATTAAATGGGGTATATGAAGATTAGAAACCCTTGCGGCAATATGTCCCAAGGTATTGGTGCCCTCGTCTCCATATGCCTTCGCATCTGGTAGAGCACCTATCCCTACGCTGTCCAATACTATTAATATAACTCTTTTGATTTCCATTTTACAATTACTAAAAGGTAACAAAGATACTATAAATCCTTGATAATTTGTGAAGTTGATATTTCAAAAAGACTAAATCTGAAACAAAAAACAATGTACGTTATATTGAATATCTTTACCAAAGCGAATATTAATCATAAGAATTCTTACTCTTCTGATAAAAAAAAGATCCTTGCCAAGATGAATGACAAAGATCTTATTTTTCGTAAATTACTATCAGACTAGTGGTATCGATCTAAAAGTATTAACTTAATGTATCTTATAAGTGTGCAGCTAATTTTGCTTCCAAAGCAGCTTTGGTAATGACTCCTACCTGCTTATCTACAACCCGTCCATCTTTAATAATCAAAATGGTAGGAATACTTCTAATGCCATATTTCATAGAAATTTCAGGATTTTCGTCGACGTTGACCTTACCTATAGTTGCTTTTCCCTCGTATTGAGTGGATAGGTCATCGATAATAGGACCTATGAGGCGGCAAGGACCACACCATTCTGCCCAAAAATCTACTACTGATACACCACCTGCTAAAGCTGCTTCCTGAAAATTAGTGTCTGTAAATTGAAATGCCATATTAATTGTCAAATTTTAGTTTAAATAATTTATTTTTTCAATAAAAGTACTAACACGACATATTTACAAAAAGTTGCATAATTATTTGGAAAAATTCTTAATAATTTGCTAACATAAAAACTGTCCTATTTCTTACAGGTATTTATACCTAATAAAGGATAGAGCGGACAGAAACTTATCAGGCTCGTCAAAGCAAAAACTATTGCCAGAATACCGAGGACTATTCCAAGAGTACCGCTGATAGTACCATTATAGTATAAAAAAGCAATTACAGCTGCAAGTACGAGTCTGATGATTTTATCAGTGCCTCCCATATTTTTTGTCATGATAAAAAGAATTTAAATGGTTATTAAATGATTTCAAAAACAAAATTAGACATTTAGTACTCTTATTTCTTGTGACAAATATCACAATTAAAGAATTTTTATAAAATTTTTTCAATTTTGATATACTGTTCCGTTTCGAGCTTTTTGATGATGCGCGTCACCACTTCCCGAGATGTACCCAAATCTGTTGAAATCTCTTTATGTGTGACTCTGACTCCTTCTTTACCCGATATCTTAGATCTTTCGATCAGGTATTTAAGTATCCTTGTGTCCAATTTTTCAAAAACGACCTGTCTGAGTGTTTCAAGTAGATCATCATACTTGTGTTGATAGTATTTTAGATAAAAATGATTGAATTCAGGAAATTTTTTAGTCCACTTCAATACATCTTCGCCCGGCAAAGTCAGGATAGTGGTAGTGTCCTCAGCAATAGCGCAAATCTTACTCACTTCATTATTCAGCAATGCCGAAAATGACATGATACAACTTTCGTTCTCCCTGATATAATAAAGCAGAAATTCCTTTTCGTCCCCATAAGCAAAAACTTTGACCCTTCCAGAAAGTACTATCGGCAGTACTTTTACATACTGTCCCAATCGAAGTATTTGAGTGCCTGCAGGAACATCAATTATTTTTGATTTTGCGTAGATTTCATCAATGAGTTCATCACTGAACAATTTCAATTTTTGCCTTAAACTAGTTTTATCCCATTCTATCATCCCAAAGCTACATCTAGTGTCATCATAATGATAAACCCTAATATAAATCCAAGGGTGGCGATATCCGTATTATTGGCCATTTGGGTTTCAGGAATCACCTCTTCTACCACCACAAAAATCATAGCTCCCGCAGCAAATGCCAATGCATATGGCAATACAGGTACAAAAAAATTGACTGCCACAGCACCAATAACCGCTGCCACCGGCTCTACTAATGCCGATGACTGACCATAAAGAAAGCTTTTTGTATTAGACATGCCCATACGTTTCAGAGGCATAGAGACGGCTATACCTTCAGGAAAATTCTGAATACCTATACCCAATGCCAGAATGACTGCAGCTGTGATAGATGTTTCCGGAACTCCCGCTGCTACACCTCCAAAAAGTACACCGATGGCAAGTCCTTCAGGAATATTGTGGAGGGTAATGGCCAAAACTAACAGTGTGGTCTTTTGCCACGGCGATTTTACACCTTCAGATTCCTGAAAATTAATGTGCAAGTGTGGTAATGTTTTATCAAGCAAAAATATAAAAAGTGCTCCCAGGAAGAATCCCACCGCAGAAGGCATTACTTTGGTAAAACCATCTCCATGACTCATCTCTATGGCAGGAGCAAGAAGGCTCCAAAAACTGGCAGCTACCATTACTCCACCCGTAAACCCCAATGTGCCATCCAAAAAGGTTCTGTTCATTGTCTTAAAAAAGAAAACACAAGACGCTCCTATAGCAGTCAAAGCCCAAGTAAACAATGTGGCCAAAAATGCTCCTTGGACGGGAGATATGGTTTCGAAATATGATATGATATTATCCAACACCTGAATTTATACATTTTGAATACAGCAAATTTAATCTAAATATCGAGTAAATGCCAAATGCTCAATTGTATATTTTAAATATTTTAAATAAAAGAATTTATAAACATGTTTGCTTCTTTGAATTCAGTATTTGAATATCTGGAAAATAAGAAAAAATGTTGGTATGACAAATTGATTTTGCCAATGATCGTGTAGAAAAATCCAAAGAATGAGTCCACTCCGACAAGTAATTTGATTATCAAGTTTGTCGTAGTGTCCCGCGACGATACCATATCACCAGGCTTCCAGCCAGCATTGTTAATGATCATCATTTTGTGCACTCTCAGGCAAGATGCCTGCTGAAACTGCATCGAAGCTAGGAAGCTAGGACGAGCGATGACGAACGATGGCGTATATACTAGTGCTATGTTAAGGTTAAATTGACGGATGACTTATTGTATCTTTCATTTGCTCTTCGTTGATGAACCCCTTTCTTAGCTACGGCTAAGGTCGGGAACCATCGCCTTGATCAAAAGAAAAATCTACTTATAATTGATCCGCCATTCAACACTTACCATAACACTAGCAATAATTCAAAATCACCAAGATAGTACGAATGAATGTAATTAAGCCCCCAAATAGTTTTTCAACAATTTACTTCTGTTGACTGATCTAAGCTTATTGATGGCTTTATCTTTGATTTGACGGACTCTTTCTCTGGTAAGACCAAATTTATCACCTATATCTTCGAGTGACATAGGGTGTTCGATTCCTATACCAAAATATAATTTGATAACATCTGCCTGTCTGTCAGTGAGTGTGTTGAGTGATCGTTCGATCTCTCTTCTCAATGATTCTTTATATTCCAGGGCAGAATCCGTATCCGGAGTACTGTTGTTTTCCAGTACATCGAGCAATGAATTGTCTTCTCCGTCGATAAAAGGTGCATCCATGGAAACATGTCTCGCAGCTACACCCAATGTAGTTTCTACTTCTTCAGTAGGTATTTCCAGCAACTCTGCAAGCTCTTCAGGAGAAGGCTCTCTTTCAAATTCCTGTTCAAGTTCTGAAAATGCTCTGTTTATTTTGTTTAGTGAACCAACTTTATTAAGCGGTAGTCTTACGATTCTGGATTGTTCTGCAAGTGCCTGCAGGATAGACTGACGAATCCACCAAACTGCATAAGATATAAATTTAAATCCACGGGTTTCGTCAAATCGTTGCGCTGCTTTGATTAAGCCTAAATTACCTTCATTGATAAGATCACTGAGCGATAAACCCTGATTTTGATATTGTTTAGCTACTGAAACCACAAAACGAAGATTGGCTTTAGTAAGTCTTTCTAATGCTTCCTGATCTCCTTCCTTAATTTTCTGTGCGAGATCAACTTCTTCTTCAGGAGTCAATAGGTCGACTTTACCAATTTCCTGGAGATATTTTTCAAGAGACTGACTCTCTCTGTTAGTAATTGATTTAGTTATTTTTAACTGTCTCATTATGAGTATTTAATACACTTGTGAGTAAGGATTTTTGAAAAGAGCCGCAAAGATAACATTATTTTCACTTTTCTTGATATCAATTTTGACTATTATAGAAAATAATAACATTGCTTAAGAAAAAATAGTTTTTAAAACAAGATGTATAAGACAATTAAAATTTAAATATTTGTAAAAAAAGTTCATTTGTTTTGACAATTGGAAAATTTATTTTTTATTGCGCCTTTATTTAAAACTATATATAAGTAATTCACCGCGATGAAAAGGGAAAGATTGGATATGGAGTTTATTTTTAGGGCGTCACCCACGATTATTTATAATTTTGTGACGACTCCTTCATGTTTGGTACGATGGTACTGTATTGAGGTGGATATTACTAATGATGCGTATACTTTCTACTGGCAAGGAAGTAGTGAATCAGCCATCCTTATAGACGATATCGAAGATGAAAGAGTGCGATTTATATGGGATGATGCTGATGATCCTAATGAGTTTCTTGAATTCAGATTGTATAAATCAGACATCACTAATGAAACTGTGCTCGAAATCACAGACTTCTGTGATAGTGATGAAGTCCAGGAAGTAAAAGATCTATGGCATACATTGATGATTGAACTTAAGAAAGAATGTGGAGGATAATATCTAATCCCGTTCAAAAATTCATATATTGAAAATAATAGCAAAAACCCTTGAAAATCTGGAACATGTTCTTGCAACGGAACTGGAGGCTATAGGTGCAGAAGACATTCAGATTCTAAAAAGAGCTGTCACATACCAGGGCGATCTGTCCATTTTATATAAATCCAATCTACTTTTGAGAACATGCCTTCGGGTCTTGGTATTTATCAAAGAATTTCCGGTAAAGAATGAGTCTGATTTATACGCTGAAATTAAAGACATGCCTTGGGAGGACTACCTGGGAGTGGATGATACTTTTGCCATTGATTCTATAGTCAATTCAGATCAATTCCGACATGCCAACTATATCGCACTAAAGGCTAAAGATGCCATAGCTGACAGATTCAGAGACAAATATGGAAAAAGACCGAGTGTGGATGTAAAAAGTCCTGATTTAAAAATCAACGTCCATATACGTCAAAACATCGTTACCATAAGTCTGGACAGCAGTGGTTCGTCATTACATATGAGGGGTTACAGGAAAAATCATGTGGACGCCCCATTAAATGAGGTACTTGCTGCAGGTTTGATCTTGCTTTCAGGATGGGATAAAAAATCTCCTCTGATAGATCCCATGTGCGGCTCGGGTACGATTTTGTGTGAAGCCGCAATGATAGCATCTAATCGACCACCTCAGAAAATAAACAGAAATTTCACTTTTATGAAATGGAAAAATTTTAATTCTGAGTTGTACGAGCAGGTCTGTAATGATGCAGTAAATGGAATAATTCATAGCAACCTGCCGCCCATCTCAGGTGAAGATAAGATAAAATCCGCTGTCCAGGCAGCGATGGTCAATATAACAGAAGCTGGTCTAAGTGATTTGATTACTGTGGAACAAAATGATTTTTTTTATCATGATGACGCACAAAATACTACTTTGATTTTTAACCCGCCATATGATGCCAGACTAAAAGAGGACGATGTTACAGATTTTTATAAACATATAGGTGACAAACTGAAAATGTCGTTTAAAAACTGTACTGCATGGATTATTTCAGGTCATCTTGATGCTTTGAAGCATGTGGGACTCAGACCTTCATCAAAGAAGGCACTTCTAAATGGTGAAATTCCATCCTTGTTCTGTAAATATGAGATGTATGAAGGCAGTAAAAAAGAAAAGTGGAAACAAAGGGTGCACCATGAAGACTAAATATAAATTGCTCCAATGGGTTTTTGTTTTGATGTGTGTGATGGGTTTATCCATTGGATATCAAGCCAATGCTCAAACTTATCAAAAATATAAAGAAACTGATACAACACATATGAGGGAATGGTTATCGTTTAGACCTCAGATGTCATCTAACAACGATTCTAGGTTTACAAATGTAAAGTTTAAAGCCGACAACCTGCCTTTTTTCTGCAAAATAGAACATAAAATAGAAGTTAAGAGTAGGATTCCATTCCGATTCAGAATAGGAGACCTTAATTATGTTAACATGCTTGAAAATAAAAAATAAAGCATTATCTTTGTAGTATTAAACATAAAATAAAAGTTGATATGAATGCAATCCTAAAAAAAATCACAATTCTGATTTTCGCAGTTTCAACTATTTTTCTGGCATGTAACAAAGATCCTGAAGTCATAACAGGCTGTACAGATCCACTTGGGGATAATTTCAATGCACAGGCTGCTGTGGATAATGCTACATGCACGTATCAGAAAAGATTTCTTGGAGAATACAATGGTGAATTTAAATGTAAAGGATCTTTTGCAGCAGTCTTTACTATGGCTCAATTAAAAGTAACTGAATTGATCAAAAAAGATGAAGTCAATATCATCATAGAATCTACAATAGGACCACTGCCGGTAATGGGTAAATTGACTAAAGATACAGTATCTGTAGATGCCACTTTGACCAATATAAAAGTAAAAGTAGGAGATGTTGTCCCGGGAGGCGGAGATGCTCAGGTGTTGGTAGAAGGAAAAATTAAAACAAAACTAAAAATCAGTGCTGATAATAAAACCCTGACAGGCCTGATCGGCCTTGAATTAATCACTAAAGAAGCTACAACCCTTGGAGGAATTATTCCCATTGCGGCCGGAACTTCTTTGAAAGATGAATGCGATTTTAAGGGTATCAAAAAGTAATTTTGAGGATCAAATAAGATCAAATAAATTATTAACCCCTATCGTCCTTTCTACTGTAAATCCTTCCGCAAATTCAGCACCTATATCGCGTCCATAAGTCCTGTTTTTTGCTTTGATAAATTCAATGAAGTCATTACCTGAAATAGGAGTAGAAGGTTCATTTGAGTCCGGATTGAAAAACTGTGAGCTGTAAGCCATGATGGTAGCCAGTTTCTTATCCATATATGCCGAAATATCTACTACAAGGTCAGCTTTAAGATTTCTATCCTGTATATAATGGTATACGGACTTTGGTCTCCATGCATTTTGTTCTATATTATCCTCTCGTGTGGTTTTTATCTTTCTCAGGCCTGAAAAAAAACATGCATCACTGATAAGTTTTGAAGCCCTGCCATGGTCAGGATGTCTGTCAGAAATGGCATTGCACAAAACTATTTCCGGCTGAAAAAGCCTGATGACTCCGGCAATTCTTAAAATATGTTGTTCGTCATGAGTAAAAAATCCATCCGCCATACCCAGATTGACTCTTGGCACTTGATCTCCAAAGATTTTTCTGGCAATTTCCGCTTCTTCTAAACGGAGGACGCCATTCCCTCTGGTACCCAATTCTCCTTGAGTAAGATCGCATAATGCTATCGAAAAGCCCAGATCCAAATGTCGAAGTAATGTTCCCGCAGCACACAACTCTATGTCATCAGGATGCACTCCTATAGCAAGGATATCTACTTTCATCTGTTTAAATTTAGTTTACCCACCTCTGGTGGGCTGATTTTTCGGTCAGATGGAACACCCATTTAATCATCATTCTGTGTGTCCGTCGGCCGGTCGCGGGTGTTTCATCTACAAATTTTAAAAAATTACAAAAACAGCATTGAATTAAACCGGCGGATAAAAGCTTGAAAATAAATGGCGATACCTTTTGACCATATGTTTATTCTGATATGTAATGATCCGTAATTCAAGATTCCAAAATTCAATAATTTACCATCTTATCAGCGCACTGCCCCAGGTAAATCCACTTCCAAACGCAGCGAGACAAATAAGGTCCCCGTCTTTGACCCTACCGGATTCCCATGCTTCGCTCAGTGCGATAGGTATGGAAGCGGCCGTCGTATTGCCGTATTTTTGTATATTATTTACTACTTTTTCATCCGGAAGTCGCATCACTTTTTGAATAAACTGGCTGATACGCAAGTTGGCCTGATGCGGTACAAGAAGATCAATATCTTCAGATGTCAACCCAGTTTTTGTCAGTGCCTCTTTGATCACTTCCGGAAATTTGACCACAGCTGTTTTGAATACCAATTGTCCGGTCATATTAGGCGTAAGGAGATTGTCATCCACCATCTTTTGCGTGACAAATACACCTCCGAATGAGTCATGTGGTGGATACCCATATTTTTCTGGGCCAAGATGATAACCTCCATGAGATCCCGGGTTTATCATGGCCAACTCCTCGGCATGAGTGCCATCTGAATGCAGACAAGTGATCAAGACACCTTTGCCTTCTTCTTCAGTAGGTTGCAGCAGGACAGCACCGGCACCATCTCCAAAAATCACAGTCACTGCCCTACCCTCATCAGAAAAATCAAGGCCCATAGAATGCATTTCAGAACCAACCAAGAGGATATTTTTATACATTCCTGACCTGATAAACTGGTCAGCAACAGAAAGACCATACACGAAACCAGAACACTGATTCCGTATATCCAATGCACCTATTTCGGTTTTTGTAATCCCTAATGCTCTTTGCAATAAAACACCACAGCCTGGAAAATAATAGTCAGGGCTTATAGTGGCAAAAATAATAAAATCAACGTCCTCGGGTTGTATACCAGCTCTTTCAATGGCTATTCTTGAAGCAATGGCACCCATCGTTGTTGGTGTTTCTTCATGTTTTGCAGCATACCTCCTTTCTTCTATTCCTGTACGTTCTATAATCCATTCATTAGTTGTATCCATATGTTTGGCCAGTTCTTCATTTTTGACTATTCTCTCCGGCACATAGTGACCAATACCCGCAATTTTACTCCTCATATTACTGTGTTGTGACTTTAATTATTGAAAATTTGTACAAAGTAATTATATTTACAATCAAAAATAAAATTAACATAATAAATGTTTTGGAATAATCTATCGACTGATGAAAAAAACCAAACTATTTTACAGTTACTGGTAAAAATGACAAATGCTGACCTCCTTTTACAGTATGAAGAATTCAGCTATTTGATATATTTCTGCAGATTGGCAAACTTGATGCAGAACTCATAAAGACCTACCAAAACATGGAAACACACCACAATAATCTTCTGCCTCAAAATGAACAGGAAAGAATGAATATTTTGTACCATCTTCTGTTTGTGATCAATGCTGATTCAAAAATCAATATAACTTTCATATCTTTGTATAAATATTTTTGATTTGGAAATTGCCAATCCTATTTATGATGTTGTATTTAAATACCTGATGGAGGACCATAAGGTAGCAAGGATTATTTTATCTGCACTAACAAAACTTGATATTATCGCTCTTGAGTTTGTCCCTCAAGAGTTAGCTGTTGATAAGTCAAAAAATGAACACTCTATTCTGACGGGTCTGAATTTATCCATTTATAGATTGGATTTTTCTGCCAGAATACGCCAGGCAGATGGCTCCGAAAAAGTAATCATCATAGAAATCCAAAAATCAAAATTCGCTCATGAAAACATGAGATTCAGAAAATACCTTGGCAAACAATATATGAATGAATCCTTTTTTCAATGGGTTGCAGACACTAAGGGTAGAAACTATAAAATGGGCTTACCTATTTTACCGATTTACTTCTTAGGTGAACGTATTGAGGGCTTTGACGAAATACCCGTCATCATGGTCAATAAGACTATCAGAGACAGGTTTACTAATAACATACTTGATGTAAGTCATAATTTTATTAGTGCTTTATTCCATGAGGGAATTATTGTGAACATTCCTGCGTTAAAGAAGAAACGAAGGGACGAATTAGAAACACTACTAAGTATTTTTGATCAAGACAACAGAAATGAAAATCATCATATCATGAATGTAAAAGAAATAGATTTTCCAGAAAAATTCAGACCAATCATCAGGAGGTTGCAAGAGGCTGCTCAGGTCAAAGAAGTACGTGATATCATGATCGTAGAAGACGATTTTTTGTCTGAACTCAATGATTACGAACATCGGATTGCTGAGAGTGAAAAGCAAAAGGAAGAAGAACGAAGACAAAAGGAAGAAGCTCAGAGAAAACAAGAAGAAGCAATAAAATTCCTTCTCGAATTGGGAGTTTCTAAGGATGACATTGCGACAAAATTAAATATTCCATTTTCCGATATTGATAAATTAAATCAACAGTGATGAAGAGCGATATATCTTCAAACTTGCATTCAGTTTAGGCTTTAATGAAAATATCACAAGAGATTTTATTGAGTTAATGAAACTCTATCCTCTCAACGAATTACCTAATGATGCAATGCTTGCTGTGATTAGAAAATACAGCAATTGAATTGAAAGGACACATGATTTTGCCTTCTGTTTGATTATTGATAAAACTTATTTTAAAACAATCATTTTGGTTTTTTAAACGTTTATTAAGTATCAAATACTTTTTGAAATGCCAAGAAAGAGCATTCTATCCATAATCAGGATTTTTTTTACCTTATGTGTTATATTACCATTGAATGGTCAAAATTTTGACAGGCTCAATATCCCTGTATATTCGGGAGGTAAGGAACTGAAATTTCCGTTTACCGGAGGATTGAGAGCAGGGCAGTTTTCAAACATAGATTTCAATAATGACGGAAAAAACGATTTATTTGTATTTGACCGAAATGGTGATCAGGTTTTACCATTTGTGAAGACAGGTGCGGCGGGTACCGTAGATTTTAGGTTTGCCCCTGAATACATTTCCATTTTTCCACCTGTGCGAAACTGGGCATTGTTAAGAGATTTTAATGCAGATGGAGTAATGGATGTTTTTACTGCATCCGGAAAATACCCCGGGTGTATTGAAGTATGGCGAGGGTCAAGGGATCAAAGCGGCCGATATACTTTCAGATTGATTACTTTCAATTATGGTTTGCCGGAAATATTGATGTTCCCTATATCCAATAACTATACTCAGATATATGTAAGCTCCATAGATATGCCTGCCATTGCTGATGTGGATGGTGATGGCGACCTGGACATCATATCTTTTGAGGCAGATGGGAGTTATGCTTCATTTTATAAGAATGTGAGTGTAGAAGAAAACCTCGGTCTGGATTCATTGAAATATATCAGACAGGATATTTGTTGGGGTAAATTTGCAGAAAACCAATTTAATGAGACCATCTCTTTGAGCTCGACTGGATTCAGTTGCTCCACCGGACTTACCACCACCAATACCGGCTTGAGGCACTCCGGATCATCCATTGCAGTATTTGACAATGATGGCGATGGAGATATGGACATCATCATAGGTGATATAGGAAGTTCCAAACTGACGAGATTGTTTAACGGTGGCAGTCTTGCCAATGCGCATATGACAAAGATTGAAAATAATTTCCCAGCCCTTGATATTTCTGCTAATCTGGACTATTTTCTGGGGGCGTATTATGTAGATGTAGATGCTGACGGGAAGAGAGAACTCATCGTCACCCCCAATGAAATCAATTCTGCAGAATCTGAAAACCACGTATGGTTATATAAAAACGCCGGTACTGACAGTGCGCCCGATTTCAAATTTTTTAAGAATAACTTTTTGATAGATGAAATGGCATATTTCAATAGTGCGTCACATCCTGCATTCGGCGATGTCAATGGTGATGGATTGATGGATATCATTATGGGCACAGGAGGTATTCAGCTCAAAAATGGAGTACGAAAAAACAGAATGGTATTGCTATTGAATACCGGAACAACTGCTCAAGCTAAGTACAATATCAGTGATGAAGATTACTTGTCTTTTTCAAAATTTGGGGACCAAACGGGCAGATTTGCCCCCGCATTGGGAGATATAGATCAGGATGGAGACGAAGACCTTTTGATAGGTGATGCACGAGGCCAATTATATCTTGCATTCAATACTGCCGGCAGAGGAAAACCAATGACAATTGGTACACCACAATACTTTTTCAGTGAAATATTTGTAGGACAGAATGCCAAACCCCAAATAATAGATCTTGACAATGATGGTTTAAAAGACTTAGTCATCGGTGAAAAAAATAATGAACTCAACTTTTTTAAAAATATAGGAACTGCTTCCTCCCCAAAATTTAAATCGGAAGCAGAAATCATGCCCAATACCCGTCAAGCAGGCAAAATCCACCCCGGCAATGACTTTCCAACCCAAAATGGAGCCCCATTCTTCTTTAAGTCCGGCAATAAACTCCATATGATCATGGGTACTGAAGATGCAGGTTTTATCACTTACCATGAGATTGAAGGCAATCTTTATTCAGGATTCAAAAAACTCTCTGATTTTACTGGCAATATCAAACAAGGCAGGAAAGTCACTTCATCACTCGCCGATATAGATGGGGATGGATATTATGAGATGGCTGTAGGCAATGAACGTGGCGGACTTGTGTTTTACAATACGACATTTAAGGTGGACACCTTATCATCACTGAAGCAAGATGTCTTGAATGATCTAAAATTAAATATTTTTCCAAACCCCGCAGGTGATCAGGTTTTTATTTCATCAGATATAGACTACCCGGCTATCAGATTATTTAATGTATCAGGAAAAATAGTAGCTGAACTGAAGAATAATGAACTCAATGATATTTCTCTCATTCCGCAAGGTATCTATTTTATCAAGGCGGATAGTAAACAAGGTAGCCTAGTTAAAAAATTAGTGGTATATTGATCATCATGGAATCATGAAGGATAAAGTTGTTTTCATTGCTACGTTTTGCTTTTCAATTTTTTAATAAGTATCATAAATGAACAGAATCATCATTTTATTGACAACTATAGTAATGGCATCCTGCCAGACAAAAAAAATAATTATGCCATCGGAAATTCTATACTCGTCTGACGCATTTACCCTTAAGAAAGATGAAATCATCCAGGGAAACAATCTGTCAAAAGTACATTCATCAGAGCATATCAGCTCCAACTATAAGAGCCCGGCAAGTGACACCTACTCCAGATTGGTCAGCTTTAAATTTTCTATCAACGAAAAAGATAATGAACTTCCCTTCGGCGTAGACCATCAGGTAGTGATCGGTGATGAGGATCATGAGTCACCCATTGTACAATTTGGTGAGATGCCTGTCCGCATCAATGAACGACCCACCACTTATCTAAAACCCAATCATTCCTATACTTTCAGAGTAGATGTGACTCCTGTGATGGAACAATTTGACCAAAAAGGTTACTATGAAACGCATAATGGAACCAGAATCGCCAAATCAGACTTTAAAGGATTTTATATCGCCGGAGGTTCGGAACCATTGAGTTGGGATTTTGTAGGCTTGAGTGGCAAAGGATTGAAACTCTTGCCTTCCGGCGAAAATCACATCTACACTATCACGCTGAACATGAATCCATATTCTTATGATCAGGCATCTGAAGCACACTGGAAAAAAACATGGAATACCGATGACAAACCCACATACAAGTCTGATCAGCCTATCGTAGATGCTCTCTATAATCTGTCCCTTGAAGAAGCCAAAAAAAATATAGAACCAGACAGCACATTGCGCACCGGTGCCAAGTGGAGCGGTGTATGGACCAGAGATATTTCATATAGTATATTTCTGGCATTTGCTTACCATGAGCCCGAAATAGCCAAAATCAGTTTGATGAAAAAAGTCAATAGGGGCAGAATTATCCAGGATACCGGCTCAGGAGGTGCCTGGCCTGTTTCATCAGACCGTACTACCTGGGCACTTGCGGCTTGGGAAATTTATAAAGTCACCGGAGATAAAGAATGGCTCAGGCAAACGTACGGCATCATCAAAAATAGTCTGGACGACGACTATTATACCCTTGCTGCACCATCAGGACTGTACAAGGGCGAATCATCTTTCCTCGACTGGAGAGAACAAACCTATCCCAAATGGATGAACAATGCAGATATTTACACTTCTGAAAATTTAGGTACTAACGTCGTACATTATCAGGCACATAAGATCCTGGCATCGATGGCATCTGTCCTTGGCGAGCCTGATGAAATATATGAACAAAGAGCAGAAAGTATAAAAAAAGCTATCAATACTCAACTGTGGATGCCGGAAAAGGGATATTATGCCCAATTCAGATATGGTCGTAAAGATTTAGTCAGGTCAGAAAGATTTGAAGCACTCGGTGAAGCCCTTGCCATCCTATTTGATGTAGCAGATAGTGAACGTGATGCTCAGATAATCTCCAAGTCTCCAATTACAGCTTATGGAGCAAGTTGTATCTATCCGCAGATACCCGGCATACCACCGTATCACAACAATGCAGTCTGGCCATTTGTACAGTCATACTGGAATCTCGCCGCTGCCAAAGCAGGCAATGAAAAAGCACTGAATCACGGACTGGCATCCATATATCGCGCCGGTGGACTATTTATATCCAATTATGAAAATTTCGTGGCACACTCAGGTGATTTTAAAGGTACTGAAATCAATTCTGACAGAATGCTGTGGAGTATGGCTGGCAATATCGCTATGGTGCACAGAGTATTTATGGGCATGACTTTTGGAGTTAATGGCATAAAATTTTGTCCGGTTATTCCCCGTTCTTATGACGGTATCAAAACGCTATCAGGTTTTAAATACCGACATGCAACACTCAACATCAAGGTCATTGGCTTTGGTAAAAATATCAGGTCATTCAAAATAAATGGCAACAAGATGACGAATGCATACGTAGAGTCCACTGTAACAGGTACCATCAACATTGAAATCGAAATGGACAATATTGCTTTCGATCAACAAGCCTTTCATCTTACCCAAAACCATTTTACTCTTCCTAATCCTGTACTGGTCAGAAATGACAATGAAATTTCCTGGTTGCCAATACCTAATGCCGTTCAATACAAAATATACAGAAACGGACAGGAGTGGGCAAGAACAGAAAATAACAATGTAAAAATAAATACCGCCGAACCCGCAGAGTTTAGTGTCAGTGCCATAGACGCTGAAGGTTATGAATCTTTCATCAGCGAACCCTTGCTTATCGCACCTGAAGCAAGCGTAAGCACGTTTCAAATGGAACGTTTTGCTCAAAAGTCAAACCGGATGTATTCGGGTCACACAGCAGATGGTTTTATAGAAATCTCCAATGACTTAAATCAAACGATACCATTGGAAGTATCCGTTGACGATGATGGAAAATATCTGGTCGATTTCAGATATTCCAATGGCTCAGGTCCATGGAATACTGATAATAAATGTGCTATCAGAAGTTTGTATTTAGATGATAATTATATTGGCTCCTTTGTTTTTCCACAGAGAGGACAGGAAGAGTGGTCCGATTGGGGATTTTCCAATGCATTAGTTCTCAATTTAAAAAAAGGCAACAATCATCTCCATCTAAAATTTGAACTCTGGAATAACAACATGAATGTCGGGATCAATAGAGCCATGCTCGACTATGTAAGGTTTATTAGGGTTGAATGATGGTCAAATTGCCTGCCTGCCAAACGAAGTGAAGGTAGGTTGTATTTGAAGCTCTCACTACCAATCTCATTTTAGATATTTAGGTTTAGAGTATGTTTAAAATTTTCTTAGTTGTAAATCAATAGATTATGGTTCTGACAATAAAATAATCAACACATTTAGCCTGCCTGACACCAAGGCAGGGATGGGTTGGTAAAAAAGACGTGGGTTTTTTATACCCATCCCCCCGGCCCCTTCCCTTAAAAAGCCTTAAAAAGGAAGGGGTGATCGCTCGTATCTGGCATGGTTAGATAATTTTTGAGGAATTGTTACTTCGTTTTTGACATTTGATTAAAATAAAGCGTCAATGCTAAATATCAAAGAACGAATCCAACTCCCTCCATTTTAAGGCCATTTTAAGGGAGGTCAGGGTGGGTAAAAACAGAGCAGTTGTTTTTATACCCATCCCCCAGCCCTTCCCTTAAAAAGCTTAAAAAGGAAGGGGTGATCGCTCGTATCTGGCATGGTTAGATAATTTTTGATGAATTGTTACTTCGTTTTTGACATTTGATTAAAATTATCCTTTAATAAAGTGGCATCCAGCATAAAAACATTTTAATGTAATAAAACATTATCCGTTTAAAATAATACATCACCCGTTATTTTACGTATATATACGTATATATACGTAAAATAACGGATAATGTAAACACTAAACCACAACTTTGCACAAAGTTCATACTTATGCATCCACTACATCCTTCAAATGAATCTCATAAATCATCCGGCATATCTCCAGCTGAATTGGCTGAGCAATATGTCAAGTACACTAACAAATCGGTTTTTTTGACCGGTAAGGCCGGAACAGGTAAAACCACTTTACTCCATAAACTCCGAAATGAGTTATATAAAAATCATATTGTCACTGCACCTACCGGAATTGCGGCTATTAATGCCAAAGGTACCACATTGCATTCTCAATTCGGGCTGCCGATAGGAACATTTATTCCTGATGTTTCATTTGTCTCAAATCACACTGAGAGCTCTTTTGTGACCCCGGCCACTGTTTTTAAGCATTTGAGGCTGAATGATGAAAAACGTCGTATCATCAGGGAGCTGGAATTGCTCATCATTGATGAGGTCAGCATGCTGCGAGCTGATCTTTTGGACTGTTTGGACACTGTCCTGAGACATGTGAGACAAAAGAAGCAATTACCACTTGGTGGTGTTCAGATTTTATTTATCGGCGATCTGATGCAACTACCACCAATTGTAAAAGAGCATGAATGGAAAGTACTTAACGAGTATTATAAAAGTCCATTTTTCTTTGATGCTAAAGTCATCGAGAACTTACAACCTTTATATATAGAACTCGACAAGATATATAGACAAACAGATGAAGAGTTCATAAATCTGCTCAACAATCTTCGCACAAATAAGGTAACCCAGCAAGATATCAATTTATTAAACAAGTATGTGATGCCGGAATTTCGGGATGCTGATTTGCCCAATGTAATCACCCTAACGACTCATAATAATACTGCTGACTCATTAAACCTTATGGCACTTGATAAAATTACAGACAAAGTCACATTGTATAAAGGTAAGATCGAAGGAGAATTTCCGGATCACATGTATCCGATAGATATAGATCTGAAGCTCAAAAAAGGGGCACAGGTCATGTTTATAAAAAATGATACTTCATCTGCCAAGCGGTACTTTAATGGTAAAATAGGAAAAGTAGTTGAGTTATGCGATGATGAAATAAAAGTTGAGTTTGATGATTCATCAACAGTTTTTGTGGAGACTCATAAGTGGGAAAATATCAAATACGAGCTTAATGTTTCAACTCAAGAAGTTGAAGAAAAAATTGCAGGATCATTCATACAGTTTCCTTTGAGATTAGCATGGGCCATCACTGTGCATAAAAGCCAGGGTCTGACGTTTGAGAAGGCGGTCATCGATATAAATAAAGCATTTGCGCCAGGTCAGGTTTATGTAGCCCTGTCAAGGCTGAAATCATTAGATGGACTTATACTACCCCAGGAAATTCAAATCAATAAGATATTGCCTAGTCTTTCTCTAAAGCACCACGAATCAACAAAATTGTCTCCCGGTGAGCTCTATACTCAATTGAGTCAATATACCGATTCTTACATACGGTCTTTGGTCATGAGCTGTTATAAGATGGGACATTTACTGCATCTATCTTCTCATCATAAAAACAGTTATCCTCAGGGTGACAATTCTACTAAGAAAAAGTACATACTTTGGGCAGATGAATTGGTAACAATGACACAGCAGTTTGTCACTCATGCAGCGACATTTGACAATGAACTCAACCACTTGCTGGATAAGCAGGATTATAAAAAAATAATAGAAAGATGCCAAATGGCCAATACGTATTTTATACCGAAACTGGAGTCGGCTTCAGATTTTATTTTACAACATATTGCGATCATCTCTTCAGAAAATGGAATCAAGGCTTACGTCAGCGAATTATTAGAACTTGAGTCCGAATTTTACCAACAGATCGTCAAACTTCATAAGTTTTTGCACAGTCTGAAGATCATCATCGAAAAAGAAAAAGAAACTCCAGCCATCGTCATCAGTTCTGCAATGGATCGACTGAAAAAAATATCTGAATTCTCAAAGTCAAAGGAACATCACCACAAAAATAAGTTTCGAAAGCCCAAAATAGAAAAAGAAAAAAAAGAAGAACCAAAAATTGCTACTCATAAGCAGACGCTACATTTGCTTCTATCAGGTCTGACAGTAGAAGAAACCGCACAAAAGAGAGAATTAGCAAAGAGTACTGTCTTTGGTCATATCGCAAAACTGATAAAATCCGGAGAACTCGATGGCAATAAATACATTGACGAAAACAAACTAAATAATATCCGCAAACTCTACCCAAATTACCAAACTTCTCAAACCATAGTCACTGATATAAAGGGTCGATTGAGCGAAGAATATACATTTGAAGATGTGAGATTAGCTTGTGCTATTTTGGAAAAAGAAAAGAAGATGTGATCATCTCTTACACTGTTCCACGTGCTCATAAAGAAGATATGATGCATCATTAGGCTCTGTTAATAAATAAATGGTGCAGAATTGGCGAAGTTAATTTGTTCTTTTTCAAGGCGTAAATGAGGCGAATAGCCTTAGCTATTTAACGATTTTACAACGCAGAAAAAGAGCAAAAGAACGAGACAAAATGTATCAGTTATTTTTTAACAGAGTCTTAGGCGGAATAAAGGGACAAAATAATGAAACCATACACCTTCCTATAAGAGTATGTTTAAAATTTATCCTTTAGCAATAAAATGTCTTATTTTGGCTGCAAATTCGTTAAATTTTTCGTCGAATTGCCCACATTCGACTGCAAAATTTGCCTTTTTTCGCTCAAAATAAGTTCATTTTATAATCCAAAAACAAAATTTAAACATACTCTAAAATGTTCAATATGTGATATTGATCTTATACAATATGCAATATGCAATACAAAAAATCATGTCATCACTCGACTCTCTTTCTTTCTTCAGCTGAACTTGATTTTTTATTCAAGTTTGATTTTACTTTTGTACTTCCAAAATTATGTCTGAATACAATCTTATAATTTGTCTGTGCGAAAATCATATTGTTGGAAAATTCATTTTTAGTACCGGGATCTTCAAACTCAGATATAAAACGCATCGTATTCAAGACATTGTCTACGCCAATAGTAATCGACGATTTTTTTACTTTTTTGAGTATGGCGAGATTTAATGCTCCCGAATGGCTTATTCTGAAAGGGTCCAAAAAATCCACCTGTATTGAAAAATCCACCTATTTCAGCAGTAAATGATTTGGGCAGAGAAAATGCATTATTGACAAATGCATTGGCAGACAGACGTTGGATTTCTATATTTGAAGTTTCGTAAGTACCATATATTTTTTGCCTAAAGCTTGTCAAGTTGATATTGATGTCCCACCATTTTTTGACAACAATAGGGTAAGCAATTGTTGCGGACAAGGTGGTGAATCTATCAAAATTTCTGACTCTCGCTATGATATTGGTGGACGATCCTTCCAAAGCAGGTACAAATCGAGCTATAGGGTTTTGATCTATGGCATACTGCAGAGAAAAGACTTTATTATTGTACTTGTATTCAGCACGGACCGATTGTGACAACACAGGTAACAACGCAGGGTTTCCTGTAACCAATGATGTAGGGTCTGTAAAAAAAATAAATGGAGCCAAATCATTAAAAGTAGGTCTTGTGATACGCCTCGATGCTGAAATGTTGATGGATGATTTTTCAGTAATCTCATGACTGATAAAAATACTTGGAAAAAAATAGGGCAAGTCTCTATCTAACAATGTGGAATCATTTTCATTTCTAATCTTTGTCACGGACTTTTCAAATCTCAAACCTACTTTAAAACTTGTTTTTTCTGACAGACTGCCACCTACTGAGGTATAAGCTGCGACTATATTTTCATTCATAGCAGCATAACTTGAATATTGTGGCTGGCGAACCCAAATATTATTTATTTGATAATCAACCGACGCATCATTATCGAAACTTGAAAGCGTCAGTTTGGCTCCGGATTCCAGATTGAACTTCCCCCGTTTGTATTCATAATCTATCGCATTGACCAAAACCTGGATAGGAGTGCTTTTGAAACTTTTACTATTGGCTGCTATACCAGTTTCCGTGGTAGGCTTTACAAATTTATTGGTGTACATCGTTGGGTTTTCTGTAGTATAGCTAAGTAAGTCTGAACTGATATTGAGCAAACTTCTATTAGCAAATTTATGTGAAAATCCCAGACTCAATCCACCATGCTGCCATTCATTTTTTTCGGTTTGAGTGCTTAAAATCGTATTGTCATAATGTTGATTTTTTGTAATATCGGCTGTACTTGTTGCATCCATGGACCAATTATTGAAATAACCATTTGCTCCCAAAGAAACAGAAGACTGACCAAAATTGTAGGAAGTACCAATCCTCACTGTGCCTACAAGTCGTTTGGGATTTCTATCATTGATGGTAGCAATATTAGTGGCATTCTGCCCGGAAAACGTAGTCCTTTCAAACCTGAAGTCCTGACTTTGTTGATTTGCACTAAGAGATGCATCTATATACGACGACCATTTTTTGGTATTGATTGTAACGGCGGCATTTGTATTTCCTATGAAACCCTTATATCCCCCAAGAGCGAGCCCAAAATTGCCGTTATAACCTTCATTGTCACTTTTGATAAGTACAATATTGATAAATCCGGCATTGCCTTCTGCATCAAAGCTGGCTGGTGGTGTCGATATGATTTCGAGTTTTGCAATATTGTTGGCATTGATACCTGAGAGCAGACCAATAAGTGCATCGTCCTGAATAAATTGTCGCTTACCATTGATCATGACGACTACACCATCTCTTCCTGCCATCGAGATGACACCACCTTGCCTGTTGACGGTCATACCTGGTGATCGCTCAATGATATCCAATGCACTACTACCAGCCGCAAGAGCGGAACTCTGTACATTGACCACCAGGCGATCTACTTTTCTTTCGTACATAGTCTTGCGTGCACTGACATGTATCTCATCGATGGTTTGTGCAGCTTCCTTAAGTATGTTACTTTCCAATACTATGTTTTGATCTTTCACTACTATGTTTTCAATAATTTTTGGTTCGTAGCCCAACATTCCGATTTCCAAAATATAAGTACCCGGATTGATTTTGGACAATACAAAAAATCCTTTCTCATCTGAGACAGTACCAGCTACAAAGACCTTTTCAGTAGAAGTTTTGAGCACTACCGAAGCAAATGACAAGGGTTCATTGGAAGATATTTTAATACTGCCTTCAATAGTATTCTGGCTTAAGATAGGCGTACAAAAAAGCAGCAATACAAAATAAAAAACATATTGATTTTTGAGCATGATTATGAAGTTATCTGAAGTTATCTTATTATTTTACTGGACTTGGCGGAATATTAGCAGGAACAACATTTTTAACTGGTGGCACACTCCTGAGATATGCATAAATAGCTGCTACATCTTCGTCCATCATGTACGCATAATTTTGCCAAGGCATCGGTGGAAGCAAGGGGCGGCCATCTTCCAATCCCTTCATTTTTCCTTTGGTGATTGCAATTTTAAATTGTTCAAGAGACCAGGAACCTATCCCTGTCTCATCAGGAGTAAGGTTGCCCGCAAATGATACTCCCCAAGGTCCTACAGCAGCTGTGAGGTCAGGATAAAACAAAGACCAGCCATTTTTAAGCGCATCAGTAGGCATCGGTGGCAGTTGGTTGGTCGATTGGTAACCTGACAACATCATCTCAGGAATCAATTCAGGTCCATGAGCACTCATGCGCTTAGGTGAGTGACAGTCATTGCACCCTAAGATCGTCACTAAGTAGGCCCCTTTTTTGATAAGGCTGTCTTGAGAAATAACTGTCTGATTGTTTGTGTTTTTTGCTTTTTGTTGATTACATTGTACTAGTGTCACCATCAAAGCGAATGAAAAAGTGATTTGAATAAATTTTGTTGTCATGAAAGTAAAGATTTTTTAGTGATTGTGACACAAATGTAAGATCTTCTGATTTTTTGTACAATATAACTTTAGTTATATATACTCAAAATAAATTAGTTTGTGAAAATGGTTTAACCAACATCTTGATTTTGAGTATAAGGAAGACATAATTTTTCTCAAAAAAAATTATCGTCGGTATAATCAACCTGAAACCTGATATTTGTTCATAGTTAGTTAAATATAAATGTTTGGGTAAATAAATTAGGGTCACAACTGTTGGGTTAACCCAACAGTTTCCAGTCAATCGGAAAGTCTGTACAATTTGACGAAGTAGAATTAGTTAAGATCTCTCTATGAAGTCTTTCCTTTGTAAGGGAAAGATTTAGATAGGGTAAAAAAAAAGAAAAATTCCTTATCTAAATGACATTGAGTTTAAATTCATACAGCCTAACAGCTTATATGAGAGACTCAAATCATAACAACAAGAAGTAAATGGACATCAGTAACATAACTTATCTCTTAGAGCGTAACTATGCTGATACCAATGGAGATCAATTGAAATTAAGTACCATAAAAAATGCAATTGTATAAACAGTCAGATAAAACAGTATTAAGGCCAAATGATTTTTTGGTTTATATTTACACAATACATCTCATATTCAAAGTATGAATTTGTCCCCTCCATTTTAAGCTCGCCTACCTAACAATTCTGACACGCCTGTCTGTCTGCCGGCAAGGTAGGTTCAGAGTGGGCAAAATTAGATGAATGTAAACTTAATCCTTAGGGCTAATTGTGATTTTTTTAGAGATGGTACCTTGTGTGGTTACTACCTGCATGATATACACGCCGGCTGTCATCTGTGCTGTATTCACTGAAATTGCTTGCTGATTGACCTCATCCATAGCTACTACCATCGCACCCATAGCATCATACATTTTATACCCTTTGATGATATTTCGTCCGTTGAAGTGCAGGTTGAGTACATCCTGTACCGGATTTGGGTAGATGATGAGTTTGTCCTCGGTAGGCACAGGAATTTTTTTCTCTCTATTAACCCTGAACTCAGCATAAACATCTGGTATCATGTATTTTTCTCCATCGATATCTTCTATCTCGATGCCATCTGTATTCACACTGCGGTACAAATAGGTCAGTGTTTTATTTGAACCAGGACTTGGTTTGAAACCATCAGCTTCATCTACTAACTATGGCATATACTCTGCCAATAACACCATTACCTGTCGACCCCGTTGGTTTAAAACCATCTGCTTCATCCACTACAATAGCTCCAGCTTTCACTACTCCCGCCTGCACACCCCAAAGAATTGTTTTTCGACATCTGAATAGAAGCGTTGCCTTTTGTCAACCAGCTATCCTTAAAAAATTCAGCATATATAGTACCAGGAGCAAAGATATGCGGAGCAAAGTTTAATGAATATACCAACCCCATCAGATCTACCACAGGTTTTGAAGGTGATCCTAAAATCACATCGAGTACTAGTAAATCACCAGAATCCAGTTCTGTTGTATTTGGTACCAATTGGAATCCATAATCCTTAACCGCAAAGACTTCTGATGGTACAAAATTGTGTACCAAACCAAAATTTTCAGAGATAGCTGCAGTATCCAATACACTTAATAATCCATCGCCATCAGCATCGATATGTTTGATATTCAAACCATTAGGCTGTTGATAAGCCCAGTCTTCCGACTTTTGTCCGCCACGATAAGGGAGATTGATATCTGATCTGGATTTACCACTCAAACCTATAAATCTGCCTAAGGGTAGGATATCAGAAATAGAAACCCTGCCGTCTCCATTCATATCACCGGACCAAACACAATTGGGTCCTGCACATGGACACACGCTGCCATTATGATCATGGACCCGAATATAAATTTTGTACACCACACATGGATTATTGGGCACACAATACTCTATATCAAAAGAGTCTGATCCGTAATAATTGTTATCAGGTGTATAAGTCAGAATTGCTTTTGACTTTATGGTGTTACATTCGTCGGTTATAGTAGTATTGATGTCAAATACTTCTGCAGTTCCAAATTCTGGCGCATTGAGTACTTTAAATGTATACTGAGCTATTGGAACATTGTAGGTAATGGCTAATGGTGCATTCTTTAATGTATTGAAAGTGTAATCCACAGATTGTATAGGAGCAAAATTACCTACTGCAACGGTTATTTTTCCCTGTGCCTGATAGTTACCATAATTGACCGTATACGTAAAATTTTTGATTCCTGAGTATCCTGAAGGTGGAGTATATGTAAAATTACCCTTATTGCCTTTAATAAGTTCAGTTGAAAATGCAGTGATAGGGAAATTTGTACTCAAGTCATTTTTAAATACATCAAAGCTTACTGATGTGTTTTTGGGCGTAAATATGGCATCATCTTTTACACTGCTGGTATTCTGCGTTTTCTTTAGGATATTTACAACAATCACTCTTTCATAATTGCCATTTTTCAATACAAAAACATCCCGATTGTTGCTTCCTTTGTTGGGTATATACTGGTACACCTGATCGTGTTTAAGTACTATCTGACCATAAGCGGGGGGTGTGCTCTGTACAAATCCGGAAAAAGGAAGCGTAATGTAGGTTGTTTGAGTATTTAAAACACTTAGCTGTATAGTATCTTTAAGCGCAACAGGTGATTGTTCCCGCAGCAAATACACTACCCCATTGGCTACAGCACCTTTGTCATCTTTTACACTATAAAGTATAAAATCATTATCATCATCAGTAGCTGGTGTATACAATATCTTACCATTACTCAACACAGCCGTACCTGATTGTACATGACTTATACCCACAAGTGTCAGTGATGTTGCAGTTGTAAAATCATTTGTCATCGGATTAATTTCAATTTCATCGTCAGAGAGATAGTCACAAAATCAGCATTTGTGGTGATAACAGAAGCCACAAAATGAATGTGGTAAGTGATCCACCTTGGCTTTAAACCGTCTGTATACTGTAAAACGGCGCTGGCTTTCCCTGTAAAATCATTTGATCCTTGGCTGGGAGAAATAGTAATCTTCCACTTTTCATTACCTATGTTTGAAATACTGGCAATACAATTACTGACCAAACCGGAAACAACAGAAGGCTGAAATTTGGAAGAAATAGTATCATGCTTTTCCTGACCGGACAATATCACATAATGCCTGTCAGCATCATTGATCTGACCGAAAGCCAACTGACTATAAAGCCCGATGAGAAGAAAAATTATTTTGATATGGATGTGTTTCATGGTTCGTCTTAGGGAGACTATCCCATCATTTGGTTATAAATCAATCGCAAAGATAAAAAATTGATTTGATACTACCAAATATATATAGAAAAAAAAGTAATAATAATTTTGTCCATGTGTAGTTTAGTGAACAGTAATATTCTATATAAATAAAATACAAAGATTTATACATTAAAGATATATCTAATTTGAAGTCATAAAATGTCACTAATATAGTAAAAATATATAAATTATAATATACACTTATTGTTTTAGTAACGTATTAGTGGATTTTATATCTATGGATTTAAATGATCGATGGTCGATTCTCCCTTTTCGACTGAAGTGCGGGCTTTTCGACTGAGGTGCGTCCCAAAGGGCGACCCTTAAGCGAAAAGGGGGATGGAGGTGTTAAAATCGCTCACCAGTCCTCCTTCGTGGCTGTGGTCGTTTGGGTCGGGCTGCTCCATCCTTGTCGGCTTAGTGGTCGATGATGTACTGGTCGATTCTCCCTTTTCGACTGAGGTGCGTCCCGAAGGGCGACCCTTAAGCGAAAAGGGGAGGCAGTGATGTGAAAATCGCTCACTAATCCTCCTTAGTCGGCTTAGTGGTCGATTTTAGTGGTCGAAGGGTCCAAAAAATCGCTCACCAGTCCTCCTTCGTCGGCTTAGTGGTCGATGATGTACTGGTCGATTCTCCCTTTTCGACTGAGGTGCGTCCCGAAGGGCGACCCTTAAGCGAAAAGGGGGAGGCAGAGATGTGAAAATCGCTCACTAATCCTCCTTCGTCGGCTTAGTGGTCGATTGTAGTGGTCGAAGGGTCCAAAAAATCGCTCACCAGTCCTCGCTTTGCTCAGCTTAGTGGTCGATGATATACTGGTCGATTCTCCCTTTTCGACTGAGGGTGGCCAAGGGCGACCCTTAAGCGAAAAGGGGAGGCAGTGATGTGAAAATCGCTCACTAATCCTCCTTCGTCGGCTTAGTGGTCGATTTTAGTGGTCGAAGGGTCCAAAAAATCGCTCACCAGTCCTCGCTTTGCTCAGCTTAGTGGTCGATTTTGTAGTGGTCGATTCTCCCTTTTCGACTGAGGTGCGTCCCAAAGGGCGACCCTTAAGCGAAAAGGGGAGGCAGTGATGTTAAAATCAAAAGTTAAATATTTTTTTTCCAAAAATAAAAATAAAAAGTTAACTTCGTGTTGCAATAGAAACATTTATGAAAGAAAAAAAAATATTATTTGCTTTAAAAGGATTGAGTGTTTATGAACTTAATAGTTTCAGCAAATTCATTCATTCACCCTATTTTAATGTCAACAAAAACATATCGGACTATTATGATTTATTGGAAAGGCACATAAAAGAAGGGACTGTCGATGATCTTTCCAATGAGACTTGTTGGAGGATCGTTTTTAATAATGAACCATACCACAATCAAAGATTTCTTAAATTGAACTCTGATCTGTTGAATTTGTTGGAAGATTTTTTAGCACAACAGGAATATGATCAAATGACCAGTCTCAGGGCTTGCCATAAACTTGCAGGAGCGGGAAAGAGAAATCTTGTCAAATTGTACAACGGCATACTGGGGGATATTTCACGATTGGACAGATCAGAACTCAACCAATCTTCAGAATTTTACTTGAATAAGTATCAAATAGAAAAAAACATCTTCGGCCTGAAAAGTGAAAACGAAAAAAAGAATGTCAAGTTTGAAATAGATACAGAGCTTAATATTCAGAATATTTCTGAAAATTTGGATATATTTTATATAGGCGAAAAATTAAGACAATATTGCACCTTATTGACTTGGAAAAAAAATGTACAAGCTTGATATTCAAATGCAAAATATGGATAACAATTCTTGACTTGCGAAATCCAAAGCCTTTCAAAGTATTCCTGCAATATAGATTTATTATATAATGGCAATTGACATATGCAGATGAAAACAATACCTAACATTATTTCAAACTTAAAGAATTGATTAAAAATAATTAATTCACTTATTTCCTGAACATGAGCAAAAAGAAATTTTTTCAACAGCAATTAGTTATTGTGTAAATAAGGTAAATAAAGGTGATTTTTTTCAAAAGAAACCTTTTTAAATATATAAAGAAACAATAGAAACAAAAATTTATTAACGGTGAGAATAATAATCCCCAACAGATTTTAGAAATATAGTTTTTGCCCTTCGAGTCAAAGAATTTGAATGGACAGAAAATTTCATTCAAGATTATGCCGAATATCTTGATCCAAGATACCGGGACAATGCCGTAGAATTTAGTTTGGCCCGTTTGGAATTTTACAGAAAAAATTTCGGAAAAGTCCTGGATCATCTGAATAATGTCACTTTTGATGATGTATATACAACAGCACTTATGAAAGTTAATCCAAGAGACCAAGTCAAAATCCAAAAAAAAAAAGAAATCTATCAAACCAAGGGCATCGTTTCAAACCCTGGCTGATGGAGAAAGTGGAAGAAATGATCAGGAAGTGAATGAGTGAATGAGTGAATGGGTGAATGAGTGAATGGGTGAATGAGTGAATGGGTGGTGAATGAGTGAATGAGTGAATGAGTGAATGAGTGAATGAGTGAATGAGTGAATGAGTGAATGAGTGAATGAGTGAATGAGTGAATGAGTGAATGGGTGAATGAGTGAATGGGTGAATGAGTGAATGAGTGAATGAGTGAATGAGTGAATGAGTGAATGAGTGAATGGGAATGAGTGAGGGTGAATGGGTGAATGGATGGGTGAATGGGTGAATGAGTGAATGGGTGAATGAGTGAATGGGTGAATGAGTGAATGAGTGAATGAGTGAATGAGTGAATGAGTGAATGAGTGAATGAGTGAATGATGGAAATGAATGGGGAATGGGTCAATGAGAAGATGTACTCCCAAAAATATCAGAAGTACACCTTCAATTTCATTTAAAATCCGTCAAGTTCATCAGTGATAATAGCACCTGCTACGATTCTAAAGACTTCCAGAATTACATTCAATGCATCCATGAGTTCATAGTTTAATAAGTTTACAAAATAATATATCGACACAAAAAAAAAAAAAGAAATTATATTTCCTAATATTCAGTAAACTATTTTGTTAACAAGGACAATAAAAGGCTCGATTGTGTATATGTAAGGAGGAAAATTGATGGATTAGGCCCATAGGCTCTATGGCCTAGCAATCTGGATTAAAAATAAAGAGAGACATTCCTTTGAGTGCCTCTCTTTAGTAGCTATTCCATACAACAATAAGAATTAGGCTTTCCGGAGTACGACGGTAATGATTTGTTTACCGACTTCTTAGGGTGTATTTCATTTTTTCGCATCACATTAAAAATCACCCATGTTTTTTGCGATTCAGTCAAGATGCCTTAATATATTGCATCGTAGCTAAAAGCTACGACGAACAACCGATGCTTGATAAGAAATCGAGCACAGTGCGAAAAAATGAAATGCACCGACTTATTATTATGATGCCTTTAAAATACCAAATTATTAACTAACTGTTGCAAAGGTAAGGTGCTTATCTCTACGAAGCAATATAACTTTTGTTATATTTTTATAAGAAAATCTTGTGGATAACTTGACTCCTTTTACTCTATGACCCTCTGAATGTGGCTATAACATCCTTTTGGAATCTCCTCATAGATATACGATAATTAGTTTTTGACATCTTGCAGGATCAACTCAGATATGTCCATCACCATGATATCATCTTCTTTATCTTTGGCCTTCATACCATCAGCGAGCATAGTGATACAGAACGGGCAATTGCCTACCACGATGTCCGGATTCATGCTGATAGCTTCTTCGGCTCTTTCCACATTGATCTTTTTGATGCCGGGTTCATCTTCTTTGAACATCTGAGCACCGCCGGCTCCGCAGCATAGACCATTGGTTTTGCTTCTTTTCATTTCAACCAAATCAACATCCAAAGCAGATAATAGCGATCGCGGAGCATCGTATTCACCATTGACCCGACCCAGGTAACATGAATCATGGTAAGTAATCTTTTTACCCTTAAAACTTCCTCCTTCAACTTTTATTTTTCCATTGGATATCAATTGATTAAGCAGTTGTGTATGATGTACTACTTCATAGTTTCCTCCTAGTTCTGGATATTCATTTTTCAGAGTATTCAAACAGTGGGGGCAAGCAGTCACGATCTTTTTGACTGCATACATATTGAGGGTATTGATATTTTGTAAAGCCAGCATCTGAAAAATAAATTCATTACCTGCTCTCCGGGCCGCATCACCCGTACACATTTCTTCATTTCCAAGTATAGCAAAAGATACTCCGGCTTTTTCGAGCAGCTGACACATGGCTTTTGTAACCCGTTGTGCTCTGGCATCAAAACTCCCTGCACACCCTACCCAAAAAAGAATATCTACATTAATTCCCTCTACTGTAACTTCGGACATTGTTTTTACCTTCATGGCCAGGACATTTTATGTTTTATGTTTTTAATTTTTGGATTCTGAACTATATTGAAATAATAATAATGCAATAAATAATGACTATATTCTTAGGTTAACTCGTGCCTCCAGGCTTCTCTTTCAGCAGGTATCTGCCACACACAGCCACCATTTTCCATAGCATTAAAAAGTTGTACCCATTCGTGAGGGCCTGCGGATTCGGATAATATTTCATAGCGCCTCAAACTCAAAATAGGTTCTAATGGGTTGATCAGTACCGGACAAGCTTCCACACAAGCATTGCATGAAGTACATGCGTGAATTTCCTCTCTTGAGATATAATCAAAAAGTGATTTTCCATCATCGTAGTTATGAGCATTTAACGCTACCTGACTTGAATTTTCTTCATTATTGGTATATTTTGTATCACCGGATGCTATATTTTTACCCACTTCTTCAGCCCGGTCACGAATATCCATCATGATTTTTCTTGGGGACAATTTTTTGCCTGTAACATTGGCCGGACAAACGGCTGTACACCTTCCGCATTCTGTGCATGTGTACGCATTCATGATATTTTGCCATGAAAGGTCAAAAACATCTTTAGCACCAAATTCAGGAATCTCAGAAGATGCTTCACTATTGGTTTCGGCTTCCATGCCCAACATAGATTTTACTTCATTCATGATTTCCGGCATATTTTCCATCTTCCCTCTTGAATTCAAATTGCTGAAGTATACATTAGGGAATGCAAGAAATATATGTAGATGTTTGGAATAAGGCAAATAAACAATAAAACTCAGAACTACTAAAAGATGAAGCCACCACCCCGCTCTTTCGACCATTTGAAGAAGTGCTGTATCCATTGATCCAAATAAAGCTGGTCCTAACCATGAGCTTATGGCCAGATTTCCTGTAGATGGATATTGTATACTTTCCCTCATTTGCAATACAGAGTCAGCACCATTCATTGTAAAGATGCCTGTTACCAATAGCAATTCGCCGACAAGTATAAGATTGGCATCCAATTTTGGCCAGCCATTTAATTCAGATTTGACCAAACGAGGCACTTTGAGCAAATTACGTCTATATAAAAATACAATGGTGGCTATCAATGCAAGAAATGATAAAATCTCAATACAACTGATGATGAAAGTATACAATCCACTAAGGAAAGGAGCAAAAAATCTGTGAACTCCGAAAACTCCGTCGATCATGATTTCAAGCAATTCTATCTGAGTAAACAAAAAGGCTACGTAAATAAATAAATGAAATACCGCAGGTATCCAGTTTTTAAACATTTTTTTTTGGCCAAAAGCCACTAATAACACATTGGACCATCTGTCAGATGCCCTTCCTGATAATTGAGTAGGCTTGCCCAATAATATATTCTGATATATCCTTTTGTATCCTCTGAAAGCAAGATAACCCGCGGAGCCTGCAAGTAAAATAAAAAGTAGTTGTTGCATATTCATTCAAAAGTATTAATAAATGTATGTATAACATATTGCACAAATTCTTATTTTCTTCCTCCCTACCGTCATTCCCACGCAAATCGTGGCAAGCTCTGAAGAGCCTGTCAAGCTATGCTTGAGACGATCCACTCAATTCAACCACGTTTTTACCGTTTATCAAGAAGAACACTGTAAAAGTGCAATTTGTTATACACACTTAATAAAGCTGCAAGTTACAAATTAATTCTTTTTCACTACATTTGCCATCTTAAATAATTGTATAATATTATGGTAGTTCTAGACCAATATCGTATAAAACACAAAATTGCGAGGCTTTCCTATGAAATTCTTGAAAATAATGAAAATGAAGAAATGATCATCATGGCCGGTATTAATAATAATGGATATAGATTTGCTGAATTGATATGTGCCTCTCTGGAAACTATAACATCCAAAAAGATTATTTTAACCAGGATTAAGATCAACCCTGCAAATCCTTTATCCACTCCGGTCGAGATCGATCCACTATTACCTGAAGTAGCAAATAAAACCGTCATCATCGTAGATGATGTAGCCAATTCGGGGAGAACTATTTTTTATGCTTTTAAGGTATTTTTAGACCATCTTATGGAAAAAATAGAAGTTGCTGTGCTCGTAGACAGAAAACACAAACTATTTCCTGTTAAGGTGGATTATGTCGGACTTTCATTAGCAACAACAGTACATGAAAACATTAAAGCCAACCTAAGGGATGAAGAAAACATGACTGTTGTTTTGTCCTGAATTGAAAATTTTAACGTAATTTAACCAACTGTCAGGAAACAAAACAAGCATAAAAATCGTATTAGAGTAGTACATTCTGTAATAATGAAAAAAGTAAACATTTTTATATTTTTTTTAATGTTATTCTCACTTGCTGTCCATGGTGCACCAGCAGGTAAAGATACTATTACCTGGACTTTGCTTAACAATGTGGAATATAAGGAATCGCCCCATGATACGTATGGTACCGTATACCTTCCAACATTTTCAAAAGATATAAAAAAACTTCACGGTAAAACTGTGATCATCAAAGGATATCTTGTACCGGTTGACAAAACCACTTGGGCATTGAGTAAAAACACCTATGCAGCTTGTTTTTTTTGTGGGAAAGCTGGTCCTGAAACTGTATTGGGCTTGGCTTGGAAAGCAGAACCTGGAAAACTCAAAATGGATGCTAATGCGACATTAATCGGAAAGTTTGTCCTAAACGGCACCAATGTAGATGACTGGATGTATAGTATTGTAGATGTAGAAATCCTATCTATAAAATAGTTTGGGTTGTATCCCATTTTTTGATCCAATCGCTGTAAAATTCATTTTGTCGCCTTTTAGGCCTGCCTGCCGATTAGGCATGGGTTGGGGCAAAACAAAAGGAATTTTTATTAAAGTGCCTTTTTGGGATACCCCCAATAATTTTCGTTTCTTTGGCCATAGAAGTTTGACATAGTGTCGCGCTACTTTACCATATTTTAAGGCTTCCAGCCAGCAATATAAATGATCGTTTTTTTCATACACACAGTCAAGATGCCTGCTGTTACTGCATCGTAGTCAGGAATCTACTACGAACGATGGTTTAGATTCATCGAGAACTGGTCTTTACATTTTGATCATACTTAGGCTCTGTTAATAAATAAAAGGTGCAGAATTGGCGAAGTTAATTTGTTCTTTTTCAAGGCGTAAATGAGGCTAATAGCCTTAGCTATTTAACGATTTTACAACGCAGAAAAAGAGCAAAAGAACAAGACAAAATGTATCAGTTATTTTTTAACAGAGTCTAATCTAAAATAATTGAACAATTTTTTCTGCCCATCTTTTATATTCTTTTCCTGAAGGATGTAATTTGTCTTTGGCCAGTAAGGTGATATCACCGGAAGCTTCTCTCGTTCCTGCTGTGATATTGATAAATACTACTCCGGCTTCTTTTGTTATCTTCTCTTTGACAGCATTATATTGATCTATTTCAGAAGCTACCTTACCTCTGTCCTTGCCTTCTGCAAAAGGCGTCACACCCCAATCCGGAATACTGAGTACAAATACTCTTTCCTTTTTACCGCCAGCAAACTTTACGGCGATATCCAGCAGCTTTTTGTATTGAATTCCATACTCTTCAATATCCCTACCCCTGTATTGATTATTGACACCTATCAATAATGTTACCAAATCATATTTTTTCAGAAGTTCTGAATTTTCAATTCCCTTGATCAATTCGTCAGTGGTCCATCCTGTTTTAGCTACTATTTCCGGGGCATTGATTTTTATGCCCTTTTGACGCAAAAATTTTACAGTTTGATATGGAAAATTATCGAAAACAGGTACTCCTTCACCAATGGTATATGAATCACCCAATGCCAGATAAGTGAGGTTCTTTTGTCCTGACAGCGAATAGCTCAGGAATATTCCGGCAATGGTGCCGGCAAATATGATTTTCAATAAATTCATGTACCTGATATTATATTACCTTAAAATATAAAAAGGTAACCTTTTACGTAAGTTGATCTACTACACTTCAGCATTACCAAAATACAATATAGATAGATGCCACTGCAATAATTACAATTAATGAAATAATATTAAACCTTGTACTTGTTTTGAATAAGTTAGTATCAAAATAAATAGCTTTAGGGTCATTGTTTTTATTTTCATACAGTGAGATAGACACCATGATTGCCGAGATCAAAAGAAAACATAAGCCCATTCTGTCCATAAATGGAATGGCAGGAGTCAAATATTTAAATGCAAATGAAAGAGGAATGGCAATGATAACACCTGCAAATGCTGCATTGGTAGATGTTTTTTTCCAAAATAATCCCAAAACAAAAATGGCTAAGACACCTGGACTGATAAATCCGGTAAATTCCTGTATAAACTGGAAAGCTTGTTGCAAATTGCCTAATGATGGAGCAATGATCACTCCGATGATAAGGAAAATCAATCCTGAAATTTTACCGACATTAACTAAATGGTGTTCTTCCTTCACTGTGAGTTGACTGCTATTATTTTCAAGAGGTGTAAGAATTTGTTTTCTTTCTACATCTCTTTTCATAAACATAGGACGGTAAATATCCAAGGTAAAAATTGTACTCGCGGAATTTACAATGGCTGCAACAGAAGACCCGATTGCCGCTATTAATGCTGCGATGGCAATACCTTTAAAACCAGAACCAACATAATTTGTAATAACCCAAGGATATGCTTCATCTGGCTTTGAAATATCAGCTCCAAGCACATAAGCAGCTATACCTGGTATCACTACAATCATAGGCAATATCACCTTCACTAAAGCAGCGAAAGCAGTACCTGTCTGCGATTCATCCAAACTCTTACTTGCCAAAGCTTTTTGGATGATATATTGGTTGGTCCCCCAATAGTAGAGGTTGGCAATCCACATACCTCCTATGAGCACGCTGATACCTGGTAAATTCGTATATTCCGGATTGGATTTGTCAAGAATCATATCAAATTTTTCAGGTGCTTTTTCGATCAAAGCTGCCATACCGGAAAAAATCCCGCCTCCTGCTGCATGTAAAACCATATAAGTTGCTACGAGACCTCCTAATATTAAAGCGAGAACCTGTATAACGTCCGTCAGCGCAACTGCCCTAAGACCTCCAGTGACAGCATAAGTACCTGAATAAATTGCCAGGCCTATGATGGCATAAAGAAGCGGAATGCCCATTATGGCTTGCAAAGCCAAAGATCCAAGATATAATACTGAAGTGATATTGACAAATACAAATAACAATACCCAAAAGATTGCCAACCCTGTTCTCACTCTTCCATCAAATCTTTTTTCCAGGAATTGAGGCATGGTATATATTTCTTTCTGGATAAAGATCGGCAGGAAATATTTTGCAACCACAATCAATGTAATCGCAGCCATTAATTCATAAGATGCAATAGCCAATCCCACTACATAACCTGAGCCGGACATACCTATAAACTGTTCTGCAGAAATATTGGCGGCTATAAGTGAACCTCCAACAGCCCACCACGGTAAGGAGTTGGAAGCCAGAAAATAATCAGAAGATGTTTCCTTTTTGCTCGTCACCGAAATATAAATCCCGAATGCAAGCAAGCCCACTATCCAGGCGATAATGATGGAAATGTCTAATGTTGATAGGTTGGTCATAACTATTGAATTAAATGGTAAATTAAATTTTTTGAACTTTTAAAATGTATTGGAAATCCAGTGATGTGTCATCTGTTTTTATAATTTTATATCCTGCATTTATAAACATATCTTCGAGCTTATCAAGATAAACCCTTTCTGTTTTCGGTGGGGCATTGATGGGTATTCTTTTCATTTTATAATCAATCACCATAATGACCCCATCCTTTTTAAGTCCTTTTTTTAAAGTCATGAGGTACCCAGGGATATCTTCAATATAAGCTATCGTATTGATAATCAATATAATATCAGCTTCTTCAGGATGTAAATTGGGGTTGTCAGCTGATGCCAATCTGGTTTCGATTCTATTTCTTTTATCTTCGGGTAGTTTCACTTTTGAAGAATCTATATAGAGCAGTAGTTCCGGTTCGATTTCTACCGCAATTACCTTTTTAGCCTTATGTGCCAACTTCAAAGAAAAATATCCTGTTCCTGCACCAATATCAGCTATGGTTTTGTCAGTTATATCTCCTAACTTGTCTATGACCATCCCGGGTTTCTGCCATATGGCCCGACCTACATTTACACTATTTTCTTCATTATCTGTATCATTGTCATCTAGATGCCTTGATTCACTGACTTCAGATGGCTTAAAATTAAAATTATTGTCTTTACAACCTATTATAAGGGTTGCAAAAAATACAATATATAGTCTTATTTTTGAAAGGTAAAACATCCTTTTTGTCAAAATTTGCCCCAAGTTAACAAAATTTGTAAATAGCCTCCAAAATTTTTTCTAATTCTGCCCTTCTTGGGTGTTTACCTTGAGCATCATGAGTATTCAAAATGATAGAAAAAGCAATAAATCTACCCGATTCAGTCTCACAATATCCTGTATAAGACAGCACATTATTCATTGAACCTGATTTTGCCCATATCTTCCCTTTTGCTTCAGAATTAACCAGCAACCGTTTTACCGTTCCACGTTCGCCCACCGAAGGGATGATTTCTTTTACAAGAGCTCTATCTTTACTCTTCAAAAATTGTACTAAAAATCTACTCAGAAGGTCAGCACTCACCTGATTTTTTGTGGACAATCCAACTTCCATCATCCAGCGTAAAAGTTGACTCATCAAAACCTATAGAAAAAAGCTGTTTCTTTAAAGCTGCAATACCCGCCGAATCAGACCCATCACGGAATTCCTTAAGACCAAGTGTGCGTAAAATACTCTCAGCATAAAGATTTATACTGGACTCATTGGTGTATTTCACAAGGGTTTTCAGATCTGGCGACCTATAGTTGCTGATCTCTTTGCGGGCATATTTGTATTGATCAGGTTGCAATAGTGTAAATACTGTGTCACTTCCCATGTTGTTTTTCTCCAGTTCCTTCTTGAGGCTGAAAGTAAAAAAGTGGGTCGGATCAGGCATAGAACCTCGGATTTTATACAAGGATTTTCCTTTAGGCAAAGTACCCGTGACCTTTTTTATATTGGTATAAGGGCCACCAAAGATAAACGCATTATCGCCTGTATATGCTTTACCTATTCTGACATCATTTTCAAAAGCCAGGTCAGGAATGTGGGGTTCATAATATGCAATTTTTGTTAAAGTACCGACAGGGCCGTCACATTCATACCATAAGTTATAGGAGTTTTCATGAATATTCAATGCCCATGCCCCTGCTGCGTAATAATTGCCCAAATCAGACCAATGCCATGAAGATGAAACGGGTTGGCAACCAAAAGATGAAGCATCTGCGATAATTTTGCCTTCTATACATAAGATGCCTTTTTTTTTGATATCCTGAACTATTTTGGAAAGCAATAATGATGTGGACAATACTCCGGGTATTCTATCAGATCCCAAAGATGGATCACCAGAACCTTCAATATATACATTCCCTTCCAATATCCCGTTGTCATGCAAAATGCCATCATAGGAAACCCTCGTTTCATATCGAAAATCATTTCCCAGAATATCTAATGATGACAGTGTTGTGATCAATTTTAACGAAGATGCAGGAATCATCATCATATCCTTATGCACATCAGCAAGAATTTCACCTGAATCAGCATCCCTTACTGAAATCCCCAACTGAACATCATCATATATAGAATTATTTAGGATTGAATCTATCTTAAACTGCAAATTATTTTGCGCAAGTCCATAATGGCTCAAAATCAAATAGCTTAAAAGTAAACAAGTCCTCATTTTTCCTATAAGTTTCACTATGATCGATTCTTATTTTGTAACTATTTTTTATATGCTTTCAAATCACAAAAATCAGTTAATGTTTCGTCAGATGAAGCTTCTTTTTGAGTTAATAGCAGCGCTATTGACGAAAAAAGAGCTGAGATATCACGGAAAATTAGCATTTTTTTATTGAAATTGATCATTCCTAAATAGTTAACTTATTTTATAATAATTTCATCAGAAAATAACCATGCAGGCGCTCCAAGCCCTTTATGTCCGGGTGGGCAATGACCAATATTATGCCCAATTACTTTGACATACCTCGCGCTAACCTTTGTTTCTGGTAATTCAAACATTTGAAGCATAACCCCTTCTTTGTAAGGAGAAATAACATTGACAACTTCCCCAATTTTTGTATAATTTGAACCATCATCGGAAGCAAAAAACTCAATTTTGGCAGGATAAAATACCCAGGCATTGTTGTCCTGTATAAAACCGACACCAAATTCAGATACTTCCTTTTTTGACCTGAGGTCTATGATTGCTTCAAGATTATTTTTTTCAAAACCTAACCATCCATTGATCCTAAAATCTGGTGCACAACGTATACCATCAATGAGATTTGTAGCTCCACCTGAAGAATACTGATTTTGTGGCACAAACTTTAGTGAAATATCTTTGTCATCAGGCATTTTTACAAACTCAGATGTAATCACATTGCTTTTCAATCCATCTGCCAAAGCATAATAGTCAATGGTGCAGGTAGCATTGATTTCAAACGGTGTGGTGTACTGAACATATTCGCCAAAAGTCTTCCCCTCTCCTACTCTATAAAATACTTTTGCATTCGGCTGGGCAATAAGTTCAATACTTTTTGATCCTCTGAATGATTTGGATGCTTCTTTGACAGAAGGAGATGGTACTATAAGGTGTTCGGCAATACTGGTAACAGGTTCATTTCCCTGACCATTACCCCAGTTTTTATTAGGTGTGGAAGATAAGGAAAAAGACAAGTTCCCTCCATTCATTATCTGTTGATGTTTGATGTATGACTTATCATATCGTTTTCCATTCATCATTGCAGAACTGATATAATAATTTTGATCTGAAATATTTTTAGCGTTGATGATGAATTTTTTCCCATTCTCAAGATTGATTGTGACTTTTTCAAACCATGGCGTTCCAATAACGTAGTCATCAGTCCCGGGAGTCACAGGATAAAAACCCATCGCACTCATAATCAGCCACGCAGACATCTGTCCACAATCTTCATTTCCCGACAGACCATCTGGTTTTATTGTGTACATTTCTTTCATGATCTGATGAACTCTTTGTTGAGTTTTCCATGATTGCCCCACAAAAGGATACAAATAAGCCATATGATGACTCGGTTCATTTCCGTGAGCATACTGTCCTATCAGGCCCGTAATGTCGCTTTGATGCCGACCTGAAATGGCTGAATTTACCGAAAACAATTCATCCAGTTTTTTTGCCACATTCTGTTTTCCTCCATGTAGTTGTATAAACCCTGTGATGTCCTGAACTGCCGAAAAACTGTACTGCCATGAATTGGCCTCAGTATAATTGAAGTTCACTTCAAAAGGATCAAAAGGATTGAACCAACCACCATTTGATCTGGCACGCATAAAACCGGAAGAAAAATCAAATAGATTTTTGTAATTCTGTCCTCTCTTTATAAAATACTCATAATCATCCATTTTGCCCAACGATTTGGCAAACATTGCAATAGCCCAATCATCGTAAGCATATTCCAGAGTTTTGGAAGCACTTTCCACTTCATCTTCAAGTGATACAAAACCTTTTTTATCAAGTGCTGCCAATCCTGTATGATCTGGTCTTATGGCACTTTTTTTCATGGCTTCCAATGCCTTTTGTGTATCAAATCCCTTGATTCCCTTTACATATCCATCAACCATCGGGGGAATGGCATGATACCCAATCATACAATTGGTTTCATTTCCATGCAGTTCCCATACCGGCAAATGGCCACCTTGTTCATATTGCACCAAAAATGTTTGTATATAATCGAGATACCTTTTCCTATCGATAATGGACATCAAGGGAAACCAGGTACGGTAAACATCCCACAATGAGAAGATAGTGTAATTATCAAATCCTTTGGCCTGATGAATTTCCAAGTCCCTGCCTCTGTATTTCCCATCAACATCCATAAAAATATTAGGATTGATCATGGCATGATATAGTGCAGTATAAAATATGACTTTTTTATCTTCAGAGCCTCCATCCACCTGAATTCGTGAAAGTTCTTTATGCCAAGCCTTATCCGCATCCATTTTCACTCTTTCAAAATCCCAATGCGGTAATTCATTTTTTAGATTTAGTGAGGCACCTTCAATACTGACGGCAGAAATGCCCACTTTTACCAAAATTTTTTCATTATCAGATGTTGTAAAATTAAATTCTGCTTTGATGTTTTTTTCATTTTCCCTGTGAGCAATATCGGGTACTTCCTGATCATTTACTGCTATCTTATAGCTGGAAAATGGTTTTGAAAATTCCGCAACAAAATATATATACTGATCTTGTGCCCATGACCTTGACCTCCGCAATCCTTCTATTCTGGTATTGCTTACTACCTTAATGCTTGATTCGAGTACTTCATCTCTGTGTTGCAGATCAAAAAGTATCTTTGCTTTGTCACTTTTTGGAAAAGAGTATCTATGTAATCCTACCCTCTTGGTGGCAGTCAATTCCGCTTTGATGTTGTAGTCCTGTAGCGTAACTGAATAATACCCCGGACTGGATTTTTCACCACTATGTGAAAATGATGAACCATACCCGGGTTTTGACTTGAACCCATTGTTCCACACTGTTTCACCTGTGCCGGGCATCACCAGAATATCACAAAGATCCGGCACACCTGTTCCATTAAGGTGCGTGTGCGAAAAGCCATATATATAGTTATCGTCATAATGGTATCCTCCGCAACCATCCCATCCTTCAATTCGGGTATCAGGACTCAGCTGTACCATACCATAAGGTACAGTTGCTCCCGGGTAAGTATGCCCATGACCACCAGTACCTATAAAGGTATTTACATATTGTGCGGGTTTTTTCTGCCCATAACAGTTCCCAAAATATAACAAAATGATTGCAAGCAATGCGGATCTTAATATCATATGCTTTGTGGTTTGAAGGGTAAATATAGACATTTGATTCAAAACAATCAGATAATTTTTAAGACAATGCATATCAAAGAGTACTTTGTATTTTTTACGTGATAGTTCGATTAAAAAAAATTAGTGATCCCAAAATGCTCCTCAGAGAGCATCAGCTTCATAGTTTAGTGAAAGAAAACAAACTTTATTTTATTGGGATGACTACTTAATGCATACTTTGAAAAGAATCATATTGTATTGATTACTTTTCTGATAAAAAGTAACTTTAATCACCTATTTACATAAAGTATCAGCATATCTTTGCCAGAATTACAAAAAATGATTCCATAAAAAAAGCAATATGTTATACACACTTCTGATTAAAGAATATTTGTATTACTTTTGTTAAAAAATATAGCATGACTAATATCAAATCAATCTTAGTGCTACTTGTTTCGGTCTTTGGATTTTTCAGCAATTCGGCAAGCCAAAGCACTAAAAAGACGACTATCACATTCGGCTCTTGTGCTCAGGAATACAAAGCCCAACCTATACTAGGACATATCGCAGATGTCAAGCCGGATTATTTCATTTACCTTGGAGATAATATATACGGAGATACCTATGATATGAATGAACTTAAGGCAAAATATAAAAAACTCTCTGACAAACCTGAATTTCAAGCTTTAAAAAAGTCTACCAAAATTCTGGCAACATGGGATGATCACGATTACGGCTGGAATGATATAGGCAGGCATTATTCAAAAAAAATAGAGTCAAAGGACATTTTCCTCGACTTTTTTGATGAACCTGCTTCCTCAGAAAGACGGAAAAGACCGGGCATCTACACTTCCTATATGCAGGATGTAGCAGGAAAAAATCTTCAGATCATTCTTCTGGATACAAGAACCTTCAGAGATAACCTTCGGACTTATAGAGGAGAGCTTCATGCTAACCCAAAATATTTTTATCCATTAGATTATTATCCGCATGCACATTCGGACTCCACTTTGTTGGGTGAAGCCCAATGGAAATGGCTTGAGACAGAACTAAGGAAGCCGGCTGATGTAAGAATCATCGGATCCAGCACACAATTCTCTATCGAATTTAATGGTTATGAAGCTTGGGCCAACATGCCATCAGAACAGCAAAAAATGATTGATCTGATCAAAAAAACTAAAGCAAATGGCGTAGTTTTTATTTCCGGCGATGTACACTATGCGGAAATATCAAAATTAGAAAAAGAAGGCTGCTACCCTATTTATGATTTTACTTCAAGCGGAATCTCATCAACATGGCATTTTGCTACTCCCAATATTAACAGAATTGAAGGCCCTGTCATGGAAAATCACTATGGAAAGATTACTATCGACTGGAATTTAAAAGATGTAGAATTGAAAATGGAACTGATCGATGTCAATAAAAACCAAAGATTTGAATATACTATCCCTGTTTCTCAATTAAAATTTTAATGAATTTTAAGGTGTATCAGGTTCTTTATCATAGTTTTTTCTGTTCTTATACCATAAATATCCCAAAGTCCCTACGATAAGGTATGGCATGGCAAACATATAAAGTATACCGTTATTGAGTCCTTTACCTTGAGTTCCCCCATCCCGCAAATTAGATTCGGCTGATAATTTACACATAGGACATTGCGCTAACAAATCGATATTTAAAAAAGCAATGACTAAAACGACCAGAACAAAAATCATCCATTTATTTCTCATAAATAACAAGGTTTTAATAGAAAGTAACAAAGTGGTCCCGTGATGGCTACATACAGCCAAATAGGATACACCCATCTCGCTAATTTTCTGTGACCTTCCACCTGAAAAGTCAATCCCTTTACAAAAGTAAATAAAATAAATGGAAGCGAAACACCAGCAAGTACAATATGTGTGATCAGAAAAAAGTAATATACATATTTTATTAAGCCTTCTTTGCAAAATGTGGTTTCAATAGTGGTAAAATGATATAATACATAACACACTAAAAATAACGCAGAAAGTGATACAGCTGCATAAATGGACTTTTTATGATTTACAACATCTTTTTTTTTGATAAAATATAAAGCCGCAAGGAGACACAAAGCAACTAAGCTATTAAGGGTAGCACTTACCGGCGGCAAAAAGCTAAAATCAATACCTACGTCAAACTTTACCCTACGCATCAGCCCAACAGTAATCAAAACTACAATAGTTAAGACAACGCTGATTTTGTTTAATCTTTTCGCTAAGTTTATATCAGGTTTAGGATATCTTTGTTCCATAAAATTTATTTTTTCATCTCGATATCAGACTCTTTCTGACGTGGTAAGACAATGGAAATATGTTCTACCAGTTTTTTGACAGACTCTTTGTCACTTCCATAGACATTTTTTACACGCATTGCAGTATCGATCAATATAAGCTGTGAATTCTGATATTTATTGAAGAAAACAGCCATATAATCTTTGGGCATGACATTCAATCCAGCTAAACTATCTACCGACATCAACTGAAAATTGACAACTTTTTGAAACTGCTCATTCAAGCCAGTGATAAGTTCAGGCTTGTCTGCAAAACCTGATTTTGAGAACACTGTAGTCTTTCCTCTGAATAATAATGCAGTATCTAAAGCATGTGGAATACTATCTTTAGTTACAACTTCGGACAAAAGTGTTCTTCGGTAATCAAATCCTTTCTTTAAGTAATACCAGCTAATAAACGGTACGACTACAATAAAAAAACCTAAGGTAATCCAGGAAATAAGTCTTCCCATTTTAAAGTTTTTAGTCAACAAAACATTTTAAAGAAAGTTCGTTTTAGTAAACATTATGTTTGATCAGATATGAATATTTTATGTTGATTGTCTTGGAACTATTTTGTTCATCAAATAAAAATTACATAATGGGTATTCCAAATTTATCTTTCTTACTTTTAATGAATAACTGTTGGAAAACAAATGAAATAGTTAGACAAATTATTCAACTCAAATGATATACCAGATAAATAGTAGCGCAGAAATAAAATTAAACTATTCTTTTTTTTGACAGGTCAATCAAAGTTGTTTTTTGATACTCATTGCTTCCGAAAAAATATGGGTGTATCCTAAAATTGCACTTCAATAAAAATTCCTTTTGTTTTACGGTATCCCTAAAGGGTGACAAAAAGAGTTGTTTTACCCCATCCCTAAAAGGTGACAAAAAGAGTTTTATAACAATTGAATGAAAAAATGGGATACACCTAAAAATATTAATTCTTCGTGTCAGCCGGAAGTTCTGTTTTTACTTTATTGACAGTATTTATTCTGGAATTATTCCAGTAATTTCCTTCATACAAAAAGGCGATCACAGCCCAGACTAAAAGTAAAGTAGGAAGCAAAACGGTTTTCACCAAACCCGGTACCTCATATTTCATATGCATGAATTCATAAATAATGAGATATGCTTTTATTATACTCATAGCTATCATTAAAATGGCCATAATATACCACGGAAAATGAACCCCATTAATAATATATCCCTTTCCAAGCAATGCCATGAAAACCTCAAATACAGTTATTGCCGCAAGTATCAATATCGTTTTCGTCGCAATACTTTTAGAAGCTTCATAAGATAAATGTCCCATCGATCTCGTTTTTTAATAAATTAATACAATAGATTAAAGAAGATAAAAGCATAAAAATACAAATACCCATACCAAATCCACAAAGTGCCAGTATAGTCCGATCTTCTCCACCATTTCGTAGCCATTTTTGCGCTTAATATACAAACCCGTAGCTGCATTCAGACAAATAATCAAAAGAAACGCAACACCTGACAATACGTGAAACCCATGGAATCCTGTAATGAAGAAAAATAAAGCTCCAAAGGCTTTGGGACCCATTTGCTGTTCCTTCACAACACCGGCATCAGGGCCTTCTGTAACTTTATACTTCAATGGAGCAAACTTTCCATCATGCTGATGTATCAGATAGGATTGACCAGCCTTAAAAGGATCACCTTCTTTGATATCATGACCATCACCCATCATATAGACACCTGTTTCTGTATGTGTACCAAAGGGGTTTTGTTTGATAGTCATGTGTTCTGCACCCATCAATGTGGTCCATTCCCATGCCTGACAACCTAAGAATGCAAGTCCACCTACTATGGTCCACAACATCCACTTTACAACACCGCTTTTATTTTCACGATGACCTTCCTGTACTGCCCTTACCATTGTAAATGAACTGGCAAGTAGTATAAACGTCATAACAGTAACAAACAAAAGTGGTTTGTGATGAAATCCACCTGGAAAAGTACTGAAAACAAAATCAGGAACCGGCCATGTAGGTACGCTGAATCTCAGTGCACCGTACGCAATCAGGAAACCTGAAAACGTAAAGGCATCTGATAGTAAGAAATACCACATCATGAGTTTACCATAAGACGCTTTGAACGGCTCGCTTCCTCCTTTCCAAGAGCCTCCCTCAGTGGTATGTGTATGATCATGTTCGTGTGCTATTGATACTGAAGCCATTATATTATTTGTGTTTTTATTTGCTTATTAATAAAAATATAAAAAGATATATCCATAAAAAATCAACAAAGTGCCAATAGTTTACCACAAGGTCGAATCTATTGATCCTTTGATCAGTAACTTTAAATTTTAAAGTATATGCATGAAGCACAGCCACCAATAAGGCAGCAATACCTCCCAAAACATGCAGCGCATGTATACCTGAAAGAAGATAAAAGAATGATCCAGACACATTACCTTTGAGATCAACACCTATCTTGTACAATGAAGTCCACCCAAAATACTGTAAAACTACAAATCCAAGACCTGCGAGCAGCGTTATAGACAAAAACAATTTATATCTGGATTCCATACCTGATTTAAAAGCTTTAAAAGAAATATGTAAAGTAATGCTGGAAACCAGGATCATGAGTGTGCTTAGATAAAACTCATTTGGCATAGCAAACTCAAGCCAATTTCCGGCAGCTTGTTTTACAATGTAGGCTGATGTGAAAGCACCAAACATCATGGTGATACTCGCCATAGCTGCCCAAAGTGCAAACTTATGTGGGTGGATAGTATTCCTTTTATTTATCAATTTAATATTTCCATTCATACTTCTTAAAATAATAGATATGTGAGTAAGACAATAGGAAGATACAAAAAGGAATAAAACATGAGCTTCATTGCTGAAGGGCGATCAAAATGTTTATGCAACTGATAACTGAATAGCATGTAGATTAGACCAGCTATACAAACTATAATAGTACTGGTAAAACTAACATTGAGATACATAAACATGAATACTGCAACTGGTAAAGACAGTAATGCATAAAACATAGATGACAGACCAAGGTTTCTGTCAATACGCTCATCTCTAACCGGCAACAATTTATACCCGGCACGATTATAATCATCAAACCCTAAAAAACCAATAGACCAAAAATGTGGAAATTGCCACAAAAACTGTATTATAAATATGCTTAGTGCCATATAAGTAATAGTCGCATCATGCGCTGCAAATCCGATCATCACAGGTAATGCACCAGGAATTGCCCCGACAGCTACTGCCAGAGTACTATATCTTTTCAATGGAGTATAAACAAATGCATAAATAATGAGTGAAATCATACCAAGCAGGGCAGTCACCGGATTGAATAAAGCCAATATACTTATACCAACTAAGCATGCTAAACCAGAAAACATTACTGCTTCAGACGACTTCATTCGTCCAGTGGCAACAGGCCTGTCTGCAGTTCTTGTCATAAGGATGTCAAAATCTTTTTCAAGAACCTGATTTAATGCATTCGCTGCGAAGGTCACTAAAAGTCCTCCGAAAGCAAGTAAAATGCCTTTTGCAAATGTAGCATCGCCACCGGATGCAATAAAGTAACCCATCAACGATGAAAATACTACAACTATACTCAACCTCATTTTTACCAACATAACATAATCCCTTATCTTGCCTGCAAAGGCTCGATGTGGAGTGACTGATGCTGTATATATATGATTATTTTTCAAGATGTTATATTTTTTTATCCATCAATGATCTCCCACTTCACCTTCTTTCAAAGGGATATGCTGTTGTACAAATTCCCGCTCATCTTTGTTATAGTCATATGCCCATCTGTGCACAACAGGAAGATTGCCAGGCCAGTTTCCATGTATCGGCTCGATAGGTGTTGTCCACTCCAACGTAGTAGCTTCCCATGGATTTTGAGACTTGACTTTTTTCCCTTTCCAGATACTGTAGAAGAAATTGATAACAAAAACCAGTTGTATAAAAAAGGCTATGATAGCAAAAATAGTGATGAATTTATTCATTTCTGTAAAATGTTTAAAAGCATCAAAAGCATCAAATGAATAGTATCGTCTTGGCACACCGGCCATACCGATATAGTGCATTGGCATGAAAATAGCATAAGCACTGATCATCGTTCCCCAAAAATGAATCTTCCCTAATGTTTCATTCATAAACCTTCCGAACATCTTTGGATACCAGTGATACACTCCGGCAAACATACCAAAAAACGCTGCTACACCCATTACTATATGAAAATGCGCAACTACAAAATAGGTATCATGCATCGAAATATCAATCGCAGAGTTCCCTAAAAATATGCCGGTAAGTCCTCCAGATATAAACATAGAAACAAATCCAATAGCAAACAACATCGGAGTATTGAGTCGTAGATTACCGCCATAAAGAGTAGTAATCCAGTTGAATACTTTCACAGCAGATGGAACAGCTATTATTAAGGTAAATACTACAAAAAAGTTGGATAGAAATGGGTTAACACCTGCCATAAACATGTGGTGTGCCCATACAATAAAGGAAAGGAAACCAATGGCCATAATGGAATACACCATAGCACGGTAGCCAAATATCGGTTTTCTGGCATGAACAGACAATACCTCTGATGTCAATCCCATAGCTGGTAAGATAATAATATATACCTCAGGGTGGCCTAAAAACCAGAAAAGATGTTGATATAATATAGGACTACCTCCCACTCTATCTAAAGCTTGCCCAGCAATAAATATATCACTCAAAAAGAAACTCGTTCCCAAGCTTCTGTCAAAAATCAGCATAAAAAATCCTGACGCAAGAACAGGAAAGGATAATACACCTAATATAGCTGTTACCAAAAATGCCCAAATAGGAAGCGGCATTCTCCACATTGTCATACCTTTGGTTCTGAGGTTAAGTATAGTTGTAATATAATTGATACCACCCAACAGAACTGAAACTACAAATAATGTCAAACTTACTAACCACAAAGTCATACCAGTCCCAGAACCTGTTGATGCCTGAGGCAAAGCACTTAATGGTGGATAAGCCACCCAACCACCAGAGAATGGCCCAGTACTGAGGAATAATGAATAAAACATCACAATACCAGCCAGAAAGAAAAACCAGTAAGACAGCATATTAAGGAATGGTGAAGCCATATCTCTTGCCCCAATCTGTAAGGGGATCAATAGATTACTAAAAGTCCCACTTAACCCCGCAGTCAAAACAAAGAAAACGATAATCGTTCCATGCATGGTGACTAAAGCGTAATAAAATTCAGGGGACAATTTACCAATCCCGGTGGTAGGGTCTACAACGATCCATTTTCCCAAAAATGGTTTAATCCATGTCAGACTCTCTTCAGGGAACCCCAATTGAAGTCTGAAAACCACAGACATGGCAGCTCCGATAATTGCCCAAATAATTCCTGTAATCAAAAATTGTCTGGCTATTATCTTATGATCCATTGAAAATATGTAATGGAAGATAAAATTGGTTTGGTACTTATCCCCATGATGATGGTCATGAAAGTGGTCATTATAACCATTATCACGAATCAGGGCATCTTGTTCTATGTGCGTTACATTCGACATAATAACTAATTTTTACAAATTTTTATTTTGATAAAATTTTAAGTTCAGTTCTTCTGTTTTTCCTTCGACCGGCAGGTGTATCATTGGATTCCAAAGGTGCGTCTTGTCCATACCCTTTGGCTATCATTCTTGCAGATGCTACACCCTTTTCAACTAAATAAGTTTTGACTTTATCAGCTCTTGCATTAGACAATAGAAGATTTGCAGCCGCATCTCCTACATTGTCAGTATGACCTGCTAATTCAACTCGTAATCTTGGAAATCTTCCCATAAGAGTTACAAGATTATCAAGCTCATGCTTTGATATTTCAGAATTGAGATCAGATACCCCCGTTTTATAAAAAATATGATCAAGATTGATAATATTGCTCATGGATCCGGTAGTATCATCAACGTATCTTGCAACAGCAGATCTAAGCTCAAATCCTCTGGCTTTTATTTCGTATGGGAAAAGTTTTTTACCGTCCCATGGATCTTTTTCTGTACCTCTTATATTGGATGCATAGTATGGTTTTTGAGCAGCCAACCAGGTATTAAATTCGTCACGAGTAACTATTTCTACGAGTCTTCTCATGGAGTAATGACCTTTACCACACAATTCGGCACACGCCAACTCAAACTCAAAAGTCTCCCATTTTTTAGGACCTTCCGGGTCATTCGGGTCAGATGGTATCTGCCACTCCGGGTATTTGCTCAACTGATCTCTGAACTCTTTTGTTGTCATGACAGGAGTGAATATGAAAGAGGTTGGGAGGCCGGGCACTGCATCCATTTTAACCCTGAAATGAGGAAGGTAAAAGTTGTGCAAAACATCTTTTGCTGTAATTCTTACTTTTATCAGAGAATCCTTTGGTAAAACAATCTTATCAGAGCCTCCCAAAATAATATCGTCCACAGAAGCTTCATCTTTCCAGTCAATTCCGAGCGAGTTAGTGGCCGGGTCAATGAGTCTGAAATCTTTATTTCCAAGTTTTCCGTCAGCACCGGGATATCTGATGTCCCAGGCAAACTGATAACCTGTGGCTTCAATTTCAATGTGTTTATCTTCTGCTGTTAGTGTAGGAAAAATATTATTCCAAGCTATAAGTCCGGTGGAGACCAGATACGTCATTACTATGGCAGGCACAATAGTCCAGATCATTTCCAACTTGGAATCGTGTGCAAAAAATAGGGCTTTTCTCTTATCAAGACTTCGATATTTGTAAGCAAACCAAAACAAGACTATATGCGTAAGAATAAAGACAATCCCCGTAAAAAACAAAGTGACATTAAAAATATGATCCAACTCAAATCCATGAGCTGATGCCGACGTCAAAGGGCCATAACCTAACATGTCATTTTTATAGTATATAGCAGATGTCACACACCCAACTAAGAATACCACCATAAAGACCATTAAAGCCTTACCCTGAGTATCATTACTTGCTCTTTCTACTACTTCTTCCCCTCTGATTTTGGCAGCAAGTTCAGATAATTTACCTATCTGGATTACTATGACTGCAAGAAGGAATATTATTCCAAAAGCTACTAAATAAGTCATCTTTTATAATATTTGTCTTTTAATCAATTTTATTTTTGTTATATAACATGATGATGCATACTTTCTTCAAGATATGGATCATTTTTGGGTACAAGTGCTGATTTTGATAAAACTATCAATGAAACATACATAAATAATCCCAAAAAGCCAATAAATGTACCGATTTCAAGCAAACCGGGCATCGAAAAACCTGCAACAAAATTCGAGACATGTTCAGCACCGTGACCAACAGCATGGGCAGCATCTCCACCATGATCTTCAGCATGTCCTTGAGAATGACTTGCATTGATCAAAGCTCCCGGTTTTATCATCAAGAAATAATCTATCCAATGTCCCAACAAAACTACAATAGCTACAAAGCTCAATGATCCATACTTCCTCTTGGTATCATTCCGCATCAATACAAAGAAAGGCACCAAAAAATTTATGATTAGGTTACCAAAAAACAACGCCGGATAATTATTATATCGTTCTTTAAAATATATGGTTTCTTCCCCGATATTGGCATACCATATTAACATGAATTGTGAAAACCACAGGTAAGTCCAAAATACACTTATTGCAAACAAAAATTTACCTAAATCATGAAGATGATTTTCATTGACTTCTTTATAATAACCATTTGACTTCAGGAAAATAATCAGGAGTATAGTCAAGGCGATCATAGAAACAAAAGCACTTGCAGTGGAGTACCAAGCAAAGAGTGTACTATACCAGTGTGCATCGATACTCATCACCCATTGCCATATCAAAGCAGCACTTGTAAAACCAATAATGGGCAACAACGTTGCCGCCCAAATTCGCATTGATTTATGCTGTGTGAAATTCGCAGTACCTGACTTATCTTCTTCTAATGAAAGTGATCTGAGTTTATTAGCAATAAATGCCCACGCACCCACAAAAATTAAAGTACCGAAGAAGTACCAATTCTTATTCAGGAAAGAAGCCTTACCTTTCAAAATAGGATCATTTGCTACGTCTTCTTCCACATTCCAGTGATACAGATGATGCCAGTGCATATAAACTCCCAAGCCAATGATTAGTATCAATCCAAGACCTACCAATAAAAACATAGAATAAGCCTCCCAGATTCTCTTAAAAGTAGTATGCCATCCTGCATAAGCTGTGATACAAGCTGCAATGAAAAATAAAGCCATTGCGGATATCATGGTAAAAAACACAGAATTATGTAAAAAATTACTCCAAAATCTGGTATGGTGAACATCATCTCCGATCCAGGTTAAAATCATACAGATCAAACCTATACCCATGGCACCAAATAAAACATTGCGGTGCCCAGAAGTCATTGTATATTGGTTCATATCGTTATATTACTTTTTGTCTATTAAAAATTAATGTTCACTTTTTTTTGTTTCCTGCATAACGGCTTCTTCAGTAGGAGCTGGTATCGCGGCAGTGGTCGCAGCCTTTTGAACTGCAATAATGCTATAAGGAGTATCAGTAGTATTGAATGTGTTTATCTTTTCGTTGTACTCCAACTTTTTGCTTGCCGCTTGTAAAGATCTGATATACTGTATTACGTTCCATCTTTCTTCATAAGAAAGTTTGTCCGAGTATCCTCCCATCAAATTACGACCATAGATGAGCGTATGATAATATCTGCCATTGGATGCTGTAACAAACGCATCTGACAACAGATTAGCTGGTTGTACCGGATATTTTCCGCCATCATCTCTAACAAGGTAACCAGCTCCATCTGCTTTTTCTCCATGACATATGGCGCACTGAATATTGTATAGCAATTTACCTTTTTCCAGGCTTGATTTTGTAATAGGAAACGGATTTTTAATTATTTCAGCCATTGCTTTAGTCCGGTCTTCTTCTGTATTCGCATAATAGTATGGAACACTGCCATTTGGAGTGTAAGATATTCCCGTGCCTGCACTTTTTGAACCAACGTAACCACGAGGTATTGTACCTTCGACTGGTTGACGTGGTTGAGTCATTTTATGAAGTTCATCCTCACTACCCCATCGGTTGTTGTAGTAGTACGCATAAGAATTGGCTTCGTATGCCACTGAATGCGCCATGTCCGGCATATATTCGCTTCCTGTCTTATTAACGCCAGCTGACTGACATGATGACATGGATATCAGCGCAATGAATAATAAAAATCCGAAAATTTGATATTTGATATTCATTATTTCTATTCTTAAATTGTTTTAGAATTAACTTCAGATGCTCCGGTTGACTTAAAGAATGCCTCTGCGTTCTCAACACTTACCTGAGATTTGTCAAATGCTATACAAAACTTGTCATCAGTGATTCTATCGTCCAGATGCTTATTGACTACTCCCGGACCCAAACCATTGATAATATAAAATGTAACAGTCATTCCTATAGCTGAAAACAATACTGTCATCTCAAAAGTGATCGGAATAAAAGCCGGTACAGACCAATATGGTTTACCTCCAAAAATATTTGGCCAATCTTTGGTAAAAATCCATGTCATGCCTAAAAATGCTGTCAACATACCTAATGCACCATAGATAAACCCAGCCTGATGTAATCTTGATTCTTCCAATCCCAGAATTGGGTCCAAACCATGCACAGGGAACGGAGAAAAAACATCATGTATCTCCAGATGACTGTTTTTGGCCGTTTTTACAGCGTGTAACAGATCTTCTTCATCATCATATAGACCGTATATAACTTCAGTGTTATGATTATTTTGTGCCATTTATAATGTTTATTTATATTATTTAATGATGTTCTGTATTGGAATGACCATGAGAGTGGTGTTTATGAGTTGCATTTTCACCAACGTATTGACTACCAGCTGATTTGAGGATGGCCTTAATCTCAGCTACCGCAACTACCGGAGCAACCCTTACAAAAATCAGGTAACATGTAAAAAACAATCCAAACGTACCAATATAAATACCAATCTCAACCCAACTTGGAGAATATAAGCTCCAGCTTGAAGGTAAATAATCTCTCGCCAATGTAGTGGCAATAATTACAAAACGCTCAAACCACATCCCGATATTAACTACTATAGAAAGGAAAAATGTTAATGTAATATTTCTTCTCCATGATTTTTTCCAGAAAAACTGAGGTGAAATCACGTTACAAAACATCATTCCGAAGTATGACCACCAATAAGGTCCTAAAGCCCTGTTAAAAAATGCAAACTGCTCATAAACATACCCGGAATACCAGGCAATAAACAATTCAGTAAGATAAGCTACACCGACAATGGTACCGGTAAGTAGTATTACTTTATTCATGGACTCAATGTGCTCTACGGTGATGTAGTCTTCCAGATGCAAAAGTTTTCGGGTGATAATCATTAATGTCAATACCATAGCAAAACCAGAGAAAATTGCTCCAGCTACGAAGTATGGCGGAAAGATGGTGGTATGCCAGCCAGGTATCACTGATGTAGCGAAGTCAAAACTTACTATAGTGTGCACTGAAAGTACTAGTGGCGTGGAAAGTCCTGCAAGAACCAATGATAAAGATTCCCATCTTTGCCAATGTTTTGCTGACCCGGTCCACCCAAATGAAAGTGTATTATAAATTTTTCTTCTCAATCCTTTAGCTCTGTCTCTAACTGTTGCAAAGTCCGGAACCAAACCTGTATACCAAAACAGTAATGATACTGTAAGATAAGTAGAGATGGCAAATACGTCCCAAAGAAGCGGTGAATTAAAATTGGGCCAAAGAGGTCCTCTGGTATTGGGGTAAGGAAGGATAAACATTGCCAACCAGATACGTCCCATGTGAATCAATGGGAATAATCCAGCGCACATTACGGCAAATATGGTCATAGCTTCAGCAGCCCTGTTGACTCCTGTACGCCATTTCTGTCTGAAAAGTAAAAGAATGGCAGAAATCAAGGTACCCGCGTGACCAATACCGATCCACCAAACGAAATTGGTAATGTCCCATGACCAGTTGATAGTTCGGTTAAGATTCCATGATCCGATACCGACCCAAATGGTCCAGATAATACAAAAGACACCCCAGGTCAACACAGCAACTGAAAGAATGAAACCTAAAATCCACTCTTTGGTAGGTGTCTTTTCAGTTGGTGATATCAAATCCTCTGTAATCTGATGGTAAGTTTTATTACCGGTTATCAGAGGTTTTCTAATTGGACTTACAACAGCACTCATTGTTTATATTTAGAATGTTATTATCTGATAAAATTAAATTTGTAATTAGGCATCAAAAGATTTATCTCTGTTATTGACCTTCATGGTATACGTTACTGAAGATCTGACATTAATTTCTTCCAAAGCTATATAATTGAGTGGCGACTCCAACTTTGCTGTCAGATCCCCTTTCTTGTCATTCATATCACCAAATGTGATGGCTCCTGTAGGACAAGATGTCTGACATGCAGTTTTTACATCTCTATCTGTCAGTAATCGACCCTCAGTCTTGGCTGTAAGTTTGCCTTCCTGGATTCTCTGAACACAAAAGCTACATTTTTCTATAACACCCCTTGATCTTACAGTAACGTCAGGATTCAACACCATTCTCGTGAGGTTATCTGCCATAAATGGTACACTTTCTTCCTGGAGTCTGGGTTGGTTTGCTGGCCAAATGTCAGCTTTTGTATAATCCAACCAGTTGAATCTACGAACTTTGTATGGGCAGTTGTTAGCACAATACCTTGTTCCTATACATCTGTTGTATGCCATTTGATTGAGACCTTCAGCACTGTGGTTGGTAGCATTTACGGGACATACATTCTCACAAGGAGCGTTGTCACAATGCTGACACATCATCGGCTGATAGATAGTATTAGGATTTTCAACATCTCCATAATAGTATCTGTCTATACGCAACCAGGGCATCTCATGGTGGATGGCTACTTCATGTTTGCCAACCACAGGCACATTATTTTCTGACATACATGCCACAGTACAAGCACCACAACCAATACATGCATTTAGATCCACATGCATCCCCCAATGATGACCCAAAGAATACATGTGGTCAAAACCACCATATATTTGTTGCTCATTCAGGTGTTGAGCGTGTTTTCTCCTTTTTTGAAGGTGCTCTACACTATTTTTGAGTTCTTTCACATTGGATGTATAAATCACAGACCTATCTGTCAATGCACCTTGAAATCCCTTTACTCCTGTGAAATAATCAAAGAAGACTAAAGCAGCTTCATCTGCATTGATTTCTGTATTTGTTTCCTTATCTATTCCTTTGACACCAATAGTATGATGGTACTGAACACACGAAAAATCTTTTTCTTTTCCTTTTTTATTGGAGACAGTAACTTTAGTGTTATAATATTGCGGGCCATCAGCACCGACGGTCAAACTGTCGTTTACATTGAAACCAACATTTGTTCCGGTATTTCCAGCCAAAGTTCTTCCATAACCCAATGCTAATGATACTGTACCAGGCATTTGTCCGAACTGCTGAATAACAGGTAATGTTACTATCTTTTTGCCTATAGTCAATTCTACCAAATCACCATCTACGAGATCATTAAAACCCACCATAGTTTTTACTCCATCGAAATTGACCGGAACTGCAAGATAGTTGCCCCAAGATGTTCTTGTCACAGGGTCAGCCATCTCCATCAGCCATGGGTTTCCTGAATACTGGCCATTGGCCATATGTACTGTTTCATAATAGGATATTTCCAAATCAGCACTCACAGGTTTAGTCACTTCTCCGATTTCTGCGCTTTTATAGGAAGGTGCACCGCCATTTCCGGCACTAAATACTCCATCATGCACTGCATTATCCCAAAATGCCTGAAATGAACTGAATTCACTTTGAGCTTTAAACTGACTTGCGTTCCAGGATTGTTTGAGGTATTCGTAGTAAGGCTGGTCTTTTGTCAAATCAATATTGGCACTTCCAGCCCAAACCAAAAGCGACAACTCAGCTTGTCTGGTATCAAACAAAGGTGCAATAGTAGGCTGAATGAGGGTAAAATGTCCTTTTTTAGCCTCAACATCGCCCCATGCCTCCAGAAAATGATGCGTCGGAGCCACTACCGTACACATATCCGTTGTCTCATCATTCACACCAGCAAATGAAATTTTATTTTTTACTTTTCCAAGTGAAGCTGCGAGTTCAGTACCGAATGCTGAATCATATACTGGATTTGCTCCCAAAAAAATGATAAGATCTACACTTCCTGACTTGATTTCATCAACAAGACTTTTCAGCGTTTTATCATTTCCCTGTCTTTGATTAGAAGTGGTCCCCATATCAATAGTGGTACCATAACTGCCCAGAGCATTGTTGATCGCATTGACCATCAATTGTTCATTGACATTGTTGGATGCACTTACAACCAATGCTTTACCACTTGCAGCTTTTAATTCCGCAGCCAACTTGGAGAGTGCCTTTTTTGCTTTAGCATTCAATCCATTGGTACCAGAAGTGGAACCTGTGATTTCATTGTACAGATGTGATATTGCAACACCTTGTTCACTTGGTTTTACAAGGATTCTGTTGTCTGCATTTGATCCTGAAAGAGACATATGGTTTTCGACTTGAATATGTCTTGACATTCTGGCTTTGGTGATATCATTTATCTTACGGCCTTTTGCATACGCAGCAGCATATTCTATAGGAGAAATCCAAGTTCCCAAAAAGTCAGCATTGAAACTTACGATCACATCAGCCTTATCAAAATGATATGATGGAATGGCTCTGACGCCAAAATTTTGCTCATTTGCATCCAATAAGGCCGAAGCAGAAACCGGATCATAGGTGACAACCTTTACACTTGGATATTTTGCAGAAAACTCAGCAATTGCCTTTTTTGCTGTTGGACTCATTATAGTATTTGTAACAAGTCTGATATTATTAGATGCAGAAATGGTTGTTGCGGCAAGTTTATCCATTTCGCTCCAGCTAGAGTCTTTCCAGCCCGCACCATCTTTGATTTTTGGTCCTGAAAATCTATTGGTATCATAAAGGCTCAAAACAGATGCCTGAGCACGGGCAGAAGTACCACCTCCGGTGATGGATGAGAGATCATTTCCTTCTATTTTGATTGGTCTGCCCTCTCTTGTTTTTACAAGTACCGGACAATAGTCACCTCCATTTACAAATGTAGAAGCATAATAATTTGCAATACCCGGGACAATCGTGTCTGGCTTAACAACATAAGGTATGGCTCTTTTGACCGGGATGTCACAACCAGCGGCTACTGTGGCAGCACCGAGACCAAAACCCAAAAATTTAAGAAAGTCCCTTCTGTTGCCGGAAAGATTGGAAGTCATATCAGCGTAACTGACTTGTTCTTCAGCAAACTCCTGTTCAGCCAATTGCATAAACTCTTCATCCCTCGTAAGGTCTTTTTGACCTATCCAAATATTATCTGATTGATTTTTCATTTATATATTCAGGATTGTTATTTGTAATTTAAATTTTACTCTGTTTGAGTATGATTAATAATGGCACTTTTGACATTCCAGACCTCCGATGTCAGATACAGTCACTTTGTCCCGTTTACCGGAAGCTAATTCTTCATGATATCTTGTATAATTTGCATAATATGCATTGTCTTTGAATTTGACTTCTGTTTGTCTGTGGCAGTTGATACACCATCCCATTGATAATGGAGACATTTGTTTTAGAACCTCCATTTCTTCAACTTTTCCATGACAAGTCTGGCATTCAAGTTTGCCAACAGTTACATGCTGAGAGTGATTGAAATAAACGTGATCAGGCAAATTGTGTATTCTTGTCCACTCTATCGGACCCTGGATTTGTTTTTTCTGATCGTTGGTCAATGATTTTTTGATGTCAGCCCACTGTTGTGCTACCACCCTTTCGCCTTCACTATCCAAATCACCTTTTTCTTTTACACGTTTGTATTCGTCTCCGATCCATTTTGTAAAAATGGCCTTTATATCTTCTTCTGATTTAGATTCATAATCTTCAATGTATTTATTTGTAGCAGGATCATAACCTATTGATGCAAAAATTTTGGTAATTTCAGCTGTACCATATTGACTTCCGTTTTTGATGGCTGCATGACAGTTCATACAAGTGTTTGTGCCCGGAATTGACGAATGTTTCGATCTTCTCGCACTGTCATGACAGTATTGACAATCAATTTTATTGACACCAGCATGTGTAGCATGTGAAAATTTTATAGGTTGATCTGGCGCATATCCTTCCTGTCTGCCCAACTCTACTGATTTATTGACTGTGGTATAAGCACCAAATATAATAGCAGCAAAGATGAGAAATGTTACAACTCCTTTTGAAGTTAAAATCTGTCCTATAGTCTTTGTTTCTTCATAACGTCCTTCTCTGGCAGCTGCTATTTGATTGAGATTTGAAATAATTTTTGTGAGTAAAAGTGCAAGGACAGCCAGCACTGCAGCAATAATAAGATATAGTGGTAATAGACTTTTTGGTGCTTCTTTTTTAGCAGATGAAGCAGTGCTCTTTACAGGACCATAGGTGCCATCATAGGTACCATTGACATAAGCTAAGATGCTTCCTATCTCATCATCAGTCAGTTTTTCAAAATTTGTCATCACGACCGGCTTATACTTATTCCAAAGTTCAACAGCTCTCGGATGGCCTTTTTTGATCATAGCCTGAGAATTTCTGATCCAAGCATAAAGTGCTGCATCATCACCCCAAAGTGCTTGGGATCCTCCTAATGCCGGACCTGTTGCCGCAGAACGCATGTCTTTGGCGTGACAAGCTGCACAATTGGCCTTAAAAAGTTCTTTCCCTGCATCAGCAGAAACCTGGGCAGAAATGGAAAGAGCCGACCATATCAAGATTGACATGATGGCTATTAGTCTGATACTTAAAAACTTATGAACCTTCATCAACGTTTTTTTAATATATATTTTATGAAGAATAGATATATAATTAGACTTTTTTGGATTAAAATTGCCACAAAAGTAAAATACTGAAAGTGTAATTTCAATTTTTATAATATGTTTCTTATTATTTAGAAAATTTCTAAATAAAAAAGTACAACTTGGCTAATAATTCAAGATAATTTCTGATTTTTTTACGAAATTCATTAGTTTTACCCCGAGTTATACAAATATGAGGTTCATTTTAATATTCATATGTTATTTTATTTTCTGGTCCGATCATGTCATCGGTCAGGATGAATCTCAGTCCAATAATATTATTTCAAATATCATTGAAGACTTTCTAGAATCAACTGATGCAGAAAACTTTGACTACAATACTATATTTGAGAATCTAAACCACTATTACGAAAATCCCTTGAACATCAATCAAGCTTCAGAAAATGATCTCAGAGAATTATATCTCCTGAATGAAATCCAAATCACAGACTTTATCAAACATCGCACTCAGTTTGGTTCATATCTTAGTATATATGAACTACAATCTCTACCATCTTGGGATATGGGTGTCATAAAAAACGTTACTCCTTTTCTAAAATGTGATGTGGCTCCGGCGGATTTTAATCTTGACTTTAAAGATGCTCTTAAAAACGGAACATCTACCCTATTTATAAAAGGTAAAAGAGTCCTGGAAGACAGAAATGGATTTTTGCCATCTGCATCTGGGTCCACTCCTTACATAGGAGATCCAAATCATCTCTATGTCAGATACCGGTATGAATTTGGGCAGCTCTTTAAAGCTGGCATTACAATGGAAAAGGACCCGGGTGAACCGTTTTTAAATGATCACAATAAGTATGGTTTTGATTTCTATTCAATGTTTGCGTATGCTAAAGAAATCAATAAGACTTTGAGCATCGTTTCTCTTGGTGATTTTGCAGTAAGTATGGGTCAGGGATTGATACTGCACAATGACTTTGGTGCCGGCAAATCTTCCTATGTGATGAATGTAAAGAAAGCCGGTAGAATGATCAGACCATACAGCTCTGTAAATGAGGTGAATTTTTTCAGAGGTGGTGGTGCAGTCATCAACTTAGCGAGATCTATCCAAGCAGCAGCTTTTGTTTCTTACAAACCTATCGATGCCACAGTAGAAAGAGATACCATTGAAAACACGGATTTTGATGCTTTTGGATCCATCAGATTTGATGGTTTTCACCGTACAGAAACTGAGGCGGCAAACAAAAACAGCATCCATCAGACAAATGTAGGTGGAAAAATCGAGTATAAAATCCGTGATTTCAAAATTGCATTAAACGGACTTTACACAGGATTTGATGCCAGACTGACTCGCGATGATGCGCTTTACAGAAAGTATCTTTTCAATGGTAAAACTCTGATCAACAGCAGCATCGACTATACATGGCGTTATAAGAATCTAACATTTTTTGGCGAGGGGGCATTTAGTAACAACGGTGGTCAAGCACATATCCACGGAGTATTGATGGGACTGGACAGAAGACTGGACGTATCAGCAGTATACAGGAATTATGATCCTGACTATCAAGTGCTTAATGCAAATGCCTTTGGAGAATCCACACAACCTATCAATGAAAAAGGATTTTACCTTGGTATGGAAATGAGACCTTTCAAGAATATAACACTGAGTGCTTATGCAGATGTCTGGTCTCATCCATGGGTGGCATACCGCAGAGACGGACTCACAGATGGCAATGAAATTCTAATCAAACTGGCATATACTCAAAAAAGAAAAATGGATTTTTATGTCCAATACCGCATAGAAAAGAAACAGCTCAACAGCAGCAATGAAAGGATCATAGATTATCCTGAGCATCTCACACTGCAACGCTTGAGGTTACATTTTAATTACAAACTTACCAAAGAATGGGAAATCAGAGACCGTGCAGAATTTTCTTTCTTTGAAAAATCAAGCTATTCCAGAGGCATGCTTTTTTATCAGGATGTGGTGTACAAGCCCATTGCTAAACCATTTTCATTTACCGCAAGGTATGCAATATTTGACATCAATAGCTTTGATGCCCGAATATATGCCTATGAAAATGATATTCTTTATGAGTTTTTTATTCCTTTTTATCAAAATCGTGGATCGAGATTTTATATCAATACCAGGTTAAGATTGGGGCGAAATTACACTTGGGAATTCAGAATTGGCCGCACTTACTTTGAAAATGTAAACACTATAGGATCAGGAAATGAACTTATCAACGGCAATACAAGAACTGAGATAAAAACACAACTAAAAATCAGATTCTGACGTTTTCATTGCTTGGTTAAAATGTGAGTGTGATATGAATCTTAGTGAACTTTGGATGGGGGAAAAAGTAATGATCAAATCTTCGGGAAAGATTGGGATATTCGAAGGTGTCAATTCTGAAGGAAAGGCCCGAATTAAGTATGATAACAAGATTTTTTTAGTAACGGCTCAAAATCTTGAAATCGTTCCAGAAAAGGAAGTATTTCCGGATATTTATGCATATTTAGAGCGTGAAAATAAAACTTTAGAGGCCAAAGCAAAGGTGTTAGATATTACATTTAATCACACGATCGACTTACATATCGAAAAGTTGGCTCCACATATGAAAAATGAGTTATCAGGAAGAATACTTGATTATCAACTTGAAAAAACAAGACTGTTTATCCGGGATGCGATAGACAGAAATTTTCCACATATTACCATTATACACGGAAAGGGACAAGGAGTTCTGAAAAGTGAAATAGAACACATATTGAAGGATTACCACCAAGTAAGATTTACATTTTCGAAAAATGGAGGTGGTGCTGTTGAAGTTTGGCTTTGAAAAAGGGAGAAAGGAGAAGGGAACGTTGAAAATGGAACATGGAGAAGGGAAAATGATGAAGGTGCAAATCGACCACTAAGCCGACGAAGGAGGACTGGTGAGCGATTTTACGGTTTAGAGTTCCATTCTGAAATTTTTCACTGCATTGTTAAATAGTCAAAAAAAAAGCAGATTTTTTCAAAGACCGTGATAGTGCGCATTAACCAATACTTAGGAATCAAAATCACTAAAGAAATACTGCTTGATTTGAAAAAATACAACCAAAACCACTAAAAATCGTTGATGATAAAGCATACTATATATTGAATATGAGTTCATATCTTATTGAGAATCCCTTGATTCTACTATTTCTGGTGATAGCCATAGGCTATCTTGTCGGAAATATTAGAATAAAAGGCACAGGTCTGGGTACGGCAGCAGTGCTCTTTGTAGGACTTGCTTTCGGGGCTGCCAATCCATTATTTAACGTACCGGAGATCATCTTTCAGATAGGCATCATCTTTTTTGTATATACTATAGGGCTGCGGTCTGGTCCTGCTTTCTTTGAGTCATTCAGTAAAAATGGGTGGAGAGATATCGCTTTTGTGATCTTGATGTTAATACTTTCAGCCCTGCTTACGATAGTGATTTATTATCTCATGGGATTTGACAAAGCGACGATAGTTGGGATTTATACCGGAAGTTCGACCAATACGACTGCATTGGCAGGTGTCATAGATATGGTCAATCTTAAAGAAAAAGGAAATACTGACGCCATCCAACATATGGTGGTGGGATACACATTTTCTTATCCCATGGGTGTGTTGGGTGTAATGGTAGCCATCAAAATCATGGAGCGATTTCTCAAAGTAGATTATCATGCTGAAAAACAAATGCTGCGAAAGGAGTACCCTCTCGATGAAAACCTTACCAGCAGAGCTATTGAAATCACAAATGCCGAAATGACTGGAAAACAACTTCGTGACATCATAAATGAGTACAATTGGAATATCGTTTTTGGCAGAATAGACAGTAAGATTCATGGCACTGTGTTGTCAAATTTTGATATCAAATTGAGTCTTGGTGACACTGTCATCATCGTAGGCACACAGGAAGAACTGGATGAAGCTCAAAGAGTCATGGGCAAAGAAGCCATTAACAATATGACCTATGACAGGAAAGAGTATGACATTGTAAGGATCTTTGTATCCAATCCTGATGTGGTGGGAAAAGAGCTTTCTTCATTAAATCTTCATGAAAAGTACAATGCCGTGATAACACGTATCCGGAGAGGCGATATCGAAATGCTTGCAAAAAGCGACACTATCCTGGAGCCGGGAGACCGAATCAGGTTTGTTGCAAGACGGGAAGATATTAAGAGCATTCAAAAACTATTTGGCGACAGTTATTACGCTTCCAATAAGATAGATTTGTTTTCCTTTGGTATTGGGTTGGCATTAGGTCTTATTTTAGGGATGATAGAATTTACCTTACCTGGCGGCTTGGTTTTTAAATTTGGTTTTGCGGGTGGACCTCTGATCATGGGATTAATACTGGGTACTCTCCGTCGAACAGGTCCGATAGTATGGACTTTGCCATATGGTTCAAATGTAACACTCAATCAGTTGGGACTCACCCTTTTACTGGCTGTGATTGGAATAAGGTCAGGAAACACACTTTTACAAAGTCTGAATGATGGGGCCTGGATTCAGATATTTGCAGCGGGCACCTTACTGAGTATTGTTTCGGCCATGCTGAGTCTTTGGATAGGATACAAACTGATCAAGATCCCTTACTCCCTCTTACTTGGGTTTTCGGCCAACCAGCCGGCGATATTGGATTTTGCGACAGATATCACAAAAAACAGGGTTCCGGGCATTGGGTATTCCTTTATGTTTCCCATTTCCTTAGTTTTAAAAATATTATTTGCTCAGGTATTATACTTGATATTGGTCTGATAAAAAAGATATTTTTTTTTTGAAAAAAAGATTGTTTTCTGTTTTGTAAATTGGCTAATGTATCTATCTTTGCGTCGCTTTTGAAGAAAAGCATTATTTTGGCCCGTTCGTCCAGCGGTTAGGACGTTAGATTTTCATTCTAGAAACAGGGGTTCGATTCCCCTACGGGCTGCTATAAGGACACACTCATATGAGTGTCCTTTTTTTTTGCCCGTAGTGTAATCGAACCAGACAGTAGTAGCCGATCAAGGTTTTGATCGGTTCCCTTTCTATGAAGCAAAATCTTTTGCTTCATTTTTTCTTTCAGAAAAACCGTGCGGTCATCCTACGGGCTGCTATAAGGACACACTCATATGAGTGTCCTTTTTTTTTGCCCGTAGTGTAATCGAACCAGACAGTAGTAGCCGATCAAGGTTTTGATCGGTTCCCTTTCTATGAAGCAAAATCTTTTACTTCATTTTTCTTTCAGAAAACCGTGCGGTCATCCCGGCTGCTATAAGGACACTCATATGAGTGTCCTTTTTGCCCGTAGTGTAATCGAACCAGACAGTAGTAGCCGATCAAGGTTTTGATCGGTTCCCTTTCTATGAAGCAAAATCTTTTGCTTTATTTTTTCTTTCAGAAAAACCGTGCGGTCATCCTACGGGCTGCATAAAGCTTTTTCTATTATTAGCTATTAAAAAACTTCCTCATATTATACCAATTATCTAATAACTTAATGTTTAGGTTGAGTCACCATTTAGCTTTGCCGGTAAGTTTTTTTTCACCATAAAAACTCCCATTTAATTATTTCCCTCCTGTCTTCAGCTCCTTATAATACTTATGAAAGTAAGGAATAGTTTCTATACCTTTATAGAAGTTAAAAAGCCCATAATGCTCATTGGGTGAATGGATATCATCGGAGTCCAGTCCAAATCCCATAAGTACGGTTTTTACACCCAATACTTTTTCAAATAAAGCTACTATCGGAATACTTCCGCCTCCTCTTACTGGAATAGGATCTTTTCCATACGATTGTTTCATGGCCATGGCGGCGGCTTTATATTCCGGCGTATCTGATGGAGTTACAGCTGCTTCACCGCCGTGATGCGGCCGGACAACCACATTTACTCCCGGAGGCGCCATAGACTCAAAATAGTTTTTAAAAAGCTCAGTGATTTTGTCACTCTTTTGATTTGGAACCAACCTCATACTGATTTTTGCGAAGGCTTTTGCAGGAAGGACTGTTTTAGCACCTTCTCCTATGTACCCACCCCAGATACCATTGACTTCCAGAGTGGGGCGTATGGATGTCTGTTCAAGCACCGTATACCCATTTTCTCCCATAGTGGCTTCAATACCCAGGTCATGCATGTATGTTCCCTTGTCAAAAGGTGCTTTGTTCATAGCTGCTCTTTCTTCATCTGAAACGACCTCCACGTCATCATAAAAACCAGGAATGGTGATATGTTTGTTTTTATCTTTCAAAGAAGCGATCATGTCACACAGCACTTGTGCTGGATTGGCTACGGCACCACCATACACTCCCGAATGCAAATCTTTATTGGCTCCTGCGACTTCCACTTCCACATAGCTAAGGCCTCTTAATCCAACAGTAATTGAAGGAATATCATTGCCCAGTATGGAAGTATCAGAAATCAATACCACATCACACTTGAGCATTTCGCTGTTTTCCTTACAAAAAGCACCGAGATTTACAGAACCTACTTCTTCTTCTCCTTCTATCATAAACTTCACATTGCAAGTCAGAGCATGATGCTGTACCATAGCTTCAAAGGCTTTTATATGCATATAGAATTGACCCTTATCGTCGCATGATCCCCTGGCATATATCGCTCCATCAGGATGTTTTTCTGTTTTTTTGATGACAGGTTCAAAAGGCGGACTGGTCCATAAATCCAAAGGATCAGGAGGTTGAACATCATAATGCCCATAGACCAAAATGGTAGGAAATTTCGGATCAATCATGTGCTCCCCATACACTATTGGATGTCCCTTGGTTGGATAGACTTTGACATGACTGCATCCAGCCTTTTTTAAGCTTTCAGCAACGACATCCGCTGTTTTTGCTACATCAGATTTGTAAGCAGGGTCAGCACTGATAGAAGGTATTTTTAACATTTCAAGCAACTCATCAAGAAATCGTTGCTTGTTTTGGTCGATATAATTTTTTAACTCTTGCATCGTATTTAGGTTTTATGTTATCAATGATTGTTCTACTGATCTTTGTTCAAATGAGCAATTAAAAATCACTAAAGTGAAGTAATATTCTAGTTGGTATTAATATTTCAATTTTTAATATCAATGGTATATGATTTATTCATGTTGAATAAGGTAAAGCCAATTTTATCAGCCGCTTCTTCTATTATTTTTGTGGTAGGTTTCCCAGCTCCATGCCCTGCGCTTTTTTCTATTCTGATCAGTACAGGATTTTCTCCTTTATGATTTTTTTGGAGCGCAGCAATAAATTTAAAAGAATGCGCCGGCACTACCCTATCGTCGTGATCTGCCGTAGTCACTAATGTGGCTGGGTATTTGGCTTCCTTCACATTGTGCAATGGTGAGTATCCAAGTATATAATCAAACATTTCTTTGCTTTGTTCAGATGTACCATAGTCATATGCCCATCCGGCACCAGCGGTAAAAGTATGATAACGCAGCATATCCAGGACTCCAACTGCCGGCAATGCCACTTTAAACAACTCCGGTCTTTGTGTCATACACGCTCCTACGAGCAATCCACCATTGGACCCACCTGAAATAGCGAGAAAATCACTCGAAGTATACTTATTGGCGATGAGATATTCGGCCGCAGTAATAAAATCATCAAAGACATTTTGTTTTTTCAATTGTGTTCCGGCGTCGTGCCATTTTTTACCATATTCGCCACCGCCACGTAAGTTGGGGACTGCATATATCCCTCCTTGCTCCATCCACACTGCATTGGTGATACTAAAAGCTGGTGTCAGACTTATATTGAACCCCCCATAACCATAGAGAATGGTGGGATTTTTTCCGTCCAATTTGACACCTTTTTTGTAAGATATCATCATTGGTAGCTTAGTTCCATCTTTGGATGTGTAAAAAACTTGTTTTGACTCATATTGTTCAGGAGCAAAATTGATTTTTGGTTTGATATACAACTCAGTCTTGCCTGTTGAAGGTTCGAATTTATAAATATTGCCTGGTGTTACATAATTGCTAAAAGAAAAGAAAATCTCTTTTTCACCGCGCTTGGCATTGCCCATAGATGCAGTACCCGATCCCGGCAGTTGTATATCTCTGATCAACTTACCATCGTAATCGTACTGTCTGATGAAGGACAAGGCATCTTTCATATAATGTGCAAAAAATGATCCACAGCCAGTGCTCACATCAAGTACATTTTCAGTTTCAGGGATAAATTCTTTCCAGTTGGCTATGCCCGGGGTTGAAGCATCAGTAGTAACAATTTTTTGATTCGGAGCACCCAAATTGGTCACTATATACAATTTAGACCCATCATTATCAGCGATATAGCTATCACTCTCAAAGTTATCCACCATGGTGATTACCTTACCTGATTTGTCCTGATGATCTACCATATAGAGTTCATTGCCTGAAGTAGATACCGAAGCAGAGATAAACAGATATCTGTCATCTTCAGTCACTGTTCCTCCCACGTAGCGCCTTTTTATCTTATCGCCAAAAATCACTTTGTCACTTTTCTGACTACTGCCCAACTTGTGGTAATATAATTTATGTTGATCTGTTTTTGCAGACAGTTCAGAGCCTTTCGGTTTGTCGTAACTTGAATAATAAAATCCGTCATTCCCTTTCCATGACAGGCCGCTGAATTTTACATCTCTTAATGTGTCTTCAAGTATTTGTTTTGTAATGGCATCCATCACAATGACTTTGCGCCAGTCAGAACCACCTTCTGAAATCTGATAAGCCACCTTTGATCCATCTTTTGAGAAATTTATACCTGCCATAGATGTAGTGCCATCTTTTGAAAAAGTATTAGGATCAATAAATATTTCTGCGTCTTTGACTCCCTTTTTTCGCCAAAGCACGGACTGATTTTGTAGCCCATTGTTTTTATAGAAATATGTGTAATCGCCTTCTTTAAAAGGGGCACCAAATTTTTCATAATTCCACAATTTCTCAAGTCTGGATTTGATGTCATTCCTGAATGGAATTTTGTCAAGGTAGCCAAAAGTCACTTTGTTTTGATCGTCAACCCACTGTCCGGTCTCAGCTGAAAGATCATCTTCAAGCCAGCGATAAGGGTCTTTTATACTATTTCCAAAATAGTCAGAAACAGTACTATCCATTCGTGTAGTTGGATAAGAAATCGACACTTTTTTAGCTTCTTCGGTCATCACTTTGTCTTTACATGCATTGAATAATAAGATACAAATCAAGGTTGGAAATATGTATTTCATTGGTGTTGGATTTAAAATGAAAATATCATTTATTGTACCGTGTAAAGGTAAATATAATTTGTATAATTCAAGAATGTTTTTTAATTGATAATGAGGACAAAGCACAGTGTTTTACACAATCCCAAATACCAAGTATATATTGAGGCTTCCTAAAATGAAATGATTATACGAAGATATTTTTCATTAAAATGATAATTTATTACGATCTCCAACTATTTCAAAATCAGACTCCGCCACGGCGGATCATTTTTAGCTTCGCACCATAGGAGTGACTACAGCTGAAGCTGCTCACAGTATGATTTGTCGCTAAAAATGCTGATTTTACCTGCCTCGCCTGCCGCTTAGGCAGGCAGGCTATATTTGAAACTCTCACTACGAATCTCATTTTATATCGACGATAATTTTTTTTGAAAAAAATTATGTCTTCATTAAAAAGACGATTAATGTCTTTAGAGTATGTTTAAATTTTTATTGTCTTAAAATCAATGTATTATGAACCTGACTTCAAAATAATCGCCTTATTTAGTTCACCTGCCCGTCTATATTATAGTTGGCAGGCAGGCTAAATGCGTTGATTATTTTATTGTCAGAACCATAATCTCTTGATTTACAAATAAGAAAAATTTTAAACATACTCTTAAAGACAAGCTTCGCATCGTCCTTACTCATAACCAAGATGTTGGTTAAATCATTATTCGCAATCCAATTTTTTTGAGTATAGATATTTAGGTAATATAACGGTACTGTTATTTTGCTTTTTGAAGGCCGCAAATCTCGTTTGGTCAAATTATCGGTACACAACATAGAGTTATAAACATTATGCCTTTCTTTCTATCTCCTTTAGATTTTCCATTCTGTTTCTGATCAGGAAGTCATCTATAGTCTCAAAATGCTCGATCACTCTTTTGTTTTTGAATTCAAACACTTTTTCAGCGAGTCCTTGTAGAAAATCCCGGTCGTGGGAGACAAGGATCAATGTGCCGTCAAAAGCAAGTAGCGCATCTTTTAATACGTCTTTTGATCTGATGTCCAGGTGATTGGTAGGTTCATCCAGAATGAGGAGATTTACCGGCTCGAGCAGTAGTTTGACCATAGCCAATCTGGTCCTTTCACCACCAGATAGCATGCTCACTTTTTTGTCGATATCATCTCCTGAAAACATGAAGCAGCCAAGCAATGTTTTAATTTGTGTTCTTATCTCACCCTCTGCCACCTCATCCACCGTCTGGAAAACAGTCAAATTTCCATCAAGCAGTGATGCCTGATTTTGAGCAAAATATCCCACTTTGATATTATGTCCCAACACACATTTGCCGACAAAGTCTATTTGACCCATTATAGCTTTGATCATGGTGGACTTTCCCTCTCCATTTCTACCTACAAAGGCTACTTTTTGACCACGCTCTATAGTCATCGATGCATTCTCAAAAACATTATGATCTCCAAAACTTTTGGACATATGATCGACGATCACAGGATAGTCGCCAGACCTTGGAGCAGGTGGAAACTTGAGCTTTAATGCTGAGGTGTCCACTTCATCGATTTCTATAATGTTCATCTTCTCCAACATCCTCTCTACAGAATTCACCTGATTGGCTTTGGAATAGGTACCTCTGAATCTTTCGATAAATTCTTTGCTTTCGGCGATAGTCTTTTGCTGCTCTTTGAAAGCTCGGATCTGAGCCACTCGACGGTCTTCCCTGAGTTGCAGATAGTGACTGTAATTGGCACGGTAGTCATAAATCCTGCCCATAGTGACTTCTATGGTTCTGTTGGTGATATTGTCAATGAATGCCTTATCGTGAGAAATCACCATCACTGCTTTGGCCTTATGGATGAGAAAGTTTTCAAGCCATACGACCGATTCTATATCGATATGGTTAGTGGGTTCATCGAGCAGGATAAGGTCTGGTTTTTTAAGAAGAATTTTGGCGAGTTCGATACGCATCCTCCATCCACCACTAAATTCATTTGTTGGCCTGGTAAAATCATCACGTTCAAATCCCAAACCCAAAAGCGTTTTTTCTACTTCAGCATCGTAATTGATATCTTCGAGCGAGTAAAATTTTTCACCCAGTTCTGATGACTCTTCGATGAGTTTCATGTATTCGTCAGAGTCGTAATCTGTTCTGGTTTCCAGTTGCTGATTGATGTAGGCCATCCGATCTCTTACGATAAAAATCTGATCAAAAGCTTTGAGTGCTTCTTCAAAAACGGTACAGTGGTCTTCTGTCAGCAAATGCTGGGGAAGATAAGCGATCACCCCATCTTTCGGACATCTTACATTTCCTCTAGTGGGTTTTTGAACTCCGGCTATGATTTTCATCATGGTAGATTTACCTGCTCCATTTTTGCCCATCAGGGCGATTTTATCATTTTCATTGATGACAAATGAAATATCGCTAAACAATGTTTTTCCGCTGAACTCAACTGCAAGACTATCTACTGAAATCATAACTAAAATAGATTATATCAAAAGAGGCGCAAAAGTAAAAAAAAGGCCGAGGTTTTGGTAAAATATCTTAAATTTTGTAATGGGCGTGCCTGTTTCAAGAATTAATCATCGGTTGCAGCTGCAGAAGAAAAAACTCCCACCAAACCCGAGATGATATCAATAAAAACGTGAATCAGTATCACTACTATCAATGAACCTGAAACTAAGAATATACCGCCAAACAACATGGAAATAATAAATATTTTCAGCACTGCCAACCAACCCTGATACATGTGACTCAAAGAAAATACAAGGGCTGGAATGATAATCGCAACCCAAGTGCCATATGGCAATTCCATCGCACAATATGATATATACGTAACAATAAAACCTCTGAATACGACCTCTTCGCAAATCCCGGCAGAGAAGGCAAGAAAGATATAGTGCTTAAATTCATCCCAAGTCAATGGCATGAGATGCTGCATTTCATCCATTCTGGACTGAAAGTAACTTTTGTTGATATATCCATATAATAAATCACCACTATAGATCAAAAGTATGGCTACACTTAAAATCCAAACCAAAGGATCAGGCTGAATCCAATCAACACCCAGTGCGTACCAAGGCTTTTTGCTGATATTCCAGGAAGTAATTACAAGCAATGCCCCGATAAAAAGCATGAGGCCATTGCTGTAAAATAAATGTTTTTTGGGTGGTAGTGACTCTATCAGTTCCGGGGACATCTTTTGAGATATGACAGACATGACCGGTATGATCACCAGAATGAGTATTGCAAATATATGATCAAACCAATTGAACTCCAAAATTTACGTTTATTGCGCCAAAGGTAAACATTCTCAGTTATACCGACGAGAATTTATTTTGCAAATAATTCTGTCGCCATTATACTCAAAATGAATAAATTGATAAATTAAATTTTCGCAAACCAATTTATTTTGAGTATAAATACAAACTTTACAACACAAAATACAATTTAGCAAATAATTAAATATAAAAAATTATTATACGAAAAATAAAAATATTTAATACTAAAGAATTAAATTTGTATGAAATATTACAGCCCCCTAAGAGATAAGACAAAGTTACAAATAAAATTTTGTAACTATGCACATGCAAGACAAGGAATCAGGCACAAAGAAATTCACAGATGTGGAGAAACGCCAGATCATTGAAGAGAATAAAGTCTAAAGGACTCAAGGTGACTTTAGCGAAGTACGATTTATTTCCAGGACGTACTACTATTGGAAAAGTAAATTGGTTATTTACGGACCGGAAGGTCTTAAGCACAAAAAGAGTACTGAGAATGTTCAACTTATCAAAAAATTGGAACGGGAAAACGAGCAATTGAAAATCTTGCTGGCAGAGAAGGAACTTGAAAGCAAGTTAAAGGACGAATTGATAAAAAAAAGTATCCAGAATGGAAAAGGTCTCGTTAGTATTGGAGTATCGGGCTCAGGGGATGTCGTTTGAAGATTGTTTGAGTATAACAGGTATCACCCGCAATCAGTTTTATCACAAGCCCAAAGGCAATAAACAGGGTAAACCACTGTCAAAGGATACCAAATGGAGAAACCCCAACACAAATCAAATGGAGAAAGTCCCTAATGCAAAAGTTGTTGAGGATATATGTGAAATCAAAGGAGACGTAAATCAAGCAGATTATTACAAACTCATATGTGTAGCCTTGTGCCTGAAAGGGTACTATATAAATCACAAGAAAGTGTTTCGCCTTATGCGGGAACATGATTTATTGCTAAAGAAGGCCAAATCAACGGGCAAAGACTATGTTAAACATCGTCGGATAGTACCTACCAAGCCATTGGAAATTTTAGAGATGGACATCAAATACATCTGGATCAAACAAAGTCGTAAGTATGCCTATGTATTGACCATAATAGATACATTTACCAGATACGTATTATGCTATAGTGTAGGATATTCCATGCGTACCACACAAGTAAAGGCAGCATGGGAATTTATCATCGCCACCTATTTTCAAGGCACATTAAAGCCCGATGTACAACTTCAGGTTGAAATACGCAATGACAATGGCAAGCAATTTTCAAGTGATGAAATCAGGGGATTTTTTAAAGAAAATTTCCTGATGCAAGTATTCACACACCCATACACTCCCGAAGAGAATGGTCATATAGAAAGCTTTCATAAAACCTTAGGCAAGGCCTAAAAGATGATGAATTTGCCACCTTAGGCGATGCTGAAAGGAGACTGGATGTATTCTACAATACCTATAATAACCACCGAACTCATGGTGCAACAAAAGTGCCGCCAGCGAAATTTTGGGTGCTGTATGATCAAGGTAAGAGTGGATGTCACCATCTTGGAGAAAGAGAGAAAGTCAAAGTATAAGCTAAAGTAGCTTATCAAGAAATAGCAAACATACCCAATTTAAATAAATACGAAAATTGGGTAATACGAGCCTAAAGGAAGCTCTCTCAAAATAAGCCGTCCGCAGGACACGTTTTTTGAACGAATGTCAGACTTAAAGCTCCAAATGTAAATGCAATGGTAGGCCTACACATTACAATCTGAAAATTGGTACAAAATGTCGCCCATATCAGCCTCTCATTGCAAAGATATGGTATATTTTTTTCATTTTTTAACTAATCGTAATTTTGTCTGATAATTAGGTTGCATCACCCAACATTGCTTCTTTAGGTTTTCCAATCCAAAAAATGCTGTTCGTCTTTCACCTTCATAGTAACATTGCTCAAGCCCTAAAATATTTGTGTAAAAATCTATCGAGCGTTCAAGATTTTCAACAAACAAATGGGTTTCAAAAAGTCCTTTAATTTTAATCAACTTATCAGTTTTGTTCATCTTTTAATTTTAGCCAGTCTTCATAAGTAACTACTCTTTTTTCTTCATTCGATTTAGATTCTCCAGGCAGAGTATATTCGTCCATATCTTGTTTGACATCTATTTGGATTGTTCGAGCATATTGTACGCATTTACAGATTTAATTAGGAATTTTTGCTTTTTTTTATGAAATATTGACGAAGAAATCGAACAACCTAAAACAATTCCACCCAAAGGATATAAATATTTTGGCTTTAAACCTTGAAGAGCACTTACACCAAAAGCTATGGCACTACCATAAACCAAATAGTTGCTGATTCGTTCTTTCTTTTTATAATCTTGACTAGCCAATAAATGAGACTTAGATTTTCGATTTTTAAATAATTTGTTTTCAAATTCATTGATTGAAATTTTTTGATCATTTGAATAGTATTTTAATCCAAAAAACGACTTTTTGATGTGTAAACTATCACTATATTGACCTACAACAGATAGAGTGTAAATGGTAGAGAAAAATAAAAAAACTAAGAACTTCATTTTTAAGTATTTATATAAGTTATAAAATTAAAACAGAACCATAACTATTTTCAACAGTGCAATCTATGTACCGTATTGTACTTTTCCAAGTAAATATACCAGGTTGACAATATGTATCTCTGAATCTGCCATCCCACTTTATTTCTTCTGCTGAACTAAGATTTTTTAAATTAAACATTAGATTGCCGTATCGATCATAAATACTAAAATCTATGGATTCAACAATTGCGTTTTTGAGATAGCATTTTAAGACTTCTTGGTTTATAATATTTTTGCTCATGATATTCGCACAAATTATAGATGGCCTTTGATATACCTGAATAGATAAAGTATCCAAAGCACTGCATCCATCCTCACTTGTAGCCATTGCATAAATTGTTCCTGCTGCTTTTATTATTATAGTTTGATCTAGTCTATCATCCAATAATGAATATGGGCATGCATCGCTCTTTTGGGTGTACGATATGTTACTTATGGGATAATTTCCGTAAATAGAAATATTATGTTCATCTCCCATTTCCTTAATTATATTTTGATCCTTAAATTTTATTTTGAATCTATCTGGATCCTGTATTTGAACATAAGCGGTGTCTGAGCACCCCAAACTATCAAAAAGTATTACTTTATACTCCCCTTCGCCAAGTCCTTTTCTATTAAGAGACTTTATGGGGATAGCATCCACGTCTATTATTTTTGTTAAATAATTTTCGTTTGCCACATTTGGAAAAATAGATAATGATGCTTTTTTTTCTCCAAAACATACATTTTCTTTTGATTCTATTTTTTGAATATGTACATTATTATCTTCACAACATGGATTTACAAAATAATCTTTAGTTTCATTATGAAAACACGAAAATGAATCGACGGTCAATAGAGATATATTTTGTAGTCCAAAATTAGTGAATGTATGAGAAATAGTATCTACATTGTAAAAATTAATAAATTTGTTTCCATTATTAATTTGCCAAACTACTTCCTTGAAATTTTTTGTTGTAGATGGTTCTTTCAAGAAAAATAGATTAGTAGATTTACAAAATATCATTTTATCTTTTAAATCAGAATCAAATGTTGGTTTATCACCGTAAAGGGTCGCATCACCACTAAAATTTAAATCAAACTCTATCAAATCTGAGTAAAAATTTCTTACTACTAAATAATAAATTTCCTCTGCATTAACTGAAACAGACTTTACAAAACCATCTGCAAAGGGACCTGATTCCGATTCATCTTTAGACGAATCATTTAAGCCCGTGGATTTGCTGAATGCGTTACTGCATCTTACTAGACTTAGCTTAGAACAATCATCTTTGGATATCTCACTTTTAAATAAAACAAAATCTAAATCATTTACAGTTTTGACATTATAATTTATAGTAAATTTAAGACTACCTTCTTTTTTAATTTTCCACTTAAACCACACTGAAGTACCAGGCTCTTCAAGGCATGTATTAGAAATTTGATTGTTGCGATTAATTTTTTTTAACTTATATTTAAATGGCAATTTTGAGCATATTTTTATAGCATTGTCGCAACTTGAGTTTTCTAATTCAATATTTTTTACACAAATATTTAAATTTTGATCTACATCTTCATTAGTTAACAATTCTATTAAGATTGTTTTATTAATTTTTAGAGCTGTAAGGGCAGTATGTAGTTGGTTATTTTTTGCACTAAATTCATTGCAGGATAACATATTAAAACCATTTATATCTTGAGTATAAACCCTAATAAAGTACTTGGAGCTATCTTTAGGTGGTAAATTAAATTCTAGTTCAATATTGGAGTTTGTAGTAAAATATTGGAGCCATAGAGACTTTTTATAAGTTTTAAGACCAATACGACAGAATGTTCCGGAAGAAACACTTTCATTCAGGTATAATGAATTAAAAGATATATTGAAACAAGTATCCGTATTGAGAGGTAAGGGCAGTTCTTTGAACTGCCCTTTTTGTGATAGTAATTTGAATGAGATACAAAACAATATCCCAAAAAGAAAATTTCTTTTCATTTAGCAATCTGAAAATCCTGTTCCACTGAAATCACATTTACAGCCACACCAGCAACAAGCAACAACCGCAGTTATACTGCCAGCAACTATATAAATTGCCGCAGCTGCCCCTCCTGTTGCTATAATTGAACCTACTGCTACAGCTGCTGAAGCACCTACGCAAGCCCATTGGTACCACTTACATTTCCAAGAAAATCTATTTTCTACAACATCTACATTATTAGCCTCTTCATTTGCTATAGACATAAACATTTCGTACATACCTTCGATTCCTTTTTGCTCATTAATTTGTAGTACACTAACATCTCTTGAATATTTTCTTTTTATAACGTTTAAATCTTCTTCAACTGTATCTAAATTAGTTAATTTTTTTAAATCTTCGGAAATAGACAACATTAATTTCGAGAAAGAATTACTCAGACTAGGATAAGCCTTTGTCATTACAGTTTCGTCTTGCATGGTTACATAATCTCTTAATAAGTTTCCTTGTTTTAGATAATCGGATTGAGTTAAATTAAAATCATAGCCAGTTTGATTTTTGAAGTTAATAGCAAATTCATCAGATCCAACTCTTAAGTCTGACTTCTGTGATTGTAAGATAAATTTTGCCAAATCACTATATTTGTACTGGATTTGCTTAATATAATTGGTACTATCAGAACATGATATGTTAAAGATAGATGAAATTAAGATTAAAACGATTATCCTAATGGGATTTTTATGTCTTAGAAAATTCAATGAAAAATTTTGTAACATATTATAATAAATTAACTTTGGCTGCCCAGCAGTTCCCACCGTTTGACCAACATGGTCGCAGCATCTCTCAAATTGTACTTTGCCGTCTTACTCATCTTCATCCTGTAACTCTGAACGTCTGTCTTTGATTTTCTCCGTTTCTTGTTGAGTTTATGCTTAGGATTTTAGATTTTCGAAGGACTTTTCCTCTTCAATCGATGCTAACGGCCAGTACTGACGATAATGCCCGACGATTGGAGGCATATCCGTTCAGTACTTTGTTATGCAACGTATATTATTCATCGATCCCTAGTAAATATTTATAAAATATAATACTATCGTTTTCGCCCGAAAGATTTACAAGTTTAGTTAATAATTCTATGTTAGTTAGGGAGCGATTAATATTGTTATTAGCCAATTCGTACATACAATCTAAAAAAGACTCTGGTGTATTTGAAACATTACTAAGTATTTCATGTGTATCATAATCAATCCAAAAAACTTTACCAGTTTCATTATAACAAAGGTAACTATCTAAAGTCCCAAAGACATATAGTCCTTCATTTAATATTAATACGTCGTCCAAAAAAGATATACCATTAAGTATCTTAAAAATATTCTTATTATTAAAATTTATTATTAAATTTTCAATTTCATTTTCATATTGGTAGAGATTACCTTTACTTTTATAGTAGGTTCCAGATACACATGATCTTCTAATAAATTCGTTATTAAAATCACTTTCTGAAACATATCTACTATCACCTTTTAGTGTAAATGAAATATTATCATCAAAATGATCAAAGTAATCTAAACCGGCCCTTAGCTGATTGATTTTGGCAACAAAATTTGTAGCGTCCAATTTTTTATATTTTTATATTATTAAAAAAAATTTCAAAACTGTCTACTTTTGTACTCTATACAATCAGGATGATCATCAATAAAACAGTCTGTTAATTCAATTTTTGTTTTCTTATCTTCAGTTGTAAAAACATATCCTTCAAAACCTATACCTATACCAACAAATTTATTGATTTCTTCATCCCATGCGTAATCAACATAGGCTTTAAACCATGCACATCTTTTCCAACCTTTATGAAACCCCGATTTAGGCGCCTTTTCAAAAATGGCTTCATTATAAAAAGTGCATAAAATTTAGATTCTGGATCATATTTTAACTGATTTATTTTGGCAGGACCGAACCAATTTATAAAGTTTCCTGGATCTCCAGTTAAAAAACCAGTAACATTCAAAAATAAACCACACAAAGCCATTCCTTGATTTAGGTTAGTTATTTTTTGTCTTATGGCTGCTATTTTTTGTGCTTTTGTAAAATTCTTTTCCTTCTTTGTTAAGTAATGTATGTATTTTGAATATTGGGTATGTGCTCCTTCAGGAATAGCCACACAATTTTTTCCATGATCGATATGATGATGTATTAGTTTTTGACCACTATAACTTGCATGATTTGGATTTTTTGCGATCCAGTCGTCATCTACTATTGGGGCTAAGTTATTATTAATTTTGTTAATATTGTCAAAACTCCACATTGATTTATCTTGTAGTTTTAGTCTTTCCTTAAAGAACCATCTACCATTTCGTTGTACACCTAAACTATTTTTAGGCGATGATTCAGGAGCTTTAGACATATCAATTTTGGGTTGAAAATTCCATAGGTTATCGGCAATATTTTGAGGTGTTACAGGATCAATTCCACCATCGACGTTTGCAAAAAAGTCGCTAATTTCAGACGAAAGATCATTTCCTGTTGTAAACGTTATTCCTGTTAAATTAAGCTTTTTGTATACGAAAGAAGTTAAAGCAAAATTAATCCCTTGATCAAAAGCTGTATCGTCTTGTGGAATAATTTTAATTTTCTCCTTAGAGATTGAATAGTTACTTTCGTTTTCATCTAAATGTATCCATATATTATACTTATGGCTTGCAAGTGCTTCCAATTCCCTTGTTTGTAATTGACAAAAATTGAAATTGGATGTTACAATTAGTCCTAAATCAACATTAGCGTTAAGTTCATTAACAAAGGAATTTAAATACTCACCAAGTAATATTGAATTTCCACCAATTAAAACTTTACGGTTAGATATATCATTAACTACTGAATTCTGGAATGTTAAATTTTGTCCGAATACGGGTTGTTCTAAATTAATAAAAAATTCATCAAACCCGGACGCTACCATATAATCAGATATACTTTCAGCTTCACATTGACTGCAAATATTTCTATTTCCAGGTTGACAACAATTTTTTATATCAACAATAATAGACTGTAGCTTCACTATTCCTTCTTTTTCTGCATTTGAATACTCGAATGGTGATTTATGCAAATTATAATATGTATTTACTGCATTTTCTACTCTATATTTTATTGCAGCTCTATTCACATCAGACAGACAACTAAAATTTCCTGTAGATGGTAAGCTAATTTCAACCCATATTCTTGAGTTACGTTTACTATCTTCATTTTGACGGCCGAACAGTAAATAATAGGGTGTGGTTGACTTTGCATCATTAATTGCAATTTGCCAAGCTGCCTGAAATCCACCTTGCATAAACTCATTTTGAGAATAGAAACCAAAGTGATACACTTTAAATTGATTTTGAAACTCAGTTGGCATTTCATTTATTAATGAACATGCCAATGGCTCCAAAATTGATTCATACTCTGAAGTTGGGAAACCTGTTAAATCAGCTACAACTTTATAACAATTTTGTCCTGTTAAAAATGTCGAGATTAACAAAAAAATTACAAAAAAGAGATTTTTCATTTTAAAATGTTTTTGATAAAAATACAAAGATATTATTTATTTTCTTAATATGTTGCATAACTATTTAAATAAGCGACATAAATATTGCGCTTATTTTTTTTATAATTACACAACAATCACTATATCAATACTTTATCAAATATAGGCCTATTGCGCTTATTTATCCACAATTTCCGTGTACAAACGTTTTTTATCCACTTGTACACGGATTTACCTTGTGCAACTCACACACGTTTATTATTTCGCAAAGATCATATTTATTTGCATAAGAAACATTAACAATTATGCAGATTTTTATCTATAGCAAAATGGGTGATTTGCGATTCAAAAAAAATAGCAAATGATAGTATACCAACACATTACGATTGTACAAAATATACAAATATGCCAATAAATAGCTGAATTAGCATCGAATCAAATAATGCGATACATAGTCGCAACCAAGAGATGTAGAGTATTTTTTTCAAATTGTGGACATTTTGGAAAAGATGCGCAAATGAAAATCGACTATTTTTTCGGTTGTGACAAAATGGAAACCGGTATATATTGTCATTAGAATTCCCGCCACAATCAATATTATACCTATAGTTTTTGAATTCATTATTCTACATTTATTTTTGTTAAACAGAAAATTTAATTCTGAGATTCTTCAACTTTATATGTCGAAAAATAATCCTTTACGTATGCATTTTCCTGATTTTCCGTCATTTTATCCGTAGATCTTACTTCAAATTTTATTTTGTCAAAATGATGGTCTGCCTGCATTACATGAAGCAATTCTGCTTTAGCATCAGTTGGGCCAAAAAGTAAAACCATGTCATATTCAATAATTTTATCACTCAGTTTTTTATAATACTTGGCCTGATCCTGTTGTTCCCTATTGTGTATCATCCTTTCATTCTGATCTGTATTTTTGTTCCCGTCATTTTTAAACCTGGTTGTAATGACGACGTTTTCGGTTGTGATGATTGGATCATCATATTCTATGAGGTGTGCCTGAGTATGATCCATCCATATTCCGATTTTTCTTAATTTTTGATATTCAGACATTTGATTATTATTTTTGATGGTTTGTTTTAAATAAATGTATTTTTTAATCACATAAATCGTGTGTAATTTTCCTAAACATCAACGTAACTTCAAAATTTATTCATACCCGCTTTTTATTACCGTTAATATCATCTTAAACCGTTCATTGGCTGTGATATAATTGGGTGCATGAGCAGGTATGACGATAGACTGCCCGGTTTTTAACAAATTTGATATCTTATTAATAACGATCTCTGCCTGCCCGTCTATAACCTGAACAAATGTATCAAAAGGAGACGTTTTTTCTGTTAGACCTTCACCGCTATCTACTGACATGACGGTGATGTTTCCGGTAGATTTTTTAAGTATAGTTTTGATGACCACAGAATTGGGTACGTACTCTATGATTTCCACAGTAATAAAAACTTTTGATTTTTCTACTTCCTGATTGTCCATCTTGAAGTTTTTATGATTTAGATAAATTTACCACATAGCTACTTATAGCTATGTGGTATGATTGCGTATGGGACAGTCCAATGTGTTAGAGAGCCAACATGATTTTGTCTAATTCTGCTTTGGGTTTACCAAGTTTTATCTCAAGTTTCCCAAGCATCTCATCTTTTTTGCCTTCTGCAAACATTAAATCATCATCAGTCAGATTGGCAAACATTTGTTTTAGTTTTCCTTTTTGCTGATCCCACATTCCTTTTACTTCTTGCTTATTCATTTTAATTTGTTTTATGCTCTTTTCAGAGACTTGATTAAATAATATTACAAAGGTGGACATTTAAGTCTCCAAATCTGTTACATAATTGCTCAATAGATTTGCTAAATTCTACACCACGCGTCTACCTTGAATGACACGCAATAAAACTGCTACTACGGCAATAACTAATAGAATATGTATGATACCACCTGCATTATATCCTATAAAACCAATCAACCATCCCAGGATAAGAATGACTGCTATGACATATAATAAATTTCCCATTTTAGTAAGGTTTAATGATTAATAAATTATGATAACTAAATCGTCATCATGTGTTTGATTTACATAACAAAGGTAAGGTATTTAGTACCTTTAATATTTACACAATTCATGGTATTCATTACATGATTCACTCATGCTTTTTGTGCAGATTCATTGATAAAATATTATTGTTTTACATTGACTCTGAGATCTTTGAGGGAAAAGGTAGCATATGTAAAATCTCCATCAGGATACGTATAAATAGCTTCAGCGTAACTGGCCAATTTGTAGCCATTTGTTATCTTGTAATCCCGTAATGGTGTGCTCCATTTTAATTTGATAGTCTCCCCATTTTCGCTGGCAGCATACCTGTCCTCAGAGACGAAATTGACCAATTCTCCCTTTTCATTAAAGTGTAACCACGCAGATACCGTAATCCCAAAATCTGTAAAAGTAGCTTTCACCTTATTTCCTTCTGTTTCCAACCACTTTATCCGCTCGTCGATCAAAGCGGCCGGCGCCATACAACAAAGGTCATTAAAAAAGGTGACCGTTTCAGATATATTCATTTCCTTGCCTTCCATATACTGTACTTTGAACAGCGACAACAAACGTATATCCATATATGCTTTTCCATTTTTAAAACTATGGAAACCTGAGACAGGAATCTGCTTTTTGGTAGCATCCAGGAAAAATAGTCTGGTTGCAGGCATAAAGTTGTATTGCTCAGAGGTGAGCGGCATCCATTCTTTTGCTTCATAACTCCTGATTTTACCTGCAAAATCTATTCTGAAATTATGCACTTTAGGTTTATCGATACTTCCTGTATAATGAAGATATTTTTGCACCAATGCTGGCATATGTTTTATATCATCGGTAGCCAGCATGGTATCAGGTATCGCTAATGTTTGGTCAAAACCGGCTTTTACTTCCATTTTATATTTACTTTTAAAATTCATGTGGAAAAAGCCAAACACAATGACAATTAAGATCAGCACATTTGCAATACTCCCGAATTTTGCATCTTGCCAGTACATAAAAATCAAAATCTGAGATACTATGACACTTACCAGTCCGAAGTATGTCCATGCATCTACCCTAAACATGAGTAACAATGCTGTGATGACAAATAATATCGCTCCGATTAGCCATATAAAGCCTGCAGGTTTGGATATTTCCTGATTCAGGGCTGAAACATCTGCGAATTCAAAAGCTTTGACAAATCCAAAAAGATGGATCAATCCGTGTAGTATGACGATAATAATGAAGATGGTTTTAAGCATGATATTATATTTTAGATATTTGAATTAATTCTGAAATTGGAATATGTCTTATATAATTGTATTACAAACAGTGGTACCAGGCTGGCTGCTATTGAAATCAACCACAAATCAATATTCAAAACTACCAAACCCAAGGGCATTCTTAAATAAGGTATCAAAAAAACCATTACTGTCAATACTGTACACAATATAAGTGCGTACCAAACAAAATGATTTCCGGTGACTTCATTCTTAAATATTTTAGATTTGGGTGAAGACATATTAAATACATGAAATAATTGTGCAAAAGCTAAAGTGACGAATGCTACATTATTGAGTATTTGGTGGTCCTTGGTAATGAAAAATTTGCAATAAACCACAGCTGACATCACAGAAACAGTTATCACCATGGCATACCAGGCAATTTTAATCCAATCTTTATGGGTCACTATATCTTCTTTTGGACTTCGTGGTGGTCTTTTCATCACGGTTTTATCGCCTTTGCCAAGTCCTAATGCCAGTGCCGGAAATATATCTGTAACAATATTTAAAAACAAGATCTGAAGTGGAAGGACTGTAGATGCCGGGGCATAAAAACCTAGTGCGGTAATTATAAAAATTTCACTCAAATTGCACGAAACAAGGTAAATGACAAACTTCTTAATATTGTTAAATATCTCCCTTCCTTGACCTACGGCTTCAGCGATAGAAGTAAATGAATCATTTTTCAATACTATGTTGGCAGCTTCCTTGGCTACTTGTGTCCCTCTCAGACCCATAGCAATCCCTACATCTGCTTTTTTGAGTGCAGGCGCATCATTGACACCATCACCGGTCATTGCCACAATATTTCCGGCTTTCTGAAAGATCTCTGCAATGTCAAGTTTCTGTTTTGGAGTCGTTCGTGCAAATATGGCAGAACTGAGGACCATGGCTTTCCAATCTGCAGTAAGCGGGCGGTTATCTGGCAATTCGAGCCCATTGATTACCGTTTGTTTCATATCGTCTGTCAATCCAACTTTTTCGGCAATATTAAGCGCAGTCTTGGGATGATCTCCTGTGATCATCACCACTTTTATGCCTGCATTCCGACAGGCAATAATAGCTTTTTTAATGTCCAGTCTTGGCGGGTCCAAAAACCCTATTAAGCCGATATATGTTAAATCCTTGAGATAATCATCCCCATCTATTTCCTTATCTTCTCTATACGCAAATGCAAGTACCCGAAGTCCATTTTCTGACATAGCATCAGCAGACTGAAGTATTTTGTGTTTATGTGCCGGAGTCAGTAAGTGCAGTTTTTCTCCATTTTGTATATGAGAACATTTTTCCAGCAACTGTTCCGCAGCACCTTTCACAGCAACAAAATTTCCTTTATTGCTTTTGTGCAGCGTCGCCATCATTTTTGAATCCGCATTAAAAGGTACCTCGCCTGTCCTTTCATACTTTTTCTGAAATTCCTGATAACTATGGCCGGAAGTATTGACCAAATGAAGCAGGGCAATTTCCACAGGGTCACCGAGGGCCTTCTCTTTTCGGTTACCCTGACGCAGAGATGCATTATTGCATAAAGCAGCGACAATTTTTATTAACTCAAAGTTTTGTTTGCTGTGTACGATATCGCCGCCATTAAATTTCAAAACTTTGTTTTCTATGTTTGCAAATATAGTCTCATCCGGAAAACCAAAAGTATCTACGTAGATCACATTTTCAGTCAAGGTGCCCGTTTTGTCTGTCAAGATCACATTGGTGCTACCCAAAGTCTCCACTGCGGAAAGGTTTTTTACGATTGCGCCACGTTTGGCCATCAACAACATACCATATGATAAAGCGATGGTAGCGACAATGGGCAGTCCTTCAGGAAATGCGGCAACTGCCAATGCGATGGATGTCTCCAGAATTATCAACCAGTTTTTACCCTGTATAAATCCTGTACCGGCAAATATGAGCGTCATAAATAGCATGACCCAAATCAATTTTTTGCTCAAAGCGGTAAGTTTTAAATCCAAAGGGGTTTTTGCAGATGAAGCACTCTCTACCAAAGAAGTAATTTTTCCGAGTTCTGTGTCTTTGCCGATACCCGTTATCACCACTTTGCCATGCCCATTCATCACAGATGTACCTTTGAAAACCATATTGATCTGGTCTCCCAAAGTAGTTTTTTCAGGTAATATTTCTGTATTTTTAACAGTTGGTAAAGATTCTCCGGTCAAAGATGATTCATCACATTGCAAAAGATTTGACTCTATCAAACGACCATCCGCAGGTATAACATCACCTGACACTAAATCCACCAAATCACCTGGGGCAATGTTTTCAGCATTAATTTCATGAAGAGTACCATCCCTGATGACCTTACATGTAATAATATCCATTTTTTTTAGGGCATTCATGGACCTGCGTGCCTCCATTTCCAGAAAAAAGCCTATCAACGCATTGATTAACAGTACTACAGCTATAGCAATAGCTTCGATATAACTATGAAAATAAAGGGAAATCAATGCAGCGAATGTCAGTAAATAGACTATCGGGCTTTGAAATTGTTTTAATAGAACTAACCAGAAACTTTTGGGCGGTTTTAACACAAAGCGGTTGAGTCCAAACTGAATATTGCGATGAGCTGAGGTGGATGCAGTCAACCCTCGATCTCTATCAACACTAAACGATATTAAGATATCATCTATGGACAAAGTGTGCGGGTTGATAATGGGATATTTCACATGCATAGGCCAGGCATTTAGACATCAAAACAATACACCCCGAAGGCTGAAAAAAATCAGATTGACCATATTGCTTAAGTATATAACAAATATTCTGCTCACTCGTTTCTGAAAACTGTGAAATATTACTACTCAAAAAAAAGTAATGGTCATCGATACCATCACTCTTTTTTTACTTAAATTATTTTATATTCACTATACAATATGAGATCGTAAAAACCAGGACATTTTTTCATGAGTTTCCATCAATCCGGTAATAAAATCAACAGATCCCTGATCATGGTATTCATTACTGAAACTTTTGATATTTTCTCTTAGGTTCAAGATGATACTATCGTGGTCTTCCAAAAGATCTTTGATAAGCCCTTGACTATCATTTTTTGCTCTTGTTTGCTCAGTAAGGTGGGTCAATCCAAGGTATGCTTTTAATGTGCCCGGAGCATAATGCCCGATAGTACGGATACGTTCTGCTACATTATCAATGATCTCATCCAATTGCCCGATCTGGAATTCAAAAAATTTGTGTTTATCATAAAAATCCGGGCCTTCAACATTCCAATGAGCGTTTTTTGTTTTGATACAAAGGACAGTTTCGTCTGCTAGTATTTTTGACAATTCAATGGCAATGGCAGTTCGGTGATTGTCAGTGATTCCAATGGCTACATTCATAATATTATTATATTTTCAAGTTAGTTCAATTTTAAATTTCTCCTGTATTTTCTGTATCAGAGTGGTTGTTTCCTCCAAAATTGTAAAAATTATTTTCACGCTCTTCATTGTCATTTTTTTCGTTATCGTAGCCCCATTCCAGACCTATGAATTCCTCAGCTCCTATTAATATATCTTTTTCCGGAAAAGAATCGTTCCGGATGCCACCTGGATTAAAAAATGTACTCTTTTGAGAAAAATCATCCGTTTTAAAGTTATTTTCTTCAATATTTTCAGAATAAATGTCATCTTCTATGGAATAATGTAAATATTCGGACAGCGATTTTTCTTTCTCGGTTGGTTTGTAAAAAATGTAATTGTATTTGGCATTTTTAGGGCTCATTTTATTTGATTTAAAACTTTAAAAATAAATCGAATGCTCGTTTTGCTATTTTTTGACCTGTTTTGCCTGATCCCCGCAATAGAGAGAAGGCCCGCTTTTAAATTTTTGGATTATTTACTTTTTCTAAAGACAATGACTTTGTGCAAAAAAACCAATCATAACATGTCAAGCCTTCTTCTTTTGCTTCCATTCTGTCATTTGCAACACCGCAAGACCCTGCGGTAGGTACGATCACATCATCACCAGGCTGCCAATCTGCAGGTGTCGCAATACCATAATTATCGGCCGTCTGCATAGCGATCAAAGCCCTTTTTAATTCATCAAAATTTCTTCCCATCGACAATGGATAGTAGATGACAGCACGGATTACTCCTTTGGATCTATGAAAAATACTGCCCTGACTGCCTTGGTAGAACTTTCTCCCGGCTGAATCATTCCATATTTTTTAGCTATTTCCATGGTTATATCTTCGATTAGCGGAAATTTTACTTCGATATTTTTCATGCCTTTAAATTCAATTTTCTCCTTGATGGTTCGAAGCCACGCAATATGACTGTATAAACCATCAATAGACAAACCAACTAACTGACAATTGAGTGCTGTAAATTCAGGCTCCCTATGTGCGAATGTCATAAATTCAGAAGTACAAACTGGTGTAAAATCTGCTGGATGACTAAAAAGGATCACCCATTTACCTTCATAGTCTGAAGGGAAATTAATATTGCCTTGGGTGGTTATCGCTTTAAATTCAGGTGCTTTGTCACCTATCCTGGGCATTGGAATAATTTGTTCGAGGTAATCCATATTTATAAGTTTTAATGATTGTTGTTTAAAAATTGTGCTTCATCTACAGAGACAATGACCTCATTTTTTCTGCCAAAAATCTGATAGGGAGGATTGTATCCAAGAAAACGAAAATTGCCGTAATAAGTAATCCCTTCTCTGTCAACTGACTCTGAAGTATAGCTTTATGTTTATCTATGTCCGCTGCACTGGCAAAACCACCAAACGTAATAGCGGGCAACATATTCAGCTTCTTTTGTCTGAATGTCAATCTCAGCATTATCTGGTATTGGCAAATCATCTTTGCTATATTCGGCAGGCATGATAAAAGCCATCGTGGATGTAGAATCGCCAATATCCATATGAACAGGAGAAGTCATAGCTATTTGTTTTTTGTCACTGTTTCCACCAAAAATATATTTTGCCAGCTTACCAAAACCAGAATATCCAAGATCGCGATATGACTTCGATGTAGAAGATATTTGGGCAATTACTGCTGCTGGGTAATACCTTATTTCAAATTGATTATCTTTCCGTATTACCTTGTAAGATTGTGTTTCTGATTTCCCGGTTGCCATAGTGATATAGATTTGAAATATTAACAAAACTATTATAATGATGGTGGCTATTATTAAAAATATTTTCATGCTCCTTTTGCTTTTGAAAAGTCGTAATTTTTTTTGGCTTAGGATTTAAAGTTCCATGCTTTCGCTATATTTATTTAACGATACAAAGATGCAGCTGTTTGGATACTAATACATTACACAATTAATCATAATTGTTACATGATTGACTAGAACCCATATATTTATGAAAAAGCTAGAAGACAATGGATACAGAAATTTCAAAACAACTATTATTCTGATTCGGCATCCAATAGATTTAATTTCCTTTGTACAATTTCCAGCTTCTTGCGGAATGATTCATTCTGCATCAAAAGATTGAAAATAACTTCAATTCCTTCCAGATTGATGCCCAAATCATAATAATATTCCACCATTTTTTCTATTGCTTTCAGATCTTCCGGCAAAACGTATTTATCTTCATTGATGATGTGCATGGAGATCAAGCCATATTCTTGCAGTGAATCAATAAATGACATTTCTACCTGATGGTGTAAACAAAAATGACGTATTAGTACCAGATTATTTGCGGGCATCTTGTCTTAATTTTTGAAGTTCATAAAACAATTCTTTTTCTTTCTCTGTCAGATTGGTGGGTACCTTTATCTGAAAAGTAATGTAAAGGTCTCCAAACTCATTTTCCTTTTTATACTTGGGGAAACCCTTTCCTTTTAATTTTATATCCTGCCTCTGAATTTATTTCGATGTCAGCCATCCAACATGTATTTATTTGGGACAAGTTGAGTTAAGGTTGTATAAAGAAGTGTTTATGCTCTGATTTTTTAGAATGTTAATTCATTCTAAATCAATTATTTATACACGTGTAATAGATTTCCATGATTTCGTTGTATTTACAGAACAATACAAAGGTGTAACTATTTGGATATAAATACATTACACAATTAATGATATACATTACATCTTTAAAACATCATGCAGCGACTTCATATATTACTGTTAAAACTATAAAAATATAAGTTTACTTAAAAAACCATTATCCGACATCTTCCAAAAGAATTCGATTTTTATGTTCTCTCAGATTTTTAAAATATGAAGGAGTAAGACCAGTCACTTTTTTGAACTGATTGGAAAGATGGGCCACACTGCTATAATTAAGTCTGTATGAAATTTCAGTCAGATTCAATTCATCATAAAGTAACAATTCTTTTACCTTTTCTATTTTGTGTGCAATGATAAAATGTTCGATTGTAATTCCTGTAAACTGAGAAAACAAACTGGCCATGTAAGTATAGTCATGATGAAGTTTATCACTTAAATAATCTGAAAAATTGACCCTGGGCCATTCATCTGCATAGTGTACCATCTCTATGATGGCACTTTTGATCTTCTCTATCAGGATAGATTTTTGATCGTCCATGAGCAAAAGTGATGATATCATCAGACGGTTTTTGAGTTCGTCCAACTGCTCTTTGCTCAGTTCCTCCTTGATGTCAACTTCTCCCAGTTCTACAGATTTGTAATGCAAACCCATACTATCAAGGACTGCTTTTACAGCCATCTTGCATCTTATGGATACCATGTATTTTATGTACAATTTCAAAAGAAACAGATATTGACTTTAATTTATAACAACTAATTATCAATAAAGATTTATATGTCGTGTAACTTTGACATCAGTAATCTGTATCATATTTGAATTTACATTTTTCTTTTAGCTATGTCTTTGATAGCAATGTGAAGGTAAGATACCAACCTGTTATTATCACTAAATAACGTGAATAATGGTTAAGCAGCACACAAAAGTAGTTGATTTGAGTTGTTTTCAAAAGGCTGAATATTCAGCGAAGGCTTTTTAGGTAAAAACTGATAAGAAATCAAAGCACTTACCAAATTAACTAAGAAACCTTTCATGGCTCTGTGTCTGGTATGTTCGATGTTACAAATGTTTTTAAGTTCGTCATTTACGGATTCTACCAGTGCTCTTTTGCGAAGTAATATTTTATCTGTATCGGATATATTTTGGTCTTTCATATTGCTTCTTCTTTTATAAACCAGGTGAACACCATCATTCCATAGGAAATCAGCAAGGGCTTGCGAAATATACCCTCGATCTCCGTATAGTTTTCCGAATATATTTTCAGTTAACGAACTGATTACCTTTAAATTACGATCATCAACATTGGCTTTAGTAAGGTAAAAGCTTAAGATTTCTCCTTTGTCATTTATAATCAAATGCAACTTAAAGCCATAGAAATAACCCATCGTACTCTTACCTTTTGTGGCAAAACCCTTCAGTACTTTATGCTGCTTTTCTCTCTTAATATGACATGCTTTAATGGTAGTAGAGTCAATGTAATTGATACCACGGCTACAACCTAAAGCATGCTGCTTTAAATAAAACATCAAGGGGATCATCACCTTAGTTTGTATGGCATTAAATCGCTCATATGAGACCAAGTTAGGAAATAAAGAAGTCCAATACCTACAAACCATTTCGGTATAAAAGGCTTTAAAGTTAGTATAATGACTTTGGTGAAAACACACAAGTATGGTCATAATTTCGGAATCTGAAAGTTTACAAGCTCGGTTTCTTAAGCCTTTATTAGGGTCTTCTAATCTAAAATGTTTGATTTGATCAGAAAATTCAATGCAAAAATCATCGATATGTACAAATATTTCTATAATTTTGTCGTCTAACATATAGGGAGATTTTAATATTATTAGTTGGTTATCAAGCGCTAATATATTAAATATCCTATTTTAATAATTTTTATAGCTTTTTCTTATCCATTATTCACGTTAAATTAATTATTTTCTTTGCTAATAGAAGCTCTTTTACTGCCCACCCAGCCTGTGGTGGGTTCCCTACATCAAAGGCTTATTTGCCTTTGGTGCTGCGCACTTCCCTTCGGCTATGTCCACTATCTCTGGTTTTTGAAACACATTTTTGTGCCGATAGCTATCATAAAATAGAAAGCTACCGACTTTCAAGCAGCCCATAAATAGGGAAGGCCTTGGCATTGGCCTTCCCACAAAATAAAAAATCTGACTAGGATTTTACACTTTTTTGATTACTTATATTTAAGCTCTTCATATTTTTATATCTTCGTCCAACATCAAACCAGTATCCTATTGGATACCACAAGCACTGTCATATTGATATAGGTGTTCCTGTCTTGACAGACGCTTCTTTCTGCTATCTTTGATCAACCAAACCACAAAACCAGCAAAAACTATATGAAAGATCGCTTCTCCAAATCCTATGAACATGGACATCGGATATGCTGCTTCCCAGGGTTCGTGGACTAACTTGAACTCCAGATATTTTGCACCCAAAATAAAATTATCTAATAATAAGATACCTGAATATGCCATTGCTGCCATCCAGAAAAACAATGATTTCCCTTTAGTCCACAATAGAAATGAAGCCCAAAGGGAGAATGTTATGGTAATTCCGTTTGGGACAAACATTTTGGTCAGTTTTACGAACAGTTGCTATCCCAAAAAAGAAATTATCAATTAAGCGGTATCATCAATCCCTTTGCCTCCCTTCAAAATCTAAGTATGGGCTCAGCAGGAACGGATATGATACACCATTTAGATTTTTTAAAACAAGCAGAAGTATATAGAAGAGCCTTTATCAAAACACTCAATGATAAACATGCGTACGGAGGCTCAAAAACCGGAGAATGGGAATGGAAGGCTTACTTTTTATACTCTTAATACAATCCCTTTAGAAATTCATAATCTTCTTCTTTAAGGTTTTTTTGTCTGACAATTTCATCATCTTTCCTTAAGAAAAGTGCGTAGGATTGTAATGTAACAGACATCATCATCAATGCCATGAGTAGCAAAACAATCACAAGTCCTACAACTCAGTCAAAGTAATCACATGAGAATGAAACAAATATGTCAAAACAAGCGGAACCAATGTACCCAAAATAAGAGAACTAACTCTTCCTAAGGATACATTAAACTCCTTTCCACCATTGATAAAATCCAAAATAAAGCACCCTAAGCTCAATAATTGTAAAAGAAAGTAAAATCCTATACTTGCACAGGACAGTGATATATTCGTTGATCATGATAATATTTATTTTATTGATAAGATATATTTTGATACTTCGTTAAGTTGATCCTGATCCAATTGGTTGCCAAAAGCGGGCATTTGTGGTGCATCAGCTCTTTTTTTACCAGGATTTTTTATCCATGAAATAAGGCCATCAGGATTATCCTTATAAATGCTAACCATTTCCAAAATCGGAGGGCCAACAAGTTTGCTATCTTTAAGGTGACAAGCTGCACAATACTGTTTAAACACTGCGCCACCTACGGCTACATCACCCAAGGTAGTGTCTATCTCCAGAGTCACTTCTTCTTCAGGATTATTTCTTGCTTCTTCTGATGCTTTGATGAAAGCTTCTGTTTTTGCAGCCATCAGTTTTCGGTGAGGATCTAAGGCATTGGCTCTATAGATATGTCTTCCACTTCCCATCATGATGACAGTTATGGAAAGAAGCGTTACTATTTTTCCAAAGTTCTTGTCAATATTCGATTCGTCTCCAGTGATGGCTTTCCACATCCAATACATTGCAGGCAAGGAAAAAGAAGCACCTGTAAGAATAACTAAGATCAGATTCCAGCTAAATCCTTTGGTGGGCAGAGTGAGCATGACCAATGGCCCCATAACAAATTGTGCGGCAGATGCTGCCAATGTCAAGGAGTAAAACTTCTTTTTGAGATCATATCTAGTTAAATTTTTAAAATAATTGTCGAAAGGGTAACTCTTTCTACCCATGTACCAAAATAGAAATAATCCAGTGATGGCTAATGATGCAAAAATGAAATGAAAATATCTTGGGAACACATTGGGCAAAAGAAGCGCACTTAAAAAGCCACTCACCGATCCCCATTTTTCAGGAAAAAGCATTAAGTTGACGTTGGTCAAAAATATTAGTGGAATAAATAGAAATATTGCCGTAGCCAAAGATAAAATTGCAATACAAAGTGGTCTATTATTATCTTAAGGTTTTCCAAGTATATTTATTAAGATAAGTCAATAAAAAGGCGACAGTGACCAATGGTACAATAGCTATCCACATGATTCCTGTCAATGCATTGGCACTGTAGAAATACATAGTATAAAGTGTATTAATACAAAGCAGTGGTGCAACACCCATAACCACGGCCAAACTTTTATTGACGGTAATGGTCCTTGCTATTTCGTGAGATAGGTTGTGATAATCATCATCTTTCAAGCCTTTGATTTGACTCACTAAAGAAAGTATTGTACCGCCCACCATTAGATTGACAAAGATGAGATGGATTAAAAACGAAACCACAAGCAAGAACACTAACATCCATTCTGGCAGGGGCAATGGTAGCGGTAGATCATTGGGTACGGGAGTTTGTATTTGGCGGATTGATGTTGACACCTACGTCTTGGGCTCCTGGAAGTGATTCTCCTGATGCTTGCAGATGTTTGATATAAGTAACGAGAGCATCCAATTCTTTTTTATTTCCTGGAAACGGAGGCATATATGTACGTCCGGTATGCATATTTGGTATATATGCAGCCATAGCTTCGGTTTCTAATGGTTTGCCCATGCCGTACATTCTTTCGAATACATAAGTGATAGAATTGATACCTTGCGTAGTATGACATCGACTACAAGTGAGCATAAAAATATTTTCGCCAGCTTCGATTTTATTTTCTTCGGTGATCTCATGGACTGATGTATAGGTAGCATGCTTAAGGATACCATCTTTTTTATACAAGGGATAGTCTTCTTTTCTGATCATATTGCTATACATATAATTGCCAATTACGTATGGTTTGCGAATAAATTCTCTCACTCTCTCAAACAATCCCAAGAAACTAAATGCCAAAATACATGGAATAATCACTAGCTTGAAGTTGATACGAGCCGGAAACAACAAAGCTAAACCTGCTACAATACCAATGGAAGAGAGCGCTATTACGATCATATATTTGAGCGATTCATAATACTGCTCGAAGCCCATTGTACCTACAGCGGTACTCATATTGGCTGTCATAGCTTCTGGCATCACATTGTAGGTAAAACATGGCACCTATTAGAGATAGAGGTGCCCAAATCAATACCCATTTTGCACCGCTTTTTATTGCTTCTTTCCTTACGAAACTGCCTTTACTAGCAAAAACGGTAGTCATTACCAAGCCTAAAAGACCACCAGCTACCATGGCAGTTGGTGTTCGGAAAAGTAATTGTGGTAGATATATAGGATTCGAAAAGCCATTTAGCAGAGATTGATCAGTATTCCAATTGCCAGGGTCCATCATAAATCCAAGAATAGAAACTATGATGGCCATCGTAATCCAAGAGAAGACCGCTAAAAACCATCCAAATCTGATATGTCTGATTTTGGCCTTGAAAGAAGTGTTTGAATTTTTCCATGTGAGGAAATAAATTAAAATTAATACAACTTCTGTTACGAAAACAATCCACTCTATAAACCAAGCCCAAAAGAAAACCCGTATCAAACTTCCTATAGATGCTGGACTGACCAAGGCAGCAGAAAACCAAATGCCTACACCTGTCATAGCCCCTATAGTAGTAGTAATAATAAAGGCAACTTTCATTTTCTTATAGACCATCAAGTCCCACTCAGGATCTGTAATTCTGTCTTTGCCAGATCGGGCTACTCCTTTTTGTTCAAGCCACACAATATAAGGAATAAACCCGACTGCCAAACCATGATTTATCAATACGTGAAGAATGGCTATCATCGCTATTAGAAAGCGATCATTGAGCCAATCGAGATGAAAAGCTGGAAAATCCATATGTATTTATTGTTATCTATTGTTTAAAAATGGATACAAAGGTAATCTTTCGTGGATATGAAAATATAAAAATAAACATGCTTTAAATGATTATAAATCAACCATTTAGTTTGTATTTTTCTATAAAGAGTGTTGTTTTTTGTAAGACATGATATAACTAATTAGTACATTAGTTTCACTTTTCGTATCATCAAAAAAAAACAGAAATATATAAAAGGGAAAATATAGTTTTTTGTGTAAGTTTTGATTCATTTTAAGGTTTATAAGTATGCCAATTTTAGAGATTTTTTGATCGAAACTCTTCAGGAGTTAACGTAAATTTCTTTTTGAAAAATGTAGTAAAGTATGAAGCAGAGTCAAAACCTAATTGCTCTGATATTTCGGATATAGACATTTTGCGTGTGCTGTAGTAATCGTTGCGCTTCCAAATAAACCCTATCCCTAATGATGTCGCCTGCAGTTTTGTGTCTGTAACGATTACATAGTCTATTGAGGTAGTTTTCGGATATGAAAAGTTGTTTTGCATAATAAGAAGGTGATCTTGAGATAATGAATTGTTGATTGACAAGTCTCTCAAAGCGCACTATTGTTTCATTTATGCTTTCTAAACCAGTGTTTTGTGACAATTTAGAAAAATTATTTTGAATTTCAAATAGGATAATGTTTAAGTAAGACCTTAAAATTTTATCTTTATCTCGAGTTGTAGATGAAAATTCCTGCCACATAAATTGAATCAGTTGTTCAATTTTACTAACTTGATCTGTTTTTGGTCTCATGTACGACTTGGCTCCTTGCTGGAGAAATGAAAATGCAGAAAGTATATTATTGGTATATCTGAGATTGAAGAACTCTTCTTTAAAACAGATCAAAATACCTTCAGCATTCCTGGAGATTTCAATTTTTGATACAGAACCAATTTTAAAAATGACAATTTTAGGTTCGTCCATTCGTATTTATATCCGTCAAGATTTACTGTACCATCTCCACTGCTTATATACATCAAACCAAAGGTATCCCATGCCATCTCGTCTTCGAGATCTGGATATTCGTAGAGCAGGTCCTGTAATGGACGCATCCAAAATGTTATATCTGAATTACTAAAATATTCTATTGAGATTCTATTTAAAATTTCCCTTTTCATTATTTTTTTATTGACATTATTGGTACGAAATTAACATTTCCATGATTACTTTCAAAAAGGGGAAGGCCTTAGCATGGGCCTTCCCACAAAATAAAAAATCTGACTAGGATTTTACACTTTATATTCAGATGCGAAAGAATCATTACTAATATTAATTCAATACATTTGCCTATCTATTGAATGCCTAAATCACTATGGTACCTATACAAGTTTTGCTGTCTTAATAGTCTCTTTTTCTACTATCTTTGATCAGCAAACCACAAAACCGGTAAAAAAACTATGAAAATCGCTTCACGAAACCTATGAACATCGACATCGGGTATGCTGCTCCCATGGCTCGTGGACCAATTTGAACTCCAAATATCTTGCACCCAAAATAAAATTATCTAATAATAAGATACCTGAATATGCCATTGCTGCCATCCAGAAAAACAATGATTTCCCTTTGGTCCATAATAGAAATGAAGCCCAAAGTGAAAAGGTAAGAAATACAATCCGAAGCAGTAAGAAGTAGAAACCACTATCCCGAGCATAGATCATCACAAGATCGCCTGGCAATAAACTTTCATTGCTCCAAATTTGGTTTCTCATCACCATCCAAAGTAAAAATAGCCCCACTGAGATGGCGTAATAATTGATAAATTTTCGTTCCATTTTTATACTATTTAAAATTAAAAAAAATTACTTTTTTTGACCTTTTGACTTCTCCAAACTATCGATTAGGGGATTGACACCACCATCATACATGGCTTTCATCATCCAGTTGACCACCCAATTGGTTTTGTCTGGTGTACCTCCTTCTATTGGTGGATTTGGGTCATATTTCCATATCGAGCATGATACCTTGTGCATATTTATCTCCATAGATTTCTTTCATGATGGCCAGCTTTAGTGGCGATCAGTCTGGTTTTTACACCCATGGCTTGGCCCAAAACATATCTTGGACCCATCATATCCAAGTCATTGACACCGTCATATACTAGGATTCCTATAGTTTTAATGTCCATTTTGGGTTTTCCAAAAATCATTTCCATGCTATTGACATGGTTTTCGGGTGTGAAATTTTCTATTTCTTTGGCCATTCGTAAAGAATCTTCTTGACTCATGGTGACTTTTGATGGTACACGAGTATCTTCTTTAGCTCTTTCTTTACATGACAGGAAGGCTAAACTTGCACACATTAATACTAAGATAAATTTCATTTTAAAGATATTTTTTTGGTGGTGAGAAAAAATAAAATAAAACCTGAGAGCAAAGTCACAAGTCCGAATATAGAGAAAAGTCTAATAATCCAGTTGTTGAAATTGTCGCGTTCCTGATAATCCATAGTGTGCATCATCCACAGGAAATCAAAAATGCGCCATTGATCGTTTCTAAAAGACTGTACTGTACCCAAATCTTTTGATACATAAACGGTTGTATTATTGGGTTTGTCAAAAGTAATAGCATAAGCAGGAAGTGGTTTTTCACGGTATTCGTGGTGTCCATGGGTGGTGGTCAGATACTCGGTTTTCAATAATTTGGAAGGGTTTTTTAAACTATTTTGGGCCAATTGTATGGCATCTTTTTCATTGATTTCCTTACGCAATGCTAATGAATAGACATTAAAAAGCAAAACCATGGCATTAGGCTTTCTAATATGAACCTGATAGTGAGCTTCTCCAAGGATGTCAATGAGTTGGATCTGATCTACCACCAAATTTGGTGTGACAGTACGAAGGCTATCAGTCAGTATCGACAAGGCACGACTACCTGTGGGGATGACTAGTGGTGGTTTTTCATTTTTAATATCTTCTCCTCGTATAGACTCAATGCTAGTCCAGCTAAAATACAATCCTCCTATGGTCCAAAAAAGAAATTGGATACCCAGGATGAAACCTAGATATCGATGCCATTTTCTAACGGCTTTTTGCAACTGAAATTTATTCATCCTATTACATTTTTATTTTCTTCGATCAATACTTTAAGTTCTTCTTTTGCTGCATTATGAATTTCCCATTTCACTTGAGAAATACCAACCTACCCGGGGGGGCCCCCCCTCTTTCAAATGAAAATGATATCAATAAAAAAAATATGGTTAATCTGCTCATATTTTGGATTGCTTTTATCGGAGGATAAATCCAGAGATCTATCCTCCGACTTGATGTATTATGGTCTGACCTTAAATTTTACAGACTTTGTAGTGACATTTCACTGTGGTCTTCTACTTTTATGATTAGTGTCACAGCTGTCTCACCAGATAAACCAGAAGGTGTGAAATGTTCGTCAAAAGAATATTCAGTTTTATCATGCACTGATGGTGATGCCTTAAAAAGTTCAGAGCCATCACTGTCTTTTGTGACTTTTATCTCCATTTCATGAAGACTTTTGTCCGTGACTTTGCCATGAATTTCTTACTTACCACTAACTACTGTATTGTCAGACTGGTTTTCTATGAACCAAACCGGAGCATCTTTATCGTTTTCATCGAGTGGTCATGAAAAGAAGAAAATATTAAAATGCTTAAGATCGAAAAAAGAAAAAATTTGATATTCATAATAACAATATTTAAAAAATTAAGAAATCTAAAATCTTGCACTTAATGTCACTCCCAAGGTTCTAGGCGCTGCGGTCCTTACACTTCTACCAAAACTGCTGTCAGGATTACCAAAAGCCAGGTATCGCTCATTATTCAGGTTTTGTCCCCAAAAGAATAAACTATATTTATCATAAGTAAAGCCTATTCTGGAATTAATGAGTGTATAGCTAGGTTGTTCTATTTGATTTTGAATATCAGTATAGTAACTGCCAATATTGCGTACTTCGCTGCGAACTATAGCTTGTAGTTTTCTGAAATAGGTATTCGTATTGAGCACCCAAGAAAATGGTATGGCTCGGTGCATTTGAAGTCTTTTCCACCAATGGCAGTAGTACTTTCACGCCTGTTCCTGAAGTTGATACGCTTCAAGTCAAAACTTTTGTATCGGTCTCGTTTACACCAAAACTTCCTTCCAACTGCAAACCTTTTACGGGAATAGCTGAAATCTCAATTCAAAACCTGTTGAAAGTGCATCTCCTACATTTTCTCTTGCATATGTGAATGGAGCCACTAAATTAAAAAACTGTAGATCTCTCCACTTTATCAAGAAAGCTGATGCGCCTATACTCACTCTGTTTTCAGCCAAAGATGCCTTGTAGCCTATTTCATAATTATCAGAATACTCAGGGTCAAAAGTCTGGCTCACATTGACAGGTACTTTTTGAGCATTGACACCTCCTGCACGAAATCCACGTGTATATGTAGCATAGATACTTGAACGATCATCCATTGTATAAGTCAACGCCAACTTAGGAGAAAGAGCAGCATAATTTCCGCTTACTGTTGTATCTGCAACAAGTTGAGTGAAGACACCACCTGTAAACAAAGCATCACCAAATCCATTAAAGACGGCTTCACGCTTTTCATAATCATATCTCAAACCTGCTGTAGCTTTCAGTTTTTCTGTCAGTTGATAACTCAATTCACCAAAACCAGCGATACCATAATTGTCTGATTTGTTCCGGAATATAAAATAAGTGTCTGGAAACATGGGCGACTCAAAAGCCAAATTGGTAGATGGCTCATAACCCACTTGTGAAAAGCCAAAAAGCCCTGCAGTATATTGCCATTTGCTATCCGTGTTTGAATGAATACGAAACTCTTGGCTATATACATTTTGTGGTGGTAACTTCTCACCAATTTCACTTTCGAAGAAAGAATGATAGAAACCAGGGAAATCTATATCTTTGAATGATAAATCTATGGTTTGTAGTGCAGAAATGGAAGTAACAGTAAACTGGTTACCAAAATACTTTGCTACAAGGGAACTGTTGAGAATGTTTCTTTCATGTTTACCTATTCGCGCGAGATTGATGACGTCAGGATTGGCAAGGGCTACATCTCTGTCGGCTTGTGAAACAAAAAAACCTGAGTTGTCGCTCCAGTCTCTTTGGCCTTTAAGATTTAATGTCAGACTAAATCTTTTGGTTGGCATCCATCTCAAATACATGTTTCCATATATATTTTTTTCACCACCTACTAATCTTCCATTCAGATTGGTATCCGTACCGCCAGTACCAGTGATATCATTTTTCCAATAGCCATCTTGATTTTGGTACAAACCGTTGAGACCGAAGAATAACTTGTCTTTGATTAAAGGCGTTTTGAAACCTGTACTATAACGTTGCAAACCAAGATTACCTATACTGGCTTCAGCAAATCCCTGAGTGGTATTAGTGGGTTTTTTGGTAATGATATTGATCACGCCGCCCATGGCGTTTCTACCGAAAAGCGTACCTTGAGGTCCTCTCAATACTTCCACTCTTTCTATGTCAGTTAATGCAAAACCATTGGCCAGAATATCGATATTATTGACGTCATCGATATAAGTAGAGACAGCAGGATTCTCACTAAAAACTTGGATACCTCTAATGCTTTGTACCTGCTGAAAAGGTACACCCAATTCCTGATAGGTATAGTTAGGTACCAATGCTGTCAAACCGCCGAGTCCCCAAGTACGGGTATCTTCGAGTTTTTTGGCCGAAAGTGATGTTACTGATGTCGCTACTTTCGAGATGATTTCTTCTCTTTTATTAGCAGTTACGATGACTTCACTTAAGGTTTCAGCACTTTGGCTTAAGGTTATATCCAGTTTTTGGGTATTACCATCCAAATTCAACTCGATAATTTTACTGGCAAATCCTACGGCGCTACATTGCAGTGTAAATGTACCAGAGGCAACATCAAGCTGGTATTGCCCATTTACATCTGCAACGGCAGACAAAGTACTATTAAGAAAGTAAATATTAGCAAAAGCCACAGGTTGTCCATCAGTATCTGTGACTTTTCCGCTTAATGTCTGTGCTTGTATAAAGCTACAAGCCATCATACTCAATAGAAGTAATAAATGTTTGATCATTTTGATTTTAAATTATGATTAATAAATTGAAATTACTTGAACTATGACTATATACGAAACTGGCAATCACAGCCAATTTTGTATATGGTAACCTAATTGCCACTTATTTTGAATGGTTAGGTAAATGGACCAATACCGATTTTAAAAGTGATGTTGATTGTAAGGAAAAAGTGACCTTAGATTTATCCGCTTTCAAACCGGACTTTTAACTCTGATTTGGCTATTCAATCAGAAGAATCCATTTAAGTAAAATGAAATGAACAACTTCTAAATTGAAATCAAAGATAAAAACTGCATAAATCAAATAGATCATCCATTTGAACTACCCAACATCAACTATTAAGTATTGAAAAGATAATTTAAGCCTGTTCCGGAGGTTGGACGACTTCTTTTAGATGGACTGAGCCAAATATTTCGATGTAGTTAAATTTTAATGTATTCTCGTGTTTTAAGAAGTGTACTTTATGTTCAGGTACATCTACAGTAGGGAAACTTACTATCCAATATTCGAATTTATCTTTTTGAGAAGACGGAATCTGTTGTTTCTCTGATTCTTCTGACGCTTCCAACATATTGTTAAGCACACATTTACCACTACAGAGCACTTCTGGTTTGTTTCTATTCACACACAAGGTCTGTGCTATATGCTCTTGATTGATGTAAAACTGAATAGCAATGATGAGTTTGCTTGCTGGCTGGAGCAAGAAGATTAATGCTATCGATATGAGTACAAAAGATCTCAAATTTTACCAAATATTGTGCAAATATAAAGACAATTTTAATACCAATGGGCAATTGTTAAAAAATTGGCAGAATTAAGTACCATAAAAAAGAAACTTGAATAAACAGGCGAATAAATTATGGGTTTTGCCATTTAGTGGGATTCAAAAGTCCTTCCATTTTAAGGGAAGGATTTAGGATGGGTAAATTTAGAGTAATCATTCATGTATCACACTTGCAAATTTGTCATCACCATGACATAAATAACTTTTAAAAAAATCTTAATAAATACTTTCTTACCTTTGTAGATAATTTATTTTAATGAGACATATTTTTTTATTTTTTGCAAGTATTATTTTAGTCCAAACTGTTCTGACAGCGCAAATCGAAAGCGATAAAAATCACTATTGTAATAAAGCACATGCAGCCGACAGATTTTTTAATCCAAAGCTTAAAAACAGAGTTGCTGATCAAAGTTATGATTTAAAATACTACAGGTTTGAATAAGAGATAGATTCGCCTATCAATTATATAAAGGGTACAGCTTCGACATATTTTACAGATGAAAGAAGGCTACAATAAACGTGAATTTGATTTTTCCAATCAACTTTCTATAGGCAGTATCAAGTATCGATGTCAAAAGCTGAATTATCAACAACCTTCGGAATTTTATCTAGAATTATAAAAGAAAAAATCTTATCTGAAAATAAAAAATAAAACCAACAAAGATTGGCGACTGGTGTAACTTTGACATCAGTAATCTGTATCTTATGTGAATTTACATTTTTCTTTTAGCTATGTCTTTGATAGCAATGTGCAGGTAAGATACCAACCTGTTATTGTTATTAAATTGGTAAAATTGACCTATATTTCATCCAAAAAACCGTAATATGTAACCTTAGTTGCATACTAAGCGGAGAGGAAGCCATTATCTTTGAGCCGACGTTGACAATTTGTAGTTGACAAAGCTTAAATAGATTAAAAACTTATAATAAAATCGAATGCAATTTATACCTTCAATAGAATGGATTAAAAATTATAAAAAGGAATGGCTGAATGGTGATATCTCAGCAGGTCTTACTGTTGGAGTGATGCTCATACCCCAGGGAATGGCCTACTCCATGTTGGCAGGACTACCGCCAATCTACGGATTGTATGCTGTCACCATACCCCTGATAGTATATGCCATATTGGGGACATCAAGACAACTTGCTGTTGGGCCCTGTAGCAATGGTAAGTCTTCTTATATCAGCCGGAGTTGGACAATTAGCTCAGGCAGGAACCGAACAGTATATAGCCTCGCCATTCTACTGGCTTTTTATGGTTGGAATGATTCAGCTTTCAATGGGCTTATTCAGGCTTGGTTTCTGGTCAATTTTCTTTCGCATCCGGTTATCGCAGGTTTTACATCGGCGGCAGCGTTGATTATTGGTTTTAGTCAGTTCAAACACTTGCTTGGTATCAAAGTCAGTGGTGAAAAGTTTTTGGAGATCATGTCTCAAATTTTTGAAAACATCAGCAATACCCATATTACAACCTTGTTAATTGGCTTAGCGGCCATTGGAATCTTGATCGCCGTAAAGAAAATTCATAAACTTATTCCGGGTCCTTTGGTAGTTGTACTTTTGGGTATTTTGGTGGTTTATTTTGGTGGATTATATGATCAAGGAGTCAAGATAGTCGGTGAAATACCAGGTGGACTGCCTTCCTTAAGTTTATTTTCAATAGACTTAACGTCAGTACAAGCCTTATTACCCACAGCCTTAACTATATCATTTGTAGGATTTATGGAGTCTATCGCGGTAGCCAAAGCCATACACACAAAACACAAAGACTATAAACTGGATGCCAATCAGGGAGCTCGTTGCTCTGGGTACTGCCAATATTGCCGGTAGTGTTTTCAATTCTTTTCCTGTGACAGGTGGTTTTTCTCGAACAGCTGTCAACGATCAGGCCGGAGCAAAAACAGGGCTTGCATCACTTATTAGCGCAACTTTAATCATACTTACCCTTTTATTTTTTACATCTTATTTTTACTATCTGCCCAATTCAGTGCTTGCCGCCATTATCATCGTGGCTGTATATGGGCTTATCGACTTCAAAGAAGCGAAACACTTATTCAATACCGACAAGATGGATTTCGGTTTGTTTTTGGCTGCCGCATTGGGAACACTCATATTGGGCATCGAAGAAGGTATTTTTCTGGGCGTGATCCTGTCCATGGGCGTACTAATATACAGAGTATCTTATCCACATTTTGCTGAAATGGGTTTGGTCAAAGATGGTCAGATTTTCAGGAATGTACTCCGATTTAAAGATGCCATAGTAAAAGATGAAATCATCGTTATGAGATTTGATGCTCAACTGTATTTTGCCAATACTTCCTATTTCAAAGATAAAGTCAAGTCACTGATTGAAAAAAGAAAAAAACCAAAGTATTTCATATTGGACGCATCTCCGATTAGTGCCATAGACTCCACAGCGGCTCATGCTTTGCACGACCTGATTGACCAAATGAAAAAAGACGGGATCACATTTTTACTGGCCAATGCTATCGGGCCAGTAAGAGATGTCATTGTAAAAAGTGGGTTAGATGTTCAAATAGGGCAAGACCATAGCTTCATGTCTGTCAAAGATGCTTATGATTTTGCCATAAGACGGTTATGAAAGACTTAGAGTATGTTTAAACTTTTATAATTTGGCTCCAAATGGCAAATTTAATTTTAGCCTGCCTTTCGGTAAGGCAGGTCGGCAACATCAACTTCGTTTGTCAAAGTCTTACTTGACTTTGACGGAACCTACCTTACGGACTTTGACCGGTTGTGGACAATTTACTCCGGTCATGAGACCGATAGATAAAAGTCCAAAAGTCAGAGACTTTGGGCAACAGATTATTTGAGTAAAATTTTTTACTCGATTCTCGTCATAGACGAGATCATTCAGTCACCTTGTCCAAAATTAAATTTCCTCACTTTCGCTCAAACATAAAAATTTAAACATACTCTTACTTTCAAAAAAGTTATTACTCCTTGAAAAAACTTTTTATTCTGTCATCAGCAAAAGGGAGTCTTTTTCTAAAATCGTACATGTCATCTTTCTTGAATGTCATGGTGACCACGCCGGGTTGATGATCCATTGCTGACAAAATCTGACCGTTGTAGTCAATTACCATGGAGGCTCCAGGATATTCATAACCATTTTCATCAGTACCTGTCCTGTTGATCCCAGCAACATAACACTGATTTTCAATGGCTCTGGCAATGAGCAAACTTCGCCAATGATGTACACGAGCGATGGGCCGAATTGGCAGAATAGATCCAATAATTCCGGACTTTCATATTGAAAACTCAGATAAGGAAACCTTAAATCATAACAAACTAATGGTTGCACCTTCCAGTTTAAAAAATTAAAATTATTGATACGCTCTCCGGCACTATAGAAAGTTTTTTCTCCCGCAGGAGCAAAAAGCTGAATTTTATCATAACCTTGGACAACTCCATTATGGTCTACAAAAACAAATCTGTTGTACCAATGTCCGTCTTTAGCGTATGGAATACTGCCGCCTATGACTATATGATAAGTAGCCGCCAATACCTGTAGCCGGGTCAATGTTTCAACTTGTATGTCTTCGGAGAGTTTTGTGGTATCAAGCACATAACCTGTATTGAACATTTCCGGCAATAAAAGCAGGTCAGTAGTGCCCGTCAGTTTTCTGCAAACGACCTCGACTTCAGCAAGGTTTCTTTTATGATCCAACCAAAAAGTACTAAACTGAAAAATGCTGACTCTTAACATGAAAATAATATTTGGTAATATGTTTATTTCTCATCCTAACAACTTACATAAAATGATAATTATGGTAAAATAGTTTTTGCACCTTTGTACAACCAAATACACGCCAATACACCTATCATCCCACACGCAGTCGGAAGACTCGTAGCTTCGGAAATAAAACCAATGATCACTGACTACACAAAAAGCCTGCCATAGCATAAATTCATGGTGGCCAGGCCGTTTTCACCAGTTAAACCAGATATGCGCGTTGCACTGGAATAAAGGATGGGTGCACCACAAGATACGCCCAAACCTATCATACCAAATCCTACAATAGAAGAATTGTATAGGGGAAAAATAAACTGTCAATACTCCAGCAAAGGACAGACAAGCTCCGTAAGTCAATACTTTATTTCTCCCATAAACAGGAATAATGCCATCTCCAAAAAACCTACCCAAGGCCATAAAAAGAATAGCCAAACAGGCCCCATCCAACAAAATACGGACTGGTTTTCAATTTCATTCATATACACTGACGTCCAGTCACTCATACTTCCTTCTGTAAAATTGATACAAATACTACAATGATGATAGAAAGCAACACTCCGGATGGCAAAGAAAATTTCTTAGATTTTGAAGTTTTGTCCAGAGATATTGCATGATTTTCCTGTTTTAAATGCATGTGTGATATTTTCTTTGCTGCCCAAAGGCCAATGACTATAGATATTCCCATCATACACAACATATGAGTCACTTCATTCATTTCCAAAAGTAGTGTCAAACTCCTCATGAGAGATCCAATCATCAGGCCGGCACTAAACATACCGTGACAAGTGGACATGATAAACTGTGAGTGCAGTCTCTCCAGTATGGATGCCTGCATATTGATAGCTATATTCAGAAGGGTCTATACCAACTCCCACCATCACAAGTGTAATCAGAAGGAAAAAAGATTACTTGCAAGAAATGGCATCAGATAAACAAATGATATAAAAAATATTGCAAAAATGGTCACTGTTTTTGACCAAAAGCTGAATCAATCTGGCAGCAATAGGATTGAAAGACATAGCTCCTAAGGGAGGCAAAGCAACAACAAACCCAATGAAGCATCATTTAAAGAAAAAGTAGCTTTGATATATGGTATTAATGAAGCCCAGTTTCCAAATAAAAACCCAATAAAAAAAATCCTGCAGCTGTAGCCAGATAGTCAGACTTTGAAAAGAAAATTTTGAGATGATTCGGCACTTTGAAAGAAAAATTTTAATAAAGTGCGAAGGTGTACTTTATTTGTCCATAGTTTTTTTAGAGTATGTTTAAAATTTTTCTTCGTTGTAAATCAAGAGATTATGGTTCTGGCAATAAAATAATAAACGCATTTACCTGCCTGACAACTATATCATAGGCGGCAGGTGAACTAAATAAGGCGATTATTTTGAAGTCAGGTACATAATACATTGATTTTAAGGCACAAAATTTAAACATACTCTTAACTTTTCATGAGTTTAAGCCAAAATCTTTACCTGTTAGGTTTAAAATGGTTTGATGTACCAGTTGCTGACGATTTTGAATGTTGCCTGAAAGTGGGACAAATGGCTTTTATACTGAATTAAATAATTTTGGTGCATATCGTCAGAAGTTCATTTCGGTTGTGTGGGTTTCTCTGAGCGGATCATCTACCCATGGAAAATCAGGCCAACAAAGGAAGTACATATCCGGTGTCGATTTGATCCACATATCCAGCAAATGATGGTCTGCTATTTTGTATTTTACTTCCAGCCAAATATGATAGTCAGCAAGTCCGTATCACAAATGATATCACGGTGTTGACTGGATCTCAAGTTTTCATCAAACTGTGGAGAAGGCCAATTTCTCTGACATGGGAACCATCATATGGAACTTCTTAATATTTCCATATACTCACGAGCTACTTCTTTGACAAGACACATGCCGGATAAATCACTCGACCAATTAGCCATTGTGGTTTTACCGGAAGACTCAGGACCAGTAAATACTATTTTCACTTTTTTATACCTCTTTAGGAAGACTTTCTATTCTTTGCATCAGTGCCTCAGCTTCTGCAGTTTTCGCATCAGATGCAGTTCTGTTTGTTTTTGACAAATGAAAAGCTTCTTCCTGAAGTTGTGAATACTGCTTTAAAAGGATCTCTCTTTCACTATTTTTCTTGAACAGTCCAAACATAATGATTATTTTTGCAAATAACAGACCAAAACTGATTAAGTTTCTTAGAGTATGTTTAAAATTTTTCTTAGTTGTAAATCAAGAGATTATGGTTCTGACAATAAAATAATCAACGCATTTAGTGAACTAAATAAGGCGATTATTTTGAAGTCAGGTTCATAATACATTGATTTTAAGACAATAAAAATTTAAACATACTCTTAGCAGGTTCCATAAATTATCAGCTTCAAAAGGAAAAACATCCCGCAAACTAAGAATTATCTAAAACAAGGTAAAAATATTACTGTTATATATGATAGATCAAACAATATGAAGGTTTTTCATATATTTGCGCTTAATTAGTTAAAAAGAGACAATGAAAAAGGTAAGATTGGATATCATGGCATTATCACATAGGTGACACAATCACATAATTATGCCGTGGTGCTGGGAGAAGAAAACGGAAAACGTCGCTCTGCCAATAGTGATAGGCGGTTTTGAAGCTCAGGCTATCGCTGTTGCTTTAGAAAATATGACACCTATAACAGACCATTGACTCATGATTTATTCAAAAAACACGCTGATTCTTTTTGCCATCGAATTGAAAGAAGTCGTCATCAACAACTTACTTGATGGCATATTTGTCACGCACAACTTATATGTATTCAGGACGGTAACGTCATGCAAATTGATACGCTGGACTTCCAGATGCCCAGCTATGGCCGTCCGATTTGCTTGTCCGAATATATACCTTTGAATTCATCATGGAAAGCGCAGGAGTCATCCTTACTGAAGAAGAAAAGGCTCGAGAGCACCTGTGCGTCCTAAAACAACGTCTATTGAGACATGAAGTGAAATTGAAAAACTCCTGGATGGGGCCTTCAAAAAGAAGATTACGAAAAGGCAGCACAAATAAGAGGCATTATAAGCAGTAAAAAAGTATGGAATCATAAATGATAAAACAGGGAATAATAAGGAGAGTTGGAAGGAGGGTATAAACTTGCACAAAATAGTATGAACAAGTAAAAACCAGCCTAAGAAGACAAAAAAACTGCAATCATAAAACCTGGAAAATCGACAAAGTGAATGACAAAACTTAGTGTCAATATCAATAAAGTGGCTTTGATCAGAAATGCCAGGTGCCAACTATCCGATCTGGTAAAAATAGCCCGGGATTGTGAAGAGTTTGAGCAAAAGAAGGTATCACCGTGCATCCCAGACCGGATCAAAGAAGACAGATACGATGACATTGCTCCATTAAAGGAAGTTGTCACCACTGAATTTATATTGGAAGGATATCCAAGTCCGGATTTTATGGAGTTGGTCATAAAACAAACCACATCAGTGTACACTTGTGCCTGACCTTCCGGGTGCATTGACTTCTGACAATGGTTGGGATACCATCACTCAGAAAATGTCCGTGATATTGGCCAAGACTTCAGGATGCAGGTATCAGGGTGAGCCTCTTTATTGATCCTGTGGAAGATAGGTTGTATGCTGCAAAGGAAACAGGCACCGATAGAATAGAGTTTTACACAGGACCTTTGCTCATCAGTTTAACATTTCTCTTGAGAGCAAGCCGTGACTTCTTTTGCAGAGGCAGCTGTCATTTTGCAATAAGATAGGCCTCGGGATCAATGCAGGTCATGATTTAAATCTTGACAATTTGAGTTATTCCAAAAAACACATATCTGGTTTGTTGGAAGTCTCGATTGGCCATGCCTAATTTGTGATGCGCTTATTTTGGATTAAAGAATACATTCAGATGTATCTGAAACAACTTGAATAGTGATTTTATCTATTATCAATTACTCATAATCAATATATTGCATCTTTAAATTCGATCTATTCTTCCATCTAATTTTACAAACATAGTGCCTGACTGCTGCAGAAGAAGACCAAAATCAGGTTAATTTCCCATAAGTAACCAAGGATTTATATCGTAGTTCTGTGGTTACTAATTAAATTTATATTCAGAATGAATTTCGCACTATAAATACAAATAATTGTAAATTTGGAACTTTTAAAAATTTGGTTTATAAACAATAAAACCCTGTTCAACATGAAAACTTTTAAATTTATCAGATTCTGATCACACAATTCCCACTTCTTATGACCATGATGTACACCTACTCTCAATCAGATTTTCCATGTAAAAACCAACGGATGATGTTTGCATTAGCAGATGCCAAACCGGCACCAACAATTTGGATGAATCATGATGCTTCTGTGGGTTGTCTTGTACAGAAATGCATTTAAGAGTATTGATGAGCTTTCGGCTTTGGAAATCAAACTTACGGTATCAGGATTAATCCTCTTAGCAACTCTTCCAACAGAACAGATATTTTATCAATTAAAACCTGCTTGATGTAAAATCAGGGAAAGAAATGCGGTTTTGGGATTGCCTAAAGATGCCAGACTAACTTGATTCGTCCAATGATCGGTCAGATCGCTTTTACCAATACCACTACTTCCCGGGGCTCGAACTTTGGTTTATGATCTGAAGACATCAAAGCTCCAGACTTACAGGTCCGGTCATCATGATAATATTGGCAATTCTATTATCTGGAGCAAGATAATGCAAGCATCATGGCCACTACCCTGCTCAAAAACAGAAACCACTGATTGATACCAAGGTAGCCCGTTTCCCTGCACATTCTGTCATCTCCGAAAATGTCGGACAGAAAGCCCAGAACAGAACGTATCAGGATCTGCTGAAAATCCTGCAGATGAACAGAACTTGAAACTCTGGTCACTGGGAATATCAAAATAGACCGAAGACATTATTTCATTATTCCACCTGCGGCGATGTACGTTGGCATGTCGTTTTCTCTG
>JADKEB010000032.1 GCA_016718205.1 Saprospiraceae bacterium
CGTAAGCATCCGACGAACTACGTTAGCTGGCTCGTGATTTTGAATTCGGCTGGACTAATTTTTCCTATCTCCGATGTTTTTATAGATGGTGCTTTTGTCAGGAACCACACATATAATCGTATGGATTGACACCAAGTGCCTTGCATGTACCAAAGATGGTGTAATAATACCCTATTGTGATAGCTGCCGCGTGGTTTCCTGCAAAGAGATAGTTTTTCCTCCCCAGAGCCAAGGGTCTGATCGCATTCTCTATGATGTTATTATCTATCTCTTACTATGCCATGGTCTGTATATTTGGTAAACTTTTTGCCATCGAGTAACGAGATAGGACATGGCTTTGCCGATAGGTGATCGGGGCGTCACCCTGGAGTGTCTCCTTGTCTAACCAATCTTTAAAATGATCCAATATCGGTTTGGCCGCCTGTCTCTCTATAGTGCGTTCATCGTACGAACTGTCTGCATCTCTGCTTTTTGCTCGATTGCATAGAGTTTCTGTATTTGGTTTAATGCAAATTCTCCTTGCTTTATCATTATCCATGGATTCTATAAACTTCCGGCGTCCATCTGCCCAGCAATGAAAATGCTGCACATCTGGTACATTTTATCTATAATGTCATATACTTCATACGCATCTGTTTGTAAAAAATCCTTTGTATTGTTTAAAGTTATTCGGGCCCTTCTCTGCCTCTGCCTTTGTGATATTCAAAACATACATACTTGAGTTCGGTGGAGCCCATGACCCACATATAACCCGTATGGCTTGCTTTTCTCTTTCCATCCATGACTTTGATGCTACTTTCATCTTGCTGTATATAGCTGGATTGGAGTATTTGTTCTTTAATATATTCACTCATCAGTTTCATATATGGGCTTAGTTGATGTACCCATCCATTCATAGTCGATGATGAGATCACCACGCCTTGGCGCTTATATATCTGTTGCTGACGATACTCGGGGATATGATCTACAAACTTTGACACTACTACATCTGCCAGCAGGCTTACATCTGCTTCGCACTTGGCGATAGGTTCTTCTATGGCCGGTGCGGTGACGATGGTATCTGAATCTGCTTTTTTTGTAAACGGGGCGGATATATCTGATGATAAATAACATGCCTGGCCTTTTGGCAAGTCTATCTGATATTTCATCTCTTAGATGGATGTCGGATTCATCATGCTCGACAGGGACATTTCTGATTTCTACGGGCAGATGTGTACAGTTGGCCAATAGCTGCCGCCCCTGTTGTGCACTCTTCCTTTTGGCAGGCTTGGATGATTGGTTCTGTTCTTGTGGCAGATCTACATCTGGGCTTACGCCAGCGAGTTCTCCAAATATGTTGAGTTGTCTGTGATCTCCCGTCGGTATGAAGCGTTTCTGTTTTAGGGCCGAAGATGATTTTTGCAGTTGTGCAATCTGATGGGCGAGATCTTCAATCCGGGCAGCCTGCTGCTGGATTTTAACGTCTTTTTGTGCTATCGCTGCGTCTTTTTGCGCTATGATCTCCTCGTAATTCATAGCATAAAAATACTATATTTATACGATTATATCACAATATTTTATTCACTTTTTTTGACAAAATTATCCTGTTTTTTCATCTCATATCGCGGTCGTTGGTGTAGTCCCACCAGCGATATTCCACTGAGCAGCATGACCAAATGTTGGTAATTGATATGATGTGATTTCCCATCTATAATGCCGCTGAGCTGTTCATAGCAGCCCCCTCCAGTCGCTTGCTGTACACCACAAATCCGTCCCGGTCCTTGCAGATGTGTTGAGCCTATCCAGATTGACACTTCTAAAATACAATTTTATTTTAAACCATTCCCAGTAGACCAAGTTTGCGGATGTGACAATAAAACCTATTTAAGTCCTAAACATGCATATTATAGCGGAATAAGGACATGGTCCTCAGGATCTTGTGGTTGTATTGATAGTAGTGTTATTGATTTAAAACTTGATTTATCTAAATGTAGATCACAATCCAAAAGTCCATTTTATACAACTTATATTTCTCCAGATTTTCAAATCTCGAAAATTAGAGGTTGTGATGGTAAACTATACACTGATATTTGTGAAGCTTATTTTAGATTTGGCATTACGAGGTTTTACAATATAGAAGATTGTAAAATTGGACAAAAAGATTCCAGTTATCATTGCCCAGACAATTATAATCCTGTTTGTGGTTGTGATTTTATTGAATATAAAAATGCGTGCATCGCTGAAAAACATTATGGTATCAAAGATTACTATTTAGGACCTTGTCGCTGCACTCTTCCAGAAATGGTAGGAAAAGTTGGTGCCTGTCAATTAAAATCTGCATTTGAAATCTTTAATCCAGTGTGTTCATGTGATGGCATAACTTTTTTCAACATATGTGATGCTATGAATAGATTTGGTGTATATGAATTTAAAAAACCAGAAAGCTGTACCTGTATTGATAGCACTTTTATTAAGCCAGCAATAGTATGCAGTGGAATTTTTAATCCAGTATGTGGATGTGATGGTCATGCATATAAAAATCTTTGTGAAGCCGTTTTTAAAAATGGTGTACTCAGGTTAAAAAACTGCAATTGTATCGAACCAGATTTGATTAATGATAAAATTGATTGCAATACAGCTTTTGACCAAGAGTTAGTTTGTGGGTGTGATGGACGAACTTATCCAAATATTTGTTATGCTCAATATAAAGCTGGAATAGTAATGTTATCTAATATAAAATCTGGCCCATGTACACATTCTTGTAAGGACTCAATTTTAGCAATTGTAGATATTCCATGCAGTGATTCTATCGACCCTGTGTGTGGATGTGATCAAGTAACGTATGCTAATGAATGTATTGCAAGATATAAGCATGGAGTATTAAAATGGAATAAGGGAGCATGTAAACCAAGTAATATAAAGGATACTTATTCTACTGTAAAATTGGATATATATCCTAATCCAGCATCAGAATTTATTACACTATTCTCTCCGGAAGGCAAAAATTTTAACCTAATAGAAATTTTCAATTCAAATGGATCATTGATATTTAAAAAAAATATTAATTTTATCGACAGTACTACAATAAGTCTAGATTCACTCACATATAGTGGATTTTACTTTTTACATCTTACATCATCATCAGAAAAAGTAATTAAAAGGTTAATTGTGATAAAATGAGGGGAAATGGTTGGTTTGGGCTCAATGATTGAAAGAGAATATAGACCTGGCGGTTGGGACTGGATAATTGGAGGTGAGACATTCCCTATAAGGAATGTACTGAATCCTGAATTAAGCGGAATTCCACAACCTATAATCTTATAGATCAATCTACTCAGAATAGAGTATTAAAAAATGAGTCAGTCGAAGGATTTAACGATTTTAACGTTCTACATCAACAATTAAAAAATAACAAAGAAATAATTTTTGCTCACGGTTTATCCAGACTAATAGAAAAGGACAGTATTCTTTAAAGCATTAATGTTAGAAAAATTATTTAAAAATGATTATCGTGAACTTCTTATATCTGATATTTTTCATCAAATATTAATGTTGAAAATTTCAAAAAAGTTATATAATGAAATTAATTCTATTGAAAGTAAAAGCATAAATCATAATAATTGTAGTCTTTTAAACTTTAATAATTGGTATTTCTGAGGCTAATCATTATTTTTCTTTTCAGCCATTCTTCTATTTTGTCAGGACAAGAAGGCAAAGCTACATTGCAGCTATTGGATGAGAAGACCATGTTGCCTTTGGCTTATGCTACGATTATTGTCAACTATCCATCTGAGCAATATAAGGTATCTGATTTAAATGGGTACTTTGAAATTGAAGACTTGAGAAAAATTCACAATATACGTATTTCATACGTAGGTTATGAAACCAAAATATTTTATCCACCATTTGACAACAACAATACAGTCAAGCTAATCAGAAGCTCAACTCCCATTGATGAGATAGTCATTACTCCCGACTACATCGAAAAAACTGTAATAAGGAAAGTAATTAAAAACCGTGATAAAAATAATTATCTTAACCAAAATTTTGAAGCTGAAGTGTATTGTAAAACGACCATGAATACCATCAATTCAAAGATTACGTTAAAAAATAATAGTCTCAAACATTTATTTATCAATGAAAACGTTAATACACTAATCAATAATGCCAAAGGTGGTACCAGGGAGAGCGTCGAAACCAGTGAAGCACCAGGGTTTAATTTTCCTGTTTTGTCCATGCTCATTTCAGAAATCATGCCTTTGAGTTTTTATCAGGATCAAATTCTTCTCTTTGATTATTACTACACCAATCCTATAAGCAAAAATGGTTTGGATGAGTACCATTACAGTCTGGAATCTACCAATATCGAACATCAAGACACCGTCTTCCTTATATCATAATATCCCAAAATAAATTACGCTCATTCTGGGCTTACTGGAAGTATGCAGATTCGAACTCCATCTTATGCAATTCAGACTATCGTAGCGGAGCCATTTGTAAAAGCCAAATTACATCTGAAAATTACTAAAGTACGACAAATCGGAAACGTGGTTTCCAAATGTGTTTACCGGGCAAGTATATTATCCAAAAATCAATCTCAAAACCCCTCCTTTTCTGATGACTGTCACTTCACATTTCATCAAAAAACAAAATCTGTCAACAAGAAATCAAATAACTCCTATCCCGATTTACCGAAATCAATATTTCAGCGATGCAGAACAAAAAACTTACGAAACTATTGACAGTGTTTTATCGCATTCAAAATTGCCAAAAATGCTCAATATTGCGGGACTAATAATGGAAGGAAAATGGCCAACTAAAATATTTGACATAAACCTGGGTAAGGTTTTGGCATTTAACTTATACGAAAAAACGCGTTTGGGATTAGGGATATCAACCAACGATAGTTTATTAAAAAAAATCTCTATTAGTGGGTTTTGGGGTTATGGATTCGGAGATAAATCTGCAAAATTTGGTGGCCATATCAATACAAAAGTCAACAATAACATAGCTATAACTGCAAAATATGAAAAGACCATTCGCGAAGCGGGAAGTTTCAATAATTTAAAAACTTCATCATTATTTGATAATCGGAGTTTTATTTCGTCTCGTTTTGACGAAATCAAATTTTATGAGCTGGAAGTACGATCTTCCCAAAATGGTATCACCTGGCAGGCAAGTACGAAACATGAAATACTAAATCCTCTTTATGAATATACATATGGCAATGGGAATTCTCAACAAATTTTTACAAATAGTCAACTTACTGTTGGATTTCAGTACCAGCATAACCAAAGTTCATTACTTTTATTAAACAGGAGAATCAATTCAAACAGAGGTTTTCCTACAATATCTGTATCCGTCTCCAAAGGCTTTAAAGGATTTTTGAATGGAGAATTTGATTTTGTTAAGCTTCATTTTGATTTATCTCAATCTTTTTATTTGCAGAATGTAGGAACCACGGCCTACAACGTTCAGGCTGGATGGATAAATGGTGCTTTGCCCTATGGTCTCTTATTTGAAGGCAGAGGTTCATTTCATAAAGACATTCCATTTGTTATGAAAAACTTTTTTCAGACTATGAGACCATATGAATTTATGCATGACCGATTTACCTGTTTGTTTACAAGACATACTTTTAATCATTGGTTTGCCAATTCGACATTTTCGCCACTTGTCACTTTACACTTCAATTCTGGTATAGGCAGCTTAAAAAAGAAAGAAGTTCACCAGAATATTCCAATTCAAGTCATGGAAATTCCATATTTTGAGACAGGCTTAGAATTAAATAGACTTTTGAAAATCAATTATTTAAATCTGGGATATGTAGGATTTGGTTTTGGAGTTTTTTCGAGATTGGGCTACCATTCCTACGACTCGATACATGAAAATTTGTTTTTAAAAATTACTGCCAACTTTTATTCAAGATAATTTTTATAAATTCTCACCTTCATATTATTGGTACAAACATGACTCTTACGAGTATTCATACTTTCAACCCCATCTTTTTTTCTCATTAGGACTAAAAATTAATTAAAATCTTGCAGGTTCAAAATCTACGGCATTGACGATGGCAGCAGAGTCTCCTGTAGCCCTGATGACAAAAAGTTGCTGGTTTTGGGCATAGACATCACTGCCGAGTCAGCACAAATTATTTTTTAAACTTATTTATTAACTTTTTAAACAAAATTATTATTATGAAATTAGAAAAATTGAATGTGGTGGAGTTGCAAGTTTTTGAAGCCAATGAAATTGTGGGAGGAGGAGGTTGGAGGGATATTATTATTGGAGTTATTACAAATGCAATTTATGATGCAGGAAAATGGGCAATCGAAAATGGTGGAGGACTAAATTCAACACAATCTAGCGATTATCAGAAGTACAGACGATAATTAATTTATGCCAACACCGAAAAAGTAATGAACTAATTTCTTTTTCGGTGTTTTTTGTTGGAATATTGTGTTTTTAATATTTATACTGAAGATGGCTGAAGATGGTATATCAAATCGATAATTTTTTAATAAAATGTAACACCAGACTTTCGGTTATAATATTTGTTTTTGCAATATATATTTTTTCTATCATATATAATATCACTTTAAAGTTATTTTCAATAAATTATGCGTTAGATAACTTTAGATTTTATGACTCACCAATAGAACTTATATTCTTTGCAATAATTTTAGCACCTCTATTAGAAACATTTCTATTTCAATTTTTAATCTTCAAAATTCTATTAAATAAAAATATAGGTCATTACTTCATCATTATTTTATCTGCATTTATTTTTAGCCTTGTACATTATCCCAGAAACAATAATATTTTTGAGGCTGTTAATATTTTTTTGTGAAGGTTTGATACTTGCTTATGCTTTCTATATTTATTCCATTAAACAGGCATCAGCGTTTTGGCATGTGGTATTGATTCACGCATTATTGAATGCAATTTCTATTTTGGCTTATTATGTACTAACGACATTTTTTTAAAATTGATTCATCCCGATCGCCTAAGTATGCCGACCCAACCTACGCTGATCCCGCCAAGCCAAGAGGCGATGGTCGAATTAACGCCACGGCGTCACAAGTTCTATGACTTCGATCCTATACATCAAGAAAATTTGCAATCCGACATCATAAATGCCCAAAAATCAAAGCAAAAAATCTATAGTCAAAGAGTATTGTGCTTTGTTTTTATATTGGGTCTTGAATCAAAGATTTATTAAATAGCGTATCGAAGTTGCACCTGTCTGCCCAGGATTCGGGCAGAAACTGCGACGATCGGTTCGATTAACGCATAAAATAAGAAAATAGTTTCTTCATATTCCGTTCTGGCACAGAATTTTCTTAATCAATCACTCCATTAAAATCTCGCAGGTTCAAAATCTACGGCATTGACGATGGCTGCGGAGTCTCCGGTAGCCCTTATGACAAAAAGTTGCTGGTTTTGGGCATAAACTTCACTTCCGGAGTCAGCCTGAAGGTATGCCATGGCACCATATATCACATCGTCTTCGTCCATGCGCAGGTACGTTCTGGTCTTCCTTAATTTCTGAATGAATGCTTTGACATCTTTTACTTTGAGCGTAGTTTTTACTTCGATGATGACCGTTTCTTTTCCATTGTGTGCGATGATATCGTATTCATAGTTTTCACCTTCATAGCTACCTTTGCGACGCGTAGAAGTATCCTGCACCTTGATGCCCCGTTCGTTGAATATACGAATGATATCACCTTCCACCAGGCTTTCCATGAGCCTACCCCATTGGGATGTAAATAAATCAAATGCTTCTTTTACTTTTTTATCTGTCTCTTTGAATCGCGCATCTGTATCTTTAAATTTGGCATCGGTTTCTTTAAAGCGTTCATCCAGTCTTTCCTAGATACTTTAAACTTTGCGTCTGTATCTTTAAATTTTGCGTCAGTCTCTTTCTGAGAGATCACTAATTCCTTGAGTAGTTGCCTTATTTCTGCAATTTCAGTGGACATATATTTCTACATTTATCGCTGTACCATTTCAACACAATTATGATGCAAAAAGTTTCTTATGCGTTTTTTATCTTTGTTTATTTCAAAAACATATCATATCGGAGTGTTGTCGTCATCCACGCCTTGGTAAATCTTATATCTGGAGGTATGGTATGGCTTTTGGGGGCCACTATTTTCTTAATCAGTAATAGTTAAATTTAGGTCTTACAAAATAATAGATAGCTTGATTTCAGCATCACCGCTCCCAAAAATTATTTATGATTGGAGGGAAATCATGGATGGTAAATGGCCAACCAAATGGTTTGACATTGATCTGGACAAAGTTATATCGTTCAACTTGTATGAAAAAGCTAGATTGGGATTGGGGATCACTACACCTGAAAGTTTTTCAAAAATAATAAATATCAGCGGCTACTACGGCTATGGCTTTGACGACGGGTACTCGAAATATGGTGGGGCGTTGAGGGTCAAAACTTCGGAATATACACACATTTCAGCAAAATATGACAATACAATCACAGAAATCGGCGAATGGGGCTCCGTAACTCAACGACCAATATATGATAGCAAGAGTTTTCTTGCATCACGATTTGACAGGACTCAACACTACAGGTTTACATATGTATCTGACAAAAATGGATTTAAATGGACAACGAATGCCTTACCTTACATGGCAGAATAAGCGCATTTTATGATTATTCTTTTAATGAGCGAAATTCTTTTGTAAATAGTCAGTTTACTATAGGGATGAAATATCAGTACAAATCAAATTCGTCAATTATTTTGAATAGGAGAATTCACACTAATCGTGGGTATCCTGAGTTTATGACTTCTCTTACTAAAGGTATTAAAGGTATTTTGGGTAGCGATTTTGACTTTCTTAAGCTAAATATAGGGATTCAGCAGACTTTCTATGCACAAAACTTGGGAACGACATCCTATCATGTCATGGGTGGATTTTTAAACAAGTCTCTACCTCTTGGATTGCTGTATGAAGGACGGGGATCGTATGATAAAAGTATACCATTTATCATCAAAGATCATTTTCAAACTATAAGACCGTATGAATATACTCATGATAGATTTGTATTTTTGTTTATGAGACATACTTTTGACCATTTATTCAGTAAATCAAAATTTTCGCCATTTGCTCACTGTACATCTGAATAGTGGTATAGGGCAGCTTCAAAGTCGGGAAAGCCACCTTTTTGTTCCCATCAGAGTGATGGATAAACCCTTTTTTGAGTCCGGTCTGGAGATCAATCGAATACTAAAGTTCAATTATATGAATCTGGGATATGCTGGATTTGGTGTCGGGGTTTTCACGCGCATAGGATATCACGCACATGATACAGTAAAAGAAAATCTGTAACTACGTAGTTACAACAACATTAACCAGTTCATATTCGCCATTGCTGGCGTTACGTCCTTATCAATCTAAAGTTTAAATCCTGTAATGACTATATCGAAAAGCCTAAGAGTATGTTTAAAATTTATCCTTTAGCAATAAAATGTTTTATTTTGACTACAAATTCGTTAAATTTTTCGTCGAATTGCCCACATTCGACTGCTAAATTTGCCTCTTTTCGCTCAAAATAACTCCATTTTATTATCCAAAAACAAAATTTAAACATACTCTTATAAGGTGTCAAGCTTCACCTATATCCTGAACATTGACTTGATTAGGGTCTTCATTCTTTTTAATAAAAATAGACACGATGGCTGCAAAAATCAATACAAATATCGATCCATATACTATTTGCAAAAGCATTTTACCAGGAGTAAAGGCATTGGCAGCCTCTTCTTCAGCTTTTTCTAAAGCCGCTGCCATCTGGTCTTCAGGCATTCCAAATTTTTCCATCATAGAACGTGCTGTTTCTACGCTCAACTCGGCCAACTTTTCCACAAGACCCGGGTCAATAAGTTGAATAAGGATAATTGAAAATAAAGTACTGACTACGGTTCCCGTAAGTCCGGTGAGAAATGTAGTCTTTAAAGCCTGCCCATAGGACAAGACTCCTCCATTTGCTTCTCTTTCAGCCTTGCCGGCCAGATAAAATAATGCAATCATGATTACAAAACCTAAGAGCATTTGCATCCAAACATTGATAGGTGTCACATAGTAGGATACCAATTGTACTAGTATGGTGATAATTCCAAGATATATCCCATATTTCACCCAGTTAGATTGTAAAAAGTCCATTTCTATTTTGATTTTAGTGTTTAATAATGGGTAAAATTATTGAATCATTTTGGATTTTATCATTATTTCCATAAATAATTTTTTTAATGATCTTTAAATCGTGAATTCCTCTTGATATCGAATCCGTTTCAAAAAAGCATTTTAACCCTTGTTCATTATAATTTGGATGTGTATAAAAATAACAATGCCGCAGGTCCACCTTCATAGTGTCCACATATAACTCTATCTGATTTGCAAAAGCAGAAATGATATTATGCACTTTTGCATTCTCAGTTCCTTGTATCTTGTTGTTCCAGTATTGTTGTTGCTGATATATGAGAGCATCCATAGAGTCCAATTCAGATTTTTGGTTTGAGTATTTTGATTTGCTTTTTATTTCTCTTTTTTTATCGTATAAGGATTTTATAACTTGCTCCTTACCCTTCTTTGTAGCTTCAAGAAATTTGTCATCCACCATATTATTGTTAAACCATCTGAAACTAAAACCACTCTTTTTATAAGGTACCAGCGAAGTATCAGCAGATGCAATTTTAACCATGTCAGTATTGATCCTGATGAACAAAGATGAAACGGACTCTGTGACATTAAAATTAGCCAGTGATATCCACCTTAATTGTTCTTTGTTCACCTTCCTTTCTTCATTGGGATACTCCGAAAGTCTGATATTTCTGAGGTCGTCATAATAAACATCATCCAATAAAGTGCCGCTATATAACTTCTGAAGTCTGGCCGGCTCATATGGATTTGAGACATTTTCAAACATAGTATATCCACCTATTACAACAAAAATATAAGGTATAGATATATAAAATAGTTTTCGGGTATAATCATTGTCGATAAAGTTGTACAACAAAGGCCGGTACAAAAAAGACAGAGTGGTAGCACTGAAATACCTGTAAAGGAAAAAATAAATACGGGATATTGACTTTTCTTTAATCTTTTTAAATCCTCCTAAAGTAATCAGGTCAATAAAAACCAGAGCACCCAAAATGAGATATAATAGGGCAAAATAGGTTACAAATGCTACACCTGAATAATTACCTTTAAAAATTATATTGCCCACCTCCATGATCAAAACTATCTGAATAAAAAACAGCATGAGTGATAGGAACAACATGAACAACAGAAAAGTAAATGCAAAAAGGACACTACAAATTTTCTCAAGCCTTTCGATGAAGTCATCATAACTTCCAACTTTCGTCTTAAGATATTCAGTCATCCTTGGAGAATATCTCAATGCATCATAATTAATATCCTGCGATACATAACGTAAACCTATAGCTCCTATCCAAAGGCCACGGAGAATAACATGGACAATCAGGTTGATAAAAAAAATAAGCCATCCTGTCTTCAATATAAAATGAAACAAGATGGCTAGAAATTGAAAATCACCATCAAAATCATTATGAATCATGAACTCTATATCGGTAATGACTGTGCGGGCAGCATATATCCCAAATATAGCAAATCCCGAAATCAACAACTCGAGTTGCCAGGACTCCTGCTGTAATTTCTCCAGCCACTCCTTAAAAATTGATTTATTATTATCTTCCTGCATAATTCAGTATTATTACATCAATGTGGTTTCTTTGTAATCAAATTGGCGCGGATGATCAGTATTATAATGCAATCCCCGACTCTCTTTACGCATTTGTGCAGCTTTAGTAATCAGGTAAGCTATCGTGATGAGGTTGCGCAGTTCACACAATTGCGGCGATATGATAGTATTGTGATACAATAATTCAGTCTCAGTATATAGTAAGTGAAGTCTGTCCAATGCTCTTTTGAGACGGACATCAGTCCTGACTATGCCGACGTAACTACTCATGATTTCCTTGAGTTCTTTTGAGCTTTGCGTCAGTAAAACCATCTCCTTGGGTTCGGTAGTACCTTCAGCATCCCATTCCGGTATAGTGTTTTCGATGTGCCACCCATCAATTTTATTTTCGATATCCTGATGAATCCTGTCAGCAAACACCAGCCCTTCAAGCAGGGAATTGGATGCCAGTCTGTTAGCACCGTGCAATCCCGAGCAAGTACATTCGCCTGCAGCATAGAGGCGCATGATGCTGGTTTGCCCCATTTCATCTGTAAAAATACCGCCACATGTGTAATGACACGCAGGTACTACAGGTATAAAGTCTTTTGACGGATTTATTCCCAGACTCTTGCACTTATCTGTGATATTGGGGAAATGACTGTAGAAGGCTTCCTGGTCAAGATGGGTACAATCAAGATATTCATACTCATCTCCACGTAGTTTCATTTCATTATCAATAGCTCGCGCTACTATGTCTCTGGGAGCAAGTGACAGTCTTTCGTCGTACTTATGCATAAATTCCTTCCCATCGGTGGTTCTCAATACTCCTCCAAATCCTCTCACGGCTTCTGATACTAAAAACGCAGGGTTCTCTCCAGCAGGGTTATACAGGGAAGTAGGATGAAATTGCATAAATTCCATATTGGCAACCCGACCTTTGGCCCTGTACACCATGGCTATGCCATCTCCTGTTGCGATGGTCGGATTGGTAGTGCTCTTATAAACTTGCCCAGCCCCACCAGTAGCCAAAACCGTAACTCTTGATAAAAAGGTTTCAATCTCTTTGCTATTTTTATTGAAAACGTAAGCTCCGTAACACTCTATATCAGGAGTGAGCCTAGTTACATTACGACCCAGATGATGCTGGGTGATGATATCGATAGCAAAGTAATGTTCATGAAATTCAATGTTGGGGTATAATTTGGCTTTTTCATTGAGTGTGCGCTGGATTTCCCAACCAGTGATGTCTTTGTAGTGCAGTATCCTGTTTTCTGAGTGACCGCCTTCCCTGCCAAGATCATAGTCACCTTTTTTATTTTTATCAAATCTGGCTCCCCACTCTATGATCTCACGGACTCTTTCAGGACCTTCCTTAACGACGATTTCGACGATCTTTTCATCACATATCCCATCGCCTGCATCTAGGGTATCTTCAATATGTTTTTTGAAATTGTCGATATTATTGTCCCATACTGCAGCTACTCCTCCCTGAGCATAACTTGTGTTGGATTCTTTTTCGTGTGTTTTTGTAAGGACAGTTATCTTTAAGTCGGGTCTCTTTTCTGCCATACGGATGGCAAATGAAAAACCTGCAACTCCCGCCCCTATAACAAGTACATCTGTGTGTATCACTATTGATAATTTATAATTGCAACAAAAGTATAAAACTTAAGCGTACAACCAAAATTTAGGGGTTAGGTTTTAGGGGGTTAGGGGTTAGGGGTTAGGCTTTAGGGGTTAGGTTTTAGGGGTTAGGTTTTAGGGGTTAGGTTTTAGGGGTTAGGGGTTAGGGGTTAGGGGTTAGGTTAGGTTTTAGACAACAGGGTTATTTATTACCTGACAAAGTCAGGATCACATTTTCATAAAAAGTACGGTATCCAACTGATGATCTGTCGCTGAGCATTTTTCTATAATTTGCTTGTGATATTGGCAGCACATCAAAAGTATAGTCGGCATTATTTGAAAACTCACTTTTATCTTTTATGGCTTTATTTGCATACTGAATTGCTTTTTCTTCGTTTTCAAACTTTCTCACCAGAATGATTTGGGTATTTTCTTCAATATTAAGTGTGGCATCACCTTGCTGTAAACGTTCATTTTTAAAATGTTTTTTGTTATACTCAGACACAGCTACCTTAAGATTGGTGTATTTTGTCTCATCTATGTTGTATGTGATCACAATGGCATAGTGAGTGACATTCGTTTCTCTTTCGTATTTATTGTCCACATCCTTTACAGTTGTAAAAGCGGATTGGTCTCCTCCGAGTAATCGCATTATTTCCCTTGCTTTCAGGTGTTCAGGTGTGTTGGGATAGTTGCTTATCACCTCATTCAAGCCTCTGATATACGCATCCTTTCCACCTTGTCCGCCCTGACACATAGCCTTTAGCAACAAAATTTTGGCGTGATAATTATGATTTTCACCTGCTACTTCAGGAGTTTTATCTAATAGTGCGACAGCTTCTGCATATCTACCGGATTCAAAAAGAGTATAAGCTGTTTTATAATGTTGATCTGCCTTATCTGCAACACCTCCTGATTTTTTAATATCACTAGCATTGGCCAAAATAGCATTATAGTTAGATTGAGGGTGTTTGGATGATAGTCTATTTTTGTATTCCTCAGCTTTTGACTTATTGCCCAAATCCATGTAGTCTAGGTACAAATAGAAAAATGATTCAGCTTCATTCGATGTGGTACCAAATCTCGAATTCATATTTTCAAGAGTCGTCGCTGATTTACTGTAATTTTCGATCTTATCTCTGAACAACTTTCCAAGAGTAAACATGGCATTCATGATGCGGTCATTTGTCTCTTGTTTCTTAATGGGATTTGTAGGTAATTCGCGAAGAAATCTTTCATACTCTTCCACATTGGCGATATCAGGTTGCGTGCCGCTTGATTCAGCTATTTTATTCGCATTATTATCTTCTTCAGTAGAAATACTTCTTGCACTCCTTCTCCAATCATCATTCAGCGCTCTTTTTCCCCATATTTTTTCAAAACTTTCTTTGCCTTGTGCTTTTGAAGACTTGTTGTAAGCAAAAAATGAACTCTGTCCGAAATCTACATTGCCGAAATTTTCAAATGGATTTTTTGTCACGATATTCCCACTACCTGTCAATGTTTGTTTTTTCTGATTTCTGGCTAAATATGGCGGGATGGCCTTTTTTCTTTCATCTGCTGACAAAGACACAAAATACAACAAAGTATCCTGATAGGTCATGTTTTCAATATTCGTAGCTATATCCTTTAGATTGTTGGCCAGTTTTTGTACCTGAATGTATCTTGAATCGGCAACTGGCAGATTAGCCAGCGTTGAATCGTAGTAAGCAGATGCTTCGAGGTATCTCTCATTCTGGTATTGCAATTGAGCGATATGATAGTATGATTCTGTTTTTAATTTCTGATCGCTAACGTTATGAGCAAGAGAATTTCTGAAATTTTCTACGGCTAGTTCAAAATTATTTTGGGATAATTCAATTTCCGCAATAGTAAAGTAAATCTGGTCTTTCACATCACTGTTTTTGGTATCTTTAAGCATAGCCTGCAGGTCTGAAAGAGCACCAGATTTTGATTTACTGCCGCTTTGGATGCTGGTTTTTGCCGTAGCCAGCTCAGCCATAAATGCAAGTTTAGGTGTTCTGGCGTACTTTTTTGAAATAGTAAAATACTCCAGTGCTTTGGTGTGATTTTTTTGATTTTGATATAATTGAGCAAGAATGTAAGCATAGCGGGCTTTCAGTTGTTTGTCTCCTTCTTCATCTATTGCCTGCAGTAATTTTGGCGTGGCTTCATCATATTTTTTTTGCTTTATGTAAAGATTGGCATAAGTAGCCGGAAGTTCACTTTTGATTTCATCACTTATTGCACTTTTCTCCAGTTTTTGAAGCAGCATTTCTGCAGAAAACCAGTTTTCCCGCTTGATATAAGTCTTTGCCAACCAAAGTAAACCTTCGCTATAGGCAGTTTTGTCAGCATCAGGTTTTTTGGGTTTCTCTTGTTTTTCAGATGCTACAACATCTTCTTTTTCTTCTTCTTTTTCCTTGACGGTCTTAGGTGACTTTGCGACTTCCTTTTTACTTGGTTCATCTACTTTGTTGTCAGTTTTCTGAATATCGACAGATTTTTGTTGCTCAGTTACCTTAAGAGGCTTTTTTTCAGCCGGCTTTTGAGGTTGTTTTACTTCAGGCTGTATGACTTCCGGTTTCTCTACTTCCGGTTGTTTTACTTCCTGAGTTTTGGGGGTTGATACCGGTTTATTAGTTTTAATGCCCTTCTTTCTATTTTTTGCATCTTCTTTCCTTTGTTTTTCTTTTTCTTTTTTTAACCTTTCACGTTCTTTTCGGTCTCTTTTTTCTTCTGCTCTTTAGATTTTACTTCAGCTTTCCGCGCTGCTTCTTTACTTTCTTTCTCCTCTTCTTTTAGTTTAATTTCAGCTTTTCTTTCCTCTTCTTTATTTTTTCTTTCTTCTTCTTTAAGTTTTGCTGTAGCTTTTTTTTCTGCTTCCCTTTCTTCTGCAATCAACTTTTTTTCTGCTTCTTTTTCTTCAGCCAACTGTTTTTTTTCTTCTTCTTTTTTTCTTTTTCCGCTTCTTTAAGCTTCGCTTTTTCTTTAGTTTCAGCCTCTTTAACCTCTTTTGCAGCCTTACCTGTCAATTTTTTGCTTTTATAATTTCTACCATAGGGGTTGGATGGATTAAAATCTTCCTGAAAGTATTCCAATGTTTCTTCAGTAGTTTCGAACTCCTGCTTAAGATATTGGGCCTTAGCCATCATCACATAACAATCATCCACCCAATCAGAAGGCTCATGAAGTTGTGCCACTGTAGTCACTTTTTCGATGATTTTATCCATATCACCTTTTACCATTTTAGGATTATCTATGGATATATAGTCTTCTACCTCTAGTATTTTGTTATAATCATCCACATTTGCGGCTCTGAGGGTGCGCATGCTTTCCTTTAGGATTTCGTTGGCATTCCAGTATCCATTGTAATAGGATGTGGTATTATGGTAAAATTTACCCACTGCTCCTGTTTCGTTCCTTTTCTTTTTGGTAACGCAGGAATCAAGGATGATCGGCAAAGTTAAAATGGCTAATAAAGCTAAGAATCTATGTTTCAAAATATATTATAATTAAAAGTAATATTTACAATTTCCGACAAAGATAATTCCAGTTTTTGTTAATAATTCTATAATTATCTAACTGTAAGGATTAATATAACTAATTTTGCGCAAAATTATTTTATTTTTTAGTATAAAAATCGTTTGTGGACAAAGGATTTCATCTGAAAAGAAAATGGTGGGATAGAATAAGAGATACCTACAGGATCTCTATTCTTGATGATGAAAACCTCGAAGAGGTAGGGTCATACAATTTATCCTTGCTCAGTTTTTATACTCTGATCAGTGTGATTGCTTTTGTGTTAGCAGGTTTGGTGATTTCTTTTATAGTTTTTACACCTGTCAAAAGGCTTATACCTGGTTATGGTGACATCAATGATAATAAGAAGTTTATCGAGCTTTCCAAAAAAGTAGACGAGCTTGAAAAGGAAATGTCCGCATACGATACTTACACCACAGGGCTTAAAAATATGCTTACAGGTGGTATTCACAACAGTAGCGTTGAAAAGATAGATTCCCTTGAAGCACTGAAGAGTGTAAGGCCGGAACTGATCAATCAGGATGATCTTGCGGAGACCAGCAGAGCAAAAGAGTTAGACTTTTTAAAATTTGCTACCCCGGTTTCAGGTAAGATTTCAGCGGGATTCAACCCTTCAACGCGGCACTTTGGAGTCGATGTAGTGGCGGCAAAAGATACACCAATAAAATCGATTTTGGATGGAGTAGTCATCAGTGCCGAACAATCAGTGAGTACAGGAAACTCAGTATACATACAGCATCAGAAGAATGTCGTCTCGGTGTATAAGCACAATTCTGTACTTTTGGTAAAGACGGGTGATGTGGTAAAAACAGGTCAGGCGGTAGCGATCATAGGTAATTCAGGAGAAATGACTACAGGTCCACACCTTCATTTTGAAATGTGGTATGATGGCAAATATGTCAATCCTGAAAAATATATTGGTTTTCAATAATGTGTAAAATATTTATTTAGTTAATAATGGATCAAAATCTTAAAAATGTAAAAAATGACAAAGGTGAAAACCTGAGTCCGGTATTACCTGATGATATCAAAAATTATCTTATTGATATTGATGGTACGATTTGTGATGATGTACCCAATGAGGAACCAGAAAGAATGGGTACTTGCGAAGTGTATCCTGATGCTTTGGAAATATGCAATAAATGGTACGAAGAAGGCCATATTATTACTTTTTTTACATCCAGAACAGAAGAACATCGAGAAATCACCGAATACTGGTTGAAAAAACATGGCTTCAAATACCATGGTTTATTGGTAGGAAAACCGCGAGGCGGCAATTATCATTGGATAGACAACCATCTTGTAAAAGCAACAAGATTCAAGGGTAAATTTACTGACTTAGTCAGAGTGAACGCCACCATAGAAGTATTTGAACCTTGATATAACCTGAACCAAAAAATCTAAAATGATAATCTATTACGACCTCCAAATACTATATTCTGACCTATGAAACAACATGACCATGCCGTCAGGTGTGCTGACGGTTCCTTCACTAAATTGAGCTACTTCTCAATTTTGCTGTCGCACCGTTCAGTCATGCACCATAGGAGTGACTACAGCGAAAGCTGCACACAGTATGATTTGTCGCTAAAAGTGCTGATTTTATTGTATTTGAAGCTCTCACTACGAATCTCATTTTAGATATTTAGGTTGAAGAGTATGTTTGGAAGATTTTAAATATATTAGATCTGATAAACATACTCTTCAAATCTTTCATAATGATGCGCCAATATGCTGAAGCCCATGTTTCCAAAATCAAGTAAAATACTTATTACTGGTGCAACAGGATTTGTGGGTAGTTATATACTGATGAAATTATCGTCAGAAGGCTACAAAAATATCGTTTGTATAAAAAGACCTGATTCATCTATGGAGATGACGGCAGGTATATCAGATGTCGAGTGGGCTACCGGCGATATTATGGATGTATGCTTCCTTCATGAAATCACAAAAGGTGTTGACATCATCATTCATGCTGCAGCTATCGTCACATTTGATCCGGGGAGCTTTAAAAAAATGATCGCTACTGCCATGGAAGGTACCGCAAACCTTGTAAATGCTGCATTGTGTAATGGGGTATCGAAATTTGTTCACATCAGCTCTGTTGCAGCTTTGGGCAGAAGAAGAATTCAGGAGACCATCACAGAAAAGCATATCTTTTCCAAAAGTCAGTATGATACCACGTATGGTCTAAGTAAATTCCTTGCTGAACAGGAGGTATGGAGAGGCCATGCTGAAGGCCTTAATACCACCATTCTCAATCCATCCATGGTACTGGGTGCCGGAAAATGGCATGATTCGAGTGTACAAATATTTAGAAGGGTATATGATGGACTAAAATATTATCCCTCAGGGATGACTGGGTGGGTAGATGTGAGAGATGTAGCTGATGTTGTATACCAAAGTATGACATCACAATACAATGGTGAACGATATATCATCAGTTCAGGAAATCACACTTATCAGTCTATATTTGAAAAAATAGCAAATCATCTCCATGTCCATGCCCCAAAACAATCCCTAAGCTCCCGTATGGGAAATCTGTTATGGCGGCTTGAGTCAGTAAGGTCGTGGCTGCTTAGCCAAAAACCTGTGATCACGAGAGAAACTGTGGTTTCTATGTCAGCAAAGTCACAGTATGTCAATGAGAAGTCTGTCCAGGAATTGAATCTACTATACACTCCAATCGAAAAGACCATCGAAGAAAGCTGCAAAGTATTCTTATCTTCCTATCCTAAAGGTATAAAATCAGGTATTCTGGATATTTAAACCAACCAGAAAGTAAAATCTTTTACATTTTAAGTGACATTTTCAATTATTCATATACAATTTCACTTAATTTTGCGTTATATAGTCATCTATACAGAATAACATATTAATCAATAACGTAATATGATGGTAAATTTTAAAAATTACTTCGCACTCATTTTACTGCTTTCAACAGTGTCTGCACTAAGTGGTCAAAATAAATTCGCTAATGAATGGATCCAGCCATCTAAAAAATACTATAAAATAAAAGTTGCTGAAAACGGCATCTATAAAGTGACCTACGAAGAACTGGTTGCAGCCGGCTTACCGCAAGGAACGATTGATGGTAGTGCTTTGAAGTTATATAATCTGGGAAAAGAGCAGGCTATCCATGTGAGTAATAATAGTTTTGGTGCAGGTGCCTGGTTTGAATTTTATGGCGTAAAAAATACCATCGGTCTTGATTCTCTCCTATTTCTAGATTGGAGAAAGGATTTGCTCAATCCTGATTATTCTTTTATCACTGATACTAATTCCTACTTTCTGACACTATCTCCTGAAACTGTCAACCTGAGATATAATCAGATCAATCCTGATTTTACCAACAATACGCTGACACCACTGCCCTATTACATTCATGAAGAAAAAGTAGTGTATACACATAGTTACTTTAAAAATATTGATTATCAAGTGAGATATTCCCATTTTGAGCCGAGTGAAGGTTTTGCATCAGGTCTATTGCAATAATCCAATACAAAAATAAATTCTCCGGCTATGTCACTACTGGACCAAATCCTGTTTTAGAATTCAGGACCGGGCAAAATAATCGCGGTTCTGTTCTTGAAATCAGATGGAATGGTGTATTGAAAGATAAAAAATCAAGTAGTCCTATACTTACTACACAACATTCATACGTTCTTACCAAAAATGAACTATTGGCCTCCAATATTTTAAGTTTAAGTAATGTTAATACCTCAGACGACAGGCACATTATAGCCAATGCACTAGTGAAATTTCCCAGAATTTTTGATTTTGGCGATAAGCCTGCTTATGAATTTAAACTTGCTGCTTCTTCAGGAAGACGTATGCTCGATATTGCATCTTTTCAGACAGAAAATAAAAATGTCATCCTGTATGATGTTACCAACAATTTCAGATATAATACCAGAACTGAAGCTGGCAAAATACAAGCCATCCTCAATGGAACCATCAATGAATCGCATATGGTCCTGGCTAATACAGGATCAGGGACAAAAAGCGTAGTGTCCATTTCTATATTTACTCCCAAAGCATTTGAAAACAAAGGTCAGCAGTATGTCATCATCACCGCAAAGTCCCTTCAGCCATCAGGACAAAATGCAGTCAAAGAGTATGCCGACTACAGATCAAGCAATATAGGAGGAGGTTATAAGACGGAAGTGCTGGATATTCAGGACATCTATGATCATTTTGCCTATGGTATAGACAGACATTTTATAGGAATCAAACACCTGGCAGCATATATGAAGACCAACTGGCCGGGTCTAAAATTTGTCATGTTGCTGGGCAAAGGTGTCGAATACCCTTTCATGCGTTCAGAAAATGATGTCATCAACAATACGGACCGCATATTTTATGTCCCGACCTACGGATACATTGGATCTGACAATATGCTGTTTTCAGAAGGCAACTTTCCGGATCCGTATTTTGCTTTGGGTAGAATTGCCGCGCGAACGCCAGAGGATATCCGAAACTATCTCGATAAGGTCAGGGAGTATGAGCAGGCACCATTTACGCCCCAAACGATCGAAGACAAATACTGGATGAAACGGGTGATGAATCTGGGTGGCGGTAAAACGATCAGGAACAAAATGACATCAGGAACGGATTGGAAGGTATGGCATCCTTACTGCAGGATACGATCTATGGGGCAGATGTACGGGCGTATTATAAACGGAGTTCCGACGCTGTACAATTTGATGTAAATGAAGAAATCAACGAACTGTTTGAAAATGGGGTAAGTTTCATCAACTTTTTCGGACACTCCGGAACTGGATCCTGGGATTTTTCAATTGATAATCCCAGAAACTATGACAATTTCGGAAAGTATCCCTTCATCAATTCCTTCGGTTGCTACTCAGGCAATCTGCATGGCACTTCCAGAGGCATCAGTGAATTGTTTGTTCTTGAAAAAAATCGGGGGTCGATCGGTTTTCTGGCATCAACCGGTACAGCATTTATTCCGGCATTATCCACCTACGGTGCCCGCTTCTATCATATGCTTCTCAAAGACAGAAGATATAATACCTTTGGTGAAGTGATCAGGTACATCGCTGAACAAAACAGGACATCGCAGTTTTCTGATCTGGCGTTGTTTTCCCAATTGACCTTACATGGTGATCCGGCACTGAAACCTTATCTTTTTAACGGTCCTGATTATGTTTTTGATGGTAAAACAGCAGCCACCCAACCAGCCAATATCCAGGCCGCTCTAAAGGAATATCAGATAGAGCTCAATGTGGCTAATATAGGGCAACACAGAAATGATTCTGTGGATATAGTATTTTACCACGAATTGCCCAACGGAAAAGTGGTGGACACGGTATTATGTCAAACAGACAGGTATAGGAAATAGTAAAAAATCACCATCACCCTCAAAAATCATGGTCTTGCTTCTGTGGGGAAAACAAACTGCACGCTGTCATCGACCCTAAAAACCTCATAACTGAATTACCTTCTCCGGAAGCCGAAAGCAACAATGAACTGTTTACCAATAATCAGAAAGGTTTTGAGTTTTTTGTATCTGACAATTTTGCCACCGCCATCTACCCACCCGATTTTGCCATGATCAATACCAGGGATCACTTTATCCTGAAAGCATCTACAAGTAGTGTGCCCGTTGCCAAGGGCAATTTTGTGTTTCAGATCGACACCACCGCCTATTTCAACAGCCCCATCAAAGAAACCGCCAAAGTAGAATCTGAAGGTGGGCTGATCCAATATGTGCCCAAGATGCTTCTGGTGCCAGACAGGGTATATTACTGGCGGGTGAGCCCGGATAGTGTCCCAGGTCAGGGATATAAATGGTCTCAGTCATCTTTTGCCTTCCTGCCCAATGAAGATGAAGGCTGGAATCAGAGTCACTTCTTTCAGTTTGCCCAAATGAATTTACTGATCTGGAGATCAGTGAGGAGTCAGGAAGGAGGTTTGAGTTTGGGAAGGAGAATTTTAAAATTATTAAAAAAATAGAATATGGAATCCTAATGATAGACCTTATTTTATTTAGAATAATTATTTGCAAGCAAAATCATTTGCATGGGATTTTATGGATGGGGTGGAATTGTTATCAATAATGACAATAATTTTGATTAAGCAATGCCTGGGGTAAATTGGGAGTTTTAATCCAACAGGCAAACTATGATGTTCATGCTTTTAAAACTAATACCCAATGAAAGAAAAAAATTAATAGATTTTATTGAAAATAAAATTAACAACGAAAATATTTAGTATCTTTTACATTCAAAAAAAGATGATTCAAATTATACCCTAAGAATTGGGCAGCAGATTCTTTATTATATGGAAAATCATTTTTACTGTTTTAGAAAACTTGGAGCAAAAAAATTAGACAATTATCAAAAAAGGTTCTGTTCCTTATATTTTACAATTACATAAAGGAAAGAAATGTTTATTTGAAGAAATAGTTGGAGAAATGTAAATGATAATTGAAAAAATTTAGCAACAATGCATTTTAAAAAATAAAGGTTAAAATTAAACCTGCAATAGGAATTAAAAAATTTTTAAAATAAAAATCTAAAATATAAATTTCTGAAAAATGGAGTTAAAAAAAATGTGATAGATATATTAATTGGAATCAAAATCAAGGAAATTAATTTTAAACTTATAAATCGAATTTCAAAACAAAAAATTTTAATTTGACTTAAACAAAAAAAACAATAAAATTTAAAGTATTAAGTTTGATCAATATTAAGACAATCACCACAACTCAATTTCTGGCGAATTTCTTACGATCCTCTTCCAGATGCTGCCATTTCCTTTGTCAAAACAGAACCCAATCTGGCATCCAATGAAATCAAACAAGGGGAAAAAATCAAAATATTCTACGATGTTTTCAATGTCAATTATGTCGGCATGGACAGCATCCTGGTCAAATATTCTTATGTGACTGGCGAAAATCAATCTGTCAGCGCATATAAAAAGTTGGGTAAACTAGGTGCTGGCCAAAAACTGAACGATTTTATTGAATTTACAGTTGGCGCGGGCAACCTGACGGACGTGCGTATGATCATAGAAATCAATCCTGACAACCAGCAGCCGGAGTTGAACCTTTTCAACAATATACTCACCAAACAGTTTGGAGTCCAGCGGGATAATACCAATCCACTGCTCGATATCTACTTCGATGGGGTCAGAATCATGGATGGAGACATCGTCTCCCCCAAACCGGAAATCCTGGTCACCCTGGAAGATGACAATACCTTCCTGCCGGTCACCGACCCCAATCTCTTCGAAATCAAGCTGGACACCGGCAGAAATCAAGTCCTGACCATACCTGTCAACAGCCCTCAAATCAAGTTTACCCCTGCCGGTGGCAATAATAAAACAGCAAAAATTCAGTATTACCCTACCCTCAAAGAAGGAGAGTACAAACTCATCGTACAAGCCAAAGATGCCTCCGGCAATAAGTCCGGCGTCAACCCCAGAAGTGTCAACTTCAGAGTAATAGAGAAACAAAGCGTCAGCAATGTACTCAACTACCCCAATCCGTTTTCCACTTCCACCCAGTTTGTATTTACACTCACAGGTGCCGAAGTGCCCGAAATCATGTCTATCTCCATCATGACTCTTTCAGGGAAAGTCGTCCGGGAAATCATTAAAGAAGAACTTGGACCACTCCGTATAGGCCTCAACCGCACAGAGTACCGATGGGACGGCACCGACGAATATGGCAGTAAGCTCGGAAATGGGGTATATCTTTACAAGGTCAACACCCGTAAAAAGGACAAATCTGCTTATGATCAATTCTCTCAGGATGAAACTGATAAGTACTTCAAGGAAGGATTTGGGAAGATGGTGATCTTGCGGTGACAATTTCTTGTTGTCCAAAGTCTCTGACTTTTGGACCATTATCCGCCGGTCTCATGACCGGAACGTTTGTTTATAAACCGGTCCGAGACCGTAAGATAGGTTCCGTCAAAGTCAGATAAGACTTTGACAAACGAAGATAATGTTACGTTGTCCAAAGTCTCCGACTTTTGGACCATTATCTGCCGGTCTCATGACCGGAGAATTAGTTTTACAACCGGTCAGAGACCGTAAGATAGCTTCCGTCAAAGTCAAGTAAGACTTTGACAAACAAAGCTAATAATTCTAAATTTTATTATGGGATACAAAATTGAAAACCAAGGTGAAATCCATTTTTTAACAATGACGGTGGTAGGATGGGCCGATATTTTTTCCCGACAGATATACAGAGATATAGTTCTACAAAGCATGAAATACAGCATGGAAAACAAAAGCCTTATTGTATATGCATATGTGATTATGACAAATCATATACATTGCATTTGGCAGGCAAAAAACTCAAACTTATCAGATATAGTAAGAGATTTTAAAAAATTTACATCTTCTCAAATTGTAAAAATGATCCAATCTAATATTGAAAGCAGATCCGAATGGCTAAAAATCATTTTTGAATATCATGCAAAATTCAACAATAATAATAGCTTTAACCAGGTTTGGCAAAATGGCAATCACCCAATTGAATTACAATCACCCAAATTTTTCAGACAAAAATTGGATTACATACACCTGAATCCTGTAAGGGCAGGATGGGTAAAAAAACCTGAGGAATACCTTTATAGTAGTGCTACAAATTATATAACCAATACTGGATTAATTGAAGTTACAATTTTAGATTTACCTCTTTCGGATATAGGCTATGTTGGTGTATAGTATGATTGAAAATTGCCTGTTGACTTCAAAGATAGGTAAGACTTTGACTAACAAGCACGACAGTTGTCCAAAGTCTTTTGACTTTAGGACTATTATCTAACGGTCTCATGACCGTAATGTACGTTTCGCACCGGTCGGAGACCGTATGATAAATCTCATCAAAGTCAGATAAGCACGACAGTTGTCCAAAGTCTTTTGACTTTAGGACTATTATCTAACGGTCTCATGACCGTAATGTACGTCTCGCACCGGTCGGAGACCGTATGATAAATCTCATCAAAGTCAGATAAGACTTTGACCAACGGTTATTATTAATAGCATCGCAGTTGCAAACTGCGACGAACAATCTTATCTTTGTCCTAAAATATGCTGATGTCCGCTGCGGAAAAACCATTTGAAATCATTATCAAACCGAGATCATCGTTTGCTATCAACTGGCAGGAGTTATGGCAATACAGAGAGTTGTTATACTTTTTTGCGTGGAAGGAAGTGAAGGTGAGATATAAACAGGCAGTACTGGGTGTGGCGTGGACATTGCTGCAGCCTTTGGCGATGATGGCCGTATTTATAATCCTGTTAAACAGGGGATTGGGTGTGTCGACCGGAGAAATCCCACCGCCACTGTATTATCTTTCAGGGCTGATCATATGGAATCTGTTTAATCATGCCGTCACCAATGCAGCGGGGTCGATGGTGTCCAATGCCAATATCATTAAAAAAATATATTTTCCGCGATTGGTGATTCCGATATCATCGGTATTGGTATCCAGTTTTGATTTTTTAATCAGTTTGATATTATTTTTTGTTTTGATATTATATTATCAAATATCAGGTAATATAGACATTTCATTGCTGCTTTTGATACCTACTGTACTGCTTGCCTATTTCATAACTGCCATTACAGCCTTTAGTTTGGGTACTTTTCTTTCTGCCATCAATGTCAAATACCGGGATGTGCGCTACGCCCTGCCTTTTTTGTACAGAGTTTGTTTTTTATCACTCCGGTGATGTACGACGGGCGTGTGATCCAATCTGAATGGATAGTAAAACTGCTTCAATGGAATCCATTGTATTGGGCAATAGAGATCGTCAGGCAGACGTTACAAGGAAGTCAGTTGTGGACCCCATCTTCGGAAATTTGGCTGGTATTTTTAGTTTTGTTTATTATGTTCATTATAGCGATATATGTATTTCGAAAAACAGAAGCCTATTTTGCAGATATTGTGTAATTTTGTGGATGGACTTTGGACTTTGGTCTTTGGACTTTGGACTTTGGACTTTGGTTAAATTCCTAACCACCACCTAAAGACTAAAGACCAATAACTAAAGACTAAAAAAATGAGAGATTTTAGAAAATTGGAAGTTTGGCATCAGAGTATGGAATTGGTGGATCAAGTGTATAATTTGTGCGAAAATTTTCCAAAAAGTGAGTTATATGGATTAACAGGACAGATTCATAGGTGTGCTGTTTCAATACCTTCTAATATCGCAGAAGGTTGCAGCAGGGATTCTTCAAAGGAATACTCAAGATTTCTACAAATTGCACTAGGCTCTGCTTTTGAATTAGAAACCCAATTATTAATATCTCAAAAAAGAAAGTATATTCACGATGAAACAGAAACCTTTGAATTATTAATGATCATCCAAAAAAGATTAAATGCCTTGAATAAAAGTATACTTTAGGCTTTAGACTTTGGTCTTTAGTGTTTAGACTTTAGTGTTTAGACTTTAGTGTTTAGACTATGAGCTTTGGGCTTTAGTGCTTGGTCTATAGTCTTTAGACTTTGCGGGTTCCTACTAAAGACCAACACCTAAAGACCAAAGACAAGAAAAACCAACAACTAAAGCCAAAACACCTAAACACTAAAGACCAATAACCAAAGACCAACACCTAAAGACCAAAGCCTAAAAATGAAACCCATCATCGAAGTCAATCACGTCTGGAAAGAATACCACAAAGGGATCGACCGAAGGTATAAAAGTCTGCGCGATACGCTGGCGGATATACCCGGGAGACTATTTGGTGGAGAGAAAGAGAAGTTCTGGGCGCTGGAAGATATTGATTTTAAAGTGGAAGCGGGTGAATCGGTGGGCATCATTGGGAGAAATGGAGCGGGCAAGTCCACCTTGCTCAAGATACTGAGCAGGATTACACCGCCGACCAAAGGTGAGATTATATTACGGGGCAGAGTAGCCAGTTTGCTGGAGGTGGGTACAGGATTTCATCCGGAATTGACCGGAAGGGAGAATATTTTTTTTAATGGCTCCATCCTGGGGATGAAACATCAGGAAATCAAAAGAAGTTTGATGAAATTGTAGATTTTTCGGGGGTGGAAGATTTTATTGATACTCCACTCAAACACTACAGCAGTGGCATGCAGATGCGCCTGGCATTTTCAGTGGCAGCCCATCTGGATAGTGAGATTTTATTGATAGACGAAGTACTTGCGGTAGGCGATGCAGAATTTCAGAAGAAGTGTATGGGTAAGATGGATGAGGTGAGTAAAGGGGAAGGGAAGACGATTTTATTTGTGAGCCACAATTTCGAAGCAATAAAAAAATTATGCAAAAAAGGTATTCTGCTGAATAATAATTTAACCAAATACTCAAACAAAATAGATGAAATCTTTTTAATTTTTCCTGAAAAAATGAAGAAGCACCTAAATATGTTTCTATTTATAAACAAGACCCTATT
>JADKEB010000033.1 GCA_016718205.1 Saprospiraceae bacterium
TTACCATTCTCATCTACTTTTAATGTCTTTGCAGCTTTCATATAGCCAAAAACATCATCATCAGGATATAGAAATGGATTGCTTCAGTAAAAAGCAATTTTTGCATCTCTTGATTGTGGCGATAATGCCCAGGTGTGGTTTGTTTTAAAGTTTCACGCCACCAATAACGCTACGCTTGTCCCGATACATAAGTATAGGTACCGACCATTCTTGAATATCTTTTTAGTTGCCTCAGCTGCATTATCAAGAGTTGCTTATTGTGTTTTACCCGCATTATTTAAACCACAACATCTACAGTCTATTAGGATAAATCCTTGTGTTTTAAATTCATTTTAATTTTCATTTGATTGGTTATCTAATACATTTTTCAATAAGTTCTACTCACTTTATATTGGCTTCATGGAGTTTTGATAGACTGCTGGAGAACTAAATCTCTCACCTCTCTCCAATTACTTCCATCAGGAAATAAATACCTCAACATAGTCTTCAATTGTAAACAAAGGTTTTCTTTACCTTCATTATAATTGGTTCCTAAAAATTTAAGTAAAATGTAACGATTAATTGGCTGCTTTTTGCGCCATTCAAGCGTGTCAATGATTTTTAATTTCATCATCACTTCTTTCATTAACAATAAAATTTGCCAAATCTTTGATTTTTATTAATGTTCTTTGTCCATTTTCATGAATATTAATTGATACTAATTCAACAATTTTAAAATTTAATTTATGTTTTTTTGACTATGTGTTTTAAAAAATCTTATGCAGAACTGGCTGTGACTCTTACCAGCATTTCGTATATTTTATTTTCAGAGTCTAAATGTATGGTAATCAACATTTCTTTATTATTAGTCCATGTATTGAGTTAAGTTGTCCAAACACTGCATTCTTGGATATAGACTACTGCCACAATATTGGAAAATAAAATTTAGCCATTCCGACTTATATTTTGTATAACAATATGCATAGAAACCAAGACATCTGAAGGTAATTCCATAGAGATTTATAGAAACTTAAGAACTAAAGTTCGTAAAATGAAAAAAGGTTAAGAGTTACACCTTTAGTACACCTTTTTCATTTTCATCAAGTACTTAGCAATTTGATGTTTTTCAATACAGTAGGTTGCATAATCAAATAAAGCATTACGTTGGGTTTGAAAAATCAGAACGTTCAAGTGCCTTGGAGATTCCGCTTGCAATATCCTCCAAATTATTTTTCAATATTCTTGCCAAATAAAAATCGACTTACATCATCAATGTTACTTGACAAAGCAACAACGCTTTATCTCGCTGCTCTACACCGAGTGGTACAAATAAAATACTTGCCAAGGCTTGTTTTGACAGTTTGATACCCATTTCAAATCCATGTGAAAGTTTAATAATGTACCTGATCCAGACATAATATGATTATCTCTTGAGCCATTGAAAACTTTACCAAACTGACCAGTAATCCGACAAAACCTTCTTCCTATCCTTCCGTCCGGTTCTTTACCTTCTAAGAATCCTTTATAAAGCAATAGTTTTATTAATTTTCGTTGCCCTTTATTAGAGTGCCGAGGAGTAATAGATGAATTTAGAAAGAAAGTATACAAGTGTATTATCCCAGTTTTTATGTAGATATCGTAACCATTTCAGTAGCTGAAATAATGATTTTTCAGGATATTTTTTTTGAAATACTCAATAAACATCCCTGTATCTACAAAAGGGTCTCGGTTACGTGTGTCTCCCAATTTTTACTATCTCGACAATCATAATTCCTACTATTTATTTCGTTATGCCTGTTTGTTTTAATAAACATTTCGTTCACCGATTCCCAAATTTGTCTGCAATGGACTGAGTATTTGTCATACACGATAGGCCCAAGACTTTCCAAGTAAAACTATCACTTCCTCACCAGCCTTTTCCTAATACGTCACAATAAATTGTTACCCAGTTTTTTTACCTTCCATATGGACTAGCACTCCTCTGTTTATCAATGTTTTTAGCCATTAAATATTTGAACCTTACATCCCTCCTACTGTAAGTGCAAATGATTAGGACGTCCCATTGTGTCCTTCTTTTTTAATCGTCAATCCTTTCTTCCAACTCCTGCAGGAAGTCAACTTTTTCAAATTCTGTTTCTTTTGATCTTATCTTCAATAAATCCCATTTTTAAGATGAGTTTGTAATTATATAATCGCTATTTATCCTTCCTTGCCACCCTACCACACACCTCTGCCCCAAAGCCACCAAAGCCACCCTTGCCACCCATACCACCTACACCTTCTCCACCCATCCCATACACCCGCTACACTCTCGCCAGCACCAACATAGTACAACGTCCTATGTATCTCCACGGGTGCATTCAACTAAACACCCAAACTTGCTATCCTTTCATTTTTATCTCGTTTACCATCTTTCAGTACAGTGACCATTTTGCGTTTTCACGGGATCAAATATTGCATCCCGATGGTATATTCTTGTATCGGTTCACCTTTGCTTATAGTAAGGATGACCGGTATTTATTGACTAAGTTTTGGATGAAAAGAAAGTCATAATTTTTTCATCATCAAAGGTCCTTTATGTTGTGGATGCTCATGGCCTTCTTCTCCACGGATATTTCCGGCACCTGAGATGATTTTATAAGTGGATTGAGTCCATCCGCTAAAAAATCGGCTCAGTTAAGATTTCTGTTGAGAAGTCAGCTCGAGTATCATTATATTTCTTTTGAAGTAAAGTGTGCTTTTGGTCTTGAAACAATCCTGAGACAAATGTGGACAGTACAGAAGGCAATACAAGAGTTTCCAAAAATGGCTTTGATGTCCTGAATTTCATCCCCATATCTTTAATCTTGTCGTATGGATAACTTCTCCAAGGGCCAAAGGAGAATAATTTAAATGACTTACCTTCGTATACATATCCATGGTCATGCAACACTGTAGTAGCCAAAAGTGTCATCTGCCTTGGATATCGTCTGATAGATCCATTGTTGGATGGCGTATTGATAGTCCCATGGTACGATGATACCATTTTATGTTCTAAAGTTATTCTCAATCTCATCTATTTTTCATTTTTCAATTTAATTATGCAAAGAAAAGTTTGATAGTCTCTATTTTGGAGAATCGAATATCATTATTCTAAAAAGATCGATTACAGTATTTTAATTTTGAGATATGCTTTAAATCCATCATCTCCCGATACCTTGATTTCTGTCATCAATCCCAATACAAATCTTCCCCACACCTTCTAGCCACATACTTTAGATGTAAAACAATATGGAAAATGTTCATCATTGTACTCAGTTATCAAGTGACAGCTCATATGAAATTCTTCAGACAACAAAGCCGATGCTCTTTGGGAGAGTAAAAGACTTATTTCATAATCCATATCTCCGGCATATCCGAAGGAATCTACCATCGGACAAGTTTTGCTGGGTTTACATTTTCAGATGTTGTAAATGGGTGAAATATCTTTAATCCTTGCTACCTTAAATATCTGGCATTTTTGCTTTTCGATGTCATAGCAGTGTAGTAATAATCTTTGGTTTTGGGCGATTGCATCGACTATTTTTTTGATGATATGTATCTGTTTTGCTATGGCCTGATCAGATAGAGTGAATGAAAATGATTTGATTTTATGTTGTATACTAGTGATGTCAGTTTTTGACAGGCCGGCTTGGAGATAGCTGATGATCATTTTTTTTCATTTTCATTAAGGTGATATTCAGGTGTGAATCCATACTTTATCTGATATCTTGTGCGTGTTGTCTTTTCCATCTCGTAGCCCAAGGATTCCAGCAGAATGATTGTCTTTATATATCGTTTTAATGCTTACGCCTATGATTTGGGCCAGTTTATCCACAGATTTTGCAGGAAACTCTGATAGATATTCCAGTAGTTTAAAGACTCGGATTATTCTTACAGGTACATCATTTTTCATAGATGATGATTTTAATGTTAGTTTTACGCAGCAAAATATTGTTAGTTTATTTGCAACTGCTAATATACTACATATAGCTTGATTTTACGCACTTTCAGGAGCACATTTCTGGAATTTTTATTATTTACATTCCATAAATTCTTCTTGAGCATGTGAAAAGTCTTTTTGGTGTTCATAGTAAGTTGAAATGGCTCTGTTAAAGTATATATATGATAAGTAAAATGTAGATAAGTGCGCTCAGCTACCTGTTTCAATTCGAAGACGGTGGTTGAGCGAAACGGAGTGGAGCCGAAACCACTTGAGGATGCTTATTTTCAGAGACAGGTTTTATGAAGTATGGAGGACCACAACTTCTCTTGTGACCGGCGGTTTTGACTCCAGTCAGTTGAGTTTAAATTTTTATTGTTGAAAAAATTAGGAATTCGACTTCAAAAAATCGCCTCATTTAGTTCATAAAATGCGTTGATTATTTTAATATTGTAACTCTTGATTTACAAAAGAAAAATTTTAAACAACTCTAAATTGAGCCGTCGAATTTATATTTATTTGATTTATGTTAAAAAGCAACTGTATCTACTTGTGAAATTTGCCTTTTCCTTCAATTTCTACCATTAAAGACTCTAAGGCTCTGTTAAAAATAACCGATACATTTTGTCTCGTTCTTTTGCTCTTTTTCTGCGATGTAAAATCGTTAAATAGCTAAAGCTATTCGCTCCCATTTACGCCTTGAAAAGAACAAATTAACTTCGCAAATTCTGCACCATTTATTTATTAACAGAGCCTAAGGCTAAATAAGGACTGCAATGATCTTGTTCTAAACTTTGTGGTTCTTTGTGCCTTTGAGTCTTTGTGGCAAAATTTGCTTCCCTTAACTTCTTGTTTTGCAACAGTGGTAAAATTAGTCGTTTTTGGAAAATAATGTCAAATGAACTCATTATATTTTGAGTATAATATGGTTTCATCAAAGGCATTCAGGTTCTATCCAGAAAAAAGATAAGTAAAAAATTCCTATCATTTTCCTTTACCTAAACCCGCTTCAATACCTTATTTACTCCATCCATATCAAACTCATGTACATTCCATACATCGCCATCATCCATCCCGAGCCACTCTCTCACTATCTTCATATTCCGGATTTTTAGGGTCATTTACGGTGTCAATCAATCCTTCATAGCCCCATATACCACCACAATCCTCAGGTGGACATTTGCCCTTTACCGCTCGTGACGAAAGGTCCATCAACTTTAGCGGTGTTATTTTTATGAGTGTGATACTATGCTTCCAGTCATCACCGAAATCATAGATGTAAGTAATCCTGTCTTTTACTTCCATGAAGTAATCCGACAACTTCGCTTTGGATGAGTCATACGTAAGTTCATACTCCTTTTTCAGATTGCTGATAGGTGAAAATTCCGTATCAGAATCAGGTGTTTTTAATTCAAAGCACGGATAGCGCCATATCCACTTGGCGAAAACTGATATAAATGGTAATTCTCCATCCCATACATATCTGGATGATTTCATGAAACTTGTGGAAAGTAATATTGTCATTTACCACAACTTCTCTTGTGACCGGCGGTTTTTTGACTCCAGTCAGTTGGATTTTAAATTGGAATGCCATAGAATTTATATTTATTTGATTTATGTGTTAAAAAGTAACTGTATCTACTTTGTGAAATTTGCCTTTTCCTTCAGTTTCTACCATTAAAGATTCTATGGCTCTGTTAAAAATAACTGATACATTTTGTCTCGTTCTTTTTGCTCTTTTTCTGCGTTGTAAAATCGTTAAATATCAAAGACTATTCGCCTCATTTACGCCTTGAAAAAAGAACAAATTAACTTCGCCAATTCTGCACCATTTATTTATTAACAGAGCCCAAGGCTAAATAAGGACTGCAATGATCTTGTTCTAAACTTTGTGATTCTTTGATTCTTTGAGTCTTTTGGCAAAATTTGCTTCCCTTAACTTCTTCTATTGAAACAGTGGTAAAATTAGTTGTTTTTGGAAAATATTGTATAATGAAAGCAATATATTTTATTAAAAAGTGGTTTGCTCAAAAACATTTAGAATCTATACGAAAAAAAGAGATGTAGACTTTTAACCATGGTCTTGGTAGGATACCTGCTTGCGATTATCGAATTGTTGAAAAGAATAAAGAACAATTCAGTTATATTTGTGCTTTCTTAGCAATAAATATTGGTTATATCAGGTATATGCACCTGGGACAAAGGATTCATTTTTGATCCAAATGGCAAACTCCTGATAATTGTACATTATTAAACCTATTTGAATAATATTATGACAATAAATTTAAAAGAACTGTTTGTAGTTTCTGACCAGATGAATGATAAGGTACTGATGAAATTACTTACAGCCATTAAAGATGGTCAACAAAAAGATTTCGACTATCTTAAATTCAAACAATCTTACAAATCGCTGTGCGCCATGGGTATGGATGAAGCTACCGTCAAAGAGTGCTTACCTGACTGCTTCCACTATGGGTCTGACAAAAGAAAAGCTTCTATTGACTGTGCAGCATTACAAAAACATCCTGAATAAAGAAAAGGAGCAATTTGCGGTAGCGCTCAAAAATCAGATATCCAACAATATAGACGCCAAAACACTTGATATAAAAAGACTTCAGGACAAAATTGAAGAAAATCAACGTGAGATAGAACAATTGCACAAAGAGCAAGTCATCATAGGGCAGGAAATTGAGAATATTAAGCAATCTCTTGACGTTTCGCAATCCAAAAATTGAAGATACAAGAAACCAGTTTAAGAACACTTTTGATATTTTATACACAGAAATTGAAGAAGATGGCTTACTTTATGATAAAATTTTATAAAATTAGTTTAGAATAATATCTTTGTTCTTGAAATCAGTTTAATCTAATAAAATATTACACATCTTATGGCAAATTTTCCAAATACAGAATTTAAACCCAAGTCTTTTTTGGCAAAAACCTGAAGGCACTACAGGGCATTATTTCTTGCGGCTATCTTAGGTGGCCTGGTTTTTTACTTTATAAGTTTAGTGCAACTATTCTTGCTATGTTGTCCAATACATTAGGTATAGTTGCCCTTATTAGCCGTCTTGGGTTTGATCATTTATATGGTTTTGGACCTGAAATGGCGGACCCTCGTTTCATACATGTACAAAAGTGTGATGAGATGGATTACCGGAGTTTTTGTTACTATCGATCCGATCGGTATACTAAAAATTATATCAGTGACCTTCAGGACAATCTTCAGAAGATGGGTACTCAAGATCGGCAACCTGAAAGGACAGATGAGAAAACTCGTCACCATCGTGGAAGAAAACAACAAAGAGATTCAAAACAATATGCTTATTGCCAAAAAAGCCAAAGAACAATCAATGAAAGTGCTATGTTACTGGCCAGCAGAAAAGCAGCAAGACTTCAGGAAAGCAATGAAAAATACACTGCTTTACATACTAAAATGTCCATCCTGTATAGGGTATTGACTAAAATGTATTCCAACTCGGAAATTCTCATAGAAGATACCACAGATCAGGTCAAAGAAAAAAGAACAAGAAAGAAAAGCCATCCGGGCCAGCCATTCTGCTATGCGTTCTGCTATGAGTATCATCAAGGGGGATGCAGACAAGAGAGCCATGTTTGATCAGGCTATGGAAGTGATAGCTGATGATGTGGCCAAAGTAAGTTGGCGAGATGGAGCGATTCATGGAGATGTCGTCCAACTTCATGAATTCCATAGATTTGCAAAATGGAGTATTTGAAGAGCAGGGCTTAAAAAATGCTGGAAGATTATGAGAAGAATTCGACTTTACTCCTTCTCGGAGGTAAAGAAAGGGTAGATGATGAAATTCTTGAGTTAAAGCAACCGGATATACAGACTCGTGGCAAAGGATCAGAGTATGATGGTCTGTTTAATTCCTGATGGACGAATTAAATATTTCTTTGAGATCACCGTCTTGACGACCCATTAAAACAGTAACATCTGCGTATCTATGTCCAATCAAACTCAAGCCGGAGCTTGGTATGTATATGCCAGAAGAGCATTTGGCAATTATTTTGGCTTTGTCACAGGTATTACCAGTTGGCTGGGTACTGTGTCAGCCTTGGGCTTTGGCGCGTATACTATGAGCGAATATATAGCCTTACTTATACCAGATACAGAATCTTATATTCAACTTATGTCTGTGGTTGTATTGGCAATTCTGACGGGATTTCATTGGCTGGGTACAAAATCAGCCCGGAAAATCACAGGAAATTCTGGCAGTCATCAAAGCTGTAGGACTTTTTATTATTTGTAGCAGTATGTTTTATATTTGGAAATGACCCGCAGGGGATCTCAATTGACTGAAACAGTAAATGCTACGATGGCTCCATTGACTTTTTATCAGTGTCATAGCTGCTCTGCAGGCTATATTTTATACATATGATGGTTGGCATACAGCCACTTACTTTACGAAGAAGAATACTGATCAGCCAAAACGATGCCAAAATCTATGATCACAGGGTATTGTTGATCATAGTTATATATCTTTTGGTCAATGGGGCAATACTTTATGCACTACCTGAAGCATTGTTGATGAATTCAAAACTGGCTGCCGCGGACACCATCAGTTATATTTTTGGAGATGGATATTCCAAGATCATTACATTATTTCTGATGATATCCATTTTAGGTATTGTCAATGCGCAGATTATGTTTGCTCCGAGAGTTATATTTTCCATGAGCAGGGATCAGCTTTTTTTCAAAGGAGCTACTCGTGTCAATGCCGCAGGAACTCCATCTGTTGCGATGCCATTGACAGCATTGTTGTCCGTACTACTAATATTAAGTGGGAAAGAAACATGCGGAAAACTCTCCGATATAGCGACTTTCTTCTTTGTGCTGAGTTATGCTGCCGGATTTGCAGCCTTGGTTAAGCTGCGGTACTCTGAGCCAGAACTTACGAGCTCCTATAGAGCACCTTGGTTTCCATACATGCCTTATCTTCTTATAGTGTTATCTGTACTGTTTTTAGCAGGTGCCGTATATTCTGACATCCACAGCAGCAAATTTGCACTAATATTTCTATTATTTAGTTATCCTCTTTATAGGGTAGTATTGAAATTAAAAATCTAAAACGAATTTCCTATTAGAGACCAGAATTACTGCAGTTTTATTTATTGAGACAATATTGTTGGCTTACAAATACAATTGGATGTCCAACTTCAGGTGGTCGCTCTTATCAAATTTGCCTTGCGCCTTTGCCGATCACTTGGCAATCACCCATTAAAGTCACACTTAATAAAAAAATTTACACTATAACCTGGTTAGTAGCCACCCAACTCAACAGACAACAAAATGAATGATAAAATTGGAATAGTATTGATACACGGAGCAGGTTTAGGTAATTTCATTTGGGACGACTTGAAACCGTTAATAAAAAACCCTGTTTTGACAGTTGAATTCCCCAAACAGAGAAGTTGGTGACAAGGCTAATAACAATTTAACTTTTGACGACTACAAAAATCAGCAGTTGAACAAATAGAAAAATGGGGCATTGACAATTTTGTAATTGTAACACATTCAATTGGCGGTTGTATTGGTTTAAGTTTGAATGACTATTTTGCTGAAAAAGTTGTTGGGTTCATTGGGAATTAGTTCAGCCATTCCAACAAACGGAAAATCTTTTATTTCTTGTTTGCCATTTCCAAAAAAGTTTGATTATGCCATTAATACTAAATTTATTTGGGACAAACCACACTCAAAAAGCAATTGGCCAACACTTTGTAACGACCTCACATCTGACCAGACATCAGAGATTGTTAAACGGTTTAACCAGAAGCAAAATTTTATACACAACAAGAGTAAATTACAAAAACCCTGACTTAAAAAACTATACATAAAACTTAGTAATGACAAAGAGTTTCCCAATGCAATTGCAGGACAAAATGGCACAAAATCTAAGGGCACAAAAAGTGGTAACGCTGGACAGTGGACATTTACCTATGATAAGTAAACCGAAAGAGTTAGCAATTATTTTAATGAACTTCACAGATGGGATTGTACAGGACGAAAAAACAACGAACCGCTATCATTAAGCCGTATATACAAAAGCCCATCACTAATGTCGAAGCGTAGCTGCTACCAATGCCAAGGGCTTAAAAATGAGTCCTAAGCTGGTCTATGATTGACCAGTTCAGTCCTAAAATGACATCGTTATGTCTTTTTTTTAACGACCTTCACCAGAGAGGCAGCGCACGAAAGTCTAAAGTGGACATCCTGCCACATCAGAGGTGACCAAAAACTCAAAACATCTACTTCGCTATCAATCATGGATATCTATGGCAGAATACTTATAAATCAGTACATATCTGAAGGACAAAACACCATAAATCTGTCTTCACTTCCATCAGGAATACTTATCTTTGTGGTTGGAAACCAAAGATAAAGGGTCTTGAAGGAGTAAATGGCACTTTTGTCTATTTTTGTTATTTAGCTATCAAATAAACATCTAAATTTGATTAGTTTAGAACTTAGAAATCAAGTCAAAGAACGTATCAACCAAGTAAATGATGCATATTTACTTGAAGAAATCCTTAATTTGATCGACTTTGAAACTTCAAAAGAAGAATTATTCTCAATTCCATCAGATCATCAAAAGGAATTGGATATTAGTATCGCACAAATGAAAAAGGGTCAAACAATATCTAATGAACTTGTGGATAAAAAAGTTCGAGAATGGCTCTCAAAATAATATGGACAGAAAATGCTGAAACACATTTAGAAGCAATTCTTAGTTATTGGAGTGAAAGAAATGGATCTATTCTATACTCACAGACGCTTTACAAAATGTTTCAAAAAGAACTTGATGTTTTAACAAGATATCTTGAAACTGGAAAAGCATCGTCATAGCTATTGCTATGTCTGTGTTTCTCTCCTTGATCTTGAAAATAATATACTTCGTTTTCAAATTCCCTTCATCTATTGGCTTCTATATTATATTGTTTTTCTAAAGAACTTTATCATTGGATTTTCATTCTGTTTTATTTCTTTATGACCACCTACAGACAAGACATGCACATGATTATCGGGCACAATAGTAACATACCTACCACTCACCCAACCACCAAGCCTTACGTAGTACTTTATAGTTTTTCCTGATATAATGTCTTATATGTTCTATGGCTTCGGCTGGGTCATCAGTAAACTTTATCAAATGATGGTCATTTGGAGATATGGTCTTTTCTTCGATCATTTTATGAATCATTTCATGCACATCCTTATAGTATTCTTTACCCATAATTACTACAGGAAACTGATGTACTGTTCCTGTCTGAATCAACGTAAGTGTTTCAAACAACTCATCCAATGTGCCGAAACCTCCCGGCATCACCACAAATGCGTAGGAATACTTGGTGAGTAAAACCTTCCTAACAAAAAAATAGTCAAAGTCCACAACTCTTGTCATATATGGGTTGGATTCCTGTTCTCTGGGCAATTTTATAGTGCAAACCTACGGATACTCCTCCCTTTCAAATGCTCCCCGATTGGCAGCTTCCATGATGCCTGGTCACTATCTCCGGTCATCACGACAAATCCCATCTCCGATAGCAAACCACCCAATTCTCTGGCTTGCTTGTAAAAAGTATTGTTCTCATCAAATCTTGCTGACCCAAAAACAGTAATACACGGACCTATAAAATGAAGTTTTCTAAATCCCCTTATAAACTGGAAAAATACTTTAAATAAAAAACCAGCTCTTTACCCCGACTATTGGGTCCTGAAAGAAACTGCTCTTCAGAGTTGATGATTCTCTTTTATGATCCATTGCCTATGATGTTATTGAAAGGCAAAGTTATTTAAATAAGTTAAAATTTCTGATGAACGATTGATTTACTTTATGCATCCTCATAAATACAAACTACCACCTAACTGGACAATGATCCCTCGTAAGAAATGCCTCTTTGCGTTCCATCTAATGAGAGTAGATTATTGAATTGGTACTTAAGATCTGCAACAATACCCATATTTTTAAATATTCTTGGCGAAAATTTCATACCAATGTACGCTGCGTAGCTTGATTTTGTCATTGAATATCGCCTATAGTCTATAATTCCGTTAATATCTGGTTTAATAGGTGTTGATATTGTGTAGCTTCCGGAAAACGTAGGGTTTATATTCCTTAGATAAGCCATCCCTATTCCAAAATGGAATAAACTACGTCGATCTCCAGACCAGTATGCAGATAATGATATATATCTTTGATCATGAAATACTGTGCCACTTGTTGTTTGGTCATCGATCGAATAATGTACTCGATGAAACATACTGCAAGTACCGATTTCAAGACCAGCCTGAATATTTTTATTCATCTGATTATAAAAAGATAAGCTCATCGTACCAAATTCATTGGTTTCTGAACTCTTATTTTTATAATATGATGACACAAAACTAGATTTCATACCGCCTGTTCCCATATTAAAATCTATCCTTAGTTTGTAAGGACTTATTTTATTCACTTCCACAAAAGTTGTGTCACTTTTATTTATAAATGGTTTTATTTTTTTGATGTCATCTGTAGCAAGAATGTATCTTTTTTCATCTTTAATGATCACGTATGATTTATCATTGGATTCAACCAATTCACCAGTATATTCCAATCCGTTGACATGAAAGAAAGTGTACTTCTCATTGACGGTTAATGGCATGTTTTTTTGAGCATAAATATCAGCAAACCAACATACTATTAGGATTGGTATCAGAAATGTTTTCATACTTGTTATGTTTTATTGTATGAGGATTTTATGGTGTGTATAACTTATTGCACAAAAATTGTTTATGCTTTTCACTACCCCTACATGCTAAGCTGGGCTTGAGATGAACCGCTCAATTCTGAAAATCAAAGCGCAGGACTCCCCTTTAAGGGCTTTTAGGGGCAGGGGGGTAAGAAGGGGCCATGTTTCCTTTTTCTACCTTGGCTTGCCAGGTGAGCATTTTGGCTCATTTCTTGGACACAATACCCAATTTTTCTAATGGAAGCACTTGAATCACCCACTGGAATGCCGTTCATTTCTAGTTGCTATTAAAAAAAAGTGCAATATGTTATATACACAATTTTATATTTAAAAATTCGTCAACCAAAATACCTGCTTCAGAGGTATTCCTTATCTCTTCACTCTACTACCTAAGACTTATTTCCATCAAGTCAAACTTGCTTCAGAGGTTTTGTCCGATAGAATCAGTACCGGGCAATCACTATTGAGTGCTGTAAACTCAGAGATACTCTTGTGAAACAAGTTCTGAAAGATATTTCTATGTTTTGTTGATACCACTACCAGATGATTGGTGTCTTCTTTGATCAGTGATTTTATACTATCAAAAATATCTTTAGTATCGGAGATATCTATGTGATATTTAAGCTCAGGGAAGTAAGACTCCATGACTTTTATTGTATCGCTGACATCATATTCGTCATCTTCATTAGTCCTGTAGTGCACGATTCTTAAATCTGCATTGACTTTCAGACATAGCCTTCCAGTGTACAGGAGGTGTAATGCATCATTTTTCAAATCTTCTGATAAGTATACTATTTCGTCGATATTGGAATATGCAGCACCAGGAGGTACTAAGAATAAAGGACAGTAACAATGATCTGTCATATCTAATGAAAGTGATCCGAATATTTTTTTGAAGGTGTCACCTGCTCCTGTAGTACCCATGACCATGATGGTGCCGGGCTGTTTTGACATTTCGGTGAGTTCGGCCCGAGGAAATCCAACCTTAAACACGCCTTCAACAAAAGGTTCTTTCACAAATGTGCTTATCCAATCCTGATTGACAGTTTGCACAAATTCATCCAATTTTGTTCTGTGAATCTTTTCAGCTTCTTCATTGATAACAACAAACTGATTGACATCTGTTGAAGTTGGATAGTATATATGTGTAATTTTCAATATACCTTGAAGGTCTTTGGATAGATGATGTGCAAAGTTGTAAGCATTGTTGGATGCTTCTGAAAAATCTGTAGGAACGATTATCTTTGTCATTTTACCATAATTTTCGATTTGAAGAATTTTTTGAATTGCTTCACGTAATGACCGGGAATATTTACCATTTTGCTTTAATTCAAAAAGACGGCTTTCATTAACTTTTACAGAAGGAACATAGTCTATCTGATCCTCCATGATCTCTTGGATATTGGTGATGTCCTTTAAATGATATTCTATACCAGCTACATCCAAACATTTTGAAAGTTTTTCTTTGGCCAACTGGTGCCCTGAACTACCAGTACCATAAATTTTAATGTCTATCATCGCTCATAATTTTAAACTCAATAACCAAAAGCTTGCACATCCTGACTGATTATTCGTATGCAGCGGTGGCTTCAGCGTCTATAGCAAGTCTTTTTATTATATCAAATGTAGATACAATTCCAACTATTTTGTCGCCTTCTACCACAGGAAGGGCATGAAAGAGATTCTCTTTAAATACTTCCAGTGCTACATTGATCTTATCAGTTGGCTCAAGCTTAGCCAACCTCTTGGTCATGATGTCTTTTACTGTAAAATTATTCATCCTTACCTCATCTTCCAGTTTTGAATTTTCATCAGAAAAGCCTCTTCGGAAAAAAAGAAAATCGGATTTACTCACCATCCCTACTAATTTGCCATCAGAAATCACCGGTAAATGATGTATTCGGTGCTCCTTCAACAATTTGTCTACCACAGTCAAAGTATCCTTGCTGTTTACACAAATAGGATTTGGTGTCATAATACTTGAAACAGAGTTGAGTAGATTCATATTAAATTGTTTAAATTTGTGCCAAAGATCAATTATTTAAATTTACTTACATATGACCTATGTCATCAGTCTTCATGATTATGATTTTTTTCGGGTGTTCCAGGAGGAATAGGTGGTATTATATTTCTATGATTTCAATATTCTTGCAATTATATTTTACATTCTTAATAAAAAAAAACTGTTTATACAGCTTAATTCTCATTATAAGTTTGACAAAATAACAAAATATGGAACGCGGACGAGAGAGTGAGATTAAACTTAAGGCTATATTTGATGCGGCTGTGGACGGTATTATTACCATCAATCAAAGCGGTATGATAGAAGAAGTCAATCGCGCAGCATGTAAATTATTTGGTTATTCTAAAGAAGAGATAGTAGGGAAAAATGTAAATATACTAATGCCTTTCCATCATAGTCGCCATCATGACCAATACATGGAAAGATATCAGCACACTAAGGAAGCCAGGATTATTGGTATAGGAAGGAAGTGGAAGGTAAGAAAAAGGATGGAGAGTATTTCCCTTTTTGGTTGGCAGTAATAGAAATTGATCTGGAAGATAGAAAAATTTATACGGGCTTTATCCATGATTTATCTGAGATAAAAGATGCAGAAAACCAACTCAGAGCTATGAATGAGGTTCTGGAAAATAAAGTGATAGCAAGAACCAACGAACTAGAAGGTGCTGTAAATCAACTGCTTTCTCTCAATAAAAAACTTGAAGCCGAAATAACTGATAAAATTAAAGCTCAAAACCTGCTCCAAATAAGGGAAATCGAACTTGAAAAAAGTTTGGCAAAAGAAAGGGAGCTCGGTGAATTAAAATCAAGGTTTGTGTCTATGGCATCACACGAATTCAGAACCCCTCTTGCCACTATTTTATCTTCCGTTTCCCTCATAGGGAGATATTCCGACAAGGATCAACAACAACAAAGAGAAAAACATAGCACAAAAATAAAATCATCTGTAACACACCTTACAGGCATACTCAATGATTTTCTGTCATTGAACAAACTCGAGGAAGGCAAAATTAATACAACTCAGGAAATTTTTAATCCTATGGCACTTTGTGAAGAAGTCCTCGATGAACTGAAACCAATTTACAAACCCTATCAAATTATTAGCATTGAGAAGGGATAGATAAAGATATACGCATAGAAAATGTGAAGACCGACAGAAAAATCCTTAAAAACATCATGATAAACTTGATTTCCAATGCCATCAAATACACACATGATGATGGTGTCATAGTGTGCAGTTTGGAGGTGTTTTCGGATGCTGTCATTTTTAAAGTAAAGGATAATGGTATCGGTATTCCCGATGAAGATCAAAAACATCTTTGTGACCGCTTTTTTAGGGCTTCAAACGCTGTCAATATAGAAGGAACAGGACTAGGATTAAATATTGTAAAAAAATATACAGAAATTCTGGAAGGAATGATTACTTTTGAAAGTAAAATGTATAGTGGCTCCACTTTTACAGTAAAAATAAAAAACAATTATCAAAAACCAATAGAGTCGAATGTAAGTGGATAATTCTATGATATTTTTGGCTTAAAAATAAAATTTATAACAAAATCGAATGCATAATACATGGAAGTAAAAATATTAGTAATTGAAGATAACAAAGATGTTAGAGAAAATATTGCTGAATTACTTGAACTTTCCGGCTACCAGGTAGTAACTGCCGAAAATGGAAAAATAGGTGTAGCAAAAGCCATGGAAATTATTCCTGATTTGATCTTATGTGATATTATGATGCCGGAGTTGGACGGTTTTGGCGTATTGCGGATCTTGTCAAATCAGCCATCAACTATGGATATCCCTTTTATATTTTTAACAGCAAAAACAGAAAAAGAAGATTTCAGAAGAGGAATGGGATTAGGAGCTGACGATTACATCACCAAACCTTATGATGATGTTCAGCTCCTTGATACTTTAGAAATCAGACTCAAAAAGAGTGCGAGAATAAAAAATTCTTTTGAAAAATCCGGGGCAGGTTTACAAAGATTTATAGATGAAGCAAAAGCTCAAAAAGAATTTGACAGACTGTCTGAAAACAGAGAAGCCAGAAAATATCACAAAAAGGATCTTATCTATGAAGTAGGCCAATACCCGAAATGGTTATATTTTGTGTCTGCAGGGAGCCTGAAGTCTTATCAGGTCAATGACTTTGGAAAAGAATTTACTACAAATATTTATTCGCAAGGAGATTTTTTTGGCTATCTACCTCTTCTTAAGGGTGAAAAATATCATGATACGGTGGCTGCATTGGAAGAATGCGAACTCCGGCTCATACCCATCGAAGATTTTACCCTTCTACTGTTCAATAACAGAGAGTTTTCTGCCAAATTTATTAAAATGCTGGCCAACCAATCAGAAGAAACCGAAAGGCTATTGATCGAAATGGCTTATTCATCAGTACGAAAAAGAGTTGCCAATGCTCTTTTGAAATTTAGCGAGTCCAAACATTCCACCAATATGTCCGTACTACGTGATGATATCGCCAGCCTTGCCGGCACAGCCAAAGAAACCACCATCAGGACCCTGTCGGATTTTAAGAGCGAAGGGCTCATATCTATAGACGACAACAGAATCGAATTATTGAAAATTGACAAATTGAAAAATTTGCCCCAATAAAGCTGTAAACATACTCTAATTATAGCCAGTATATTTTTTTAAGGTTTATTAAATACAATAAACTAATAAACTTTATTAATATATTGACAATCAATGTTATAAACAATGTGAATTGTATTTTTTTATGTTGCGTTATTATTAGATGATTTAGATCATAGTAATAGCTGACGCCGGTCATTTGCTATTTTTATGTGGTGACTTAATTTTGCTATCGTAAACACAGAGCATGAAGCCAAGAGTTGAAGACAGAGTTTCTTTGATAATGACAGATAACCCGATATGTTTGGAGCAGAGTCAGGTACTGAAAGAAGTCAAAGAAATTATGTCCAAACACGCTGTCAGACATATTCCTGTAAAAAAAGGTAAAAACCTTGTCGGCATTATTTCAAAGGCAGATATTGACAGGATTAAATACATGGAAGCAGGTGCCGGTGAATTTGTTAGTGCAGATTTTTTTGATGTACTTACAGTAGGTCATGTGATGACAAAAAGTGTAAACACGCTACAGCATGATGACACTATAAAAGAAGCGGCTGAGATTTTGAGTTTAGGGTCCTATCATGCTTTACCAGTGATGGATGGAGAAGATATAGTCGGAATCGTAACGACCACAGATTTGTTGATATATTTGTTAAAGTTGTACAACGTATAGGCATAAAAAGGTATGCATCAGTATAACCCCCAAATATCAAATACGTGTATTTCAGCTTTTTGGCTTTAACATACTAAAAGTTTAGAAGTATAGATTGTTGATCTAATTGTTTTGATTTTAAAGAGGCGTCATAAAAGGTGAAGCCTCTTTTTTATTATATGTGATTATCTTTTTGAGTATATAAATCCTATTTTTGCGACTCAATAAGTTAAATGAAGACAAAAACACTCAAACAAGATAAAGTCAACGTCATCACATTAGGGTGCTCCAAAAATCTCGTAGACTCTGAAAACCTCATCACTCAGCTCAAAGCCAATGATTACGAAGTGATGCACGACAGTAATGAAGATGCCAATATCATTATCATCAATACCTGTGGGTTTATAGATCTGGCTAAAGAAGAGTCTATCAATACCATAGTGCAATATGCCGATATCAAATCACAGGGTGGTATTGATAAGTTATATGTGACCGGTTGTCTTTCTCAAAGATATAAAGACGACCTTGAAAAAGAAATACCGGAAGTAGATGCATATTTTGGTACTTTGGAGTTACCTGGTTTATTGGCCAAGCTCAATGCAGATTACAAACACGAACTGATAGGAGAGCGAACACTTACTACGCCACAGCATTTTGCGTATATGAAAATATCCGAAGGGTGCAACAGGACTTGCTCATTTTGTGCAATCCCACTGATGCGGGGCAAACATATATCGCGTACCATAGAATCACTTGTCACTGAGGCTAAACATTTTGCATCCATAGGTGTCAAAGAGCTGGTACTCATAGCTCAGGAACTTACATATTATGGTCTGGACCTTTACAAAAAGAGAGCTCTGCCTGAGTTGTTGGATGCTCTTTGTGAGGTGGAAGGTATCGAATGGATACGACTGCACTATGCCTATCCGAGCAAATTTCCTAGGGAGATTTTTGACACTATGGCCGCTCAGCCCAAAGTATGCAACTATCTCGATATACCCCTTCAGCATGCTTCGGATACAGTGCTGGAGCGTATGAAAAGACAGACCACCAGACAGGAACAAAAGAGTTAATTGAGTATGCCAAAACTGTTGTACCCGATATTGCTATACGTACCACATTTTTGGTCGGATTTCCGGGCGAAACAGAATCAGAGTTTCAGGACTTGTGTGATTTTGTTCAGGAAATACGATTTGATAGGGTAGGTGTATTTCAGTATTCTCACGAAGAGGATACCAGTGGATTTCTGCTTGCCGATGACCTTTCCGCTGAAGATAAAGCCGAAAGGGCCAATAGGATAATGGAGATTCAACAATCGATCTCATGGGACCATAATCAGGCAAAGATTGGGAAAAAATTAAGGGTACTATTTGACAGAAAGGAAGGTGAATATTTCATCGGACGTACAGAATATGACTCACCGGAAGTGGACAATGAAGTTCTGGTCAATGCCAAAGATAATTTTGTGCGGTTGGGTGCCTTTGCTATCGTGGAGATCAGTGATGCAGAAGAGTATGATTTGTACGGTAGGGTAGTCGATCAGATGTCTTAAATCGTTTGATTTTTTACGTCTGAGAGGATGATTATATTTTGACGCAAAAACGAAATGGAGAATATTTTAAACAAACTTAATGAATATGCTAAACTTGATTGTTACTTTTAAAGTATTCAATAGCCTTCACAACCAATACTCTGATCAGTAGTACCCATGGGATACCATGCATGACAAAATCAAACCAATCCATAAGTTGCATACCATGTGCCCTCCTGCTATCCATTTGAGTTTTCCCCATATATGTGGCTCCGGAAAAAATGGTGCCAAACCCAATGTAAGGCTTGCCATTACCAGCAAGGGCAAATCATTCCAGAATTTTTTTTTGCTCATTTTTTTTAAATTTTGTTAAGCTGGCGGATTTGTTAAAGTTGTGGATCGGACAGGTGCTTAATTACTACATCAGGACTGACCTCTACGTTTGATTATATTTGTTCAACTCAAAAGTGTCTGATCTGAATTTTCGGCAAAGGTAAGTGATGAAAAATAAAGATATGTACCCTGAGTTACATTGAAATACTTATAAAAATATACAGTACGTTTGCTTGTCATGACATGTAAAAGCCTGAATAAAATATGTTTGAAAAAACTAAAGGTTTTAGATCATCATTTACAAATTTAAAGACCATTTTTTTCTCAAACCCAATTTCTGGTCACTATAAATTTTCGTATAGGTATTGACATATTGTAAAAAATACCATAACTTACGACGATTTTGAAAGTTTGGAGAAAGAAATCAAACTTTTTTATATCAAAGTTCTGTATAATGAACGATTTATAAGATTTTGATGTTAAGTTTTTTTTAGTTATTTATATACTTGTAACTAATGAAACAATGTGAAGTATTTTTTTGTGCAAAGGGCAAAATTGAAGCATGAGTATTAACAATAGTAGTTATAACCAGTTGATAGTAAAACTGGATCAATTCATAAGAAAATATTATATAAATAAACTAATCAAAGGTAGCCTGATTACAATAGCTATTGTATTGGCTATATTTCTTTCGTTTACCTTGTTAGAGTATTTTTTTTATTTTAGTACAGGTGTGCGGAAGTTCTTGTTTTATTCTTTTCTTGGAGCCACTATTGGCGGTTTTGGGTTGTGGGTTATTGACCCATTGACAAAGTACTTTAATCTTGGCAAAACGATATCTCATGAAGATGCAGCTTTGATCATTGGCGACCATTTTACCGATGTAAAAGATAAATTACTCAATATATTGCAACTCAAAAAACAGGAAACTACTGAGCAAAATATGGCACTTATTGAAGCGAGTATTGCTCAAAAAACCAATGCTATCAAACTTGTACCCTTCAAATCCGCCATTGATCTCAATACCAACCGCAGATATTTGCGATATGCTGTTCCTCCATTTCTGATTTTGACCTTTATACTTTTTGCGGCGCCAAGCATCATCAAGGACAGTACTGAAAGACTGATAAACAATAATAAACATTATGCTAAGGCGGCTCCATTTTCTTATAATATTGATGAAAATGAGTTGAAAGTAGTTCAGTATCAGGATTATACGTTAAGAGTTAAGGTGGAGGGTAGTGTGATTCCCAATGAAGTCTTCGTGACTATGGATGACTTCCAGTATAAAATGGAAAAGGAAAATGCAGACGAATTTGTGTATACTTTCAGAAATGTGCAGAAAGATATTGAGTTTTTTCTGCAGTCAGGCACAGTAATTTCCATTCCCTATTCATTGGAAGTTTTGGAAAAGCCCAATTTGACCGACTTTAGTGTGGAGATGGTGTTTCCTTCTTATTTAGCAAGAAAAAATGAAATCATCCAAAACAGTGGTGATATGGTGGTACCTGAAGGCACAAAGTTAACCTGGCTTTTTGATGCCTTACATACTGAAAATATTTCCATGACTTTTGGAGAAAACTCCAAAGCCATCAATACAGAGAGACGGGATGATACCAGATTCAGGTATACAAAAAGAGCGATATCAGATGAGGTATATAAACTTTTTATGTCCAACAGGTATATCACTGGCACAGATAGTCTTGTATATAATATTTCCGTCATCAAGGATCAGTATCCTACTATTTCATCAGAAAAGATTGTAGATAGTCTGGATAATAGTCTTGTGTACTTTATTGGAAACGCATCTGATGACTACGGTTTAAATACCCTTTCTTTCAATTATATAAGAACCAAAGAAGATGGCACTCAAATGCCATTGCAAGCGCAGAAACTTATAAAGAGCGAAGGCAGAGAGATACAGTTTGATCATGTATTTGATATCAAAAAACTAAATCTTTTGCCTGGAGAAAAACTTTCATTTTATTTTGAAGTCTTTGATAATGATGGTGTAAATGGCTCAAAATCTGCTAAAACCAGTATGATGACTTATGAAAAGCCGACGCTGGAAGAGATAAGGATCAAGGACGAACAAAATGACGAAGCTATCAAGGATCAGTTGAAAGATGCTCTCAAAGACCTTGACAAACTTCAGGAAAATATGAAAAAACTCAGAGAAAAACTCCTTCAGGACAAAGACCTGAAATGGCAGGATAAAAAAGAAATGGAAAAATTGCTCAATGAGCAAAAGAAACTCATCGAAAAAATGGAAAAAGCTAAGGAAAAGCTTGATGAAAATGTGAAGAATCAACAGGAATTCCAGACTCAACCAGAAGAAATTCAGCAAAAACAGGAAAAATTGCAGGAGTTGTTTGAAAAAGCTTTGGATCCTGAAACAAAAGAATTGATGGATAAAATTCAGGAATTGCTGCAGGAATTGGAAAAAGAAGATGCTGTCCAAATGCTGGAGCAATTTGAAATGAATAGTGAGACAAAAGAAAAGGAAATGAAACGTATGCTCGAATTGTACAAACAATTGGAGATGGAAAAACAGGTCAAAGACCAGATAAAAGATCTCGAAAAACTTGCAGAGCAACAGGAAAAACTTGCAGATCAGACCGAAAAGAAGGAAAAGACACCTGAAGAATTGAAAAAAGAACAGGAAGCACTCAATAAAGTCCTCGAAGAGCTTAAAAAGAAGCAGGAAGAACTGGAGAAAAAAAACAAAGAACTTACTCCCCCTAAAGATATGGGCAAAGAGAATATAGAGAAAATGGATGATGCCAAAAAGGATATGGAGCAAGCCAAAGAGAAGCTTGATAAAAAAGAAAATGCAGGTGCAGCAAAAGCTCAGAAAAAAGCCGCCCAGAAAATGAAGCAACAAGCCAAAGATATGGAAGAGGCAATGGAAGGAGGCGATTCAGATCAGGCAGGTGAAGATGTCAAGACCATCAGGCAGTTACTTGAAAATCTTGTGACAGTTTCCTTTGATCAGGAGGCGCTTTTTAATGAAGTCAATGCTAACATGGTCAATACACCGGCTTATCCGGAGGCAATCAGAAAACAGTTCAAACTTAAAAATGACTTTAAAATAATCGAAGACTCACTTGTGGCATTAAGTAACAGAAATGCTGATATAGAGTCCTTTGTAATGGATAAAGTGGCTGAAATAAAGCACAACATGAAAGAAGGCCTGGTTGAAATGGAAGAGCGATTGATAGGAGAGAGCCAGGAAAAACAGAGGCGTACTATGAAAAACCTGAACGACCTTGCTCTGATGATGAATGAGTCATTGGCCAAAGCCCAACAAGCAGGTGGTGCACCTGGAAGTGGTTCATGCAGCAAACCTGGCGGGAAAGGCTCTAAAAGTGGGGGAGGTCAGCCATTGGACAAAATAACAGAAGGACAGCAGGGGTTGTCGGATGAGATGCAGAAGATGAAAGATAAAATGGATAAAGGTAAAAAACCGGGCAAAGAGGGTAAAGAAGGAAAGGAAGGAAAGGAAGGAAAGGAAGGAAAAGAAGGAAAAGAAGGAAAAGATGGGCTTTCTGCAAAAGACTTTGCACAGGCTGCTGCCCGACAAGCTGCATTGAGAAAAGCGCTTGAAGAATTGCAAAATGACAAAAAAGAGCAGGGTAAAGGATCGAAGGAACTTGAAGAAATCATGAATAATATGGATAAAATTGAGACCGATCTGGTGAATAAACGTCTCAATAATGAAACGCTGAAAAGGATGAAAGATATCGAAACCAGACTTTTGGAAGCTGAAAAAGCAGAAAGACAACGCGAACTCGACAATAAAAGAAAATCTGAAACGGCGCAGGAAATTAGAAAACAAATGCCACCGGCTTTGCAGGATTACCTGAAAAAGCGACAGGCCGAAGTCGATATGTATAAATCTGTATCACCCTCTCTAAAACCATATTATAAGACGCTGGTAGACGAGTATTACAGATCCTTAAAAACTGTTAAATGATTTTTTGACTAATTAAAAAATTTAATCATACTCCGAATTATTAATTTTGGTGGCATTAAGCAATTTTATTGCCAATATTTTTAATAAGTAATTGAATGAAATAATTTGGTTAAAGAAAAGGTAGAATAATATCGTTTTGAATTAGTGCGGCATGGTATTTGGTTAAATTAATTGACTCATTATTATGAAATATCGTATGCTTTCAATTACATCCAACCCCAATAACATACTTGAAGTTGAATCTTACTTAAAAAGACTCGACTTTGATTTTTCATTTGAATCAGATAAATATGCAGACATCCTGATAAGCCTGACAGAAGCTGTAAATAATGCCATCATTCATGGTAATCAAAATGATGAATCAAAGATGGTGCATATTTATGTGCATGAAAAACCTAAAGGTATTGTTTTCTGTGTAACTGATGAGGGTAAGGGATTCAACCATAAGAAAGTTCCTGATCCTACTTGTCATGACAACATCGAGTGTTGCGGCGGAAGAGGCGTTTTTATTATGAAAGCCCTCGCAGACAGTATTACATTTGCAGATAATGGCAGAAGTGTTGAAATGTACTTCGATCTGAAAAATCAACCCGCATGACATCCCTGCAATGAAGAATAACATTGCCTTCCATCTTGAAAGTGGAGTGTTACATCCTTTTCGATCTCAACACTATAAAATAGAGCAATGGCTCATAGATGTTGCTACTACAGAAAATAAACAAATAAAAAGTTTGGACTACATTTTTTGCAACGATGAATATCTTTTAAATATAAATATCAAGTTCCTTTCTCATGATTATTACACAGATATTATTACATTCCCTTACAATGAAGATGATCTGCTGAAAGGAGATATGTTCATAAGTCTGGATCGGGTAAGAGACAATGCTACACAATACAATATTTCATATGAAGAAGAACTCAGACGCGTAATGGTACATGGATTGTTACATCTCATAGGTTATACAGATGGCTCCGAAGCCGAAAAAAAAGAAATGACAGCAAAAGAAAACTATTATCTCAGTATATATCAGGAGTAGATAGATTTTGGTTTTTACATTGGAACAAAGGCAGCATCTTATGACATTGTATTTTCAGAAATTTGATATGTGAGCCTAATCCGAAAATAAATAATTTATGATAATCAAACCATTTTTTACCCAAGGGAAATGCTTGATTATCAATGCGGTAGAAATCAATATTTTTTCATTTTTTTCATCAAAGACTTTTTGGAGTGGACTCAAATGTAATTTATTGATATTCAAAAAATCACATTTTATTCTGATAGAACCGTTTGTCAGTAAGGCTTTTTAGGAATGCTACCAGGTCATCTTTTTCTTGCTGTGTAAAATTGATCGGTTTCAATAATGTGGAATCCATGTTGACCGGTGTAGGTACAAATTTGAAAGGATCACTATAATACTCAATCACATCTTCCAAAGTCGCAAAACTACCATCATGCATGTATGGGGCCGTCACAGCAACATTTCTGAGACCGGGAACCTTAAACTTACCTAGATCAGATGAAGTTTTTGTTACCATAAATCTGCCTTTATCCATATATTTTTTTTCATCATAAAGACCAATATTTTTAAATTCGTCCACTGTAAAATCAGGACTAAAATGACAATCAAAACATTTAGCTTTATCACTTAGAAATAGCTCCCGGCCACGTATGGCTGAAGCCGACATAGTATTAGGTTTGTCAGTCATCCAGGCGTCAAATTCTGTATTGGATGTCTCAAGGGATTCTTCAAAAGCTGCTATGGCATCAGCGAGGTTTTCTGCGTTTGGTTCAACAGTATAAATTTTTTTAAACCATCCTGAGTATATTTTATGGTTTAGGAGTCTTTGGACGGCATCATTGTAAGCGAGGTCCATCTCCAATGGGTCTTCGATAGGGAAATGTACCTGATCTCTCAGACTCTCTGCTCTGCCATCGTAAAAGAAAGCACTTCTGAAAGCCATGTTCATGACAGATGGTGCATTTCTTGCACCTTTTTTGCCCTCGACACCAGGACTTATGGCGACATTATCTGCAAATGCAAATTCGGGTTTGTGACAACTAGCACAGCTTAAAGTGCTGTCTTTGGATAGTATCGGGTCAAAAAACAACTTTTCTCCAAGTTGTACTTTTGTGCTGATTTCATGACTGTCATCAATTTCTATAGTAGTAAAAGCAAAAAAAGATGCTAAAAATAGTAAAACAAAAATGTATCTCATTTCTTTACGTATTTACAAAATAAACACTCGCTCAATCTTTTTAGTTGTGTTACATCAGTTACACAAATCTATATTTGAACCTATTAAAATAAACAAAAATCAATAAAGACAAGTTTAATAAAAATGAAAAAATCAATAGTATTGCAAAGTAATAATTTTATATCATATACTTTATTATGATTAAAATTTGGCTAATCATGATTTATATTTTAAAATAACAAATTTTATTCTTAATTTTGCTTCACAATAATAAAAAATTGAATTATGTCTGTTTCAACAACTGAAAGACAGAAATGTGTGATTATCGGGTCCGGTCCGGCTGGTTATACGGCCGCCATTTACGCTTCCAGAGCCAATCTCGCTCCTGTACTATATACGGGAAAAGAGCCTGGAGGACAGTTGACTATCACTAATGATGTTGAAAACTACCCCGGTTATCCACAGGGTGTGATGGGTCCTCAAATGATGGAAGATTTTAAAAATCAGGCCGTGAGATTTGGAACTGACATCAGGTATGAGATGATAGCCAGAGTAGATTTTACTGGTCCGGTACACAAAATATGGTCTGAAACCGGACATGAAGTACAGGCAGATACCGTTATCATTGCTACCGGTGCAAGTGCTAAGTGGTTGGGGTTAGAATCCGAACATAGATTAATGAGCAAGGGAGTTTCTGCATGTGCTGTTTGTGATGGTTTCTTTTTCAGAGGGCAAGAAGTGGCGATTGTCGGAGCTGGAGATACAGCTGCAGAAGAGGCTACCTATCTTGCAAAAATGTGCAAAAAAGTCCACCTTTTGGTGCGTCGGGATGAAATGAGAGCATCAAAAATAATGCAGGAAAGAGTGCGCAATACAGCCAATCTTGAAGTTCACTGGAATACTGAAACAGAAGAAATTCTCGGTGTCGAAGGTGTCGAAGGCGTTAGAATTGTAAACAATAAAACCGGTGTAAAAACAGAATTGAATGTAACAGGTTTTTTTGTGGCGATCGGACATAAACCCAATACAGACCTGTTTGAAGGCTGGATAGATATGGATGACAATAAATATCTCAAAGCGGTGCCGGGAAGAACGTTGACTAATCGCGAAGGTGTTTTTGCAAGCGGAGATGCTCAGGACCATATCTACAGACAAGCTGTCACGGCAGCCGGTTCCGGCTGTATGGCAGCACTTGATGCCGAACGTTATCTTTCAGAAAAAGGTATAATATAAAACTGGTTTTAGGACCATCTTTATTGGAAAGGTAAAATTTAAATAAATGAATAAGGTACTGTTCGTCTGACGCAAAGGTGTGACGGGCTCCTTTGGGAACAAAGTTACGGATTATTAACAATTATTTTTTATCCTTGGTTACTGAGGCACGCAGCGAAGAGTGACTCCTTCATTATCCTGATATTTAACATTAGAGACTTAATAGAACAATAAAATATCCCAAAACGAACAATTTTTAACACTTAAAAATATCGATATGTCTTCTAGTAAATTCCGATCTGGAGTATTGTTTGGTGATGAAGTCACTGAACTATTCAATTATGCCAATGAACATGATTTTGCCATACCGGCAGTCAATGTCATAGGTACAAATACAGTAAATGCAGCGATAGAAACAGCAAAAGCTGTCAATTCTCCCATCATAATTCAGTTTAGTAATGGAGGAGCCCATTTTTTTGCAGGCAAAAGTTTGAACAATGATGGTCAAAAAGCTGCGGTTATAGGTGGTGTGTCTGGTGCCTTACATGTACATCAGGTAGCTGAAGCATATGGAGTTCCTGTTATTTTGCACACTGATCATTGTGCAAAAAAACTATTGCCTTGGGTAGACGGCCTGCTTGATGCGAGTGAACGTCATTACGAAAAATACGGACATCCTCTGTATAGCAGTCATATGTTTGATTTGTCTGAACAACCGATCCATGAAAATATCGAAGTTTCTATGAACTACCTAAGCAGAATGGCTGAAATGGGTATGACGCTTGAAATAGAACTCGGCGTCACTGGAGGAGAAGAAGACGGTGTAGACAATAGTGATGTAGATAGCAGCAGGCTTTACACTCAGCCGGAAGAAGTAGCTTATGCCTATGAAAATTTATTAAAAATCAGCAACAGATTTACTGTTGCTGCAGCTTTTGGAAATGTTCATGGAGTGTACAAACCTGGCAATGTTTCCTTAAAGCCTGTAATTCTTAAAAATTCGCAAGAATATATTCAGAAAAAGTATGCCACAGGACCAAATCCTGTCAACTTTGTATTTCATGGTGGTTCAGGCAGCTCAAGAGAAGAAATTAGAGAAGCCATCCATTATGGTGCTGTCAAGATGAACATTGATACGGATATGCAGTGGGCATTTTGGGAAGGTGTCAAAGATTTTTACGAATCTAAAAGAGACTATCTGCAAGGACAAATAGGCAATCCTGAAGGTGCTGATAAGCCCAATAAAAAGTATTACGACCCAAGGATGTGGTTAAGAAGCGGAGAAGTAACTTTTGTCAATAGAATGAAAATCGCTTTTGAAGACTTAAACTGTATCAACAGAAACGCCTGATTATTTTCATTTCAATATAAAAAGGATGCTGATGGATTTCAATTTGCACTCTTTTTTTTTTTTCTTTACAATAGTTTTATATATTACAAGATTACTTCAATATTATATTAATTTATTAATATAATTTTATTATTTTTGCAAAATATTAATATTATTTTAAGGTTTTATAGCGTTTATATTACGTTTATCTCAGTATCAACCCAATCCACAAATCATCAGATATGTACAATGCGCTTACGGTCAATAGGGCGGACAAAAATAAGGGAGCACGAATTTCATTTGTATTTCATGCCGTACTACTTTTGCTAATATTTTTTTATTATCTGCCAAAGATCGATCCGGCTGAACTGGAAGATAAACCACCATATGCTATAAAAGTAGATTTTACGTTTGAGGAGAGTTCGCTCAGCAAACTGGCTCATGATGATGCAGGAGCCCAACGATCCAAAGCAGAAAGTGCTCCGGCTGAAGAAAAAGTGCAGGAGGAAACACCAAAACCAGAAGAAGTTGTTAAACCGGAAGAATTGGAAATTACCAAACCACAAGTCATCGACATACCAAGACCTGATATCAAAATACCCAATCCGGTGGTCATACCTACATATGATGAACCCATAGTGACAACAAAGCCTGTGGAGGAAGCACCTATAAAGGTATCAGAACCAGTGAAATCGTCAACACCGGAACCAGTAAAAACAGCCCCATCTACAAAGCCTACTTCGAGTTCAACTTCCGGATCAACTACAGGAAGCTCTTCTAAACCAAGTACTGTGGATGGAAGTGGCGGACCAGGAAAAGGAGATGCCGGCACAGGAGCTGGCCGCGATAAAGGCAATGATGGCAATGCAGGAGCAGGAAATGTGAGTGAAGGAACAGGCGAGTATGATGGTAGCGGCGATGGTGTTTTTGGTAGGAAAGTTACATATCGTGACTTGAGTGCTACAAAAGCTGCTATTTCAGTGAGTGGAAGAGTGGTGACCAAAATATGTATCAATAGGGCAGGAAATGTTACATTTGTTGAACTTATTCCCACAGAAACTACAATAAGGGATAAAAATACCCTCAAACTCTATTTGAAAGCAGCAAGAGGATATAAGTTTCAACCTGATCTTTCAGCTCCTAAAGAGCAATGCGGCAAGTTATCTTTTAAAGTAGACAATTCAATCAATAATAAGTTGAGGTAATGATGAGCCATTCTGTGTAACTATCTACACACAGGTGATGCAAAGTTATTTATAACGCCATGAAATTGAAGTTATTTCGTTTGAATTACGAGCGATGAATGAATAAATTATAGTACGAATTTAAACTACCAGACTGATCCGATGCACGCCCGGTTGATACGGCTTTGAAATCAGATATTTCACATGCTCATAATGATCCTTATTGGTTTTGAAGTCAATCTGATTGAGATCGATGATCAAAATAGGAAAGGAGAGGATATTTCGGAAATATTCAAAATAAGAATTTTGAATTTGTGTAAGATATTCTGGAGTGATGTCTTTTTCATATGCTCGTCCTCTTTTACTGATATTAGCAAGGAGTATTTCTACATTTCTATGGAAATATACCAAAATATCCGGTTTTGGGAAAGACTGATTCAATACCTGAAACATTTTTTGAAAAAGTCTGAACTCATCTTCGGGAAGATTTTTCCGAGCAAATAAGAGTGTTTTGATAAAAGCATAATCTGCAACTGTAAACTCCCTGAAGAGATCCTGATTTAGCAGTGATCTTTGCAATTGTTTATGCCTTTCTGTCATAAAAAAAAGCTCCACCGTAAAAGCAAAACGATCCGGCTCTTTGTAAAACAAGGGCAAAAATGGATTGTCGGCAAACTCTTCTAAAATCAGACGGCAGTTGTATTCATCCCTTAGCAAGTTGCAGAAAGTCGTCTTTCCGGCACCGATATTGCCTTCTATACAGATATAGTTATATGGAAATTGAGTTGTTATGATAGGGAATTTACCAGAGCAAAATTATGATTATTTATCAAGAGTTGAAAGTAAAGTACATTTAAATTATAATCTTTGTCAATATGAAGAAAAAATAATCTAGTTTTCATATATGAAGACTTCTTTGTCATCGGTACATTGGTCGTAGATTTCATCTATAGTGATTTGTTTTACAGGATCGATCATATCACCCGCTATTTCTATAAGGGGTATCAATGTAAAATTTCTGTTGTAAATCTGTTTGTGTGGGATATTTAGCTGCTCAGATTCAAAAATCAAATCATCACAATACAATATATCAATATCCAATAATCGCGGTCCCCAAATTGCGGTCTTAGCTGGACCTGCCATCGCTTCAATTTTTTTTAAATGTCCTAATACCTGAAGTGGTTTCAATTCGCTCCGCACAGCAATGACCATATTGAGAAAATTATCCTGATTTTCCAATCCCCAAGGTTCCGTTTCATAAACTGACGACTTTTTGTTGATTTTTCCAATCATTTTTTCGATTTGGGTATGTGCATTTTTCAAGTTATTTTCTCTGTCTCCCTGATTAGAGCCAAGTAGAAGATAATAAGTAGACATAAAAAGGATATTTTTTGTGCAAAGCTAAAAAAAATGCCTGCACTTTTTAAGATACAGGCATTCTATTAAAAATGTGGCTATTGAATATTTTTTTATTTTGAATCCTTTATCGCACTCTCATATCTGTCCAGCTGTTTTTTAACAACAGGAAATAAGAATAAAAGGCCAATCATATTTGGAAAGACCATAGCCAGGATCATGGCGTCTGAAAATCCCCACACTGCACTCATATTGGCTGAAGCACCTATAATTATGAAGGCCAAAAACAGTAATTTATAAGTGTATTCCATTGTTTTACTCTTACCAAAAAGGTACATCCATGCCTGTTGCCCATAATAAGACCATGAAATCATAGTACTCACTGCAAATAAAAATATGGCAACAGTTAAAACTGTCGGAAACCATGAGATACTGTCAGCAAAAGCTAAAGATGTCAGAGTTGCACCCTGATAAGTGACCCCATTGATTTCTACTGCCTGTGTACCATATGTAAATGCTCCGTTACCATTAAAAATGATGATCACCAATGCAGTCATGGTACATACTACTACTGTATCGATAAATGGCTCCAATAGTGCAACGAGACCTTCAGAAGCAGGATATTTGGTACGGACAGCTGAGTGTGCTATCGAGGCTGAGCCTGCACCTGCTTCATTGGAAAATGCAGCTCGCCTGAATCCTATCACCAATACCCCAATCAATCCGCCTAAGCCCGCTTGTGGATTGAATGCTTGTGTGAATATCTGAGAAAATGCGGTACCGATAAACTGATAATGTGTCCCGATCACTATTAAGCAAGCAACAATATAGATCACTGCCATGAGCGGTACTAGCTTTTCTGTGACTGTAGCTATCCTTTTTATGCCGCCTATGATCACAATGCCTACAAGAACAGCTATACCTAAACCAATAAAAAATCCTGAAGAACCACCCGTCATATTGAAAAGCCCTTTGAGTTGTTCGGCTGCCTGGTTGGATTGGGCAGCATTACCACCTCCAAAAGACCCACCGATACAGAGGACAGCAAAAAAAGCAGCCAGGAATTTTCCAAGACCTGTATATCCTTTTTCTTTTAGTCCTTTGGATAGATAATACATAGGCCCGCCAAATACTACACCGTTTTGGTTGATGTCTCTGTACTGAACTCCTAATGTACATTCTACAAACTTCAGGGTCATGCCTAACAAACCACTTACTATCATCCAGAAAGTCGCACCCGGACCGCCAAGGGTGATTGCAATGGTTACACCTGCGATATTGCCAAGCCCAACGGTTCCTGAAACTGCCGTAGCCAAAGCTTGAAAATGACTCACTTCACCATGATGCTCTCTGTTTTCGTCTTTTAGAGTCCCGACTATATCCCCGTCTACTGTAAAAACAGTTTCTTCAGGGTGGGTTATTCTGGCACCTTTAGTTTCCACGTCATCATACTTGCCCTGAACGACTTTCAATGCCAAGGCAAATTTACTAACAGCTGGAAATCCAAAAAAGATAGAAAAAAACAATCCTCCCAAACTTAGGATGATAACTATTAGTGGTATATCTACACCTGATGAAGTTTTATCTGGATACCAAGAAGGTCTTTCTTTATCTTCTATTATTTGGTTATTTCCTCCGACATGTATCGGATATAAAACCATATTTTCTGTAAAATTTGCAAACGGTTTGAATTTTTTATCAATTTTGTAGTCGAAACCTGTTGTGTCTACTGAAGTTATTTTCTCAGCTTTAACTTCTGATATTGGTAGTTCATTAATAATTGGAGTTTTTAAAGTGTCATCCTGTCCCGGCAAAACAGTAATACAAAATAATAATAGAGATGTTATAACAAGTTTTAAAAAGTGCATGTAAAATAATTTTGTTTATTAATTCAAATTGTAAAGACGGGTTCAAAATTAGAATTTATATTTGATAATTAACATAATGTTTACATTTTTTTCTTTTTGCATGGTCAGTTTTGATGCTATAATAATTCTTATAAACGAAATTAAAATTAGTAAGTATGAATATATTTACAATAAAGTTCTGCTATATAGTTTTATTTATGGTTGAAATAAAATTAAATAGTGTTATTTTTATTTTTGTAAATTCTGATATTTGTTTTTTTCAATACAAATTATAATAATAAATATTTATCAAATCGATGTGTATAAATTGGTCAGTTGAAAAATAAACTTTAGTTTTACAACTTAGACTCATTGTTATTGCAAAACAGCAATATATGGTAAAATGGATTTTATTGGTACTGGTATTGATTTTTCCTGCTTCAGGTTTTAATCAGAATGATGACAACATTATCAGTAAGCGAGAAGCTATTGTGAGAATTGCGGAAGGTTTTTTAGGTTATCGCTATCGTTCAAAAGTAAGCAATTCTATTTTTGATTGTTCCGGCTTTGTCAAGTATCTCATGACAACCATTGGTAAAAATGTGACAAGAAGCTCTGTTTCTCAGGTACATGACGGCACCAGAGTCACAGATGTAAAAAATGCCCAACCTGGGGATATAGTGGTTTTTAAGGGAAGAAACTCAAGAAACAACCGACCAGGACATGTTGGCTTAGTGCATCATTGGAGCCGTGACACTTTATACTTCATACATTCATCCACATCAAAGGGTATAAGGATAGATCATTTGTATGATCCATACTATGCTAACAGATTTTTGCAGGTACGAGATGTGATAGATCAGTAACGATAAGAGTATGTTTAAAATTTTTCTTAGTTGTAAATCAAGAGATTATGGTTCTGACAATAAAATAATCAACGCATTTAGTGAACTAAATAAGGCGATTATTTTGAAGTCAGGTTCATAATACATTGATTTTAAGACAATAAAAATTTAAACATACTCTAAGTAGTTTGATATGATTAAGTCTAAGATGAGAGTTTAGATCAACTTTAACACTCATCTTAGACTGATATGATATAATTAATAAACAAAGGTTTGTACTTTTGAATCGGATTCTGCCAGTAAGTGTTTTGATAACCAGGCTCCCAGCAATGCATCATTTGCAGTCATTGCTTTAATCCCCTCAGGATGCCAGTTTTTCTTGACAAAGTTTGTATCAAACTGACCACTTACAAAATCAGGGTGTTTCATTACGAAAGCTCCAAAATCAAGTGTCGAAGCGATACCTTCTATCTCATAATGTTGTATAGCCTGGATCATTTTTTCTATGGCTGCTTTTCTGGTTGGTCCGTGTACTGTAAGCTTCGCCAGCATAGGGTCATAATAAATAGGTACCTGTGCACCTTCTTCATATCCGTTGTCAACCCTGATACCATCACCTTTTGGCATCCTGTATTTAAACAATGTGTTGATACTTGGCACAAAATTGTCATAAGGATCTTCTGCATAAACTCTTAGCTCTATGGCGTGACCATCAATCTTCAGGTCATCTTGTGTGAAAGATAGTTTTTCACCGCGTGCTACTTTGATTTGTTGTTCTACGAGGTCAAGACCTGTTATCATTTCTGTCACAGGATGTTCTACCTGAAGTCTGGTATTCATTTCCAGGAAATAAAAGTTGAGTTTATCATCCATTAAGAACTCAACAGTACCGGCACCTTCATATTTTGCAGCTATCGCAACTTTTACAGCAGCTTCACCCATGGCTTTTCTGAGTTCAGGAGTAAGAATGGCACTTGGCGCTTCTTCTATGACTTTCTGATGTCTCCTTTGTATACTGCATTCACGTTCAAAAAGATAAACCGTATTACCATATGAATCTGCCAAAATCTGTATTTCTATGTGTCGCGGGCATGTCACAAACTTTTCGATAAAAACTGCGCCATTGCCAAACGAAGAGGTAGCCTCACTGATAGCCAGTTGCATCTGATCCTCAAATTCGTCAGGATGAGTTACCAATTTCATACCTTTACCTCCACCTCCAGCAGATGCCTTTACCAGGACCGGATATCCGATTTCATCAGCGATTATTTTTGCTTTTGGTATATCTGTGATCGAATAGTCAGTGCCAGGAACCATCGGAATTCCAAAGTCTTTGACAGCATCTTTTGCTGAAAGTTTATCACCCATGATGTCCATCGAATAGGCAGATGGCCCGATCAGTTTTATGTTGTGATCTTGCAGTTTTAGGGCAAAACCGGAATTTTCACTCAAAAAACCATAGCCGGGATGTACACCGTCTACTTCGTTTTTTATACATATTTCTATGATCTTATCTTGTCTCAAATACGAATCCGCACTTGCCGAACCTCCAAGATGATATGACTCATCGGCCATTTTGACGTGTAGAGCATCCCGATCTGCATCTGAATACACTGCCACACTCGTAATTCCCAGCTTTTTTAAGGTTCTTATGACTCTGCAAGCTATTTCTCCTCTATTGGCAACTAATACTTTTTTCATTTTATATTTTAATAAAGATTTAAGAATAATAAATTTTGAATTTTAAAAAAGCGAAATTACAAAGATAACAGGTAACAATGTAACCAAGATGACAAATATCACATTATAATAGTTAAAATATCATCAAATATTAATTAATATCATATTTTTGCCTTTGCATCAGGATTTCCATATTCATTTACATATTATTGGTGATTTATAGACAAAGCAAATGAAATATTTTTGTTTGATTTTATTGTGGTGTTTTTCTTTATATGGAACTTCTCAGTGTGGTCTGAGCAAGACATCATATCTTATCGCTGACTTCTCAAATGATAAAGCAGATACTACCAATATACCTATACTCATATCCGGAGCGATCAACAATAATCTTGTGACAGCTCAACAAGGGCTTTGTGGTGTAAAACTTAAATTTCGGCACCCATTTATGAAGGACTTGCGGATAGAACTTGTTTCTCCTGGAGGACAAAAAATAACTCTGGTTGGTGGCACTTATGCTCAACAGTTAACTACGGGAATCACTTGGGATGTCACCTTTGTACCATGCCAGTCAACACCTTCACCGGATCCTGGTATCTTGCCTCAATGGGAAAGTGATCAGCAATGGGAAATCCCACAAATCTATACCGGGCAATATCATCCACATATCGATTGTCTGGAGAAATTTAATCTGGGAACTGTAAATGGTGTCTGGACTTTAAGATGTATGGATACAGATGATGATGGGTTTCCAGGTGTCTTATTAGGAGCTCAATTGATTTTTTGTCAACCTGAAGGTTTGCAATGTAATGATTGTAATATTGATCCCGGAACAATTAACAATCCGAATATTGCTGTATGTGAGAAAGACCCTGCATTATTAATCAATATCAACAAAACATACACATCTCCTGTCCAGGATAATAATGTTTACGAATATACAAATGTTATTTTCAATGAATCGTCAATCATTAAATATGAGATGAGTCCTGATTTAAGAATGCTGGCCCCCGGCACGTATACTATTTGTGGGATTCAGTACGCAAGGTCACAATCATCTGTATTGCCACTGCAGGGCGCATCTATTTCGCCTGATGGTTTGAGGCAACTTCTGTTTGAAAGGGGAGCTTGTGCTGGATTGTCAAAAAATTGTATGACTGTAACTATTTCAGTTCCGCCATCTATTGTAATAAAAAGAGTATCCATCTGTGATGGGCAAGTATTTGAAATCGGAGGGCAAAAATTCAGTCAGCAGGGAAACTACTCTATAAAAGTTAAAGGCCCAATATGTGATACTACTGTCGTTTTAGATCTTGAGATCATAAGACCAAAGGCACAAATCATAGCTCCAATGGATTCTTTGAACTGTGCCAACCCCACTATGGTTCTTCAAGGTGTAAATTCCGGAACTTCTCTTTCTGATGTAAAGTATCTTTGGCAAACAATTAATGGGACAATTGTAGGTGACAGTACTCAGCCAAATGTAATAATTGGCAAAGAAGGCATTTATAATCTTACCATTTCAAGCTTGCAGACAGGATGTACCGATACCATTTCAAAGACGATATTCAGAGATAATAGTTTTATAAATATAGCCTTTACGAAGGACACATTATCGTGTCAGAAGAAAAATGTAACTATTCGATTCACTCTATCAAAGCCAGTAATAGATCAAAAATGGAAATCCAAAGGCAACCACCCATTTACTATTCTCAGTAATGGGATCAATGTAACTGAAAGCGACTGGTATATATTAACAGTCAAGGGACTGAACGGTTGTGTATCCATGGATTCAGTTTTCATAGGTCAAAATATTGTTTTCATTGATCCTGTGATTGAATCAAATAAAATTACTTGTATTGCAGATACTGGATATATCAAGAATGTACATAATGTATTAGCCACTGAATACCAGTATACCTGGACTGGAGTTGCTCCACAATACACAAATGTAAAAGAACCATTTTTTCTGACAAGTGGTAATTATCAGTTAAGCGTCCTGAATCGTAGCAATGGATGTAATAAGAACTTCAACATCCTTATTGAAACAGATAAGAATGTACCAACTTTATCACTTACCGGCTTAAATATTAATTGCGATAAAAGCTTTACAACACCAATAGTCCAGTCAAATCACCCGATAGATAAATATAAATGGAGCGGCAATGGTCTTACATCTACCTCAGCAATGCCGGAAATAAAAGAAACTGGTCGATATCAAGTGACGATTACTTCAGGCAAAAATGGTTGCCTTGCTTCAAGTGATTTTAATGTCACCAGGTAATATCCAGTATAGTATTGACTCTTTGACATGTGGAAAAGATACTATTAAATTTATCGCCTTAAACCCCATTAGTGAGGTCAGTTCATTTAATTACGCATGGACAGGACCGAATGGTTTTACTTCAGTTACTGCCGAACCTCTTGTCTGGAATTCCGGTCAATATGCAGTGACAATTAAAAATCCAACTACTGAATGTGAAGAGACAAAATATCATTACGTATTGGATCGAAGAGCGAAGCCAAGTCCAATGATAATAATAGATACCATAAATTGTAAAACTGATAGTGCCAGAATTTTATTCACTAATGATGATATTAAATCCTTAATAATAAAGGGTGAAAATTTTGAATCCACATCAAAGCTTTTTTTTACAAAAAAAACCGGGGTATATGAGTATTCTATGATAAATATTAACAATTGTGAAACCAAGGGTAGTTTTGAAGTATTGAGAAATGATACTATACCGAAAATTCTGGCATTTTTTAGTCCCTTTATGTGTAAACAGGACTCTGTACGTATTACAGGCTCTTCAACCATTGCAGGAACACAATTTAGCTGGAGAAATGATGCCGGGTACCTCGCATTAGGACAAGAAGTCTATACTTATAAAGGCGGAACTTACTCTGTCGAAGGTATATCGCCAAACGGATGTAAATCTAAAGTAGACTTTACCATTGGATATGATACTCTACCTATACCATTTAAGATATTAAAACCTGATACCATCACTTGTATCAGAAACGAAATAACTTTACAAACAAATCTTTTTCAACCAAAAGGTACATTAAGGTGGAACAGTGGAGACTCTTCATTATTTAATTTTAAAGTAAAAGAACCAGGACGCTATTTTGCAGAATACACAGCTGGAAATAATTGTACATCTAAGGATTCAGTATTGGTATCTGAAAATAGAAACTTTCCGGGTTATGATGCCGCATCTTCAATAATAACATGTAAAAATTTGTTGTCATCGGTGAAGGTTATCCCCAAAACCCCAAATAATGTGATAAAATGGAAAAATGCATCAAACCCAATAGACATTTCAAATGGAACATTTTCCTTTAATACTTCTTTTGGAGGTGAGTATACTTTCTACTTGACCAATCCTGAAGGTTGTGAGGCTGAGGGCTTAATTGTCATTCAATCAGACACGATACAACCTATAATCATTCAACATATTTCAGACTCATTGACCTGTAAGAATTTAGTCACTGATATAGGAGTTGTGCTGACTGAACCAGCGATCGAATACCAATGGAATGGTCCCGGAGTTATCGACGTAAAAACAGACGGTCTTCTTAAGGTCAATCAAGGTGGTGTGTATTTTTTGAAGATCACAGGGAGAAATCAATGTGTGACAAATACTCAATTTAACATATTAAGAAATGTAGACTTACCTAAATTTTCAACATTTACAGATACTCTTACCTGTGATAATGCAAAGATCAATATTGGCATAAATCCATTATCAAATATAGCTAAATATGAATGGGACGGTCCGGATGCTTTTATAAGTGAATTTGGTCAGCCAAAAGTATTTAGCCCCGGTACATACTCTGTGACAGTTACAGGAGTCAACGGCTGCAAGGATAAAGCAGAAATAAAAGTTACCCAGAATATCACAAAACCACAAATATTTATGCAGGATACCGTGATATTGCCTTGTGATACATCACCCATCTTTCTTACCTTCAATACACCATCAGCAGTTGAAAAATACAAATGGGTTTTTCCTGACGGTGAAATTTTTAATGTAAAGTCGCCTCAAACTAACCTTCCCGGCAGTTATTTAGTGCAGGCTACGGCAAAAAACGGATGTACGAGTGTATTGAAAAAGTTTATTGTAAAAGTTAATGATGTTCCGCCGAAATATACAATCATAAAAGATACTATCAACTGTGCAAAAAACTATGCAACCTTGCAGGTTTTAAGTGCTGAGCGAGGATTTAAAAATATTTGGATCAGTCCATCTAAAATGACGTTCAGCACACTAAGCATAAATACAACTGAGGCAGGTGAATTTACCTTAATTGCCACAAATCAGGAAAAATGTGCAGATACTGCAACTGTCAATATTGTAAGGGATACCTTAGTTCCTTTAAATAGTATTTCAGTTAAAGGGAGATTACAATGTGAGATTAAATCATTGAATCTTGAAGGAACAAAACCGGCCAATAATGTCACTCCTAAATGGTCCACTTCTAACGGAAATTTTCTTTCATCTCCCAACTCTTCGACTATTAAGGTTAATAAACAAGGTTTGTATTTTTATGAGCTAAAAAATAGTGTTAATAAGTGCATTTCAGTTAGTCAGGTCGTGGTAAATGAAGTGCCGCAAGAGTTTACAAATTTAAATGTAGAACCTGTAGCACCAACATGCAGCGAAATAAATAATGGAATTTTGAGACTTTCATCTTTCAATGGCACTGCACCGTATGCTATAGAAGTGAATGGAGCAAAAAAAGGAAGTCAAACTCAATTTTTTAATTTGGATCCAGGGGATTATAAAATCATAGTGACTGATAGCTTTGGCTGTAAAATCGAAAAACAAGTCATCATACAAAAAGGTCCGGATATCTCCTTCAAAATTGATAAAGAAAAAATAATAAAGTTTGGTGATTCAACCTTGCTAAAACCAGAACTTGGACCAGATCCCTTAGGTAAGGCGGTGGTAAAATGGAAGCAAGGAGATAAAACTATTTGTAATGATTGCAAGGAGCTAATGGTAAGCCCCTTTGTCAATACTGTATACAACGTAGAATATTCTTTGGACGGTTTTTGTAAATTGAATGCCGCAGTCTTAGTGAGAGTTGAAAATGATATAGAAGGTGCGATCCCTAATATATTTGCTCCTTTTTCTTTTGGTTCAAATCAATTTTTCTATATACCGCAGACTAGGGGCATAGAAAAGATAAACTACATAAAGATTTTTAACCGGTGGGCAGAAAATGTTTATTCGGGTTATGATCTTGTGCCGGGTGATATCTCGACAGGGTGGAATGGTTTATTTAACGGTAAGCAGGTACAACCGGGAGTATTTGTTGTTTTAGCTGAACTGGAACTATCAGATGGTACAGTCTGGAAATATAAAGGTGACGTCACAGTGATCAGGTGATGAACATTTTTATGGCACAGATTATTTGTCATAATAGTAACAAGACTGGAATTTTCTTTATCAAAACAAAAGTAAACCCTTTGACTGCAAAAGTTTGAAAATGTCGGAAGTATAGTATTCTTCAAATGACAATCCTGTATGACTTTCATAACTATGTGCCATTTCTTGAATACTGTAAGATTGTGCAGACGATGGTGTTATTTTTTCCAGTTCAGGAATCAACCATTCGGCTATAATCAAGGGTAAATGTAAAGAATAGTTTTCCTTAATTCCTGAAAAAATGATTTCGACATAGTCTGAAGATATTTTAGATCTTCTGTTTCTTTTTTCAGGATAAATTATCTCAATAGCATCACCTCCCAGCCATAAGATTATTTTTCCTGAAGCAATGCTCAAATGTGGTTCATTTATTTTTGCGTGGATAAAATTATTTGCTACTGTGGTCTCAGGTACAGGAAAATCAAACCAGGACTGGAGATCATCATCAATACCGTAACCCTGCATGAATTGATTCAAGGAGTTTTTAAGCCCATCAGAAAACAACTCATGGTCAGTCCCGGATGGGTCATCATGAAAAAAATCATTTTCTGCAAATCCTCCATATTCAGGACCTGTGTGTATGACTTTGAAAGCATCCGGTTCGGTTCCCACTGGACTGTGTGCCGTCATCGCAAACTGATGCCAAAACCCTGATTCAATAATTCCGGTTTTAAACATTTGCCTCACCATTTCAAGGCTATCGATCGTCTCCAGAGCAGTCTGAGTGGGGAACCCATACATCAGGTAAGCGTGTACCATCATACCAGCTTGATGAAAAGCGTGTGATACCTGAGCTACCTGCGCTACAGTGACACCTTTTTTCATCAATGCAAGGAGTCTGTCTGATGCTACTTCAAGTCCTCCGGACACAGCTATACAACCAGCTGCACTCATGAGTTTACAAAGGTCTGGTGTAAAGCTTTTTTCAAACCTGATATTGGTCCACCATACAATGTTGATCTTTCGCTTCAGAATTTCGACAGATACATCTCTCAATAGGGCAGGAGGTGCAGCTTCGTCTACAAAGTGAAACCCGTTTTGGCCCGTTTGGTCAATGATAGTTTCTATTCGGTCACATAATTGAGAAGCGGACAAAGGTTCATATCTTTTAATATAATCCAGGGTGATATCACAAAATGAACATTTGCCCCAATAACATCCATGAGCTAAAGTGAGTTTGTTCCATCTTCCGTCGCTCCATAATCTATGCATAGGATTCAAGACTTCCAATACAGAAATGTATTTGTCCAGCAGGAGATCAGAATAATCCGGAGTCCCGGTATCTCTTTGGGGTACATCAAAATCCTTTGAGCCATTGATGAACTTCACTTCTCCCTTTTCAACACAGAAAGTCCTTTTAAGAAGATTTTTAGGTCTGTTATTTTGAAGGTGTTCGATCAGATGCTGGATCGGTGCTTCCCCATCATCAAGTGTGATGTAATCTGTATAATCAAATACCCTAGGATCATAAATACTTCTTAGTTCTGTATTGACATATCCGCCTCCCATCACGACGGTGATTTTAGGATAGTTTTTTTTGAGAAATTGGCCACATTTGAAAGCACCAAAAACATTACCCGGAAACGGTATGGAGATGCATACCATATCGGGTCTTTGTGTATTGATAAGACCATTAAGTATTTTTAACATGCTCTCACTGACAAGAGAATTTTTTGATTTCAAAGCCTGATCTAAAGGAGTAAAATGAGTTGCTGTGCGGGAGATGCGCTCTGCATACCTGCTAAAACCAAAATTTGGATCGATAGCTTCAGTGATAAAATCACCCAAATCTTCAAGATAAAGTGTACTTAAATGTCGGGCCAAATCCTGTAAGCCCAACGAACCAAATTCATGCAGAAAATGCTCATTATTTTGAAATCTGGATGCTTGGGGAAGGAAGCCTCCTTTGTTGATGATGTGTGCAAGCGTTGGATTTTTGTTTTGCAGAAATGCCATTACATCATCAATAGTGTTCTGGTATTTTTTTCTTTGAGTAAAGATACGGTGCGCATTTTCTGAAAGTTCCGGTTCAGTATCTTCTATCAGGTCAAAAATATTTTTTAACCCTTCCTTTGAAAAAATAGACAGAATCACTTCCAAACTCAGATCAGCCTGAAAAGAAGGAATGTTGAGAGTATTCAGAAAACCTTTTAAATATGAAATAGAAGGGTACGAAGTGTTGAGCTGTGTAAAAGGAGGTATAAGAAGCAGGATTTTCAACTCAACATTATTTGGTGCAAAGCTAAAATATTTTTACTAATCAAGGTAACTATTCAGAATCGGGGGTGCAAAGAAACGGCTTCAATATCCAGTTTGCAATAAATGTATATTCAAGTAAATTAGTGATTTCCATTGTGATTGAGTTTAGAAATAGCCTCTGTTTTGTTAGTGACTTGCAGTTTTTCATATATTTTATGGATGTGCTGCTTGACGGTACCTGTTGTGATAAATAGTTTTTCTGCAATTTCCTTGTAGAGGAGTCCTTTTGCCAACAAAGTCAATAATTCCATTTCCCTTGATGTGAGAGGCAGGATTATTTTGTTTTGGAAATTAGCGTTGGTGAATGAATCTATCACTCGTCTTGCTATAGTAGGGGACATAGGAGAACCCTCCCTCATAAAGTTCTCTGATAGCTGTGAGCATTTTTTCAGAAGATGCATTTTTCAGAATGTACCCTTTTGCTCCTGCTTGGAGCGACCTGAATATTTTGTCATCATCTTCATACACTGTAAACATACAAAATTGGATATTCGGGCATAAGCTTTTTAAATAAGTAATGGCATCAATTCCACTGGCCCTGGGCAAACCAATATCTACTATGATGACATCAGTTTTTTGTTGGGGTACAAACTGCATAGCGTCTTCTGCATTGAAAAATACATGCTCGCACCTCATATCATCCTGAGAATTGATGGTTTCTTTGACAAATAGTGCTACATCTGTCAGATCCTCGATGATTGTAATATGTATAATATTTGCGTCCATGCAATTTAAATTTTGACAGGTAATTCCTGATTTTTGATGTTCATTGGCATATGGATTATTGTATTCATGCCTTCAGGAGTATTATTGTAAGTGATATTAGCGCCGATGGTGGAGATTCTTTTTTGAATATTAAACAACCCATTTCCTTTCTGAAGTTTTTCTTCTAATTCAAAACCTTTGCCTCCTACCTCACTAATCAATATCTCGAGATAATTATCTGTATTTATTTGAATACAGATTTTTTGCGCATCGGAATATTTGACAGTGTTGTTGAGGATTTCTTTTACTACCAGAAAAATGTTTCTTCTTTTTTCGCCACTGATGGGCACTTGTAATCCATTTCCTTCACAGTAAAAACTATGATCAATGTTGCGGTCCTCCAAAAATTCGGTCGAAAACCTGCGTAAATAACCTATCAGCCCTTCAAGATTGTCATATCTGCTATTCATAGCCCAGATGATTTCAGACATATTCTCCACCATGGTGGTAGAGTATTTGGCTATTTTATTTACATCATCTTTTATTTTTTCATCCTGGGTACTTTTGACTATTTTTTCGCTTAAAAATTTCATTACTGTAAGGCCGGACCCAAGATCATCATGCATTTCTGCTGCAATCCTGTTTCTTTCATTTTCGATTGCTTTTTGGTTGTCGATGATGAGTGATTGCTCCCTTAGTAAGGCATCTTTTTTTTCAATTTCATACTGATTTTTTTTTCTTTGATAGGCAAGCAAAAACCATACTAATAGCACTACAAGCAGAATTGGCATTATAAAAGTTGCCAGATATAAGAGTTCTATTTGTTCTGTTTTGTCATACATAGTACAGCACCTAAATAGCCCAATGATAAGAATATATTTCCGATATGCAGCAGTTTAACCAGTAATTGTGAAAAAAAGTCAGTTTGGCTTATTTTTTCAAAACTAACTATAGTTGGGAAACATGATACATAAAATAAGAAGATTCCTAAGGAAAAATAAAATAATGAATCTTTTGTTATGCTCCTGTAATGATCTACATACAAAATATCATAAAAATATTTAATTATCAGTAAAATAACAAATGTGATGCCAACCAAATAAGTAAATTTTTCAAGTTTTAAGGATTTAACATCAAAGTCAACTCTAAAGATAAATAGTAAAATATAAATAAATGCTAATACAGGAATTATATTTTTTAGCTTCTTTTCTTTGAAATGATCATAAAAAACATACAAATAGTAAAAGATCACATATGCGGCTGTTATGTTCAGTATCAGGTGATTGGTTTTGTAATGAATGTTCCAATATGACTTTATGTAGGTTTCAAGGAATACTAAAAGGATTAAAAATAAGGGAAAAAAGGGTAAGCCACTCTTACCCTTTGAGAAGTTTATAACACTCAGAATCAAAGCACAAATATTGATGAGCTGGTAAAAGGGCAAATTTAATAACATTGTTTCCAGCGACATCATCGGATTATTTTGTTAATTGTTGGATTCGTGTTGACAATAAGAAGGACAAGGAGCGCCCATTTCATCATACTGACCTGGAGGAAACTGATAAAATCTCAGTTTTGATTCAACACCCGGAGTTCTGTAAGTGAGTACACATGTTAGATTATTGGCGATCTGGCTACCATAAGTATTTGCATCAATACCCATTTCATTGAGATAGTTTTCAGCTATTGTTTTCGGAAATCTTGCAAACATTACCGTGACTTCAACTTTGTCAAAATCAATAAATTCTGCATTTTTTATTGATTGAAGAATTTTGCTGTAACTGAAAGTTATCGCCCTGATACTGTCACCTTCCATAGTTCGATTTTCATTATAGTTATCATGAAGGATTTTTGCCAGAGCCGGTGATATCGATCTGCCTCTCTGGCTGTCTATTTTAACATTGAGCGCATCATTGACGTCATTGAAATAATTGATGCTTTTCATCAGATATGCTTTTTTATCCGGGGTATCTTTAGGGATGAGGTCGATAACATCTTTGTAGGGATCATTATTGCATGCAAAAAGAGACAGAAAAATTAACCCGAAAAGAGACAATTTTAAAAAAAGAAACGGTGCTGTTGGTTGGTTTGTTCTCATGTTGGATTTGATTTAAAAATTGAAAAATATTTTTCAGGACAAAGATATGGACAAAAATCCTGTAGAGCTATATAACTTTTGTTATATATTCAGACCGATATTTCTTCTAAATGCGCATCCCAGCTCCATAATAGAGTCAGTTTTTGACACTCCCGGTATATTATCAATTTTTTCATATAAAATTTTTCTCATGTGTTCATGGTTTTTCGCACTTATTCTCACAAAGAGTGTATAAGCTCCCGTGACGTAGTAACATTCGGTTACTTCAGGTATTGATTTAAGCGATTCGATGATTCTTTCAGAATTGTGGTCTTTATCAAGAGTAATTCCTGTGAAAGATGCCCAATCAAAACCAAGTTTTTTTTCATCCAACACTGGTTTCACTCCCTTAAGAATACCCAGATCCATCATTTTAGATATCCTCTGATGCACCATTGTATTGGATATAGCCATCGCTGTGGCTATGGTTGAAAACGGAATCCTTCCATCTTTCTCCAGATGTGTCAAAATTTCCAAGTCATATTGATCCGTTAATTGAGTCATATTTTGTGAATATATGCTAATAAAAATAAAATATGACACAAAAATACACTCAATTAAGTTAAAATAGTTTTATTTATAATATTTATTTATCTTTGCACTTGTATTTTTGAAATAAATCAGTATAAATAAAAGAATATGGCCACTGTCACATCCCATACATCAGTAAAAACACAATCTTATATAGATAGAGAACTCAAGTTTGGAGCACACAATTATCATCCTGTACCGGTCGTGATAGAAAGAGGAGAGGGTGTTTACGTCTGGGATGTCGATGGTAAGCAGTATCTTGATTTTTTGTCTGCCTATTCGGCTGTAAATCAAGGCCATTGCCATCCAAGGATTGTAAATGTGATGATAGAACAGGCCCAAAAGCTCACACTTACTTCCAGAGCTTTTCACAACAACATCCTGGGAGAGTGTGAAGAATTTATGGCAGGATTGTTTGGATTTGATAAAGTCCTTATGATGAATTCAGGCGTGGAAGCAGTAGAAACAGCAATGAAACTCGCCAGAAAATGGGCTTACAAAGTAAAAGGTGTAGAAAAAGACAAAGCCAGACTTTTGTTTGCAAAAAATAATTTTCATGGCAGGACACTTTCAGTGGTATCTGCTTCCACAGATACAGGCGCAAGGCAAGGATTTAGTCCTTTTACTCCCAATATAGATACTGTTGCATTTAATGATTTAGACGCATTGGAAGAAGCATTTAAAAGCTCTCCCGATTATGCTGCATTTATTGTAGAGCCTATTCAAGGCGAAGCAGGAGTGATTGTGCCTGATGACAATTATCTTAAAGAAGTGGCCCTGATGTGCAGAAAATATAATGTCTTATTTATAGCTGATGAAATACAAACCGGAATGGGAAGGACCGGAAGGCTACTCGCAACTTGCGGAGACTGTCATTGTCCGGCAGGGAAGTGCCATCAAAGTCAAAGTGTCAAACCCGACATCGTTATCCTGGGCAAAGCACTATCCGGAGGTGTCATGCCTGTATCAGCCGTACTTGCCAGTGATGAAGTTATGTTGACTATCAAACCTGGTGAACATGGTTCCACTTTCGGAGGAAACCCCTTGGCTTGTGCTGTTGCGGTGGAAGCATTGAAAGTCTTAATTGATGAAAATCTACCGGAAAATGCAGACCAAATGGGCAAGTTGTTCAGAGAAGGACTTGAACTGATTGCGGCCAATAACCGGTTAGTAACCGCTGTGAGAGGGCGAGGATTGCTAAATGCCATTGTGATAGATTCTGAAGAAGATTCTTATCTAGCCTGGAATATTTGTATGGAATTTAAAGATAACGGACTTTTGGCGAAACCTACTCATGGCAATAAAATCAGACTTGCACCTCCATTAGTAATAAACGAAACACAGCTCAATGCAGCATTATCTATTATTGAAAAATCATTGCATTCTTTTCTGTAAATAATTCAGTAGTTACAAATATTTTATCAAACCAGAGAGAATTTTTTTAACCTTTTGTAAATTTGCCTTTCTAAAAAAAAATAATAGCAATGGTTTGGAAAACTTTGTCCTGTTTCTTCATTTTATTTATTTTTTATTCATGCAAACATGCGCATGAAGTAGATCCATTGTTGGTCGATGCAGACAGAGTTCAGCACGAAGCCATTGCATTAGGTGTAATGGCCGATAGCATACTGGACGCAAGGTTGGCCCAAGGAAAAAATACTTGGAATATTGATTCTTTAAGGATGCTAAAATCTGAAGTGGCCAACTGGAAAATAGAGATGGTAGGTGTGCCTGGTGTGCATCACGATCATAGTAACCACGAAGGAAACGATCATGCTCATGATCACGCCCACGATCATGCTCATGATCACGATCACGATCATGGCGATCAGGAAATAGGTGGTCAATTAAGCCCTGCTGAAAACAAAAAAGTGCAGGAAGCATGGAAAATCAGGATTGAAAAAGTGCTTGCCACCTTGAATCAAAATTGATATTCTTGATAATTGGTAATATTTTAGTTTCTGATTGATTTCACCATTTCTTTGACTTCTGTTTCACTAAACTCTTTACTGTTTCCGCATTGAAAATTGATTTCATTTGACCCTATCACTTTGATTATGATAAAATCATAACTTTGCATTCCTTCCTGATTTGTTTTTTCAAACAGATAGCCATCTTCATATTCCTCCACTATTTTGTTAAAAAATGGATTGGACGCAAATATGACTTTTTTATTTTCTTTTAGCTTACTTATGTCAGAAGATCGGGCGCTTCCCATAAAAATCTGAACATCATATCCAGAGTTATTTTTGACAGAGACGTCTGTCAGATCACCTTGCCCGATCTTTGTGACTTGAATGTCCGCAGGAGCTGTGATAGAGTAGGGTATACCATATTTCATAAGATCTGTTCTTCCATTTTTGATGCCTTGATCCGTTTGTTTACACGCAATAAGTATCATCATTGGTAATACAATTGCCCAAAGCATTTTATTCAAATTTAAGGTCATAATGTCTCTATTAAATATTTGTTACAAACTCTTATCTGCAAATGTAATGAACTTCAGGAAATTGGAGTATCAAAACAAAATTTCCTTCAAAATATTTAAGGTACAAATGATAATATCATTGTATTTATGGTCCTGAAATTCTGGTGGTTAACCGGGCCAGATACTTTAGGGTGCTTTGCATTTATATAGACAAAATAATGCATATAAAAAAATTATATTTATTTTATTAAAATATTATTTCCTATGGATTTTGTATTTTTATGGTAACACTTTGAATTCTACCTTTGCATCATCAATTGCGAAGCAGCTATTGAATATGTGAAATTGTGAGTTTTTTATAGAAGCATATGATCAGGTGGGAGTACCTGCGAAGCTACATTATTATGGATATGTTTATGGGATTATAATTTTATAAATGGTCGCTGGGGGGCGACCATTTATGTTTAGACCTTTTTGAGAATCATCAACAAAAAAAAATTGGAATCACAATTATCGAATCCACTCCGATAAGACTTTGATCAAGAGAATTCAATAATTATTGATTTCTACTGTATTGATAATCATATGTTTCCCTTATTTGTTTGCATTATAAATTTTATTGCTGCATGCTAACAGACAGCACAGCTACAGGGGAGAGCAAAGTTTGGAAGATGGAGGGGATGTCCACAAAAGAATGGGCCTTTCTGCCTACATTGGCAGGGGTAAGGGGAGAATATATATTGGCATTTCAACAATCAGATTAGGTTGAAATATCGGTTGCTTATCCTATAATGTGAGTTATTTGAGCAGTCTATACAAATTACGAAAAAAATACGATTTTATAAACACGCGGTTAAATTTTTTGTATTGGGAAGTCCTTGCAATATTTGATCCCAAAACTTATTCGTATCCCAAATTTCATTTTTTAGTGTAATTATATTAAATCATTACCCAAACATAGAAAACGGCACAATTTTGGTACTCTATATCCTACATATGTACACACTAAAACCGGTTTGAAAAATGAAAAATGGTTTTTTTCGATATTTCATCCTATTTGGGATTTTTTTACTTCCTTTTATTTCTTACTCTCAGGAATTAAAATGGATATACAAAATTGGTGGTATTACTACTGATTATTGTGCTGGAGTTACTTTGGACAACAATCAGAATGTTTATGATATTACCAATTTTACGGGAAACGTTTCAATTGCCTTAAATGTAACGAAGTCCACACGCGGGCAGGAAGATATTCTTATAAGAAAAAGTTCGCCTGCGGGAATTCAGCAATGGATCCGGCAAGTAGGCAGTAAATCACAGGATATCGCTCAGGACATAGTCGTAGACAATCAGAATAACGTATACATTGTAGGTACTTTCAGAGATTCATTATTTATGGACTCAACACATGTACTTACCACCTTAGCAAATTCATATGCTTCTTTTATTATCAAATTGAATAGTGAAGGCAACTTTCAATGGGCACAAAAGATAGTTTCCGATCTTCCAGTAGTTGCAAAAACTGTGTCGACAGGACCAATTGAAGATATAGTTGTTTCCGGGCATTTTGATGGTGTGGCTAGTTTTCCGGATAATCGAAATCTGACATCTAATGGAGGTAATGATGTTTTTATTTTGAAAATCAATAGAAATACTGGTGCAACCATGTATCTAAAACAAATAGGAGGCATTGATCAGGATTTTGGAATTCATCATGCAGTAGATAATGAAAACAATATCTACATCACTGGTGATTTTAGGGCTAGTGTTGATTTTGACCCAAACAATGGCGAACTTATACTGAACAGCAAAGGATTAACGGATATATTTTTATTGAAACTATCTGAATCAGGCAACTTTTTATGGGCAAAAGCATATGGAGGCATTAATGTAGACTACGGTCATTCTATTGCAATTGATAAAGATAAAAACATCATACTCACAGGAAGATTTTCTGAAACAGTCGGTTTTGGCAGTACTACTCAAGCACTGCAGTCCAAGGGTTCTACAGATATTTTTTTATTGAAACTCAATAGAGATGGCATAACTCAATGGGTGAACGGATATGGAGATGTCAATAATGATGTACCTGGTCACGTGATTGTCAATAGTAATGGCATAATCTACCTTGCAGGAACATTCAGAAATAAGGTAGATTTTGATCCTTCGCCCGTTGCCAACTTCAGTGATTCAAATGGTGGAGCTGATGGATTTTTGGCATTATACAATCAGGATGGCTCTTACAATGATCGTTTTAGTTTTGGCGGGATAAGTAATGAGCAAATACATAAAATTGCTTTGAAAGCAAACGGTGAGGTTATAGTGGGTGGAGGTTTTGGTGCCATTGTGGATTTTGATCCGAGGCAGCTTTCTGAACTCAATATATTTTCAAGTGGTGGATTAGATGCCTTTATGATTAATGTTTTCGTATGTGTAAATCCTTATATTAAGGAACTCAGAGTGGTGAAACCCAACTTATGTTATGGAGAAAATGTTTTCATACAAATAGTAGAGGGACATCTGAATAGTGCCACACAATGGTCATGGCAAAGAGAAAAATGTGACAATCTCACTTTTGCTGCCGGTCCATTTTTGAACATTCCTGTACTGAATAATACCAGTTTTTTTGTAAAAGGGTGGGGAGGTTGTGTCGTAAATGATCAATGCAGAAAGATTGACATACAAGTTTTTAAAGATACACTGCAATATCAGTTTTTCGAATTATGTGAAGGAGATACGATCAAGGTTGGAAATAATAGATATACCTCCGCTGGTGTTTTTACTGATTCTCTTAAATCAATCTCCGGATGTGACAGTGTGTTAATAACCGAAATTGTTTTAAATAAGAGTTATAAATTTAATGATAATTACCAAATTTGCCCGGGGGATACTGTTAAAGTAGGTGGATCCAGGTACACTTTTTCTGGTGTCTACACCAACGTATTTAAAACTAAAAAAGGATGTGACAGTATCATCATATCAAATATTTCTGTCAAGCCAACCAACATCGAAACTATCAATCAAACTATTTGCGAAGGAACATCAATAACCATTGGAAATGTAGTGTACAATTCAAGCGGTACATTTATTCAGGAGTCAGCCAATCCAAATGGGTGCAAAGACCTTAAAATTGTCAACATAAAAATAGCAAAAAGAGACGTTGTGCTACAAAAAAATATTTGCTTTGGGGATAGTTTAAGAATAGGTAACAAACTGTATACTGTGTCAGGAACTTTTAAAGATACCCTAATCTCATCATTAGGTTGTGACAGTGTTATTACGACGATATTGGAAGTTAAATCACTTTCATCTTCCACACAGTTTTATCAAATTTGTGAAGGTGACAGTGTGATAGTTGGCAGCAAGATTTACAAAACATCGGGGAATTACATTGATGTTTTCAAAAATGTAGCAGGTTGTGACAGCACTGTATTTTCAGGCGTAGTTGTAGTGCCTAAAGTGATTCCAACTTTAAAAATGTATACAATATGTGAGGGAGATAGTGTCAAAGTGAGTTCAAAAGTCTACAAAGTTCAGGGATTATATCAAGATACTCTGCGATCAACTAAAGGATGTGACAGTATCATCACAACAAACCTGAAAGTTTTTTTAAGAAATAATATCATTTCTGTAAGTATCTGTGATGGTGATACTTTGAAAGCAGGAAGCTCAAGGTTGACAGCATCCGGCAGCTACACAATACCTTTCAAGAACTATTTTGGTTGTGACAGCATCGTTACGATCGTCCTGACAGTAAAGCAACAGGTCAATAAAACATTTGATTACTTCATTTGCCCTGGTGATTCAGCCCTGGTAAAAGGTGTCTATTATAAAACTCCCCAAACGCTTGCCTTCAAATATCCTGCTCAAAATGGGTGCGATAGCATTGAGACACATCAGGTCAAATATAAGCATGTGACTACAACACAAAATATTACTATATGTAATGGCAATGTCTTTGTATTGAATGGTAAAACGTATAAAGAAAAAGGAATCTATACAGAGACCTTTAAAAAATCAGATGGTTGCGATAGTATTCTTCAACTCGTTGTAAATGTAAATCCTTCTTACATCATTGATACTCTATTTGAGAGATGCAAAGGTGAAAGTGTCACAGTCGGTACTTCCACATATTTGAATCCGGGTAAATTTGTTGAAAATCTTAAAACAACAAAGGGCTGTGACAGCACCATCAGATTTGAATTAAGAATTACCAACTTTATTCCTGCGGTATTTTTGGCACGAGATACACTCTCGGCATTTGTCATAGACGGTGCTAAATACCAGTGGTATGAGTGTTCTAATAACAATACAAGGATACCATTTCTTGGAGCAACTTCATCCGCTTTCCCACTTTTTAGATCAGGAAAATATTCTTTGGGTATTACTTTCAGAAATTGTACCTACTTTAGTGATTGTCTGGACTACATCAGGACTTCGACTGAAGAATTGCCAGCAAATATTGTTACTATTTATCCCAATCCATTTAGTGATATTGTGCAGATTTCTGCTGAAAAGGATTTGAAATTGAAAATAGCAGATATACAAGGAAGAATCAAAGGAGAATATGAGATAATGAATGGTAAGAATGAGATAAATGTGAATCAGTTTGAGTCAGGAATTTATATTTTTGAGTTATCTGACTCAAATGGAAAACTGTTTGTCAAAACATTAAAACTGTAGCTTAAAAACATGCAAAAAAGTAAAAACGTCTCTGACACTTTCAGATTCAAACAATTTGAAATTCGACAGGATCGTTGTACAATGAAAGTGAACACGGATGGGGTTTTGCTGGGTGCATGGACTGATTTAAGTAACAAAAAGAAGTCCCTTGACATCGGTACAGGCACAGGACTTATTGCTATCATGATAGCCCAAAGAAGCCTGAAGATATTTTCTCACGGTATCGAAATAGACGAAAATGCCAGTATCGATGCCAAAACGAATATGGATAATAGTCCTTTCCATGCGAGGCTGACATCTATTCATCAGTCAGTTCAGGACTATATGTCATCAACTTCCTCAAAATATGATCTTATAGTGAGCAATCCGCCTTTTTTTTCAGGTGGCACATTTTCACTCAATGAAAATAAAGCAAGTGTAAGGCACACTATCAAACTTTCTCATACTGACTTGCTTAATGCTGTGAGAAATTTATTGGCACATGATGGCCATTTTGATGTGATTTTGCCTTACATAGAAGGGCTTAGGTTCATTGAATTGGCGGCAAAGTATGATTTTGGAGTAGTGAAACTTACTGAAGTATTATCTCGGGAAGGCAAGGGTATCGAACGTTTGTTGATAAGATTTGGAATGAAATGCAACCATGCATATCAAACCGACACATTTGTCATTCATAACAGTGCACATCCCAATGATTACACCCTTGAATTTCAAAATCTGACTAAGGAGTTTTATCTTTTTATGGTGTAAGATGGTAATGTAAATTCAGTTGACTATTTTATTCATTTGGATGTTGGAAAAATAGCTACATCAATGTGAAAGACACTATTCAATAGCAATCTGTGAAGTATCGAGCAATAATATACCGTCTTCAAATACACTTCCTACTAATATTTTATTTTTGTAGACAGCGGCAACTGATGAGCCTGAAAAAAGATATCCATCGTTAATATAGTAGTTTTTAATAGTTGGATTTTCCAAATTGTTCAGTTCAATTTTAATCACATGTGACGGACTTTTCTTATTGGCATCACTGGCATGACTGAGAAATTTCAATAATTTAGGGTGTGCACCAACCCAAAGATTGCCTTCTTCATCCCATTCCAGATTATCCACTCCAGTGTTGCATTTGATTTTGCCGGTCTTTTGGAAAGGTTCTATATTGTACACATGAATACTTCCGTCCGTACATGCTGCAACAAATAATTTTTTACTGTCTCGATCTATTGTTATCCCATTAGCATACCGTATGTCATTTGCGAGAATTTTTACAGTATTTCCATCATAATGACCCACACTCCCTGTCCCAATTAACAAAAAGTCTTTTATTGTTCTTAATGCTCCCATTTCATCACTATGATCATTGGTGAAATAAAAAGTATTGGCTCCTGTAGCCACAATGTCATTAGGACTTTTAAATAGATTGCTTTTTATCGTCTGTATATGGATAAGTGAAGTATCAGTATAACGAAAAATCTCAACGAAATGCCCTTCTTTCCTATGATTGATCACATGAAGCCACTTTGTTGTATCTTTCGGATCAACATATAAAGAAATACCATGTGGTCTGAAATCTTCCTGCTTGAATGAGCCCGTCAGATTTTTCGCACCAGTATCCATTTTATTTAAGTCAAGTAAATAGATGGCCCCTTTTATGCCTTTTCCAGCGTCGATTCCCCTTCTGTCACAAGAAGAAATTAAAGCCTTTCCACTTTTCTGGTCAATAGTGATGTCTTCGGCACCGATCAGACCTTTGATGATTTTCTCATTATATTGGCCATTCATTTTGATGGTACTGAAAAAGCCTGCATACCATAGAGATCGTAGTGTCAACATCACTACGACCAATAGAAGTATTAACAGAATTTTTTTTATCAATGATTTCACAAACATCAAAGTATAATTATAATCTCAAAGATAAATCAATATGTGATATTTTGTTAACTATATTAAAAATAAAAAGTTGATGCCACTCCCTATCTCAATATGGAATGGCATCAGAAAATCTTTTTTTTAAAGAATTTAAATTGAATATTTATAAAACAATGTCCTTTTTAAAGTACCTGAAGATTAAACCTGAAAATCTAAAATGATAATTTTAGGTTAAACTTACAATTTTACATCAAATGTATAACTATCCAGATTATCGGTAGTGGTTATTTTGACATTTTTTACTATGAGTAGAAAATGTTTGTCACCATTTTTTACAACAAACACGTCGCCGACTGCAACTTTGTCTGAGACATCCCGATTTCCTGAAGTGCTTTTTTGAGTGAAATTGGTTCCATTAGTGAATAGGGAAGCGATCTGCTCACTAAATGTGACATCTTCAAACTTGAAAGTTTCAGGGATTCCATTTTTTCCTTTGATGATATATTTTATTAAAGATCCATTCATCCCTGAAATCTGCTGCTTCCATGTCGGATCATTGGTGAGATTTAAGATACCTTCGTCCCTTATTTCAGCTGTAATAGCTGATGGGTCAGAACTTACAGTGCCGGTGCTCTTGCCTGTATCAAGGTCCAATCCACCCTGGCCGTCAGGGCCTGACTGGTTGAGCAGTATGCCCTGTAGCATGGTCACTTTTTTACCTACAGTAGCAGTGATGTTTTTGCTTGATGAAAGACCTGTAGCGTCAATAAATTTAATGGTGTACTTATAAATACCTGGCGTTAATGGAGCTCTTATGATAATATCTTTCTCCAAGTTATCCTTGTCAGCTACAGGAATGGTAAATGGGTTGGCATTAAAAGGTTTCGTAAGTTCCTGATAAAAAAACCTTGTGGAATCTTTAGCTCTTACGTCATCTATCAATACCTCTATAGATTGCAATGGTGCAGTTCCTTTTGCAACTTTAAATTTTGTTGAAAAAAGTGCATTTACATTTACATCCACTTTATGGTCTACTGAGGGTTCAGTAATGATTGGCGGTGTTCCTTTGGTAGTGATGTTGATTGTTTTACCTGATTGATTTCCAGCATCATCTGCCACTGTAAATTTGTAAGCTTTTGTTGATACATCAGTGTGAACCTTGATGGTAATTTTAATGTCTAGTGCTGAACTGGTTGCACCGGTAAGCAAAAGTGGATTTCCGCCGCCACCTGTTGAGAAGGTCAGTCTGCTGATATCAATTTTGCTTCCTGCATCTTCTATTGTAAGAGATTTCATGGGGTTTGTACCTTTTGATGCTGTAATCTGTACAGTAAAAGATTCGCCGATGTTGAGTGTGGCATCTCCGGATGTAATTCCGGTTCCGGATGCCAAATTTACAACGGGAGGATTGACAGTGGGGTTGATGATGCTATCTTCTCCACATGAAACTAAAAAAAGTGAAAGAATTAAAAAACTAAATGAAATTTTAAACACATTTCTCATAATCTATTGAAATTTTTGATTTACAAACTTAATAAAATTGGTTTACAAAGCATTTGACTTTAAAATCCATTTTTTTCAAAGGCTTAAAATCAGGTGCTTTCGCAGACCAACTTCTTCAATTGGAGACGGAAAGAAACGCTTATGTCACATCAAAACCAAGTAGTTTAACATTTCTTTATGATGTGAAACATTACTTGATAGCAGCCAAAAACTCCGGACTATCAGGCTTGATCTTAGGGCCAAAATAATTTAATAATTTACCATTTTCATCAACGAGATATTTAGAGAAATTCCAGCTTGGTACTGTATTGTTCCAACCATTTTGTGCTGGATCAGTGAGCCATTTATAAATAGGGCTTTGCTCGTCACCTTTGACGTCAATTTTGTCAAACATTTGGAAAGTAACGCCATAGTTTTTCTGACAAAAGGATTCGATTTCTTCTGCAGTGCCGGGTTCCTGACCTAAAAACTGATTGCAGGGGAATCCCAATACTTCAAATTTTGAGTTGTTTTTTTCGAAGAAAGCCTGCCAGTCAGCATATTGCGGCGTATATCCACATTTGGATGCTACATTAAGAATGATTATTTTTTTACCTTTATACTTGCTCATATTTAAAGTCTGACCATCTATGTCTTTAGCTTTTAATGAGTGAAAACTTACAGTATCTTTATAACTTGCCTTCAGGATATGTTTTGGTGCTGAAAGTACATTTTCTGAATTGAAAAAATTGCCAATTAAACTTGTAACTGAAAAAAACATGATGATTAGAATATTTGATAACATGATTTGTAATATTATTGAATGAATGCCAACTAACATAGTCCTACCCAAATTGTTCAAAACAATGATGTAATTATTTTTGTTAAAAAGTGATGGGAAGACACAATGATAAACCTATAGGACATGGTCTTAATGAATTTCTGCACTCCAACGCCAGAGTCGGAAAAGGATATGATACTGTCAGGATAGAAAAAATATGGAAAAATCACATGGGAGCCACTATAGCAGGTTACACCAGTAAATTATATTTTAAAGATGGTTTACTAAAGGTGTATCTGACATCTGCTCCGTTAAAAAAAGAACTACTCATGGGAAAAGAGAAAATAATAAATATTATCAACTCAGAGGTCGGTGAGGAATTGGTAACTGCAGTAGAAATTTTTTAATAGTTTTATACGAGTCTCATTATTTGATTTTTGATTGATGAAGCAATGGACTTATGACCTACAAAAAAAATAATGAGCGTTATAAATAGTATAGTACTTCCTGTGATTAAAAATCCATAGTATGTTTGCCCTAATACATCTCCAAGATAGAGGGCCAAAGAAACTGTCAAAAATATAAACACCAAAAATACTAATGCCAAGAGCATCAGCACATAAACCAAAGAAGCGATGATGATCGACATTTTTTGTGCTATCATATCTGACAAAGTATTGACTTGACTTTTAGAATATGAAACTACTTCATCTACCAAGCCGTCTACCTGCTCCAGAATGATAAACTTGAGAGATGTATAAAGGGAATGACTGAATGTATCAGAAGTATCCACACCATTTTTTTCATTGATGCGTCTTTCAATTTCTTCAACTATTTTCAGCAATATCAATTTAAGGATATTTGCCCACTTACTGAAATTCATTATATGTAGTTATTATTTAATATTTAAAACGCAATAATTGTGCCATTTACCCCACGTGCTTTTTTATGACCGAGCTAAAAGATGGCAAAAGAGAAACAGGGCATGTTCTGTTTTTGATTTTTGTTACCAAAGTTCCGTTTAGAAAAGAAACCCAACCATCTTTTTGCTGATACCAATTGCTGTTTGATGTGTGGGTAATATAAGGAAGGGAATCATCATTGGAAGGAATATCTTTAAACATTTCCCAATATCTTGGATTGGCGCAACCAGTGATAATGATTTCCGGATGATAGTTTAATGCAATGTACTCGGAAGGTCCCTTCTCATTAAGCTTTTGAAAAAACCAGGAATCCATAAAAGGCATATTCTGTTGATTTGACTTATTATGCTGATCTACGATAGAAGTGATAAAACTAAGTTGATCCTCGCTGAGAAGTAATGAAAAAAAGTTTTTATCATTGGGTCTCAGTCTCATAAATGTAAATACATAAGCATTAAATCTACTGTCAGCAATGAGGTGATCATTTCTTTTTGACCATTGATCATAATGGGTTTTATTGGGTATCAAAGCAGGTAGCTTGGTACAGTCAAAATTTTTAAAGTCCAAATCTGAACAATAGAAATAATTGTTTTTAATATCCCACTCACCTCCGATCCAAAGAAAATCTCTGTTATCTGGTTTCCAGAATGGTGTGCTGCATGCTTCAGGATCTATAAGCACTCCGTTTTGTCTGCAGAATTCGTAAAATAAGAATTCTGCTATTTTTCCTTTAGTTATATTATTGATTCTTGCGGACAACTTTGATTTGTCCATCCTGTTGTAGGTAAATGCGACAGAAATTAAAGCATACTTAATGGCTTGATTTGCAAAGGTTTGATATTCCTGTGCTCCTACATTTTTGAATATTATTACTTCTTCCTGAGACATCATGTGAAAATATCACATTCTTAGGACATTTCTACAAAATTTCCTTTTTTTTTATACTTTGTATCCACTTTTATACTCCTAATCATTTTGTGATGATGAGTTTTTTGACTTCGTTATTAGACTTGATGATGTAAATTCCCGGAGTATTGATTTCAATATTCAAATCTGTGTACGACGCTACTGTAAGATTACTTATCTTAAGACCACTCATATGATATAGCGATATACTTTGCGAGTAATCAGCATTATTGGAGATGGTTACTATTCCTGGTGAAGCAGGGTTTGGGTATATCTTGAAATTTGATTGCACAATATCCTGTATTGACAATGTGCCATCATTATTTACACCAAATGTATGGTTGCCTATTACAAAATTACCTGTACCGTTGGGTATTCTTGCAGCCGACTTATTGGTAGTTTGTGCTCCAAAACTGATACTATCTAGCATGACAAGATTATTGTCTAAAAGGTAAATGACTTCGCCACCAGCTGAAAGTTTGAAGTTGGCATGTAACGGCCCCTGCTCCTGATCTTCATCTGCCCATATGATGAGATATCCTCCAGCCTTAATGGTGGTATTGGTCGGGATTTGAAATTTTTTGAGGTTTAATGAGTTGTCAGTAATATAAAAACCACTCATGTTGATATCTTTATCCGTGAGGTTGTAAAGCTCTATCCAATCTTCAAATTCACCAGCTTCATCTTTCACAGTGTTATCATTGGAAGCCATAAATTCATTGATGGCCACTGTTTTTTGAGTGTTCTGAAGAGTTTCTACCTGGTATATGATCAGTTGATGTTCTGCACCAGAAGGAAAAAATGTTTTAGTTCGGGCATTGTCATTTCCAGTAGCTTCAATATAAAACTTTATCAAAGCACCAGCTTGGGCTTTTGGTAAAGATGCAGTAAAAATTCCATCGTTACTTTTTGCATCATGGCCTTGACCATTGTCCAGCATATTTGTAGTGTTGAATGTGCCTGACAGTCCTGTACCATAATTTAGCACTACTTTGTTGACACCTGATGTGAAATTTACTGAAGCTGTTACTACCACATCACTTTCAGGATACACTTTTGCCCAATCTTCATTATTGACTTTGTATTTTGCTTCGCTGATGACCGGTCCAGCGGCTTTAACTTCACTATTGGATAGTAAATAATTTTTTCTTTTTGTTATAAAATCCTTCAGCGCGATGATTGCACTATTAAAAGCAGTTTCTGATGTCACCTTTTTAGTATCTGCTATCACGGCACCTCTGATTAAATTTGCATAATTGTCAATGATGGAGTTCACTTTTGATTCATCCATCAGTTCAGATATGATAGTACGCATGTGGGCAAGATATCTTTGTCTGAAAGCCGGAACAACAAGGAGTTTGTTGAGAAGCGGATAGTTTGGTTTAGATTCATTATAAAATGGAGACCATTGGGTAATCTTTTGTGTTGAAAAAGTACTATTGGCATCATAATCATATGAAGTCCATCGTTTTGTTTCGGCATCCATGTACAGATAATAATCCATTTTGCCTTTAAAAACATAACTGTCATCATCAGTAAATGCGATTTCACATGCCAGATGCCAGAGAATTTTGTCAATATCCATTACCTTGGGAGCTTCTGTTTCTAGATTCGTGCCGCTGTTGTTCAGCACATTACATGCTTTCACCAGTTCCTGCCATGGCTGTGTCAGATCTGAGCTTTTGAGTGTATAATATTTTTGATATAATGCAGTGTCTGTTCCCAGATAATTAAAACCGGCAGTACCATCACCCCATTGACCACCAGGCCCACCTGGACCAGTGGAAGAACCATCAGGCCTGTCTGCTCTGATGTTGATACCATCATTGCTTTCATACCACTCTTCGATAAAATCTTTGTTCAACTGCTGAACATTAAGATAGATTCCCCAATCTTCGTCATTGATATATACACGCACAAAATTTGCCTTGGCAGATTGACTGTGATTCCTTATAAGTCGATAATAAAGCACTTCTCTCATAAATGATGGATCCTGAAAAGAGTTATTTAAGTTTAGGGTTTTGTAGCCAGCAAGTTTCTGGTCATTCTTAAAAGTATCCATTGAGATATTGAAGGATTTTTTTGGAGTATTATTGGCAAAATATGACGTTTGACCCTTAAATCTGATACCAACACTATCATAGTCTATACCCTTATATTTGAGTTTGCAAGGCAAATCTATTTTCGAATTATAGTTTTGAGTGAGTTTGTTCCAATAATCAGCTTGAGAAAAATACAATCTTATCTCTTCGACTTTGGATTCGTCGTAAAGTCCTGTAGGTGATTGGTCTCCTGCTATCAAATATCTACCATCATTTGAGATGCGCCACTGTGAGGGTATTTTTTGGCAGATAGGTGTCAGATGAGTTGATATCACGAGAATAATAAGATATAGATATTTCATTTGTATACATTTATGAAATGAGTTGAATGTGTAAATTTATATAACTTGATGACCAAAGAAACCTTGCGTATACTGTTATTAAGTTCAAAATATATCAAATGTACTCACTTTTTTGCAAAAAAAAGCCACACTTTTTTCAAGCATGGCTTTTTTAATGTTATTAGTTGAAAATGACTTATTATAATCCCTGAGTCTTTTTAGGCACCGGCAACTTCGCGAGCCATAATCTTTTTAGGTATTTTGGCTTTTTCGAGCACTTTATTCAGGTCTTCGGACTTCTTCACAGACATCTCAACCTTTGTTTTTGCTTCATTCAGCTTTTTACTTAGCAAACTTAAATTTGCAAGTTGAGCACCTGAAGGTTTACCTGCATATCCGGCCACTTCTCCATACAAAGCTGCTATTTTTTCTCTAAGTTCAGGTTCAGCGGCGCCCACATAGTTGTCGCCTTTTGTGACTACAAGTGTACTTCTTAAAGCTTCGATTTCTTTTATATAGCCATCTAAATTCAGTTGTTTTGAAAGTTTTTTATCTTTGATCAATGGTTTTAGCTCTTCTGCTGTTTTTTGCAACATATCAAGTCTGTCCACTTCAAAGGCTAAAACTTCATTCATTTGGTATAATTCCATACCTTTTTCATCTTTCAGTTTTCTGTCAGCTTCGGAATGTATGGAGTTTTCATCGTATTTGATTTCAATTTCCTGGTTAAACTCTTTATTACCTTTTGTGATTTTTACATTATATTTACCTGCCGGTACTGTAAGTCCTGAAAATGCGCCAAATGTAAATGTTTTTCCTTTAGCAGTCTTGGGAGGAGGCAGGACGTAGTTCCACAGAACTTCATTGATTCCTTTGCTCTTACCTGGGACAAGATCTGCAACTTTTTTTCCTTCATTATCAAAAATTTCCATTGTCATCTTGCCAAAAGTGTGCCTTTTATTCATAAAATACACAATTTTTGCTGCTGAAGTAGGGTTGTCACCTACATATTCACCTACATTTGGAAAGTTTTGAAATGATGCACTTTCATTGATGGTCGCAGGTTTTACTGTTATGAAATCCAACTCTTTTTCAAGGGCTTCTTCAGTAATTGCCCTAAGTGGCGTGACATCATCTATAATAATAATACCACGGCCGTGAGTAGCCATAACAAGGGCATTTTCAGTCTGTTGAATTGCTAAATAATGCACTGCAACCGGTGGCATATTGTTTTCAAATTTTGCCCAGTTTTGCCCTCCATCCACAGTAACATACAAGCCAAACTCAGTACCCAAGTATAACAAATTTTTGTTTTTTGGGTCTTCTTTGATACACCTTGCAAAAATAGGGATCTGACTATTGACCACAGATGACCAGGACTTTCCTAAATCTGTAGTTTTCATGACATATGGCTTCATATCATTTTGTGTATGACCATCAAAGACCACAAAAGCAGTATTGACATCAAAATTGGAAGGTTCGATAAAATAAGTCCATGTGTTTTTTGGTACACCTTTGATATTGGATGTTACATTTGTCCATGATTTACCTCCATCTGTAGTGACCTGCACATTGCCGTCGTCTGTACCTGCCCAAATGACATTTTTATCGATAGGTGACTCATTGATCGTAAAAACAGTGCAGTGATTTTCTGCACCGGAATTATCTGCACTCAATCCACCGGATTCTTCCTGCATTTGTTTTGTGGGGTCATTTGTAGTAAGATCCGGTGATAGTTTGCGCCATGTCTCGCCTCTGTCATCTGATACGTGGATAAACTGGCTGCCCACGTAAACTCTGTCAGGGAAATGCAGGCTAGTCGTCAAGGGTGCATTCCAGTTGAATCTCAGTTTTGGGTCTCCATCTTCGGCATAAGGTTTTATAGTTTTAGCCTGACTTTTTGCTACGTCCACCCGCCAGATATTTTCAGCTCCCTGCATTTCAGAATAAACTGTATTGGGATCTGATGGATGAGGATATACTCTGAAACCATCACCGTATCCCACAGAAATCCAGTCACTATTTTTAATTCCTCCCGGTCGTTTACTTGGACCTACCCATGATCCGTTGTCCTGCAAGCCACCATATACCCAATAAGGTTTACGGTTGTCTGTGGATACATGATAAAATTGTGACAATGGAAGTCCTTTGACCATTTCCCAAACTGAACCTCCATCCCATGATCTGTAAACGCCTCCGTCTGTACCAACAACAATTTTGTTGGAATCATGCGGGTCAAATATGAAATCGTGAAAATCAGAATGAATGCCACCTCCGATACTTCGGAAGGTTTTTCCGCCATCCTTACTTATATAGCCTTGAAGTCCGGCCTTGAGTATTATATCGGGGTTTTTTGGATCAATCACAATTCTTGAAAAATAAAAAGGTCTGATCACCAATTCAAAATCACCATTCAGTTTTTTCCATGATGCACCTGCATCCTCTGATCTGTAAAGCCCTTTATCTTCGGATTTTTCGGTTTCAAGAACAGCATACACTATGGATGGTTTTGACGGTGCAATGGCTACCGTGATCCTGCCAAGCTTTCCGGATGGAAATCCATTGTGGATTTTATTCCATGTTTTACCACCATCAAGAGACTTGTATAAGGCAGAGTTGTTACCACCTGAATTGAACGAATATCCTGTTCTTCTGAATTCCCAAAAAGCGGCGTACATGATATCAGGATTGGTAGGATCCATGACTAACTCAGAGCAGCCTGTGGTATTGTTGATAAAAAATATTTTATTCCAGGTTTTTCCACCATCATTGGTTTTATAAACTCCACGGTCTTCACTATCGCCCCATAAAGCTCCTAAAACTCCCACATACACTTCGTTGGAATTTTTTGGATGGACTATGATATTAGAAATTCTCTCTGATTTGGCCAAGCCCATATTGGTCCAATTCTGGCCGCCGTCCTTGGATTTGTAAATGCCATCTCCGACACTCACACTGTTTCTTGTCCATGTCTCACCGGATCCTACCCAAATGGTTTTATCAGGGTCACTTGGATCAAGGGCTATGGCACCTATACATTGAGTATGTTTGTCAAATATTGGGTTGAATGTAATTCCGGCATTATTTGTCTGCCAAACGCCACCACCGGCAGCGGCAACATAAAATATTTTAGAGTCTTTTGGGTGAGCTTCAAGGTCTACCACTCTGCCACTCATCACTGCAGGTCCTATCTGTCTGGCTTTGACTGCTCCAAAAATTTCATCACTTTTCAGCGGTATTGCTTTTTGTGAAATCAGAGCATTTGAAAATATAAATATGAATATAAAGGTATAATAAATTGGCTTCATAAAAATTGTATTTTGGAATTGAGAATTGTAAAATAAAAAGATAACTACCATAAAATTAGGTAGTTATCTTTAAGAGTGTGTTTAAATTTGCCGCTTGGAGCCAAATGATAAAAGTTTAAACATACTCTAAGATAGTAAAAAATTATTATTAATTTCCTTCCGGAAACTTAAATACGCTGTCATCGATGGCCACATTCAGCTCAATGGTCTTCACAGAAATGCTGGCTTGTGTAGTTCCTTCAAATTTTTGATCCATTGTGAAAGGCATCATTAAACCATTGACTTCTTGATAATCTGACATGACCGTTTCAGAAGATTTACCTTTGGCCGGACCTTTTTTTACCACATTTCGTACCATGATGGGGACAAAGTTTTCTTTGTCAAAAAAGTAAACAGATGCGTTTTCCTCTTCTTTGCCGTCAATCATGACTGGTTTTTTTGTTAATTTGATTTTGAAACAATCTGTTCCTTCTACGGTTTCAGAACCTTGAAGTTCCACATTGTATCCTTTTTCTTTATATTTTAAAAACGGATCAGGAAAGTCGCCAACTTCAGATTTTGTAATGGCATTGTCTTCAGCTTCCATTTTTTCGGCTTTCATAGTCATAAAGTTAGTCTGCCAACCGGTTTCACCATCAAAAGCAGGTTGAACTATGGAAAGTCCCTGGAAAGTTATTTCAATTTTTTGCTTCATAGGTTTTGAAAGCATAACAGCAGGCAATTCCATGCCTTGGGTTTTAACCAGGACTGCCGATTTCATCGAAGTGATTTTAGACCAGGCATCTCGACCTCCGGTACTTTCAAAATATTTGTTGATGATTTCATCAGCAGTCTGAGCAAATATACAATGACCTATGATCATAAAAGATCCGAAAAATAGCATTTTTTTGAAATTCATTTTTTTTAATTGTTTTTAGAAGATGATAAATAATGTGATTTAAACTCGTCATAAACATATACTCATGTAAATTAGTTCTCAAAAGTGATGAATTGTCTTCAGTCCAGATATAAAAATCGACAAACAATCAATTATTCAGGACTTACTGATATTTAAGATGATAAACAGGATTGAAATTGTTCTTTAAAATATCCCATCCCTAAAATGGCTTAAAAGAAGTTCCCTACACTGTTTTTTGTACATTATTTATCATCATAACTCATTAAGCTTTGATGTGATGTAAGAAATGGATTGCTCCTTTTTATCAAAAGAATAAACTTGTCTGAATTGGTTTCGGGGCATTTTTTACGGGTTCTATAAGAGAAGGCTCATTTATTCTGACATTATTTACTTTATCAGATACCGGATATGCTTCCATATTTTCAGAAGGGTAGGGTATTAATGATTGGATTACCTCATGTGGTTTAATATCTGGATCCAGCCAGAGTTTTTCGTTTTCTGGATGCAGAATTGCCGGCATCCTGTTATGTATTTGCTCCATCAAGGTATTAGGAGGGCCAGTGATCACAGTAAAAGTGTATATAAGTTCTCCTGTTATGGGAGATTTCCAGCAATCCCACAAACCGGCCACGGCAAATATGGCTTGGTCTTTTGTGACGATTCTGAAAGGTACTTTATTTTTTCCTTCTGTCTTCCATTCATAAAATCCATCCATAGGGACAATACACCTTTTTGAGTTCAACAGTGATTTGAAAGCAGTCTTTTCCGCAATTGTTTCTATCCTGGCATTGATCATCTTAGCACCTGATTTATTGTCTTTTGACCAAAAAGGCACGAGTCCCCATTTGAATAAGTGGAAGTGGTTTGGGTCTTGGGATGTAATGACCGGATGCATGTGAGTAGGAGCGACGTTAAAATTGGGCAGAGGGTTGTACCTTTCCAGTTCTTCACTGTAAAAAGTCGCTTTAAATCGTTCTTCGATTTCTTTTTCGGTCTTAGTGAGGGAAGATCTTCCACACATTCTTGAATATCATTTCAAATCAATATTCATCTTGTTTTCACAAAACAATCGATTCCGTTTTTCTTTAATGATGCAGATGCCTTTTGAGCATCAGCCTGTGAAGAAAACTGTGCTGCAATGGCTGAATGGTAACCAGACCCGTCAAATATAGTCACCTTTGCATTGGTATACCCGATTTTTTTTAACTTTTGCACCATTTTATCTGCATTTTCTTTAAGAAGATAACTGCCGCAAATGACCATAAAACTACCTCCGTCTCCGATGTTTGGTTTTGTGTTTACAGTAGAAACCTTTGTTTTAGCTTTGGTGTCTGAATTTACATTGATTTTTTTTACTGGTTCTGTAGCCTTGGTATTTTCTATCTTTGTTTTGAGTGGATTAGCCGTTTCATTATCCCCTTTGAGTGCATTTACTTTTTTATCAATATCATTGTAATCGATGATTTCACCATCCAAGTCATCATCCGACAATGAATCGCTGTCAGTCGCTCCTACAGTAAGAATAGAATCAGCAAATTCTGAATCCAGTGCATTATTTTGAACGGCAACCTTATCGTCAGAATTATTTTCTTTTTCTGATTCTGATTTTATTATTGCAGTAATCCAAAAATATAATACAAGGATGAAAAATGCATATATTGAAATCCTTAATAATCTACCCATGCTGCATTTTTGTAAGTTATGTTCAAAAGATATTAGACTATGCCCGCAAAGGCGGATGATTCGTATTTAGATGCATCAACTGATGCGGTATTAAAATAATAAAAATTATACGGTTCATGTCACTAAATGTATAGAAATCCAAACTTTAAGTCAAAGTTATAGAATTTTTCAAAATAGAAGCACATATGTTTGATAAAAATATCAAAAGCAAGATTCATGTTACAGTTTAATCCATTTTTCCATTTGGTTGATTACAGCCAGAATGTCCTTTGGCAACGGTGATACGAACTCAAGCTTTTCTTTGTTCACAGGATGTATCAGGATTATTTTTTCTGCATGAAGTGGTTGCCTCGTTATCAGAGGTTTTTCTTCTTCAAATTTACTAAGGTTAAATTTTTTTTGTTTGATTTCAGATAGGAAAAAAGCTTCTCTATTACCGTATAGCGGATCTACAATCAATGGATTGCCCAAGTATTGCATGTGTACGCGTATCTGATGCGTCCGACCTGTATAAATTCTGATATAGAGCAGAGAATAGGATTTGAAATTTTTGACTATTTTATAATCAGTGATGGATTCTTTGCCTCTTGGATGCGCCAGCATTTTACCTCTTGTGACGGTCGATTCTGCTAGTGGGACATCGATTCTGCCGCTTTCAGGTGATGGTACTCCGTCAGTAATGGCATAATAGTATTTTTCAACTTCCCGGGACTGAAATGCTACCGAAAGGATTTTATGGCTTTCTGCATTTTTAGCAAATACATTAACTCCACTTGTAAACTTATCCAATCTATGAACAGGAATAATTTCAGGGTGTAACTTTTTTAACATTCCGGAAAGATTGGGTATTTGCGGATTGAACCTATCCTGGATAGTCAATACGCCAGCCGGCTTGTCAACAACAAGCAAATCATCATCTTCAAAAATAATTTTAAGGTCTTTAAAATTCAAAACAAATCAGAAATTCAGGTCAGTAAATTTTTTTATCCTTTCGATATAATATTTCCAGACTATGGATCCAAAAAATATACCGTTCAGATCGGGTTTGTTAATTTTATTCCGAAATATAAGATTCTGTTCCAGATTTCGCCGTTCAAATACCAATGGCAAGTGTTTGTAATATGACATGTGAGCCTTTATGATAGCAATAGTAGACCTAAACTTACCGTCTAATAAAAATTTCAGACCAGCTATGCCATCCAGTATAAGCTTAGCTGGAATAAGCCATAAGAGATTGATGAGGTGTTCGTTTTTAGTTAAGAGATAAAGGTTGTTTCTGAAGTTCAGAAAGTCCTTTTTAGGATTATTATAATCTAAGGTTCCTCCACCTAAATGATACACCTTACTTGTGCTAATACATTTGATGTTGTAGCCGGCTTGTCTGAATCTCCAGCAAAGATCAATTTCTTCCTGATGTGCAAAAAAACTTCCATCAAATCCACCTAAGGATTTAAAAACTTTTGTTCTGCAAACTAATGCCGCACCACTAGCCCAAAATATTTCTGCATTGTCCTCATATTGATTTTCGTTGAACTCAACATGGTTGAATATGCGCCCTCTGCAAAATGGGAAACCAAATACATCAATATAACCGCCGGCAGCACCTGCATATTCAAATTTGGTTTTATCCTCCATGGATAATATCATGGGTTGCACTATACCTAATTCTTTGTCAGCCTCAAGTGCTTCAATGATAGGGTCAAGCCAATTTTCTGTAACTAAAACATCTGAATTAATGATCACTACATAATCAGTATGGACATCTTTGAGACCTTTATTATATCCATCAGCAAACCCATAGTTTTTTGATAGTTCAGCAACTCTGATTTCCGGATACCACTCCTTTACAAAATCAACTGAGAGGTCTTCAGATTTATTGTCAATAACCAAAATGTCAAACTCATATTTTTCTGATGAAAACTCAATCATTGGAAGGTATGATTCCAGTAATTCCGACCCATTATAGTTGAGTATCGCAATAGTGACTATTGGATGTTTTTTGTCAAAAGTTTTTAGAGAGTCCAGTGCGATAATGGCATTTTTTTCATCTATGGCCAATTGTTCTTTCAACTGATCCAAACTATCAAACTTAAGATCGTTGCGAAGATATTTTATAATATTGATCTTGATTGTCTTATCATAGATATTTTGATTGAAGTCAAAGATGTTGATTTCGATATTGATTCCGGCTTGATCTGACACAGTAGGTTTTTTGCCGATATACATCATTCCATCAAATTCTTCATCTTCTATTTCGGTTTTGACAGCATAAACTCCTTCCATTGGAATGAGTTTTTCTTTTTCTGAAATATAGAGGTTGGCTGTTGGATAACCTAATTTCGTACCTAATTTGTCTCCATGAATGACCTTGCCTGTAAGGATATATGGATGATTCAAAAGTAACGAAGCATCTTCAATCTTTCCTGAAAGGATGGCACTTCTGATTTTCGTACTGCTCACGGTGACTTCATCCACTTCTTGTTTAGGAATTTCTATCACATGAAAATGTCCTGCGCTTTCGTAGTCTTTAAAAAGGTGGATATCTCCGGCCCTGTTGAGTCCAAATTTATGATCATAACCTATCACGACATATTTGGGATGAAAACAGCCTAAGATGAATTTTTCAATATATTCTCTGGGAGAAAGTCTTGAAAATTCAAATGTAAAAGGTACTATAACAATATTGCCAATACCTAATGAAGATATATGTCCAATTTTTTCATCAAGTGTATTGAGTACTGATAGTCCTTGTTCTCTTGGGTCAACGATTTTTCTCGGGTGTGGAAAAAAAGTGATCACCACACTTTCACCATTGATTTCGTCGGCCAGAGTTTTAACTCTTGACAATATCTTCTGATGTCCGGCATGCACACCATCGAAAGAACCTATCGTAATGACCGGGTTTTTAAATGCGGGGAGATCGTTGATATTTTTATATATGTTCATGAAGATCGGGTATCTGAATAGAAATTCAGAAGGCAAAATTATAAATTTTGCTTATATTTTTTAGTCTGTTGGTGAACAATTGACAAGTTATTAACCTTATACGTGTGCAAAAAATAATGTATGATAGACCATAATGCAATACTGCTTGCTTTGCGCAACGTCAAAGACCCTAAAACAGGCAATGATATCATCTCCGCCAAAATGGTAGAGGACTTCAGGGTGGATGGACAAAATGTTGCTTTTTCTATTGTATTAAAATCCAACGATTCGGAATTGAAATCAGCACTGAATTTCGCTTGTATGGAGCAAATACAAAATATATTTCCGGAGGCGGACGTACATATCCACGTCAAAATAAAATCTGAAGCTGTAGAAACAACTGATTCTGTATTGCCGCAGGTAAAAAATGTGATTGCTGTGGCCTCAGGAAAAGGTGGAGTCGGAAAATCCACAGTGTCCGTCAACCTTGCAGTGGCACTTGCCAGTGAAGGGTATAAAGTAGGCCTGATTGATGCTGATCTGTATGGGCCTTCTATACCTACTATGATGGGACTCGTAGGTAAGCGCCCAAAAGTGGAACTTCTGTATGGAAAACACAAAATCATACCGCTTGAAGCTCATGGAGTTCATGTCATTTCCATCGGATTTATCGTCGAACCCGAACAGGCTGTTGTACTAAGAGGGCCAAGATTAGGAGGGTTATTGAGGCAGTTTATACACGATTGTCTTTGGCCGGAGCTTGATTTTCTGATAATTGATTTGCCACCGGGAACAGGTGACATCCAATTGACATTGGTGCAGACTGTGCCAGTTACAGGTGCTTTGATCGTGACCACACCACAGGAGGTGTCCGTCATTGATGCAGTAAAAGCAATGAATATGTTTTTACTCCAAAATGTCAATGTACCGATCCTGGGAGTAGTGGAAAACATGAGTTGGTTTACTCCTGAAGAATTACCTGAAAATAAATATTATATTTTTGGGAAAGGAGGTGGGTCAAGGCTTGCATCTATGGCACAGTCTGAAATGCTCGCTCAGATACCTATCATTCAAGGTGTGAGAGAAGCCGGAGATGCCGGCATTCCTGCCGCTGCGGATAGTAAAGGTTATCGCTATCCTATATTTAAACAGCTTGCCAGTAATGTGGTTAGACACATAGAATTGAGAAATCAGCTTTATGAGCCTACCCGAATAGTAAAAGTGGAACACTGACAAATATGTTAATGCTCATGATTCTGATTTTTATTAAAAATATGATTACTTTTGCATCATGATAATAGCTAATCCTGCAGATATTTTCAATCGGGTAAATGTGGCACTTGATGAAATCAGACCTCATCTTGCTGTGGATGGAGGTAATATTGAGTTGGTGGAAGTCACTGAAGACCTTATTGTAAAAATAAAATGGCTTGGGAACTGTGAGCATTGTTCGTTTTCAGGAATGACGATGAGAGCAGGCGTAGAGCAGGCCATTAAGTCGCGGCTTCCGGAGATCAAAGCCGTTGAGGCTGTTAATGGTTATTTTGTAGCATGACAAGGCAAGAACTCGTCTCCAACATCAAGTCCAAATCATCATTCCTATGTGTAGGCCTTGATACCGATCTTTCAAAGATTCCGGCTCATATTTTGAGTTCCGACGATCCGGTATTTGAGTTTAATAAAATGGTAATTGACGCCACAAGTGACTTGTGTGTAGCATACAAACCTAATTTGGCATTTTATGAATCACGTGGTCCATCAGGTTGGAAATCGCTTGAAAAAACTATGGACTATATACCAGATGATATTTTTACCATTGCAGATGCAAAAAGGGGAGATATAGGCAACACAAGCAAAATGTACGCCAAGACTTTTTTTGAGTATTTCAATTTTGATGCAGTTACAGTTGCACCTTATATGGGTGAGGATTCCGTAACGCCTTTTCTGGAATTTGATCAAAAGTGGGTGATTTTGCTTGGTTTGACAAGTAATGAGGGAAGCACTGATTTTCAAATGTTAAAAACATCAACAGGGATGACCCTTTATGAGTCCGTGATAGTGCAATCTCAGAAATGGGGGAATCCCGGCAATCTGATGTATGTAATAGGTGCCACACATCCTCAACTTTTCTCAGAAGTGAGGCAACTGGCTAAAGAATATTTTTTTCTCGTTCCTGGAGTAGGAGCGCAAGGTGGAGATTTGGAAGCTGTAGTGAAAAATGGCAAAAATGATGATATGGGCCTTTTGATCAACTCATCCAGAGAAATAATTTATGCTGGTGATACGCCCGATTTTCAAAATGCAATACGTCAAAAAGCACTGACAATTCAGGGTGAAATGTCAAAGTACTTTTAGAGTATGTTTAAACTTTTATCATTTGGCTCCAAGTGGCAAATTTAATTTTATCCAGCGTTATATTTTTCGCCGTACCGCGTCAAGCTACGCTTGAACTTCCGGCTATATTTAGTATTCGCTGCGAGCGGCTGCTCGCAGTTCCTTCTTTATTGAGTAAAGTATTTTACTCAATTCTCGTCACAGACGAGACCATTCAGTCATCTTGTCCAAAATTAAATTTTCTCACTTTCGCTCAAACATAAAAATTTAAACATACTCTTAATTAAACTTTAGAGGGTTTAATACTATTATAATTTAGAGTTTGTTTAAAACATATTGAAAGTACGAATGGATTATATGAAATCAGAGTTAAAACGACTTTTAAAAACATTAAGATATTTTGTTTTTTTGACCAAGGAAATCTTATCATATTAACCAATTGTATCGAAAAGAAAAGCCAAAAAACACCTAAAGAGCCATTAGATTTAGCCATTAAGCTAAAACAGGAATATTTTTAAACAAAAAATTAATCATGAACAAATTAACAAGTTTTGAAGCCCATTTAGATAAGTATAGGGGTAAAATTGGAAGCGAAGAACGAGCAAAATTTGATGCAGATTCTTTGGCATTCAGAATTGAAGTAATGCTTCAAGAAGCTAGAAAAGAAGCAAAAATGACCCAAGAAGAACTTGCAGACAGAACAGGAACAAAAAAAAGTTATATCTCAAGAATAGAAAGCGGTAAAAGTGATATACAATTGTCAACCTTTTACAGAATCATAGAAATAAGATTAGGCAGAACTTTAAATATTGCAATTGGATAATTAATAGAATACGACCAGTAAAAAGTGCTTTGATGCCATCCCGCTTACCAGCAGGACGATAGCAACGCATGGCCATAAGCTACATTTATAAAACCAACCCCATGACAAACATCCAAGGTAAGAAAGTATCCATCGTAAGATATCTAATATTAATTATTCTAACACTTCAAATCTCGTCTTGCACCGGACAAGTAAAAGAAAAATCTGCCAATGATCCTATAGAAATAGTGACGGATAAAAAGCCATTGATATTTAGAAATAGTATTACAACCTTTCCACAAATTCACACCAATCTAAATGGCATGGTAAGGGAGTTTGTAAGGTCGATGTATCAAGATACGAAAGGGAATTATTGGTTTGGAACAAATGGAAATGGGATAATACGTTACAGTGGGCAAACACTTGAAAAAATTATAATCGAAGGAATCAGCATAGGAATGAGGGTGATGTCAATTGTAGAAGACAAAGCTGGACATATATGGTTTGGAACTTCCGAAGGACTCATAAAATACGATGGCAAACATTTCACATCCTTTTCAAAAAAAGAAGGATTACCAGGTGAGGATCCTGAAATTTGGGGTTTAACAATGGACAAAAACGGACTCATTTGGGTGGGAGCGAATGGAGGCGTTTGTCATTTTGATGGCAAAAAGTTCACCCCTTTTTTATTGCCAGAAACAAAAGTTGAAGATTCCAAACCAAGGCTTTCTGATAAATTGGTGTTTAAATGTATGGAAGATAGAAATGGAACGATGTGGTTTGCCACCGATGGAAATGGAATTTTTAAATACAAGAACGGCAAGTTTACCCATTTGACATCTAAAAACGGACTTACTGACGATAATGCTGGTTTTTTTGAAGACAAAAAAGGAAATATTTGGATTGGAACATTGTTTGGAGGAACAAGTAAATTTGACGGAACTACTTTCACCAATTTCACCAAAGATGGAATTATTAAAGGTGAAGAAACCGGTGGGTTTTTAGAAGATAGAAAAGGGAACATTTGGTTCTCGGCAGAAAATGTTGGAGTATATAAATATGATGGGACAAATTTCACATTATACACTACTGAAAACGGATTAACTTCAAATCTTGTTCTAAGCATCTATGAAGATAACAAAGGACAACTTTGGTTCGGCACATGGCAAGGCATGTGCATTTTTGATGGTGAAAAATTCGTGAATGCCAACCACAAGGAACCTTGGACGAACTAAAAATGAGTGTTGCTAATAGCTAAGTGTTTTTAGTGTCCTTCATAAATGGGTTGAACGCTCTTGACCACTTATCACCCGCATTTTTGGTTTCTTAACTTGAAGCTTGAAGCACTTACAATTCGGAAACTTAATATACATTTGTATAGAAGAATAAAAAAGTAATATGACTTCAAACGTAAGCATCCGACGAACCCCGTATTGCCAACCTTTGCCATAGGTGGTACCTTTGCAAAAAAAAAACAAAGTCAGATGCGATACGACAAAGAACAAATAGATCAGTGGCTAACAGAATGGAGATGCAGACAGTTCATACAATGAACGCACTATAGAGAGACAGGCGAGACATAATGAAGTGAAATATTAAGAGTATGTTTAAACTTTTATCATTTGGCTCCAAGTGGCAAATTTAATTTTATCCATCGTTATATTTTTCGCCGTACCGCGTCAAGCTACGCTTGAACTTCCGGCTATATTCAGTATTCGCTGCGAGCAGCTGCTCGCAGTTCCTTCTTTATTGAGTAAAGTATTTTACTCAATTCTCGTCACAGACGAGACCATTCAGTCATCTTGTCCAAAATTAAATTTTCTCACTTTCGCTCAAACATTAAAATTTAAACATACTCTAACAACAAGGACACAACAAAATTTTAAAACAATAATAATGAATCTATTTATGGTATTGGATAAGATAATATTTTTTGGCTTATTGGCAATGTTTACTTCCTGCAACGGACAAGAAAAAACAAACACATCTAAAGCTCCAAATACTGCCAAAACAAGTCCAACAGTACTAAAAAACTTTAAGGCCATAGGTTTAGCTCCGGATTTTGACACCACTTTAGTCAGTCAATATATCCGTAGTATTTTTCAGGATTCAAAAGGGAATTTATGGTTTGGTACATTAGGCGAAGGAGTCGTACGGTATGATGAAGAAACCCTTACCTACTTTTCTGATCCTGAAGGTTTTATTACCAACACTGTTTATGCCATTAATGAAGATAAAAATGGCAATCTTTGGTTTGGCACTGATCAGGGTGTCTATAAATATGATGGAAAGACATTTAAAAATTACAATCAAAAAGATGGCCTTAATCATCTCGATATAAGTCGAAAAGGCATTCTTGTCGACAAATCGGGCATGATTTGGGTAGGTACTCATGGTGGCGTTTACCGATATGACCCCTTAGCAGATATAAAAGGCGATCAATGCTTCTCGCCATTTCCATCACTCTCGAATATAAATGTTGCAGGCATTATGGAAGACAAAAATGGAAATATTTGGTTTGCTTCGTCGGATAATGGTGTTTTTCAGTACGATGGAAAAACGATAGTAAACTTCAATAATAAAGAAGGTTTGAGCGAGAACTATGCAGGTGGTATGGCCCAAGACCAAATGGGTAACATGTGGTTTACAATGAAAAACGGAATTTGCAGGTATGACGGCAAAACTTTTACAGAATATACTCCCAAAGACGGCTTGGGTGGCACTGAGTTTTGGGGAATAATAGTAGAACAGTCTGGTATCATTTGGATTACAGCACGGGGCAGCACTACAAGATTTGATCCTTCGATTCCCTTGCCAAATCCTAAAGCGTTTACCGTATTTACTCCTGCTGACGGATTAAATTGTTGTGTTCAAAGCATGTTTCAAGACAGATCGGGAAATATGTGGTGGGGTGCAGGATCCGGACTCTTTCGGTTTGACGGCACTCGATTTTATCAAGTCAAGCAAACTGGACCGTGGTAGTTTTGATATGATATATATTACCGATCCATTATCCAAAATAAAAGTAGTTTAAAACATCTCTAAATCAATCTTTTTTAGCTAACTTTGATGGGCAATAGGGGGTAGGGATAGAGAGAATGTCGTAGGGGCAAAATTGTCAAACAGTCGAAAATTTTTTCAAAATTTAAAATAATATCTATGAAGGCAATACTAATAGCAACTTTGATAGCCATTTCAATCAAATCTTTTGGGCAAGATATGCAGAAGTATCTTTCTGAAACTAAAGAGATGGTAACACAGAAAAAGTACAAAGAAGCACTTGAACGTTATATTTGGTTTCAAGATCATGCTCTTGAATATAACAAAGCTATGTCTGGTGTTCGTTTGTCTTTTGCATTATCATACTGGAAAGAGCTTGCAGAGGTTTATCCACCGGCCATGATAGCATTAATTGAGATGCGCGATATCAAGACAAAAGCAATTTTGGATAGTAATGCATCATTAAATTTATTTGCAGATGTGGTGGGACTGAATAGAACATTGGGAGAAGCAAATAAAACCATTGAACTTTTTGAAAGTATAAGACAACTGCATCCTGACAAATCTCAATATTGTTGGTTCTATGCTAGGGACGCATTGTTCAATGCGAAGAGATATGATATAATAAAGAACTATATTGGAAACCCAATAAACGAATTTGCAGTTCTAAAAAGTCAATACGACTTAATGAACTCATTGCAAAAAAATCAAAATATGAATCGCCCTGAATTGAAACGCCCTGAATTGAAATTACATTCTGACAACAACTTTGTAAAAAAGAGCTTAGAATTAATTGAATTTTCCATTGCCGTAAATGACTTGAAATCTGCAAAAGAAATTAGGGAACAAGCAATGACAATTGTATCAGACATTCGTCTTAGAGATTATAAAATTGAATAAATCATATCATAGTATTAAGAGTATGAATTGATTTATGTTGGTTAGATAAATCAGCAATTTTCTTTTATGCAATCTGCTTTGTAACAAACCGCCCATCCAACAGATATAATTATCTCAAATAAATATTATTACCGAGACATAGTGGATAAATTCAAACAATTTTTAAAAAAGATATCACCTATCACAGAAACCGAGTTTGCTGAAACGATTTCTTATTTTACTGAGCTCAATCTACAAAAAGGGGATTACTTTGTAAAGCAAGATAAGATTTGTAAACATATTGGATTTATTATAAGCGGAACGATAAGAATTTATTATATCAACTCAAAAGGAGAAGAAACTACTTATGGGTTTTGCCAGGAAAACTGTTTAACTACTTCATTCAAAAGTTTCCTTTCACAAACACCAAGTCATTTGGTTTTACAGGCTTTAGAGAATACTCGTTTGCTCACTATTGATTATGAACATTTGAATTTACTTTATAAAAAGTATCCAACTTGGCAAAACATTGGAAGAATTATTACTCAAAATGAATTTTTAATCATGGAGCAATACGCTTCTGTATTGAACAACGAAACGGCCAAAGAAAAATATTTGAGACTTTTGAAAGAACAACCCAACGTACTACAAAAGGCAAGCATTGAAGATATTGCGTCATATTTGGGTGTGACAAGAAGAACTTTGTCAAGAATACGCCAGGAAATATCAAAATAATCATTTGGGGACATTTGTCCTTTCAAGTCCAGAGAACTTCCCTCACTTTTGCATTATCATTCACAATTAAAATAATGTAAAATGGATAATGAACAAATTCAAAAAAATGTAAAAAGTGGTTATGCTGACATTGTAAAGCGTACCACCAAAAAGTCTTTTCTTCCAAAATTATTTCAATGTTGCGACCCAAAAGTAATGGCAGCCGACATTGGAAAAAAAATCGGATACAGCGAAGAAGAATTGAAGAATGTGCCTGATGATGCAAATTTGGGTATTGGATGTGGGAATCCAACAGCATTTGCTTCCATAAAAAAGGGAGAGACTATTTTAGATCTGGGCTCTGGTGCAGGTTTTGACTGTTTTTTAGCTTCAAGAGCAACAGGCGATACAGGAAAAGTGATAGGTGTGGACATTACACCTGAAATGGTGGCACAAGCCAAAAAGAACGCTGAAAAAGGGAACTATAAAAACATAGAATTCAAAGTTGGAGAAATTGAAAATTTGCCGGTTGAAAGTAACAGTGTTGATTTAATAATTTCAAATTGTGTAATCAATTTATCAAATCAAAAAGAACAGATTTTTAAAGAGGCTTATCGAGTTGCAAAACTCAAAGGCAGAATAATGATTTCCGATATTATTTTACTTAACGACTTGCCAGACTATGTAAAAAATTCGGTAGAAGGTCATATTGCTTGTTTAACGGGTGCAGTCAGAAAAGAAGATTATATTAATGCAATTTCCAAAGCAGGTTTTACAGATATCAGCATTGACAAACAAGCACCATTTCCGATAGAATTGATGCTAAACGATCCTATTGCCCAAACAATAGTTAGAGAAAATAACCTTACTGAAAAGGAGATTTCGGCAATAGCCGATTCTATTGCAAGTATTTCTATAAGTGCAAGAAAGCTATGACGATGGATACAAATTATAAAAAATCATTTTTTGGAAGTATAATAGCTTTTATTTTAGGGACAAGTTGTTGTTGGCTGACATCATTAGCAGTTTGGCTTGGAGGAGCGACAATTTTGACAGGTTTAGCAGCTTTTTTTGGGCGCTTCAATACCATCATTATCATACTTTCAGTCTTACTTTTTGTGCTTGGCATAATTCAACTTTGGACCCATAGACGAAAATTGAAAAGGCAAAATTGACGAGTTGGAACGGGTAAAGCTTATAGGTTTCCAAAACCTATAAGCTTTAATTAAAAATACCTATTCTGGAAATGCTTCAATTCCAGCATGTTTGTCTTCACTTGTATGCATATACCACGTGGCTGCTACAGAACAAATAAGAGAAACGAAGAGTGAGCCGATAACAGGAAGCAATAACAGGACTTTTGCTACAAAGCCAACGATAAGAGCCGCACCGGCATGTTTCTTTACGATGGAGAAGCTATCTTTTACCGTCAATCCAAATGTAAAATTGTAATTATCAATAAATAAGTAACCTACAAAAAAGCACCCAACAATAAATTTCATGACGTCTTCAAGCCATGAAGGCCCGAATATACCTATGATTATCGCAATGACAATTCCTATTACCAGTTCAATCACCCAGTTTCTCACAGAAACAACAATTACTCTTATTTGTGATTTGAACAATTCGTTGGCTGTCATAGAGATCTTGACACCTGACAGATATTCTATGGTGCGGTTTGAAAAGTATACAACAAGCATTTGAATGAGAATCAGGACCAGGTATTTGTTTGTGCCATCAAAAAGTGAGCTCCAGGTTACGGCATTGTGCATGGCTGCGAGTGACTGCCTGGAAGAGTCAACAACTTCGGAAGATGTTATCTTGGATTTAGCCAATTCATAGACAGAATAGGGTATGATGATAGCCGCAAGCAAAGAAACCATAATGACAAGCCTTTGCCTGAAAAAGCCATCCCACAGACGGGCATTTACAATAAATGATGAGGTCTTCATCAGAATATCAGCCATTTTTACAGCTTGATTTTTAATGTCTAAGAGATCTACTCCCATATTTTTATATTAAATCTTACTATCTGCTTCTATTAAAAGTCCTAAAGCATTTTGACCCAAGTTAAATTTAGAAACCTGAGCTACTACCATACTTTTGCCCTGATAAAAAAAAACCTGTATCAATTTTGTTATTTTTATTTGCAACTTATGCTCTGATGGCTTCAACAGGGTCCATTCCTGATGCCTGCAAGGCAGGTAGAATACCCGATATGATTCCTACTATGATGGATGCACCTACTCCAATGATCATATTTGTCATGGACATACTCATGCTAAATGGTATCACCATAGATATCACTTTCAATGTGATCGCGACAAGACATAGCCCTATGATACCGCCAATGACACAAAGTATGATGGCTTCGATCAAAAATTCCATCAATATGATATACCTTTTAGCTCCCAATGCTTTTTTGATTCCTATGATACTGGTTCGCTCTTTTACAGAAACAAACATAATATTTGCCACACTAAACATACCCACTACCAATGCAAAAAGACCTATGATAAAACCTGCTATATTGATGACACCAAAGACACTATCCAATACCTGAGACAGCATGGAAAGTTCATTCAGAGCAAAGTTGTCTTTTTCAAGTGGTCTCAGCCGACGCACTGCCCTGATGATGCTGGCCATTTCTCCTTTAAAATCCTCCATGGGTACACCAGGTTTTGCCTTGATGTTGAGCATACGTCCTACAGTGGATTCGTCTCTTACATTGACATATTTTTTAGCAGTTTTAAATCCTATCCATATGACTTCGTCAAAATTAAGGAAATTGAATACATTGTCACCCTCAGATTCCAGGTAGCCTATGACTTGAAAATCCTGACCAAAAATTTTAACTTCTTTTCCGATACCATTGAGACTTTTAAACAGTTCGTTGTAAAGTTTATTTCCCAGAATGACTTTATTGGCTCCGGTTTCATATTCATTGGTTGACAAGAATCTGCCTTCCTGGAGTTTCAGGTTTTGGATACTGGCGTACTCATGAGAAGAACCCATGATAAAAGCATTGGATACAGAACTGGATTGGAATTTTATCGTCCTTCCACCTGTAAAGACAGTGTAGGCCGCATTTTCGGCAAACTTAGATCTTCTTTTTATAGCTTCATAATCTTCAAATGAGGGATCCGGTCTTTTTGCATATTTCCAGTAGTTATCTCCAGGGTCTTCATTCCATGGCATTTTATCCAGATATATTACGTCGCTACCTAATTCATTGAATCCATCTACAATGTTTTTTTGTAGTGAATCTACAGCAGACTTTACCGTGATGATACAAAAAATACCAATGGTTATGCCTAAGAGAGATAGAAAGGTTCTCAGTTTATTACCTCTCAGAGACCCTGTGGCCTGAAGCAAACTTTCCCAAAATATTTTTGTAAAAATCTTCATTACATTTTTTGAAACTATAATCAGCAATATTTACTGATATCGTAATACATGGTGTAAAGATAAGTCGTCCTGTTGATGAAACAGAATTTTTTACACAAGCAATAGATGAAAGTACAAAAATATTCGTCTAATTGATTCAAAAACCATAAATAACCGCTTTTCAGAATAAAATAACTTTCGAAATATAATATGTTCTCTTTTGTGTAAATGTCCTACTGAATTTGAAAACAGGGCTCAATCATTCAGATTTCGGGTGGGTCGTCTCAAGCGTAGCGTGACAGGCTCTTTAGAGCTTGCCACGATTTGCGTGGGAATGAGCCTGCCTGCCTTCGTAGTCAGGCAGGGGTTGCGGGATGAATTTGAAAGGAGTGCTCACCCAATCAGATTTTGGATAGGTGGTCACTTATTGGGAATGAGAAGGCCTAAGTTGTCAGTCAGGTCTACCTGAGTGCTATGGCAAGAAGGGGTTTAGGTGAGCATAAATATTTTAGTGCAATAATTTATATACACTTATTGCTTTAGATCTTCAGTTATTATTCTTAAATCATGTATCTTTGCATTTCCTATTGGGGTGCTTGACTTTCGTCAGGCTGAGATCATACCCATTGAACCTGTTCAGGTAATGCTGAAAAGGGAAAATATCCAAGCTTCCAAAAGCATCTCATTAGGAAATTTTTGTATATCAAATTTAAAATTAATGAGAGGATTGATTGTATTCATTGTTATTTGTACTGCCTGGAGTCAGGTTTTAACACAACATTCTCTGGAAGGGGTGATAAAAAATGAAAAGGGAGAAAAATTGTCGTTTGCTACTGTTTTCCTTTTAGAGACCAACTTAGCCACAGCTACCGATGATAAAGGATATTATAAGATTAACAATATTCCGTCTGGTGACTATGAATGCAAAATATCATTTATTGGATATACGCCACTGATACATAAAGTTTCCATCCACGAAAATGTAGCATTGAATGTGACGCTAAGTGGAGAAATATATAATCTTGATCAGATAGAAATTCAAGCCAACAGAACGGCTGAGTCAGGTCCGTTTACCAAAATAAATCTTGGAAAAACTTATCTGGCTAAAGAAAACCTTGGGCAAGACGTTCCCTTTTTATTGCAATGGACACCATCTGTGGTAGTGACTTCTGATGCTGGGACTGGTATCGGATACACAAGCATGCGCATGAGAGGGTCAGATCAAACCAGAATCAATGTGACCATCAACGGAGTGCCACTCAATGATGCAGAATCCCATAATGTCTTTTGGGTTGATTTGCCGGATCTTATGGGAACGGTCAAAAACATACAGATACAACGAGGTGTCGGCACATCATCAAATGGCACCGGAGCATTCGGTGGTACAGTAAGTATCTCCACCCATGACCATAGAGTCAATCCATATCTCGATATTTCTGCTGGCCTTGGCTCATTCCATACTAAAAAACTGCAGGTGAGTGCCGGTACAGGATTGCTCAATGGCAAATATTTTGCAGAAGGCAGACTCAGTTATATTAATTCCGCAGGATACATTGAAAGAGCCTCTGCTGATCTGAGTTCATTGTATTTTTCAGCTGGTAAAGTTACCAACAAATCGTCCTTACGATTAAATGTCATGAGCGGAACAGAAGTCACTTATCAGGCATGGTATGGCACACCTGAAGCCAAACTGTTTGGAACAGATGAATCTCTGGCTAATCACTATTTTACCAATGTTGGATCCATTTATAAAACCACCGAAGACTCTCTGAATCTATTCGATGCTGACAGACGATACAATTACTATACCTATCCTGATCAAGTGGACAATTATAGGCAAACCCATTATCAACTCATATGGTCAATGGCACTTTCCAATGCTCTGAAGTTGAAATCCACACTTTTTTATACCAAAGGCAAGGGATTTTTCGAAGAATTCAGGCCACAGGACAAATTTGAAAACTACGGACTTAAGCCTGTGCTTGTAGATAGTAAGGAAATTTCAAAATCAGACATAGTCAGACGAAGGTGGTTGGACAATGATTTTTATGGCCTGAATGCGGATGTTGAGTATTTTTATTCAACCAAGTGGACATTAAGCTCCGGCATCAACATATCAAACTACGATGGTCTCCATTTTGGTAACGTAGTCCATACATCAATACCACACCCTGATCATCAAAAAGCATATCACTATTATGACAATCAAGGTCATAAGGCCGATATTACTTCCTATTTTAAATTAGTTTTTTCTCCTGATTTAAAGTTTCAGATACATGCTGATGTACAATGGAGAAATATAAACTACAGTATTTCAGGCATCGATAATGATTTAAGAAAAATAGATGCCAAGTATAATGATATCTTCATCAATCCTAAGTTAGGTCTAAGCTACCAACTTAATCCTAAAAGTATGCTCTATACTTCATATGCTTATGGACAGAGAGAACCTTCACGAAGTGATTTTATTGATCAGATTTTTCTTGTACTGCCAAAACCGGAAAAACTGCATAATATTGAGTCCGGATTCAGGTCAAAATCATCAAAACTGGAGATGGAGCACAACATCTACTATATGAAGTATAAAGATCAGCTCGTACTAACGGGTGAAATCAACGATGTTGGTGCACCTATACGCATAAATGTTCCCGACAGCTATCGTCTGGGGTGGGAGAGTAGTATAACTTATGCACTGTCTCAAAGAATGGCTATTCACACAAATTTTACTATCAGTCGGAACAAGATTCGGTCTTTTGAAGAAGTCATACCGGATTATACAGTTGATTTTGAAAGAAAGACCATACTGCATGAAGACACTGATATATCGTTTTCCCCTTCATTTACCGGGGCTTTTCAGATTTTGTACAAGCCGGGTTGGGATCTTGAAGCCGAATTTTCATCAAAATTTGTAAGTGCTCAGTATTTGGACAATACTTCCAACCAGGGAAGACATATTCCTGCTTACCATTTTCAGAATGTAAGAATCGCCAAAGAATTTCACTCTAAGTTCTGGAATCGGTGTACTGCCACTATTATGATTAATAATATCTTAAATAATCAATTTGTGTCCAATGGGTACACATATTCATACATTTATGAAAAGCCGATCACTGAAAATTTTTATTATCCGCAAGCTGGTGTCCATTTTTTATCCGGAATCCAACTTGGGTTTTGACAGGCAGGCTAAAAATAAATTTGCAGCTTGGAGGCTAAATGATAAAAGTTTAAACATGACTCTAAAACCCTTCCTAATACAAAATAAAAGAGAGCGCAATTAAGTTAATAAAAGACAAATAGATGTATATTTTTTTTTAATATAATATGAAATTGTATATTTGCGTTGTTAAAAGTTATAATCTTCGATTAAAAGTAATTAAAAGATGCTGAGCAGGAGAAATGTAAGAGTAAAGGTGATGCAAGTGTTGTATGCCCAATCACGTGATGAATCATTGAGTGACAAGCAGGTTATACAATCGTATTGGATGAAAATTGAAGATAGTTTTGAATTACTATTATTCTCCTTGTATAATATCATTCAGATTGCTAAAGTCGCCAGCGATGATAATGTAAAAAGACGTTCAAAACACCTACCTTCAGAATTGGATAAAAAATTTGAGCCAAAACTCTGGTCAAATTCTATGATTCAAGCTCTGGAAAAAAATAAAACCATTCAGGGAAAATTTCAAAAGTTAGGGTTTGCATCCAAAGTGGATAAAGACCATTTCAGGACGATATATTTTGATTTTTCAAAAGAAGAAATATACAGTCAATATATACTGAAACCTACTGTCAAGGATGATGATCTGGAAATACTGCTTGAATTATTTAGATTTTGCAGAAGAAATGAGATTTTTAATGAAATCATCGAAGATCAGTATGCCAACTGGGAAGATGATAAATCCATCATCATTGGTACCATTAAAAAAGTACTCAAGGATTTGCCTTCAGAAAATGAGAACTTCATCATGGATCATTATCCGGACGAAGAGACAATAAAGGATTACGGTGAGTTTTTACTTTTGGGAACTATCAAAGACCAAAATTTGTTATTATCATATATAGAGCCTGTCTTACAAAACTGGGATTCTGATAGAGTAGCCATTTTGGACATGATTATGATAAAAATGGCCATCTGTGAATTTATGATGTGTCCATCTATTCCTACAAAAGTGACATTGAATGAATATGTGGAACTTGCAAAAAATTACAGTACTTCTAAGAGTAAAGAGTTTGTAAATGGAATTTTGGATCGATTATTGAATGACTTAAATGCGAAAGGCAAAGTTGTCAAGGCAGGAAGAGGATTGTTGGAGGAGTAATATTTTTTTAACCCTTAAATCTTATATCATGAGACTCACAAATTTCCCCCGGTTTGTGTTTTTTTGGATCGCAATGTCGATCGGTTGTACTATTTATAGTCAGGAATCAAAAGAAGCAGTAATTCTTTACAACACGAAACCTGTACTTGCTGAAATTACCAAAGATGGATCAGTATTACAAATAGTAAGAGATGAACCTGATTTTTTGGAAGGTTTTACGCTTGAAGTACCTGACTATGTAAAACATTTGGGCGAGCTAAAAAATACCAAAGGAGATAATGTATTTTCAATAGTTGAATCCAATGCCCATCTTCTTTCTGTTTCGTTTGATCCCGGATTTGCTGTGCTAACAGAGCAAGCGATCAATCAATTGGACAATGCCATCAGGTTAATAAAAGTAAATCCAAAAGGAAAGCTTATATTAAGGACCTTGTCAATATCTGATCCGACAGCTTTGGATCAAAACAGGATAAATTCCATAAAGTCATATTTGAATATTCGCGGTCTCAATCCTGAGGTGATTAGATATGAAGCCATGAAAGGCAATACGAATCTCAACGAGGTGAAGATAACTTTATCACCCAATTAACGCGCGCACTGAAGTCATATTGGTGGATGATTGGAATTCATATTTTACCATGTTATCAGAATCAAATTTGTGATATAGTTTGTTTTTTGAAAAAAAAAATCAGTTTGAAAAATCAAGTTATTAAAATAACATTGATACATACTGATTTGTAATAAAAATAACTAATTTTGTGCCCTTTATTCATCATTATAACACAAACAAATGAATTTTAAAACATTAAATTTTGTCATGCTTAGTATTTTTATGTCGCTTCTGATTTCATGCGATAACAATAAACAAGCATCTCAGGAAGCAAATAAAATTAATACTCCGTCAAGTTCAAATCCTAAAATAGTATACGTAAATATAGATACACTTCTTACAAAGTATAATTTATACATTGATAAAAAATCTGAGCTTGAGGCTGAGTCAAAGGTGGCAGAAAAATCACTTGCCGGAAAACTCGAAGCTTTCAGAAGAAGAGCCGGGCAATTTCAACAGGAAATTGCTGAAATTCAGCAAAAGGCAAATACTATTGCCCCTGTAGAATTGAAAAAAATGGAAGAACGATACGCTCGCCAGCAACAAGACCTTATGCGAGAAGAAGAATCGCTTTTAAAACAAAGAGATAATGCAGCAATCGATTTGGATAAAAAGCTACAGGAAACACAAAAGGACCTGCAAAGCAAAATAGATGACTTTCTCGCGAAAGTTGCAGATGAAAAAGGGTATGACTTAGTCTTGATGAAAGGTTCATCAGGCAGTGTTATGTATGGACGCAATACTCTTGATATCACTGATGACACTGTCAAAAGACTCAACGAAGAGTACACATCCAACAAAACAAAGCAGGAAAAAAAATAACTATTATAAGCTTCACCTGAATTGGGGAGCGTAGGTCGTCTCAAGCATAGCTTGACAAGCTCTTTAAGGGAATGAGCCTGCCTGCCTACGTAGTCAGGCAGGGGTTGCGGGTGGAATCTTCATATTTGTTTAACCTTGCTTCACATCTAACGGGGAGGCCTTGGAAGTAACAGACAAGGTAGCAGCCCTGCAAGATGTCATGACATGTTACTGTATAGTTTTTATGTTTTACTGAAAAAAGACCCAAGATCTGTACTGATTCCTATATGATTTGTTGCACCTGCCAGATGATGGTAACCTACACCATAGTCCAATTTGAATGCATTGATTTTGATACCAACGCCTAAACTGAATCCTGCAAAACTTCTGAAATTAGTGATGGAAAGTTCTTTTCTGCGCAGGTGATTATATCCTGCCCTTAGGCGCAGATTTTGATTTTTTCCCAACAAAAACTCCCCGTTAAATATCAAATGGCGGAATACATTGTCAACGGCTAGTGAGAAAGAACTCTTATTGATAGGCTCTCCAAAAATGTCAGTATCGCTCTGTTTAGTCGGATCATCGTACCTTGCATTTGCCCTATGCAATTGATGGGCAATCACTGAAAATCTGAAAGGAAGATATTTTAGTTTTTTAGAAATGCCAATCTGCACATCAAAGGGCATTCCAAACCTTGTACCGTTGTAAGTAGTGAACTCATAACCTATGTTTTTTATAACTAAAGATACGGTAAATTGTGAGGAATCATTTTGATAGTTAATACCAAAGTCAGCTGCAACACCAAATGAGGAATAAGATTCGGGATTGCTGAAAATCGTTTTTAAGTTTGCACCTGCTGAAAACCGTTCGGCTATTTTTTTGGATGCTCCGAGAATAAATGCTGTTTCCCGAACTGAAAACTGATCTTGCTTATTGCCCAAATAATCTGCATAATTAAAATCTCCGTAATTGATGTACTGCACTCCGGCATGAGTATTCAGATTCCATTTGTTAATATGTCGCCCATACCCAACATAACCATTCTGTATATCTGCAAAATGGAAGTTATGCGTAAATGCGAGCCGATTGTGCATTTTGGCATTCAGGGATGCTGGGTTGGATAGTGTTAAGCTAATGTCTTCATCCATCACACCGATCAGATGTCCGCCCAAAGCAGTAAGTCTGGGTGACGATGGAAGATTCAGGAATTCATAGGCACTCTTTCCACCTATTTGAGCATAATTCATCTGCATGAAGAGTCCAAAAATGAAAAATAATGATATGGGTTTGAGTTTATTCATATTTGACAGTATCAGTATTTATTGCTGGCATACCTGATTTCCATATTGTGGTACATATGGCCATGGTATCACATTTCATAATTTTCAAAATGGCACCGGTAGAATCATATTCATGTAATATTCCAAACTCCTGATCTCCGTTTCTATAATTACCTTTCCAGTGTATTTTTCCATTTTGATAATATTCCTGAAAGGGTCCGTTTTCTTCATTTTCTACCATGGTTACTACTTCTTTTATTTTGCCGTCAGGATAATATATCTTCATTATACCGGTTAGGGTATTTTCAGTATAAGTTTTTTCAACTTGAATGTTACCATTTTCGAAGTATTGCATGTATGGACCATTTAGTTTGCCTTTTGAGTCGTAAGTTTCAATGACATCCGGACGTCCATTAGTAAAGTAAATATTTCTTATACCGGTAAGCATGCCATTAGTATAAGTGCTTGATTCTTTAATCTTTCCTGATGGGTGGTAAGATGTGTAAGTACCGTGTTTGATACTATCATGAATCACATGATACTCTTCGATATTAGCACCTGAGTTGTCCTTTATAGTGATTTTTTTTGCATCATTACATGCAAAAATGGCAATTGCAACTAAAATCAGGATAAATCTCATAGATGCCATAACGGTCAAAACTCATAAATTTGTATAAAATCTATGACAAAAATCTGATATTACTTCAATCCTCTTCTTTTGAGCTCATTATTTATAAACTTTAACTCCCGGCTCATATCTCCTGTCACAGATGCATTCTCCTGAGCCCTTCTGATGAGGTAGGGGACTACATCGCGTATCGGGCCATACACCACATATTTGGCAGCATTATAGCCTGCGTGGGCCAAATTGTAGGTGATATTATCACTCATACCATACAACTGGCAAAAATTGATATGAGCATGATTGTGTTCTATCCCTTTATCATGGATAAGTTGTGCCTGCAAAAGATTACTATCCATGTTGTGTGATGCACAGCATGATGAGATGGTTTCATAGTGCTCGACACAGTACCTGATACCGTCGTTAAAATCTCGGTCAGTCGCTGCTTTGTCAGTTTGTATCGGGTCAGGATATTCCATTTCTTCAGCTCTCAACCTTTCCTTGTCCATATATGCACCCCGCACCATTTTACAACCAAAAATGACTTCATTTTGCCTGCATCTTGCGTGATCTCTTTTTATGTGGGAAAGCTTTGATTTTAAATATAGCTGATAGGTATTGTAAACTGTGGGGCGTTCTTTATTGTATTTTTCAGACATTTGCATGACCAGTTCGTCGATAGGGTCTTGTATCCAGCTTTCTTCAGCATCCACAAAAACACTAATACCCAATTCGTGCGCTTTGCTGCAAATCTCATCTAATCTTTCACAGAGATGTTGATATTTTCTTTTCTCTCCATCAGAGAGTTTTTCATTTTTCTGCATCTTTTCAAGGATAGTCTGATCTACCAGGCCAGTGACCTTTGTACTTATGACAGGTACAGAATTGTTGGATGCGGCCATCTCAATGGCTTTAAGATTTTCTTCAAGTACGGCATCGAGATCGTCTTCATCACTTTTGCCTTCTGCCCCAAAATCCAATACCGTCAATATGTCTGATTCATATAATTGATCTATGGTACCCTGACAATCCAAAAGAGATTCGCCGCCACAAAATTGGGGAAAGATGGTGTGTCTTACTGCAAATTCCGAAAAGGGTACTCTGAACTTTACAGCATACAAACCAAGTTTTGAGCCAACATTAACTAAGGTGCTGTTATTGATCAAATTAAATAACCATGCTGTTTTTTTCAGTGCTCTGTCTGATTTGGTTGCGAATGCAATGGCTGTATTATCAAAATTAAGATCTAAATTAGGGTCAGGTTCGCTCATTATGAATTAAGTTTATGGTTATTCCAGATTTCCCAGGCTTTTTCTGCCTGGAGGATCAACATATCGTAGCCATTTTTGACTTTGGCATTTCTTTTTATTCCTTCGCTCAAAAATAAAGTTTTTTCCGGATTATATACTAAGTCATATAAAAAATAATTTTCATTTATCCATTCATATGGAATATCAGGACAAGAGTCAAGGTTGGGGTACATACCTACGGGTGTAGTATTGATAATTAAGTTTATGTTTGAAAAATCCTTTTTATGGATGTTGTCGTAAGTTAGCCCTTTGGAATCATCCCGACTTATGTAGCTATACCTGATCTTCATTTTCTTCAGGACATACTCTACAGCTTTGGCAGCACCTCCTGTACCTAAGATATATGCGCCCTTGATATGTTTAGGAGATTGAATCAAATCAAGCAACGAAAGTTCAAAACCGAGAACATCTGTGTTGTATCCTTTGGTACGGCCATTGATTACAGAGATGGTATTGACTGCACCAATTTGCAAAGCATCAGAGTCGATTTCATCAAGTAAGGGTAACACTTGTTGTTTGTACGGAAGAGTAACATTAATGCCACAAAGATGCTTACTTTTGATCAGGTCGGGCAACAGCTCTATGTGTTCTATCGGAAATGCTTTGTAATCTGCATCAATGTGGAGAGATTTGAATTTCTCACTAAAATATCCGGGAGAAAAGGTGTGAGAAAGTGGAAATCCTATGATGCCAAAGTGCTTCATTATAATATTATTTGCAATTACAAAATGGTTGGACATGACTGATCAAATCAGGAAAAAAAGATAGAAAATGCGACTCCAAAGCTTCAGAGTTGGCCTTCAAATCAGCAGTGACACTCCCGAAATTATGCGGGAAGTGAACTCTTTTACTTAAATGATCGAAAGTTTTATTTAATCTTTCTTCATTGTGGCAGCTCATCAGAAAATCGTTATTGATCATTTTAGGTAAGCTCATTTTGAGTTTTTCAGGAAATGAATCTGAAACAGTGAGGAGATGGTCGTACACTTTGTTTTTAAAGATTTCAAAGGACTCACCGCTAAATAAATTCCAGTTTTTGATCAAAAAATAATCAAACAAAATATCTACCACCACCGGCGTATATTTTCCTTGTGTTGGTCTTAACAGGAGTATACATTTTTTCACTTCCGGATGATGGTCGGTAAAGTGATCTATGCTTTTATGCAGTTCTATACCTTGCTTGAGATACGGAGGCAGTGATTTGATGTCTTTTGTGGTAATGAAATCAGCCATAAAGTTGCCCGTCAAGAGATCGCCATCCTGACATGAAAGATAGATATGGGCCAGATGATTCATGAATTAAGTGATGTTTTCAAGAATGGGCTCATGTTTGAGTGACCGGAAATCAACCTGACTGACTGCCGATATACCTGGTTCATTCATATAGACTCCATACAATACATCTACTTCTGCCATAGTGGATTTATTGTGGGTCACGATGATAAATTGTGATTCATTACTGAATTTTTGGATGATTTTGTTGAACTTTTGGATATTGGCATCGTCCAGGGGTGCATCTACCTCGTCAAAAATACAAAATGGTGCCGGCTTAAGCAGATACAATGCAAACAATAGAGCAGTGGCGGTCAGTGTCTTTTCGCCACCTGAAAGCTGACTCAGGGATTTTGGTTTTTTACCTTTGGGTTTTGCGATAATTTCAATTTCAGATTCCAATGGATTGGATGGATCCAATAATATCAGATCGCATGTGTCATCTTCAGTAAAGAGATTTCGAAACACAGTGATAAAATTTTCGCGTACTTTACCGAAAGCTTCCATAAATTGATGCGTAGCTGTAGTTTCGATTTCTTTCATGGTATCCATAAGACTATCTTTGGCATCGAGAATGTCTTTTCTTTGGACTTCAATATTGTCATACCTGATTTTCATCTCATTATATGCCTCTACCGCGAGCGGGTTGATATCTCCGTATGATGACATACGTGTTTTTATTTTTTCCAGTTCTCCGGACATAGTTTCAAATTCGCCATCTTCTATCTCAATGTTTTGATTGATGAAATCATTGATTGAAGCATTAAATTCTATCCTGATACGCTCTGCTATAGATTGTATCTGAAATTTTTGTTCCGAATATTTGTCCTTCAGATTTTGTATCGTCTGCTGCAGCTTTGCCTGGTGTCTGTTGATATCTCTGATGCTGTCTTCGAGCGTACTGATGTTATTTTTGGCAGAAAAAAAGTCTTGTTCAGCCTGACTAAGTGTCGATTGGAAATTTTTCTTTTCGGTATAAAGTGTCTGTAATTCTGTATCTAATTTTATCAGCTGATCTTCGATATCTATTCTCTCTCTGTCTTCCGAAAGCAGTCTGTCCCTTTCATTATTGAGTTTCAAGTTTAATTCTGACAGTTTGAGCTCCTTAAATTCCTTATCTTTTATAAAGTTTGCAATAAGGTTTTGATGTCTTATTAGATTTATATTGTCAGTGTTGTATTTTTCTGAAGCTGCTGATAGGGTTTCTGCCATTTGATCCATATCAGTGTTCTGATTTTGATCCGGTTTGATGAGTTCGGCTATCTTCTTTTTGATACTTTTTACTTTCTGCTCTTCTGCTGTTATTTTTTCGGCATGTTCTGCCATTTGTTGGCGGATGAGTTTCAGCTTTTGCTCGTTTTCACTTTTAAAACTTTCAAATGTTTGTATTTGATGGTCAAGTTTGACTTTGTCTTTGGATATAGAATTGATTTCGCCTTTGAGTGATTCTATTGTTTTGTGTAAATCACTTGATTTAAGCTGCTCGATTTCTCTGATCAATTTTTCCAGATGGAGCTTTTCCTGATCCCTGGTTTTTGTATTACTTTCAATAAAAATAGACAATTTTTCTAAATTCTGCCTGCGTCCTATTTTTTTTCCTTCAAAGAGCCCGACAGAACCTCCTGATATAGAAAACCCTTTTTTAAGAAAAGTACCTTTGGAAGAAATGATTGTAACATTTTCATTGTCTGAAGATTCCAATTCTTCTACATCTCCATCATATATATACACATTGGCCAATAACGCATCAATCAGTATTTTATAATTCTCATGTGTTCTCACAACATCAGTAGCTTTGATCAATGATAAGTCATTGACCTTTACAGGTTTTTTAGGTAGTATTTGGTTAGTTATAAAAAAATTCGCTTTCCCTTTTTGAGAATTCTTCAAAAGGTTGATGCCCTGAATTGCTTCTTTTTGAGTCTGTACAACATAATAATTAAGGTATTGATCAAGGTACAATTCCAGTGGTGCTTTATATTCCTCCTTTACATCAAGCAAGTCAGAAAGCAATGGAATGTCTTTTTTCCAGTTTTCATTGAGAAATTTTATTGATTCCGGAAATCCTTCAAAATTGTCAATCATACTTTTCAGGAGATCATATTCATTTTGCTTGGAATCTAGATTTCTGTTAATTTTATTGACCTCATCTCTTATGTTGTCTCTTTTGAGTTCAAGTTCAATGATTTTTTGTTTTCTGTTATTATCGTTTTCAATGAAATTCGTTAACTCCTGGTCTTTTGACTCCAACTGAGCATTGACAGCTTCGAGCGATTTGCTGTATTCACCTTTTTCCTTTGTTTTATATTCAAGTAGCTCTTTGATCCTATGGGTTTCATTTTCAATATTTTCAACTGTATTTCTGAAAATGGCTATTTGTTTTTCAATCTCAAAGGTCTGCTTTTCAAGGTCTTGTTTTTCCTTTTGTCGGGAGTCAAAGCTTATTTTGGCAGTTTGATATTCTGTTTTGATAGCTTCATAAGCAATAGACGAAGATTGCAATAGTTGATTTAACTTTTCCAATTGCAGGTTTTCATCCGAAATTCTGATGACTAAGGCATTATTATCAGAATGTATTTTTTCGAGCTCAGATTCGTTGGCGGTGATGGATTTTTGCAGGTGCTCTTTGTTTTGCTTTTGAAACCTGCTTTTTGGGTAAGAAGCCCTTTGTCATTTTCACGGGTACGAATCTGATAGACCAGATCATTCAGTCTTTTCTGTTGATCTGACAATATTACTTCTTTGTCTGTGTTTTCTTTCTTATCTTTAGCAAGTTGTGCTTCAAGCTTGTACAAGACGGCATCTTGCAAACGATACTCATCCTGATCCTTGACAAGTTGATCTGATATACTTTTATATTGTGCTTTGAGCTTTTGTATCGAAGTTACGGCATGTTTGATGCTCAGTTCCTTATATTCTGCCTTAAGATCCAAATACTTTTGGGTCCTTTTTGCTTGTTTCTCCAATGATTTGAGGTTGCCTTCGATTTCAAAAAGCAAGTCGTCAATACGGTTGAGATCTTCTGAAGCACTTTTGAGCTTATTAAGTGTTTCTCTTTCTGACCTTGTATTTGGAAATCCCTGCAGCCTGTTCAAACATTCTTCGGCGTGCATTTTCTTTGTCATCAAGTATATCATCCACCATACCTAAGGCTATGATGGCATAAGAGTTGGATCCTATACCTGTATCCAAAAACAGAGAATTAATATCCTTCAGCCTGCAGATGACATTATTGAGCCTGTATTCAGACTCACCTGTCCTGTAGAGTGTTCTTGAAATCGTAACTGTTTGATATTCAGTAGGAAGTATGTTTTTTGTATTGTCAAATGTAAGTGAAACAGTAGCAGTAGGTGCTTCCTTTTTAGTCTTGGTCCCATTGAATATGACATCAGACATAGCATCGAGTCGGAGCTCCTTACTCTTTTGTTCCCCCAAAACCCATCGGATAGCATCTACTATATTGGATTTACCGGATCCATTGGGTCCCACTACACCAATGACATTCTCACTGAAGTTCAGTAAAGTATCATTTGCAAAACTTTTAAAACCCTTAATCTGCAGGCTCCTTAATCTCATGGTGCAAAGGTAAAAATAATTTATAATTACTTGCTGTAAGGATATACTATGTGTGTATAACATATTGCACTTTTGTGAAAAAAATTAACTTTCTACATTTGCCTATACTTACCCCCAACCCCTAAAGGGGAGACCAGCGTTAATATTGAAAGCATTGGCGTGGGTCGTCTCAAGCATAGCTTGACAAGCTATTTAGGGAATGAGCCTGCCTGCCTACGTTGTCAGGCAGGGGTAGCGAGGGAATTTAAGTATTTGTGCAGTTTGTTATACACACATATACTATGAATCAAGATATATTCGTTAAGAGCAGACTTAAAATTTTATCACTGGACACACAAGTAAGAAAATTTAAGCATACTCTGAGTTGCTTTTGTCGTTACTTTCATTCTTGATGATTAACCATCTATGAGATAAACGCTTGATAAGGGACTCATTTTAGATATTCGGGATAAAAAAATGGTCATATTAGTAAAAAACAGGATTTAACATTAAACTTTTTTTTGTAATATGATATTTATGACCTAATATTGTGCGATTTTTTAAAAAAAAACAGCTAAAATGTCTACACCAGTAAACGTAACCACTAGATACAGCGATGATGAACTTAAGGAATTTAAAGATATCATTGATAATAAGCTAGCAAAAGCATCAGAACAATATGCTTCCCTTAAGGAACAGTTGAAAGATATTACAGAAAATAACAATGATGACTTTGCAAAAGATATCACTGATTTTTCTTCTATCCAATCTGAGCTGGAGATGCTCAATAATATGGCCAACCATCAGCGTAAATATATTCAGGACTTGGAAAATGCATTGATAAGAATCAATAACAAGTCTTATGGTATTTGTGTAGTGACTGGTGAACTGATTGAAAAAAAGAGATTACTGGCAGTACCCACTACGACTAAATCTGTAGTTGCTAAAACTCAATCTGAGATGAAAGATGTTCAGGTACCAAAAGACCGGGCACGTGGATTTGATGATATAGATGAGGCAGAAGAAGATAAACCGGCAAAAAAAGCAGAACCAAGAAGACCTGTGATCATCACCAAGGTGATCAAAAAATCTTCAGCTACCAAAGCTGCTGCTGAAATTGATGATGATGATCTTGATAAGATATTTTCAGAACTGGATGTAATTAAAGAATTGGACGAAGCAGAATTAGGCATTGATGATGGTGACGATACTTCTTTTGATGATGAAGAGGATCTGGACATGATCGCAGATGATGAGCCAGAGGATTATGATGATGAGGATATGTAATATGCAAAGGTTCTAGTGTTACAGGAATGAAGTAAATATACATATAAAAACGCAGGAATTATTTTCAAGATCAAGGCGAAAAACACTGGCGAACCCGTGGTGGTTCGGCGAGGCTTTTCAACGAAGATATTGAAAATAAGGTCAAGTTTTATATCTATTTATTTTGTTCTTGTAGAACTAAAATACTTCGGACCAGTCTTTTTGCATTTTTTTAACTTCAAGATTGATCCAATCATGAGAGATATGATGTAATTGGAGACCGTCAGATTTGTTGAGTGGTTCGCCGAAAGAAAGTTTGACTTCAGTCTTCCATTTTGAAAACTGATAAAAATACTGTGGCAGGAACTTTTCCAAAACCCACAAGTCCTTCTCCGATTTGAATTCAATAGCTACAGGTACTACCGGAGTATTATTTTCGCCGGCTTCAATAAATGTTCCCTTCCTAAAAGGCAGCGTGTGTGCAAGTTTTCCTACAGTACCTTCAGGATAAACTAAAACATTGAATCCGCCCTGAATGGTTTCGACCATTTTACTTCTGGTATGATTTCTGGAGTGTTGGTCTAGTCTGTTGACCCAGATCACTCCTGTCAGTTCTGCGCCTTTATTTATAATTGGGTAATTCATTACCTCCGCCTTGGCTATGACAAATGCGTCTATGTATCGGCACAATACTATCGGGTCTGCAAAGGAACGGTGATTGGAGACGTATAGTGAAGGTATTTCTGAAGGCTTACCATGTTTTTCAACTTTTATGTTTAATATCGGAATACACCAATATTTGAGGTACACTTTCCGAAGTTTGAAAGCTCTGTTGCTGGTATGCTTTTTAAAAATACAAGATATACCATAAAACAGCATAAAAATGACCATGCCTCCGAATACCAATATTGCCCGTACCGCCGCCAGAATGTAGAATAAGTTTTTCAATATAAGGAGATTTTAAGAATATATCATATTCAGTACAGAAACTACTTTTGTCATTTCTTCAGTTTTACCTGTACTGATTCTGCACCAGTCATTGAGAGGAGGAAAAGGTCTGCCTACTCTGATATTCTGGTCAATCATTTTTTTGGAAAAATCATTGATGTTCATATCGGTCTTAAAAAATACAAAATTTGCATGACTTTCTGTGTATTTCATGCCATATTTGTCTAAAGCCTTTGTCAGAATTTGAATCGACTCTTTATTTTTTGATACACTGTATTTATAAAAATCTGTTTCATCCATAGCATTGGATGCTGCAACAACGGACAATATATTGGGGCGATCTATTCTGAACCTATCTAATCTTTTTATGATATCAGGCCGGGCTATCAAATATCCAATTCGGAGACCTGCAATACCATATACTTTGGAAAATGTGCGGGATACTATGACATTCAGACCTTCCTTAACCAAAGAAGTCATAGAAGGGTAGTTCGGAATATTGATATAATCTACATATGCTTCATCAGAAAACACCATTGTACGTTTGGCCATCCTGGTGCAAAAGTGTCTCATTTCATCCGCCGGCAGAATGGTTCCAGTAGGATTATTCGGATTACAAACAAAAACAAGGTTCGTTTCATTAGAGCAGCGTTTCTCCATCTGTTCAAGGTCCAATCCCAAATCTTTATTGACCGGAACTTTATGGACGTAGGCCCCGCACGCTTCTGCATAATTGATCATAGCCTCAAATGTCGGATCAGCAGCCACCAGTTCGCCGCCTTTATGCAAATATGCCAATGCCGCAATTTTTAATCCTTCGGTAGAACCAATGGTCAATAAAATATGGTCTGGTGACACACCTTCCTTATCCGCAATTTTTTTACTAAGTTGTTCTAATTCTGCGCCGGGATACCGGCACACTTTGTCAAATCCGGACACCATTTTTTCACGAACAAATTTGGAAGGCCCGTAAGGGTTCTCGTTGGAGCTTAGTCGGATGATTTCATCAGAACCATTGTCCAGAGCATCAAATGTATCATCATAAGGTTTTACAGCATTGATACTGAATAATCTATCTGTAAAAAATGCGGCAGTTCCTGCTGTCAGGCTGGCAGATTTTAGCCATTGACGTCTGTTGATTGATCCCATGCTTTGACTTTTATGGCAAATATAAGTTTATATTTTGAATTGGGATGTAAATTCAAAAAAATACGAGTATGTAACAAAGTGCCCAAAAATTAAAATAATTAACGCAAGATTATTTTTTTTGGTTAACTTCAAATATCAAAAACCGTAATTGTATTATAAAGTCAAAAGATAAATAGAAACTTTGTTGATGTTTTAATTTTCCACACTGTTTAAATCATTCAATACCCTTATATCCATATTTGAATGATTCATGATACTCAAAAACTACAAAACCCAAAAATGAATATGATTTAAATCATCTTTTCCAATGCAAGTCAGAAAATGGTATGGTTGTTGTTTTTGACTTATAGGAATTACCATTTGCATAATAAAATTAGGTGTATTATGAAAAACATTGATTTCGGACTGGTAGGTACCATAAAAACAATAGAGTCACATATGGATCGGACTTTTATGATGTACTATCTGCATCCTTGACTATTGACATAAACCGATAAAATATGAATCTTATAAATAAATCATCCATGAAAACTATCCAAAATATTATTTACTTTTTTGATTTTATTGATTATCTCCTCCAGTCTTATGGACAGTCTGATGAAGTACCGAAATCAAGCATCTGACAAGCTACTAAGCCCACAAAGCAAAGACTACCATCAGCTACACCATCAAATGAAACACTTAAGTAGATCAGTAAAAGAGCAAGCCAAAACGATGGGTTACGACATCGAAAAACTAAGTCAACTAAGACAATCAAGAATAGCGATATGGACAAAAGAAGAAGGTGTAAGAAAAGGTCTGTACTTAGCAGGATTTAGAAAAGTGTTAAGTGCCGAAAGATATAGGAAAGCAGACATGGAAGACCTCAAAGAACAGGTGATGAAATACCATCCGTTGAAGTAAAAGAGTTCAAATTTTGTGGCCTTAAAGAATAAAAGTAAATTTGCAACATGGAGATAAATAAATCAGAATACAGGATATTTTTTGAAGATATAAAGGAGCAAATCCGAAAGTCACAATACCAAGCTTTTAAGCTTGTCAATAAGGAATTGATTGATCTTTATTGGACAATAGGGAAGATGATCGTAGAGAAGCAAGAAAAGCAAGGATGGGGGAAATCAATAGTAGAAGTATTGTCAGAAGATTTACAAAAAGAGTTCCCGGGAGTACAAGGATATTCAATAAGTAATTTATGGAGAATGCGAAGCTTTTATATTGAATATCAGGCTGATACAAAACTCGCACCATTAGTGCGAGAAATAGGATGGAGTCATAATATAGTAATTTTTGAAAAATGTAAAGATGCCTTAGAAAGAGAATATTACAGCAAAATGACAAAACAGTTTGGTTGGACAAAAGCCGTATTAATCCATCAAATAGAGAACAAGAATTATGAAATGTTTTTGATGAATCAAACCAACTTTGATAAGACAATAGCAGCAGATTATAGAGATCAAGCAAAGCTGGCCATCAAGGATGAATACAGCTTTGATTTTTTAGAAATGAGTGAAGACTATCGAGAAAGAGAATTGGAACTAGGCTTATTGAAAAACATAAGAAAGTTCTTGATGGAGATGGGCAGCGACTTTGCTTTTATGGGCAATCAATACAGGATGATAGTTGAAGGAGATGAGTTTTTATAGACTTATTGTTGTATCATCGAAGGTTGAGATCAATGATAGCAATAGATCTAAAAGTAGTAAAATTTAAACCTGGATTTATAGGGCAAATGCAGTTTTATTTAACAGCTTTAGACGAACAAATAAAGGAAGATCATGAAAATCCAAGCATCGGAATAATCATCTGTAAAGAGAAAAATAGAACAATAGTAGAATATGCACTCAAAGACGTAAATAAGCCAATAGGAGTGGCCACCTACACCATAAAAGACAGCTTACCAGAGTCGATGAAAAACTACTTACCATCAGCTGAAGAAATAGCAGAAAGATTGGAAAGTTTTTTTGATGACGAAGAATAAAAAAGGCAAAAATAAATCCCCCATTTGCTACGGATAAAGTTTAAGCCCACCCATCAACAGCATGCAGTGCCCCCGATTTTTTCTGTCATACTTTTTGCGATGGGCTTAGCCAAAGCAGCACATTATAGCTTTTTAACAGCACACAAAACCACCCTAAAAAAGCTATAAAGAGCTGCTCACCACCCAAGAAGCCCATAGCAAAAAGCCGCTCCACTCAGCTTTAATCGAAGCCCCTTCGGGTTCACTACACCAAAGCCATCAATATGGCTTTGATCCTTCCTTCGTCAGGATTACGTTTCGTTCATACTCATGCCAAAAAATCAAGGGTAAGCTATTTAACATAATGTGACCTATATTATGCGACATAGCACTCTCCCGATGAAAATCGGGATCTAACAAAACTGCTACGATCGTCAAGCATCGCTACCAATGATAATAAGTGCTCCACAGGCATTGAAGGCGTATAGTCAAATTAATGTGCTACACAATTTAATAAGAACATAGCCTTACATTTTTGCAAAATATAGGTTCTCAGAGTATGTTTAAAAATTTAATGGAACTTTTTAGTCGAATCGCAAAAGGATGGTTTGACAGTTTTGCCAAAACACCCATGCTGCCGGACTTTCTACTGTTTTCTCATGATCTTTGTCCAGTCTTCGGTAGTAATTGAATCTTCCAAAAGTCTGGTCAGTCACCCACCTCCATTTGACAGGAACAAATCCCTTTGCGCTGGGTGGCTTTGATGAAAGTTCTAAATTAACTCCTAAAAGGTTAGTTTCTACCCAATCTCTGAATACCTTCTCATACGCAGCATCTGCCAATATTGTTCTTAGCCTGTAAACATACCCTATTAATGGTTCTATAACTTGATTTGCTGTTTGACCATCGTATTGATTTGCACTGTGTACTACTACATTCCACACTCGCCCCAATGTATCTGTCACAATATGCCTTTTCCTTCCATTTATCTTTTTATTCCCATCAATGCCTTTATTTTCAGAGACAAAAGGTCCAGCTTTAATGGATTGACTATCAATGCTTAACATGCCAGGACTATCAGATTTGTTTCTTCTTGATCTCTCATATATATTTAATGCTTCGTTTAACTTAAATAAGGTACCATCTAATGACCACTTTCTAAAATAGTAATATACAGAATTCCATTTAGGAAAAATACACGGCATATTTCTCCATTGACTTCCAGTCCTTAAAATCCAAAGAATGCCATCAACGATATCCCTTAAATTGAGTTGCCTTTTTCTTTTGACAGGTAAATATTTTGACATAAATTGCCACTGGGAATCGCACAGTTTAGTAAATTGAGTTTGCATAATATTTCTTATTTTGATTAAGGCAAATTTATGCATTGATTCCCACTTTTTACATATTTAAAAATTTAAACATACTCTTAAGGGGAATTCCTAATTTTCAACCTGATTTCGAAAAAGATTTTCATAATTCTATAATTGGCCCTTCATGGAAAATATTTTATACCCAATACCCTAAGGCAACAAAATCACAAATTTTGAATAAAGTTATAGAGCTTGAAGATAAATACGGTAAGTATTTTCTTCCACCAACAAGAGGCAATTAATAATTTTTATAAACAAATACTTAAATTAATTCAAAATGAATTCAAAATTTTACAACATCATTCCAATGGCATTTGAAGGATATGATAAACTAGATAATGAAGAGTTAATAAATTTAGATATTAACATATTTGCTGATTTTAAGTTGGTAGTTAATGATTGGCCGCTAGATTATTTTTTTGCTAATTCATTTGCTTGTATTGTTGATGAACGGCTATATTCAATTATTTCTTATCAAAAAATTAGTGGTGTTCGGTTTAAAAAGATTTCTTATGTAGAAAAAGGACCTGATTTTGATATTTACCCTGAAGATACTGTTTTACCTCATTTTAGAGAAGTTGTTATAGCAGGTACTCCTTTTAGAGATGATTTTGGAATATATAAATTATCAATAGAAGATGGGTATTTTATAGAATATTTGGTTGTATCTGAAAAAGCAGTCAAATTGTTAGTTTTAAATAACTGTATTGAGCTAAGGGGAGAGATTATTGAGGGAAATCCAGACGATTATTTTTTGAAAAATAGGGAAATAGCATTATCTTCAAATGCTTCGTTACCAATATTTCCAAGATTTGAACAAAACAATTTCTTAAAGAATGGGAAAAATAATTCCAAGCTATTAATATTAAGTAAAATATATATTGTTAGATTTTAAAATACACCATATTAAGATAAGTTAAATATAATTTAAAAAAAATAATTTCATCAATACCAATGAAAATCCACCATACCCTATCACTCTTCCTCACAACCATCACCTCCAAGCCCAATCCATCACCTTTGGGCCCACCTCCACATTATTCAATCTGGATGGAGCGCACTGGACTTTGTCTCCAGCCGATGATACCCGCAGCGAGCAGCGATGGCAAGCATGTAGATTTTTATGGACTGACAGGGAGTAAAATACAATTGGTAAAATTATCGATAGTCTAAAATAAATATAAAAACAGAATACAATAATACAATAATACAATATGAAACCAATAGTCCAAATAACACTTTTCTACGTGATGCTTATGATAGCATCACTTGGTAAGGTATTTGGACAGTACCAAGACTGCATCACCTTCCACAGTGACTACTCGGGTCTTGAGTGGGATGCTGCAGAGCGTCAGCTCATCACTACAGCAGCATGTGAGCTCAATACACTCATGATAGATGCAGGTGTGGTCAACTTCAAAGTGCATACTTTCGGATTTTATGGCTACAATCCCAATATGCAAGGTGGTACGGAAGCCGTATGGAATGATTTTCTGGCATCTAAGGTCAATACCGCTACGCCACACCTCGCCATAGGCAAAGAGATCAATCTCGATGGTAGCTTTAAAAGTTTTGGGTATCGTTTCATGTGCCGGCTCAGAGTTTGCTTAGCTGTATTACCAACGCAGATATGAACAGTATAATATCAATTCTATCTTCATTGAATGGAAGTGGTCAGGCAGGGTTCCCATCACCCCAAAACATTATTTCAAAAGCAAAAAGTCTTACATCAATTATCATTTGTAAATGCGGAGCGGAAAATGGAAATAGATCAGGGTGTGCAACTCCAGATTTAAATTATATTGAGGATAAACTAACAATGCCAGGCTATGCCAATTATAACCATCTTGATAATATAACATTTGAATCCAAGACATATGAGGTCTTTCAGTACAAAAAAAAATTACACTTACTATCAATTTACAGCGTTGCGTCTCCGGAATCATTTCCGAGTGGAAAATTGGAATTAACGGATGAACTAAATGAGTTTTTGGGTGAAGTTCGTGGTAGCGCTATAGTTTATTATATAGATAAAAATAACATTAATCAATTTGATGACATATTGAATGGTATCCGACTTTCACACGAAATGGGAATAGGTCTGGCGCTTCGTATCTTGAAAAAATATTTCTACTTAATTTAAACGGTCTGGTTAAGGTTTATTATACCATTGATGCTGAACTACCAGCTGAGAAGTGGAGCAAGAGCAGGAGGTATTGGAGCCATAGGGCAAAAATTTATTAAATGGTTTTGCAAAAGGCTGCTTCAACACCACTTGGAACGATAGGAGGAGTAATCGTAGACTATGCAGCGGAAGCCACCATTGAGTTTTTCTTTAACAACGATGATAATAAATACGCTAGTGGTGCAGGAACGAAGTAAATTAAGTATTAACATGCTATTGGATTTTGTTTAAAAAAACCACTAAAAACCCATTTTAACTTTTTTGCATTCCAAATATTTGCATAACTGATATATTTGTTATTGCATCTTCCAATTCTTTCACAGAATTGAAAGATGTATTCCTTAATCTTTGTTTTTGCAATTTACTAAACCAGTTTTCTATGGATTGAGCCAAGAGCAATGTTTTGGTGTGTACACAAATCTTATTCTGTGATTCGTACTTTCCAAAAATGCCATTCTTGATTCTTGACTTTTCAGAATTCCTTCTTTACCTTTATTCCCCAAACTACTTGTGTAGCCTATTTGTTGCGCTACCCATTTTACCAGACCCGCTGATTTATGTGTATTGAGCTGGTCTAATAGAAATGTTATTTTGCATTTTTGCCCTTTGATTGGCATATTGACGATATGTATTTTACAAAATCTTCTTCTGTCCTGGTTTGCTCCATGATATAATGATCTATCTTCCCCGTTGATACATTTAGTGCTGCTGTCAGGCAGGTAGTCCCATGTCGTGTATATTCAAATTCCATTTTTTTGATATCGCCTTCTTTTTGTGGTATCAACTCTTTAAATTCTTTGCTTGTATACCGGTTTTTCGTCCACGCTATACAAATAGTCAGATTCTGAATCGATGCTTATATAAAAAAGTATGAGTGAACATATCATTTCTACACGCTTTTTGAAGGAATTCCAACAGGGTATTTTGGGAAATAACCAATACTGACTCTTGTGCGGCTTTATACCTTTTTTTATTATCTTGCCTACATATCTGCCACTAATTTGATCTACTATTCCCAATGATTTACTAACATGTGCCAACGTTTCACGTGTCCAGTTTGTATGTTCAATCCCGTAATCCGCTGGCTTACAACACGCCAAAGCCCTGATTTTTTCCTCTTGATCAATTGTAATGCGTTTCGGTGCTCCAAGCCTTGTTCGTCACTAAGTATGTCCAATATTTTTTAAATATTTCATAATCCTTGGCTGGTTTATGCTTACACCATGATCACAAAAAGTAATTAACTCAGATACTGAACTTTCCCATCTTATTCTCCATTTTTGCACTGTCTTAAATGCTACGTTGTTCCTTACCATGGTACTATAAATACTTTCACCTTCGATACCGTCAAGTATAAAACCTAAGCGTTTTGCGTACTTCTGTGGCAAAGAACCTTTAACAATTTCATCTTTAATAATTGAATGAATTTTAAAATTTACGGTTAATGGGAGTGGCTTTGGTATTCCTCGCATACAAAATAATTTTAGCTTAACAAATTAATATCAATACTGAAACACAATATATTAAAATTTGTTTTAATGTATAACTTTATTTCGTTCCCGTAGCACTAGATACATTGAAGCATTTATGAAGTGGCTTATAGAAGAGGGATTGTGGGTCTAGTTATTTCTGTTGGCACCAATTTATTTGATAGTCCACTAGTTAATTTTGTCGGAGCATTTTTAAATCATTTTATTAACAAGCCTTATGAACAGTGGAATCCTTTACTTGCCTTTGCTGAAGCAGCTTTAGGTACATTGATCCAAGGATGTGGTGCACAAGTGAAAAATATTCCAGCCGTGCAAAAGTATATTGCAAACATTCTCATAGATGTTGGTAAAAATCCAGGAATTTTTAAGCATTTTATTTTGTATCCATGGACATTAAAGTCCTGGAGAATTTTAAAAGAATTAGATGATAAAAGTGGAATAAATAAAACATGGGTTAGACAAAATTTGGATTTACTGACAAAGATGTCTGTAAGAGATAATGCTTTTCAGTTAAAAATTGAACAATTCTATAAAACATTTAAATGCCTGAAGGTATTTCCCTCCTGTAAGGGTAAATGTTCCAGGAACACAATATAAAGTTACTTTTAACAAATGGGGCTTTCCTGATTTTTCTGAATATTATCGACCTAAAGGAGTGAATGTGCAATATCGCCCAGCAGCTGGGTTATCCAATACTCAGAGTGACTATAATTTTGTTGATGCTACAAATTGGCTAAGAAATTTGTATCCAGGTAGGGTAACGGGCAGTGGGGGGAATTTATTTGTTGATGGAGTAAGATACACATGGCATCATCTAGAAGATGGTAAAACTTTAGTTCCTGTACTCCAATCTGTTCATACCGCTTCAAAAGGTGGTTTAAATCATACTGGAGGATTTTCTGTTTTACAGAAGGGATTAGTTGGATTTTTTGAATAAAATAATAAAATAAAATGGATGCTTATCTAAACAATCTTAAAATTAGAAAATCAAAAATAAATTTTCTTAATGAAACTAAATTTGGAGTAATTTTTCCTTTTATATTTAAATTATTCCATGAAACCTTTGAAGTTAAAATTGGAAGCCCAGAAGATTCATATTTTAAAATAAAAGTCTATGATTTACTTCCAGACAGTTTTGGTGAATACGCTTATAACTTTAACAATAATTTTACATCTTTAAAATTAGATTATTTATTTTCTTTGAATGAAATAGATCGGTACAATAATGAATTATGGATTCAAAAATATTTTTCACAGAAAATATTATATATTGGTATGATGTCATCAAATTATCCATTGTACTTAGAGTGTGAAGGCAAAGATAAGGATCAGATTTTTTTTATAGATGAAAGTACTTCTGATGATATTTCAAAATTGGTAATAGCTGATAATATTTTTGATTTATGTAAAAATTCACTTTTCAAATAAATTTGTCAGAAAATATTAATCCATCAAACATCTATAAAATTGGAACGAAGATTTTGGCGTATTAAATCGCTGGAATTTAGAGATGCGAGGCCGTATGAGCTCTTAGATAAAGATTGCCTTGACAAAAGATATAGTGAACTTAAAAAGTCTGGAGCAGATCTTTCGGAGTTAGAAAATGAATACAGAATAAGGGGACTTGATTTGCCTAAGAAATTTCTTTTTGGTAATAATTAGTAACAATTTAAAAATATAAAAATCATGACTGTAGTTAGAATATTATCACTCTTCCTCACAACCATCTCCCTCCAAGCCCAATCCATCACCTTTGGGCCTACCACCACATTGTTCAATCTGGATGGAGCACACTGGACATTGTCTCAGCCTATGATACCTACAGTGAGCAGCGATGGTAAGCATATAGATTTTTATGGGCTGACTGGGAGTAAAATACAATTGGTAAAATTATCGCTAGTCTAAAATAAATATAAAAACAGAATACAATAATACAATATGAAACCAATAGTCCAAATAACACTTTTCTCTGTGATGCTTATGATAGCATCACTTGGTAAGGTATTTGGACAGTACCAAGACTGCATCACCTTCCACTCCGACTACTCGGGTCTTGAGTGGGATGCGGCAGAGCGTACACGTATCATTACGGCAGCGTGTGATCTGAAGACGCTGATAGCCGACGCGGGAGTCGGTGGCTTCAAGGTCCACACTTTCGGATTTTATGGCTACAATCCCAATATGCAAGGTGGTACGGAAGCCGTATGGAATGATTTCTGGCATCTAAGGTCAATACCGCTACGCCACACCTCGCCATAGGCAAAGAGATTAATCTCGATGGTAGCTTTAAGAAGTTTTGGATAAGCTTTTCAATTCCGGCTTCAAACTGTTTCGCCCAAACTGATGCAGTTAAAATTCAAAATAGGATAAAAAAGTATACACCTTCCGCCTCGACCAATCCATCTCCACTATCAATAATCAATGATTGTCATACAGAAATAAAGATATTATTATGTCTTTGCAATAGCCAGGATCCGTCCATATGTCTCAAAGATATAGATAGAAAATTGACCAAAGAGTTGGGCTTTAGAAAACGCAAATAGAGATTGGCAGCAATCGAACCTGGGGTTTAGGTCAAAATGGGATATATGATTATTTTGGCAAGGAAGTGAAAATAGGTGGGGCTGCATATTATATCCCAGAACAAGTCAATGAATCAAAAACTGAATTAGCATCGAGTCTTACAATAACAACCGAAGATACTACCATAGTTTCAACAGGAATAAATGGCCTTGTATATATTCTTGATGAAGAAAGCTTTCCGAATGGGGAATGGGATAATATGCAGAGCGCAGCAGCTAATGTAGGTTATGTAGAGTGTTGGGTAGTGCTAAAAGATGACTATGGCAATTATTGGCTTTATTCTCGTTTTCTTTTCGGGCCATTTGAAGATCCTGCAGGAATTGTTGCTGTCCGTGGAGAAAATCCTACAGGTAAAAGAGGTGTAACACTCTCGCCGTGGGGCAATGCATTAAAATTACTTGGAAATGCTGCTATAGATGCTTGTTTGCAAGCTGTTGGAAATAGACTCACTGATGAAAATATTAATGATTGGACATCAGCATTTAAATCAGTTAGTTATATGGGTGCTGCATGGGAAGGGATATCCAGTCTATTGCCATGGAAAAAAGTAAGGCTGCTTCGACACTTATCACAGCCATAGGGAAAGGTTTTATTGTCGTTATCAGTAAAGCAACTTCTGATCAGTATTATACGGCAGAGCAAGGATTAAGAGATTTCATATGGGCCATTGGTGAAAGTGTATTGTCCCAAATAGTTGGCGAAAAATTGGCTGGAAAAATACCTGAAGCTATTTCCGGTTTGGTAAGATTGGTAGGAAATAGTTCAGGAACAGTCGCAAAAATAGGAGCGAAATGCTTTTCTACCCAACTTATGAAATATGGGTGCTTCACAGGAAGTACAACTGTTTATACATCTTTAAGCAGTCAAAAGCTAATAAAAGATATAACCCTTCATGATATTGTGCTGAGTCATGGAAAATTGGTTAATAATGACGCAATTACTGGTGCAGAATATGGATTTTTATCATTAAAAAATGAAGCTCCCCCACAATTAAACGCAGTATCTTTTATTTCACAAAATGGAACGCACTCGTGTCAATTATCCCTGCATGATGCTTCTTTAATAGAGTATGATATTAGAGCCATAGGTGATTATGCCTTTTTGTCCATACCTGAGCAAGGTGATGCAACCCCCTAATTATCAGACAAAATTACGATTAGTTAAAAAATGAAAACAAATATACCATATCTTTGCAATGAGAGAGCTGATAATGGGCGACATTTTGTACCAATTTTCAGATTGTAATGTGTAGGCCTACCATTGCATTTACATTTGGAGCTTTAAGTCTGACATTCGTTCAAAAAAACGGTGTCCTGCGGACGGCTTATTTTGAGAGAGAGCTTCCTTTAGGCTCGTATTACCCAATTTTCGTATTTATTTATATTGGGTATGTTTGCTATTTCTTGATAAGCTACTTTTAGCTTATACTTTGACTTTCTCTCTTTCTCCAAGATGGTGACATCCACCTTACCTTGATCATACAGCACCCAAAATTTCGCTGGCGGCACTTTTGTTGCACCATGAGTTCGGTGGTTATTATAGGTATTGTAGAATACATCCAGTCTCCTTTCAGCATCGCCTAAGGTGGCAAATTCATCATCTTTTAGGGCCTTGCCTAAGGTTTTATGAAAGCTTTCTATATGACCATTCTCTTCGGGAGTGTATGGGTGTGTGAATACTTGCATCAGGAAATTTTCTTTAAAAATCCCTGATTTCATCACTTGAAAATTGCTTGCCATTGTCATTGCGTATTTCAACCTAAGTTGTACATCGGCTTTAATGTGCCTTGAAAATAGGTGATGATAATTCCCATGCTGCCTTTACTTGTGTGGTACGCATGGAATATCCTACACTATAGCATAATACGTATCTGGTAAATGTATCTATTATGGTCAATACATAGGCATACTTACGACTTTGTTTGATCCAGATGTATTTGATGTCCATCTCTAAAATTTCCAATGGCTTGGTAGGTACTATCCGACGATGTTTAACATAGTCTTTGCCCGTTGATTTGGCCTTCTTTAGCAATAAATCATGTTCCCGCATAAGGCGAAACACTTTCTTGTGATTTATATAGACCCTTTCAGGCACAAGGCTACACATATGAGTTTGTAATAATCTGCTTGATTTACGTCTCCTTTGATTTCACATATATCCTCAACAACTTTTGCATTAGGGACTTTCTCCATTTGATTTGTGTTGGGGTTTCTCCATTTGGTATCCTTTGACAGTGGTTTACCCTGTTTATTGCCTTTGGGCTTGTGATAAAACTGATTGCGGGTGATACCTGTTATACTCAAACAATCTTCAAACGACATCCCCGAGCCGATACTCAATACTAACGAGACCTTTTCCTTCTGGATACTTTTTTTATCAATTCGTCCTTTAACTTGCTTTCAAGTTCCTTCTCTGCCAGCAAGATTTTCAATTGCTCGTTTTCCCGTTCCAATTTTTTGATAAGTTGACATTCTCAGTACTCTTTTGTGCTTAAGACCTTCCGGTGCGGACCGAATAACAATTTACTTTTCCAATAGTAGTACGTCCCTGAAATAATCGTACTTCGCTAAAGTCACCTTGAGTCCTTTAGACTTTACCTCTTCAATGATCTGGGTTTCTCCACATCTGTGAATTTCTTTGTGCCTGATTCCTTGTCTTGCATGTGCATAGTTACAAAATTTTATTTGTAACTTTGTCTTATCTCTTAGGGGCTGTAATACAAGGTATAGAAGGCATATACACAGTTACAGATCTCCGAAAGATCAACCAACCCAAGATCCCTACTGATGAAGATTCCGATGATGATTTTGTATTTTCACCTGTAACAGCTTTCTTTGCCCACACTTCTAATGACGTTTGGAAACTTACATTTGACAATGGGGAAGAGGTAGAAGTCACATCGATGCATCCGTTTATGGATGCTGTCTCGGGGCTTTGGAAACCAGTTGCTTTGCTCAATGCCGGAGATGTAGTCAAAACCAAGGCTGGCATTGCTGTACTTACTTCCAAAGAAAAGCAGGAAGGCACACATACGGTCTATAACTTAACGGTCGATGCTACCCACAATTATCTAGTAGGTGATGCGGGGTATTTGGTGCATAATAGCTGTGGGGATCTTATTAAGCTTGCTAATAAATTCATTAATAATCTTTCAAAATCACTAAAGAGTCAGCAAATAGCAGAGTGGTGGGCAAAAAAAGGTCCAGTGAAGGGAGGTGATATTTTAGATTCATTTTTTGGAAGGGGTCGTTTTTTTGAAACATTATTAAGTAAAACAAAATTTTCATCATGGAAATGGACAAATGTTATCAATCCAAATTTCAAAGCTATAGATTTTTACAAAAAGATAGGTTCAAAGAATTTAGTAGCTAGTCTTAAAAGTACTAAAAGTAGTCCTGGCGAATGGCTAAATTACAATTCCAAACATATAGATGAATTAGAAAAAAATTGCTTTAAATGGGAAAAATAACAGATGGAATAACACTTAAAGCCGATGAAGTTTGGTTATATATAGCAGTACCAGCAAATAAAGTCAATGAATGGGCAAATTTTGCGACATTCCAAAACTTAGGGAAAAGAGGAATCAAATTTGAAGTATTTACTATAGAAAGTTTATTTTAAGAATATGAACAAATCATATAAAATCATTGATAAAAGCACGCATAAAAAGGATATATGGTATCCTTCGGTTTTGATTAATTATCAACAATTTATTTCATTAGTAGAAAGTTGTAATTGGTTGATTTGGGACGAACTAAGAGAATCAAGTAAAGCGTTTTTTGCTGAACATCCAGATCTCCCGAAGAAATTAACAGCATTTTACAGTATAGATGAAAATAAATCAATTGAAATTGGTTATGTGAATTTTAGTCTTTTGGTTTCATTTAACCAGAAAGCTCTTTATGAAGAAATAAAATTAGCAGCTGAGTTTGCAAAAAAATTGAATTGTAATATGTGGGATAGGGATACCCTTGAACTTGTTGATGATAAATATTTAGAGGCTTATCGCATCAAAGAAGAAAATCGAGGCATCAAACTCACTAAAGAGCAGAGCCATGTGTTGGAATCCATAGAAGATCAATGCAGGTGGTGGTATTTGCCAACAGATGATGTAACTGAAATATTTAATATTCTGGGAATTCAACCACGTATAAAAGATGGCGACATCACCACCATCATCGACGATGTACAAAGAGAAAATAAAGTTGCCATCGCCACATTTACTGGTCATACGATCATATTTGGATTTAATGCTCCATATATCTCTTATCCCGATCTCCAGACTTACATCACAAAAGAAGAGCAACAAACTCCACATCTACAGGACGTACTCAACAAACTCAGCAAGGCATTTGGCACAGCCGCATATTTTGAGTATAACAATGATGATGAACAGATAGCTTCACTAGCTTGGTCATCAAAAGGAAAATTTGTCTATGGTCGCTTTACATCAGAAGGAGAAGGATTTGATGTCTTTGGCACACAAAAGAAAACCATAGAAGTGAATCAGAAGTCAATCATCAAAACAGCCAAAAAACTTGGCTTGACACCAGAAGAAATCATCACAGGCATAATGAAACAAAAAATACCTGTCCAGTATTTTGAACAACCTCATTGGTACATAGAGTCACGATTGTCGCGAAGACATTGATATTTTCCCTAAATAAAATTAAATAAAATTTTGAAAACATGAAGATCCACCAAACCCTTTCACTCTTGATCATCACATTCTCCCTCCAGTCCCAATCCCTCACCTTTGGGCCAACCACCACTTTATTCTCACTGGATGCATCACATTGGGCATTATCTCAACCTATGATACCCACAGCGAGCAGTGATGGTAAGCATATAGATTTTTATGGGTTGACTGGGAGTAAAATACACATTATCAATTACATATGGTAAATATTAAAAACAGGAAAACAGTATAATTTATGAAACCTATAGTCCAAATAACACTACTCTCCGTGATGCTTATGCTTGCATCATTGGGTAGGCTATTTGGACAGTCTCAGGACTTAGCTAAGGCAACCATTGTATCTATTTCCACATTGACAGCATCATCAGATTTACAATTTGATACCAAATCAAATCATAAAGACCCATACACATCAGATGAACAAAGGGTAAGAGATACATACCAGCTCAATGATAAGGACTGGTACAGCGTAACTTTTGAGCAAGTCGAAGCACAAAGTAAATGCCAACTCGCCTTACACCAGGACTGGATAAAGGAAAAAGGTTATCAACTCAATGATACTGTACACATGAATTTGCTGGAACAAGGTATCTCAGGTCCATTTCATATCACAGATATCAAACACATCCTACCGCAAAAAGTACCGGATGAAGACATAGCAGATGGATATGCTTATCGCCCAGTGACAGGTTTATTTACCCATGTCTCAGATAAAGTGCTGATGGTGCACTTTGAGTCTGGTGACAGCCTTGGTATCACAGAAAATCATCCAGTATATTCTGCTTCTGCTGGTGGATGGAAACATGCCTTTGAGCTTGAAAAAGATGAGGTAGTCCTGTCTTACTTTGGGCAATCAAAAGTGTCTAAAATTACTAAATTACAGGGGACACACCATGTGTATAATCTGGAAGTCAAGGACTTGCATAATTTTTTGGTAGGGAATGAGGGTTTAGTGGTGCATAATACATGTTGGGGGGGGTGGTTAAAAAAATTATGTGGTAAAACCCTTACCGACATTCAAGATATTACAGGAAAAAAATGGGCGAAAAAAATAAAAGGTTCAAGTATTAAGGATAAAGAAATTCAGCAAATGGAAACATTAGGGGAAGTACTTAAGGAAGAAATTACTGGGTTAACAACTGCGTTTCCAGGAATTGATGCAGTAACTAAATCCGGAAAAATTGTAACATTAAAGAAATGTGAGACAAATACTTGGAGTGCGCTAAATGCAAATGCTAGAGCATTAGGTGATAAAGTAAATGAATTTGATCAAGGGTATTTTGATGTTCACGGAGTTTTAACTTCAACTGTTCACAATAGAGCCGATATAATTGACTCTATTAACTTAGTAAAAAAGGAAGATGCAAATAGGTTTAAATTATTTAAAAAAATTCTAATACAAGGAACTGATGGAATTGAATGGTATAATTTTTAATGAATTCATTATTTATAATATTGAATTTGAAAATATTAATGTTGAATCTAACACTTTAATAGATATTTTACTTTTGGTAAACAAATACTTTACCGTTAAAGATTTATATAGTGTTTACAGACAGGATAATTTGAAGAACAAACGCTTAAAATTAGAGGATTTTTTAATATATAACAGAAAAACAATTGAACAACAGATGAAATATAGTTTATATATTAAACCAAATTTATCGAAATACAGTGAATTAAAAAATTATAGACCATTTGAGTCAATTAATCTTGATATACATCCTGTTTATCAAATTGAAGGTCAACCATATAGTTTGATAATTGAATTTAAAGATATTTACTTTTTAGACAACCCAAGTTTACCAAAATATTTTACAAAATATTTTAGATCAAAACTTAAATTCTTTTTAAAAGAACTAAAAAACTTGATTGTCCACAGTTCAATAAATTGCTATTCCGAAATTGTTGACAGTAATTTTTTCGATGAAAAAGGATTAAAATTAGGAGCAAGTATTATTATAGATTATCTTAATAAAAGAATCTTGCCAAAATAAAACATAAATGAACATATTGTAATTAAATTTTTATTACAAAATAACATATATAAATGAAAATCCCCCAAACCTTATTATTAATTTTACTCTCATTCTCCCTATGATGCCAACGGCAATACGCTGACCCACAACAATCCTGCAGGTGAGAACAAAACCATGCTGTGGGATGAGAGCAACATGCTCAAAGCTATCAGGATAGCAGACCAGTCGCTCCAGCATTATATCTATGATGCCCATGGAGAGCGCACGCTCAAAGGTAAAGGCAATGTCACCGTCGTATCAGTCAATGGAGTGCCGCAAAGTACCACAGCCACTATAGGCAACTATACGATCTATGAGAGTGGATATATCGTAGTTGGTCCCAACGGATATGTGACCAAACACTATTACAATGGCTCTGAGCGCGTGTCCAGCAGGCTGGGAGGATCAGTGAGTGGTTACCTGAGCGGAGCAGCAGTAGGAGGAGCAGAGACAGCAACATTGCCATCCAGGCAACAGGTAGACCTGACTTATGTATTCGGACAGTTTGGACTGGGCACTGTGACAGTCACCAATCAACCACCTGCACCCGGTGACTGCGAGGTAGCGGGCAATTGTGCCAGTAATCTGTATTACTTCCATCCGGATCACGTAGGCTCGAGTACATTTTTATCAGATCAAAATGGTCAACCATACCAATTTTTGCTATATTTGCCATTCGGAGAGTCGATGGCAAGTCAGAAAGCTGGTGGCTGGGCGACTCCTTATAAGTTTAACGGCAAGGAGCTGGATGATGAGACGGGGATGTATTATTATGGGGCGAGGTATTATGATCCTAGGATAAGTTTGTGGCATGGGGTTGACAAAATGGCATCAGATTACCCTACTTTTTCTCCATATGTATACACTGCAAATAACCCTTTAAGATATATAGACCCCGATGGCAATTTCTTACTTGATGTTCATCAAAGAATTACTGTAAATGCTTCAAAGGGATTTGAAATAAATTTTGGCAGAAAGAATAGAGCAAATAATAAAGAATTTATGTACGGACTAATGGGTACAGGAACTATTTTAAGTGGAGGAGTTACATACCCAGATTTAAGAGAGACAAACAATAAATCATCTCATTTTGATGGTATGAATTACTCACAAATTAAAAATAATTTTCGTTCAATTTTCAGCTCAACCATTGAGATAATTGAAGGTTATAAAAATGGGAAAATGACTGAATTTGGATTTGGTCATTTGGTGGGTAGAAATTTACATACTATTCAAGACTTTTATTCTCATTCAAATTATATTGAATTATATATTCAGCAATATGGCGAAACTAGTTTAGATCTAATTCCTACGTTTCAAGATGTTTTGTCAGACCCACAATATTCCGATTTCTCTCAATTGCTAGAATCTAATCTAAAAACTGGAGAATACCCTGGAACGGGAAGTGGATCTCATAGGGAAATGAATCACGATGTTGGTGCGGGGTCAAATTACACAAATGTAGTACCTGAAACTAAAGGTAAAAATATTACGTATAATACTCGAGCTGCTGAAGCTGTTGCGACAAAAGCTACAAAACAATATTTAAATACAATAAAGAATGGAGTGGAACAGAACTAAATTAATCTTCCTGATATATTACTTGGGGATTGCAACTTCATATTTCACATTTACTACATTTCCTAATTTGCATTTTGGAAAAGATCATGGATATGTTGGATTGGCAATAATGACGTGTATTCTTACGTCTATCCTATATTATTTATTACCTGTATCAAACCATTCTATTAAATTATTTATTGTTGGATTTGTAATAGCTCTTGGATGTTTTATTATTCTTGTTTATCTCTATAGGTTTGTTGATTTTTCATTGCCTAGCTATATTGATTATATAATTACAATATTTTTAATTTCATTGGTAACAATAATTATATTTAAGGGAAGATTGGGTACGAAATAATATTTTGTAATAAATATTAAGTGTAATTCTTAATCTCTGCTAGGCATAGTATATACTACGTCTGAGTGATGCCATGGCTGCGCCATGAATCGGAGACAGAATGAATAGTATAAACGAAAGCCATACGACAATAAGAAAAGTTGTGTGGCTTTTGCGATTGTACTCATCCCTGCCTTGCCGGCAGGCTGGCTAAATCCTTCTCTTAAAAAAGAAGGACCTGTTACGGTGGTATAAAAATAACCCCCAATCAACCACTTGCACCAGGCGACTGCGAGGTAGCGGGCAATTGTGCCAGTAATGTATTACTTCCATCCGGATCATGTAGGCTCGAGTACATTTTTATCAGATCAAAATGGTCAACCATACCAATTTTGCTATATCCTGCAAGCAGGACTAAGATTTTTTAGAATGACAAAAAATCTTTATATTTGCCGGACTGAATGGTCTCTGCAAAGGCAGAGAATGGAGTGATACAAAATCACTCTATAATGAAGGAACCGAGCTGTGCTCGGGTGGGTGGCAGAGAGTCGATGGCAAGCCAGATAGTGATTGACTGGTTTTTGCTATTGCAAAAAATGAAGCCATACGAAATGGCTTCATAAGGAATGAACCGCAAACAACGGCTTGCGGCATGGAGTTCATTGAAATATTGACGCGGCAAGGAGCTGGATGTAAACGAATGGTGCGTAGCAATTTTGACGTTGAAGTCAAAATAATGAGAGCACCGCAAATTGATTTTGCGGCTTGTGATCATTTTTGGATTGGATTTATTACGATCCCCGGATAAGTGTGTGGCTAAGTGTCGATCCGCTGGCGGAGATGTATCCCAACTGGAGTTCTTACGCCTACACCATGAACAATCCCATCACTTACGTCGATCCTACGGGGATGAGTACGGAAAATGGTGGAGGTGGGATAGTTGGCAGGCAGGCTAAATGCGTTGATTATTTTATTGTCAGAACCATAATCTCTTGATTTACAACTAAGAAAAATTTTAAACATACTCTTATTCCTATGGAATGCAGTGTAATGTTAGAGGCATTAGTTAAATCTAAGTAGAGTTTCTTAGATTATAAGCAATAAATGATTGAAAATATTGAAAATATTTCAATTGTGCATTTTGTTATTTACACAAAATACACTATTAGATCCGGGAATGATCACATTATTCTTTCTCCGGTTTCATCTGAGGGAAAAACAGTACGTCCTGTATGGAATTTTGATTGGTCATAATCATAGCTAATCTATCCATTCCTATACCTAGCCCAGCTGTAGGTGGCATTCCGTACTCCAGAGCTCTGAGAAAATCTTCATCCAGGACCATTGCCTCTTCATCTCCTCTTTTACCTAATTCCAGCTGAGATTCAAACCTTTGTCTTTGGTCTATGGGGTCATTAAGTTCTGAAAAAGCATTGCATATTTCTTTTTTATTACAAATAGCCTCAAATCGTTCGACAAGACCGGGTTTATGTGCATGCTTTTTTGCGAGTGGGGACATTTCTACCGGATAGTCTGTAATAAATGTAGGCTGTATCAGGTTGCCTTCACAAGTTTCACCAAAGATTTCATCTATCAGCTTTCCTTTTCCCATAGTGTTGTCCACGTGTACTTTCAGTTTGTGGGCCACATCTCTGAGGGCGGCTTCATCCATTGCACTGATGTCTATCCCTGTAAAATGTTCAATGGCTTCATACATGGTGAATCTTTTCCATGGACGCTTGAAATCAATAAGATTTTCTCCCACTTGGACCTGTGTTGTACCATAAATATCCAATGCCACTTTCTCCACCATTTCTTCCACCAATTCCATCATCCACTTGTAGTCCTTGTATGCAACATATAGTTCTATCTGGGTGAATTCAGGATTGTGGAATCGACTCATTCCTTCGTTTCTGAAGTCTTTGCTAAACTCGTAAACTCCATCAAACCCGCCAACAATCAATCTCTTGAGATACAGCTCATTAGCTATCCTTAGATAAAGTTTCATATCAAGAGTATTGTGAAAAGTCGTAAAAGGTCTGGCAGCAGCTCCACCATAAAGTGGTTGCAATACCGGTGTTTCTACTTCGAGATATCCTTTTTCATTGAGGTACGACCTCATAGAATTGTACATTTTAGTTCTCTTTACAAAGACATCCTTGATGTGATCATTGACCACAAGATCTACATATCTTTGTCTGTACCGTTGTTCAGGATCAGAAAATGCATCAAACACATTGCCTTCATCATCCTTTTTTACTACAGGTAATGGCCGGAGGGATTTCGAAAGCATCTGTAGTTCAGTCACATGCACGGTACATTCTCCCATTTGAGTATAGAAAGCAAAACCTTTGATTCCGATAAAATCGCCCAGATCAAACCACTTTTTAAATGCATCATTGTATAAGGTTTTATCCTCTTCCGGACATATTTCATCCCGGTTGATATAGATCTGAATTCTTCCAGAACTATCCTGCAGTTCAGCAAATGAAGCTTTACCCATAATACGTTTTGACATGAGTCTTCCTGCCAGACTGACTGATTGATAGGTAGTATCACCTTCCTTGAAGTTAGATTTGATTTCGAGCGCATTGGCATTGATTTCAAAGGTGGCACTTGGATAGGCTACAATACCGGCTTCAGTGAGTTTATTGAGATTTTCGCGTCTTACGAGTTCCTGTTCTGACAAATGATGCATAAAGCTTGGAATTTTTAAGCCGCAAAAATAGAAAAAATAAGCTTCTCAGCTATTAAAAATACAATGAATTTATAATCGCTCCCATTATAATTAAAGTGAACAGAAAATATTCTACGACAAAATTAAAAATTAAATCATAATGTAGTGTAAATTAAATAATTATGATGCTCAGTTTGGCGTTCAATTTTCTGTTTAATATAAGAAAAATGCTGTATCATTCCTAAAAGAAATGATACAGCATTTTTCTATTGGCTCTTTCAAAGCACTAGGTTGAGAACCTTAGATAGTTATAGTTATTTAAATGAAAATTTTACACCGATGTTGATACCAAGTGATGAATATGGGCTCACGAGAGACAATTGCTCTGCCCCTTGAGGCGAAGTTGCACTTTCTTTATAAGTGACTTCTTTAAAGTTACCTGGAGGCAATTTTTCCAAAGTGGCTGCACCGGCCTGAATTAGTGTCCCATTATTTTGATACACACTGGTGTCAAATTCATTCATCGTCAGTGATTTTCTTTTTACATTGATGCCGAGGTATTCTGCTTCTGCAAAAAGTCCAAGTTTTCCAAGACTTATCTCATATCCTAACGCTCCTATGAAACCAAAAGGTGGTTGGCCATGAATTTCAGCTTTTGCCTTGGTCTCAGTGTATGCGGTGGTTGGTGCACCGGAAAATGGTTGTTTGCCATATATATCGACATCCACTTTTCCACCTACTTTTGTTGCTATTCCAAATCGACCGTACAATCCTCCATTGAGTTTATAAACAAGCGCCGGAGCGAATCCAATAGCTGTAGAAGTCGCTTTTTGGTATGATGACGCATTAGCAGCAGCATAAGTAAATGTAGTTACGTCTTGTTGTTTGCCCATGAGATAGGCAAAACCTAAATCCACCCCAAGCTTGTCATTGAAAAAATAACCCAAATTCAATCTTAAATTTGTACCAGCACCATAAGTGCCATAATTATTTGTGGTGGAAGTAGCCGTAGCTGAAGTCTGTACGGTGTTTATACCTAGTATTTGTTCAGGCATACCCAATGTATATCCGGCACCTCCTGAAACGTAAAATTGTGACTTGCCTGCAAATGAAACCATCATTGCAAAGGCAAAAATTAATAAATTTTTCATTTTTTTAATATTTTATTTTGCGCAAAGTTAATACTATTCTGACATCAAACAATTGTCTTTTTAATAATGTTGATAAGTAACCAATATGATGTATATCAGTATTCAGGAAAGGAGAATATGAAAAATCCTAAACATAAATGAAATAGTGACTCAAAGTAAGTCAGGTTAAAGCCCGTTATCAAACTTTAATCAGTGAGTTATATTGTAATCATAAAATTAGATTCTTATCTTTGTCCCTGATTATGCATGAAGGAAGAGTCATATTAACATCAGAAAGAATTCAACTTACAATTCAAAGATTGTGTCATCACATTCTTGAAAACCATCCGGACACAACCAATTTGTGTATCGTGGGTATTCAGGAAAGAGGTGTGCTTTTGGCTGAAAAGATCAGACAACAGCTTGTCAATATGTTGGGAGAGCAACATTTCAAATACGGCATGCTGGATATCACATTTTATAGGGATGATTTTAGAAGGAGAGATACACCGATCAGGGCATCAGCCACAGATATTTCATTTACTGTAGAAAATAGAGATATCATTCTGATCGATGACGTTTTATACACCGGAAGAACTGTTCATGCGGCCATCGCTGCGATACAAGATCTCGGTAGGCCCAGAAAAATCGAAATGTTGTGCATGGTGGATAGACGATTCAACAGACATTTTCCAATCAAAGCTGATTATCTTGGCATTGCAGTAGACGCTGTAGAAGAAGCTTACGTGAGGGTAAGGTGGAAAGAAAAAGATGGAGAAGATGCTGTTTTACTTTTTGCAGGCAAAGACCAATGACATAAAATAAAGTAATATACAGATTAAATCTAACAACTCATAAATGCAAACCCAACTCAGTACAAAACATCTATTAGGAATAAAATATATTACAAAAGAGGATATTGAGTTGATTTTCAGTACAGCAGATGAGTTTAAGGATGTCATCAACCGGCCTATCAAAAAAGTTCCTTCCTTGCGTGATGTCACTATTGCAAACATATTTTTTGAAAACTCTACCAGAACCAGAATTTCATTTGAATTAGCTGAAAGACGACTCTCAGCAGATGTGGTGAATTTTGCAGCATCTTCTTCCTCAGTCAGCAAAGGAGAGACCTTGCTCGATACCGTAAATAATATACTGGCCATGAAAGTGGACATGGTAGTCATGCGTCATCCAGCTCCCGGAGCGCACCATTTTCTGGCAAAACATATCGATGCCAATATCATCAATGCCGGCGACGGTACCCATGAACATCCCACACAGGCACTACTGGATGCTTACTCGATTAAAGAAAAACTGGGATCTGTGGAAGGGAAAAATATTGTGATCGTTGGAGACATTTTTCACAGCAGAGTCGCATTGAGTAATATCTTTTGCCTTAAAAAATTGGGTGCCAATGTTAAAGTTTGTGGTCCGGCCACTCTTATACCCAGATATATCACATCTCTCGGCGTAGAAGTAGAATATGACATCCGAAAAGCCCTTCAATGGTGCGATGTAGCCAACGTACTCAGAATCCAGCTTGAAAGACAAGATATTAAATACATACCTTCGCTGCGAGAATACTCCCTGTATTATGGAATCAATAAGTCCTTACTACAGGAGATCAATAAGGATATTGTGATCATGCATCCCGGACCCATCAACAGAGGAGTGGAGTTGACCAGTGATGTCGCCGACTCAGGTCAGTCCATCATCCTTGATCAGGTCGAAAATGGTGTAGCCATACGTATGGCGGTTTTATATTTATTAGCGGGTAAAAAGTAATAATAGCATTTCAAGAATATTTAATTGTAATTACTAAGTTTTAAGTTATTAAAATATTTTATGCTTGAGTCCACACAGAAAAGTTTTTGATAAAGTGAATGGAAAAACATTGATTTCCACTGCGTTGATAATCAAACGTTTCCCTTATAGTCTTGTAGTCTTGTAAAAAATCTGTGTTACCCTTGAATATTTCCTAAGGGATAACAATGAAGATTTAAGATGGGTATCAAAAAGACAATTATTGTTGAAAGAGAAGGCAAAAAAAAATGCTGCCTACTTTCTCACTGGCAACGGGTGCAGAAATCCAATGACATTGTAGGCAGCGGCCGGTACAAAAGTAATTGTTTTTCGTATATGGTGATATCTATTTCCGATTTATTTTATCTATTTGACTTTTTTTTGACAAATATAGCTTTAGTATCCTAATGAAAGATAATGATTTGAATGCAGTATTTTGGAAAGAACTACTATGGACCAGTTATCATGAAGATCTATAATTCACCCAGAAAACTTCTCGAGACATACTATCTAATGTATTCGAGGCTGATGAGTTGGAAGTTGGGAATGGTATTTGGCGGATAGGATTAGAATTTGGTGATTTTAGCTCTAAGTACTTGACTTTGCTTAATCAGCATTGAAGTGACAATTAGTCCGAACAATGAATAACCTATTTTCCAGATTATTGGTTTGTCCGATATATAATCAGTTTGAAGACTTATTATAAATCATAAACACAAAAAACATAATGAAAAAAAGCCGCTTTTATGCGGCTTTAGTGACCTCGAGAGGATTCGAACCCCTAACCCTCAGGGCCGAAACCTGATATTCTATCCAGTTGAACTATGAGGCCAAGAATATTTTAAACCGCAAAAGTAAAATAACTTAACTGTTAAGCAAATAATTTTTACGAATAAATCTTCTTCTGCTACTTGTTTTGGCTATTTAATGTGTGATAAAGCCGAAGCCTGCCCGCCTACTACGTAGTGGTCAGGCGGGTCTGATATTCTATCCAGTTGAACTATGAGGCCGTTGTTTTTTAACAGTGCAAAGGTAAAATTCTTTATCCATTTTTTTGTAATGGATTAGTTCTTTTATTCATTTTGATTTGATGATGTGGTTTTATCTTATCTCACTACCATCCAAATATATCCTTCTGCGGGTATGGTCACTTCGACTTCTGTATGATAATCTCTGGATAAAGTATATGTTTTAGGTAAGGAGTCGTGCAGACTTATTTTGGCATCTTTTGTCAATCCGGTATAGTAAAGTGGTAACTTGATTTTGCGGGTGATATTTGTTTTTAGCGGATTGTACAAAAGGACAAATGCTTTTTCTTTTAACAGTGGATCCACATGCATGACGCCATCCCAGTCCCTTCCGTCGGCCCTTCGCAAGTGAATGATATCTGAATTCAGGATGTTTCGGTACTTTTTGTACCAATCTATGGTCTCTTTGACCACTTTTTTGGTATCTTCAGTATCATATAGTCTGGGTCCGCGGTAACAAGCCTGAACACCGGCCCCATAATATTGGATCATCAGTTGTTTGTAGTCATTCAGATGTTCACTCAATGGTTCCAAAATGGCGTCTTCGCTACCTCCCTGATATCTTGTCAACGGTACAAATCCCCACCCCATAGAAGGTATTTTGTCCCAAGTACCATCGTATATGTTTTGGCGATTAAGTATTTTTTGTTGTGCACGTGAGAGAGAAAAATTGACTTCTCTGTATCCAAGGGCGATCTTATGGGAACCATCTAAAAAGTACCAGTCCGGTGCATTGATGTATACTCCGTGAGCATTGAGATCACGATAAAGTTGTTTTTGCATTTCCATTTGTACCCATTGAGAATCTTCCAGTCCTTTATGACCCGGATGTGATGTAGAAGCGCACACATCACCAGGGTAGGGGCCATCGTGTTCCAGCAGGTCAAATCCTGTTTCAGTGATGAATTTTCTGATTTTTCTGATATAGTTGATGCCCCATTTACTAGCCATACAAGGTGCGTGCCCAAAAAATGCTCCTTTGTTTGGAAGTCCCGTTATAGGATCTATGACGTCTGTTTCATCATCTATCCTGCGGCTGCTGAATAGTGAATAACCACCCAGTTTTATTCCTTTGCTATGTGCATAATCGGTCAGAACTTTAAATTTTCTGATATTTTCCGGCGAGTCGTCCTCCATGTTCAGGCCACTCCCAAAGCTAAGGATAACCATCTCATATCCTGTCTCTGCACATTGGTCTATGATGTTTTTTACCTGTACAGAGTCAGTGCTCACTAAATGCATAAATATGGGATTCTGTGTTGTCCACGGAAATAGTGTTCTGTACATCTTTCTGCGCGCGAGACCATTGCGTTCGCGATCATAGGAGTCCAATAACAATTCGTAGGTGCGTATGGATTTGAAGTTAGCTGTGGGAGCCAATTCTATTCCTACACCCTGATTTGGATAGACTTCTGCAACGCAGGGTGTCTCGTAATTGTAATTGACCTGTGAAGTGTAGGTACTGTCAGTATGCCAGTGTGTGCCCTGATCAGAAAGTTCGTATCGCATGGCATTGTTATATGCAAAGTTATTTTCGATGTAGATTTTTTGGGGCTTTTTCATTTTTTCAGGTTTTCCAATTACAGCTGATTCTTCTTCCACAAGTGCCAGGATTTCGTTGACGACCTGATTGATTTTTATAGGCTCAGCTGAAAGATTTGTTATGGTGACCCATTTGCTGATGACCGGAATTCCATCAAATATTTCATAATGTACTACAACTTCGATATTTTTAAGAGCTGGAATTTTTGATGTAAAAAATAATTGGAGATGCTTGCCTGTGGGCCATTTTTTATTGGATGCCCAGGTCTGACAATTCCATTGAAAATGTGGTTGTACTTCCCCGGATTCATATCTTGTATACTGAAAGTCAGCCTCCTTTTTCACAAAGTCTTTGATCCATGTTTCAAGGAGATAAGCATGTTCTTTTTGTCCATAAAGCCCACCAATATTATAGGTTTCACCATTTATTGTTATTCTGGCTTCTGGTCTGACAGAACGAATGAATTCTTCTCCTGTGCTTAGGTTTTTGAAGCTTGTGGTACTTGTATTGGGAGTTATTTGTATACGCCTGGAAATCAAACCGTTGTTTAGCTCAAGATATTTGTCGCCTTGGATGATCTGGCTTTTTTGTTTTACCGGAGTTATAAGCCAATCTGTTGATGTTTTCTGTCCATATACACCAGATGACAATATCAGTATTAGAGCCACTGAAAATGGTATTTTGGATCTGAGCAAGGAAAAATGAAAAAATGAGTTTAAGATATTCATGTTATTTTCTAATTTTACTTTTTTGAAAATGGTACCTTCCAGTCCGATATTTTCGCAGTAATACGGGCAGCATCAGGATGTTTTTTTTCTGTAGGTGTAGGAGATACAAGGTGACTTTGGCGGCCTTCTATTTCTATTTTACCCGAAGTATCTACAGAAACAAACGCATAAAGAGTATCTTTGTACATCGATTTTCCACCTTCCGAACCAAAACCTTCACCAGCATAGTAATAAGATGCGCTATTCATCTGGAAATAATGGACTTTATTAATGATGCTATGGTCATCTACATGATGGTGTCCACTAAAACATGCGATCACTTTTTGAAAATCCGGACGATTATTGGCATCATCTATGACTTTTCTGACATCGTGGCGGTTAGGTACACAATATCCACCCCATATCTCTCCGATAGATTGATGTGAAAAAATGATACATTGTTTATCAGTGGCAGCCAGGTCACTCTTGAGCCATTCTATTTGCTCAGGATTTATGTAATCCCGACTTTTTATAAATCTGAAATAATTGCCTTTTTCATACTCTACATACTGACCATCTTTCAATAAATAATTGCCATCCAATACAATAAAATGAAAATTTCCCCGATCAAATGAATAGTATCTGTTTTTTAAACCCCAAAAATCCATAATATTTTCTTTAGTACCATGATCCATGTCATGATTTCCCAGAACATGAAACTTTTCACCTTTGAATGAATTCCAGAGATTTAAAAATGGTTTGGCTTCAGCATTTGGATGGCAAAAATCTCCACACTGGATGATAAAATCAGGCTTTTGTTTTGCAGCTTCAATTATAAACGACTCCAACCTCGCTTGTGCATCATTGGCATAACCGTGATGCACATCAGTGATCAATCCAAATGTCACGGATTTTCCTTTTGTTGTAATCGATGATGAAAATGATATTTCAGGTATACAAAGCAGAGATGCAGCAAAGCTTGTATTTTTAAGAAACTGCCTTCTGTTTTGGGTATAGGTTTTTACATTTATGTTTTGAAGCATGGCCAGATATATAATTTTAGAATATTGTCCAAATGTACACAAGTTAGCCCATTAAAGCTGATAATTTAGTGATGTTTATTATGAGTATGTTTAAACTTTCATCATTTGGCTTCAAGCGGCAAATTTTATTTTATCCAGCGTTATATTTTTCGTCGTACAGCGTCAAGCTATGCTTGAACTTCCGGCTACGACTGCAAAATATGCCTCGTTTAAAATTAAATTTCCTCACTTTCGCTCAAACATATAAATTTAAACATACTCTAACTTGATTTGAAGTGAAGATGCAATTATAATCAAAATCTAATGCTGTCACCTCAATATCTTGTCCATAGTTTGTTATACACACATTATCCTTTACAATATCCTGTAAAAATGGTTTTCAAGGTGGTTCCGCATTCCTGCCCTGAATTTTTCAGTATCACGGGTAGCCAGGATTTCTACGAGCTGTAAGTGGGAAGTAAATCTCTTTTTTGAAGTCTTTAAACTGAGAAGTCCGCTGGAATAAATGTAGTTATACACAGGCAAAAGCAATTTTTGAAACTCCTTCAGTGTAGAATTTCCGGTGATTTCATATAATTTTCCGTGAAATCTTATTTCATAATCTACGTCAAATAAGGAATCGGCATCAGGAGTGAGCTCATCCTTGACAATCTCATACAGTTCTTTGATGTCATCATCTGTTGCCCTTGCTACTACAAAATCTGACATTCCAACCTCCAATGCCAGTCTCATTTCAAAAATATCCTTCAATGTATTGTCGTCCAGAATATGCGGGATAATTGACTTCTGTAAAATGTGGGTGATGTCAGGACTTTTTATAACTGTACCTATCTTCTTGCGGGTTTCAATCAAACCCATAGTACGAAGCCTGGTCAATGTTTCTCTCACTACGGTTCGACTCACTCCAAGTATTTCAGCAAGCTCCAATTCCTTTGGAATAGAATCGCCTACTTTCAGCTCTTTTTTTGCAAAAAAATCAAGTAGGCTAAGTTCAACCTTATCCACCATACTACTATTGTCAATAGCAGTCAATGTCTTGAATGATCTAAGTGCTTCCATAAAAAACGGCAAAGTTAGTTTTTAAAAATTATTTTAGAATAAAAATTTTATTAGAAAAAGGAAATGTATAATTTTGTGATATGTATGACATAATGCACAAATGTATATACTTTTTATTCATTTTGTTCTCTTTGAAGCAAATACTTTATATTCAATTAAAAATTGAAAAACATTTATAATGGTTGCCCATATATCTTTATTTAAAAAAACAATAATCTTCATCTTTTCCTGCTTGCTATTGACACAAACTTTATATGGTCAGGGGCAGTTACCATCAGAATTACTCACTCCAGAATTGGTTTCCATCAACCGTTTGCCGATGAAAGCCAATTCATTTGCTTTTGAAAATGTACAGATGGCCAAAGGTTTTGATAAAGAAAAGTCTGAAAACTATTTATCGCTTAATGGTGTGTGGAAATTTAATTGGGTAAAAGATCCAAACTACCGTCCATCAAACTTTTTTGAACTTGGGTATGATGATAGTCAATGGTCTAATTTCCGCATTCCGGCAAGCTGGGAAGTTCATGGTTATGGACTTCCAATCTATGTCAATCAGCCATATGACTTTGCAGGACACAATCTAAGGTATGGAAAGATGAATCCGCCTCATGATATTCCTGCCAATAATAATCCTGTCGGGTCTTATCGAAAAAATATTGTCTTACCAAAAGGTTTTACAGATAAACAGATATTTCTCCATGTCGGCAATGCCAAAAGTTGCCTTTTTGTATGGGTAAACGGCAAAAAAGTCGGCTATAGTGAAGATAGCAAGCTGGCGGCAGAATTTGATATCACGGATTTTGTCAAGGAAGGAGAAAATCTTTTAGCCTTTCAGGTGTATCGCTGGTGTGATGCCAGTTACCTGGAATGTCAGGATATGTTTCGCTTTTCAGGTATTGAAAGAGATGTATATTTGTACAGTACTCATAAGCTGAACATAAGGGATGTAAAAATTGACGCAACATTAGAAAATAATTATACTGATGGTGCGCTAAACATTGATATTGAAGTCAATAACTATAAATCGGAAAAGGGTTACCACAGTATACCTGATAGCTTCCGCGTAGAGATACAGTTGCAGGATGCTGATAACAAAACTATTTACGAGGATAAAACAGCTTCTTTTCAAAAGGTATTGGGAAAGTACCATACAAATGTACAATTCAATACATCGATTCCAAATATAAAGTCCTGGAATGCTGAAATCCCTTATCTGTATACACTGTTGATCACATTGAAGGACAAAAATGGGAAAATACTTGAAGTTGTGCCTCAACGCATAGGGTTTAAAAAAGTAGAAATCAAAGAAGGTAATTTTTTAGTCAATGGAAAAAGAGTATTTTTGAAAGGCGTCAACAGGCATGAACATCATCCACGCAATGGCCACACTTTAACTAAAGATGATATGCGCAAAGATTTGGAGATGATGAAAAGACTAAATATTAATGCGGTGAGACATTCACATTATCCATCTGACCCATATTGGATGGAACTTTGCGATGAATATGGATTGTACGTTGTCGACGAAGCGAATATTGAAAGCCATGGATTAGGATATGACCTGAGCGTAACCCTTGGTAACAAACCCAGGTGGAAAGAAGCACATATGCAGCGCATACAGAGAATGTATGAAAGAGATAAAAATCACGCTTCGGTAGTTACATTGTCGTTGGGAAATGAAGCCGGAGACGGGTCAAACTTTTACGCCGCTTTTGACTGGCTGAAACAACATACTTCTTTACCTATCCAATACGAAAGAGACATCAATTATGGCCAACCCAATAATACAAATTTCTCTGAGATATTCTGCCCTCAATACATTTCACCTGGAGATATGGCAAAATATGCTCAGAGTGATGCAAAAATGCCTCATATTCAAAGCGAATATGCTCATATTATGGGCAATAGCCTGGGTAATTTTCAGGATTATTGGGATATCATAGAAAGTCACCCAAAGCTGCAAGGAGGGTTCATTTGGGAATGGATAGATCAGAGTATTGATACCATTAAAAATGGAAATCGAATCAAAGCGTATGGAGGTGATTTTCCTTTGGATGGACCAGTGGATGAAAACCTGAGTGATAACAATTTTTGTGTCAAGGGTGTAGTAGATGCTTATCGCAATGTCACTCCAATGGCACTGGAAGTCAAAAAAGTATATCAACACATCAAGACTCAATGGAAAGGAAAAAATACCATCAATTTAAAAAATGGCTATTTTTTCAAATCAATGGACAACGTGATGCTGCGATGGGTATTGTTGGAAAATGGGGAATCCAAAGAAACAGGAACGCTAACATCACTTAATCTTTCAGCCCAGGAACAAAATGAAATTTCATTACCTTTAAAAACAAGGATGCTGGCCGATAATGAATATCAACTGAATATATACTATCATCTCATAAATGATGAACCTTTTTTACCAAAGGGCTATGAAATTGCTGCAGAACAGTTTTTGCTCAAAACTTTACCTCCTGTAAGGCCTGTTCCTTCCTCCAAATCATCATTGAAAGTAGAACATTCAACTGATAAATATACCGTAAGTGGAAAAAATTTCTCTGTTGTTTTCGATTTACGGCAAGGAACCTTGGCTAAATATATATATAAAGGTGAAGAAATCATACAACAAGGTCCTAAACCATCATTCTGGAGGGCTCCAACGGACAATGACATAGGAGCAGGATTTAACCGCACGCTTCGAATGTGGCGAAATGCCTATGATGAAGGAACGGAGCTTAAGACGTCAATACAAAAAATCAGAGATAATGAATACAAAATTAGTATGTCTAAAACTTTGGTCAATGGAGATGCTGCACACGAACAAATATTTACAGTTTATGGTGATGGTAGCATTCAGGTCCAAAATAATTTCAGGTCCTTTAAAGGAAAATATGCCTTGTTGTTACGATCAGGCAATGATGTGGTTCTCAATAAGAATTATAGCAATATCTCGTGGTATGGAAGAGGACCTGGCGAAAATTATTGGGACAGAAAGACCAATACATTTATAGGGCAATACAGACAGCATATCGATGAACAATATTATGGATACGCCAGGCCTCAGGAAAGTGGCAATCATACTGAAGTCCGGTGGGTGACATTCAACAATGCCAAAGGAAGGAAAATTCATTTTTCATTTGCGGATACTCTGCTAAGTTTTTCTGCATTACCTTATAGTCTGGATGATCTGGACCCAGAGATGAATAAAAAACAGTATCATAGCGGCGAACTGGTAAAACGTAATGAAATATACCTGCACATGGATCTAAATCAAACCGGGCTTCAGGGAATTGATAGTTGGGGAGCATGGCCGATGGTGAAATACCGGATCCCATTTAAAGATTACGCATACAGTTATTGGCTAAAGATTGAATAAAACCTGATTAATGAAAACAATACATTTATTTTTTGCCACATTTATGTGGTTTGGAGCAATCGCTCAAAGAGATACCATATCAATAAACACAGACTGGCACTTTTTAATTGATCAAAATTCCTTAGGTGTTACTGAAAAATGGTATGAACAAAATTTAACAAGCAACCGTGTGGTCAATTTACCTCACACCTGGAATATCGAAGAAGAAAATCAGAATCATTATGGTTGGGCCTGGTATCAGAAAAAAATAGACATTCCTGTTGCATGGAAAAACAAGAATGTGGTCATCAGGTTTGGTGCTGTCAACCATACTTGCATGATCTATATCAATGGAAAAAAAGTAGAACAGAATATCGGAGATGGGTTTAATAGTTTTAGTATTAATCTCAACAGAAAACTAAATTATGGTAAAGAAAATGTCATCACTGTTGGTGTGAACAATGATTATGGAAAGTACAAGGTGCCTTTTGGCAATTCATTTGATTGGCCCAATGATGGTGGTATTATCCGCAAAGTGGCTTTGATAATAAGTGATAAACCATCTGTAAAATTTATTCATGCGGAACCAAAACTTGATATTGAAAGCAATGCTGGAAATTTAATAATGAAGATGGGCTTTGAAGAAATGACTACAAACAAAGATATTCAGTTAGCCATCACTATAAGAGAGGAAAACCAGCCAACACAAAACATCATATATAATGCTACATTAAAACCTCTTTGGCAAAACGGTATAGCTTTGTTAAACATTGGCTTACCCAAAGTTAATCCATGGCATTTCGACTTTCCAAATCTTTACCGCATTGATGTGAAAGTACTCAATGGTAAAAATATAAGTGATCATATTGCCACCACAGTCGGGTTCAGGGAATTTAAATTTATAAAAGGTAAAACGTATTTAAATGGTGAGCGCGTAAAATTGATGGGAGTGGAATGGACCTCAGGTAGCAACCCTGATTTTGGTTTTGCTGAAACGGATTCGGTAATTCTCAGTCAGTGTAAACTAATGAAAGAAGTCAACGCGATCTTTACTCGTCAGCATTTCCAACAGGATGAATTATTTTATGATTTTTGTGATCGAAATGGTATTTTAGTGCAACAGGAAGTGCCATTATGGGGTGCTGATACACCTGCAAATGATACTATACGTCATATTTCCATGAATCAACTGGAAAGGATGATATATAATTATTACAACCATCCATGCATCTTTTCCTGGGGTGTCGGTAATGAACTACGGGGAAGGGATGAAGATATGAAAACAATGATTGGAGAATTAATTTCAAAAACAAGAATGCTGGATTCTTCCCGTCATGTGGCATATGTCAGCAACACCCTTACAAGTAGCTTTTACAACAATCCAAAATTTACACCAGACGCTGCAAATGATGGAGATTATATCATGATGAATGAATATGGGGCAAGTTGGTGGCCCGTACCATTGGGCCAAATTCATGCTTACCTGGACAGTGTGCACATGAGCTATCCTGATAAACCGTTTTTTATTTCTGAGTTTGGATTGTGTGAACCGAATTTCAAAGGTGGCGACCAAAGGCGACTGGAAGATTTAATTTATCATATGGCAATATACGAAAGCAAACCCTTTGTTGAGGGAGCAATATATTTTGACCTGACAGATTATCGTACTCATTTTCCCGGCACTCCAGAAAAAAATAAATTCAGAAGGAGGGTTCATGGTGTATATGACGTGTACGGGCAACCTAAACCTTCCATGACTGTACTCAGGGAAATGTCAACACCGATTGAAGTTCAGCAAGTGAGGAAATGGAACAAAGGCAAACTGAATGTATTGATTTACGGAAGTGTTGGCTTGCCACAGCATACTGTCAAGGGGTATAAGCTTTATATTTCTGAAAAACATCAGCATTATACTTCTGGAAAAATGTATCAACTGCCGGATATAAAGCCAGGCCAACAAGTTAATTTTGAAGTGGATGAAGTAAACGAAGGCAATGTGATAGTAACCATAGTTCGTCCTTTGGGATACGTAGTGACACAAAAGAGTTTTTATTGGTCAGAGTCAGATAAGTAATTGGTTTAGGCATGGAAATAATTATTTTATTGATTATCAACAGGTAGAAAGAATGTAAACACTGGTAACAATTTTCTCACATATCCCATTAATCATTTTTTTAAAAATATTTATTTAAAATAATTTGCAGATTTAAAAATAGGATTTATATTTGCGTTATGTATGACATAATACGTTTTTTTACTTTTTAATCATTAACACATTTTATAATGAAAAACTTAAAAATCAGGATTTTTTTTATTAACTTTCTGCTGCTATTTTCCTGTACTTTGGGATTGTCTCAAATTAAAATTAATGGAACAGTTAAAGATGCCGGAAGTGGAATTACATTACCTGGTGTTAATATTTTAGTAGTGGGTACAGATATTGGCACAGTAACTGACGTGGATGGGACATTTACTCTAAATGTGGATAATCCGAACGGTGAAATATCAGTTTCTATGATTGGCTATGCCACAAAAAATATTCCTGTTTCCGAGGTTAAGGACCTGGAAATATTGCTTGAAGAATCTGCGACAACTCTGGATGAGTTAGTTGTGGTAGGATACGGAACTGTCAAAAAGTCCAAGTTAATTTCATCTGTATCAAAACTTGACAATAAGTTTTTGGAAACTGGTATTCGATCCAACCCTGCACAGGCTTTGGCTGGTACTGTTTCGGGATTGCGTGTTGTAAATACTACCGGCAGACCTGGGGCATTACCCAATATAGTCCTGAGAGGTGGTACCAATTTCGATGGGACGGGAAGCCCATTGGTGATCATGGATGGCCAGATTCGTGGATCCTTAGGAGATATTAATCCTGAAGAGATAGAGAGTATTGAAGTCTTGAAGGATGCATCAGCCACTGCTATCTACGGTGCAAGGGCTAGCAATGGAGTGATATTGGTCACATCAAAGCGCGGCGCTGCAGGTAAATCTGCTGTTACTTTTAAAATCAGACGAGGTATCAGTGACTTAAATGTTCCTTATAATTTCCTGAATGCTGAAGATTACATTAAATGGACACGACAAGGAGTAGTACAGGCAATGATCAATGGAACTTTAGGCACAGTTGCTGCCAATACAGCATTATCAGCTATTGGGCCTAGAGGTACAGGTAATTTATATAAAGATGCTTCAGGAAATATTGTTGATGGAAATTACAGCACAGCAGGTATATGGAGCTTAATGAGGTTGACCGATACCAATAAAGAGCTTTTAGGTAAACCTGGCTGGAAAACTATGAAAGATGCTGTAAAAACCAATGCTGCGGGCAACTACGATCCAAATGGAACCAATGCTGATTTGATATATAAAGATTTTAATTACGGTGACTTTGGACTTAATTAGTCAGCTCCTATTGGGGATTATAATTTGGGTTTTAGTGGTGGAAATGACAGAGGTAAATATTTTGCAAATCTGGGCTATTATGATGAGGGTGGACTTGCCATCAGAACGTTTTACAAAAGATATAATTTTGCTTTTAATGGAGAGTATAATATAAACTCCTGGTTAAAATCCGAAAGCGGAATGCAATTTGCACGAGCAGACTGGAGAGATCAATCCTTACAAAATGGTGAAAGCAATTACTGGGGCAGGATGCTTTCAGCACCGCCCACCATGAGAGGTTATAATGAAAATGGTGAATTACTGCTTGGTAGAGATGCAAGCGATGGCAATCCTATCTACAATATTGATAAATATAAAAGAAAAAATCAGACAGATAAATTCACATTAAATCAGGCTTTTAAGGTAAACCTGACTAAAGATCTATTTATAAGGGTCAATGGCATTTTAATGTATGATGAAGGCATTTCTGAAAGTTTTAACCAGGATTTCCGTACTGGAATATTGAGCTTAACCAATCCAAACACAGGGTGGAACCGTGATCGAAGTTCATCATCTTCATTTGACAGAACCACCAGGCAGACCTACAATGCTATTTTAAATTATACCCGCTCTTTCTCTCAAAAGCACAATATAGATGCCATGGCAGGATATGAATATTTCGATGCATATAATGAAGGTTTAGCCGCCAGTGGCAGATTGGCACCTACTGACGACTTTCAAGACCTGCAATTAACGCAAAACAACGTTGACCAACAAACCAGAGGCACTGACTCTTACCACTCAAGAGAAAGAATTTTGTCTTCATTTGGTAGGGTGAATTATGATTATTCAGGTAAATATCTGGCTTCTTTCACCGTCAGACGCGATGGATATTCCCGTTTATTGGGTGATAATCGCTTTGGTGTTTTTCCCGCTTTTTCTGTGGGATGGTTGATGCATCATGAGGATTTTATGAAATCTTTCAACCCTTGGTTGTCTTATTTGAAATTAAGAGGCAGTTGGGGCCGAAATGGAAATGTAGGTGGTATAGGTACATATGAACTTCAGGGTGCGTTTGGATCACAGACAGCATATGCTGGAACAATAGGTTTTCTGCAAACAGGAGTAGCCAACCCAAATCTCAAATGGGAAAAAACCAATACCACGGAAGTTGGAGCAGATATCGGTATATTTGAAAACAAATTGAACGCTTCTATTGCAATATATAATAGAATCACGGATGATAAAATAGCAAATGTATTGCTTCCGACATCTTCTGGCGTGTCCAGTATCCGGACTAATAACGGAAGTATGAGGAACCGCGGTGTGGAACTCGAAGCTACTTACAGATTGGTTCAAAGTAAAGATTTTAATATTCAGTTGGGGGCAAACGCCTCATGGAATAAAAATACTATACTGAAGTTACCTTTCAATGGCAATGAAAATAACAGACAAGGAGGTCAACAAATTTATGATCCAAAAACGGGACAATTAATCTGGGTAGGTGGCTTCCAGGAAGGTCAGGAATGGGGAGAAATTTTTGGTTTTGTTAGTGAGGGTATCATCAGAACCGCTGAAGATCTGGCTAATTATAATAAAACAGATCTTGCAGCTGGACAGGTTTGGTTCAATGGTTCAGCAGGTAGAAGGGTAGCGAGTCCCAAAATTATTGCCGAAAGAAAACTGACCCTCGCAGGTGGATGGTTGTCCACTCAACTTGGTGACATGAAATGGAAAGATATCGATAACAATGATACCATTGATACACGAGATATGGTGTCATTGGGAAGGCAATTGCCAAGATGGACAGGTGGCTTTAATACTTCAGTAGGTTACAAAGGTCTTACACTATTGGCAAGATTTGATTTTGGACTGGGACACATTCAGCAGGATTTCCAGCAAATGTGGGCTTTAGCATCAGCTCAAGGGGAATTTAACCCAACTGATCTGGTAAAAGATACATGGACACCTGAAAATCCAAGCGCATCGCTACCAAGATATGTATGGGCAGATCAGCTAAATACTAAAAATTTTGACCGACCATCAAGTATGTTTTTTGTACCTTCTGATTATTTAGCGATTAGAGAAGTGACATTGAGTTATAGTTTACCTCTATCTCTTATTAAAAAACTCAAAATGTCAGCTTTAAACTTGAGTGTAACTGGTCAAAACTTAGGGTATATTACACATAAAATGCTCAACTTACCCGAGAGAACCGGCGCTCAAAACAGTGCTTACACCATACCTACACAGGTTATTTTTGGCGCCAATGTAACTTTCTAATTTGAATACATCTGATAATTTTAAAAATATAAAGAAATGAAAACTTTAAAATATTTATTCTTCACTTTAGTAATTCTGACAGGAATTTCATCTTGTTCAGATAGTCTTGATCTTGCTCCTGAAGACTATTTTGGTAGTGGAAACTTCTGGCAAAATGAAGCTCAGGTCAATAACTTTATGGTAGGTATCCATAAACAGATGAGGGACAACCAATTTATGTTTGTAAGGCTTGGAGAGATGAGAGGAGGAGGATACAGTAACATAGACAGGCAAAACACTTCGTTGAATGAATTGCCAATCATTGAGAATAGGCTAAATGAAAACTCTACAGGAGTATCAAGTTGGGCGGGATTTTATGGACCTATCCTTCAGATCAATCTTTTTATACAGAAAGTCGAACAGATTACGTTTCTGAACGAGACCAAAAAGAAATATCTGCTTGGTCAGGCCTATGGTATCAGGGCATATTATTATTTTCACTTATTAAAGACCTACGGCGGAGTTCCCATCAGACTTGTACCGGAAGCTCTAAATGGCAACACAGACCCTGTGGCACTTAGAAAAGCCAGGGCTTCTGAAGCTGAAGTGCTTACTGCCATTAAAGGTGATATATCAAAATCATTGGCGTCTTTTGGATCTTCCGCAAGCCCGGCAGAAAAAAGTCAGTGGAGCCCCAATGCATCTGCCATGTTGAAAGGAGATGTGTTTCTTTGGTCTGCCAAAGTATATGGAACTAATGCTGATCTTGCTGACGCAAAAACCGCATTACAATCTGTAACAGGAACATCATTGCAAGCCACTTTTCCTATTGTATTTGCTTCAAACCAAAAAAATAATAAAGAGATTATATTTGCTTTTAGAAATCTTGTAGGCGAATCAGAAATGCAAAATATAGCTGCCTATACTTATTCTACCTTTAATTTTGACGGTCAACACTACAAAGATTCTCTGGCGAGTGGTCCACTATTGGTAGACCCACTGGTGATCGCTGCATCAAATTCTCAACAGATCATTCAGAGATATGCTTATACTTTTGAGCTTTTCAAACTCTATGATGCGGCAGACAAACGACGTGATGCAACATTTTATGACTATTACAAAGTAAACAAAACCGGAAATCCGCCTTATGCAGTTACTATCAGAAATACAGCTCTGGTTAAGTTTTTGGGTGTAATCAGTGCCAATAAACGATATTTTTCAGATGATTGGCCAGTGTATAGGGAAGCTGACAGGTTACTTATGCTGGCTGAAATTGCCAATGCAGAAGGTGCTGATCCATCATCTTTTATCAAACAAATACGTGATCGGGCCTATGCCCCGGCAACGGATCCAAAACCATTTGTCAATTCATCAAAAGATAATAATGAAATAGCCATTTTTACAGAAAGATATAAGGAATTTGTTCACGAAGGTAAAACCTGGTATGATCTGCTTAGGATGAAAACCGGAAATGATGCCATGGTATTCAAAAGTGCAGCGCATCCTTTTGGGGTTTTGGATAAAGCTACAAAAGCTTTTGAAGTCAGATGGCCTATTGAGCCTGCAATTTGGACAAATGATCCGCTTGTAGATCAAACTCCTGGGTACCAGACTACAAAACCAAAGTAGTAGGCGTAAATTAACCAAAGGTCAAAAAAATATATTGATTGTGTATATTTTAAAAGTACGAGAAAATTGATTTTCACTTTGGTTGATACTTAATTTAAGGCTTTGATGATTGTTTTATAATAGAGTTTATTACATTTAACTCGTAGTTAGTGAATTTAAATGTGAGGTTGACATAAATAATATGTTTAACCTCACATTTTACAAAGACTTTAAAATAATCTAACTTTTGTTTGCATTTTTATAATTTAAACTTCTTGATCGTATGAATAGATTGATTGTATTACTATTGATGTATTTTTTTCTTACGGGTCAATCATGTCAAAAAGATGAGATTCTTGAGGTACCACAGCCATTGGTCTCTTCTTCAATTCACTTTGTTCCTTTATATAGTGATAAGGATGAACATAGTATTGTTGATTTTAATATTCATAATTCAGAAAATCAACCTATTGTACTTAAAGAAGTTTTAATGAATTTAATGGGTACTTTTGATAAAAAAGGTATGCTTTCTTTCGAAATGATCTACCGGGGACATGATAAAGGTGTAGAACAAAATACTGTTTTTGGAAAGACCATTGGTATTGATGAAGATAATGTTATAAAAGGACAACTGTTGTTAGCGCAAGGAGTTCATAAGTTTGCTTTAAAACTACGCACAAATGGTGCTATTCAATTAAAGTCATATTTTAAAATTGTATCTCTTCAATTTCAATTTGAAAATATCAAACCTGTTGAAGCACCTCAGTTAGCTTCCTATACTTTCAGGCCATGCCTTAAAGTCAGAAAGAAAGGCCAGGATAATTGTGACACTTATAGAATTCCCGGACTTATTACCACAAAAAAAGGTACACTCATCGCAGTTTATGATAACAGGTACAATAATTCATTGGACCTGCAAGAGCATGTTGATATTGGGATGAGCCGAAGTACAGATGGTGGTGAATCCTGGGAGCCAATGAAAGTCATCATGGATATGGGAGAGTGGGGTGGAAAACCACAAAACCTTAATGGAATAGGCGACCCATCTATATTGTATGATCACAATACAAATACAATTTGGGTTGCTGCACTTTGGATGAGCGGCCTGGATACCAATAAAAGACTTTGGTGGGCATCTGGTCCGGGCATGACACCAGAGGAGACGGGGCAATTTATATTGACAAAGAGTATAGATGATGGCTTAACGTGGTCTCCTCCTATCAACATTACTTCTCAGATCAAAGATCCAAACTGGCAGTTATTGCTGCAAGGACCGGGGAAGGGAATTACCTTGGTTGATGGAACATTGGTTTTTCCGGCACAGTTCAAAGCCAATATCGGTGTTAAGGCTTTGGATGGAGGAGCGTATACTTGTCATTCTACTATAGTGTACAGTGTAGATAAAGGGAAAAACTGGCAAATAGGTACTGGAGCAAAATCCAATACAACAGAAGCTCAGGTTGTTCAACTATCTGATGGATCACTTATGCTCAACATGAGAGATGATCGCAATCGCACAGACAAAAGTAGTACAAACGGTCGTGCCATATCTGTAACAAAAGATTTAGGGAAAACCTGGATGGTCCATCCTACATCCAACAGCGCACTTACTGAACCCAACTGTATGGCCAGCTTGATAAGTGCCGATCTCAGAGTCAACGGTAAAAATCAGAAAGTACTATTCTTTTCTAACCCAAATCATAACTCAAAAAGAAGTGATATGACCATTAAAACGAGTCTCGATGAAGGACTATCCTGGCCAGAGAAATACCAGATAAAACTAAATGGTGAAACCGGTTATGGTTATTCATGCCTCACCATGGTTGATGAAAAAACGGTTGGAATCCTGTATGAAGGCACCAAAGATTTGTATTTTCAAAAAATATCAGTCGATGAGCTGATTTCTAAATGATAGGAAATTTTAGTTTTAAATTAAAAGCATAGTAAATGAAAAGAATAGAAGGATTGGTGACGGCAACACATACACCAATGAATGAAAAAGGAGAACTAAAGCTTGAAGTAATTGATGAATATTATACCTTTCTCAAAAGAAATAATATAAAGGGCATCTTTTAAATGGGTCCACATCTGAAGGTTATCACTTGACCACAAATGAAAGAAAGTTATCGCTGGAAGCGTGGTCTGATGCAATCAAAGATGATGATTTTAAACTTTTTGTTTTTGTAGGACATCTTGCTACCAAAGATGCATGCGATTTGGCAGAACATGCAAGCAGTTTGCAGAATGTATATGGTATTTCAGCCACAGCGCCATTCTATCAGAAACCAGCCACTGTTGACTTATTGGTTGATGTTTGCGCTGAAATTGCTTCATTTGCTTCTACTAAGTCATTTTACTATTATCACATTCCGGTCTTGACAAATGTAAATGTCCCGATTTCTGAATTGCTTAAAAAAGCTGAGGCAAGAATTTCAAATCTTAAAGGTGTAAAATATACGCATAATGATCTTGAAGAGTACTTGGTCGCAAGCTCATTATCAGACGGTAAATATGAAATGTTGGCAGGAATTGATGAAATTGCGCTCGCAAGCAGGTCATTCGGGGCGAAAGGATATATAGGTAGCACCTATAATTTTATGGCTCCTTTGTATTACAAAATGTTTGATGCCTTTGACAATGGAGATTTTTCAGATGCCAAAAATTTGCAATTAAAAGCCATTGAAATCATCAGGATAATTGCATCTTACGGCTTTATTTCAGCCTGCAAATTTATCATGAAGGAAAAAGGTATTAACAATGGATTTGTGAGATTACCCTCAAAACAAATATCTGAATCTGAAAAATCAGAAATGATGTCTAAACTTCAAAAACTGGATTTTGAGAGTATTGCATCTTCTTAATGTAAGCAAGCATTATCTATGAAATATTGGCTTTTATTGATATCATTTAATTTAATCATGGAATCCACAGCTCAAAAAGCACCCGAAATTTTAACCTTTAAGTGGGATACTTTGGCAATATTACCAGATGACAAAATCAGCAAGCCAAATATCGGAGTTGCAGGACCTGTAGCAGGCATTGTGGGAGATATGCTGATAGTTGCCGGTGGTGCAAATTTTCCTGAAAATCCTCCCTGGACTGGTGGCAAAAAAAAGTACCATGACAAAATTTATATATTAAAAAAGAAAGAAAAAAACCACTACCATTGGGTAGAAGATTTCTCAGCAAAATTAAACTACCCAATAGCTTACCCTGCAAATGTGCCATATAAAAGGGGTTTCATTTGTGTAGGTGGAGAGAATGATAATGGTGTATTAAAAAGTGTAATTTACTTTCAATGGTTGAATGAAAATCTAAATATGACTCTATTGCCTGAACTACCAATAGGGTTGACTTCTTGTAGCGCTGTCTGCATAAAAGACCGACTGTATGTCACTGGTGGAAATTCAGGCAAAACCTCGCTTAAATCAGCATTTGTCATGGATCTTTCTGAAACTGATAAGAAATGGACAGCAATAGGAGATATGCCTTTTGCTCTTGAAAATTCTGTAGCTGCTGTTTGCCACGATGGAGAAAGCCAAAAGATATTTTTACTTGGAGGGAGATTCAAGTTGCCTGATGATAAAACTACCACGTTTTCAGATAAAGTGTTGAAATATGATCCCAAATCAAATAAATGGTCAACTTTTGATTTTAAAAACGAAAATGGAGAAAAGTTAAAGCTGGCTGCCGGGACGGGAGTGGCAATCTCAAAAAGTAAAATTGTCATCGTTGGCGGCGATAAAGGAATTATTTTCAATAAAATAGAATCTTTTAACAACAAATTATCACAGCCTGACCTTGAAGACAGAGAAAAGGTCAATAACGAAAAAATTGCACTTTTAACGAGTCATATTGGGTTTGATACTGATATTTATACTTTTAATGCTATTAAAAATATATGTCAAAAATCCGGCACAATTCCAGATATGGCTCAGGTGACCACTTCCGCATTTTATTGGGGTAAATCCATTATTATACCCGGCGGTGAGATAAAACCCGGTATCCGAACTCCGATGATCAGGTCGATCAAAATTCGAAATTAATAGACTTTTAAAACCTCATATCATGATGCAATTACAAAATAAAAAGTATTATCCCTGGGTTGTGGTTGCATTATTATGGGTGGTGGCATTGCTCAATTATATGGACAGGCAAATGCTTTCTACGATGAAGGTAAGCATGATGGCTGATATCAATGAGCTCCAAACTGCTGAAAACTTTGGAAGATTGCTGGCCATTTTCTTATGGATTTATGCTTTGATGAGTCCAGTTGCTGGATTGATAGCTGACAGAACAAACAGAAAATGGCTTATTATTATCAGTCTTTTTGTATGGTCAGCCATAACCTTTCTCATGGGATACGCCGAAAATTTTGATCAGCTTTATATTTTAAGAGGTTTAATGGGTGTGAGTGAGGCACTATATATTCCTGCAGGTTTATCACTGATTGCTGACTATCATCAGGGAGGGACCAGATCTCTTGCAGTAGGATTACACATGACAGGACTTTATACCGGTCAGGCATTAGGTGGTTTTGGAGCTACAATAGCGACCAATTACTCCTGGCAAAATACATTTCAATTTTTTGGATTGATTGGAGTCGTTTACAGCTTTATTCTTATGCTTTTTTTAATTGATTTTAAGGATAAAAAGCAGAAAATGGTTGAAAATAAGGCACCTGTTATGTTTGGTTTGAATTCCATCCGAAATAGTTTGGGTTTACTTTTAGGGACATTCAGTTTTTGGGTGATACTCTTTTATTTTGCGGTTCCAAGTTTTCCAGGATGGGCTATAAAAAACTGGATACCTACACTTTTTTCTGAAAGTTTAAAAATAGACATGTCTGTTGCAGGGCCACTATCTACAATAAGCATAGCTCTTTCTTCTTTTATCGGTGTTTTGATAGGCGGTTCCTTAGCAGATAAATGGATTTTAAAAAATCTTAAAGGAAGAATTTACACAGGAGTGATAGGTTTGACTCTCACCATACCGGCTTTATTATTTTTAGGTCTGGGGGACAATCTGGTTGGTATTGTGTCTGGAGCGGTATTATTTGGCATCGGGTTTGGAATGTTTGATGCCAATAATATGCCTATTTTATGTCAGTTTATTGGTCCAAAGCATCGTGCTGCAGGATATGGCATTATGAATATGACGGGTGTGTTTGCAGGAGCATTTGTAACAAATTTGTTGGGAAAATCTACCGATTCGGGACATTTGGGAAGGGATTTGGCATTTTTAGCCCTGCCTGTAGCAGTGGCAGCATTTCTCTTGTTGTTTTCCCTTAAACCCAAAACAGCAAATATGGAAGACTAATTTTTAGCTAAATCATGGATAATTATTTTATATTTATGCTTGTATGATTATTAAAAAATATTCACTCTTCCTGATTTCAGCATTTTTTTTATATACTTTGGCTTGTTTTTCTCAATTACAACCCGCAAGCATATTTAGTGATCATATGGTTTTACAGCGAAACCAACCTATCAAAATTTGGGGTAAAGCCATTCCGGGACAGAGGGTTTATGTGACGTTTGGTTTATTAAAATCACAAACAATAACAAAAAATGATTCATCCTGGCAGATTACATTTCCTGAGCTTCATGCCAGCAAAGTTGCCAGACAATTGGAAATTTCCTCAGTCAATGAAAAGGTTGTTTTCAGTAATATCCTGATTGGAGACATCTGGTTGTGTATTGGTCAGTCCAACATGGAATGGCCAATGTCAAAAGAAATGCACTATCACGAAGAAATTAAAGATAGTGATCATTCTCATTTACGCTTTTTCAACCCTACTTATGCAGGTAAAAATATATTTGCTGCACCATTCAATGATTCAATAACGGAAATGCTGAATCCATCCAAATTTTTTAAAGGAATATGGAAGTCTTGCGACAGTCTGAACTTATCAGAAATGAGTGCCGTTGCTTACTATTTTGGTAAAAATGTTTGGGAAAAAACGGACATCCCTATAGGGCTGATACATTTGGGTATAGGAGGTGCACCATTAGAGACGTTTATTGATCCCATGTCCATGAAAAATCACATGGTGTTTTCTTCTAAAATGGTTGGAAATTGGCTTGAAAACCATTATCTGCCTGTCTGGATTCGCGAAAGGGCTATACAGAATATTGGAACTTCATCTTCAGTCCCTTTTGATCAAAATGGGAAAAATCATGCATTCAAACCAGGGTTTGCTTACACAGCCGGAATTTTACCATTAAAATCCTTATCTATTAAAGGTGTACTTTGTTATCAGGGTGAAAGCAATGCTCAGGAAACAGATCGGGTAAATGAATATGCTGATTTGTTTGAATTGTTGGTGTTAGATTACAGACGCCACTGGAATAATCAAAAATTGCCTGTATATTTTGCTCAGTTATCTTCCATTGACACCATCAGGTATAAGGGCTATTTGTGGCCGAAATTCAGAGATGAACAAAGAAAAATAGCTGAAAAGGTAACACATTGTGGCATGGCAGTCACTGCTGATGCAGGTGACAGATATGATGTCCATCCAAGAAACAAGAAAGTCGTTGGTGAAAGAATATCTTTTTGGGCTTTGAGCCAAACTTACGGTTATGATACCCCATTTACGGTATCAATACCTCCTTATGCCCGATTTAAAAATGGTAATGTTATTATTACTTTTAAAAAAGGAGAGAAATTGCGGCAACATCCACTAAGCGGAATTATAAATGGATTTACAATTGATGGCAAAAATGATATTCCTGCTAAAATTGAGAATAATAAAATCATTCTAAAAACTGATTACAAACCTCAATATGTGTATTATGGTTGGAGTCCATTTTCTAATGCAGATCTGTATAACAATGATTTAATTCCTGTCTCTACTTTTAAGTTACCAGTAAAATGAATATAAAAATGAATCCGAAGTATAAGTTATTGATATTCTATATTTTAATTGTTTCAATTAAAGGTTTTACTCAAACCGTTTTACCTCCATTGCATGATAGTCTTTTTGGTACTTACTATTATCAAAAAGTGACCACGTTTAGAGTATTACCTAAAAAAGTTGGCGAAATCATTTTCATAGGTAATAGTATCACGGATAGTGGCGAGTGGTCTGATATTTTTAATGACATCCATGTCAGCAATATGGGGATCAGCGGCGATATCAGTGCAGGCATCATAAACAGATTGCCCGATATCATTGAAAGAAAGCCAAAAAAGATCTTTTTGATGATAGGTACCAATGATTTGGCCAGAAATATTAACCCTGACAGTATTATCAAAAATATTAATTTGATAGCAAAGTATATAAAAGAAAAAGTCCCAAACACAAAACTGTATATCCAAAGCATTCTTCCTGTAAGTGATCATTATATGAAATTTTCAGGACACACTAAAAACAATGTAATCATAGTTCGGGTAAATCAAATTTTGTCAGAAAATGCTACTAAACTTGGGTATACCTATGTTGATTTACATTCAAAATTTATTGATACGAAAGGAAAATTACGCAATGAACTGAGTAATGATGGGCTGCATTTGGTGGGTGAAGGATATCAATTGTGGAAGCATCTGCTTTATCACCACGTTTATGATCTTGAAGAAAAACCATCTTTGATCCCTTTGCCACAAAAAACAAGCTGGAGTGGAAATATATTCCCCTAATATAAATGCACCAACATTTGTATCAATAAAACTGAGATATCCCATGAAGCCAAACTGTTGCAAAAATTCCTTTCAGAAAACGGCATTACTACTTCCATAAAAACTAATAATAAAGATTGCAATTTCAACCATTCAATTGAAATAGAATTAACTGGTGAAAAACTGACGGAGAATCCAAAAGAAGGTTATCATCTTTCAATAAATGAAAAAAATATTTTGATAAAAGCAAACTCCTCCCATGGAATCTTTAATGGAATACAAACATTGATCCAGTTAGCCAGGACAGGAAGTAGCGTAGAAGGATGTACTATTGAAGATTGGCCCGCTTTTTCATGGCGCGGGTATATGATAGATGTAGGACGTAATTTTGTAACGGTACAATCTTTAAAAGATCAAATCGATATTTTGGCAAAATATAAAATGAACGTTTTTCACTTTCATGCTACAGAAGATATAGCCTGGAGGATTCAAATAGCAAGATACCCTCAACTAACCTATCCTGAGCACATGTTGCGCAACAAAGGAATGTATTACAGTATTGGTGAAATAAAGGAACTGATACAATACTGCAAGGAACGCTATATTACCCTGATTCCTGAAATTGATATGCCTGGCCATAGTGCAGCTTTTACCCGCGCCATGAAATTTGATATGCAAAGCGACTCAGGACTTTTGGTGGTCAAGGATATTCTTTCGGAGTTTTGTGACACATATGACATCCCTTATATTCATATAGGATCAGATGAAGTAAAGATAACAAATAAAAACTTTATACCAGAAGTAACTCAACTTATAGAAAGCAAAGGTAAAAAAGTGATAGGGTGGCAACCTGGAGGAAATATTGGAGATAACACCATAAGGCAAATGTGGCAGGAAAATAAGGAATTTATAAAAGCAAATAAGAAATTAAAACTTATAGATTCCAGACATTTATATCTCAATCATATGGATCCACTTGAGGCGGTGCCTACAATTTTTTACAGAAAAATAAACAATGTGGATAAAAGTGACAGTCTCAATCTGGGTGGTATTCTATGTTTATGGCATGATAGGGCAGTATCAAAAGAAGAAGATTTGCTTACTATGAATCCTGTTTATCCCGGCATACTTACTTTTGCAGAAAAAACATGGCAAGGAGGCGGAGAGTCTCGATGGTTGGCCAAAATAGAAGAAAACAAAATGGATCAATATCAAAATCTGATCAATTTTGAAAAACGGCTGCTCAATCACAAATCACAATATTTTAGAGAAAAACCATTTCCTTACGTTGCTCAAACTCAGCAGAAATGGCAGCTATTCGGTCCATACGAAAACAGAGGTGATCTGTCAAAAAAGTTTGATCCGGAATTGACACCAGGTTTTTTTGAAAAAACACCAACATCCTTAAAAGCGGTGGGTGGTACTATTATTTTGCGACATTTTTGGGCACCGGCCATTGATGCGGTATTGCCAAATCCAAAAGATAGTACAACATGGTATGCAACGACTCAGGTATGGAGCGAAGAAGAGAGTGTGTCTAAATTTTGGGTTGGTTTCAATAATTTAGGCAGAGCCCAGGGGTCTGATTCTCCCCCAAAAAATGAATGGGATCATAAGTTTAGTAAAATCTGGTGTAACAACACTGAAGTTTTACCCCCAAATTGGCTTCGTGCCGGACAGAAAGGTAATCAAGAGATTCCGCTCATGGACGAAGGCTATGAATACAGAGTTCCTACATTGATTCCACTTAAAAAAGGATGGAACACGATTGTTATAAAGGCTCCCGTCGGTACTACAAAAAGTACCAACTGGCATCATCCTATAAAATGGATGTTCACTTTTGTACAGGTGCCAAATGATTAAAATGACATTTTTTATTAATTCTTAAGTCGTAGGTTCAATATCATTGGTTGTGCTATCCTCTGAATGATCAGATACAGTTTCTTTGGCGGTTTGCTTCTCTGCATTAAAAAACCTCCGGTGAAAGAGTAGGATAGAAGCTACACCTACAGTGATAGCTGAGTCAGCAATATTGAACACGGGCCTGAAGAATTCAAATCGTTCTCCTCCCCAGATAGGAAACCATTCAGGAAGTATCGTATCAATCAACGGAAAATATAACATATCTACCACCTTTCCTGTCAAAAAATTGCCATATCCTCCTTCTGGTGGAAACATAGTTGCAAGTCCTCCATGAAAATAAGATTCAGAAAAGATCAGTCCGTAAAACATAGAATCTATGATATTACCAATTGCCCCTGCAATGATCATACTAAAACTGATTATAAGCCCGTATGTTTCATTGTTTTTTAGCAGGTTTTTAAGGATGTAAATCAGAAATCCTACCATCAGGATCCTGAATATACTTAATATGTATTTACCTGTTACTCCTCCGAAACTAAGACCAAACGCCATTCCTTCATTTTCAACAAAATGAATTTTTGCCCAGGTCAACCCCAAAATATCAAAACCATCACCATAATGAATATGGGTTTTTATATATATTTTAAGTACCTGGTCCAAAATCAAAATCAGGATGATGGTCAATAAAACAGCCGTGCTTTTTCTCACAAATTCAAATTTAAGAGTGCAAAAGTAAGATTTATTTTAACCTTTTCAGCGGACTACTCCCAGTTTTCTTCCAACATTATAAAAACCTTCGACAGCTTTGTTGATATGATCGACATTATGACCTGCACTTATTTGTACTCGGATCCGCGCTTTCTCTTTGGGCACAACCGGGAAAAAGAAGCCAATGACATAAATTCCTTCGTTAAGTAAAAGTGAAGCAAACTCTTGTGCCAATCGTGCATCATACAGCATCACCGGAGTAATGGGATGTGTTCCAGGTACGAGGTCGAAGCCAAGTTTTGTCATTTCACTGCGAAAGAATGTTGTATTGATTTCCAGTTTGTCGCGAAGGGCAGTACTCTGGCTTAAGATATCCAAAACTTTAATGGAAGCACCAACTATCGCAGGAGCCAATGTATTTGAAAATAGATATGGACGGGACTTTTGTCTGAGTAATTCAACGATTTCTTTTTTAGCAGCTGTAAATCCTCCGCTTGCTCCACCAAGTGCTTTCCCGAAAGTTCCGGTAATGATATCCACTCTTCCAAATGCATGATTGTGCTCTGCCGACCCTCGACCCGTCTTTCCTACAAACCCTGTGGCATGACAATCATCTACCATCACCATCGCACCATACATATCAGCCAGATCACAAATCTTATCAATCTGTGCAATGATACCATCCATCGAAAAAACTCCGTCAGTAGCTATCAAAATCCTCCTGCTGCCTGAAGTAACTGCTTCTTGAAGTTTTGCTTCCAGATCAGTCATGTCATTGTTTTCATATCTATATCTTTTAGCTTTACAAAGGCGGATACCATCGATGATAGATGCATGGTTTAAGGCATCTGAAATGATAGCATCTTCTTCATTGAGTAATGGTTCGAAAAGACCACCATTGGCATCAAAGGCTGCAGCATACAGTATTGCATCTTCTTGTCCCACGAAAGCAGCAATCTTTTGCTCCAATTCTTTGTGGATATCCTGAGTCCCGCATATAAAACGTACCGAAGACATACCAAAACCGTGTGTGTCGATAGCCTCTTTTCCTGCTTTGATCACTTCCGGGTGAGATGATAAGCCCAGATAATTATTGGCACAAAAGTTAAGGACTTCACTTGTTGCGGTGGTCTTGATCACGGCACTTTGAGGAGTTGTGATAATTCGCTCTTTTTTAAACAGACCGGATGATTGCAGATTGTTGAGTTCTGTGGTTATATCGGATATAATTTGATTTTTATTTTTCATTACTAATTTATTTATGTTGGTTCAGATCATTCACTCATTTTCTCATTCATTCATTCATTTTCTCATTTTCTCATGTCATTTTAGATGGTCTAACATATCCTTTGTCATAGATGCCAGGTCATAATTGGGTGCCCAATTCCAATCTTTTCTGGCTACTGAATCATCAATCGTTTCACTCCAGCTTGCAGCGATATCCTGTCTGAAATCCGGATCGTAGGATATCGAAAATTCAGGAATATGGTTTTGTATTTCCGCTGCAATTTCTGCGGGAGTAAAACTCATGGCTGCGAGATTGTAACTATATCGGATGGAAATATGCTCAGACGGCACTTCCATAAGGTCGATAGTGGCCTTGATGGCGTCATCCATGTACATCATAGGCAGGCGGGTATCCTCTTTTAGAAAACAAGTGTATTGCTTATCCTTCAGCGCAGCGTGAAAAATTTCTACGGCATAATCTGTGGTGCCGCCAGCAGGCAAGGATTGCCAGCCTATGATGCCCGGATACCGTAAAGACCTTACATCAAGTCCGTACCTTTTGAAATAATAATTGCACCATAGTTCACCCGTAGCTTTGCTTATTCCATACACAGTTGAAGGTAACAATGGAACATCCTGGGCAGTATTGATTCTGGGAGTTGTAGTCCCAAAAACAGCAATGGTACTTGGGAAAAAAACTTTCTGCATATTGAACTCACGGGCCAGATCCAAAACGGAAAGTAGACCATTAAGATTGATATTCCATGTTTTTAATGGATTCCATTCTCCGTTTGCGGAAAGGATTGCTGCGAGATGATAGATTTGATTGATGCCATGATCGATGATTATTTCTCTGAGTCTCTGGACATTCAGGATATCGAGAAACTCAAATGGCTCGACTGTGACTGATAGTTTGGTAATATCTGTGGCAAGAACTGCATTGGTTCCATATTTGATTCTAAGCTCTTCGGTCAATACTCTTCCGATTTGACCATTGGCACCTGTGACTAAGATTTTGGGTTCGGGCTTCATGATATGCTTTGATTGGTTGGTCAAATGTAAGATGATTTCTGCATTTGTTAATCAAAATAAATAAATACATTTGCTGAAAATATTTTTCAGTGAAAAGATTTTTAATCATTTGGATATTCTTCATTTACAGCTCTGCCAATGCACAGGTCAGTTCATTAGAAGGTCGCAATTTTAAAGCTATCATAAAAACAAATGTTTTTAACTTTATAATGATTCCTTCTATTCACTTAGAATACAGGATTGCCCGGAATTCGTCCTTACAATTCAATTTTCATCGTGGCCATATCACATTTATTTCTGAAAGTGACTGGCTGAATTCATCTTTGGAGTTTAGGAAATACTTTGCAAAACGAAATTCTGAGTCCAGACGGGACTTTTATTTGTCAACGGGAATAGTTTATAAATATGATTTTAATGATGTTATATTTGATGATTTGGATATGTTTGTAAAAAATGGCAAACCACAAATAGGGATTATTGGTCGGCTTGGGTATCAGTTTGGTTTGAGTGATAACTTTGTTATGGATTTGGGCATGGGTTTGGTTGTTCTATCAGATTTTCATAAGTATAAAAGATACCTGCCTGATGCTGAACTCCGATTGATGACTGGAATAGGGTACAGGTTTTGAACAGTTAGTGACATTGTAGCCGGAATAATAATTCTTTTATATGGTTAGGAATGACATTATATTGGCAAGGCAAAATTTAATCCACTCTTTCAGGTAACACCTTACATCCATTCAGAAATTCTGAAACGGACATCAATTTTTTACCTTCCGGCTTTAGTTGCTGTATATTGATATAGCCATCCGCACATTTTATTTTCATTTTCTTTTTATAATCAGTTATTATCGTTCCAATTTCTAAAATGTCGGTAATTTTTTCTTTTGTAGCGGACAAAATTTTCATTTCTTTATCATCTATCTGTATCCACGCTCCGGGATATGGACTCAGGCCGCGAATAAAATTATGAATCTTTTGGATGGGATTATTAAAATCTATTCGGCATGTTTCGTGAAATATTTTTGGCGCGTGTGAGGCAAGTTCATCTTTCTGACGAATAAAAGTGTAATCACCATTTTCTATCATTTTTACAGTTTCCAACACGACTTCGGCACCTATCATTTTCATTTTGTCATGAAGGCTGCCGGCGTTTTCATCGTCAGAGATAGGAATCGTTTTTTGCATCAATATATCGCCAGTGTCTATCTCGTGTTTTAATTTAAAGCTGGTTACACCGGTTTCCTTTTCCCCATTAATGATGGCGTGGTTGATAGGCGCGGCTCCGCGGTATTTTGGCAGTAGGCTACCATGTAAGTTAAATGTTCCCAACGGTGGCATATTCCATACCATTTCGGGTAACATCCTGAAAGCTACCACAATCTGTATATCAGCTTTAATGTTCTTAAGTGTATCAATAAATGCAGGTGATTTTAGTTTTTCAGGCTGTAACACAGGTATTTGTTTTTCAACTGCATATTTTTTGACAGCAGACTCTATGAGCTGTTTGCCTCCACGTCCACCCATACTGTCAGGTGCGGTTACCACTGCAGCGATTTCGTAACCATTTTGAACAAGGATATCAAGTGATGGTACTGCAAACTCGGGTGTACCCATAAAAATGATTTTCATATGCTCTTTTTTAAAGTTTTGCAAAGATAATGAATAGGTGTGTGATGGAGCAACCGAATTTAATTTACAGCTAATGGAATGTGAATCCCGATTTTTTGCTTAACTTTGATTCATTATTGATAGATTGAATACTCATATCAGCATTTATACAGATGGAAGTTGCCATACACAGCATGGTTTAGGTGCCTGGGCTGCGATAATTCTCTCTGAAAAGGGAAAAACAGTTTTGTCCGATATAGCAAACAATACAACTCATCAGCGTATGGAATTGATTGCCATCATTAAATGTCTTGAATACATACAGCAGAATCCTGAAGTTAAACCTATTATTCAAATGTATTCGGACAGTCAATACGTGATTGGTCTAAAGTCAAGAGAGAAAAAAATTGTGTCTAACATGTATTTAACAGCCAAAGGAAATAAAATGGCTAATCAGGATTTGGTTAAAGAATTTTTTCTTTTCAGCCAGCACTTTTGTATTACCTACTCGAAATTAAAGTCACACCAGAAACTGTCAGAAGCATCAAAATATAATATTGAAGTCGATAAGTTATCCCGAAAACTGGTCAGAGATGCTGTCAAACAGCTATGTCAATCACAATTAAACTAGAAATTATGGAAACAGATCAGTACAAACAAAAGAATAAATCTAAAACGGTTGTTACATTAAGGAAAGGATTACAAGTTGGCGAAAGCATTCTTAATGGTATAGTTGGGGACTATTTAAGTGGGTCATCAAATGGCCTTTCAATAGACATGCAGTTTTTCAGACATGGACAGCCCTTAGTTTTGGATAAGGGTTTCCCCGAAAAATATGATGCACCATTGAGTCCAAAAATTTGTATACTTGTCCACGGATTACTTAACAACGAAACCACATGGAATTATAGAGAATCTGATGAGATAAACTATGGAAGCTTACTTCAAAATGATTTGAATTACACACCTTTTTATGTACGATACAATACTGGAATACATATATCTGAAAATGGTAAACTACTATCACAATTGATTGCATCTTTGATCGCAGTTTATCCTGTTCGGGTGAAAGAAATTGTCATGATTGCACATAGTATGGGTGGCCTTGTGGTAAGAAGTGCCTGTCACTATGCTCCTTTGCAGGGCGCAGACTGGTATTTACAAGTTAGCAAATTGATATTTATGGGTACACCACATCTTGGGGCACCACTGGAAAAATTTGGGAATGCTGTCACATATCTCCTGAAAAAAGTACCTGTATCTTATACAAAACTTACAGGGGACATTATCAATCTGCGAAGTGCCGGTATCAAAGACTTAAGATATGGTTATCTGACTGATGAAGATTGGGAAGGCCATCATCCTGACCAATTACTCAAAAACAATAAAACAATAGTACCCCTTCTGGAGCATGTTGAGTATTTTTTAGTAACAGGAACTTTGACTAAAGACCCGGAAAGCCTTGCAAGCCAATGGTTTGGTGATGTCATGGTTCTTAAAAGCAGTGCAACTGGCCATTCACGAAATAAACATCATCTTGATTTTAATCTTAAAAACCATAAGGAATTTGCCGGTGTGGCGCATCAAAAGCTGGTCAATCATCCGGAAGTTTATGATCAGATCAGATCTTGGATGTCAAAAAAAAGAAAAACAGCCGGATTTTCACCCTCGGATACTACATTAAATATAAACAAAAGAAAATCATCGCACTTTCCAAAAGTATCAGATAATAAAAAATCAAAATTAAGCGGTATCAAGACATTGTCCGCTGACGCATTCAAACATAGCATTTCCAAACTGGAAGAACTAAACGAAAGCAGAATTACTTATAAAATACTGAATCACATACCATTAGTCAATATATTCAGCAAAGAAATTGAGAATACTCAGGTACAATTGACCTCCAAGATGTTGCGCTCATTAAAGAAATTAGTCACATAATTTTGATGTATTTATTTAAGTTCTTCCTTCGTTTAATGGGCACATTTCAGTCCCAATAGGATTTAAACCCCTTGAAGTTACCCTGATTTCTTAAAAAGTGATTCCATTATATTAAGTTAGATAATCAACCTAAACAATTACATTTTGATTGAATAATCCTAATATTTTAGATTGCAAAGCAGTACTCTTATGAATATTTCTACTTTTCATTATATTTGAGCTTTTCATATTAAAAAATTAAAATGAAGTTACTTGTATTTCTTATCTCGGTCATGTTTTGTTATTCCGGTTTAGCTCAGGATGCTTTGTATTATAAAGCACCTTTGTTTCCGGAACAGAACAGCAAGACAAAATTTTATACAGTCAAAGGAGAAAGACATGGACCATCTTTTTTCAAAAAAGATAGTTTTCCGGAAGTAGAATACAAACCAGGAGAAAAACTGACTTTTGATATCTATCATACACCAGATGTGATGTATCACTGGTATAGAAAATGGGCACAAGAGTATCCTGATATTACAGATCTTTATGAAGTAGCAAGATCATTTGAAGGACGTCCGATTTTACAGATGACCATTACCAATAAAAAGACCGGTAAACATACAGATAAACCAGCAGCCTATTTTGAAGGAGGAAGACATGGAGGAGAGGTGACGTCTTCAGAATCAGTGTTGTGGTTGACTAAACACATTTTAGAAAACTATGGAAAAGATCCTGAGATAACCAAACTGATCGACACCAAAACTATCTATGTAAGGCCCCAGAATAATCCAGATGGCACCAGTATGTATTTGTTTTCAGCACAGAGCAACAGGAGTACTGTCAGGCCCCATGATACAGACCGAGATGGATTGCTGGACGAAGATACAAGTGAAGATTTGAACAATGATGGCATCATACACATGATGAGAAAAAAAGCATTAACGCCGAAGGATAAAGAAAAAGCCAATTATGTCATAGATAAAAGGATATCAGGAGACCGACTCATGAAGCAGGTCGTGGAAGGTAAAGGTGATTATATACTTTATTCGGAGGGGATAGATAATGATGGTGATGAGAAGTATAACGAAGACGGTATCGGTGGATTGGACCTTCATAGAAATTACCCGGAAAACTGGCGACCGGACACTGGCGGTGACGAAACTGAAAGAGGCTATGTTCAGTTTGGAGCTGGTGAGTATCCGCTTAGTGAAATTGAAACCAAATCGGCCTTCTTGTGGTTGATATCGCACCCAAATATTTCAGTTGTCAACTCTCTGGACACCAGAGTACCCATGCATCTCAGGCCACCTTCCACTTCATCATCTGAAGAATCTATGTTTCCCAAAGACAGGAAGATATACGAATATTATGATTCTTTGGGGTTATCTATTACCGGCTATCCATGGGCAGGCGATGTGTACAATGTCTATCATACCCGCAGAAAATTCAACAATGTCACAGGTGATCCCAATAAACCAACTCCACTTTTTGGTCACGGTCCGGATTTTGGGTATTTTTATTACGGTGCCATCTGGTATGGTGATGAATTGTGGAATAATGGAGCGATGAAAGATTACAATGGTGACGGAGATTACGATGATTATGATGCTATCATGTGGGATGATGAAGCCAATGGTTCCAAAGGATTTAAACCATGGTCAAAGTTCAACCATCCCCAACTCGGTGAAGTGGAAATAGGAGGTTTTCATCCAAAGTTTTTTTCACAAAACGGACCCACCTGGCAGCTGGAACGCTGGATTAAAAAACAATCCTTGTTCAATCTCAGAATGGCCATGGATCTGCCCTGGATAGAGATAAAAGAAACAAAAGTAAGTAAAAAAGATAGTATCTATGAAGTCTTTGTTTCCTGGACAAATTCAGGTAGGCTTCCGGTTGCACTTGATCAGGCCAAAAGGGTGAAAATCGTTCAGGAGGATAGGGTAGTGCTCGATTTTGAAAAAGACCTGCTCAAAGGATTTGATAAAGCAAGTGTGATAATAAAAGAACCTACTACACACGATAAGACCATCTTTGCCGGTTATGCTGAACCGGGCCAAACGAAATCTGCCATTTTTAGAGTAAAAGTCAATAAAAAAGAATCAGTGAAAGGCAGACTAAAATTATTATCCACTCGCGGCGGATACATTGAAAAGGAAATCGTTTTTGATTGATGGTTCTAAAGCCTTAGAGTATGATTAAACATGCCACTTGGAAACAAATGAAAAAAGTTTAAACATACTTTTATTACTGCTTGAATGGATTACTCCATTTTGGATCTGAAATCATCTCTGAATCAGTCAATGTCTTCAGAAATGCTACTAAAGCTTTTTTCTCAAGATGGGTAAGATTAAGTTGTTTGACATTGCCTTTTCCATCAGTAAATTTTGAATCCAGGTCCCTGTGCTGCTTTATACCCGAGCTGTAATGTTCTACTACTTCTTCGAGGGTTTTGAATCTGCCATCATGCATATATGGTTTGGTAAGATCTATATTTCTGAGGCTCGGGATTTTAAATTTTCCATTATTTAAACCCTTATCTTTATACTCAAGATCCAAGCCTATATTGGTGGCCCCGCGAAGATCTTGGCCTGAGAAATCTCCGCCATAAGGATCTCCCGGGCCATCTAAAGCACTGAAGTTATTTCCTCCATGACAGGTTGAGCACTTTGCCCGATCACTATGGAAGATGTCGTTACCAAGTCTTTCAAGTTCTGTAAGATTTGCAAAATTATTATTCAATCCCTGATCAAATCTCGATCTGTTGGAAGTGATGGAACCCACAAATTGGGACAGTGCTGTAGATATTCTTTCTGGAGTCACCTGTTCGGTGCCAAAAGCTTTGTTGAAAAGAGGTTTGTAATAGGCTGTATTTTCTAATTTTTCTATCAGGCGGCTTATATTTTCCATACCCATTTCTATATGATTTTGAACCGGCTGAAGTGACAAATCATGAAGTGTTTTCGATCTTGAGTCCCAGAACAAATTGTTTTGGACAATTGGATTTGTGATACCCATACTATTTCTTCCTGTTATTCTTCCTTCAAAACCAGTGCTAAACTGAAGCCCGTCGGCGAAAGCTTTCTCCTGATGGTGACAACTTCCACATGCAATCGTATTGTTCAGTGACAACTTTGTATCATAAAAGAGAACTCTTCCCAAAGTAGCGACCCACGGTTTTATAGTTACATTACCCACAGGTTCAAACACAAATTGACCATTTATCATTACGGGTTGACCGTTGATAAATTTTATGTTTCTGTTGGTGACCCCCGCTGGATTTGTACCTTTTGGAAGCCTTAGTCCATCATAAGCAAATGGTACTGCAGGCAGTATCGGCTTAAGTTCATCTCCGGATACAGTGGCGTTATCTGCACAAGAATAAAGTAGGCCAACCATAAGGCAAATAATTGAAATCAGTCTAATCATTGGTATAGATTTTTTAAAAAATTATAAATATGTTTACAAAAGTAACGCAATTATTTTGAAATTGTGATGTATAAAAGTGACATTAACAAAATTATGATTTGGATTCGCTTCATTAAATCATCTCAAACATTTTGTATCAAATATGATTTACTGTAAGATTATCAACAAATGTGGTTCTGTTTATCTAATGGGTGTATTTCATTTTTTCGTTTCACATTAAGAATCACCCATTTTTTTGCGATTCAGGCAAGATGCCTCGCTTGAATATATTGCATCGTAGCTAAAAGCTACGACGAACAAAAAATAACGCTAACTTGATAAGTAACATCCTCTTATTATGGCACAGTGCGAAAAAATGAAATGCACCTTATTTAATCCACATTGATGGATCATAGTTTAGATAATGAATAATGATATACCAATTCTTAAGGGTAATCCAACAGTAAGTTATCAATTATTAAAATTTTCTGAGTTTGATAAGTTCAAAAAATCTGTTTATGTCAGAGTATGGATAAATTTTTATTACCTTAAAATCAAACTATTATGAACCTGACTTCAAAATAGTCGCCTTATATAGTTCACCTGCCTGCCTAAAATATAGTTGTCAGATAGGTTAAATGCGTTGATGATTTAATCGCCAGAACCAAAATCTCTTGATTTACAACTAAGAATAATTTTAAACATACTCTAAACTTATTTTACCTTTGAGTGATTTATATCCAAGCGAAGAAAGATTGAGCAACAATAAAACATTTACATCATCACTACCCGGTAGAATCATCCTATCGGATCATCATGAATACCTGTATTTCAGTGGAACGTCATATCTTGGCATAGGACGTCAGCCAGGATTTCAAACCATATTGCTCGAAGGATTTGATAAATATGGGACGATCTACTCCGCTTCACGTCATAATAATGTGCAACTGTCTATTTATGATGAAGCCGAAGACTATCTTGCTTCTGTCAACCAAGCTGAAGGTGCTGTCACGGTTTCATCAGGTTTGCTTGCAGGCCAACTGGTGATGAGCATGTTGGAAGGGTCAAAAGTGATTTATGCTCCGGGTGTGCATCCCGCTTTGTGGGAGCTTGCCGCTATTCATAATGATTTTATAGATTCAGTCGATTTTAGAAATAGGATAGCTGAGCATATTGTTGGAATTCCAGATAGGGCGACAATTTGTGCCAACACTATAGACCCTTTGAAGTGCCAGCTTGTAGCGTTTGATTGGGTAAAAGAATTGCCGGATAATCATGATATTACTCTTGTATTTGACGATTCCCATGCATTTGGCATCAAGTCATATGACAATCCCTATTTCGGTTCCTATCATGGCAGAGGGTCCTACAGTTTTCTGAGGTCGTTGATTCCTGCTCATATAAAATTGATAGTTATCTCTTCTATGGCAAAAGCGTCAGGAATACCGGGAGGTATCATTTTTTCTGACAACACAACGATCCAAGCCATCAAATCGATGCCGTTATTTGCAGGCGCAACTCCGATAGTGCCGGCATATCTTTATGCATTTATACATACTAAGTCAGTATACGATCAGACACACCAGGAGTTGATGCATAATATCAAACTTTTTATGGAATACAATAGTGACATCCTGAATCAATTCAGATACATCGGAGATTATCCTGTATTTTATACAACAAGGAATGAACTGTATTCCAAACTAATGGATCAAAAGATTTTGATCTCCAGTTTTGCCTATCCCGATCCGGAGGCACCACCTATTACGCGTATTGTCGTCAGTGCTCTGCATACAGAAGATGATATTCAATCCTTGAGTGAATGTTTGAAAAGATGTACTTAAAATTCCTTGTACAATGAGGGAAATATGAGATGATCAATGCCCTATTTAATCATTCACTGACTTTCTGATCCCTTCAAACAGCCAATTGGCCAAAGCTTGTCTGTTGGTGTTGATGATGAGTCTTTTTTGGTCTGAAGTATTGCGTATATTGGCCAATTCAACAAACAGTAAATCCGGTTTCAGATTTCTTACCATATATATGCCTCTATCCTCAACAAATCCTTTATATCCTCTGTCTTTTTGATGTTGATCATATTTAGAAGAGAATACGTCCTGAGTATTTTCAGCCATTTTTTTACTTCCGGGATTATTTTTATTGTAGTAGAAAAAAACATCCTGCCTTGTTCCTTTGCTCCTGGAGTCCACATGTATTTCGATAGCCTTCTGCACTTTAACGCCTTTTTTCCTGTATTTTTTATAAAGGTGATTGACTTCATCTATTCTGTCCTTAAGTCTTCTCTTTTGATTTAGCGGTATCAAATCTTCTCCCATTAGTTTTTCATCATTATCACAAATGAGGTACTGTTCATCTCTGATACCATCGTTTTTGTCCTGCACTATCATGTGAACCGTGGCACCATGTTGCATCAAATCTCTGGCCAGCCTCAATGCTACATCATAAGCATACTCATCTTCGCACATTTTGGAAGGACAGTCACTACATACAGCTCCGGGGTCAGGACCGCCATGTCCACTTATGATATAATACACCTGACCTGATAGAGTCAAATCTTCCACATGAACGATATTATATCCCTTGCCCATAAGAGGTACATAAATTTCTTTTAAACCGGTTCTTTTCATTTCAGTTGCCGTGGGGATGATCGCATTTGATTCCGGTTTTTTATCAGCAACTATTAAGTCATTAATGGTGGATCTATCAGATTCAACAATTTCTTTTTCTTTTTCACAATTGTATTCAGCATAAGGCACCCAAAGTTTTCCATTTTCTTTGTAGTTTTTGTCCCGAATTCCCATTTTAAGAAGGTCGGTGTTAAGCTTTTCTATCTTTTTAGCAATACTCAGATCATTGATACCTGCTGAGGTGCGGATGTTTTTACCATTGTACTCTACTATCTGAAGAGGAAGTTTATACACCTTACCTGCTGATATTTTATTTGGGTTTTTTAACTTATTGATATTTCTGAATGCATCAATATTACAAAGATGGGGTGTGAGTAAATGTCTTTTGAGAAGTTTTTCTATATTTTCTCCTTTTTTGACTCGGGCCACTGCATGATTTGAAGCCGATAGAGCACTTGGAAGCATCAATAAAAATCCTGTGATATAAACAAAATATCTTAACATAAAAATCGGGTTTTGAATTCAATGTCACAAAAATACATATTATAATTAAATTTAATATGTATTTTATGATATTTTTTATTCCACTATAACGAATAAGTGGAAAATTATAGTGTTTAAGTACATAATTGGTGGCATAACATGGCCTATTTCAAAAAATATTATGATTTTTGTAACATTTTAAAATATAATGTCGTCATCCACATGTCAACGAACGATAATAAAATGAATGCTCTTAATTTGCCATTTAAAGATAAATTGTATCGATTTGCTTTAAACATTGTGGGCAATACATTTGATGCTGAAGATATTATGCAGGAACTGATGATTAAGATTTGGAACCGTATGGATCAGTATAACGCTATTGACAATAAAGAAGCCTGGTGCATGACTGTAACCCGAAACCTGGCCATAGATAAAACCAGAAATAAAAAAGTAAAGACTAATGACATTTCTGAGTATCACCATCTGCGTGATGACGATGTGACACAGGATCGGAAAATTGAAATAGATGAGCGATTTGGAAGTATCATGAATCTGGTCAATCAATTGCCTGAAAAACAAAGGGAAATCGTCCATCTCAGGGATGTGGAAGGATACACTTACCAGGAGATTGCTGATATGACGGAGACTACGCTTGACTTTGTGAAGGTCAGTCTCCACAGAGCTCGTAAAACGCTTAAAGAACAATTGTTAAAAAGAAACATAAAGGGGTATGAGGCCTGATTTAAATATCTTGATAGAAAAATACTGGGAAGGAGAGACTTCCATAGAGGAAGAACATGACTTAAAGGCATATTTCAGAGCCGGAGATGTCAGTGACGAACACCTTCCTTTCGTTGATTTATTCGGCTGGATGGATGATCAGGCATCAGTCAAGATGGATGTTTCTCTTGATATGGATGAAATGTTGAACAAGTATTGGGAAGGAGAGACCACATTGAGAGAAGAAGAAATGATCAAGGCATATTTCAAAAGTGGAAATGTAGCTGAAAATCATAGAGAGTATAGTGATTTGTTTCAATATTATGATGAACAAAAAAATGTGGTTTTCCATGAAAATCATAAGGTAACATCGCAAAAAACATCAAATACTGATGAAAAAGTGACCAAAATATTTTCAATCAGGAAGATTCTTTTTGCAGTGGCTGCTGTTTCAGTGTTGGTTTTTAGTGCCATCAATGTATTTCAGATCATCAATGACAATAGTCATAAACAACAAACGGCAGAGATCATAGAAATAGAAGATCCTGAAGAAGCACTAAGAGTGACCCGGGAAGCCTTGGCTCTTGTTTCAACCAAATTCAGAGAGAGTCAGGAGACTGTAAGGAAAAATATGGAACCGTTGGAAAAAGCGGCCATTTTTAAATAAAATCATATTAATTAACCATTTAAAATTTTAATGACACATGAAAAGTATTTTTTCATTAGCGATAGCTATGTTTATTACTCTGGCAGGTTTTGCACAAACAGATGCCATAGAGCGATTTTTTAAAGATTATCAGGACGACGAAAACTTCACGATCGTATACGTCAGTCCCAAAATGTTTCAGATGGTCAGCAAAGTGACTGATGGCAGTGATGACAAGGAACTTTCAGAAATAGTCAAGGACTTAAAAGGTTTGAGAATCCTTACGTCCAAGGTCAATCCTGAAAAAGTTTATGCTGATGCCAACAAACGACTGAATATCAAAGAATACGAAGAACTGGTGACTGTGAGGGACAAAGGTTCGAATGTAAGATTTGTGACCAAAGAAGCCAATGGTACGATCAATGAGTTATTACTTCTTGTAGGTGGTAAAACTGAGTTTGTTATGATGAGTTTTGTAGGAAATATCGATCTGAATAAAATTGCCAAACTGGCGAAAAAATTAGATATCGATGGCGCAGAACATCTTGATAAAGTCAGGAAGAAATAATTTCAAACTCACAAAGCGTACAAAAATGAAATACTTAGCTCTATTCATTGTATTCTCGATGATGATTCCTGCGATTTCACATGGGCAATCATCGGTAAAGTCTGTAGTCAATCAACTTAAAAAAACCGAAGGGTACGAAGGATTCTATCTGCCCGGTTGGGTGATCAGATTGGGGATAAAATTGATACCTAAAAAGGAATTGGATCATGAAACAAGAGGCCTGCTGGACATTGCCCAAGGTATAAGACAAATCAGAGTCGCCACCACAAAACTCGACTTAACCAAGTACAATACTGCGGCCATCGTTAAAAACTTTGCCAGTAAGATTAAAAACAAGGACAGGTTTGAAGAGTATATCAGCGTTCGGTCAGAAGACACGAACCTCAATATTCTGGTAAAAGAACATGCCGATGTGATCACCAATCTACTCATCATGAGCGAAGATCGGGGAGAAATTTCTTTCATCCACTTAAAAACAGACCTAAGTGTGGATGATCTTAAAAAAATCTCCTTCAGGCAATTGAAAGACGAAAGCAGCAAACTCAAATCATCCGAAAAATCTAATTAAGAGTATGTTTAAACTCAACAAAATTAAATATAATATGAATTCAAAAATCATTTCAACAATCTTATGTTTTGTTTTTTCTGTTGCGATATTCGGGCAAAAAAACATTGACCAGGTACTCAGAAAATACAAAAATGACGAAGGTGTGGTCAATATGAATTTTACAGGAGAAATACTCAAAATGATCAATTCATCAGACAAAAAGATACAAAGTACTGTGGAAATCGTAGATATTATTGTCTTTAAGAACACAGATGATATCGACAATGATGATAAAAAAGCCATACAAACTGTGCTGACAAGAGACAAATTTGATCTTTTAGTTGACGTAAAAAACAATTCGCAAAAAGTAAAACTTTATGCCTTGGACTCAGGTACACATTTGAACAAAATATATGCACAGATACATTCGCCTGATATGAATGTTTACTTCATCCTATCGGGAAAAATCATTTTTGATGAACTTGCAAAGCTTGGGATGGACTTCCAAAGTGGCGATGCTCTGAAAATCCTTGGCATGGGCAAGTCAAAACGTAATAAAAGAGAAACTAAAAAGTGATTTTGGGTGCCAATATGTATGAATGGATAACTATTCATCTGCATATTTTATCCTTACAAACACAGGATCCCGCAGGGTTCCGTTTGGGGTAAGCGAAGCATATTGTACTTCGCAACTCAACTCTGGTCAGATCCATATAGTCAGATATTCTTCTGCTACTCCAGCTTCGACATGTTTTGCAATATGAGGAGTATCCTTTATTATTTTGAATTTTAGATTACAGCTATCAATTTCTGGTCAAATCCGGTACCAATTTTTCAAGATTTAAAAATACTTGAAATTTTAAAAAACTACACCTGCCCGGAATTGGAAGTATTGATTGCTATTAAAATTAGCACCCCAAAGCAGGGTCGGTTTCTCAGTTTCTATCACCTTTACTTCTACTATTTTTTGATCAACTATACTCAATTCTTCATATTTGGGTTGGTTAATTAATTTTGCTGTAAGAACCAAAGGAAGTGAAAGTTCCATATTGACATAAAATGATTTATAAAAATGATAATCTGTACCCAAAATTCCCGCAACACCAATTTGAAAACTATTTTTTGCACCATCTGAAACAAGTCTGGGAAGATTAGAAATAGAATTGAAATTACTGTTTTCGTCACTCTTATTGTAAGTGTAGTTGTTTTTTCTGGAAGAATGACTTATACCAGATAAAAATTCCCATCCTGTATATAATGAAAATTTTTGAAAATGAAATCTCTTTTCCTTACCAATAGCAAAAGTAAGTTGAATGTCATTACTTCTTATGGTATGATTGTACAACAAATCTGGAAAGCGATTATTTGTTTGATATACATTACTTTCTGTATTCAGTATTGCATTAAATCTGTATCTTTTTGAAATATTGTTAACAAGATATTTTCGATATAGCAGTGTACCCGATGACAAATTAAATAAATGATTGGAGCTCCCATTTAACAGATTTCCTACAAAAGAAATGATCGGGTCAATATTGATGAGCAGAGATTTTTCACCGGTTTTGGGAAACTTTGTGGTAACGGTGTCAGATGTAATCATGCCAGTAGAGTAGCCTAAAAAGCAATACACTGAAAATAAAATAGATAAAAATATCTTTCTGAAGAGCTTCATAATTAACGCATTTTATGTTTTTTTAAATAAAATTGATCAAAGTCTTTTTATATTAACAAGCATCAATTTTTTTTGATGATTTTTTAATGATTGATTCAATGATGGCATTTTTTGTCCAAGAAGAACTCAAGGGCTAATCTGATTTTTATGTATCATTCGGCTCTATTTTTTAAGAAGTTAATAGTTAGAATTAAACTTGCACAAAGATAATCATCAAATCAATTAAAAGGGAATTGAAAAGAAAAAAACCCTTAACTGGTCCTTTTGTGGCCTGCTTTTGTCATCATCATTAATGTTAAAGGATTGAGAAAAAAACCCTTAAAGCCATTCAACTTCAAGGGTTCCTTTAGTAGCGGGAGCAGAGCCTGTGGCGTTTTGCGCCAACTCGAACCTACGATCATCAAATCAATTAAAAATGAATTAAAAGGGAATTGAAAAGAAAAAAACCCTTAAAGCCATTCAACTTTAAGGGTTCCTTTTGTAGCGGGAGCAGAGCCTGTGGCGTTTTGCGCCAACTCGAACCAACGATCATCAAATCGATTAAAAATGAATTAAAAGGGAATTGAAAAGAAAAAAACCCTTAAAGCCATTCAACTTTAAGGGTTCCTTTTGTAGCGGGAGCAGAGCCTGTGGCGTTTTGCGCCAACTCGAACCTACGATCATCAAATCAATTAAAAATGAATTAAAAGGGAATTGAAAAGAAAAAAAACCCTTAAAGCCATTCAACTTTAAGGGTTCCTTTAGTAGCGGGAGCAGAGCCTGTGGCGTTTTGCGCCAACTCGAACCAACGATCATCAAATCAATTAAAAATGAATTAAAAGGGAATTGAAAAGAAAAAAACCCTTAAAGCCATTCAACTTTAAGGGTTCCTTTTGTAGCGGGAGCAGGACTCGAACCTACGACCTTCGGGTTATGAGCCCGACGAGCTACCAACTGCTCCATCCCGCGTCCATGACATTATAAAAAGAAATGTGCTTTTTATAACGGACTGCAAAGGTAAGCGTTTTTTATTAACTTACCAAATTATAAAATGATTATTTTTATTTAAATGGATTTTTGAGATCCGGATTTTGGTAGATCAACGTATCATTGAACGTTTCAATGTAAGCTTTCAGGGCCTTCAGGTAAAATGCATCCAACTTTAGCGGATGTAGAAGAGGGTCGGCATTTGGCGAACTTTTGCCTCCGGAATTGTAGTGCGCAAGGACTTCATCCAATGTTTTGAACCTTCCGTCATGCATATATGGAGCCGTGGCACTGATATTTCTCAATGTTGGCGCACGGAATTTTCCATTATCAGCTCTTGAGCCTGTGACCTTGCCTCTGCCCGGATCAGGAAATCCATCCAGCGTGGAAGTTTGTTGTAAGCCATTGTTGAAAAAATCATCTGATGTAGCCAGTGGTGTGTTGTGACAATGCGCGCACTCCGCATCCGGCAAATCAGGATCTTCATCAAAAAATAGTCCCTGGCCTATGAGCTCTAAGTCTGTAAAAAATGTTTTTCCTTCTTGTATCTTGTCCCATTTAGAGTCTTTGGAGATGATGATTCTCTCAAACTGTGCAATGGCTTTTGCTGCAAGTTCTTTGGTGATTTGTGAGCTCTTTTCTATACCGAATGCTGCGCGAAAGAGCTTGGGGTAGGTAGGGTGTGATTTTAATTTTTTTATGACATTGGGCCACGTATTGTGCATTTCTATTGGATCTTCTACAGGAAGGAGCGCTTGTTCCTCCAGTGTTTTTGATCTGCCATCCCAGAATAAACCTGACTGAACAAATCCAATATTTATGAGACTCATGGAACTTCTCTTACCCTCGATACCATCTATACCGGTACTGACAGCCTTTGCATCTGTAAATGCATGTTGAGGCAAATGACAGGAAGCACATGACATGGAACTGTCTGCGGATAAAATCGGATCATAAAAAAGATGCCTGCCCAGCTGAACTCCTTGTTTTGTCAAAGGATTATCAGCATTTGTGTTTAAAGGAGGAAAGTGCTTCGGTAATACGATAGGGTAGGGTTCCGGCCTGTATTGTATAGCCATCAAATCTTGATCTTCATCATCATCATTGCAGGATGGCAAAAAAATGACAAGACCCCAAATGAAAAAAACCAGTAAAAATCTAAAGCTCATATGTCTATGGAAATATTGCTTATATCTTATCTAACGAAATCTGATGTTGATATGTTGCTTTTGATTTGATTTTCGATATCTGAAACAGATTTACTTAGGTCTGTATTTTTCATCAAAGCAAGGAAATCTGCTGTAAAGCCATATTTGATTTCTTTTCCCGGAGTAGTGATCAGTGGTTTGATGGTTTTGATTTTAATGGTTTTATCAAGATTGACAGTCAGACTCATAGTATCTGCTTTATTGATCATACGTATACATCTGATGGTCATATCTGTAATTGATCCATCTTTTCCTTTCAGTCGGGACATGTCTGACAGCCCGTGTGTAGAAGGAATATTGCTGTAGGTCGTACTTTTTACTGTTGGGCTTAATCCCAGGTGGAAGGTAAGGCTGTCAAATGTACCATAATTTTTGTAGGTACCGGATTTAAAACCGGCTTCTACCCATTTCCACAATACTATATCATCATTTATGGTAGAAATGTTGTCTGCGCTGGTAAGAAATTCTATGTTTTTTACTTTATTTCCTTTGTTTTGAAATAATGTAAACTCTGAAAAATAGCACCGCAGGTCAATAATTCTGAATTTTTGTCCCAAATTGTTAGTCAGGGTATCTTCACTTCTGAAAAGTGAATCTCCGGCTTTAATGGTCATATCTATAGTGAGTCGCGGGTAGGTGCAGCATCCATCAATACACGGATCATCAGCTGTCACATCAAAATTGGCCGCTAAGTTATCCAAACAGGCCTCTTTTCTGGAATAACAGCCTGACAGAAGTAATGTCAGGAGGAATGCTACTGTCAAAAGCTTTAATGTATGGATCATGTTTTTTTGATTTCATCAAAGATCTTTTTGACCATTTGTTTGACCTGTGCTGAAAAATCTTTTTCAATGATCCAGTGGTAGTAATTCGGCTCACTCCTGAACACAGATGCTACCGTCTGACCACTGTATTTGCCGAAATTGAAAATCACTTCTCCTTTTGCATTATATTTCAATCTTTGGGTTACATCGAGCATAGTATCATCAGAAATAAAGCTTGATATTGCCGCTATATCATTTTTTATGGGTGCGCCGTGATTGAAACCATCACCATCTATATAGTCTACATTTTCATATTTTTTGATCTGACCTTTGAATACTTCTACTGTGGCTCTTGCATCTGCCAAAGCATCGTGTGCATCTGAAAGATCTTTGTTGCAATACAGTCTGTATGCAGCTTTTAGTGTCCTCGGCTCCATCTTATAGAATATCTTCTGAATATCGATGAGCCTTCTTTTTGAGATATCAAAATTCAGGCCTATTCTGTGAAATTCTTCCATAAGCATCGGTACGTCAAATCTGTCTGAGTTATAGCCAGCCAGATCAGACTGGCCTATAAAATCGTATATCTCTTTGCCTATCTGAGCAAATGTTGGTTTATTTCTAACCATTTCATTGCTGATACCATGCACTGCAAATGCTTCTTCAGAGATGGGTACACCCGGATTGATCAAAAGGAACAACTCCTTCGGTGAGTCTTCTTGGCTGGTGTACTTTATCAACGCAATCTGTAGGATTCTGTCTTTCAGTATGTTTAATCCAGTAGATTCAATATCAAAAAAGATTATATCCTTTTCGATGTTAAGTTTTATATCAGACATCTTTATATATTTGTTTTAATTATTGATTTGTGCCATTTGAATACTTCTTTTTTAATGGGAACCTCGATGATTGATCCCATTCAAGACGACTTCCAAGGTCCATATCCTATGGGTGGATGCGAGATTTAAGTTTATTAGAGTATGTTTAAAATTTTTCTTAGTTGTAAATCAAGAGATTATGGTTCTGACAATAAAATAATCAACGCATTTAGTGAACTAAATAAGGCGATTATTTTGAAGACAGGTTCATAATACATTGATTTTAAGACAATAAAAATTTAAACATACTCTTAGTTGGTATGTTTAAATTTGCCACTTAGAGCCAAATGATAAATGTTTAAACATAATCTAAGTACTTTATTTTTGTTCGTTATCTAAATAGTATTTTGAAAATCCTTCGCTTGCCCTGAATTCAAAGACACCATCTCCTTCGAGATCGTAAATGAAACAAGCGTCCACTCCCTTGATTTCTTCTACCAGTCGGAGTGCTTTTTCGAGACCTAAAACCATAAAAGCAGTAGCAAAAGCATCTGCTGTAATACAATCATCTGCAATTACAGTCGCACTCAATATGTCTGTTGGTTCGCTGATGCCCGTAAATGGATTAATAATATGGGCGAATTTCTGACCTTTGGATTCATAGGAATTTCGGTAATTGCCACTCGTAGCCAATGCTTTGTTTGAAATAATCAAGGGTAATTCTATTTCTGTTTCTGTGACATTTTCAGAGGGTTTATTGATGCCAATGACCCAGTTTTTTCCTTTATCATTGACACCTCTGGCGCTGATTTCTCCACCCAGCTCTATCATGTAATTGAGGATTTCCTGTTTATCGAAATATTTTGAAATGATATCAACAGCATATCCGGGTGAAAGGGAATTAAAATCCAGAATAACATTTTTGTCAGGTTTATTGATACAAATGAGACCTTGGGCATTTTTATGCAAAAAAATACTATCAAATACCAGTAATTTCAATAGTTCGGCTACTTTAGAACTATCAGCAGTGGTCAGTTTTTTCTTTTCTTTATAACCGAAACCATAATAGTTGACCAAAGGGCCGATGGAAGGATTTAAAGCACCTCCACTCAATTTATATATCTCTTTTGCTTTGTTGAATATGGGTTCAAAATAAGGATCTACCACGGGGTCATAGCAAAAAGTATCAGAAGCATTGTTGTAATTGACTAAAGTACTGCTATCTATATACAATGACATAGAAAGATTGAAATTTTGCAGGATAGAGTCTACAGCATTCTGAATTTTTGCAGGCTCATCGGTTTGGACGGTAATGTTGTATCTGGTTCCCATGCTTGGGCCGGTTAGCTTAAAAAAAGACTTTGTCGGCTCTTTGCATGAAAAAAGTCCCGCAAATAAGATGATAAAGAATATATATTGAAGATATTTCATTTTGGCATTCAATTTTATTCATTTAAATGTATTCCCATACAAATGGTTTTGGTCGATGATGCATTCAAACCGCAAATGTAGCTCTAAATATTAAATGAAAAAATAGGTAGCTTGTTTAATAATAAGAAAACAAGGAATCCATACAGAATAACCAAAGAAATCAGGACAACAGTAAAGCAATAAAATGTCCGGCACCACCCAGTATCACCAAAATGTGCCAGATGGCATGATTCCACTGGATGCTGGTTTTTACATAAAAAAAGACGCCGATAGTATAACTCAGACCACCTGCCATAAGACAGAACTTAACTGCATCGGTCATGTTCTTACTTATTTCATCATAGATAAATAAAATCATCCATCCCAATACCAGGTATAGAACTAAGGATATAATCTCATATTTTGTTTTGAAAATAAGCTTAAATAAAACACCACCTGCAATAATCATCCAATGCAATAATAAGAATGCAAGTCCTTCCTTAGTGTTGTAATAGAAGAGTATAAAAGGAGTATATGTACCGCCTATCAGAAAAAAAATAGAAATATGATCCACCACCCTCCATCTGTTTTTTCTGATGTCTTTATTGGCCAGGTGATAAAATGTAGAACTGAAAAACATAAAGATTAAACCAAAAGTAAATACACAAAGACCCAAAAACTGTAATGACAGATTTTCAGAAAATAGCAATAAAGGGCATAGTAGTACGGAAAGCAACAGACCTGTCCCATGTGTGATTACATTGACCTTTTCATTGATGGGAAGGTTTTTGTACAAAAATTTTATATTTATTCCATTAGTCATAATCCAAGTTGTGTTCTGAAAGTAGGGTCAATATTATTAAATTGAAGACTGATTGCCTGCTGCAGATCAATTTTAGCTTCTGCCATCATATTGATCGCTGCGTAAGTACGAGCTCTTTGGTAATGATATAAACCTATGTTGTTACTCTTATATTTTAACGCTTCTGAGTAGGCAGTTATTGCTTCCTTAGGTTTATTTAACAAACTTAATATGCGCCCTTTTTCATACCAAAGATCTGGATTATAAGGATTGAGCTTCAAATATGATTCAATATCAGCAAGAGCCAGATCAATTCTATTGATATTTTGATACATGATCGATCTGTTGAGATAGCCTACAGCATGATCTGGTTTCAGTCTCAGACCTATATTCAGGTCTTCTATAGCTTTTTCGATATTGCCAAGTCTGGCATATGTAGCACCGCGATTGATCCTGAATTCACCGTCTGTGCTGTCATAAGATATGGCTTTGGTATAGTCATTTAGTGCCAGCATCAGTGTATCCTGTCCTTTTGCGACCTCAAAAAACAAGCGGGCTCTGCTATTATATGCTTGTGGCTGATCATCTTTCATGCTGATAGTAGCGTTATAATCCGCCAATGCTTTATCAAAATTTTTTTGGTCTCTGTAGTAATTAGCCCTATTGCCGTATGGTAGCGTTGTAGCTTGGTAGTACTGTAACACATGGGTCCACAAAGTGCCGCTGTTTTTCCAGATTTTATTTTGCCTGAAAGTCATGATGCCCATCGCTATCAGATACACACTTGCCACTCCGAGTACAATATTTCGATTTTTATTTTCTTGACTTGTCCATTGGTCAAAATAATAGCCAACTATAAAAAATAATCCCAGATACGCTATGTAAGTAAATCTATCTGCAAGATATCCCTGACCTGCACCAAGGATTTGTAATAAAAAAATGATATTTACTATAAAGAATATAAGACCAAAAAATATGGCCTTTTTTTCCATCACATAACTTTTGTACAGTGCAAAAACAGTCAATGGAGCTATCAGCATACTGGGATAAAAGTACCATGGAAAATAATTCGGATATGGATATAGGGGTGACATCCGGAACGGAAATACTAATTTTATCAAGTATATGACAAAGCTGAATGCCCCCAAAAATAACCTTTGCAAGAAGTTGAAATTTGTTGTATCTTCCACGGAAGCTATGGACCCAAATTCTTTGAGGGTCAAAATTCCATACACTCCAAAAGCAAGGGATAGTAAGAGAAAAGGGATTTTACTGACCAGATTTTTTAAAGAAAAATTTTTGTCCAGAAAATAATCTACGGCCATCATACTCAATGGCAGCGAAACCGCCTGAATCTTTGAGAATAGAGAGAGTACAAATAGCATGGTCATCCATACCCACCGAATGCCGGACCCATCGTGCTTATACTTTATGTACTGCAATAAAGCACCCAAATAGAATGCACCGAAAAGTACATCTTTTCTTTCAGTCACCCAAGCAACAGACTCTACTCTCATGGGATGAATACCAAATAGTAGAGCCACTAAAAAAGCACCACGCCATCCCAGACCTAATGCTGTGCCAATCCTGAATACCAGAAAAACACATATCAGATGCAAGAAAATATTATTGAAATGCCAGTAAGAAGGATTTTCAAACCCAAACCAGATTTTTTCAACGGCAAATGTCCAAATGGGTAGTGGATTATAATTACCGATTACCCCGCTGGTAAATATGTCTTTTGTATGATCCCAAAAGTTTTCCTTGTTGATATTTTGTATAAGTGGATTTTCATAGAAATTTCTGTCGTCATCCCAATTGACAAATTCATTGTTGATAGCTGTAGTAAAGCACAAAAAAGTGATCACCACAGCCACTAAAGCAGGCAGCCAATTAACATTCGAAAATGAGTTTTTTGTGTTTTCAACAGGAGACTTTTGTATTGGTTTCGGCTGAACCCCCGATTTAACTAGTGATGGTATTTTCTTTTTTGACATAATTTTTCTATCTATGTATAATATGTTGCAGCAAAGATAATTATAATTACGAATTACGAATTATGAATTATGAATTATGAATTATGAATTATGAATTATGAATTATGAATTATGAATTACGAATGATTATATAACTAACAAACAAAGCATCGCTTCAATATCTTTATACTGACCAATTAATTTTTGAAATCTGATAGACAAAATTAATGGCTGGAGGCTCACCATAATAGGCAACATTGATTTCATCTATCTTTTTTGCACCAAGTCTGGTGATGGCCATTTGTGATCTAACATTTCCTGCCCCGATGTGAAATAGCACATGATCCACATATTGAAAAATATAGTTCAACATTGTTTTTTTGACTTCAGCATTCATTCCAGTGCCCCAATATTCTCTGGCATAGAAGGTATATCCGATGAGGATCAGGTTTTGACTGTGATCATAATCATAAAATCTTGTGCTGCCTGCGATGGCTCCGGTAGCAGTATCTTTTATCAAAAATGCCCCACCACTTTCTATGGCACCTTTGAAATAATTCTTAAAAACTTCCTTTTGATACCGTGTTTTGTTGGGATGTTGTGCCCAGATCAACGGGTCAGAAGCAGCATGGTAGAGCACTTCAAAATCATCTTCTTCCAATGGTATTAAAGTAGCTTTTTCATTTTTTAAATTGGGTTGAATTGAAAATTCCATCGGCAATTTTAGAAGAGAAGTAAATGAGAATAGAAACTTTTAATGCTGATCTTTTTGCCCGGGACCTGGAATCCTTATGTTTAATAATGAAGGTTTAATTTTTTCCCAATGAAAAGGGATCAAGATCATTCCAAAAAACAAAATAAGGATAAACTCCAGCATCAGGATGTAATCAGGCCAAGGACCCAATAAATCGTAGAAAGTGGCTCCCGGTGGTTTTGCATTGAGGTACATGTAGTTGGCCCCTAGCATTACATTGATAGGGTATAATACAGCAGCAAGCAAATTGATGCATACTGCAGATCTGATAGCATCACTCACGGTGGGTGTATAACCATACACATACCAGCCGTAAAAAGCTCCCAGAATGATCACGGCATGCACAAGCCAATATCTGATGGCTTCGTAGTGCGGCAAAGATTCGGTCAGTGTCGGTGTGAATATGGATTGAGCACACCCTGCTATAATCAGGAAAAAAGTGATACCCCAGAGTTTGCGCCATTTAAACCACATAATGAAGGGCATCACCAGGGTCATGATATTGCAAAGATGCAAAGGTACATCTGCTGTTTGGTCAAAAATACCTGCATAGTATCTGTATATTACCTTAAATAATTGTGTCGATGCCCCGGCAATACAGATAAGTGTTATAAAAAGTTGCTGCTGTGATGTATTCCAATATTTTTTGGCCCAATATGGTATAAAAACTATTAATGCGATACATGCTGCAAAGCATATGGCATGCTCCACCCTGTAATTAATAAAATTGCCATTGTCTTTTAAGAATAGGTCCAGCATCTTGATGATTTACACAAGACAAATATACGATATTTTTGATATTTATATATTGATCAAAATAAAAACAACAAAATCTCAATTGTAATTTTATGCAATTTCACCACCGCAACTGCTTCCGGCTCCTGCTGTACATCCGTAACAATGTTGGTTGAGGACAATATTGCGCTGCATCAGAGTGTTCAGTTCGAAATCATTTATATGTCTCGATGGCGAATCTACTTTCAGATCGAGCATTTGATTAAAATCGCAATCATAGATGTATCCGTCCCAGCTCACCGAAAGGGTATATCTACACATCAGCCCTGAGACGGTAGTAGGGTTGAATGCTTCGACAAGCGATGTCATATATTCTGTGTAATTACCGGATTCGATGAGATAGTCGAGAAACCGACTGATGGGCAGATTGGTGATCACAAACAGTTTGTTGAAGGAGATATCATACCTGCGTTTCAATTGAAGTTTGAATTCATGCTCTAAAGAAGTCTGATGCCCCGGTAAAAACGCGCCGGAGGGGTTGTATACCAGATCAAGCAACAGCCCGGAACCTTCCATTCCATAGCCAACAGCGTTCAATCTTTTAAGTGCTTCTATACTATCTTCAAAAACTCCGTCTCCTCTCTGACTATCTGTCCGTGTCTTAGTGAAATAAGGTAAAGATGAAATCACTTCAACCTGATTTTCGGCAAAAAATTCCGGTAAATCATGATAGGATGGATTGGCCATGATGATCGTCAGGTTGCACCTGTTCATCACTTTTTTGCCCAGTTTACGGCATTCTTCTACAAACCAACGGAAGTGTGGGTTCATCTCCGGCGCTCCTCCGGTGATGTCCACAGTAGGAATATTATGATTGGACAATATTTCAAGGCACTTTTCGAGTGTTACTTTATCCATATTTTCCACTTTTTTATCCGGTCCCGCATCTACATGACAGTGTGCACAGGATTGATTGCACAGTTTCCCAATGTTGATTTGAAAAACCTGGGGTGTTACCGGTTGGAAAGTTGAGCCTATTTTTGCTGCAAATGGTTCAAAATGATCATGCATGATTTCGTCACCATTCAACACTTTGAGCTGAAAGAAGGTATCTGCCAGTTTATTGTGTGTCACGGTCAGTGACTTTGATCGTTGTTTTACCCCCATAAAATAGAAAATGACTGATTAATTGTTTGATTTTGAAATAACAAACCAAACATGACTATGTTCAGTTGGTATATCATCTGAAAACAGCTTTAATATCTTGCTCTGATTTTGCCTTGTTTTTTTAATATTGGCTACGATTTTGAAGTAAGATTATTACATCAGCTTCGCCTTGATGGTATTCATCATAGGTACCGCATTGACTAAAGTCGCTCCTCCTTTTATAGCTGCGGCAACATGCACTGCTTCCATCATTTGCTCTTCATCAGCCCCTTCTGAGAGACATCCTTGTGTGTACGCATCCATACAATAAGGACATTGCACTGTATGCGCAACGGCGAGAGCGATGAGATTTTTTTCTCTTACAGTAAGTGCTCCTTCCTTAAAGACTTCGCCATACCATTCAAAAAATTTTTTACCCATTTCAGGTTGCAGATCAACAATGTTTCCAAACTTTTTAAGGTCCTCCTGATTAAAATAACTCATAATGATACTTTTTTAAATTGAGCGTCAATGATAAGGGTTTTGTTATTTATTTAATGTATGATGACAGTATTTTTTGTAAAAATGATGCATTGAAAAAAGCGAAGTGATTACTTCAGGCATAAACTGTAAAAATTGTAGCAAGCTATCCATTGCCACTTAAAACAACACCAATTTCGGCATTTTCTAATTGTATGGTGATAATTATTTGCTGCTCTTCGAAAATTACATCATTCAATTGAGCACTTTCTATTTCTGGTTTTAATGAAACACGTTCTTCAAAAAATGTAAATGCAGGTATATTTTCAAAGTACTTTAAGAAAAACGGTGCAATGTCATAAGGAAACAAAGCATCCAGTTTATTGAATACAATTTTTTCTATTATTGGCGAAGATAATTTGTAAATTAAATTTTTTGCTTCGATGTCAACTTTAAGGTTATCAACATGAATCTTATTATCTGACTTATCTAAGTATGGGTGTCCTGTGATAATAATGGTACCTTTTACCGGCTCACGTATGATAGCAGTCATCTCCATATACGAAGTATTTCTTATATGAATACTTTCTATGTCAAATGTTTTGCCACCGATGTCTGTGCCATTCAAGGATTCCATAATCATTCTGGAAAGTCCATAATAAGACAATTCTATATCTGCGTTCAGGCTGTGGGTATGTGGGAGATCATCAATCCATGTGAAATCTGGTTTGATCACAGGTTCAAATTGTTGATGAACGTCAGTAATTTTGGCGGTCAGATCTATCCATAGGTCAATATGAAGATCATCAGAGTCTTCTTTAATTTTTCCACCCAATATTTGATCAATTGTAAGATTAAAATATAATGGTGGTTTTTTAGAAATACTATAGTTGTACCCGTAAGATCTTACCTGATCAGTGATCAATTTTTTAACATCGATATTTTCAATTAGGTAGGCATCAATCTTATCGAGCAATTTTTCTTTCATATAATGGATGATACAATTGCTCAAAGTTTCAATTGGGATATCAAGGACTCCTATTTTTAATACAGGGCCCTCTTTCCACTTGTGTCCAATGAGTTTTGTGTCTGTGCGTATAGTAAAGTCTTGCAGAATATCAAAATCAATATCCAATTCTGCAAAAATATGACCTTCTCCTTCAATGCTAAATAATCCTGCCTTTTTCAGGAATTCAAAATCTATAGGGATACCTGCTTTGATTGTTCTTTCAGATGCAGAAATATTAAAATCCTGAGGATTTGGGTCTGTAATTTTTAATTCATAACCATCTATATGAATTGTTCTATCAGGCCATTTTTGTAAAAATTGGGTAAGCAAACTGATTAAGCCCAGTTTTGATACCTTCATATCTATAAAAATGTGGCTGTCGTGTATTTTCATTTTTTTTTATTAGTAACTGCTATTGTGATACAAACGTATGTATAATTTTTATAATGCAATAATTTTTACATATTATTATTAAAACATGCTATCATGATATTTGTTGTCTGCTTACTTTAGCGTTGTTTTATTAGACTCAATAATGAAATTTAAGCCACATATGAAATTCATCTTTTTTACACTTAGCCCATTTTTATTAGTTTTTTTGATGCTAACAGGTGCAGATACTTTATATGCACAAAAGAAATCTGCAGCAAACAAAAAACAAGATAATACTGTCGCATCATCAAATTCAGCAATACATGCTGGACCTGACTCAGCACTACTAAGCTCGATGGAATGGAGACATCTGGGCCCATTCAGAGGCGGAAGGTCATGTGCTGTCTCAGGAGTTCCGGGCAAACCCAATTTATTCTATTTCGGAGCTACAGGCGGTGGTATCTGGAAGACTTACGATGGCGGACGCACCGGGAAAATATTTCAGATGGATTTTTTAGGGTTCTATAGGCAGTATCACGGTGGCACCATCAGATCAAAATGTGATCTATGTGGGTGGTGGAGAAAAAAACTGTCAGAGGCAACGTATCATCTGGGTCAGGAGTGTATAAGTCTGAAGATGCAGGTAAAACTTGGATATCATGTGGCCTTAAAAATTCAAGACATATCGGGAGAGTGAGAGTACACCCTACCAATCACGACATTGTATATGTAGCTGTGATGGGAGATCTGTTTAAAGACAGTGATGAAAGAGGGGTATACAAAAGTGTGGACGGAGGTAAAACTTGGAAAAAAACACTTTTTGCCAATGTTGCTGCTGGTGCAGTGGACTTGTGTATTGACCCTTCCAACCACAGGATCATTTATGCCACTACATGGAATGTACGAAGAACACCATACAGCCTCTCAAGTGGCGGCGATGGGTCAGCGATATGGAAGAGTACGGATGGTGGTGAGACTTGGGCCAATATTTCATCTGCTGAAGGACTTCCAACGGGTCCTTGGGGCATTGCAGGGGTGGCAGTAGCATACAACAATAATCAAATAGTCTATGCCATCATCGAAAACGAAAATGGAGGTGTATTCCGTTCTGATGATGGCGGAAAAACCTGGAAAAAGCAAAATGACGATCGTTCACTGCGTCAGAGAGCGTGGTACTACTCGAGAATATATACCGATACAAAAGATGACAATACGCTTTACGTACTCAATGTAGATTATCACAAGTCAACCGATGGTGGCAAAACATTTAAGAATTTTGATGCACCACATGGTGACCATCATGATCTGTGGGTGGCACCTGAAAACCCACAGCGTATGATCATAGGAGACGACGGTGGTGCCCAAGTGACCTATGATGGCGGAGAAACATGGAGTACCTATCATAACCAGCCTACAGCGCAATTCTATAGAGTGGTCACAGACAATCATTTTCCATATAGAATTTATGTCGCCCAACAGGATAACAGCACCCTTCGGATCGCTCACAGGACAACAGGTAGTGCCATTACCGAAGATGACTGGGAAGAAACAGCCGGTGGAGAATCTGCGCATATAGCTGTTGATCCTGTGAACCCTGATATTGTTTATGGAGGTAGTTATGATGGTTTTCTGACTCGGGTCAATCATAAAATCAATTCCGTAAGAGGGATCAACGTATGGCCGGACAACCCAATGGGACATGGCGCTGAAGGAGCAAAATATCGTTTTCAATGGAATTTTCCTATTTTCTTTTCCAGACATAATCCCAAAAGACTATATGCGGCATCCAACCAGTTGCACGTAACCGAAGATGAGGGTCAAACCTGGAAGATAGTTAGCCCGGACCTTACCAGAAATGAAAAAGAAAAACTGGGATCATCCGGAGGACCGATCACCAAGGACAATACCAGTGTGGAGTACTATGCCACCATATTTGCAGTCAATGAATCACCGGTGCGGGAAGGACTGATTTGGGCCGGAAGTGATGATGGCAGGATGCATGTGACACAGGATGGAGGCAAAACCTGGACTGAAATTACATCTTCACTGATGCCAAAATATCTCATGATCAATAGTGTTGAACCAAGCAGGCATGATCCGGCTGTGTGTTATGTTGCAGGAACAATGTACAAGTCAGGTGACTATCTGCCCTACCTTTATAAAACCAATGATTACGGTAAAAGCTGGAAAAAAATAACCAATGGCATACCTGATGAATATTTTACGAGGGTCGTCAGAGAAGATGAAACAGTCCAAGGTTTGTTGTATGCAGGTACAGAAAAAGGGATGTTTATCTCGTATGATGATGGAGAAAGCTGGTCTTCTTTCCAGTTGAATCTTCCTATAGTTCCCATCACTGATCTTGCTCTTAAAAACAATAACCTCATCGCTGCTACCCAGGGCAGAAGCCTTTGGATCATCGATGATCTTACTCATCTACATCAGGCCAGGGTTAAAAAAACATCTACTGAACCTTATCTATTCAAACCTATGGATAGCTATCGTATAGGAGGAGGTCAGCGCAAAGGAAGTAAAACTGTTGGTACCAATCATCCTGGTGGTGTGATGACACATTTTTATCTTCCTTCCTATGACGAGAAAAAAGATACAGTGGCCTTATTTTATATGACTGCAAGTGGTGATACCATCAGGACATATTCCACTCATGCGAAAGAGGACAGAGACAAAATCAAGGTCAAAAAAGGTGGAAATATTTTCACATGGCGCATGGACTATCCAGCTGCTAAAAAATTTGATGGCATGATATTATGGTGGGGATCGCTCAATGGTGCCATCGCAAAAACAGGCGAGTACAAAGTAGCATTAAATACCAACGGAAAAGCTCAGTCACAGAGCTTCAAAATTATTCCAAACCCTGTTTCAGAAGGAAATGCAGCTGATATAGCAAAGCAGTTTGAATTTATCAAATCAGTGAATGATAAAGTATCTGAAGCCCATCAGGCTATAACAGATATCAGATCTATGAAGGCTCAAGTCAAATCATACACCGATAAAATCGCAGATAAAGAAATAAAAGATTATGCTGCCAAAATGGATTCCATATCATCGGATGTGGAGAAAAACCTCTACCAGACCAAAAATAAAAGTGGCCAGGATCCATTGAATTTTCCTATCAGACTTACCAATAAACTGGCACATCTGAATTCTCTGATGGGTATGGGTGTCAATGACTTTCCACCTACCGCCTCCATGTATGAAGTAAGGGATGAACTGACAAGCCTGATAGATACTGAATTGAAAAAATGGTATGATGTCAAAGGTCCCATGTTGGCAGAATTAAATAAAATGATCAAGTCAAAAGCCTTGGACGTCATTATTTTGAAAAAAGATTAAAAAAATATCAGTCCTTATTTTAACCTTAACCTTTGAGAATATGTCTTTAGTCAAACAAACAGCTGTAAGATTCAGGGAAGTGATTCTTTCGGGAAAATGGATTGCCAATACCAATTTTTTATGATCTATTGCAAGATGTAAATTTGCAGCAGGCCACAACCAGAATCGGTGACTTAAATACCATTGCCATGCTGACTTTTCATATACATTATTATATTGCGGGGATTTTACAGGTATTTGAAGGTGGGACACTTGATATCAGAGATAAATTCAGCTTTGATATGCCAGACCTTACGGAAGAAAGCCAGTGGGAAGAGATGAAACAAAAACTTTGGGAAGATGCGGAGAAATTTTCATATCATATAGAAAATATGACAAAAGAACAATTGCATGGCGTCTTTGTCGATGAAAAATACGGGAATTTTCTGAGGAACATTGATGCTATGATTGAGCATAGTTATTACCACATGGGCCAAATCGTATTGCTTAAGAAAATGTTGGTCTAATTTTTTGAAAATATAGCGTCTTAGATAAGCGAATTGTCCTTATTCATGCATTTATAGTAAAAATGAAAAACTCTATTCACACCACTGAAGTGAGAATAGAGTTTCACAGTTGCTTTACGTTGATTTTTAAAAACAGTTCATATCGATTTTGGATTGGATATCAGCATTTGGAAAACATTGTCCTGATGGTAGACTCTGAGGTACGAACCTCTTGAGGTTTCTATCATAGAGTGCAGTGGAGATAAAAGCTTCGATTGCATTAATTTCTTCATTTGTCAATCCGAGTGGTCGGAAGTTAGGATCAAGTTGTGATGTTGGTACTCTTTTGTTTTCTGCTACTGCATTATTTTTATAAACGAGGATATCTCTGAGTTTTCTGAAAGTTGAACCATGTCCATAAAATGGTGAGTCTTTGAGATTGTACAATTGTGGCACCTTAAATTTATAATTATCGGCTGAATTTTTTGTGAATCCTCCACGACCTAGATTGGCAGGGTCATTTTCTTTTGTATTTAAAGTAGGCTCAGGACAGTCAAGCATATCTTTTAATCCGATAGCGTTGAATTGCATGCTGTTCAATGCAGGTCCAGTGTGACAAGTTCCGCATTCAGCCTTCGTGAAAAATAATTTTGCTCCTTCTTTTTCAATATTGGACATGGCATTGAGATCACCTTTCAGATATAGCTGAAAAGGCGCTTCATTTGACATGACTGTTCTCTCATAGGCAGCGATAGCCAATCCTGCAGTTGTTCTATTGTATCTCTCTGCTATAGGTACATTTGGAAAAGCAAGATCAAACAACTGGATATAGGCTTTCATTTCCAATATCTGCTTATTGATGTTCAATCTATGAACACCCATGCCAGCTATAGCTTGAGTTTCAAGTCCTTCAAATCCCAGAAAGTTGGTTTCTATAGGTGTTCCTTTACCCCAGTTTTTTTCTGTTCCATTATTGAGATGTGTTGCTCCAAACTGACCATTCCACAACTGATTTTTCTGATATGCACCATTCATGGCAGTTGGTGACCTTAATGGTTGGACATCTGGTTCATTAAAACCTGTCTTTGATTTGCGCATCTCACCTCTTACACCAAATCCTAAACCTCCTTCTCCTATACCTTGAAATGTTCCTGCCTGAAAACCAGCACCTGCATGGTGACACGAAGCACAAGAAAATGTACCTTTCAAAGAAGGGTCTTTTCCTTCAACTCCCAGTGCAGTCTCATGAAATAAAAACCCACCGAGTACTACTTTTTCTTTTGTAATGGGATTTTTTGGGTCCTGTGGAATCTTTGAGAATTCTTGAGAACCCGGAAGCGCAAAAAACGAGATATCACTATTAGGTGATTGGCTTTTAAGTATTTCTAACAGCTCATGATCAATTTTATTTAATGCCGTTTGATCTTCCTTTTCAGGGGCACAGGATAACATCATCAGTAATAATGCAAATGCAATGAATATATTTTTCGTTTTCATTTTTAATGATTTTTATATTACAAATATTTTGCATGTGTAAATCAAATTCCATGCCAAAAATTAATCAATATTTATGAGCTTATAAATTATTTTTACAACTTATCGTTTTTATGATGATGTGCTGATTATCACTTTTAGATTTTATTAATTAAACTTAAAACATACTTCATAAACAACTTATAATTCGTTATCATTAAATCATAGTTTTCTTATGTTTGTGTAAAATTTTAACCAATGAATCGCATTTTCTTTTTTTTCCTTTATTTTATTGACAAATATTGCTTTTGGACAATTCAATCCTGACAACTTCAAGGCCATGAAATTCCGAAGTATCGGACCTGCCGGTATGAGTGGCAGAATCACTGCGATTGACGTGGATTTGTCCAATCCTCACCGAATATTCGCGGGTGCTGCTTCAGGTGGTGTTTGGTTATCCGAAGATGGCGGAACCAGTTGGAAACCTATTTTGACGAACAGTCCACTCTGGCGATAGGTGCTATCAAAATCAATCAAAAGAATCCTTCGGAAATATGGGTAGGTACAGGTGAAGGCAATCCCAGAAATTCTCTAAACACAGGTAATGGTATTTATAAATCTCTGGATGGTGGCAAAACCTGGAACAAGATGGGGCTCGAAAATACCAAAACCATACATCGAATCATCATACATCGTGATAATTCTGACATAGTTTATGTCGCTTCATTGGGATCACCGTGGGGTCCAAACAAGGATAGAGGCGTTTTCAAAACATCAGATGGTGGTAAAACCTGGCGAAATGTACTTTTTATCAATGATCTCACAGGAGCGGCTGATATGGTGGTTGATCCATCCAATCCAAATAAACTATACGTGGCCATGTGGGAGCACAAACGGGATCCATGGTATTTTAAATCTGGTGGTAAGGGTTCCGGATTGTATATAACATATGATGGCGGAGACAATTTTATAAAAGTAACACCAGAAGATGGACTTCCCAAGGGAGATCTGGGTAGAATTGGCCTTGCCAGCGCAACCAACAAACCAAATATTGTGTATGCCTTGGTTGAGGCTAAAGAAAACGGGCTGTATAAGTCAACAGACGGAGGAAAAAAATGGACATTGGTTTCCTCCAAAAATATCGGAGAGAGACCATTTTATTATTCTGAACTCTACGTAGATCCGAAAAATGAAAACAGAATCATCAATGTCTTTACTTATCTCACGATGAGTGAAGACGGAGGTAAATCCTTCAGAAGCATTGCTGACTATGGGAATGATGTGCATCCGGATCATCACGCATTATGGATTCATCCTGAAGATCCCAACTATATCATCGATGGCAATGATGGTGGATTGGCCATCTCACGGGATGGTGGAGCCAACTGGTATTTTGCAGGAAATATTCCTGTAGGACAGTTTTACCATGTCAATACAGACAAGGATTTTCCTTACAATGTGTATGGTGGCATGCAGGACAATGGAAGCTGGGTAGGGCCTTCTTCCGTACTAAAGCGAGGTGGTATCAGAAATAATGATTATCAGGAGCTGTATTTTGGCGATGGTTTTGATGTAGTACCTTATCCTAAAGACAGCAGATATGGATATGCTATGTCCCAAGGTGGAAATGTGGGTTTTTATGATAGAAAAACAGGAAGAACACGATTTGTAAAACCTAATCACCCTGACCTTAAAACAGAACTCAGATTCAACTGGAATGCCGGAATAGCACAGGACCCATTTTCAGATTGTGGTGTTTATTTTGGCAGTCAGTTTCTGCATTTTTCTGATGATTGCGGAGAGAGCTGGGTGATCAAATCTCTGGATCTGACAACCAATGATACTTCAAAACAAAAAGCAGATATAAGCGGAGGATTGACCATGGATGCCACCAATGCTGAAAACCATACGACCATCCTGGCCATAGCCCCAAGTCCTGTCAATAAAAATGTGATTTGGGTTGGCACAGATGATGGTAATGTGCAGTTGACGACAGATGGTGGTAAGAACTGGATCAATCATAATAAAAATTTGAAAGGTTTGCCATTGGCAAGTTGGATACCGCAAATCCAGGTCTCAGAAAAAAATGAAGGTGAAGCATGGGTAGTTGCAAATAACTATAGAAGGAATGATTTTAGTGCGTATACGTACCATACCATAGACTTTGGTAAAAACCTGGACTCGTATAGCAGATGACAGTCAGATCAAGGGATTTGTGCTGAGTATCGTCCAGGATCACAAAGAACCCAATCTCATGTTCCTGGGCACAGACGTCGGTCTGTATGTTTCATTTGATAAAGGGAAAAAGTGGAATCACTGGAAAAAAGGCTTACCTCAGGTACAGGTCAATGATATGAAGATACATCCGGTAGAAGACGATTTGGTACTGGGCACATTTGGACGGGCATTTTACATATTGGATGACATCAACCCACTCAGAGAAATCGCTTCAAAAGGTACTGAGCTGCTCAATGCTGAGTTTGATGTTTTGAACACAGCCCCAGGATATTTAGTAAGCTACAGGTCGATCGATGGAGTGAGATTTGCTGGGCAAGGTGAGTTCAAAGGCGAAAACAGAGCATACGATCGTATAGAGTTTAATGTATGGAAAAACCTGTTGAGAAAAAGAAGGGGAAAAATCTGAAGCCAAAGATGAAAAACCACATCAGGCTAAGATAAGCATATATGATAATAATGGAAAGGTGATTCGCACCCTAAGAAGGAAGATGGAAGATGGCCTCAACAGATTAAGCTGGGGCCTGGAGTATGAAGGACAGAGATTTCCTTCCAGAATGGAACCTAAAGAAGATGATGATCTGCCAGGAGGTGGAAATGTAATGCCGGGAATATATAAAGCGGTAATTGAATTTAATGGCAAAAAGGATTCAGTTACTGTGGAAGTCAAAGAAGATCCAAGGACATTGACATCAAAATCTGACATGGAGGCCAAAGAAAATATCAATAAAGGACATGCCGAACTTGTCAAAAAAGCCAAATCATCTTACGACAAAATCCTAGATGCCAGAAAGGCCATAGCCATGGTAGAGAAATTGCTTGAAAATCAGCCTGATACTATCAAAAAAGCAATTCAAAGACCTGCATAAATCACTTAATGGAAAGCTGGATTCACTTTCTAATCTATTTATTGAACCTGAAAATGTCAAAGGTATCCAAAGGAATCCGGATCAGCTTTCCAGTGTCCTATTTGGTGCTTTAAGTTACGTTAGATCGTCATGGACTGCTCCTAAAGCAAATGCAATGTTAGCTATGGAAAAGCCAAAGCTATGACAGAATCTGTGACAGCAAAAGTCAATACATTTTACGATAAGGATTGGAAGGGCTATAAAGAAAAAGCTAAAAGCCCGAAGTAAAGATTTTTAAGGAATAAGGGTGTATTTCATTTTTTCGTCTCACATTAAAAATCATCAATTTTTTTACGATTTAGTCAAGATGCCTTAATAAATTGCATCGTAGTTAAAAGCTACGACGAACAAACGATGCTTTAGAGACATGATCCTGCAGATAATTTACTCCCGCCTATCGGGGCAGGAGCGTAGCTCTGTCATCTTTGTAGAAAACATTAGCACCTGAAACATAAGGGACGTAGCCCTGACATCTTATACCGACGAGAATTTATTTTGCAAATAATTCTGTCGCCATTATACTCAAAATGAATAAATTGATAAATTAAATTTTCGCAAACCAATTTATTTTTAGTATATATTTACCACATCTTTTAAGATCACAGGGCTACGCCCCTACGTGATGGTGTGTGGATATTTTTGCTACAAAGATTACAGGACTACGTCCCTATATTAATCTTGGACATAAAGTTTAGAGATAATAGATGGGTGTATTTCATTTTTTCGCATCACATTAAAAATCATCAATTTTTTTTTGCGATTTAGTCAAGATGCCTTAATATATTGCATCGTAGTTAAAAGCTACGACGAACAAACGATGCTTGATAAGAAATCGAGCAAAGTGCGAAAAAATGAAATGCACCTCATATAATATTTTTCATATATTTTCTGATTTATTTGTATCTTTGTACTTATTATTTCTATAAATGTCAAAAAATTCAAAACCGTCACATTTTATGCTACTATTTCCACGTCGATAGTATTGGTATTGATTTCATTGTTCCTACTGATGTTTTCCACTCTTCCAATATTACAAACATCGTCACTGAAAATATCAATATTCTGGTGGAACTCGAGGATAAGCTTCCTGCTGGTCAGATAGATCAACTCAGAAAGGTTCTCATCAATCAGCCAGGTGTTATTGCGGAGTCAGTAGTTTTTGTAGATAAGAATGAAGCCCAAAAAATGATGACAGGAGATATGGTGTTATCATCTCCGGATGACGAAAACCCTTTCAGGGATATCATTAAATTTAATTTACGCCATGATGCCTATTCTGATCAGAACATCAAAGACATCAAAACACAAATCGAACTTGAAAAAGGGGTTTCCGGCTTGTTTCATGAAAATGAAAGCATCAATGCAGTAAAGGCAAATCTTGAAAGAATTTCGATGGGTATACTTATTTTAGCTATATGTTTTGTTGTTCTTGCCTTAGCCATCATATTTAATACAGTGAAACTCACCTTACATGCAGACGCAAAGATCGTAAAAACCATGCAGATGGTAGGTGCAGAAAAATCCTTTTATCAAAAACCATATTTAAGATCAGCACTCCAATATTGTGCTTAGGGCAAGCCTAGCAGTTCTTATTTTTATAACAGCGTTGTGTTCCGTCCTTATACAGAGTAATTCAGTTTTTTGCTGAAATCATCCAATGGGAATATGTAGCCCTCACGATAGTCATTAGCTTTATCTCTGCTTTTATTATTCAGTTTGGAGCTACAAATTCCATCATCAACAATTATTTGCGACAAATAAACTAATATTAAAAATATTGGCTTTGTTAGAGTCTATGTATGATAAGTAGAATGTCTGTAAACATATGCTTTAGGTCAAAAGAATATTAAAATTCAAGCTCTGACTTCCTTTATTTGTAACAAAAATCAAAGTTTTATCCAATATTCATATTTTAACAAGAACAAAGCCAAAATATTGTAACTACTTCTACTTTGTCAGACTTAACTCTTCCTTCATTTTTTACTAATTTAAGGAGTTTCAGATATATTATTTATGCCTTTCAGCCGTGCCAAATCTAATGCAGGCATGGTTTTGGCCGAATCGCTCACCAGTCCTCCTTCGTCGGCTTAGTGGTCGAATGGCCTTTTTTGACTGAGGAGCGTCCCGAAGGGCGACCCTTAAGCAAAATTCAAATTGCACCTTTAAACCCCTGATAACTCCTAAGTTGACAAAGTAGAAGTAGTAGCAAAATATTTTTACCTTTGTACTTCGAAGGTTATAAATTGTTTCGATTTGGAATTTAAAAGTTATATAACAAAAGTTATATGGGCTGATATTAAAAAAGTTATTACCTTTGCAGTCCTCCTCCATACGCACCCGATGTTAAAGTGTATGAAATCAGGTGGACTTCATCTGTGGTATAAGCATGGCTATTAAAATTGGCTGTGCTTTATCCTAGGGTGTATTTCATTTTTTCGCATCACATTAAAAATCATCAATTTTTTTTTGCGATTCAGGCAAGATGCCTTTAATATATTGCATCGTAGCTAAAAACTACGACAAACAAACGAAACTTGATAAGAAATCGAGCACAGTGCGAAAAAATGAAATGCACCTTTATCCTATGAGGTACATCGTAAAATATTATCTTGGTTAACTATACCCCAAAAAACCAAAATGATATTTTGTAATCGGATTTATATAATTAATAACAGGCTTATGCGTTACTACACTACTAAAAAGTTGATTTGGGTGATGGTTTTCGCCTATGGGATTTGTGCTTTGCGTGGACAGCAAGCTTTGGTACCGGATATCTTACCGAGTGCAGATGCAAAAGTGTTTGGAAAATTTGGAGCTTTTGGGGCATCTCATTATTCCGGTCAACTTGGAACACAAATTCCACTTGAAGGTATATATGCCAATGGCAAAAACATAACCTTATCGCTAAACTACGAAGGTAGTGGTATTACAGTAAATCAACATGCCGGCTGGGTGGGTCAAAACTGGAGTCTCCCGGCAGGAGGCATTATCACCAGAACTGTACGCGGAGAGGCAGATGAATTGGGTGCCGTCATGGGTAGTCAGTATATTAACTACTGGTTCAGTTTTTTTGCAACAGTTACTTCCGGAACACTTTTGACAGAAAGTAAAACAAACAACGTTGATTCGTTGAAATCTCTGGCTGATATTGTCTATGGAACTGCCCAGACGGGGAAAATATTAAATACCGAACCGGATATATTTTCGTTCAATGCCATGGGTAAAACAGGAAAATTTTTTTTAGGTCCGGATGGAAACTGGAAAATCATCAGCGATTTTAATTTTAAGGTGGTGTTTGATTATAATGATGCCAATAATTTTATAACTCCTTTGGTAGATGATATGCCCTTGGTACCGACTAAAAAGTACCAAAGGACGATGAAGGGATTTGAACTCATCGATGATGAAGGGTATAGATATTATTTTGGGATGGATGGCACTGCTATAGACTATAGTATGCCCTTCTTCAGGCAGTCCAATTATTATAATTCGGAAACAAATTGGGTGGCCACATCGTGGCACCTGACATCTGTAAAAGATCCGGCCGGTAACACCATCTTTACCTTAGAATATGAAAGAAAATACTTTACTGCCGATATAGATGAAAATTTTTCATCCCGAAAAGAAGAATGCTCCGATTCAAATGGAAATTGGGTGGGATTGAAACAAAATTACAGTCATAGTGTAAATGGCTCCTGATGAAATGGCAAAAATTGGATAGTGTACTGTATTACAGCAACAATATTCTGACAAGTGGCTACAAGCTGAATTTTAACAACAATGCCAATGAAAGACTTTTTGCTGGGTATCGACAAAATAAACCCGACAGTCAGTGGAGTGGAAACTTTTTACACCATGACCTACCACATGAAAGAAAAAGCTCCTGAGTATATCAGCTCAAAGATAGACCATTTTGGCTATTATGATGGTACGACATGGTATAGTCCGGATGCCGGAAACTATACCAATTATACCTTACTGGAGCAAAATATTTATCCCAGTAGAGAGCCCAATGTGGATTCCTGCTACCTTGGTATGATGACAGCATTGAAGTTTCCTACCGGAGGGAGGGCAGAATTTTATTACGAATTGCATGATTATTCTGGAGTCCTGTCGGACAACAAACAATCCATCATTTCAGAAAGTGGCGTGATGAGTGGACTGAGGATCAAGGAGGTAAAATATTTTGATCCGACTGATGCCTTGCCAAAATCATCCAAAAGGTATTTTTATAAGAAAAATTTCGGATCAGGAGGTACTATAAGCTCAGGTTGTCTTAGTATGAAGCCTGATTATGTATTTATCAATTGGTTGTATGTGGCTGTAGTTTAAAAAAGCGTTGTAAATTAGAAAATGAATTTGTATCTTTGTAAAAAATTGATTGCATGGATTATCATCAAATATTGTCTGCCATTCAAAAGTTACCAGCAGTGGAACAAAACCTTTTAATCAAGGAGTTGACAGAGCAGACAGTTAAACAAGATTACATTTCGGTTCGGCGAGAGAAATTAATCAATAAGCAGGTTGGTTGTCCTCATTGTAGTAGTTTTAAATACTATCGGTATGGTAAGGATAAGGGAAGTATTCGCTTTAAGTGTAAAGAATGTAAACGAACTTTTACTGAATATTCTGGAACTTGGTTATCAGGGTTACATAAGAAAGAGCTTGTAAATGATTACTTGGACTTAATGCATCAGCAGAAGTCATTGGATAAGATTACAGCAACTTTACAGATAAATAAGAAGACTGCATTTGATTGGCGACATAAGATACTATCTTCTTTTCAAGAAGTTGAAAAGCAAGAATTTAATGGAATCATTGAGAGTGACGAAACATTCTTTCTTCAATCAGACAAAGGGAATATAAATTTGAAACACAAGGGTCGTAAGCGTGGAGGTAAATCTTCAAAAAGAGGTATATCAGACGATCAGGTTGCTGTAATCGTGACGACCGACCGTAAAGGAACAATGGATATGACAGTAGCAACAATGGGGCGTATCGAAAAGAAAGATATCGACAATGCCATAGGTGATCGTATTTCAAAAGGATCGATACTATGCACCGATGGTCATGTAAGTTACAAGGGCTTTGCAAAAGACAATAATCTGAACCAGGTAGTCTTACAGGCTAATCTTAAGCAACGAGTAAAACAAGGAGTCTATCATATACAAAATGTAAACTCTTTGCATAACAGGGTAAAAAAGTGGATTGATTCAACTTTTTGGGGAGTTTCAACAAAGTATCTTCAAAACTATATGAATTGGTTTAGGGTAGAGCAGGCATTTAGGAAATCTATATGTCCACAACAGGACATGGTGGACTGCTCAACTGACGACATACTGGCGTTGGCACGTTATAGACAAATAAATAATAGGTACCAAATGTTAATTGCAACGCAAACTTAAACTACAGCCAAGAGTTATTATCGTGGGCGGCTTAAGTCAGAGCAGCTGTATTCCAGCACCAATCAATTGGTAAAAAGCGTACATCAGTTCACAAAGGATTACAATCTACCTATGACTGATGAGTATGGTCTATCCTCTGATGCGAGTGAAAGCGGGGCTTGTGTGGCCAATACTGCGATATCCTTCCGGGGTTTGGCTACAAGGATATTCACCAAAAAGTATATGGTAGATTCCATAAAAAACAAGCTATCATTATGGTGCAGAAACGACGGTTACCACCCAAACCCATCAATATACCCATCCGATAGTCGCAAGCAATAAATACGCCTTCCTCATGCAAAAGTCCATCACCAACTCTGACGGTAAGGTGTATATGGATTATTACAAATATCCGTTTGATCATACTTCAAGCTATCCGGGCCAACAGACGCTCATCAATCAACTGAAAGATCAACATAGATTAGGTGCGATCTATTCGGAGAAAAAAGTAAATGGAACAGTAGTTGATATCTCAGAAAGCCTGTTTGGGTTATTCGGTGGAATACCTATGGTCAATAATATCAAGCGGCGGAGTGTACATGGATAAGTGGTGGACTGCAGTGTGCAGATGATGATGTAGCTTTTATTGATACGTACGATATGGCTTTTCTAACACCTACGGCAAAACGAGCCAAAGGATGGAATGCCGAAAACATCGTGCTCAATGCCAGAGGACGACCTATGTCATGGTCATTCAATGGTCATAACAAATCATATACCTATTTTGGTAATGATTTTTTACAAAGCTATACAGATATCGATGGTCTTCAAAAAACATATGAATATGACCAGTTCAGCAGGCTTAAACACACTACAGAGCTGCCGAAGAATAATGTACATACGTATGAATATCATTATCCAACATCTACTGCCGACAAAGCATATTTTAAATCCAAGGCTACATATCCGCTGACTACCAATAGTGCCATCGACTCAGTAGTACACATCACCTATCTGGATGGATTGGGAAGGGAGATCCAGCAAATCCACAAATATGGTGCACCCGATGCAGCCAATGATGTCATATCCAAAACAGAATATGATAATGTGGGACGACCTTACAGAAATTATGAACGTATAGAAGCCTCCAGCAATCATGGTGCCTATTATAACGGAACATTTGGAGGTGGGTATAGCCAAACCCTGTATGAGGCCAACCCACTAGATCGTATCAGCCAGACGACACCTCCGGCATGGCAGACTACAAATCATAGCTACGGCACCAACACGGCACCACTCACCAATCCAGAAGGGTTGACCTATCCGGTATCATCGCTGATGCGCACGACCACCACCGACCCCGACGGAAAAAGTACCGATGTGTACACAGACAAAATAGGCAGGACTGTCCTGCAGCGGCAAAGAGATGCCATCAACAACACTGACACCTGGACCGTATATGATGACAAAAGCAGGCCGATAAAAATATATCCACCTGGTAGCAGCCCATCGACTCCAGGATTGATCTTTGAGTACAGGTATGATGGCGACGACAATGTGATATACAAGAAGGTGCCCGATGCCACTGCGGAAGAATATAGGTACTCTGCCAGAAATCTGCAGACAGCCATGCGCAATGCGACACTGCAAGCTCAGGGCAGATGGAAGGTGACCCATTATGATGCCTATGGAAGAGCAGAAAAATGTGGATATCACACAGGCAGTGATCCCGGCACATCAGAGACACCGACCATACATACGCTGCTGGAAGAATATTTTTATGATGGCTACAATGGCAGTACGACCAATGCTGCGCCTATCTACAAAGGCAAACTCAAAAAATCACGCATCAAAGTACTGGAAGATGGCGGAGCCAATAGCAACTAGGTAGCGACGGAATATTTTTATGATTCGTATGGCCGTGTAGCATCAGAATCCATCACCAATCACCTGGGCAATGCGGAAACAAAAACGTACACCTACGATTTTGCGGACAATATAATGACAGAAAACCACGTCATCACAGGAGCCAATGGCGTAAATCAGACGACCAGATATACCTACGACCATCAGGGACGCAAAAAGTATACATCCCTGCAGCTCGATGGTGGCACCGAGATAACCGTATCGGAGTCCCATTATGACCATAAAAACCAGTTGACAAAAAAGGGCCTTGGTAGATATGCTACATCTGGTGGATACCAGTATCTGCAGGAGGTCGACTACTCCTTCAATGCCCAGGGATGGCTAACAGGTATAAATAACCTATCGACACAGTTGTTGGTAGCGCGTGATTATTGTGTTAATAACTATCGCCAGGCCGCTTCTACATCATTTTCCAATGGCGACCTCTTTGCCCTCGCCATCGACTACAATACCACCTTGCCTTGCAGTGGTGTTCCTGCAGCACAGAATGGCAACATCACATCGCTAAAATGGTGGCACGTCAATCAATACAATCAAACATACTCATACAAATACGATCATCTCAATCGGGTGACGGATGCCATCCATGGTGAGATAGCAGGCACTACATACAGCGTAAAAAATCATTTCAATGAAAAATTTCAATATGACAGCCGTGGCAATATCCTGAAACTGGACCGCCAGGGTCTGGTACCCAGACAAGATATCGCTGAGCTGTGTTATAAACCCATCACCATAGATAGTCTCCAGTATATATATGCAACGGGTACCAATAAGCTCACCCAGGTAGTGGACCATGCACCATGTCCGGATATGATCCAGCTACCACAGGATATAGACAGAGACATCACCTATGCCGCCAATCAGGAGATATGGGTAGAAAAACCAAGGTGCATTGTGGTGTACAGATGAACCTGTATGCACCCAATACCAAGATCTTCGACAGCCTGATTATCGCAGGTCAAAGCTGTACCGCACCGCTCGTCACAGCATACTCTGGACCATGCCCACAGACAAAATACACGGAAGGCTTCAATCAGCAGAGTGCCAGTGGACTATATACCTTCGATATTAGCGGCAATCTCTCGTATGATCCCAACAAAAAGCTGACTTTCTACTACAACTATCACAATCTGCCTTACCGCATCGTCGGGGCTGAAAATGACGAGTTGCAAATGCTCTATGCAGCGGATGGTAGACTGCTACAACGAAAATATCTCAAAATAATGCACAAATAAGCAAAAGAGATTATCTTCGTGGTAAGGAATACAAAAGTGATATTCCGGAGTCGGTGCATCATGAGGATGGACGGGTGATCAAGGTTGGAAGTAGCTGGCTTTATGAGTACTGGATAAAAGATCATTTGGGAAATATTCGTGTCACCTTTTCTGATGACAATAGTGATGGCATACCTGAAACCAAGAGCATAAATGATTACTATTCTTTCGGTATGGAGTGGAACAATCGGTGGGAGCTGAGTGATACTATTTTGCCAGAGAATCTTAAGAGATATAATGGCAAAGAATTGTTTTCAGAAATGGATTTAGGGCACTACGCATATGGCGCGAGAATGATGGATCCTATTCTTGGTAGATTCATCAATGTGGATCCGCTGGCGGAAGATGCACCAGACTGGACACCATATAGATATGGATTTAATAATCCTATTTCATATACAGATCCTGATGGAATGTTTGAAGATGAGGCTGCTGCAAAAAAGTATGCAAAGGATAATAATATTAAGACTAATTGGTTTAGTAGAACTTTCGGGAGCGGAAGTAAGATAGCCGAGAATGAAGACGGTACTTGGTCGATAGATAATAAGAAGGAAGGATCTTCAATCCATCAAGATAAAACATTAGCAGATGAAGCACACCCAGATGGGATTTTCACTGGTGCATTGGTTGCTGCTAATGATGTGATGAGTAGTGGCAGTGTTACAGAAAAGGGGCTATTTGGGTCAGAAAATTTGATTGGGTTTAATAGTGAATTAAGAGACGGAAGTACCCAATTTGTGCCTATTTTAACGGGAACAGCACCAGATATTGGACCAGGAAAAATCCTTAAAGGGTACGAATATGTAAAAACAATTGGTAAAAAATACGACGTATTTAATAAAGTTGTAAAATCAGAAAACTAGGTGGTCAAGCCAGAGCTGTATATACAAAAGTAAAAAATGCGACGGGAAAAACTGTAAGGAGCTTTAAAGATGCATTTAAAAGAGATGGACGTCATTATGAAAGAGCAAATAAATATCCTTATAATAGCCGATCAAGAAAATTAGAATAAAATGACAATAGATAATCTGAAATTTTTTATTGAGAATGGCAAATTTAACATTGATGAAAATAAAGAATTTGCTGCCGAAATTAGCATTTATATCAATAGCAAACAAGCTAAGAAAAGCTCAATAAACATGCCTGGAAATTTTGATGAACTGTTCTTAAGCAGACAAGAATTATCGAAATTATTGACACACTACTTAAACGGTAAATTGCATGAATGGGATTTAGAATATATTTGTAGTTTTATAGAACTCCATTATTGTGATGATGATGAAAAGATAAATGAAGTATTATTCAATTTTTCTGATCCTTATCTAGGGTATGAAATTAATAAAGAAAATGTTGAAATGGCATTATTGTTTCTTTCTGATAAAAATTGTGAATTAAAATTAATGGATATAAAAAAGCAAAAACTAAGAGAAAGTTATAAAAGTGCTTATTGTAAAATTGAATAAAATCAAAAGACTCTGAGTAATCAGGGGCTTTTTTGATTTAACAAGCTACAAATCTTATTAATAACCGATTTAAAAAAATCAGGTCAAAATGGGCGTATTGAAGGTGCATACATTGAAAGTGATAATTTTGATGCTATGAACGATTATGCTAAAGAAAAAATGGGAGAAAATAGTGACCCTAACAGAGATCCATATTCCTTAACAAGTAATAATTGTGGCACATTCGGGTGTGATGTAGTTAATCAAGACGCGAATGTTGCAAAAAACTCGCCGTCAATTGTAGATCCTAGACCTAATAGTATAATTAAAGAGTATCAAGGTGAATTTGGAAAAGTACAGTATAATCCTAAAACAGGGGGTACGGTTGAAACAATTGACAAATCAAGATATAAAGAGTTTTTAGATAAGTTAAAATCACAATTTAATCCATGAAATCATTAATAGTAATTTTCACGATTTTGATGCTTAGTTGCAATAATCCAGTGTGCTCGATTTTTAGGAGTGAAGGCTGATTGTGTGCGTGGGTTTTAGCGGCCTTTACTCCTAAAAATGAGCAGCCAACCAGAGGGCGGCAGTGCTATCGGGGAGGAGAAAGCCATTATTTAACGACTGCATAAAAACCGGGGTGGCAGCGTGGCGCAGTGGTTATTTAGCACAATGTGGATATGGTGTGTTACGCCCGTGGCAACCATATCAGCACATTATGTTAAGTAGCTCTTCCCGCTGATTTTTTCTGGCATGAGCGCAACGGTGGTGGTGGTTGAGTGAAGCGCATTTTTGTTGTAGTGTTTTAGCGTTGGGTCAGGCTCTTTTATTTTTTATTGCATTGGCTTGAGTAATGGTAAAAATAAATGTGCCTGAATGGGTTAGGCAACACTACCACAAAAATCATGACAGAAAAATCAGTGGACACTGCTTGAGCGTGGGCTGGTGGGCTATCAAGTATTGTCCCGATGTAGAGCCTTTGCGTTTGGGTGATCGGGACGCCGCTTTTATATCCTGCTGCTAATCAATTAGTCTTGATCTATTCTTTTTTTTTTCAATTGAAATAACTTCCTTCAAATGAAAAAAAAGTACCTATCTTTGTTGCTGTAAGTGCAAAGGTATTTACATGTTCTTTGAGCCTTGGAAGTGTGTAAAGAAAAGTCAGTTTTGATCTGAAATATTGCGCAGAGGTTTATAAGTGTTGATCCACTGGCACATGAACAACCTGACAAAACACCTTACCATTACACAAGCAACAATCCAATTAACAGAATAGATCCTGACGGTAGAAGAGATGGAGATATTTATAATTTGAATGGAGAACATATTGGAAATGATGGTATAGATGATCAAAAGTATATTTATTAAATACATCCGAGAATAAAAAGTTAACACAACAACAGTCACTTGAAATGACTACAAATCTTCAAAATAATTGTCCAGGCTCTTCTTGTGTAGGTAATTCAGAATTTAGTGAAGTTAATATTACGAACGATGAGTTAAATTTAAGGTCTACATTAACGACTTTATCAAAAGCAGAAGCAGGAAGAAGTAATCCACCTTTGGAATACGATAGTTGGAATAATGGTGCCACAATTACGGATGACTCTAAGCATCCAGGAATTAACCCAGCATCGGGTAGTTCAGCAGCAGGCTTTTATCAAGCCATGGTTCATAGTTTTGTAGGTTCTGACTTTACTCCACAGAGTCAAGACAAATTTGCTGTAAACTTAATGACGACTAAAAGTTACAAAGCTGCATTATCGGGAAATATGACGGATTTTAAGTCAGCTGCAAGTGGTAGGTGGACATCTCTAAAGCATTGGACGGGTGCAAATCTGCAATCTACATTTAATGCAAACAGAGCAAATGAATTAATTGGAGTTACAAGAATTGCTACTCCTGTAGGTAGTGCAGTTGGGTTAAGGGGAACTCTGAAAATATGAAAATTATGATGACATATATAATTCTAATTTTAAGTATTTTTATTCGATGTGGTGTAGAAAAGGGAACAAAACCACTTTTGCATACAGATAAAACAGAAGATATATCTATACAAGTCACAAATGCTAGCTATAGTTTAGAATTGTTGACAACGTACAAAAAAGATACTTTAAATGTTGTTGATTGGGAAGAAGACAAATTTAGCAATCCTGTTATAGTCAAGCAAGTTCTCAAGTTTTACAATAACTTACAATTGGTAAAAGAGCATGAATTGCCAATAAAGTATAAGCTACAAAAGAATGTAAAAGGACAAACATTGAATGTTCCAGTTGTGCCAATAACAAATATTTGTTATCATAAAGGAATAAATGGTGATTATTTTATAATTGGTGGTTCTGATTTTTGTATGGGAGTTTTGTGCCCTGAATTTACAGGAATATATCAAATGGATGGAAGCCCAATATTTGAAGCTACATCCACGGAATCAAAAGATAAATTTAGAATCGATTTAGTAAAATTAATTGAGTCTACAGGTATACAAATAAATAAACCTGATAAATGCATGTCTTTAATTAAAGATAGTAAGTTTTGGGATAAGTAAATAACTAGTCGGGAAGTCATAGAAAAGCTCGCTTCTGTTTATTAGAAGTGGGCTTTTTTATTGATAAGCTACTCTAGCCTTTGCATCTCTTACAAAAGTATCGATGATGGAAAACAGTGTTTTCCTAGTACCATCATCAAGATTATGAATTTCCTGCAATCGTTCTACTGTTTCTTTATCGTATTTACCAAATCGTTCTTTACCTAAAAGGTAGTCAACCGAAATATCAAGGGCATCAGCGAGCTTGATGGCCATCTCTATTGATGGAGAATTTTCCCCACGTTCATATTTACCTATAATGTCTCTAGAAGCGTCCACCGCTTTAGCGAGATCGCTTTGAGACCAATTTTTTTGCTTACGCAACTCTGTTATTTTACTTCCAATGTCTAACATATGGCACTAAAGTTTAGTGAATTAAGAAAATTAATGCAAAAGTAGTGAATAAAGTTCTACAAAGAAAGAAAGAATTATTTTGATAAATCAGAAAGAAGTTCTACATTTGTGCCAAATGTTCTACATTAATAATTTTAAAAATATTTTTCACAAATGGAAATCTCAGTAATAAAAACCCGCCTGACCTTAGCGCAAGTATTACATTACTACCACCTGAAACCAGATAAAAACTTAAGATTGTGCTGCCCTTTCCATGATGACAAGACACCGAGTCTACAGCTGTACTACAAAACCCATACAGCGTATTGTTTTAGTAGCAACTGCAAGACCCACGGCAAGAGTATGGACGTGATCGACTTCATCATGAATAAAGAGAACTGTACCAAACACGAAGCATTAAAGAAAGCTACTGAAATGATCACAGGCGAAGGCTTAAAAGCTGCGCCACCAGCTGACCGACTGACGACACTCCATAAAATATTTACCTACTTCAAAAACGGAGTAGTCAATAGCCAGCCAGCGAAAGCGTACATACAAAAGAGACACCTAAACACCGATGCCATAGATATAGGCTTTAATAGTGGCCAGTTCCATTACAAACAAAACGACGCAGCGGAAGCGATGCAGGAATATCTGAATATCGGCCTACTGTTGGAGTTGGGTGTGATGAGTCGCTTTGGCAAACCAGCCTACAAACCCTTTGGCAAACATTGTATCGTCTTTGCGCTCCGTGATCAGGAAAGCGAGTGGTGAGCCTGTACTTCAGGAGTATGTCGGACGATAAGAGCCAGCGGCATTTTTATCTCAAAGACCGCCAAGGATTGTATCCCAAATACCCAAGAGAGAACACGCAAAAACTCATCATCACGGAGAGCATCATCGATGCCGCTACGATCTTCCAACTCCATATAGACAACGTGGACAATCAGATCACGACGGTATTGGCCTTGTATGGTACTAACGGATGGACGGACGAACACACCACAGCAATACAGGCACTACCAGAACTCAATGAAATCATCTTCTTTTTAAATGGAGATGAATCAGAGTAAAAGCAGTACAGAAATATGCGCCCATGATGAAATCCACCTACCCAAAAGGTAAAAGTATCAAATGTAGAAGTACCACACAACGAAGATGTGAACAGCTTACTAGACAGTCACAGCGAAGAAATAATAATCCACCTGATCAAAGAAAGAAAAGAGATAGAATTTTTATTTTCAACTGAGAAATCAAATGAAAATAAAAAGACAGAACAAGCAGAAAGCCCAATCTTTGCACGGGAAGAAGTGGAAGTAAACACAATAACTTCTACACCTGAAGAAAAAGAAAATCAAGTCAAAACAAACGGTCTAGATACCCAAAATCCCTACAACCTGAAATATGCCAGCGAAGCGGCGAGCTATCAAATCAAAGGCTTCAAAACCGATCAGATGGACAGCCTAAAGATAACCTTACAAATAGCGTTAAACTAACATCACCATGCAAAGCATCACGTTAAAACTGGATCTGTACGAATACAAACAAGTAGAAGCCACGAGCAAACTCATGGCTGAAAAGTTGGGCATCAGCAGAGAGACTGCGGAGGCCGATTTAACGAGATTGGCCAGCTTGCTAGAGCATTACAGAGACAAAGCCCAATACCAAAAAGGGAGAGGTCAGCAAAGCCCGAAAGTACAGATACCACCAGCGACAGTAAGCAAGTGTATAGACTTCTTAAAACAAACAAATCTGATGGACAAGTTCAATGATTACATAGGGAGCGCAGGCATCATCGGCGAAGAAACCAATCGGATATTATTGTTCACTATTGCGAGTTCGTACAAGATGCCCGACACGCTGCACGGCCTGATCCAAGGCTCGTCAGGCAGCGGAAAAACAAGACTGCTGAAGATCATCAGCCAGCTGATGCCCGATGAAGATGTAAAACGATACACGAGAGTAACAGACAATAGTTTTTATAATCAAGATGAATATTTTTTTGTCAATAAACTGCTGTGCTTCGAAGATCTGGACGGACTGAAAGAAGATGCACAACTGGCCGTAAGAGAGCTGCAGAGTAATGAAATACTAATCACTAGCACCAGTATCAAAGACAGCAACGGCAGTATCCGAGGCGGAGAACGTACCGTACGCGGCCCGATCGCCAGCCTTGCTTGCACCACTAAAGGAGAAATATATGAGGACAACGTGAGCCGTTCCTTCCTGATCGCCGTAGATGAAAGCAAAGAACAAACCCAAAGGATCATCCAATATCAAAACGAAGTAGCGGCAGGAAACATCAACAGAGACGAACAAAAAAACATCGTCACTTTTGTCCAGAATTGTATGAGATTGCTCAAACCTTATGATGTGATCAATCCGTATGCCAACAAGATCAAACTACCCGAAGAAGCGCACAAAATAAGGCGGCTCAATGAGCTCTATCAAAGCTTTGTAAGACAGATCACACTACTAAATCAATACCAACGCAAGCAAGACAAACAAGGTCGACTGATCAGCGAGAAACAAGACCTGCAGATAGCTTGTGACATCTTGTTTGAAAGCATCGTGCTGAAGGTGGACGAACTCGACGGCAGCCTGAGACAGTTTTATGAAAAAATGAAAAGCTACGTCAGAGCCAAAGCACAAAAAGAAGGCAAACAAGAAAAAGACATCGACTTCAATCGTTTTGAAATCCGAGAAGCCACAGGCGTAAGCAAAACCCAGCAACATTATTACATCAGTAAGCTGATCGAACTCGAGTACCTGCAACAAAATGGCTACGCCAACCGAGGGTTTAAATACAAGATTGCCCACTGGGACAATATCGCAGCCGTGAGAGCCAGGATAAAAGACTACCTACAAAACCAACTCAATGTATTATAACTACGACCAAAAAGGAGATAAATATTAGTAAACACAGAACACCAAGGAACGCCAGACCGAACGCCAGCACCATATCTACGATGATAATAAAATACTGATAATCAAAATAATGAGTTGCGTTTATGCTTCTGGTGTTCACCGTTCGCAAAAGTATGGATACCGTGAGCAGACCAAAAAGCATCGTAATATTAACACCCGAATACCAACAATTATCAGATCGGAGTTATCAATATCGGGTAAAATGTGGCTACAAGCCAGAGAGTAGCAGGACAAAACAGTTGGGCCTAGAAGAGTTTTTTTATTGGCTGGAGCAAAGAGCCATTGCCAAAATAGCGGACGTAAAGACGCACGACATACAAAGCTTTTATACCTATATCAGCGATCGGCCGAACAAAAAGAATCAAGGTAGTTTAAGCGCAAAGACCACATTTAACATTATGAAAACCGTTAGCGATTGCTTCAGTATGTTGCAGGAGCAAGGAGATATACAGATCAATCCAGTGACGGTATTAAAGTTCCCCTACCCGAGGGATTATGCAGAGAGAGAAATATTGACATTAGAAGAAATCAACCAGCTGTATGATGCTTGTAGCAATGTATGGGAAAGAGCCATACTCAGTTTAGCCTACGGCTGTGGCTTGCGAGTGGGCGAAGTAGAAAACCTAAAAATCGAAGATATACGGCTACGTGAAAAAATCGTCATCGTCACCAGTGGTAAAGGCAATAAACGTCGGGCAATACCGATGAGTCCGGGCGTAGCCCGAGACCTGTCAGACTATTATTTTAACCATCGGGAAACCATGACTACAGGCAAAGATTACAATGAAAAAGACCGAGCTTTTATGCTCAATAACCGAGGCGGACGACTAAGGGAGCACACATGCAATAAATACCTGAGACGCATGATCGCACAGACACAAAATGAATCATTACAAGGCAGAGATATAGGCATGCACTGCCTACGGCACAGCATCGCCACGCATCTGATAGAACAAGGCATACCACTCGATCAGGTAAGGCAGTTTTTAGGACACAGCCAGTTGGAGACCACACAAGGATATATCAGGATCAGCAAAGAACAAATCAAAAAAATGATAGAAGACCATGACGATTGAGACATTTATCAAAGCATCATATAGCACTTACTCCTTAAAGCGAATCATGAATATGCTCAAAGAGTACAAGATCCAAATGGGAGACAAGGCCGATACAGCGAGCTATAGCGACATCGTAGATTATATAGGCTATCTGCGTGGTAGGAAGCTCCATCCCAAAAGTTTAGTCAACCACCTGCAGAGTATAAAAGTATATTTTAGGTACTTGGTAGCCATAGGAAAAAGGTCAGATCATCCCTGCGAAACTTTATACCTAAAAGACCAGATCAACAGAGCCATACACGTAGAAGATCTATACACCAAGGAAGAACTCAACGAGCTGTACAATACCTTTGAGTCAGCACCAGATAAACGATCCTGGGCAGTAAAGTCAGAAGTGGCCAAAGCGAGAGATAAAATCATCCTGGGCTTGCTGATTTACCAAGGATTGACTACAAAAGAAATCACAGGGTTAAAGCTCTCAGATATAGACATGCAAGAATGTACGGTACGAATACGAGAAGATAAACTACCAGGAAGGCGATCGAATAAAGGGCGAATACTGGCGTTAAAATCCAAGCAAATACTATTGATCCATGACTACCTGAAAGTACATAGAAAAGTGCTATGGAAGATACCCAAACCCAGCAAGCGAACAGACTATTTTATACTCAATGAACACGGCTTGCAACTATGGAATAGCTATCTAAACCGAATGCTGAGAGAAGCTACAGACGACAAGTACAAACCCTTAAAAATACGTCAAAGTGTGATCGCTCACTTGCTCAAAGAAAACCACGACATCAGGATAGTACAAGAGTTTGCAGGCCATAGAAATGCAGGGAGTACAGAAGCTTACCAAAGGACAGGATTGGAAGAATTAAAAACCAATATTGAGAGGCTACACCCAAGGCAGTAGTAGTAAAATAAATCTCCCCATGGCTCCGGATGAAGTGAAAGCCCACCCAATCCGCCCGCAGGTACGGCTCTCCACAGCAAGCAAAACACAAAGGCCAACGCACTTGCTGTGGTGTGGTGGTGCAGTCTGTTAAAAACAGCCAGGAGCTAAGTTACATAATGTGGCCTTATAGGAGATTTTACCCTATCTTATGCCAGCATCCAAACCCAAAAAATTCCTATAAGGACATTATGTAAAATAGCCACCACCACAAGGACAAAAACGCCAGGAGGCACCCCTTTCCTGTCTTATTTTGTCCTGAGCCGTACCTTTAATCTCAACGACCCACCCGGAACGAACGATCCTGAAAGGTGAAGTACGACAGTGCTTCAAGTGAGTGAACCGCGAAAGCGGATGGGCAGCAAATGGTATCCTTCGCCAAGGGAAAATTTAAAGCAGTCACCAATAATAAAAACTAACGCCCTACGGTTGTTTACTCATTTTTTACCATTAATGCCCGAGAGTAAACAACTAAAGAAAAGCTTCATCCAAAGGGCATCAATGCTAAAAAATCGAGTCGATATGACAATATGCCATGTGCTCGATTTTTAGGAGTGAAGGCTGATTGTGTGCGTGGGTTTTAGCGGCCTTTACTCCTAAAAATGAGCAGCCAACCAGAGGGCGGCAGTGCCTTAGTGAAAGACTAAAGCCATCATTTAACGACTATCTAAAAACTGGGTGGGCGTTTGGCGCAGTGGCTATTTAGCATAATGTGGATATGGGTTTGTTGAGGGTATTGTGAAGGCTAAAAACCATATCAGCACATTATGTTAAGTAGCTCTTCCTCTGATTTTTCTGGCATGAGCGCAACGGTGGTGGTGGTTGGAGTGAAGCGCATTTTTGTTGTAGTGTTTTAGCGTTGGGTCAGGCTCTTTTATTTTTTTATTGCATTGGCTTGAGTAATGGTAAAAAATAAATGTGCCTGAATGGGTTAGGCAACACTACCACAAAAATCATGACAGAAAAATCAGTGGACACTGCTTGAGCGTGGGCTGGGTGGGCTATCAAGTATTGTCCCGATGTAGAGCCTTTGCGTTTGGGTGATCGGGACGCCGCTTTTATATCCTGCTGCTAATCAATTAGTCTTGATCTATTCTTTTTTTTTTCAATTGAAATAACTTTTTTCAAATGAAAAAAAAGTACCTATCTTTGTTGCTGTAAGTGCAAAGGTATTTACATGTTCTTTGAGCCTTGGAAGTGTGTAAAGAAAAGTCAGTTTTGATCTGAAATATTGCGCAGAGGTTTATCAATGTCGATCCGTTGGCGGATCATCCAAACCAAGTAGATAAGTCTCCTTATGCCTATGCATGGAACAATCCAATAAAGTATGATGACCCTGACGGAAGGTGTCCTCAATGTCTGACTGGTTTTGCGATAGGCTTTTTATTAGATGTGGCAACTCAAGTTGTTTTAGAAGGGAAATCTTTAAAAGATGTGAATTATAAGACTGCAGCGGTGTCAGGTGTTGCAGGAGCATTAAGTGGTGGTTTGTCAAGTTTCGCTAAGTTAGGAAAGGTAGGTCAAGTCGCTGCTGGGGCTGTAATTGATGCTGGAGAATCAACTTCAAAACAGCTTATAACAGATGGTAAAATAGATGGAATACAATTGGCATCTGATGTTTTGATGGGTGGAGTTGGAAGTCAAGCTAAAGCCGTTGACAATGGAAGTATGAAAGTTAAAGAGAAGGCTCTAGATCGAGCAGAGAGAATAGCCGCTGGTGATCCTGCCAGCTCAGGTAGAGCTGCAAACGTTACTAATGCTAAAAGCAGTTTAGCATTAGCAAAGAATTCAAATACCGCTGTGGGAACACAAGCAGGAAATACTCTTCAAGAAGGCTCCAATAAAGTTAGATCATTGTTTCAAGTTTCAGGTAGTAGCGTTGTTGTTAAACCACAAATTCAAATAACACAAGATAATACCAGAGTAATTATTCCAATCGTAAATAGATTAAATTAATTAAAACAGATGAGCAGAATGACATATTTTGTGCTGTTTATACTTTTTGTATATTTTTCAATTAAATTTTTTGAAACATCATTGAGAGATTATACAATTATGACAAATGGAGAAGAGAAAGTTGCATATGTATTAAGTAATGGAAATTGTGGTAGAAGTGGCGGGACTATCCAAGTCCTCTGTGAAGACAAAGCCTATAGTTTAAATATAGGAATAAATGAATGTATTAGCGGGAAATATAAAATCGGAAATGAAATTAGAGTTTTATACGGTATCCAGTACGATTATATTCTTTTGCCACAAAAAATGTGATCGTGGGATTATATATGAGTTTGGCTTTTTTTTTTTCTTACCATTATATTGTTTGTATAAGTTAATAAAAAATAACTAAATATATAAAGTTGAAACGAACTAAAGACAAAGCCTCTGACAATTCAGGGGCTTGTTATTTTATCAAACTATAAACCTTATCGGAAACCGATTTGAGAAAAGTGGGATTGACAGAAGTAATTTTGGAGAGAATCAAGCTTTTGTGAATGGTAAATATTTTATGCGATCTAATGTAGCTTGCAAGTGGCAAAGGTTGTAAACAATCTGTATCTTCAATAGCAATGGAAAGTCCATCATTGTTGAGATTGGACGTAATTTGAATTATCAAATAATCACCTGTTTTATTTACATCTTCGTTAGAAATAATTAGGACAGGACGTTTTTTAAACTCCGAGCCATCGGTAAAAGGAAATTTCACCACTACAATATCAGCTTGTTTATACATAGATTATAAAATTTTATCCCAGCGATTATCTGCGGTAGAAAGCCAGTCTTTGGCCAATGATTTTTCACTTACAGAAAGATTAGAAAAGTCATTTTCGTCCTCAGGATCATAATCTAATTGATGGCTTAACTCTTCGTTTTTAATAGATTTTAGTGTTTGTTCCATTACAAAAAACCTTTTAGCTAAGGGTAGTCGTTTAATTTCTTGAACTATTGTTTTTACTTCCATTATATTAATTTTTAAAGTAACAAGGCATTAGAAAGTGTTTGTCTTAATTTTTGTTTGTAGCAGTGGTGCAGGAACGAAGTAAATTAAGTATTAACATGCTATTGGATTTTGTTTAAAAACCACTAAAAACCCATTTTAACTTTTTGCATTCCAAATATTTGCATAACTGATATATTTGGTTATTGCATCTTCAATTATTTCACAGAATTGAAAGATGTATTCCTTAATCTTTGTTTTTGCAATTTACTAAACCAGTTTTCTATGGGATTGAGCCAAGAGCAATGTTTTGGTGTGTACACAAATCTTATTCTGTGATTCGTACTTTCCAAAAATGCCATTCTTGATTCTTGACTTTTCAGAATTCCTTCTTTACCTTTATTCCCCAAACTACTTGTGTAGCCTATTTGTTGCGCTACCCATTTTACCAGACCCGCTGATTTATGTGTATTGAGCTGGTCTAATAGAAATGTTATTTTGCATTTTTGCCCCTTTGATTGGCATATTGACGATATGTATTTTACAAAATCTTCTTCTGTCCTGGTTTGCTCCATGATATAATGATCTATCTTCCCCGTTGATACATTTAGTGCTGCTGTCAGGCAGGTAGTCCCATGTCGTGTATATTCAAATTCCATTTTTTTGATATCGCCTTCTTTTGTGGTATCAACTCTTTAAATTTTTTGCTTGTATACCGGTTTTTCGTCCACGCTATACAAATAGTCAGATTCTGAATCGATGCTTATATAAAAAGTATGAGTGAACATATCATTTCTACACGCTTTTTGAAGGGAATTCAACAGGGTATTTTGGGAAATAACCAATACTGACTCTTGTGCGGCTTTTATACCTTTTTTTTATTATCTTGCCTACATATCTGCCACTAATTTGATCTACTATTCCAATGATTTACTAACATGTGCCAACGTTTCACGTGTCCAGTTTGTATGTTCAATCCCGTAATCCGCTGGCTTACAACACGCCAAAGCCCTGATTTTTTCCTCTTGATCAATTGTAATGCGTTTCGGTGCTCCAAGCCTCTGTTCGTCACTAAGTATGTCCAATATATTTTTAAATATTTCATAATCCTTGGCTGGTTTATGCTTTACACCATGATCACAAAAAGTAATTAACTCAGATACTGAACTTTCCCATCTTATTCTCCATTTTTGCACTGTCTTAAATGCTACGTTGTTCCTTACCATGGTACTATAAATACTTTCACCTTCGATACCGTCAAGTATAAAACCTAAGCGTTTTGCGTACTTCTGTGGCAAAGAACCTTTAACAATTTCATCTTTAATAATTGAATGAATTTTAAAATTTACGGTTAATGGGAGGGCTTTGGTATTCCCTCGCATACAAAATAATTTTAGCTTAACAAATTAACATCAATACTGAAACACAATATATTAAAATTTGTTTTAATGTATAACTTTATTTCGTTCCCGTAGCACTAGTCCATCAATAATCGAGTAAATGCCTTTTTTCTCGTCTTCATCTAAGTTCTCCAAAATCGCTACCTTTTCCATAAGTGATTTATCTATAGAATGAATATCTAATACTTGTTCTCCATTGCTAAATAACTCAGTGAGAGTACAACCCATTGCTTTAGCAATCTTCTCAATGGTTGAATAAGAAGGGTCTGTTTTATCATTTTCAATACGGCTAAACTGTGCCTTTTCGATGTCAGCACTCAAAACAACCTCTTTTTGAGATAGTCCTTTAGCAAGCCTTACTTTTTTAATCTGTTCGCCTAAGCCCATTTTGATATGTTTTAAAGCAACAAAATTACAAATTAAAACAATAAATACAAAAATGATAAAAATATAGTTGCTTTATAATATAACTTATGTATTTTTGTGTTGTTGTATTATAAGACAAATAATTTTAAAAATATTTTTCATCATGGAGATAACAGAAATAAAAACCCTTCTGACCTTAGCCCAAGTACTGCATTACTACCACCTGAAACCAGATAAAAACCTAAGATTGTGCTGCCCATGGCACGACGACAAAACCCCGAGCCTCCAAATCTACCCAAGTACCAATACCTGGACGTGTTTCAGCAGTAAGTGCAAGGCTGGAAGCGGCGATGCCATCGACATGATCATGAAGATGGAACGATGCACCAAGCACGAAGCGTTGATCAAAGCTACAGAGATGACAGGCGGAGCATCGTCAAAACCAAAGGAAGAAGAAATAAGTCGAAGTGCCATCCTGCTAAAATATTACCAAGGATCACTGAGCAGCATCAGCCACGGTGTACATGGCAAAGCGTATGCAGAAAAAAGAAATCTGGATTACAATAAATTGGGTATAGGCTACTGTAGTTACGAAATCGGCAAAACATGGAGTACCGACCTGCAGGTAGGTATGGAAAAATTAGGACTATTGAAGATCAGAAACTGCCTGATCTTCGCCACGAGGACGAAAGAAAACCAGATCGCCAGCATCTACGGCAGATGCATAAATCCCAATCCGAACGTCAAACACTTTTATCTGCAAGGTGGCTTCAAAGGCCTGTACCCGGGCTATCCCAAGCCTGATACCAAGACCATCATTCTGGTAGAAAGCATCATCGACGCTGCGACGATCAAACAATATCTGCCCGAACTTGGTCAGACAGGTACAACATACGAAGTACTTGCATTATATGGTACCAATGGCTTTACACCTGAGCATGAGGAAGCGATCAAGTCACTGCCCGATCTGGAAGAAATCATCCTCTTTTTTGATGGGGACGAAGCCGGGAGAGCCGCAGTAACCAAGTACAAAGAGAACCTACTACAAATAAAGCCAGACATAAAAATAAGCCACGTAGATACACCCGATGGAGAAGACCCTAACAGCCTGACGATCAGCCACAGCCCGGAGATCTTGGCACACCTGATAAAGCAGAGGAGCATAGAGCAGAGGAGCATGGATGGCATAGAGCAGAGGAGCATGGATGGCATAGAAAGCGGAGATACTATGCAATCCATGCAACCCATGCAATCCATGCTAAACACCGATAACCCGGAACTGCTGATCTACGAAACCGAAAAACTCTACATCACCATCCTGGGCGGCATCAAGATCACAGGCTTAGACAGGATGAGAGTGACGCTAAAAATAGAGTTGAAACAATACACATCGAGCCTGCCGATCAGGCACAGCTTAGACTTGTACCACACCAAACAAGTAGAGCAACTCACCGAAAAGATGGCGGGACAAGTAAGCAGCTCCACTACAGAAGCCGAGCGAACGATCAGCGAACTCACCACCAAACTCGAGCAATACCGACAGGAAAAACTCGAGCACCTGAAACCCAAAAAAGAAGAAAAGCGACAACTCACAGAACAAGAAAAAAGGGAAGCAATCAAGTATCTGAAAGACCCAAAACTCATGACCCATACCCTTGCCGACATTGTACAATCGGGCATAGTAGGCGAGACCCAAAACGCACTCATCGCTTACCTGGCGTACACATCAAGAAAAAGAGAAAAACCCTTGCACATCATCTGCCTCGGAGCCAGTGGCACAGGCAAAACCTATCTGCAGGAGAAGATCAGCGAACTCATCCCCGAAGAAGAAAAGATCGAAATCACAACCCTCAGCGACAATGCCCTCTACTATTTTGGTCGCGAGGAACTCAAACATAAACTCATCCTGATCGAAGACCTGGACGGTGCAGAAAATGTACTGTACCCACTGCGAGAACTACAAAGCAAACGCAAGATCAGCAAAACCGTCACACTCCAAAGACAACAAAGGCAATCTGAAAACCATCACACTCGAAGTAGAAGGTCCGGTATGCGTCAGCGGCTGCACGACAAGAGAAAGAGTCTATGACGACAATGCCAATAGATCGATTTTACTGTACATCGATGATAGTCCGGAACAAGACAAAAAGATCATGGAATACCAACAACGAGCATCAGCAGGACAAATCAATACAGGCGGAGAAGCGACCATCAGAGAGCAATTAAAGAATGTTCAAAGGCTCTTACAACCCATAAAAGTAATCAATCCGTATGCCGAAATCATCGACCTGCCGCAGGAGGTATTTAAGCCAAGAAGGACGCTTATGTTGCTCCTCAGCTTCATCGAAACCGTCACTTTTTACCACCAGCATCAACGGCAAATCCGAGTAAACGAAGATACCAAAGAAAGGTACATCGAAACGACAAAAGAAGATATAGAAATCGCCTTCAGATTGATGAAACACGTATTATTTAGTAAGAGTGACGAGCTGAGTAAGGCAACGAGAAACTTTTTGGAACGCCTGAAAGATAAGACAGGCGCAGACAAAACCTTTTATGCTGGAACGCTGCGGAAAGCAATGAGACTGACACCCAGCACTATGAAAAGACACCTGATAGATTTAGTAAGGAATGGGTACGTACACATCAAAGGCGGCAGTAAATACAGGGGCTTTGAGTATGAAATAAACGACTATGAAGAATACCAAAAATTAAAGTCCAATATTGATGGAAAACTCAATGATATCTTGGGAAAAATAAAGATGAGTGGCCCAGTGGCCCAAGAGTGGCCCAGTAGCAAAAGTGAGCCACTAAAAGTCAAGACAATCAATGACTTAACGCCAGTGGCCCAGTAGCCCACGAAAGTGCGAGTGGAGCATATTTTTTTAATCAAAAACACATAACAAAATGAAGCAAAAAGGCCGATATATTGAAGGGTTTAGAACGTGGTTACAAGTATTGAACTATAACAAAACCAGTATCCAAACCTATCCAATAAACATAGAAAGACTACTCAGTTACATGGCAGAAAACGAAGTCCCAAACATCGAATCCATCACAGGAGCAAGGATAAAAAGCTATTTTGAGTATTTAGCAACGTTAACCAGCCAAACAGGCCAACCCTATAAATTAGGAACATTGAGAGTACATCTTACAACCGTGAAACTCTTTGCCAAATACCTCAGAGAGACAGGACAGGGACAAATAGACGTACCCGTACAATATTGCGGTAAGACTGATTACAAGCCTGCCATCCTGACCGAATCAGAGATTAAAACATTGTACGAAAGTATCGATGACAATTTATTGGGCATCAGAGATAGAGCGATATTAGCAGTGTATTATGGCTGTGGCGTGAGAAGAAACGAAGGGGCAAATATCAGGATCAAAGACATCTTACCGGACAGAAATTTAGTCTATATCACAGCAGGTAAAAACTACAAGGAGAGATACATCCCGATGGTAGGCCAGGTCAAAAAAGACATCATCGAATACCTGACGATTGCCCGGCCATCGCTGCTGAATAAGGAAAAACACGAATATTTTTTTGTATCCTATACAGGCCATAAGATGCCCCATCAAAGTATCTACGGAAGGGTCAAAGACCTGCTCAAAAAAGCACAGATAGACAAGCCTGTGGGCTTGCATGGCTTGCGCCACAGCATCGCTACCCATCTGCTGCATCAGGGCATGAAACTCACCGATATAGCCAGGTTTTTGGGACATGCCACCTTAGAGAGTACACAGATCTATACCCATATCGAAGCCGACACCAACAAAGACAATAACAGCAAACAAGATAAAAAAATGAGAAAACCCAAGTATACATTTAGTGCTGAAATCCACCAAGAACTCAGCAAGCTAGAAAACCATCTGCAGGAAAAAAAGTATAATGTACACACCATCAGGCAGTATAAAAACTGTACAGGAATCTATCTGCAATGGCTGAATGAAACAAAACAGGAGCCTGCAGAAGTCACCTATAAAACAGTAATAGCGTTTATAGAAGAAATCCTGCAAACATATAGCCTCAACCATTACAAAAAGATCATCGTAGCGATCAAACATTATCATGACAGCCTGAGTGAAGCCATCAATCCAGTATCTGGAATATATATCAAAGGTCAAAGAAGAGCCATCATCAATGACATCATAGACTACCGTCAACTCAAAGCATGTTATGACCATTTTGAAGTATTGGACGACCGTGACAAACGAAATAAACTTATACTCAGTCTTATGATCTATCAAGCTGTAACGACTGAAGAACTAAGCATCCTGGAGCCCGGACATATACGACTCAAAGAAGGTAAAATCTATATCCCGGCACATGACAAAATCAACAGCAGAACATTGGATCTGGACGCATCGCAGATGCTGGGACTCAGGAATATCTGCTGATCATACGGCCGAGAATGCTTACCCACACGACATTGCATAGAGGAGGACGAAAACCAGCAGCAATCGATCCTATCATCACAGAAAAATTGTTTTTAGTGAACGGGGATCAAGCCGTATCAAACCCAGCTTATACCATATCTTCAAAAAATAAAGAAACACTACCCTAAAATCGGATCGGGAATGATCATCCGCCACACCGTCATTGCCGAATGGCTCAAGACGATAGACATCAGAAAGGTACAATACATGGCAGGTCATCGCTACGTAAGCAGCACCGAAAGATACAATGTGATGAACCTTCAGGAGCTCAAAGACAGCCTCAATAAATACCATCCCTTGAAGTAGTCCAAATAATAAATCTCCCCATGGCTCCGGATGAAGTGATGGCCCACCCAATCCGCCCGCAGGTACGGCTCTCCACAGCAAGCAAAACACAAAGGCCAACGCACTTGCTGTGGTGTGGTGGTGCAGTCTGTTAAAAACAGCCAGGAGCTAAGTTACATAATGTGGCCTTATAGGAGATTTTACCTACCCTTATGCGAGCCTGCCTGCCGAACACAAGGCAACGCAGTGGCAGGCAGGCATCCAAACCCAAAAAATTCCTATAAGGACATTATGTAAAATAGCCACCACCACAAGGACAAAAACGCCAGGAGGCACCCCTTTCCTGTCTTTTATTGTATAAGCCGTACCTTTAATCTCAACGACCCACCCTGAAAAATGGTATCCTTCGCCAAGGGAAAATTTAAAGCAGTCACCAATAATAAAAACTAACGCCCTACGGTTGTTTACTCATTTTTTACCATTAATGCCCGATAGCCAACTACTAAAGAAAAGCTTCATCCAAAGGGCATCAATGCTAAAAAATCGAGTCGATATGACAATATGCCATGTGCTCGATTTTTAAGGGTGAAGGCGGGTCATGAGCGTTGGATTTAGTGGGCCTTCACCCTTAAAAATGAGCAGCCAACCAGAGGGCGGCAGTTCCTTGGTGGAAGACTGAAGCTTTTATTTATATCTATCTAAAAACTGGGTGGGGCGTTTGGCGCAGTGGCTATTTAGCATAATGTGGATATGGGTGTGTTACGCCCGTGGCAACCATATCAGCACATTATGTTAAGTAGCTCTTCCGCTGATTTTTTCTGGCGTAAACAGTACGAAGCGGGCCTTTAGGGGTACTGTGTCTTTTTGCTCTGTATGTATGAGCGTTGGCCGAGGCTCTTTGCTACCGCAAGAGGAACTTGTGGAACGAGGATAGCAATGTGCCTTTTGAGTGTTGGCTTACATACAGCGCAAAAAGTATGACAGAAAAATCAGCGGACACTGCATGAGCGTTGGCTGGGTGGGCTATCAAGTATTGTCCCGATGTAGAGCCTTTGCGTTTGGGTGATCGGGACGCCGCTTTATATCCTGCTGCTAATCAATGATTTAAAAGTACCCTAAATTACTCAGCCAATTAATGAAAAATAACATAAATCTGCCTATCGTACCTTTGCAAATAGTAACAATTAGCAACTAATCGAAATTGCTGTACTATTGATCTTTGCGTATTAAAATTAAAATAATTAAAGAATGAATGAAATCATTGCAACTATTATGCCTGTAGTCATAAAACTCTTATATGATGAATATGTGAGAAGGGAAAATCTGAAGAATGAGAAAAAAGAAGTGCAATAGTTTTCTTTTTTCAATTGAAAAGAAAAAGGGGTACTATAAATCTTATAAAAAACGTTACTTTTACGGTGTAAACGTTTTTTATCGATGTGTATATCAGCCTTCCAGCAACTTTGATAGTTACTACAAAAAGTAGTGAAAGGCTATTTGATTATGGCGCGAGAATGATGGATCCTATTCTTGGTAGGTTTATCAATGTCGATCCGTTGGCGGATCATCCAAACCAAGTAGATAAGTCTCCTTATGCCTATGCATGGAACAATCCAATAAAGTATGATGACCCTGACGGAAGGTGTCCTCAATGTCTGACTGGTTTTGCGATAGGCTTTTTATTAGATGTGGCAACTCAAGTTGTTTTAGAAGGGAAATCTTTAAAAGATGTGAATTATAAGACTGCAGCGGTGTCAGGTGTTGCAGGAGCATTAAGTGGTGGTTTGTCAAGTTTCGCTAAGTTAGGAAAGGTAGGTCAAGTCGCTGCTGGGGCTGTAATTGATGCTGGAGAATCAACTTCAAAACAGCTTATAACAGATGGTAAAATAGATGGAATACAATTGGCATCTGATGTTTTGATGGGTGGAGTTGGAAGTCAAGCTAAAGCCGTTGACAATGGAAGTATGAAAGTTAAAGAGAAGGCTCTAGATCGAGCAGAGAGAATAGCCGCTGGTGATCCTGCCAGCTCAGGTAGAGCTGCAAACGTTACTAATGCTAAAAGCAGTTTAGCATTAGCAAAGAATTCAAATACCGCTGTGGGAACACAAGCAGGAAATACTCTTCAAGAAGGCTCCAATAAAGTTAGATCATTGTTTCAAGTTTCAGGTAGTAGCGTTGTTGTTAAACCACAAATTCAAATAACACAAGATAATACCAGAGTAATTATTCCAATCGTAAATAGATTAAATTAATTAAAACAGATGAGCAGAATGACATATTTTGTGCTGTTTATACTTTTTGTATATTTTCAATTAAATTTTTGAAACATCATTGAGAGATTATACAATTATGACAAATGGAGAAGAGAAAGTTGCATATGTATTAAGTAATGGAAATTGTGGTAGAAGTGGCGGGACTATCCAAGTCCTCTGTGAAGACAAAGCCTATAGTTTAAATATAGGAATAAATGAATGTATTAGCGGGAAATATAAAATCGGAAATGAAATTAGAGTTTTATACGGTATCCAGTACGATTATATTCTTTTGCCACAAGAAAATGTGATCGTGGGATTATATATGAGTTTGGCTTTTTTTTTCTTACCATTATATTGTTTGTATAAGTTAATAAAAAATAACTAAATATATAAAGTTGAAACGAACTAAAGACAAAGCCTCTGACAATTCAGGGGCTTGTTATTTTATCAAACTATAAACCTTATCGGAAACCGATTTGAGAAAAGTGGGATTGACAGAAGTAATTTTGGAGAGAATCAAGCTTTTGTGAATGGTAAATATTTTATGCGATCTAATGTAGCTTGCAAGTGGCAAAGGTTGTAAACAATCTGTATCTTCAATAGCAATGGAAAGTCCATCATTGTTGAGATTGGACGTAATTTGAATTATCAAATAATCACCTGTTTTATTTACATCTTCGTTAGAAATAATTAGGACAGGACGTTTTTTAAACTCCGAGCCATCGGTAAAAAGGAAATTTCACCACTACAATATCAGCTTGTTTATACATAGATTATAAAATTTTATCCCAGCGATTATCTGCGGTAGAAAGCCAGTCTTTGGCCAATGATTTTTCACTTACAGAAAGATTAGAAAAGTCATTTTCGTCCTCAGGATCATAATCTAATTGATGGCTTAACTCTTCGTTTTTAATAGATTTTAGTGTTTGTTCCATTACAAAAAACCTTTTAGCTAAGGGTAGTCGTTTAATTTCTTGAACTATTGTTTTTACTTCCATTATATTAATTTTTAAAGTAACAAGGCATTAGAAAGTGTTTGTCTTAATTTTTGTTTTGTAGCTAGTCCATCAATAATCGAGTAAATGCCTTTTTTCTCGTCTTCATCTAAGTTCTCCAAAATCGCTACCTTTTCCATAAGTGATTTATCTATAGAATGAATATCTAATACTTGTTCTCCATTGCTAAATAACTCAGCGAGAGTACAACCCATTGCTTTAGCAATCTTCTCAATGGTTGAATAAGAAGGGTCTGTTTTATCATTTTCAATACGGCTAAACTGTGCCTTTTCGATGTCAGCACTCAAAACAACCTCTTTTTGAGATAGTCCTTTAGCAAGCCTTACTTTTTTTTAATCTGTTCGCCTAAGCCCATTTTGATATGTTTTAAAGCAACAAAATTACAAATTAAAACAATAAATACAAAAATGATAAAAATATAGTTGCTTTATAATATAACTTATGTATTTTTGTGTTGTTGTATTATAAGACAAATAATTTTAAAAATATTTTTCATCATGGAGATAACAGAAATAAAAACCCTTCTGACCTTAGCCCAAGTACTGCATTACTACCACCTGAAACCAGATAAAAACCTAAGATTGTGCTGCCCATGGCACGACGACAAAACCCCAAGCCTTCAAATCTACCCATCTACCAATACCTGGACATGCTTCTCCAGCAAGTGCAAGGCAGGCAGTGGCGATGCCACCGACATGATCATGAAGATGGAGCGATGTACCAAACACGAAGCATTGATAAAAGCGACAGAAATGGTAGGCGGAAAAGTCTCAAAACCTAAAGACGAAATAACAAGACAAGCCATCCTGCTCAAATACTACCAGGGATCACTGAGCAGCATCAGCCACAGCGTCCACGGCAAAGCCTATGCGACCAAAAGAAACATAGACTACAACAAATTAGGCATAGGCTACTGTAGTTATGAAATAGGCAAAACATGGAGTACCGACCTTCAGGTAGGTATGGAAAAATTAGGACTATTGAAGATCAGAAACTGCCTGATCTTCGCCACGAGGACGAAAGAAAACCAAATCGCCAGTATCTACGGTAGGTGTATCAATCCCAATCCCAACATAAGACATTTTTACCTGTTAGGTGGCTTCAAAGGTCTGTACCCGGGCTATCCCAAGCCTGATACCAAGACCATCATTCTGGTAGAAAGCATCATCGACGCAGCGACGATCAAACAATATCTGCCCGAACTTGGTCAGACAGGTACAACATACGAAGTACTCGCCTTGTACGGCACCAATGGTTTTACACCAGAGCATGAGGAAGCGATCAAGTCACTGCCCGATCTGGAAGAAATCATCCTGTTTTTTGATGGTGACGAAGCAGGGAGAGCTGCCGTGATGAAATACAAAGAAAGTTTACCACAGATCAAACCCGGCATCAAAATAAGCCATGTGGAGACACCCGATGACGAAGACCCTAACAGCCTGACGATCAGCCACAGCCCGGAGATATTGGATCATCTGATAAAGCAAAGAAGCATAGAGCAGAGGAGCATGGATGGCATGGAGCAGAGGAGCATAGATGGCATAGGACATAGTGCGGAGCCATCCATGCCACCCATGCAATCCATGCTAAACACCGACAACCCGGAACTGCTGATCTACGAAACCGAAAAACTCTACATCACCATCCTGGGCGGCATCAAAATCACAGGCTTAGACAGGATGAGAGTGACGTTAAAAATAGAACTAAAACAATACAGTTCCAGCCTGCCGATCAGGCACAGCTTCGACCTGTACCATACCAAACAAGTAGAGCAACTCACCGAAAAGATGGCGGGACAAGTGAGCAGCTCCACTACAGAAGCCGAGCGCACGATCAGCGAACTCACCACCAAACTGGAGCAATACCGACAAGAAAAACTCGAACACCTGAAACCCAAAAAAGAAGAAAAGCGACAACTCACTGAGCAGGAAAAGAAAGCCGCAATACAGTATCTGAAAGACCCAAAACTCATGACCCATACCCTTGCCGACATTGTACAATCGGGCATCGTAGGGGAGACCCAAAACGCACTGATCGCCTACCTGGCCTATACGTCCAGGAAACGAGAAAAACCCTTGCACATTATATGCCTGGGCGCATCAGGCACAGGAAAAACCTATCTGCAGGAGAAGATCAGCGAACTCATCCCGGAAGAAGAAAAGATCGAAATCACAACCTCAGCGACAATGCCCTGTACTATTTTGGCCGGGAGGAACTCAAACATAAACTCATCCTGATCGAAGACCTGGACGGTGCAGAAAACGTACTGTACCCACTGCGAGAACTACAAAGCAAACGCAAGATCAGCAAAACCGTCACACTCAAAGACAACAAAGGCAATCTGAAAACCATCACACTCGAAGTAGAAGGTCCGGTATGCGTCAGCGGCTGCACGACAAGAGAAAGAGTCTATGACGACAATGCCAATAGATCGATTTTACTGTACATCGATGATAGTCCGGAACAAGACAAAAAGATCATGGAATACCAACAAAAAGCATCAGCAGGACAAATCAATACAGGCGGAGAAGCGACCATCAGAGAGCAATTAAAGAATGTTCAAAGGCTCTTACAACCCATAAAAGTAATCAATCCGTATGCCGAAATCATCGATCTGCCGCAGGAGGTATTTAAGCCAAGAAGGACGCTTATGTTACTCCTCAGCTTCATCGAAACCGTCACTTTTTACCACCAGCATCAACGGCAAATCCAATATAACCAGGACACCAAAGAACCGTACATCGAGACGACAAAAGAAGATATAGAAATCGCCTTCAGATTGATGAAACACGTATTATTTAGTAAGAGTGATGAGCTGAGCAAGGCAACGAGAAACTTTTGGAACGCCTGAAAAGATAAGACAGGCGCAGACAAAACTTTTATGCTGGAACGCTGCGGAAAGCAATGAGAATGAGCCCCAGCACTATGAAAAGACACATGATAGATTTAGTAAGGAATGGGTATATCCACATCAAAGGCGGCAGTAAATACAAGGGCTTTGAGTATGAAATCAAAGACTATGAAGAATACCAAAAATTAAAGTCCAATATTGATGGAAAACTCAATGATATCTTGGCAAAAATAAAGATGAGTGTCCCAGTGGCCCAAGAGTGGCCCAGGTAGAAAAGTGAGCCACTACAAAGTCAAGACAATCAATGACCTAGTAAATCCCATTTTCCCACGAAAGTGCGAGTGGAGCATATTTTTTTAATAAAAAACACATAACAAAATGAAGCAAAAAGAACGATATGTCGAAGGATTTACCACCTGGTTACAAGTATTGAACTATAACAAAACCAGTATCCAAACCTATCCAATAAACATAGAAAGACTACTCAGTTACATGACAGAAAACGAAGTCCCAAACATCGAATCCATCACAGGAGCAAGGGTAAAAAACTATTTTGAATATTTAAGTACACTACCGTCCCGGACAGGCCAAGCCTATAAATTAGGGACATTGAGAGTACATCTTACAACCGCGAAACTCTTTGCCAAATACCTCAGAGAGACAGGACAGGGACAAATAGAAGTACCGGTACAATATTGCGGTAAGACTGATTACAAGCCTGCCATCCTGACTGAATCAGAGATTAAAACCTTGTATGAGAGTATAGATGACAATTTATTGGGCATCAGAGATAGAGCGATATTAGCAGTGTATTATGGCTGTGGAGTGAGAAGAAATGAAGGGGCAAATATCAGGATCAAAGACATCTTACCGGACAGGAATTTAGTCTATATCACAGCAGGTAAAAACTACAAGGAGAGATACATCCCGATGGTAGGCCAGGTCAAAAAAGACATCATCGAATACCTGACGATTGCCCGTCCATCGCTGCTGAATAAGGAAAAACACGAATATTTTTTTGTATCCTATACAGGCCATAAGATGCCCCATCAAAGTATCTATGAAAGAGTCAAAATCCTGCTCAAAAAAGCACAGATAGACAAGCCAGTAGGCTTGCATGGCTTGCGCCACAGCATCGCTACCCATCTGCTGCATCAGGGCATGAAACTCACCGATATAGCCAGGTTTTTGGGACATGCCACCTAGAGAGTACACAGATATATACCCATATCGAAGCCGACACCAACAAAGACAATAACAGCAAACAAGATAAAAAATGAGAAAACCCAAGTATACATTTAGTGCTGAAATCCACCAGGAACTCAGCAAGCTAGAAAACCATCTGCAGGAAAAAAAGTATAATGTACACACCATCAGGCAGTATAAAAACTGTACAGGAATCTATCTGCAATGGCTGAATGAAACAAAACAGGAGCCTGCAGAAGTCACCTATAAAACAGTAATAGCGTTTATAGAAGAAATCCGGCAAACATATAGCCTCAACCATTACAAAAGATCATCGTAGCGATCAAACATTATCATGACAGCCTGGGTGAAGCCATCAATCCAGTATCCGGAATATATATCAAAGGTCAAAGAAGAGCCATCATCAATGACATCATAGACTACCGTCAACTCAAAGCATGTTATGACCATTTTGAAGTATTGGACGACCGTGACAAACGAAATAAACTTATACTCAGTCTTATGATCTATCAAGCTGTAACGACTGAAGAACTAAGCATCCTGGAGCCCGGACATATACGACTCAAAGAAGGTAAAATCTATATCCCGGCACATGACAAAATCAACAGCAGAACATTGGATCTGGACGCATCGCAGATGCTGGGACTCCAGGAATATCTGCTGATCATACGGCCGAGAATGCTTACCCACACGACATTGCATAGAGGAGGACGAAAACCAGCAGCAATCGATCCTACCATCACAGAAAAATTGTTTTTTAGTGAACGGGGATCAAGCCGTATCAAACCCAGCTTATACCATATCTTCAAAAAAATAAAGAAACACTACCCTAAAATCGGATCGGGAATGATCATCCGCCACACCGTCATTGCCGAATGGCTCAAGACGATAGACATCAGAAAGGTACAATACATGGCAGGTCATCGCTACGTAAGCAGCACCGAAAGATACAATGTGATGAACCTTCAGGAGTTGAAAGACAGCCTCAATAAATACCATCCCTTGAAATGAAATAATGTTTTGTGACATCAACAAATGTAAATACCTTTGCAACATGAACCATAATTTAGATATTAATCAAGCTGTGATTATCAGCAAAATATATGTCCTACGAGATCAGAAAGTGATGTTGGACGAAGATTTAGCTGAGTTGTACGATGTAGAAACAAAACGACTCAATGAGCAGGTAAAAAGGAATATTGGCCGTTTTCCTGAAGACTTTATGTTTGAGTTGACCAAATCCGAATATGAAAACTTGAAGTCGCAAAATGCGACCACAAGATGGGGCGGAAGGCGGACGCCACCGTATGCATTTACAGAACATGGCGTTTTAATGCTGTCAAGTGTACTGAAAAGTGAGAAAGCAATAAGCGTCAATATCAGGATTATGAGAACATTTATTAGGATGCGAGAATTATTGCTTGCTCACAAAGATCTGATTCTAAAAGTGGAAAAGATAGAGCAACAAATGGACGGGCAAGGCCATGAAATCAAAGTATTGTTTGAGTACATAAAAAGACTGATAGAAGATAAGGAAGAAACTGAAGCACAACAATCCAGGAAACAAATTGGGTTTAGAAAAGAAACCGAATAAACCATAAATCTCCCCATGGCTCCGGATGAAGTGAAAGCCCACCCAATCCGCCCGCAGGTACGGCTCTCCACAGCAAGCAAAACACAAAGGCCAACGCACTTGCTGTGGTGTGGTGGTGCAGTCTGTTAAAAACAGCCAGGAGCTAAGTTACATAATGTGGCCTTATAGGAGATTTTACCTACCCCTTATGAGCCTGCCTGCCGAACACAAGGCAACGCAGTGGCAGGCAGGCATCCAAAACCAAAAATTCCTATAAGCACATTATGTAAAATAGCCACCACCACAAGGACAAAAACGCCAGGAGGCACCCCTTTCCTGTCTTATTTTGTCCTGAGCCGTACCTTTAAACCCACGCTTCCCACCCGGAACGAGCGATCCTGAAAGGTGAAGTACGACAGTGCTTCAAGTGAGTGAACCGTGAAAACGGGTGGGCAGCAATGGGAGGAGAAAGCCATCATTTAACGACTATCTAAAAACTGGGTGGCGTTTGGCGCAGTGGCTATTTAGCATAATGTGGATATGGGTGTGTTACGCCCGTGGCAACCATATCAGCACATTATGTTAAGTAGCTCTTCCGCTGATTTTTCTGGCATGAGCGCAACGGTGGTGGTGGTTGGAGTGAAGCGCATTTTTGTTGTAGTGTTTTAGCGTTGGGTCAGGCTCTTTTATTTTTTTATTGCATTGGCTTGAGTAATGGTAAAAAATAAATGTGCCTGAATGGGTTAGGCAACACTACCACAAAAATCATGACAGAAAAATCAGTGGACACTGCTTGAGCGTGGGCTGGGTGGGCTATCAAGTATTGTCCCGATGTAGAGCCTTTGCGTTTGGGTGATCGGGACGCCGCTTTTATATCCTGCTGCTAATCAATTAGTCTTGATCTATTCTTTTTTTTTTCAATTGAAATAACTTTTTTCAAATGAAAAAAAAGTACCTATCTTTGTTGCTGTAAGTGCAAAGGTATTTACATGTTCTTTGAGCCTTGGAAGTGTGTAAAGAAAAGTCAGTTTTGATCTGAAATATTGCGCAGAGGTTTATAAGTGTTGATCCACTGGCACATGAACAACCTGACAAAACACCTTACCATTACACAAGCAACAATCCAATTAACAGAATAGATCCTGACGGTAGAAGAGATGGAGATATTTATAATTTGAATGGAGAACATATTGGAAATGATGGTATAGATGATCAAAAAGTATATTTATTAAATACATCCGAGAATAAAAAGTTAACACAACAACAGTCACTTGAAATGACTACAAATCTTCAAAATAATTGTCCAGGCTCTTCTTGTGTAGGTAATTCAGAATTTAGTGAAGTTAATATTACGAACGATGAGTTAAATTTAAGGTCTACATTAACGACTTTATCAAAAGCAGAAGCAGGAAGAAGTAATCCACCTTTGGAATACGATAGTTGGAATAATGGTGCCACAATTACGGATGACTCTAAGCATCCATAATTTAACCCAGCATCGGGTAGTTCAGCAGCAGGCTTTATCAAGCCATGGTTCATAGTTTTGTAGGTTCTGACTTTACTCCACAGAGTCAAGACAAATTTGCTGTAAACTTAATGACGACTAAAAGTTACAAAGCTGCATTATCGGGAAATATGACGGATTTTAAGTCAGCTGCAAGTGGTAGGTGGACATCTCTAAAGCATTGACGGTGCAAATCTGCAATCTACATTTAATGCAAACAGAGCAAATGAATTAATTGGAGTTACAAGAATTGCTACTCCTGTAGGTAGTGCAGTTGGGTTAAGGGGAACTCTGAAAATATGAAAATTATGATGACATATATAATTCTAATTTTAAGTATTTTTATTCGATGTGGTGTAGAAAAGGGAACAAAACCACTTTTGCATACAGATAAAACAGAAGATATATCTATACAAGTCACAAATGCTAAATATAGTTTAGAATTGTTGACAACGTACAAAAAGATACTTTAAATGTTGTTGATTGGGAAGAAGACAAATTTAGCAATCCTGTTATAGTCAAGCAAGTTCTCAAGTTTTACAATAACTTACAATTGGTAAAAGAGCATGAATTGCCAATAAAGTATAAGCTACAAAAAGAATGTAAAAGGACAAACATTGAATGTTCCAGTTGTGCCAATAACAAATATTTGTTATCATAAAGGAATAAATGGTGATTATTTTATAATTGGTGGTTCTGATTTTTGTATGGGGAGTTTTGTGCCCTGAATTTACAGGAATATATCAAATGGATGGAAGCCCAATATTTGAAGCTACATCCACGGAATCAAAAGATAAATTTAGAATCGATTTAGTAAAATTAATTGAGTCTACAGGTATACAAATAAATAAACCTGATAAATGCATGTCTTTAATTAAAGATAGTAAGTTTTGGGATAAGTAAATAACTAGTCGGGAAGTCATAGAAAAGCTCGCTTCTGTTTATTAGAAGTGGGCTTTTTTATTGATAAGCTACTTCCAGCCTTTGCATCTCTTACAAAAGTATCGATGATGGAAAACAGTGTTTTCCAGTACCATCATCAAGATTATGAATTTCCTGCAATCGTTCTACTGTTTCTTTATCGTATTTACCAAATCGTTCTTTACCTAAAGGTAGTCAACCGAAATATCAAGGGCATCAGCGAGCTTGATGGCCATCTCTATTGATGGAGAATTTTCCCCCACGTTCATATTTACCTATAATGTCTCTAGAAGCGTCCACCGCTTTAGCGAGATCGCTTTGAGACCAATTTTTTTGCTTACGCAACTCTGTTATTTTACTTCCAATGTCTAACATATGGCACTAAAGTTTAGTGAATTAAGAAAATTAATGCAAAAGTAGTGAATAAAGTTCTACAAAAGAAAAAAAGAATTATTTTGATAAATCAGAAAGAAGTTCTACATTTGTGCCAAATGTTCTACATTAATAATTTTTTAAAATATTTTCATCAAATGGAAATCTCAGTAATAAAAACCCGCCTGACCTTAGCGCAAGTATTACATTACTACCACCTGAAACCAGATAAAAACTTAAGATTGTGCTGCCCTTTCCATGATGACAAGACACCGAGTCTACAGCTGTACTACAAAACCCATACAGCGTATTGTTTTAGCAGCAACTGCAAGACGCACGGCAAGAGTATGGACGTGATCGACTTCATCATGAATAAAGAGAACTGTACCAAACACGAAGCATTAAAGAAAGCTACTGAAATGATCACAGGCGAAGGCTTAAAAGCTGCGCCACCAGCTGACCGACTGACGACACTCCATAAAATATTTACCTACTTCAAAAACGGAGTAGTCAATAGCCAGCCAGCGAAAGCGTACATACAAAAGAGACACCTAAATGCCGATGCCATAGATATAGGCTTTAATAGTGGCCAGTTCCATTACAAACAAAACGACGCAGCGGAAGCGATGCAGGAATATCTGAATATCGGCCTACTGTTGGAGTTGGGTGTGATGAGTCGCTTTGGCAAACCAGCCTACAAACCCTTTGGCAAACATTGTATCGTCTTTGCGCTCCGTGATCAGGAAAAGCGAGTGGTGAGCCTGTACTTCAGGAGTATGTCGGACGATAAGAGCCAGCGGCATTTTTATCTCAAAGACCGCCAAGGATTGTATCCCAAATACCCAAGAGAGAACACGCAAAAACTCATCATCACGGAGAGCATCATCGATGCCGCTACGATCTTCCAACTCCATATAGACAACGTGGACAATCAGATCACGACGGTATTGGCCTTGTATGGTACTAACGGATGGACGGACGAACACACCACAGCAATACAGGCACTACCAGAACTCAATGAAATCATCTTCTTTTTAAATGGAGATGAACCAGGAGTAAAAGCAGTACAGAAATATGCGCCCATGATGAAATCCACCTACCCAAAAGTAAAAGTATCAAATGTAGAAGTACCACACAACGAAGATGTGAACAGCTTACTAGACAGCCACAGCGAAGAAATAATAATCCACCTGATCAAAGAAAGAAAAGAGATAGAATTTTTATTTTCAACTGAGAAATCAAATGAAAATAAAAAGACAGAACAAGCAGAAAGCCCAATCTTTGCACGGGAAGAAGTGGAAGTAAACACAATAACTTCTACACCTGAAGAAAAAGAAAATCAAGTCAAAACAAACGGTCTAGATACCCAAAATCCCTACAACCTGAAATATGCCAGCGAAGCGGCCAGCTATCAAATCAAAGGCTTCAAAACCGATCAGATGGACAGCCTAAAGATAACCTTACAAATAGCGTTAAATTAACATCACCATGCAAAGCATCACGTTAAAACTGGACCTGTACGAATACAAACAAGTAGAAGCCACGAGCAAACTCATGGCCGAAAAGTTGGGCATCAGCAGAGAGACTGCGGAGGCCGATTTAACGAGATTGGCCAGCTTGCTGAGCATTACAGAGACAAAGCCCAATACCAAAAAGGGAGAGGTCAGCAAAGCCCGAAAGTACAGATACCACCAGCGACAGTAAGCAAGTGTATAGACTTCTTAAAACAATCAAACCTGATGGACAAGTTCAATGAATACATAGGGAGCGCAGGCATCATCGGCGAGGAAACCAATCGGATATTATTGTTCACTATTGCGAGTTCGTACAAGATGCCCGACACGCTGCACGGCCTGATCCAAGGCTCGTCAGGCAGCGGAAAAACAAGACTGCTGAAGATCATCAGCCAGCTGATGCCTGACGAAGATGTAAAACGATACACGAGAGTAACAGACAATAGTTTTTATAATCAGGATGAATATTTTTTTGTAAATAAACTCTTATGTTTTGAAGATCTGGACGGCTTAAAAGAAGATGCACAACTAGCCGTAAGAGAGCTGCAGAGTAATGAAATACTAATCACTAGCACCAGTATCAAAGACAGCAACGGCAGTATCCGAGGCGGAGAACGTACCGTACGCGGCCCGATCGCAAGCCTTGCTTGCACTACTAAAGGCGAAATATATGAGGACAACGTGAGCCGTTCTTTCCTGATCGCCGTAGATGAAAGCAAAGAACAAACCCAAAGGATCATCCAGTATCAAAACGAAGTAGCGGCAGGAAACATCAACAGAGACGAACAAAAAAACATCGTCACTTTTGTCCAGAATTGTATGAGATTGCTCAAACCTTATGATGTGATCAATCCGTATGCCAACAAGATCAAACTACCTGAAGAAGCGCACAAAATAAGACGGCTCAATGAGCTGTACCAAAGCTTTGTAAGACAAATCACCATACTGAACCAATACCAAAGAAAGCAAGACAAACAAGGGCGACTGATCAGCGAGAAACAAGACCTGCAGATAGCTTGTGACATCTTGTTTGAAAGCATCGTGCTGAAGGTGGACGAGTTAGATGGTAGCCTGAGACAGTTTTATGAAAAAATGAAAAGCTACGTCAGAGCCAAAGCACAAAAAGAAGGCAAACAAGAAAAAGACATCGACTTCAATCGTTTTGAAATCCGAGAAGCCACAGGCGTAAGCAAAACCCAGCAACATTACTACATCAGTAAGCTAATAGAACTCGAGTACCTGCAACAAAATGGCTACGCCAACCGAGGGTTTAAATACAAGATTGCCCACTGGGACAATATCGCAGCCGTGAGAGCGAGGATAAAAGACTACCTACAAAACCAACTCAATGTATTATAACTACGACCAAAAAAGTAGATAAATATTAGTAAACACAGAACACCAAGGAACGCCAGACCGAACGCCAGCGCCATATCTACGATGATAATAAAATACTGATAATCAAAATAATGAGTTGCGTTTATGCTTCTGGTGTTCACCGTTCGCAAAAGTATGGATACCATGAGCAGACCAAAAAGCATCGTAATACTAACACCCGAATACCAACAATTATCAGATCGGAGTTATCAATATCGGGTAAAATGTGGCTACAAGCCAGAGAGTAGCAGGACAAAACAGTTGGGCCTAGAAGAGTTTTTTTATTGGCTGGAGCAAAGAGCCATTGCCAAAATAGCGGACGTAAAGACGCATGATATACAAAGCTTTTATACCTATATCAGCGATCGGCCAAACAAAAAGAATCAAGGTAGTTTAAGCGCAAAGACCACATTTAACATTATGAAAACCGTCAGCGATTGCTTCAGTATGTTGCAGGAGCAAGGAGAGATACAGATCAATCCAGTGACGGTATTAAAGTTCCCCTACCCGAGGGATTATGCAGAGAGAGAAATATTGACATTAGAAGAAATAAACCAGCTGTATGATGCTTGTAGCAATGTATGGGAAAGAGCCATACTCAGTTTAGCCTACGGCTGTGGCTTGCGAGTGGGCGAAGTAGAAAACCTAAAAATCGAAGATATACGGCTACGTGAAAAAATCGTCATCGTCACCAGTGGTAAAGGCAATAAACGTCGGGCAATACCGATGAGTCCGGGCGTAGCCCGAGACCTGTCAGACTATTATTTTAACCATCGGGACACCATGACCACAGGCAAAGATTACAATGAAAAAGACCGTGCTTTTATGCTCAATAACCGAGGCGGACGACTAAGAGAACACACATGTAATAAATACCTGAGACGCATGATTGCACAGACACAAAATGAATCATTACAAGGCAGAGATATAGGCATGCACTGCCTACGGCACAGCATAGCCACGCACCTGATAGAGCAAGGCATACCACTCGATCAGGTAAGGCAGTTTTTAGGACACAGTCAGTTGGAGACCACACAAGGATATACCAGGATCAGCAAAGAACAAATCAAAAAAATGATAGAAGGCCATGACGATTGAGACATTTATCAAAGCATCATATAGCACTTACTCCGTAAAGCGAATCATGAATATGCTCAAAGAGTACAAGATCCAAATGGGAGACAAGGCCGATACAGCGAGCTATAGCGAAATCGTAGATTATATAGGATATCTGCGTGGCAGGAAGCTCCATCCCAAAAGTTTAATCAACCATCTGCAGAGTATAAAAGTATATTTTAGGTACTTGGTAGCTATAGGGAAAAGGTCAGATCATCCCTGCGAAACTTTATACCTAAAAGACCAGATCAACAGAGCCATACACGTAGAAGATCTATACACCAAGGAAGAACTCAACGAGCTGTACAATACCTTTGAGTCAGCACCAGATAAACGATCTTGGGCAGTAAAATCAGAAGTGGCCAAAGCGAGAGATAAAATCATCCTGGGCTTGCTGATCTACCAAGGATTGACTACAAAAGAAATCACAGGGTTAAAGCTCTCAGATATAGACATGCAAGAATGTACGGTACGAATACGAGAAGAAAAACTACCAGGAAGGCGATCGAATAAAGGGCGAATACTGGCGTTAAAATCCAAGCAAATACTATTGATCCATGACTACCTGAAAGTCCATAGAAAAGTGCTATGGAAGATACCCAAACCCAGCAAGCGAACAGACTATTTTATACTCAATGAACACGGCTTGCAACTATGGAATAGCTATCTAAACCGAATGCTGAGAGAAGCTACAGACGACAAGTACAAACCCTTAAAAATACGTCAAAGTGTGATCGCTCACTTGCTCAAAGAAAACCACGACATCAGGATAGTACAAGAGTTTGCAGGCCATAGAAATGCAGGGAGTACAGAAGCTTACCAAAGGACAGGATTGGAAGAATTAAAGGTAAATATCGAGAGGCTACACCCAAGGCAGTAGTAGTAAAATAAATCTCCCCATGGCTCCGGATGAAGTGAAAGCCCACCCAATCCGCCCGCAGGTACGGCTCTCCACAGCAAGCAAAACACAAAGCCAACGCTCTTGCTGTGGTGTGGTGGTGCAGTCTGTTTTTTGTTGTTTTTGCTTTTACAACCCAAACCACAAAAACCAAAAATAAAGAACATCAAACAAAAACAACAGGAGCTAAGTTACATAACGTGGCCTTATAGGAGATTTTACCCTTGCTTATGCGAGCATCCAAACCCAAAAATTCCTATAAGGACATTATGTAAAATAGCCACCACCACAAGGACAAAAACGCAGGAGGCACCCCTTTCCTGTCTTATTTTGTCCTGAGCCGTACCTTTAAACCCACGCTTCCCACCCTGAAAAATGGTATCCTTCGCCAAGGGGAGATTTATTAAAATCCCTTCCATAAAAAACTAACGCCCTACGGTTGTTTACTCATTTTTACCATTAATGCCCGATAGCCAACTACTAAAGAAAAAGCTTCATCCAAAGGGCATCAATCCTAAAAAAATCGAGTCGATATGACAATATGCCATTGCTCGATTTTTAGGAGTGAAGGCTGGTTTTGAGCGTTGGGTTTTAGTGAGCCTTTACCCTTAAAAATGAGCAGCCAACCAGAGGGCGGCAGTGCTATCGGAAAGAGAAAGCCATCATTTAACGACTATCTAAAAACTGGGTGGGGCGTTTGGCGCAGTGGCTATTTAGCATAATGTGGATATGGGTGTGTTACGCCCGTGGCAACCATATCAGCACATTATGTTAAGTAGCTCTTCCGCTGATTTTTCTGGCGTAAACAGTACGAAGCGGGCCTTTAGAGTGAAGCGCTTTTTGTTGTAGTGTTTGAGCGTTGGGTCAGGCTCTTTTATTTTCTTGCATTGGACTTGAGGAATGGTAAAAATAAATGTGCCTATGGAGTGCTGGCACACTACCACAAAAATCATGACAGAAAAATCAGCGGACACTGCTTGAGCGTGGGCTGGGTGGGCTATCAAGTATTGTCCCGATTGTAGAGCCTTTGCGTTTGGGTGATCGGGACGCCGCTTTTATATCCTACTGCTAATCAGCGAATTAATGTTGTCCTATTTTATTTTTAAGCTTCAGATTAGCTTTGCCTTGTGTTCAACCAATTAATGGACCGTACTATAAATGTCATTGAAATACCTTTGATGTAAAAAAGGTACAAATGTAACATGTAGTCAAAGCATGAAATTGGAATATTGCAATAAAAATTAAATGAGGTAAAAATGAATAGAGAATTTTGAATCAAAAAAAGTAAAATGGGAAGCCATGAAAATCAAGTATGAAGCCCTTAAAATTAGAGATAACTATTACTTTGGTCATCTGAAGAACTTAGGAAAATATTAGCTTTAATAAGTCTTACAAGTTGTTAACTTTTTTTTCAAATGAAAATACTTTTTTCAAATGAAAAATAAAAGTCTTATCTTTGTTGCTGTAAGTACGAAGGTATTTACATGTTCTTTGAGCTTGGAGGTGTGTAGGAAAAAGTGAGTTTTGATCTGAAATATTGAGCAGAGGTTTATGAGCCCAGACCCTCTGAGCGAACTTGCACCTGGATGGACTCCGTACAGATATGGATTTAATAATCCAATTTCCTATACCGATCCAACAGGCATGTTTGAGACCGAGGCAGATGCAAAAAAATATGCTAAAGATAATGGTATTAAAACGGGTTGGTTCAGACAAAGCAAAATAGTAGAGAATAGTGATGGTACCTGGTCAATTGATAATAAAAAGATGCGACATCAATTAGTGATTTAGGAGGTGATTTAGGAATTGTAAAAGGTTCATTAATTCAAACTGAAGGAGTTCATCTTAGTGATATTGGAATTGATGGCTTTAATGCTTTATCTGATCCTAATTCTGAATCTTATAACCCTAATGCAACCATATATTTAGATTGGACTGATAGAGCATATTTCTTTGGATCTTTAGCTGGCTTAGCTTCTCCAACGGCAAGAATAGGTACAGCCGCTAAAACAGGTGCGAATGTTGTGTATCATTCCGTGCAAAATGGAGTAACCCAATATGTTGGGATTACAAATAATTTAGCAGTAAGAGCAGCACAACATTTAGCAACAAAAGGAATTAATATACAACCATTAATGCAAGGTCTTACAAGAACAGATGCAAGAGCAGTGGAACAAGCTTTAATTGAAATCCATGGGTTAGGTAAAAATGGCGGCACATTGTTAAATAAAATAAATAGCATATCGTCAAAAAATCCTGCATATGGATCACAATTACAAAGGGGGTATGATTTGTTAAAATCAATAGGTTATTAGTAAAGTAATGGCAAGAATTAAAATTGGAGATATATTTGAAATCAACACTCCGAAAGGGAAAGCATATTTACACTATGTCCAAAAGGATAGTATTACAGGAGAGTTAATAAGAGTTTTACAAGGATTATATTCTGAGAGACCAGCCAACTTAGACAAGTTGGCTGCCTCAGAAGAACGTTATATTATTTCATTTCCGCTTTCAGCAGCCTCAAAGCAAAAGATTGTTGAGCCTGTAGGGAATTATCACATATCAAATTTTAGCAAACCTAAATTGATGAGAACGGAACACAATATTCGTGGAGAGTTCTTAGGTTGGTATTTGGTTGATACTGAAACTTGGCAAAGGCAATTGGTAAAAATATTATCACCAGAGCAAAAAAAACTATCTCCTTGGGGTCTTTGGAATGACACACTTTTGATTGAAAATTTAGTTAATGATTGGAGTTTAGAAAAATGGGGTTAATTATTCCACTCGGAGTAATAGTCTTGAACAATTTTAGGCAAGTCAGTTATTGGGTATAGTTGTTTCACATCTTGTTCATCTAATAATTTTTTATCTATTCTGCTTAAACTCATTTCGGTGTAATACTCACCCAAAACATTGTCTAATAAAATAAAGGCTGCACCAGTCCATTCAGGAGCTTCATAAAAACCTCTAATATTTAATTCTAAGGCAATCTGCCCATTATCTTTTCCAAAGCGGAAAAATACATCTTCAAAATTTACGATTAAGTTATCGTATGAAATTTGAGTAATTCCTTTGCGTGGTTGTCTAAAAGCTACGATGTGCCATTTATCAAGGTTTGGGGCTTTCTCTACTAAGTCCTTTACAATAGGAAAAACACTTTTATTACCATCTGCAGAAATTACAAACTCTCTTTTTCCATCTTCCAATATGGGACTAAACTCAAATACAAGGTCTGAATGAATTTTATTTAGTTCAGTTTTTAAGATACGGAAAAGAAAATCTTGATTGCGTTCAAAATGGAAAATGGCATCATTATTTTTCTTAAACCAATCCCAAAAAGCATCCTGAATACTTTTTTTTGAAAATAATTTATCAAACACTACAGTGCGGTTATATTTTTTTGGAGATAATCTTTGAATCTTTTTTTAGAGACGAAAGTCTCGATGAGTTTTAGGAGGATATTTTTTTCTTCATCTTCGAGTTCATTGATGAGTTGCAGTTGTTCGATGGTAGCTTTATCAGAGATGGAGATATCAGAAGGGATGACGGAATTATCATTATAGAATATGACATCATCTACTGTCAGCCCAAAAATGTTGCGTATAACCTTTGCTTTCTCTTAATTTTTTAAGGCTGTCACCTATCTTCATAACAATGTCATTTGAGTTGCAAAAGTACGCCATTAGAACAATAATTGCAATAATGAGCGAAATTAGAATAAATATCTGTGCTATATAAGATGTGCGCTGTGGAGTCAATCTAAAGTTGACAGCCGGCAATGAGATCAAGATCATCGATAGCCTCCACATACCATCATGTGGGGCACTGGTGCAGACGTACCCTGGACCATGCACCGATGCAAAATACACCGAAGGTTTCAATCAGCAGAGTGTGAATAGGCTGTATGAGTATGTTGGTGGCGGCAATATGACGTACGACCCCAATAAAAAACTGACTTTCTACTACAACTATCACAATCTACCCTACCGCATCGTAGGGGCAGAAAACGACCAGTTGCAGCTGCTCTATGGAGCAGATGGTTCTCTACTTCAGAGAAAATATCTGAAAAATAATATCGTAATCACCAAAACTGATTATCTTCGTGGTGTAGAGTACAAAAGTGATACTCTGGAGTCTGTGCACCACCCTGATGGCCGTGCCATCAAGAGCGGGAGCGACTGGATCTACGAATACTGGATCAAAGACCATCTGGGCAATGTCAGGGTCACTTACAGAGATAACAACGGTGATAATATCATCGACTTTTCAGATCAAGGAAGCACAAGTGTCCACAATTATTATACCTTTGGCATGGAGTGGATAAATCTTGCTGACACCTTGCAACCTCGTAATCTCTATCGGTACAATGGAAAGGAGATGATAGAGGAGATGGACCTTAATTTAGCGGGGTATGGCGCGAGAATGATGGATCCTATTCTTGGTAGATTCATCAACTCGGACCCATTAAGCGAACTTGCACCTGGATGGACTCCGTACAGATATGGATTTAATAATCCAATTTCCTATACCGATCCAACAGGCATGTTTGAATCAAAAGAGGCCGCTAAAAAATATGCAAAAGATAACGATATAAATACTGGTTTTTGGGGAAATGCTCGAATTGAACGACAAAAGGATGGGACTTATGAAATAGTTTCTACACATAGATCTGGAGATAATTATTATCATACTAGCACTAAAGATTTTGGTGGCGATATTGGTGTTCAAACTGGTGTAGAAGTTAAAAACAATGATGTAATGAGTAGGGAAGTTGGGTGGTTTTCTGATAATCTAACATTAAGAGATGGCTCAACTGTAAGTGAAGGACATAAGGATGTGGGATTTCCAGGAGGGGCAGCTGCAAAAGCTGGATTAAGTATGGCGTCTTTTGGGGGTGGTTTCTCAAAGGTTAGTTCTTCAATATTAAGTTGGGGAAATAATGCAAAAGGGCATTTAATTAAACATGCTGACGTCTTAGGATTGGGAGGCCAAACAGCACAGCAACTTCAAAAGATGTTACCTCAATTAAGGGCTGCCGCAAATCAGCTGTATAATAACGTTAATCCTGCATTAACAAGAATAGGGACCTGGCCCGGACAAGCTGATAATGTTTTAATGCATATTACAAATGATGGTAAAATGTTGGTTACAAAATTAAATGGTGAGTTTATAACAGCAATTCCCAAAACTTCAAACGTTAATTACGTAAAAGCAATACCATACTAAAAGTTTTATAATGGAATTTAAACAACTTCTTAATAATACAGTAAGCAATCTATTTCTTATTGTTTGGCCACCTTGGGGTGAAGAAAAGGAATCCGATATTGATATTTCTTTTGGATTTGTGTTCAAGGATGAACGATCTAAACTTTATGTAATTGGTGTAAATAAAGATGAACTTTGGGCACCGCATATTTTTCATCAATCACTTCCTGAAAACATTTATGGTTGGGAGGATTTCCATAATAGAATGAATTTATGGATGAATTCTGGAGAAGATACGGATTTAATTATGAATACAGAATACTACAATGTAAGTCAATGGGATTTATTTGATAAAATTGTAGAATCTGAAATTATTAGAATAGAATTAATCTGGATTGAAGGTTATGATGAGCCTTTTGGCGTAAAAATCCACTTTAAAAATGACTATATTATTTCTACACCAATTTCAGATGGTAATACGGTGGAGACATCTCGATTTAACCAAAATGCTAATATTGAATTATTTGAAAAGTTAGGTAAAATAGAATACAAAACTATTGAATAATACCTTTACCAGATTATCGAAGGTTGCAGTTGTAGCCATAATTTAAAGAATTTTCTATATATTTTTTGATAAAACCCATACAGCCCCCGTTCGGCGTAGTTTGCAACTACGACTGAGTGGATGTGATGGCTGCGCCATGAATCGGAGACAGAATGAATAGTATAAACGAAAGCCATACAACAGAAAGAAAAGTTGTATGGCTTTTGTGTATTTAAGCATATGCAATCTTAGCTTTATAGTCGCGGATCACTAAATCCATATACTCAAATATCTTGCTTTTCTGTTCTTTAGGTAAGGTCTCCAGTTCATCGAGTCTTTTGACCATTTCCTTATCATAAGAAGCGTTAAGCCCTTCACCAAGCAAGTAATCTACAGATACATCAAAAGCTTTAGCAAGCTTTACAATCACTTCAATAGAAGGCGAATTGTCACCACGTTCGTATTTTCCAATCATCACTCTGGAAGACTCAGTTTTTGAAGCTAAGTCTTCCTGAGACCAGTTTTTGGCCTTTCTAAGGTTAGTTATACGCTCTCCAATGTTTCCCATTGATATTATAAAGAATAGTGCAAATTTAGATAAAATATTGTATCAAAAGAAATAAGTGTTATTTGGTTATATGAAAAACATCAGGTACTTTTGTACCACATGTTTATCATTTAATTTTTTTAAAATATTTTCAAATGGAAATCCAAGACATCAAAACCCACGACCTTGCCGGGTAGTGGTGTCCCTGCTGCACAGAATGGCAACATCACATCGCTAAAATGGTGGCAAGCCAATCAATACAATCAAACATACTCATACAAATACGACCACCTCAATCGGGTGACAGATGCCATCCATGGTGAGATAGCAGGCACTACATAAAGCGTAAAAAATCATTTCAACGAAAAATTTCAATATGATGTACGGGGCAATATCCTGAAACTGGACCGTCAGGGTCTGGTACCCAGACAAGATATCGCTGAGCTGTGTTATAAACCCATCACCATAGATAGTCTCCAGTATATATATGCAACGGGTACCAATAAACTCACCCAGGTAGTGGATCATGCACCATGTCCGGATATGATCCAGCTACCACAGGATATAGACAGAGACATCACCTATGCCGCCAATCAGGAGATTTGGGTAGATAAAACCAAGGTGCATTGTGGTGTACAGATGAATTTGTATGCACCCAATACCAAGATCTTCGACAGCCTGATTCTTGCAGGTCAAAGTTGTACAGCACCGCTCGTCACAGCATACTCTGGACCATGCCCACAGACAAAATATACTGAAGGCTTCAACCAGCAGAGCGTAGGTGGACTATATACTTACGATAATAGCGGCAATCTCTCGTATGATCCCAACAAAAAGCTGACTTTCTACTACAACTACCACAATCTGCCTTACCGCATCGTCGGGGCAGAAAATGATGAACTCCAGATACTCTATGGAGCGGATGGTAGCCTGCTGCAACGAAAATATCTTAAATAACAGTCATTATCTTTTTACAAAAAAGTGCAATTTGTTACACACACACAACTATTAGAGCCAACTACTGAGTTGAATATCAAAAAAAGTCTTCGATGTGCCTCATTCTTAGGCTCTGTTAATAAATAAATGGTGCAGAATTGGCGAAGTTAATTTGTTCTTTTTCAAGGCGTAAATGAGGCGAATAGCCTTAGCTATTTAACGAATTTACAACGCAGAAAAAGAAACAGAACGAGACAAAATGTATCTGTTATTTTTTAACAGAGATTTAGGCTCTCGTATTTTTTTATTACTAAAATGACTATTTACAAGTTCCCTCATTAAAAAAATCATTTAGCGTATAACAAAATACATAAATCAGCCGTTAAACTAAAGTTAAATATAATTATTCGACAGCTATATAATCCTATTTAATATATTGTATTACAGTATTTTATATAGTTTTAAATAAAGCTTAAAGTTATATTTAATGTAACTTTTACATCATCAGATTTGTCTTAAATGCAGTAACATTGTGATAATGTTGTACTTTTGGCAAAATTTTTTAAAAATCTTTCAATTTTTCAAAATGAAAACAAAAAATTTTATATTTTCAATAATGATTTTTTTGGCTGCGTCCATGAGTGTACAGGCTCAAAAAATAGCTTTGGTAGATATTAATGATGTACTATCAGCTCTGCCTGAGTACCAAAATGCTCAGACAGAACTTGACAAAATAGCTGCAACCTGGAGGCAGGAGATTGCGCAGGAATTTGATAAAGTAAAAAGTATGTATAACAAATTCCAGGCAGAACAGGTCCTTCTGAGTATGGATGACAAGACAAGAAGGGAAGAGGAAATCATCAAAAAGGAAAATGAAGTGCGTGAAATGCAGAAAGCAAAATTTGGACCGGAAGGTGCCTTATTCAAAAAAAGACAGGAGATGGTAGCCCCCATTCAGGAAAAAGTATTTGCTGCTATAGAGTCTTATGCTGCTGACAGGGGATATGATATCATATTTGACAAGGGAGGAGCAACAGGACTTTTATTTTCAAGTGCCGAATACGACAAAACAGCGGATCTTAAGAAGAGACTCAATATTAAATAACAAAAATTTTTAAAACAAACCAATCAACTTTTTCATCAAATGAACAGAATTTATTCCATTATTACTTTCCTTTTTTTAAGCATAGTGGCTACAAATGCCCAAAAAATAGGATACATCAATTCGCAGGAAATATTGGCTTCCCTGCCCGAAGTAAAACAAGCTAATTCAGATATTGAAGTGATGAAAACCATGTTTCAGAAAAAAGGTGAAGACATGGTCAAAGAACTTCAGACAAAATATCAGGACTTACAGAAAAAACAACAGTCCGGCGAACTTGCTCCTGTCGAAATCGAAAAACAATCTGCTCTTCTCAAACTCGAAGAGGCCAAACTTGGTGAATTTGAGAAATCAAGTCAGGACAAAATTTATGCTAAAACAGAAGAGTTACTAAAACCCATTCAGGATAGGGTCAACAAAGCCATCAAGGATGTGGCTACAGAAAAAGGCTTTTTGTACATATTTGATTCCGGTATGGGAGTGATCCTTTATTCAGATCCGGCAGCTGATGCTACAAAGATGGTTAAAGATAAACTAGGAATTGCAACGACAACCGCCGCTGCACCTAAGTAATAGTCTGATAAAAGTAAAAAAGTAAAAGCCATTTCATAGATGTGAAATGGCTTTTACTTTTTATACCTGAACGAGATTCGTTTGTGAAAAAATTTTACTCTTATCTGCCTTATAATTTCTAGTGTTATGGTAAGTGTTGAATGACGGATCAATTGTAAGTAGATTTTTCTTTTGATCAAGGCGAGGGGAAGGGGTTCATCAACAAAGAGCAAATGGAAAAAATACAATAAGTCATCAGACAATTTAACCTTAACATAACACTATAGCTTCTCCACTATCTTATAAGTGGTGTCGGCATCACCCATAGTATAAAAATGGATGCAGGGTACGCCAGATGCTTTAAGTTCCTTGCACTGAGCGATGCACCATTCGATACCAATCTTTTTTACATCTTTATCTTCAGTTTTATTGACTTCTTTTACAAGATCTTCGGGAAAGTTGATAAAAAATTTCCTTGGGATAGAAGATAGCTGATATTTGCGAGTGATGGGTTTTAAGCCCGGCACGATTGGTACGCTGATACCCGCTTCGATGCACGCGTCTCTGAATTTGAAAAAATTGGCGTTATCAAAAAACATTTGTGTCACGATATAGCTGGCTCCTGCATCTATTTTTTTCTTCAGATATTCTATATCCATAGCAAAATTAGGAGCTTCAAAGTGCTTTTCCGGATATCCTGCCACGCCAATACAAAAATCAGTAGGAGTTCCTTTTTCGATATTGCTGTCCAAATAGATGCCTTGATTCATATGCTGAACCTGTTTTACAAGATCAACAGCATATTTGTGTCCATTTGGTTCAGCTATAAATTTGTCTTCAAACTGACGGGCATCTCCTCGCAAAGTCAATACATTATTGATACCCAGAAAATTCAGATCTATCAGGGCATTTTCTGTCTCTTCTATGCTGAATCCTCCACAGATAAGATGGGGAATGGCGTCTATACCATATCTGTGCATAATGGAGGCACATATTCCAACCGTTCCGGGTCTTTTCCTGATTGCAGTTTTTTCGTAGTACCCGCTTTCTCTTTTATTGTAAACGAATTCTTCTCTGTGATAGGTCACATCTATAAACGGAGGCTTGAATTCCATCAAAGGGTCAAGTGTATTAAAAATATCAGACATGCTGCCGCCTTTCAGAGGTGGCAATACTTCAAACGATACAAGGGTATTTCCTTTAGATTTATTAAAATATTCTGTTATTTTCAATTTTTCCTGTTTTAATTTGGCGACAAAGGTAAGGAATCTGGTCACATATATCCAAATCAGAAAAGTAGGATTAATGAAGCTATTTTTCAGGAAGTGATTTCTATGGGCAAAAGTATGGAAAGGAAAAAGATAAATTTACTTTCTATCTTTCTTTTTGAAATCGCCTCTTCTCCAGGCATCTATAAATTTTTTCCAGGCAAGTGGGTTAAATATATTTTGAGGTTTAATCTGACCGGTGTAGACATAATCATTTGCCTGCTGCTTGATAACCATAGACGATGCTTCTCTTCCATCTACAGGAACTGAATATCGGAGTTCTCTCATTTTTTCTTCGGCAAGATTAGTGATAGCATTCTCTCTTAATTCATTGGTGATGTCGATTTCCAAAAATTCCTGCTTAAAGTGCTCTTTACTTGGCCAAGGAAAAATCACAGCTTCGGGAAGGAGGATGTTGTCTTCTGACATAGGTTGCATCCATTTATATTTTTCAGAATTGAGAGTGTCAGGAACTATGACTTCAATTGTTTTATACCCAATCCTGGAAAATACTATAGTTTCTCCTGCAAGAGCCACAAATGAGAAAAAACCATTATTGTCTGCTGATGCACCTCTGCTTGTCCCTTTCACAGCAACATTGGTATAAGGAAGTGGTATAGGAGTGCCGTTTTTATCCTCTTCAAATACAATCCCGGAAAACTCAATCACTTTGACAGGTTCAGTTTGTTTCTGGGCGGAAATATGTAGTACGCTTAAAAATATGATTGAAACTAATATAGATAAAGTTCTAAGATTCATTTTAGTCGGTTGATTTGAATTTTGAATTTGGCCCTTTCAGGATATTATTTAATACCCAAAACGAATAAATCTGCAAAAAAATAATCTATTTTCTACATTTAACATCGTTTTAACGCCTTATGTGTCATACTTTTTACCCAATTATTTCACCCAATCCTTCATTTATTAAAAAAAAGAAACAATTACTCTTGAAATAATAATAAATCTTCATACTTTTGCATCCGCAAATCCTGAAAGCAGGATGATAACAAATTAAATATCGGGCCTATAGCTCAGTTGGTTAGAGCATCACGCAAAGCTTGATGGTCCCAGGAGCGGCTCCAGATTAAAAAAACTCCTGAAAGCAGGATGATAAAATGAATTAAATATCGGGCCTATAGCTCAGTTGGTTAGGGCATCACGCAAAGCTTGATGGTCCCAGGAGCGGCTCCAGATTAAAAAACACCTGAAAGCAGGATGATAAAATGAATTAAATATCGGCCTATAGCTCAGTTGGTTAGAGCATCACGCGCAAAGCTGATGGTCCCAAGAGCGGCTCCAGATTAAAAAACACCTGAAAGCAGGATGATAAAATGAATTAAATATCGGGCCTATAGCTCAGTTGGTTAGAGCACCAGCGCAGCGGTCCCAGAGCGGCTCCAGATTAAAAAAACCCCTGAAAGCAGGATGATAAATGATATCGGGCCTATAGCTCAGTTGGTTAGAGCATCACGCGCAAAGCTGGATGGTCCCAAGAGCGGCTCCAGATTAAAAAAACTCCTGAAAGCAGGATGATAAAATGAATTAAATATCGGGCCTATAGCTCAGTTGGTTAGAGCATCACGCGCAAAGCTTGATGGTCCCAGGAGCGGCTCCAGATTAAAAAAACTCCTGAAAGCAGGATGATAACCGCCCCAACACCTGAAAGCAGGATATAAAATGAATTAAATATCGGGCCTATAGCTCAGTTGGTTAGAGCACCTGACTCACAATCAGGTGGTCCCAGGTTCAAGTCCTGGTGGGCCCACCCCTTTAAAGAATCCTTAATCTTAACTGATTAGGGATTTTTTGTTTTATAGCTGTTTATCAATGAGTTATGCAAAATCTATCAAAATTCTGAATTAAGAATAATTAAGAGAAATTAAGGAAATCCGGCACAAAACACGGCACAAAAAAATAGAATGATGTATATTTGTATCAAAGTTCAAATAAAAATCATGGATAACATTAAATTCTTTCTGCATGACCCAAATACAGAAAAGACTTCAATCAAACTTAAATTTGATTATAAGGGTAAACGATTTGTTTTTGGTACCGGTATATCAATAAATCCAAAATTGTGGGATACAGATAGCCAGAGACCCACACAATCAAAAAAAATCATCAAAGAATTTTTAATGGATGTGCCACAACTGGACACTATCCTAAAAAATAATACTACTACACTCAATAATTATGAATCAAAAATTGCAGAAGTTGAAAATGATGCAAAGAAAGAAAACAAACCATTTGATTTTGATTTGTTAAAATCTGAACTTATAGTGTTAAGGAATGGCCTAAAACCTAATAAGACATCCAAACCAAAAGAGACCCCACAGGCAGCCCCGGAAACCCCACAGGCCCCATATATCAAAGATTTGATACATGAGTATATCAAAGGGATGTATTCCGGAAAGAAAAAGACCAAACTCAAAACCAATTATGATAATGAGACCATAAAGGCATATTTGAGTTTTAAAAAAATGTGGTTTGAACTGGAATCCTATTTTGAAAAAAAATACATATTCACGGATATATCAATGGAATTTGAATCAGAGCTGCATGATTTTTTTAATGATGAAAAGGAATACACCCCAAACACCAAAGGCAAAATGATCAAAATGTTAAAGTGTATCATTCATGACTTTATAGAATTGGAATATGAGACCATATACAAGGCCAAAAAGACAGGGATTGAAACCGTTTTATCAGAAATAGATTTATTGTACATTGAAAAACAATTGGATAGAATCATCAAACCAAACAGTAAACCGGTTAACATTGCCCTGGATGAAAACGAACTGCAATCCATATATGAACTTGATCTATCCAACAAACCCCACCTGGACAGAGCCAGAGACATCTTTTTGGCCGGATGTTATACAGGATTAAGATTTTCAGATTATAACCGTATAAGGCCGGAACACATCAATAAACAGTATATCCAGATCATCCCTATCAAAACAAAGGATACAGTAAACATTCCACTCAGGCCCGAACTATCCAAAATATTGACAAAGTGGAATTATACCATTCCGGAAATGACCAGTCAGGAATTAGGCCGGTATATCAAAGAAATAGGAAATATGGCCGGAATCACTCAAAACATTGAGATCACAGAGTTTTTAAAGAATAAAAAGGAAATCACTATAAAACAAAAACATAAAATGATCACCAGCCACACGGCCCGACGTTCATTTGCTACAAATATGTATTATGATGGAATGAATCCCATTGACATCATGAAAATCACAGGACATAAAAAACTGGATACATTTCAGAAATATATAGTACATGACCCCAATAGGGAGCTACAGAGACAGGAAAAGAATAAAGTCAATTCTGAAAGATATTTAAAAGTAGTTTAAATGGAAATATTCAATAATAGATCAATAATGAACAGTGAATTTGTCAAAAATGAATTTAGGAATCACACACTTTCATCCAATCAAAGTATAAAACAGTTATTGCATGAAATTACTGAAACAATTATTACACTTAGTTCAAGTGATGAAGGAATAGATTTAACGGAATTAAGAAAAATAATCAGAGATAATTTTAATGTCAATGAATATGATAGTGATTTTTTCAATTCAAAGGTACATGATCTTTATAGTCAGTATCAAAGAATTTGGTAAAAATGAAGTTAGGAAAGAAATTGGGTTTAAGGTTCGCAATTTATCAAGGTGGTTTAGTTGATGATTCAAGGCATTTTTGTATAGAAAGAAATGGAAAATGTTTCAGTGAGATTGAAATAGAACAATGGAAATATTTGGATTTTAAGGTAAACAGAAAATTACAATCCGTTTTATGATTGTGGTGGAAATAATTGCAGACATAGATTTGATTGGATTAGTGACCAACTTGCAAAGAGATTAAGACCAGATTTGTTTTGAATTTTAATTAATTTTAGGTTATGGATATTGAAAAATTAAGAAATAAAGAATCAGAAAAAGAATGGTTAGAAAATCTAACAGATGAACAAAAAAAAATGCCATACTTTGAATATGTGCAAACTTTACCCGAGCCTGAAAGATTTGAACGATTACAAAAAGTCATTGATATGACTGAATTTTCTAAAAAGTTCGGGATAATAAGAACTGCAGAACTATCATTAGATTATGGTATTGCTAAAGGTCTGACAGTTGGTGAAGCTATGAATAATGAAGACTTTATTAAAAAATCTGCTCTTATAGACATGGAAAGGATTTGATTGGTTTGAAATGAAATTTTATCATCACACAATGAACCAATAAACCAAACAATATTAGATGATCACTTTAAATTAAGAGTGCCAAATCCAGCGTCAAAATACTATGAAATAGAAATGTATTTCAATCAAAGATTGGAAAAGTTGTTTACAATGATCAATTTGAAGGCTAAAGAAAACGTACAAAAGGAAATAATTAATCCTAAATCCTTTACAAAATTAGAACTTGATTTAAATTTATTAGATGAAAATTTATACATTGACCATATTACAAGGGCTAAAAAAATTCAAGATTTGATAAATACCAAAGATCACAAAGTCTTTAATTATATTGAGATCAAAGGTGAAGTTAAAACCGACACAATTTATAGTTACATTAGACATCATTATAGTCAAAGTACTGAAATTGAGTATTTTAATGAAAAAAGTAAAGAAAAATACAAAGAACTATATACTAAAGTTAAGGGATACTTAGGTAGGTAAATAAATCTGTGATCGAATCACAAACCAATCCATTTTTCCTTTGCAATCATTATTAATTAAATCAATGTTTGCATATGGAACAAATCATTTTAACCCAGACAACAAAAGACGATCTGATATTACAGATCACAAAAAATGTTCTTTCCGGCATGTCCGAAATCCTGAAAGAATCCAGAGAAAAAGACCTTAATTCAAAAGAGTGGTTAACATCTAAAGAAACGGAATCCATCCTGAAAATTTCAGCCGTGACCCGTTGGACATGGTCAAATAGTGGCATCCTGAAAACTCACAAAATTGGAAATCGTCTCAGGTATCGCAAAGACGATGTATTAAAGGCATTATTAAGAAAAGAACCTAAAATCTAATGCCATGAGAAAGAAAGTTCAAATAATAGAATATATCAAGGATCAAAAGTTTCCATCAAATTTTAATGAGAAACCAGATCAGGACACCGGATTAATTTTCAAATGGTTCAAAATAGGGGAAACCAGAGAAAATAAACTACTAAAACAGGGTGCAAAAATTGTATTGAGTATTATAATGGCCATAAATGGAAATTGATAACCGGATTAATACCAATAAATGAAAATCTATTTTATGGAGACATAGAAACGGAAACCGTCGCAATATGGATACATCCGGAAAAAGAGTTTATCAGAATGGCAATATTTAAAGGACATCGGCCAAAATTCAGAAATGCCAGAGAAAAGAAAGTCATCAATTTTTTAAGAACCCAAAAAAAATAAGGGATAACCGGACTTTACCGGCATCCCTTATTTATAAGTTCAAATAAAAAACAAAGATAGTATCAATGATTGACTTTATAAAACTGAATGTTTCCTATCTGACAGAAACCGAACTTTTAAACAATCCTTAATTGAATGGAAACAGTCCACTAATCTGAATACTGGTGAAATGATAGATAAAATAAATGGCAAATATCATAATCTGGACTTCAAACTCAACCCTAAGACGCAAGAGAAATGAACGGAAGTATCCACAAACTAAGCAATGAGTTAAAATGTGCAGGAGATCAAAACTTCAATGATTTTAATTTTAATCGATTTAAAGGACAATTGAACACCTTAAAAACGTTTTTCAATTTGGCCTTAAATAATACTATTATTGAAAATTTAGAAATAGGATTAAACATTGAGACCATAGAAAACACCGGAACAATCTTAAATGATAACTTAATAGTATGGAATTTAAAAAACCGACAAAAATAAACAACACAATGGAAGGAAAATACATTGATTTTAAAAGACATTCACAATTTTAAAATCTATGATAAAGGCAAACAAAATGATTACCAGGAAATTATATTTGAGAATTGAATGTAAAATAATAAGAAATGAAACTTGAAATGATAGGTTTAATCAATCAACTGGAATGACTAATAAGGCCAAAAAACATTTAAAGACCTTAGAGTTTTTATATGAATCCTTTGACAGAATTGTTATTGTGGAAGACACCTGAGAACTATTACAGAGCCAAAAGAAAGAGAAATATTCAAAAAGGAATAAATCCAAAATCTGGACATCCTCAAAACAGAACTGCAACAAAGATTTAAAGAGAATTTTATTCAGGTAATTGAAAAAATAATCATTAAATCCCAACATACAAAGAAATAGAATCCAAACTAAGAGCCAAAGGAAAAGAACTTTTGGAATGTTACGAAATGAACGACTTTCAGAATGTAGAAATTCAGTCTCAAAATACCGAAATGTTACGAAATGAACCGTATATATACATTCAGAACGTAACACAAAGGAAATGTAAGATCACAGGGATAGACATAACGCAACAAAAAGGTGAAAGTAAATTTTTATCTCAGGCATCAATAAAAAGAATCTTTGAGACCGAACCCGAAACGTTTAAAACTCTTTTGAGTAACTTTTCACCTAAAGAACCTGAAAGAATGTCTTTTGATAAACTTTGTTTGGAAATTGCCCACAATATTAGGAATAGAGACAGTAACAAAAGATTTGAGATAAAAAGGAAAACAGAATTTTACAGGAACTCTTTTTTCCCCTTAGACATTAATTCAATCACAAACAACAATATTTTACAACATGGCATTTAAAAAAGGTGAATCTGGAAATCCACAGGGTAGGCCCACAGGCATCTATAAATTTTTTCCAGGCAAGTGGGTTAAATATATTTTGAGGTTTAATCTGACCGGTGTAGACATAATCATTTGCCTGCTGCTTGATAATCTATGACGATGCTTCTCTTCCATCTACAGGAACTGAATATCGGAGTTCTCTCATTTTTTCTTCGGCAAGATTAGTGATAGCATTCTCTCTTAATTCATTGGTGATGTCGATTTCAAAATTCCTGCTTAAAGTGCTCTTTACTTGGCCAAGGAAAATCACAGCTTCGGGAAGGAGGATGTTGTCTCTTGACATAGGTTGCATCCATTTATATTTTTTAGAATAGAGGTGTCAGAAACTATGACTTCAATTGTTTTATACCCAATCCTGGAAAATACTATAGTTTCTCCTGCAAGAGCCACAAATAGAGAAAACCATTATTGTCTGCTGATGCACCTCTGCTTGTCCCTTTCCACAGCAACATTGGTATAAGGAAGTGGTATAGGAGTGCCCGTTTTTATCCTTTTCAAATACAATCCCGGAAAACTCAATCACTTTGACAGGTTCAGTTTGTTTCTGGGCGGAAATATGTAGTACGCTTAAAAATATGATTGAAACTAATATAGATAAAGTTCTAAGATTCATTTTAGTCGGTTGATTTGAATTTTGAATTTGGGCCTTTCAGGATATTATTTAATACCCAAAACGAATAAATCTGCACAAAAATAATCTATTTTCTACATTTAACATCGTTTTAACGCCTTATGTGTCATACTTTTTACCCAATTATTTCACCCAATCCTTCATTTATTAAAAAAAAGAAACAATTACTCTTGAAATAATAATAAATCTTCATACTTTTGCATCCGCAAATCCTGAAAGCAGGATGATAACAAATTAAATATCGGGCCTAATCAGTTGGTTAGAGCTCATTGCCGCCAAAGCTTGATGGTCCCCAGGAGCAGCTCCAGATTAAAAAAACTCCTGAAAGCAGGATGATAAAATGAATTAAATATCGGGCCTATAGCTCAGTTGGTTAGGGCATCACGCAAAGCTTGATGGTCCAGAAAAAAGAAAGCAGGAAAAAAAACACCAGATTAAAAAACCCAAAGCAGGATGATAAAATGAATTAAATATCGGGCCTATAGCTCAGTTGGTTAGAGCATCACGCAAAGCTTGATGGTCCCAGGAGCGGCTCCAGATTAAAAAAACACCTGAAAGCAGGATGATAAAATGAATTAAATATCGGGCCTATAGCTCAGTTGGTTAGAGCATCACGCAAAGCTTGATGGTCCCAGGAGCGGCTCCAGATTAAAAAAACACCTGAAAGCAGGATGATAAAATGAATTAAATATCGGGCCTATAGCTCAGTTGCTTAGAGCATCACGCAAAGCTTGATGGTCTCAGGGGTGGCTCCAGTTTAAAAAAACACCTGTTCGCAGAATGATAAAATGAATTAAATATCGGGCCTATAGCTCAGTTGGTTAGAGCATCACGCAAAGCTTGATTAGCCCAGGAGCGGCTCCAGATTAAAAAACACCTGAAAGCAGGATGATAAAATGAATTAAATATCGGGCCTATAGCTCAGTTGGTTAGAGCATCACGCAAGCTGATGGTCGGAGCTCCAGATTAAAAAAACTCCTGAAAGCAGGATGATAAAATGAATTAAATATCGGGCCTATAGCTCAGTTGGTTAGAGCACCTGACTCATAATCAGGTGGTCCCAGGTTCAAGTCCTGGTGGGCCCACAAGTTTCCTAAAACCCTTGTAGTTCTTTACAGGGGTTTTTTGTTAATACTACATCTCTTTATTATACACAAATGCTGGACAAACTCGAAACGATACAGGACAGGTACTATTATCTGGAAGAAAAACTTTCAGACCCTGAAGTATTGGCAGACATGAAGCAGTTTGCCAAAATCAACAAAGAATATAAAGACCTCACTGAAATCATAGAGACTTACAGAGAGTATAAAATGACTGTTGAGCATATCAGCAATGCCAGGGAGATGCTCAAGGATACTGATCCTGAAATGCGTGAAATGGCAGAATCAGAACTTTCGGATCTTAACCCACAACTTGATGAACTTCAGGAAAAAATCAATTATCTACTCATCCCAAAAGATCCGGAGGATACGAAGGACGTAGTTTTTGAAATTCGGTCCGGAACAGGTGGAGATGAAGCCAGTATTTTTGCCGGTGATTTGTTCAGGATGTATTCCAAATATTTTGAAAGTCAGGGCTGGAAGACAGAAGTCATCGATGAAAATCCCGGATCCGTAGGAGGCTACAATAAAATAGTGATGGAAGTCTATGGTGCTGATGTCTACGGCAAACTGAAATTTGAATCAGGTGCACATAGAGTTCAGAGAGTGCCAAAGACGGAATCACAAGGCCGTGTCCATACTTCAGCAGCGACCGTCGCTGTTATGCCAAAATTTGAAGAGGAAGAGATCGATATCAGAAAGGACGATCTAAAAACAGATACTTTCCGGGCACAGGGAGCTGGTGGACAGCATGTCAACAAGACAGAATCCGGAGTAAGATTTACCCACCTGCCTACAGGGATTGTGGCTGAAAGTACGGACTCCAGGTCGCAACACAAAAACCGCGAAATCGCCCTCCAAAGACTCTATGTAAAAATCCAGGATGCCGCCAAAGAAAGAAGCTACCTGGAACAAAAAGATAAAAGGAAATCTCTGGTTGGAACCGGTGACCGCTCTGATAAAATCAGAACATACAATTATCCTCAAAACAGGATCACGGATCACAGGATCAATCTGACATTATATAATCTTGATTCGGTGGTTGAAGGTGATCTTGATGAAGTTATCCTGGCTCTACAGCGAGCAGAAAATGCTGAAAAAATGGGTGTAGGTGCCGAGTAAAGTCGTGGCTAATTGATGGTAAATCTCACGTATTTTATTTTTCTTCCATCAGCTAAATGATTTCTTTCATAGTAGGTTTTGTATTCTAGTTCAGGATATGGTAGTGGAGAAGAATAAATATCTTCATTATGATAAAGTACACTTGCTCCTTGATAAGCCGATAAAGTGTCCAATGTAAACTGATAAAGCGTAGGGTCATCTGTTTTGAGATGAATGATGGCTCCTTGTTTCAGAATGTTTTTATACATATTGAGAAATCTTGGCGATGTCAGCCTTTTATTTTCTTTGCTTTCTCTTAGAAACGGATCAGGAAATGTAATCCAAATGCTATCCACTTCTTCTTTTCCTATAAAAAGATCTAATTGTTCTATTCTGGTTCTGAGAAAGGCAGCATTCTTTAAACCCTTATTCATCGTATTGGTAGCTCCTTTCCAGATTCTGGCTCCTTTTACATCCACTCCTACAAAGTTGATGTACGGATACGCCTCTGCTAATGCTTCTGTATACTCACCTCTACCGCATGCGAGCTCCAGGATGATAGGATACTCATTGTTAAAATGTCCCTGATTCCAATTACCTTTTAAATCTACTACTTCGTCTTTCGAACGAATTAATTTGGGATGTTTAGGGTCATAATTTTCATAAACATGAGGAAAATCCAGTATAGCTTCAAATTTTTTCAATTTATTTTTACTCATAAAAACTTCAGTGAATGATTTAGGTCGCAAAACTACATATTTATACCTCAATTAAAAAATGATCAACATTTAACATATTTTTGTGAAAAGTCAAGCTTGCATTTATGAATAAGTTTCGTTTTATTTCTGAGTAACACCTGTAATTGATGTATTATTAATACCTTTGCAGCCATTTTATGTATAATAGGCAGTTTTGTATGAACAAAATATTCGTTTTATCATGTTTTTTGATGACCTTTCAAGTTGGATTTAGTCAGAGTTTTGGCATCCGCGCAGGTCTTAACTATACCAAATTTTCAGGACCACTTGAAACAGGAGTCAATGAAGAATTTAAGCTCGCCAATGGTTTTCATTTTGGAGTCAACTATGCATATAATTTTGCTGACAGACTTGCTATAAGGGGAGAGTTTTTATATTCACAAGTAGGCTCAAAGTACAATTATGATGGTGATTCATTTTATAAGATACCCTTGGGTAATGCATTTATTTATGAAAAAGGAAAGTCCACTATTGAAATGAAAATTTCTAATGCTTATCTTACTATTCCGGTGACTTTACAATGGCAGGCTACAAATAAAATAGAGGTATCAGCGGGGGTATATGCTTCATATCTGATTGGCCCAAGAGGCAATGGCACTATATATTTCGAAAAAAACAAGGATAGTCTTTTCTTCAAACAGTCATTGGTACACAATTACTCAAAGGATGAAGCAGGTGGCATAGCAAACTCCGCACAAGGAGCTTCAGTCTGGGTAGATGGCATTAAGGTGACATTGGCACGGGATGCCGGAGCTTATTATAATTATGCTTCAACAGAAATGGATGGCAAACTGTATAATAGATGGGATTTCGGACTTACCGGCGGGATATCCTATTTTATCAACAAGGGATTCTATTTTGGACTTAAGTATGATTTTGGGCTTATGGATATCACCAACAATAAAATGGATTATCTGAGAAAGGAAACAGACAAAACTACAGGCAAAGGAATCCTAAGCAATCACTTTGACCGCAATGTAGGATTTCAGGCATCTTTTGGCTTCAGATTTTAAAAATATCCACCTATCCTGAGGTTAATTTGGTTTCACTTTTCACTTTTGCCAAAAACTCTTCTTCTGTCAATATTTCTACGGTACCAAGCTGCTGTGCTTTTTTAAGTTTTGATCCCGCTTTTTCTCCCACTACAAGAATATTGAGATTCGAGCTGACAGCTGAAATATTTTTTGCACCGGATTTTGCAGCGAGTTCTTCAGCTTCTTTTCTTCCCAGAGTCTGAAGAGTACCGGTAAATAGTATAGTTTTGCCATAAAAGACCCCATCTTCTGAAATTTTCAAAGGTTTATCCTCTTCTGTTTGAGTTAAGTTGACTCCGAATGCTTCCATTCTGTTCAGCATTTCCACATTGTTATGATCAGAAAACCAGGCCTTTACATTTTCTGCAACCACCGGACCAATGTCCTTTATTTCAAGGAACCTTTCCACTTCCCATTCTGTCAAATCAAGGACATGTCCGATTTGCTCTGCAATGAGTTTACTTGCTTTTTTACCCAAGTGATGGATACTCAGGGAATGCAATAAACGTTGGATGGGGTTCTGCTTTGCCTTTTCAATGGAGTTTTTGATATTTTCAGCTGACCGTTTGCCAAAACCATCCAAAGATGCTATCTTGTCGTAATCCAGATTGTAGATGTCACTGATATCTCTTATCCAGCCCAATTCAAAAAATCTTTCTACATACGACTTCCCGAACCCGTCAATTTCCATAGCATCCTTTGATACGTGAAAAATCATTTTTTGCAAATCCTGAGCACCACAAACACAATCAGGACATCTCCACGCCGCTTCTCCCTCTTCTCTCAGAAGTTTAACCGGAACGTTGGTATGATTTGCAGGGCAAAATTCAGGAAATTCTATCACGACTTCATTGCCGCTTCGAAGCTCGGGAAATGATTTTACGATATATGGTATGACGTCTCCCGCACGCTCTACCAACACAGTATCACCAAGTCGTAAGTCTTTTGATTTAATAAATTCTTCGTTGTGGAGTGAAATAGATGAGACTGTCACGCCTGCCAGATAGACCGGTTCTATCTTCGCTACGGGAGTGATGGATCCTATTTTTCCTACCTGATATTCTACTGCTAGAAGTTTGCTCGTAGCTTGTTTGGCCTTAAATTTAAAAGCTATAGCCCACCGTGGATGATGTGCTGTCGATCCGCATCTTTCCTGAATCAGGAGATCATTGACTTTGATCACCATGCCATCAATTTCGTACTCATAGTCATCTCTTTTGTTTTCCCAGTATCTGACAAACTGGTGCACCTCTTGTATATTGGCACAAACAGATTTTTCTTCTTTTGGAGTCTTAAATCCTATATTCTCGAGCATTTCTATCCCTGAATAGTGTGATTTCAAAGAGGGCAGCACGGAATTCCCATCTGCATCCACAGCATAAGCCAACTGATATACAAAAGCTTCCAATCCTCTTTTGCGGGTTTCGTTAGCATCTTTGGTCCTGAGTCCACCGGTCGCCGCATTTCTTGGATTAGCAAAAAGTGTTAGACCTTCTTTTTCTCTTTCCCTGTTGATGCGTTCAAAATTGTCTTTTCGTATCAAAGCTTCTCCCCTTACTTCGGCTTTGACGATGCCATGGGCTGAAAATGTGACTCTGAGCGGAATACTTGGTAGTGTGCGGGCATTAGGAGTCATTTCTTCACCATATGTCCCGTTGCCTCTCGTTGCCGCTCTGACTAAAACATCATTTTCATATACCAGAGCGATGCTACCACCATCGAATTTTGGTTCTACGCAGTATGCAATATCAGTATCAGCCGAAAGTCCACACAGTTTTTTGACAGCGGCATCAAAATCATTCAGGTCGTCTTCATTATAGGAATTGTCCAGAGACAACATCGGCACAGTATGTGGTACGGACTGAAATTCTCCGGACAAATCCGTACTGACTCTCTGAGTGGGTGAATCAGTCGTAATGAGGTCCGGATGGTCTTCTTCGATTTGAACCAACTGTTTGTATAGTTGGTCATATTCAAAATCCGAAATAAGCGGATTGTCTTCGATGTAATACTTTCTTTCATGAAATACAAGCAGGTCTCTGAGTTCTCCCAGGTCTTTTACTGTTGCAGGAGTGGTGAGAAATTTTTTGGATTGATCTATAAAGTATTGTTGTTTCTCAGGCGTGTACATCAGGACGGCATGGATTGATAAAATTATGAATGACAAAATTAATTATTCCTTCTGACTTATTAAAGGTAAATGCTTAGGGGTATCACCGTGAAATAAATTAGAGTCATTCATGGTTTCCTTTTAATCTTGGTTTGAAAATGGTCAAAGGCTTACCCTCGACGGATGATAAGCCTTTGTGATTTTTATAAGCGACGCATTATTAGGCGCTTATAAAATTAAATTTTGATACTTTAAATTTCATTAACAACTATACTAAAACGATTGTTCATCAGGTTTATTGTGGAATTGAAAATATTTTTTTAAAGTTTCCAAAATCAAATATTTATTCAAACAAAAATGCCGGTACAGAATTAATTCCATACCGGCATTTATATTGTTTATAAGTCTTCGGTCTATTACCCGTTTAGGGCTGCAGCACCACCGACGATCTCTGAGAGTTCTTTAGTGATGGCTTCCTGCCTTGCTTTGTTGTAATTGATTTTAAGTTCTTTCATCAATTCTTCAGCATTTGTGGTCGCATTGTCCATGGCTGTCATTCTGGCTCCGTGCTCAGAAGCATGGTTGTCCAGAACAAATTTTTGAAATGAGGTCTGCAGGATACTTGGAATCAATTCTTCCAATAGTGTTTCTTTATCCGGCTCAAATATATAGTCAGCTTTAGATTTTTTTATCGCGCTACCTTCTATTTTTGCTATCGACTGTACAGGTAGGTATCTTACTGCTGTTGCTTCCTGGACAGCAGCATTTCTAAACTGTCCGTAACACACATCAATGATATCATAGTCTCTACTGTTGAACTTGTCCATCAGCATTTGAGAGACTTTAGATACATTTTCAAAACTCAAGTCTGAAAACAGGTCTACATATTCTGCATTAATGGTACAATCTGTAAAACGCTTTTTCATTACATCATATCCTTTTTTGCCAACAAAAATTAAAGAAATATTTTTGTCAGCTCTCTGTGATCCATATACACCTTCGACTTTCAGGATGGCCTCTTTGATGATATTGGTATTGAATGCACCGCACAAACCTCTGTTGGAAGTAATGACGACAATAGCTACTTTTTTAGCTTCTCTTACTTTTACATAAGGAGAGTTGATATCGCCTTCCAGATTGGCAACGATGTTTTTCATCATTTTATCCAGTCTATTGGCATATGGTCGCATCTCAGTGATGGCTTGCTGCGCTCTCCGGAGCTTGGAAGCAGAGACCATTTTCATTGCTTTGGTGATCTGCTGAGTGGATTGCACTGACTTTATCCTTTCTCGTACTTCTTTTAGTTTACCGGACATGTGCTTTTTATAATTGTGATGATATCTTAATTAAGATTAAATAATTTATTTAAACTGAGCGGATACTTCTGAGCCTACTCTTTTCAAAGTGGCTATTACTTCATCAGAAAGATTTCCTTTTCTGATAGACTCAAGAGTGCCAGCATCTGTTCTTTCAAGGGTTGTCAGGTATATGTCCTCAAATTCTCTAACCTTATTGACCGGAACATTTCTGAGCAAACCTTGAGTACCAAGATAAATGATGGCAACCTGCTTTTCTACTGATACAGGAGAATACTGTGGTTGTTTAAGGATTTCAACATTTCTCTTACCTTTTTCAAGGACTGATTGAGTAGCTGCGTCAAGATCGGAACCAAATTTTGCAAAAGCTTCCAACTCCCTATACTGAGCCTGATCCAGTTTCAATGTACCGGCTACTTTTTTCATGGATTTGATCTGAGCATTTCCTCCTACCCTGGATACAGAGATACCTACGTTGATAGCAGGTCTGATACCGGCATTAAACAAGTTGGATTCGAGGAAGATCTGACCATCAGTGATCGAAATTACGTTGGTAGGGATGTACGCGGATACGTCACCTGCCTGTGTCTCGATGATAGGTAGAGCTGTCAATGATCCACCACCTTTTACTTTTCCGGATTTTCTGAGCGACTCGGGAAGGTCATTCATATTACGTGCTATATCGTCGTTATTGATGATTTTAGCCGCTCTTTCCAGTAGTCTGGAGTGAAGATAGAATACGTCTCCCGGATATGCCTCTCTTCCCGGAGGTCTCTTGAGAAGCAAGGATACTTCCCTGTAAGCCACAGCTTGTTTGGAAAGGTCATCATATATGATCAATGCAGGCCTTCCTGTATCTCTGAAAAACTCACCGATAGATGCTCCTGCAAATGGTGCGTAAAACTGCAATGGAGCAGGATCAGAAGCTGATGCTGATACAATGGTGGTATATGCCATAGCACCTCCATCCTCCAGTGATTTCATCACTTGCGCTACTGTAGATGCTTTTTGGCCTGAAGCCACATATATACAATACACAGGTTCTCCTCTGTCGTAAAATTCTTTTTGGTTGATGATGGTGTCGATGGCTATGGCCGTCTTACCTGTCTGTCTGTCACCGATGATCAACTCCCTCTGTCCCCTTCCGATCGGAATCATCGAGTCGATGGCTTTGATACCTGTTTGGAGTGGTTCGTTTACCGGTTGTCTGTAGATAACACCTGGTGCTTTTCTTTCGATAGGCATCTCAAATACTTCACCGGTGATAGGACCTTTACCATCTATAGGAAGACCAAGCGGATTCACTACACGACCTATAAAACCTTCTCCTACATTGATAGAAGCGATTCTGGCTGTACGCTTTACAGTAGAGCCCTCTTTGATACCGTCACCTGAACCGAGCAATACCACACCAACATTATCTTCTTCCAGGTTCAATACTATAGCTTGAACACCATTGTCAAATTCTACAAGCTCTCCTGCCTGTGCCTTTGTAAGACCATACACTCTGGCTATACCATCTCCCACCTGAAGGACGGTACCTACTTCTTCGAGTTCTGTTTCTGTTTTAAATCCCGATAACTGTTGTTTCAGTATTGCGGATATTTCATCAGGTTTTACATCAACCATAACTATATTTATTTATAATTTTTATTAAAATGATTTTACAAATTGAGTATTAGAAAGGTTCTTTTTCATCTCTTCCAGCTTGTGTGCGATGGACGCATCATATAACTTATCTCCTGCCTCTATGATAAATCCTCCGATGATGGACGGGTCTACTTTTTCTGTAACTTCCAGTTTGTCCATGGTGATATTACTTGCGAGCATTTTCGATTTGATATCATTCATCGACTCTTGCGATAGTGGAGAAGCTGTGGTGATTTTAATCGTAGATATTTTGTTATAGAATTTATACTGGCCAATAAAATCTGCAGCAATTTCAGGAAGGTACATCTCTCTGCCTTTTTTGATGACAATCTCAAGAAAAGCCATTGTGGTTGAGTTCAATTTATCGCCAAAAACGGTTTTGATGATACTGATCTTCTTGCCGGCATTGATAATGGGGCTTTTAAGTAAGAGATAAAGGTCCCTGTTACGCATAGCTTCAATAAAGTATAGAATGTCTTTTTTTACCACTTCCAGTTCGTTTCTATCAAGACTCAATTCCATAAGAGACTTTGCATATCTGGACGAAATTCTGCTTACTGACATGATTTAATATTTAAATGATTATAAAGCAGATTAATTTAAGTTGACTTCTTTTACAAGAGCATTGACAAAAGCCTGATGATCCGCATTACTCTTCAACTCTTTTCTTATCACTTTTTCAGCAATATCGAGAGCAATAGCTCCTAATTCATTTTTTACTTCTATAATCGCTGCTTTTTTCTGATTTTCTATATCATGCATTGCATTACTGATCACTTTGGAAGCCTCTTCCTTGGCTTTTTGTTTAGCTTCAGCAATCATTTCATTTTTGATTTCTTTTGCTTCCTGGAGTATCTTTGATCTCTCCTCTCTTGCCTGAGCCAATAATTTTTCATTTTCGGCTTTCATATTGGCCATTTCTTCTCTTGTCTTTTTTGCCAGATCTATAGCATCCTGAATATCATGTTCTCTTTTGGAAAGAGCTTCAGCTATCGGTTTGAATCCAGCTTTACCCACAATAATCCAAAATAGACCAAAAATAATCAATCCCCAGAAGGCAAGTCCAGGAGAAGGTATAAAAGGATTGAAACTTATAAGTGAAAACATATGATGTTATTGTTTATTATTTTAATGATTTTAAGCTAAAAATACAGATATATAAAAAACAGCCAAGCTCCGCCAACCGCATTGCGATGGCTGTTTTTCGTTTTGTCTGTTAGAATATTAAGCCATGAAAATGGAAAGAAGGATAGCAATCAATGCTGCACCTTCCACAAAAGCTGCCATAAGAATCATACCTGATCTGATATCTCCAGATGCTTCAGGTTGTCTTGCTATAGCTTCCATTGCTTTTCCACCTACCATTCCAATACCTATACCAGCTCCAATTACGGCTAATCCCGCTCCAATTGCTGCTAATGTTCCAGTCATGTTTTAAAGTGTTTTATAGATTAAAAAATTATTAAAAAATTATTCTCAATTAATGATTATTTTCTACGTGATGATCCGCATGGTGATGCTCTTCAATGGCTGCCCCAATATAAGAAGCTGTCAAAATGGTGAACACAAAAGCCTGTACGAATGCAACTATTAATTCTATAGCCATCATAAATAAAGTCATAGGTATTGCCATTGCAGAACCAATAATGCTACCGCTCAAGCTTTCTCCTGATTTTCCAAAGATAAATATTAGGCTTATAAAACTTAGTATAGCTATATGGCCAGCTGTAATATTTCCGGCAAGACGCAACATCAATGTCAGGGGTTTGATAAACATACCCATCACCTCGACTGGTGTAAGGATCAGTTTTACAAAAGCAGGTACATCAGGCATCCAGAAAATGTGTTTCCAGTAATCTTTTTTACCGTTGAAATTGACTATAAAAAATACAATCAGTGCTAGAACCATGGTCAGAGTCAGGTTGCCTGTCACATTAGTGCTTCCAAAAAATGGCACCTGACCAAATAGATTTAATCCTAAGATGAAAAAGAAAATACTCATCAGTAAAGGAAGAAACTTCATGTACTTATCTTTACCAATAAATGGGATAGCCACTTCATCTCTGATAAATAAAAAGACAGGTTCTAGTATCGCCTGAACACCTTTCGGAGCACTATTTGGGTTTTGCTTGTATGCGCGTGCTGCTCTTCTGAATATCCAGAACAAAAAGAGAGATACCAGAATCATGGCTAATACGTTTTTCGAAATCGAAAAATCGTAAAAAGAGGTAATCCCGCCTCCAAGAATACCTCCGTCCAGTGTTGATCTGGCATCTAATCTATATTCTTTACCTTGATAGGTCACATATTTTACTTCAGTTTTTTTGCCATTTACCTCTTCATCTTTATGAGAAAATGCATGATGGCCCAGATCAATGCTTCCTTCCTGAGGGAAAGCAGGGTCGGTCACTCTATGAACACTTCCGTGGTTGAGTACATAACCATTGTAGGCATAATGGCCATCTTCGTGATGTCCTGCATGAAATTTTCCTGAGCTGAAAAAGTCCCATCCTTTATCGGGGGCATACAAAAACATAGGCAGTGGTATTCTGACCACATCAAGAATGGAATACACATTGGCGTCACTGATGTGGTGTATAGCCGTTGCTGCTGGGTCATATGGTTCCTGTGCACCATGATCATCATGAGATGTACTGTGATCGTTGCCTTCATGAGCTGTTGACTCTACCGATTGAGTGCTGTCGGCAGATGTTTCATTTGCAAAAGAAGGCAAACAAAGGATTTGGAAAAGTATATAGGCAATTAAAATTCTGTATTTCATCTAAAACGGTATTACCTGTTTTTAAAAATTTGGCGCAAAGGTAACAAAACCTTAAATTATGTCAAATTATTGATCCTCTTTTCTTTAATGGGAAGGTAAGATTTTTCCAAATTTTGATCTTTTCTGCCAGATCTTTCAGCTTTTTATCTTGATACTTAATTTTTGAAAATATTCGAGCTCTTTTCTTTTGAGTATATACTCGTTTTTTGCGATGGTAAAACCTATCTTCCTATCCAGAAAACCCAGCTTAATGATATAAGTCCTGAAAAATCTGAAAGATGGTCCGAAGAAAGATTTAATTAGCGATGGTTTTGTATTTTTTGAAATCCATTCATTTGCCCTCATCTGAGCATAATAATCAAATTTTTTTACCATATGGGCTTCATCCACAAAGCTAAAGTGTTCTATGATACCATCGATCCTTTTGACTTTAAGAGGATGGACAGACTCCAGTTTTTCGTGCACCTGATTACCATTCCAGGACATCGTTTTTTTATTGTACAGCCTGATATTCCAGTCCGGAAACCAACCACAATGTTTTACAGGATAGTCTCCAAACCAGGTCCGGATATTCATCTCATACACGGAGCTGACATCGGGATGAAGAGATGTAATATTATGGATCAGGACATCATTCAGGATTTCATCCGCATCAGGGCAAAGGATCCAGTCATTCTGCGCCTTTTCGACGCCAAAATTCTTATTGGCGGAAAACCCTTCCCATTTTTTTCTGAATATGATCGCACCCAATTTTTGAGCAATAAAATAAGTATCATCATCTGATCTGTCATCCAGTACCACGATGATATCATCGGTAATTTTTTTCAGTGCTTCTATACATTTCTGAATGGTTCTGGCTTCATTCCGTGCAATGATGACAGCACTGTATGTGGCTCTTGAGTTCATTGGATGATACCTGAAGCTATAAAATAAGGATTTACAAGAGATTGTTTGTTGTATTCAAGTGGTTTGCCTGTAAGCGCATCTTCAAGTTTTCCTCCTGCTTCTTCGATGAGGATTTGTCCTGCGGCAGTATCCCATTCCATGATGTGAATCATACGAGGATAATAATCAGCTTCTCCACTCGCAATACTGATAAACTTTAATGCACTGCCCAGGGCTATCTTTTGTGGTTGGTGCAATCTTTCGATTTCAAATCTGGTCAATGCATCCATCCGGCTGTGGCTTATCACGACTCTTAATCCCTCATCATCAAGACTGAATGAACTGCAGTTTAGTCGTATCGCACCGGTCTGCTTCCATTCATATGCCCCTTTCCCCGCATATGCAAAGTACAGTTTCTTTTTCGCCGGAAGATAGATGTATCCCGCTTTTGGTTTTTTTTGACTTATTAGTGCCAGATTGATACAAAACTCATCGGTCTTGTTTAAAAATTCTTTGGTTCCATCCAGAGGATCCAATATCCAGGCGTACTGAAACGATTTTCTCAAATGAAACGGTGGTAAATCAACTTCTTCTGAGATGACGGGAATATCCGGAAAAAGGTGCAATAATCCTTCAGTAATAATCTTATTTGAATCTAAATCAGCGGATGTAACCGGACTATTATCTGTCTTATAATTGATGTCTGCTTTTGTGATGGTGTGGTAATGCGCCATGATGGCTCCTGCTGCTTTTTCCAATATTTTGAAGATCTGTTCTTCCTTTTCATATACTAATTCTTCCATTGATTTTTTTACTTTATCCAAAATATTTTGTGTTTTAAGGCATCATTGAGAATTAAAAATTATTCAATAATAATGAAATATTTGCAAACAAACTCTCATATGGCATCTCCAATTTTTTTAATCAATTATCCATCTGTTTATTCAAACGTGTTTTTTATCGAATTATTCAATTATTTCAAAATCAGATACTACTATCACTTTATTTATCGGTAAGATAATTGAAATCATTCTACTTTCTTCAATTTATAAGCTATAAATAATTCATCACTTTTTGTCTCCTGCGGTATATAACACAACATCATCCCACCTCCACCGGCACCACATAGTTTTATATAAAAATCATCAGATTCCAATCCTTGTTGCCATAAATCCATGATATGTTCAGGTATCATCTCCTTAAAATGTTCAAATTCTATCGAACTGATCATTTTTATTTCCTTTGTAAGTGCTGGCTTATCATATTGCAACATAAGAAAGATGGCATTTTGATTTGCTTTGCCCAATAAATCGATGTTTTTTTTGAAATCAGGATTCACAACCATTTTATCTTTAAAAATCTGTACCAAAGGTGCTGTTTTCCTCTCCAAACCAGTATCTAACAGGTAAAATCCAAAATCTGCAATATTCAATTTCATGCTTGAAATGATATTCCCATTATCCACCTTTATGGCACTATGAAGGTAGGATACTGTCGGATCGATACCAGAACTGGAACCATGAAAAGCACTTTCTGTTTGTGCTAAAATAGTTTTAAGTTCTACGATGTCTTCAGATTTATTTATCGCAAATCGGTCATAAAATGCTGCCACTAAAGCACCGCTGCTGCCAAGGCCGTATCCCGTGGGTATGTCGGAATCAAAAAACAAGCCTTTATCTAGTTCCTCCCTGAATTTGTCTGTATCATACACCGAACGAAGTAGTTGTTCTGACTCAATATATTGTAAAAGATGTTTCAATCCCTGGATATCCTTTGCTTCTGCATTTGTTCCATACATCCATTGGCCACGATACCCCATATAAGGTACTGCCAATGCACTATACCCTTCGGTCACAGTGTACTCACCGAGTAAAAGTACTTTTGAATAATATTTATTTGTGATTTCAGGCAAAGTATTGGATACAAATATTGGAATTTTCATATCAAAAACCCTACATTTGCAGGGCAATTTAAATTTGAAAACACAAAATTAATTAATTGATATGACAAGTTCTTCCGATTCTGTTAGAATATATTGGATTTATACACTTTTATCAGTAGTTGGTATTTTACTTTTCCTGATGTTTAAGCCAGAATGGTTTTGGGGAATGTTGCCACCGTTTTTCACTTCTTTTGTTAAAGCGATGCGTTGGATGTAAAATCCATTTCAGTAGGAGTGACGATAAAATGAGTTGTTTGTTTTAGACAGACCCAATCAAAAAGAATATGTAAAACCTGTTGTTTGAATAAAATGGCAGGTTTTTCTTTTTGAAGTGTCAGCTACAAAATCTTTGAAACTCATAAAGCTGGTTATAGCACTCACTCTCTCACTCTCATTCTCTCACTTCCAAAGATTCAAACAAAAAGCCCCTGATATTTTAGTTTATCAGGGGCTTTTAAACGTTTTATTATCAATAGGGAAATATTAATCCTCTATTTTACCGCCTTTGGCATTTTCTTGCCACTCTTTCAGTTTATCCCAGTCACCATTAGCAGCCATTTCTGATTGCATAGGCCAGCTGGAAGGATCGTGCATCTGATATCTTGAACCGGCAGCATGAAGTATTTCTTTCAATACAGCAACATCAGCTTTTGCAAGATCAGAGAAGGTAACAATGTTTGCAATATGGAGCAATTCTTCAATTTTAGGACCGATACCTTCAATCTTTTTAAGATCATCTCCTTTTGCCGATTTTTTTTGTGGTTCTGCCTTTACTTCCGGTACCACTTCAATCACCTCTTCCTCAACTTGTACTACAGCAGGTGCTTCAATTACTGCATCTAAAGGTGCTTCAACGGTTGCTTCCACAGGTGCTTCTATGGTTGCTTCTACAGGAACTTCTACAGGTGCATCTGCTTTTACCTCTTCAGCTTTTTTAGGAGCGGACTCAGCAGTTTTTGTAGCTGCCATCTGTTCTTTCAATTCAGAAAATCCTGCTATATCACCAAAAGTGGATAGTTCGACTTTGGATTGAGTAGCTTTGATGGTCTTTTTGACTTCATCTCTTTCTTTGTTCTTTTCAGCATCAACAAGTTGATCTGCTTCTTTTTTTATGTCTTCCAGGTATCTGCTGTGAGAAACAATGATTCTCTTATCATCTCTGTTGAATTCTATCACTTTAAATGTAAGGGTTTCCTCATTGCCTGCTGTTGATCCGTCTTCTTTTTTGATATGTTTCAACGGAGCGTAGGCTTCAAGACCATAAGGAAGTTGTACTACAGCACCTCTATCGTCTTTTTTCACGATAGTAGCTTCATGATATGATCCTACAGGGAAGACATTTTCAAAAGTATCCCATGGATTTTCTTCCAATTGCTTGTGGCCGAGTGAAAGTTTTCTTGTTTCTTCATCTACTTCAAGGATAGAAACATCTATTTTTTCACCTACCTTGGTAAATTCTGATGGGTGTGAATATCTCTTTGTCCATGAAAGGTCAGAAATGTGTACCATACCTCCGATACCATTTTCCAATTCTACAAAAACACCATATGGGGTGAGGTTTTTCACTTCACCTACGTGTTTTGTACCTACTTTATATTTTGCAGAAACGATGCTCCATGGGTCTTCAGTAAGTTGTTTGATACTCAAAGACATTTTTCTCTCATCTCTGTCTATGGTTACTACTTTGGCTTGCAGTTCCTGGCCCAGTGTAAAGTAGTCTCTAGCGTTGACAGGTTGACTGCTCCAGTTAACTTCAGATACGTGTATCAAACCTTCTACTCCAGGTATGATCTCAAGGAATGCTCCATAGTCTTCTATGTTTACTATTTTGCCCGTGATAGTGCTTCCTTCCGCTATAGTATTGTCGAGAACTTCCCATGGGTGAGGAGTAAGTTGCTTAAGACCCAGTGAAATCCTTTTCTTATCTTCTCCGAAGTCAAGTACAACAACATTGATCTTCTGATTGAGAGAAAGCACTTCATTCGGATGATTGATTCTACCCCAGCTGATATCAGTAATATAAAGTAAACCGTCAACACCTCCTAAATCCATAAATGCACCGAAGTCTGTGATATTTTTGACCACACCTTCGAGTACCTGACCTTTTTCAAGTCCTGATATGATTGTTTCTCTTTGTTCAGCAAGGTCGCTTTCAATAAGCGCTTTGTGCGATACAACGGCATTTTTGATAGCCTCATTGACTTTTACTACTTTGAACTCCATCGTTTTACCTACATACACATCATAGTCTATGATAGGTTTCACATCGATCTGTGAACCAGGAAGGAATGTTTCGAGGCCCAAGCAGTCGACTATAAGTCCACCTTTGGTTTTGCTCACTACGAGACCTTTTATGATAGTACCGTTTTTGTATGATTCTACCAGATTGTCCCAGGCTTTCAGCAACTTGGCTTTTCTTCTTGACAAGATCAGCTGACCTCTGATGTCTTCTTTGTTTTCAACGTATACATCCACGTAGTCGCCTATTTTAAGATCAGGCGTGTCTCTGAATTCTGATAAAGAAACCAGTCCGTCAGATTTATAGTTGATATCCAAAACAACATCACCGCTGTGTATAGCTGTTACTCTGCCTTTTACAACTTCAAGTTCAGATACTGAGTTAAGAGAATTGTCGTACTGTTCGAAGTACTTTTTATGTTCGGAATCATCATACTTCACAGTATTTCTTTTTCCTATAGTCCAGTCGAAATCATCATGTGCAGCGGAGAGTGATTCCTGAACCGGTTCTAGTTGAATGTCAGCGATATCTTCGACATCTGCTACGATTTCATCTTTGTGGTCTTGTTCAAGACCTTGATCTTCTATCATTTGTGTTAAAATTTGTATGTTGATTTCTGTAAATCAACAGAGGTTAATTAATGAAATTTTTAAAAATGGCTGCAAAGGTAAGGCTTTTATATAACAATTAAGTGTTTTCAAACAAAATAAATTTCCTTCACCAGCCATTAAGTCACGATACAACCATATTAGGGTATGTTTTAACTTTTATCATTTGGCCCTAAGTGGGAAAATTTCGGATTTCTTTGATGATTGACCTTTAACAAAATTAAGAATTACTAATAGACTAAATCGCTTTCTAAGCCAATTCAATTAAGTATGTTGAAAAGTTAAATTTGCTTTAAAGAACTTCAGAAAGTGTTACTTTTGTAAGTATATATTAGTTTTGGAAGTAAGAGTATATATTTCAAAACATCAAAAACCAGTATTATGAAAACATTATTTTACACATTGGTATTAATTGCAGCATTCTTTTCCTGCAGGTCTGTAGAAAAAATGGTCGAAAAAGGGGAATATGAAAGGGCTTTCAATTATTCCATCTCCAAGCTGCAAGGGGAAAAAAATAAAAAAACGGAGTATATAAAAGCACTAGAGAAGGCTTATTTTAAACTTAACAGTGCATCTGCGAGAGAAATCGAAAGGCTGAACGCTCCGGCAAAACCTGAAAACTGGAGTAAAGTACTTCATCTGTATCATAGCATGGAAGACCGTCAGGAAAGACTAGAACCCCTCTTGCCTTTAGTGAGTGAAGACAGATACAAGGCTACTTTTGATTTCAAAAATTATAAAAATGAAATAAGTAATGCTGAAGAAAATACCTGCCTGTATTATTATAACAACGCATCAGAACTCATGGAGCAAACCGAAAGAACAGGAGATAAGGTTTATGCCAGAGAAGCTTATGATGACCTTCGTAAGATAGATACTTATAACAGAAATTACAAAGATACAGACAAACTGAAAGAAAGAGCTCTGAAGCTTGGCCTGAACAGAATATATGTTGACATATTTAATGATTTGAGAGATTTTCAAAGTAACAATATTGAGCAGGAATTGCGCAACCTGCCTGTAGCAAGGCTGAATGATGTATGGAATGAATACAGCATCAATTTCGATAAAAACAACGCAGACTACGTACTCGTCATAGAACTGAACCAAACTTTTTTCAGTCCTGAAAGAGAGAGAGTCAATACATACTCTGAGTCTAAAGAGATCCTTGTAAGAAAAGACAAAATCAAAGAAAGAAGAGACTCAGTGGATGTATGGGTAGAAAAAGAAGTGTATGAGAGGGTAAGGGCTGATATCTCCGAATTATTCAGAGAAAAACAATCAGAATTGCGAGGAAGCATCAAAGTCTTGGACACAAGGACGAAAGAATTTATCAAAATTGTACCTGTCAATGCTTTTCATAACTTCAACGGATATGGTTGTAAGTATATAGGAGACGAAAGAGCTCTAACAGATGCCACCAGAAAAAAGATAGACAATTTTTGTGAGATATTTCCTTCTGATTTCGACATGGCGTATGATTTGGCTGCAGTGTTTAAAAACGTGGTGATAGATGAGGCAGGAAGATAAAATTGAGGTAGTAATATGATTTTTTCTAAGACCTAACATTAAAATCTCATGAGAACAAAAAATATAAAAAAATGAGTTTTCTTTTACGGTATAAGCATGAAAATTTAAACATGCTCATAGATTTACGGAATAAAAAAAATATGCAAAGAAGAATCTTCATTAAGGACACCATAACCGGATTACCATTGCTGATGTTGATGCCACAGCTTCTGGCTTCTTCATGTAATAATAATGGAGGTAGCGAACCAAACGGAAAAACTGTTATTGTCATTGGAGCCGGGATTTCCGGACTTTCAGCAGCCAAAAAACTCAAACAAAAAGGTTTTAATGTCATCGTTTTGGAATCTCAGGACAAAGTAGGTGGGCGATTAAGAACCAACAGAAGTTTAGGTGTTGCATTTGATGAAGGTGCAAGCTGGATACATGGAGTAAATGGCAATCCCATAACAAATCTGGCCCAACAAGCCGGTATGAACACTTTTGAAACCTTAGATGAAAGCCGGAAGTCTTTTGATGTGGGCGGCAAAATGAGAAGTAGTTCTGTTTATGACAATGCAGAAGATGAACTATATGCCATTTTAAATAAGATGATGAAAAGCGGAAAATCAGATCAAAGTTTTCAAACTGTATTCAATAAATTATATCCGGAAAAGGTCAATGACAGACTATGGAAATTTTTACTTTCGACCTACGTAACTTTTGACTTGGGTGATTTGGACAAACTATCATCTTTATTGTACAACGAAGGAGAAGTATTCGGAGGGGCAGAAAAAATTGCAACCAATGGATATGATACGATCGCCAATTATCTGGCCAATGATCTGGACGTTCAACTCAATCAAAAAGTTTCAAAAGTAGACTATTCAGGCCCAAGAGTAAAAGTGACACACAACGGAACCATAAGTGAAGCTGACTATGTCATTGTCACGGTACCATTAGGGGTGTTAAAAACCAATGTTATTCAGTTTTTACCGGTTTTGCCGGCTACCAAAACAACTGCTATTCAAAAAGTAGGAATGAATTGTGTAAATAAGTTTTTACTGACCTGGAATACTGCATTTTGGGACGATGTTCAATACATTTCATACACACCTGAGATAAGGGATAAATTTAATTATTTTGTAAATGTGAAGAAGTTTCACCCTACGGTAAATGCACTGATGACATTTGCTTATGCTGACTATGGCAGACAAACAGAAACGATGACAGATACTCAAATCGTGGACGAAATCATGTTGCACTTAAGAGACATTTATGGCAACAATATCCCGAATCCAAACAACATGCTGAGAACTAAATGGCAATCCAATGAAAATTCATATGGTGCATATTCATACACAGCCGTGGGTACAGAAATGCGACACTTTGATGACCTTGCAAAAGAAGTCAATGACAAAGTATTTTTTGCAGGTGAACACACAGAAGCAGATTATTTTTCTACTGTCCATGGCGCACATCTGAGCGGCATCAGAGAAGCAGACAAGATAATTGATTTGGGATGATATGATTAAAAACAAAATTCAGGTGTACCACAACAATTTGTCACAGCAACCGAATAATTCACAACTAAGAAATTTTTATACATACTTTAAGAAGGCAAATCTACAGAATTAGAGATACTGGATGTGTTTGAAAACATAGATCAATATATCATGTTTATTTTCAAATGCTAAGAAGATTATTTATATGAAAAAGAGAAAAGCTGATGATAATTTTATCAAACAACCCTATTATGAAGGTGGTGACAAAGCAATGAAAGAATTTATTGGAACCCATCTGAGATATCCTGACCTATCGAGAAATGCCAATACTGAAGGCGAGGTGCATCTGAAATATGAAATTGACTACAAAGGCATTGTGACAGATGTAAAATTGATCGGTGGCCTCGACCAATACTGCAATGATGAGGCTATCAGAGTGATCCGGATGCTCAGGTTTATTGTCCCAAAGATACCCAAACACCTGAAAGTGACATTTCATAAAAACATTACGGTCCATTTCAGAATTCATGCCGGGACTCCCGATCTTTCCGTTGAAGAAGTTCATACAAAAAATGACAACAACTCCGCTGCTTTAAAAGTGTCCTACTCTATCATTCAGTCACCAGGTCCTGAAGTAAAAAATAAGGAAGTCACCTACTTTTATACCATAAATCAAGAGCAATGGAAGCAATCATAATTACTATCGGCGACGAAATACTCATCGGTCAGGTGGTGGACACAAATTCTGCATGGTTAGGTCAGAAGTTATCTGAAGCAGGTATCCGGGTTAAAAAAATATTGTCCATCAGCGACGATCTTCAGGAAATAAACAGCTCACTTCAGCAATCAATTGGTGAGGCAGATCTGATTATTACTACCGGAGGTCTTGGACCTACAAAAGATGATATCACCAAAAAGGCGATTGCAGCATTTGTTGGATCTGAATTATACTTTCACAAACCTACTTATGAAAGGATAAAAAGAATATTTGAAAAATTGGGAAGACCGATGTCCCCTGCGCACAATGACCAGTGTCTGATGCCGGCAAATGCAGAAATCCTGCACAACTCTATGGGAACTGCACCAGGTATGTTATTCAATTTTCAAGGCACAAAAATCATATCATTACCCGGAGTACCTTATGAAATGAAAGCCATCATGGAGGAGGAAGTGCTTCCAAAAATAATTGAAACATCACCGATTACCATAGTTCATAAAACAATACTGACCTGCGGCAAAGGTGAGACGGTGATAGAAAATCAAATATCTGAAATAATTGACGAATTTCCTGATAATATCAAAATAGCATATCTGCCTGCACTAGCTCAGGTGAGACTCAGGATTACAGGTACGGGGTCTGATAAAACAGGAGTGGAACAATCAGTTGCATCTTATACCGATCGCATTGCAAAAAGATTGGGCGATATGGTCTATGGATATGATGACTCATCACTGCCACAAGAGCTGTTTACACTTTGTAGCAGTAAAAACATCAAGGTAGCCACTGCAGAAAGTTGCACCGGTGGGCTGATAGCATCAAAAATAGTAGCTGTACCTGGATCTTCCGTTTACTTTCAAGGAGGAATTGTAGCATATTCCAATGAAATTAAAACAATTATCCTGAATGTAAAGTCAGAAACATTGCAATCCTGTGGTGCAGTCAGTGAGACAACGGTGATAGAGATGGTAGATGGTGCAATTGGAGCTTTGGGAGTGGATGTAGCTGTAGCTGTTTCCGGTATTGCCGGACCGGACGGAGGGACTCCCGAAAAACCAGTAGGTACGATCTGGATATGTGCAGGAAATAAAGACAGCAAGTCCACATTTTTAGTACAGGCAGGCAAAGACAGAACAAAAAACATTGAAATTGCAACTATCTATGCGCTTGATTTGCTCAGAAAATTTGTTTTAAAACATTATTATCAAGCCTAAGAGTAAAAGCGTATTTTTATAATTATCAACACATATTTGATCAAAAATCAGATAAACATATTTGCTTTATTAGTTAAAAAAGATGTGGGAAGGCAAAAAATTATGCCTATTGTTTTGAAAATCAAAGTTTTGTATTACCTTTGCAGCCCGAAATTGTATAAGGGTATTTTTACTGGTTTAGATATTAATTTAATCTATTAATTTTCAACCGGTTAACATTAGTCTTGTATCCTTTCGTTTTTGAAAAATTTATTATTTAATCCAAATTACTTCAGTAAAAAATATGAATCATTATGAAGTTACTTTCATCATCGATCCCGTACTGTCAGGTGATGAAATAAAATCGACAGCAAGCACATATGAGTCACTGCTCAAAGATCAGGGTTGTACCATTGTGCATGTACATCAAATGGGGTTGAAGCAACTTGCTTATCCTATTAGCAAAAAATCTTCAGGCGTCTATTATTGTATTGAGTTTACATCACCTAATGGTGTTGTGATCACAAAGTTGGAATTGTCTTTGAGAAGGGATGAAAGAATCATGCGATTTCTTTCCATCAAATTGGACAAATACGGCATCAAATACAATGAAGACAGACGTTCAGGCAAAATCAGTCCTTACAAGAAAAAGGAAGCAAAGAAAAGAACTTTTGACACAGGGGCTCCTGTAACGCCTGCAGCTCCGATAGCTCCGGTAGCTCCAGTAGTTAAAGAGGAGGTAGCTATAGTGGAAGAAGAAATCATTGCACCGGTGATAGTTCAGGAAGAAGAATAAATCAAATTGTTAAACCCATAAAAAAGAAAAATAATGGCATCAAGAGACGATATAAAATTTCTTAGCAATCCTTCTATCGGACAGCAAAGAAAAAAATATTGCCGATTCAAAAAATACGGCATAAAGTACATTGATTATAAAGATTCAGAGTTTTTACTCCAATTTATCAATGAGCAAGGTAAACTTCTACCAAGAAGGATAACCGGTAACTCATTGAAATACCAAAAACTCGTGGCTGTAGCGGTTAAAAGATCCAGACACCTGGCTATCTTGCCGTATGTAGCAGATTTATTAAAATAATCTTTAAAATTTTTAAAAAATGGAAATTATTCTTTTAAAAGATATAGATACACTGGGCGATAAACACGAAATCGTAAAAGTAAAGCCCGGATATGGTAGAAATTACCTGATTCCACAGGGATTGGCAGTCAACGCCAATGCAGTAAACCGTAAGAAAAGAGACGCCATAATAGCAGAAGAAGATGCTAAAGAGGCTGCAAGATTGGATGAATACAGAGAAATGGCGGCTAAACTAGAAGGTCAAACCCTAAGAATTGCTGTGAAAGCAGGGACTTCCGGTAAGATTTTCGGTAGTGTCACAAGTGTACAGATAGCACAGGCACTTAAAGATCAGTTGGACCTGGAAGTTGAACGTAAAAAGATCCATCTTCCTGAAGAGGTAAAAGAGATGGGTATTTATACCGCAGATCTTCACCTTCACAAAGAATTGCACGCCAAAGTGCAGTTTGAGTTGGTTCAGGACTAATTAGTTTTTTTAGTGGATAAATAGAAATTAGAGAAGCCTTGTCGGGAGATAAGGCTTCTCTTATTTTATAAATGAGGATTCGATAAAATTGGCAAATAAACCATAAATGCCATATAAACACACTACAGTTTTTAAAGAAGTACCATTAAAATGGGAGGAGAACTATAAAAATAATCAATCAAAATATCTTTAAAAAACTGTCAGCGGTTTTATTCTAACCAGCAATAGGTTGTTCATCAGCATTGAAGCCAATTGGATTAAAGCCAATGGCGGCAGGTTTCTGCTCCTCATCATCAAAGTCTTCCCAGTCAGTGATGTCTTTCATAAATGTCTCCATATGACGAATGATAAATGGTCCTTTGATCTCATCAGGTCTCAATATTTCAAGCGTCAAAGGAGGTTTGGGTTGTCCGTATCCTTCTATATGAGGACTCAGCAGCATAACCATGATTTTACCATTAAATAGTTGCTGATACATCAGTGAGCCATTTGATTTTATCATTGTTCTTTTTACTCCGGAGTCTTCCACATTTTCAGAAATTCCGCTACTTGACCTTCCTAAATCCAGGATGACAGCTTCTAAATTTTCTATATTATCCCTGACTATTACCTCAGCTTTGGGTAAGTCGGATTGTTTCAATATTTCATTTATTGTTTTGGTGAGCATTGGTTTTACTTCATCATGCCATGCCTTTCTGTATTTCTGGGTATTGTCCAGCACTTGTTTATACTTGTTGACTTTTGATATGAGCGTACCTGTATCCATATTGTTTTTGTTTGTGACACTTAAGTTGTTTTGAGACAATACTATGATTTGCTGGTCATGAGGAGATCAAGACTTGTGTATTTGAGTCCGAATCGTCGGCTCAGGTATTCGTTTGTGATACATCCTTTGTAGGTATAACATCCGCTTCTTATACCTTTATGCTCATAAAGCAGATTGTCAAAATGGAGGTTTGCACTCATCTTCAACAATAAAGGCGTTATGATATTGCTGACAGCAAGAGATGAGGTCCTGCTCACTTTTGATGCAATATTTGGAACACAGTAATGTATCACACCGTGCTTAATAAAACTGGGATCATCAAGAGTGGTCATGTGTGAAGTTTCGATACATCCGCCCTGATCAATGCTGATATCTACTATAACTGCACCGTTTTTCATTTTTGAAACCATCTCTTCTGTCACGATAATAGGTGTCCTGCCGCTCTTGGAGTGTATAGCACCAATCACGACATCAGCACTTGTAAGCTGATATGCCAGATAAACGGGATTGATAGATGAAGTATGCAAATGTCTGCCGACAGCATTCTGAAGACGCATCAGTTTAGTTATGTTATTGTCAAATACCCGTATAGATGCACCCAGACTCAATGCTACTTTTATGGCTGATTCGGCTACAACTCCGGCTCCCAAAATAACTATCTTGGCTGGAGGAACACCCGATACTCCACCCAGAAGTAGTCCTCGACCACCTTCCCTGGTATTATTGAGATATTCAGCAGCTGTCAGAACGGCACTCATTCCGGCAATTTCACTCATGATCCGTACTATCGGGTAACTGCCATCCTCCGATTGAAGATATTCCATGGCCAGTGCGGTGATCCTTTTTTTCTTCAATTTTTCCAGATAGTCATCTTTCAGGACCGGGAGCTGCAATGGTGAGATCAATATCTGTTCAGGCTGCATAAGATCAATCTCTTCTGAGGTAGGCGGCGCAATTTTTACAAGTACCTGAGATTTGAAAACCTCCTCTTTACTATACGAGATATGCGCTCCTGCTTCTGAAAAATGGTGATCACTGAAACTGGATTTTATGCCTGCACCTGACTCAATGACAACTTTATGTCCGTAACCACAAAGTGTCCTGATAGATTGCGGAGCTAAAGATACTCTGTGCTCACTCAGGATGATTTCTTTGGGCACACCAATAGTGAGGCTTTTTTTACTCTCGCTGACTGCAAGTGTTTCTACTTCGGTTTGATATTGGCCTTCCGTAAAAAAATCTGAAAAAATAATAGGCTTGGCAGGATTACTCATAAATTGGAGTTAATAGAATTTTTGAACTTGAGCAAAAGAATACAAAACTAAGAAATTTAATTAGATATTTTGTTGTAACCATTAATATTTTGAATTTAGCTATTTTGCTCCAACTCAGGTATTAGAGATATTTCTATTTTTCTGCTTCCTGATGGATCTACATGTAAAATGACGGAGTAGTAACTGATATCAAGCAATGGTAAGGCAATCTCGGGCCACTCTATAAAACAGAAATTTCCACTGAACAAATACTCTTCGATTCCAAAATCAAGCGCTTCTTCAATACTATTGATCCTGTACAGATCCATGTGGTAGACCGGACCCTGAGCCGATAGATACTCGTTTACGATCGAAAAAGTCGGACTGTTGATATCATCCGGATTACAGCCTAAAGATTTACACAGAAATTTTACAAAAGTCGTTTTCCCGGCTCCCAGATGACCGGTGAATGTAAATATTCTGCTCTGTGTATATTCTGCCAAGACTCTTTTTGTCAGGTCCTGGAGTTCTGTCAGGGTATTTATTTCATAAATCACTATCAAGGAATTTTACACTTATCCGATAATATTTCCTTTGTCATCCCATTGTATGATTTTATGTTGATCTTCTATTTTCAGACATTGAGAAAGGGTTTTTTCATCATACTTCAATCCATACTTTTGAAGCACTTCCGGAGGGACACCATCCCATTGATTAGGTCTGTTGCCCAGGTATCCCAGATCATCGATTCCGGCTTTGGTCGTAAAAAAACCTGTGCAGGTGAGGTTTCTCATCAGATTAAAAAATTTAACACCAGGTTTCATCGCAACTTCAGCTTTATCCGGCCAGGCTATCTGGTCGATGAGTACTATTCGCTGATCCGGAGTTATTTCATCAAAGGATTTGTCAAAAGTGGCCAATGAAAAGTTTTCCAACCACATCAACCCACCTCGCACTGGCACCTGAAGCTTTTTGTCATCTTTCATCATAAACTCTATAAAATCGGGAACTCCTGCTTCATTAGCACTGCAGGATACATCGTCCGCAGGAATGATGATGTCTGATAAGATTTCCACCATTTTCCGTTCTTTTACGGTAAAAAAAGTTTCTGACAAAAGTTTTTTATCTATTGCTGCTTCTTCTGGTGTCCTTCCATACAAATACTTTTGAGTGGTCGTTTGGCTTGTTACCGTTTTATCATCTTTGCAGCCTGTACTGATGAGCAAACCGGTGGCCACCGTTCCTGTGATGAGTACTTTCAGATTTTCTCTTCTGTCCATGGTCAGATGTTTTGTTTTTTGAGTTGATCTACGATATATTCAGATGTACGCCATGCCAGTGCCAGGATCGTCCATGTGGGGTTTTTGTCGGCTTGGGACACAAATGATCCGGCATCTGTCACAAAAAGGTTTTTACACTCATGTGCTTGTGCGTATTTATTCAGAACTGAAGTTTTGGGATTGTCACCCATACGGGATGTTCCTACTTCATGGATGATACGACCTGGAGCCGCTATGCCATATTGTGATGATTCGTCGGGTTTTTTGCCCAGAATGATGGCACCCATTCCGGTCAGGATCTCTTCAAAAGTCTCATGCATATGTCTGGCTTGTTTGACTTCATGGTCTGTCCATTTATAGTGAAACTTAAGGACAGGGATGCCATATTTATCCACAACTTCAGGGTCTATCTCACAGAAATTGTCGTATTGTGGTATACTCTCTCCTCGGCCTGACATACCCATTGTGGTCCCGTATAATCTCCTGATGTCTTTTTTTAGTCCTGCCCCAAAACCACCATTGGGTGATGGATTGCCAAATTCATCTTTCAGATAAGACCTCATAGTATCCATACCGAAGCCAAAACCATATGAAGGCATACCTGTTCCGCCCCAATACTCGAGATGATATCCCCGAGGGAAATCCAGTTTTTTGTTGTCAAGCCACCAGGGAGAATACACATGCATACCGCCGACACCATCTTCATTGTACCTTGGTCTGTCTATCAACTCAGGCAATATTCCCATTCTGTCTGCACCTGTACTGTCGTGCAGATATCTTCCTAATACCCCGGAACTGTTTGACAGACCATTCGGATGTATTTTTGATTTTGAATTGAGCATAATCCTGGCGGTCTCGCATGCTGAAGCAGCAAGTACGACCACTTTTGCACCTATCCTGTACTCTTTCAGATCTTTTTTATCGATATAAAGGATTCCTGTTGCTTTTCCGGATGTATCAGTGATCACTTCTCTGACCATAGCCAGCGTATATAAATCCACTGATCCGTTTTTCATAGCCGGTCTTACAAGACATGTACCTGAAGAAAAGTCTGCATAAACCTGACATGCCCGATTACATTGTTTGCAGAAAAAACAAACACCCCTGTCATTATTAATTTTTCGTGTCAGTATAGACAATCTGGCGGGAATGACAGGTACTTTGGCTTTTGCCGCACCATTCTGAACAAACAGCTCATGAAGTCTTGGTTTGGGTGGTGGCAGAAAAAAACCGTCAGGATCATTGGGCAAACCTTCATTGGTGCCAAAGACACCTATGAGCTTATCGACTTTATCATAATAGGGTTTTACATCTGCATAAGCTATCGGCCAATTATCTCCCAAGCCGTCAATGTCCTTTCTTTTAAAATCTTTTGGTCCGAATCTGAGTGAAATACGCCCCCAGTGATTGGTCCTGCCGCCGAGCATTCTCGATCTGAACCAATCAAATTTGGTACCTTCGGCTCTGACATAGGGTTCGCCATCTATCTCCCATCCTCCCCAGGCAGCATCAAAGTCACCGAATACCCGCTGAGTATTTGCTCCTCTTCTCGGTGATTCCCATGGCCATTTTAGTTGGGTCCGGAACTCTTCTTTGGCAGGATCAAAATCGCCTCCTGCTTCAACCACAGCGACTGAAAGGCCTGCCTCCGAGAGTACTTTGGCGGTCATACCACCTCCTGCTCCCGAACCTACTATGACGACATCATATTTTTTATCCTGCTCTTTGATCTGAAAGCTCATACAGTGTTTACCATTTTGTGTGGTAAATATAGTAGAATATCAACCATGAAAATAAATTTTGTGCATTTTTTACCTAATTCAATTACTTTTGTGCTACTTACTTCAATAATTTGATATGATCATTTCGTGTATAGTGGCGTTGGCTAAAAACAGAGTCATAGGTAAAGACAATGATATACCCTGGTATCTTCCTGCAGACTTGCAATATTTTAAAAAAACCACCATAGAACACACAGTGATCATGGGCAGAAATTGTTATGTTTCCATAGGAAAACCACTACCAAAGAGGACAAATATCATCGTAACGAGAGATCCCTTTTTTATTTCATCCAACTGTCTCATAGCAAGATCGATACCCGAAGCATTGCACATGGCTCATCAGGCGGGAGAGAAGGAAGCATTTATCATAGGAGGTGGTCAGATTTATGAGCAGACTTCTGACCTATGGGACAAGTTATACATTACTGAAGTCGATACGGATGTGGAAGGAGATGTGTTTTTTCCTGATATTGACATGACTGAATGGCGGCTTGTGTCTTTATCTGAACATAAAAAAGATGAAAAAAATTTGTTTGATTATACATTTAAAGTATTTGAAAAAGTATGATGCTTACGCCTATAAAAGAAGACTTTCTACACTATCTGTGGAGAACAAAAAAAGTGCCTCTCCATCATTTTGAAACGACTGATGGCAGGAGTGTAGAGGTCATCGACTACGGGATGTACAATGTAGATTCAGGACCGGATTTTTTTAATGCAAAAATCAGGATCGGTGGTACAATCTGGGCAGGCAATATAGAGATGCACGTATTCAGTTCTGACTGGAATAAACATCGGCACCACCATGACAAAGCCTATGAAAATGTAATCTTACATGTAGTGTATGAAAATGACAAGGAAATAAAACCAGCAAATAGTGATTTTGACATCCCTACCATAGAACTAAAGGGTAAAATACCGGGTGTTTTTCTGAATCAATATTTGTATCTGATGCAATCTCAGGACGAGATTCCCTGTGCAAGACTCCTGAAAAATGTAGATCATGAAAAAATAAATTTTTGGAAATACAGCTTAGTTGTTGAGCGATTATTTCAAAAATCAAATGTCGTTAATAACATTCTGGAACATACGCAAAATGACTGGGAAGAGACCTTATACATCCTGCTGGCAAGATATTTTGGTGCAAAGGTCAATGCTGAACCTTTTGAAAGAGTAGCCAAAAGTCTGCCTTCATCCATACTTGCCAAAAACAAAGATAAACCACTGGCTATCGAAGCATTGATTTTCGGGCAGTCCGGTATGCTTCTGGCTGACTATAAAGATGAGTATTTTCAGAGCCTGAAACGAGAATATACTTTTCTGAAACATAAGTACCAGCTTCAAAACATAGATGCCGTATCCTGGAAATTCAGCAAATTGCGACCTGTAAATTTTCCAACAATCCGCCTTGCTCAGTTTGCTTCATTGATAGCCGGCAATTCGGGGATTTTCAGTATGATAAAAGAAACTGAAAGTCCGGCCGAAATAAAACGCATTTTGAAATCCACTGCAAGCGCATATTGGGATACCCACTATAAATTTGATTCCGAATCTAAGTATCAGAAAAAAGTAACAGGAAGCGACTTTGAAGACATTTTACTGATCAATGCCGTATGTCCTATCCTTTATTTTTACGGAAGGGTGAATGATGAAGAAAAGTATATCGAAAAAGCCATCAATATCCTGGAACACCTTGGTTCTGAAAACAATAATATCACAGATATGTGGAAGTCTTACGGCCTGCATTGTAAGTCTTCATTTGACTCTCAGGCACTGATACATCTGAAAACTCAATATTGTAAAGAGTTTAGGTGTCTTCAGTGCACCATAGGAAATGAAATCATCAATAAATCCAAAATAACATGAAGCTGACGATTAATACTGTGTTTTTTATGCTGTTTTTATTAGTCCACCTCTGTGGACAAACTGATAGTATAGATATCATCATCCGACATCATATGGAAAAACAAAAAATTCCGGGACTTTCTATCGCCATCATCCAAAATGGTAAAACTATGCTCAATAAAGGTTTCGGATATGCAAATTTAGAACATATGGTTCCTGCATCAGAAAGGACTGTATTTCGGCTCGCTTCTATAAGCAAACAGTTTTTCGGTACCGCTATACTCAAACTGTCACAAGATGGAAAATTATCGCCGGATGATAATTTGAAAAAGTATTTTGTTGATGCCCCTGAATTCTGGAGAGGAATCACGATCAAACATCTTCTCACACATACTTCCGGGCTGGTACGGGAAGCACCCGGATATGAAAATTTTGTGGTAAAAAGTGATCTTGATGTGATCAAATCTGCATATAGTGCGCCATTGGAATTTCCTACCGGCACAAAATACCAATACTGCAACCTGGGTTACTTTATTATAGCAGAAATCATCACTCAAGTGAGTAAGATGCCATGGCAAGAGTATGTCAAAAAAGAATTGTTCGACCCGGCGGGCATGCAGGAAACGTATCTGACCGAATACTACCCTGTGATACCTCATCGTGCAGACGGATATGTGTATAACAATGGAACATATGTCAATGCAGAGCCGATGATAGCCATCCGGCCATCCGGTGGTTTTTTGTCCACCACATCAGATATGATCCAATGGGAGCAGGTCCTGCTCCAAAAAAATATCATACTGAGCGTAGAAAACTGGAATAAACTCTGGTATCCGCATTTCAAGACGTCAGACAAACAGGATACTTACTATGGATATGGATGGGTCATAGATACAATCGACGGTCATAAAACGATAGGTCATAGTGGTGGCAACATTGGTTTCAGGACGCATTATCTCCGGTATGTGGACAAGGGATTATCGATCATCGTCCTTACCAATTCAGATAATGCTGTTCCTATCGAAATTATTAAGGATGTGGGAAGGTATTTGTTGAAGTGATAATCGCTTTATCTAATTCACCAGATCAAGAAAGTTGAAAGTTAAAACTTAAATATAATGTGGTATTTTTTGAAATAGAATTTATTACATTTGTAATATTTTAATGCTAAAACATCGAAAGGATGGAAACAAAACCACTTAATTTTAATAAAATATTTCTATGGCATCTTTTCATGATTTTTGTATTCTTGTTTATTAAAATTAATCTGAAGAATTTTCCAATAGAATATTTTACAAATACAAGGATATAGTCCGACCTTTTAATGGAGATGAATAGAATTGTCTCAAATTTTTTTTACGCTTTGGGTTTACGCTTCATTTATTCACTAATATTATTTTCTTTTATTAAAAAAATTCCCCTGCCATTTAGAGGTTTTTTCCTATTCCCTTTTGCCTTCTTATTTAATGATATTGCAGATGGTTTTGAATTGATGTGGCACACAGAATCATTTTTTTATCCTGAATTGAGCACATTTAGCTGGAACAACTTAATAGAATACCATAAATATCTTTCTTCCAACCTAATTATACATTTCTTCCTTGGACCAATGATTATCTTGGGAGTTGGCTACTTTTATACTAAAAGGTTAAAAGCGAAGCTTAATTAATCTGTCGCAATTTATAAACTCAAATGTCAACACCTGATTACTTTACTTTCCAACCCTTACCGGATCAAGATCATGAAAATCAAAACTAAAATCAATATTGGGTGATATGCCCTTGATTTTCATACGATCAGCCAAGCCTTTTTTATCTTTCAGAAAAGTAACTAAGGCATCAGCATTCATATCCTGATATTCCCATTTTACGGCAAAAGTGTCATTTTCGACATGTTGCAACTCTCCGTTGAGTTTTGGTGATCTCAGTGCTCTAATATATAATTTGCCATCTTGTTGATATACTTCTATTTTTCCAAACCATTTATCGGCATACATTCCTGCGTAGGTATTTGGATTGGGTTTCAGGTGTTTTGATGATGCTACTTTTTGCCACACGGCAGTAGTGACAGAATCTCCGGTATTGAGCATGGATTTCATCTGTGACGCATAAAATGATAGCCAGTCAAAATGATCGAGCTTCAGATAATTGTCCAAGACACTTTGAGCTATAGTATTAAACATAGCTGCTCCACCTGGTTCAGTATTGGTGAGTATCACAATGCCTGCATTGAGGTCTGGTAACAAAAGTGTTTTGGACAACATGCCAGGGAGACCTCCGGTGTGTTCAGCAACCATTTTTCCACCTTTATCAGATAGGAACCAACCCAAACCATATCCACTAAAATGGGAGTTGTATCTTTTATTTCTTGAAGCAGGTATCGGGGTATGAATCTGCCACATATCCCTGTGACTATTTTCAGAAAAGATTGTTTTACTTTTATCGTCGCCGTATTTGCCTCGCTGCAATTGTGTGATCATCCATTTTGACAAATCATGAACATTGGAAAGTATCCCGCCTGCTGCCCCATTGGCTGTATGATGAAAATGTGGCAATGCTTTAAGCTGACCATCAGCAATACCATGCGGTAAAGCTATGTTTTCATCTTTAAATCCCTGTATTTCGTCACAAAAAGTATGGGTCATACCCAGCGGTATTATTATCTTTTCATGCACAAATTCATGCCATTTTTTTCTTGAGATCCTGGCGATGACTTCTCCTGCCACCAGATAAAGCATGTTGTCATAGTCATACTGAGTTCTGAAAGCAGATACAGGCTTAAAGTGCTGAAAAGATGTGGCAATATCCTTGATAGTAAAATCAGTTCCATCGGGAAACACCATCAGGTCTCCGACTCCCAAACCCATACCGCTTCGATGCGTCAGTAAGTCTTTGATATTGAAGTTTTTGGTCACATAATCGTTGTACATTTTGAATTCCGGTATATAAGTCACCACGTTATCTTCCCATTTTAACTTGCCTTCTTCTACAAGTATGGCAAGTGCCGCAGCGGTAAAAGCTTTTGTGTTGGAAGCTATGGCAAAGTTGGTATGGTCATTGACCGGTTCTTTGGATTGAATATTTTTGTAGCCGTATCCTTTAGAATGGATCACTTTGCCATCCTGTACCACTGCAATAGCAGCACCTGCTACATTGAACGATTTCAAGCATGATTCTGCAAGTGAATCTATAAATCCTGAAGTTACCTGAGCATTCAGATGATTTCCGGATATTGAAATATATAAAATAAAAATGTAAAATAATTTCATGCCTTTCAATTTAAAAACTAATGCTAAATTAAGGTTTGTCATACTCAATGATTTCTCTGTTGATAGTTCCGTCTTTATGAAATTCAAACAGTGCATAGGCAGGCTCAAAGTCCTGAAATGCCCCTTTCCACCATTTTCCACTTATGGCACCATTGCAAAAATATTGCACTCCTAAGTATGTGACATGATCCTGAAGATGGATATGGCCGCTCAGACATGCTTTTATGTTGGAATGTTTTTTGAATAAACTCTTTAAACGACGTGCATCGGTATGGAGTAATGCCCTTGATAATTTCCAGTCTCCATTGGGTAGCATATCATCAAAAAACATGGCACTGCAAAATGAGACAATAGGTATATGCGATATGATACAAATGTGTTTATTTGTCGGGATACTGTTTAGTTCCGTTTCCAGCCAGGAATATTGTTCATCATCTAATCTGGCGATATAGCCTCCATTGTTTTCCTGTGCACTGTCCAAGACGATAAAGTGCCATTCAGATTTTTCAAAACTATAATATCGGCCAGGCATATTCAGTTCTTTGATGGCCCAGTTTTTATCGTAAAGCGGGTCAGATTTGATGCTATCATCTTTCACTTGCCAACCCCATACATCATGATTGCCAATACAGTGATATACCGGCAGTTTGTTGTGTGCAGAGAGGATATCAGTCCATATTTCCCATTGTTTGGAAGTATTGGTTTTATCAGCGGCGAGAGCGTCCATGATACTGTCTCCACCATTGATAATAAACGAAGGTTTGGTTTTCAGTTGATTGATATAAGTCAGTGCCTTTTTCATACCAGTTTTAGATACTTCATCATCTTTCACATGGATATCACTCATAAACACTGCTCTGAAAGATGGCTTTTTATTTTTGGCGAGAACATCTTGCTCAGGCTTCAGGGCTGAAAAAGCAGATATAATGGTGCTACTCTTAATAAAATTTCTTCGATCCATGTTTTTAAAGTCTTTGGTCTATGGCAAAGCTTGACTTCATTTGGTTGGTTTGAACTTTAGAGTATGTTTAAACTTTTATCAGTAGAATTAAAAAAATTATCCCTTTACCATTGAGCCATTATGAAAATTTTCAATGTAAAAATCCACATTTTCCTTCAAGACAATATCCAATGGCAGGTATTGGGTTTTTTTTACTTCTTTCTTGAGTACAAAGTGATTGACAAAATTCATGATGCCTGTGTATCCCTGCAAAATCGGATTTTGATTGATGATAAAGTCTATCTTATCTTCTTTGAGATAGTGGATATTTGGCTCGATCATATCGAATCCTACTACATCATATTTTTTAACATCATCTGTGGTAAAAAACTGTGCGATTCTGTATGCTCTTGAATTGGTGAAGAATATACCTTTCATTTTTGGATGTTGGCTTTTGACTTCTTCCCAGAAATCTCTTAATTTTTCTTCATCCAAAAACTGATCAAACTCATACCAGATGACAGGATTTTCAAACATATTATGTGCTGCAAAATATGCTTTAAGACCATCTACTTTATCAGAATAATGTTGAGCGTTAGTAATGGTGTGCCCCAAATTGAATGCAATGATTTCATCCCCTTTTTTTAATCTGAGGTGAAAAAGCCTGCCTGCCAGGTAGCCACTGTTGTATGAATTTTGACCTACGTAACAGAGTATGCCTGGATGTTCTATCTCAGTATTGATCGTGATGAATGGTATGCCTAATTTTTCTGCGGCTTCAAGATGTTCAAGGGATTCTGCGGTAAATGCAGGAGCAGTAAGGATAGCATCAGGTCTTGATTTGATAGCATTTTCCATCTGCATATTAAATTCATCTTTTCTGAAAAGATCAAAATCGTAATATTCTACCTGAATTCCATAATGTCTTACGAGTTCGAGTGCATTGATCATACCCTCACGTGGTTGCTCCCAAAAAATGTCACTATAGGGATCCGGGCTGACTATTGCAATTTTATAGACCTTGCTGGAAGCAAGTGCACTGGCCATGAGATTTTTTTCATACCCAAGCTCATTGGCAATTTTTATAATTTTTTTTTCAACGTCTTCGGCGACATTACCTCGCTCATTGATAACACGATCCACAGTACCTCTGGAGACACCTGCGATTCTGGCTATATCTTTTATCGTTACCTTCTTCATCAAGACAACAAATATATCATGCTTTGACTAAATATAGTAATTAAAATGCAAATTATTTGTGTGTACGGGCACGAATTTTTAAAAAATCGAGATCTGCTTAATCAGACATTTTGAACAATAGCATCTAAAACTGACGGATTTGCTCCCATACCAAAATGGCTGCTCCTTATTTCTACATTGAGATGGTGATCATCCGTAATGCTATCCATGCAAGCTTCCCAAGGCACAATTCCATCCTTTTTGGAATAAAAAGCGACTGAAGGCATCGTAGTGGGTGATGCAAGCCTTTGTACTAAAGAGTGGTCAATGTCATAATCATCATTTAATAGTTCGAATACCCATTTTGCATTGTTGGGAGCCTGTACATCACCAAAAGGACTGCCCAATGTCATGACTTTGGATATAAGGTCTGGTCGCTGGTGGCTCACTTCGCGGCTGAACAAGCCCCCAATACTCCAGCCAATGAGGATAATGGGTTGATTGTGTCTGATTTTGATAGCTTCAATTTTTGAAATGAGTTCAGGTATCTTTTCCATTCGGCCCAGGTTGGTCCCCATTTCCCAACCATAAACCTGAAATCCTTTTTTGGAAAGATATTTTCGTAATATCACGGTCCAAAAATCAGATGTCAACAGTCCCGGGACCACCATAACAACTCTTCCCTGCCCGATATTTTCTTTTTTTGCAAAAAGCAGGCAAAAGAAGCCCCTAATAGTTTCAATCAGTGATCTGAAAATCTCAGTGAGATGAAGTAACTGAGATGGTTTTTTTATGTTGTTTTCCATAATAGGTATAAGCCATTCCACTAAATCTGAATGTTAAGCACAAATGTAAACAATAGTGACCAAATTACTTTTATAAAAACAACAAGAATCATCTTTGGTGTACTCAGGGATGAAGAAATAAGGCTTTGTTCTTGTTAAAATATGAATATTGAATAAAACTTTGATATTTTGTTACAAATAAAGGAAGTCAGAGCTTGAATTTTAATATTCTTTTGGTCTAAAGCATATATTTACAGGCATTCTACTTATCATATATAGACTCTAACAAAGCCAGAAATAATATAAAGGATGCATTGAAATTTTTGAGTTTAGAAAACTAAAATAGATATACGGGTATTTCTGAAGACTAACTCTCATAGAATGACATGAGAAGGAGTTATCTTTGCGAAATATTAATTAAGGAAATTCGGAAATCCCTTATGACAACTATGTATTCAAAAATTTCATTCTCCATTCCTAATTTAAAAAAATGTCCAACAATAAACCAAAATCCCATGCAGACAAACGGGAACACCCGGCTGAAAAAACGAGACTGCACCCTCGCAACAGGCACCGTGAGCGATATGATTTCGACGCATTGAAGGTGTCATATCCGCCGCTTTCCCCATTTGTCACTAAAAATATATACGGTGATGATTCTATAGAATTTGCCAATCCCAAAGCAGTTCGTGCGCTCAATAAAGCCCTTATGATGCATTATTATGGTATAAAATCATGGGATATTCCTGAAGGTTATCTGTGTCCACCTATACCGGGGCGGGCTGACTACATACATCATGCCGCCGACTTGCTCTCACAATCCAACTACGGTAAGATACCAAAAGGAGAGCACATCACGGTGCTAGATACAGGGGTAGGTGCCAGTTGTGTATATCCTGTCATCGGAGTCAGCGAATATGGATGGTCGTTTATAGGTAGTGAGATAGACACTACAGCGGTCACATCAGCACAAGCCATCATAGATCAAAATCCACATATGACGGGAAAGGTTACGTTGCGCTTCAATCCGGACGCCGGAGATATCTTCACCCGTATCATTGAGCCTGATGAATGTATAGACCTGACGATTTGCAATCCACCATTTCATGCATCTGCGACAGAGGCTCAGTCGGGAACAATACGAAAATTGAAAAATCTCAATCCTTCCAAGTTTCCTTCACCGGTATTAAATTTTGGTGGTACGCCTACAGAATTATGGTGTGACGGCGGCGAAGAGCGATTTGTCAAAGATATGATCACACAAAGCAAAGCATATGGTGACAGAGTATTGTGGTTTACTACGCTAATATCCAGACAATCCCTTGTCAGGAGAGCGCAGGCAGCCCTCAGAGATATCGGTGCCAAAGACATCAAGATCATCCCTATGGGACAAGGCAACAAGACCAGCAGGATACTGGCCTGGACGTATCTCAGCCCGGGACAACAACGAGAATGGGCAGCCAAACGATTTGCAGAGGGCAAGAAGTAGGAGGGGTATTTGAATCATCATATGACTGTCTGCATTATTTTTTGTATGGCATTGTACCCCAAAACGGCATATTGTCTTGATATCCCAAGTCTAACTTTATGAAAATGTAAGGTCATCATATGATAAAGTTTGGGACTAATTGTTTTATAAAACTGAACACTTCTTTTAGAAAGATTTTAAACTCTTATAATTAACCGGATTACTGTCAATAAAATATAAAAATGGTTTTTATATTTGCTGTAAAAATTAGACTATGAAGCAAATATCCATTTTTCTGATTGGAATATTCTTTTTACAGGGATGCCACTTAGAGTATGTTTAAACTTTTATCATTTGGCTCCAAGCGGCAAATTTAATTTTTGCCAGCGTTATATTTTTCGCCGTAGCTTCCGGCTACGACTACAAAATATGCCTTGTCCAAAATTAAATTTCCTCACTTTCGCTCAAACATAAAAATTTAAACATACTCTTATCTAAATTATTGCCTTTTAAAGGAAAGTATAATAGTTTTTTGAAAGATGATGAAATGGAAGTTTTTACCGAATACCACACAGTGCTATCCAGGAAGCCTGACGGCAGCCATATTTTTAGGCAGTTCTTTCCAGAAACAAGGCAGATGACCCATAAATTTTCTGTTTCATCAGATAAAAAAAATAAAAATGGGCTTTATCAGGAATGGTATGATGATGGCACTTTGGCGGCAGAAGGACAATATTTAAATGGGAAAAAAACGGGTTCTTGGTACCACATTATGTATGGTAAGGGAATATACAAAGATGATAAGATGGAAGGAGAATGGAAAGAAAGTGATAAGGATGGTAAGTTAACATCAATCTATAACTACAAGAATGGAAAAAGAGATGGTGCATTCATCAAGTACGACTCTCTGGGTCGAATATACAATGAAGGTATCTATAGAGCCGATACTATTTTTTCTCAATTGGAAGAAAAAAGAAACCTTTCAGAAAATGAAATCATGCCTATGTTAGCTTCATGTACTTCAGATGATCGAAAGGAAAGACACGAATGCTCAAATTTAGCTCTGTTGAATTATATATACAAAAACCTTAAGTATCCTCGTATGGCCAGAGAATACGGTGTACACGGAGCAGCAATAGCACAATTTGTCATAGATAAAGATGGAAGTATCACCGATATAAATATAAAAAGAGGTGTTTGCCAGGACATTAAAGATGAAATTATAAGACTTCTTACAAATATGCCTGTCTGGAATCCCGGGTTTAAAGATGGCAAACCTGTACGGGTTTTATACACTTTGCCGGTTAATTTTCAGATTAAAGGTTGAGAAGATGGTATAAAACCTATGGCTTATTTTGGAATATCCACTATAACAAGTAATCTATAGTGGAAAATAAATGCCCAAATAGTAGTTATAATGGAAAATAAATGACTATTTTTGTGAGTATTTAGTTTATAATGGAAAATAAAAGATTGTTGAAACTTCCGGAAGTAATTTTTCCTGAACAAAACAGTAAGTGGATTTCAAACCTTATGAAAAAGGGGAAAATACGAAAAGTAGCTCCCAGGATCTATACATCCAATTTTGATGAAGAAGATAGTGAAATAGTTAAAAGAAATATCTGGCAAATTATTGGAAAATTATACTCTGGTGCACTTTTAAGTCATAGATCAGCTTTGGAATTTAAACCAACGTCAACAGGAAATATTTTTATTACTTACTCTTATACAAAGACTATAAAATTACCTGGTGTAAATATAAGATTTTTAGAAGGTAAGGATCGTTTGCCTAATGACAATTTGCTAACAGAAGGTCTTTATGTATCCCAACTCGAACGTGCTCTACTCGAAAACTTACAAGTTTCAAGGCAAACAGGACCTGATTCCAAAACACTTCCGCTGCCAACCATAGAGGAAAAACTGGAAGAAATTATTAGGATAAAAGGAGACGTTGCCTTAAACGAAATACGAGATAAAGCCAAAACAATTGCTGCAGCTACAGATATGGAAGTTGAATTTCAAAAGTTAAGCAAAATCATCAGCTCAATATTAGGCACAAAACCAGCGAAAATTCTTACATCACCACAATCTGTGGCAAGAGCAAAAGGGCTGCCTTATGATCCTGATAGGATTAATTTGTTTCACATCCTTTTCTCTGCATTGCAACAATTGACATTCCCTGATCTGAGAGACCAAAATGTATCGAAACAAGCTATCAGAAATTTTGCGTTTTTTGAAGCTTATTTTTCAAATTATATAGAAGGAACCATTTTTGAAATTGATGAGGCAAAACAAATAATTCAAACAGGTATCCCCATGCCTAATAGAAGTGGTGACTCTCACGACATAACAGGAACTTATAAGATCGTATCTGATATCGTAGAAATGAGCCTTGTTCCCGAAAGACCACAAGAACTCCTCGATATTATATCGTATCGTCATGGCACCATCATGGGTGGCAGGCCAGACAAATTACCCGGATCGTTTAAAGATAAAAACAACAGAGCAGGCGAGACATTCTTTGTAGACCATACGCTTGTCAAAGGTACATTGATCAAATCTTTTGATTACTATAGAAATCTGGAACATCCGCTGGCTAAAGCCATGTATATCATGTTTGTCGTTAGCGAAGTTCATCCATTTTTGGATGGAAATGGCAGGGTAGCCAGGATCATGATGAATGCTGAACTGATACATAAAGGCCATTCAAAAATAATGATTCCCACTGTGTATCGGGATGACTATATGGGAGCTTTAAGACGCCTCACTCGTCAGAGAGATACCTTACCTTATACAAAAATGATGAGTCGCATCCACCACTTTAGTCATAGTATTTATGGAGAAGATATAGATGCAATGGAATCAAAACTCAGACAATGTAATGCCTTTAAAAATCAGGATGAGTCACGTTTGATTTTCTGAAAAAACATTTATAATGGAAAATAAATGCCCAAAAAGTGGAAATACTGGAAAATAAGCGACTTTTATAGTCCTTAAAGGCCATTTTAGTGGAAAAAATAACTCTAACACAATTCAACCCCATTCTTCCGCAAATCAGATTGGAGTACATCAAACAATCCAACCCAATAAACAGTTAAACAATGACACAAGCAGATATCAAAAATGTTTTCCAAGGGAGATGCTGCTGTCAGTTGCATGACAAAAAACTACCCGGAAAACCCGACATCATCCTGTCCAAATACAAAACCATAATCGTGGAACACAGCTACTTCTGCCACGGTCATGAAGACAGCAAATATCTTGTTGGCCCCATTACCAAATATTGGACAGAAAAGATCAATAAAAATAAAGACAATGATGAAAAAAATGAAGCGGCTCTCGTCGCATTGGGGTGGAAGATGATTAGTGGTTTTTGGTTGTGAATTTAAGAAAGACAGGAAAGAAGCTGCACTTGAACACATATTAAAATCATTAATGTATTAACATTTACCCTGCCTATAGTCGGCATGTTTTTAGTCGACATTTAATGACCTTTGCTATTTGGTAAAGTGTGTCAAAATGGAAGATATATCCGCAAAAATCGGAAAAAGAATAGTTGCTCTAAGAAAAGCTAAACCTGTAGGTCTATCACAGGAAAAACTGGCCTACATAGCTGATGTAGATCGCACCTACATGACCGGTATCGAAACAGGTAAAAGAAAGGTGTCAGTCGTAGTTCTTGCAAAAATCGTAAAAGCACTGGATACAGACCTGGCTGCATTTTTTAACGATGAAAGCTTTAGGGATGGGAAGTAAGCCTACATATATAGACCTTTTTGCTGGTTGTGGTGGACTATCTCTAGGATTACACCAATCAGGCTGGAAAGGGCTATTTGCAATAGAAAAAAGTCCAGATGCATTCAAAACATTAAAGCACAATTTGATTGATAATAGAAATCATTTTGAATGGCCAGAATGGTTGCCTGAAAAAAATTTAGAAATTGATAGTGTTTTAAAAACTTACAGACCTCAATTAGAAGAACTTAAAAATAAGGTTGATCTTGTGGCTGGCGGACCACCGTGCCAAGGTTTTTCTATGGCAGGAAGACGAAATGAAAATGACACCAGAAATAATTTAGTTAAGTCATACATTAAATTCATATCAATTTTAAAACCGAAAGTAATATTTTTTGAGAACGTAAAAGGGTTTACACAAGAATTTAAAAAAAATATTGATAAAGGTAAAAAGTATTCTAATTATGTTGTAGACGCATTAAAAAGAAATGGGTATTATGTCAAGGGAGAATTGGTAAACTTTGGCGATTACGGGATACCTCAAAAAAGAACTCGTTTTATTTTGGTGGGCGTTAGAAATGATTTAGAAAATGCATCAAAATTATCTGCTGAATCCTTCTTTTCTCAAATTAAAGAAAACCGGCACTCATTTCTATCAGGCAAGAACTTAACAATAAACACAAATCTTCAAGATGCAATTTCCGATTTATTGAAATCAAATGGGCTTAAAGAATCTCCTGATACCAAAAGTTTTCAGGCCGGAACTTATTCAAAAGTTAATAGTACTTATCAATCTTTAATGAGAACAGGGGTCGTTGACTCTATTGCAGATAGTCATAGATTTCCCAAGCATAGACCTGATATAATAGAAAAATTTGATGTTATCATTAAAAGCTGTCAAAAAAATAAAGATATAGACGCCAAAACAAGAGAACGTTTTAATATTAAAAACACACTATCATTCCTCTGGACGAAAACGATAAAAGCCCAACAATAACAACCCTACCTGACGATTATATACATTATTCTGAACCTAGAATTTTAACGGTAAGAGAATATGCCAGAATCCAATCTTTTCCGGATTGGTATGAGTTTAAAGGTAAATACACAACTGGAGGTAAGTTAAGAACTCAAGAAGTTCCTAGATATTCACAAATTGGAAATGCTATCCCTCTTTTTGGAGAGCAAGCTGGTATAACTCTAAATAAAATTATAGGATAATGGCTGAACAAAACGACTTACATTTCAAAACAAATATTCAGCTTAAAAGCATTATTGGTAAAGACCTTATTAATGATGATAACATAGCTATTTTAGAATTAGTCAAGAATTCTTTTGATGCTGATGCTAAACAAGTAAGGAATCGACTAACCTTATTGCAAAACTTGGCAAAGAGTAGTACCTTTCTCAAAAAAACAAAGTCGAGATGCGATACGACAAAGAAGGAATTGGGATCAGTGGCTAACAGATATTAGAGATAAATGGCTCAGTAAATATTGCGATGGGAAGCCCTTTGACAAAGAGCACACTTTTACAATTAGCGTGACAAAGAAACCTTCGGTCATAAATGAGCATAAGGCAAGTTTGTATCTGTTCAAGTATCACCATCCTTTATTAATCAGATGAGTATTCGTTACCTAACGGCAAGTTAAGGTTGATATCCATAAGATGCTGATTAACGGAACTCCATCAAAGCATTGGCGGGATGTTAGGCTTTCCAAAACACTGCCGACTGCCAACCATAGAGTGAAAACTGGAAGAAATTATTAGGATAAAGGAGACGTTGCCTTAAACGAAATACGAGATAAACTCGGGCTAATCAATTGAGCGGTACTGATATGGAAGTTGATTTTCAACGAAGTTCGCAAAATTATCAGATCAAGATTAGGCACAAAACCAGACGAAAATTTTACATCACCACAACTGGGGGGCAGCTAAGAACGGCTAGCCTTATAGATTGAAATCACATCATATCTATTTCCAACATTTTGTCTGCATTGCACAATTGACATTCGCTGATCTGACGACACCAACAACCGCGTATCGAAACAAATATCAGAAATTTTGCAAAAAGTGAATAAAATTTTGTGATATAATCATATAGAAGGAACCATTTTTATGAAATTATGGGGTCAAAACAAAAAGACAAACAGGTATCACCAAGACGTTGAAATCCAGCGGCAGGCTTCGGATGAAGCTCTCGACCCATCAGATCGTACAAAAAATCATCTTCGGCCTAAATCCCGAAAGACCACAAGACCGACATGATATCTAACGGATCGTCATATTGGATCATGGGTGGGGCAAGACAAATTACCCGGACCGTTTAAAGATAAAAACAACAGAGCAGGCAGAAACATTCTTTTTTGTAGACCATACGCTTGTCAAAGGTACATTGATCAAATCTTTTGATTACTATAGAAATCTGACATCCATGGCTAAAGCCATGTATATCATGTTTGTCGGTATAGAAGTTCATCCATTTTTGGATGGAAATGGCAGGGAGTGCCAGGATCATGATGAATGCTGAACTGATACATAAAGGCCATTCAAAAAAATGATTCCCACGCATCGGATGACTATATGGGGAGCTTAACGCCTCACTCGTCGAGAGAGATCTTACCTTATACAAAAGGATGAGTCGCATCCACCACTTTAGTCTTAGTATTTATGGAGAAGATATAGATGCAATGGAATCAAAATCAGACAATGTAATGCCTTTAAAAATCAGGATGAGTCACGTTTGATTTTCTGAAAAACATTTATAATGGAATAAATGCCCAAAAAGTGGAAATACTGGAAAATAAGCGACTTTTATAGTCCTTAAAGGCCATTGTGGTGGAAAAAATAACTCTAAGACAATTCAACTCCATTCTTCCGCAAATCAGATTGGAGTACATCAAACAATCCAACCCAATAAACAGTTAAACAATGATACAAGCAGATATCAAAATTGTTTTCCAAGGGAGATGCTGCTGTCAGTTGCATGACAAAAAACTACCCGGAAAACCCGACATCATCCTGTCCAAATACAAAACCATAATCGTGGAACACAGCTACTTCTGCCACGGTCATGAAGACTAGCAAATATCTTGTTGGCCCCATTACCAAATATTGGACAGAAAAGATCAATAAAAATAAAGACAATGATGAAAAAAATGAAGCGGCTCTCGTCGCATTGGGGTGGAAGGTGATTAGTGGTTTTTGGTTGTGAATTTAAGAAAGACAAGAAAGAAGCTGCACTTGAACACATATTAAAATCATTAATGTATTAACATTTACCCTGCTAGTCGGCATGTTTTTAGTCGACATTTAATGACCTTTGCTATTTGGTAAAGTGTGTCAAAATGGAAGATATATCCGCAAAAATCGGAAAAGAATAGTTGCTCTAAGAAAAGCTAAACCTGTAGGTCTATCACAGGAAAAACTGGCCTACATAGCTGATGTAGATCGCACCTACATGACCGGTATCGAAACAGGTAAAAGAAAGGTGTCAGTCGTAGTTCTTGCAAAATCGTAAAGCACTGGATACAGACCTGGCTGCATTTTTAACGATGAAAGCTTTAGGGGATGGGAAGCCTACATATATAGACCTTTTTGCTGGTTGTGGTGGACTATCTCTAGGATTACACCAATCAGGCTGGAAAGGGCTATTTGCAATAGAAAAAAGTCCTTTTGCTTTTTCAACCCTTAAATATAATTTAATTGATACGCTCAATCATTTTGATTGGCCTGATTGGTTAGAAAAAACTCAGCACGACATAGACCAAGTGCTTGCAAGGAAAAATAAAGAATTAAAAAAATTAAGAGGAAAAGTTGATTTGGTTGCTGGTGGCCCACCTTGTCAGGGTTTTTCTACCGCCGGACGTAGAGAAGAGAGCGATCACAGAAACGAATTAATCAGCTCATATATCAAGTTTATCCGACTTGTTCAACCAAAAATTATTTTTTTTGAAAATGTAAAAGGATTTACACAGCACCCAGTGATTGGACTAATCCCGGGATATCCTTGCGGAAGAAGGCTATATTTTTGTCATAATATGATCAATGTCGTAAATATATCATCCTTCCCTCACCTATCCTCTATACCAACTTATCCGACAAATCCCTGCCATCTCCTCATGTAATCAATAAAAGTGTCACTCAGGTCACAGGCTCGAAGATACTCGGTTGTATATGGGGGATATCCGGGAACAAACGCCAGATCCCTAGCTCTGGCAGGCCAGTCAGGGATGCCAATAGCAGCTCTGCCCAGTGCTATAAAATCCGCCCCTAAATCCATAGCTTTTGCACCATCATCTGAACTCCAAATCTCTCCGGCCACCATCACAGGCACATCCGCAGGCAGAGTGTCCCTAAACCACGTAATCAGTGCTTTGTCGTCTGATGGATATTTGTCCGGTTTTTTAAAAGCATTCCACGGAGAGATATGAATATAGTCCGCACCCAGTTTGGCCAGTCTGGAAGCCAGAGCCACGCTTTCGTCAAAGTCTATGCCTTTAAAAGTATATTTGTCTTCAGGAGAAATCCTGACTCCTGCTATAAAACCATCACCCACCTGATCTCTTATACCCGTCAGAATATCCGCCAGAAACCGGCTTCGGTTTTCGGCACTTCCTCCGTATCGGTCAGTGCGTGTATTGGTCTCAGCACTTAAAAACTGATGAATCAGATAACCGTGAGCACCATGTAACTCAATACCATCCATACCAGCTTCCTTTGCTCTGACTGCCGCCCTGATAAAATCATTTGTAACGCGCAAAATGTCATGTTCGGTTGCGCCTCTTACATCGATATTTTTACTACCTGTGGTATAGATGTGTGATGATGCACTCCAGGGTTGTGTTCCGGTAAGATGTTCCGGAGACCGTGCTCCACCATGGAAAATTTGAACCAAAGCCAATGACCCGAATTCTTGTATTCCGTTTGCAAGTCGTTTGAGGCCTGAAATATGACTATCGTCCCAAATCCCGAGTTCTCCCGGCCATCCCTGACCATCTGCCGAAACATGAGCCGCGCAAGTGATGATGACACCAAAATCTTCTTTGGCCCGTCTTATGAGCCATCTGTATTCATCATCTCCCAGAGTACCATCAGCATGACTCTGGCCATTGGTCATAGGTGCGAGTGTGATTCTGTTTTTAGCTGTAAGTCCTGACCTGGTAAATGTATACGGTTGAAAAATATTTGTCGCTGTCATGAAGCATTAAAATAGATATTTGGGGTAAATTTAGTAAATGCTATATGCCCAATCCTCCTGCTCCTCTGTATAACCTTACCGGATTTTTTAGTTCTATTTTGAGTACAGTCATATATTTGTCATGACTCGTTGCCGGAACATCGATATACACGAGACCGGGAACCTGACTCCAGGAGATTTTGCCGACTATCTTCCATGGTAGAGCAGTATTGCTTCCTACGACACTTATACTTTTTACATCATCAAACAATCCTTTTACAACGGTCTGCTCTTTGGGATTGCCCTGTAAAAACAGGTAAATACTGGTACTGTCTTTTGATAAGGTGGTTGGCCCGTAGAAATGACCTTGTGGCAATCCTGCCGTAGTGCCAAAGATGGCTTCGCTGTGTTTTTTATTCCAGGCACCCAGTTCTTTCAATACATTGATCTGCTCAGGTGGTATGGTACCATCTTCTTTTGGGCCAATGTCAAGGAGTAGATTTCCTCCATGTGAGATAGCATCAGCAAAAATGGTAATCACTTCATAAGGTGTTTTCCAGCTTTTGTCATGTATCTGAAATCCCCAGCTATCATTGATCGTCATACAAAGTTCCCACCAGGGGTATTTAGGTTTGGTGACAGGAAAATTCTGTTCGGGAGTATCATAATCGCCATAACCCTGCAACCTGCCATTGATGATGGATTGAGGATTTCGGGATAAGATCATTTGCCGAACTTTTTCAGATTCCCATCTTTCAGCACTGTGCTCCCAGTCTCCGTCAAACCACCACAAATCAGGATTAAACTGCTTTGAAATTTCACCTATCTGTCCCTGAAAAAATGTCCTGAATCGATTCCATCTGGCATAATCATTTTCCACCTTGTATCGAGTACTATCTTTCAAAAATCCAGGATAGTCATCATACGTCCAGTCGATAAGAGAATAATATGCACCACATTTGATATTTCTTTTACGTAGAGCACTAAAAAAGGGTGTGATCATATCCTTTTTTGATGGAGTGGCTTTTACAGTGCTCAGATTATTAAGAGTCGTGTTGTAGGTGGCTACTCCATCGTGGTGTTTTGTGGTGATCACAGCATACCTGGCACCTGACTCTGCTATGATGTCTGCCCAAAACTCAGGATTGTAATTTTTCAAAGTGAAGCCACTCAGTTGCTTCATGTAGTCGGTATGGCTTATCTTTTGTTGTGGAAGCTCCACGACTCATCGATGCCGTTGACTGCATAGATACCAGTGTGAATAAAAATACCAAGCTTAGCATCTGAAAACCATTGCATTTTGTCCCTGATTTCTTCAGGTTTTATTTTAGTCTGAGCATGACTGCTCCATTGGATATGCAAAAGTGCTATACAAAATAAGATAAATCTTACTGTGTTCATCTGTTTGTGTTTTGAAAAGTCCAGAGTATGCGTATGTTAAAAATGGTTTTTTCTACTTTTCAGGCACTTTAATCGTATACTCTTTACCCGGGGCAATGGTCAGTTTTTTACTGATGAGCCATGGATTGTAGTATTTGAGTAGTCTGTATGTGGTAGCATGCTGATGAGCAAAATCAGCAAGATCGGGAATGGAAGATGTCATCTTCAATGTTTTCAGATTACCTGCATGATTGTACTTGTGCTGATCCTCAAGAAAATATCCAAAATCACCCGGGTTTTTGACTATTTCCTTGATGGCTATGATTCTGAAAAGATATCTTGATGTCTCCTCATTGATATTTACATCATAGTAGCTGTTTTCTTTTTGTTCTGCAAGCGTCTTTGCAAAAGAAGTAGGCCCTACATTGTAAGCTCCTGCTACATTGGTCCAGGTGCCAAATCTTCGGTATAGCTGTTTGATGTATTTGGCAGCTGCCAGCGTAGATTTTTCAATATTCATTCTTTCATCTACGTCATCAGTGATCTCAAGACCCATCTCGCCACCGGCTAGCTTCATAAATTGCCAGTAACCTTTGGCAGATGCCGAAGATGTCAGATTTCTTAGTCCGCTTTCTGCGACTGCCAGATATTTGAAATCATCAGGTATACCATTTTCCTTCAGAATTTTTTCAACTACAGGAAAATGTTTGTGTGCCATTTTCAGATTCAGGAGCGTAGTAGATTGCCAGTATGCATTGACACTCAACTCCCGATCCAGTCTTTCCCGGGTATCTTCATTCATTGGTACAGGTTCACCTGCAAAATCAAACTCCTTATCCATGTTAACGGAACGCACTTGCTGCGGCAGGTTAAAAAACCTGGCAACTGTTGCCTGCTTCTCAGTACTATACGACAAGAATATAAGCATTGTAAAAATGATACCTGCCAGAAATCCGAAAATGGGAAAAAGGTTTTGATATCTGTGCATCTTATTTTGGGTTATGTTATATTAAAAAATTAATCCAATTTTCTGGGTCTTTTAAATATAGGTACTGTACTACAGGGTTCTCCAAACATGATGCTTTGTGCATATGGTTTGAGCAAACTTGTGATATAGCCATATGCATAAGCAGGTACGGGCTTGTGACTACACCCTTTTATAACGATACGCTGATCAATATATTTTTCAAAATCCATTTTGTTCAATACATTTTTGTAATACATGCGCAGGTAATCTTCTTCTGTTCCATGATAAGTATCCGCAGCTTTGCCGTGAAGATATGATTCGATGAGCATATATGCCCATAATGGTATAATGGCATCGGCAGAACAAATGATAAGGACAATCTTATCTTGATACTTGGTCCAATCCTCAATTTTTAAAGCATCTCTGAATTCTTTTTCTTTCAGGATGAGACCATGAAAAAGGTGATCTTTCAAATCAAATACTTCAAAAGCATGCTGAGGAAAATAATTCTCCAGATTGATGGTGATCAGGCCGCTTTCTGCCACTTTATTGACTAATACCGTATTTTTCATGTATTTACTATTCTTCTTCTGTGTGTTTATCAACACTATGGCCCAATTTAAGTTCAGTCTCAATAGGTGCCGGTTCGCCGATTTGATTTTCAACAGGTTCGATTTCCTTCAATTTTGGTAAGTCCTGTATACTTTTTAATCCAAAATAATCAGTAAACTTAGGCGATGTAATGTATAATAATGGCCTGCCGGGACCATCACTTCTTCCCGATATTTCGACAAGGTCTTTTTCAAGCAATTTCTGAATAGAATAATCACTATTGACACCCCGGATAGATTCTATTTCTGTTTTAGTGACAGGCTGCTTATATGCGATGATGGATAAAGTCTCCATTGCAGGTTTGCTGAGTTTTTTATTGGTGGTTTGTTTCAGGAAAGTACCTATAGTATGGTGATAGGCGCCTTTGGTCATAAATCGGAAGCCACCGGCCATTTCGACGACTTCAAACGAAAAATCGTCATTATTGTATTTTTCTATTAATGCTGCAATGCCTATGGAAATAGTTTCGTCAGGGATTTCCTGCCCCAATTGTTCTTCTATGACACTCTTGATATCATCAAAACAGATAGCCGGGGCAGCTGAAAAAATCAGGCTTTCAATATGAAGGTTCAATTTTTCCAATGATTTAAATATTTGGTTTAATGACAAATTTAGCTTTTATTTTTAAAAAACCAACTTATTGTGAATAAATAGTGTGTATAACAAAATAGAAGTGATTTCCTCTAATAAAGAAATTCGTTGCTAACTTGTCCTTCGTAAGAAAGAAGCCTAATTGCAAAATGGTGATTTTATCCCCCAACAAATGAAGGTTAGAATGTAGAAAGCCCAGAATAATCTAGACCTTCGTATAACTTATTGGTGGTCAAAATATTTTGAACCCAGTATGGAATATTTCAAGAAGTAAGATACATTCTTTTCTTACACATTAAATATTTGTTTTCGAGTAGACTCCTAATTGAAATTATTGTTTAAAGAATTGAGGTGTACTTAGCTGTGTGATTTTTGGGTGGGAGCAGGAAATTTCATTTTCAGAATTTTAGATATTATAATAATTTACAATATATTTGCGTTTCGTTATTTGTAAAATCAGTATTTATTTTTTGAAACATAAAACATCTTACCTTTGATAGCATATCTTCAGGGAATAATATCCCACAAGACACCGACATATATTTACGTAGATTGTAACGGCGTAGGATACCATGTAAATATCAGCCTGAACACTTACTCAAAACTCGAAAAACTTGAAAAAATTAAGATTTTCACTTACCTGAGTATTAAGGAAGATGAGCATTCGATATATGGTTTTTGTGATGACGAAGAGCGTGCTTTATTTATACTTTTAATATCAGTGTCTGGTATTGGGGTCAATACAGCAAGAGTCATCTTATCCTACATGACACCCGAAGAAGTGCGTACAGCCATCATACATGAGAATGCCGTTGCCTTAGGAAAAGTGAAAGGTATAGGACCAAAGACAGCCAAGCGTATCATACTTGACCTCAAAGATAAAGTCATCAAAGAAAGTGGCAAGGATCATGTTGTGCTGTCATCAACAGAAAACAATTCTATCAAGCAGGAAGCCCTTTCTGCGTTGATTACGCTGGGATTTCCAAAGCCTGTGATAGAAAAACAAATCAAATTTATCGCAGACAAACACCCTGAAATAGATCAGGTAGAAGATCTTATCAAACATGTGCTTAAAAATATGAACTGATACAGGATTTTTTTACAAAAAAATATACGACAATTCTTCAGAATGACGTTAAATCCTGATGCAGGGGTGTTTTCTTATATAAAATCAGAATCCTGCGCTATTCAATAAGTTTTGCAAAATTATGAATTATAAACAGTTTTTTTTAATATTTTGTTTGTGCTCGGGTGCGGTTTTTAATTTATTTGGAAAATTGCCATCAAGAAATCTTCCTGATCCATATTCAGATAACTCTTTGATATTCAGTGCTCCTACTGATACTATACCTCTTTCAGACAGAAAAGGTGATTTTATCACTGACAAACAAAACAACCCTTTTGATATCACTACCAAAGAGATAGAGCAAAAAGTAGAGTATGACCCTAAAACGGGAAATTATGTCATCCTCGAAAAAGTAGGTGACCAATACTATCGTACTCCTACGTTTATGACCTTTGAAGAGTACATGGATTATATTGCCAAAGAACAGGAAAAAAAATATTTCAACACACTCGCGGGTATCAAATCAGACAAAAAGACCAAAACCGGCAAGATCAATCCCATGGATAAGATTGATCTGAAAAACAGTCTCATCGATAGATTATTTGGTGGAACTGAAGTCAATATCAAACCACAGGGAAGTGTCGATCTGAGCATCGGATGGTTGTATAGCAGGAGGGATGATCCTCAGTTGCCTATCAGGGCTCAGAGACAGAGTCAACCTGATTTTCCTACACCACTCATCAGGATGAATGTAGATGGCAAAATAGGTAAAAAACTTGATTTGGGATTCAATTATGATACCCAGTCGACTTTCGATTTTGACAGGCAAATAAAGTTTGCTTTCGACTCGGATGCATTTTCTGAGGATGATATCATCAAAAAATTGAGGCTGGTAACGTCAGTCTTCCTCTGAGAGGTACATTGATTCAAGGTGCCCAAAGTCTTTTTGGACTGAAAACAGAACTTCAGTTCGGAAAGTCAAGGTTTACAATCCTGGCGTCACAGCAACGCTCCAAAGCCAATAATATCCAGGTTGAAAATGGGGTTTCTGTCCAGGAGTTTTCTATTACGCCAAATGAATATGATGAAAACAGACATTTTTTCCTTTCACATTATAACAGAGCAACGTATGAAAGAAACTTGTCCAATATGCCTTACATAGGCACACCACATCAGATAGCTCAGATTGAAGTATGGATTTCAGATGACAGACCAGAGTATCAGGACAATTCCACCATGGTTACCGCAATTGCAGACATAGGAGAACCTGATGTAACAAAATATAGCTCCGTGCCGGCATTCAACCCTGCCAATTGTCAGGCCAAAGACGACAATGGTTTGTGCCTGCCCAGAAATCAAGCCAATACTATCTACCAAAAAATAATAAAAAGTAAAGATATCGTGGATATCGATGAGGTGGCCAAGCAGCTTACAGGACCTGGCTTCGGACTGAAACGAACAAGGGATTTTGAGGTATTCAGAGGCAGAAGGCTTTCTCCTTCTGAATTTACTTATCATCCCAAATTGGGAACACTTTCACTTAATATCAGACTAAGACCCAATCAGGTATTGGGTGTGGCTTACAACTATTATTATACATCCAATTGTGATACATTATATCAGGTAGGACAACTTTCAGCCACATCTACTCAACCGGGCAGTCAGACAGATACCACCAGAGTGGAGCCGCCAAAAGTATTTTTTGTCAAATTGCTCAAATCCACCAATCAGGTGACTACATCTCCCATGTGGGACCTGATGATGAAAAACGTATATAACTTGCGTACCAGTCAGGTCAATCAGCAGGATTTTGAATTTGATGTATTGTATGAAGATGACTTCAATGACGGCTCTCTTAAAAAATATCTGCCTGAAAGAGAACTGAACAGGCTTCCTTTGTTACAGTTTTTTAACCTCGACAGGCTCAACAGATTTGGAGATCCTCAACCGGATGGTATATTTGATTATATCCCTGGTGTCACTGTGATCGAGCGTAGCGGTAGCATCGTACTACCTATTCTTGAGCCATTTGGTGACCATATGAGCGTAAAGAATTTTGAAAAGGCCCTTGGCAGACCTCCTGTAGGTATTGATGATGAGCTCCTTCAGATCAAGTATAAGTATCAGGAACTATATGACACTACCATCAGTATAGCTGCCCAAAACCTGACGAAAAACAAATTTCGTATGATCGGAAAGGTGAAGTCCTCATCCAATAATGGTGAAATTCCACTTGGTCCATTTGTACCTCAAGGTTCAGTGCGTGTTTCTGCAGGTGGAAAACAACTTGTGGAAGGTCAGGATTATGAAATAGATTATTCATTGGGTCGTCTTCGGATCATCAATCCCACATATCTGGCGCAGGGTACGCCTATAGATGTTCGGTTTGAAGACAATTCACTCTTCAGTCTCCAGCAAAAAAATATGCTTGGCTTAAGATATGACTATCAGATCAATAAAAAATCAAGCTTCGGTATGACTTACCTGAGACTGTATGAAAGACCATTTACCCAAAAAGTAAATGTCGGAGATGATCCGATCAATAATCGAATTTTTGGTGTTGACTTCAATTACAGTGACGAAGTACCAATAGTAACAAAACTTGTAGATAAACTTCCCTTTTATAGCACAAAAGAAAAATCCAACATCAATATCACTGCAGAAGCAGCGTATATCAAGCCCGGGCATTCAAAAGCGATCAATACACCTTTTGACAATACAGGTATAGCCAATATTGATGATTTTGAAGGTGCTATCACCAACCTCAACTTGGGTGGATTTAACTTTAATCAATGGTCACTCTCCAGTACACCTTCAGCCACAGCTTTATCAAAAAATCAATTCAGGGAAGCTGACCTTGATGATGATCTGGCATATGGAGCGAATAGAGCCAAACTCAACTGGTATGTGATGGATCTGGGTACCAATCGTACCAATCAGGACAATACCAATCCATATACAAGGATAATTCAACAAACTGAACTATTTACCAACAGGCAAGTACAGCCTGGGCAGCAGCAATTATTCACATTTGATCTGAGTTATTATCCTGAAGAGCGTGGTCCTTACAATTTTGACAACAAAGGTGGAACACCTTACAGTAGTGGATTTTTTGTTAGAAATGATTCAATAAAACTTATTGATCCTCAAAAGCGCTGGGGTGGTATCATGAGGTATTTTCAAAATTCGGACTTTGAAGCAGCAAACTACGAAAGTATCGAATTCTGGATGCTCAATCCTTTTATGGACCGACAGGATGGAAGTAGTCATGCGGATGACGAAGATGGTGAAATCATCTTTAACTTGGGTAGCATTTCAGAAGACATCATCAAAGATAATTTTCTGTATTTTGAAAACGCATTACCAACTACTCAGCGCAGAGTACCTGTGACAGGTACCAGATTTGGAAAGGCGACTGTGAGTATACCTTTGGTCAACGGTTTTGATCTCCAGGAAGGAAAATCTCAGGACTTAGGATTTGATGGTCTGAATGACGCCGGAGAGTTGAAGCAATTTGAATCCTGGATGACGGCCAATAATGTCAATACCCTGGAGTCTGTAGCAAAAGACCCGGCCAATGACAACTTTATATTTTTTAATGATGAGTCAATAAGAAATGAACCCAGTCTGCTCAACAGAATGAAGTTTTTTAATGGTGCAGAGGGCAATGCTCCATTGGACAACAGTAACACTAATGAATTTATACGAGGTAACAGATTTCCGGATACTGAAGATATCAACAATAACAAATCCCTTGACCAAACAGAGGCTTTTTATGAGTATAAAATCAAGATAAAAAAACTTAGAGGTAACAATGAATTGGATACAACGATTCTTGGTAATCATTACAGGCAGACTACTTTAGTGACAGCTCCCAACGGGCAAGTTGAAAAATGGTACAGGTTTCAGGTACCTATCAACGAAGGCATTGCAGTCAATGGCATTTCAGGCTTCAGGGCCATCCAGTTTATGAGATTGTATCTCACTAATTTTAAATCTCCGAAGACCTTCAGACTGGCAGACTTTCAGCTCCAAAGGAGTCAGTGGAGAAAACAATTGCCCAATTGCACTACGGATTTTGATCCAAAATCTATAGAGTTTAGTATTGATGACGTGGGTATAGAAGAAAACTCAGGAAAATCGCCCTTTAATTATGTCACTCCAAAAGGTGTGGTCAGAACACAGGCATTCAGCACATTTGCAAATTTGCTTCAGGACGAACGGTCTATGGTTATGAAATTCAAAAACCTGCCTGATGATTGTGAAGTGAGTATGACAAAATTGGCCAATGTTAACCTTGTCCTGTATAAGAGATTACAAATGTTTGTGCATGCAGAGAGAGCACTGGACGGACCTGAGATTGATGATAGAAAACTCGCTGTTGTCTTACGACTTGGTAAAGACTTTGATAATAGCAACAATACCAATGTAAAAGCAAAAGGTGCCAATAACTATTACGAGTATATCCTGCCTCTCACTATGTCAAAACCAGGTATTCAGAGCCCGGACAATATATGGCCCGATAAAAATTACATCAATATACCTTTGGATAGTCTTCTGGAATTGAAAAGGTTTAGAATTAAAAATAACATCCATGTTAGGGACACAGTCCAGATGGTCATCAATCCTGAAAAAGGTGATATCATAAGAATGGTTGGAAACCCTTCATTGGGATTGGTAAAAGTTTTCCAGGTGGCCATCAAAAATCTGGAGACTGATAAATTAGTAAATGGAGAAATATGGATCAATGAGCTGCGGGTGACTGGATTTGATGAATCCGGTGGAGGCGCGGCAATAGGTAAGGTACAATTGCAAATGGCCGACTTGGGAGAACTGAATTTTTCTGCCAATTATTCCAGCATTGGTTTTGGAGCATTGGACAAAAGGCTGATGGAACGAAACAGAGAGGAAACATTTCAATTCGACATCGCAGCCAATATTGATGCCGGTAAACTTTTGCCACAGGCACTCAAAATCTCTGCGCCGGTGTATGCACAATATCAGAAGACATATATCACTCCACAGTTTGATCCGTTTGATCAGGATTTAGAAGTAGGAGAAAAGTTAAGTCTTATTGAAAACAGCACTAAAAGAGACTCTATAAAAGAGATAGCAAGAGAAGAAATTACCATCAGAACATTTAATGTGACCAATGTCAGGACGCAGGCAGGAGGCACAGGTAAGCCGTGGTCACCTTCCAATGTGGCTTTTTCTTATGCCTATACTGAAAATACCAAGTCAGACCCGCTCATTAAAGAAGACAAGGCAGTCAACCGGTCTATCGGACTGGATTACGTATTTGCCCGTCAGTCAAAATATATCGAACCTCTTAAGTTTATCAAAATACCGGCCCTGAAACTGCTTTCAGAGTTTAATTTTAGCTTGCTGCCAAGCAACTTTTCATTTACCAGCAGGATGATCAATCAGGATAATTCGAGGACATACAGACTTCCCAATACACCAGTGTTTATATTTGATGATAAGCGGTACAGATGGGAGAGAAACTATGTATTGGATTGGGACATTACCAAATCCCTTAGATTTAATTTTAGAGCTACCAGTAATTCTATCATTGACCAGATAAGACAGGCAGGAATAGCAGAATCGGCAGAAGAAAGAGAATGGTTTGATGCGGAAGGTCGAAATGTGACACAAAATGTCATCGACGATCCTGAATATCCCGGTCGATACAGAAATCAGAATATCCGAAATCTGGGACGAAGTAAAAATTATACTCATAATGCTTCGCTCAATTACAGATTGCCTTTCAGAAGCATCCCGATTCTGGACTGGATCAATGGTGCCGCTGATTACAAGGCAGAATATGGATGGGACGGAGGCAGTCTTATTACGATTGATGATCTTGGGACTCCATTGGGCAATGTGATTCGCAACAGTCAAAATGCCGGCTTTAATGTGACTTTTGATTTTAGCAAACTCTACAATAAGTTTTCCTACCTGAAAGCTATTGAATCCGGCAAGGCCACGAGAGCACCACGCAAAAGATCTACTCCTGCTGACAGAAAGAGCTCAGACCCTTCGGATGTTACCAAAGCTCCGGCTACCGATCAGGTACAGGATGACACGGATACCAAAAAACAATCCAAAAAGCAGGAAAAAGAAGATAAACCCAGAGATCCATCCATGGCTGAAAGAGTCATACTCAGACCATTGATGCTGATCAGGTCTGTCAAGTTTAATTATAAAGATGATAGAAGTACCGTGATCCCGGGTTTTATGCCACAAACTCAATTGTTGGGGCAAAGCGAAGGATTTACGTCGCCTGGCTGGGATTTCATCGGAGGAGTGCAACCCAACCTTGCGGGAAATGATAACTGGCTGACCAGAAATAAATCATGGTTCAACCCAAGTTACAATTTTAATGATGCCCTCTCACAAACCAAAAGGCAGACTTTTGATGCAAAATTACTTATCGAGCCATTCAAGGATTTCAGTATCGATGTATCTATGAAAAAAGGGTATCAGGAAAATCACACCGAGGTATTCAGAAATAAAAAAATGGATGGAAGTGACAAGTATCTCCAGCTTGCAAAATATGATGTAGGATCGTTTGATGCGTCCTTTTTTGCTATGAATACCCTTTTTGATGAGAGTTTTGGTTTGTACAATCAGTTCAAACAAAATAGAGAAATCATATCCCGGAGGTTGCCCAATATATCCAATCCGGGAGTACACCCGGCTGATCCTTCCTATGTGGAAGGGTATGGGCCATCACACAATAGCGTCACTGTACCTGCATTCATTGCTGCCTATACAAGACAATCAGCATTTGATGTAGCCCTTGATCAGCAAAAAGTTTTTGCAAGCAATACTTATATCCCGAAACCCAACTGGCAACTCAATTACAATGGACTTTCAAAATTGAAAATGTTTAAAAACATCTTTTCAAATATTGCCATCAAACATGGATATACATCATCCATCAGGATAAACAACTTCCAGACATCACCAAATTTCAACTCAAAAGATCCATTCATAGAACTCTCGCCGAACAACAATTACTACTCTCGGCTCGAAATACCGGCAGTAAGCATTCAGGAGCAGTTTGTACCTGTCATAGGTGTGAGTGTCAAAACAGTCAAGGATATGAAACTGGATTTTGAGTTCAAAATGACAAGGGCACTCGAACTGGGTATAACACAACTGCGTGAAAACAAGAGTAAGGAAATAGTTTTGGGAGGTGGTTATATTATTAAAAATGTCAAAACAAGCAAAGCAAAAAAACCTAAAAAGACTAAAAAAGGTGATGTGGCAGATGACTCACCTATAGACTCACCTACAAGAACATCTGTGGCTAAAAGCCGAGATATCCGTATCAACCTAAGCTATTCACTGAGAGATGATATTTCTCAGATATACGATTTGCTTACCGGTATAGATGCACAGGCAGACAGAGGCAGTAAAACAGTCACATTGAATCCCACTATCGAATACGATGTCAACAAAAACCTAGCTTTAAGATTTTACTTTGATTACTCTAAGATTACTCCGCGTACTACATTATCATTTCCTGTGACGACAATCAGATCGGGGGTAACTCTGAGGTTCAATATTAATTAAGGGCATGTAAGAGTATGTTTTGAACATAATCCAAAAGATACGTCAGATTCCCAAAGCCGTTTTCAATTGATTGGAATGATCGCCTGAAACCACATCTTCGATGATGTGCGTGATGATACCCTTTTCATTAGTGACTACAGTGGTTCTGTACACTCCATTGACTTGCTTGCCCATAAATATTTTAGGTCCGTAATATCCAAAAGCACTCATCATAGAGAGCTCTTTATCGGCGATCAGGGAATAAGGAAGGTCGTATTTATTGATAAATTTCTGATGTTTCTTTTCATTGTCTTTGCTTACACCATAGATTCGGTAGCCTTTGGAGTCAAATGCCTTAAAATTATCCCGTAGATTGCAAGCTTCTTTAGTACATGTCGGGGTATCATCCTGCCCGTAAAAAAAGATGATATTTTTGTGACCTTTAAGTGTGTCAGGTGTGACCTTTTCTCCTTTTTCATTTACAGCGTCAAATGCCGGTATGACATCTCCTACCTTTACATTTCCTTTTTTATCGTTTGACATGATTATAATATTTTGCAGGTGACCAACATCAGCACATAAAATAGGTTTAAAAAATATGCCGATATTTCATTAATTTTGAGATCTTGAATGACTGAATGACTATAAAATTAAATTGTAAATGCCAAAATGTCAGTAATTATGGATTTGGAAACATATTTGCAGTTATACTTAAAGTAAATTTGATTGTGAAATTTTAAATTTTAATTGAAACATTTTCAAAGAATTAAAATTGAAATTTTTCGTAATCTAATTGCTTTTGATTATAGAATTGTGACATGAAAAATTGTACAACATTTAATAAATAACAGGCCATGACATACGAAAATTTTACAGTAAACGCACAGGAAGCCATATTGAAGTCACAGCAACTTGCGGGATCCCTTGACCAGCAGGGCGTTGATACTATACACCTCATCAAGGGTATCATAGAGACAGATGAAAAACTTGCTGAATTTCTACTCAATAAAGTAGGCGTCAACATCCCAATGCTGAAAAGAGACCTCAATGTGGAGTTGGAAAAATTTCCAAAAGTACAAGGCGGTGACAAACAATATCTCACCAATGATGCCAACAAAGCTTTAGCTGTTGCCAAAAAGTTGCTTAAGGATTTTGGTGACGAATATATCTCCATTGAACTCATGCTGCTCGGCATCATCATGGGAAATGACAAAGCAGCTACCATCCTGAAAAATCAAGGTGTTACTACCGACAAAATGAAAGCTGCCATCCTTGAACTTCGTAAGGGAAGGAAAGTAACGGATCAAAATGCAGAAAACCAATACAATTCACTCAAGAAGTTTGCAGTCGACCTCAATGAAAGGGCAGAAGCAGGAAAACTTGACCCGATCATCGGTCGGGATGAAGAGATACGACGCATCCTTCACATACTCTCAAGAAGGAAAAAGAACAACCCCATCCTGCTGGGTGATCCCGGGGTAGGCAAAACGGCTATCGTCGAGGGTATAGCATGGCGGATAGTAAAACATGACGTTCCCGAAAATCTCAAGACCAAAAGGATTTTTACACTCGATATGGCAGCACTGGTTGCAGGTGCCAAATATAAAGGAGAATTTGAAGAAAGACTGAAAGCCGTAATCAATGAAGTCATAGCTTCTGATGGCGAAATCATTCTTTTGTTGATGAAATACACACCTGATAGGTACCGGAGGTGGTCAGGGGGCTATGGATGCTGCCAACATACTCAAACCTGCCCTGGCTCGTGGCGAACTCAGGACTATTGGTGCCACTACTTTGGATGAATACCAAAAATATTTTGAAAACGATAAGGCACTGGTAAGAAGATTTCAGACGGTCAATATCGACGAACCCTCTGTAGAAGATACTATTTCTATCCTCAGAGGTATACAGGAAAAATATGAAGTGTATCACCAAAATAGGTATTCTCGACGAGGCGCTGATCGCAGCAGCAGAGTTGTCGCATAGGTACATTTCGGAAAGAAAACTTCCTGACAAAGCGATCGACCTGATAGATGAAGCATCTGCAAAACTTCGGCTTGAACTCGATTCTGTTCCTGAAGATGTGGATGAACTGGACAGAAAAGTTCGTCAATTAGAGATAGAAAGGGAATTTATCAAAAAAGAGAAAGATGACAAAAAGCTTAAAGTAATTTCTGAGCTGATAGCCAACACAAAGGAAAAACTGGATTCTGTGAAAGCAGCATGGCAATCTGAAAAAGAGATTGTAGATACCATCCAGAATATCAGAAAACAAATAGAGCAGCTGGAATATGAAGCTCAAAAGGCAGAAAGAGATAGTGATTTTGAAAAAGTAGCGAAAATAAGATACGGTGACCTCAAAGAAAAAGAAGCCCAGCTACAGGTAGCCAATGAAAAACTGGATCAATTGCCGGAAGAAAGTCGATTTACAAACGAAGTCGTGACTGCAAATGATATCGCAGACGTCATCAGTAAATGGACCGGAATTCCAGTATCTAAAATGATGCAAAGTGAAAAAACTAAACTCCTTTCCCTGGAAGATGAGATAGGAAAAAGGTTGATCGGACAGAAAGAAGCAGTGGTGGCTGTTGCAGATGCTGTAAGAAGAAGCCGTGCCGGTCTCCAGGACGAGAGAAAACCTATTGGTTCTTTCATTTTTCTGGGCCCTACCGGTGTAGGAAAGACAGAACTTGCCAAAGCACTGGCAGAAGTGTTGTTTGACGACGAATCTGCTATCACACGTATAGATATGAGCGAATATCAGGAAAAACACTCCGTCTCCAGATTAGTAGGTGCGCCTCCGGGGTATGTGGGTTATGACGAGGGCGGCCAATTGACCGAAGCTGTACGAAGAAGGCCTTATTCTATCATCCTGCTGGATGAAATTGAAAAAGCACACCCTGATACTTTCAATATCCTGCTGCAGGTGCTCGATGATGGCAGGCTCACGGACAACAAAGGCCGGGTCGCCAACTTCAAAAATACCATCATCATCATGACATCCAACATGGGATCCGAAACCATTCTGGAAAACTTTGAAGATCTGGATGCTTTGGGTGATAAACATAAAGCAGACATCATCGAAACAACCAAAGTAGAAGTGTTTGACCTGCTCAAAGAAACACTCAGGCCGGAATTTCTCAACAGGATAGATGAAAAAATCATGTTTTTACCTCTATCAAAATCAGAGATCAAACAGATAGCTCAGCTGATGATCAAAAAGCTGACAAAAAATCTTGCAAAGCAGGAGATAGGCATACAGTTTGATGAGTCAGCGATGAATCTTTTGGCTGATTTGGGTTATGAGCCTCAGTTTGGTGCCCGACCTATGGCTAGAGTCATACAAAAAGAAATCATCAATGAATTGGCCAAAAATGTGCTTTCTGGAAAATTCAGTGCCGGAGATACCATATATATTGGTACAGATGCCAAAGGTTTTGTATTTTCAGAATCACCGATTGACTCCAAAGTTGCCCCTCATATCAAAAAAGAAAAAGATCTGGATAAACTCAAAAAAGCCACCAAAGATGTCAACGATCTTGTCAAAGATATCGATGATGAGGAAGATGAAGACCAGAAATAGTATTTGGAGAGTGAAACAAAAAAGGCCGGGATAAAGACCTTACCTTTTGAAAATTGGGTGGCAGCACATGTATCATGATTTGTCGTATCGCAACCAATGGCTCTATAATTTTGATAGCTTTGGGTGCACCTTCATTTGGATTTTTGAATTCATTGTATTTCATTTTTACTATTTGATTTTTTTCATCATACTGTATTTTTTACTACTTACGCCTACTATTCATACATAGCAACAGAGATATTCTTCTATGACTTAAAACTTAACTAAAAGTTGTTTTCAGTCCAAATCTAAGTGTTAAAAACTCTCAGTTTGGTGTTGCTATGAATCTAATTTTTGCCTTGAACAATGGAATATATATAGACACTCTACTTATCATATATAGACTCTAACAAAGCCACTTTTTATCTTGACAAACCACTATTTATATCCCCATTGTGCAAATCATAATAATTATTGTTTAAGCCCAAAATTTCGATTAATCCACGCCTACAAAACTGGTGCCATGGCCAACGGCATCGCCTCAGCAGATTTGGTCATCGCCATCAGCAAGGCGTGTTTATTGGGTTCATTTGGATCGGCTGGATTGGTGCCTTCCCACATTCAGGTAGCTTGGATAAAATTCAAAGTGCGCTACCTTCTCAGACCTATGCCGTAAATTTGATTCATTCACCTGTAGAAGAAGCCTTGGAATCGGGCGCTGTGGCGAAAAATTGGAAAAGAAGGTGTCCAGAAAGCCAGTAGAAGAATTTTGGTAGGCCTGTATCAGTTTTTTTGAATCGCGCGACCCTGAGCAAATAGAACGTGCAAAAGGCAACCCACACTGCAAAATGGTTTTGATTTTTCGTTGGTATTTGGGTTTGTCGTCCAACTGGGCAAACACGGGAACACTCGACCGTACATTAGATTATCAAATCTGGTGCGGCCCAGCCATGGGGGCTTTCAATGATTGGGTGCGAAGCACGCCATTAGAAAATTATCAAAATCGTCAAGCTGCGGATGTAGCGGAGCGCATTATGCACGGGGCAGCTTTCTTGTATTGAGTTCAAGCCTTGAAAATGCAGGGTGTGGAATTTGATTTTGGGCTTGAATCTTTAAATGTGACGCATTTCCAGGCTATGACATTTTCTTGATTTTAGATGTTTGGTTAAAAAGATTTATTGAGGTTAAAAATAAAGGTTATTCAGTTGATAATCTGTGATAAGATAGAGACTATTTTTATTGGGCTTCCAATACCATGGCTTCGGCTCGGGCCAGCCCATGGTTAGGCAGCATCGACAAACAAGATTTAAGGCGGATAATAACCATTGGGTCTTTTAATTGACCTTAATGATTTTAACTGTAATTGATTTTTTAGGTTCAATGATTTTCATTAAGTAAACACCATCAGGAATAATGCTTAAATCAATACTTTTGTTCGATCCTGTTAATGAAGTATTAATAACTGCCCTTCCGTTCAGATCATAAATAATAATTTTAAGATGCTTGTTTAATGCAGAAGAGATGGATGAGATATTGATTGTATTCTGAGTCGGGTTGGGAAATACTTTATACCCATTTGCTGCAAGCACATCTGTTATACCGGTAATAATGTCATTATTTCGGATATATGTCCAATTGAAATATTCCCACCCTTGTGCTGTTGTTCTGTTACAGGGCATTCCGGTTGTTGCACCGTTATCGGAAGAAACATAGAGGTTATTATATCCTTTTAGTGACAGTGCCCCGCATAAATCTGACATGGTAAATTTTTCATTTGTTCCTATTACTGATGCATTGCAATAAAGCAGATTATTGGTGCCTTTTACACTTATATATTTACCATTACTTCCTTTCAATGCCACCAGCCCGTTGCCAGCATCAACTACAGAAAATTCTTCAGTATAACCCTGGGTTGCTCCTGTACAGGTAATCAGGTTATCAGCTCCTGAAAGATTCACATACTTACTATTATTTCCTTTCAGGCTAATCACCTTTTGCGATGGAGCAACAGGTACTACAGCCGGTATTGTGGAATTTTGAAAAACAAAATTGATTGAATTAACATTAAATTCCCCTGAAGTATTAACCATTCTGATTTCTTGCAAACCGGCTGTCTGGAATCCTCCTGTAACACTAACCGTTGTCCAGGTGCTCCAACTTCCGGTGGCGGGTACCATTGAAGTTGCCAATATTTCTGTTCCATCTGCATTTTGTATTTGCACCGTTCCGCTCGCAGCATTTCCTTTAGCGACCCTGAATTCAATAGTATAGGTACCGGCAGTAGCTACATTTACAGTATATTTCAACCATTCGCCCCTGTTAAACCATCCAACAGTATAGCCATTCGATAAGTGGTCTGAAGTGGCCTCAATATCTACTCCATTATTGCGATACACCCAGCCATTATTCCAGGCAGTATAATTACCTGTTGTCAGCCGCACATCTTCCCAGGCCTGATCTGAATAAGCATATCCATTCATTCCTTTATCGTAGTTTGGTGTAAACAATTTCCCAGGTATAGGATTGTTTGAGAATGCTTCAGTATTTCTATTACCTGGTTGTGTAAAAATGGATCGCAGTACTTCTGATTGTACTGTACAATTAGCCAGTTTTACATTCTCTGCTAATTGCATTAGTGTATTAAAGGCGGTAGTAGGATTAAGAGTTGGATTTGTACCTCCTAAATAATTCAGAAGATCTGTATAGCCTGCAGGAAATTTAGCATCTGCAAAATCATTTATACTTTGAAATTTTTTCATAGGCCACCACGAGAAACCAATACTATTAGCACTAAACGTCTCAACAATTTTTGTAAAATGATCGTTGCTGTTTTCTCCATGTTCCCCGCACCATATGGGCCTGTTATGAGTGGTGCGAAAGTCTGTTATCCATTTTATATCCTCTGATGTTGCATTTGACCAATACTTATGGAAAACATAAACCATATTCGCATCCCAGGCAGGTGTAAGACCTGTATAATCATTAGCATACCAGTTTCCTTCGATAAATAATATGTGATTATCACCATTACCCCTGATAACATTGGTTAGTCGTTGGTAGATATCTCGTAAAGCTATCCCTCCAGGTAAATTCCAGGCAGGCTCGTTGATTAAATCATAACCGGCAACCCAGGGCTCTGCCTTATATCTTTCTGATAATTTTTTCCAAAGTTCAACCGTCTTGGTTTTATTTGCATCACTTTCCCATAAAGAAGGCTTAGTATTATCATAATCACTGATGTCATTGTTACTTTGCCCGCCCGGAGCGGCATGTAAATCAATGATGGCATATACTCCGGCAGCAGTGCACCAGGAAATAACGCTATCCAAAATAGTAAACCCCTGGTTATTCCAGACATCGGGGGTACCGGCATTTACAAAATACTCGTAGTGAAGCGGCAATCGTACTGCATTAAATCCCCAATTTTTTACCTGAATGATGTCAGACTGTGTAACATGATTAGCAAGCCAAGCATTATAAAAAGTAGCGGTATTTGTGCTGCCAATCAATGTGGTTAATTTCTGTTTCCATTTATGTTGAGCAGTCGCCTGGTTAGTAGAATTCATCATGTAACCTTCCATAACCATCCAATTTCCAAAATTGATTGCATTTAAAAGAACCTCCTGGTTATTGGAAGTATTAATGATTTTCTTACCGCTCACCGTCAGAAGCTGTGCCTTTACATTTGTTTGTAGCAAGACAAATAGTACTGTTAGGAATAGACCTATATTAGTTTTGGCCGCTTTTATCATCATCTTATTTTTAATACTCTAAAATAAAATATCGGATTTCAACTTTGCGTTTCGTCCTGAAATTGGCTTCAATCGGGTCAGGCAGGGGAATTTCACCCCAACTTTCCCACAGAACCGAATAAACCATAGTAACTGCAAAAAGGGTTTTGAAGTTCCGCCCTAAAATGATTTGCGATCATTTTTTAACGGCTCTCATGCTCCTATCCCATTACAAGATACTCATCACTACTACGATTTGGTCTGCCACCATAGCTTCATACGACATTTGTATGTCAGCTACTTTTGAAAGTTAACTGAACAGCAATGACTTCTCTTGTTCCGCATATTACCCTTTGTGATATTCCTGCCTACTTTACTCCGGATGCCGTGTAATCAGTAATCAAGACGCCCATTACACTTTCTCACAACCTAACCGTGGATCCAGGATCTGAGTTTTCATCTCACATCCACTGTATCGTCTCTGGTAGCGGGGTCGACAAGGATGGCAAATGGGTAGAAGGCAAGAGAGGTAATGGTAAATTTTTATTCCCACAAAGGGTGATGGAACTCATCTATAAGGTATATTTTTTGAAAAGATTGAGAGCCATGCTCTGTGATGGCGAGCTAAGGATATCAGAAGATTTTGAGGCTAAAGTGATCGATGATGCTAGCGGTTCGTTGTTCTTTGTTTTCAGTCATTTATAAACGTGAAGATAAGTTTTTGAATTTCTTTTCGTTGTTCGTCATTCGCATTGTCGTCCATTTCATTATGGGTCGTATTTGCTAATTTTACTATTTTTATTCTATACTTTTTAATTTCTTTTTCTGTTGGCAAAACTCCTTCGTCTGCTGGTTGGTCACTTGAACGTAAAGAATATACTTTGACTTTTTTTATTTTAGGTAATGCCATTCTTCTGTTGTCCAACGTTATTATTTTTTCTACTATGTTTGGGTATTTCTGTGGAAAAAGAGCAGTCATATCTCCACCATTTGAATGTCCAATCAGCGTAATGTGATTATAGTCCAAATCTGGATTTGTCTTTTGAAGTTCGTTGATGACAAATAAAATATTGTCTGCACCACGTTCCCAAAATGGTCGTCTAACGATTTTTGGATTTCCTGTCAAAGGCAACAAACTGTCAGTTGCAAGTTCGTGTTGAATACTTACAACAAAATAGCCTTTTGAAGCTAAGAACTCTGTGAAATATGAGTATGCCAAATAGTCTCCACCTTTGTTTTGTCCATAGCCGTGACTGAAAATGATAATTTTTTGTTTTCCAGAAACTTTTGAGGTTGGTTTATAAATTGCAATTGGAATTTCTCTCTGTCTGCTTTGGTCGTATAATTTCAAAGTGTCCAAACTAAATGCAATTACAGATTTGTCTTCAACAGATTTTCCAAACGTTGAGTAACTTGTCAAAAGTTCTAAAATGAAAATGCAAAGTATTTTAATCATTTGATTTCTCTTTTAGTGTGCTGTTTTTCGTTTTTCATTATTTTTTATTGAATGCTGGTAAAATACACTTTTTAATTAATTCATCACTTGGTGATTGTGAATTATAGTTACCACCCGTAATTACTATTACCATATTTTGCTCTTTCAAAAGATAGATTTTTTGTCCGCCATTTCCTTGTGGTCCAAATGTGTAATATCTAGTTCCATCAACTTCTAAATACTTATTCCACCACAAGTAACCATAATCAACACCTTGAACAATGGAATGCTTGATGCAAGAATGGATGTTTAAATTCTTTGAGTTTTGTCAGTAAATAATTTTCGAACTTCATCCAAATCTCTATCTTTCAATCCATCAACACCTGCACTTCCTTTATTGACCATTACTTGTCGCAATGCTCGTTCGAGATTTCTAGGATGCAATACTTGTTCAATCATTTTGATTGCTCTAATCTTGTTTTATAAAAAGCAAATCTTCTTTTAACTGAGATTGGGAAAATTGCAACTGTGCAAATGCAGAAAATGAAATAGACAATAAGCAATACATCGAAATAATAATTTGTTTTTTCATGCCTTTGTTAGTTGAGTTTAAAAAAATCTTCCAATATTTTGAATTTAATTTTAGTTCTGTCAACCGGGCTAGTATAACCGTATTCCTCAAACGTTGCTCCCCAAACAGTCTTGGGTTGAAAGAGTATTTTTTCAACAATTAGTGATGAGGCAGGGTATGGAATTTCCTTTACCGCATCTTTATAGGAAAACCATTTGTAGGTTGAATCTGCTAAACCAATATGATTAGAATACTTTGTAAATTTTATGACAAAATATGGTCGAATGTAAGTACTATACGCTTTCGGATATATATATGTAAATAATCCACCCATTCTCAAGCTGTTGTATTCAATGCCCATATCTTTTGCTGTTGAGTCAATATATGACTTGTATGAAATTGGGCCATCTATTGTACCCATACTTGGCACTTCGTAGGCTTTTCTGTTAGTGTCATAATAAAGTAATACTTGTTTTTGGTCATTTACTACCAAAACTTTTGGAAAGACAGTACTTATACTATCTGCTTTTGTCTGGGCAACCAATTTGATTTGGACTGATAAGACTAGCATAGTTGCTAAAATTGATGTTATTAATATTTTCATAATGTAAAATTTTATTGTTTGCATTGAAATGGCAGGTAACGGTCAAGTACATGTGATCGGACGACTGAAAGGAATCTGTCGTATGTACATTGTGTGTGCCTTGAATGGCAAATGTACAACTTTGAATTAAGTTGTACAAACTGCTTAAAGGAGCAGTTTATCTTGAGAGTGAAAGTCTCTCATACGCTGGTGTGACGCCCAGAAGTATTAGCAAGCTGTCCGCTGCGGCGGAGTTTAGACCGATCTATGCACTGAAGTAAGCAGGACGAAGACTGCAACGACTTAAGAAACGTGGGGATCAGGGATCAATCACTTTTGGACATGTACTTTAAACTGAACCCATCAGTTTGTGAACGAGTGGTAGTTTTTTAATTAAAACTATTGATCAGACTTGATGTCTGATCAAAACGAGAGAACCGCAATATCAATTGCGGCTAAGGGAAGTATTTGCGTACGTACGGTGGTGTAAGACTGTGTGCGCCGTGGCGAAGGTGCTCGCTCCCCAACAGCTTCGGCTATAGGGGCCGTCTACTCGATTAGCTGCTGGCATTTTTTATTGTTTTTTGTATTCTATCAATTTGCTTTAAATGTCTAATTATGTGATTGATAAAAAATTGAAAAGTGTCGCCTAGTTTTAGTTTGATTAAACTTGAAATTGAGGTTTGAATTTTAACTTTGTTTAAACTCACATTTCTTGATTGATTTAACAAATCCAAAAGTTTAATTTGTTGGTTTATAAATTTGTCAATTACTGTTTTGTCAAGGTCTGCATTTAAGGGATTTTTGTCTTTAAATGTTTTCATTTTATTCAACTTTTCTTTTGGCAACATACTTTTTGCAAAGTAATTTCCTAAAATCCCGTTTTTAAATTCAATATCTGTTTTAGTGGTTGAATTTTTTATTTTGTTTTCCATTTCTGGCAAATAAAAATCGCCATATAAATTCAAATGTTCCAGACATTCTAAAATACTCCACGAAGTTTCATTTTCTTTCCACGTCAAAGTTTGTAACTCATAGGTTTTTAGTTTTTCAATTTGATTTATAATTTGTCTTGTTTGCTCTAAAAGCGATTGTATTAAATTTTCAGATTGCATATTATTTAAATTTTATGCAAAGTTATAAAAAGCATTTTCCATAAATCTTGATTGAAGTCAAGACTTTTTTAGTCTTGATAAAGTTTCGGCACTCATTCTCAAATAATTTGCAATATGTCTGTTTGGAATTTCTTGAAAAAGTTGTGGATTTCGTTTTAAAACTCTTTCATATCTTTCTTTTGGCGAATTTGTCAAAATGTCAATTTCTCGTTCCATTTGTTGGATAACCAAGTCTTCTAAAATTTTTGTCCATAGATTTTGATTATTTTCTTTTTCCAAAAATATGTCAATTTGTTCTTTGGTTACGACTTTTACCACAGTCTTTTTAATTGCTTGAATAAATAAGTCAGAAGGTTTTCTTGTCAAAAATGAGTCTAACGAAACAATTAAATTTTCTTTGTAACCTAACCTAATAGTTTGTTCTTCGTAATCGTCCAATACAAAAATTCTCAAACTTCCACTTTCGATATAATATAAATTAGTGTCAATGCTTCCTTTAACTTTTAGGTATTCATTTCTGTCGATTGTTAATTCTTTATCTGAAAGTTCAATAATTTCCTTCATTTTCTATCTGTCGTGAGTTTCGATATGCTTGCAGCTAACGTCCAGCACTGCCGGCGGACACAGCGTTAGCAAGTCTGTCCGTCCAGTGCATTGTTAAGCACAGTTGTTTACTATCTCTTTGTTATTGTAATCCATGTTTTATCAAAGCCCAATGTTGTTAGGATAAGTTCCTTATTTAATGCTTCTGGTTTTCTAATTTCAATTAATAAGCTATTTTCAGGAATATTTTCAATGATGGTGAATTGTGAACCATGTGGTTGTCACGTGAATACATGCTCTCCATTTTTAATATTTGTTCCTATCAAATTTCCCCTTTCATTCCATTCCCATTTGTAAAGTTCATAGTCATTTCTTATCGTTTCGAACTCAAAAACTAAAACTTTTGAAAGATCATTAGATTTTATTAAAACCACTGTTCTTAAATGTTTGAATTTTTCTCTTATAGCAGAAACTCTTTCATTCCAAATTTCAAGAACAAGATTGCCAATTAATTTAGGGTCAGCCTTTTGGTCACTTCTTTCTCCAAATGAATAATTAGGCGAGTTTCTACCAGAAATTAATCGGACTTTTTTTTGTGCTAATGGATTCGTGGATTTTACTGTTTTGGCTCCCCAAGCAGTATTACCCATAATAACATCATCAAGTCCTACATTGGAAGTTTTCCAATCAGCACCGATGCAAGTTGCAAAAATACTTTCCCATTCTGAGCCTTCAAGTTCAGGTTTACCTTTGGCTGCTAACAAATAAATTAACTCCTTACCAAGTAAAAATGGAAAATCTTTAGGAAATTCATTTAATGGAAATGCTGAAACAGATTTGTTTACTGTTCTTAGTTTCGGTGATTTATTGTTCTCCATATTTTACTCCATATTCCCTTAAAACTGATGTCATATCCATATCTGGAGCAACAAAAGGTAATAATTTTAAAATTACAGCTTTAACCAAATTGACCGGAACAGCATTACCTGCCTGTTTTCTGGCTTGTCCGTCCGCAACAACAATTTTGTAACTGTCTGGGAAACCTTGTAAACGGAACATTTCTCTTGGTGTTAAACGTCTTTCCCCATTAACGAGTAAATAGTTGTAAGAAGCACCAGCTCTAAGTGCACAGGAATAAGGATAAGAACATATGTTTCCTGCTTTGTTTTCGTGCCAAATAGATAATTTATATGCAGATTTATGCGTTTGCTTTTGTTTTTGGGCAATATACTCAGAAGCATAATGTTTCAAATCAACCTTCTTTTCTAATATTTCAGAAAGTGGTTTAAATGGTCTCACAGGAGAAGGAAAACTAAACAAAATTGGATCTTTATGACCAATTATTATTACACGTTCTCGTTTTTGTGGTAGACCATAGTCTAATGCATTTAGAACAGCAAACGTTACAGTATAGCCCAAATCTTTTTCTAAAGTTTTGATAATCGTTTTCGGGGTATTTCCACCATTATGACCAACAAGTTGTTTTACGTTTTCAAGAACAAAAGCTTTAGGTTTTTTGTGTTTTAATATTCTTGCAATGTCAAAAAACAAAGTTCCCCTGATGTCATTGAAACCTTGCATTTGACCTATGATGCTAAAAGGCTGACAAGGGAAGCCTGCAAATAAAATATCATGGTCTGGAATATCTTTTTCATCAATCTTTGTTATATCGCCAAATGGTCTGTGTCCAAAATTAGCTTCATAGCTATCTTGGCAATATTTATCAATGTCCGATGAAAAAACGCACTCGGGTATGAGGTCGTTTTCTATGCAAGCTTGATCCATAGCTGTCCGAAAGCCACCTATGCCACAAAAAAGATCAATAAATTTAACTTTAGACATTATGATTGGAATTTAAAACAAAAGTACTTATTATTTTGAGTTCTAATATGAAATTACACGCCATTTGGATTTATTCTATTGTGCTTAATCGGGTCAGGCAGGGGAATTTCACCCCAACCTTCCCACAGAACCGTGCGTGAAAGTCTCTCCGTCTTTGGCGGACTCTCCATGTTTGTAAATCACACAAAGATAATGTAATATCTTCGTTGGATGCACCAGTTCATCTCTGATTGGTTGTGATTTTGTCTCAAAACAATCAGTCATCTCCGCCGCGGCGGATTGTCAATAATTTTGTAAACTAATATTGTCTTAGCTGCGAGAAGGGTCTCGCAGTTCGAGTCTAAAATGATTTGCGATCATTTTTTAACGGCTCTCATGCTCGGCTACGATCATTATTTGAATTCATGGATAGAGTTGACCAACAATCTTGCTATTAGAATTAGTACAAACAAATACGCTATTGAAGATGTAAAAACAATAAATGGAAAACCATTTAAACTTATAAATATTCCTGTCTATGCAGCTGGAAAAGTAAGATCCATTATCGAAGATTTTGGGTAAAATCCTTGTATACTATTCCATCACTTTTTACAAATTGTCCAACTTATTTTTCTTCTTATCCGCACTGATTGTCCAAAAGAAACCTAAGAATACAAATCTATCTGCCGGCTGACCGATAGCTCGTCGCTGATACTGACCTTCAGTGTCAGGTGTACGTGCATATTGGTAGCCAAATACATTATCCGTGCCTAAGATATTGGAGATGGAAAAGTATAAAATCTTCTGTTGCGTTATCAAGTAAGCCCAGTTAAAACTCAGATTTTGGAAAGCCTTGGTTTTGCCATTCATAAAGGTATTTTCATTGGGATTATTATACGGTCTTCCGGAGTTGACAGTGTAAGAAAAACCGATTTGAGAAGTGAGTTTTTCGATCCAGTGTTTAGTGACGATAGAAAGGGTATGATTGGCAATAAATGATGGTGTGGCCTGTACGGGGAAATTGCGGTAATCTCGCTCTGAGTCAATATAAGAATACGAAATCCAGTAATCGGTGTATTTGATCGTTTTGCTATCTCTCCAGAATATATCGATACCACGAGCAAACCCACTGCCATTATTATTGTATGCGGCATTAAACTGAGGACGCTCAGTATTGAACTTAACAAGATTACTGTAGTCTTTGATATAAACTTCTGTACGGAGCAAACGTTTTTCTTTGTTATACTGATAATTGAGGATATAGTGTTGCGCACGTTCAGAATCCACATTTTGGTTGAACTTGACAAAATCGGTATTGGGCATCTGTGTAAAATCTCCATAAGCAAAGGAAAACTGACTGCTCTTAGATACTTTGTAAGCCATTGAAGCCCTTGGATTAAAGTGGACCTCATCCAAAAGGTTATTTCTGGTAGCCCTGCCACCGACTTTGAATGCAAGGTTTTTGCTAAAGAAAATATCAGACTCCACATAAGCAGCTCCTATATGATTAGTAAAGCCTAAAGGATATTCCTGGCCTGTAGCTTCAGCGTATTTTTCGTCAAATTCAGTATAAAAGTAATCCAATCCACCATAAATCGAGATTCTGTCAGAGATGGTACGCGTGAGTTTGAGCTTGGCATGCATGGCATTTTCAGTATTTGTCAATTTATCTTGATCAATAGAAATCCTATTGTTTCCTTGACCTAAACTTACACCTGAATGTATCATCCATTCCTTTCCTAAGGTACCTTTATAAGTAATATTACCATAAGCATTCTTATTTTTTAGCGCAAATCTTACTTTCTGAGGTCGGTTGATATCCTGATCGTTGATGTCCAGTCGGGACCCATCAAAGGCGCTATACACTCTGAGTAAACCATTTTTAAACTTATATCTGTACACGATCTCCCCGCCACCTGATTGTACGGGTTTATTCCAGTCCAAGGATTGTGGCACGATCTTCTGATAAGGTCCGAGATTAATGTAGGACAAATTAAGGGTAACGGACTGTTTGTCCCATTTGCGCGTTTTGCCGAGACCAAGACCAACTGTCATCAATGAGATATCAGTTTGGTCTTGAGTGGTTTCTGCAATAGTATTTAGCGATAAGACGCTGGATAGTGCTTCGCCGTATTCTGCACTGTAGCCACCAGTCGAAAACGACACACCATTAAACAAAAAAGGAGAAAATCGACTTCGCGTAGGCGTATTGTTGGCAGTAGGGCCGTAAGGTTGAGCAACTCTCATGCCATCGACAAAAGTTTGTGTTTCATTGGCTTCGCCACCTCTGACAAATAACCTTCCATCTTCACCCACAGTCTGTGTACCCGGCAATGTGGTCAATGCCCCGATAATATCTCCCGCTGCTCCCGCTGTGGTGACGATATCCAATGGTTTCAGTACAGATACACGAGCCTTTTCCCCTGCTTCGAAGCTTCCTGCAGTAATGGTGACGGCATCCAAAGAAGTGACACTTTCCTTTAACTTTATGATAAGTCCCGATAAAGAAGAAACATTAGCTGTTTTTTTGAAGCTTTCATAAGATAAGTAACTGACCATCAGCGTTTGTACTCCTGACTCAGAGGTATTGAACTGAAAGTCTCCGTTTTCGTCTGATACTGATCCGTCATAACTGCCTTCGATATACACATTGGCACCGATGATGGCTACTCCTTGCTGATCGATTACACGACCTTTGATGGCTGTTTGAGACCAGATCGACAAGCTGCTTAAAAGGAAAAGAATGTTGAATATTTGCTTCATTTTATTTGAATTATGATACAAAAGTGGACATATCCTGATGTTAAGACAAAAAAAATGGACTCAGTTGTGGATTATGGAGGATGAGTTGTAAGAGAAACATTATTTTTGTGGCTTTACAAAGATTGTTGTGGAAAGTTTAGAGTATGTTTAAAATTTTTGGCTCTGTTTAAGTAAATATATGACAGGTAGAATTGCTATTAATCAATGATTTATGTAAATTAATAGTAAATTACACGCCCAGAAATCCGATATTACCATTAAATTTTTACGATTTCAATCAATATTCATCTTTCAACAATAACAGAGCCAAATTTTTCTTAGTTGTAAATCAAGAGATTATGGTTCTGGCAATAAAATAATCAACGCATTTAGGTGAACTATATAAGGCGATTATTTTGAAGTCAGGTTCATAATACATTGATTTTAAGGCAATAAAAATTTAAACATACTCTTAATGCCATAGATCAAAAAAATAAAACCCTAAATTATTGTCAAACATGAAAATACAGGTAAAAATACTCAACATTAAAACAGTCAATGAACTTCCCGGCTATTGGACCAATGAAGATTTCATCCAACTACTGGACAAAATGGATTTGCCCGATGCAGACAAGGTAAAACCTGAAGAGCTCAGAGAATTGCTCTATATGGCCATTACAGATTTTGAGCCAAGTGAAGCAGCAGAAATCATCCTTACCTATAAGTTGGGTGACCAGCTCACCGCAGGTCAGATACAAGACATCAGCCACGAAATGAAGGATGAAAAAATAGCTGAAACATATGCTAATCCTTCATTTCACTATGACTTGTTCAATATCAATCAGCTGTTATATAGGGCATACAAAGGAAAATTTCCCAATACGGAAGCATCTATTATCCTGATGGAAGTGACCGGTAATGAAAACAATGAAGTCAATAAGGAAGTCCTGACTAAAGCACTGGCACAAAGTCTGAGTGAAAGGAGTATCATACAGCGACTCTATGGAGATCAGGTGACGGGCCAAGCTGACTTCGGGGATGCTGAAAAAATCATCTGGCTATACAACCAAAAAGAAGAAAATACCTATGAAATCATCACTTCCCGCTATTGGGTGGAGAAAGAAGATATTGAAAATGGGGAGTACGATGCGGATATACAGTTTTTTGAGGAGAAGGATTAATGAAGGTACATAATTTTATTTGCTTTAATGGTTTGCATTTGGAAATAAGTAAACAATAATTATTATAGGTTAGATTTTTAGCCATAGCTATAAATCCAGTTAAGTATATTCCAACTATTAAACATAAAATAAACATACTATTATAAATTAAAGTTAAAAAATTAATACTCATGATAACAATGTACTCAACGTACAGCTTCCTATCGTCAGCCGTCGTGAGTACTGAACGTTATCATGAATATAAAGTAAAACAATGGAGTTTAAAAGACAATATACAAAAATAACAATTCAACCATACATTACAGATAATATAAATCCTAAAATGTACGAACTCCAAAGATCTTTAAATTTTACATGCAACATCTCTTTTGACCCGCATGTGGCTTGTGAAATGAAAAAAGGTTTAAAAATGAAATCTTTTTTCACAAATCTAATACCTGAAACAAAACTAGCACACTGCTTTGAACTTGAAAGCCAATTTGATTTCATTTCCGAACATGTTATATTTACAAACAAACAATTATATCAACTTTTAAGTTCTCATTTTGAATCGTGTAAAAATGAACTGCTTAGTACGAAACTGCCTTTGCCCAATCCTGAGTATCATGTAATTGTACTCCATGTTGAGTACAGCTCTCATATTTACCAATTTGTAGAAGAACATAAAACCAACTTGGATAAGTGGCTATCTGGAACTCCTTGCGAAGCCTTAACAAGTCAGCTTCTCGATGATTTATTGTGTTAGCAGTAAAACCGTTAAAACTCAATTCACTTTTCATAACTTAAAAATTTAAAAAATGTCAGAACAAAAACACAAAATAGTACCACTTGAAGAGTTTGCAGTAATTGGCAGTGAACTGCTTTGTATTGCAACATTTATGATATCGGCATTTAAAAATATTATAAATGTATTCATATGGAAATTTGATGTTCACATGTTACTTTTAACCGCTGCATCAATGATAATTTTTGCATTTTTATCATTAGATAAATTCTTTTGGCTTAACTGGTCTAGATGAATTATAAAGCCAACGTAATATTTTTAACGATTTTGGCTTTGGTATTTTAACAAACCAAATTAAACATTCATTATAGGTTAGATTTTTAGCCAAAGCTATAAATCCAGTTAAGTATATTCCAACTATTAAACATAAAATAAACATACTATTATAAATTAAGTACCATAAAAACCGCGGATAAATAAACAGGCGGATAAAATTAGGGGGACAAAAATCCCCCTGGTCTAAACCTAGTGGTACAGGAACGAAGTAAATTAAGTATTAACATGCTATTGAATTTTGTTTAAAAAAACCACTAAAAACCCATTTTATCTTTTTTGCATTCCAAACATTTGCGTAGCTGATATATTTAGATATTGCATCTTCCAATTCTTTCACAGAATTGAAGGATGTATTCCTTAATCTTTGTTTTTGCAATTTACTAAACCAGTTTTCTATAGGATTGAGCCATGAGCAATGTTTAGGAGTGTATACAAATCTTATTCTGTGATTCGTACTTTCCAAAAATGCCATTCTTGATACTTGATTTTTTAGGATACCTTCTTTACCTTTAGTTCCCAAATTACCTGTATAGTCTATTTGTTGTGCTACCCATTTTACTAGACTTGCCGATTTATGTGTATTGAGCTGGTCTAATAAAAATGTTATTTTGCATTTTTGCCCCTTTGATTGGAATATTGTCGATATGTATTTTGCAAAATCTTCTTCTGTCCTGCTTTGTTGCATGATATAGTGATCTATCTTCCCTGTCGATACATTTAGTGCGGCTGTCAGGCAAGTAGTACCATGAATACTTTCACCTTCGATACCGTCAAGTATAAAACCTAAGCGTTTTGCGTACTTCTGTGGCAAAGAACCTTTAACAATTTCATCTTTAATAATTGAATGAATTTTAAAATTTACGGTTAATGGGAGGGCTTTGGTATTCCCTCGCATACAAAATAATTTTAGCTTAACAAATTAATATCAATACTGAAACACAATATATTAAAATTTGATTTAATGTATAACTTTATTTTGTTCCTGTGGGGGGGAGTTAAAAGATTTAAGCGTTTAAATGTTTTGATTTCCAGGTGCTTTGTTCCAACATTTACTTTTTGAGCGTTTTGTTTAAGTTAAGTTCAATATTACCATAGCGAACTTATGAAGAAATGGGATAAAAATAAAATGGTACTTAAAAGGGGTTTTTCCCCTTAAATCATCAATTTTTTCTTTCAGCAGCCTAATATGCCGACGAACACTATAAGCAGCGAAATGAAATGCACCTTTAAAAAGTGATTTACTTTTAAAAATCGAAATTTTATATGATCAGGGTTTTCTTAATGCCTTCATTTTATGGGCAATGATTTGGTTCATTATTCCATCCGATTGCTCCAGATTTTGGATGATGTTGTTATAGTCGTTGTCATCCCTGTTTTGAGAGAGTTTTTGTTTGATAGCAACTTCTGTAGGCATTATTTTGATACCCAATGCTCCTTTCATTTCTTTCTCAATGTAGGCTTGTCCCATTTTTTCAACAGTTAATGGACATTTTTGTGAAGCTTCATATTTTTGTGTCAAAGTGGACAAATGTTGGTATAGTTCGTCATCAGACATAAATGTCACACCCCCATATACTTGTACTGCCTCATAATTCCATGTGGAAACATTGATATGGTCATACCAGGAGGAGGAGATATAAGTGTGATCCCCTAAAAAATCACAAAGCACTTCATCATCTTTTTCAATAGACTTAGATATTGGATTTGCTCTGCTGAGGTGGGTCTCTAAGTGAAACTTATTACTGTTATTTTCACAAAGCAAAAACATGGCCTTGGTCGATCTGATACGCCCATTAAATGTAATCAGGCTCGAAAATGAATTTTCAATAATGATTTCTTTTAATAAAAGGTAATCTTCTGATTTGAACAATTTTGGTAAATACATTTCAAAACATTTTTAAACTTATAGTGCAAAACGCATTACTTTTTTGGTTATACCTCTGTTTTCCTTTAGTAAAATACATTATCACTTAAAAAAGCCAAAATACCGGATTGTGGACATATTTAACAAAAAATATCCAAAAGCATATTTGCGGATGGGCGATACCCATTGCGGAGAATTAGGGTGAATTTTTGATTTTTTCAGAAAGGCAAATCATCAAAGTCAGCAGGTAAGCCACCTCCCGACGTAAACTCGTTGTTCTCATCAAAAACCGGTGGAGCCGGAGGAATGGGCGATGATGCGTGCTGAATAGCCTGAGCCTGTGATGTTGCCTTCTCCAAACGCCACGCATTCAGGTTTGTAAAGTACTTTCCTTGCCACTCTCGGCCTCTAAGGTCAAATGATACTTTCATTTTATCTCCTTCCTGAAAAGTATCAACCAGATTGCACTTGTCTTGCGTGAGTTGAAACTTAACGAATTGAGGATAAGTGTCCTCTGTGGTGATCACAAATTCGCGTGTCTGAAACGAACTTGATTTGCTTTCAATATCAAATTTTTTATGCAGTATGCCTTCAATTTCAAATGTCATGATTACTCTAAATTTTGTTAAAAGTTTATGGTTTGATTAGTTGTTTTAAAAATCTAAGATGCTGTCAATGATAATCAAACCTATAAATAAGTTTGCATCTGGCATCACAACTTCTCAGTCGGAATTTAAGTCACTCTTTGGATAATACATCAATATGCTTTTGCAAAAACAACTCTCCTTTCAGAAGGTTTTCCGGAGTACATACAAACTCCACTCTCCGAAGGCATATCAAAAGGAATACATCTGATAGTTGCCTTTGTTTCTTCTTTTATTTTTTCTTCAGTTTCATGAGTCCCATCCCAGTGACAAAAGAAAAATCCACCTTTTGTTTCTAATTGCACTTTAAATTCGCTATAGTCGTCCACCGCAGTAAAGTGATTTTCTCTATATCTCTTTGCTCTCTGAAACAGGTTTTCCTGGATCTCATCAAGCAATTTTAAAACATGATTCACTACATCGGCAAGAGAAATGGTTGTTTTTTCTTTGGTGTCTCGTCGGGCAACTTCAATGGTATTATTTTCTATGTCCCGCTTGCCAAGACCAAGTCTGATGGGTACGCCTTTCATTTCATATTCTGCAAACTTAAAACCCGGTCTTTTGGTGTCATCAGTGTCGATTTTTACTTTTATACCGTGTGCTTTCAAGGCATTACCGATTTCATTTGCTTTGCTTAGAAGTTCGTCTTCAGGCTTTGGTATAGGTACGATGACAACCTGAATTGGAGCAAGTTTTGGAGGCAATACTAAACCCTCATCATCTGAATGTGTCATAATAAGTCCACCAATCAACCTTGTAGAAACACCCCAGGAGGTAGCCCATACGTATTCGTATTCGTTTTTATCATTGCTGAAAGTGACGTTAAATGCTTTGGCAAAATTCTGACCCAGGAAGTGTGAAGTTCCGGCCTGCAGAGCCTTGCCGTCCTGCATCAAAGCTTCTATGGTATACGTATCATCTGCACCGGCAAAACGTTCATTTTCGGACTTCGCTCCTTTGATGACGGGCATAGCCATATACTCCTCTGCAAATTGTGCATAGATATCATGGATCATCTTTGCCTCTACGATTGCTTCAGTTTTGGTGGCATGTGCAGTATGACCTTCCTGCCATAAAAACTCTGCTGTACGCAGGAATGGCCTTGTCCTCATCTCCCATCTGACTACATTGGCCCATTGATTGATCAGTATGGGTAAGTCCCGATAAGATTGTATCCAGTCTCTGTATGTGTTCCATATGATGGCTTCGCTGGTAGGTCTGACGATCAGTTCTTCTTCCAGTTTTGCTTCAGGATCCACCATGAGTTTTCCGGGATTATTCGGGTCGTTTTTTAATCTGTAGTGAGTGACCACAGCACATTCTTTGGCAAAACCTTCCGCATTTTTTTCTTCGGCTTCAAAAAGGCTTTTGGGAACAAATAATGGAAAGTAAGCATTGACATGCCCAGTTTCCTTAAACATTTTGTCTAACTGGTCTCTCATATTTTCCCATATCGCATATCCGTAAGGCTTGATGACCATACAACCCCGTACTGCCGAGCTGTCTGCCAATCCTGCCTTCTTCACTATATCATTGTACCATTGAGAATAATTTTCATCCCGTGGTGTAATCTCCTTTGCCATGAGTTATTTATAATTACTTTTTAGTTAAAATATCATTAAACAATTACTATTAGAAACTTATCTATGTCATTAAGCGTCATTACATTGTAAAGAGTCCATTGAAAAAATGTTATCGTTAAAAAGAAATGGTTTACAAAAATGTTGGATTTAGGCTCAAAAATGCAGCTTTTTAATTCAATATTTTGCCAAACCATAGCTTGGAAGTTTAAAAAAACAAACATTAACACAAAGAATGGATAACTTTAAAAGATTTTTAACGATTAATTTGGCGCAAAAGTAGTAAATTGCACTCGATTAATTCAGAAAGTCAGATTTATTGCGATCAAAAACTTTATAATTAAAAATAAACAACATGAAAGCCCGAATTATTACCCGATTATCTTTAGCAGTTTTTTTACTGTCGAGCGGGTTAGCATCAGCTCAATTTGATGACTTGTATTATGATCACAAAAAAGACAAATCTTTTGTTGTGAAAAAACAAGTTGTGGAAGAAGAACAAGAGATCGCCTACGACGACAGAGATGGGCGTGAGGGAGGTTCCTACGATGATGATAATTTTGATGATTATGATTATGGTACCAGAATCAGAAGATTTCACAGACCTGTAGTCCAGAATATTTACTACAGCAACTTTGACTCATGGTGGTACAATGACTATTATGATCCATTCTGGTCAAACAACAGTTGGAACTCATGGGGTAACAATGGCGGCGTGAATATATTTATAGGTTCTCCGTTTATGTCGTTCAACAGATGGAACCGCTGGAATCGATGGGGAAACAGTTGGGCATCGTGGAACGATCCGTGGATGTTTAACTCAATGGGAAATCCATGGGGTTGGAATAACTGGAATAGCTGGAACAGACCTTGGGGCTGGAATAGCTGGAACAATTGCCCTACTGTCTGGAATAATGGCGGTGGCTGGAACAATGGTGGTGGCTGGAATAGTTGGAATAGTGGTAACACAGGAAACTTTACAGAATCCAATCAAAGGACATACGGTAGCAGAAAAGGAGGATCACTCTCATCTGCGGTAGGTGGTAGAGATGCATCGCCAAGGAGAGAAAATGTGTCCGGTAACACAAGACAGGAAACAAATATAAAAAGTGTAGATCAAAATGTAGAAAACAGATCATCCAGAAGATCAACTGCTGACAATGCAACATCCAGAACATATAAAGGTGATATTAAAGATAGTGGTGACAGTGATTCAAGACGTGGTGGATCCGTAAGTTCTGATAGAAGAAGGAGTGAAACTGTAAGAAATGACGGTTCATCTTCATCAAGCCGCAGAAGTGCTGATTCAGGCTCATCAAGAGGAAATGATGCCAACACATCAAGATCAAATGAATACAGGAGCAGCAGAATTTATGATTCAGGTTCATCTTCAAGATCTTCTGATTCCGGTTCTTCAAGAAGTAGTAGTTGGGATTCAGGGTCTTCAAGCAGCAGATCATCCAGCTCATCTCCGAGAACATATGATTCCGGCTCATCAAGAAGTAGTAGTAGTTGGGATTCAGGGTCTTCAAGCAGAAGTACTTCATCGGGTTCATCTTCATCAGGATCTTCAGGTTCATCAGGATCTTCAAGTGGAGCCAGTAGCGGTGGCAGAAGTTCTCAAAGAGGTGGAGGATAACAGATAACGACATATTCCATACAAATAGTACAGGGCTGAGATAATGTAGATTATTCAGCCCTTTTATTTAACAAGACTTTAATCACTATAAAATGAAAAATTTAATTGTACCCATCTTATTATTTTTGTTCACATCACTATCATCACAAAACATTACTGACGTAGTAAGATGGTCATCTATAGACTATGTCGGCTCAGCAAGGACACTCGGTGTCGGTAGTTCTTTCGGAGCTATGGGTGGTGATTTTTCAGTAATCAACATAAATCCTGCAGGTATCGCCGATTATCGCGTTTCAGAGTTTATGTTTACTCCATCCCTGAGAACTTATAAAGCAGATGCGCAATTTTCCCAAAATACTTCTTCCAATCAAATAAAAAAAGGCAGTACTTTAGGACTTGACAATCTGGGCTTTGTATTGGCGAGAAATCCTGGCAGCAATTGGACAAGTTCGAATTTTGCAATAGGATATAGCAGAATTGCTGATCTTCAAAGAAACATACAGTTGTCAGGCAAAATTAAAGGCTCTATTACCACCTATTTTGCAGAGCAGGCAAACAACAAATCCACAGATGACCTGGATGAGTATATTGCTTTTCCGGCATATAGTACAGGAGCTATTTTTGACTTTGATAAAGATAAATTTTATGACACTGACTTTGCAAATCCTGCACAGGAAGTATTTCGCAATCAGGATATTATACAGAAAGGCGGTATCAATGAATTGACATTTGGTTGGGCAGGAGAGTACAAAAGCAATATCAACTTTGGAATATCCGCAGGCATACCTTTTGCATCCTTTGAAGAGTTAAAAACATACTCAGAAAGCGACCCAAATGACGAAATTCCTGTTTTCACTGGTTTGGAATACATAGAAAGGCTTAATACGTCTGGTGTGGGATTCAATTTTAAAGCAGGTTTTACATACAAGCTGAACAAGAGGGTGAGGTTTGCAGGTGCATTCCATTCTCCCACATGGTATAGATTCAATGATGATTACAGCACCAGTATGTCCTATACATTTTTTGATAAAAAATCAGAAACATATGACTATGATTCAAACGATGGATCCTTTGAATACAAAATCACTACTCCGTGGAGAGCCGTCGGAAGCATAGGTTCAACATATCGTGTAGGTGATCTTGTTGGGTTTGTCAATGCTGATATAGAGCATTTGGATTATACAAACAGCAACTACAATGGTACAGCCTTTAGCTCTAATGATGGTGAGAAAAAATGGACAAATGAAGTAAATAGTGATATACAAAGAAGGCTTGGATCCGCCACCAATTTGAGATTAGGGTCAGAAGTAGGCTATAAGAATCTTCGCCTGCGTGCAGGATACAGTTTTGAACGCACAGCCTTTAATGCTGATGATTTCTACAATAATAAAGTATCAGCGGGTATAGGATTCAGAGAAGACAATTTTTTTGTAGATCTGGGTATCAGAGTGGCTCAATACAGTGAAGGATACAATCCTTATGTAGTTTTGGATAGCAAACTTGACCCATTGAGCGTGATTGACACAAGAAGGACCAGAATGGCACTGACTTTAGGCTTCAAATTTTGACCAGCTTTAGCCATAAAAAGTTTTAAGGAAAACTCAATAAATATTTGCAGAAAACAAACAGAGTTGTATCTTTGCGTCGCTTTTCAAGAAAGGCACCTGAAAGCAGGTAAATTAAATGCAGGGAGATTAGCTCAGTTGGTTCAGAGCACCTCGTTTACACCGAGGGGGTCGGGGGTTCGAGCCCCTCATCTCCCACCACACAAAAAAAAGAGTTGTCGAATAATATCGGCAGCTCTTTTTTGTTTTACAACATTGAAAAGGGGTGTATCCCATTTTTTCACTGAAATTGTTTAAACTGGCCTTAACCCCTGCCTGACTACATAGGCAGGCAGGCTCATTCCCACGCAAATCGTGGCAAGCTCTGAAGAGCCCGTCAAGCTATGCTTGAGACGTCCCACCCTTAAACTCCTAACTGTTAAGATAATCCACTAAATTCAGAACTTTAAAATTATATAATATAGTGCAATTTTGGATTACACCCAACAAAAGCAATTTTCAAGAAAGTGTAATTTTGGATACACCCTTGAAAAGCAAAATTCACTGCTTCCCTTTTATCCTTGTCAGTCCTGATTTTGCCTTGGCATGGAGGCTCGAAGTATATCCGGCGGGGTCCAGATTGGTGCATTTTTCAAAATACTGTCGGGCTTTGGTATATTTTTTTTGTTGCTCGCATATCAAACCTGCCTGCAGGGCTGAACTACAGGCATAGTACCTACCCGGATCACTTTTGATGATGGTCAGATCATAATACTCAAGAGCGTCATGATAGTTTTTTAGTGCATCAGTGACTCTGGCTAATCTGTAATAATACTCACCGTCATGTATCGCATTTACAAATTTACTGCTATTGATAATTAGTAGGTTCTGAGCTTTAGTGTAGTAGCCTCCATCAAACAATAGTCTGGCTTTCAGTAGTATATCATTAGGAATCTGAGTGGATTTGGCTTCTCTTAATGCCTGAATGTCTTCATCTATTAGTGTCTCGCCATATGCATTTACATTTTTCATATACTTTTTGTAAGCATTTTGATCCTGGTGTATAGCAAGACTGCTCCATCCCATTTTTTGCCATGCTTCCTTGATATAATGTTTTCCTTTAAAGTTTTCCAAAAACCGAAGTATATGTTTGTCGGCATCTCTGTCAAGTCTATACAACTTATATTTGCCGTACATAAAATCAAGGTAGTAAAATGGAAGGTATTCCAGGCCTTTAGGTCGTTCCTGGAGTATTCGTATAGCTTCATCATTTCTTCCGGTCTTCTGAGCCATGGAGGCTTTGAGAAATGCGATCAGAGGATTAGTTTTGTGATCCATGTCATAAGTATCAAAAAGATGGTATGCTTCCTCTTTTTTATTGTTGGCATAGAATAGTATATAGCTGTACAGAGCCACAATTTCTTCTTTAAATATACTGTTTTCTGCATGAGCTTTTGCAGCCAGCATACTTATTTCTTTTGTTCCGGTTTCGATGGAACCATGGATTCCCATTATTTTTTTAACCCAGCCCGGCACACTTTCAGAGAGAGCATGGACGATACTCAAGCTCTTGTTGTTTTCCACAAATGAAGGGAATTGCTCCCTGTTTTTTTTCAATAGATTGTACGCTTCGTACACGTCTGCTGCTGCACTGATCTTTTCTCCGAATTTTATTTTTAAAGTCGCCCACTGTAAGATTATTTCTGCCTGACAATATAGATAATAAGGAGAATTGCTATCCGCTGCCCTAATTCTATTGAGGCGAATAGTGCAATTTTTTAGCAATTGATTATATTTTTGCTGGTCTTCCTGTATGAATAGAGTATAAAAATCGATATAGTTTTCAACATAATCGACCATAGCATTATTGGGATCATTCTTTCTAATCTTGGCCAATTTCTGTTGTCCGGATTGGATCTTCAACATATTAATATCCCTGAATGCGTCTTTGAGTGGTTGGGTCATCTCAAATCTGCCGCTAGCAGTGATATACTGAGTAGTCAGAGTTAAAATGATAAAGAGTATAAGATTTCTGATGACAAGGTAAAAATCAGCCTTAAAGGGTTCAGGTGAAAAATGATTTTTACTAATGTTCATTAGATAGGTATTAAAAAAAATAGTCAAAAACGTATGTTGAGTACATTTTTGACTATTTTTAAGCTGAAAAGAATTTAAACTTCCTGAGGAGCGAGAATACTTTCATCTATGAGTACTCTACCGCAATGTTCGCAAGCTATGATCTTTTTCATGACACCGATCTCAATTTGCAACTGAGGTGGTATTCTGTTGAAACAACCTCCGCATGCACCCCTTGCAACTGATGCTATAGCCAAACCATTTCTATAGGTTTTACGGATTTTATCATAAGATGCCAGAAGTCTTGATTCGATGTCTTTTCTTGCCTTATCAGATTCTTTCTGAAGTTTCACTTCTTCTTTCTCTGTTTTCTCGATGATTTTCTGAAGTTCCAGTTTTTTATTTTCCAGATCCTTGTTTCTTTGGTTGAGCTTGCTATCAAGGCCTGATAATGCTTCATCTTTACTTTCTTTAGCTACTGCGGCTTCTCTGATTTTTTTCTGAGATAATTGGATTTCAAGTCTTTGAAGTTCTATCTCTTTATTAAGTGCGTCAAACTCTCTGTTGTTTTTGACATTGTCGAGTTGTTTTTCGTACTTTTGGATCAGCGCTTCAGATTCTTTGATATTGGTATTGTGTCTGAGGATTTCAGCATCGATTTCAGCTATTGAGTTTTGCATCTTTGTCACTCTGGTTTTCAGTCCTGTGATTTCATCTTCCAGATCTCCGACTTCAATGGGTAATTCTCCTTTCAAAATACCTATTTCATCCATTTTGGAATCTATAAGTTGAAGGGAATGAAGGGCTCTCAATTTGTCCCCTATACTTTGTTCTTTAGTAGCTGCCATAAGAAATTATTGAAAATATTTTATTGGGTTAGTGATTACTTTCGTACAATGGGGTGCAAAGGTACTAAAATTATTAATTATTAGGTTATAAAGTAGTTCTATTGTATATTTTTCGCTCTCAAAATGTCCGATATCTGCTATGATTATCTCTTTTTCGGCATCAAAATACTCATGATACTTAAAATCTGAGGTAATAAATATGTCAGCATCCTGGTTTTTGGCGTCAGCCAAAAGAAAACTTCCTGATCCGCCACACACTGCTACTTTGTGAATATGGGTTTTGCAAAGGTCAGTATGTTTGATGACCTGCAGTTCCATTTTCTCTTTTAGAAAACTCAAAAAGTACCTTGTTTCGATCGGTTTTTTTAACATGCCTATCATCCCCGCACCTACAGGCAATCCATTAAACAAAGTGTCCGCCTTCGGTGCTAAGAGTGTAGTGTTTTCTAGACCAAGCTTTTCGACAATTTTAGTATTTACACCTGATATGAACACGTTGTCAAGATTAGTATGAATGGCAAAAATGGAAATATCATTTTTAATAGCTTTTATGACTACTCGTTCGATATAAGTATATCCATTGAGTTTCTTTAGTCCTCTGAAAATGATCGGGTGGTGAGCTATAACCAGATTGCATCCCAGTTCAATAGCTTCATCTATTACTTCTTCAATAGCATCGAGGCAGATCAGTACTCCTTTTATTTCTTCGTTTTCGTTTCCTATTATAAGGCCTGCATTGTCGTAAGATTCCTGAAACTTCAGAGGTGCAGTAAGATGCAAAAAGTCAGTAAGTTCTTTGATTTTCATGATGATTAAGGTTTTCTGTTGAATGCCAATGATAGCCTGTCATAATATTCCGGTAATTGCATTTTGTACTTTTCAGGAAATGTAAAAAATAACGTTGCGTGCACTATTAGTAACGGAAGGTTTTCGAACCCGGCTTGTCGACATATCGATGCCTTATCCCAGCCACTAATATTTTCCAAATCTGTCCAGGTATACTCCGGAAATACAGGGAAATCAGTTTTTTTATTTACATACATTACAGCATCGGCATAAGCATGATAAGCGGTGTTATAATAAAGGTCAGGTTTGATAACGGCATTGACGAGTTGTTCCATAGATAGTATGATGACTCCGTCTTCTGTGTCTGTCTCCACATTGTGCAAAAAAGGAAATTTCGGGCTTGGAAAAGGATGTTTGTACAAAAAAAACCTGTCGATATCACCTATGAGATAGTCTTCCATACCGAGAGTCATGTTAACGCCATGTGCCGCCACCATACACTTGATATCTTCAGGAACATCCCGCATCTCCTTGCCCACTGATTGAAATAGTCTTCCATTGAGATATAATCCCAACCTGTATTCAAATCTGTGACGAAGATCGTCATCCATTGTTTGGTACGGAGGAAAATGTTTGGACAACCACTCTTTTAATTTCGGATCAAAGGGTACAGGATATTTGGTCAGCCACCAATGATCTATGACACCATGAAATGTGTAAAGTGCGACCAAAAGTGCGACCGGTATAACAATATATACCGATAAATGATTGCCTGAACTCCAGCCATAATAAAGCATCACAGCAACAATTAATATAAATGGAAGTGAAAGTACTTTGGTAATAGAATGTATTGTCACACTGATGAATTAGTATTGAGTAATTTCAACGCAAAAAGTACTTATTAAAGTATAAATAACAGGAAGCTTCAAAATAATTTTCTACACAGAACAAATATACAATGTGGTTCATTAGCTATATTGACCATTCCTTGTCAATTTTGTTTACGAGGGCAGCTTCTTAATGAGCTATTTCAAAAAGTACAGGGCAACTTTGTTTCAATGAGCAGGGTTATTATGGGTAAAATTATAATGGTTTTGCTTAAGTAGAACCAGAAATTTAAAGATACCTAAAGTGTAAAGTAAACTAATAATTTATTGAATGGTTGTAGATATAAACACTCCAAGTCCAAAATCAAAAACAATGCTCAAAAATATATTAAAAACCCTTCAGGAAACCACAGATGTGATAGTAGAAAAAGCAACTGAACTCAATGATGTTGCTAAAGAAAAAATTCATGACGCCAAAGAACTTACAAAAGATAAAGTGCTTTCACTTATAGAAGAATGGATTGTCATATTGCCAAATCTGACTCGGTCGGGATTTCACATTTCTTCATTTGGGGTAAATATGTCTTTAAATCCATGTTTGATGGTGGAAATGATGGGAAAGACTTCAGATTTTGATGAAGAAAAACTTCTAAAATTGATGGAAGAATTTAAAAATGAAAAGTCTGTAAGGCTACTACTGAACGCCATCAAATCGACTATCATGATGCATAAAAAAGCAGGATTACCTACAAATGATGAATTGATAGTAAAACTTGATGTAAAACTCTCTCCTGAGATTAAAGTCTTAATCGGAAAACCAAGTACAGTATGAAATTAATTGTCAAAGAATTATGGACCTTTCCTGTCAAAAGTATGGGTGGTATAAGTATGTCCCAAGCCAAGGCATTAAAAGCAGGATTTGAATACGATCGACGATGGATGCTTCTTGACCATGAAAATAAGTTCATCACACAAAGGCAAGTACCTGAACTGGCACTCTTTAAAACCAGTATCGGTGACGGGCAACTGACATTGACCTACAATTGTGAATCATATCATATCGGGCTGGAGGAACATACCTCTGAAAAAATAAACACCAAGGTATGGGATGATGACGCCTCGACGATGACAGTTAGTCCTATGGTTGATGAGTGGTTGTCAGATGCACTAAAAATGAAAGTCAGGTTGGTGAAGATATGTAATGACCAATCCAGAATCCATCACAATAAAAATCACGATATCCACATTCCGGTAAGCCTTGCCGATGGTTATCCTTATCTTGTAGCAGGGACAGCAAGCCTTGACTTGCTAAATAGTAAACTTGACGCTCCTATACAAATGAGTCGTTTCAGACCTAATATTGTGGTTGACACCACGGAAGCGCATGAAGAAGATACATGGATAGAATGTAAGGCCGGAACTGCGGAATTTCTGAATATGAAACCCTGTGGCAGATGCACGATGATCACCATCGACCAAAATACAGCGCATATAAATAATGAGCCGCTCAAAATTTTAAACCAATACAGGAAATCTCAAAACAGTGTACTTTTTGGGACTAACATGATGTGCACCAAAGAGGGCTTAGTCACTGTGGGGGATGAGACGATAGTACTTGGAACATCCCGGGTTGATCCTGACTCAAAGAAATAGACGAGTCAACTCCGAAAGTAAAATATTTTATGATAATTCTACTTTGTCAGATTTAACTCTTCCTTCATTTTTTACCAATATAAGGAGTTTCAGAGATATTATTTATGCCTTTCAGCCGTGCCAAATCTAATGCAGGCATGGTTTTGTCCGAATCGCTCACCAGTCCTCCTTCGTCGGCTTAGTGGTCGAATGGCCTTTTTTGACTGAGGAGCGTCCCGAAGGGCGACCCTTAAGCAAAAATTCAAATTTCACCTTTAAACCCTGATAACTCCTAAGTTGACAAAGTAGAAATAATCAAACATTTTTTACCTTTCCCCTATATGGAAATGTTTGATTATCGGTGCAGTAGAAATAAATTATTTTTTATTTCTCTTCATCAAAGGCTTGTCGAAGTGAATTCAATAGATGTCTATTTGAAACATTTCGATCCATTTGATTAATGGGTGAAGCCCCAAATACTAATATTTTTTTCATGCCAGTCTTGGTTTTGGAGGCATCCTACATGGCAAAAATCAAAATAGTGGCCAATATTTTTAACAAAAAATTAAGCATTACACTTAAACAACAATAGTATAAAATTGTATTATAATAGTAATACTTCTATTTTACTTATTATTACTATTATGAATTATGCTTTATTTAGCTTCGCACCCAATATAATTAAGGATATCTATCTCAAAGATCCCTTTAGTAGCGAGCTCGGAAGGTCTATCATCAAGGAAAGTATAGAAATGATAGATGATCTGGGATTTGAAGAATTTACTTTCAAAAAGTTGGCCATTAAAATAAAGACTACAGAAGCTACTGTATATAGGTACTTTGAAAATAAACACAAATTGCTCTTATACCTGACTTCATGGTACTGGTGCTGGATAGAATATCAACTTGCAATGAGAAATACCAATATCAATTCAGCCAATGAAAGACTTCGGAATGCGATCAGAGTTATCACTCATTCAGATAATTATGAAAACGAACAACTTAATATTCAACTTCTTTTCAATATTATCTGTCTTGAATCATCCAAATCCTACATGACCAAAAATGTAGATGACCTGAATAAATCCGGCTTGTATTACAATTATAAAAAAATAGTTGCCCATATCAGTGATATCATCCTCGAAATCGATCCCACATATAAATATCCTCACATGCTTATATCTACCATGATTGAAGGTATCCACCACCAGAAATACTTTTCGATTCACCTTCCTTCACTTACAGACAACCATGAAAATGAAGATTTTATATATGATTTTTATAACCAAATGACCTTTTCAACTATATCTAAATAACACAACATATGTTTACACCTTTACAGCGATTTTTCAGGATGCTGGAGCCAAATGGCAAGGCGATCAGAAACCTCTATATTTTTGCCGTCATCAACGGTATCATTGCCCTGAGTCTGCCACTTGGTATTCAGGCCATCATCAATCTCATCCAGGGCGGCGAAGTCTCTGCATCGTGGATTCTTTTGGTTGCGATAGTTCTTTTAGGATATTTGTTTAGCGGAGGATTACAAATCGTGCAATTGCGCATTACAGAAGACCTTCAAAAGGACATTTTTGTTAGGTCTGCATTTGATTTTGCATATAGGATTCCACGTATTAAGATGGAGATTTTAGAAAAACATTATGCCCCGGAATTGATGAATCGCTTTTTTGATACGATCACCATTCAAAAAGGGGTAGCCAAGATTTTGATGGAATTTACTGCCGCTGGTTTGAGTATTTTGTTTGGTTTGATTTTGCTTTCATTTTACCATTCATTTTTTATATTATTTAGCATTTTAGTCATTCTGGCAGTCTTTGTCTTGGGCAGATATATCTTTCACAGAGGGCTTCACTCCAGTATCAATGAATCCAAATATAAATACAAGGTCGCCTTCTGGCTGGAAGAAGTAGCGAGAACCAATACGACATTTCGGCTTACATGCGATGCATCGCTTCCGGTGAAAAAAACAGACGAATTGGTCTCTTCCTATATTGATGCCAGAGAAACTCATTTTGGGATTTTGCTGCGCCAGTATTATCTCTTTTTGATATTCAAACTGATGATTGCCGCCGGATTTTTAATTTTAGGAAGTGTTTTGGTTTTCAATCAGCAGATGAACATCGGGCAGTTTGTAGCGGCTGAAATCATTGTGCTTTTGCTCATCAGTTCTGTAGAAAAACTATTGCTGATCATGGAAAATGTGTATGATCTCCTTACGTCCATTGAAAAAATTGGTCAGGTCATGGATATGGAATTGGAAAATACAGATACAATATCATTGCAGGATGTAAATCGTGCTGAAGGTCTCTCAGTCCGCGTCAATAACCTGTACTTTAAATATCCCGATGATAATGACTATAGTTTGAAAGGGCTCAATCTTGACATCAATGCCAATGAAAGTGTTTGTATCACCGGCTCCAATGGCAGCGGCAAGGCGACTCTACTCAAACTCATGACGGCATTTTTTGAACCTCAAAGAGGAACAATCGTGTATGACAATATTCCTTTGAAAAGCTATAATGTAACGGATCTACGGAGTATCATCGCAGAGTGTATCTCTGAAGACAGGATTTTTGACGGAACTTTGCTTGAAAACCTCACGGTTGGCAGGAATATTCCACTTGAAAATATTGGCAAAATTCTTGATCTGGTGGGACTCTCCCCATTTATAGAACAATTACCGGATGGATATGCTTCCAATATTGGTCCTCAAGGCAGAAGATTGCCCGGAAGTGTAGCTCAAAAGATCATATTGGCCAGAAATCTACTCAAAAATCCAAGACTACTTATTGTAGAAGATATCTTTAAAAACCTTGAAAGGAAAGAAAAACTTGATCTGTTTAAAACAGTCCTGGAGACGAACAAATCAAAAACTATCGTCATTGTATCCAAAGACCCGGATATTATGAAGCTTACTGACAAAGTCATTACTTTGGAACACGGCGAAGTTTCCAAGGTCGTTATAAACTCTAAAAAATAATAGATATGCTAAACCTATCAGATAAGAGCATCAATTATCTTATTAAAAAGGATCAACATAAGTCTTTAAATAAGATTAAAAATATGTACACCTATAGTCAGGACCGTCTGATGAAAATTTTAATGGCTCTTTTTCTATTGATATTGATCATTCTGTTTATGCCATGGACACAAAACGTCAGGTCTAAAGGGCAACTTATAGCGCTCAATCCTGAACAAAGACCTCAAACCATACAATCAGTGATAGCCGGAAGAATTGAAAAATGGTTTGTAGTCGAAGGCCAGTTTGTAAACAAAGGTGACACCATTCTGAAGATTTCTGAAGTAAAGGACGACTATTTTGATCCTCAGTTATTGAACAATACTCAACTTCAGCTCGATGCCAAAGAGTACTCCAAAATGTCTTATGAAGAGAAGGTAAAGGCACTCGATAATCAAATCAGCGCACTGAAGTTATCCCTTGACCTCAAAATACAGCAAGCCAAAAATAAAGTCAGACAGGATGAACTCAAAGTGGCTTCAGACAGTATTGAGTTGATGGCTTCTAAAGTCAATTTTAGTGTCGCCAATGAGCAGTATGAACGATTCAAAACGCTCTTTGACGATGGTCTCAGATCACTTACTGATCTTGAAAACCGACAATTCAAGATGCGGGAAGCACAGGCCAAGCTGATCTCACAGGAAAACAAGTACCTTACTTCTAAGAATGAATTGCTCAACAGCCGCATAGAACTCAACAGTATTCAGGCAGATTATCGGGACAAGATAGCAAAAGCCAACTCAGATAAGTTCTCTGCCATTTCAGGAAAATTTGACACTGAAGCAGCCATCAACAAAATTCAAAATCAATATAATAGCTATGAAGTGCGTACGTCACTTTATTACATTCTGGCGCCACAGGATGGCTACATCACTCAAGCACGACAGACTGGATTGGGAGAAACCATCAAAGAAGGTGAAGAAATCGTGAGCATCATGCCCTCAAAATATGATTTAGCTCTACAAATGTATATCAAGCCACTTGATCTTCCACTCTTTGAGAAAGGTCAGAAAGTTATGATCCAATTTGATGGTTGGCCAGCTATTATTTTTTCAGGATGGCCGGGAGTATCTTTTGGTACATTCGAAGGTAAGGTCTTGGCTATGGACAATTTTACATCTGATAACCACCTCTACAGGGTTTTGGTCGTCCCATCACCTGAAGGACCAAAGTGGCCGGAACAACTCAGGGTAGGCGCAGGTGTTAAGACCATCACATTACTTAAAAATGTAAGTGTCTGGTATGAAATCTGGCGGCAGATCAATGGATTTCCTCCGGATTATTATAAAGTAAATTCCACAATGATTCAAAAAGATGAGAAAAAGTAGACGTTTAGATTTGGTAAAATATTGGCTGACTATAATTGGCTCTATGTGGCTATCTCTCGATGTAAATAGCCAGACTGTGATATTGCATCCTGATACTTTCCTGACGGATGTGGTCAGATATCACCCATTGGCAAACAGGGCTGCACTGCGCAACGACATGGCGGCTGCAGAATTGGTAAAGTCCAAAGGATTGCTGGACCCTTCCTTAAATAGCAACGTTCAGCAAAAATATTTTGGCGGAAAGGATTATTACAGCCTTGTAAATGGAGAACTAAAAATTCCTACCTTTTATGGCATCGACTTCAAAACAGGTTATGATCTCAATCGTGGTGTTTTTTTAGGCCCTGAAAACAGTACTCCCGACAATGGTTTAATATATGGAGGTATTTCATTGCCTTTGGGTCAGGGATTGCTCATAGATGAAAGAAGGGCCACCATCCGCAACGCGCGTACAGGACTTGAAATAGGAAGGTTAGAAGAAGTCGATATCAAGAATGAGTTACTTTATAATGCTTCATACCAATATTGGCAATGGTTCAGGGCATTCAATATCCTAAAAATTCTTGAAGAAGCCAATACCGTAGCATCACAAAGATACGACGCAGTCAAAAATTTTGCCATCAATGGTGACAGACCGTCTATTGATACCATCGAGGCAGGTATTCAGGTGCAAAATATACGTGTCTCGCTTATTGCTTCACAACTTGACCTCCAGCAATCACAAAACACTCTGGCTACTTTTTTATGGAATGAAAATGGTTTACCTACCGGTTCTCCTGTCAATAATCTGCCACTAAATACCGATGAAGTATTTAATAGTCAGGAAAATGACCTGAGCAACCTGATCAGCGGTTTGAATATCAATGCACACCCTTATCTGGGTCAGCTCAAAAACAAACTTATCCAGTTGGACACAGACCTGAAAATGAAAAAAGACAAGCTCAAACCAAGGTTGAATATTCAGTACAATCCGCTTTCAGAAGCTTTAGGAAGTCGTACGATCACAGATTACAATATCAATAATTATAAATGGGGGCTTGAGTTCAAAATGCCGCTCTTTCTGCGAAAGGAAAGAGGAGATGTAAAATTGGCGGATATCAAAATCAGAGATACAGAACTGGACTTACAACAAAAAACAATCGAGCTGGAAGCCAAATTAAATAATTATATTGCAGAATGGAATAATACCATCAACCAGATTGATGTGTTTCGTCAGGCCGTAAACCAATACAGACAAATGCTGGAAGCGGAAAGGCGGCTTTTCGATCTTGGGGAAAGCAGTTTGTTTCTTATAAATACCAGAGAGCAGGCTTATATTCAGGCCAATGTAAAACTGACTGAACTAATAGCCAAAAACAGAATGGCTTATTACAGTATATGGTATTTTGCAGGAAGAATGACAGAAATATTGCCCGATTAACATTTTACATTTTAAAATCTTTTGAGATTATGGACACACAACAGATTCAAATAATTGAAACAACCATAGTGATATGCGTATATATTCTTTTGTATTTTATCACTAACATAGTCATTAACAATACTTTAAAAAACACGCAACTACAGAGGCCCAGACGTAAAATCATTGTCAAAGCGATCCATCTTTTTACTACAATAGGTTCAGTTGTGTTGCTCGCTGCTATTTGGGGTCTAAATCAAAACGAAATAGCTGTATATGCCGGTACCATTCTTACAGCTTTAGGAATAGCTTTTGTAGCTCAATGGTCCCTGCTTTCAAATATCACCTCAAGTATCATTTTATTTTTTAATCACCCGTTGAAGATTGGTGACCGGATTAAAATACTGGATAAAGATCATCCATTCGAAGGCGAAGTCTCAGACTTAACTTACTTTTATGTTCATCTGGTGACAACCGACGGAGATATAATTACCATACCCAATTCCATCCTCCTTCATACACCGGTTTCGGTATTAGTAAAAAAATAGACCGGATTACTTTTTTTAATCCCTGATGTTAGAAATGTAGCAGATTAATAGGAAATTTAAATCCCATTTATTCAAAGTGGGTATATTGCAGTTTAAATAAGAAACCATATGAATGCATCGTCTATTTTTTCTTTTGGAAACTCCTTTGTTTTGATTGGCTGGATTCTTCTCGTTTTCCTTCCTGATTGGAAATATACACAAGTACTAATTTTAAATGGTGTTGTAGTGTTTTTTTCGATATTGTATAGTTATTTAATAGGCAGGGATATCGGGAGTTTTGATCCAAATAGTTTCAGTACTTTGGCCAATGTAAAAGCCCTGTTTCAGAATGGTGATGCTGTTGCAGCGGGTTGGTTGCATTATCTTGCTTTTGATCTTTTTGTAGGAGCATATATCGTCAGAGAGTCAAAAAAGCTAGGTATATCGAGATGGATTTATACCCTGATTCTGCCATTTGCATTTATGTTTGGACCTGTCGGCTATCTTATATACTTTATAGCTAAAACAATTAAAAACAAAAGCATGGCATTAGTTTGAACATAGAGAAACCCAATAAATATGCTCTGTTTTAACAAAAACTTAATTTATTGTTTACCAACCAAAGAGCCATGGCTTGCGTCTTTATGGTAAAATCTAATTTTTTATGAAGAACTTTTTTGTAATCCTGATGATGATAACCATAGGTTTGGGGTGCAGCGAAGACGACATTTGTGTCGAAAAGTTGAAAGATGGTTGTGTATGTACCACACAATATGATCCCGTCTGTGGTTGCAATAACAAAACTTACGGCAATGCTTGTGAAGCTGCCTGTGCTGGTATAGAAGTAACTTATACCGGAGAGTGTAAAAAATAAATATTATCCTTTCAAAAACGTGTTGCCATTAGTGTATCCCTCTGTCATTTGGAACAAAGTAGTAGAAGCATACAAATTGATCAATTGTTCTTTTACCGGTTTGTATTGATGATGAAAAGGACACGGCTGAATTTCTGAGCATTCTTTGAGACCCAGACTGCACCTGTTGAGGATATTGCCGTCAAAAACTTCGATAATTTGATACAGAGTTATAGATTTCATTTTTTCCAGATCTACATTAAATCCACCTCCGGGACCTTTGGATGACTGGACTATCCCCTTTTTTACCAATTGGCGTATGATTTTGGCTGTAAACGCTTCAGGTGATTCTATCATCCTGGCTACATCCTGCAAATTTGGTCTTTTGCCCTTGATGGTTTGACAGTAGATATAAATACAGGAGCGAATCCCATATTCGCAGGTTTTTGAAAACATAAAAGTTGACCTTTATACTTTTTTATTTTTAACCGCAGGCTTGGCAGTATATCCTCTGTCTTCAATGATGGAAATGAGTTGTGATAGCTTAATTTTTGACTCATCATAGGTGATCTTGCTGATACCTGTATCCAACTTAGTTTTGCTTTTTACTACACCTGATACCGTTTTCAATTTTTTATCGATACCATCAGCACAGCCTTTCTGACAAGTCATACCATCTACGGCGAGCTCCACTGTTTTGATAATTGCAGCAATAGCTTCTTTATTGCTTTTGTTAGCAGTATTTTGTGCAACAACTGACAAATTATTCATTATCATCAATAAAAAAGCAAAAGAAATTAGCTTGAGAGTTTTCATTGGAAATGTTGTATATTTTAGAAAAAGTAACACCACTTAACAAAAAAGAATTCGCTTTTGTTTAATTTGACTTGGCTTATCGATACCTTTGTTTGTTGTTTTAACCACCGGATTTAGTCAATGAAAACAAAAGTAGCAATAAAAGGGGCCGAGTTTTATGCTTTTCATGGATACTATGAAGAGGAAATGAAAGCCGGAAATACATTCATTCTGGATGCGGAAGTGGAGTTGAAATCATTTGACTCTATAGATGATAATATCAAAGATACTGTCAACTATGAGCAAATCTACACTATCTGCAAACAAGAAATGACTCATCCCCGAAAATTACTTGAGACCGTAGTATTCAGTATTGTAAGCAGGTTCAGGGATGAATTTGAAAACATGGTATCAGCCAAAGTGAGATTAGAAAAATTAGGACCACAATTGGGAGGAAAAGTGGAAAAGTCAGTCATTGAAATGGAAATATAACTGACCTTCTAGGTTTTGGAAAGGTTTTAAGCAACGACACCAACATGCATTATTCAAAAAAGACACTTAAGGAATCAATTATCATTCTGGCTGCAGAAAAAGTATTTGGAGAAGTTGGCTTCAAAAATGCCAAAATGGAAGATATTGCTAAAAAAGCAGGAATAACCAAAGTCACACTCTACACTTATTTTCAGTCCAAAGAAAACCTGTATCTCGCAGTGACATTCAAGGCTTTGCAATTGCTGATAGAACAATACTATCAGACAATCGACAGATATAAGGACGAAAAAGGAATTGACAGCGTTCTGGCTTTATTAGAAACATTTATGACATTTTGTGAGCAGAACTACCTGTATTCAGAAGCGCTGTTGGTATATTTTGCGATGATCAGATCTACTTCTTCAGGCTCTGATGAAGCTAAGCTTACCGATGCCGTAAAAGACAGCTTATATTATGTTAAATTGCAGGATATGCACAATCTTCCTTTCAAGCTTACTGTAAAAGAGATAGAGAGAGGAAAAATTGACGGCAGTATATTGTGCTCTGTGGATCCCATGTTAGCTACATTATTTGGTTGGACGTCTGTGGTCGGATACGTAAAAGTCATAAGTGCATCAGGAAAAAATGCCACACCATTTTTCAATATAAGTCTTAAAGAACTCAAAGACCTCAATCTCAAGATCACCAGACAAATGTTTTTAAACAAAAATATCTGACATACCGTGAAGATCTTAATATATGGACACAAAATAAAAGATGAAGACGAAGTTTTATATTTCAGACAATTATTAGAAGCTTTAACGGAGTCAGGTATTGATCAATTTATCTTCGGACCACTAAAAACGGAACTAAGTCATCGTGGGATAAATGTGGATCATGTATCTGAGTTGTCCACCTACGAAGAAATAAAAAATGAACATCCTGATTTTGTTTTGACGATGGGTGGAGATGGCACGATATTGCATGCCGTGACGATGGTGAGAGATACAGGCATCCCTATATTGGGTATCAACCTTGGAAGACTTGGATTTTTGGCAAGTGTTGAAAAGAAAATTATCAGGAGAGCCATTCAATACCTGTTTAAGAAGGAATACACGATTGTTTCAAGATCCCTATTGGGTCTGTCCAGCAATATTCCTGTTTTTGAAGATTTCCCATTTGCTTTGAATGACTTTACGCTCAACAAGAGAGATACTTCATCTATGATTACCATTCATATGTTTATTGATAATGTATTGCTCAATTCTTATTGGGCAGATGGTATCATAATCAGCACACCTACCGGATCGACGGGATATTCACTAAGTTGTGGCGGTCCGATCATTTTTCCTGATTCAAAAACCCTCATCATTACTCCTGTCGCACCACACAATCTCAACGTCAGGCCAATAGTCATTCCTGATTTCCACAAGATTTCTTTGAAAGTGGAGGGCAGAACAGATAGTTTCATGAGTACCCTGGACTCCAGATATGAGACGATCACAAAGGATCACAGAATTGAAATTACTAAAGGTCACTTCCGAATAAACTTCGTTCAGCTCAAGGGGCATAGTTTTATGAAAACCATCAGCGAAAAACTTTTGTGGGGTATTGATAAAAGAAACTGATTTGATAAACCTAAAAATCTAAAATGAAATAACTACATGTAGTTGCATTATATTTGTACCGAATCTATCATCTCAACAAATCAATTATTCTTCTGATGTTTGATGACATACAAAATTTTCATGATAAAATCATCAAAGAGACATTCTCCAAGCCTGCCTTGGCCAAAGAGTATTTTCGTCAATTCCTGCCTGAAAAATTGAAAGAATTGATCGATATAGAATCTATGACTATAGAAAATGGTTCATATCTTTCCGATGACATGAGAGAATATTTTGCCGATCTGCTTTTTAAGTTCAAACTAAAGCATACAGGAGAAAAATTGGTCATTTCACTTTTGTTCGAACATAAAGCAAACCCCGATAAACATGTATTAATTCAAATCGGACACTATATTTTCTCTCAATGGGTGAAAGAATTGAGAAATAAACAAAAAATAATTCCTATAGTCCCAATGATTTATTATCAAGGGAAAAAAGAATGGGAAGTGCCAAAAATAACAAACCTCTTTAATGCGTACCCTGAAGAAATTCTGAAATATTTACCTACATTTGACTATATCTTTTTTGCTATAAACACACTAACAAAACAACAGCTGGATGAAGTGACAGATGTGATGCTCATGATTGCTCTCGCAGGTCATAATCCAAACATGGACCTTGTTTCTCTAATAAAAAAACTTAAAGATATCAAGTCTCTTAAGCGTATTGATGAATCAGACAGGAACTTTATAAAACATATATTTGTTTACAAACTGTGGACTTCCAAAACGAATAAAAAAGAAGTATTATCATTAGTAAAATCACTTCCAACACCTTTAAACCATGATATTATGAGTACATACGATGCTATAAAAAAAGAAGGAAAACTTGAAGGAAAACTTGAAGGAAAACTTGAAGGAAAACTTGAAGGAAAACTTGAAGGAAAACTAGGCTTGAAGGGAAACTTGAAGCAAAATTGGAAATGATATTTGCTATGTCAAATGATGGTTTTGATACAGTTCGTATTGCTAAAATAGTAAAAATGTCACCAGAGGAAGTAAGTGATATTTTGAATAAAAGGTAAGGCAAATAGCATATATTTGTTTACAAACTTGGACTCCAACACAAATAAAAAAGAAGTATTATCATTAGTAAAATCACTTCCAACACCTTTAAACCATGATATTATGAGTACATACGATGCTATAAAAAAAGAAGGTAAGCTTGAAGGAAAATTAGAAGGTAAGCTTGAAGGAAAATTAGAAGCAAAATTGGAAATGATATTTGCTATGTCAAATGATGGTTTTGATATAGTTCGTATTGCAAAGATAGTAAACATGTCACCTGAAGAAGTAGGTGATATTTTGAATAAAAGGCAAGGCAAATAACATAAATTTGTTTACGTAACTACCTACTCAGGGACAACCCCGAAAGGTCTGCCAACCAAATGTAACGCAGGCACGGGTGAAATGTAAATAACCACGGTTGTAAATCTGTGGTAAAACGGAGAAACGGCTAGATTTTGCTGCTATTTTTGCCTATAAGTTTTAGATATTTAGGTTAAAGCTAAACCGGTGTGTCGTTTTAATTTTTGAGTACTGAATGACAATTAAACTACAAACTCATCTATACTTTTGACTAAATATTTCCAATCTTTTGTTTCTTTGTGGAATAATTGCTATACATTGTTCAGAATACTCGCCAATTTAATATCAGTTTTATTTCATCCACTGTTCATCATAGGATATGTGATGTTGTACCTGATGTGGGCAAATCCTTACTTGTTTGGGTTTTCCGGAGATAAAGCAGAGGGATTGGTGGTCATTTCGATTGTTAGTATTTCAGTGGTATTTCCGATGATATCCATATTGATGATGAAGGCCTTAGGATTGATCAGCAGTATGGAGATGAGGATAAAAATGAAAGAATTGGTCCGCTGATTGTCACTGGATTATTTTATATGTGGTTGTATGTCAATATCAGGAACAATGATAATATCCCTGCAGCCTTATCTTTTTTTGTATTGGGATGTACCATATCAGTATTTTCAGCACTTACCATCAATAGTTTTACAAAAATCAGCTTGCACACCATTGCCGCAGGTGGTTTGGTGACAGGAATGACATATATTTTATACAACTTTTCCTACGGACATCTTGATGTTGCGATACCCTCGCTCCAGACACAATTCAGAATGAGTGACAGATTGATTTTAATGATGATTTTACTTGTAGCCGGTGCAGTAGGTGCATCCAGACTGTATCTGAAGGCGCATAAAGAAAATGAAATCTACGGTGGTTATCTTGTGGGTATAATATCACAAATGATTGCCATCAGAATATTTTTTTAATAAGAATCATAATATAAATACTAAAATGGAAGATTTAAAAAACCTTATAGAAAAACTATGGGATGACAGAAGCCATATCACATCACCCGGTTCACAGGATGCCATCCGGGAAGTGGTTGAAATGGTGGATAAAGGTCAATTGCGGGTAGCTGAGCCGGACGGTGATGGTTGGAAAGTCAATGACTGGGTTAAAAAGGCGATAGTTTTGTTTTTTCCTATTCAGAAGATGAAAACTATAGAAGTCGGTCCTTTTGAATTTCACGATAAGATTCCTCTCAAAAAGAATTTTGCTGAACAGGGTGTTCGTGTGGTGCCACACGCTATTGCCAGATATGGATGTTTTATAGAGTCAGGGGCTATTCTGATGCCTTCATACGTCAATATAGGTGCATATGTAGGAGCAGGTACAATGGTAGATACATGGGCAACCATAGGTTCATGTGCCCAGATTGGCAAAAATGTTCATTTGTCAGGAGGTGTAGGTATCGGAGGTGTTTTGGAGCCACCACAGGCCAGCCCTACGATCATAGAAGACAACTGTTTTATTGGCAGCAGGTGTATCGTTGTGGAAGGAGTGAGAGTAAGGAAAGAAGCAGTGCTCGGTGCCAATGTGGTATTGACCCAATCTACTCATATCATTGATGTCACTGGTAATGAACCGGTCATATACAAAGGAGAGGTGCCTGAAAGGTCGGTTGTCATTCCGGGTAGTTACACAAAAAAGTTTCCCGCAGGTGATTATCAGGTGAGCTGTGCTTTGATCATAGGTCAGAGAAAACCATCTACAGACACCAAGGTTTCACTTAATGATGCCTTAAGAGAATACAATGTAGCAGTTTAATGTAGCCAAAAAAAGTTATAAAATAGAAAAATGAAGTTGATTATAAAAATACTTTTCCCCATATTTGTTTTGGTCATAATGTCTTGCTCCACAAAAAAGAAATTGCCAGCTTCTGTTTTTTCACTGGATCAGGCCATTGATACATCTAAGGTATTGGCCACCGGGTTTTCAGGAGTACATATTACTGATCTCAATACAAGTGAGGTCATATTTAGCAGAAATGCGTCAAAGTATTTTGTTCCGGCGTCCAATACCAAAATCTTTACCCTGTTTGCATCCTTAAACTATCTGAGAGACTCCATTCCAGCTCTGAAATATGTTGAAACAGACACATCTTTGACCTTTTGGGGTACTGGAGACCCTACTTTTATGCATAGTTTGTTTCCTGCATCAGCCACACTCGATTTTCTGAAGTCTAATTCTCAATCGAAAAAACTGTTTCAATCATACGGTCATGCTAACATTAAACATTTTGGTGAAGGATGGATGTGGGACGACTTTAATGATTACTATCAGGCTGAGATCACGACCTTTCCGGCATATGGCAATGTGCTCACTATCAAAAAAGATAGTACCGGTATCAAGGGAAATCCGGAATATGCGATGAACAGAACTATAATGACTCCTCAGACAAAAATCGTAAAAAGAAGTCCCGAGTTTAATCAGTTTTTATTGCCGGCATTGTTAGATACTATAAAGACTTATTATCAGGAGATACCGTACAAGGATGCCGAAAATGTCAATCGTCAGATATTGGAGAGCCTGATTGGTACAAAAATTAATCCAATAAATTTACCATTACCCGATGATGCAGAAACAGTCTATTCTATTCCTACCGATACGGTACTTAGAAGGATGATGCAGGTGAGTGATAATATGCTGGCAGAACAACTATTGCTTTTGACTGGTTTGACACAAAATGACACCATTTCATCAGAATTTTCCATAGAAAATGTCAAAACAACTCTTTTGAAAGATTTGATTGATAGCCCAATTTGGGTTGATGGTTCCGGCCTTTCTAAATACAATATGATGACTCCACGATCTATCACACAACTGTTGAAAAAAATGCATCAACAGACCGACGAACAAAGGTTGTTTTCGCTTATGGCTATCGGAGGACAAAATGGATCGCTCAGAAATATGTTTAAGGGTAACGATGGTCCTTACATTTTTGCAAAAACGGGAAGCCTGGCTGCTGTGTACAACCTGAGCGGCTACATGATTACCAGATCCGGAAGAAAGTTGATATTCAGTTTTATGAACAACAATTTCAGCGGTTCGGCAGCTCCTGTACGTAAGGAGGTTGAAAGGGTGTTGAATTTGATAAGGGAGAAATATTGAATTTTCTCGTTAATTTTTCTGTTATTTATTATTGTAATTATCAGTTGCCCAAACGCACCTAAAGATGACACTCATCATCAACCCAAATGACGTATTACACATTGGCGATTATTTTTGAAAAAATAACGGTTTTAAAAACTTAACTTTACGACCAGCTTTAATGATAAATATACATGGCAAGAATAAATAAATCGACAAAGATTACTACTCTTAAACCCATTGAGCAGTATGATTATAAGGACAAACAAAGACGAACAAACCGCTAAGGGACCTAGTCGCCGAAGCTATTTTTTCCAGAAAAAAATGTTGATGTAAAAAATAATTGACATAAGTGGAATTGAATTATTAAAAATTATACGGTTATGATCAGTAAAATAAGAATAAAGAATTTCAGGCAAATAAAAGATCAAACGATTGAATTTCAACAAGCAGTGGTCGTTATTGGTCCCAATAATGGAGGGAAAAGTACCTTATTACAAGCAATTTCACTTTTTGCAATTGCTATACGTGCTTGGGGTACTGGAAGAATAAATAAAAAAAGTAAGGCCCAAAAAAGAACAGGCGTTGCTATAAACCTCGAAGATATATTGAATATTCCTATTTCTGAATTTAAAGAATTGTGGACGGACTTGATTGTACGCGAAGGTATTACCAATGAAGAAGGAAAACCAACTGCAAAAAATATCAGGATTCAGATCATTGCTGAGGGATTTACTTTAAATGAAGCATGGAGTACTGGATTTGAATTTGATTACGGACGAGATAGTTTAATTTATGCGAGATTAACTCAAAATGATGATGGGAATTATTTTGATTTTCCTGAAGTGTTGCTAAAAGAGAAAATAGGATTCTTACCTTCTGTTGCTGGATTAAAACCTACTGAAGATAAATTAGAAATTGGGTCAATATTAAGATACATAGGCAACGGTAATACATCAGACGTTTTAAGAAATGTTTGTTTTTTACTTTATAATAAAGATGATAAAAATCTATGGAATAAATTTGTAGCTGAGATTGAAGCACTTTTTAGGGTAACTTTAAATTCGCCTAGATATATACCGACAACTGGGCTATTGAAGATGAGTTATAATGAAGGTAATAAAAAAAACGTAGATTTATCTTCCCTTGGTAGTGGTTCTAAGCAAGCTATTTTATTATTTGCATATTTACTTGCATTTCCTAATACTGTTAATTTATTGGATGAACCTGATGCTCATCTAGAAGTAATAAGGCAATCAAATATATATGATAAAATTTCAGACATTGCTAAAAAAAGTAATAGTCAATTAATTATAGCTAGTCATTCTGAAAGTGTAATGAATCGAGCATTTGGGAAGGATCAAGTTATTTCTGGAATTTTTGGTGAATTTGAACAAGTTAATCAGGAAAAATACATTAAATCTGTTTTGCGGGATATTGGTTATGAAGAGTTTTTAATTGCGAGACAACGTCCCTATATACTATATTTCGAAGGAACGACCGATTTGGATTTTATCAAAGCATTTTGTAAAAAACTTGAATTAATAGAACATGTTAGATTCTTGGAAGAAAAGGTGTTTCCCTATCCTGTTGGAAATGACGTTAATAGAGTTAAAGCGCATTTTGCTTCATTAAAAAGTTTCATACCTAACATTAAGGGATATGCCATTTTTGATAATTTGAAAAAACAAATCGAAAATAATCAAAAAGGTTTGATAATAAAACAATGGAGTAGAAATGAAATCGAGAATTATTTACCATTACCAAAAACATTATTAAGTTATTCCAATTTCCAACAATTTGGACCAATATGGAATGCAAGACTTAATGAAATTATTGAAGGAAATACACCGCCTTTAGCGTTTAAGGATATGAAAAACAACTTTTGGATATCAACTAAAATAAGTGATGATTATTTATCACCATTATTTGAACAATATTTTGATGATGCTGGAATACCAAGAGGGGTCATGGATAAATCAAAATTTTATCAGTTGGTTGAATATATAGATCCTACCTTACTAGACAAAGAATTGATTGATATGTTAAATAGTTTCTATAATCACTTTAATGGTGAAGAAAATTAAATTTAGGAATAAAACCGGTAAAGGAAAAAATAGAACATGAATTCATTTTCCCAATTTTGATTAGGATTGACAATTTGATAAAAGCATTAAATTATCCATAATTTTAAAACCTCACCGCACCTTCGTGATTAATTTTTGATCGATAGGTTGTCACAGGTACTTTTTTGATCTGGTACAGTTTTTCAGCAAGGACAGATATTTCTTCGGCTATCCCGGTATTATCACACAGAGCAAACATAGACGGCCCGGCACCACTGATACTGAAACCAAGTGCTCCTGCTTTCAATGCAATATCTTTCATTTCGTAGAAATGAGGTATCAGATGCGCCCGTTGGGGTTCCACCAAAAGGTCTTGCAAAGATCTGGAAATAAGTCCAAAATCCGATGTATACATGCCCGCTACAAAAGCTCCTAAATTGCCATTTTGACGCACTACATCTTTGAAGCTGACTTCGCTTTTCAGTATACCACGGGACTCTCTGGTGAGTACTTCTACATGCGGATAAATCACTACTGCATTCAGGCCATGAGGTATATGCAATTTTTTTACATCCAGTGTTTCATTATCTCTGATGAGAAGCATACCTCCCATGAGAGAGGGACCAACATTGTCAGCGTGGAAGGCACCATCAGCAATTTGTTCTCCTTCCACCGCAAATCTAAGTATATCGTATTTACTCAATCCGGTGTGCAAAAGCTCATTTACTGCAAAAACACCTCCTGCCGCACTGGCTGCTGATGATCCAAGCCCGCTCCCGAAAGGCATTTTTTTATGGATTTCCATTTCGAGAGGACGGTCTGTCTCACCGATATGCTCCAGCAGTCTGTAAGCGGCGTATCCTGCTGTGTTTTTCATAATATCATACGGTAATTTGCCGCCCGCACCCTGGATCTCCGTAATCACCAATCCTGGCTTGCTACCTTCCCTGATGATGATTTCATCGCCTGGTTTTTCGAGCGCAAAACCCAAAATATCAAAACCCACTGCTACATTGGCCACAGAGGCCGGTGCAAATACCTTAATTCCTGGCTTAGCCATAATATCTTTAGTTTTCGATTGAATACATATTAATTTCCGGCACTGATGATTTCGGCGAAGATACCTGCGGCAGTAACCTCTGCTCCGGCTCCGGGTCCTCGTACCACCAACGGCCTTTGTTTGTAACGCTGAGTGGTAAATACTATCATATTATCACTACCACCGAGATTATAAAACGGGCTATCAGGTCCTGCTATTTCTACACCACAAGATACTTTTCCATCCTGTGCTTTGGCGACAAACCTCAATACACCTTTTTGTGACCTCGCTTTTTCCAGCAATCTGTTGAAATGTTCATCTTCTTTTTCCAACGCTGCAAAAAATCCATCCACATCTTTTGGTATCGTACAACTATCCGGCAATATGGGGCTTATCATCACATCATCCGTTTCAACCTCATATCCGGCTTCCCGGGCAAGGATGGTGATTTTTCTTTTGACATCCGCACCGGAGAGATCATCTCTTGGGTCAGGTTCTGTGTACCCCAGCTCTCTGGCTTCTTTAACCAACGTGCTAAATGGTCTTGTCCCATCAAAATGATTAAATATGTATGAAATGGATCCGGAAAGAACCGCTTCAATGGTCAGAATTCTGTCACCACTATGGATCAGGTTTCTTAAAGTTGAAATAACAGGTAATCCGGCACCAACGTTCGTTTCAAAAAGAAACTCTACATTGTTCTTTTTTGCCAATTGTTTGATGTGATTGTAGTTGGTATATGCAGAAGATGCGGCTATTTTATTGGGTGTGGCAACAGAAATACTTGCATTCAATACCTGATGATACAAATCCGGAATGGCACTGTCGGCAGTATTATCAATAAATATTGAATTGGACATATTCATAGCAATCATTTTATCAATGAATGATTGGATATTTGAGTTTGACTCAGAGGATTTGAGTTGATTTTCCCAATCACTCAGTTTGATGCCGTTTTCATCAAAAATCATTTTTTTAGTGTTGGCGAGACCGCAAACTTTTATCTCAAGGCTGTTTTGAGACTTCAGTGTTTCATTCTGTTCTCTCATCTGACGCAACAAGGTGCTACCGATCAATCCTACACCAATCATAAACACGTGAATACGTTTTGTATTGGACAGGAAGAATGAATCGTGGATGGCATTGAGGGCTTTGGTTTCATCATGTTTGCTGATGACAAATGAAATATTCAGTTCAGAACTTCCCTGAGCAATTGCGATCACATTGATACCGTTTTTTCCTAATCCTTCAAATAATCTGCCCGCAACACCCGGGACATTTTTCATTTGTTCGCCCACGATAGCCACGACACACAAATCCGTTTCGGCTTTTACCGGTTCTATCAGATTATCCTCGATTTCTTTTTCAAACTCTTCGGAAATGGCAATAATCGCTTTTTTAGCTTCTTTATCTGTGACAGCGATGCTGATGCTGTGTTCAGATGAAGCCTGGGTGATGAGAATGACATTGACTTTTTCCTTACCAAGTGCACTAAAAAGCCGGGCTGAAACACCGGGAACTCCCATCATACCACTGCCCTGAAGTCTGATGAGTGACAAATTGCCCAAAGAACTGATACCTTTGATGGTAGACTTAAATGTAGGGTCGTGTTCTTTATGGATTAACGTTCCTATGAAGCCCGGATTGAAAGTATTTTTTATATAAATGGGTATGCCTCTTCTTAATGCTGGTTGTATAGTAGGAGGATAGATGACTTTAGCACCAAAATGTGACATTTCCATCGCTTCAGCATAACTCAATTGTGGTATAGTGAAGGCTTGTTTAACCTTCCTTGGATCACAAGTGAGTACACCGTCCACATCTGTCCAGATCTCCAGCTCATCGGCATGTAATGCACCTGCAAGGATGGCTGCTGTATAGTCAGATCCTCCTCTTCCGAGAGTAGTAGTAAGACCTCCGATGTCAGATCCAATAAAACCCGTCACGATCTGTACAGTACCCTTCCTTTCTTTATAATATTCCTGTATGGCGGGATCTGTTAGCTTAAAATTGACCTTGGCATTGCCAAATTCTTTATTGGTTTTTATGATTTGACGTGCATCAAGAAATGCTGCTCGAATGCCTTTTTCTTTCATGGCCTCAGCGATGATGGTATTGGCATTTCTTTCACCGAAACTGAGGACATAATCCATCGTGCGCGGAGAAGCTTCTCTTACCAGAAATATACCCTTAAGCAGGTCTCTGAGTGTTTCATGATTTTCGTCCATTGAAATACTCAGAGAATTATAAACATCAGGAGACAACAGTTCTTTGGCAGCATTGGAATGTCTGTCTTTAAACTGGTGGTACAATGCTATATATTTGTCTTTGCCCATGCTGGCAAGTTCACTCATCTCAATCAGCATATCCGTGATACCACCAAAAGCGGAGAATACTATGGTAAGCTCTTCTCCTGCATCAATTCGAGGTTTTACTATGGAAATGATACTTAAAATTCTCTCTGGTGTGGCAACTGATGATCCACCAAATTTTAATACTTTCATAAATATCTTTACTATGTCCCTTAAAATAGGGCAAAATTACAACTTAGATATGGATATATCACCATAATAGAAATGAAAACATATATTTAAAAATGGACATATGATTTGAAATTTTACAAAATGGATACCCTGCATATGGAATCTATTGAACTATATGGATCAGCTCCTTGTTTTTATTAAAAAATATCAGTTTATGAAAACCTCAATTGTATATTTTATAGCAGCATTTTTTGTCTTGACACTTTTTTCAGGATGTGCAGAAAAAACATCAGTGTACGCTTGTGTTACGGGTGAGCCTTGTGGCTTTTTATGGGGAATATTACACGGCATCATTGCACCTTTCGGGCTGATAGGGATGGTATTTAATGATGATATTGCCGTATTTGCTACCAATAATAATGGTTTTTGGTACACATTTGGGTTTTTAATCGGCAGCGGTGGTTGGGGAATCCTCGCCGGAAAATCTAAAAAAGCTTAATAGATTATTCATAAACCACGCTCTTAAAATAATACATATTGGGGTCGATCATTGGCGTACCCTCAGAAGTGATTCTTACAGGCTGAGCAGAAATCATCACTTTTTTTATTGTGGTCCCGTCTTTGATTTCCAAAGGCAAGGTACCGGAATAATTTTTGAAGGAAATATCATACTCTTTTGGCCTGACTTCTTTTACAAATATATTTAGTCTGTCAGTAGTTTTCAGGAAGAAATCAAAGTAAGGCTTCAGATCCATCTTGGCACCTGCTGAAAAATGATTTTCTACTATTGAAGTGGTAACAGTATTGCTATAGGTATATCTTTTATCTCCAATAAAGGCCTTTAATATTTCAAAAAACTTTTCTTCTCCGATGATAAAACTCAGAGATCTCATAAAAAAAGCACCTTTGCCATAGATATCAGGTTGGTATGCCGATCCACTATCAGCACTCGAATCTCTGACGATGGGATACTTATTGACAAAACTATAACTGGCTTTTTTTGCCTGGGCATGGAATGACTCAATGCCTTCTTTCTCCCTGTAATAGAACCAATCACCTAACACGCAAATACCTTCCTGAATCCAGAAGTGCGCCCAATCCGAATTGGAGACTTTGTTGCCCCACCACTCGTGCCCCAATTCATGATATAGAAGCCAGTCAAAATCTTCTCCTCCGACTTGTGTATACCGGTATTTGTTACCGTAAGCATTCATGGTCTGGTGTTCCATTCCGAGATGTGGCGTCTCGACCAGCCCTATTTTATCATTAATGAAAGGAAACTCGCCGAAATACTTTTCCTGTACACGTACACTTTTGGCCAGTATATCAAGATGTTTTTCAGCCCGGTGTATGTTTTCAGGAAGTATCCAGTACTCCATCGGCACATGATTGCCATCGATGGTGACATAATTTCTTTTTGCAACCTGATATTTTGCTACGTTAAAGACCAGACTATAGTTGTGTATCGGGTATGAAGTTTTCCAGGTAAAGACTGACTTATTTCCCGCTGTTTCTTCTTTTATCAATCGTCCCGCACCTGCCACCTTCAAGCCTTTAGGCACAGAAATCTTCATTTCAGCACCTTCATCGGGCTTATCACTCGGATGATCCTTGCAGGGAAACAATATTTTTGCTCCTTCATTCTGACAGCTGAATGCTACCCAAGGGTCATTGTTGTCGTCCTTTTCCCACTGTATGCCTCCTTTCCAGGGAGGTCTAACTGCCACGGGAGGAATGCCGCTGTATTCTATTTTGATATCGTGCCATCCCGGTGTCAACAGATGCTGATCGCGCAGAATGATCATATCCTTCATATGAGTAAATCCAACTTTTGTTTTATCTATCCATATTGATTTCACCTGATAAAGGTTGATGAGGTCAATGGCGATTTCAGGAGTGTTTTCCTTCAGTTTAATTTTTATGACCGTGGTGCCTGAAATACTTTTTTTAGCTATATCAACATCTAATGCTATATTATAATGGAATACATCATACACTACCTGATTCTGTTTTAACCTTCCGCCGGAGACTATATCTTGAGCGTGGAGGTGTGCCCCTGAGAGGAAGATGATAATCCAAAATAGTTTTAAAATGTGTTGCATGGAAATAATTGTTATTGAACAATGCACTATTTAGTTCCAATTGATGCCTTCAAAATCTTTTATCTTAACATAACACTAATCTTTTATCATTGGCATATAATGCGGTCTGCTATTAATAATCGCCCAAACGACTACTAAGAAAAAAACAGGCGCAGGACCTGCGAAAAGGTCGCCCATATGAAAATGGTGGGCTACGATACCTACGACAATCGGTAAGAGTATAATTGCACCCAAAGCGCGAGTCTTAGGTATAGCAAATAATGCGCCTCCGATGATCTCCACAATGGCCACTAAAGGCATCAACCATCCCAAGCCCATCAAATGACCAAAAGCATCTTTCGCTGCCTGTGGCATATCTTCAGGCATAGGCATGAAGTTAAGAAATTTGTTGAGTCCGAAGACGACCATTGCAAGACCAACTAAGCCACACAATGCCATAAGAATTTTGTCTTTCATGATTTGATGATTTTGTTTGTTACAACAAAGATAATTTTTATTTTAGATATGGCTAATATATAAATACATTTATCATTACTTGACTAAAAAGGGTCAATTTATGATAGTTTTAGTCTTGCTATATTTTAAAATGAACTTAATATTGGTACTTAAATGGGGTAATGCTGCGAGATTTTATATTAAAAAGGCAATTCATCATCCTCCGGATTTTGTTTATCTTCATCATCAAACTCAAGATTTATATCTAATCCTGACAGCAAGTCTATATTAAATTCTGGATGCTCAGCTTGCAAATGATTTATAATAGTGGTGCTATCATTGGGTCCAATGGACATGTCAGGATTCCCTTCCTTGACCATATCTATCACCCTGATGAGTTTACTGTAATGAGCCAAACGCACCACTTTTTCGTCGGGTCTGAACCAGACATGCCACCCACCATTTACCAGTATGGCATAGTTGCCATCGTCGTCTTCGTCATAGTAGTCATCCTTAATAAAGATCTGATCTGTACCGGTGATGAAATAGTCCTCACCGAATTCATTCATTTCAAAATCAGGAGTGCAGTAAAATATATCGCCATCTTCCAGCTCTCTGACGGGTACGATTTCAAATTTCAATTTCATTTTGTCTTGTTTTTAAATTACCGAATTACTTACATTTTTCCGATAGAATAACAAAAATAGTGCGCTTATCATAAATTCAAAAGATACTGTAGCATTTGATTGCGAATTTAGGATAGGGAAATGAGAGTCAACAATGATACCAACTCTTTTTATTAACTGTTGACTTACAGATATTTTTCACTTTCTATGTAATGCGGCCTGTTTCTTGTTTCGTCATATATTCTGAGCACATACTCACCTATGATGCCAAGGGCAAGCAACTGAATACCGCCAAAGAGAAATATTGCAATAGCCAGTGTAGTAAAACCCTGAGGAACATCCGGCTGAGTTATTTTGGTATATAATGCGTAAAGGCTATACAATATTGAAATGACAATCACTACAAAACCCATTCTGGCAAGAATTTTAACCGGAAACTGACTGAAGCTGAAAATACCATTGTACGCCAAAGTCAATAATTTTTTTAATGTATATTTAGTCTCTCCGGCATATCTGGCATCTCTTTCATACTCAAAAGGAAATTGTCTGAAGCCTACCCAACTCCTTACACCGCGTAGAAAAATATTTTTTTCCTGTATTTCCACCATTTGTAAGAGTACACTTCGGCCTATCATAGAAAAATCTCCGCTGTCCAGTGGAATTGGTATAGTAGAAATATTATTGAGAATGATATAATATAGTTTGTAAGAAAGTTTCTTAAAAAATCCTTCTTTTCTTTTTCTTCTCACTCCATATACTACATCATATCCTTCTTCCATTTTTTGGAAAAACTGTTCCAGCAACTCCGGCGGATCCTGCAGGTCGCCATCTATCATCGCAATATAAAGGCCGGTACTGTTTTTCAGACCGCTCAAAAAAGCTGCCTGATGACCGAAGTTGCGGGAAAAACTGACTACTTTAATTCTTTTGTCTCTTTCATGATATTGCTTTAATATCTGTAATGTATTATCCGTACTGCCATCATTGACGCAGATTATTTCATAGCTTGAACACCATTTATTCAATGCGGTAGTACACCTGGAATAGAGAGTGTCTATGATTTTTTCTTCGTTATACAAAGGAATCACCACAGAAAGTAAAGGCTCATAATGCATGGTTGATTACTGTTTTAATTCAAAAAAGAAAAGTACATCTTCTGAGCCTACCTTGTCTTGAGTAGCTTCTGCATCCCAGTAATATTCTGAAGGTTTATTTTTATAAATGTTTATGACTCCCTTGAGATTATATGATTGAAAAAGCTTGTTTACCCATTGGAAGAGTTGATTGTTCGGATCTTTTACCAACCATGAAAACCCACTTCTTGCAAATACAAGAAACCTGGGCTTTGACTTTTCTACTTTTGTTATCAACTCTGTCTGTAGTGAATCATTTTGTGGCCCTCCATCTACCAACTGATAATAGTGCATATGTTGTGAGATAGTGGGCAGTTTTGCGTAGAAAAGCAACTCTGGCTCAGAACCTAAGACCAAAATGGAGTCTCCGGATTTGCTCATACTTTTGATCTTATTGCCTAGTATGTAAGATTCCTGAAATGGATTTGTGCCATATACTTGCCTGACAATATCTGCTTTTTTAGTCTTGGTAAAATAATTTTTTTGAGGTGTATATTGTTTATAAAATAGTAAAATAAAAGCAAATATCATTGCAGGGTAAGTGAATATAGTATTTTGAGTAAAACGACTAAGTATCCTATAGGTAAAATGAAATGCCAATCCAACACCTAAACTAATAGCCGGTAATAAAACTACAAAATAGTGAGGATAATAGTGAAAACCAACCGATAAAGAAATAAAACCAAAAATAGCCAGCAACACTGTGAAAACTTTATTTTCTGCAGACCACTGATCTAAACATGAAAGTATCACTCCCGATAAGCCAAGGTACCAAAATATTTCTATATTATTCGTAACCATATTATACATCATCTTAAACACATCAATATTTCCGGTTTGTGTTGCAGCAAATTGGGCCGGCCAGACATACGTCCAATACCAGAAATTATTTAAATTGCCTGAAAAATAAAACCATATGATACAAATTAAGTAAGGAGACAAAGCTGAGATTGTAAGAATCGAACCTGTAAAAAGCCACCTTTTCCAGTTTTTATCTTTGATGAGCGTCAGATAAGTAAGGTAAAAACCCGCAAGGAGCATAAAACCAATAGCCTGTTGTTTGACAAGAAAAGCCATTCCTAATAAAAATCCGGCAGGAACTAAGTAATGGATTTTTGATTTTTCCAAACTGTAATCAGTAAGCCATATTCCTGCTATAGCCGGCCATAAGAGGAGTTGGGTTGCATGCGCAGCAAATCCGAAAACATTGGGAAGAGCTGATAAAAAAATAAACACCAGGGATGAGATAACCGCAGTCCCAAAACTAAATTTTTTCTTTATATAGAAATAGAAAGTTATAGTAAATCCAAGATTGAAAATAAATAGTCCTGTATGAATCCCTTTGGGAGTTGCACCAAACAACCCTTCGAAAATACCGTAGAGTATATAAATCATGGGAGGCTTTACATCTACATAATCACTGAACAAAGGTGTGCCATTCAGCCAGGTGTAGCCCATATATGCAAACCCTCCTTCATCTCTTTCCAGTGGAATATCCAGCAATCTCCATCTCAAGACAAAAGTAACTAAGGCGAAAACTATGACAGGCAGATATGTTGATACCAGCGGATTTGCAGTAAATGTTTTTAAGGAGAATGCCGCACTATTGTTTTTTTCAACAGCTGTTTTTTCTTGAATTTTTTTACTCATAACTATGGTTAAATACTAAAAGGATAAAAAACTATAAAATTCCTGTTTTAGCGAACTAAAAAGTCTCTAAAATATAAAAATACAAATGTAGCAAATTTGTAATATATAACTAATGAAATACGATATAAGATTGGTCAGGATATTGATTTTTAATCAACCTTTTCTGAAATGTTGAAATAGGAAACTCCAAAAGGAAGGCTCATCAACTTAAGCAGGAATAATTCAACAGAAAAAATAGCTTTTAGTGTCTTATTGATCAAGGGAGAGGTATTGGTTTGGAAATCTGATTGAGGTATTTCATTTTTTCCCAGAGCATTCTTAGCAAGCCTTATCAACAAAACGGGTAAAAAAAGTATGGTATTGAAATAGCTGGAATACTTTGATTTTAAATGGTGGTGTGACAACAACTTTAGGATACCTTCTCTTTTGTACCTTCTGAAATGGTGATTAATGACATCATGTCCGCTCCACATCATCAAAAATGCAGGTACCGTGACGGCTATTTTTCCTCCTTTTTTGCACACCCTTTTCATCTCAGTATATGCCTGAAGGTCGTCTTCCACATGCTCTATGACATCAAATGCGCAGACGAGATCAAATGTATTGTCAGCAAATGGCAGGGCTGTCACTGAAGCCTGGATTACATCTATTTTAAGTTCATATTTAAGAAATCGGCAGGTTTCTTCATCGTATTCGGAAGATACAACATTTCCAAAAACAGATAACATGTCAGATCCGGCACCTGTAGCTACGCCAATATTCAGGATTTTTAAGGGTGTGCCATTAAATACATACCTTTGAATAGTTTGTTTGATAATTTCGAAACGCACCTGAAACCACCAATTATTTCTTTCCAAATGAAAATATTGATAATAATAGTCGCGTTGCATTAAGTTTTGATTAAACCTTGGTAATTAAAATTTTCAAACTCAAAGTTTCAGTTATTTCTACTTCTTCTCCCTCAGTATTGCCATTTAATGTAATCACATCTCCCAATACTTCATTTTTGATGTAATCCCCAAATTTTTCTACAGCCGGTTGTATCACTTCATGATCCTGAATCATAATATTTATTCTGTCAGTTACATTGAAGTTGTTGGATTTTCTGATGTTCTGAATCCTGTTGACCAGTTCCCGGGCGATACCCTCTGCGATCAGATCATCTGTGAGAGTAATATCAAGTGCCACAGTGATTTCTCTGTCCACAGCAACTTGCCATCCTGGAATCTCATCAAAACTAATCTCCACGTCATCGGTACTTATCATAAATCTATCTCCGTCTATTTCGAGAATGTGACTATTGGTTTTTCAAGATGTGAGATCGTCGCCTGGTCAAATTCAGCGATCATCTGAGCACCGACTTTCATATGTCTTCCTAGCAATTTCCCCAATGTTTTAAAGTTGGCTTTAGCTTTTTTGGTGATAAAACCTTCGGTATCTGTGATATATTCGATTTCTTTGACATTGACCTCAGACAAGATGAGTGGTTTTACTGCATCTACCTGATCTATGAAGGTTGGGTCCAATACCGGCAATAGAATTTTTGTAAGTGGCTGACGAACTCTATGACCTTCTTTTTTTCTTATGGAGAGCACAAGGGAGGAAATTCGCTGTGCATAATCCATCCTTTGCTCCAAGGCTTTATCAATAGCCATCGGATCATAATCAGGGAAGTCTGTCAGGTGCACAGATTCATGATTTTCAAGACCAGAAGCATTATTCATGTTTCTGTATAGCCAATCAGCAAACATAGGGGCAACGGGGGCCATCAGTTTAGCTAAAGTTGTAAGGCATTCATACAGTGTCTGATAAGCTGCAATTTTATCATCAGAGTATTCGCCTTTCCAGAATCTCCTTCTGCACAGCCTTACGTACCAGTTACTCAGATGTTCGTCCACAAAGGTCATTATAGGTCTTGTAGCATTGGTAGGTTCGTAATCCACATACTGCGCCCTGACTTCTTTGACCAGAGAATTTAATAGTGAAATGATCCATCGGTCTATTTCCTGTCTGTCTTCAAGTGGAATTCTTTTTTCTTCATAGGTGAATCCGTCTATGTTGGCATAAAGAGCAAAAAATGAATAGGTATTGAATAGCGTACCGAAAAACTTTCTTCTGACTTCGTCAATACCTTCCAGATCAAACTTGAGATTGTCCCATGGCTGGGCATTGGATATCATATACCACCTTGTAGCATCTGCTCCATATTCCTGAATCGTCTCAAATGGGTCAATGACATTGCCCAGACGCTTTGACATTTTTACTCCGTTTTTGTCCAATACAAGCCCGTTGGAGACCACATTTTTAAATGCTACACTTTCAAATACCATGCTGGCTATGGCATGTAATGTGAAAAACCAGCCACGAGTCTGATCCACACCTTCTGCGATAAAATCAGCCGGAAATGTGATTCCTTTTTCGATCATATCCTTGTTTTCCATGGGATAATGCCATTGTGCATAAGGCATAGAACCTGAATCAAACCACACATCGATCAGATCAAGCTCTCTTTTCATAGGCTTGCCGGATTTGGATACAAGCACGATTTCATCGATATAAGGCCTGTGGAGGTCTTTAGGACATGATTGGTTGAGTCCCAGTTGATTGTTGGCAACAAATATTTGTTCCGATAATGAAGATATAGAATCAATACAAATTTCTTCTGTTGCATCTTCTGTACGCCAGATAGGAAGAGGAATACCCCAATATCTCGATCTGGAAAGATTCCAGTCATTCAGATTTTCAAGCCAGTTGCCAAAACGTTTTTCTCCAGTGTGAGCAGGCTTCCAGTTGATCGTTTTATTTAGCTCAATCATCTTATCTTTCATGGCAGTAGATTTTATAAACCAGCTATCCATAGGATAATATAATACTGGTTTGTCCGTCCGCCAGCAGTGAGGATAATTATGGACATATTTTTCTACTTTAAAAGCTTTGTTCTCTTCTTTGAGTTTGATGGCTAATTCGACATCCACGGACCGATCAGGAGCCTGCCCATCTTTGTAATATTCGTTTTTTACATATTTGCCACCTATTTCGTCCAGATTGGCCAGGAATTTTCCCTGAAGGTCCACCAATGGTACAGGATTTCCATGTTCATCCAGAACGAGCATAGGAGGCACTTCCGGATTGGCTTCTTTGGCCACTTTGGCATCATCTGCACCAAAGGTTGGGGCTGTATGTACTACGCCGGTACCGTCTTCTGTAGTGACGAAATGTCCTGCGATCACCCTAAAAGCATTATTGGCGTTTTCATATGGGTATGCATATTGTAACAATTGTTCATATTTGATTCCTACAAGTTCTTCACCCTTAATCTCTGTGATGATCCTATATGGTATCTTTTTATCAGCAGGATCATAGGATAGGAGATGGTCTATAGAATCCGTCATTTCATATTTGCCGGAAAATTGTTTTTCAACCAATGCTTTGGCAAGTAAAACATTTATTGGTTTGAAAGTATATTGGTTATAAGTTTTGATCAGTACATAATCTATTTTCGGGCCCACTGTCAAAGCAGTGTTGGATGGCAAAGTCCAGGGCGTAGTAGTCCATGCAAGGATATACACAGCACCATGTTCTCGTAATTTTTCAGGTAAAGTTTCGTCAATGGTCAAAAACTGGGCTACTACGGTAGTGTCAGTCACGTCCCTGTAACAGCCGGGTTGATTGAGCTCATGGGAACTGAGTCCGGTTCCTGCTGCCGGCGAATATGGTTGTATAGTATAACCTTTATAAAGCAAATGTTTTTTGTATAATTGTCCTATGAGCCACCACACAGATTCTATATACTCATTGTTGAACGTGATATATGGATTGTCCAGGTCTACCCAATAGCCCATTTTTCTGGTGATGTCATCCCAAAGGTCTTTGTATTGCATGACCGTCTCACGACATTTGGCATTATACTCATCTACACTGATCTTTGTTCCAATATCTTCTTTGGTAATGCCCAACTCTTTTTCAACAGAAAGTTCAATAGGCAATCCATGAGTATCCCATCCTCCTTTACGCTCCACTCGTTTACCCATCATCGTCTGAAAGCGACAGAAAACATCCTTTACAGTTCGGCCCATTACGTGATGTATTCCCGGTTTACCATTAGCTGAAGGTGGCCCTTCATAAAATACAAAGCTGTTTTCAACAGGCTTTTGGTCTATACTCTTCCTGAATATATCATTGTCTTCCCAAAACTTACGAATTTGAGTATCAATCTGAGGAAGATTCAATTGTTTTAAATCGTCATTATACTTAGCCATATGCTCTTTACTCTATCACTACAGAATTAAATGAAGTAAATTTTCTTATATCGATCAAAAATGACTGCAAAGTTACGATTTTTTAATAAAGATTTGGCATGAATTATTGTATTAGAAGACAATAAAACAGATGAAACTAATTTCTTTCAGGTATAGAATTGGCTTTCTGTTAGTTTATGTTCAAATAAAGTAATAAATTTGACTATAAATCAATAAACATGACTAAAGCAGGTAATATACTTTTATTTCCTTGCCCCATTACAGAAGGGAAAATGGATAGTCTGTCTACAGAATCAATTGACCTGCTTCACCAAACTACCTACTTCATTGTTGAACGGGCTAAGACAGCCAGACATTTTATCAAAGCGACCAAACATCCTATACCCATAGCGCAACTGCACATCCATGAGATCACCAATCAAAAACAGGAAAATGAATCGTTTTTGCTGGCAGTGCACAATGGTTTTGACGTCGGGGTCATATCTGAAGCCGGGTGTCCGGGAGTGGCTGATCCAGGGGCAGAAATAGTCGACTGGGCTCATAAAAACAGGATAAAAGTTGTTCCTCTTGTTGGTCCATCGTCTATTTTGATGGCACTTATGTCAAGTGGTATGAGTGGTCAAAATTTTGCATTCAATGGGTATCTTTCCAATAAAAAACCAGAGTTGGTACAACAGCTCAAAATTTTAGAAACAAAGGTGTCCAAATCAGATCAAACTCAGATTTTTATGGAGACTCCATACCGCAATGATTTCATAATCAATGCGTGTCTGGAAATACTTCGTCCGGAAACAAAATTATGTATAGCCTGCGATATCAATGGACCTGATGAAAATATCAGGCAAATGAAAATCTCCGAATGGAAAACAGCATCCAAGAACCATTATCATAAAAAACCGTGTATTTTCATCATTGGATAATATTACAATGTAACATGTAGTTTTCAGATAATACTCCGTATATTCGTTCCTGATAAAAGTTTAAACATACTCCAAGGGTACTATAAAAATCATATACCATGGTAAAAGTAACTCCGATTTATTTGTATATAGCTCTTTTGTTTTATACTATCACGGGTTGTACATCAAAGAAATGGGTTATAACCGGTGACCCTTCCGGACGCACGCCAAATGCTGAGAGAGAATTCAGGGCTGCATGGGTAGCTACAGTCGCAAATATCAATTGGCCAAGCAAACCGGGACTGTCTGTTGATCAACAAAAAAAAGAAGCCATCGAACTCCTTGACCTGCTTTATCACAACAACTTCAATGCTGTTATTTTCCAGGTAAGGCCACAATGTGATGCCCTGTATCAAAGTGATTTAGAGCCATGGTCATATTATCTTACGGGTGTTCAGGGCAAAGCTCCGGATCCATTCTATGATCCGCTTAAATTTTGGATCGACGAGGCGCATGCCCGTGGTATAGAACTTCATGCCTGGTTGAATCCTTACAGGGCTCATCATACGGCAGGAGGTCCGGTTTCTGAAGCATCTATTGTGAAAAAAAACCCGGAGTTGGTTGTTAAACTTGAGCAGGGTTACTGGTGGATGGAACCCACAAAAAAGCCTGTACAGGATCGCACCTATAATGTTGTGATGGATCTTGTGCGCCGGTATGATCTTGATGGAATTCATTTTGATGACTATTTCTACCCGTATCCTTCATACAATAATGATAAGGACTTTCCTGATGAAGAGAGCTGGCGGGCGTACCTCAAAAGCGGAGGCAAACTATCACGTGGCGACTGGAGAAGGGCAAGTGTTGATCATCTGGTTGAAAGGATATACAAAGGTATCAAATCTGAAAAACCCAATGTGAAATTTGGATTGAGCCCATTTGGGATCTGGCGACCGAATCATCCACTGTCTGTGAGTGGTTTTGATCAGCATAATGTACTTTACGCTGATGCCCGCAAATGGCTTAACAAAGGCTGGATAGATTATTATACTCCACAATTGTATTGGCCAATCAATCAGATAGCTCAGAGTTATCCGGTGCTGCTCGGATGGTGGAATCAGGAAAACAAAAAAGGAAGACATCTGTGGCCGGGGATTAGCCTGAGTATGCAACCGCTGCCGAAGTTGATTGATGAAAATATCAACCAGGTCATGATAGCACGTGGTATGCTGCCCACTAGCCCCGGAGTCGTTCACTGGAGTATCGGGCCTGTGGCGTCAAATCCAACATTGGCACAAGCTTTACTGGAAGGACCATACAAAAGAAAAGCCCTTGTTCCACCTTCACCATGGCTGGACAAAAAGTCCCCCAAAGCCCCTGAAGTAGATATTTTAAAAGTTGGCGGCAACTTAAAAATTATCTGGAAACATACCAATCCCAAAGATGTAGCACGTTGGGTATTTTACTATAAACATGGAGCTCAATGGAACTATAATATTTCAGGAAATAGTATTTCATCCGATAGTATTCCTGCGTATATAGTAAATAGTGCCTTGTTAAAAAGGAGTGATCCAAAATCAATGACCAGAGTGGAAGACGTTGTCATCCCTTTAGACAGTATCGCTGTTTCGGTTGTGGACCGTTTTGGCAACGAAAGCGCGTTAGCATTCAGGAAGGTGTCAGGCTTCACTATCACCGATGCTCCTACTTTAGCTGAGATCATGTCAAAATATGGTATCGATAAAACAAAATCAACCTTGCCGAAACCAATTGTTACACCAGGGATTGATCTCCTAGTCACCGATCATATTGATCTGATAAAAGGAAAAAAGGTAGGTCTGATTACCAATCCTTCTGCTGTCGGAGCTGATTTAAGAAGTAGTATAGACATCCTCGCCGGTACTGACGGAGTAAACCTTGTGGCGCTGTTTGGAGCTGAACATGGTGTCAGAGGTGCTACTCAAGGCAGGACTTTTGAAGATGGCGCAGTTGATCCTATCACGGGCATACCAGTATATAGCATGTATGGACATTCGTTTGCGCCCAAAAAAGAATGGTTAAAAGGCCTTGACGTTCTCATATTTGATATTCAGGGTGTAGGATCAGCTTGGTACACCTATAAGTATTCCATGTCATTTGCCATGCAGGCATGTGCAGCTGCTGGCATTCCATTTATCGTCCTTGACAGACCAAACCCGTTGGGAGGTATTGTGGTGGAAGGTCCCCTGCACGATACAGTAAGTATATTCCGCCACCCTCTTCCGCTAAGGCACGGAATGACTTATGGAGAATTGGCCACTATGTGGAATGAAACAGAAGGTTATGTTGCCGATCTTAAAGTTATTAAAATGAAAGGCTGGAGAAGAAATATGATGTGGAATGAAACCGGACTTTTATGGGTGATGCCGTCTCCCAATATGGGAACCCTTGAAACCGCCATTGTCTATCCCGGACAGTGTTTGTTTGAAAGGACCAATATCTCTGAAGGAAGAGGTACTACAAAACCATTTTTAATGACGGGTGCTACGTGGATTGATGCAGAAAAATCAGCTTCTGATCTCAACATCAGGGGTATCAAAGGTGCGGTATTCAGGCCTGTTCATTTCATTCCGGAAAATACAACGACTGTTTCCAACCCGCGCAGAAAACCATGGAATAAAATGAGTCATGGTGTAGAGGTTATAGTGACTGACCCTGTAGCTTTCAGATCAGTAGAAACAGCCGTGCATACTTTTGATGCCTATCGTAAAACCAATTCTGATTCACTTGTTTGGTCTCCGCCATCAGTTATAAAAAAATTGGAAACATCAGGAGCAACTGTTGAGGCAATCTTAAAGGAATGCCAGAATCAGGTAAGTGAATTCTTAAAAATCAGGCAGAAATATCTTTTGTACCGATAAAACGAGTGGGCACGGCTACCGTTGACCAAAGATAATGATCTGACCACAGAAAACAGGCACTTGCACAGTACCACACTAAAATTTTAAACAAATGATCAACCTAAAAATATTTACCAATGTAAGGATAAGCTGCATTGTTCTGGCACTCATACTATCAGCATGTAAAACTCAGAAGAAGGTTACAGTTGAACCTGTTCCACAAGTTGCGGCACAGAGTATCGTTTTTTTCTTTACCGAATCAGGATTATCTTTATTAAAGGAGGCAGTAGATACAGCTCATGCCAATCAGCAAAAAATTTTTATGGTGATACGTTTGCCTGAGAAAACAGATCAAGACACAAGTATTTCACATGACTATCAGATGTCCAATCTTAAAAAACAAGTTCGCCAACTTGTCACTAACTATAATATTGATGGTCTTGGTATCTATGTTTCTGATCATGCTCGGGAAATGATAGAATATTTGTCAGTAGAAACCATGTTGCTGAAGCCATATCTTGTGAATTTTGTAATATGGTCAGAAGAAAAAGAGCACAAAATTGCAAAAAAATATCTTGATGAAGGGATTATTGACCTGATGGTACCGGAAAATAAAATCGAAAGGAAAACTTCTGCATTTCATAAAGGCCAGACCATTCTCCAACCCAATCTAAAAAAGATTCAGCCACAACAAGTCATCAGACTTGACATGTCGCTTTTTTTGCAAGGAATTCCTGGCGGCAGAAAAATATATATCGGTAAAAACAAAAAAAATCTGATAACGGATTCAGAAGGATGTATCCACTTTATATCTGAAAAAGCGGACACGCTGGATCTAGTCATGGACTCAGTATCACTGCGTTTGGCTACATCAGACTGGCAGGTTCCATATAGTTATTCAGTAGGCGTCGATGGCAAGACTTTCAGGAAATCTCCATGGGTTGAATTTCGCAGAATGCCTGAAGGAAACACTAACATCGAAGAGTATGATCTGCTGTGTAAAACGGATTATCCCTCACAAGTATGGATCGATGGAACTTCAGTAAAACAGTACAAGACCGGTATATTTTTTAAAAAGGTCAAATTTGCTGAAGGAGCAAACCGTATAAGGGCAACTGTTATGAATAAAGACTCACAGACGGTTTGTTATGAACAGGAATTCATATATACAAAAAGTGAAAAAGCACGAAATGTTTTTCCATTGTGGATAGATAAAAAAAGCGTGGAGCCGGCATCAGACAAGGAGTTGCTTTCGGATGACAGGGTTAGAGTGAGTTTTCAGGGCTCAAGAGGTCAGGAGGGGTATTTAAAAATAATGCCTGGAAAAAAAAGGCTTAAATGTTCCCGGGAAGATTTTGAAGACTACTCTGTTTACAGGGCTGATCTTTACCTGAATCAACTAACTGTAGACAAAGTGTATCATTTAGCGGCGGAAATTTTAACTTCACAAGGCTCCGAAAAAATTCATCTGGATTTACAAAATACTTTAAAAATTAAGGGAATAGAAGAATACCCTCTTGTCAAAGTAAAAAATGAACATTCCCGACTGACATACAATCTGGCTGCACCAAGATTAGGTGGACCGATAAGAGCTGAGCTAAGCCCCGGAGTCATGTTGAAGACCAGCGGTAGAATTGGCGACTATTACAGAATAAGACTCAGCAGTATCGAAAGCGGATTTATTCATAAAGATGATGTAGTATTAATGCCTGCAGAATCCGTGGTACCATCATACCATATTACCACTATGTCGTGCGGACCAGCGACCGACGCAGATTTATTGACCATTCCATATCCGGAAAATGTTCCGTATGAGATATTTGCAGATCCTGATCAGAAGCGTATCGTGTTAACACTTTATGGTGTGCAGACCGCCAGTACATGGGTCACCCACCTGAACAACAGGAAAATCATAGACCGGATAACCTGGCTGCAAACTACCCCTGAAACATATCAGATATTTATAAATCTCAGGTCATCGACTATTTGGGGCTATGATTTGCTTCAGGATGGAAAGAGGCTAATTCTAAAAGTGAAGTATCCGCCGGTGTATGATATAACAAATATAAGACCTCTCACAGGAGTAAAAATTGCTATTGAAGCGGGGCATGGTGGTTCCAATACCGGTGCTATTGGATTGTCAGGACTTCCTGAAAAAGAAATAAACCTCGACTTGTCTTTTAGACTTGGAGAACTTTGTAAATCGATGGGTGCAGATGTTTTACAGGTTCGCGATGCTGATGTTGACATGAGCTTGCTGGCGAAGCGGGATAAAGCTGTAAAGTGGGATCCTGATATTTTAGTAAGCATACATGCGAATGCCGGGGGGCGTGGATATCTTTCAGTTGCAGGGACAAGTACCTATTGGCATAATCCTTTCTGGGCGCCTCTGGCTGCAAAAATTTATGACAGACTGCTTGAACTTGACCTGAAGGAATTTGGCGTTGTTGGATCTTTTAATTACACCGTAACGCGAACATCTCAAATTCCTTCTGTTCTTGTTGAGCAGGCGTTTATGTCTCATGCAGAAGACGAAGAAAAATTGGCTGACCCTGAGTTCAGACAACAGATGGCGCAAAAAATTCAGGCAGGACTGATAGATTATCTAAAAGCCAGTAAATAAATAAATATGATTAACAGGTCTTGCTGAAGAAATGGGATGTCTTAAACCTTCATCCGTGGATAAACTTTTTGTCATAAAGTTTTTATTTTCAAAATATTTTTCGTATATTCGTCCTTGATAGACTTTAATTTTTAATTAGCCATAAATCGATATTGTTATGATGAACTTAGAAGTACGTTCGATTATGACGAAAGATCCGGTGACTGCCCACCCAAACCAGTCAATTGATGATCTTTCTCAATTTTTTTTGGAATCAGAATTCCAACAGTTACCGGTAGTGGATCACGGAAAATTAGTAGGCCTGATCACCTCTTCAGACGTGTTGAAAATCTCCAGGTTCAATCTTGAAAACGACCTAAAAGTCAAAGATGTGATGACATCAAAAGTTGTCAGAATCACACCTAAAGACAAAGTAGGTACAGCAGCAGAATTATTTGCTGACAAAAGATTTAAAATGATACCTGTGGTAAATCTGGACAATGAACTGAAAGGCATTGTGACGGCATTTGATGTGATCAGATGTGCATTTAACGAAGAGTATGCACAGCCTATTTTGTATCAGGATGTGTTTACGCATTAATCATTTAAACAATAACGCCTATTGAATAATTTTACATTTTAACACATTTATAAGTTGGGTATTTATTGTTACTTTAATGGCGTCTTTCAGTAAGATGTGCAGATTTTTAATGTAAAGCTTCGCGTTAAACTTATCTTAATTTGTTGTTTCTAAAAGCAACATGTATGCCTTTATGCCCGTTAAGGAATAAGTAAAGAAATACATATGAAGTTATATATTCTGGCTTTTACCATATTGGTTTCAGGCTTCAGTACCCTTTCAACAGCTCAAAATATAGTCATCAGCGGATATGTAGAAGATGGAGGAACCGGAGAAAAACTCATCGGAGCCAACATATTTATACCTTCTCTTGCTATCGGAACTGTAACCAACACCTATGGGTTTTATTCAATTACTGTGCCCGTTTCTTCAAATCTGGATCTTGTATTTTCATACATTGGATACAATAATGAAAATAAGACAATAGATGTCACCAAAGACGTAAAAGTTGATGTAAGCCTCAAAGCAGAAATCCAGCTGGAAACCATAGAAATCATCGCCGGCAAGGAAAGGAAAATCGAGCGTGAAACGCAGATGAGTGTGGCAGAAATCCCCATAAAACAAATCAAAAAAGTACCGGCATTATTGGGTGAAGTAGATTTACTGCGAGTATTGCAGCTACTACCAGGGGTACAGTCAGGAGGAGAAGGTCAAAGCGGATTTTATGTTCGTGGAGGCAGTCCGGACCAGAATTTGATTTTGCTTGATGGTGTGCCGGTGTACAATGCTTCACATTTGTTTGGGTTTTTCTCCGTATTCAATTCAGATGCTATCAAAGATGTAAAATTAATAAAAGGTGGATTTCCGGCTAGATATGGTGGTCGCCTTTCTTCAGTGTTGGATATCAATATGAAAGAAGGCAACAATAAGGAGTTTCACGGAAATGCATCAGTGGGGCTTGTAGCGTCAAAGTTTACACTCGAAGGCCCGATAAGCAAAGGCAATACTTCTTTTCTGATTTCGGGAAGGCGCACCTATATTGATGTATTGGCTCAGCCAGTGATAAGAAAAGGATTTGCAGATGATGATACTGACGGCTCGGTAGGGTATTACTTTTATGACCTGAATGGAAAAATCAATCACAGGATTTCAGACAGAGACAGATTGTATCTGAGTGTTTATACAGGAAGGGATAAGTTTTATTTTGATCAGAAAGACAAATCAGGCACAGCCAGAAATTATACAAACACTGGCCTGGGATGGGGCAATATCACTTCGGCATTAAGATGGAACAGAGAGATTTCCAATAAAATATTTGCCAATACTACCCTCACTTACAGTCAGTACAAGCTTGACACGAGGGTATTGTCAGGTACAGAATTTCCTTCTTCTTCTGATATAGACGAAATAGGTATTAAGTATTTGTCAGGTATCCGGGACCTGGCGTTTAAAATTGATCTTGATTATATACCTTCCACCAAGCATTATACTAAAACAGGGGCAAATGTCATATACCATCGGTTTGATCCAGGACTATTTACATTGAACCAAAAGAATACTAGAGATAATCTTAACTTCAATACCGAAATCGGACAAAAAGAAGTTTATGCTACAGAATTTGCAGCTTATGTCGAAGATGATATTACATTGACAAAAACTACAAAGGTGAATGCAGGATTACATTTTTCAGGATTTGCTGTTCAGGATAAAGTATATACTTCGATGCAACCCAGAATAAGTTTCAATCAGGTGATGACGGGCGATATCGGATTTAAGGCTTCTTTTGCGACAATGAGACAGTATATCAACTTACTTGCATTTGAAGGTATAGGCTTACCCACAGACTTGTGGTTGCCTACTACAGCGAGGATCAAGCCACAGGACTCATGGCAAGTCGCTTCCGGCTTTGCCAAAACATTTAAAAATTATGAAGTCAGCCTGGAAGGCTACTACAAAAAGATGAAAAATCTGATTGCATACAAAGATGGTGAAGGGCTTTTTGACCTTTCTGACTGGCAGGACAGAGTGACTCAGGGCAATGGTGACTCATATGGATTGGAGTTGTTTTTGCAGAAAAAAGAGGGTCGATTTAGTGGTTGGATAGGCTACACGCTGTCGTGGTCCAATCGTCAGTTTGATGAGATCAATGATGGTGAAAAATTTCCTTTCAGGTATGACCGTCGGCATGATATATCTCTGGTAGGCATGTATGATCTGAGTAAAAAAATCAACCTTGCTGCTACCTGGGTGTATGGAACTGGAAACGGTGTGACATTGACCAATTCATCCTATGGGTCCCCTGCAGGGAATGTAGAAACCTTTGGACCGCGCAACAGTTACCGCATGCGCCCATACCACAGACTAGATGTGGGTATCAATTTTGTAAAAAAGAAAACCAAATATACAAGAACATGGTCAGTCGGTGCCTATAATACCTATGCCAATAACAATCCGTTTTTTGTATATTTTGATACAAGTGTTGATGTTAACAATGTAAAAACCACCAAACTCAAACAAATTACATTGTTTCCTTTGATACCTTATGTAAACTGGTCCATTGATTTTTGATAAAGTAAAGATAAAAATGAAATCACAATATAAATATCTCCTGGTGTGTACTTTGATGATGGTAGTATTGTCATCATGTACCGATTTTTTTGAAACAACCCTTACACTCGACCCACCTCCTTTTGAGAAAAAATTAGTCATCATAGCAGAAGCAAAAGCAGGAGATTCCACCATACAGATAAAGATTGCTGAAAATTTCGGTATTCTGGATGATAAAAAAGATACTATGGTAGTCAATCCGCAACTTACATTTTCAGTAAATGGCATCGAACAAACCGGCAAAACTTATAACAAAGGACTTTTTATCATAAAATTGAACGGACCACTCAAAGCCGGACAAAAATGCGATATACAAGCTTCTCACGCGGGATTTAAACCCATCTTTGCTACTCAGACAGTGCCTGCTTTGCTCCCATTAAAAACGCTGAAGTTTGTGGAAAACGGAGGTATCACACCTGATGGCGACACACGCAGTAAGGTGGATGTAAGTTTTACAGATAGCCTTGGCAAAGATTTTTATGAAGTTGTAGTATTGACAAGATATGGAAAAGATCAACCATTCAGAAGTACATACACATCTGTGAACGAACCCGGTTCAGTCGAGTCTGCAAGAGCCAGCGGAGTCTTATTTGGTGATCAGTCATTTGATGGACAAGATAAGACCATGAGCTTCCAGTTTTACAGGATAACGGAGCAACAAGCCAAAGGCAATATCCAACTCAGATGGAGAAATGTCTCTGAGTCATACTTTAAATACAGTAAAACCGCCAATGTTCACTTTGAAAGCAGAGACAATCCTTTTGCAACACCATCAGATATTTTTACGAATATAGAAGGAGGTCTTGGATATTTCTTTCTTCATAATCAAAGGACATACAATGTGCCTTAACCCTATATACATGTTTCATTCAGCGTCACGTGTAAAAGGTATTTAGATCAATCGAGTCTTTAGAAAAAGTCTTTATAGCATTTATGGAAAGATTTAGATGATCTCGATATTCAGTTCAAACAAGGAAAAATCGTTTTGATCCTCATTCAGTTCCAGCGGGTTATTGTCATAAAAGCTTTAGCTACTTATGGACCATTTAGTACTAATATCTAATATTGCTATTTGTGGAATTTATGACCTATTATTAGGTTAAATAATACAGGAACGCAATACGACAGTTGCACACTTTAATCCTTTAAGTGAAATAATTTCTGATACAGAAGTTAAAGAGTTTGGTCAACTTTGCATAGATCTTGCTCAATCTATTCAATGTCCTGAAACTTTGGGCTCAGTGAGTGGGTATAGTCTAACTTTTCCATTAGATATTATAATCCCTAGAGCTGAATTTTAGCTTAGCAAAAGACCTAAGAGTATGTTTAAACTTTTATCATTTGGCTCCAAGCGGCAAATTTTATTTTATCCAGCGTTATATTTTTCGCCGTACCGCGTCAAGCTACGCTTGAGTTTCCGGCTATATTCAGTATTCGCTGCGAGCAGCTGCTCGCAGTTCCTTCTTTATTGAGTAAAGTATTTTACTCAATTCTCGTCACAGACGAGACCATTCAGTCATCTTGTCCAAAATTAAATTTCCTCACTTTCGCTCAAACATAAAAATTTAAACATACTCTAAGTGAATATTAGGATTTAGGTTCTTAGTACAAGAATAAATTCCTGAATTCGTGTTACAATTCAAATATCAAAACAACACCACACCTACCTGCCAGCCGATCCATATCTTGTGTTTGTAAGATCCGCTATCAACATCGTAGACAGAATTTTTGATGAGAGAGGCTACTTGTCCATTGATGGCAGAAGTTGGGTCATACCAGAAGTGATTGAGCGTGAGCCCTGTCCTGATGCCGAATTTTTTGGCTGGTTGCCAGGATAAACCTACCATCAGTTGATTGTACATATTGAAATTCCATTCTATAAAGTTTTCTACATTATGTGTGTTCCTTACCGTCGCATCTGCTTCGAAATTCAGCTTTTTACTGACTGGTAGTGAAGTGGCAATGCCCATACCTGCCTGCACAAATCTGTGATCTTTGTCTCGGGTATTGAACCCTCCAAAATAGTGCAAATGCAAAGGTGCCCATCCTGAGCGATAACCCAAATTTATCGTACCCAGTTCGTTGGTAGATAATTCTACTTTGTGATAGCCATCATTGACATAATTGATGAGGCCGATAGCCAGCCCTTTTTTGACGTGATTGGCTCTATTGAAAATGCCGATCTGCAAGCCTTCAAGAGTGTCGCAGGTATTGATGAGACCAGAAATCTGTATGCCTTTGATATTGGCTGCTTTATTGTACAGACCAGCAACCTGAAGTAAAGTTGCAGCACTATCCACTGTATTGATTAGCCCACTGATTTGACCGCCAGTTACTTTTACAGCACGATTGTACAAACCACCTAACTGTAGGCCACGAAGGGTATGGGTTTTTTGATAGACACCGGATATCTGAATACCATCCGTGATACTGTCATTATTGTTGATCACACCTGCTATTTGTACTCCTTTTACATTACCTTTGACGGCATTGAGTACACCGCTGATCTGAGTACCTGTCACATTTTCTGAGACAGCATTGACTACACCAGCTATTTGTACACCGTACACATCTCCATCGTCGTAATTATACACGCCACCGAGCTCTACGCCATTGAGTCCTTTGGAATGCCCGCCAATAATATTGAGAGAAATGGTATTTCGGGTATGGAAAGAAAGTAATTTATTGGTACTGATAGGCGGTAGAAGCGATATTGAAAAACTATTGAAAATCGTGTCATTGATATTGATCAGGTTGACATTTTTTTTCTTCATTTTCTCCCAGAAAGTCTCATTGTAACTGCTTTTTCTTATCGAAGGTGCTTCAGGTATTCTGTCATTAATTAACGAACCTATCAATACTTCTTTTTTACTCAATGAATCAAATTCAGATATTCTGACTCTCGGAAAAGACCGCAATCTGATATGGAGAGTCTGACTTTCTGATGCGATTATGACTAAGGACGTGTCCACATAGTTGGCTTTCGCTACATTGATCCTGACCTGTCTTACATTGGATGGTATGCTGAAAGCAAACTTTCCCCGACTATCAGAATTGACGAGTATTTTATGTTTTTTCACATAGACACTGGCGTCAATGACGGGTTCATCTGATTGTGGGTTGATGATCGTTCCGCTAATGCTTAATGATTGACTTCGCTCCCTACCTGAAGGTTTGATGATGAGGTATTTTTCTTTTATGATGATCGTGATATTGAGTTCACTTTCCAGGATAGGAATGACATTTCTGAGTGTTGTTTTAGTGACCTGAATACTCATTTTGCGGTCGTCATCAAACTCACTGTACGAAAAAATCGCTCCTGCCTGTTGCTGAATGTCACTAAAGACAATCCTGGCAGGTTTATTGATGTGGTTTAATGTTAGCACTGTATTGAGTATGGTTTGACCAGACACTATGTTCATCCATGTCAAAGCCCATATCGTGAAGATGGTTCTTATTTGCATGGTTTTCCTTCGATTATATAGTGATGGTCCTGATATTGGTACTTAAATCCCAAAGTCTCTGTGATGATTGTGATGATGGTCGCTACTTCTTCATCAAAAAACGGGGTAGTAAACTTACAATCTCCTATGCTTTCAGGCACCAACTGGATGTCGATATCATAGGTTTCTTCAAGTTTGGCAACCGCTTCAGCCAATCGGGTATCTTTAAAATCAAATTTGATTGTTTTACTGTCTATATCTGTGATGATTTTCTTTTGTGAACGGATATACCAAGCCTTTTCTCCGGCTTTGATGATGATTTCGCTGCCATGTTCGTCATAGAGTCGCACGATACCTTCGTTGACTACTACATATACTGTATCGGATTTGGGTTCGCTTTCTACGCTAAAAACAGTGCCCAGGTCTTCGATAAATACACCTTGTGATTCTATGATGAAAGGCATTTTTTCATCGTGAATAACTGAAAAATCAGCTTTCCCTTTGAACGACAATTTACGATTCGTTATGCCAAATTCCTTGTCAAGGATGATCTTGCTATTTTTTCCCAGAGTGACTGCACTTTTGTCTTTTAGTTTTTGATATACAGGATGGTCTGAAGCATAGATTTCTGAAACGTGGTTTTCATTTTGATTTATCAAAAATATGACTGCCACCATACCTACTAAAAAAACTGCAGCAACACCGTTTATCCATTTGAAAATTTTGACTTGCTGAGATATATTTTTATGAATTTTATCCAAAGCTTTTTGTTGATCAGGTTTAGCTTTTTCTTTTTGAGATACAAGTAAAAAAGTCTGCTCCATATTGTCAAAATATGCCCGGTTTTGTGGAGATTCGTTCAACCATTGCTCTATATCTATGGCTTCTTCAGGACTTGCCTCACCACAAAGGTATTTGGTGATGATATCATCGTTTATAATTATATTGTTGTTCATCAGAAGAATATTAAAAGGTTAAAAATAATGACCTGCAGGTAATCAGAAAGGTGGATTCTCAGGTTTTTTAATGCTTTACCCATTTGGTTTTCGATGGTCTTAACCGATAGTTGCATATGGTCAGCAATCTCTTGATAACGCATCCCTTCATAGCGACTCAGTGTAAATATCTTTCTGCACTGGTCGGGCAGGGCATCGATGGCTTCGGCGATTTTTTCTGTTATTTCCTGTAAAATAGCCGGATCACTATCAGCCGTATTTTCATCCTGTGCAGATATTGAGGCAATATACTTGTGAGATACTTTTTCTCTTTTGATCCTATTCATACATTTGAAATACACACTTTTGTACAAAAAGGCCTGTATCGATGTGTGGATGACCAATTTATGTTTGTCCTGCCAAAAATCCATAAACACGGACTGGACAATGTCTTCTGCATCCGATTGATTTTGAACCATAGTCATACAGTATCTGAACATTCCATCATAATGGTCAGAAAAACTTTGCTCAAAAAGGGCTTTGTCATCGACCCTTAGATGCTTTATTTGGGGAATAATATCACTCATGTCCATTCTCTTAACGTTGGTTTTTGCAATTAAGTTGAATTCTCTTGAACATCGGTAGGTCGAATGACCAGCACTTGCATCACTATCACTTGAACTATGAATACTTGAATGACAAATGGTCAAATCTACGAGTTTATTCATTTTAGTTACAGTTTTTAAGCCTTCCTATACCATTTATTTTGGAAGAAATCACAGGAGAACCTTTAAAGCAGACGGTGCCGCTGCCATCTATGATGACATTAAGGCTTTCAGTGGTAAAAGTATTTACAGTGGCATTTCCATCTATGTTGATATAGGTGGTTTTGGCTTGCATCTCGTGACCATAGATTGTAGCATTGCCGTCTATTATAATGTCAAGCCTTTCTGATTGTCCTTTGAGATCTGCTTTGGCATTACCATCTATATCCAGAACAAGAGATTTTAGCATCTTTATATCCAGATATAATGACGCGTTGCCATCTACAGTGCATTTCAAACTTTGACTTATATTGTCCAGACCTGTTTCAGTATCGACTTTGGCATTTCCATCTATTTTTAGTTCATTGAGATCAGGAACTGTGATCAACAGTTTTGCATCCTTAGAGCTAAAAATACAATTACTCCTTATCCTTGCTTTCCAGGTATCATTGCTCACTGTTGATCTTTTTTCCAGATCATTGATCATGTCTTCTTTACCTTCTATTACGATTTTTTGTACACTGCCTTTTTGGATGATGACTTCACAAGGGAAATCTAGGTCCAGTTTGTGAAAAGTGCTGAACTTCAATTCTTTGCGTACAAAAGCTCCATCATAACATTCAAGTACATCACCCAATCCACAACTCATCAACAGAGTAATCATCAGTAATAAACTTACATTTTTCATTTCAATATTTTTTTAAATTGTTTGTGATAATAATATTTTTAAAATTCAACTTTATAAGACAATACAGGTACAAAAGGCATCATCGTCCATTCATCCAATCTATCATTTGCCACGTTGTAAGTGAGACCACCTATGTTTCTGTTATTGGTCGCATTCATAAGGTCAAGTGATAAGGTAGATGTCATCTTGTTTTTATTTCTCTTGTACTTGATGCCGACATCGAGCTTATAGAAGTCTTTGAGTCTCACGCTGAAAGGATTTAATTCATCTCTCACTTCTTTTTGTTGTGCCTGTGAGGCAAGCCTGTCTATAGGTGTGTCAAATTGCCCGCCGACCCAAGCATTTTTAAGGTTAAAACCTAAGGTATTTCTTCGTGATTTGCCGACGATCCATTCTTTTCCTATAGTGATGACGGATGTAAAACCTGAATTGAATCGGGTATTGGTCCAATCAAGAGATGGTGTTTTATACTTGGAATCAAAAACTGATCCGGTCACTATATAATACCAATTATTGTGTAAAAACCGCTCAAGCGTCAGTTCAACACCCATATTTCTTCCTTTGCCTTCATTGATCAAGCCAAAATCAGGAAACAAAAACTGTTGATTGATCATGGCAAAATTTTTATTTGCGCCTTGCCCCACAGGTATTCCAGTAAGATGCTGATAGTACATTTCTGTCTTTAATCTTGTATGGCTACTGATATCCAGATTGTGGGTCAGTACAAGGTGATGCGCTTTGGTAAAATCAAGGTCTTTATTTACCAGTCTGCCTTCTTCTGATTTGACAAAATAAACGATCAATGGCTGAATCTGGCTATGTCTCCCGTATGCAATCGCAATGTTTGAACGTTGATTGAATGTATATTGGATATTTCCTCGTGGTTCGATGGTTTGTTTTTTATTGAGCATAAAGTTGGAGTAGTGGAAGCCAATATTGGCCGTCCATTTTTCATTGAGTCGGTATTGCATCTGGCTGTAAGCTCTGGCCATATTGGTATTGTCTTTATTATTGATGATATTGGTCAGGTCAGTACCATTTTTATAATCATTGTATACCATCCGGTAACCTAATCTATCAAAGTATCCGCCACTTCGCCATGTGATCTTCGAGTTCACTTTCTGCGTATAGTGGACTGCAGCAGATACTTTGTCAGTGAGGTTTTCGATATCATATTTACTCAGATATGTATATGAAGGATAAACGGTCCTTTGATCATCTGAAAAACCTGATTTTGTAGTACCATAAGCTATGATGGCAGACAGAAATCCATTATTTTTGGTAGAATAAGTATATTTAGCGCCATTGACAGTCATATTGCTGATAAACTTTCCATTGTATCTGTGTTCAAGCGCCCCATTTTTTGTGTCAAAATCTTCGAGAGTCTCTTCTATATTCTGATTGCTCCAACCATTGATACCAAAAAGAGATAAGTTTCCTCCTTTGAGTAGTGGTAAATGGATGTTGTATGATAGGTCACTGTAATTGAGTACACCTGACAAATCCACACCCAATTTGCTGATAAGTGATAAGGTGGAATATCTGTAGTTGACCAGATAAGAACCTTTGTACTTCTTGCTGAATGGGCCTTCTATAGCAGCTTCCATACCCAGAAATCCAGCTTTTAGCGTATATTCTCTTTTGCTGTCATTGCCTTTTCTTAGTTTGATGTCAAATACACCACCCAAAGCATTGCCATACTCCGCTGCAAATGCTCCGGTAGAAAAATCAGAATTGGACAAGACCTGCGAAGAAAGCACCGATACACCACCACCTGATGAAGCCACATCACCGAAGTGATTGGGATTGGGGATATCAATGCCTTCCATACGGTAGAGTAGGCCGGAAGGGTGATTTCCCCTTATGGATACATAGTTGCTTCCATCATTGGTAGGAACTACGCCCGCAAATGACTGGGCCATACGAGCAGGATCATCCACAGCACCTGCAAATTTACTGCTCTCCTCCACTGAAAATGTCCTCGTACTGGCATATGCCAACGAATTGATAGTCTTGGATTTATCTGCTCTTGTCGTGATGACGACTTCATCCAGGGCTTTTATATCTTCTTTCATAGCAATATTGAGTACCAATTCCTTTCCGCTTTTGACTTCGATATTGGACATATAAGCTACATAACCGAGATAAGACACTTGTAAACTATGTCTGCCCAAAGGCAAGGATTCGATGCGAAAGTCACCATTTTCGTCTGTGATAGCAGATTGGTTTTCGTGGTGGATGACATAGACGAGCGCACCGATGAGTGCTTGTTGAGTAACTTCGTCTTTTACTGTACCACGGATACTGTAAGTTTGATCTCCTTGAGCAAATATGGACTGATTTGAGATCAAAAAGACTACTAAAAATATAAATTTAATACAATTCATTTTCCTTTGTTTGGCTATATGAAAACAAAGGTGGGTTTTACCCCTACTGGGAGGAGGAAAGAATTTTTTATTTAATGTTTAGTATCTCGGATTTGAAAAACAATCGCTGCTCCTTGGTAAGGTCATAGATGGCCTTCATTCTACCTTCGATCACGTATTTTTTATAAACACCGATATAATTATTTGCTACGGACAATTCTGGATTAGTGGCTAAGTGAGGTTCGATGGTTTCTTTTAAAAATTTTAGATCTTCTGATGTTAAATTTTCTGAAATGCTTAAGATTGAGATGATCCATTCACCCAAAATGGATGTTAATTTTTTTAAACTTGTATTATTTTCTAAACAATACTTAAACACTTTAAAATTTCCACTTAAACTCATAAATAAGAATGGTGTAATAGGATTTGTGTATTTATATTTTATGTTTTCAAAAGCTATATTATTCATTGCATTAATTTTCAATATGGATAAAAACTCTTTAACGATATCTAAATTATAATAAATGTATTGCATAACTTTTTCATCATAAATCTTAAGGTCTAAAAAAGGCACAATTCTGTTAAATAATTGATCTTCATTTTCAAACTTAGAGAGGTACTTTATTAGTTGCATTAATATTCCTATTCCTTCGATAAGACTTGATGCTTTTAACCCAATTTTTAAATTTTCATAGCATTCATTTAATACGTTAAAATCTTTAAAAAACATACCCTTTTTGAGTAAAAATTCAGCAACTAGCAGATGTGCTGCGTAATTTTTAGGATTTATTTCTTTTGCCTTATTAAAATGTTCAAAACTTCTAATTTCAAGTGACAAATTGGTTTTGATTTTACCCAACTCTTTCAAAGCCAAGCCAAATAAATAATTTAATTCTGCATCAGATTCTAAACTATGTCCTGATAATTCAAATTTTTCTATACTTAGGGTGTACAGGTTTTCATCTTTTTTGATTTTGGCCAATTCGTAAAGAGCTATAGCCCAATTGCTATTTAAGTATTCACTACTTGGATTAATAGTATTTGCCTGATTAAAATAATTCAAACTTTTCTCCAATACTTCTATATTATTCTTTTCTTTCCCTATTTTAAGGCTATTAATACCAGCATATATAAGAATGTTTTCATCCTTAGAATTCTGCTCAATAGCTTTTTCCATCATTTCCAAACTCTTATCATATTCTTTTCGTTCAAAAAATAGTTTTGATATATTTAGATAAAGGGTTTCTTTTTTATCCAAAATATTTTTCGTCTTTAGGATTTCAAACAATTCATCATACTTACCTTCATCTATAAGGTTTTTGTACTGCTTTGTTATTTCCAAGGAATTGAGATAAGGATATTGACTTTCTTTCAGTTCTAAAGCCTTATCAATAGCATAGATTTCATTATCCAGATTTTGTTTTTCAATTTCACTTTCGCAAAGTAATTTTAACTCAGCAAATTTCCTTTTTCTTCCTTCTAGATCATCGTTATCGTAATATATAGCAAGAAAATCTATAAATATAGCAGATATTCCTTCTCTATGTTCTCCCACTTCTATACTAATTCTGAGTAATGGCTCGTTAATATCGTACAATTTATTGCGTTTGTCATCCGGATCTGTGATAACTTCCAGTAAATTTTTTCTGGCCAATTCACTAAGTTGTTTGCTCAATGATTTCTGGTCTATAAAACAGTTTTTACTTATGTCAGTGCCTTGCTGAGGTTTTCTTGTTAGTGCAATATAGCGCAGTATTTTTTGTTGTTGTGGTGGCAGATATCTTATATAAGTTTCATAATAAGGTTTCAGATCATTGATAGTTTTTATGAAGGTTTTTGATAGATTACTTAAGGTGTCTGATTTAAGAAATTCATAAAAAGTTACCAATAAACGGTGATTACCTTTTACCAATTGATGTAAGGCTTTCACTTGAGAGCGACCTTTTGTCTGTAAAAATTCAATAACTTCTGTTCTATTCTCCACTGTAGCTAAGGAGACTAAAAAATCTAATGATTCTTCATAGCTTAGGTTTTTTAAGTAATAAGTATTAAAAAAGCCGTAAAATGGTCTATCTTCCCTATCAAAATCGTCACTCAATGCTTGGCTTGTTGCAATTATATTTACTCTATTTACTTTGTATAACCAAGCTCTAACCTTTCCTTGATCTTTAACTTTTATAGACTCCAGGATATCAGAAAAATTCTCAGCCAAAATTATTAAAGCTCTTTTTCCGATATAATCTTCTATAATTTTTTCAGCAACATTCACTTGCGATTTGGGCTGTGTTTCCTGTAAATCAGACATTTTTTCAAGCAAATAATTTTTATCTTTATCATTCCACTTGATAAAAGAGTTGATAATTCTGATTAAAAAATCCAAGTAATCAGAGACACCATATTCCTCTTCAGAAAAGTATGCAACAACTATTTTGTCATCATTGATGTAATCTTGGATTCGGTGGTGTAATGACCTTAGTAAATGAGTTTTTCCCATTCCTCTCTGACCAATAACTAATATTTGCTGATTATTTTTATATTCAGCTATTGACTTAACAGCGTCAAATAAATAGTCTACTGCTTTTGTCCTTCCTATTAGTAGCTTCTCTAAAATTTCTGGATTAATACTCCTTGCCCCAAACGATAGAACAGTATTTACGCTATATTTATCCTCCACCATTGTTTGAATATTTCGTATTTGAATTGAAATGATCTTTGACCATCTGTAATTTTTCTCATTAAATAATGATCCGAATATAGTTCATACAGATTTTGTGAAACTTCGACTTCTGTAAGATTAGTCATTTTCACTATTTCTTGTTCGGATAGATATTTATCATTTTTTGCCATAATCGATAAAATCTTAATCATCATTTCAGCTTTTTGAATAGGATAATAGATTTTTAACCGTTGTATCAATTGATTAAATGCCTTATGATGATTGCTGTTATTAATGATATCTTGGTAAGCAGAGTGAATATTTTCAGTAGTAATATTTTTATCAAACTCTGTCTGTAGGATATTAAATACTTTCGACGTGTAATAAGGCAATCCATTTGTTAACTTATGAGTCAATTGCCATAAATTATCTTTCTCTGCTGGAATTAAATTAAAACCACTCAAGGTATAACATTCGCAAAGGAAGCAAGTTTCTTCAAATGAAAATGGGCCAACACTGACTTCTTCCATATCATTAGTAGCTTCTCCAGTGTACCCGTATTCTGTTCTGAAGGTATTTAATACAACTTTGATACCTATTGATCCGCAGTAGATAAACCTAATTCCTTTTCGTTCCAGATGCTGTCTCTTTTGTCTAAGTATATCTAAAAGTTCAAGTGCTTCATCATGTTTACCTTCTTTATACCATTCCCACAACATTATTGGCAACTCATCAAATATAAGAATAAGCAAGGTGTCATTTTCAAGTTGATATTGAGCAATATCCTCCAAGACTTTGAAAAATATTTCTTTCCAACTTTTTTTGAACTCAGGTAGATTTACAGTAAAAGTTGCATCACCATAACTCACAGTTGGACTATTAATTATTTTTCTAAGTAAATCATAGGTTCCAGAAAAGTCTACGTTATACCACGCTTTCATACTTTCAAGCTCTCTTATAAGCTCGTCAATTACTTGTCCAAGATTCTGTTTACCTTGAAACGAAAAGTATTTAGCTTTAAATCTTCCTTTTTTAAATTCACTAGGCAATTTATCATTATTGCATAGGTAAGCTAATTTCTGTAGTATCATTGTCTTTCCCATTCTCCGCATCTCCTCTAATGAAATACTTTGAGACTGCAATAATCTTAACAGTTGTGTGATTACTAGATCTCTGCCTACTATTTGGGTTTCTGGTAAGGTACCAATTGTTGGATTTAGTGGATAATAATTAATCATATTTCTGATTTGGCTCAAATGTACGACAAAATTATCTTACGACAAAATTATCTTACGATAATTTTGTCGTAAGATTTATTATATTTATACTGTCAAGCAGAATAAATAATAAATATAGTCAAATCATTGAAATTCCATTATTTAAGAAATAAATGAACTTAAAAAATTTCTAAAATATAATTTTCTGCATATGTTCAAATTTGAACATGTACAATTTTGTACACCTATTTTCTCCATCAATCTCTTTTCCATGTTTATGATCTAAATTTTGGGTTGGCTTCCGAAAGTCTAAAACTCGCTATCGAAAAATTGGAAAATAAGAATCCTGTAAATACATTTGATGATTGGATCAGATATGCATCTGTTGCTATTAAAAAAGGTTTTGGTTCAGAAATACTCTCCATTTTTAAGGAAAATAGTATTGATATCCTCATGCGACCTTATTATGAAGCTTGTGTGGCTTGTCAGCACAAAGACAAAGATCATTTCCAGGACATTGCTTTTGAAGTAAGGGAGATAGCAAAGGAGATTTATGACCGATTGGAAAGTTATCAAACGAATGGGTATTAATGTACATTGCTAAATCAACACTTGTTGCGCCTTAAACATTTATTGGTAGAAAGAATCACATGCATGAATTATCCCATCAGAAGATATTCTTTCAGCCTAACTGTTCTATTCTTCATGAAAAAGACTGAGTTGTGCCGGTGGTGGCAATAACTGAAAACTTCGTCTGTGATACACCGTAATGCCATGATTTTGGATGGCTACCCTGTGCGCTTCTGTTGGGTAACCCTTGTTTGTATCCCACTGATAATGCGGATATCTTTTATGCAATTTTTTCATATAATCATCCCTGTAGGTTTTTGCAAGGATCGAAGCTGCCGCTATGGAAGTATAAATACCATCACCTCTGATGATACAATCATGCTGTACTTTTTTATACGGTATAAATCTGTTGCCGTCAATGATGATATGGTCAGGTCTGGTTTTTAGTTTGTCCAAAGCTTTGTGCATAGTTCTGACTGAAGCCCATAGAATGTTATATTTATCTATGTCTGGCGCATCCATTCTGCTCACAGCATAGGAAATAGCCTCTCTTTCGATGATATATCTAAGTTCGTCTCTCTTTTTTTCTGATATTTGTTTGGAATCATTGATGTCCGGGTGATAAAAATCGGGCGGTAAAATTACAGCAGCTGCAAAAACAGGGCCCGCAAGACAGCCTCGACCAGCTTCATCACAACCAGCTTCAGCTATTTTTCCGGAATGATTATTTAATAGTGCCAATGAAAAAGACTTTGAACAAAGATAATCACCATCATTGGGTTATTATAAACTTTTGACATTCAAAATTCAACATTTGATTCCACTCTGAAAAGTCTTCGATAAAGAAAATAGAAAATATTGATATCTACTACATTGATAATCAATAGGTTCCATTTAGGGGTCGGGTAAAAAACGGTTGATTATTATATAATATTTGTTTTCGGAGTAGACTCACATTTTTATGCAGAGAAATATCCTGAATCTCTGGTCATCACTTATTCATACCTCAATGCTTCGATAGGATCGAGCCTTGATGCTTTCAGAGCGGGGTAGAGCCCTGAAACCAATCCAACAATTATACAAACCGAAATACCCAACAATATCCAATTCCATGGTATAAAAAATCTTCCTTCTACCATCACAGAGACACCAAATCCCATCAAAATTCCCAGGACGATACCCACCAATCCGCCCATGAGACAAATGACAACAGCTTCAATTAGGAATTGCATGAGAACATTTTTTCTGGTTGCACCAATGGCTTTTCTGATGCCTATTTCTTTTGTTCTTTCCGTCACCGACACGAGCATGATATTCATCAGCCCAATGGAAGCACCCAACAAGGTAAGCATAGCTATCACAACGGTACTCCACCGCAATGTTGAAGTCATTTCTTTGAGTTGATTTAGAATGCCATCACTTTTACGGATTTCAAAATCATTGGCTTCAGAAACTTTAAGTTTACGCACATTTCGCATGGTTCCGATAGCCATGTTGATGGCGTCATCCATTTCATTGGGATTGGCCACGGCCACAGTAACGTTGTATGGCTTTTCTGCATAGCCATAAAGCACTTTGGAGTTAAACAATGGTATGAACACACGACTATCATTTGAGCCACCTGATGAAGCTCCTTTGCTTTTGAGTGCTCCGATGATTTTATATCTGTTACTATTGATATACACATCACTTGAAACCGCCTTCTCCGGTTTGTCCAGAAACAATTTTTTGACGATTTCGCTACCTATGATTACTTTATTGGATGTAGAGAAAATCTCATTATTAGTAAAATTTCTTCCGGCTGCCAACTCAAAAGCAGAGGTATTGAGGTAGTTTTCGTCTATTCCAATCACCCTTATAGTTGGATTGGTTTTTTTATCACCTGCTTTGATGGTAGCATTACCCACACAGAATGATTCAACAGATACTTTGGCTGCTCCATAGTGATAGGAAGATTTAAAATCCATAGCCTGATCGAAATAAATCGCATCAGCTGATTTTTTACGTCGGCCACGGTCGTTGCTTCTCAGGTTTTCTGACAATGGTCTAACACTAAAGGAATTGGCTCCAAGTCTGTTGAAATTATCACTCATGCTAAATAATATACTATCAATAGCTGTCAGAATTCCAACTAAACAAGTGATACCAACGGCAATGATGAGCAAGGTCAGCATTGACCTGAGTAAATTGGCCTTGATAGAACCTAAAGCAAGAAATATATTTTCTAAATAGTGCATAATCTGTCAATAAGCGTAAAAATAAGCAGAATTCATCAATTTGGCTTAATAAAATAGAAGTATAGATGATAATCTCCGACTAAATCAAAGGAATATTTTAAAATTGATTTATTTTTGAAAAATATTTACACTTGTGGTTTTGATTTTAAGGTTGAATAACGAGGTGTAAATTGATTTAATAATTGACCTAAAAATCTATAATGACTTTCCTGTTACAGCCCAAAATCAGTTCAAAATAAGTCACTTTGTTCATAAAAACCTATCGGAAATGGAGTTATTGTTTCAACCTGCTCAGGCTTATAAAAATTTTACTTTTGATCATTATTTACCTATAGCGCTGCTTTCCTCATTTTTTATACTTACCATATGGATAAGCCAAAGATATGATGAAGAAAAAAAACATAAGATTGCTTTTTATATATCCCTGATCCCATTTATGGCTGTTGTCACAAGGATGATGTGTACAAGCTATGAAGGTATTTTTTCTATCCAGGAGGAATTGCCACTGCATCTGTGCAGATTGATTGCTATGGTGCTTCCGGTAGTCATTTGGTTGAAAAATATAAAATGGCTCAACACACTCTATTTTCTCATTATTGTCGGGACTTTACAAGCAGTCATTACCGCAGATTTGCAATATACGATGCCTCATTACAGTTATTTTATTTATTGGATATTTCATGTAAGCTTAGTCTGGATTCCTGTTTATATAGTATTGAGACTTAATATTACCCCAAGTATAAGGGATATGATCAGGGCATTTATTGCGGGAAATATTTACCTGTTTTTTACATTGATTATTAATTTTCTTATCGGATCCAATTATTTTTATACCAGACACAAGCCACCGGGAGGTTCTCTTTTAGACTTGTTTGGTCCATGGCCCTGGTATATTTTAGTTGTAGAAGCGGTAGCAATTGTATTATTCATTCTGGCTTACCTTCCTTTCTATAAAAAAGAAAACAGGCAATCAACTTTTTGAATGCCTGTCTCTAATCATTAAAGCCACATTTAAATCTTTCAGTTGTTTTTCATGACACAAAGATAGGGACTTATTACCAAACTATGGATGTACAAAATTCTGCAGTTTGTTACCTTTAAGATGTTAATAAATTTTGTAACCTTCTGTAAAATAATAACTTATACCAAATATAATGTTATTTCCAACATTTTTTATGAGTCTTTACAGAATAATATTTTGCAATAATTTAACATTGTTTTAATTTATATTTAAGATAAATCAGATGGTTTGACTATATATCCATGAGCAATTCATATTGTAGTAACTTCTCTAAATGAAAACAACCCATTCAAGATAGTACCTGAATGGGTTGTTTTTAAAATTTTAATATACTCTTAATTCATTAATAGAAGGTAAATCTATTATCGTCTATCTCTTTGTTTTTCTTGAGCGCTTCCATCAATCTAAAATTGACCTGACTTCTGGCTTGCTGAGTGAGCATCATTTTTTGCATAAAAGCACCGGCTTCTGTTGTAGCAGGTGTTTTGGCAGTGAGTTTTGCCATAAACACTCCTGACATACCGGCAACCGGACCAACAACTGTACCTGTTTTTGCACTAAACACTTTTCCTGTCAGAACAGGTTCAAATGATCCGTCGGGCAATGAAGCAGAACCAAATGAAACATTTTCGGCAACTTCTAAAGAGTCAGAAAAAATACCGGCAATAGCATTTAAGTCTGTGCCTTTCATTTTGGATTTGATGATTTCTGCTTTTTTAGCATTTTTTACCAAAGCTTCGATATTGGTTTTTACTGATTCAACTGTGGCTATTCCAGGCTTGTCGATCGATTTGAGCGCAGCGATAAGATACTTGCTGTCCACATAGTTGGCCTCATCAGCAAAAGTATATAGTTCAGGAGATACCTTGCCTGCATCAGTATTATCTTCAAATGCCCATCTGATGATATCTCGGGATGTTTGTCCTGAAGGAAGGTTAGATAAGATGTGGTCATTTTTCTTTATGCCGCCCGCTACTTCTATCTTCATATCACCGGTAGCAAGCTTATTGAGTTCGTCTATGGACTTGGTTTTTTCAAGAGTTGCCATGACTTTATCCTTGATAGCATTTTGAGTGGCTTCTGATGGAACAAGTGGCTGTACCAGATATGCTACATTGTATTTTACTTCGTTGGTTTTGTAGACGAGATTATCTACTTTGATGAGATGTACTCCAAACTGAGTAGTCACTTTGTATAAGTTTCCAGGTTTACCATTGAAAACGGCTTCATTGAATTCAGGTACCATAGCACCGGGTACAAATGTTCCAAGATCTCCGCCATTGGCGCCTGAACCAGGATCCTGGCTATTTGCGATAGCTGCATCTTTGAAACTAGTTTGACCTGAAGTGATTGCGGCGCGTATGCTATCGATGTGTTTATTGGCTGCAGCCAACTGTATAGGGTCATTGCCGGCAACACTTCTCAGAATGTGAGATGCTTTTGCAGAGTCGGCTATCACTTTTTTATCTACCAGTTTGGCAAGTATATACATTTTTGCATCTACATAAGGGCCATATAGCTGTCCCGTAGAAAGCGATCCAACCTTATCTTTCAGCTCACCTTGCAGTTCGTCCTTTTTAGAATATGCACCCTTGTTATAGAAACCATTGTTGCTGGCTGTAAAAAGGGAGTCATTCTTGGTATTTGCAAATTCGGTGGATAACAGGTTCAGTTGATCTTTGATTTTTGCAGAATCTTCTGCCGTAGGTACCACATCATATACAAGGAATGATATGTTTCTTACTTCTTCCTTATTGGTATATTTTGTTTCATTTTCTTTTATGTACTTGCTGAAGTCTTCATCTGTGAGTTTTACATCAGTATCTTTCACATATTCAAATGGAATTTTTACATATTCAAATGTAGCAGATTCATTATTGATTTTATCAAGGGTCTCAGCGTACCATGTTGGTGTGTACAATGATTTAGCTACCAGATTGTTGAGTTTAGTTTGCTTTTGTGTCTTGATTACCTGCTTTCTCAACTCATTAAATCTCGCTGCAAATTCAGGATTTGTAACTGTACCTTCATCCACTGCTTTCTTTATTTCTTCGAGTTGAGTACGGTCTACTTGTCCGGTTTGGGGATTTGTATAAAATGATTGAACTACAGGGCTTAAGTTAGCGCCGAATTCAAGCTCATTGAGTTCATCACTTCCTACCCCTATTCCATTGCTTTCACTTATTTTGTCAATAATGGTTTTTTCAATAAAAAAATTCCATAATGAGCTTCTTCTGCCATATACATCTCCGGAACCTTGATAAAGTGCCTGCTCTGCCCTTTGAAAGTCCATGTAATCAATTTTATTACCATCGATTTTTCCAAGTGTAGTTTTGGATCCAAATGAATTGCTGCTACCACCGCTGGTCATATCCATGATGATAAATCCGGCGAGTGCCAAGGCCAGCAATACAACTACCAGCCACATATTGTTTCTTATTTTACCTATTAATGCCATATTTTTTATAAAATTTTATAAGCTATAAATATTTAACAGTGCTTCCTTCGTGAAAAAGCGGCACAAAGGTAAAATAATTAATGCTATTTCCAAATATCATAAGAGTATGTTTAAAATTTTTCTTAGTTGTAAATCAACAGATTATGGTTCTGACAAAAAAATATTCAACTCATTTAGCTTGCCTGACAACTAATTTATAGTTTGGCAAGTGAATTAAATAAGGCGATTATTTTGAAGTCAGGTTCATAATACATTGATTTTAAGGCAGGGTGGAGACGTTGAGGAAAGTACTTCAAAAAATTATTTATTCCAAATACAAATAAAGGCAGATCAAGAATGATGGCTGAAAATTGTTTATCTTATTTATTGTCTTTACTTATTTTTTTGTCGATTTTAGTTTTAAACTGCTTATGCTTATATAAGCTTAACTAATTGCAAAATACTCTTTGATTTCTATAGTTTTTCTGAATAGGGCATCCGGAACTAAAACATATTCCTTTAAGACAGTCTCGTGAGCCTCACACAATTTAGTTTTGTATTTAGCAATGAATTCATCTCTTTCCTGTTTTGGAAGTCGTAATCCTAGTTTACCTTCCTTATCGAGAAAGGAAAACATATGTTCATTAAGCGAAGTATAGGGCATTGTGGCACCTTTTATTTCAATCGTTGGAACTGTCTCAATTACTTTTTTATACATTTCAATTTTTTCTGTAGGAATATTATTGTTCTTTTTTGTTGTCATATGTTCTCTTTGGTACAATTCTATTTATAATCACCGCTAAACAACAAATGAAAGTAATATGAAAGCCTTACTTCTAAAGCCGTAAGTGGCAAAATTATCTAAAGGCTTCATCAAATTTACAAGTGTGTGGCCCAATATGAGCCATTGAACGGGGCCGGTATCAGAAATAAGGGTATCGCTCTCAATAAAATGGACTCTTAATGGTGTCTTTCGGCTTAATTTAATTCATTGTTACTTGCTGGCATATTTTCGGTTTTGATTTTCATTCAGCCAAAGTTTTAAATTCTTCAACAAAGTCGTACCCAAGTTTTCCTTTCTTGGTACAAAGTTTTACTTGTCCGCCTTCAGATACTAGGTCGTAGATTTGTCGATTAAATTGATACTCCGTGTATCAATTTTTAACGCTCTTCTTGCTTTCAGCGGGTGCTTAAAGTTAATCTGTCATTCTTTGAAACAATCGAGTAAGTCCTTCGATACTGACACCTCTACGAAGTCGTTGAATCCCACCGTTTATAGGCGGGCAAGTGAACTAAATAAGGCGATTATTTTGAAGACAGGAAGGCGGGTTCATAATACATTGATTTTAAAGCAATAAAAATTTTAAACATACTCTTAGATAGATATACATGAAAAACAAATAACAGTGTAACATTTTAAAAAGATGCAAATTATTATTTTATAAAGTTTGTCGATATGTCGCGTTAATTAATATATTTACTGAAAATTTAAAAAATCAAATTATGGGTAATAAATCGAGACGTTCCTTTATGAAACACATCTCAGCAAGTGCATTGGGTACAGCGATGATTCCTGAGCTGATAAAAAGATCGGAAGAGTTTGCTGATCAGGAGGCTATGACAAGACAACATAAATTCAGTGCCAATGATCAGATCAATATTGCATTGATAGGGGCAGGCGGTATGGGGCTTGCAGATACCAATACAGCCCTGACCAATCCGGGTATCAAAATGGTGGCAGCTTGTGACTTGTATGATGGCCGACTGGAAGATGCCAAAAAGACGTATGGCAAAGATATTTTTACTACTCGTGATTATCGGGAAGTACTCACCAGAAAAGACGTAGATGCCGTAATCATAGCCACACCTGATCACTGGCACAAGGACATTTCTGTAGCAGCCATGAATGCCGGCAAATCCGTATACTGCGAAAAACCAATGACACAAAACGTTTCTGAAGGCAGTGCTGTAGTGGAAGCTCAAAATCGCAATAAAGTTGTATTTCAGGTAGGAAGTCAGGGAGTCAGTTCCTTGGGCAACGAAAAAGCTAAGGAACTTCTTGCTGCTGGCGCCATCGGTCAGCTCAACTATGCTGAAGGATTTTGGGCTCGAAATTCTCCTGAAGGTGCCTGGCAGTACAGAATTCCGGCAGATGCATCTCCTGCCACAGTGGATTGGAAAGCATTTCTAAATAAAAATAAAGAAATCCCATTTGATGCCAAAAGATTTTTCAGATGGAGATGTTATAAAGATTATGGCACCGGAGTGTCCGGAGACCTGTTTGTCCATCTTTTTTCGAGCCTGCACTTTATTACCAACTCCAAAGGGCCTGAAAAAATTATGGCCATGGGTGGTTTGAGATTTTGGAAAGATGGCAGGGAAGTACCTGATTTGCTCATGGGTATGTTTGATTATGGTGATACGAAAGAACATCCTGGATTCAATCTGTCACTTAGGGTCAACTTTACTGATGGCACTGCTGACAGTACTTACCTCAGACTTGTAGGCAGTGAAGGTAGTATGAATGTAGAGTGGGAAAGAGTCACTTTGTTCAGAAATAAATCCTATGCCGCTGTGGATGACCCATTGATGGCTACCAAACTCGGGAAAGACAAATCCACAGAAAGGAAAAAGATAGTGCCTCCTGCCAAGACCATTTATACCGCTGAAGATGGTTACAAAGGAGCGCATTATGACCATTTCAACAACTTTTTTACAGCGATCCGAAATAAGTCTTCCGTAGTAGAAGATGCGCTTTTTGGTTATCGTGCAGCAGCTCCTGCCTTGCTGTGTAATGATAGTTACTACGAAGACAGAGCCATCAAATGGGATCCGACAAACCTAAAACTTGTAAAATAATACCTTTAAAATCATAAATATTAAGATAATGAATAGATATTTTTTCTTTGCGGTAATGGTACTTTTTGCCATTTCTTCATGTAAAAACCAAAAAACCGAAACTGTCGCAGAACCAGTTTCAACAGATAATGTGCTGTCAGATCAGGAGAAAGCCGATGGTTGGAAATTATTGTTTGATGGCACCACACTCAATGGGTGGAAAATGTACCAGGACAAACCTGCAGATGCATGGGGTGTCAAGGATGGTATTATCTATTGTAAAGGAAGCGAGACTGATAAAAGTGATCTTAGAGCAGACCTGATCACTGTTGATTCGTTTACGAATTTTGAATTGTCAGTCGACTGGAAAATTTCTGCACAAGGTAATAGCGGTATTATGTACCATGTTTCAGAAGCCCATGACGCTGCCTATCTTTCGGGGCCGGAGTATCAGCTGCTGGACGATGTCGGATTTCCTGATAAGCTCGAAGAATGGCAAAAAACCGGGGCAGATTATGGTATGTACACCACAACATCAAGGCCTACAAAACCCGTTGGAGAGTTCAACACCACAAAAATCATAGTCAATGGTGCACATCGTGAACACTGGCTCAATGGTGTAAAAGTGCTCGAATTTGAAGCATGGACACCCGACTGGGAAAAAAGAAAGGCCGAAAGCAAGTGGAAAGAATATCCCCAATACGGCACAATGAAATCAGGCAAAATATGTCTTCAGGACCACGGCGGAGGTATTTGGTTTAAAAATGTGAAGGTCAAAACATTACAATAGTATCCATAAGGGCTTTTGCTTTTAGCTTTTCATCAAATTTCAGAGAAATTTTTATTTTATTACCTTTGGGGCTTTTAGAGTATGTTTAAATTTTTATGGTTGAGCGAAAGTGATGAAATTTTATTTTGGACAAGATGACTGAATGGTCTCGTCTGTGACGAGAATTGAGTAAAATACTTTACTCAATAAAGAAGGAACTGCGAGCAGCTGCTCGCAGCGAATACTGAATATAGTCGGAAGTTCAAGCGTAGCTTGACGCGGTACGGCGAAAAATATAACGCTGGCTGAAATTAAATTTGCCACTTGGAGCCAAATGATAAAAGTTTAAACATACTCTTATACTCAAACACTGATACAAGCCCTTCATGGTTCACAGTAATGCTAAAAAATATTCACTTCTGACGCTCAAATATCTTTTTAGAGCGGCTGGAGTGTTTTTAGTATTACTGCTGAGCCTGATAGCATATATTTGGATCAAAGAAGTTCCTTCAAATGAGCTACTGAAAAATCCAAACATCAAACTTGCATCAACCTTGCTCGATACACGGGGCAAATTTATAGGGCTATACCAAGCTGAATTCAGGTCTGTCATTACATATGAAGAGCTCAATCCTTCGGTCAAAGAATGTGTTCTGGCTGCAGAAGATACTCGATTTTATAAACATAATGGTATTGACCTTAGAGCACTAGCTCGTGTTGGTTACAGGACGCTCCTATTGGGTGAAAAATCTTCAGGAGGTGGCTCTACCATCACCCAGCAACTTGCCAAGCAACTATATCCCCGACCTTCGATGAAAAACCGAAGTTTTCCTGTGAGAACTTTTCTATTGGTAAAATCAAAAATTAAAGAGTGGATTATCGCATTGAAGCTTGAAAAAATGTATTCGAAAGAAGATATTCTGACCATGTATCTCAACAAGTTTGAATTTATCAACGGAGCTCATGGTATTGATGCTGCAACATTGACCTATTTTGGAAAGAGTCAAAGCGATTTGACTATGGATGAAGCGGCCACTTTGGTGGGAATGCTGAAAAATCCCAGCCTGTACAATCCTGTAAGATTTCCTGAATTAGTACAAAAAAGAAGAAATGAAGTACTTACAAAAGTGGAAGAACAAGGCAATCTATCCCTTTCTGACATTAAAAAAATAAATACAAATCTATCCGCTTTCAAGCGTTATGAAAACTATGACACTATTGTCCCATATTTTAAAAACTCTTTGGAGAAATATATCAGTGATCTGATCAAAGAAAACAATCTGAAAAAATCTGATGGTAGCTATTACGACATTTACAATGATGGACTTGTTATCGAATCTACCATACACCTGGACTTACAAAAATATGCCGAAGAAGCCACAATGGAACACATGGCATGGATACAAAAATGGTGGAATCTCGACTGGAAGCAACGCGATCCATGGACATTTAAAGCCGGACCATCCGAAAAAAAAATGCGCTTGGATTCCTTGAATCAGAAGGCTAAGGCATCACTAAGATGACCATTTACTCAAAAAAGTATATGCATCCTGTGATTGAAAGAATCAGGAGAACTTTTTACCGAAGCAGAGATAAGTTTCTGAATATCAAAAAAATAAACAGTAGTTTAATGGAGCAAAAAAGCAAAAATATTCCAAGACACTAAAAAACAAAAACTTTGATAAAATTCATAAAGCATATGACAGTCTTCAGCAAGCGTTTAAAAAAGAATTTGCCACAAATTTAAAATGAACATTTTTGACCATATCCAGGGTAGCCGCAATGTCCATATGTCTCCAATAGATTCTGTAAAATATCATGCACAATTGCTACAGACCGGAATGGTGGCTATTGATCCTCATACCGGGCATGTCAAATGCTGGAACGGTGGTCTGGATTATCAATATTTTCATTACGATCATGTGCTTTCGCGAAGATCTGTAGGATCGACTTTAAAACCCTTTCTATATACGGTCGCAATGACAAATAAAGGTATAAAACCATGCGATCAGTTTCAGGATATTCCATATACCATACATAAGGGCGAGGGAGATTTTAAAAATAAAGAACCCTGGAAACCTGAAAATGCCACTAAAATCAATACTACGCTCAACTACAATCTTTACCACGGCCTGTTGTATTCCAAAAACTCCATTACAGTAAAATTGCTCAAAGAAATTGGTTCAGTCGAACCTTTGCGTGATTTATTCAATGAAGTTGGGATCAGCAAATATGAAAAATTGCCAAACGGGCGACTTGCTGTACCACAAGAGCCTTCGGTGAGTCTTGGGGCCGTGGACATCACTTTACTGCAACTTACAGCAGCATACACCACTTTTGCCAATAATGGCGTATTCACTAAACCCATACTCATCAAAAGTATCAGGGACAAAGAAGGGAAAATACTATACAAGGCCGAAATAAGTACAAAGACTGCGATAAAGCCTTTGTACAATGCCATCATGCTCGATATGCTGATCAATAATGAGTCAGGACAATTCAGTATGCACCTGAAGTCCCAAAATGGCGGAAAAACCGGTACCACTGATGATCAATGTGATGGTTGGTTTGTAGGATTGACACCTGATCTTGTGGTGGGCATCTGGACAGGCGGCGATGACAAATGGATCAGATTTATACGTGAAGATGTTGGACAGGGATACTTTACAGCAAGACCTGTTTTTGAAAAATTTATCAAAAAACTGGAAAAAAATAAATCAGGTATCTTCAATCCTTCAGCAAAGTTTCCGGCACCACCTGAGGGTTTTAAAGCCTTGACAAATTGCCAAAAAATAAAAACAGAGCTTCATCCTGAGTTTTTAAAACCTAAAAAATTGCCGGAAGACAGCATCAGATCGATCAAAATAGTAAGCGATAGTCTACTGGTGAATTGAACAAACTACAAATGTACAATTCCATATTTGCCGATGATACTCAATTCTATCTTTGGAAAAGGATGGTAAATGATTTTTTTATTGATGGCCAAAGATAAAAAGACGCCATCTATCACTTCAGGATGCGGATGATAGAAAACAACATTATTTAGTTTGCATTGAGGTTCCATCCTGTCACATGGATGAAAGGCAGATGCAGACCAATCCAACAGAAATGGGACAATATCCACTTCAGGAGTACTACGAGGCAATGTCATTTGCCATTTCAAAAGACTTCCATCTGTAGTGAGTCGTTCACCCGAAGATATTTGCCCCAGGTCTGATTGATAATTTTTAAGGATGACACTACCTTTTTCGATATCCGGAGATTTGACAGCCCAGCGGGTGATAGTGGGCTGAGTGATCAGATCTAAACCCATCCATCTGCTTCCTTTGAAAGTTGTATTTTCTTCATCTTTGGCCAGGATCTCGAGATAACACTGATTGCCAAGGTTGATGAGTGCATTTTTTGTGCCATGGAGGAGATGTCGTCCGCCGTTCATGGGTTTTACTCCCAGTTTTTCTTCCAGATCTGCAAGGGATAGATCAAAATCCGGAACAGTATATACTATATGGTCGATTAACAATGACATGATATCAGTTTTCAAATGCCTTTCTGATTTGTGGCACCACCTTGGTCCCAAACAGTTCGATATTTTTCATCATGTCTTTGTGAGGTGGTCCTCCTACATCCATATGAGCCACATATCTGGTAAGGCCAAACATTTCAATGGTTTCGATGATCTTTTCTGACACCAGATTTGGTTCTCCCATATACAGTGCACCATCTCTGGTCAGTCCTCCCAAAAACTGCTGAATACTATACGGAGCCCACCCTCGGGATCTTCCTACCCGATCCATTTGTCCTGCGTAATATGGAAAATAGTTTTGTATCAAGTGATCATCGCTATCCGTCACAAAAGTATGAGAATGAACACCTATTTGAATCCCTTCAGGATCGTGTCCGAGTTTTTTATATTCTTCTTTATAAAATTCTATCAGGGGTTTAAAGTGCCTAGGTTGACCACCTATGATCGCGAATATTATTGGCAATCCCAATCTGGCTGCCCGATACACACTCTCCGGAGTACCGCCAACAGCAATCCAGATTGGCAATGGCCTTTCTGCTCTGGGAAGCACTGTTTGATGATGTAAAGGTGGCCGGTGTTTGCCAGTCCACGTCAGGGTTTCAGTGGTATTGATTTTGAGTAATAAATCCAGTTTTTCATCAAAAAGGCTTTCGTAATCTTTCAGATCATAACCAAATAATGGGTACGATTCTATAAAACTACCTCTGCCTGCGATTATTTCAGCTCTTCCATCAGACAGCAGATCCACGGTGGCAAAATCCTGATATACTTTTACCGGATCCGACGAACTCAGGACCGTAACGCCACTTGCTAATTTGATACGTTTGGTTACAGTGGATAGTGCTGCCAGGATGATTTCCGGTGATGAAACCGAGTAATCAGGTCTGTGGTGTTCGCCTATTGCAATTACGTCTATACCCAGATCGTCAGCAAGTTTGACTTGCTCTATTATCTCATTGAACTTTTGAGATGTAGGTTGAAATTTTTGCGACTTCTGATCGAAAGTCAAATCACCAAACATGCCGATACCTATTTCTAACATATTGAAATGTCTTTATTGATATATAAATACAAAATGGAACAGGATAAGTTGAAATTACCTACATAAAATAGAATGGAAAATGATAGCATTTAAATACACTTGTTTTAAAAATTATTTAGATTTACAACTTCAATCAATAATGTGTCTTGAGCAAACCATTTGTCTATATTGCTTTCACACTGATTACCATCACTGTAATCGGGCTCAACCACTGTACTCTGAGGACAGACAGAATTGATTACAGCACTCAGGTCAAACCAATACTCAACAAAAATTGCCTTGCATGTCATGGTGGTGTCAAAAAACAAGGAGGTTTTAGTTTGCTTTTCAGAGAGGAAGCCCTTGCGAAGTGTAAATCAGGAAAATACGCCATCGTACCCGGAAATGCAGCAGAAAGTGAAATGATCGCCAGAATCAATCATCACGATCCTGATGAGCGCATGCCACACGATAAAGATCCACTTACAAAAGACGAGATAAAAATACTGACAAAATGGATCGATGAAGGAGCTGTGTGGGGCGAGCATTGGTCATATGTTGCTGTAAAAAACCCACAGATTCCTGACATAAATGATAAGTGGATTCAAAATGATATAGATAAATTTATTCTGCACGCATTACAACTCAATAATCTCCATCCATCGTCCAAAGCCGAAGCCAATATTTTACAACGGAGACTTGCATTGGACATCACAGGTTTACCTGCAATTAAGGGGCCATCATTAAAACAAAATTATTCCAATATTGACGAATATATAGATGCTTTACTGGCTTCAAATGCTTATGGTGAAAAGTGGGCTTCCATGTGGTTGGACATCGCCAGATATGCAGATACTAAAGGATATGAAAGGGATGGTCACAGAGATATCTGGAGGTACAGGGACTGGTTGATCAGGGCATTTAATGAAGACAAACCTTACGATCAGTTCATCACCGAACAACTGGCAGGAGACCTGCTCGAAAATCCATCAGAAGACCAATACATCGCCACGGCTTTTCACAGAAATACTATGACCAATGATGAAGGTGGCACTGACAATGAAGAGTTCAGGGTCGCGGCTGTAATAGATCGTGTCCATACCACCTGGGAAGGGTTGATGAGTACTACTTTTGCTTGTGTACAATGTCATAGTCACCCCTATGACCCATTCAGGCATGAGGAGTATTTTCAGTTTATGTCTTTTTTTAACAATACACGGGATGAGGATACTTATCATGACTTTCCGGTATACAGACACTACAATCCTGAACAGCTCGATAAACTGGCATTTTTGGAAAGAGACCTTACTGCCAAAGTGGATAAAGAATACAAAAAGGAATTGATCTTATTTATCAAAACACTCCAGCCATCCATCAATTCGATTGCATGCAAAGATTTTGTGAGATGTGAGCTAAGTGACACCAAGTTTTTGGCTATGAGAACCAATGCCACAACCACACTTCCCAAAGTCACACTTGATGGAAAAACTGAACTTATCTTCCAGACAGCAGTGTCCATACCTGGTGGTGAATTTATCATTAGACTGGATCATACTGAAGGCGACATTATAGGCCGATGGCAACCACATAAACCTGAAAATGGGTATTGGTTCAATGTTACAATACCTATAATCCCGGTACAAGGCGTCCACAATCTTGTATTTGAATACAAAAATAAAAAGCTCACCAATCCTGATGAATACGGTATCCGATTCAATTGGTTTTATTTTACAAAAGGATTGCCTTCGCCATCATCACCATCAGATTCTTTACAAAAAGTATTTTATGAATTGGCCAATGCATCTGTACCAAGCACTCCTGTCATAGTAGAAAACCCAAAGGAATTGCTGAGGAAAAACCACTTGTTCGAACGAGGTTCTTGGTTGTCAAAAGGTAAGGAAGTACAACCCGGAACACCCCAAATTTTGAATCCTTTTCCAAAAAACGCCCCTAAAAACCGCCTTGGAATGGCACAATGGATGACAGATGTCAACAATCCTTTAGTCTCCAGAACGATTGTCAATAAAGTATGGGAGCAGCTATTTGGCACGGGATTGGTAGAAACATTGGAAAACATAGGTTCTCAAGGTGCAATTCCATCCAATCAGACCCTTCTGGATTACCTTTCCTGGCAACTCATCCATGAGTATAAGTGGAGTATCAAGAGACTTATCAGGGAAATCGTATCTTCAGCCACTTATCAGCAGTCGTCAGGTGTATCAAAAGAGCTTCAGGAGAGAGATCCTTTCAATCGTTTACTTGCCAGAGGTCCACGCATCCGCTTGAGTGCCGAACAAGTCAGAGATCAGGCGCTGATGGTCTCCGGTGCATTAAATGATACGATGTACGGACCACCTGTGATGCCTTTCCAACCCGAAGGTACATGGAGTTCTCCTTATGATGGTGCCACTTGGAATATCAGCAATTACCCAAACAGGTATCGCAAGGCCATTTATACCTACTGGAAACGTACCAGCCCATATCCGAGTATGACAACTTTCGATGGTGCAGGCAGAGAGGTATGTTTGTCAAGGCGTATCCGCACGAATACTCCACTTCAGGCTTTGGTCATGCTCAATGATGATGTATATATGGACCTGTCAGGCAAATTTGCAGTTCGTGTGATCAAAAGTGTAAAAGGAGATATTGATGCTAAAATTTCCTATGCTTATCATCTTGCCACTAACCGGGACATTAAGTCTGAAAAACTCATTGCCCTAAAAAAATTATATTCTGAAGCCACTAAAAAATATAAGGCAGATCAATATTTGACTTGTTTGATGGGCGAAAACGAAGGGTACAATGATGTTGAATTTGCCGCACTATCGTTGGTTTGTAATGCTATATTGAATTTGGATGAAGTACTTACAAAAAGCTGAGACATGAATGATAAAATAGTGAGAGAAGCCATCAATGCGCATCTTCAGATGGAGACAAGACGCAATTTTATAAAACAGAGTTTTCTGGGTTTGGGTGGCCTTGCACTTGGTGCGATGATGTCTTGCAACAACACTCCGGGCAAACCCATCAGTTATTTTGACCCTAAAAATCCATTAGCTCCGCGTCCTCCGCACTTCGCTCCCAAAGCGAGATCAGTCATATATTTGCACATGGCTGGTGCACCTTCCCAATTAGAATTATTTGACTACAAACCCGAATTGGCCAAATTAGATGGTCAGGATTGTCCTCAGTCATTTTTAGAAGGCAAAAAATTTGCATTTATCAGAGGCGTCCCCAAAATGCTGGCTTCTACCGCTGAATTTAAAAAACACGGAGAAAGTGGGGCTACTATAAGTAATTATCTGCCACATCTGTCCACAGTAGCTGATGAGATCAGTTTTCTGAAAGCTGTAAGTACGGATCAGTTCAATCACGCTCCGGCACAATTGCTCATGCATACAGGATCGGCAAGATTGGGCAGGCCGAGTATGGGTGCGTGGGCGACCTATGGTTTGGGCAGTGTAAATGCTGATTTGCCTGCGTTTATCGTATTAACATCAGGAGGCAATAATCCGGATGCGGGCAAAAGCATCTGGGGAAGTGGATTTTTGCCTTCGGTCTATCAAGGAGTACAATGCAGATCACATGGACAACCGGTGTTGTTTCTGGATGACCCTAAAGGCCTGAACAGAGACCTGAGAAAGTTATCAATTGATGCCATCAATGAAGTCAATCAGGCAGAGTATAATGAGTATCAGGACCCTGAGATTTTGAGCAGAATCAACCAATATGAGATGGCGTTCAGAATGCAGATTTCTGCACCGGAAGTGATGAATATATATGACGAGCCTCAGTATATTCACGATATGTATGGGACCAGTCCGGGTAAAGCTACTTTTGCCAACAATGTACTGCTTGCCCGAAAACTTGTGGAGAACGGTGTTCGTTTTGTACAACTTTTTGACTGGGGATGGGACACACATGGTACCGGGGCCAATGAATCAGTGGATATCGGTCTTCAGAATAAATGCAGGCAAACAGACAAAGCCATCACCGCACTGATCCTGGATCTGAAACAAAGAGGGCTGCTCGACGAAACCCTCATCGTTTGGGGTGGAGAATTCGGTCGTACACCTATGGCAGAAAATCGGGAAGGTAAGCCAAATGCGTTCAAAGGCAGGGATCATCATGCTGAAGCATTTACTATGTGGATGGCTGGTGGCGGAATCAAAAGAGGACATACATATGGTGCCACAGATGAATTAGGCTATTATGCTACAGAAGGCAAACTGGAAGTATTTGACATACAAGCGACTATACTGAATCGACTGGGTTTTGATCATGAAAAACTGACGTATGAATTTCAGGGACGGCCATTTAGATTGACAGATGTTGAAGGAAAAGTGATTCATGAAATACTTGCGTAGTATGATATTTATACTCAAAATAAATTGGTTTGCGAAAATTTCATTAACTATTTTGTTTTATTCATTTTGAGTATAATGGCGACAGAATTATTTGAAAAATAAATTCTCGTCGGTATAGACATCAGAATGTGTCCATATTTAAACCCGCACTTTAAATATGGACACCTTTTTTAAAGTATCACTTTAAAATTGGACATAAAATTTAAAGTTTGTAGAATATATGAAACAATAAAGATATAAATGAAACGCAGAACATTTTTACAATCTTCCATGGCTGTGCCAGCTGTCATTATGTCCGCAGGGGATGTATTTCCAGTAAAAACCAATCTTCAGGTAAAAATATTGAATACCGACTGGGGATTTTCGGGTACAACGGAGGAGTTTTGCAAAAAAACAAAAGAAGCCGGATATGAAGGTATTGAAGTTTGGTGGCCTGGCCATGAAAAATTTAAATCTTTGGCAGGTGTTTTGCAAAAATATGAACTGGAAGTAGGTTTTTTATGTAGAGGGCATGCTTCTGAATTTACAAAACATACCGCAGAATTTAAAGAAGCTGTAGAAGCGGCCACATCTGCTATCAGTCAAAAACCACTTTATATCAATTGCCATTCAGGCAAAGATTTTTTCAGCTTTGATCAAAATGCTGCATTGATTGAATTTACCCTGGAAAAGGAAGCCAAAACCGGCATAGAAATCCTTCACGAAACCCATCGTGGCAGGATGTGTTACTCCGCACCTGTCACTAAGATGTTTTTGGATCGATATACCAAGATGAAATTAACACTTGACATTTCTCACTGGACCAATGTACACGAATCGATGTTGGACAATCAGAAAGAGACGATAGATCAGGCACTGAATCATACGCAACATATCCACGCCAGGGTCGGTCATGAAGAAGGTCCCCAGGTCAATGACCCGAGAGCGCCCGAATGGACAGAACACGTGGAAAAACATCTGTTATGGTGGGATAAGGTGGTGGCACGAAGAGAAAAATCAGGGTACAAACATATTTCTTTCACCACTGAATTTGGTCCGCCAAATTACTTACAAGCTTTGCCATATACCCGTCAAGCGGTAGCCAATCAATGGGATATCAACATACATATGAAAAACCTGTTAAAAAGAAGATATACTTTATGATTCAGGAAATATTTGGAAAAATCCATCCTTTGGTGGTGCATCTGCCTATAGGTATATTGGTACTCGCTATGATTTTAAAGATGTACTCGGGATATCGATACCAACAAGAGATCAAAACTTTGATGCCTTTGCTGTTAAAAATTGCCTTTGCTGCGTGTCTTTTTGCGAGCATCACCGGATTTGTGCTTCACCTGTCAGGTGAGTACGATGATACATTGGTACACAACCATATGTATCTCGGCATAGGTCTTACTATCATGGTGGTTGGCCTATATTTTACCTTCCAACATCAACGTCTTCAGAATGTACTTTGGGTGACGACCGCTATTATATTGACCATCACAGGGCATCTGGGAGGAAGCCTTACCCATGGAGAGCATTATCTTTCACTTACTAAGCATGAAGATATACAAAAACCCAAAATTGATATGAACCATTCGGTGGTTTTCAGTGATGTGATCCAACCGATACTGCAGGAAAAATGTGTCTCTTGCCATTCAGACAAAAAACAAAAGGGTGACCTTCGCCTTGACTCATATGACCACATCATCAAAGGTGGTGAGAACGGAGCCATCATCTTAAAAGGAAATTCTGCCGAAAGCACGATGATGAAAAAAATCCATTTACCGGAGTCGGATGAAGAACATATGCCTCCCAAAGGCAAACCGCAACTCAACAATGATGAAATAAAACTGATCGTTTGGTGGATCGATAATAGTGCTGATAAAGACAAAACCATTGCTTCATTGTCTCCGGGGCCGGATATCAAGCCCTTACTACTTGGCTTGAGCCAGCAAACATCTCCAAAAGAAGTACAACTTCCAAAGATCGGCCAAGCAGACCCTAAAGTAATCGAAGCACTTAAAAAATATGGCATCATTGTGCATACCGTATCCCAGGTCGACAACTATCTCACAATTGACCTCACTTATTGCAAAGATCTTACACAAAGCCAATTGAATGAACTATTGCCATTAAAGTCCCACATCATCGGATTGAAAGCCACAAGTTGTCAGCTCATCGATGAGCTCATCCCGATTGTGAGTCAGATGGATAACCTAACGACGCTTTTTCTCGACCATTCAAATATATCAGATACGCATCTTTCTCCACTCAATGTCTTGAAAAGACTGGAATTCATCAACCTGGCACATACATCTGTGACCAATGCCGGACTAAAACAGCTGAAAATTCCTTCACTTCAAAAAGTCTATTTGTATGGAAGCAAAATTGATAAAAATTCATTAAGTAATATATACGATCAATTTCCTACTGTATATTTGGATTCCGGTGGTTATGTCGTGCCAATATTGGTGAGTGACACTACTGAAGCTATCAGTCCGGATAAATAAAAGATTTTCTTATCCGTTATATACTCCATATCATAATTAATATTAACTTCGTTACTAATAATAAAATATCGATTTGATAGATGTACCATTTGGTTCCCGTTCAGAGGTAATGAGAGCCATGACAGATTTTGTAGCAGAATCTGTTGAAACTTTTTTAAAACCTATAGAAACCAACTGGCAACCGAGTGATTTTTGCCTGATGCTGCTATCCAGGATGATTTTTTTAGCAAGGTTAAAGATATACAAGGTGCCGCTCAAGGATTATCCTATGATGTACTGACCGTATTGGTAGGAGACACCATCACTGAGGAAGCGCTTCCAACCTATGAAACATGGTTGAGCCGGATCGAAGGAATCCATGAATCCGATAGAGATCATCCCTGGCAACTTTGGGTAAGGGCGTGGACAGCAGAAGAAAACAGGCATGGTGACCTGCTCAACAAATATCTGTACCTGTCAGGCCGTGTCAATATGAGGGAGTTTGAAAAATCTACACAATTCCTCATAGCAGATGGGTTTAATATCGAAACAGGTCAGGACCCTTACCGCAATTTTATCTATACAAGTTTTCAGGAATTGGCTACCAATATATCACACAGGAGGGTAGCAACGCTGGCCAAACAGCAAGGAGATCAGCTTCTTTCAAAAATCAACGGTGTCATAGCAGCTGATGAGATGAGACACGCAAAGGCATATTCTGCTTTTATCAAAAAAATATTTGAGTATGATGCCAATGAAGTTTTGATAGCTTTTGAAGACATGATGCGCAAAAAGATTGTGATGCCGGCGCATTTTTTACGTGAGACAGGTATGGAAGTCGGTGGTCTTTGGGGCCATTTTACAGACGCTGCTCAGCGTATAGGTGTTTATACGGCTGTAGATTATGCAAATATATTAAAAGGTTTGGTAGCTGATTGGGGTCTGGAACACCTTGGAAGCCTCAATGAAGCAGGTGAAAAGTCCAGAGACTATCTGGTAAAACTGCCGGATAGATTGCTAAAAATCACCGATAGAATGGTAAATCCAGTAAACGAATATGAGTTTAAGTGGATTGGGGTGAGAGGCTGATACCCAGAAATATTATGGGTTTAACTTTTCTTTACAAATTTTGTGAGCAAAAAAATCTGCTGGTCATTGACTCTGCCTTCGATAAGTTCAGGATTGTCCTGCACCAATGAAATCCGGCGTACAGAAGTCCCTCTTTGGCCGTAAAATTGGCCCTTTACATCCAGATCCTTAATAATAACCACTGTATCGCCAGAGAGTAAAATGTTTCCGTTACTATCTTTATGAACATTGACATCACCACCAGAACCATCTGCCCATTCGAGTGTTTCATCATCCATATAGATCATACCGAGCAAATCCTGAGCCCAATCCTGATCACTTAATGCCTGCAACATGCGGTAAGATATCACCTGAACAGCCGGCACTGAACTCCACATGCAGTCATTGATACATCTCCAGTGTGTCGTGTCAATCATTTCGGGTTTTTCCAGCTGTTCCTGACAAATACCACATATGGCTACCTGCTCATCGACATGATTACCGGTTTTGGGAGGAACCACATATGGAAATAGCTTGCCCCCTGCTCCACAGATTTCGCACTTTGACTTACACCTGGCTGTAAGTTCGGTAGATAGTAAACTCATAGTAAAATAAATTTTTATCCCGCAAAGGTAGGGTTTTTAATTGCCTTTTTCTTTTTATTCTGTGCCTGCCATTTTTGGACAGTTAAAAAAAATCTGCGTAGGGTCTGCCCACACTCATTCCTTTTCAAAAAGGATAAAAGTACTATTCGGCTCATTCAATACCTTACCAATCAGTTTTTATCATTGTACATCATGAAGGGGCGGCCTGTTGGATAACAGGTTTTGAATGACTCATTGGAAATAATTGGTGATACAAGATCCGATGATGTACCATATAAACAACATGCCTGCAAAGAGATTAAAAATGTTTTCTTTCCGGATCGGAAAACTACCCAACTAATTGTTATACAGAATTACATTTCCTTAATTTCATTCACAACTTTTGTCAGTGTAGCTTTAGCATCTCCGAACAGCATGAGACAATTGGGGTAACCAAACAGTTCGTTTTCGATGCCTGCATACCCGGATGCCATACTTCTTTTGCTCACAATGACAGTTTTGGCTTTGTCAGCATTGATGATCGGCATTCCAAAAATCGGCGAATTTTTATCGTGTCTCGCTGCAGGATTCACTACATCATTGGCTCCCACCACATAGACTATGTCCGTATTGGCCAGATCGTCGTCAATTTCTTCCGGCTCGAGGAGTCTGTCGTAAGGTACGTTGGACTCTGCGAGCAATACGTTCATGTGTCCGGGCATCCTTCCCGCCACCGGATGTATCGCAAAACGTACATTGATATTCTTTTTTAAAAGAACATCCATCAATTCTTTGATGATGTGTTGAGCCTGAGCGACCGCCATACCATAACCTGGTACAATAACTACTGATGAAGCACTGTCAAACAAGATTGCTGCTTCTTCTACACCAACTTCTTTTACTACCATGTCAGATTTACCTCCTGCTGAAGGGGTCGATCCTGAAGTCTGCCCAAATCCACCCATCACGACGTTGAGCAATGAACGGTTCATACCTTTGCACATGATATTTGTCAATATGATACCTGACGATCCCACCAATGCTCCGGCAACAATCAACATATAATTATTTAAGACGAAGCCAGTAGCACAAGCAGCCATACCGGAATATGAGTTGAGCAAAGAAATCACTACAGGCATATCTGCTCCACCGATAGGGATGACTACCAGAATACCAAGAATCAGCGATATGGCTACCAAAGCCCAAAGACCAATCATCATATCTTGTTGCCACAAAACTAATCCGCCTCCTACAAAAGCCACAACAAGAAGCAATAAATTAACGAAATGCTGACCTGTAAATACGATGGCATTTCCGCTTACTTTTCCGCTGAGTTTACCATATGCTACCATAGATCCGGTAAAAGTGATACCTCCTATCAGTATGGAGACCAGAATACTTACAAGCGTAATATTGTCTATTATCTCGCCGTTTTCAACGGACTCTAACCAAAAATCAGAAAGACCCACAAATAAAGAAGCAAGACCACCAAACCCATTAAATATGGCGACCATTTCGGGCATTTCGGTCATTTGCACCTTTTGTGAAATATAGTATCCGATAGCAGAGCCTATGACAATACAGATCAGTACTTCCGGCAATGAAAGGATGTCAAGCTGAAACATTGTCGCAATGATGGCAATGATCATTCCAATAGCTGAAAGTTGATTGCCTTTACGTGCAGAAGCAGGTTTATTCAGCATCTTGATGCCGCTGATAAATAAAATAGAAGCGACGAGATACGCTAATTTAACTATAATATCCATAATTATTTTTTAAACATCTTTAACATTCTGTCTGTCACAGCATAACCACCTATTACATTGATCATGCCAAGGATGATAGCCAGCATACCCAGGATTTTGCTTACTGTGGTATAACCCAGTTCATTGCTGCATAAAATGGCACCAACTATAGTAATCCCTGATATGGCATTTGAACCAGACATGAGCGGAGTATGCAATGTAGGTGGTACCTTAGCTATCAACTCAAATCCACAATAGCTTGCAAGCACAAGTATGTATATCAATATGATTAAGTATTCGACTGTCATATTTAAATCATTATAGGTTTAGAATATTTTTAGTTGTTTCGTGAACGACCTGTCCCTGATGGGTGATAAGGCTTCCTTTGGTAATTTCTTCATCCATCTCCCACTTAAATCCGTCTTTTGTAGCCAGATAAGTGAGAAGTGCCGTAGTGTTGCGAGAGTACATTTCACTGGCATTCTGTGACAACATGCCCGGAAGGTTTCTTTCACCTATGATGGTCACTCCATGATGATGTATTGTTTTTCCAGCCTCCGTTAGTGCACAGTTTCCTCCTGATTCAGCTGCAAGATCAACGATGACCGAGCCCGTCTTCATGGTTTCTACCATTTCCTTTGTGACCAATACCGGTGATTTTTTACCTTGTACTGCAGCTGTGGTGATGACTAGATCCGCATCAGCTACATGTTTATTGATCATCTCTTTTTGTTTTCTGAGGTATTCCTCAGAGACTTCTTTGACATATCCTCCTTCCACCTTGACACTGTCGTCACCTTCTACTTGCAGAAAGCGTCCACCGAGCGACTCCACTTCTTCTTTAGTTCCTGGTCTGATATCAGTAACTTCCACTACAGCACCAAGTCTTTTTGCTGTCGCCAATGCTTGTAAACCTGCCACACCTGCTCCGAATATCAATACTCTTGAAGGCGTAATAGTACCGGCAGCTGTCATCATCAGTGGAAATATTTTACCAAGTGCATTAGCTCCCATCATGACCGCCTTATATCCTCCGAGACTTGCCTGTGAACTCAGGGCGTCCATTCTTTGTGCTTTTGTGGTTCTGGGTACCGCATCCATAGAAAAAGCAGATACTTTTCTTTTCATCAAGGCTTGTACCAACTCTGCATTTGAAAAGGCATACATGAAGGAAATCAGGACACTGCCTTCTTTCATCTTCGCAATTTCGTCAGCGAAAGGTGGGTTTACCTTAATAAATACGTCACCTGCGGATAACAAGTCTTCCTTACTTGTCGAAATATGAGCGCCAGCATTGCGGTATTGATCGTCACTGATAAATGATCCATCTCCGGCACCGGACTCTATGTGGCATTCATATCCAGCTTTGGTCAGTGATTTGACTCCGTCAGGTGTGAGTGCTACTCTTTTTTCTCCTTCACGGATTTCTTTAATTACAACTATCTTCATTTTAAAAAATCTACATCATTCACCAATTATACTCTTACATTCAAAAGATAAATAATCATTTTAATATTGTGGCGAAGATAAACATTTTATTCAACCTAAAATAAAATTCTAAATAAACAATTAATCTGTTTTTATAAATGTCCAAATTATGATAATAAACAAAGTAAATATTTTCTTTCAAAACGAACACACGTGAGCTGTATAAAAAGGAATGAAATTATAGATCTTTCTATAGTTGAAGTATGGTATTTATTTAGAACATCATTCATCATTCGTTTAAAACAAATATGAATCAAGAAGTTAATATTAGTGTTATGTTCAGGTTAAATTGACAGATGACTTATTGTATCTTTTCCATTTGCTCTTCGTTGATGAACCCCTTCCTTAGCTAAGGCGAGGGTCGGGAACCCTCGCCTTGATGAAAAGAAAAATCTACTTATAATTGATCCATCATTCAACACTTAACATAACACTATACAACTTCAATCCACCCTGAATTTAAACCCGACTCGCGGTATATTTTCTATACCTACAGATGGATCACCGGACAAAAATTTGCGAAGCCTCGAAATAAATACATCCAGGCTTCTGCCCAAAAATAATCATCTTTGCCCCAAAGCGCAATCAGGATATCTCTCCTTTTGATGATTTTATTCCTGTTTTTATTGAAAAAAATGAGCAGATCTGCTTCTCTTCCAGTCAGCCTTACCATTCCGGATGGTGTTTTTAACTCCATATGATTGTAGTCAAAATGGAATGAACCTATATCAAATTTTATTTCTTCTGCAGGTGCCAGTATCGGCGTTGATACTTTCCTTTTCATGAAAATATTGACTTTCAAAAGCAACTCTTCGATACTGAATGGTTTGAATATATAATCATCACCTCCGGTTTGGCGCCTTCCAGTTTGTCGTGAATCTGCACTCGGGCAGAAATAAAAATAACGGGAATGTGGGGATTTTTTTGTCTGATGGCCTTAGTAAGCGAAAAACCATCGAGGTTGGGCAGCATGACATCCAGGATACATATGTCATATTCAAACTTATTGAAAGCCGTTAATGCTTCATCTCCTTTACTGAAATGATGTACATCATGTCCCGCAATCTGAAGACAATCCTTGACAACAAAACTCAGATTGGCGTCATCTTCCACATAAAACACTTTTGCCATAAGCTTTAAAATAATTATTTTTGATCTATTGTGATATAAAATGTTGTTCCAACGCCAGGTTCAGATTCTACCTTCAGATTCCATTGATGGGCCTGTGCGATTTGCCTTACATAAAATAAACCAAGGCCAAATCCCTTGACATTCTGAGTATCTCCTTTCGGAATTCTGTAAAATTTATCAAATATTTTTTTATTTCCTTCTTGTCTATTCCTCTCCTTTGTCAGAAATATTGATTGCCAGTTTGTTGCCTTCATTTTTTTGTATTGACTGATATCTCAACCACTGACGGAGAGTATTTTATACCGTTTTCGATGATGTTGCATACGACATTGGTAAAGTGGGTTTTATCTGCAAAATGACATCATTTTGAGCATCAAGTGATGTGCCTATGGTAACTTCCTTTTCAAATTCTATATGAGAAAGATTTTGAATGACTTTCTCTATGATTTCATTGGCATGGATTTCCTCAAGGTGCATCTCTATTTGCCTTTTTCAAGACGAGTGATGTTCAGAATTTTTTCTACCTGTTCATTGAGTCTTCCTATTTCGTCACCGATGATTTTTGTATAGGTATTGAGTCTTTGCGGTGTCTTTACAATTTCAGGATCGGATATCACCTGCTGAATGACTGAAATGGTAGAGATGGGTGTTTTAAATTCATGGGTCATATTATTGATAAAATCCCTTTGAACTCCTGTGATGGATTTCTGAGTAAATACTATAAAAAGGGCGTACAATATAAACAATACCACTATGATCAATACGATAGAGGTCACTATCCACATCGGCATATTATTGAGCGAGACTATGGCAAAGTGCGGAAATGTAACTGTAAAGTAATAATCCAGACCTTCAAATTTTGGTAGTTCTATGAGCGTGATTTCTTGTTGTGGTTTGTTTTTTTGAATATAATTACAGTAGACCATTTCGTTGGTTTCACATCCGTAGATGCCATATTCTACATCCTGATTGATATTGAAGTAATCAAAAGTAGTCTTCAGGTAGTGATCCAACAGGGCGGCGTCGATTTCACTTCGCACTTCGACTACATAATGTCTGGGATTTATTTTTATTACCGGATTTTAAAGCTGAAGTTGGTTTTATTTTTGATGGCGATTTTTTTCAGCAACCTGTCTCAGGGCCACAGTCACGTTATGTTCAAACTGGCCTTCGGTGATATTAAATGCCTGTTTGACCCAGTATATCTGGATGACAAAGATGGCAATGATCGCTGTAATGCCGAATACTGTCAGAAATCTGATATGATTATCTTTCAATATGTATTGATTTAAAGGATTTGTAACAATACAATCTAAACATCTTGATTTGTTATTGTGATTTTTATCTACGTTTAAATTTTAAACCATAGTTATGGCTATGCTTGAAAATTTTGCCTTGATAAAAATCAAAATTCCAGCGTCAATTTTGTACATCTTATATCATTACAAACCCAAAGCCAAAAGTAGTGAGTTTTACTGTTTATTAATAATTAAGATAATGCTTAACATGTGAATAACAGAAGCGGGGCATTTGTTTAACAGTTACCTCACTGATATGCCTATACTTTTGTACCGAAATCATTATTTATTTAATCTTAAATTTTTTTATTATGAAAACTTTAAATTTAATCGCTTTTGGGTTGTTGCTTACTTTAAGTAACATTACAGGTCAATCAGGAAATATTGGTAAGGGGACCAAAACTGGTTTTTAAAACTACTTCCATCGACTATGGCACAGTAGCAAACAATGCTGATCCTGAGAGAATCTTTCACTTTACCAATACAGGTGATGCGCCGCTTTGATTACAGACGCCAAGGGAAGCTGCGGCTGTACCGTACCTGATTATCCTCACGATGCTATCGCTCCCGGTCAGTCCGAATCTATCAAGGTAAAGTATGACACAAAGAGAACAGGAGTATTCACAAAACACATCACCGTCGCATCCAATGCCGGAGATCCTGTAACGCTTACCATCAAAGGTGATGTGAAGGCTGCACTTTAATACCATGTCGATCGGAAATCCAAAATTGCACTTTCATTAAAAATTCCTTTTGTTTTACCCCATCCCTAAAGGGTGACAAAAAGAATTTTATAACGATTGAATGAAAAAATGGAATACACCCTGTCGATCATATCTTATCACAAATCAAAACAATGTCATGACAATCAGAATTATCATTTTATTTTTATTATTTACCAATGTTTACAGTTTACAGAGTCAAAGTCATCTGTTTGGGAAAGTCCCTTTGGACAGTTTGAGGAAATTTGATTGGTACCAAAAAAATGCTGAAAAATATACTTCCGATACAGAGGTAATCATGAAGCTGAAAAAACAAAAGTTAGATGAATACAGTATCAAAGTCTTTTTTGCTACATGGTGTGGAGATACAAAAAGAGAGCTTCCTATATTGATGAAGGTATTAAATGAGATATCGTTTCCACTTGAAAAAATATCATTTTATGCCGTGTCTTCAGCAGACTCTATTTATAAACAATGTATTCGGTGGGAAACATTCATCATTGAAAAGAATGGTGTCGAAATCAATCGTATTGTCGAGTTTCCAAAATATTCGATGGAAGTCGATTTGCTAAAAATCATTTCCGGCGAACCATATACTCCTCAATATGCAGCATACTCAAAAATCATAGAGTGGCTCAATAATGGAACCCTTTCATCCAAAAATATAAGTGGCTACAATCTTGCATCACACCTGCGGGGCTCTGTGTCATATTATGGTGAGCTAAATGCATGTGGTTACGTGCTGCTGGCAGATAAGAAGTATATAGAAGCACAAAAAGTATTTCAAATGAATACGGTCTTATATCCTGAAAAAAGTGAGGTATGGCACAGTCTTGCTGAGGCACACTTCAAAATGGACCAAAAAATTCAAGCTATCTGGTGTATAGATCAGGGACTTAGAATCAATAAATCCACTGAATTGGTAAAAGAATTTCTTGATTTACATAAGAAAGTGGTGATGTTGAAATAGGCAACTGATTTCAAATTTTGAAAAGTATCAATCAGGAATTCATTCAATAACTGAATTTCAGGTTGATTCTTTTCTGTTTACTTTACTACACTCACCCTTCCTGTACCCATCCTGGCATAAATATCTCCATTGTACATATGCTCGCAGCTCACTGCCGGCATAAAGAAGTCGCCCGAAAAAGCGGCTTTGGCTTTGAAAGTAAACACTTCTGTGCCTCCTGGTCTAAGTCCAAAAAAGGTATATACCCGATCATCCTTAAAATCCTGGTAGGTATAGTTGCCATTATTTTTGGCTATTTAAGGATTTGCTTTATATTTGCAGATTAAAAAATTTGGTGCCCAACTATGAATCATGGAGAAAATGTAAATATAACGCTTGTAACATATCCACATAAGGATAAAGAAACATTTCCTGAAAAGATTGATAAGTTTTATAAAAAATATAAAGAGAATGGTGACAAATACTCCAAAGATAATTTTCCTGACCATATATTTTCACCTTTAAAATATCATCTTTTCTCCAATTATGATATGGCTGTAATTTCAATTACGGACAGTGAAAAATTTGCTCAAAAAGTTTTTGCACCAGATATAAATGATGATGAAACAAACAGAAGTACTTATCAAATTATAACTGGAATTACTAAGAAAATTAACAAGGAATCTACATTCCGTTTGTCAGACACTTTAGATTTCTTAACTGCAGAAAATTGGGACAAAAGTAATCCAAGAGAAGGAAAGTTTAAATATGCATTATTTATTAATTTATGTATCAACAAAGGTCTATTAATTGGAAGTGGAACAAAATTAGAAAATCAATTTTGTAAGGCGATTGACTCAAAAATAAGATCACGATTAAATTTAGGGTATGATATTACAAAAGTCACTAATAGGTATTTATTGTCAAAATCGTATTCTTGGTTTGATCTTAGTATAGTGGTATTTAGTGATGACCCAAATGAATTAATTGATGCTTTATTAGATATTAGGAATATTAAATTTAAGGATTTAACAGATTTGAATGATGCAGAAGTAATTCTAGATTGTGAAGAAACACTATATAGTGCTTTTTATAATAAAACCATAAATTGTGACGAAATAAAAGAATTGCATTTGGTAACAGAAACAAGTTCAATTTTAGGCGTTGAATATTATAAGTATTTAAAGCAGGATTCATTTAAGAATGATAAACTAAACACACAAATAGAATGGAAAATTAAACCTGGCTATGAGCGTGAATTCTGTAGAACAGTTAGATCTTTAGACAATGGAGAATTCTGCAATATGGAGAATTTTTTCTTTACTAATGGTAAAATGGACTACATATTTGAAGAAAACAAAAAGGAATTCATAGAAAGTAATTTATTGGTTTTTTCTAAACTAAGAGAAAATAGTGTTGATTATTTAACGAAATATGTAAAAAGTGTAAAAACAAAAACATTATTTAATAATAAAAAATGGTTTGATGAACTTCAAAACGTTTCATCTTTGCTTGCCGTAAAGGATTTACCGGACATAACCAAAAGTTTAGATGGGTTAACTTTTAAAAAAGAAGTTATATCAGAAATTAAAGATTGCTTACGATCTTCTAAAATATCAAGACAGCTAAGAAATAAAATCATAAAATGCTATTATTTAACCAACAACGGTTTGACTGACAGGGTGCTTTTTAATTTTTATATAGACTTTATTCCGTTTCTTAAAAGGTTATACTACTTTATTACAGATAACAGAAAAGAACTAAATAAACTGCAAGAGTATGAAAATATTCTCATTAATTACGTAATTGCTTATGATAGAGCATACAAAAACAGAACATTCAACTCTTATCTTTTTGAAGACATTCATGAGTATAGCATAGATTATAATGCATCGCTACAACATTTATTAAGTAATTATAATACATGTGTTCATATTTTAACACGTAGTTATAATGAAAGTAAGAAAGATTATTATCGCGAAACGCCTAGGTTTTTAGTAAATATTAATCTTAATAATACTGTTTCTAATCCAGTAAATATCAATTTTCATGTTCATGACTTAACTGCCCCTGAATTAGTTTTTTGTCTCCTTCATAAAGAAATAATAAACGAATATATAAAATTACAAAAAATTATAAGCCCGATTGAATTACCTAAAGGCTATAAAGAAAATTATTCTTTTTCTGATACAAATGATATTTATAATGATTGTTTTAGGGTAATCTTGACTTTCAATTTTGATTTTGAGTTGTATAGTTTTTGGTTTTGGTCATTTAATATCCAAAATACTCAACTTTATAATAAGGATGGATTTATGAACGAGGATAATTTTGCCCATGAATTAATTCGATTTATAAGTGTTAAGATAATATTTGGCTATATGCCTGATATTTCTTGTCCTATTCCTGAATTGTTTATTTATTGGGATAGATATTATAAAAAATTTCATGAAGAATTGAAAGAATTTTATGACCCGAAAGTCAAAGATAAACAAGAATATACGATTGCAAATTCGATTCATGACCAAATAATACCTGATTGTAAAATATTTAATCCAGAAAACGAATTATTTGACCATATTAGAGAACAATATAGGCGGTGGAAATTTCCAATTCAAACAGGAATTAATGTATTACACAAAGATAGAGCATTGGCAAGTAGGTTTGAATGGATGTCACATTGTAAAAGTTACTGCGATGAGAATGGGCTTTTTGCTTTGTACAAAGAGATTAAAACTATGGAAGTAAGTAAAATAGTTGAGCCAGGAAAGGAAGTTGATATGAATAGACAAAAACATGCAATTCTGCTCGATTCGATGATTTATTGTTTTTTAAAGAAAATGCAAACAGAACAAAATAACCAAATTTCCATCTTGAGAAGAAACTTAGTTACCGGCGAACCCTTAGAAACATTCATAAAAGAAATAGAATACGATTCTTTTTATTGTCTAGATCCTCAAGGAGGACATTTTAATATTGACGCTGCTAAAAGAGAAAAATATTATGAAATTAGAAACCAAATGATGGACATCATATGGGATATTTCTCTACAATGGAAAAGGGATTATATTGAAGAACGAGTAAAAAATGTATAAATGGGACGTATAGTAAAGTTTTTATGGTTGTCAGATATTCACTATCTTGGAGATGGAAAATATAAAGGGTATGAAACTAAAGCATTTGATTTTGTTAAAGATAAAATCGAAGAAGCTTTTAAAGAGTATGAAGGTATTTTGTATTTACTATTATCAGGGGATTTAGCTTGGGTGTATCCCATTTTTTCGTTCATTCGTAAAAAATTCTTTTTGGCTACCTTCAGGGATGGGGTAAAACAAAAGGAATTTTTATTAAAGTGCAATTTTGGGATACACCCTTTAGCTTTCAGTGGAGGAATTGATAAAACTGACAAAAGTATAAACCAATATATTCAACTGAAAAATCAAATATTAATATGCGCAAACAAATACAAAAATAGAATAAGGGTTTTAGTTTGTCCTGGTAATCATGATGTTTCTTGGAACAGTTTTAAAGAAATGTATAAAAATACCATATTAGAAAATTCAAATTGGGCTGATTCTATTGTAAAATTTTTTGATAACAGATATGTTAAAAAATCTGAAAACGAATCATATCATTTTTCCAAAACTAATTTCTTGTCTCTTTTCTCAGAATTTTCTAAATCATTATCATATACAGGGATAAAATCTAGTTTAGAATCTAATGTTGACTCATCCCAGCTTGATCAAATTCTAAAAAATAATATTTTTGTAATAGAAAAAGATGAAAATTTAGAACTTTCTAAGGAATATATTGATACTGCACTCGAAGGTTTCATTATAGATAAGTCTAATGAGGTTATTTTTATCATCGTGAATACCGCATGGTATTCTATTGGAGAGAGTTTAGAGATATTTTTAAATAATTTTAAAGAGATTTCTAAATTTGAACAAATTGAAATAATAAAAATAATCATGGCATCTCAGGAATATGGAAAATCATTTACTGGATTTTGTCACTCAGAATCAGAAAAATTAGTTAATGAAATTAAAGAAAAACTAAGCAAATTTCCGCACTTTACAAAAATATGTATGATGCATCACCCTTTAGAATGGTTGGATTGGAATGAAAAAGAAAGCTATAATAACGATCATGGAAGTTGGTTGATTACACCATTAATTGATATAATTAAGCAATGTGATTTATTATTAACAGGACATGTTCATCCATCAAGAATTTCAAGAAGTGAGCTATTGTATAATAGAGTTAATCATTTGAGATGCCCACTTTTCTTATCACATCACCCTGAAACTAAAGAAAGCCTTTTCCCTTGTAACGGTTTTGTTTCTATAGGCTTAAATATTAACGAAGATGATTATAAAATTACCAAAAATGGAACTGTGCATTATCATAATTTTGAGTACGGCTCTGAGATGGGCCTTTCTTTGAATAGAGAGCAAGATGTATTACCATTGAAGTTGTCAACTTACGATAAAATTGCAGAGAAACATATGGATCTCGTGGAACAAAAGCCAAGTATTGAGTCGATAAATTATAATTATAATGATGTCTACTATGATATAACAAATATGACTCTAAAAGGGTGTATTTCATTTTTTCGCTACATATTAGAAATAAATAGTATATTTGTGTCTGAACCAAAAAAATATCATCATGACAAAGGCACAATTCCTTGAAATATGTAGCCAACGTTGGGAAGATATAGAGAACCTAAGCAACCTTAAAAGTTTTTATGAAATTGAAAAGACACTTGATGAAGTGTGGACAGAATTAGGCAGTAAAGTGTTAGAATCTACCATAGGATCTGTTCCTTTAGATCATCGAAAAAAAAAGGATCAAAACAAAATTTGGAGAGATTGAAGTAAGTAACTCAAATGATGAAATCCAAGAGATCTCAGGTCAGAAATTTTCACCATTTTTACAAGAAAATTAGTGTATATAGGTCAATTGGACTGTTATGAGAGAGGCAGTGAAATAGCAAATATGTTATTGAATATCAAAACAAATGATACTGCTATATATAGAATTACAGATAAAATTGGTGAATTGAGCCTAAAGATAACAGAAGAAGAGGAATTTAGGGATCCAATACAAATAATTGAAGGAGAACATTTATATGTTCAATCAGATGGTAGTATGTTGCTGACTTGAGAAGAAAGTTGGAAGGAAGCCAAATTAGGCAGGATATTTAAATCTGGTGAAATTTACAAAGAAAACGAGACAAGGAATTGGATAAAATCAAGCGAGTATATAGGTATTTTGGGTTCTCATGTGAAATTTGAGGAAAAGATGTCAAAGATCATAGACGAACCATACAAGAAATGTCAAGAAAGGATAGTATTTATAAATGATGGAGCCAAATGGCAGTGGAAGTGGATAGAAGCAGAATACCCCAAGCCATTCAAATCCTTGATTATTTTCATGCTATGGAAAATATAGGGAAGTATATAAAAGTCAGTGTGTTGAAAAGCAAAGAACGAATATAATGGACGAATTGGTAAAGCATTGAAAGAGAACGGAATACATGATGTTATAAATCAGTTGGACCAGATACCAAGAAATACAAAAATAAAAGAGAGGCTTACGAGACATTAATGGTATATATAAGCAACAACAAAAGAGAATGGATTACCCAAAATACATCAAATCAGGATTGTTAATAGGATCAGGAGCCATAGAATCAGCACACAGAACCGTTTTACAAAAAAGAATGAAACAATCAGGACAAAGATGGTCCAAAAAGGGATTAGAAAAAATGATAAGCCTAAGAGTTTTAAATATGAGCGGATATTGGAATAAAATTAGAGATTTGATAACAAAGGCAGCTTAAAACGAAAAAATGAAATGCACCCATAGATTCTATCTACATAAAAGATAAGTCATCAGCAAAACGTGGTGATGTGTTACTAAAATTTCGATCTACAGTTGATGAGCGTGATTTGGATGTTTTGAATTCATTTTCTTGCTCTCATCGATTGATTATATACCTGAATGTTTGAATATATAAATGTCCCGAAAGGATTAAATATGGGGATAATGAGTTCCTAAACGTCTTGGTACAGCAATACGAAGAGTTTCGGCTATTTTTACGTCAAGTGCTGTTTTTCCACCAAATTAAAGCCTTGAGCAATGAAATGGAACAAATCAAACAGCTCAATCTATCCCTAACCAAACAAAGAAGGATTTGTAAGAAAAGATGCCTAGCCTTGACCAAGAAAGGATTTTGCGACATACCACTCTGAAGAGGAAAGGTGTCTCGTGGATGCAGAAAAAGAAAAGCAGAATCCAAATACTCAATGGAAAAAGAAACCTGGAAGCTTTCAAATCCAAAAACTGCAATAATGAAGTCAGGATAGAACAATTAAAACTCAGATAGCTGAGCTCACCGGTGATAGATCATCAGGAGTATCTACACCGGATATTTGCCATCCATCAGATGAAAGAAAAAATCATCAATGAAATCAAAGAATGGGAAGAATTGCACATCCTGAAAACACCTTTTGATGCGGATATTTCTTTATACAAAATATTTAGCCAAAAATCAATTTGTCAAAGCGGGCGACATCATTCTTACATCGTCCTCATCATACAGGAAGTGGTTATATCGCTACAAGGCAAACTTCCGCTCAAAGCTGCCAGGTACGCTACAAGTAGGTCAAACTGCGATATTGGAATTAGCGAGTTACCCATCCACTCAGTATGGTGTCGTGCAACGACAGTAGCTGATTTTTCACGATACCCAGAAGATAGTTATTTCGTTGGTTTGAAATTACCTACACCATTTGTGACCACCTACAAAAAGAAATACCACAAAACCAAAATCTGACCGCAAAATGTTACCATCCAAACGAAAAGAGTACAGCTTACTAGAGCGACTATTCCAGAATGTTTTGGATGTTGTGGTCAATAAGCAACAACGAAAAAATTTGCCAACCTTATAGGTTTCTGAAACCTATAAGGTCTGGAACCTAAAAGTGTTAAAATTGTTGTAACAAAAAAGTTAAGTGATGGGCTTAGTATATGCTGAAATTGAGTTGATTAACAATGGTGATCTATAGAGATGGTAAGAAGAAATCTAATGGATCAGGATGAAGTCAAAAGAATGACCGTTTCTGCGTTGGTTGATACGGGATCGTATATGCTATGTATCAATGAAAGTATTCAAGAACAATTGCAAACTACCTGTTGTGGAAAAACGGAAGGCGAAACTGCAGATAGTAGGATAGTAGAATTGGATGTAGTGACAAATGTGGAATTAAAATTTAAGAATAGAAGGACACTTTGCAACTATGGTATTAAAAGGAGATTCTGAAGTTCTTTTAGGTGCGATTCCTTTGGAAGGTTATGGACGTTTTGGTACATCGTTGAGACAAGAACTCATTTCCTGCACCCTATTTTGCACGAGGTTAAAATCAGTGTCTTTTAGATAAAGATCTCTTTATTCCCTTTCAAAGGGAAGGATTTAGCTCCCAACGTGGCGAGGCTGGAGGCAATAATTAAAATTAGAATAGCAAAGAATTTTCATAAAGATGAACTTAACAAAAAAGAATACCACATCTATTTCAAAATGAATGGTCAATCGCTTAGGAAAACCTCCACAAAATATATTTTCACCCCCAAATAGAGTACATATAGAATACCTATTTTCATTTTGCTATTTTCAATATTTTCCTGTCATCCCAATGGTTTTGTCATCAAGGGAAGGCTTTCAGATAATATATACCAACTAAGTTAACATTATTAACGTATCATCATTCCAGTCAAACCCTATTAAAAAAGATAGCGTGAAGTCAAAGATGGATTAGTTTTTATTTAAAGGAAATAAACAAAATGCAAATTGTAGCACTTGCAGATGAAAAACTAGGAAAGTATTCCGAGCCCTTTTTTATTGAAAATGGTAAAAACAACATTTACCAGCTCGCCCCTGACAGCACATGTAATTTTTGTTTCTATACTGAAAATATAAGAAGCAATTATGACAAAAAGAGATTGGACTTAATCAGAGAAAATCATGAAATTAAACACCAGGATATTTATAACAAATATTATGAAGTCAGCGAAATCGAAGACAGTGTCATTATATCGTCAAAAGAATATTATGAGTCCTTAAATGCTGCCAAAAGAAAAATAGACTCTTCCAAAAAGCTGTTATTGGAAGAGCAGATGAGTTATATTAAATCATGTCCTAAATCATATTATAATGCTTTTTTTCTTTTTTTCCGATTTGGATTTCAAGGAAATCTGGATCAGAAATTTCAATTGTATAACACATTCGACAGTAAGGTAAAAAATAGTCATTATGGTAAACTACTTTCAAATACTCTGTTTCTGGAAGGGAAAGCTGTTCCAGAATTGATTGGAGTTACTATAGCCAATCAAGACTTCAGGCTGAGTAATTTGAGAGGGAAATATGTATTACTAGATTTTTGGGCCAGTTGGTGTGATCCTTGTCGGGAATCTCACATCGACATGAAGACGCTCTATGAAAATTACAAAGAATATAATAATTTTGAAATCGTCAGTATTGCCTTTGACGACAATAAGCAAAATTGGCTTAAAGCTGTAGAAAAAGATAAAATAGGAGAGTGGCATAATTTAAATAAAAATGATATCATTTCTGGATTAGAGAATTATTATATATCAGTTTATCCGATCTCATACCTAATATCTCCTGATGGGATTGTTATAAAACAATTTCATGGAAAGCATGATTTTAATAATGTGAAGAGTATTTTAAACAATAAAAGGAAATAGAAGAAATACTACGGAGACCTTAGACCTTATAGGTTTTCAAAACCTATAAGGTCTAAGGTATTCTGCCGATTATTATTTAAAGTTTGTCTGAATTATGATACAGACATGAGCGGAGGTTTTTAATAATGATTAGCTTTGCATCTCAATCCATCAAAATTATGAAAGACCTTCTTCTCCTGGAATGGAAAAAGTTCAACGGTAACGCGGTATTCAAGGCGTTGGCCTTGATATACATAGCTATTGCACCATTCGTGATACTTGCAGGCAAAGATGTATTTAAAGATATGCCACCGCCGATGCCCAGTTCAAAAATGTTTTATGAATTTCCCACGGTATGGGACTATCAGGGCTACATTGGCAATTGGCTGGTACCTTTTTGTCTCGGTTTTCTGGCCATCTACATCGTCACATCAGAAGTGAGCAATCGTACCATGAGGCAAAATATCATTATAGGAATGACGCGCAAGGAGTTTTTTTATTCCAAGTTTCTGACTATCCTGTCATTTGCAGTAGTAGCCACTGTTTTGTACGCTATATCCAGCATTGTCATAGGTATGATCTATACAGACGGTTTTGATTTGGAACTCATCATGGACAATAATTTTGCCATCGTCCGATATTTTCTTTTGTGTATGGGGTATATGAGTTTTGCGATGATGCTGGGTTTTTTGATCAGGAAGGGTACACTGACGCTATTGTTTTATTTTTTATACGTCATGATGCTGGAGCCTATATTGATGCTGATTCATGTGTATTATTTTAAGAATTCAAGCCGCAACTACTGGCCTATCAACAGTATTGAAGACCTGATGCCTTTCCCCTTGTTCAAAGTACCTGATTATTTTGTCAATAAAGAATGGGACTTCAATATTCTGCTGCCATATACTCACGCCATAGGTATGGCCATCTTGTACAGCAGTATCTTTATATTTGTCGCTTACAGGAGTTTTATGCGGAGAGATATTTGATTTTTTTGTAGTATCATACTTCAACCATCTATCTATAAACACCACCTTTCCATCGCTCACAAATGATTCCGGCCGCTACTGAAACATTGAGCGATTCGGCTATTTTTGATCTGCTTCCGTTGATAGCTATTTTATTTCGGATGGATTTTTCCAGTTCTGTTGAAATACCTTTCCCTTCACTGCCCATGACCAGAATGGCATCACTTTCTATGATTACAGCATTGATATCCACTCCATCCATAAATGTACCATAGAGCGTCTTCCCACTTCTTAGGATTTTACTATAATCTGCAGTGATAAGGTCTACATTGACCAAACTGCCCATAGTGGCTTGTACTACTTTGGGATTAAAGAAATCTGCACACTGATTGTTTCGAATCAAAGCATCGATACCATACCAGTCTGCGATGCGTATGATAGTGCCTACATTGCCGGGATCCTGCACGCCATCGAGATAAATAGCTGATGTGCCTTTTTTTAACAAAACATTATCATCGTCTTCCTTCACTTCCAGTAACAAAAGGATATCTGATGTAGTTTTTAAGGCAGAGATTTGTTCCATTTCCCGAGATGAAATGATTTCAGTTTTTTCCTTCAGTCCTTCCAGTAGTATTTCGTATTTGTGTAATGTATCTTGAACGATAAAAACGGAATCTATGCGATATTTGGGAGTTTTCAACAATTCTGTACACACTTTGTCACCTTCAGCGATGAAAATATCGTACATTTGCCTGAATTTAGGCTGGTGTAAAGATTTTATATCTTTTATGCGGGCTTTACTGATCACGGATAACAAAGTTTACAGAGCCTTACTACGAAAAAGTATGTTTGTCAAGCAAAATATTGATTTTTCTTTTTTGGGGTTAATCGTTTTTTTATCCATTTTTTATTCTTCATGCAATACGGCAAGATATCTCCATTCAGATGAAAGTTTGCTTAAAGGTACAAAGATAGTTTATAAAAATGAAAAAAATGTCTCGGACAAGAGCTCACTGACCAATGAGATACTACAACTTATTGATTACAAACCTAATGGGAAATTACTTTTTCTAATTCCTGAGGAGTGGTTGTACCTATCCAACATCAGGAGTGGAAAGGATTCTTCCTGGTACAATAAAGCTTTCAGCAAATTGGGTGCCCCACCGGTATTGTACGATGAAGGAAAACACAAAACCATAGCGGCAAATATCGAAAACTATCTAAGGTTCAGGAAAGGATATTATGAAGCCAGAGTAGATTTTATCACAAAAGAAAAAATCGTAGGATGGACTTCAAGTAAAGGCTCAGCAACACGCTTTGATACTGAAGTTTCTTATATCGTTTCTACCGGAGACAGATACCGGATCAATAGTATCACTTATGAGTCGGAGGATAAATCGTTGCTCAGGTTTATACAATCTGTCAATGATGAAACACTCATCAGGAAAAATGATTATATTGACTTTTTGGTAATTGAAGAAGAAAAAAAGCGGCTTGTCCTTGAGCTTCAAAATAACGGTTATGCGGGATTTGCCGGAAATTACATTGAATTGAACGGAGACAGTAGCAGAATCAATAAAACGATTGACCTGACTATTTTGATCCGAACCCCTTTACCTGCCAGGGAACACAAAAGGTATATCACCGGTAATGTAAGAGTATTTACTGATTATATTCAGGATCAGAGTGACAGTATATATCATGAACAATATACAGATAAATCCTACTACAGACAGTCTGATGACTTTCTCGTAAAACCATCAGTTCTTTCCAATATGATATTCTTGAAACAAAACGAATATTTAAGCAGAACTGACAGGCAAAAGACCTTCAGAAAACTCAATGGTATCGGTACGTACAGGTTTGTAACTTTCAATAACTATCCTGATAGTGAAAAGGATACAGTGATGAACTTTGATATTCAACTGTCACCTCACCAAAAGAAATGGGTATTTGATGGCGGATTCAATGGTTACTACAGCACTTTGGGTCCTGCAGAACTGATAGGTTTTGGACTTTCTTCCCAATTGGTCAATAGAAACCTTCTTGGTGGTTCAGAGCGATATACCATGCGAGCTGAAACCGGATGGGAATTTGGATTTTCTCAGGAAAGCGGTATCACCAGAAGAACAACCAATTTTTCCTTCCAAAACAATCTTGTGATTCCTTCATTTCAGGATTTTATCGGTCTTGGAAAATTAGTCAATAGATTTGGTTTGATCAAAGATAGGTTTTACAATGATTTCAGAGAAGATGCAGTCACCAATATTGATCTTGGCTTCAGTAATGTCAACATCATAAATCTGTATTCTCTGCAATCTCTCAATGCTTCATTTGGATTTGACTACACATCTGCCCGTAATAACAGATATGTTTTCAGGCCACTCGGTTTCAACCTCGATCAATATGAAATCAAGGATACTGCCAGTTTTGAACTTAACCCATTGATTTTATTGTCTTTCAAAGATATTTTGCGCACCGGATTTTTATTCAGAGACTTTTCATATGTATATAACAGACCCAAAGACAAAAAAGGAAGGTCATTTTTGGTCATCAATAATCTGGAACTTTCGGGAAGTGAAGTATATCTTGCAAACAAATTGTACAATACTATCTCAGGTACCAAAAACATATGGGCACTGGCAGATCAAATCTCTTTTGCCAAATATGTAAGGTATGAGTTTGATGGACGTTACAACAAGGAGTATAGCAGAACTTCATCCTTTGCCGCAAGGCTCAATGCCGGTATTATCATCCCGTTTGGAGATAATAAGGTAGCACCTTTTATCAGACAATTTGGGGTAGGGGGACCAAATAGCCTTCGAGCGTGGAATATAAAAGAACCGGGGCCTGGCGGTTATCGAGATCCGCAGACAAAAGTGAAAGATACTCCGGGAATTTTTGTAAATCAGGGAGATATCAGGCTTGAAATGAATGCTGAGTACAGATTTAAGATTTTTCTTGTGATGGATGGGGCTTTATTTGTGGATGCCGGTAATGTGTGGGTACTCAAAGATGATGCTACGAGACCGAATGCTTCTATCAGCACATCATTCTACAAACAGATAGCCTTAGGTGCCGGTTATGGGGTGAGATTAAATTTTGACTTTTTTATCATAAGGTTTGATTTTGGGTATAAGCTGCGCAGTCCGTTTACAGATGATTATAAAAAATCTCAATGGTATTCATTCAAAGAGATAAGACAACAAGGTCTCGGAAACGTTCAGGTCGGTGTAAACTATCCTTTTTGATGATCTGGAAGGAAAAAACCAAGTACAAACCCCTGAAAAGAGGAGTCCTGCGCTTTGATTTTTCAGAGTGAGGTGGGTCGTCTCAAGCCTAGCTTGACAGGCTCTTCAGAGGTAGTGAAGAGCATAATTAATTTTGATTAATAAATAAGTTATAAACACACTGCAAACGTTCTTTAAAAAGAAAACCTAAAGTCCAATTTTATTGTTACTTAAAATAAAACATTTATACATTATGAAAACATATTTTATGCTTATTGCGGCCTTCTTATTATCAGGCCAAACCATAATGGCACAGGTACATGCCATGCCGTCTCTCAAATATTCGTATTCTGCACTTGAGCCTTACATTGATGCTCAGACGATGGAAATCCATTATTCAAAACATCATCAGGCTTACCTCAACAATCTGACAAAAGCATTGGCAGGAACCAAAGCAGAAAAAATCGCATTGGAGGATTTATTGATCGCTGCGGAAAAAAGGGGAGCGGTCATAAGAAACAATGGCGGTGGTCATTATAACCATAGCTTGTTTTGGGAAATTTTATCTCCTGAACCATCCAAAGTGCCTCAGGGCCAATTGGCTGTAGCCATCAACAAAACTTTCACTTCATTGGACAGCCTGAAAAAACTGATGAATAATGGAGCAATGACAAGATTTGGATCCGGATGGGTGTGGTTGTATGTTAAACCTGATAAATCCCTTGCAGTGTCCTCAACCGCCAACCAGGACAACCCCATCATGGATGCTGCCGGCAAAGAAAGAGGAATTCCTATTTTGGGAATAGATGTATGGGAACATGCATACTACCTGAAATACCAAAACAAAAGAGCAGACTATCTCGGTGCTATATGGAATGTTCTGGATTGGAAAGCCGTAGGTGCCAATTATGAAAAAGCACTTAAGGATCCACTGCTTAAGGTCATAGAAAAGGATACATGGCAGGAGTTAAAGGATTTTCACATGGTCATGGGTCAGACATTTCATCCCATGGAAGAAGGAAACCTGAAACCCATAAAAGAGAGATCGGCTGAAATGCTGGCAAAGGCTCAATTGCTGGCATCATCCACTCCACCCGTGTCGTTCAGCAGTGATGCTATCAGGAAAGCGGTTGCTGATCTTGTGTCAGGTGCTGCAAATCTGGATAAACTCGTCAAAAAGAAAGCAAAAGACGAGAAAATTATAGCTGATTTAACAAAATTGCATGATACTTTTCATGTGATTCAGGGCTTATGCAGCGATGATCATTGATTGAAATAAATGACATCCTTAATAATGGTCTGAATAATAACTCAGCAAAATACTCTTAATAGAGGATGTAAGATGTAACTGATTTAGAGTATGTTAAATTTTGTTTTTGGATAATAAAATGGAGTTATTTTGAGCGAAAAGAGGCAAATTTTGCAGTCATGGGCAATTCGACGAAAAATTTACAATTTGTATCCAAAATAAAACATTTTATTGCTAAAGGATAAATTTTAAACATACTCTTAACAAAAGACACATATTTACATAAGAAAAATCACTTTGGGCTTACTCAAAGTGATTTTTTTTTGATATTCCCTACCTATGGTAGATTAGCTGCTTGCAATAGTCAAAGAAAGGTCTTATTTTTTCCTTCAAAGTGGTCCTGTTGCAAAATTTATTATATTTTTATTTAATTAATTTAACATTGATTATCAAGTAATTAAATGTTATGATTAAAAATATATGAATTTTTTTACAATAATATTTTTTTATATATGTAATACTATATATCTTTGACCTTGAATAGCGTGAGAAACTATTCAGAACCTACTTTATTTTACTACCTTCCTGATATAATAATAGTTATTCCTAAGTTTGTTACACATAGATTTCATTTTAATATGAAATTTAACTTTGTGATGTTGTTTAATACACTTATGTATTAAATTAATATTTATATTATTATTTATTCTGCTTTTTTTTCCAACCTTGATTTTGATTTTAGATCCAAAAGAGTAAAAGTGGCTTGTGCTGCTTTTGTGTAAACATTATTTTCATAACCAATTAGTTACTGGGGCTTAGGTGTATGTCATTATACCGCTAATACCCATTAACAGTAAAAACTTTATTTATTAAAACTCAAAATTTGGATCTCATGAATGGAACAAATTCAACACCATTAAATCACCTTTTCAGAATGGCCCTTCTGACGATGGTATTTTTTCTATGTCCTTACACAGTCCATGGCGCAGTCGTGTGTATGTAAGGGCATGTACAGGTATCTGTGGATGATACTTGTAAAGCCACAATCCGTAAAACGGATATCCTCACTAGCCCATTGACTTGTGGCGGTGGCAAAACTGTCACTTTGATGAAAACGAAAGATGGCGGAATCATTGCCACTGGTACTGATTCTATCAGAACTGATTTAAGTCTTTATCTAGGCAAAACACTTTATGTTAAGGTTTCTGATGCAGGGACTGGCACAAATTCTTGTTGGTCTGAAGTAAAGATTGAAGACAAACTTAAGCCTAGATGGGCAAGTAACAGACCTGACACATGTATTGTGACATGCCCGAGTTTGGGTACTTTTGTACCTAGAGCTATCGACAATTGCCACAATCCGAGAGTGTATCAGGTAAGTGAAAGCATTATTGTAAATGATTGTACCAAACCAGCGATATTTGCTGGTCCGGATACGCTGAAGTGTATCACCAGAGAGTACCGTGCAGTAGATGAATGGGGAAATGTCTCTGACTCTATCTGTAAGGTGGTTATCTATGTGGCAGCTATTGATGATTTGATCTGGCCAAAAAACACTCAACTTTTCTGCGAAGAAGATTATGCCAAAATTCCATCAGGACCATACGCAGGAAACCCATCTCCATTGCGATGATGGGAAAAGGATCAGGGTGTACCTTCTTTATACCCTTGGTTACCTACTATTAAAAATGGTGCATATTGGATCGGAAGAAGCATAGATGGTCTGAGAGATTCAGTGTCTCTACGTACTCACACAGTCCCTGTAGGCTCGCCGGCAAGTGCTCAGGTATGCCTTACTGCACCTAATAACATACTTCTAAGATTCAGATATGGTTCAACCAATCTACTTACGGCAAATGATTCTATATTTTATACCGTGAATGGTACATGGGTAAGTGGAGTAAAAGGGCCATTAAGCGGTTCTGCTCCACCACCACCATTGCCAAATGTTCCTTTATTGTCAGGTCAAACAATATGTGTTTATGTAGTAGGTTCGAATGCGAGTCTTACATTTGGTTTAGATACATTGATGACAGGTATTCCTTTATTACCTGAGAATTCAGCAGCTTGCAACCTTTTTGTTACTTATTCAGACCAGAAATTCCCTACCATCAAATGTGTGACCAAGACCTTACGTAGATGGACTTTTATGGAATGGTCTTGCAATTCGACTATTAAAACATTTGATCAATTGATAGAGATCATAGACAACAAAGGTCCACGTATTAATGATTTGAGAAATGATATCGCTACTACCAACGGACATTCTTGCGAAGGTCTTTATAAACTTCAGAAGCCAAGACTGACGGACAACTGTTCAGATGATCTGAAATATAACGTTACTATTAAAGATGAACAAGGAAAACCAGTTTCATTTATTGCCGGTTTGAGGCTTTCGGATGCTGATAGATATGTTAAGTTACCATTGGGATGTGATTCTATCTTCTATACAGCTTTTGATGGTTGTCACAATTCAACCGAAGTGTCAATTATCGTAAGAGTGGAAGACAATACTCCTCCAGTGGCTGTATGCAAGCAAAATACTGTGGTTGGCCTTACAGATGGTGGTAAAGCTTGGGTACCTGCTTCATCATTTGACAATGGAAGTTATGACGAATGTGATCTTGCAAAAGTATTAGTACGAAGAATGGATCCTACCCCTTGTCAACCATGCAAAGCACCCATAATCCCTGGATTTACCTACATAGGTGAATATCTCAATGCTGGCAAAACTGCTCCTCACCATTACTACGTCAGCAAACACAGAGCTGCTCCAAGAGTTGCCGCAAAAACTGCAGCTGCAGTTGGAGGATATCTGGTACATCTCAACAATGCTGCTGAAAACAAATGGGTAGATGACAAATACAGAGAATGGAATCTTCCTGAAGATTATATAGTAGGATTAAGAGATGCTATCGGAAAAGGAGAATTCTCTTGGTTTAGCGGCAACCTTGGATCGTACAGAAATTGGGCACCCGGCTATCCAGTTGATACTATCATTACCCCTCTTAATCATAGAAATGACTCTATATATGTAAGAGCTACATACAACTCATGGTCATCAACAAGACCTGCGAGATGGGTCAACTTTGATGTTGACAACTGTGATAGTGATGAGTATCTTTATATTGTAGAAGTGGAAGATCCATGTGGATTTAGCGAGTATGTTGAGTTCTGTTGTAATGATGCAACGAGTGCAACACCAAAAGTGGTTGTATTAAGAGCTATTGACAAAGCAGGTAACTGGAATGAGTGTATGGTCAATGCTCACGTACAAGACAAACTACCTCTTGAATTGACATGTCCACCAAATCAAATAATCACTTGTGACTATCCGATTAGTTTGACAAAGGCGGATCTTAGTACTGCATTTGGTTATGCTGAGCTAAAAGGAAATTGTTCAAGCGGCACAATTACTGACACTTTCTATACCAATCTGACATCTTGCCGAATCGGTACAATAAGGAGAGTATTTACTGCAACACGCGGTTCTGAAGTTCGAACATGTACTCAGATCATTTGGGTTGGTGGCAAAAGCGGATATACAGGCCCAAGAGCATGGCCAAGAGACACCATAGTAATGTCATGTGGTGATCCTGAAGATGATGCATTTAGAACATCAGAATTAGGAAAACCTGATTTAAGCGGAGACAATGTGTGTAGCTTGGTAGGGTACAAACACCATGATGACATATATTATATAAATAATTCAGTACCAGATGCTTGTTTTAAAATATTACGTACTCATACCGTGATAGATTGGTGTAAGTTTTATCCTAATACTTTCGTAATTGATAAAGTACCGGCTTCTGTAGTTAATTTCTTAAGAGCCATTGGTGGAACTGGAAATGAACTTTCAGTAAACCAATACTTAATCTTAATTAATTCATTAGGAGCTATTGAGAAGGTAAATACAGTGGGATCAGAGAATGTTTATTACTATCCTAAATCAACATTTGGAGCACATCAGGTACCAAACATCAACCTTGAAGGACTGCTTCCTGGAATTGGAAGCGTTATTCCAGTAACAAGATTACCTGAATTAGCAAATATTTTCTTATTGGATTACTGGAACACTTGGGAGAGGTTGCAGACTATAAAGGTGGCAGATAAAGTTGCTCCAACCATAGTTTGCCCGCAAGCAAAAACAGTATGTACATATGACCCAAATTGTGCAGGTGGTTTCATAGAATTGAGCACTACAGCTACTGATGCCTGTACTCAGGAACTGAGATGGTATTACAGAATAGACCGAAACAATGATGGCTCTTTCGATTCAGGTTCTCAATATAACAAAACTGGATTAGGCAATTCAATAGACGCAAGTGGCACATACCCGATAGGTACTCATAAAATTGAGTATACATTTGAAGACAAATGCGGAAACTTGTCCAAATGTGAACAATTGTTTACAATTAAAAACTGTAAAGCACCTACGCCTTACTGTCTGAATGGTTTAGCCACCACGCTCATGCCGGTGGACACCAACAGTAATGGTACACCAGATATTGGAATGGTTTCTGTTTGGGCTACTGATTTCGATAATGGAAGTGCACATGTTTGTCCTGGTTATACTGTAGCGGCGTCTTTTGCCCCTATCACAGCGAAAGCTGATGGTACTCCAAATGTAGTCAATGGAAGAACCTATACATGTGACTCGATCAAAACTGGTATCAAAAGAGATGTAAGAATTTATTTTGCAGCTGTGGATCCAAAAGGTAAAGTCATACTTGATGACCTCAACAAAGTAGTACAGGATTATTGTTCAACATTTATAACTGTTCAGGACAATTTCAATGTTTGCAAAACTGCAGGAAGGATCGTTGTTAATGGGTCTGTAATGACTGAAAATGAGATACCTGTAAAAGATGTGAGCGTGTCCCTTGAAGGTAGTGAAAAGACAATGATGACTGGCAACAATGGTGCTTATAGTTTTGCAGATGTAACAGCTGGTGGAAGTTATTTGGTCAAACCATTTAAGAATGATGATCATTTGAATGGTATCTCTACTCTGGACCTTGTGATGATCCAAAGACACATACTAGGAATTGAAAAATTAAGTTCTCCGTATAAATTGATCGCTGCTGATGTTAACAAAGATAAAAACATCTCCGCTGCTGACCTTACAGAATTAAGAAAGTTGATCTTGGGTATCAATGATAAGTTTACTAATAATAATTCATGGAGATTTGTTGATAAAGCACATAAATTTACTGATATAAATAGTGCTCAGGCTGAAATCTTCCCAGAGTTGTATAGCTTGAACAATGCTAAGTCAAACATGAAAATAGATTTCATGTCCATCAAAGTGGGAGACGTCAATGGCAATGTTACTGCTAACGCAAATGACAACACGACCGAATCCAGATCTGCACAGCAATTTGCTCTGAATACTGTAAATGCATCATTTACTGCAGGTCAAATAGTAGAAGTACCTGTAATGCTGACTGAGGCAAATAGTGTCACAGGGTTCCAGTTTACTGTAGGATTTGATGCTGAAAAGTTGAGTCTGGAAGGAATAGATGGTGATATCGTGGGTATGACAGACAATAACTTTGGATTTACAAACTTGGCTGATGGGTTACTCTCAGTAAGTTATAATAAAGAAAAGGCAATGGATATGCAGGAAGGTGACAGAATCATCAAACTGACTTTCAAAGCTAAAGCTAATGGAACACTTGCTGAAGTCATGAACATCAACTCTGATATCACTAAAGCTGAAGCTTATACCGGTTCACATGATGTGATGAATGTAAACTTCAAAGTGGTAAACAAAGTAGCTGAAACAGCAGTACTTCACCAAAATACTCCAAACCCATTCAAAGCTAATACTGTGATTGGATTTGAACTTCCTAAAGCAATGAGCGCTACTCTCACCATCTATGATGTGACTGGTAAAATGCTCAGAGAATATAAGGATGAGTACAACAAAGGTTTCAATAGCATTGAAATCAACAAAAACGAAATTGGTAGTGTAGGTGTAATGTATTACACACTTGAAGCAGGTGACTTCAAAGCTACCAAAAAGATGGTTGTCATAGAATAATTTTCTATAAAGAATTTACTGTTTTTGGGATGGGACCCCTCTTCGAAAAGTCGGAGGGGGTCTTTTTTTTTATAAGAAGATAAGAGTATGTTTAAGTTTTTATGTTTGAGTGAAAGTGAGAAAATTTAATTTTAAACGAGGTGACTGAGTGATCTCGTCTATGACGAGAATCGAGTAAAAAACTTTACTCGATAACAAAGGAACTGCGAAAGCCACCCATCCAATCAAATGCTTGCTTGGTTCCTTTCATTAAATCGTGATTTCGTATCACGATTTTGCTTTGCACCATTCAGTCCGGCTCGCAGCGAATCCTGAATATAGCCGGAAGTTCAAGCGTAGCTTGACGCGGTACGGCGAAAAATATAACGCTGGATAAAATAAAATTTGCCGCTTGGAGCCAAATGATAAAAGTTTAAACATACTCTAAAAACAAATTGGTTGTTTTATTGATTACTACAACCATAATCCTATATAAATGTATTTAATTATTTTAGATTTATATTTAATACATCATAAATCAATTCAAGAATTTTAATAAACCAACCAACAAATGAGATATAGAAAACTGGGAAATACCGATATTGAAGTCAGCGTGATCTGCTTAGGTACAATGACCTTCGGACAACAAAATACCGAGGCAGAGGGACACGAGCAATTGGATTATGCATTATCGAAAGGGATCAATTTTGTGGATACCGCCGAAATGTATTCTGTTCCCGGAAGACCGGAGACGCAAGGGTCCACTGAAAGAATCATAGGCACCTGGCTTGCCAGAACAGGTAGAAGAAGTGAAATCATTCTTGCCAGTAAAGCAACAGGACCTACTCCCGGATTGAAATACATCAGCCCCAATCTGGGTTTCAGCAAGTCAAGAATTCTCGAAGCTTTTGAAGGCAGCTGCAAAAGATTGCAGACGGATTATTTAGACCTGTATCAGATGCACTGGCCTGAAAGACGTACCAATTTTTTTGGCGTTTTGGGCTATACACAGCATGATGATGAATGGGTGGATAATTTTTTGGAATCAATAGATACCATGAACCAATTGGTCAAAGATGGAAAAATCAGGCATTGGGGACTTTCAAATGAATCAGCATGGGGAGCCATGCGCAGCTGTAGTGTTGCGGATACGAATCATCTTCCAAGACCAGTCAGTATTCAGAATCCATACAATCTTCTCAACAGAAGTTATGAAGTCGGTCTTTCAGAAATATCCTTCCGAGAAAATATAAGTCTTTTGGCTTACTCGCCGATGGCATTTGGATTGCTTTCAGGAAAGTTTTATGACAAAACAGATACTCCAAATGATCGTATCAATCAGTTCAAAAATCTCTCAAGATATAATGGTTCCAAGAGTCTGGAAGCTTCTGAACGGTACATCCATATAGCCAGAGAGGCAGGAATGACCCCGGCGCTGATGGCTTTAGCATTTGTCAATGACAGACCTTGTGTCACTAGCAACATTATCGGAGCCACCAGTATGATGCAGTTAACTGAAAACATCAATAGTGTTGATATCACTTTGACAAAGGATGTACTGGATGCAATCGAACTTGTCCACAAAGATATTTCCAATCCTGCACCTTAATAGTTTTAATACCAGAATAGCAGGACTTGGTGGTCTGAAATTATGTCAAGTGCTCACTGACATGGAGGCCTTTTATCCTGGTACCAATATGAGGCTGATTTACAAAACCCACGCACTTCAGTTTGCGAAGGACTTGGATGTCGAAGATTTAGATTTACCTTAGTGGCATGTATTTCAAATGAAGTGGCAAAACAAATACAGTTGCCCAAAAGTATTTCAGGTATTACAGACTAGTCGAGAGTTACCGCAATGCTACAGGGTGTATTTGCCATAGGGCGATCCTCAATACAGGATTTTTGGATGACGAACTGACACTAGAGCATCTCAATGTCATCTCTGGCTTTTTTTAAGGATATATATCAAAGCAAACAAACTAAATTTCCACAAACCGATGCACTTATTGTAGAAATCATGCAAAACCAAAATCAGCCATACCATCTCGCGATGATGTGGCTGATTTTTTTATTTTGGTGCCAAATTTTTTTAGCAAATATTACTTGATATCTCTACCCATTAAAATAAACCTGATCCACAAGATCAGTCCACCAAAGCCACAAGAAAAGCTCCTGTGTATCCCAGGTTTTTGAGTCTTTCACGAGCTATTTCGGCAGATGCTCTGCTAACAAAGTCCCCTACCATATATTTATTGATTTCAGGAGATTTCTTGACAGTCAGGGCACCTATTTTTCTAATTTCCTGGCTATCCATGTCGATGTTTTCACCTTTGATTGCGGCAATTTGTACCTTAAATTTTTGAACAGGCAAATCTGAAGTCTCCACTACTATCTTCTGATTGGTGGTCGCTTTTTTATCCGGTTGAGTTTCCTGATTTTTTCTGACGCCGTTGTCTGCCAAGATCTCTGACGGGTTTTGAACTTTACTGATGACCTCTGACTTTTTGGTGAGGTTTCTATTGTAAAATGTCTCGAAAGCCTTGGAAATGGATTCGGCAATGGCATTTTGTCCTTCATCAGATAAAAGAAAGGCTTCTTCTATTTCGTTGCTCAGAAATCCCGCTTCAAGCAGTACAGCCGGCATACTGGAACGACGCAATACGGCAAATCCTGCCTGCTTTACACCTCTGCTCTTACTCAAATGACGCTGACCAAACTGATCCTCTATGTTTGCAGCAAGTTCTATACTCTTTTCAAGATAATTGTTCTGGTACATAGATGTCACTATATGCCCTTCAGCAGAGTTGGGATCAAATCCTTCATAGTTTGCTTGGTAATTCTGCTCCAGGAGCATAGAAGCATTTTCGCGCTTGGCCACTTCAAGATTGTCAGCGGCTCTGTTGAGTCCGAGGACAAAGGTTTCTGTGCCTCTTATTTTCGGATTGCTGATATAATTGCAATGTACTGAAATAAATATATCCGCATTCAACTCATTGGCGTATTGAATCCTTCTGAATAGCGGAATGAAAACATCTGATGTTCTGGTCTGGAATACCTCAACATCCGGAAATCTTTTCTCTAAAATACCACCTGCTTTTAAAGCCATCTTGAGAACGAGGTCTTTTTCCAAAGAGTTTTTGCCCACAGCACCGCTGTCATGCCCTCCGTGACCTGCGTCGATGACTACCCTGATGCCTTTTTTCTTAGGTAAATTGTTTTTTGAATAACTCAGAGCTGGAGCTCCTGCATTGCTTTTTTTAAGCACTTTAACTCCTGAAGTCAAAGCTGGATTTAGCAAATAATTAACATCAGCTGCATGCATCGTAGAAGACACATAATAGATCAATCCCGTTATTAATAGCAATATACGTAAGATTGTGACGTTCTTTTGAATGAATTCTGAGACCATTGGTGTATTTTTGTCCGTTTAATAATGCAAATGTATTGAATTAATTTTATATATAACACATAAATTACTTGTTTAGAACTTATTATATAGTATTTATATTTTTAATATGTATTTCGGGATTGTCAAATGCCCAAAATACCCGGCAATTACGTATACAAAAAAACTCTAATATAAATGATACAATAATCGTTCCAATTGATACTTTAAAATCAAATTTTTCTAAAATTGTCCCAAAAGATTTTGTAAAGTCTGTGTCAGAAAGAGATTCACTTACCGGATTCAGAGATTCCTTACCGGACAATGCAGTTGCTGATTACAAAATATCTAAAGACGCTCTGGATGATGAAGTCCTTTATGAAGCTCAGGATTCATCTCATGTAGACCTCTTAAATGATAGAATACACCTATACGGAGGTGCAAAAGTCGAATATCAAAAAATTAAGTTATCTGCCAACTATATGGTCATCGATTTTGCCAATAATCTGATAGAAGGATTCCACACCAAAGACAGTATCAAAGTCAGAATAAATCCTGAGAAACCTTCATTTTCTGATGGCGACAATACATTTACTTACCGAAGAATAAAATACAATTTCAAATCCAAAAAAGGATTGGTGGACCATGCTATCTCTCAGCAAGGTGAATTTAATATCGTAGGCGACAAAACAAAATTTGTCACCGGTACTACGGATACATTGGGTGTAAAGAGTGATGATGAGATTTTTAACGAAGATGCCATCATCACCACCTGTACGCATGACCCCCCGCATTTCGGCATTAAAGCGAGTCGCGGCAAATTTGTTCCCAATAAAGTCGCTGTCATGAGTATGGCACAACTTGAAATAGCTAAAATTCCCACACCTCTGATCCTGCCTTTTGGTTTCTTTCCGCTTATTCAGGGCAAATCATCGGGTTTGATCTTTCCTTCAAGTTATGAATACAATGAGCAACTTGGATTAGGCTTCAGGGAAGTAGGATATTACTGGCCGATCAATGAACATATGGATATGCGTTTGACAGGTGATATATACACCAGAGGATCACATGGCGTACGTATCAATACTACTTACAAAAAAAGATATGGATATTCGGGCAATGTGCTGCTTGGCTATTCCAACAATATCCGAGATAATGATCAGGATGGTACAAAGGTTTCTGCCAAATCATTTTCTATCAGTGTCAGTCACCGGCAGGATTCAAAGGCCCACCCCTACAGAAATATCGGTGGTTCCATCAATATCCAGAGCAACAGATATGATCAGCGAACTTTTGAAAACCCTGCTGCAGCACTGAACAATACCTATTCGTCCAATTTTACATTATCACATGATATGCCCGGAACACCATTCAGGCTCAATGCCGAATTCAGGCATAGCCAGAATACTCAGACCCGAACTATGGATATCACCCTGCCCAATGTAAGTCTCAGGATGAATACCATCTATCCGTTCAAACGTAAAAACAGTACAAAAGAAGCCTGGTCAGATAATGTAGCACTGACATACAGCTCAGAATTCAGGAATTTTGTAAAAACTACAGATACTACCCTCTTTACTCAGCAGACATTAAAAGATATTCAAACGGGGTTACAGCAAAGAGCTTCCATAAGTTGGAATATGAGATTATTTACATACATAAATCTATCTCCTTCGATAAATTATGACGAAACGTGGCTAAGAAAAAAATATAATTTGACTTTTAATCCAGATAGTGTCATCAGGGAAGCCATCACCAGAGATACTTTGGGATTTAAAGATCCGGCAGAATCATTTACTACCGGTTTTTATGCGCACCGCAACTTCACAGCCGCCATTTCACTCAATACACAGAGATTTTTTACAAAAAAATGGAGTAAGGGATTGATACGGGGTGTCAGGCATGTGGCAAAACCTAATGTGAGTTTTTACTATCAGCCCGGCAACAAAGAAAGATATGAAGCAGTAGTCAATACAGATACCAGACCGCAGTTCAACAATCCCAAAACTTACAGCATTTACAACAATAGTCCTTTTGGAACTCTTCAGGGCTTTGAAGAACAAATGGGTATCAGCTATGGTATCACCAATATATTTGAGGCCAAACATTGGTCTAAAAAAGATTCCACTGAAAAAATTGTACGTCTCTTTGACAATATTAGTGTCAATGGTACGTACAATTTTATTGCGGATTCATTTAAATTCAGCGATATTTTTGTTTCGGGAAATACCACCGTGCTCAAAGGACTTACCAATTTTAATTTCAGGGCTACGTATAGTCCATATGTGTATGATGTCAACAACAGGAGGACCAAGGAAACCGTTTGGGACAGTAAAAAAAGGCCTATCGAATTTGTCAATTTCTCGGGGCAGTTTTCTACCAGTATATCATTCGGTCGTATAAGAGAGATATTTTCAGGGGCCAAAGAAAAAAATACTACTCCATCACCTCAGCAGCCTTCGCAACCATCAAGATCACCATCGCCGGACAGAAGTGCAGGACAGAATCCTGATACTCCACCTGAAGAAAAAGAGGCTGAAAAAGAAACTTCACTTGCTCAGTGGTTTGAAAATTTTAATATCTCACACGCTTTCAACTTTGATATCTCAAGATTAAAAAATAAAGATACTTTTTTTGTCCAAAGTCACTCCATCAATATTTCAGGTTCTATCCCTCTGACCAAAAACTGGAATATGACAATAGGTAATATTGCTTATGACTTTAAGTCAAAATCTTTTGTCTATCCATATTTTAGCTTTGCAAGAGACCTGCATTGCTGGCAGATGAATTTTACCTGGGCACCATCCAATGGAGTGTATAGTTTTTTTATCGGAGTCAAATCAAGCACCCTCAGCTTCCTGAAATACGACTATGGTCAGAGAAATGCCAATACCTTGTTTACAGGCAGGAGGTAGATTGAAGCTTCTTTGTGTTGTTTCAATTCATTTCTTATGTTCTGAATAATTAGCTCTGAATGCCAAATTATGATGGAGTATTCCTACATTTCGTTATTTGAAAATCAAAATTAATCACTTACCCTTCAAAATTGAATGATATCGTAAAAATCTGTGACGCAACATTTTCGAGCACTCGAGCTTCGTTTTGTGCCCTGTCGTAGAGTAATATATTGGATATGCCTCTGGAAAATTTTATCTCAGGCGAAAATATAAAATATGGATAAAACATCTGCATACCCACACCTACCTCATACTGAAAGTCATGTGGGGCTATTTTTAGCAATGTTTTTCGGGATTTCGAGTTGGTCTGGACATCATAGCTGTACTTTAGTCCGGCTACTACAAACATCCTTTTATCTTTATATGGTTCAGATTTAAACCGGAGATGAAACGGAAGTTCAAAAAATACGGATTCAATCTTTCTGACATCAGTTCTTTCCTCGGTGGAGACGGCAGAGAACTCAAATCCACGTTGAGCAAAAGAAAACCCCGGTAAAAACCTGAAATCGAAATATTCTCCCAATTTCAGATTGGTGATCATGTGCATGTTGACACCTATCTCGTTAAGGCCTTCTGTGACTCTGATACTGTCGTTGTTGATAAAAAAACTTGATTGGTGCAGTTTGTATCCTGAATTGTTGAATCCGATATTGATACCGAAGTAATAGGATTTTCTGTTGAAATCCTTAAAATTGCGATTGTCCTTTCCGTTCACCTGGCCATAAGATGACCCTGCAATCAGAACCGAAACTATGATGAAGACTATTTTTTTGCAAAATAAATGCAACATATGCCTGCGCTTAATACTTTAAAATTTGCCTGAGAATACCCAAGTTTGATGAGAATACTGATAAAATCATCATAATCAGGAAATACCTGCACCGATTCATACAGATATTTATAAGCCTTATCATCTTTTGATCTTATCTTACCTATAACGGGCAAAATGTTTTTAAAGTATATATTGAAGCCTTGTTTTAATGGAAAATGTCTCGGTTTGGAAAATTCAAGTACCAATAAAGTCCCTCCTGGCTTGAGCACTCTGTACATTTCTGCCAGACCTTTTTCCAGATTTTCAAAATTCCTGACACCAAATGCCGCCATCACAGCATCAAAACTTTCCGATTGATATTTCAGATTTTCACTATCTCCGAGTTCCAGTGTGATGATATCATTCAATCCGTATTTATTGATTTTTTCGTCTCCTATTTTCAGCATATTGGCTGATATGTCGAGACCTATGATTTTTTCAGGCTTGATCACACGGGCTGCTTCTATGGCAAGATCCGCCGTGCCGGTAGCAATGTCTAGTATAGTTCGTGGTTTTTCTTTGGCCAACATCCTGATAGCTTTTTTGCGCCACAAGACATCGATACCCAATGATAGGACTCTGTTGAGATTATCATAATAGGGTGCTATCTTATCAAACATCTTTGTGACCTGACCTTTTTTGGAAGTCTCTGTATCGGAGTATGGGGTTACCGTTTTATGTTCAGCCATTATTGTATTGTAAAAAAGAATAAAAAAATCTATTGATAAATAAAATTACATGTATTTTGTTGAGGTATTCAACATACAATACTCAAATAAACCACAAAATAAACGATATATTACAACATGATGAAGATTTTAGAAACACTTTTGAAAGTAAAAATCGGGATTGTCTTTTTTTCTATTTTTTTTGCAGGACCGACACCCTTGCTTTTGGGCAATAATGATACTGTATTGATCAAATCGTGTATCAATCAGATGTTTGAGGGTATGGCTGCGTTTGACTCCAGTATGGTGCACAGATCGTTTGCAGATGGCTTTTTATTGCGATCCGTCATAAAATCAAAAGATGGAAGTATAATAGCCAGGGAAGAATCCGGTGATTCATTTCTTAAAATCATAGGTACAAAAAAACCTGGTGTCAGATATGATGAACGTCTCTTGAGCTACACTATACTGATAGACGGCGATATGGCTATAGTATGGACGCCTTACCATTTTTATCTCACCGACATTTTCAGCCACTGTGGTGTCAATGCTTTTACCATGGTAAAACTACCAGAAGGGTGGAAGATATTGTCTATCACAGATACCAGGCGGAAGGGAGATTGTGCAGAGTGATTATATCTGACGGAGGACTTGAATGTTGTTATGCTTGAAGTTTATACATGATTATTAGCTCCGATGGTTTACTCATTTCTATTCTACCAATTCAATCACTGCATCATCAGGTATCATTTCTATAACATTAATTGCTGGTAAAATAAACTTTGAAAAATCAGTCGATTCAGTTTTTGTATGTAATACTCCTCTTGCTGTTCCTATGCTAATCATAGTTAAATGTGCCAAAAATCCTTTTGGTACTACCAATTTACCTTCTTGAATTGTCAAAAAACTTTGCCATGAATCAACTTCGATTTTGAAGTGACAGCTTACCACTATTTTTAACAACACTTTTTTGGACTGAATATATTCAAAACCTACTTCAACACCAATTAACTTTTGGTTTTGATCAAATTTAAATTGCAATTGAGAACCTAACTCAACTGGTTTTTTATGATTGAAATTTTCGTTCAAAATGGCAAATTGTTCAGTCTTTATGCCCTGCAGCACAAATCCTATTTGCTTTTGTTCCATATTTGTTATTGAGCTAATGAATAATATTCTACCGAAGGTGCCTGCCCAGATAACTTGACAGCTTTGCAAGCTATATAATTTGCTTTGATATCATCAGTCTGGGCAATGATTATTGCGACCCGGTTTTCGACGGTCATTATTTTCTCCTTGACATTATTTATTTTGTGCTCATAGTAGCTTGCCAGTATAGGAATGTCTAATAATTTTTTATTTTTTTTTTTATGATTTTTTTTTATTTTTTTTTTTCTTTCCCCCCCCCTTTTTTTTTTCCCCCCTTTTCCCTCTTTTCTTCTTTTTTTTCTTCTCTTCTTTTAAATTTCCTTTTTTTTTTCTTCACTTCCTCCCCCCTGCCCCTCCTTCCTTTTCCTTTTTTCCCCCCTTCAACTCTCCTTTTTTTATCCTTAAAAAATAATTATAAAGATAAGAAATGATCCCTCCAAAAGTACTGTAACTAAATTAAATACGAAGGAAACTGAAAAATCTCCAACTCCTCCTAACTCACAAAATGCTAACACAATGCAACTGGTTATAAATAAATCAGACAACACTAATTTTCTTTTTTTCCGATATGAGAAAAAAATATTAATAAGAAGTATTGAAAGTGAAAAAAATGCAAAATGAAGTACCTTCCAACTTATTTCGTTCCAACTGATTTGATTTTTTGTGACAGCCAAAACAATCAATAGAATGATGAGACTGTACATAACTTTTTTTTGGTGCATAAACATTCTCTTAAATTTGCGATTAAAAAACAAGACGAATTATTACAATTCATTATTCTCTCTCCACTCAGGTTAAAGCATTTATATTTTACCTATTTAATAACAAAATACACTCTTAATAGGTTTCAAGGGAGAGTCTACTACGAAAACAAATATTTTATAATAATCAAGTGTTTTTACCCTTCCCCTATTGGGAAACGTTTGATTATCAATGTAGTAGAAATCTATATTTTTCTATTTCTCTTCATCAAAGACTTTTCGGAGTGGTTTCAAGACTGTACTCCATTTTTGTTTTACTTCACATTGAACTAAAACTTGCTATTAATTTTAAAAATAGATTTTTGTAACTACGTAGTTACATTTTGTTAAAGAATTGTAAAATAAAATGTTGCAGAATGATATTTTGCAACATTTTGTTGTTTTATACGTCTTTATTGTGACTATATACAAAATTATATTATTTATGAGTATTCAAAATATTTTATCCATAGGATTGATCCTGTTTTCTGTTATTGACATTTTGGGCAATATCCCTGTAGTGATTGACTTAAAGAAGAAAGGGATAGAAGTGGATTCAATGAAAGCTGCTTTGGCATCGCTGGCATTGATGGTAGGTTTTCTTTATGCAGGTGAAGGTATCCTTAAGATATTTGGAGTGGACGTTCAGTCGTTTGCAGTAGCAGGTGCGATTATTATCTTTTTCATAGGATTGGAGATGATTCTGGGTGTCAAGTTTTTCAGGGAGAATCAAGGACTTGAGACCGGATCTATCGTCCCTATAGCTTTCCCACTGATTGCCGGAGCGGGTACCATGACCACTATTATTTCTCTAAAATCAAAATATCCCAACATTGAAATATTGGCTGCCATTTTTCTGAATATAATCGTTGTCTTTGGTGTACTTCATTTTTCGGATTGGATCAAAGACAAACTCGGAGATGCCGGGGCAGCAGTTTTACGCAAGGTATTTGGAATCATCCTTCTGGCTATCGCCATTAAGTTATTCAAAGAAAACTTTCACTTAGTCATCACTCCTGATAGAAAACTTGGATTTTTAAAAGGAGTATAGATTATCTGCGATTATGATTGGCTGATTCTATTTTGAATAACTTTGAATTTTGTTTGAGACCATAAAATATGACTTCAAGGTCTTTTCCTTTTTGACTTTGCAATCATTCAGTCATGCCATGCCTTGCTGTCTGACAAGCGTGAATGGGAAGAACTTAACCTTAATAAAACGGAGATGATATCAGAAATCAAAAATTCTTCTCTTGCGTAACAATGTAAACCAACCTTCTTTCTTTTCCATGATTTGTTCTTTCTCTTGCCTTAAGGCATGAGCAAAGACTTCATTTTCAGCATTGACCATCTCTGTTATTCTGAATCCTGCTGTTTTGTTTTCAAATGTAAGTTGTGAATCAGTAGCCAGTTTGGATAGGGTAGTGGCTTTCAGATTGGCCAGATGATATTCAGTTTCGAGTGTATCTACTCGCTGATCATAGGGGGATTTTTCACTGATGAGTTTGACTAAGATGGGAGAACACTCTATGATCAGAAATAGTATAGTGATAAACAGACCGGCTATTCTTATGGCCTCTTCTCTGTCTGACAGTCTGTGCAATGCTTTCAGCCTTGAAGCAAAGCCGGTGAGTGATGCCCTGCTGAGAGTAGCAGTTTCATCTTTCTTTTTTTGATCTATTTCATCAAGTTTTGTGAGCTGGATATCCAACATAGGTTTTATTTCTGAATATACCAATTGATAGTCCTGTTCGGATTTTTCGGCTGCCAGTGACTTGGCTTTGTATATATTGCCCATGGCTCTGATCTTACTTCCGCCTGTACCATCAGCTTCTGCCAATGCCTCTTTGGTCCTGGTGATCCTTTCCTGATCAGCATTAGTGAGTTTGTCGCGCAATAATTTTATTTCATCATTGACGGTTTTAACATCAGCTTCATATCTTTTATTGAGCAAGTCATCCTGCATTTTATATGTCTCCTGCTGCATCATACCTATTTCGGCATTGATTTCGGATTCAAAAAGCTTCAATTCCAGAGGAGTCGCAATGACGATACCAATAAATACTGCCAGAACGACCCTTGGCAAAGCCATACCTATTTCTTTAAGAATATTGTTCTTTTTACGCATGCCTGAGACAATGTATCTGTCCAGATTGAATATCATCATGCCCCACAAAATAGCAAATATGGTCGCAGATATATAAGATTGAAACACAGTATATAAAGCATATCCTGCCGATATCGCCGAGAATACCCCTGTAAAAAATATGGTTGCCCCTATGCCGTGGTATTTATTGTAGTCACTTGGACATCTTTTGAGAATGGAATCTACTGCTCCTGAGCAAAATATAAAAAACGATGACAATCTCTGATTCATATTTTTAAATAATTGTTGTATTAAGTTCTAAAATGATAACTCAAATATATTCACGTAAGTACGTCATCATCAAAAAAAATAGACCAACATACTCAAATGAAGGACAAAGATATATTATTATTATTTATAATATGTAATATGCTGTATTTAATTTCAATTATTTTTTGGCTTGCTAATAATTTCTGTATAATGGAAAGTTAACTTTAAATGTTATTTAGTAAATTTATTCATTTAAAGGGATGATGGCGATTGGTATACATTGCTTATCAATAGATCAGTCCTGAAAGACACAAGGAAAAAAATCCTTCCTTATTTACCAAGATTTACCACTAAAATCGTTGCTGATTTTTTTTTGAAGCTTATGTTAAAAAAAGAGCAGATACTTACTTAAGCACCTGCTCTCCATCAACATTTTATTTATATGGACTTGTTTAGACTAGTTCAATAGCTATGATTTACAAGAATCCTTTTCTACTTTATACAGTCATTATATCTTTCTCTTTGACTTCAATCATTTTTTCGATCTTCGCCATGTAAGATTCTATTGTTTTCTGGATTTCATCTTCTTTCCTCTTTCCCAGATCTTCAGGGAAACCGTCTTTTATTTTTTTCTTAATGAATTCCATGATTTTGTGTCTATGTGCTCTGATGCCAATACGTGATTCTTCTGCGGCATGTTTGGCTTGTTTGACCATGTTCAACCTTCTTTCTTCACTCATCGGCGGTATCATCAATCTCACTACCTCTCCGTCATTCATGGGTGTAATACCCATATTTGCTTCGAAAATAGCTCTTTCTATCGGCCCAAGTGATTTCTTTTCCCATGGCTGAATACTGATAGTACGGGCATCAGGAGTAGTGATGTTTGCCACCTGATTCAACGGAGTAGGCGAGCCATAATAATCCACCATAAGGCCATCAAGCATCGCAGGAGACGCCTTACCGGCTCTGATTTTATTGAGCTCAAAAGCAAGGTGATCTATGGCTTTATCAAAGTGCTCTATAGTAGTAGCAATACTGAGTTCTATTTCATCGATCATATCTTAGTTCAATTTTTTTAGCAGCGCAAAGTTAAACACTTTTAAAAAATTACTCTCTGTTTGCTCCAAGGAAAGATAAGAGAAAGTACAAAAACATCACCAAAGCTCCCAATGCTGCAGACACATAAGTCATTGCTGCCCACCACAAAGCATCTTTTGCTCCATCATGCTCTTCTCCTTTCATATAGCCTGAATCATCCAGCCACGCCAATGCTCTGTTGGATGCGTCAAACTCCACTGGTAATGTGATAAGACTAAATAACGCAGTAACTCCAAAAGTAGCTACTAATATCATAAGCATAGTCGTACCTCCTATATTGGCACCCAAGCCAAACATCACACCCATAAACAAAAACTGCTGTATACTTGAGCTAAACTGAACCACAGGTACAAGTTTTGACCTTAGCTGAAGCATACTATATGCCTCATTGTGCTGGACTGCGTGACCACACTCATGAGCAGAAACTGCAGCTGATGCTATTGATCTTCCATTGTACACATCAGGCGAAAGAGCCACTGTTTTGTTTGCAGGATTATAGTGATCAGAAAGGAATCCCTGACCCATGACTACTTGTACATCGTGGATGCCATAATGACGAAGCATATCTTCTGCGACCTCTTTACCGCTTTTACCATTTCTGGTACCTATCCTGCTATAATGTGTAAATTTAGATTTTAATCTGTTTCCGATTACCATACCAATGACAGTGAAGGCACCCATTATAATCCAATAACCTATTCCTACCATAATAATTTCTGTGTTTTATTTTTAAAATTTAAAATTTATTAATTTCTTCTATTAACCATTAGACATAAATAAAAGTTTCAAGTCACATGTCAATTTTTGTAAATTTTAACTATATTTGGGTGTATATATCACAATCTCTCAACACCATTTTTTATCACTCTCACTCATTTTTATTTTTAAGAAATCTTCTCAAATCCTGTATAAGGCTGTAATGCTTTAGGAATATTTATACCATCTTTTACCTGGTGATTTTCCAATAATGTAGCCACAATACGAGCTAGTGCCAATGCACTTCCGTTGAGGGTATGGGCCAGTTTCGTTTTTCCATCATCATCCCTGAATCTCAGCTTCATACGATTGGATTGAAAAGTCTCAAAATTGGACACAGAACTTACTTCCAGCCATCTTCCTTGAGCAGCCGACCAGGTTTCGAAGTCAAATGTCAAGGCTGAATTGAAACTCATATCTCCTCCGCACAGTCTCAATATCCTGTATGGGAGTTCCAGTTTAGCAAGAAGACCTTTCACATGTTCTACCATTTCCATGAGCACATCGTACGAATGATCAGGATGTTCTAATCTGACGATCTCTATTTTATCAAACTGATGCAACCTGTTAAGGCCTTTTACATCAGAACCATAAGAACCTGCTTCTCTTCGAAAACATGGAGTATATCCCGTGAGTTTTATAGGGAAATCATTTTTTGAGAGTATCGTATCTCTGTAAAGATTGGTCAGAGGAACCTCTGCTGTAGGAATGAGATAAAAATCATCTTTTTCGCAGTAGTACATTTGTCCTTCCTTGTCCGGAAGATTGCCTGTGGCTTTGGCTGATTCTTTATTGACCAATAAGGGAGTTTGTATTTCCTGATATCCAGCTGCTACAGCTTCATCCAGAAAGAAATTGATCAAAGCTCTTTGCAATCTCGCACCTTGACCTTTATAAACCGGAAATCCGGATCCTGTAAGTGTGACCCCATCTTTGAAACTTATGAGATTGTACTTTTCAGCAAGTTCCCAGTGTGGTAGTGCATCGGCTCCTAATTCCGGAAGCGGTTTGTCCCAAGCCTGGAAAACTTCATTGTCTTCTGGTTTTAGACCTGCCGGTACCGACTCATGAGGTGTATTGGGGAGTTGGATGGTCATCTCTTCCAGGCCTACTTTGATTACTTTCAATTCTATATCCAGTGATTTTGCATCTTCCTTAAGTATTGCTACTTCAGATTTTAAAGCATTAGCTTCGGCTGCTCTACCACTCTTAAACAATGTACCTATTTCATCAGAAAGCCTATTTATTTTGGACAGGGTATTGTCCAGATGAGTTTGAATACTTTTTCTTACATCATCTTCTATAATGATTTTATCTACGAGATCTATTTGGTCATCAGAAGCGTTTTTTTTACGAAGTCCGGCCAGAATTCTCTCTTTGTGCTCTCTTATATTGCCTATTTCCAGCATATTTTTATGGTTTTTATAAAAATTTTAATAAAAAAATAATTTTTCGCAAAGATAGTAATTACAATATCAAAATATATAGCTAATTTTGTGCTTTCATAAATTTCATAAGAAATCTATCGTCCGATAGCAAAAAGCTTTTCAAATTAATTTCATAATTTTCATCAGAGTAAAATTCATAATATTTTACACTATTCAAGTTGATGTTATTTCATTGATCAGAGGCATGGTTATTTTTGAATCACCATCTTATGTATAGATTTCTATATCAGGTTTTAACAGACGAAAGAAATTAAGAAGTATGATGATGCTTGAAAGAAATAGGTTTGAGACAATTTTGACTTTTAAAATGCTTAATCAACTAATTTTCGCACCAATTTCTTTTGAAAATAAATTTTCTGCTTGTTGAAGACCATCCAAATTTTTAACATTTTAAAGAGTGTATAACTATATTAATTAAAATTTATATCCACTAAATACATTATATGTACGACATTTTGCAATTAAATGACATGCTTGTTCAGGAATTGAAGACACTTGCAGACAAACTTTCTCTGAATAACGTCAAGAAGCTAAGTAAGCAGGAATTAATTTATAAAATTCTGGATCAGCAAGCTATACTTAGTAAGTCAAAGGTAGCTGAGGATGATGAACATGCAGAACAAAATAAAAGAAAGGGCAGGAAGCCTGCTATCAAGAAAACGGAAACTGAACCTGTTCAAGAAGCAATTGCCGAAAATATTTCTGAAAAGGAGGTCACTTCAAGAGATGAAGAAATTTCTGACAATGGTGAAAAAATAAAAACAAAAAGAGAGCGGGTGAAAATTTTAAAAGCACCTGAAAAATTGGAATTTCGTCCTGTATTACCTGCAAAACCAATATCTGATCCTATTCAGAATGATGTGGAAGCAGAACCTGATGTGAAAAAAGTTGACAGAATCCCTTCAGAGAGAAATCTCCGGTTTGATCAAAATCAACGCAATCAAAGATTCCAGACTCCCACCGGACAGGGAAGTTATCCAAGGCCACTGCCGGTGACAGAAAAACCTGTACCTCACTCAAATCAACAGTCTGACACACCGAGACCAGTATCTCACTCAAATCAACAGCCCGAAACACCGAGACCTATACCTCACTCAAATCAACAGTCTGAGACACCGAGACCAGTGCATGTTGTTGAATCAAGACCTGAAGAACCAAGGTTTACAGCGGATCTGGATGGAGTGATTGAAAGCGAAGGAATCCTTGAGCTCATGGTGGATGGTTACGGCTTTTTGAGATCATCAGATTACAATTATCTTTCTTCACCTGATGATATTTATGTTTCTCCTTCTCAGATCAAGTTATTCGGCCTCAAGACAGGCGATACGGTATTGGGATCTATTCGACCCCCAAAAGAGGGTGAAAAGTATTTTGCACTGCTAAAAGTTTCCAGTATCAATGGTCTGGATCCGCTTAAATTGAAGGAGAGGGTACCATTTGATTACCTTACACCGTTGTTTCCGACAGAAAAGTTTACGCTCACGTCTCACCCTTCAGGAAAAGATTATGGTAACAGAATGATTGATCTGTTTACTCCGATCGGAAAAGGGCAAAGGGGACTTATTGTTGCACAGCCTAAAACAGGTAAGACATTCTTACTTAAAGATATTGCAAATGCTATAGCTAACAATCATCCTGAGTGCTATTTGATAGTTTTGCTGATCGACGAAAGACCAGAGGAAGTCACAGACATGAAAAGGAGTGTACATGCTGAAGTGATAGCAAGTACATTTGATGAGCCTGCGGACAATCACGTAAGGGTAGCCGGAATTGTCTTGGAAAAAGCCAAAAGACTTGTTGAAAGTGGTCATGATGTTGTTGTCTTACTTGATTCTATCACTCGACTTGCAAGGGCGTATAATACAGTGGCTCCTACGAGCGGTAGAGTGCTTTCGGGTGGTGTGGAAGCCAATGCGCTGCACAAGCCCAAGAAATTCTTTGGTGCAGCCAGAAATATAGAAGATGGCGGTTCACTGACCATTTTGGCAACAGCACTGACAGATACCGGCTCTAAAATGGATGAAGTGATCTTTGAAGAATTTAAAGGTACCGGTAACATGGAGTTGCAATTGGACAGAACTCTGGCCAACAAACGTATGTATCCTGCCATTGACATCACGAAGTCAAGTACCAGACGAGAAGAATTGTTATTGCCGGAGAGTGTATTGCCAAAATTATTTATACTGCGTAATCACCTGGCTGACATGAAGCCCGACGAAGCAATGGAATTTATCAAAAAGCATATGAGCGGTACTTCAAGCAATAATGAGTTTTTGGTTTCTATGAACGGATAGTTTAAAATGAAAGCCCAGCACTAAGATTAGAAGAATTGGATGGGTTGGTGCTTAATAGAAGAAGTGTTAAAATTGACTTTTTCTAGTTTTTCAATTTAATAACCAAAGAAACAGTTACTGATTTCTTGAGAGACAGTCTGAAAAAATAAAATTACTGCAATTTGTATTCAATTAAAAAATAATCCTTACCTTTGCGCTTCTTTTAAAATCAGGGATAAATTTCTTTGTTTTTTATAAGGAGTAATATTATTTCAAATAGTTAATCTTCAGATAAGTAAAATGAAACGTACATATCAACCATCCAAAAGAAAAAGAGTCAATAAGCACGGTTTTAGGTCTAGAATGGCTACTAAAAACGGTAGACGTGTATTAGCAAAGAGAAGAGCCAGAGGTAGACAAAAACTTACTGTATCTGACGAGAAAGGCGCAAAGTAAAATATATATAGCAAATATTATTTTGAAAATTCTGATTACACTATTAGGTTGTAATCAGAATTTTTTATTTTTACCACATTAGTAATTTGTTATTACAATTTTTTTAATAGTGATCAGTTTTGGACCATAGACTAAAAGGAAAAATTCTCATAGACAGAATCTTTATAGAGGGGAAATCATTTTTTGTATATCCTGTAAAAATGATTTACTTAGTAGATGAAGTCCCCGGAGTTGATATTGCCTATCACTGTGGGGTGTCTGTAAGTAAAAGAAATCTGAAACGAGCTGTAGATCGCAACCTGATAAAAAGAAGGATGAAAGAAGCCCTGAGAATCCAGATTAATGATGCGGGAGTACTATTGAAAGACAAGATCATTCATATGATGCTAGTCTATGTAGGCAAAGAAATCGTCTCTTATGATGTGATACATCAATCTATAAAAAGGAACCTGAAGAAAATCAAGGTACATTAAGGGTGATAGGATGGATTCTTGATTTTGGTTTTCAGATTATACCTATACCTAGTGCTACAGGAATGAAGTAAGTACATAATAAAACGCAGTAGATTATTTTCAAGATCAAGGGGAAAACACAGACATAGCAATAGCTATGGCGAGGCTTTTCAACGCTGATATTGGGAATAAGATCAAGTTTTATAGGTATTTATTTTGTTCCTGTACCACTAGCTTGAGCGAAAAAGCCCCATAAAGTATATATAAGTATCTTTTAATTGATCAAAGTTTTGATACCGACCTGCAAGGATGAAGTGTGGATTTTGTCTTTATTTGGGCCTATACCGATATTGTTACTCAGAATATGGTTGAAGTAGGATGGCTGAATATAAAGAGCAGTATTGCGGAAAATGTTTTTTTCGATTCCAAAACCAAAGCCAACTGTAACATAATAATTGTCTTTGAATCTGTCACCATTCAAAATACCTTTAATAAACGGTTTGCTATCCAATCTTGCTACTTCAGGTATATACCTTGATGCATCCGGTTTGCCTTTCACTAATCTTTCCGTAATATCGTAATCTGCATTAACTACAAGATTGAGTGCAGCACCAGCCATCAGATATGCGCTCCATCCATTACCTTGTAAACCATGATATTTGATATTCAGTGGAATGGAGACCAGATTGTAAGTTATTTTATCCAATGTTTTCTCAAAATAATTGTCACCAAACGGACCATATTGATCATTGACTTTTTTAGGCTGATATTCTTTGAGCGTGTAAGCTAGTCCTGATTGGATTTCAACTGAAGAAGATTGTTTGGAGATATTGACACCATATGCATTACTTAATGCTTCTTTTTTGTAGGAAGCCACTGAATAAAATCTGTCAAATGGCGTATTGATGAGATTGACATCATTTCCTGTCCAGAAAGAAACGCCTATTCTGGATTTAATGGCTGGTAAAACTGGTTTTAAGGGTATGATCAATGCCATTTCTGTTTCAGGAACGGAAAAGTCTCTTACCGCTATGTTATCTACATATTGATGATTTCTGTCCTGAGGTATTTCAATGTGCATAGGGTCTTCAACAGCTATCCCTGGCTGATCGGCATCAGATATATTTGAACTCACGACATCAGACTGAATTTGTGGCGACAGGACAAAGTCTGCAGGATTACTCTCAGGCACTATTTCAGAAGAGGGTGATTTATCTTCAGTGACTGCAACATTTGCAACGGGAGATGTTTCGGCAAAAACCTTATTGTTTACATCTGTAGCCTCTGTAAAATTTTGTCCTGAACTGACCTGCTCAGCCAAGTTCAGTGTCACTGGAGATTTTTCTGCATCAATAGAGACGATGTCACTTATTTGAGTTTGTTGTTGTATTGTTTTTGTTGACCGTGGAGTCACGACCGCTTGTTCTGAACTTTCAGAGGTTGGCACCACCTTTTTTTCTGGTGGCTGCACATTTGCAAAAAGCTCTGTTTTTTTGTTAGCGTCACCATCAAAGTAAGATGGTAGTTTGGTTATTGTAAATACTATTAGGAAAATTGCTGCCAGTTCGAGGATTTTTGAAATAAAAACAGTATTTTTTCTAGCATCTATCGTCATGAGCTCTGTTTTCAGCATACGCCAGTGCTCAGATTTGTAATGTGGCTTGTGCGATTGCAAATGACTTTTTACAGTGTTATCAAATGCATCATCTGTTTGTATCGGCTGAACGATATCAAGCTTTGACTCAAGTGAAGACCAGATATCCTGCCTTTCTGACGGACTAAGATGATCGAGTTTCCCTTTTACAATATTGTCAAATTTTTTATCGTCCATTAAAACCGGAAATTGGAACCCAATAATATTTCTTTAAGTTTTGTTCTTGCTTTCACAAGGTTTGACCTGCAAGTGCTCTCATTTATACCAAGAAGATTAGAAATCTCCTTATGAGAATATCCTTCTATCACAAACATATTAAATACAGAACGATAAGAATAAGGTAATCGCTGCAAGGCACTTAAAATTTCTTCACTACTCAAAGTTGAAATGGCATCAGGTATATTTGTACTGACTTGTTTTGCAGCATCAAGTTCGTCAGAGCGGTGTTTTATATCTTTTCGGTAAAAATCTATGGCAGTGTTGATGGTAATCTTTCTCATCCACGAAATGAGCGATGTACCTTCCTGATATTTATGAAGGTTTTTGAAAACTTTCAGGAAGGCCTCGTGGAGGATGTCAAGGGCATCTTCATTATTTCCGGCGTATCGCATGGCAAGGGCCATCATCAGCGAATAATGGTCTTCATACAACCTTTTTTGAGCCCACCTCTCATTGTTGATACAAGCTCTTATTAGGTCTGATTCGTCCTGATTGAGATGAATGATTATATCCATGTGTTAAAGGTATGATTAACTCCTCTATACACAAAAATAAAAAGTGTTAAAAATTTCAAAAATATCTGTTTCCCTATGATTTTTAACACAAATTTAGGGAAAGGAGGATAAACCCCTTACCTTTTGATACTAAAAGTAATATAGTTGAAATAATATTTCGGGCAATGAGCGATGATTACACATTCAGGAGGCCAACTAATTCTTTTACTTCTCTCATAGTCTGCTGTGCCACTTTTCTCACTTCTGATGAAGATTGTTTGATCTGATCTTTGAGGTGTTTTTTATCTGCGTTCAGTTCTTTCTTCTTTTCAGTAAACGGGATAATTAATTGTACCAATGCGTCTGCTGTGACTTGTTTGAGGTCGACATACTTCAATGATCCGGCATTGTAGTCTCGCATCAAATGATCGTGTTCGGTATTCCAACCTGATGCTTTGATCAGTTCAAACAGGTTTTGAATACCCTCCGCCATCGATCCTGCCGGCGTGTCTCCGGAATCCGTTACTGCTGATTTGATCTGACGTCTGATAGTAGCTTCGTCAGCAAAAACATTTATATAGTGCTTTTCTCCTGCTGACTTGCTCATTTTTTTGGATGGGTCAGCAGTAGAGCGGATTTTGGGTGTTTCTGTATATAGTGGCTCTGGTAGCACAAAATATTCTTTTCCCACCTGACTATTGAATCTCTGAGCAATATCTCTGGCCAACTCAAGGTGCTGTTCCTGATCTTTTCCAACAGGTACATAATCAGCCTTATATATAAGTATGTCGGCGGTCTGCAGCACCGGATAGTCCAGCAATCCTACAGAGATAAAACTTTCTTTGGTAGTCTCATTGACCTGCACACTTTTATCCTTAAACTGTGTCATACGTGTCAGCTGACCATACGAACAGAAACAATTGAAAATCCATCCCAGCTCTGTATGTTCAGGTACTAATGATTGAATAAAGAGATTTTCGGGTTTTACACCTACTGCCACAAGGTTTGTGATAAGATCCCAGGTATTGGTCCGTAATTTTGACACCTGATACGGCATCGTCATCGCATGATAATCCACTACACCATAAAAACATTTATATTTTTCCTGGAGATCGACCCAGTTTTTTACCGCACCAAAGTAGTTTCCTAGGTGCATATCACCGGTAGGTTGTATAGCAGAAAGTACTGTTTTCATTTAGTTGAATAGTTGAAGGGTGTAAGTTAAAGGTTTGATGTTGAAAAGTTTAAGGTTGAAAAGTGAAAGTTTGAAAAATTAAACTCCATTTCTAATTCCCATTTTAAAAAGTGTGCAAAAGTAGTAAAAACGGGCTTAAAACAGATAATAGGAATGGAAAATTGATTTTGTCTTTATTCCAAAAAAATGTATTTTCGGTTTAGGGAGTGTGTAACAGATTTTATAACGTGTTAAATATGAATTTTTCTTTCTGCTAAAAATTTCCTGATTAGGTGGCCAGAATGACGATTAGGGATAATTTTTAGTAGTTTAATGCGGAAATCATGTAAACGAGGGATTGTAAATGATTCACAACAAAATAATTATTAAAAAAGAAAACAAAGAATAATAAAACGACTTGCTGTGAAATAAAAATGATAATTTTTTTTTAAACGCTTAATTCTGTTCCGTACCGTAAGTTTTGATTTTGGTAAATTTTCAGGAGCAACACACTTTTATATTTATTTCAGGCTTTTCCATTTAGTATGTATGCCATTTGCTCCAGGATTGAAAAAACTTGGAAGTTAATGATTAATTTTGACTTTGTAATTTTTCTTTGTTTGTTTTCTTGATCAAAACATAACTAATTATAAAACATATTGAGACAAAAATCCACCCATAGAATTTTATGCTAGTTGGGTTTATAATTATTAAAATCAGATTTATTAATGCGAAGATTATTAAAAAAATTATTAGAAAATTTAAGTATGCTATTGTCTTTTTTAAGTCCTTAATTGGTGAAAGGAATAATGGCATAAACCAAAGGATAATGGATAAAAATAGCATAATAAATTTATTGTAATTTGATTCCAAAGCAAGGTTTGTGTAATCTACCAAAACTAGTGATGTTATTAATATACCAATACTTGAAATTCGGAACATACTATTTTTGCTCATAAGATTTGATCTTTTTTAAATTTAACAAAAGTGATTCATGACAAATGAATAACTATATATAAAGAATGTCCTTTTTAAATATTGAAAGTTTTATTATCTTTTTTAAGATAACCATAAACTTCCTTTAGATCGTAAAAAAGTACACAAATTATAGGAATGAAAATTACAAAATTATTATAAATATCGAAATTTTGGTTTTCATCAAGCAAAATTATGTAAATTATAAGTATTCCTATAAGAGAAATAATAATTGATAATAAGTGCTTTTTCATTCTTTAATTGAATTTGTGAATTTGATAATAATTAACTTAAAAAAGCAAATTTAACATATTCAAACATTGTGATATTCTAAATTTAATCTATTTTTAATCAAAACATACTTAGATAACTCTAGAAATAGATCTAAGTCCCTTTTAATCGTGGATTTTACTTCTTTGTTTTTTGTTAAAAGACTGCAAAAGTAGTAAAAACGGGCTTAAAACAGATAATAGGAATGGAAAATTGATTTTGTCTTTATTCCAAAAAATGTATTTTCGGTTTAGGGAGTGTAATCAGACCAGGACTTGGAGTAAATATTATCCTTAGTTTTGATCAAATCAGCATGATTTCCAGACTGTGTTATAGTACCATTTTGCAATGTGTAGATTCTGTCTGATCGTTTGGCTGTGAGTATGTTGTGTGTAAGGCAGATGATGATTTTTTCCTTTTTTAGATCAGATAATAAATCCAGTACAAAATGCTCTGTTTCTCTGTCTAAAGCTGATGTGGGTTCGTCGAGTAGTATTACTTCAGGATTTTTGTAGAGAGCTCTTGCCAAAGCCAACAATTGTTGCTGCCCGCCAGAGATGTTTATACCACCTTCTCCTATCAATGTTGCATATCCCTGTGGAAAATTGCTGAAATATGTATCAAAGCCATATTGTTTGAAAAATTGGTCTAAACCAACTACATCTTCCACAGGATCGCCAATTAAAATATTATCAATGACATTGCCAGAAAACAGTTTTATATTCTGAGGTACTACCCCAATTTTACTACGCCATGTATTTGTATTGATCATGTCCAGATCAATACCATTGATTTTTATAAACCCTGACTCAGGATGGTAAAATTTTTGGAGATTCTGCAAAATGGTGCTTTTACCACTGCCACTTTCACCCATGATGGTGATCCACTCTCCTTTTTGTATGCTGAACGATACATTTTCCAACAACTTCGGCCGACCAGAAAATCTGAAGTTCATACCCATCACACGGATGTCCATGATTTCATCTATTCCTGACAGACTTGGCTCGTGGTCGCTATTTTCTTCGCTCGGAATAGTAGTAAACTCGTGCATCCTATCAAAGGCTACCTTTGCCTCCTGAATTTGTATATGAACCATAGCTAGCCGGCCAGCAGATGACATCAACATCCCTATCATCTGGAGGATGGCTATAAATGCACCTGATGTCAACGCATCATCCAATACCAAAATGGCACCCCAAGAGATGATGCCCACAGTAAAAAAAATTGCAGCTACCTCAGTCGAAACAGAAAATTTCAAACCTGTGAGTGATAGGTCATAGATCATGGATTGAAACCATCCATAAACAGACTGATTGATTTGGGCAAAAAGGTTTTCTTTATTTCGGAGCTTGATAACATCTACTCCCTGTATGGTGTCAATATAATGGCTTTCACTCCTTGCATAAGCTTGCATGACTTTCTCTTGTCCTGACAAAATAGGACGATGAAATCTATACACAATATAGGTAAATACAGGCAGCCATGCTAATGATATCAGCCCTATCTGCCAATGATAGATAATAATAGCCACTGATGACACCACAATCATCAAGATGTCAATGATCGAACTGCTAAACAATGCCGATACCGTACGCTGTATGCGCTGGGTATCGGTCATACGGGCGATGAGGTCACCCGTCTTGCGATGGTCAAAAAAAGATTTGGGCAAATGTAAGATGCTGCTGTAAAAAACATCGGTGATGCGTGTATTAAAGTCTTTACTCTGTCGTATCAAAAACAAAGACCGGATATATGACAAAAAACTCCTGATAAGCAACAATACCAGCAGAAGCCCCAGACCAGAATATAGTCGCAAGTGGTCACCTGATGGAATGATATCATCAAGCAACCTCTGAGAAAATATAGCTGTGGACAATCCTGTGACAGCTACCACAATACCGATAGCCATAGCGGTAAGCAAAATATTGGTATCAGGTCTGATCACTTGCTGAAACCATTGCCATTTTTGATAGGAGCTTTCCTTCGTTTTTACAATTTTCGGTGGGTTTAAAAGGACCAGGCTGCGGGTTTTCCATATTTTTTCTAATGATGCAGCATCCATGTACTCCGGATGACCGGAAGCAGAGTCACTTATGAGAAACTTTTGTCTCACTGCATCCCAGCCATAACACAATATGAAATGTTGCATCACATCGTCTTTGATCACATGGAGCACACATAGGTCAGTACATTCCTGCAAATGAATGATCTCGGCACTAAAGCCCTCACCGTGTAGTCCCACCTGAGCTCCGCCTTGTATCAAGCCTAACAACGTGGTTCCGGTTTTGGTAGTCCCACTAACCTCTCTTAGTCGCTCCATAGAAGCACTGCCGCCATGATACTTCAAAGCCATCAGCAGGCATGCCACCCCACAGTCACTCTGGTCTTGTTGCCGTAGGTGTAGTTTTTCTATTTGTGACAGAGTCATTTATTGCATATACTTTATGAGGGTCTCTACCTTGGTCTCTCCCTGAAACTGTTTCACGAGACTTCCTGATGCATCATATATAAAAATAGATGGTATGCCAGTAGGTAGAAAATATTTATGGTACTCTTTTGAACCATCAGAGACTAACTTGATAGGAGATGTTTCAGCTATCCCGTATGTTTTAGCAATATCAGCCAATACAGCAGCATCTTCATCACTTATCATGATGATAGGAACGGTAAAAAGAGTTTTGTTTTTTTGTATGGTTTCGATTTCTTCGACACAAAAAGGACAAGTAGAACTGAAAAAGATGATGATTGATGGAACTCCCTTGATAGAGAAAGTATGATCATCTATTGTTTTAAATTCAGTCAAAGCCAACAATTGTCTGTTTTGTATGGCTACTTTGTTTTCTACAGATTTTTTGTAGATTTTCGGGATAATAATAAAAATTACTCCCAGAGCTAAGGTCGCAAGAAAGATGATTAGGGATAATTTCAAGTAGTTTAATGTGGTATTCATAAACACACAAAAATTAAATGTTTCTCAACAAAATGATTAATGGAAATAAAAAATAATTTGGATACTGACAAGCAATCACCAAAATTAAATTTAACGTAAATCTTCATTTTAACTTCTTTGCCTAAAGTACATAGATAAAAGAATATTTGATACACATAGAAAAGTATTGTAATATTTCTTATAGCTAAATCAAACTTAATTTCAGAGGGATCTAATAGCACAATAATGCAAATTTGCCCAAGCCCCTATAACATACACTGCAGAAATCTGATTCAAATCCAGCACAAAGCCACTAATCGCATCTCCACCTGAAATAATTAAAACTTTATAATACCCCGAAAAAAAGACAATGATTTAGTTGCTTACTTAAAGAGTAAAGTCGCTCACTAATTTTTAGTTACCCACAAATAATGTATAAAATTTTTTATGACCTAGGGTTCAAAATTTAAAACACAAATATGGATAGCTACTTTTGTAGCTTTTAATTTTAACTAATTTAGCTAGATTGTTGTCTGGTGATGCGGGGGTACTTTAGACTTTACTTGTTCTACACCTAACGCTGCTGCTAAAAAACGAAATTGATTTAAACACTCCTATAATTATTAAATAAAACTATAATAATTCTTATGATGTAGTATAGGATTCCAGAAAAAAGTACCACAAAAACAGCAGGATTCTTTCTGAATTCTTCGTTTTGTCCACCATTGGAAAATAACATTACAAAAAATACCAGAGCTAAAATTGAAAGCAAATATGTTTTCATAATATACAACTAAAAATTAATAAATTTAATAACTAAATATGCTGCAAATGTAATAAACAATGTAAAAATATACTCAGATGTTATACATTAATTAAAAATAAAATGTAAGCTTATTTAAATTTAGTTTAATAATGTTTAATAATAGTAAATACTACACTTTAAATATTGTATTATGCCTTAAATTTCTAAAAATGTTAACATCTGAGTAATAAATCTATCATGAAAAACAACCATAATAAATTGCCCCCAATAAACCACCTGCAGCTGCACCTTGTGTACCAGGAATAAATGCAAAAAGAGTTATAGCCGCTCCAGCTAACGCACAATTTCTATCTTTACGTCCTCCTTGATGTTTTTCTAAACTTGATAATTCTAAAGCTTTCATTTTTTGTTATTTTAATGTATTTTAATGATTAAAAAAAAATCGAATAATCAGTTGTTCCAGCAGTAATTCAGAAACGCCTCGCCACCTTGCCTTGCTGTTAGGACTGATCTTGTAGCCAAATAAATGTGTACAGAAAAAAAACAAGACCATAAACCTCCATTAATGGAACAAAGGTTGTCTTCCTTTAACTTTTTCATTTCAAATAATTTTAAGAAATTAATAATACCAAAACTCACCCACATCACCAAGCCCTGTGGATATAGGCTATATGTCGCGACCATATATTTTTTGATATTTCATCCCGAAAGGGACTAAATACCGATATTAATCATTATAAACACTACAAAAAGTACCCAAAATAACAATCCTACACCGTACGTACTGAGTACAAATCCTATCTTAGGTTTTACTTCGTCTTTGAGATATGAGATACCATACCCTAACAACACAACAAAAATGATCTCAAACACATTGACCGTCTGAAAAGGATAATACATCCATTTTGGAACACTATTTTGACCTAACAAACTCAAAAGAGAAAACTTGTCTGCTTTCATCATGTCTTCTACTTTGTCCAAATCGACCATCAGCAGTACAAAGATAATCACCAGTTTGTACAATAAAAAGATGATGCTACTTTTGATCACCATTCCGTACATCTTTCTGAAAGTGATCTTCCAGTCCAGCAATATCACCCCAACATTGAGACACAAAGTGATAAGAAAAGCTTGTATCACTATCATCAACGGTACAAGCACGTATCCTATCCAAACATATTTTTTTTGTGCATCCAGTACTTCTTTGATCCTCTCTATGGTCAGCTGCTCTCCGAGTGTATTATAGTACACTTCGTCAGTAAGTATCAGTTCACTTTGTACATACATCGCCAGCAAACTACCTACACAAAGTAACACAAAATACCACCATGCTGAGGTATCAAAAAAGAATGTAATGCACCGTCAAAAAGTTTACTTCTGTAATCTTCACCTTTATTTCTATTATCCACTATATACTTTTTATAGTGTGACAAATGTAGGGGGGTACGTAATTACCAAATTATTTACCAACATTAACATATTATTAACATAATATGATAATTTATCCTAGGTAATTGGTGATATAATACAATTTTTGTATAAAAAAGTTACGAATAATTCAAAAGGAAGGTAGGTCATTTATGTTGATAAGAAGTTTATTTCATTGCAGAATCATCACCCTTTCCTGCCTCTCATCCTGTAGTTCTTTGGGCTTTGACTTGGCCCTTTTGCCATCTGACAGTGGTGGTCTTTTTTGTTACAGAATTACCTCTGGGTCCTGTTACTTTGGTTTTAGGCTGTGTTAATAAATAAATGGTGCAGAATTGGCGAAGTTAATTTGTTCTTTTTCAAGGCGTAAATGAGGCGAATAGCCTTAGCTATTTAACATTATGAGCTCTGACCACTCTGTGAGTACTGACTATCCTTACAGTAGGTCAGTAATGACAAACTCTGTACGGGTGCCAGAATGACCATGAAAAGTATAGTTGCGCTCAGACGTCTGAAGCAAAATCGCCGGCACGCTTTGATTTTTTTAGCAGCTTCTTCGGTACCCCTTGTTTACTTGCCCCTTATGGCACCCACGGCTGGATTACCATTAGTGCCACGGAGAATTTTTACCACATTGGTTATATTCAATATGAATTGATTTTTGTATTTTTGTGAAATGCAAGATGGTGTCCACAACATACACGACAAATTTGTTAGGGAATCTTTTTCTGATCCTGGCAGGGCTATTGCTTTTTTAGAGCGATTTTTGCCCGATGAAATGCTTAAAAATTTGAATCTTTCATCTCTGAAGGTACTTCAAGAATCCTATCTGAATGAAGCATTGAAAGAACATTTTTCTGACTTGGTTTTTTGAAGTTTCACTGAGCAATCATCCAGCACGAACGGATATAGCTATTCTTTTTGAACACAAATCTTCCCCTGACAAACATGTTTTGATACAGGTGGGTCACTATATGTTTGCACATTGGGTGAAGTGTCTTGCTGAAAAAAAGAAGTTGAAAGTCATCGTACCAATGATATACTACCAAGGAAAAAAGGAATGGACTTTAGCTGACCTTTCTTCTTTATTTGATTCATACCCTGACTATATCAATAACTATGTACCTAAGCTTGCTCACTTGTTTTTTGCGCTCAATACGATCTCAGAAGATAAGATTGAAACCATCAGAGATGCTATGATGGCAGCAGCGGTGATAGCTCAAAAGTGGCGCATAAATCCTGTAACACTGCAAGCTGATTTTGAGCGGATATTCCGGCTATTTCCAATAAAAGACCCAAACTGGAACTTTTTGGAGAAGATAGTAGTTTATGCATTAAATGTATCTGACATTACGGAAGAATTATTGGCCGAGACCATAAAATCTATACCACAACCCATAAAAGATAATATCATGACCACTTACGACAGAATAGTCCAGAAAAACAGAAATGAAGGGGTACAAATTGGAATACAAAAAGGGAAGATCGAAGGGAAGATCGAAGGGAAGATCGAAGGGAAGATCGAGGTAGTGCTCAATTGTTTTGATCAGGATATACCTATGGCTATGATAATAAATATAGCTGGCTTATCGGAAGCAGAGGTCATCAGCATACTCAAGGAGCACAATAGGATCAAGTAGTGGGATATAGGTCATATTTCTCAAAGGCTTCTTGTGTCCATTTAAATCAGGTAGGTTACACTTCTGGTAAAACCATAAAAAATAACCCATATTTCCGGTCACTGCATGAAGTACTACGTTTTATGTTTGTCAAGCCCTATCTTGAAGAAGGATGAAGGTCGCCTGTCTTATGGTTCGGTAATTTAGAGATGATTAAAAAATATCGCCGCCCTTTAAACACACAAAAGCCACAAAACTTCTTTATTCATGTGGTTCTTGTAGTCTAAAATTACAAAACTTGTCCAGGTTTAGCGGGATTCTTAATGTCGATGGGCGAAGTTACAAACTTCGACCATCGACATTCACACATTATTTATACCAAAGGCATGCACTTTTTCTTTGTGAGATGTTGGGTCACCCCTTTCTACCTCGTTTCACCGTTGTTCTTTGGGCTTTGACTTGGCCCTTTTGCCCTTTGACAGTGGTGGTCTTTTTGTAACAGAATTACCCTCTGGGTCCTGTTACTTTGGTTTTAGGCTCTGTTAATAAATAAATGGTGCAGAATTGGCGAAGTTAATTTGTTCTTTTTCAAGGCGTAAATGAGGCGAATAGCCTTAGCTATTTAACGATTTTACAACGCAGAAAAAGACAAAAGAACGAGACAAAATGTTTCAGTTATTTTTTAACAGAGCCTTAGTCCTATTTACCTTATAGTTAGCATGGGCACCGGCATGCCTTGTTCTTACAGTTGTAGATGTCACCCTTGGAGGTCTGTATACATTATGAGCTCTGACCACTCTGTGAGTACTGACTATCCTTACAGTAGGTCAGTAATGACAAACTCTGTACGGGTGCCAGAATGACCATGAAAAGTATAGTTGCGCTCAGACGTCTGTAGCAAAATCGCCGGCACGCTTTGATTTTGTTAGCAGCTTCTTCGGTACCCCTTGTTTACTTGCCCCTTATGGCACCCACGGCTGGATTACCATTAGTGCCACGGAGAATTTTTACCACATTGGTTATATTTATATTCAATATGAATTGATTTTTGTATTTTTGTGAAATGCAAGATGGTGTCCACAACATACACGACAAATTTGTTAGGGAATCTTTTTCTGATCCTAGCAGGGCTATTGCTTTTTAGAGCGATTTTGCCCGATGAAATGCTTAAAATTTTGAATCTTTCATCTCTGAAGGTACTTCCAAGAATCCTATCTGAATGAAGCATTGAAAGAACATTTTTCTGACTTGGTTTTTGAAGTTTCACTGAGCAATCATCCAGCACGAACGGATATAGCTATTCTTTTTGAACACAAATCTTCCCCTGACAAACATGTTTTGATACAGGTGGGTCACTATATGTTTGCACATTGGGTGAAGTGTCTTGCTGAAAAAAAGAAGTTGAAAGTCATCGTACCAATGATATACTACCAAGGAAAAAGGAATGGACTTTAGCTGACCTTTCTTCTTTATTTGATTCATACCCTGACTATATCAAAAACTATGTACCTAAGCTTGCTCACTTGTTTTTGCTCTCAATACGATCTCAGAAGATAAGATTGAAACCATCAGAGATGCTATGATGGCAGCAGCGGTGATAGCTCAAAAGTGGCGCATAAATCCTGTAACACTGCAAGCTGATTTTGAGCGGATATTCCGGCTATTTCCAATAAAAGACCCAAACTGGAACTTTTTGGAGAAGATAGTAGTTTATGCATTAAATGTATCTGACATTACGGAAGAATTATTGGCCGAGACCATAAAATCTATACCACAACCCATAAAAGATAATATCATGACCACTTACGACAGAATAGTCCAGAAAAACAGAAATGAAGGGGTACAAATTGGAATACAAAAAGGGAAGATCGAAGGGAAGATCGAAGGGAAGATCGAGGTAGTGCTCAATTGTTTTGATCAGGATATACCTATGGCTATGATAATAAATATAGCTGGCTTATCGGAAGCAGAGGTCATCAGCATACTCAAGGAGCACAATAGGATCAAGTAGTGGGATATAGGTCATATTTCTCAAAGGCTTCTTGTGTCCATTTAAATCAGGTAGGTTACACTTCTGGTAAAACCATAAAAATAACCCATATTTCCGGTCACTGCATGAAGTACTACGTTTTATGTTTGCCAAGCCCTATCTTGAAGAAGGATGAAGGTCGCCTGTCTTATGGTTCGGTAATTTAGAGATGATTAAAAAATATCGCCGCCCTTTAAACACACAAAAGCCACAAAACTTCGTTAGTCATGTGGCCCTTGTAGTCTAAGAATTACAAAACTTGTCCAGGTTTAGCGGGATTCTTAATTAATGTATTGAATCGAAGATAAAACTTCGACCATCGAGGTGACTTCTAACAGTATATCACTTCACCAAAATGACCCAAATTATTTATAACAACTTTTGTCCCCCAACTAAAACTCAAAAATGGAGTAACTACTTTTTCCTGATCGGATAGTTTTATTTGAACAGAAATTTTATCCAGTATTTGTAAGTATCCCTTTTTAATAATAAATCTCGGTGATTCTTCTAATGAAAACTGGTACTTTCTTACACATTTTTCGTTAAAACTTACATGGTAACGAGTATCAGGAATGAATAATTCAATTTCAATACCGGTTTCTGAGGTTTCTGAGTTATAAATTGAAATATAGCTAGGTTTTTGAGTCCAATCAAACATAATTACAGTTAACACGATAGAAATAGGATAAATATACATTAACTTTTCTAAAATTGGGTTAATGACATAGTAATTGGTTATTACAATAAATATTAACCAAATTACACAAGAAATTAATAAGCATTTTCTGTAAAATATATATTGCTTAAACCACTCTAAATTAGATATCATCTTCATATTTGTAAGAAAAAATAAAAAAAAGCTAATCAGTGAAAACAGCCCTATAAATTTTAACGCAAATCTTAATTTATAGAAATTAAAACCATAAGGAGGATCAAATTCACCCCTTTCTACCTCGTTTCACCGTTGTTTTTTGGGCTTTGACTTGGCCCTTTTGCCCTTTGACAGTGGTGGTCTTTTTTGTTACAGAATTACCTCTGGGTCCTGTTACTTTGGTTTTAGTCCTGTTTACTTTATAATTAGCGTGGGCACCTGCATGCCTTGTTCTTACAGTTGTAGATGTCACTCTTGCAGGTCTGTATACATTATGAGCTCTGACCACTCTATGAGTACTGACTATCCTTACAGTAGGTCTGTAATGACGAACTCTGTACGGGTGCCAGACTGACCAAGAAAACGGTCTCCAAGGACTCCACCATGTCGGGTATGATCTCCATCTCCAAGGTGAGATCCAAGGTCTATAAGCTGGTGCATAAATGTATCTTAAGGTAGGCCAACCCCAAACATTTATGAGAAGATGTGCATCTTTGTCCACCTTTGAGATGACTCTGATATAATCAATGTCTCCATCTCCATTTAAATCAAGGTTATTGACATGATTATTTTCAGAATTCAGTTGTTTTTCAAAGTCTTCCGGTGATGATGCATTTTTGAAAAGCTCAAGAGCACCTTCAAGACTAAAATTGTCTCCGGGTAGTCCTGTAGCATTTTCATCGCTTTGTGCAGAGATATTTAAACTTAAAATAAAGGCTGTGAGAAGCAGAAAATAATTTTTCATGATGATTTTGATTTTTAAAGGTTAAATAAAAGTTCTGATTTGACAATATAAATTAATAAAGGTTTATTTATATTTTTGTACTCAAAGATGAAGATTTTTTTTTTAGAACTTTTTAGAACTTTAGAGTATGTTTAAATTTTTATGTTTGAGCGAAAGTGAGGAAATTTAATTTTGGACAAGGCATATTTTGCAGTCGTAGCCGGAAGTTCAAGCATAGCCTGACGCTGAACGGCGAAAAATATAACGCTGGATAAAATTAAATTTGCCACTTGAGCCAAATGATAAAAGTTTAAACATACTCTTAGTCACATGCCTATTAAAAATGCGAAGAGCCCAGGTAACTAACTTACGAGGGCTCTTTCGACTAAGGTCTCAAAATAAGAAAACTACTTCTTACAGATGTATCACCACCTTTATTGTTTAATACAGCAGCACTGTATCCCTTATGTCAAAATAAAACCCAAAGATAGTATTAAAGCACCACGGGTAAGATAACAATATTACTGTCTTTGGATACTGCAAATGTACGTACTGATATCATAACTTGCAACTCTACAGTAAACGAAAAACCAACATATTTAGTTTCTTAATATTCGTATTTTTTTAATATTTTCATTAAAATTTTGTAATCCAGAATTCAATAGATTAGTGAAAGGTTTAATGTTTTGGAAAAAAAATTATTTTTTTTTTAAAATCAAGCTGATGAACTAGCCTTTTTTACTATAATTCGGTGATTCTTTAGTGATGGTAATATTGTGTGGATGACTTTCTAGTATGCCAGAACCCGAAATTCTGACCATTTTTGCTTGTTGCATCGTTGCTATATTTGCCGCTCCGCAATAACCCATACCTGCGCGTAGTCCTCCGAGATACTGTACCATCACTTCAGATACAGATCCTTTATACGGTACTCTTCCTTCAATTCCTTCAGGCACTAATTTTTTTACATCATCCTCAATATCCTGAAAATACCGGTCTTTACTACCCAATTCCATGGCACCGAGTGAACCCATTCCTCTGTAAACTTTAAATTTCCTACCTTCAAAGAGTATTGTCTCACCGGGAGCTTCTTCCGTACCGGCAAATAAGGATCCTGCCATTATCGAGCTTGCTCCTGCAGCAAGTGCCTTTGCGATATCACCTGTATATCTGATACCGCCATCTCCTATGATGGGTACTCCGGTGCCTTGAAGTCCTTTTGCAGCATTCATGATGGCAAAAGCTGAGGTACTCCGACTCCTGCCACGATCCTTGTGGTACATATACTACCGGGACCAACACCTACCTTGACGCCGTTTACACCAGCATCAACTAAAGCTTTTGCCCCTTCGGCCGTCGCCACATTTCCACCTACAATTTGAAGGTCTTTATGTCTTTTTCTTACTGAAGCTATAGCGTCCAATACACCTTTTGAATGTCCATGTGCCGTATCTATACAGATCACATCTACACCTACTTGAACCAATGCATCTACACGTTCGAAAAGATCCTTCGAAACTCCTACAGCCGCACCTACATACAATCTCCCATGTGTATCTTTGGCTGAGTTGGGAAAGTTTTCGAGTTTCATGATATCTTTATACGTAATTAAGCCTATGAGTGTATTTGCATCATCTACAACAGGTAGTTTTTCGATTTTGTATTTTTGAAGGATTTCTTTAGCTTGTGGTAGTGTTGTACCTTTTGGAGCAGTTATGAGCCTTTCTTTTGTCATGATTTCTGTGACACTGCGCTCTGCTTCTGTTTCAAATCTCAGGTCTCTGTTGGTCAGTATGCCTACAAGCTTATTTTGGCTATCTATGACTGGTATGCCCCCAATCTTGTTGATAAACATGAGGTGGTGGGCATCCTTGACTTTAGCATCCTGGGTCAGCGTCACCGGATCGAGGATCATACCACTCTCTGATCTTTTGACTGACCTGACTTGATTGGCTTGCGCTTCGATGGTCATATTTTTATGAATGATGCCGAGTCCGCCTTCTCTTGCCATAGCTATAGCCAGCTTGTACTCGGTCACAGTATCCATAGCAGCGGAGACAATGGGGGATTTTATTCTTAGATCTGTGGTAAACTGAGTGGAGATGTCTACTTCTCTTGGTAGTACCTCGGAGTATGAAGGGATCAAGAGCACATCATCGAATGTAAGTGCTTCTTCTATCTGATGAATTGTATTTATATATTCCATGCGCAAAAGTAGAAAGATATATGATGAGGACAAAACTTTGGATTGTTATTTGTAACTGAAAATATTTTTTATTGACTTTTGAGGGTTTTAATTTGTTTTATATTTAAAAAATATTTCTTTTGCGTGACCAACACAATAGCCGGTATGCTAAATATTTATTCGGATGAACACTTTATGCTGCAAGCGATAAAAGAAGCAGAAAAAGCAAGAGATGCAGGAGAGGTTCCCGTAGGTGCTGTAATAGTATCCAGAAATCAAATCATAGCCAGAGCACATAATCAAACACAGTTGCTCAATGATGTAACTGCCCATGCTGAGATACTGGCTATAACGACGGCATCTTCTTATTTAGGCAGTAAATACTTCAAGGAATGTACTTTGTTTGTGACATTAGAACCCTGTATCATGTGTGCCGGTGCATTGTATTGGTCTCAGATCGATAGAATAGTATATGGGGCAAGTGATGAAAAGAGAGGGTTTATGCGTTATGGTAAAGAGTTGTTACATCCGGCAACTAAACTTGAATTTGGTATCAGACATGATGAATGCGCCACTTTAATGACAGCATTTTTTGCTACAAGAAGAAGCTGACATGATATCTATTGTTTTATAAATTTTGAAGTGTAATTTCTGCCTTCACTTATTATTGTCACAAAATAAATACCTGTATTCCAGTGACTTATATCCACCTCAGTGACTTTGGAATTTTGAAAGTACTTTTCTTTTCCTTGAATATCGACAATACTGAAACTTTTGACTGATAATTGTTCGGGATAGTTTATTGATATTTTGTCAAAAGCCGGAGAAGGATATATCTCAATATTGGTAAGTTGTGCAGTGATATCACCTGTATCTGTAGGCCTTTCTACAAATGCTTTCACTTCTCTGATATCACTTTGACACACTACGTGATCATAATGCACTTCCCAGTCATAGAAATAGTAGTAATAAATAGCGCCAAAAGTGGATGCATTGATAGTGAGTACATTATCAATAATATATGGATATTGGGTATTGTTGAAAGTGCGTACCAAACGAGGAGACTTATAACCTAATTCTTTGATATTAAATGCTTCATCGGTGTACATTTTGTATTGGATGCCTGGTTTTAAAGCCGCGTCAAGCTGAATTCTGAAAGAACCCACCTCAATCAGTACATCTTTTGAAAACAGAATATTTCCATCTTTATCAGCAATAATGATTCTTCGATTTCCTTTTGTATCTGAATTGCTGAGTACAGATTTGATAATACAAGACCTTTCGACGTTAAAGACTAAGCCACCGGCCAGAGTATTGGCACCATACAAATCAGTAGCAGGAAAGGTATAAGCTCCTACTTTTTTTGTTTTAAAATCGATGACTTCACTAGCCCGAGCATAATATTTTATGGTAGAATCCAAAGGTGATGTCTTATAAAGCGGGCCGGTAAAAACAGGATTTATTAAATCAGGATATTCAAACCATTGGGTCATAGGCAAATTGGATTTTAAGGTTGCTGTACTTCCCTTTTTGATAGAGTCGCCTTTTAAAGTCCAATCAAATTCAACCATTTTAATGGTGATCGTATCAGTTAATGTGGTGTTGCAATAATCTGTGGATGCAAGTGTCAATGTCTGGGATTTATCGATCAGTATGCTTTGATCAGTGCTTCCATTGCTCCATTTGTATTTATCGGCTTTGACAGAGGCGATGTCTACAGATGTTCCTTTACATATTTTGACTTCACGTACATCATTGATCAGTTTTGTACCTGGAGCGAAGCATCCTGAAATTACATTTATGGGCTTAGAAATGGTAGTACATCCTTTAGAATCAGTCATTTTGACAAAATACTTTGGGAATGTTGGTTTCAATTCTGGAAGTGGTGCTCCCGTTATTCCATAAGTAGGAAGCATAGCCTGTCGGTGCAACCAAAGAAATAGCGTTTCCTTTCCATATTATCTCATCATTATAGACAGGAAGATGCGGGGTGATACATTTTGCTTCCTGAATGAAGTAAGTATTGTCAGCTTTTAGTTGGGTGAAAGTCTCCGTGGTCCCGGACGGCCATCGGACCCGCACACTATCTATCTTATCCGAAGTACCTAAACCGAATATCTGCTGGAAGGAGTTAAATATGCCATAACTTTCACCACCTTTGACATATCTGACTTGTCTTCCTTTCGGTGTAAAAAGAGTGATATGTGCGCCTACTGAAGATCTGTTGGATTTGCTACCTTCCAGATTTAACTTTATAAAATGGTTTTGGTTTGGTTTATTGAGCCATAGTTCGTCATCTTTGAGACCCGGCAGATTGATCGGCTCATTGATATGTGCATAAATATCGGGAAAACCGTCATCATTAAGATCACCTGAAGTCAGCGACCTTGGCAGATTCGGCCCTAAAACATCTCTTAGGTTTTTAAATGTCATATTGCCCTGATTATGAAAGATGATGACACCATCTACACCAGCGGTGACGATATCCAGAAAACCATCATTATCCAGATCAATCATGATAGCCTGAAAACCAAAGGAGGAGATAGAAGGGCCCTTGGTTACTGGTACAAATTTCTGATTGGCCACATTTTCCAGCAGTATGTGTGGTGCATAGTGGTTGACCACAAAGGCATCCTGATCTCCATCATTGTCCAGATCACCAAATGCTGTCACCCATGATTGTTCTCCACTGTTCAAGCCAAATTCAGCTCCTTTTTCTTCGAAGAAACTGTTACCTCTATTGATGTATAATCTATTAATTCGGCGAGGATCATCAGCTCTGGTTATATAAGCCCTGCATTTGGAAATGGACAGATCAGGCAGAAAATCGCCATTGACATCCGTCCAGACGCTACCATAATTTCCAGACCCATCAGTTGTGTCACCCTTCATAAAGTCAATGACTGGTGTGAGTACCAGGTTACCGTTTTTATCATTGAGATATATGCGGCTGGGACCATCATCATTGGTCAGGAAATAGTCCAGCCATCCATCATTATTGATGTCTATGGTGTTGGACCCTTGAGCATAAATGCCCGATTGAAAAGCTTTTTTTGTGATTTTGTTATTTATAAATGAACTCACATTGATCAGGCTATATTCGCCACTTGTTATGATTTCAGGTGTACCATCATTATTGAGATCACCGGCGGCAAGGGTGATCTCGCTGTTTTGAGCTAATCTTAAGGAATCTGTCAACTTGATTGCAAAATGCCTGCCACTGCTGATGAAAGATTTGAGCCAAATACCTTTGTCAATAACAACAATATCGTCAATAAGGTCACCGTCAAGGTCAAGTATTCCGCCGGGTATCACGCTTCTGGTGGGAAAAGATTTTTTGTACAACCTTGTTTTGTTTTCAAAATCGGGCTGAGCGGAACCAGTAAAGACTACAACGAACGACCAAAACAAAATTGCCAATGTACATCTACAAAAATATAGATATGAATTTATCATAATGTTTAAAAGTGTAATATTACTACATTTTTTAAAAATATGTGTGATGTATTGAAAAAAAATAAAAAACTCTTTGGTTGTAAATAATTAATTTATAGCTTTGCTTTTGCAATTAAATTTTACTTCTAAAAAATCAAAAGAATATGAAAACATTTATCTCAACTTTTTTGCTTCTATTTATTGTATTGGGTACAAATGTGTATGCGTCCAACTCAGGTTCAGTAACACCAAACTCGGGTAGTACTTCCATATTGGAAATAGACAATGCGATGCAAGAGTTAGACCTGATTGACAGGTATGTGGAAAAAGAGAATGCAAATTTCCAGAGTTTATTAGAAAAAAATCCGGAACTACTTCAAGATGTTCAGTTGGCTTCTCAGGCAAGTGAGGATGAGTTTTTTGCTAAAGGGGATGATCGTCCATTAGGTATTCCAGGATTTTTGTGGGGATTTTGCTTTGGAGTGATAGGCATGTTGGTAGTTTATCTGACAATGGATGAAGGCGAAGGCAGAAAGAAAGAAGTTAAGAATGCCTTGTACGGTTGTATAGTCGGTACTTTGATAGGATACCTTATTTATGCCTTAGTTCTTGCCGCAAATGTAAGTGTTGACCCAGTAATTTTAGAATCTTTTAACATAGTATAATAAAGATTGTTGTAATTTTATATTACAGCAAATCTAAATTAAAGACTTGCTAAAAAAATGTAAAGTTTTTAGATATTATTAGGCACTATTCACATCCTTAATGATTTATTTTGATGATATGAGTAGTGCCTTTTTTTTAGAGTATGTTTAAAATTTTTTTTAATTGTAAATCAAGAATTTATGGTTCAGACAATAAAATAATCAACGCATTTAGCCTGCCTGACAACTATATCATAGGCGGGCAGGTGAACTAAATAAGGCGATTATTTTGAAGTCAGGTTCATAATATATTGATTTTAAGGCAATAAAAATTTAAACATACTCTTATGTACAATATAAAAGCATCCTCAAAATTTTAGATTTTAAGTAAATTTAGAATTCCTTCACTTTCTCCCAAACATGTTATGTAAGACATGACGTAAATTATATGAAAGAGAGTCTATTGCAATCATTATTCATCGGATTACTGTTATTTCTTTTTGGTAGTGGTTTTGGCCAGAGTTTTGTGACTTTGAATGGAGAGTTTACTATGAAGGAAAAGAGAAATCAAAATTTAAAGCTGATAAAAGGTAGGGTAAGTATTGATAATGAAAAGAGATTTATAAAATTCAAATTGTCATTTCCCCAAGATGAGACTTGGATACTGAATGATACTATTTTTGAAAAATACAACAGGGATAGTTTGGTGTCATCTTTTGCATTTGCCAAATGGGATGATATTTCTTTTTTTAACGATATTATCCATTTATATAAAAATGATTTTGGTTTGAAAGAATCCGGGTTTACAGTGGCGGATATCTCTAAAAAAGATAATCAAACAATTGTAAAATGGAATCCTCCGGTAAATTTTCAAAAACTGATTAAGAATGCTTACACTATTGTAGAAGATAATCTTTTGAAATCTGTAAGCTTTAATGATCCGTCAGATAGGGAGATAAGTGTGTCATTTTTCTCTGATTTTAAGATAATAAATGGTTTGCCTATACCTTGTAAAATATCAAGTAAGCATACAGGAACGAATGAAAACGTCTACAAAGCTATGGAGTTTAAAAACCTTAGCATCAATTGAACGTAAAAAACTATGAAAAAGAAATTATTTCTCATCGAGTGGTCGCTTGTTTTTAGTCTGATGGTGTTGGTACATGTTGGCGCAATATGTCAAACACAAGATGAGATATATACGGTCATGAGCATCATCCATAAGGAGTCCAAAAGGAAAAATCAAGCCATCGAAACAGTAAAATCCATACAGTCATCAAGAGATTCTGAGATAGAAATTGTGTTGTACGGAATGTTTTTGTTTTACAAGTCATTTCTTTCATCTCAGGATATTAATTCCTGCAATTTTCATCCTTCCTGCTCAGAATATTGTTTGCATTCTTTCAAAAAAAAGGGTTTTGTTAAAGGCGGACTCATGACTTTTGACAGATTGGTCAGATGCAACCCTATAAGTCTTGAAAACTATCCTTTTGATAAGTCAAAAAATAAATTTTTAGATCCTGTAGATGAATAAAATTATCAAATCAATTTTTGTTGTAGGACTATATTTTTCATTCGGAATACTTATAGCTGAGGCACAGGTTGACTCGACTCATAAGGATGAGGAACAGCTATACAGGTTTGCCAGATTTTTGAAGACCGAAAAGGAGTACAAATTTGCAGTAGAAGAGTTTGAAAGATTAAATTATTTGTACCCGAATAATATAAACTATATAAAGGACTTGTTGTACTGCTCACGTCAGAATGGTGAATTCAACAGAATCGCTTCGCAATTCAAAATAGACAACAACACTCCAAAGGATATTATATTTGAATACGCTTTGGGTATGGTAGGTGTTGAAAAAAACAACGATGCAATTCAATTAATAACATCAAATGGTATATTAAAAGATGAAAAGTATGGTCCAAATGGAGGAAAATTTATTTATGCTGTTGATTTGCTAAATGGAAAGTTTCCAGAAGACAATCATCTTATTTCAGATCAAAACCTATTGAATTTAAAAGTTGAGTACATAAATATGCCTACGAAGTCACCGGTAAAAGCAGGTATCTTATCTACCATGTTGCCAGGCAGCGGTAGAGTATATACTAATGACTGGAAGAATGGACTTTTGGGTTTTTTATTTATTGCCGGTACTGGATGGCAATCTTACAGCAGGTTTAAAAAGAGTGGTATTTCTTCTGTTGGCGGCTGGATCTATGGAGGTCTGAGTGTGGGCTTTTACCTTGGAAACATATACGGATCTGTAGTAAGTGCCAAAAAATATAATCGATCACAAAAAAAACGTATTGATGAGAAAACGCATCGCTATTTATCCGGCCTTAGTATGTAGTTTCCTTCTGAATATCTACTTAACAGGACAAGTGCCATCACAGGAATTTGCCGAAAAATTGTACGCAACTCAACAATACGAATATGCATTGAAAGAATATCTCAGGGTATATTTCGTTAGTAAAGACAATTCTTCTGATTTACTCATAAAGATATCTAATCTGTATGCTCAACTTAATAATCCTGAAAAGAGCCTGAAATATGCTGATTTATATTTTTTTGGAAATGAAGACTGGGATAAAAAAAATGACGCAATAAGAAGTAAAATCCTTGTTCATCTTAAAAATGAAGATTATGAAAGTGCCTTGGTCAGCGCCAATCAACTAAAAGATGTAGATATTGAATCAGCTGACAATAAACGATTTTATATCGGATTGTGTCAATTATTGCAAAAAACACCTGTCACCGAAGATAATGAATTGCTTTTTTTGACTTATTTGACGGACCATGATAAAAGACTATTATCAGATAGGTTTACTACGATTCAAAAATTACATCAAAAAAATCCCTATACAGCTATGTTTTACAGTGCAATGGTACCGGGTTTGGGTCAAGCTTTGAATGGAGATACCAAAGATGGTTTAAAATCTTTAGCACTTATGGTCGCTTTGGGTGCAGTTTTTATAGAAGTAAGTACCGTTTTATCATTAGGAGATGCTATCATCAGCGTATCACCATGGTTGATTCGATATTTTGCCGGAGGGATGATCAATGCTTCAAAAATCGCAAAAGAAAGAATAAAACATAAAAAAGGTATGGAAATTCAGGAAATATTAAAACATTTGGCTCAAAAATAATCTTTATATTTATGGAAAATCTGTTAGCAAATTTTAGCATTTTGAGTGAACCATTTTCAATAATCAGAACCTATATTTTTCGCCAATGTAATCTCATTTCTCAAAATCAAATAAATAATAGTATGAAAACAAAAACTTATTTTTTTGGACTTATGATTCTGTCTTCTTTACTTTTTACAGGATGTGCATCACTTACGGGTTATCAGGACGGTAGATCGGTAGGAGAGGGCAATGGTGAAGGTATGATATCACTCAATTTATCTCAATCACCATCTTTCACTGATTTGGAAGATTCATTAGGAATTGACGAAATTCCAAGTTTCCGATTTCCAAATATAGAGCTATCAGGTAAGTATGGTGTCACAGAAAAACTGGATGTAACCTTGCGCATGAACACCAATCTCAACTTAGGAGTTGGCGCAAAATATCAGTTGATAGGCGACAGATCGTCTGAATTCGCATTGGGTATTGGGGCAGAAGCTGGTACTTTCGGACTGATCACTGGACTTTGGAATGTTCAGTTACCTTTATACACCAGTTTTCACCCTACAGAAAAATTTACAATCTACGCAAGTCCAAGATATATATATCAGTTTTCTACTATAGGCGGTGTGGAAGGTTGGAATTATCTAGGGGGTAATTTTGGATTTTTGTTTGGATCCAGACATAAATTCGGCTTGGATATAGGATATTATCAGGTCGGTGCTACGGGTGTTGACAAACTTGGACTGGTATCGGTCGGTATAGGTGGTAAATTTGCTTTTGGAAATAATGACGGAGGATCAACTTCCGGCACAAAAACGACAAAAAAGCGAAGAAAGTAACCAATTACAAAGTGAAAACAGCCATCTGATAAACGATGTGCATTTTTTATAATAAAAAAAACATATTATATTATTTTTCATGTAAATTTGTCATTTATTAACCAAAAAATTAAAAAAAAATGAAAAAAGGAATTATTACAACATTTGTCGCAATGTTTATGTATGCTGCATCTGTTCAGGCACAGGATTACAAATCGGCAGTAGGAGCTAAACTCGGTTATGGGTTGATTGGATCGTACAAGACTTTTTGAATGAATCTGCTGCTTTAGACATTTTTGGAGGTATTAGATGGGGCGGTATTGCAGCTGGAGCATATTACTTGAAAGCACAAACCCATATCTTCTGTTGAAAGATTGACATGGTACTGGGGTTTTGGTGGTTCTTTTACAACTTGGGATTACGGTATCGCTGGATTGGATAATTATTATGAAGTTGGTGTTTCAGGTGTTTTAGGTCTTGATTATTCATTTGACGACATTCCGCTTAATTTAAGTGTTGACTGGGCTCCTACATTTGTTCTTTTAGATTCATGGGATTCTACTGGTTCATATAATAGATTCAGAGGTGGTTATGGTGCTCTTACAGCAAGATATATACTGAAAAGATAATCTCTTGGATTGATAACCAATTATCGTCTAAATAAATAAATAGAATAAAAAAGGGACAGTTAAGCCCCTTTTTTATTCTATCTGCAATGATCATTACCGGATAATCACGTCGCCATAACTTGTTTTAATTTTTATCTCCGCAGATGCTTTTTCACTGATTTTAAATCCTTTGATTTCCTTGGTGGAGCCATCTTTCACATTGTGCCTTGAAATGAAATCACTACCAAGGTCTGCATCAAAGTATTTGCCACTGATATCAATTTTTGCTGGAACTGTGCCATAAATTTTGACGGGTGCATAACTGGTATTGACAGTGATATTTTTAACTGTTGTTTTGAGGTTTTCTATTTTCATACTTCCATAGCTTATGTCAGCTGTCATTGTGTTGTTAAGGGATGAGATATCCACACCTGTATATTTAGTATTGATGGTGGCAGTATTGACTGACTGTATCTGTATATCATCATAAGCTCCGGTGAGCGTGATGGTACCCACACTTCCCAATTTGTACCCATCATATTTACTACTGGCTGTCAGTGTTGATGCGTTATCTAAGTAGACTTTGCTATATTTTGTGGTCAAAGTCACTACAGCAGCGGCAGTACCTCTGTAGTCTGAGTAAGCGAGTGTTCCGCTGAGGTTCTTGACAATACCTACTGTTGCTTTACCATAAGAAATATCCATGAGCAGGTCATTGCCGATATCTCTTGCCTGAAGATTGCCGTACTTGAGATTGATGCTTGTTTTGCCTTTCAGATCCGGGAGATATATGTTGCCATATTTATTTTCTATGATCGATGCCATTCCGGCAGGCATATATACTTCATAATTGATTTCCATTTTGGTATTATTGCCAAAATCGGTCCAGCCACTCCACCATGATTTTTCTTTATTTCCTATTTCAGTGACACCAATGATATTATTGCCATTTTTGGCCAGATTAATGGAAATCTGTTCCATTTTTTCTTCAGCCTTACTTTTTGTAGAAGCTTTGATGATGACGGTGACATCGATTTTTACAGCAGATTTGTCCCATGTTTTTACATCTATTTTGCCATAGCTATTGCTAAGTTCCAGTAGAGTAGCTTTATCTGCAGTAAACTCTTTTGAGTATGCTTTCTTGAGTTCAAAATCCAGCCCTGCGCCGGTCAATGTGACCAATTGAGTGGATAAAAAAACAAGGGAGAGCAACCATGACTTAAAGTGTGAGGTCTTCATTTTTTATTTGGTTTTGTTTGTTTAAAATATTTTCCAGTATTTCGGTTTTTGTTTTTTGATTTTTAATCATGGCCTGAATAATGATGTCACTATTGGCATAGCCTGACCTGATGATTTCGGCTTTCAGTTGAGTGTAAATTTCATCGAGTTGTTTCAGGTCGTTGACGACATTTGTCTTTGATTCCGGATCTTTGATCTCATTCAACTTAAGATTGACCTGTGTCTGGTAATATGTTTCAGTATCTTTCAGTTGTTGAAAATCTGAATTTCTGGTGTAATCCAGTTGGGTATGACTTTTTCTGAGATTCAAACCTATCAAAACACCAAAACCCAGTACAAAAGCAGCAACAGCCGCCGCCATCCAGGGCTTTATTGCTATGAATTTAGGTTTTTCACTATGACTCAGCTCATTCTCAATACTCAGCCAAATGCTTCTGTCCGGAGTGTGGTCATCAAATTCAGTCTTGTGCTCTTTGATATATTTTTCTAGTTGCTTCATGTTTACTTTACTTTATTACTGGAAAATTTTTTCAATACTTCCATTTGATTTTAAAATTTCATACACTTTACCCCTTGCTCTGCTGTATTGAGATTTTGAGGTAGATTCATTAATGTCCAGAATTTCTGCAATCTCACTATGATCATATCCTTCCATTGCATATAGACAAAACACGGACCTGTACCCATCCGGTAGCTGACCGATGGCATTTTTTATAAGAGAAACATCGTATTCTACACTTTCTTCGTTGATGTCATCGGCTATGTCAGGTACCTGTTCTGACAAAAGAAGAAGTTGTTTTTTAGCTCGGATATGATTGATACAATGATTGACGACGATTCTCTTTATCCAGGCACCTGGTGTAGATTCATATCTGAACATCTTTAACTTTGTAAAAATATCCACAAATGCATTTTGTAATATATCTTCAGCCTCATTAACATCATTGATCATACGCACGCAAACATTAAACATCGCTTTGCTGTACGTTTTATACAATTGGTATTGTGCATCCCGCTTTCCGGCTATACAGCCATCAATTACCATTTTATCTTCTGCAAGAATGACCACTTGGTTTGTTAATTATTTTTGGTGTTAAAGTTTATTGTTTTGAAACATCTTTTATCTATTGAGAAGGACAACAAAATTTATTTCGGGTTGCATTTAGGAAGAAATTTTTAATAAAATGTGTCAAAAATAAAGAAATTTGTTCTTAAACCTTCGATAAATTGAACATATAGCTAACTTCATCCTTTTATTTGAGTATTTCTTTTATTTTCAAAAATCATTAAATTCATTTTCCAAAATGTTAAGAAGATTCATTCCTTTTGCAGCCATAGCTTTAATGGTAACTTTTACATCTCCATTATACAGTCAAAAATCAAAAGCTCAGGAAAAAACTGAAAAAAGTGATAAAACTGAAAAGACTGAAAAAAAAGATAATCCTTACAATGCTTCCCTATTTGCCAACCTGCGATTCAGATCTATAGGTCCTGCAGTGACATCGGGACGTGTATCAGATTTTGCAGTTAATCCAAAAAATCACAGCGAATACTATGTGGCTACATCTTCTGGTGGTGTGTGGAAAACGACCAACAGAGGCGTCACTTACCAGCCCATATTTGATGGTGAGGGTTCTTATTCGATCGGTTGTGTGTCTCTAGACCCCAATAACAGTAGCACCGTTTGGGTGGGATCAGGTGAAAACAATAATCAGCGCTCTGTGAGTTATGGTGATGGTGTATACAAATCATCTGATGGAGGTAAAAGCTGGAAAAATATGGGTTTAAAAAATTCAGAGCACATTTCCCAGATTATAGTTGATCCCAAAGACCCAAATGTAATTTATGTAGGTGCTTATGGGCCTGTTTGGAGTGAAGGAGGCGAAAGAGGTGTGTATAAGACAACAGATGGCGGTGCTACATGGACGTGCGTCAAATCAGTAAGTTCATACACAGGATGCAACGATCTTGTCATGGATCCAAGAGATAATAAAGTGTTGTATGCTGCTTTTCACCAAAGAATGAGAAAGGTATATACATACATCGGTGGCGGACCTGAATCAGCAATATACAAATCCACAGATGCCGGTGCCACATGGGCCAAAGTAGAAGGTGGGTTGCCGGGAGGAGATATAGGCAGAATAGGACTTGACATCAGCCCTGTTAATCCGGATATGCTATATGCTGTGGTAGAAGCCAATGATAGCAAAGGTGGGATATACCGTACTACCAATAAAGGAGCAAGCTGGGAAAAACGTAGCGGTACATTTACATCAGGTAATTACTATCAGGAAGTCACATGTGACCCGCACGATGCTGAAAAAATCTTTATTACGGATACATACTATAAAGTTTCTTACGATGGTGGAAAAACAGTATCTAATCTTGGAGAAATCAACAAACACATCGATAATCATGAAATATGGATCGACCCCAAAGACCCGAATCACTTGCTGGTAGGGTGTGACGGTGGAATATACGAAACTTATGATCATGCCAAATCCTATGATTTCAAATCCAATCTTCCGGTTACCCAATTTTATAAAGTGGCAACGGATAATGAGTACCCTTTTTATTCAGTACATGGTGGTACACAGGACAATCTGAGCCTTGGAGGCCCGAGTCGCACTACATCTGCCAATGGTATCGTCAATGCCGACTGGTACGTGACATCTCTGGGTGATGGGTTTGAGTCTCAGATCGATCAGAGCAATCCGAATATCGTCTATGCACAAAGTCAGTATGGTGGATTGGTACGATATGACAGGAAAAGCGGAGAATACCTGCCTATAAAGCCAATAGAAGGAGAAAACGATGAAGCCTACAGATGGAACTGGGATGCACCGTTATTCATCAGTCAGTTTGACAATAAAAGATTGTATTTTGGTGCAAATAAGGTTTTCAGGACCGATGATCAGGGTAATAGTTGGAAAGTGATCAGTCCTGATCTGAGCAGACAGATAGACAGAAACAAAATCGAAGTCATGGGGAAAATATGGTCTGTAGATGCCATCGCCAAAAACGGAAGTACGGACATCTTTGGCCAGACCACAAGTATAGCTGAATCAAAGCTGGATGAAAATGTACTTTGGGTAGGCACCGACGACGGATTGATTCATCACACTACTGATGGTGGTAAAAACTGGACAAAGTTTGATAACTTACCAGGAGTACCATCGATGAGTTACGTTCATCAGATCATTGCATCCCTTCATGATAAAAATACCGCCTATGTATGTTTTAATCATCACCGTTACGGAGATTTTAAACCATATGTGCTTAAGTCCATGGATAGCGGAAAAACCTGGACGAGTATAGCTTCAGATCTACCTGTTCGAGGAAGTGTTTACTCCATAGCGGAAGACCACGTGGACAAGGATCTACTTTTTGTGGGTACGGAGTTTGGATGTTTTTTCAGCTCCTCCGGTGGTTCTAATTGGTTGAAATTAGGTAGCGGCCTTCCTACCATTGCAGTCAGAGATATTGAGATTCAAAGGAGAGAAAATGATTTGGTATTGGCTACATTTGGCAGAGGATTTTATGTATTGGATGATTACTCACCACTCAGGCATATCAAAAAAGATGACGTGGCAAAAGAAGCTATAATTGCTCCTGTAAAAGATGCACTCATGTACATACCAAGGTTTCCATTAGGTCTTAGAGACAAAGGGCACCTGGGAAGCAGTTATTTTAATACTCCAAATCCTGAAATGGGAGCTGTTATTACTTATTATGTAAAGGAAGAGACCAAAAAGCTGAAAGATATCAGAAAGGACCGTGAAAAAGCAACGTATGAGAAAAAGGAAAAAGTGTTTTATCCGACTATAGATAGTTTGAGGCTCGAAGACACACAGGAAGATCCTTATTTGTTGTTTACGATATCAGATGCCTCGGGCAGTGTAGTCAGACATATCAAAAGAACAGCGGGCAAAGGCTTGCAACGATTTACCTGGGATATGCGATATGCTCCTGCAAATCCTGTTACACAAAGGTACACACCTGCGCCGGATCAGTTATTTGGTGCAGCTCCTCAAGGGCACCTTGTCATGCCTGGTGAATATCAGGTCACACTTTCAAAATATCATGATGGTGTCCTGACAAAAATGGCCGGGCCGGTATCTTTTAAAGCTGCTTTGCTGAATCAATCCAGCATTCCTGCCAAAAATATGGGAGAAAATGTTGCATTTTATTCAAAAGTCAGCGACATGGTCAAACAACTAAGTGCAACGAGCAATCTGCTCGGTGACATCGAAACAAGGTTGAAAAATGCAGAAACCGCTATTCACGATATGCCGGCTCCGCTGACAGATATGTTGCAAAAAATTTATGCTGTCAAAAAGGATATCATACCTGTAAAGCTTAAATTATATGGAGATGACACCAGAGCAAGAAGGGAATTTGAGACAAAACCTGCGATCAGTGACAGGCTCTATGGAGTAGTTTACAGCATTTGGAATAGTACATCCGATGTGCCTCAGACATTTAAAGATGCTTTTTCCATAGCAGAAAAACAATACAATGAGCTATATCCAGAAATTAAGGAGTTACACTCTAAAACAGAGAAAATAGAAGCAGAACTCAACAAAACAAAGCACCATATACTCAGGCAGATGGCCGGATAAGAAGTGAATAAGTAATAAAACCGGATATCAAAACTCCCTTTTTGCTCTGACAATTAGGGGAGTTTTATTTTCACAGGGATAGCAAATTCTCCACTTTTAAACAGTACTTTTGCGCTGTTAAATAATGGAGCACTCATGAAAATTCTAATAGTAGGAAGTGGCGGAAGAGAACACGCTTTGGCGTGGAAAATAGCACAAAGTCCTTTGTGTAAACATTTGTACATAGCACCAGGAAATCCTGGTACAGGTACATGCGGAGAAAATGTGGCCATCGAGATATCTGAAATAGGCGGTCTGAAGCAATTTTGTATCGAAAAAGGCGTAGACATGCTGGTGGTAGGACCCGAAGCACCATTAGTGGATGGACTGACAGATATCATGAGAACAGGTGAAACCAAAGATATACTCATCATAGGGCCATCTGCTGCAGGTGCTATGCTCGAAGGCAGCAAAGCATTTGCTAAAAGGTTTATGCAGAAATACGGGATCCCTACTGCTGCCTATTTTGAAGTGAATAAATCTTCCTTATACGAAGGATTTGCCTTCTTGGAAAGTCTCCGTCCGCCTTATGTATTGAAGGCTGATGGGCTTGCAGCTGGAAAAGGGGTATTGATCTGCGATGATCTTACCTTGGCTAAAAATCAGCTCGCAGAATTGCTCAATGGCAAATTTGGAAAAGCTTCAGAAAAAGTAGTCATCGAAGAGTTTTTAAGTGGCATTGAATTTTCAGTATTTGCCCTGACCGATGGCAAAGACTACATACTTTTGCCGGAAGCCAAAGACTATAAAAGAGTAGGTGAGGGTGATACCGGTCTGAATACCGGCGGTATGGGTGCGGTCTCGCCTGTGCCTTTTGTAGATGATGCCATGTGGAAAAAAGTTAAATCGCGCATCATAGAACCTACGATCAAAGGAATTGCGGCAGAAAAGATGGACTATACAGGCTTTGTATTTTTTGGATTGATCAGTGTCAACGGCCAGCCAATGGTCATTGAGTACAATTGCAGGTTGGGTGACCCGGAGACGGAGGTAGTCATACCAAGGATCAAAAGCGATCTGGTTGAAATTTTTATCAATGCAGCCAGCGGTAAGTTGGCCGAAACAAAGATCGCGATCATAAAAGAATCCGCTGCGACGGTCATGATGGTATCTGGTGGATATCCGGATGAATTTGAAAAAGGTAAACCTATAGCTGGCATAGGTGATATTCATAACAGTATAGTATTCCATTCCGGAACATCCATAAAATCAGGAGATTTAGTGACAAATGGTGGCAGAGTTCTTGCTGTTACTACCATTGATCCTGACTTCAGAAAAGCAGTTAAAACATCATTGCAAAGTGCTGATCATATCACTTTTGAGGATAAATACTATCGTAGAGATATCGGATTTGATTTATAATATTTTTTGCAAATGAAAAGATATACAGCCAAAGAGATTGCTGAAATATTAGGAGTTTCTACTTCTGGGATTGCGCACCCTGACTTTGAAATTGAAACTATAACAACCGATACCCGCACAGTCAATACTCCCGATTCTGCTATTTTTTTTGCATTGCCCGGCAGTATCAATGATGGCCATGATTTTATACGGGACGCAGTATCAAAAGGTATAAAAAATATAGTTGTAAGCCTGAATACAGGTCAGATTGATGCGGATATCAATTTTTATAAGGTTGAAAATACACTTCTGGCTCTTCAGAAACTGGCAGCATATCACAGGGCTTCATTTCCGGATTTAGAAGTTTTGGCTATCACCGGCAGTAATGGAAAGACCACTATCAAGGAATGGTTGTCACAGCTTATCCTTGACAGACAAGTAGTTAAGAGTCCCAAGAGTTATAACTCTCAGACCGGAGTGGCATTATCCTTATGGCAGATCAGGGACAGCGACCAATTAGGTATATTTGAAGCAGGCATTTCAAAAGTAGGTGAGATGGCAGCCCTGGAAAAAATGATCAAGCCCAACATCGGTTTATTCACCATGATAGGTGATGCCCATGCTGAAGGTTTTGAAAATACAGATCAAAAACTTTATGAAAAACTACAATTATTTAAAGATGCCCGAGCAATTATTTTTGAAGAAGACGATATCATAGTAAGTCTTGCCATTCGGGACAGGTACGAGGATAAGGAGTTATATAGTTGGGGATGGGGCGAACATTCCACCCTTTTTGTCATTAAGGGTATGAAACAAACGCTTCATGGTACGGAAATAAAAATCCGTTACAACAATGAAATCCTGAAGTTTCAGCTTCCTTTTGTCGAGAAGGCATCTATAGACAATGCTTTGCATTGTTTGGCAGCTTTATTTGTTATAGGTATATCGATTGATGATGCTACATCAGGGCTGCTCCATTTACACAACTTGCCTATGAGGCTGGAATTGAAAAATGGGATTAATGGCAGTATTTTGGTCAATGATACCTACAATGCTGATATACAATCCTTCAGGATGGCCATGGATTTTGTTGAGCAGCAGGCAGGACACAGGGAAAAAGTTGTAATCATTTCTGATTTTATGCAGACCGGACTTACCCGAACAGAATTAAATCATGCACTGGCAGACATTATCAATAAACATAAGGTCAAACAAGTCATCGGCATTGGAAATACAGTGGAATACCTGAAGGGATTTCTTAATCAGGATATCTCATTTCAGCATTTTGTAACAACTGAAAAACTTTTAGAGCAAGTTCATGAATTAGATCTATCCCAAATGATGATTTTGTTAAAAGGAGCTAGGATGTTCAAACTGGAAAAGATTGTCGATTTTCTTTCAGAAAAGATACATACAGCGACCCTTGAAACCGATCTTCAGGCGTTAGGGCACAATCTCAGGGTTTTTTCTCAATACGTAAAAAAGGAAACTAAAATCATCGCTGTCATCAAAGCATCAGCTTATGGAAGCGGAAGCGAAGAACTTGCCAAATTTCTCGAGCACAGAAAGGTAGCATATGTAGCCGTAGCCTATATTGACGAAGGCATCCAATTGAGGAAAGCTGGAATACAATTACCTATAATGGTACTGAATCCTGATCGCAACAGCGTCAATGATATGGCCAACTATGATCTCGAACCGGAAGTGTACAGCAATGAACAATTAAGAGAAATGATAGATTATTTAAAATTGGCCAATAAATCAAACTTTAAAATCCACATCAAGATAGATACGGGCATGCACAGAATGGGGTTTATGAGTGATGATATTCCCTTATTAACAGAGCAACTTGAAAATACCCGATTGATAAAGGTGGCTTCTGTGTTCAGTCACCTCAGTAGCAGCGAAGATGCTGGTGATGATGCATTCACAGAATATCAGGTAGCACTTTTGAACAAACATTTTGAAACCCTTGCCTCAGCATTTGGATATCGACCACTTAAACATATTCTCAATTCTGCAGGCATTGTCCGGTTTCCGCAATACCATTTTGACATGGTCAGATTAGGATTGGGTTTGTATGGAATAGATAGCACCGGTATTTTGACCGAACAGCTTGAAAAAGTACACACCCTAAAGGCTAATGTGATTCAGATAAAGGATGTGGGTAGGGATGCCTTCATAGGATATAATAGGAGAGGTCAGGTATCAAAGTTGGGGAAAATAGCTGTCATTAACATAGGATATGCCGACGGTCTGCTTCGAAATTCCGGTAACGGGCGATATAGTGTCAGTATCCATGGGGTCGATTTTCCGATCATTGGTAATGTTTGTATGGATTTAACGATCATCGACATAGGCGGAGGAGTTGATATAAAAGTCGGGGATGAAGCAGTGATCTTCGGTAAAGATAAACCTGTCGAAGCCCTGGCATCAGTTTGTGGCACGATCCCGTATGAGATATTGAGCAGGATTTCCAACAGGATCAAACGGCTGTATATTCAGGGTTAGAGTATGTTTAAAGTTTCATCATTTGGCTCCAAGCGGCAAATTTAATTTTCTGTTGCGTTATATTTTTTGCGGTACCGCGTCAAGCTATACTTGAGCAACCAGCTATATACGGTATTCGCTGCGAGCCGGACTGAATGGTGCAAAGCAAAATCGTGATACGAAATCACGATTTAATGAAAGGAACCAAGCAAGCCCGCTTCCCTCAAATCGTGGCAAGCTCTGAAGAGCCTGTCAAGCTATGCTTGAGACGACCTACGCTATTCCCATTTGATTGGATGGGTGGCTTTCACAGTTCCTTTACTTCGACTACGCTCAGTACAACGTGTTATCGAGTAAAAATTTTACTCGATTCTCGTCAAAAGACGAGACCACTCAGTCATCTTACATAAAATTAAATTTGAACACTTTCGCTCAAACATGAAAATTTAAACATACTCTTAATAAAAAAGCCTGATGGATGACAACCAGGCTTTTTTCCATTTCTTTCCGATTGACTATACCATATCTTCCGGATCTTTAATTCTTTCCTTTCGCTTACCTTCTATGTAGAAGTGATAGATGATGAGTGACATCCCACCTAAAACAAGGATGCTTACAAAAACTCCTGTCGGTTCTGTATGGAGAATGCTGTCAACGATCATACCTATGAGTAGCCCCAATCCTACAGATAAAAGAAGCAGTCCTACTTTTAATGATCCGTTTGATTCTCCATCTTTCTCATCAAATATTCTGGCTGTTCTGCCGGAATTGATAAGTGCCATTCTTTCTGTATGCCGGGTTTTAAAAAAAGTTACAATCAACACAATTAGTGTGATAAAGAGACCAATTGTTGCAATAATTTGAGATGCCATAATTTGTTAAATTTTATTTGTTTAATTTATTACGGCATCGGTGAGATGTTGGTTACACTTTTAGTAGACTTTGTTTCAATGTCGTTTAGATAAAGTGTTTTTATTTGTTTTTACCCATCCTAATCCTTCCCTTAGAAGGGCTTAGAAGGGAAGGACTTCATAATTTAGCCTTATCTAAACGACATTGGATTTTATTTGAAAAAAAACCTGCACAGACGAAAACCAATTTCTTTGGACATTATTGACAATCTGTGTTATTCTTTTTTATGGTTTTTTCTCCTTTCCTTCACACCTGAAATCAACTTTTCTTTAAACTCTTTTTCTGCTCTGTACAGCCTGGCAATTTTTTTGGCTGGAATAGCCGATTTCATTTTTTGAATATACTTTTTCTGTATTTCGATCTCTTTTGATCTGCCATCGAGCATTTTTATGAGCATATCTTCAGCTTCTTTGTCACTCAGGTCCCTTTTAAATTGTATGTCAAGAGATGATTTAAGCTGTTCAAGTTCTGTATGATATGCATTGTACAATGGCCAGAATTTCTGAGCTTCTGACTCACTGAGTTCCAGTTGATTGGTGATATATGCTACTCTTTGAGCATTTATTTTATCCTTCACCCTTTCTTTGACTTGGGTTTCCTGAGCATTGATGGTATAAAACCCCAAAAGGGCAAACATCAAAATTGAAATTTTAATTTTATTCATGACATTAATTTTAGTATGTAATATAAATAGGTTAAAGTGTTTAAAAATAATTGTATTTATGACTACGTGGTGCGTGGTAGATAATCTTTTTAAAAATCAATCTCGCTATCCATCCATGTTGTTTCATCTTCTATTTGATCAAGGTTAAGCTCATCCATTACGATATCTTCTTCTTCAATAAGGCCTTGCTCTATGAGCATATTGATATCATATTCACCAATGTTATCATGGATATATTCCAAATATTCTGCAGTATCACCTGTAGCCAAAGCGAGACCTGCATCAGGTTTTTCAATTCTGGTAAAAACAAACCAAGCTGTCAAAACAAAAGTCAGAACGGCAGCTATGCTCAGGATCTGATTTCTATATTTAAAAATACTGATCACATTTGACTTTTTTGATGCCTTATGAAGTTGACCGGACTTTTTTAGAATTTCGTTTTCTACTATTTCAAAATATCCATCCGGTACTGAAGGCTTCGTTTCGTAACTGATCAGGTTCAGCTGACTCATGATTTTTTCTTCCACATCTTCCAGATATCCTTCCGGCAAGTTGTATGGATTCACTTTTGGCAGACCGGATAGAATAGGTGCCAGTTTTCCTAATTCTTCTTTTACTTCTGATGTATATTTTTGATCCATTTTTTACTCTACATTTGATTTTAAAAAATCTTCTATTTTTTTTACGGCATGATGATAAGAAGCCTTTAAAGCTCCTTCGCTGGTTTCTGTGATCTCTGACATATCCTTATACGACATTTCGTCATAGTACCTCATATTAAAAACAAGTCTTTGTTTTTCAGGGAGATTCTGAATGGCAATCTGAAGCAGATTTAGTATTTTGGCAGAATCCATGAGGCTTTCACCAGCGGATTTGAAATAAACCATGTCATCCATCTCAATGGTTGTTCTTGTTTTTTTATTTTTAATAAAATTCAGACTTTCATTGGTTGCAATCCTGAACATCCATGTGTACAGTGATGATTGCTGCTGAAAACCTTCGATATTTCTTACCACCTTCATGAATGTATTTTGTAATACATCGTCTGCATCATCATGGTGCTGTACTAACCGTCTTATGTGCCAGTATAGCTTTTCTTTAAACTTTTGTACGAGCATACGATATCCCTGATTGCGCGTTTCAGGAGATGATATCATTGAATAAATCTCAAAATCTTCCGGTATTTTCAAATTCTGAATATTATGCACATTGGACATGATGCACCTTTAAAGGTTTAAATCCAATTGTAAAAAAAAATGATTTTTGTCTGAAATCACATCATTTCTGCCAATTCAAACCACTTTTCTTCTTTTTCGGCAAGTTGAACTGTGATTTGATCAAGTTCTTTGGAAAGCTCCATGATTCTTTCAGGACTTAGCGATGCATCTTCAAATGTGGAAGTAATTTTGGCCTTCTTTTCTTCCAGTTTTTTGATTTCCTTTTCCAATCTGGCAAAATCTTTTCTCTGCTCAAAGGATGCTTTTCCTTTGGATAGATCTTCTGCATGTGTCGCATCTGAAGCTGAAGATTTTGATTCTTGTTTTTCGCGTTCTTCTGTTTTTTTGAGTTCCCGGTACTCAGAATACGTATAGTTGTAATCACTGATCACGCCATTGCCTTCCAATATGAACAAATGATCTACCAACTTATCCATAAAGTACCGGTCATGGGTGACTATGATCAGACATCCGGGAAAATCCAACAAATACTCTTCCAGAACATTGAGCGTGATGATATCGAGATCATTGGTTGGCTCATCCAGTATAAGAAAATTGGGATTTTTCATAAGGATGGTGAGCAGGTATAACCTTCGTTTTTCGCCGCCACTCAGCTGAGAAACCAAAACCCTTTGTTGTGGTCTGGGGAAAAGGAATTTCTCCAATAGCGACTCTGCAGAAAGTTTGAATCCTTTGTCAAGTGGAATATACTCTGCAATATCTCTGATCACATCTATCACCATTTTGTCTTCATTGACGATCAATCCATCCTGGGTATAATATCCAAAAACAATGGTGTCACCCACTACGATTTTTCCGCCATCAGGAGACAATTGTTGGGTTATTATTTTTAAAAATGTGGACTTGCCCGTCCCATTGGCACCGACTATGCCGATGCGTTCGCCTTTTTTAAACTTGTAGGTAAATCCATCCAATATCTTTTTATCACCAAAACTTTTTACGATGGAGTGGGCTTCCAGGATTTTTGACCCCAATCTGGATGCAGCAATATTTATTTTCATCTCATCATCATTGAGACGTACCTGAGCTTTTTCTTTTATGTCGTAGAAATCATCAATTCGGGATTTAGCTTTGGTGCTACGAGCTTGTGGTTGACGGCGCATCCAGTCCAGTTCTTTTGAAAAAAGTTTTTTGGTTTTTTCGAGATTGATGGCATCATTGATTATTCTCGCTTCTCTTTTTTCGAGGTATTGTGAGTAGTTGCCCCGATACATATAGGTCTGACCATTGTCCAGCTCTATGATTTCATTGCATATGCGCTCCAGGAAATACCTGTCATGCGTCACCATAAAAAGTGTCAGATTGGGTTGCTGCAGGAAGTTTTCCAGCCATTCGATCATCTCTATATCCAGGTGGTTGGTTGGTTCGTCGAGGATGAGAAAATCAGGCTCTTCAATCAGTATCTTGGCCAATGCAAGTCTTTTCTTTTGACCTCCTGACATTTCTCCTGTCTTTTGATTAAAATCTGTAATTTTGAGTTTGTTGAGGATTTCATGGATCCGTGATTCCAGATCCCATGCTTTCAGGTCTTCGATGCGGGTTACACATTTCTGGAGTAAAGCTTCATCTTTGGAAGTCAGTGCTTTTTCGTAATCCCGCACAGCAACAATGGCTTCATTGTCCGTATCAAAAATAGTCTCCAATGCGGTGGCATTTGGGTCAAATACAGGATCTTGTTTGAGGATGGCCGTTTTGATCTCTTTTGATATGGTAATCTTAGCGTTTTCTCCATCTGATCCTTCTTCACCTCCGATCACTTTGAGCAGGGTAGTCTTACCACTACCGTTTTTTGCGATAAGGGCAATTTTGTCGCCTTTGCTGATAGAAAGGTTTACATTTTTAAAGAGGACTTTCTCTCCATAGGAGCGACTGACATTTTCCAGGAGGAGGTATTGCATTTTTTTTTTGGATTTTCGGGGGCAAAAATAGGTAAATTTTTGCACTCATGGGATGTATCCCAAAATTGTACTTTTATAAAAATTACTTTTGTTTTACCCCATCCCTGAAGGGAGACAAAAGGAATTTTTGGAACCATTGAATGAAAAAAGGGGATATACCTCACTCTTGATGGTCACAGAAGGCATCTGCGATCCTGTATTTTACGAATCTGTGATTCAAAAGAAAGAGCAATAAATGAATCAACATGACTTAGATAACAACAGTTATGAAACGATGAGCATATGGAAAAGAAAAATAGCGCATCACAGATCGATGCTGCGATGCGCTATTATTGTTGTTTTTGGTATAATGACGGCATTATAAAAACGGCTCTGTTATTGTTGAAAGATGAATATTGATTGAAATCGTAAAAATTTAGTAACTATTTACGTCAAAAATATTTAAAATTAAGTACAAATATAAAAAATAAAATATATATTTGTAACATTTAAAGACCTGACCTGAAAATAGAACTCTGAAATTTGGTAAACAATCAAACAGAGTACTTATCAAAAATATATACGAAATACTTTCTGAACATCCTTTATTAAAAGCAAAAGGAATAACACTCAGCGGTGATAGTGAATCATTGGTTGCCGTGATATTTTTGTTATTAGATGAGATTCAAAGGCGAGACGAAATAATAGAAAGGCAAAATAATGAAATTATGGCATTAAGGGCTAGGTTTCAGAGCTCAAATCTAGATTAAACCAAAATAGCAACAACTCTCACAAACCACCATCAAGTGATCCCTATAGGAAAGCAGCCACACCAGGAAGAAGGGTGGAAAACGAGTGGAAAAGAAGGTCACCAAGGCAAAGGAATGGACAGGCTACAATTTACAAATGAGTGTAGAATTAAAAGTAGAAACTGAACGTTGTGAATGTGGGGCAGATTTGATGGCTGTAAAAGGTGAAATTTCAGAAGTACGACAAGTACAAGACATACCTGAGCACAGGTAGTAGTCACAGACTACAAACAACAAAAGAAGACTTGTCCTTGCTGCGGGAAGGAACATTTCGGTATATTTCCACAAGGAGTAAACGCCCCGGTTCAATACGGTAACAATGTCAAAACTCTAAGCGTACTGCTGTGCAACGATTACAAGGTACCTATTCAGAAAGTATCGCAATTGCTCAGCGATTTATATGGATTATTCCCCAACGTTTCCACAATAGTAAAATATAATGCTAAGGCATATGAGAAAATGGAAGCGGTAGAGATGTTAATCAAGAAATCAATACTATCATCTCTGGTCGCACATTCAGATGAAACAGGTATTCGAGTTGGCGGAAAGATGTTTTGGCTTCATGTAATGAGTACTTGTATGTTCACCTATCTTTTACACATAGTAAAAGAGTGGTTGGAAGCCTTGAAAAGTGAGTTAAGTCTCATCAAAGATTACACAGGGAAACTTGTGCACGATAGTTATGCGAGCTACTTCAATTTCTTAAGTATCATACATGCCTTATGTGGCGCACATATCATAAGAGAGCTTACCTCACAAGAGGAAATAGGTAGGCAATGGGCAGTTAAAATGAAAACACTTCTACTAAAACTTAAAGCAAACTGATGAAGAACAAAACATGAACAACAGAGAAAATATAGTAAAGCACTACCAACAAATATTAACAGACGGAATCCAAGAAGAGCCACCACCTGAGAGAAAAGGCAAACGAGTGAAGAGAGAAAAAAAGTAAAGGGCTTAACTTGATAATTCGTATGCAAACCAACAAGGATGCAGTGTTACTATACGCCTTTGATCCCGAAGTTCCCTTTACCAATAATCAAGCGGAGAGAGATTTTAGGTTTTCAAAGGTAAAAATGAATGTATCTCATTGCTTCAGAAGCACCGATGGAGCAACTCACCATGCTCGTATTATGAGTGTGATCTCAACTGCAAGGAAACATAATATGAACGTATTCGACACCATCAAAAATATTTTTGAAGGTAAATCATTCTGTTTCTCTCACCAGGCCTCGTAAATAGTTACAAAATTTAATGGTAATATCGGATTTCTGGGCATGTAATTTACTATTAATTATTAATTTACATAAATCATTGATTAATAGCAATTCTACCTGTCATATATTTACTTAAACAGAGCCATAAAAACTTAAAGCAAGTGGTAGCTGTCCTAAATTCCGATTTTACGGGAAAACTGGTTCTTCCCTCTGACTACCTTACTTCAAATGCATAACCTCCTTCTTTATTAAAAGTATCTTTACCAACAGTATCAATATAGAATGGAATTCCATTTGGATAAATGTAATTTTTGACCAATTCATAATTGCCGTCTGATTGTTGCCTGAAATCGATATATACCAACCTTGTGCCACATTTGCCGGGAAATGGACCTGAAATATCCCTGTTCTCAGAACTGATTTTAAAATAATAAATACCTTTCTTTTGCATTTTAAATGCCAAACTACCTCTAAATAAATCAGTCTTTGGATCGTACAAAAAATCAAAGCCTATTCAGGCATCTTTTCTTCTTGCTTTATCAGGTAGATAATGATCAACAAACATATTTTGGACATACATACAACATGTATCACTAAATTCAAAAAAGTATGGATCCTTGACATTTTCTTCTACCCGATATAAACGCACAGCAGGCAAAAAATCCTTAAAATCTTTTAAATCGTAAACCTTCCCATCTGCTTCATCCTTCATCTTACTGCTAAATTCAAAATTGATGAATATTGTATCTCCTTTTTGCAATATTTTATTAGTACTAACTGTACTCACTGGTACAAAAAATTGATAAGGTTTTACAGTGGTACACTCCTCATGAATGATTGTTGCAATAGGTCCACATGAAAAACAACCAACTATACCAACAATCCCAAAAATCGTCGGGAATTTAGATAAAGTTCCCATTTCAATTGATTTACTTGTTTCCATTAAAAATTGTAATTATCAAATAGGTTGTTTATTTGTGCTGGTGTATTTGAAGTTGTATTAATATGAACGTTTAAATACCTATTGCGAAGTTGTTGCATTGTTATCGTAAGGGGCAATGATGAAAAGTACTGCCCATCAGTAAAACAACAAACATTATCATCATAACCTGATAAGTCCCCAAGACGCCTTTGGTCTGACAAGTCTAATCCTAATCCCCATGGTACAAAGCCATTCCTAAATCGTCGACCTTCTAAAAGTGGATTTCCTGCCAATACATCTCCATAATGATGGGCCCAACCTTCGGCAACTGCTGTGAATTGCGGGTCAGAACCAATTAATGCAAAATTTCCCGGAAATCCGTAAACATCACCACTAAAAATCGAATTCGCTACAACATGAAACCTTATTCTATCCCATGTTGGATCTCTTACTAATTGGTGATGACTTGCATGGGCTAATTCATGGTATATCACATTATTAATCCTTGCTGTTGTTGAATCCCCTGATCCGCTATATCCATAGGTTATGTCCGGGTAAAATACAGTATGATTTATTAAAAGAGCTACAGGTGCAAAAGAGCCTAATGCCCATGCCGTAAGTAGATCAGCAATGGTAGTCATAGTTGAGTATCCTTTGTGCAACATAGGTGCACCCCCGGTGTTTGACTCTGATGGAGATATAATAAATAATAACTAACAGATGAATTACCTACGACCGGCTGTAGGATACAAAAAAGAATGAATATTGGAGTTAGACTGCCTAAAGAGGAGTAGGCAGTTGTTCCATCTGGAGGCCTTCGGTACTGCAAGGCAGGACCGACATTAAATAGCAGGCACTCGAACTTGTGCCGCTTTGCGGTAGAGTGCTAAGCTGAAAAATAACAGAGGAAATAGTATCTTTGCGATGTGATATAGAAATGATATTGGATAGCAAATATTTTTGTTTTAGTGCATTAATAATATATTGCTTAAAGGTCAAATTTTTGATACCGGATTTACAGTATGTTTAAACTTTTAACATTTGGTACTAAGTGGCAAATTTAATTTCAGCCTGCCTATCGGCAAGGCAGGGCGACGTTGTATTTTTCTCAGTACCACGTTAAGCTAAGCTTGAGGTTCTGGTTACGAATGCAAAAATTGCTTTGTTATAATAAAATTTCTTCACTTTCGCTTAAACGTAAAAATATTAACACGCTCTTATTTGAAACATTCATAACCTAAACATCTAAAATTATTCACAAGAATATTTTGACTGAACCTAGACATAAGAAAGTATTTTTTGTTTCAGATTTTCATCTGGGAGCAGATGCCTTGCTTTGCACAGAAGCCAGAGAGAAGAAGATCGTGAGTTGGTTGTCAGAAATTGAAGATGAATTGGATGAACTATACTTAGTTGGAGATGTCTTTGACTATTGGTTTGAGTATGGAAAAGTGATACCGAAAGGATTTTCCCGAATTTTAGGAAAATTAGCGGCATTAAGAGATAAAGGGATTCCTGTTTATTTTTTTACCGGCAATCATGATATGTGGATGTTCAGATATTTTGAAGATGAATTTGGAATACCCATCATCAGGGAGCCAATTATTAAAGAAATTTTGGGCAAAACCTTTTATATCGGACACGGAGATGGTTTGGGTCCCGGGGACAAAGGATATAAATTTATAAAAACTATTTTCAGCAATCCTTTCTGCCAATGGCTATTTAGCCTTTTACATCCTGATGCAGGTATTGGTCTCATGAAATTTTTCAGTTCAAAAAGTCGAAAATACACAGGTGATGAAGCACCGTTTGCTGATCCTGCCAGAGAGTGGTTAGTTCAATACTGTGAAAACTATGAAGCAAAGGACAATATAGATTATTTTGTATTTGGTCATAGACATTTGCCAGTTGATTTTAAGCTTTCTAATGGAGTAAGCAGGTATATCAATCTGGGCGAATGGTTGTATGTTTGCTCATATGGAGTCTGGGATGGAAAAGAATTTCGGTTAAAATTTTACAAATCAGAGCATACAAAGATTTATGGCATGTGATTTGGTAGATATTAAACAAGATATCTAATAATTCTGCAATCATGAATCAATTTTGTCCCAAAAGAAACTTGAGTTTCCTCGGTTTATTATATCTGTTGATATTTATAAGTTGTAGCCCAACAAAAAAAACTGTAACTGCATCATTGCCAAGTGCAGGTGATTTTCATTTGAAAGTAAAACCATTCCTAGCTGAAGTCGATAATTTGGGTCGGCTATATGTAGTTGATAATAAAAACAGGCTTATCAATTATAAACCGGATCTTACTGAACAATACAGGTATGCAGATAAAAAAACAGGATTTATCTCCAGAATAGATGTCAGTAATCCACTTAAGATTGTGGTTTTTAGTGATGACTTCAACAAAGCTGTGATCCTGGACAATACATTGAGTCTCATTTCAGAACTCAACCTAAGCGACAAATTTGCTGATATCACTGCCTGCACAGTATCCAATGATGGCAACTTTTGGGTTTATGATCCGGTTCAGTTTAAACTTATCAAGATCAGAGACAATGGATCAATCATCCTGGAAACATCCAATGTGAATGATTTTGGAATGAAAGATGCCCGCATATATGATATACGTGAAAAAAATAACATAGTCGTGTTGTGTGATAAAAGTCAAGGCTTTTATATCTTTGACAACCTAGGTCAATATCAATATCATTTTGAGGCTCAGGATATCAAACATTTTACCTTTGATGGCAGAAATATTTATTACTACACAGGAACCGGAATGAAAAGCTATTCAATCAAGTTTAAAGAAAGAATATTAATGGGCACACCATTTAGTGTCGGGAAAGAGGGCATGAAATATGTCATACATTCTTCAGGAGATTACTACGAAGTCAATGAAAACGGAATCAATGTATTCAAGAGTGACAAGAAGTGATGATTTTATAGTATAGCTATAAAAACCATAATGATTTATTTTAGTTTATAATCCATAACTTTACACAAGTAATGGATACTAAAAAAATATCAAATCTACTTACCAGGGCTCTCCATCTCGAATTTCTGACAGCTGAAGAAGGTTTGTTTTTATTTGAAAATGCACCTACAGCAGATCTGATGTATGTCGGGAATGCTATCAAACAACATCACGTCCCTGGCAATAAAGTCACCTGGATCATAGACCGCAATTCAAATACGACCAATGTATGTATAGCCAATTGTAAATTTTGCAACTTCTACAGGCGGCCCGGACACGAAGAATCCTACATCACTACGATAGCAGAGTATAAACAAAAAATAGAAGAGACCTTTGCCCTTGGCGGAGAACAATTATTGCTTCAGGGTGGTCATCATCCCGATCTTGGGCTGTCCTATTATGTTGATTTATTTAAGGAGTTAAAATCTCTCTATCCCCATTTGAAACTACATGCTCTTGGTCCACCGGAAATAGCGCACATCACCAAACTTGAAAAATCGACTCATTCTGCGGTATTGAGCGCATTGAAAGAAGCCGGATTAGATTCATTGCCTGGAGCCGGAGCTGAAATCCTGGATGACAGGGTGCGTAGACTGATTTCTAAAGGAAAATGTGGGGGGCAAGAATGGCTCGATGTGATGAGAGCAGCGCATCAATTAGGTATAACTACTTCTGCCACCATGATGTTTGGTCATATTGAAACCAATCTCGAACGAATGGAGCACTTTGTGGCATTACGCGAGGTACAGAGTGAAAAACCGGAAGGTGCGAAAGGATTTCTGGCATTTATCCCCTGGCCATTTATGGATGAAGACACCATCCTCAAAAAAATAAAAAGAGCCCGTAACCAGTGCACTGGAGATGAATACATCAGAATGATTGCCATGAGTCGCATCATGCTGCCCAATATTATCAATATCCAGGCATCATGGCTTACTGTAGGAAAAAAAATCGCACAATTGTGCCTTCACGCAGGTGCGAATGACTTCGGTAGCATCATGATAGAAGAAAATGTAGTATCAGCAGCAGGTGCTGCATTCAGATTTACAGCTGATGGTATTCAGAAAGCTATCAGTGAAGCCGGGTTTGTCCCTCAATTGAGAAATCAGCAATACGAATACAGAGACCTGCCGGTCAATATGTTGCAACAACAATTGGACAGGGAGAAGATGTTGGTGGATTGAAAGGAGTAATTTCGGGTTAAGGATAAGTGAAGAATGTTAGAGTAACGTCAGATATACAAGAGTATGGATTTGCAATTTACCTGAAATTTAGTCTTATAACAACAATTTTATTTTACTTTTGCTCATAGATCATACATTTTGAACATTTATATCCAATAACGATCATGAACAAAGTCATATTCCTATTTATTTTTTGTTGTTTTCTGTTTTCCTGTACCAAGAAGGAAATTAAAATATTGGTTTTTACTAAAACTCAAACTTTCAGACATCAATCCATCGAAGCTGGTGTAGCAGCTATTTTTAAATTGGGTCGTGACAATGGAATTACGATTGACACTACATCAGATTCTGAAAAATTTAATGAAGAAAATTTAAAGCAATACAGTGCGCTTTTATTTATGCATTCGACAGGTGAGTTGTTTGACGCTGGGCAAAAGAATGCATTTCAAAGGTATATACAAGCAGGTGGCGGATGGGTTGGTATTCATGCGGCCAGCGATGCTGAATATCATTGGCCATGGTACAACAAACTGGCCGGAGCATATTTTATGAGCCACCCAAACCAACAGAAAGCAAAACTTATTGTAATGGATCAAACTCACGAAAGCACAAAACACTTAAACAAAGAGTGGAACCGATATGATGAGTGGTATGATTTCAAATCATTGAATCCGGATGTGAAAGTGCTGATACAAATCGATGAAACCAGCTATGAAGGCGGCAAAAACGGAAAAATCCATCCTATGGCCTGGTATCACGAATATGATGGTGGAAGAGCCTGGTACACTGGCTTGGGACATACTGATGAATCCTATCAGGAAGAAGCATTTTTGCAGCACGTTTTAGGCGGTATAAAGTGGGCCATAGGCAAAAATAAAAAAAATTATAAAAAAGTGACAACACATCTAAGGCCTGAAAACGACAGATTTACATTGGAAAGGTTGATACAAGGACAGTTATTTGAGCCTACAGAAATGACCATCTTACCCAACAAAGACGTATTGATAGTACAACGAAGAGGCGAAATGATGCTATACAGTGAGTCACAAAAAAAAATTACTGAAGTAGGAAAACTGGATGTCTATCACCAGTCAAAAAAAAAAGGAGTCAATGTAGAAGAGGGACTTATGGGTTTGACAAAAGATCCTGAATTTGCCAAAAACAATTATGTCTACCTTTTTTATGCTGCAATGGACAAACCAGTCAACAGGCTTTCAAGGTTTGTTTTTAAAGACGATTCTCTACACATGACATCAGAATTAACGGTCCTCGAAGTAGAGTCAGAGAGAGAAATATGTTGCCATACGGGCGGTTCTGTTGCATTTTCAGGAGATGGGAAATATCTTTTTGTGAGCACAGGAGATAATGCCACACCTTTTGATCAACCTGATCAAAAATATGTAAATAGCGGGTATGCACCTCAGGATGACAGGCCGGGCTTCGAGCAATATGACGCCAGACGTTCTTCTGCCAACACCAATGATCTGCGCGGGAAAATTTTGAGATTAAAAAGAAACCCTGATGCTACGTTTTCCATACCTGAAGATAATCTTTTTAAGCCCGGAAACCCTAAAGCAAGGCCGGAAATCTATGTGATGGGAAACAGGAATCCGTATCGCATATCGGTGGATAAAAAAAACAACTACTTGTACTGGGGAGAAGTGGGTCCGGATGCAGGTACAAATAGCGAAAGTCGTGGACCAAGAGGATATGACGAAATAAATCAAGCTAAGGTTCCCGGAAATTTCGGATGGCCTCTATTTGTTGGGAATAATTACGCCTACAACAGGTATGATTATGATTCCGGTATTTCAGGTCTCAAATATGACCCTGCTAAGCCGATCAATGAATCGAGAGTCAATACCGGATTAAAAGATTTACCGCCTGCTGTACCCGCCTTGATTTACTATCCTTACGACAAGTCAGATGAATTCCCTATGTTGGGAAGTGGTGGGCGCAATGCTATGGCTGGTCCGGTTTACTATGAAGACTTGTATCAAAGCAAGACTAAACTGCCCTCATACTTCAATGGGAAATTGCTCATTTATGACTGGATACGTGACTGGATAAAATGGGTTGATGTAGCTTCAGATAATGTTATTGAACCATTTTTGGAAGAATATGAGTTCAATAATATCATTGATATAGAGATGGCAGACGATGGTCAGATTTATATATTGGAATATGGTAAAGGATGGTTTTTAAAAAATAGTGATTCTGGACTTTCAAGAGTCAACTATTCGCCTGCAAACAGGGTGCCACGAATCAATAATATCAAAGTAGACAAAAAAGAAAGTGTTCTCCCGCATACATTTAGAGCTGTAGTGCACGCTTTTGATCCTGATAAAGATGTATTGACATATACATGGTTTTTAAATGGAGAAAAATTTAGTTCCACAGATTCTGTATTTTCAAAAAGCATCAACTCTGTAAGCCAATCTATATTGAAATGCGAAGTAAGCGACGCTTCAGGCAATATATCAACATCAGAAACTCTGGTGCTTAATTCCGGTAATGATGCACCACAAATTAACATTTCGGTCGATGGTAATCAGACATTTTACTTTACAGATACACCTGTAAGATACAGCGTAGACATCAAGGATGATACAGAGATCATATCAAAAAATGTGATGGTGTCCAAGGAAGTCAGTGCTTCCTGGAATAAACCCGGGCATGCTGAATCTTCCAATGGATCATTTGGAGAAAACCTTATGGCCATATCTGACTGCCAGTCATGTCATAAAAAAGATACCACATCAATAGGTCCATCATATGTATCCATTGCTGAGCGGTATGCAGAAGATAAAAATGCAGTGGCATATCTGTCTGAAAAAATACGATTAGGAGGCTCTGGTAAATGGGGAGAAGTTGCCATGGCGGCCCATCCAACCATTTCTGAAGAAGATGCAAAAATGATAGTGGATTGGATCTTAAGCTTGGCAAAACCGGAATCTACGTTGAATAAAAGTCTGCCATTGGTCGGAAGTATCAATGCCAAACCGGATGTAAAAGACAAAAACAGAAACATGTTGTTCTTAGAAGCTTCATATACTGACTTGCCTGACAACAAATCAAAACCTATCTTAGCATCTGCATTTATAAAGCTTCAATACAATGAAATCAATGCAAATTTTCTGCCCAAAGAAAATGGATTCTCCAAGAAAAACGTGAATAATAAGGAGTATTGTCAATTGCCTCCCGAAGGTGGATCTATGGAACTGAAGAATATTGATTTATTTAGGATCAAAAACATCATATTGCAAATCGCAGGAAAAAAATCGGACCCCAAGAGTACATTTGATCTTCAAGTCGTAGATAAGTCCACAAAAAAGGTTGTAGGCACCGGTATAGTCCGAGGTACAGGCAATAACATCATCGCCATCAATACCGCGCAACAAGGAAAAAAGGACTACCAATTGGTAGTCACTCCCAATGATCATCGTGAAAATGAGCTATTGATAGAAAAAATGGTTTTCCTAAAATAAAATCAACGTATAAGACCGAATGGTGTGAAGAGCGGAAAAATTTGATTTTGTTGAATTTAAAATACTAAATTCCTTACCATTCATAATCGACCATTAACCATTATTTCTGCCTTTGCTAATTTTTATTCTGTGAATTTCATTACCTATAAAATCTATCGTCCGTCCATTTTGCAGGATTATTTATAATGTATTTCGAAATGGTTTGATATGATTTTTCATTACGTATGATGTTTTCCCAATAATTGCGTTGCCACAATTTACCATTGAACGGTGTCCAATACTGGTGGTGATACCTTTGGCTTTGGCGGCTTTCAGTGCAGCTTCGGTCAAGGCTGCTGCCTTGTCACTCAACGCAGGTGTGATGCCACCATAGGTTATATCGAAGGTATCTGCCTGTACAAATCGTTTGTAATCAGGCGTAGAAAGTCTCAACATAATTTCTCCGAGTGTTACTACTTTTTTTGACATAATGTTATCTTTAAGTGTATTTTTAAAAGGAAATTATTGTATTTATAGCTTGTTTCACTGTCAACCAAGCACAAACTTTGACAGAAGCACTGCACTTGATATAACCACTGAACCGCCACATTTAGGTAAGTGCTGTTACCAACAGTTATTCTTAGTTCGTCCAAGGTTCTTTGTCTTTAGCATTCATAAATTTTTGTCTGTCATAAATACTTATTCCTTGCCAGGTGCCAAACCAAAGTTGACCTTTGTTATCCTCATAAATACTTTGAACAACATTGGTGGTTAAGCCTTTGTCAGTTGTGAATTGGGTGAAATTTGCTCCATCGTAATGATATACCCCATAACCTTCAGCTGAAAACCAAATATTTCCCTCCCTATCTTCACAAAAATTATAGGTTTCTATTCCTTCAATAATTCCATCCTTTGTGAAGTTAGTGTATGTTTTACCATCATATTTACATAATTAGATAGTCAGAGCTGGTGGCGACATCAGCTCTTTTTTGTTTAGATGCAAATGGTTAAATGGATATTTATTTAGCTTTCGATTTTATAGTAGAATGGACGTAGTTTTAAACCCATAATATTGGGAATGATAACAAATCTCAACCACCAAAAAATAAATGTTAAAATGTATAAAAAAAATTGTATAAAAATTTGGGTACATAAATTGTAGTACATATCTTTGCTTTTATATATATCGTTTTTTAATATAATTAATTTTTTCATGCATAACCCATAGAATTTGATATTTCAAAAAACCAAAATCCTTCTTTTATATAACACCAATTGCTTATTAACCCTTTGGAGTAATTTTTAAGTTATACTAGGTCAAAATAAGAAAATTTTTTGGTAAAGATTTTTAGAGTTTACCACGGAGAAGCACTATTGGGTAATAGGCTTTGATTGTTTACATATATAATTAATAGTAAACTATTTTTTAGTTAAGAAAATTTCAGGTGCTCATTTTTATTTCAGGTCTTCAGATATAGAAAACATTTAGATAAATACAAGTAAAATTGTATTAATCTAATATTTTTTTTCAAAAATTTTGTGCTAATGATTGTTAGGTGCATTTCATTTTTTCGCACTGTGCTCGATTTCTTATCAAGTTTCGTTTGTTCGTCGTAGCTTTTAACTACGATGCAATATATTAAGGCATCTTGCCTGAATCGCAAAAAAAATTGATGATTTTTAATGTGAGGCGAAAAAATGAAATACACCCTGATTGTTTGGTCATTGCCATTGATTGCTATCTTTATAAATAACCCTATAACCAAAACTTTTAAATATTTGAGTATGAAACAGTTAAACACCTTGTTTTTTTTATTGTGCTTATTCTTAGGTAGTATTGCCCTACATGGACAAATCAACCCTATTCAACCTAGTTTTCCAGTCAATCCTGGGAGTTTAAATATTTGCGCTGACACGAGTAGGCTGACAGTGCAGCTCATTGTGTTTAATAGTGGTGCTGACAATGCCACCGTCCGAGTCACATTTCCTACTGGAGTTGACTATGTTGCTGGTAGTTTAGCCATAGATGCTATGTTTACCAATAATGGATTGTCGTTAGTTGAGCATGATATTACCAATCTAAACGCTCCAGTCTTTCGGATCAATCCGACAGATCTGACTATTGCTGACTCATTGCGATTTAGCATAGCTAGGTATGCAAGATGTGCTCATATCGGTTTTATGGGTAGTATCATAGATCGCATTACCATCAGCCAAGATGCAGGAGCTGATGTCATCGCCAACTCTCCTGCGTATAATATACTTAGAGGTGTATTGACACCGCAATATTCTACATTGGGTAGAGATACATTGATTACGACTAGTGGCTTCCCATCTCAATTGATTTGTCGTACATTTCGACTTACCCAAGGCGATCTTGGCAAAATAGGTGTCCCCATCGTACATCGAGTACAGCCGCCACTAGGTTCTGGTATCAATAGCTATGAACTTAGATTTATGGGAACGCCGATGGTACCAGATTCGATAGTCGGCTTGTTTTATTATTATACTATAAATCTGGCACAAGCACCGTTTTTAGGCAATGTGGGAAATGGAGATCGATTTTTGGATAATGGGGAGACGATTTTTTTTACAGAATGTTTTAGAGTAAATGGATGTGTCCAATCTAACAATAGGACCACACATAGATCCAGTTGGGGATGTTTGGGTGAGACCTGTCAAATGAGTGCAGACTATACAGGGAGTGTGGCCGTTACAGGTACAAACCCGGCAGTTACTATAGTCCGTACAGTGACAGATCCTACACTTTGTCATGATGGAGTGACTCAAGGAAATATGAGGTGGACAGTCACCAATCCTTCTGCCAATTTGGTTTAAGCTTTTTGTGGGGGGTATTTTGTTTTTATTTTTGTATAACTACTGATCTATTTATACGACTAGGTCGGTGGTTCGTGGTTGGCTAGCACTTCTACAGTATCCATCAATGGTGGGCCTGCTCAGCCATGGACAGCATTAAATCCAGTATATTCCTTAGGGGGTACTTGTGGCGATAGGAGGGTATATGTCCGAATGAATAATATTATAATACCACCAGGCGGAACTGCGGAAATAGATGCATATTATATAAGTTGTTGTCCGGCAACTTGTAATACTTTACAATCTGTTTCTGATTTTCATTATTTAACAGTTTATGGTAGAAATCCGTGTACCAATGTTACTGTAGAATTAGGTAGATCTCATCGGGTAATGGGTGATGGGTATAAGACTGCTGCTGCGCCCAGCTCCAGTGGTCCTGTTTTTATGAGTGATGGAGAAACAAGTACTTTCTGTATGGAGTATCCACAATATCAGCTTATTGGACCTGGTCAAACAGCAGCAGGCACGGTCAACTTTTCTATAGGACTACCCAAAGGCATGATGTTTGCATCTGCTGTAGATTTAGTTTTGGGTTCTTCTGCGATGCCATTTACGGCAAGTCCATCGAGTACTATTATGAATGCGACCATGGATACCTTGATGCTGACCTATCCTTCTGGTCAGTTTAGGCAAGCACTTATTTCTAGAACATTTTCTGTTTGTTTTAGTGCTTCACTCGACTGTAGCAAACCAGGAGTAGTGGGCGGTACACAGAACATTAGCTACGACTGGAACAATATTCCCAATCCTGCTTGTACCCCTGTCGCATGTGTCATACCGATGCGGTGCAATGATAGATACCAGTTGAACCTTAACTGTCCAGATCCATGTCCTGATGGAGGGGGTACAATCCGAAGTTTGACAGCCGCCAGGACCAATGTAGGCCAAGCAGATCCTACCAATACTCGTAGATATATCGCAGGTGCTGCTCCTGCCAATCCTGCTGATGTACGTACAGACCGACTCAGTCCCGGTGATACATTATGTATTGCAACGGCCATGGGTATTTCAATTGGTGCTCAGTCAGACCCTGGTCCACCACCTTTCTGGAGGACAGGTGTACTAGAGCACAATATGGATTGGGGTCAATCCTTTACGCCTATGCCTGCTAGTGGTGCTATTAGATTGGGTGGCGTTTTGTACAATTTTACAGGTTTGGTACCTACCGTGATCAATTCGGGTACCGAAAGAGCCACATTTAGATATGACATTACACCTGCGACATTAAGTGCACTAAATCCCGCTATTCCTTCAGGTGCACTCTTGTTGGCATCGGACTCTATATTTGTCAATGCCTGCTACAGATTTAGGACAAACGATCTCAGATGGTTGTCTCAGAATACGGATTTTAGTGCCGCGTCAGGACACTTAGGTGGTACTCGACCCAATTTTATAGGCTCTGTACTTAGATTGTCTATCGACAATGGAGCTACGTATTGGTCATGTGGGGCAGTGACATCAAGGGTACACTTAGTATCAATAGGCACCCTTAGAACTCAATCTGGCAGTACAGCCGATCCTATCAATGCCTATCTAGCAACTTGTGGAGAATTAAACCCTTTTACTTGGTATTTTTTCAATTATAGAGGTCTATTATTGGCAGAGAGAGATTATGATTTTTACCCCAATGAGTTTAGACCCATTATGAAATTAGATACTTTTTATCTACCTAAAAAGACAGGGTTTGTACTTAAAAGTGTGCTGCACCGGACTTATACAGTTGTGAATCAACAGCATACAATATTGCAAGATGTATCCATCTCAGCTCCGAATATAACAGAAGTAGGCAACGAATATAGGATAATTCTCAGAAATATGTACGAAGATAATGGCGGACCCATAAGATATTATGAAGATAATGCTTGGTACGGTATATTTCCATATTACGGATTTACATGTGAGCTAAAGACAGTTGCTGAAGACCCAAGTCTGCGTGACCATCGGGGTCGGTATCATTATCACAATCCCAAAGCACTCGACGTACAGGTTAGTGGTGCTATGACTTTAAGCAGGATTATAAGACCGTTAGGTAATTTTTCGTATATACAAGCACCTTTTTCAGTAGATGCCACCAAGGTAGAAAATGACTTTAGATTGATCGTAACCAATCAAGACGCCGCTGCCTTACCGTTTACATGGTTGAGTTTTGCACCCAACCCAAATGTGGAGGTGACCAATGTCTCTGTTGGTGGCGTCAATATGGTCTATGACCCATCGGGTCACTGGCGATTGGGATCACATGGCTCCTTGGCTAGTAAAACCATCACTATCACTGCGAAACTACTCAATTGTAATGCATCAGAGCTGGAGGCTATCATGGGTTGGAATTGTGGAGGATACCCAAACACTGTAGATGCCACGGGCTGTTCTTTCGATACCATACCTTATTTGATACAACCTATCAATGCACAAATTACCCTAGTGATCACAGATCAGCCTACAGCTGAGTTAGATTTATGTGAGCCATTTACACTGGGTATAGATTACGCATCTGTATTTCAGGCCGATGTGCTTAATCCGAAGGTAGAGATCGTAGCCCTGCCAGGCTTGTCCATCAATGGCATTACAGGTACATATCCTGGCAATAGTGGCAATACAGAACCGATGTCCTACACCGTACTGCCCAATGGAAATTGGCTAGTAGATTTGACATCGCACAGCATGGTCACGGGAGATAGTCTGCCCGGTGTCATCACCAATCCGCTGCCCAATCCAAGACTATTTCAGTTGGATGTCACCTTTTCATCCAGTTGTGATTTTAATCCAGGCCAAAGGATGCGATTCATAGGTCAAGGAGAGAGTCCTTGTGGGCTAGGCGCGATAAATTCTGGTTCTACTACCTTTGGTGCACCCGTTAGAATCGTGGGAGCCAATCCCTATCAGATGGGTTTCAATGTAGTAGTAGATCAAAATGAATTTCCCATCAATGGTTGTGGTGGAGGAAGTGCTACATTAGATGTTACTGCATTAGTTTTGGGAGGTACCACTACCAATGCAGATACAATCGTAGTGGATTTGCCTGCGGGTGTCATGTATAGGGCGGGTAGCTTCGTCTGTACTAGTGCTTCATGTCCTACAGTATCGTCTTATCAAGTAGCTCCTAACGGAAGCTCCAAGCTAAAATTAAAATTGAGCAATGGCATTCCGAATTTTGAACAGATGGATTTCAGCTTTATCATAGAGACAGGTTTGATAGAAGCATGTTCGGATTCATTGCCATACACGATAAGGAATACCTTGACCATAGATAATGTTTTGTGTATGGGTACAGCTTGCCCCGACCCAATAGTATCCATTTTGGGTGAGTATTTGGGTGGTTTTGCCGTGGATAAGGTACTTCCTGTTTTTGCAAACTCAACAGCCTGCAAAGACGTATCCAATACCTATCGTATAAAGACAAATGTGCAGATGACTGGATTTGGAATAGCAGCGACGGATAGTCTAGTACTCAACTTTTATTGTGCATCCAATCCTAGTGTCGTTATTGGGAGCTATACGATTTATGGTCCAGTGGCAGTAGGCGCAGTAGTGATGATAGACCATACGATAGCGGCAACTTGTATTAATGAAACATCGTTGATATATAGATTTGCTGAAGCAAACAATTGTTTATGCGAGACCGTGCAGATGACGGTACCAATTACTTTGGTAGCAACCAACGTAGCGCAGTTGTCAGAGTGTTCGATCGCTCCTGGCGCATCACAAGCAACATTCACCTTGACAGAAGCAAATATCCAAGTAGATCCTACTGGGATGGATGTGGTCACATATCACGACAGTTACACAGAAGCAGTCGCTGGCACAAATGCATTAACGAGCCCCTATACTAGCCCTACGATCACGATCTGGTCTAGAAGACAGAATGCTCAAGGATGTGCAGCCGTAGATATCGTACAGTTAGAAGTCAATAGCTTACCTGTTGCGATCTTACAAAAGACAAACATCACGTGTAGCGGACTATCCGACGGTTCTATAACTGCAGTACCTACAAGCGGACAGCCAAATTATACCTATTTGTGGAGTAATGCTGGAGCGAGTACAACGGCGACGATCAGTGGTTTAGGAATAGGTACTTATACCGTCACGGTCACGGATGGGAACTCATGTACCACTACCGTATCAAGTACGATAACTGCTCCGACGGCACTTAGCTTGACCATGTCATCTTCACCGATACTTTGCGCTGGGACAAATGACGGAACAGCAACAGTTAGCCCATCAGGAGGAGTGGCCCCATATACGTATTTTTGGAACAATGGAAATAGCAGCTCATTGGCAAACGGCCTGGCCATAGGAACATACACAGTGACAGTAACAGATAATAATGGTTGTACTCAGATAGGCATGGCAAGTGTTGGTGGTCCTGCAATGGTACTCACCGCAAACACAGTAATTAATGCAAACCCAACTTGTGGGGCGGCTACAGGTCAAGCCACAGCTTCTGGCGCAAATGGATTACCACCATATACTTATTTATGGAGCAATGGACAAACCACGGCTACAGCTACAGGGCTCTCGTCAGGTTTGTACATCGTAATTGTGACCGATGCAAACATGTGTACAGCACAAGGTACTGCCTTACTAGCAGCTTCTGGGGCACCATCAGCGAGTGTAACCAAAACCAATATAGATTGTAATGGCAATGCTAATGGTAGTGCAACCGTTACCGTGGTAGGTGGGTCTCCTACATTTTTATGGAGTACTGGTCAAACCACAGCAACGATCAATAATTTAGATGCTGGACTTTACCAAGTATCTATTACATCAGGGGCATGCCAGTCGGTACTATCCGTAGAAATATTTGAACCTACATTGCTTGTCGCAAATGTAATACAACAGACCAACCCAATATGTATGGGAGGTACAGGAAGTGCGACTATTTATGCTACAGGCGGCATCACACCATATACGATAGCTTGGTCCAATGGACAGACTGGCTTGACGGCCACTGGTCTGGCGGCAGGAAACCATACAGTTACCGTTACAGATGCCAATGACTGCGACGCGGTATTGACTATCAACATCGTGGCTGGCCCTACACTACAATTGATAGCCATAGCCAATGATAGTGTTTGTCCAAATTCGTCCATCGGTGCTATTTTATTGCAATCAACACCATCCAATCCTGCCACAGTTTATACATGGACTGGTGGTGCCGCAGCAGGAATGCCCAATGGTACCAGCACAGGCATCAATCCAAATATACCAGCTTTTGTGGCTTCGACGACTCAAGGCACTTACACCATCAATGTTACAGCTACCTTGGGTGCATGTGTGTCTATGACAACGTTCGAAATAGAGATATTAGACAACATTGCACCTGCATTTACCAACTGTCCTAAGGATATGGTGATGCCAGCAACGCTGGGCAATTGTGGCATTGTCATCAGTTGGGATGTACCTGTTGCGATTGATAATTGTTCAGGAGGTGTCCTTACATCTACCCAGACGTTCGGTCTTCCGCCAGGAAGTACGTTCACAAGTACTGGTAGCCCATATAGCATTGCTTATGAAGTCACCGATGGCAATGGAAATACGAGCACTTGCCGATTTACAATCATCGTAGAAGACGATCAGGCTCCTGCTATTAGTTGTCCAGCCAATCTCGTCATGTCGATGGCTTCCGATCTATGTGTATTTAATTTTGCACCGAGTATACCTTCAGTAACAGACAATTGTGGCGCTGTTGCTGCATTGACCATAAGATACAGAGTATTTGGACCTGACAATTCAATAAGCGGTCCTTTTAACCAAGGAATGACCTTTAATTTTATAAAGGGAATTAGCTTAATAGAATTTTCAGTAACAGACGCCGCAGGAAATGTATCGACCTGTATCCAGCAAATCACCGTCAATGACACACAACTGCCTATCATCACTTGCCCTACCGTGCGCGGCCTGCCTGGTTTTGTGGTTGTGGCAGGCATTCGTTTAGTGCTGTGCGGTGCTCGATGGTGCTGGTCAAACCGCTCGTTTCCTGTGGCTGCGGCGGGGTGGGGGGCCGCGCGTGTTCCGGCCATAGTTGGGACGTGTGGTTGCCCTTCGGTTTTTTTGGTTGTTTACCTTGTGTTTTTGGACGCTGCAGCAGCGAGCTACAGCAAATTTAGCCCCGGAGTGTGCAAGTGCGACGAGCTAAATGCAGCCATCACCACATGGAGAGGAACCGCAACAGCAACAGACAACTGTACAGCAAGCCCAACGATTACTGGTCCTAAGAGTACCAATAGCCAATGTGGCAATACAGAGACGAGATTATATAGATTTACAGCTACCGATGCTGCGGGCAATAGCAGCGTATGTGAGGCTATGGTCTTCATAGTAGATACGACACCGCCGACCATCAGTACGCCTGCAGCAAACCAAACCGTCCAGTGTGACGGCAATGGCAATGTAGCCCAGTTGTTAGCCTGGTTAAATAATCGTGGTGGCGCAGTGGCTACAGACCTATGCGGATCTGTAAGCTGGAGCAACAATTATACAGGTATAACGCCAGCATGTGGCAATACAGGCAGTACCACGGTCATCTTTACGGTGAGTGATGCGTGTGGCAATACCACGACCAGCCAAGCGATGTTTATCATACAAGATACGACAAACCCGACGATCACAGCACCTGCCAACATCACCTTATCTTGTGGATTTGCAAGCAATGATGCCATCGTTCAAGCATGGTTGCAAAGCTATGTGGCCAGTGATGCATGTAGCAACGTAACCGTAACCAATAACTTCACAAGCATACCCGCTACGTGTGTTGCGGGCAGTAATACAGCCACAGTGACATGGACAGCCACAGACGCTTGTGGAAGGACGGCGACCGGTACAGCTACGATCACGGTGGTGGACAATATCAAACCAGTGATCATGACCAGTCCACTAGACCTAGTGGTAGAATGTACCGCTGCCAATAGAGCTGCTGCAATAGCCGCATGGCTAGCGAGCTTCGGAGGCGCAGCTGCGGTCGATAATTGTGATCTCAATCTGACACAAACATTTACGGCGGGTACGCCTGTAGCAGGATGTGGTATGACCAGTACGACCGTTTATACCTATACAGCGACAGATGATTGTGGCAATTTTGTACAACGATTTGCCACCTTATTTATAATAGACAACACTGCACCTGTATTGACCTTACCAACAGCCACCAATACAGTAGCATGTGATGGAGCGATCACGACCGTGCGCAATGCATGGTTTGCCAGTGCGAGTGGTTTGGATGGATGTGGTGGTACAGTGACCATCAGTCAAAGCCTTGTAAGTCAAGACGAAAGCTGCGTAGGTACGGTTAATACGATAACAGAGACCTATCTATTTACAGCAACTGATGCATGTGGTAATCAAAGTACAAACACAGCAGTATTTACCATAAGAGACGCCGTAGCTCCGACCATCATCGCACCAGCCAATCTAACGATAGCTTGTGGTGGCAATAATGCAACAGCGATATTGGCTTGGTTACAAGCATATACGGTGACAGAGGCGTGTAGTGATTATACCGTAACCAATAATTATAATGGCTCCATACCTAACTTATGTAATGGAGGGCCAACGACAGTAATGTGGACAGTAACAGATGAGTGTGGAGCCACGGGTAGTGCTACCTCACAAATAGTAGTAACACCAGATACGCAAGGTCCAACCTTTGTCAATTGCCCAGCAGATATCACGGTCAATGTGGACATAGACCTATGTGCATCCAATGTCATCTATAGCACACCGGTAGCGACAGACTGCAATGGCGTCGCAAGCGTCACAAGGACAAGTGGTATAGTGAGTGGAGGTGTATTTCCATTAGGAGCGACTTCGATTGTATTTACAGCAACAGACAATTGTGGCAATACCAGTACATGTAACTTTACCATAACAGTCGTGGATAGTGATAAACCTAATATAAGTTGTCCTAGCAATACCGTAGTGGTATGTACAGATAACAATGTGTGTACTTGGGTCAGCGATGCAAGTGTAAATCCATTGGGCGTGGACAACTGTCCGGGTGCGACCATAAGTTATGTCATCACAGGTATGACACCGGGAAGTGGAACCAATAGTGCCATGGGAACCGTGTTTAATTTAGGAACGAGCATCGTCACCTATACCATAACTGCAGCCAATGGACAAACAGCAACTTGTAGCTTCAATGTAGTAGTAGAAGATTGTCAAGTACCGGTTATCACCTGTCCAGCAAATTTAACCGTGGAGTGTGCAAGTGCGACGCTAAATGCAGCCATCACCACATGGAGAGGAACCGCAACAGCAACAGACAACTGTACAGCAAGCCCAACGATTACTAGCGCCGACCATCAGTACGCCTGCAGCAAACCAAACCGTCCAGTGTGACGGCAATGGCAATGTAGCCCAGTTGTTAGCCTGGTTAAATAATCGTGGTGGCGCAGTGGCTACAGATCTATGTGGATCTGTAAGTTGGAGCAACAATTATACAGGTATAACGCCAGCATGTGGCAATACAGGCAGTACCACGGTCATCTTTACGGTGAGTGATGCGTGTGGCAATACCACGACCAGCCAAGCGATGTTTATCATACAAGATACGACAAACCCGACGATCACAGCACCTGCCAACATCACCTTATCTTGTGGATTTGCAAGCAATAATGCCATCGTTCAAGCATGGTTACAAAGCTATGTGGCCAGTGATGCATGTAGCAACGTAACCGTAACCAATAACTTCACAAGCATACCCGCTACGTGTGTTGCGGGCAGTAATACAGCCACAGTGACATGGACAGCCACAGACGCTTGTGGGAAGGACGGCGACCGGTACAGCTACGATCACGGTGGTGGACAATATCAAACCAGTGATCATGACCAGTCCACTAGCACCAGTGGTAGAATGTACCGCTGCCAACAGAGCTGCTGCAATAGCCGAATGGCTGCAGCGAGCTTCGGAGGCGCAGCTGCGGTCGATAATTGTGATCTCAATCTGACACAAACATTTACGGCGGGTACGCCTGTAGCAGGATGTGGTATGACCAGTACGACCGTTTATACCTATACAGCGACAGATGATTGTGGCAATTTTGTACAACGATTTGCCACCTTATTTATAATAGACAACACTGCACCTGTATTGACCTTACCAACAGCCACCAATACAGTAGCATGTGATGGAGCGATCACGACCGTGCGCAATGCATGGTTTGCCAGTGCGAGTGGTTTGGATGGATGTGGTGGTACAGTGACCATCAGTCAAAGCCTTGTAAGTCAAGACGAAAGCTGCGTAGGTACGGTTAATACGATAACAGAGACCTATCTATTTACAGCAACTGATGCATGTGGTAATCAAAGTACAAACACAGCAGTATTTACCATAAGAGACGCCGTAGCTCCGACCATCATCGCACCAGCCAATCTAACGATAGCTTGTGGTGGCAATAATGCAACAGCGATATTGGCTTGGTTACAAGCATATACGGTGACAGAGGCGTGTAGTGATTATATCGTAACCAATAATTATAATGGCTCCATACCTAACTTATGTAATGGAGGGCCAACGACAGTAATGTGGACAGTAACAGATGAGTGTGGAGCCACGGGTAGTGCTACGTCACAAATAGTAGTAACACCAGATACGCAAGGTCCAACCTTTGTCAATTGCCCAGCAGATATCACGGTCAATGTGGACATAGACCTATGTGCATCCAATGTCATCTATAGCACACCGGTAGCGACAGACTGCAATGGCGTCGCAAGCGTCACAAGGACAAGTGGTATAGTGAGTGGAGGTGTATTTCCATTAGGAGCGACTTCGATTGTATTTACAGCAACAGACAATTGTGGCAATACCAGTACATGTAACTTTACCATAACAGTCGTGGATAGTGATAAACCTAGTATAAGTTGTCCTAGCAATACCGTAGTGGTATGTACAGATAACAATGTGTGTACTTGGGTCAGCGATGCAAGTGTAAATCCATTGGGCGTGGACAACTGTCCGGGTGCGACCATAAGTTATGTCATCACAGGTATGACACCGGGAAGTGGAACCAATAGTGCCATGGGAACCGTATTTAATTTAGGAACGAGCATCGTCACCTATACCATAACTGCAGCCAATGGACAAACAGCAACTTGTAGCTTCAATGTAGTAGTAGAAGATTGTCAAGTACCGGTTATCACCTGTCCAGCAAATTTAACCGTGGAGTGTGCAAGTGCGACGCTAAATGCAGCCATCACCACATGGAGAGGAACCGCAACAGCAACAGACAACTGTACAGCAAGCCCAACGATTACTAGCGTCCTAGTGAGTACCAATAGCCAATGTGGCAATACAGAGACGAGATTATATAGATTTACAGCTACCGATGCTGCGGGCAATAGCAGCGTATGTGAGGCTATGGTCTTCATAGTAGATACGACACCGCCGACCATCAGTACGCCTGCAGCAAACCAAACCGTCCAGTGTGACGGCAATGGCAATGTAGCCCAGTTGTTAGCCTGGTTAAATAATCGTGGTGGCGCAGTGGCTACAGACCTATGCGGATCTGTAAGCTGGAGCAACAATTATACAGGTATAACGCCAGCATGTGGCAATACAGGCAGTACCACGGTCATCTTTACGGTGAGTGATGCGTGTGGCAATACCACGACCAGCCAAGCGATGTTTATCATACAAGATACGACAAACCCGACGATCACAGCACCTGCCAACATCACCTTATCTTGTGGATTTGCAGGCAATGATGCCATCGTTCAAGCATGGTTACAAAGCTATGTGACCAGCGATGCATGTAGCACCGTAACCGTAACCAATAACTTTACAAGCATACCCGCTACGTGTGTTGCGGGCAGTAATACAGCCACAGTGACATGGACAGCCACAGACGCTTGTGGAAGGACGGCGACAGGTATAGCTACGATTACGGTCGTGGACAATATCAAACCGACGATCATGAGGAACCCTATAGACCTTACCGTAGAGTGCAATGCTCCTACCACACCTGCCTTGATAGCCGCGTGGGTCGCTAGTTTTGGCGGTGCAACTGCGGTCGATAATTGTGATCTAAGTGTGACATTGACCTTGATACCAGGTATTGCAGTGCCACGATGTGGAGGGACAAGTAGTACATTATATACCTTGACTGCAACGGATGATTGTGGTAACTTTATTCAGCGGTTTGCGACCCTACATATTATCGATACCTCGCCACCTCAGATAACTACAAATGCGGCCAATTTGACCGTTGACTGTGATGGAAGTGGTAATCTTACAGCTTTGAACAATTGGTTGAATACTAATGGAGGAGCAATCGCAAATGATGGATGTAGTGCAATATCTTGGACGTATGTTTTGGTAAACAAAATAGATTTATGTGGCGGCAATACGGGCACTTCAACGTATAGATTTACGGTTAGAGATGATTGTGGTAACACAAGTTCAAGCACTGCTAATTTTATCATAAGAGATATTACACCACCGACGATAAGTACGCCTGCGCAAGTATTTTCAGCACAGTGCGATGGTTCGAACAATGCTTCTCAAATCCTCGATTGGTTGAATAATAATGGAAGAGCTGGGGCGTCAGATTTGTGTAGTAATGTAAGATGGACCAATAATTATGGAACGATAGTTTCTGACTGTGGAACAACAGGAGGCGTTTTAGTTACATTTACTGCAACAGATAATTGTAACAATAGTAGTCAAACGTCAGCTATGTTTTCCATTACAGATAGTAGACCACCCGTGTGGGAAATACTTCCGCAAAATCTTGTCATAGAATGCGATGGCTCATTAGATCCGTACAATCAGATTATTTCATGGTTGAACACTGTCGGTGGAGCGGAAGCTAAAGACAGTTGTAGCTTGGTCGTTTATAGTAACAACTACACTGGTCTGACCGATGGATGTAGCAGTAATACAGGAAGCGCCCTAGTATCATTTAGAGCCACGGACGCTTGCGGTAACTCGGTGACGGCTCAAGCCACCATTAGTGTAGTGGACAATGTTGGTCCTACGATCACCACTATGGCTAGAGATACCATTGTAGAATGCGATGGGACTGGTAATACAGCAAATTTAGCTACTTGGTTGGCTAATAACGGTGGTGCTCGAGCTAATGACTTATGCAGTGCACCTTTGATCTGGTCCAACCAACTAATAAATACAACCACTCAATGTGGAGGCACAAGGACATCGCGATATAGATTTTGGACAACCGATGCTTGTGGCAATATCAGTGTGAATACTGAGGCATCGTTTAGGATCGTAGACACGACCATTCCAGTATTTGATACACCGCCTCAGAATTTGACAGTAGAGTGCGATGGCAATGGCAATATACCTCAAAGAAATGCTTGGTTAGCGGCCAATGCCAATCTGATAGCTTCCGATCTTTGTGGACAAGTGGCTTCCATAAATTATGATTTAGTATCTGATGTAGATCTTTGTGGAATGACTGGTAGAAGCCTTTATCGATTTACGATTGTGGATGCTTGTGGCAATTCAGCTACAAGAGAAGCAAGTTTTATTATTGTAGATACCGCAGCTCCTGTTATATCCGGTGGAGCTGATAAGAATATGGAAGAATGTACAGCTCCTCCTGCCGGCAATTATCCAGAATTTGATTTCTGGTTGACAAATCGTGCAGGTGCAACGGCTACGGATGAATGTGGTACGTTTGAATGGTCGAACAATTATAAGCCAGCCAATTGGGTAGTTCAGTGTGGCAATACAAGGTATGTAGATGTTCGATTCTATGCAACAGATGTATGTGGCAATATAGATAGTATTACACATAGATTTAGCATTGGAGACGTTACACCTCCAGTATTTACTAATTGTCCGAGACCACCAGTCATTGTAGATGCTCCAGCAGGATGGTGTAGTTCATATGTCAATTTTTCAGCCGTCGCAGCGACAGACAACTGTAGTGCAGTCACTATTAATAAAATCGATGCTACAGGTCTATCATCCGGAAGTCTCTTCCCTGTCGGTTTGACAATTTTGATTTATGAAGCAGTAGATTTATGTGGTAATAAGGACACCTGTGAAGTTAAAATCATCGTCAATGACTTCCATACACCGCCAACAATCGTTTGTCCAAGGGATACAATCGTGTTTAATGATCTAGGTAAATGTGGAGCCAAAGTCAATAATATAGCTCCAGTAAGTGTAGGTGATAATTGTAAAGACAACTTAGCTGTTACCTTTCAGGTATTAGACTCTACCAATACAGTGGTCAACAATGGAATCGAAGATGCAAGTGGAGAGGAATTTCCAGTAGGCAAAAATACAGTGACATATAAAGTTTTTGACCAACCAATATTGCTCATTACTGAAATATTTCAAAATGGAACTATTTCTGGTGTCGAAATCGGAAATTTTGGACCGGCAAAATACAACATCTCTTGTTTAGTAATCAGAAGGGAGAGCTCAGGAGTTATCCAAGATTTTATAGTACCTAATGGAACTATCGTAGGGGTTGGTGGCGTATATATTCATAATTTCAGTGTCATACCACAAGGACAGACAGCAACTTATAGCATTAGATTTTTAAGTAGAGTAATAGATGCCATCACTGTAAATTCTGGTATTCTGATAGGAAGCAATTTTTATAGAAATTCGCCAATAGATACCGACAACCAGAAAGACTTTGTCATTGCAGATGTCTGTCATCCAGGCAGTTACGGAGTTTGGAATCCAAGCTTGCCTATATTTACAGATAACGGTAAAACAACATCACTCCAAAGCGAAGCACCATCTATGGCTAGCTGTAGCTTTAAAGTGACAGTTAAAGACATAGAAGCGCCAAAATGTGGAATGTTTGATAGCTTATCATTTGTAAGGACAAATATTGGATTAGCTGCAAATACATGCATTAAATCCAATATAACAGTAGGAGCGGGTATTGTGGGTGCCGTTTCTATCGAAGATTTGAGGATTATTATTGGAAATGCTGGGGCACTTCATGCTTACCTAACAAGCCCAATGGGCACTCAAATTAAGCTATTTGGGAATTTATGTGAAGGAACAAGTAATGTCAATGTAAACTTGACAGACCAGGTCGCAACTAGTATTGTTTCAGCACCATGTAATCCTTTGGGAGCCGCTGGCATTTACAAACCTTTGAATCCTTTTAAAGCATTTTTTGGAGAGCAGGCAGCTGGCGTTTGGTCGCTAGATGTGTATTTGGATAGTAATACCACTGGTACCATTACTAATTGGGACCTTAACATATTGACGGTTTCTCCTTATATTCAAGCCGATGTCACCATCAATAATGACCCAGGAAAATGTGCTGCCAATTACACTTGGAATCATCCAGTGTTTAATGACAATTGTTGTGAAGGAAGTATGACCGTTACGTACAACTTTGTCAATACAGTGACGGGTGTGACCAGTACCGAAACTAAAGTCATACTTTCGGCAAGCGGTGTCATAGACTTAGATGGAGCTAGTGTTACTCGACTGTTTGATGTAGGTATGACGACCATTATTTATACACTTATTGATAAGTATGGAAATGAATCGGAATGCGGATTTAAAGTCACGGTCTTAGATAAAGAGCCACCGACTTTCCCATTTGGATGTCAGGATGTTACGATAACACTGGCACCAGGAGAGTGTTTTTACGACCTAAAAGATGATCCAAAATTTGTCGATAATTGTGCAGCAAATATAATTCAGTATTGTGACGTAAACGGCAAGCCATATGATATCACCAAAATTCCAGTAGGAAATAATATTATAATCATAAAAGTGACTGATATTTATGGTAATGCGGCAAGTTGTGAGATAAAAGTATCCGTATTTAAGCACAAGTCAACCAGTAATACGCTTGTTTGTAATGGCAATATAAATGTATCCTGGACGCCAACTCGAAGCAGTCATCAACGCTGATATGCTCTTAAAAGGTGATCAATATTCTTGTTATGAAGATTATTGCATTGTGATAAAAGATGTTTCCGGAAAAATACATCCCAACCTATTTAAACTCGAAGATGTAGGCAAACGGTTTACGGTTTCTATATGCGATTGCTTAAACAGTAATAATTGTTGTTGGGGATATGTAAATATTGAGTTGAAGTTGATTCCTAAAATATTGTGTCCGGTAGACCTTACTTTAGCTTGTAATGAAGATCCTCTAGCGAGATACCCTGTAGGTCACCCATTGGAAAATCAATTGATCACAGGCGAAGCAAAAGTAGAATCATGTGTAGAAAATCCAAGGATTAGTTTTGTAGATCACGTTGAAAACAATGGGACATGTTCTAATCCAAGAGCGATTTTGACTAGACGATGGAAAGTCAAAGGCGATAATGGCGTAGAGGCTACTTGTGACCAGACCATTACATTTGATGCATTTAAACTTGCCAATGTAGTGTTCCCGAAAGACTTAATTGCCAATACAGCATTGAAGTGTAGTGAAGTGGCGCTGGATAACAATCTGACCAAACCTACGAACACAGGATATCCTACCATAGACAGCAGACCTATTTTTGGTAAACATTACTGTGACATCAATGTAGGTTACAACGATCAGATTTTGCAAGATGCCAATTGTCCAGCTGCTTACGAAATTTTGAGATTCTGGTTTATTAGAAATGAATGTGCACCGCTAATCTTAGGAATAAATCCTTATATCCACATCCAATCTATAAAAGTAGATGACCGAGAAGCTCCGATTATCGACAGATTGGTGGACGTAACCATAAGTACTAATCCATGGAGTTGTCATGGCACATTGAAATTGCCAAAAGAGCCTTTTTATGACAAGTGCAGTATGTCTTCAATAAAATGGAATGTACCTTATGGATTTGTAAGAGACTCAGTCATCGAGCAACTGCCAATAGGTATATCTACGATCACAGCCAAAGTAACAGATATGTGCGGCAATGTAGCCAAAGGTTCATTTGATGTTACAGTAATCGACGCTGCACCACCTATACCTGTAGCGAAACAAAACATAGTAGTAAGTTTAAGTGGATCAGACACAGCAGATGCAAGTGCAAAATTGTTTGCAACAAGTGTAGACAATGGATCACATGACAACTGTAGTGATGTAAGAATCGAGATCAGAAGAGCTTTGGATGCTCCTTCATGTTCAAACGTAGGATATTACGGACACAACAATAACAGAACATACAGCAGTATGCCTGGTATTAATTTCTCTACTAGCTCATCTCCTACAGCAAATATCAACTGGACATGGACAAGCAATAGTGGAAGCAGAACAAGAGATGCAGGAGTAAGTCCATCCAATATGAACTGGAAAGTAGTCTTGATAGATGAGGCTCAGGGACAATGGACATGGAGAGATATGAGTGTAGTAAATGGCGCAACTGTAGTAAGACCACAATTCTGGGACTACACAGGAACAGTCGGTGCAGGATCGACATGGACAACATCATTGGCAATATCACGAGAGCAGATGCTACTAAGTTACACAATTTCTTAGATAGTGACGGTGGTAAATTTGTGAAATTCTGTTGTGTGGATATACCTGCAGGACAGGCATTCGGATTACATGATGTACAGATGAGAGTGTGGGATGATGGTAACAAAGACGGATGTATCGGATGTTGGGTATTAGCAACAGATGCAAATCCAAATCCACAGCAAGACAACTTCAATGAGACGTGGTCAACTATCAGAGTTGAAAACAACAATCCACCATTGTTAGTATGTCCTAAAGATGCCACGATCTTCTGACTGGCCGATAGAGACAAGCGTAGGTGTTTGGAAGTCTGTGGCTGGAGTTAATTTTGACAAGACAGGAGTAGCAGAAGTTAACGGAGCTTGCGGAAATCCTGCAGTTGAATTCAGCGATGCAGAAGAACTTGATAAGTGTGATCTTGGTTGGATTAGAAGAACCTTCAGAGTACCATTCACTCCTAAAGGTTCAACAACCGTACAATACATACAGTGTAGACAAAATATCAGAGTACTTCCAAGCAACAGCACACAGGTTTGGAATTTTACTGCAGATGGCAGATACTCTCATACTGCACCAGCAGTAAATACTAACCAAACTGTATTTTGTAATGCACCAACAGGCGCCCCTGCACCGGTAGCATGTACCGGACCTACAGCTGCAGACATAGCTTCATGGGAACCAAGATATGTACAGGCACCATGTGATGTGATCGGATTAACCGTAAGCCAACCTGAGCAGTTTGACTTCGAAGACGGCGTATGCAGAAAGTGGGTAGTGAAGTACAAATTTGTCAACTGGTGTGATCACAAAGAAGTATGTTACTACAAGACCTTTGTATTTGAAGATGTAATAGCACCGGTAGTAGCATGTAAAGATACATGTATCGCAGCTGGAGCAGACTGTAAGACTACAGTGACCTTGAGAAAATCAGCAAATGATGATGGTGGCTGTATTCCTAACGATCCTAACAGATGGTTGAAGTGGTTGGTTATCGTAGATGAGTGGGCAGATGGTACTCCTGACTATGCATGGAGTTCATTTGTTGCTACATCTGCTAACTTTGGAACAACAGTTACTGTAGCCCCAGGAGTCATTATACCGGTGAAATATTTGGCACCAAGCAAGCCGAAAGATAATATTACAATTACATTCCCTAATATAATCGAGGGCAAACACAGCTACCACAAAGTGACTTATAAAGTGACGGATGGTTGTCATAACTTTGGATCATGTACAGAGACCATCGAGGTGAAAGACAAAAAAGCACCAACACCTTACTGTGTAAGTGTAAGAACAGCATTGATGCAGACTACACCGAAGATGGTAGAGTTATGGGCAAGAGACTTCGACAAAGGCGCATTTGACAACTGTACACCACAGTCTAAATTGTACTTCACATTCGATGAGATTGCGCCAATCTACACAAGAGTAAATGAGGAGCATTTCTACAAAGCAAGTGCAAACGGAAGCGTAAATGCAACAGCAGCAGAATATGCACAAGGCAAAGCATACAAGTGGTTACCGGCATCTAGAACCGCAGGTAAAGTATGGACAGCAAAAGGTGTTTACTCGATAAAGGTAAGTGTGTGGGACGAAGCATGGAATACAGATTACTGTACCATTGAGTTGACGATATTAGACAATTCGGATGCTGGGTTAATTGCAGGAACTGTATCTAGTGAGAATAATGTAGGTATCAAGGATATAGAAGTGGTTGCAAATGCTAACTTACCGGAATATCCTAAAGCAACATTAACCAATGTTAACGGTGAGTACACAATGCCTATATATGTTTCTACAGAAGTCAATGCTCATAAAGTTGGAGACGATTTAAATGGAGTAAGTACCCTAGACCTTGTATTAATTCAAAGACACATTTTAGGTTTACAGAATTTAAATAGTCCATATAAATTGATTGCTGCTGACGCCAATAATGACGCAAAAGTTACAGCATCAGACTTAACTGAAATTAGAAAGTTGGTTTTAGGAGTCACAAGTTCATATCCTAACAACACAAGTTGGAGATTCCCAGTTAAAGGTCAAAACTTGAGCTTGTCTAATCCATTCCCATACGTAGAGAAATTTACAGTAGATGCTAATAATACATCAGGAGATTTTAGTTTCTATGCAGTGAAGATAGGTGATGTCAATAGCACAGTTGTTACCAATTTACATACAGCAGGTACGGATACAAGATCTAACTTTAATGTAGAAATGTCAGTAGCAGATGTAGCAGTAGCAGCAGGTGAAGTGGTAGAAATACCAGTAACAGCAGCAAACTTCAGCGAAGTATCAGGCTTCCAGTACACGATGAACTTAAACGGAGCAAGCTTCGTAGGAGTAAATGGTGGAACATTGGAAATGACTGGTGCAAACGTAGGAGTAATAGCAAATGATGTAGTTACGATGAGTTATGCATCAAACGAAGCAGTAAGTGCAACTGAAGGAGCAGTATTATTCACTATCGTAGTAAAAGCTGACAAAGCGATGAATGTAAGTGAAATGATCGGGTTGAGTTCAGAAGTAACGAGAGCAGAGTCATACAATAATGACCTTAAAGTAGGAAATGTAAGCTTGAGTGTAAGAACAGCACCGGTAACAAGTATCGAGTTGTTCCAAAACGAGCCAAACCCATTCAAAGGTCAGACGACTGTAACATTTAATATGCCAGAAGCAGCAGCAGCTACAATGAGCGTATATGATGTAACAGGAAAAGTATTGATGGTAAGAAACATCGCAGCAACTAAAGGCATGAACAGTGAAGTATTCACACGAGAGCAATTAGGAGTAAGTGGTGTACTTTACTACACCTTAGTAAGTGGTGACTTCACAGCTATTAAGAAAATGATCATCATCGAGTAATCTATGTGAGATATAGATAACGGATAGTTTTAGTTAATTATAGATCCACTTCCTAAGTCATATTGGGAAGTGGATTTTTTTTTTGGAGTGATGTTTATTTTCTTAGGTTCCTCTAAATTTACTCATCCTAAATCCTTCTATAAAAAAGAAGAACTTTTGACTCAATTAGTTCTATTTTGTAAAATTAGTATTTTCAAAAACATGAGACTAAAAAGGGGTTTCTCAGTCGCTAAAGCTCCATCGAAATGACATTGTGTTATTGTCTCGTCCTAAAATAGCTACACAGGTTAATTAGGCTGCCCAAAACAGAAACTCCAGATTCATCATATTGTCGATGATAACCGGGTAGTCGCAAATATCTTTTTTATCCCATGATTTTATTAATCCAATAGCAGGCTCAAATCTGGTTGCCAAAGAGTTGGCTCCTGTAAGCATTGGTTCTACATATGACTTGTCTTTTGTAATTCTGTATCCATTGCCAAAAGTACAATACAATATAAAACCCAAATCATGTGTACGATTATTATGCTTCTCTTTTTCTACTGCCATTGTCCATTTGTTTGCGGCAGATTTGAATGTGGTATCTTTTGTAAATTCATAAATATACCATAATGAACCTCCAAAAAACCGCTGCACCACCATTCTGAAGTTCTGTCATGGGGACTGCCGTCAGGCTTGGTAGATTGCGGAAATTTTTTTATATCCTGATGGCTTGCAAGCATGCCCTTATATTGGCTTGATGCCAACATAAATTGTTTTTTTACATCAATAACTGGTAACTGGTTTATTTGCCTGTGACTCTTTATCCTGCATTATAGCATCAATGCTCCTTTTGTAAAATTGATCAGAAGGGACATTGCTATACATATAGCGTAAAAATTTACCGGTTTTCTTGTCAAATAAATTCAGTCCAGAAGAAGTACCAACCCATATTCTCTTTTTGAATCTATAAAAATCGATAATACTTCATTGGATGACAAGCTGTGTGCGTTTTGATCATTTTTGAAATTTTCAAAATCATCCAGTGCCGAACGGTAATAGCTTAAGCCATCATTTGTACCAATCCACAAATCCCCTGTTTGGTCATCATTATATATCACCCTGATATCGTTAGAAGCCAAGCTGTTGGGAGAAGACTCATTCTTGTAGTTTTTTAAATGTATAACCATCGTATCTATCCAGACCATCGCGGGTTCCAAACCATAAGAAGCCTGAATTATCCTGAGCGATAGAGAATACGGATATTTGGGACAAGCCATCCTTTTTGGAAATGTGTCTGAAAATTTTTGACGATTGAGATATCCCTATATTAGTGATATAGAAAATAAAAAATGCCAGATTCAGAAAGCCATTTAAAAATTTCAAATGTGTCAATGTGGATAAAATCAGAAATAATGATTTAATAAACACAAATGTACAAAATAAATCAAGTTCTGTTCTTTGGTGAATTAACCTATGCGTATAACATTTTGCACATTTTAAAAAGTTTGTGTTTTATCATTAATTGTTTCAAGTCAAGATATGGTAATCACTTTGATGCTTAATGTATCACTAATAGTTTGGCTTTGTCGCTCAAGCCGCGACCGGCTTTTACTTTTTTTCATTGCCAAAAAAAGTAAACAAAAAAGGCTAGTTCCGCTAAATCGCTCCGCGTACCGGAACGGCTAGCCCGCTTTAAATTCTACTTTATAGCTTAGATTAGCTCCTTTTATGGAAAAATAAAACCAATTCTAACCTTTATATTAAATTTTGTGCATTTTGTTACCCACACAATTAACCTAATTATTATAGGTCAAATTTAAAGCAGGTTCTGTTTTTATTCCGGCAAAAATTTTAACCTGTGTATTATCTAAAGGACACTTATTAATGGCTATAGATCAGACATTTAAAAAAATTGTTTGACATTATTATAGCATATATCCTGAATGATTTTACCTGTTCAGTTTGTGTCATTAGGCAATTCGCCTTTTTTCGATTTCACTGCCAAAAATATTGCACAAGATACGTCTGAAATATTCATGTCTGGGGAACGACAGAAAACTCCTGGAATCCGTAAGCATGCCTATAAAACAGCTCAGTAAGCCCATATTGGACAATGCATTAATTTGTTTTTCCATTCCATCTTTCTGATCCAAAAACCACCAACCTGAACCAAACTGGATTTTACCTTTTATGCTGCCATCATTGAAGTTGCCTATCATGGTTGCCATCACTTCGTTATCGGCCGGGTTAAGATTATAAATAATGGTTTTGGTCAATTGATTACTTTCATTAAGTCTATTGAGAAAAGAAGATAAATTCTTAGCTTGTGACCAATCACCTATAGAGTCCCATCCAGTATCCGGACCCAGGGCGTTTAATGCTCTTGTGTTGTTATTTCTCAGCGCACCAAGATGAAACTGCTGCACCCACCCCAACTCATGATATATCATGCTCAACTCATGTAACATAGCAGTTTTATATTGTTCAATTTCTGTGTTGCTTAGTGGCTGATGGTTGATGCGCTTTTTGAATATCTTTTCAATTTCATCTTTTGAACCTGACGTATTTGAAATGTACTCCAAGCCATGATCAGATGCCTTGCATCCTATTTTGGCAAAAAAATGCGCTCTGTCTTTAAGTTTTTGTATCAGGTCATCAAAAGTTCCAATAGAAGAAGACGATACCTGTGAAAGCTTTTCAATAAACGGTATAAACGTACTTTTGCTCTATATGTATAAATTTATCAGGCCTGAAGGATGGAAACATCTTTAAAGAAGGATGTTCAGAAGCAGCAAAGGCAATATGATGAATCAAATCATCTGTTGGATCATCAGTAGTACACACAATTTTCACATTCATCTGAGTTAGCAGTCCCTGCACATAATGAGATGGTTGCTGCAGGATTTCACTAGATTGATGATAAATGTTTTCAGCAGTATTATTATTTAATATTTCATGCACATCAAAATATCTCTGCAACTCAAGATGTGTCCAATGGTACAAAGGATTTCTAAGCGTGAATGGTACAACTTCAGCCCATTTTAAAAACTTTTCTTTGTCTGATTTTACGCCTGTAATGTACGACTCATCTATCCCCATAGTTCTCATTGCCCGCCATTTATAATGATCGCCATATAACCAAACCTGTGTGATATTGTCAAACCGGTGATTTGTGGCAACCTGATCGGGTGGAAGGTGGTTGTGGTAATCTATGATCGGCATTTTTTTAGCAAAATCATGGTAAAGACGGGCTGCCGTGTCACTGTGAAGCAGGAAGTTTTCGTCAAGAAAGGTTTTACTGTTTGTTATAGCGTACATAATTCAGATATTAATTTGCAAAACTAAAGAGAAACACCATGTTTCTTATGATTAAAATCTTTTATAGAACACTCCACCCATTTAATAACTTATTCTATGCTTCTCAATATACCTAATTCAAGACCTCTGATTTCTGCCAGCCCACCTAATCTTCCGATAGCCGAATACCCCGGTTTGTTTTTTTGTTCAGATCATCCAGCATCTGATGACCATGATCGGGTCGGACAGGAATGCTACATTTTCGATTTTTCATAACGAGGACCAGTTCTTTGATTACTGCATACATATCTACGTCTCCTTCCAGATGATTGTCTTCAAAAAATTCTCCTTCATCGTTTCTTCTTGTATTTCTCAAGTGTATAAAATGAATGCGGTCACCAAATTTTCTGACCATATTTGGTAAGTTGTTGTCTGCCCGACGCCATAAGAACCGGGTGAAAAAACAAAGGCCATTGTGCGTGGAGGGTACAGCTTGTATCAGATCTTCTATGTCTGCTTCTTTACTTACTACCCTCGGCAAACCTAAGATAGCATATGGTGGATCGTCAGGGTGAATGGACATCACCACCCCGCATGATTCTGCAATCGGAATGATTTCTTTTAAAAAATATATAAGATGTTGTTTTAGTTTATTTCTGTCGATATTAATATATGCATCCAATGCACTTTGAAATTGCTCAACGGTAAAACTTTCTACACTTCCTGGTAGTCGTGCTATGATATTTCTTTGCAAAAGCTGTTTTTCAGCATCATTCATCCTGGAAAATCTTTCTTTTGCCTTGATTTTAGTCGGTTCATCATAATCATTTTCGGCACCATTTCTTTTTAAAATATATAAATCAAAAGCCACAAATGCTGCCATTTCAAATCGCAATGCCTTGGAACCATCTTCAACCTCATAACTCAAATCCGTCCGGGTCCAGTCCAATACCGGCATAAAATTATAAGTGATGTTTTTGATGTCACATGATGCCAGATTCAGAATACTCTTTTGTAATTCTCAATATATTTTTCAAATCCTTCAGTTTGTGTCTTGATAGCTTCATGGACAGGAACGCTTTCTACTACATTCCATACAAGGCCCGCATTTTCTATTTCATCTTTTCTCTTCAGTATCTCTTCTACAGTCCAGACCTCGCCATTAGGTACATGATGCAAGGCTGTAACCACACCTGAACATCCGGCTTGTCTTATATCTGCAAGTGATACAGGATCTTTTGGGCCATACCAGCGCATGGTTTCCTGCATTTTATATGGTAAATGTCCATAAGAAGGAAAAATTTTCATATCCAAAAAATTTTAAACCCCGCTAAATGCAGTAAATCCGCCATCAACGGTTATTGTTGTCCCCGTAACAAACCGTGACGAATCGCTTAATAACCATACCAAAGCACCACCCAATTCATCAGGTTTCCCAAATCGTTTGAATGGAGTCTGTCTGATCACTGATTCGCCACGGCTGGTAAAAGTACCATCAGCATTGGTTAGCAGTGTTCGGTTTTGTTCTGTCAGGAAAAATCCGGGAACTAATGCATTCATGCTGATTTTATCACCATATCTGTTGGCCAACTCTACTGCGAACCATTTATTGAAAGATTCCACTGCAGATTTCCCCATACTGTACCCCAATACTTTTGTCAATGTTCTGGGCTAACTGACTGAAGAAATATTGACAATGCTGCCACCCTCATTTTCAGCTATCTTCTTTCCGAAAATCAATGTAGGCAAAACTGTACCCCATAAATTGACATCCATTGCCTTTTTCATGCCATTTATATTCATTGAAAAAAGATCATCACCGGGTTGCAATACAGCCTCAGGGACATTTCCACCCGCAGCATTGACAAGCCCATCGATTTTTCCATATGCTTTGATTATTATTTCACAACAAGCTTTCAAGGATGATTCATCCTGTACGTCTGCAATTAAAGCTACGGCCATACCGCCATTTTTTTCTATTCCTTACCCTTCATTTGCTACAACTTATTTCTTCAGTACTCCTACTTTCGCACCTGCTGATGAAAGGGCTTTATAAATGCATGTCCTAATACTCCGGTTGCACCTGTAACAACAATCACCTTGTCTTTTAAGGAAAAAGTATCTTGTGCTTTCATTTTAAAATTAAGTTTCGGTTAAAAGTTTGATAGTAAAAGTTGAAAAGAGTGAATGTGTTTCATATCGTAAGTTTGAATGCTCTGAGGCAACAAAAAATCTGTCACATGCAGATAAATTATGAAGTTCTAAACATGGTCAAATAGAAATGTAAGCAAACCATTAATAAAAAAAGCGGTAAAAACATTTACCGCTTTCGTTTGGGGAGACTAAGGGACTTCAGAACCCACGACCCTCGGTACCACAAACCGATATTCTAACCAGCTGAGCTATAACCTCCGTAATAAAATCGAATCGCAAAGGTAGAAAATTTCTTTTAATGTAAAGAAGTTGGGCAGTCAAAAAAAAAAAATTTTTTAAATCAGCTTTCAAGATATTTTTACTTATAGAGACCTGTTTCATGGCATTGAATGATTAATATATTTAATAAAAAATTATTTATTCTAAATTTCCACTTAAGTTTATTTCCCAATATTGCTATATTTGTGCCCTAACTAAGCTTAAAATCAAAATATTGAGATCTTTAAGTACTGAAGATTGTCCATCATTAATGTGGTCTAGTCCCGAAAAAGCACTGGAATACATCTATGATAATTATTATGAAATGATGTGTAATCTCGTTTATAGAATTATTAAAGATAGTGCTGTATCGGAAGATATTGTTCAGGATGTTTTTTTGGAGATATGGCGTAAAAGAGATGAAATATTCATAAAACTCATCAATTGGAGGCTTATCTTAGGAGATCTTGCAGAAACAAAACACTAAATTATATCAGAAGTAATAATGTGCATTGGGAGGATGAAAGTGAGCTAGATGAGCAAATTGATACCGGATTTACCGCAGAACAATACCGCCGCTGATGAATTACAATACAAAATAAACAAAGTAATTAGTAATCTGCCTGAAAAATGCCGTTTGGTGTTTGTATTAAGCAGATTTGAAGAGATGAGTTATTCAGATATTTCCAAAGAGCTGGATATTTCTGTAAAAACTGTAGAAAATCACATTTCCAAAGCTTTAAAGGTTTTAAGAGAAAATATTTATAATAAAGAAGAGATCTAATAGGGTGAAAATCTTAATTTGTGTCATTAATATAGAAATGTTTAAGATATGAGATATAGTCGTGAATTAACTTCTATTCATCGGTACTTATCTGGTGAAATGGACGAAATAGAAGCAGAGGAATTTAACATCTGGGCGGGTGCTGACGACAGAAATCAAAAACTTTTTTCAGAAGTTTCGGCTATTTGGACAGCATCGTCTATTTTACCTACAAAAAAATTTGATGCAAATAAAGCATTTTTGAAACATAAGTCCTTATTAGATAAGGAAGTAGGCGTGTTAAATGGTGTTAAAGAACTTCCATCATCCATTGAAATAAAAAACCAATCAAAAGTATTTTCTATATCGCCAATACTTGCCATTGCGGCATCTTTTATCTTATTACTGGCCGCATGGTTTATAATTGCGAATAGTAATGGAAAAATTTATGATTCGGAACGATCATCAATAGCCTCACTTGAAGACGGATCCAAAGTATGGATGAAAGAAGGATCAAAAATTGAGTTTAAAGAAAATCTAACAAAAGACTTATAGAATTACAAGGGAAAGCTTATTTTGAAGTAGCTAAAGATGATAAGAAACCATTTACGGTCATTGCCGATGGTTTGAAGTACGAGTAGTAGGTACTATTTTTACCGTCGACTCAAAAGAAAAGCTGTTTACGTAAAAGAAGGCATCGTTGAAGTTTATTATAATGGTGAGCAACAAAGGCTGATTGCCGACCAAATGGTAAATGTTCAGCAAGGTGTACTTTCCCAAGCTAAAGACTTGAATTTTTATAAATCGGGTTTATGGTTTAATGAGAGTTTGTCATTTACCAAGACCCCTTTTGATGCAGTAATCAAAGATGTATCCGATTTTTTTGCTGTTAAGTTTGAAATACCTCAAGGCAGAGATTGGAGCAACTGTACCTTTACGTCAGGATCACTTAAAAACAGTACTTTAGAGGAAATCATTACTACTCTCAAACTCACCTATGAACTGGATTGTGTAAAAATTTATGATAAGCACTATAAGATTTCGAAGGTGAAGTGTAGGTAACTTTTATGGGGTGTATCCCAAAAATTGCACTATACTATATCATTTTTAAGATCTGAATTTAATGGATTATCCTAATAGTTAGGAGTTTAAGGGTGGGACGTTTCAAGCATAGCTTGACAGACTCTTCAGAGTTTGCCACGATTTGCGTGGGAATGAGCCTGCCTGCCTACGTAGTCAGGCAGGGGTTGCGGGCAGTTTAAACAATTTCAGTGCAAAAATGGGATACACCCCTTTTTTGGCAGAGTTTTTGTACCTTTGTGCGTTATAGGTATAAATTGAAAAACTTTGATTAAGAACGTTTCATACGTGATTTTTTTTATTTTTTTTGCAGTCATTGTAAAAGGACAGATACGTCCTGATGCAATAAATATTTCCTATTCAGCTTTTCAAAAGCCACTTTACATAGTTTTAAGAGACCTTTCTTCCATATCAGGGGTGAATATTGTGTTTTCTGACTCACGAATACCTTCAGAAAAAAATCAATATTAATGCAAAAATGAAACTATAGGTACAATTCTTACTGTTATCCTGATGATTACGACCTTACATATCAAATTGTTGGCAATCAGTTAGTTGTTGTAAAAAATGAAAGCAAATACACCCACGGGGAGATTAGGATTTATGGTAAGGTGAGAGATAGGCTTTCCGGAGAGTACCTGATAGGTGCCAATGTATTTCTGCACGACCGTCAAAGGGGTACATCTACTAATGAAACCGGAAATTATTCTCTGAAAATTGACAAACAACGTCATAGGATCCATTTTTCATATCTGGGATACAAATCTCAAATTGTGGAGTTCAATGCATTAAAGGATAGTATGTTAAATATCTCCCTCCAACCCGATGGTCTGTTGAATGAAATTGTGATAATGGACAACCTTATGGAAGAAGTGCATGAACAACCAGCAGATCAACAAAACCTTCACATTGACAAAATAAGGTCTTCCAACCATCTTGGGGGAGAAGCTGATTTATTCAGATATCTTGCATCCCAACCCGGTATCAGTACAGCTGCTGAAGGTGTCGGCGGTCTCAATATACGCGGTGGATCGGCAGATCAAAATCTTGTACTTCTTGATGAGGTACCGGTATATAACACTGGCCATGCGCTTGGTATATTTTCAATTTTCAATTCTGATGCGATCAAAAGTGTTAGTTTGTATAAAGGTGGAATACCTGCAAGATATGCCGGCAGGTTATCTTCAGTAATTGATGTTCATACTCGTGACGGAAATTTTCAAAACTCAAGGCTAACGCCAATTTGAGCATCATTGCTATGAGCGGTACTATCGAAGGCCCTATCATCAAAGACAAAGGCAGCTTTATGATTTCTTACAGACGTACATTTATGGATGTATGGATAAAAGAATTAACAAAGCAAATCAATAGAGGAAATAACAAAGTCGGCAATGCCAATTACTTTTTTAGTGACATCAATGCTAAACTGAATATAAGACTCAATAAGAAAACAAGACTTTTGTTACAGTCGCTTCACAGCAATGATGAATTTAGTAACGATATCAAATCTAAACCCGGAGAACTACGAGAAGAAAATGCAAATTTGATAAATTGGGGCAACAGCCTTTATTCAATACGTTTGCACAGAGATTGGGGGAAGTCACTTTTCTCCAGAACAGTAGCTTATACCACCAATTATAACTTTGAAAGTTATAAGAATAACCTTTTTGGAACTAAGACAATTCATCAGGATTCAATAATTTTCAATGCTTCTCTATATGCATCAAAAATAAATGAAGTAGGATTAAAACATGAGTTTGACTGGATGGCATCAAAAATTCACAGATTAAAATTGGGAGCCAACTACCAATCAAGAAGATTTAATCCGTTGGCTTTGGCAGTTTCTGAAAGGGATATCTCAAAGGAACCAAGTCCGGAATACTTGCACTCACTTAGATTAAGTAATGGTGGAGTGGGGATGAAGTCAATATATTTACTGAAGACAATATTTCGCTTGGTAGTGGTGTTCAGATAAATTTGGGACTAAATTACTCACTATTAATCTCAGGAAGTGATAAGATATATAGCACTCTCCAGCCCAGGTTTGCATTATTGGCAGATGGCGATAACCTTCATTTCAAGATTGGAGCAGCTAAAATGCAACAGTATATCCATTTATTGACCAACAGTGGATTGGGATTACCCGCTGATGTCTGGCTCCCTTCATCTAATATACTCGCACCACAGACATCTTGGATTTTTAATACTTCATTCGGCTACAGGACTTAATTCAGGACTCCGATTTGGGGCAGAAGTATATTATAAATCATTCAAAAATATTTCTAGCTTTTAAAGAAGGAAGCGGTATTGATATCAGCGCAGGAAACGATTGGGAGTCTGAAGTACCTGTTGGAAAGGGCAGTGCTTATGGTTTTGAAACATATTTTGAAAAAGTTTTTGGAAAGACGCTATTCAATGTTAATTATACTTACTCTATTTCTGATAGATTATTCGCAGATTTGAATAATGGTAATATTTTTCCATTCAATTTAAACAGAAATCACAGCTTAAAATGTTCATTTAATTACAGAATTTCACAGTTTACTGAGTTTTTGGTTAATTGGACATATCAGACTGGGAACTACTTTTCAAAACCATTGAATGTAACTTTTAATACAACTACCAATCCTATTGTAATTTTTCCTGAAAAGAATAATGCTTCTTTTGTTCCATTCCATAGGTTGGATGCTGGTTTTAGTTTATACAACAATTATAGGTGGGGTAGAACAAAATTTTTTATAGGAATTTACAACGCTTACAATCGCAATAATCCTTTTTATACTGATATCGTGCGTGATCCCAAGAATGAAGGCAGGTATGAATTCAGGCAGTTTAGTCTACTCACTGTGTTGCCTACCGTAAGTTATAGTATATCCATTTGATAAAAATAAACCTTTACGATATCGAAAATAAAAAACAATTGCACAAATCGTGACAATTCGATATTTTTTAGTCATATTTGTGGCTTAAAAAATGGAAAATTATTAGAGTTTTACTATACATAGCATTTTTTATCTTTTGTATTACTTCCTGCATTGAAGACATTCCGCTTCAATCAGAAAGTGAGGCTATGAAATTATTTGTTGTTTGTGAAATGACTGCCGGTCAGGACATTATTGCTGACATCACTTTTACCGGGGACACCAAAGGTGTATCACCTAGCCAATTAATGAGACCGGATACATTTGATTTTTCAATTTCAGAAGGAGAAAAAGATTTTGGCATTCCTTTCCAATATGATGAGATGATCAAAAATTTGTAATTAAAAAAGAATCACTACAACTTGTCACAGGTGAAAAGTATAAATTCAGGGGTATTGGGATCATTAAAAATCTTGGAGAGCCAGTGATCTCAATTCCTCAAGGTCTCAAAACAGATACAATCATCGTTAAAAACATCATCAGGTCGGTCATCGATGGTAAACATTTGACACAGCTGGAATGCGAGATCAAAATTGCTAAACCAGCAAATAGTCAGTCTTACTTCTATATCATACCTGTCAATGAAGCAAAGAATACATATCAGGTAAAATCTTTTCTTAAAGACCATTCAGCTTTTAAACGATTAAAAAAAAAACCAGGGTTTTAGTGGATTATTCCCGTATGTCGGATGACAACATCACTCTGATTTTGGAAATTTCAGACGATAAAGAGTCTTCAGTAGTGGATTTTAGTTTATTGAATACTTCAAAATCTTTCTACGAGTATAATTACTATATGTCTAATAACACGGGGTCTCCTACCAATGAATCCCCTCCAATTGCAGCTTTTAACATCAAGACTGACCAGGCATATGGTTCTTTTAGTGCCAAATCTATGTCGCAAACAGTTGTTAGATTTAAATAAAACTCCCTTTACCTTATAGTCTGTTTGAGTTTTCATTTTTATTGAAAATGAAAAACATTTGTTGCATTCTTAGGGTTTGTAACGATATAAAATGTACAAAATTGACGTCGGAATTTTGGTTTTTTTCAAGGCAAAATTTTCAAGCATAGCCTTAGCTATGGTTGAAAATTTTAACGCAGATAAAGAGTAAAATAGCAAGTCAAGATGTATAGGTTATATCATTACAAACCCTTAGTCACTGTGATGTCTCGTATTTGCCTATAGTTGAGCAAAATAGCTTCACTTTTTACTTTTTAAGTATGTCATTTAATAAAAATTAAAATGTAAAATATTTTACATTTCATATAGGGGGATGATCAGAAAACTGTGTCATTAAAATGTACATACCACACATTTTATGCAACAGTTAGAAATAATTGAATCTATTGAAGATTTCCCGATAGCGGCATCATTGACAAAAAATGAATTGAGTTATTTGGTCGAAGAGGGTGATCTGAGAATGATCAATAAGTCAGATTTTGTTTTCAGACAAGGAGAAGTCAGCGATGAAATTTATTTTTTACTCAAAGGTGCAGTAAAAGTTTCATCCAATATAAGTGAGGGTAGAGAAGTCATTAAAATGGTCGCACCCCAAGGCCTTATTGAGTGAGCAAAGTTTTATAGGGAGAAGGTATTCATACCAACAACGCCATTTCAATGTCTATCGATACTACTGTTTTAGCTGTAAAAATCAGTGTAATCAAAGAGCTTATAAAAAGAAATTCGAATTTTTCCATAGATCTTATAGAGTTTTAGGAAAAAATTGAAATATACTGAAGACCGGTTAGAGTCACTGGCTCTCAATGATGCCAGAGAAAGAATCATTCAGTTTTTGAGAATCAACGCTCAATCTTTTGGTCAGACGATAGGTTTTGAAGTTTTATTAAAACATGATTTTACACAGCAGGATATAGCAAATTTCACAGGCACGTCCAGACAGACTGTAACCACCGTCATGAATGATTTGAAAAAACACAATCAAATATATTTTAAGCGTAAATCTATTCTCATTAGAGATCTTAAAGCTTTATGCTGATATGTAAAAGTTTAAACATACTGTAAGTAGGTAGTAATCTCATAATTTAGTTATACCTGAAATTTAGTTAAGAGAGTAGATGCAAAAGTGTATCTACTTTTTCTTTTTATTTAAAATTGTTTTTTCCTTTTAAAAAGAATCGTTACTTTTGCGTCGCTTTAGAAGAAAGCATCAGGAAGAGTGGCAGAGCTGGTTGATTGCACCGGTCTTGAAAACCGGCGTACCTGAGAGGGTACCGGGGTTCGGAATCCTCCTCTTCTGCAAATATAAAAAGCATCCTGTAAGTAAACCTTATGAGATGCTTTTTTTGTTAAAAGAATATTTTTGTATCTATAAGATATCAGTACTATTTAAACAATCATATCATGGGAAGAGCATTTGAATACCGAAGAGCCGCCAAGGAAAAAAGATGGGCAACGATGTCCAGAGTATTTCCTAAAGTTTCCAGAACCATTACCATAGCAGCAAGGGAAGGGGGACCTGATCCTGAGACCAATTCAAAGCTGATTTTACAGAGGTAAATTATGAAGGGAAGAGGTCCTCATGGGGTATTGGTTTTTGTTGAATGTGCTACTGATAATACCACAAGAACTGTCGCAAATGTAAAATCATACTTTAATAAAACAGGCGGGTCTTTGGTACCTACCGGTTCTCTTGAGTTTATGTTTGATAGGAAAACAGTGGTCGAATTTGAAAAACCTGCAGATTTGAATCTGGATGATTTCGAGCTTGAGATGATAGATTATGGATTACAGAGTTATGAAGCAGATGAAAATACAGTTTATGCATATGCGGATTATACTGATTTTGGATCGCTTACTAAAGGATTTGAAGAAAAGAGTATCCATATCACAAAAGCCAATCTGCAGAGAATTCCTACTACACCTGTGGAATTTACTGATGAGCAGATGACAGACATTGAAAAACTGATAGATAAGCTCGAGGATGACGATGATGTACAGGCCGTGTACACTAATCTTGCTTAATCTCCGTTTCTTTATCCAGCACTTCTATGACTTTAAAATAATAGGCCATAGCTCTCTCAGGAGTCTTGCCTATGCTGACAAGGCCCAGCTTTCCGAATTGTGACAAAGCACTAATAAGATGAAACATGACTCCTTCTTCCTTCTTGTGATCATAATGTAAGCCATAATACATCACGATGTCCAACAGGTCAGGTGGTGTCATTCCTTTATACTGCTCCTTTTGAAGATTGTCTGTGGCAAAATAATATCTTTTATTACCGTCAGACAGTAGGTATTCGCCTGTATCCTGTATATAAATACCATTAGTGAGAAACTGCAACATCAGAAAAGGATGAGTAGTTCCGCCTTTTCGCAGGTTAATTTCTATAGCATAATGTTGCCAAATGTCATTTTGTTTGATACTCATAAAATCAATTCCAAACCTGCCTAAAACACTTTTGGATTTCATTTTTTCAGCCAGTTTTATTGATATTTTACTTAGTTCTACAGCATAATCTTCTTTGGCAGGAAATGTAGCTCCTATAAAAACTTGTCCGCTTTCACCACCTAATACCTGATCATGGGTAGATATGATACAGATCTCTCCTACAGGGTTGATCCTGACCTGCACAGAAGGCGATGTTATAGTTTCTGCATTTATAAATTCTTCTACTATGCCTCCCATTACCTCCATTTTCTCAACGAATCTGTCAAACTTAAGTTTTTTGCGACTACTTTTGTATTTTTCTTAAGATACTCTTGAATCCATGATTTAAGTTCTTCTTCGTCAGATGGTGCGTTGGTATAGTAAAAAATAGCATTGCCATCTCCAGAAAAGCCATCATTGAGTTTTTATTACTGCCTTCTCTAATTGTGGTTTTGCTATCTTCAGCTGGTATATGGCTTCAGTTATTTCCGCTACAGAATTAATGTTTTCAAATCCATTGGGTGTAAGTATGCCAGTCTCCTTGAAAATAGTTCGCGACCCACTTTTTGTACCTAAATAGTTGAGTGCAGGGTCACAACCGTAGATAGGAAGATTTAGCTTTACAGCCAGTTCCTTTTCTGCTTCAGTCACATTAAAAAACATAATATGGGCAGGATCGCCATTATTGATGCTTTTTTTTATCCTGCTGATCAATCTCGGGCGACGCAGTACCTTCTCTGTCAGAGGTATGTTTCCTGCGTCATAACAGCTCAATAATGTCAGACGACTGCGCGCGTGATGTGAGGTGCCGGGGAAGCATATGCAGGTAATAATCAATGATAAGTGGTGATATCGGTATACTTGTCACAAAGGTAAGGCGGGTTTCAGGCATTCGCAACAGCATCAGCATACAAAGCATCCTTTCTTCATAGTAAAAATGACCTCTGACTTTAGAAAGAATATGATGATCCAAAGTAAGACTTGGTATTACTACAACTGCTTTTGGCGCCAGATCATTGTGAAAAACTGACAAATATTGATCCTCAAATTCCTCCTGCAATTTGTGAAACAAATTATCAATATGTAATTGATTATACAATGATCTCTAAAATTTTAAAAGTACTTAAGTCAAAAGAAATTGGCTTTAAAAAATGATTTTATTAGATTGAATATTAAGGTTTTAAAAATCAAAATTCTAACAAACCAAATTCTTTTGCGCATCTCACTACAGGAATTGCAAAAAAAATAGTGTTTTGAAATCAACTCATTCAATCTGGTACTATCACTAAAACCTTTGCAATTTAATCTCTTTTTTTATTAATCAGCGAAAATAGTGAATTTCTGTTGAAATCAAATATGATTACTGTTTTTTTTGCTGATGATTAAAATTTTGTTTTATTAAAACAGATATTTTATGGGGACTACACTTTTCTGATAAGTCCTTCTTGTGCAGTAGAAGCTACCAGTAATCCTTCTTTGTTGAAGATCTTACCGGAACAAAATGCTCTTCCCGCATTGGCGTTGCTGCTGTTTACCACATAAAGCAGCCAATCATCTGTTTTGACCGGTCTGTGAAACCACATCGCATGATCGAGGCTGGCAATCTGCATAGGAGTAGTAAAAAATGATAATCCATGAGGGAAGAGTGCCGTGATCAATAAATTGAAATCAGAAGCATAGGCGAGGGTTGTTTGATGCAATTTTTTGTCATCTGGCAGCACACCATTTGTCTTAAACCATGTATGATTGATGGCAGGCCTTATTCTGGGATTGAAGGGATCGTAGTGCTCGACCGGGAAAAAGATAAATGGACCGTTTGGGGCAAAGATCCCTCTTGGCTGTATATTGAATTTTGACGCAAACTCTGCAAACAGGTCAGAAAACGATGTAAGAGATTCCGGTCTTGCCACATTGGGCATGATATCCTGATGTTCTATGCCTGGTTCCGGCGTATGGTATGAAGCAAATAATATAAAAAATCTCACGACCTTCCTGCGTAGCCACCACTCTCCTTGTATTAAATGAACGACCGTCTTTGATGACTTCTACATTAAAATGGATGTCTTTATCATTATCTCCGGGGTTGATAAAGTATGAATGTATCGAATGCAGTACCTTATGATCTTCTGTTGTCTCATGCGCAGCAGCTATTGATTGTGCAAGTACTTGTCCACCATACACATTAGGGCTTCCAATAAACAGGCTTTTACCTTTATAAGTATTCCCATCGACATGCGTGAGAGTAAGGATATCTAACAATTCAGGAAGCTGGCTCATCGGTTTCTACTTTGAAATGATGCATATTTTTAAGATATATCATTAAGAATACTACAGCTATAACAGTATGCAATACAGACGCGCCGGGATGTGGTGTTATATTTTGTTGATACACTCCATACATAAACATACCTACAGCAAAATGAAACGCTATAACAATAAGTACAATTTTCTTAAATACATCAGAATGATAATGAAAGTTCTTGCTGAGTAAATAAGACATTATACCAAAACTAAGGGCTATTACTCCATAAAGCTTTGCAACAATGACTCCTTGTATCTCAGGTTGTGCATTGGATAGTAGCATCTGTGGTCGGAAAATGAGAACAAAACCTGCCAAACCCTCGATGATACCATTGATAAAAAGTATATTTTTCATTTTTAGGTTTACTTGTAATGACGCTATTTGATGGATTTGCCGCCCACTTCTACCAATGAATCCATTTGGAACTTTGCTTCATATACCAAATCGCCGTCTTCAGACCATTTCTGTAAGTAACCATTGTTTTTTTCATCTTTAAACATGCTCACATATTGTAATTTCCCCGATTCGTAGAAAATAGTGTCTCCTCCATTTCTCAGTCCGTTGATATAGTATTGCACTTCTTTCATAGCACCACTTTCATAATACAGCGTTGTTTTTCCATCCTGCTTATCATTTTGAAAAAATCGCTCCCCTTTTATTGCTCCTGAAGGGTAGTAATCTGTCATTTTACCTTCAATTTTTCCATTGATACGGGTATATACTCTGGATGTTTCTCCTGTGCCATAGGTTTCTTTTATTTCATCGGCACTTTTATTAGTGGTCTGTTGGTCTCCTTTACAACCCAATAAAATAAACACCGCAACACATGTGATAGCCAATATTTTATGTATCATATGATTTTTTTTTGTTTAGATCTTCCACAAACAAAAAAGGGTCATTTTACAGACCCTTTTTTATTTTACTAATTCATTACTTTTTCCAAGGTAGCCTGTTTACCACTCTACCTATTTCAGTGCCATATCTCACACCTTCTTGAGCATCCATTTTAAAATGCACCCCAAGTGGCACTCTCGACCAAGCATTTTCATCTGCCATTTCATAGAAGCTGCTAAATGTTCTCGGGTAACCTGAAAACTCTGACCTGTTTCTGTGGCAGTTGTCAGTCATGCCGTATGAATATCCAAAAACACTTGCAAGTGCTTCAGATGCTGCAGCTCCAAACGTGGCGTGACCGGAAGGATATGCAGGGAATGAAGGAGAAATACCTTTATCACCAGTAAGTGGGTTTTCCAGATTTGGCTCCCATGTAGGATCTATTAATCTCTTGATATATGATTCAGGCCTTTCGATATTATACACATATTTTGAATTCCAGCATCCTATAGCTGCGTCATGAAGCGCCATGCCCACTTTAGCATTGGCAACGATTGCTTCTTCGAGGCTACAATTTTCGTTTTCATATACCTGATTGGCAATGGCAATAAATCTTGTAGGGGGCGAAAAAGTAAGTCCTAACAGGTCATCACTCCAAAACTCTCCTACCCACTCCGTCTGATAAGAAAGCGAAGGTGTATTTTGTCTCATTACCTCCAAAGCCTGATTATAAAGTGTGGAGTTTGGATTTTCACTATATTCTCCTACATAATACCTAAAATCTCTGCATACTTTCATATCATCTTTGATAGCAAGGGTTTTACCTTTACCCCAGTAAGGAAACATGCCTTCACCTGGTCCTGGTACAGTAGGAGTCCATGCACCTGGCTGCTTCAATCTGTCTCTCCAATTGTTTTCCTTAAATGGATCTTTGTAGCCATCAAAAGTAGCTGCATCGGTCTTCATCCAGTCCCAGAAAACAGCAGCTACAGCTTCTCCGTGATTTTTTGATCTTATAAATATCTCCTGTCCCGCCTGATCAAGAAATAATTTTTCATTTTTGTCCGATAGTTCTTTTATGCGGGCATATAGCGTTTTGTCTACTTCAGGTAGTAACCTACTGAACATAAAATTATTGACAGCATTGATCACTGTTGGCCAGTGGTACTCCTGATTTGGAAATACTTTAGGCACATTCAGTCCCTGATATCTCGGAGCCAATGAATTGTATTCAGGCATTCCGGATACACAAGCTTCATATCCTGCCAAACCCAGATAACCTAAAGCATTGGCTGTAGGACAAGGTCTGTACCCTGCAGCGTGTCTTTCGATTTCCATCCATAGGGTATTCCATTCATTAACTACTTTGAAATCATACTGATCTACGGTTTTTACAGCGGTAGTCGTTTCTTCTGTTATGTCTTTTTTACATCCTGCTACGGATATGGCGAATATAAAGAGATACAGAATTTTGGTATAAAACTTCATTATAACTAATTTTAGAGTTTAAGAATTTATTTTAGGGTATTAAAAACTTTGCAAAAGTACGCAGTTTATTAAAATATACAAACTTTTGACTATCAAATGTTAAGAAAAATGCATCAATTTTTTGTGCATATTTGTAAGATATTATTAATGTTTTGTATATGCATTTTCTTTTTTGTTCATATATTGTTATAAATTGTGTTTATTCTTGTATAAGGAAAACTTATTGTCTTTAAATTACGAGGGTTGCATTAGTCAAGATATCTGAAGGATTGGTTCGGATACATACCAAAGAGGATCTACTGTCTATTGAAAATTACGAATAAAATCATTGCAAACAATTTTGTGATAAGAGTATGTTTAAATTTTTATGTTTGAGCGAAAGCGAGGAAATTTAATTTTGGACAAGATGACCGAATGGTCTCGTCTGTGACGAGAATTGAGTAAAATACTTTACTCAATAAAGAAGGAACTGCGAGCAGCTGCTCGCAGCGAATACTGAATATAGCCGGAAGCTCAAGCGTAGCTTGACGCGGTACGCCGAAAAATATAACGCTGGATAAAATTAAATTTGCCGCTTGGAGCCAAATGATAAAAGTTTAAACATACTCTAAGCTATCTCTAAACGTTTTCAATCATTTTTCTGCCTATATAGAATTGCGTTTTTTATAGTTCTTATTTTAAGTTCCTGTATGATTGTATAATTTACAAAGGGATATTGTTTACTTTTGCACATTCAAAAATGATAATAGTTACAATTTCATGCTCGAATCGATACAAAGTAAATTTTCTGAAGCCATCCTTTCTCTTTTTGATATAAATATGTCTCAGGATGAAATAGTCTTCAATGAAACCCGGAAAGAGTTCGCTGGTGATTATACATTTGTGATATTCCCGTTAGTGAAGTCTTTAAAAAAATCTCCAAAGGAGGTCGGAGACTTACTAGGCCAATGGATGAAAGCCAATGAAAAGAGTTTTAAAGATTATGAAATAGTACAAGGGTTTCTTAATTTTACCTTACAGGACGATTTTGGGCAACTTTATTGGTACGTATCAACAAAACGGACAGACTGGGATACCAACAGGCAAATCGGAAAAAAGTAATGGTGGAGTTTTCTTCTCCCAATACCAATAAACCGCTACATCTTGGACATATAAGAAATATATTGCTTGGATGGTCTTGCAGCAAAATATTGGAAGCCAATGGTTTTGAAGTGATCAGGACTCAGGTGATCAATGACAGAGGCATAGCTATATGCAAAAGTATGCTCGCATGGCAAAAATTTGGAAAAGGTAAGACACCGGAAACAACAGGTATCAAAGGAGATCATTTTGTAGGAGACTATTATGTCCTTTTTGAAAAGGCATTTGTCGAAGAATATGAAAAGTTTCAACTTACAGAATTGGCTACCGTTGTATATGAAAAGAATAAAAAGGAAGGCCAGGATAATATTGCTTTTTTTAAAGATTATAAAAATACCTATTTCAATACTTATAGTGAACTAGGGGCTCGGGCAAAATCAATGTTATTGGCATGGGAAGCAAAAGACCCCGAGATCACTGCCCTCTGGAATAAAATGAATACCTGGGTGTACGATGGCTTTGATGTGACATATGAATCATTGGGTGTACACTTCGATACCCTGTATTATGAGTCGGACACCTATTTACTGGGCAAAAAAGCCGTGGAAACAGGGCTGAGTAAAGGTGTCTTTTACAAGGAAGATGATGGAAGTGTCTGGGTAAACCTCGAAGATGCCGGTATGGACAAAAAAGTGGTACTGCGGAGTGATGGTACAGCTGTTTATATCACGCAGGATATAGGTACTGCGCAAAAAAGGTATGAAGATTTCAGTATCAGCAATATGGTCTATACTGTGGCAGATGAGCAGGATTATCATTTTAAAGTGCTTTTTGAAATATTAAAAAGACTGGGAGAACCTTATGCTGATGGCCTGTTTCACTTGTCCTACGGCATGATAGATCTACCTACTGGGAAAATGAAATCCCGCGAAGGCACCGTAGTGGATGCTGACGATCTGATAGCAGAAGTCATCAATGAAGCTACTGAAATGTCAGCAGAAAGAGGAGAAATCACAGCCTTACCTGAAGGTGAACAGAAAAATATTTTGAAGCAAATTGGGTTAGGTGCACTTAAGTTTTTTATCATCAAAGTGCAACCGCAAAAGCGAATGATCTTTGATCCTAAAGAATCAGTGGATATGCAGGGACAAACTGGTCCATATATCCAAAACGCTTATGTCAGAATACAATCTTTGAAAAGAAAAGCGGAAGATGATACACTAGTCGATTACTCCGGGTATAAAGATCATCGGGAGCAGGAAAAGGCGTTATTGAAACACTTGATTGCCTTTCCTGAAGTGGTAAAGCAAGCAGGGGCATCATATGACCCATCTTCTGTAGCCAATTATGCGTACTCTCTGGCCAAGGATTTTCACAGGTTTTATCATGATGTGCGCATACTGAATGCTGAGACAGATGAAGCAAAGGCATTCAGGATAGCGCTGAGCGATGAGGTAGGAAAGGTCTTATTTTCAGCATTCGACCTTTTGGGAATAGAAATGCCGGTTAGAATGTAGTTTTTATAAAAAATATCAGGAATAATATAATCATGACGGAAGAAAAGAGAGAATCTCTCCATTTTATAGAACAAATCGTAGAAGAGGATATAAAATCAGGCAAACATGACGGAAGGATCCTGACAAGGTTCCCGCCTGAGCCCAATGGATATCTGCATATAGGACATGCGAAAGCGATTTGCATCAATTTTGAAACTGCTAAAAAGTATGGTGGCAGGACCAATCTCAGATTTGACGATACTAATCCCACTACAGAAGAGACCGAATATGTGGACTCTATCATGGCTGATATTCATTGGCTCGGATTTGAGTGGAAAGATGAACCGCTGTATGCATCAGATTATTTTGATAAATTATATGAATTTGCGGTCCGGCTCATTGAAAAAGGATTGGCATATGTGGATGACAGTACTCCGGAAGAAATCGCTTCAATGAAGGGAACACCTTCCACTCCAGGTGATGAAAGTCCTTATAAATCAAGAAGTAAGGAAGAGAATCTGATGCTTTTTGAAGGAATGAAAAATGGTGCATTTCCGGACGGATCGAAAGTCCTGCGTGCCAATGTAGACATGACATCACCCAATATGCTGATGAGAGATCCCGTCATATACCGAATCAAAAAAGAACATCACCACAGGACAGGAGACGATTGGTGTATTTATCCTATGTATGATTTTGCACATGGTCAGTCAGACTCAATAGAAGGGATCACTCATTCTTTATGTTCGCTGGAGTTTATACATCACCGGCCACTTTATGACTGGTTTATAGAAAAGCTTGAAATATTTCCTTCGCGGCAGATAGAATTTGCCAGAATGAATGTGGAATATATGATCACTTCAAAACGCAAATTGTTGAAATTAGTCAATGAAAATTTTGTGGCAGGATGGGATGACCCAAGAATGCCCACGATATCAGGGATGCGTAGGAGAGGATATCCACCTGCTGCCATCAGGACATTTTGTGATAAAGCAGGAGTGGCCAAGAGAGAAAATACCATTGAGATCAGTCTTCTGGAATCATGTGTAAGGGACGAATTGAACAGAACAGCTTTGCGCGCAATGGTAGTCATCGATCCTATAAAAGTGATCATTACCAATTATCCTGAAGGTCAATCAGAAATACTAAAAGCTGAAAACAACCCCGAGGATCCATCATCAGGACACAGAGATGTTTTATTCAGCCGGGAATTGTACATAGAGCGGGAAGATTTTATGGAAAATGCCCCGCCAAAATATTTCAGAATGACTCCCGGAGCGGATGTAAGGCTCAAGCACGCTTATATTCTGCACTGTACAGGGGTGAAAAAAGATAATGATGGAAATATACTTGAGATTACTGCCACATATTATCCTGACAGTAAATCAGGTGAAGATGTCTCCGGTATCAAACCGAAAGGCACCTTACACTGGGTCAGTATTGCAGATGCCGCACCTTGCGAGATAAGATTGTATGACAGACTATTTACAGTTCCGGATCCCACTGCTGACCAAAATGTTGACTTTTTGTCATTTTACAACCCAAAATCATTGGAATTGGTGTCTGATGCCAGAATGGAATCATCACTGCTGAGTGCAAAATCTGGTATGCAATTTCAATTCTTGCGACAAGGATATTTTTGTGTTGATAAGAGCAGCACTTCTGATCGCATTGTATTCAATAAAACGGTAGGACTGAAAGACAGTTTTTCTAAAGAAGTGAAAAAGGGCTAGTCAGCGGTTAGCTAAAAATCATCAATCCCGTCAGGGATATTATATGGGTAAAAAACCAGAACGGCGGTATCTCTCGTCCCGTAAGGGACGAATCAACAACAAAATCAAATCCTTTCTTACCATATTTTGTGCCTACGGCACTATAAGATGACAATATAAAAGACTATGGCTCGATATCATAGCCTACAGGTTTAAATACATATCTTTCGTCATATTTCACATCAAATTTTTCTAAAAAATCGAGGTGCATTTCATTTTTTCGCACTGTGCTTGATTTCTTATCAAGTTTCGTTTGTTCGTCGTAGCTTTTAACTACGATGCAATATATTATATATAATTCATCCTTCCACGATTTTAGAATAATACATTCCCTGTTTTGAACAGCAAAAACTACTTGAATATGTATTTGCGTATAAGTATTAGCCATTTATAAAGTTGTTTTTTAGTAAGAAAAACAAAAATATTATTAGTTTAAACATACTCTTACTCTTAATCTATCTCAGTGAGGAAGAGAGGTCGTGACAGTGTTTCTTCCAGAGAAATAAAAGTTTCTGTTCTTTGAATACCTTTGATATTCTGGATTTTTTTGGAAAGAACATCCCTGAGATGTCCGGTATCTTTGCATATTATTTTGGCAAAAATACTATAATTGCCTGTAGTATAATGAGCATCGACTACTTCTTTTATTTTGAGCAATTCAGCTTTGACACCTTCATACATGTTGGATTTTTCAAGGTAAATGCCTAAAAAGGCGGTGATATCAAATCCAAGATTTCCATAATCAAGATCTGCCCTGATGGCCTTTATGAGTTTGGCGTCAGTGAGTTTTTTGATTCTAACATGAACTGTACCAGGGGAAATAAACAATTTTTTTCCGATTTCCGCATAAGAAAGGCGCGCATCTTTAGCCAGAATTGACAAAATTTTTGAATCTATGTCATCCAGCTCCAAATGTTTTTTTTTTGAAATCATGTGCCAATTTTAAACAAAGGTAAAACAAATAAACGTATTTTTTGTAGAAGTATCAGATTTGCATTTATGCTTAATCATGAAAAAAGCAATTAAAATCAGCTTGTTTTGGTCTCAATTTATTTGAAGTTTTTATTTTTGGCAGGAAATATGCAGTAGCAAATATTACCATATAATAATGATCGGTATTGATGGAGGAACAAGAGGTAAAAGCAACATATAAAATCATACAGCCGCTGATGCTTTCGGCTTGTATAGCAATAGGTATGATGATCGGGTATAAAATGAATGAAAAGCCCGAAAATGCATTGATAAGCACCATGGATTATCCTGTAGATAGTCTCATGATGACGGGTAGGGTAGAGGAGTTGATCCGTTTTATAGAAAACAAGTATGTAGATAAAGTGGACAGCGAAAAGCTTATCGCAGCTGCCTTGAAGGGTGTTTTTGAAGAACTTGATCCGCACTCGATATATTTGTCTCCTGATGAAACAGAGTCTGTCAATGACCAGATGGACGGAGAGTATGATGGCATCGGAGTAGAAAATTTCATCATCGACGATACAGTCCGTGTATCTGCGGTACTCAAAAATAGTCCTGCAGAAAAAGCCGGAATCAGGATTTTTGATAAAATTATCTCCATAGACGGAAAACCTGTAACAGGTAAGGACACTAAATACTCTGATGTCAGAAACCTGCTAAAACAGAAATCCGGCACAAAAGTAAAAATGTATTTTCACAGAGGAAATACTCCTGTTTCTTTGGTTGTAACAGTGGGTGAAGTAGAAGTAAAAACTGTATCAGCTCAATATCTAAAGGATATACAAACCGTCCTTGTGAAGATAGATAGATTTGGAGACAACACTTACAGAGAGTTTATGGATGTCGTTGAGTTATACTTTTCCAAAAACAATGCGAAACACATTATACTTGATTTGAGAGATAATCCGGGAGGATTTTTGCCCGAGGCTACCAATATTTTATGTCAGATTATTGAAGAAAAAGACAGATTGCTACTATATACAGAAGGTCGGTCAAATAAAAAAAATGAATATAAATCAACAGGAAAACGATTTTTTCCAATCGATCAGGTGGTAGTACTTATAGATGAAAATTCAGCATCTGCAAGTGAAATTATTGCCGGAGCGATTCAGGATTGGGATCGGGGTGTGGTGATAGGCAGGAGATCTTTTGGCAAAGGACTGGTACAGGAGCAATACAAACTCAACAATGGCGGAGCTGTCAGGCTTACGGTAGCCCGATATTTTACCCCTTCAGGCAGATCCATACAGAGAGACTATGTCGACAGAGATGAATATGATGAGGATTTTCATTCAAGATATCAGAACGGAGACCTTTTCCATAAGGACAGTACCCTTATCAAAAATGGAGGTAAGTATACCACATTGCTACTCAAGCGTACTGTCGAAGGTTCAGGTGGTATCACCCCGGATTTGTTTGTGGCCATGGATAGTGTTTATAAAAATGTAAATTACATGGAAACATTTACTTTTTTACCGGAATTTTCGTTCAGATATGCTGCAAAATATCATTCATCTATCCCAACAGCTATTAAAGCTTTTGATAACTGGATACTTCCTGATAAAGGTATAAATGAACTTAATACTTTTATAAAAGCCAATGTAGAGACCGATCTAGTAGTCGGTAAAGAGCTATGGCCGTTTTTTAAGCTTGAAATCAAAAAACAAATACGCAATATTTTGTATAAAAAGGAGGATGCATCTGATTTTACAAATGATAAGTTTGTATCAGAAGCCGTGAAAGTCATCAAAAACAAAAAAGGAGTTGCTGATTTTAAATAGGCATTTACTACTACAAAAATGTCTTTTCAAAGTTTCGAATCAATAAAACAATTTTCTTGTATCATTTCATAAACCAACTATAACAATCCTTGTTATCCTTTGAAAATGGATTAAAATGTTATTAAATATCGGAATCATACTGATCACTGTATTGGCGATGGAATTTGTCGCCTGGTCTGCTCATAAATATCTTATGCATGGCTGGTTGTGGATCTGGCATGAGGATCACCACAAACCACATTATGAAAAGACGGGATTTTTTGAAAAAAATGATTTGTTTTTTTTGGTTTTTGCTTTACCGAGTATGCTTTGTTATATAGTGGGAACATTGTATATAGATTATCGTTGGGCACTGTATATCGGTATAGGAATTTCTATTTATGGTTTGATATATTTTTTGATACATGATGTATATATTCATCAGAGATTCAAATGGTTCAGGCAGCTTGATTCCAGATACAGCAGAGCCATCTTAAAAGCTCATGGAGCGCATCATGCAAAAACTAAAAAAGAAGACGGTGAGTCATTTGGCCTTTTGATTGTAAATCCGAAGTATTACATGAAAAAACGGAAGGTTGCCAGTATCTGATATACATAGGGGGCGATTTTTCATACACTTTATGAATCTATATCTGTACGACGTACTATAAGTAGATATAGTCCGAATAACCTGATAGGGCTTTGTAGATCAAGTTCTGGACTTTTATTCTGTATTCTCTTTTATTGAAAGTCTGACTGTTGCCTCCGGGATACGTTCTGTTAGCACAAAAGATATATACTATGTTGTTTTTAGGGTCTGCCCATGCTGCGGTTCCTGTAAAACCTGTGTGGCCAAAAACAGAAGCAGGAGCTAAAGGTGACGTATTCTGTAATTTTTCACCTGCCAATTCCTTCATATCAAAACCTAATCCCCTTCTTGTGGATCTCGAGTGCCTTGTGGTAAATAATTCTATGGTTTGTGGCGATATATAATTTTTACCACCATAGCTGCCTTTATTTAATAACATTTGCATCAATACGGCCATTTCTTTTGCTGTAGAAAATAAGCCTGCATGACCGGCTACACCACCCAACATTGCCGCCCCCATATCATGTACGTGTCCTTTCAGGGTTTGATTTCTGAAGTAATTGTCATTTTCAGTGGGAGCGATGATAGATTCATGGTGGTGTAATAAAGGACTGAAAGTGGTATATTTTAATCCCAATGGTTTATAAAATGACGCAGAAGCATAAGCATCCAGAGATTTTCCGCTTTTGTTTTCTATGACTTTTTGCATCAGGTAAAAACCCAGGTCACTATATCTGTAGTTATCGCTATCTCTGAGTCTGGTCTGAAAGATGGATTGGTACATGGTATCAATGTAGTCAGTTCTCATGAACATACCTTTAGCTACCGGTACAGTGTATCTATCCTGCAGGATGCCACTATAGTAATTGGGATTGTAACCAAAACTTTTCGCTGGCAAAGTAGTATTTTGATAAAAGCCTATCCATGGTAAGAGCCTGGCATGATGTGCCAGAATGTCTCTGATGACCAGATCAGCTTTATTGGTGGTATCAATATTATATATATAGTTTTTGAGAGGGTCATGTATGTTTATTTTACCGTCATCAACCAGTTTCATGGTGGCCAAAGTAGTGGCAAGGATTTTGGTTATTGACGCAATATCATATACAGTATTATTATTAACATAGTAACCATTCTGACTGAGTTTTCCATATGATTTCTGGAATATGATTTTATTGTCTTTTGCTATCAAAATCTGGCCTCCAGGCGAAGCCTGAAGTCGTATGACTTCTGCCATAATGCTATCTATTTTGTTGAGAGTATCGCTGCTCATACTCACCATTTCAGGTTTTGCATATCCTAGCCTCAGAATATTTCGTCTGTCTATCCCATGTCCGGATGGCCACATATTATTTACAGTTACCGGTAGTGTACCGCTGATATCGTTGACTCCGAATAATGTTTGTGCCGCAACATCCTGAGTCAATTGATCATTATCATAAGCCAACAAAACGTGATGTGCAAAATCCATTTTTTTAAGTAAGTACGGACTTCCGAAAAGGACAAATATGACTTTTTTCCTTGATTGTAATTCTTTCAGAAAACTGATCATAGATAAGCTGATGTCATAAGTGAAGTCTTTGAGCTTACCGGAAGTGTGTATGCCTACAATTATTTGGTCAAATTGTGATAATGTTTGCAGCATTTGAGTATGTTTTGTCGCAAGCTGTGCAGGCATGATCTGATAATGTCTGGCATCTACATAATCACTGATTCGATTCTGGAACTTTGTTTGTTGGATATTATTGATACTTAAGGTGCCGATATGAACATCGGACGTTTCATGTATGGGTACGAGACCTTCATGGTCTGCAACAAGAGTCATGGCAGCTTCTGTGAGTTTTTGTTTTATAGCCACAAGTTGATTTCTCTTCAGGAAGTTATTGATTCCTTCTGTCGGCAGGCTACTGAAAGTGCTCAATCCTACTTTAAATTTTGCCCTCAAAATTCTTTCAACACTTTGGTCCAACCTTTCGGTTGTAATTTTTCCGGAAGATATATATTCTTTTATTTTGCTAATGGCTATTGGTAAGTTTTCGGGAACAAGAATGATGTCATTGCCTGCCAGGAAAGCCTCAGCCTCCGCGACGCCATTAGGAAAATACTTAGTCACCCCTTTCATGTCCATAGCATCTGTGATGAGGAGTCCATTGAAGCTCATGCCATCACGTATAAAGTTCTGTATAATAGATGATGATAAAGTAGCAGGTCTGTTGGCTTGGGTTTCAAGGCTGGGAACATTCAGGTGTCCCACCATCATGGCGCTGATACCCTGACTTGTGAGTCTTCTGAAAGGGTATAGCTCCATTCTCTCAAGGCGTTCTATATCATGATTTATAGATGGTAAATCCACATGTGAATCAATCTCAGTATCTCCATGGCCGGGAAAATGTTTTGCGCAGGAAAGAATTCCTTCTTCTTCCATAGCTTTGCACAACATATGCCCCTTTTGTGCCACATTTTCAGGCGAATCGCCAAAGGATCGATCAAATATTACAGGATTTTTTGAATTGTTGTTGACATCTATGGAAGGTGCAAAGTTGATATTTATACCTGTCCGTTTACATTGACGTCCGATTTCTTTACCCATTTCGAAGAGGAGCTTATCATCTTTGATGGCACCGAGCATCATTTGTTTAGGAAAAGATACTGTCTCATTTGGAAATCTCATAGCAAGTCCCCACTCTCCGTCTATTCCCATCAGCATGGGAGTTGAAGACATTGTTTGGTACTTATTGATGAGATTTATCTGATTTGAAGGTGTGCCTTGAAAAAAGCAGATACCGCCAATATGAAATTTCTTTATATAATCAGTGATGATGTTATCGTCCTGAATATTGCCTTTTGAGTAAGCCCTGACCATAAAAATTTGTCCGATCTTCTGGTCCAGAGTCATTTGCTCCATCCTGCTCCGAACCCACATATCTTCCCTTTCTTTATAGGACTGCGCGTGGATAACCGATAGGGGTATTAATATAAGTATGAAAAAAAACCAACTAACAAAATTGCTTTTTTGCCTCATATCAGGTTTTGTAATTGATTGTCATTTATCAGTGAAAAAAATCAGATTTTTAGACATGCACTATGATGAAATTATTCAATTGTGCAATTTCCGGTTACTATTAGTTTGGGGTAGTTCGGTGCAATATTACTTCTTAAACGCTAAAATCAAAAATTATTCCCTTAAAAAAATGATAAAATTGAAATAAAATACGATTAATGAATCATCTACTCCTGGCAGAGCACTATCTGCTAATGACTATTGATGTTATTGGTTCAATACATTTGGATTCAGCGATTTAGCTTTTTCAAGGTGTTTGTCAGCGTTAATATTATCACCCATATTTCGATATGCATGACTAAGATTTAAAAAAGCATTTGCATTTGAAGAATCAATTTCAGCCACTTTCAAAAAATATTTGATAGCTTCAGCATGATTGCCTTTGACACCATTCAGCACACCCATCAATCTGTACGTTTCAGGATCATTAGTTGTAATTTTTAGGGATTCTGTGAGGTACAATTCTGCTTTCACCAGATTGTTTTCTTTTTCTCCGGCTATTTTGCCGGCATCACGCAGCGCAACAGCCATATTGACTGTAGCATCTTTATATCCGGGATCCAGTTGGAGTGCTTTTCGGTAAGCATCAACACTTTTTTCATATTCTCCCAAGTGGTATTGCGCATTACCGGTGATGAGATAAGCATTTTTGTATGAAGGATGAATTTCCACAGCTTTAGTGAGATACTGAAGTGCTTGAGTCAGCATTTCCTTTTTTTTATTTTCATCTTTTTCATGAAAGGCATTGGTAGTAAGTGCTCCTCCTGCAGCATTCAGTACCTTGGCACTGTTGGTTGATGTCTTTACATCGGTTGTAAATAGGGTAAAATCATTTTTCCATACATTATTTCTGGTGATGGTCTTAAAACAATATGATACTATGATGAGTCCTACAGCAGCCAGAAATGCATTTTTTCCGAATTTTGAATAAATAAATCTGTCTAGCAAGTATGCCAATAAAAGTGTAAAACCTAAAGACGGCATAAACATAAATCTTTCAGACATATTGGTACCGATAGGAAAAATGACATTGGAAACTATTGAGAGCGTCACTAAATAATAGCCGGCAGCGAAAGCTGGGAGTGATCTGGTTTTAAATCCCATCACAGCAATAAAAATCAGGATGCCATATAGCAACAGACTTAACAATACATCAATATCACCAAATGACTTTATATCAATGTATCTTGGGTAATAATCATGTGTCAACGGATGTGGAAATAACAACAACTGGATATATTTTCCCAAAGTATAAGTGATAGTGGCAAATTTTTCTCCCTGAGGTATGGGCCTATATGCACCATCGGCATACTCCAGATATGGGTTATTCATCAATTCCAAAGGTGTGCCACCGAAATCATTGCCGAGAATAGCAGCCCTGATCATCAAAAACAACATAGCAGGGGCCAGGAGATACAAACTTTTTGACAATGCTCCCACAATCGAAAGATTCCTGAAAAAATAAAAAGACATCGGGACTACTGCGAGATAAGTAATGGCATTCTCTTTGGACAGAAGTGCAACAAAAAAACTGATACATGCAGCTATGACGTGCTTAAATTGGCGTGAATCGTGGTGTTTTACCAAAAAATATAATGCCATAATAGAGCCCAACATACTCATGATCTCGTCTCTTCCTTTGATATTGGCGACTACTTCAGTATGAAGCGGGTGAGATGCATACAGCACAGTGGCAGCAAATACAAACCAGGTATTTCTTTCGTTTATTACATTATTATTTAAAAGCCTGCCGAGTAGTTTATATATCATCATACATAAAAATCCATACAATAATATGTTGATGAGATGACCCAACCAGGGATTTTTGCCTACCAGCTGATATTCAATGGCAAACATGGCAGGAGTAAAGGGCCTGTATCTTCCTCCTGATACCAGCTTTTCTTTACCTACTTCCTTAAAAAATCCATAGAATGTATCCTTTGTAAAGAGTCCTCCGATACCGCTGATACCTTTAGTAGTGTACATATTGTCGTATATGACAATGGCATCATCTTGTGTAAATTCGTGTAGTATAGTATTGAAATATACAAGTGATCCGATGGCAAATACCAGCCAACCCAATGTTTTTTTTAAATCATAAGGAGACGATGAATTCTGTATACTAACTGAAGCAGTCATTAGAGATGAATTTTTGCTTTTCATAAATACAAAGGTATAAATATTATATATTTTTTTATATATAAATGAATTTATTTGTCTGATATATTTTTTGTCCTTCCCTATAAGGATAAAACAAAAAAATGACATAAATATGACTCAACTAATAAAAGATACAAATTTTTGTACTTTATAGTATTATTAATGTAATATATAATATAATCAATATCAATGAAATAAAATTTTGCACAATAGAAATAATAAATATCAGATAAAAAGATGATAAATATCATCATGAATAGAAAATCTCTTTTCTATTTTGCACCCAAATTGTAAAATATGAATGTAATTCTTTACTTAATTGTCATCAGTCTGGTGGTTGCGGGAGGATTTCTTGCAGCTTTTTTCTGGGCGGTGCGTGATGGGCAGTATGATGATGAATACACACCCAGCGTTCGCATCCTTTTGGATGATGATATGATCAACAAAGAAAACAAAACCAATTAATAATATTTAAAATCTGACTTATGGCAAATTTAGAAACATTTAGTTACGACAACAAGGTAGTGCGCAACTTCGCCTGGGCTTCGATTATATTCGGGGTTATTGGGATGTTAGTTGGCGTCATTGTTGCATTTCAATTAGTATTTCCGTCGCTCAACCTGGGTATTTCTGAGTTATCTTTTGGCCGACTAAGACCTCTTCATACCAATGCGGTGATTTTTGCATTCGTAGGAAATGGTATTTTTACGGGAGTTTATTACTCTCTCCAAAGATTGCTGAAAACCCGAATGTTCAGTGACACGCTTTCCAATATTCACTTTTGGGGATGGCAACTTATCATACTGGCTGCTGCCATTACTTTACCCTTGGGGCTCACATCAGGTAAAGAATATGCCGAGCTGATATGGCCTATTGACCTTGCAATAGCGGTTGTTTGGATTGTGTTTGGTATCAATATGTTTGGTACACTTATCAAAAGACGTGAAAATCACATTTATGTGGCCATATGGTTTTATATTGCAACATGGATCACAGTTACTGTGCTTCACGTAGTCAACAGTTTGCAATTACCTTATAGCCTTACACATGGATATTCAGTCTTTGCGGGAGTGCAGGATGCATTGATCCAATGGTGGTACGGTCACAACGCTGTGGCATTTTTCCTGACCACACCTTATCTTGGATTGATGTACTACTTTATGCCAAAAGCTGCCAACAGACCTGTTTATTCATACAAATTGTCCATCATCCACTTCTGGGCATTGATATTTATATATATTTGGGCTGGGCCTCACCACTTATTATATACTTCACTTCCTGACTGGGCACAGTCATTGGGTACAGTATTTTCAATCATGCTGATCGCTCCGTCATGGGGTGGTATGTTGAATGGTCTTTTGACACTAAGAGGAGTCTGGGACAAAGTGAGGACAGATCCTGTTCTTAAGTTTTTTGTTGTGGCTGTCACCGCATATGGTATGGCTACATTGGAAGGACCACTACTTTCTGTAAAATCATTGAACGCCATTACCCACTATACTGACTGGACTGTTGGTCACGTACATATCGGTGCATTGGGCTGGAATGGTATGTTGACATTTGGTATGTTATATTGGTTGATACCAAGGATTTACGGTACTAAGCTATATTCCAATAAGCTTGCCAATATTCACTTCTGGATCGGTACGATGGGTATATTGGTATATGCTATTCCACTGTACTGGGCAGGATGGACACAATCCTTGATGTGGAAGCAGTTTACTCCTGATGGATTCCTACAGTATGGAAACTTCCTTGAAACAGTGACACAGATACTACCGATGTATATGCTTAGAGCCATAGGTGGCACTCTGTTTTTCTCAGGTATCTTTGTTTTGATATACAACTTATATAAAACAGTACAATCCGGTAGACTTATCGCTAATCAGGAGGCATCCGCTCCGGCAAGAATAAAGTATGAAGCTCATAATAATGAATACTGGCACAAATGGATCGAAAGAAGACCTATTCAAATGTTGTTGCTTAGTGCAGTATTGATACTTATAGGTACATTGATAGAAATAGCGCCTATGATGATGATCGACAACAATGTGCCTAAAATAGCATCAGTAAAACCATATACACCACTTGAGCTGGAAGGTCGGGACATCTATATTAGAGAAGGTTGTTATACTTGTCACTCTCAGATGGTGAGACCGTTCAGATCAGAGACAGAAAGATATGGCGAATACTCTAAATCAGGCGAATTCATTTACGATCGTCCGTTCCAATGGGGTAGTAAGCGTACGGGTCCGGATCTCCACAGAGTAGGTGGAAAATATTCCAACAGCTGGCATTATAACCATATGTATGATCCAACTTCTATGGCTCCGGGTTCTATCATGCCGACTTATCCGGGCTTGTTTAAAAAAGACCTTAATACAGGCTATACCGCAGCTAAAATCAAAGCATTGCAGTCTTTGGGAACACCATATCCTGATGGCTATGCTGACAAAGCTGTAGATGATCTGAAAGCGCAAGCCAAAAAGATCAGCGAAAATTTAGCAAAAGATAAGATCACTCAGGAAGGACTGGAAAACAAAGAAATTGTAGCTTTGATAAGTTATCTTCAGAGATTGGGTACTGATATAAAGGTAAAAACACCATCTAAATAATCTCCGTACAAATTAAAGAGATAAAAAATGGCTAAATATATATTACAGGAAGCAGGCAATTTCAATTGGATGGCCATCTTCGCCTTACTGACTTTTTTGACAGTATTTTCTATCGGAGTGTGGTTAGCACTTAGAAAAGATACCCAGGCGATAAAACATATGGAAAGCCTTCCTTTGGATGATGATGCCTGATATTGAATATCAAAAAGAATTTAAATAATTTATTCACAAAACAAAAAATAAATGATGAAGAAGTTTTTTATAACCATCATACTATATATCACAACTTTAGCAGGAGCTGTAAGTATCTATGCACAGGATGCTGCGCCGGCTGAAGATGCAGGAGCACAAGCTGCTCCCAATGTATTTAATCTTGCATACAATAACATATTACTGGTACTTGCAGTGCTTGTTTTGATAGGCGTTATTTTGGCAGGTCTTAGCCTTATATGGGCTCTGATAGAAATTCAGAAGATGAAACTTCTTGAAAAATATGGTCCGGAAGGCTTGGAAAAAGCAAACCTAACAGCATCAGGATCTATCTGGAGCACCATCTCAGAAAAAGCCTGGAATCTGGTACCTAAAGACAAAGAACAGGACATAGATCTCGGTCATGAGTACGACGGCATCCGCGAATTGGACAATTCGCTACCACCTTGGTGGTTATGGTTATTTTACGGAACCATCATTTGGGCTGCAGTGTATCTATGGTACTATCATGTATCTGACAAAGGGCCAAGCCAGGAGCAGGAATATATAGCAGCTATGGAAATGGGTGAAGCTGAAAAAGCTAAATATCTGTCTACTCAGGCCAATGCAGTGGATGAAAAAACAGTCACCTTGCTCACAGATGCAGCAGCTATAGCAGAAGGGAAAGAACTCTTTGCAGCCAATACTTGTAAAACGTGCCACGGGGAAAATTTGGAAGGTAATGCCATAGGACCAAACTTAACTGATAAGTACTGGCTGCATGGTGGCAGCATCAATGATGTCTTTAAAACCATCAAATATGGTGTGCCTGAAAAAGGTATGGTGTCCTGGCAAGCACAGATAAAGCCAGGATCTATGCAAAAGATAGCCAGTTATATTCTATCATTACAAGGAAGTAATCCAGCCAATCCTAAAGCACCTCAAGGGGACTTGTATGTACCTGGAGCTACAGGTGGTGGTGCAGTAACGGATACTGTTTCTGTGGGTCAGGCAAGTCCTTCAAAATCAGACACTACAAATGTGGCCCAACCAGCCAAATAAATAAATTTTTTGAATAATATGCGTTGAATGACAGGGTGGCTTCTAATTCACATCCTGTCATTTTTTATTTAAGCAACACGAGTTACAAAACAAGTCAATATTCTATCATAAATTTGCATCAATAAATTGGTTATCAATGTCTTCAGATATACACAATCCGGTAGATGAGCAGTTCAGAGATAAGATTTCTACTGTGGATAAGAGTGGAAAAAGGATTTGGATCTATCCAAAGAAGCCAACTGGAAAATTTACAAATTACAGAATTTGGTTATCGTATTTGTTTCTGATCATTTTGTTTGGTCTGCCTTTTATCAAGGTGAATGGAGAACCGTTTGTCTTATTCAATATCCTTGAGCGCAATTTTATCTTATTTGGAATCCATTTCGGACCACAGGATTTTTATCTCTTTGCTATAGCAATGCTCATTCTCCTGGTCTTTATCATTTTATTTACTGTCATATTCGGAAGATTGTTTTGTGGGTGGATATGCCCTCAGACTGTGTTTATGGAGTTGGTGTACAGAAGGATAGAGTATGCCATAGATGGAGACTACAACGCACAGAAAAAATTGGATGCCGCACCATGGACAGCGGACAAAATCATCAAAAGGGTAAGTAAACAAGCGATATTTTTTGCAATTGCCGTACTCATTTCCAATACATTTTTGGCCTACATTGTCGGTCTGGATGAAGTCGTTAAGATCATACAGGAACCCATATCCTTGCATATGGGTGGCTTTATAGCGATGATTGTTTTTTCTTTTGCTTTTTATATAGTTTTTGCAAGATTGCGAGAACAGGTTTGTACCACTATCTGTCCATACGGCAGGTTACAAGGTGTAATGCTGGACAATAAGTCATTGGTAGTAGCTTATGATTTTGTACGTGGTGAGCCAAGAGGTAAAATTCAAAAAAATAAAACCATATCCCAACCTGCTGCTGTTGCCACAGGAGATGCCACAGGAGATTATATAGCGTCTGTACAAAATAAATTGGGAGATTGTATAGATTGTAAACTCTGTATTCATGTATGTCCAACAGGTATCGACATCAGAAATGGGACTCAGCTCGAATGCGTCAACTGTACAGCCTGTATGGATGCATGTGATGAAGTCATGGAAAAAGTGAACAGGCCGAAAGGTTTGATTCGCATAGATAGTATAGAAGGGATTACAAAAAAAGGAAATAAACTTATCAATCCGAGAAGCATTGCTTATACAGGAGTCTTGCTGGGATTGATCATACTGGAAGTGGTTTTATTCAGTCTGAGGTCTGATGTCGAGGTATTATTGCTCAGAACGGGTGGGTTGTTGTCTCAGGAAAATGCGGACGGCACTATCAGCAATCTGTACAACTATCAGATGATCAACAAAACCAATGATACCTATCAGATGGAATTCAAAATGCTGGAACCCGCTTCGGGAACATTTGAAATAGTAGGAGGTAAGAGTCCAACAGTAGAAAAAAATAACAAAGCCGAAGGTGCACTTTTCATAAAAATACCAAAGGGACAGCTTGAAGGTGGCAAAAACAAGATTGTAGTTGGAGTCTATTCAGAAGGTAAGCTGGTCACTAAGGTCAAGACGACATTTTTTGGTCCTATCAAGTGATCATGAACATATAAAGCCTGTTGATTGTTGAAAATGCCATAAGTCGCGATCACAGGCTTTTTTATTAACTCAAAATCGTTACATTTTATTTTTTCAATAAACTTTATGTTATGACAAGCAAATTGACAAATGCTCAACTTGAAATATTAAAAATATTTTCCAGTCCAATGAGTAAAAAAGAATTGAAGGAGTTCAAAGCTTATTTGCTTGAATATCGCGCAAAAGAGTTAAGTGAACTAGTTGATGAAAAGTTTGAAGAAATGGGTACTCATCCTGATGACTTACTAAATGAACACTTTCGAACACCATATCTAATTAAGAATTCTTCATGAAAATGGTGGTTGTTTTAGACACAAATGTGATGTTAGTATGTCATTCTCCTCAATCATCTTTACATCCTTTATTTTTGATGTTGAAATCAGGAAATATTTCTTTGTGCTTATCAAATGAAATTTTATTGGAATATGAAGAAGTTTTTACAAAAAAAAAAATGGCGTTTTTTATAGCAGATAAATATATAAAATTTATTTTAGAACTACCATCTTTAATTTATGTAAGGCCATATTATTCATGGAATTTGATTGTTCAAGATCCTGATGACAATAAATTTGTCGATTGTGCTGTAGCAGGAAATGCTGATTATATTATAACTGAAGATAAACATTTTGACGAGTTAAAGCATATTGATTTTCCAAATGTTTCTTACATCTCTTCCGGAGAGTTTTTAAACCGGTTTAATAAATAACAAATTAAATATAACCTTTAAATCAAAAACATTTATGAAATTCAATTGGGGTACGGGGTTAGTCATATTTTTTATACTGTTTGTTGGGACGCTGGGATTTGTATTATACCAATCAACTCAGGTACATGATAGCCTCGTCGTGAAAAATTACTATGATGAAGATATCAATTATCAAAAACACTATGATAAAAAACAGAATACTGCTGATCTGTCAATAAAAGTCAAAACCGAATACAACAAGGATAAAAAAGAAGTTCTTTTGACTTTTCCTACAGACTCATCATCAGGTATATCAGGAAAGATAGTGCTTTTTAACCCTTATTCTGAATATTCTGATGTTAAATATGATTTTAACTTGGGAAAAGCTGCTACATATACATTTCCTGTAGATAAAGTAAAATCTGGGAGGTGGAAGATCAAGATCGACTGGAAACAGGGAGATAAAGAGTATTATCAGGAAGAGGAGATTGTATTGTAGTTTTTTTATAATGAATAAAAAATGCATCTCTCATTCAGGGAATGTGTTCTTCCAAAATCCACAATTCTGCTTTCCAACATTAATATTACATTTAATGAATGGTTTAGATAAAGTTAAAAGTAGCTTAAATGAATCATTTTCATGACACGATGATCATAAGTTCGGCAATATTACTTCACTATTGCGGTTAAACTTTTAAACAAATGAATGGTCAAATCATCAAACAAATAAATTCATTAAGATGAAAACAATATTTTTTCTAATGATCATCGTGCTGTGTATATTTTCATGCCGTAAAGACGAAAATAATGACGTAGCACCCGGAGATGCATCGATAGTCAAGTATCTTTTTGATGCAATAAAAGATGAAGTGGACCAGCAACTGAACATCCAGGGCAGTCTGAATGGCTTTAAGGACGAATATGCAGGACCCAGGGGTGGATGTGCTGCAGTTACTATTTCTCCGCAAGGCAATACTTTTCCCAAAACAGTAACCATTTCCTTTCCCCAGAACTGCAAAACCTTTGCTGGTGCAGATATAGTAGGAACAGTATCAGTCAATATCAGTGGCCGTATAAGAGAGTCTGGAACAACGGCTGTTTTTACTTAAAGTTTTCGTACAGTTCCTTTTTTTTCACCTCTGCTTATCTTTCATTTTTTAAATTAAAACACCCTTTTAATGACATGGAATTTAAGTACAAAAAGTATGTTGTATCGGGCAACTATCGTATCACGTTTAATGGAGGTCTGGCCCACATAACGGTCATTTCAGATGGCAAAGTGATTACATCAGAAGGCAAAACTATTTTTTATTCGGCTACCAATAATGCCACACAAACTGAAGGTACTACCACTACATTTAAAACCAATCCCACAACTTTTCTACAGGATGATGTATACTCGATCACCACTACAAGTCAGGGAATCAATACCAAAGGTAATACCTTTACCGTGACAACGGATCAAGCATTGATTTACAAGGTTGCTTGTCAATGGATCACCGCCGGCAAAATAAAAATCATCGAAGATACGCGCCCTAAATTGACAGCAAGTCTGGATTATGGTGACGAATTCTGTGATAATAAAGCCATACTGACCTTCAATAACAAGAGCGTAGAAATACTATTGCCTTAAAGAGACAATGTTGAATCTACTCTGAAAAGTCCATGATGAAGAGAAATTAAAAAAAAAAAAATAATGATTTCTACTGCATTAATAATCAATCGTTTCCCTTTATGGGAAGGTTGAAAAACGTTTGATGATCATAAAATATTTGTTTTAGGAGTAGGCCCAATATTTCATTGGTAGCAAATCAACGCACCCCATGCATCAGTTTCTTTAAAACCGGGCTCAAGACTAATATCACAACGCCCGCTGCCATAGGAACAAAAGTAAAGATCAGGAAAAAATTGGACATACCATGCTCGGCCGAAATGCTATCTATCATACCACCCATGGTACCGGCTACTTTATTGCCTACCGCTATGGCCAGATACCATATACCATAGGTGACTGCGATCATGCGACCTGGCACCAGTTTGCTTACATAGGAAAGACCTACAGGAGAAATACACAATTCGCCCAAAGTATGAAATAGATACGCTATTACTAACCAGATAATGCCTACAGCAGCAGTCTTCGCGCCCAAGGGAATGCCTGATGATCCATAAGCTAAGGATAGAAAACCTATACCCAGAAACATAAGTCCGATACTGTATTTTACTGAGGCGGATGGGTTGTATTTGCTTTCCCAGATCTTAGAGAATAATGGCCCCAATGCTATGATAAAAAATGAGTTGAGGATGCCAAACCAGGTTGCGGCAATCTCTGTATTCGTCTGATTAAATTCATTGACCAGCATCCAGATCACAATACCCCAAATGATTACAAAACTGGTTCCCAAAAACATATTGGCTATAGCAAATCTGGCAAATGTCTGGATGAATAGTTTCCACAAAACGTAAGTGATGATAAGCAAAGGAACAACCGTCAACAGTGTATTAAATATCTTGAATAACATAGCACTGCTGCCTTCAAGAGATCTGTCCATGTAGTCTTTGGCAAAAATCGTCATCGATCCTCCTGCCTGCTCAAATGAAGCCCAGAAAAACATATAGAAAACAGCTATGATAAACACTGCCAGCATCCGATCTCTGGTGACTGTGGAATATCTGAAAATTCGGCTGAACAAGATAAACAGAAACAAAAGCAGACAGCCAAGGATAACGTAGCCGGCATTGGAACTGTTACCAAAAATATTATTGTTGTACACTTTTGACATAGGATCATTGATGATCCATGTGAGCGCACCTATTGCCGTTATGGCTACCAATATAAGATCTATGGTAGTAAATGGGTTGAGTCTGCCACCATTGGCTTCTGTAGACATATCATCAGCAGAGCCGGAAATGGCCGCCACTGCATTTCTGTCAGGAGGCAAGCCAACATCTCCAAATATTTTTTGCGAAAGATAGAATTGCAACATACCAAAAAACATGAATATGCCTGCCAGACCAAAACCCCATGAAAAGCCTACTTTTTCGCCGATGTATCCGCAAAGCATGATGCCCAGAAATGCACCTGAATTGACTCCCATGTAGAAAATAGTGTAAGCACCATCTTTTTTCTCCGGGTGATCTTTGTACAGTTTTGCCACCATGGATGTCATGTTGGGTTTAAAGAATCCATTGCCAAAAATCAGAAAAGCAAGACCCAAATATAAAAATACGGGACTTTCCATGGCCATAGAAGCATGGCCAAGTGTCATTAATGTAGCTCCAATGATGATTGCCCGTCTGTGCCCCAGAAATTTATCAGCCAAGATGCCTCCAATGATAGGTGTCAGATATACCATAGAAGTATAGGTTCCATACAGTGCCAAGGCATTAGCTCTGGGCCAGCCCCAACCTTCATCCAGTAATGATGAAGTAAGGAAAAGCACGAGCAAAGCACGCATGCCGTAAAAGGAAAACCGTTCCCACATTTCGGTAAAAAAAAGGGTAAACAGACCGGCCGGATGCCCCAGCACATTTGTCTTAAAAAAGTCTCCTGATGGTGTATTGGGTGACATGAGCTATGTTTTAATTATCTTGATGAATGAGTAATGATAAAATTTATAAGTTATTGGCTGAGGCAAATATAATGCAAATAGCCAACATTTACTTATCTTGATTTATTTTAAATATTTGACAAAGGACACAACCCAAATTGATTTCTCTCTGTTATCATTTTTCAAGCAATCGCACTTTTTTGTGTACTGGATAGCATTTACACTCGGTTTTTTTGGTAGTCTGCACTGTATCGGCATGTGTGGTCCATTGGCTTTGGCCGTACACACCAGCAAAAAAAATGTAGGGTTCGGTGCATTTTTTGGCTCGTTGCAATATAATGCAGGTCGTACTATCGGGTACATCAGTCTTGGGCTGCTTTTTGGATTTTTAGGTAGTGCAGTAGCTTTTGGTGGTGCTCAAAGAGTTGTTTCAGTTGGTTTAGGAGTGATTATGGTGATATTTTTTTTCTTTTCTGTCAATCCAGATCATCTTATCTCCGGTATGCCGGCATTCCACCGTTTTTACCAGTCTGTAAGTCAACGATTGTTCGGATTGCTTCGCAAGAGTGCGCACGTGCCTTCCCTGTATCTGGGTGTTGTCAATGGTTTCTTGCCTTGCGGACTGGTATATATCGCCATCGCCGGAGCAATATCACTGAGCAATATCTGGGGTAGTATGGGATTTATGCTTTTTTTTGGTTTGGGTACTTTTCCGGCTATGATGGGTGTGACATTGGGCCATCAGGCTGTAAGCCAAAAACTGCGTGTATCACTAAAGCGACTTTACCCTATCATCACTTTAGTCATGGGAGTATATTTGATATACAGGGGATTGATGTCCAAACTTCCTTTGGAACTTGACTTCTTTGAAGCACTGAAGAATCCGGTGATGTGTCATTGAAAGATGATGCCATATTGAAAATATTTCCTTTTAAATTATTTAATATTGCTACAAGTTTGAATAACTCAAATCATCTTTCAACCAGAATAAAAAATTGCGAATTTCTGGGGTTGTGGTATATAATATTTGCAACTTTCTGTATTTTTGTTTGAATTACTAAGGAAAATAGGTAAAATGGATCATTTAAACTTGCCGGAAGTCTTCAATGGTAGTCGTCTTCAAAGAAAGCAATATAAAGATTCCTTTGAAAAACAATTAATAAAACTGAGCAGGAGAAGAAATGAACTTTGGGATGAAATACGTAATCTGCCTCTTATCGAATTAAAACAACCTTACCAAAGAGGATATAAACGCTATTTTGTTTTAAAAAATGACATAGCCTATGGTAATAAAGAGCATTTTTATCAAAATATTCTGGATAAGATAAACACAATTCAGTATCATCCAGATGAAAAATTTCAAACCAAAAAAAGAAGAAAGCGAAAAAGAGTATATGTGGACAAGCCTCAATTTCTAAAAAATCTGACAGAATATGACTGGTCAAAAAATCCTAAAATGATTCTCACTGATCAGGAGAGAGCTTGCTTTGAGCTGAAAGATGTTTACTATCATCAATTCAAAAGGATACAAAAAGAATATGTTTTCTCCCAACCATGGCGTTTCAGGCTTACAGTTGAGCCCAATATGATCACTCACATCCGTCAGATAGATAATGAACTTGAGAAAGAATTGAAATATATCAACAACTATATAGAAACCCGAAATCTGAACGGTAAATTGGACAATATGTTTGGCCGAAAAAATACATACAAAGCGTATAGCGGGATCTGGGACCTGCCTCCACGCGTGAAAAGAGAGCACTTTAAGGATAAGGCAAAGAGCCAATCAGAATGATATTTTTCAAAAATATTTTGGTTTGTTGGGTTACTTTTTAAATATTTAGGCATTAAGGGTATTGAGACGTAATTTTTTAAACTAAACAGCATTAGCCATGCGTATATTTATCCTGTTTTTATTCATTTTATGCATTCATTTTTACAACCTTTCTGGACAATTAGTAATAGATTATGAAACACTATCTATCAGAGACATAGACCCATCAAAATTTGTAGTAGGTAAATTTATCAACGTCAAAATAGAAAATTATTGTGATACTTGTGACAAGTTTACCGTAGAGATCTCTGGTGAGCAGCATGAAAATACTTCAGGTATTGATGCTTTTAAAAAAATGAATTCAGACAATAAGGTTGTAAGAGATACTGGAAACTACTTTTTATTGTCATTTCAGGTACCAGACAAAGACAAATCCATCATTAAAATTATGAGATATGATTCATCAGGAAAAGTTAAAATTGAAGAGCACTCTTATTTTTTTCGAAATCGTGGTGGACTCAAATTTGATGTCAGCTCAGGCTTTTTTGTCTCAAACTTGAGGAACGAAACTTATGGGCTAAAGACAGTGAATGCTGAAAACAAACAAATCGTCCTGGAAAACAATGGGGATATTAGAGTGGGGATAGGGTTATTGGCTCACTTACATTGCAGAAGTCAAAAGTGGTTATCAGGAGGTTTTACCGGCGGATTTGAAGTGAATAACGATGCTAAGATCGGATTTTTGGCTGGCGGATCTTTACTTTTTGGTTATGACAGAAAGTTTATAATATCAGGCGGTGCAGCTTTTGGAAAAGTGAAGAGAATCTCAAAACTTTATAGCGTTGGAGAAAATGTACCTGCTTCTGTAAATGAAGTTCCTACAGTCGAGATATGGAAGATGGGCTTGTTTATTGCTTTAACTTATAACTTTTAAATCATTATCATGAATAATCAATCACTTATAAGACTTATGGTAGAAGTCTGTTTAATAGGATTTATCTTTCTTTCTGCTTATGTTTTTTATACATGTTGGAAAGGCGAAACTCGGGTAAATGAACCGGTTTTATATCTTTTTAACATTCTCAGTGGCCTTGTAGGAGGTATTTTTGCTTTTGCTTTTGGATTACCCTCTCCATCAAGTTCTGAAGGGCAAGATAAAGTTGCCCAAAAAGTACATAATTTGTCAAATATGATGACTAGTGGTACAGGAACAAAATAAATACCTATAAAACTTGATCTTATTCCCAATATCAGCGTTGAAAAGCCTCGCCATAGCTATTGCTATGTCTGTGTTTTTCGCCTTGATCTTGAAAATAATCTACTGCGTTTTATTATGTACTTACTTCATTCCTGTAGCACTAGTGATGAAAAGTCAGAAAAACTGGGTTACTTTTATGCCTTGTCATACATTATTATTGGTATAGCCGCTATTGTGATTTGGATTGTAAAATCAGACGAAGCGGTGTGTAATCATATTGTTACTATTTCGCAGGTGTTCCTAGGCATGATGGTGGCGATTGTTACTGGTTATTTTAAGAATTAGAATTTATCTTTAAACCTTTTAAAAACTTATTATGAATCATCATCATTTAGCAACAGTGGTAAAATTTCAAGCCACACATGAAACTGTTAAGAGTCAAAATCCAATTTTCAATTGTTTGTTTGAAATTAATACACTTGGTAATTTAAACCCAATGGAGAAATTTTTAATTTTATCTGTTGATGGTAAATTTGAAGATACAGAACCTACTGAATATATCATTACAGATTTTCATTACAAAGAGGACGAACTGCACATAATCAGATGTAAGGTATTATGTCCTATTGTTACTCAAAATAGAAGCAGCAAGACTAAAGGTGTGGCAGATGTAGTCTATTGGATGGAAGTATCACCTTACAAAAAGGGGATTTTAACTCCCAGCCTTACTTGTTCTCCTGAAAATTATGCTTACACAAAAATTGGTCAACTTTATTCAGCATTTAAATATGATGGTAATGATTACGTGCCGATGTACTGTTTTTCAGATGGCAATGAATCTATGCTAAATTCTTATTTAGCATTTTGCAAAGTAAAATCTTTAGATGACATAAACAGAGAGTGGATTCATCATGACCAGTTGCACTTCTCCAAAAATGATGAGGATCTTTATTTTTTATGTCATCAGTTAGCTTGTCCCTATTAATCGTTATAACATGCATTTAAGTATTTTGGATACTTTAGAATACTTATTGCCACTGGAAGAATTAAGAATTAACACATAGTCGACAAATTTATTAACTTAATCTTTTAAAATATTTATTATGAGTCATTATCATTTAGCTACAGTGGTGAAATTTGATCCAAGTAGTTTTCAAAAAACAAGTCATACAAAATTCAAATGTTTACATCAATTAACAAAACAAGAGGAACTAAATTCTCTTGAACTCTTATTTATCTATGCTCATCAAAGTAATAATATACCAAATAGTGAAGAAGAGTTTTTACTGGCCGATTTTAAGTATAAAGAAGGAAGTAAAATCGTAAGAGCAAAAGTACTCTGCCCTATTTTAAATAGGATAAATTGGATAAAAATTAATGACAATTTATACAAAGTACCTATTACTAATGTACAACCTATCATCAGAGGACTAACAGGATGTAGTCCAAAAGGTTATGCATATAGTAATCAAACATCTCTTTATAAGTATGAAATTGACAATGTCGAATATGCTGCAATGTATTGTTTTCCAGATAATAAAAGTTGTGCTATGGGGCCATATTTTGCTTTTTGTAAGATTGATGGAATTTCTTATAGTAAAACTAATCATGAATGGAATCATGGCGATGATTTCTGGAATAATGGTCAGTTTATTAGTCATGAAAACGTTACGCCATTTCCCTAAAATAATAAGTTTGCGTTAAACCATTCCACTCCAGAAATAAGGATGACCAAAGTTTTTAAAATGTTTAAGTACTTTTAATTTGGCCTCTTTTAGCGCAATTGATGGGCTGGTGTTTGTAAGGTTTTGATAAAAATATTTCATTAAAATGGATCCAGCAGAATCATCTAGGTTCCACAAGGATTGGATGATTCTGTGGCTTCCAGTGTGTAAAAAATATCTGGCTAAGTTATAATTACCTTCTCCATCTTTGAATTTTCCTTTGCCTGATTCACAGGCAGATAATATTACTAAAGGAGGAGTTTGTTCCAAGTTCAGAATTTCATATCCATACAATGTATCAAGCTTATTGTCTGACCTGAATAGTAGGTAAAGATCATTTAAACTATTGGAATTAGAATACCCATGAATAGATATATGTAAAATATCAGTTTGGTTGTAATTTTGATTTAAAAAGTTGGCTTTTGAACATTTTTTGCCACTGTAATTTATATGATTGTGAGAAAAAATATTTAATGTTTTAAATTCAGTAATATTACCAGGTAATTCTTTTTGTATTTTTTTATTTCTAGCGACAGTCTTCTCATCAGAATGAAGAAAGCTTACTATTGTCGTTGATTTTAGTACAATATCTTTATTTTCAAAATATAGGAAAAACGACGGGACTTTTTCAAAATCTTGATTATGTATCAGGTAGTTTAAAGAATGGAAGTTTGAGTCGGATGAAATGCCATTCTTAGTAAGGCTTTCAGGGTTTAGACCTGAAAAAAAAGGAGAGTCCGAATAGATGACAGTCTCGTAGTTGCTAATGATCTCGCTAAACAATATTTTATATACCTGATATGCAGCTTTATTGTAATCTTCTGCTTTGATTGATTTATCATATTTTGATTGTATATCTTTTACAACACTAATATAGTTCTGTAAAAGAGAATCGTTCTGTATTATTCTAATGCCCGATTCATTGACGGACATATAGAAAACATAATAAAAATTATCAATTATATTGACGTCAACCAATATGGTATTATTATTAATTTGTTTTTGCCAGTTTTCCAGAGAAATCCTTTTTTGACTCATTGCAAAATTGGCCAACTCAGAAGTAGCATTTTCCTTATAAAATTTTTCTAATTTATTTATAAAGAAGAGCAAACTATCAGAAATACCAGAAGATTTAAAATATGCGATTTTATGTTTTAAATATTTTTCTTTATTTTTCAAATCGGAATATTCTAATTTTCTTAAGTTGATATCCCTAAGCAAAATCCGATCTTTGTTTTTTTCAATCATATAAATATACTTTAATAGATATTCACTGTGATGAAATTTTTCATACAAGTTGTAAAATACTTTTGCGCCCGTATTATATACAGAATTTGAAGAGTTAAAGACTGAATGTATCACATTTTCATCAAATGAATTCATTGCATTGATTATCATGCTATCAGCCTTTAAAATTAAAGATGCAGCTAATTTTAAATCGTTGACATTTTTTAAGTCTTCGTATTTTTGATTGAGCACTGAAGCAAAGGATTCAAGTGTGATGAAATGGAAATTTTTTTTTGAAAAATTTGGCATCAAAACGGAGTCCAGATTAAACTTGTAAATTTTAATAGGAATCAATTGATTCTCTTGGCTGTAAATTACATCCAATGCGCTATCGTACTTTTTATTCAACATATAACAATAGTAAAGCTCATACATTACAGTATAAACTTGCAATGCATTATATGGCTTTGAATTTACAATATAATGAAAAGCTTTTTCTAAATGCTGTTCTGCTTTATTAACATTATTTAATTTAAGTAAAAGGTATTCGCCAATAATTTTGTCCATATTACAGAAATTCCCATGTTTATGTACATTTTCTTTCAATTCATTGAGTTTAGTAGCATCGACAGATTCAGATGGATCATTGGATTTTGAAGAAAAATACAATTTATACAGTTCTTGCTGATGATAGCTACATGGAAATGTTTTAACCAAATTGAAAGCTTTTTGGTATTGCATATCGCTTTCCTTTTTCTTGTCTAACCTTGCTAAAACAAAAGCTTTTAACGAATGGTAAATTAGTCTTTTTGGTTGTACATTTGAGAAATTCTGATTCATTTTATCCATTCTTTCTATATAAGCCAAAGCTTTTAATTCCTTTCTTAATGGAAACTGCAGATATACTAAATTTCGGAGATGGAAAAAATGTTGGTTTGTTATGATCCTATTCTTCTCAAAAATATTGAAAGCAATATTATAGTAATGATCTGAGCTGTCAGGATTACTTCCTTCATTAAGATAAAATCTCCCTATTTCACCATATAGTTCTCCTCGAAGGACATTATCCTCATTATTTTTTGATATAAAATCTAAAATTGTATTTTTTAAAATCTTTTCTTCATGAAATTTATTCAATGTATAATAATCATTTAGCAATTTGAATATCAATTCAGTAGTATCATAAGGCACAAATGATATTGAATCGCAAGGACTAAAATAGTTTTGATAAAAAATGTTCTTATTAAGTTTGTAGGTAAGATAATGTAATTCTTCTTCGGCAAGTACCTTGTTTTCAGTTGAATAGATTTCTGATACATATCGAATACTATCGTGATTTATGAGTTGATCCATTTTTTTACTCACATCAGATTTCAGTATTTTGGAAGATAAAAATTCCGGATTGTTTAAATCGTTATTTTTATAGCATTGCAATAACAGTGTGCAAATAATAATACAACATGCATAACATTTTATTCGCATAGTTTTATAAGGTCGTCATTTGGAAAGGATTTTAGCTCATCTGATTGAAATATCTTTTTTGCTTTTTCTTTATTTCCCACCGAAAACTCAGAAATCCCAAGATAAAAGTATGCAAGTGTGTCTTTATGATTTTGCCAGAGTAATTGTAATTTTGGTTTTGCTTCAATAAAATTTTGTGCAGTAAAAAGGTTGTAAGCCAAAGATTTATCAGTTTCAAGATCAATCTGATTACTTCTTTCTGTTTGATGGAGAATATATTTATAAAAGTCTTCATCCTTCCATGCATATTGAATATTTTGTTCATCTTTTATCATCCACCACCATCCAATAATTAACACCAAAACAACACTAGCAGCCAATAAAATTCTTTTAATAGAAAATATTGAACCCGATTGTTTATCATTATTTGGAGTTTGTGATAAAGCATCGATCTCCTCCTCCCATCCCCGCATCATCTCCAGCTTACTTGCTAGGGTCCTGACCCTCATACCTTCAGCCAGAATCCTAAGTTCGTCGAGGTCAGACTTCAGGTCTGTCTCAGTCGCCAGCCTGGTTTCCAGATCGCGGATCTCCTGATCATCCAGGTTACCTTTGATGTAATCATCCAGCAACGTGATATCTTCCTTTGAGCTTCTCAATATTCAAGACTTTTTTGTATATGACCAAAATAGATGTTTTGTAACCTTTTGAGGCACTTGTATTTTTGATTTTTGGTAGTGTCTGTGTTTTTGTAGCCCATTATGTCGGTGATTTCGTCCATACTTTTGTCTTGATAGTAATAGTGTATCAGCAGCGACTGGCATGGTTCACCCAGATCCTCCAGCGACCTGCACGCCAGAGTCAGCTGCACTTCCCGATGGGTATAATCTGATGTATCACTCAGATCGATAATGATCCTCTGCACCGAATCAACATCCACATACTTTTTTTGAGCGCGCAGATGCTCCATGGCTTTATGGCGTGCAATGCTGTACAGATACGTCTGGAGCGTGGAGGTAAGTATAGACAGCCTGCCGGTGGTGACATTGTCATAGAGTGCGATGACTGACATCTGAAATATATCCATTGCATCATCAGCAGTGAGGCCGAATTCCTTTTGCAACCATACGATGCTGTCGTGCCTCATCAGATGGTAGATCTCACGAAGGGCCTCGTTTTCGTTGGTTTTGATTTTTTGGATCCAGTCAATCACGCTGATCTAAGGGTTTTGACAGTGTGAAGATATAGAATTGTGTTATGAAATGTACTATTAGAATATTATTTTTTATGAAATAGAAAAAATCTTTGGGTACGGGAGGTTACCTTTTTGGAATTCTCTGCATTAAAAGTGACAATTTTTAACATCACCTAAAAAAATTTACATCATGTCAAGTAAAGTCTATCAGCTAAAACCCGATTTGGTATTAAAACTATTCGTTTTAGTATGCTTATTATGCATTATTTCACTTATAAAAAATTAAAAGATGAACAGAAAATTTACACAACTCGGCATTCTTCTTAATGTTTTAATTTTTGTGACTCTAACACTTGTAATAGGATGTTATAAGGATCCTTGTGAAGATATATTTTGCAAAAATGGTGGTACCTGTATTGAAGGGATTTGCAAGTGTCCAAATGGATATGAAGGGGAGAATTGTGAGATAATAACGGGATATGATTGTATTTCAGGTAGATGTACATATGTCAGTTATTATTCTTTGACACCTGACTATAAAACTTATTTAGCATGTCAGAATAATTGTGGGTTTAATAATTCAGAATGCTTCAGCACTCCTTATTATGGTCAACAAAGTTGTGGATTGGGGAGTGTTGCTGTAAGCCCTACAGGATGTTGTAAGAGTACACATCCATACTATGGAGTGCAAAAAAATAGTTGCTATTTAAGTTGTCAAGATGCGAAAAACGCAGGAAATAGCTCTATTTCTTACGGGACTGGGTTTGCGAGTAACTTAGGGTATAATTGTATAAATGGTTCATGTGTTTCTGGCAGTTCAAATTCAGATTATAATACTTTAAGTGCCTGTTTAAGTAACTGTGGTAGTTCCAATTGTTTCAGTACACCATATAGTGGACCACAAAATTGCAATTCAGGAGTCGCAGTTAACAGTTCATCATGTTGTCCACTAACACACAGATATCTTGGAACCGAAAAAGGTAATTGTTATGCTACTTGCGAAGCTGCGAAGAATGCAGGAAACTCCACTATAGTTTATGGAACAGGAGAAACTTCAGGGACCAATACAAGCGGAAGAGTCATATTTTATTTAAGGAAGGACCAGAAATGTGGAACGATCACAGTAAATTTAGCAGGTTTGAGTCAAAATATAACTTCATTTTATTCGTCCACTCCAAACTGTGGGGCAGCGGGTTGCGCAACTTTTTCTCTGCAACCTGGGAACTATACTTATACAGCAAAATGCACTGGATTTACTTGGACAGCAGCGACAATTTCAATCGTATCTGGAGGTTGTGCAAAGGTCTATTTAAATTAAAAGCAATTGAAATGCAAAATGACATTAAATTAAAAACTTGAAATATTTATGTCATGTAACTTGAAAATAGCATTTCAAGTACAAAATGTTTTATTTGAAACGCGGAAAAAGCAAAATGAAATTTTGTTGGGTCAGCATTTTAACCTTTAAAACGAAAATGCTGAGATAATAAATCATCGGCAGTAAGAAAAATAATATTTACTAAACAATTAATACTATAATTATGAATAACATTTTCCTAGCAATAAGGCTCTGGTTGGTGTACATTTTTACATTGCCCATTATTCTATTCGCTCAAAGTGGTTCTTTGGATTTAAGTTTTGGATCAGGTGGTATGACAGCCACAACAATTCATGGTTCAGATGATATCGGAGAATCCATAGCAATTCAGAGTGATGGAAAAATAGTGGCTGTTGGATATACCAAAGTGAAGGATGATTGGGATATAGCATTGTGCCGATATAACAAGGACGGATCACTTGATAATAGTTTTGGGTATTTAGGAAGAGTTTATACTGATATTAAAGGGAGTGATGACTATGGTGAAGCAATCAAAATACAGAATGATGGAAAAATACTAGTTGCTGGCTCTGGGATCATTAATTCAAAAAAAATTATAGTAGTAGCTCGATATATGACTGATGGTTTATTGGATGGATCATTTGGAACAAATGGCATCGTTATAACCGATTTAGTAACAAATTTCGGTTCTTCCAGTGCAAATGAGATTGTGGTTCAGAGTAATGGGAAGATTGTAGTTGTGGGATATGCTGAAGGGCGTGTTGCATTATTACGATATAATTCAAATGGCTCTTTAGATGCATCTTTTGATAGTGATGGAATAGTTACAACTGGACTTGGCCCTTTTTTTGGGAAATCTTATGGAAACAGCATTGTTATACAAGCAGACGGAAAAATTGTTGTAACAGGAACTGTAGAGTCAAACCAAGGTGCAGAAAATAGGATATTACTTCTTCGATATATTATTAATGGTACATTAGACGGAACTTTTGGAACAAATGGAATAATCACTGCAAATTTTGATACACCAAATTCAACAAGTTTTGGAAATGCAGTTGTAATGCAAACTGATGGAAAAATTGTGATTGCTGCAACAAGGAAAATCAATAATTTATGTCATATAGGATTGGTTCGATTTAATAACAATGGCGGTTTGGATTTGAGCTTCGGCTCAAATGGTAAATCTATTGCTGGCTTTTCAGGAAGTTCATCTACTAATTCCGTCATTGTACAAAGTAATGGAAAGATTTTAGTTGGAGGAAGTTCAGACGGTAGTCATTTGGTTGTTGCCAGATTTAATAGCAATGGTAGTTTGGACAATACATTCGATTCTGATGGAAAGCAACAAACATATATTGGTACTGAAACAAAAGGTGGTGGGTTAGCAATTCAAGGGGACGGTAAGATATTGATTGTAGCAGGTTGTAAGTTTGATAATAATCCTGACTACGATATTACTTTATCCCGTTATAATATTAATGGTGCATTAGATTTTTCATTTAGTACTGATGGAATAGTTAATACATCTATTGCAATAGGTGGAGCTGAAGGTTGGGATATAGCCATACAAAATGATGGTAAAATTGTTGCTGTTGCATCAAGGGGTGATGAAATTGGATTGATAAGATTAAATATTAATGGTTCATTTGATCAACTTTTTGGGGACAATGGCAAAAGATCAATCGGAGATTTCTATTCTTTTGATGGAAGACGTAAGGCACTTGAGATACAAAGTGATGGCGGAATTGTGGTAGCTGGATCTACATTTATGGGCAACGGCCATGGTCTCTCAGTGATACGATTGAATTCCAATGGAGATTTGGATGGTTCATTCGGAGGATTTGTGAATGGGAGAGTAACAATTCCTCTAGGAGAACCATTAGGTTTTGATACCGACTTAAAGATAGGAATTGAAGGCAAAATTTTAATATCTTATACTAAATATAAAAATGGTTTTGATAGTGATTTTGCAGCCATTCGATTAAATAGTAATGGAACTATTGATAATTCTTTCGGAGTCAATGGAATAGCTTCAATTGATTTTGAAAATAAACCAAATGATTGTAGTTCGATAGCCGTTCAAAGCAATGGAAAAATTATACTTGTAGGCACAACATCGAATAATAAAATATCATTGGTACGTTTAAATGTAAATGGATCATTAGATAATACATTTGGTATACTTGGAAAAGTTACATCAGAAATTGTTGGTTCTTTAAAAGCAAATAGTGTAATCTTACAAAAAGACAATAAAATTGCCGTAGTAGGAGGATTCAAAGATTTTAATGGCAGTTCTTTTATTGTATTGCGTTACAATATTTCGGGTTCATTAGACAATACTTTTGGGAACAATGGGTATTTGAAAATACCTATCTCTGATACTTCTAGTGTGCCATCTGATATAGCTAAGGCAGTTGCATTACAAAATGATGGTAAGATTGTAATTTGTGGGGCACTTGGGACCGCCAAGGAAAATGCTGTTGGCATAGTGCGATGTAATAGTAATGGAATATTGGATTTAACTTTTGGTGATGGTGGTAAAATAATTACAAGAATATCTGGGTCTTGGAGTGATAAAGAATTAGGGCGGGGAATTGCGCTTCAACAAGATGGCAAAATTTTAGCAGTAGGATCAAGTGAAATTAAGGAAGATAATAGATATGCAATAGGAGTTGCAGTATTTAGGTATAACAACACGATCACTTCTTCTTCAGAAGATCTTGTAAAGGAAAAAGCTCCGATTTTATTCCCTAATCCGACTACAGGATTAATTAACATTACTTCTGAAAATAATCAAATAGACAAACTGGAGTTATTTAGTCTTAATGGGGATTTAAATCACAAGATACCTGAAATAAAGGACAATTCTTTAGATTTATCTCATCTTCCTCATGGTAGTTATATTCTTAAGGGATTAGTAAATAATTACTCTTTTGTAAAGAAGGTGATTATTGTAAGATGAAAATTAATTTTCAAAATCTTTATTTTATCATTTAAGTGGTTTTATGGAAGTGAGCGTTTCTTTTTTATGACACATTTTCCAAAATAAAAGCTATTACCTTAAAAAATAGTACTAAAATTTAAGGTTTACCTTTATAATTGGTACGAATATTTCAGGTTTGTAAAATTATATCTCTACATTTGTGCCATGATTACAAGATTAATTGAAACACAATTAAAGGAAGCCTTACTGTTCTCGGGCAAAATCATTGTTTTATATGGCCCCCGACAAGTCGGCAAAACAACATTGATTGAAAAACTTTTGTCTGAAAGCAAACTGCCCTCACTTCAGATCAATGCCGATGAACAAAAATATGTACAGGCTTTCAGCAAAGCAGACCTCAGAAGTATGCTGCAGGTGATAGATGACAAACAAATTGTATTTATTGATGAAGCACAAAATATCCCTGACATTGGTCTGAATCTTAAAATATTGCATGATGCCCGAAAAGATTTGAAAGTGATCATTTCCGGATCTTCATCTTTAGACCTTGCAGGTCAGATCAAAGAGCCTTTGACAGGCAGAACAAGAACCTATCAGCTTTTTCCTGTCAGCATCAGAGAATTGAGACATCAGCACTCCATATTTGAACTAAAGGAAAGAATATCTGAGTTTTTAATATATGGAATGTACCCTGAAGTTTTGACTATACAAAAAACAGGTGAAAAGTCCAGACACCTGGACGAACTGGCATCATCTTATCTGTATAAAGATATTCTTAAACTCAATAATATCAGGTACAGCGACAAATTGTTCAAACTGCTCCAATTATTGGCACTACAGATGGGTTCACTTGTTTCAGTTGTCAAAATAGCCAATGCACTGGATCTAAGTTCTGAAACAGTCAACAACTACATTGATTTACTTGAAAAATCTTTTGTAATATTTCGGAGAACGGGATATAGTCGCAACAAAGCCAAAGAAATTTCAAAAATGGATAAAATCTACTTTTTTGACAATGGTATCAGAAATGCATTACTGCAGAATTTTACTCCTTGGGACCTGCGGAGTGATAAAGGGGCGCTTTGGGAAAATTTTGTGATCAACGAACGAATGAAAAATAATTCCTATGACCAAAAATTGGTCAGATCATACTTTTGGCGAACATACAATGGCACTGAGATTGACATAATCGAAGAAGAAAACGGAAAACTTACTGCAATTGAATTGAAAGCAAACAATAAAATCACAGGGGTGCCTCCATCCTGGGTACAGGATTATCCTGAAGCATCTTTTCAGGTGGCTAATATGGAAAACTGGACAGATTTCCTGATGTAAGGGTTTGTAAGGATATAAAGTGTACAAAATTGACGCTGGAATTTTGGTTTTTATCAAGGCAAAATTTTCAAGCATAGCCTAAGCTATGGTTTGAAATTTTAACGCAGAGAAAGAGTAAAACAACAAGTCAAGATGTAAAGGTTATATATTGACAGACCCTTAGCAGGTTTACCAGTAAAAATAGCAAATTGCATATCTTTAGTAAAAAATTACATCAATTAGTACTACTTTGTCAACTCAGAGTATGTTTATACTTTTATCATTTGGCTCCAAGTGACAAATTTAGTTTTCTACTGCCTGTCGGCAAGGCAGGCAGGTCTGCAACATCAACTTCGTTTGTCAAAGTCTTACATGACTTTGACCGAACCTATCTTACGGTCTTGACCGGTTGTGGACAATTTACTCCGGTCATGAGACCGATAGATAAAAGTCCAAAAGTCAGAGACTTTGGAAAACAGATTTATTGAGTAAAGTATTTTACTCAATTCTCGTCATAGACGAGACCAATCAGTCATCTTGTCCAAAATTAAATTTTCTCACTTTCGCTCAAACATGACAATTCAAACCTACTCTTAGGAGTTATCAGGAAAATCTTCATATATTTTATCCCGTTTAAAATGTAAAATTTAATTTTTTGCTTAAGGGTCGCCCTTCGGGACGCTCCTCAGTCAAAAAAGGCCATTCGACCACTAAGCCGACGAAGGAGGACTGGAGAGCGATTCGGAACCGTGCCTCTTTATTTCTTTTCTTTGGTTTTTTTAAAAATTGAGGAAGTAGAATTTGAAATTTTCCAATATCTTTGGCGATAAATTTTGTAATATGGATTGGTCATTAGGAACATTTGACTGGTCGCTGGTGGCGACGATATTTTTTGGAGCGGTCAGCGGTTATGTAGCCAGCAGGATTCTGGGTGGCGAAGGATTTGGTTTTTTTGGAAATATTGTTGTTGGTGTCATAGGCGGTTACTTAGGTTCATGGCTGGTAAAAGTAGCCAAGGTACCTATGATGGACGGTTTTTTTGGCAATTTAGTTAGTTCTGTAGGCGGTGCTATCATTTTGATCTTTTTTCTGGAGTTGATTAAATATATGCAAAGGAGCAATACAGGCAGTAAGAGCAGAACCAGGACCAGGCGATAAGATTTTCTGCAATGCTGGCACGATGATTTCTATCATATCAAAACAATTTTAAAAAATGACACAGGACTGACTATCATTAGTAGGCTTTGGTGTAATTTTGTCCAAAATCCATTAAAATATCAAACAGATGAACAGATTATATTTTGCTTTATTGTTTTCATTCATTTTGTTTTCTTGCCAGACTGTAAAAAAGAGCATTTTATACACAAAGCTCGATTCAAGTTCAGACACACTCAGATATGCAAAAGAAGTACACCTTAAAAACATCAGGCAACTGACCTTCGGTGGAGACAATGCGGAGGCTTATTGGAGTTTTGACGATAAAAAAATAGTATTTCAGGCCACCAATAAAATGTGGGGTGCTGATTGCGACCAGATATATTATTTTGACCTCGGAAAATGGGAGAGAAAAGCAGGAGCTCCACCATTGTTAAGTACCGGCAAAGGTCGGACTACATGCAGTTATTTTATGCCCGGAAATAAGAGTATTGTGTATGCATCCACTCATGAAGCTTTTGCATCATGTCCTCATGTACCTGAGAGAAGAGCTGACGGAAAGTATATTTGGCCTGTTTATGAGACATTTGACATTTATCATGGAGATTTGAAAGGAAATATCATTAAAAAACTAACAGATACTCCGGGATATGATGCTGAAGCTACAGTTTCTCCCAACGGTGATAAAATTGTTTTTACATCGATGCGAACCGGAGACCTGGAGTTGTTCACCATGAATGTTGACGGGTCAGATGTCAGGCAAGTTACCAATCAATTAGGATATGATGGTGGTGCTTTTTTTTCTCCTGATGGCAAAAAACTTATTTTCAGAGCATCCAGACCCAAAACAGCAGAAGATGTAAAAGTGTATAAAGAATTGCTGAGAGAAGGACAGGTGATGCCTACCAATATGGAATTGTACGTGTGTAATGTAGATGGCACAGATTTGAAACAGATAACAAACCTTGGAAAGGCCAATTGGGCTCCTTATTTTCACCCAAAAGGTGATAAGGTCATTTTTTCTTCCAATCATGCGGCTCCTCGTGGTTATCAGTTTAATCTTTATATGATCAATCTTGACGGTACAGGTTTAAAACAAATCACTTTTGATAAAGTATTTGACTCTTTTCCAATGTTTTCTTATGATGGTAAGAAACTCATCTTTGCATCCAATAGAAATAATGGAGGTACCAGAGATACCAATCTTTTTTTAGCTGACTGGGTCGATTAAAGAAGTACTACATTCAACATATGTGCTCTGGCTTGATAAAATATACCCAGACTTTTTTTTCGCAGATTTTGAAATATCTTTTATGATACATTATACAAAAAAAGACATAGTTGAGATGGATATGGTGCCACGTCTTTCCCTGATTAACAGCATCACAGGCTATAAACCTGGAAATTTGATAGGTACCAAATCGGAAACAGGAGCCACCAACCTCGCCATCTTTAGTTCTGTAGTCCATCTTGGGTCTGATCCTGCTTTGATAGCATTTATCATGAGACCTATGGTCGGTGAAAGGCATACCATGGAAAATATATTAAGTACAGGGTTTTATACAATCAATCACATCAATACATCAATCATTGAAAGAGCGCACTTCACATCAGCGGATTTCCCAAGGGATTTGTCAGAATTTGACAGATGCAAACTCACTCCTCAGTATATCAAGTCTTTTTATGCTCCCTATGTGGCCGAAAGCAGGATCAAAATAGGAATGTCATTGGCAGAAACTATTCCGCTCAAGATCAATAATACCATCATGGTGATAGGAAGTGTGGAACATATCATATTGGACGGTAGCTTTCAGAAGGAAGATTGCAGTATAGATCCTATAGCTGCGGGTACAGTATGTATATCAGGTATTGATACGTACTACAAGACAGAAAAACTTGTTACACTTCCATTCGTAAGGTCAGATGAAGTCCCTGCATTTTAGAAACCAATATCTGACCGCATTTCTTCATTTCTAAAGTATGAAGTTGCCTTTTTCATTTGATGCCTGATACGAATTCCACAAATCATAAAACTCATGCACCGCTTTGTTACTATAGTTTGTAAGTGAATTGAACAGGAATACAACCCCAATATTTTTTTCTTTATCAAAAGCAATTTCAGCTCTGAAACCATTGACCAAACCACCGTGGTATACCAGATGATTATTTTTTGTATTGACCAATCTCCATCCAAGCGCATAGTGCGAATCTGTGATACCTGGCCAATGATTAAAATATTTACCTTGATTGGAAGTATTAACATATGGGCTGAATGCTATTTTTCTTGCATTTTCAGAGATGACGTCAGGTTTGTAACCCATGACAGCATACAACCATTTTGCCATATCGTTCAAAGGAGCATTGACACCGCCTGCTGAAGCCACATTGTAGTAATGCGGAAGATGATTGATAGGTCGATACCCGGATTTTGGTCCATAATACTTGTGACCGACACATACATTCTCCGCGCTTTGAATGCCATCAAAAGTACAACTTGTATTGCACATACCTAATGGAGAAAACAGATAATAATCCAGGGCTTTTGCATAAGACATTCCTGTTGATGATTCTATGACTCTTTCGATAAGCCCAAAAGCCGCATTTTGATAAGCATAAGCTATTCCGGTCTTATCTCTCGGAGTAAGCTTATTCAGGTAGGTGATGATGGTTTCCATGTCTTTGTTTTCATCAACAAGATTGGAGTAGGCATGCTCTGTCAAACCAGTGGATTGGGAGAGAATATGTCTTACACGCAATAATTGGTCTTCAGTTTTAGCTTTCAGCTTAAGTTCCGGAATATATAAAACGAGCGGATCTTCCAGATTTATTATGTTTTTATCAATAAGAATTGAAGCCAGAATTCCTGCAAAACCTTTGGAAACGGAGCCCAATCTGAACACACTCTCAGGAGTAATACTTTCTTTTGTATATTTTGATTTTACGCCAAAGGTTTTTTCGTACACTACCTGACCTTCCTGCATTACAAGTACAGCCATACCGGGGCACTCATATTGAGCAATGTTTTTTTGTAAATGCAAATCAAACAAATGGTCGAATGCAGGATCCTTCAGATTTTTTTGCGGAGAATCTATTACTTTTTCATTTTGCAAACGATAAGCCTGATCATCTGAAGAAGGGAAGATGGTGGTTAGGGCCAGCAATAACATCCCTTTTGATATATCTATCATCCAATTCATGAATATCCAATTTATTTATTTCTATATACTTACATATTATTTAAAATGCAAATATATTAAATTCTTTAACAAAGTAGCATAAAAAAAGTGTGAAGTTAAGCTTTATACGTTTGTATTTAACCCCATTTTTATATTTTTATTTTCTTCAGGCACTAAAAAATGCATATTATGATAATATTTTTACATTTATTGATTTTAGTAATGTTGCCAGTAAGGGTATGAATATGTGCAAAAACTTATTAATTTCACACTTTTTATAAATCAAGAAATTTCCGAATTCAGAGATAAGTAATGTAGAGAAGTAATTTGTGACAAATCAGTAATCATATGAATAATTTAGATCAGATTAATATCAATTTTGATCAAGGACAGATCACACTGTTAAATATATGTTTAGGTATTTTGATGTTTGGGGTGGCATTAGATATCCACTTTTCAGAGTTTACGTATATCATAAAGCACCCAAAGTCTATCATAGCGGGGTTAATTTCTCAGTGGATCCTGCTTCCAGTGTTGACTATGATCTTGATTTGGATCATTGAGCCTGAATTTACTTTGGCTATGGGTATGATACTTATTGCAGCATGCCCGGGCGGTAATGTTTCAAATTACGCTGTTCATTTGTCAGGTGCCAACGCTGCACTTTCTGTGATGCTTACTACCATATCTACTTTGATGTGCGTATTTACGACTCCGATTATTTTTTCATTTTTTTCAACTCTCCTGTCAAAAGGAAATTCAAGTTATCCTGTATTTGAAATTCAATTTTTGGATATGGCTTCTTCCATCCTCCAATTGATCATCATCCCTATGATCCTGGCTCAAATATGTGTTCAGTTATTTCCTGTTTTTACTGATAAAATCAAAAAAATGGTCAGAATGATGAGTTTGTTCATTTTTATTGGTTTTGTATTATTTGCCATCAAAGGTAATCTTGATAACCTTGCCGAATACATTGGTATTGTGTTTTTTATTGTTTTGATTCATAACGGTTTAGCTTTGTTTATAGGATATTATTTTTCAAGTTCGCTCCTTGGACTCCATGTTAATGATGCCAGAGCTATTTCTATAGAGACAGGCATTCAGAACTCAGGCCTGGCACTTATTCTAATTTTTAATTTTTTTGAAGGACAAGGCGGAATGGCATTAATTGCAGCCTGGTGGAGTATCTGGCATTTGATCAGTGCTTTTGTTCTTGCGTTGATTTGGTCAAGGAAAAAGGTGGAGATAAAATAGAGTATGTCTACATTCATCTTTAAGTCTATTCCGAAAACAAATGTCTTATGCGTTTTTGCCTAAAGTTTTAAAAAGCCCTGGTCCGTAGACTGTGTCTATCTTGATGTGTTGCTATGGCTGTGCCACAAATCTTGGCAGTTTTGTTGATTTGTAAGGCTCTGTTATTGTTGAAAGATGAATATTGATTGAAATCGTAAAAATTTAATGGTAATATCGGATTTCTGGGCATGTAATTTACTATTAATTTACATAAATCATTGATTAATAGCAATTCTACCTGTCATATATTTACTTAAACAGAGCCATTTGTTATATCTTTGCAAACTATTAGTAACCACCGAATTGCAAATTCTTTAATAATAGGATCGCAGTTGCAAACTGCGACCATCCGGGTGGATAGTAGTAAAGACACAAGTTGCAAACTTGCGCCAGCAACTGGACAAGTTTTGTAATTCTTTGATTATGAAAGCCACATAACTAAAATAGTCTTGTCTGACTCTCACATCAATGTTCATGCCCGATGATCTGTTTCTGATCAGGGATGATTACTTCGATATTGGCATTTTTGTCAAGGATGATACACTGGCAGGCCAATCTGGATTCTATCCGCGGATTGATGGCACGATCTATATAGTCTTCTTCTTTGTCCGATATCTCTTCAAGATCATCACTTCCTTTGACCACATAAATATGACAAGTGGAGCATGCACATACTCCACCGCAATTGTGGTTGAGATGTACATCAAAATCTTCGGTTGCTTCCAGAATAGAATAACCTTCTTCTACCCCTTCGGCCAACACTTCCGGAATACTCGTATCTTCAAATCTGAATTTTATAGTCGCCATTTTTTTAGGTTTTAGGTTTTAGGTTTTAGGGGTTTTAGGTTTTAGGGGTTAGGTTTTAGGGATTAGGTTTGGTTAGTAATGCTGATTGAAACATTAATTGAAGATATTAGTTCAAATAATTTAAAATATGATGATTTATTCATTGTTTTGTCTCCATTTTTAAACAACCTGAAAACATTATAAACCATGAGATTTTTATTTTCGTTTGTATTTTTTTTCATATTTTCTTCATTATCATCCCAAGACTACTTTTACGGGAAATACGCTCCTTTTGAAAAAGTAATCCCTTCTCCAACCGAATTTTTTGGGTTTGGAATAGGAGAATACCATGCAAGGCACGATCAGATCATCTCATATTTTAAGAAACTTGATGAAGTCTCTGATCACGCTGTATTCATGGAATATGGCAAATCTTTTGAAGGCAGGCCATTGAGTATGCTGATCATTTCAAGTCCTGAGAACCTGAAAAATCTGGAAAATATCAGAAAACACCACATCGAACAGATTACAAAATATGATGAAAAACAAGCTGCAGATTTGCCAGTAATCATCAACTTAGGATACAGCGTCCATGGCAACGAACCATCCAGCACCGAATCAGCCATTCTTACAGCTTATACCCTCCTTGCATCCCAAAAAACAGAAATAAAAAATTATCTCAAAAATGCAATCATTTTTATTGACCCGGCTATCAACCCTGATGGTAGAGAAAGGCATACTCAATGGGCCAATATGTACAGATCTGAAGCCCTTGTGGCCGACAATGATGATGCCGAACATAACGAAAACTGGCCTCGCGGCAGAACCAACCACTATTGGTTTGACCTGAACCGGGACTGGTTTCTGGCCATCAATCCGGAAAGCAGAAGCAAACTCAACTGGTACCACCAGTGGTATCCAAATGTAGTAGGTGATTTTCACGAAATGGGCACCAACAGTTCCTTCTTCTTTGAGCCCATGAAAAATAACGGATCCAAGAACCCCATCATGCCGGCTGAAAACTATATCGACCTCAATAATTTATTTGCAGAGTATTTTATAAAAGCCACTGATGAAATCGGCTCATTGTATTTCACAAAAGAAGTGTTTGACGGCACTTACCCGGGATATGGCTCTTCTTATGGAGACCTTCAGGGTGGATTGGCCTTATTATTTGAACAGGCAAGCTCGCGCGGGCATGTCCAAAATACGCCTTATGGGGAGATGACATTTGCATTTACTATCCGCAATCAATACGTCTCTGCAATGGCAACTATTCAGGCTGCCACAGACCATAAAACCAAATTGAGAAAATACCAGAATTTCTTTTTTAAGTCTGCATTGAGCAATGCCGATAGTGATAAAATAAAAGCTTACACCTTCAAACATGATCAGGATCAGAACAGAATTAAAGCTTTTATTGACAAGTTATTGATTCATAAAGTTCAGGTTTATCACAACAAAGATAAAAGCGGCTATGTCGTGCCGACCAAACAAAATCAATACAGAATGGTGCAAAGCTTTTTTGAGACGTATCAGATGTACAATGACAGTGTATTTTATGATGCATCGGCATGGTCATTAGCCAATTTTTACAATATCAAATTTCAGGGAGAAAAAATAGCTCCAACTCTTGGTGATGAAATCAAAGATCTCTCAGGAATTGTAAAAGTCGCACCCATAGTAAAATCAGAGTATGCCTACATCCTGGACTGGAGTGACATTAATGCTGCTCCGGCGTTACACTATCTACAAAGTAAAGGTTTGGTACTGGCCACATCTTTTAAACCATACACCGTGAACACTGCTGAAAATAAAACATTTAAAGCACAGTATGGCACATTAGTACTTCCTGTTGCCAAACAGAAACTATCATCTGATGAAGTTTTCAAGCATCTTCAATATGTTCAGAACAAATATCAAATCAATATCCATGCTCTGAAAACAGGCTACAGTAATGAAGGAATTGATGTAGGAAGTGGAAACGTCAGGGCACTTGAAAAACCAGCCCCGCTGCTTCTGATCGGTGATGGTACCAATTCGTACGATGCAGGAGAGGTCTGGCACCATTTTGACCAGCGATTGCATATGCCTCTACCAAAAGTGCCCCTCAACAGGTTCAGGCAACTTGATCTCAACAAGTATAATACAATGATCATGGTTTCCGGCAGTTATTCAACTCTGGATTCTATCGATGTGAAAAAAATATCCCAGTGGGTATCTCAAGGCAATACGCTGATCACTTCAGGCAGTGCAGTGTCCTGGGCTATCCGAAACAAGATAGTAAAGGAAAAACTGGTAGAAGAACCTAAGAAAGAAAAACCCATAGTCGAAAGAAAACCATTTGACCAGGCTATGGAATCGTTGGGAAAAGAGAGTCTTGGAGGTGCTATATTCAAAGCAAATATTGATACAACCCATCCTTTGGGATTCGGATATAGCCAAAGTGAAATTCCGGTATACAAAAACAACACAGTCTGGTTGAGCCCAAGTGAAAACGAATATTCCACCATCAGCAAATATGCTGCTAACCCTCATATCGACGGCTATATATCGACAAAAAATCTGAATGAATTTATGAAGAATTCTGCATCGACCATCATTTCACCGGTTGGTCAGGGCAGAGTAATCCTGTTTGCTGACAATCCTGTATTCAGAGGATCGTGGTACAGCACTGACAGGATGCTAACCAATGCAGTTTTTTTTGGAAAACTGATCAGAGTGCCTGCACGTATGACATTTGGTGGCGAAGAAGAGTAAAATCAAAACATTTTTTCACTTTTTGTAACTATCTATTTAGGTATGATCAATTTCATTCATAAATGCTAATTTTTGTGATTTGAAAGCATTTACCTAAATAGATAGTTACGATTTTTGTTCATTATACCATGAAGATCAACATCATATTTTTTCTATTTATAGCCCATCTAGCCATCGGTCAGGATGCTATTATCGAGGATGAACTTAAAAAACATCCTTCTGATATGGAATCATTGTTCCTTACCCAACAAAGTACTGAAAGGTATCAAAAGCATCTGTACAACCTGACACAGCTGCCCCATATCACCACCTCCAAAAACAATGAAAAAGTGCGGGATTATATAGTGGAACAGATGAAAAAAACCGGTCTGGAAGTAGAAGTATTTCCTTATGACGTGTATCTGCCAGTCATGCCCGGTCATGCGGTTGCTGAAATTGTCACACCTTTAAGAATGCCGCTCAACAGCAGAGAAAACATCTACAAGGAGGACATTTATTCGGGACACAAAGACCTGACTCCGGGGTTCAACTCTTTTACAGGATCCGGTGACGTCACAGGTGAAGTCGTATATGTCAATTATGGTCGTAAGGAAGACTTTGAAGAACTTGCAAAATTGGGGGTATCTGTCAAAGGAAAAATAGTATTGGCGAGATACGGTGGCAACTTCAGAGGGTATAAGGCAAAATTTGCACAAGAAAACGGAGCTATTGGTTTGATCATATTTACAGATCCCGGAGACAGCGGATATATGAAAGGACTGGTATATCCTGAAGGCCCTTACTATGATGAGTCTTCCATTCAGCGAGGGTCGCTGCTTACGATGCCATGGACGGGCGATCCATTGACTCCTTTTGAGCCTGCATTGCCGATAGATGGCAAAACTAAAATAAAAAGAATCAAGCCGGTAGAAGTCCCGACGCTGCTGACAATACCAGTGATGCCTTTACCATATGGTTCTGCACGGGAGATCATCTCAAGGATGAAAGGAAAACCAGTGCCCCAATCATGGCAGGGCGGACTGCCATACACATACAGGCTGGAAGGCGGAAGTGAACTTTCTGTGAGACTGAATGTGCATCAGGATAGAGCTATTCAACGTATATATAATGTAGTAGGAACGCTCCAAGGAGCTGCATCTCCTGACGAATGGGTCATAACCGGATGTCATTACGATGCCTGGAATTTTGGAACCCTGGACCCCAATAGTGGTACTGCAATGCTCATTACTTTGAGTGAATCTATAGGAAAAATGGCAAAAGAAGGCATCAGACCAAAACGTACTATAAAGATAGCACATTGGGATGCAGAGGAAGTTGGTCTTATGGGTTCCACAGAATGGGTAGAACAGTTCAGAGACGAACTTTCAGCAAAAGGAGTAGCCTATCTCAATGCGGATGCTGCGGTGAGTGGGCGAAGTTTTGGTGGTGCCGCAAGTCCAACACTTAAGGGAGTACTGCTGGAAGCAACAAAAGCGGTTATGTATCCTGATTCTTCAAAATCAGTTTATGACATATGGAAAGGTAAAAAGAATGAGCCTGAAATCGGCAACTTAGGTGGTGGGTCTGATCATCTTAGCTTTTACACCCATATCGGCATTCCTTCATGGGGTGCTGGCACGGGTGGTGTTTCTATATATCACTCGATTTATGACAACTATGCGTATTATTCCAAATTTACAGATTCCACATTCAAAATGGGTCCGATGGTAGAACAGATTTTCGGCGTTGCGATGCTCAAACTTGCCAACGATAACACCATTCCATACAGCCTTTCCAAATACGGACAGGATAGTAAGATGCATTTTGAATCGCTCCAAAAGAGTTTGGATCAAATGGAAAGAAGTGATACCAGCTTTTCATTCACCAATCTTATAGCACTTTCTGAAAAACTCAAAAATGCCGGAGTGGAATGCGAAAAAGCCTTAAACAAATCATCCGGCAAAAACGCGGACAAAATAAACAAGATTCTTGTATCTCTGGAAAGGGAATGGATAGATATGGAAGGAAACCCATTTGGCAGTTGGTACAAATCTCTGTACGCGTCATCTGATCCATATAGTGGATATGCGTCATGGATGATGCCCGCATTCAAATATGAACTATCACAAAAATCCACTGCCAACCTGAAAATGTGGGAATCGAAATATATTCAGGTGATGGAAAGTTTGATGGAATCATTTGGAAAAATTAAGGTTATAGCTGATCAAATGAAATATCCATGATCAGTTTTCAGACACAAAAAAAAAGGACGTTACATCAGTTATAAAAATAATGTCAACCTAGAAAATCTGAAATACACTATTAAGCTTATTGATCTGATCGAAGTTGCCTAGGACGATGATTCTGCCTTCAGTATCAACGGGAGTTTGAATATCAGGATTGATGATATAGGTGCCGTCTTGCTTTTTGTAACCTATGACAGTGCATCCAGTTCTTTCTTTGATTTTCATTTCATCAAGTTTTTTGACATCTGGAAGGTCTTTGAGTAAAATCTCCTGGATGTTCATTTGTTCATTGGATGAAACAGAAAGATTGTCCAAAAACTCCACCAAATCCGGGGTTACGATGAGAGAAGCCATGTGGTCACCTCCGATCTTGTCAGGCATGATGATATTATCTGCGCCAGCAATTCTCAATTTTTTGATGCTGGATTCTTCTGAAGCCCTGCTCACAATCGTGATGTTATTGTTCAGCTGTTTTGCAGTTAAAACTATAAAAAGATTGTCCGCATCTTGCGGAAGACAAGTGATCAGATTTAAAGCTCTGTGAACGCCGGCCTTGATAAGGGTTTCATCATCAGTGGCATTTCCTTCGATATATAAAAAATCATTTTCCTGAATATCTTTGATGGCTTCTTCCTTTTGTTCAATAATGACTAATTTCTTTTTAAAACTTTTTAACTTAGAAGCGGCTTGTTTTCCATTTCTTCCATAGCCACATATGATGGTATGTCCATTTAGTAAGTCAATTTTGGATTCCATTTTTTTCTTATTAAAACTTAAATTGATATTTAATGAAACGAGGTATGCAGATAAAATTGAAAATGCATATGCAAAAATAAAGATGCCAATCAAAATCAAAAAAGCAGTAAACATCCTGCCTTCATCAGACAAAGGCTCTACCTCTCCAAATCCTACAGTGCCAATGGTGATAACAGTCATGTAAAAAGCATTTAACCACGAGAAGTCAAATGCATAATGATAACTTAGAGTACCTGCCAGAATAATTAAAAAAATTAAAAATACAGATATCTTAAGATGATTTTGCAGATATGATTTATTTACCTGCAGCATAGAAATGAATACTAAATAACATAAAAATTCATATTAAGGTGCCAATCTTGTTATCTCCCATCTTCCATCTTCATGCTCGGAATACAAAAGCCTGTCGTGAAGTCTGTTGGGTCTTCCTTGCCAGAATTCTATCTCTACAGGTACCAATCTGTATCCTCCCCAGTTGGATGGTAAAGGAATGATTTCTTTATCCTGAAACTTTTGCATCGTTTCCTGCAATCTCTTTTCTATAAAGTCCCTCGAAGGAATGGGCTGACTTTGGGGTGATACCCAGGCGCCTATCTGACTCTCGCGAGGTCTTGAGTGGAAATATTGTTCTGACTCTTCGCGAGTCACCTTATGTACTGGACCAGATATTCGTACCTGCCTTTCGAGGCCAAGCCACAAAAAACACATCGTTGCTACCGGAAAGTCAGCCAAATCTTTTGCTTTATCACTTTCGTAGTTCGTAAAAAATACAAAACCGCCATTGTCCACACCTTTCAAGAGCATCACCCGTGCCTCAGGTGTCCCATTTTCACTGACTGTTGCCAGAATAAATGCATTGGGTTCGGCGACACCGCTATTCATCGCTTCTTGAAACCATACCGCAAATTGCTTCAAAGGTTCACTATGCGCCAATTCTTCTGTCAATTGGTGTTTTTTATATTCCTGTCTTAAATTTGCGAGGTTATCCATAATCTTCAAGGTTTACAGGTATAGGTAATATATCATGCATAAAATTACTGACAATTTAAATTAAATGCAATGATATAAGTCATTATATGCGTCTTAAAAACAATCTTTTGTACAGGCTCTCCAGAGTGGTTTCAGCTTTACTTTGTTGATTAATGACAGTCTCTTACTCGCTCGCAAGTCCTTCTTTGTCAGCTTGGTGGTCAAAGTGCCCTTTTTTTGACTAATTTGCGTCCGAAAGGGCGATGCTTCTTATGCAAAAAACCATTCAGATTTTTATCCTAAAGTGGTTGCTTCTCCTCTTTGTTACACTCAACCATCAGTTTCCATTCTTTTATCTTAAGTATCCGTATTTATTTAAAATTCCTTTGTTTTCCATTTATTTATAAGTCCCATTCCATACTTTCTTGCCCGATATCCATCTTATAAAATACATAACACCAGCCAGAATGAAGAAAAAGGGTCCTGTAAATCCTAATAATGCAATAAATTTGGTCCCGTAAAAACTTGACATAGGTCTCCTCAGTCTTTCGGACATAATATACATACTGGGAATCATCAATAGAGTCAAAAAGAAAGATAATATCAAACCAAAAATGATAGTCCATGCCAAAGGACCCCAGAATACAACACTATCTCCACCCAGAAATATCTTTGGGTCTAAATGCGTAAATAAGGACTCAAAGTTGATATTAAATCCAACTGCCAAAGGCAATAATCCCAAAATGGTAGCTACGGCTGTCAGAAGTACCGGGATTATTCTAATCTTACCGGCCTGAATAGTTGCTTCTTTAGTCTTTAAACCTCTTGATCTAAGCTCCTCTGTAAATTCTATCAGTAAAATTCCATTTTTTATAACAATGCCGGCAAGTCCGATCACACCCACAAGTACCATTATCGTAGGCATTGTCATTCCAGTGATGGCAAACCCCAGAAAAACACCGATGATAGAAAAGAAAATTTCTGTAAGCACTATAAATGGTTTACTCAGGGAGTTAAACTGCATCACAAGAATAAGAAAAATTAAACCTGTGGCAAGAATGAAAGCCAAACCCAGAAACGAATTTGTTTCCTTTTGCTGTTCACTCTCTCCACTCTGAATAATGCTGACACCGTCAGGCATCTTATATTCATTCTGAAAATCGGAAATTTTTCCTTTAAGTTCGTTATTGATAGATGCTATTGCTGTCAGGTCAGTGACTGTCGACTGGAGTTGAATTGTCCTTTTCAGATTCTTACGTTTGACTACTCCGGTAGTATTGGTAAAATCAAACTGCGCCACTGTACTTATAGGTATTTGTTTGATTCTTCCTGTATTAAAATCTCTGAAGGTAATTCGCATATTCATCAAACTCTGGAGATTGTTCCTCTTCAATTCATTATATCTTAGCTGAATTTTATACTCGTCTTCTCCGGATTTGAGTTTGCTGACCTCTCTGCCGAATAATGCTGTTCTGATGGCCGAACCTACCTGTGCGGTACTTATACCTTCAATGGCAGCTCTTTCTTTATTGACCTTGACAGTGATTTCAGGATTCATCAGATCAACATCCATAGCCAGATTTTCTACTCCTTCCACTCTATTTACATCAAGATAATTAAATAAATCGGTTGCAACCTTTGCATTATCTTCAAAATTGTCCCCAAAAATTTCTATATTGACCGGGGGTTCAGTGGGCGGTCCACCTGATTCCTGTTCTACAGTAACTTGGGTACCAGGTATATTCTTTACAACTGCACGAATAGAATCAAGGTATGGAAGCGTCGGCTTATCTGGTCTTTTTGCAAATTCAACAAACGAAACCTGAATCCTTCCTAAATTAGATTGAACACTTCTATTATTATCCATCGGATTGTTTGCATTGACTGCCACATTGGATAGTATACTTTCAACGATAGACCCTTCTTCGGTAGGTTTCAGGTTTTTCAGCACGTCAAATACTTTAATTTCAAGTTGTCTCAAAACTTTGTCAGTTTCGTCAGCCTTTGTTCCGACTGGCATTTTCAGATAGACATACATCATATTTGGCTGCCCAGTAGGGAAAAATGGAAAGTCAGGTTTTCGCAAAATAAGTAAGTACAAAGAAATCCCAAATAATATAAATACTGAAATAAATGCTATGATCGGCTTTTTACCCTGAAGCAACCACCTGAGGAATTGCTCATACCTATCCATCACCCTCGGTAATATTTTTTCCTGAAAAAAGTAGATGATATCCGTGATCAAGTAAGTGTTTAAGATTGCCATGACGGACATTAAAAACAGGAAATTACCTTTGCCTGGGCTGCCAGTCAAATGAAAAATGATCCCAATTGCAATACTTAACCATAACCACCACTTACGAAATACTGCAGATTTAGGTTCTTCAAATTGTTTTCCTTCAGGTTTCATAAAGCTGGCAGCAAAAACAGGATTCACTATAAAGGCGATGATAAGTGATGCAAACAAGGTAAAGATCAGCATCACCGGGAGGTAAATCATAAATTTTCCAATGATCCCTTTCCAAAACAGTAAAGGAAAAAATGGTGCAATGATAGTTAGTGTTCCGGCTAATACAGGAATAAAAACTTCACCTGCAGCGGCTTTTGCGGCTTTTGCAATTGGTACTTTCCCATTTTCATACAGCCTGTGTGTGTTCTCTACTACCACAATAGCATCGTCAACAATGATACCTAATCCGAAAAGCAGCGCAAATAATACTATAAAATTGAGAGTGACATCTGAACCTACGATAATATCTGCAATAGGAAGGAATAAAAATGCCACAAATACGCTAAGGGGAACACTAAGGGCTACAAAGAAGGCATTGGTGACGCCCATAAAAAACATCAAAATAATAAGTACCAATAAAAACCCAATGATGATAGTATTGACCAATTCTTCAAACGAAGTAGCTGCCTGTTTACTTTGGTCACCTGTAATGACGGCGTTCAGATCTTTTGGCAATTCAGAAATTTTCATTTCTTCTACCATTTTTTTAATCTGTGCAGCACAGTTGATCAGGTTTTCGCCAGGTCTTTTTACAATGTTTAGAGTAACTACGTTTTTGCCGTTCAGCCTTGCGTAGCTTTCAGCCAGTTTTATGGTATCGTTGATCTGTGCAATATCCTTCAGATAAATGGATGATCCTCTTGGTGTTTTGACTATAATATTATTCAGTGCAAGGCTATTGGAAATCTGTCCTTTTATTCTTAGCGTCCTATCCATTGTACCTACACTGATTTTACCACCGCTGATATCCATATTTTCATAAGCTATGGCGTTAGATATGTCATCGAAACTTACCAGCGCTTGTTCCATTTTAAGCGGATCTACATTGATTTGGATTTCCCTTTCCGGTGCACCTACGATTTCAGCACGTGTCACTTCAGAAAGAGTTTCAAATCTATCCTGCATTTTTTCAGCATAGTTTTTCAGTGCCAATCCATCATAATCTCCACTGATGTTTACAAACATGATAGGCATGTCTGAAAAGGCAAATTCCTGTACATTAGGCAATTGCGTCAGGTCAGCGGGGAGGTCAGTTTGGGCTTTATCGACAGCATCTTTGACTTTTTGTTTTGCGATTTCAGGTTTGATGTCAGTATCAAACTCCACAATGATCAAACTAAAGTCTGTTTGTGAAGTAGAATTGATCTTGTTCACTTTTGCGCCTGAAATACCTTTTATTTGTTTTTCAATCGGGCGGGTTACCAGATTTTCTATATCGGTGGGAGAATTTCCAACATATACCGTAGTTACAGATATAGTAGGGACTACGATATCCGGGAATTGTTCTTTGGGCAATGTAAAAAAAATATACATACCAAATCCTGTAATCATCATAGTGATGACATACATGGTTGTTCGGTTGTCTATTGCCCAGCTTGAAGGAAAAAATTCCTTAAACTTTTGTTGTATTTTATTTAAGTTATTAGACACTTTTCAGATTTTTAATTTTGAGATTACTTTGACTTATTGATTATTCTCTATGATTTGACCTTCATACAGATTTTGATAACCCTGGACAATAACCTGATCTCCTGATGACAATCCGGATAGTATTTCAATATCATCACCATACATCTGACCCAAAAGAACATTTACTTTTTGTGCTAACTTTTTACCATCTTTTTCCTTTAATACAAATACATATTTCCCCTTTGTATCACTTTGTACCAGGTTTACAGGAACAACCATTGCCTTAGAGTTGGACCTGTTGAGTATTTTTACATATGCTGCCATATTTGGCTTTGCCCCGGGTGTTGAAGGAATAGAACACACAGCTAGAAACCCTCTCGAAGCTGCGTTGATGGATGCACTTAATCTATCTATTTTAGTTTTGAATGACTTAGATATCGCAGGTATTTCTACTTCAACAATGGCCCCTTCTTTTATTTTACCAGTGTAATTTTCAGGAATTTCTATGTTGACTTTTAGATTTGAGTTGTTCACTATTTGAATTTGTGGCCCTGCAACCCCCATGCCAGAAAATAGTTCGCCGACTTTGACATTTACTACATCTGCTACGCCACTCTGATCAGCATACACAGTAAAAGTACTTAATTGCTCCTGTTGGAGTTTTATTTGGTTTTCAAGTGATTCTACATTGTTTTTAGCGCTTAAAAGCTGTACTTCAGTGCCTATATTTTGATCCCAAAGATTCTTGGTTCGGTCATAAATGTTTTTCGCTAAGCCTAATTGAGTTTTTGTAGTTTCAATACCTTGTCGTATCATCTTATCATCCAATTTTAAAATCAATTGACCTTTTTTTACATTTTGACCTGCTTTGATATAAATTTGTTTTACATATCCACCCATGCCATTTCTTGGAGCAATATAAGATACGTTTTCACTACTGACAACTCCCTGAAGATCTATAAAATGATGGAAACCTTCAGGAGAAATCATCATTGTTGAAACCAATTTAGGCTTGACAGCTTTACTCGGATCCAGCTCCAAAATTTCTGCTTTCACAGCTTCTATTTTTGATGATACATCTGTTAATATCACTTTCAGTGAATCGAGTTCTTTAATTTTCGCATCAAGTTTGTTGTTGGTTTCTGGTTTTGATCCGCACCCAATCAAGAATAAAATTACCAGCAAATAATTGAATCTTATGATCATAATAATTGATTTTTTTTAAATTTTTAATTATAATTTTCCTATTGATTTTTGAAAGTTCACTTTTGCAACGTAAGCATCATACAATGCCTGAAAGTAACTTCCCATGGCTCTTTGCAACTCAGTGTCGGTTTGTATAAGTTCGAAGCTTGAACCAAGGCCGGCCTGATATTTTTTTGTGGTCGTATTGAATACTGACTCTGCCAATTCCATATTGCTTTTTTGAACTTCAAGATTCAAAACAGCATTATTCAAACTGTTTTTTGCAGTAACATTTTCAAGATCAATAAATTGTCTGAGCTGCAAGATACTATTATCTACTTTTTGAAGCTTTAACTTGGCCTGTTGGATTTTTTGCTTTTTTTGACCACCATCATATATAGATTGCTGTAGCGAGATACCTACCAATCCTGTGGTAAAAGCAAACCATGGACCAGAACCATCTATATCATAAATTTTATTTCTCTGACCACTTCTCTGCAATTGATAGAAAGCTGCTACAGTCGGAAAATATGCCATTTTAGCTCTCGTCACATCAAGTTCCTGTAGTTTTTTTGCAGTTCCTAATAATTTGTATTCGCTTCTGTTTTCATAATCTAATGCAGACTCATGCTGTAAAATTTCCGCTTGCAAGTTTTTAATGTCCAATTGATCCGTCAATACGATAGAATCACTTTGTGCGACACCCAATGTACTTTTTAGTACAGCCAAACTGATATTAATACCGTTATTCGCCTGATTTTGAGCAGCTTTTGTATTATTTAGAGTCACAGTTAATTTATCAATATCAAGTTTTTCTGCAAAACCATTTTTAAACATTTGAGCCATATCACTCTTGAGCTTTTCAAGTCTAAAGATAGTCTCGTTCAGTACTTTGATTTGATTTTGAGCAATGAGTACGGTGTAATAAGCTTTTTGAACTGACTCTTTGACTTTTTCGACAGCCACGTTTGTGTTATTTTTTGCAAATTCAAGTACTTGTTGGCGAGCTTGCAGTGCGACAAAAACATCTGGTTGAAAAAGCAATTGCTGCACTCCAATCCCTAACTGATAATTTAATGGAGCTACAAATGATACGGATTGAACACCAAATGAAGCATTGGACACTGTGATCGGATTACCATTGATATCTTTGACACCTTCTTTGGCCAGTACATTGTACACAGAAATGTCAGATGTCGGAAATGGAATAACCGGCAGATTAGTATAGTAAGTAAGCTGTCCGGAACCACTAATCTGGGGTAGAGCGGTACCCTTGATCTCATTGTTTAGAGCCACTTGTATTTGCTCATCCAACTTAAGGTTTTTTATTTCCAATGCATTGTTCAAAGCTGTCTCTACGGCTTCCTTCAATGTAAGGGACCTTATCTGTTGGGCATCAATTTTGACAAATGAAAATAGTAAAAACAGTAAAAAAATTAGCTTCATAAATATAAAATATTTTTATGTTGTAGATCAAATAATTTAGCTCCTTTCTCAGAAACAATACCTCGCAAATGATATCTCACCATTTCTTTGAAAAGCGTCAATCTATCAAAAGCTTCAGCAGGAAACTTGTCCTGATCGGCTATAGAAGTGGACTTGAGTACATATAATTTGGATATAATCATGGGATCAAAATCTTGTCGGTATAGTCCTTCTTTTTGTCCTCTTAGGAGATTTGCATAAATCGTCCTTTCGATAAAAGTAAAATGTGTTGATTCAATTTTTGACCAAAATACAGGGTAATACTTTTTAAGATCATAAATCAGTGATGGAGTCATTTGCTTTAGAAAAATGGCGACATGTTTTGTTACATTAACCATTTCATCAATGGCATCACGAGATTGATTCAGAATAGATTGAATATCACATTCATCTTTTTCCAAATGTGTGGAAAGTACATCATCGATGAGCTCTTCCTTTGTATTGACCACCGAATAAATCGTTTTTTTTGATATCCCAAGTTTGCGGGATATATCATCCATGCTGACACTTTTGATCCCATATTTGAGGAACAATTCAAAAGCTGTGGAAACGAGGTTATCTTTTAATTTCATGACGCAAAGAAAACTCAGGAAACTATAAAATGTTTTAAAGTTTCCTGAATTTGCAAAAAATTAACAAAAATCGTCTTTTCTATTATGAAAGGATAATCTTCGTCTTTGCTCTATAGAGACGGATGGTTAAAGTAGTGCATATCCCGACAATAATTATTCTTTCTTAAAAAATGATTGTCTTTAAAGACAAACTTCGTTTCGTCTTTATTTAAAATCACAAAATTAACTTAGGCTCTGTTAATAAATAAATGGTGCAGAATTGGCGAAGTTAATTTGTTCTTTTTCAAGGCGTAAATGAGGCGAATAGCCTTAGCTATTTAACGATTTTACAACACAGAAAAAGAGCAAAAGAACGAGACAAAATGTATCAGTTAATTTTTAATAGAGCCTTAGGGTTTCTTCGCAAACCAATTTATTATGAGCATAAATAACAAAAATGTGATTATTTTAGATATTCAGGTATTTTCATGGTGTCAGGTCGATGTAGTCATCAGACAGGTAGAAGCTCCCTAATTAAACGCTGATATCTTTCTTTACAAATACGATATTATCAGATTCCAAACCCTCTTGAGTCAGATAAGATGGTATCAAATCTACCTTTTGCAGGTCGCCATTATAGTCTATTCGGAAGGATTGATAGTGTAAAGAATTCAGCAATTTTTCTGCCTTTAGATGTGCTTCGTTACCTCTTTCGGTGCAAAGGTATTCGATGACTACTATTGGAGAATAGGATCTCAGGTATTCTTTCAACCCATTAACAACTTTATATTCGGCACCTTCCACATCAATCTTTATAATGAATGGATGTACATTTTCTGTGTATAAAAATTCATCCAGAATGATGCCCTGCACATGGACTTCTCTTGGCTTGTACTCTGAATACCAAACCTCATTTCTGAATTGCTGGACATCCAATGAGTTGTATTCTGAATATAGATTAGGAAATTCATAAAATATTAAATCACACTTTTCGTCAGAAACTGCAAGGTTGTAAACATTGATATTTTTACCAAAAGTTGCATTTTTCTCAAGGGTGTGATACGTCGTAGGTGATGCTTCAAAAGAAAAAACCTCACCACTTTCTGTCACTAATGATGATGCCAGCAAAGAAAAGTATCCATAATGTGCTCCGACATCGAGGAAAATATCACCGGGATTCAATTGGTGTATTAAGAATTTTGCAAGTCGTATTTCAGATGGATGGGACTTGCCCCCTGTCAAATAAATGTCCGTGCCTGAAGGCAAGAGCAGATGCATTCTGGTGTTAAAAAAAGTCTTGCAAATTACTTCCCTTTCCTTTTTTGTCTTCTTATATATCAATTCCCGATAGCATATTGCCTCCAGATATCTGAATGGACGCCTCAACATTCTCCTCAATCTGGTCGCCAAAGCGATGCGCTCAACATCTTTAATACCTGAAATCAATTTCCCTTTTAAATTCGTACTAATCATCTTCAAAAGTAGCAATATTCTTTAAAACTGATATGTATATTTCAATATTTGTCACCATTATTATGGAATGTATTAGAACAATAATTTATCAAAGTCCAAATAGTTACCTTATTTTTGAGCCTTTAATGCAAATACTTAAAAATTTGCTTAATAAGGCATCCTTATGATGAAAAAGATATTAGTCATTAAAATAGGAACTTCCACCTTGACTTCAGGAAGCAATCGTTTGTCATATGCAAAAATTGAAGACGTCGCCCGACAGATCGTCGGTTTGAAAGATACACATGACATCATCATCGTGACGTCAGGTGCTATTGCAGCTGCGCGGCAGTTTATAGATCTGAGTGGACATACCATTTATCCTGACTCAAAACAGGCAATGGCAGCGATCGGTCAGCCCAAATTAATGAGGGTTTATGATGAAATATTTGAAAGTTTTGGTTTACACATTGCCCAATGTTTGCTCACATATATGGATTTTGATCATGATATAGCAAAAGAAAACACAAAACACACGATCTCAAAGCTGCTTGAACATGGCTACATACCTGTGATCAATGAAAATGATACTGTAGCCAACGAAGAAATATTACTTGGTGATAATGATAAACTTTCTGCTTTGGTGGCAGGTATTATTCATGCTGACATTTTGATGATTGCTTCTGACATTGATGGAGTGTACACAGACAACCCCCATCTCAATGAAAATGCAGAGTTTATTGACACAGTACATAAGCCGTCTGATATCCAGCAATTCGCCAATGAAAAGGCTTCTGCTTTGGGCACCGGTGGTATGACTACCAAAATACATGCTGCGGAGATCTGCCATAAGTATGGCGTTGAAATGTGGATAGTCAATGGTGGAAATATGGGATTTATCACTAATGCCCTTGAAGGAAAAATAAGGTTCACTAAATTTTTGGCTTAAGTCCATTTTTTTCAATGACGAATGAAGATTTTAAGGCTATTGCAGACAATATTCCCCATCAACCTGGAGTGTACAGGTATCTGGATGCGGAAGGAACCATTCTTTATGTAGGGAAAGCAAAAAGCCTGAAAAACCGACTTCACTCTTACTTTGGTGATAAAAAACATACTCAATACAAAACAGTATTGCTTACCAGAAATGCTTCCAGAATTGAGTACACTGTAGTCGAAACCGAGCATGATGCACTTTTGCTTGAAAATTCATTGATCAAAAAATTTCAGCCACGATACAATGTCATGCTGAAAGACGGAAAATCCTACACTTACATCTGCATTAAAAATGAACCATTTCCAAGAGTCTTCTTTACCAGAAAAATGATAAGAGATGGTTCAGTATATTTTGGTCCGTATACTTCCAAACATAGGGTGAACATCTTACTGGACATTATCAAAAAACTGTTTCAACTCAGAACGTGCACATTGAACCTGACAGAGGGTAATATAAAAAAAGGCAAGTTTAAAGTCTGTCTGGAATACCATATCAAAAACTGTCTCGGACCTTGTGAAGGCTATGAATCTCTAGCTGATTATGACCAAAAAATTGAAGCTGTAAAAAATATATTAAAGGGTAATTTAGGTGGGGTAAAGAGATATATCACCGATACCATGAAAACTTACGCTGAAAATCTGGAATATGAAAAAGCTCAGTTGATTAAGGAAAAATTGCATGCTTTTGAAGACTATCAATCATCATCATCAGTCGTCAGTACCACGATAAGGGATGTGGACGTATTTGCCATCACAAAAGATGATCAGCTGGCTTATGTCAATTATTTGAAGATAGTCAACGGATCCCTTATCAATACAGATCTTCAGGAGATGGTGATGAATCTGGATGATGATCCGGCTGATCTACTTGCATTTGCCATACCTGCTATCAGAGAAAGATTTGATTCGGTAGCGCCTGAAGTGATTGTACCCATCGACATCATACTACCTGATATCAAACTAGTGGTTACAGTTCCGAAGATTGGAGAAAAGAAAAAACTCATCGAGCTTGCAGAAAAAAACATTGACTACTATATCCTTCAAAAAAGAAGGGATGAAATCTCCAAACAAAAGAAAGTTTCTTCAGCAGAAAGGATACTTACCACATTAAAAAAAGATCTCAGGATGGAAGTGATGCCCATGCATATCGAGTGTTTTGACAACTCCAATATACAGGGTACTAATCCCGTCTCCAGCTGCGTGGTATTCAAAAATGCTAAGCCGAGCAACAAAGATTACCGGCATTTCAAAGTACGATCTGTCGAAGGCCCTAATGACTTTGCATCTATGGAAGAAGTGGTGTACAGAAGGTACAAAAGACAGTTGGATGAGGGTAACCCTATTCCTCAGCTCATCATCATCGATGGTGGCAAAGGGCAACTGAGTTCAGCGGTGACAAGTCTGGAAAAGCTCAACTTGTTGGACAAAGTCACCGTAATAGGAATTGCCAAAAAACTGGAAGAAATATTTTTTCCCGGAGACTCATTGCCTCTGTACATCAATAAAAAATCTGAATCTCTAAAATTGATTCAACAGGCTCGTAATGAAGCACATAGATTTGCTATTTCATTTCACAGAGACCAAAGATCAAAAAACTTTTTAGGAACACAATTGACCAATATCCCGGGTATCGGAAAGGTCACAAGCGAAAAACTATTGAAACACTTTGGTTCAATCACCCGATTGAAGGAATCCGATCCTCATGAAGTAGAAAATCTCATTGGCAAGGTCAATACTAAAAGAGTTATTGACTTTTTTAAAGAGTATGAGGAAGATTGAACAGGTGTAGCCCAAAATTACACTTTCTTAAAAATTGCTTTTGTTTTACCCCAACCCTAAGGGAGACAAAAGGAATTTTATAACAATTGAATGAAAATATGGGATACACCCGATTAAACCTGGAAATTTTTAAGAAGCATTCTGAAATCATTCCAATTATCAAACGGAATTCCTACATTTGCCTTCCACTTTTTAAAAAACCTGAGAAAATATCATTTTGGCTAAGCAGACTATTACATCAATTGACGAAATGAGTAAAGTGACGCCACTGATGTCACAATACTTTAAGTTGAAAGCCAAACATCCCGATGCCATATTGTTGTATAGGGTAGGGGACTTTTATGAAACCTTTGCAGAAGACGCCATCAAAGTGTCGGAAATACTGGGTATAGTACTTACGAAACGAAACAATGGAGGCAATGATATCGAATTGGCAGGATTCCCTTATCATTCGCTGGACACATATCTGCCCAAACTTGTCAGGGCCGGCCATCGGGTTGCCATATGCGAACAATTGGAAAAACCCAGTAAAGAGAAAAAAATTGTAGATCGGGGCGTTACAGATGTGGTGACCCCCGGAGTGACCACAGACGACACGATCCTTGACAGGAAATCCAATAATTTTCTGGCATCCATTTATTTTACTACAAAAAATGAATTTGGAGTTGCGTTTCTGGATATTTCGACGGGTGAATTTTTAGTTTCAGAGGGCAATGCAGCCACAATTGAGAAGCTGATTGATGGTTTTAATCCGTCAGAAATTATATTTTCAAAAGCATTTTTGAAGGATTATACAAAAACATTTGGAGAGCGATACTACTACTACGGCATCGAAGAATGGGTGTACATGCCCGACTACACTCGGACAAAATTACTCAATAAATTTGATGTTACTAATCTAAAAGGATTTGGGATAGAAGAGCTACCATTAGCACAGGTTGCGGCTGGTGCTGTCATTCACTACCTCAATGCGACTCAAAATGAAAAGACGTCGCATATATCAGGTATCACGAGGATTCAGTCAGAGCACTTTGTTTGGTTAGACAGATTTACTATCAAAAATCTTGAGCTGCTCAAGAGTGCACATGAGTCCGGGAGTTCGCTGGCACATGTCATGGACAAAACTGTGACACCGATGGGAGCGAGACTTCTACGCAACTGGATATTGTTACCATTATTGTCGGTAGACAGGATTCAAGCCAGATTGGACATGGTGTCTTATTTTTATGAAAAATATTTCGACAGAGATGCGCTGACCGACCTGCTTCGCCAGACAGGTGATATAGCAAGGATCGCTTCAAAACTGGCTATGGAAAAGATATCGCCCCGCGAGCTCCTCCAACTAAAAAAATCACTCGACCTGCTGCCTGATATTCTCGCAATATTGAAAAATAGTGAAAATGAACATTTGATATTGTTGGCTGATAAACTCAATCTGTGCGCTAAGTTGAAAGAAGACATAGGAAAAACCATCAGCGACGATCCTCCGGCGTTGGTATCAAAGGGAAATGTCATCAGACAAGGCCATCATGATGAATTGGATGACCTGCGCAATGTCATACGCAACAGCAAGGAGTTACTACTGGAAATACAAGTGACAGAGGCTGAAAGAACGGGGATTGCAAGCTTGAAAATTGGGTTTAATAATGTATTCGGATATTATCTGGAAGTGACAAATAAATATAAAGATCATGAAAAGATTCCTGCTTCCTGGGTCAGAAAACAAACATTGGCCAATGCCGAAAGATATATTTCTGAAGACCTCAAAAAGCTTGAAACAAAAATCCTGACTGCCGAAGAAAAAATCAGCGATCTGGAAGAAAAATTGTATCATGACCTTGTACTAAAAGCCACAGAGTATATCGATGCCCTACAGCAGAATGCAAAAAATATTGCCATCCTTGATTGCATTTTATCCTTTGCCACGATAGCAGAGAAATATGGATATACCAGACCTGAAGTGGATGAGAGTTACGAAATTGTCCTGAAAGATGCACGCCATCCTGTCATAGAGCGACAGCTCCCTCTCGGACATGATTATGTGCCAAACGATATTCATCTGGACAGTACGGATACACAAATCATGATGATCACTGGTCCGAATATGTCCGGTAAGTCTGCTGTGCTAAGGCAGACGGCTCTGATCGTATTGATGGCACAGATGGGATCGTATGTACCCGCATCATCTGCCAAAACCGGTATAGTAGATAAAATATTTACCAGAGTGGGAGCCAGTGATAATATATCGAGCGGGGAGTCAACATTTATGCTCGAAATGAATGAAACGGCAAGTATCATGAATAATATTTCGGCCAGAAGTCTCATCCTTCTTGATGAAATAGGTCGGGGGACATCTACCTATGATGGCATCTCCATCGCATGGTCATTGGCTGAATTTCTGCATAACGGAAAAGTCACACCAAAGACACTTTTTGCCACGCATTATCACGAATTGAATGAACTTGCTGAGAAGTATCCCAGAATTAAGAACTATAATGTGACCACCAAAGAAATAGGTAACAAAGTTATTTTTCTTCGCAAGCTTGTAGAAGGAGGTTGCGAACATTCATTTGGTATACACGTAGCAGCGATGGCAGGTATGCCAAGGGAGATCATATCCAGGGCTATGGAAATACTGCAGGATCTGGAACAAAAAAGAATCGAAAATCCCGCAACAGACTCCAACCTGCGTACCAATGCAAAAAACATAATGCCCAATAATTTTCAGTTGAGTCTATTTGAGACGGTGGACCCTGCAGTAGGACAAATGAAAGAATTAATAAAATCACTTGACCTCAACACGATGACACCCATAGAGTGTATGCTGAAACTGCATGAGTTGAAAAAACTTAATGAATCTTGAGTAAGAGATATTCATAAAAATGGGTATATCCCAAAATCGCACTTTAATAAAAATTCCTTTAGTTTTACCCCATCCCAGAAGGGATCCTTAATGATCATAAGACCATCATCCAATGGAAAAAAATCAGGTTTATGCTCATGCAGAGAAAGAATTTCCCCTACATATCGTTTGAAGGCATTCGCCTTGCTTGGTTTATAGAAATCATCATCTTATAACCGCATAATGTCTAAACTTGTAAAAAGAGAAACATTTTTTATCGTATGAGATAAATGAACTTTTGAATTAAATGTACGATCACACCATTTTTCGTATTCATAATTTTCAAGAAAAAAACTCAAATGAAGAGTAAAAATTAGTTCTTCATCTTCAACCGATATAGATAACTCTCCTTTTCTAAAAGAGATAACCTGGGTAAAATCGTTTTCTACTTTTTCAAATCTACTCTTAGATTTGAAGTATTAAAAATGATTTGTGATTAGAAATGGAGCAATTTGTTTTTCAACAACTTCAAATAAAATTTGATTCTCAGTATTTTTAATATAAGAGTATGTTTAAATTTTGTTTTTGGATAATAAAATGGAGTTATTTTGAGCGAAAAGATGCAAATTTTGCAGTCGAATGTGGGCAATTCGACGAAAAATTTAACGAATTTGTAGCCAAAATAAAACATTTTATTGCTAAAGGATAAAATTTAAACATACTCTAAACACGATATATTTAAATTTCGGATTTAAAATATAGAAGGTAAAAAAAACATCTATCTATTATTACCTTCCTTTCAGTTGCAAATATGAGGCATGGTTTACGATAATTTTAATTTTTATTTTAGATTTATACTCAAAATAAATTGGTTTGCGAAAATTTAATTTATCAATTTATTCATTTTGAGTATAATGGCGACAGAATTATTTGCAAAATAAATTCTCGTCGGTATATTATCATAGTACGATATATTCGTCTCTGAACGCTGCCAACTTTTGATTAGCAAGATTAGCTGCTTTGCTCATAGATATACTTTCCAATGTAACCGCTCGGTATAATCGCTGTTTAAACCTATATGAGTTTTCATTCCCTTGATATTTACCATAACCATGTTCCTTTTTTAAATCAGGATTTTGATTCACTTTAATACAAAAGTTTCTATAGGTAGCAGAATACATCTTTAGCGTTGTACCTTATCACACCATCATCGGTGGCTATCCATATGGTTTGACGGGCATCCTGAATGATGCCATATGTATTGCTGACATCACAGGCATTGCCCAAATCCACTTTTTTAAATTGCTGAAGATTTTGGGCCCGGACAATAACGGAAACCGAAAATAAACAATACAGCGTTACTTGTATTATCTTCATTTTTTGACTTCTTTGACACAACGACATCCTGTGTGATTCAATCCCGTATCGGTAGTAGAGCCCATACGTCGCGCATTGCGGTATCCGGAACAATAGTCATCATTGCATAAAAACGAGCCGCCGCGTATCACTTTTTCCTGCTGAAAAGGCATATATGGATTGTATGCAGATGTTGGCCCGGTATCTCGGGCTATTTTTGCGTCCGTTTTTTTATAATAGCCAAAATCAAACCAGTCGCTGCACCATTCCCATACATTGCCGGCCATGTCGTATAGTCCGTAGGCGTTGGGAGTGAAGGTTCTGACAGGTGAAGTTTTCTCAAAACCATCTTTTACTGTATTCTCAAAAGGAAAAAATCCCTGGAAAAAATTAGCTTTTGGTGCACCTTTATTTGCTGCATCATTGCCCCACGGATAGATCATATTTTCTTTTCCGCCGCGTGCAGCCCATTCCCATTCCGCTTCTGTTGGCAAACGTTTTCCCGCCCATTTGCAATAGGTGTCAGCATCTTCCCATGCGATCTGTACCACGGGGTGATCCATGATCTTGGAGATATCTGTGGTTGGTCCGGCAGGATGTTTCCAGTTGGCACCTATGGTCCAGCGCCACCATTGCGAAGGATCATTTAGCGCAACAGGTCCTGCTGTTTTGGTAAATACCAAAGCTCCCGGTTGCATGATACTGTCATGCGGTCTGGGCGTGCCCTCTGGTAGGTTTTTTTTCATTTCTTCCCAGTCAATGGCCCTTTCGGCAACAGTTTGGTAACCGGTAGCCTGGACAAAATCTGAAAATTGTGCATTGGTGACTTCTGTGGCATCCATGTAAAAGGCTTCGATCAGTACCGGATGTTTCGGGTATTCATTGGGGTCAGCCTGTTCGTTATCGCCACCCATATTTAATGTACCTGCTGGAATGAGCACCATATTATCATTGTTTTCAGTGGCTGATGGGGAGGAACTTTGACCTGATTTGCAGCTTGAGAAGGTAATAAGTAAAGCAAACAGCGTAAAAGGAAATGTATTTTTCATTGTATTGTGCTTAAATATTGTATATTTCAAAACCGAAAATTGTCGACACCATCTATGTTTTGTTTTCATGGCAAAGTAAATGAAAACTATAGACATTTTCAATGATTAAAACCTAAAATCAGATCTTATGATGATAATGAGACTTTTTCTGATTGTCATCAAACTATAATTTAAATTAAGGTAAATATTTTTGTGAGGAGTTAAAATATGAGTATGTTTAAATTTTTTTTGGACGCACCTCAGTCAATAAAAAGCCATTCGACCACTAAGCCGACGAAGGAGGACTGGTGAGCGAAAAACAACAACAGTCTTTCGACCACTAAGCCGACGAAGAAGGACTGGTGAGCGAAAATAAAGCAAGAATAAAGCCATCATGTATTTTTTTCATACTGCACCCCTTTTCGCTTAAGAGTCGCCCTACGGGACGCTTCTCAGTCGAAAAGGAAAATCGGTCGCCCTTTGGGACGCATCTCCGTCAAAGAAAGCCATTCGACCACTAAGTCGAAGAAAGAGGACTGGTGAGCGAAAATAAAACTCAATACTTCACTACCTTCACTGTCTCGCTATGACCACCGCTTACCACTTTGACAAAGTAAATACCTGACTGAAGTGGAGCGATGTCTATGGTCTGATATCCAGACAGGCCAACATATCTTGCGACTTCCTGACCAGCACTGCTATATACAGCAAGGGCATAGTCCTCCATACCTGTAGCTATCTGCAGGAGGCCTTGGGTTTGTTTCGGGCTGATCGCCACACGCTGAGAGCCTTCATGGACTACAGATCTGATCTCTGAGTAGGAGTACTGACCATCGTAGTCCGTCTGCTTGATGCGGTAATAGTTGATGCCCGGTTGTGGATTGTCGTCGGTATACTCATAATGTCTTTCCTCTGAGCTATTGCCGGCACCATCGATCTCGCCGATAGCATCAAAGCTAATTCCATCACCCGATCTTTCGATAGTGAAGTAATCGTTGTTGGTTTCGGAGGCGGTGGAGAATTTAATTAAACTATTTTTACTTATTTTTGATATTGTCAAATTAAAATATTCAACTGGCAATAAAGAACAACCTGAATTTCCAGTACTAAGTGTATAAGTAAAAATTACAGCTTCGTCTCTTCTTGCGGTTCCGTGGTTTATAGTAAAAGTCAAATTAATTGGACCTGCAGAATTATTGTAGTAACATCCAAAACCAGTCGCTTCATTACTACCATCGCCAGAAAACAAATTTACAGAATTACCTGTAGGCCAAGTCAAAGTGAGATTCTCTCCAGTTTCAAATCGATATCCTGTAGAACTGCCACAACCACCACCTTGATCAAAACTAAAATTAATCCTTTGGCCAGTAGGTACAGTTATTGTTCGTGGATTTTCACTCCCCAGAACAAAGTGCCATATAACGCAGTGGACATGGATTTGACATAGTGGAAGATTCTCCTGGCTGACCTGACAATTCTTAATTAATTGGCGCACAATGCCCAACTAATAATAAATAAAATTAACGTATACAAACTTCTCATAAAACGTACATTTTAGTGATTAAATAGTAAAAAGATCTAAGTTAATGTGGATTTTGCGGTAAAACAAAGATATATATATCTTTCATTTATTCGGCACTTTATACATTACTTTTTTATGAAATAATGGTTTTTATTGTAAAACATTGATAACAATGTTAAAAACATATTAGTAACTAACTTAAAGAGTGCATTTCAAAATTTCGCTATGCTACATTTTTTATTAGGTCTCTTATTTTGTCTCAATATCCACTCATGTTCAGCACTCTAAAACTCATAATATTTTTCAAGCCTTTTTTCGACCATCGCTGACCCGATTGTTTCATTCTTTTTTGTAATACTGTTCGATGTGCCGACTCTATCGCCCTGCTTTTATGTATTTAGGGTAATCCATTCTTTCTTTATTGTTGTTGATATACGTTAATAATGTTTGATATTTTTCTTCCTTTTGTACTGATTTTATACCTTTTACCACTTGTCCCAGGACGATAGCTCTTTTGAGATATCACACTATTCCATTCATATGGGTCTTTGATGACGTCATAAAATTCTTCACCACCTTTTCCATACTTTATATACCTGTAATTTTCACTCTTCACAGCATGATTTCCTTCTTTAAATGTGATAAGGGCCGGTATATTCCAGTTTGCTTTTGGATTTTTTAGCAATGGTGTGACACTGACCCCTTCGACATGTGCGGGAATAGGCAGACCATTTATAAAAAAATCTATTGACCTCTTACATAATTCATTTTTTGGTGTCAGTCCGGGTACTACCCAAATCAAAGGAGACCTTGTGACTTCTTTCAAAGTGAAAATTTTCCCCAGTGATTTTTTTCACCTAAATGCCAACCATGGTCACCCACAGTACGATCATGGTATTTTCTTCTTCAGGGGATTTTTCATAGGCATCCAATATACGCCCGATTTGTACATCTGCATACGTGATGCATGCCAGATAAGCCCTTACAGCTTCTTTCCATTGAATTTCTCCGGTAAGTTTGTTGAGATCTTGATCAGGATTGGCCATTTTGACTCCTTCAGCTGGAAGATCGTCAAGATCATTTTGTCTTTACAGCATTGTTGCCATAACATCCAAAATCATTCCAACTCACATCATCGGCAATAAAGATGTTGACATTTGGTTTTACTTTTTGGCTATATATATTAATAGTTAACAGTAAAATAAATACCGTTGTCAATTTTAGTATTACCTAAATATCTATAATGAGTTCCGTAATGAAAGTCAAAAGCACAACCTGCCCGCTTCGGAGCAGACGGGTAAAATCAGCATTTTTGACGGCAAATCATACTGTGTGCAGCTTTAGCTGTAGCATCGCTACCGCAAGGCGGTACAGGTTATGGTGCGAAGTCAAAAGTGAACGAAGTGACTGATTTTGCAGTGATTTTGGGCTGTAATAGGAAAGTCATTATAGATTTTTAGGTATTATTCTAAGTTTTCTGCCCATTATCATAATGAGTTATTTGCCATTGAAGTAAACCATAATTGATATAACTAATGCCAATACAAATAATGAAGCCGCGATGTCGACCCAGTTGTAACTGTTTTTGTTATGTGCTTTTTGTGCGTCTGTCATGGTCTGCAAGGTGAGTCCTTCCATAGTAGACAGCACCGGTTTGGGGCTCATAAGACTTACGATGATGGCAGTACCCAGGCATATGATGAAAGAGATCACTCCAAAATGTAAAAAATTCATACTTCCGAAGTTGTAAAGAAAGTTGTCAGCTCCCAAACTACCGTTTTTGGCAAGAAGCTCAAAAAGTATCCTTAACATACCCAATGAAAAGCCCGTTACCAATGTAGCTATAGCTCCATTTGCATTGATCCTCGGAACAAAGATTCCCAATAGAAATATCGCTGTGATAGGAGGCGATATATAGGCCTGCACAGATTGAAGATATTCGTATAACACACCTGAAATATTGGCCATGATCGGTATCCATAGAATACCGGCAAGCACAATCACAATAGTTGCGTATTGTCCGATTTTTACGAGCTTACGCTCAGGAGCATCAGGATTATTTTTTTTGTAAATATCAATCGTATAAAGTGTTGAGCAGGAATTGAAGACTGATGCCAGAGAGCTCATCAGCGCAGCTAACAAACCAGCTGCCACCAAACCCCGTATACCATGAGGAAGTATGGTAGTGAGCAGTACTGAAAAGGCCTGATCAGGAGAGTCCCAATGCAATTCTCCGCGTTGCTTTAAAGTTAGTGCAATCACACCAGGAATCAAAAACAGGAAGACCGGCATGAGCTTGAGTAAGGCGCCAAAGATAGTACCACGTCTACCTTCTTTGATATTGGCAGCTGTCAGAGCACGTTGTACAATATACTGATCGGTACACCAATACCATATACCTACTATGGTACTTGTTATGAACAATGAAGGCCATGGAAAATCAGGATCAGAAGCAGATCGCCACATGTTAAAAAACTGTGGACCCAGCTCTTGTTTCATAGACGCCCAACCACCTACCGCGTCCAGGCCCATGTAGGTCATGGTAGCGGCACTCAAAATAAGTACTATGGTCTGCAATGTTTCAGTATACACAACTGCTCTCATGCCACCGAAAACAGTATAAATTCCAGTCAGAATCACGGTAGCAAGAGCTCCGGTCCAAAACTCAATATCCAGTAATGCGGCTACCACTATTCCTCCTGCATAAATGGTTACAGAAACCTTGGTTAGTATATAAGCTACCAGAGAAATGATAGATAAAAAATTTCTGGAACGGGCATCAAATCTTTTTTCAAGAAACTCAGGCATGGTGAATACTCCGCTTCGGGCATAGAATGGAAGGAAAACCCAACCTAAAAGTAATACCACCCAGGCGTGGAGTTCGTATATAATTAATGGAAATTTTCCGGCTGCTCCGGTACCGGCCAGTCCTACTACGTGTTCAGAACCTATGTTGGAAGCAAAGATGGACGAGCCGATGACAAACCATCCAATATTACGTCCGGCTAAAAAATAGTCTTCAGTATTTTCAGTTTTTTTTCTGATTACCCATAGCGCAAGCCCCGCAAGTACTAGAAAATATGCAGAAATGACTACCCAGTCTAATACATCTAATTTTTCCATTTTTTCGTTTTGTTTTAAAAATTGTTGTTAATTTGAAGTTGGTTTTTTGTTTTGATCATACTACGCATTGACTCTACGTAAATGATCAAAATGTTTTTTTGATAAGTTCATCTTTCACCCTTCCTGATTCAGGATTAATGAGTTTTGTAAAATAGGAAATCTTAGCAAGCTCATCCTGAAATATCGGTTTTAAAAGAATGAAGCAAATTTAGATATTAACTTGACTTTTCATTGTCTATTTATGCAATAATTTAGAGTATGTTTAAAATTTTTCTTAGTTGTAAATCAAGAGATTATGGTTCTGACAATAAAATAATCAACGCATTTAGTGGACTAAATAAGGCGATTATTTTGAAGTCAGGTTCATAATATATTGATTTTAAGGCAATAAAAATTTAAACATACTTTAGCTCAAATTGGTATATCGCACAATAAGCTCTGGATTTGCCTATTTTTTAACTTGCATTCTAATACTTTTATTTGTTTACAACATTAACCGGGGAACCATTTACAAAAGCAGCTAAGTTATCCACTGCAATGTTCATTAATCTGGATCTTGAATCAATTGGGGCCCAAGCAATATGTGGAGTAATGATACAGTTTTTAGCCTGAAGCAATGGGTTTGTTGCAGATATCGGTTCTGAAGATACAACATCCAAAGCGGCACCACCAACTTTTCCGCTATTAAGCGCATCACATAAATCCTGCTCGACTACAAGTGGCCCGCGTGAAGTATTTACTATCAATACGCCATCTTTCATTTTAGCAATATTGTTTTTATTAATAATACCTTGGGTGCTTTCTAAAAGTGGACAATGTAAACTAATAATATCCGATTGAGCCAATAATTCGACCAGAGTGACATATTTACACGTGTCACTTTCTAAAGCGGGATTTTGGTGATTAGCTACAGCTAAAATATTTAGTCCGAATGCCTGAGCTATTTTTGCAGTAGCCTGTCCAATTCTACCAAATCCAATGATGCCCATATTTTTACCTGCTAATTCAACTAATGGATAATTCCAGAAACAGAAATCCGGGCATTTAGTCCATTCGCCATTTTTTACTGCATCTGCATGAGCACCAACATGGTGGCATAACTCAAGTAAAAGTGCGAATGTATATTGAGCAACTGCAGCGGTGCCATAAGTTGGGATATTGGTAACTTTTATGCCTAATTCCTTCGCTGCAGCCGTATCGACCACATTGTAACCCGTTGCGAGCACACCTATATATTTTACAGAAGGTACTTTTTCCAATACTACTTTTGTAAGTGGTGTTTTGTTTGTAAATATCACATCAGCATCACCTATGGCAGCAATCACACTATCAGGAGTAAAATCAGTACGATCGTGTACTGCAACATCACCAAATTGTTGGAAACCATCCCAATTTAAATCTCCCGGATTTAGAGTATAACCGTCTAATACTACTATTTTCATTTTTTTAATATTTTACCCCTTTAGAGTATGTTTAAACTTTTATCATTTGGCTCCAAGCGGCAAATTTAATTTTATCCAGCGTTATATTTTTCGGCGAAGCTTCCGGCTATATTCAGTATTCGCTGCGAGCAGCTGCTCGCAGTTCCTTCTTTATTGAGTAAAGTATTTTACTCAATTCTCGTCACAGACGAGACCATTCAGTCATCTTGTCCAAAATTAAATTTCCTCGCTTTCGCTCAAACATAAAAATTTAAACATACTCTTAAAAGAAAAGAATCTCGACTGAAGGGGCTGTTTATTTTTTTCTTCTTCAACTCTTATTTCATTATAACTGAATTAAAGCATTGCCTGGCCAGATTCATTACTTTTTAACTTTTGCTGCCATACTCTTGGGTAACAGGTTTTACTTAAAAGTTTAAGAATCTTCTTTTATCGGATTTAAATAGCTAAGAGTATGTTTAAAATTTATCCTTTAGCAATAAAATGTTTTATTTTGGCTACAAATTCGTTAAATTTTTCGTCGAATTGCCCACATTCGACTGCAAAATTTGCCTCTTTTCGCTCAAAATAACTCCATTTTATTATCCAAAAACAAAATTTAAACATACTCTAATCTCCACCAAAAATTTATGGTATTCAACCAATTTGAAGCTGGGTAAGCCATAAAATGTATTTAACCAATTTTAGTATGTTAGTGCTACAAGAACAAAATAAATAGATAAAACTTGATCTTGAAAATGATTCCTGCGTTTTATATGTACATTTACTTCATTCCTTTAGCCCTAGTGAATTGACTCTGTCATAATTGTAATTTTAATGTTTTATTTGTTTCAACAAAATTAAACGTATAATGGACTCAGCCATATTTTCGACTAATTCTTCTGCATTGACCAAGGCATCTGTAAGGGTCATAGGTTTATCAATAATCGAAAAAATGCCATCAAATCCTTTATTATAAAGCTCCTTATAACCATTTCCCAAGCTACCTGCAATTGCAATGACTGGAATATTGGTTTGTTTTGCAACTTGCGCCACTCCAAAAGGGGTTTTGCCAAATGCTGTTTGAGAGTCAATTCTACCTTCGCCGGTAAACACAAAATCAGCACCAGCAATCTTTTTAGTAAACTTGGTTGCCCGCATAACAGTTTCAATACCACTTGCGAGTGTAGCTCCCAAAAAGCACATAAGGCCATAACCCAATCCACCAGCAGCACCGGCGCCCGGATAATCACTAAAATCAAATCCGTACCCAAATTTCATTATTTCGGAAAAATGCTTCAGGCCTTTATCCAAGGTTTGAACATCAGTTTCTGAAGCTCCTTTTTGTCGACCATACACATTGGAGGATCCTTTTATTCCATATAATGGGTTGTCTACATCGCAGGCCGCTATAATATTTATACCCTTTACCCTTGCGTCAAGACCTGACATATCCACGGTATGAATATTGATAAGTTCAGCACCACACATATTTTGCTCTTTGCCTTTTTTGTCCCGAAACCTAACACCAAGTGCTTGAGCCATACCTGTCCCACCATCGTTGGTGGCACTGCCGCCTAAACCAATAATGATCTCAGTACAACCTCTGTCAATGGCATGTTTTATCAGTTCGCCTGTCCCAAAGGTACTTGTTTTAAGTGCATTTCGCTCGTCGTTTTTCAATAATTCAAGTCCGCTGGCAGCAGCCATTTCGATTACTGCCGTTTTACCATCGCCCATAATTCCATAAAATGACTTAAATGGGCGTAATAAAGGATCATGAACCTTTGCTGCGACCATCACACCTTCAGACGCATCGATGAGCGATTGAACTGTTCCTTCGCCTCCGTCTGCCATTGGAACAATCACAGTTTCTATATTTGCATCCACTTTTTTTATTCCCTTTTCGATGGATTTAGCAACTTCAAGAGCTGTTAAACTTCCTTTAAATGAATCGGGTGCAATAATTACTTTCATTTTTATCTATTTGTCTCATTCATCTCTTTTTTAGCCTGATGTTTTCTCCGAAAATGGATGGAGAGCACATAAGCTTGTATCACTGTTATCAGAGTATATTTTTTATTGCCTTAAAATCAATGTATTATCAACCTGACTTTAAAATAATCGCCTACTTTGGTTCAAAAGCCTGCCTTTCACAACGTTGTCAAGTAAGCTAAATTCATTGATTACGTTATTGTCAGAAGACTTTTCAGATTGAATACATATTTTTTACATTTCGATCAAAGATATGCAAAATTATTCAACAATACACTTCATTTATAGACAAAATCCATCAAGAACTATGGGGTGCCAGTGTTGTCATTCTACCAACCAAAAAAATAGGCATCCCATGGGAGTTATTTCATTAATTCTGATGATAAATGGTACATTTGAGTTACGATATTCAGCAATATTCTAATGTTAAAAAAATGGCCAAACCTACTTTACCGAACCATAGATTAAACTTTTTTTGTAATTGTTTAGGTCTTATTGAGCAAAGGTAATTTCTTTGCCATCAAAAACATCCATAATTGTAGAGAAGACATTGATGTTTTGTTTTCGGAGTGTTGATGTAAATCCAGCTAATCTGGCATGGTGATTTGCTCCCTCAATTGATCTGAATGTGTTGGATACTTTCATTTTTATTTTTGATGGTCGCAAGTCCCTCTCCGCCAAATTATTTGTAAATGGAATAATAGGATCAAAGGCATGAGCCAAAACACTTTCTTTATGCTTCTCTAATCGCTCCAATAGATTTAACCCTTTACTGCGTTTGTATTTTCCGCGTTTCCCACTCTTTTGGGGTGGTGGTTCTTCCTTTTTTCCATCGGATATTATAATATCATATTGTTTTTCTATAAATACTCTGTTTTTGATATTTTGGTTGATATCTATTTTTGCTTGTTTTAGCAACTCCAACAACACATTAGCGTTGATGTGGTATGAAGCCAATGCAATTTACCTTCAACTCTAACCCCCGTTTCATCTGAATGCGCTACTGCCGATGACTTTATCTCTTCTTTTATACGGTGCTCTACGGGCTCTAAGATTTCATAACACCGCCTGTTGTTGCTCATGATGCTTCCTTCATTGGGTGTGATACCGTATAAATCTCCTAATAATGATGAAATCTTTTTAACGGGTATTTTATAGTCTGTATTGAGAAGTACACTAAGTGTGCGAATCCTAGTTCCGTATTGCACAGCTGAATTGACACCAGCTGGAAATTGTCCTTTGTTCACCTTGCCACAACATGGGCATTGAACATTATATTGCTGAAAGGCAATGACTTCCTTCTTCGGTCGTGGTATGTCATGAACCTGTCGTTGTTCTCCCACAATCAGTGGTTCATTGGATATATCATGCCCACAATCACATACTAACGGTATCAAGGGTTGGGTCACATCTGGATTAGACTCCATCAATAATGTACCTCCTTTATGTCCATCTTGTCCTCCCTGCTTCCCACATTTACTCTTTGGAAAGGCAGGCTTCTTACCATATCCATCCGAAGATGGTGGTTTGTGGCTATTACTGCTATTTTTATTTAATCGTTCGGTGAGTTCTTTGACCTTTGATTCGAATTGGGCAATCTTGGCATCTTTCAATATTATAACCGATCGAAGAGAAGCATTCTCTTCTTCTAGTTCTTTGACGCGCAACTCAAGGGAGATGATAAAAACTACAACGGAACTTAAAACTGCGTAAAAGTATAATACCTAAAACCTAAAATGATAATCTATCACGACCTCCAAATACTTCAAAATCATTTTATAGTAGCCGCCAGATATGCTGGCGGTTCCTTCATTAATTGAGACGCCACCCAATTTAATGAAGCACTTTTCAGGCTTGCACCATAGTGGTGACTATAATTTGTCGCTAAAAATGCTGATTTTAACTGCCCGACTACCTGGTCAGGCGGGTTGTATATGAAGCTCTCACTACGAATCTCATTTTAGAAGTTTAGGTAATATAAAACACAATCAAAAATAATATATTTTCCGGACATTAGATTATTCTTCCACAATTCAACCAATTTTTTATACAGGTCAACGGTATCAACATACTTCATTGGATAACGCAGGTGTTACTTTTGTACATCAACATAATCCAAACAATGAAATTCATCCAAAGTTTATCTGTAATCATTTTTGTTTTATTTTTATCACCTATTGTGCTTTTTAGCCAAAATAACCTTCAAAATATCCGTGGTACAGTATTGGACAAGCTTTCACAGACTGCCTTAATTGGTGCGTCTGTTGCATCATTGAACCATTCAGAAAATAAAGGCACTATTACAGATGAAAACGGACAATATACCTTGTCTGATCTCGCTCCTGGAAGATACGAAGTAAAAGTATCCTATGTGGGATATAAAGACGTTATCGTACCTAATGTGGTCGTGACATCTGGCAAAGAAGTCATACTTGATATAGCCATGGAAGAAGACCTGAAAATACTAGACGAAGTAGTCATCAAAGCCTACAGCAAAAATAAAACCATCAATGACCTGGCCACGATTAGTGCCCGGACATTCTCTATGGAAGAAGTCAATAGATATGCGGGTGGCAGAGGTGATCCAGCAAGATTGGCAGCCAATTTTGCTGGTGTGAGTGCGCCAGATGATTCTCGAAATGACATCGTGATACGTGGTAATTCTCCAGTGGGCGTTTTGTGGCGCATAGACGGTATGAATGTGACCAATCCCAATCATTTTGCAACCGTAGGTACCACGGGTGGAGCAGTTAGTGCCTTAAATACCAATCTATTAAAGAGTTCTGATTTTTTTACATCGGCTTTCCCTTCAGAATATGGCAATGCCATTTCCGGTGTATTTGACTTAGGATTCAGGAGTGGAAACACCCAAAAACGAGAGACAACAATCCAAGCAGGCGTCATCACAGGTCTCGAAGTGACCACCGAAGGACCAATTATTAAAAAAAGTAATTCATCTTATCTTGTTGGTTATAGATATGCCCTTGCTGGTGTAGCACAAGCAGTGGGCGTAGATATAGGTACGACCGCCACACCGAGTTATCAGGATTTGTCCTTTAAGGTAAATAGTGGCAATACAAAGCTAGGCAGATTTACCACTTTTGGTATATTGGCGACTAGCAGTATCAATATATCAGGTGATAATGCAGGATCTCTTTTTGGCGGTAAAGATGGGAATGATCTAGCAAGTAAGATCGGCATCATTGGTGTCAATCATTTTAAACAACTCAATGATAAGTCATACTTATCATCCACCATTGGACTGAATTACAGCAAAACCGATCAAATCAACTACGAAACAGATAGAGCCACCAATACATCTTATGCAAAGGAAGAAAGCAATGTAGCCAAAACAGGGTACAACATGGCTACAACTTTCAACTCAAAACTTAATTCAAAAGCTTTTCTGAAGATTGGCTTGCAGACTGAAATCATTGGACTGAATTTGTATTACAGAACCAAACGAAACATAAACGATGAGTGGTTGCAGATTTGGGATTATGATAGCAATACCAATCTTTCACAAGGTTTTGCACACTTAAAATATAGTTTTAATGATCAATGGACACTTAATGCAGGTTTACATACACAATATTTTTTCTTAAATTCATCCAAAGCAGTGGAACCTAGATTAGGTTTAAGATATGATTTGAATGCAAAATCAAGCCTGAACTTTGGATACGGACTACATGCTCAGATGCAACCCATCAATGTATATTTTCTTCAGACCCAAAATGCGGATGGTACCATTTCTTATAATAATGAAGGATTAGATTTTACCAAAAGTCATCATTTTGTGGTTGGATATGATGTAAATCCATTCAAGGATTGGCGAGTAAAAGCAGAGCTATATTACCAATATCTATACGATGTACCAGTCAATACTTTTTCGAGTAGCTATTCTATGCTGAATACGGGAGCGAGTTTCAAAACCGAATTGGAAGATTTATTGACCAATGGTGGTACTGGACAAAATTATGGCGTGGAACTCACCATTGAAAAATTCTTTAGCAATGGCTATTATGGTCTGTTCACTTCGTCACTCTATAGCTCAACATATACGGGTAGTGATGGCGTAGAGCGCAACACCGCATTTAATGGACAGTATGTATATAATATCTTAGCGGGAAAAGAATGGAGCATTGGGAAAACCAAAAGAAACAGATTCAGTGTAGACTTTAAACTCACGAATGCCGGTGGCAGGGCTTATACGCCTATCGATCTAGCGGCTTCACAAGCCACAGGAAGAGAAGTACTCAATACGGATGCAAATTCAGGTTTTTATGATGACTATTTAAGAATGGATGTCAAGCTCAATTTTACATTCAACAGCAAAAAAAGAAAATTGTCACAAACACTTTCGCTTGACGTACAAAAAGTTACCAATAATGATAATGTTTTTTCTCAGAAATACGACCAACAAACCTCAAGTATCAGGACCACATACCAGTTAGGACTGTTTCCAAATGTGGTGTACAAAGTACAATTTTAAGAAAATATACTTATTAAACTATCTACAAGTTTTTACACAGATTACTCACTAATTCAAATAAAATGAAAACATTAAAATTTTTAGTATTCGGAACCCTTATCTTTCTATTGTCGCAATGCACAGACACAGAGACAGATGATGGGGGCACTACTACTCCAGAATGTACCTCCGACAAAGTAGTGGACAAATCTAGAGGAGCGTGCAATGAGACTTTGACCTTGGTACCTTCTGTCAAAATTGAAATCGTAGGAGCCAACAGAGTCATCACGGCCAATAGTATCCCCAATCACAAAGTAGGCCTTTTCGGGAACGTGGCGGGTAGTCTCAATCCGAATGCGATCAGAGCGCAAAACAAAACATACACCATCACAAATCAACCCGTTAAGGCTTCTCAGTTTTTTTCTTTGACCAATGCTACTACCCTTAGTTTGTGGTCCTTTGGTGTCTTGCTCAATGGCGTCGAACTAGATCCGATCGCCGCAGAGCCTTGGCCACATCAGGGACTAATGGCCACAAATGTCAATTGGGAATGGAATCTCGAAGCCACCAATGTGAAAATTGGACTGGATTGTAATAATGCCCACGTGCAGCCTACCGGCAAATATCACTATCACGGCTCACCCACCCTTTATCTCCAAAATGCTAATATTCCATCCAACAAAATGACCCTTGTAGGATATGCTGCTGATGGATTTCCAGTTTATTATAAATATGCTTACACCAATGCAACAGATGCAAACTCCGCTGTGATCGCCATGACATCTAGCTACAGACTGAAATCTGGCAAAAGACCAGGTGACGGAGTCATTGCGCCTTGTGGATCTTTCGATGGCGTCTATAGCAATGATTATGAGTTTGTAAGTGGACTCGGCACCCTAGATCAAGCCAATGGAAGAGAAGGTGTGACACCTGAATATCCTACAGGAACGTATTATTATCTGATTACAGATGATTTTCCTAATATCCCACGGTACTTCAGAGGTACACCGGCACCGGAATTTAAGGTGAATTAGCCTACCTAAATAATATTTATTAACAATTCCAAAATTTTAAACAATGACATTCAAATTCATTTTAATTCCACTAGCATTATTAGGGCTTTTAGCATGCGATAAGGAAGATACAGCTGCTCCTGATACCACGGATACTGTAATAAAAGTAGATGGTAGTAAATTTTTATCTGGTGGCCTTTCCGAACCTGTCAGTATTGTGTCCAAAACATTGTCCACGGGAGCCACCGTAGATTGTTATAAAATCGTGACCAAAAGTACGCCACCAGACCACGACATGGGGCCTTGGTGTCCGTCCAATATCTCAGATGATGCATCTAAAGGTGGTATATGGCTGGAAGGTGGCAAAGTGTATGATGTAGATGGCGCTTTTATCAAAAATCTTGCTACTTTTTATAACAATAACACTTGGCAAATGTACAATACAAGCACTGGAGCCATTACAAAAACATCAACACAAGCTCAATGTCAAGCTGCCGCAAATCCAAATGTAGGTGCAGAATACAAAAATTATTGTGTAGAGTGTTTGCCTTCTTATGTTTCTACCTTAACAAAGACCATTTACATTCCTGTGACACCTGTCAAATTAACATCACCTGTTAGTTTTGGGGCTGGACCTATGGCTGTACCATCTATCAGAGGAATAGCGTTCAATGGTGTAGTCTTCGATGCGCCAGCTCCAGTTAATGCCATTTTAGGGGCATACACATTGGCACCTTTTGACGATGCGGGTGGTCATATCAATATCGGTGCAGGATATCACTATCATGCGGCAACGGGCAAAACAACCAAAATTGCCCAAGCAGACGGTCATGCAGCCATGATAGGTTATGCACTGGATGGTTTCGGGATTTATGAAAATCTAAATGTGGCTGGAGTAGAAGACACAGACCTAGATGCAAGTCGAGGACATTATGACAGTGTCAGAGGCTATCATTACCACGTAGCAAAAGCAGGTACCAATAGTTTTATCAATAGTTTAGCTGGTGCTTATGTCAAATAATGTGCAAGTTTTTTTGAGATATTTATCCTTTATCATCTTGATTTCTAGTGTCCAAGTTGCACATGCGCATCAGCCAGATCTGTCTAGCCTGATGATATATGAACAAGGTGGAAAATCGATTTTAGTGATCAAAAGTGCCTTATCTGCTTTTGAAAGCGAAATCGAGTACTCGTATCCCAAAGGTGCTTACAAAACACCTGCAGAATTTCAGGAATTGGTAATTCAGCATTTTCAGAAAAAAAGTTTATTAGTAATCAATGGTGATACGATCAAATTTATTCATACGCAGGTAAGTTTAGGACACGAAACCACATTATTTGCGGAATTATCTAACTTGCCTATTGATATAAAGTCGATGCATATTAAAAATGCCATTTTTAGTGATATTTCCAATAGTATTTGTGAAGTCATTCTCACTTTAAAAGGTATTTCACATTTTATTTACCAAATCAACACTTACTTTTTTAGGTATCTTTGTGGTGACAATATTTCTGGCGGTTGGGATGATGATTCTAAAACGCAAGACTTTAAAAGTCTCTCTTCTAGTCAATATGTTTGAAAAATCGAAGGTAATGTTTAACATAATTTTGTCCCATAAAAATCAAATTTAAAAAATCAATATTTCTTATTAATTTTGATCATATCATGCTTACAAACCTTAGGTTTTGCACATAGCCCGCATGAATGTTATTTTGATATCAAACTGGAAAATAATACTTGTACCATCAAAGCAGAATTCCCGTGGACACTGAGAAATGCGCTGTTGGACTTTGATCCTTCATTGAATAGTATACAAACACCGCAAGCCTTTGAAACAAGCATTTGAAAAGTATATCAGATCTCATCTTATCTTGAAGGATAAAGAAGGCAAAATGCTTATTTTTAAAGGGTTTAGAGCTTTAGAAAGTAGCGGGCACTCTCATCAAAACGAATACGTTTTGGAATACGAAGGCAGCGATGTCAAACAAGTGACTAATACCATCATGTTTGAAATGTCAGACAAACAAAGTAATTACCACAGCATAATGATAGATGGTACCAAAAGAACCTTTGAAACTTATAAGGGACAAGACAGTTTTATAATTGATAATCTTTCGACTAATTATACTCCATACTTTATTTTTGGATTTGTGGTTATAGGTATTATTGGTATTGTGGCGTATAAATATTGGCCAACCGCCAAAAAACATGCTAAAACAAACATTATTGAAAACTAGATTTGTAAATTAAAGTTTTGTCAAACCAAACGAATTAGCATATGACTGACACGATAGGTATATTTTTGTCTCCTAATTGATCAAACCAAACATGTTTCTATTTTGAAAAATAAAAGATTGAGTTGGATTCTGATATATGCAGTAGGAATTGCTCTACTGTTTAAGTTGGCATTTTTTCGCTTGGAAGAATTTTGGCATTGGGACTTAATCTTCATTATGTTTATTATTCTGATCCTGTGGTATGGCAATCTTTATATAGATCAACAGCTAAATAGGCGTATCCCTTGGATAAACCGACCTAAACGCCGGCTTATTTTCCAAATCGTTTACAACACGCTTTTTACCACCGTAACACTTTTTGTGCTTATGTACATCGTGCATCAAATTAAATTTGGAGATGGTCGCATCATCAATCGTAAAATGGTGGAGACATTTTTGCCTGCACTTAGTATTACTTATGTGGTATTGGCTGTACAAATAAGTAGGCAATTTTTTAGTGCATTAAAGGATAGCATGTTGCAAGTGGAAAAATATAAAACAGAAAGCATCCAAGCTCAAATGCAGAATCTAAAAAATCAGCTCAATCCCCATTTTCTGTTCAATAATTTGAGTGTACTCAGTTCTTTAGTGTACAAAGATCAGGATAAAGCCGTGGAATTTATCAATGAATTATCTAAAGTGTATCGATATGTTTTGGAAAATAAAACATCTGAATTGGTACCTTTAACCGAAGAATTATCATTTCTAGATCACTATATTTATTTGTTGAAAATCAGATTTGGGAATAATGTCATTTTTAATGTAAATATTGATACTTCAAAGAAAAATGCCTTGTTGCCTATGTGTCTGCAAATGTTGGTAGAAAACACCATTCAGCACAATGAAACATCAAAAGCCTCACCTTTGCAAGTCAATATCTTTACCGAACATCATTCATTGAACGTAGAGAATAAAGTGATGCCAAGGAGTGATAAAACAATAAGTTCAAATATGGGCTTGAAAAATATACAGTCAAGGTATGCTTATTTTACGGACGAAAAAGTAACCATTTCAGATGATGGGCAAGTATTCAAAGTGTCTTGCCCACTTCTAAAACATTTTCACCAACATAAAATATTGCAGCATATGTAATCTTTTAGGAGTCAATAGTAACAAAATCCCAAAGTAAAGTATGAAAGTTTTAATCATTGAAGACGAAACCCTATCTGCAGAACATCTGACATCCTTACTTCACAAAACGAATAGGAATATCGAAGTAGTCAAATATTTGGATACCGTAAAAGCTACTATTCAGGCTTTTGAAGAAGGGATTTCGGCAGATTTGATATTTTTAGATATTCACCTGGCAGATGGTAATAGTTTTGAGATTTTTTCAAAGATCAATATCAAAATACCTGTGATATTTACTACAGCGTATGATCAATATGCCATCAAAGCGTTCAAACAAAACAGTATTGATTATCTACTGAAACCTATTAGTTTGCAAGATATTCAATTTGCTTTGGATAAATATGATAGTCAGCAACATACACATCAAACACAGATGATTGAAAATATGATGGCTGCATATCATCAAATCAATAAAACATTTAAAACCAGATTTATGGTGAAATTGGGCCAAAGTATAGAAACTGTTGCGACAGAAGACATCCATCATTTTGATACAAAAGAAAGTATTTCTTTTCTCATAACCAAAGGTGGGCAAAGATTTCCGGTAGATTACACTTTAGACCAATTGGAAACCTTCCTGCAACCCAAAGTTTTCTTTCGTATTAACAGAAAAGTAATCATCCAATTTGCTTCCATTAGTAAAGTTAATACGTACTTTAACGGTAGATTAGCTGTTGGTACTAAGTTTCTGGAGGGTGACGCACGAATTGTAAGCAGGGAAAGGGTGAATGATTTTAAGTTATGGTTGGACGATAAAATCTGAATTTTGTAGAAGGGTTACATCTATTTTTCTTTTATGAACTTCAAAACAAAAACTAAACTTGTTTTATCTTTAAATGGCAGAAACATATACTTCTTGAGAAAATAACCTATCTTTCTTTACGTAAATTAAGCACCAAGACAAGATCAATCCCAGAAAGTGATACCTTAGTAATAATAATATAAAAGCAATCTTTAAATTGAATATTTTGGGTCTAAAAAACACGCTAAATGAAATTATTTTATTAGTTTTGTTGTTTTACTCCATGTATGAATACACGCACTTTAGTAAGTTTTGATTGGGCAGCGAAAAAGTTGCTGCGGGAGAAAGTCAATTTTGATATTTTGGAAGGATTCTTATCCGAAACATTGCATGAAGATGTGATTGTAAAATCGATACTTGAGTCAGAGAGCAACAAAAACGATACCGACGACAAACACAATAAGGTAGATGTTCTTTGCGAGAATGCCAAAAGTGAATTAATCATCATAGAGATACAGTTTTATGATGAGATTGATTATTTTCATAGACTCAACTATGCTGTTTCAAAAGTGGTGACAGAATATATGTACGAAGGGTATGATTACAGCAAAGTTAAAAAGGTATATTCTATTAATATCATATATTTTGATCTCGGGCGAGGAGATGATTATTTATATCACGGTAGAATGGAGTTTAGAGGGATGTACAAAAACGATATACTTAGTTTGAGCCCTGGACAGCAGACAGAGTTTAACAAACGATATCCATCAGAAATATTTCCTGAAATTATATTGTTCAAAATAAGTAAATTTGATGATATTATTAGAGCACCATTAGATCAATGGATTTATTTTTTTAAACACACGGAATTGCCCGAAAATTATGACGCAAAGGGATTGAATCAAGTAAAAAATAAGTTAAATTTAAGTAAAATGGACACAACAACACAAAGTGATTATATTGACTATCTTAAAAATGTGAGAATCAGTCAGAATGCCATTGAATCAGTAAGAAAAGAAGGGAAGATCGAAGGGAAGATCGAAGTGATACTAGCCTTACATGAAGATGGTATCCCTATTGCTCAGATTGCAAAGTACACTAAACTCACTCAAGTAGAAGTAGAGAAAATATTAAAGGAATATGGTAAACTTTAAACTTTTTTATGCCAATCATTGAAAACCCAAATTGTCCACCGATTTTCTTACGAAATGGGCACCTCAATACCTTTTATCCTTACTTATTTAGAAAATAGCCACAATATTTTGTCAATAGACAAAGATACATTACGAATGATGATGACTTCTTTGATGTAGATTGGATACAGAAGAAAAATAGACGGTTGACCATGTCAAAATTTTCGATGGCATATTTAAAATAGTTTTCTTGTGTCCAACGGCTGAGCATATTTTTGGCAATCGTGGCGATGTCTATACTTGGATGCGTGGTTATGATGGATGTTTGGTGACCGTTGCCATTGAGCTTCCGTACTTCTCTAAACCAAATGTCCTGAATGAGGCTTCCTTGTTCGCATATTTGCATAGTAGACTTATTGGTAGATATAAGTATTTCGTAGGGCTGGAACCTATACTCATCCCATTTGTCTTTGACCCCTTTACGATAGGTTATGATGGCTACACGGTGGGCATCCCATAGTTTTTTGAACCATGCCGGCTCGTTCGCCTCCCGATCAAAGACCAAGGTGAACCACACTTTTTTTGGCACAGCCATAGCAACATTGCGACGTAGGTGTAACCTACGCCGAGCGGTGTAGTAATGATGAATTCAGATCAGCAGTCACAAAGCTTACATTTCCTTTACAATAAAAAATCCATCCTGGCCCTGACTTTGGTACAAAGGCATCAATATGAGGCCGTCACAAGGAGCTGTCACTTTTTCTCCATCATATCTGGCGAGGATTTCTCCGGCGGTGATCTTTTGAAAATTTTTGTACCCGGGCTTCATCTGCCATTTTTTATTGTCTTGTATATGGTAACGATATATCACCCTGACGATTTGTGGCAGATGATTTGAATACTGCTGTAAAACATAATCATGGCGGTTTTCTACATCATCACTATGTATGACTCCTATAGCTCGCATAAAGTTGATAGTAGCTGCAATGCATCTGTTAACTGATAAAGGGTCATCATGATGCCCTCCTTCAAAGGCAATAGCAGTGGTTTTTATCTTTTTATTATGTGTGTTGAAATAGTGTAGTGTAGTCCCGTTGATACCATCAAGCAATCCTGTGATTACAGGTGCATGGATGTGCTTAGCGATTTCGAGACTTTCTGCTTCATCAGTTGCAATACAAAATATACCTCCATCAGATGATGTAGTATGTAAATCCAATAAAAAAAGTCTTGATGGTTTCAACCGATCTATCTCATCTCCGATGGTATCAAGAATATCCCTGATTTCAAAATCTTCATCTCTCAGATCATTTTTATCTTTTTGCAGGAGTTGAGCAATATATTCAGGATACCAACAGCGGTTAATGTCTTTTTTGATATATCTTTTCTGTTGACTGAATGCAGATATATTACCGAGTATGCCGATAATCTCTCCTCTATAACTAAATCCCGGTCGAGTGATAGGTTCGACTTCCAGCATTTTGAATAGTAAGTCCAGTGCCTTAACACCTGCGGGCTCATTGCCGTGCATAGCTGCCGTAATAACAATAAGTGGTCCAGGCTTATCTCCGGTATATTTACCTATGATTCGTTGCATGAGGGCAGTCAGGTAAAAAAAATTAGTTAGTGTCAATAACCAATTGGGCCAAAGCTCTCATACCAATTATAAAACCGCTTTCGTCTATATAAAAATCCGGTGTATGGTGTTGAGAAGCATCCAGCATGTCCACATTTTTGGGCTTGCCTCCGAGAAAAAAGAACAGACCCGGTACTTTTTGGGCAAAAAACGAAAAATCTTCAGCTCCGGTAGTAGCTTTTATTACACGGACATTGTCTTCTCCTGCTGCCTTTTCAAGTGAAGGCAACATCTTAGCTGTGAGTTGTGGGTTATTGAAGGTGACCGGGTAGCCTGTATGGATTTTGACTTCTGCAGTGGCTCCGGTGCTTTCAGCAATTTTTTCAGCCGTAAGCTTTATCTTTTCGTGCACTATTTTTTGCATCTCTGTATCCAGAGTACGTATTGTACCAATCATCTCTACTTCTTCAGGTATGATATTATTTCTGACGCCACCTGATATCTTACCAACAGTAATTACTGCAGCTTCATTTGTCAAGTCCAATTGTCGGCTTACAATGGTCTGGAGACCAAGGATAATTTGTGCCGCGGTGACTATGGGATCTACTCCTGACCATGGTCGCGAACCATGCACTTGTTTACCCTTGACCTTGATTGAAAACTGGTCTGCAGCGGCCATAGTGCCAAGAGGTTTATATGTGATTGTGCCTGCATCTGTTATACTTGAAATATGAAGGCCATACATGACCTGTATACCATATTTGTCGATCAATCCCTGCTTGATCATAAGTGCTGCGCCACCTTCTTCTCCGAGAGGAGCACCTTCTTCAGCTGGCTGAAAAACAAATACTATTTTGCCTTTCAGATCATTTTTCATCGCATGGAGCATCTTAGCGACACCCATAAGGATAGCCACGTGACTGTCATGCCCGCATGCATGCATGACGCCTACTTTCTGCCCCAGATATTCAGATTCTTCTTTTGATGCAAAAGGCAATTTGACGCGTTCGTATACAGGAAGACCGTCCATGTCTGCCCGAAGACCTATTACCGGTCCCGGCTTACCGGTATTCAGCACCGCCACAACACCTGTATGGGCCATACCTGTCTCGATCGACACATCAAGCCCTTTTAGATTTTCTGCAATATATGCCATCGTTTTAAACTCTCTGTTGGACAATTCAGGATATTGGTGCAGATGTCTTCTCCATTTTATTACATCACTTTCATTGGCTTTTGCCAGCTCAGCAATCATATTTTCAAGTTTTTCCTGATTATTTACTACCTTTGGCATATTCTTTTTTTGGCCTAAAAGAAAAATACAAGGCAGCACAAAAATAATGATGAATAAAAATCTCATGTATGAATAAATTTTTAGAGTATGTTTAAACTTTTATCATTTGGTTCCAAGTGGCAAATTTAATTTTGGACAGCGTTATATTTTTCGCCGTACCGCGTCAAGCTACGCTTGAGCTTTCGGGATGTTTCTGTCCCGATCAAGACATTTTTTTTTAAAATAATCGTCTTGACCGACTATATTCAGTATTCGCTGCGAGCCGGACTGAATGGTGCAAAGCAAAATCGTGATACGAAATCACGATTTAATGAAAGGAACCAAGCAAGCATTTGATTGGATGGGTGGCTTTCGCGGTTCCTTCATTATTGAGTAAAATATTTTACTCAATTCTCGTCATTAACGAGACCATTCAGTCATCTTGTTCAAAATTAAATTTCCTCACTTTTACTCAAACATAAAAATTTAAACATACTCTTGATTTTGATAAATTAATAACGCTCCAAAGGAAATAAATTTTATGCACAAAAGTGATTTTCAGCCCATATTTTTATTATTTACTTTTTTGATCTTTGGATATTTCAATCTACACTGCCAGTCTGTCAACCCAACAAGCGATAAAAAAATTCATCAATACATTATTGAAAACGGTATGTCTCTCATCGGAAAGCCTTATAAAGCCGGTACCCTTGAAAGTGAAGGTACTGAAAGATTAACCTATTTTGATGATGCATTTGATTGTGTGACTTTTGTAGAATACGTACTTGCCAAGTCAAAAATTCAGGCCATGGACAATCAATCTAATTTTGAATCCAACTTAACAAATTTAAGGTATCGGGATGGTGTGATAAATGGATATGGTTCAAGGTTACATTATTTTACAGAATGGATATTGCAAAATTGCACACAGAATCATTTAGAGGATCTAACTAAGTCAATCGGTGGAATCCCATATATAAAAACTATAAACTTCATTTCAAAAAATAAAAGCAAATACCCAAAACTTCGGGATGATGATGCGGTGCAAAATATTAAAACATCAGAAAGAAGACTAAAAAATCACAAGTGGTTCTACATTCCCAAAAAATCCTTGTCAAAAGTGCAGCATCGGATACAAGATGGAGATATTATCGCTTTTACGACTCCTATCAGTGGCTTGGATATAGTCCATACTGGATTTGCAAAGTGGGTAAACGGAAAATTATGCCTGCTGCACGCATCGGAAACCGAGAAAAAAGTGGTACTGACATCTCTGAGTCTGGAAGAATATATCATGCCAAATAAGAACCAATCCGGTATCATAGTTGTCAGGTGTCTTAAATGAGGATACACCAAACTTGGCTACAGACACAAAATAATTACAATAAAATTAACTAAATTAATAGAACCGGTGCATTCGTTTTATCGTTGTAAAGGAAAAATTGAATATCGTGAATAAGATATTATTGATCCTTGCTATCGTCTTGAGTATGAATGCCCATGTGGATGCTCAGTTTAAAGACCTGATGAAAAAGGCTAAAACCGCAGCAGGTATTGCCACTGGTGATGAAAATGAGATGAGTTCCGCTATGAAAGAAGCACTACAGTTGGGTATAGATGCTGCAGTGGTCCAACTTTCAGCTGACAAAGGATATCTTGAAAGTCCTTACAAAATTCTCATACCGGAAGATGCTCAAAAAGTCATCAACAAAGTTAAGTTGGTTCCCGGTTTTCAGGATGTGGAATCAAAGCTGATCCAACAGATGAACAAAGCTGCAGAAATTGCTGCAAAAAAAGCAACTCCTATCTTTGTTGATGCCATCACTAAAATGACTGTAAAAGATGCAGCATCTATAATAAAAGGACCTGAAAATGCAGCTACAAACTATTTAGCAACCACTTCCAGACTACAGCTTTATGATGCATTTATGCCTGTGATACAAACCAGTCTCGATGAAGTAAACGCCCGTACATATTGGAAAAGTGTCGTAGATGCTTACAATAAAATACCTTTTGTCAAAAAAATGAATCCAGCACTTGACGAATATGTGAACAATAAAGGACTAGATGGCTTGTTTTCTTTGATTGCTGTGAAAGAAAAAGGTATCAGGACGGACGTCAATCAGAGAACCAGCGATCTCCTGAAAAAGGTTTTTTCCTGAATTCAAGCAGCAAATGCAACTTTACTTATACCGGCGATAATTTTTTTAAGAAAATTATCGTCGGTATAAGTAAAAGTATATTAATTTTTTTTAGCTGTAAATCAAAAGATTATGGTTCTGGCGATACAATAATCAACGCATATAGCCTGCCTGAAAACTATATTATAGGTGGGCAGCTGAACAAAATAAGAGTATGTTTAAATTTTTATGTTTGAGCGAAAGCGAAGAAATTTAATTTTGGACAAGATGACTGAATGGTCTCGTCTGTGACGAGAATTGAGTAAAATACTTTACTCAATAAAGAAGGAACTGCGAGCAGCTGCTCGCAGCGAATACTGAATATAGCCGGAAGCTCAAGCGTAGCTTGACGCGGTACGGCGAAAAATATAACGCTGGATAAAATTAAATTTGCCGCTTGGAGCCAAATGATAAAAGTTTAAACATACTCCAAGGCGATTATTTTGAAGTCAGGTTCATAATACATTGATTTTAAAGCATTAAAAATTTAAACATTCTCTAATCTCCTTATCATCAAATCGTAAAGGCTGCAAAAATTAATCTTACATCTTGGAGTAAAAAAAAGTATCAGAATTTTGGGTAAAAAATTTGTGAAGAACATCGCCCAAGCTGTTCATTATGCTTAATATTGCGCTTATTTGGTTTCGACCGGAAGTAAATGCATTTTGTGATCTCATTACATAAAAGTTTTGATCTCAGATTATAATTTTAAGTTACACATTCGTTTTTGTATATGTGTTTTTTAACCTTATATTCTTATTCTTACTTTTTTTATTGAACCATAGAGAAATGTCTAAAATAGTCTTATGTTTTCAATCGGCTATGATATAGGAAGTTCATCAGTGAAAGCTTCTATTGTTAAAATAGATTCAGGCAATGTCGTAGCCATCGGCAAATATCCTGAATCTGAAATGCACATGGAGGCAAAAAATCCGGGATGGGCAGAACAGGATCCCGAAATGTGGTGGGAATGTATTTGTATTTTGACCAAAACATTGCTAACAAAAAATAATATTGATCCCCAACAAATATTGTCCATAGGTATAGGATATCAGATGCATGGCTTAGTCCTGGTAGATAAAAATCATCAAGTCGTACGTCCTTCTATCATTTGGTGTGACAGTCGTTCAGCTCAGATCGGAGAGCAAGCTCTGCGAGATTTGGGTAGCGATTATTGTCTTGGTCATTTGCTCAATTCACCAGGTAATTTTACTGCTTCCAAACTCAAATGGGTGAAAGATAACGAACCGGAAATCTTTGACAAAATACATAAATGGATGCTTCCGGGAGATTTTGTATCCATGAAGTTTACCAACGAAATCAATAGTACAGTTTCAGGATATTCTGAAGGAATGTTTTGGGATTTTAAAAATAATAGTCCTGCAAACAAGCTATTGGTATATTATGGAATTCCGAAAGCAATAATGCCCGAGTTGGTAGATACATTTTCTATTCATGGAAGGGTGACAACTACTGCAGCAAAGAAAAGTGGATTGGTTGCAGGTACACCTATCACTTATCGAGCAGGAGATCAACCCAATAATGCAATGGCTTTGAAAGTGTTGCATCCTGGTGATGTTGGAGCCACCGGCGGGACTTCTGGTGTGGTATATGCTGTGACAGACAAATTGGATCATGATGTTCAATCTCGGGTCAATGGTTTTGCGCATATCAACCATACTGCAGACCATAACAGAATTGGCCAATTATTGTGTATCAATGGTTGCGGCATATTATACGCGTGGATGCGAAAACAAGTAGCAGCTTTAGGTCAGACTTACCAAACCATAGAAGAGCAAATAAAAAGTATTCCTGTTGGGTCTGAGGGATTGATCATTTTACCTTTTGGTAATGGAAGTGAGCGTATACTAAATGATAAAATGATGGGTGCTCGGATCGATAATTTACAGTTTAATAGGCATACCCAAGCACACCTTTTCAGAGCTGCTTTAGAAGGGATTGTATTTTCCTTTGCCTACGGGATGGAAATTTTAAAATCAATAAGTATCACGCCAGCTACCATTAAAGTTGGCAATGATAATCTGTTTTTATCTGATACATTTAGCACTTCTATGGCCAATCTACTCCAATGCAATATAGAAATGTATGACACAACAGGGGCAGTAGGCGCTGCCAAAGCAAGTACAGTAGCTCTCGGAAAGTATAATACTATCGATGAAGCCATTGACGATATGAAGCCAATAAAAATAACAGAATACAGATCAGCCAATAGTCAATATCTTGATGCTTATGGCCAATGGTCAGAACAGTTAAATAATTTAGTTAAATAACAAAAAACACAATTATATCGTGAACACTTACTTTAACAACATCGAAAAAATAAAATTTGAAGGACGGGAATCTAAAAACCCATTGGCTTTCAGATGGTATGATGAAAATCAAATGGTCAATGGCAAAAGCCTGAAAGATCACTTTAGATTTGCGGTAGCTTATTGGCATAGCCTATGTGGAGGCGGTAGCGATCCTTTCGGAAGTCCTACAAGACCCATGCCATGGTTATCTTCACATGACCCAATACAACAAGCCAAGGCTAAGATGGATGCTGCATTTGAATTCATTTCAAAGTTGGGTGTTCCGTATTATTGTTTTCATGATATAGACTTAATAGATGAAGGTGATTCTGTAGCTGAATACGAAAAAAGGATGCAGATCATCACGGATTATGCCCTTGAAAAACAAAAAGAAACGGGTATTCAATTACTTTGGGGCACAGCCAATCTGTTTTCTCACCCGAGATATATGAATGGTGCATCGACCAATCCGGATTTTAATGTAGTGGCTAGAGCAAGTGTACAAATCAAAAATGCCATAGATGCTACTATCAAATTGGGTGGGCAGAATTATGTATTCTGGGGCGGACGTGAAGGATATATCTCGTTGATTAATACAGATGTTAAAAAGGAATTGGATCACCTGGCAAGATTCTTGACCATTTCCAGAGATTATGGTCGTAAAAATGGTTTTACAGGTAAATTCTTGATTGAACCCAAACCCATGGAACCATCCAAGCATCAGTACGATTTTGATGCCGCAACTGTCATCGGTTTTTTGAGAGAATATGATTTGATGGATGATTTTGCTTTAAATCTTGAAGTCAATCACGCAACTTTAGCAGGACATACTATGGAACACGAAATGACCATCGCAGCCAATGCAGGTATGCTCGGAAGTATGGATGCCAACAGAGGTGACTATCAGAATGGTTGGGATACCGATCAATTCCCAATAGATATTTATGAGTTGACCCAAATGATGTTGGTATTTTTGGAAAGTGGTGGATTTCAAACCGGAGGAATCAATTTTGATGCAAAAATCAGAAGAAACTCCACTGATCTTGAAGATTTATTTATAGCACACATCAGTGGTATGGATGCTTTTGCTAGAGCCCTGATCATCGCCAATAATATTATCAAAGACTCACCTTACATTCAGATGAAAAAGGACAGGTACAGTAGTTTTGATATTGGAAACGGCGCTTTATTTTCTAATGGTCAATTGACCCTCGAAGACTTGGCAAAGATAGGCACAGCCAATCGTGAACCAAATCAAATAAGCGGAAAACAAGAGCGCTACGAGCAATTGATTAATATGTATATTTGAGTAAAAATTAGATTATTGACTTTACATTGATAGAAAGGGGTTTTACTCCTTTTCTTTGGAAAGATTTTATAATGTCATTTTTCGCTCCCTGAAAGTTACATTTATGACTTGAATCCATGATTGTTAAATAAAACTTAATTTTTTACGCCTTTGTTTAGGAAAAAGAATCTTGATTTTTCATACTTTTACAGCCAGTAAACCAACCTTAGTCTTCGATTGAAACCTGTATTTGGATTATTTGCCGGATTGAGCACAGCAGCATTGATCATAGTGATGGCTCAAATGATCAATGAAGGTCTGTACCCACAACCCATGGATCTGGATATCAATAATCATGAAGCGCTGTCTATATGGATGAATACCCTTCCAACCAAAATTTACATCATCATAGCGATAAGTCACGGACTTTCTGCTTTTGCAGCCGGGCTTATCAGCAGCTTAGTCTCAGGTTTTGGTAGATTGACGTTTGGGCTGATTGCTTTCTGTGGTATTTTTATACCGGTAATGATATATCTGTTTACATACCATTTTCCGGTTTGGTTTGTCATTACAGATACCGTAATCACTGCTATCCTTGGTTTTGTTGGCGCCATCACCGGTAGTGCCAGATATGTAAGTTAGAGTATCTTTTATGTACTCCTATCAATCTACTTTTACTCTTGAAGATTCACTTTCTGATGCACTGCTTCTGCCGTTCAGGTTTTTCATTTTTGTATTTCCGAACTGATAACTTGCAGTCAATCTCAATTGTCTGGTAAAGTTTCTCTGATAAAAACTGACTCTTACGTCACTGAAATCGATGGTAGCATTTGAATTTTGCCTATAAAAAACATCATTAAAACTCAATGCCACCCTACCTTTTTTATCTGCAAAAGATTTTGAAATGCCAATATTGACACCTGAGATATTATCAATAGTCAAAAATTCTTCTAAAAATTTTGTCAGGTAAAAACCACCGAATTCCATTTTAAAGCCTTTCGGAAGATTGGCATTGATCTGCCAGTAAGCCAGCCAATGCCATCTGCTTTCTTCATATTTCAGACCTTGATATGTTGCATTGTATGAATTATATATTGCCTGATTGCCTCCAAATCCTTCAATAACTTTTCCCAATTTTATTGGAAAATTGAGTTGAATTTCCACTCTCTTCTGGTTAGCGAGGTTTTCAGCAGTTGTAAATGTACGGGTACCTTCGAGTCTGGGAGCATTTTCTATGATCACATCATCAGTTTTATAATATGAGATGCCTATAAAAGGCTGACCATCATAAGTAAGGTTGAGTTGTGCAGTATTGATGATCTCAGGCCGCAATGTAGGATTACCCCTGGTATATGTTAGAGAATCAATGAAATAGGTGAAAGGATTTTGCTGTTGAAAGCCAGGCCTGTTGACCCTTCTGGAATATGAAGACTGAACTGCCATGTGGCTATTAAATCTATAAAGTGCGCTTGCACTTGGAAATAATTGTGCATAATTCCTGTCCAAAACTACTGAATCCAACGATTCGCCGGAAATGACAGTTTGTTCAGCCCTTAGTCCTCCGTTCAATTCAATTTTTCCTAATTTTTTACTCAGATTTACATAAGCGGCATTAATATTCTCTTTGTACAAAAACACATTTGACTCGCGGTCAGACCTGATATTGTTTCTGTAAAAATTGAGATCATTATCAACACTTGCAAATGATGACTTTATACCTGTCTCTACTCTAAATGAAGAATCAACGGGATGTTTGTAATCTGCTTTTGCAACATAGATATTGACCGGCTGATCTACATCTTGTGTGGAATATGATCTGTTTGTAGATCTGTCATCATGATATATTGTCAGGTTATTGATATTTCTGGTATTGAATCTGTTATAATCAAAATCTACATTGAATGTCCTGCCGGATTTTCTGTCAAACTCATATTTATAGTAAGTGCTGCCATAGAGCCCGCTTCTTTTGCTGTCTGAATGATTTTCAGTGATAAAAGAATTGAAAAGTTCAGTCTCTGATTGATTGTACACCAGTGTTTTATTAAAACCATCTCCGATTCCGTCACGTCCCCAGTACCTCAATACTAAACCTACAGTAGCTTTGTCTGTCGCAAAATAATCGGCACCTATCCTTATATTTTTAAAATTATAGCTATTATCTTCAAGGTTTTTGCCTTTATAGACTTCCTTATTGATATATCTATCCACAATAAAAGCTGAAAAATATGTCCCCTGATTATAACTTGTATTGCCGGAAAGGTTGATTTTACCATTGCGATATGTAGCATTAACTGATGGATTGATACGATAGTAATCTTCTGTATCTCCATTGACATCAGATTGGTCTACCCTAAAGCCCCCGAGGGTCATAGCCGCCGTTCCTTTGAAACCCAGGTCCGCATTTCTTTTCAGTACTATGTTCAGGATCGGGCCACCGGCTGCATCAAACTGAGCTCCTGGTTGAGTGATGAGCTCAATCTTTTCTATCTGATCGCCGGGCATGTCTCTAAGCACAGCATTCATATCGGTATAAAGTGATGGCTTACCGTCAATCCAGATTTGGAGATTTTGACTACCTCCCAGAGTCACTCTGTCCTGAGTAACTACAACACCCGGTACCTTCTGCAGTATTTCCATAGCTGTACCACCTGCTGCTACAGCACTACTGGCCACATTTACTACAAGCCTATCAGATTTTTGCTCCAGAAAAGGCCTTTTAGCCGTAATAACAGTTTCATCCAATACTACTCCTTTATTTATAAAATTGATATCCACTGTGGCAAATTGATTAGAAGCTTTGAGTTCAAAAATGTCACTGGTAATACTGGTATACCCCAAAAATGAAGCTAAAAGTCTGTACTGGCCAGGTGATACATTTTCTATTTTGTAGACACCATGATCATCTGTAAGACTTCCTTTTATTAAAAGAGAATCACCGGCTGCAATAAGAGATGCTGAGGCAAAAGGAATTGGATTTCCATTTTCGTCCCGGATGATACCTTTGACCATCAATTGGCTATAAGCACTTACTACAACTAAAGTGACGATAAGTGTGAAGTAATAACGATTCAGGTTCATAGTGATGATTGATTTGATTGTTTGATTTTTTTAGACTTGGAGTAAGCTTAGAATGCTATTTTTTGCATTTGAACATACTCTAAGAAATTATCTGATTACATACAATGACGATTTGAAATTCAGTACGGTTGCAAAAAGCTTGAAACTATTTAGAGTATATTTAAAAATTTTGACTTTGTTATATAATGTCACTGTAGCTGAAAAACTACATAATTTTAGAATAAAATCAATAAAATATAAATTTTATGTATTAAAATACTTCCTATATATAAATTTGTTATATATTTGCAACAGATAATAGGTGCAATTTTATTATGATCTACTTTTATACTGCCCGACCTGACAAAGAATGATATATTAAGCAAGGAAATAATTTGTATTTTCCTTGAGGATTTGTTTTCCTTGAGGATTTGCTTTAGTATTGCTTTAATTGATTTATTAAAATGTCATTCTTATCTTATGAAAACCCTAAAATTTACAATTTTTTTATGGTTTATGTTTATGGGTTCTTTGTATTCAAAAGATCAAATAGAAATATCTTATTCACCCCATGAGGCCGCCTTTAAGCAAGCTAAGGGTACTTTTATGGTACTCCAGGATTATTACTTCGTACAGTATCAGAAAGCGGCCTGTGAGCATGAAAATCATTACTATATGATGTATCACCTCAATAAGTCGATATATAAAAGTTGCCAGGCACTTACTGCCTTAAAAAATGTCTGTTATGCACCGATGGCCTGTGGTCAGATCACCATGGCGTCATTAGTAGCTGTCCCGGGATTTGCCAATTTAGATCAGCTTAACGTTTGCTCAGTTCCTGACACTTTGGCGCTTCTGATTTACAATGATGGTACTAGTACTACAACAAATGTTCAACTACAACTTGATTTTGATCCAGGATTGAGCTATGGTGGTTTTGCTTATAGCAAAAGTAATTCAGCTACCGTGACACCTTTCAATGTATCTGACCCTACTAGACCTATATTTAATATAAGCAATATGGCACCTAACTCTGCCGTGATTGCTTATGTAGCTGTAAAAGCCAATTGTGATGTAGATATTACTGGTGCAGTCATTTCATTGGATGCCAATATCAATTATGTATCTGGAGGCATGAACTGTCAAGAAACATTAGAGAATGTAGGAGAATACAACTCCGCTATCAAAGTTCCTGTTTTAAATTTGTTGAGTGTCACCCCACCTACTAGGAGTATAACTAATTCAACCAGCAGTTTTTGTCAGGATATGCATGGGACGATCCCGTATTATTAATAGGCACAAGTCACAAACTTATGAAAACATGGTGCAGTTATGAATGTGGTGCAAGGTGTTGTTAATAGGTACAAGTTACAAACTTGCGCTAGCATAATTATATCAGACTTTGGCATGACTTGTACCAAAAAGTATGTGTAAATGGGTACAAGTTACAAACTTGCGCCAGCATAGGCATGACTTATACCAAAAAGTATGTTAAATAGGGCACAGGTTACAAACTTGCGCCAGCATGGGATTTTATTATTTCATTTAAAATGCCATTAAATGAAGATCTAAAAGATCTTAAACCTTTCGAAACATGCTTTTTCCAGATCTTCTCTGTCATCCGGGTGGGCAATATTGATTAAGGCTTTTGCTCTCTGTCTCAGGTTTTTGCCATACAGGTAAGCGACACCCTGCTCAGTCACTATATAATGGGCATGAGATCTTGTGGCAACTACACCTGCTCCTTGTTTCAGGAATGGCACGATTCTACCTAGACCTTTATTGGTTCTGGAAGGTAATGCGATGATAGGTTTTCCTCCCTGACTCAATGAGGCACCTCTGAGGAAGTCCATCTGACCACCCACACCGCTAAACTGGTAGGTACCTATAGAATCAGAACAAATCTGGCCAGTGAGATCCACTTCGATAGAGGCGTTGATGGCTACTACTTTAGGATTTCTCTTGATGACGTGGGGATCATTGACATAGTCTATATCCAAGAATGAAAATGCAGGATTGTCATCTATATAATCGTAGAGATTTCTGCTGCCAAGAGCAAAACCTGTGACTATCTTATTGGGGTGTATGGCTTTATATTTGTTGGTAACCACGTCTTTGTCAAAGAGATCAATGATGCCGTCTGACAACATTTCTGTGTGAACACCTAAGTCTTTATGATTACCAAGACATCGCAATACTGCATCTGGTATAGCTCCGATACCCATTTGAATGGTACTTCTGTCTTCTATTAAATTGGCTATGTGTTCACCTATTTTTATTTCGTCAGCACCTACCCGTTCTCCAAATGAAGCTTCATGCAAGGGTTCTTCAAAATAAGTAATGGCGTGAAATCTTTTTGTATGGATCAGACCGTCACCATGAGTTCTGGGCACATTCGGATTCACCTGAGCAATGACTTTTTTGGCTGTATTTACTGCAGACCTTGCCACGTCCACTGACACCCCCATAGAACAATAACCGTGTTTGTCCGGCGGCGAAACCTGAACAATCGCTACATCAATCGGCAGGATATTTCTTTTAAATAATTCCGGTATCTCACTCAAAAATATTGGAACGTAATCTGCCCGACCTTCATTGACAGATTTTCTTATTGGTTCTGATACAAAAAGTGAATTGATATTGAATGAGTCTTCCATTCCAGGCTGATCTACAAAAATCTGTCCTAAAACACTAATAAAAACCAATTCCACATCTTTTAACCTATCAGATTGCAATGATAATTCCCTTAGCATATTGGTTGGAGTTTGTGCACTTCCGTGGATAAAGACTCTGTCTCCACTTTTGACCAATTGTAATGCATCAGCTGCTGAGATATATTTTACTGGTAAACGCATATTTATACAAATTTTAATTCTGCTGCAAAGAAACGATTTTTAACTTAATCTCATATATGATATCTGTCAGTAATATGAATAATTAAAATCATTTATTTAAAATTAGAAACTGATTTGTTAAGTATTCTGCCATTTTTGGTGCAATCTTTGCATCTGAAATATAAAATGTTTCAAAAAATGACAGAAGGTCATCAGGCTCCACGAACTCAAGCCCAGATATCCAGGGCTGCCATACAACGATTGTACGTATCTATGAGACACCTTTTTCTGAGAGGTGGATATAAACCATTAGGAGTCTCCGGAGAGTCCATGATCGAGGCAATGCTCTCACTGAAACCAGAAATTTACGGCCTTATCGCTGATGAAGAGAAAGTAGAACTTGAAGGGTTACTTTATATATTCCAGAGGTTGCCAAAAGGTATCGAACAGTGCCGATATATCAAATTGATCTCCAGAGAAGGTTATGATCATTCACATTTTGAGAAACATGTGCCTCCGCGCAGGAAACGCGATTGTTATAGGGTTGATGAAGAACAGATGTTTATCGAAATGACGAGAGGTGGAAGTGATATTTATGATATCCTTACCCACCTTACATTTATGTACATTGAAGCTGAAAAAATCAGAAAAAACAGTCTTGATTCCCGTGGTAGAAAAAATCGGTCCTGGCTCATGCTGGAGAAACTTATAGCCGATATTCATGAAGAAAAAGAAATCAACGTAGAAGTGGGTTTTACCTACCTCAATACCATCCTTGGTAGAACTTATGACGAAGTGGCATCTGCGCATGGCAGATTTGAAAAGTCAGCCGAAGTAAATAGTTTATTTGAGATCACTTACTGGCTGGGCAAGCTGAGTATGGAAGAATTTTTGACTCAGATAGATAGAGAAATCACCTTTTCGCCGGCACTACGAGAGAATTTGGGCAACCACATTTATGGTGAAAAATGGGCAAACACTATCAAAAAGACACTGTGGGATAATGATCTTTTCGAAAGACCCATTCACATCATCAGTGCTAATCTTCATAGTGTGATGAATTGTTTTTATGCCAAGTCTGCCCTGATCAAAAAAGTAAAGTTTGAAAGCTTAGAGCAGTTTGCTGAAATTCTAAGTATGGATGACAATGCAGATATGAGAGCCCTTGTGACTGATTTTGCTTTGAAAAATGGAATGAGAAAACTATCCGATACGAGCGGAACCAATATAGGTGTTCAGATATTTGATAGTGCGTGTATAGATATCAAAAATGTCGCGGAAGAAATTGGGTTTACTCAAAAACCAAAGGAAAAAAATCCTGTTTTTATAGTAATGGATTATGCTTTTGGAGAGCAGGCCTACGAGACCATGGATGAATTGCTCAAACCTTATGTGACAAATGAACAGAGAAATCATCTCAATATCAGATCCATCAATATCATGGGCAAGGCCGGAATACTCGAAGGAGATAAAGGGGATATCATGATCCCCACAGCCCATGTATTCGAAGGGACTGCTGACAATTATCCACTTGAGAATTCTCTTACACCATCCATGTTTGATGGTTGTGGACTTGGAGTATACGAAGGGACAATGATTACTGTTCTGGGTACTTCATTGCAAAACAAAGATATTCTGACCTATTTTTGGCGTTCGTCCTGGAAGGCAGTAGGATTAGAGATGGAGGGAGCGCATTACCAGAAGGCAATTCAAGCAGCTTCGAAAATCAGAAATAATATCAGACCGGATATTAAATTGAGATATGCTTACTATGCATCAGACAATCCTCTCGAAACAGGAAGTACTCTTGCATCCGGAAGTCTGGGACTTGATGGGGTGAAACCCACTTATCTCATCACTCTGGAAATACTCAAAGGTTGTTTGAAGGATGATTGAAAGTAGATAAAAAAATATACAATATATTGTATTATAAATATATATAGATATAAATTTAGTTAATATAATTCATTAGAAAAAAATTAAATTTTGAATATTCATGTGATAAAGTAAGTAAATGATTAATTTTGCAGCCTTAATTCTTTCTACTCTAATCTATTTGACGTAGAATATTTTTTTAACTTAATATTTCAGCATATGAAAAACTTGATGATTCTTTTAACATTTGTTTTTGGGGGGCACCTGATGGCAATAGCCCAGGAAGACACTAAGATGAAAGAAGAGATGAAAGTCTCTACCGATACCTCGATGACTTGTTCTGATTGTGATCGCAACATCATATCAGTAGGAGGTAAGTATTATTTCAATACCCTTAGCAATACCCGGACAACCCTTTCCAATAGTGGGTTTATCCTCGATCAGGAAGCGATAGAGTATCAGGTTTGGTTGTACAATTTACCTAAGATATTCTATTATCAGCAATTAGGTACATTAAACAACACAAACTATGTGTCCGTGACAGGTATAGGTCTAAAGGAAGATTTTCGTTTTCCTGTGTTCAAGTCATCGGCATTTATTTTTACTCCGTATGTAGAGCTTGGAGGCGGACTTTTCAGAATGAATATCGCCAAAGGTGTCAAATCAAATTCCATCACATCCGTACTGGGATCTCAGACGGAAAGCCATACTCTTGACAATTTTGTTGTAACGGGTGACGTAGGTATCGATCTCGGAGCAAAGTTTAAACTTTCCAACAGAAGCGTATCTGTAACGGTCAATGGCGGATATGTAGCCAATTTTCCCAGTGAATGGAGACTGGCAGGTTCTTTGGCATTTAAGGAAAAAATCAATCTTTCAAGCCCGTATGCCGGAGCAACCATTAAGATCGATATGAATTGCAGCGGAGATGCTTGTTGCAAATAATTTGGCTTTTTTTTATTGATCTGAAAAAATATTGTTTTAAAAATGCCGGAAGAGTTTTTGATTATTGCCAAAAGCTTTTCCGGCATTTTTTTTGGTTCAGGTCTGATTATTGATAGTTATTCATCATTGTAGAGTAAAGTATTGGTTAATTAGAGTCACACCTGTTGGGTTAACCCAACAGTTTCAAATCCACCGGAAAGTTCAAGTAATTTGACAAAGTAGCAATAGCAGCCCAAAAATATATTTTTCACTTCGTACCTTGTGATTAAAAAGCTAGTCAGTATCTTTGCCTCATGTCATTTTTGCACATGTTTTGATCATCAGCATTTTAATACCTTAACCATTGAAAGACATAGCTGAACTTTTGGCAAGAATCTGGATATCCTTTGTATTTATTTACGAAGCACTGGATGCTCTTGTATTCTTCCATAAAACAAAAGCGACTATGACCGCTTATGGTATATTGTGGCAACAGGATTTGGTACTCAAAGTAACCATATTTATTCTGTTGATTGGGGGCATTTTAGTGCTGATAGGATATTTTGCCAGAGTTGGTGCTACAATGTTACTGCTTTACTGGTTGCCTATGACATTGATTGTGTACTCATTCTGGGATGATCCGGGAGAACTGAGACGATTGCATACCTTGTATTTTATGCGCAATCTGGCTTTATGTGGCGGATTGTTATTGCTCATTGCCAACGGAGCTGGCAAGTATAGTATAAAAAGACTCATATATATTATGAAGCTCCCAAAATAACCCAACATTAATATGGCAAAAAAATTAACATTATTTGACGAACCTTCCGCATTGACAGACGTAGCTGCATTTCACGATGTATTTGGTATGCCTGTATTGCCCACTCCTGCCATTCCTGACGAAAAACGATGTAATCTCAGAGTGGCTCTCCTGCAGGAAGAACTGGATGAACTGAAGACCGCCATACTTGAAAATGATATTGTTGGTGTAGCTGATGCCCTGAGTGATCTTCAGTATGTGCTTTCAGGAGCGGTACTTGAGTTTGGTTTGGCATCCAGATTCAAAGCCCTATTTGATGAGGTGCAGAGGTCAAATATGAGTAAGCCCTGTCAATCATACGAAGAAGCTTTGGCAACTCAGAAATATTATCTTGAAGAAAAGAATACACCGTCTTTCATAGAAGAAAAAGAAGGAGAATATCTTGTCTATCGGCAGGCAGACAGAAAGGTTTTAAAATCCATCAATTACTCAGAAGCGGATCTGCAGACCATCGTTTTCAGATAGGAAGATTATTTGGTGTGAAAACCATCAATCATCTAAACTGCAGCTACCTATTGGCGCACCCGGAGGCACAGGTGCAGCGGATGGAAGTTTGATTTGGTGGATTTTAGTTGGGTCGGTATTCATCAACGTCACCAGATAATTGATTAACACTTTACCTTTTTCTTCTGAACCTTTTTTTGAAGATGAAATAAGTGATTTTTTATGACTGTCTAATATGTTTTGAATGTGCGCTTTCACTTGATGAGAAATATTTTCGCTGATACTCAAAGCTATTAACTTGCTGACAAATTGTGTATTAGCACATTGCGAAACAACATCTGTGGTTATATTTTTTGCCAGGCTATTGGATATTTCTTTTAAATATTCTGATAATCTTCCCTCACCTGCCATCCTGCTGAGTCTATCAGGATGTAATAAAAGCTCCAGAATTTGTCCTGAAGCACTTTCATACACCTTCAGATAGTCAAATGCTGGGGCAGCACCGGTAGGAAAGCTTTCACGACTGCGATCATAACCGGACGCAACTGGAAAAAGTAAACCTTTGATGTGGTCTGGGACGGCCAGATACTTGTCAGACAGGAGATCAAGAAGCGCAGCAGTGGCTTTCATCTGACGGATGCGATCTACGGGTTTTAGTGGTTCTATTTTGCCAAAACCTTTTACGGCGTAGTGATATTCAAGACCTCCTATCAGTTTACTCACAGCTTCCGCCTGATATCTGTGCATATAGTAGACCGGTACAAATATTTTTTCCAATTCAGAAACCGGCGTGCCTTTAGGTATTGTATTTAAGCCAAATTCTTTGATGGCATAAGCCCTGACGCCCATGATCCTCTCCAATTCAGCAATAGCATCAGGACCATTGTCCCACAGGTGATTTATCGGTGAGGCACTACCGACACTTCTCGCATCTTCATCTGTCAGGTATTTCAGACCTAAACTATGATTACCATTGATAATAGCTTCAAGGCCTGCTCTCGCTGATGCTTCATCCGGATATTGACTATATCCGTACATGATAGACCGCTTGTCCCACAAACCGATCTTATCATCATAAGCCATTGAAAAGTCAGGCTTGCCCTGCTTGTCTAATGTGATATAGGGATGTGGATAATCCATTACAGATGCTCTGTCGTTAGTACTTGCAGCAAAGTTGTGTGCCAGTCCGATAGTGTGCCCTATTTCGTGTGCAGATAGTTGTCTAAGTCTGTCTAACGCCATTTTGGTCATGATGGCGTGATTTTCATCATTGGTGCCATATGGAGATGCTATGCCTTGTGCTATCATAAAATCCTGTCTTACCCGGAGTGAACCTAAGGAAACATGGCCTTTAAGTATCTCACCAGTCCTGGGATCAGCGATCGATGTTCCATATGACCAGCCACGAGTACTGCGATGCACCCACTGTATCATATTGTACCGGACATCAAGCGGATGTGCTCCTACAGGCAACTCTCTGACATCAAAAGCGTTTTTGAATCCGGCAGCTTCATATGCCTGAGCCCACCATTTGCCACCTTCCATGAGTGCTGACTTTATTGGTTCAGGACATCCGGGATCTATATAATAAATGATGGGTTCGACAGGCTCACTTAGAGCTTGGTCAGGATATTTTTTTTCAAGTCTGTGCCTTGTGATAAATCTTTTTTCAATTGGCGAGTGTATAGGAGTGGCGTAGTCATAATAGCTCGTGTAAAAGTATCCACTCTCAGGATGAAATACTCTTGGTGTATACTTATCGTCCGGCAATTCGATGAAGGATACATGTTGCCGGTAAGAGACAGCTTCGGCTGAGGGCGATACACTTTTGATATAGGCACCTGTAGGCTCGCCTACAAAAGTCAGGATTGACTCCAGTTCGACATTCTTTGGAAAGGCGTGGATATTGTCAAAAAATAATGCTGAACGGCTTTTTTCGAGCTTATATGTACCTTGTTTGGTATCTTTAAGTGTATTGGCCACCCAATTGAGATCATCAAGAAGCAATGGACCTATATCTATAGTGTAGTTTTTATTTTCAGTTTTTTCTATTTTGAATCCAAAAATGACAGATTTGGCAAAGGCTTCTTCCACTGCCCTCACTTCGAGTGCATTATTGGAGATGGCCCTGTATTTTAGATTAGGTTGGATTAATAAGATCTTATCACCATGTTTTTCAAATCTGACTACTCTTACATCTCCTAGTTTGCCTCGATCTAAACCGAGGTCATTTGAACCCATTCCTGTCCCAAAAGCATTGACCATCAGTATATCCTGGTTGAGTTTATCCATTTTTAAGAGAAGTTTTCCGCTGGAATCCTGGTATTCAAAATTGAAAAACCCCTGGTATTTTTGTCCCAGAAGGGTTTGAGTGCACAAAAAGGAAAACAAAACGATAGAAAAAAATTTTAAAAAACTCATGATGCAGGCATTTATAAGGATGCAATATATGGATTAAAAATTATTATGAAAACAAAAGTAGGGCCACACTTCATCAATGTTGATTGGAAAGGTAAATCTAAAGAAATGTTTTAACAACTAAAGACATCAATTTGACGAATATGGAGTTCTTTACCGATAATGAAGTTACTATTGAACATGATCCTGATTTTTTTTTGCAAATCCTGATTTATGTAGCCAATTTCTATTACTTGTTTCCTATTGTTTCATTGGCAATGCATAATTCATTAACTTTGCATTTTTTTAGAACACGTTTCTTGCATAAACGTAGTAAATTGTGGTTATGAAGACATTGCACAACAGAATAAACAGATACACCCTCAAGGAAAAAATTCAATCTGACAAGACTCCCAGAGTAACATTGTCATTTTACCAATACTATCATCTCGGCAACCCCGGATTGTTCAGAGACCATATCTATATCTTGCTTTCTGAGTTAGGTGTATTCGGTCGTATCTATGTATCATATGAAGGGATCAACGCCCAGATATCAGTTCCGGAAGCACGGATCGAAGACTTTAAAAATGCGATACATACTATCACTTTTCTCAGAGATATCAGGCTCAATTGGGCTATAGAAGATAATGGAAAATCATTTTACAAACTCATCATCCGAGTACGTGACAAAATCGTAGCTGATGGACTGGACGATAAGTCTTTTGACGTTACGAATAAAGGTATACACCTCAAGGCTGAAGAATTCAACATACTCACCGATGACCCTGAAACCATCATTGTAGATATGCGCAATCATTATGAATCGGAAGTAGGACATTTTCAGGGTGCAATATTGCCTGATGTAGAAACCTTCAGGGAAGCATTACCGGTCGTAGAGCAATTAATCAAAGGCAAAAAGGACAAAAATATCATCATGTACTGCACAGGAGGTATCCGATGCGAAAAAGCCAGTGCCTATTACAAGCACAAGGGATACTCCAATGTATACCAGGTAGAAGGTGGTATAATAGAGTATGCCAGAAGAGCTAAAGAATTAGGTATCGAAAATAAATTTATAGGTAAAAACTTCGTTTTTGATGAAAGGCTGGGTGAAAAAATATCGGACCATGTCATAGCCAAATGCCATCAGTGCGGTGCACCTTGCGATACACATGTCAACTGTGCCAATGACGCGTGTCACATCCTTTTCATCCAGTGTCCTGCCTGTGCTCAAACATATCAGCACACTTGTTCTGTAAAGTGTAAAGAATATATACAGTTGCCGGAAAACGATAGAACTTTGTTAAAAAATGATCTGGAATTTAATGGCACAAAGTTCGGAAAAGGAAGGTACAAAGCATTCCATAAGTCAGAAGTATTAGACACTTCCCATCATGAGTAAGAATCTGAGCCTATTCAAGTGCATTTTTCTATCGAGTGGCTTGCCGAAGGTGTACGTACAGAAAAATGTGACACTCCTTTCATTGTATGGTTCGTATCATATATGTAAAGGATTTTTGGCAATAAGATTGTTGATTTTATCATTATTACACATATAGTTTTTAGGATGAATTTACAGCCCTTGGGTACATACAGTTTAGCTTCCTGCTTGAAAATCAGTATCATCGGACTGTTAGGGCTTGGCTTGATTGTATTTAGTCAGGGTTGCGCCAGCACAGGATCGCCATCAGGTGGTCCCAGAGATGTGACACCACCCAAAATGGATAGTATCAGATCTGCACAAAACCGTCAGACAAATTTCAAACCTCGTCAGGTTGATTTCTACTTTGATGAATTTATAGAAGTACGTGATCCGATCAAGGAAGTGCTGGTCTCTCCACCTCTTACATATATACCACAGGTGAAGCACCGAGGTAAAAAAGTAAGTTTTGCATTTGATGAAAAAGAAGTTTTAAGAGAAAATGCTACCTACACCATCAATTTTGGTGAGTCTGTTGTGGATTTTCATGAAGGCAATAAACTCCCCAATTTTAACTTTGTTTTTGCCACAGGTCCTGCATTGGACAGTATGACTTTTAAGGGTAAAATCACAGATGCACTCACAGGTGAACCTGATCCGGAGATGGTTATATTCTTATATGACAACCTCACTGACTCCATCGTGGCTAAGGAGAAACCTTTTTACTTTGCACGTCCTGACAAATCAGGTAATTTCGAATTTCAAAATGTAAAATCTGATACTTTCAGGTTGCTGGCCATCAAAGATGAAAATATCAACTATAGATACGATCTCCCGACAGAAAAAGTGGCATTTTATGATAGTCTGATAGTACTTGTGGATTCAGCAACTTACAATATCCATCTGGTATCTTCGCTGCCAAAACCAAAACTCAAGATCATGTCTTACGATACAAAAATTTACGGCAAGATCAATATCCTTTATAATACCAAGCCGCCAGTGCCTACTGTATTGAATATACCTCATCAAGACATCATTTTCTCCAATGAAATCGCAGAAGACTCTGTCAATATCTACTATGAAACAGCTCTGGACTCATTCGGAGTGATCATATATAATGATACTATAAAAGTGAAACCGAGAGGAAAACAGGATTTTATGAAAAAAAGTCGTTTGAGACTATTATCAACAAATGCCGGTAGCAAAGTGCTGCCTACTGACTCTCTGATATTTAATTACAATATGCCCCTAAAACTGAATCCTTCAAAAAACATCATTATCACAGACACCATAGGGCAGATCGATGATATCAGGATTACTACCTCTGAAGATAAAAAAAGTATGATCATCCGGTACCTGTGGAAAGGTGGAGAAGAGTATAATATCTCCTTTGACAGTAACACCATTCAAAGCATCTATGGTCATGCTGCAGATAGCCTGGATATGGAAGTAAAAATACTCAAGCCAGATCAATTGGCAGGTATCAATTTTTTAATATCTGATTTGGATAGTACTGCCACTTATATTATCAATATTCAAAGAGAAAAACTGCTTATCAGCAGTACTAAAGTGGCTTTCAAGTCCATGTCTTCGATAAAACTGACAGGATTGGTACCTGATAAATACAACGTTGAGATCTTTCGTGACGTTAATAATAATGGAAAATGGGACCCGGGTAGCTATTGGACTAAATCCCAACCAGAGCCATACAGATTTTTCAAAGGAGAGACTGTCAGAGAAAATAAAGAAACTGACATCAATATTTCCTGGAAAACCAACTCAGAAGTCTTAACTAAACCTGAAACCCCTCTCATCAAACCTCCGCTGAACATTAAAAAATAAAAGATGATCTTCAGATCTGACAATCTCGTAAAAACATATGGCCAACGCACTGTCGTCAACAAGGTATCTATTCACGTCGACCAAGGTGAAATAGTAGGATTACTGGGACCCAACGGAGCAGGCAAAACCACTACCTTCTACATGATGGTAGGCTTTATCAGGCCGGCTGAAGGAAAAGTTTATCTGAATGAAGAAGATGTCACTCGGGATGCGATGTATGTCAGGGCACAGAAAGGAGTAGGATATCTGCCACAGGAACCCAGTGTTTTCAGAAAACTTTCGGTCGAAGACAATATTATGGCCGTGCTGGAAATGACAAAACTGACTAAAGAAGAACAAAAAGATAAACTCGAGTCGCTGATCGGCGAATTCAGATTGGATAAAGTTAGGAAAAATATCGGCGATTCGCTGTCGGGTGGCGAGAGACGGAGGACTGAAATTGCCCGTTCACTTGCATCTAGTCCAAAATTTATCCTACTCGATGAACCCTTTGCAGGCATAGACCCTATAGCAGTGGAAGATATTCAGCATATTGTGGCAAAATTAAAGACAAAAAATATAGGAATCCTTATTACAGACCATAACGTGCAGGAAACATTGTCTATCACAGACAGAGCTTATCTCATGTTTGAAGGCAGTATACTTAAAGCCGGCACGGCAGAAGAGCTGGCAGCTGATGAAGTAGTAAGGCGTGTCTACTTGGGTAAAAATTTTGAATTAAAAAAGAAAGTGATAGATTTTGAAGACTAAATATCTTACAATCCTTTTGTTAGTTGCAGTTGTGTTTATCTCATGTGGCATTGAGGACAATCCGCTCACGGCCGAAGAAAAATACACCGTTGACACCATCTTTGGCAACAAACTGAATGATTTACGTATCTATACTGATTCATTGTGCAAAGTTGAAAGGGATACCCTATTTGCCAAATATGCGGACTCCATGCATACTGTCAGAATCAAAGAAATCGAAAATCTTTTGATAATAAATCCTGCTCAGGAATGAAACTATCACCCTATATCATCATTTTAATAACTGTACTGGCATCTTGTGATGATACTGCGGCGGTGCTCAACATCAACAATCCAAAAATCAAAGAGGCCTATGAAAGCCGCAGGAAAGAATACATCAATGAAAACCTTAAAAATTGCAGAGAAGATATCATAGGTAAAGCAGAAATATACGTGGATTCACTCATCGCGGCAGAAATTGACTATAGAATCAATGATTCCATCATTTTTCCCGAAAAGCCGATCAAACCGGAATGGCCCGGTGCTATCATAGTACCGGATTCAATAAAAGCAAGACCTATCTTTAGATAAACGGTTTTTTATTTAGCGTGGTAAAGGGTATTTACTCTTTGTCCATTTTCGTATACCGCAATAAAAGCGTCTCTGAAGCCTAATTTTCTTATTTTGTACACATCTGAAGCAGCATTTTTAATGTCCTTATAACCCATAAGTGTATATCTGTATACTGCTTTGTTTGGAAAAAATTCTGTCGAGATATCCCCAACTTCTGCCAGCTTAGGGAAAGTAGCATTTGGCTTCTTCATCGCGATAAACTGTATTCTGTATTCTGTTGTATTGTTGATCACTTTTGGTGAGTTAGAAGATAATCTTGTATCGTCTTCCTTAGATAAATCAGATTTCTTAACATTTTTCATTTTTCCTGCAGTGGTACATCTCTCCAGATGAGAAGCAAATATGATTTCCAGAGTTCTCGCATCAGTATCTTTATAATTTTTTACAAAATCTTTATACTCACTTTTTGCTTCAGCACAATTACCCATAGCGCAAAGAGACAAGGCAAACATATATTTAGCCCTGGGATATTTAGGATCTGCTTTCAGCTTGTTGAAACAAGGGAGGGCATTCTCAAAATCGTTGGTTGCAAAATAGGATTCACCGGCCTTGTGTAAAAATTCAGCGGCTTCTTCATCATATTTCGCTTCTGGAGCTTCATAAGTAGTGGCTGGAATTTCTAATGGAGCTTCATTTGCGTTGATCACAGGAATTTCTTCAATTGCCACTTCTTTATTTTCTTTGGGAGTAGTTGCAGCGGGCTCGATAGCCATTACATTGTTTGGTTCAGGTTTTACTTCTTCTTTATTATCCGGAATGGTGGTGGCCACTTTTTCCTCTTTCACAGGCAAAGTAACTTCTTTTATTTCTTCAGGTATCATTTTAGTCACCTTAATCGGAGCCGGTCTTCCGAGTTGAAATATCAATCCCAGATGTACATTAATCACATTTAAATCTGCAGCACCGGTATGTGTTAATTTTTGGGCCTCAAAATACTCAGAATCTTCTATAACACCATTTCTGTTTCCATCCTGTGCATTGCGATAAGAATAATCATAATTAAACTTGCTCATATAGGATGTAGTCAAGTATTCTGCTTTGGCATGAAATCCAAGCCAATGATTCATTTTATATATAAACCTTGTACCACCGTTCCAGGCAAACTGATAATTTTCTGATGCTCCGGAAAATTGATATATCTGATAGTATTGATTGAAAAAAGATTTTGAAAAGACCAACTCAGGGACATTGATCTGTCCCAAGCCTGCTTTTGCATACACATCCCATTCAAACCTTTTTCCGGCAATTTTGAAAGTCGGCCCGGCCAAAATATATTTGCTATTCCAATTTTCTGCACCGGTATTTGTAATATCTTCAAGATATTTTTTTGAAATATAGGAATTAAATAAGTCTCTGCTTACATTACTGAATTGTCCCGCTGAAAAACCTATACCGATGGTTTTGAAAAAATAATCAAAGCCACCTGAAAAACTGATACCTCTGCCTGCAAACATGTGTGGATCAGCGTATTTTAAAATCGGTTGAGAACCTCCTGCGCTCAAATCAATTTGCAAAAATTTATTTGACTGTGCATATTGAACTGAAATTGCAACCCAAACAATCAATACTGAATGTATAATTCTATTTCTCATAACTATTAAATGTAAAATGAATATCCAAATAATTTAATAAATAAAGTATGGATAGGTCCTTTTATCGATGCAAAGGTAAATAATTAATTTAATATGACATATTATTTTTTAATAAAAAATTTAAACAGCTGATTATCTATTGTTTACAGTAACAATTATATAATTTATTTATATGTTAATCATATAGTAATATAATTAAATATGAAGGATATTCAGTATTTTTTCTGATCTAATAAACAAGAATTTGCCTACACTGTACTCTTTTCGCTTAAGTGTCGCCCTACGGGACGCTTCTCAGTCGAAAAAGAAAATCGACCACTAAGCTGAGCCTTGCGAAGACTTGTGAGCGATTTTTGACCCCTTCGACCGCTAACCTGTAGAAGGAAGACTGATTTCGATCTTTCATCTCAACCACTCTTTTCGCTTAAGTGTCGCCCTACGGGACGCTTCTCAGTCGAAAAAGAAAATCGACCACTAAGCTGACGTAGGAAGACTTGTGAGCGATTTTTTTGTAAACACTTCCATTTGCAGTCAAATGATGTAATTTTGAGCATGCTACGAGTAAGAAAATCACCAATAAAAGAAAGCCGGCATCTATTTGCCGGCTTTCCTTAATTCCGATAACACAAAAACAACAGAAATCACTATTTCACCTCAATCGCTTTTGGTGTAATGACTGCTTTTGGCTCTTTCTTATCTATTCCTATATGGAGTATGCCATCTTTGTACTCAGCAAAAATTTTGTCTTCTTGTACATTGTCAGGCATACTAAAGGACCTGTGGAATGTTTCATAGCTGAACTCTCTCCTTAGATAATTTCCTTCTTTGTCCTTTTCCTCTTTTTCCATCCTTTTCTCAGCTCTGATGTTGAGAATTCCATTCAGTAATTCTACTTTAAAATCATCCTTTTTCATACCAGGCGCTGCGAGTTCTATATGGTACTCTTTATCTGTTTCTTTGAGATTGACAGATGGCAGAGTAGAGCCCACTTTTGCAAAATTTTTGTCATTCCAGTCGAAAAAGTCTTTGGTAAAAAAGTCATCAAAGAATGTAGGGAAAGTAGGAAATAATGATGGTTTTTTAACTACTTGTGACATGACTAAATATTTAAAAAGTGAATTAAACTTTTTTAACGATGTAAAAATATAATAAATCTCCACCAGTTGTCAATGACTAATATCATCATTAGATATGATTAGAGGTGCTTTTCAATTTCTTGTTGGAGCGAAAGTGAGAAAATTTCTTACATGTTGTAAGAGATATCTTAAGGTCAATTGCACGATTTAGATAACATAGGCAGACAAGTTCATTACGAAAATTGATTTTTCAAAAAAAATTGTGGTAATAGTGCTATTTGAATGGGGGTATACTAATAATATCTACTATTTTAAGCATCAAGACCATATGATTTTTTATCTTTTTGTAAAAATATATCATAAGTTGTTTGTTGTGTAAGTATTTTTCCTATATTTGATTTTTCAATGATAACACCACTTTATAGTCACACAGTTTTTTATAAAGCTCAATAAAAACTCATCATGATGGATTATGATATAGGAGATTTTTTTGATGAAATGTATTCAAATGATGGCAATGTAAGACCTCATTATCAGGACCTTTCAGCGGCACTGGATAGTGTCTCCGCCGATAGAATATCCCAATTACAGCATTCTGCTGACAAAACCCAGATGAATATGGGTATGACATTCAATGTTTACCATGATAATCAGGGGATAGAAAAAATTTTGCATCTCGACATCATCCCGAGAATACTCCCCAATGATGAATGGCAACATTTGGAAAGAGGATTGAAGCAGAGAATTTCAGCACTGAATCTCTTTATCAATGATGTGTACAATGACCAGAAATCATTGAAGGATAAAATCGTACCTGAAGACTTGATACTTGGCAGTAAAGATTTTCTAAAACCTTGTATAGGGTTAAAACCACCAAAAGGGATCTGGTGTCACATCACAGGTACCGATCTGGTCAAAAATATTGACGGTAAGTATTACATTCTTGAAGACAACCTTCGATGCCCATCCGGGGTGTCATATATGTTGGGTAGTAGGGATATCATAAAACGGATTTATCCAAATTTGTTCAATAGGATGGGAGTGAAGCCTGTTTCCGATTATCCGATCCGCCTTCTCGAAATGTTGCAATATATTTCTCAAAAAGATCATCCGGTTGTAGGATTGCTTACTCCTGGTATTTATAATTCAGCTTATTATGAACATTCATACCTTGCTTTACAAATGGGTGTTGAGCTGGTATCAGGAGTTGATCTTGTCACAAAGGATGATAAAGTCTTTATGCAGACTACAAAAGGTCTGCAGCAAATAGATGTGATTTACAGAAGGATAGATGATACTTTTCTGGACCCGGTAGCTTTCAACCCGGCTTCCATGTTGGGAGTGCCCGGCATCTTCAATGCTTATAAAAAAGGAAATATAGCCATGGCCAATGCGCCGGGTACAGGAGTGGCCGATGATAAAGCCGTTTACGCATATGTGCCTAAGTTAATCAAGTATTTTTTAAATGAAGAACCCATATTGGACAATGTCCCTACGTATCTGGCAAGAAACGAAGAAGACAGAAAGTACATACTGGACAATATCGAAGAGCTCGTGGTCAAAGAAACCAACTCTGCTGGCGGATATGGTATGATGATCGGCCCCAAATCTACCAAAGAGGAGCATGCCACATTCAGAAATCTGGTAAAAAACAATCCTGACAACTATATTGCTCAGCCGACTTTGTCATTGTCCACTGTTCCGAGCTGGATTGATGATCATTTGGAGCCCAGGCATGTTGATTTGAGGCCTTACATATTGTATGGCGAGGATATTGAAGTTATACCCGGGGCTCTGACCAGAGTGGCTCTTAAAAAAGGATCACTTGTTGTGAATAGCTCTCAGGGCGGAGGAAGCAAAGACACCTGGGTACTTTATTAATTTTTTTTAAATTTATATATGATATGTTAAGCAGGGTTGCTAATTCTATTTATTGGATGGGGAGATATCTCGAAAGAGCGGAAAACTATGCCCGCTTTATGGATGTAAATTTTAATCTTATGCTGGACCTTCCCAGAGATCAGAAAGAACAATGGTTGCCACTGATTCAGGTCACAGGTGATTCCGGATATTACTCGGAACACTATACCGGGTATGACAGAAATGATATCATCCACTTTATGGCATTTGATGAGTCCAATCCAAACTCTATTATTTCAAGCGTTTCAAAAGCGCGCGAGAATGCCCGTGAAATCAGAGAAAACATCATCAAAGAAACATGGGAAAAACTCAACGAACTTTTCCATTATGTCAATGGGATGGCAAAAAGCAATGATTGGATGGACGGTGACCCAATTCCATTTTTTACAGGTGTGAAAGAGCAAATTTTGCTGATCAATGGTATAGGATTTGCCACAGTAGCAAGAACGGAAAGCTGGTATTTCAGGCTTTTGGGTATGTTTCTGGAAAGAGCAGATAAAACCAGTAGAATCGTTGATGTAAAATACCACATCTTATTACCATCGCCGGCACTGGTAGGGTCTCCGATGGATTATCTGCATTGGTCGGCTTTGCTCAAGTCGGTGTCAGGATTTAATACTTACCGCAGGCTATACGGCAACCTTGAAGCTTCCAAAGTGGTCGAATTTTTAATTCTAAATGACGTTTTTCCTAGATCTGTATTTCATTGTATCACCGAAGCCGAAATTTGTCTTAGAAATATTTCCGGTAAAAGTAGCCGCGGATTTACAAATAGTTCTGAAAAAACCATCGGAGCACTACGGTCTAAACTGGAGTTTACTTCGGTCAATGAAATCATTGATTTTGGACTGCATCAGTACATAGATCAGCTTCAGGCAAAAATAACTGACATTTCTAACAACGTAAATGATACTTTTTTCCAACTTAAAAATAACTTTGCATCTCAAAATTCAATGCAAGAATGACATATTGCCTGGGCATTAAAACCAAATTTGGTCTGATAGGCCTTTCAGATACTCGTATTACATCAGGAAGTGAGACTACTACATCAAAAAAAGTGTACACCGTCAATAAAGAAAAACACAGTTTTTTTATCATGACTTCCGGCCTGAGGTCAGTCAGAGACAAAGCTATCACCTATTTTAAAGACGTGATAGATGACCCTTCCAAAAATTTTAATAAACTATACAAAGCTGTAAATGAATTTGGCAATTTAGTAAAACAAGTTGCAGAAGAAGACAAAAAGACTCTGGAACAGGCAGGTTTGACTTTTAATTTATTTTCAATTATTGGCGGTCAGTTTGAAGATGATGATAGCCCCAAAATGTATTTATTGTATCCGGAAGGAAATTGGATTGAGGTTCGGACAGGTACACCTTTTGTAGCCATCGGAAATTCAGGACCGGGAAGCCCTATCCTGAAAAGATCACTGAAGTATGAAGATAGCATCGAGTATGCATTGAAATGTGCATTTCTTGCTTTTGATGCATCCCGTATTTCTGTCAATGACGTAGATTTTCCCATTCATACCGTTATCCTGGAGAATAATTCTTTTTTTGCCATTGAAAAAAAGTTTGAAGATCACGATTTGCGGTCAGTGTCGGCATACTGGAATGACCGCCTGAAAGAAGCCATACATGATCTTCCTTCAGATGTACTAAACAGAGCATTTGATGGTGAAACCGCAAAATTATGATTATAGAAATCAATCATGAAACCCGATATACTTATGAAACTGAAGTGCTGCTCAATCCCCATATTCTGTACCTGACTATACAGAACAGGAACTATTACAAGATAACACACCATTCTATAATAGTAGATCCCGAACCTAAGGGATTGAATGCCCTGATCGATCTGGAAAACTCATCTTACTATCAGGCTTGGTTTGGACGATATACCAATCATCTTAATATAAAGGTGCAATTCATAGTAGAAGCCGCGGAATTTAATCCTCTGCATTTTATCTATGACAGCAGGTTTACAAAGTTGTCCACAGGATTTGATTATGGTGGATATAAAAACAATTTAATTGAAGTATATTTACACCAATTGTTCCTTCCAGAACTGAAATCATTTGCTTTAGAATTTTTTCATGCCACCAGTGATATTGTTACCTTTTTACATAGTATCAATGCATACATTCATCAGCACTGGCAACATGAAATCAGAATAGAACCAGGGTTTCAGCATCCACTTATCACATTTTCTGACAAACGAGGTTCTTGTCGTGATCTCGCTTATATGATGATGGAGATGCTGAAAAGTGTCGGACTGGCTTCAAGATTTGTAAGCGGTTATGCATATAATCCGTCCTTGTCAGAAGAGCACAATCTTCATGCATGGATAGATATCTACATGCCTGGTGCCGGATGGATAGGCATTGACCCAAGCCTTGGATTGTTTTGCGACCACCATTACTTTCCCCTTGCTGCGAGTTATGAACCATCCAATACACTACCGGTCATAGGTACATTCGGAGGTACTTCTGGTAGTGAACTGTATACTTTTGTAGATATTCAAGAGAAAAACTAATATTAAATTTCGCTCCAGTAAAATTTAATTTTTTGCTTAAGGGTCGCCCTTCGGGACGCTCCTCAGTCAAAAAAATGCCATTCGACCACTAAGCCGACGAAGGAGGACTGGTGAGCGATTCGGACAAACCGTTCCTGCATTGGATTGGGCGGGCAAGCATGAAAGGGCGTAAATAATATCCCTGAAACTTCTTAAATTGGTAGAAAATGAAGGAAGAGGTAAATCTGACAAAGTAGAATTAATTACATTTTGATGAAAGTGTATTTGACTTTGATTTTTGAAGTTGACAAAGTATTATTACCTTGCACCATTATAAAAGCCAATGAAGTCAATATTATTAACCCTTCTTGGAATAGTTTTTTTTGGTTTAACTCATGCTCATCAAAAGCATGCCCAGGTGATAAAAAAGGGATTCAACTGGAAGCAGGTGATGTCGATTCGTAGTTACTCAAAATCAGTAAAGTAATCTGGAACAAGCAGGTGTTGCACCTAATATATATGTAAGTATGGAATTTAATGACAGACTCAATAAGGTTGATCCACAGTTGGAAAGGGCGATATCAGAGATTATGGGTATGTTGAGGTAAGGAGTATATAGTTAAGCTCAGAGATCGTGGATCATTTTTATAAAATCAATTGTTATCCTTTACATCAACCTGCACTTTTACTCCCATCCTTTCCATATCTTGTATCAGTCTTTGCGGCTCGACCATTTGACCCATCAGCCACAGACCTGGCTTCCGGATACCAGCGTTCAGATACTGAAGGATGCATGCCAGTGTAGGGATGGCTGTAAATTCATACACATCTTCATGGCTTGCTGTGATTTCGACTTTTCGTGGGTGACCATCTTTGATACCTTCGGCCTCTATTTAAAATTGTACGCCGAAAGGTGGTTTCGAAAAAGTATCGCATGCCCATAAAAGCAGCTTAGTTAATACTCTGGTACCAAACCCCTTTTTGATTTTTGATAAGACCATGCTGAGTGGAACGATAATATAATCAACGAACCAATTGAAGCCGCCAACAAAGCTAATCAGAACTTTCGGTTTTTTCAAAATATCTGTTTTCATTTGTTAAGAAGTTTTTGAAGTTAAAGAGTTTTAGCTTACGACATTCGAAGATAAATCAACTCCGATAAAGTAGCAAATTTATTTTATCAACAGTCAAAAATTGAGTACTTACGATCTTCAAACCACAATCCCCAGGTGTTTATACTTTGTGTTGATCTCATCATAGATCATCTTGCGAAAAATGGTAAAATTGGCATGTGCCATCATCAATGAAAAAGTGCAAACAAATGCTTGTAATGAAATATTCAAGAACCTTAATAGTGCTGCTTAGGTCATCGGTGAAAATATATGCCTCTAATAAAATAAAGGATGCATACTGTAAATATGAGGGTAAGACAGCACCTACCCAAGAAGATTGTAAAAATAAGTAATCCTGTTGCTTTCTTTTGATCAACATTATAGCTCGGTAGTGCCTATACAAAAAACCAATATTGATGATAAAAGATACAATTATTAAGGCTTTCAAACCACCCTTTCCAAAAAAATAAACCGTTTGAAAACTCAAAATATAAATTAGTATCGTGAGGAAAATTTTGGGCGGAGTAAAGTATGTAAGGAGTAAATTGTAAAATCGCCGCAACCAATAATTGCCTAAACTGCCTGCTTTTGATGCAATAAAATTGGTAAAACCTGTTATAGGAAATCTGGCATAGACCTTACCCAAAGCTGCGTCAAAGCTCAGTTTGGAATCCTTTTGCATTTCATCTTCGATGGCAGATGCAAGGTGATCCACCAATTCGTATTGCACATCAATGTATCTGACGTATTTACTTTTTACAAATGCAAAGAGTGATTGGATTTGTTCTGGGGTCAGTTGTTTTTCTGTCATATGGCAGATGGTTTTAATGGTTTGATCAATAATGACATCTGCTGGAGGTATTCTTCCATTTGTTGAAGTAATGTAATCGCACGTTCATTGCCTTGGGTGGTCAGCCTATAGTATTTTCTATATCTATTAGCAATCATTCTCGTTTCGGAAGTAAGGATATCTTTGGCTTCCAGCTTGTGCAGCGTAGGATAAAGTGCCCCTTCGGTGAGTTGGATGCCATCTTTGGTCATCTCTCTGACTATCTGTGTGATCTGATAGCCATACATCTCACCGTGATCTTTCAGCAACTTGATCACGATAGTGTCCAGACTTCCCCTCAAAAGATTCGGGTTCATGTTTCAAAATATTTCCACAAATATACATAAGATTCTTAAGTAATTTCAGTTACCAATTTATTTTTTTCCCTGAGTGATACATTTTCATGATTGCAATACATTATTGTAAAAATCAACAATAAAATACTTTTGTTAGATTTTATTTATCATTTCCGCTATTTATTCTGAATGTATCTAAAATAAACCTTGTTTTTCAGAATAAAATATGGTGTTTCGTTCATTTGCGTTATCTTTGTACTCAAAGCAATCAACTCTTACTCATGCCTGACATACTATCAAGAAGTCTCCAGCATTTCCATAATGATGTAGCCATCAAGTTTCAGCTATACAACAGCCTTTTTTTGTCGCTTCCATTTCATAAAATTGAAAAGACAGGTATCCTGCTTTCGCTGCTTCTATCCAACTGTGAAGATGGTTATGCGTATCAAAAGACACCTGAAGAAATCATCGGGAAGTTCTTTGAATCCCATACTGAATTTACAGGCAAACAGCAAAAACTGGATCTGCTATTCAGATTTGTTCAGTATATAGAACGACAGATCGTGCTGTTTGACGCATTGGAAGATGCAGCTTACAGCAAAATCAATGATATGAAAGGCAGTGGTACGCTGAAACAACTGGAAAATGACTATTTTGCAAAAAAGATAAAGGAAGCAGAAAACATCAATCTTAGGGATTTTTGTGTAAGATTGGTGCTGACGGCACATCCTACACAGTTCTATCCGGGATCTGTACTTGGTATCATCCATGATCTGGCCATTTCACTGAAAAACAATGATACTGAGAGTGTCAATCTGCTACTACAACAACTGGGCAAAACCCCTTTTTTAAACAAACAAAAACCCACTCCTTATGATGAAGCGGTGAGTCTGATTTGGTTTCTCGAAAATATCTTTTACCATAGTATATCTGATATCATCCAGGAGTATAAAGAGAGTTTACCATTTTTAGACCCGGCTTTTCAACCTGTCATCAGGATGGGTTTCTGGCCCGGTGGCGACAGAGACGGCAACCCATTTGTCAAAGCAGAAACCACTTTCAAGGTGGCCACATCATTGCATTTAGCCTTGCTAAAATGTTATTACAGGGATATCAGGAGGATAAAAAGGCGACTCACCTTTAGTGGTGTGGACCAGATCATTTCCAATCTGGAAACTAAGCTATACGAACAGGCATTTTTAAGAACATCTGAAACTATAAAGGCACCTGAGGACCTGCTCATTCCTTTGGCTGAAATAAAAAAACTACTTGAGGACAATCATAACAGTCTTTTTGTCAATATGGTGACCAGTATGATCGATAAAGTCAATTGTTTTGGGTTGCACTTTGCATTTGTAGATGTCAGACAAGAAAATGCTATACATACCGAAGTGGTAGATACTATACTGAAGATCAATGGTCAATTAGAGCATTACAATACACTTGATGATACCCAAAAAGCGGAGTATCTGCTTAGTGCGGATATCTCGATCTCTCCTGAATCCATTGATAATGAATTGCATGCTGACACCATTAAGACCATAGCCACCATCCGGAATATTCAGGAACACTATGGCGAGTCTTCATGTCACAGATATATCATCAGTCAATGTAGCAGTTATCTGAATGTAATAGAACTCCTTGCCCTGTTTCGATATTCCGGATGGGACAAGAATGGCATCCATGTGGATATCATCCCTTTGTTCGAAACAATAGATGATCTCGTCAGAGCTCCTGAAATCATGCGAGCCCTTTATGAAACTCCATATTATCGTGAGCACCTCAGCAGAAGACATGACAGTCAAACGATCATGCTGGGTTTTAGTGATGGCACCAAAGATGGAGGCTACCTGATGGCCAATTGGATGATTTACAGGGCCAAAGAAGAATTGAGCAAACAGGCCAAACTATATGAACTCGATATCATGTTTTTTGATGGTCGTGGTGGTCCACCTGCACGCGGAGGTGGTAAGACACATAAGTTTTATGCGTCAATGGATAAAGACATATCCAGTAAAGAAATTCAGCTAACTATTCAGGGTCAGACGGTCAGTTCCAATTTTGGTGTGATAGATTCAGCAAGGTACAATATCGAGCAGCTCATCAATGCAGGTATTACCAATAATCTGAACCAGGACAGTCAGTCCAACTTTACCGATAAGGAAGAAAACCTGATATTTCACGTGGCTGAAATCAGTCATAATGCCTATCTGGAACTAAAAAATCACCCTGATTTTGTAGAATATATGTCGGAGGTCAGTCCACTAAAGTATTTCAGTCAGACCAATGTAGGTAGCAGACCAGCCAAAAGAGGAAAAACAGAAAAATTGACTATCAAAGATCTCAGGGCTATACCATTTGTAGCTTCCTGGACGATGATCAAACAAAATGTCCCAGGATTTTATGGACTTGGTACAGCCTTAGAACAAATAAAGCACGAAGGCAAATTTGAAAAATTTAAGGAACTATACAGAAAGTCTCTTTTTCTGCGTACACTGATAGACAATAGTGAGATGACTCTATTTAAAACATTTATGCCATTGACAGCTCATGTGGCTGACCATCCTAAATACGGCATCATCAGGAAAAAGATAAATGATGAGTATCATCTGACAAAAAAGAATCTCTTATTGCTTGGTGACCATGACATGCTGATGCAGGAATATCCGGTGGAAAGAATGTCAGTAGGTATGAGAGAACGTATCACATTGCCACTCAATACGATACAGCAGTATGCACTCACTCAGTTGATGCACATGGATGATGATGATCCATTGAGACCAACATATATTAAAGTGGTCATCCGCTGTGCCTTCGGTATCATCAATGCCGGCAGAAATTCGGCATAATGTAGCATGATTTGAGCTATGAGTGATTCGAACAATGAACGATTGTAGCTATGAACGACGTACAATTTGATCGTTATGAGCTTTGACTGCCTGTGAGATAAACTGATAATTTTAAAAAACCACCTTTAGTCCAGCCATCCCATTGATACCCACTGCAGGATATCCATACCATCTTTCAAATTTATTGTGCAGAAGGTTGATACCGCGAATGAAGAAGCCGACTTTTTCTGTAAGATAGTATTTTGCACCAACATTCAGGTCCAGTAGAGCATTGCTTTTGGATGTAGTATTGTTTTTATTGAGATAGGGCAATTGGCTACCAAAATACAAATCTGCTGTCAGTTCCAGTTTTTCGCCGAGGAGTTTGGAACGCCCGAATACATTGCCCTCGAGGTTTGGAGTATGCCATGCTTCTGGAAGAGTGGACAGCTTAAATATATTTTGATTGATCCATCCTCCCAGGCTCAGGTAATCGGATACTTCAAACTCTATATTTCCAGATAAAAATATAATATTGGCATCACTATATAGCATATCAAAGTAACGCACATCCGACTTTTTATTTATCATAAACATCATGTCTTCGGCATCCTTCAGACCACCGGAAAACTGATAAGTGATAAAGGAGTATTGACCTTTTATCCCGGCATAATACTTTCTGAATACAGTATTGATGAGAGAGTCGGGATCATTGGCCAAAAAAGGATTTCTCAAACTGACATTTCTGAAGTGATTGGTGTACTGATCTTGTCCTACTCCGGCATAGATCTGTAGTACTGGTCCTGCTAAACCATAAGACAGATATATCTCCGGAAACACCGCTGAATTGTCATCACTGCTATACAAGGCATTGACTCCTGCTTGCAGTATCAGGTTTTTGTATTTTGTCTTGAATGTAGGCTTTAGCACTGCAGTAGTGATGCTCAACTCCTTTTTGCCATTGAATGCTGTATAATTGAAATCTCCTTCAATGGAGATGACTGAGTTCTTTTTAAAGAGTTTTTCGAGTTTGACGCCAGCATTCATGCCATTTTCTCTTACACTGGTATTTGTCATCGACAGATTGTCAACACCAATCCTGAAATCATAGTTGAAATGATACTTTGTAGGTTCAGCATTTGCTATACCTGCTACTATTTCATATCTGTTGATGTTGCGGGCTGATTGATCTTTTGAATATAATGTGTCTACTCCGATATCATCATGAAACAAATAACGTTTTCTGAAAGCTGTATTGACGTTTCCATAGAGCTTCATATTTTCTTTAAGCATGTAGTTTCCGTATATATCAGCGATGGTGTTTCTGTATTGCTGGTAAGGCAGCGTGTTGTTATTGTCGAGTGACTCATACTGGAGATGGATGCCGGCATCATAGGTCTCTTTTTTGGATGTGTGGTAACCAGCCATCAGTTCAGGATTTTTTCTGATACCATATCCTGCCTGCAGATACCCTTTTTCTATTTTAAAAGGGGCATCAGGATTCATTGCGAGTGGTTTGATCTGCGGGTCAGGATATTTCAGATTTGCGGGAACGATAGAAATATCATATTTATAACTCGGGCTGTACGGTTTTTGCTCGGGAATGACAGGTTTTACATCTGTTTTTCTGGATTCTTCCAGTGTCACTTCAAAGGCCTTGACCACTTCTACCTGATTGATTTTCAGGTCTGTCTTTGTTGTATCCTTTTGTGAGAAAAGTATTGTTGGCAATACGAAAAATAGGATATTTATATATTTGATGTTAGTTTGCATTTGTTTATGAGTTTATACATTTTTCAATGAAATCAATTGCCACCGGAATGAAATTCCATCAGATTATTGGACGGAGTTTTGATCCTTGTCTTTTGTTTTTCAAGATCTTCGATAGCTTTTAGCTTGGTTTTTGCGGTGGTTTGCAATTCCTGATCTTCAGGAAAGTTTTCTATCACGGCTTCCAGTGCAGCCCTGGCATTGAACAGGTCTTTTTTGTCAATATAAATATCAGAAAGCAATATCAATGACTTTGCTATCCAGTACGGATATGCTGTATTTTTTTCATTGGCGAGGTTGCTTTGTTTTTCTGCTTTTTCTATTTGTTTTTGTTTATACAGGATTTCGGCCATCATGTACCTTGCTTCTGCTGCCTGATTGGTGTTGACCATATCGCCTATAGATGCAAATGCTGAAAATGCATTCTCCAGATTATTTTCTTTATACCATGTTTTGGCCAGATAGTAATAAGCGGTGGATTTGTCTTCATTGTCAGCTTTTTTGCTGTTGACTACGATGTTGGCATGTTTTTTTATGCCTTCACTGTTGGCGTTCCGAAATGCACTTCTGAGAGCTCCTGTGGCAGCCTTAAATTTTTCATCTTCATCAGTCAGCTGGCTATAATAGAGATCATAGTATCTGTAGGCCTTATCAAATGATTGTGTATAATTGTATGCAATCAATGCCGCCTTCCTTAGTGATTGTGTATAGAATTCCGAATTGCCGGCTTTTATCAGCAATTCATAATCTTCAAGTCCTGTATCATATTTTTTCAGCAGCGTATTAGATTCGGCCCGATAATAATGGGCTTTTATTTTATTGATCCCGGAAGGATATTTTGAAAGATAATTACTGAAACCTGCCACTGCTTTTTCATATTCACCTTCATTGTATCTAATAACTCCAACCATATACGCCAGAGAGTCTGCAGCAGTATCTGACACCTTGTATCCCGGCAATGAACTCACATAGGAAACATACTCCTCTGATTTTCCAAGGTCATTGATATATATCTCCTGAAGACCTAAAATGGCACTTTCTGCTTCTTTCGACGAAGGATTGTTTTGCATCACAGCTTTATATTGTTTAATAGATGTGTTGAGGTCACCTTTGTTGTAAGCAATCAGACCAAGCTTGAGTAAAGCTCCATTGACCATTGGGCTGGAGCTGTATCTTTGTACAAGATCGGAAAAAACTACATAAGCATTTTCAACATTATCCATCTCAAAATATGCATCTCCCAACTGCATCAGTGCATCATCGGCATATTCGGAACTGGCATGATTTTTTATAATTTCCTTCAGGCTTAATATTTTCTCAGAGACATCACCCGTAAGGCCTTCGATGATAGCTTTCTGGTACATGGCATAAACAAAATTTCCTTGTTTTTTATTGATAGCCTGTGAATAGAATCCTACCGCATCCTGAAATTTTCTGCTTTTAAACAAACAGTCACCTGTGCGTATGATCGCATCCGGCCAGATTTTGTTACTCAGATCTTTGTTTATTAAAGCTGTAGAATTCAAATTGAAGCCTACAAGCACATTTTTTGAAGCTTTTTTCGGCATTCCAGTATTCTTTCAGCATCAGGTAGTTGTATCCTTGAGTGTAATGGGCACTGATGGGAGATGATTCATCAGGCAGGCCATCAAGGCCATTGGAGATATCAAAATAGTCATCAAATCCTTTGATAGAAGCTTTGTAATTGCCCTTTTCATGTTGGATTTGACTGATCCAGAATGTATTTTGAGCTTGCACCGTTTTGCTGAGATTAAACTTTTTGGATTTCTCAAAAGCCTTCAATGCATCATCAGGCATACCACTATTGTACGCCTGCATTCCAAGTTTCAATGCGGCATTTTGATACACCAGTTTTATCTTGTCTGTGGTAGATGACATACCATCTATTATTTGCATCACAGCGGTATAGTCGCTCATATTTTCAAGCAATTCGCCCACTATTCTGTCAGATTCCTTGTAATACGGAGATGATTTATCAATTTTGGATAGCGTATTGATGGCTTCCCGTTCAAATCCTGCTTCAGCTGACAGTTTTCCATAATTAAATGTGGCTTCTTCCTGCATTTTTTTCTCAAAAGTCATCTGAGAGACTTTTTTAAATGCGGCTCTCGCCGAAGTCAGGTCACCTGTCCTGTAGTAACAATCTGCGAGATAATAATTGACAAGTTGTCCGAGTCTATTCTCCAGAAGGTGCAATTCTCTGAAGTTTTTGGTGGCATCTGCATATTTTTTTAATTGGTACTGAGTGAATGCTAATTGAAAAAATTCTTCCACAGTGAGCTTTTCAGTATTTGCTTCATAATATTCGAGATGTGGCAGTGCTTTACCATAATTTTCCGTATTAAAATAAGCCTGGCCGGTCAATTGTCTTATTTCTTTTCTGTTGCGCAGATTATTATCGCTGAGTGCTTCTTCGCCTTGCTGGATGACCTTATCATAATGTTTTTGGGCAAAGTATATCTGTGCCAGATAGAATGGTATAAATGATCTGTATGTATCAGAATTTTTTACCTTTTCAAATGATGCAATAGCCCCATTGTAATTTCCTGTAAAATAATCACTAAGACCATTGTAGTAATTACCCGGATAATAAAATTCGTTCCTGATTTCCTTTATTTCGTTGAATTCACTTTTGGCCTCCTTAAATTCTTTTAATGCAAAATGTGCATAGCCTTTTTTGAAACCCGATTCACTCTTGTCATAGTCTGAAAGCTTTTCTGCATCTACCATAGCATAGGTATCAATACATTTTTTAAACCATCTCTTATTGTAATAGTAACTTCCTAATTCAAGGATGGCTGGGGTAGTGGTAGGGTCAGGATATTTTTCAGATATAAATGTAAGTAATTCGTTTTCGCCACTGGGCAAATCAAGTCTGATCCCTGAAATGCCATACATAGCACCCGCATCGTCCTTTAGCATCGAAAAATCAAAATCAGCGACAGGAGCCACCTGATGAATGAACTTGTTTTGAGCATATCTGGTCGGTCCGAAAAGATTTTGGCTGAAAAAGTATTGCCCCATCTTGTAGTCAGAAAGTCTGTCAATGCTCGCTGCATTTTCCTGCCCGAAACCATAAGCCTGATATATGACGGTGATTGTGAATATGATGGAAACTGTACGCATCATTATATTAAAAGTTTATTTTTTTGCAAAAAAAACATCAAATTGTAGTTTGATGAGTGTATTATAATAAAACGCAAAATTATATAAAATATTACGAATAGTTATAATAAGAAAGGACAAATTAAGTTTTTTTATAAAATTTTAAATACTTAAAATCAACAAATTATGGATAAATATTTTTGATTTTTTTAATTTGAAATAAACGTGATTTTAAATCAAACAATTGGCATATATTTACATCGATTTTTTCTAATGATGGAATGTTTAACAATATGTTGCATCGACCTTTAAATAAGATATATAAGAGTATGTTTAAACTTTTATCATTTGGCTCCAAGCGGCAAATTTAATTTTATCCAGCGTTATATTTTTCGGCGTACCGCGTCAAGCTACGCTTGAACTTCCGACTATATTCAGTATTCGCTGCGAGCAGCTGCTCGCAGTTCCTTCTTTATTGAGTAAAGTATTTTACTCAATTCTCGTCACAGACGAGACCATTCAGTCATCTTGTCCAAAATTAAATTTCCTCGCTTTCGCTCAAACATAAAAATTTAAACATACTCTAAGAATGAAAACTATATTACATAAATACTTTTTAATCCTTGATACAGGAAAAATATTGGTGGTCTTTTTTCTACTGACGATGTTTCTACCCAGAATAGTCAAAAAGGGTATGTTCGGAGATGGATTATTATATTCGTCTATGTCGAGAAACCTTGCTGAAGGAAGAGGCTCATACTGGCAACCCTTTTTTTCGTCTAGCTATTGGCTGGAAGATATGCCTACAACCTATTTTGAGAATCCTCCACTGATGATATGGGTACAGTCTTTGTTTTTTAAGATATTGGGCGATCATTGGTGGACAGAAAAATTGTTTTGTGTAGTTATTCTCATGGTCAATATCTGGATTTTTAAAAAGTTGTGGGTTGCTATTTTTTATCAAAAGATAGAATATCAAAAGTACTGGCACCTGGTTCCATTTTGGTGGTTCCTGATACCGGTAGTCATATGGGGTAATGTGAATAATCTGATGGACAATATGTTGCTGACCTTTTGCCTCAGTGCATTATATTTTATTATGAAGTCTATCCAATATGAAAACGTGAATGAAATCAAATATGCCGTTTTAGCAGGTGGTTCAATTTTTTTTGGCGTGCTCACCAAAGGCCCGGTAGCGTTATATCCAATCGCATTTCCGGCTATTTTATGGCTGACAAATCTCACCACTTTTAGAAGAGCATTTTTAACTTCACTATTGAGCTTTTTAGTTGCGTTTGGCATTTTAACATTACTTTTGGCTTTTCAGGCTGAGGCACATTATTTTTTCAATCAGTATTGGGAGCAAAGGCTTAAAGCAGTGATTACAGGGAGCAGAGATGATATGATTTTGAAGGGTTGGGATAGATTATTTATAGTTAAACAATTGTTGATTGAATTATCTCCGATGATTGGAATAATGATTATTGCTGCCATAGTATTGAAGATTAATAAAATTAATTTACTTTTCCAAGACCAGAGAAGAGAAATATTTGCTTTCGTTTTATTGGGCCTTAGTGCCACACTTCCCATTTTGGCCAGTACAAAACAAAGCGGTATATATCTGATACCTGGTATTCCGATGTTCTCAATTGCCGCAGCTATTATTTCTGTTCCGGTTTTCAGGTATATTTCTACAACAAAAAAGTGGAACATTTTGAAGTTTAATCTTGGTTATTTCGCTTTTTCCGGATGCATCATTGTCTTGATATTTTCATTCCTTCAATTTGGCAAACCGGGACGAGAAGAAGCCCTTATCCATGATGTAGAATTATTAAAAAGTCATGTACCTGATGGTTCTAAAGTGGGAGTGTGTAAGGCAATGATGAGTGAATTTGTTTTACACACATATCTGCAACGAATGAATAAATATGAGCTTACTGATTATACCAACAATCCTGAATATATTCTGTCAGATCACTTTTGTGGGAATAAGGACATACCACAACGATGGACAGTATATGATCATCCTGAGGCAGATGAATTTTTATATTTTAAGGTATACAAAAGATAGATCGTATTATTTCTAAAACTTATTTTTCCACATCATACTTTCTACCGGTTTTTCGGTGCGTTGATTGTATTTGGCGTTAGATTTTTTATCGTAGTAGTTTTCGATGTCGCCATCCACTTTAAAGTATATGAGTTGGCCTATGGGCATACCGGCATATACCCTGACCGGCTGCACACAGGAGATTTCCAGCGTCCATGTATTGCAAAAGCCCACATCACCTTTGCCGGCGGTAGCATGGATGTCGATGCCGAGCCTCCCGATAGATGACTTTCCTTCCAGAAAAGGGACTGTCTGATGGGTCTCAGTATATTCTTCAGTCACACCCAGATATAAAGTGCCTGGTTGGAGAACAAATCCATCTTCTCCAATCTCAAAATGACGGATGGTATTGTGCTTTTTGGCGTCCAGTTCATGATTTTCATATACCGCCAGCCATTTTCCGAGATGTACATCGTAAGAATTGGTACCAAGACAGTCAGCCCTGAATGGGTCAATGACGATATTGCCATTTTCAATGCTTTTGAGTATTTCTATATCTGAAAGAATCATATATTGCTAAAATTTTGTGCGAAGATAATGAAGATGTAGACTTTTAAACCGAAATCAGAGCCACGAATGGATAGAAATAGAATTTTGTTTACATAAATATCAGTATTTTTCTAACTTTCGACCTACATATACGGACATGATTATTGTATATTATTGATATTCAAAGCACATGCACAAGGACCACTAAAAAACTCCATGGATATTCGCTTCGGATATGGAGGAATTGATGGATTGTCGGGTATGACTTTTTTATCAGCAGCTTATGGCTTAGACATCAAAAGAGGATTCATTTTAAAAGGAAACTATATGAAAGGAACCGGTATTAAATCGTATTCAACTTTGGGCCACCAATCAGAAACTAAATTGTTAAATATATATGGCATAAGCCTTCAAAAAGCCGTCAATACAAGCGGTTCATCGAGTATCAATCTTGCTTTAGGATATAGATACATTAACCAATCAGGGTCTTTTCTTTTTAACGCAACTACAAATCCTAATGGGACTGTTATTTTTGACGGCGTTCAAAACACCTCTACCCACCATGGTGTCGATGTGGACCTTTCTTATGTTGTAAATATTCATGAAAGGGTGGGAGTATATGCCGGAGCAAATTTTACCACCAGCATTTCTATGTTTTCAGTCAACTTTGGAAGCAGGGTTTATTTTTGACATTTTATGAGCATAGTTTTGGTCGTTTTCAGGTGCTTGTGTAAAAATGAATGCCAAACCAACAACTCATACAAGATGTATTTTTTACCTTTGTACAGATTTGTAAAAAAATGAAAATTTACTGATTCCTTGGAATTCAAAAGTAGCCATAAAATGATACGATTTTTATTTACTTGCATTTTTGCAGTACGGTTTTCCGTTTGTTGCGGGCACTCTCAAATTTTTGATTACGATAATGATAAAAAGCCATTATTCGGTATAAGTCTGCATTCCGGTCTTTTTTTGATAAATGCGGATATCGACGGAGCAGGGCAAGGTGTGGGAGTAGGAATTCAGATTCCTGCAAACACTATTTTATCTGTACGAGCCAATGCTTATTTTGCATCCGGAAAAGGTGTCGGAGTCCAATCGTACCAACACTCATCATTCGGTGGCGGCCTTGTGGAGTCGGTATTTGAGCCATATCGTAATGTAAAAGATGGATGGTATCCAAGTTATCAATATCAGAAGGTTGTAGTAGAAATGGAAGGACTATTGAATGTTTTGAAGTTAATCAATAAAAGTTATGATTTGGACTTTGAGTATCTGGATGTTTATATTTTGGGTAGTTTGGGATTATTCGGAAAGCAAACAAGACTTGATATGCTTGATAATCAAGGTTTACCATATACAAATCTGCAGTCAAAAGTTGGTTCCGGACTGAGTATTAATACTAGAAAGGGCAGAGATCAAATCAAAAAAAATGTCAGATCTATTTATGATGGAGATTATGAAACTGAAATACAATATCCTGGCAACCTCACTCTCTCCTATGGTGGTGGATTTGCTTTTAATTTGAATAAGTCAATTTCAGTTGGTATTGAACATAAGTTTATTATTTACCCGGATGTAGATTATATTGATGGCATCAGATTTAGGACAAGCCTTGATCAGCCCCTATCAAAAGATAAAGCAAGTTACACCAATTTGTTTTTGATGATTAAAATTTGAGCCATATGTGAAGTGTCCCGCGCTTTTAACATATTATAGTGATCTTCCCTTATAGGGATTGAGCGTGCCTGCCAAGACACGGAGCCCTGATAAAGATGAGCTTTTACTAATTTGTACAATTTTTTATGCTCATATTTTAGGCCTACTCTTAGTGCAATCATTTGTAATTGTCTATTATTGTGGTAAAAAAGCCCAAAAAAAATGTCAAATAGCAGGTATGGCCTAAAAGGTGGAAGCACATTTCAAATTTCTCTCTTAAGCATTGGAGTGATCCTGATAACTTTACTATGGATATTGATCAGTCTATCCGGATGTAAATCAAAAGCACGAAATGAGCAAGGTACCATAGATCATTGTGCTGTGGTCCGATCGTCAGATGAGACCAACATTGATACTTATCTGTCTTTTTTAGACTCCATGACTGACAGAACTTCCGGTGCATTTGTATTGGAAGATGGTGACGGATCCATGATAGCAAGGGCCTGGCTTACAGCACATGCTATGCGGAATATCGACATACAATATTTTATCTTTTCTGTAGACAATATCGGCCTGATTGCTTGTGACTATTTGGTGAGGGCAGCAGATCGTGGTGTCAAAGTCAGGATTCTAGTAGATGATATTATGATGGATGCTGATGCTGAAGACATCATGATCATGGATGCGCATCCCAATATAGAAATCAAAATTTACAATCCCGGAATCAATATCGGTAAAAACCTGTTTCAGAAACTGACAAAAGTAGTAACTGATTTTCGGGGTATCAATCAGCGGATGCACAATAAAATATTTATGGCAGACGACAAGACTGTCATCACCGGTGGCAGAAATATAGCCGACGAATATTTTGATTATGACCATGCGTACAATTTTAGAGATAGAGATATCTTTCTGTTGGGTAGGATATGCACACCTGTCAAAAAGTCTTTTGAATCCTTTTGGTCGCACCCATTGAGTGTACCTGTAAACGAAATCCTGACTGATGATTACAACATAACTTATCATACAAAAATATATGACAAACTACATCAATACGCTTGTGATACGACCAATTACTGGCCCCAAATCAGAAAAAGGATAGCCAATATTCCCGAAATTTTTCAATCAATTGTCTGGAAGGCGATATGACGTGGTCAGACAGCATCACTTATATCTCCGATGATCCCGGAAAAAATGATGGTACACAAGGCTTGTCCGGAAGTGGCAAGACCACTGAAGCACTCATCGCATTGGTTAAAGGTGCCAAAAAAACGATCGACATCCAATCACCTTATTTAGTCACCACGGTTGAAAGCAGAAAACTTTTTGCAGATGCTGTAGCCCGCGGTGTAAAAGTACGTATCCTGACCAATAGTCTCGCATCTACAGACAATCTGGAAGCATTCAGCGGATATCAGCGAGACAGAAAATTACTACTTAAAACCGGAGTGAAAATTTTTGAATTCAGGCCCGATGCGGCTTGTCGTAAACGACTCATGACGGGAGCACTGAGAGAAAAACCTGATTTTCAGCCGGTCTTCGGCCTGCATGCCAAGTCTATGACCTTGGATGGGCAAACTACTGTGATCGGCACATTCAATTTGGATCCTCGCAGTACGCATCTCAATACCGAGTGTATGGTAGTCATCCACGATCAACGACTGACCCAAAAAGTGAATCTGAGATTTGAAGATGAGTTTAAGCCCGAAAACTCATGGGCAACCACACCTGCCTGGAATCCCGACCACTTGGTGGACCTGAAAAAACGTGCAGGAACATTTGTGCGCAAGGTAGTTCCTAAAGCGATATTGTAGAGTCATTATAGGCAAAAGAAAGTGGTATGGGGAAAATACAGGTTTTTAATATCTGTATGTATGTTATGTTAGCCATTTTTTGCAAACCATAGTAATTGCAATGTCAATTAGTTAAGGCCATATTATGAAGTCCTTCCCTTCGAAGCCCTTCGAAGGGAAGGATTTAGCCTGCCTGCCCAACGGTACGGCGAGGCAGGGATGGGTAAAAACAAGTAAAAATACTTTAACTAAACGACATTAGTACTAACTATCATATCTCCCTGGTATTTTCATCATCATTTCTTTTCTTGGTAGGTATCCCAAAATTATACCTTATCGTAGCCCCAAATCGCTGATTATCATTGTACTGCTGACCTTGAAAGAGGATATTACCTTGTTGTAGTTTGAATGAATTTTCCATGGTCCTGAACACATCTCTGGCATATACTGAGATCATTAGTTTCTTTTTCAAAAGCTGCTGATTAAAACTAAGGTTCAATTGTCCGAAATTTTCTAATTCCAATAGATTTCGCTGACCTTTGATGAGCATAAATCCTTGCAATGAAACGGACGTATTACTTGAAAATTTGTATCTGTGAAAAGTAAAAAATTGCCAACTTCCTCTGGTAAAACTAATTGGGGACCCATTATAAAGGCCTTCATATTTCAAATGATTGTATTGGCCGCCCACCACAAAAAAATACTTAAACACAGGCGGTATAGCTCCGGTAAACTTAAAATACGATTCGTCTGTTTTTCCTATGTTGTCAAAAGTATTGACAGTAAGGTCAGGATTATTAGGATCGTTGTACAATACGTTAGAAATGATGCCTGTAGTATAATTTTTACCAAAAGCCAGGACTTCTACATCATCAAATCCTATCTTAAATTCAACATTATTTGTAAATTGTGGGTTTAGGGCAGGATTGCCTGCACGATAATTGTACAAGTCCAGAATGGTAATAGCCGGATTAAGATTTTGATAACTTGGCCTGCTTAAAGTTCTTCTGTACGTCAATGTTCCTTTCATCGGATAGGTCGCAATTTTCAAGAGATCCCTACTTATAAACAAATATGGGAAAAAGTCGGCTCGTAGTACCTTAAAGCTGGTATCAGAAGGAATTGTCTGTAAGCCTTTCATATCGGTGGACTCGAACCTGACTCCCGTTGTTAAAGATACTTTATTAGCAAAATTTTTAGATATTTGGCCGTAAGCCGCAAAAAGATGCTCATCAAACTTGTAAGCATTATTTCGATCTTTGTCTGATACGGTTCCACCTTGTCCGTCATTGATGAGAAAATCAACCGCACTTTTGAAATTCTGAATATTTGATTTTATACCTGTTTCAAGTCTGAAATCTTTTTTAAACTCTTTAGTTACATCTATTTGAGCTAAAATAAACGTCCGCCTTCTTTGCGATTCGCCCGATCCGATTATAGGCGAAAGTTGGGGAAATCTAAAGTTATTTTGATATTCCTGTGTATTGTCATTCCAGGATTGTCCGAAGCTCAATTTGAAATTGACATCCGAATTGGCGGTATCCAACTTATAGATGAGACCCAAATCGTTGTTGTGACTAATAAAAGGTGTACGATTTTCCACCAGGTTTTGCATATTTGTTAGTTCTTTTCCTTCAAAAGTGGTGGTGTTATTTTCAAATGTTGAATTTGACTTAGATACACTGCCATTGATTCTCGAATCCATCGTCCATGACCATTTACTATTCACTTCCTGATTGAACCCAAAGCCCAGAAATCCATTATGTTCTTTGCGTTCTGTATCGCCTTTTTGCAACAAAACAAAGGGAGCATTTGATCGTCTTTCAGAATTTAAGTCATCAAGACCGGCATTCTGGTTAGCACTTAGGTTGATATAGTAACCACTCTTTGATCCTGTATCATAAATATTTAAACCTCCGAATCTGTTACCGGCTTTTCCTTGGTTAAAACCTATGTTAGTGCTTCCAAATCTTCCTATTTTAACACCTTTTTTCAAGACTACATTGACTACTCCACCTGTACTGGCCGCGTCAAATTTAGTAGAAGGATTGCGAATGATTTCTATCCTTTGAATATTGTCCGGCGGCAAACTTCTCAGTATATTGGCGATGTCAGAGGAGCTAAGTCTCTGCTCGCGACCGTTGATGTATATTGTCGCAGGGTTGGAATTGCCAAGAAAAATTCCACCTTGATCATCTACAAAAAGACCGGGCGTGGAGGTCAATAGCTCTAAAGTATTCGTCACAGAGCCCAATAAAGGTTCAGGGTCAACAATCGTCCTTTCTCCATCTTGTCTTATCAAAGGACGCCTGCTGACTACCTGTACTTCATTAAGCAAATTAATTGCTTCCTTCATAGTAATTTCAATCGGCGTATTGATTTCTTTTACCATTATTGTGTTGGTGATCGTTTCATAACCTATGTAGCTTACCTCATAAGAGTATTTTCCTGGTTTTTCAACTTTGATGGTGGCGAGGCCATCTATTTCTGCTGACCCAATTACTTTCAAACTATCTACTGCCCTTCTCAAAGTCACATTGGCGCCTGGTAAAGAATAACCATCCTTATCATTGATCCTGAAAATGATGGTTTGGCTATTTAAAAAAGAAAATGTGTTCAGGCACAACAACGTAAATATCAAAAATTTAAACATACTTCTACTTTTTGTAAAATGTTAATAACGTACAGAAAGGAAGTTCTGTTGCGAAAATCCATTGACAAGAGTCTTTGACGAAGAGAAGGAGTACTTTAAATCAAGGTTAGCTTAACGTATTGATTTGCAAAATTCCTTGGTTTGGATATAATGAAATGTAACCCTGCACTAGTGCTCTGTCCAGATAATAAGTTAAATTAAAATGAGAGTTATTTTTTTGAAGATCAAGAAGAAGAGCGTAAAGAAATCGTCGCAAACGATTTTAGCTCTGAACTGTGGGCTCCGTACCACAGCTTAGACTACATGATATAAATGTTCTATGTACGGCGAGTATTTTTAACGCAGATATTCGGAAAAAGAACCACATTTAATTAAGTTCTTTATCTTGACAGAGCACTATAGGTGCATTTCATTTTTTCGCACTGTGCTCGATTTCTTATCAAGTTTCGTTTGTTCGTCGTAGCTTTTAGCTACGATGCAATATATTAAGGCATCTTGCCTGAATCGCAAAAAAAATGGGTGATTTTTAATGTGAGACGAAAAAATGAAATACACCCGAATATGATAAGGCTGATGCTATCTATAAAGTCATGCTGGATGATCTGAAGAGTATTGCCGATGAGCTCGCAACGATTCAACTCAAGGCAGGTATTGCAAGTGGTTTCAAGACTCAGGATTACGTGCTCCGAGGTGATGTCATGGCCTGGAGAAGATTTGCCAACTCACTGAGGATGCGTATGCTGACCAGAGTGAGTGGAGTATCTGCACTTTCAGCAAGGTACAAGGCAGAAGTAGGTGAGATATTGAGTAATCCAACAAAATATCCGATAGTTACAAAAAATTCTGAAAATGTTCAGATTACAGTTTTTGATCTTGGCAGTCCTATACATTCAAAAAATTTCAGATCAGGACTGGAAGACTGGAATGGTAACCTTGCATCAAAAGTGATGATCGACCATATGCTTGCCAATAAAGACCCGAGAATCAACTTCATGTTTGAACTAGGTGAGAAGGCAGCTGGAGTATTTTTGGGTTTGGATCCGATGGGTAACCCCACAGCTCAGGATGCACTCATACTGACCAACACACTATCAATCTACAATAGATCCACTTTGAGCAGGAATCAATATTTTCCTGGTATGCTGATAGGGGCTACTGAAGTGAGCTTACTGGCATCTGAGTTTTACCTTGGCAGCAATGATGATGCAAAAGCAAAAGCGAGTTACGAAGCTGCAATACAGCAATCCGCTGAATTTTACATGGCAGTGAGAAAGCTTAGTAATGACAATACTGTGCCTGCGCCAAAAGATATTGCTGCATCTGAAATAGCTGATTACTTGAAATCAAATGGTATCGATTGGAGTAAGGCAACAACTTCAGGTGATAAACTTAAAAGAATCGCGCTGCAAAAATGGATCCACCTTAATGTCATTCAGGCGCATGAAAACTGGGCTGAAAACAGAAGAACCGATGCTTTAGGATTGACATTCTGGAGAGATCCAAACTCTACACAGACTCAACCACCTTTAAGATGGTTTTATCCTAACTCAGAGCAAGTGTACAACACCGCAAATTACGGAAATGTAAAAAGTACAGATAATCTGACAACCAAAATTTTCTGGGACCTTAAGTGATGTTAAACTTTTGATGATTTTTATATGTTAAGCAAATGAAGGCTGCCATCGGGTGGCCTTCATTTTTTTACATCATATATAGTATAGATTTACGCTAGTTTACACATACTGTTATTTAAAAAATCAATTGTATCATGCCCCTAGATAAAACAGGAATCGCTAAAAGAATTGCACAGGAAGTGAAAGATGGTTATTACGTCAATCTGGGCATAGGTATACCCACTCTCGTGGCCAATTATGTACCCGCAGGATTGAATGTGGAGTTCCAAAGCGAAAACGGTGTCTTGGGTATGGGGCCATTTCCATATCAAGGCGAAGAAGACGCAGATATCATTAATGCCGGCAAACAAACCATTACAACATTGCCAGGAGCCAGTTTTTTTGATTCCGCGATGAGTTTCAGTATGATTCGGGGCAAACATGTTGATCTCACCATATTGGGAGCGATGGAAGTATCGGAAGAAGGAGATATAGCCAACTGGAAAATACCGGGTAAAATGGTCAAAGGTATGGGCGGCGCTATGGACTTGGTGGCCTCAGCTGAAAATATTATAGTAGCGATGATGCATGTCAACAAGGCTGGAGAATCAAAACTGCTAAAAAAATGTACGCTTCCACTCACAGGAGTGCGATGTGTCAAAAAAATTGTAACTGAGTTAGCAGTTTTGGACATTACACCTGAAGGATTCAGACTTATAGAAAGAGCTCCGGGAGTGACTGTGGATTACATAAAATCGGTCACCGAGGGCAATCTGATCGTGGAAGGTGATGTACCTGAGATGGAAATATTTTAAATTATGGGAGATAGCACACAATACATCAGCGTCAACAAACACGCCTGGAATCATAAAACGTCCATTCATACCAACTCTGATTTTTATGATCTGCCATCATTTAAGAATGGAAAAAATTCATTAAACGAAATTGAATTGGAATTATTGGGTGATATTGAAGGTAAATCAATTTTGCATCTTCAATGTCATTTTGGGCAGGACACTATGTCATTGAGCAGATTGGGAGCAAAGGTTACAGGTGTTGATTTTTCTGAAGATGCCATCAGCTATGCTGAAAGGCTTGCTAATGAGCTAGGTCTGGATACAAGATTTGTTTTATCTGATGTTTATGATCTTAAGAACCAACTTGCCGGACAGTTTGATATCGTTTTTACCAGTTATGGAGTAATAGGATGGCTTCCTGATCTTGACAAATGGGCAGAGATCATCCAACATTTTCTCAAACCCGGCGGAAGCTTTATTTTGGTAGAATTTCACCCTGTCATCTGGGTGTTTGACAATGATTTTGAAAAGGTGGAGTACAGTTACTTCAAAGATGATCCAATTGTCGAAACGGAACAAGGCAGCTACGCTGACAGAGATAATGCATCGGAATTCACAACCATCACTTGGAATCATGCTTTGAGTGAAGTCTTTACCAGTCTGACACAGCAAGGGTTGTCCATACAGCAATTTCGTGAGTATGATTATTCGCCCTACAACTGCTTAAATAATATGTTTGAAAGTACTCCGGGCAAATTTATAATCAATACTTTTGGGAATAAAATACCTATGGTATATGCTTTGAAAGTCGGTAAACCAAAATGAAGCATCTTTACTAAAGATTATCAACCCTAACTGCTTCTGTCAGCAGTTTTGCAATAGCTGCTTCATCTATTTGGTCCGGTCTGATGTAGATTTTGTAAAAGACTTTTTTATTTGTCCCTTTGGTAAGGAAGTTGTCCGTATCATCCATCTTATTTCCATGTATAAAACCCAATAATACTCCTTGTTTTACGCCACCACCTTTTACAGATGCCGGCCAGATGATACAAATACCTCTTTTGCCAGAGAAATAAGGTACGCTGAATGATAATTTTTCTTTGCAGTAAGCTGGAAGATGTTTATAGACGATTTGACGCAATACATCAACCATAATTTTTTCATCTTCGGGTAGATATTCGTACAATTCCAGCAGAGATTTAAACTTCATTTGCATTTTTTGATCTTGTGCACATCAATAGCCCATATAATTCCATGCAGATTCATACGTTCCGGTTTCTTCAATGTGAGCAATCATAGATGCAAAGAGTTCATATTGACCTATACATGCGGAGTCACCCACCATTACAAGCTTTTTTTTGGCTCGGGTCATGGCCACATTGAGTCTCCTTTCATCTTTTAGAAAACCGATCTCTCCTTTATCATTACTTCTCACCAAAGATATGTAAATGATATCTTTCTCCTGACCTTGATAACCATCGATGGAGTTGACTTCGATATCGAGTGAATGAAGGCTGGAATCATCTGACAATTGCTCTCTGATATACTTTACCTGATCTTTATAGGGACTTATGATACCAATGGACGATCCCAAATATTTTTCGGATTGCTTGAGAAGATGTTCTTTGATGATTTGAAATTCACCGTCGTTTTGATAACTTTTAGTTTCTTCGTCATGCTCCTCGTCAAAGCCACACCCGGCGGTATCAATAAAAATTAATGGTTCGGTGTCATTTCTCAGTAGATGTGCACCTGCTTTTGGATCAGATAACAGCTTTCCTTCATAAAATCTAGCATTGGAAAATGATAAAATCCGCTGATGCATTCTGTACTGTGTATCCAGGAGGTAACATTCTTTGAGTCTCGGTGCAAGGATGTCAAGCATAGTGATCGCCATTCCAGCCTTAAGTGCCTCAGGGCTTTTGACAGTTGGAGGCAACTGAAGGTGATCTCCCGCAAGGATAACGCGTTTTGCTTTGAGTATGGCATTCCAGCATTCGGGTTCAAGTGCCTGCGATGCTTCATCGATAATGACAGTATCAAAACGGATGTCCTTGAGTATCCTGTTGCTGACACCTATCAAAGTTGAGGCAATCACATGGGATGATTTGACAATGGAATCTGTGAGTCTGTCTTCAATCTCTGAAGCCCATATGTGCAGATCGCGGGCTTCTTTTTTCAACTCTTTTCTCAATTCGCGCTCTTCATGGCCAAACTGCCTTTTGTATTGAAAAGCCTTTTTTTCAGTTTCTCTGGCTTGAATTTTTACTTTTTTGATATGATTCCATTCCGGGTGATTTTTTACCTTTTCTTCGATGGTCAGGTGCGTAAGATCGTCCGCAATGCGTGAGATATTACCTACTCTCAGTACAGAAACTCCCTTTTCTGAAAGTCTTTCAGCCAGCAGATCCACGGCATTATTGCTCGGAGCGCAGACCAGGATTCTTTTTTCTGTATGGAGCAACACCTGACAAAGCCCAATCATTGTCGTCGTCTTTCCGGTACCCGGTGGACCGTGTATGATGGAAATAACAGGAACCAAAGCAGCACAGCCTACAGCAGCTCTTTGAGAAGGGTTTAAACCATTTAGATAAGAAGGAACAGAACTATTTTCATTCAGAATATTCAGTCGCTGTTCTATCTCACCGGAAGCCAGCGCATTTGCCAATGTGCGGATATGAGGTAAATCTGATTTTATCACATCTTGAATTGCAGTCAACATGACCTTATATGGTCGGTCATCATAAATCATTTCTATACCAGTGAGTCCTTTTTCTGGAATTTGGTCAATAAAATCCGATGGAATCAGCAGTTTCATGGTGTCTCTTCTCATGGAGTTGACTATGCCGCGTATAAATATGTCTTCATCGAGGGAGTTGAATATTCCTACAGCTACGCCTGCATTAAACCGGTGGTCTTTTTTTTGCGGTTTGGTATTTTTGACTTCAACTTCGACATAGTCACCTATGGTGTAAGATACCCTGACGATTTCTATAGGATACCAAACAAATCCGGAATCTACCTTTTCCTGTAAACTTTTGCTTTCATGCAGATTTTTAAAAAACAATTCATCATGTTTCCTTTCAGCTTCAATGGCCTTGATGATATTTTCAAATCTCTCCTGAATTATTTTCCTGTCCATATTGGATCGTAAAGGTATTAAAAAGGTTTTAGGATTATAATCATTTTTTGGCTGATCTACAGGATTGACATCATATTTTCTTTTGGTAGAAAACAATTACTTAGAGTATGTTTAAAATTTTTCTTAGTTGTAAATCAAGAGATTATGGTTCTGACAATAAAATAATCAACGCATTTAGTGAACTAAATAAGGCGATTATTTTGAAGTCAGGTTCATAATACATTGATTTTAAGACAATAAAAATTTAAACATACTCTTAGTAGAGCTGAATGGAAGATTAGATATGAAAGGAGATAATATCAGCATTTCGTATTACTTTTGCGACTTATGTACCAGTGGTGGTTGGGTTTAATGCATTGATATGAAGCAAGATTTTAAAAAAATTCAAAGTCGTCATCCGGGGGAGTTGCTTCTCATCCTTTTTGCCATCATATTGTCTTATACGTCAGCACTCGATGGCGGAGATTTTGATGTGTATCTGGAAGCTGCTTATAAATTATTTCATGGTCAAAATCCATATCTGCCACCTTATGCCAAAGATGGTATGGGCTACTCATATAGTCCTTTTTTTATCATCTTATTGATCCCTTTTACATCTGATTATTTTCTTACAGAGTTCGTTTGGTGCTTGCTATTGTGTGTCATGTTGTATCGGAGTTATGTACTTTTCTGCCATTATCTGGATGAAAAACCACTCGAAGGAAAAGATAAGAAGATTTGGATATGGCTTCTATTGATTTTATCATATCAGTTTGTTAGTAATAATATTGGTATGGTCCAGATTACTATATTTCTGTTATGGGCGATACTGGAGTCTTTGAGGCTGATCAAAAGTAATCGTGCTATTTCCGGTGGCTTGTTGCTGGGTGCTGTGATCAATATCAAGATCATGCCGGTAGTGATGCTAGGATACCTTTTATACAGGGGCTATTTTATGTCATTAACAATTGCTATTATGACTTCAGTTGCTTTACTGTTTTTGCCATCATTGTTCTGGGGTATGGAGTATAATCTTACTTTGCTGAAAGATTGGTGGCACATCATTAATCCTGCTCATGCAGAGCATCAGATAGAAGAAGGTATCGGCATGCATAGTATGATGTCTTTTCTTCCGGTATATCTTACAGAAACATCCGGCGAATTGCCTTATCCACGAAATATTTTCAACTTTTCAAGCGGAACAGCTGTATTAATAACACAATGGAGTATTGTTTTGCTTGGATTAATTTCCTTATTGTATTTCAGAAGCAGGCCATTTATCAAAGAGACAAATCAGATAAAAGCGATTTGGGAGATAAGTTATTTTTTATTGCTGATTCCGCTCGTCATGCCACATCAACAAAAATATGCCTTTCTATTAGTGATGCCTATGGTAGCTTATGTTTTATATTTTTTTCTGATTACAAAAGCATGGCAATCGGAACTTTCTTTTAAGATAGTATTAGCAATATTTATCATTGCTATGATAGTTTTTTCTCCTATTCATGGGTCAGACATTATTGGGAGAGATGCATTCAGATGGTCTCAGCATTACAGACTTATCACAATTTCGACACTAATGTTGATACCTGTTTCATTATATTGCAATCCTTCCAAATTAAAACATCAGACGATAGTGCTACAAGAACAGAATAAATAGATATAAAACTTGACCTTTTTTTTCAATCTCTTCGTTGAAAATCCTCGCCGAACCACCTCGGGTTCGCCTGTGTTTTTCGCCTTGATCTTGAAAATAATTCCTGCGTTTTATATGTATATTTACTTCATTCTTGTAGCACCAGGAAATTTATAATCAATGTCCTTGCTAATATTCGTATCTGATTCCATTGAATTTTATAAAAGGAAAATTTAAAATTTAAACTTACACCGAAAATAAATATTTTAAGGCAATCAAACGTTTTTTACCCTTCCCCATGCCTAATCGGCAGACAGGTCTAAAGGGAAACGTTTGATTATCAATTCAGTAGAAATCAATATTATTTTAATTCAATTTATCAGAGACTTTCCGGGGTGGATTCAAAATTTAAACATACGACTGGCGAAAAGTTTGAGAATTAATAAATAGCTTTATATTTGGCAAAAAAATAGCGTTATGGCAAAAAAGGAACTCAACATCCTGTGTATTTCCAGATTTTTTAAAGGAGGGGATTTTATCAGGAGTGCTAAAGCCGAAGGCAATAAAGTATTTCTTCTAACTAGTAACAAACTGGACAAAGAAGCCTGGCCATGGGATTGTATCGATGAGACGTTTTACATGGTGGAAGATGAATTGGGGCATTGGCATAGGGATCATCTGATCGGAGGCCTTGCTCATAAGATGCGAAATACCCACTTTGACGTTTTTGTTGCATTGGATGATTTTGATGTAGAGCATGTGGCGCATTTGAGAGAATATTTCAGGACTCCGGGGATGGGAGAGTCTACTGCCAGATATTTCAGAGACAAACTGGCCATGAGAATCAAAGCCAAGGCTGAAGGCATTCCGGTACCTGAGTTTACTGCCCTATTTCATGATGATGATATACATAGATACACAGATAGAGTTGATCCACCTTGGTTAGTAAAACCCAGAATGCAGGCCTCAGCAGCCGGTATCAAGAAAGTGCACAGTGCAGATGAACTTTGGAACCATCTTGAGTATTTGGGAGGTGAGAGACATCAGTATCTTCTCGAAAAGTTTGCACCCGGAGATGTTTTTCACGTCGATGCATTGACATATGATGGTAAAGTGTTATTTTCAAAAGTTAGCCAATATTTAGATACTCCTTTTGAAGTAGCGCATGGAGGAGGTATATTCAGATCATGCACTGTGGAATCAGGCTCTGATCTGGACAAGGCACTTCAGAAGCTCAATGAAGATGTCATGAAAGGCTTTGGGATGGAATATAGTGCATCTCACAGTGAGTTTATCAAAGGTCATGAAAGCGGTGAATTTTATTTTTTAGAGACGGCATCAAGGGTAGGAGGGGCACATCTTGCAGAGATGGTAGAATTTGCTTCGGGTGTCAATCTATGGGCAGAATGGGCGAGAATTGAAACCGCTGTAGCCCGAAAAGAAAAATACAAACTACCCAAGATAAAAGATTTCAGCGCTGGAATTCTGGTATCACTCAGCAAATATGAAAGACCGGACACAACATCATTTGATGATAAAGAAATTGTCTGGAGAGTTGATAAAAAGCACCATTTAGGTATGATTTTGCAATCAAAAGATAGAAACAGAATTTTAACTTTGTTGGATCAATATTGTGAAAGGGTCAAAAATGAGTTTCACGCCAGCCTTCCTGCTAAGGAAAAACTAGTTGATATTGCTGATTAATGATTTATTGAAGGGTTATTTTATACATAAATTATGATGAGGATGAACGTGGGGCATTGTGTTGCCTGCAAATCAAAAAATGTTCGAACTGTGATGGCCATAAAGGACCATTCTATTTCGGGTGAAATATTTTCGGTGGCACAATGTAGTGATTGCGGGTTCAGATATACTGAAGATCCTCCTGTTGAAGCAGAGTGCGGTAAGTATTACAAAAGTGAAAATTACGTTTCACATTCTGATACGTCGACTGGATTTATCATTAATAGTGTTTACCACAAGGTGCGTCAGATCATGCTTGATAGAAAATCCAACCTGTTAAGCAGCTTAAGCCCCAAAAAGTCACTCCTGGATGTCGGTTCCGGAACAGGATATTTTCCTGCGCATATGCAAGAAAAAGGATATGATGTTACAGCTGTGGAAGTGGATGATGAGGCAAGAAAGTATAGTATCAAAAAGTTTGGTCTGAACGTATTTCCTCCTTCAGATTTGATCGGCGGCAAAATTGGTGGTCCATTTTCATTTATCACCTTATGGCACGTTTTGGAACATCTTTATGATCCTGATGAGTATCTGCTACGATTCAATTTCTTACTTGAGCATGACGGTCATCTCATAGTAGCTGTGCCGAATCATATATGTACAGATGCAGACAAGCATAAGGAGTATTGGGCGGGTTATGATGTGCCCAGACACTTGTGGCATTTTACTCCAAAATCCATGGAAATTATGGCAAAGAGAAACGGATTTACCATTGTAAAAAAAGAAGGCATGCCCTTTGATCCGTTTTATGTATCTATGTTGAGTGAAAAATATAAGGGATCAGCACTAGGGTTACTCAGGGGAGGATTCACTGGGTTTCAGTCATTGATAAAAGGCTGGCAAAATCCGGATGATGCAAGCTCAGTGATTTATGTAATGAAAAAGGTGTAAATATATATTTTCATATCGACCTATATCAGCTGAAAATTAAAGTTTACTTTTATCCCCAATAGAAAATCATTTAAGTTTTAAACACAATTATTTAAAATAATAACTAAGATTTAAATTATGCACAATATTTTCTATGATTATAAATACTTGCAAGAAATGGAAGGAACATATTTAGAAGGCAAAACTTTTGATCAGGCAGATTTGCTGGCCAAGGGAGAATATGAAAATTGTACATTTAATAATATCAATTTTTCAGATATAAACCTTTCAGAATTTAAGTTCATAGATTGCCACTTTAATGTTTGTAATCTGAGTTTAACAAAGATCAACAAGACATCATTTCAGGATGTAAAATTCAGGGAATGCAAAATGTTGGGTCTTAGGTTTGACGATTGTAGTGAGTTCAGACTCTCTTTTTCATTTGAAAGCTGCCAATTAAGTCATTCTTCCTTCTTTAAATTAAAAATCAAAAATACCACTTTTAGAAATTCATTATTAGAAGAGATTGACTTTGAGAAAACGGATCTCACTGGTGCAATATTTGATAATTGTAATCTGATACGAGCAGTTTTTGACCAAACAACACTTGAAAAAGCAGATTTTAGGACCTCTTACAACTATTCTATTGATCCTGAAATCAACAGAATTAAAAAGGCAAAGTTTTCGCTTCAAGGGGTTGTCGGGCTCTTAGAAAGATATGATATTGAAATAGAAACTTAATATAAAACAAGGGACAAAACCTTCGAATATAAAACCATCGAATTTATTCAAATTCAGAATTTCTAACACGTAATTAAATCATCAAACATCAACTTTATAACTAAAGTTTCGGTGTTTTTAAATAAAACATATACAATAAATTACATATTAAAGAATTATTTAATAAAATAACTTATAGTGCTGATAGCCAATGTCTTAAATAGCATTTACAAGGATTATAATTCTTAAGGGGTAAACTTAATGTACTTTCATATACAATGCCAAAGTCTACCCATGATTGGCCTTTTCATTTTTAGACAAAACTTTGCAAAATTGCGTTAAGAACAGAAAACTGTATGAGCCAAAACGAATGCACAAAGCGAGAACAAAATAACGAAGTTCCTCAAATATCAAAACGGTGATAAACTCCAAAGGCGAGTTTTTTATGTTTAGCAATTTTGTGAAGTTTTGACGTTAAGAAAATGAAAAAGCCTTGACTTTTTGTTTCTTTTGTGTCAAGACAAAAGAAAAAGATGTTAATATCAATCTAACAAGAATAATTTCATATATCAAGTTTAGAATGAAGTACGAAATTTGTAATTTGTCTTTGCAAAATTTACTCCGAAACTTAAACTTTATAATTCACCATCAGATATAATTCAGAATTAATTGACTTAAAAATAGAATTGTCCAGCATTAATTATACTAAAAATAAATTGGTTTGCGAAAATTTAATTTATCAATTTATTCATTTTGAGTATAATGGCGACAGAATTATTTGCAAAATAAATTCTCGTCGGTATAATAAATTTGATTAACTGTTGATGCATAAAAATTTATGTTATGAAAATTTTAATTTTTTTATTTACTTTCCTTGGTATTGCTCAAGTTTTAGATGCCCAAACTTCAAAAGGAACTTTTCTTCTTGGAGGAAATGCATCATTCCAAAGAGCAAAGGAACAATCTATTTTAAGTATCAACCCTAATGTAGGTTATTTTGTAGCCGATAGATTTGCTGTAGGTTTAAATGCAGGTATCAATAGTTTAAGCGACTTGACATTTATTTCTTTAGGACCCAATCTCAGGGGCTATTTTTTGACTTCTGAAAAGGGTAGTATATTTGCTACAGCGGGCTTTAATTATGTTAGAGTAAATATATACAATAATTCAGACTCAAGTACTGGATATAATCTAGGAATTGGGTATGCCGTATTTTTGAACAAAGCTATTGCTTTAGAGATTAGCAGTAATTACTCTAAATTAGGCTCGTCAGCTGACAATATTGTCATAGGTAACTCGGAAACAGGTATATTTTCTATTAATGTTGGCTTTCAGATACATTTCAATAAAAACAATTGAACTATTAAAGAAATATTTATATTAAATCAGGATTTTTATTGCTCTTCAATTTTCAATAAAGGCTCCCAGTTCATCAGCTATCTTTCTGTCATTGCTCAGACGAGGTACTTTATTTTGTCCGCCCAGTTTGCCTTGAGATTTCATATAATTTCTGAAGCTGTCCTTTTGTAAGATTTTGATTTTCAATGGTCGAAGGATATTGCCTTCTATCAGATCTTTGTAATAGATGTTTTGTACACACATCTCATCATCTACTTCTTGAGCAAACTTATTCAAATCAGCAGGAAGGTTGCTGAATTCAACAAACCATTCATGATATGGCTGCCCACCTTCCGGGGGACTTACTTGTGGTGCAACGGTAAACTCAATGATACGAATATTTTTTTCATTGGCTACTTTCAAAAGTGCTTCTTCTACTTCCTTGCCGATCACATGTTCGCCAAATGCAGAGATAAAATGTTTTATCCTTCCGGTTACCAATAATTTATAAGGATCCATACTCACAAATCTGACACAATCCCCTATACTGTAACCCCATAAGCCGGCATTATTATTGATCACAAGCGCATAGTCTGTATTAAGTTCCACTTCATTGAGATTGTATCGTGGCGGATCCTTTTCAAATGCGCTCTCAGAAGGTATAAATTCAAAAAATATTCCTGATTTGGTATTGAGCAATAGAGCATTATCGTGCTGATCGTCCTGAAATGCTATAAATCCTTCAGAAGCAGGGTATGTTTCTATACTATCTATACGTTGGCCAACCAACTCTTCCAGTTTTGCTCTGTATGGTTCGAAATTGACGCCACCGTACATAAACAGGCTATAGTTTGGGAAAATTTCTTTTACCGTCTTTTTGCCCGTGACTTCCAGTATCTTTTCATAAAACATTTGCACCCAGGGTGGTATGCCGCTGATGAGCCTCATATCCTGATGCAGAGTTTCTTTGGTAATATGTTCCAGTTTAGTTTCCCAGTCATCTATACAATTGGTTTCGTATGATGGAAGCTGATTGGTGCGTACCCATGACGGAATTTCATGATTGACGATTCCGGACAATCTACCGGTTTTTATGCCCCCTTTGGACTCAAGTACCGGTGATCCTGAAAGAAATATCAACTTTCCATCAAACACATCTGCTTTTTTGCTTTGATGAAAATAATTGAGCATGGCATTTCTGGCAGTACGGATATGGTTGGGCATACTCTCATGCGTGATTGGTATGTATTTTACACCGCTTGTTGTTCCTGATGTTTTTGCAAAATATTTTGGTTTTCCGGGCCAAAGGACATCTTTTTTACCATCGATGATCATGTCGATGTAAGGCCTCAATTCTTCATAGTCGCGTACAGGAATATTTTTTTTAAATGCTTCATAACTGTCGATCTGATCAAAATGATGGTCGTTGCCAAAAACTGTATTCTGCCCTTTTTTGATAAGGGTTTTCATGATAACTTCCTGATCCCGGATGGCGTTTTTTTTCCATTTATTGATACCTGCAGCCACGAAGCCGGCTGCTTTTAGTATGATGCGTGATTTAATGTTCATTTTGATTTTCAAATGAGAACTGCAAATATGAATATATTTTTATAAAAATCAATCTACACATCTAGAATTTAAGAAAATGCCATTTTTTAGTCTTAAGGTACAAGAGCGACATGATGGCAATACCTCCCCAATAGATAATTTCTGCTCCCCATGCCCAATTAAGTCCCAGATACCATATTTTTATCATCAGATAGCTGTAGATTATATACACTATTGTAAATATAGTTTGTATTCTAAGGGCTGTTTGAGTATGGCCGGTGCCTATCAGACCATTGATGAAAATACCACCTACTCCAAAAGTCATAAGAATTGCCAGTAACATAGGCATATATGGTTTTGCGAGCAAAATAAGTGTCATATCTTCTTTGCCGAAAAGCGGATACAGGAAAAATTCAGGAAACAAAACTACCGGCATAGATATCAGCATGGTAGATAATAGATTTAGTTTTGTTGTTTTATATATGAGAGGGAGTACTGCCTGACGTTTTTTATTTCCGATAAAATTGCTGACCAAGGTGTTGATCCCGGCTGAGTATCCCCAACATGGTATGGATAATATCAGATACACTGTTCTCATCAGATTTGAAATTTCCAATTCTCTTCCGCCTACATTTTCTATAAAACTGAAAAATAGGAACCAAGATCCTATGCCAAGAATGGATTGAAAAACTATCGGAGAAGATATGCTAAACATACTCTTGAAGGTGCGTATACTTAGTCTGTGAATACTGAGCAGCTCATATTTACGGTTGGCTTTATCATAGATCATATAACCTATAAAAACTGCAAAAGCAACAACTTCAGCCAAGGTGCTGGCCAAGGCCGCCCCACCGATTCCCATTTCAGGAAAACCACCTTTCCCAAAAACCAGAAAATAATTAAGTATGACATTGACCACGATCAAAACGATAGTGTCATAGATGATAAATTTGGTATTGGCTATACCTGTATAAAATGCTATGAGCGAAACTCCAAGGTAACTGAAAAAAACACCCCAGCTTCTGTATTTTATGTATTCAACACATTTCTCAAGAATATCAGGATTGTTGATAAACAATGAAAAAAAATCTCTGCTGAATAGTTGAAGCAATAAAAACAATATAATAGAAAGAGTCAGTTCAAACAAAAACAAAGCCTGAAAATCAGTACCGGCTCCAATATAATTATGCTCTCCGTTTCGTCTTGCTATAATAATTTGTCCTCCCCTTGAAAATCCATAACCTATACTGGCAACAATCAAATAAAAAACACCTACCAAACCCGCAGCAGCAAAATCCAATGAACTGTAATGATACAGGAATACATTATCGCTCAGGACTATGATATTCTGAGCGGCACTTCCCAGCATTATGGGTACAGACAATGATAAAATCTGACTATAGGAGGTGTTTAACTTCATACGGTGCACAAAATATCCATTTTTTTATTGATATAGTACACTTTTATAAAAATTAAATTACATTTGATGAATATTTAAATTTAACCACATAATTCTTTTTTATGTCCACTCAACGTTTTTTTTTAGCGCTGCTTTGTTTTACATTTGCCTTTTTTTCTTGTAAACAAAAAGATGGAAACTCAACCCAACCTATGGAAAATAAAGATAGTAAAATGTTTTCAAAATCCGATATCATACCGCCTATCGCTGTAAAAATACCAAAGACGATAGTCACTCATGGAGATACCATGGTGGATAATTACTTTTGGATGCGCCTTTCTGATGCACAAAAAAATGCGCAGAAACCGGATGAACAGACCAAAAAAGTTTTGGATTATCTCACTGCTGAGAATGCATACAGAGAAAAGATGATGTCTCATACTGATAGCTTTCAGAACCGACTTTTTGAAGAAATAAAAGGCAGAATCAAACAAACGGATATGTCTGTACCTTACAAGGATAACGGATATTTTTATATTACACGCTTCGAAGAGGGTAAAGAATACGCCATCCATAGCCGGAAAAAAGGAAGTCTGGAAGCTCAGGAAGAAATTTTGCTTAATGTCAATAATCTGGCCGAAGGTCACGAATACTATGCTGTAGGTGGAAGGACTGTCAGTCCGGACAATAAGATTTTGGCTTACTCAGAAGATACAGTAAGCAGGCGACAGTATACCATAAGATTTAAAGACCTGATCACCGGTAAGAACTTCGATGATGTGATACCGGTCACATCAGGTGGCATCACCTGGGGCAACGACAATAAAACCATTTTTTATACCAAAATTGATGCAACTCTGAGATCATTCAAAATTTACAGACATACTTTGGGTACCCCTGTGAAAAATGATCAATTGATATGGCATGAAAAAGATGAAACATTCAGTACCTTCATTTACAAAACAAAGTCAAAAAAATATCTTATCATAGGATCTGCAGCTACTTTGTCCAACGAATATCAGGTACTGGAAGCGGATAACCCTACAGGAAAATTTCGGATGTTTCAACCTCGTGAGCGAAAACTGGAATACGGTATAGATCACTATGGGGATAGCTGGTACATACATACCAACAAAGATGATGCTCAAAACTTCAAAATCATGGTGACACCTGAAACAGCAACAACCAAGGAAAATTGGAAAGATCTCATGCCTTATGACAAAAATATATTTATCGAAGGGATAGATCTGTTTAAGGATCATATGGTTATTTCTGAAAGAAAAGGTGGCATCACTCAATTGCGTATCAGACCATGGAGTGGACAAGATGAGCATTATGTCCAGTTTGGTGAAGAGTCTTACACCACAGGTACTGGTATCAATCCTGATTTTGAGACAGATTTGCTCAGGTTGGATTACACATCTCTGACGACACCTAACACAACGTATGATTATAATGTAAAGACAAAAAAACTTGAAAAACTGAAGCAGCAGGAAGTGGTTGGAAGTTTTAAAGCCGAGGATTATGTTTCTGAACGTAAGATGGTCAAAGCACAGGATGGTACTATGATTCCTCTTTCGATAGTGTACAAAAAAGGATTTAAGAAGGTTGGCAGCCAGCCGTTTTTACTATTTGGCTACGGGTCATATGGGGCAAGCATGGATCCTTATTTTTCTTCTGTCAGGCTGAGTTTACTTGACAGAGGTTTTGGATTTGCTATTGCACATATACGAGGTGGTCAGGAGATGGGCAGACAGTGGTATGAAGACGGAAAATATTTGAAAAAGAAGAATACCTTTACGGATTTTATAGATTGCGGAGACTATCTACTGAATGAAAAGTACGTTGCAAAAGACAAACTTTTTGCTAACGGTGGCAGTGCCGGAGGATTGCTGATGGGTGCTGTGATGAATATGAAACCTGAAATATGGAAAGGTATCATTGCGGCAGTTCCTTTTGTGGATGTCATCAATACAATGCTGGATGAAAGTATTCCTCTCACCACCGGAGAATTTGACGAATGGGGCAACCCCAAGGACAAAGAATATTATGCGTACATGAAATCTTATTCGCCATACGATAATGTTGAGGCAAAAGCATATCCGGCTACATTAGTAACGACAGGGTATTGGGATTCACAGGTGCAATATTGGGAGCCAGCCAAATGGGTTGCAAAACTTAGGGAGCTCAAAACAGACAAAAATCCTTTGTTAATGTACTGTAATATGGATACCGGTCATGGCGGAGCTTCCGGCAGATTCAGAAGATATAGAGAGACGGCTATGGAGTATGCCTTTTTACTGGATCTGGCAGGTTTGGGAGAAGATTGACATAAAATAAACATACTCTAAAACAAAAAAAGGCAACGATCTGAAAAGATGCTGCCTTTTTTTGTTTTTTATTAATCTTATTATCTTACGATAGATTAATTTACTGCGTCAACGAAAGACTTTCCAGCTTTAAATTTCACTGAAGTTTTTGCTGCAATCGCGATAGTTTTTCCTGTAGATGGATTTCTACCTTCTCTTGCAGGCTTATGAGCAGTAGAAAAAGTACCAAAACCAACAAAAGCAGCTTTGTCGCCAGCTTTTAATGATGCTTCGATACCACTGAATACTGCATCAACAGCAGATCCTGCTTGTGCTTTAGTAATGCCAGCTGATTCTGCTACTGCATTGATTAAATCTCCTTTGTTCATGTTATAGATTTTAAATTTTAATAATAAATTCGGCCGCAAAGGTACTGATTTATCATATAATTACAAATATTTATTCATAAAATAAATCAATATAGCCTCCTGAAGCCTTGTTATAGCTTATAAACGATAGATTTATTCTCGTTATTATATATTTAATATTGAATAAAATGTTAATTATAGAGATTGTTTGATTTCATAGCTTTTCAAGTGTAGCCATCGATACCATAAAAAAAATTAACTCGGGATAAAATCAAACTTGCTATATTTTCATAAATGATGCAATTTTTACAAACTCAGTTGGATATTATATGTATTTCTTTGTTTATCATTGTGCTAATTTTTTTGTAGATGCCCGGATGACCGCTGCGCAAGACATAAGGGAGTATGATTAAAAAAAGGGAATACACTTTTATGCTTTCAGTACGGTGAGAAATAATAAAAAACAAGTAATAATATATACATGAAACTTAAGTATATAGCTTTTTTAGTCATCGTTATCTTTAGTGGGAGTCTCTTTTCATCTTGTAGTAGAGGCTATGGATGCGGCCTTGAAGAAAAATACAATAATCCGGATCTGGAATCATCAAAACGAGGTAAATCCACTCTTTTTGGCAAATCTCAAAAAAAGCGAAAATCCTGATATCAAATTGCATTTAAAATGATAACAAATTTCTGTAAATGTCAATATCCCAAATACAGCATAGTTTGGATGGGGTTTAGCGTATGTTTAAAATTTTTCTTAGTTGTAAATCAAGAGATTAAGGTTCAGGCGATAAAATAATCAACGCAATTAGCTTGCCTGACAACTATTTTAATAGGCGGGCAGGTGAACTAAAGAAGGCGATTATTTTGAAGTCAGGTTCATAATACATTGATTTTAAGGCAATAAAAATTTAAACATACTTTTAGGCCCTAAAACTAAAATTGGATTTCTGCCAGTGATTGGAAATATTATTGAGGCTTAAAACCATTAAAAAAATAGCAAGACCGGGAAATACTACTAACCACCAATACCTCATATTTCTACCTTCTGCCATCATTTTACCCCAGGAAACTTCTTCCACCGGCAGACCCACACCAAGAAAGGAAAGAGTAGATTCAAGAATGACCGCACTTCCGATACTAAAACAAACTGCGACAATAAGTGTAGGCATTATATTGGGCAAAATATGTCTGAAAATGATCCTTATATCAGGAATTCCAAGCACAGTGGCTGATGTTATATAATTTTCACTTTTGACAGATAAAGTATCTCCTCTGGCAAGACGGGCAAAATCTGCCCAACTAAGAAGCGTTATGATCAGCACAATATTCCATACAGATGGTACTTTAAAGACACTTATCAGTGCAAGAAGCAGGAAAATACCAGGGAAAGACTTCCTGATTTCGATTGATTTTACCAAAATTGTATCCATGGGAATTGATATTTTGTTGCCGTCTGAATATTTTGCCAATAAGCTTCCTGCCAATTTCAAGACCAAGATAAGTCCGAGCATCATAGCAAAAAATAAAAATAGATTTTGTCTGAATACCACAAACTCCATCCATATCATATAACCGCCAATGATAAAGCCAATAAGAGATACCACAAAAGTGATGGCATTTATCTTGATACCTTTATCTTGAAAATATCCTGCTGTCATTCCGAGACTCACCCCAAAAATAAATGAAAAAAATACAGATAAAAAACCAATCTTTAATGCTATCCCACATCCCCTGATCATGCCTGCCGCAACATCCCGCCCCAATTTATCTGTGCCCAACCAATGCCTGGCCTTAGTTTCTCCAGGTTTTTGTTCTGCAAATGGACTTATTCCATAGTTTTTTTCACGTTCTCCATAGCCGCCTGAATAAGGTATCAATGGCATGATACATGTTGCTGACTCAGTATTGTAGTTTTTTAACATTTTGTCCGATAAAAAAGGAAAAATCAATGTACCATCACTTTTGCATACAAGCGGCCTGTCTCCTGCCAGAAATGGGGAAAACAAGGCAACCACAACGTAGATACCGATAAGAAACAATGAAAGCTTGTAGGTGATATTTTGAGATGGTATCATATATCAAAGCTTGTTTTCATTTTTGGATTGACCAACTGATACACAATATCTGTCATCAACATAAATAGGATAGTGAAAAACGAAACGACAATCAGGATGCCAAAAACCACATTCCAATCATAGCTATTGATACTTTCCATCATCAATCTGCCCATGCCGGGTATATTAAATATCACTTCTATGATCAATGCCCCGGATAATCCGGCAGGGAGCCGACCACCTATCAATGTCACCATTGGGATCAATACATTTGGGAATATATGCTTGAATAATGTTGTTGTCCCATTAAGACCTTTTGATTTTGCAAATAAGGCATACAATGTTTTTTTTTGTTGAACAACATTATTTCTGATGACCCTACTGACTTGAGCTATATCATTGGCCACAAGGCAGATGATTGGTAGTATCAACTGACCCGCATACTGACCCACTGAAACACCAAATGATTGACCATCAGATATGTACCAATTGCCCGGGGCAGGAAATATATCCATCAATACACTATATCTTGTAGAAGTAAAATATATGATCATCATAGATGCCAACCAAAATACAGGAATGGCAAACAATAAAATCCAGATGAAATTGCTGAGCTTATCGTACCATCCTCCAGCATAATACCCTGAATATAAGCCTGATGGTATGGCTATAATATTGGTGACCAGTAGGTTCAGTATTATAAGAAGTAATGTCCATTGAATGGCAGAAATAATTTTCGAAATGACAGTCCTGCCATCTTTTGCTGACTCTCCGAAATTGCCTTTAAGGATATTTTTTAACCATTGATGAAACTGATTGTCAAAGCCATGCCATGCTATGTTGGGATAAAAAAAAAATATTTTACCGGCTTCCATTTTTTGGAAGCTTGCAACCAATGAGCTATATGACGGGCTCAGATCACTTTTTTGAAGAGCTGAAAGTGCATTGATTTCATTTTTTATTTCACGGATATCTGTAATAAAACTGAGATTTTTTATTTTGTCCCTGATCTGTGGATTATTATATAAAGTATCTCTGCCGGCAAGTTTGATAAAGTCATTTCTGACCGTTATAAAATCTTGAATATCAGTGTAACTTCTTTTTTGATGTAGTAATTCAATCGTCTGATTTCTGAAAGTCTGGTCGGTTATTTTGTAGAGGTCAGGATGGTAAAAATGTGGTTGAACACTAATATATGACAAGGGCTTGTTCACTCCGGTTTTGATGTACATCTTTTCATATTCACTGCGATAATTGCTGCTTTCATGATTGATGCCTTGCAGGAGGAGCATCGCATCTACAGGATCCCCGGGTACCATTTTACTAAGTATAAAAGCGATGATCATTACAAAAAACAGGGTAGGTAATATCAACAATAATCTTTTGATGACAAACCTTACCATATCTTCTGAATTATGAATTTTGAATTACTAATTATTAATGAGTCTTGGGGATTGAATATTATAAAGATTCTCCTTTTCAATGACTTTAACCATCTGTTTTTGTACTCATTTACATTTGTAACGCGATAAAAGGGTGATACTTTTCAAAAAAACAAATGACTATTGATGTACTATTTTTACTCCTGACAAGGTGAATGTATTTGCGACATATCCGGGTCTTTTGGCCGTAGCACTACTATTCCACTTTTTGCTTATCACGATTTTTTCTTCAGGAGCATACAGGAAAATGGCAGGCTGGTCGTTATATATCTGTTCCTGAATTTTTTTATATAATCCTATCCTTTCATTTATGTCTTTTGTCACAAGGATATTGTCAATCATATCATCGGTGACTTTATTTCTGTACGACATTTCATTCGAGCCATCGGGAGTATCATTTTTAGAATGCCATTTGTTGAGATCATCCCAGGCTATGATATCCTGTGAGATGACAGCAAGTACTAATTGAAATTTTCTGGTCTTTAGATTTTCGGCTCTGATGAGTTTAAAATCCTTTTCAGTAATTCGCAAATTGATTCCGGCATTTTGGGCAGATTCTTGCAACATCAGAGCTAGTTTTTTACCTAACTCCTGACCTGAAATGAGTATTTCTATATCTAAATTTGTTTTTTTGCCATTGATGACTTTTTCCAGGATTCCATCAGCATCACCATCTTTCCATCCGGACTGAGATAGTAATTCTTTAGCTTTTGAAGGATCAAAGGGCAAGGGCACCAGGTCTTTATTAAATGTTTTTTTGATAGGATGCACTGGCCCGACTGAACGAACGCCCATCCCGCTTTCAAGATTTGAGATGATATTGTCTACATCTACCAAGTGTGCTAAGGCTCTCCTTACATTTCTATCTGAAAGTATCGGATCCTGATTATTGATGTTGATGAAGTATTGTTTTATCAGTGCAGGATGAAAAAAGCTAAAATTTTCCTTGATGGCAGAGTCTTCAGAAAGTTCTTTGTAGCTATCTGCAGAAATTTCATTAATGACATCTATTGTGCCGCTTCTGAGTTGCGAGACTGCGGCAAGTTCGTCAGCAATGATATGGAAAACCATCTTATCCGGTCCTTGGCTTAATGATTTGTGTTTATTTGATGCACCCCAATAATTACTTTTCTTCTCCAAAACGATATTTTGATCTGAAACCCACGAAACAAATTTATAGGGACCACTGCCACTGATGATATCTCTTGAGAAAGTGTTGCTATTAAATCTATCTGCAAATTGGACCAATCCTGAGTCTGCTTTGATTTTTGCTTCGTTAGCTTCATTTAAATCAACAAAATTGTAAGATGACAAAACATTCAGGCTGTCATACACATATCGTGGATAAATTTCTATATTGACTGCTGCTTCAAGTGCCAGGATATAGTCTTTGGCAAAAATGACCCGAAATTTTTTGGGGTCAGAAGGATCAGGTATCACTTCCGAAATATTTTGGGTGATTTCCCTGGTTTTTCCTGCATTTGAAATAGGTAAGTTAATGGCTTTCAAAGTAAAAAGATAGTCTTCCGCTGTGATGGGGCTGCCATTGTCCCATTTTGCTTCCGGTAATATAGTAATGTCAAAGTAAACACCACCCTTGTATTTACCGGTATCGATGGCCATCTCGACCGGAATTTTATCAATTAAAATTGGTGATAATTCCAGATCATCAGGATCTAAGTCAGCTAATGGCAAGTGTATATATTGATAAATCTCCCTTGATGTAGGATTTGGAAATAACAATGGATTTATCCTTTCAGGGTCTTTCTTCAGCCTGATATGGATCGTATTGTCTTCATTATTACGATCTGTTTTACATGAAAAAAGAGAGGCAACTAGTGTAAAAGAAAGAAATAAAATAAAGTTTTTGCGCATGAGTTTTGGTATATTCTGAAGTTTAAACATACTCTTTACATTATGGTTTATTAAACACAAAAATATAAAACATATTCAAAAAAAAGATTGAATGACCTTTTTAATATTATGTTAATCGCAATTTTATACAAAATATGTAATTAACTATGGAGTAGAGTCTTCCTGAAATGAAAAATATAAACCTACAGTTATTGTTTATGTCTATCATTTTGTAAACCTATGATGTTTTCTATTGTTTGTTGATTTTTAATATTAACGGGATTATGCATGAGATAAAAAAACAAGTCATACTTATCGCAGGCGGAACAGGATTGGTTGGCCATCGTCTGGTTGAAATGCTGGATAGAAATAAGTATGACATCTTAGTACTAAGCAGAAACCCCAGTCAATCAAACATATCCGGTATCACCTTTGCAAAGTGGGACATTGATAAACAATATATTGAAAAAATACCCATTCCTGACCACATTGTCAACCTGGCGGGAGAAGGAATTGCTGATAAGAGATGGACTGAAGAAAGAAAAATACAATTGATATCAAGTCGGGTCAATAGTGCCAAAACAATAAAAAAGTATTTGAATGATCAGCGATTAAAGCCACTTACTTACTTATCTGCATCAGCTGTAGGATATTATGGTGACAGAAATCACACAATACTCACGGAAGAAAGTGAGCCAGGCACCGGCTTTCTATCAGAATGTTGTCAATTATGGGAAGAATCTGCGCTCGAAACGGGCGAATTGTGCACAAGACATATCCTGTTGCGTATAGGCATTGTGATGTCTATGCATAGTGGCGCATTGCCAAAAATGACTATGACTTCTGGGTTTGGAGTGTACAACTATTTCGGAAACGGTGACCAATATTATCCATGGATACATATAGATGATTTGTGCCGTATGATGATCTATTGTATTGAAAATGATCAAATTATAGGCACTTACAATGCCTGTGGCCCAAACCCTCTCACAAATAAGTCCCTTATTGCTGAAGTTAAAAAAGTGAAAAATAATTTTGGTATCATCACACCTGTTCCGGAGTTCATGCTTAGGCTTTCAATGGGAGAGATGGCATCTGTTGTTTTAAACAGCAACAATGTAAGCACCATAAAAATACAATCTGAAGGGTTCAGATTTAAATTTCCTCATATAGCCTTGGCATTGCAAGACCTGATTGGAAAATGATCTTTTATGAATGGATCATTTATAGTCAAAAGAAATAATCACAGATGTCATTTTAGTATATTGATATACAGCAAGATATAAATATTATAAAAATATATATTTATGTTGTTAAATTTTTATTAACAAATAAAACAATATTTATTATTTCGGGATTGTTAATATTTAAAATTAGGCTTGATTTTGCTTTCGAACCTCGCAGAATTATTTTTTGGTAAATTTTAAATTAAAATTAAAAAGGACTGATTTTAAAGTGTCTCAATTAATTTATTTACCTTTGTTATTCATTTATGAGAATTTTAATAGACAGATAGTGATATGAAGATCCTTCAGTTGTGTAAAAAATTTCCATACCCTCTTAAAGATGGCGAGTCAATAGCAGTGACTTATCTGAGTCATGCATTGCATGATTTGGGATGTGATATTACATTACTGAGCATGAATACTTCAAAACACTTTACTGATTTGAATTCATTGCCAAGAGAATTTAACCATTATAAAGAAATTCATGTCACAGCTTTAGATAATAGTGTCAATGCATTTTCAGCATTCAAAAACCTGTTTTCTAAGGACTCTTACCACGTGAGTCGCTTTGTTTGTCCTGATTTTAAAAATAAACTAATAGAATTGCTCCAAAACAATGATTTTGATGTCATTCAGTTGGAAACTTTATATCTCGCTCCGTATATAGATGTCATAAAAAAATATTCGAAAGCACTCATTACGATGAGAGCACATAATATTGAATTTGAGATTTGGGAGAGGATATCATCCAATACTAAGTTTACTTTCAAAAAATGGTACTTAAAATACCTTACAGGAAAATTAAAAAGGTTTGAACTCGAAAATCTGAATAAATACGATTATCTTATAGCTGTGTCTGAACGCGATCTTGTAAAGTTCAAAACACTTGGTTACAAAAACGGAGCAATGTCTTCCCCTATCGGACTTGATATCCGTAACTATAATTTAAAAATCAATAATAAGGTTAATTCTGACATATGCTTTATAGGAGCATTGGACTGGATGCCCAATATGGAAGGTTTGATGTGGTTTTTGGATAAGGTATGGCCTGAAATCAATAAAAAGTATCCACATGTTAAGTTCCACATTGCCGGCAGAAATACTCCTGACAAGCTGCATGAAATGAACCTTCCCAATGTGGTGGTCCATGGAGAAGTATCAGATGCCATTTCATTTATGGATACATATAATACTATGGTGGTACCCTTGTTTTCAGGAAGTGGCATGAGAGTAAAAATACTTGAAGGTATGGCCCTTGGGAAAACTATAATCACTACCGGAATGGGCAAAGAAGGCATTCATGCAGTGGATGGTGTTCAACTGCTGGAGGCATCAGATGTACAGAGTTTTATTCAGAAAATTTCTGATACTCTTGATGGTAGAATTGATACTCAAAAAATAGGGCAGGCAGCCCGACAGTTTGTTGTAGATCATTATGATCATGGTGTAAATGCTGCTAAGCTGCTTGAAAAATATAATTATCTATTATCCAATCCATACTATCAAAAAGAATCATCAAAATACTCCAAGGGATTATAAAAACTATTTTGCAAATTATGAACAAAGTTTCATTAATTGTCCTGTTAGGATGTTTTGTTTTCTTAATATCGTGCCGACAGGAGACAGGCAAGTCATTTGAAAATAATAAAGTCACGTTTACTTCTGAGCAACAATCTTTCAAAGATGGCAAAGATTGTGACTTGCCGGACTCTCTGATGAATGATTGCGCCACACTTAATATTGCTCATCTACAGCCACAGAGCAAAAATACTGACCTGAATAAAGCTGTTAAAGACACGATTGAATATTATATAAAGAGAATGATCGGGGATTGTATATTTCCTGAAAAAACTTCGGAAAGTGATAAAAACATATCAGTAGACTCATTATCTAAATTATATTTTGCACAGCACAGGGATTTTACAAAAGAGTTTCCTGATGCAGCAGGTAAGGTATGGAATATAGACATCAGTGTTGATTCTGTATTTCAAAATCCGAAAGTATTATGTCTCTCTGTCAATGGTTATACGTTTTTGGGTGGTGCACATCCCAATACATTTACTACTTTTCACAATTTTGACAAAGCCACTGGAAAGACATTAACACTGAATGATATCATTTCAGACATGGAAGCTTTCAGAAAAATAGCAGAAACAGAATTCCGTAAAAATCAGGAACTTACAGAAAATCAAGACCTCGAAGAAGCAGGTTACTTTTTTGATAATGGAGTGTACAGCCTTCCTTCACAGTTTGCTGTGACGGAAGGTGGTCTCCTTATGTTTTACAATGCCTACGAAGCGGCAGCCTATGTCGTAGGACAGATCAGCTTTACTATACCATATGATGCGCTGGACCAAGTGGTGAAAATGGATCGGGTGAAGTAAGGTAGGATGAGTCCTATGGTTTTTCCTACCCATCAAAAATAAACATGTCTTTTTATTCGTTCATCACTGTCAGTTTCATGTTTTCATTGATGATTAAATTTGCAGTTGGATGCAAATATACCTTTTTGGCAATTGCATCAATTGTATCCACATAAATTGTGGCACCTTCAGGAATAAATACTTGCTTGGTTTCATCTGGAATTACATTTCCATGCCAAGTTGATGGATCTGACCAATTGCCAGTCAAATTTTCTACAAAATGGTAATCATTTGGGTGTACTTCTATATCGAGCGACTTAGGCATCACTCTTACATAAACGTTAGGAGGCACTTCGTAGAATGGGGAAGTGAAGTAGTCAAATATAATATTAAAATTGGGGTCCAACAGTCATATCATTATTTGCGCTTGTTATCAATGTATAAGTGCCAGGTGGAGTGCTTTCATCAATGGTAAGAAAAGCTTGACCTCTTATTATACCACCATCTATGGTTACAGTATCCTTTTCAGAAGCATTTTTAAGGTTAAGTTCCAAAGTAGCATCTTCTGCGAAAGCGACGTTACCATTTATAAATATTTTACCAAAAACATGACCATCTCTTCGAGGGTCGAGATGTTTTACAGTTATATTATTGTTTGAAGTGGGAAAGATATCCACTTCACCATAAATGTGACCAGTGAGTTTTTTGGATGCATTTTTTGCAAGATACAACGTAGGTCGCCAACTACTTTTTTTACTACCATATATATCTGCAGGTAGTGAATCTATATCTGGCAAATGAAGATAACTATATGGTGACTTATCAAGATGGATATATCCATTGAGTAATACGTTGCCTCCTCTCAATGTAACTGTTCCAGCACTTGGAATTATGTCAATATAATTAGTCGTCAAATTCGTTTGATTGGTGACAATGACAGTTCCAGTCAATTTCCATTCTCGCCCATTAATTGCTGTTTTTATATCAAAAGTATCATTAGTTGAGTTAGCAGTTCCCGTAATATTTAACATAGCCATACCAGAAGCGGATGTAACCTTACTAGATGATGAAGTGTAATTGATCACATTTGCAAAACCTGTGTCTATTTTTATTGTTGAGCTCAAGAGATTTATGTCACCAAAGCTTGGATTTTTTGCAAAACTTACCAACCTGGCTGCTCCAGAAAATTTTTGAATATTTATCTTGCCCGTAGAATTTCCTAAGCCATCAGTGGATTGGAAATCATTTTTGAAGCTACCACTTTGTTCTATATTAAGAATAGAATTATTGTACATGGTAAAAGGAGCATCTACTTCAAAATTGGGTTTATCAAGTTTAAGATTTCCACCGGTTCCGCTCGAAATGGTGATACTATTTGTTAACTCAGGGAAAGCACTGAGTGTATAATATCCTTTAGTAAAATTGACAGGAGGTAAGTTATATTGAGTTTTAATTCTTGTAGTTGTAGCTTGCAGTTTGTACACATTTTTTACGACATTGTTGAATGTGTAAGTACCTCCATTATTGATTAAATTGACGGTGTCTGCTCTCCAATTTAAGAAACTAGAATTATCCACGAGTTTGCCATTTGTTAAGAGAATGATGCTATCATTAGTTCCTTGCCAAACAAGAGTATCATTTATAACCAAGCTATCATTGATTTCTGTTTTTCCTAAGCCAGAGATCGTAGCCGAATTAAAGATAGTATTACAATTTAACCCAGTTTCGATTTTTGAATGTATTTCAGCATTTTTCAATGTTAATTGTACTCTGGGCATTATTTTACCAATTCCTTGAGTCTTAGATCTTTTAAACACATTTGTCCCAGTCAGAGGAATTATATTTAAATTTTTTATATCCATAGGATTTGTACCGTTATATTCTAAAATACTTCCTTGTATATTCAGATCAAAGTTTAATGGGTAAATTGAAGTGTGTATAGTATTTGGAATGGTCAATTTTGCACTATCCGCAATGGTCATAGTACCATTAAAAAACCGATACCCATTTAGGCTGTCTAAAATCAATCCCGCTTTTTCTACAATGATCACACCATTTCCTTGAAGTCCTTTAAGCTGGTTTGAACCGTTTTTAAATGAAACCAATGTATTTAAGTTATTAACTGCCAATGTTTTACTGATATTGACAGCAGAATTGAAATTTACGAAGCCGTTGTTTACTGTAATAGTAATAGGATTAATAGGGGATTCGAAATTGGCCGTTCCAATGGCACAAATTTTATTAAAATTACCAATATTGGTACTTAATCCACCTAAATGTTGAAATTTATATGTAGGCGTTCCAATACTCCCAAAGTTTATAAGAAAGTTATTGTTTACTTCGAGTTTTCCTGATGGCTGAATGATAATATCACCGGCAGTCCATTGAACATTGTGAGCATTTAATACTTTTCCAATTTTGTGTTGACCAAGTGCTCCTTTAATATTTAGTGTAGTCGCATTTATAGAACCTGTGCCTTCTAATGATGTCCCGTCGTTATAATTAAAAGTGCCGATGGTTAAAGCCGAATCACCTTTTATTGTGGCCTTTGCACCTAGCGTCAAAGTATTTATGGAAACAGCCATATCTGCTATTACAAACATCAAAGTGTCTGCCCAGGAACCGATTGCGACAATATCTTCACTACTTTGTGGTATTCCATTTGGACTCCAATTATTCGGGTTGGACCACAGGTTATTTCCTCCCGCATTAGTAAATGTATAGGTGGCAAGTGGTAAATAATTCAACCCATCATCTGGAGAAGAAAAAATAGCTGGATACACTTTTCCGGACAATACCGAATGCTCTAAACTTTTTAAGCTAAGGTTAGGGTCATTATTGTCTGGTATTGAATATCCAGGTAAGGCCATTCCAATAGTTAAGAATAAGAAAAATACACATCTTTGAAATAATTTGATTCTCATGATAAAATAGTTGACTTTAATAAAAAAAGGCATAATAAAATTATTGAAATTTTTAACCAAAAATCAATCTTCTCCGACGAGCTATGGGAAGCACTTTCCCATTGATTAATTTTACATGATGACGATCTTCGGATACTTCCTTTATATAGTTCACATTAATCAAGTACTTGCTATGCACTCTCATAAAATGATTTTTATCCAATTCTTCCTGGACAGCCTTTAATGTTTTGCACTTAACGAGAAGCCTTTCCGGCTCAAAATGTATGAAAGTATAATTGCTTTCGGCCTGGCAATACATCACTTTGGATGATTCTTCAGTTGATAATTTTGTAATCATGGTTT
>JADKEB010000034.1 GCA_016718205.1 Saprospiraceae bacterium
GGTGGTCAAGAAAGACAATATCCCCTTCATCAGTTTTTCATGGATGATGTATCTTGTTATGTCTTAGTTTCAGATGATCGTGCCGATAATAGCAACATGGACAAATGGTTTGGTATGATAAAGTTATTGGGTGGAACACATTCTAACGTTTTGGTTATTCTTAATCAGATTAATAGATCAACACCTTCCAGCAATTTCAACAAAGAGAGATATGAAAAGCAAGGGTTTACGGTGGAGACATTTTCAATTGATTTTAGTGGTGACATTGAAGTCGTAAACATATTGTTAGAAAATATTAAAAATAGAATCAGCAATTTAGAACATATAGGTCAAACACTTCCAAAGAAAATTTGTGAACCCATAAGAGATGAGATAATAAGGCTCAAAGAAGTGAAAATAAACCTTACCTGACAAAAGAAGAATATATCTCCGCATGTAAAAATGTAGATTTAAAAATTGAAGAAGAACAAGAAAAAGCCCTTAAATATTTAAAGGTTATCGGAGATGTCATACATTTTGGTGAAGACTACTTGGTAGAGAATATCATTGTTTTGAATCCTATATGGCTTACTCAAGCTATTTATGCCATCATTTCCGAAGAAACATTGGATGAATTCCATCAAAAGGGTATTTTTACAAGAGACTGGTTTTATGATTTTATGTTATCTACTTCAGAAAGTAAAACTATTTCTTATTCCAAAGTAGAGAGTAATCATATCCTAAACTTTATGTTAAAAAACAATCTGGATATATGCTACACATCAGATAATCAGACTTTTATTATTCCACTTTGTATGCCTGAAAAATTACCAGATCATCATTTCGATGAAAAGGGCGGATTAATCGTGCTTTTTAGATATGAAACAGTTCCACCTGGCTTGGTTTCCAGACTGATTGTTCGAATGAGCGAATACGTTGATGATAGTTTAGTGGCAAAAAATGCTGTCATTCTACGCAAGGGGCAAGCCAGAGCAAAAATAGACGAATATTTTAAGGAAGGTGATGCCAATAAGTATTTAAAAATAGTGGTGAAGGGAAGCATTTTTGACAAGTACACTTTGATGAATGAAATTAAATCTGTATTAAAAGAAATAAAAAGACAATGGTTTAAAAGTTTGGCATATAGTGAAGAAATACCTTGTGTTTGTGCCATTTGCAAAGACATTGATATGCCATATTTCCATCCTTTGGATAGCATTAGAAATAGAGTTGATCTAGGTAAAACTACCATTGAATGCAAGGCTACCGGAAATGATGTATCAATCTCACTATTGCTAGGTCATACAAGTGATAAGAAAGTTGATGGTTTAATTCAAATTGTAAAAATTTTAAAAGACCTCCAAGTAGATTCAAAAATGAATGCCGAGTTCAACATGGCAATAAGTGCTGCTTTAATAGAAATCAATGAACCTATCATGACCATTGATGGAAATACAACAAAAAAACCACTTTCATCTTTAGACAAAATCTTTGAAAAGGGCAAAAGAGTAAAAGATTGGGTTTCGATTTTAAAAGTTCCGACGGATTCAATAGATGTGGTAGATAAGTTGCTCAGTTATATAGAGGCTTATAAAGAAATCGTATCAAGATGATAGTTGAAGTAACAGATTGTAAATTTGTATTCGATAGTGATTTCGAAATTTCAGATTTGGAAAAAGAATATGTTTCTCTTTCCAATAATGAAGGTGGTAAAATAGAAATACAATTAGAAAATCGGATCGATTTAAGAGCATTAAACAAGGCAATAGTCGATGCTGCAGACAATTGTATTCCTAGGATTTTGGTTCATACAAAAAACGAAATCAAAGATAATAAACTCATCGTCATCATTTCTGTACCACAAGGCAATCAAAAACCCTACCGAACCAAGTCTGGAGAATATCTAATAAAATCCGGTGCAGACAAAAGACAAATGTCCACTCAGGAATTGCAACGAATGGTTTTAAACTCAGCTGGTATTTCTACAGAAGAACTGCCTATTCATAATTCAAGTATTGAAACTGATATCGATAAAGGGAAGTTGTATCTCTATTTTGAGCAAGAATATAAAACCAATATTCCGGATTTTTGCTCCAAAATGAAATTAGCTATCACCAGTTATTGGAAAATTTAAATTTAGTTGCTGGCAATCAATTGAATTTATTAGGATTGTTATTTTTCGGAAAATCAGTTGAACGATTCAGACCATTATTTATGATCAAGGCGGTACATATGTTTGGCAATGATTATGGGGACACACAGTACATCAGCAATGATGATATTTATGGAACCATCGACCAGCAATATGCCCGATCATCCCTTTTTATCAACAGCCAAATCACAAAATCACAAAATCACAATCTTTCAATAGTCTTGGGATACCTGAGATTTCACCTTTAGCAATAGAAGAAGCGATTGCTAATGCATTGGTGCACAGAGATTACACCATTATGTCCAGTATCAGGGTATTTTTATTTTCAGATAGATTGGAGATCATAAGCCCAGGTAGTTTGGCCAATCATCTGACCGTCGAAAAAATCAAAATGGGCGCAGCTTTAGCACGAAATCAAGGCATTCATTTTTTTGCTTCTAAAGTCTTACCTTATCGAGGATTAGGCACTGGCATAAAACGAATCTTAAAAGAACATCCAAAAACAGACTTTGTCAATGATCGTGATGGTCATCAATTTAAGGTGGTGATGTGGAGAGATTGAAGTATCGGGTGATCTGGTAATCAGGTAATTGGGCGATTAATGTTTTTGTAAAAATATTTGAAAAAACAATTAGTTATTTTTGAACTTTTGAAACTTAAAATTTATGTACGTATAAAAATTAAATACTTTACGTATAAAAAGTAGTCATGGATGCTAAACTCACTTTATCACTAGACCAAGAGGTCATCAACCTGACAAAACGTTATGCTGAGAAAAACAATATTAGCTTATCTCGCCTTACAGAATTTCTTTATCGTAAGCTTTCTAATAATACTTACTCAAATCTAGAAGACTTACCTATTTCTGACTGGGTGATGATGGTGGCAGAAGTTCAAGCAGCGTACAAAACAAAACCAAAGACATCCAAAAAACTTCGGAATGAATATTTCGACTCCAAAAAGTCAAACTTATCAAAATAAGTACCATAAAACAGCCATTGTTTAGTCAGGTTGAAAATTTTTAGAATCAATTTTATTGTGGGATTCAAAAGTCCTTCCTTTTCAAGGGAAGGATTTAGGATGGGTAAATCCAAAGTAATGAAGCAAGTTTTTATTGATGCCAATGTATTGGTGGCAGTGGTGAACAAGGAGTATCCTATATTTTCTGATGCTGCACGGGTTTTGAGTTTGGCAGACAGGAGTGGTTATGAGCTTTTTACATCACCTGTTTGTTTGGCTATTGCATTTTATTTTGCTGAAAAAAAAGTGGTACTTCACTAGCAAAAAAGAAACTCAAATTACTACTACATCACATCAAAATAACTACTATGGATGATAAAGTCGTACGGCAAGCTATGAATAATCTGGCCATTCATGATGTTGGATATGGTATGCAGTATTATTCGGCTATCACATCAGGTTGTACGTATATAGTCACTGAAAATAAGGAAGATTATTACTTTTCTGAGATTAAAGTGGTGAGTTGCAAAGAGTTCTTGAAAAATGAATAAAATACAATACATTTGAAATCCACCAAGCTTATTTTCTTTGAATGAGTTTATTAAAACTTTTAGGTGTTAAATTTGTAATCAAGTATAGGAAAACGAAATAATTGGTTTATAAAACATATTATAATTTTATACGATATGACAAAGAATAATACAAGATTGTTTACCATCTTCAATATACTGGGTGTCGTGCTGGCCATTACCTTCAACTTTCTTGCCGTCAGCCTTCCGATCAATAACAAAACTACAGGGGAGCTGTCTGATACCTATCCCAATTATTTTGTTCCGGCCGGATTTACTTTCAGTATCTGGGGTGTTATTTATTTGCTGATGATAGGTTTTGCACTTTTTCAGCTTTGGCAATATCAAAAAAAGACTGCAAAAACTTCAGAAATCATTAATGCTATAAGTCATTGGTTTTTTGCAAGTTGTGTTGCCAATGCAACATGGATCATATTCTGGCACTACGAAAAAGTCGCTTTGTCATTGGCTACCATGTTTTTCCTTTTGTACAGCCTGATTCGCTTTTATCAGGCAGTGAGTAGTTTGAGACCATTGAACTTTGGTAATGCTGTGGGGATTCATCTGTTTATCAGTGTTTATCTGGGATGGATCAGTGTCGCTACCATTGCCAATGTGACTACGATGATTATCTCTACGGGCTGGCAGGCAAATGCTTCTGTTCAGGGTCCATGGACGATTGTGATGATAATTATTGCAACACTACTTGGCATTATCATGATATTCAGGAAGCAGGATATTCCATATGCTTTGGTCATAGTTTGGGCATTATGGGGTATTTATTCCAAAAGGGTATCCTATCCTGAAGATGCTGTCTCCATGCAAGTGGCGACGATTGCCAAATACAGCATGGTGATGTTGCTGATCTATGCTATCCTGAATCTTGTAGGCCGGAGAAGTTATTTTTTTGACCGAAAATAGGGATTTTTTTGGTTTCTCAGGCCATTTTCAACTGCTTCCCATATTTGAAATGTTTCCAGGCTGTATCAATATAAAATAGAGCCAAAATCATGTATAAAATGAACCACATCCATGGTAAAATGCCTTTCGAAGTTTCTGGCCCGAGGAACATATAAAACATATAAAACATTATAACCGACACCCACGGATTTAGTCCGGAAATAAAAAGAAATCGATAAACACTATGATAACGGCTACACAACAGCTTAACCCATGTAATGAATGCTAATAAAAATATAAAAATATTTGAAATAACTATGACATCAAATAATTGTGAAGTACTTAAAATGTTATTCTCAACAATAAAATACAATATCGGACAAATAAGCAATGATACTAAAATTGTCTTGATGTATAAACTTTTCAAAATCTGAACAGACTTGGAGAGAACAATTCTAGGTCTGACCCATATTACACCAAGCCAGTAAGATGTTTCTTTCCGCATCATTGGATTCCACCTTTGTTTTACTATTACAAACGCTCCATCAAACGAAAGACCTTTATGCATATGGTATTCTATCTGGGAGCAAATATGATCAGTGATTTCATCCGCTATGTCAATGTAATCAAAACCTGCATGACGAATATAGGATTTTACCTGATTTACCTGAATTTCGTTGAGTGTCATGGCATTACAATAGATGGTTTTAATGAATCAAAGATGTCCTGAATGTTTTTGATAAAAGATTTTAACTCTTCCAGTTTGTTTTGTCTTTCGCCAATACCTTTTTGAGTAAGTTTGTAGTATTTCCTCACGCGTGTACCTATATACTCCAATTCAGCTTCCAATAAACCGTCATCTTCCATCTTGTGCAGGGCCGGATAAAGCGCACCTTCTGATATTTTCAACTCACCGGAGGTAAGTTCCTTGACTTTTTGAGCTATTTCATAACCGTACATCCGATTTTCAGTACTCAATAGATGCAGAATGATCGTATTAAGGCTACCTTTATAATAAGCTGATGAATTCATAATGTATATTTATGTATATCCAGGACAAATATACATAAATTATTTAGGTATACCAATTTTTTTTCAATAATATTTATAAAAAAATCACACCAGTTCCAATGCCTGTTCAATATCCCATATCAGATCAAGATGATTTTCGACACCTATTGACAATCTGATCAGCTTATCGGTGATGCCCATTTCTATTCTGTGAGGCTCTGCTATCCCTGCATGTGTCATAGAAGCAGGATGTTCTGCAAGACTTTCAGTACTGCCGAGTGATACAGCCAGTTGAATGAGTTTCAGATTGTTCAGGAAAGTAAAGGCTTCCTTTTCGCCACCTATGATATCAAAGGACAACATAGCACCCGGACTGAGATATTGGCGCTTATAGGTAGCATATGCAGGACTATCTGGATGGATAAGACCGAGATAATACACTTTTTCTACCTTGGGATGTGATGACAAATATGAAGCTACTTTTTCTGCATTCAGAGCCTGTTTTTCCATTCTGACCTTCAGGGTCTCAAGGCTTCGCATGAGCAGCCAACCTGTATTGGGGCTGGCCATATTGCCCAGAAAAGTGCGCAATGTTTTGACGCGTTTTATGGTTTCAGTATTACCGAGCACCGCACCTGCTATGACATCGCTATGTCCGCCTATATATTTTGTTGCAGAATATATCACGATATCCGCTCCATGTTTCAAAGGATGCTGCCAAAGTGGTCCCATATAAGTATTGTCTACAGCGACCAGGACGTCTTGATCTGCTGTAGAGTATACTTTGGCAAGCCGCACCAGCATTTCAATATCCACTATAGTATTGGTAGGATTTGCAGGTGTTTCGGTATATATCATGGTCAATTTGTCGGCTTTGCCTGATGAAGCCAATAATCTGCTGATATCCCCTACATCCATTTCAGGGCGAAAACCTATGGCATCTATTCCGATTTTGGGAAGGAATGTATTGATAAAGTGATCCGTGCCGCCATACACTGGCATGCTGTACAGAAGTACATCACCGGGCTTTAAAAATTCGAGCAGGACAGTCGTGATGGCCGACATTCCGCTTTCAAATACGGCACATGCTTCAGCTCCATCCCAGAGACACAGCCTGTTTTCCAGGATTTCCAGATCAGGATTATTCAGTCTGGAGTAGATCAGTCCTGTCTTTTCATCTTCAGCGGGTGCACGCAGTCCGTAAGCTAATTCAAAAAAAGATTTACCTTCTTCAGCATTTTTAAATACAAAGGTGGATGTCTGAAATATCGGACATTTTATAGCGCCTTCTGACCACTCAGGTTTATAGCCATAAGACATCATAAGCGATTCAGGGCTAAACTGATGATTATTTACCTTTTTCATAATAGATGATTATTTTCTACTACAAAGATATGGTAATAATCAATTTGTCTGTATAATTAAAATAAATAAGTATTTTTTTCTAATAATATGTAATATATTAGATTAATACATTAATTTTGTCTGTCAAAATATGTTAGACCGGAAATTTTTTCTCTATGACAGACACATATGATATCACTATACTCAGAGAAGTGCAGCAAAATGCTAAAATAACAGTTAAGGAATTGAGTGAAAAAGTCAATCTGAGCCCTACACCCGTATTCGAAAGACTAAAAAAACTGGAAAAAGAAGGGTATATCTCAGGGTATCATGCCAGATTAAATCCAAAAATGCTGAATTTAAACCTGACAGTCATGTGTTATGTATCACTCCGATACCATCAAAAGGAAATGATTGAAATTTTTATCCGTGAGATCGTCCGCTTTTCAGAAGTCAGAGAATGTTTTCACATCGCCGGAATGTATGATTTCCTGCTAAAGGTGATGGTGCCGGATATGGAAGTTTATCAGCATTTTGTCACCCATAAATTGGCATCAATGGACAATATCGGCAATGTCCAGAGCGCCTTTGTGATGTCAGAAATAAAATCCGAAATCGGTATTCAACTCTGAACTTCAGGTATTAGCTTTTTACGAAACGGGGTAATAAATCCATAAACTCTGAACCTTCAAAATTACGTTTGATATACCATATTTTAAAAGCAGTAAAAGGCGATTCAACTGATAACTCCTGAGTAATTTTCATTAATACACCTTCTTTATTTACTGGTGTATAGCTACCAAATTCATAGTCATGAAGCAAATCCAAAAGTTTTTTCATTTCCTTTATGACTTCATCAGTCAGCACCTTAGCATCGAAGGCCAAAGATTCGCTGTGGTAATTAAAAATACTATTAAGTAAGAAAACTGTATCCAAAACATTTTGACATGGCTCATCTAAAACTGGTGTGATGACAACTTTTTCTCTTGGTTTACCTTCACAATAAAAATGAATGGCATCAGTGATAATGGTAGAAAAATCTGTGCAAACCAATAAACTTAAAGTAGGTTTTTTCTTATCTGACACATTATTTTTTATAGAATTGCAATGATCACAAGCTAAAAATAGGTTTTCCCAAACATATTGTAGTTCTTCTCCACCATTATTTGTGGGGATAAAATGTTCTATTTGAGAAGTATCAGGATCTTTTCTTTCACAAAGGTAGCATTTATTGAATTGCATTTTTATCAACACTTCTTTCACTCCAGTAAAAGATTCAGATGCAAGAGAAGGTGGAGCTGGTGTAGTTCTTTGTATATTGATCATACCAACAGTGGTTTGATTTTTTCTCTATGTCGGATATCCATGTCTTTGATCCAATAACTGACTTCAATATCCGGCACTTCTAAAAACTTTTTGCGCATCTCCAAAATTGCCTTTTTATTTTTACCATTAACACTCTGTAATAATGCTTCATACTTTTCCATATCTTGTTTCATCAAGTCGCCAAACTTGTCCATATCATAAAATGTCTCCAATATGCTTTCTGATGAATAATTCGAAAAATCTTCATACCGTTTCTTTGTTTCCAAGTCAAAGATCACGGCATTTTTAAGAGATTGCAAGATAAAAGGTGAATGAGTGGTCACTATGAACTGAACATTGGGAAAAAATTCCGTCAAAAATGGCAAAATCTTTTTTTGTAAAGAAATATGTAAATGAGCTTCCACTTCATCAATTAAAGCGATGCCTTCTTTAGTATAATCAAAACTTCCACCTTCATTTTGCATTTGCTGCATCATGTCGAAAAGAATGTATAAAACAGAACTATAACCACTGGATAATGTATTAAAGTCAAATTCTTCCCGATAATCTGAAGTAAGATAAAAATTTAATTTGTCTTCTGTTCTTTTGCTAATCATCTTTAGGCTTTCATCTTCAAACAGAAATCGTAGGGAAGATTCTAATTTATCAAACCATTCTGATATTACTTTTACTTCCTTTTCATTTTCCCGTTCAAAGGATAAAAAGGCCTGCTCTGTCCTTTTTTTAGCTAAATATTTTTCAAAATCTTCAACTTTATTGGTTATTTTGTCTTTTACACCAGCAGATTTTTCCACTTTTAAGCTTCTTACAGCTGAAAAATTCCATTTATTTATTCCGATAAGTTTAGATATCTTTACCTTAGGATGAAATGATGTTGCTAGATTAATTTCATTATTTGTTAATTCAATTTCAATATTTGGAAGAGCTTGGCTAAAACCAAAAATTAAATTTTTAATCGCTTCTAAAACTGATGTTTTACCACTTCCATTCTTACCCGTTAATATCAGGTGTTTCCGCTCAATTTCACAAATGTCAATCTCCACATCCCGAAGATGTCTGACTTTTTTAATGTCAATCTTTGTTATAAAAAATGATTCCATGATACAAAAATACTTATTTATATCATATTCAGTACCATCTACGGGGTTAGAATTATTTTAGTTTATGCTTGTAAACCCTATAATCAATACCTTACTGAGCATTTTCAATCAGTGTCTGTAATTGTGTCAGTGACTGCATACCGGATTGACGCCATATGATTTCGCCTTTTTTGTACAGGACAAAAGTGGGTACACCCTGGATTTTCATTTTTTCGGCGATTCCCGGATTTTTGTCCACGTCGATTTTGATGATTTTGCCTTTTTCTCCTATATTGAGAGCCAATTGCTCCAGAATAGGTGCCATAGCTTTACAAGGTCCGCACCAAGTTGCTGTAAAATCTACTAATGTTGGTGTTTCACTATTGATAATTTCAGAATACTTCATTATTTTTGATTGATTTAACTTTATGGAAACAAAGGTATATGTTTATAAGTTTCAACACAGTGACTTAAGTTACTTATGTGGCTTCAATTTAGGTTTTTATTATTATTAGTGCAATTTATTATACACACGGTTAAAATTCCATCTTTTGACTACAAGGGGTAAATTTTATGCTCTCCTACTCCCTAAAACATAAATATTTATACATTCCCTAAAAAAGACTGGTCATTGCCCAACTATTATCGAAGAAACTACGTCAATACTCTGAAAGGATTGTTTGATTTATGAATCTTATGAATACATTGCCCATCGTAAAAAAAATAAATAAATTTTTGTTTCTGGTATTTATTTTGTCATGTGTAATGTATTCCTGCACAAAGACTGAAGATGGCTTGACAGAAGCAACAATTATTGGGTATGATCTCAGACTTTGTGCTTGCTGCGGTGGAGTCATGGTCAAACTGAATGAAAAGCAGAATGATGTCTATCAGTGGCAACAAAGAATTGAATCTTTTGGAGTCAAACCAACCGATTCATTTCCTCAGAAGGTCAAAATAAAATATCACTTTCTGGTCAATACCTGCGTAGCCTCAGCAGGTGAAATTGAAATTACAGAATTAGTAAAAATCAAATAAATGAGTAAGATTGTTTGGTCAATGATCCTCTTATTATGTCTTAGTTGTACAAAAGAATCTTTAGATGATTGTCCGGCAGAGTTGGCATGTACTGAAGTTTTTGTAAGCATTTTTGTTAAAATAGTAAAAGAAAACCAGCCATCGTTCAAGCCTGCAAAACTTGAAGTTGTATTTGCTGATACAGGTGAAAAGAAACGAATATCAGAAAATAATTACGGAACATATGCTTATATAAATGACGGAGATATGGATAGAATCAGTAAAAATGGTACGACCATCTACCTGATAGGAAAAGACGGACTTGACAAAGAACTATTCAATGAAAAATATGTCATAGGTCATGATTGCTGCCACGTCATCAAGTTATCCGGCAAAGATGAAATCACCTTAAAATGATATCGAAATGAACAGACCTAAGCTCATTTTTTTGCTTATCCTTGTGATTGTTTCAGGATGTTGTAAAGAAAGTAATCACAAGGATTGTAGTCTTATACCTGATCCGGGACCATGTAAGGCAGCATTTAAAAAGTATTATTATGATCAAAAAGAAAAGAAGTGCAAGGAATTCATCTATGGTGGATGCAATGGTGTAGTGCCATTTCAAACACTCGAAGATTGTCAAAAAAAATGTTCTTGTGATGATTAGGCTTTGAAACGATATAATCTACACAATATATAATGCTACAAACCCTTAGTAAAAAGTCTAACTTATAAAACATATCCGGATCACAAAGAAAATTTGAAACACTATTGGGATGTGTTCCAATCAAAATAACTTACCTTTGCAGCCTTAAAAAAAATAGCAAAGCAAGGTGGAAGCAATATTGGACAAAATACAACTTGAAAAATTCATATTCGAAGGCTTGTACGAAGATGTTCGTGAAGGAGATCATACTTCATTGGCATGCATCCCTGTTGATGATAGGAGCAGAGCCAAACTTTTAGTCAAAGCCGAAGGAGTCATCGCCGGGATAGAAATTGCAGAAGCCATCTTTCACCACGTTGACCCTTCATCTGTGCTGGATACAAGGATACAGGATGGAGATGATGTACAGTATGGAGATGTAGCATTTTATGTGGCGTGCAATACGCAGGCGCTGCTCAAAGCTGAAAGACTCGTCCTGAATACCATGCAACGATTGAGTGGCATTGCTACCTTAAGTAGCAGGTTTGCCTTTGAAGTCGAAGGACTGCCGGTGAAAATTTTAGATACACGTAAAACTACGCCATTGCTCAGATTTATGGAGAAATGGGCAGTAAAAATTGGTGGTTGTGACAACTATAGGGATGGGTTGTACGACTGGATCATGATCAAAGACAACCATGTGGATGCTTGTGGTTCGCATACTGCAGCCATCAGACAGGTGCACCAATACCTCAAAGATCAAAATCTCAATATCAATATCACCGTGGAAGTCAGAAATCTTGTAGAACTACAGGAAGTTCTTAATATAGGAAACATCACGCGTATTATGTTTGACAATTTTGAATTGCCCATCCTTACAGAGGCTGTAGCACACGTAGATGGAAGGTTTGAGACCGAAGCATCAGGAGGTGTGACCTTACATACTGTGAGAAAGATTGCCGAAACAGGAGTGAACTATATTTCTTCCGGAGCATTGACTCATTCAGCAGGAACCATAGATCTAAGTCTGAAAGTGATCAAAGACTGAAATATGAACCAATTAGAGAGAATACTTCACTATTTTCCTGAAACGACGCTGCCTGTTCTGATTTCAGACGATCATCTAAGCGATTATGAAGCTGAAAGCGAACCATTTCCGCAATCATTTATTGAAGAAGTTTTGCTTCTATGGGAAAAAGATGCAGATGAATTTACTGAGTTCATTCCGTGCTTTCGTTTGCCCAAAGAAGAAAAATTTGAGACAGTTGTTTATTGGAAAGGTGGATTGCTGAGATATGATTTTATACTTGTCACACTAGATAAAAATGGTGAAATAATCAATAAAAAATCGATAGCCAGTACGATTGTAAATGATAACATCATTAAAAAATCAGTAGCTGCTATTGAACCTGATCTGATCATCAACATCATAGCTGGTCAAACACTGGATGGAGAAGAGTATGATGCCAATATGTCGAAATCCTTCTCCATGGAGATCCTGCCTTCAGGTGAGGTCATATTTGCCTTTGATGGGCTGAATTGAAAAAAATGCTGCCGATTATTGGGGGAAAATGACTATCTCCTGAGGAAAATGATAAAACACTTACATCCATTTCCTTTTGTCCGATTCTGATTTATACAGTAGTAAATCCATTAGTTCGATGCAGGTATTCTGATGGATGTATGGAATTCTAAGTTTACCTGATGCAGTATATAGTGTGATAGAAGCCAGCTGATTTCTTGTTTGGTATGGACTCTGGTGCATTTCTACAGATTGAATCTTGAACATAGGCATCACTTCAGCTTTATCACCAAAGACACCACCGCGGATATAAATCATATCGTCATTGGTACCGAATTGTAGTTTTTTATAATTCATGTATCTCGTGCCGCAAAAATAAAGATACAGCAAAACTGCCACTATTATCTTGTCATACTGGCCAGCAATAATGAGTCCAGTACACACCAAAGATAGCAACAAGAACGTCATTACTGCAAACCTCAGAAAATATCTTTTATCAATACTTTGCAGAGTAATATTATTTTCAAAATCCTTTTGACCAAACAATGTTTCTGTCACTTGCCTGATATGTTGTACACTGCATCCCGGGATTTTAATATTGCTCTTAGCATTGACTTCATTGCTGGAAGCCTGATTTAAAGCCAGGTCTTTAAATCCCATCCATCGCTTCAGCAAATTGTCAGACCATGAGATGTGCTGGATTTTGTGATCGAGAGCAGATACTTCTTTTTTGGTAAACAAGCCACTTTCTATTTTGAATCCGGTGGCAGATCGTAGTAATTTGAGATCATAATGGCTGATCAATGTTCTGACAAGAGAGATCAGGACGGAAACAACAAGGAAAAAAGTCACCAACGCCAATACAACATAAAAACCAACTTCCCATTCCGGTATCTCATCTGAATATTCATCTACATCTACTCCGACTTCTTGCAGATTTTGATATATCCAAAAGAAAAACAACAGAATCAAACCACCCGACTTGATATGATTTTCGGTGAGTCCTACTTTCAGCAGTTGTGTGGGAGAAATACTCATGATCATCTGATAAGGACCTGTAGCGTCAGATGCGGCTTCAATCAATGTATTTGATTCTTTTGTTTTGCTGACGATATTTTGTTTTTCAGCCATGATCAATTCACGAAGCGCATATGCTTTGTCCGCTTCAATGGCATGAAATTCAAATTCATTTTTTTCAGAACCAGCAGTGTCAAGCTTTATTCTAAGGACTGAGAAAAACTGGTGCAATATATTCTGTTCAAAATTGATGGTTTGTATTCTTTCAAAGGGTACAGATATTTTTTTCCTGGTAAAGACTCCAGTGTGCAGGATGATTTCATTGTTTTGAATGATAAAATGTGTCCTGAAGAAGTTGATAATGGAGTACATCATTGAAATCACAGAACCAACTACCAGAGCCCAAATAATATACTGACCTTTATTTTTTGAACCTCCTACCAGGATCACAAGTATAGCCGGAAATATCTGGCGTACCACAACATTGACTGTCTTAAACAAAATCATTACAATGGCGATGTATGACTGTCTTGTCGGGACAGAAAAATCATACTCATTCTTCTTCATCATCACTTTTTGCCACTTTTTGGGTGATAAAGTTTTTTAGTGCATTGGCCTTTTCCTGGGTCAGGCCTGGTATACTTAGGTCGCTACCGCTGCCTCCAGCTGTAAACAAAGACAATTGGGTCAGACCAAACGATCTGTCTATGGGTCCTTGTTCAGTTTCACAATGCTGAACTCTATTGAACGGAATGATGAGCACAGAGCGAAAGAAAATCCCTGATTTGTAAAGTATGTCTTTTTCTCGGATGGCGTACCCTTCATAGTCATATGATTTTATGGCCAGTACACAAAACAATCCTGTCAGTATAGACCACAATACACAGAACAATAGAATCCAAGGATACTGATAAAGTTCTTCCACTACAAATCCAACTCCCAAGTAAACCATTAAAATAATCAGACAGAAAAACAAGGTGATATACACATTGACTTTTTTGTATGCAGGATCAAGTTTTTCATATGGAATATGTTCTATAGAAGGTAAAGTCTCAGAATCCAACTGTGGGTTTTGAAATTGCATATGTGATTGCTTTCTTTTTTCAAATCACAAGGTAAAAACAAAATCCATTTAATTAGTTCAATTACACCTGTATTCTTTGAAATTCAATAGGCATACCACTATTAAATGACGCTCAAAGTACCTATGAGCTTAGCCAGGGAGGGTGTTTGGCTGCCACCTTTAGGCTCAATCGTAATAGCATAAGTAGTGGTGTTATCTATGAAAGCGACTGGAATAAGTTTGTTGGTATCTGCAAAAATATCTAAAGGCATTGGGTTGGCTCCATCTTTGAGGGCCCATAGTTGAAATACCTTATCTTTGGTAATATTCGGCAGGTTAACAAGTTGCAAAAAGTTTTTCTTTTCTACAGCTTTGAAATGCAAGTACCTAATGGTATGTCCATTTCATCTGCAATTTCTTGCTGTGTATAACCTTCCAAAAACATCTTTGCAACCAGAGCCTTATATTTTTCAGGCATGTCTTTGATCAAATCTTTATATAAATATCTGATTTATTGGCTTCGGTACGAAGGTTGGTTTCAGCCACAACAAACGATTCTGTTTTCGAAACCATTTCAAATGATTTTAACCTTTTTCTGTCTATCGCTGTGTTTCTGGCTATTTGGGCCATCCATGTAAAAAAGGGTGGCTTTGGTTTCATTGTAAGATTCTATATTGTTCCATATTTTGAGGAAAACTGATTGCAATACTTCTTCGGCATCATCTTACGAATTTAGTACACGCATTACGATCCCGAATAATGAGTCAGCATAGTGCTGATACAAAATTTTAAGGCCAGACTCATCGCCTTGCCTGATGGACAATATAACCGCCTGTATTTCTATGGTTTAAAATGATTAGCTACATAAACTACAAAGATAGATTTATTTACATATCTCTGTTCTATTCATCACTTTTTGTTTTTTATTATTTCTTAATTTGGTACTGATAACTATCGTAAGTATTTTGAACGAAATCAAACACCAATAGCTATCTCTAAATTGAAAGATTTTGACTTAATCAGCAAACCCCAATTAACCTTTTTGAAACTGACTTTGCCCCAAAAAGATAAGCACTCCACATAACCACTGAGTTTAGTCTAGGGTTTTTACTAATGGTAATATCAATCCAAAAAGCAATTCCTACTTTCTGAAATGAAAGACATTCTATTTTCTTTTGATAATAGGATGGCTCAAACCATTTACATCATTCCTGATCACTTTATAGTTGGGCAAATTTTCAAAGAGCCTGGTTAGATTTTTGTATCCAAACGCTCTTGAGTCAAAACTGGGATCAAGTTTCCGCAGGTTCAATCCTATCTGAGCTATGTGTACTTCCTCTTCTTCACCTACCGAAATATCAAAAGCCTTATCAATAATCGTAGTATCAATTACTTCCTTCTCTGCCACTCTTTCGATTACCATGTCCTTTTCCGAAGCAGTTTCTTTTTTTGCTTCAATTTCTTTTTTGGGTCTTTGCTTAGTTTTAGTCTTTACTTTTTTGAGTTCTTCAGTTTGGACTATTTCGAAAGAGATGTTCTCGGTAAAGGTAAAAATTTCGCACGACTGAATGAAAGCAATTGGTGTTGTTTTTCTTCCTATACCCATTACAAAAACACCTTGCTCCCTGATTCTTTTTGCCAGTCCGGTATAATCGCTATCACTTGAAACTATACAGAACCCATGGATATTTTTTTCATGCAAAATGTCCATAGCGTCAATGATCAATGAACTATCTGTAGAATTTTTTCCTGTTGTGTACGAAAATTTTTGAATAGGATTGAAAGAGTACTGATTGATGATGTCCTTCCATCCCCGCATTTGTAATTGTGTCCAATCACCATAAATTCTTCTGATAGTCGCTTTGCCGTACTTTGAAACCTCTTCAATAATTGCCTGTAAAAGTTTGGGTTGCGCATTGTCTCCATCAATCAAGACGGCTATATTAAATTTTGTATCCATATCTCATTTTTTGTTTTGAATGAAAAAAATTTCAAGAATCAATAATACTAAAAAAGCCGGTCAATGTAGCGACCGGCTTCGAATTTTTTTTATATAAAATATTAAGGTCAAAAATTCTTCATCATAAAGTTGCTTTTGACCATAACCGTAATATCTTATTTTTCTGTGATTCTTACTGCAATTCTTCTGTTTTGCTGACGTCCTTCTTCGGTAGTGTTGTCTCCTACAGGGAATTTATCACCATATCCTTCAGGAGCCAAACGTCCTTTTTCAACACCAAGTTTCACAAGTTCTGCCACAACATTGAATGCTCTGTCAGTAGAAAGTCTTAGATTAGCTTTTGGATCACCCACATTGTCAGTATATCCACCTACTTTAAGTTTTACCTTAGGGAAAGCTTTAAGTACTTCAGCTATATTTTTTAATTGCTCCTGGCTTGAAGCCTGCAATGTGGCTTTACCTGTGTCAAAAAGCAGTCTGTCAAAATTGAACCATGCCATAGGGTCATTTTTATCAGCTATCGGACCAGCAGCTTCGATAGCTGAGATGAGTTTGCTCTCAATACCATCGGCAGCAGCTCCTACAAGCTCGAATCCGGAAGATAATTTGTAAGAGAAAAGTTTACTTACAGCAGCTCCAAGTGAGTCAGCAGCAGCACCTGCGGCATCCATCGCCTGAGTTGCAGTTGAGTCAACAGCTTCTATAGCATCTGTAGTAGCGTCAACAGCTTTTTTTCCACAACCTTTTGTGCTCAGCCAGTAAAGTACTGCAGCACCCAAAAGTACAGGAAGCAACCATTTCATCCAGTTGTTGCCACCAGTTGAAGGTACGTTTGTGTTGATATTTGTATTCACTTTTGGCGCAGAACCTAAATCAGCAAAATTGAGCAGACTACCTAAGCCTGCTGGAAGAGCAGCATTAACAAAACTCTTTTGACCTCCTAATAAGTCAGTCAAAGCGGATAAGCCTTTCCCTTTGATCTGATTGCCAATGATGCTCATCAAAAATGGTGCAGCCATTTTTAGCAATGAAGACGTAGAACCGCTCTTCATACCACTCAATCCTGTAATTAAATCAATCACTCCACCTGATTTGTTTCCTAAAAGTGAATCTACTATCCCACCTCCGGAATTGAGTAATCCATTCACATTGGAAGCTCCACCACCGAATAAGCCTGCGATATTACCTAAACTACCCAAATCGAGTTTTCCGATAATGTCCATAAGGCCCTGAGCACCTGATGCAGTACTTGACTTTTGAATCGCTGAACCCAGTAAAGCCGGCATGATTCCGCCTAAAGCTGATGTAACTGAAGATTCTGACTCACCAAGAAAAGAACTCGCTTGTTTTGCTAAATGACCAGACACCTGATCTTTTACTAAGTCTAATAAGTTGATTGACATTTTTTAGTTTGTTTTTATTGTTAAAAAAAATAAGAACCGGCATTTCAACAGCCACAAATTAAGACTGACATAAAACATTAAGTCACACTTAACTTATCACAAAGATAAACACTTAAATTTATATCACTTTCATTTTCAGGATTTTAATATCCATATAAAAGCTATAATTAACATATGGTTTGCAAAAAATGCTTCCTGTTGATTAGGAACATGACACTAAATTCTACTTAATACATACATTTTTTAAATTCATCAACACAAAATACTTAATAATCAAACGTCAATATGAGATATGTAAAGAGATTTTCATCAAAATCCATCGGAGTGAATATCCTTTTACCACTTTTGGTAGGAAGTTTTGAATGATACATTATTGAGAATTTCAGGAAATCGCTTGCTAAAATATTATGATTCAACACACTATTTTTCATATTATATTATTTTTTAATAATTTCTATATATTATTTTAATTTTAAATATAATATTTTTTTACATTTGTGGCTACGAAGTTCACCAACCTTCATTTTTAAGCCCATGTGTAATATTGTAACAGAAAGATATATTCATTGTATCGAGAAACTTAAAGAACGTAATGAAATAAAGTCGTTAAGACAGTTTGCGATTTCTGTAGATTATCATCCTCAAAATATGAATGATATCATGAAAGGCAAACGAGATGTTACCATAGACTTGCTGAAAAACACCATCGAAGTATACCAAATCAACCCCAGCTATATTTTTTCAGGCATAGGCTCCCCATTCAATGAAGACGGTATAGAGCAGCAGTCATCAGTTAAAAATCATATTTCAACAGAGCGTATCCTTCATGTACCAGTATCTGCATATGCAGGATATACAGAGCAGTTTCATGATGAAGTTTTCCTCGATGACTTAGTAAGTTTTTCACTCCCGGATTACAAATTTCAACACGGTACCTACAGGTGTTTTGATATCGCAGGAGATAGCATGGAACCTTCTCTTTTTGCAGGTGATAAGGTAGTTTGCTCACAAGTAGATAACAACAACCTTTACAGCTCCGTGAGAAATAATTTGGTTTATGTTGTTGTTCTTGACAGATCTGTTGTGATCAAAAGAGTCATTAATAAAATCAGAGAATCCGGCAAATTTACTTTAATATCTGATAACAACTTTTATGAACCATTTGACGTATCAGTAAACGAGGTCAGAGAAATCTGGCACGTAGAGGTAAAAATATCGCCATACCTCCCTTCTCCAAATAATATCAGAAATGCATTCCATGAGGAAATGGACGGGATGAAAAAAATCATAGATCACCAATCAAGATCTATTCAGACATTGAATCAAACTGTAGAAAAACTTCTCAAACAACACAGGGCTTTGGTATAACAAATCAACATGAAAAAAACCAATCAGCAAGGGTAGTAAATCCTACACTCAATAAATGAAAGAATTAATCAACAGAAGCTATATTTTTTATACTTTTTCTCTTTATTAATCAAAAAGTTTATATTTTTCGCTGTTTATTTGATTTAAGAAAATGGTTTACTCGAAGCTTGACTTTTCTGATCACATATTTTTGTTGACTCTTTTCTATAGAATTCTTTAGTTTAATTTTAAGTGACATTTATGATTTATGGATTTTTCAATATTTTGATCAAAGGCTACCTGAAATTCAGAAGGTTCCGCATTGAATCGATGTATAAAAATCCTTATGAACTGCAGGAAGAAGTTTTTCTCAAATTGCTGGAACAATTGCAACAGACTTCATACGGAAAGTTGTATAAAAGTGAAGAAATAAAAAATTACAAACAATTTGCACGCAGAATTCCATTAGTGAAGTATGAAGACTTATTTCCTTATATCCAAAGAATGATGCAGGGCGAAAGCAATGTCCTCTGGCCAGGTACCGTGAAGTGGTATGCCAAATCATCAGGAACTACCAACGACCGAAGCAAATTTATCCCCATCTCAGAAGAAAATCTTTTTGAAAATCATGTAGCTGCAAGTTGGGATGCTATGGCTGTACTGTATGACAAGAAGCCTGATGCGCGCATATTTGACGGAAAAAATCTCATAATGGGTGGATCTTTGCACCATGTCAATGATGAACTCATCACGGGAGACGTGTCAGCTATCTTGCTTTCGAGGATGCCGGCGATAGGAAGACCATTTTACACTCCTGACTTCGATACTGCATTGCTTCCCGATTGGGAAAAAAAGATTGATAAGATGGCTCAAATTTGTGTGAATGAAGATGTGGTCATGTTCGCGGGGGTACCTACATGGACCATTGTTCTGTTTAAAAAGATGCTTGAAGTCACAGGCAAATCCAATATCCATGAAATATGGCCAAATGCAAAAACATATTTTCATGGTGGTGTGGGTTTTGATCCTTATATTGAACAATTCAAAAAATTTCTCCCTTCTCCGGATATGGAGTATTACGAAGTGTACAATGCTTCTGAAGGTTACTTTGCCATTCAGGACAGAAAGCATGAAAAAGGAATGTTGTTGTTGCTCGATAATTCTATATTTTATGAGTTTATAGCGGCTGAAAACATCGATCATTCGGATCCGCTGGTATTGACATTGAAAGATATAGAAGTCGATAAGGATTATTGCATTATCATTACTACATCGTCCGGACTTTGGAGATATATGCCGGGAGATCTCATCAGGTTTGTTACAGTTCAGCCATATAGAATTTTGGTAAGCGGCCGAACAAAACATTTCATCAACGTATTTGGTGAGGAATTGATGGTGCACAATACAGACGAGGCATTAAAAAAGACATGTGATCTGACATTTTCTACTATTGCTGAATATACAGTGGCACCTGTCTATATGGAAGACAATAAGAAAGGTGGTCATGAATGGCTTATTGAGTTTGAACAAAAGCCGGTCAATCTTGAAAATTTTGAAAAAATACTGGATGATAATCTAAGATCTTTAAATTCTGATTATGATGCCAAAAGATATAAAGATATGGCCTTAATGCCACTGAAAATAAAGATTGCTCCTAAAGATACTTTCCATAACTGGTTAAAATCAAAGGGAAAATTAGGTGGTCAGTCAAAAATTCCAAGACTTTCAAATCAACGAAAAATAATAGATGAATTGCTTGAAATCTGTTAGATGGTGTTTAGAGAATGTTTTTCAATTTGAGTATACTCCGAAAATAAATATTTTATGATTATCAACCGTTTTTTATCCGATCCCTAAAGGTCAAACGTTTGATTATCAATGCAGTAGAAATCAATATTTTAATATTTTTTTATTCAAAAACTTTTCGGAGTGGACTCAAATTTACATTTTTGAACGAAAGTAGACAAATATAAAATGAATATGCCATCTCAACATAATCTCCATTTACTCCAGCCTGATCCTGAAGGACTTACAGATGAGCAATGGTTGGAAATGATTGCAGAGCGTGTTCAGTGGTTTTTAGACAATGATAAAGATTTATTGCTCAGTTATATGTACAGGCTGGATATCGACGAATACAAAATCAATAATGCCCTGACTCCTATGCATGCAGAACCTGCATATATCCTCTTGGCTCAATTAATTTTTGAAAGACAAAAACAAAGAATAGCAACAAAGAAAGCATACAAAGTAGATCCTATTGAAGGTTGGGAATATTAGACCCAACCAATCTAAAATTATGAGTAGAATTTTCAGCACCGAAGGTATCATTTTCAAGACTATCAAGTACTCAGAAACGAGTGTCATTGCTGATATTTATACCCAGGAAAAAGGACTCAAGACTTTCATAGTCTCAGGAGTAAGAAGTACAAAATCAAATAGTAAGGCAGCTATACTCAGACCTTGTAACTTTATACACGTGATTGCATATGAACAGGATGCAGAAAAACTGTCCAGAATAAAAGAGCTCAACCTGTCTGTATTCTATAGAAATATCAATATCAATGTCCTGATCTCTTCTATTTCCACCTTCATGCTGGAAGTATGTCGTAATGCTATCAAAGAAAAAGAAGCCAACTCTGAGATGTATGAGTTTCTAAAAGGATGGTTCATCTACATCGACGATGAAAGCCATTATTCAAATCTGTTACATCTTAAGTTTTTACTCGAATTCAGCTATTTACTGGGTTTTGGTCCTTTAAAAAATCACTCAGATGATGCCCCATATTTTGATATGATGGAAGGTTCCTTCTGCAATTATCATGATGAAGCCACCATTCATTTGATAAATGAAAATACAAGTCTTTCTATCGCCCAACTTTTGGCTGTAGATCGGAGTTCACTGAAAGATTTACATCTATCCAGAGCTGAAAGAAATGACATCACAGATCACCTATTGCAATACTACAAATGGCACATCAGCGGATTCAAAGACATCAATTCTTTAATGATACTCCGTAGCGTGTTGTGATATGAAAATATACAAACATTTTGTTCAAATAGGACATTAACCTAATCAAAAAATTTAAACACTATTTTAACACTATTTTGGGATCAAATAACGTTGTATTAATCTTATTTATAAATAAAATGAAAAACCTTTTTACGCTTTTAGTACTCTCCTATTCATTCCAGATTGCCGCTGCAAAAGATTACAATTTTAACTTCATAAATGAAATATATGATGAGCAAATCAAGACAGTCACATATGAAGTCAATAATTTACCCACCAACTTTCCGGTGCTTACACTAAACAGCGCACAATTTATCATGCTAAAATTTGATGATTTGCTCAATGAAGAAAGAAATCTTTTTTACAAGGTGATTCATTGTGACAAAAACTGGAAACCATCATCCATAAGCGAAATTGATGCTTTCCATGGATTCAATGACGAAAGACTCCGCAATTACTCTTACTCTATCAACACCAGGATTCCATATATACATTATTGGCAACAATTTCCAAATAAAGACCTGCAATTTAAGATTTCAGGAAACTATCTGCTGGTAATCTATGAAGATAATATCGAATACCCCATACTCACGAGGAGATTTGTTGTCAAGGAAAATAGAGTAGGTATAGAAATGAAGAGTGTGTTTCCGGCAGATGTAGAAAACATACGCTACAAACAAGAACTCAATGTAAACATCAACTTTGAAGGGTTTAAAATGCGGAATCCTATGGATGAAATCAGTCTAATGGTCATGCAAAATGAAAACTGGAATACAGCCATAACGTCAAAACCTTCTTTTTTTACTGTCAACAGCCTAAGATTCAACAAACTCAATACTTATGCATGGTGGGGTCTGACCGAATTTCGGGATTTTGATACCCGCAGTCTGATGAGATTAGGACGTGGAGTAAAATTTATAGAAAGAAACAAAAACGAAACTGATGTCATCCTCATGACCGACCAGTCCCGCAGAAATAAAGTCCATATCGCCAATTTTGATTTTAACGGGAGATTTATTATTGAAAATTTTGAGAGATTAAGACAAACAACAACAGGTGATGTACTGGACAGATTTATTAACACTACCAATGCTGACCAAAACCTGAGACAGTCTCTCAGAGATTCCATCGTAGGAAGCATCATCAGACAAAACAGCCTTTTGGATGGTAATTATACGGCTGAAGAAAGAAATATCAGGTCTGATTACACCAATGTGACATTTGTCCTCGATGATATGGTCCATCTTCAGGATGATGAAATATATGTGCTCGGCTCTATGAACAACTGGCTTCCAACAGAGGAATTTAAAATGAAATATGACTCAAAACGGGACCTTTATGTAACTGAGGCTGTCCTTAAGCAAGGATACTACAACTACATGTATGGTGTCCTCAATAAAAACAACGAAGTCAATTTTCCGGTGATGGAAGGGTCATGGAATGAAACAGAAAATGAATATCAGGCATTGGTCTATTACCGCGGCTTAGGTGATATTTACGATAGGGTGATAGGTTTTTCAGTATATAACACCAATTCTGAACGGATAAGATAACATGATGTAAGCATTAATCGCTGAAGTTCACTAATTCTGATTACGTCGAAAATGGCTTCTACAACTTCACAAATCTTTTGATTAATTTTTTGTCATCTGTCCATAGTACAATGGTGTAAACCCCGGGGAGAAAATCTTTTACTGGTATCGATATAAAATTTGATTTCCAATCAACAGGTATGCTGACTTCTTGATTTCCTGATGAAAACAATTTAACGTCATGTATATAATGATCGGGACAGTATACATTCAAAACATTATCTGTGGGATTGGGATATAATATTAGGTTACTTTCTCCTGGTAATTCAGCTGTACTCGTGATAACATTTCTTATTTTGCTTTTTATTAATTCTATTGTGGTACCTTCAGGCCCCTGCGTATTGAAAAGATGAAAGTGAGCACCACAACCGAGGAGATGAAAAGTATCTAAACCATATGTATAATACATTCTTTTTTCCAGGGCAACAACTATATTTTCTTTAATCCACTGCTGAGACATTGATTCTCCACAATTTAACCCATCCTGACCAGTGATGACTATTGTCTTTCCTTTGGTTGATTCACATCCGGCAAGTGTATCGATGACTTTGATGTACATTGTATGTGCTTTCCTGCCCTGATATGAAAAACTAAAATCTATTTTTTCAACTGTGCCAAAATATACCTGATGGCTTTTTTTGACGACTTTGAAAAAATCTCTTTCATAATGACCAAAACAACTACATGACCAAAGATGGTGTGCTGAACTTAAAATAACTATTAAAAAAACCGTTGTTTTCATATGTGTTAAAATTTAGGGTTTGGTGGAATTTGATTAAGATAAGAGTATGTTTAAATTTTTTCTTAGTTGTAAATCAAGGAATTATGGTTCTGGCAATAAAATAATCAACGCATTTAGCTTGCCTGACAACTTTGTTATAGGCGGACAGGTGAACTAAATAAGGCGATTATAATGAAGTAAGGTTCATAATACATTGATTTTAAGGCAATAAAAATTTAAACATACTCTAAGTCCTAAATTATTTGAAATATATACCCATAAATATTTCAAAAATCATAATCTCTCAGAATTGGCGTCATTCAGCTTTTTAGGGTTTTTAATCTCATCTATTAGAATTCAAATATACGGTATTTGTATTAAAATGAAAATGAAAATGAACATTTTGTAAGAGAATAAACTGTATTACATTTTTTATTATAACCTGATACCTTATTAACAACGATTGACGAATAACTTTTGCCAAATTTAGATGTTATGAACTGATATCCATACATTTGCAGGTTTTATCACAAATAGTTTAAATGAAATCGTTAATTTTTAAAAATATTTGGCATCTGGCTATATTACTATTAGTGTCATGTGCTTCTAAAAAAGAAATCACGTATACTGCTCCGGATGACGGGTTACTCCAGGAAGAATTATTAGATACACTGGTGATTACAAGTGGAGCAAATGTCATTGATTCATTGCCCAAAGAGTTCAGAGCTACAAAGACCATGGAGTATGATATTCTGCACACAAAGCTGGATCTCAGATTTGACTGGGCAAAAAGACATGTGCACGGTGTAGCAGACCTCACCATCAAACCATATTTCAAACCAATAAATTCTGTAATACTGGATGCTGTCGGATTTGATATTCACTCTGTCAGCAATGCTACAGATGGAAAGGCATACATCTATCAATATGATGGTGTCTCACTGAATGTAGATCTTGGAAAAGAAATAAAAAGCTCTGAAAAAATTCAGGTAAGGATTCACTATACAGCAAAACCTGACGAAAATATAGCATCCGGAAGTGACGCCATCACATCTGACAAAGGACTGTTTTTCATCGATCCGGACGACACAGACCCTGACCTCCCCACTCAGATATGGACCCAGGGCGAAACCGAAAATAACAGCAGGTGGTTTCCGACATTTGACAAACCCACAGAAAGATTTTCACAGGAAATCATCCTCACAGTTGACAAAAAGTTCAGTACTTTATCCAATGGTAAAAAAATATCTTCAAAACTGAATACTGATGGTACCAGATCTGATCACTGGAAACAAGACAGAGAGCACACACCCTATCTTGCTATGATAGCCGTTGGCGAATTTGATGAGGAGACTGATACTTGGAATTCCATACCACTTCATTATTACGTTGATAAAGGATTTGGCCGTCATGCCAAAAAAATATTTAACCATACGCCCGAAATGCTATCATTTTTTACTGAAAAGCTCAAATATCCTTATCCTTGGGACAAATACAGTCAGGTGGTAGTAAGGGAATTTGTTTCGGGAGCAATGGAAAATACCGGAGCAGTAGTGTTTGGTGATTTTGTACAAAAAACGGAGCGCGAACTCATCGACAATGACAATGACTACATCGTAGCCCACGAAATGATGCATCATTGGTTTGGCAATCTCGTCACTTGCGAAGATTGGTCCAACCTGACGCTCAATGAAGGCTTTGCAAATTATGCTGAATATCTTTGGTTTGAGCACAAATATGGAAAGAACAGGGCCGAACACCACAGGATGAATGAAATGAACGGATACTACAGTCAGGTGATGAGTGGCAGTGCCCACCCTTTGGTGGACTATTACTATGATGACAAAGAAAAAATGTTTGACGCCCACAGTTATAATAAAGGAGGATTAGTACTGCATATGCTTAGAAATTATCTGGGAGATGATGTTTTCTTTGCTTCACTCAATTACTACCTCAAAAAAAATGAAAATTCAGCTGTTGAAGTAGATGAACTTCGCATGGCGTTTGAAGACATCAGTGGCCAGGATCTTAATTGGTTTTTTGATCAGTGGTTTCTCGGTACGGGACACCCATATCTGGATGTCAAATACACCTATAATGACGAAAACAAAGTGCTATTGGTAGAAGTAGATCAGTCGGGTACACCTAAAGGCTTTCATCAGAATTTCAGGCTTCCAGTAGATATTGCTATCTACTATCCTGATGGAAGTGTACAGTTTCACCCCGTCGTGATCAATGAAAAAAAACAAAGAATCCTCATAGAAGACCTTAAAATGAAGCCGGCCACCTATGTATTTGATGGTAAAAATGTGTTGCTTGCCATGATCAATGAAAACAAAACGAATGAGCAATACAAGGCTCAATTTAGATTTTCACCCAACTATATGGACAAAATGGTAGCTTTTAGCAATACCTCTGATGGCAATTATGATCTTCTGGTCCAAGGTATGAATGAAAAACACCACACATTACGATCTCTTGCTATAAATGCGATTCCGGATAGTCTGCTGTTTCAGTATTTACCCATGCTTCAGGAAAAAACACTCAGCGATCCTCATTCAGAAGTAAGACATGATGCTTTGATGAGATTGGCAGGCAGTGAAGATTTTGATCCAGGAGCCTTGTGCAAATTGATCCTTGATACTGAAAAATCTTACCCTGTCATCGGGTTGGCTTTGGAGTTGCTGCATTCTGTTCAACCTGAAAAAGTAGGTCCCTATATCGAAAAATTAAAAAATGAAGATGCAGACCAGCTGGCAGGGACCTTGGTCTCTATCTTAACAGAAGATAGTCCTGAAAACTCAGAATACATCAGTAGAAAAGCAAAAAACATCAACCTTTACCAATTATTTGATTTCTATGAACGCTTACAGGAGTATTTTCAAGGCAAAAGTATGAAGACGCTGACCGATGCATCAGAGTACCTTACGGAAATAGCCTCCTTTAAAAACGGCAATATGTACAGAAAGTATATAGCCATGGTGACTCTCAATAAGATAGCTGAAGACCTCAGTTCAAGATATGAAACTTCAGCCAATGAAGATGAAAGAAAAACACTAGTCAATATCATTGATAAAATTAACTTCATCGTTAAGAATGAAACAAATCCTGTGCTAAAAGAAAAGTACGAGGGAATGGAAAAATAATCCTATACAGGTGATATATCCAAGAATATCTCTTATGATGAGCATGATCAAATATAAAGGGCTCTCAGCACTGGCGATCCTTGTCTTAATACACCTTGTATCTGCATTGGGACTGGCACAATGGGTCTTTCAAATCTATGGAACATTTATATTTCCACTGATACGTAGCATATATGATTATACACTGGGTATGATACCCTTTGCTTTCATTTATATTTTGATTCCGGTGCTTCTTCTTTTATTTTTTTTCAGGAAATATAAAAAAGCAGGAAGTAAATCAGGAACCTGGATGGATCAAATCTTAAGTACCTTTAATTTTCTTGGATGGGTCATCTTCCTTTTTTACTTTTTGTGGGGATTCAACTATTACCGGCCATCGTGGATAGAAAAACATGGTCTCACAGCTGTATACCCTGATTCTGTAATGTTAATGCAAGAAATGCAGTTAGTCTCTGCAAAAGTAAATGCACTTAGAATCAAAATATCAAAGGATACTTCAGCACTAGCATACCATCCTGATTGGACGATGATGGAAAATGATATCCGTATAGAACAAAAACGTTTTCTGACATCCTACGGTGACAAAGCCACAGGAAGAGTAAGGATCAGGCAATTGTTCCCCAAAGGCATTTTATTGTCATTATCTACTGCAGGCATATACATACCATTGGTTTGTGAAGGTCATATAGATCCTGGTTTGAACCCTATTCAATGGCCATTTACTTTGGCTCACGAAATGGCTCATGGGTACGGATATACTGATGAAGGGGAGTGCAATTTTATAGGTTTTGTCACTTGTATCAAATCTGAAAATTCTCATATCCAATATTCAGGATGGTTGGGTTACTGGCGATATTTGTACCGGGAAGTGGATCATCTTTCTGAAGAAAGGGCTGACAATGTGTATGCATCTATGTTGCCAGGAGTAAAAGCAGATCTGAAGGCCATCAGAAAAGATATCAACAGATACCCTGACATCCTGCCCTGGTTCAGGGATGTGATTTATGATTTATATTTAAAATCACATGGCATGTCAGATGGATTGGCGAGTTATGACGGGATTATTTCTCTGGTTCTGACCTGGAAAAAGGAAGCTGGTTATTAAAGTTGTAGATTGTAAGGAGGTTTCTTTAGGGGATTTATAACTTGATTTGCTGTTTGACCATCGTATTGATTTGCACTGTGTACTACTACATTCCACACTAGCCCCAATGTATCTGTCACAATATGCCTTTTCCTTCCATTTATCTTTTTATTCCCATCAATGCCTTTATTTTAAGAGACAAAAGGTCCTGCTTTAATGGATTGACTATCAATGCTTAACATGCCAGGACTATCAGATTTGTTTCTTCTTGATCTCTCATATATGTTTAATGCTTCGTTTAACTTAAATAAGGTACCATCTAATGACCACTTTCTAAAATAGTAATATACAGAATTCCATTTAGGAAAAATACACGGCATATTTCTCCATTTACTTCCAGTCCTTAAAATCCAAAGAATGCCATCAACGATATCCCTTAAATTGAGTTGCCTTTTTCTTTTGACAGGTAAATATTTTGACATAAATTGCCACTGGGAATCGCTCAGTTTAGTAAATTGAGTTTGCATAATATTTCTTATTTTGATTAAGGCAAATTTATGCATTGATTCCCACTTTTTTACATATTTAAAAATTTAAACATACTCTTATTTTAAAACAACAAAGGTAATTTCTTTGCCATCAAAAACATCCATAATTGTAGAGAAGACATTGATGTTTTGTTTTCGGAGTGTTGATGTAAATCCAGCTATTCTGGCATGGTGATTTGCTCCCTCCGTTGATCTGAATGTGTTGGATACTTGGGTGTATCCCATTTTTTCATTCAATTGTTATTAAACCTAAATATCTAGAATGAGTTCCGTTATGAAGATCAAAAATACAACCTGCCCGCTTCGGAGCAGGCGGGTAAAATAAGCATTTTGGACGACAAATCATACTGTGTGCAGCTTTAGCTGTAGCATCGCTACCGCAAGGAGGTACAGGTTATGGTGCGAAGTGTAAAATGAACGTAGTGCCTTATTTTGCAGTACTTTTGGTCTGGAATAGGAAATTCATTTTAGATTTTTAGGTTAAACTCTTTTTTTCACCCTTTAGGCCTGCCTGCCGAGTAGGCATGGGATGGGGCAAAACAAAAGGAATTTTTATTAAAGTGCAATTTTGGGAGACACCCAAATGTTTTTATATTTTTGCAGGATATTCTACACAATTTCTGGGTGTTTCCCACAGTTTGATCGATAAATCAAATTCGCTTTCAATTTTCTGTCGCAGGATATCGTAAATCACTACAGAGATATTTTCAGCACTAGGTATAAGATCAATAAAATCGGGGACATCAAGATTCAGATTTTTATGATCAAATCTCTCTTCAATTTCCATTTTTATCAAGTTGGCTAAGAGTTTCATATCATAAACGTATCCGGTTTCCGGATCTATTTCTCCTGTCAATTTGACCTCAAGTTCATAATTGTGACCATGATAGTTTGCATTATTGCATAGCCCGAAAACTTCTTGATTTTTTTCTTCAGACCACTTTCTGTTATGCAATCTATGCGCCGCATTAAAATGGCTTTTTCTGATTACTGAAGCCTTCATCTTTGCAATTTGTGTTGATATTTTATTAACTGATTCAAAACAGTAAAGCTAACAATAGAAATATTTATTTGTTTGCCGATGACAGGTTAAATAAAATATATTTAGTGCCCCATTCCATTATAATGGTACCAGAGTCAAAATATGATGTTATTGTTGTATTTTTGACCTTCAAATCAGAATTAATCGCAGATTATTTGACAATAAATATTGAATTAAGTGTTTTTCAAAGAAATTGCAGGAAAAGAATCGGTCAAAAAAAGTTTAATCAAAGCAGTCGATAATGGCAGAATACCTCATGCACAGTTGTTTTTAGGTAAAGAAGGATTCGGAGCACTACCTATGGCACTGGCATATGCATCATATATCCAATGCCAGGAGAGAGTTGATGCAGATAGTTGCGGTGTATGTTCCAATTGTATTAAATCACATAAATTTATCCACCCGGACATTCACTTTTCTTTCCCTGTGGTAAAATCCGGTGATAAAAAACGTTCAGATACTACAAGTGATGACTTCCTTCCTAAGTGGAGAGAGATTCTTAAAACCAATCCGGATATGAATACAAGCGATTGGTTGCAACATATAGACGCAGACAACAATCTTCCCAATATCAATGTCAAAGAATGTAATGATATCATGCATAAACTCAATATGATGTCTTTTGAATCTGACAATAAGATTCTGATCATGTGGTTGCCCGAGTATCTCCTCAATGAAGGTAACAGACTTCTTAAACTCATCGAAGAACCGACAGACAATACCTTCATTATTTTAGTTGCAGAAAATCAGGACATGATACTCCAGACTATATTGAGTCGATGCCAATTGGTAAAAATCCCCGCATATGAAAACTATGAAATAAGCAATTTTCTGGTGAAGAAATACGGAATTCATCAGGATCAAGCACTACAGTTTGCTAATCTGGCCGATGGCAATATTAATGCTGCTATGAATATTGCAAAAAATGAAGCTACTGATTATTCTGAAATGCTTATTTCCTGGCTGAGGGTGGCATATAAATCTGATGCCGTAGAAATCAATGAATGGATAAAAGGAATTTCTGAAATGGATAAAGACGAACAAAAGAATTTTTTTGAATATGGTCTTCACTTTTTCAGACAATATTTATTCAGAATGATGACAAAATCAGAAAATGTTCAACTCACATCAAAGGAAATGGATGTAGCTGCGAAAATGGAAAAAATCATCAATACATCCAAAGCTGAAGTTATCATCAAGCTAATAAATGACTCCATCGAGAATATCAACAGGAATATAAATCTCAGGATAATGTTGTTTTCTGACACTTTGACCATAGGACAGGAATTAAGGAATAACTAATGCCTTTTGTAACAATAAATGTAAATAATCCGGACCTACTACTACTAATATTTTCTATGTTATCGTAGGAAAACCTTTCTGAACATAATTAAGGTATACTATAAATTCCATTCTGACAAATTTTGTATTTGTTTGTTTTTCAGCCAAATGATTTGTTGTGAGCCAAGTTTTTAATGTTTGCTCTTTTCCAGCGGTTGTGAGACCAAAGCCAATATTCAGGATTTTGTTTAATTTCAGCTTCAAGTATCCTTGAATATTTTTCAGTAATCTCTCCTTCTATGGTGTCGGCAGAATCATCGGATATAAGGTAAAAGTTCAACTCATACCATACATCACTTGCGATAATTGGCTTTTGAGAGAGATATACCACAGGATAATGATATTTTTTTGCCAGTTTTTCTGCCCCTGTCATCCACGGGGTGTGCTGATTCAAAAAGGTATTCCAATAGACTCCATTCATATTCAATGGTGACTGATCTCCTAAAAAGACGTACAAGACTCTTTCCATTTTCAATTCTTGCATAACTCTGGCAGTAAGATGGATGGGATAAAGATGTAATCCAAATTTTGACCGGGCTTCAAACATTATTTTTTCTACATCAGAACCTGACATTGGCTTATAAAATGCTACAACTTTCATCCTTGTCAATGCCGGAAAAGCAACCATATTAACTTCCCAGTTTCCGAAGTGAGATGCAGTAACAATTACACTCATTTGATTGTTGAAATATCCTTCCCAACGATCTTGTTCATGATAATTGATTTTTGATTTTAACACCTTTTGATCAAACGAAAGCATCATGATAGTTTCCTTAATATAGCGAAACATAACACTATAATACTTGTCAACTATTTGATTTCTATCATCTTCTGCATAAACATCACAAAAACTGTTATTAAGATTGTCCTTTATCACACACTTGCGATAGCTTACCAGATTTTTCACAATAAATTTAAATACAGTCAGTAAGAATTCAAAAAGCACAGGAAAATACTTAACCAATCCTTTCAATATTAACATAGAACCTTTGATCACCTGACGCTTCATTTCTTGTAATTTTACACCATTCAGCTTGAGGTTATATGATAATATGATCAACAGACATTTTGATCGCATTAAGTGGTGTCAGAGCATTGATTAAATGGATATAATCATACTTATAAATGTCTTCGGCTTTAATTTCTTTTTTTGTGATCATTTTTGTATTTAATAAAAACTGCCTCTGTATCCCTTTTAGCAAAGGATCAGAAGGAGTAAAATAGGCGTGCCCTTTCTGAAAAACTACATTATAATAATATGCGTCAGTAATAAGTCCTTTCCTGCACACCAAAATTTCATCAGCATTTCCTTTTTCATGAAATAATGCATCCAAATCAACCCTTTCCAAAAATTTGAAGGAGTATTCAATATCGTCATTTGTCACTAATCTGATCATAGATATTTCGCGAATGATATATGGAGTAATCTGATGATCAATGATGTCTTCAGCATAAATAATTCTGCATTTAAATACACCTTCCAAGGGAACATCCAATGATCTGAGATATGCTTCCAGACTTAATGGTTTGCGCTTACCAAACAAGAGCTTCCTTGCAAGATTTAACCTGTGTTCATGAAGGTCTGCATTGATAAAACAGCCATCGTGCAACTTAATTGTTTCTACTAACTGGGACATAAACTTTTTCATTCATTTCATTATATTCTGAATGCATGTCACTTTGATGAGTTATTCCACATCCGCTTCGGTAATACAGTTTATCCCCTACCCTTTCGATATAACGAATCATCACACCTGAATCTACATTTACACCATCAAATATTCCAAAAATACCTGTGTAAAACCCTCGTGGGCAAATTTCATTTTGGTCAATTATTTCCACCGTTTTCTTTTTTGGTGCTCCGCTTATACTCCCGGCGGGAAGAATAGCCTTAAATATATCACCCAATCTACCAGGATAATCAGGGTCTAATTGACCCGTAATTTCAGAACTCACCTGATATAAAGTCTTACTGGAAGTATGTACTTCTTCAAGGTATCTAAATCTTTCAACCCTTACATTATCAGCCACCATGCTCAGGTCATTTCTCAGGAGATCTACGATAGTGTAGTGTTCGGCAGTTTCTTTAGGATCGTGCAAAATAATATTTCCGGCATTTTTTATACTGGCATCAATAGTACCTTTCATAGGAAAAGTCTTTATTTTATCTTCGACAATCTGAATAAATGATTCCGGTGATGAAACTATAAACTCATCTTTGAAATATAATTTATATTTAGCGTGTGACACATTAAATAATTCGCGAAGATTATAATTAGTTATTATTTCGGTCGGAAAAGTCAGGTTGATTAAAAAAGTATTACCATAATTCAACTCTTCCATTACAGATTTAAAAGATCCCGCATATTGATCCACTGAAACTGATACTTTCGCAAACTCCAAATTCTTTGAAATAGTACCAGACAAAGTATAATTTTTAATTTGATTCAACTTGAAAAGTATATTGAAAGGTACACTGTCCAATGTATAAATAAGGGGAGATTTTAATTCAAAATCAAGAATGAAAAGAAAAGGGATTCGGGCATTTCCCAACTCATTCATTTTTTCGGTCCAATTGATTTTTTTCGATGCCTCCATATGCAAAAATACTGATTTTACTTTTCCCCTACAGAAAGAACTTCAACACAAACCTATATTCAGGCATTTAGGTTTAAATAATAGTCAAAAGTAAAACAATCAGTTCGATAAATTGTCCCAAAATCACTTAACAGCAATCTGGTCAATTCAGTCTGAGTCACCATTTTTAAATTTAAGTACTTAAAAATTCAATCAAAAAATAGTGCATATTTAAAATATTTTCAAATAGTAAATGAAGATATTATGGTTTTGGCAATAAAATAATCCACAAAATTTATTTAAGATAATTTTGAAACCAGGCTTATAATACATTGATTTTAAGGCACTAAAAATTAAACTCTACTTTAAAAAATGTAGAAATAATCATAATTTAAAGAAAATTTGATTATAAATAGTGACAAAAATTTATTGTTAAAGTCTAAACATAAGTTGTACTTATTTTGTTAATTTATTTCCTGCCCCTAAAAAGTCAACAGACGACAAAATGATATTATTTTTTAAGCATTATATGCAATTTTTATTTACATTTTAATTTTATATATAATCACAAGCTTTAATATTAGAACCGATCATATATAAATATTAATAAAATATCCAATTTCCTATTTTAAAAATAAATAATTGTTAACAAATATTTATTTATTTGTTTTACAAAAAAAAAATTAAATTATTCTTACATTTGCATGTTGATAAACTAAACTCTTAAATTATTTTCCTATGACAAACAAAATTTTTACATTACTCATTGTAATGATATTATCGGCACTTTCAACTATTGCTCAAGAAACAGCTCCAAAAGTAACTGATGAAATGACTGTAAACGCTGATCAAAACAAAAACTGGAGAATGGGTCAAACCCCATATTCGGCAAAGCCTAAAAACGCCTGGGAACTGGGGGTACACGCTGGTCACTTTCTTATAGATGGCGACGTAGACAGAAGGTTACCTGCTGGTTATGGTTTTGGTGTTCACCTGAGAAAGGCAATACATTATGTATTTTCAGTCAGAGCTGATTTTATGTATGGTCAGGCTAAAGGCTTGGATCCTCAACTGTGGTCACACTCAAGTAAAGGTGGTGGTTTAGTGGAATCAGTATTTAATGATTACAGAACCCAAGATGGTTGGTTCCCTGCACATAAAACAACTTACGGCTATCTTGCACTACAAGGTGTCGTAAACATAGGTAATCTTTTATTTCACAAAGACAGAAACAAATGGAACTGGTATGCTGCAGTAGGGGGTGGTCTTAGCTCTCACAAAACTATGCTTGACCTTAAAGGTGGTTCTACCGCTTATTCAGGTTTGGCATCTATCAGCAATGCTGGAGATTTAAACACCAAAGCAGGTAGAAAAGACATCAAGGCTGCTATTGATGCAAAATATGATGGAACCTATGAAACTGAAAGCTGGAAAAAAGTTGGTATTTTCAGACTTGGAGATGAAACTAATATACATTTAGTATTTACGGCTTCTATGGGTGTTTCAAGAAAACTTAGCCAAAGAATTAACCTAGGTCTTGAACATCAGGTAATGGTTGCTGACAATGACATGCTAGATGGTATCAGATTCAGAACATCCGGTGATCAAACAAACAACAATGATTTATCACATTATACCAATTTGAGATTGGGTATCAACTTAGGTAACTTCAACAAAGTCACTGAGCCATTATACTGGTTAAATCCTCTGGACGCTCAGATGAACGACATAGCTTCTCTCAAGCAAAGACCAGTATTTGACCTTACTGATACTGATGGTGATGGGGTGATTGATATGTTGGACAAAGAAGTAGATACTCCTGCAGGTGCCGCAGTAGATACTAGAGGTATAGCATTGGATAGTGATGGTGATGGCATAGCTGACTATAAGGATAAAGAACCATTCTCTCCTCCGGGCTATGTAGTAAGTAAAGAAGGTGTGGCAGATGTAAAATGCTGCATCACAATGGATGATGTAAACAAAGCAATAAACGCTAAAGCCGGAGCCACGAAGAGTGATGATTGTGGCAAATGGTTTTTACCTATGATACATTTTGATCTTGATAAGGCGACTATTAAACCTGAATTTTATGGACATCTTCATCATGTTGCTACCGTCATGAAAATGTGTCCGGATGTATGCGTCACTGTTCAAGGACATACAGATGTAAGATCATCAAATAATTATAACAGCAGCTTATCATACAACAGAGCTGAAAATGTTGTTAATTATTTAGTATCACAATATGGTTTAGACAGAAATAGAATAAAACTGATGTATGGAGGTGAAGATACTCCTATGGTTGGTTCTTCAAAAAGAGAAGTTGAGCATTATATGAATAGAAGAGTAGAAATTAGAGTTTGTCAACCTACAGATAGTGAAATGGCAAGACCTGAAGGTTATGTTCCTTCAAAAGGTGTCAAATCCTCATCAAAGTTTATAGGTAACAAAAATAGTGGTTTTTAATTAGGTTTGATTAAAACATAAGTTTTAAAAGGGGCTGTCTCCAAGAGACTGCCCCTTTTTATTTTTTAACGTAAAAATCCAGAACGAATATCTCTATTGCTCTGTCCCAGATAAATAATTAAATAGTTTGTGGCTCTTTTTGTATATTTCCTAGTTAAAAAGCCTCGCTGAACTACCCCAGTTCAGCTACATTTTTTGCCTTGATCTATTCAAAAATATCTCACAACTTAATTTAAAACTTTAACTTGACAGAGCACTAGTTAGAACATAATTTGTAGGTTGACAATTCCTATTTACCCTACGTAAGAAAATCTCCTAGTAGTGAAATCAATACTGATTTTCAACGGACAATTACTTTATTTCATGATAATCATAGTCTCACCCATAGCTTTGCTTTGCCATAGTGTCTTCATCTTTTATGAAGAAACAATGTGATACCTTTATATAAAATGCCATTATCATAAGATTTAACCAAATAAAAAATCTCTTTGACTTTATCAATTTAGAAATCGCCAAAAATGATCTATGGATAAAAAAAATCCACATTCCGATGAGTCAGAATGTGGATTATATTTTGAGTATTTTATACCGAATTACTTTTTAGACTTGCCGGCATTTAACTCATCCTGTAGTTTTTTCAACTCGTCCCATTTACCTTTAGCTGCTAACGCTGCTTGCGTCGGCCATGTGGATGGCTCATGAACATTGAATTTAGGCCCTGCTTCTTCAAGTATTCTTTTAATATTTTCTACCTTACCTTTTGCAAGATCTGAGAAAGATACTATACCTTTACTATTAAGAATTTCAGCAATTTTAGGTCCAATACCTTCAATTTTTTTAAGGTCATCTTTTACAACTTTTACAGCTAGTTTCACTTTTTTATCTGCTACTGGTTTTGAAGGCGTCTCCACCTTTGCAGTAGGCTTTGCTTTTGCAGGTGCAGGTTTAGCGGTTTTCTTTTCTTCAACTTTTACTGTTTTAGGTGAAGACGAAACAGTTTTTGCAATTTTTGTTTTGGGTTCGGCTGCTTTTGATACAGCATCGAGAATGAGTACACTGTTGTTGATACCTGGATAAGGTGAAGGCACATAACCGTCAGCAGCATAATCATTATCCCAATCGGAATTGTCAATTAAGTATCTGAATTCATATGTTTTGCCCGCAGTTATCTCAATCACAGTGCTGAATACATCTTTACCTTTCTTCATTTTTGAAGCATCGTTCATATCCCAGTTATTGAAGTCACCTAATACTTGTACTGCTTTTGCCCCTGACACTGCACTTACCGGATGCGAAAAGGTTACTTTACAACTGCCTTTAGATTGATAATTTTTAATAATTCCCATTTTAATTAATTTTAGTGTTTTGAAAAAGTAGTCTGGTTTAAAATATTTTTAAATACGGCACAAAATTACAGTATAAAATACTAAAACATGTCCAATTAACAGTAATTAACAATAATTAACACAAGTTAATTGATAATATACGGAATATTATTCTGTTACTTTACAATCCATGCTTGATGATATATTCTTCAATAGTTCTGCTGTAATTTTTATGTTCCAATTTCAGCACTTCAGATGCTATCTCTTCAGATGTCATTTCGGGAGTGATGTTACATTTTTCCTGAAATAATATCTTTCCATCATCAAACTTTTCATTTACAAGGTGCACAGTCATCCCGGTTTCTTTCTCGCCACAGGATTTGACTTTCTCATGTACATGATGACCATACATACCTTTACCACCATATTTAGGTAATAGTGATGGATGTATGTTTAAAATTCTTCCGGAAAAGAATCTATAAGTCTTTTAGGAATTAATAATAGAAATCCTGCCAGAATAACATACTTGATTGTAAAATCCTGAAGCTTCTGTAAAAATATATCAAGATCACTTAAATGAGATCTTTCGATGACCATTACCGGAATATTATTTTTTTCAGCAATGCTGATAACTCCTGCAGATTTGTTATTGGTCACAATCAGTCCAACACCGATACCACTATGGTTCCTAAAATGCTCTATAATTTTTTTTGCATTACTCCCTCCGCCGGATGCAAAAATAGCTATTTTTATCACTAAAATGTATATTATGATGAATATAAAAAATTACACCTTTGGATATTTAACTTATATTTCAGACAAAACATCTAATCTATTTGAAAAAAAACCCAGTACTAATTTAGTGTATTATATTTATCTGACCTGCTTGGGTCAATAACACTCATAATAGTTTTTACTTTTGTTTTCTGTCCTTTGTCCCCTATCTTAAATATTTCGACAATCTCATCTTTTTTTGTGTCGCTAAACATCTGCATCAGATAAGTATTAGGATAATCATTATTAGCCTGTCCCATAGATGTGATAGCACTTAGCAGGATTGCCCTGCTTTTATCCGGTTCATCAAACATCTTATCTAAGCTCAATCTGTGATATTCGTAATATGCCTGTCTGAATTGTCGCAATCTTGGGTTTAATACATTTTCCGTCAACCAATACCTGTTACGTCGACCTGCGCCGTCATTTTTCCAACCTTCATCGTTGGCATAGTTGGCGGGCAAAGAAGTAATCACATCCATACATCTCTGAAAGTAGGGTTCCCCGCCATTGATCCTAAATGAGTCATAATCTACACCCAACGCATAATATGCATAAAAACTTACAATTGCTGACAGGTTATCGTAAAATGTATTGGTAGTTTTCAAAATCGGATTTAAGCCATTAAAGGCAAAAGTCACATTTTTGTCAATCACCGAAATCATCGGGCTTGAATACGTTGAATTAAATACAGGTCTTTCAGACTGAAATACAAACTCAGCCTTAAAAATAGTAGGTTGAACTTCTTCAGTTATTGTTATTTGCAATGAGCCTCTGATCTTTTCATGTTGTTGAAACTCATCTTCACCCCATTTGGTAGTGTTGACAAATTCCGTCAGATTTTTTCCAAATCTTTAAATAAGGATGCATCAGAATTCAGTGATTTCAGTGATGCCTGTGTTATTACATTTACACTGAAATTGAGCTCCTGGGCTACCAGCACGCCAAAAAATGCAGAAAAATACAAAACCGTAAAAAAAATTCTTAGTTTCATTGATCAAGATTCAAATAATTCACAATATAATCAACGATGTCAGTCGCAACCTCAGACTTACTTTTTAATGGATAGGTATTGTTGTTTCCCTTTCTGTCCAATATTGTAATCCTGTTAGTATCATGCTGAAAACCGGCTCCAGCATCATTGAGTTTATTTAGAACGATAATATCAAGATTTTTGGTATGTAATTTTTTAGTTGCGTTTTCAATTTCATTATTTGTTTCCAATGCGAATCCGACTAAGAGCTTGTCTTTGATTTTCCTTTTACCAAAATCTGCTGCTATATCAACTGTTCTTTTCAATTCAATTGAAAACTGTTGTTCCGTCTTTTTTATTTTTTGATTGGCTACAACGACCGGCGTGTAATCCGCTACAGCCGCAGCCAGAATTATAATATCCGCATCATCAAATCTGGCACTGGAAGCAAGATGCATTTGGTTTGCAGACTCTACGTGTACAATATCTATACCCGGGGTCCGGATACTTAATTGAACAGGTCCGGAAATAATGGTAACTTCAGCTCCTCTCTGAGCACACTGTTCAGCGATAGCATAACCCATTTTGCCACTGCTTCTGTTTCCAATAAAGCGTACCGGGTCTAAAGCTTCAAAAGTTGGACCAGCTGTGATAAGTATTTTTTTATTGGCTAAATCATGATGTATCCTAAAATATTTTGCGATATATTGAACAATTTCTTCAGGGTCTGCCATCCGCCCGTCACCGTGAAGTCCGCTTGCAAGAAAACCATTTCCCACAGGAATAATGTGATTACCATATTCCTGAAGTTTCTTTAGGTTCCCTATAGTTGAAGGATGTTTCCACATATCCAAATCCATGGCAGGAGCAAACACCGCCGGACATTTGGCAGAAAGATAACAGGCAGTAAGGAAATTATCAGCAAGACCATGAGCTGTTTTAGATATGGTAGTTGCTGTACATGGAGCTATCAGAATAAGATCTGCCCATATACCCAGTTCGACATGATTATTCCATGTCTCTCCGTCATTGATATCTGTACCTACTGAATGCCCGCTAAGTGTGGAAAGTGTAAGCGGCGAAATAAAACTTTTAGCTGCATGAGTCATTACGACCTTTACTTCACACCCTTCTTTTATTAATAATCGGCATAATACTGCAGATTTATAAGCAGCAATACTGCCTGTAATTCCTAACAGTATTTTTTTTCCCTGCAGCATGGTGTATACAATTATTCTTCTGTATGCCCTCTTCTTTCACTATAACCAAACTCAAGATGGTCTCGCAAAAATTCTTCCGTTGCTATGATGGCAGGATTAGGAAGTCTTTCATAAAATTTACTTATTTCAATTTGCTCTTTATTCTCCAGAATTTCTTCAATTGTCTCTGAAGTACTTGCAAATTCATCCAGTTTGGAATGCAGTTCATTCTTCATCTCAATTGAAATCTGCTCTGCCCTTTTTGTAATCACGGCTATGGATTCATATATACTGGTTTGAGCTGCCAGACCCTTGATGTCTCTTGGCTTGATGTTTGGGTCTAAACCTTGTACCTTTGATTTAATATCCGTTGTCATATTTTCAATTTTTTTAATTCGTCTAATGTTTCTTTTTCTATTTGTTGTGCTTCTTTTAGTTTTTTGGAAGCCGGATGTTTTTTTAAAAATGTGTTGTAATGCTCCAGTGTCTCGTTATACCTTTCCTCCTTTTTTTCAAATATACTGTTTGTCGCAAGGATAAAACTTGATTCCAAGATCAAAAATCTTATTTCTTCCACTTTTTTTGATTCCGGAAAATCCTTTAAAGTACTTTGGAAGGCTACCATTGCAGCCTGATATTGACCGATTTTATAGTACAGATGACCTTGCTCATATGACTTTTGCTCCAGTTTTTTTCGCATTTGGTCTATCAATTTGTTGGCCTCTTCAGCACGCTCAGTACCAGGATAAAGGTTGATAAACTGCTCAAAGCCTGTGATCGCTTTTTCAGTATAGGATTGATCCAGTTTGAAGTTAGGAGACATTCTGAAATTAGAATATGAAGCCATATAGTCGGCTTCTATCTTATTTGGGCTGGTTGTAAAGGTAGTGGCAAAATTTTTTAAAATAGGTAGACGCCAAAATAAAATCATTGATGTTGTAATGCGCATAGGCATATTTGTAAAACAAATCCTCAGCTTCTGTTTTACCTCTGTAAAACTGTATTACGATATCATATAAAGCTATAGCCCTGTCATATTCTTTTTGATCAAAATAATTATTGGCAGCTTTATATATTTTTTCAGGCTGATTACTTGTCCTCAATGCTTCAAACTCTGACTTGCAGGACAGAAAAAAAATCAGCAAAAAACAAGCAAAAAATTTAAAATTATTCATAAGGGCGCAAAATTACAACTTTTTAAACAATTTTTACCAAAATTTAATTAAATTACGAAAATTAAGAATTTCAAAAAAATGATTTACATACTAAAGATACTGAACGACAAGATTAAGGAAATGATGCTTCAGTAAATGTTAAAATTTATGTAAAAACAGTATAACCGTGCATTTAAATAATAAAAAGATATTATATTTGTATCTGAATTTGAAATCATACCTAATTAATCATTAAAAAATGTAAATCCATGAAGAATTTATTGTTTTTGTTTTCTTTTGTTTTAGTAGCATCTTTATCTGCCAATGCACAATGTAATAAATCAGCATCTGCAGGAAAAGCTTGTTGGCGTCTAAAAAAGCTGCTTCTGTTTCTACTGCTGATGACCAGACAAAAGTTGCCAGTGTTGTGATGGAAGCTGATGAAGTTATGAAATCTTCCAAAGGAGCTATCACTAAAAGAACTTGTGAAATCTCTGGTGCAACTTCTTACTATCAAAAATCAGAATGTGCTACTTCAGGTAAAATTAGCTGGGAAGAAGTACAGTTTGATGCAGAAAAAAAATCTTTTACTAAAGTTGCTTCTGCAAGTATGGAAAAAGATGCAAATGGTGTAAAAGTTGAAGGCAAAGCTTGTGCAGGAAAAAGCGAAGGAAAAGCTTGCTGCAAAAAAGATGGCGCAAAATCTTGTGCATCTAAGAAAGCAGAAGGTTCAAAATAGTATAAGTTATAAAATACTTGATTAAAAGGCATTCCTCATTGGGATGCCTTTTTTGTTTTATACCGACGAGCATTTATTTTCAAATAATCCTGTTGCCATTATAAAGACGATAGATGGCTTTAGAATATGTTTAAATTTTCATGTTTGATCGAAATCTACCAAATATGTTTTACTCATAATCCTAAAATGCACTTCGTCCTATGAGATCCTTATGACAATAAATCTGTTGATATTTATGATTTGATGGGGTGTATCCCATTTTTTCATTCCATTGTTATAAAATTCTTTTTGTACCCTTTAGGGATGGGGTAAAACAAAAGGAATTTTATTGAAGTGCAATTTTGGGAAACACCCATCTGATGTCATATGCCTGAGGCTGTTATTATGCAACCCAAATTTGTCAGGCTTCAAATCATCATTTTTTTGAAACCCAAAATACCCCTGTCAAAATCAAGATAGTACCGGCAGCATGCCATAAATTGAAAGTTTCTCCAAGAATTTGTGTAGCCATGATAATAGTGGCCAGTGGACCGACAGTAGAGATGATCGCCGCATTGCCGGCACCTATAAGTTTGATGCCTTCGGCTACCATAAAAGTGGGGATAACAGTGCAAAAAATAGCCATAATCAGACATAAAATGTACACCATCATATCAAAGTCCAATAAAGTCCGACCATCTGCAACATAATAATGGATCAAAACAGTGATACAAGAAACGATCAACACCAGTGAAGTCATGCGCTGCGACCCGATTTTCCTGACAAGCTCTCCACTACCGATGAGATAAATAGCATAGGTCAAAGCACTTAAAAATATAAATATGCTACCTGCGATGACATTATTTTGGTGATCCAGATCCAATTGGGAATGAAGGTGATCCCGATACCGACATAGGTAATCAGTATTGCTACTACTTGAATCGAAGTGATTTTTTTTCGAAGAAATAAAGCTGATAAAAGCACCACCAAAGTCGGGTAGATAAATAATATCAACCGCTCCAGCGTAGCAGAAATATATTCAGGCCTTTAAAATCAAAATACGACGCCAGATAATAACCTATGATGCCCAGGCCGATGATGTAATAATAATCATTTTTGGTAAGCTGATATGAGATACCTGTACTGCTGTACAACAACACTACCAGGTAAAATGGTAAAGAAAAAATCATACGAAGTGCAAGTAGCGGCAATGCGGACATTCCATCATAATGCATATAAATCCACTTAATAATGACAGCTTTGCCGGCAAACATCACTGCACCAATAAATGCCAGTATGGCTCCCTTTATGTGATTATTCATGTACTCTTTTTCAAAACCAGCCTTTTCTCTTAAACCATATTAAAAGGGCAACCACTATATTGAGCATGATGCCCCAAATAAGATAATACCCATACTGCCAATGCAGTTCCGGCATAAACTTAAAATTCATTCCATATACACCTACTATAAATGTAAGGGGTTATGTCTCTAATGTCTCCATGATCTGGATGGTATGGTCCTGAATATCACGAAGGTATTTTTTTGGTTTTGGGTTCGATCAGCGGATGTTCCGAAGTAACCAATTTGGCCACGAGATCTCTCATAGGGTAGATCATTTTTCGCATCTGCATGATATCCTTTTTGTTGGATTGTATTCTGTTTAGGATGCCATTTTCAGGATGGTTAAGGATCAACTCTTCAGTAGATTCCAGATAGTCCCCCATTTTTTTCAAGTAAATCGAAATACACATCAACGGTAATATCAAGCAATCTGTAAAAAGGTAATCTATATTTCTTTCTCTGACGACAGAGCCCTCAGTCATCAGCCTTTCTCTTACCATGTCAAAATGATCGCTGGGTTTTTCCTGAAAAGTGATGACCATATTCCTGGACAAAATGATTGAAATCTGCTCATCTTCGAGTTCGTTGGCCTGAGCTTTCCAATCAAATGCTTTGAGTGCTGTAAAAATATAATCATCTTCTTCCTCCACTTTTGGCCGCTGAAATACATTCATAATGTCTTCCTGGAAAAGATGATGTACACCTATCAGGTCGCAATATGTCTTTATCACTGCCACATCATGCACTCCATATATGTTGATCCAGTGATTGAGTTCAGGTTCGAATGTGTAAGGAACCGTATGATTCAATTTTTTTTGGATACATCTGGTTTTATTGTAAGAAAACAACTCAATCTGAGATACTTCATCCACATTTTTACCGGTGTACACATGGGTGCCCGGTGGTAATCCTGTCTTGGAAAGGCGTTTTTTGTGTTTCATAAAGCAGTCGTTGTGGAGGTCTTATATCAATTGACTATATTTTAATAAATCTAAAGTGGATTGTATCACCTTACAGAAAATGCAAATCTTGGAGTACGATGTTTTGAAGTATGGTTCAGGTTGAAAACGAATCCTGCATTGATTGATGTCGGATTTTCCATCATGTAAAGATCAGATCTGTGTGAGGTAAGGTCATCACTCACATCAAATGTCATCATATGTCTGTCTACAAATGCATCTGCCACAGTAATGATATGAGCGGCAATCAGATATATCCATGCATATTCGCTTTGTTTGCGATAAAAATCTCTCTTTTGTTTCAATCTGGATGTCGATCCGCCATCGGTTACTGCTTTCAGATATTCTTCCTGCGATCTATTAAAACTTTGCCTGGTATATATCAGCCAGCCCGTAGCTCCAGCATCGAGACCGATAGCCAGTGGTACTTTCCACCACTTTTTGTTATACACCTGTCCGCCACCTGGAACAATTAAGGAGTACAATGCAGCCTTGCCGGGTTTCCCTTTAAAAATTGAAAAAAAACCACCTTTGTTGACAATTGTATCTGCTTCATTGAAAGATGTATCCGGCTCAGCACCCGCACCTGGAAAAGGGTTGGCCCTGTCGCTAAATTGTCCTGTCAATGAATCTGATACAAGAAACATGGAAAGTATTAAAATCAGACTACATAATCTATTCATATCAATAAGGAATGTGTAACAATATCAGGTGATTGACAGCATTCATTTGACTATACTTTTTCGTGCCGCAATATATCTACAAGATGGTTGAATTCGTCATCGGAGTTGAACGGAAGCATAATAGTGCCTTTCCCCATACTATCTCTTTTTATATCTACATTGGCCCCAAATGCCCTTCTGAATTCATCCCTGATTTTGATAATTTCGGGGTTGATTTGTTTTGTTTTAAGTAAATCTGTTTTAGGATTGGGCAGCTGGTGATATTTTATCAATTGCTCAGGGCTCTGACTGAAAGACTTTGTTGGGTCGTTTCTTTAAATACTCTGAGTTGCAAAGCCAGATTGTCTATACCAGCAAGCGCTCTGGCATGCCCCATACTCAGTTCACCACTCTTGACCGATGCCTGAATTTGAGCCGGAAGCTTTAGTAACCTGACATAATTTGTTACGGTACTTCGGTTTTTGCCTACCCGATCAGAAAGCTGTTCATGGGTGATACTACATTCATCCATAAGGCGCTGATAGGATATTGCAATTTCAAGTGCGTTCAGGTCAGCTCTTTGTATGTTTTCTACAAGTGCCATTTCAAGCATTTCCTGATCATTGGCTACCCTGATATATGCAGGAATTTCTTTAATACCTGCCATTTTTGCTGCTCGCAATCGTCTCTCACCTGAGATAAGCTGGTACTTATTACCGCCTAAAGATCTTACCGTAATAGGTTGGATCAGTCCGGATGTCTTGATGGACTGTGCCAGTTCGAGGAGTTGTTCGTTGTCAAACTCTGTCCTTACCTGAAAAGGATTTACTTCTATGAGTTCCGGGCTGATGGTAGCCACTGAACCTGTCAATTCCTTGACCAGTTGACTTCTTTCAGCGGGATTATTGGTCTTTTCTATATTTGAAAGCAGCGACCTGAGTCCCTTTGAGACTTCATTTTTTTTATTCATTATCTGACAGGTTTTAAGATGTCTGACTGATTCAATGCCATAAATTCATTGGCCAGATTCAGGAAATTTATAGCTCCTTTGCTGGTGGCATCGTAGATGATCACAGGCTGACCCAAAGATGGTGCCTCTCCTATCTTGCTGTTACGGTGTATGATTGTCTCAAAAATCCTGTCAGAAATGATATACCTTATTTCTTCAAGGACCATGTTGGCCATCCGCAATCGCTGATCATACATGGAAAGTACAACACCTTCCACTTCCAGTTTCGGATTGAGCAACTGTTGCACCAGATTGATTGTATCTTTTAGTTTTCCGAATCCCTCAAGGGAGAAAAACTCACATTGTACAGGTACGATCACACTATCGGCAGCAACAAGTGCATTGAGGGTAATAAGACCAAGTGAAGGAAGACAATCTATAAATATATAATCGTATTTGTCCTGGATTTTAGCGACCACGTCTTTCATTCTATATTCTCTGGAGGAAACTGACACTAATTCAATTTCAGCACCTACGAGGTCTATTGATGAAGGCAGGAGATCAAGATTCGGAGTATTGGTTTTGACGATAGCATCTACAGGATCAGTTCCATCCACCAGGCAATCATAAATAGTCGCGGATATCTCGGCAGACTTTACACCCAATCCTGAAGTGGCATTGGCCTGAGGATCAGCATCTATGAGCAATACTCTTTTGTCGAGTATGGCAATGGCGGCTGCGAGATTGATGGCTGTGGTGGTTTTACCCACACCTCCTTTTTGGTTGGCTATAGCAATGACTTTTCCCATTTGTGTTATTCTTTTAAAGTTCTATCGTTTGTCCAGGTTGTAATAAGATCAATTCTTTGCCAGCATTTCGGAATTCATCAATGGCTGCCTGATGATCGGTTTTGATGTATCCGAAAGTATCAAAATGGCAAGCAATGATCTTGTCGCATTGGATAAATTGCGCCGCATGAACAGCATCTGCAAATCCCATGGTAAAATTGTCACCTATCGGCAATATCGCAAAATCCAGTTGGGGACATATCATAGGTATCAATTTCATATCCCACGTCAATGCACTGTCTCCTGCAAAATAAAAACACTTCTCTTCATTCCAAACCACAAATCCACCGGGATTGCCTCCATATGTACCATCAGGCAACACGCTGGAGTGCACTGCATTGACATATTTGACCGTACCAAAATCAAACTTCCATTTACCTCCATGATTCATCGGATGGCCTTTGATACCTTTACTTTCATACCAGCTTACGATTTCATAATTGGATACTATGGTGGCATCATTATCCTTTGCAATCGACTCTGCATCAGCGACATGATCACCATGCCCATGAGACAAAAGTATATAGTCTGCTTTGATATCATTGATCTTGTAGGCTGCAGCCAAAGGATTGGGACTGATAAATGGATCGAATACAAGTGACTTTCCTCCCGTGTGAATCAGAAATGTGGAATGTCCGTAATACGTAAGTTTCATTCTTAAATATTTTTAAAGTCAAAGATGCTGATTAAATGTAAATATGGGGCTTGATAGATCATACTCATTCAATAAAACTATGTCAAAAAAATCAACATAACAAAATAATATGAATATTTACTGGTGTATCCCAATATTGCACTTTAATAAAATTCCTTTTGTTTTACCCCATCCCTAAAGGGAGACAAAAGGAATCTTATAACAATTGAATGAAAAAATGGGATACACTTATATTTAGTACATTGATTATAAATGTTTTAAAAAATATTATACTTTAAATTTTATAAATAATATTCCTAAGTCACGCTTTGATACAGCCCGCAAAAGTACAACTTTTAAGGTAATTTCTGACGTATCACTCAAATAAAAATAGTTAATAATAGATTAACATTTAAGAAGTTAGTCAAACCATATAGTTTTTTTTCTGAAAGATCAATTTCCTTAAACAATGCTGCTATAAACATGTTTGGGAGGTAAAATAGTCTATGATTTCAATAATTTCCGGAACTGACAGGCCGAATAGTAAAACCTCAATAATAGCCAGATGGTGTTTTGACTCACTGACTAAAGCTGGAATCGAATGCAAACTTCTGGATTTGTCAGAAATAAACTTTGACTACTTAAATGATTCAGGATACAACAAAGACAGTCAGCATCCCGGCATCACTGAAATTCAACAGAAATATCTGATACCATCCTCACTTTGGTTGGTAGTAAGCCCTGAATACAACGGAAGTTTCCCCGGTATTCTAAAACTTTTTATTGATGCACTTTCCGTAAATGATAACACTAAAACATTTTCCGAAAAAAAGTCTCACTGATAGGGTGGCAAGTGGGAGGCCGGTAATTTCAGAGGAATGGAACATCTTACAGGTATCTTCAACTATCTGAATATGATTGTTATGCCCAATAAACTACCGGTATCTTCTGTAGAAAAGCTATTAACGAAGTTGGAGAAATTGAAGAAAATACCAAAAACACTTTGACTGCTTTATGGAGGACTTAAAACAATTTGCCGCTTTGAATTTTTAGTAAGGTTAATTAACATTTCCCATTTTGAACACAGTGAATTCAAGGGGCACCTCATTACCGGGCTTGGGTATCAGGCTCAATTTTTCAGGAATAGATTTGTAAGATGGAGCATTGTTAGGTAAAGTCTCTATAAGACCCAAAATCAATTTTCTTATTGTAACCAGATCAAAAGCGGTGATTTTGCCATCGGAGGTTACATCCGCTGCTATCAGTCTGTAGGCATCACTCATTTCAGTAATACCAAGTATATGTTTTTGGATAGTCACCAGATCAAATGCAGTAATTGCATTGGTGTAGGCAGGACCAAAACTTTCCATGATGACTTCAGGTTCTGCCATCTCCGGGTATTCGGCAGAAGGATAAGCAAACGAATATTTGCCTGCATTATTTTTTAAAATTTCGTTTTTAGGTGTTGATGCATTTTTTAGGTTTTATAAAAACTTTACATGACCTTGAGGGATATCAACATTCGTACTTGGAAGATTTAAAGGTGACAGTGGTTGGCGGAATGGTCACGACAGATGTTTTTGATTTGGCTTCGGTAATAGCGGCATCCAGCTCATTAAAAAACACAGGGTATTTGAAGGATTTGTCCGGTGCTATCACAACAAACGAAGGAGTTCCCCACCAAGAACCATACGTTCCATTCCTGAAAGGGTCTGTCACTTGTTTGGCATTTCCATCATTACCTACCCCTTTCATAGTCTGATTATATTGAGATTCAAATGCAGCAACACCGGCATTGTTGTCGGAAGTCAGGGTCGAAACACTAAAAAACTCTATCTTTTTGGTACCTGAGCCCAGCTCGACATATTTTTGCTGCCAAAGCGGAGCATTAGCGATACAAGGAGGACAAGAAGTGAAGAAAAATTTGATTACTACTACACCTTCTTTACTCAGGTAATCATTGTATAAATTGTGGGGCTTACCATGAGTATCTGTCACTGTAAAATCATGCATAGTTTTCTGGCTATATCCCGATACGATCAACAAAAGTACAAATAGTAAAGAAAAACTAATTCTGGTGGTCATTTTTTAAATATTAGATATTAAGGGATGTTAACTATGGATTGAAACATAACTACAAATATATAGGTTTTTCATTATAAATCATGAGTTTAGAATTGAGTTACCGTTTTTTATACATAATTTTGCACAACTGATGACATTTATGAAGCCGAAAGTAGCTTTTTCTATTATAAAAAATAAAAACTATAAGGAAGTTTGGGATAAACAGACTGCTTTTCATCAGCAACTCATTCACCAAAATTACAACAACGAAATCTTCCGGAATCAGATAAAAAATCAACATCCCAGAACCATCAACTTATATTTTGTGAACACAATCATGTGTATACCCTTGGGAAAAGTGGAAGTATGAATCATTTATTGCTTTCTGAAGAGGAAATCAAAATGAGAAAATTGAATTTTTCAAAATCAATCGTGGCGGAGATATTACCTATCATGGTCTAGGACAAATCACAGGATACCTCATCATGGACCTTGAAGAATTTACGACTGATGTACATCTTTTTGTCAGAAATATTGAAGAAGCTATCATCAGATATATTGGTACATATGGACTTGAAGGTATCCGAATACCAAAGTACACCGGAGTATGGTTGCCGCCGGATGAGAAGTCACCACAGTACCGCAAGATTTGCGCTATTGGTGTCCATTTGTCACGATGGGTGAGTATGCATGGATTTGCATTCAATGTCAATACCGATTTGACCTATTATGATAAAATTATACCTTGTGGCATCATTGATCCGGATAAAACGGTCACTTCGCTTTCAGCTGAGACGGGTCAGATTTTGGACTGGGATACGGTAGCAAGAGATTTGAGTTTGGTGTTTAGTGAAGTTTTTGGGTTTAGGTTTTGATAGGGTCATGGTTGTAGCATGGTTTAAAGTTTAGTAGACCTCGCATTACAAATGCTTAATTTATTGCATCGCAGTTGCATTTATCTGCCTCTGGCAGGCAGAAACTGCGACGATCAGCGATATGTTTGATGGTCGCAGTTTTTCTATTTCGCATTACAAATGCTTAATTTATCGCATCGCAGTTGCAAACTGCGACGATCAGTTTTGAGCAGACACTACTTATTTTTTCTTTTTTCCAAAAAATCCGCGCTTTTCGTTCTGGGATGCTTTTTCTTTAGGTTTAAATTGTACTGTATCAGATTTTTCCTTTTTTGATTTCTTTTGGAGGAGTTTTTTTCACCCAGCAGTCGGGCAGCAAGGTCTGGCCTGTTCAGTTTTGAAGTCGTTGTCTGATCCAGTTTTTAAATTCCGGTTTATACCAGAAGAAATAATTATTTTGTGTTTTTTTGTCTTCAGCGGTTTTCGGAGTGATAACTGGTTGAAGTGTATACGGATGGACTCCTGAATAATAAATTTCTGTCGCTACGGTCATGGGAGTAGGTGTAAAATCCTGCACTTGTTCCAGTCTGAATCCGAGGTCTTTAGTTTCAGCTGCAAGATTGGCCATATCTTCTTCGGTAGTCCCCGGATGAGAACTGATAAAATAAGGTATCAAAGGTTGTTTCAGTCCGTGTTTGACTTGAATTTTATCAAATTTTTCTTTAAACTTTTTGAAATATTTGAAGCCTGGTTTACGCATCACTTTGAGTGTAGCATCTGCAGTGTGCTCAGGTGCCACTTCTCAGCCGCACACATGTTTGGTCACTAGTTGCTCCATGTATTCATCATGATTGCCGTCCTGATTATTTTTATTGAAATCATCTACTAACAAATCATACCTGATACCCGGAAGTGACAAATGCCTTTTTACGCCCGGATGGGCATCTACCTTCTTGTATATCTCAGTAAGTGGTTTGTGCGATACATCCAGATTGGAACATATGACTGGATGTATGCAGCTAAGCCTGACAGCGCGCACATATGCTTTCATCTTTCCCTTTCATTCTGTACATATTTGCCGATGGGCCACCAAGATCTGAGATGATGCCTTTGAATTCAGGATGTTTAGTCAGCGCGTCCACTTCTTTCATGATAGATTGTTCTGATCGGGAAGCAATAAATTTGCCCTGATGCGCAGAGATAGTACAGAAACTGCACCCTCCAAAACATCCTCTGTGCATATTGATAGAGAATTTGATCATCTCATAGGAAGGGATAGTGCCTCTTTTATTGTACTTGGGATGCGGCACCCTGGTATAAGGCAAGTCAAAGACATGTCCATCTCCTTTTCAGTCATGGTGATGAATGGAGGATTGATCACTAATGTTTTTCCCATCACTTCCTGAGTGATCTATTGGCTTGCCATTTGTTGGATTCCACTTCCACGATTTTGAAATTGGAAGCATACTTGATTTTATCCTGAAGACATACTTCATGGCTGACCAATTCGACAGTATTCCACTTCTTAGAAGCAGGGACTTTGTCGGTGAGATAAGAAATCTGATTGACATCTTTGATCGATGTAAGCGGCACACCTTTTTCACCAATTTCAGCAATTCCCTGAGTGGTTGTTCGCCCATGCCATAGACCAAAACGTCGGCTTTGGAGTCCACCAGGATGGAAGGCATCAGTTTATCGGACCAATAGTCATAATGTGTCACCCTGCGCAGGGATGCTTCTATACCACCTATCATGATGGGCACATCAGGAAACAAGTCTTTCAGGATGTTACAATATACGATCGTGGCATAATCCGGTCTGAATCCAGCCTCGCCTCCAGGAGTATATCCATCTGTTGACCTACGTCTTTTACCAGCGGTGTAATGATTGACCATCGAATCCATACATCCTGCAGTAACACCAAAAAAATATTTGGGTTTGCCGAGTTTTTTAAAATCACGTAGGTCGTCTTTCCAGTTGGGCTGGAGGTATGATGGCGATCTTAAATCCTTCACTCTCGATGATACGGCCAATGACAGCAGTCCCAAAGGTAGGATGATCTACATAAGCGTCACCGGAGATAAGAATAACGTCGAGTTCGTCCCAGCCTCGATCTTCGACTTCTTTACGTGTGATGGGTAGCCAGTCTGAGATAGGGCGTAAATTGTCCTGATTCATGTCGCAAAGATAAGGAATTAAGCTTCAACAACATTCAGAAAGTAAAATAGTTTTTTTTGGACTTTCCATATTTCCCCCCCCGGGGCCCCGCCGATGTTTTTGAGCGTTTTTTCTTGAGTTCCGAACCTTGCTGCCTCATCTGGTTCTTTCGATTTGCCGATTTTGTGGGTTGTGTTCCTTGATTTAATCTACTTTGATGAATCACTTAAGACCTGTATCAAACCTCAAATTTCAGAATAATTTAAATATTTTGACTTTTAAAACATCTATATAAAAAGATACTCTTGTACATTAGTATACCTAATCAGATTCTAGGCATTACATTAATTGTGCCCGAAAAAGATCCGTCCTTGGTCCGTGCACATTGCACTCTGTAATATATTCCTGTTCCCCGTTCACCTGTTTTGACCCAATCCTCGCGGGTTTTGGATGCCGTGAGGATTACAGATCGAAGCGGTGCACTTCAGGTATTTACAGACCTCAATGGTGAAGCAGATATCTCCGCTTTCAAAAATCAGTCTTCCATATTTATATCGCTGATAGGATATTCCATTGAGGAAGTAACCTGGTCACAAATAGAAGCCCTCAAGTTCAAAGTGGAACTCAACCCTTCTCAGATCCATCTCGATCAGATCGTGGTGGCTGCATCCCGATGGAGTCAGTCTAGCAGGAATGTACCATACAGGATCAGTATCACTCAGTCAAAAGGAATATCGCATTTCAAAATCCACAAACGGCAGCAGATCTTCTTGGTAATTCCGGAAGGGTATTTATCCAGAAAAGCCAGCAAGGTGGAGGAAGCCCTATGATTAGAGGATTTGCCACCAACAGGTTGCTGTATTCCATTGATGGTGTACGTATGAATACAGCGATATTCAGGGCAGGAAATATACAGAATGTCATATCTCTCGATGCTTTTGCGATCGAAAGCGCAGAAATACTTTTCGGACCGGGATCGGTGATCTACGGCAGCGATGCGATAGGAGGCGTCATGTCATTTCAGACCTTGACCCCACAATACCACACGGGTGACAAAATCAAATTGTCAGGAGGTGCAACCATCAGACACTCCACTGCCAATAAAGAAAAAACGGGACACATCCATTTTACACTCGGACATAAAAAATGGGCATCTGTCACGAGCCTGTCCTACAATGATTTTGGTGATCTCAGAATGGGCACAAAAGGACCGGATGAATACCTAAAATTATGGAACGTACGTCGGGAAGGCAATACAGACGTCATATTCAAAAATCCTGATTCACTGGTACAAACGCCTTCCGCTTACGATCAGTACAATATCATGCAAAAATTGAGGTACAAGGCATCAGATCATGTAGACTTACAGTACGCTTTCCATCATAGTGCCACATCAGAATTCGCCAGGTATGACCGGCACATCAGGTTACGCAATGGACTTCCCAGGTATGCTGAGTGGTCTTATGGCCCTCAGAAATGGACCATGCAGCAGTTGACGGCTTCATTTTCAAAAAAAACGGGCTGGTATGACCAAATGGTATGGAGACTGGCCTTTCAGGATTTTCACGAAAGCAGAATAGACCGGGACATCAATATGGCTGACCGACACCTGAGATCCGAACGCGTCAAAGCCTGGTCTGCCAATATAGACTTCATCAAAAACTTCTGACCACACCACCTTATCCTACGGCATAGAAGGAGTGGTCAATGATGTGGTATCAACCGGCGAAGATCGGGACATCATCAAAGCTACCACACAGAAAGGACCATCGAGATACCCACAGGCTATATGGTCATCATTTGCAGCATTTGCAGGATATGATATTAAACTTTCACCCAAAATCAATCTCCAGGCAGGTGCCAGATACACGTACTTCCGCCAAAAAGCTGAATATGAAACAACTTTTTTCCCGCTTCCATTTACAGAATCCGAAATAAAAAACGGAGCACTCACAGGAAGTATCGGCGCTGTTTGGAGGCCGGCAACAAAAACTGCTCTTATGGCCAATCTTTCTACAGGATTCAGGTCCCCCAATGTGGATGATTCCGGCAAAATATTTGATGCTGTGTCTGGATTTGTCACAGTTCCCAATCCCGACCTTAAGGCCGAATACGCCTACAATGCAGAGATAGGATGGGTGCAGGTGATCAGTGATATCATCAGAATGGATGCCAGCCTGTATTATACCTACTTGGATGATGCCCTGGTTAAAAGAAATTTTCAACTCGCCGGCAGAGATTCCATCATCTACAACGGGCAGATGAGTAAGGTGGAAGCCATCCAAAATGCTGCCAATGCCCGTGTAAAGGGTATACAACTCGGCCTGGAAATCAAACCAGGGTCAGGACTTTCCATAATCAGTCAGTACAATATACAGCAAGGAAAAGAAGAGCTGGACAATGGCAACATCAGCCCATCCAGGCACGCAGCACCCAATTTCGGAATGACTTCTGCAACATGGAACCATAAAAATCTCATGATCAGCGTCAGCAGTCAATACAGTGATGGCAAAACTTTTACTCAATTACCTCCTGAAGAACAGAATAAACCGGAGATATATGCCATCGGTGACGACAAAAAACCATACTCTCCATCTTGGATGGTCTACCACTGCAGGGCGCAAGTACAAATCTCAAAATCCTTCACCATCAACCTTGCCCTTGAAAATATTACGGATATCAGGTACCGGCCTTTTGCATCCGGAATCGTCGCATCGGGAAGGAATTTTGTGATTTCGGGGGCTGTGGTGTGGTAGGAGGAGGTTTGAAATGGTCTTGAAATGTTAGCTTTAAATGCAAAAATGTTTGTAAAATAATTTTAACCTTTATATTTGACATTTAATATGATACCTACATGTTAAAAGCAGACGCTATAAAAACTTACTTAACACTCTAAAGAAGCCAAAGGTGCTCAAAATATCTGATTGTCATTTTAGCGCATATGAGAGAGGAAGGGAAATTGCCATTTGTGAAGAAAGGGAATGCGTATTTTTACAAGAGAACTGTGAAGATCTTAAATAGCCTTAAACAAAAATCAAAATAGACCAATTTTAGGAAATACTGGAATTTTTGTCTAATGGGAATGATTTAGAAATAAACATGCTAAATGGTATCCTATATGCGATACTCAAAAACCTATACCTAGTTAATCGTAAAAGATAGCAGATAAAAATAATAGTTGGAATCAAAAATATAAACTTCCCAGATTCAATATAAAAAATGATAAATAATAAGTGGGTGCATACCCAAAACAAAACTGAGCTTATATTTTTACATAATTCAGCCGTAAACATAAAAGTGTAAATTTTGGGACTTTCTTCTGGAATGTAAGACATGGCTGAGTTTCTAATTTCTCGATATGTGGAATTTGAAAAATCTTCTCCAATTAATGTTGTCAATTTTTATTCCTTACGACGAAAGCTAGAGTTCTTTTGAATTGTTTATATTTGTAATAATTGATATATCAGTATTATTTTCAAATAACTTCCGTATAGTCTCAATTGAAAAAGCATATTCCTGAACCAATCTCCAACAATATGTATCGGATAAATTATATAACCTAAAATATAAGCCAAAGCAATCTTAGCTTCAGGTTTATTATTAAGTAAAAATATTAAATGAGGCAAAAAGTCATAATTAATGGTTCCATATCCAATAAATATCAATAAAAATAGATATCCTGGAACCAGAAATCCAAGTATTTCATGAAAAAACTCTTTGAGTACAGATATGAAGGATTCTAGTTTCATTACTATATATATTAACTTGTTTCCTTTAAAATATTTTCTAAAATATTTAATAGCTCAAAATGATTATCTTTCGGGTCATATGTTTGAAATCTCAATATTGAAATCCTTCTTCCATCTATCCTTTTCTGTACCTGTTACAATGTCATTTGCCATCAAAGCATAATGCATCGGTGAGCCACCATGAAAAATGTTATGAATGTAACCTAACATTAACAACAATTCAGGGTCACTTAGAGATGCCCCAAGAAACAAAATAGAATTTGTTGAAAATATTGCATGAAGAATACTTTGGTAACCACTTTGATTATAAATAATATTCCTATAATCTCTTTCAGTAAGAATAATTTCTTTAGGAGTTTAGCATCACCGTGTGCCTTTAATAAAAATGATCGTTATTCCATAAACTATAATTGATTGATGAAGCATCTTTATATGTATAAATTGTTGGAAATGTTCCCGGATCATTTTTCACCATTGCTTTTTCTATAAGGGTATCATAATTTGTTGTTATTATAAACTTTGAATTAATTTGAGTTAATAAGTCGTGAGCTTTCGTTGGGTTTTTGTCCTTATCTTCAAATCTATCCTTATGTGTCTTTCCAAGTCGTATGAAATAAGTTCTCTAATTTCTTCTGCAACTAACAAGTATTTAGAAGGATCATTTATAAGATGACGCATTTCATGAACTTTATCTAGAGCAATTTTCTTTTCTTCAATTATATCAATTAATTCACTGAGCAAGATTTTCCATGATGGTAACCCAGCACCTATAGAAAGTCCAGCTCCAACATAAATTCCAAAAGATTTTTTGGAAATTGCTTTTTAATTTCATTAATCATATTATCTAATAACTATTCCATTATTAATAAAAATTTGCGTAAAAAACTTTGTGACGAGTTTCAATACTTTTGTACAAGTTTCCAGCATACTTAAATGCCATGAGTGTACTCATACAAAGCTTTATCATAAGTTTGTGATTCAGGAGCACTAATCAATGATTCAGGATTTCTAAGATTCTTCAACCTTTTTTTGCAAAACTTCTAAAGTTTTCAACAAACAATTGCATCAATTCGCTCAATTACGGCATAATTAGTATATAAAATCCAAGGTATCAATAAAAGCCCACTTATTTTTTAAATATACCTTTTTGTAATGCATTAATCTCATCTAACCAATCTAGTATCAACGATTTACTGTAGAAATGTAATTGTTATTGTAAACATCAGATGCAGCATCTGATAATTCATTGTATAAATTTTCAATATTCTTTGCTTTAATATCTTTGTTAGAAAAATATATTAATGAAAATGCATGATCTAAGTAATCTTGATGTTTATATCTTGAATTTGAAATTTTTACAATTTTTAAAATTTATGATTTTCAACAACAGAAAGTATTGCTGATCCAATATTGCTAGCCATAGCATGCCGTAATTCAACTTGATTTAATTGAGAACCCATTTGTAATCTTGCAAATAAGCTGCGTATTTCTTCAGGAGTGGTTTCTTCAATTATAGCAATATTTAGTTCGTAAAGATCAAGATTTTCTTTTAAATTTGCCAATTCTTCTTAGCCTTTATTATTTTATAATAAATCCATTAATAATTCACTCCCTATCAAGTACGTATCTTTCCGGACCTTCAAGGATGAACTCTGAGATAGCCCTTATTCGTTGTTGACCATCAGTAACTTCATATTCGAAAAATGGGTCATTTGGCGTGATCTAAGATAAATTTCGGAATATCATATCCTCTTAACATTAGGTCTATTAATAATTTTTCTTTTGTATTGACCATACTGGGGTTCTTTGATAGTATTGTGGTGAAGGGTTTATTCTTTCTAATTTGCTAATTAATGTCTTAACCTTCAAGTAGCTAATCTAACTCTCATTATAAAATTTTTATATAAAACAACTTGCACAACCTTCCCACTTCTGCATCTTCCAAAATATACAAGATACTTGGACTTAATGCCATCCGCTTTACGTTGTGTTTTTAATATATTCTTCTTTGATCTTTCTATCCTTTCAGGCTTGATCAATTCTGCCAAAGATTCTTCTTGCATCCATGTATAACCATCCTTCTCACTATTCCATAGCTTGAGCATAGAGATGTGGATGTTGTTCATAGAGAGCCATACCCACTCAATTTTCTGCTGATAGAAACAAAAATAACAACCTGATCTGCTGCGAGCATAGCTCCTGACTTTCCGTTGTGCTCAAATCCTATCTCTTTGTAATATTGCGGCACGCCAACACCTGACTCTTCAGTAATCTAAAAATATCTGCTCTAACTAAGCTGAATCTTCATTGCTTAAAAGTGAAATCCTTCTAAAGCTAATGGATATTGAGTGGTTTTAGAAATTTGAAGACGAATTGATTAAACGCATAAATATCAGTGTTTAATAATTCCAATCAGTTTATTTTCTTGTTTAAAACCTATGCTGACAGGAGTGGTCAAAATAGTGGCGAATTTGTCTTTACCACTTTTTATCTCAATATCTTTTAGCCATTCATAAGCCAAATCTATTGTATTGTTGGATAATGCTTTGCTTATAACATCTTCACTCCAAATATTTTTCGGAATGGAAATATAGATTGTATATTACTTTTAGTCAGAAACATATCCTTCTCTATCTTCATCCTCTTATTCCTACATAGGATACTACAGGATCATCCCCTACGTACTTTTCAAATGGTTATAGTTTTTAGTTTTTGGTACACCAACGTGCATTTGAAGACGGCAAATAACCACCATACATTTTTAAAAAATGATCAAATGGATCATTTCTTATTATCAGTACCTTTAAGGATGTTTATTTTAAGTCCCAAACAACTTTCAAGATTGGATATCAATTGATAAGTCTCATCCAACTCTTTTCCGGTATCACTTGAATAGTACTCAATGTTAAGACTTGGATACTTGTCCTTCATGTATATAGCTAAAGCTGCACTGTCCTTTCCTCCTGATATACCCAATACATGTCTTACCATATTTATTTCATTATATCTTTTAGTAAAGAAGTCAAAGCCGCTACATTCAGTGTATTATCATCAGACAAAAATCCCTCCATTTTAGTTTTAATCTTTTCAATTTCTATAGATTTTGACTTTGGAATGCGAATTTGTGTATTTTTTTCATCAGAAAATTTTCCAAATTCTTTCCTGTCAAAGCATTTTCCAAGTGAACTCAACCAAGCAATTCTGTCATCTAATAAAGAATCCAATCTTAAAACAAATGTTTTTGATTATCCAATAACAGATGTTTTTTTAAGGTTGCAAACCTATTTTGGAGTTACTTTTATCCCTTCGAAATTTAAATTTTCATATAAGACTTCGTTATTTATAAATAGCTCTATCACTCTCAATCAATTTTTCAAAACTCGTCCTGATTTCTCTGATACACTCTTTCGCAAGCTAAAACCAAATCGATCACGGCGCCTTCATCGTTTTTTCAAGCTTGACACAAAGTATATCCCAATGCTGATGGGAAAGATTGCAAAATGTTTTTTCAGGGTCTACGGAAAGTGCTATAAGCTTTTCTTACTCTTATAGCTTTCTTGCCAAGTCTATTTGTTTGTTTTTGCTCTTCTGTTAGTGATCTGTAGAAACCAAAATGGTTTAATGGTTTCAATAAAACTTTGATTTGAAATGTCAGATTTTATCTCTTATTTGCAAGAATGTCCTGTAAGCATTAAATAGATCAAGCTTGATGCCCTCAATTTCAAATGCCTTAATTGAAAATTGATCCGGATATTTTGACAAAATTTCCAAATGTTCAAAATGTAGATTTGGGATATAACCAGAATCTACATTAAAAATAACGATATCATCTCTTTTTAGAAAAATGTAAGTAGGTATCCAAAAAGTCCAAAAATCCTTTCTTCATTTTAAAAGGTTTCAAGGAGAGAACATTGTATAATTCAGATACTTTTGTGGGATTTGATTTCGTAGAATCAACAAACGTTTCACATATATCTATAATATCTTTAAATGTTGACTTTTTATATTCCTCTGTTCCTATGTAACTATTAAAACCTTTTGTATCTATATGATTAACCTTTAACAAAGATAAAATATATGGTCTTTTCAGGTGGAAATTTACCTTCATCAAAACCTAAATCAGACTCATTCCAATGATTAATCAGTGCTTTAAAATAATTCTTTTGGCTGTATGGATTGATGAAGAAATCTTATTCTTATTTGCCAGCTCATTAAAAATATTGGTGTTTTAGAATAAATAACCTTACAGATATTAGAAGAAATTTTTAAACGTTTAGCTGAATCAAATTTTATTTCTTTTCCATCCCAATACCATTTAACATCAGGATTATTGTATAAATTTTTGTTTATAAAATAGGTAAGCAAATATTCATGATGTGATAATTTCTCAATTCTCTTTTTTTAACATTATCTTCAGCATTTTCAACAATTACTTGTTTCGTTTTCTCTATGTCATAAATTTGGCTTATGATATCTGTTGATTTAGAGAAATAACAATAAATAATTATACCATCTTGGTTTTTTAGAAATATGGATTATTTCTTGTTGCTTTATTTTCTCATTAAATATGAGATTGACATATCCATCTAAATCTTTATTTGGAAAATCCTGAATGGGTTCATCAGATATAACAAATTCAAAATAACGTGGCGTACCTGTTTCTAAAGTATATTGGATGGCTTCAATGGGTGGATGATTAAAGTATTGTTTCAGTTTACTTATGATATCTATTGATTTTGAAACCTTATCCTCTGCTTCTATGATTGCAGACTCAATGTCAAGATCTGTCCCTTCAAGCAAAATATACCCATTTCTGTATTTCCTATCTGCGATTATTTTTTTTGATTCTAGTTCCTTTAATACCTTTTCGGATTGTTTTATTCCACATGCAGTTCGTCCATAGTTGATTAAAATATCTTTATTAAGTATGGCACTTTTGGGTGCAAAATATTTAATAGACCTATGCATTTGATCAAGGTAGTTGATTCATTTATATGGCTTAAGTCACTTTTTTCAGCTACTTCAATTGATGATCTGATAGAAGCCCAATGACCAAAATCAGGATTATACTTGGATGTAATAAAGGAGTACAAGTTAACATAAATGTAATCATACACGCAACCCAAATGATACATTGGATTTATTCTCCTATTTATTTTTTCTCAACTAGTATAATCTGAAACTTCGAGAAATGAAAAAAGAGATCTTTCGTTTTGACCATATCGTTGAAGACATTGTGCTAGAATCCCTGCTGAAATGATATCTAATGGAAAATATTCTTTGTAATTTCAGTAGCGTTATAGTCATTAAATTCAAAAGATTCCTGCTTTTTCATTTAGCTCAGATATAAATAAAGCCTTGGCTTTATCACTCATTACAATATAGGTTCTTTGGACTTATATTCTGACATCAGATAAAGCAACTGTTCAACAGGTTCATTAAAAGGTAATGTCAACAAACCTGCCTTTACTTTTGACCATTCTTGCCTTTGCGCGGCATTTTAGGCCAGAATAGGTCTCACATTTTGATGGACTGAAGTTATCAGGATAATGTTTTCTGATGACTTGCTACCAAAACTCTGCAAATTGTTGTAAAAAGTATATCTCTGATTCAGGATTATTTTGGAAGCGTACTCAAAAATTTTCCAAACTCATCAATAAAAATGTATAGTACTCCTTTTTCATTTTTTGATAAGGAATAATACCGTGCATAAATTTCAGCGAATAATTCTTCATCTGTAACATTTTTATCTATATTTAGCAGACCAATTAATTTAGCTTTAAGCGAAGCATAGAACCAACTAATTTTAAAATTTCACAATTATTTTAGTCAGTATGAAATTGGTGCTCAAAATATTTAGTCTTCTCAGTAATACTTTGTTCTAAAGCCCATAAAAAGACGTTTCCCAGTACCATAAAGATCAATGATATTAAAACATCGGAGACCTTTTAAAGTCATTTACCAAACGAGAAACTATCTTTTTCCATTTGGTATTTGGTATATAGTTAATTGACTTATCATCCCTGATAATATTTACAGATGGACTAAAATTACTGTTCATAATACTTATTTACAATATTGAACGGATCTAATCTTTTTCCATTGGATTTCTTTGATACCCTGACTGTTCACTATACACAACATTTTGATTTTTTGGTCAATATCTTTCAACTTATCAGATATACCTTTATGATTTATTGCAAAAATCAATCCCGGTCCATTATCCTCATTTTCTATTTGCTTTAAACTTACAGATGTCGAATCTGTAAACGTATCAAGTATGGAATACAAAAAGAGTTCATTTGGAAGCTCAAATCTTTCATCATCAATGATTTGATATCTCTCTTCTCTTCCTTTTTTACCACTATTAATTTCTGATTCAATTACATTTAAAAGGCTCAAATCAGAAAAAACTTAGAATTAAGCTCTTCGTTTCAGAATCTTTATGGCTGGAACGATTATATTCACTACACATCCTGGCAAATACTATAAAATCGGAACTCAATGTGTTAACATTCAGGGGTTCCCGTGCCTTCTATGTCACCTTTTTATCATAAGGAAAGCATGTCTTTATTAAGCGATATTCTTTCTCTTCGAGAGTAGGTAAATATAATATTATAAATGGATGCTTAGTTCATTTGACCAATTGATAGTGTAAGGCTCAAAGTGTTCCCTGATCTTCCAAATAAGGGTCCCAACCGTCATCAGCTAATAATCTTTGGCCAAAATCTGTGATCTCATCATCAGAAGTTAAAATATTGAAGGCTTTCATCCAAAATCTGATGGCACCCACCATGTTCTTTCCAACTCCAAGCCTTACAACGGCATCTTCGTCTTTAAATTTCTTGCCCGAAATTACATAATCATACCCTTTTTTGAGCCAAAATTCCTGCAAGCGAAGGTTTCGTGGCCTGAGAAGGTATATTTTATATTAGCTGTGACCATGACAGTATCTCTATGGACGTACCTTTTGGAGGTCAAAGCTACAAGATATATCATAAAATTGATATAAAGTAATTTTCATGTATAAATTAAATGGAATAAAACTACTTGAGTGCAAAAGGTCTTTAAACGTTGGGATTGAGACAACAGAATCACGATATTTCTCTGTGAATAAAATGGTAAATACTGACTGGGTAGAACCAATCCCGCTACGCTAAGGAGCGACTTGAAAAAACTGAAGAAGGAAGTCAAGTGTACGAGTAAATCTTACGGATTAGGCTGTTATATTTCATATAGAAATGGATTAAATCCATTTTTTTGAAAAAATCACTGCAACCCAACCCCCAATAACATCAATAATTTGCCATTATCCGACAAATTTTAAATTTTTCTTATAATTTCATAACAAAAACTTATGAATTCCAAAATAGAGCATTATTTTTGCACTCTCAATACTTAGAGTATGTTTAAACTTTTATCATTTGGCTCCAAGTGGCAAATTTAATTTTAGCCATCGTTATATTTTTCGTCGTACCGCGTCAAGCTACACTTGAGCTTCCGGCTACGACTGTAAAATACGCCTTGTCTAAAATTAAATTTGCGAACTTTCGCTCAAACATAAAAATTTAAACATACTCTTTTAATCTCAAACAATTCGACAACATGATCTCAAGATTACTTTTTTTATTTGTACTAATCAGTATAATTACTGTAGGCTGTACACATGAAGAGCTCAGCGAAAATGATAAAATACTCAACAGCCTTATACCAGATAAAAACAAATATATCCTTCCTGACGAAACGGATTATAAGGCGATCCCTCAGTCACCTGTGAATCCTCTTACCAAAGAAAAAATAGAATTAGGTAAAATGCTCTTTTTCGAGCCGGCATTTGCCAATGAAGCCAAAAGACAAGACTTGATGTTTACGTTTACTTGCTCCAGCTGTCATGTGCCTGAGTCCGGATTCAGACCAGGCAGAATGCAGGGTATCGCCGATGGTGGTTTTGGTTTTGGCAGGCACGGAGAATCGAGATTTAAATTTCCGCTCTACCATAATGACAGTATAGATGCTCAGGGGGCACGTCCATTGGTTACGCTCAATGTAGCCTATGTGGAAAATACGATGTGGAACGGTTCGTTCGGGTCAGAAGGACATAATAAAGGTACTGAAAAAATGTGGGGTGTTTTTGATCCCGGCACAGCCAGAAACCATGAAAGACTTGGTGCTCTCGAAGGTCAGAATATCGAGGGTCTGATCGTCCACAGAATGCAATATACCAAAGACATCATCACCAAAGCAGGATATAAGGAACTGTTTGACAAAGCGTTTCCTGATATGCCCGAAAATGAAAGATACTCCAGAAAAGGTGCCAGTTTTGCGATCTCAGCTTACTTGAGACAAAACCTGACCAATCAGGCACCATTCCAGAAATGGCTCAAGGGCGAAAAAGACGCTATGACCGAACAGCAAAAGAAAGGAGCTACACTCTTTTTTGGCAAAGCTGGTTGTAACAGCTGTCACTTTGAAAAAAATCTGGGTTCTATGAGATTTGAAGCCTTGGGTGTGGATGACCTCTACGAGCACGGAGGTATTAAAACTGGTCCCAACGACAGAAGAAACCTTGGTAGAGGTGGCTTTACCGCAAGACAGGAAGATATGTTTAAATTCAGAACGCCTCAATTGTACAACCTTGGGGATAGTGGTCCTTATTTTCATGGAGGAAGTATTGAGACACTTGAAGGTGTTGTGAGATATTTTAACACAGGCAAAAACAAAATCTGCGTGTTCCTGAAAGTCAGATGTCTTCATTCATCAAGCCTCTCGGTTTAAGTGAACAGGAAATCAAGGATCTGACGGAGTTTCTGGCCAATGGTCTCAGAGATCCAAACCTGAAGAGATATGTGCCTGAAAGGGTATTGTCAGGCATGTGCTTTCCAAATAACGACCCGGGTTCGAAAAATGATATGAAGTGTAATTAGAGACTTTTGCAAAAGTCAATATCTGTCAATTCGGATACAGCCATTAATCAGGGGCATGTTTAGGACATCTGCTGACTACTGTACATTCAGCTACACGGCGACAATGTTAATAAAAGATAAGTCATACTTTTTGGTTCCATAGTAACTACAGGCCAAATGATAATGATTAAAACCTATGCTTCTTTTCTTGCCAGGGAAATCGGTAATCTCGTATAATGAATCACATTTTTTCAATAAAGCTGAGAGCTTCATCATACCTTCCTATAGAATTTAATTGACTTGCTTTTCCTAAATATACAAAAATTAATTTCTCATTATTATTAAAGTGAAGTAAATATTCTTCTGCTTGATCAAAAAAACTGAAATCAGCTTTTTCATTTTTGAAATAGTAATCTGAACTGCTACTTAACTCCCCTAAACGGTAAAGTGCCCTGACAATATTAAGGGTATCTTTTTTTCCCTATAAATTTTAAGTGTATTTTCAAAATGTTTTCTGGCGAAATCAAAATTACTGCTAGCTTTATGGTAATAGCCTAAAATGATCTGCGTTTTAAAGAACTTCCCTTCTCCATATATTTTTTTCTCTAATCCTATGAGATCATTAAAAAAATGGTTTTATTTTTGCAGGATCTACGATCACATATTCCCAACAAAGATCAGCTATGGTATTTAATTTAATAGTATCATTATCAAATCCTCGTCTTATGACGTTTTCTAATGAATCGATACGTGAATTTTGGGGACTTATAGGCTGTAAACCCATCAACACAAAAAACAATATTGCCTTAAACAAAAATGTTATATAATTTTCCAAGATTTGTCATAAAAAAAAAAAAAATTAATAATAAATCAAGCACATGAGCTCCAATTTACAACACCAATTTTTTATTATGTTTTCATTTTCTTCTTAGATTATAGCCAACAATTTTAAATTTGTTAAATTATTAAAGCTAATGGTATCTAAGAGCTACAAAGGTAATGAAAAACTTTGTAACTTGTCAAAAGGACTTACACTCTTTTGTGAAGTCCATCTATTATGAAACCATTTTTTGTTTCGATTTGAAGATGGCGACGCTAAAACTCCAGAAGGTGTGATGATTTGAAAAAGCATTTTCTAATTTTCAAATCAATTAATATTCGTTGTCCAAAGTCTCCGAATTGTGGACTATTATCTTACGGTCTTCTGATTTGTGTGGATGTAATGATCCCGCATTTGTTGGGACTTCGCTTTGCTTTGTTGGCCTGGTGATACTGAATCGTAGCGAGGACGCTTCGACTAACGAATTTGGACATTTGTAAAAACCGATGGGATGCCTTGGTGTCATCCGATCGGGTCGGAGTCACGCTCCCAAATGATCTCTTCTACCTTCTTGCTATCACTGCTGAAGTTGATGCCGATGTGATGGATAGGTTTGCCGCTATCTTTAAATCTTTCTGTATAGCCTCTGGCAAGAATCTGATCAAGCGCATCTTGTGCTGACTGATCGAGTTTGAACTCCATACAATATATTTGATCTTCGTAGATCACGATGGCATCTGCCCTACCCTGTTGGGTATGTACTTCGCTAAATATATAGACATTGAGTAAAGAAAACAGTAGATGTACTATGGCGTGGTAATATTGGTCGTTTTCTCGCTGCCATAGGTCGTAGGGAATTTGAGCAAAGGCTTTGTTGATACTCATCTTTAGCAAATCAGCATCCTTATTATTCAAAGATTCTAATAGTGTCTCCAATATATTACTGGATGAATAACTATTGGAACCAATATATTGATCTGCCAGGTTTCTCAAATATGATTCCCTCACCTCTTGATTGGGAAAAGTCAATTTGTAGTTTCTAAATACTGGATTTTCACTTTTGATGGTTAAATAACCTGTTTGAAATAAGATGGGTATGATTTTGAGATTTTCGATATCAAAATTACCTAATTCATCTTGATTGATACTGATCTCTTCAAATTTGTATAGATGTTGTTCACAACACATCTTCATCAGAAAAGTAGGCGTACCAGAGCTGTACCAATAATTTTCAAACTTGCCTTTATTCTTAAAAAAATTAAGTATGGAGTATGGATTATATACCGTGTTTCCATCAATGTCCCATTTGTAACCATTATACCATGCCTTAATTTTTCTTTATCGTATATCTTTAACTCTTCTACAAAATTATCTTCTAGTTCTTGTTGCGATATACCACAAACTTCATTAAAATCGGGGTCTAATGCAATATCTGTCAAATTATTCAAATCAGAAAAAATGCTGACCTTACTGAATTTGCTGACGCCAGTTATAAGGAGCAGTTTGATATATGGTTCTAATGGTTTTAGCACTGAATAGAAATCTTTCATAATTTCTCTATTCTCTTTTGCCTTATACAAATTATCTTTGTCTAAATAATCAATCAAAGGTTTGTCATATTCGTCTATCAATATTACAACGCCTTTGTTGAATTTTTTTGATAGTTCTTCTATCAGCTCCCTAAACTTTAGTGACAATTCATTTTGAACAGATTCAATCCCGTAACTTCCAAAAATGTTTTCTAATTCTTGAATTAGCGCTTGCTTTAAACCAAAATCTCTATAGCCTATTTTATTGCAATCGATTCTAATAATCGGATATTCCTCAAACACCCATTTATCATAGATATACAAACCTTCAAAAAGTTCTTTTTTTACCTAAAAAATGCTTTCTAAGGTGCTTAAAAACAACGATTTTCCGAAGCGGCGGGGTTTCGATAAAAAATATGACCCACCCAACTCAGCCATTTCTAAAGCGTAATAGGTTTTGTCTATATATACAAAGCCTTCGTTGCGAAGTTTGGGAAAATCTTGTTTACCTAATGGATATTTTCTTGTTTTCATATCAAATGAAAATTTATGCAAAGATACTAAAAATTTGACGAAATTTAATATCATTGTGAAACAATAACTACCAATATAGAAATACTTGAATTATGGTAAAGTTTACATCATTCAATATGCAATAAACTACTTACAATATTTACTCTTGCCTTACTAAAACATCTTCCCCCTCTTTTTTCTCACTACAAAAATTGACACCCACCTTATAAATCGGCATTCCGCTGTCTATAAACTTATCGGCATATCCTTTGTTTTCAATCTGAAAAAAGGCTTCTTCGGCTGATTTATTGAGTTTAAACTCAAAAATAAAGACTTCGTTTTCAAACATCACATAGAATCTGTTCTGCCTTTGTGGGTTTGTGCTTCGCTAAAAATATAAACACCCAAAAGTGAAAATATCAAATGAACCAAAGCGTGATAATTCTGCTCGTTTTCTTTTTGCCACAGGTCGTTAGGTATAAAATGATACGCTTTATGAAAAACGTCTTTCAGTTTATCGGGGTCTTTTGATTTAATAAATAATATGATTTCATTTAAAGCAGAGCCTAAGAGAATGGGAGATTTTCCTACATAATTATCTAAAAGATTTCTTAAAAAAGACTACTTAACTTCTTTGTTTGGATAGGATAATTTATATTTTCCAACAAAGGGTCAAAATCGAAAATTTTAAGGGGGCCAAATTGTTATAAAACTGGTACAATTTGTTTTCCACACCGGTTCGTCTTCAAGACGTTGTTCGTCGTAGCTTTGCTCGCAATATATTAAGGCATCTTGCCTGAATCGCAAAAAAAAAATTGATGATTTTTAATGTGAGGCGAAAAAATGAAATACACCCTTCTATTATCTCTAATCTTTATGTCCGAGATTAATATAGGGACGTAGTCCTGTAATCTTTGTAGCAAAAATATCCACACACCATCACGTAGGGGCGTAGCCCTGTGATCTTAAAAGATGTGGTAAATATAAGATGTCAGGGCTACGCCCCTTATGTTCCATGTGCTAATGTTTTCTACATAGATGACAGAGCTACGCTCCTGCCCCGATAGGCGGGAGTAATTTATCTGCAGGATCATGCCTCTAAAGTATCGTTTGTTCGTCGTAGCTTTTAGCTACGATGCAATATATTAAAGCATCTTGCTTGAATCGCAAAAAAAAAATTGATGATTTTTAATGTGAGGCGAAAAAATGAAATACACCCTCAGGATGTCTCTGTTTTCTAGTGCTTTGTAAAAACGAATTTTAGATTATTATGGGAATATCCTCAGTTACCCTGACTATTCACTGTCTACCAATCTTATATTTCTGGTGTGTTCTCTGTCAATAACAAATATCTCATCCAACCTGGATATTTATTTCCACCAAAAATTAGATTTTAAAAACTTATGTCTGTGACAGGATGAAACGAATCATGGCCCAAAATCAAACTCTTTTTTTTTTGGCTTCCCGTAAAACTAATATTTTTCAACCTGAAGTCTGAAATACTGCCTGAAAACGGATCCCACCTTCCCCACCTATTAGGTTTTGTAATGATATGAAATACTCTCCAATCAGCGTTATCTATTCGCAGATCTTCGAAGACCATGTTGGATATTTTTTGCTTTACCTCCATGAACACAGAGCAAACCACGGCAAGATTTTCATTTTCCCATTGATGTTCTACCCTGATGATGTCATTATTGATGATGTGGCAATTTCCAAAGTCCTGACTTCCATTCCATGAAATCATAAAAGGTGCTCCTTGCTCCATTTGCCAAATGACATTATTTCTGACTTTCATATGGCTGGAATAGACTTTTATAGCATCATCATTTACTTTAAAAAAGCAATTTTCGATAATGGAATTTTCTCCACTCGATATGCCATCTGTACTAAACCACCATCCCATCATTTTCACATTGCTGTTATGACAACTATTACGTCGTAGTGTTGCTACTATGCCATGATCTTGGCGGAATTGTTGGTTTGTATTACCTTTGCGTATTATGAATACAGATATATGATATATGATTTAGTAGATAGTGGGTTCTGTTCTTTGGTTTCAAATTAAAAATTTGGGTGTGTCCCGGTGTATCCCATTTTTTCATTCAATCGTTATAAAATTCTTTTTTGTCACCCTTTAGGGATGGTGTAAAACAAAAAGAATTTTTATTAAAGTGTAATTTTGGGATACACCCAAAAATTTGGCATCACTCAGGCGTAGGCGCAGCCTACGCCTAGCGGGGATATGTGCTTGGCGATAAAAGCACAAGTTACAAACTTGCCCAAGCAGGGTTCCAAACTTGCGTAATCGATGGATCTGAAGTCATCATCACTACCCTCTGCTTCTTTCCAATAATACCACCATAATAAGGGCCAGAATGACTCTTTGTTCTTCCAATTCCGAGATGGGAATTAATTGATTTAATGAAAACTTCTTACCCCAAAAAGATTGCTCTTTGCTAAACACAGCCACCAATTCACCATTTGTATTGGTGATGTTGTACTTAGGATTAAAAAAGTATCCGGTAAAAATACCAAGAATGGGCACTTCAGAAAAGACACCATCCATGATTTTGACAAAGGCATTCTCTTCTTCTATGATGAACTCTTTATGATCAGCATCATCAAATACTTCATAAGTGGCCTTCCAGAGTGATCTGGCTCCTTTTCGACCTACCCGCCCCATCACACGGTTTTCCTTGTCATACATGATGTACGAGGCTGACCAATCTATCCATTGATTAGCTTTGATTTTGAAAATGATATTTTGCTGGCTTTCATCTTCAAATACGGAGATATCTTCTTTTAGTTTAAAAAGTTTTTGTTTCACATAAGCAACATTCCTACCGGAACTGTCCCTTACATAGAATTGCGGAGCAAGCGCCAAAACTTTGAATTCAAATTCTAATGGATAAGTCATATACCTTGATTGTGTTTAACCTAAATATCTAAAATGATTCCGTTATGAAGGCCAAAAATACAATAAAATCAGCACTTTTGGCGACATATCATACTGTGTGCAGCTTTCGCTGTAGTCATCACTACAGAAGAGCTGCACACGGTATGGTGCGAAGTCAAAAGTGATCCGCCGCGGCGGAGACTGATTTTGCAGTAATTTTGGGCTGTAATAGGAAATTCATTTTAGATTTTTAGGTTTAAATGTATGTTGAAAACGCCTTTAACTCTCTTTCCTTAAAAATAGAGTTTATTAGACCATCATCAAAGGTAATATATCTGATAGGATTTTCCAAATTTTATGTTTACTCCTGAAGTAATCTTAAAGTCAAAATATGGACAAAAATTATTTGTTACCCTCATTTGGGTAATTTTCACCACCCATATATTAGTTAAATTGACATTTTAATGAAATTCATCATATAAAACCAGCTGATGCTTAAAACACAAAGAGAGTGATAATTTTTACATGAGAAAAACACCCCTGATTTTGGTATAAAATGCATGGTATGGTTCATATTATCTATTTTTCATATGGTATCATTTTTGGCATAGTGTGATAAGACGACACGATAAAAAGTTATCGAAATATAAAACTTAATAACCAATACCAAACTCAGATTTTTATGTTTTACAAAAAAGACGAAATTCTGTTTCGGGATTCACGTTTTCTTTTTGCCTTCTTGCTACTAAGCATTCTAATAGTATTTATGGCTACGAGCTATAAGGCAATCTGAAGAATTCCGAACGCACCCGATGTTAGCCCGGACAAATTTGTTCGGGCTTTTTTTTGCATATCCTCTTAAAATTAAGTTAATCAGGGACCATACTGTCACTTTTTTTTGCGTATTTATGTTACCTTTATCCATTCAACATCAAAATATGAGACCTTTTAAAATTGTTTTACCATTTTTATTTACATTTTTGACACTTTCGGTATTTGCATCCGGTAATCCGTTTCCTACGGTCAATATCAAATCTCTTGACGGAAAGCAAGTCAGCACAGCAGATTATACTTCAAAAGGGAAAATCACTATCGTAAGCTTCTGGGCAACCTGGTGTACACCATGCAAGAGAGAGCTGGATGTGCTCAATGAACTGTACAGCGAATGGGTGGAGAAATATGATATTCAATTGCTGGCCATCACCATAGATGATGCGAGAGGACTTGCTAAGGTTCCATCCATGGTACAGACCAAAGGTTGGGAATTTACGGTTTTAGCCGATTCAAAACAGGAGTTGCAGCAAGCACTCAGCTTTCAGACTATACCTCAGACTTTCCTACTCAACGGAAAAGGTGAAATAGTGTATGCCCATAATGGCTATAATCCAGGTGATGAGCTTGAACTCGAAAAGAAGATTGCTGAATTGAAAGGAAAATAAATTTTCAGTTCTTCTTGGAAATTTGATTGATATATCATCATTTCACAAAAGGAAATCACCACACATTTTGATGAATTTGCGGAAATTTAAATGATCTTTTTACAAGAATTTGTTTGGATGCATTCTTTGCTGGCAGTAAGATTGATTATAGCTTTCTTTTAGACTTTTTCACTCCATATCTTTTATTAGGCGGCATTTTTAGTTCACCAATAATGTCCTTCAGGTTGAGTGTTTTCGCTGATGAGAGGTCTACGACTTCTTTGTAGTCTTCATGCAGGATATTGGACACTTTGATTTTAGTACCCATATACTCTTCAATGAGCATTAGCAAGTCTTTTTCTGACTCATCACAGAAAGAATATGCTATACCTCTCTTTCTGCCCCTGCCGGTACGTCCTACCCGGTGTACATAGCTTTCAGGGTGGTCAGGAAGGTCATAATTGACGACAAAATCCACATCAGGAATGTCAATACCTCTTGCACTGACATCCGTGGCTATAAGGAGCTTTACTGTGCCATTCTTAAACATATTGAGCACAGATAGCCTGTCTACTTGTTCTTGCCCACCATGCATGTATTCAGAAGAAATATGGACGCGCTGCATAGCTGCTTTTACCCTTTCACATCTTACCTTTGTCCTTACAAATACCAAAATTTTGGCTTCCGATTGTTCATTAACGAGTCTTTCAAGAAAAAAACGTTTGTCATCCATATTGACAAACATCACAGAGTGGTCTACATTTTTCGAAACAGGATCTTTAGGAGAAATCTGAATCCGTATAGGGTTTTTCACGAGTGAATAAGCAAGATCCTTAATTTCATCATCAATAGTGGCTGAAAAAAAGAGGGTTTGCCTTTTCAGTGGAAGATGACGGATCAGATCTCTGATATCTTTGATAAAACCAAGGTCCAGCATATGATCTGCCTCATCCAGCACCAGGATTTCGACCCGATTGAGCTTGATGAATCCCTGACTTGCCAGATCAAACATTCTGCCGGGAGTGGTCACCAGGATATCAATTCCTTTTTCCAGTTTGGCTATTTGAGGGCCTTGTTCAACTCCGCCAAATACCGAAAATGTGTTGACTCTTGTATTTTTTCCCAAGGTATTGAAAACTTCAGCTATCTGTATTGCCAACTCACGAGTTGGAACCATAACGACACATTTGATGCCATCCTCCCTTCTTGTATTTATCTTGCTATGCAATATATGCAATATAGGTATAGCAAATGCAGCAGTTTTTCCAGTACCGGTCTGGGCGATAGCCAACAAGTCTTCGCCTTTCAGAATATTGGGTATACATTTAAACTGAATGTCAGTGGGCTTTTTAAAACCGAGCTTCTCGAGATTATTTTTTATCTCATTTACAAAATGGTAGTTAGAAAACTTCATTAAGATTTTTCTTGATGACGGCAAAGGTAATGAATATAGAGGAATTTTTTCAGAGATAAGCTCACCTCGTCTTCCTTTTGATATGTCTCAGCAAAAGTATAATTTGTGACAGGACAAAAATATATTCCTGCTATCAGAATCAATACACCGCCAAAGACTGCTTTTTTTACATTGACTTATTTTATTTTTCCCACACTGCACCTACTCCTGCTTCCCACAGCTGTTGGTTAAATAACGGCAGACTTTTGTCGAGCAATTCATTTGCTCTTGATTTTAAAGCCTCCCATTCGCTATCGAGTTCCTTTTTGCGGTCCAGTGTTGGTTGGTTTACCCGGGGCAGGTCGCTTTCATTGTGATTCAGCATAAATAGATAATTGGCTGTAAATTTATTAGGAAAATTTTCAACGTCATCATAGGCCTTGGATTTACGCTGCACCATATCCTCATCCCATGCTTTCATTTTAGTCACTAATGCATTTCCTGTCATGGCGACATCTTTAAATTTTTGATCTTTGTGGAGAATATCAAGCATCTTCTCTATCTGCAGTCTCTTATTATACAAAGTATTGGTCATCTGATGCATGATCCTGACTTCATTTTCCATCTTTGTCATGAGGACGTCGTATTCGAGATAGGTTGCCGGATCGGTAGAATAAAGCGGGTTGGGTTTTATTAGTAATGTTGTACTTTTTGACATCTGGGCGTATTTCAATACAACAGAATAAGTGCCGGGAATGGCTTTGTGACCTCTGAAACTGCTCTCTATATACACATTAGGTACACCTGGAATGGTGGCATGTCTTAGGTTCCACACAAACCTGTTTAGGCCTTTATTTTTTGGAAGTACTGGCTCTGCTTGGGGTCCGCCATCATATTGCAAAAAAGTTGAATCCGCCCTGGAAGAAAAGCTTCTGACATTATTGCCCTGACTGTCAAGAATTTCTAATGTGATATGTTCTTCTGGTTTTAATTCCGGCAAATGATAATACAAAACCGCACCTGTCGCAGGATTGACTCCTCTGGATGGATTGGTTCCATCAAACTCAGGATTGTTGCCATCCAGCTCACTATACCCATTGACCAGCATAGCAGGTGCAGGTTGGAACAAAGTCAAACTTGTTGTGTCTGCCTTGTATTGGTTTAATAAAAATAAGTCATCAAGTATCCAGAATGATCTCCCTGAAGTAGCAGCAATAAGATTCCCTTGATGTACTTTTAAATCTGTTATAGGAGTTACAGGCAGATTTAGCTGGAATGAAGACCATTCTTTACCTCCATTCCAGGAAATAAATATTCCAGTCTCTGTGCCTGCAAAAAGCAAATTTTTACGGGTTTCATCTTCACGGACTACTCTTGTAAAAGCATTTTTGGGTATTCCATTGTTGATATTTGTCCATGTTTTGCCGTAATCATTGGTCCTGTATATGCCTGGAGTATGATCATTAAACTTATATCTGGTAGTGGCTATATAAGCTACAGCCGGGTCATGCGGTGATACTTCTATGGCGTTTATAAGACATTCCTGCAATCCTGATGGTGTCACATTTTGCCAGGTTTTTCCGCCATCCTTCGTAAGATAAACCAATCCATCATCACTGCCTGTCCATATGACACCTTTTTCATGTGGCGATTCGAGTACATAACTCAGCGTACCGTAGTTTTCTGCACCAACTGCTTCATTGGTGTATGGTCCCCCTCCTTTTCCTTGTTTTTCTTTTTCATTTCTTGTGAGATCCTGAGAGACTTCAGTCCATGATTTACCCATATCGCGGGTACGAAGTAAAAATTGAGACCCGTGATAATATGTGTTGGGTTCATGTTTAGACCAGATTATCGGAGCATTCCAGTTAAATCTATACTTCATGTCTTTAGTTTCCCGCGCCAGATATTGGATAGGAGCAGCCATGATATTGGTTCCTGCTTTTGCTTTAGTATCCAGTACTTCTATGGTGCCGAGGTAACTGCCGCCCAAAACGTAACGTGGATCGTCGGGATTGAATGCCAGAAAGGCACTCTCACCACCTGCAGACGCTGACCAACTCTTATGAGTGATACCACCACTACTCAGCTCACTGCTTGATATCACCAAGGAAGTATTATCCTGCTGACCTGCATAAATCCCGTATGGAAACTGATTGTCCACATTAATCCTGTATAATTGAGCTGTCGGCATATTGTTTTGCAGTGACCATGATTTACCAAAATTAAAACTTACAGAAGCACCGCCATCATCAGCAATGATCATATTCTTGGGGTTATCAGGATTGATCCATAAATCATGATAATCACCGTGAGGCCCGTCAAGATTGGCCCAGGTCTTTCCGCCGTCTATAGATCTTAAGGCGGGTGCACTCAGAACATATACCGTGTTTTCAGCTTTTGGATCCACAAATAGCTCAATATAGTACCAGGCTCTTTGTATCAATCGATTGTCAGAAGATACTCTGGACCATGATTTGCCACCATTTTCAGATAAAAACAAACCTCCAAGTCCCTTCTCAGAATCACTCTCTATCAATGCATACACTTTGTCGGAATTGGATCGACAGACTGCAATAGCCATTTTTCCAAGCTCAGCAGGTAATCCTTCATGAATTTTACTCCATGTGATGCCACCATCTTGAGATTTATATAATCCGCTACCTGATCCGCCACTGATGACCTTCCATGGGAGCCGCCCATGTTCCCACATAGCTGCATATAGTATCAATGGGTTATTCATATCCATAGACAATTCGACACATCCTGTTTTTTCATCATTGTATAGTACATTTTGCCAGGTCAATCCTCCATCAGTAGATTTATAGATTCCCCTTTCTTTTGATGGTCCATAAAGTGCACCTTGTGCCGCTACAAATAGGATGTCAGGATTTTTGGGGTGTATGACTACTCTGGAAATATGTTGCGTTTTTTCAAGACCTATGTGTTTCCATGTTTTGCCAGCATCGGTTGACTTGTACATTCCATCTCCATGATGGGTCATCACACCTCGTACAGCATGTTCGCCCATCCCCACATATATGATATTAGGGTCACTTTCTGCCACCGCAACAGCTCCGACAGAACCGGTCTTAAAATAGCCGTCAGATATATTTCTCCAATTGAGTCCCATATCTTCAGTCTTCCAAAGTCCACCACCTGTAGTACCCATATAGTATGTAGTGATATCGCCTCTGACACCTGATGCGGTCACAGATCTTCCACCCCTGAATGGGCCAATACTCCGCCACTTCATGGGTTTAAAGTATGTATTCAGATCCTGAGGAACAGCAACAGGTACGACACTACTGACCGTCTTTTTTTCTTTGGATTTTTGACTAAATACAATCAATGGTGAAATCAAAATTATCAGAATGAAATAAAATATTTTTGTCATTTAGAATTTGGTTTATTATTTTGTGATGTTTAGAGATTGTGTTTTTTCAATTACCTAAGTCAGGAGATTTCCAATCCATCAAGAAAATCTTAAAATCTTGGTAAAAATTAAACGTAAAAAACTTCAGGGCACAATGATAAAATAATAAAATTAATTTGCAACTATTTAGGTAATATCAATTTCGATCTAAAAAAGTATATGATTGTAACTAATCGCCCTATTAAGTATTGTTAAACATCTCATTTAGATTAAATCATATTCCAGGCACCATTAAATTATTTTACAATTCATCACTGAATAATGTATATTTGCATCTTCAAAGTGTATGCTTTATGAAATACTTACTAATGGTAACTTTGTACATCACCTTGTGCACAAATATGGCAGGTCAGCGACTCCTGACTACTAAATCCGGCCAAAATGTGTACATTATGTCAGATGGTACATGGAAATACCACCAATCTGAAGTCACTGAAACATCGATTACAAGTAATGAATTTCCTTACAAACCATTTATGACTCCTGAAATGATCGGTCAACTCAGGTCAGTGATAAAAGAAATTGAACTTAAAGAGGTATTGGCATTTATGGTTTTGGATTCACTCAATAAAGAGATAGACCATAAAAAAATGAAAATTTCTCAATCCAAAAGACTTAAGAATAAACTGGAGCAAAAACAATTTGAAAAAGAACTTAAAACGGTCGAAAAAGCAATCAGTCTGGCTGAATCCAACTACAATTCCGCTTCCATAAAAGTGGAAGAAGTCAAAAAACTAAGGTTACAAGAATATGAAGATTATCTTAAGGACATGAATATTATTACGCAGGAATTGAATATTCCAGAAGAATCAAATTTAATATTGCAGGCAGCAAATCCAGAGGTAAAGGCACCATCTCCTGAAGGTATCACTATTAAAAAATCAAAGCCAATTCCAGCTGATTGTTTTATAGCCAAAGACGTAACAGAAGGTAAAAACAGAACATTGGAGTTAAAAAAAGAATATTTATTCAGCTACACCCCTGAAAAATTGAAAAGCTATTTTAAGGACAAAGATTTGATGGTAACTGATATAGCAGTTATTACAGAAAAAAATATAACTAAACTGAGATTATTTCAAAAACTAATTTCAAAAGATGCTTCAAAAAATTATGGTCATATTCCGTTTGAAGCATTGATGCGAATCTCGCTTATATCCGGTAAAAAAATAGACATTTATAGTCTTGAAACTTCCTATGGAGAAGTAGAAAATTATACAGGTAATGTGATCTATAAAACTGATTTTCTGCTCAAAGACAGTGATGTAAAAGCACTCAGTGAAGTTCCTGTGGATACCATTGGTCTTATGTGGACTTCTGGTTTTGAGTCTTATGTGCTCTACAATTTAGATGTCATCATGAAGCAACTTTCTTGCATCAAAAGAGTGATAAATTAAGAGTATGTTTAAACTTTTATCATTTGGCCCCAAAGGGAAAATTTTATTTTTTTCCGGGTTTTATTTTTTTCGGGTCGCGTGCAAAGCCGCGCCGGGTTCGGGGCTATTTTTCCTTTTTCGGGGGGGGGGTTTTCCCTTCTTTCTTTTTTTTTTAAAAAATTTTTTTTTTTTTTTTTTCTGAGGAAAACCTTCCCTTTCTTTTTTCCAAAATAATTTTTTTTTTTTTTCCTAAAAAAAAAAAAAAAAAAATATAATATCTAACTCAAAACTGAATTTTTAATGTTTATTCGAAGATCATGCTTGGATTAAAATTGGCTACAGACCCTTATTGGGTAAATATTGCCGAAAAAAGTATAGATGAGATACTGACAGACCATGCCTATTGTGAGCAAAAGGCGGCATCTACTTGTATTTCCCTGATCATACACTTTCCGGATCGTACCGAACTTGTGGAAGAAATCACCCCTATTGTGGCAGAAGAATGGGGTCATTTCAGGAAAGTACTAAAAGAATTAAAGTCAAGAGGATATGCTTTTGGCAAAAACCGGATTGACAATTATGTTACAGAGCTCATGAAATTTCAACGGAAAGGAGGGAGAGAAGAAGATAGACTAATGGACAAACTGCTCATTTCTGCAATGATTGAAGCGAGGAGTTGTGAACGATTCAGGTTATTGTCTTTACATATATCAGATGATAAGTTAAAAGACTTTTACCATGAGTTTATGGTGTCGGAGGCTGGCCATTACAGGACATTTCTTGATTTGGCAAAAATGTATGCTCCAGAAGATAAAGTCAAACAAAGATGGCAGGAAATGGTAGATTTTGAAGCAGAAATCATGAAAAAAAGAGAATTAAGAGGAGACAGAATACATTGATACCTTATTCTTTCTTATATTTGCCGGCTTTTATAAAACATTTATAATTCATGGAATTTTGGGAAAGAGATTTTGAATTTTTAAGAGTCAGGACTATTGTAAAAAATGCCTTAAAAAAAGATACTTTACCGGATCTCCAGACGATATTGTTTCTCATAGGTGTACAGGAATTGGGCAGGATACCAAAATCAAAATTTACAAAAGAAGAAAAAAGAGACCTCATGCACATTGCAGTCTGTACCTTGCTGGAGAGTGAAGGGTATTTTGAGTTTGAAGGCAGGGATCAGGATGGATGGCCTCATTGGAAAGAGAAGACGCCTTTTAGTCTGAAAGGTATCGACGAACAGGAAGCTTACTTGGTCGGCAAGATCATCGAGTATTTTAAAAATTATAATCATTTGCACACTTTTACAGAACACTAAATAATTATGGTAAGGATATTTTTATTGATTTTAACAGTAATGACGATCATCTCGTGTAAATCTGATACAACGTATACTTTAGAAACCGATTCAGGAAAGATTGCAATCAGGATTTTCAAATCATCACCCAAACATCAGGAAAACTTCAGTAAATTGGTGAGTGAAGGATATTATGACGGCTTATTATTTCACAGAGTAATCAAAGGATTTATGATCCAGGGAGGTGATCCTGACTCAAAAAATGCATCACCAGGTCAACCACTTGGTGCAGGTGGTCCTGGATACACCATCCCTGCTGAGATAGCAATCCCTCACTTCAAAGGTATGATTTCTGCCGCAAGACAAGGCGATGCCATCAATCCTCAGAAAGAGTCATCGGGATCACAGTTTTTTATTGTCCATGGATCTACTGTATCTGATCAGGAACTGAATGTAATGGAAAAAACCAAAGGTTTTAAATATACGACGGCTCAACGCGAAAAATATAAAAAATTGGGCGGTAGTCCTATGTTGGACGGAGATTATACAGTGTTTGGTGAGGTAGTAAACGGGCTTGATATTGTGGACAAAATTGCTTCTGTAGACACAGACCATCAGGATCGCCCGCTAAAAGATGTAAAAATGAAGATTTATAAATAAAATGTTTAAAACTAGCCCTGTGTCAGAATCATCCAGGTTATTTTTATTTTTTATTGTTTTCGCTTATTCCTGTACCGGGCCTAAGGCCGCATTTACATTTGAAAAAAAATCAGATCTTGCTCCTTCCCAGATCAAATTCGTCAATCAATCGAAAGACGCAGAAGAGTATTTATGGCATTTCGGTGACGGAACCACTTCTGCATTGGCAAATCCGGTCAATAGGTATATACATTCCGGGAGATATGAAGTAATACTGGAAGCCAAAAGAAAAAAAAAGATATCCAAAAGGAAACGATTTTGCACGTATTGCCGGCGCTGGAATGTTTGGCTGAAATTCAGACAACTTCAGGCAATATGGTTATAAAATTGTATAATAGCACTCATGATCATAGGGACAATTTCATCAAACTGGCAGAAAGCGGATACTATGATGGAACACTATTTCATAGAGTGATCAAGGGCTTTATGATACAAGCCGGAGATCCGGATTCCAAAAATGCAGAAGTAGGACAGAGATTGGGTGGAGGTGGGCCAGGATACACCGTCAAAGCTGAAATATCAGATACCATTTTCCATATAAAAGGGGCTCTCGCAGCTGCCAGAATCGGAGACGAGATGAATCCTTCCAAATCATCTTCCGGATCTCAATTTTATATAGTGCAGGGAAGAACCGTGCCGGAACAAGTACTCGATGGATATGCAGCACAAAAAAAAATCAAATATACCTCTTCAGCCAGAGACTTAATGATGCAAAAAGGTGGCACACCTCAGTTGGATCAGGAATATACCGTTTTCGGTCAGGTGATTGATGGTTTTGAAATTATTGACAGTATTGCAGATGTCAAAACTGACCAAAATGACCGTCCTGTAAGCGATGTTAAAATATTGAAAATTAATATTATTAAGTAAATTTATTGAATCACCGAATCATTTAAAAATAAAATAATCATGGAAGTATTAGGTATAGACGTTGGAGGTACTGGAATCAAAATCAATACTGTTAAAATTGAAACAGGTGAGTTGACCGGTGAAAAATTAAAAATCAAAACACCAACACCAGCCACACCTGACGCCATCATAGAATGTATGAAAACTGCCGTAGATCATTTCAAATGGCAAGGAAAAAAAATTGGAATTGGTTTTCCTGCTGTTATTAAAAATGGTGTTTCGCTTACAGCCAGCAATATAGACAGTCAGTTTATTAACTATCCGGTGGACAGTGCTTTCAGTGAAGCATTAGGATGTGATGTCACTGTCGTCAATGATGCAGATGCTGCCGGAATCGCTGAAATGACTTACGGAAAAGGAAAAGGGGTAAAGGGTTTAGTGGTCTTTTTGACCTTGGGTACTGGTATAGGCTCCGCTTTGTTCTACAACGGTCAGTTGTTAGCAAACACAGAATTGGGGCACCTAAAATATAAAAAATCTATTTTGAAAAATATGCCAGTAATAGCGCACGGGAATTTCATCATCTCAGTTGGAGAAAATGGGCAAAAGAACTTGATGTGTACCTCAACCATCTGGATCTGCTCTTAAGTCCGGACCTCATTCTCATAGGTGGTGGAGTCAGTAAAAACTTTGATCAGTACGGTAAATTCCTGAACACAAAAGTCCAGGTAGATACCGCCTCATTGCTAAATGACGCCGGTATCGTCGGTGCTGCCATGGCTGCAAGAAAATAGCTTTAGAGTATATGTATAAACCTTCATTGCAAGTAAAGTAATGTCGAAGTCATATTTTTTTTATCAATGATATTTTATTTCCTATGATATTCAACTGACCATTATTTTGGATGACGGGATCATTTGTACTTTTGATTTCTGAATGATCGAGGTTAAGTATTCCATCAATTTTAAGAGATGGCACCGCGCTGCCTGTTAAATTTAAAATGACATCTTTTAACGTAAGGGTTTTATTGACATTAACATTTAAGCCAAAATTACCAGTAGCATTAATTTCTATAGTTGATGAATTGACAGGATCACCTTGCAAGCTTATATTTTTATTGACTTCCAAAGAATCTGTCAAATTTACATTTGTAGTGAAATCTAGGATACTACCTTCCTCAATACAAGATAAAATACTTCGCAAAGTACCTGCACCATCATTTGCTGGATTGGTTACTATGTTGCCTGACTCGACATAAATCGACTTGGTTGCTTGAGAGCTGCAATTTACTACATTGTGACTTACTGTGACAGTATATGAAGTCGTAAGTAATGGAGTGACTTGTTGATTTTGGGTATTGACGCTATTGCTCCACGAGTAGGCGTAATTTCCCGACGGAGACGAAGATAGATTTACATTGGCGGAAGGACATATCACTTCCTTGTCTGCTACAATTGCAGATGTGGGCAAGCAAGAACAAGCACAATTTAATGGGACTGCATTTCCAAAATTACAACTATTATAAGACGTAATGGATGGGAAAGCAATAGCAGGTAAGCCAGGATAAGTGATTGTAATATTTACACTAAAACTAACTACAGCAGGGCCACCACCACAACAAGAACCTGTGGCTTGATCGTACAAGTATATCAAAAAACCATTGGCAGGATTGTACCCAGGGAAATTATTTTGTGTCAATGTAAATGATGTCACATTACCAGGTAAAAACAAACCAATGCCAGCACCGCTGGTAGCATTTCTTATATCAACCAACAGGTTGTTTGCAGTACAATTTACTGGATATACGATATTTGAAATGGTAATGGTGTAGGTTGGAGGGTTGACAGGATTTGATGGAGTGCCTGAGACAGCCCCGGTGTTAAATAATCCACCACTCGTATAACCACACCCAAAATTAACTCCTGCGGAATTTCCACAAAGACTTGGTTTTGTGGTACAATTGAATATTACATCAGGAATTGCCGCAGCGTATCTTGCCATAACCGGGGTAGCAAAATAGTTTTTTTCTTTGTCCAATGAACCACAGTTGAAAGGTAAAGTCAAATTTTTCACTGGAGACCCTGATGTAGATTGGATGAGATGATTTACAGGGTTGGAGATGGATCCGTTGATAGTTGCTGCGGACAAAGCACTCATCAAAGTTGCATCATTTGTCACCGTTGATGTGATGGGTTGACCTTCCGTGATCCACCAACCTAGGATATCATTGGGTGGTATGGCTGGTGTTGTAGTAGTTAGATTGGCATTTGCAGATATAGTACATGAGTTTGATATAAAAGAAGACAATCCATTGACTGTGGCTGTGCCAACATTAGCACTTACTTTTATGGTCAGTTTTGTACGGCAATTGGGATTGATTTCATTTCGATCTCCCAGATACCAGAAATATTCCCCTGGCACTAAATTATTTAATTGACCGGGACCGGTGCCTATTGACGGAGTAAATGTTGCAGATCCTGTAGCCAAAGGAGAAGTGGTGCCTAAACTCGCATACCAATTATAACAACTTGATGTGACTGTAAAAGTAGGTGCGCTACCACCAAAGCAGATTTCTTTGTAGGTATCAGATGCGCCATTGACAAATTCAGTTGCCACATTCCTATCGCACATCTGAGGTCCTCTGACACAAAGTAAGGCATCCATCATCTTTGCTTTCTGGCAAGGAGTAAATGTGTTCCTGCAATCAAATCCATTATTATAGGACATGATATTGGACTCTGAGTTGATATCAGTTGGGTATGGCGTACCACAAGGAGAAGTACAGTTGTTGGGTGATTTATTGCATCCACTTCCATTTGCACAGGAATTGAACAATCCCGGATCTGCATCTGTATCCTTAATGTAATCTCCTGCTATACAGCCATTGGACATATTTGGGCATTCTAGCGTTGCATTCCCCTCATTGTGGGTGTGATGCAATCCCAATATATGCCCAAATTCATGAATCAATACTATGCTAAGCCCTAATGAAGGATTTCCACAATTGATAGATCCACTAGCATAAGCAAATGTGTTGAATGCTGCTCTTGACATGACGACTACATTTTGTGCATTTGCACCAGTAGGTAAGTAAGCCCATCCATTTGCTCCTGTGCCATAAGAAGTATTTGCAAATATATAAACATTAAGTACATTAGGCACATTATTCAATACACCTGCGGTGTAGGTACAACCAATGTTTTGATATCTTGTAGATAAATCTCCTGTCGTAGGGTGATTTGAGTAAGTCGTAGATTTGTAAAATTCAATAGGCACGCCCACACAGTTCATGTAATCATTGGTGATAGCTATTTGAGCATCAATATTGGATTGTGTAGGGGTAGAAATGCTACAGTCTGGTTGAGTACTAACTGTAAATACAACAGGTATCCTGTATTTGCTGCATGGAGCTGCGCTATTGATGACACAATCATGGGTACATGATGTGCCATATCCATCATTTACACTCCATGTACCAGACCTTGCGCCACTTCTGACAGCTCTTCTAAAAGGCATGGCATCCGGATGTCTTTTGTTTTCAGAAATCTCATTAGTAAAGCAATTTTTTATTCCAAAAAAAGGTTTTTTAATAGTATCATTTTCATTTTGACTTTTACCAGTAGTAATAAATGCGCAGTTTAGAAATAAGATCAGCACCAATGATCGAAACATAAGTCTTAATTGTTATAAATTGAGTAAATTAGAAATACCATCTCACAAATATAAAGTAATTCGGTAAAAGCAGTTGATTTTACGAAATTTTCTTTGTTTGTTAAATAGTTTTTTTTAGGATTTTCCTCAAAACACCCATATTGAGTTTGTGTAAAACTTCAATATTTAGAGTATGTTTAAATTTTTATTGCCTTAAAATCAATGTATGATGAACCTGGCTCAAAAATAATCGCCTTATTTATACTCAAAATAAATTGGTTTGCGAAAATTTAATTTATCAATTTATTCATTTTGAGTAAAGACGAAGCGAAGCTTGTCTTTAAAGACATCTATCGTCTTTATAATGGCGACAGAATTATTTGCAAAATAAATTCTCGTCGGTATAGTTCACTTGCCCGCTTATATTATAGTTTTCAACCAGGCGAAATTCGTTGATTATTTTATTACCAGAACCATAATCTATTGATTTACAACTAAGAAAAATTTTAAACACTGAAGTATACTATAGATCACTCTATATCATCCGATATTTTTATCAGCTTGTATCTTCTTTGACCGGAACTGTCTATCCACAGCATATTGTTTTCATCAATACATTCGTATCTATGGCCTTTATCACTATAAAAGACACCTTTGTTTTTTTCATCCGATTTGAAAATATACCAGTCATGTTCATCAATAAATCTTGCTTTCAGTCCGTCTCTGGTATCTATGATATATACTTTCCTGTCGAATTCGGCAGATTGCCAAGTACCTTCAGGGTTTATGTGGTTTCTTCTTTTTCTAGTGGTTGAGACATCACCACGCCCTTCCACATCATCGTCGGATTCATAATCTCTGTAGCCTGATGGTTCATTATCAGAATACCAATCATCATCGTTATTATTATTATTATTCCTGTAGCCGCCGTCATGTCTATTTCCGGATCTATGGTCATAATTCCTGTCAGAGACGGGGTAAAATGTAAGCCTCGCGCGTCTGTTGCGTTTATAATACACCATCCTGTTATTACCTGCAAATTTTACTGTATTTTCGTATCTGTCACTAAAGGAATTTTTACCGCATCTTTCAAACCATGTCCACCCATAACGCGAATGAATACCTTTGATCCTAACTCCATCTCTATGATGTGAAATAAAAATATTCCTTTGAAGGTAAGGATTGTACCAACTTCCGTCATTTATGCCGATAGAAGCCTGCGTACTTAAGGAAATCAAGATTATACTGAAAACGAAAAATACCTGTCTCATAACCATTACATTTTGTCTTTAAAACGTATCGATCGAGCCAAAAAAATGTTAAGAAGTATATAAATTTGCGTTAATGTATACTAAAATACTTACTTTTGGTCTAATTTGAATTCAATTGAATTTTGCCCTGCTATTAAAGCATTGAAAATAAAGATTTTATATTTATACTCAAAATAAATTGGTTTGCGAAAATTTAATTTATCAATTTATTCATTTTGAGTAAAGACGAAGCGAAGCTTGTCTTTAAAGACATTAATCGTCTTTATAATGGTGACAGAATTATTTGCAAAATAAATTCTCGACGGTATACATATTTTTTTTACCAATTTTTGTCCTGCATAAACCCTTTATCTTATGTATTTATATCTATACTCTTTTATTACATTTTTCCTGATGACATGCAAACCAGCAGAAGAAAGCGTAATTTATCCAACTACACCCACTGTAGAAAAGACTATAACTGTCATAACAGCGGCTGAAAGAATTGCTTTGTACCACCCGCTTTTACAAAATAAAAAAGTAGCTTTGGTGGTCAATCAGACAAGTATAGTCAAAGAAAGTCATCTCGTGGATACTTTGTTAAAACTGGGCGTAAACATCAGAGTGATTTTTGCTCCGGAACATGGTTTCAGGGGTAAGGCTGATGCAGGTGAAGTGATAGATGATACTAAAGATACCAAAACAGGGCTTTCTATCATCTCTATCTATGGGAAGAAGAAAAAACCATCATCAGAAGACCTCAAAGATGTGGACATTGTGGTATTTGACATCCAGGATGTAGGTGTAAGATTTTATACCTATATATCCACCCTACACTATGTAATGGAAGCCTGTGCAGAATATAAAAAGCCTCTGATGGTGCTGGATAGACCCAATCCAAACGGGTACTTTATTGATGGCGAAATCCTTGATCCTGTCTACAAATCATTTGTCGGAATGCATCAGGTTCCCACAGTGTATGGTATGACTATAGGTGAGTATGCCAAAATGATCAATGGTGAGGGTTGGTTGCCCAATAAAGCCATATGCGACCTGACAGTCATCGAATGTAAAAACTATACTCATGACACATTTTATGAATTGCCGGTAAAACCCAGCCCCAATCTTCCAAATATAAGATCAATTTTATTGTATCCTTCTGTGTGCTTTTTTGAAGGTACCACCTTAAGCTTAGGTAGAGGCACAGAAAAACAATTTCAGGTCATCGGCCACCCATCATTAAAATCAGACTTTTCATTTACCCCAATGCCCAATGAAGGCGCCAAGGAACCACCACTGAAAGGTGAAAAATGTTATGGCACAGATCTAAGTAATATTACAACAGGAAGTATCATCAAAGACAAAAGGATTAACCTCAGCTACCTGATTGATTATCATAATAAGATGAAAAGTGCTAATCAGAAATTTTTTCTTGATAACAACTTCATTGACAAACTTGCAGGCAGCGACCAGTTGAGAAAACAAATACTGGCGGGCAAGAGTGAAGAAGAAATCAGGATGACGTGGAAACCCGGATTGGAAAAATTTATGAAAGTCAGGCAAAAATATCTGATTTACCAATAGATGATGAAATCTGTTTTTAAATCAATCAATTTTATTTAAACTAGTGAAAACTTTGATATTTTTCCTAATTCAGAGTATGATTTAAAGTTCATGAAGAGAAATGTTTTCTGTCTGTTATTAATGTTTTCATTTTATATGGGAAAAGGTCAGCAAAAAGACACACTCATTTATATAGGTGATCCGATGTGTTCCTGGTGCTATGGTTTTAGCCCTGAATTAGACAAGATTATCCTTGCATTTCCAGATACTCCATTTGAGATGGTGATGGGCGGATTGAGACCCGGAGGAACAGAAAAAATGAGTGATTTAAGAGACTTTCTACATGAACACTGGACAGAGGTCCACAGAGCAAGTGGTCAGAGATTCAATTTTGCCATCCTTAAAAAGTCTGAAATCACATACGATACCGAACCGGCATGCAGGGCAGTCATTCTAGCCGGAAAAATGAAGCCGGCAATACAATATGATTACTTTAAAGCAGTCCAGGAATCATTTTACATACATAATCATCTGCCCAATGATGATGATACATATGTCCAGTTAGCTGCAGGTCTGGGACTGGATGCCAAAGAATTTCACAAACGATTTAAGCAGAGCCAGACAAAAATGGATGCATATTCTGATTTTGACCTTGCCGGATCCATGGGAATCAAGTCTTTTCCTGCATTAGTTGCAAAAATAGATGGTAAGTTATACATGGTGACAGATGGATATCAAAAGGCTGACAGAATCATTAAATTGCTGGAGAACCGAGGATTGAAGTAGTTATGTTCCTTTGATTAGAAGTCATATGATTGAAATATAGAAGTTCATAATGACAAATTTGGGGTTTATTTCATTTTTTAAAGAAAGTTGTCGTTAGAGATGTTTAGTTTGGGGGGCGAAAAAACGCTGGCTAAAATTAATTTCCTGGCCTGAAAAGTTTAAACATACTCTTAATGAGCCACCTTAATAAATTGAAAAAATTGTTCTTAACAGTAGTTTAACAGCAGAAAATGAAACTTTTTTTCATATATTATAGTTTTTACCACTATATTTGTCCTTAAATTTATTAAAAACAAAAATTATCATGAAACAGTTTTTATTTATCCTATTAGTTTTTGTTGCTTTCGGTCTCAATGCTCAGAAAACAAAAGCAAAAAACGCAGTTAAAAGTGCTCAGGAAGCTCCAAAACAAGAAGTAGTACAACCAGTCACACCATCAGCGCCACAGGTTGCACCTGAATTTATTATGGCACCAGCATCAAAGGCAAAGATGACTTTTGAATCTCTGGACGTGAATTATGGCACCATTGAACACAATGCTGATCCTGTAAGAATCGTAAAATTCACTAACACAGGTACTGAACCACTTATCATCAATAACGCAACCAGTTCTTGCGGATGTACAGTACCAAAATGGCCTACCGAACCAATAGCACCTGGTCAAAGCGCAAGTCTTGAAGTAAGATATGCTACTGACAGAGTTGGTAGAATCAGTAAATCTATAACAGTTAGAACTAATGCAGGTGATCACACTTTACAGGTAATAGGAGAAGTTCTTCCTAAAAAAGAAGAAGTTCCGGTTCCTGCTGCTCAACCTAATATCATCAAAGGCAATTAATATTTCTACCTAAAAAGTAGTTTAAAATATAAAGGTTTCAATGCTGCATTGGAACCTTTTTTATTTTAGAGCATCTTTAAATTTTTATTTCCTTAAAATAATACCTAAATATCTATAATGAGTTCCGTTATGAAGATCAAAAGTACAATAAAATAAGCATTTTTGACGACAAATCATACTGTGTGCAGCTTTAACTGTAGCATCGCTTCAGCAGAGCTGCACACGGTATGGTGCATGACTGAACGGTGCTTTAGCAAAATTGAGTGGCAGCTCAATTTAGTGAAGAAACCGCCAGCTAACCTGGCGGCTACTTAGCTTTCTTTTTTAGGTTTACTAATTTTGGTCTGGAATAGGAAATTCATTTTAGATTTTTAGGTAATAAAAATACTAATTTTTTGAGTAAGTTTTTATTGAGAAGAAAACAATTATGTAGTAAGTTTACAGACTTTCGTTATAGAAAATTAGAGTATGTTTAAATTTTTATGTTTGAGCGAAAGTGAGGAAATTTAATTTTGGACAAGATGACTGAATGGTCTCGTCTATGACGAGAATTGTGTAAAATACTTTACTCAATAAAGCGTTGTACTGAGCATAGTCGAAGTAAAGAAACTGCGAAAGCCACCCATCCAATCAAATGCTTGCTTGGTTCCTTTCATTAAATCGTGATTTCGTATCACGATTATGCTTCGCACCATTCAGTCCGGCTCGCAGCGAATACTGAATTTAACCGGTGAAGACGATTTTTTAAAAAAAATGTCTTGATCGGGACAGAAACGTCCCGGGAAGCTCAAGCATAGCTTGATGCGGTACGACGAACGATGGTAATATTCCTTTAGCTATTTACTATATCGCACTATTGTACTTTGTTTCCACGACATTCCAGTTGACCACATTCCAGAAAGCAGCTACATAATCTACCCTTCTGTTCTGATAGTGCAGATAGTAGGCGTGTTCCCACACATCGAGTCCAAGGATGGGAGTGCCTCCGCAACCAATACCAGTCATCAGTGGATTGTCCTGATTTGCACTACTGCATATCTCCACATGACCGTCAGCATGTGCACACAACCACGCCCAGCCAGATCCAAATCTAGTCATCGCAGCAGCTCCAAACTTCTCCATAAAAGTCTCCTTGCTTCCATAGGCAGCATCTATGGCATCAGCCAACGGACCGGAAAGTCTGCCTCTGTTTTCGGGGTTTAAAATTTCCCAAAAAAGCGAATGATTCCAGTGACCACCACCATTGTTACGTACAGGCATATTGTTCATATCAAGTCCTTTAAGTATCGTGTCAAGGTCCTGGTTTTCCAGAGCCGTGCCGGCAACAGCATTGTTCAGGTTGGTAATATATGCCTGATGATGTTTGGTATGATGAATTTCCATCGTTCTCGCATCAAAATGCGGCTCTAGCGCATCATAATTGTATCCTAAAGCAGGAAGTGTAAAAGCCATATTTTAAAATTTTAATTTTTTATTTAATGATTTTGAAACACTAAATTGCAGCAATTGTTTTGCAAATTTCTCTAATACCAAACCAAAACTTCGTTTATTTTTTTTCTACTGATATCCGGAACGAGAACTTCATCCGCAGGATAGCCAACAGGAAGCAGCAAAAAAGGCTTTTCGTTATCAGGTCTGCCCAGAATTTCCTTCAAAAAATTCATAGGACTTGGGGTGTGGGTCAAGGTAACCAAACCTGCCATGTGGATAGCAGCTATCAAAAACCCGGCAGCGATGCCTACAGATTCTGATACATAGTAGTTTTTGGATTTTGAACCATCATCTTCCAGATCATAAGCCTTTTTGAAGATCACCATCAGGCATGGTGCAGTAGTCAGAAACTCCTTTTTCCAGTCAGTTTCAAACTTTTCCAGATCCTTGAGCCACTCTTCAGACATCCTGCCGTGATAGTTTTCATATTCTTCCTTCTCGGCTGCAACTCTGATCTTCGCCTTCAAGGCAGGATCCTTGATAACACAAAATGTCCATGGCTGCTTATGTGCTCCTGAAGGTGCAGATGCTGCTGTCATGATGATATGTTGGATTACTTCATCTGGCACTTGCATATCTAAAAAATGTCGCACTGATCTCCTCGATCTCATTTTTTGGTAAAAATCGTCCGCAGATTGGATTAATGCTTCTTCTGATGGTTTTTTAAACTCCAGTGGTATAAATCCTGATTTTCCCATTTCTTATGATTTTAAAAGCAACATTACAACAAAATTTCGATTTTCAGGTTATTAATTTATGTTTCTTAGAGGAATGTATATATTGATATCAATGACTTGTCTATCTTCAGCTTATGGGCAGTCACACTATCTTTTGTCCCGACTCGAAGCTACCAAAGACCGAAACCGTATCATCCTCAACTTTACAATCAAACAAGGTGGCTCGTGTTTTGGTATAGGCATACTGAGATCCACCAATAATAGTGATTTCGAAAAAATAGGCGAAATAGCGGGTGTATGCGGCAGTGCTGAAACAGAGCAAAACTTTGTCTATATAGATGAAAATCCTGTGAAAAACAAAATCCACTATTACGTGCTTGAGATGGGATTTTCAGGTAAGACAGCCCCGCCTTTAGAAGCCGAATATTTTGATTTTGAAAAAAATAAATCCATCGTTTTTCCAAATCCGATGAATTCAGATGGAAAAATTAAATTCATCAATACAAGTCCGGGAAAATATCGCCTTTACTTATATGATATTCAAGGCAGGTTCATTTCAGACCAAAGCACGGACACGGATGAGTTTCTGGTGTATTTGACTACCGTAGATCCTGAACACTATTCCGCAAATAACAAGTACCTCTATACCATACTTAACCCCGGGGGTCAAATCATATCTTCCGGAATTTTTTATGGCGGAAAAAATTAGCATGATATTTTTACAATAAAGAGTATCAGGTCAAACGTTAAAGAATGATGGGCATGATTGTGATATAGCCACAATGGAAGTATTTCAAATATGCTCTACAACTAAATCATGAGATATGATAATATTACCGGCATACTTGGGGCTGTCATTTTTTTTACTTTTATCGGGTGTGCCATTGAAGATAATACAGGGGTAAAAGTGGAGTTTACTAAAGTAGTCGGTCAATACAGCGGAAGCTCAGTTACATGCGAAATCAGTAGTCCGTCTCGGGACAGTATATGCACTCCTTCCTTTACTAATCAGTTGAAAGTAATACTTTATGACCTCAATACCATTGTCATAGCTGATGATAAAAAATTGTTTCCCCAACAACGATTGTCGTATAAAGACACTGAAACCAAATCCAACAAAAGAATCCATAAATTCATCTCTACGGACTCTATTGATGTAATACTCACATATGACGAATTTATGAATAAAATCAAGGTTGTAGGCCATGATACTATTTTAGGCAAAAAACTTTCCAGGTCTTTTTCAGGTGTAAAAGATTAGAGTCACTAAAAAAAAAGGGGGCAGCTTTCAATTTTAACAATTTTCTTATCTGTTTTCACCACAATGATGAAAACAATATTTATATTTACACTGTTATTGTCATTTTTACAATAAGTAAAAACCTGATCATGCGCCACATCATCCTGCTTTTCACCTTTTTTAATGTATTTTACCTTCACGCTCAGATAGTTACGCTAAGTCCGCAAGGTGCCGGTCCCGAAGAATCGGTCACTCTGACTTTTGATGCCAATGAAGGGAATAAAGAACTCATAGGTGCATCAAAAGTGTATCTCCACCATGGTATAGTCACTGACAAAGTCAATGGCACTGCCTGGAAATATGTCAAAGGAAACTGGGGCAAAGATGATGGCATCGGAGAGATGACTAAGGTAGAAGGACAAACCAATAAATGGCAATTCACTTTTTCACCTACTCTAAGAGCTTATTTCGGAGTGCCGGCTGGTGAAAATATCTTCAGAGTTTCCTGTGTTTTTCGTTCTGCAGATGGCACCAAAAAAGGAACCATTGCACCCGGAGAATATGGCTGGGGCACTGTCGCTTCCAATAACGACGTTTATATCAATCTCAATGTTGCCAACTACATCTCCATTCTTTCACCGACTGGAAATGAGTCGATCATCAATGAAGGAGAATCTGTCAATTTTTCAGTAGAAGCTTCTTCAGCCGCCACTGAAATGAAATTGTGGCTCGATGACGGCAATGGGTTTAACAATGTCGCCACCGTAAATGGAAATAAGACCCTTCAATATCAGTACAAACCCTCCTCTACTTTAAATCTAAAAATCAAGGTTACAGCAAATATCAACGGGCAGACACTGGAAACTACGAAAAATCACGCCATCATAGTTAAAAAACCAAGTCCAGTAGCTCCTGTACCATTTGGAATGAAAAATGGCATTAACTACTTAGCCGGTGATCCAACAAAAGCAATTCTGGTACTGCTTGCACCCGAAAAGGATTTTGTTTTTCTGGTAGGCGATATGACCGACTGGCAGATAAAACCGGAATACCAGATGAAAAAGTCTCCCGATGGAAAAAAATTCTGGATAGAATTACAAAATCTCACATCAGGAAAACCTTATGTTTTCCAATACTGGATCGATGGCAATCTAAAAATAGCTGATCCGTTTGCTGATCAGATTGCAGACCCCTGGAATGATAAAGACATAGAGCAAAGTGTATATCCAAATTTGCCTGTCTATACCCGGGTGGACTTGGGAATAGCTTCTGTGCTGACCACAGGCCAATCTTCCTATCAATGGGCCAATGCAGAATCCGCATGGAAACAGCCGGATGTAAACCACTTAGTCATTTATGAGCTGCATGTCAGAGACTTTATAGGCTCCCACAATTTTAAAGATCTTACAGACACCCTCACCTACTTAAAAAGGCTCGGCGTCAATGCCATAGAATTGATGCCTGTCAACGAATTTGAAGGCAATAATTCCTGGGGATATAACCCATCATTTTTCTTTGCTGTGGACAAGTATTATGGACCAAAGGAACAGCTGAAAAAATTTATTGAAACAGCACATCAGCATGGTATAGCCGTCATTACAGATCTGGTACTCAATCATGCTTTCGGTCAATGTCCCCTTGTTCAGATGTATTTTGACAAATCAGCCAACAAACCCGCTGCCAACAATCCTTGGTTCAATAGAGAATATGTAGGACAATACCAATGGGGCTACGACTTCAACCACCAGAGCAGTTACACTGAAGAATTTATGGACGAAGTCAACAGGTATTGGGTGGAAGAATTTCATTTTGATGGCTTCAGGTTTGATTTCACAAAGGGATTTACCAACAATGCTCCAGGCGGAAGTATAGATGGATTTGATGCTTCAAGAATTACGATTTTAAAGAGAATGGCAGATAAAATATGGCAGACAAATCCGAAATCATACATCATACTGGAACATTGGGCTCCACAAAGTGAAGAAAACATTTTGGGTAATTATGGTATGAAGATGTGGAGAAACAAGTCTTATGACTATGTGCCGGCCACAGTTGGTAACACTGTCGGTTCATTTTCCAATATGGATGCTACTTCTCACGTAGCTTTTTACAATAGCCACGACGAAAGACGGATTGCAGAACACTGTCTCACTGAAGGCAGATCAGCAGAAGGCTACAACATAAAAGATACCTTAGTGATGTTGGAAAGGGTCAAGATGGCAGCAGCGTTTACTTATCTCCAACCCGGACCGAAGATGATCTGGCAATTTGATGAGTTAGGATATGATATAGACATCGATCTAAATGGCAGAACGGGCCGGAAACCACAAGTCTGGGGACCTAACAGCCTGAATTATTACACCAGTCCTGATAGACAAAATATTTACACAACTTATCAGAATCTATTAAAAATACGTCATACCATTGGCGCAGAAAACCTCGCTACAGCAACAAAAAATCATCAGTTTTCAGGAGATACCAGGAGATTGGTCTTCAATACCAATGATACCGACCTTGTTGTCATTGGTAATTTTGGGATGACACAAAACTCTATCTCCGCCGAATTTACTCAAACGGGAAAATGGTACAACTATTTTGCAGGTGACTCCATGACGGTAACGAATACCTCTGCCCCTGTCAACTTAAAAGCCGGCGAATGGCATATCTTCACAAACAAAAGACTGTCGGAAGGACTTCCCGGAGTAGTGAGTGTATATGAGAATCCTGTCACGGTCACTCCATTTCCTTTTAAGGCAAATCAGGAAATCACGATTCGGTTTGATGCATCAAAGGCTTTTCCGGGCAATACATCAGGACTTAAAGGTTCCGATAAAGTTTATTTACATTCAGGCCTTTTATTGGGAAATGCCACATCATCGGCCTTGACCAACATGGTAGGAAATCTTAAGGATGACGGTGTAGGTCAGATGACCAAAGTCTCCGATGATATATGGGAAATAAAGTTAGTACCAAATCAATACTTCAAAACAAATGTAGGTCAGGAGATTTCTCAAATCGGCATGTGGTTTAGAAATGGTGATAACACAAACCAAGGTTTTGGCTTTAAAAATAAACTGGTATATTATAACGTTTTGTCATCTCTCCCCATTGTCTATATCTCACCGGCAGGATTTAGTGCAGACAATGAAATCACTGTCGTATTTAATGCCAGAGAAGGCAATAGAGAGCTTGTAGGCGCCCAGAAAGTATATATGCACAGTGGAGTTAGCACTTTAAATAACACATCTCCTGAAGCTTCTGCATGGAGTAAGGTAGTAGGTAACTGGGGAAAAGATGATGGTGTAGGATTGATGACAAAAGTCCCGGGAGAGACTGACAAATGGCAGATAAAACTGAAACCAAAAAACTATTTCAATATGGCATCCGGCGATTTTCCATATTGGATATCTGCGGTATTTAGAGATGCTTCGGGAAGTAAAAAAGGTACTACGAGCCCCGGACCAATCGACAATGGATTTGTGGCAATTAATCAGGACTATTTTATAAAGAATACAGGTATTGTCAATATTAATGACCTAAGTCATACCAATATAACGATTCACCCAAATCCAACTACAGGTATCCTTCGGTTTAAAGGATTGGAAGGGAAGGCTCTCCTTAAAATTTACAATATAGAAGGTCGGCAAGTGCACCAAATAGTAGTGACTGATGATACTGATACAGATGTAAGTGCTTTAAAGAGTGGTCTGTTTTTCTTCAGCCTCACTCAGGGAAGCAATATCAAAACTGGAAAATTGGTGGTAACACAATAAAGTACACTTTATGTGACCTTAACTTGTTCTGATCAATTAAACATAGACGATTTCAAAATGATCAGATCGAGTAATCCTTGCAAATCCTGTTGTGAAGTAAATGGGTTCATGATACTGACGCGCAGATATACTTTATTGTTGAGCATAGTTTGGACAATATAGTAAGAACCATCTTCCAGCAATGCTTGCCTGATTCTTTTATTGGTTTCATTGTCTTTATCCGGATCTGATGATGTCAGACGAAAACAAACTATATTGGATTCCGGATGGACAGCTATCTCCATATTATCCGTGTTTGAAATCAACTCAGCAAATATTTGAGCAAGATCATAGCATTTGTCTATATACTCGCCGAAAACTTCTATACCATAATTGGCAATCAAGGCATATATCCTCGAGCTCAGCATGATTTTAGTGCACTCCATAGTACGCTTGCCGTAGTTATACCATTCTTCAGTACTGTCACTCCAGAGATATTGGGCTTTTTGAGCAAAAGTCTTGTAACTGTCTTCTGGTTTTCTGAAAAACAACATCGTAGTGAGTGACGGAGTCATCATCATCTTGTGTGCATCCACAGTGATGCTATGCGCCAGTTCGCATCCACGCATCAGATGTTTGTATTTCTCAGAAAATACCGCTGGTCCTCCATGAGCAGCATCAATGTGATACCATAAATCATGCTTTTGACAAAAGTGTCCGATTGATGTAAGATCGTCGTATATACCTGTAGAAGTGGTAGGTGCGCTGCCCACAACACCCAGGACAATGATGCCTTCTGATGTAGCCTTTTGATAGAGTGGTTCCAGAAATTCCGTCTTCATTTTATAATGATCGTCCACTGGTACCTTAATGATGCCTGCATCACCCCAACCCATCACTCTTACTGCCCTGTCTATACAATAATGTGCTTCTTCCGACACCATAAAAGCATATTTTTCGTTTTGACCTTCTTGCCATATTTCTTCCGTAGCCTTTGCATTGCGGGCACAAATCAGGGCCGTCAGATTGGCTAACGTGCCTCCGGAAGTGATGATGCCATCGCCTGTATCAAAGCCAAAATAACTTTTGAAAGTATCAATGACTAATCTTTCGAGCGTTGATGATGCTGCTGACATCTCATAAATAGCTCCGCCACTATTGAGCATCAAACCTTCAAAGCCTGCAAGGGCCGCGAGAGGCGCCGGAGCACTGACCTGATGACCGATATATCTTGGATGTTGTATCCGGATAGAGTTGCTGATGAGTTCTTTAAAATATTGCTCCGGGTCGCCAAATTTTTTATTCTTCCAGTTTTCATAATTTTTGTCCGGTTGAATATAATCAATGACTTTTTCCGGAATTCCTGAAAGATTTGCAGCAAGATTATCTGCCAGCAAATCCACTAAGAAATGACCTGATTTTCTAAAAGATTCCGGGTCATAGACTCTATCAAGTAGTGACATAAAATTGAATTAATTTAAGAAACTATTGTTACTGTATATAATAGTAAGTTTAAGAAAATAATTTGTCTTTAAGGAACACAACTATTTTTAATATGCTCTGTCGTCGCTATTTTTCATGTAATTCATGAAAGCCCTATTGACAACTCGCACACCTCCCGGCGTAGGGTAATTGCCTGAGAAATACCAGTCCCCCTTATGATTCGGACATGCAATATGAAGGTCGTCAATGCTCTGATAGATCACTTGTACATCTGGTATGATATCTTCAGGAGTTACAAGCTCAGATATTTTTGCAGAAATCTGGTCGTCAGTGTATTGGTCATACAGCAGCTTTACCTGATTTGTCATTTGTTCCATCGGCAGCTTTTCCTGTTCAAGACAATTGTCATACACTTCCTGCATCATATGATTCTTTCCGTCCTGGTTAAGCAATTCGACCAATGCTCTGAAAGCTACAAATTCCTTCAATTTGCTCATATCTATTCCGTAACAATCGGGATACCTTATCTGTGGGGCAGATGAGACTATGATGATCTTTTTGGGCTTTAACGTAGATAAGATATATACAATACTTTCCTTTAATGTAGTCCCCCTCACTATGCTGTCATCTATCAGTACTATGGTGTCTACTTCATTTTCGACGATACCATAGGTCACGTCATACACATGTGACACCATCTGTCCTCTGGATGCATCATCAGCTATAAATGTTCTGAGTTTTTCATCCTTCACAGCGAGTTTTTCTGATCTTACAGCTATATTTAGAATCTTGTTCAGAGTGGTTTCTGTGAGCGTCCCATCGAGTAAATGTTGTTGGATCTTATTCTGTTTTATTTCATTCAGCTTTTGTTCCAGGCCTTTGATCATCCCAAAATATGCCACTTCTGCGGTATTGGGAATAAATGAAAATACAGTATTTTCCAAATCATAATGTACAGCCTTCAATATCTTGTCAGCAAGCAGCTCACCGAGTTTTTTGCGTTCTAAGTAGATATCCCGGTCTGTACCACGACTAAAATAAATTCTCTCAAAGCTACAAGGACTGGGTTGAGTTGGTTCTTTACAAAGCTCCTCAGTAACTACTCCATTCTTTTTGATGATAAGCGCATGACCGGGCTTTAATTCATGTACCTGAAAATACCTGATATTCAGGCTTGTTTGTATTGCGGGTCGTTCTGATGCTACCACAACTATTTCATCATCATGATAATAAAAAGCTGGTCTGATCCCTGCAGGATCCCGAAACACAAAAGCATCACCATGACCTATCAGCCCTGCCATCACATATCCTCCGTCAAATTTTCTGGAAGACCTTTGCAATAGTCGCTGCACATCCAAATGGTCAGCTATAAGTCCATTGATCTGCTGATTACTAAATCCTTCCGGCTTAAACCAATTGAACAATCGCTGTACTTCGTCATCAAGGAAGTGTCCTATTTTTTCCAATACCGTCACTGTATCTGATTTTTCCTTAGGATACTGCCCAAAGGACAATAGTTCAGCAAACATCTCATCCACATTGGTCAGATTAAAATTTCCGGCCAACACAAGATTTCTTGAAATCCAGTTGTTCTGTCTTAAAAACGGGTGTACGGTTTCAATAGTATTTGCCCCATGTGTTCCATATCTTAAGTGACCTAACAACAATTCACCGGTATAAGGTTTATTCTCCTTAAGCCACTGCGGGTCATTGAGCTGTTCTTTGGTGATGTCCGTAAAATGCGAAAAAACTCCTTCAAATAAATCCTTGAGATATTGTGGACTATTGCTGCGCCGACGACTGATGTATCTTGTGCCAGGAGTAGAGTCCAGCTTGATGGTAACCAATCCTGCTCCGTCCTGACCTCGGTTACGCTGTTTTTGTAGTAACAGGTTCATCTTATTGAGACCATATAGAGCTGTTCCGTATTTTTTATGGTAATAGTCAAGTGGTTTAAGGAGTCGGATTAATGCCAGCCCGCATTCGTGTTTTATCTGGTCGCTCATGTAAGAGGTTTAATTCATTTCAGATGGTGCGGCAAAGGTAAGTTTATCTTTTTTACTTAAAGTAAAATTGATTCAAATATTTGGAATTATAATTGGCCACCTAGTGCTCTGTCCTGATAAAAAGTTAAGGCTCTGTTAATAAATAAATGGTGCAGAATTGGGGAAGTTAATTTGTTCTTTTTCAAGGCGTAAATGAGGCGAATAGCCTTAGCTATTTAACGATTTTACAACGCAGAAAAAGAGCAAAAGAACGAAACAAAATGTATCTGTTTTTTTTTAACAGAATCTAAATTAAAATGAGAGTTATTTTTTTGAAGATCAAGGCAAAAAACAAGAAGAACATAAAGAAATCGACGCAAACGATTTTAGCTCTGAACTGTGGCCGCTGTGCCACAACTACGACAAATCCTTAGGCAAGGCTTTTCAACGCTGACCTAGGGTATAAGATTAAATTTTATAGGTCTAATTTTTTACTTATAGTTTCAATTAATGTAGGGCTCTTATATTTGATATGATTCAACAAAAGACCTGATAAAACCCTAGGTTTTTAGTATAATAATTTTAAAAAAATTACTTTTGGGGTTTTTAGAATTGAATAAGTCACATATGCCACATCATGAACAACAAACAAATAGCACTAAAATTTGACCTGCTGGCAAAACTGATGGAGCTGCATGACGAAAATCCCTTCAAGATACGCTCCTATGCCAATGCTTACCTCAGTCTCCGTAAACTCGAAGGAGATCTCAATCAAATGCCCAAGAGTGAGTTGGCAGCAATCAAAGGAGTAGGTACAGCTATAGCCGATAAGATCGAAGAGCTACTACAATCCGGTGAAATGAAAGCACTTACAACCTACCTTGACATCACCCCGGCAGGTATTCAGCAAATGCTCAGTATCAAGGGTCTGGGACCCAAAAAGGTCAAGCAAATATGGAAAGAGATGGAAATCACATCCGTAGGTGAGCTGCTGTATGCCTGCCATGAAAACCGATTGGTTCATTATAAGGGATTTGGCGAAAAAGCACAGGAAGAAATAAAACATCGTATCGAGTATTTTATGGATGCTCAGGGCAAATATCTGTATGCACACGTCCATAAGCATGCAGATGAATTAGTCATCAAAATGCTGGAAAAATACCCTGGAAATCAAGTTTCAATATGCGGAGATGTGAGACGTATGATGCCTGAAGTTTGTGGAATTGAGATTATAACTGATATTGCCGGGCATGATTTTGATTATAATGTGCTTACACCTTCCGACGATGGTAGCTGGACATATCATGATGTGCCAGTGTTCATATATTTTGTAAGCAAGCCGGATTTTATCGGAGCACTTTTCATCAGATCGTGCAGTGAAATTTTCTTTGAACATTTTGGTGAGCTGCAACCAGACGCTTCAAGCGAAGCAGAAATATTCTCACATAAAGGTATCCGATATATTCCATCTGAATGCAGAGAGTCGGATGAAGTCATTCGATTGTGGAAAGATAAGGCACCTGAACTTATAACCGTAGAGGACATAAAAGGCATAGTGCATAACCATTCTACCTACAGCGACGGTTTACATACACTGAAAGATATGAGTGATTATGTCAAACAATGTGGATATGAATATTTTGTGATATCTGATCACAGCAAATCTGCAGGTTATGCCGGAGGCCTTCAAGTCGAAAAGCTGGAACAACAATGGCGGGAAATTGATGCACTCAATGCACAGTATGGTCCAGATTTCAGGATTTTTAAAGGGATAGAAAGTGACATTCTTTCTGATGGCTCATTGGATTATGAAGAGGACGTCCTGAAGCAATTTGATGTGGTGATTGCATCTGTTCATTCTGTGCTGAATATGGATGAAAAAAAAGCCAATGACCGATTGGTCAAAGCAATAGAAAATCCTTACACAAAAATACTCGGTCATCCTACCGGTAGATTACTTTTGGCAAGACCGGGCTATCCTCTGGATCATAATAAAATCATCGATGCTTGTGCAGCCAATAATGTCGTGATAGAACTCAATGCCAACCCTCAACGATTGGATATAGACTGGACCTGGATACCTTATTGCCTGGAAAAGGGTGTGATGATAGCTATCAATCCGGATGCTCATTCTAAAGAATCCATTCATTATATAAAATATGGCGTGGCTATGGCCAGGAAAGGCGGATTGACCAAAAGTATGTGCATCAATACTAAATCGCTAGCAGAATTTCATCAGTGGGTTTCTCTATGAGTGCTTGTGCTGTGGTAAGTGTTGAATGACGTATCAATTTTAAGTAGATTTTTCTTTTGATCAAGGTGAGGGTTCCCGACCTTAGCCGTAGCTAAGAGTATGTTTAAATTTTTATGTTTGAGCGAAAGTGAGGAAATTTAATTTTGGAAAAGATGACTGAATGGTCTCGTCTGTGACGAGAATTGAGTAAAATACTTTACTCAATAAAGAAGGAACTGCGAGCAACTGCTCGCAGCGAATACTGAATATAGCCGGAAGTTCAAGCGTAGCTTGACACGGTACGGCGAAAAATATAACGCTGGATAAAATTAAATTTGCCACTTGGAGCCAAATGATAAAAGTTTAAACATACTCTAAGGAAGGGGGTCATCAACGCAGTGCAAATGGAAAAGATACAATAAGTCATCCTTCAATTTAACCTTAACATAACACTACAATTGTTAAGGGCTATTGTTTTGTGTTAAAGACTTGTTAATCAAAAATCACATAAAAACGAATTAGTCCAAAAAAATATTTAAAAGCTTAATTTTGCCTTTATTTTTTTTTAATCATTTTTAAACTAAACAAAAGTATATAATGAAACTCTTTAATTTGTTTTCAATTCTGGTTTTCGCAACGCTTATCGCGATGACATCTTGTAAAGAAAAAGCTGCAGATGATGCTAATACTGCTCCCGATGCTGCAGAGGCTAGTGCTGTTCCCGTGACTACTGATCCTGCTGCTATGCCGGCACAAGATCCCAATGCTGCTATTGCAGCTGATCCAAACGCACCAGCTGCTACTCCTGTTCCGACAGGCCCACTTACCAGTATCAAATTTGAGCAGATGTCTTACGACTGGGGTACTGTAATGGATGGTGAGAAAGTTACTAAAATATTTAAGTTTAAAAATACAGGAAAGGAGCCTTTGATCATCACTAAAGCAAATGCTACTTGTGGATGTACTGTTCCTGACTGGCCAAAAGATGCTATCGCACCAGGTAAATCAGGTGAGATCAAAGTGGTATACGATTCTAAAGGAAAAGGTGCAGTAGGAGGAAAAGATGATTCAAAAAGGGTCACCATTACGGCTAATACTGATCCTATGGATACTTACTTAGAGATCAAAGGTAAAGTAAACAAAAAAGCGGACGAAGCCGGTAAATAATTCTGGTCATATCAAAAATATATAAGAGGCTGTTCAACCAAAGGACAGCCTTTTTTGTTGGTGTTCCATAATAGAAATATACCCAAAGGATTGAAAAATTATCTGTCACTTATCAAATTCAGTCATACCATATTTGCCATGCCATTTGCTATGGTGGGTTTTGTTTCCGGTACTATGTTACGAGGTGGTACAATTGACTTTAAGGTCTTGCTTTTAGTTGTACTATGTATGGTATTTGCAAGAAGTGCCGCTATGGCGTTCAATAGATGGTTGGATAAGGATATTGATTCAAAAAATCCCAGAACTATCATTAGAGAGATCCCGTCAGGTATTATCAAGGCGGATGCAGCACTTATTTTTGTGATGGCCAATTGTATTTTATTTATAACTTGTACCTGGTTTATCAATCCTCTTTGTTTTTGGTTGAGTCCTGTGGCATTGCTGATAGTATTGGGTTACTCATATACCAAAAGGTTTACAGTCTTGTGCCATTTAGTCTTAGGCTTAGGTCTGTCCTTAGCTCCGGTAGGCGCTTACTTGGCTGTTACTGGTAGTTTTGCACTACCACCGGTGCTGATAGGTTTATCTGTACTTTTTTGGGTCGCAGGTTTTGACATCATTTATGCGCTACAGGATGAATCATTTGATAAAGAAAACGAGCTATACTCTATCCCTGTAAAATTTGGAAGAGTCAACTCTATGCATCTATCCAAAATCCTGCATTTTATTTCGGCATCACTGTTGAGTGTGAGTATGGCATTATATTTCCAACCTCTATCATTAGGTATCATCGTCATGATAGGTATGGTTATATTTTTTAGCATGCTTGTGTATCAGCATAGCATCATATCACCTACAGATCTGAATAGGGTAAATCAAGCTTTTTTTACGACAAATGGTATTGCAAGTGTGGTTTTCGGGAGTATGTTTGTATTAGATGTGTTGATGTAGATATATCATCAGTGACTGCACTGCAAGAGCACGGTGACTGATGTTGTTTTTGACTCCTTTGCTGAGCTCAGCAAATGTTTTTGTGTGACCATCAGGAATGAATACGGGATCATATCCAAATCCGCCGTTACCTGATTTTTCAAGAGCAATATGTCCCCTTACTTGTCCTTCAAATAGCATTGTGCCCTGATCTGAAATATAAGCGATGACAGTCCTGAATCTAGCTGACCTGTTGGCACTATTTTTTAAGTTTTGTAATAAAAGGTCCATATTGGCTTCCGGATCTCTTTGGTCTCCTGCATACCTGGCAGTATGTACCCCTGGTGCTCCGGCAAGGGCAGTCACTTCCAAACCTGTATCTTCTGCAAAAGAAGGCCACCCCGTTTTATCAAAAAGATATTGAGCCTTAATGATTGCATTTTCTTCCAGGGTATCTCCGGTTTCAGGTATTTCCTCGATGATTCCGGCATCTACCAAGCCCAGTATCTGATAATCAGGAAGTATAGCTTTGAGTTCTTCCAGTTTATGTTTATTTGATGTAGCAAATATTAGCGATTTCATAGCAGATCAGACTTGATACATATTTTGCAATGTTGACCACAGAAGTCCTTTTTTGGATTTTGATACATTCAACTCCTGAAGTGAATCTGCCACCAGCATCCGTTTTTTTTCGAATTGCAAAATGTGGTATGCTTTGTACTCAATAAAAAAACCAAGCACAGAAGGTGATAAACCAAAAATCAGAATATCCTGATAATCATTTATTATTGAAGATAGTGAAACCTTTTCATGATCATCTATTTTCAACAAAATGATATCTTTTTCAAAATCGAGTTTTATTGCTTTTATGATCAATTGTAAAGTAGCAGATTCCATGGTAGAATACTTGCTTTTTTCAACCACCAATATTATTTTTTTTAATCCTGCACCTTCTTTGGATAGTTGATCAAATGTGAGTGAAGGAATTTGGTAGATTACATCATTTATATCATTCATCAGAATATAATTTTTAAAAATGTAAAAATATAAAATAAAGTTTGATAAAATCTAAAATATATTATCAGATTAACAAATGGTTTAAAAGGAAAATCGTATTTTTGTTGCACGATTTGACGTTGATATTTTTTTTATATTAATCAAATCTAAGTAGATGTTTAAATTTTTCTCGCTTTGCTCATACAAGAAAAATTTAAACACACTCCAAGGTCAGAATGTTTTTATTTTAAGTTAAAACCCAACTATTATGAAATACCAGATAAAAATAACTAAAACATCACAATCAAATATTGAAAATATTGATTTTGACCATCTCCCGTTTGGAAAATTTTATTCTGATCATATGTTTGTGGCCGATTACATAGATGGTCACTGGACAAATCTGGAGATAAAACCCATAGCATTAATTCCAACCCATCCCGGAAATATGGCCTGGCATTATGGTCAATCCATCTTTGAAGGTATGAAAGCATCCAGAGATGAGGAAGGGCATCCGTTGCTTTTCAGACCTGACATGCATGCCAAAAGGATAAACGCTTCAGCACGAAGGATGTGTATGCCTGAAATCCCTGAAGACCTATTTCTTGAAGCTATTCACTCTCTTGTCAGAATGGAAAAAGCATGGATACCACCGCAATCTGGTTCTGCACTCTATATCAGACCATTTATGTATGCTACAGATGAGACTATAGGGGTGAAGCCTTCAGATACCTATAGGTTTATCATTTTTGTAATGCCGGTAGGACCATATTATAGTAAGCCTGTAAAATTGTTGGCTCAGGATACCTATGTGAGAGCGGTAGTGGGTGGTGTAGGAGAAGCAAAGGCAGCCGGCAATTATGCTGCATCACTGCTTCCTGCGGCTATGGCAAAAAATGAAGGATATGATCAGGTCATGTGGCTTGATGGTGTTCATAAAAAGTTTATTCAGGAAGTTGGAACAATGAATATTTTTTTTGTAATTGGTGATGAGGTGCTTACTCCAAACCTTGATGGTGCTATTCTGGCAGGAATCACCAGAGACAGTATCATCACATTGCTCAAAGATAGAGGCATAAAGATAACCGAAAGACTTATCACCATTGGTGAGGTGATGGAAGCAGGCGAGAAAGGTACACTCAAGGAAGTATTTGGAGCAGGTACGGCCGCAGTAGTAGCACCGGTATGTGAGATAAAACATGGACATCAAATTGTAAAAATCGACCCGGACTCATTCAAAATCAGTAAGATGATTTATGAGACTATCAATGGATTGAGAAATAGTACCGTCGAAGATACTCATGGTTGGATCGTACCGGCATGACCTGTCTGAATTATGGCTTTGTCAGCCATGAAGGAAGTTCGGAAAAGAATTGATATTTTTTTTCTTCCATATTTTGTTGGACCATCCATGAACTATGACCATTGGTCACTATCAGATAAGGAGCCTTCATTGCCAGATTGTACACTGAAATCTGGTCAAAAACTGATTGGTTTATTGTTACTACAGGTGACTTGCACTCTATCAGAATGTAGGGCTGGATGTTGCTATTGTACAATAGTATGTCAAATCTCTTTCTTATTTTGTTGACGGTGACAAGTTTTTCTACCTGGATAGCATTACGTGAAAAAGTTGAATTTTCTATCAACCATTGTATCATGAGTTGTCTTACCATTTCTTCAGGCTGAAGGATGATATTTTTTTTTCGTATAGGATCAAAGACATATTTTATTCCACTCTTTTCTGTCAGGATCAATGCAGGAGTGTAATCAAGGAGTTGAAGGTCAAGCCTGAATTCAGTTAAACTCAAGGGAACGCTGGTTTTGACTTTTAGTTGTTGCCTGGTTGGATAACTTAATCCCGGCAAACACATCCGTAAGACTTGCGCCTCTGGTTTCATAGATACTTTTATTATCTATTGATATCCACTCACATCCCATCTTCGCTATAAAATCGGCAGTCATTTTTTGCCATAGAAAATCATACCTGTCTACGTCATGATTGAATAGTCCATCTTCTGCAAGTATAAAAATATTTTTTTGATCATCCAGCAATGCACCGGTGATGGTCTCATATGCATTGTCTCCATGGAGCCTTTTGATGCCTGAGTTGTAAAAGTAATCATTCAGCCTTCCATTGTAGTAATCAGAGCAAAAACTTATGATGGTTGCGTCCCGTAATCCATAAATTGCCGGCTGCCTTCCGAATTGCAAAAGTTCATTTGTAATACTTCTTACCAATGAGATTTTTCCGGTTGTGTGTATTTCCTGTAGTGTCTGAAATACGGGAAGCGGTTCTTTTGTCAAACTATAAGATGGAATGCCTTGAAATGAATCTTCTTTAAAAAAGAAAATAGTTGATTTAAAAATATTCATCATGTCTACCTTAAATTCAGGAAAGTCAAGATAAATAATTTCGTCTATAGAGTGGTTGTTCAGATCAGGAATATCATCACTTTCTGCTATTATGACCGGATATAAAGCGGTGATCATTTCTGTATTAGTAGCCAGGAAGTTTTTCCATAACACAGGGTGTTTCAGTGCTTTTCTCTTAATAAGTATACTATACATCTCCGGATGATCTTTCTTAATGGTGGTCATTTTGGATTCAAATACTTCCAAAATTCTGTTTTTACAGCACCCGGTATTAAATTTTTCTTTATCAATGAGGTATTGCTCCAGCAATTCTGTGTGTTCCGGAGTTAAATCTGTATATGGGAAGTTATTTTGCAGCAATTTTGCCAAATACCAGGTTTTAAATAATTCCTGCCAGTCAGACGGATCGTAAAATTTCAGATGAAGGATGATCCGCTTGCTTTTTTCACCAATAGTATTTAGGAATGTCAGCCATTGATAATAGTTAATATTTTTTTCGATACTCAATATCGCTGTATCAAGTAAGTGAATCAAATGCAGCAAGTATTCCATTTGTTTTTTAATACTCAATGTATTGAATTCATGCTTCATCCTGAATATATTTGAAGCATTGATCCTTTGTAGCAAATCATTTAACCCAATTTCAAGATTTTCTGCTGCAGGATCCAGATAATTGAGTTTATTGACTGATTTAATCAATTCCCCTGCCATTTGAGGTATTTGATGTTTTCTGGATGTCATCACGTCGGACATGAATCTGAGAGACTCTCCTATGTCAGCGTAGGTATTGATTTGGGGGTAGTTTAGGTCTACTATCCCTTTATCTTTTATCTCATTAAGGAGCTTGTTTGATTCTTGTAATAAAGAAATATCTTTTTTATTTTTTTGGGATGTAAATAAACCAGAAAAAAATCCATTGGAATCTGGTGTATCATGATTATTAAGTTGAGAAACATAGATAAGGTAGTTTATTTTATCAATGATTTGATCAGTCTCCTTGACCGATGAATTTATATGGAGTTGTTCAATATCCGACATGAAGTCTTTGTATCTGCCAGCAAGGAGACATGCTTCTTCTTTGAAGCCGAAAAGTGTGTATGATATATCATGAAAGTCATCGTGATGGTCGATTGTAGCATGGAACAGTGAATTGTTCGTCATACTTATTTGCGTTAACTCAAATTCTCTCTGATACAAAAAAAGTGCATCTGAAATATTTTCAGTGACATACTCATACTCAGACTTTGAAAAATCAAGGTGTATTCCCTCTCCCAGATCATTGAATACTGAATAATTATTTTTTTCAGTCAAGCTCAAATAACGAGTTAACAATTTAGTCCATGACTTATCATTGTAAATAATCTTACTGTGTAACAGCAGGTAATGATTTTTGATTTTGTCACGTAACACATCATAAAGATAGCTACATGAAGTCTTGCTGTCAAAAGGTGTTCTCTTCGATCCGCATTTATCCCTGAATGTATTCAGATCAAGTTCACTTACTGACTTTTGCAGATGAACAAATAAAGTCAGGTCACTGATCATCAGCGATTGCAGACTTTCACTCATTTGCTTTCTGACTTCAGGATCAGGTATGACTACATATGTGGATTTAAGTTCACAGCAATTTTTCAATACTCGCATAGTTAATGTATGCAAAGCTTCTGAAACATCTCTATATGTCACATTGGAGAGGGTGGCTTCAGAGTGGACAACATTTTTTTGCTGGTGATTAAGAATATAGGGATTCATCATTGTATTGATCACATAATCAAAATACAAAGATATATCATTTTATCATATATATGAAAAAAATAAATATTAAGCGTATAAACAAACTTTTAAGGTGTAAATTCTCGTAAACCAATTTAATAGGTAAACTGAAATTCTTTACGCAGTCCTATTTCTCAGTTCCTGAAATAGATTTGCTGAAAAGCGGAAAAGATGCACTTCCAAAATGAGAAAAAGGAGAGGAATATTTTAATGGATATTGATATGATTTTCCAAAATCTGCCAGTATAATTTTCAACTGATCATAATTTATATTTTTGGAATTGGGTTTTGGGTAAAATACTATAAAATCTATCGAACCATCCTTGTCCCAAAATACATTCAACCAAAGTTTTACTCCTTTCAGATCATAACTTTGCTTTGAAGCGTAATCTTCGATATCTTTCAGCAGTAAAGACCAACTATCATAGGCCTTTTCCATTTTGTTTTCACAGACAGTAAACAATAAAGAATTATAATTTTTAACTAGTTTTTCATACTCTTTTTCATCTTCACCTATGTAATATACTTTTGTCGATGTATCCTGTACACCTTTAGTTGTCTGAGCATGTATGAGTGCAGACAACATCAAAAAACATATCACAAAAGGAGCAAATCGGAGCATAGAAAAAAATTATAAATCGAAATTATCAAACGAAGATAAATAACTTATCTATATATAAAAGAGAAAATATATATTATTTACTAAATATTTTTATTCCGGATTTCCTTCCTTGGTTTTATTTTCACCTTTGATGCTGTCCATAGTTTCAAGTGTTTTGTCCCAAAATCCTTTAAACATAGGTTTTAGAGAAATAAAGACGGCTTTCCCTTTGTCTGGCAATGGTTCCAGCATGGGATAGGTGATTGATGCTGATTTCGCTTCAGGGTTGAGTACGTTCAGACTATTGACAAGCCACAGAGCCAGACTCAACAGATATGCAAAAAACAACCCTTGCAATGCACCTCCTGCTATCTTATTGATAAAGTTGATATTGATCGCTTCAAGCATGTCCTCCATTTTTCTTCCCACAAACCTGATCAAAGCCATGACGCCTATAAAAGTGATCACCACACCCAGGATAAATGTTAATGCCGGAGTGGTTTTTATGATTCCTTGCAATATATTAATTATGAAAGGCGAAAGTTTTAGTGCAGCTAATATGCCAATGATTAATGATAGACTATCAAAAACTGTTTTGATCAGTCCACGTACATAGCCCAGGTAAAATCCCAGCGCAATTACAATAGCTACAAAAAGGTCAATTATCATTTCTGTAATGATTTACTTATTTTTTTTAAAATTTCCTTTGCCAATCCAGAACACCGCCAAGCACATTGCGAACATTGGTAAATCCCAGATTCATAAGTGTGATTTTGGCTGAGCCGCTTCTGGCTCCTGACCTGCAATGAATGATTATTTCTTCATCTTTATGTTGCAACAGATCGGGTAAGGCAGAAGGTAAACTGCCCATAGGAATCAGTTTTGCTCCGAGATTAAATTCTTCATATTCATAAGGTTCGCGTACATCAATAAAAATAAAATTTTCATTGTTGTCCATTTTTTCCTTAAGCTCTTCGACTGTTATGTCATTCATTTTTGGGCTGTTTTGATTTTGATTGCGATTTTAATCTTACTTTTAATTGCATTCAGGGGGTTTACTTGGGCTTACTGTCACAGTAATTTTTTCACCCATGGCTATAGTACTTACACCATCAAATGGTGGTATTTGGGATGAAATATACAATATCGCGTCGGGTTCACTTTGTCCTTTTTTAATGATTTCCCCTATTTGTAGCTTGCTACTTGAAAGTAAAAAATTGGCTTCGTCCAATGATAAACAAACCAAATCAGGGACAATCACATCACCACCATCTATTTTGGATACTATACATTCCAGTGTACTTCCTTTTGCAATTTGGATTTCTTCATTTCGTACATCTTTAGAAAGAATAAGTGCTCCATTGTACCAAACTTCCAGGATGTGATCTGGTTCTCCAGGATCAAAAGCGTAATCTTTTATGACAAAGTCTATATCTCGGTATTTCAATTCTGCTTTTTTTTGTTCAAAACCATTGCCGTATAATGGAGGTAAATCACCAAATCTGATGGTTTCGACGCCAAATTTTGTGACTGTAACATAAATTTTTCTTCCTTCTTTCACAAATGCTCCGGGTTTGGGATTTTGATCTATGATGATACCGCCGGTTTTGCCAACGATAAAAACTGAATCAGAGACGACAATTTCAAAATCATTTCTTTCGCCTGATGATATCGCGCTTCCTATCTCCATTCCGATAAACCGGGTAAGCTGGATTTTTTGACCATGGTGAGTATACAATCTGAGACTAAGTTGAATCAAAAACAATAAAACTGCTGTCCCTAATGTAATCCACAAAAGGTGTTTTAAAAATTCCTTACTCTTTAAATACTCAAGCAATTTATGATGTTTTAATGTATTTCTTGTTCAGAAAAAAAACAGAAATTCGAAAAAAATCTTCTCCTCTAAAGTAAAATAATTCTTTTTGAGGCTCTATTGATGCCATTGGTCAGTTGCACAGAATAAATGCCTCCCGGAATATTTTGAATGATTACTTCTGTGGATGGTGATGTCAGGATTCCTTTTTGTATACTTCTGCCATTGATATCTATAATCTCATATTGATTAAAATCAGATACTTTTCCAGTGGTCGAGATTCTGAATGATACCCTTGCCGGATTTGGATGTATTAGTATATCCTTTCCCCAATTGGTATCATCAACGGAATTTATAAAACTCTTGCTTTTTTGAATTTCAAATCTTGTGATTGAAACCCATCCGCCCTGACCATCATGTACTGTAAATGCAAAAAAGTCATTGCCTTCTACATCCGTATTGTCATCATAGATGATTTTTGAACTATTGATGTCGGCCTGACTAAATGTTGATCCAATCTTTGCCTCTGCTCCATTTATAAATATTTTAGCGTTTTTGGGCAATGATACAATAGTGTAAATTAATTGGTTTGCCGAATTATCATTGTCAGATGTAAGTAAAATTGTATCGGTGATGATTCTGTTGTTGCCAGGATGTAATTTAAGTACATTATTTTTTACAATAAAGGGATTTGACACAGTCAGGTTGGAGCATAACTCCAGATTGAATTCCTGAAGCCTGCCACCTTCACCGGATTGTTTATCGGCTATTTGCAATTTCCAGGTACCTTTGATTGGTTCATTTTGAAGAGTAGCAAGCGGATTTTCAGGTTGGTAGATTTTACCTGTATTGATGGGGCACTGAAATGATTCTGCTGACTGATCATCGATGCCAAGATTAATATTTTTTTGTGTTCCGCATTTTCGGCTCCACAGATTTACACTTTTACCCGATGGTGCTATTAGATATCCTTCAAGGTCCACTAATCTGTTGTGTTCGCCTTTTATGAGTTTTATATTAATGTCCACTGCAGATCCATCTTCACTCACTTGCAGGGGAATCTCTACCGTAGGACTTCCTGACGATGAAATGTTGATAGATTGAACCCCGGAATTATAAGTTTTGCATGCCAATGCTTCAGTCATAAAAGCCTGAACATCTGACCATTGGCCTTCACCACAAGAATTTACACCCCTTACCCTCCAGTAATACACAGTAGATTTATTGAGAATAGTTTCTGATTTGACAGAGCCTTCAGGGGTCAAACTTTTATATACAATTTGCGCTAATTCAAAACCCGGATTTGATGCCACTTGAAGTTCGTACTGAAGGGCATCCGGCTTTTTATCCCATGTAAACTGAGGAGTGGGTGATACTCCTGAAATACCATTCTGAGGAGCCTTAGTTATGATATTGTTGATATTATTGCTCTTTATAATCACCAAAACTGTTCTTTCCAACGTGTCTATTCCGGGCGCTTCTGCTTTTATGGTAATGGGGATCGAAAGGCTTCCTGTACTTGTACCTGTGTATATTTTAAGTACATTGTTACTTCCTGCTTTCACTTTATTATAGTCAAATGCAGCTGAAATGCCGGAAGGTAGAGCAGAGACAACCTGGAAATTAATATCACCGGTATATCCAAATAGTCCTGTGGTAGAGAAATTAATAATACCGGCATTAGGTTGACATATTGTTATTTCATTGGTATTTGATTCAATAAATATCCCAGGGACGGTGGGTTGTTCTATCCTGGAAGGTAATGTGCCTGTTGTCAGGAAAATATTGTCAGCAGCTTTTATCACTACTCTGAAGAAATTGGAAACCTTATTGGGTATGATGATCTCCTGTTCTCCATCGTTGGGTACATTGAGTGCCAACGGTACAAGGTTAGAGCTTCCTGTACGCAATTCACCATTGAACGAGCCGTAAATATTGACATTTTTACAGTTGACAGGTGCTTTGTCCGTCCCTGCAACATCCCATGTTACTTTCACGGCTTCTCCAACTTTAAATCTGAAATCTATAGAAGGATGGGTAATCTTAAATGGTCCAGTCAATGCGTCAACTTTTACAGAATAATCATCCCAAGCGACGCCGCCTCCTGCGGGATTGTTGTCCCTTACAGTGAGCTGGAAAGACATATTTCTGGTTGTATTGGGCAGCACTTCAGTTTTTTCATTAAAAATCCCTGAAGTTATACTTGAAGCTCTTGGAAAAAATCTCACATTTCCAGTAGTGCTTGGCTTAAAAGATCTGAATAAGGGTCCGGTTACAGTTGGTGTACCTAAAGTTGCCTCACTACCTGTATCATACTGTTCCCATGAATATGTGAGCGGATCATTATTTTCATCAGTAGCGGTGGCCTGCAGTTCAAAAGGTGTCAAAACAGGAATAGTATAGGTTGTAGTCGGCATATTGATGACTGGTAGCCTGTTGGGTGTAATGATTCTTTGAGCACAACTATAAGCATTTCCGCTTGGTTGGGTTTTTGCATACATCTGCTCGAGTGACCCTACATGAAAATAGTCTTCATTATCATTAATCACATTGTCCGAACCACATGAGCCTGCGTATGACATAATCGTGGATCCGCTTCCTGGTTCAAATGCCGTCCCGGAAGATCTTTGAGATGCTGAAGAAGGACAATTATTCCAGGAATGGGAAGCCGTAAACTGATGACCTATTTCATGCGCAACTATCCTTGTTACAACTACTGAGATGGATTGTGATGAGTGGCAGGTTACTCCATTTCCTTTATTACTCTGACATAAAGAACCAAGCTGAGCGACACCTCCTACATCAGTACACGTGGAGAGAACATGCCCGATATCATAAGCAGATGAAGAAATAATGGCATTCAGTTTACCAGTGTTTACTCCTACCAATTTATGACCTTCAGCAGGGGTATCATACGGGTCTGTGGCACCATCAAGAAAGATAAGTTTGTCATTGTCACTGATGAGTACAAAACGAACTGCCATATCATTTTCATAGATCATATTCAGTCTGGTGATCATTGCATTGATATCTGCCATACATGCAGCGACTGTACCTCGTCGAGCACCCCATTCACCAGTACAGGCAACTGCGGCTCGATATATTCTCATTTCCACAGCTGGAGCACTTCTATAGCCAGGTGGGCGGAAATGCTGCCGATCAGGTTGCTCAGTGGCATCCACACCACACAAGCTTATATTTCTATACGATTCATCTATGTGGTCTTTAGTATAATATGTGATGTGCTCAGATGCATTGTTTGTGGCATAGGGGTCTATGTAGACTTCACCCAATGGTGATTTGATGACCGCATGTACACCTCTATCGGAGACAGCAAATCTGATTTGGGTCAATTTGGTTTTTGTAGAATATCCTTTATAGGACTTTATATCCCGAAACTTTTGTGCCAGACCAGGTTCCATCACAGGTGCTTCATAGACTATGAAAGTTTCCACACTTCCATCGACCACAGGCATGTCGACCGTAAATGTTTCAGCGTACCTTGAACCACTAAACTCAAGTGGGGCATTGAGCAGATGGGACCGAAATCCGAATAAGTCTACCTTAAAAGTCTGATAATGTGTAGGAATGATTTCTCTGTTACTGTTATCTCTTAATGAAATTTCAGATTCTTTGATCCTTTTCCAAAAATTTTGTGCTACCACAGGCAAAGTGTAGAAAAATGAGCACAGGACAAATAGAGATAAAATTTTATTCATCGGTGGTTGATCTATTAAATAAATATCAAAATAAATCACAAAATTAGTCAAAATGTTGCTGATCAACCTGAATTTAAAGATATTTTAATTAAGAGTATGTTTAAAATTTATCCTTTAGCAATAAAATGTTTTATTTTGGCTACAAATTCGTTAAATTTTTCGTCGAATTGCCCACATTCGACTGCAAAATTTGCCTCTTTTCGCTCAAAATAACTCCATTTTATTATCCAAAAACAAAATTTAAACATACTCTAACTAAAAATTCAATCATTCAAATAAAATCCCTTTGGCGATTTAAATTTTGGTAAATAAGTAGTTGTACTCACAGAAATGAAGACCATTTACCCCTGTACCCAATGAGATGAAATTACAAAACACACGCACATCAGATCACGAAGGACTTGGAAGTCTGAATTTAAGAGTATGTTTAAATTTTTATGTTTGAGCGAAAGTGAGGAAATTTAATTTTGGACAAGATGACTGAATGGTCTCGTCTGTGACGAGAATTGAGTAAAATACTTTATCCAATAAAGAAGGAACTGCGAGCAGCTGCTCGCAGCGAATACTGAATATAGCCTGAAGCTCAAGTGTAGCTTGACGCGGTACGGCGAAAAATATAACGTAGGCTAAAATAAAATTTGCCACTTGGAGCCAAATGATAAAAGTTTAAACATACTCTAAGTATTTGTACAGTTTGTTATACACACATTCTTTTTATTATTTCTAATCGTGTTATCAATTTTGCTTCCTATTCTGAACCAAAAAATCGAAAAACAAAAAAGGGAACCATCTCTGATTCCCTTTTTACTTTTATTACAAATGGATAAATTATCCACCAAAATCATCAAATGCTACATTTTCCTTCGGAATACCCCAATCATCGGCCATCTTGATGACAGACTGGTTCATCATCGGAGGACCACAGAAATATAGTTCTACTTCTTCAGGTGCAGGATGTTTACTTAGATATTCAGCGATGACAACATTGTGTACAAAACCTTTGAAGCCGTCACCATTAGGATCATCAAGATGCGTTTTGAGTGTCCAGTTGTCTTCAGGTAATGGATTGTCGAGCGCTACTGCAAATCTGAAATTAGGAAATTGTTTTTCAATCTCTCTGAACTCCTCGATGTAGAATAACTCTTGTTTCGTACGACCACCATAAAAGAAAGTTACTTTCCTTCCAGTTTTCAATGTTTGGAATAAATGGTACAAATGGGATCTCATAGGTGCCATACCCGCGCCACCACCTACGTACAGCATTTCGGCTTGTGTAGGTTTTATGAAAAATTCTCCATATGGACCCGAGATAGTTACTTTATCACCCGGCTTTCTTGAGAATATATATGATGAACATATACCTGGATTTATAGCTTCGTATCCATCCCATTGTCTCTTACCATCAGCACCTACTTTAAACTTAAATGGTGGTGTAGCTATCCTGATTGTCAAAGATACTATATTGCCTTCTGCAGGGTGATTGGACATAGAGTAAGCTCTGAAGATCGGTTCTTCATTGACCATCTTAAGTCCCCACATCTTATTATTGTCCCAGTCTTTCTGAAACTTATCAGGTCTATCATGATATTTAGGATGTGCTGTGATGTCCATATCTTTATAGTCCACAGTCACTGGTGGAACGTCAATCTGGATATATCCGCCAGCCTGAAAGTCCAGATGTTCACCTTCAGGTAGTCTTACAATAAACTCTTTTATAAAAGTAGCTACGTTGTAGTTGGATATGACTTCACATTCCCATTTTTTGATACCAAAGATTTCTTCAGGAATACCGATTTTCATATCTTGTCTTACCTTTACCTGACATGCCAGACGCATACCTTCAGCTGCTTCTTTTCTGGTAAGGTGGTTCATTTCTGTAGGAAGCACATCTCCTCCGCCTTCGTACACATGACACTCACACATAGCACAGGTACCACCACCACCACAAGCAGAAGGTAGAAATATACTCCTGTCTCCAAGGGTAGAAAGCAGAGATGAACCCGGCTTAGCAAGTATGGGGTTTTCTTCATCCCCATTGATGATGATTTTTACATCACCCTGAGGTACTAATTTCTTTCTGGCGTAAATCAACATGTAAGACAGCCCTAGAATGACCGCCGAAAAAACTATGATAGATAATAGTACAAACATTATTTTTCTTTTTATTTCTTTTATTTAAAAGCTGCCGGATCGATGCCCATCAATCCCATAAAAGCCATACCCATCAATCCTGTAAGGAAAAAAGCCATGCCTAAACCTCTCAATGCAGGTGGTACATGTGAGTAAGCCATCTTCTCTCTGATACCCGCGATAGCAACAATAGCCAGTGCCCATCCAAATCCTCCGCCAAGACCAAAAGAAACAGACTGAGCAAAATTGTATTCCTTTGTGATCATAAATAATGATGCACCTAAGATCGCACAGTTTACCGTAATCAATGGTAAAAAGATACCCAATGAATTGTAAAGTTCCGGAGATACTTTTTCTACTACCATTTCTACTAACTGAACTAATGCTGCTATCGTTGAAATAAAAATAATAAACCTTAGGAAAGTCAAATCCATTCCAAAAAGTCCATTTTCGCCAAGAAACCAATAGTCTATAAGCCAGTTCATAGGAATAGTCAGTCCGTTGACGAATATAACTGCGACACCTAAGCCTAACGCAGTTTTTACACTTTTGGATACAGCCAGAAAAGAGCACATTCCAAGAAAATAAGAAAGTGCAAGGTTTTCAATAAAAGCTGACTTGATAAATATATTTAATATATCGCCCATTTTAATTTTATTTTATTTTCTTAAGAAATGTCAATAAGTTTTGTATTCTTACTTCTCTGTATCCAAATGATCACTGCTACAATAAACATGGCAGCAGGAGACAAAACCAGCAAATTATTTGGAGCGTACCAAGACAACCACGATACCGTAGTATCCAACACATAATCAGTACCTGGACCAATAATCTTATAATCCAACAAGGAGCCTTTTCCAAAAAGCTCTCTGATAGCTGCTACAATGATCAATATAATGGCATACCCTACACCATTACCGATACCATCCAGAAAAGATTTCCACGGCTTGTTGGCCATAGCATACGCCTCGAGACGACCCATGACTATACAATTGGTAATGATCAATCCTATAAAAACTGATAAGTCTTTCCAAATCGGATAATTAACAGCCTTGAGTGCTAATTCTACAACCGTCACCAAAAACGCAATAATCACCAGCTGTACGATCATCCTTATAGATTTAGGTATATAATTTCTAAGCATCGATGTAAACAAATTGGAGAGTGCAGTCACGAAGGTTACAGCAATACCCATTACGATTGCTTTTGATAGAAGTGTAGTAACCGCTAATGCAGAACAAACTCCAAGTACCTGGACCGTGATCGGGTTATTGTCATTGAGCGGATCGGTAAGCAATTTTTTTTCTTCCTTACCGAAACTGAAAGCTCCGACTTCTTTTTTTGTTAAAACTTCAGCCATCTTTTAATTATTTTTGTGGTTCTGCTTTTTTATTCTTTTTAATGTACGGCTCATAATACGCCAAACCCTTGTCCAGCATATCATCCACACCATTACCAGTAATTGTGGCTCCCGAAATCGCATCGACTTCGTGATTTTTATTTTTTACGCCGCCTTTTACCACAGCCACAGATTTATATTCTCCTGCTTCGTTGTACAATTTTTTGCCTGTAAACTGTGTGTACCATGACTTATTATCTTTGATCTCTGCACCAAGGCCCGGAGTCTCACCTTTATGATCAAATGCCTGTCCTGCTATAGTATTCAAGTCACTGTCCAGCGTGATGTATCCCCAAATCTCATCCCAAAGTCCTTTTCCTCTGGTATAAAGAATATTGTACGTCTTATTGTCAGCCGATTTAAAAATAAATAATGGAAATACTCTTTGGTCGGCAGGCTTCTTGTTTTCTTTTCCTAAGTCGATATCCACAACAGAAGATGCTCCGGTCATACTCTTCACTTGCTCCGGAGTTAATTCTTCACCTTTGCTGTTGATAGCTTTCTGAACGATTTGTGATTCGAATATCTTTTGTACTTCGGAATTAGAAAGAGTATTTACTTCCTTGCCCAACTGAGTCGCTACGGCTGAGAGAATTCCTTTTTTATTGTACACTGATTCGTTTTCAGTATGGATGTCCTTAAGACCCGATACCATAAGCGACAACACAGCCGCAACTATGACTGTCATGATCAGTGTGAATCGTATTATATAACTGGTACTATGCACGGCTCATTCTTTTTTTGATGTTTGATTCTAATACAAAATAATCTATCGTTGGAGCAAATGTATTCAGGAATAAGATAGCCAACATCCATCCTTCGGGATAAGCAGGGTTCATCACTCTGATGATCAATCCAATAAATCCTATCAAAATACCATAAATCCATTTTCCTGTATTGGTAGTAGCTGCTGTTACCGGGTCAGTAGCCATAAATGCCATAGCAAATAAGAATGATCCCATCATCAGGTGCTGTGTCCAGGTCACTGTCATAAAAGGTGTACTACCCAGTGCATTGAGCATCCAGGATGTTCCTATAAGACCTACCATCATTCCTGCCATTATTCTCCAGCTTGCAACTTTTGTGACCAATAGAATCAATGCACCGATGACAATAAGTACTTTGTTGGTTTCTCCTATAGAGCCGGGAATCGCTCCCCAAATCATCTGACTCTCACTAAACGTTGCTGTTACTTTTTCCCAACCACCTTCATAAGCTAATCCCAAAGCTGTAGCACCACTATAACCATTGATGACAGTACTGGTGGTGTCAAATGTTGCTAATCCAATGGCTTCAAAAATAGAATTAAAAAATCCCGTATGCCACCAGCTATAATCAACAGGTGCCCCATCTCCGATTTTTTCAAATCCTGATATCCAACATTGGTCCCCTGCTATAGTCAATGGATAAGCAAAAAACACGAACACCCGTGATAATAAGGCAATGTTCCAGATATTCATTCCTGTACCGCCAAATGCTTCTTTGCCTATAATAACTGCAAAAGCTATTGATAAAGCCAATATCCATAAAGGAATATCAGGTGGCATAATCAAAGGAATCAACGCACCCGTCACTAAATATCCTTCTTCTACTGCATGACCTTTTTTTGCTGCAAAATAAAACTCAATACCTAATCCTACAACCATGCTGACCACATATATTGGTAGCATCTTGATCAGTCCATGAGCTAACTTCAGGTGAAAACCTTCAATAAATCCTAAATACTCACCAGCAGCCACAAAGTGCTGATGTCCAATATTGTATGTGCCAAAAAGATAACACAATTGCATCGCAATCACCACAACCACCATCAATCTTTTGAGGTCCATACCATCTTTGATATGTGTACCTGCTTTTGTGACTCTATCAGGTGCATATGCGAATGTAAAGAAAGCATCATATGCTGTGTGCAGCAATGGACTCTTCTTCTTATCCGGCTCTATTTTTTTAATAAATTCTAATAATCCCATGTCTTATTATATACTACTTTCGTTTTGATATTATAATTGTTCCTTTAGATTGTTCAATCCATCTCTGAGTATGCTCTGCAGCGGATTTTTTGATGTACATGCAAATTCACATAATGCAACATCTTCTTCCGTGAGCTCGGTGATACCTAATCCTTCCATTTTTTCTATATTACCAGTTATGATGGCTTTCATGAGATGTTGGGGATAGATGTCCATAGGCAATAAACTTTCGTATTGACCTGACACTACAAATGCACGCTTCTCACCGTGAGTATTGGTATTGGCTTCAAATTCAGTTTCCGGGCCACCATACGAAGGCATTGTCCCAGACACACTTGGTCTCGGTGCCAACGGCAACAACCAGCCAAATATCTCATAATCATCTCCTTCTTTCACTACAGTGACCTGATCTGCATTAAATCCAAGGAAACCATCTTCTCCTACTTGTTGCCCTGAAAGCACATCACCTGAAATAATTCTGTTATTATCACCTGTGATATTCCCCTTTAACAAATCAGCTACGCTTGCTCCCTGGTAGGTATGGACATATTTTGGTTCGTTAAGTTCAGCACCTGTCAATGCTATGATTCTATCAGCATGATATTCGCCTGTTAAAAACATCTGGCCTATGGTAATTATATTATGTACCGGCAAGGTCCATACTCTGTCATGTCCTTTTATCGGAGCTACATGATGGATGTGCACGCCTACGTTACCTGCAGGATGCGGACCGGCAAACCAATGCTTTGCTACACCCTGTGCTTCTGAAAATACAGGCGATGGTGCAGTACCGCGACCATCCAATCCTAAGTGGATCTTCCCTGATGTCAATTTTGCCAACACGTCCAATCCTTTCTGAAAGGCTGCTTCTTTGCCTTGCACAATTATATTATTGTCCGGCGCTAATGGTGCTGTATCAAAGGTACTGATAAAAATATTTGCCGGGATGGTATCCAAGTCAGGTACCATGTCAAATGGTCTTTCATTGATCAGTGGCCAAAGTCCATTTTCAGCCATAAACTCCACAAGTTTTGCTCTCTCAGCATTGATATCCGGAGTTTGTACTTTTTTATAGCTCACTGCTTTATCTGCCAATATAATGACCTCAGCAATGGATCTTTTTCACCTCTTTTTACTTCTACTATCTCTCCGCTTACTGGAGCACAATATTTGATTTCAGGTCTCTTTTTGTCATAAAACAAGATATCACCAGCTTTTACTTCCGTTCCTACTTCAGGTTCTACCTTTGGGATTGGAGACATACCATGAAAGTCAGTGGGTTTGATAGCATATCTGGTAGCATGGAGTTTCTCTACTTTGGGGGCTGGTTTTCCTGCCAGATTGATATCGTGACCTTTGGTAAAATGATGAAAACTTCCATCCGTAGCATATTTTGGTCTTTTCGGGCTGATAAAATCCTTTAATGTAGGCAATATACCTATGTTTGATTTTTCAGGATCAATACCATTTTTCATAGCTTCTATCTTCATTAGATTGGAAGCAAGACCAAACATAGCCCAAATAAATAACACAGCACAAGTACCTACAATGCCATATAATAGCATATTGCTACCAGATGAAGCGGATTGAGCAGAAATAATGTGTGTTAATAAAAAAAAGCTTAAAGTGAGTTTCAGCTTATTCATCCTGATTTACAGATTGGTTGATTTAAAGAATTTTCTTAAAAATGCCGCAAATATAAAAAGGTTTAAACTTTTAATATAGGATTCTATTTATAAAATTTAATACACTATTATTTAGAATTATTCTAATATATTTTGAATGGTTTTTCGACTCAATCTTTGATTACTATGACAATGTCCTGAAAATCAATACAACTTTGTTTTTCCCTCCCTGACCAATAACCATATTCAATATGCTTCATTCTTAATTTGTTTTTCTCTAAAAGATGGAAAATGTACTCTTCCTCGAAAGCTATGTTGGCTTCTTTAACATCTTTGTCCAACTGACTATAATGTCCAAAATCAAAATTAAAAATCAGACCTCCGTTGGTTTTCATTTTAGCTGTATTTATCTCATTTAGTATAAACAGTGTCATAATGCACCTACCTCCCGGCTTTAAAACCCTTGAAACCTGGGCCAAATAGTTTTCCATATCTTCAGGCATCATGTGGGTAAAAACGGATGTCAATATCACCAGATCAAAACTATGGTCTGCATAAGGAAAGATGAAATCCTGCGCCTTTTGGTCCGTAGTAAGATTATAGAGATCATTTTTCAGGTCGATATGCGTAAATCGGAAATTCGGATAAGAGGAGGTGATGTTTTTTTTACACCAATCGACCCCAGTCTTGACAATATCAAAGCCCTCGTATCTTCCTTCTTTGGTAAAATATTCAGTGAGTGGAATGGCAATACGCCCGATGCCGGAACCTACATCGAGTACGTGATGATCTGGCAAAAGCCCGCAATGTGTTATAAATATTTCTTTAAATTGCTGCCCCGTTTTTTCAAAATCTCCTGAACCTGTATAAATCATACCTTTGGGTGGTTGAATACGATTTTTTTTCGGTTTGAGTGAACTTAACAAATCCGATGGCCAATAATATATTCGCCTGACCAAATATCTTAGGTCCGGGGATAAAAAATAAAATATTTTCCTGCGGATGTCCAATGTGACTTTTTTTTTTGAGAGGCAAAGCTATATAAATTTTGTTGTAAGCATAATTCTAATTTGTCAGATTTACCTCTTCCTTCATTGTTTTCCAATTTAAGAAGTTTCAGAGATATGATTTATGCGCTCTCATGCCTGCCCGCCCAATGCAATGCAGACACGGTATTGTCCGAATCGCTCACCAGTCCTCCTTCGTCGGCTTAGTGGTCGATTTCGACTGAGGAGCGTCCCAAAGGGCGACCCTTAAGCGAAAAGGAGCTGGCATAATTGTCCGAATCGCTCACCAGTCCTCCTTCGTCGGCTTAGTGGTCGATTTCGACTGAGGAGCGTCCCAAAGGGCGACCCTTAAGCGAAAAGGAGCTGGCATAATTGTCCGAATCGCTCACCAGTCCTCCTTCGTCGGCTTAGTGGTCGATTTCGACTGAGGAGCGTCCCAAAGGGCGACCCTTAAGCGAAAAGGAGCTGGCATAATTGTTGAATCGCTCACCAGTCCTCCTTCGTCGGCTTAGTGGTCGATTTCGACTGAGGAGCGTCCCAAAGGGCGACCCTTAAGCGAAAAGGAGCTGGAATAATTGTCCGAATCGCTCACCAATCCTCCTTCGTCGGCTTAGTGGTCGATTTCGACTGAGGAGCGTCCCAAAGGGCGACCCTTAAGCGAAAAGGGCTGGCATAATTGTCCGAATCGCTCACCAATTCCTGGCAGTGGTCGATTTACTGAAGGGCGACCCTTAAGCGAAAGGAGCTGGATTGGAACGTCTCCTTCGTCGGCTTAGTGGTCGATTTCGACTGAGGAGCGTCCCAAAGGGCGACCCTTAAGCGAAAAGGAGCTGGAATAATTGTTGAATCGCTCACCAATCCTCCTTCGTCGGCTTAGTGGTCGATTTCGACTGAGGAGCGACCCAAAGGGCGACCCTTAAGCGAAAAGGAGCTGGAATAATTGTCCGAATCGCTCACCAGTCCTCCTTCGTCGGCTTAGTGGTCGATTTCGACTGAGGAGCGTCCCAAAGGGCGACCCTTAAGCAAAAAGGAGCTGGCATAATTGTCCGAATCGCTCACCAGTCCTCCTTGTCGGCTTAGTGGTCGATTTCGACTGGAGGCCAAGGCGACCGCGAAGGCAGTGGAGTGGTCGATTTTGACTGAGGAGCGTCCCAAAGGGCGACCCTTAAGCAAAAAATGTAAAAGAGAAAATCTCAATCTTATTCATATTCAGTTTTATAGTACTCGAAGTAATTTGTAATAAAAATTGTGTTTTTAGAACTTCTCTGCTATCTTTGGCACCATTTAATTGCAATATTTATGTTTGGACTAAGCAAAAAAGAAGAACTCAGAAAGGAAAAATACAGAATGCTCTGTCAGGTGCGCGGACTCCAATATCTGGACATTGACGAATTCGGGACTAAAGCTTATTTCAAAGGTTTTGAACTTTTCAGTCATGGAAATGGCAAAATTAGAAATCTCAGCCAACAAAAATCTCCCTCCCTTGACACAGAAATCAATATCTTTGATTATAAATACACCATCTCAACAGGGAAATCTTCAGTATCATATGACCAAACAGTCTTTTTTGTCAATTCTAAAAAACTTGGTCTACCACAATTCTATATGAAACCCGAACACTTTGGCCATCGGATAGCAGCTTATCTGGGTTGGGAGGATATTGATTTTGAACAATATCCCTCTTTCTCAGAAAATTATCACCTTACCGGGGAAAACGAAGATTTCATCAGACATACATTCAATGATCAAATTCTGAAATATTTTTCCAAAACTAGCGGTTGGTCTATTGAAGCCGCCAATTATTACTTGATTTTCTACTCACACAATTCTCTCGTTCCTGAAAACATCCTTTATGATTTCCACAGATTGGGGATGGGTATTTTTGAGCTATTTGAAGAGAAAAGTGATTAGATCGTAAAAAAAAAGTCTAAAAACTTCTATGTTGTTTTCATCAGAAATAAAATTTGTTTATCAAGATGACAGTAAATATTCGCCATTCACCCTTTATCATTTGCAATTAAAGAGAATCTAATGTAGGTTTCTAATGTCAAAATACACACTTAAATATCTGAATTCGCCTGTTTGGTTTTTACTATTTGTCATCTTGACTTATGTACTGCATTTTATATTTTTTCATGGTGGATATTTCGGATACGATGATATGGAATATTCCCGTCTGGCAGCTGACCTGACAAAAGGAGCGTATGATCATGATACACAGTATGCTTATAGATATGGTATCATCTTGCCGCTTGCAGCCTCTTATCTTACATTCGGTATCAATGATTTTGCAAATTTTTTGATCGGACTGTTGCCTTTTCTTGGTATTGCAGTTTGGGTGATAGTCTTAATAAAACACCTGGATCATTATGCCCAATGGATGGCTATGTTATTTCTTTGTGTGGCACCTATGCATTTGATGTATGTCGAAAAACCCATGCCCGATCTCATCACAGAATTGGGGTTTTTTACATCATTTTGTGCCATGTATGCCGAAAAATACAAGTTGCCGGGCATCAGATTTCGGTGGCAACTGTTTGTGGCGGGTATCATACTCACCATTTTGTCCAAAGAGACAATTTTGATATTTTATCCTTATTTTCTCCTGATCGCCATTTACGACTTAGGAAGAGGGCAATCTCGCAAGTTTTGGTTATCTGCGGCAGCCGGTATATTTTCATTTGGTGTATTGTATCTTCTGGGATCTTACTGGTTTTTTGGAGACGCTTTGATTAGACTGAAATCAATTTTTGCTGGTCAGTATCTATCTCCATGCGCTTATGACCAGTTGCCTCTGGCTGCGGTTTTGAAAAGAATAGGATCCCAGTTGTGGGTTGAATTCATCAGAAATATGTACATGATCCCGGCGATATTTATTATGCTTTTGATCAGAAGAAAAGATGACAAGGTTAGGTTTTTATCACTTAGTTTTACATCCCTGATGTTATTGACCAATTTTATGTCCATATCTTATACATCATATGTACCATTGTGTCCGGATCCAAGACATTTTATGTTTATTCTACCCGTAGGTGCTCTTCTTGTTGCACATGGTGCTGAGCTCTCAGGCAAAATATCAAAATCTGATCTCATCATCATGGTGGTCTTCCTTGTGTTGCAATTGTACATCTCTATTGACAATACCATGGAACAAACCTGGTGGCTATTTTTACCTCTGGCTGGTGCTTTAATTGCAGCTTACTTTGGATATAGAAAGTGGATGTTTTCTTTTTGGATGGTCGGTATGATGTCCGTTTTCGTAAATAACGCTGAGTACAACACCACCACTGACTACAAAAGCCAGAAGGCACTCAATTTTTTTACCATGGATAGCATCCAACACAAAAAATATATCATTACAGATCACGTCAATGCCACCATCGGAAGCTTTCATAGTGGCTATGACACCACCATGAACACATATATATCCTTCAAAGCTTTGGATACAACAGCTCTTGATTCTGACATTTCAAAATATCTCATCATGAATGGAATGACCATGTACCTCAGTAATACCAACTGGGAGGCATTACCGGATGATATACGTCACTGCGATACCATCTTTCCGAAGGTATTTGAAAACAAAAGTGGAAAAGTATATAGGATGAAGTAAATATGCTTTTTTGGCACTTGAAAGAGCAGCATCTTTGGAACCCCTTCTTTGTATAATCAAGCTTTGTGAAGTGATTTCGGCTCCGCCACCACCGCGGATGCGCTCAATTCGGAACGAAGTGGAGATCAAGCTTAGCTTGACACCGTCTTCGGGAAACAAGGGTGCTGATCTGAGCTAAATCCATCAGAGAAAAAACTTACCACCAAATACATAAAAAATTTACCTTTGCACCTTCTAATAATTTTAACCAAGAGATGAATATAAAAAATATCGTAGCAGTGAGTGGTCTTCCCGGCCTTTTTAAGTTGGTAGCAACCAAAAACAATGGACTGATCGTAGCGGATCCTGACACCGGAAAAACCAGATTTTGTTCAGTAAGACAGCATCAATTTACTCCGATGGAAACGGTGGCTATATATACTGAAGAAGACACGGTCGAGATAGCCAAGGTGTTTCAATCCATGCTGGATCATCAGTCAGATCATACAGTTCCTGCTGCTAGTGCACCTCATGGCGAATTGCAAAAATATTTTGAAATCATCATACCTGACTATGACCGGGACAGAGTCTATCACAGTGATATGAAGAAAGTCATCAAGTGGTTTCATTTTCTGAATGAAAGAGATTACCTCACTGCAGAGCCGGAAATAGCTGAAACAAGTCCTGATAGCGGTATCAACACTGACTCACCCGCAGTATGATACCCAAATTTTGAATCAATGTCGTTTAGATAAGGTTATATTATGAAGTCCTTCCCCTCTAAGGCCTGCCTGCCCTACGGTACGGCGAGGCAGGGATGGATTTAGCCTGCCTGCCCAACGGTACGGCGAGGCAGGGATGGGTAAAAACAACTAAAAATACTTTATCTAAACGACATTGGATTATGAACAATCAATCATAAGCTGTCGATACCCACCAAGCTGTTTCAGTTCTTTCCTCCAGTAAATACACTTGCCTCTTCCATGGTTTTATATTTCACAAATGCCGTTAAATGGTCAAAAGTTACCATTTAATAAAAAAGTGATAATATTTGCATAGTTTTTAAAGATTGATATTTAAAAATATATACTTTTGTAGTGATAAGTAATTAGGGTGACCTCGATGGAAATCGTTTTGTATTGAGTAAAGCCTAATTTATTATCAAAATATATTTATAAAATAAATTCCTTAGAAAAGCAAGATTGTAGCAAGAGCCGATAAGCATGTAAACATTCCAGCCCAAAGCTAAGTCTGATTTTTTATGGAAAAACATGATTTTGCAATTTAAATTCAATGTCGTTTAGATAAGACCACATTATGAAGTCCTTCCCTTCTAAGGGAAGGATTTAGGATGGGTAAAAACAACCAAAAATATCTTAACTAAACGACATTACAATACAAATTTCGTTATTTTTGAAATTATCATCTGATTTAATATTTATTTACTTATGAACAGATTTCACTTAATAATTTTTGCACTTATGATGACTGTAGCTGCTCATGCCCAGTTTATCAACAATGGTGCTACGGTGACCATACAGTCCGGAGCCACGCTGCGCGTGGAGACCAGTTTTGAAAATCAAGCAGGAACTATCACCATTGATAATGGAGGTATCCTGGAAGTACAGGGAAACTTTACCAATGATGCGGGAGCTGGTACCACAATATCTCCAAGCGGAAAAGTAAGATTTATCGGTACAGGAAATTCAGATGTGACACTTAATGGAGATGCCATACACCATGTTGAAATGGCCAAAACCACATCAACGGGCAAAGTAACATTACTTGGCAATGCTTCCATCAACGGAAATCTTGAATTTACTGGTACGGGCAACAATAAGATCGAACTGGGAAATTTTGACCTGAGTCTGGCTCCAACTTCTACTGTTTCAGCTACCACTGATCATATGACCAATGGCTATGTGGTGACTGGTGGTACAGGAAGACTCAGAAAGTCAAATCTGGGAACTACGCCATTTACCTATCCTGTCGGATTTGATGCAACAACATACAATCCTGTCACCATTTCAGAAAATGGAACACCGGATACCATTGGTGTAAGAGTACTTCAAAAAGCTTTTGTCAATGGAGCAAGTGGTAGCGAAATAACCGCCAATGTAGTAGATGCTACCTGGTCAATCACCGATGCTGTTGCGGGTGGAAATGATCTATCCATAACTCCGTCATGGATAGTAACAGATGAAGTCTCCTTCGATAGGTCACAGTGTCGTGTAGTAAGATATAACGGATCGAAGTATGACCTTGATCTGGCTACAAAAGGTGCTGCAACAACCCCAAGCCCATATTCAAGACAAAGAACAGGAATCACCAGTACAGGTAATTTTATAGTATCATCTTCTTCATTTGTGAAAGTGGCACCAAAGGTTTTTCTTGAAGGAGCCTATGTTGGAGGTGGACTAATGAGGGATGACCTTAGAGCGAACAATAAACTTCCTACATCTCAACCCTATGGTACTTTGACTTTTACAGGTACTTATGCTGCTTCACATAGCGGAACTGAATCGGTGGATCCGGCAGTTTTCTCAGTCGTAGGTAATAATGCTATTGTGGATTGGGTTTTGCTTGAGCTTAGAGATAAAAATACCAGATCAATTGTGCATGCAAGAAGATCAGCATTATTGCAAAAGGATGGGGATGTCGTGGATATTGATGGTACATCACCAGTTAGATTTGATAATATTAATGCAGATGACTATCATCTATCTGTGAGACATCGAGTGCATTTAGGAACACGAACTCAAACTTCTGTCTCATTAGGAGAACTATCATCTCCAACGATCAATTTTACTGATAATTCTAACTCTATAGCCAACTCACGAAAGGAATTGGGATTAGTAGGTTCAGGGATTTATGGAATATTAACCGGAGACATGGATAGAAATGGTTTTATTGTAGCCAATGATATAACAGCGATAAGGAATTTTTAATACACTAATTACAAATTTCGATTATTATAATAGGTCAACTGATTGTGATTTAAATGGTTTTATTGTTGCTAACGATATTACTGCTGTCAGGTCCAATTTTAATATAATTCAAACAAATTTAAATCAATGAAAATTTTATATTCTATTTCAATATTTGTTTTTTTTAATAGTTTTTTGGCTTTTACGCAAAACTATTGCTTACAAATTAGTTCTCCGGTAGATGAAGGAACCATGGTTAGATTTAATTATAACATAAACTCTGGTCCAAGTCCTATAAATATTGACGCAAGTATTTTAATAACTGGCTCTACGAATTTAAGTGGATTATCACTGATTGGCGGTACAAACTCATTTTCTTACTCAGGTAGTTTTACAATGACAAAAACAGCAATTGTTGATCTAAACGAATATATGATATCAGTGACATATCCATTCGGCCCTGTGATAAATTCCTTAAATGGTAATCCTGTAATGGAAGTTAGTTGTTCTGCCCTCCCCATCACCCTATCCACCTTCTCCGCCACCAAACACTCCGACAGAGCATCAAAGCTCGACTGGAAGACATCCTCTGAGATCAACAGTGCCTACTTCGGGATCGAGCGCAGCAGAGACGGAGATACCTGGGAGACCATAGGCAAGGTCGCTGCCGCCGGCAATAGCCATACCGAGCTTACATATGAGTACATAGACGACAATCTGCCCTTCAGCAGGACAGCCGATCAGATATACTACTACAGACTCAGACTCACAGATCAGGATGGCACGCACAAGTACAGCGACATCAAAGCCGTCAACTTCTCCCGCAAGACCTCAGACGGCATAGCCATCTACCCCAACCCATCCACACAGATGGTACATCTCGACATCAGTACCATGGATGCATCAGCAGGAGATATAGATCTCAGGATATATGACATCCATGGCCGTATCATGGCAGACAAGCAGATCATAGGCGCAGGCATCGAGCCGATCGATGTCACCCAGTATCCTACCGGCACCTATCAGGTATCCGTGACACAAGGCACCACACAACATCAGAAAAGATTTATAAAGATAGAGTGATCCCCCTTTTCGACTGAGGAGCGTCCCGCAGGGCGACCCTTTCCCCCTTTTCGACTGAGGCTCGGGCCCGAGTTTTTCGACTGAGGGCGTCCGGGGGCGACCCTTAGCGAAAAGTGGTAAGGGCGTCATCCTTTTCGACTGAGGAGCGTCCCGCAGGGCGACCCTTAAGCGAAAAGAGTGATGGAACTGAATGATCGCTCACTAATCTTCGCTATGCTCAGCTTAGTGGTCGATCTGCTGGTCGATTTGGTCGATGTTATGATCAAGCTTAAAATTACTATGATATTGCAGAAAATCATCAAGAGAAGAAAACCATTTATCAAGGGTTTGACTTCTATTAAGTTTTGTGTTTTTTGTTGTCAGATAAGTATTATAAGAGCTATATTTCCATTGGCTATAATCTTTACAATACTCATGATGTATGGGGTTATGATGAATGTATGCCAACCAATATATATTTTTTTCAATACTATCTGATTGTATTCTTTTGAATCTTTTCATCATAACTGAGCCGGAGTGTTGATATTTGTTTTTATAAGTAATGGTATATGAACTCAACCACCTTTTAAATTGATCTACTACAAAATCATTCAATCCGGATGGTTGATCTAAAAATAGTTTGCTTTTTACGGTTTTTTGTGTTCTAGCAAATTCACTCAACTGATTACCACTTTTTACTTTGACCAGCAAATGAAAATGATTAGGCATTAGTACGTAAGCATACAATTCAAAACATTCACCCAAATATGTGTTAAATCTGGACAAAAAAACTTGATAATCAAGGTCTTCTCTAAATAACCTAATACCAGACACTGACTTGTTATAAATATGGTAAAATTCTTCAGGTTCAAAGTCTTGCCAATAATTCATTTATTAAAATTTTATTGCAAAATATTGGATTTGTAGGAATATGCCAAATATTAATTTTTTTTATAAAAAAATATTTGAAAAATTCGCTCACTAATCTTCGCTATGCTCAGCTTGGTGGTTGATCATCCTTTTCGACTGAGGAGCGTCCCGCAGGGCGACCCTTAAGCGAAAAGAGTGGTGACAGAGTCCAATGATCGCTCACCAGTCTTCGCTTCGTCAGCTTAGTGGTCGATCATCCTTTTCGACTGAGGAGCGTCCCGCAGGGCGACCCTTTCCCCCTTTTCGACTGAGGAGCGTCCCGCAGGGCGACCCTTAAGCGAAAAGGGGTGGCAGAGTCATGTTTCGCTCACTAGTCTTCCTTCGTCAGCTTGGCGGTCGATCCTTTTCGGAGCGTCCCGGAGGGCGACCCTTAAGCGAAAAGTGGTGGCAGAGTCATGTTTCGCTCACCAGTCTTCCTTCGTCAGCTTGGGTCGATCGCGGGCGCCCTGCGAAAAGGAATGACGGAACTGAAAGATCGCTCAAAGCACAATCATCTTTGAAGTCAAAGTAAGACCATCTGAGAGCGTAATTTGTGCCACATACAATCCTTCATTATTGAAGATGATGTTATTGTTATTTTTGTCAAAATGATATAAATTGGAGTCAATTTTCCTGCCCAAAACATCCGATACCTGAAGTTGCGTGACTTCGACATCATCATTTACAAGAAGCCGGATACTCTCACCCTGAAGACCGGGATTTGGAAATACTTCTATAGTTGATGTACCGGAATGTACTACTTTTGTGATGTTTGAATAGGTCATTTTACCGTCATAGCTACGTGCACCTACTTTGTAGAAATTAGTGCCCGGTGCAGGATTTTGATCTATAAAAGCGAAATCATTTTTTTGAGAGTGACTTACATCCAATTTTCCTATTTCTGTAAATTCAGCAGTATTCCCCATGGTCCGATAAATACAAAAATGCTCGATATCCTGGCTTGTGATCGTTGAGGACCACTCAAGGAATGAACTGCTTTCTACTTTTTTTCCCTTGAGGCTATAGACATCCAATGGTAATGGTACTGCACCGGAAGCTGTGATCTGAAAATTGTCAATCAACGCACCGTCAATGGCATATCCACCTGTAAAATTGCCACCTATGGAGGCTACAAATCTGAAAACAACGGATGGCTGACCTGATAAGAAACTCACGTCTATGGATTTTGGGCTGTATTGTTGAGAATAAGTCCATCCGTATCCATCTGAAAAAATCTGCGAGTTTACACTACAGAATCCGCCCGGATAAGCGTCATAAAAACTGTCGCCGCCAAGTCTTGTCCAATTGGTTCCATTATCTGTGGAGTACTGTAACTGGACAGCAAAAGGAGCATTACAAAAAACAGTTTCCATGCTTAAATCAAAGCTAAGGTTGTAATTAGTAAAATTTGTAAAAATAAATCTGGGGGTAAGAAGAGCACTTTTAGTTGTGATCCGAGGTATATCACTATTCAATTTGGTTTTCCATGCCTTACCTTGAGTAGATAATACATAAGTTGATGTCCCATACTCCCAAAGACTGGTGGTACCTTCTACCTGATCAACGCCAAAATCGAAGTCATTGGATTCAAAATTTCCCCCTTGGGCGAGAGTATAAGGGGTATTCCTATTTGGCAATATGTGGACCATATCATCTTTCATCTTGGTATGGCTACCACCATTTACAGTGAGAGATACATCATATTTACCATGAGCACTATAGGATGTTGATGGTGCTTGCTGAGTGGAAGTTTGTCCATTACCCAGATTCCAATTCCACTGGTTAGCGTTTAAAGAATTGTTGATAAAGCCGATGTTGACACCTGACCATGCGGCTCTTTTGCTTGAAGTAAATTCAGCACAACCCTGAGAAATCAATCCCTTAAACAATGCAATTTGGGGGGCACTCAGACCCTGGGCTCCGCAATTATTATATACAAAGACTTCGTAAGATTTACAGATTCCAAATCCCTGAGGATTCATAGTCAGCTGATTATTGATGGTGGTTTGCTCCATTATAAAATTTTCATTGCCTGATTCTCTTACCTTAACAGTATATAACTGAAAAGGCTTATGTTCCCAACTAAGATCAAATCCTGAAGTTGTCACATTGTTTAATACAACATTTTCGAGTCTTGCACAATCTGGAGGTGTACATAATGTTAGGCAGGAGGACTGACTTGTGATTTCTCCGGAAATGGTAGTTTTGGAAGCACTACTCCAAGTATCGGTAGTAGTAACTGTAGGGGACAAAATCATCCCTGTAGTACCATCATGAATTCCGTTAAAATTGTGTGCCACCTCATGGGCCACCATTGTTTTCAGAAGCCCTGCATTGCTTGACCAGTCTTCCAATACTGCTCTCGCTCTTTGATTACAATACAAATTTCCTTGCTGAAATGCCACACCAACGGTAGGCCCGATAAAATCACGGTTGGTCCAGAAGTGTGCCGCATGAAAAGGATGGTAAAATCCATTCATATCCACCCAAGCAGAAAACTCAGTAAGCAACGTAGTAGGATTTTGTGTCGAAGAAATAGGATCGCAGGTTGGACATGTAGAGACTATGATTTCGCTGATTTCATAGTTGACCCCATTTGTAAAATTGACACTTCCATTATATTCATAGTTTGCCTGTACATTATTCATTACACCCACTACATGATCTATCACAGCATCCAATCCACTATGTGAAGCATCAGTATACATAGAATAATCAGCTAATAGTGCTAATTTCACTTTATAGCATTCGCCGGCCATCCTTGTTCCATTTTGTTCATGATTTAAGACTTCATGCTCATTGATGTTAGGTCTGAAACACTGTTTGGACTTATGCTTAGGCTTAATATCGGCCTTATTGTACATAACAAACGACCCTTTCCTTGTAGTTTTATCGTAATACTTCATAGGCTCAATAAAATATTCGGTGCGTTCATCTTTGATATTGGCATAAAGAAAGTCATCATGAAGTGTCAATCTTATATATCCTTGCCGCCCGTCAGCAAAAGTGCCTTTATAGGTTTTTACATCAGGAATTCTGGCTAACTTTTGTTTACCCTCAGGCAACAAAGTATATATTGTTGTCTCATCGTTGATGATATGTACTTCTTCCATATGGAATTTCCATAACAAATCATCCCCAAATGACATAGTATACTCGCCTGCAAGAGATCTCTGAGATGTCAGCTGATGATAAAAATCAGTTGCATTAAACTCAAACACCTTGCAACTGGCAAAAACGTCATCCAGTTGAGTAACCTTTTTTTCTACCTGCCTAAAATTGAGATCACTTTTTTGAGCAAAACCGTGGTGAAAAGAAATGGCGACAAATACACCATAAAAACAAAACTGAATAAATTTACGCATGATACACCTGAATTTAAAATTTAGAAATATGGCTTACGGCTTTTCTTAAGGAAATATCATTCTATTGGTTGGAATATCTTAGAGTATGTTTAATAATTTATCAATGATATGGCAGTAGTAACTTTGTTTTAAACCTGCCACCCCTTTCACCTTATTCCGGATGCTTTACCATCCTGCCTCGAGCGAAAAGTATGTTTTACTTTAAATAAAGTTGTTCAAATCATTTAAAACATATAAACACATCCTATTACCCTTATTTTTTGCAAAGTTACATATTAAATATTTAATTAATGTGTTTGTGCAAAAAAAAATAAAAATATTTTATAAACGAATCCACTCTGAAAAGTCCTAGATGAAATAAATGTAAAATTAACTATTTATATTACTTTGTTAATCTGTCATTTACACTTATTCCTGCCTGCTGATTAGGTATGGGATTGGGTAAAAAATGGTTGATTATCATAAAATATTTGTTTTCGGAGTAGGCTCAATAAATAGTAAATCTTATCCTTTTTTGTTGCTTTGATACAAAATATGAGAAATTCTCACTGCGCAGTTGATGCCGAATTGCCGTACAAAAATATTACTGTAAACCATCAACTTTTTGAGGTGCATTTCATTTTTTCGCACTGTGCTCGATTTCTTATCAAGTTTCGTTTGTTCGTCGTAGCATCGTTTGTTCGTCGTAGCTTTTAGCCGCGGCGCAAAATAAAGGGGGCCCCCCCCCCCGCACAAAAAAAAAAGGATGATGGGGGTTGTGGGTGGGGGCCAAAAAAAAAAACCCCCCCCCAATATTTTTATCCCCTTTCCTCCAATCCTTTAGTCCCGGGGTGAGCATGGGGCGCGGCCCCGGGGCCCCCCAGCCCCCCAAACCCCCCCCCCCCCCCCCAGCGCGCCGCCCGGGGAACAAAAAAGAAAAGGGAGAAAAGAGCCGCGGGGGCCCCCGCCCCCCCTGGTGTTGCGGCCGCTGATTTCACAGGGGGGCGCCCCCCCCCCCCCCCCGCGGGGGGGGGCCGCCGGGATGCCGGGGGGGGAGACTAAAGCATCGTTTGTTCGTCGTAGCTTTTAGCTACGATGCAATATATTAAGGCATCTTGCCTGAATCGCAAAAAAAAATTGATGATTTTTAATGTGAGCCGAAAAAATGAAATACACCCGCTTTTTGAAATGACTGGTGTATACTAAAAGAAATTATTCTTGTCAAACTAATGTATTCTAATCATAATTGGTCTGGGAGTGATGAATTTATCCTTTCAAAAATGGGTGTATCCAAAAAATTGTCCTTCAATAAAAATTCCTTTTGTTTTACCCCACCCTATAAGGAGACAAAAAGAATTTTATAACGATTGAATGAAAAAATGGGATACACCTTCCAAAATCAATTTTGAATTTTAGAGTATGTTTAAAATTTTATCATTTGGCTCCGAGTGGCAAACGTGTGACGCAACAGGTGTTATTTTATTTTACCCAGCCTGCCTTGCTGACAGGCAGGCAGGCAACATCAACTTCTGTTGTCAAAGTCTTTTCTGACTTTGACGGAACCTATTTTCGGTCTTTGACCGGTTGTAGATAAGTTACTCCGGTCATGAGACCAGTAGATAAAAGTCCAAAAGTCAGAAACTTTGGACAACAGATTTATTGAGTAAACCAATTTGCTCATTTCTCTAAAGATAAAGAGATGATACCATACAGTCACATTGTACAAAACTAAATTTTCTCACTTTCGCACCAACATAAAAATTTATACTCAAAATAAATTGGTTTGCGAAAATTTAATTTATCAATTTATTCATTTTGAGTAAGGACGAAGCGAAGCTTGTCTTTAAAGTAATTTATAATCAGGACATAGATCGTCCTGAACATTAATAGTCTTTATAATGGCGACAGAATTATTTGCAAAATAAATTCTCGTCGGTATAAGCATACTATTATAGGAAAGTTAGAATTTTGAAAATATTGATGAAAAATTATATATTATGTAAAATTATTATGTATTTTTGCATCTCATATAGATATATATACATAAGAATCATAAATTATGGGAAATTTTTTAAAAGTTCTTCTTTTTTTGGTTTGCTCCGCAGGGTGGGCGATCGGTCAAAATCCTGCGCATAAGTCAGGTATTACTTTCAAAAAGCTATTTCTCGACTATCAGTCACAGAATGGTGGAAATATTACCAACTTCAAGGATTATCGTCATGGATACGAGATCGGATATCAAAGAATGCTGACCAATAATGTGACTATTGCTATTCCATTGAGATATGGAGTAGTGAATTCAGATTCGATCAATGATTTCAAAAAAAGAATTGCCAGCCTGGATGCACAGTTTCAGTATCGATTTGAGACCTCAGGTAAAAGACTGACGCCGTATGTATTTGCAGGAGCAGGTGGTGTGTATGAGGACTCGGGAGAATTTAATGTGCAATTACCAGCGGGATTAGGTTTTTATTTCAGGATAGCTCCAAAGGCTTATTTTCACTGGCAGTCAGAATTCAGATATTCTTTTACAGAAAACAGAAACAACCTGCAACATGGCCTCGGCTTTACTTATCTGCTGGGAAAATCTACAGAAAGTGCTTTGACCACAGAAAAAGATAAAATGACAAAAATCGACAGTGATAATGACGGTATTGCAGATGACCTGGATCTTTGCCCTAATGCATTTGGACCTAAAGAATTGAATGGTTGTCCGGACAAAGATGGAGATGGTGTCGCAGATTACGAAGACAAATGCCCTGAATCAAAAGGATTAAAGCAGTTTATGGGTTGCCCTGATAGCGATGGTGACGGTATACCGGACAATGAAGACGAATGCCCCAATATAGCCGGAGTCGCTAAAAATAAAGGATGTCCTGAGAAAGCGGCAGACGCTGATGGAGATGGTATCCCGGATAGCGAAGATAAATGTCCTAATGACAGCGGAAACGCAGCAGCAGGAGGCTGTCCAGATAAAGATGGAGATGGAGTAGCCGACAAAGAAGACAAATGCCCCGACAAACCGGGATTAAAAATCTACTACGGATGTCCGGACACTGATGGAGATGGCATCGATGACAGTCGAGACAAATGCCCTAATATTGCCGGCACTGTTGCCAATGATGGTTGTCCAGAAATCACCAAAGAAGATAAAAAGACACTCGAAGTGGCTATGCAGGCAGTACAATTCCAAACTGGAAGTGCTGTGTTGAAGCCGGAATCAAATATCGTTTTGTCGCAAATCGCTGATATCATGGGTAGATATCCGGATTTTGTGATGACGATAAGTGGCCATACTGACAATGTAGGCAGCGAATCTGCCAACCAGATTTTATCTGAAAAACGTGCCAAAGCCTGCTACGATTTCATAGTAAAAAAAGGTGTTATTGCATCGAGGATCAGTTCCACCGGATATGGAGAATCGCGCCCTATCACTTCCAATGTAAATGAAAAAGGCAGATCTCTGAACAGGAGAGTTGAGTTTAACCTTATACCAAGGCAGTAACAAAATATTATCTGCTTTAAAAAAGCATCTCTGTTGTCCAAAGTCTTTGACTTTCGGAATCTTATCTGCCGGTCTCATGACCGAAGAGCGTAATTTTGCGACCGGTAAGAGACCGTATGATACGTTCCGTCAAAGTCAGGTAAGACTCTGACAAACTAAGTAGATGCAAACAAAGTAGATGTTGTCCAAAGCCTATGACTTTCGGACTCTTATCTGCCGGTCTCATGACCGGAGAGGGTATTTTTACAACCAGTCAGAGACCGTATGATAAATTCCGTCAAAGTCAGGTAAGACTCTGACAAACTAAGTAGATGCAAACAAAGTAGATGTTGTCCAAAGTCTATGACTTTCGGACTCTTATCTGCCGGTCTCATGACCGGAGAGGGTATTTTACAACCAGTCAGAGACCGTATGATACGTTCCGTCAAAGTCAGATAAGACTTTGACAAACTAAGTAGATGTTGTCCCCTCCTGCCGTTTTCAGTGTTTGTGGATACCTACTTCACTTCCACATCAAAACTCACTTCGAGATCAGTTTCGCCGCCGGCATTGGCAATACTACCGGTGGCAACACCTGCTGCTTTTTTGTTTGGTTCGTGCCTGAGCGTGATTTTCAACTTACCTGTTCCGATACCTGAAGGTTTTACTTTGGTTTTTAGGCCTATAGGGTTGTTTTCGCTGTCCTTATCTTCATAAGTGATAGCCACTTTCCCTGCCAGAGCTCCGGATACTTCAAAGAAAAACTGGTGTGCTTCGTCTTCTGCAATTATTTCCTGAGTAATATCTCCAGCGGGATTAACAGATTCGTTGAGCAGCACTAAGCTTCCGTTGTAGGTTTCGGTTGATTTCAGACTACCAGATGTGGTGATGGCTGGTGCTTTGCCACCATCACCATCGATATCTTTGAATGTCATGATCACAGGTACTCCCGTAGATGGAGCCATTGTGTACACCAGTGTGGTGATGAGTTCTGATTCATTTTCATCATCGTGATCATCGTCGCAAGAAATAAATCCTATGCTTAGTAAAGCCATACTTAATAAAAAAAACTTTTTCATGATACTGTATTAAATTACTAAAAAATTAAAATTTGATATTGATATTTACATAAATATTCCTTCCCATTTCATCAGCAAAATACCTTAATCTGTTCAAGTAATCGCGATAGCTTGTATTTAAAAGGTTTTCGCCTCTTATGACGAGATCGATATCATTTTTTGAATTGGTCTTCCATTTCATTTTTAGAAATCCATTGAAAAGCACATAACTTTCCGGTGGCAGAAGGAAATCTTCTTTTTCATTGACCCTGTTTTGTTTTGCTGTATGGCTGATTTCTGTTCCCAACTTCATTTCTTCAAACCATGCAGATTTACTGATGGTGTATGAAATGTTTGAAACTGCATTCAGTGGTGGAATTCTGATCAATCCATGACCCATGGTCAGGTTTTGTCCGTATGTATAATTGATAGTATTGCTCCACAGAAGGTTTTTATTTATTTCAAAATTGGACTTCAAGCTGAGACCTGCTATATCTGCATTTGCAGCTACGTATTTGTACACCGGAAATGCGCCTCTGATCGTCAATCTGAATTCATCCGACGGTTGCAGATAAATAAAATTCCGAAATTTATTATAAAACAAAGACATATGGACATGATGATGATGTGTAAGGTGTCCATTCCATTCCTGGACTATTTTGAATGAATGCTCTGGTTGTAAACCCGGATTACCCACTTCTATCCCGCTTACTCCCTGATGAAGGCCAAAGCTATATAGTTCATTGATCTCAGGTGGTCTGCCAGTATACGATATATCCAGAGTGGCAGATATGCCTTTGTTGATATTTTTTTTAAAGCCAAGATTTCCAGCCATATTAAAAAAATGATGATGGGCATATCCTCCGGTATTTTCTGACCTATAAATCTGATAATCCCGATATTCTGCTCTGACACCCAATTCCCAAAGTACAGATTTCCATTTGTTTTTATAAATAAAATAAGAAGCAAGGTAGTGGTTTAAATAATTGGGAATCAATGGATTGATACCAGTACCTGTCTGATTGGAGTTATCATTGATTTTATATTGAATACCTGCAGATTGTACTACACCCGGATTTGAGCCCTGATGTGTCAGCTGTACGTCATAAAACTGACTTAATAATACTAAATCCAGCGTGGGTCTATCACTTCTTCCCCCTCTTCGTACATCATATTCCTGTCGCAGATTGGCCTGAAATCCCGCATCAATATTCAGGATCAAGGATTCAGATATCAAATATTTTTGACTGTATTTTGCAAGATGATGTCTTACATTTTGTTTTGGTGCATTGATGGCATAACTAAAACTATCTTGTGTAAAAAAAGGTACACTTCGTCCGATAGCGTCCTGTAGATCAGTGAGGTTCCCGATATGTGAGCCCCGCAATATGCCGATTTCATTTTGGTAAAAACTATAGTAAAACTTTCGGTATGCTCGTGAAGTCTGACTATTGCTCCAAAGCATGGACATTGATTTTTCTTTATTACCTGTATTGGTCAGATAGTAATCTGGAGTATGCCTGTCACCACTATTGGTAAATCCTGCCGTCCATCTGGTATTCCCCCATGAAGTCGATTTGCGCAAAGCAGTCTGCATACCATAACTTCTTCCATTGGTTTGTCCTGTGATTTTCAGATTACCGTGCCAATGTGGATCATAACTCAGATCATCGGGCTCGATGACCACGAGTCCACCTAATGTAGAAAGTCCATATTTAATCGCATTGCTCCCCTTGAAAATTGAAATTTTATCTGCTGTATTGGGATCTATCTCCGGTGCATGATCATTGCCCCATTGCTGACCTTCCTGTGGCAGACCGTGATTCAGGACAGTGATACGATTGCCATAAAGTCCGTTTATAATAGGTTTGGTAAGATTAGGTCCTGATCTTAAGATACTTACACCAGGAATAGCCTTCAGCATTTCCGTTAGGTTTTGACCCGACATTTCAAAGATCATATCTTTAGAAATGACTGATTTTACCAAACCCGTTTTGTTTTGAGTTCCGATAGCCTCTATAATTACTTCATCCAATAGTTCATCATGATGCTCCATAAAAATCTGAATCGTTGTATCTCGCTGAAGACTGAAGTAAATCGTTTTGGAGGCACACCCTATATGAGATATGATAAAATGATAATCCCCCTTGCAAAGTTGATTTAACTCAAATTTGCCCATCTCATCTGTTGTAACCCCTGTTTTGAGTTCCTGAATATAAACGGTTGCATATTCCAATGAAAGGTCTTCATGAAAATCACGAATCTGTCCTTTTACTGTAAGGTCACAGGACTGGCTAATTACTGTATGTGAGTAAAAAGCGATGGTCAGGATAAAAGCAAAAATTCTATAATAAATCGGAAACATGCTGCAAAAGTAATCATTTTGTGCAACACTGTTGCATTTGTGCGATAAAAAGATTGTATAACATATTGCAGAAAAACGTTAATGCTCTTCTCAACCCCTGCCTGACTACGTAGGCAGGCAGGCTCATTCCCTAGATGGACGACCCAACCACTTATGCTTTTCAACACACGCTTAATGACACTTTCACCAACAATAATCAATTTATGTCTTTATATTTGCATAATAAATTTGAAGTATGATTTGAATACGATTATACTGCCAAAAAAGATTTCTATAAATACAAATTATATAAAACAAACAAATGAGAATCATTTTTTCCTTCTTCATGATATTTTTAACTTTACATATGACTGGCCAGGATTTGCCTGCTTATCAATTATTTAATGCTAAAGGTAAAAAAACTACTTTCAAAAAAATGACTCAACAATCCCTGAATCATCAGGTGGTTTTGTTTGGCGAATATCACAACAATCCGATATGTCACTGGATGCAACTCAAGCTGACTGAAGCACTTCACAATAAAATCAAACTGGTAATCGGAGCTGAAATGATAGAAACTGACAACCAACAAGCTCTCAATCAATATCTGGCCGGGAAGATTGACCAAAAAGCACTGGACTCTTTGGCAAGACTTTGGAGTAATTACAAGACTGACTACAAGCCACTTGTGGATTTTGCTAAAGACAATCAATGACCCTTCATCGCTGCAATCATTCCAAGACGCTATGCGAGTAAAGTTTTCAAAGAAGATTTTGCCGGTTTAGATTCGCTCACAAATGAAGAAAAAAAACTGGATAGCTCCCTTGCCAATTTCGTTTGATATCAATTTGCCTGGTTATAAAAGTATGCTGGAGATGATGGGCGGGCATGCCGGCGAAAAAATGCCCAAAGCACAAGCAATAAAAGATGCCATCATGGCACATTTTATCATTAAAAATCTGCCATCATCCGGGGTGTTTTTACAATTTAATGGCACAAACCATTCAGACAATTACGAAGGTATTAGCTGGTATCTTCAGCAATACAAACCGGCAGTCAACATCATGACCATAGCCACAGCGGAGCAAAGCCAACTAAAAACTCTGGACAAAGAACATTTAAAAAAAGCTGATTTTATCTTAGTCATTGACAAACAAATGACCAAAACTTATTAACAATCAAGCAGATAAAATGTAGAGTAGGTTTACAGCTTCATAGAATGTCACTTTACAAAACCTGCTTTGATTGCCTGCCATTCGGGTAGCTTTTTATAATGCCACTTTTGCAACAAGACACCATTGTGCCAAAGTACGATTCCCGGATTGGAGCGCATGATGGTTTTCAGTAGTTTTTCATCTGCGGTGTATATGTCCGCCTTGATTCCTGTTGCTTCAGATAAAGTTTGGGCTTTTTCAGCATCAATACCACTAATTACAAATGAAGACTTCACCTTATCTTTGGCCGCTTGATCGACCAGTGGTTTGATCTTATTGTTCAGAATGTCGAGCAAATCCTGATCCCAGATGATTTTATAATACTCCACTTCCCTGGTACTAACTTCCTTAAAACTTTTGACTATCTGGAAACTGTCCACTACACCAGCCACCTGTATCGTATCGAAAGTGAAGATAGAATCTTTTACTATCTTTTTGGAAGGTATCGCTTCATATTCCGCCTTATAAATGGGTATCATGATATGCGGATCAGCGTTGGCCAGATACAAATCTGTCTTGTCATCACTATCAAAGTCTGTAATATGAAAATGACTTATTTTGGTTTCTTTGATCGTTGGTTCCGTTTTTAGCTGTTCAATAGTTTCCCATTCTTCAGTGATGGTAGCCAGATTTTTCATATAGTCTGCGTATGCAAAATCTTTGATTTCCCCTGTCTTTTTATTTTTCATCCGCTGGGCTATGACTTGCACAGCATTAGCCGCATCCGTTTCTGTTTTCTTGATAGCTGCTATATTGGCACCATTTTTAAATGGCCGGAAGTCTACATGAGGCTCATTCCAATGGAAATTATACACACAATACAGGATGAGAAATACGGTAGATACCAATATTAATATATTTCTCCTTCGGGCTGTAAATATCTGATGCATATCTTTCCATCTGAAAATAAAATAAAGTGAAGGCATCAGTAAAAAAATATCCTTAAAAAAGCTCACCCTCGGATCCAGCTTGATAAAGTCTCCGAAACATCCACAATCTGTCACACGCATATTGGTAGCTTTGAACTCTGTCCAATTACCAAATTTGAAAAATGTAGTATCCAATGGTACAAATCCTGTCAGGTATGTATAACCGGTCAAAATGGTGAAAAAAATCACCAATAAAAAAAACAACCAGGCGGTCAGTTTGGGTCTGTCCCCCAATATGAGCATGACACCCAACACTATCTCAAAGATAATCATAAAAATAGCCACTGCAAGAGAGTATTGGGAGAAAAACGGAAACATAGGCGCCAAAAAGCTAAATGCTGAATCTGCAAATGCTGCATTAAACTCAGCAAAATAATCTTCCATTTTGATAGCTGTACCCATAGGGTCTACTGCTTTTACCCAACCCGAAAAAATAAATAGCAATCCTGCAAAATTTTGGACAAAACTCATCAGGACAGACTTATTGTTTTTCATCACATACATCATGCCTATGGTAAGCAGTACTGCTGCGATGGCTATATAAATCATTAATGTTACTATACTCATCTTTTTTGTTTTAAATATTTGACTTATGCTTAAAGGCTATGTACGGATATTCATTGTATTTACCTTTTCGGTTTCCTTTACTGTGGCGATTATATATATTCTAGTGATTTAAGATCAGATTCTATCTTTTTTAAGGCATCACGATCATCTCTGAAATAAATCCACCAACCAAGAGTACTGAGTATGGCAGCTATCAAAACTGCCATCCACATGGCTGTATTGTTCTCTATACCTCGGATTAAATCCACTAAAAAAACTGTGAAAAAAGGGAAAAAAAGAAAGTAGGCTAGTTTCACGGCCGAATATCTCATCTCTTTAAGATAAAATCCTTCCCAAAGGTAACGGTCAAAATTATTTTTATATTCAGAAAGATTTAAAGTGGCTGTAGTCAATCTCTTACGGATGAATACAAAATATATCAGACAAAACATCACACATACCAAAGAAATGATGGCACCATACATTGAAAAATGCACGAGTGATATCAGGGACAAACCTATCATCAGGATATTGAACATGATCATGTACTCCTTTTTATCAGTATCCTGCTTCATTTTACGAATCAACTCCAGACGCTTGACTTCTCCGGGGGTAGGGCTTATTTGATTTCCAAATTGTTTTTCAGTTTCAGAAATGATATCCATCAATCGAGCAGTTTTTGCTTCAAAGATCACAGGTTTGCTATCTTCAGACATAATACTTCATTATATTACCATATGCAAAGATATTATATATAAACTTATTATTATATATTTTAGCAATAGTTTTTAAAATTATTCCTTAGAACCTTACACCTTAATTATTGAACAGGTACAAAATGACCATTTTTGTTATGATATATCAGCAAGCTGATGAATAATATAATGGTTAAAACTATTTTGCCAAAGATGGCCCCTTTTCTTCCGTAATCGCTATTTGTTGACACGACAGTACAAGTTTTTTAAAGAATGTCCAAAAGTAAAAAAAATGCATGTAAAAGTTAAAATTTGTTAGCCCTTTTAAAATTTACTTAAGAGTATGTTTAAATTTTTATGTTTGAGCGAAAGCGAGGAAATTTAATTTTGGACAAGGCATATTATCTTATTGTTTCTCTTATTTTTACATCATTGGGTATTGGGTACTGCTTATATCGTAAATTAAAGTTTTGATTTTAAAATCTATACTTTATGACCAACTTAATAAAATTATGCGTTTCCTTCAGTAAAACAGAAGAATCAAATGAAGTAAAATCTACATCACTTCTTAGTGTAACGCTTACAGGAGTAATCGCAATATTTGATTTTTTTGCAGCCAATAAAAATTCCAAATCTATTAGAAATCGGTTGGTCCGGCATGACAACAGTATGTCCTTAGCCTCCGTGTCAAATGCTTTGAGTCCGCATTGGGTATCATTGACGGGAAGTTTTAGTATTATTTTATTCAGCCATCTCAAACTCTTTGATAGAACAATCCTTAAGGTGGGCATATCATTATAATAGTTTCTGTCTCTATGGCCTATGACTATACCTGATGTTGTGCAGGAAGTTTGCCATACATCCATCATACTTTTAGTATCATAAGGGAAATCAATATCAGTAAACATATACTTTGATGAATTATATTGAGAGGCACCATATTTTAAGGCACCTCCTTTGCCTTTGTTAACATGATAACTCAAATATTTAAAATGACCCCCTAATTTTTCATTTAAGTATTGGATACTTTTGGTGACATCACTTGTACTTCCATCATTTATAACTACTATAGGGATCTTTTTTCCAATGGCAATACAAAATTTTTCATATCTATCAATCAGGTTTAATTCCCAACCGTCGATAGGATTATAAAATGGAATAAGCAAAGTAAAAGTGTCTGAAATTTGCAATGGGTAAATTTAGTTGCGAAAGTATAAAATTTATTAGATAATCAATTGTCTATTTCTAAAATAATAGGGAAATTAAGATGAGTATTTAACCAAAATGATCGGGCGAAACCTGGATATTAAATGACATCAAGGTTAGTGTTTTGACTAAGGTATTTTTCAATATACACTTAGCAAAGACATATCATCAACTGATTTATTAAATTAAATTTTGTTTACATGCAAAATGATTGCTATCTTTATCTTCTTTTTTGGCAGGATGGTTAATTATGAATTTTAAAAAAATAACTTCCACTGGCTGGACTATTGATTGAAATATATAAATATAAAGGAATATAAAGGTTAATGTAATTGTCAATTGTCAAAAATATTAAAATCAATTTTGAGTCCACTCCGAAAAGTCAAACTTTTGGTTTTTTCAAATAAATGTATTCGATTGTGAAAAAGATCAAAGTGCTATTATGTGCTATAATATTCAAAGTAAAAATCTGAAAAGCTAAAGTCAAAAGCTAAATTCTCAGAAATATCACAGACTTCCTTACCTTTCGGTTTTTTATAAAATCAAACAGTGAGTTTGTTTTCAATTCAGTCATTTACCAAAGGGCTTAAAAATCTGTCGCATGATCCGGTCAATGCTTATCAGCTGTATCAGGCAGGCAGATATCTTACTAGCATCCTTATTTCCATCTTTTTGGTCAAAAGTGGTTTGACAGGTGATGAGGTTGGTCACTTTGAATTATTGTTGTTTATTGCTGTGACAGTTTCCTTCTTCTGGACAGTAGGTATCCAAAATGCCTTGGTATCCTACTACCCTACCATCCTTGAGGGCGACCAACTAAAAACACTTCAAACGGTTTTTTTAATTTTGGTATTAATTGGTTTTGTAATAGGATTAATTGTACTTGTTTTTCCACAGTGGGTGATCGGAGTATTCAAGTCGGAAGGTAGGATTGATTCCCTACCATTGGTGGCTTTATTTGTTATGGTTTCTGCTCCCCTGCTCATGATAGAAAATATCCTTTTACTCAGAAAACAATCGACTTCAATCATCAGATATACCATCATCAGTTTGTCAGCAACAATACTGCTGATCGGCAGTATCGCAATGTCGGCACCCGAAGTCAAAAATTTTCTTTTATGCCTTATTGCTGTGGCTGCTTTAAGATTGGTTTACCTGTTGTACCTACTGGATATTTTTAAAGGAGTAATGATTGAAAAGAAGGTATTCATAACTTTTTTTATTTTTGCAATGCCTTTGATTTTCAATACCTTGATTTCCAGTCTTATGGATATGGTGGATGGATGGTTTGTATCCAGATACTTTAGTGCTGCAGATTTTGCGGTATTCAGGTATGGAGCCAGAGAACTACCTTTTTCAAACGTACTGTATAGTAGTCTGTCTGTGGCGATGATTCCCTTTCTTGGTTCCGGTACCTCATCACTGACTGTGTTAAAGTCAAAAGCCACAAAATGGATGCATATATTATTTCCGGTTTCTATAGTGCTGATGTTTATATCTCCTTTGCTATTTTCCGGTATCTTCAATCCGTCATACAAAACATCGGCTTTTATTTTCAACATATATCTATTGATACTTACAAGCAGAGTTTTGTTGCCGCAAGCTTACAATTTTGCAAAGCATCAACACAAAGTCATCATTTGGTCAGGGATATTGGAGTTGATTTGTAATATTTTACTGAGTTACTGGTGGATGCATATTTGGGGTATGTATGGTCTGGCCTTGGCCACAGTAGTCGCCTATTTTATTCAGAAAGCGATATTGATAGTCTATAATCGAACTTATAACGGAATACCGTTTTCATCATATATTGAAATGAAATATTACCTGATATACAGCATGTTATCCATTTTTGCCTTATATTTATCTTTTAGATTTTTTGCATGACATTTACCACAGCATATAGCATCCTATCCGAAAAACTGATGACTGTTTATGACAGCAGAGAAGCATCTATCATCGCAAGATATATACTGGAAGATGTATTTAATGCTACATTCTGGTCGGAGACGGAAATGAGTCTGGATGAGATAAACCGATTGGAAGAAGTCACCCAAAGACTGCTGAGACATGAGCCGTGGCAGTATATAGGAGGTTATGCAGATTTTTATGGGTTAAAATTTAAGGTCAACCCTTCTGTCCTGATACCAAGACCGGAAACGGAAGAATTGGTATTTGTAGCTCTGGACTACATCAAGCACAATGATGTCAAGTCCCTCATCGATATCGGCACCGGATCCGGCATCATTCCTATTACAATCGGTGTAAAGGCCGAGCAACCTCTCACCCTCTGGGGTATCGATATCAGCACTGAAGCTCTGAAGACAGCACAGGAAAATGCTGACCTGCATGATGTGTATGTAGAGCTCGCAGAATACAATTTTTTGGACAGTTCACTATGGGATGATTTGCCAAAAGTGGATATTGTCATCTCCAACCCTCCATATATAGGCGAAGTAGAACAATCAGAAATGCCTTCCAATGTGCTTGATTATGAACCACATATAGCTCTTTTTGTCAGGGACGATGTGATGGAATTTTATGAAGCCATCGGCGAATTTGTTGCAAAATATCAGGATGAAGGATGTTTTGTCCTTGTGGAAATCAATGAAAAATTTGGTCAGAAAGTAGTAGATGTATTTACAAATCACGGTTTGCAACATGTCACTATCATCAAAGACATGCAAGGAAAGGATCGCATGGTATCCGCTTGTAAAAAATCACCGGAAATATGAAAATGCGTTATATGATATTTACTGTAGTCATGATGACGATCTTACATGATATGCATGCTCAGGAAAGTTCTGACAGTACCATCAAAGTTCAAATGGAAGAGATTTTGCTTTCAGACATCAGATCTGATGGACAATTGCCATGGTCATACACCAAACAAAAAGCCACAGAAATTGATAAATTTCAGAATAATGTCAGGAATCTGATGGACAGACAAGCCGGAATACAGTCTTTTAACGGCGAGAATTTTGCTCAGGATGTGCGTATAGCTATCCGTGGGTACGGAAGCAGGTCGGCATTTGGTATCAGGGGTATCAGAATATATCAGGATGGCTTGCCTCTTACTTCGCCTGATGGAACCAGTCAATTGGATGAGATATCTATATTTGATGTCGAATCAGTAGATATCGTCAGATCGGGCCTAGCTGCAAGGCTCGGAAATGCAGGTGGTGGCGCACTGTCTTTGATGTTAAATTCATTTTTTGATGGAATACAAGTATTAACGAGAATAAATAGCCTCGGAGCGTATGATGCAGGTATAAAATATGGCGTTTCGGGCAAAAAAGTCAAAAATGTCCTTTCGGCCAATCACCATTACTTCAAAAGCAAAAGAGCATTTAGCGAAGCTCAAAATACCACTCTACTCAATAAAACTACTATAGATATCAGTGAAAAATGGCAAATCAACTTCACACATGGTGCTTATTATTCGCCGACTGGCAAGGACCCGGGAGCGCTTTCATCGGACGAATTTACTAAAGACAGGTATCAGGCCAACTCCAGAAATGTAACTTTTGACGCCGGTGAATCTGTGTCAGGGCTGCTCATGTCCGGGAGATCAGTGTACTCCAAAAGTGACCAATCGACCTTTATCTCGGGATATTTCTACAGGTACAGAGATTTTACAGGCCGGTTACCTTTTATCAACGGAGGCTGGGTGGATCTGAATCGTCATTTCGGAGGCATCAGCAACACTTATGAATATCGGCCCAAACATCATCTCATTTTAACCGTAGGTCAAACCCTCGAATTTCAGTCGGACAGGAGAATCTTATCAGCCAATAATAATGGTACAAAATCTACATTATCGGCAGATCAGTACGAGCAGGTACTCAATGCAGCTATTTTCCAGCAGTTGCAATACATTATCAAAAAATGGTCTCTCCATCAAATGCTCAGATGGGATTTCAACCAGTATCAGTTGACAGATAAATTTAATCTTTCCGGCAAAAATGACGATAGAAAAGAATACAACAATATCAATGGTTCTGCAGGTATGGGATACCTTCTCAGTAAGGTCATGACCATTTATACCAATGTCAATACTACTTTTGAAATGCCCACTCTCAATGAACTGTCCAACAATCCCGAATTAACAGGCGGATTTAATCCCTCACTCAAGCCCGAAACATCATTTCAAAAAGAAATAGGATTCAGGTGGATTCCAAAATCGGGTATATCATTGAATGTGTCAGCATTTCATATAGGTATCAGAGATCAGATCACAGGCTACGAACTGAAAGACGCACCAGGAAGAACTTTCTACAGAAATGCAGCATCTACAACCAGAAAAGGCATCGAATGTGCTTCAGATATTCAAATCAACCGGTATATAAGAGCAATAATCAATTATACTTATTCTGAATTTTTTTATAAAAATTTTCCTACAGGCCTTTCTGATTTTTCAGGCAATACACAGCCTTTGATACCATCTCATAAGTGGAGTTTCATCACCATGATCAATGCCGGAGATTGGTGCAGTGCTCAAATCAACACTACCTACAATAGTCCCATGTATCTCGATGATGCCAACAAGACACAAGTCCTAGGGTTTTATGAAATCAATGGAGCTGTACAAACAGGACCAAAAGTTTCATCCAAAATCACAGCCGGGATGACTGTAAACAATCTTTTTGATCTGATGGACTACTCCAATTTTCGTGCAAATGCAACATTGGGCAGATATTATGAGGCCGCATCACCGCAGAATTTCAGTCTGTTTGTGAAATATACATTTTAACCAGCTAAAAGTAAGCTTTAATAAAATCATTAAAGCGATTATCTATCCAGAAGCGGGAACTACAAATGAATCACCTCATCATATGCGGCGGCCGTTGCTTCCATGACTGCCTCGCTCATCGTCGGATGAGGATGGATGGCTTTCAGAATTTCGTGGCCGGTACTTTCAAGTTTTTTTGCCAGCACAAGTTCTGCAATCATTTCAGTAACATTGGCTCCTATCATGTGACCTCCAAGGAGTTCTCCGTATTTGGCATCAAAAATGACTTTTACAAATCCCTCCTTGGCTCCTGAAGCACTGGCTTTTCCTGATGCCGAAAATGGAAACTTGCCCACCTTAATGTCGTACCCTGCTTCTTTTGCTTGTGCTTCAGTCATACCTACACTCGATACTTCTGGCCAGCAGTAAGTACATGATGGGATATTATTATAATCAATGGGTTCAGGATGATGCCCGGCAATTTTTTCTACACAAGTGATACCTTCAGCGCTTGCCACGTGCGCAAGGGCCTGTGTCGGTATTACATCTCCGATAGCGTAGATACCGGGTACATTGGTGCGATAGTAAACATCCGTTTTGATCATACCACGATCCAATTCGATACCTAATGCTTCCAGTCCTATGTCTTCGGTGTTGGGCGATACTCCTGCAGCAGATAGTACTACATCACATTCGATAACTTGGGTGGTTTCATCTTTTCTGCTTTTGACAGTAACCTTGCAAGTGTCTCCTGAAATATCTACATTTTCTACAGCATTGTTTGCCAGGATATTCATTCCAGCTTTTTTATATATTTTTGCGAGTTCTTTTGAAATATCACCATCTTCACGCGGTAAAAGACCCTGCTCCAGAAATTCCACAACGGTCACCTTTGTACCAATAGAATTGTAGAAATAAGCAAACTCCACCCCAATAGCTCCGGCACCTACAACCACCATGGTTTTAGGTTGATTGGGAAGTGTCATAGCTTCGCGGTAACCGATGATTTTTTTGCCATCGATCTTGAGATTAGGCAATTCTTTTGCCCTTCCGCCAGTTGCGATGATGATGTGTTCGGCACTATACTCAGATTTTTTACCGTCTTTATCCGTTACCACTATTTTTCTTCCTCTTGCGAGCCGTCCGTAACCTTCTATGACTGTGATTTTATTTTTTTTTTCATGAGAAGTTGACACCTTTGGACATACCATCAGCCACACCACGGCTTCGGGAGATCATCTGCTTAAAATCAGCTGTGGGCTCTGCCACGTTGATGCCGTATTCAGAAGCATGGTGAATGTAATTGAAAACCTGTGCACTTTTGAGAAGGGCTTTAGTAGGGATACATCCCCAATTGAGGCAAACTCCTCCTAAACTTTCTTTTTCAACTATGGCAACATTCATTCCAAGCTGAGACGCCCTGATAGCAGCCACATAACCACCGGGACCGCTTCCTAATATAATCAAGTCAAAGTTCATATCTTCAAAATTTTTCGCAAAGGTACGGCTTATGAGGTTAGAATGACGAATTTGGATTTTAGAATTTTTTAATAGTAACAAATTATGGAAAATTGAAGCTGATCATTTAAAAATTTGAAATTTTATTATAAAAAACAAATCAATGAAAAAGATTTTTTTACTTTTACTCTGGTGAATCTATACTTGATGTGACTATTGGCGTAAAACCCGAAACTGATAAAATGTTCAAAAAATTTTGCTTATAATTATCTATTACAACGTACATGTTTAACCATTAAAGACTCCAATTATGAAATTGTATTTGGTTATTTTAGCTTTATTCAACTTGACTTTTACCGTAAATGCACAAACCAAAAGGACAAACGATCGATGTAGTGGTGCAACATCCTTAATAAGTGGTCAGAGTATAAATGATGTTGTAAACTTCATTAGTATATCTGAAGTACCTTCTTGTGAGACCACAAAAACTAAAACAAGTCGTGGCTTGTGGTATAAATTTGAAGGTAAAAATAAGATTGTTGCGATTAACATTGAAAACAGATACTCTTATACTACAAAAATGACGCTTTTTGAAGGTGATTGTGGAAATTTAATTTGTTCAAAAGAAGACGTAAATAAATTTTTATCTAAAGCTAATACAAGTTACTTTCTTTTTGTAGAAAGTAGTATTTGGTACTCATTAAATGAAGCTCCATTTAAGCTTACATTTGATGAATTTGATTTTACATCTATGAGCTCTTGCGTATCGGCTCCTTTTCTAAATTGTAATCAGGATTATGTAATTGATAAAAAATTGTTGCTTCCAATAAGACAACCTGGCTGCTTTACGTTTGGCCCTGCAGGATATTTCAGAATAAAAGGGGATGGTCAGACCCGGGAGTTAAATTTTTCAACAGAAGATATATTTTCACATTATATCATGGTCTTTGAATATGATAATTGCAATCAACTTAAATGCACAAAGACAAAAAATATTGAACCCAAAATGGTTTTTTCTACTTCACCCGGAAAATCATATTTAATTGCCATATCACAACATCAGGGATCATCTTCTGAAATCAACTTAAGGGTAAATTGCAGCCCGGATACGATAAGTAGAAATTGTTTATCTGCATTAAAACTTGAATGTGGAAAACAATATACAGCTTCACCAAATCAAAACGCATTGCCTGAATTGCAAAACTTGTTCCATACCTCTTCGTGGTATAAAATTACAGGCAACGGCAAGCAAATGAAATTATTATTTGATAATCAGCCTCCCTGTGCGTTCAGAGTTTATAAAAGTTCTTCAGGTTGCAATGAATTGATTAACTACCTCTATAAAGACTTCTCGATTAGATATAGCTCACTCGTTGTTGATACGGAAACAAATACTGATTATTTCATTGAAATGATTCATACTTCCGGTATTGAAATTAGATTTTCAACAACTTGTGAAAACGTAAGTCAAAACAACTTTACATGCACTTCTGCAAAAAATGTAGGATGTGATGATAAGATTCATCTGTATAGTTTTACAAATGAAGAGCCAAATTTAAAAGAAAAATTAGATATAGGTCAGTGGTTTCGCTTCAAGGGGAATGATTCGGTTTATGCGATCACGACCTTAAATCCAAATATAGAAAATTATACTATGACAGTTTTTAAAGACAGTTGTGCATCTTTAAAACCTATCATTTCTATTACTTCTAATGACGGATTTAATCAGGGCATTAATTATCTAAAATTCAATCGTGGTGAAAACTATTTAATACGCTTTAATCTTGACAAATACCATCTCAATTCCTTTGATGTCCAGGTAAATTGCTGGCATGCTTCGGTGTTTAATTCCGTTTGTACCAATGTGGATTCTTTGTATTGTAATAAAGATATGAGTTTTGGTAAAACTCCGATTTTTGATTTTAATGGCTCTCAATGTAATTATTTCAAAGGAATCTGGTATAAATTAACAGGAACAGGAGATACATATACCCTTCCTCTCAAAGGTATTTTTGGTCATTGTGATATTTATGAAGGGAATTGTAACACATTAAAATGTATTAAATCCGTAAACTTTGGAATGGAAGATTTCAATTTTACCACAAAAGCAGGAACTGAATATATGCTTAAAGTAATCGCTTATCATTCGTTTACGAGTTTTCCAAATAAAAAAATCAGATGCAATAATGATAGTGTCAATGGAGCTTGTCCGGAGGCAAAACCTATAGACTGTGATACACAAGTCTTAAACCTGAATTTTACAACTGGATCTTACTTTAATAATGATAGTTTTAAGTGCGTTAAGTCAGGATATGGGTTTTGGTATAAGCTTGAGGGCAATAACAAAATGTATAACTTTATTAAGGGCGCCCATACTACAAACTTTAAAATGCAAACCATCAAGACCTCGAATTGTAGTAAATTGTTTTGTGGTAATACTGAAGTATTTGATCACCTGAAGATTTATGCCGAAAAAGGTTTTACCTATTTTATTTTTTTTAGTGCTCAAGAATTAACGAATAACAACATTGTGCAAGTTTCATGCAGTGAAATACAACAAAATACAAACTGCGCAAGTGCTATTGATCTTAAGTGTAATTCTGAATTTTTTATTGATTTTGGTGCCGTGGAGGTTGATACCCTTATAAGAGAAATAGCGCTTACAGATCTATGGTATAAGCATACAGGAAATGATAGTCTGGTCACTATATCAAAGATAGATACCAATGATTTGTATTTGGGTTATCAAATTTTTGTTGATGGTTGTGACTCCTTGATTGCCACAAACATGCAGGATCCTGTAATCATACAATTCTATCGTGCACCTTTTTCATTTTATGCCAAAAAGGGTCAGAATTATTATATTAGGTTAATTTCTAATCAGAACAAAAAAAATCGTCTGCAGGCCACTTGCAGTGATTTTTTACCAGGAGACTTATGCACCAAAGCCAAAGCTGTAACTTGTGGTGAAACCCATAAAATAAACACAAGAGATTATACCATCGATTATGTTGGAGCTGGCTTAACGGTATATAAAGGAGCATGGTTTGTCTTCGAAGGAAACGGATCATACTTCGAAGTCACAAACCCTGCATCATATACCGTTTATATTTTCAGTGCCTTAAATGGATGTGATGATCTCACAATGACTAATCCGAAAAGTCATAATGGTTTTACTTTTGGGTTTTTTGCAGAAAAAAATAAAAAATATTACTTTTTAGCAGGGAATAGCCATTGGGAATCCCCGGACACTACATTTTCGTTATCTTTTCAATGTTCTGATGCAAGTATTAATAGACCTACATGTCATGAAGCAAGGACTATCAAATGTGGTGATAATTTTGTCTCACACAATTTAAAGGAAAACCTGACTACATTCGGAAGTTGTTCTCCACCCAATGCCGGAGATTGGTTTAAGTTTACAGGAGATGGAAATGTTTGGACATTTTTCTTTGAAGGCCAAAAATATAATTTAAGTTCGTTTCATGCATACATTGGGTCGGGAAGTTGTGATACTTTGGAATGTGTGAAAGCATTTGACATTAGAAATGATTGGTTGACATCTGATCTGAGGCATGCATTTAATGTAAAACCAAGCCTAACGTCACTTATTTTCTAAAAATAGCCAGTTATGAAAATTTCCCCATATATCTCAATGTATCAGTCATTTGTACTCCTGTCTCAACAAATGAAAGTTGTAATACTGATTTAAAAGTCAATTGTAATGATGAATGGAAAGGTTATTTTCAAAGTACAACTATCAATGCAACACCAAATGTCTGTAATGAAAATTCGTCAGGACATTATTATCAGGTAACTGGTACCGGCACTCACTTTCTGATGACTCTGGACAAATACACAGGCACAAAAGAACTTAAGCTCTCAATCATAGAAAATGACTGTATCAATGGAAGATGTTTATATCAGGGCAGTTTAAGCTTTCAAAATTCAAAGACAATTTTATTTGAAACAAAATCTAACAGAAAGTATATCATCAAAATTTCAAGTGACCAGGATGATGTTGTATACCGAATCAAAACAAAATGTGAACCAAAACCAGACAATATATCCTGTGAAAGTGCAGAGTTTTTAAATTGCAATTCAACATTTAATGCAAATATTCAAACTCCTATAGGATTTAACGGTGATGTGCCTTGTTATGACACAAGATCATCGTCCTTATGGTACATCTTGCCTAAAACAGATTCTTTATTTGAGGTGGAGATTCTGGAAAAGACCGACCCTACTTATCTTGTTGAAATAGTGAAAGGTAAGTGTAATAGTATAAAATGTGACCAATCACTCAATAACAATGATCTGCGACTGGCATTCAGTACCCAAAATGATGAAGATAATTATTTGGTTATCCATGGTGATTATAGTACAGTGAACAATCTAAAATTGAAATTAAATTGTGTTAAGCGACCGGCAAATGACTTATGTGAAAAGGCTATATCAATATCTTGTGGCGACACCATTTATGGGGGTACATATTTGTCAACAACAACTCAGTTCAAATCAGATTGTAATGAATATAGTCAAAATGATGTTTGGTTTCGTTTCAAAGGCAATGGTGAAAAAAACAGATTTAAATTCAGCAATTTGAGTGCAGGATTGATAGTAAATATTTATGAAGCCAAAAAATGTGATACCACTTTTGTATGCAAATACAACTCTGAAATATGGACTTCAGAGATCCGACAAATTGTTGATTTCGTAGGAGAAGAAGGTAAAGAATATTTCCTCCAAGTCAGTAATTATAACATTAAATCAACATTATTTACCATTTTATATAGTTGCCTGAAGGCTGTACCAAATGACCTTTGTTCGGGTGCCATACCATTAAGTGCAATAAACAGAATAGATCTTACGAACAGTACAGGAGAAAAATTTCGTAATTTTGGGAAATGTTCTGAGACTACTAGTTTGGGGATTTGGTACTCAATCGACGGAAATGATTCTATTGCCCATATAAGGGAAGAGGCATTAAACAATGAAAACCTAAGATATTTAGTTTTTGACGGTAGTTGTAATTCGTTAAAGTGTATTGCTAATGGTCAGTTCAATTCACACTACGGTTTAAAATTTAAGACTTTTAAAAATAAGAAATACTTCATCCTTATTTATCATCCATATAATATTGTAACCAATCCATCCATTGTACATTTAAGATATTTTGGTTCTGGCTTAAATGATGATTGTCGTGATGCTACTGAAATAAAGTGCGGAGATAATTTACGATTGAATAGTGACTATTACTCAAAAGATACTAGTTCTACAAAATGTTTGGAAGACAGATCGTCCGCTTGGTACAAAGTTAAGAGTGATAGCACAATGGTATTTAAAATGTCAAGTGACTTTCCTGAAATTGATTTTGATGTTGAAGTTTTTATAAATTGCGACACAACATGCGCACTATCCAAAAATTTCAACAGAAATGCTCAGAATAGTCTTCAGTTCATAATACAACAAGGCTTTTCTTACTTCATTAGAGTGAGCTGCGATGAAAGAGAAGTAAATAAGACGATTAATATCTCAACTTCCTGCGGGAATTTGGAGTATCAAAATCTAACTAAGGAACAGGCCCTTCCTTTAGAATGTAAAGATTATGTAATCGATGCAAAACAACTTTACAGACAAATGTACGTGAGTTGCTTTCCTTATTTTTCAAGACAACTATATTATAAATTTACTGGAAACGGCACAAAATTTCGATACATAAGATCACCTGATTTTGCAATATCTTTTTTTTATACAAAGTCTGAAGACTGCAAAGATTTTAGTGGCTCATTTATAAATCAAGAATTTCAAACCATACCTGGTCAGGATTACTTTTTAGTGGTAGCTATTACTCAATCTGAGCCTTCAGGACTATTTAAGTTCAGACCAGAATATAAATGTAGCTCAAACATATTGGAATTTGAAGATAACGATATAGATATCAAAATAGTACCCAATCCCTTTGATATTAATCCAAAAATTCAAATCAAATCAGATTTTTCTGGTCGGCAGAAATAAAAATCACTGACTATACAGGTAGAGTCATTTTGTCAAAAGAACATTTTATAAACTCCCACAACAGGGATGATATCATCCTTGAAGAAATAAACCAACTTCCTGCCGGGATGTATATGTTTCAATTGATTACCTCAAAAGGAGTCGCAGGACAAAGGATGATTAAAATAAGGTAAAAATGGTGAAACATGTTCCAGAAATTCTTTAATCCTTTAACTTTATAATTTCAGAGGACTATTGATACAAAAAATGAACAACAATAGATGATAAATGATAACAAGTTTGTTAACTTCTTTTAAATCCATAATATTCATACCATCACCTGACTTATACGTGGGTACACGCCATCATAAATATAGAAAATCCATTGATCCGAAAAGTTCGATTTCTTGACAATTTGGCAAAATGAAGAAAGATGTTGAAGCTATTGATTTGACTGAAATATACTATTATCACATTTCTATTTCTATAATTGCAATTTAATTTAATTTAAGATTTTAAGGTCATTTAGATTGTTACACCCAATTGGAAAGCTTGATATATTTGTAATCTTAAAAAAGGGATACTATTCGCGAAGAATAAAAAATATCTGTTTACATTTGATTTTCAAAATAAATACATTTACTATTCATGACCTTAAGGTTTACTTTATACTTTACTTTATTCTTCGTAACTACCATGATTTCGGTATGTGCCGGCCAATCAGATGTAGTTCGTGCGGGCATTGCTGGTTTATCACATAGCCATGTTCACGAAGCCTTTATGACACAACGAAAAGCCTTCATGAGTAGTTTCGAAGAATGACACAACGATAAGCCTTAACGAGTAGTCACAAAGCCTTAATGAGACAACAATAAGCCTTCATATGTAGTCGCGAAGCCTTAATGGTGCCGAATTGTGGGACTGTAGAATGCTATCATGGTTTAGTATGACTTTAGCTTGATTCTTTATGTATAGGATTTTATTAAAAGCACAAGTTTTTACCGAAATGAATTTCGGTACCCATTAAGAAGCCAATATCGGGCAGAAACTATGACGAACGGGGGCTGTCAATAAGTAATCCGATGGTGATTTATTAGCTTGCCTACTGATGTTATAATTCTGTTTTCTCAGCTCGTTAGCGATTTCTTCTATAGTCCACTTAGATTTGTGTGTAGGTGGTTTTGAGACTACTGCTTGAATATCAGACACTAAATGAGGATATTTTTTGCACCAACCCCCAAAATATTGGAATGAATATTAAAAAATTTTTGAAATTCTTAATATTATTAATTGGTTATTCAATATTCACCACAATTTCTGTAATTACCGCCAGTTGTACATTAATCCTTTCAACGTGATAATTGGAACTAAGCATTATCTCTGTTTAGAATAATTTTGCCAATCAAATACAAATCTAAGTATGATTAAAGTAAAAAAGTCTTTCTTGACAATATTTAAAACAAACAAAAATAAAATAGAAACGAAATGAATAGTTGGAAATTAGGCATCTTCATTCTGCTTTTGACACAAGTTAGTGTCAACGCCCAAAATATAGGTATCAACAATACTGATCCACAATCATCCCTAGATATCAATGGAGATTTGAGATTAAGGACTCAGACGCTCACCCTTCCCCAAGGTATCAGCCACGATGTAGATCTGACGACGCAAAAAGCAGCGGGGTACAATTTTGCAGGCGGAGCTTTGGATGGTGCCATCATATCAGGATTTAATGGTGGTGTAGATGGTAGAATCGTGACCATCTTTAACAATGGCAACTCTGCTATACAACTATATCATGAAGCAGGTGGTAGTCTTGCGGGCAATCGCATCCTAACAGGTACGGGCAATAATGCCATCATCTATCAAAATGGATCGGTCACTATGCGCTATGATGGTCAGAAAATGCGCTGGACGATAGTAAGTAGTAATTATACTGATGGGTTGACACCACCTGCGAATGCATGGGGGATAAATGGAAATGTAGGTACAGATAATACAAATTATGTTGGTACCGCCGATGATGAAGTTGGCTTATATTTTAAGGCTGGAGGTACCTACAGCGGTAGATTGGATTATGCACAGGGTAATACTTCATTTGGAATTGGGGCACTAGGTAATACCACATTTGGTGGAGGAAACGATAATGTTGCTTTTGGACGGCAATCCTTAAACTTAAATAGCGGGAATTTCAATACTGCCATTGGATCTTACTCTATGGCTGAAGCTACATTAGGAAATCTTAATATTGGTATTGGTAATCAAGTACTCTTAGAGAATTCTGGTAATGAAAATATAGGAATTGGTCGTGAAGCATTATTTAATAATTTATTAGGCAGCAGAAATATTGCTATTGGAAATGATGCACTAAAATTGAACACTGGTGGAACCGATAATATAGCTATCGGGAACGATGCTGGAACTCTTAACCCAAGTTTACAAAATACTATTGCAATAGGAACGAGGGCAAAGGTGGGAGTCAATAATGCCTTGGTATTAGGAGGTATTGGTGATGATTCCGTAAAAGTAGGAATAGGAACAACTTCGCCTACTGAAACATTGGATGTTATTGGAAATATCAAAATCAACGGCGAAATAAGACCAAATGGGATTTCGGGACTTGCAAGCCAAGTGCTCATGAGTAATGGTGATGGAAATATGACCTGGACTTCTATGGTCACAAACTCATCAAGTACAGGTAACTACGGCACTGTAGTAAATCCTGCTACGGGCAAGGTGTGGCTTGATCGTAATCTTGGGGCGTCCCATGTTGCCACCAGCCCTACAGATGCTGGCAGTTTTGGTGATTTATATCAGTGGGGGCGTGGAGCAGATGGACATCAGATTCGTACTTCAGGCGTTTCGTCAACATTGGCAACAACCTTCCTGTCTGGTGGATATGATTGGAGTGGCCTATTTATTACTTTCGGTGGCAATTGGTTAACAACGGGTGAAACTCATATGTGGTCAGGAATAGGATCAGAAAATAATCCGTGCCCATCCGGATTTAGAGTACCAACTAATGGCGAATGGGAACAAGAAAGACTTACTTGGGTAACAAATGATGCGTCTGGAGCCTTTGCATCACCTTTAAAATTACCTTTAACAGGACGGCGAAAAGGAATAACTGGAGAATTGTTTAGTGTTGGTGAGTTTGGTATGTACTGGACTAACTCTGTGGGCCCTGGTAGTTCTTCAAGATTTTTATTATTTTTTGAAAATGATGCTAGATTATATGATTTCCCCAGAGACTGGGGAATGTGTATTCGTTGCATAAAAGATTAACAAATAGGTTATTTAGTATTAATAAAAAAGAATTGCTAGACGACTCTATATTCCTTCGTCAAAACTTTCAAATTAATAGACAAATTTTAATCAATTGTTTTTGAATATTTTACCCAATATATAAATTCAATTCACTCATGAAAACAATCCAACTTTGCCTAATAGGCCTACTAATTTCTATAAATGTATTAGCCCAGAATCTTGAATTACAAAGCAATGAGTTGCTGGTACAACGGACAAACGGTGCCATAACATTTGATTTTGCCAGATCAGATGGAATGTCCATTCGTTGCATCCAAGACTAACCCATTTTATTCATAATCAAGCGTATGAAAGTAATAATTTCTATTATCTGTTATTTTACTTGTACATCGGTAGTCTATGCGCAGTACATCGGTAGTGGATTTGATGGCCAAATGATGACTCCTTTAGCAAAATTAAATATTCTAGACAGTCTATCTTGTCAGGGAAATGCATCAGATGGCGTCGCTCACATCTTTTTGTCCAAAATGGATATATCAGACGATGTGGTATTCAGAGGGAGTGTCAATGATGGAATCACAATAGCAGATTTGGGTTATTATGTCACCACAGATAGCTTTGCATTCCGAGGTTTGTCCAATGATGGTTTTGGGAGCAGTTTTACTACTAAAGTTCCCATCACAGATACTTTTGCATTTCATGGCCTACATGGCGATGGTATAGCTTCTTTATATGTGGAGAAAATGATAATAGAAGATATGGTGGGTTTTAAAGGAAGTACGGCCGATGGCAGCGCAAGCGCACTTTTGCAAAAACAAATGATAACTGATGACATTGCTTTCAAAGGCCATATCGGGAGAGGAGATCATCACTTCGAGCTAAAAAAACCTGATTGCAGTAGTGAGGTACTCCTATGGACGGGATATACTTCCCAAGCATGGGAAAATCCAGACAACTGGCAATGTGGTGTCATGCCTAATGTGAGTAGTGAAGTGGTCATTTTGCCATCAGCTTTGCTCTTCCCTCAAGTCAACTTTGATGACGAAATCAAAAAACTAGTACTATTTCCAACTACTTCTTTCTTTATTAACAACAATGTAAATTTTAAAATCAATGGACAATAATCAAACTCTAATGAAGAAAAGTTTTTTAACCATTTTCGCACTATTTAGCACTATCTGGATTTATGCCAACAATGTACAGATTACCAATGTCAGTTTCAAACCAAATACCAACACCATTAAATTTGACATCAGTTGGGAAAATAGTTGGCGAAGCAGTGTGCTCAATAATTGGGATGCAGCATATGTGTTTATCAAATACTTTGATCCAGGTACTGGTACTTGGCTACATGTTCCATTCACTAATACAAACAATGTAATTCCCAATGGTTTTAGTGTGAGTGAAGTTCCAGGCGTTGGTAGATATCTATACAGATCTGTCGTGGAAGTGAACAGCACAATTGACAAATGTAGAACTGGGGATTGAATCACGATTTGCATCAGGTATCTATGACATTAAAATTGTTTGCCTTAGAGATGGTACATATTCCGGTAATAGACTTTTATTTAGGAGATCATGCTTCCTATTTTTCTTTTCAAAGTTCATTTGAAAACCAAGCACCTGTTTTAATAAAAAAAAATGAAACTATCAATGTGTATGATCCGTATCCATCTGAATATGTGCAGGTTTCGAATACTTCACCATTTTATATTATGAAGTACGAACTAAGCCAAGGTGGTTATAGAGATTTTCTAAACTCACTCACCTACACCCAACAAGTCAATCATACAGCATCTCCACCTACATCACCTCCAGGAACTTTTGCTTTGGCTCCTGCTACGGGCAATTACAGAAATTACATCAAAATAAAAACACCCGCACAACTCATCAATGGCGTATATACACCAGCAGTATATGGGTGCAATGCTGACTTTAATAGTACCTACGATGAGCTTTCTGATGGAGAGAATATCGCTTGCAATTTTGTCAATTGGGTGGATCATGCAGCTTATTTGGCTTGGGCTGGATTGCGCCCATTGACAGAAATTGAATATGAAATCGCAGGTAAAGGAATCCAATATCCTGAAAAAACGAATATGCATGGGGCAATGCAGAGATAGGAGATGATCAATATTTTGTTTTTGATGCAGCATTCAATACAGAATACGTCAATAATCCGCAAGCCAATCCAAAGGCAATGCCATCTATGAAGCGACAGTAAATAGCAATAATAACCTAAATGGACCGGTCAGAAATGGCATCTTTGCCACAGCATCCAGTAATCGAATAAAAAGTGGAGAAGTTTTTATGGTGTGATGGAATTGAGTGGTAATTTAAGGGAAAGAGTTATCACTACTGAAAATGGCCAAGGTAGAAACTTTAACAAGAATAATTTTGCCAATCCTGATTTAACAAGCTATGGTTATGTGGATTGGGCAAATTCATGGCCAGGCGCAGTTTTTGTAAACTCACCATACTCTATAATTAATGGAACTGGATTGGCACTTGGTCTTATGTACCGTGGCGGTAGCTGGAATGATGAAAGTTTTTTTCTTTCCATAAGTGATAGAAGTGGGCCATTGATCAATGATACAAATACCAATAGAGATCCATATACTGGCATCAGGGGATGTAGGTAAGGAATTAATTCATTCAACTAACTAATTCATGCCATATAATCAATCTAAATGACCAATTAATCATTTTTTATTAATCCTGCAGTTGGTCGAATCACACAGGAATTTCCTACTGTTCTGATTAGTTTGGGGATCATCATTGGCTTACTCATTTTTGAACGATTCCGAACAAAAGTCTATCGCCCGTTGGTAGTAGGGTTGATTGCTTTGTTTGTATTTTATGGTGGTTATACATTGCTACCACTTTCATTTTGGGATTCATTTTGGCAAATTCTCTTTTCATAAACGTGTCATTTATGCATTACAAAGGCTTAGAGACTTTCACCATTGGGAGATTTATTTTCCAATAATAATGGATTAATTAACTTTAACATACTTTGTAAATAATTGAATATTATCATCTTATATCATTAATCGTTCTGACAGACGGGTTTCTTTACGGTAGGTGATAAAGACATTTTAAAAACCTTTAACATTACTTTTGTTATCATGAAAAATATATTTTTTACATTATTTTTGATTACTTTTATATTAACGAATTGTGATCTTTGGGGTCAAACAATCGCAGGTTTTATTAAACTTAAAGATGAAAAGCCTGTCGATTTTATCAATGTACATTTGATGAGTACGGACTCGATACCTTTAGTGTCCACCTATACGGACCTATATGGTAAATTTACATTGGATGCACAAAACAAAAACATCAGCTACCTGTTCGTAAGTGGATTGGGTTATAAATACATTTTAACTCCATTGCCAAGGGACTTTAGCAAACCATTGATGATCATCATTGAAGAAGATGCGAGAATGCTGGATGAGATTGTAGTCAAAGAAAGTGCTACCAAAGTGGAGCAAAAGATAGATCGATTGGTACTCAATATCGGAGCTACACAGGGCTGCGGGCAACTCAGCCATAGATATTCCTGAGCGATCTCCTGGCATACTTGTCAAACCGTTCAGCAGGCACTATCAATATGATGGGCAAAGATGGTGTGGTAGTCATCATGAATGGAAAGATATCCAATATGCCGACAGATGTGGTCTTGAAAATGCTAGAGGGCATGAGTGCTACTGATCTATCAAAGATCGAACTCATCACTACGCCGCCTGCTAATTTTGATGCACAAGGAAATGCTGGATACATCAATATTGTCACCAAAAACAACCCTGAACAAGGATGGCAAGGCAACACTTCAATAAATGTAGGCTATGGACATGGGTGGAATAATCTCATCTCCGCTAATGTACAGTATCGAAATGATAAATTTTCTACCAGTATGGGAGCCAATTATGCCATGGATTATCGAGATCAATTTACCTATGTAGATCGCACTTATCGTGGTGTAGATACTTACAGTGGCAATGATCGCAAACCTTTTAAAGATCATATCAACTATCGGGTAGGCGTAAATTATGATTTGAGTCAAAAAACAAGTCTCGGAGCCAATTTTTCTGGATATCTCAGGCTTTGGGATATGACGAGCAATGGTACATTTCGCAATAATCAAAATGACACTTCATCGCATCTTGCCATTGTAGAAACCAACGATTGGACCAATCAAAATTACAATATCAATGTCAAGCACTCATTCACACAAAACAGTATGTGGTCACTTGATGGAGATATTTTGCACTTTTCCAATGATGGATTTACCGACAATAATGTCAAACTCCGACAAGGTGAAAACGTATATGGGAAGAGTCTCATCGGTACCACCAAAAATACACCTTTTGATATCAAAGTATTAAAGTCTGATTACGTACATACGATCGGAGGAACCAAATATTCTATAGGAGCTAAGATGACCCAAACGGATTTTATCAATGATATAGACGTAAAAGTCGATGGTACTACACTAAGTGAATTTGCAAGTGCTGGAAAATTTAAAGAAAATATTTTAGCATTTTATACCACAGCAGACTTTAAGCCGACCGACAAGGTAGACATCAAACTGGGTGTCAGATATGAAGCTACAGCTGCTGAGTTTTATGGAAAAAGATGTACCCATTTACAATAAAAATACCAAAATTTGTTTCCATCCGCATTTTAAGTTACAAGCTTTGAACACAATGATATCAATTTGCAATATAGCAAAAGAGTAGAAAGACCAGCTTTTTCGGATATCTCATCATTTACACTTGTCAATGATCCCAATTTTATTTTTACAGGTAATGCAACTTTGCAAACCATCATTTAGTGACAATATTTCTATAGGATCTCGTTTCCATAATCTAAATGTACAACTGCAATATAGCTATACAGATGAAAGTATTTCGGGCCACCAAATGAAATACATGATCCTATCACTAAGATCATCACAAGGAGACCAGAAAACTTAGATTATACCAAAAATATCACCTTGTCCGCCAGCCTTCCTGTGGACATTTTAAAAATTGGAAAAGCAGATGGTTTGGAGCTTTTATATTTAGACATTAAGGATAAAAATGGACTTACATACTCAGACCATCTTTTCAGACCAATACAAGCCATACCATCACACTACCAGCCAAAACATCTATAGATCTCAATGCTTTGTACTTTCACAAAAAACAAGATGGTATACGAGTACTAAATCCTTTGATAAATGTAAACATTGCCATTAAAAAACAATTACAAAATAACGGCATCCTGAGCCTAGGTGTAGATGATGTTTTTGACACATTCAAATTCGGGGATGAAACAGAATTGCGCCAAGCTCAATATCTCATAAAAGCAGGCATCGACTTCAGTCACACTACGTTTAAAGTAGGATATACACACAATTTTGGTAATCAAAAACTCAAAAAGGTGTCTGAACGAAAGAGATAGATGAAGAAAAGAGAATACAAAAAACTAGAATAATGTTTTCTATTTTAGGTTGGTGAGTAAAAATAAACATGATATCAGGATGGACCAACATAAGGGTTAAACTTCCTGTTACAAATACACTTCTGATGCTAAGTAAATTATAAAATGGGTCTGAAATAAGAGATATAAATTTTTACTACTTTTACGCTTTCTAATGATGCAAATATAGATGAAATCCATTTGGCAAATATGCTTGTTCTTACCTTCCATATCTTTACTGTATATGGTCAGGACAGACCTGAATTGCCATTTGTACACCTTACGACCAAAGATGATTGCCTACATTTGATGTACACCATATTGCACAAGATAGTAAGGGGTTTATTTAGCTGGCGACCGCAAAAGGATTGGTAAGGTATGACGGTAGCAAGTTTGTGACCTTCGATCAAGACGATAAAATATTCAATTTATCATTTTCTAATGTATTTAATCTCTATATCACGGACAATGATGTGATGTATACCATAATAAATCAACGGCTTACTTCCAGAATTTGAATGATCCCAAAAGGTGACAGATTGGGAGATGTAATAATGATCAATAAAGGGGAGCAGCTCTATTTTGTTAAAAAGACAGTAAAAAAAGCATTTTTCATCCATTCTAACAATAAGATCGACAGTCTAAGTCTAGATATTTTTTCGAATTCAACACTAATATGCCTTATAATGCAATAGTGGCTTCTAAAAAACAAAATAATAGCTACACATAATCAATATATTCATTTTTGATAAAGTAACCAAGAAGGCCAAGCAGATCGTTTTATCAAAACACTTTACTAATTTTAATACCATAGTACATGATAAGTATGCTTACATGATGTATTGGAATAAGCCCATATTGAGATTGGATCTTCAAGATTACAAGATAGATACCATAGAGATTGGAGATAAACTCGTTACGGTAAATGGTGTACCGTGGACTTGGCAAGGAAAAAATATATGGTTTTCGGTGGGTTCAAATATATCATATTGTTTGATTTGGAATCTCAAAAAAGCTACTTCTATCCAATGCCAGGTACTAACACAGTTTATGTAGATAGACAAAAAAATCTCTGGAGTACAGACAATATATCAGGCCTACACATGGTACCCCATTTTACAAATTTGTTTTCGAGAAAGGAAATAGAACATAAGGATAAGGATTTACCCTATATACATGTACAAGGTCAAACAAATGGATAGTTTGACCTCATGTGTCTATGCGATACAATCAAGGGGCAATGATATGTGATCGGGCATATAATATCATTCACAAACTTGATCCACCAAGACTGCCTAGTTTGCCCAATTTAATTCAAGATGTATATGACGTACACAAGTATGGGAATCAATGGGTCGGAACTACGGATTATGGATTGATCTCTATAGATTTAAAATCTGGGAGTACAAAAACTATTTTACATTATGGAGAAGGTACAAAATTCAGAAACATCATTCCTTGGAAAAATAACAAATGGCTAATCCGCACAGTACCGTTTGGCATTTTTTTATACGATCCAGATAAAAACCAAATCGAAAAAATATATAAAACCAACGATACAGCTCTGACTATGATTGAGAACCGCGACAATCATTTGTACGTTTTAGGAGACCTGGGTCTTTATGTATTGGATGAAAAAAGAGATAGTTTCATACTTATAGCAAATGAAATCATCAAAAAAACTACTCCACAAACTATGGTCTCAGATAAATATGGCAGAATATGGGTAGCTGGATTCTACGGCGTATGTATGTTTGACCCGAAAACGAATAAGGCTTTGCGATTATTTGGTGGTGAAAAATTCATACATACCATAAGTTATTTAGCCATAGAAGGAGATGAGTTGGCTATCATCATGGCTGAAGGTATACTTTTTTATGATATAGAGACGGGTAAAAGGAGATATATCCATCAATCGATCAATCCTGATATCAAAATGGACAATTTTAATCTTGACATTAATGGCGATAAATCTATTCTGTCACAACACAATCATTTATACACTTTTGACTATCAAGCATTACAAAACTTCAAAGAAAACAATCAAGTATTCATTACATCCATCTACGATAAAGATAAGGAATGGGTCTATGAAATTTCTCAAAATCGGCTCTCACTTCATAAAGGTGTCAATTCTATTTTCGTGCAACTTTCTTCCCCTTCTTACATGGCCTTGCACAATATAGACTATTATTACAAAATAAATAGCGACTCCATTTGGTCAAAACTCAAGGGAGAAGAGTTGTTTTTACCTTCGCTTACTTATGGCACTTTAAAACTTCAATACAAGGCCATCAATTAAACAACGGGAGAAGAGACTTTAGCAAAACAAATAGACATAACGGTTCCACCTTATTGGTATCAGACTTTATGGTTCAGAATGTTAGTTATTGCAATTGTCGGTGGCTTAGTCTATTTGTTTTATAGATGGCGGCTTATAGAAAACGAAAAAGAGTCATACTTACTCAAGCCTATGAAAAAAACTACTCAAAAGTGAGATTGATAATATCCGATCTCAGATGAATCCACACTTTATGTTTAATGCGCAAAAAGATGGTCTCAAAAAACTATAGATATACATCAAATTGGAAGACAACCAAGAATATCTGTCCATTATTGTTCAAGACAATGGCATAGGACGGAAAAAATCAATGGAGCTGAGATCCAAATCAAGTACAAAAAAGAAGTCATTTGGAATGGAAGCCACATTAATGAGATTGAAATTTTATAATGAGCAAAATGATGTCGCCATTACTGATTTGTACGACGCTGAAGATCAAGCATCAGGCACAAAAGTGACACTGCGATTTTTATTAATTCACCCATAAAAGCAAACAAAAATAAATGAGAGCAATCATTATAGATGATGAAGACCATTGCATCACCACGCTGAAGTGGGATCTTAAAAAATATTGCCCCGAGGTAGAAATAGTTGGTACTGCATCTGATGGTGAAAAAGGATTGGTTCTAATCACGGACATCACGCCAGATCTCGTATTTCTTGATGTGAGATGCCCAGGCTCAATGGAATCGATATGTTAGAAAGATTAGATGTTATCGATTTTAAAGTAATTTTCACAACAGCCTATGACAAGTATGCCATCAAAGCATTCAAACCAAGTGCTGTCCGATTACTTACAAAAACCTATCGATAAAGATGAATTGATCCAAGCGATAGATAGGGTAGAAATTCTAAAAGTAAAAAAATAGCGGTGAGCAAATCGAACTGTAAAACACAACTTAAATCCAAGGTCAGAGTTGAAAAAATTGTCATCCCAACATCAGAAGGCCTCTTGTTTTTTGATGTCAATGAGATCATTAATATTGAAGCACAAGCAACTACAGCTACATTTACTTCAAGGACAATACCAAGCTACTTTCGAGCAAAATCTTAAAGAATTTGAAGAGAGCTTGCCTGATGACACATTTTTCAGATGTCATCGTTCACATCTCATCAACATGAATTATATCAAAAAATATGTGAAAGGAGAAGGTGGCATTATTGTCCTGTCCAATGAGCGGAAGTAGAGGTATCCCGAAGAAAGAAAAATGAGTTTTTGGATAGGGTGAGGTAATCATTTAGAAAAAGAATTTGAAATATTATTGATATTTATAAAGACCACACTTAATCTAGCGATGAAGACAAATAAATATTGACTGAATAATTATAATAGGAGATCCTACTTTATATTGATATATTGATTGCGATAACTTTAGAAATAAATAGCGCTCCTGACCAACTATTTTATTGATCATTACGTCTTTATCTATAAACAAGTCTTTATGCTCAAGATTTTATATTTTTGCCTTCTTATCCTTGCCTTTGGCTCATGTGATAAGAACGATTGCACACCTACACCTATTGTAAATTGTATAATAACTTATGAGCTAAATCCTGTTTGTGGTTGTAATAACGTCACTTATTCCAATCCTGCCATGCCAAAATGTGATCAGATAGGATTTTACCATGGGAAAGTGTACCTATAGCATCGATCAATTATTGGGTACATGGGATTTTTTGGGGTACGTATCCGATGGTGCGACTATAAATGTGGATAAAAAAGTGCATCCATATGATATGTTTATTACCTTGAAAAGTGAAAAGGGAGTGACTTCAGGAGGCGAATATTACAGATTTGAAGGTAAGTCCGCTGTCAATTTTTTTGGTGGAGAGTATCACTTTGTCAACAAAGGCATAATCAGTACATTTATTTCCTTTACTACAAAAATTTGAGTACCGGATAAAGATATCATACAAGAAAATAAATTTGTTGACTTTTTAAGTACTGATTCCAGCATTGAACTACAAGGGGATTTTCTCCAGCTTAAATCTATAATTTATAGTCAAGATGGACTTGCCACACCGGTAGATAAGTTTTGATTTTTGGAGAAATGAAAGACGTTTTCTGAACCATCATTGTAGGATGAATGTGAGTATTCATTCAAAGTAAAGAAAGTAGATCTTTAAAAAAATGAGTCGAATAAAATCTCTAATCGGCTCATTTATTTTGTATATTTGAGCCGAATAATGTAAATAATCGGCTCATGATGTATAATTGACAACAAAATGATTGGTTGCAGTTTCAATACCACGAAAGTGAATTTACAGAAATAGCCTTGCGTTTTACAGCTTTAGCGGAGAAAGTCAAGGGCATACCTCTTTGAAAGTATCTTTTTTTAATTTCTATATCAATTAGTTTTTCAAAGTTATTGTTGTAAATCTGAAACACTTCAAGCAGTTTTGATTTCTTTTCCCCCATCTCCCTTAAGGCGTTGCCTTAATACATCAACAGTGATATCAGAATCTTTGGATTTCAATTCATTATAAATCCTGATGACATCATATTTCATTCTATCAATGAATTCATTCATGGCATTTATGTTTGAATTGTTACCAGAAAATCTCCCATTTTTTTCATCCCAATTCTTAAGGGATACTTTTTGACCAGTTGCAATGTAGGCTCGCCTGCCATCTAAAAACAACATCATGTAAACAGGAGATTCATTGTTTTGAATCCTGTCTGTCCTGATAATAAAACTGACTTTTAAGAAATCTAACTTTTTCATTTGTACTACATGGTTTAATAACGTGAAATAAAAAATTCATGTTGCACCCAGCGACTAAAAAAGTTATATTGGTATTTTTAACGACAATTAAAACATCTGCTACCATACATTCTTAAAATTTTTGTTGGTTAGATTATAGCAGATAATTAACATTTTTGATTTTGGTGGCATATTGGTAGCATATAATTTATATACTATTTAGTATCTTTTAGCAATTGATCTATTCTATAACTCCTTGAAAACAAACGCCAAACAGAATTTTACTTCTATTTGGCGTTATGTTTTGCGGACTGGACGGGACTGCTTTTGACTCCCCACTTTGCACCGTAATTCACACTAAATTACTATTGTACAGCTATTAATACATATTAATTAATGTATTTTAATGCATTAAAATGCATATAATTACTTAAAATGTTGTACCATTTGTTGTACCTATTTTGTATATTTGTACTTTATTGATCAAATATATTATGGCAACTGTAAAACTCCTTTTGAAGCTCAATAAGGTGAATAAAGATGGTGAATCACCACTTTATATTCGCATCACCAAAGACCGCCAAAGCAAATTTATTTCCTTAGGCATTACACTTCATCCTGATCAATGGGATGAAAAAACAAGCAGGTAAAGAAACACGCCAATTCCGTAAGACTAAATAATCTGATAGCTCAGAAAGTGGCTGATGCACATGGTGTATCGCTTGAAATGGAAACTAAAATAAATTTGTTTCAAGTAAAGTCATCAAGAAATAAAGTGATGGGTAAAAATACATTGACTTTTTCAGATTATGCAAATGAATACCTGAACAGAGTTTACAAGGAAAAAAGGATGGGTACCCATGATAAAGTTAAAGCAGTACTATCTAAACTCAACACTTACACCAATAATGCCACCTTAAATTTTGGAGATATTGATGTTCAAGTTTTAAAGAAATATGAAGCGTATTTAAAGGAAGATCTTGGCAATGGTATTAATACTGTCCACTCCAATCTTAAAATATTCAGAAAGCTCTTTAATGATGCCGTGAGAGAAGAAATCATTGACTTTCAAAATAATCCTTTTAACAAATATAAATTAAAGACCGAGAAAGTCAAGATGGAATATCTTACAGAAGATGAATTAAAATTATTTGAAGATATCATACTGGATAATGGGTCTATGCTTGATCACCATCGTAATGCATATGTATTTTCCTGTTATGCTGGTGGGATTAGAATTTCTGACATTCTTCAGTTAAAATGGAAAGATTTTGATGGTACTAATATCACTATTGAAATGTATAAAACCAAAGAAATGGTCAGCGTAAAGCTCCCTAATAAAGCTTTGGAAATCATAAGCAAATACAAAACTATAGACCTAATGGAAAGTGAAAATTATATTTTCCCATTTCTTGATAGTACCAGAGAATATGATGAAGAACAATTATATAAAGCTATATCGTCCAGGACAGCCTATGCAAATAAAGATCTTGGGAAAATTGTTAAAAAAACTGAATTGGGTAAAGATATCAGTTACCACTCATCAAGACACACCTGGGCTACAAGAGCACTCAGAAAAGGTATGCGAATTGAGTATGTTTCAAAGCTATTAGGGCATTCATCTATAAAGACGACCCAGATTTATGCAAAGATTGTAAATGCTGAATTGGACAAAGCAATGGATGTTTTTAATGATTAATTTACTATATTATGAATGAAATATCAAAACGGGAGTTCTTTGTAAGTGTCTTGAATGCTGTTGGTGGTAGGCTACAAAAAAGTATTACTTATGGGGACCATTTAAGTGACACCAAAGATAATAACGTTTTAAAAAGTTGTAAATCAAAGGAAAAAAAGATAGAGTATATACAATCTCAATTAGATTTATTCACAAGATTTCTAGAAGTAGAAGATGTCACTATAGGCCATTTTGCAGTTGAAGTCGCTAAAGATAACATTACATTAAGCCAAGAAAACACATTTATCCAGCAGCACATTTTAAAAATGTGTCGTGCATTCATAATTGACTTTTTTTATGATGAGTTTGATGAATATGTAAAATCACTTTCACCTGATACTGACTTTGGTGATATAAATGTATGTATAAATTTTTTACCAGAATTATGTAAAGACGAATCAAAAAAGGACTTGATTACTCGTTTCACTTATTCTATGGAGCAAGGACTGAGAAAAAGAAGATTTGATATTAAACTTGACAATTTAACTACTAAAGAAGATTATGAATCAAAATCGGAAATATATAAAAAAGTCGTCAACAATGAAGTATCGAAGGAAAATGAATCCGATAACGAATATAGAATTAGTCTAAATAGGCTTTTGGCCAAGTATCATAATTACCATTCAAAAGGAAACGACAACCAAGATTATCAATATGTTAAAAACCTTGGTTACATTGCACCTGATGGATGTAGTACAAAAGACAATTATTGCTCAGGTCATATGCATGGATGGATAAGATTACATATGATGAGAAAAATCGTCTTAAAAAATGCACCATTCAATTCATACAAAGAAAAAATTGACTTTGTTGTATTGCATCTCGAGCTATTCCAAAGCATTTTCATGCTTAACATCCCAAGTTAAACGATGATGGTGAAGATGTGTTTACAACATTACCTGAAACCGATGAAGATGCATTATATTTATTTGAAATTGGGTTTAAATTAAGAAATGATGAGTTAACTACCTTAAAAAACAACGGAACCAAAGAAATACAGGCCATACCTTTAAAGTCATTTAATGAGTTAAAAGATGAAGTACACAAAAGAATAGAAAATTCAAGAGATCCAAAAGTACTAATTGAAAACGAGTTATTGAAATTGGATGTTATGTTCATCAATGAAAAAAGGTCAAACCCCGGATACTATTTTAAACTTGAATACGATCGACAAATCAATGTAACAGAATATAAGCATAATCCACAAGAATGGTATATGTCAAGTGCTATAATCAGTACATACCAATTGTAAAGCCATATGTCGATTATTACTTTTATCTTAAAGGAATATTAGAAAATGAAACAAAAGTTCTTAATGATAAATCATTTGCATCTTCAATCAATAATTACAAGGAAGATTTTTTTGAAAGTTACGAAAATTTAAATGAAATTGAAGCTCAAGTATGCTCTAACCTTGCTTCTTCATTTTGTAGTAATATTTACATCGATTTGAAATACCAAGAAGAGTATTTTAGTGAGCAAATACCTGAAACGAATGATAGAGATTTTATTATTAAATTTATCGAATCTAAAGCAAAAGGATTTAAAAAAATTAAGAATAAATGTCCAGAATATTTACTAAATGTTTGTGAAAATTACATGCTCTCTTTATTGAAATGGGAAAAAGATGGTGTTTATACTGAAACTGATGATTCGTGGTTCAATGTTCGAAATTATTTTGCTCATACATTTAAAGAGCAAATTTGTCAATTAGGCATTAGATTTGTCAGTAAGGAAGATGTGAAAAAGAAAACTATGGATTTTTGGAACGATATTTTAGACAATAAAGATTCACTAATTAAATTTAAGAAGAAAACCATTGGAAGCCTATTTGAGATAGTATCTCAAATTAAATGGAACCATACTTTATTGCGGATTGTCAAAGATTATAATAATGGGGTTTTAAGTGTTGATAATTATTATTGTCGAATTGATCTGGTTGAATGGGGTTTAATTGATTATGTAGATAGCGATTCAAAAAATGGGGATGATGATACAGAAATTTTTATCCAAGATGACTCAACTGAATTTGAGAAGAAACACTTTGTTTCAAATGGAAATAAAATAGAAAATTGGAATAGTCCTAAATCAAATGAATTTCTATCCGATGATGATTTGAAAATTGTTTTTGATATATTGGACAACTTAAAAATTACATCTGAAAATATTTACATTCTTGACCCTGAAAGAAGTCTTCAATAAGAGCAGTACTTGATGTTCTTGTTAGCAGTTCTTTGATTCCATCATTTAGCATAACGAAACTCTGTTTTTTTATTGGGGAAAAAATAAATGCTAATATTAAATCCCTCCCAGAGAATGATACTTACACATATAGAGATTATGTAAAAAGGGCTAATAACTTGACAGAAAAAGTTAAAAATTAAATATTATCAGGTATTATCAGGTATTATAAGGTTTTATCAGATCATTAATTATTGACCTGATAAGTTCTGATAATGAGTTAAATATTTGTGACGTCGATATTGACAAAAACACAATATTTAATGCACATGAATGCAGTAATTATCTCCCAAGAGAACTTTGACGAAGTTATCAAACGTCTCGACAAAATCCAACAGGAAGTTTCTAACAAACAAAAGTCTCCAGTCGATACCTTTATCGACAATCAGAAGTTTATCAAGATCATGAACATATCCAAACGGACAGGGCAGGCCTGGAGAGACGAAGGAATAATTTCTTTCTCCCAAATTGGTAGTAAAATATACTACCGCATGTCTGATGTTCAAGCCTTATTGGACAAACATTACAAACCGGCTTTTAAGAAGTAATTCCTAATCAATTTTAAAAAATCAAATTTCCTATGGAATCAAATATTAAACCCATAATTTCCTATACCGATATCCAAAATGATTTAAGAAATATTGATCAAGAACTAAATCAACCGGAATCATCAACTCCAGACGTGCTATTAGATAAAATATTAGATACGAAATGCAAACTTCGTACAAGGAAATCAAGTAATATTACTTTTTCCGGCCCCTTCCTCAAACCAAAATGATAATCCTGTTTTTCCCACATACTATAAACGTGATCCAAGGTCAAGCGGGAGTTCATAAGAGTAGACTGGCAGAAACGATATGTTCTGCTATACTGAAAAAAGAGTATTTTGAAAAGGAGCTACTTGGATTTCAAGTAGTTTCAAAATTTTCAATTTTGTATGTGGATACTGAAAGAAATCTTACTGAACAATTACCTTTTGCCTTACAATCTATTCAAATGAAAGCTGGATATAACAAGGAAGATCACCCATCAGATTTTGACTATATTAGTTTACTTGAAATCAACAGGAAGGAAAGATTTAATGTACTTAACAAATATCTCTCCCACTATCGAACCATCTATGCTGATCGTCCTACATTCATTGTCTTGGATGTGTCTACTGACTGTATTGAAGATTTTAATAAATCCGACAAAAGCATGGAGCTGATTGACCATATGAATCTTGCCATCAACGAATATAATGTTGTTTTTTTGCCTCATACATGAAAATCCAGGATCAGAAAAGGCAATGGTCACTTTGGAACAGAATTGATCAATAAGTCGAGTACAGTAATGAGTAGATTTTGAGAAAGATAACAATGGGAGAACGGACGTCATTCAAGTCAAATACCTAAAGTGCAGAAGTACAGCTCGACATGAACCATTTTATATCAAATATTCTGATGAAGAAAAAGGACTTGTCTTAGTAGATAATGACAGTGTTGATGTTATCAAAATGAATCGTCAGCAGACAGCAAAGCTAAGTGACATAATAGAATATATAACCATCAATTTTGCCCCAAAGACTGAAATGCCCAAAATGGATTTGATCGTCCAATTTGACAGAAATAGGAGAAGGGCTGAATTTTGTCCATGTGGAAAGTCAAACAAAGACGGAAAATTCAGTCCTTTCAAAGGTTATGTTTCAAAAGGACATTGCCACAGTTGCGGACAAACCTTTTTACTTGATTTAGGGGAAAAGGATATGTTTCCTGTAAAACAAAATTTCAAACCATATTTAACAAAAGAGAAACCTTCATTTATTGATTACACCATTTTTAAGAAAACACTTACCAGTTACAATGTAAATTATTTTGTACTATTTTTAAAATCAGTTTTTCGGTCTGACTTAGTTGATGATGCCGTTATAAAAAATGCACATTGGAACATCTAAGCACTGGTCAGGATCAACCATTTTCTGGCAATTGGATGAATTAAGTAATGTTCGAACAGGTAAGGTTATGCTGTACGACCAGGTATCAGGAAAAAGAGTTAAAAAACCTTTTGACCATATTACATGGGTACACGCCTTGACCAAAATTCCTGATTTCAAGCTCAGTCAAGTTCTTTTTGGGTCTCATCTCGTAAAACCATCCACGAAAGTAGTGGCAATCGTAGAAAGTGAGAAAACAGCAATTATAGCCAGTATTTGTTTTCAGGATTTTACTTGGTTAGCAACCGGATCTAAAACTGGATTGAAGGTTGAAAATTTGACTTTTCTTAAAAACAAAAAAATCATTCTATATCCTGATGCTAATGGATTTGAACAATGGACGAATTTCGCTCAAAGGAATAATAACGACTTTAATTTTCGGGTTTCAGATTTATTGAACAGGTCTCTTTCTGATGAAAATAAACAAAATGGTGAAGATATAGCTGACTTTTTGCTCACAGCAATACCAGATTGGCTAAAAGCATCTTATATAATAAATGAACCATTAGGATGTACTGACAATTCAAAATCTGAAACCAGACTAAATGATTTCATTTCCAAAAATCAAAAAATGAGTTTGATCACTTCAATCTTATCATTGGTACCTGAATCTGACCCTTCATCAGATACAGAATGGCAAAATGACTTCACTTTCATCAGAAAGTAGAACAAGAAATCGTACCTGAGACCACCTACCACATTGACGAAATAAAAGTTTTAATCAAAAACATTATTCCGCCTTTAATATAAATTTTGAAAACATCATTAATGAACTTGTTGATAAAAATGTCATTGTCAGGAATACATTGAATAAAGACTATTACTACCGGTATGACAGCACTCCCTTTTGAATTTCTTACTTGCTATACTTTATGATCAACTCATCTTCCAGTTCAAACTTTGTCAAAACTTGTTTCAGCCGTTTAAACTTGCCATTACTGTCCAGATTAGCTTCAATGTAATAAGTTTCACTTATAGGCGTTGCAGATCTTAAAGACTCCTTATTTGATGATAATGAAACTATATCCTTTATATCACTCATCATGAACTTAGCCGGATTATCCCTGAATAATTCTGTAATTACATTGGTATACATTTTACTAAATACTGAAGTAACAACTTTTCATCTTTGAAAACATAATATTCTAACTTTTTATCTTTAGGTTCTTCCGCTTGGAAAAGAGATACTTCTTCTTCAGCAGAATCAAAAATAATATTGACTTTTGGATACTCCCATATTTTCAAAAATCTGTTATAGATCATATTGTGTACCTTTCCCCAAGATTTGTAATAGTCCATTGATCTATGGTTTTCAGGTAAGTATTAAGCCAAAGATTGCTGTAAATATATCCTTGCTCACCATCATCTTTATTCATGATCTTTTTATCCCCAAATGATTTATTACCGAGTGAATGCATTATTTCCTGAAAGTGTTAGATTTCCTATGGTGTGTTTTATAGGTTTCCATCAAACATTTTATAATCTTCTACTTCTAATTCAGCTTTCCATCTTGGATTTGGATTCTGCGGAAAAATATGTTCAATAGTTATTTTACCGGTATTTAAATCCACAAGCTCATTATTATTATAATGCTCTAATTTTTCAAATAAGTATAGTCTGTTTTTTGCTTGAGTATTGTACATATCTTTGTCTCTAAGGGCTGTCTCAATCTCTTTATCAGTTGGGAATCTCTGTGTACCTCTTTTCTTTACCAATGATCTTTCCAAAGAAGGTACATAATCCATTTTATCTATATCTGAATAGAGAACCATAAAGATTTTATTCAATGCACTGGTAGGTAAACCTAAGACAAATCTCCTCCATGTATATGATTGTATTATATTCAATACTTTGATAAAATCACTTTTTGAAAGACCACCCTGAGAATAATCATTATATACGGGCAAAATAAAAGGGTAAGACACATTAATTTCAAGTTGATTTATACTATACAGTTCTTTTGATATTTCTTTTATAGTTTCTCTTTTAGGGTTAATAATCTTGTTATATAGTATTGCATATTGCTTTAATTCCGCAAGTGTTCCATTGTAAAAATCTGAATTTCTTATTTTAAACTTGGTCTTAAACTCTTCATAAACTTTATTTTTATTAGGTATTTTTTTATTAATGAATGTCATATAATCTCTGATCAGGTCCGACACTTTACTTTCGTCATCACTTTCAGATTTTGCATTATTTTCTATAACTTCCCAATACTCATTAAATATTCTGGTCTGTTCCCTTGGTTCTAGGACCATTAGAATATAATTTCTGATCAGATCTGCTTGTGAAAGTTCCAATCCTGTTGAATTTAGACTCTCAAAAATTCTTTGCGGATCATCTTTACCACGTTCCAAAGATATTTGTACAAAAAGTAATCTGTTCAACCCATTGTGAATGGTTTCAAAGGTATCAGAATTAATATGATTGAAGAAAAACATGTAATTATCTCTCAACCTACTGTATTCAGGATAATCCTCCGGTTTGTTATTTGACATAAGAAATTTCAAAGCCCTGGAGTTACTGTCTGTTTGTTTCAGCTTCAACTTACTGCTATCTTCTTTGACAAACTTATTGATCAAGATAGTATCATTAATCTCAGCGGCTTTTTCTTCCATCCCATTTTTTTGGGCATACTTGTATAATGCCAGATATAAAATTGTAATTGTAGTCAATCTTTGTTGCCCATCTATGATGACCAATGGATTGACTTCTCCGGCAAGGTGTACACCATCATGAATAAAAACTATACTCCCAATGAAATGAGTATCATTTCTGCCACTTGTTCCAATTTCAACAATATCTTCTAAGAGCTGACGACACTGTACTTCCGTCCAATCATAATTTCTTTGATATACAGGTATGACAAACTGCGTTTTATTTTGAGTAAGAAAACTCGTTAATGTTATTTGATTTGCAACCATTTTGTTGTTTTTTGATTATTGAGTTGTGGATATGATATTTAAAATTTTATTTTCAAGCAGTTTTTTTTCATATTTCTGTAATAATCCATCACTATCCTTTAAACCCGTTATAAATTTTACTACTTCATCAATAAAATATTTGATTACCGAATCAGAAAATAATATAGAAGGATTAGAATCTACAGGGCTAATTTCGCTCAAAATGATATTTTTATTTTCAAGAAATTATAAACTTCCTGATATTTTCCACCTTTTATTAGAAAAATTCTTTCACCACTATTCCCAATAGAACTAACAAGTTGAAGTTTATTTCCATGCATAATGGAATTTCTCAGCTTAAATAAATAATCAACATTTTGTTTATTATTAGCATAAAAACTGATGTTCTGGTCAAATATCTTTTTAAATAATGTATCATAATTTTTCCATTGTGCACTATTAACTTCACTTCTTATTTTATTCCTATCCAGATTTTCAGATAATTTATGATTTGAAGTTAAGTTGTATATTAGAATAAACTCACAAACACTCTCAACCAGACTGCATATACTCCCGGTTAAACTCATGTAAGCCCCTAATTTCGCATTATCTTTATCAAGAGTTGGTTGATTTTCAACAACCCATTTTATAAAAAGTGCCTGTGGTTCCCAAACACTATAATTGTATGTGACTGAACTTTCTCCTTTTCCCATATCATTCAATCCTCATTCACAAAACTCTCTTCATAATCCTTTCTGCTGATGACAGTATCGTATAGTCCGATATCTTCACCTTCATGTTTATTAATACCTATGTATTCCAGGCTTGCATCTTCATACCTTTTAAATTTATATACCGCATCATTCATCAGGGCACTGTTAAATACGCCAAGACTTACCAATAATTCAAAATCCCTGACCACGAGACCAGTAACTTTTTTGAAGAGACCGGGTTCAAGCTGTGTGATGACATCCCTGAGACTTCGCTCTCTGTAATCTGTCAGATACATAAATACCGGCACCCTTGTAGCAAATTTGATCATCTTTTCTTGTATCTGTTTTCTAAGGCTCTTGTATTCTTTTTCATCATCTGTAAGATCTTTTTCTCTCTTTTGTGTCAGATCACGCTCATTAGCTTCCTGTTTTGCCTTTTTGACAGAATCAGATTTATTGATAATAGTTTCAATATCCTGATTAACCTCCTTATTGGGCGATAAGCTATCAGGGTTTTGAATAGTCCAAGGGGTCTGAACTCTGAACGCTGCTTGAAAGTAGGTCTCAGGACTGGAAGAATTACGCAACATAAAGATGCCTGTCCATGGTTTTACAGATACTCCCGTAGTCAGTTTACCGCATGATAGAGTGATGGTCTTTGATGTCAACGGATTGTCTGTCATAGCAGCTTTTACAGGTGGCAATGCTTCTACTCCTATACCTGCACCAGTTCCAGCTGCAACTACTGTGGTATAATCTTGATAAAAAGTATTTTGCCTTTGTTTCAGCAGGTTACCCATTGCATGACAAGCCGCTACTGTTGGCATAAACCATAAAGTATGATTCAATACATTTAGAAGCGGAGCATGTGAAAAGGCAATGGTGGTTTTTTAGCTCCTAATTTCAGATGGTCAATATTGGTTTCTGCAAACGAACCTCGAATCAAATCCAACCATTTTTGCACTTCACTTTCATATTTAAATTTTGCATTTTCTCCAACACCTTCAGCACTAAAAAAGATATTCAAATCAAATTCATTAAATTCCCCCTTCATGGCTATTTCTCTTATAGCATCAGGCAATTGATAAGTCAACATCACCATTCTTGGCAATGAAGTGTATGGATTCAGATCCCCTATCCAATTTTCTTTAGCTCTTTGTTCGTCCGAATAGGTCCAGTTAAAAATCTGCTCTTCTATAAATTCACCTGATGCTATGGCTCTGAATGGAGTGCCTGATAAGTATAAATAAGCATTGGTGGTAATTGGCATATTCTCTTCATCAAAATATTCCATTCCTTCTCCTTGGCAAATTTCACCTCTTGCACCTCAGCTTCAAAGAGTTCTTTAGCATTTTCACGCCATGCACCATAATGATATTCATCAAATATCACACAATCCCAGTTTGTTGTATGTACCCATTCATTTCTTGCTTTTATACCACCGGCTTCATTTTTGCCCAGATAGTCTTGAAATGAACCAAAACACACAATAGGCTTTGATTTATCTGCATCGGCATAGTTCATAGTTTCTGCTCGGCTACTGATGAACTGCCATCCTCTGAAATCCACATGGGTTTGCAAATCTTCATCCCAGGCGCTTTGTACAGCAGGTTTAAGTAAGCACCAGGAGCTTTTCCAACCAATTTTTTGCCAGTTGATATGTGGCAAATGTTTTCCCGAATCTCATTTTAGCATTCCATAGGAAGTGTGGCGTCTTATCCTTGTTCTCTTTTCTGAAACTACTGAAATATGATATCGTTTTATTGACCGCTTCTTCCTGTTCCGGTCGCATTCCAAAATCAAGCGTGCGGTTATCTTCATTTTTGATACCACTCTTTATTTCGATGATTGCAGCTTTGATATCCTTTATGGTACACCTGAACCATTCGCCCTGAGTATTTGTGATACCTTTTTTTTCCTCAGATAATGATGCACATCATAATCTGTAAAAAGCGGCCATCGCTCCGCATCGCCGATGTCTCATATACTATTTTATAGTCTATTCTGCTTGTTTTGAGCTGCTCAGCTATTCTGCCTTGTGATGTTCTACTGGTATAACCGACTTTTAGTAACCCCTGATGACTGGATACATCAGTAAGTTCATAAGCATAGATAGTAGGATTAGCTTCAGGTCGCTGCGGGAAAAAGTCTCTTTTACTCATGAACACATTTATTTTTCACATTTTTTAATAGATATGTTTACAAAATCGACATACCGTGAAAATATGTCTATAAATTCAATATAAATCTATACTTTATATAGATGCGTTTATCCGATCAACATAACTAATTTGATAACACGTCTATTAATCTATAATTGTATTTTCTAACTCAAATCTGTTAAAATTGACCTGGTATGGTTGCTCTAATGCTTTGAACATTCTGTGTTTCACCAAGAATAAAATTATGATTTACTCTAATGTCGATAATAAATTCATTACAATTTACTCTTGACAAAATATTGCCCCCGCGCCTCTGTTGTGGTTCCTCTTCCTTCCTTTGCCCCCTTGATGTCCTTACCATGGTTGTCCCCGCCCTTTGATAATCAGAGTTCATAGTACGCTTCTGATCTAAAAGTAATTTGTTGTTTAGTTCCGAATGTTGGTTGATACATATTTATTAATTATTAGTTGGTGATTATAAATCGTTTTCAATGGAGTTTATAGGCCGAATTAATTGAGATATAAACTCGATTTCATGCTGAGTTAATTCATATTTTGCAAAAAGTTTTTCATCATCCCATTTTTCATTCATTGAAAGATTTGGCACAAATATAAATTTCCCTTTTGTAATATTTTGAGTTAAAAGAATTGTTGAAACCAAAAATCTGCAAAACTTCGTCCGAAGGAATTCTGCCATATTCAATGCCTCGTATTCATTGCTAAAACTCCCTACGACCAGATAAGATTCAGTGCAAACAGTATTTGGTGGCATTACTTCAATTCTTGAAAAAATCCTCCTTTTTCCTTCTTTGTCAGGTTGTCCACCGTGGTCATTTGATGCCTTTGACAATAATACCTTCCATTTATCAATCAAATTCTTCCCACTTGTGATTTTGTTTAAATGAATTTTCCCTTTTCCTTTACTCGTAATTAATTCCAAGTCGCCAGTTTTTTCTGGTCTTACTGAACCCAAATGGCATCCGCTTGATACAGCCTCATCCAAAAATGAATTACTTTTTGTTTAACTTTATTTATTATATCAATAGCTAAATTGTTCTAACAAAAGTGTCAAACTCGTCTAAAAATCTTTTTGACTTAATGACAATATTCTTTCGTATAGTTTCTACTTCACAGATACCTTTATTATCTCTATCCCAAAGGAAATAGCATACTCCACCTGCAACATCGACTCAGGAAAGCAATCCTTTGAATCAGCGAAATCAACAAGCTTTCTGATACTTTTATCTTTCAATGTTTCGCTTCTAAATTCATCCAAACCCTTACCTCCAGAATACCATCTTGCTGGAATTATCATTGATAGATATCTTGGGTTCAATTTTTTTGCTTGATTAATGAATAAATGGTAAATGGGTTTTGCACTTGAACCTGTACCACCACCGTCGTTTAATTGATAGGGTGGATTACCTACCTTCACGATCATATACTTCTTGGCTCGCTCCACAGTAAGTACACTTGCCATTGCGCCATGTGTGCTGCATTCTATCATATCTGAGATTGCCTTGTTCATCATCAAAGGTTTCACATATGGAGTATTTACCATTGGCAGTTTTGGAGCAATACACGCTACGGCGAGATAATAGTGATGTCAGTTCTGTGATCGCTATACCATACAGTTGATTTTTAAAGATGTGGTTGATACGTTCTTGTTTGTCAGGTATCTTGCTTTCCAGTCCTGACATCAATCTTTTGCCATTTCTCTCAGAAACACACCTGACTTACATACTGGATCGAGAAACTTTGCATCAGGGTTACTCCATAATTCCATAGGTAGCAAATCCAATATATCATTGACCAATCCAGGTGGAGTAAAAACTTCATCATTGCTCAGATTGGCAAGGCAACTTAGTACATCCGGGTTATAATTAGTTTGCATCATTTTCTCGAGTTTTAAAAATGTATCAAAGGAAAATCTTTTACTGGCTCATCGATAGCCGCAGCATTTTTCATCATTAAACAATGAAAATTGATGGCTCTTTTCTACCAAAAATCTAAACATATAATCTCTGCGTTTTATCATACTCCCATTGACTGCACTCCACTCAGAAAATATTATAGGCTTTTTAGTAATAGGATTAGTAAAGTCGAGTGCATCACCCCATAGTATGTTTCTACTCAAAATAAACTTTACACTTTTACGGCAATCATCGGTACACTGATTTTTGAATAGAGAAAAATACTTTTCATTAAATATATCAAAAAGTCTTTCCCGACATTCCACTGCATTATCTTCCAGTATATCTACTCCATAAATGCTTGATATTGCTATGACAGCATAGCGTTCCCATTCCAGCTGACTTTTCCCATACCTTTCAGTAACTACTTTCAGCTTTCTTCTTAATACTTCTGCTAAAAAATTTCCATTGCCACAAGCCGGTTCGAGAAATCTGGAATCAATTCTTTCTGTCTCGTGTTTCACCATATCCAGCATAGCATTTACCTCACGTTCATTGGTAAATACTTCACCATGATCTGCCACCTTTTTTAGACTTTACTTGCATCTTTTACTTAAAAATTATACAGGGTAAAGATAGAGCAAATTTCTTCTGTTTTCATTACTTTGCTTTTACATATTATAAAATTCCTATCTTTGATTGATTTTTATAAAATAATGACCATCGCTATTTTATTCAAATACGCCTATTTAAAACTTTTCATCTCTTTTTGCATAAATGATTAAATAATCAAGACACTTAATGAGCTTTACTATCCCACATAAAACAGTAATTTCTTTTGGTAGTGCATATAATACAGGACATAAACCATATTTAATCTTAGCAGATGATTATGAAAATTATGTTCTAAAAACACAAAACAATAGAGAAGATAAAGACGCTATCGTGAAAGAGTTCCTTTGCACCAATCTTTGAAAACCTGGAATATCGATACCCCTGAAATAGCTTCGCTTTCATTGAATAAAAGTTTGACAGAAAGTCAAGTTTTCAAAAGTGATAAGTCATTCTCACTATCATCTGTCTATTTTGGTTCAAAACATATAGAATCAACGGTAGATGTGAATCAATTATTTAAAGCAAAAAGCAAAGCAACATATGATAAAATAATCAATCCTGGCATTATTTTGGATATCTCATTGTTTGATATATGGACTGAGAATGATGATAGAAAGCCAACAAATTACAACTTATTGTTTGTCCCTTTTAAAAGGTTTAAAATTATGGCGATTGACCATGCATTTACCTTTGCTTCTTTACCATTTATTGACATTAACCAGGAGAGAGTATCTTTTAGTGACAATGATTCAATCCTCAATATACCATTAGCAAAATCCATAATTAAGCGATTAAATATAAATTCCGAATGGATAAGCAAAGCAGAAGAAAAATTTTACCTTTGCGTTTTGAAATCAAAGGATAATATTAACCAAATTTTTGAATCTATTCCTACTGAATTTACGTTAATTCAACAGGAACGAGAAAAATAGAAAGTTTTCTGTTTTCTGAAGAACGCAATAAAATAGTATTTGACCAGTTTAAGTATATAATAAGTAGCATAAAGTCATGAAGTCTTTTTATAGTATGATTAAGATATCCCCAAATGAAATGTCAGGCGACAGTTTGACCATTGGGCTTATTATGTCTACTCCTACCGGCATTAAGCTAAGATTTTCAAAAGCACGAAAGCACATTGCAAAGGGATTTATTTCAGTTGATGGTTCAGTTATCGACACCATTGAGCGCGAATTTCAGAATACAGTAAAAGAATTGAATAATTCTGATTTAGTTAAAAATAGCGGGCTTTTTGATCTTCCAAATTTGTTGGATGCAAAATATTTTTCTTACTTATCAAATTATAGCAATGGTCTTTTAAAGTTTTCTACTCCCAATTTCATTGCTGATGATGTAGATGACCAAAAGTTTAATAAACTTTACTCCATGTTAGTGGACAATACTCAGGAAGTTATTCTTTCTGAGTACCCATCAAAAAACATAGAAAATATTTTTTATAAAACGATCGATGAAAAATTAATTACCCGCGTTAAAGATAAAGTACATACCAAACAAAACATAGATAATAAAATTGTACCAACACTCTTTAATGCTTTTGAGATGGATTGTATTGGCTTGAATGGTGTTTTGTTGGCGCTAAATCGATGCCTTTTTACACAATCCAAAGAAACATTGCACAAAAGTATAAATACCTATATCAGTGTAATAGCACATCTTAGCTCAAAATATAGTAAGTCCTTAAATGATAATAATTTCTTTTTGATTGCTGATCAACCTGCAAAGAACACAGAAGGATTTAAACTATGGGACCAAATTTATAGATCTGAAAATTTTTTGAAAATTGTTAGTTCAAACGAGAGCGATAAAATAGCTGAGTTGAGTGAATCAAAAAATGCCACCACTTTCCTTCCTGTGGAACAAGAATAATTTAATCATTTTCTTTTACACTCAACCCTTATTCAACCTTTACCGGTATTAGTAGTTCAGTTTAAATGAATCTACAAACAAAATAACTTTGTTAGCGAGTTACCGTCACAATTGTATTTTGACTTATATCAAAGTACAAATAATGTCCTAACCCATTATTTTGCATAAATGTTAAAATTGTATTTGCATATCTATGTTCTTCATTAGCAGGAGTCTCGCCAGACATTACAGGTATTTCATGTTGCTGTTGGTTGGTATCTGTAATACTAACTAAATTATTATTTACTTCAAGACGATTACCCAATCCGCACCTTGCAATTAAACTTGTAATGACCTATATTATTGCTATTTTGAATTAATGTTACATATTCAGTCTTTTTCCAAGGTTTAACGCGATTAAACCCGGCAGATAGACTTAAGGCCCGATCCACATCAATTACATGAGAACAGTGTATATGAGATGGATAGGGCAAACTGCCACTTGTTGTTTGATTTAAAAATTTATGCATAAACATTTCAAGAAAAACAACTCCGGAATTTCGAAATGTAGATTGCCTTTCAAGTTGGCTAAAAAAGTGACTTTTGTTTTTGAGAGACTGGCCTTGATATTTATCCCAATAAAATCCTGGTCTGTTTCTTTTTTTTGGGGAGGATTTTTTTTTTTTTAATATTTTTTTTGGGGTTTTTTTCCCGGCCTTTTATTTTTTTTTTTTTTTTTTTTTTTTTTTTCAGGAGGATTCCCTTGGGGAAGGGGAAAAATTTTTTTTGGGCTGGGAATTATCCCCCTTTTTCTCCCCCCTCCCCCTTTTTCCCCTTCCCTTTTCTTTTTTAAAAACCCTTTTAAAAAAATTTTTTAAATTATCTTCATTTAAAAAAATTTTAATAAAAAATAATAAAACCCCTCTCACTTTTTTTTTTTTTTTTTTTTTTAAAAAAAAATTATTAAAAAAAAATTTTTAAAAAAAAATTTTTTTATTAATTTACCTTCAATAAAGATAATCTTTACCTCGGTGGCATTAAGTCTTAACACTATAATCACGTCAGCACCAAATTTTTTCTCCATATTTTGTGGCAATGTATATGAAATACAAGTATATGGTGCAATACCTATTAAGCCATGTGGGTTTCTTATTAAAAATGAGAAAACAGATAAATAATCCCTCTCACTGGTTATGAGTTTTTTATTAAGCTCTACTTTACAAAAATTATCGATAGATTGGAAATATTGACCTAATGCTAAGAAATATGGATTTGTAAAATTTGAAGTGATATGCATATTAACAAACTAAAATATTTATTAAAATTGAAACTTATACAATATAGGTTACCATTGTCTTAAAAAATTCATTCTATTTATTCTTACGAAGATAAATTTTATTCTAATAATGGCTACTGTTTAAGTATTTATTTTCAAAATAATAGTGATATTATATATCTTTGCCTTGCACCTAATAATATAACCATGTCAAAATTTTGTACCACAATATTTACCATTCTACTCGCTCAGTTCATTTATGCACAAAACTTAATCCCAATAGACAGCGTTTCGGCCTATATAGGTAAGACAGTAAAAGTTTGTGATAAGGTAGCGGGAACCTTCGTTACCAAAGGAGAAAAACCTGTCACCTACCTGAATCTTGGTGCTGACTACCCAAATACTAAACTCACCATAGTCATCTTTCAAAAGGATCTCATAAACTTTCCTTTAAAACCATCGGACCATTATAAAGGTCAGAATGTTTGTGTCACCGGAGAGATAAAGCAATACAAAGAAAAAATAGGGGTGTATCCCATTTTTACATTAAGCTGTATTTCTCAAATATTCTTGAAGTACACTCCATTTGTTATTCATGTTTAGGTTTCTAAGGCTTATTATATTTGTTGCACCCTTTTCCGTCCATCTTTGCCCTGATAGTTTACACCGTTTTTGAACTAGAGTCCTATGCGCTGCTTCCATCGCTCCACTGCCGATTTGTAAGCCTTGTTTTAGATAAGACGGATAATTCATGCGTGTCTCATTTCTTCTCAAATAACCTAATAATTTTTCCTTCTCTTCTGATTTTGACTTTGATATACAAGTTATCTTTTCTATCTCTTTTATTACTTCCTGCCCGCCCTCTTTTAGGAGTTTTGCGTGCATATCAATCTGCCACTTTTTCCTCTTTATTTTGTCTGAAATAACTTTGGTTGAAAAATAACATATTTTTCATAGGCATGAAAAAATCTAATATCTTTAGTGCGCAAGGATACTTTTCATTTATCCAGTTGTGTATCCATATTGCCCCATCTACTATAAAGACCATTCGTTCTTTAAGATATTTATAACTGTCTAGGTATTGTTCCATCTTTTCTTCAAATGTGGTGTGGTCTCCAATGTGAAAAGTGTACCATGACTCATCAATATAACCTCTTTTATCATTGGTTTTCAATAAGTTATTTGAAGAGTAAACCCTACCAACTTTTACTTCTTTCCACTTTTCTTCACGAGTCAATACATACCCTCCGTCGCAATGTGCATACAACACTTCAGTGTCTTGGCTTATTTCGGGTTTAGTGTCATTATCCTTTCTTTGGTCATCTAACCACTCAGCACTTTTCTCTCCTAGATCATTGCAAAGTCTGTGAATTTTATTATCGTCAATTCTTAAACCCATTGTCTTTTCTATCACCTCTGATGATGATTCATAACATTCACTTTGACCAACGTAACTCACAATATCTTTTAGTAACGGACTCATCTTACACCCTTTTATTGAAGAAATAAATGGGTGTTCTTTATTCAAGTCCATCTTACCATAATAGCCAATTATCGTTTTTTTTTACGATAATTATTCTGCTCTCCTCCGATGGTTTGCGTGACAACATCAAGGTTAATCTTTTGAAGCTGTTCAACGCAAAATTTTTCGAAATCATAAAAATTCTCTGAGGTCTGTTCTTTAAGTTCTATCTCATTCAAAAGTTGGCTAAACTGGTTGAGAAGTTTAACCTTATCCATTTGAATTATTATTTGGTTCGAACAAATTTATAACACCTTTCTCATGTTTTCAAACTTTTTTTTGCAAAAATGGGATACACCCAAAAATAGAAATCATCGTAAATAAACCCGAGCAGATAATGATAAATTAGTTCCATATTTATTGTCACCTATTCAATATTCAAAGATTTATTCATTATGACTGAAAATATAGATCCAAAAGACAACAATCACGTTAATCATACCAATAGTACAAATGAAATTACAAATAATGAATCACAAGCTAATCCTACCAATATTGGATTTAAGCACATCAGCAAGGTTATTTTGAGAGCTTTCATTATTTACAGTAGCTACTTTTTTAAGCTCTGTTGAAAGTGATTTAGATAAGCCTAGTTCCAAAATATAGAAATCTTCAATACTCATAGGGTATTCTAAATGGTCAATTCCTACCGTTTGAACATCAAAATATAAAATAGTTAACTCTCTCCTTAGTAGAGACAAAACAAATGAAACTAAATCAGATGGATTTGATTCATTAGGATCATAATTCCTGGATAGTAATTCTCTTACTACATCCAGCAATAATGCTTTAATGCTTTTTAAAGCTAAGGAAGTATGGTAAACAATATCTACTTTTTCTGAATATTGAGATACTTTGAAAAAGAAGGCATTGTAAAGTCTCAGGGTTTCACCTGTGATGATAGTTTTGTAAAACTTGGTATAAACATCACTATATTCAGGTAGGTCAATTTCAAAACTATGGTCAATTAGTTTATTTGGACTTTTTGGCGTTTGCTTTACCAACCACTTAGTAAGATCTGGAAAATCTACCAATAGCATATTTAATTGACTTAACAAGTCCGTATCAAATTGTGGAGCAACATTTCCTACTTTGCTGAGTCTTGAGCTTATAGCGTTTGAATTTTTAGTTTCAAATAACCAAGGTCTAAGCTCTTTATGTATTATGCTATTTAGTATCTTTATTTCCATTTAAACCTATTTTTATATTGTTAGCAGCTGCGACTTTTTTCTCATTGATTACTTTGGCATAGATCTCTGTGGTAGAAAGATTTTTATGCCCAAGCATTTTGCTTACTGTATAAATATCAGTTCCTAATGTCAATTGAAGAGTGGCATAAGTGTGCCTGGAACAGTGATATGTTATGTGCTTGGTTATACCAGCAGCACGAAGCCATGACTTTAAATGTGTTTGATTCCAATTACCATATTTGAGTCCTGTGAATACTAAATCATTTGGTTGGCCTTCTTCCCCACATAGGCTTCTGGCTTCTTCGCTAATTGGCAATGTTTCGGCACCGGTAGTCTTTTCTTGTTTGAATCTGATGTAATATCCATTTTCTTTGGAGTACTGGATTTCCTGCCATATCAACTTCTCTACATCGCCCCAACGAAGACCTGTAATGCATGAAAAAGAAACATCTTTCTAAGTGTCTCTTGAGTGCAAGGTGTATTCATGGAAATTAGTTAATTCATCCAAGGTTAAGAACTCTCTTTGAGTTTCATCCTGAGGAAATGGTTCAACCATATAAGCTGGATTTGATGGAATTATTTGTTCTTTTACTGCTTGATTAAGGGCAGCTATGAGTTTATTAAAATATGAATATTTTGAATTTAAAGCCAAAAGGTTTGCCATGCTTAGTCCTTGCCGTTCTATCTAACCAAAGTCTCTAAAGCCCTGAACCCAATCTTTATTGACTCTTTCAAATGAAATATCTTTAGGGCTGTATTTGTCAATGTAGATTCTAACTGCATTCCAATTGCCATAGTTGCCCAAGCTCTCCCTTTTCATTTCTGCTAAGTCTGAAAAAAATTGTTTGAAGCTGCCTTTGACTTTATCTTTGTCTTTGAAGCCATAGATATTATTCTGGGTTTCAAGGTGTCGTTTTGATCTAATGGTCTCAGCTAACTCTAAGATTCGCTTATTCTCATCTTTCTGGAATTTAGTTAGGCTTCCTTTCTCAGGATCTGGTGTTAGGTATAAATTGAGATATTCGTACTCTCTCCTGCCTTTCTCATAATACTCCAAATAAGGCTGATCTTATTGTTCTTTTGTCTTTGTCTTAATGTGATCTTCATTTTTACATTATGTTATTGTTTAAAGAAAGATTCTAATTGTTGCCTTGACATCATTTTCTTACGGCCAGCTTGTTTAACTGTAAGCTGGCCACGTTGCACCATTCTTTGAATGAACCACCTACTTACTCCCAAGAGATCGGAAATATCATTGATGCAAAGAAAGTCTTTTGATGTTTGTGAGCTGCTGGAAGTGACGATGGCCTGAGAAGGCGAAACCATCTGTGTCATAGTGTCTTCCAATGATTTTGAATCTTTGCTTCTTTGACTCTCTTTTTTATAGTTTCTCTGTGAACATTTATGGCTACAAAATCTCGTCACTTGTTTGAGCGATAAATGACTTTCCACAATGGTTACATATCTTGGGTACTTGCATTTTTACTATATTTTGTCATTAATGTGGGAAATGTATCATCAAGGTGCAATATATTGCGATATGGTGCATGATTTCGCCTAATAAAAGAGAAGGGAAGTTACTTCCCGATACAAAACTTACTAAATATACTCTCCAACAAATCATCCGTTGACACTTCACCTGTGATCGTACCTAAATGAAAAAGCGATTCTCTGATATCCATCGCCACAAAATCGGACGAAAGTCCTGAATCCAATCCTGCCGGTACTTTTTGGAGACATAGTTTGGTGCTTTTCTAGGGCTTCGTAGTGTCTTGTATTGCTGCTGATGGTGCCTTCTGCTTGGTTGTGATTTTGACCCATCAACCATAAAAATAAATTTTGAGTGCTCCGATATTGTAAAATGATCAATAATTCTCTATAAACTGTTCCAATGAATCATCAATTGATAAACCCAATCGTTTCCTTAGTCTATTTCTAGTTTTTTTAACTGTATCTGGCGAAATACCTTGTATGGTTGCTATTTCTAATTTTGTGAGTTTTATTTTAAGTAAAATAAACAACCTTTCTTCTGCTTCGCTTAAATTAAATGAAGACCTAAGTCTGACAATGAAGCCCGAGTAAACCTTATCAAAGCTTTGTTTAAATGCAGTCCAATCTTCAGGTGACAAAATGCTAGATTAACCAAATTGTCTATCATTTCTACTTTGGAAACAATTGAGTACCTTCTTCAGTTATGTCAGACAATTTATCTTCAAGAGATTTTATCCATAGCATTTTTTCTGATTAAAGTTTGTATGAATACTTTAATGTTTTCTTCATTTTCTTCTATTTTTGTTTGAAGAAATATTTGCCTATGCCTATAGTATAAATACAATGCAATTCCCGTTAACGCAAATATTACTGCCAATATTCCTAAGATTCGATTCCTGTTTTTTATTGTAAGAAGTTCATTTTTATTTCTCTCCTGAGCTATTTCATTTTTTTGGATAATAATTCTTGATTCTAAAGTAGCTACTTGTTCTTTCACCTTATAATCCATAAGACTATCCCTAAGGTCATATCGCTTCGATAAATATTCGTTAGCCATGCGATAATCCTCCTTATCTTTATATACCCAATATAATCCCATATAGTTTTTAACCATGACTTCTTTAAAATTATGTTTCCTATTAAAGACCAAACCTTCATGATAGGCTTCTATAGCCTTATCAAATTATTTAAGCCTTCGGAAAGCATCTGCTTTATTGTTCAAAGTACTAGCTACAGCATCGTACTTTTCAATTTCATTACAATATTGAAGACTTTTTTCAAAATGCTCCATGGCTTCTTGCGGTCTTCCTTTTACTGACATTATACTACCATAATTTGAATATGCTGTGCATAGATTTTTTTTAGATCCATACTTTTCAAGTAAAGACATAGCTTTTGTAAAATACAATTGGGCGCCTTCAAAATCCCCTGCTAAAGCGGTCATAATTGAAAGCTGTTCTAAGCTTTCTCCTACACATAAACTATCACCTGCAGGCCTGCAATATTGAATGGCTTCTTTAAATACTTTTATCGCTTCATCCACCTTACTTGTGCGGATATACAAAACACCTGACCTAAATGTCGTCCAACCTTTCCAACTCAGATTATTCGAATGATTTTTAGCGTTTTTGCATTGAGAATAAAATCTGATGCTTTCTCAAAATCATTAGAATTGAGATAATCCATAAAAAGATATATGTTGCCAAAAATTTGAGATAAACTATCACGCTGATCCACTGCATTGTACAAATAGTCATTATGAATTTTAACCGTCTCTATAAAATCCAAAGAGTCTAATGAAGTAACCGGATCATTTTTTTCCAACAGGTCTCGGAAATTAGTCTGACTATGTGCCGATATAAAAAACAAAGTAAAAATGAGAAAAGTATAAAAGCGAGTAAAAAGCATTTGAGTGGTTTTTGAAGCGAATGGTCTTAGAAATAATAAAATAAAAAGTATTAGCAACTTCTAATCTTTTAAATTGGCCAAGTTAGCATTACGTGGATTATTTTATTCATTTTAGATCTAATTTTTTTTAGAGATTAAAATGGAAGTTCTTTTAAATTTTGTAATATTTTGTAAGAAAGCTATAAACGTTCTTTCGAGATCTCCTAGATATTTTGATATTCATACCATTATTAAGCATGACTTCATGTGTTTTTATTACATAAAGTAATATAATCAATACGTATAAAGTACTTAGCATGGATTCTTAAAAATGTATTATCATTCAAGTTTATACTCCAATATTTTAAAGATTTTGAAGTTAATATTTTAGTGCCAGAAAGTAAATAAATATTTGAATAGTTTCCCTGAGCTTCAATCATTACGACAAACTCAGATTTTTAGAAGTACCTTTTTACCTTTGTGGTTAAAAGTCCAAAATTTTATTGGAGAATTATTGTTTTCCATGTGTTCAAATAAAAAACTTTAAATAATAGGGAAATCTATCTAAGATTTATTCTTATTTAAAAGATGCTAACTAGAGAAAAAAAAACCAAGTATCATAATAGTAGCTTGATTATGGATCAACAACTATGCTCACATTTCCTAATATACTTACATTCCCCATATTGGTAAATGTTGTACCTGTTCCGACTATTCCAGTCTTTTCATGAATGGTAATATTTTCTAAAACTAAATTTCCATTGTTTTGTAGCGCTCTATTATTCATATTAGTACCCGAGAAAAGGTCCAGATAATTTAATGTTAGTGTTTTAGACCCATCTATTGTAAAAATTGGCCCCGTATTTCCAACTGCTTTTATTTTTGGAATACTTGTAGCTGTCTGAATGATATTTATATTTTTTGAAATCTTTATAAAACCTGATGTCAACAGAATAGTATCATTGCCTATTCCATCTGTTAATGAAGGGTCAAATGTAATTGTTCCTCCATCGATTACACATTCGATAGCACGTCTCAAAGAAGCCTAACCCACTATCTAGGTATTACTAACAACAGTAGAACAATTTGTAATAGGATTATAAAGTTCACTCTCCCATACTCCTCTCCCATAGGTAGCTGCTCTTAATTTATTGGTTGGATAAAAAATTTCTAAATCTCTAATAGAACAATTTGGTAGATTGTTAAAATAAGGTATCCAATTAAATTAGTATTGTCTTGATAGAAAACACCAATGTCCCTCCTGCGTACACTGCATCATCCATACCTCCGTTAACATAAACCAATGTATTAATGGGTACATTGGGTAATGCGGTTGATACATTAGACCATGTTGTTCCACCATTTGTGGTTTTGTAAACTTTCTCACCGTTTGCATACCCTGAAAAAGAAACCCATACTCTATCTGGATCTGTAGCGGAAACAACCACACTTGACAATGAAGCTAAACCTATAGGCAATGTCCCAGTGATGTCTGTAAAAGAAGTACCTCCGTTAACGGATAGAGAAATGGCATCATATTTAATGGCATATATTATATCAGTATTACTAGGAGCAATCGCAAAATCTGTTATGGTTCCAGAGCCAGCAGGAGTTCCTTTGGCTACCCAATTATTACCTTTGTCATTAGATACATATAAAGTAGGAATACCTCCGACATAAATCTTGTTATGATCTAAAGGATCCATCTTCCATCTACTGTAAAAGTCGAAACCTGATGGAAGCCCCGTTTTTATAGATAAAGTATTAGTGCCACCATCATCAGACCTATAAAAATCTCCTTGTACATATTGAATATAAATTGTATTGGTATCTGTGTAGTCTATAAAACACTCTCCTCCATCGCCTCCGAAAATATTTTTTCCAAGAAGAACCTATTTTCAAATTCGTTCCATTATCTTGCTTACCAGCAACAATCATATTTTCATCATTCGAAGATAAGCCTAACATGACTACTTGACTTATTGCTAAATTATTCGAAATATCGACCCATGTATTACCATAATCTATTGACTTAAATATTCCACCATCATTACAAGAAAACATGACACTGCTACTTCCTGGCAAATAGGTAAGATAGTGGACATCGGCATGAACTTCTCCAGAATTCCAAACTGATGTATTGATCCAATTTGTGCCACCATTGTTTGATTGCCAATGATTTACCCCTCCTACAGTCAAAAAATTTGAATTTGTTGGTGAAGCAACAATAGCTAAATCATAAAAAGCTTGGCCTGTACCGAAGTCTAATCCGTCGGCATCATAACCTAATAAATTTATTGTTCCACCATCAACTTGAGTAGTAAAAGTATTCCCACTGTCTGTTGATCTATATACTCCTAACAGTGATTGATCAGAGTCCTTGCCAATTACCGCATAAACATAGCTGGAATTGGCCGTGGTAACAGCCAGAGCAATTAGAGACATTTGTTGTAGGTAATCCTGAAGTAATTTGAGTCCATGTAACTCCATTATCTGTTGACTTCCATAGTTCAGTTCCAGAAGCATAAATGGTATTGGGATCTCCGGGTTTAAATTCCATATCTTTAAAACCAATAGTATTCTGAACAAAATTATATGATGCCCATCCATCGGTTGTTCTGAGTATTCCAATATTTGTAGCCATCAGCATATTTAATGGATTTGATGGATTCATCAAGAGTTTGCCAGGTGTCCAAAGATTACTTGCAGGCCATGATGTACCTGAAGTGTTCCATGTTATTCCCCCATCCATACTTTTTAATATTCCAATGCTGCTTCGATTGCCTTCAATATCTCCAGTTGCTAAATACATTATTTGGCTGTTTGTAGGGTCTATTACTAAGCCTGAGCACCCTATAGCTGTTAAAAAATCAGAATTAGTAGTCCATGAAGAACCTCCATTATTAGATTTCCACAGTCCACCATCTGGTGTGCCAACAAACATAATGTTTGAATTGCTTGGGTGAAATGTGAGAAAGGAAGTCCTTCCGGTACCTGTTCTGGAGTAAGGAGATGGCCCGGTTGGAGAACCTATAGGTCCAAGCTCTGTCCAATTACCAGCTCTGCCCCCATTTTGATTTTTGTTTCTTCCAAATTCTTTTTCCCATAATATCATATTTGATACCGTTTTAGTAGGTAAGGTAAGGTTACCTGATGGGTATACCCTTGGAGCCATGATGGCTTCCCATCTTTTGAAAAACCTTGTAACTACCTTTTTTACGAGTTGATTTTCCATCCCAGTAATCATTAAATTCTTTTTGAATATCATAGAAATTGGTATTACTATTTCCACTCATTAGATACCATGACACTTCAGCCTTGACTTGTGACCACAATTGGTTAGGGATAAAACTGAGTAAAACAAATAATAAAATTAAAGAAAACTTGAATGATGAATACTTCAACATATTATAATTATTGAATATTAAAGAAAAATCTAAACAAAGGTACTCCTAATCCAATTACAACTTCTTATTTCTAAAGGGGACAAAACAGGGTACAATAGCCCAAAAGTAGCGCTGAAGCTTGTTAAATATTACATTATAAATTTCTATATCTATATGCAATTTGGTTTGTAAAATTATGAATAATTTTTAACTAACTCATTGTCTTTTTTTTTGGGGGACACTAAAGATTCAAAATGTTCTTAAAAATAATAAAATATTAAAATGATTAAGTTTGCAGTTAAAAAATCAGTAATGATGAAAAATTTATTATTTATAATCTTTTTAGTCACTTTAGTTTCATGTGAAACCGGAAATTCTGAATTAATATTTACTAAAATAGAAGGACAAGTTCAAGATGATGGAACTATGGATTTGTTTGCATCTTTTAATAAAGAAGGAATAAATGAGCTAGAAAATGCCCAAGAATTTGGTTTTGCTGCCGATACAGTACTTAATCCTGAGGTTTTAACAGCAAATGCAGCTAATTCAGCTCGTGGAATTTTGAATGGTAATTCGTTTACTGGAAAATATGAAGGGGCTTTCTCATTTCGGCCTTATTATTTCAGAGCTTATGTAGTTAAAAATGATGGCAGCACTGTGTATAGTGACAATTTAATGGTGGATTCAGTAAATGCCAAGAGAATTCAAGTCCCATGTAATTTAGATAATAATACATTTGTTATTGGCGGAACCAAGAAAAATATTTTCAATTCTGCAGAATTATTGACTGAAAATAGATATAATAGGTTTTATGCCTATAATCCAGAATATTACATAGATGTAGAGTTTGATTTTGAGCCTCGAACAGGAATTTATACTACCACACGCAACTCTCCGGATGACAATCAAGTACGAATTACAATGTACGGCTCAATTAAAGGAATTATTAAAGAAGGTGACACAATTATAGTAAATCAAATTGGTAAAAATAAATGGCAAATGAGTTTTTGCAATGCTAAATTTGGATTTGGTAGTGCAGGCAGCACTACAGATATAATAGGCAATCTTACATTTCCTTTTGATTAAGAATGTTTTTTTATTTAAAGCTTATTTCTTTTATTAATCTCAACTTTACGCAAAAATAACTTTACGCATTTATTCATAAGCGTAAATAGTGGATAAGCGTATGATAAACAATCCATCACTTCCCGATACAAAACTTACTAAATATACTCTCCAACAAATCATCCGTTGACACTTCACCTGTGATCGTACCTAAATGAAAAAGCGATTCTCTGATATCCATCGCCACAAAATCGGATGAAAGGCCTGAACCCAATCCTGCCAACACTTTTTGGAGACATAGTTTGGTGCTTTCTAGGGCTTCGTAGTGTCTCGTATTGCTGATGATGGTACCCTCTGCTTGGTTGTGGTTTTGGATGTATTCAGAAAAATAGAACAATAATGGCTGCAAGGTTTCTTTATATTTTGCGGTGATGAGCAAGGTTTTTACACCACTATTGTTGGCGACGGCTTGGGTTTTGGGTTCTGCTTGAGCAGCGGAGATGGTGTCGGCTTTGTTGAGCAGGATGACGCCTGTCTGATCTTTGGTGAGTTGGAGATCATTGAATTCAGCAATTGTCTCTTCTACGCTTTTGTGGATGTCACTGATGAAAAGTACGATCTCTGCTTCACGGAGTTTTTGTTTGGACCTTTCTATTCCCAGTCCTTCAAGGATGTCGGATGTCTCTCGTATACCTGCGGTATCTATAAATCGGAACATGATGCCATCTATGACCAAAGTATCTTCGATAAAATCCCTGGTCGTACCTGCGATGTCGCTGACCAATGCTTTTTCTTCGTTTAGTATCGTATTGAGCAAGGTAGATTTTCCTGCATTGGGCGCGCCGATGATGGCCACAGGTATGCCTTCTTTGATACTATTGCCCCATCGGAAAGAATCGAGCAATGGATTGATGACTGTAATGATCTTGAGGATGAGATCTTTGAGCCTACCCCGATGCGCAAACTCAACGTCTTCTTCTGAAAAATCCAACTCGAGCTCAATCAGCGCTGCAAAATCTATCAATTCTTGTCTCAGGTCCTTTAGCATGGATGAAAAGTGTCCTTTAAGTTGGTTGAGGGCTATCTCTGATGACTTGGCAGATGATGCGTGGATTAAGTCAGCTACAGCTTCTGCTTGCGATAGGTCTAAACGACCATTAAGAAAAGCTCTTAAAGTAAATTCTCCTGGGAAAGCGGATTTTGCGCCGTTTTTTATGGCCAATGATATGATGGATTGGACCAGTTGTGGTGAGCCATGGCAAGAAATCTCTGTGCTATCTTCGGTGGTAAATGTCTTTGGCGCTTTGAATACTGACACCATGACCTCGTCTATTTCCTTCTCTTCATCCATGATCCAGCCATAATGTATCGTATGTGAGTCCGCTTCAGCCAACTTTTTCCCTTTGAATATACGGTCAGTAATAGCTATCGCATCTGTACCCGAAAGTCTGATAACAGCGATAGCACTTTGACCTTGTGGTGTAGCAGGTGCGATGATGGTGTCTGTGATGTGGTTCATTTGGAACAGTCTGTTTACTACGTTGTCTGATAGATAAAGTAATGATACACGTCTTATTCAATGTCAAAAGCGCTGAGAATGTCCAGCATATCTTCACTAAACTGTGGTGCCGTCGCGAGCACTTCACCTTCAAAGAGCCAGTTGTTGCTACCTTTGAAATCCGTCACAACACCACCAGCCTCCTTCACGATCAAAGCACCGGCAGCAATGTCATAAGAATTCAACGCTTTTTCATAAAAAGCTCCAAATCTGCCACTTGCCACATAACAAAGATCAAGCGCCGCCGAACCAAATCTTCGTATGCCACGGGTTTTTAACAATACCTGTTTTAAAGCGGTAAAGTGCCCGTCAGACAAATATTCAGTTTTATACGGAAATCCAGTACCGATCAAAACATCATAAAATAACGGTCTTTGAGTGACCTGAATTTTTTTGTGATTGAGAAATGCACCCTTGCCTTCATATGCAAAAAACACTTCATCGTGCATCACTTCATGCACGATACCTGCTACTACTTTCTCTCCGTCATACAAGGCAACACTTACTGAAAAATAAGGAGCAGCATGTAAAAAATTGGTGGTACCATCCAATGGATCGATGATCCAGGTATATTGTTTTTGTGATTGCTCCACCATTTTCTCTTCGGTGATAAAGCCAGCTTCAGGCAATACTTTTGACAATCCTTCGATTAAGATTTTTTCAGCATTTTGATCTACAAAGGAGACTAAAGAGTTGGTTCCCTTTTCGATTACCTGATCTCCTGTGACATTGTGCAGATTGGATTTGATAAAATGAGCTGCCTCATTTACTATGTCAAGAGATTGGTAGACCAGTTCCTGAAGGTGTATGTTTTTTGTCATTATTTAAAATATTTATAGAAATTGGTTGGAAAGTACTTTTTTATGACCATCCTGCTATATATCACACACAAATGTAGTGCTATAAATTTTTTTCTTTCTAATTTTGTCGGCTAATAAAAAAAATGATAGCTCGTGGATAAATCAATTACACTCAGATCAGCAGATAATATCAGAATACTTTCTGCCGCCATGGTTGAAAAAGCCGCTTCCGGTCACCCCGGTGGTGCAATGGGTGGCGCAGATTTTATCAATATCCTATACAGTGAATTTTTAAGGTTTGATCCTGATGATTGTGCATGGCCTTTCAGAGACAGATTTTTTCTTGATCCCGGACATATGTCTGCTATGCTGTATTCTCAGCTTACCTTGTGCAGGTTGATGAGCTTAGATGATATCAAAAATTTCAGACAGTGGAAAAGCCCTACACCCGGTCACCCGGAACTGGATATACAAAGAGGAATAGAAAATACATCCGGACCACTGGGGCAAGGTCATGCTTTCGGAGCTGGAGCCGCTATTGCAGAAAGGTTTCTTGTCGAAAGATTTGGTCCATGGATGAGCCATCGTACATACATATACATATCCGATGGAGGTATCCAGGAAGAAATATCTCAGGGCGTCGGAAGGATAGCGGGTTACCTTGGACTGGGGAATATCATCATGTTTTATGATGCCAATGATGTGCAGCTATCTACCAAAGTAGGAGAAGTAACATCTGAAGATACTGCCAAAAAATATGAAAGCTGGCACTGGCACGTCGTCACGATAGATGGCAATGATGAAGCACAGATCAGAGAAGCCATCAAGGTCTGCCAGAGCGAAACTTCAAAACCTTCATTGATCATCGGACGCACAGTCATGGGCAAAGGAGCTGTCAAAGAAGATGGTACATCACATGAAGGTATGGTGGAAACTCATGGAAAGCCTTTAGGTAAATCCAAAGCTTCATTTGCTAAAACCATCGAAAATCTTGGTGGAGACCCGGCAAATCCTTTTGCGATTTTTCCTGAAGTATCGGATCATTATAAAAAAGTATTGGATCATAAAAGAAAGGAAGTTAAGGAATTTAGATCAATTTCCGACAAATGGTCATCTGAGCACCCAGAAGCTGCGACTACTTTAAATCAATACCTTTCCGGCACCTTACCGAATCTAGATTTTAGTGCCATAGAACTGGCTCCCAACGATGCTACCAGAAATGCTTCATCCAGAGTGCTGGCTTATCTTGCTGAAAAAGTAGGCAATATGATCGTTGCGTCTGCAGATTTGTCCAATAGTGATATGACCGACGGATTTCTGAAAAAAACAAAAGCTTTTACAAACGGAGATTTTTCAGGCGCATTCCTGCAGGCAGGAGTATCAGAACTAACTATGGCGGCTCTTAGCACGGGAATGGCCTTACATGGTGGCGTGATACCGGTTTGTGCCACTTTTTTTGCCTTTTCTGACTATATGAAACCTGTATTGAGGGTAGCAGCACTGATGGAGCAACCAGTCAGATTTATATGGACGCACGATGCATTCCGTGTAGGTGAAGATGGACCTACACACCAGCCCATCGAACAGGAAGCACAGCTGAGACTTTTAGAAAAGCTATATAACCATTCAGGAAAACCATCTTTTGTTGCATTAAGGCCTGCTGATAGCGCAGAGACTGTAAGCGCATGGGAGCTGATGTTGTCTACAAAAAACAGACCTTCAGGATTAATTCTTTCCAGACAAAATATAAAAGATATTCCTGCTTTAGAATCTGACAGGTTGTCAGAAAGCCGACAGATCAAAAAAGGTGCATATGTGGTCTATGCCACCAGTGATGATTGTGATATCACCCTTTTAGCCAATGGTTCCGAAGTTGCTACGCTCATAGAAGCTGCGCCTATGCTCGAACAGATTCAAAGGCTTAGAGTCAGAGTGGTTTCTGTACCTTCTGAAGGTATTTTCAGGACCCAGCCCACACATTATCAGCATTCAGTATTACCGGATGATGCTCCGGTATTTGGATTGACCGCTGGATTGCCAGTAACATTGGAAGGTCTGATAAAGGATAACGGAATGGTATTCGGAATGACCCATTTTGGCTATTCTGCTCCATATCCCGTATTGGATGAAAAATTTGGCTTTACACCCCAAAATGTGGTAGAGCAGGTCAAAAAACTCCTTGCAGATCAATAAAAATCAGGGGTGTATCCCAAAATTGCACTTTAACAAAAATTCCTTTTGTTTTATCCCTATAGGGAGACAAAAGGCATTTTATAAGATTTGAATGAAAAAATGGGATACACCCAAAATCAGTTTGTATCATTCAAAAAAGCATCGACGGCTTTTCTGACAGATCCTTTTTCAAGAAGCAGTGCTTTTGCTTGTTCGTAGGTTTGGCCGGTTTTTTCCATGACCATCTTTACACCTCGATCTAACAACTTATCATTGCTGAGTTGCATGTCCACCATACGATTGTCTCTGACGCGTCCGAGTTTTATCATCACACTAGTACTGATCATGTTGAGCACCAGTTTTTGAGCGGTGCCTGATTTCATGCGGGTACTGCCAGTTACATATTCAGGGCCAACTACCACTTCTATTGGATAATTGGCGACCAACGAAACAGGAGCTCCCGGATTACAAGAGATACTCCCTGTGATGATGCCGTGCTCATTAGCGGTTTTTAGACCATTGATCACATACGGAGTTGTCCCTGATGCGGCAATACCTACTAAAACATCATTGTGGTCAATACGATATTCTCCGAGGTCCTTCCAGGCTTGTTGTGGATCATCTTCTGCACTTTCAACCGAATTTCTAAGGGCAGTATCCCCGCCTGCTATCAATCCAATGACCCAATCTTTAGGTACACCGTATGTAGGAGGACATTCGGAAGCATCCAGCACTCCCAATCGGCCACTTGTTCCTGCACCTATGTAAAACAACCTGCCACCATTTTTCATTTTATCATAAATAGCATCAGTAAGCGGTGCGATCTGATGCATGGATTTCTGTACCGCTAATGATACTTTTTGATCTTCAGTATTGATATCTGATAGCAATTCCAAAGTGGATTTTTGCTCAAGATGCCTGTAAATTGACGGAGATTCTGTGATCCTTTCCATTTCTTTTAGTTTGATTTTTTATCTGATACCAGCCACAGTCCCAGGAAAGTGATGATACCATTGAGTATGAGAATTTCTATTCCTATCTTATATCCTGAAAAAATTGACTCAGAATATTGAGTAATAGTTGCGGTGGTCTCTGGACTTAACGCCAGCTTTTTGGCAAACCACTCTGCATTATTGATCAAATCAAGTATAAATATGATAATCGGAGATGCCAGACATACCCATAATGATTTTCTATCGTTCAGTACTCTTTTTGTAAAAATGCCAAAAGTAAATAATCCCAACAGAGGGCCATACGTATATCCGGCAAGCTTGAGTATCACATCTATAATAGATTTATCATCGATCCACTTAAATATCAGAACACACAGAAAAAACAATACTGTAAAACTAAGGTGCACCGTGAGACGTGTTTTCTTTTTTGCCTTGTCCGTACTTATAGCATCTTTTTGCATTCCCAATATATCGATACAGAAGGATGATGTCATAGCGGTCAATGCTCCATCAGCACTTGGAAACAAGGCAGATACCAGTCCAATAATAAAAATTACTCCAATGGCAGGTGCAAGATATCCACCCAATGCTATAGATGGAAATATATCATCGCCTTTGGCAGCGATGTTGTTTTGTGCAGCATAAAGATATAAAAGACCACCAAGTATTAAAAACAGCATATTGACTACAAGCAAAACCGTAGCCAGTGTGAGCACGTTTTTTTGAGACCCTCCCAGTGTTTTGACGCTGATATTTTTTTGCATCATTTCCTGATCAAGTCCTGTCATGGCGATAGTGATAAATGCACCTCCAAGGATCTGTTTCAGAAAAAATCCTGAAGAATTGACATCCATATTAAAGATGTTCGTAAAACCACCATCCGTTAAAGCTGAAAAAGTTTGTCCTATAGAATAATCCATCTTATTCATAATGGCAAAAATACAAACCACAAGGCCCAACAACATAAAAGTTGTCTGCAGTGTATCTGTATAGACGATGGTCTTCACTCCGCCCTCAAATGTATAAAGCAATATCAAGAGCAACATCACAAAAGCTGTCAGAATAAAGGGAACTCCCATTGCATCTAAGATAAAAATCTGCAAAATATTTACAACTAAATACATACGGGCGGTAGCTCCCAAAGTCCTGGAAACAATAAAAAACAAAGCACCTGTTTTGTAAGAAACCGGTCCAAACCGCTCCTCCAGAAACCGGTAAATAGATGTGAGATTCATTCTGTAATACAACGGCAGCAATATAAAAGCGATAGCAAAATACCCAATAAAATACCCCAAAACTACCTGATAGTAACCGAACCCTGCTGTGCCTACAGTACCCGGTACGCTTACGAAAGTGACACCGCTGAGAGAAGTTCCCACCATACCAAATGCCACCAATAGCCAATTGCTGTTGCGATTTCCTATGAAAAAAGATTCATTATCAGAGTTCTTGGAGGTGTACCACGCTACCGCCAGCAGCAAAAGGAAATATCCAAATACAAAAGAAAAAAGCATGAAAGGTGACATAAAAAATATTTTAATCAAATTGCGGTTAAAGATAAGTTTTAATCACAGTTTCCGGACATCATACAATAAAAATTATTTATCATCTGTGGCCATTCATTGAAAAATATAATATTTTAGTCCATTTGACACATTCAGTCTGAACCAACATCTTCCTGATTTTGATCGGTAAAATAAGAAAAAATACGCGCAGTCCTTATGTCGTTTCTACTCAACATAAAAAATCGCTACAAAATCAACCTAAGACTCTGTTAAAAAATATCTGATACATTTTGTCTCGTTCTTTTGCTCTTTTTCTGCGTTGTAAAATCGTTAAATAGCTAAGGCTATTCGCCTCATTTACGCCTTGAAAAAGAACAAATTAACTTCGCCAATTCTGCACCATTTATTTATTAACAGAGCCTAAGCGAAGATTGAGGATATTTCCCATTTCATAACATACTCTGCATCGGGGTTCATAATGGTCTTTTTCGCCAAGCAATACCGTATCCTGCTCATTGCTGAGCCTGTAAGAGTGGGTAGCAAGGTTTCCGCAGTGAGGACAGATGGCATGTACCTTTGTGATATACTCAGCTACAGCGAGAAGGGATGGGATGGGACCAAACGGCCTGCCTTTAAAGTCCATATCCAATCCGGCGATGATGACTCTAACGCCTTTTATCGCCAGTTTTTGACACACTTCAGTTAAGTTTTCGTCAAAAAACTGTGCTTCATCTATCCCTATCACATTTACATCCCTTATGTGGTCAAAAATTTCAACACTGGTTTTTACAGGAATAGAATCCACAGCGTTTTCATCATGTGAAACCACTTTTATTATATCATATCTTGTATCTTTTGATGGCTTGAATATTTGAACTTTCTGATTGGCTATTTTTGCTCTCTTCAGCCTTCTGATCAGCTCTTCCGTCTTTCCCGAAAACATAGAGCCACAAATGACTTCAATCCATCCGCTACGCTGACCCCTGAAACTTGGCTCCAAAAACATATTACTCAATTTGCCACAAAGTAAAAAATTATTCAAGAGATTCAGAAGATGTTTAGTTTATATATTTTATTGGAGAGGACAGGTCACTTATTAAATTAAGTTGTGAGATGTTTTTGAATAGATCAAGGCAAAAAATGTAGCTGAACTGGGTAGTTCAGCGAGGCTTTTTAACGAAGAGATATACAAAAAGAGCCACAAATTATTTAATTATTTATCTGGACAGAGCACAAGCTTAGGGTATGCTTAGATATTCATGCTAAAAGCAAATAAAACATACTCTTAAAAGGTTGTACAACACTTTTAAAATCATAATATACGTTTGATGATAAGTAAGCACATGTTTAATTTTTCTTGTCAGGACCAAATGGTATGAAATTTTAAGTCTGGTCCAATAATGTAAATAGAAGAAATCAATTTGGTACAATTTTTGTACATATTAAATAAATTTATAATATATCGTCAAATGAATATTCAGGTTTTTAACAAAAAGCTTCAAAAAATTGCTGCATTGACTGACAGTGTATCTTCTGAAAGTACTCTATCTACATTAGAAAGAGACTTGCTCTTAGGGTATATCAGAGAGCTTTACGATATTGCTCTGGACGACAAACATGCACAGATAAAACCTGTAGTTAAAGTCATTCAGGAAGAAGTGGTCTTACCTACGCCGGCAGAAGAAAAACTTGTACATCATCCACAGGTTTCAGTAGCTCCACCTGTTGAAATTCAACAGATTGAAGCAGCACCAAAACCAGTAATCGCCGAAGTAAAAATCCCCGAGCCTGCTGAAGTACCCGATAAGATTCCTGTAGTGTTGTCTCCAAATAGTGATGATGCTGCAGCTGAAATCTTTACAGATGAAAGGATCACAGACTTGTCAGATAAACTTAGCTTATCTGCTATTGCAGACCTTACCAAGTCTATGGGTATCAATGAGAGAATTTTTACCCAACAGGAGTTATTCGGAAATGATCAGTCAGCTTTTAATGAAATCATGGGCACGCTCAATCAGTTCAAAAGCTTTGAAGATGCAAAACAATTTCTGACCGATCATGTTATGTACAAATATGGATGGACTGCTGAAAATAAGGTCAAAAAAGCGGCTACTTTTGTTCGCCATATCAAGAGAAAATATATTTGATGCATCAAGACTATAAGAAATTCCTGAATTCAATATTGATTCCATTGGTGTTAGTATTGATTTTATGGTCTGTAAAACTGTTTGAAGTCATTTCTGGTATAAGGCTTTATTTTTTTGGTGTTTACCCCAGAGAGTGGTCGGGTTTCTTAGGTATATTTACTTCCCCATTTGTGCATGGTACATGGGGTCACCTGGCCTCCAATACATTACCATTACTCATCTTGACATCTATCATGGCATTATTTTACAGAAAGGCATTTTTAAAAAGCCTTGTGATGATCATGTTGGGAGAAGGCATATTGGTGTGGCTATTTGCCAGACCATCATATCATATCGGTGCCAGTGGTGTAGTATATGGATTGATTGCTTTTGTTTTCTGGACGGGTATATTTAAGAAAAACACAAAATCTGTAGTGCTTTCGCTGATTGTCCTGGTTTTATATGCAGGTAGCGTAGAAAGTATCTTTCCGGGTGTGGAAAAAAATATCTCGTGGGAAAGCCATTTATTTGGGGCAATAGTAGGGCTTATTACTGCCTTTCTGCTCAAAAGTGTGGTAGAAGAAGATGAGAAGCAGTTTCACGAATCACCCTGGTCAGACGATCCGTCTTCAAAAAGTTATTTTCTCCCCAGAGATATCTTTGAAAAAACAAAAATCGAACGCTATTATGAGTCCCTTTTAAGAGAAAGTAATGACTTGAATGCGGGCAACAAAGATTTGTGAAAGCCGTTTGACCACAACGAATACACTATATAGATAGTAAAGGCAATGAGTCTAAATAGTTGACTACCAATCTTATAACACCTATAAGTAATTTTTGAAAGTTGTAACGATTTTGCAAAATTGATCAAAGGATGGGCATTGTAAGGCTATCTTTACACTCCAAAATAAGAAATACTTAAAAAAACCATTTACCGCTTTATGCTTAATAAATTCAGCAAACATGTAACTCAGGACCCTACACAACCGGCAGCGCAGGCTATGCTTCATGCTATCGGTCTTACTGTAGAAGACCTGAAGAAGCCGCAGATAGGTATTGCCAGTACCGGTTGGGATGGTAATCCATGCAATATGCATCTCAATGATCTGGCAAAAGACATTAAAAAAAGTGTCAACGAGACCGATTTGATAGGTCTCATATTTCATACTATAGGTGTGAGTGATGGTATTTCTATGGGAACTGCAGGGATGCGTTTTTCACTGCCATCCAGAGACATTATAGCTGACTCAATAGAGACTGTAGTATCCGCACAGTGGTATGACGGACTGATCGCAGTGGTAGGATGTGATAAAAATATGCCTGGTGCATTGATGGCACTCGGAAGACTCAACAGACCTGGTATACTTGTGTATGGAGGTACCATAGCTCCGGGATGTCATGCAGGTAAAAATCTGGATATTGTATCTGCATTTGAAGCATTGGGTCAAAAACTGAGTGGTGAAATAAATCAGGAAACTTTTGAACAAGTGGTTCTGAAAGCTTGCCCGGGTCCGGGTGCCTGTGGTGGTATGTACACTGCCAATACCATGGCAGCTGCTATAGAAGCACTGGGCATGTCACTACCATATGGCTCTTCCAATCCTGCCATCAGTAAAAATAAAACAGACGAATGTGCGCATCTCGGAAAAGCCATCAGGCATTTGCTGGAGATAGACCTGAAACCCCGTGATATTGTCAATATAAAGTCCATAGAAAATGCCGTAAGACTGATCACAGTTCTTGGTGGTAGTACCAATGCTGTGTTGCACCTGGTGGCCATAGCTCATGCTTATGAAATTCCGTTCAGTATAGATGATTTTCAAAGATGGAGCAATGACACACCCTTCCTTGCTGATCTGAAACCAAGTGGCAAATATGTCATGCAGGATCTGCACAATGTAGGTGGCATACCAGGTGTAATGAAAATGATGCTTCAGGAAGGTATGATGGATGGTTCGCAAATGACCGTCACAGGAAATAGTATCGCTGAAAATCTTGAAAAAGTACAGCCTTTGGGTAGTGAACAATCTATAATATTTCCTGTATCACAACCAGTCAAACCTACTGGTCATATCCAGATTTTATATGGTAATCTGGCTTCTCAAGGATCTGTGGCAAAAATCACCGGAAAAGAAGGAGAAATATTCACAGGTACAGCCAAAGTGTATGACTCCGAAGAAGCAGCGAACAGAGGTATCCAAAACAAGGAAATCACTGAAGGGAATGTCATTGTGATAAGATATTGCGGTCCTAAAGGCGGACCGGGTATGCCCGAGATGCTCAAACCCACCTCTCTGATCATGGGAGCAGGCTTAGGTAAAACTGTAGCCTTGATTACTGACGGCCGTTTTTCTGGCGGCACACATGGGTTTGTTGTGGGACATATCACTCCGGAAGCATATGATGGAGGCAATATCGCATTGATTCAAGATGGAGATATTATCACAATTGACGCCGTGAGCAACATCCTTTCTGCTGACGTTTCAGAAGTAGAATTTGCATCCAGAAGAGCAGCATGGCAAAAACCTGGCGCAGTTTTAAAAGGATTTCTTAAAAAATACAGACAAACTGTTGCTTCAGCCAGTGATGGTTGTATCACTTGTTGATTTATTTATCTCCATAAATTTATTATTCCTATGGAAGTTTTAGAAGTTAAGTCAAACGCAGAGATCATAAAACAGAAAATCAAAATCACAGGATCAGAAATTGTGATGAGATGCCTGATGGAAGAAGATGTTCATACTATATTTGGATATCCGGGTGGAGCTATTATGCCTATCTATGATGCATTGTTTCATTTTGAAGACAAGTTAACCCACATTCTTACCCGTCATGAGCAGGGAGCCATACACGCAGCTGAAGGGATGGCAAGAGTAACCAGAAAACCGGGAGTAGTTTTTGCTACTTCAGGTCCCGGTGCGACCAATCTTATCACGGGACTGGCCGATGCATTGATGGATTCTACTCCTTTGGTCTGCATTACAGGTCAGGTTTTTGCACATTTGCTCGGATCTGATGCTTTTCAGGAGGTGGATGTCATAGCCTGCAGTAACGCAGTGACAAAATGGAATTTTCAGGTCACAAATGCATCTGAAATAAGTGATGCTATCTCCAAGGCTTTTTATGTTGCAAATTCAGGAAGACCTGGTCCGGTGCTGATCGACATCACAAAAAATGCACAGGTAGAAGAGAGCTATTTTGAATATCACAAAAAACCTGTCATTAGGTCATATCATCCCAAACCTGTGATCAATCAGAAAAGTGTAGCAGAGGCGGCTGAACTGATCAACATGGCGAAAAAACCGCTTATACTCGCCGGACACGGAATCCATATCGCGCATGCTCAGGAAACATTCAAAACGTTTGTCGAAAAATCGGGAATACCGTCAGCAAGTACGGTTCACGGATTGTCAGCTTTACCCTCAGATCACAAATTGAACAAAGGTATGCTCGGCATGCATGGCAACCTTGCACCCAATATGCTGACCAATTCATGCGATCTTCTCATTGCTATTGGTATGCGTTTTGATGATAGAGTCACCGGAAATCTTTCGAAATATGCAAAGCAGGCCAAAGTGATACATATAGAGATTGATCCGGCAGAGATCAACAAAAATGTCATGTGCCATGTTGCACTCCAAGCTGATGCCAATGATGCCCTCGAAGCATTATTGCCATTGGTCAATAAAAAACAATATCCGGAATGGTATGCAGAGTTTGATGCATTTTACGATAAAGAATTTGAAAAAGTCATCAAAAGGGATTTAGATACGTCAGAAGGCAAGTCACTCACTATGGCCAGAGTGATCAGAGAAATATCAAGACAGACACAAGGCAAAGCAATTGTTGCCACTGATGTGGGTCAGCATCAGATGGCTACTGCAAGATATTATGAATGGCTCGGTCATGACCAGTGGGTGTCATCAGGAGGTGCCGGCACTATGGGTTACGGCCTGCCTGCAGCTATAGGTGCCAAGTTCGGGGCACCGAACAGAACTGTACTTGCTTTTGTAGGTGATGGCGGATTTCAAATGACCCTTCAGGAGCTGGGTGTATGCTCTCAGTGGGATGTACAGGTAAAGATTATCATCCTTGATAATGAATTTTTAGGTATGGTAAGACAATGGCAAGAGTTGTTTTTCGAGCGGAGATATTCATCAGTTGAGCTTAAAAATCCCAATTTTTGCATGATTTCTGAAGGATTTGGCGTAAAGGCTAAAAAAATCACTAAGGCATCAGAGCTTGAATCATCAGTTAAAGAAATGCTGGAGTATGATGGTGCGTTTCTACTCCATGTCATGGTAGAAAAGGAAGATAATGTATTTCCAATGATAGCTGCAGGAAAAGCTGTAGACGAAATCGTATTGGAATAACCCAAATTAATAAACAGAAATGCAGGAATATACACTTACAGTATTCACTGAAGATAAAACAGGCATCCTGAGTCGTGTCATTGCTATCATCACAAGACGACACTTTGATATCAAAAGTATCACGGTGTCTCCTTCTTCGATGGAAGGCATATATAGGTTTACTATCATGGTCGTCCTGGAAGAAGAACAAGTCAGAAAACTCACAGATCAGATTGAAAAACAAGTAGACGTGCTGAAGGCATTTTACTATGACAATAGTCAGATCATTCACCAGGAAATCGCCTTGTACAAAGTGCCGACAGAAGCATTTTATGATGGTGATAGTGTAGAAAAAATGATTCGAAGACATAATGCAAGGATTTTGTCTATCGAAAAAGAATATATCGTCATAGAAAAAACAGGACATAGAACAGAAACAGAAGCACTGCTCAATGAGCTCAGGGAAGTAGGCATTTATGAGTTTGTACGTTCCGGTCGAGTAGCTATCGTAAAACCCATGGAAAGATTGAAAAATTATCTGAAATCCATAGAAGGGCTGGAATAATTTTTATTCCCACCTAAAAACTTTTAAAAATAATATCATTTGTAATTCTTAATTTTAAATACGTAATTAATAAAAAAATGGCTCAATTAAATTTTGGAGGAACATTAGAAAATGTAGTCACCCGTGATGAATTTCCACTTGACAAAGCTAGAGAAATACTCAAGGACGAGACAGTAGCCATCATCGGCTATGGAGTACAAGGTCCGGGACAAGCTATGAATCTCAGAGATAATGGCATCAATGTAATCATCGGTCAGAGAAAAGACTCTTCTACCTGGGATAAAGCCGTCAGAGATGGTTGGGTTCCTGGAGAAACATTGTTCTCAATCGAAGAAGCAGCACAAAGAGGTACCATCATTCAGTATTTATTGTCAGATGCGGCACAGATAGCGGTCTGGCCAGTATTAAAACCATATCTGACTAAAGGCAAAGCATTGTACTTTTCTCACGGCTTTGGCGTGACATACAAGGAAAGAACAGGCATCATCCCACCAACAGATATTGATGTAATCCTCGCAGCACCCAAAGGATCGGGAACAAGTCTGCGTAGATTATTCCTTGCAGGCAAAGGACTCAACTCCAGCTATGCTATTTTTCAGGATGCTACAGGAAGAGCCAAGGAAAGAGTCATTGCTCTTGGTATTGGTATAGGATCCGGTTACCTATTTGAAACTGACTTTAGAAAAGAAGTTTTCAGTGATCTTACTGGCGAACGCGGCACACTAATGGGCGCTATTCAGGGTATCTTTGAAGCTCAGTACAATGTGCTACGCAAAAATGGTCACAGCCCTTCAGAAGCATTTAATGAGACTGTGGAAGAACTGACTGAATCACTCATGCCATTAGTAGCAGAAAATGGTATGGACTGGATGTATGCCAACTGTAGTACCACAGCTCAAAGAGGTGCACTGGACTGGAAAAACAAATTCAGAGATGCAGTAGCACCGGTATTTGCAGATCTTTACAATAGTGTGGCTACAGGAAACGAAGCACAAAGGTCTATCGATACCAATTCTCAACCTGATTACAGAGTAAAACTTGAAGCTGAATTGAAAGAACTAAGAGATTCAGAAATGTGGCAAGCTGGTAAAGTGGTCAGAAGCCTGAGACCTAAAGCATAAGGATTAACAAACAAATTACCAAAAACAGAACCGGTTGGGATAATGCATTCTCACCCGGTTTTTGTTTTTTAGGGAATGACTAAAAATCTAGAAGCCCAACTTGCAGCCCTGAAAGTTAAATACAGACCATTTACAATAATCTGTAGTAAAAAGACCGAAAATCAAAAAAAAGAAAACCCTGTATCCAAAGCAATTGCGACTGGCTAACAAGCGATGCGGGTAACTTCAAGTGAAAACGAAAAACGAATGCACAATCGATTGTAGATTCGAATGATCAAACTATCCTTCTTCCATGAAAATATTCAACTCCAAGTCTTTCTTTGAGACTTTCAAGGTTTTGACTTGTTACTTTTCCGGCAGCAATGATTTGTATTTTCGGGAAGAGGGCATCCTGCATTTTTATTAATGTATTTGCCCCTTCTTCAGCTGTACTTTGACCACCGGAAGTCAGGATAAATCTGACATTTGCAAATATCTTAAGCTTCTCTGCTTCTTCTATGATATTGTCACACAGATCAATAGCCTTATAAAATGTTACAGGAAAAGGAGCCGCTGTACTGCAAATCTTTTTACTGCGTGTAAATCAATAATACTATTTCCGTGAGCATCTTGCTTCAAAGCGCCAAACACAAAACCTGATATGGGAAGCTTTTAAACCATCTAATTGTTTTCACCATTTCCGAAATTTCCTGCCTGGTATAGGTGAAATTTCCACCACGTGACCGTATCATCACTTTTATGGGAACGTCAGAAGCAGTGATAAGTTTTTTGATGAGATTTTTATCAGGAGTCAAACCATCAAGTTCCATGTGGCTACAAACTTCAAGCTGGTCCGCTCCGTTTTTTACGGCACTCAGACATTCTTCATAAGTTTCTACACATGCTTCTTTAATCATTGCCTTTGGTTTATCCGATATTGAAGGGTAAAAAAATGAGGTAACACAAAGAAGTATTACATCAACCCTAACCAAATGAAACCAAAATAGTTTTACTTAATGTAAGAACTACAAAAAGTTAAATACAAAAAGTTATTTATATAGCTTTGTCTTGTAGTTATTCAAATTTATACTACAAAATCGCAATTTCGTAAATTTATTACTATAAAATAAGTCAAAAGTACCAAATAAATATTAAGTTTAAGTAGGCGGGCATATAACAAAATTTATTTTGTGGATATACTGACGCAAATTATTTTCTCATTGATCTAATAGACCAGAATATTGATTGGAATAATGATCTAAATCACAATCACACCTTTGTTAATGGTAAAAATGTTGGGTGTATTTCATTTTTTCGCATCACATTAAAAATCATCAATTTTTTTTGCGATTCAGGCAAGATGCCTTAATATATTGCATCGTAGCTAAAAGCTACGACGAACAAACGAAACTTGATAAAAAATCGAGCACAGTACGAAAAAATGAAATGCACCTAAAATGTTGGAGTTTTAAAAAACGCTGAGTGTTCTATTCTGATTAAGTGCATTCGGGAGCCCTATGTCCTTCCTTTAAAACCAAAAAAACTTCCGCATAAACCACCAATGATGTGTGCTGATTCAGCAATCTGGTTGACTTCTACACTTTGCAGCAGTTCTTTACCGACAAATAATAATGCCACCAGTATAAATGTAACAGGTATTTCTCCTGCATTGACATTGGTAAACGAAACCAGAAGAATCATCATGAACACTACTCCACTTGCTCCCATAAGGCCTGTATTAAAAAAGAAAATATTGATTAATCCTGTGATCAGTCCAGTAATCAATATCATATAAAACAAACGTGAAGAGCCATATTTCTCCTCAATGATGGGACCCAATAAAAGAATAAAAGTCAGATTTCCGAGTAGGTGTTCCAGGGAGGCATGCCCTGCTACATGACTCACCAAGCTAATGATAGAGAAAGGATTTGTCCAATCCACAGATGGGTACACTGTAAACAGCGGCATGAGCTTACCCAACATAAATTTGTCAGCTATATATATTCCTGTACACAGCAAGGCAAAAGTAAGAACGACCGGAGCATTCCATTTTATTTTCATAATAAGACTGGATTTTCTTATTCCTGGAGTTTTTTACCAAAAGCAAGGTCTCCCGCATCTCCAAGACCGGGTACAATATATGACTTGGCGGTAAGTTCTTCATCCTCTGCAGCCATCCAAAGGTGTGCTTCAGGATACAATCTTCGTACATAATCTACGCCGAAAGACGATGCTATAATAGATACAATATGCAGTTGATCCCACTTTCCATATTCTTGTATATGTTCGATTGTCTTTTGTATGGATGCTCCGGTGGCCAGCATTGGATCGGTCAGTATCACCGTTGCCCCGGTCAGATCAGGACAAGTGATATATTCCATATGTATCTCAAAGGTACCATCTTTATGATTTTTGCGGTATGCTGCCACAAAAGCATTATTAGCATCATCAAAAAATTCAAGTAGCCCTTCGTGAAGTGGAAGTCCTGCTCTGAGAATTGTGCCTAATACTATCCTATTATTAGGTACTTTACACTTGGCTATTCCGAGAGGTGTTTCTGTTTCTATTTCTTGATAAGACAGGTGTTTGCTGATTTCATAAGCAAAAATATTACCCAATCTTTGCATGTTTTTCCTGAAAAGAAGCCGATTATTCTGAATATTGACATCTCTTAACTGAGCAAGATATTTATTGGCAATGGAGTTTTTTAAAGACAGGTTGTGTACCATATCAATTGGAAATTGTATCCACAAAGATGCCAATTATCTCTGTAACTATGTACTTTATTTTTGACTTAAATACAAAACTAATCGATAAATGTTAATTTTGTAACACTTTATGGCACGACAACAAACTATAGGTCTCTTGGGTGAAGATACTGCAACAGCTTTTCTTCAGGGATTGGGATATACTATTCTGGAACGAAACTGGCGATTCAGTAAGGCAGAAATTGACATCATTTGTAAAGATCAGGATGTACTTGTTTTCGTAGAAGTCAAATCCAAATCCTATACTTATTTTGGTGAACCCGAAGATAGCGTTTCCGCCTATAAAGAAAATCTGATTATTGATGCCGCCAACAGATATATGGAAAAAGTAAACCATGATTGGGCCATTAGATTTGATATTATTTCTATCGTTTTTGATAAAAAAAGAAATCCAGCCATCACCCATTTCAAAGATGCCTTCTTTCCGGGTATTTCTTGACTTTTATGGTGCTTTTGCCAAAATCTTCAATCCCTCTTTGTCCTTGTATTGGATCATCAATTGGTTTAATTCTTTTTTAAGCTGACTGGTCAATTTTCTATTTGAAGGTTGCCCATAGATATTATGCATTTCATCAGGGTCATTTTTTATATCAAATAATTCCCATGAATGACTACCATCTCCATAAAATAAGATCAATTTATATCTTTCCGTCCTGATACCGAGGTGAGGCAGCACTCTGTGCGGATCAGGATATTCATAATAATGGTAATACATACTTTTGCGCCAACTTTTAACAGGTTTGGTCTTTTGTGTCAATGGCAACACTGATTTCCCTTGCATGTCGGCCGGCGCTTTTATTCCGGCTATATCCAGTAATGTTGGAGCAAAATCAATATTGACCACCATGTCCTCAATCACTGTTTTTGGCGAAATCACTCCCGGATATTTCATGACAAATGGTGCACGAAGTGACTGCTCATACATAAATCTTTTGTCATACCAGCCATGCTCACCAAGATAAAATCCCTGATCTGATGAATACATGACAATGGTGTTTTTGTCCAAGCCCTTTTTGGTCAGATAGTCGAGTACTTTCCCGATATTTCTGTCCAACGATAATATACATGCCATATAATCATGCATATATCTTTGATATTTCCACAGGGCTATTTCTTTTGATGTCATGCGGCTGGTATCCAGCTTTGCATTCTCAGTATCATAGTATTGGTTCCAGGCTTGTCTTTGTTCGGGAGTCATTCTTTTTACAAATGGCAGATCCTGAGTGTTTACTTTAGAATCCCAATCCCACCGCAGGTTTTTAACCTCCATATCTTGATGTGCCGCGGCGTTTCTTCCCTTATAGCCATCAAAAAAGTTATCCGGCACAGCAAAGGGCTTGCCATCAAAAGCATTAAGGTCTTTTGTATCCGGCTGCCACTCTCTGTGAGGTGCCTTGTGTCCTATCACTAAGCTAAATGGTTTGGTTTTATCCCTTCCTTTATCAAGCCAATCGATAGCTTGCTCCGTGATGATATCCGTTGTATATCCATCTATTCTTACTCTTGATGAATCCATCTGAATAAAATCAGGATTATAATACAACCCTTGTCCCGGGAGGATCTTCCAGTAATCAAAATATTGTGGCAGGTTATTGATATGCCATTTTCCGATCCAGGCTGTCTGATATCCGTGTTGCTGCAAGTGCTTAGGATACATATCCTGACCGGTATTTATTTTGGTTTCATTACGATTATCGTATTGACCATTGATGTGATTATATTTACCTGTTAGCAATACTGCCCGACTTGGCGCACAGATAGAGTTGGTAACAAAAGTATTTTTGAAAATGGCGCCTTCTGATGCTATTCTATCTATATTAGGAGTCTTTATATGTGGGCTCCCGTATGCACTGATGGCTTGCAAAGCGTGATCGTCCGAAAAAATCATGATGATGTTTGGTCTCTTGTCTAGTGATTGGGCTATAAGTGAGCATTGTACCAACAATACTGCTATACCAAAAAATACAATTGTTTTTATAGGTTTCATTTTCTTATTTTTTCTTTAAATCGTGTGGCTTCAGATTCTTTTATTGTTTTGAGAAGCGTTGTCATTTCTTTGATGATATCAGGTCTATGAATTGCCAGATTTTTAGTTTCTCCGGGATCTGATTTTAGATCATAAAGCTGATCTATGGTATCATTTCCAAGCTCAATATTGGTGTATTTATCATATTTATATGCATTACTACCTGGCTCTATATACTTCCATTGGGCTGTTCTGACAGATAGAGATGCAGAGTTGGTAGCTTCTATGATATACTTTCTTCCCTTTGTATTTTTGCCTGACCAACTCTTCCACTCATCAAAACTATCAGGTGCGCTCCTTTCGGGAAGTGATATTTTTAATAAAGAAGCCAAACTGGAGATCATATCTATCTGACTGACCAAAGCATGTGATACTCCTTTTTTTATTTTTCCGGGATATCTGATGATAAAAGGCACTCTGGTACCGGCTTCAAATTTGCTATACTTACCACCACGGAGTCCTCCAGATGGTGTATGACCACCCAACTTTTCAACAGCATCATCCTTGTATCCGTCGTCGACCACCGACCATTGTCACTTGTAAATATGATTATCGTATTATCTCTCAAATGGAGTTTGTCTAAAGTTGTCAAAATCTGTCCCACACACCAATCCATCTGAACTATGGCGTCTCCGCGGGGTCCCATATCCGTAGTACCCACAAACCTTGGATGTGGAGCCCTGGTACGTGAATATCGTTGGTAGCAAATAAAAAAAAAAGGGGTTTTTGTGGTTTTTTCGATGAATTTCACTGCTTTTGTCGTGATCGAGTCAGCTATATTTTCGTCAACCCATAAAGCTTTATTTCCTCCTTTCATATACCCTATTCTTGATATCCCGTTGATCAAAGCCTGATCATGCCCGTGGCTTGGGTGTACCTTTAACAATTCCGGATTATTTTTTCCGGTAGGAAGTCCTTCAAATGGTGTAGTATAACTGACTTCTATAGGGTCTGAAGGGTCAAGATTTGATATTCTATCGTTTTCCATAAATACGCATGGTACTCTGTCACCGGTAGCTGCCATGATGTAAGAATAGTCAAACCCAATATCCCTTTGCCCAGGTGTCATCAACCCATTCCAATCCTGCTGGTCTTTTGCCCCAAGCCCCAGATGCCATTTTCCGGTGACGGCGGTGGTGTACCCATCAGATTTGAACATGTCTGCAAGTGTATACCTTTCAGGAGTGATGATCATGGGCGCATCTCCGCGAGCTACACCTGTTCCCGGTTTCTCCACGAATATTCGCCAGTCAAAAGAGCATATCTTGATGGAGTACAGGTTGCCGCAGGACAATGAGCTTGTGTAAATCGTAAGCCTTCAGCGGCAAGTTTGTCAATGTTTTTTGTTTGGAGATTTGTGGCTCCGTAGCAAGATAAATCACCGTACCCAATGTCGTCTGTATAAATGATGATTACATTAGGCCTATTTTGGTCGGATGCCATCAGTGGAAAAATATAAAAAAGGCAAAGGATATATCTGATCATTATGAGCCTAATGGACTGCAATACTAAAAAAAATCCTGCAATATTTAGGATGCAGGACTTAAAATTGTATGTTTTAATAATTATTGCCCTTTATTTATCAAACCAAATAGGACTATCTATATTAAACAAACTCCAAAGGCTTCAATGCATCATTGTGTTGTACATTCATCATCTTGATCTTTAAAAAGTCAACCCACTGAAATATTTCTCCCTGTTTACATCCAAAATTCCCCACAGAATTTTACTTTGTGCATTTTTTGGGATGAAGTAGTAAAATGGCGCATACTTCTTTCCGTCAACTTTCTAATTTTTAAATCATTAAAATGCTGAAATTTAAAATTTTCCGGCTTGTTGGTGTGTTCACATTTTTGATAACTACATCATTAGGTGGACTTTTTGCCCAAAATAGTGATGCTCCCAAACTATTGAGCAATACTTACTTTTTCAAAACTGTTTTGTGGTAAAACAACCGGGCACTATCCTTCCCCTTCAAAATGTTCTCACCAAAGATGGGGTTATAGCCGATATCGGACCAGTAATCAAGCCACCTTTTGATGCTCAGATTATCAAAGCAGATTCTTTTTATGTGTATGCTGGATTTATCGACGCATACTCTAATGTCGGAGTTGCCAGACCTGAATCAGCCAGAGCAAGTTCAAAACCCGCATTGACAGACCAAGGGTACAGGATCCGGGCAATCCACCCAATGATGTTGCTGGTATCACTCCTCAGATTCAAGCCACAGATGTATATAGATCTACAGACAAATCTGTCACAGATATGAGAGCTGCAGGTTTTGTTATTTCACATGTGGCGCCCAGAGGCCTGCTATTACCTGGTCAAAGTGGGATTTATCTTTTGGGAGATGGCAGCAATGATAAATTGTTGCTTAAGTCTCCTGTTGCACAGAATGTTCAGGTGCTTCTATCGCTTGAACTTCCTGAGGAAGAAAAAGCTGAAGGTAAAAAAGAAGATGAAAAATCTGCAAAAAAAGACACATCTTCAGCAAAGGAGATGAAAAAAGAAATCATAAAAGAGCAAAACCCGGAAAAAGATCAGTTTGATAAAAAGCAAAAGGAATCTGTGAAAGAATATCTGTCGCAGGCATCTGTTTTTGAAAAGAATGGAATCAAATTCGGCTTCTCTTTTCTGAATGCAAAACCATCAGATATCAAAAAGAATCTGAGACGACTGATAGAAAATGGTCTCTCTGAAAATTACGCACTTGCAGCATTGACAACGCATCCTGCTCAAATGCTGGGTATTTCATCACTTGCCGGCACCGTTGACAAAGGAAAACTTGCCAATCTGGTCATTACAGACAAACCATATTTCAGTGAGAAGTCAGTGATCAAGTTCGTTTTTGTCGATGGTAAAAAGTATGATTACTCAGAAAAACCTAAAAAACAAGAATCAAAATCTTCTGATTCAGGTAAAGTTGACGGGCTATGGTCCTATACAGTTGAAGTGCCGGGTTCTGTCCAAAAGGAAAAATCAATATTTCAAAAAAACAGGGAGAGTACAAGATCACCGTGACAGATGATTCTTCTCCTGATAAAAATGATGTAGCTTCTGATATCAATGTGGAAGGAACCAAAGTAACTTTTAATATTATGACAGATATGGGCCAACCTGTAAAAGTGGATTTCGCTCTTGAATTTGAAGATAAGTCTTACAAAGGTTCTGTATCTGTCGGCCAATTCGGATCATTTCCTATAAAAGGTGAATTGGAAGGTGATCCAAAACTTTAATCCTAAATAAAAAAATATGACCATGACAAAATATTTTATTTATTCTCCTTATGCCTCTTGTCTGTATTTACGCATGCCCAAAATGTACTAATTAAAAATGGAACTATCCTTACGGTAACTCAGGGTACTAAAGAAAATACAGACATTCTGGTGACCAACGGAAAATCACACGGATAGATAAAAATATCACTGCTCCATCGGGTGTTCAGGTGATCGACGCAAAGGACTTTTGTGATGCCAGGCATCATCGACTGTCATTCACACATCGGACTTGATGTCGTCAATGAAGCGACAAATCCTGTAACAGCAGAAGTAAATGTTGGTGATGCCTTAGATCCTTTGGATGTTTCTATTTACAGGGCTTTAGCTGGTGGAGTTACCGCATCTCATGCTATGCACGGCTCGGCCAACGCTATCGGCGGCCAATGCGAAACAATCAAACACAGATACGGTACTGCCAATCCAGATGAACTCCGAATGGAAGGCGCACCACGTACCATAAAATTTGCACTGGGCGAAAATCCTATTCGAGTACATGGCGAAGGCAACAGAATCATGCCCAATACGCGCATGGGTGTAGAGCAAGTATTTAGAAATGCTTTTACAGAAGCCCGGATGTATATGAAGGAATGGGATGATTTTAAGAAAGGAATCAGTAAGTCTTCTCCCGCTTATAATCTAAGACATGAAACTGTTGCGGATATACTTCGTGGCAATATACTGATTCATTGTCATTCATACCGTGCTGATGAGATATTGATGCTCATGCGGGTACTGAAAGACTTTGGTGTCAATAAAATCTGTTTTCAGCACGTAAATGAAGGATTTAAAGTAGCTCCGGAATTGGCAGCTTTTGGTGCCACGGCTTCTGTGTTTGCTGACTGGTGGGCTTATAAATTTGAAGTATATTATTCTACTGCTTATAATGCGGCAATTCTTGCCAAAAATGGTGTTGTCACTTCTATCAATTCAGATTCAGAAGAACTTATAAGACATCTTTATCATGAAGCCGGAAAAACTCAAAGATATGGTAATCTCACCGACGACCAGGCTTTGGCGATGATCACTATCAATCCTGCCATACAGCTCGGAATCGATAAAAGGACAGGATCACTTGAAGTCGGAAAAGATGCAGACATTGCCGTTTTTAAAGGCCATCCTTTATCAGTGTATGCTATACCACAGATGACATTGGTGGATGGTCAAGTACATTTTGATATCACTAAAGATCCTGATGATGTTCGGGTAGACATCAACCCCGCTGAAAAATATTCTTCATTTTACGAAAATGACATCAATGCCGAAGACAAAAGTTGCCTTAGAGGTATCTCTGAGACACTCCTTTCTGAAAGTTACTCCCGTTACCTTAGATTTAAATATGCTCAAAATCACTCCCATTAATCTTTCAATTTCCAGAAATGAACAGTACATCATTCTTGTAGTACAAATAGCGTTTTCCAGTTTGGTTGTTTCGGCTCAGCAGGTAAAAAAGGCAGAGTCCGGTATATTTTTGCTCAAAAACGGGACGATTCATACTGTGACTTCCGGTACTTTCATCGGAGATATCCTTCTGAAAGATGGAATCATAGCAGATATAGGCACCAATCTTTCCGAACCTCAGCATTCAAAAGTAGTAGATTGTACATCAAAACACATTTATCCTGGTATGATCGACGGTGGAAGCAGGGTTGGCCTTTCAGAAGTGTCATCGATTTCTGTTACCAATGATTTCAGTGAACTAGGCGATTATATCCCACACATGAAGGCACTTACTGCTGTCAATCCCAATGCTGTGGCTATACCCGTCACCCGCATAAATGGTGTAACTACCGTATTTGCCAAACCTTCAGGAGGTACTTTCCCGGGTACAGGAGCATTGATCGACTTGTTCGGTTACAGCCCGGAGCAGATGACGACAGGTGCAGAGCATATTGTCATGAATTTTCCTTCTACAGGAAGAAGGGGCCGATGGGACAGAAGAACAGATGATGATATCAAAAAAGACGCAGATAAAGCACTAAAAAATATCAATGATGTCTGGGAAAGTGTGACTCAATATCATAAAATGGATTCACTGGCAAAAGCCGAAAATCAAAAATGGTTGAATAACAATCCACAAATGGAAGCGTTATTGCCAGTGTTCAGGGGACAAGTTCCGATTTTAATAGAAGTCAACTCTAAAGGAGATATTGAAAGTGCACTCGAATGGGTAGCGGACAAAAAGCTGAAAGTAGTCCTAACCGGCGTATCAGAAGGATGGAGACTAGCCGATAAAATTGCGAAGGCTAAAATTGCGGTAATTACTGGTCCGGTTCTGGCTGTTCCAGGTAGAGACAACGACAGATATGACGCATCTTATGCCAATGCCGGCAAAATGTCTAAAGCGGGAGTCAAAGTTGCGATTCGCACTGATGGATCTGAAAATACACGCAATCTGCCTTTCAATGCTGGTTTTGCTGCAGCTTATGGATTAGGTATAGATGAAGCTCTCAAGGCGGTGACTATCTACCCTGCGGAAATATTTGGTGTAGCTGATAAATATGGAAGTCTGGAAAAAAATAAAGTAGCTAATCTGTTTGTTTCAACTGGTGATCCTTTTGAGACAAAAACCCAAATCGAACATTTATTTATCAAAGGCTGGAAGATACCGATGGAAAGCAGGCATACGCTGCTATACGATGAGTTTCTTGAGAGAACTCCTGGTGTGAAATAGTAAATTGATACGTTGATACTATTAAAAATAGATTTTATATGAAAGAAATCACCATCTGCAATGTTGGTCAATCATCTCTTTTGCTTGATCAATTCCAAGATTGTATGACTTTTGCAGAAGTTTACACCCTTCTTTTAGGTCGTTGAGTTCTATTTTTGTCAACGCAAGATTATAATTTGCTTCTTTATGGTTTGGGTCTACTTCAAGTATATTTAAATATAAAGGTATTGCCTTGGTATGATTGCCATTCATATTATATTGCAGAGCTATTTCAAAGTTTCTGTTGATGATTAGACTTTTTTCATCCTGTTTATTTTTTTTCTGGTCTTCATCTGTCTTAGTTTCAGATAATTCTTTTATTTGGCTCTCTGCATCAGAAACAACTTTGTTTTCTAAATACGTTTCTACAGCTACTTTATTTTCCAACTCATTAACCGTTTTATCAGAAATAGATGATTCACCAGCTTGGGTGGTTCCCGATACTGATGAGGTCGGTGTTACAACTTCAACATCTTTTTTTATTGCTCCTTTATCCAATTCTTTAATTGAAACATTAGCTGCTGATGTTTCTTCTGATTGGATGACTTCGGATGTCCCAATTGTTGGGGTCGATGTTATAACTTCTGCATCTTCTTTTATTGCTCCTTTATCCAATTCTTCAATTGATGCAATAGAAACTGATGCATCATCCGATTGATTGGTTCCTTCTGCAGGTGTAGGCAATGTTATGACTTCTGCATTTAGTATTTTTCATTTTCAATTGATGGAGTAAAATCACTAACTTCCATATTTGTCATCTGAGATGAATCTATAGTTCGGATTTTTACTTCTATTTTATATTCTGATTCTATATTATCATCACTTCGTACCATGTCTGACTGTAAATCATTAGTACTATTATTATTGGTAGATGGAAAATGTTGTACTTCTATAGAGGTTTGTTGCAATTTTGGCTTAATACTTGATTTGTAAGGCTTAGATTCGGAATACTCATCCAGTTTTTTTTCCGGGATACTATTAGTTATTGTATTGATTTTGATACTTGTACCATCATTTTTATTATACAAAAATGACTGTGTTATATCGTGATGATATACAACATAAACATTACAAATAATACTAAATAATACAATCCATTTCATGCAATTCGTTTTATAAGATTCCAAAAAGAATATTAAAGAATATTTTTATACATAACTACGATACAAAAGTAATTCTTTTAATTCAACTAAATAGGAATAATAACAAAAAAATATGAAATTGATAATTTTTATACAATTTATATTTGTCATAACCACTGGATTGAAAATAAATTGCACCGCAAAACACTGAAATTTCAAAATATTGAAAAGTAGTGTTTAAAAGTGAAAAAAATTACAAACCATTTTGCAAAGGTATATCTATGTTTAAGACTTTGCATTACATTATTATATTGAATGTCGTTTAGTTAAGGTATTTTTAATTGTTTTTACCCATCCTAAATCCTTCCCTTGAAAGAGAAGGACTTTATAACTTTGCCTTATCTAAACGACAGTGTAATTATATTATAAAGTTACAATACCACTAGTTTTAACGAAAACATTATTAACCATTTTCTTACTTTAGCTTATCATTTTCCTTATGTCTTTCTGAGTCACGGGTATTTTTCTTTGCAAAATTTTTTTTCAAGCTATCTTCCAAATCTATACCTGTTTGATTTGCAAGACAGGTGACAACCCAAATGACATCCGCCAGTTCATCTGCCAGTTTGTTTTTTTGCTCATCGATACTTATTTGGTCTCTAAATGATTGTTCACCATATATTCTTGCCATCAATCTGGCTACCTCTCCAACCTCTTCGGTAAGGATGGCCATATTCGTCAGTTCTGAAAAGTATCTTATTCCCACAGTATTGATCCAGTGATCTACATCCTTTTGGTACTTTTTTTATATTCACTATTCTCTTGTTTTTGAATCCATAATAATAGTCACTGGACCATCATTTAACAAAGAAACCTTCATGTCTGCGGCAAAAACTCCGGTTTTTACATTTACAGAAGCTATATCTTTTAATTTTTTACAAAAATATTCATACAAAGGTATTGCAATATCAGGGTGAGCTGACTTTATAAATGATGGTCTGTTTCCTTTTTGTACTCGCATGTAGCGTAAATTGACTTACAACAAGAAATTCGCCATTTCTACTTCACTTATCGATAGATTCATTTTACCATCTTCATCACTAAATATGCGCATAGCAGACAACTTTAGTGCCAGCCAAGTAGCATCATCTAATGTATCTTCCTTTTCAATACCCAGAAGAACCAATAATCCTTTATCGATTTCTGAATGAATAGTATCGTCAATGGTTACGCTGGCTTTTAAAACCCTTTGTATGACTACTCTCATTATATCTTATTAACATTTAAATAATTTAATATGTATAAATATTTGATTTTATAATATTTTATGCGACTTGTTATCCACACCTTTTTTGTATAAATAATTGTAAAAATAGCATATCATTACCATAAAATATAATTATACATTTAAAAATAAAGATATGTACATTTGACCTCAGATTTTAACCATGCTATCAACATATTATATACACTCCATTATAAATGCGAATATGTTAATATTTTAAAATGTTGAAATGTTAATTGATTATAATTCAATAATTTAGAATGTTGATATATGTGAATCTCATGTTGATAAAGATAAATTAAAATTCAATATATTGATTATCAACATTCCCACACAGCTGATAATGATAGTTGTATTTTTAACTTTAAAAAATAATTATTAATAGTAAATTTGGCTGTACGATTTTTTTACTTTTAAAAACTTAAAATGTATAGCTACCTTTGCATCGATATCAAGTTATTAAATAATGAGAACCAGATGCTGTTATTCTGTTAGTTTTAATGGTTGACAATTATAGACCAAACCCAAAACATGAAATATTCAAAGATTATTAAAATATGGCTTTTTATTGGTCTTGTAATGGTATTTATTCAGGTTATTGTAGGTGGAATAACCCGCTTGACTGAGTCAGGGTTATCGATTACAAAATGGGAGGTGGTGACAGGCATTCTCCCTCCAATATCAGGAGATAGATGGAACGATGAGTTTATGAAGTATAAACAAACGCCACAATACCGGGAAATAAACGAAGGGATGAGTTTGGAAGATTTTAAATTCATATATTTTTGGGAGTATATACACAGACTCTGGGCAAGAATGATGGGGTTTGTTTTCCTGATACCATTTATTTATTTTTTACAGTAAAGGTATGTTGGACAAGATCCTGATTCGCCATCTTGCTGTGGTTGTATTTTTGCTTTTCTTGCTGCAATATTTGGTTGGATTATGGTAGCGAGTGGATTGATAGAACGACCGTGGGTGAATGCTTATAAATTGTCTATTCATTTACTGATTGCGGTATGTGTTTTTGTTGCGTTGTTGTGGACATATTTGAAGTCGTTAGATATTCATTCTGATATTGAATTGGTAGGAACAAATATTTTGAAGACGTCTTCTATTTTGTTAGGAATAATTGCCTTTCAACTCTTTCTCGGGGGAATGCTTTCAGGCATGAAAGCTGCCGTCATTTATCCAACATGGCCTGATATGAACGGTGCATATTTTCCTGATATTATTTTTATTAAGGAAGAGTGGAACCTGAGCAATTTTTATAATTATGATAGAAATTCTTTTATGCCTGCATTGATTCATTTTTGCATAGAAATACAGCATATTTAGTTTTAATATTGGGAGTTTATTTGATTTTTAAATTATATAAAACTTGTTCTGAATCAAGACTTACATATATAAAATGGCTTCCATATTTTCTTCTTGGATCCATTTTAATTCAAATACTTCTTGGAATATTTACAGTAATCAACAGTAAAGGTTCCATCCCTGTTGCTTTGGGTGTAATGCATCAGGGTGGTGCCTTAGGTCTTATCACTGTTACTGTTTTTGCAATTTTTGTACTTAGGATTAAAAAATTATAGAAATACAACTTATATTGGGCTTTATTTTGTAGATTATGGCATCGCATAACATTATTGAATCGGATATGTTCCGTTATACTGAATCTGGTGATAAAGGTGGTACTCCTGTTATATTATTGCATGGTCTATTGGGTGCATTGAGTAATTTTGAAGGCATAATTAAACATTTTTCTGATAGCCATAATGTTTTAGTACCTATTCTACCTATTTTTGAAATTTCTTTAAGAAGTTTATCAGTAATGAAATTGGTGGAGTATGTAGAAGAATTTATTGAGTATAAGGGGTATAAAGAAGTGCATCTACTTGGTAATTCTTTGGGTGGACATATAGCTCAACTATATACTTTGAAGAATCCGAATAGAGTGCGAAGTATGATTTTAACTGGTAGCAGCGGACTTTTTTGAAAGTGCTATGGGTACCACATTTCCTAAGAGAGGAAATTATGAATATATGAAACAAAAGGCAGAGAGTGTATTTTATGATCCTGCTATTGCCACAAAAGAACTAGTTGATCAGGTCTATGAAACCGTAAATGATTTGAAGAGAGCGATGTGTGTTGTGGCTCTTGCAAAATCTGCTGTTAGACACAATCTGGAAGATAGGTTAGATAGTATCAAAGTGCCTACATTATTGGTTTGGGGTATTCAGGATGGTGTAACTCCGATCTGGGTGGGTGAAAAGTTTAATGAATTAATCCCAAATTCTGAGTTGGTTAAAGTAGATAAATGTGGACATGCTCCCATGATGGAACGCCCAGATGCATTCAACATTGCATTAGGTTCTTTTCTTAAGAGAGTAGAGAGCGATACTTTTATCGTGAATGAAAAACAAGCAATTATCATTTATTAGAAAGGTTTGTTAGTTTAAAGGTATGTGTTTATAATCACAGCTTTCCTTTGTGACCTAGAGTATTGTTACACTATTAACAATAGGTTTGAAGTGGTAATTTTTACTTTACAAGCGTAATTTTTTTGTCTTGGCTATTTACATCCTTTAATGAATTATCCGTTATTCAACGCTTAACATAACATTAGTGATTAATTCTACTTTGGTAGATTTACCTCTTCCTTCATTATGTACTAATTAAGTAGTGTCAGAGATAATATTTATATCTCTTAGGCCTGCCGGTCCAATCCAATGCAGGCACGGTTTTGTCCGAATCGCTCACCAGTCCTCCTTCGTCGGCTTAGTGGTCGAATGGCCTTTTTTGACTGAGGAGCGTCCCGAAGGTCGACCCTTAAGCAATAATTTAAATTTTACTTTTAAAACCTGATTACCTATATGAAGAGTTTCCTGATAGCTCCTAAGTTGACAAAGTACAATTATTAAAATGGAAAATTCTTAATATAAATGAAGATCTACAAGAAAGCTCCTAACAGAAGTAGAATGAAATTAGTAAGTTTTCTGGAAGAGACGGTGTAGTAATAATTTTTTTTGGAGCAAAGCGAACATAAATAAAAAAAGGCAGGCGATTGCTCACCTACCTTTTTGCTAACTTATTTATCGATGCAAATATAAATGTTTTTGGATTAACATCGTATTTAGAATAATAAATATTCCGTAATTTAAAAAAAAAGTTTGGAGACCTCCACAGCTTTTTTTAGATGGAGTATGTGCAAATGAATATTAGAGTATGTTTAAAATTTTCTTAGTTGTAAATTAAGTGATTATGGTTCTGACAATAAAATAATCAACGCATTTAGCCTGCCTGCCAACTATAATATAGACGGGCAGGTGAACTAAATAAGGCGATTATTTTGAAGTCAGGTTCATATTACATTGATTTTAAGACAATATAAATTTAAACATACTCTTAGTTGGATGTTTCACGTGGAACATATTACTAATGTTCCACGTGAAACATTAACTATACCGACGATAGACGATAAATGTCTTTAAAACAAGCTTTGCTTCGTCTTTACTCAAAATCAGTAAATTGACAAAAACATTTTCTACAAACAAGTTTATTTTTAGTAAAAATGCCCTAGCAAGGCACCTTAAAATAAACACGCAATATTTGATTGAAAACAATGCATATACTTTGCAATAAGATATTTGCAATAAACGCAATTTGGAAGGGTCATTTATATATAAAAAACTGACCGGTATATGATCCTTCTATTTTTTTAAGTTCTTCAGGTCTCCCTTCGAAAATCAGATTTCCTCCGCCTTTTCCTCCTCCAGGACCCAAATCTATGACCCAGTCTGCAGCTCTGATGACTCCATATTGTGCTCCACTATAAGTACAGTATGACCATTCTCAACTAATGAATTAAAGGCATCCATGAGTTTATTGATATCGTGAAAGTGAAGACCTGTGGTTGGTTCATCGAAAATAAAGAATATATTTTTTGATAAATACTCTTTTGTAAGAAAACTGGCCAGTTTTACCCTCTGTGCCTCACCTCCTGACAGCGTATTACTGGATTGACCTAACTTAATATATCCCAGTCCCACATCATACAATGGTTGAAGTCTTGCTAAAATATTTTTTTTAGATTTAAAAAATTCCAATGACTCTTCAATAGTCATGTCAAGCAATTCAAAAATATTCTTATCCTGATAAGTTACTTCCAGTACTTCTCTTTTGAATCTTTTGCCACCACACTCATCACAAGTCAAAGTGACATCTGCCAGAAACTGCATCTCTACTGTAAGATATCCATCTCCTTTGCATGTTTCACATCTTCCACCTTCTATATTGAAAGAAAAATGTTTTGGTTCAAATCCTTTGATCTTGGAGAGTTGCTGGTCAGCATACAGTTTTCGGATGTCATCATAAGCCTTGACGTAAGTTACAGGATTGGATCTGGATGATTTTCCGATAGGACTTTGGCTTACCATCTCTACCATTTTGATATTGCGTATATCACCGGATATCTGATCATGTTTGCCTGGAGAATATGCAACCGGATCATTTATAAGTAACTTAAGACCCGGATACAGTATATGTTTTACCAAACTTGTTTTACCGGAGCCTGATACACCTGTTACAACTGTCATAGTCTGCAATGGTATAGTTACATCAATGTTTTTGAGATTATGTTGACGTGCACCTTTAATGATTAGTTTCTGCAGTACTTTTCTTTTTGTATCCGGTACATATATCTTTCTAATACCTGTAAGATAGTCCGATGTAAGATTGTCTTTGATCCCTTTGATGAAATCAGAATAATTGCCTGAATAGACTAAATGACCTCCATGTATTCCGGCTTCGGGGCCTATATCAACTATATAATCAGCATTCCGTATTACAGCTTCTTCGTGTTCTATTACCACAACAGTATTGCCAAGATCCCTTAATTTCTTAAGAACAGCTACTAACTTTTCAGTATCCTTTGGATGAAGTCCTACACTTGGCTCATCAAGTATATATAAAGAATTTGTAAGGTTACTTCCTAAAGTCCGTGTAAGGTTGATACGTTGAGTCTCACCACCACTTAATGTGGCTGCTAGCCTGTCAAGGGTAAGATATCCCAACCCAATTTGTACCATTGTATTCAGTCTGCTTTTGATTTCAGAGAGAATTCTTTCAGCTATCTTTTGATCATAGTCACTGAGTTTTATCGAGGCAATAAAAGATAGAAGATCATCTATAGGGATATGAATGAGTTTCGTAATATCAGTATCATTTATTTTTACATAGATGGCTTCCTTTCTCAAACGACCTCCTTGCATACATTACAGACTGTTTTTCCTCTGTATCTGGACAGCATGACACGGTTTTGAATTTTATAAGCTCCATCTTCGAGTTCCTGAAAAAATGCATCTATTCCATCAAAATAATCATTTCCTTTCCATAATAGCTCTTTTTGAGAGTCTGTGAGTTCTTTATATGCTTTGTGTACAGGAAAATCAAATTTGTCTGCATTCATGATCAATTGATTCCACCACATTTTTCCTTTTTCGCCTCTCCAGCAAGCAATGGCTTCCTGATATATAGACAGGTCTTCATCCGGAATAACTTTATCAGGATCTATACCCAGCATTTTACCATAACCTTCACATTTGGGACATGCGCCATACGGATTGTTAAAGTTGAAAAGTTGGTGTGTCGGTTCAAGAAAACTTATGCCATCAAGCTCAAATCTGTTGTTGAAGTATTTTTCTTCTGCATCGGGTGTAAAAATAAAACACTCACCCTCTGATTCAGAAAAAGCAATCTGCACAGAATCTGCAATACGCTTTTTATTATCTTCCTTATCATCAACTACAAATCGATCTATCAACACTCTAAAATCACTTTTATCATGACTTACTACGGATTTTGATAAGTCTATCGACGTATCCGACAGCACATCTTCAATAGAAATTATTTCACCTTTTTTTAACAATCGGCTATATCCCTTCTGAAGTAACAAATTCAATTCCTGACCCACAGTTCGTTCATGGCGGTACTGAAGGGGAATGAGTAACTGGACTTTTGAGTCAGGTGATAATGTATAAATGTAATTAACCACTTCACTAACATCATGTTTTTTGACAATATCTCCGGTGATCGGCGAAATGGTTTTGCCTATACGTGCATACAACAATCTCAAATAATCATACACCTCTGTCATAGATCCTACTGTTGATCTTGCATTGGAGGTGCTGACCTTTTGTTCTACCGCTATGGCTGGGCAGATTCCCTTGATGAAGTCGACTTCCGGTTTTTTCATTCTGTCGAGAAACTGTCGGGCATATGATGAGAGACTTTCTACATAGCGTCTTTGACCTTCAGCATAGAGCGTATCAATGATAAGAGAAGATTTACCTGAGCCGGAAACACCGGTGACGACCACTAATTTATTTTTTGGAATAAAGAGTTCTATATTTTTTAAATTATTGGACCTCGCACCTTTGATGTGTATGAAGTTGCGGAGGACATGTTTGTCGTCTATGTTGTCAATAGCGATAATGGGATCAGTAATCATAAAAAGTAAAAATTGGTATGATGCATCAGAATTGCACAAATAGTAAAGCAGATATATAAAGCATTAAGCGAGTAACAAAGTTTAATACTCCTGTGGTTTTATTGCACTTAACTCTTGAGTATTTGAAAATTTGTAAAGTAATCTCAAAGAATAATTCAAATCACATTATTAAAATACATAATTTATAAAACTGGCACAATCTTTGTTTTATGATAAAAGTAAGATTTGATTTATTCGAGGTCCCTTCCCAAAAACGTGACCTTTTTTCATTGAATAAACCATTTTATTATGAAACAAAAACCGGTATTCCTGAAGCATCTGACATGTATTGTGAGTATAGCTTCTTTGCTGATTCCCGCAGCAAACATATTACAACTGAACAGTATTTTATTTTCAAATGAGGGGAACCATCCCAAAAACGTCGTCCTCCATTCACCTGATGCCATTACATGTCCTAGTACACAAACTTTTTATGTAGGAAGTAATTGTACGGTCAATGTGATTGCAAATAGACCAACAGCAAGTATACCACCTCCTCCTGTAAGTTGCCCGATTTCGCGACTTGCATATACAATTGATGGTGGTCCTCTGGTTGTGGTAGCACCAGACATGGGTGGTAATTACCCTTCAACGATTGATTTAGGGCCTAGATCAGTAGATACATTTATTATCAGATGGGTGGTAGATGATTGTGAAACACCTAATAATGTTTGTAATCATTTGATTATGATCAGAGATACTACTCCTCCGATTTTGACATGTCCTGGAGATATAACTGCAGGAACAGACCAAAACGGAAGATTAATTGCTCAAAGGATGCCGACTATCAGGGTAGATTTTGGACCGCCAACTGTCACTGAAAATTGCAGTTTCAGTATTTCAGATATTGTTAATAATTATACTGGTAACAGCGACACGATAGCAAATTTTCCGTTAGGTACAACAACGGTATGTTGGAAAGCAAAAGACAGATATGGTAATTTAGCAAAAGTATGTTGTCATACAGTAACAGTAATAGATAATGTACCACCTGTCATCACTTGTCCGTCAGATACCATAAAAGTTCAATGTCCCTCTCCACTCCCTTCCCCCTACTCCACTTTTATGGCTTTTAGAGCAGCAGGAGGCGGTGCTACTGATGATGTGAGACTTGACTCCACGTCATTCAGATGGATAAAAGATGAAACCAGAGACAGTACTTGTGCTAATAGGAAACTGGTAAGAAGACATTACGCTATAAATGATACTTCCGGAAATGCAGATACCTGCTATCAGGTGATTTCCATCCGTGATACAATCCCACCAAACCTTGTTTGTAAAGATTCAACAATTTACTTAGGAAGTACGGGCATGGTAGCAGGTTTTCATTTGTGGACATTGGTATCCAGTACTACGGATAACTGTGGAGGAATAGTCAGGATCATTACCACACAACCCGATATAATAAACTTCAATTGTTCGCATTTAAACACCAACAATGGAAGAATACCCATCACCATTACAGTAAGAGATACATGTGGAAATACGGCTACTTGTACAGCCCATGTGATAGTAAGAGATACCATCAAACCTACTATCACTTGTCCTACCAATATAACAGCAAGTACTTCAGGAGCAACTTGTGAGGCTGTAGTCAATTATAATGTCACAGTTATGGATAATTGTAGTCCTATCACACCAATAAGAACGGCTGGGATGGCTTCGGGCTCGTCATTTCCGGTGGGAGTACATACGATTACCCATACAGCTACAGATACAGCAGGAAATTCTGCTACTTGTTCATTTACCATAACAGTGATGGATATGATCAATCCTACCATTTCCTGTATAGGTGTAGATAGTGTAGGACTCAATGATAGTTGTTACATGACCGTACCTGACTTCAGAGGTAAAGTTACAAGAAGTGACAATTGTGGAAATACTACCATTACTCAAGATCCTGTGCCGGGAACAGTTTTGGCATCATCACATAATCAAACACATACTTTTACATTTACAGTAACTGACTCAGGAGGAAGGACTGCCACCTGCCAGACCACAGTGACGGCAAAAGATAAATTAGGGCCAGATATCGTCTGTATCCCAAAACGCTTCATATCCTTGAGTGGACAGCAGGCTACTGTCACTGCACAGTCCTTTATCACAACTGCAAAAGACAACTGTAGTGGTACTCTCACTTATCAGGCGAGGAGGATGGGCAAAATATGTGGTTCAAATGTAGATGATGATTTTGGTCCTATGGTGGATTTTTGTTGCGACGATGTCAACGATACGATACTTGTAGTCATAAAAGTAAGTGATATACACGGCAACGCTACAATATGTATGGATACCGTTATGGTAATAGATAATATTGCTCCTACAATCGTACATAAACTACCAGATGTTACCATCAGTTGTGAATATCCATATGATATCCGCAACTTAAGTCAATTTGGGACATATGAACATCAGGATTCGGTCAGAAAAACAATTACGATTACCGACCCTTCAAATCCGTCATCCCCAACTATTTATCAAAATGGGGTATTCAATGAAAATTGTCCGGATAAACGACAGTTTGAATCAGTTCAAACTAGGGAACTCAATATGTGTAATATCGGAAGAATAGAGCGGAATTTTTATATCCTGGATGGTGCAAACAATATAGAAACTGATACTCAATTTATTTATGTTGTAGATTTTCACAAATTTGATGAAAATGATATCATATGGCCACCGGCGCAAGTGGATTATTATGACTGTCAGAGAGCAGTACCTGATACAGCAGTCACCAAGTCACCTGTCTTGAGAAATGACAGATGCAGTCAGACTGCTGCTACCTTTGTGGATCAACCATTTAACAACCCAGCATATTGTAAAGCCATCCTCAGGACATGGACAGTCATCGACTGGTGCCAATACAAAACGAATACTCCAGGTAGCCCCGGAAAATGGACCTATGACCAGACAATTGTAATACGGGATACAGTAGCACCTCAAGTCACTTTCCATTTACCTGATTTTACACTGTGTACATCTAATGATGAGTGTATATCTGCTCCAATGGGATTTAGAAGAACTCAGGCTACAGATAATTGTACACCTAATAACCAATTACTTTGGTCTTATAAACTTGATTTATTTAATGATGGAGGTACGCCTGAATTTTCAGGTAAAGATGAAAGTATTGTGCGAAGCTTTCCTATAGGTGATCATAAATTTATCTGGGAAGTACGTGATTTATGTGGCAATACTGCTACTACTACTTATTTAATAAAAGTAAGAGATTGTAAAGGTCCAAATGTAGTCGTTATGAAAGGACTTGCAACAACTCTGATGCCGGTAATGAATATGGTGTCTGTAAAAGCGAAGTTTTTTGATAATTTCAGTACTGACAATTGTACACCGACACTACAGTTGAAGTTTTCGTATTCAGCTAATGTTAATGATACAATCAGAATATTTAACTGTGACAGCATTGGTACCAGAACGGTATACATTTGGGTCACAGATCTTGCTGGAAATCAAACCCAAACAGCCACCACTATAGATATCCAGGATAACCATAAGACATGTGGCCCTACAGCTTTATTAGATATCTCAGGATCGATTTACACTGAAAATGGAAAATTTGTTTCTGATACAAAAGTAAAAATAGATGGCGGAGAGACCGAGAGAGAAGTGATGACGGATCAATCAGGAAAGTATACCTTTAGTAATCTTGCAAAGCTCAATGATTATGAGATCAAACCGGAAAAAAATACAGGTCATTTAGATGGCATAACCACTCTGGACCTTGTCATCATGCAGAGGCATATCTTAGGATTAAAAACACTGGATTCTCCTTACAAACTGATAGCAGCGGATATCAATAATTCTAAATCAGTGACCGCTGCTGATCTTGTGGAGCTGCGCAAAGTGGTACTTGGAGTAGAAAGCGAATTTAGATTCAATACCTCATGGAGGTTTGTAGATGCAGCACACAAATTTGCTGATACAAAAGAGCCTTGGATATTTTCCAGTAAAATGCAGTATTATAATCTGGATCAAAACATGAAAAAATCTGATTTTATTGCAATTAAAATCGGAGATGTCAATGGCAGTATAAGTGAGAAACTAACACAACAAACAGCCAACCGTACAGCAGACAAATGGCTGATCAATATAGAAGATGTGAGAGTATCAACGGGAGAAATAGTAGTAGTGCCTGTATATAGTGACATGATGGATCAACTCTCCGGTGTACAATGGACCATGGAAGTAAAACCAGGATTGGTGTATACTGGTATGGAGTCAGCAGCTTATGATGTCCATGATGAAAATATAGGAATCCTGGAAAAAAATGGCAAACAATACATTACCATTGCATATCACCACACCAATGATATAAACAATAATACGAGGAAAGAGCTTTTTAATCTGGTATTTGTAGCCAATAAAAATGCAGATCTAAGCAGTCTATTGAAGTTTTCCGGTGATATTACCCCGGCATTGGCTATCACCAAGGGTTTGGAAGAGAGGTCAATAGGATTTTCTTTCACAACCAAAGTGCCTGACGAAGCATTTATCAATCAAAATCAACCAAATCCGTTCAGAGGGGAAACAATGATTCAGATGTCGCTCAAAAAACCATCCATGACACAAATCTCCATCTATGATGCAAAAGGAAGTGCTGTGTATAGCGGTGTTGAAAATCTATCATCAGGAAATCAGTCTGTCACCATAGGATCAAAGCACCTTGGAAATCAAACAGGAATTTTTTACTGTAAGATTAAGAATAATGAAGTGAGTAAAGTAATCAAGATGTTAAGAATCGAGTAATTCAATATTTCAATAAAGCATGTTTAAAATTTCAGGGTGTATCCAAATCCTTTAATAAAAATTCCTTTTGTTTTACCCCATTCCTGAAGGTAGCCAAAAAGAATTTTATTACGAATGAACGAAAAAATGGGATACACCCCAATTTCATAACTTTTTCACAAATATGAAAATTTGAATACACCTTAAAAAAGCCGAAGTAGTTAGTTCCTTCGGCTTTTTTTGCGTCATTCCCGGGGCATAAAGACAAACTGTGCACCCAACTCACTGAGTATAAAAAGACAAAGATGGGTTTCCGGATCTTTATATGTTTCAATAAACTCCTTGGCTTTGTCCATAAAAATAATCTCTTTACTTACAAACTCTTCAAGAGTGGAAGCATTGACAGACCATTTGAGTTTGGAACCAGCTTCAATCAGCGAAATTCCCATTTCAATTTCCTGCTGATGTACTACAAAAATCGGATATTTTGATACATTTTCATTGAGGATGACATCAGATGCCTGCGACAATATCTTTTTATATGGTTGTAACTCTTTTTCGAGCTCTAAAAATTTATCGATCTGACTCATATATCTGTTTTAAGGGAAAGTTTTGCTACACTTTCTATATGATGGGTATGCGGAAACATATCTACCGGTTGGATAGCCAAGACATCGTATTTTTTTGATAACAATGCCAGGTCTCTGGCTTGAGAGGCAGGGTTACAACTGATATAAACTATTTTGGGTACTTCCAGTTGCAGTAATGTGTCGATGACATCTTCATGCATTCCTGCACGTGGCGGGTCTGTGATCACGACATCCGCTTTACCATGTTTTTTTACAAAATCATCATTGAGGATATCCCTGACATCACCTGCATAGAAAGTTGCATTAGTGATCTTGTTAAATTCTTTATTGATATTGGCATCTGCAATAGCTTCCGGTATTTCTTCTATTCCTGTCACGTGTTGTACTAAGTTTGAAATATAGAGGGCTATACTTCCAAGTCCGGTATATAAATCATACACATTGTCATCCGGAGAAAAATCAGCAAACCTTGCGGCTATATCAAACAATTTAGTGGCTTGACCGGTATTTGTCTGAAAAAAAGACTTTTGGCCTATCTTGTATTTTAAGGGTCCGAGTGACTCAATGATGTAAGGATTTCCGCAATAGTTTACAATATCGAGATCAAAGATTGTATCGTTCAGTTTAGTGTTGACCACATAATTGAGACTGGCGATTTGTGGAAATTCATTTTTTAAGGCATCCATCATAGCTATGATCTTCGTTTTATCTTTTTTAGAAAACGAAACGATCACCATCCATTGACCATCGGCTGTATTGCGTACGATCATATTCCTCATGATACCTTCATGGGTACGAAAATCGTAGTATCTGTAGTCATGTTTTATGGTAAAATCACGGACAAAGTTTCTGATTTTGTTGGTCAGATCATCTTGAAGCAGGCACTGATTGATTTCCACTATTTTTTCAAAATATCCGGCCTTATGGAAGCCAAGAGCTCCATTTTGCTCTATAACATGATCAGTAGATGCTTCTTGTTCAGTAATCCATCGTTTGGAAGAGAAACTATACTCAAGTTTGTTCCTGTAGTGAAAGTTGTCATCGCATCCAATGATAGGAAGTACTATGGAATCATCCAGTTTAGCGATACGTTTGATGCTGTCTTTGACTGTTTGAAATTTGTGTTTTAACTGTGCCTGATAATCCAGATGTTGCCATTTGCAGCCACCGCAAACACCAAAGTGTGTACAGGCAGCCTTGATACGATCTTCTGAATACTTTTTATAAGCAGTCACTGCCGCCTGACTCATAGATTTTTTCTTTCGGTACACCAGTACATCGACGATATCGCCGGGTACTGCGTTTTCCACAAAGATGACTTCGCCGCTTTCAGTGCGACCTACAGCTTTACCTTTGTCAGCGATCCCTGTAATGAGGAGATCGGTTATAGACTTTTTTTTTCGGGCCAAAAAGCTATTATTATTATTATTATGGGATATAATTAATTAAAATACTCTTTCATACGCTCAAAAAATCCTTTTTCACCACTATTAGGTTTAGGATTAAAGTTGGGCATCTCTCTCATTTTTTCGAGTATCTGAGTCTCTTCGTGAGTCAGTACCTTAGGTGTCCAGATATTTACATTGATCAGTTGATCACCTTTGCCATATTGCTGGAGAGAAGGCAATCCTTTGCCTTTCAGCCTGAAAATTTTGCCAGCCTGTGTTCCTGCCGGTATTTTTACCTTTACGTTGCCTGAAAGAGTGGGCACCTCAACATTGGTACCTAATGCTGCATCTGCAAAATTTAGAAACAAGTCATAAACGATATTCATGCTGTCTCTACTGAAGAGATCATGAGCTTTTTCTTCGATATTGATCAGAAGGTCTCCGGCAGGACCGCCACCCTGACCTGCATTTCCTTTTCCTCGCATAGAAAGCTGCATTCCTTCCTGTACGCCTGCCGGTATTTCTATTTCTATGAGTTCTTCGTCCATAGTCCGGCCGTCACCTCGACAGGCTGTACATACTGAAGTGATCTTTTTTCCGGTTCCATTGCATGTAGGACAGACTACTGTGGTTTGCATCTGGCCGAGAAATGTATTTTTTACTTGTCTCACATATCCCGAACCCTGACAGGTACCACAAGTAGACACACTATTGCGATCTTTGGCTCCTGAACCATTACAAGATTTGCAGGTGACTTGTTTTTTAACTTTTATCTTCTTGGTAACTCCTGCCTCGATTTCTTCAAGTGTAAGTGCCACTTTTATTCTGAGATTACTACCTTTTTGACCGCCGCCACTTCTGCTTCTGCTACCGCCTTGACCAAAAAATCCTTCAAATGGGCTGCCTCCGTCACCAAATATATCGCCAAAATGTGAAAAAATATCTTCCATATTCATGCCGCCACCTGAAAAGCCACCGCCCATATTTTCTACTCCGGCATGGCCATATCTGTCATATCTGGCCTTTTTATTGGCATCGCTGAGTACCTCGTAAGCTTCTGCTGCTTCCTTAAACTTGTCTTCAGCGGCTTTGTCTCCGGGATTTCTGTCCGGATGGAATTGCATGGCGACCTTGCGATATGCTTTTTTTATCGTGCCTTCATCTGCGTTTTTGTCGACACCCAATATTTCGTAATAATCCCTTTTCATCTGTTTAAATTTAGTTTGGTCACTTTTAGTGACCTCTCTTGATGTTTATTTGGCCACAACGACCTTTGCGTATCTGATGATTTTATCACTGAGCACATATCCTTTCTCCACAGTATCGATAATCTTACCCTTCATTTCTTCACTCGGTGCGGGAATATCTGTGATAGCTTCATGCCACTCCGGATCAAAGTCTGCGCCGGTAGATTCCATGCTTTTCAGACCTTTATGCTCCAAAATGCTGTAGAGTTTTTGATATACCAACTGAACACCCTCACTAAATGTCTCTGCACCACTTTCGGCACTCTTTTTGGCTCGGTCAAAATCGTCAAGGACAGGAAGCAATGCTGAGATGGTCTCCTGAGCTGCTGTTTTCATAAGTTCAAAACGCTCCTTGACACTTCTTTTTTTGAAGTTGTCAAATTCTGCAAAAAGCCTGAGATACTTATCCTTCGACTCATCCAGTTCGGCTTTTAGTGTTTCAATTTCTTTTTGCAATTCAATATTTTCAACTTCCTTTTTCTTTTTGGATTTTTTTTCTGAAGCTTCTTCAACTTGATTGGACATAAATTCTTTAATTTTATTGATCATACAATTGTAACAATAACTACGTTATCAATTTTATTGCCATTTTGATTTTTGGGTCAAAATGACAGAAATATTAGAAAATAGCTGCAAAAATGGCACTTATTTTTCAGTCTGTTCTAATAGATAGCTCCTTATTTCAGAAATATCTTCATTTACAGAAAGTATCACTCCTTCCGGATTTATGAGATATTTGGTTGGTATTTCTCTTACACCGTACAATTTGGCTATTTTACCGGAAAACCGATCCATTTCGCCAATATGATATGGCCATATTAATCCATCATTTTGAATTGCTTTCTCCCAACTTTCTTTTTTGGTTTCTATTCCTACACTGACAATCTGAAGACTTCCCGCACCTTTAAACTTTTTTTCTTTCATCTCATTGTACAAACTAACCAAATCCGGGCTTTCTCTCCTGCATGGACCGCACCAAGAGCCCCAAAAGTCCAACAACACGTATGAACCTCTAAGCTGAGATAAAGTAAAAGTGTCTCCGGAAAGCAAAGTTGATGTAAAATCCAAAGCTTTTTCGCCACTTTCGTACTTCGGAAGGCGATAGAAATAATTGATAATGTATCCTATTACCAAAACTATCAGGACAATATTTAGAAACTTATTTATCGAAGACCAGTTCATGATGTACGCTGATTATTTATACCACACTCCAATTAGTTGTGGTATTTTACAACAATCCTTTTTCTAATTGTGTTGCAAAAACATGCATGTAACAGGATTTAGCTTTATAAGAAATGCTATCAAATATGACTATCCCGTCGTAGAGGCTATTCAATCGATATTACCATTGTGTGATGACTTTGTAGTGGCTGTAGGAAATTCGGATGATGAAACTCTACAACTGATCGAAAACATAGATCCTCAAAAGATTAAGATCATCCAAACAATATGGGATGATACACTTCGCAAAGAAGGAAAGGTACTGGCTGTCGAAACGGATAAAGCTTTTCAGGCTATTTCTGAAAAAGCGGATTGGTGTATATATATTCAGGGAGATGAAGTACTGCACGAAAAGTATCACGATGTGGTAAAATCGGCTATGGAGCAGTATGCTGAAGATGAAAGAGTAGATGGTCTTTTATTTGATTACCGGCATTTTTACGGCTCCTATGATTATATTGCCACGTCTTCGGCTTGGTATAAACATGAGGTTCGCATCATTCGCAACAATAAAAACATATATTCTTACCGGGACGCTCAGGGATTCAGAAAAAACAATAATGAAGTCCTGAATGTAAAACCTGTAAATGCTGTTATTCACCATTATGGTTGGGTAAAACCTCCTGTCAATATGCAATTGAAACAAAAATATTTTCAGAAATTGTGGCATAATGATGAGTGGGTCAGGGATCATGTTTCTTCCGCAGATGAGTTTGATTATTCAGAAATTGACCGATTGGAAATATTTAAAGGGAGTCATCCTGAAGTCATGCAAGAGAGAATAAAGAGATTGAACTGGAGGTTCTCACATGATATTTCCAGAAACAAAATCTCAGTGAAGGATAGATTAAAATACCTTGCTAAAAAATATCTTGGTAAAGATTTTTCGTATCAAAACTACCGAATTATTTGACAGAATGACCAATTATCGTACACTTAATAATTTTTCAATGAGAAAATCATTTTCTTTGTGGAAAGAAAACATTATAATTTGAAGTTTTCAGGCTATTTTTACAGATACTCAGCCGTGATTAAGTTGATTATCATCACGAGTATTCTGGCTTTAATGTATTACCAACTTACTACAGGAGAGGGACAAACATCTATAAAGTCTATATGGTTAAATAACAGGCAAGAGTTAAGGCCTGGATATTTATTGTTATGTATATGCCTGATGCCAGTCAACTGGTATCTTGAAGCCCTGAAATTCCAAAAACTGATGGCACCTCATATTTCGCTTACGCTTAAGGCATCTATAGTATCCGTCATCGGAGGCCTTGCTGCAGGCATCGTTACTCCGGGAAGAATCGGCGAATATGCAGGAAGACTGATCACAACAGATCCGGAACATAAAACAGAAGTCATATCCGCCACATTACTTGGAAGTATTGCGCAGAATATCTGTAATATTGGCGGAGGTTTGTCGTTTAGTTATTTTTTTCTTAAATCTGTTTTTAATGTTACTTACTACAACACTTTTGCGTTTGTAGCAGGAGTGATGATACAAATAACCATGTTGATAGTGATATATTATCATTTGCCACAATTGGCGCATATGATAGAAAAAATGTTGCCCTACAAGATCGTTTCAAAAATCAGCGCAAGAATTAAAACATTGGATATGTACAAAACCAATCTTTTACACAATGTGCTTGGATTGTCGTTTTTGAGGTATGTGGTGTACTTTTTGCAATATATTTTGATAATTTACTTTTTGAATGCGGAAAGTCATCTATTGGATATTGCCGGAAATGTAGCGGGTATTTATATGATACAAACAGGAATTCCTTTGCCGGCATTTCTTAGTATCATGGCACGCGGAGAGCTGGCCGTACTGGTGTGGTCAGGCTTGGGTATCAGCTGTGCTATAGCTCTGGCAGCAACATTTGCACTTTGGATCATCAATCTTATATTGCCGTCTTTAGCGGGATTGGCCGTTTTATACTTTGCTGATGTAAAAAAATATTTTAAATGAATCAATTCAGAACTATAACTTTGGTAGTATTGCTGGTGACCTTGTCAGTGATATTTTTTTCATTTTCTGAAAGTACAAAGTCAATTTCAAATAATAACTGCAGCATTCAGAATGAAGCTTTTTCAGGAGGTGAACATTTAGTATACAAAATGTACTACAACCTTGGATTTATTTGGGTGCCTGCGGGAGAAGTAGTATTTACAGTGGAAGAAAAACTCGCCACTTATGAAATGAAGGCCATTGGTAAAACGTACAAAAGCTATGACAAAATATTCAGGGTGAACGACTACTTTTGTTCCAGTGTGAACAAAGAAACGCTTTTCCCAAAAAACTTCGTCCGAATCATCGAAGAAGGTAGTTACAGAATATTTGACAGTATTGCTTTTGATCAGACCAGAAATGTAGCGGTAAGTTTTCACGGGACGAAGAGAGAAGATGCAAAACCGCGAGTGCATCAGCTGGATCAATGTATGCAGGATATAGTATCAAATATATATTACATGAGAAATCTCAATACTGACGGAATGAAAAAAGGGGATAAAATGGCCGTAAAAATGCTTTTTGATAAGGAGATATATCCTATCAATATCAGATATCATGGAAGTGAAAAAAAGGATATAAAAGATCTCGGCCAGTTTAAGACCATAAAAATACACCCCGATCTGGTGGCAGGTAATGTGTTTAAGGATGGAGACAAAATGACCATCTGGATTTCTGACGATGCCAATAAACTCCCATTGATGATAGAATCTCCGGTATCCGTAGGCAGTGTAAAAGCGGTATTGAAATCATACAAAGGGTTGAAGTATCATCTTGATTCTGAAATAAAAGACTGAATTCAAAATAAAGAGAAATGATCAGACTTGGTATAAAACAAATATTAATATCCACCATCCTTATATTAGGGCTGGGATTTGCCATGTGGTACTACATGAAAAATCATATCTTTAAAGTACAAGAGGCTGAAAGTTCTACATTGGTGCTTGAAAAAATCAAAACAGTCACCAAACTTATCACAGTGGAAGGACAGTTTTCAGAGTTGTATAATTATAAAGAATCGTATGAATATGACTTTTTTAACCTTTTCAGCAAAAAAATCATTCTAAGGGTGACGGCAAAAGTTTCTGTAGGATATGATTTTGAAAAAGTCAATCTCACAGTAGACAGTCTGACAAAAACTATCACACTCAACGAAATGCCTCTTCCGGAAATACTTTCCATAGATCACGATCTCGACTACTATGATATCAGCCAAGGGACTTTCAATTCTTTTACCGTCGATGAATACAATATGATCAATAAAAGGGCCAAACAGCTCATCGCTACGAAAGCCAAAAACACTCCGCTGCTGACTGAGGCTGAAAAACAAAAGTCAGAATACATTAAGATGATGGAAATGGCCCTCAAAAGTGGTGGTTGGCAGCTGGTCGTAAAAAACCGCCCTGCACCTTTAAACTAATTCAGGGATGACCAAAAAAATGTACAATCCATTTCTCATGTTGCTGCTATTAACGGCTGAAATGCTGTATAGTCAGGTGACAACCTCAGGTCAGTTAAGTACTAAAGATAATAAGCTATACATCGAAGCTAAAAAACTAACACTACAAGGAGATTTAAATAAGAGCAATAAAAAATATGAGGAACTATTAAAAGCCAACCCTTTTTTTATAGAAGGAATCCTCAGGCTGGCTACAAACTATCATTCTGTCAAGGAATACAAGAAATCAGAGATATTATTTAAGGAGGCCATCAAAAAAGCCCCGGATTTTGATTCAGAAATGTACTATTCATTAGCTATGGTATTACGGGATCAGCAAAAGAACGGCGAGGCCGTCAATCAATTGGAAAACTATATTGAGAAAGAAAAAAAAAATCCACTGAAGGTAAAAAAAGCAAAATTTATCAGTGAAGAGCTGAAGTTCAGAGAATATGCCTACAAAAATCCGGTTCCATTTATATCAAAAAGATTGGACGAAAATATCAACACCAAACAATCGGAGTATTCGCCGAGCTTAAGTCTGGATGATAGTGGTATGATATTTACACGAAACAACGGGCAGGAAGATCTCTATTTTGTAAAAAAAGACAGTACGGGCAAATATATGGTGGCAACTCCCATGATCGGACTAAACACCACACAGAATGAAGGGGCTCACACGATGTCAGCGGATGGAAGATTTTTGGTATTCACAGCCTGTGACAGAAGAGATTCATATGGCAGTTGTGATCTGTATTCTGCTACTATCCTGGATGGAAAATGGACGAAACCCGTCAATATGGGACAAAAAGTCAATAATGTAGGATGGGATTCACAACCGCAACTGACACCGGACGGCAGAACACTGTATTTTTCCAGCAAACGAAAAGAAAATATCGGAGGAGCTGATATATGGATGACATGGAGAGATGAAAAAAATGCCTGGGTCACGCCTGTCAATCTCGGCCCAAACATCAACACAGAAGGTAATGACGAAACCCCGTTTTTACATCCTGATGGCCAAACCATCTACTTCAGGACGGACGGCAGACCCGGCATGGGCAGTTTTGATATCTACTATAGCAGAAAAGATAGTCTGACAGGTCAATGGCAAACCCCCATCAACATAGGATATCCGATCAATACCGAAAATCAGGAAGGAGGATTGTTGGTCTCTCTTGATGGCCAAAAAGCTTATTATGCATCAGATATTGATCCCCACACCGGAAAAAGTACCGGGAATCTGGATATCTACAGTTTTGACCTTTATGAAAAAGCGCGGCCCCAACCATCTGTATTTGTAAAAGGAAATATCACGGATGCTATCACCGGCAAGGCAATAGACGTATTGGTGAGTATCATCGAAATAGTGTCCGGAGAAAAGACATTTATGCTCAAAACAGATATGGACGGAACGTTTTTGACTTCTGTTTCGGCAAAAAAAATGTACGCTTGTGTGGTACAAAAAGCAGGCTACCGGTATTATACCCGAAACTTTGATCTGAGGCAAATTACCAACTTTACCGAGCCGTTTATTTTGGATGTTCAGCTGACGCCGGAATCAAAAATGACGGATACTCAACCTGTCATACTCCAAAATATATTTTTTAAAACGGGGTCTTCAGAACTTTTACCTGAGTCATCCACTGAAATCGACCTGCTGTATCAATTATTACTTAAAAATCCATCAGTCGGTATCCGAATCACAGGACATACAGACAATGTAGGAAGCGATACAGATAACCTGAAACTGTCAACGACCCGCGCCCAGGCAGTAGTATCGGCACTTGTGAATAAAGGAATTCCCAAAGAAAAACTTAAGGCAGAAGGAAAAGGAGAATCTATGCCGATTGATACCAACGATACTGAAGCAGGAAGACAACGGAACCGCAGGACAGAATTTGTGGTGTTTAATTTGAATGAATAAAAAGAAGACAGACACATTTTGATCGGCTTGAAATTTCATTCTTTAGTTCATATACAAACCTATTCTACCATTGGGAATTGGGTTACAAACTGGTCTAAACAATTACCAGCTGCATAACAAGAGCCGTATGAATCGAGAGGTTCACAGCCCCTGTCGCGATCACCATCGGGATACGGTTCTGTGAGAGGTTTGGGGGTGAAATTCCCCCTTACCTACTCGACTGGACGTTCGTGTTTCTTTTTCATGGTTTATATCCTTCCCATTTCTTAGCTTTTACTTTAGGAAGTGCTACATAATTCAATTTACAATCATACAGCTTTTTCATTCCTTCTAAATCCATTATTGTTAATAAGCTTTCAGTACCTTCCCACTTCTACCAAATTTTGACAAATATTGATTGTCTCCTAAAAATATTGCCCAATGCTTTACTGACTCAGGTAAATCATTTTCAGAATCATCAAAATCCATTTTTCCGGAAGTGATACGCTTTGTTGAAAATAGTTAAGAGGGCAACCAATATAATAATTAGGATTATCTGGTTTTAGGATAAAAACATATCCGACAGTATTATATGCTACTTTGCCATTAACAGTCGTTTTCCCAATTCTTACATCAGGCAAAATCTGTAGGACAAGTGTTTCTGAAGTAGAAAAAGAGGTTAACATATCAGGGGATAGCTGGTTATTTTTCTCCATCTGAGGTTTATTTGAACTGTTATTTTTACTGGAACTGCATCCAGAACTAAATATTTGAAAAAGGATAATTATCAATAAAATTTTATTTGCCATCGGTTTTTTCTTCCTCTTCATAACGTCTAACGCCAAGCACTGGCGACGGACGACGACCGATAGGGAGTCTGTACGTCCAGTGAGTGCATTGTGTGTGCCTTGAATGGCAAATGTACGGCTAAAATGGTAGCTGTACAACTTGTTGCAGTCTCTCATACGCGGGCGTAACGTCCCGAAGTATTAGCAAGCTATCCGCCGCGGCGGATGGTTTAGAGTGATCTACGCACTGAAGTAAGCAGGACTAAGACTGAACGGTGCGAAGCAAAATCGTGATATGTAAAGGAACTGTGCAATGCTTTGCACAGCTAGGAGAAAGCCAAAATCAAAATAAATTTTGCTGGTCAGGTTGGAGAAGTCAGCAGATGAGGCTGAGTGGTTCTGATCTTTGATCAAAAATAAAGTGAACGATTTCACTTTATATAATGAAGGAACTGCGAACAACGGCTCGCAGCGTGGTGAAACCCTGTTAGATACTAAATAAGCTCTATTATGGCTTCGTGATTCTCTCTTTGTTGATTTTATCTATAAGTTCAAGCAGATTGGTATTTTTTTTAGCATTTTCAACATTGTCAATCTTAAACTGTGGAAGTTCCATATTTCTAGCATTATTTAATTTTTTATTAATGGCAATTATTGGTTTCCTTCTAATATCCAAAGTTTCTACTTGATTTGGCTTCATAATTTACTTTTTAATGACTATAAATGAATGATAATTTGTATCTCTCTTGAAACGTTCAAACTCTCCATCAAGTTCCCCAAATATTTCAAAATCTTGTTCTATACTTTCATATATAGAGTTTATTCCTATTTGATACAATCTTGTCCGTGCTTGTGTACTACCCTTTGCATATACCATTACAAATGGTTTTTTACTAAAAAATGAGTAAAGAGTTGAACCGACTGTTGCTAATACTTTATCTCTATCGTTGTTATTCGTTACATTTAAAAAATCTATTTCGTCAGTTTTAATATTAAAATCTCCCATTACAAGTTGCCATAAATTGGGTATAGTTGTTGGCGTGTAAGCTATTCTTTTATGAATATTTCCTTTAGTTCCCTGACTGTAAAAATCAAAGACTTCTTGTTGATCATCTGTTTGTAATAAGTACTTTTCTAACTCCATTTTTACTCCTTCAAAACCATATATCTCTGGTCTCCGACCACAAAGATAAGAATTCCTGATGGAAGTTCTGTGAGATTTATGGTGTTTTGTCCTTCTGAGATGTCTTGCTGGGAGTACAGTTTGCCATATACATACATGATGCGGAACATGCTGGCTACTTACATATAATCTCAACATCGCAAGGAGCTTCAAAAAAATAGTAGTACATTTGCAGATACTAATGGCAAGCCAATGAATGAAGTTCAGCCTTATGCACCCCAAAATAAAATCCGCATTGTTACAGCCGGTTCGCTCTTCGACGGGCATGATGCAGCGATCAATATCATGCGACGAGTCATGCAGCGATCTGGAGCAGAGATCATCCACCTTGGGCACAATCGCTCTGCTCAGGAAATAGTGGAGACAGCCATTCAGGAAGACGTGCAGGGCATCGCCATCACATCTTATCAGGGCGGGCACAATGAGTTTTTTAAATATATCTCTGACTTGTTGAAAGAAAGAAATTGCGGGCACATCAAAATTTTTGGCGGTGGTGGCGGCACGATATTTCCGGATGAAGTGAAAGCATTACATCAATATGGGATTACCAGAATTTACTCTCCTGATGATGGCCGATCAATGGGTTTGCAGGGTATGATCAATGATTTACTCCAAAAATGTGATTTCCCTCTTGGTGAAAAACTGGACTTTGACATTTCTGATCTCAATACCAAAAATTACTTTTATACCGCCAGGATGATTTCCGCTCTCGAAAATTATGCCGAAAGCTATCCGGGGCTTACAGACTCATTGACACAATTCAATATAGAAATACCGGTCATTGGTATCACGGGTACTGGAGGAGCAGGTAAATCCAGCATGGTAGATGAGATAGTAAGAAGATTTTTACTTGACTTTCCGGACAAAACACTGGGAATCATCTCTGTGGACCCTTCCAAAAGAAAAACAGGAGGCGCACTCTTGGGTGACCGCATCCGTATGAACGCGATCAATAATGAACGGGTATATATGCGATCCTTAGCTACGAGACAATCCAATCTTGCCCTTTCCAAATATGTACAAGGAGCCGTAAATATCCTCAAAAAAGCCGGCTATGACCTGATCATACTGGAAACTTCAGGTATCGGCCAATCAGATACCGAGATAGTGGACCATTCTGATGTGGCTATGTACATCATGACACCGGAGTATGGTGCGGCGAGTCAGCTTGAAAAGATTGATATGCTGGATTTTGCAGATATCATCGCTATCAATAAATTTGACAAAAAAGGAGCTTTGGACGCCATGAGAGATGTCCGCAAACAATATCAGCGCAACCACAATCTTTGGGATATTGATCCGGAAAAATTGCCTGTTTTTGGCACTATCGCATCTCAGTTTAATGACCCGGGTACCAATACACTTTATAAAGCATTAATAAAAATAATAAATAACAAAACAAAGGCAGGCTTAAAATCCACTTTAGACTTGCTGGAAGGTGAAAGCGAAAAAGTATATATCATCCCACCTAACAGGATACGGTATCTGTCCGAGATCACGGAAAACAATAAAGCTTACGACAGGACAGTTTCAGATCAAAGTGATGCAGCATCAAAAGCATACAGTCTTAAATCTTCCGCAGACATCATTACAGAAGAAAGTACAAAAAAGATATTGCAGGAGGCATATCAGAAAGTTTGGGATGACCTTACCGGCGAAAATAAACGTATCCTGGAAAATTGGGAAAATAAAAAAGGACAATATGCAGCTCAGGAATTTATCTTCAAAGTGAGGAACAAAGAAGTAAAAATAATCCCATATACGGAATCACTGTCCAAAACCAGAATATCAAAGGTTTGTTTGCCGCATTACAAAGATTGGGGTGACATCCTCAAGTGGAATCTTCAGGAAAATGTACCCGGAGAGTTTCCATATACTGCCGGCGTATTTCCTTTCAAAAGAGAGGGTGAAGATCCCACACGTATGTTTGCCGGAGAAGGAGGTCCGGAAAGGACCAATAAAAGATTTCATTACGTGTCATTGGACTTACCGGCCAAAAGATTGTCTACAGCATTTGACTCAGTGACATTGTACGGAGAAGACCCGGACTATAGACCGGACGTCTATGGGAAAATCGGCAATTCGGGCGTGAGTATATGTTGTCTGGATGATGCCAAAATACTGTACTCAGGATTTGACCTTTGTAATCCCGCCACATCAGTATCCATGACGATCAATGGTCCGGCTGCAACCATTTGTGCATTTTTTATGAATGCAGCGATAGATCAGCAATGCGAAAAGTATATCAGATCAAAAGGTCTTGAACAGGTAGTAGAGAAAAAACTCACAGAAAAATATGAATCAAAAGGCATCAAAAGACCGGTTTATAAAGGAATAATACCTGTCGGCAATGATGGTTTGGGTACATTATTATTGGGTATAACAGGTGACGAAGTCCTTCCTGAAGAGGTGTATGCTTCTCTCAAAGCCTACGCGCTAAGTGCCGTCAGGGGTACAGTGCAGGCTGACATACTCAAAGAAGACCAGGCTCAGAATACCTGCATCTTCAGTACTGAGTTTTCACTTCGACTGATGGGTGATGTGCAGGAATATTTTATCCGGCATCAGGTTCGTAACTTTTATTCGGTATCCATATCCGGATATCATATTGCAGAAGCAGGCGCCAATCCTATCTCACAGCTTGCTTTTACGCTTTCCAATGGATTTACATTTGTGGAGTATTACCTGAGTCGGGGTATGCTCATAGATGACTTTGCCCCCAATCTTTCATTCTTCTTCAGCAATGGTATCGATCCGGAATATGCAGTGATAGGTCGTGTAGCCAGACGCATATGGGCTAAAGCTATGAAGTACAAATATGGTGGCAATGCCCGTTCACAAATGCTGAAATATCACATTCAGACATCCGGGCGCTCGCTTCACGCCCAGGAAATAGCTTTCAACGATATCAGAACCACATTGCAGGCTTTGTACGCCATTTATGACAACTGCAACTCTCTACACACCAATGCCTATGACGAAGCAATCACCACGCCGACCGAAGAAAGTGTGCGTCGTGCTATGGCCATCCAGTTGATCATCAACAAAGAGTTGGGCCTTTCAAAAAATGAAAACCCATTGCAGGGATCATTTATCATTCAGGAGTTGACAGATCTGGTGGAGAAGGCTGTTTTGTCAGAGTTTGACCGCATTACAGAAAGAGGTGGCGTACTTGGAGCCATGGAAACCATGTATCAGCGGTCAAAAATACAGGAAGAATCCCTCTATTATGAAACTCTAAAACACAACGGAGAGTATCCCATCATCGGTGTCAATACATTTTTGTCAAAAGAAGGTTCGCCTACGATTTTACCGGGAGAAGTGATACGCGCCACAGAAGAAGAAAAAGTCGAGCAAATCCATACTGTCGAGAATGTACATAAAACCAATACACCAAATGCTTCAAAAGTGCTGGATCAACTTAAAAGAAAGGCCATCACCAATGACAATTTATTTGATTGCCTGATGGAAACCGTCAAAACGTGTACACTCGGGCAGATCACCAATGCACTGTATGAAGTCGGAGGGAAATACAGGAGGAATATGTAAAGTTAGTTTTATATTATTATCTTTGTATGCAAAATAAAATATTCAGTCGATGTTCATAGAAAAACTTGAACTTACTAATTTTCGAGGATTTGAGCATTTAGTTGTCACTTTTGATTCTAAATTAAATGTTTTCATAGGAACAAATGGTGCCGGAAAAACAACCATTTTAGATGCATGTTCCCTTGTACTAAATCATTTTATCGGGATTTTAAAATCCGAAGGTAGTGTTTTTTATATAGAACATTCTTTCACATCAGATGATGTCAATTATAATTCTAAAGAAAGTAAATTGATAATAACTTTTAAAATCGAAGAAAAGCATTTCAATTATGAATTGAAAAAGAACATTTTTGATACAGCATCTTCTTTCAAAGGTGACGAAATAGAAAACTACTTAAGTTTCTTTAAAAAAACTATTGATGACAAAACAAATCTTCCCATCATTATTTATTTTAATTCTTCCAAAGATTTTTCTGTTCCGGTAGAAATAAAGGAGGATAAACTTAAAAAATATAATAAACATATTCCACAGCTTGACACATATATTGACGCAAGTAATAAAAGAGTGTATTCATTTGATGATTTTGGATTATGGTGGCGGGTCGAGGAGGATAAAGAGAATGAAAAACGATTGAGAGTAGACCCAAATTTTAGAAGTAAAGAATTGAATATTGTTAGAAATGCGCAAAAGATATTTCTAAAAGGCCTAAAAGGGGAGCATTATGATAATCTTTTTATTTCCAGATCAAACCCGGATGAAAATCAAAATTTTAAAATATCGAAGGAAGGAGATTTATTTTTAAAAAAAGATAATAAGTACATAAAAGTATCTCAACTATCTGAAGGAGAAAAATTCACGATATTACTGGTAAGCGACATTGCCAGGAGATTAGTGGTAGCAAATCCCACTAAAGAAAATATTTTACAAGATGGCAATGGAATGGTTTTGATTGACGAGGTGGACCAACACCTACATCCGTCTTGGCAAAGAAATATTTTGCCTGCGCTTAAGGAAACATTTCTATCTATTCAGTTTGTTGTTACTACTCATTCCCCACAAGTTTTGAGCTTTGTAAAAGAAAAAAATATTTTATTAATTGACCAGTTCAAAGTTTTTGGTGTACCTGAAACCTATGGTCGGGATAGCAACGAAATTTTAGAATTAGCTTATGAAGTTCCGGAAAGTCCTTTTAAAGGTGAAATTGCAGAAATTTATAAACTCCTAAGTTTTAAAAGAATGGATGAAGCTAAGTCAAAAAGAGATGCTCTTGTAATTAAAATTGGTCCTGAGTATAACGAAGTGAAAAGAATAGACCAGTTTTTGGAAAAAGTAAAATAAATCTTTATGAAATATATCATGAAGAAATCAGAGCCATCAGAATTTGCTGAATGGAAAGAGCAAGAGAAGGACAATTTGGAATCTTGTTACAAAAGACCTAAAGAAGATAAACCGTCAGAATGCGCTTGGAACAATTTACCGTCTAATTTACCAATAAATGCTGAAGAAGGCATAATATACTACAGTAAAAAACAACTTAAAGGAGAATTGCTTGATGAACAAGGCTTAATTTGTGCTTTTTGTATGGATAAACTTGAAAACAATCATCATTGTACCATAGATCATCTACAACCCAAATCAGAAAATCCCCGTGAGAATACCTTTGATTATTTCAATTTGTTGGCTGTATGTGAAGGAAAAAATCCTTCTGAAACACCTTTGAAAGGCGACTTAAGGCATTGTAATAATAAAAAGGATAATAACCCAATAGAAGTTAGTCCATTAGAACCAACGTGTGAAGAAAATTTTATTTTTGATGCATTTGGTAAAATATATCCCAATCCTGAAGAAAATGAAAATGCAGCAAATACGATCGAAAAGCTTGGTTTAAATAGTCCGATTTTGGTAAGGAAAAGAAAAGAAGAAATTGACAGAATTCTTTTTCCATTTACAGTTGAATTTGATGACAATAGAAACATCATAGAAAGTATAAGGCAAATTACCAGACAAGAAGCACTGAGTATATTGACTACCATTGATCAAAGATCTGGCAATCAATTTAAACCATTCTGCATTACCATAAAACAAGTATTACAAACATTAATCTGATTTTTTTACAATACTTAAAATCATGAAGATCACCCTTACCATATTTTTCATGACCATCATTTTTGGTGGTATCGCCCAAAGCTTTGTACCCATACTACCCACAGACAGTCATCAGGATATCATCACCAAAGCAGCCAATGTCACACCTTCTCCCCGTCAGTTGAAGTGGCAACAATTGGAGTTAACAGCTTTTTTCCATTTCGGCATCAATACCTTTACTGATCGCGAGTGGGGTCACGGGCACGAAGACAAAAACCTGTTTAATCCGACTGAACTGGATGCTGATCAATGGGTGAAGGTAGCAGGTGAGTCCGGAATTAAATTGGTCATCCTGACTGCAAAGCATCATGATGGATTCTGCTTGTGGCCCAGCAAATATACCGAACATTCAGTAAAACACACTCCCTGGAAAGGAGGCAAAGGTGATGTGGTAAAAGAAGTGGCCGATGCTTGCCGCAAATACAAGATTGGCTTCGGAGTGTACTTATCACCGTGGGACAGGACAGAAGCAAGTTATGGTACCGACGCGTACAATGATTTTTTTATCCAGCAGCTTACAGAACTTTTGACAGAATATGGGCAGGTGGATGAAGTTTGGTTTGATGGTGCCAATGGAGAAGGACCCAATGGTAAAAGACAAGTATATGATTTTGAGCGGTACTATACATTGATACGAAAACTTCAACCGGAAGCCACCATAGCCATCATGGGACCAGACGTGAGATGGGTAGGTACAGAATCAGGTTATGGCCGCGAAACGGAGTGGAGTGTTATGCCTATAGATGCGAGAATACAGGAAAGTATTCAGAAAAATTCTCAGTCTGATGCCACCTTTGCTCCTGTTGGAGATATGACGGAGTCAGATTTGGCAAGCAGACCCAAGATTATGAATGCCAGCGGTTTGATTTGGTATCCGTCGGAGACCGATGTATCCATTCGTCCGGGATGGTTTTACCACAAAGAAGAAGACGACAGGGTAAAATCACCGGAAAAGCTGTTTGATATATACTTTAGTTCCATAGGTCGCAATGGCGTGCTGCTGCTCAATATTCCACCGGACAAAAGGGGCTTAATCCATGAAAACGATGTAAAAAACCTGAAGGAATGGAAAAAACTCATTGACCATACGTTTTCAATCAATCTGGCCAAGGGTGCAATAGTCACATCACATAACGGTACGGGGCAAAACAATATCCTCGATGGAAATAATAGTACTCACTTTATTACCACATCGAAAGATACAACCACATCAATAGAATTTCAACTCAATGGGAAAAAGACCTTTGATGTCTTACTTTTGCAGGAGAATATACGTATTGGGCAGCGCATAGAGCATTTTACGCTCGATATATGGAAAGATAAACAATGGAAACAAATCACCAGCGGTACTACAGTAGGATACAAACGCTTACTAAGATTTGAACCGGTGAGCACAGATCGAGTCAGACTGCGGATTCTTTCTTCAAGACTGAACCCAACGATAGCTGAATTTGGCTTATTCAAACTTCCCAAAAAGCTTCAGTTTAAGCCAGATAAACTTAAGGACCTCAGAAAGGGAGAAAATTTGCACAAAGCAACCGGAAAATTATCTTCCCTTACCACATCTCCTGACCCCAAATACAATAAATCCGGGAATAGTGGATGGAACAACGGTATTTTCGGTAGTAATACAGCTTTCAACGACGGCGAATGGTTGGGTTGGAATGGTGCAGATTTTGAGGGCACTATAGATCTGGAACAAAAACAAAAAATAAGTTATGTTAGCCTGGATGTCATGAATCAGCCGCAAAGCTGGATATTTATGCCATCGAAGGTTACGGTTTTCACATCTGATGACAATATCAACTTCAAAGAATCAGGCAGCAAAGCAAAATTTAATATCAGCGAAGATGGTGTCACCAGGGTAGAGTTCAGGACAAATACAAATGCCAGATATATCAGGATCAAAGCAAATAATTTTGGCCTGATACCTAAAGGATATGCGGGAGCAGGCTCACCGGCATGGATTTTTGTAGATGAGGTGATAGTAAAATAATAAATAATCTTACATTTGCAGCTTCCATCATCCAACAAGGATGGATTAAAGATTTAAATGAAAATAGTTATAGCAGGGGCAGGAGGTATTGGTTTCCATCTTGCAAAATTGTTGTCATCTGCCCAACATGACATCATCATCATAGATTCTGACAGAGATGTTTTGGAGTATGCTCAAAGTCACCTTGATGTCCAGACCATCTATGGTGATGCTTCCAATATTACTTTGCTTAACCAAATAAATCTTGAAGCTGTTTCTATTTTTCTTGCGGTAACCACAAGAGAAAATGACAACCTTATGGCATGCAGCATCGCAAAAAAAATGGGGGCTAAACAAACCATAGCAAGGATAAACAATATCGCCAATCTTGAAAAAAGAGCTAAAGGTATATTCAGAGAGCTGGGAGTTGATAAGATAATATCCCCGTCTCTCCTGGCTGCTCAGGAGATCATGAGGTTGCTTGAATTCAGTCAGGTTACAGATAGTTTTGATTTTGAAAACGGAAGGGTTTCCTTAATAGGGCTAAAAATTGAAGATGATTCTTTTTATAATGGCCAAGATGACTGAGTGGTCTCGTCTATGACGAGAATTGACTAAAATGCTTTACTCAATAAATCTGTTGTCCAAAGCCTCTGACTTTTATCTATCGGTCTCATGACCGGAGTAAATTGTCCACAACCGGTCAAAGACCGTAAGATAGGTTCCGTCAAAAGTCAGGTAAGACTTTGACAAACGAAGTTGATGCAGCTAATGAAGACATAATTTTTCTCAAAAAAATTATCATTGGTATACAAGCTACCGGGCCATTGAATATAAGTAATAATTCTCTTTTTTATAATTCTCCTGATCAAACTTTTGCCATAATGTGGCAGATGGAAATCTGTTGGCATCCAGGGGTTTGGGAGAGATAATAACTATGCCTCCCACACCTTTGTATTGAGCAAATATCTTTAATTCTCTTTCTGTCGGTAGATAAATTTTGTCCACCCATCGGAAATAGCTGAATTCAACCCCATCGGGAAGTTCGTAAAACTTTCTGCCTGCATACCCGATCACAGGAGTTGCTTCAAATTTATTGATGGCGACTACTGGTACTTTGCGCGGTACTTTTTCCTTGATAAAACGTCCTGCAGACTGCGAATTGGTAAAGGGCAATCTGATGTCTTCTTTTACCGCTTTGATATTATGAATGAACCCAAAAAGACAAAATACACCAATAATGATGCCGGCTACTTTATCTTTATTCCAGACAATGCCTCGTATACCAAGCAACGTAAATAAAAATATAAAACCTACGCCCCACTGGCGTACTCCACCTGTGAAAAAGAAAATACTGAAGGCAAGCATCATCAACAAAAAAGTAAAAAATGGGATAAGCAGTCTCTTTTGCCCATAAAAAATAAAAATCAAGCCAGCCAACGCCAAAATGGAAAAGACAATACCTGCCACTGACCACCCATATGCAAAAGTGTCCGGTGTAGAACCGATGAGATAGGTATTGCTGAGATTTCCTTGCAAAGAAGTCAAGATATTGTCAACAAAGGGCATCTCATTGCCTCGGGTTTTGGCGACGTGACCTGCAGTCCTGGGAAATACAGAGATAATAAAAAATAAGACACCCAAACCCAAACCGATGATATCACGAGAATAAGCCCTTTTGATCAGATCTTTATGCTGTGACAATAACCACGCTCCAAGGGAAATGGCAATAAAAACACCATATACTTCAGTTTGACAAAGTAAAAATAAGACAAAACCAAGTTGTGTCTTATTGAATTCTGCATGACTCAAAAGTGATGAAGCCCAAAATGAAAGTAAAACCACCAGGAAATAGCCACGATTGACAATACCGTATTCAAAAAACAGAAAGTAAGATAATGCTCCAAAAACACACAAAATCAATGGTAACCGGAGTTTGCAAAACAAAAAGTACAAACCGCCAGCCACGGTAATCCAATGAGCGGTGTTTATCAACATTTCAGGGCTTGAAATCCCAGAAAACAGGGTAAAAATTTTCAGATAAAGATACCATAAAGCAGGGTGGCCTTCATAGTAGAGAAATGAAAATATCTCAGCAACACTTTTATCTTTGGCTACAAACCAGGCCTGCCACTCATCTTTCCATAACTCATGATGTGCCACTTTGAAATAGGCAATGATCATGATGAAAATGAGCCAAACTAAAAGTCTGAGTTTTTTATCTGACATAACCAAAGCATTAGTTCTGTTAAGTTTTGGATTTTACTACTTTGATTCTTATGGAATGGATGCCTTCCAGATTTTCATTTCGGGAAAACTGTTCAAAAGAAAGTGTATATGTTCCCGGTATTTTAAAGTATGCATCAGATGACATTTCAATATCCGTGATACATTTTGATCCATCACAATCTCCGGCCCAATCCCCTTTGTCGTCTGCCAGCTGAATGGAAACAGGTGATATTGTCGCATGTCCATCGGGAAATATGGTCTTAGTATTGAGATACAAATTTTCAAAAGAAAAGCCTGAACTATGTTCCAAAGAGATGATCAGATCATATGCGATGGTCGTGTCTGAGATTTCATAAGTAAAATCTTTTTTGTTGTCATATTTCCATGGAGTAGGCACATCTTGTTTTTGATCGTAGATCACATCCTGATAACAAGATATCATGAGCAGACTCATGCAGATACAAAAAGGTATTAATTTCAAAATTTTGATTTTTTTAAAATGCAAAAGTAATGACAATTTTGGAAGAGTAGCCTTTTTATTATAAAGTACTTGTCTTTTAAGAAAAAATGACACTGAGATTTATCACTCTTCAAATTTGATTTGATCTTTGATGATTTCTATTATTTCCGACTTAGTGCTACCATCTTTGCTTACGAATGTACCGTTTATCCACGTGTTGTCATATGGTTTTGGCCCTTCGGATTGGAGCGAATCCATAAATTGGTACAAGCTGATATTGACGGCGTCGATAGAATAAATAAGGCTATCTTTTTGGGTCAATGAGTAACAGGAAGTTTCTTTGTCGATATACATTAACTCTGTAATTTGCAGATTTGTTTTTTCTGAAGATTTACTTACCAGGCTGCAATTGTGATTAAATAAATAACCCATTATAATTACAATAAAATTGAATAAACCGTGTTGCAAAACAGCCCACCAAAAACCAAGTTTTATCCTGCAATAACTTAAAACAATTCCACCCAATCGCTGGCTCCCTACGATGACAGGTGATAACAAATAAAAGATAGGTTCATCGTTATTATAATTTCCTAAATGAATTAACCCAAATACGACAATCATGATGTATAAAAAATATTTAAAGATATAATGCCATCGGTTGTATATCCAGTCATTTGTAAACTCATTGATCATTTTTACAAGATAGTTCCTTTTGTACTTCAGCGGTAATCTGAATATCAACTCTTCAAAAAAAGGACCGACAATAACGAACATAATAAATATAAATCCAAGGCTTATATCTATTTCTCTATAGTTTAACCTGAAAAGATTGGAGTGGATTACTTCCATAAGCACTACAATGGGTAATGAAAGTAGAATATACAATAATAGCATTTTGCCAAGCAGAAGCATTTTTCCCCGGATATCTATATTCAGACCTGATTCATCCGGATGGATGATCCAGGAATAAATATTTTTTACAAGAGTCTTCATTTGTTATTATAACCGAAATTTAAAAAACAGTTTGATTTTCATGAAAGTAGATATATCATCATTTTGACTTCACACCTTTACAATAATGCCTTTTCTGTCTAAGATAAACGCAAAGACCCAGATTAACATCACAAATGAAATGGCAAACATAAAAGATCCGAAATAGTCACCAAATACCGGTTGGAACACGGTAGAATAAAGCCAGCCATACAGCTTCTGATCCCCGATTTTTATCAGCAGCATCGTTTTGACAAATAGCCCGGAAAGTGCATAGGATATTAATGGATTTTGTCCAAAGGCTTTGAAAACATAGGTCCATTTTTGAAATCCATGAATATCAATGACCCAGATCATCAGCGCCAGAAACAACATCGCCAAACCACCGGCAAAGAGTACGTAACTGCTGCTCCAGATAGGTTTGTTGATAGGAAATCCCATAATGGACCAAAGATATCCGGCGGCTACGCATATGATGCCAAAAATTAACAGCCATTGGATTTTTTTATTGATTTCGGGTGTGGTCAGAAGACTTTTACCAGTAATAAATCCCAGGATCACGGTTCCAACGGCAGGAAGGGTACTCAGCAGTCCCTCAGGATCAAAAGGGATGCCATAACCTTTGTATATATGGGATTCGCCAAAAAGAGCCAGGTCAATAGTCCTCACTAAGTTGCCCTCCAGAGTCAGCGCCTGATCTCCGGCACTCAAAAGTATCAGATAATAGGATATCAGTATACCAATGAACAAAAACCAAAGGTATTTGCGGTTTACAAAGCTTATCAGTACGCCTGCAATCAAAAATGACAAACCGATTCTTTGCAATACTCCCCATAGTCTCAAATCAGCAATATTTTTTGTAAAAAAAGGAAACCAATTTAAAAGAAGTCCTATTAATATAATTTTCAGACCACGTGTGATAGCCTTATTGATCCAGTCTTTTTGAGGTCCGCCTTCAAACTTGGCATACGAAATCGCCATAGACACTCCCACTATAAACATAAAAAACGGGAAAACCAGATCAGTTGGCGTACATCCATCCCACTTGGCATGCAGTAAGGGCGCATATACATAGTTCCAACTACCCGGAGTATTGACGATGATCATAAAAAAGATCGTCATTCCCCTGAATACATCGAGTGATAATAAACGCTGTTTCATTCCTTTATTTGATTTATGGGATAAATCTAAGAAATGATGTGCATGTTTAAATGATTTTTACAGTAATTTTGTTTTACAAGGCCTTAGAGTATATTTTACAACCGGTCAGAGACCGTAAGATAGGTTACATCAAAGTCAGATAAGACTTTGACAAACGAAGATAATGTATGTTGTCCAAAGTCACCGACTTTGGACAATATCACCTTCGCTCGTCAAAAGACGAGACCATTCAGTCACCTTATCTGAAATTAAATTTCCTCACTTTCGCTCAAACATAAAAATTTAAACAAACTCTTAACTAAACAAATAATTGATATCATCTCTGGTCAGACTCTTGAAGAATGCGGTGTCTTCCTGAACGATTTCTTTGGAGATGAGTAATTTTTTTTCCTGGAGTTGAATGATCTTCTCTTCGACACTGTCTTTGCAGATCATTTTATATGCAAATATATTATTTTTCTGACCTATACGATGTGTACGGTCAATGGCTTGTTGTTCGACAGCAGGATTCCACCATGGATCAACGATATAGACATAGTCTGCTTCTGTGAGGTTAAGTCCCACGCCACCAGCTTTGAGAGAGATCAGAAACACATTGATATCTTCTCTGGATTGGAACGTTTCTACTTGTTCTTGTCTTCCTATAGCAGAAGTGCTTCCATCCAGATAGCAATATTTGATTTTACTTTTGTCCATTTCATCTCTTATGAGGGCAAGCATTTCGGTAAACTGAGAAAATACAAGCATTTTGTGTTCGCCCATATTCTCTTCTATTTCTCTTACGAGCTCCAGAATTTTTATACCTTTGGTTGTTATATCTTTGTCTTTCAGCAATCGGGGATCGTCACATATTTGTCTGAGTCTCAGCAATCCTTCGAGGATATACATACCTGATTTTGCTATGCCTTCAGTCTCTATTTTTTGCATTAATGCATGCCGGTAGTAGTCTTTATACTCGTCATAAATGACTTTTTGAGCTTTTTCCATCTGGCACCACAAGATCATTTCTGTTTTTTCGGGCAAATCGGGTGCAACTTCTGCCTTGGTACGCCGGAGCATAAATGGTTTTATAAGCTTTCGCAACAAAACACCGGCATCTTTATCACCGTCTCTATCTATTGGATTAGCAAATTCATGTCTGAAAAACTCTCGTCCTCCCAGCAATCCGGGGTTCAGAAAGTTGAACTGGGCATATATGTCATAAGTATTGTTCTGAAGTGGTGTACCACTGAGTATAAATCTGTTTCGTGCTTTGAGCAATTGAACGGCCTTTGTGGATATGGCATCAGGATTTTTTATTGCCTGACTTTCATCGAGAATGACGTATTCCCATTCAAAATTTAACAGGGTTTCTATATCATTGCGCACAATACCATAGGACGAGATGACGATATCATAATCATTAAAATGTTCATCACTGAATGTCCTTCCGAGACCATAAAAGAGGTGGTACTTCAGATCGGGGGAAAACTTTTTTAACTCATTTTCCCAGTTGTAGATCAGAGATGTGGGACAGATAATAAGGCTTGTAGGATTATTATATTTTTGTTTAATTAATGACAAAAAAGTAATCGTTTGCAGGGTTTTTCCCAATCCCATATCATCCGCAAGACATCCTCCCCAGGAGACTTCATCCAGAACCTGCATCCATTGATACCCTGTCTCCTGATAAGGTCTCAAAGTGGCTTTTATATTGGAAGGGATGGGTGCTGTCTTGACGTTTTCGATGTAAAGGAGTTTTCTTTTTTTCTCTTCAATTTCATCAATGATATCCTGATCATCGATCTGATCAAAGAGCATTTCTACTATGTTAAAGTGTTTTTTACTGATCTTCAATCCCGTTTTTTCGTCTACGGCAAACTTAAACAGGCTGCTGTATTTTTTGAGCCATTCTTCAGGAAGCATCCCGAATGAACCGTCACCAAGTACCACAAAGTCCTGGCCGTTCATGATAGCTTTTTTGATATCTCTGAAATTGATCTCCTGGTCTCCCCAGGAAGCAGACACCTGAACATCAAACCAGTCGATACCACTGGATACTTTCATATCCCATTTGGGCGTGGAGGTATTATACTTAAATCGTTTCAACTCATTGAAGCCTATCATTTTGATATCTTCAGCCATCAACTGTTTTGAAAACTGAATAAACCATTGATTTTTCATCACTTCGTCAAACGAAAGCAAAAAATATGGCTGAAAACTCTGAGTTTTGAATTGAGGATGCATAGACCTGATGTACTCTATGAATGCTTCTTCTTCGGGCACATTTCTTATTAATAGCTGTTTTCCACTATCTTCCTGAAAATAATGGTCTCCGGTATCATGCATATCTATCAAAAGATCATCATAAAAAAACTTAGGACCTATCTGTAAGAACTTATCCTGAAACTCTTTGAGATGAACTGAAGGAACCATTGTTGTTTCTCTCACCTGCAGGCTGAATATATCCGGAATCTCGATTCCAAATTTCTGAGAAAGCGGAAAAAGAACATTTTTTACAACTTTGTCGGCGATATGTACCGGAAAGACAAGCTTTCCCTGAGGCATTGATTCCAGAAAAGGTACGAGATCTTTCCGTCTATTGAGGTACAAAACGCCTTTTGAAAGTACCACATTACCAAAATATATCTCACAAGCTTCCTCATCACCAATGACGACTCTACCTTCTTCATCACGAAAAATAGTATGTACAGTTATAAACTTTTCATTTGAACTCACTTTCAAGTCAGCGTACACCGGTTGTGGGGATAGTTGAATCTCTTTCAGGTTGGATTTAGAAAAATTTTCATTGTCTGGAATCATTTTTACGTGATTCCATCGACAAAGTTGCTGCCAGTGTTCTTCGAGTTTAGAGTTAAAATATTTAAGATATTGCCTTCGTGTGGCATCGTAAGGTTGGCTAGAAAAAATATTGTAACTACTTGTATAGTATCCTGAACCTAATAGCTCTTTATAATTGATATAACTGAAATCCATGAGCATGCCGTACATATCATCATCAAGCACTGAGAGCAAAGGAATGTTTTCTTCCTTATTGATGATGATACGGGAAAGTTTAGCTTCCCCTTTTTTGGATGGCTCTATCTTAAGGGCTTCTATCCTTAGCGGAATATTGGACTGCAATGAGTGAGACAACTGAAACAGAAGCCCGACTTCATGCATATCTCTGGCTACTCTGAATTTTTTAGTTTTTTCCTGTGACACTATCAGGCTGCTTATCTTCAAAAGCTTTCCGGCACTTACAAAATGAGACGGGACATACGATAATGACAATCGACCAGAAAAATCGGTGGCAAATCGGAATTCTGCTGCTTCAGGGTCATTTAATGTCAGACCATAATCAGCAAGGAGTATATTTTTTTCTTTATCCTGATTGCAGAATGGCACAAACAAAAAGTAATTGCCGATGTCAGAAAGATAGGAGACACTGTCTAGTGCGTGTGAGCATATATTATTTTCATAGCTTTGACCACAAGTGCACTTTATTTCCAGGTCATTATTTTTGTTTACGCGGAAGGAAATGGTCTTTCGATCAGAATGAAACTGATAAGCTATATCTATACCATTGCCCGATGTAGTTAATTTTTTAAAGATTTTATTTCGTCGCGAAACATTTTTTAAATCCGGTATGGCAGATGCCATGCGATAAAAATTGAAGTCTTTGGCATCTTTTATCACAAAAGGTTTTGATAGGTCTCCCGGATTTTTATCAGAAGATTTTAAAGAATGACCTTCACTCCACGACGAGCCCACCTGGACAATTTTATTAAGCCTGTTTAATAAATTCTTTTTGTTTTGGATTTCTTTGGATTTATTTTTTTGGTTTTCTGCTTCTATTTTTTTGTTATGCTCTTCTCTGCGCAGCACTTCTATTTTTTTAAAATTTTCTTCCTGAAAGCATTGATTTTTTGCTGAAATGAGCACTTTAGCGATATGAGGACATTTTCCGCTGTGGTTATATGTAGTACAGTCGCACTGTATAGCATAGGGACTTTTTCCTTTATTGACCATGACAGAGTGTGTGTCATTGCCATCTGCGACAAGGTAGGTGATATAGTTGCCCAGGATTCTTCTGGGATGCATATTTTCTGCGGATAATTCTAACGACCCTATAACAGGATTTACATATTCTTCAAATAATTGTTGAATCTGATCTGCTACAAGATGATCAGAAATTATAATTTTATTGGACTGATTGTCGATACTCAATATTAGTTAAAATTAAACCAACCGCAAAAGTCAGGATTTAATCATACTTTCAATAATTTCGGGCAGTTTTTTTGTTTCGTTTTGATTTATAATATAGTATTTATAATCATTTTTGATTACATCGGCGATATATTCCTGTTCTGTCTGTCCGGGAGTAGGTATCAGGATAGCATTAATATCCAAAAGATGTATGTCCATGATAGTGGAGTATCCGGATCTTGCAATCAGAATTTTGGAAGTATTTAATAATGTTTCTATTTGTTGGGATGGCAATATATCTATCATAGAGATATGGTTTTCGGATTTAACAGTGGGGCTTCCGATTTCAGTCCCTCTTACGAAACATATTTTGTAAGTATTCAAAGTGTTTAAAACAGTTAAAAGAAGAGATTCCAATTTCGATCTCTGAGGCTCAGGACCTGACAAAATGACACAAATGTCAGTTTTTTTGGGCAAGTCAAACTTTCGGATTCGAGTCAAGGGGCCTATATAGACAGCTTTTATATCCTTACCGGATGACAATGCCGGACAAATTGCCCTTTCCCCTTCATAATCGGGCACAAAACAAGTATCAAATTTTTTGATAAACCATTGGTGGAGGGCAGAACCAAGAGATGCTATTAGTTTGTTGGGATGAAGAATGTTGATCTGATGAGTGATATAGTAGTTCCGTGTTTTCTTTGTTCTGCATCCTAGTCGATTGTCAGAAAGGATTACATTTGCGTTATACTTTTGTGACAAGGATTTTACTATCGCCTTTTCTCTGTTGACAGCACGAATCATAGTAGGCAAAGCCATCAGCATGTTTACTAAAATATTTTCATACTTATATCTGATATTATAACCAGGACATGATTCAAATGTCAATTGGGGAAATTCCTTCTTCAATAGTTCCAAAGATTCGCCATCTGAGGCTATTATAACTTGTGCACAATGTTGGATCAACCAATGAATGACCGGAATACATCTTGAGGCGTGACCCAAACCCCAATTGAGCGGCGCGACAATGACGATATCGTTACCGTGAAAATAAGATCGAAATACATCCTGACTTTTTTCAGAAATCTCATTCATTGCATTGTTATTTCAGGTGGTTGAAAATCTGAAATTTCAGCGACGATGAGCCATTCAGGCGTAAGATTATTTTTAATCAATGCATCGAGGATTTGCTGCTGAGCACTATAAGAAATCCTGCCATCTTTATCCCATATCTCCGGACTGCAGAGACAGCCTAATGATGGTGTACATGGATAAAAAATTTGTCCGCGATAAAATTCAGGATCTATAGTAGTGCCGTGGGCAATAATTTCAGACCTCCCAAGTTTTCCGGCGTAATAAGCTTCGTACAAAGCAGTCACCTTTCCGAGTATTTCCCCTAACAAGGTTTTGTAATACATCTCATAATCTCTGTTTCCCTGAAAAAACTGATGATTATTTTCAAAAGGCATTACCATCTGAATGTTGGTAGTGGGTCCTATCCATTTATTCTCAGAAATATCAGTACCGGTGATCCTATACAGTCCTTGAGGTGTGTTACCATTAGTAAGGTAATATGGTAAATTGGAGATTGAGCGGGCAAGTTGCGGGATTTTGATCACTTTTCCATCATCCTCAGCCAGCCATGAACCATTTGATGTTCTGATCATGAGGTACCCGGGTATATTTCTGTCACTTGATTGAAAGCTGCAGAGCACTACTTTACCCGTCAAAAATGATGTATCAGTAAAGTTTTTTTGAGCTGGTTTTTGAAGTGATGGATGTTTCCTTTTGATATATGCTACAAGCCAGTCAGTGCCCGAGATCTTGTCAGAAGGATTTATTCTGGGTCGTAAGCTGGATAATAAAAGATATTCCAATGCCATAGCCTGATTTTTAGCATTGTCGAGTTTCCTCCATTCTTGTTTTATCTTTTTAGCAAAATCATTTGGGTATAATGTGTAGAGCATTTCGAGAAAGCTTCTTTGATATTCAGCACTTCCGGATGATAAGTTTTGTATAAAAGATGGTATCAACCTACGGAGTTTTTCAGGCTTGTACAGCATCAGCTGCATCGCCCAAAAGGCACCTTGCCAAGAGTCGCTACATTGGAACGGATCAACTTTTATTTCAATAAGGCTGTCAATATTGTTTTTTAAATACGTGGCTTTCAAAGACCTTTCTGGTTTGGAAGCAAATAAAAATTGCTTTTTGTCCTGCGAAAAAGCCTTAATTTGCTGCCCGTCGGCATATATTCCTGTTAGTATTAAAACAATAACAACTATATAAAATTTATATTTTTTTCCCATCATAGAGGATTGAAATGACAAATATATTCCTTTCGGTCAGGCATTCAATATAGTCTGATATAACTTTTTGGTTTCCGGTAGTGGTTTAATGCTCATCTCTTCATCAAGGACTTTTTCACATACCTTATATGTCTTGATGGCCATAGGTCGGTTGCCTTTTGCAAAAAATGCTGCCATCTGTATTCTGTAAGCATCTTCCCATGTGATATCTCCCAGGAGGGCATCCTGACACAACTGGATGCTTTCAGTAGGATTGGTTGGAAGCACTAATTCTGCCAAAGCAGTACTGGCATTCAGAAATGACAGTTGTATCCTTTCTCTTTCATCAGCTGACCAGTCTTCATATATTCTGTCAGGGAGGAATACTCCGGTATGCATTTTTAATGCTTCTCTGAGTAGTATTTGTGCCTGTGCCGGATCTGACTGTATCATTCTGTTGCCTTCAGCAAGCAAAGCATCAAAATCATATATATCTACCCAGATATCATCAGCCATCAAGGCATAGGCGTGGTTGTTTCTCTCTATGTATTTAGAGTTCGCATGGCTTTTTTTTTCAGGTTCCAAAACTTTACTTATACCATGCAAGGCTACTTTAAATCCCTGATCATCCATTTCGTCTTCCCATAGTCTGTCTATTAGTTGTTCTTTGTGCAGAGCCTTTCGGTGGCACGCTATGATCATAAACTGAAAAAGCTGTAGCGATTTGTCTCTTTTCCATGCTTGATGTGGTACTCTTTGCCCATCCACATATACCTCAAATTTGCCCATAGTATATACCTGAACGCTGGTATTTATTTTTTTGGCAATAATATCCTGAAGTGTCGCTGGATTCATTTGTGTCAACATATCATTTCAATCGTTCACAAGGGTCAGTTTAAGATTGGTTTTTTTTACCGGTCTGGAGCTTGTCTATTTTCTTTTCTATGGTTTCAAGTCTTTGGGTTAGTAGATCCAGTTTTTGGACAATCTCTGCCTTGGATGCAGGAAGTATATTGTCAAATTCAATTTTTGTGCCTATAGTGTGCTCTATTTTCTGGCCTATGGCGTCAGAAATATTATGGATCTGTTCCTGGATCTGATCCTGGATATTTTCTGCCTGCTTTTTTGGATCTTTGATAGAATCCATTACTAATTTTGGTGTGGAGGATGCTACTTTTTTCCAAAACTCAAAACTCTTAGCTAAAATACCTTTCTGGGTATCGTCGGGTTTGTCCTCGACAGCCTTTATGGTCATAGATGTTATGATATTTTGAACAAATGATTTTGCATCTTCAAAATTGGTAAACCGAGCTTCTTCGCCGGACTGTACATGACGAATATTGCCTCGCCATTCAACTTGATGGTCACCATCTTCTTTTTCAAAAATCTTCTGTGATAACCTCAATACAAATGATGCTGTTTCTTCTTTTTTATTTGCCATATTCTATCAATTTATTCCTCCTGTCTCTGAAGGGTTAGGGTAAAATTAGTCTTTTTTATTAAAACCTGAAAACAAATTCTTAAAAATCATATCATAGTTCAAAAATCGAATAGATAATAAAAAACCAAAAAATCAAATTTTATTCACCTGACAATTGAAAAATTCCATAACAATTGCGGTTTTTTCAAAGCATTTTACATTACTAAAATGCGTTTCGATAACTCATTTTATGGATTTTCTGTCTGATTTTCTAAGATTTTAATGTTGTATGAGTAACCTATGTTACCTATAAGCAGTTTAAGAACTTTGATCATACTCATATATGACAAAAGTCACTTTTTGAATACATTATAGCACCTACTTTTGAGCCATAATCATATTTGAAGATGAAAAAAGTAGTAATAATCGGAGCAGGTACAGGGGGCACCATTATGGCTCAGCAGCTCAACAAAGAACTCGATAGTAAAAATTGGAGTATTACTATTATAGATGAGCGCAAAGAACATTATTATCAGCCGGGATTTTTGTTTTTGCCTTTTGATCAGTACAAGCCGGAAGATGTAGTCAAGCCGATCAAAGATTTTATACCTAAAGTTGTGGATTTTATCAATGAATCTGCGACTAAGATTTTGCCTGAGGGGCATCAAGTCATTCTGTCTAATGGCAATACTTTGCAGTATGACATACTTATAGTAGCCACAGGAACAGAAGTAGCTCCTGAAGAAATAGAAGGAATGCAAAGTGACGAATGGGGCAAAAGTGTATTTACATTTTATACCTATCAGGGAGCTGTATCATTGAGAGATAAATTGCGCGACTGGAAAGGTGGAAAGCTGGTAGTGCACATCACAGAAATGCCGATCAAATGCCCCGTTGCTCCACTGGAGTTTGCTTTCCTTGCAGATAGTTTTTTTAAGGATAAAAAGATGCGGGACAAAGTAGAAATCACCTATGTGACGCCTTTGAGTGGTGCATTTACCAAACCAAAAGCAACAGCAACTCTAGAATACCTGCTCAAAGAGAAAAATATTCATATCGAATCAGATTTTGCCATTGAATCTGTAAATAATGAAAATAAAACCATCAATGATTATGGTGGTAAATCTATTCCTTTTGACCTATTGGTCACCGTACCCACCAACAAAGGAAGAGAAGTAGTCGAAATATCGGGTATGGGAGATGACCTTAACTTTATACCTACAGACAAAGGTACATTACAGTCCAAAAAATATCCGGATGTCTTCGTCATAGGTGATGCTACCAATGTACCCACATCCAAAGCTGGATCTGTAGTCCACTTTGAAGCGGAGATCCTAACGGAAAACATACTTAGTTATATCAAAGGGAAAGAAATGACAGAACAGTTTGATGGTCATGCCAACTGCTTTATAGAAACAGGCGGTGGCAAAGCACTCCTGATTGATTTTAACTATGATCATGAACCGGTGACCGGTACGTTTCCAATAGCTGGCATAGGACCACTCAGACTTTTGAAGGAATCACGATTCAATCATTTTGGAAAACTGGCATTCAGGTGGGTTTACTGGAATATGTTGCTCAAAGCAAGACCAATACCATTTGTCAGTGCCCGAATGAATGAAGCAGGAAAAGATTTTTAATTTTTTTATAAAACAATAAATTTTTATTACAGTATGGACAAATTATTAGCAGGCAAAACCGTCTCTGTGACAGAGGAAGGTTTTATGACTGAATTCAGTCAATGGGATAGAAGTATAGCAGATGCAATAGCTGCTGAAAATGATGTAACACTCTCAGCCAGGCACTGGGAAGTGATAGATTATATCCAAACAGAATACAAAAACGATGCCCCTCTCAGCATCAGAAAAATCGGAAAAAGTGGCGTGGTAGATATCAAAGAATTTTACCAACTGTTTCCCGTAGCACCGCTGAAGACAGCAACAAAAATAGCAGGCATACCTAAACCTGTAAGTTGTATTTAATCAAATTGATTCAAAATAAAAACAAACAAAAATGGAAAATGATGGAAGAATAAATAAGATGATGATCATCTTATCAAAAGCAACACTCGAAAACGTGTATGCTTGTTTTGTACTGGCCAACGGCGCCCGTATGGAAGGTATTGAAGCAGAAATATTTTTTACTTTCTTTGGCCTTGAAGCCATACATAACAAAAAACTGGACCACCTTCATATAGCCACAGTAGGAAACCCTGCCATGCATATGCCTACTATGCTCGGAGGATTACCTGGTATGGAAGCACTTGCCACATCCATGATGAAAAAAGAAATGGAAAAAATAGATATGCCGGATGTAAGAGAATTTCTCGAAATACTGAATGCGTCCGGCGTAAAACTTTGGGCATGTAAGCTTGCCATGGACATGTTTCATTACAAAGAAGAAGACATGTTTGCAGACCTTGATGGTGTCCTTACAGTAGGTGATTTTTATAAGCAAGGATCTGGTGTAGGTACGCATATGCTCTTTATCTGATAAAAGCACATTTAAAAATTTGAGTATGTGGGCTCACTGGATAAATTGAAAAGTGTTCTTATAAGAGTTCAATCAGTTTTCGTTCAGGGTATTTTATAAGCAATATTTTGCCTTCATTGCTGAGAAGCTGATTGTCAAAAATTTAATTTGTTCGCATACGCTCAAACATCAATGTTTAAACATACGAAGGATATAAATAGATTCTAAATTTAAATATTTTTTTCTTCCTTTTAAGGATATTTTTGCTTTTAATTCAATAAATATATTAATAAACACGTTGTTATAACAACAAAAGAAGAGTTTCTGATAATGTAAAATTAAAATGGCTTTGTTCTCGTTAAAATATGAATATTGAATAAAACTTGGATATTTTGTTAAAACAAAGGAAGTCAAAGCTTGGTTTTTAATACTCTCCTAATTTGACTTAAAGCCTATATTTACAAACATTCTACTTATCTTAATAGACTTTCACAAAGCCATTAAAATTTATATTATCAATTTTAAATAAGTTTCTATTTGATATGTCACCTATTATTCATAAATTATATTTGGCTACTCTTAGTTCCATAGTTATACTGGTAACTATTTATTTAATTTATAATGGATCTGACTATTATTTGATGCCGATGGAAGAAAGGTTTTATCATTCTGATCACAATCTATTAAAACCTAATGGTTTATATGGTCACGGCCTTGGCATTATTGGTACATTTTTAATTCTGACAGGGGTTTTTGGATATATGTTGCGTAAAAGGCTACGGATATTTTCCAAATTAGGAATATTAAAACATTGGCTTGAATTTCATATCTTCTTGTGTACATTAGGTCCTATTATGGTTTTGTTTCATACAGCCTTCAAATTCGGTGGTATTGTTTCAATAAGCTTCTGGAGCATGGTTGCCGTTGTGGCTAGCGGTGTGGTAGGAAGGTTTATCTATTTGCAAATACCCAGAACAATCCATGGCCGTGAATTAAATCTACACGAAGTTCATGATTTGAAATCAGATCTTGGAATAGCAATTCAAAAGAATCTGAGTGCATTTTCTCTGGATATAGGGGAGTTAATTAAGATTTCAACTTCTGACAATAAATCTAGGACTATTAATTCATATGGATTTTTAAAGCAATTTTTAATAGAATATTCTCAGGTTAAGAAAATACGTGAAAGATTGAATTCAGAAAATATTTCTAAAAAGGAGGTAAATCAAATCATCAGACTGGTAAAAGATGAAATAGCCTTATCGCGTAAAATACAAAGGTTATTAATGATGCAGAGGCTTTTTAGATACTGGCACGTTGCCCATCTTCCTTTTGCTTTGATTATGCTCATAATAATGGTGATACATGTCGCTGTTTCTGTAACTTTTGGATACACCTGGATTTTTTAAATAAGATAATATCTATATGGAAGAAACATTAATTTACAGTTCAGTGGGAGTTTTATGCTTTGGAATTATATATATATACCTTAGAAAACTTAAAAATGAATCAGAAGAATCAAATGTAAAAATTGCTATTGCTAAAGAAGAAGGAATACATGAACCTGTATCACTTTACCCTTACATCGACGAAGACAACTGCATAAGGAGCGGAGCATGTATAACTGCATGTCCGGAACACGATATATTAGGAATTCGCAATGGAAGAGCTACTTTGATTAATGCCTCAAGGTGTATAGGGCATGGGGCATGTTTTCATGCATGTCCGGTCGAAGCCATTTCCTTAAAAATAGGAACAGAGAAACGAGGCGTTGACCTGCCTCATGTGAATCAGAATTTTGAAACCAATGTTCAGGGTATTTTTATTGCTGGTGAACTGGGAGGTATGGGTCTTATCAAAAATAGTGTGGAACAGGGTAAACAAGCTGCAGATCACATATATAAAGCTTTGGACAATAATCATGGTGCATCCTACGATCTAATCATTGTTGGTGCCGGCCCCGCTGGAATTTCGGCGGCACTACAAGCAAAATCACTTGGAATGAGTGCAATTATTTTGGAGCAGGATTCGTTGGGAGGCACAGTATTTAACTTCCCCAGAGCGAAAATTGTGATGACTTCTCCTATGGACTTACCTTGTTACGGTAAAATAAAACTGTTTCAGACTAGCAAGTCTGAATTACTTAATCTTTGGAATGAAGTAATAAATAAGAATGAGGTTAAAGTAAAGGAGCATTGTAAAGTCGAGACTATTATAAAAAAGAATGATCTTTTTGAAGTCGCAACGGTAGGGGGGCAGTCATATAGCAGCAATAAGGTGTTGATTGCTATAGGTAGAAGAGGCACACCACGAAAACTTGGTGTACCTGGAGAGGATCTTGAAAAAGTGGCATATAAAATTCTTGAGCCTGAAATTATTGCCGGTAAAAACATTTTAGTAGTAGGCGGTGGAGATTCTGCTATAGAAAGTGCATTATTACTGGCAGGCAATAATAAAGTAATATTATCCTACAGAAGTGAAAAATTTAGCAGGCTCAAACCAAAAAATGCCCAGAATATTTTGACTGCCATTGAAAAAGGTACAATTACAGTGCTTTTTTCATCGGAGGTGATTAAGATCATACCCGAAAAAGTAGAATTAGTGGTTAATCAGGGGAATACACTGAGTTTAAAGAACGATTTATGCTTTATCTTTGCAGGAGGAGAATTGCCGACACAATTTCTGGAGAAGTCCGGAATTGAGATTACAAAGAGGTTTAATTATACTATTAAGACACACAAGAAAGGATTATGACTCAGGGAAATATAAAGAGTAATATAAATCATACGAAAGTTTGGTTTATTTTACTCTTTTTTATCGAGTTATCCGTAAGTAATGCCCAGATTAGTCCGGGAAAATTAACCTTAGCACATACTTCCCTGGAAGGTATAAAAAATTGCACTGCCTGCCATGACCTTGGCGCCAAAATTTCTGAACAAAAATGCCTTGATTGTCACAAAGCACTAAAAATAAGGATAAGCCAGAACAAAGGTTATCATGTATCAAAAGAAGTAAAAGGCAAGGAGTGTATCACCTGTCACAGTGAACACCATGGCGTCAAATTTGATATGATCAGGTTTGATGAAAAAAATTTTAATCATACCCTGACTGGTTATGAACTGAAAGGAGCTCACAAGAAAGTTGAAACCTGTGCCAAATGCCATTTTGAAGATCATATTGCTGATGTGAAGATCAGGCAAAATAAAAAAACTTTTCTTGGACTTGATCCGAAATGTATTTCCTGCCATGATGATTACCATCAAAAAACAATGGAGAATGATTGTGCCGTTTGTCACAATTTTGAAGAATTTAAACCGGCAGCATTTTTTAATCATAACAAAACTGATTTCCCTTTAAAAGGAGCACATACGACAGTTGATTGTGCAAAATGCCACAAAACCGAGTTTAAAAGCGGGAAAAAATTTCAACATTTTGCAGACGTATCATTTAAAAATTGTAATAATTGCCACAAAGATCCACATGGAGGTGATTTTGGATTAAATTGTAAATCCTGCCATAATGAGTCTTCATTTAAAAATATAAAATCAACTTCAGACTTCAATCATAGCCTGACAGGTTTTACATTAGAAGGTAAACACAAAACGATTGAATGCAAATCCTGCCATGACCAGAGGTCAGGTGCCAAGGGCAATTACAAAGAATTTGAATCTACTAAAAACATAAATTGTCTAACCTGTCATAAAGACATTCATAATTCTATATTTGGCACTGACTGCAAAGCGTGCCACTCCCAGCAAAGTTTTAGTATAAACAAAAAAATACCTGACTTCAATCATAGCCTGACGGGATATGTTCTGGATGGTAAACATCTGACCGTGGATTGTAAAAAATGTCACACTACACCTAAGATGACTGATCCGCAGAAACATGATCTTTGTGCTGCATGCCATAAAGATTACCATCAGGGTGATTTTAAGGATATAAAAAACAGAGATTGTGCCGTTTGTCACACCACAAAAGACTTCAAGGAAGCTACATTTGACATTGAACAACATGAAGTTTCTTCATTTCCTCTATATGGGGCTCATATGGCAACACCATGTACTGCCTGCCATATGAAAGAAAATAAGTGGAAATTTCGCAATGTTGGTAAAGAATGTATTGATTGTCATCAAAACATTCACATCGGATTTATCAGCGAAAAATATTTGCCTGACAATGATTGCCGACGTTGTCATGACAGTGAAGCCTGGCAATCCATCACTTTTGATCATAATTTGACAAAATTTGAACTTAGAGGCAATCATGCCATCATAGAATGCCGATCATGTCACTACAAAGACAATCCTGTCAGTAACACAAAAGAACAAAAATTTACAGGAATAAATACCAATTGCAGCACCTGTCATCAAAACGTTCATGGGACCCAGTTTGAAGTTGAAGGTACCACGGATTGCAGCAAATGTCATGGTTTTGAGGCATGGGATAGAAGTAATTTCAATCACAACAATGCGGCATTTAAACTGGATGGGGCCCATATCCATGTGGCCTGTATTAAATGTCATCAGGAAGAATGGATAGATGGTACTAAAAAAATAAAATATAAAACAGGCAAACTGGAATGCATAGACTGCCATCAATAATAATAATCCTTTTTGGATTTATATCTGCCTGGGGTCAGTCACCTCACGGTAAGGATTTTATTATGGATTGTGCCAAATGCCATAGTCCGGAAAATTGGACTTTCAATAAAAGGTCCAATACATTCAGTCACGACAGCACCACATTTCCACTTAAAGGTCAACATATTGATCTCGATTGCCGATTATGTCACACTTCTTTGGAATTCAAACAAGCAGGTTTAGAATGTATTTCATGTCATACAGATGTACATCAACAAACCGTAGGCCATGATTGTGCAAGATGTCATACACCAAAGTCTTGGATAGTAGAAAATATATCCCAAATACATGAAAAGGTTTCTTTTCCATTGATGGGGGCGCATGCTATTATCAACTGTAATGATTGTCACAAAAGTGAGACAAATTTGAGGTTCAGCCCAATTGGTGCTGAGTGTATTGATTGTCACAGAGATGATTATTATGGAACAAAAATGCCGGATCACATCAAACGGAAGTTTGGAAATGATTGCGCTTCCTGTCATAGTCTTAACGGGATCGGATGGAATACAGAAAAAGTGGAACATGGTTTTTTCCCTTTGGAACAAGGACATATGATTAAAGATTGTGCTACTTGCCATGCCACAGGAAATTATTCAGACATATCTGCAAACTGTATAAGTTGTCATCAGACAGACTTTAACCGTACGTTAAATCCTAATCATAAATTTCTTGGCATTTCCACTGATTGCGCTTCCTGCCACTCTACTGCTCTGGGATGGAGTCCTGCAGCCTTCCCTGCACACAATCAGTTTTATACCATCGCCGGCGCGCACACTAAAATCGCCAATAACTGCGCTGCCTGTCACAACGGCAATTATACCAATACTCCCAATACTTGTGTGGCTTGCCATAACACCGATTATAATACCACCACAAATCCTAACCACAGAACAGCCAAGTTGTCAACTGATTGTGCCACTTGTCACACCCAAAATGTCTGGTCACCTTCGACTTTTAACCATAGTACTTTTTATCCGCTAACAGGGGCACATGCTACCATAACCAATAACTGCATCCAATGTCATGCCAACGGGTATGTCAACACTCCCAATACCTGCAACGGATGCCATCAGTCTGATTTTAACGCATCACTCAATCCCAACCATAAAACTCTGGGTATTTCAAGTGATTGTGCTTCCTGTCACTCAACTGCTCCGGGATGGAGTCCTGCAGCCTTCCCTACTCACAATCAGTTTTATACCATCGCCGGTGCTCACACTAAAATCGCCAATGACTGTGCTGCTTGCCACAACGGCAATTACACCAATACTCCCAATACTTGTGTGGCTTGCCATAACACCGATTATAACATCACAACAAATCCTAACCACAGAACAGCCAAGTTGTCAACCGATTGTGCCACATGTCATACCCAAAATGTATGGTCGCCGTCCACTTTTAACCATAATAACTTTTATCCGTTGTTAGGAGCCCATGCTAAAATCGCCAACAATTGTGTCTCTTGTCACAACGGGCATACCAACACGCCCAATACCTGCTGGATGCCACACTCGATTTTAACGCATCACTCAATCCCAACCATAAAACGGGCATTTTCAATAGACTGTGCCCCTGCCACACAACTGTGGGATGGAGTCCTCACCTTTACTCACAAGTTTTATCCATCGCCGGGGCCCATACTAAAATCGCCAATGATTGTGCTGCTTGCCACAACGGCAATTACACCAATACTCCCAATACTTGTGGGCTTGCCAACACCGATTATAACATTACAACAAATCCTAACCACAAAACAGCGCAGTTTTCAACCGATTGTGCCACATGTCATACCCAAAATGTATGGTCGCCGTCCACTTTTAACCATAATAACTTTTATCCGTTGCTTGGAGCCCACACTAAAATTGCCAATGACTGCGCTGCTTGTCACAACGGCAATTATACCAATACGCCCAATACTTGTGCTGGTTGCCATACTGCTGATTACAATACTACCACCAACCCTAACCACAAAACAGCCAAGTTGTCAACTGATTGTGCCACTTGTCACACCCAAAATGTGTGGTCACCTTCGACTTTTAACCACAGTACTTTTTATCCGCTAACAGTGGCCCATGCTACCATAGCCAATAACTGCATCCAATGTCATGCCAACGGGTATGTCAACACTCCCAATACCTGCAACGGATGCCATCAGTCTGATTTTAACGCATCACTCAATCCCAACCATAAAACTCTGGGTATTTCCAGTGAATGCGCATCCTGTCACACTACTGCTCCGGGATGGAGTCCTGCATCCTTCCCTGCACACAATCAGTTTTATACCATTGCAGGCGCCCACACTAAAATCGCCAATGACTGTGCTGCATGCCACAACGGCAATTATAATACCACGCCAAATACTTGTGCAGGTTGCCACACTGCTGATTACAACGGTACCACCAATCCTAACCATAAGACAGCGCAGTTTTCAACAGACTGTGCCACCTGCCATACACAAAATGTCTGGTCACCTTCTACGTTTAATCATAATAACTTTTATCCGTTGTTAGGGGCTCACGCTAAAATCGCCAATGATTGTGCTGCTTGCCATAACGGCAATTACACCAATACGCCCAATACCTGTGCTGGTTGCCACACTGCTGATTACAACAGTACCACCAACCCTAACCATAAAACGGCCAAGTTGTCAACTGATTGTGCCACTTGTCACACCCAAAATGTGTGGTCACCTTCGACTTTTAACCACAGTACTTTTTATCCGCTAACAGGGGCCCATGCTACCATAGCCAATAACTGCATCCAATGTCATGCCAACGGTTATGTCAACACGCCCAATACCTGCAACGGATGCCATCAGGCAGATTTTAACGCATCTCTCAATCCCAACCATAAATCTCTGGGCATTTCCAGTGAATGCGCTTCCTGTCACACAACTTCTCCGGGATGGAGTCCTGCATCCTTCCCCGTACACAATCAGTTTTATATCATTGCAGGTGCCCACACAAAAATCGCCAATGACTGTGCCGCATGCCACAACGGTAATTATAATAACACTCCTAATACATGTGCAGGTTGCCACACTGCTGATTATAACGGTACCACAAATCCTAACCATAAGACAGCGCAATTTTCAACAGACTGTGCCACTTGCCATACACAAAATGTGTGGTCACCTTCTACGTTTAATCATAATAACTTTTATCCACTGTTAGGGGCTCATGCTAATATTGCCAACAATTGTGTCGTTTGCCACAACGGTAATTATAATAACACACCGAATACCTGTGCTGGTTGCCACACTGCTGATTACAACAGTACCACCAATCCTAACCATAAAACAGCGCAGTTTTCAACAGACTGTGCCACCTGCCATACACAAAATGTCTGGTCACCTTCTACATTTAATCATAATAACTTTTATCCGTTGTTAGGAGCCCATGCTAAAATCGCCAACAATTGCGCTTCCTGCCACAACGGCAATTACACCAATACGCCCAATACCTGTGCTGGTTGCCATACTGCTGATTACAACAGTACCACCAACCCCAACCATAAAACAGCGCAGTTTTCAACAGATTGTGCATCATGCCATACACAAAATGTGTGGTCACCTTCTACGTTTAATCATAATAATTTTTATCCGTTGTTAGGGGCTCACGCTAAAATCGCCAATGATTGTGCTGCTTGCCATAACGGCAATTACACCAATACGCCCAATACCTGTGCTGGTTGCCATACTGCTGATTACAACAGTACCACCAATCCTAACCATAAGACTGCAAAGTTTCCGACAGATTGTGCATCCTGCCATTCACAAAACGCTTGGGAACCAGCCACTTTTAACCATGATAATAGTTATTTCCCAATTTACAGCGGCAATCACAAAGGTGAATGGAATCTCTGTACTGATTGTCATTTGAATGCAGGTAATTTCTCAAGTTTTAGTTGTATCAATTGTCATGAACATAATAATCAAACTCAAGTAAAAAACGACCATAAAGGAGTAAATGGATACCAATACAATAGTAATGCCTGCTATTCATGTCACCCGAAAGGCAAAAGTTAACTTAAATTTTTAATAGTGAAACTTAATGCAATTCATTTAATCTTATTTCTAACTCCAATTATATTGGCCAGTCAGACTAAGCCTGATATAATGGAAGGAAAGGTTACTTTTAAAAGTACCTCCAACGTTTATGTAAGATTTATATCCACGGAAGATATTAATACAGGTGATTCACTTTTCTTATACACATCAGGAAGTTTTGAACCGGTATTGGTGGTAAAACAAAAATCATCATCTTCATGTGTTTGTTCACAGTTGGGTGACTCTACTATTGATATAGGTCAGACAATAGCTTTTTTTCCAAAAAACAATTCAAAAAATGAAAAAAAACCGAATATTATTAACAAAGATAAATCATTAGATCAAGTTTCGATCAGTGATTCTTTGGAAAATGATACATTAAAAGATAAGACAAAAAAACAATTATTAAATGGAAGACTGACTTTTTCTACAAATGCAAGCTTAAACCCGGACCAAAAAAATAACTTCCAACGTATCAGAACTGCATTTTCGATGAACATCCAAAATATAAAAAATTCAGACTTTTCAGCACAAACCTACCTTACCTACAGGCATCGTTATGGAATAGACCAAAATGTGTCAGGCTTTTATGATGATTTTAAAGTTTTTACTTTTGCTTTACAATATGATCCAGGTAAAAAATATAGTTTTTCTATTGGGAGAAAAATCAATAACAATATAGCTAATATGGGTGCCATTGATGGTGTTCAGGCAGAATACCGATTAGGAAAATATGAAATGGGTACTTTCGCAGGCACAAGACCGGATATGACGAATTACAGTTTCAACTCTTCACTTGCTCAGTTTGGAGCATATATTGTCAGAAATGACCAAACATCATCAGGAACAGCACAAACTTCCATTGCATTTGCAGAACAACAAAATCACTTTAAGACTGACAGAAGATTTTTGTACATTCAACATAATAACGCGCTTGCTAAAAATATATTTCTGTTCCTTTCTTCAGAATTGGACTTGTTTAAAAAAATTAACGGAATTATATCTAACCAACCAACATTAACCAGCGTTTATTTTTCCCTAAGATATCGATTAAGAAAAAATTTAAGTTTCTCTACTTCTTACGATAACAGACGAAATGTAATTTTTTATGAGTCCAATCAGAATTATATTGACCAGCTACTTGCTCAGGAAACCAGACAGGGATTTAGAATCCAAACGAATTACAATCCATTAAATAGTATTTCAATAAATGCATCGACATTTTATCGATATCAAGGTGGTAATACACAACCCACAAAAAATTATGTAGGAAATATTAGCTTCAGTAAAATACCTGGAACAAAATTGGTTTTAGCCCTTAATGCAAACTTGATGGAGTCATATTATTTTAAAGGTACAATCATTGGTGGACAAATATCAGACAATTTTTTAAAAGGCAAAGTTAATATAGAAATGAACTACAGAAATGTTGAGTATAACTTTTACAACTCTGAATCTTCACTAAAACAACATATTGGCGGCATCAACATCAACATTAATCTCTTAAAATTAACTTCACTCCTTTTAAGTTATGAAGGCACGTTTGAACCAACTACTACATATCACCGTTATTTCATAACAGCTGTACAAAGATTTAAAAATTAATTCCATCATGAATATTATCCATCCAATGTTATTTGTTTATTTTATATTGGTTTTCACAGCATGTGAATCAAAACCTAAAATTATTGTAGCCGATGAAACGCAGGTCTCCGGACAAAATGCATCCAATTCGGACGGCGTATCAATAAACAATTTAAACAGTGAAAATGTATCTCCTCCAGTCGCAGCTGGCGTACATCAGGTAACCGCCAATGAAGTACTTCAGAGTGAGAGGTACACTTATCTAAATGTCACTGAGGGAAATCAAAAATTCTGGATTGCCACTGCCAAAAAAGAAGCATCCAAAGGCAAGATTTATCTTTATCAGGGAGGATTGCTAAAAACTGATTTCGAAAGTGTTGAATTTAAGCGCATATTTGATACGATTTATCTGGTCAGTAATATAATTGAAGCTACAGATCATCCGGGAGGTGATATCAATGAAATGCCATCAACAATAACAGGTACCCCTGCTTCTGAAGTAAGTAAAAGTGTCACTACAGCAGTAAAAGATGCGGTTAAGCTTTCTGAACTATTCAAAAATAAAAATAAATATGAAGGCCAGGTCATCACGATAAGTGGTACCTGTGTTAAAGTCAACAATGGAATTATGGGCAAAAATTGGGTTCACATAGAGGACGGTTCTAAATCCAATGGTAAATTATTAAATCTTACAGTAACAACCAGCATTAATATACCAGTAGGAAGTAACGTTGCCCTAAAGGGAAAGGTGTCTATTAACAAGGATTTCGGTGCCGGATATAAATATGATATCATCATGGAAGAAGCGGGTAATATGTAAATCTTAAAATTTTGTAATATTATGTCCAATAATTATTCAGTTTTTTTATGTATAATCTTTTAGCATTGCAATAATATCAAGAACATTTTTTTGCTTTAGTCAAACTCCAAATGTGTAAATGGTCTGCGATTTTAATTTTTTACCTGCTATCTATTCATGAGATAAATAGCCAGAATCCTCATGGAAAAGATTTAAATATTGACTGTATTCTTTGCCACAGTTCTGAAAATTGGTCATTTAATAAAACACATGCCACATTCAATCATGATAATACTGAATTTCCGCTAAAAGGCCAGCATAAAGACCTTGAATGCCGATCTTGTCATACATCATTAATTTTTAAAGATGCTGATAATTACTGCGTTTCGTGTCACACAGACATACACCAGTTCACTGTAGGTGCAGACTGTGCCAGATGTCATAATTCATCCACGTGGGTTGTTCAGAATATTATTCAAATACACGAACAAACTTCATTTCCTTTGATGGGGGTTCATGCTACTGTCAACTGTAATGCATGTCATGTAAGCGAAACAAATTTAAGATTCGGCCCCATTCATCCGGAATGTATTTCTTGTCATGAGCAGGATTATCAACTGGCAAAACAACCGGATCACAGTACACTTCGTTTCTCAACAGACTGTGCTATTTGCCACAAGCAGACCAGCATGGATTGGATGGGTGTTGGTATCGTCCATAGCTTTTTCCCTTTGGAACAAGGCCATCAGATCAGTGATTGCAGTCAATGTCATAAAACTAATAACTACAAAGAAATCAGTCCTGAATGTATAAATTGTCACTTGACTGATTTTAAAAATGCAAAAAATCCTGACCATACTGCTTTTCCAACCCAATGTAATTTATGTCATACACTTGCCATAGGCTGGATGCCTGCTTCCTTTTCAAATCATGACAGTAAGTTCCCAATCTACTCAGGTAAACACAAAGGGGAGTGGGATCAATGCATAGAATGCCATACCGTAGCCGGAAATTATAGTTCATTCAGCTGCATAGATTGTCATGAACATAATAATGCCGGAAGGCTGGCCAAAGAACATGACGAGGTACGCGGCTATCAATTCGTAAGCAGTTCCTGTTACAGTTGCCATCCCAAAGGCAATTAGTAAGTTACTTTCTACATTTAGTCAGAATTCATTGTTTTGTCTCAAGTGACTTAAGTCATATAATTTCGTTCAGATAATGCCTATTTTTGTAAGTCGTCTGAAAAAAGATAAAAAGTACACTTTAATTAACGCTTATTATGCCAAAGTCAATATTTTTAAAATACATCATTCCATTTCTTCTATGGTTTGGGTTCATGATATTTTTCGCCTTTGTGATTGACTATCTGCTCCATTTTGGAAACGTTTATTGGGTGGGGAAATATCTGGGAATACCCGGTACACTGATGATTATTTTTTCATTTATATATTCAGCCCGCAAAAGGAATATAATTCGATCCGGATCACCCAGAAGTCTTTTAACTTTTCATGAATATATGGCTTGGGGCGGTTCTGTTTTAATCTTGGTACATGCAGGTATTCATTATAACGCACACTTAGCCTGGTTAGCCACATACATGATGATCATAAATGTAATGAGTGGGCTCGTTGGAAAATTTATTGTAAAAAGTGCCAGAGAGTCTATGAATGACAGAAAACAGGCACTCATTGCAGATGGAATAAGCGCAGAAGCCATTGAAAAAGAATTGTTTTATGATTCCATTACTTTCGGACTCATTACACAATGGCGGGTCATCCATTTACCTATTGCCATGATGTTTTTTATATTAGCCATCCTGCACATTATCACCATAATAATTTTCAGCTGATGAATAAGTTAATGATTGCAGGGCCTGCAATACTTGTTGCCATTTCGCTTTTGATTATCAAATTCCCACACACCCTGATCAATCCAGGTGAACTGAGCAATGGCCACCAAAAATTTAATAATGATTGTTTCTCATGCCATACGCCTTTTCAGGGTGTACCAAATGCGAAGTGTATATCCTGTCATCAGCTAGACGAAATTGGGCTCAAAAGTGATAGCATTGACGTGTTATTAAGCAAAAATATATCTTTTCATAAGGCGCTGACCCGGCAAAACTGCACAGCATGCCATCTGGACCATCAGGGCATTTTTCCAGACCAAAAACTCACTTTTGAACATACTTTGTTAGACCCAATAACTGTTCAAAACTGCCTGAATTGTCACCAAAAGCAAGAAGATGTATTACATTCCGCTCTTGCAGGAACGTGCAATAGCTGTCATAATTTTGAAAACTGGAAAACCATCACCCGTTTTGATCACGAAATGATTAATAAGGACCAATCCCAAAATTGTCTCATTTGCCACCAAAAACCTAAAGATAAGTTGCACTCGCGAATAGTCACCAATTGTTTATCCTGTCACAGTGTAACTAAATGGAAACCGGCAACATTTGAACATTCTTTGTATTTTGTTTTGGATCAGGACCATAATACAGACTGCATTGTTTGTCACAAAAACAATAATTTTGAAACATACACGTGCTATGGTTGCCACGAACACACGCCTTCCAATATTGCTTCAAAACACAAGGAAGAAGGCATCACGGATTTCAACCAATGTGTCAGATGTCATAAAAGTGCCGACGAAGACAACATCAGTAATGAAGGCAGATCAAAGAAAAAGGATAACGGAGAAGACGATAATTAATGGAATTCCAGCCATACAATTTTTCGAAGCATAAAATCTTCACCCAATCTGTTGTTGTAAAAATATTTCTTTTTAGCGATTTTTATGTAATTACAATTTGAAAATAATCAATCCAGTAAACTCTACGAAATAGAAAAATCATTTCACCTTTATCCACCGTAAATATGCTAAAATACTTAAAATAGTCAGCACCAAAGCTGTGTAATATACACCAGGTGGAATCGGCACAGGATCACCTGCGGCATATGAATGTAAACCGGATAGGTAGTAATTGACACCAAAATATGTCATAATAACAGTTGCAAAACCAAAAAGCGATGCAAAATTAAAGGCATAGACACCCCTTAAACCTGGTATAAATCTCATATGTAAGATGAAAGCATATACCAAAATGGTAACCAATGCCCATGTCTCCTTAGCATCCCAGCCCCAGTATCTGCCCCACGACTCATTGGCCCATACTCCTCCGAGATATGTTCCTACACTCACCATAAAAAGTCCTCCCAGTAGAGTGATTTCTGAAATGATGGTCAGCTCTTTGATGGTTCTTTCTGTATGTTCTTTGTTTCTGGCATTGGTAAATATCATCAAAATGAGATTGAGCATGCCAATCACTGCACCTAGCATAAGGAAACCATAACTCCCTGCCTCCAGTGATACATGGATGGTCAGCCAGTACGATTTCAGTACAGGTACCAAAGGTGTGATCTCAGGATCGAGCCAGCTCATACCTGCCACCAACAATATAGTAGCTGCAAGTACTAGAGTAGCTGACATGCCACCTAATGATCTTCTGGAAAATATGAGGCCAGCCAGCATAGTCGTCCAGGATATGTAGATCATCGATTCATAGCCATTGCTCCACGGAGCTCTGCCTGACACATACCATCTTAAACCCAAGCCTAAAGTATGGAAGGCAAAGACGGCCAATAATAGATACCATGTCCAACGAGTGTATTTATGTAGATCTGCCGAATGGTTGAATACACCATAAAAGAAAAGTCCTAACAAAATTAAACTCAACATGGCATATACATTGCGCAAACGGCCGAAAACATCCAGCTGATTTAACAATAACTCTGCATTGACTCTTGAGTTTGATGGCATGACCTGACTGCTGTATTGGATCTGAGTAGCTGATATCTTATTTAGCCATTTAGCCGTCTCATCCGTATTACTTGTACCTTGTCCCTTCTGCACATCCTCAATATAAGCAGCAAAATTTTCAAAAGATTGTAAAATAGATGTTTCCGGCATTTTCATTTCTCTAACATCTGCAGGTGACACCCATGTATTGGCAGGATTATTGGGTACAGGAAACATCTTCAGTAAACGACCGGAAAAAATCATGTTGGCGATGTTGATCTTTTCATCCAATTTGATGATTGCTTTTTCGAAAGTACCTTGATCTTTAGGATTGACAGATTGTGCTGCTCTGATCTGTTCTCTTAGTTTATATTGAGCATCTTCAGTGAAAAACTGCCTGTAACTGATAAGTTTTTCAGAAGCACCAAGTATTTTTTGTAACTCAGGGTGGCTACCAGTGTGTATGAGTGGTACGTTTTCCCATTTTGCAGGTGACATAGTCATGGATAAAAAAATCTGATCACTGGTCAACCCGTATAATGAGCTCTTCTTTGAGAGTTTTCTTAGGACTTCACCCGAAAGTGTATTGACTGGTTTGAATCGTCCTCTATGATCCTGAATCAGCATCTTTCCGAAAGCGGTAGCTTCTTCCTTACTTACATCAGAAACGACAGGTGCTTGTGCTACTACTCCAAAACTTCCCATAAGAAACATACATAAAATAAACACCACATTTTTGATCTGCTGGTGTTGCCCCAAACGCTCAACTAAAGAAGTAAACCTGCTGTTTTTACTAAAAAATGTCATCATCATACCTATGGTCAATAATATGTAACCGATATAGGAAATCCATGTACCCCAAAAGTCGTGATTTACACTCAGATAGGTACCCTGTTCATCCTGATCAAAAGAAGACTGAAAAAACCTATATCCGCCATAATCCAGGATATTATTCATAAATATTCTGAAAGGCATATTGACACCATTGGCAGGATCTACTACAGTCACTTCACTGGCATAGGAAGAAGGATTGTCAGTACCGGGATAACGTTCCATAATAAAGTCCCGCAGTTGGATACTAAAAGGTACTTCTATAATTTTTGAGCCATAGCTGATTGCCATTTGTGTTGGATTAAAATCAAAAATTTTGGGTTGGCCCAAAACACCTTTTTGGCCGACAACAAAATTTTCTTGAGTTTGACCATTTACAGTGACCGTCACACTTAAGCCGGCCGGGCTTTCATTTTTCATCTTTTGATCCCCTGCTACTATCGACATAGAAGCAGATGGTTTGAAATCACCGATGACGAATCCTGATCCACCTAATACATACATTGATTTTAATTTCAGTGGCAAATAATCAGATGCCGGTATGGTGTCTGTTTTTTGTGTTGCCATTACCGTCTGAATGACAGGGGCATCAGTTGAAAAATATAAAGAATCATTGCGTACAGTAACGTTAAATGCATTGGGTAGCAGCTCTTCAGTAAAATTAAAATTAACACCATTGATATTTACCTTGTCTCCCTTTTTTACGAAAATCTCTTCCCTACCCTGCTTTCCTGCTACTACTACCTTCATTACAGATTGACCATTCGGCTGTTCTGTCAGTTGTTCTTTAGGATTGGGTATAAAATCCGTGACATTTACCTGAAATACATTGGTCCCTATTTGATAGCTTCCCTCAAAAGTATGGTTTCCAAGTGTGGAAAAATAAACGGGCTCTTCAAAAGTATAAGATTTCCCTCCGCTACTTACTCTGAAATTAAGAAATGTTTCTGTTGATAAAAATGAATTTGACGCTTGGCCTTCTCTGATATTCATCATGCCTTCATATCCAAAGTATCTCGTCACACCCGCCCCAATAATAATGACGACTATAGCACTATGAAACATCAATGCAGCCCACTTTTTCTGCTGTACCATATTAAATCTAAAAATATTGGAAATTATAGTGCCACTAAACAAGACTAAAAGCAACTCAAACCACCTGGCCCTGAAAATAATATCCTGTGCCGAGCTGGTACCAAAATCATTTTCAACAAAAGTAGCTGCGCCTATGGCAACAGCAAAAATAAGTAAGTATATACCTGCTGCATACGTGGAGAAAATAGAATTATTCAACTTAAGTAAAATGTCTTTTATTCGCATCAGTTATGTTTTTATTTATTAATAATTTGCAATTTATATGTTACGCTATTAATAAAGATTATTGCTTAAATTTATTAAAACATGCAGTAAAAATGATTAATATTTAATTTTTAGTAAAATTATCCGAAACATGTATCTTTCTATCAAAAAATTTAACTTAATGGTTATTAGTAAGTTATATCTTTTAATTGCTATAAAATAGATGGCGTCAATAACACTCTGTTATCTATCCTAATTTAACTATTTGTTTGGAATATTTATTTTAAATTTTTCATAAATTAAATTTCTTAGGCAAACAAAATCGGATCATATAAAACTATAAAAAGGTCAAATAAATGTTTTGAAAAAAGCCTTATTAATTACTATGGATAAGAACCATAAACGGGATGGAAACCAACAATACCTAATAGACAGACATTCTATAGTAGATGCTCCTGTAAAATTCAATAAATTTTTAGGTTGGTCTAATAATTTACTCCACTTTCAATATGCCTCTTAATCTTATGTCTTTTGACGATGACCCCACCATGATACGAAAATCACCGGGTTCTACCACCTTCTTCATCTGGATGTCATACATCTCCAGATGTTGTGGAGTGATCTCAAATGTTACTGTTTTGGTTTCTCCCGGCTGAAGATGGATTCTTTCAAATCCTTTCAGTTCCATCAATGGTCTGGACAGTGAAGCCAGCTCATCCCGGATATATAGTTGTACCACCTCGTCGCCTGCCCGCACACCGGTATTGGTCACCTTGCAAGTGGCTGTGATGGATTCATCAGTTCTGATTTCAGATTTACTTAGTGATAAATCACTGTAGGAAAATGATGTATAACTCAGCCCATATCCAAATGGAAATAATGGCTGACCGGTAAGATTGACATAATCATCACCTCTGCCTGTGGGTTTGTGATTGTAGACTAATGGCAGCTGGCCTTCAAATACAGGAAAAGTAATAGGCAACCTTCCTGCAGGATTATAATCTCCAAACAGTACCTCAGCAATAGCATTTCCTCCATCTTCACCAGCATACCAGTTATGAACGATAGCTTTGACTTTATCTTTCCATGCATTCATGGTGATCGCCGAGCCTCCGGTGAGCAGAATCACCACCGGTTTTCCGGTTGCGGCCACTTTTTGGATCAATTCTTCCTGCCTGCCTGGAAGTTGGAGAGATGCCCTGTCCTGGAATTCTCCCTCTTCGATACCCACGGATATGATGGCGAGATCGCTTTTTGATGCTATTTCTACTGCCCTTTTTATCTCTCTGGTATCAGTGTCTTGGACACCAACATTCCATATCAGTTTGAACCATGCGTTGCCTGTGGGTTCTGAATATTCTATTTTGATGTCATATTCTCTTCCTGCAATAAAGTCAAAGTCAGCTACTTTTGTTTCTCTGGTTCGTTTGATCATATTGTCGATCAACAGTTTTCCGTCGAGATACAACCGGTAACCATCATTTCCATCGATGCCTATTTTGTATCTGCCTGTGGATGGAGATTTGATTTTTCCTGACCATTTTACAGAATAAAAGTCATAAGAGAGCTTTTCAGGGTCCGGAGAAAATAGGGTCCATTGAAAATTGACCTGCTCATCTATACGCGTAAATACCGGTTTTCCGCTAAATGTGACATTATTGAAATATTCTGCATACAGGCCGACAGGTTTATTCACTTCTTTATTATTTGAAAGGTATTTACCTGACACTACTTCATATTCAAGAGAAGTTCTTTTACAACCGAAACTGTAATTGACCTTGATGTTATTTCCGGTTTTGTTTTTTATGCCCTTCAGAATGGAAACTTTGTTGTTACCGGGACCGCTGTAACCGCCCAGTCTGGCTTCATCGGCATCCGGGCCAATGACCGCTATAGATCGGATGTTTTTTGATAAAGGCAGGATATTTTTATCATTTTTTAGCAACACCAGGGACTCCAAAGCCGCTTTTTTGGCAAGGTTGCGATGGTCGGTATGACCATTCCATTTTTTAGCTTCATCGGGATCGATATATGGGTTTTCAAATAGTCCCAATTCAAACTTTTTATTAAGCACACGAAATACTGCTGAGTCAACCACACTACTTTTCAAATCACCGTTGAGAAAAGGAGGAGAAAAAAGAGATTCATGGTCGATACTTGTCTGAAAGATGACATCCAGTCCGTTGGTGATAGATTGTGTGGTAGCATCAGCGTAGTCTTTTGCTGTAAAATGCAGTACATTGGCACCACCTGTAGCACCTGCATCGGATATCACGAAGCCATCAAATCCCCATTCTCTTTTCAATAGTTGATTGAGCAAAGCATCATGCGCCGTACATGGACTGCCATCATATGAATTGTAAGAAGTCATGACAGACCTTGAGCCTCCTCGCTTAAAACAAGCCTCAAATGGCGGAAGGTAAATCTCCCGCATGAGCCTGTCATTCCAGTGGATAGGATAAGAGTCGCGACCACCGTCACCTACATTGGCCACAAAATGTTTGGGAGTCGTTATGATTCCTTTTTTTTCAAATGCTGATACAAACGCCACTCCCATTTCTGAAGCCAGATACGGATCTTCACCATAGGTCTCTTCTGTACGGCCCCATCTTACATCAGAAGCAATATTGACCACAGGTGATAATATCTGCCAGATACCTCTGGTTTTGCATTCCTGAGCTATGGCATCAGCTACCTGATGGACCAGTTGCTTATTCCAGGTGGCAGCCAGTGCAATGGATTGAGGAAATGCAGTAGCTCCATCGCGTACTAACCCGTGCAATGCTTCATCAAATGGAATAAGAGGTATACCAAGACGGCTTTTCTCCAGAAAAAATCGTTGAAGCTGGTTGATTTTCACCGCTGTTTCATACGCATTGGCACCCGGATCGTATTGTAACATCTGTTGTGCTGCATCGCCACTTTTGCCGGCAGTATTCACCTGAAATCCAAAAATTCCGGCTTTGTATTTATCTTCCATCCCCGTAATATCACCCGGTATCATAAACAATTGCCTGAATTTTTCTTCGGGGGTCATACGTGTCAGAAGGTCTTTTGCTCTTTTTTCCGGAGATGATGACGGGTCTTTGTATATCTGAGCTGAAGAAAATTGCTGCCCTAATAGCAGGGTTATAATTAAAAAATACTTTATTGGCATACCTTTGTTGGATTTTGATCAAAAGTATGATAATTGAAGCAGAAAAGAAGCGAATTTGGTTATTTAAATTGCCAGTAACCTAATTTTTTTAACAGGTACCTTTTTACATCAGATGGATTTGTGTAGGCAGGTAGAGGAAATATCTGATGACCCAATGAATTCAATCCAAATACTACGACACATCCGGCAACCAATACATCATTATTGCCAGAAACCAGAAAACTCCTGAAAATCATCCCAAAATAGAATATCCTGCTTATATTTGACATTAATTTAAACTAAAATTCAAAATTGACAGCCCATCCAATAAAGAGCCTTACCCTTATTGCCGGCATCGGCTTTTTTTACCACGTAAGATTTTTATCCAACATGGTGAAACTTGAAATCGAAGCCTCTCTGATGCTCAAAATAGAGAATCATCAACTTTCCTTTGTGATGACCGAAATAAAAGAAATTTTTGCCACATTATTCAACTCAACATTTATACAACATGATCACAGCAGAAGTACAAAATAAGGTATCAGATGTACAGCAAATCCGGGCCTTATTTGAATCACAAAAGGCCAATCAATATGCCATTGGCAATTCCAGTGTTTCAGAAAGAAGGACCAAACTCAGCAAACTACACAAAACCATACTGCATTACCGAACTGATATCAAAAAAGCCCTGCATGACGACTTTAGAAAACATCCTTCGGAAGTGGATATGACAGATATCTATCCTGTGATCAGCGAAATCAAACACGCCAAAAGCCACCTTGCATCATGGATGAAGGATCAGTCAGTCCATACTCCTTTAGCACTTTTGGGTTCCAGTTCTTACATCAAATACGAACCCAAGGGAGTGGTTTTGATCATTTCTCCGTGGAATTTTCCATTCAATCTGACTTTTGGACCGTTTGTATCCGCTATTGCTGCAGGCAACTGTGTGATGATCAAACCATCAGAAATGACACCTCACATAGCGAAGGTGATGCACAAAATTGTTACAGAAGTATTTGAGCCCAATGAAGTAGCCTTGATAGAAGGAGGAATAGAAACATCAACAGAATTGCTAAAGCTTTCTTTCAATCATATCTTTTTCACCGGAGCACCATCTATTGGCAAGGTGGTGATGGAAGCTGCCGCTAAAAACCTGACATCTGTAACACTTGAACTTGGAGGCAAATCTCCGACAATTGTGGATGAAACCGCAGATTTAGAATTAGCAGCAAAAAGGATCGCTTGGGCAAAATGGGCAAACAATGGACAGATTTGTATCGCTCCCGACTTCGTATATGTGCATGAAAGTCAAAAGGATAAGTTTTTGTCCATGACTCAAAAATATATTCAGCAATATTACGGTAACGATGCTGCCACAGAGCCTTCTTACAACAGAATTGTGAACCGAAGACACTTCGATAGATTAAAAAGCTACATCGATGATGCCGTATCAAAAGGTGCCAACATCATTACCGGAGGCCAGTTAAAAGAAGCTGAAAACTTTATAGCCCCGATGATAATGACCAATGTAGATAAAAAGTCAGCCTTGATGACCAATGAAATATTTGGTCCCATACTTCCAGTGTACACGTATGACAAATTAGAAGATTTGGTGGAGGAAATCAGGTCAGGAGAGAAGCCTTTGGCGTTGTATATTTTCAGCAAAAACAATAAAAATATCAACTATATCCTAAACAATACCCGAGCCGGCGGCGGATGTATCAACCATTGCGCTGTACATTTTTACAATACAAACCTGCCTTTTGGAGGATCAAACAACAGTGGTATCGGAAAATCGCATGGTTTTGAGGGATTTAAGTCATTTTCCAATGGCAGAGGAATATTAAAACAACATTTGCCCAATGCACTGGAATTATTAGTACCACCATTCAATACATTTAAACAAAAAATCATAGATTTGACCATTAAATATTTCTGACCTAAAATCAATAAACAAATGGCTGATGGATCTTTTGATTATGATTATGTCATCATAGGTAGCGGTTTTGGTGGCTCCGTTTCTGCTCTCCGACTGGCAGAAAAGGGATATAGAGTGTTGGTAATTGAGAAAGGTAAATGGTACATTCAACCTGAAGATTTTGCCAAAACTACCTGGAACCTCAAAAAGTGGCTTTGGGCACCTTCCCTGGGCCTTCACGGCATATTGAAACTGACCTTTTTCAGGCATGTGGGTATCGTGAGTGGTACAGCGGTCGGTGGCGGATCTATCGTCTATGCCAACACCTTACCGGTACCTAAATCGCCGTTTTTTAATACCGGACACTGGACCGGCCTTGCTGATTGGGAAGAGGAGCTTAAACCGTTTTACGATCTTGCCAAAAGAATGCTGGGTGCTGAAAAACATCCCTACATGAGCCAGAACGATAAAGTCATGCTGACACTCGCTGAAGAAATGGACCTGAAGCAGGAATTTGAAAAAGCGGACGTAGCCGTATATTTTGGAAAGCCTGGAGAGACTGTGAGTGATCCGTATTTTGATGGAAAAGGTCCTGATCGCACCGGATGTACGCTTTGTGGCGGATGTATGGTAGGATGCCGGTACAACTCCAAAAATACACTGGACAAAAATTATCTTCATCTGGCCCAACAGCTTGGGTGTGAAATCATTGCTGAGAAGGAGGTTTATGATGTAAAGCCCATTGGTCTTGATGGAAAGGATGGTTATGAGATTCTTTTTAAAGATTCGCTTAAATGGTTAAAAAGTCATCAACGAATAAAAACAAAAGGTGTCATTTTTTCGGGAGGAGTACTTGGCACAATCAAATTGTTGCTGAAACTTAAAGAATCATCCCTGCCACATCTATCTCCGATGACAGGTCATGGGATCAGAACAAATTCTGAAAGTCTGATCGGTGTGACCACATTCAGAAAAGACCTGAACTTATCAGAAGGTATTGCGATAGGTTCTATCCTTCATCTCGACGAAAACCGGCATGTGGAGCCAGTAAGATATTCTGCCGGATCAGGTTTCTGGCGACTTTTTATGGCACCAATGGTCAGTGCTGAGACCATAGTCGGCAGACTGGCGGCGATGATAAAAGATGCCATCATTCATCCTATAGCCAATCTGAAAGCATTATTTGTTGATGATTGGGCAAAAAGAACCCACATTTTACTTTATATGGAGAGTATAGACTCCACTCTCCGATTCAAAAAGAGTATATTTGGCATGAGCTCCGGCTTGGAAAAAGGAAAAGCACCGACCGCTTTTAATCCTTTGGCGCAGGATATAGCAAATCGGGTAGCAAAAAATATCAACGGCAAGCCTATGGTGCTCAATACGGAAACACTATTTGGCATTCCTACTACAGCACATATCCTTGGAGGTGCGTGTATGGGCAAAGATGCATCTTCAGGGGTCATTGATGATACCAATCATGTATTCAACTATAAAAACATGCTGGTTTGTGACGGTAGCGCCATCTCGGCCAATCCGGGAGTAAATCCAAGTTTGAGTATTACGGCCATTTCAGAAAGAGCTATGAGTCTGATACCCTTGAAAGGAAATACACGCGATTAAAAATTTTTGGTTATACAAAACCCATCTTAATACATATTATGAAAGCACTATTATGCAAAGAGTATGGCTTGCCTGAAACCCTGAAAGTTGAAGAAGTGGATTCACTCAAAGCATCTCCGGGAAAAGTGGTCATTTCGGTAGGGGCGTGCAGTATCAACTTTCCGGATACGCTGATCATCCGCAATCTGTACCAATTTAAACCGGAATTGCCTTTTTCACCCGGAGGCGAGGTGGCCGGAATCATCAAAGAAGCCGGAGAAGGTGTAAAACATCTGAAACCAGGAGATCGAGTCTTTGCACTTTGTGGATGGGGTGGCCTCTCAGAAGAGGTAGAAGTGGACGCAAAACGCGTATTTCCTCTTTTACCCGGTATGGATTTTATCACCGGAGCATCTGTGATGTACAATTATGGTACTTCCTATCATGCACTCAAGGATAGAGCCAATCTGCAATCGGGAGAGACTTTACTAGTATTAGGTGCCGGAGGAGGTGTCGGTCTTGCGGCAGTTGAGCTTGGCAAGCTGATGGGTGCGACAATAATAGCTGCGGCTTCCACAGATGAAAAACTGAAAATATGTAAGGAAAAAGGAGCCGATCATGTCATCAATTATTCTACTGAAGATATCAAAGAAACCATCAAAGCTTTGACCAATGGCAAGGGTGTAGATGTAGTCTATGATCCGGTCGGAGATAAATATGCCGAACCTGCAATACGATCTATGGCCTGGAAGGGCAGATATTTAGTGGTGGGATTTGCCGGCGGAGAGATACCCAAGATTCCGCTCAACCTTGCACTACTCAAGGGATGTGATATAGTTGGCGTCTTTTGGGGACAGTTTGCCGAAAAAGAAGCCGAAAACAATATGGAAAATATCAGGCAGCTGGCAGGATATTTTATGCAAGGCAAATTAAAGCCGCATATTCATAAAACCTATCAACTCCATGAAGCATCACAGGCAATCTCGGATCTTATGGACAGAAAAGTTGTAGGCAAGGCTGTTGTGGTCATGATGGATGATGAGGTAAAATCCCATAAAATACAAAATCATCAAGGTACACAACCTACGTTAGCTACAGAAACTGTCAAGGCTGAAGGAAAACTGGTTTTTAAAAACATTGCCGAACTCAAGACCTTTAAAGGCAAATCACTGGGGATGTCCCCATGGCAGGAAATCAGTCAAAAAATGATTGATGATTTTGCTGCTTCTACCCTGGATTTTCAATGGATCCATATAGATACTGAACGTGTAAAACTTGAATCACCCCTTGGTAAAACCATCGCGCACGGATACAATGTACTTTCATTTTCATCCCATTTTCTGTATGAAATGTTCGAAGTCAAATCGATAAAAATGGGACTCAATTATGGTTGCAACAAAGTGAGGTTTATGTCTGCAACACCCGTAGGAAGTCGGGTAAGGATGAGTGCGATTCTAGTGGATGTAGAAGAAACTGCACCAAATCAGGCAAAACTCACCATTGAAGCAACTTTTAACATCAAGGGGCAGGAAAAACCAGTTTGTGTTGCAGAAATCCTTAGTATGATTTTTGAATGAAGCCCGTTCTTCTTCTCTAAAAATATTGGATGAGAAGATAATTGATGTTCTCTTTTTTTCACAGGGAGTATCATTTTTTTGGCACGGGATTTGGAACTATGTAAAAAGAACTTCAATTTTGCAACATGTTTTTAGGAAGAGTATTGGTTTTGTGCCTGTGTACAGGTTTTTTATCTTTTGATTTTAATCCCGAATCTGCGGCTGAAAAATACGTAGAAGCATACAAAGAGCTTGCTATCGTAGAAATGTATCGCACAGGTATACCTGCGAGTGTTACCTTGGCTCAGGGACTTCACGAATCATATTATGGGACAAGCAAACTAGCTACTGAGGCCAACAATCATTTTGGTATAAAATGTAAAACCTATTGGACCGGCAGAACATATTATCACAAAGATGATGATTTGAATAAAAAAGGTCAGCTGATAGAATCGTGTTTCAGGGCCTATGAGCGGGACATAGACTCATACATCGACAGATCAAATTTTTTGGCACAAACGGAAAGATACGCCATGCTTTTTGAGTATGAAAATACTGATTACATGGCATGGGCGTATGGCCTGAAAGTCTGTGGGTACGCCACTGATGAAAACTATGCACAAAAATTGATTGAAAAAATCAAAAAATACAATCTTGACAAATTTGACACATCTGAAGACCCATTCAAGCTTTTGATCAGAAAGTGATCTAACCCGCACATAAAAAAACTTCAGAAAAGTGATTAAAACTTAGGTTGACTTCTACAAATAGTAATGATGTTGGCGAAGAGGAGATCCATTTCACAAATCAACAACTAATCATTATCCTTTTACTAACCTATCAATAGCAAGGGTTATTTCTTCTATGAGTTGTTTCCAGATTTTGAAATAATTCTGTATAAAGAGTACTATCGCTGTTTATATTTTTGGATTCAATGCCATTCTTAACCTGTCCACCAGACTTGGAATTCAACATCAGCATTTAGGCTATTTCTACTGCCCGGAAGGCAAATTTTATACTTTTTGTCGAAAAATAATCTCAGTTGATATAATCAATGTGCATTTACTAAACATTGTTTATTATATTTGCGTTGTAATTCAAATTTGATGTAAAGATGGGACTCACGGAAAGAAAAGAAAGAGAGAAAATAGAACTTAAAAATTTGATTCTCGAAGCTTCAAGAAAAATATTGCTTGCAAATGGGCAAGACGGCCTGTCAATTAGGAAGATTGCTGATGAAGTCGAATATAGTCCGGCTACTATATACCTCTATTTTGCAGATAAAGATGCTATCCTTCATGAATTGATGGAGATGGGATTTGGAGTGATGAATGGATATATGATGGATTCGTATGCCGAAAAAGATCCTATCAAAAGAATTCATACTATAGGGCATGCTTATATCCGATTTGGTCTGGAAAATAAAGACTGGTACGAATTGATGTTCAACTCTGATAAACCCATGAAACACATAGAAAAATGTTGTGAAGATTGGGATCAAGGTATGGCGATGTTTGCTTTTTTGACTCAAACGTGTAAAGAAGCCCTGAATCAGTTGGAAATCCAGGATGTGGAATCTGACATTTTGGCATTACATCTATGGAGTAGTGTTCATGGCTTAGTGAATTTATACCTCACTGAAAGATTAGAAATTGTTCAAAGAAATAATAGCTCCGAACTAGTTACAAAAACGCTGGACGCGATTATTAAAACAGTATTCAGATAATAAAAATATTTACGTCTGCTCAAACACTGTTCATAAAAAAACACACATTTAATATGTCAAGATATCTTCAAATTCTAATGCTAACCCTTGTTTATAGCAAAACTTTTAGTCAGGACTTTACACCTTTGATAAACATGGCTTGGGAAAACAATCAAGAACTCAAGTCAAAAAACTTCCAAATAGAAAGTGCTACCCAAGCCTTGATGGAATCCAAAGCCATGTATGGTCCTGAAGTAAAATTTGGCGTGCAATACACACTAGCAGCAGGAGGAAGAAGCATCGCTTTTCCAGTAGGTGATTTGCTCAATCCTGTGTATAACACCCTCAATCAAATGACACAATCCAATAGATTTCCGCAGATATCCAATGTCAACGAGCAGTTTTTGCCCAATAATTTTTATGATGCCAGATTTAGATTTACGCAGCCAATTTACTACCCCGATTTGGTCATCAACAAAAAGCTTAAAATGGAAATATTGGAACAAAAAAACCTGGAAATCAAAGCATTCAAACGTTTGGTCAGTAAGCAAACTATGCAAGCATATATCCAATACGCCATGACTCAAAACGCCATAGATATATATTTGTCAGCAGATACCCTTCTTACAGAGGCCAAACGTACCACTCAAAGCATGATCAAAAATGGGATAGCTTTACCGACTGCAATGTCGCGATTAGAAAATCAATCCGCAGAGCTTTTATCTCAAAAAACCGAAGCCTTATCTAATCAAAAAAATGCAGAAAATGTCCTTAGATTTGTGCTGGGAATTAATGATTCAGGCAGTATTCCTATTGTGAGTGGATTTAAAGCTGTTCCCACATTAGTCCTGGACAATATCACAGAAAGAGAAGAACTTTTACAACTAAAACAAGCTGCCCAAATGCAGTCTCTGGCCGTTCAGAAAGAAGAAAAACACTACCTACCCAAAATAGGTGCACAATTGGATGCAGGAAGTCAGGATTTTGACTTTGGATGGCAACCTTATGCTTTACTCGGTATCAATGTGGATATCAATATTTATAACAGTAAAAAGCATCACCATAGGAAACAAGCCGCTAAAGCTGATATTATGGCAACAGAAGCCATGTTTCAGCAAACTGAAAACCAAATAAAACTTCAACAAAATGTAGCTAAGGAAAATCTCAATACTGCGATCAAACAAGCCAATATTTTTGAAACCAGAATCAAGGCAACTCAGAAAATTTATGATGAAGTATTTGTCAAATATAAAGAAGGAACCGCTGGTTACATAGAGTTGGTAGACGCCCAAACTCAATATACTCAAATCAAAATGCAACATCTTTTAGCTAAAAATAATGCCTGGATCAAGTGGGCAGAATATATTTATGCAGCAGCCATTTTCCCTATTCAATAATTAAATATAATCTTACCATAATGAAAATATTAAATATCACAATAGCAATCTTAGGTATATGTTTTTTTGCTTGTAAACAAGATCAAGACGCACCGTCTCCCACACCAAAGATGTCTACAAATTTTGTAAAAACACACTCTATAGACACTATCCAGGAGTCTGACATCATCGATGTATTAGGTATAGTCATGAGCGAAGCAGAAGCAAGACCATCATTTAAAACCGGTGGTGTAATCAAAAAAACTTACGTCAAAGAAGGTGATATCGTCTCCAAAGGCCAACTATTGGCAACACTGGAAATGCAGGAAATCAATGCTCAGGTTCAACAAGCAGAAGAAGGACTTCAAAAAGTGCTCAGAGATAAAAACCGAGTCGGAAATCTATACAAAGACAGTGTCGCTACACTAGAGCAGTATCAAAATGTAACTTCGGCTTATGAAGTAGCGAAAAGAACCTCAGAAATTGCCCAATTTAACAGGCTATATTCTGAAGTCAGGGCTCCTATCTCTGGGAAGATCATCAAACAAATCATGTATAGTGGCGAGATTACTGGTCCGGGCAATCCCATTTATGCCATACTGGGAGTAGGAAAAAGTGACTGGGTCATACAAGCAGGACTTACAGATAGAGATTGGGCTAGAGTACATAAAAATGATAAAGTCAACATCAGACTCGACGCCTATCCAGGTCAGAAATTTACTGGCGTGGTTTCGGAAAAATCGTCAGTTGGTGGCAGTGGTAGTGGTACATTTGATGTAGAAATCAAATTCGTAAGTCAACCTGCAAATCTTGCTGCCGGATTGATCACAAATCTTTCCATCACATCAGGAAAGAGAGAAAATTTTAGGGTCATCCCTATCGAGTCCCTGATAAAATCTAATGGCCAATCAGCCTATGTTTTTACAGCCGAAAATGGTAAAGCCAAGCAAATCAAAATTACAATAGCTAAGATATTGGGTGATAAAATAGCTGTATCCGGAGGTCTGGACGGCATCACCAACGTGATCACAACCGGAGCAATGTATCTGGAAGACGGAGACCCAATCGAGTACTAATCTTTCAAAAAAAAATAACCATTAAACTGATCACAAGAACTTGTGCTGTTGTAAGCGGTATCACAAATCACAAAATCGCAGATTACTCAATAGTAAATCACAAAAGCATCGATCATTCGATCACGGATCGCCAAATCACAAAATAATTAATACATGGGTTTCAATAAATTTTTCGTAAAAAATTGGCAGTTTACTTTGGTCATTTTTACAGCCGTTATGGTTTTGGGTATTAATGCACTGCTAAATATGCCTAGAGGAGAAGACCCTCCATTCGGTGCACCTATATTTTCTATTGTAGTCGTATATCCTGGTACCAATCCGGCAGATATGGAAAAACTTATAGCCGATCCTATAGAAGAGGAGTTGTATCAACTATCGGATGTTAAAAAAATCAACACTACAATCAACGATGGTCTTATAGTCATGCTTGCGGAATTTAATTTTGGCGTAGATATAGAAGGTAAAAACAATGATGTCATCAGAGAAATCAATAAAATACGTTCCGAACTACCGGAAGGTATCGTTTTGTTAGATATTAAAAAAGCTGCATCGAGTGACGTCGTCATCCTCCAATCTGCCTTAGTTTCTGATACCGCTTCGATGGAGTTGATGAAGGATCTTGCTCAAAATCTCGAAAAAGATATCGAACGTATTAAAGATATCAAATGGGTAGAAATACAGGCATCTCAGGAAAAGGAAATACATATAGATTTGGATCTGGACAGAATGGCCGCTATGAAACTAGGCTTAAATCAAGTCATCGGACTCATCCAAGCTAACAATATCAACATACCTGGTGGTGATATAGATTTAGGTCAAAAGAAATATAATATCAAAACCACCTCTGAATTTAAAACCATTGACGACATCAGGTCGACTATCGTACAGGTGACCCCTCAAGGCAAGACGGTCACTTTGGGGCAGATAGCAACTATATACTATACCGAGGAGACAACAGATCACATCGCAAGACACAATAGCCATAGGGCCATCTGGATCAACACAGCTATGAAGGATAAAAAAAACATCATATCTGTTCGTAAGGAGTTAGAACCAGTCCTTTCAGCATTCAAACAGAAATTGCCAAAAGGCATCACCTTAGAAAACGCTTTTGATCAGGAAAAAGGGGTAAAGCATAGATTGACTGGACTAGGTAGAGATTTTGCTATAGCCATATTTTTAGTATTATTAACATTATTGCCATTGGGCACAAGAGCCTCTATTGTGGTGATGATTTCTATTCCGCTGTCATTGAGTATTGGGCTGTTTATGCTGGATTTACTGGGATATACGCTCAATCAATTGAGCATAGTAGGTATGGTCGTTGCCCTGGGATTGTTGGTAGATGACAGCATTGTGGTAGTGGAAAACATAGAGCGCTACATGCGCAAAGGCATCTCTGCACGTGAAGCAGCTGTCACCGCCACCAATCATATCATGATAGCCATTCTGGGTTGTACTGCTACGTTGATTTTGGCCTTTTTACCATTGGCCAATCTTCCTGAAGGTTCCGGTGATTTTATCCGGTCACTGCCTATGGCTGTCATGCTCACCGTATTGGCATCGCTACTTGTATCTGTGACCATCATCCCGTTTTTATCGTCGATCCTACTCAAATCCCACGAAAATGCAGCAAGTGGCGAAGGAAACTTTTTCTTCATTGCCTTTAAAAAATATGTAAACAATCCTTATCAAAAACTTCTGATCTGGTGTATGTCTCACAAATTGGCTACCTTAGTGTTGGCGGCAGCCATTTTTATGTTGTCGTTGCTACTGATACCTATACTGGGTTTTAGCTTATTTCCGGAATCAGAAAAACCCATCATCACCATCGATATCGAAACCGAACCAGGATCTAATCTCTCACACACCGACAAAGTAGTGCGTAAAGTAGAACAGAAGCTTCTGACATTTTCAGAAATAGATCACATCAGCGCCAATGCCGGCAAAGGAAATCCAAGGATATATTACAATGAATTTCAACGTCAGAACTCACCCAATTATGGTCAAATCATCGTCTATCTCAATGAAAAAACCAAAGTACCTGATATCATCAAATTTGCAGACAAAACCAGAACCGCTCTTTCTGGTTTCCCGGGTGTAAAGATCGAAGTCAAAAGGTTTCAGCAAGGTCCACCTATATCTGCTCCGGTCGAAATGAGAATCATGGGCAACAATCTGGATACTTTAGATATCTTAAGCACCAAAGTCGAAAAACTAATCAAAGAAAGGTCAGGCTCCATGTACGTACGCAACGACTTAAAATATGTAAAATCAGATATCATCGTAGATGTCAATAGAGAAAAAGCAGGCCTTTATGGAATCAGTAGTGCAGAGATAGCCAAGACAGTGAGGCTTGCTATAGCAGGTCTGCAGGTAGGAGAAATCAGTAACACCAAAGGAGATGAGTTCAAAATGAAGGTTTCTTTATCTCAAAATACTGAAAATGCCCTCCAAATGTTTGATCAGGTTTTTGTCACTTCTATGAGCGGATCACTTGTACCTTTAAAGAGCATGGCATCATTTTCATTAAGACCTTCGGCGTCTATCATCAGACACTTCAACAAAGAGAGATATGCATTGGTCAGTTGTTTTGTACAAAACGGGGTAAATGTAAGCCAACTCACTGATGATATATTAGATGATATTAACACAAATGTGACAATGTCGGAAGGATACAGAGTCGTCGCTGCTGGAGAGCGCGAGTCACAACAAGAGTCTTTCGGTGGGCTCGGTACGATCATTATATTGACTGTATTTGGATTGTTGGCGATATTAATTCTGGAATTCCGAACCTTCAAATCCACAATAATTGTCTTAAGTGTCATCCCTATGGGTATCATCGGTGCTTTAGTGGCATTGTACATAGCAGGAGAGACTATGTCTTTTGTAGCTACAGTAGGCATCATCGCACTGATGGGCATCGAAATCAAAAACTCCATCCTTATGGTGGACTATACCAATGGTCTTCGGGAACAAGGCATGAACCTCTACGAAGCTGTAATGGATGGTGCCGAAACCAGATTTTTACCCATCTTACTGACATCTATGACTGCTATTGGCGGATTGACACCATTGGTTCTCGAAAACTCACCATTGATCAGCCCATTGGCCATCGTATTGATAGGAGGATTGATCAGCAGTACATTATTGAGTCGATTGGTGACACCTGTGCTGTATTATTTGATACCACCTGAGGTAAAGAGGTAATGTAGATTAAACGCAAAAGAACTTGAGTTCGACATTATGAGTTTGTATAAAGTTTCATGATTAAGTGAAAGTGATTAAATTTAATTTTGGCCAAAGAGCACCACGACGTGAAGTTGTAGCCGGAAACACAAGCCTTCTGGGTGATTCAGTAAGTCGAATAATATAACGCATACTAAAATAAAATCTTCCGCTTAAAGCCAAATGATAAAATTTTAAAACTTACTCTAAGACAGAAAATGCAACAGACAAGCTTGAAAAAACCATAAACTCAATGCTTATGAAGGAAAAAGATATTGTAGCGGAACGAAAGATATTTCATATTTGTAAAAAAGGTAAGAGTCAAAACAATGTTTTCTTCCTTTTCCGTTTCTGAAAAATTATAAACCCACATTCAAAAAAATCGTTAAAAATTAGTGACCTTTGCACCTTTATGCAAGAAGTAGGTTATTCATATCTAGACGAACTCAATGATATACAACGCCAGGCAGCGTCATGTATTGAAGGACCTGTGATGGTCATTGCCGGGCCTGGATCCGGCAAAACTCGTGTACTCACCTATAGGATAGCCCATATGATTCATTCGGGCGTCGCTCCGGGACAGATATTGGCACTTACTTTTACCAATAAGGCAGCTCGTGAGATGAAAGACCGTATCGAGCGTGTCGTTGGTCCTAAGGCACAGAGAGTCTGGGCAGGCACTTTTCACTCCCTTTTTGCGCGCATATTGAGAGTAGAAGCACATCGTATCGGATATCCCAATGACTTTACCATCTATGATACGGATGACACCAAAAGTGTGATCACTGAGATCATCAATCAAATGAATCTCGACAAAAAAGTCTATGCTCCCGGAATAGTCCGCGGACGTATTTCAGCTGCCAAAAGTAATCTCATCACGCCCAAAGCATATGTAGCAAATGACGAACTCATGTCTTATGACAGGATGAACAGAAGGCCATTGATCCATGTGATATATGAAAAGTACGCTGCAAGATGCCTGCGTGCCGGGGCGATGGATTTCGATGATCTACTGCTGCAAATGTTCAGACTTCTTTACCAAAATCCTGACAATATCCGTGAAAAGTATCAACGACAGTTTCAATACCTGATGGTCGATGAGTTTCAGGATACCAACTACCTCCAGTACGAAATACTCAAATTACTTTCGGTATATCCGGGAAGCAACAATAATATCTGCATCGTAGGTGATGACGCACAAAGTATTTACTCTTTCAGAGGTGCCACTATAGAAAATATCCTGCAGTTTGAAAATGATTTTCCCGATCTCCGCACTTTTAAGCTGGAGCAAAATTACAGGTCGACCCAATTTATAGTAGAAGCTGCCAATGAAGTGATCAACAATAACAAACGCCAGATACAAAAAAAAATATGGACCGATCGCATCGAAGGCCACAAAATCAAAGTCATCAAAACCATGACGGAGACCGAAGAAGGAAAACGCGTAGCAGATACTATCATAGAGCAAAAAAACCGTTTTAATCTGGCCAATAAAGATTTTGCCATCCTGTACCGTACCAATGGGCAGTCAAGAATTTTTGAAGAGCAACTCAGAAGATACAACATTGCTTACCGGGTGTATGGTGGCTTGTCCTTTTATTCCCGCAAAGAGATCAAGGATCTGATAGCCTACATGCGAGTCACCATCAATGATAAAGATGATGAAGCACTCAAAAGGGCCATCAACTACCCCAGACGTGGCATAGGTGATAGTACTGTAGATCAAATATCACAACTCGCCGAAGACAACGATATGAGTATGTGGGAAGTGCTCACAAAAATTGAATTTAACAACCGCTCCCGTAAAAGTTTAGGTGAATTTGTACAGTTGATCCATGCCTTCAAAACTAAAGTAGCAAAATCCAATGCTTATGAAATAGCAGACTATATCTACCGAAACAGTGGTATAGAAAAGCTTCTGAAAGATGATAAATCACCGGAAGGACTAGGAAGGGTAGAGAATATCGTTTCGCTTCTGGATGGTATTCAGGAGTTTGTGCAGGATGACGAGCTGGAAGCAGGTGAAGAAGGTTCTACTGACAGAAGCCTATCTGCGTATCTTCAGACTATCTCTCTGATGACAGATCAGGATCAGAAAGAAGAAAATCCTGACAATGTCACCTTGATGTCGGTGCATTCAGCCAAAGGCCTTGAATTCAAATCAATATTTGTGGTCGGCTTGGAAGAAAACCTTTTTCCCAGCTACATGGCACTGGTGGATAGTAACGATGTTGATGAAGAACGTCGCCTGTTTTATGTAGCCATAACACGTGCTGAAGAACATCTCTGTCTCACGTACGCCAACAGCCGATACCAATACGGCCAAATGCGATACAATGACCCAAGCCGCTTCCTGGAAGAGATTTCTGACAGCAATCTTGATTCCATTATATCCATTACAAAAAAACCGGAATTCCCTGAGCCAAAGATACTTGGCAATTTCAAACCATTGGGATCCAAAAAACCCATGCTTTCTATCAATCCTGATGACTTTGTCGCTGCTAATCCCAATGACATCAAACCAGGTATGGAAGTCATTCACCTGAAATTTGGTCAAGGCAAGGTGCTTTCTGTGGATGACCGTCTTGTAGCGACTATCATTTTTGATGGATTGAGTGATACACCGGAGAAACGTATCATGCTTCAGTTTGCAAAATTGCAGATAGTGGAGTAATTGTTCTACCCTTGATGATCAAGAAGGTTTAGTTAATAAATTTAGGCAAATAAGTGAACTAATATGAAGGAATTTATCCAAATTCATATTAGGTTTAAATCGACTAAAAATCCATTTCACGACTTTATATCCCTATCTGTCGGAATGAACTTTGATGACTAAGGCTTTTGTCTTTTCTTTGTTGGCAAATAGTATTGTCATGAAGAAGTATTTTATGTATGCAGGTATTTTAACAGTCATAGGGTTTTTATTTTATCTCGGGAACATTGCAACTTCTGAGTGGAAAGAAATTAAAAAGTACCGAAATAAATTGGAATTAGGAATTGCATTTGTAAATCCTGGAGATCTGTATGTAGTTCAGGATTCTCTTATGAAAAAATCATTTTTTAAAGTTATTGGCCTAACAAGTGACTCATCTTATTGTATTGCATACGGTAAGGATACCAGTATTTTACCATCTGATTTAGGACAATCGACCATTTTGCTAAAGGAAGGCTTACTGCTAGACAAGCATAAAAACTGGGTAGCTGAGGTACTGGAAAATCAAGATAACTTCAATGATAAGCTTGATTTTTTATCAAAAAATGAAATAGACTTCATGTTTTCCAATAACACGATCCATGGTTACGACAATGGTCAACCTGAAATGGACTTTATTTTCAAACTAAATTTACAATACTACTTTGGAGGTCCTTTATTATTAGTAATTTTATTATTGGGTTTATTCATCTTATTTTACCTTTTTGATATGCTTACAAAGGCCTTGATACCAACAAAAAAGTATACAATTCTTCGGCTTTCTAGTATCATTTTTGTAATAGTGATTTATGCATTTTTAAACGGGAAGTATATGCTTTTTTCTTCCTTTTATCGTGACTCGTCGATAGGATATGTATATGTCTTTTTAAGTCACGTTTTGGTATTGTTAGCATTTCAAAATATTTCCAAAAGAGTTGAAAGAATGCCATTTGAAGAAAAAGAAATTATGAAGTTTTTTAGTATCATTATATTAGGATTAGGATGCGAATTTATATTTAGGCTTTGTTTTGATTTTTTGCTTTATAATGTTCAAAATCAAGGAAACTATGACTTGAAACAAAAGTTTACTGTTTTTCTGGTAGTTTCTTTTAAGTTTTGGGTTTTAATAGCTTCAGCCAATTTTTTCAATAATCTGGTCAAATACATTTCTTCTCTTCGTCGCAAATCCAGACAATTACAATCCGTCACTGCAGAAGCCATGATATCCGCTGATGCTCTGCAGCAATCAGAAGCCCATGTCAATACCCATTTTTTATATAATTCGCTGCACGCCATCGCAGCATTGGCACCCGTATCACCTGATAAAACCGAAACACTCGCCCTCTCACTTGCCAAATACTACAGATATACCACCAATAGAAATGATCAAGCATGGATCAGCATCAAAGAAGATGTAGAAGTCCTGACCGCTTATCTCGAAGTAGAAAAGATCAGAATGGGTGAAAAACTAAGTTACTCTTTTGAAATATCAGAAGATGCAGGGAATATCAAAATACCCAAATTCCTGGTTCAACCTTTGGTCGAAAATGCCGTAAAGTATGGGTATGACTCCGAAACAAATCTCGCAAAAATTACAATAAAAGCCATCAGAATCGGAGAAAATAGGATAAAATTAATAGTCTGTGACAGTGTCAACCCATTTGGAGATAGTATGGAAATTGGTATAGGCCTTAGAAATGTAAAAGATCAGCTGAAACGATTTTATTCTGATAGACACACGATTAGTTTTGTCAATGAGCCTGAGAAGTGTGTAGAGATATTGTTGAACACTAAAAAAATGAATCAATGAAAAAAATCTCTATTTACGCTGCAATTATTCTATTCATTGGTATATCATTTGTTGCATGGGAGTTTTATACTCTAAATGATCAATTTAATAACGATCACCATTATTATAAAGTAGATTTTTCATATGAAAATGCCAAACCTTTTGATGTTGGATTTATTGAAGATAGTACAGGAAATACTAAATATTTTATTGTATTAGGTCAAACATCTGATCACAAGCTGTGTATTCGATATGGCAGGAAAGTATCTTTAATAAATAAGGCAGAGTTTAGTAGGAAGAGATTTTTATCTGATGGCACCGAAATTCAAGGTACACACAGATGGGTAAGCGAATTATTTAACAACAAAGAGATTTGGAAAGAACATTTATCAGTCATTAGTCAAAATCAAATCGATGAACTATCAAAAAATAGCATAGTCTATTATTATACAAGATCTTTAGAAAATGATGAGTACCCAGATAATCTAATATTGATACCAGAAAGCTTATTATTCATAATAGGACTGTTCACTAATTTTTTTGTTATCAGTACTTTAGTTGGCAAAATAAAGTATCATTATCATAAAATTGGAGTTTTACTTATCTACTTATTCATTCTTGTTATAGCGTATTTAGTCGCTTGGTTTTTTTCAATGAGTAGCGTAAGTATATTGTTTTTGATTTATTTAAGTAAAAATTTATTTACTTTCTTTCCTATGTATTGGTTAATTCAATGGATTAATAAGGAATTTAAATACATGGATTTTGGAAAAAAGGAGCTAATCAAGTTTCTTTTGGTAATATCATTTGCATTGCTAATTGAACTTATAGGTGGCAATATCTGCAATTATCTTTATTTTAATTTTTTCAATTTTAACGGTGGCACATTTTATGAGTTTGGTAGCTTTTCAAATGTGCTAGGTTGGTTTAAGTTTTGGATCTACTTCGCCGTAGCCAATTTCATGAGCAATCTCACGATCTACATCATAGCACTTAGAAAAAAGGAAAAAATATTCAAAATACAAAAATCAGAAGGAACTTTAGCTTCATCAACACTGGCATCCATCCAATCCCGTATCAATCCGCATTTTCTATACAATGCACTCAATAGCATCGCATCACTTGCACGGACAGAGCCCAAAAAGACGGAAGATATGGCACTCGAATTGGCACGATTTTACGGACAGTGTACGGATAAAAGCGCAGCCCCTCTGATCTCGCTGAGAGATGAGCTATCGATCCTTGGCTCGTATCTAAAAATAGAAAAAATCAGATTCGGTGATCGGCTTCAGGTATCTCTGCCGACAGATGACGATGTAATGAACAATTTAGTACCATCATTTACGCTCCAACCACTTGTGGAAAACGCTATCAAGTATGGGTACGATACTGCAGAAAATGTGATCAACATCCGCATCACCGCAGAGACCAAGGACGGCTCGTTTATACTTCGTATTTATGATAGTGGTCCACCTTTTTCAGAAAGTATGCACTCAGGATATGGACTCAATAGTATTGCCAAAAAACTCAAAGTTTTGTTTCCTGATAGACATTCTATCAGCTATCACAATGAGCCGGAAAAGTGTGTGGAGATAGTATTTACCAATTCAATTAAAGGTTTTGCTGAGTTAAAAAGCAGTTAAAAAATAGTCTTACGGTATTACTGTAATATAAAATTCTAATTTTGTTCAACAATAAAATAATACATTATGAAACAGTTTTTATCCTTACTATCCCTTATGTTGATTTTTACCACGATTTCTTCAGGTCAGAATGAGCTTTATAAACAACATGCAAAAGCAGCTGACTCTCTGTACAACGCTAAAGACTACAAAAAATCTGCGATGACATATTCAGAAGCATTCAAAGCCATTGGCTGGAAAGGTACTTCTAATGACCGATACAATGCCGCATGTTCCTGGGCATTGGCAGGTGTACCCGATAGTGCATTTTTTCAATTAGATAGGATTGCGACTAAATCCAATTATACCAATTTGGCTCACATCACCAACGATGCCGATCTCCATTCTCTGCACGGTGACAAAAGATGGGCACCATTGCTTGCCATTATTAAAGACAATAAAGAAAAAGAGGAAGTCAACCTGGACAAGACTTTGGTGGCCATTTTGGATACTGTTTACATTGAAGATCAGAAATATAGACAACAAATTAAAGACATTGAATCGAAATTCGGATGGGAGTCTAAGGAAATGCAAGATCATTGGAAAATAATTAATGAAAAGGATTCTATCAATCTGATCAAAGTCTGCAAAATCCTTGATACTCATGGTTGGATAGGTCCGGACATAGTAGGAAGACAAGGAAGTTCTGCGATCTTTTTGGTGATCCAACATGCTGACTTACCCATTCAGGAAAAATATTTGCCACTCATGAGGGAAGCAGTCAAAAACAATAAAGCTCAAGGGAGTAGCTTGGCTTTGCTGGAAGACCGTGTGGCGCTGAGACAAGGAAAACGTCAGATTTATGGCAGTCAGGTGGGAAGGGATGATGAGTCTGGACAGCACTATGTGTTACCTCTGGAAGACCCTGACAATGTGGATGTTCGTCGTGCTTCAGTTGGCTTGCCACCTTTAGCTGATTATGTCAACAACTGGCAGATAAAATGGAATCCGGAGCAATACAAAAAAGATCTGCCGGCGATAGAGGCAAAACAAAAGAACAAAAAGTAAAATAACACTAAATAATTAATTTGATCATTTACACATGAAAAATATTGGTATATTAACGTTCATAATTTGGATAACACTGTATTCGTGTATTCCAGCGAAATCAATTGAAACAATCATTAAAGGTGAAATTAAAGGAGTTTCAAATTCTATGGTAAAGCTTAGAAAATTTGAGTTTGATTCTGACAAAATATTAATTATAGATTCAATTTTTGCAAAAAATGATTTTTTTGAATTCAAAATTAATTTTAATACAAGTTTGTGCGTAGACTTCTATTTTGAAAACCTTAATAAACAGTCCAGAATAGTGTTTTTAGAAAGTGGGGAATTGGTTTCAATAGCCGGCGATGTTAATACACTAAAAATAGACCAGTTTGGCAAAGAAGTCTTTGATCTTCAGGTCAAGGGTGCAAAATCTCATGATGAACTTTTGCAAAAAGAAAAGGATATTGAAGCTAATGGCAACAGCCTTGCATATTTTGAAGAAATCATAAAAACCAATCCTAAATCTTTATTAACTCCAGTTTTTATATTGATAACTAGAAATAATGAACATTATTTTAATGGCTTAGGCATTAAAGTTAAACAGAGTTATTACGGAGAAAAAGTCGCCAGAAGACTAGAAAATATAGAAAGAACATCTGCTGGCACAAAAGCTATTGATTTTAGCTGTACAGATTTAATTGGTCAAACATTGTCATTAAAGGACATTCAAAGCAAGTATATAATTCTTGATTTTTGGGCAAGTTGGTGTAAGCCATGTCGAGAGGGGCATCCTCAATTGATTCAACTTTACAAAAAATACAAACGAAGCGACCTGGAAATTGTGGGTATTGCCCTGGATAAAAAAGATGTGGATAGGTGGAAAAGAGCGATTAAAGAAGATGCAATAGATATATGGAGGCATGTACTTGAAGAGTGTGACTCCTTAAATATTCCAAAAAGCTATAATGTGCAAAGCATACCTACTAAAATTGTACTTGATAGCAATGGAGTAATTATTAAAAGGTTTGATTCAAAACCTGATACAGAGTTTATTATATATATAGATTCTTTATTGACTGAAAAAAATATCAATAATTCTGGAAAGGAAAAATAGAAATAAGAGTAGGTTTAGGAAAATATTTTTGGTGTCCTAACTTCATAAAGAACTGTTTTATGAAACTAACAGTTAACAGTTTAATGTTTTACATCCAGATGAACAATGAAACTACAGCGCATCAACTTTGCCCATAGACAATATCAGAACAAAGATAAGAGTATGATTAAAATTTTTCTTAGTTGTAAATCAAGAGATTATGGTTCTGGCGATAAAATAATCAACAAAAGCAAAAAACGGAACTTCATAAAAATTAATTATTAAGGTGTTGAGTAACAATTATCCCAACCTTTTATAGGACCGGAATACATTATATTTGAATGATATAAATCTTAAACATACTCTAATGTCTAAAGTCAAAAACCTATTCCTTCACCACTATTCTATCTCCGGTTTTTGTATTAATCGTGTATTCGTAATATTTTGGTAACTTCAATTGTCCCAATTCAGCTCCCGCTGTAATGACAGGTGCCGGTAACGGAATAGGTCTTTGGAATGGATTTACATCTTTATCAGTGGCAGGTATAGCACCTTGAATATTTAATGGCACGGCAGATCTGATTCGGCATATGCCTCCTAACTTTGATAGGATGGTTGCGGTGGCTATTTTACCATCTTTCCATGACATCGATACTTCAAATCCACCTCTGGCTCTCAAACCTGATACCGACCCATTTTGCCAACTTGACGGACATGCAGGAAGCAGGTGAATGGCACCGTTGTGGGATTGAAGCAACATCTCAGAGATTCCTGCCGTTACGCCAAAATTGCCGTCAATCTGAAAAGGCGGATGTGCGTCAAACATATTGGGGTATAAGCCACCGCCACCTTGCATATCTATACCTTTAAAACTGACTGGTTTGATCAGGTTTTTGATGATGGTCAATGCGTGGTCGCCATCGAGAAGGCGTGCCCACATATTGGTCTTCCATCCCATAGACCATCCTGTGGCTTCATCACCACGACCATTCAAACTGTTTTTTACGGAAAGAAACAATTCGGGGTTGTTAAATGCATTGATTTGATTGCCGGGGTGAAGTCCGTAAAGGTGCGAAAAATGTCGATGATGTGGTTCAGTATCGGTCACTTCGTCGCCCCATTCGTTGAGACGGCCCAACTTGTTGATTCTGAAAGGCTGCAATTGTGGTAATAGCTGGTCTATCTTTCGTGTAAGATCATCTTCCAGATTCAGTGTTTTTGCAGAGGAGGTACAATTATGAAGAATCTCACGTGTGATCGCAAGGTCAATGCCCGGACCATGGGTGACGACTCGGGACTGCCCTTTCCAACTGAATTCATTTTCGGGAGAAGTTCCTATCAGTGTTTCATAATATCCATCTTTGTTTTTATCCAACAAGTTTACAGTAAACTCAGCTGACCCTCGAAGGATGGGATAGATTTTTTTAAGAAATGCCACATCTCCACTGAAAAGATAATGTTCATACAAGTGCTGACATAACCACGCTCCGCCAAAAGCAAAATTGGCCCATCTCGGGTCGCCTTCACCATAGTCGCCTACAGGAGCTGTATGTCCCCAGATGTCAGTGTTGTGATGGGCGCACCATCCATTGACACCATAAGATTTTTGAGCGGTTGCTTTGCCTTTTTCTGCAAGATCAGCTATAAGTCTAAACAAAGGTTCAGTAGTTTCTGAAAGATTGCAAGATTCGGCAGGCCAATAATTCATCTCAGTGTTGATATTGATAGTATAATTGGAGCTCCATGGTGGACGTAATTCATGTGACCATATACCTTGTAAATTGGCAGGTTGACCACCAGTGCGTGATGATGCGATGAGCAGGTATCTTCCGTATTGAAAAAGCAATTCTACCAGTTTGGGATCAGCATTGTTTTTAAAGTTGACAATGCGCTGGTCTGTAGGTTTTGATATATCTGCAGTACTCTTCAGATCAAGATGTACCCGATTAAAAAGTCTATGGTAGTCGCTGATGTGATTATTTTTCAATGCTTTATATGATAGTGCACTGGCTTTTTTTAAATACTTTTCTGCATCAGTTTTAGGATTCAGACCTTCGGTATGTGGTGCTTTGAATCGTCCGTTGTAACTTGTCGCTGCTGTGAGAATGATTACAGCTTCTGTGGCTCCTGTCAATGAGATACCTTCTTCATTGATCACTGATTTTCCACCTTTAGCTATGACTTTCACATGAACTTCAGCTTCGATACCTGCTCCACCCCAGTCGTCATAGAGGATGTCTTTCCCATCAGGATAAACGCCTCTGTACGAGGGCTCTGAGTGTTTTGGCGCCTTACATCGCATTTTTAAAATACCGTTTTCGGCATAGAGCTTGTATTTTACCTTGGATTGCAACACAGCCTTAAAAGTGATTAGTTTATTCTTGTCTGCAGTAAGTCTTATGACCATCGCTTTGTCAGGGTAACTTATGAAATGCTCTCTTTGATAGCGTCCCTGAGGTGTTTGATATGATAAAGTAGATGTAGCATCAGTAATGCGGAGATCTCTATAGTAATTAGAAATATTGGAGGAATCGGGAAAAGTCAATATCAAATCTCCCAAAGGTTGGAAAGCTTGAGTAAATGCTCCCTGGATACTTTGTAATTGTTTTTCGGCAGCGGCATAATCGCCCATTGACATCAATGACTTAACTATCTCAAAGTTGAGAGGTGGGTTTTTAGAGTTTTCGTCTTTGATGGTTCCAGACCAAAAATCGGTATGATTGAGTTGGATTAATTCTTTTCCTGTACGACCATGGACCATAGCCCCAATAATACCATTACCCAAGGGTAAGGCTTCTACCCATTGTTCAGCGGGGCTCTGATACCATAACTTTTGGCTTGGTTGAGCCTCTATAACTGAAATGACAAAAAGACTTAAAATAACCAATGTCATTTTCATGATAAGGATTCTACCGGATTAATGAAGACTTTATGACCCTTCCAACCAAAATACCATACTACAAAAAAGCATAAGAACGGCACGATATATCCTATCTGGATGTTATCTCCCATACTGTCTATAATACCACCCATGATGACTGGAAAGATGGCTCCACCGATGATCGCCATGACAATCAATGAGGAAGCAGGTTTTGTTTCTTCTTTTAAGCCCTCAATGCCAAGTGAGAATATAGTCGGAAACATGATAGACATAAAAAATCCAAGTCCACCCAATGCCAGTACGACAAATTTTCCATCCGCAAATATGGCCACTAAGCTCAGCAAAATACAAATGAAGGAGTATAAACTCAATAGTTTTGCAGGTCTTATAAATTTGACAAAAGCTGAGCCCACAAATCTACCTATCATAAATAATAGTCCATAAGCACTGAGATACCATCCGGCTGTTTTTTCGTCCACACCACCACCGCTGATAGCCATCCTTATGAAAAAGCTCGTCACACACACCTGCGCTCCTACATAAAAAAACTGAGCTATCACTGCCCATCGGACATGATTATATTTCAGTGTTTCAAATACTCCACTCTTAGCTTTATCCGACTTCGATTCTTCACTTCCGATTTCCGGCAAATCCATGATATAGAATATTATTGCCAAAACAATCAAAAACCCACCTAAAATCATATATGGCATTTTGACAGATTGGGCTTCGGATGTCAGGTAGGCAATTTTTTCTAAGTCGGGCATGGCTGTCAATTGATCAGGCGTATATTCTTTGCCGGAAAGTATAAACAATGTGCCAATGATAGGTGCTATAAATACTGCAAGTCCATTGAATGATTGGGCGAGATTGATCCGGAAGGTAGCATCTTCAGGATCTCCAAGCCTGGTCGCATAGGGATTGGCCGCTGTCTCCAATAGTGTAAGTCCACATCCAAGTATAAACAGACCTCCTAAAAAAACGCTATATGTCTGCATATTGGCAGCGGGAATGAATAACAATGCTCCTGTCGCAAAAATCAAAAGTCCCATAATAATCCCTTTTTTATAACCAAATCTCTTCAAAATAATTCCTGCCGGAATAGCCATCAGAAAATAAGCCAGATAAACAGCAGTATCCACCAGAGTGGACTGAAGATTGGTGAGTTGCAAGGCTTTGCGCAAATGTGGTATCAGAATGCCATTGAGATTATTGGCAATACCCCACATAAAAAAGAGGCTAGTGATGAGGATAAACGGGATCAGGTATTTGTTGCGTTGTGACATATGTGACTATTGTGAAATGAAACCAATTTAAATTTCAACACAAAGTAAATTAATTTCTTTATATATGCCTACTCTGCTATAAAGAAGTTCTGTTAATGCTGTACGATTATACAGATGTGGGATTTCTACTTTTCAAAAAAATAAAATCGAATACTTGTTTTACTTATTTCTATATTGTCAAATTTAGTAAAAGACAATCGGTTTTTCAATTGCCACATGGCTTCAGCCATTGGGTTAGAGCAATCATTATGGTCTAAACTATGTAGACTTTTACCAACTGCATAGCAAGAGTCATTTGAATCGAGAGCCATACCCTCCTGGCGCAAGTTTGCAACTTGTGCCTTTACTACTATCCACAAAACACATATCCTTCCAGACTGCCTGGTCTTTCCTATATTTCAATATCAAGTATTTCCTTAATGCCAACATAATCTCTGAAACTGCTATTTTCAACATTGCGCAAGCATATGCAGTAGAGATTTTTGAATATCGGGAAATTGGTATTCTATTTAAGAATGCTTATTATTGCACAAAGTTTCTAAGTTATGAAAATTAAGTTTTGTGGAGCAGCACAATATGTCACGGGGAGTTCACACCTTATAGAGCTGGACAATGATGGATTGCCTAAATTTATTACAGAAAGCAATATACTTACGGGAAATGAAATAGCCACATTGGCGTCTCTCACTGCATTTCCTGCAATCGGAGAAACTACCTTGACAGAAGAAGAATTAAAAAATTAAAAAATCTTTCAGAAAGTGAAAAACATCATCTTGCGTCTTCTATGATAAAAGAAAGAAGAGTAAAAGACGCTTTATATATTCTAATAAGATAGGACAAAAACTCAAATATTATGAATAAAAAGTTTTTATTAGTAGCTATTCTGATGGCAATGGCTATTATCGCACAAGCGCAATCAAGAAAAAAGAAATCAAAACAAAAAACAAGTTATGCCTTAGGTATTTCTAGTGGTTACTTTTTGCATGGTGATATGTTTGAAGAATCTGAAAACACCTTTTCTGGATATAAAACATTTCAAATCGATGTCCAAAAATATGGTAAAGGCGTAAAATCCGCAATTGGATTAGGATTTGTATCGCGAAAATCTGAATTTACTACATTGGGTACCATCATTGAAGAATCCAGAAATGCCTTGTTTTTAAATTTTAACTATTTGTATCATTTAAAGAAGAACATTAGTAGTTCAGGAATATATTTAGGTGGTTTTGCTGGTTTTTTATTTGACCGTGGAGACCAATTACCAATAGTAAGTTTTGCTTTTCCGATCTCTACTACCTACTTATCATTTTGGACTGGTCCTAAAGCCGAATATATTTATCAAGTTAATGCAAAAATATCACTTTTAGCAGGAGGACAATTGGGGTTATTAGAATTTGGAAGAAAAACCACAAAAAGAGATGACCCTCAGTTGCCGCCAAGTGCTCAGTCTAATCATGAAACCTATTCTGGTTTTGCACAAAGAATTAACTTAAATCTTGGTTTCAATATTAGACTATAAAATCAAAAATTGGTATTCTATTTAAGAATGCTTATTATTGCACAAAGTTTTAAAGTAATGAAAATCAAATTTTGTGGAGCGGCACAATATGTCACGGGGAGTTCACACCTTATAGAACTGGACAATGGTTATAAAATTCTGCTCGATTGCGGACTCTTTCAGGGCAAAGGTCAAAAAATATGGGATTGGAATAATGAATGGTTGTTTAAACCATCTGAGATAGATTGTATGATCTTGTCTCATGCGCACATAGATCATTGTGGCCGCATACCTAAGCTTGTAAAAGATGGTTATAAAGGACCAATTCACACGACCCATGCCACCAGAAGTCTCTGTGCAGTCATGCTCCTGGACAGTGCAAAAATCCAGGAAATGGACGTCGAATGGCACAATAGAAAAGTGCTGAAAAAGAGAAAAAAGGACAGACAAAGCCTGCGCAATCCATTATACACCAGTGAAGATATTGGACCTGCTATGGTCAGATTTGAAGGGCATCCATATGATGTGTGGGAACAGGTTCATCCTGACGTACAAGTGATGTACAGGGATGCCGGCCATATATTGGGTAGTGCAAGTATTACATTGAAAATTAAAGAAGGCGGAAAAGAAACAATAGTTGGTTTTAGCGGAGATATTGGACGTCCTGATCGTCCCATATTAAGAGATCCGCAGCCGATGCCGGAAGTTGATTACCTTATCTGTGAGTCCACTTATGGCGATAGAGTGCATGAAAATACTCCGGAACAATCAGCTCAGTTTCTTGAAGTAATTAAAAAAACCTGTCTTGAGAAAAAGGGAAAACTCATCATACCGGCATTTAGCCTAGGTAGAACTCAGGAGATAGTGTATATGCTGGATAAGATGGAAAATGCAGGACTTCTGCCTCGCTTGAAAGTATATGTTGACAGTCCCCTGGCGGTAAATGTGACTCACATCTTCGGATTGCATCCGGAGTGTTTTGACAAAGAGACCAATGAGTACATCATGTCAGATACCAATCCTTTTGGGTTCAACAATCTGGAATATATCAAAGAAGTAGAAGCATCCAAATCATTGAACAACAGCGATGAACCATGTATCATCATATCAGCTTCCGGCATGATGAATGCAGGAAGGGTAAAACATCATCTGGCAAACAATATCGAAAATCCAAAGAATACAATTCTGATAGTGGGATACTGCTCCCCTGAGACTCCGGGTGGGGCATTAAGGGCAGGAGCAGAAACTATTGAGCTCTTTGACGAAGAAAAGAAAGTCAGAGCAGATATTGTCATTATGGATTCATTTTCAGCACACGGAGATAAAAACGAGATGTATGATTTTATTGCCAATCAGAAACCCACAGTAAAACGTATTTTTCTGGTGCATGGTGAGCTTGATACACAAAATGCATTTAAAAATTTCCTTATGGAAAAGGGATTTTCGAATATTGAAATTCCCGGAAAGGGGTCAGAATTCAATCTATAATAGCAAAATGCACTGTGTCCCCAGGACTTCTCTGGGCAAGTTGATTGATGTCAGACTCATCTGTGATCAAAATCCGGGGATATCCTCCGGTTGTCTGGCAATCTCTCATGAGGATGATCATCTGACCATCAGGAAGCAGCTGTACTACACCTGGAGTCACAGCTGATGTGAGCATTTCGAATGTAGATAATTTTGACATAGGATGGCCTTGCAATCTGTAGCCCATCCTATTGCTTTGTGGTGTGATGCGAAAAGACTCCTCAAAAATCTCAGCTTTAGATTCATTTGAAAGGATATCAAATTCAGGCCCTTTAAATACATGGATTTTTTTAGTCTTGCTGATCAATGGAAGTTTTAGAGCCGCACCTGAAGGAATAGAATGGTTCCTTAGAATATGAGCGTAAAGTTTATCACCTTTTTTAAAGGTCGTGAGGTGCGTATCTTTAAGATAAGAAACACTTTCCATCACAGGTGGTGCATAAAATCCTCCTGAAATACCAAGATATAGTATGGTGCCCGATGATAATTTTTCAATTTTGATTATGTCTCCTGAACTACACTTATGAGGCTTTGAAAAGTCAAATTCCTGACCATTTAGTCTGATAAGTGCTTTTGCTCCTCCAAAACAAACGGTACAGGATGAAATAATTTCAAATATACTTCCTGCACCAAAAATTTCCAGAACTGGAGTTTCAGGACGATTTTGCAGTATTGTATTGACATATATCATACTTGCTCTGTCTGATGCTCCTGAACAAGGTACTCCCAGGTGTCTGTAGCCAAACCTTCCGATATCCTGCAAGGCACAAAATATACCTGGTCTGATGATACGGATTACCTGTTTTATAGCAATTTCCATGCTTTACACATCATAAGTAATAGCTACACTTTGGGATTTAGGATGAGACTGGCACGTGAGAATATATCCAGCTGCCACTTCATCATCTTCCAGAGCATAACAGGAATCCATATTCACTTCACCCTGCGTCACCTTTGCCATACAGGTAGAGCAGGCTCCACTCGTACATGAGTAAGGAGGATCTTTTTTCATATCAACGAGGACGTCCAGTATTGTTTTGCCTTTGGGTACGACTATATCATACGTAGCACCTTTGAGCGTGACAGACACGATGGCTTCATTGATGCCGTGTTCAGCGTGGTCCTTGGGAAGAGAAGTAGTAAAATACTCTTTATGAATGTGTTTTTTGTCGATATCAAGTCCTAAAAGTGTTTTTTCAGCCATATCTATCATATCGCCCGGACCACAAATGTAGTAATGTCTTTCTTGCTGTTGAGACTTATTTTCGCTGATAAAATTTTTAATATGGTCTGCGTTAATTCTACCTTTTAAACCTTTCCAATCCACTTCTTTTTTGGCAAATAAACCACCGATACCGCCTGTCTTTTTAACAATTGGCTGACTTAAGACATGGGTTACATACAATTGATCCTCGTATTTAAATGAGATTTCATCCAGCCCTTTTTTGAAAATGATGTTTTCTTCATTTCTGTTGCCGTAAAGCAGAAAGCATTTACTTTTGGGTTCATGTTCCAATACACCACTGATCATCGACATCACGGGAGTTATACCGCTACCTGCTGCTATAAAATAATGTTCTCTCAACAAAAAGTGGTCTGTCTGAAGTGTAAAATGTCCCTCAGGAGGCATAACGTCGACGAAGTCACCTTCACGAATCACATCATTCAGATACACGGACAACTTGCCTTTAACTACTTTTTTGACAGTCACACCCAGAAGATCGGCATCCGGAGATGTACACAAAGAGTAAGCTCTTCTTACCTCACTTCCGCTTATGTTTGCTTTAATAGTTAGAAACTGTCCTGGTTTATATTGAAATATGGATTTTAAATCAGCAGGTATTTCAAAGTAGAAAGTCTTCGCATCTGTTGTTTCAGATACTATTTTGCTGATTTTTAGAGAATAAAAACTCATTTTTTATACTTTTGTTGCGGTTTTGCTTTTACAATATAATTATTCCGGCCGGCGAAAGTAATATTTTTTGGTGTATTATACACGTTTGACCATTATGATGTTAGTCAATATACGAGTATAGTTTATCCCATCGGTCTGAATGTGTGTTACTTAAGAAAATATAAATTATGCCTTTAAAGCTCTCTGTAATCATCCCTGCGTACAATGAAGAGAATACTATCCGGTCCATTCTCGAAAGAATCAAAGATGTAAATCTCATCGGCGGTGTCACCAAAGAAATAATTATAGTGAATGATTGTTCAAAGGACAACACAGAAAAAATAGTTTTGGAATATAAAGATGTCCATCCCGAAATAGAAATATCCTATTATCGACATGAAGTCAACAAGGGCAAAGGTGCTGCACTACATACTGGAATCAAGGAAGCAAAAGGTGACTTGATTATCGTACAGGATGCAGATCTGGAATATGATCCCAATGAATTTAATCTACTGCTGAAGCCAGTCCTGGATGGTTTTGCTGATGTTGTGTACGGATCCAGATTTATAGGAGGCAATGCACACAGAATTTTATTTTTCTGGCATTCTATAGGCAATAAAGTCCTCACCTTTATGTCCAATGCCTTGACCAATCTCAATCTGACGGATATGGAGACATGTTACAAATTGTGGAAATCAGAAATTGTAAAAAGTCTGGATTTAAAAGAAAAACGTTTTGGTTTTGAACCCGAAGTTACAGCCAAAATAGCCAGAAACCCCAATATCAGAATATATGAAGTGGGCATTTCATACTACGGCAGAACCTATGCCGAAGGTAAAAAGATCAACTGGAAAGATGGTTTCAGGGCCATCTTTTGTATATTGAAGTATAATCTTTGGGCAAGGTAGTAAGTGTATGTTAAATTTCCTCACTTTCACTCAAACGTAAAAACTTAAACATACTCTAATAATACCTACACTTTCCTGCATTTATTTTTGAACCACTCTTTAACTTCCCCTTTGAGCAGCGGTGCTATACCGGCATAAGATGTTTTATGATAATTGTTGATCCAGGAGATTTCATCTTTTGTGAGTCTGGGTTTATCTATCAGCACATGATCAAAAGGATACAATGTGTATGTATCAAACTCAAGGAATCCTGGAATATCAGACTTGACAGCGAGAATAAGATTTTCTATGCGCATGCCGAATTCTCCGTCTTTGTAGTATCCGGGTTCATTGCTACTCAGCATACCCGGCAGATGTACCGTCCGACCTCTTTCTGAATGTACCGGTCCAAATCCCTGTGGTGCCTCATGAACATTGAGAAAAAACCCGACACCGTGTCCGGTCCCATGCAGATAGTTCATGCCTTCTGCCCAGAGGAATTGACGCGCGAGCGTATCCAACTGCGCACCGGTGGTACCTTCAGGAAATTTTGCCCTGGAAAGTGCTATCATTCCTTTCAGTATCAGTGTGTATGCTTTTTTCTGCTCATCTGTAGGAGTACTCAGCGCAAATGTCCTGGTAATATCCGTGGTGCCGTCACTGTACTGACCTCCACTATCTACAAGCAAAATGCCTTCAGGGTCAATAGTTTTACAAGTCTCTGGTTCAGGATGATAGTGGATCACAGCACCATTATCCTTATATCCTATGATGGCACCGAAACTCTCTCCATGATAAAATTTTTGGTGAGATCTGTTTTCAGCAAGTTTTTTTGCAACAGTGACTTCATCAATCTTTGTTCCTTCAGCAAGTGACTGTTCCAACCAGTAAAATGTATTGGCAAGTGCCGCACCATCCTTTTTCATCACAGATCTCAGATGTTTTGTTTCTGTATCGTTCTTTATCGCTTTCAATCCTTTCGGAATAGAAGTCCCATGAACGATTTGTGCATTGATAGCTTCATACAGAGTCTGACTACAGATAATCGGGTCAACCAAAATGGAGGTTTTTTCCGGCAATTTGTTTAAGAAACCGACGATCTGGTCATAATCATGGAGTACGATATTATTTTTTGCCCATTGACTTTTAACTGGAGCAGATAGTTTGTCTTGGTGTATGAATACATGACTGTCTGATTTTCCTATGACTGCATACGCTATTGCCACGGGATTGTAATCCACATCATTGCCTCTCACATTGAGCGACCAAGCAAAATCATCAAGTGCAGTGATAAGATGATAATCTGCATTTCGTTGACTCATCTCAGCCCTGATTTCAGAAAGTTTAGTGGAAATGGACTTTCCTGAAAACTTATCTTCGTGAAACAGAACAGGTGCATCAGACAGCGGTGGTCGATCCAGCCACACTTCAGAGATCAGGTCGGTGCGATGCAATAATTCTATACCTGCTGACGAAAGTGTATTGTAAAAAGACTCTATAGTTGATTTTGAAAACATCATACCATTGACTGCTACTTTGGAGCCCTTGGGCAATTCAGACGCAAGAAAATCCACATAAGGAGAGGCAAATTGATTGTACATTTTATGAAGTACCATTTCACTGCCCTTCAGCTGCATCTCACCTTGAAGAAAATATCTTGAATCCGTCCAAAGTCCGGCATGATCCGCTGTCACAACAACTATACCTGCCGAACCAGTAAATCCTGATATCCATGTACGCTCCTGCCAGTGCGCAGAGACATATTCACTTTGGTGCGGGTCACTTGAAGGAATGATGATGCCATGAATGCCATCTTTTTTTATCGCTTTGCGTAGTGCCGTCAGTTTTTGATTGGTGTTCATATTAAATTATTTATTATTATAATATATTATTTATTAAAAATGATCGCATATAAATATTAAAAAAATATGTTATATAAAAATATTTCTTTATATTTGCCCCTGTAAACATACGATGTAAATATTAAAAATATAGAAAACTCATGTACAATTTCTGTTGTTATAATAGAAAATAGTTGGAGTCAGGTAAAAAAGTGAATAAGATATGTTGAAACAGAGTCTGAGTCAGAAGATGTTACAAAAGCTGTCTCCTCAACAGATACAGCTGATGAAGTTATTGCAGATACCTACTGCCAATCTTGATCAAAGGATAGAAGAAGAATTGGAATCGAATCCTGCGCTTGAAGAGGGGAGACGACTATGACGATGTATTCGATCTTGAGAAAGAGGGTTTTGAGTCATCAAAAGAATCAGAGATAAGTCAGGAAAACGATGGTCCCGAATATGAATTTGATGATTATCTCAATGAATACCTCGATGATGATCCGTCAAACTATAAGCTAAGGGGAGATGAGTATCTTAATGAAGAGGAGAAAAGTATGCCAGTACCTGTAGAGAGTTCACTTCATGAAAATCTGGAAAAGCAACTTGGTATGCTCAATCTTGATGACAACCAAACCATCATCGCCAATCAAATCATAGGATCGATAGACGAAGACGGATACCTTCGAAGGGAACCAAATTCTATAGTAGATGATGTGCTCTTTGCTTACAATATCGAAACCACACTGCAGGATGTCAACAGTATAGTCAGAAAAATTCAGAAATTCGAGCCAGCTGGTATCTGTGCCAGGACACTGCAGGAATGTCTGATTTTACAACTCGAGGATAGAATAGAAAAAGAACCTGAAGTACATATTTTACAGCGAAAAGCAGCCCTCAAAATACTAAAAGACTTCTTTGATGAGTTTACTAAAAAGCATTACATCAGGATGAAAAAACAACTCAATCTTTCAGATACAGAGTTGAAAGAAATCATTGATGAAATTGTAAAACTGAATCCGAAACCTGCAAGTTCTGTCGAGAGCAACTTTCAAAGTCAATATATCATACCCGATTTTATCATCACCAATCGTGATGGTGAGCTGGAACTTGCGCTCAACAGTAAAAATGCTCCTGATCTGCGCATCAATGACCAATATATGGAAATGCTCAAGGGCTATCGGGAGACTATCCAGGGACGTCGGGCCACAAAGCCTGAAAAAGATGCCGTTCTTTTTATAAAGCAAAAGATAGACTCAGCTAAGTGGTTTATAGATGCCATAAAACAAAGACAGGATACATTGTTCAGGACGATGTATGCCATCATGAAATATCAGTACGATTACTTTTCATCCGGAGATGAGCGCAGGGTAAAACCTATGATACTCAAAGACCTTGCTGAAGTTACGGGACTGGACATTTCGACGGTCAGTCGTGTGGCCAATTCTAAATTTGTACAAACGGAGTTTGGAACAAAACGGTTGAAAGAATTCTTTTCAGAATCTATGCAGGCACAGGATGGCACTGAAGTATCTACGCTGGAAGTTAAGACTATCCTTTCGGATGAGGTCACCAGAGAGGATAAAACAAAACCACTTTCTGATGAACGATTGATGGAAATTCTCTCAGAAAGAGGGTACAATATCGCACGCAGAACTATTGCCAAATATAGGGAGCAACTCAATATCCCTGTAGCGAGACTCAGGAAAGAATTGAGGTAAAAATAACAAAGACACATTGAAAATGAAAGTTTTAGTAACTGGAGGCACAGGATATATAGGCAGTCATACGCTTATTGATCTAATAGAAAATGGTTACGATGTTGTATGTGCTGACAACGGCTGCAATTCTGATACATCATCACTTCTTGCTATAGAAAAAATCACTGGTGTGAAGGTACCTTATTTTCATATAGATTTATGTGATTTGAGTGGAGCAGAGACTATTTTTAAGTCACATCCCGATATACAGGGTGTGATACATTTTGCAGCACTTAAGGCCGTCGGCGAGTCTGTGGAAAAACCCATTCAGTACTTTCGGAATAATATTGATTCATTGATTAATACCCTGGATCTCTGTCTGAAGTATGATGTCAAAGCCTTCATTTTCTCGTCATCATGTACTGTATATGGTGATGTATCCTCAAGTCCTGTGGACGAAAACACACCTTTGCAGGAAGCAGCCTCGCCATATGGACGCACCAAACAGATAGGAGAACAGATCATCACTGATACTATCAAAAACAAATCACTCAAAAGCATACTATTAAGATATTTTAATCCCGCCGGAGCGCATCCAAGTGGACATCTGGGCGAATCACCTATCAATCCGCCTCAGAATCTGGTACCCGTAATCACTGAAACCGCCATAGGAAAACGCAATTCGATGACAGTATATGGTGATGATTATCCTACCAGAGATGGGAGTTGTGTACGTGATTATATACACGTATGTGATCTTGCTCATGCCCATACCCTGGCATTAAATTATATATTTGAAGGGCTCCAAAGCATACAAACTGAGATATTTAATGTAGGAATAGGCAATGGGCTCACCGTACTGGAAATCATCAGAGCATTTGAAAAAGTATCAGGCGAAAAGCTGAACTATCAAATAGGCGGCAGACGTCCGGGCGACATCATGGCTATATATTCAGATTATCGCAAAGCCAAAAATCTCTTGGGATGGAATCCCAAATATAATGTAAATGACATCATGCACACTGCATGGCTTTGGGAGAAAAACAGGAGTAACCCTAAATAATCACCAGAGTTTACTTCACATTTTAAAAAACCGAAGGACAAAATCCGAAGCATGGAGGATAGCAGATATTTCGGTAGTTTAGATGGTACCAGGATCAATATTTGAAATACAGTTTTGTTAAAATTATTATAATTAGAAACTTTTGCATTTCTTGCGCCGTTTTTTATTTTCATTATACTTTCATATTTAACAATTATTAAAAATAGTATTAAACAATTATCATGAAAAAGAATTTTTTATATCTCATTTTAACAGGGATTTTATGCTTTGGAATTAACCTATCGAGCAATGCACAAGATACACCACCAGTATCCGTTACTGTAAATGCAACTTCTGTTTACAATGAAGGTTTGGCAGCACTGAGGGAAAAAAATTTTAAATCAGGTTATTCTTTGTTGGACTCTGCATACGTGCTGGCAAAACAGGAAAATAATAATGAGGTTCTTGGCCTTGCCAAGAAAAACTTAATTTTTGCTGCCTTTAACTATGGCAATGATCTGATCAAAAACAAAAATTCCAAAGATGCAATCACAGTATTTCAAAAAGGATTGACTATAGATGAAACATCCAGCCTTATGCATCAGGGTATAGGCAAGGCTAAAGAAGAAATGGGTGATGCTGAGGGCGCAGCAAAATCCTACATGACATCATTGGATGCAGCAAAAGCAGAAAAAGATGATAAAAAGATATCTGACGCACAGACAAGGGTTAAAAACTTATTGGTCAAACAACTACAAGCCAAAGCATATGCCAAAGTCATCAAAATCGGAACAGATTACCTCACGGTGGACAATAATAGCAGTATCACCTATCTGGTAGGAAAAGCTTACACAGATAAAGGAGAAAATGCCAATGGTATTAAGTATTTGTTGCAGACAGTAGATATCAGCAATAAAACAGGCGAAAAAGTAGAAGACAAAGTGTATTATGGTTTGGGCGTGGCATACGACGCTACCAAAGATAGCAAAAATGCGATCAAGTACCTGGGCATGGTCACTGATCCAAAATACAAAGCTTCAGCAGATGCCATCATTACCAAACTTAAAACTGCGAAGTAATAAACCCATATAGCTTAGATTTATTTTTTATAAATAATATCTACTGACTTAGAGTATGTTTAAATTTTTATTGCCTTAAAATCAATATATTTTGAACCTGACTTCAAAATAATCACCTTATTTAGTTCACCTGCCCACCTATGATATAGTTGTCAGGCAGGCTAAACGCGTTGATTATTTTATTGCAAGAACCATAATCTCTTGATTTACAATTAGGAAAAATTTTAAACATACTCTTAAATATCCTTTATAAAAGCCTTCTTGTTTTTTAGTAAACAGGAAGGCTTTTGTATATTGATAGTAGACGTTGAGAGGGGTAGTAGATGGCTAAAATTATCAATCACACTCTTAGCTCCAGCCTGCTGCAGATAGGCCAAAAACGGGTTAATTTTATTTACCACGGATTTACCAATATTACAACCCGTTGGCTTTATTACTTACTAAATAGTTGCTCATGTAACCATATTTGCCTGTTGAGTGTGTTCTTGTCAAAGCCAGTCAAACTTCAGTAGGAATCATCTATCGATTTGAGAAATGTACATTGCTGTACCAAAAAACCAACAATGTTAATGAATTTTGAGTAGACAACTCTCAGATTTAATCTGATTTCAGGCGAATATGGTTTTCAATATTGTTTTTATCTACCACGCCTACGATGTGGCCATTTTCAATGACTGCTGCGATAGCGCTTCCTTTTTCTTTCATCATATTTGTCACATCTTTCAGATTGTCATCAGGAGATGCGGTGACTATTGCCTGAGACATCAGGTTTTGTGCCGTTAAGCTTTCTGAGTTACCTTTTAGCACTTCTTTAAATACCAATTCAGAAATAGTACCTGACAGGTTACCCATAGAATCAAAAACTAAAAAATTCTGTTCTCCTTCTCTGTAATATTTTTCAATAACGGATTTCACTGGATCGCCGAGATGTAATTGAGTATAAGATGTACGCATGATATCCCGTACTTTTGTACCTGCCAGTATCGTCATGATTTTGGTCTGATCATACTCCTGACCAGCCATCATATAGATAAAAAGACCAATCAGAGAGAGTATCAATTGAGAATATAATATTCCAAAAATTATAAAACCGATAGCAATCATTCTACCAATACGCATAGCAATAAACGTGGCTTTGTTTTTTCCCAGTTTTACAGCCAGCAAAGACCTCAACACTCTGCCACCATCCATAGGAAAAGCCGGTATAAGGTTGAACATAAATAAAGCCAGATTCATAAATAAAATATATCGGGCAAATTCGGCAGGTTCGTCAAATCTTAATTTGTTGAGATCAGGGAATATTTGACCTGTTGAAATGGCCAGAACTACCCCGATAATCAATGCAATGATAATATTGACAAAAGGGCCAGCCAAAGCAATAAAAAATTCATGCATGGGTTTTTCCGGAATGCTTTCGAGGCGTGCTACACCACCAATCGGAGACAACAATATATCTCTGGTAACTACGCCAAATTTTCTGGCTGTGAGTGCATGGCCATATTCATGTAACACCACACAAACAAAAAGTAATAAAAAAGTCAAGACAAACCCTATGCTTTGCCACATTTTATACCCGTTGGTTAAGGCTGTATATATCACAAATAAGAGTAAAAAACCAAATGACCAGTGGATCTTTACCGGTATCTGCCAAAATGTTCCGATTTGCAGGGAAGTACCTGTAGGAGTTTTTATTCTTTTCAAACTGTTTCTGTTTTCCAAATGGGTTCGTACAATTGACCACTCAAAATATTACGACTGATGACGATGCGCTGCATTTCGGATGTTCCTTCGTAAATCTGAGTAATCTTGGCATCCCGCATGAGTCTCTCTACGTGATATTCTTTGACATATCCATATCCGCCATGGATCTGTACAGCTTCAACTGTATGTTTCATTGCAACTTCTGATGCAAACAGTTTGGCCATGGCGGCTGATGATGTATAGTCCATCCCCTGATCTTTCATCCATGCAGCTCTGTACACCAAAAGTCTTGCAGCCTCTATCTCTGTGGCCATATCTGCCAACTTAAATGCTATGGCCTGATGCTGGCTGATAGGTTTTCCAAAAGCTTCTCTTTCTTTAGAATATTTTACAGCAAGTTCGTAAGCACCTGCTGCTATCCCCAGAGCTTGTGCGGCTATACCGATCCTGCCTCCTGACAATACCTTCATAGCAAACTTAAACCCAAAACCGTCATTGCCGATTCTGTTGGATTTCGGTACTTTGACGTCAGTATACATGATAGTATGCGTATCAGATGCACGTATACCCAGCTTGTCTTCCTTAGCACCGATGGTGACTCCGGACCAGGATGTTTCTACTATCAGTACATTAATACCACGATGTCCTTTTTCCTGATGTGTCTGAGCAATCACTACATGCAGTGAAGACTTGCCACCATTGGTAATCCAATTTTTTGTTCCATTGAGCAAATAGTAGTCCCCCATATCGACAGCAGTAGTGCGCTGACTTGTTGCGTCACTTCCTGCTTCAGGCTCTGATAGACAAAATGATCCTATCCACTCGCCTGAAGCGAGGAGTGGCAGGTATTTCTGTTTTTGTTCTTCAGTACCATATTCTTCAATGCCCCAACAAACCAATGAATTATTGACAGACATGATGACAGAACTTGAGCTGTCTACTTTGCTGATTTCTTCCATAGCCAGTACATAAGATAGTGTATCCATACCGCCACCACCGTACTCAGGTGAAACCATCATACCTAAAAAGCCCATTTCCCCCATTTTTTTGACCTGCTCCGTGGGATGCAGCATCTGGCGGTCTCTGTCTATGACGCCGGGCAATAATTCCTGCTGAGTAAAGTCTCTGGCAGCTTCTTTTACTGATATTTGTTCTTCTGTTAATTCAAATTGCATATGGAAAGTGTTAAAAAGTTATTTAAATAGAGCTTATAGACTGTGCCTATGTTTCAACTTTTTTGGAAAAATATTGAACGGCACTCTACAAATCTCATTTTAGTTATTAAATAATTAACTTGTAATTTGGGAAAATGTTTATCAGATGCGGACTCCATGTTCCAAAAGATGGATGGAGAGCTTTGATGTATCCATATTTGCCATTACTCCTACCGGAAAAGTGCATATATCTACCACGTGACCAAAAGTAAAACCATAAAAACAGGGTATTTTCAGTGGCTCAAGCCTGTCTGTCAATACTTGTTTTAAGGTCATGGATGACTCCTTATCCAGGGTATCACAATCATTGAATACACCCAGAATGATTCCTGCCGCTTTTGAAAGATCTGTAGATTCCAGCAGAAAAGTGAGCATCCTGTCTATTCTGTACGGTTTTTCACCTATGTCTTCTATGAAAACAAGTTTGCCCGCATAGGAAGGGGCAAAAGATGTATTGGGGAGACAAACAAGCAATGAAAGGTTTCCTCCTGTTAGCTCACCTGAACACTTACCTTCGTGAATTACATAGGGTTCGTGTCCTGTGACAAATTTTTCTGCGGACTGTGTTTGAAATGGAATTTCGTGGGGCAAGCTGGTATTACCAAAAAGTACTGACTGTACCTGACTGGCTGTAAATGGTGTAAAAACATCAGATATAGCGACGGGCCCATGAAAGCCTACGAGTCCGGTTTTCGCATAAACTGCCAAAAGTAATGCTGTGATGTCACTATATCCTATGATGATTTTGGGATTCTTTTTGAAGAGGTTATAATCCAGTTTATTGATGATTCTGGTGCATCCATATCCACCACGCAAGCACCATATAGCTTTGATATCAGGATCTGCTATCATGTTGTGCAGGTCTGCCAGTCTCTCTTCATCACCACCTGCTAAATATCCGTTTCTGCTGAATGCTGACTGTGTATAAACAGGCATCAGTCCCATACTTTCAAGATTGGTGATAGCGTTTTGGAACTTTTCAGGATTAATAGGACCTGCCGGCGTGACCAATCCTACTCTATCACCGGGTTTTAAAGCTGCGGGTTTAATTAGAGCGCGTTTCGGTTTTTTAGGATTTTCAGTTCCTGCTGATATGGGGTTTATTACACCCAATGACAAAGGTCCTATTGCCAATAGCTTATTAAAATTCCGACGATGCATTTTTTAAGAAGGTTTTACCAGCTACAAATATACCAATTAAAAAAAAGAGTGTGTAAAACAAACTGCACAAATTCATATTTTCTTCCTAGCTACCCCTGCCTGACTACGTAGGCAGGCAGGCTCATTCCCACGCAAAGCGTGGCAGGCTCTGAAGAGCCAGTCAAGCTATACACACAAAATAAGACTGATCTTTTTGCATGTAAAACCAACTCTTTGAGTAAGTTTAAACTTTTATCTCTTTGTACTAAGACTCAGTTAAAAAATAACTGATACATTTTGTCTCGTTGTTTTGTTCTTTTTCTGCGTTGTAAAATCGTTAAATAGCTAAGGCTATTCGCCTCATTTACGCCTTGAAAAAGAACAAATTAACTTCGCCAATTCTGCACCATTTATTTATTAACAGAGCCTAAATGAAGTTGTGCCCATTGGAGTAAAATGATCGTTTTGGCGTCTATGATCTTTCCACCGGACAAAAGGTTTGAAATTTCGTTATAGCTGTATTCAAGAACTTCTATATCCTCCTGCTCTGAAATGTCTCCACCACCCTGATGAATACGCATGTCATGATGGTAATCGGCAGTATAAAAATGAATTTTTTCTTTATGCGCTCCCGGTGTAGCGAATGCATCATAAATTTTTGTCACTTTGGTGACTTCATAACCTGTTTCTTCTTTTATTTCCTTGATGATGGTTTCTTCTGGATGAAGCTCGTCAAGCATACCTGCAGGACATTCGAGGATAAAGCCATCCGTATCGCTATTGAGCATGACCGCTAGTCTGAATTGCCTGATCAGAATGATTTTTCTCTCTTCGGGATTATACATCAAGACAGCAGCCCCATCGCCGCTATCATAGATTTCTCTCGTCTGCTCTTCCTTTCTTCCATCCCTTCTGGTATAAGAGATGATATACTTTATTAGTGTGGACCATCCTTTATACAACAAATTTTCTTCCAGAATACTAATTCTACCTGCCATCTTCTTTCTGCATTATTTAGGTGATACTTTTTGACTGAATCTTTTTTCTTCAGGCAATCTTGTCATTCTTATATTTCATCTTTCCGGTCGTTGTTCACCCGGAAGTGTCTTATACTATGCCTAACCACATCAATCCGAAGTAGTACATTACTTTTATTTGACCACACCATCCACCACAATTTTTTCAGGTCTGTTGGCCACATCCCAGGTGGTATGAAAAATCAACTGAGCTGTTTTTTTCATTAAGTCAAAATCTATTTTTTCGACATCATCTGTTGTTCTGTGGTAGTCGGCATGTGTACCATTGAAGTAAAAAATAGCCGGAATGCCTTTGCTGGCAAAATTATAGTGATCAGATCTATAGTAATACCTATTGGGATCAGCTTCATCATTGTAGGTATAATCCATAATCATTTGAGTATATTTTTGATTTATATTTTCATTGATCTTGTGCAAATCGGTACTCAACCTGTCTGAGCCTATAATATAAATAAATTCCTCTCCACCACTATACTTTTCATCTGACCTTCCCACCATATCTACATTGACATTCATGATTGTTTTGGCTAATGGGAAAACAGGGTTTTCTGTATAATATTTTGATCCAAGAAGTCCTTTTTCTTCACCACATACCCATAGAAATATGATGCTTCGGTTAGGAGAAATACCTTCTTTTTCCGCCTTGGCCATAGCCTGAGCAATACCCAGAATAGCCACTGTACCCGAACCGTTGTCATTTGCGCCATTAAAAATCTCATCTCCCCTTTTACCCAGATGATCATAATGAGCAGAAACTACAATATATTCTTCCGGTTTGGATTTGCCTTTAATATAACCTATTATATTTTGACCTTCCAAGACATTCATTTCTTTTTCCATCTGAATATTGAGGTCTGTTGTCAGTATTGTGGCAGAAGGCTTTCCTTTGGCCATTTTTTTTCTTGCTTTCAGTATTTTATCTTCGTTTTGTCCTATGATATCTTTAGCAATGGTCGAAGATATAAAAATATGATTGGCAGTCGTTATCGTTTTTTGGAATTCATTGCCCAACTGCATGCTTCCTCCGAGAAGTTTTCTTCTGTTTTCTTCCAATAACTTTTTAACATCTTCCTCGATGATTAAAACCAGAGTTGCTCCTTTGGATTTTGCTACTTCCAGTTTTTTGTTGATATCTGCAGTCCAGACGGATTCATTTTTATTGCCGGAAATAATAAAATTGCCGTTTCTATCCATAGGTTCACCTTTGTTGATGAGGATGACTTTGTTCTTTACATCTGTTTTTTTATAATCACTATACTTTGGATCATCGATACCATAGCCCAAAAACACCACTTCATTGGTATTTAAAACAGGAATACTTACATTGCTCTCGTGAATCATAATGTAATCCCACAAATGTCTGTATCTGGTTTTATTTGCAGTAATAGAAGTCTCTTTCCATTTTGAAAATGTAAATGCCACATTCTGAAAATGACCCTCGGCTCCGGGTGGTTTCAACAAACCTGCATTTTGGATAGCAGCTTGCAGATATGCCGATGCCTGTTGTATGCCTTTTTGTCCTGTCTCTCTCCCTTCCATACTGTCTGATGCCAATATATATAGATGTTTTTTGAGAGATTCAGAAGAAATCATCGAAGCAATCCTATATGAAGGATCATTGGTTTCCGTCGACTTTTTAATGTTCTTGTCCGGATATGATACTGTGCTGATATATTGTGCCAATGATTTAGTACCATGCAGCGAGAGTAAAATAAAAAATAATATAATGTGCTTATTCATATTGAATTTTAATAAAATGACAGAAATGCCAGAAAAAAAACTCAAGATATATTGGTTTTGTTTAGTCAAAAGCTGAATACTTTCTAAACACATGCGATTTTATTAACTCTATTCTGATGTCTGCCTCCTTCAAAACCAGTATTTAAAAACTGTTTAACTATATTTGAAGTAAGGCGTTTGCTTACAAATCTAGCTGGAATGCACAGAATGTTAGCATCATTGTGAAGTCTTGCCAATTGGGCTATTTCAGCTGTCCAGCACAAAGCAGCCCTGATACCGGCATGTTTGTTTGCAGTGATACAAACTCCGTTGCCACTTCCACAAACCAAAATCCCGAAATCAGTCATATTTTTTTCAATATCTTGTGCCACAGGATGCGCAAAGTCAGGATAATCAACTGAATCAGCTGTGGATGCTCCTCTGTCTATAAATGTGTAGCCTTCTTTTTTTAATAGCCTTTTGATATATTCTTTATACTCAAAGCCAGCATGGTCAGAACCAATTGAAATCTTCATTAATGTATTTTTATGGCGTTATTGTTTAAAATTTTTAAAAAGCCTCATGACTTTACAAAATCATAAGGCTTTTTAAGGTAATTATTACTCGACCTAAAAATCGTGTGTAAACAAATTGTAAAAAATTAGTGAAAGCACTTCTTTACCCTTATTCCCTAAAGAGCCTGTCAAGCTATGCTTGAGACAACCCACCCTAACAATTCCAAACTTTGCTCTCCCATCTTGGGTTACTGCCTTTTAATAAAGTTGCAATTCGTTATACACACCTAAATATCTGAAATGATATTTAGGTTCTATCAATATTTTAGTTTAAAGGTACTTCAGGGGCAGCTTTTGCCCATTTTGAAAGTTTCCCTTCCATTTCCTTCTCAAAAGCAGGATCTTCTACTTTTTTAGCATTGATCAATACATCCTGAGCAGCACCAAGTCTGTACTGATAGTCCTGGCTGAAATTATCAAATACACTCTTGTCATCCTGAGATTCGTAAAACTCAATATACTGCTTTGTTTCTTCTGCAAGGATTCTCAGATGCTTTTTGGCATTCTCAAAATCTTTTCCGTTGATCAATACTGTAATGAACGGCATAATGCCGGCATCATATCTGAAATTCATATTTGGAAATCCTTCAAAATACTTATTGGCCATTTGATTGGCTTTTTTATGGTCGCCTTTTCTGTCAAATTCAAGCGCCGTCCTCATTAGAACCAATTTCATGGCTTGAACTGCTGCCATATAACTTTTATCTACAAAAAGTTTCTGTTTGTCAAAATTGCCCCATTTCCATTTATTCATCACAATATCGTAAGTCTTGTTTTCGTCGATATCTCCAAATCCATAGATACCAGGTATTTGTGACTTACTTCTGACCACCGTAGGCGAAACTCTCAACCCCAAACCCTCCATCTCCACATGATCATTCAGGCTCAGGAGTTTGCTGGATTGACAGGTGATCGCAAAATAGATAGGTCTTTCATAGATATTGGAAGCGATCACATCCATAATGGCTAAATCATCTTTTGTAAATGAAGAAGATTCTGCAGGAAATCTCATCATGATATTATCTGCCCACTCAGTAGTATCTATTTTATGCTGGAAAGGCAAACTTGCAAACTTTGCTCGATCTACCGGTATGTAAAAGTTTCTGCTGTTAATAAAGGTCTGGCCCTGCATAGTGTATTGGGGATCTTTGATTCTTCTAAAACCTTCATAAACATTGAGAGGAATAGACATATCCTCTCCAGTAGGATTTGCAAAAAATATCTGATTTCTGTTTTTACCTCTGTACTCTGCTTCAGTAAGAGTCAACTTAATTGGTGGCGAATCATTGACCTTATTTCTCAGCTTATTGATATACCAATCTACCGCAATCAGACTTAAGTTGACCACCCTTACATCTCTTCTGATATTTTCGACTTCCTGTGCATACCATAATGGATACGTATCATTGTCCCCGTATGTAAAGATGATAGCATTGGGTTCTACACTATTGAGAAAATTGGCGGCATAATCTCTTGACGCCTTGTGATGTTTACGGCTATGATCATCAAAATTTTGGAATCCCATGATGACAGGAGCAGAAAGCACCAATACTCCAGCCAGTATTGCCGGAGTGATGCCTGAAAGTTTTTGGGATAAGTAATGGTAAATAGCAAGAGCTCCCATACCTATCCATATACAGAAAGTCATAAATGAGCCAACAAAAATATAATCTCTTTCCCTTGGTTCATTTGGAGGCTGATTGGAATAGATGATGATGCCTATACCTGTGATTACAAATAGTATCAATAATACTATAAACTCTTCTTTCTTTTGGATATAATGGTACACCAGACCTAAAAGACCAAAAATCAATGGTAAAAAGTAATATGAATTGTTTGATTCTTCAGACTTCATAGCATCTGGCAGCTTATCCATTTTGTAAAGCTTGGCCTCATCTATGGGAGTGACACCTGATTGCCAGTGTCCTTTCGACAGATCCCATGGGAAGTATCCCTGCTCTGCCGTCTGCCTTCCTGTAAAATTCCACATAAAATATCTGAAATACATCCAACTCAGCTGATAGTGAAATAAAAACTGAAGGTTGTAACCCATAGACGGTTTTCCTTTACTGGTCCCGTTGAGGCTTTCTCTCCACATTCTGTGCAGGTCAGGTCTACCCAATTCGGTGTGACCTATCCTTGGAAATAATATCTTATCTTTTTTATCGTAAATATAATCGTACTTTTCATCTACAATCTCATATTTCTCTCCTACGCGCCCATATCGTGGTTCGCGGGATACATCTTTTGGTTGAGCATCATAATGTGGTCCTGAGATCAATGGTCTTTCACCATATTGTTCTCTGTTCAGGTAAGGCAGCAGTCTCATGGCATCACCAGGCACATTCATATTGATAGGTGTGTCTGTATTTGCCCTGATGACTACTATACCAATGGTAGAAAAGGCAACAGTAATAAAAATTGCAGATATCACAGCTGTCTGAATCAATTGATTGCCTTTCGTATGGGAATATTTTAAAGCCAGATAAGACAGTCCAAATACGATAATCATGGTAGGCACCAATCCCGAATGTACGGGCATGCCTAAAGTATTTACACAGAACAACTCCATGTTTTTCCAGAGTGTAGGAATACCAACAATCACAAATTTCATAATAAATACAATACCTACAACACCTAAAGCCATAGAGATGAGTGCTCCTTTCAGGTTGTGGTCTTTGTAGTTTTTGTAATACACTAATAGTGCTACCGCAGGAAGTGCCAAAATACTCAAAAGGTGAACACCTACAGACATACCATTTATAAAAAGACTTAAAACCAGCCATCTGTTGGCCATATCCCGATCATCGATATAATAATATTTTGTAGCAGCCCACAAACCCATAGCTGTAAACATGGTAGACATAGCGTAAACCTCACCTTCTACTGCCGAAAACCATATAGATGTACTGAATGCTGTAGCCAGACCAGCAGACAATCCCGCAAACCCCAAAATCAAATTTTGAGAAACATTTGTCTCAGTTTCTCTACCTACCAATGCGAGTTTTCCAAACATGATAGTAGTCCATGCGATCATCATGGCAGCCACTGATGTACATATGCCGGACATGAGATTGACAGCAAAAGCAATATCAGACGGATCATCTGAAAATACAGTAGCCAGCCAGGCAAATATTCTGCCAACAATCAAAAACAGACCTGCTCCCGGAGGGTGCACCACTTGTAGCTTATATGCCCCCAAAATGAACTCCCCACAATCCCAAAGGCTTCCGGTGCGCTCCACTGAGTGATAAAAGACAAAAAAAGTGATGATAAAAACCAATAATCCTGTGATATTGGTGACTCTTTTTTGTGATTGCATATGATTTTACTTACTTGAGTTATATTTAATAAAAGGCAAAAATAACAAAATTACTTTAAAACAAACAATAATATGTATACCGGCGTTTATAATATCATTCGACGTGCATCTTATAAACTGTCATCTCAAATTTTTTATTGTAATAAATGAACTTATAGGAATGGATTTAACTTACATTTGCATCAGAATATGTTTAAGTTTTTATCGTTTCTAAACTTTGTTCATTCAGTTATTCCTGCCCGCGTGCATTGGCAGGCAGGCTCAAGAAATCAATGCTGTCCTGACTTTTTGTAGATAAAAATTAGTAAACTAAATTTGGAGGAATCCTATGAATGACTTTTTCGAACATCTGATCCATGAGTTCACCTTGCCTTTGCGCAATCCGGTTCTTATATTTTCACTGATATTGTTTATAATATTACTCTCACCCATAGTCCTGAAGCGATTGAATGTTCCGGGCATCATCGGGTTGATCATTTCAGGTGTCGTCATAGGTCCGCATGGATTTAACATTTTGGAAAAAACATCAGCTGTGGAGTTGTTTTCGACCATAGGACTTCTTTATATCATGTTCATAGCAGGCCTTGAACTTGAGATGAATGATTTCAAAGCCAATAAAAACAAGAGTCTCTTATTTGGTTTTTTTACATTTATCATTCCCATAATTATAGGATATCCTGTATGTTACTATTTATTGGGATATGATTTTAATGCCAGTTTTCTGACAGCAAGTATGTTTGCCACACATACCCTTGTGGCATATCCCATAGTGAGCAGATTTGGAATCTCAAAAAATCAGGCTGTGGCTATCTCAGTAGGCGGTACCATACTTACTGATACTGCTGTCCTCATCATACTTGCCGTAGTACTGCGCAATGCACAAGGTAATCTTAATGCAGAATTTTGGTATAAACTGGGTATATCTCTTACGATTTTTGCAGCAATCATGTTCTTAATCATTCCCAGAGTGGCAAAGTGGTTTTTCAGCAAGCTTGAAAGTGAAAAACATGCTCATTATATTTTTGTGCTCTCGGTTGTATTTTTTGCTGCCTTTCTCGCAGAAGTTGCCGGCGTTGAAAAAATTATTGGGGCATTTGTGGCGGGTCTGGCTTTAAACAAATTGATCCCTCATTCATCTGCATTGATGAATAGAATTGAGTTTATCGGCAATGCCCTGTTCATTCCGTTCTTTCTGATATCAGTAGGGATGGTGGTGGATATGAGTGTGATTTTAAATGGAACCACAGCGCTCGTTGTGGCAGGTACATTGACCATCGTTGCACTCATAGGCAAATGGGTGGCAGCCTGGTTTACTCAAATAGCTTTCAAATATACCGCCGCCCAAAGACAACTGATATTTGGACTTAGCAGTTCACATGCCGCTGCTACTTTGGCCATCATTCTGGTAGGATATAATAATGGAATTCTGGATGAAAACATATTAAACGGAACGATAATACTCATACTTATCACCTGTGTGGTGGCTTCATTTGCTACAGAGAAAGCTGCAAGACAGATTATCATCCAGGGAGATGGCGTTGACAGCAATGTGCAGTCATCATCTCGTTTTTCAAATGAACATATCCTTTTACCTGTAGCCAATATAGAAAATGCTGAAAAATATCTTGATCTGGCTTTATTGATAAAAGATAAAAAATCACCCAATCCTATTTCAATACTTAGTGTGGTAAATAATGACCATGAAGCTGAAAGAAATCTGATCAGGGCAAAAATAAATCTTCAGCATTTTGTAGATCAGGGATCGGCATCTGAGACACAAGTCAATGTAATCACTACCATCGATCATAATGCGATGAGTGGGATATCACGTACTGCAAGAGAAGTATTGTCTGATATCATCATCATAGGATGGCCTCAAAAGACAGCTTTCTTCGAAAAATTTATGGGTGAAAAACTTGAAACCATCTTAACTAATTCGGATAAATCGTATTTTATAAGCTACATTGCTCAGCCCATCATTTCATTAAAAAAAATCATCATCATTGCACCGGCGTTAAGTGAAGTAGAAAAAGGTTTTTCCATTTGGCTTTCCAAGTTTATGACTTTGTCCAAAGAGTTGAGCTTGCCGGTGATGCTATATGGTGAAATAAAAACTCTTGATGCTGTCAAAACTTGGGTCAAAAGTCATGGTGTGAATGGAAATATTTCTTATAAAGAATTTAATGACTGGGAAGATATCCTAATCATAGGACGGGACATAATTCAGGAAGATCTTATCGTCATGGTGATGGCACGGAAAGGTTCAGTTTCATACATCAGCACTCTGGATTCCATACCCTCCAAAATTGAAAAACACTTTGAAAACAACAGCAAAATATTGGTGTATCCGAGACAGCATGATTTCAGCCACGTGTCTGAAAACTATGAAGATATAACCAGTGGACCTATATCCAAAGGTATCGAAACGATAGGCAAAGGGATAGAGAGTATTTTCAATATGGGTAAAAACGATGGCCAATGAAATCAAAGAGCCGGTTTTTGGTACCGGAAGATGTATCTGAAGCTGATTGTATAGAAATGGTCGCGTCCTCTATCGGGACGTTTGCCATCATAGCATCAAAAGACGGAGTCCGATCTATCAAACCTGTAGATAAATTCATACCAGATAACAAACCTAATCATCACACCAATTCAGCAGCATCCCAGCTGGAAATGTATTTTACTGGCAAATCACGACAATTTGATATCAAATATGACTTATCCGGACATTCGGAGTTTTCTATCAGGGTATGGCAGGAACTAATCAAAATTCCTCACGGTGAGACGATTTCATATGCGCAACTTGCTTCAAGACTTGGTGATCCGCTGTGTATCCGGGCAGCCGCTTCAGCCAATGGTCGCAATCCGATCCCAATTATCATACCTTGCCACAGGGTCATAGGTAGTGATGGCAGTCTTACTGGTTTTGCTCTGGGTCTGGATGTAAAAAAGAAACTTCTGAGCTTAGAAAATCCTGCCAAATATGCTGTGATACAAACTACACTATTCTGAACTTAAAATCTACAATGATAACCGGATTACCAGCCGGAGTTGATAACATCACAAATACGTATCACATCATCTTCACTCATCCTGGTATGTAATGGCAAGACGAGGTATTTATCTTCTACCTCATCCATATTGGGATAGCGCCCTTCGACTTTACCACCAAAAATGCTGTATCGGTCATTGCGATAATGTACCTGTGCAGATTCAATTTTTTGATCTCTGAGTTTTTGCCACAGCTGTTTTCTGTTTTCAACGAGGATGGTACACATCCATGCAGCATGTTCTCTGTCGTGATATCCACCACCCACAAAATGTAAATGACTACAACCTGTCAATTGTCTTTCGTAGATGCTGAAGAGCTTTCTTCTATATGCCAGTGTCTGATCAAATTCTTCCAGTGCTGCCAGACCCATTGCTGCTCCGATATCTGTCATTTGGTATTTATAGCCCACTTCTGTGATGTCGTTTTCCCAGATACCCATTTGTTTGGCTGATCTGTCTATACCAAACCATCTGAGTCTTTTTGCTTTTTCATACTGCTCTTCGGGTAGGAGCAGCAATCCTCCGTCGCCTGTGGTGATATGTTTGATGGCTTGAAACGAATACATTGTATAGGGTGAAATGCTGCCCACATTTTCTCCTTTGTAAGTAGCCCCAAGTGCATGTGCTGCATCCTCAATGATCGTAATATTATGTAGTGCAGACAGCGCTTTCAATTCATCCATTTCACAAGGCAGGCCGCCATAATGCACTACTACGATTGCTTTAGTCTTCTCAGTGACAAGTCTTTTGACATGTTTGACATCAATATTCATAGTATGTGGATCGACATCAGCAAACACAATTTTTGCTCCCATATATAAAAATGGAATATTGGTCGCAGTACATGTAAATACCGGAACGATCACCTCATCACCTTCTTTGATATCAGCAAGCAAATATGCAAGATGCAGGGCATCCGTTCCGGAACCAACTGCCAGCGCTTTTGTATTTTTTCCGTACAGACTGTTAAATTTTGTTTCAAATTCATCTACCAATGGTCCCTGTCCAATCCATCTTCCGGAAAGTACTTTGGTTACTCTTTCGATAGCTCCTGATGGAATATGAGGATGAAAAAGGACAATCCCCTCATTAGGCTCCATGAGTTTTGCCTCATCCATGCCTTTATTAAGACCCATATGTAAATTAATTATTGCGCACAAAAATATGAAAAAAACTAACTTTGCAAAAATAAATTGTCATGATTGACTTTCAGTTATCGTCGCCCATTGAATTTTTCCCATATAAAAAGCCTGAAAATGCCATATTCAGCATCCTGATACCATCATGGAAAAATGATGCGCATCTGAAATTAGTGATCGATAGTATTTATAAAAACAGCACTTATACTCATCAGATATGTATCCACCTAAATGAAGGAAATGCATTGAGTAAGGAATATCTGGATCAACTCAACATATCACACTCACTAAGTCATGAAAATGTAGGAGTTTGTTTTGGTTTTAACGCTGCTGCCGGTTTTGCAGAGTGTGATTATATTGTCCTGATCGATGATGATATGTTCGTGACGCCCGAATGGGACAAATGGCTCTATGATGAAGTAAAAAAACAGACAAATCCTTATTGGTGCATCAGTGGCTCGATGATGGAAAGGACAGGACGGGAAAACCAAGCTGTTATTTTATGCAAAAATTATGGAGCCAACCCTGCTGAATTTGATGAAAAGAGCTTTTTGGAAGAATATCGGACTTACCGGCATCAGGATTGGTCAGGATCATTATGGTATCCGCTTGTGCTGGACAAAAGGATTTGGACACTGATAGGCGGATTGAGTACAGAGTTTTCTCCCGGTATGTATAGCGACCCTGATTTTATGATGAAACTCTGGCAGGCTGGTGTGAGGCATTTCAAAGGTATTGAAAAAAGCAGGGTATACCATTTTATGTCCAAGTCTACTTCAAGAATTGTAAAAAATGATGGCCGAAAACAGTTTTTATCAAAATGGAAAATTTCCAATTCGGTTTTTTCTAAATATTTTCTCAGACTTGGAGAAAAGTACACAGGTGATATTTTACAACCTGACTTGTCAGGAGTTCGTCTGAAATTAAAAATTGATACTCTTAAACGGAAATTCAATTTTTGAGCCAGTCATTTCGACTTTCAATCTTCATTACTGTACTGATTTTAGATATTTGGGTACTATTAAAAGGTTATTTTTTCTCCTACCTTTTTTATCTTATAATTTAATGCGGCAACTATAAGGGTCATAAAAGGACTTATCCAGTTAAAAATAGCATAAACAAAATAATCCATAGTAGGAACACTTAAGACACCGGCATTGTACGCCCCGCAGGTATTCCAGGGTATCAAAGCAGAAGTTACTGTTCCTGTGTCCTCAAGTGTTCTGCTCAGGTTGGCAGGATGTAATCCTTTGTCTTCAAATGCCTTTTTATACATTTTACCAGGTATCACTATAGCCAGATATTGATCTGAAGCGGTTACATTGATCGCTAAACATGACAAGACCGTGCTGGCAAAAAGACCGAAAACTGTATGAAACATATTGAGTAGAGCCTGACTGATCCTTGCAAGAGCACCAATGGCGTCCATCACGCCACCAAATACCATAGCACAAAGAATCAGCCAGATGGTTCCCAACATTCCTTCCATACCTTTGGCGGCAAAAAGATCATTGAGTTCTGGATGTGTAGTAGCCACAGATGTTTTTGTGGTCAAAGCTGTGAGTACCCCTTTATAAGCAGTATTAAATGTCAATTGGGTACCTTCTGCCACTTTTACAACCAAATCCGGTTGAAATATGATAGCAGCAACTCCACCCAAGAGTGCACCGGCCAATAACGCTATCAATGGTTCCGTCTTTTTCATAATCATAAATATGACAAAAGCAGGAATCATAAATAACCATGGTGAAACATTAAATGATGCATCTATCGCTCCCAGTTTGTCTGAGATATCAGCAGTACCAGATACATTAATATTGAACCCTATGATTAAAAAAATGAATAAGGTAATCACATATGAAGGGATAGTAGTCACCGTCATATGTTTGATATGGTCAAAAAGTGTTGCCCCTGCCATAGCGGCTGCCAGATTGGTAGTGTCAGAAAGAGGTGATAACTTATCCCCGAAGTATGCACCACTGATGACTGCACCCGCTGTCATTCCGGGGTCTATACCCATGGAGCTTCCTATACCAATGAGTGCTATACCCACAGTAGCTGAAGTAGACCAGGAACTTCCGGTAGCTATCGAAACTACAGCGCATATCATCAATGATGCTCCTAAAAATATAGTTGGTGTCAACAACTGAAGTCCATAGTATATCATAGTCGGTATGATACCACTGAGTAACCAGGTACCAGACAATGCACCCACCATCAGCAAGATCAGGATGGCACCCGTTGTGGATTTTACATTGTGTGCTACTTCTTCCAGCATCTGTTTATATGTCACCCGATTCCTGAATCCTACTATAGCGGCAACTGCGGCACCAATAATTAAAATAAATTGATTTGATCCACTTAATGCACTGTCACCAAAAATAAAAATATTGTACGCCAACATTCCAACTAAAATCAAGACAGGAAATAAGGCTTCGTAGATACTTAATTCCTTATTTTCGATGATAGTTTCTTGTTCCGGTAACTCTGGTTTGATTTCTTCGCTTTGCATCGGAGTATATTTTTAAGTACTTTATTATAAAATCTTTTTTAAAATTGAACGCAATTTAATCTAATTATTTATTTTGATTATAAATTGACTTTTTTTTCAAATATTTTAGCAAAAAATTGAACAAACGTCTTTAATGTGCTATTGATAAAAGTTTATTAAATTGTAACGCAATGCGACCCATATATTTAAGTATAATCCTGATGCTTTTTATGTTCTCCTGTAAAAATGAAGATAAAACATCAAATGAAAAAAAACCAGGGGATTCAAAGGAGCAAAAAGTAATGGTCGTCAGCGGTATTATAGCTCGGGATCAAATGACTACTGGCTCTTTTTCTACTACCGGTACGATATTGGCCAATGAAGAAGTAGAAGTGAAAAGTGAAATTTCCGGTAAAGTCACCGGTATATATTTCAAAGAAGGTAGCCCTGTGAGCAAAGGGCAAGTTTTAGTAAAATTGGATGATGATGATATTCAGGCTCAGCTGAATAAATTGAAAATCGAAATTAAGCTGGCTCAGGACAAAGAAAACAGAGCTAAACAATTATTAGCAGCTTCAGCTGCCAGCAAAGAGGAGTATGAAGTCGCCGAAGGAAATGTAAATCTACTCAAAGCCAATGAACAAATCCTAAAAACAAATCTTGCCAAAACCAGAATCACAGCACCATTTTCCGGTATCATTGGATTAAAAAATATCAGTCCCGGTGCCATAATCTCTCCTTCCAACATTGTTGCAACTATTCAAAATACGCAACCACTCAAATTGGAGTTTTCTATCCCCGAAAAATACAACCATCTTCTGAATTCAGGGAAAGTTGTCGATTTTACTACCGTTGGAAGTACCATTATACACAAGGCATCGGTGTACGCAAAAGAGCCTAAAATCGATGAAGTAACAAGAACTACAAAAGTGCGGGCAACATTTGCAAATCCGGGAGGAAAAATGTTTCCCGGAGCTTTTGCAGAAATAACCGTCTCCATTGGTGAAAAAAGTATGGTAAGAATGATCCCGTCTATCGCTTATATTCCTGATATCAATGGAGCAAAGGTATTTGTCAAAAAGAATGGTGTTGCCACAAGTGTAAATATTAAAGCTGGACTAAGAACAGAAAAAGAAATTCAGATATTAGAAGGAATTGAAGACGGTGATACGGTCATCACTTCAGGAATTCTACAGCTAAAGCCCAACACTCCTGTAGAAGTAAATATCATTAATCAGGCACAATAATATCATGAGTTTATCAGAAGTTAGTATAAAGAGGCCTGTTTTAGCCACTGTGATGTCAGTAATCCTTGTATTATTTGGCATCATAGGCTTTACCTATCTAGGAGTGAGAGACTATCCGAGTGTCGACCCTCCGGTCATTTCCGTAAGCACATCCTATACGGGTGCCAACTCCGAAGTTATTATTTCACAAATCACAGAGCCACTCGAAGAGTCAATCAATGGTATAGACGGCGTCAAAACCATCACATCAACCAGCAGCGACGGCAGGAGCAATATTTCGGTAGAATTTGATCTTGATGTGGACCTGGAGACAGCAGCCAATGATGTCCGAGACCGTGTATCCCGGGCACAAAGAAACCTGCCTCCGGATGCCAATCCACCTATAGTCAGTAAAGCTGATGCCAACTCCAATCCCATCATATCTCTGACTGTCCAGAGTAAACAAAGATCCATGCTGGAAATATCCGAAATTGGAAATAATCTTTTCAAGGAGCGGTTTCAGACTATACCAGGTGTGAGCGGGGTGACTATTTGGGGCGAAAAGCGTTACTCCATGAAGCTCATCATGGATCCTCACAAAATGACGGCTTTGGGTGTCTCTCCGGTAGATATCAGAAATGCCCTGACTGCAGCCAATGTGGAATTGCCTTCAGGCAGACTGGAAGGAGACAATACTGAGCTGACCATCAGGACTGTAGGACGAATAGAAACCGAAGAACAGTTTAATGACCTCATCATCCGAGAGACCAATGGCACCATCATACGTTTTAAGGATGTGGGTGTGGCAGAATTAAGACCTGAAAACGAAAGGTCACTCTTGCGTGGAAACGGCGGTATTCCGATGATCGGTGTGGCCGTCACTCCGCTACCCGGAGCCAACTATATATCTATCGCTGATGAGTTTTACAAAAGACTTGAAAACATTAAAAAAGAAATACCTGCTGATCTTGAAGTAGGCATTGCCTTAGACACTACAAAAGGTATAAAAAAGGCTATTCTTGAAGTACAGGAGACGATATTGATAGCTTTTGGTCTGGTAGTATTAGTCATATTTTTATTTTTAAGAAACTGGAGATCTACATTAATTCCCGTTATAGCTATTCCGATATCATTGGTGAGTACATTTTTCATTATGTATCTGGCAGGCTTTTCTATCAATATATTGACACTACTGGGCATCGTCCTGGCAACAGGGCTAGTGGTCGATGATGCCATAGTTGTGCTTGAAAACATATATCAGAAGATTGAGCAGGGTATGTCCCCCAGAGAAGCTGCATTTAAAGGCTCCGAAGAGATATTTTTTGCTATAGTTTCTACTACTGTGACTTTAGTGGCAGTATTCTTGCCCATCATGTTCCTTGAGGGTTTGACAGGAAGGCTTTTCAGGGAGTTTGGCGTTGTAGTAGCAGGTTCGGTATTGATTTCTGCTTTTGTATCATTGACACTTACACCTATGATGAGCTCAAGATTGCTTAGAAAAGGTGATCACGAGCGAGGACTTTACAAACTTACAGAAGGCTTTTTTACAGGTATGACAAATGCGTATGATAAGTCATTGCAAGTATTTTTCAGGTTCAGATGGCTATCGGTTATTATTATGGTGCTGTCATCCTGGATGATATATAAACTTGGAGCTGGTTTGCCTACAGAATTAGCTCCTATGGAAGACAAAGGCAGATTGAGTATCAACGCTACAGCTCCGGAAGGCACATCTTTCGAATTTATGAATGAGTTTATTTCAAAGATCATAAAAGATGTAGATACACTTCCGGAAAAAGAGTCAATACTATCTGTCACTTCTCCCGGGTTTGGTGCATCACAGGCATCCAATTCAGGTTTTGTAAGAATATCACTGACTGATCCTGAATTCAGGAAAAAAACACAAATGGAGATTGCTGATGAACTATCTAAAAAGGTAAGAAACTATACGGAAGCAAGGGTTTTTGTCAATCAGGAACAAACTATCGGTGATCGCAGAGGTGGACTACCTGTTCAGTTTGTCATCATGGCACCAAATTTTGATTTGCTCAAAAAGGCGATTCCACCGTTTCTGGATAAGGCAAGGCAAAATGAAGCATTTCAGGCCGTGGATATCAATTTAAAATTTAACAAACCTGAACTCAAAATAGACATAGACCGCAACAGGGCTCAAACACTTGGTGTATCAGTAATGGATATAGCCCAAACACTCCAATTGTATTTTGCAGAACAAAGACTTGGGTTTTTCATCAGAGACGGTAAACAATATCAGGTGATCGGCTTAGCCAATAAAGAAAACAGAAATGAACCATCGGACTTAAAATCTATTTATGTGCGCACAAAAAATGGCCAAATGGTTCAGCTTGACAATTTTATCACAATGACAGAGCAGAGTAATCCACCTCAATTATATCGTTTCAACAGATATGTTTCAGCTACCATTTCAGCAGGAACTGCTCCAGGTGTCTCGCTAGGTCAGGGTATCGAAGAAATGAGAAAAATAGCCGGTGAAGTATTGGACGACAACTATTCGACGGATCTTTCAGGCCCATCCAAGGAGTTTGCAGAGAGTTCATCCACCTTATTATTTGCATTTCTTTTGGCACTCGTACTTGTATATTTGATTTTGGCTGCGCAGTTTGAAAGTTACATTGATCCACTTATCATCATGTTTACAGTTCCTCTGGCGTTGGCTGGAGCCGTATTGGCTTTGTGGTATACGGAATCCACATTGAACATCTTCAGTCAGATAGGAATCATCGTCCTTGTAGGTATTGTGACTAAAAATGGTATCCTGATAGTAGAATTTGCCAACCAACGAAGGGAAGATGGTCTTAGTCTTCATGAAGCGGTCAGAGAAGCAGCAGTATCCAGATTGCGACCTATACTTATGACCAGTCTTGCTACCATGTTGGGCGCATTGCCCATAGCTCTTGCTCTTGGTGCTGCATCAATCTCCAGGGTATCTATGGGTATAGCTATCATAGGAGGTCTGATGTTTTCACTTATATTAACACTTTTTGTAATTCCGGCATTATACACTTATCTGTCAAGGACCAAAAATTTTCATCCAGATGAAGCAGCACATTAATATATTCATAGTCCTGTTTTTGTTTAGCATCAATGGTTTCTCACAGCAGATGTTATCGTTGGAAGATGCTATAAGTATAGCTATCCAGAATAACTACAATGTTCAGATTGCCAGAAATGCTGCACTCATAGACAAAACTAATAACACAATCGGCAATGCAGGCATGCTGCCACAAGTCAATTTAATTTTTGGAAACAATAATAATATAAACAATACAAGACAACAATTTTTCAGTGGAGATGAACGCACAGGCAACAATGTCAACACCACCAATTTAAATGCCAATCTTCAGCTGGCTTGGACCGTATTTGATGGTATGCGCATGTTTGCAACCAGGGAAAGACTCAAAGAAATAGAAAGTGCAGGACAGCTGAACACCATGATCCAAATGGAAAATACCATCTATCAGGTGATGAGTGCTTATTACAATATCATCCAACATAAAAAAAGGATCAGTACCATCGGAAAAGCCATAGAATTATCTCTCGAACGAAGATCCCTTGCGGCACTGAAAAAAGAATTAGGTACATCTTCATCTTTACCTGTACTGCAGGCGGATGTAGATATCAATGCAGATAGTGCAGCACTAATCAGGCAAAACTTATTACTGAAAAATACCAAAATATTGCTAAATGAAATTCTCGGCAGAAGCCCGGATACCGAATTTGAAATCAATGACTATTTAGAACCTACATTATTACCTGATTATCAGGACATGCTTTCCAAAGCTGAAACAAATAATAAATGGCTGCAGATGACAGATAAAAATATCAAAATATCAGAAATCAATATCAAACAATGGCAAGCCAACAGACTTCCTTCAGTAGATGTCAATCTGGGGTACAATTTTACCAGATTCAGTGCAGAGATTGGTGTCCTTAAGTTTAATCAAAATCTTGGTTTTTCTTATGGCTTGACCGGAAGATGGAACATTTTTAACGGCTTCAACAACAAGAGGGAAATACAAGTGGCCAAACTGAATCTGGAATCCGGCAAACTCAGCAAAGAACAATCCCGACTGAGTATTCATACAGATTTGTTTACGTTTTATACCAACTATCTGGCTGCGGTGGAGATGGCAGAAATAGAAAAAAAGAATATCAACATAGCAAAGGAAAATCTCAACATCACTTCTGAAAAAATGCGCATAGGTACCATCCAATCCTTAGAGTTAAGGCAAGCTCAATTAAATCTTGTTGATGCTGAATTCAGAAAAATAATGGCAGAATTTGATGCCCATATGGCTATCCTGGAAATAAAAAGGCTGACAGGTGATCTCATAAAAAACTGAGAACGGAGAAGTTTAAAACTTATAAAAAATAAAAAAGGGAAGCTTGAATGATCAATACTTCCCTTTTTTTTTGTGGTACCTCCCAGATTTGAACTGGGGACACACGGATTTTCAGTCCGTTGCTCTACCAACTGAGCTAAGGTACCTTAGAATATATTTAAACTTTTATCATTTGACTCCAAGTGTCAAATTTGATTTTAGCCAGCGTTATATTTTTCGACGTAGCTTCCGACCACGACTGCAAAATATGCCTTGTCCAAAATTAAATTTCCTCACTTTCGCTCAAACATAAAAATTTAAATATACTCTTAGCTTTTTTTAAAAGCGTCGCAAAAGTACGCTCTTTTTTGATAAATCAAAATAGTAAACAACTTATTTTTGAAATTTTATCTCGAGGTCACTCTATGAAAGCGACTTATTCCCTAAAAAATATTGTGTACCTTTGTCCGCTGTGAAAAGAGAGTTTCTTATCAATATTGTCTTACTTTTTGTCATTAATCTGATGATAAAACCGATCTATATTTTTGGTATTGAAGCCAAAGTACAGGACTTGGCAGGTATCCAATCATACGGACTATATTTTTTTTATTTTAATTTTATTTTCTTGTTTCAGTTTATCAATGATCCCGGATTACAAAACTGGAATGCGCAGTATATACCAAAAAACAGATCTGAAATTCAACGAGTCCTGCCGGAAATCTTTCAGGCCAAAATGCTTTTGAGTCTTATATTTCTTTTAATTGTCAATCTTATTTCTTACTTTTTAGGTTACATAGATGGCGAGATGATCTTTTATATTTCTTTAAGCTTTGTGCTAAGTTCCTTTTTTATGATTTTGCGAGGTATGATTGCAGGATTGGGTTTTTACAGGACTGATAGCCTGATATCAGCTTTAGATAAACTTTTGATGATCATCATTTTGGGCTATCTTTTATATTTTACACCACTACAATCGGGCTTTGATATACTATGGTTTGTCAGGATACAGTGTATTGTTTTTGCAATAGTAAGTATCATTGCTATGATGATACTTTCTTCCAAAACGCCATTCAGATTTAAACTGTTAAGTTATGAAAGGTGGTTGATTATACTCCGGTCAGGGGCACCTTATGTACTCATCATGATTTTTATGACAGCCTACAACAAGCTGGATGGTGTCATGCTCGGCTGGTTACTGGATGACAATAAGTATCAGGCAGGAATATATGCAGCAGCTTATAGGTTTTATGAAGCTGCAAATATGAGTGGATATTTGTTTGCTTCACTATTATTGCCGATGTATGCATCAAATATAGATCAAAAACCTATACTCACTGAACTCATGGGTAAGGGCACAAAACTTACGACCATCATATCATTTATTATTTTGGGGATTATATTTTTTTATGGTGAAAGGATCTTGCAGTTCCTATACTCTGCATATCATCCAGAGCTGTATACTACGCTTCAAGTAATAATGATGGCTTATAGCTTAGTTGCGGTTTCTTATATTTTTGGGACATATATTGCAGCCACCGGCAAAGTGAAAAATTTGAATATTTTATTTACTGCAGGGCTGATAGTAAATATCATGTTGTGTCTGATATTAATCCCCGAATATGGTGCTCAGGGTGCTGCCTGGAGTACACTTATAACTCAGCTTTTTGTAATGATAGGCCAGATATACCTGGTAAATAGTCTGATGAGCTTATCTTTTCTGAAGAAGGATGTAAAGCTTATCCTTTTTTACGGTATTACGGTAATTGTGGTATTCTGGGTTATTGCCAAAATATCTGATGGCTCCTGGCTTTTAAATCTTGGATTAAGTATATTAATTTGTGTACTTTTGTCGTTTATTTTCAAAATTTTGGATAAAAAGGAAATCCTGATGATTTTCAAAGGTAATAAATAAGCCTTTTTTACAGCAGATATTATGGATAGCGAATACAATCTTAATCTTTTTATACATCAACTTTTAAAGTGGAAAAAAGAGTTGTTAAGGGCAATAGTTCTGATAGTGATGCTTAGTATCGGTGGTAGTCTTCTCCTCCCCAACTATTATCAGGCAGAAACCACTTTTTATGCTGCAAGCCCTGATCTGGCCAGACCCATACCGATAGGAGGAGATGAAAAGGATGTGAGGATATATGGCGATGACAAAGACCTTGACAGATTATTTACTATTTCATTATCACATGATCTTTTATTTCATCTGATCGATTCTTTTGATTTATATACACATTATGACATAGATAAAAGCAGTAAAAAGTCCAAATTTAAGGTAAGGGAAGAGTTGGTGGAAAACTATAAAACTATCAAAACAAAGTATGGCGCACTGCATATGATAGTGGAAGACAAAGATCCTGAAAAAGCAGCAGCAATAGTTAATGCAGCGAGGGAAAAAGTAGAACAAATCGCTCAAAAAATCGTCAAAGAATCTCAATTCAAACTTATAAATAACTACAATGAAAATATCTTAATAAAACAAATCCAGAATGATTCTCTGGCAAAAAAGCTAGAAAGGATAAAGGAAAGTGCTGATATTTTTGAAACCTGGGGCCAGTCTGGTCTTTATACAAAAATGCTCTCCGATGCCACTTCTGAACTGGAAGAAGTGCGTGGTAAAATTACTTTCTATAAAAAATATCCTGCTTATAAAGACTCCGTCATTAAAAATATGGCTATCGAAATGGGTGCTATCAATAAAGTAAACAAAGCTAATAAAGAGCTTGAAAAATATGCTCCCGTGCTTTCTGAATTAAAACAACTGGAGCAGGAGCAAAGCAGAATACATGATCAAATCAGTCTCGATAAAGAACGTCTTAAACAACTCAACGCAACATATTCTGTTCCTTTTACAGCCTTGCATGTAGTAGAAAAAGCAGATGTTCCTGTAGAAAAATCAAGACCAAAAAGATCCATCATCGTCTTACTTTCCAGCCTGTGTGGTATAGCTTTGGCTTTTATGGCAGTATTTATAATTGAAAATGTTAAATTAAGTACTCCTAAATGATTCCCCTTTGTGCAATAATTATTTGTCATTCAACTTTTGAAATTTAGAGAATGGGATCACTGATCAGGACGTGGTCGAATGACATCATTTTTTACCGTATTTTTTTGATCATAGTTGCAGTGGCTATCCTGCTATCGATTTATTTTCAGCATTATTTTGCTTTCCTTTTACCGGCATTCATTCTTGGCATGGTGATTATTATTGAGGATTACAGGAGATTATTCTACCTTATCTTTCTGCTGCTTCCATTTTCTGTTGAGGTTTATTTTGAAGGCCCCGGCTTGGGTACAGATCTGCCATCTGAACCGGCTATGCTGATTTTATCCTTTATTACTGTGGCTTTACTTATCAGGAATAACTTATCTTTTCCCAAATTTTACATCACTCATCCCATATTTATATTGATTGGTATTCATGTATTCTGGATATTTATCACCGCACTGAACTCATCTTACCCTTTTATATCATTCAAACTTTTAGCTGCTAAAATATGGTACATACTACCTTTTTTTATTCTGCCTTTGATGTTTGTACAAGAATCGTCAGAATTAGAAAAATCATACAGAATTCTTTATAAATTTCTTTTTGTTTCCATTTGTTATGTGCTCATAAGACATGCCTTTCATGGTTTTAGTTTTGCTTCGACATATGAAGTTGTCCAACCGTTCTACCGAAATCATGTCAGTTATGCTGCTATATGTGTAGTATGTCTTCCGTTTGTTTGGGCATTTTACAGGATCAACAAATTGGAAGGAAAGACCAATGTATTGATGACTATTGTTTTCATTGTATTTATAGCCGGGATATATTTTAGTTTTACGCGGGCGGCGATTTTATCCATGTTTATAGCTTGGGGTGCATGGTATATCATCAAAAAAAGATGGGTAAAACCAACGCTGTTTATCTGTTTCATTGTCGCCATAATGATGTCATTGTACCTTTCCGTCGACAATAAGTATATGGATCTGGCACCTGATTTTGAAAAAACAATCACTCACAGCGAATTTGACAACCTCCTGGAAGCCACCTATAAACTCGAAGACATCTCATCTATGGAAAGAATATACAGATGGATTTCAGGTATAGAAATGCTGAAAGACAGATTTTGGTTAGGCTTCGGTCCGGGGAGTTTTTATTCCAACTATAAACTATACTCGATATCCAGTTTTCAGACCTATGTAAGTAACAATCCTGATCAATCCGGTATCCACAATTATTTCCTGATGACATGGGTGGAACAGGGTTTTATAGGATTCCTGATTCTTATAGCTTTATGCTTCTGGTTGATCATAGAAGGTGAGCGAGTTTACCATGCTACAGCAAACCTTAGAGATAAGTACCTCATTATGGCCACCTTGCTGGGATTGATCATCATCCTATCCATGTGTCTGATCAATGATCTGATAGAAACAGACAAAGTGGGACCTTTTTTCTTTTTTAATGCCGCAATTATTCTATTTTATGGTCGGAAAGTCGCATTGTCTGACTATACAGCGCATAAGGTTTCGAAATAACTGACCGCTTTCAATATTCTGTTTCCACACTCTTCTTTTCCAATGACAGTAATCGACTCCATGAGATCAGGGCCTTGCATACTTCCGCTTACGGCAATTCTTAGCAATGGCATATAATCGCCAAGTTTCAGACCCAAGTCTGAAATATATCCCTTTATGATGGCCTCTGTTGTATCACCTTGATTGTTGATGAGATTTTGACCAATAGCTAAAAGGTGTTCCTTATTTTCTGATTTATATTTTTTTATAATGGTAGCATCGTCGTATATCTGTGGAGGAGCAAAGAAAAAACGGGCATTGGAGATGATTTCATCTGTTTTATGTACTCTTTCCTTCATAAGCCGGCATACTTCACTTAGGTATTCGACAGATACGTGATATCCTTCTTCGATGGCTTTGTTTTGGATAAGGTAAGCCAGTTTGAGATTATCACTATGGATGATGTAATGCTGATTGAACCATCTGGCTTTGTCGATATCAAATCTGGCACCTGATTTGACTATTTTATCGAGGCCAAATGCCACACACATCTCAGATATTGTAAATAATTCCTGATCATTGCCCGGGCTCCAGCCCAATAATACAAGGAAGTTCAGGATAGCGTCCGGCAAAAATCCATCCTCTCTGAATCCTGTAAAATTATCCTCCTCATGGTCACTGTCCCATGAAAGTGGAAATACAGGAAATCCGAACTTGGCTCCATCTCTCTTACTGAGTTTGCCTTGACCTGTAGGTTTCAGGATAAGCGGAAGATGTGAAAATGACGGTGGATTCCACCCCATACACTGGTACATATATACATGATGAGCGGTACTGGACAACCACTCTTCTCCTCTGATGACATGGGTGATCTCCATCAGATGATCATCTACGATATTGGCAAGGTGATAAGTGGGCATTCCATCACCTTTGAGTATGACCTTGTCGTCTAGTTCGTTGCTGTCAAAAGTTACATGACCTCTGATCTCGTCATCAAAAGAAATGGTACCATTTTCAGGCATTTTGAGCCTGATGGCGACATGCTGGTTTTTTGACAATAGTGTTTCCACTACATCATGTGCCAAAGTCAGACTGTTTTTTAAATTTTGCCTGCTGACATTATCATACTTAAAAGTAGAATTTTGTTCGCGCATGGTGTCGAGTTCATCTGGCGTATCAAAAGCATAGTAGGCATGACCTTGTTCTACAAGCTTTTCTGCATACTGCCGATAGATGGCCTTTCGTTCTGATTGTCTGTATGGGCCAAAATCTCCACCAAATTCCGGTCCTTCATCGGGCAAAAGACCGAACCATCTGAGTGATTCAATGATATACGCTTCAGCTCCGGGTACATACCTCAATTGGTCCGTATCTTCAATCCTAAGGATGAAGGTTCCGTTATTCTTACGTGCAAAAAGATAGTTATAAAGAGCAGTTCTGACTCCTCCTATATGTAGTGGCCCTGTAGGACTAGGGGCAAACCTTACTCTGACTTTTGTCATAATTATTTTTGTTATCATTATAGGCCAATGGGTATATAGATTTTAGAGTATGTTTAAACTTTTATCATTTGGCTCCAAGTGGCAAATTTTATTTTAGCCAGCGTTATATTTTTCGCCGTACCGCGTCAAGCTACGCTTGAACTTCCGGCTATATTCAGTATTCGCTGCGAGCAGCTGCTCGCAGTTCCTTCTTTATTGAGTAAAGTATTTTACTCAATTCTCGTCACAGACGAGACCATTCAGTCATCTTGTCCAAAATTAAATTTCCTCACTTTCGCTCAACCATAAAAATTTAAACATACTCTTATTAACAATTTTCTTAAAAATAGCCTATTTAAAATATCACAAAATGAAATTATATTCGTTAATAAAAGAAATATTACTGTAATCCAGCCCGCAAAAATAGATTTAAATGCTGAATTCTGCAAAATAAAATTATGTACTTAGTAAAAACACCCCCAATAGTTAAAACATTATTTTCTGATTTTATCTGGAGTATGCCTTCAGATGAAAAGAAAGTTTACCTTTCTTTTGATGATGGCCCAGTACCTATGGTGACTCCCTGGGTACTTGACGTGCTGAAAGACTATGATTTTGAAGCTACATTCTTCTGCGTAGGTGAAAATGTAAAAAACTATCCTAAAATATATGCAAGAATCCTCCGCGACGGGCATACTACCGGCAATCATACCTTCAACCACATCAACGGATGGTTTACAGAAAAAGATACTTATCTGGAAAATGTAAGAATGTGTGATGAATATGTGCATTCTCAACTATTCAGACCACCATATGGTAAGCTAAAACCGGGGCAGGCAGCAGGACTAAAAACTCAGAAAACCATCGTCATGTGGGATGTGTTAAGTGGGGATTTCGACAAGTTCATTTCATCGGAGAAGTGTCTTGAAAATGTGCAGAAAAACTATGAATCAGGTTCTGTAATTGTATTTCATGACAGTCTGAAAGCGGAAGAAAAACTTAAATATGTACTTCCGGCATTCCTCACACATTTGTCTGACAACGGGTATAAGGCAGCTGCCATACCTGCAGAAGTCGGCCAATTAGTAGAAGTTTGATGCGCAACATCATGCCATATTTAGTCATAATATGCCTTATTTTGGGCTTTTCCAATACGTATGGGCAGCAGGACTGGCAATTGAAGAAAGAGCAAAACAATATCAAACTATGGACAAAAAGTCTGGAAGGTTCTAAATTACTCCAGTTTAAAGCTGAAACTTATATAAAAGCGGATTTAGAAGTACTATACAGCGTCATGCGCAATGTGGAAAGTATGCACAAATGGTATGATAAAGTAAAAAAAGTAGTACTGCTGAAAAAAAATTCTGACTCTGAAGGCATCTATCTGCTCGAATACGGATTGCCGTTACCTTTTGAAAACCGCGTTTCGACGCTGAAAGGCAGTATTTCATTTGACAAAATAAAAGGCTTAATTAAGGTTAACTCCGATTATCACATCTTCAAAATACCGGAACTATATCAGGATTACCCTTTGATATCTCAAATAAAAAGTTCATGGGAAATAGAATCTGTAACAAATGGTATGGTCAGAATAGTCCATAGTGGATATATGAATCCCGGAGGCAATATTCCGCTTTGGGTTATCAATGAAAGTGTCACATCAGCGCCTATAAAATCCTTGACCAATCTAAAAAAACTACTTAAAGTCAATGGCTAAGAATTAATCATTGTTTCCATTGAAATCATTGAAATCATTGAACTGAACTCCATTGAACTTGATCACCTTTGCAGGCAAGGGTGCGCGAAGAGAGATACAGACATTGGTGCATCCCGCTACCCATCATTCCCTATAGAGCCTGTCAAGCTAGACTTGAGACGACCCCCGCTCCCGGATGTTAGGTGGAAACAGAGCAGTGAAGTCGAACAACGTTCAAATACATTGAAATACATTGAACTCATTGAAGTCATTGAAATCTATTGTAACCCTTTGAAGTATTGGCTTGATTTTTGCCACTTTTTGTTTGACATTTACTTTCAATAGTTGGAGCATGTTTAATTTTTGATATTACTCTGAAAATGATAATCAAGAAAACAACCTTTCAATATAACATCGTGTATAATAAGTATGAATGAAGATATCACTATCAGAAAAGCAGAAATGAAGGACTTACCGGCTATTTATGGTCTAGTACATGAGCTTGCTGTATACGAAAAAGCACCTGAAGCACTGAAAATAGGCATCGATGACTATCTTAAAGCATTTAAAGAAGGGCTTATTGATAGTTTTGTGGCCGAAATGTCAGGAAATATAGTTGGCATCACCGTATTCTATATGACATTTTCAACATGGAGAGGTAAGTGTCTTTATCTCGAAGATTTTTATGTGCAACCTTCCTATAGAAAATATGGAATAGGTCAAAAGCTATTTGATGCCTATCTGGATGAAGCCAAAAAAAGAGGAGCTCTACAGACCAAATGGCAAGTGTTGGATTGGAATGAACCGGCTTTAAATTTTTATAAAAAAAATAATGCGGTGATAGAAAAAGAATGGTGGAATGGTAAAATATTTTTTGATTAGGGCTCAAAGCTGAATTTTCACTCTTTACGACTATGCCAATTGCTGTCAAACAGACTATTTTTAAGTATAAAAGCATAAATAAACAATAAGGTGGCGTATTTTTGCCCCAGTTTTTTAAGAATCAAGCACAAGTATATATACATATGGACTTTAAAAATTTAATTTCGCACTGCAAAGAATATGGTTTTATCTTCCCTTCATCAGAAATTTATGATGGCTTGAGTGCTGTGTATGACTATGGTCCTTATGGTGTCGAACTTAAAAATAACATCAAAGAATATTGGTGGAAGGCCATGGTACAAATGCACCAAAATATTGTCGGATTGGATGCTGCGATCTTCATGCATCCGAAAACCTGGAAGGCTTCAGGCCATGTAGATGCATTCAATGATCCGCTCGTGGACAATAAGGATTCCAAAAAGAGATATCGGGCCGACCAGCTGATAGAGGGACATGCAGAAAAAATAGAAGCTAAAAATATCAAAGATATCGAAAAAGCTAAAGCCAGATTTGGTGATAGTTTTGACGAACATCAATTCCGAACGACCAATGATCGGATCATAGAAAGACAAAAGCAGATCGATGCGGTACTCGCCAGATTGGCTGCTGCCATGAAGGCCGGTGATATGGACGAACTAAAAAATATGATCGATGAGTATGAACTGGTTTGTCCCGAGAGTGGTTCCCGCAACTGGACAGAGGTCAGACAGTTCAATCTGATGTTCAATACCCAACTTGGAAATATAGCCGGAGAAGAAGGCAAACTTTACCTCAGGCCCGAGACTGCACAAGGTATCTTTGTCAACTTCCTGAACGTTCAGAAGTCTACGCGACAGAAGATTCCTTTCGGGATTGCTCAGATAGGTAAAGCCTTTAGAAATGAAATCGTCGCAAGACAATTTATCTTCAGAATGCGAGAATTTGAGCAGATGGAAATGCAGTTTTTCATTCGTCCCGGTTCGGAGATGGAGTGGTATGCATACTGGAAAGAAACCCGACTGAAATGGCATAAAGCTCTAGGTACAGATCCTGCAAAACTTAGGTTTCATGATCATGCCAATCTCGCCCACTATGCCAATGCTGCCGTTGATATTGAGTTTGAGTTTCCGTTTGGATTCAGAGAGCTGGAAGGCATTCACTCCCGTACAGACTTTGATTTGAGTCAGCATCAGGAGTTATCAGGCAAAAAATTACAGTATTTTGATCCTGAACTCAATGAATCCTATGTACCTTATGTCTTAGAGACTTCTATCGGCTGTGACCGTATGTTCTTAGCTATGGTTGCAAATGCGCTACAGGAAGAAACAGTACCTGATGCCGATGGGCAGGACTCTGTAAGGGTAGTAATGAAGTTGCATCCGGCTTTGGCACCTGTAAAACTTGCTGTACTGCCACTTCTGAAAAATAAAGAAGATCTGACAAATGCTGCCACAGCCATATATGATAAACTCAAGTTGTCATTCAACTGTCAGTATGATGAAAAAGATGCCATAGGCCGAAGGTACAGAAGACAGGATGCTATAGGTACACCATACTGCGTTACCATCGATTTCGAAACGCTGGAAAACAATACAGTGACTATCAGAGATAGGGATACATTGGAACAGCACAGGATACATATGGATGACATCAGAAAAGTAGTACAGGAAAAGGTAGCCTTTGAAAATCTATTCTAAGAATTGTTTTTGCCCAAAAATAATCCAATTGGTAAAAAAGGTTTTTATTTTTACAATCTTGTTTATTATTGGATCAAGATCGTTTATCAGCGGACAATCTCTGGCTGTTCCTACGGGTACATTTGTGAGTCCGGTTGATTTTTCATTCAGATTATCAGGGGGTTTTAGTGAGCTAAGAGAGACACATTTTCATGCTGGTATTGACATTAAACCATCCGTAAAAGGTAAAAAAGACCGTATATACAGCATCGGCCACGGATATGTGTCAAGGATCAGAGTGTCGGCAGGCGGATATGGATATGGCTTATACATCGAACACCCTGAGACTGGTTTTACTTCTGTTTATGGTCATCTGGAATCATTTTCATCAAGAATAGACGAGATTGTAAAACTCAATCAAAATAAAACTGCATCATTTGAGGTCGACATCACACTGACTCCAGATATCTTGCCGGTATCAAAGGGGGAAGTCATTGGTATCATGGGCAATTCAGGATATTCATTTGGTGATCACCTGCATTTTGAAGTCAGAGATACCAAGACAGAAAAACCTGTCAATCCTTTTTTATTTGGTTTTTCAGCTCCGGACAAAATATCTCCCTCATTGGTCAATCTGGCCATACATGGACTTGACGAACATTTTCATAAGCTTTGTGATAAAAGAATCCCAATGCCCGCAGCTGAAAATGGGATCATTCAGATTGTGGAACCAATAGAAATTCCTGCTGAAAAAATAGGACTCGCGCTTCATACCTATGACAGAGCTGATGGTTCACACAACAAAATGGGTATATATGGCCTCCATGTATATGCTGATGATAAGTTGATATACAGTTATCATATGGATAAAATTTCATTTGATCAGTCCCGTCAGATTACTGGATTTTATGATTATTCAGAAAAAAAACAGTCTGGTCAGTCTTATTCTTTATGTTATAAACTACCTGGAGTTGAAATTGATTTTCTTGGTAAATCAGGAAATGGCATCATCAAAATCTCACCTGATACCATTACTAAAATAAGAATGGTTGCTGAAGATTTCCATCGTAACCGAAAGACCTTACTCTTTGATATAAAAAGAACTGAAAACATCATTGAGAAAACTCAGTACAATCCATATACCCGCTGGGTGAATGTAGGCCAGCCAGAAGAAATCAGAGATGGCGGTGCTATTGTTATCTTTGGTAAAAATGCATTGTACAGAAGCATTCCTTTTATTATGGAAAAAAAAACCAATCTTAAAGGGAACACTATCTATCAGGTACATCATGAGAGAGAAGCACTCAAATCAAATATCGAGCTGCTCCTAAAACCCGATGTACTATATCCGGCACTTCGCAACAAAGCTATCATCGTGTGGATATCTGAAAAAGGCAAAAAGCACAATTGCGGAGGTGCCTGGCAAGACAACTTTCTGCGGTGCAGGATCAATGAATTCGGCACATTTACTATGCAATATGATACCATAGCCCCAACAATTAAAACCATTCTTTTTCGACCCAAGAACGGAAATACTAACAAGTTCAGGTTTGAAGTAAAGGATGATCTTCCTACTAAAGGTAGAGATGCCGGAGATATCCAATATACAGTAAAAATAGACGGTAACCTCATCATTAGTCCTTATAACTCCAAGACTTCGGTACTCGAAGTGTCCGTTCACCATTTAAATCCAGGAGAACATGATCTTCTTATCACGGCCAGCGACCATAGTGGCAACATAAGAGAATTCAAAAGTAGGTTTTTGAAATAGTTTTGACAAGGTAAGGTAAGCAACGGACTGTTTATTTTAGCTTTTCAGTTCTGTCATGTTCTGTCATTATAAAAACAGATTAACCCACATATTGATTTTGCGTAAAGACGAAGCGAAACTTGTCTTTATACGTGATTTATCATCAGGGCATTTTATCGTCAGTATATATTCATCAAGGGAATACAAACAAAATGATTCAATGATGATAAGTTATTTTTCTGCTATATAATACAAGTCTAAACAATTCTCTTTAGCTTCACTAATACTATAGTCATCCAAAGAGAAGTCGGAGACTAAACCGGTGTTATCCTTAAGAAGCCGACGCCGATTTAATCTGTTGAGGATATCATACGGAATCTGTAGCATCCATCTTGGGGCTTTATGTTGCAAGTCAAAAATATCGAAACGTGTGATTCGCTGTACAGATTTTTTATTTTTTTCATAGTATTCAAAGACCTTTTCGTTTCCATAAACTCCATTTTTAATGACAGATGGAAATTTGACTTTGAGCAATGAATCCAGCTCACCAGTGGTATATTCGCGGATATGCCAAGGATTGCGGGTTAGGGTCATTTTGATATTTGGGGTGGATACGATAAGTTTACCACCTTTTTTAAGTACCCTATGTATTTCACTTACAAAAGCCTTGTCGTCTTCAATATGCTCAATAACCTGAAACGTAATCACAAAATCAAATGAATTATCAGGAATTCCGTTGAGAGGAGGAACTTCCATTTTGGTAAAACTAACATTGGAATAAGTTTTGACCATCGTTTGCACTTGTTCATTATCAAACTTGTCAATGGTGACATATCTATCTGCTTTTGGACTGATGATTTTTATACCATAGCCACTACCGGTACCTATCTCCAGGATATCTCCTGAAACAATTTTGGCTGCTTCATGGTATGCCAATAATGATCGCTGATAAATATAATTGTCAGATGCGTCTACATCTGAAACTCTTTCGGCTGTTTGTAACATAAACATAATATTTGAAGCGCAAAGATAACAACATATCCTTTAGAGTACGTTGAAAGTTTTGCCATTTGAGTCCAGAAGGCAAATTTTACATACCCTTATTAAAACTCCTGGCTATCATAAGTTGAGGTCGTCCATAGTGAGCTTGAGACCGATTGATACAAAATTTTTTACGGCACGGGAAGCTTTTTCTATCATAATGTCAACATCAGGCTGTTCTTCTTTTTTCCACCTGCCCAAAACATAGTTTACTTGTTGACCCGGATGAAAGTCTTTACCTATACCCATGCGTAATCTGACATAGTTACTATGACCAAACTTTTCCTGGACGTCTTTCAGTCCATTATGGCCACCATCACTACCTTTGTCCCGTAGTCTGAGCTTACCGAGATCCAGATTCTTATCATCAACGATTACCATTAGATTTTCCGGTTGAATTTTGTGTTTGTCCATCCAGTATTTTACTGATTTGCCACTTAAATTCATATAGGTATTGGGTTTGAGCAATATTAGTGTCCTGCCTTTATGTTTTATTTCAACAAGGTCTCCCAGAGTGTTTGAACTAAAAGCCACACCTGCTTCTTTTGCCAGATGGTCTAATACGTCAAAACCTATATTGTGACGTGTATTTTCATATTGAGCACCGATATTGCCCAGACCGGCAATTAAGTATTTCATAAAACTTTGATTCAAGATGTAAAAGCAAAATTTATTAGGGAGCAAAAAAGACCTTATTAACTTTTTCAATGGAAATTAGTAAAACTCTCTTCACCTTAAAGGAAAATTACTACCCTGTCTTCCCGTCCAAAGTTACCAAAATACATCGCTTAACAAAGGAGCAAAGGTACACATTATGTGATGTGAGCAAAAGGTTATAACAAAAAAGATATATCACCAGCCATAGTCAAGGATAAAACAGTGGTTAGCAGCATTCATCAATATGACATCCCAGATAAGAAAAAAGGTGGGGATAATTACAAATATATGAGACGAAGAAGAAGTACAAAAACACAGTGCTACAGAAGGTCGACTTGGAAAATCATCAAATTCGAAGAGGATCAACTCAAAAACTTAATATTTCTCTTCAGCCCTTCATATTTTGTTCTTTTTACTGCACTTCCTTCAAACAATTCATCAAATAGAGGTTCAGATAAGTCGTGCCATTCTTCTTTTGACATAGAAATCAGCTTTTCTTTGGGCAAAAAAGCGGGTTCGGAGTGCGATTCAGCAAATCGATTCCAGGGGCAAACCTGCTGACAAATATCACACCCAAACATCCAGTTTTCCATTTTATCTTTGTATTCCAGAGGTAATTTTTTTTTTAACTCAATGGTAAGATAAGAAATACATTTGCTTCCATCCATGAGGTAACCATCCTCATGAATGGCTTCTGTCGGACAAGCATCTATACACCTGGTACAAGTACCACAATAATCGGAGAGCTGCTGATCATATACCATTTCCAGGTCGGTGATGATCTCTGCCAGGAAAAACCAACTTCCTTTTTTGGGATGAATGATCATTGTATTTTTGCCCATCCAGCCAAGGCCACTTCTTCGCGCCCAATCTCTTTCAAGTACTGGTGCAGAGTCTACAAAAACCCGACCGTTGATATTGCCGAATGATGTTTTCATCCATTCCAGCATCTGTTGCAGCTTTTTTTTTACAACCTTATGGTAATCTTTTCCGTAAGCATACATAGAAATTTGGGGAGCTTCAGGATCGATCTGCCGTACATTTGAATAATAATTGTATGCGAGGGAAATCACACTTTTTGCACCGGGTACCAGCAATCGCGGATCGACTCTTTTATCAAAATGATTGGCCATGTAGGACATATCGCCGTGATAATCCTGACTGAGCCACTCGTCCAATCTTCTGGCCTCTTCAGTCATAAACTCCGCTTTTGCAATATGACACAACAAAAATCCCATCTCCAAAGCTTTGTTTTTTAAGAGTAAGGTCTGTTGTGTAGTAAGCTGCACTTGCGGAGTAGATTATGAAGATCACGGCTTACACCGGTCAATTGAGTTTAAAATCAGAAACAAGAATAAATTCAGGAATGGTGACTTTGAAAGAAATTTTTTTTGTGAGATTGACAAAAAGATAATGGCCATACATCTTGCCAATGGGGCTGTGAAGCGGGCACCAGGACATATATTGAAAGTTTTCGCCAGGCTTCAGTTCCGGTTGTATACCTACTACCCCTTCGCCTTTGACTTCCCTTTTTTCCTGAATGGAGTCGTAGATATACCAGTGGCGGGATATAAGTTTTACAGTATCTTTGCTTAGATTTTCTATAGTCACCTGATATGAGTAGATAAACTTTCCAATAGCAGGATTGGATTCAGAAGGTTCATATTTAGGTATGACACTGATGCTGATATCCTCAGTTATTTCACTATAAATTTTGTTTTTGTCAGTCATATGCAGGAGTTCTTTGTGAAAAAGTCTCAACGATATGTTCGGCTTCAAGAAACGAAATTTCAAGTATATCATTAACAAGGGTAAAATCAAAACAGTTTTCATATTCCATTTCTTTTTTGACCTTGCTTATTCTTTTTCCGAGGCTTTCAGGAGTCTCTGTATTTCTGTTTTTTAGTCTTTCAATAAGAGTGTGTACTGAAGGAGGTCTGACAAATACCGCCATACATCTGTCTCCATATGTACTTTTTATATTTTTGGCTCCTCTGACATCAATATCAAAAACAAGATGTTTGCCTTGTCCCCATATTCTGTCTACCTCAGACTGCAGAGTGCCATAAAACTGATCGCTGTATACTTCCTCCCACTCGATAAATGCACCGTCTGCAATTTTCTTTTTAAAATCATCTACAGGAATAAAGTAGTAATCCTGTCCGTGGGTTTCGTGTGCTCTTTTATCACGCGTAGTAGCGGATACCGAAAATCCAAGATGATCATATTTTTTTAGGATATGTTTTACGATCGTGGTTTTTCCGGCACCTGATGGAGCTGTAAATATGAATAGTTTTCCCTGAAAAGATGCGCCTTCCATTCTTACAAGATATTTGCCAGTTGTTCTTTCAGTTTTTCGAGTTCATCTTTCATCATGACCACATATTGCTGCATTTCCGAATCCTGAGCTTTGGCACCGATAGTATTGATTTCTCTGCCTATCTCCTGAGCTATAAACGAAAGTTTTCTTCCCTTCTGGTCATCTTTGGTTTCGAGTTCATCCATGAAATAGATACAGTGCTGTGAAAGACGCACTTTTTCTTCGTTAATATCCAATTTTTCAATGTAGTAGAGGATTTCCTGTTCATATCGATTATGATCTACCTGAAGTTTGGACGCGAAGTCTTCCATATTTTTTTTGAGACGGTCTTTTATTTTATCAATTCTGCCAGCCTCGAGTGGTTCAATAGATTTAAGATGAGATTCTATATTCTGGACTCTTTCTATCAAATCAGCTTTTAATACTTCTCCTTCATCTACTCTGAATTTTTTTATCGACAAAATAGCATCATCGATCGCCAAATTGAGTACCACAAAAGCTTCATCATCGGCAAGTTCGTCATTTTGGCCAATCACATTAGGTATGCGTAGTATTGATTGTAGTATGTCTCCATCTTCGATATTCAGCTCGATACGCAGGGTATTCAGCTCTTTATAGTATTTTCTGAAAGCATCCGCATTGATAAAAGTGTTTTCTTCGTCAGCAATACCGTCAACAGAGACAGTGACGTCGATCTTTCCTCTTTGCAGGGCATCAAGGACTTTTTTGCGTATATCCATCTCTCTGTCTCTGAAGGCAGCAGGAAGTTTACATCGGATTTCTGTAGATCGGGCATTGAGAGATTTTATTTCTACCCGGATCACTTTTCCTGAATAGTTTTCTTTTCCCTGACCAAAGCCAGTCATTGATAATATCATGCATCACTTATTTAAGAGGGCAAATATAGATTTAAAACGATCAAGTTTGGAACAATATTATGAATAATTATAATAATAGATTGTAAATGAATAACTTAAATTACTTTTTTTTTAAAAAAACTTCGAAAAAAGGTTCAAAAAATTTTCTTAATTCCAATTAATTGCGAAATTTGCGCCTCTTTAAGAAAACAGATTTTATTAAATCACAACAATTAACAAAATAAACCATATGCGAAAAGCAGACTTAGTCAACATAATCACTGAAAAAACAGGAGTTCCTAAGGTAGATGTATTAGTTACCTTAGAGATGTTTTTTAAAGAAGTAAAAAGCTCACTTTCTGAAGGAGAGAATGTATATGTAAGAGGGTTTGGATCTTTTGTCATCAAAAAAAGAGCAAAAAAAATAGGCAGACACATCAAGAAAAACAAGTCTATTGAAATACCTGAACACTTTATACCTTCATTCAAGCCGGCTAAAGTATTTGTTGATCAGGTGAAAGCCAACGTGGATTCGCTTCCGGAGGATGATGGTGATGATGATTAATAAGACGATACAAGATTAATATGACCAAATCTCAAATAATTACTATAGCAGCATCACTAATCCTGTTTTTAGTATTGTATTTGGGCTTTGAGACCATACCACCAGATATGAAAAACCTCGAAAAGTGGAGGTTACTAAACGTTGAGTCTACAAGTGTGACAAATCTGATCAATGAAGCACAAACTAAGCTCACTCCACAACAAACAACTGTCATTGAAGCCATCAATCTGGACCTTAACAAAGTGGCTGATGATACATCCAAAAGAGTGACAATTTTAAAATCACTTTCAGGAACCTGGTATGAAATGGGATTTCCAGCCATATCCGGAAACTATGCGGAGGAGATAGCAAACATAGAAAAGTCAGCTGGATCATGGTCAATGGCCGGGACCACTTATGCCTTATGCGTGAAATCATCTGAGGACACAAAGGTGAAAGAGTTTTGTTCAAAACGTGCGGTTAATGCATTTGAAAAAACAATATCCCTTGACCCTGAAAACATAGATGCCCGCATCAATCTGGCCATATGTTATGTAGATAGTCCGGCAAAAGATAATCCGATGCAGGGCATCATGATGCTGAGAGATTTAAACACAAAGTATCCGAAAAACGTAAGCATACTAAATCAACTGGCAAAACTTGCATTACAAACTAATCAGATCGAAAAGGCTCTGGAAAGATTGGAAGCTTCCATCCTGATAGACCCTGATAACAATAATACCATCTGCATGCTTGCATCAGCCTACGAAAGTGCGGGAAATAAAGTCAAAGCAGAAGAGTATCAAAAAAAATGTATTAATTAATTTAAAAAATATTTGAATATGCCTTGTGGTAAAAAAAGAAAAAGACATAAGATTTCGACGCATAAGCGAAAAAAGAGATTGAGAAAAAACAGACATAAGAAAAAGAACAGATAAGAATATCAGTCAGGCTTACATGTAAGCCTGACTTTTCCCATTTTTTAGTTAAAGTTGTGTACACAGGGTCTTTATATGTTTCTGGTCTCAAAATAGAATAAAAAATTAAGACTGAAGTGTAGGTTCTTTATAGATGAACATATTAACTGGTTATCTTTAGAACTAAAATAATCTGAATTTTTTCGGCAAAAAATCTTATCGGATTTTTAAAATTGTGGTTTGATTTAATGGAATTCTGATCAGTAGAAACAAGAATTAGCTGCAAACCATAAAAAGATTCATATTATTCATGCATCAATTTTTAACATAACATACATCATATATTCGTTTGTAATCTTTATTAAATTACATCGGGAAAATAGCTGTTATCCTGTATAAATAATATCCATGTTCAGGATAAAAAACGGCAAAAGCTAAATCCACACACTTTCACTTATTGATGGGGAACACTTAAAATTTATTTCTGAAGTATTTCTGAAATTACGTCATTCATCATTATATGACAATTTAAATGTATCAATAGTGGATAAGGAATTGATTATCAAATCAACACTTTCGGATGTAGAAATTGCACTTCTGGAAGGCTCGCGGCTGGTAGAGATACACCGCCAAAAAACTAACAATAATTCAACAGTAGGGGATATTTTTCTTGGATGTGCCAAAAAACTAATGCCGGGCCTCAATGCCGGATTTATTGATATCGGCCACAGAAAGGACGCATTTCTTCATTATACGGACCTAGGACCTCAGATCAACTCGCTGATCAAGTACACAGACTCAGTCATGAAGGGCAGTTATAACAGCCCGTTATTGGAAAATTTTGAATTGGAACCGGACAATCCCAAAACCGGTAAGATTGATCAGGTGTTTGCCAGAAATGCGCATGTACTGGTACAAGTACTCAAAGAACCCATATCAACAAAAGGGCCGAGATTGAGTTGTGAACTAACTATACCGGGTAGATATGTAGTACTGACCCCATTTTCTGATATCGTAGCTGTATCCAAAAAGATAAGTTCCGGAGATGAAAGAAAAAGATTGAAAGTGCTGGTCGAGAGTATCAGACCAAAAAACTTTGGAGTCATAGTGCGTACAGCAGCAGAAGGCAAAAAAGTCGCCGACCTGCATAATGATATCAGAGAGCTTGAAGAAAAATGGAAGACGATCTTCAATCAGTTGAAAAAAACCAAATCTCCTGATAAGATACTCAGTGAAATAGATAAAACATCTTCGATACTTCGTGACATACTCAATGATAATTTTAATAAAATCATCGTTGATGATAAAGAGATGCATCAAAGTATCAAAGAATATCTGCAATCTATAGCTCCTGATAAAGTAAAAATATTGCAGCAATATAAGGGGTCAAGGCATATTTTTGACAATTTTGATATCAACAGGCAAATCAAGGCATCTTTTGGTAAGACCTCCACAATGAGCTCGGGAGCGTATATCGTCATAGAGCACACGGAAGCCATGCATGTGATAGATGTAAATAGTGGACCCAAGACCCAGAAAAGAGATCAGGAAGATGCTGCAATGGCTGTAAATCTGGAAGCTGCTGAAGAGATAGCCAGGCAACTCAGGTTGAGAGACATAGGTGGGCTGATCATAGTTGACTTTATAGATATGCGGACATCCGAAAACAAAACAAGTCTCTACAATAAGATGAAAGATTTTATGCAGGGAGACAGAGCGCAGCATACTATACTGCCATTGAGTAAGTTTGGACTGATGCAGATTACGAGGCAGCGTACAAGACCCGAAGTCAACATTGATACAACAGAGTTGTGTCCTACTTGTCTGGGTACCGGCAAGGTCAATCCTTCGATCCTGGTGATAGACAATATTCAGAGAGATATCGAGTATATCATCCAATCCAGGCCTAAGTCCAAATTCAGGCTGGACGCCAATCAGTTTATATATGCTTACCTGAAGAGTGGCTGGCCAAGCATCCAGATGAAATGGTTTATGAAATATAAAAAATGGATTTCACTGGGCCAAAACACTGATTATCATCTTTTCGAATACAAATTTTATGATGAAGCAAATGATGAGATAAGGTTGTCTTAGGGTGTAAACAAGCATTCAATTTGGCTGTAAGTACCATTATTGTGGTAGTTGTAGCTAAATTGAAATGTGTTTTAGGCTATTTGAAGAAAATATCAGCCGTAATTGATCTCTGAACAATCCCATTGTAAGGTCCATTCTTTAATCCAAATGTAGTGAGCATGACTAACCATAGGGCTTTTTGAGTTTTAGTACTTTCCTTAAATTCTTGCAATTTATTTCGCAGCTTAAGATCGTAATCTTTCGTAATCGTGTATTCGCTATTCGAAAATTTGATTTCAATGACATTAATCACATTGTCGCTACGGTCTATAACTAAATCGATTTGAGCAGCTTTATTTTGCCAAGTAGAGATATGAGATAATATGCCAGCTATCCCTAGTTCTTGTTTTATTTCATGGGAATGTAAAATACACAAAATCTCAAAAGCATATCCAGACCAAGTATTCTGTTTGGGTGTATTGATCATATTGAGCCAGGTATTGTCATCATTGATCTGTGGCTTGTTCAAAAAGCTTAAATGAAACAATGAAAATAAATCCGTGAGTTGATATATTGCTTCTCTAGATATCTTATTAAAATTGTAATATTTTCTGATAAATCCACTTTCTTCTAACTCTATGAGAATTCGGGTCAGTCCACCGCCGTCGGTCAGTCCACTTCGTTTTGCAATTTCTGATCTTAGCATACCTTTGTTTTTACTTGCGATGGCTTCTGCTATTGCAATATGATTTTCAGGATTGTCAAAAAGTGATTGGTATAGGACATAATATTCCCTTTTTAAAAGAGCATTCTCGGCAAAACATAACATGTTGATATTTTGAGATGCACTCCAGTCTTTATTAAAATGTGAAAGATAAAATGGTATTCCGCCAAAACACATGTAAGCCTGAATACATTGAAATTCATCATATTGACAACCCAAAGACTCGAGATACAGCTTAGTTTCACGCAACGTAAATGGATTTAGTTTGATCCTTCCCGTGACCCTGTTGTACAAGCCGCCTTTGTTTTTGATCAACTTATTCATCATCCAGGATGCTGAAGATCCACAAACGATAAGCAATATATCCGACTTGCCACTTGCCCAACTATTCCAAAAATAATCTAAAGCATTGATAAATCTTGAATTTCGATTGTCCATCCAAGGTAATTCATCAAGAAAGATTACTTTTTTCTTCGATGTATCAGCTTCTAACTTCTCAATAAGTAAGGCAAAAGCATCAATCCAAGTTTTGGGTATAGGGACTGTTTCGTCACCAAAATATTTTTTTAATGCAATGCTAAATGTTGCCAATTGTTCTTTTAGTGAACCTTTTGCAATTCCAGTAGTATAAAATGTAAACTCATCCTGAAAAGCTTTACGAATCAAAAATGTTTTTCCTACCCTGCGCCTTCCATATACCGCAATAAAATGTGATTTCTGATCAGAGACATACTTATCAATGTCGCCCAATTCTCTTTGTCGCCCAATTAACTTCGTATCCATAATGATTTCAATTTGGCTACAAATATACAATAAATTATAGATATAGCCAAATCAAAGCTCTAATGTGGCTATAACTATATAAATAATGACACATATAGCCAAATCAAGCATTCAATGTGGCTATAACTATACAAAAAATATCACTTATAGCCAAATTGAATACGCATACATCAATCCTCCTCATTCTCCATCAACAACTTAAGGCTGAGCTCCGGATTGTCCAAAAAGGATTTTGTGATCTGATAATGGTCGGTCTCTTCATATGTCACTTCTTTGATACCTTCTGCACTAAACTCATAGATACGTGCATTGGGATATGCCATGATAATCGGAGAGTGTGTGGCGATGATAAATTGCGAATCCTGTAGTATTAGCTGATGAATCAGGCTTAATGCCGTCAACTGTCGAGCCGGTGACAGTGCCGCTTCAGGTTCGTCAAGGAGGTACAATCCATTGCCGGTAAGCTTGTGCATCAATGTGGCAAGGAAGGCTTCACCATGTGATTGTTCGTGGAGCGATTTTCCACCATATGACTTCAGCACACCAAACTCTTCTGCTTTGGTCGCTACATTGTAAAAACTCTCCGCTCTGAGGAAGTACGCATCACCAGGTTGTTTATAACTTTTGGACAGTTTAATCTCTCGGTGCAGATCAGAATGCGTATTGTGCACTTCAAATTGTGCAGATTTGGTGCCACCTTCGGGGTTGAACCCATAAGCGATGGCGATGGCTTCCAGCAAGGTACTTTTCCCGCTTCCATTTTCACCTATAAAAAAGGTCACATCGGGATAAAATCGGATATCTTCACAATGTTGTATCGCAGGAATGTCATAAGGATATCCTTTCTTATTTTTAGTTTCTTCATCCTGGAAAAATACCGATTTTATGTATGGACGAGCGGAAATCATTTTTGCAAAACGAATGGGTATTCTTTTTCCAATTGTTTTCTTAATTTCTGGATATCCTGTATGATCGAATCATAATAAGATACAATAAATCCTCTATTAAACTTAATTCTTTTCAAAATTAAAATCAATCTATTTCTATCTTTTTCATCGATTCTCAAGGGTAGATTTACTTTAATAAACTTTCCATCATCATCATACAATACGGAATGTGCCAATATCTCATTGATACGATTTCCTTCATTGGCATAAAACTGAGTTTCCTGATACTTTTCTTCTAGCTTTTCAAGACCTTCATACTGAAAATCATAGAGTTTGATCATGTTTTTACGAAGAGAATCATTGGTGATCACATCAAAACCCTTAGCTTTTATAGCTTCAAAAGGCGAGCTGTTCTGTATGCTCATAAAACTTCTTGTCAATACGGCAAACAAGTATAGTTCAAAAGAATCCATACTGACGGCTTTATTATTGGATAAGTTTATAAAATACTGAACCGCTTTTTGGCCACCCAAATGTCCACCTTTATTAATCTCAGCATCTTTGGCGTCTTCTTCCAGACTTTGATACATTTCCTTGATGGTCGTATTGACATATTCCTTTTGCTTCAGCTCTGCTGCATAATTATTGGCCATAAAGCCCAGGTAAACACCAAAAACTACAACCAAAAGCTCAGCTAAATAATGGAGCAACTTTGGTTTAACTCCAGACCAATTGATTTTAAAACTCCGCATTGCCGGGGAATCTAGGGAACGGAATCACGTCTCTGATATTGGTCATACCGGTCACAAATAATACTAAACGCTCAAAACCTAATCCGAATCCAGCGTGTGGTACTGTACCATATCTTCTAGTGTCCAGAAACCATGACATCTCTTCGGCTGGTATATGCATCTCATTCATGCGTCGTAATAAAAGATCGAGTCTCTCCTCTCTTTGTGATCCACCGATGATCTCGCCGATCCCAGGAAATAAAATGTCCATAGCTGAAACCGTTGGTCCTGCTACACCTTCTTTTGGATCATCTTGTCTCATGTAAAAGGCCTTTATATCGGCTGGATAATTGGTCAGGATGACGGGTTTTTTGAAGTGTTTTTCTACCAGATATCTTTCATGTTCTGACTGTAGGTCTGCGCCCCATTTATCAATTGGAAACTGGAATTTTCCTTTTTTATTGGGTGTCGAATTTTTTAGTATCTCAATAGCTTCAGTGTAAGTCAGTCGCTGGAAAGGCTCAGCCAAACAAAACTTCAGTTTTCCTCTCAAAGTCATCTCTGATCTCTCGGCTTGTGGCTTAGTCTTTTCGTCATCTATGAGTCTTTGCTCCAAGAATGCCAGATCATCTTCACAGTTATCCAATACATACTGTATCAGAAATTTCAACATATCTTCAGCAAGATCCATATTGTCATGAAGATCATTGAAGGCTACTTCGGGCTCCATCATCCAAAACTCAGCTAGATGTCGGGTTGTATTGGATTTTTCAGCGCGGAAAGTAGGCCCAAAAGTATAAACACTCCCCAAAGCCAATGCAGCCAATTCCGCTTGAAGTTGTCCTGAAACGGTAAGATTGGTCGCTTTGCCGAAGAAATCATCTTTATAATTAATACTACCATCTTCTTTTTTCGGGGGATTATTCATATCTAATGTCGTCACTTGAAACATCTCTCCTGCGCCTTCGGCATCACTACCTGTGATGATAGGAGCGTGCACATTGACAAAATCACGATCATTAAAAAACTTGTGAATACCATAAAAAAGTGTTTGTTTCACTCTGGATATAGCACTGAATGTGTTGGTCCTGAATCTCAGATGGGCAATCTCGCGCAAAAACTCAAGACTATGTTTTTTTGGCTGCAGGGGAAATACTTCAGGATCACAATCTCCCAGAATGTCTATTTTTTCAGCCTTCAATTCCACTGTCTGCCCCTTGCCCTGAGAAGCTATCAATTTTCCTTCAATATGCAAAGCAGCACCGGTGGTTATTCTTTTAAGCAAAGCTGCATCCCAGCTTTCAAAATCAACCACTACCTGTAGGTTTGCCAGACAAGACCCATCATTGAGTGCTATAAACTGATTATTTCTGAAGGTACGGACCCAGCCCATGACCGTATAAGACATCTCAACAGGTGCGTTGAAAATATTTTTGATTTTTGTTCTTTTATTCATCTTAAACACTACAATTTTTTAAACAGGGTGCAAAAATAAGCCTTTCTGACAAAGATTAAAGAGAATCAGTCCATTATAAGTAATGAGATGCAAAATAAAATATTTCAATTAAGAATTTTGACACATTTTATACCGAAATATCTTCTGCAGAAATCAAATCAAAGACCAGCAAATCATTCACTAAACCGCCACTTATTCAATGACTGCCGCCACTTACTATTTGTGACTTTTTTCGGAGTTCAATTGCTCATAGATTTGTGATTGATGTTATCACATTAACATAAAAATATTTATCACCATTTTTTTAACATCTTTTAAAATGAAACCTTTAGAAACACACTTAAAAACTCAAATCAACTACTTGGATTTGCAAAACTCAAAAAGTATTACAAAACCTAAAAGTAGAAATTTTTTAACCAAACACCAATTGTTTACCACGCTGGTCATTCTATTGATAATACTGATAGCATATTATTTTTCCCGATCTGTTTGGATAGCGATCATGATTAGCGCAGGAATATATACATTGTACACATTGATCTTGTGGGTGAGATCACTGCTAAATCATGATTTTGATTTAAGTAAACTTAAGTTTTGATATGAATAAGGAAGCATTAGGATTTGATAATGGACCCATAGTCAATAGGGTTGTAAAGTATGTACATGATACATCTATGGAAATGTGCATTTTTGTACCTAATTGGAGGGCTAAAATGCATCATTGGGATGGATTTTGTGATCACATAAGCCAATATTATAATCTGGAATACTTCGAAACGAGAGAAAAACCTAACACCATCTCCAAAGCCACGTCAATCGACTATAATAATGTCCATGCGGCAATGGATATCATCAATTATCTCAATACTCATCTCTGTATAAACTATCACTTGATTTTGTGTTCTTTTTCTGTACCATTGGTATTAAGTAAGTGGGAAGAGCTTATCTGCAAGCCCAAAAGCCTGACTTTGATCTGTCCGATCACACATGTTTCACTGCCTTGGCCGGTAAGATTATTTTCTTCTATACCCAATGCAACGCTGCCATACATGCATCAAATGGTATTTAATCTGGCCAATAGGACAAGTGCCATAAGACCGATTTGCAAAAACCATTTGGATTTATTTAAAGGGGGAAATATTAAAGAACTCAGTCATTTCCAATCTTCAGTAAGAGAGGTTTTAAAGTTGAAAATATCCCATGATCTATTTGAAAAAGTGTCTGTACCTACATTGATTGTCAAACCTATGTCAGATAAAATACACAGACCAGGTATTTGCCATAAAATATACAAGACTATTAAGAACTCAGTATTACATGAGGTAGATAATTTCAGGGATGCTCATAGCGTAGATGTAGCCAGGGAAGTTCAAGGTTTTATAGCTGGTAATATCGAAACCAAGGAAATAATGTTCAAACACAATCAATCATTGATTTAATACCTAAAACCGCAAAATAAGCACATGTCAAAAACAAGTAAGTCACTCTGCATACCCCAATTGCTGTGATTAAAATCAGTCGACTTGGAATTTGCCTTGAGACTTGGAATAAAGAGTTTAGTGACAAACCAATTGGCTACTGTTGGAAGCTGTAAAGAAAGTAATTCTCTTATGTATGATTATATTGATCATGAAGAGTTCCAGTTCGTTTATTTATTTTCAGTTTTGATTACAATCAACATTTTACATTGAGTTAATTTTGTAATTTCCCCTTTTTTATCAAATTAAGTTAATTGTATTGAAAGGATGGTTTATTATCTATTTTCTGATACTAATGCATACTGATACAGATGCACAAAATCTTCATTTCAAAACTTATACCACCAAAGATGGTCTTTGTCAAAACAGTCCTTACAGTATTGCACAATCTCAGGATGGATTCATGTGGTTTGGTACACAGAATGGATTAAATCGGTTTGACAGCAAGACCTTTAAAAGGATTAGTTTTAAAAGCAGGGATAAAAAATTCAGACCTTCAGAAATGATCACTTCTTTGTATGTGGATTCAAAAGGAATGTTTTGGGTCGGCACTGTATCTGAAGTTTTTTTGTTCGACCATAAGTCAGATAGTATATTTCTTATTTCACAAAAATTTCCATTTTATAAGGCCCCATCTAATCTATGGACATACAAAATCAAAGAAAATGCTGAAGGCCAAATCATCATCTATCAGGCCGATAAAATACAAATAATCGATAAGTTAAAAGAAAAAGCCTTTGTTTTTGATAGCTCGACTTTTGGCTCCGATATAGTGGATATGGACGTCAGTTATGACAAGAGGTCGATTTATGTAGCAACAACAAAGCAAGTGTTTGTGATGAATGAACCAAATAAATGGAATCCGGTCATCGAGTCCAAATACATATTTACATCCGGTATCAGAGCAATCGGATCAGTGCATAATGAAATATGGATCATCACTACTGATAACAAGATAAGAATATGGGACACCAAAAACCGAAACCTAAAAACATTTAATGAAATATACCCTGCAATAAAGCTTCCCACCGATCCGGTAAAAGTACATCAGAGCAAAGACAAATCAATATGGTTGGGTACGAGAACTCAGGGAATAGTAAAAATCGATCCCTTATTGAAAAAAGGTACCATAGCCGGAGCTTCTCCTGATCTGAATGGTTTGCAAAAAAACTTCATTTTAAGTTTTTATACCAACACCCAAGGCATCACATGAATTGGTGTCAGTGGCGCAGGCATCTCAAAATATGATCCCGCAAGTCAGCAGTTTGCGTTATGGCGCGTGCATGATCCAATTGGGTCAAAAGAAGTTCCTGACAATTTTATTACTGCTGTTTTTACCGATGACGGCACTCAATTTTATCTTTCTACAATGACTGGAGGATTGCTTTTGCTCAATGTAAAATCCAACGAATATTCTTACCACATTCCGCCAGAAGGCCAACAATACAAGACTGATGCCCGCAATATGTACACTATAGTCAAAGGTGATAAAAAAACGTTATGGCTGGCAACCTGGGGTGGACTTTGCTCATTTGATATACATACTAAACAGTTCCAACTTTTTAATGATACTGACGGCAAAACAATACAGCTTTCATCCTTAATCAAAATAAAAGGTCAAAATAAGCTTTTTGTGGCAGGATATAAGATGGGTTTCCGATATTTTAATATAGATACTAAGACCTGGGAAATGATAAAAGATCCTGAAAACAATGTGACAAAAAATGCGCTGTACCGAGGACGTCATATGCTCCAGCTCAACAATGAAGAGTTGCTCATAGGGACGGAGACAGGAGGACTAACAAAATACAACTTGAAGACAGGTATTTTTACAGGATTTCCGCAGTTCAAAAACGTTTCAGGTCATTGTTCACATTTCAGTATAACGCCTCAATACTGGTGGATCGGTACAAATGGAGGATTGATTCAAGCTGATGCAAAAAGTCAAAAGATAATTAAAGTATGGACTGTAGATGATGGGCTGTCAGATCAAGTCATATATGCTGTACTTGACGATCAACATGGAAATATATGGGTAAGTACCAACAAAGGAATCAATATGGTCAATCCGAAAACTAAAATATGTTACAAATATTCTGAAGAAGATGGCCTCCAGGGTTCAGAATTTAATACAGCAGCATGTACAAATGACCCTGATGGTAATCTTTGGTTTGGTGGACTAGACGGGCTTAACAGGATCGATAAAAACTTTTCTCCAATTACGCAGATTTCTCCAAAACCTCTCATTACAAAAAATTCAATTGTTCAACGAAGAATATCGGTCAACTTTAAATACTCCTTACCTTAATGAAATTATAATAGAACCCGGCAATACCTTCTTTAACATTGAATACCAGGCACCTAATTTTTCTCAATCTGAAAATATCGTTTACCGGCATCGATTAATAGGCTTTGACACCAACTGGATCAATACAGGCAATAGAAATTATGTAAATTATACTCAACTTAGACCCGGGTCTTATACATTTGAAGTGTTTGCTGCCAACTCAAATCTAAAATGGTCAGATCTACCGGCTAAATTAAATATCACCATCTTACCTCAATGGTATGAAACAAAAATATTTTATTGGGTGAGTTCATTGATCTTACTCACATTCCTGACACTTCTCTACAAGTATAGAATTTCTTTCATTAAAAACGAAGCCGCATTAAAAAGTAAGCTTTCCGAAACCGAAATGGCTGCTTTTAAGGCTCAGATGAATCCTCATTTCATTTTCAATTGTATCAATAGCATCGATGCTTACATACATATCAATGATAAGTATCACGCATCAATGTATCTAAACAAGTTTGCCAAATTGATTCGAAATATACTTGACTCAAGTAAAGAAAATTTGGTGAAGCTGCATAAAGATATCGATACTATGTTTTTGTATATTCAACTCGAGGAAATGAGGACAGAAAATAAATTTAAAACAGACATCATTATTGATCCTCGGTTGCATGACATGGATATATGGGTCCCTTCATTGCTTGTTCAGCCATATATTGAAAATGCTATCATTCATGGATTACGCAATTTAGAAGGAAACGACGGTGTGTTAAAATGGTATATTTTTCTAGAAAATGACTCGGTCAAATATGTAATTGAAGACAACGGTATAGGCAGAGCTGAGGCATCTCGAATTGCAAAAAACAAAAAGCTTTCATATGGGATTCAACTGAGTGAAGATCGGCTAAAGTTATTTAACAAAGGGAAAGAAAACCATGTCATCATTACCGATCTGAAAGATGCGGCAGGCAAGCCCTGTGGCACCAAAGTAGAAGTTTATGTAAAAATCAATAATTGACCAATAATTGACCAATTAATTATTTTAGGTAATATCTGAAATGATCAAAGCAATCATCATTGATGACGAAGAAAAAGGTAGAGTGGTGCTTAAACAAAAACTGGCAGATCACTGTCCGAGTGTACTGGTAGTGTGCGAAGCATCAAATGGCGAAGAGGGCAAAGTGGCCATTTTGGAGCACCATCCTGATCTTGTATTTTTAGATATTGAAATGCCGAGGATGAATGGTTTTGAAATGCTCAATAATCTTTCAGAAAAAAACTTTCATCTTATATTTACCACGGCTTATGACCATTATGCGATCAAGGCGATAAAGTACGCTGCTTTCGACTATTTGCTCAAACCAATAGATATTGAAGAATTGAAAGTGGCAGTAAATAAAATTAGCGAGCCTAAAAACAGTAATACAAAAAGTCAAGTAGAGCAACTTCAGGAAAATATCAAAAACCCATTATTGTCACTTAATAAATTGGCCATACCCACAATAGACGGATTAAATTTTTATAATATTACTGAAATAGTATTATTTGAGGCCAATAGTAACTATACCTATTTGCATTTTTATGATGGCAAAAAGGTTCTGGCATCCCGAACCCTTAAAGAGTTTGAAGAGTTACTCCCGGAAGAAACTTTTTTCAGACCACATCACTCGCACATCGTTAATATTAATTACATAAGTCGATATATCAAGGGAGAAGGCGGCCAAATAGTTTTATCCAACGGAATGACAGTAGACGTGTCCCGAAGGAAAAAAATGGACCTAATGAAGATGATCGGACAATTTTAAAGATTCTTATTAGAGTATGTTTAGAGTATTTATGTTGTTCCTATTTATATTCCCAAGACAAATACTTTTTTAAATTAAAGCGGTATACGTAAGTAATATAATATCAGAGTATGAGAAAATACTGGCATAAAATATTTAAATATTGAAATAGATGCATATATTTGTGGTACAATTAGGAACAAAACAAAATATTTATTAACCAACTTTTAAAATTTTACAATTATGAGTGCAAAAAACCTTATCATCAGCAGCGTAGTGGGCAGCTTGGTTTACTTTTTATTAGGATGGGTATTTTACGGGATGTTATTTACTAATATTTATCCACCTTCAGACGACCAAAATATGGTATTTGTGTATTTGGGATGCCTTACATTTTGTGTCCTGGTATCTTATGTCTTTCTACAGTGGGCCGGTATCAGTGATATGGCTTCAGGAGCAAAAGCAGGAGGAATTATTGGGTTGCTTTATGGTGCCGGCATGAATTTTTTCATGTATTCCAATATGGCGGCAAATTATCAGAACATAGTTACCGATATCATCATCAATGCCATTATGGGAGCCATAGCTGGTGCCGTAATAGCTTTGGTGATCAGCAAAATCAAATAATACGTATCTGTTTAATTGACTTTCGTCAGAGTAAGCAACATCAGGATTCCATTTTTGATTTGACCTCCGCTATGAGTTGGTCAAAGGATGCTTTATATTCGGGCTGAATAATTCCTGAATCTTCAGTAAAGTTTTTGTGGAATTCGGGCAATGAATAAGTAGCCACGACGTTTGCATCATGGAAAGAGAATCTGGTACCTGCTGTTTCCAAAACGGTTTTTCCACCTCTTACACCTGGTGATGTGGCCATCAGGATGACAGGTTTACCCTGAAATGTCTTTGAGTTGACCCTTGATGCCCAGTCAAATATGTTTTTAAATGCTGTGCTATAGCTGCCGTTGTGTTCTGCAAGAGAGATTATTATCAAATCAGCTTCTCCCAGGAGGCGCACAAACTCTTTGGCCGTCTCCGGATGTCCCGATTGGGACTCCCGATCCACTGAAAATATGGGCATCTCAAAATCATTGAGATCGATCAAAATAATGTCTGCGTTTTCAAAAAATGAAGCCGCGTAAGCAGCGAGTTTTTTATTGATACTGTTTTTGCTATTACTAGCACCGAATGCAAGTATTTTCATAAGATATAAATATAAAGGTTTAAAATCCACTCTAGAACATTTGTTGTAACAAATAAATACAAGAGATGTTTGGTAACGCATCAACAAAGCAAGTTATTAAGTAAAATTTATATTATCATAAAAAATTCTTATAAAATATTTTTTATATTCAAAATAACAGATACTTTTGTCCGAAATTAAATCTTGTGATATGAAAACGAAAAAATTATTTTATCTATTATTGATTTTTGCCGGATTGATGCTTACCATTTCATCTTGTAAAAAAGATGCAACGGACGACCAGAAGGAAACCACATTCAAGGCAGTAAATAAGTTTGACCATGCTGTAGCACACGAATGGAATAGTGTCTTCCTTGAAATAGAGAGACATGCAGCAGGATACAGACCATGTCCGACAGCTGACGTTTTGGGTTATATCGGACTCTCCGTTTATGAAGCTTGTATTACTGGGATGCCGGAGTATGCATCATTGGCACATTTATATACTGGCCTGAGCGTACCAAGTGTACAGCCAAACCAGGAGTATCACTGGCCAACGGTGGTGAATGCATCCAACAATTTCCTCTACAGCAGATTGTTTCCTGATGTGGACCCTTCACAGTTCAGCAAAATAAAGGCCCTGAATGATAAAAATGAAAAACAATTTTTAGCTGAGGCCGGACAGGAAACATTTTACAGATCAAAAAATCACGGAGAGGCTGTGGCAGCTGGAATTTGGGAATGGATGAAAGGAGACGTTGCTACATTTGCAGGATATAAGGATCCGTTTAAAGAAAATGTATGGAGAGAAAAAAGAAATGAAAAAGGGGCTTGGATACCTACAGTACCGGGACCAGGAGAAGGTATGTTTCCTTTCTGGCATAAAGCAAGAACCCTTGCCATAAAATCCGACCTCAGAGTATGCCGCCATTACAAAGATTATGTAGGTGAATACAGCGACAAACCGGGTTCTCCGTTATATACACAGGCACTGGAAGTCATGGTTCAAAACACCCCTTCACTCTCATATCAGACAGAATGGGTAGGTGAATTCTGGAGTGATGATTTGCTTGGCCTGACATTTAGCCCTCCATCCAGATGGATCGCAATAGCTGATCAGGTCGTGGTAAATGAAAAGGCTAACCTTGAAGATGCATTATTGGTAAACACAAAAGTGGGTATCGCACTGCATGATGCAGCAGTAGGTGCATGGACTTCCAAATATGTGTATAATCTTGAAAGACCGGAAACTTATATAAAAAGACTGATAGATCCTAACTGGGAACCTAACCTGGACAATCCGCTGACTGGCGACAGAGGTATCTCTCCTTCATTTCCTGCGTACCCATCAGGACACGCTACTTTTGGAGCTGCAGCTGCTGAAGCCATTGCCAGCGTTTTTGGTTATTCATATGGTATGACTGATAATTGCCACCGAAACAGATCTGAATTTTCAGGGTATCCGCGCACTTTCACGAGTTTTTATGAAATGGCACTTGAGAATGCATGGTCGAGAGTTCCACTAGGAGTGCATTACAGAATGGATGCAGAAGAAGGCATGAGATACGGAACTGAAATAGGAAGAGCTGTCAATAGATTGCCTTGGAAAAAATAACTTTTCATTGATGTGATACGAAGGCCATTCAAATGAGTGGCCTTTGTTTATTAGACATGTGTATCAATGTCACTTAGTTATACCGACGAGAATTTATTTTGCAAAAAATTCTGTCGCCATTATACTCAAAATGAATAAATTGATAAATTAAATTTTCGCAAACCAATTTATTTTGAGTATAAAGTATTTTTTCTTGTTTTTACCCATTCCTGCCTCGGCGTACCGTTGGGCAGGCAGGCTAAATCCTTCCCTTAGAAGGGAAAGACTTCATAATATGGTTTTATCTAAACGACATTGACATGTATGTTGGAAAATCAACAACCAAAATCTGACTTTGCCAATATCAGCCTATCTCCGGCAATAATATATCTGAATGACATATTAGGTTTTTTGTCAGCGATATGTAAGATATTTTTCCATGTAAGTCCATTGTCATCAGAGCGCATCAGGCTGTTATTAGTAGTATAGTACAATTTGTTTTTATGAATAAATACGGACTGAATTCCTTGTTTGTTTTTTAGAACACTTTCAGCCGGATGATTTACCCAGGTTTTTCCATTGTCATTGGAGTACACCAGCATATTTCCAGGTTCTGTTGACATAAAAGAGGGAGCAGAAGACATTCTTTTTAAGACATAAAGTGTATTTCCTTCTTTAAACATTTGTACAGAATTATCATCATTGTTATGAAGTCCTATTTGGTCCTGAAGTGATTTTATGGGTGACCATGATTTCCCTTCATCATCAGACTGATGAATGCCGTTTATTCCAGTGACCATTAAAGCATTATTGTGTATCAGGATATTGTTTGCAAAACCGTATTGAAATTTTCTGTCCCAGCTTTTGCCCTTGTCGTCCGAGCGATACACTCCAAATTGAGTTGCCATAAAAAGATTTCCCTTGGAATCTTCCACAATTTTACTTATGCCATGTACACCTTCAGGGGTAGTGAGAGGTTGCCAGTAACCCGCATTGTTTTGTTTTCTTAATAAACCAATACCATAAACATGACTATATAAGCCTGAGGCACAAGAAAACATACCATAGACCCGGTTTTCATCTATTGGTTTTTGATTGATCAGGGCAGTCATTAGATTTTCTTGCTCTGCATTTGCAGAAGACAACATATTTATTTTATAGATTTCGGCTTTTTCTGTTCCAACAAACAGGTTGTTTTGATCGCTGCTTAGAGACAATATTTTTAAGTCTTTAGGAAGATAAACATCCAAAGAATTCCAGGTCTCTCCCTGATCATCTGATAGAATGACTTGATCTTTAAAACTGTACGGTTTGGTTGCTTTTGTGGTGATCTCTTCCTGACGATCACCGGATGCACAATTGAAAAAAAAGAATGTTGATAACAAAACACTGTAAAACATTTTCATATTATTTGATTTATGAATTGATAACAATGCAAAAATAACGCTGAAGCGACCTTCTTTGGCTTATAAATATGGTAACTTTTTAGTAAATAATGGTAAAGTAAACCATTTACACGGGATAATTCAAGTAATTTTGTGCCATGTCTACTAAAACTCAAATACATTTAGGTTTTTATCTTTTGTTTCTGCTATCCACTACAATGGTTGGAAATGCTGAAAAAAAAGAACTGGAAGTGGTGCTGCGCCAGATAGGCCACAGAGTGCTGGATTCTAGTGGTGATTCCACTTCTAGAGTTTTACCAATAGAATTAAAAAATGAAAATACATATGTAATTTCATTTGACAAACCCATTTATATAACTTCAGATTCATTGTACAATATTATGTGTTATGAATTGGGAAGAGTAGGTATCGGCGATTTCATAACCGAATTAAAAGGGTGTAATACTGAAAATGTGGTCCTATCATTTTTGTACAGTCAATCATTAGATAGTATTACCCCTTGTGGTGGAAGAAACATTCCGAAAGGGTGCTATACTATTGAGATTACAATGCTTAAAAAAGAAAATCATCTTTGGCTGGCATGGATATTAATTCCATTGATTTTGATACCACTGTTGTACATTTATTATCGGAAAACAAAAAAACGTTCTTCAGAGACAATCACCAAATTATTGCCATTAGGCACATACAGGTTTGATATACAGAACAGAGAACTTTTGCACATTGCCCATAAAGAATCACTGACGGAAAAAGAAGCTAAACTCTTGTCTATTTTATTGGCGGGCATCAATGAGATTCAAAACAGGGATTACCTCATGAATGAAATTTGGACTGATAGTGGGATTATGGTTGTGCCCAAAAACCTGGACGTGTTAGTATCTAAACTAAGAAAAAAACTGAGTCTGGATGAAAATATCAAAATCACCAATGTGCATGGAGTGGGCTACAAGTTGGAAGTAATGGAGTAAATTTCATTTTATGAACATGAACTTTTAAAAATAAAAATTCGTTTATTGTTAAAATAGTGTATAATGAGAGCAATAAATTTCACTGCTTTTACTGATGATCCTTCACAAGTAGAAGCTATTAAAACATTCATGGATTCATTAAAGATAAAATTTGGAATTTGAATTATCGAAGGTAGCGGAAATGCCTTATAATATGGATTTTGTAGAAAAAATTAAACAAGGAGATGAAGATTTAAGAAATGGAATGGGGCGAAAAGTAACTCTCGTAGAGTTAGATGATTTATGGAAATAAATTACTTACCAAAAGCTGATGAAGACTTACTTTATTGGATTAATACCGGAAACAAACCAGTTCTTAAAAAATTGCAATCCCAACAAGATGAATTATTGAAAATCCATACTTAGGTATTGGCAAACCAGAAGCACTTAAATATGACTTAGCTCCTAAATGGTCCAGAAGAATTACAAAAGAACACAGAATGATTTATCAAATAATGGATAAAAAAACTTTTCGTTTTTTCACTTCGAGGACATTATTTCTAAACTTTAAACTTTATTGAATTATCACAAGATCTCCCCATCCCGCATCTCAATAACCCTGTCACTATTTCTGGCGAATTCTTCATCATGTGTCACAGCTATGATCGTTTGGCCAAAGCTTCTTGTCAAGTCCTTAAAAGTGTCAAAAACTATGGCTGAGTTTTTGCTATCCAGATTACCCGTAGGTTCATCACACATGATGATATGTGGATCATTGATGAGAGCCCGGGCTATCGCCACCCGCTGTTGCTGACCTCCCGAGAGTTTGCTTGCTGGTTTGAGTGCTTGATCGCGAAGTCCCAGGATTTCCAGTTTTTGGTAAGCGCGTTCTTCTATTTCTTTTGATGAATATTTCCCTAATTTCAGGGCGGGAATCATGATGTTTTTGAGACACGTAAATTCTGGAAGGAGGTAATGAAACTGAAAAACGAAGCCGATTTTATTATTTCGTAAAGTGGCAAGATCGTCAAGACTCAATCCCGTGATTTGTTCGCCATCGATTTTGAGATTTCCTTCATACTCCGTATCCATCGTAGATAAGATATATAGTAGTGTGGATTTACCGCTTCCTGACTTGCCGATCATACTGAGAAACTCTCCTTTTTTGACATTAAAGGAAATGTTTTTCAACACCTGAAATTCTACAGGATCGTGAAAGTATTTATTGATATTTTTTGTTTCGAGGATATTCATTTTCTTAAATTGTAAATTTTAAAGTTCAGATTGCTCATCGTTTAGATTGTTCGTCGGTTGTTCGATTGTACTTCGTCATTATCGGTCAGACTAGTCAGGCTTGAAACAGACTGAGACCTTAGGAAATATTGCATCGAAGTTACAAACTTCGACGATCGGCTTTATATATTAGGCAGACTTTAAAAGGCTAGTTCCGCTAAATCGCTCCGCGTACCGGAACGGCCACGCTCTTTTAGGTACTACCTTAACTTTGGCTTTTTTTTCTTTGATCAATTTTTCTTTTGACTATTTTCTATTTTCTAAAAATGGAAACGGGATCTACCTGAGCAGCTTTCCTAGCTGGAAGATATCCTGCAAAGAAAGTGATGATCATACCTACAAAAACGCCTTGAGCAAATTTTAATGGTTCATAGTCAATAGGGAAGTAACCCAAGTCTCCGCCTATATACACCTTTTTCAGAAGTGTAACCATAATGGTAGCCATGATCATACCACCTATTACACCCATTAGCCCGATAGATAATGCTTGTGTCAAAAATATTCGGATGACATCTTTTCCTTTAAATCCCATAGCCTTTAGAATGGCAATATCATTGATTTTTTGGGAAACGGTCATGTTGAGTATATTATAAATGCCAAAACCTGCTACCAGCAAAATGGTATAAGACACAAACGTGATCACAATCCTTCTCATTCTGAATCCTGCCATTATGGTTTCATTGGCTTGCTTCCAACTTTCAGATTTATACCCAGTTAGTTGGGTGAGTCTGATAGCTACAGGATCCACTTTTTCAGGGTTGGATACATTTACATTGATATCTGTAATGTAACTACTATTTTCTTTAAGAAGTTGCTGGGCCGCACTAAGGTGAATATAACATTTTACTTTATCGACGAGACTATTATTGGTTTTAAAAATGGCCACAACAATAAAACTCTTGATTAAGCCTTTTGAAGACGACAAACTAATATTATCACCAATAGCCAGACTTAGTTTTTCTGCAACACCACTTCCAATTGCGATATTATTGACATTTCCCTCCATTTTATCAAAACTGCCTTCAACTATCGTCCCTTTAATATCAAACATAAGATCCGCTTGATCGGGTATCACTCCTACCGCCAATCCTGGAACCTGGACTCTACCTGCATTATAAAAAACAGTGGCTGATACTTGCGGTGTGATGACAGTAACATCTTCATCTTTTTGTATCAGTTGGATTATTTCCTGTGGATTTATAATCGTATTACTTGACGGTACTACCTTGGGATTTATGATCATCGATTGCTTACCAGCTGCATCCTGAATCAATGGTTTACTGACCACATCATCTTTGTACACTCTGATATGTGGCGTATTTTTAAAAATAGAATCATTCGCAGTCTTGTCAAACCCAACTACCATACTATTCATAAAAATATAAATAGACATTCCCAATAGAACTCCCATGACGGCTACAGCTGTCAATTTTTTATTGGTAAAAAGGTATGTCGAGGCTATATCAGTGTTGATATTCATGACTTATGGTTTAATTGGAATAAGGATGTCATTGGTATTAATTCCACTGAGAACTTCTACAAAGTCAGTAGAAATAATGCCTGTTTTAATGACTATCATAGTGTCTCGATCCTTCAAAAGGACTTTATTGCCATATCCCATGTACTTTCTCGGTATTAGCAACGCTTGTTTTTTTTCACCTACCAGGATGTTGCCTTCCAAAGGTGTTCCATAGATGTTTTTCATCGAATTCAGCGCTTCTTCCAGGATGATTTTACAAACGAAAGATTGACTGTTGACATCGAAGGCAGGCAAGATTTGACTGATTTTACCCTTGTAGGTTTTGTCCTTTTCAGAATTCAGTCTGATGGTAGCTGGTTGTCCGGTTTTTACTCTATTGATGCTGCTTTCATCAACTGTAAGCACTATCTCTACCTTTGATGGATTTGCCACGACAGCTATGACTTCGCCCCGACGTACAAAATCTCCTGTGGATTTTAGTTTTTTGATGACCGTACCGTCAGCCAAGACTTTGATTTGATTGTATGATTGAATGACCTGGTTGTTTTTCAGCTGGCCTTTTGTCGTGATCTTCTGCTGTCTTGATTGTTGCAGGATGACATCTAGTTGTTTTCTGAGCGCATTGAGATTGGAAAGAGAATTTTCAGAAGTCAATTTTACATTTTCATACTCTACTTTGGCAATGCTTTCATTTTTGTATAGGCGTTCATAGCGTTCTGCTTGTATCTTATCCTGTTGATATTTAGATTCCGCAAAGCTTATGTTTTGTTTGAGCTGTTGGATAGCAGGAGATTTATCACTCAGGTTTTCGTCGGCGATGACCAATTGTTCTTTGGACGTTCCGGTATTGATTATATTGGTCTGATTATCTATTCTGGCGAAGATACTGCCCTTCTTGATTACAGTTCCCACATCATAATTGGCATCGAGAAGAATTCCGTCTGTTTGCGCAGTAAGATTATATATATCGTCCCATTCGATTTGTCCTGGAGCAAACACCCATTCTTGGATATCCTGAACGATGGGTTTGATTTCTTGACTTTCTTTGTTTTTACAAGTAGCAAAAGTGATGGCAACTAGTAAAAATAAAATTTTTAATTTATATAACATGTGCTAATGTTTATTGATCTTAGTAAAGGTTGTGTATGATGATTTTATGTTTTGCAAAAGCGATATTGGCCAGTGATATTTCTACATTAATCTGGCTGTTGAGCATGTCATTTTGCGAGATGAGCAGTCTGTCCAGACCCAGGATATTTTCTTGGTATTGATTTAGGATTTTTTGATAGGTATCGGCTTTTAAATCTGAAATGGCTTTGTAGTTTTTGTATTGGCTTTGCGCTTTTTGATATTCTATGGCCAATTGCTCCGCTTTCGTTTCGGTCTCTTTTTGTACATGGGTTTCATTCAGTGCCAGAGTCTGTAGTTGATATTGTTTGTTTTTAATATTGGAGAGCCGAGTCACTGTAGGAAAGTCCCATCCAAGCTTCAATCCTATAAAATTGTAAGTAATTCCAGATGAGTTGGCTGCAAAAAAGAAGTCGTTGCTTAGGTTTTGCCAATTGAATGATGATATCAATGACAAAGTAGGATAGTACTGAAATTGCAATGATTTTATATCCTGACGCAACATTTGAGATTGTAATATCACATTCCTTGACTTTGCATTGCTCGTATTGACAGAAGTGATGTTTTCCGATGCATATTGATCGAGATTTTCTTGGATTTCGGGATTCGCATTGTTTTCAAAGTACAAAGCCAGAATTTTTTCCTGCATCAGAAGATTGTAATCTAGTTGTTCCATTTTATCTTTCAGGTTGATAAGGTTGACTTCTGCTTCGTTGATATCTTGTTTTCTTGCGACACCTTCGTTATATCTGTTGGATACTATGGTTTTGATTTTTTCAGCGATATCGATATTTTTTGATAAAATGTCTTTTTGACTTTTTAGAGATACTATGTTGTGATATGTGGCATTCAGGTTTTCATACAGTTGCAATTCATTGAGTTGATTTTGTGATGCTGTGAGTTCCTTGTTGATTTTTGCTGATTTGATCTGAGCAATGGATGACATATTCACCAGATCTATCTGTGGCTGCATTGAGAACAAGGCGTTGTACTGCTGACCGAATGTCACTTCCCGAAAACTTCCCGATGGTCCTCCAAAAATCTCCGCAGGAAGGAAGTTGCTCTGAAGTCGTGTATTATCGATGAGATTGAGCGTCACGGGCATGCGCGGATTGATGATATTGCCCACCGAAGTCTTATGAGCTAAATTGGCGAGTTCTGTCTGAATCTGTGCACTTTTAAATATGATGTTTTGCTGCCTGACATCGTTCCATACTTCAGCGAGTGATGTATAAGTTTTCCTTTCTTGTGCCAATGCAATATACAAGGAACTAAATGTGAAAACAAACAACATGACAGATTTAAATAAATATTGTTTTTGCTTCATATTATTTTGTGTTTGGGGTTATTGAATTTAAATTGGTTGCTATTTTACCCATCCCTGCCCGCCTACTACATAGTGGTCAGGCTGGCTAAATCCTTCCCTTAAAATGGAAGGACTTTTTGAATTCAAATAAATAAAAAAATCTCGAAAATTTTGCATTTTGTAATCAATTGGCTTTTAGAGTATGTTTAAATTTTGTTTTTGGATAATAAATGGAGTTATTTTGAGCGAAAAGAGGCAAATTTTGCAGTCGAATGTGGGCAATTCGACGAAAAATTTAACGAATTTGTAGCCAAAATAAAACATTTTATTGCTAAAGGATAAATTTTAAACATACTCTTAAATATATTATTTTGTATTTTGCTTGATCAAAGTAAAAAAATCTTCTACCATTTGGTTCCCAACCTTCTCCACATCAAGAAGAAACCCAGTCATCTTCCATCTGAAAATGAGTGTCCTGAATCCACCTATCAAAAAATGGAGCATGGCTTCTGTGGATATGATTGGGGTGATGAGCTGTTGTTCAATCCCTTCAGTGAGCAAGCGATAGATTATAGGCATTTTATACAGAAAGAGCTTTATCGCTTCATTTTTTATGCCATCACTTTCGTCGAGCAATCCCTCAGACATCATAGCTATGACGAAATGCCTGTTTTCATTTAGAAACCGGAACTGGCTTTCAAAGATCATTTTAATTTTTTGAACCGGATTTTCGTCACTATGAGCAATGGGTTCTATCCTGTCCTGAACATTCTGCTGAAGGTATTGAATCATCAGGATAAGGATATCTTCTTTGCTTTTGAAATGGCGGTACAAAGCACTTTCGACAAAGCCCATCTCTGCAGCCAAGGCCTTAATAGTTAAGCCAGTCACTCCTTTGTTGATAAGGATTTTTCCGCTTGCTTGGATGATTTCAAATTGTCTGCTAGTGATGCCCATAGAGAATGTGTGTGAATGTTCACTCACATATATAAACGTAGCTTTGGCAGAAAAGTTGTTTAGGTGTCAGATTTTTATTTTTGGAAAGATGGGAAAAGAGACAAAAGTCTGGATTCTGCTATATATTTGCTAATGAAAATGGGCAATACGCTTGGTATGCCCTAAGATATTACTTTCGTTTAAAGTCCAAAAAACAGGACTTAATTTTTGTAGATTATTGAAATTAATTTGCTTAATAAATCTTTGATGCTGTAATATTTCCCTAGAATTTCGTTCAAAATAAAATTTCAAAAATAAATTGAATATTGATAACTTTCAAGTTAACTTTGCGCTATGAACAAACAAAGACACATCGTTTTTCATGAACACTATTTTATTGAATTCTATTTGGAGCTGAATGAAAAAGTGCAAGAAAAGATTGAATATGTTTTTATAATATTGAGAACAGTAAAAATGTTTCCAAAAAATTCCTTGATCATGTAACAGGAACTGACGGGCTTTATGAAATTAGAATTGAATTTGAAAGTAACATTTACCGCATTTTCTGTTGTTTTGATAAAGGGAATATAGTGGTTTTGTTTAATGGTTTTCAGAAAAAATCTCAAAAGACACCAATAAATGAAATTGAATTGGCATTGAAACTGAAATTCGAATATTTTAATTCTAAAAATAAAAAGTAATGAACAAAGAAAACATCAGAAATGCTAAAAACTTTGACGAGTTATTAGAAGCAAAATACGGAAAAATTGGAACCGAAAATCGTGATAATTTTGAAGAAAAGGCACAGTATTTTGTGATTAGTGAAATGCTGAAGGATGCACGTAAAGAAGCAAATATGACACAAGAACAACTAGCTGAAAAAGTTGGTACCAAAAAAAGTTATATTTCACGACTTGAAAATGGAAAATGCGATATCCAACTTTCAACATTATATAGAATTTTTGAATTTGGACTTGGTAAACGTGTAAATTTAATATTCGGATAAGATCATGTTTTAGTATTTCATCATTCACAATACACTTCAAGATATCCCGGATTACCAAAAATGTTTCTTTATTTTCTTCTTCTCCAATACACCCACCATAAAAAACCCCATTATTTCAAATCTATCGACAAAAAAATAGATTTGGTCTATTATGCAACACTTTTCTAAAAAATACGTCTTTATTTTGTTTTACAATTAAGTATGTTATGACGCGTGTATTCTGGTTTATCTCTTTTTTCTTCTTTTGTTTATCTGCTTCAGCCCAGCCACCAGGCAAAGAAATAAAGGCTGCAAGGATCAACCACCATATAAAAATCGATGGAAAATTAGACAATGATGAATGGAAAGACGCCTCTGTCATTGAAGGGTTTACGGAATTAAGACCTGTCTTAAATGATTTGGAAAACCCGTCTAAAAAAACAACTTTGTATCTGGCTTACAATGACCTCGGAATTTTTGTAGGAGGATTGTGCAGAGATGACAAAGATAGCATTTCATCAGAATTGGTAGGAAGAGATGGATTTGGAAATAATGACTTTGTCGGTGTTATTTTTGACACTTACAAGGATAGACTCAACGCCTTTGAGTACTTTATCACGCCTCTCAATGAGCAAATGGACGCAAAATTCTCTCAAAGTAATGACAATGGTGAAGATTTCTCCTGGAATAGTATCTTTTATTCACAGACCAGTATAACTCACGAAGGTTGGACTTTTGAGATGTTTATACCTTTTGCCTCCATAAGATTCAGTAAAGAAAATGTACAGGATTGGGGTCTCAATTTTGTAAGAAGACGTCGTAAATCGACTGAACAATTTTTTTGGAATCCTATAGACCCCAATATCAATGGATTTCTTACTCAGGCAGGTTCCTGGATGGGCTTAAAGGATATAGATCCACCATTGAGGTTACAGTTGTCTCCATATGTGTCCTACTATGCTAATCATTTTCCATTAGAAAACGGCAAAGACCTGAACTCACAATTTAATGGTGGTATGGATGTCAAACTTGGGCTCAATCAGGCATTTACGCTCGATGCTACCCTAATACCGGATTTTGGCCAGGTTCAGAGTGATCAGAGAGTGCTTAATCTTACACCTTTCGAAGTACAGTTTAATGACTACAGGCCATTCTTCACCGAAGGAACAGATTTATTTACTAAAGGCAATTTTTTCTATTCAAGACGGATTGGCGGATTGAATATTGATTACTCCAGATTGTCAGCAGATCAGGAGATCGTCAGCGCACCTGCAGAGGCAAGCCTGATCAATGCTACTAAGATTTCGGGCAGGACAAAAAACGGACTTGGCATAGGTGTGCTAAATGCTATTACTGCACCAGTACATGTAAAAGTATTTGATAAAAATACGGAAAAAGAAAGCGAAGTTGAGGTTCAACCATTAATCAATTACAGCATAGCGGTATTTGACCAAACCTTTGGAAATAATTCCAGCGTTTCCTTCATCAATACCAATGTCTTGAGAAATGGAAGTGCACATGATGCAAATGTAAGCTCAGCACTTTTTAATCTTAACAATAAAAAAAATACATATAATCTGTCAGGAAAGATAGCCTTGAGCACTTTTAGTGGTGCAGGTGTGGATAAAGAAAGTCAAACAGGATACAGTCAATCTCTATCATTCGGACGCTCATCGGGAAAGGTCAATTGGAATTTTTCACACGAATTGGTTGACAGAAATTTCAACAGCAATGATTTGGGATTTTTTACCAATAACAACTATATGAATCACGGGCTTTGGATAGGAACAAGATGGACAAAGCCAACCAAGGTGTATAATAATCTGCGGCTCAATTTCAACATTTTTGCAAGCCATCTTTACGCCCCTATCAAAAGTGGAGTATCTACTTTACAAAATGCAGAAGTCAATTTCAATGCACATATGCAAACAAAAAATCTCTGGTCTGGTGGCGGTATCATCGAGTATTCTCCTGATTCTTATGACTACTACGAGCCAAGAAATTTTGGTGATGTATTCAGAAGAGGAAGTTCGTTTTTTGGAGGCACGTGGTGGGAAACCAACAATGCCAAAAAATACTTTGTTGAGGTAGAGTTACTTGGCCGTCGTTTCATTGACTTTTATAACGGTTATTCACTGTTTTATTCTATAGAAAACAACTATAGATTCAATTCAAAACTACTCATATCTCATCAAATATCTTCCAATCCAAGATGGAATAATATAGGTTTTTCACATTTTGAAGGTGGAAGCCAGGCATTTGCTCGGAGATTTGTCACTACTATAGAAAATGAACTTTCAGCAAAATATAATTTTACAAACCGGATGGGATTGACCTTGGTCGCCAGACACTATAATTCATCTGTTAGAAATCAAGAGATGTTCAGACTTATGGACGATGGCAATTTGCGCCATGCCGGAGAATTGAAACAAGAAAACGGACAAAGAAACATCAATTTTTTTAATGTAGATATGGTTTATACCTGGCAGTTTGCTCAAGGTAGCTTTGTAAATGTGGTATGGAAAAATGCCATTTCTTCATTTGACCAAAACCACCAGTTTACCTATATGGAAAATATAAAACAGACCATACAAACAAACCAAAATAATAATCTCTCTGTGAAAGTCATTTACTTCATCGACTATAATACACTAAAGAACAAAAAGAAGTATAGCGAATTTGTAAATACCGGATCCTGATATTAGGTTTATCAAATAGCCCCATGGCTTAAAGGACAATAAGCGAAAGCCTGAACTTTTGTATTCTTATAAAAAAGTTCAGGCTTTCAAAATAATTCATGACAAGCAGTTGTTATTCGTCTTCGCTAATTTCTTGAGCTCCTGCCTCGGAAGGATGATATTTTTCTTTGATTTTTTGTTCGATCTCAGCAGCCACCTCCGGATTATCTGCAAAAAACTGTTTGGCTGACTCTCTGCCCTGGGCTATTTTTGTGCCTTCATAACTGAACCACGATCCGCTTTTTCCTATGATATCAGTTTCTACTCCGAGATCTACAATCTCTCCGGTTTTGGATATACCTTCTCCAAATACTATATCAAAAGTAGCTACTCTGAAAGGAGGTGCAAGTTTATTCTTTACCACTTTTACTTTTACAGGAGTACCTACAGTGTTGCCGTCTTTATCTTTTATCGCCGTACCGGATTTTCTGATATCGAGTCTGATAGAAGCGTAAAACTTCAAAGCATTACCTCCTGTGGTGGTTTCAGGATTGCCAAACATAACACCTATTTTTTCCCGGAGTTGATTGATAAATATACAACAACAGCCGGTACGACCGATAGTAGCGGTAAGTTTTCTCAGAGCCTGAGACATCAATCGTGCCTGAAGACCCATTTTTGAGTCTCCCATTTCACCTTCTATTTCACTACGTGGTACAAGTGCTGCAACCGAATCAATGACGATGATATCGATAGCTCCCGAACGAATAAGATTTTCAGTAATCTCGAGTGCCTGCTCTCCGTTATCGGGCTGTGATATCAGCAATTCTTCAGTATTGACACCAAGACTTTCAGCATAAAATCTGTCAAATGCGTGCTCAGCATCTATAATTGCAGCGATGCCTCCCTTTTTTTGGCATTCTGCTATGGCATGAATGGCGAGAGTGGTTTTACCGGATGACTCAGGACCATAGATTTCAACTACTCTACCTTTAGGCAGACCATTGATACCTAAGGCAATATCAAGACCAAGCGATCCTGTTGAAATAGTTTCAACGTGCACTATCTGTTTGTCTCCGAGTTTCATTATTGTGCCTTTACCATAAGTTTTGTCCAGTTTGTCCATGGTAAGTGCCAATGCTTTAAGTTTTTCTTCCTTTTCTTTTGACATGGTTTATTATTACTTTATTTGCAAAAGCAAAGATAACAAATTTTAATATACGTTATGATCAAAATATTATTTGACACAATCTTATGCCGGCTATTAAGGCAATGACTCCGGTAATCAGACTCAAACTTACATATCCCAATCCTTGCCATAACTGATCTTTTTGCAGATAAATGTAGATTTCGTATGAAAATGTAGAAAAAGTACTGAACCCGCCGCAAAACCCTGTGGCTAAAAGTAGCCTTAAATTTTCAGTCAAATGGTTAGATATTTGCTTTTGTATCAAAAATCCCAAAATAAAACAACTAAGGATATTGGCTATCAAAGTACCGTATGGGAAAATTATATACTCCTGACCAGTATAATTGAAGTGGCGCGCCAAATAATATCTGCAGATGCTTCCCAAACCGCCTCCAAAAAATACAAATATCCATGCTGTCATTTTATGGCTTTTTGTTTTTTTCTTTCGACCATTCTGCTTGCCATTAGGGACATTACAAAAGCAAGACTCAGAGTAATGACCAGCAACATCAGATTGCCAACATTTTGCAGCATTACTGCCATGATGATAAAAAGAATGTTAGTAAGAAAAAGTATGCCGGTGGCTTGCATATGGGTCAAACCAAGATCTATCATGATATGATGGATATGTTTCCTATCCGGACTGAAAGGGGATCTTCCCTCATACACCCGAAGTATAAAAACACGTAGGGTGTCAAACAAAGGTAAAATCAAAATGGCGATTGCTATAGAAGGAGCAGAAGCAAAAGTGTATGGAGAATTTGTTATGTCATTGTGCAGTTCTATAAACTTAATGGCAAGAATGGAACAAACCAAACCAAGGAGCAAAGCACCGGTATCTCCCATGAATATTTTTGCAGGAGTGATGTTATATTTTAGAAAGGCTATCAACGCACCTCCCAAGGAAAATGCAACAATTGCCAACTCTATACTACCTATAAGGAAAAACCAGGTACCAAGCACAGAAGTGATAAGCAATCCAAGACTTGCAGAAAGTCCATTAATACCATCAATAAGATTGAAGGAGTTTATTATGACAATGATGGTGAATATGGATAATAAGATACTTACAAACTCAGGAATTTCGTATATGCCAAAAAAACCATAAAAACTTGTCAGTCGGACATTTGCCCTGAAAACCAATATTCCGGCAGCAAAAAGTTCGCCTAAAAATTTTTTTGAAGGTGATATAGGGTCAATATCATCTTTAGCCCCGATAAGAAATATAATGATAAAAGCACATAATATATACTGGAGATCTCCGAAGTAATTGAAAGGTGTCCAAAGTATGATTGAAAAAAGTGTACCGGCAAAAATGCCTATTCCCCCAAGAGAAGGTGTGCTGATCTTATGCGATCGTCGTTCACCTGGCTCATCCATAAGGTTTTTCTTTATAGCAAGATTTATGATGGATGGTATGGCAAGGTATGTCAGTGCAAAAGATGTAATAAAAGCTAAGATGACATCATACATATATTATCTGAAATTGGGCAGATCAAAAGTAACCAAAATTATGACACTCAGATATATCAATTTTCATTTTTCTTCAGAAATAATAAATCCCAGATCGGAAATATCCTTCCAAAAACCAGGATAAGATTTAGAAACTACCAAGGGGTCATTTATCACAATCGGAAATAATAATCCCAGCGGTGCGAAGCACATAGCCATTCTATGGTCATTGTAGGTATCTATTGTCGGAATATAGGAATTATCAATGGTGCTAGTGCCTTCCTGCATATAATATTCAATTGCCGTCTTTGAAGAAAATCTTTCAGGCATCTTAGAAAAGAAAACATTCATTTTTGCGTGTTCATTTTTTAATGCAGATATCCTGTCTGTTTCTTTTATTTTGAGGGTTTGCAATCCGGTAAACAATACATTGCATCCGATGCCTGCACATAATACAGAGATACTTTGCGCAATATCCGGTACATTTATAAAATTGTATTCCAGATTTTGTGGATAAACAGTATCCTTTGCTTTTTTTAGAGTAATGCTGTACTCATCATACAAGGTTTCCATCCCAAGTTTTTTGCAAATATTGGCCACGTCAGCGTCTCCCTGCAGACTATTTTTATGCAAGCCATTCAATTTTATACTGGCACTTTCAGAAAAAGCTGCTATTTCATAAAAGTATGATGCTGCGGACCAGTCTGCTTCAACATGAAAGGTTTGGGGCTGATATTTCATAGAAGGTACTTTAAGTGTATTTCCTTCGAAAACGACATCAACACCAAAAAAAGCCATGATCCCCAAAGTCATTTCAATATAAGGTCGTGAAACAATATCTCCCTCCAGACGAATGGTCAATCCCAGTGGTAGACACGGAGCTATGAGCAGCAATGCAGTGATGTATTGTGAACTAATGTTGGCTGGTAAAGAAATTTCACTTTTCCAAATTTCTTTTGGGCCATTTATTTTTAATGGAGGATATCCTTCATCTTCCAGGTATTCGATATCGGCTCCGAGTAGATTCAATGCATCTACCAAAGCTTTAATTGGTCTCTGTTTCATTCTAAGCGATCCTGTTAAAATCTGAGTTCCAGGTTGTATAGCCAGATAAGCTGTAAGGAACCTGAAAGTAGTGCCTGCATGATGAGCGTCCAAGACTGTATCTTTTGAATTTAGCAGCGAATCCATACAGACAGAGTCATCACTATCTGAAAGATTAAAAATATCAAAATATTCATCACACAATGCACGTATGAGTAAGACTCTGTTGGAAATGCTTTTTGATCCGCTAAGGGTGATTTCACCTTCCAGGATTTTTTTTGGACAATAGACTTTGTAAGTACTTATCATTGATACGTTTTTTAAAAAAAAAGGAGCACAAAGTCTTTATTTGAGACACTTAAATAAAGATTATTATTTAAGGCAAATTCCAGCTGAATGCCAAGGTACTGCTCTAAGACATTCTTTAGTTATTTTGTCAATATCAACAAGCTGCATCAATGAGTTTACAAATCAAACTTTATACCCTGTGCCAGAGGCAAAGTCGTGCTGTAATTGATCGTATTAGTTTGCCGGCGCATGTATGCTTTCCAACTGTCTGATCCGGATTCGCGTCCGCCACCTGTCTCTTTTTCACCTCCGAATGCACCACCGATTTCTGCACCACTTGTTCCTATATTGACATTGGCAATACCGCAGTCCGAACCTGCACAGGAGAGAAACTGCTCTGCTTCGCGCAGATTGGTTGTCATGATAGCTGATGATAATCCCTGTGGCACATCATTTTGAATAGCGATAGCATTTTCTATACTTCCTTTGTATTTTAGCAAGTAGAGGATAGGAGCAAATGTTTCATGCTGAACGATAGGCATTTCATTTTTTGCTTCGATGATACAAGGCTTAACATAACATCCACTTTTAAAATTCTTTCCATTTAGAACTCCACCTTCTACAAGAAAAACGGCACCTTGTTCTTCAGCTGCTGCGAGAGCATTGAGATAGTTGTTGACAGCCATTTTGTCGATGAGAGGACCCACATGATTTTTACTGTCCAGAGGATTACCTATTTTCAGCTGTCCGTATGCTTTTGTAAGTTTTGCCTTTACTTCATCATACATGTCTTCATGAACTATCAACCTTCTTGTGCTGGTGCATCTTTGACCACAAGTACCCACAGCTCCAAAGAGCGCCCCAGTCAATACAAGGTTAAAATCTGCTGAAGGTGTTACTATGATAGCATTATTTCCACCTAATTCAAGCAGACTTCTACCAAGTCTTTCAGCTACAGCGGCACCGACGATCTTACCCATTTGTGTACTTCCTGTTGCTGAAATTAACGGGACTCGTCTATCTCGGGTCAACCATTCTCCAACTTTATAATCACCGGTGATGATACAACTTACGCCTTCAGGTACTTTATTTGCTTTTAAGACTTTATGTAAGATGTTCTGACAAGCCACAGCACATAATGGTGCTTTTTCACTAGCTTTCCAAATACAAACGTTCCCGCAAACGATTGCTATCATTGCATTCCAGGACCACACGGCTACAGGAAAGTTGAAAGCAGAAATAATACCAACAATTCCGAGAGGATGCCACTGTTCATACATGCGATGATTAGGCCTTTCAGAATGCATAGAGAGTCCGTAAAGCTGTCTGGAAAGGCCTACTGCAAAATCGCAGATATCGATCATTTCTTGTACTTCGCCGAGACCTTCTTGAAGTGATTTTCCCATCTCATAAGATACCAATTGGCCCAATGGTTCTTTGTATTTACGGAGTTCATCACCGTATTGGCGTACTATTTCGCCACGTTTTGGTGCCGGAATTTTCCGCCATTCCACGAATGCTTTGCCAGCTTTGGAGATGACCTTTTCGTAATCCTTTTTGGAAGTCACAGAAACACTGCCAATCAAGTTACCATCTACAGGAGAGTGGGATTCAATAAAAGCCTCAGATTTATATGACTTTAATCCGGTCCAGGTTCCTTCGTTTTTTTTATGAAGGTCTAGTTTTTTTAAAAAGGATGTATTCATTTAGATTAGTTTGAAAATTGGATGAGCAATTACAGAATTAATATTTTGTCACAAAAATAAGAACCTTAATACATATTACATCAAAATAACTTTGAGGAAGTTCTAAAAACCCAATTTTGATTGAAAACAAGACCTAAATAGCTGCAATAAAATCTTTAGAATAAAAATGTCAATAAAATATCTATAAAGAAACCTCCGGGCTTATTTTATTTTTGGGCTTGTACTTACTTAATCAATTTTTCTACTATCGCCAAAATCTCCTTTTCAATTGATCTTGCATTTTGAACCATTTCATCTGCTTGCAATAGCGAAAGTTTTACAAATACTTTATCATCAAATCCGCTGCAATTGATCCTGACATTGAGTGCTGCACCTTCTACAGCCGTACGTGCGCACAATGCGCCTACACCTGCATCTGACACTGAGTTGGGATTTCCCTTTTCAGCCATTTCCTTCAGCATTTTCAAAGATTGAAGGCTTACTTTCATCACCTTTAGTGGTATTTCAATAGCTCCTATGGTCGCAGCATTCATAGCAGCCTTTCTGATGATTTTTTCAGGCTCGGTACTCTTTGGCAATTTTAGGGCATCCATAATTTTGGTGAATGCATGAGTGTCGGCATCTACCAGGTCCAATAATGTTTTTTTGAGTTGTTGACCATCTTCTGCTTTGGATGAAAAGTAGTCAATCTGATCTTCCCACCCACCTTTAGCAGAGCTGAGATTGGCCACCATAGTACCGAGTGATATCCCTAATGCGCCAACATATGCAGAAATACTTCCTCCTCCCGGTGCAGGGCTCTCAGAAGCTGTTTCGTCAGCAAAATTGTTCAGGGGCATTTGTATCAATGGATGATTAGATTTGTCCTCAAGCAAATATTCTATGACTTTTTTTGATGAATCAAATAGTGAAAGCTCATCTAAACCCAGTGTCCTTACAGCTATATGGATCAAATCTTTTTCAGATACTCCTGCAGATCTTCTTTGCTTTTTTAGGAAGTATTTTCCGGCATCCACCAGCACTGACTTAGGTACCAGTCCTACCAATTCTGAACCTGTCACCCTCAATCCACGAGATTGCGCACTCTTACAGCATTCATCAAAAGCTATATGGAGGGGTGTTTCGTTGATATTTGTGAGATTCATGGAGATTTGAGCTATTCCATACTCTTCAATATACCATCCTATCGCTTTTACAGACTTGCAGCTTCCGGGTATTCTTACAGGTTCTCCATTTTCGTCGAGTACATTTTTGCCTTTTTCATCGGTTTTTACACGCCCGTTTTCGCGTACATCAAAGGCTACAGAATTTGCCCTTCGTACTGATGTGGTGTTGAGGTTGACATTGTATGCCACAAGGAAGTCCCGCGCGCCGATCACAGTTGCTCCGGATTTTTTGTTGAAAGCACTTGTGCCGTAATCAGGATACCATTTTGGATCTTTGAGCTTTGCGGGGAGTCCTTCATATTCGCCTGCCCGTATAGTTGCCAGATTTTGCCTTTCGGTAGATGTGGCAGCGGATTCGTACATATACACAGGTATGCCGAGCTCATTTCCGACTCTTTTTCCCAGTTCGTGTGCGAATTTTGCGGTTTCTTCCATGCTGATACCAGATATTGGGATGAGCGGACATACATCAGTTGCGCCCATCCGCGGATGCTCACCATGATGGGAAGACATGTCTATAAGTTCTGACGCTTTTTTAATGGCCTGAAAAGCCGCTTCTGTCACAGCTGTCGGATGACCAATAAATGTGACAACGGTTCTGTTAGTGGCTTTACCGGGATCAACATCCAGAAGTTTTACACCATCGATTTTTTCAATTTCATCTGTGATCTGTCGTATGATGGTCATGTCTCTTCCTTCACTGAAATTTGGGACACATTCTATCAAAGTATTAAGATGATTCATAACAAATTCATTTGCTACGGCAAAAGTACACAATATGCAAGGAAGTAAAACGAATCGTATGAAAATCTCAATTTAACCTTAACATAACACAGGGGATAAAGTAAGATTTCAGCTTCAAATTGACTTATGAATTTCACTAAAATTTGATACAAATACTCAAATAATGCAATTTTGAACTTACTCTTAGACATTTGGGTTATATTTGTAATATCATTCAAAGTATAATGAATCTTAAACATTCTTTTTATCTGGCGTGTATATTATTGATGATGGCAACTGTGCCATTGCAAGCACAGAAAGTTACTGTTTCAAGAGAGATAGGAGTAAGAAATAATTACGCTTATGATATATTGCCAAACATAGGTGACAGGATTATTTTTTATCATGACAAGGGAACAGAACAACAATTTGAAATTTATGATAGTGACTTAAGGCATATTCAAACCATCATTCCTCAGTTTGAAAAGAGAAATATCACACCTGCAGGAGTGATAGCCATGGATTCAACATTTAATTTTTACTACTCGTACCGTGACGAAGATACTACATACCTCAATGTCAGGGTGTATAATAAAAATCTCGTGCTGGTGGATACGGCAACCCTTTCCAAACAAACAAAAGTAAGCAGTCTAAAAAATAATCCAAAATTCACCTTTTCTGAGGACAAGTCCAAAGTGCTGATTTTTTATCCGGAAGACAGAGACCTTCACCTTCGCCTGATTGATAATGTAAATAGAAGGATGATATATGAATTTAAGCTTACTATAAAAGATATCAACCTCAGAACAGATTTTGAAAAATTGGAAATTAATAACAGAGGAGAGATATTTATACTTGGAAGTAAATCATCATTTTGGGGCAGGGACAACGACAAGGGTTTTTTACTCATACGTATATTGGATCAATCCAATGTCATAATACACAGGTTCTTTCCCGAAAAAGATGAAATTTCGGAGTTGTTGCTTGATTATGATGAAAAAAATCAAAGATTGGCCGTTGCTGGTTTCGTCACTCAGGGAGACCCGACAAAAGTCAATGGATATTTTGCTTTTTCTATCCGGCCACAAGATATACCGATAGAAGCAGAAATTTTGATAAACAGATTTTCATCTGAGTTTTTAGCGGAAGTTTCCGGTAAAAAACCAGGAAAGGTAAAAGAATTGTCAGATTATCAGTTGAAAGATATTGTCATAAGAAATGACGGAGGAGTGATCATGGTATGTGAGGTGATCAAAGAATTTACCAGACGTGCACAGATCAATACACCTACTCAGGTAGGAGAATACTTCCCGCTAAGAGGGTTTGTGGACTATTATCATGAAGACCTGATTCTGATAGCTACATTTCCGGATGGAAAGGAACACTGGAAAAAAATTCTGTTCAAAAAACAATTTTCTCAGGATGATAATGCTATTTATTCATCATATTTCCTTTTTAAAACGCCCTCCAGAGTAAAGCTCATCTACAATGATGAAATCAAAAACAATAATACTGTGAGCGAATATGTCTTAGACCCTTCCGGCAATGCAGAGCGACGCAGTGTGTTGAGCACAGAGTATCAGAATCTAAAACTCAGGTTCAGAGATGCTATTCAGACAGGTCCATCCACCCTGATAGTGCCCAGTGAAAAAAGCTGGAAAATTAATATGGTAAAAATTGAATATTAGAGTGTGTTTAAATTTTATGTTTGAGCGAAAGTGAGGAAATTTAATTTTGGACAAGATGACTGAATGGTCTCGTCTATGACGAGAATTGAGTAAAATACTTTACTCAATAAAGAAGGAACTGCGAAAGCCACCCATCCAATCAAATGTGAATAGCTCGGGTCGTCTCAAGCATAGCTTGACAGGCTCTTCAGTGAATGAGGGTAGCGGGCTTGATTGGTTCCTTTCATTAAATCGTGATTTCTATCACGATTTTGCTTCGCATCATTCAGTCCGGATCGCAGCAAATACTGCATTTAGTCGGTCAAGACGATTTTTTAAAAAAAATGTCTTGATCGGGACAGAAACGTCCCGAAAGCTCAAGCGTAGCTTGACGCGGTACGGCGAAAAATATAACGCAGGCCTGCCTTGCCAACAGGCAGGCTAAAATAAAATTTGCCACTTGGAGCCAAATGATAAAAGTTTAAACATACTCTTAAACATACCATTACCAGCTACCGCCGCCACCACCGCCAAAACCACCACCGGAACTACCGCCGCCACTAAAACTTCCACCGCCACCACCTGAGCTGGCGGGCATGCTTGTAAACACGCTTTGTATATCTCGTATACCACTGTCAAAGGACGAACCAAATTCAGAGGGAGAAAATGTATTGCCATGATAATACATACCATGGGGTGCTACATACCATTTAGGGGGCTCGAGAAGAAGGCCATCAAATTTTTTACTCCATTGTTTGGCATACCCAAATACCATAGCGTATGGCAATGTCTTTTCAAAATATTCAGGATCTTCTTTTAACAAACGTTCTATTTTGTCTTTTTCTGCTGCTTTGATGAACATCTTAAATCCCAATACCTGTTGATATAAGTGTACACCTCGCTCATTTTTCTTAAGCATATAATTGGCAAAAAACAGACCCACAATACTTGTTAGTCCCAAACCAATCCCTATTGCAAAGGACTGAAAAATGATACCCAAACCTATCCCTGCAAAAGCCAATAAGACTGAAATGATGGCTGTTGTAATTTGCATCTTCATTGACACAGGGTAATAGACTCCCATATTATTGAGATGTGTCTTTAAGGAGAGTTTGGCTGATTGGAGATACTCATAAAAACTGTTTTCAAGACTGCTTATCAGAACGGTGTCATTATCGGCAAATAGACCATCAAATATAATCTTTTCATAAGGTCCCGCATTTTCCGGAAGGTTTTTAATTCTGGAGATCTCATGGTCATCTTTACCCCATTTTACAGGGATACGTTTTATGGTGATATGTCCATTGTGCGCCCAATAAGGCAGAAGTGCCAGTATGTCCACATTGTCAGCTTTTTCGTCGATGAGCACACCTGCCTCTGCAGGATTTAAATCCGGAGGCGGTACAAATTGTACCATTCTGACTATGGGATAATCTTTACCATATAGATGCCAGGTACGATAAAACAAACCTGAAATGATCAGAAACAGTATACTACCTATGCCTGCCATACCGTATTTCTCCCAGAGGATTTCTTCTTTGGAAGGCCTTCTGATATATTCTTTGGGCAGTTTGATGGCTAAAGTTAAGCCTTCATTTGGACCATACGGTCGGGTAGAATGGCCTACGAATTTATCCACAAAATACGAAATGGTGGCATCCTGTCCTTTTTCTCCTTCTTTACCTGTATAGATGTAGTAATCATTTTCCGACATGGATGTAGCTTCATCCAGCTTAACGGTATAGTTTATCGTATCGATGGAAACAGGCCAACCTGTACCAATCAGATTCCAATAAAATTCAGTGTGTTCATCAGTAAGTATGAAGGCCTTTTTAACTTTGTAAGATATTTTATACTTTTGAATGCCATCAAGAAAGATATCCTTATCACCAATTTTTATCACATAATTGTTGTTTTCTGTAGAGGTACTGAATTTGTACCCTTCCACATACACATCAAAAATTTTGATAGACACATCTTCACCATTGATCCTGTATTTGTATGGGATATTTCTAAAAATACCCTCTTCTTGGCTCATTAAATTCAACAGTGATTTCTTCATGTACTTCAAACAATCCTTGCTTGCCAAGTACCGTTATATCAATGTTATAATCTCTGATAGAAAAATAATCTGCATAGGCATTTTCGGAAAAACACCAAATAGCAAAAATCAATATATAGTTATAAAAGCGCATTGGGGTTTGATTTGACCGAATGTGTGAACAACAAATACGATAAGAAAAAATTGCAATTCAAAGTGAATGTCAGAACTTCACTTCAACATTCTGGCGCTCAGTGTCATTTTCTATTTCAAAGAAATCAAACTTTCCAAAATTGAAGTTATTGGCAATAAGATTGGATGGAAAAGCTTCTACTGCTGTATTGTTATCCCTTACCAATGCATTGTAATATCTTCTTGCATTGCTGAGATTTTCTTCTATCTCACCTAAGGTGTTTTGTAACTGTATAAAACTTGTGTTTGCTTTCAGATCCGGATAGTTTTCTGAAAGTGCAAAAAGTGATTTTAAGGTACCGGAAAGTGCATTTTCGGCCTGCACCTGAGCACCGATATTTCCACTACTGCCTGCAGACATCGCCTGATTTCTGGCCTGGATTACTTTTTCTAAAGTACCGCTTTCATGTGCAGCATATCCTTTGACAGTGTTTACCAGATTTGGTATGAGGTCATACCTTCTTTTGAGTTGTACATCTATACCACTCCAGGCTTCGAGTACACGATTTTTTAACGATACAAGTTTGTTGTACATAGACATAACTATAAGACCTGCGACAACTAAAATTCCTAAAAGTACATACATGGTTTAATATTTTATTTTAATTCGATCTTACAACAAATAGTATCGTGTGATAGTTCCAAATTCCGTCGAATCTAAGCTAATATCGGATAAAAATACCAGTTTTACAGGTTTAATCTAGTGTTATGTTAAGGTTAAATTGACAGATGACTTATTGTATCTTTTCCATTTGCTTTTCGTTGATTCATTCAAACACTTACCATAACTCTGGTAAAAACAAAGGGGCAGAAAATTTAATTTCTGCCCCTTTTGAAAACACTTTATTCTGATTCTTTGCTCTCTCTTGGTTATCCTTCGAGTTTAAACTTTACAGGTAGGGTGTATAGTACTCTTACGGGTCTTCCTCTCTGCTTTCCGGGAATCCATTTCTTACCCATATTGTTCATTCCATTTACTACCTTTTCCGCTTCTGCTCCACAGCCCGCTCCGATATCTCGCACGACTTTGGCATCAGCGATACTTCCATCTTTATCCACAACAAACTGTAGTACTACTTGTCCTTCCACACCGTTTTCTCTCGCAATGGCAGGATACTTAAGGTTATTGTAGATATACTCCAACATTTTTGTTTTGGCGCAATCTTCTTTTTCTTTATCCGTTTTTTTGTCTTCACATCCGGGGAAACGAGGCATTTGCTCCACAACCTTAAAAATTTCCTCTTCAACCGGAGCTGGTGGTGGTGGTGGTGGTGGTGGTGGTGGTGCTTTTTTCTCCACTACTGGGGGGGCTTCTACTTTGGTTTCTTCAGTAACCTCCTGATTTTCAAAAGCAGGCTGATCGTCCTCAATCACCTCAGTATCCGGCACTTCCTGAATAACAGGCGGTGGAGGCGGTGGAGGTGGTGGTGGTGGCTCAGCAGTACGAGGCACTTCTACTTCAACTTCGTCCTCAAGAACCAAGTCACTGAGATCTACTTTGATTTTTTTCTCATAAGTAGTCCAACTCATGGTTACAAGTGCTAAAGCTACAGCAGCAGTCATCCCGTAGTTAAAAAAAGATCCCGAAATCTTAAAAACATCCATTTCAGGAAACTTTGTACGTTGGCTTAGTGATTCATGAGATTTTCCTGCATTTGTAGCGATCAGGTCCTGTAGTTTATAGGAATTATATTTTCTCCTGAAGAAGAAAACTAACCCTATGGTCAACAGAACCAATCCAGCAAAAATCAATCCCACACCAGTACCCGTGACTTCTAATTCTTTGAACATGATTTGTTAATTAATAAATTTTTGAAATAATATGACTCCGATTATTGAACCAATAATATTAGCTAAAATATCATAAAGCTCAAAAGATCTACCGTTGAAGAGGTAAAGTTGAAAAATTTCCATTAATACACCAAAAAAAATTGAAAAAAATAATACATATTTTTTTTCAACATTTCTTTTTCTTAAGCTCATACACCACAAAAAGGAAAATACACCATAAAAAATCAAATGGGCCAATTTGTCTGTTCCGGTAAAATCCCAGATATTGAATTTTGATGCTGACCTTGCGGAAATAAGAGACAGATATAATGTAAGTATAGTCCAAAATATCGCCATTCCAAAGTAGAACTTATCACTCATCTTTATGAGTATAATTCTTAGATGACCTATTGGGTTATTTTGGTGTGTGTTCAAAAATATTTTTTTTTAAAAGTCAGAAAGCTTCTTGGGTCAACATAGTTCTGCGAAAATAGTTTCATGGTCTTCATCCCAGTGCAGAAGTTTTACCTTTCCGATAGTATTTATCAGGTTGTCAGATTTTGGCAAGGATATTTTGATATAATTGTCAGTGAAGCCATGCAGGATAAGTTCGTCTTTTGAGTGCTCAAAAAGTACGTTTTGTATTGTACCCAGATACGGATTTGAAAAGTGATCCTTTTTTTTCAAAGATAGTATCCTCAACATATCATTTCTGCTTCTTCTGACATCCATTGGCACAGCATCATTTAATGTTGCCGCAGGAGTATTTGGTCTTTCAGAATATGTAAATACATGCAAATAACTGATATCCAGATCATGGATAAAATTGTATGTATCCATAAAGTCATCATCTGTTTCACCCGGAAATCCCACTATAACATCTACCCCGATGCAACAATGGGGTATGGCATTTTTTATCCATTCTACTCGTTGCTTGTACAGATCTCGTTGATATCTTCTGCGCATGACCTGTAGGATCTTATCACTTCCGGACTGTAATGGTATATGAAAATGAGGTACAAATTTTTCAGATTGAGCCACAAAGTCTATGATTTCCTTAGTTAGCAGATTGGGTTCAATAGATGAAATTCTGTATCTTGAAATACCTTCGACGCTGTCCAAAGCCTTAACCAGATCGATAAAAAGGGATTCTTTTTTGGGTTTATTGCCTTCTATCACATCGGTGCCATTTCCAAAATCTCCTAAATTTACTCCGGTAAGTACTATCTCTTTGACACCGAGTTCGGCTATTTTTTGCGCATTGGATACTACATTTTCGATGGTATCGCTTCTGCTGGCTCCTCGGGCTTGAGGTATGGTACAAAATGAACATTTATAGTCGCATCCGTCCTGAACTTTCAGAAATGACCTGGTCCTGTCTCCAAAAGAAAATGCATCTACAAAACTATTGGCTTCTTTAATTTCTCCGGCGATGACCATGCCTTTATCTGAAGAGGCAGAAATTCCATCCATATATTTCAGGATATTGAATTTTTCAGCAGCACCCAAGACAAGGTCTACACCTGGGATTTCGGAAATTTCTTTTGGTTTTAGCTGTGCATAGCAGCCTACAACTACGATTTTAGCTTGTGGGGCATGTTTTAATGCTCTGCGGACCTCGTACCTGCATTTTTTATCTGCAAAATCCGTGACAGAACAGGTATTAATTATATAAATATCAGCACCGTGTTCAAAATCTACAGTAGAGTAACCGCTATTTTCAAAAGAGCGCCTTATACTTGAAGTTTCTGAAAAATTGAGCTTACAACCAAGTGTATGGAAAGCTACTGTGCGTGGTGTTGCCATCAGTGGTATAACTATTTAGCCATTACCTTTTTTAGGAGGATCTTTAGGTTTTTCCTTTGGGTCATCCGGCTTTTTCTTTGAGTCGTCCGGTTTTTTCTTATCTGCTGGCTTGTTGTCAACAGGAGGAGTTTCATTTGGTTTTTTTGTTACAGTTTCCGGATTGTCACTCAAGATTTCACCACTCTCACCATCTACAGGAGCAGATTCGTCAACCACTTCTTCAGGATATAATTCTTCCACAATATCTCTCAATCCTCTGAATCCCGTCCTTATCATTGAATCTCTTAAGATGGAATCACCCATGACAGCAAAGTATTTGTCCGGATTAAACCCAAGTCTTAAGGGGCAGCCCATTTCAGAAATCACTTTTTCATTTTTGACAAATTCTTCTTGAGTCAAACTCGCAAATTTTGGATCTATTGAAAGCTGATACCAGAAATTGCCCACAATCGGCATAGCCAGCGCAGCACCACGACCATAAGCCATATTTCGAAATCTCACTGCAGGACTTGGACCACCTACCCAAACTCCTGTTACAATTTTTGGGTTATAACCGATAAACCAACCATCAGAATGGTTCTGTGTAGTCCCTGTTTTTCCGGCAAAATCACAATGCCTGCAGTATTGACTCTTCAGATTGTTTGCAGTACCATATATGATGACATGTTGCATCATCCTGGTCATGGTATACGCAGAAGTAGAGTCAAGTACCTGATTTTTTTTCCTTGCTGCAGAAAGTTTTTCATAATCATATATCACCTTACCATATCTGTCTTCTATCTTAAGGACAGCGATAGGTTCAGTAAAGTACCCGCTGTTAGCTATAGTGCTGTATGCTGTCATCATATCAAAAAGCGATATTTCGCAAGCACCGAGGCTGATTCCAAATTCACGTGGCAACGTAGCTGTGATGCCTAATCTGGCCGCCATGTCTATAGTTTTTTGAATACCTACTTTTTCGATTACTTGTGCCGCAATCACATTTTCTGAATAAGCTAAACCTCCCGTAAGAGAGTAATATCCACCGTATCTGTTGTCAGAATTTTTTGGAGACCAGTCTTCAATGGTTATTTCTCTGTTGTGGAAGTATTTGCACGGACTCATGCCATCAGCTATAGCAGCAGCGTACACTATAGGTTTAAATGTAGATCCCACCTGTCTTTTGCTGGTATTATGATCATACTTAAAATACTTAAAATCTGTACCTCCTACCCAGGCTTTAACATAGCCATTGGAGTGGTCCATAGCCATAAATCCTGTATTTAGCATAGTAAAATAGTATCTTACACTATCCAAAGGTGACATCATGGTATCTCTCTCTACAGGCTTGTGTGTCCATGCGAAAACCTTCATTGGGACAGGAATCTTAAATATTGAATCTATGGCCTTATCAGAGTTACCCGACTCTTTCAGCAATTTGTATCTTTCGCTTCTTTTGACTTGTTCTTCTATCCATTTATCATCGCCCCAGGGTTTTTCATCTTTATATCCTTTCCAGTGTTTATAAAACTCCTTTTGAATGTAGGACATATGCTTGTAGACCGATGCTTCACCATGCTTTTGCATTCTACTGTCAAGCGTGGTATATATTTTGAGACCATCAGTATAGATATTATAGAATGAACCATCTTCTTTGGTGAGGTTTTTCAATATTTTGGAAAGCTCTTTTGTACGTAGGTACTCTCTGAAATAGGTGCCAAGCCCGTCATCACTTCCTATATCATCATTTTGTGCAGCATTGATAGGCTTTTTGATCAATTCATTGTATTGTTTTTCATTGATTGTGCCAGTATTGATCATGCGGGATATAGTGGACATTTCTTCTGAATCAAACCTGAAATCTTTATTCTTGAGCATTTGACTTAATACGAGATTTCTTCTTTTTTCAGAATTTTTAGGATTTCTGGTAGGATCCAAAGCTGTAGTTGCTTTGAGCATTCCTATTAGTGTTGCAGCTTGATCAGGACTGAGTGCTTTTGGACGTTTTTTGTAAAAATATCTGGATGCCTCCTGTATGCCAAATCTGGTACCACCGAACGGTACTGTATTGAGGTACATGGTGAGAAGTTCTTCTTTATTGTAAATTCTTTCAAGCCGGATAGAAATAATATTTTCTTTAACTTTGTTGATAAACAAACTCAGTCCCGGGATATTGTATTTTTTTCTTGGGTATAAGTTTTTAGCAAGCTGCTGGCTCAATGTTGATCCACCACCCAAGCTCTGAGTATTGGTAGCCACTCCTTTGAATGCTCTCATCCATGATCTGAGGTCTATCCCGCTGTGTTCAAAAAAGCGCTTATCCTCTATGGCCAAAAGTGCTGTAATTAAATAGGGTGAAATGCTGTCAAGTTTGATTGTTGTTCTGTTTTCAGTAAAAAACTTCCCGATTAACACATTGTCTGATGAGTATATTTCAGATGCATTGGAAGTTTCTATATTTCTAAGATCTTCAGAAGTGGGAAGGCTACCAAAAACGCCAAACAAAGTTAACAGCACTATCGTGAAAACAAAAATAAATAGCCATTTGATCAAGGTAAATATCCAGGATACTACTTTTGATTCCCGAGGATTGCGCTGCTGATATACATCCCAGGCGTTTGTAACAGGATAAACCCACTTATCCCATTTAGCTTTATATGGTGCCATAACATTTGCAATAGGTTGTGTCACTGGCTTAGTAACATTGCCCAATGCAGATGTAATTTTATTTTTTATTTTTATGAAGTTGTTCATTCACAAACATTGATTGGGATGCAAAAGTAGCTATTTTTTCACAAATCAGAAGCAAATATATCATCATCGGAATACAAAATAGCGGTTCATGAAAAAATTAAAAAAAATACCAATCAGGACAGCTACTAAAATCCTGCTTACTAAAAATGAAAAATCAAAATTTTCCTTAAAAAAGAAGACTCCTGTGGTATTGGCAAAGATACTGAAGGTATTGATAATTAAAAATCGCACTATTTGTTTTCTGATATGGCCATGCCGATTTAAAAATACCCAGTTTCTGCTAAGGATAAAACTTGTTACAGCACCAAATATTGACCCAAGCGTGGTAGCAGTAACATAATATACATCCAATAAGTGATGCAAAAGCAATGAAGAAGAAAAATCAATAGCAGTTGATCCGAAACTTACTAATTGAGATCTGATAAAAGCTTTTCGGAATGTGGGTTTTTCTGAAGGTGCATTTCCAGCTTTCATACAAATAATAGGATTTATAATAGATCAACAAACATCCAAAATAGAATTTGTAGTATTATGTTGGTGTATATTCCCGCTACAACATCATCCAGCATTACGGCATATGGTGTACTTAATCTGTCAATTTTTCTGATCCCAAATGGTTTAAGTATGTCAAAAAACCTGAATAGAACAAATCCTCCAATTAAAGTTTGAACATTTAATGGCAAAAAGAGGATGCTTACCCAGAATCCCAAGGTTTCATCAATCACCACTTTAGATGGATCGTGTCCCCATTGGCTGCTTAACCTTTTACAAGCAAAGATACCGGCAAAAAATGATACAAAGATCAAAAAAACATGCAAAAAGTGGAAAGATTTGAAGTCCAATCCGCTTTTTAGTAAAATAAAGCTAATGATAAAACCTCCCAACGCACCAAAAGTCCCCGGGGCAATTGGTGCATACCCCAGACCAAAAAAAGTAGCAATGATTTTACTCAATTTTAGAACCATAACATTTTTAAGAAGGGACCTTTAGAGTGTGTTCAATATGTGTTTAAACCCACGCTAAAGATCCCAATTTTACTATTTATGATTCATAATCCAATCCGAGATTGGTAATAAGTTCTTCTCCAGCAAGATATCTGATGGTATTTTCCATTTTGTTGAGTTGCTTAAAGATATCGTGAATAGGATGGATACCTTTATGATGTTGTGGAGATTTGAGATAAAAAGACAACCATTCCTGAATTCCTGACATTCCTGCCCTTTTGGCCAGATCAAGGAATATAGCCAGATCCAATACTAATGGTGCTGCCAAAATAGAATCTCTGCACAAAAAATCAACCTTAAGCTGCATTGGATAGTTGAGCCAACCCCTGATATCGATATTGTCCCATCCTTCTTTATTGTCTCCACGTGGTGGATAATAGTTGATTCTGACCTTATGATAAAGATTTCCATACAGTTCCGGAAAAAGTTCAGGCTCCAGAATTTCTTCCAGTACACCAAGTTTTGAAACTTCCTTTGTCTTAAAATTGTCAGGATCGTCGAGCACTTCTCCGTCTCTGTTACCCAAAATATTGGTAGAAAACCATCCTTCTATACCAATGGCCCTTGCTTTTAGACCTGGTGCAATGACAGTTTTCATCAGAGTTTGACCCGTTTTAAAATCCTTACCTGCGATTGGAGTTCCTGTTTGTTTTGCAAGTTCCACCATACCTGGCACATCGCATGATAAATTTGGTGCCCCATTGGCGTATGGTATACCCATCTTTATGGCAGCGTAAGCGTAAATCATACTTGGTGGGATGTCTTTATGGTTTTCTCTCAAGCCATTTTCCAGGGACTCAATGCTCTGATGTACTTCAGACTCTGTGATAAAAATCTCTGTAGAACCACACCACACCATCACCAGGCGGTCACAATCGTTTTCTTTTTTAAATTTTTCGATGTCTTTCATCAGGGCCTCAGCAAGTTCCATTTTGGTTTTGCCTTTTTTGTAGTACTTGCCATCTAGTCTTTTGACATACTCGTGATCAAATACTGCCTTCATGGGTTTGATTTTCTCAAGTTGCGGTTTGATTTTTTTCAGTAGCGACTCTTCCAAAACTCCGGCATGTTTGGCTGCTTCATATACATTGTCTTCAAAAATATCCCAACCACCAAACACAACATTTTTTAGCGGTTGTAATTCAATTACATCCTTTATAAATGGCTGTTTGTTTTCAGTTCTTTTACCTACCCTCATTCTTCCCATTTGTGTCAATGAGCCTATGGGTAAACCCAACCCCTTATTTACTGCTATCACACCAGCTATGGCAGTTGTAGCCACAGCACCCAAACCCGGCATAAGAATCCCTAACTTGCCCTTGGGTTTTTTAATTTCAATTTTTTTTGACATTGTATTAATATTTACTTTTTATAATATTGAAGTTAGCGTATGTTTAATTTTTTATGTTTGAGCAGAAGTGAAGAAATTAAATTTTGGACAAGGTGACTGAATGTTATCGTCTATGACGAGAATTAAGTAAAATACTTTACTCAATAAAGAAGGAAACATACTCTTAGTACATAATCAAGTAACGAAACGCAGATATCTGGTTATTTGATCTTCAAAAATCTGCTTTTTTATAAATTTTTCAAAAATAGTAATTCCGGTTATAGCACAAACCAAGCCTAGGAGGACGTCGATGATATAATGATGGTTTGAGTAGACGGCCGCAAACCATATGCCTGCCACATTTATTAAAATCAACCATGATACCTTATATAATTGTTTTTTTCTGGCATAATACCACGTGACCACAGGGTATGCCGCATGCAATGATGGTATCGCCGCAAAAACATTAGAGTTTTTTGTATACATATTTTCAAAGATAGGAATGCCAATCAACTCATCAAATCTTACAAGTTGTGCCGCACTTCCGGGTATATCAAAAAACTGGTGCTTGCCATATGTTTCATAATACCATGGAGGTGCTGCGGGATAAATGTAATATATCAAAAAGCCCAGGATATTGGTAAACAAAAAGGCTGCACTGAACTGAAGCAATAATGCTTTTTCTTTAAAATAAAGATAAATACCTAATGCTATAGGTACCGGAACCCATGTCAAATAAAAAAAACCGCTTATAAAGTCCGCTAAAGGGTGTGTGTTTTGTTTCAGATACTCATTTGGAGTCAATATGTTTCCTGAATATTGAATTCCAAAAAGCCATTTTTCTAACTCATATGGCTGTGTGATGTGAATATCATTAACAGCATAGTTGGGCAAAATCCTCATAGAATCATATATGATCCAGAAAAGAGCAAAAAAAATGAAACAGTAGACTACCGTTCGCGTAAACCTGTGAGCTAAGAACATTAGTGTAATAAATATTATAAACGTCTGATGATCATCTCTGAAGCCTACGACAAAATTTGTCCAACTTAAATAAATCAATACGAATGTCCCGATAACATACAAATGTTGTTTTTCAAATGGGAAAAGGTTATCTCTAAACTCAATCAACCGCTTCATTGACTATTGCTTTGTATTTAATAGGGTTTTAGCATGTTTGAGACGCAGATAAGCTGTTATATTTGAAAATACTGCGAGTAAAAATACAGGGAAAGTAAAAAAGCTTATAGTCTCCACCAATGGAAAAGGCAACCACGAAACAGTGATTTTATATTCTGAACCAAGCAAACCTGACATAATTCCGCAAATAATAGCACTAATGCCAATGGTAAGTATCCTTTCGGGGCGCTGCATGAATCCCACATCTGCCATTTTTATACCTAAACCCTCTGCGCGTGCTCTTGTATAGCTGACCATGACAGACCCGATCATGGCAATAAAAGCAAAAAGTGAGCTTAAAAAATAGTGATTTGCAACAAGGTAATAGCAAATACCGAGAAACATAAAAAGTTCACTATATCTGTCCAAAACAGAATCGTATAGAGCACCATATACAGATTCTGATTTTCCAAGCCTTGCTAATCTTCCGTCGATCATATCAAATAAACCTGCAAATAATATGATCGCTCCAGCCAACCCTACGACCCTATGATCATTTCTATCGGCCTTCTCTGCACCATAAATCAAAACAACTGCTGCTATCACATTGATTAGCAATCCAATAAAAGTGACCATATTGGGAGTAATGCCTCTTCTTATCAATAACTTAATAAAAGGATCAATCCACCTGTACACCCATGCCTGACCCACTGTCTTCCAATCTGTCATATGTCACCCAATTAAAAGTGCAAATATATTGATAAAAATAATGAAAATAATACATAATAGTTCAAAGCTACTTTTGGCTCTTTTCTTCAATATCTCTGATGTCTCCGAATTTGAGTAACTGGACTAAATCAACGATATTGAAAATGGCCAATAGCAAACTTCCACCTATACTCAGAAATAACAAGCTACCTGATAAAAAAACTTCAGCAGCCATAAAAAGACAGATGATGATTCTGACTTCAGTTGGTCCCATCAAAAAGGTGTCAATACTGTATGTGTTTGTAATTTTGTATTTAAGTAAACTATTAATCATGGCCCAACCATATGCAAAAACAAATACAAAGGCAAAAAACTTATAGTCTGTAAAATAATAATAATATCCTGCGCCCATGATGAAGACAGTAATCCAGTCCACAGAAATGTCAAGAGCCCAACCATACCATTTTCTGGGGATATTTCTAAAATAAGCAAGCCTGCCATCAAGAGAATCCCCAAACCATCCCACAGCATACCCTAAAACACTTAGGAACAGCCAATATCGATTATCAGTACCTAAATACAGTCCTGCAGCAACAATCAAACTTCCCGTAAAACCGACAAATGTTAATAGGTCTGATGTCACCCATGAGGGCATAATCTTACATAAAAATGCTATGGCAGAAGCTTCGAAGGTTTTTAAGATATTTGTTCTGACTCTGATCTTATCTGCTGAAATATCTTTTTGGGTCATCATCGGACTTTGATTAAATTATAGTTTGAATTTTCAAAGTCAGAATTCAAACCATTCCAAGTTAAATAACTATGACATATTTATCATAAATAAGTTTAAAACAGATAAGAATATTTTTAAACATAATCTTAGACGACCTTGATCCTGTATCAGAACTTATCAATCCTTATTTCCTTGATAGTTTTTGCACCGATTTCACCGGATGCATAGATAAACATGCGGAAAGTTTCTTTGTTTGTAGTAATTTTGACTACCTTATATTGGGAGGATTTATCTTTGGAAGTCCCTTTGTGAATGATTTCAGCATTTACTATTTTATAACTATTTAGAAAATCTTTGAGTTTTAGCATTGCGGCTTTTTTAAGCATAATTTGCTGGTCCTCAAAAATACAAAAGTCAATCTTATCTTCCAAGTAGATCTCCAAGGCAGAAGTTTCATTATTCTTTAGTGAATTTACAAAAGAGGTTTCATTTTGACCGGTTAAGTAAAAATGAGAAATAATGAGTATAACCATAGAGCACACAATCCTGAATGTGTGTTTTTTCATTTGCTTTGTTACAGGATTCAAAACCGAAAAAATGATATGTTTCACTAATACTTTTGTTTTTGTTTGAAAAAATTTAGCAATCAGATTATAATTTGTATTTTTGCACACTGCTTAAACGGAAAAGTTAATCTTTTTAGTTTCACACATTTAGTTAAATTTTATTTAAAGCCATTTTATTATTTTATTACGTTGCTAATCAGCGTTTTATACAATTTTTATTGACTCAAACAAGGTATCATAAAATCCAAACAAATGAGCATGACTAGCAGGAATACAATCCGTAACGAGTATTTTGGTATTCAAAACTTGGGGTTGGAAACACTTAAAATAACAACTTCAACAAGTAAATAACATATCGAAAATATAAAAAAGATGAATAAATTAGCATTAATCATACTTGATGGTTGGGGAATCAATCCAAACCCTGCTATAAGCGCTATCGAAGCTGCTACTACACCAGTAGTTGATCACCTTCTTCAGACCCAACCCAATGCCACCCTTACTACTTTTGGAGAAGAGGTAGGATTGCCGGAGGGACAGATGGGAAATTCCGAAGTCGGCCATATCAACATAGGCGCGGGCCGGGTCGTATATCAGGAACTTGCTCGGATCAACAAGGCTTTCAGAGAAAACGAACTTCTCTCCAACAAGGTATTCTGTGATGCCATAGAATTTGCAAAAAGTAATACCAAAAAAATTCATCTTCTTGGTTTGGTTTCGGATGGTGGTGTTCACTCACATATTGAACATCTGAAAGGATTGTGCGAAATACTGAAGCACCATCAAGGAGAAGTAGAAGTATATATTCATGCCTTTATGGATGGGAGAGATACTGACCCTAAAGCAGGCAAACATTATCTGGAGGATGTACAACAGATCATCTATCAATCAAACGTGCACCTTGCCACAGTTATAGGCAGATATTATGCGATGGACAGGGATAAAAGGTGGGAAAGGGTTAAACTTGCCTATGATTTACTAGTGAATGGAGTTGGTGTTGCCTCAGAAGATTTATTTGCTGAAATTCAAAATAGTTATGACAAAGGGATTACAGATGAGTTTTTAAAGCCAATGTACGATAAAAATCTTGATAAAAATGCATTCCTGATCCATGATGACGATGTGGTGATTTTTTATAATTTCAGGACTGACAGGCCAAGACAACTAACGGAAGTATTGACACAAAAAGATTTTCACGAGTATGATATGCACAAACTCAATCTGCATTTTGTCACATTTGCGAATTATGATCAGACTTTCAATAATCTGCATGTTGTTTTTGAAAAAGAAAATCTGAGTAATACATTGGGTCAGGTGGTCAGTGAAGCCGGATTAACACAGGTGAGAATAGCTGAAACGGAAAAATATCCACACGTAACTTTTTTCTTTAATGGTGGCGTGGAAGAGAAGTTTCCGGGAGAAGACCGTATCATGGTGCCATCACCAAAGGTAGCGACATATGATTTAAAACCCGAAATGAGTGCAAAAGAGATAACGGATCAGCTGATATCCTACATTGACGAGAAGAAACCTGATTTTATATGTCTTAATTATGCCAATGCAGATATGGTAGGCCATACGGGTGATTTCAAGGCGGCTATGATTGCAGCAGAAACAGTCGATGCCAGTTTGGGCAGACTGCTTGAGACACTTTATAGGTACAACTACAAAGCTATCATCATAGCCGATCATGGCAATTCTGATATGATGATCAATCCTGATGGTAGCCCCAATACAGCACATACAACTAATCCTGTACCCGTCATTTTTACGGGAAATGATGTCACAAAAGATAATTATACTGTAGCGAATGGAAAACTAGGAGATCTGGCACCAAGCATACTATACGTGATGGGAGTAGCTCCCTCTCCTGAGATGACAGGGAAAGTGATTGTGCATAAGAAGTGAAGTTGGATCACAATTTAAAAGTCATTTTTGATTTTACTTTACTTTTTGAAAAAGCTCTGAATAAAATATTAAAAAATAGTTAACCAATTTAACTATTTTTGTATATTTATGCCATAATTATAGCATTATGGAACTTTCCAATAAAACAGCACGGGAAATATATCAGGAAACAAAATCCAATCCCACCAGGGCTAAGTTTGGTTTTGGCGCAAAGGCTGCTATCGTCAACATAGATTTACAAAAGCTTATACCAAGGTCGACGAGTTTAAAACTGCATATGAGACTGACCCCAATCAAATCCTATATATCAACGAGATCAATCGGACCGCCCGAAGTAAAAGTTTGCCCGTTATTTTTACTTATGTGGCATATATGGATTCTGCAGAAGATGCCGGAATATGGGGAACTCGGACAAATACTCGTGACTCACTGCAAAACATCAAATTCAATAGCAGAAGGGCAGAGTTTGATGACAGACTCGAGGTTTTTGCTGACCGTGATGTGATTTACTGCAAAAAAATGCCTTCGCCGTTTTTTGAAACACCGCTGCAATCACTTTTGGTTTGGCACAAGATAGATACGATTATCATCACCGGCGGATCGACATCAGGATGTGTGCGCGCTGCGGCTGTAGATTCATTATCTCGGGGATATCGAACGATAGTGCCGGAAGAATGTGTCGCAGACAAGCACGAAAGCTATCATTTTGCCAACCTCACCGATATGCTGCTAAAGTATGCAGATGTTGTTTCTTATAAGGAGGTAGAGGAATATCTTCAAAACTATAAGCCATGATGCGAGATCCTCAATTATATGAATTTTGGCCGTACATAAACAGACCAAAAATCACATGGAAAAACGGTGCAAAAATTGCTTTTTGGGTGGCACCCAATATTGAATTTTATGAGCTAGATCCACCCAAAAATCCGTTCCGAACACCATGGCCAAGGCCCAATCCGGATATCAGTAGCTATTCCATACGGGATTATGGCAATAGAGTCGGGCATTACAGATTGATGGAAACCATGGATAAGTACAATGTTCGGGGCAGCATATCTCTTTCTGTAGCGATGTGTCAGCATCATCCCGAAATCATACGAGCATGCAATGATCGGGACTGGGAGTTTTTTTCTCATGGTATCTATAATACCCGCTATTGCTATGGCATGGATGAAGCACAGGAAAGAGCCATCATCGAAGACGCTATACATACGGTCAAAGAAGCCACAGGGCAAAAGGTAGATGGTTGGCTCGCGCCGGCATTGACCCATACAGAGCGTACATTTGATCTCATAGCAGAGTACGGCATCAAATATACTTGCGATTTATTTCAGGACGATCAGCCACAAAAAGTCAACGTACAACAAGGACGCCTGATCTCCATGCCATATTCCCTTGAGGTCAATGATGTGATCTGTTATAACTCATATCTGATGTCCCCTCGTCACTATGGAGATATACTGAAAAGACAATTTGATCAATTGTATCTGGAAGGACAGGAAAGTGGCACGGTGATGTGTATTCCGCTACACGCATATCTCGTGGGTCATCCGCACAGGATAAAAGCGCTGGAAGAAGCACTAAAATATATCACCAGCTTTGATGATGTATGGGTGACTACCGCCAGAGAGATTGCTGATTATTATTATGAACATTATTATGAATAACCATGCCACTTGATAACCACTTTTTAGAATATCCGCACAGAAAACATGCGATGGATCACAACAGATACGCATGGAGCAATTTGTTTGAGCGCAAAGCTATTGTATGGCCACATCAAGCCAAAGTGGCACTGATGATCACAATTCCTGTGGAGTTTTTTCCGCTCAATCCGGTAGGAAAACCATTCAAAGCTCCCGGTAGTATGGTGACAGCTTATCCTGACTTTAGACACTATACAACCCGGGACTATGGCAACAGAGTGGGTATCTTCCGGCTGTTGAAAGTGCTGGACGAGTTCAATCTAAAAGCCAATTTTGCAATAAATAGTGAAGTAGCATCAAGATATCCTGCACTCATAGAAGATATCCTAAAAAATGGCCATGAAATCATTGCTCATGGTGTCGATATGGACGAACTTCATTATGGTGGTATGGACAGCGCGCATGAAGCATATTTGGTAGAAAAATCACTGGTCACTTTGCGAAATATTTCAGGACGAAATATATCAGGATGGATGTCACCGGCTTATTCTGAGTCTTTTGAAACACCGGATCTTGTAAAAAAGTATGGTTGTAATTACTTGTGTGACTGGTCCAACGATGATATGCCCTACCTGATGGATACTGCATACGGTAATTTAGTGGCTATGCCTGTATCTCAAGAAATATCTGACCGTCAGATTATCATCAATTATCACCAGACTGAAGACAGTTTTCAGCAGCAGGTATGCGATCAGCTGAATGTCTTGTCAGAAGAGGCAGGTCTTTATGGAGGCAGAATTTTGAGCCTCACACTTACACCGTATATCTCAGGGCTGCCATTCCGCATATCCACCATACAAAGTATATTAAAGTATGCATCGGAAAATTCCGTCATCAGCTTGACAGGATCAGAAATAACAGATATTTTTACTTCACAAATTTAAATTCCATAAAAACCATGTATCGTAGCTTAGAAAATAAGGTCGCTGTCATCACTGGTTCCGGGAGAAAAGGCGGTATCGGCGAAGCCATAGCCCACCAATTGGCAAGCGAAAAGTGCCATATCGTATTGTCAGACATAGGGGTCTCCCGCGGCGACAACTTCGGAAAAGAACATATCGGTACCTCAGACGAGATGGAAGGTATTGCTATTGAACTGCGGGCAAAATATAATGTGAAAGTATTGTGTGTAGCTTGTGATGTTAGATCAGAAAGCGAAGTGGAAAGCATGATGCATCAAACCGTTTTTCAGTTGGGAAAGATCGACATCCTCGTTAATAATGCCGGTGTAGGCTATATTATGGAGCCATTTACTGAATTTAAAGAAAGCAGTTGGGACACTGTTCTTGATGTCAATTTAAAGGGTGCATTTTTATGTTCAAAACAGGCTGCAATTGCAATGACGCATTCGGGCGCAGGCGGAGTTATCATCAATATCGCAAGTCAGGCTGCAAAATCAGGATTTCCCTTTGCTGCTGCCTACACCGCCTCCAAGCATGGTCTCGTAGGATTGACGAGGTCTAATGCTGTAGAGCTGGGCAAATACGGTATAAGAGTCAATGCCGTCTGTCCCAATCACATCACGACGGGTCTTGGACACTGGCAAAACAAATTTTTTAGCGATAAACTCGGCATGGATTATGACGCCTACCTTCAGGCAATTGTGGACAAAAACCCATTGGGTCGCACAGGACTGGTAGAAGACATTGCCAAAGCCGTAGCCTTTCTCGCATCTGACCAAGCTGCTTATATCAACGGAGAAGCCATGAATGTGAGTGGTGGAGAAGAATATCATTGAAAAATGACGAGCCATCGAATTAATAACAATAAGAATTAAGGAAACACAAAAAGATTTATGAAACTCATAATGGTTATCCTATGCTTTACTATGATACTATCAGGTTGCAATATCTTAAAAAAGTCAACCGAAAATATGAGCTCTATTGACCTATTCAAGACTTATATCATCGGTGACTTCAATAATGATAGCCAAATCACCGTAGAATTAAAATCTGGAAAACAAATACACCCTAAAGCCATACACGTCAATCGCGTGGCGGATCACCGGATTATAAATGCTCCAAAAGTAAATGGGTTTTGGATCCTGGAAGAAAGTTACTACATCAAACCTGAAAAAAAAGAAATCGAAGTTAAACCCTACCTTTTTCTTTTTGAAGCTGCTGAAGATGGAAAAATCAAACTTACTCCTTACGTTTTGCCCAAAGATATAGATGTCAATCTTGTAAAAAACGATAACCCTTCATTGAAGTTTGATTATAATACTATCAGCCCTTCTCCATCATTCAAACCGGCGTTTTATACAAGAAAAGACGATAAATTTTATATCAATGGTCTCAATGATTTGCCCAATGGAATGAAGTTTACTTTGATAGAAACCATCTCTGCCACACAGCTCATCGTAATGGAACTGCTGGAAAAAGACGGAAGAAGACTCACTCCCTATGAAACACCGATAGTTTATGACAGGGTGAAATAACATTATATTGTCGCTTCGATTTGGATTTTTACGAATTTATGCCGTTTATTGATTTGGAATTTTGCATAAAATGGTGTGTTATTGGTTTGGATTTTTTAATTTTGCATTAAATTTAACTTAAACAGGCCAACATGTATCTTAAAAGAAATATAGATAACTCACTCATAGATTGGAAAATATCAGATCAGAGGAAACCTTTGTTATTAAGAGGCGCGAGGCAAGTTGGCAAAACATCAACTGTCAGGAATCTTGCAAAATCCTTTTCTGGTTATATTGAAATAAACTTTGATGAACGACCGGAATTTAGTCAAATATTTGAAACATCAACATCAGTAGAGTCCATCTGTGAAAAAATATCTGTATTGACATCTAAATCTATTGTTGAAGGGGAGACATTATTATTTTTGGACGAAATTCAGAGTTGCATTCCGGCAATTAGTATGTTGAGGTACTTTTATGAAAAAAAGCCACGTCTTCATGTAATAGCTGCAGGTTCCTTATTAGAATTTGCTCTCGCAGAAATTCCTTCTTTTGGTGTTGGACGGATCAGATCCATTTTTATGTATCCTCTGTCTTATTCTGAATTTCTAAGTGCTATGGATGAGGATTCTTTAAGGAGCTTTCTTTCTAATTCAGATATAGGGAAACCCATCGCGGAGCCTATCCACAAAAAGGCTATTGAATTATACAAAAAATTTATTGTTATCGGCGGAATGCCTGAAGCCATAATGGCTTATGTCACTAAGAATGACATTCTGGAAGTGCAACATGTCATTAATGATCTTGTGATTTCATTTCAGACTGATTTTGTTAAATACAAAAACAGAGTACCTTCAGCAAGATTGAGGGAGGTTTATGATTCTATTGCTATGCAAATGGGGTCTAAATTTTCATATTCATATCCTAATGCCACGCTAAATAATGCACAGATAAAAGATGCTATTGAGTTATTGAAAATGGCTGGCTTGGTGGTTCCTGTAACCCACACTGCTGCTAAGGGCATACCCCTTGGTGCAGAGATCAATCCCAAGAAGACCAAATACCTGATATTAGACACAGGAATTTTACAAAGAATAATGGGGTTAAATATCAGTGATTTGTTGTTAAGTGATCATTTTGATACCATAAACAAAGGAAGTATTGCTGAATTGCATGTAGGATTAGAATTGATAAAAATGCAAAACCCAATGGAATCAGTGTCATTATATTATTGGCAAAGAGAAGCAAAAAATAGTCAAGCCGAAGTGGATTATGTTATTCAAAACTATTCCAAAATTATTCCTGTAGAAGTAAAAGCTGCCACGAAAGGAAGTATGCAAAGTTTATTTCTGTTTCTGAAAGAAAAAAATCTATATCAAGGTGTTCGCTTTTCATTAGAAAATTTTGGCCAATACGACAAGATATTGTCTATACCATTGTATGCAATAGACGCCATTAAAAAACTCCGGTAGTATATCCACATGTTTAAGACTGATTCAAAATTTACCCATGAAACCACCATGCCGACGGTCCAATATTTTCATTGATGAGATAGGCTTTTTTGCGCAAAAAGCGCTGTAGTGAAGATGGTCCCATGCGACTACCACCCATACCCGAATATTTGAATGAATTTTTTTCTCCATCATGAACGATGGCTGTCAAGGCACATTCATTGATACTGATGGCGCCGGCATCTATTTTGCTGGCAATTTTGACAGCAGCCTCATTGGTAGCAGCAAAGACAGCACCACTAAGTCCAAAAATACTATCATTGACCATGGCAATGCCCTCATCAACAGTGTCAAATGGCATGATGGGAATGATGGGTCCGAATGTCTCTTCTGTCATCACTTTCATATCATGATTGACATCCGTTAATATTGTCGGCCTGCAATAATAACCACCATGGATTAGTTGACAAGCTGCATTGCCTGAGATGATTTTCGCTCCTTTTGCAATTGCATCTTTCAAGTGATCGTCGATGATATTTACTTGTTGTAGAGAGATGACCGGACCTATCTGCCCTTTGCGGGGATCTTCTATGGCTAATTGTATCTGATCTGCTTCATTTTTTATCTTTTGGAGAAATTCCGTATAAATATCCCGTTGCACATACACTCGCTCGACGGAAAGGCAGGAATGTCCGCAATTGACTGTACTACCCCATAGTATCGATCTGGCAGCATGATCAGTATTCGCTCCTTCAATCACAATGGCGGCATCTTTGCCACCTAATTCCAGAAAACAAGGTTTAAAAAGCGATGCTGCCTGTTGATATACTCTCTTGCCTGTGGCTACACTTCCCGTAAAACACGTAATATCGCCTGCTGCCACCAAAAGACTGCCGGTATGACCTGCGCCTTCTGTATAAAAAAGTACGTCCCGAAGGTGGGGTGTTAGATCAATCGTTTTTTGCAACACTTTAATAAATCGCGGAGTTATCTCTGAAGGCTTTACTATGACAGCGCTGCCGGCCAAAAGTGCAGGAATGGTATCAATTATTGATAGCAGCAACGGGAAATTCCATGGGCTTATTACCGATACCAAACTATACGGCACATTGTCCTGTCTGATGCGAATCATAGGAACTTGCGACTGTTTTTCATTTTCCTGATTAAAAAAAGCACCAGCCCAGCCTATCCATCTTGTAATGGTCGTCGGAAGCAAATTAAACTCCAGTACACTTTCCGCATATCTCCCTGTATCTACCGTCAATGCCTCTATGATTTCCTCTTTTGCCGCCACAATCTGTTCTTGCCATACCTTCAGCGCAGCAATCCGATGGTTGATACCTTTATTATTCCATTCTACCTGTCCCATGCGTAGCCTTTGAGTTTGCTTGAGGAGCTCATCTTCAGATAGCGGTCTTAACACATAATCTTCCAGGCCTATACGTGGGTTTCTTACGGGAATGGTCATACTTTATTTTATTTTGGAGTCTATGACCTTAATCTGTGTTTTTATAAAATCGGCTTTCTGGAAGTCATTATGCCATGTATTGGCCGGATAAAATTCGTATGCAGCGTAACTTTCTGCAAATAACGCATTTCGTTGCCTGCTTATAAAATTGGACATACCCGGTCGGTGGCGATGATATCTAAGGGCTTCGATGTCAATAGTTGCATTGGCTACCATACTTTCTCCCTGTGCGGCTTCGCATAGGACCAATCCTTCAAAATTGATAATCTTTGAACTGCCATCTGTGGATTCAGCCGGAAAGTCCGTGCCTTTGATGGCGGAAGTATTGGCTGAAATGATATAAGCCATATTTTCAATAGCGCGCGCTTGTTTGGCAATATTTTTTTGGGTCAACATAGGTGAAGAGACTTCTGATGTATTGTGGCAAATAATCTCTGCTCCTCGCATCATGAGACAGCGGCATATCTCGGGATATAGTATTTCTTCGGATGCGATACATGCAAGTTTTCCTATCTCTGTATCGACCACCGGAAACAATGCATCATTACCATATATTTCCCGATATTTATCCAAGACATCATAAGGCGTTACAGCAAACATAGAGTTGAGTCTGCGGTATTTTAGGATACATTCGCCATTAGGACTAATGATAAAACTACTTTGAAAATAAAATTCAGGGAAATGGTGGTCATTCTCATAAAAATTTCCCGAAAGGTAGATGTTGTTATCTTTTGCCATCCGCAGAATTTCTTCAAATAGCCGGTCATTTTCAGCAATACAGGCTTTACTTTTCCAGGTGGCAATACTTTCACCCATAGGAAAACCTGTAGCAAAATATTCAGGAAGTACAACCAGTTTTAGGTCAGAACCTACGAAAGTTTTTGAAGCGCGGATTTGCTTCCCTATGGTTTGAATATTAAAAGAGATAGCCTTTTTTGATTCAGATGCATCTGAAAATCCATTGACAGCGTGACAAGTTGTTTGAAGTGCAAGTGCCTTATACCTCATGTGGGCCGTTTTCTATGTTTACAATAAATTTTTCAATAAAACCTATCATTTTTTCCATTTCTTCCGGAGAAAAACCAGCAAAAAGTTCTGAATTTAGTTTTTCACGCTTTTCCTGCAATCCTTGTAACAGCCCTAATCCGGAATCTGTTAAGCTAAGTCTCTTCCTGCGTTTATCATCGGGATCCTGTTCTTCGTTGATGAGGCCTTTTTCCAAAAGACCGTTGATCATGACTGTCACATTGGGGCGAGTAGTACCCAAAGTTGAGGCAATTTCATTGGGCATCAGGTCTTTTTTGTGGTCGTCATTTTCAAAAAATGGAATATTCGGGTCTTTGGCTATATGCAAAAGAATCAACCACTGTTGGGTGGAGATACCAATTTTCTGGCTAATAATATCACGCCTCTTTTTCAACCTGTCGCCTACCAGAATCATTCGCAACAGCAATGACTCTTCCAATCTCTTTTTAATCATACTTTCTGATTTCTCGGCAAAAATAGCACACAAACAGCGGCTAATATAGAAATAGTCAGTAAAATCACAAATGCCTGATCATAACTACCCGTTTTAGTCCGTAATATACCGAGCGTCATGATTCCCAAAACGCCGGCCATAGTATCTACCATCGTAAAAACACCTAAAATCTTTCCGTAAGATCTGCCATGATAATACTCAGCTATCAATAATTGTATCATGGTGAAGGTACCACTGAAACCTATTCCGAACACGACTGCATATACCCATAAAAGTATATCAGGATTGGACTTGATGACAGTCAGCACCAACGCTCCTAAAGCCAGATTGACCACAGCAAGGAACATAATATTTCTTTTAGGATAATGGTCGCTCAGTTTACCAAAGATGATCTTGCCCAATACACTGCAGAGGAAAAATAAGCTCAGGACGTTTTTTGAAGCGGTTGTAGTTTCTAAATCTTTGAAAAACAATGCCTGATGCTGTATCACGCCTACTATACAAAACCACATTGCACCTGTTACAAAAACCAAAAGATAAAAAACCTTGCTTTTCAGGAGTTCAGCATATTTAAATCCTTTTGTATCCGAAATATGTGCACTGGTCTTCTCTTGATGCGCAATGCCGTCCGGCAACATCTGCATAGATGATGGGTGGATTTTTACTGCAATTAACATCGGCAATAAGATCGCAATCGCCGACATTACTCCTAAACTTATCAATGCCATCCGCCAACCCTGAGATACAATCAGTGATCCTGCAATCTGGTTAAATATAGCGCCGCCAATACTTGAACCAACCAGTAGAATGCCAACGGCCATACCTCTGGATTGTACAAACCAGTTGGTGACGATCTTCATGCTCGGTATAATACCTGCCAGCGTGATACCCATGGCAAATACAAAATAGGTTACCATCAACATAGAAATACTGCTTATCCTAGAAAAAAGTATAAACCCCAACAAAATAAGTGCCGTCCCCAGATACATCATTCTTTTTATATGCATTTTGTCCATCCAGTGTCCGGCAAAAGGTGAAAAAATGGCCACCAAAAGGAAAAGTAACTGTGCAGGCCGTGTCACCTGATCTTGTGTCCAGCCATATTCCTTGATTAATTCAGGATAAAACAAGGGTAGCGTATTGAGTATCACTCCGTTGGTAATTGAGTAGATGATAAAAAGTGCTGCAAGCACCCACCATCCGAAAAAGATTCTTGAACCGGACATTGTATTGATTTTGGGTTAAAATTATAATAATATATTTAAATAGTTAAATAAATTAACTAATTTTGTTTTCTAAAATGTAAATATCATGCGCTTTCTTTTCCATTTTGTTTTAATCATCACGCTATCTGTGGCTTGTCAACATTCAGTATTTGCCCAAAAAAAATCTAAATCAGCTCCCATTAGTCAAATGACACTTTTAAAAACTTGGTTTACCGGTGAATTCAACAATTACCAGCAAGTACATAAAGAAAAGGAAGACAGCATTGTCAAAGATTTGATCCACGAGCACATACATTCTATTTTTGAGCCGGTGGATTTACCATGGTTGGGTGAAAATGTGTTTTTTGTGAAGCAGTATTTTGACAACGATCCGTCAAAGGTCTATCGTCAGAGAATTTATAATTTCAGTGAAAATAAAAAGGAAAAAGCCATCCAGTTGGATATCTATTCATTTAAAGACAAGTCTCTGGATTCTATCTACATTAACGCTCATAAAGATAAGTCGATTTTGACCCAACTAAATAAGGAACAACTCACCGCATCACCAGGATGTGAGGTGTTCTGGCAAAAAAATAAAGACCATTTTATCGGATTTATGAAACCTCGCGCCTGCAATTTTATATCGAAAAGAAGCGGAAAACGTATTTTCATTACCGATAGTCTGATGCTCAACGACAAAGAATTGTGGATACGCGATGAGGCTGAAGACGAAGATGGGAAGTATGTCTTCGGCCACAAAGCCAAAATACCACACAGGCTAAGAAAAGTAGAATATTACACAGGGTGGGCAGCTGCAAAAAAAGAGGGCGCAAAGGAGATGGATGCCATAAGAGGTTTACAGTTTCATAATCAAGGCGACAGACAAAAAATAAAATTTTCTGATGGGTCAGAAACTGGATATGAAGCTCGATTAGGGCAGCTTATTTATGGCAAAAACCTTGAGATATTACAAATTGCCGTATTTAAGTCCGGCGAAGAAGTCCCCATAAATTATATTTGGGCTGATATGGACAGCCATCGGATCGGGATCAATATGAAAGGATTTTTCCAGATTGGTTTGACGAAAAAAGATATTAAATAATAGTTGAAGCCTTTTCCAAATTAAATATGTTGTAATGAATTTTTATATTTATAAAATATGTATGTAATATTTTATGATAGCTAAATATAATATATATTTGCACGATATCATTATTTAATTTTATTAACTAACAATCAAAACAGCATTTAAAATGGAAAATTTAGTAGGTATTTTAATCCACTCAGTATTGGGGGCAGGTGGCGGATATGGCGCTAATATGGCAAAACCCAATGGTCAAAGCATGATCATGAACCTTATACTTGGTGCAGTAGGTGGCAATTTAGGCAATGTAGTAGGAGGTCTTATGGGCGTTTTAGGCGATTCTAACTTTTCAATTGGTTCTATCGTTACAGCTTTGGCTGGAGGCGGAGTAGGCTCACTTATAGGTACTTTTTTACCTAAATTGCTAAAATAATAAAAACAAGAGCGGCAATTTGATATAACAGATTGTCGCTCACTTTTTTTTATCCTTTTTCAAAAATCCCCATAAAAGACTTGGAAGCAAGGTAGCTGCAAATCATTTCGCCAAAGATCTGTTAATTGAATTCTTGCATGTCCCCTGATACTCAGGAAAAGAATAGCCCAAACCATCCAAAAGCAATTCAGAAACTATTTGCCTGAATCGGATACCTAATCATAAAATCACTTTTTCAATTCCTTAAAGTACTTCCAGCTGGTCATGTTGGGTATGGCATAAGTTTTGGGAGGAGCGGCAAATTCAGGCTTGTGTTTCAGGATATAACTTCTGAATTCTTGGGGAATAGTCTCAAATCCGCCATTGGTCTTGTATCCACGGCATTGATATACCAGATACCCGGGTTTACTTCCCATGCGCATCCAGGGCAAGAAGTCAGAAACCCGCGTCCAGCCTACTTCTGAGTAAATATTTTTGGTTTTGGGGTTCAACAATTGTTTTTCGTCAAGGAAAAACTGAAACAACTCTGCAGCCTGATATTGATCTGATCTGCTGTTTTCAGGAAAGTCCTTTACCGGTAATGGAGATGGATACAATAGAAAGATATCCGAATACATAGCCACACGACCATTGCCCATTTTTTTGTAAGGCACTCCCCAATCTCCAAATCGACCTTTTAGGGCATAAGTTTGATTGACAGGGTCATTCCACACATGCACTACATCTACGGTGTCGCTGATAAATGGATTATACCATTTTTCTATTATTTTACCAGTATTGATATCTCGGTATATAGCCGCTTCGCGCGTGAGCATTTTGTAGTCGTTACCATCTTTTTTGATGATCGCTATATTCATGGCTTCGAGATCAAAAAGCGGTTTGCCGCGTTCGCCGTCTATATATGAATAGATACGACCAGTCCAGTAATAAACTGTCACTTCATTGGTATCGAGTGAGGCACGCATTTTTACAAAGGCATCAAGATTATCAGCCGGATTACTTAGGTCCAACAGTTTTTCTGTTTTTGAATTTTTGGCTTTACCGTTGTGTTTTGATGCCTTCTTTTGAGCGCTTGCAAGAGAAAAGCAAAATATTAATAATAGACTTGTAATAAATATATTTTTCATTGATGGGATATTTAATTATTTGTAAAAGTGAAATTGACTTTGGTTTCAGGTTTATTTGTGGTATTGGTTTTTTCAATGATTTGCCATAAAACATTGACGCTATCTTTGATGGTAAATGTCTGCTCTCCAAATTCATTCTTAATAACTTTGGAAGTTACCAAACTCGGGTATTTTACGGCTGCCTGATATATTTTCATAATATCCGGTGCATATAGTGAGTGCATGGTGATACCCAGTTCACCTGGGCGTTGTTTATCTGATTTATCAGGTTTCGAGCCATTAGGAATAAAAAATTTAAGTTTACCGCAAATATTATTGGGTGAAACAAATCCCTGATAAAGATGGCTGTAACCGTCGGGCATGATGAATACACGCTTTGGCCCTTTTGCATAATCTCCATTTATTTCTGGTGCTGCTTCTGATTTAAATCCCAATACTTCAGTGATATATCGGAGTGACTCCATGTCTTTACCACCAATAATCCAATCATGATGTGTAAACTCACTTGTCTTCAAAGGAGTGTCCGGATGTATCGTACCATAACCTGGAATTTCATACCCATAACGCTGGAAAAATACATGATTGAAATACTCTCCGTAAACGGCATTTTCCCGGACTAAAACCGGTCTCTTCAAGAAATCCCGATCTCCTTTGTTCAATCCGAATAAGTCATCCGTAATCGGTTCTGTCGGAAGCCATGGTTTTTTATTTTGTCGTAAAAATTCATACACATCGTATAGGCGCATGATATCATTGGTTTTCATAACTGCCATCCGCGATCCTATGGTTTCCGGTTCACTGTATCCTATACCGTCACCTAGCGGTTTTTCCCATTTCCACAATCTAAGCAATCCATGACTATCTATATTGCCATTTTGCATTCGGTATGATTTCAAAGCTGATTTAACCCCGTACAACATGAAAGCAGTCTCCGCAGTTATCGATGTACTGTCGATGACTTTAAAACCGAATTCATTCCAGTATTTGATGGAATAATTGACGTCTTTTACCGCAAGTACTACTTCATAGACTCCTGAAATCCCCGTTTGATGAGTTGATTCCTGCCCAAACCCTTTGTTCAAAAGAAAAACGCAGAAAACTACAAAAATGAATAACTTATACATACGCTGATTATTTTAAAATTCAATCCTTAATTTGATTTTTCCAGTCTCCAATACCATAAGGATCCGATAAAGCTCCGGATACATGTTCGTGGATGATTTTGTAACTATCTTGATCTTTCAGTAACAAAAAACTTGCCCTGAATGTATTATCAAAGGTTTTATCCTTTCCGATATTTCCCTGTAGACGGATCACTCCCGCTAAGGTGGCACTATCCGTCATATCAAAAGTAAACGGCCCTTCCAGCCATTCGATACTTTTTAGTACTATGGCACTATGACAAAAATCTCTCCATCCGGAAGCTATATTTTCATACCCTTTGGTAGATAGCCTGGGACCTTCCAGAATGACATAAGTAGCATCACCGATATGATAGGAGTCGAGGATTGCGGCTACTTCCTTTCCCATGATAGCTTGATAAAATTTTCCTATAAATTTAAGGGCAGAATTCATTACATTTCATTGATTTCGTCAGCAATCTGGTGCATGTCTTTATTGTTTTCAGCATGCGCCACAGCGTCTATTTCCTGCTGTACTATCCGCATAATACGGGCTGCATAGCGTGCATGCCAAAGTTGTCTTTCTTCTCCTTGCACATCTGTCGGAACAAAATCTTCAATTTCTTTTCTGCTGATAATCCCCTTGCGTTCCAGAAGTCTCTCTAATGTATCAATTCGCTCCCTGGCCACAGCCAATTCTGTTGCCACCGCCATCGTGATATTAAGTACTCTTTCTACGGCAGGATCATTCAAAAAATAGGGTCTTCCGCCTTTAGCTTTGTCCCCTGCCATCAGAATGTCGTTAATGCCTGAAGTATCAAAATCTTCAGAAATAATTGTGCCTCCTGCATGTAATGATGACATTTCGTTATTATCTGTTTTACTCATTTTTGAAATATTTTTATAAACTATATAACCATCATCAAGGGATCAAGGTTTTTTCCATCCACCGAAGACATTCCATATTGGAGTCCTGCCAAAATCTTCGGTAATTTTGCTATCCTGCTTTTTGTCATCCAAATCATTGACCGCTTTTACACCTACCTGCATAAAATCATTTTCAGACACGCCAGCTTCCTGCATCAATGCAGATGGGGCAAGATCATGCATGTGTCCCCAATATGGCTCGGCGTTGTAAAAAGCGTCCCAATCCCGCATAAACTGCTCATAATAACTCATTTCCGGAGTATACTGAGGTTGTTCGATGTGCAAATTCAGTCCGCCCGGAGCAAGCAATCTTTTTATTTCGCCAAAAATATTATGAATCGCTTTCCCACCGGTTTCATGGAGAAACATGGTGGTTTGAACCCAGTCAAAGCTGGCATCCGCCATTTCAGCCATATTTTCAGCATCCATTTGTACAAAGGTTACATTTTTTACACCAAGAGCGCTTGCACGGGCAGCGCCATATCTAAGCATCGGTGCTCCTGCGTCTATGGCTATAATTTCGGCTTCAGGATAGGCCACAGCTATGGGTAATGTATTATGTCCAAGACCACAACCGATATCCAGTATTTTTTTAGGCTTAAATTCCGGATAAGTATCCTGTACCCACTTAGCTATAGCTTTGCCGCCACCATCTGTCAAACGGCCCAGCATACCGGCAGTGGTCACAAAAATACCACTATCATAGTTGGCAGCGTTGGCTACATCACCATTAAAATATTCGGTATGGTAGCTTCCCGGCATGAGATGATTGTCTACATGTTTCAGATATGCAGGAACTTCAAAGTTATCTTTAAGGTGAAGGTTTTGTGCATTTTTGTTGATTTGATGCGTTTTTTGAGCCAATTCTTTTGCCTGGCGCAGGACTACTGCCCTTCCATTTTGTTGTCTCATTTCCATCGTACTTCTACGCAACGCTGCCCACATCTGATACACCGGATCCTTTGACATAGCATCTTTGACCTCATGCCTGTCTTTAAAAGGACGGCCAGCTTCTTTTTCAAAATCAGGAGCGATGCGATTGTCAAATGCTGTTTTATTGCCTGGAGCAATTGCTGTAGAAATATATCTGTTTAGGTTTGCGAGATAATTATATCTGGCACGCTCATCATGGTCAAAATCAGGAAAAACTTCATGTTTCGTGATTTTGGTATATACTGGGTAACTGGTAACTCATGTGTGTTTAATTTTTATTGGTTAGTGATTTAAATTTTTAAATACTTTATTGTTTTCAGCCTGAGAAATCTGTCATTACTTTATTTTTTTGTCATTAAGGTGATCCATATCCGCCACCGCCCGGCAATTCCATCACCAATTCTTCTCCCGAATACAGCTTGTCGTGTCCTTTTATCGGAGTATGTCTTCTTTTGCCGAGTGCTGTGACAATATATATCTTGCCACTTTTTCCTTCTTTTCCCCCGAAAAGTCCATAAGCTTTATTATTTATTTTTTCTGTGACATTACTTATGTGAATGGGTGTTTTGCCTATATTTTTATAAGCAAATCGCTGACCCATCCCACCTTTATACTTTCCATTGCCACCACTTCCTTTGATATGACTTTTGCAAGTCACCAGTACAGGAGCATCATTTTCAAATACTTCAATAGGGACATTTGCCACATTGGTAGGATAACAAAGGGTATGCTCTCCTGCTAGTCCTTTTCTGCCGCCATATCCTCCTGCCAGAAATAAATATTCTACATATTCCTTGCCATTTTCTTTTTTACCACTCAACACCATCACCCAAACAGCAGATCCGCAGTCAGCCTGAACCTTGTCCGGTACTGCCTGACTTAGCGCTTTCATCACTGGACCATACAGGATATTGCCTGTAACATTTCGTGCCCCGAGCGGCGAGGGTTTTTGAGCATTGAGCAGACTTCCTTCGGGTGCGTGTATGCTTATAGGTCTGAAACTCCCTTCATTGTTGGGCACATCCGGACTAAAGATACATTTGATAGGATAGGCGGTATAGGCAAAAACATAATTGAGTACTGCATTAATGGCCAATGAATGAGCGGCAGATGTGCCGGTATAATCTACATGAATACTGTCATTTTTAATGGTGACAGCACACTTGAGCAGAACCGGTTCTGATTTGCCACCGCCATCACCGTGATATTCTGCATGGTAAGTTCCTTCCGGAGCCGCTTTTATAGCCGCACGCATCGACTTTTCAGAGGCATCGATGATTTGTTTTCCAAGATGATCTATTTCAGTGAGCTTATTTTCTGCCATCATGCGGTGCAGGGATTTTATACCCTGATCATTGGCTGCTACCTGAGCTAAAATATCTCCTACAGTCTGGTCGGCAGCCCTTACATTGTTTCTGATGATGCTAAAGAGTGGTTCGTTTTTTTGGCCTGCATCATAAAGTTTCATCGGTGGTATATACAGTCCTTCTTCATAGTAATCTTTGGCATTGGCGCCCCAAAGTGTTCCGCCTATATCCGGGCTGTGGGCAATACAGCCTATAAAGCCGACTAACTTCTTTTCAAAAAAAATGGGTGTCACTATGCCTATATCGGGCTTATGTCCTGCACACAACCATGGATCATTGGTGATGACCACATCCCCTTCCTGCCATGATTTTTCGGGGAAATAGTCTTTAAGTAATGCCTTTACTAAAAAAGGCAAAACGCCCAGAAATGACGGTACGCTCACACTGCTTTGTGCCAGAGATTGTCCCTTGGTATCCAGTAAAACTACGGCAAAATCAGCGCTTTCTCGGGTAACAGAAGAAAAGGCAGTACGTTGTAGTGCGGTACCTGCTTCATCTACTATAGAGATCAATCGTGCCCAGAGCAGGGATAAATCTATTGCGTTATATTGCTTCATTTCAATATTCCATTTCTATAATGATGTTTTTAAATTCATCCACACGCACAATCGCATTTTGTCCTACGACAGTGGTACTTTCATATTCTTCTATGATACAAGGGCCTTTTAATGCCATATCAGTCGTGATGGCATATCTTTCATACACTGGTGTATTTACGAAATCCTGACCCCAAAATACATTTCTACTTCCTTTTAAAGCTGTTGCACCACTTTCTATGCCGGCTTGTTTGGGAATAAAACGAGGTGAAGGTCCTTTGACCAATATTCTCCAGGTAATGGCTTCGACCGGAATACCTTCGATAATTCGTCCATATCTTGTACTATATTCTTTTTTGAAATTGCCGATAATTTCGTCCATAGAAGCTTTTCCTAATATGCCGTTGGGCATTTTTACATGGATATCATGTCCCTGACCGGCGTACCTCATATCGCAAGTCACATTAACCTGAATATCCTTGGGATCAATTCCTGCATTCATGACAAATTGTTTTCCCTTTTGGGTAAGTGTTGAAATCATTTTATTGACTCTTTGCCAATCCAGATTTTCCAAAACAGAAATATAACTAAAGATTTCTTCCTTGGCCACAGGACTTACCAGAAACCCTAATGCACTTAAAACCCCGGCTCCTGCGGGTATGATGAGTTGTGGTGCATTCATCAATCGGGCTACATGAAAAGCATGCACAGGACCTGCTCCGCCAAAGGCCAACATAGAAAAAAAACGTGGATCAAGTCCTTTTTCTATGATATGTACCCGAGCGGCATTGGCCATATTTTCGTTGACTATACGATGAATTCCCCAGGCTGCAGCTTCTACAGTGATACCCAATGGATCAGCAATTTTGTTTTTCATCGCAGTAATTGCCGCTTCTTTATTTAAGGACATGCTACCTCCTAAAAAGAAATCTGCATTCAGGAATCCAAGGATTAGATCTGCATCAGTCACTGTAGGATGTTCGCCACCTCGTCCATAACAGGCTGGTCCCGGTGTGGAAGATGCACTCTCAGGACCTACCGTCAAAGCCCAAGGTGATTGATATACGCTATGCTTCCGCCGCCGGCACCGATTTCAATCATATCAATAACCGGAATTCTAACCGGTAAGCCGCTTCCTTTTTTAAATCTTTTTTCTCTTGCAGCTTCAAAATGGTTGGTGATTTCAGGCTCCAGGTCCCTTATCATGGATGCTTTTGCCGTCGTACCTCCCATATCAAAGGCCAATAAATCTTTTTTATCTATCATCTGGCCCAAAAAAACACCTGCCATTGTGCCACCAGCAGGTCCACTCTCCAACAATTGAACAGGCGTTTTCACCGCACCTTCTACTGTGGTCAGTCTACCGGCACTATCCATTATGTGTAGCTTACCGAAAAAACCAATGATATTGAGCTTTTTGATGAGGTTGGTAAGGTATTCATGGGTCAAAGGTTGAACATAAGCATTCATGGCGGTAGCGCTGGTACGTTCATATTCTCTGATTTCAGGCATAACATCACTGCTTAGTGAGTACGTAATTTCAGGAAATTCATCAGATAATATTTGTCCTGTTATCTGCTCATGTTGCGCATTTGCATATGAATGTAAGTAACTGACGGCAATACTTTTTACGCCTTTACTGACCAAAAATCTGATTTTTTCACGAACGTGAACTACATCCAACCTTTTGATGATCTGGCCGCTATTGTTCATTCGCTCATCTATACCTACCCGGAGAACAGAAGGAATGAGAGGTTTAGGCATTGTGATGAAAATATCATAAATATCATATCTCATTTCGCGACCTATTTCCAGGACATCTTCAAAACCCTTGGTGGTAAGCAATCCTGTCTTTGCTCCTTTGCGCTCTATGATGGCATTAGTCACGAGTGTCGTCCCATGAACTATAGATTTTATATCTGCTATGGCTAAACTGTTTTTTTCAGTAATTTCATGAATTCCCGTAATGATTCCCAAAGTAGGGTCAGGATAGGTGGTAAGGGTTTTGCCAAAATAAATTTTATGATCTGCTTCATTCAATAAAACCAGATCCGTAAATGTCCCTCCTATATCTATACCTAACTTCATTACTGTATTTTATCAGGCTATTTGGCCCGCCATCATAAATGTGGGATTGTCTGCAAAATCCTGAAATTGTGCAGCGATAGATTTCATCATGTCTGTACTGATATCTTTGCCTAATTGTTCCATATCATTGACTTCGAGAATTTCTACATATTGAAAAGGAGCCGGCGACTCGCTGCCTAAAACTCCGGAAGTTTTGAATACTTTAAAATCAGATACTGAAGTCAACCTTTTCACTGTGGGTACATCTACGGTTTGTGCCCAGGTTTCATATTTTATCGCAGAGGTCTCGTCTTTGAGATTGAACAATACTATTAATGTCATTTTTATTGGATATTATTTGATGGTTATGCTTTACTTATTGATTTTTAAATCCTTTTACACCGGACGTTATCAAACCTTGTACAGAATTTAGTATAATCTGTGCTCCGTTTTGGATCAAGCCATCTGCCTGCTCTTTTGTAGCTGCTACTGTCCCGATTATCTTTCCTACAGCCTTAGTTTTTGCAAACACAGTTTCAATAATCTCTTTTACCCTCCGGATGATTGGGTCCGTCATAGTATCCCATGCTCATTGCTAAATCTCTGGGGCCGATGATAATGCCATCTACACCTTCCATATTTACCATATCATCCAGAAAATCCATACATACAATGTCCTCCATCTGCGGAAAAACTAAAGTATTTTTGTTGGCGTAATCAATATATTGAAGTTGGTTCATTGTGCCTGCCAGATAGTCGGCTGATCTTACAGGGCCAAGCCCTCTTTTGCCAAACGGTGGATATTTTACGGCGTTTACCAATTCTTTTACCTGTGATATATTCACAATACCAGGCATCATCACACCAACTATCCCAGCATCCATGTATTGCAATATTAATTTTTCATCGACAGACCTAATCCTTGCCCATGGTGAGATACCAGTATTTTCGCAGGCACGTATCATGCCAACAGTCTGAGATACATCGATAGGACCATGCTCGCCATCTATCATATAAAAATCCAGCCCTGCCCAACCCAGATACTCGCAAATAGTCGGGTCAGATGTAGGGGAGATCGCTCCATACAAGATGCCGCCATTCGTGAGTTTATCCTTAGCTTTACTTGATATCATGCTTCACTTTTATTTTAAATCCTGGACTGTCCCGTCGGCTATTTTTTTCCTAATAAATTCCATCAGACCGCCTGATGCAGCGACTTCTGCCACAAAAAGGTGCTACCGGCACACATTGGAATTGGAGATTTTTAGTCAGATTATATACCATTCCTGTTTCAGGGTGATATTCCAACTCGTCACCGGTTTCACATGCTAAATTCATATCTCTTGCAGTGACAAAAGACATACCGTAGTTGATGGCATTTCTGAATTGCAATCTTGCAAAACTCGTCGCAAAGACGGCTTTTATACCGGCTCCCATCAATCCCGTGATACAATGCTCAATACTCTTGCCTCCTCCTGCAAAATTATGGCCAGCCACTATAAAAGTATAACCATGATCCTTAAACCCGTTTTCTCTGTTGAATGCTTCGTCTACGCCGGCCATAATCCATTTTGCATTTTCTTCTTTATCTATCGGCGACGTCCAAAACTTCTGAATTACCATTTCATAACTCATCACATATGTTTTGGTTACCCACGCCTTTCCTCTTATTATCATATATTAAGACTTATATCGTTTGTCATTTAATGTTTCTTGGGTCTGTGATGACCCCAAAAATCGAAGAAGCTGCGACCACAGCAGGACTTGTTAAGTAGATCTGGGCATTTCTGCTACCCATACGACCTTTCATATTTCTGTTTCCGGCACTTAAGACTATATCTCCATCGCCCGCTACACCGGTGTGAATACCAGCACATGGTCCGCAACTTGGTGTTTCTATCGCTGCTCCGGCTTTGATGAGTGTTGAAAAATATCCTTTTTCTATGCATTCCAAATACACATCCTGACTGGCAGGTATACAGATCATATTGACATCCCGGTGGATTTGTTTATCCTTAAGTATATCTGCCATGATGGCAAAATCTTCAGTTCTTCCATTGGTGCATGTACCTACAAATGCTTTATTGAATTTAGTACCAACTAATGCCTCAACAGGAACAACATCGTCCAGTTTATCGGGTTTACTCACTGTGGGTCCTACATTGGTTACATCTACTTCATATACTGCGTCATAACGGGCATTTTCATCACTTGCCAACATCTGCCAGTCAGATTTTTGCACCGGTCTGAGATAATCTACCGTTTTTTGGTCCGGTGCTATGATTCCGTTTTTTGCACCCAAATCCACTGTCATGTTGCACAATGTCATTCTTCCCGCAATGCTTAATGCTTCGATGGCTGGTCCTGTATATTCCAAAGCTTTATATATCAAATGTCCGTTCCAATGCATCATGCCCATGATATGCAGACTCAGATCTTTGGCCATGACATAAGGTTGCCACTCACCTTTGATGACAAATTTTACAGATTCCGGTACGCGCAACCAACATTTGCCTGTAGCCATGGCTACCGCAGCATCTGTTACGCCAATAGCATTTCCTACTGCACCGACTGCACCATAAGTATTGGCATGACTATCCGTTCCTATAGAAACTTTTCCTGGTAGGACGTGACCTTGTTCGACCATAATCTGGTGTGCTATACCTTGTCTTCCAAGATCATAAAAATATGGAATGTCATAACCTCTGACGATTTCCCTCCATTCATTGAGCATGGTTGCCCACTGCTCTGTAGGTGGCGGAACCAAATGATCACTCACACAAATTACCTTATTTTTATCAAATAGTTTTTTGTCCGGACTGAGGCTCTCAAAAGCCTTAAAACACTGTTTGCCCAAATAATCCATAGTCATGACGGAGTTAACATTTACCCATACCAACTCTCCGGGAAGGACACTATCTCCCGGCTATTCAGCGCCACACTTTCTGTTATTGTCATAACCTTCAAAATTACCAATTTTGAATTACAAAGTACAATGCCGAAAAGATATTGTTAAACACCTGAAATAAACCAAATATGTACAATCAAATGAGCTTTATTATTTAAGAGCGGTTTTATAAAATCAATGGTCACTTCTGCTTTGGCTTTGAATCTTCATTCAGCAATTTTTCCAGAAAGAAGCAGGAATCTCATCTGAAGTAGCTACTTTCGCTCATTGACATAGTGATACCTAAATTAGCCCCTTCTGAACATCTCCAGTCCCTGACTCTGAAATCCATCTCCCATAAGGTCTAAAATTTCAAAAAGCTTGGAGCGGGCGTTTTATAGTCCACATCAGACACACGCTGTCCCTTGTCTCCCATGAATAACCTTCATTCTTGGAGAATCAAAATCAACGTTCCTGTCTCATCAAAGGAAGAAACGCCAAAATCATGCAATTCTTCATGGCCATCATCCAACTGAGAAATCAAATGAAAATAAAAAAGACAGAACAAACAGAAAGCCCAATCTTTGCACGGGAGAAGTGGAAGTAAACAGCCAATAACTTCTACACCTGAAAAAAAAGAAAATCAAGTCAAAACAAACGGTCTAGATACCAAAATCCCTACAACCTGAAATATGCCAGCGAAGCGGCGAGCTATCAAATCAAAGGCTTCAAAACCGATCAGATGGACAGCCTAAAGATAACCTTACAAATAGCGTTAAACTAACATCACCATGCAAAGCATCACGTTAAAACTGGATCTGTACGAATACAAACAAGTAGAAGCCACGAGCAAACTCATGGCTGAAAAGTTGAGCATCAGCAGAGAGAACTGGAGGCCGATTTAACAGATTGGCCAGCTTGCTGAGCATTACAGAGACAAAGCCCAATACCAAAAAGGGAGAGGTCAGCAAAGCCCGAAAGTACAGATACCACCAGCGACCGTAAGCAAGTGTATAGACTTCTTAAAACAATCAAACCTGATGGACAAGTTCAATGAATACATAGGGAGCGCAGGCATCATCGGAGGAAACCAATCGGATATTCTATGGCACTGTCTGTACTGAGAGGATACTTGATGTTGGTTTCAAGTAGCTCTTGTCGGCAGAGGAAGTACTGAAATGGTAGTTGTAGGTATTGGTCAAATTTTTGGGATATAATGTACTTTTTTTCAACCTGCCAAATAAATCATATTCAAAAGTACTCTGTTGACCATCTACGTCCGTAATTGATCCCAAAAAATCATTTTGATGGTAGTTATATGTCTTACTATGATTTGAAAAATTCCAGCCTGTCACCAACCCACGATAGCCCAATGTCAGGTTTTCTGCCAACCATCCCTTTTTCCTGCTTTGGATGGGTAGTAGATATATCATATTGTAATTATCTACAAATGATGCATCATCATCAGCACATTGCATTGCACCATTTACATCCCAAGTGCACTCTCTACGTTTGACATTTGATATCATCGGTTTTCCGTCAAACAATGAAAACAGATTTTCTTGTATATCGAAAACAATACCATTAACTTTTTTCTCTTTATATACTACCGGAAACCTATGTGCATTCACTAAGCTGGTCATGTGCTTGCTGGCCAGGATAGCTTGAAGTATGATCAAACGGGTATTTGTAGTAATCCATAAACACCTTTCCATCAGAGTTGGTGACGGACTTTTGCATGAGGAAGGCAATGACATTTCCATTGATGGTGTAACCAGTGTATCTAAGACTTTCTCTGACCGAAATGGCAAGTGGCCCATAATGTTCTGTTGTGGTCATGGAGTCCAACAATAACTTTTTATGGGGTGTATCCCATTTTTGCAAAAAAAAGTTTGAAAACATGAGAAAGGTGTTATAAATTTGTTCGAACCAAATAATAATTCAAATGGATAAGGTTAAACTTCTCAACCAGTTTAGCCAACTTTTGAATGAGATAGAACTTAAAGAACAGACCTCAGAGAATTTTTATGATTTCGAAAAATTTTGCGTTGAACAGCTTCAAAAGATTAACCTTGATGTTGTCACGCAAACCATCGGAGGAGAGCAGAATAATTATCGTAAAAAAAAACGATAATTGGCTATTATGGTAAGATGGACTTGAATAAAGAACACCCATTTATTTCTTCAATAAAAGGGTGTAAGATGAGTCCGTTACTAAAAGATATTGTGAGTTACGTTGGTCAAAGTGAATGTTATGAATCATCATCAGAGGTGATAGAAAAGACAATGGGTTAAGAATTGACGATAATAAAATTCACAGACTTTGCAATGATCTAGGAGAGAAAAGTGCTGAGTGGTTAGATGACCAAAAGAAAGGATAATGACACTAAACCCAGAAATAAGCCAAGACACTGAAGTGTTGTATGCACATTGCGACGGAGGGTATGTATTGACTCGTGAAGAAAAGTGGAAAGAAGTAAAAGTTGGTAGGGTTTACTCTTCAAATAACTTATTGAAAACCAATGATAAAAGAGGTTATATTGATGAGTCATGGTACACTTTTCACATTGGAGACCACACCACATTTGAAGAAAAGATGGAACAATACCTAGACAGTTATAAATATCTTAAAGAACGAATGGTCTTTATAGTAGATGGGGCAATATGGATACACAACTGGATAAATGAAAAGTATCCTTGCGCACTAAAGATATTAGATTTTTTTCATGCCTATGAAAAAATATGTTATTTTTCAACCAAAGTTATTTCAGACAAAATAAAGAGGAAAAAGTGGCAGATTGATATGCACGCAAAACTCCTAAAAGAGGGCGGGCAGGAAGTAATAAAAGAGATAGAAAAGATAACTTGTATATCAAAGTCAAAGTCAAAATCAGAAGAGAAGGAAAAATTATTAGGTTATTTGAGAAGAAATGAGACACGCATGAATTATCCGTCTTATCTAAAACAAGGCTTACAAATCGGCAGTGGAGCGATGGAAGCAGCGCATAGGACTCTAGTTCAAAAACGGTGTAAACTATCAGGGCAAAGATGGACGGAAAAGGGGTGCAACAAATATAATAAGCCTTAGAAACCTAAACATGAATAACAAATGGAGTGTACTTCAAGAATATTTGAGAAATACAGCTTAATGTAAAAATGGGATACACCCCTTTTTATGATATATCTTTCTGGCTGAGCCATAAAAAGCATAATTTGCATTCAATGGAAGACATACATATGCTACTGCAGCGTCTGTTGTGATGCCATACTCATTTGAATTGCTGATGGAGTTCAAATTATAATAATATTTTTTTGATTTGACCAGTGTATTATCCGATGAATAGTAATAGGTTTCTTTCTGTCGTCCGATAGAAGCCCATATCGGTAAATTCACTATATGGACTATATTCTGGGATTAAGTTAGTGTAAGGCAGTTGGTCTTTAATTTCTACATGAGAAATAAGTATTGGTCATAAAAGAGTTATCTTCATTTACTTCCGTCACTTCTCTATAGGATACTGGGTTTTCATACAAATTGGTAAGAGAGGAATCAAATTATTTCTGAAACTTTTGACTCCCAATATCCATGACTTGGAGACCAAGCAGTATTCAATTCCCAATGGGTCCCAAACATATCTCGGCTTTATACTCAGTATGCCACTACTGAGATTTCCATTATTGTGATATCCAGCTTATAAAAGTATCTGCTACGTTTGACATAATTGGAAGTAATGTCGTCAAAATATCTAATTTCTCTGATGCGGAGACCGCCAATACTCCCATTTTCACCTACAATACTTTGTCTGTCATCGCTTAATATGCTACTGTAATCATGCAGTTCGAAGTCAAATTCGTTTTTCCTCCCGTAGGGAACTTCATGAAGTTAACTGTCCAATTTTGCATAGTAAAGAGATGAATTCCTAGAATTGTAGTAATTCAATTGCCATAATGAAAAATTAAAAAAAGCGCCTAAAGTAGTTGGCATATAATCATTTGTTCCGTCATAATATCCAAAATGGTCAAATTTTCTGGTTAAATAATCTGGTAACTGATAAAAATTATTGTATTCCATGACATAAGAATGCTTGTTGGCATTCGAGTTTGTTAATATGTCATTGCCTATAATATGAACAGATTGTAAGTTTAATCTTTCATTTGCATTATTGTTGTACTCTAACTTAATTCCGTTTATTATATAAGTATTTTGTCCAATATAATTTTTTCGATATATAATGGTATCCAGTTTCATCCACATCAATCCATTTAAAGGATTAGACAGTGCTTGTTGGGGATTAAAACTATAGTAACCTGGATACTGGAGAAAAGGATAAGGATAATTATCAACACATTGGATCAAGGGGCATAAGACAAATTGAGTATAAGTAGCAAATTGAAAATTCCAGTCAAATTTTTTTTGAATGGCATTACTTCTGATAAATTCAAGTTGTTCACCTTTGTTTGATTTAATTTCTTTTAAATATGAATTAGAAATCAATGCACCATTTGCTTGATAGTCTCCTTCGATCGTATTTGAATTCCCATGGCTCGCTGAAAGCCGTCCATCTGCATCTGAGCAAAATTTTTCTTGCACATAAAGCGTATTGTAAAGTTGTGCAGTAAAATAGCTTCTTTCATAGCTTAATTCAAATATGGTATTCATATTAAAATCTTCTACTTTGGTCATATGCCAGGCAGTTGCTATCCATTCATTAAAAAATGGATTTTGGCCAGCAACTCCATGAATATTGTTGGAGAAAGGATATTGAATACTCTATTGCATTTTGGCCAGTGTGTACATTTCCATTTAGGAAACTATACCGTCCAAAAGTATAGCGATAACCTTCGTCATCTATCAACGTAAACCCTTTAATTACATCTTGATATCTTTTGGTATTATTAGTATTTGGCATAAATTCAATAAATGGAATAATGTAGTTGTTATTGTTATAGATATCAAATTCTACTTTGATATTTTGATTCGAAATAACCTTCCATTGACCATCCCAGTCAAGAAAAAAACTTCCTGAAATACCCATAAAGTTAAAATTAAAAACATCGGCCTCATAGTCCAGTGCAATAGGGCCAGTTTGTGTTTGAACTCAGCCAGGATTTTAAGCTATCCATAGTGGACGTTCGATTTGGTGTAATAAAACCTCCATTTTTATGACACTAATGTATGAAAAGCTAGTATTGTTGTATTCTGGGCCATTGGTCATGCCATACTCATCTGCAAGACCATGGACAGTTCTGGTGATGACTCCACCAGCTTTCAATGACCAATTTTGTCCAACCCACCCCGGATGCTGTCTTGCTAATATGCCAGACCCATCATAATTTAATCGAAGATCAATAGTTTTATTATTTGCTTGCAACGTATACAGTGGTATGCTAATATCTACTTGTCCCGTATATGATGAAACTTGAAATTTATCATATTTCCCCAGTGCCGTCGCATCTGCACTCGGCAATATATCTGGTACCAAAGCATTTTGTGCCTGAAGTAATACACCAGTCAATAAAAAATTGACCATCAAAAATGTAGATAAATAGTTACGCATCATCCTATGTGTTTATGTATGTATCCCAAAAATCAAGCCAAAAGCACGCAGAATATTTCTTGTGCCATTGATTCCTAAAACAAAATCAATATCTCTGACTTGCGCAATATCATTTGTACTACAAAGATAATATCTTGAAATGAGAGTACAAAATTTTCTATTGCAAATTTGCCTGAAATATTTTCTATTTTTTTCTCAAATATTGCACTGTGGGATATTCAAGAGACAACGATTTGATAGCAATATTTGGAAAACGAGTTCGTAAATTGCGGATAGAGCGGGGTTATTCTCAGCAGCATTTTGCCAATATTTGCGACGTGGAAGCAAGTCAAATTTCCAGGATAGAGCTTGGCAAAATAAATACCAGCATTACACATGCTAAGAAAATTGCCAATGCCTTAGGAATGGATCTCAAAGAGTTATTTGATTTTGATATGTAGGCACTTTTAATTTAGGCTTATGAGGATGCTAAGTTTACCTCGAAATACTGGATAAAAGCCCCAAAATTATAAAGGGATAACAAAAAAATGTCATCCCTTTATGAAATAGACTTAGAGTATGTTTAAAATTCCATCATTTGGCTGCAAGCGACAAATTTAATTTTATCCTTCGTTATATTTTTCGCCGTACGGTGTCAAGCTACGCTTGAGCTTTCGGACGCTTCTGTCCCGATCAAGACATTTTTTTAAAAAATCGTCTTGACCGGCTACGACTACAAAATATGCCTCGTTTATAAGTAAATTTGTTCACTTTCGCTCAAACATGAAAAATTAAACATACTCTTACAAAAATGTGGCTTTGTGTATTTTTAAATTTTTATGTTTAGCGAAGTTGACGAGATATTAAATACCCACTTAGCTTGATGCTATTACAAATTTTACAGGTAGGGTAAACAGTACTCTCACGGGTCTTCCTCTTTGTTTGCCTGGTACCCATTTATTTCCCATTTTATTCATTCCATTGATGACATTTACAGCTGCTTCGCCGCATCCGCCACCGATGTCTCTTACGACATTGATATCAGTAATAGATCCATCTCTTTCTACTACGAACTGTAATACCACCTGACCTTCTATACCGTTTTCACGGGCGATTGCCGGATATTTCAGGTTACCATAAATATATTCAAGAAGTTTTGTTCTTGAGCATTCTGATTTTTCTTTATCAGTGCCTTTGTCTTCACAGCCTGGAAATCTTGGCATTTGTTCTACCACCTTAAAGATTTCTGCTTCTTCAGGTGCTGGTGGCGGTGGCGGTGGCGGTGGTGGCGGTGCTGCCTTTTTTTCTACATATACAGGTGCTTCCACTTTTGATTCCATTGTCACTTCTTGATTTTCAAATACAGGTTGATCTTCTACAATAACTTCTGTATTTGGAACTTCCTGAATCACTGGTGGTGGCGGTGGTGGCGGTGGTGGCGGCGGTTCATTAGTACGTGGAACTTCCACTTCGACTTCTTCACTCAATACCAGATCATTCAGATCTATTTTTATTTTCTTTTCATAGGTCGTCCAGTTCATGGTAACCAAAGCCAATGCCATGGAGATTAATATTCCATAGTTAAATAATGAAGATGAGTGTTGGAAAATATCCACATCCGGATATTTTGTGGATTCAGCAAAGGATGATGCTTTTTTACCATCATACTTACTTCGCAGATTTTTTGGATCAAGCCCTTTAAACTTATACTTAAAAACCCATACAATACCCACCGTGAGCAAGATAAATGCAAGGAAGAAGTATCCAACTCCTGAACCTGTGATTTCTAATTCTCTGAACATAAACGGTGATTTTAAACTGTTATCGAAATTATTTTAACATCACACGCAAAATGAATACTTTTCTGTAGTTAATACAATGATTTACATCACATTGCAAGATGATATAAGTTTGCAATTGCTCCATTCAATTGTTTCAATTACAGACCTGTTTTTAACTCATTCATTTAAAGAGCAAAATGTATAGAACTAATCTTAAATTTGACTTACTTTTGTATTATTCAAAAAAAATATTTTTTGTATTTCCGAAATTTTAACAAGAAAAAACTTTTGTGGGTAACCGCCATTTTATTGATTATAGTGTGGCTATGCATACCATTACCTGATACTCGGCATGACTACAGCAGAATACTGTACGGAGAGGATGGCAGAATGATGTCTGCTACCATATCAAAAGATCAGCAATGGTGTTTTCCATTGGATGAAAAGATACCCGAGCCTCTAAAGGATTGTATCATCATATATGAAGATGAGTACTTCCGCTATCATCCGGGTGTAAATCCTATATCAATGGTGAAAGCTATCATATCACATTTGAAAACAGGAAATAAACTACGAGGCGCAAGCACTATCCCCATGCAGGTCATGCGCATGAAGTCAAAAAATCTTAACAGGACATACTTCAACAAAATCATTGAAATCATCTTTGCCTTAAAATACAGCCTGATCACCAGGGATGAGACCATCATTCAGGAATGGTGTACTATTGCTCCATTTGGTGGCAATACCATAGGCGTAAAAGCTGCCGCACTCAGATACTTTGGAAGACCTCTTGACAGGCTCTCCTGGGCAGAATATGCCTTGCTGGCAGTCATGCCCAATGGACCAACTCATGCGACGCTTTCAAAAAACAGGAATGTCCTTAAATTCAAGCGTGACTTTTTACTTAAAAAAATGCACTCTCAAGGATATTTTAATGCAGAGGAACTATTACTTTATCTGGGCGAAGAAATTCCTTTTGAAACTAAGAATATACCTCAACATGGCTATCATCTATTGAGATATCTCACAGGCAGATATCCTGATCAATACATCTTCAGAACAACATTGAATTCTGAAATTCAATTAAAAAGTTTTGAATTGCTATCTCGTGAAACAGAATTTTTAAAACTAGATGATATCAAAAACATAGCTGTTACTATCATTGATATCAGAAATAATAAACTATTGGCATATCATGGCAACGGTCCATCACAAAGCGGCAACTTTTCATATGTAGATGTCGCTCAGGCACCCAGAAGTTATGGCAGCTTATTGAAACCATTGTTGTATGCTCATGCTCTGGAAACTTCAACATTTTTGCCCAATGAAATGATTGCTGATATTCCAACTGCCATTGGCGATTTTCAGCCTGAGAACTTTGATAAAAAATACAGAGGGGCAGTACCACTGGAAGAAATGATCATACAATCACTTAATGTTCCTTCTGTACGATTGCTCAATACTGTAGGGCTGCACGGATTTTATGATTTGATAAAATATCTGGACATAAAATATCTCCAGAAAGGGGCTGATCATTATGGGTTGAGTATCATACTCGGCGGTGGCGAAACATCTCTTTGGGAGTTGAGTCGTATTTACAAGGGTTTGGCTCAGAATTATAGCGGCATAGCTGATCCGTTCAGAGACATACAGATTCTTAAGCAGAATATACCTGTAAAAAGTAAAACTGCCTTTGCATTTTCTCCGTTCACCATTGATCATCTGATAAAGGCCATGTCAGATCTCTCGCGGCCAAGAGAAGAAAAATCCTGGCAAATCTTTACAAATGACTACAAAGTAGCGTGGAAGACAGGCACAAGTTTTGGTCACAAAGATGCATGGGCAATGGGTTTTAATGGCCATTACATGGTAGGTGTATGGGTAGGTAATGAAGGTGGCGAAGGGCGTTTTGACCTGACGGGCATCTCCAAGGCAGCTCCTGTCATGTTTAAAATCTTCAATATTTTGCCTGAAAACAGGTGGTTTGGAAGTATTCCAAGATATGCTTCAAAAGAAATCATATCCATTTGCAATGAATCAGGAAAAATCACGGGTCCGCTGTGTAAGAATAAGACAAATCTTACGATTGAAAAATCATCCTTTAAATACCAACAATGCAATTATCACCAGGAAGTGATGTTGAGCAGAAATCAACTTAGACTAAGTCCTGCCTGTCATGTCAATGCTGTATTGAAGGATACATTTTTTGTACTGCCCTCGTATATGGAGTATTATTACAAACAATCCAATACATCATATAAGGTATTACCACCACTTGACCCATTATGCCAGCAAAGTGAAGCTTCATGTAAAATCATCTATCCCCTGAATGATATAAAAATATTTTTGCCAAAGGAAAATGAATCCAAGCTCAATCACCTGATAGCAAAAGCATATCACAGGCAAAATGGGGCAGTCCTACACTGGTTTCTTGATGGTCAATACTTATCATCAACCAATAATCAACCTCATGACTGCCTGCTGAAGGCAGGAATCGGTCAGCATATCCTGATGATCACTGATCAATGGGGCAATATGGATGAAGTAAATTTTGACATTTTAAATGAACACAAGACCAATAAATAACTCCGATTGGTGTAATTTTTATCTACCTTTGCACGTTGTTTATCAGGTATTCTTTTATGATGACATTTTTTAATAAATATATTATTGCAGGGTTGATCGTTTTGATGTATATGCTTACATTGGAATCGGTATCTTGCCAAAGTAATATCAAAGTGGAAACGTCTCCATCTGTCACCAGACTTATGGCGAGGTATGTAGAAAATGCCAAAGCTAAGGATATGGTCAAAGTCTGGAGAATACAGATCCTGTCTTCATCAGATCGCAGAGAGATGGAGAGTACGCTGGCTACTTTCAGAGCTGTTTATCCTGATATGATGTCCGACTGGAAACACGTCTCTCCCAATTATCAGGTGAGGGCAGGATATTTTGAAAGTAAAAATAAACTCATGCCGCTACTGCTCGAAATTAAAAAATCATTTCCTGCAGCTACTCCTGTGTACGACAATGTTAGTAAAAAAGCACTTTTAGGATATTGAGTGTTTTCCATTGAATATGAGACAAATTTGCCATTTTAAATACAAAAGTTTTGCATTATTTTTTCCTAAAAATCTATCTTGAGATTCGTAGTGAGACCTGAGTTTCACTTAAGTATAATAATTTATGGCTCAAAAAGCTTCCATTTCAAAAGATAAAACGTACGACTGGATCACACTTTCAGTTTTTTTCAGCCTTGTGACCATTGGTTGGTTTATGGTTTATGCTGTCCTCCATGATCCGGCTCATCCATATGCATTCCTTGATTTTGGTACCTTATTGGGTGCACAGACTGTTTGGGTAGTTTTATCCATTTTTACATTCATAGCCGTGCTGGTCATTGACTGGAAATTTTGGAATGCCCTTACTTTTCCTATCTACGGCATTACTATGTTACTGCTGATTATGGTTTTGATCATCGGTAAGGAGATCAACGGTGCCCGGGCATGGTTTGCGATTGGGCCTTTTTCCATGCAACCGTCAGAATGGGCTAAATTTGGTACAGCTTTGGCCGTTTCAAGTTATCTGAGTTTTTTTAAAAGCAGTACTATGAACAGTAAAGTAGTATTGGTATCTATGGCATTGTTTATATCACCTGCCTTACTCATTTTGCTTCAACCTGACTTTGGGTCTGCTTTAGTATATTTTTCATTTTTCATTTTATTATACAGAAGAGGGCAATCACCATGGGTGATCATATCCGGGATAGGGTTGGCAGCGGTTTTCATATTATCATTATTATTTGGACCATTACATGTCACCTCCTTTTTGTTGTTGCTTGGATTTGCTGTATATGTTCTGGATCTTGAAAAACCGAAAAATGCTGTGATTTCTATCTCTGCCGTCCTGTTGATCATGGTATTTATGTTATTTCAAGATGAAAAAACCAATGTTATCATTCCTCCATCCCTGGCATTTTTGGTGTATTTATATAGAGAACTAAAAAAGAAAAATATCAAGATTGTCAGCCTAATCACATCATTGATTATAGTGGCCTCCTCATTTGGATTTATGGCCACCTATGTGTTTGACAATGTACTGAAACCCCACCAGCAAGAACGGATCAATGTGTGGCTGGCCCCGGAGAAATGTGACCCAAGAGGATCGCTTTATAACATACTTCAAGCCAAAATGGCCATAGGATCCGGTGGGCTGACAGGAAAAGGGTTTTTGCAAGGTGAAATGACAAAACTGGACTATGTACCTGAACAGGAAACAGACTTTATTTTCACTTCTATAGGAGAAGAACAGGGTTTTGTCGGGATATTAGGAGTCATTTTTCTGTTCACCGTATTGCTTACCAGGTGTATTATCATCGCAGAAAGAGCAAATCTTGAATTTATTCGTAATTATGGCTATGCTGTAGCAGGAATATTATTCTTCCACTTTCTGTTCAATATTGGTATGACAATGGGTCTTTTGCCCGTGGTAGGTATTCCACTTCCCTTTATCAGCAAAGGTGGTTCCAGTCTTATTGCATTTTCTATCATGGTGGCTGTGCTTGTAAAAATGGACATGGCAAGATACCGTGCAAATTAATTTGATGAAGTTTACACTCCAACATAAAGATAAAGCCAGTGTCGCCAGAACAGGCATCATCAGCACTGCACATGGTGATATCAAGACACCCATATTTATGCCCGTAGGTACGCAGGGCACTGTCAAAGGTGTACACCAGCATGAATTGTCAGAATCTGTTCAGGCACAAATAATACTTGGTAACACATATCATCTATATCTCAGGCCCGGGACTGAAATACTGCAAAAGGCCGGAGGATTACACCGATTTATCCATTGGGGCAAACCTATACTGACAGATTCTGGTGGTTATCAGGTATATTCGCTTAAGGGCATGCGCAAAATCACAGAAGAAGGTGTGAGGTTTCAGTCTCATATAGATGGTTCTAAACACTTTTTTAGTCCGGAGTCAGTAATGGATATCCAGAGGATAATAGGAGCTGATATTGTGATGGCATTTGACGAGTGTACGCCATATCCATGCGAATATAAATATGCCAGAAACTCTATGCACATGACCCACAGATGGCTCAAAAGATGTATAGGCAGGATGAATGCTACCGATCCTGTATATGGATATGAACAGACATTTTCACCGATCGTACAAGGTAGTACTTATCCTGATCTCAGGAAAGAGTCTGCAGAATTTATTGCTGCACAGGACCAGGATATGAACGCGATAGGTGGCCTTTCTGTAGGTGAACCTCATGAAGACATGTATGCTATGACTGAGTTGGTATGCGGTATATTGCCAGCTGATAAGCCACGGTATCTTATGGGTGTAGGTCTTCCTGAAAATATACTGGAGAGTATAGCTTTGGGTATCGACATGTTTGACTGTGTACTTCCTTCCCGCAACGCCCGACACGGACTTTTATACACTAAAAATGGTTTGATAAACATTAAAAACGCCAAATGGCAGGACGACTTCACTCCGATAGATGAAGGAAGTCCGGCACCTACCAGCAGGCATCACACAAAAGCATATCTGAGACATCTGTTTAAGGTAGAAGAATTACTTGCGGGACAGATTGCTACTTTGCACAACCTTAGCTTTTTTCTGTGGTTAGTATCTGAGAGCCGAAGAAAAATCGAGGAAGGAACGTTTTATAACTGGAAGACAGAAATGGTAAAATCCGTAAGTCAAAGATTATAAGCTATTATGAAGATTCTGGATTGGTATATTATCAAAAAATATCTAAGCACATTTTTCTTTACGATGATGCTTATCACGATGATTGCCGTATCTATCAATTACTTTGAATGGATTGATAAATTTGTAAATTCAGGACTGAGTTTTCCCGAAATATTTGTACAGTATTATATCTACTTTATACCCTATATCAACGGACTGTTATGGCCATTGTTTGCATTGCTGGCAGTAATATTTTTTACATCCAGAATGGCAAAAAACTCTGAAATCATCAGTATGCTCAGTTCGAAAGTGAGCTACTCCAGGATTATGAGACCATATCTTTTGGGAGCAGCCATTATCAGTGGTTTACTGTGGATAGGAAATAACTATGTGATACCCAAAAGCAATGTACATAAAAATGCTTTTGAAGTCAAGTATATCAAACCATCGCTCCAATCCACGCTCAATCACAATATTCATTTCTGGATTTCCAAGGATGAAAAAGTGTATATCAGAAGTTATTCGAGTTATGATAGTTCGGGCAGGGTTTTCCGGCTTGAAAAATTTAAGGACAATCAATTGGTGTATACTCTGAAGGCCAACCGATTAGTTTTCATTGGTCAACCCAATAAATGGAAACTCGAAGGGTGGGAAGAAAGAACATTTGCAGAGACCTATGAAACTCTTGTCTCCAAACCAAACGATCACATTGACACTAGTTTCAATTTTATACCCGAAGACTTTACACGCTATACCAATCAAATGGAACTAATGACATCCAGCGAGCTACGCAGGTTTTTACAATATGAGCAGGACAAAGGACTGGATTCAGGAAAAAAATACAGCATAGAGTTGTATCGGAGAAGCGCTGAGCCGTTTACACTTTTTATCCTTACTCTTATTGGTGTTGCTGTAGCATCAAGAAAAGTCAGAGGAGGTATGGGCTTCCATATCGCTGCAGGAGTTATCTTGGGTGCCACATATGTGATCCTTTCAAAATTTAGCACCACCTTTTCTACCAACCTTTCGCTACATCCTATGCTGGGTGTCTGGATACCAAATATCATATTTTCGGTAGTAGCGTGGTATCTTGTAAAGACGGCACAGAAATAACATCACTTTTTGAATTTGTCTAAAAGTCTAAATTCATCAATTTATTTGATGAATTAAATGGTAACCCCAATAAGGGTAGATCAGCATTTCAATAAGATATCGGGTGAGGCGTCCCTATAGGGAATGAGTGTAGCGAGGCATTTAATTCCTGCAATGGTTAAACACATTAGTCTTTTTTCTTATTTCTAACATAAAAAGAAAAACCACCTTCAGATCTGATCTTTTGGATATCCTGGTATTTTTCCAGTTCTGTGTTGTCTGACTTAGATACAAAATAGACATCTTTATCAATATCTCCCTTGACCAACCATTCAATATCCGCATTTCGGGAATGAAGCTGGGGTTTGGTCTTGGCATAAAAATATTGTGCATAACTCTTAAATCCTATCGGTGTCACATATACATCCTGATCTGCCAGCGTTTTATAAAAGTTGATGGCCGGTCCCTGGCTAAGTCTTTCAACAGCAGGCAAAATCATAAAATTTGTGAGCATTAAAGTCATTCCAACGGAAATCGAAACTATCCACAATGCCTTGAACAGTTTTTTCTGTATGATGTACCATATTGAAGTCAAAATGCCGGTGGCAAATATGATTCCGATGATGGGTTCGTACCCATTCATTATTGATGACATAAGCAGGGAGTTGATGGCCGCCTGATCTGAGATATAAGGTAAGATGATGGAAGGATTTTTTAGAATATATGGTACCAATAGAAAAATAAAAAACCACAAAACACCCAATAGAATATAAAGTATCAAAATGTAGTTTTTAATTTTTTCCCGGTGAGCGATCAATTTTTGAAAATATATCGCAGCCAAAAATGTCAGCGGCAAATACGTCATGGAAGAGTAGTGAACAATTTTTGTGGTACTCAAACTAAAGATAATTATCACCACCCAAAACAAGGAAACCATCCATATAGTAAATGAAGATCCTGTTTTCGGTGAAAATTTTAATATCTGTGGAATTGCAAAAACAGAGGCCGGAAAACACCCAAAAAATACAACTACAAAATGATAATAAAAAGGCTGTCCATGTGAGGCTACCGGTTCTGTAAATAACTCTATCTGGTATTGGACGAATTTATTAAGGATATCCCAACCGTGAAAATATAATTCTGCTCCTATCCATACAGACACCACAGATAAAAACCCAAACAGGAAAATGAATATCGGGTACCAGACAAAAGATCGGAAAAACAGACGTTTTATTGTATTCACTCCTCTTGTGAAATTAAACTTTCCTTTGTCAGCATCGTTAAAAAATATGAGTGTAAGCGATACAAGACCAATAGTACCCATTAGCAACAATAAACCTACCGGCCCTTTGGTCAGAAAACTTAGCCCGCAAAACAAACCTGACAAAAAGATAACCTTAAGTGATTTCCCTTCTGATTCGAAAACCCTGTAAACAAAATAGACTGACAAGAAGATAAAATAGTTGAAAACTGGATCAATTATCCCTGATTTGAAATAGATGTGGGGAAGGAAAGATCCAAACATCAATAGCATCCATATCCTGGGAAAATTTTTTTCTGATGAAAATTTTTTTCCAATAACTGATAAAGTCATCAGGTAGATGATGCCAAAAACGGCATTGGGAAACCTTGCTGCAAACTCATTGATACCAAAAACTTTCATTGATATAGCCTGCATCCAGAAAAACAAAGGTGGTTTTTCCCAAAATGGTTGATAATTGATCTGAACAGAAAGATAGTTGCTGGTTTCGATCATTTCTCTTGCTGACTCCGCAAAATTGATCTCATCCCAATCAAATAAATGTACATGCCCTAATCCCGTAAAAAAGAATACGGACATACCCAAAATCATCAATAAATGCGAATATCTCCTCATAATGCCGGCCTCTTCCATGCGTGTTTTCAGGCTTTTGTGGATTTGAATCTAAGTTGAATGACTTTCCACCATAGATATACCAAACCTATCATTAAGGCGATAATACCTGCTTTCCACAACAGTGTCTGCAAGGTATTTTCCTCGGAAATCATACCAGCAGCCATCGTTACAGAGCTTCCATGATATCTGACCAAAGGATTTAGGTATATATTTTGTCCTTGATTTTTTGCGATGACTCTGATGTAGGTATCATCTGGGGTGAAAGTATAAGTTGCCGTGTCAGACGCTACGGTTTTCTGCCGTATCACCCCATTTTGTCCTACAAAAAGGATGCTATCAGCCGGTTTTTCAAATGTCCATTTGAAGGTGTTTTCATTTAACTTTTTACACGACAAAAAGGTATTTTCTGCATTGGTATAAAAAGATTCTACTCCATAGTTTTTTCCTTCCTTCATTGCCTTCAGGACAGCTTCCTTACTGTCGCTAAATATGATGTTCCACCTTTGAAATATTTCAGGGTCTTTCAAATCATGCACATCATCATCGGCCAGGATCCATGATAATTTTCCAGTTGATAATGCAGTATCCCAATGTTCTTCTGAAGTCCTGTAATGATTGAGCACCTCTGTAAAATGGTATCCTGTGATCTGTTTCATGTGGACAAAGGACCTGCCGCCACCAAACTTAGGATGCGCAATGGCTACCATCTCAGCATTTTGCCTCAACGTTTGGATCATGCTTTGCTGATGAGATGATGATTGCCACAACGGAAAATCCCAAAAACTTACTTTCTTGGCGTTGATGGTGAGATAGTGGGCTTTTTTGATATTATATCCGTGTTCATAGACCGGCACATTGATATTGGGTTTTGGGCCTTTATAATGACTTATCTTATGATAGTTGGACAAGCAGGCAAGATCATATCCTTTGTTGATATATGCTTCAATAAAGGCTTCATCTGAGTCCGTGCCATGAGTGATTCCTCCCCAAGCCCTGCTATGTCCATGAAAATTGGCTTTGTATGCTGTCGCGGGCAGATTTTCATATGGATTATGGATTTTATCGCCTGAAAATGGTTTTGACTCTCCAAAGTTGTAAATAGTTGTACCCCAATACAAAAACAGTATCAGCATCAATATTCCAACTATGAAAGTAGCAAGAATCTTAAGTATCCATGTAAAAAACTGCATCAACTTAAAAATCATTCTTTATTTTGTTTGTATTAAGTATAAAAACGGGGGATGTATAATATATTTCACAAAAATGTTTATGCCCTTCTGTACCCTCATTCCCTTAAAGGACGACCCACCCAATGCTTCTATGAGAAATATTAGCACCCCTAAATGATGCCGTTTATTTTTAGTTTTTATCAAAAATGTACTATATGATACACACATAAGAACAAGGTTGTTTAAAGAGAAATTTCATTGGTAACATAAGATTAAACAAGCATTTCAAATAGCATCGGATTGTTGTTCAGGTGCTCAAAATTGATATTATTCTCGATCATCCTGTCCACCAATGGCTGAAAATCTTCTTTCCTTTTAAATTCCAGGCCGACCAAAGCGGGACCACTATCGCGGTTTGTTTTTTTGGTATATTCAAAATGGGCTATATCATCATCAGGACCTAAGAGGGATAAAAAATCATTGAGTGCTCCTGACCTTTGAGGAAAACGTACGATGAAGTAATGTTTTCTGCCTTCCCATAGGAGCGCACGTTCCCGTATTTCTTCAGTCCGTGTGATGTCATTGTTGCCGCCACAGACTATGATCATCACGTTTTTTCCCATGATCTGATCTTTGATATAATCCAGTGCTGCAAAACTAATGGCTCCTGCAGGTTCCACCACTATGGCTTCGTCATTGTACAAATAAAGGATGGATGAACAAATTTTTCCCTCAGGAACAAGTACCAGTTTGTCGACGACTTCCTTACAAATCTCAAAGGTTTTATCTCCAACCATTTGTACTGCAATACCATCGGCAAAAGAATCTATCTTATCTAAGTGAACCACATGCCCTACTTTGTTAGCTTCTGCCAATGCAGGTGCTCCTTCTGCTTCGACAGCTATGATTTTTGTACCAGGGCTCTTCTGACGAAAGTATGATCCTGCACCGGATATCAAACCACCACCACCCACTGCCACCAGAAGAAAATCCAGTGGTACATCTATATCATCCAGTATCTCTTTGGCTACCGTACCCTGACCGGCCATCACATCTTCATCGTTGAAAGGGTGGATGTACGGGATATCTTCATCATCAGAAAACCTGTGTGCCACTTTATTGGCCACGTCAAATGTATCTCCTACGAGCCTGATTTCGACCCACTCACCACCAAAATGTTTGACTTTGGTGATTTTCTGGTTGGGTGTTGTAGTCGGCATGTATATGATACCATGTGTTTTTAATGCTGAGCATGCAAATGCGACTCCCTGTGCATGGTTGCCCGCACTGGCACATGTCACGCCCTTAGCGAGGGTATCAGGATGCATCATTTTCATTTTGTTATAAGCCCCTCTGATCTTAAATGAACGGACGACCTGCATATCTTCCCTTTTTAGAAAAATGTTGCACTGATATTTTTTAGAAAGATTGTAGTTTCTCATCAAAGGAGTGCGTATCACCACTTCTTTGATGTTGTCATATGCCTGATCTATCCTGGATGCTGGTATCATATCATTGCTGTGTGATCTTTTCAGATTGACATACAATACGTCCATCTCCGAAAATCAGGCGCAAATATACCAGTATTTTAGCTTGTATTTTATTTGTAGCTGTATAATACTTATCTTTATACTTTGGAATAACTCTAATAGTCATCCGAGTTTTAAGAACATTTCAACATACGCAGTAAATCATTGTTTTAATAAATGATAGATTTATAAAGAATTAACAACCAACAACCATGACATATATAAAACATAAAAGATACAGGACCAGAAAAGATATTGTCCTTTCCTTTTACAAAAAGTTTAAGGTGGTGCTGTGGTTTATGTTGATTGCACTGAGCATTTTGGCGTGGATGTATCGGGTGTCTTTGACAGATTATTTAAAAACCTATTTTTATTGACGGAGTTCCAATTGTCCTGGCGGAATTTGAACTATATTGACCTTCCATTAAATTTATTGAACTCATTGAACAAATACTTCTCAGGAGAATATTATTTTTAAAAAGTTATTTCAGTCTTTATGAAGTTGTAAAAATAGTTGGCATATTCATAACATCGTACGGTACAAGTTGACATAGGTAGATAATAATCTAATCAGGCTGGGCAACATCACATCAACCTATCTGCTTAATGGTTTTCGCAGGTGTTACTTTGGTCGATACAGTTTGTTGATAATTCTGAAACAAGTCTGCTTTCATAACACTTGAATGCAATAAAATCTGAAGAAGTTTTATCGTTAATTCTCCATTCTCTTCCAGTTATTGGACATTTTCTGTCAAGGTCTTCCTGAACCGTCCAATTTCTATAATTAAATAAAAAATAATAGGTCGGCACACCTGTTTTTTCTTCAATTATTTGACACAACTCTCTTCCTTTTTTATTGTGTATGGAATGGACATTCTGCATTTGATTGGCTGCAAATTCTTCAGTAACTTCTTGACTGGCTAACCATAAATGATAGAGTGATTTGTAGTGGCGTTCCCAAGACCAAATATTATCGTGACAAGTATCGTTGCCATTTGCGTCTTTATCAGAAGTGTACGGTATTTTATATAGTGGAACTGGTTTCAATGTATCTCCGCATAGCAAAGGCGAACTCAAACTGTATCGTAAAATGTAAAAACTCGAATTCTCTCGGTTTATTTCGTATCTTGGAAAGGGATAATCTGGCTCTGTTCCCGTTTCTAAAAATTCTATCTTTTCGCCTGTCCCTACTTCTATTTTTTTCTGATATTCTACCCCGTATTTGTTGCTATTTTTGTGATCAAGGGAATCTATTTCGGGGCAGGCAACGGCAATTTCGATGGTGTTGTTTTTTTGAACCAATAAATGGTCTCGGTGCAAAATTTGCCCTGTATTGCTCAACATATGCAAATAGGTGTAAATGTGATGAACAATATCTTCGCACAAAGACGCATTCTTTACGATGATGTTGAATGTGTACATAGATTAAAAAATAATATTGTCAATATTTTCGCTTACTTTTTTTAGACCTTCCAGCCAAAGTTGATGTTGATTGAACATTCTGTTAGGAAAAACAAAGGCTCCAAGTCTGCAAGCAAAGCCGTGTTGCGTTTCTTGAGTTATTACTTTGCAACCCTTTTCTGTCTGGATTAATAACCAGGCATGGTAGGCCTGAACGCCAAACCCAATTGCTTCCCAGGCTAATCGTTCAAACGGAATAAATTCTTGTACTTGTGTTTTTAGTCGAACGTCAAAGGTGGTCCATTTAAAAACAGTATCTGCCTGCAAATGATTGGTTTTATTGTTAAGGAATTTTACATTTTTGGCATTTTTGTAATACGAATTCCAGTTCTTAGCATTGGTTAAATTTTGCCATACTACTTCAGGTGCAGCATCGATTTCTATTTCGTTATGTACAAATATTTTGCAGTTTTCCGGTTTATATTTTGGAGGAAAGTGTATCATTATAAATCTTTTAAAGTTTTGAAGATAGGAAGGGTGAAAAATGTTTGATTTTCATAAAATACTTGTTTTCGGAGCAGACTCATAATTTATTTTTTTGAATTTGGTGAAACGCATATTTTTTTATGGTTTCATTTTCACTTTCGCTTAATTTCATCAATTTTTCATTAGACTCCTCTGTGTTCATTGATGCAATAGCGAACATACATTTTCTTATAAAAGCATCGCCATAGTCATACAAATGATTCCAATTTTGGTACATAGCCTTCACCAAAAAAGGAAGCGTTTTAGGGTCTTTTCTCTCTTTTAATAGAGATGCAATATCTTCTTGTCTTCCGTGCCAGGTTGTGGTAATGTACTTACAAAGTATGGGTGTGGTTTGGTCTGTAAACAGATGCAAAACAAACCCTATATAAAAAACATCTTCGCTGAGTTTTTTGTTTTTTACAAAGGCATTTTCTTCCAATGCCTGAATCAAATCCGTTGTAGAAAATATATTTTCATACTTTTTATAATATGTTCATTGGAACTTCCGGCACCATACATCTCTTTCATGGCTTTAGAGAAACGCAGTGTATTTGCAGTGATATTGTTGCTTTTATTTTTCATAAACTTATTTCCAATTCCGGATGATCTCTTCTGAAATTTTCCAAGTGAACGTCTATCATTTTAAAAGCTTCCTGAACGGCTTGGTAGCTATCTACACCGCAAATGCCATATACTCTTCCTTCGTGAATTCCACGAATTTGATAATCACACTTCCACTCACCGTCTGACAATTTTTGCGGTTGCCATATGACGATGATATCATCTTTTAGCTTTTGCCCATTTTTACTGATTACCAAATCTCTTTGGCAAACTATGGTTTCAGACATTGGGACGTATTGTTCAAATCCAAGAAATTGATTGTAAATAGCCATTGCTATATTGTATGATTCGGCTTCAAAAACAAATATGATTTCTTCGGTTGGGGCAAGTGCTTCATCGTATGTAGTTAATGAAGTTGAATTTTCAATAGTGCTTTTGGCGATTTTGTATTTTTTAGGAGAATTTATATTTTGATTCTGCATTTTCTCAGACGCACTCTTCAAAATCCAGGCTACATTTCCACTTGCAATCTGAGAATAACTGCCGTAAAGTTTGGCGTCAGCAAGTAAATCATGCATATGATTATTGCTTTCGTTCCTTCGTAAATTGTCAATTGTATTGTGGATTCTATGTACAAATTCGTTGAGCCAGTTCATTGCTTCTACTTTCTGGTCAGAAGTAGCTACCTCATCATCCCAAATGCCACGTACAGCAACGGTGGTTTGAAACAAAATGTTTTCACAAAAAGCCATTTGTTGCGCAGGGGAGTAGGATTTTATTTCTTCTTGTAGTTTCATTAAGGCATCAATTTTTTTGTAAAATCTCCACTTTCATTGTCAAATACTAACTGATTCATTCTGTAATAGTACCAATGTTTTTTGGGGTTGTAATCTTGATTTCTCCAAATGCATTCGTTTATTTCAAATGTATTTTCGAGTACCTTTTTATCCAGTTCTTTTATTTCGTTGGTAACCTTTTTATTGTCTTTTAAATAGAGAAATTTTTCCAGCAATTCATCCATCAACCTTCGGCAATCCATATCATTTTGCCATTCATAAATGTAAATTTCGGTATTAACATATTTATTGGCGACCTTTCTCCATATTTCAAGAAAGTCGATTAATTGTATTTCACTTTCGGACTGAATGCCGCTTGTGTCCAACCTTATACTCCACTTATAATTGGCATTTTTATGTTTTGAAAGGTTCTTCGTTGCGATGCCTGTGGCAAATAAGTCGTCTCTATGATTATTTTCATCTTCATCATATTCATAAACTGTAACTTGTTTGCCTTCGTGCAATTCTATTTCGTCGCCATGGCTGTCCGAAATTGTATTTTCTTTGGCCAATAAACCCAAATTATGATCATACATTGCATCCTGAAAGCTGATGCAGATTCGTGCAGGTTTATCAAAATTTGTCCTAATTTCTGATAAACATCCTAGGCACAAACAACCTATAAACATTTTTGATAGGGCTTGAAGTTCTTTTTTGGTAAATGAAATAGCAGAACAATGGCAGGTAGAAATATTTTCGGCGTTGCAGGCAAATTCTTTATAACATTTAGGGCATACTTTGATACGCTCTGTGTTTGTTGATTTATTCATAAAAAATAATATTGCTCCATTTGTTTAATTAATATTTCATATTGACCTTCGGTTTCAGCTTTATATTTCAAATGCGTATTTGATACCACCATTTCTAATGATACAAGTTGGCGTTATTTCTGTTTTAGTAGCCATTTTATTAATTCGTCACCGTCGACGATACTCCAGGAATGAGGATGTCTGTTATTGTCAGGTTTGCGATATCCCTTATGCTGCGTCGTAATTAATGTGGCATTCTCATTTCCAAGTATATTAAGTTCATTTATCATTGCAGATTGAAAGGTAGAATTCATGCTTGAAAAATCCATATCTCGTTCCTTCATCCACCAATGTATGTCAGGTTCAGTGTAAATTCTTATTGAAGTTTTGAGTAATTTTTTAATGGCAGTCTGTGAAGTATCAGAAAAGGAATATGGAGACATATTATGATAGTTTGAAATTGAATTTTCGGGAGTCCCATTCATAATTTCCCTAATTTTCTGAACGAGAAAAACACTTTCTTCATTTGGATATGTCTTCACCGAAAGCCTTATGTTCCGTTTACTTGAGTGATACATTTGCTCAAAATCGACAGGCGGGTCAATGGCAAATAATGCATTTGGTTTTTTATCAGCATCCTCGGCATATTTTAAAACACAACTTCCTCCTATCGAATAACCACCTAAATAAAAAGGCTGGTCAGTAAGGTTGTTTTTCTCCCTGACATCAGCTATTATTTTTTTAAACCACTGTTGGCTTGACTCATCTATACCAAAAGAAAAAACACCATCTTGAAGAGTAGGAATAATTGTCAAAAGTCCACTTTCAGCTAATCGTATCGGAAGCGAGGATTGTTGCATCACCCGTTCAGCGGTTTCACTATAGCCCGGCAAAAGGAATATATAGCCGATTACAGGTGATTTTGACGGAAAAATAATTGTATAGCAATTTTTTGTTGTGTCATTTTCAAGAAATACCTTTTCTGTTTTAAAGTGAATTCTTTTTTGAGCGCTGCACCCGATTGTAAAAATAGACAATGCCAAAAAAGTAAATATAAACTTTGTCATTTGTATTTGTTCTTTGTTGATCTTTTTGTATTATCGGATGACATTTTTACACCTAATACTTTCTGTTATCTTGTAAATTTCTCCTGGCAAATGATCACTGGAATAATATTTTTTCTGAACTTCGCATTCACAATATTCATTGTTCAGCTTCAACATAATAATTCTGGGTCCCATAGGATGATTTCCACGTCCCCACTCTTTAACTTTAAATCCTTTACTTTTCAGAATCTGCACCAATATGAGTTTTTCATCTTCATCTTTGTCTACAATTTCTTTCGGCAAATTATCATATATATTTGGAAGTTCAATAAAATTGTCATTTGAGTTTTCTATAGCAAAATCAACAATTTTTTGATTGAAATTCAAAGGTAGTATTTTCGCCTTCTCGCTACATGAAAAGAATAAAATCGAAAGTAATGTTAATGGATAATTCATTTTAAAATGTTGGGTTGTAAAGTTTGCCTAAAATGTCATTCTATCTAAACTTGTCAGCCAAAGGAAAAAACTATCATTTTCACTTCAAAATTCAAAATTAGCCAAAACCGGCTTATTTAGAGCCGTTTTATGCCATTTTTATTTTTGAGTGAGTGGGAAAGGAAATAAGTATTAGAAAATTGGTGATCTATCTTTGAGCCAATTTCATCACTTTCGCTAAAACATAAAAATTTAAACATTCGCTTAAAACAATTGTGAATTGTGATACTAAATTTTTGCAAACATTTTCTGTAGGATATAATTGATGTATTTTCTTAATTTACTTAGCAAATGCAATTTTATTTTTTTATTTCATAAAATACGTGGAGTGATAACATCAATAAAACAAGAAAGCCTGACCGAAAAATATCGATCAGGCCTTGCGCCCCCTCCAGGACTTGAACCTGGGACCTGCGGATTAACAGTCCGTCGCTCTAACCGACTGAGCTAAGGAGGCATTTGAGATTGAGTTCTGGTAATATCTTTATATTTTTTTCAAATGCGGTGCAAATGTACAATTCTTCGTTTAACTTCACAATTAATTGAATGATTTTTTCATGAAAAACTTTTACAAATGTCTTTCAGCATGATAACTACTCCTCACTAATGGACTGCTTTCTACATACATAAATCCCCGGCTCAGTCCTTCTTCCTTGTATATGGCAAATATATCAGGATGAATAAATTCAGCTACCTCGATGTGCATTTTTGTCGGTTGAAGGTACTGACCTATAGTGAAAACATCACATCCATGGGCTACCAGATCATCCATGATTTTGTACACCTGATCTTTGGTTTCTCCCAGTCCCACCATTATGCCTGACTTTGTCCTTTTTCCGTATGCTTTCGTGCGGCTGATCTGTTCCAGTGAGCGCTCATATCTTGCCTGTGGGCGCACTTTCCTATATAACTCCTGTACTGTCTCCATATTGTGAGATACTACTTCCTGTCCTGCGCTGATCATCGTCTCCAGAGCATCCCAGCTCGCTTTGACATCGGGAATCAGGGTTTCTATGGTGGTTTCGGGCGATAATTCTTTTACTTTCACAACCGTCTGGTGCCAGATTTCAGCTCCCCGGTCTCTGAGTTCGTCTCGGTTGACTGAAGTGATGACGGCGTGTTTTACACCCATGAGAAAGATAGCTTCCGCAACTCTGCGTGGCTCGTCCTCATCATACTCAGGGGGACGACCTGTTTTTACCGCACAAAATGAGCAGCTGCGGGTACACACATTGCCCAGGATCATAAAGGTAGCTGTTCCAGCACCCCAACATTCACCCATATTAGGGCAATTACCACTTTGACAGATAGTATGCAATTTATATTCATCTACCAGACTTCGAACTTTGCGATAGTCTTCACCTATGGGCAATTTGACCCTTAACCAATCGGGTTTTTTTGACTTCTTTTGAGTTGTTGAAGGCAATTCAGAAATTATAGGTAATTCTATCACTAAGAAGACTATTTTAGAGTATGTTTAAACTTTTATCATTTGGCTCCAAGTGGCAAATTTAAGCATACTCTTATTCAAAAATTAATTTGTTCTCTTACCAAACTCTATAGTTGCATAAAAGTTTATAAAATAGGGCTTAGCACTAATGGCATCTGTTTCAACCATAATTGGAATTTTTCTGGTATATATGTCTCCCATGATGCCCACTTCAATTGATGTTGCATATTGTTCAAAAGCACCGAGTGAAAAAAACAGACCGAGTTTCCCTTGAATTCCAGGTACTACACTGATATTTTTCCATCCACTGCCAGGGGATCCACCTCCAAAAATAAAGTTATAGTCAAGAAACTTGTCCGCATTGGAATCGTTCAATTTTTCTTCTTTAAGTTCATTCAGGAATTTTCCATCCCGCTCTACACCATAAACCAACTCTAGATAATAAGGCTTCAGAATGGCGATTGCTGGTCCTGCTTCATAATTATAACCGATCGCTACCCCTTTCCTTTTTGTTTTGTCTGTGAGAAGGGTTTTTGTTCCTTTGCCGGCTCGAATCATATAAAGACTGTTTTGTTTGCCAAACTTAAATGATCTGCTGATTTTACTGAACTGATAAGGTATGTTTTTATTCTGCTTTTGTTCTCTGGGATCAGAAATATGACCGAGCTCAATATGATAATAGTTGGTTTTATAGTAAGATTTTATTTTGCCTTTATTGTAAGCTATGCTGTATCCATTTGTGTGTAGGGTTCCTTTTAGTGTTGATTCATTTCTGTATATGATTCCTTTCCATTCGAATTCCACTTGTTTGGGCTGAAAAGACTTTTGCGCCGATGTCTCTAACAGACAAAACATCGCAAAAAGCAAAGAAAATGAAATCCTACATATTACGTGCATATCAGAATGAAAATGGTGATAGTTATATTTTAAAACAAAAATACATCAAAAAGTTTGAAATGCTGTGAAATACTTAAAAAAAGAAAAAGCCTTCCATAAATGAATTACAGAAGGCTTTTGATATTTTAGAGATTATCTTAAGAAAGCAGTGGTGCCAATACCAGTGCCACTATTGAAATCAACTTAAGAAGAATATTGAGTGAAGGTCCTGATGTGTCCTTAAACGGATCCCCTACCGTATCTCCAACTACAGTGGCTTTATGCGGATCTGACCCCTTGTAATACATTTTACCCTGAATTTCTACTCCTTCTTCAAACATTTTTTTAGCATTGTCCCATGCGCCTCCTGCATTGGACTGGAAAATAGCCATCAGTACACCACAAGAAGTAACACCTGCCAACAATCCTCCAAGCATTTCTGCACCTCCACCAAATCCGATGATCACGGGTGAAATCACTGCCAGCAAACCCGGCAATACCATCTCTCTGATTGAAGCTTTTGTGGATATTTCCACACACTTGCCATATTCTGCTTTACCATCTGCGGCATCAAATGTTGATTTGTCGCTGTCGGACCACGTTTTATATTCTGATCCGTCATTCTTTTTCATGACTGCAAGAGCCGCCTTCAGTTCAGGAATATCCGCAAATTGTCTTCTCACTTCCTGTATCATGTCCATAGCCGCACGACCTACTGCATTCATGGCCAGAGCTGAAAACAAAAATGGCAACATAGATCCTATCAGTAGTCCTGCCATAACAACCGGATTGGCTACATCGATCGATGTCAATCCTGTTGTAGTCATGTAGGCAGCGAAAAGCGCTAATGCTGTCAAAGCAGCCGAACCTATGGCGAAACCTTTACCAATGGCTGCAGTAGTATTTCCTACAGCGTCGAGTTTATCTGTTTTTTGTCTTACATCTTTAGGCAAGTCTGCCATTTCTGCTATACCCCCTGCATTGTCAGAGATAGGACCGTAAGCGTCAACGGCCAACTGGATACCGAGGTTGGAGAGCATACCTACTGCCGCAATGGCGATACCATACAATCCTGCGAAATAATGAGCACCTATAATGCCTGCTGCAAGCACTAATGTAGGAAGTGCTGTGGACATCATCCCTACTCCCAGACCTGCTATAATGTTGGTTGCAGCTCCGGTGAGGGACTGATTGACTATGGATTTTACAGGTTTTGTTCCCGTACCAGTATAAAATTCTGTGATGATACCTATCGCAAGACCGGCCACAAGACCTATGATGACTGCCCAAAATACACCCATTGATGTAAATGTAGTTCCTGCAGCATCACTCCATGACTCAGGAAGCATCCAATCCACTATAAAAAATGTGGCTACAAGCATCAAAGCGGCAGAAATAAATTCCCCTTTGTTGAGTGCTTTTTGGGGATCTCCGCCATCGCCCACCTTTACAAAAAATGTACCCAGAATAGATGTTAATATACCTACTCCTGAAAGAACTAAAGGCAATATAATCGCATTTAATCCACCGAAATCATTGGTGCTTTCAAAACCTGTGATACCAACAAAAACAGCACCAAGTACCATAGTACCAACAATGGCTCCTACATATGACTCAAAAAGGTCGGCTCCCATACCTGCGACATCGCCTACATTGTCGCCTACGTTATCTGCAATAGTGGCGGGATTGAGCGGATGATCCTCTGGTATGCCAGCCTCCACCTTGCCTACGAGGTCAGCACCCACGTCAGCAGCTTTGGTATATATACCTCCACCTACACGTGCAAAAAGTGCTATGGATGATGCTCCAAATGAAAAGCCTGTCAATACAGTGATCACCTTGTTGATTTCCCAACCCATATTGGAATAAACGATAAAAAGAGTACCAAGACCTAAGAGTCCTAATCCTACAACGCCCATACCCATTACAGATCCACCTGCAAATGCCACTTCAAGCGCTTTGCCGAGACTTGTACGGGCTGCATTGGTGGTTCTGACGTTGGCTTTGGTAGCTACTTTCATACCTATGAATCCTGCCAGAGCAGAACAAAAAGCACCAATTACAAAGGAAATACCCACTATAGGTGAAGATCCTTCGGTGGTGCCGCTAATAGCCATCAAAACACCCACAACAGCTACAAATATAGCCAATACCTTGTATTCTGCTTTTAAAAATGCCATAGCACCATCAGAGATACTTTTGGCAATTCTTGCCATTTTTTCTGTTCCAACATCTTGTTTTGCTACCCAGCTACTTTTCCAGTAAGTAAAGAGTAATGATAAAATACCCAAGACAGGAATTAAATAAATTAAATTTTGTCCCATAAAAATTTGTGATTGTCGTTAATAATTAAAAATATTGTTTGAAAAAAAATTCGCAATTTCAAAAAAAAGAAATCTAAATGTACTTTTTCCAAAAACCAATAAAGGCCACAAAAGTAAAATTTATAGTAAAAAAAACAAATTTAGTGATTGATATTTATTAGATTTTGAACCAATTTGCCCTATTATATTACAGAAAAGCACATCATGAAACAAATATATTCTAAACTTACCTCTCAAAACGTCACAATATTTACTGAAATGTCTGCCCTGGCACTCCAACACAATGCCATCAATCTGGGACAAGGGTTTCCTGATTACAACCCACCGGAAAATTTATTGCATCTCATTCATCAAAATATCTTTCGGGATATACATCAATATGCTCCGATGCCCGGCAACTACAAACTTCGTGAAGCAATTTCAGGAAAAATTATGAAATCTTACGGCACTTATGTTCATCCTGAGAAGGAGATTACCATTACTGCCGGAGCAACACAAGCTATTTTTACCGCCATAACAGCGTTAATACATCCGGGAGACGAAGTGATCATCTTTGAGCCTGCCTATGATGCATACAAACCTTCTGTGGAAATCGCAGGCGGAAAATGTGTCGTTTATACCATGCAGGGTGACGATTTCAGGATAGATTGGAATCTTGTAAAATCCATGATAAGCTCCAACACAAAAATGATCATCATCAATAGTCCGCACAATCCATCTGCAACCATCCTCGACGACGATGATATGACATCTCTCCAAAATGTAGTCTCCGGCACTGACATCATCATCATCAGTGATGAGGTGTACGAACATCTGATTTTTGATGGGGCTATGCACAAGAGTGTATTGAAGTATCCTGAATTGTGTTCAAGAAGCCTGGCTGTATTTTCTTTTGGTAAAACCTTCCATGCCACGGGCTGGAAAATAGGATATATCACCGGACCGGATTACCTCATGAAGGAATTTCGCAAAATACACCAATGGAATGTCTTTTGTGTCAACAGCATTATACAGGATGCCCTTTCGGTATACCTAAACGAACCTGCCCACTATGAGTATCTTTCAGATTTTTATCAGGCAAAAAGGGATTACTTTTTAGAATCCATCAAAAATACCCCTTTAAAACCATTGAAGAGCCAAGGGACTTTTTTTCAGATAGTGGACTATTCGGCGATAAGCCATGAAGATGATATTTCCTTTGTAAAATGGATGACTGAAAAGATAGGAGTCACAGCCATTCCGCTGTCTGTATTTTATTCTCAAAAGTCAGATCAAAGACACATCCGGTTCTGTTTTGCCAAAACAGAAAAGCTTTTGGATATGGCAGGAGAAAGCTTGTCAGCCTTGAGATAATTCTTTTTCCACTATCCCTCTTACAATAAGATACTGCGCTACCATATATGTACTCATGATAAAATAATCCGCTCCGGAAAACGGTGCCGCAAACTTATTGATGGCAATACCGGCATCTGAGATCATAAACAACACTACACCAGCGATCACAGGAATATACCACTTGATATTTTGCCTGCGGATGACCCCTGAGATGACCATCGCTGCTATAGCCATGGTATATACGGCTACGGGAATCCGCATCGCGCCCAAACTTTCCCAGAGCAGGAATATCATTGTGCCTGCTAAAAAAACAACGGGAAGTGATTTGATGATATTCATTTTTAGATCAGAAGACCTGTCTTTCAGAAACAAGGTCGTGTACAGGATTTGCATCACCATAAAACAACCCAACCCTATCATAAAAAAAGTTTCACCATCAAACATCAGGAAGACATCACCCAGCAATGCAAATATCAATGCCAAAATAAATAAAGGCGATTGTTTTGTCACATGGGCAATGTAAAACCCGATCAGGCTTCCCATGATGAGCGGCTTGCTCACCATCCTGTATTCTGTATGCCATGAAAGAAATACCAGATTGGCGACAACAATAAACAGAAACCAGAGGGTGAAGGCTTTATACTTTTGCACTTGATACAATTTGGGGCAAAGATAATTTTTTTAAGCTTAAGCAGGGTAAATGGTAAAAATATGCAATAATAATTAAAGTTTGAGAGTAATTTTGATGTAGTAATTATTGAAATACTTGAAAGTCTTGCAGGATATGGCTTTAGTTATGAGTGGATGGTGCACAAGTTACAAACTTGCGCTAACAAGAGTTCTGTAGTGCCAACAAAGCTAAACATAGAAGCCGACGTATCGAGTCAGAATTAGCTGTTGTTTGTATTTTCGTTTTCAATTATTGTTTCGTAATGTTCAACTGTCGGAAACGGGTCATAATAGTGATGTAAAATCTTTTTCCACTCCAAATATTCTGGTGATTGTCTAAACCCAATTGTATGGTCTTCCAAACTTTCCCATTCAACAAGTAGAATATATTTATTGGCCTGTTCCAAACATTTTCGTAGCGAGTGTTTCACATAACCTTTTATGGAACTGATGAATTGTCCGGCAGTTACAAAGTCGATTTCAAACTGCTTTTCTTGTCCAATCTTTATATTTAATATAGCTACTTCTAAAATCATATTTCTTTAATTATTGATTTTCCTTTTGATTTGTCGCCCGAAGTCCAATTTCAACTTTCGCATAGTCGATCTTTGAAGGTTTGTTTGCTTTTTAATTGCATCGGCTTATTGGTTAAAATACAAAGAACAATAAATTCCAAAATAATTCCCGGCAAGTAGTAGCGATGGTGCAGCACTTCGAGAGAGCATGCCGCTAGCGACATTAAAATGGGTAAACTAGATAATACCAGTACAATGGGGTCAAATATTCGATACTTTACAAATGTTCTAATTTCTATAAATATGGCTAACAACAAAAAAATGTATAATCCTGTGTAAAAGAACCTGCTGTTTAATTTCTCGAAAAACGTATTCCAATAACTGTAAATTTTAATTCCAAATTTTGCAATGTCACCGTTTTCAATTGCTTGTTTTTTCAGCTCACTCAATAATGGCTGATGATGTCTTGATGCATAATTATTTAAGAAATCACGGTACCCATTGCCATCTGAATAAATACAAACTGTCTCGTGCGTCTTGGTAGGTAAAGTCCACAAACCTCGTTCGAGCGAAGTTTTTAAATAACTTATCGGATTATCTTTTATCCCATCCAAGCAAATTTGGGAGCAGTATTCCTGAATTTCTTTCGGCTGCATTCCTAAGTTTGAAAGTTGAGATGTGATGTCCCACCAATATCCACCTTGAGCAACAAAGTTTGGATTTTTCAATGTCACCTTCATTTCTATTGTTGCATTTGAACGATTCGGATCATAGCCATCCTCCTTCACGACTCGGTTCCATAAATTCCACGAAAATCCCTCACGTAACGACCAGGTATCATAAACAACTTTGTTAAAACCCGCTTGTATCAATGGGAACAAAAAAAAGCAAAGAGAAGCAGACAGTACCTGTAATTTCACTTTTTTAAATTCAGGCCGAAATAATGTAAGCAACAGTAAGATGGGCAACATTACTCCTGCAACGGGACGTACTAAAAAAGTATAGCCTGAAACAAAAAATCCAAGAGCAATCCATTTCAATTGTTGTTTGGAAATCCCAAGTTGAAATAAATAAATACTACATAACATAAACAAGATAAACCATGTCTCGGACATTGCTAAATGTGCATAGTTAAAAAATGGCAAATACCATAAATAAGCCAAACAAAGAAAATTTCTTTGACTGTTTGTAGCGTATGGTTTTGTAATTAACCAGATTAATCCAGACGATAGTAAATAGGCGATGAATTGAAGATGTTTTAAAGCAAAAACAAATGAACACTGAAACACAAATTCAAAGAATCCGGAAATATAGTGCAATACAGGATAGCCCAAGGAACAGTAATAAAGAACGGGTTGTTTAAAAGATGGATAAAGATCTTCGTGTATCCACGTACCTTCGAATAAATAATGCTTGTACATGTAATACCACGCGGGATCGTTTAAATAGTGCGGCATTAATGGAATCGCAAAATGAATGAAACACTGTATAAAAATACTTGCAATTACTATGTATATACTAATTCGTTGAATCATTATTTCCTTGAATTGTATTTTTTCATATTGATTCTATCTGATGTACAAAGATAGCCTTTTCTGATGTATGAGCAAAAAAAGAAAAAAAGGACAATTTTGGGTCTACTTCTTCTTTTTTGGTTTTGGTGGTGGTAATTCTTTGAGTGAAATTCTGATTAGTTCACTTAACCAATTACTGTCTTCAATTTTTTCTTCTATCAGGAAACTTGGTTTTGCTCCTACGTATGGTGGTGCTTCAACCACTTTACCGATAAATTCTCGTCCCGAAATGGTTGGTTTGATAAATAATTTGTTGTCACATATCAGTCCGCACAATATCCCGTCAGCGTAAATGCCATATTCACCAAACATTTTTTTAGCGGTTATTTCTCCTGCATCTTTGATTTGTTCTATAACAAAGTCCACAAAATTTTGGTCTGAAGCCATTGGTTAGTATTTTAGTTGAAAAGTGATGATTGTAAATTAAGCCGTTAACATTTCCATGCTTTAGAGTATGTTTAAACTTTTATCATTTGGCTCCAAGTGGCAAATTTTATTTTAGCCTTCGTTATATTTTTTGCCGTACCGCGTCAAGCTACGCTTGAACTTCCGACTATATTCAGTATTCGCTGCGAGCAGTTGCTCGCAGTTCCTTCTTTATTGAGTAAAGTATTTTACTCAATTCTCGTCACAGACGAGACCATTCAGTCATCTTGTCCAAAATAAAATTTTCTCACTTTCACTCAAACATACAAATTTAAACATACTCTTATTTAATTTTCCTAAATTTCATTCTATATTCCTTATCCATTTTCTCTGTAGCATACTGAATAATCAATCTTCCGCACTTGTCTTTCCATTTCAATAAAAAATCTTCAATCTGCGATGGATATTTTTTCCACATTCCACGTAATAGAGTACCTATCCCTTTTTGAACGTATTCAGAATCATCACACATTAATGGTTCAACCAATTCTTAGTGCTTCAATAGGATTTAAATCCTTCGTTAACTTATCAAGTTCAACAAGTGCAACAGGCACAGCTCTACGTTTCCATTCTGACTCAGAATCAATCCATGTTTTTAAATCATTAAAGCCGATGACTTTATCCAATAATAGATAATAGACTTGATAAAACAGACATGCATAAAACAACTGTAGTTGCCCAATTATTAATTCCAAAATCAAACCAATGGCCGATCCGGTTAAAAGTTTCCTTTGAAAAATCTTGTCTGTGTGATTTTAAAAAATTTATAGCAACATGCTTTCATCAATACTTTTTTATAATTTCAGCATTGGTGTTGGATTCGCAAAAGGTTCTGATTTTTTTAACTTTAGAATCTATCATGGCGTTTGTGTTTTTAAAAATTCAATTATTTTGTCAATAGCTTCCGGATTTTGCTTTATTAATTCACTACTATGACCGTTCTCTACGAGATATAATTCCGTTATAACTTGCTTCATCTTTAATGTATTAACGAAAAGGTGTTTAAAATAGTTCATCAACTAAGTCTTGAAGGGGAGCAAGATGGAGAAGTTGTCGTTTATTAAGGATGGGAGGTATTAGTTTTAATTATGAATGACGAATGACGAATGGGGCTTGGTGCATCCAGATCATATACGAATGATAAACAACTACTTTTTTTGAAAAAATTGAGCGAAACTGAAAATAATTTGACAGTTTATTTGCTGTCAAAAGTCATTGACAGTAATTTTGTTGTTAATGGCTTTTACTTCTTTTGAAATAACATTAAGATGAATACATATCGAAAAAGGCTAACTGCTAATTTCCATAATAAAACACCTGTCTATCCTTCACGTACCTCAATACATCATGTACCGTTACTATAAAGGGCTCAGGCACCAATAAATTTATATCCAACTTTGAGTCTTTCAACAATAACGCAGCAAAATATAAAGGTTCGAATTTTTGTTTTAATTCAATCTGATGATCAAACAGTCCTATTATCCAGTCATATTGATAATGAACTAAAGATTCTTTGATATATATATCTGCTTGCTTTGTCAAAATAAGGTCATTGGATAATATTTCTCTTTTAAGTTGATACTGTTCAAAGTTGCCCAGCCAAAGATCATAGACATGCATTAATGGATTGATCGTGTCTTCAGTTTTGTTATTTCGTATCAAATTAGTTACTTCTCTTTTATCATTGGCTAAGTAATATTTAAAAAACTCATCATGCTGCGAATCTTTTTTGCTTGTATAAAATACGGGAGAATCATTTGCAACACCGGTTACCGTTTCAAAATCAAGTGGAATGTTTTTCCTCTCATCATACCAAACTTCCAAAAAATCTGTCAGATACCTTGCTCTTTTTTTCTGCAATGCGCCTGCTTGTGTCATGATGAGATATAGGTTAAAAATGCGTTCTTTGAGTCGATAGACGGTCTTTCCTTTTTTGGGTTTTAGAGCTTCTACCATTCTGCTTTTCTGGAGTTTATTGAGTTGGGCAGAGATGAGACTGCTTGGCATTAGACAGGTATGGACGAGTTGTTCTACTGTGGCAGGTTGCCAGATAGATGCGAGCTCTACTATGATTTTGCGTTGTTGTGGTGTGAGTTGTTGGAGACGCTCCTGATAGATGGATGTGGTTTTGTCTATGATGTCTTGGAGATATTCGAAACCTTGTGCGTGTGCATTGTCCACCAGCAATCGGATAAACATGATCATCGTACGTGGATTGCCACCCGTCATTTGTCGGATGGCCTCAACTTTGCCTGGATTGGTGCGAAGTACGTCCTTGATTTGTGGTAGATCATTGACTTCGCTCCAGTGGATAAGCAAGTCTTGCACTTCTGCTTTTGACAGGTCTTCGAGCCTGACCACCTTAAAGAACTGATAAAATGGGTCGCCATAATCCCAGAAATCTTCTGACATCTCTGTACTACCACCTATGATGATAAGGTCTTTATGGTTTTGCAGCAATTCTCTCAAGAGTGCTTTGTCGCCGTCTATATTCTTAAATAGGCGATCTATATTGTCCATCAAAAGGATGATTTGTTTGTTTTCCTTTTGGAGAAACTCGCTGATGACCGTGTATCCTGTTTTTGAAAGATAAGAAAAATCTTCTTGCGATGTGTCGATTTCGGGTCGATGTATTTCATAGCCAAGTGCCTTCATTTCATCTATGATCGCCAACCAAACATCAAATAACCTGTAAAGTCCTGGTTGCTCTTCAGGCAAATAAATGGGAATAAATCTGTCACTCTCCATATATTCGACCTTGATTCTATTGAGTATAGACGATTTGCCGCTGCCACGGTGCCCAACGAACACTGTATGTTGAATGGAATCGGTTCTATTGGTATGATTAATTTTGGTAAGTGTCCGGTTCAAAAGATTTTTCCTTACGATAAATCCCTTTTTGATCTCGTCAGCAGAAAGTTGTGATACCTGATGAGTGGTAATATGATATGATTCGACCATGATTCTTTATTTACTTTGTGTGTTGAAAGAAAGGTAATTGAGTTAAAGAAAGGCATGAAAACAGGTTTTCAAAGTCCTTCCTTTTTAAGGATGACTGAATGTTTGCATAGCAAATCGAGTGAACGATTTCACTCGATAATGAAGAAACCACAAACAACGGCTTGTGGCATCTCTTAAGGACTATGGGTAGATAAGCTATAATGATACTTCCACCAATCTCTGAGCAACGGGGAAGCAAAAATCAATTTTCCACCTTCGTTTTTGGTAAGATATCCATCTGCCATTAAGACTTGGTGGATCATCTCTTCAAAATCTGTTACATTGTGTTGATTGGCGATGTTGAGTACTTCTTGCATGACTATTTCTTCCCGATGAGCGATGGTGGTCAATACCTGCAATAAAAATTTGGAATGATCCGAAAAGTATGTTTTTATCCTGTCAACCCAATCGATAAATTTATCATTTTCAGTGATGAGTTTTTGATAAACGTGATCTACATCCATCACAGTAAGCGTGTTTGTATCATTGTCTTCTGTCCATTCATCTCCTTTCTCGATGATGAGTTGAATATAATATGGGATAAGTTGCTTTAGTTTGGTTTGGATATGATTTCTGGTCTCCATAGGAACATACATGGTGGCACCTTCTGTCAGGAAAGTGATGAAATCATCAGCTTCTTCAGGTGTCAATGGGTCGAGTTCTATTACTTTCAGATCATTGAGCAACTTGGAGCGACCTATTTTTCTTACGATGTGCATAAGTCCAACAGATCCGGAAAATACGAGTCCAAATGATTGAGAAAAATCTGATGTTTGTCTTAAGCTTCGCAAAGTATGTAGTACATTTAGGGCTACTTCAGTACCTTCGTTTTCAAGGATATTATTGATGACATCGGGAAACTCATCCAGAAATAGGACTATTTTGACTTCTGATTCGCTGATAGCGGAGACAAGGTCTAAAAATACTTGTTTGTAATTTATTTCATTATCATCCAAATCAATACTACCATCTAACACATTGATTCCTTTGATTTTTTTGGATGTGATCGTTGTCCAGATTTTTTTGCGCCAATTTGTGGATTTATTGATAGACTTCCCGATCAGTTTGATGAGTCTTTTGTATAGGTCAGCAGATGTTTTATCAGATTCGATATCTTCATAAATACAAGCCAAGTCTTCATAAGTTTCATTAGCCAATTCTTTTAGAATGGAAGTTTTACCAGTTCTTCTTGGTGCAGTAAAGTGGACAAAATTTCCTTTTCGCAGAGCTCTTAAGATGAGACTTTCGATTCTTTTTCTTTGAAAATATTTATTTCCTTCGGCCGCAGTACCTATGATGGTTTTGCATGGTATTCTCATTTTTATTACATTTTACAAAAATACAACAATTTCGTTGGCAAATTAGTTCCCACCAAATACGTTGTTATTTTATATACCAACGAATTTGTTGTTAGATAGGGTATGGGTTTTCATGATGAGTACTTCGGATCCCTGAGTCTGCAAAGTAAAAGTTTGAAGATCTTAATGACCTGCGGGTTTTCTGATGTCTCATTTCATGGATGACTTATAGCTCTGTAATACAGTTCACAAATCTTCATTTTACTACATTTATACTCAAAATAAATTGGTTTGCGAAAATTTAATATATCAATTTATTCATTTTGAGTATAATCGCGTCAGAATTATTTGCAAAATAAATTCTCGTCGGTATATATCATAACTTTTTCACCTATTTGTACCGGAAAAACTATTCCTTTTCCTGATAAAATAAAACATAGAAACCACCACCATCAAAAAGTACGCACCGGATAAAAAGTAAGAAGCGTACACAAAAAAGGTCACATTTGGCGTGTCTGTATGGAAGAAATTTTTATAAAAAAGCACGGTCAAACTACCGAAATAGGCATAATAATCTGCCAGGGTAATCATAAATCCTACCGTTGCTGTATACTTAAATGCTGCCAACATACGCTCGAAGTAAAGACTATTGCACATCGAATATGCAACATAGGCTCCAAATCCCACTCCAATAAGCCAGAATATCGGATTGATGATTTGCATCTGATATAATAGGGTACACAAGGCTATAATCACGGCACCCAACAATAACAAACTTTGAATGATTAAAAATGCTTTTGTATGATTGGTGACCCATCTCATCGAAGCCATCAATAGCAGGACAATGATGGCAATAGGCAATTCTGTTTTGGTAAAGAGGGCAGTTTGCCCACCATAACCCAACTCGTTAAGGATTTCCGGCATAAAGTTATCCCTGAATTCTCTGTATGCTGTCAGCAATACATAAGATACTATAAACAATATAAGACCCAAACCAAATTCCTTGACAAAAGCTTTCCTTTCGGCCTTATACATTGGCCGGCGTTCTACTCTGTCATCTATATCTTCAGCATTGGGTGGAGGCATCTGATACAACAGCCAGACAGAAATACACAAAGGTATGTACATCACTACATCAGCCACAAAAGGCATCATAAATTCTGAAGCGCCCACGACATTCATTACCCATTTGCCTATTGTTTTTGCAAAACCTGACCCTATAATAAATGATGCTGTCAGTGCAGCCACCAAAATGTCTGTATTGACTCTACCTTCTAAAAAACCAAGTATCACCCCATAAAAAAGACCTAACGGAAGGCTGGCAAAAAATATGAAAATCAACTTGTAAGGTGCCGGAGTAAGTCCAAATAAAAGCATGCTCAATCCCGAAAGACCTGTGAATATCAATAAATTACGGGCACGCTTTTCTGGTTTCATTTCAGAAACTATTTTGACTCCTATGCCTTTAGACACTGCAAAACCCAAAACCTGTGCGGTGATCATTAGTATCTTGAAGTGTACACCCCAAAAGTATAAATCATCAAAAGTTGCAGCTGTGTAAGCTCGCCTGAATGGATAGAAACAAAGGTAGGTGCAAAAAGCAGCAATCCCCAATGCCATTGTTTGATAACTTTTGGGCCATTTGGCAATCGTATTTTTTAATGATATCTCCATTTTTTATGTGAATATGTCAATGAAATGTACCCAGAATTCTTGGGAAAGTAAATTGTTATATCTACTTTTAATAATTAAAATTGATAAGCGAATAAAAAGGTTAATCTTCCATTTTGAGCAAGCAAATCTAATCTAAAACTCCGTATGTTAGTTGTTAAAGGTAGATAATTTGCTCTATTGAATTGGAAAGCATACCAAAATCAATCATAATGAAATAATGTAGGACCTAAAAATCTAAAATAAAATTTAAAAAGGATGCATCTATAAGTGTTAAAATGCTTATCTTTAGGCTTTAACATATTAAATAATACATATAAAACATTATGATGCAGTCAAAATACACTGTTTGAAGTACAAAACTCGTCTTTCGTCTCCAGTGGTGGCGTCTTTTCAGAAAATGTACTCCAGACTTTGAGACTTTTTCCGGACCAAATTATGTTGAGTTATCTAAGTTCTGCATTGTGGTGTTAACCCTTCCAATCGACCTCAGATACACTGGTAAAGACCATGGGTTTAAAGCTTTGAGAAGATCTTTAAGTAGTTTGCCTTTAGGACAAGGTGCCTAACACTACATGAAAGCTTATGAATTTTATAAAGGTTATATAGAAAGTTTATCCTGGATCGTATTACTTTAGACCTGATAGTCTGAACCGTTGGCACATGGGGCCGCTAAGGTTAAACCAAGAAGAAGGGGCCAATAGTTATCATCCCTTCTTTGTTATTTTCTGAAGTAAAATCTTGTAGCTGGTTTGCAGGTTCTGCTTCTAAATGGTGTAGTAGATCCCTCCTCCCAGCGGATTTTTACGGCCTTTGTTTTGGACACACCACACCTTTTAGTAAGTATTAAACTCTCCAATCACACTTGGCCATTTTGTCCTCAATGAAAATGCCGCAGTTTGCTTAATCGGGCCAACACTCGCAGTTGGTGTGAGTCGTTTGGTAAAGTACCTCAATATAGCTCTTTTGCTATTGTTCTAATTTGCCTTACGCAAGTGCTGAAATCCTCCATGGAATCTATGCTCAAAGAGCTGAAAGTGAAAATTGGATAGAACACCAAGATCACCTTCTGGCAGGTCAAACAGAATGCAAAACTTTATGGTATGATATTTATGGCAATTATCCGTATTAGCATACAATATCTCAATCAGGATGCCTATGCGGCTTGCGAAAATCATGGAGGAAGAATACAAAACATTCCGTGACTGGTTCATAAAGATACCAGCAAAAATAGTAAGTAGTGCCCGAAATATCTATATCAAAATGGCTAAACATTATCACGCAGCTCAAAGGTGGACGTTTAGAGCACCTTATACTTCAGATATAAGTTCTACATAGTACGACGAAACAATTTTAGTATTTTTGATCCATTACAAATGTAAGGTCAGATATCTTATGCCCATAATCCATCAATTGTTTTTTTGGATACTTTTGTGCTTTTGCCAACCAATTACTTGCTGGCTTGACTCCACAAGTTGAACTACAACCAAAATTTTTTAATCAACATCACTCTCTATCATCCACATAAACTCAAAATTAATGTAATTTTGGTCTTCTATTTTTTCATTTTAGATTTTTAGGTTATACATTAAAAGCTCTATGGAACTACCTGATAACAAAGTTACCAATAAAAATAAATCCCTGCAATGATTTAAATCATGTTCAATTGCGAAAAAAATAAAGTTAGCATAATTTTTCTGTTTAAATTTTAAAATGGGGCTCACTGTATGCCAGTTTTTAAGCACCATTACTCGTCCTGCACCAAAAGCGGGATGGAACAGTAGAAGGTTGGTGACCATATTTTGTCGCTATACTAATGAACATCATTTCAAGAGATGACTCAAATCAGTTTATATCACAGCCCAAAACTATTTCTTTGCACTTATATTTTTGATTTTTATCTATTTTTTTAAAATTTATATTATGTCTTCAGAAAAATATGTTTACAGTTTTGGTGGCGGCCAGGCTGATGGAAACGAATCAATGAAAAATCTGCTGGGTGGCAAAGGTGCCAATCTGGCTGAGATGGCAGGACATCCCAATTTACTTTTGCCGGTACCTGCTGGCTTTACCGTCACTACAGATGTGTGTACCTATTATTACCAACATGAAAAAACCTATCCACCTTCTCTTCAGAGTGAAGTAGCTGAAGCTCTGAAAAAAATGGAAAAAATCATGGGCAGAAAATTTGGCGACAAAAAGAATCCTTTACTGCTTTCAGTAAGATCAGGTGCCAGAAGATCTATGCCTGGTATGATGGATACCGTTCTGAACCTGGGTTTGAATGATGAAACCATAAAAGGACTCATAGAGCAGACAGGAAATGAAAGATTTGCATATGATGCCTATCGACGGCTCGTCATGATGTATGCAGATGTGGTTATGGAAAAAGCAGCCGGTATAGAGCCCAAGGGTGGAAAAGGTATTAGGAGAGTCCTGGAAGACATCCTTGAAGATGTAAAACATAAACATGGGTATCAGATTGACACAGAATTGACTGCTGATGATCTGAAACATTTGGTTTCGGTTTTTAAGCGCAAAGTGAAAGAAACTTTGGGTCAGGCATTTCCAGAAGACCCTATTGATCAGTTATGGGGTGGAATCGGTGCAGTATTTGGTAGTTGGCAAGGAAAAAGAGCAGTGGAATACCGACGTATCGAAAAAATACCTGATGAATGGGGTACAGCTGTCAATGTGCAGGCTATGGTATTTGGAAATATGGGTAGCAATTGTGCTACCGGAGTTGCCTTTACCAGAAATCCAGGCACAGGTGATGATCATTTTTACGGAGAATTTTTGATCAATGCACAAGGCGAAGACGTCGTGGCAGGTATCAGGACACCGTCTCCGATAAATGATTTTTCCAAAAATGATCAAAGCAGGGACCTTGATACGCTGGAAGAGTTAATGCCAAAAATGTATAAGGAACTGGATGGATTTCAGAAAAAACTTGAAAACCATTACAGAGATATGCAGGATATTGAGTTCACCATTGAGAATGGTACACTTTATATGCTACAATGTCGCGTAGGAAAGCGCAATGGTATCGCTGCTGTCAAAATGGCTATGGACATGTATAGAGAAAAACTCATCGACAAAAATACGGCTATCATGCGTGTGGGACCAAATCAGTTGGTAGAATTGTTACTGCCAAGACTGGATCCGGTATCTGAAAGAAGTATACCGCCGATAGCAAAAGGATTGCCTGCCGGCCCTGGAGGCGCAAAAGGCCGGGTAGTTTTTGATTCTGAAAAAGCAGTAGAATGGGCCGAGAAAAAATACCTGTGATACTAGTACGTGACGAAACATCTCCTGAAGATGTAGATGGAATGCACGCGTCCAAGGCTATTCTCACTAGTAAAGGTGGTATGACATCGCATGCCGCATTGGTAGCAAGAGGATGGGGCAAATGCTGCATCGTGGGATGTAATGAAATAGATTTCAATTCTGAACATACCTTGTTCAGAACCAAAAGTGGAAAAGTCATACACGAAGGTGACTGGATCAGTCTGAATGGTACTACGGGATTGGTATTTGAAGGTGCTCTGCCTTTGGTTTCAGTAAATATTGATGAAAACGATTCTTATCGCGAATTGATGAAATTGGTTGACGAAACCAAAGAAATAGAAGTCAGAGCAAATGTGGAAACACCGGAAGATGCATTGCATGCCATCCATTTTGGTGCAACTGGTATTGGCCTGTTCAGAACCGAGCACATGTTCTATGGTGATAACAGCGAAGAACCTTTGTTCTTGTTACGAAAAATGATTGTCAGTGATACGGAAGTAGAAAGACGTAAAGCACTTTTAGAATTGGCAGTATATGTCAAAAAAGATATCAAAAGGACCATGGAAGTGATGAACGGACATCCTGTCACCATCAGATTGCTTGATCCTCCACTTCATGAATTTGTACCTCATGACAAAATTAAAATTGCTGAATTGAGCCATGAACTTGGCATTAAGGTGGCTACATTAAGAAAACGGGTGATTGCTCTTCACGAAAATAATCCTATGCTTGGTCACAGAGGCGTAAGATTGGGTGTAAGTTACCCGGAGATCACTGAAATGCAAATCAGAGCTATCTTTGAAGCTGCTGTAGAACTGATTCAAAATGGTAAAAAGGCATTTCCTGAAATCATGGTGCCAGTTACCTGTACTGTAAACGAACTGAAAGATCAGAAAAGGATCGTCGAAAGAGTATATGATGAAGTATGCCTTAAAAAGGGAGTGGATAAGATTGAGTATGCTTACGGAACCATGATTGAGATACCGAGAGCGGCACTTAAAGCTGACCATATGGCAGAAGAAGCTGAATTTTTCAGTTTTGGAACCAATGACCTTACTCAAATGAGTTTTGGTTTCAGCCGTGATGATATAGGAGGATTTTTACCAGCTTATCTTGACAAAAAAATACTGAGAGATGATCCTTTTGTAACCATAGACCAGCAAGGTGTAGGGGAATTGATCAAAATCGGTATAGAAAGAGGAAGAAAGACCCGACCAAACCTTGAAGTAGGTATTTGCGGCGAACATGGAGGAGACCCTGAGAGTGTCAAATTCTGCCACAGAATCGGTATGGATTATGTAAGTTGCTCACCATTCAGAGTACCTATCGCAAGGCTTGCAGCAGCTCAGGCTGCTGTAGAAACACCAAGGACAGCAAAAGTCTAAACGTATTTTTCTGAAATATTTTACACAGGTGATATCAGTTTACTGGTATCGCCTGTTTTTATGTGTGCTATTTTTATTACCCGATCCTCAGTTAAACAAACTCTTAACAGTTGATTTATCTGCAAGATATACCATTGTGAAAAATGATTTACAAATCGTTGGATTAGGCAGTAGGGTTTAAAGTAGCAGCTTAATTTTGATATCGAAATATTGTGATACAATCATGATACAAAATATGAACTTCTTTTGGTATTCGAAATCTGTCTTTCCTGATTTGGATGAATTATTTGCCTAAAAATGATTGATCAAAAAATAAAAAAAGGATATAATTTCACTTTTAACAATTTTTGCTTTTAAAAAGCTGTAAAAATTGTCTAATATTGCATTTTATTTATAACAACATAAAGAAGGTCTTTATGAACAGATTGATAGTGATACTTGGGTGTCTTTTTTGCTTTTTTGGCAATATGATTGCTCAGACAACCTTAGAAGGAAAAGTCACGGATGCAAAAAATAATGAGTCCATCATATACGGAACTATAGCTCTGTATAGGGGTGGAGTATTGATCACAGGTACTGAAACAGATGCAGATGGAAACTACTTCTTATCTGATGTTCAACCGGGCACTTATGATATGGAGGCAAGCTATGTGGGTTATACTACTCAAAGGCAGACTGGTATCATTATAAAAGCAGGGCGTACCAACAGAGTCAATTTTGTACTTACTGATGATGCCAATATACTTGACCTGGGTATTGAGATCAAAGTGTACAAAATACCACTGATAGAAATAGATAATACAACACAGGGTACCACAGTCACTGCTGAAAAAATCAGGGCACTACCGACCAAGCAGATAAATGCAATAGCAGCAACATCTGCTGGTCTTTCTTCCCGGGATGGCGGAGACATATCGATAAGAGGTTCACGCTCCAATGAAACAGTCTATTTTTTGGATGGAGTGAGAGTCACAGGCAACCTGATCCCTCAGTCCGAAATTGAACAATTACAAGTAGTGATAGGAGGTATTGAGGCTAGGTACGGAGATGTGACAGGCGGCGTTATTTCACTGACATCAAGAGGCCCTTCCAGCACAGTGACTGGATCTCTTGAGATGGAGAAGTCATTTGATGGCTACGGGTACAACCTATTGAGCGGTAATGTATCTGGGCCGATACTTAAAAATAGTAAAAAACAATCCATTTTAGGGTACCGGTTTTCAGGTCAGTACAGAAGTGTGGATGAAACCAACCCATCTGCCATTGGTTTTCGACGTGCACCTGAAGACTTGATCAGACAGCTTGAAAAAAATCCAGTATATAGTATCGGAGGTACACAATTTCCGTCATTAGAATTAGTAAGAACTGCCGAATTGGGATCAGTGTTCAAGGCGAGACCAAATGAAACAGATAGGGATATAGACCTTACTGGCAGATTGGACATAAGGCTGGCAAAAAATATAGATATACAGTTGTCAGGAAACTACAATGACAGCAAAGATAGGTTTACACCTGGATCTTCAGGGGTCAGAGGGTCTGGTGAAACGTGGAGTTTACTCAACTGGGTAAACAACCCTTATCAGAAGGAAAATACTTTCAGGGGCAATTTTAGATTAACTCATAAAGTGGGCAAACAAAGTACTGGCGAAGGAGCTGATAAAGCATCAGGAGCATTCAGAAATGCATCCTATACCGTTACTTTGGGATACCAAAAATCAAAATTGAATAGAGAAGATGTCAGACATGAAGACAGATTGTTTAATTATGGGTACTTTGGCAGAACAGGCAGATCATGGCAACCTGTCTTTGGTTTTTTTGATCCTTCAGATCCAAGAATTGCACAAGGCAATTTTTTTGGACATCTAGGTTTTAGAGAAGACATAGGCGAATTCGCCCTCCATCCTGACATCAATCCCATCCTCGGTTCTTATAATGCTATTGCAGGTGTCAATGTCAACGGGCTGTTGAACCAGAATATCAATACAGCCTGGAATAATCTTTATGCAAATGTGGGGCAAGTATTTAATTCTTTTCGCAAAGAAGAAAACGATTTGTACAGTCTTAACCTTACTGCAGGATTTGACCTGTTCCCTGGCGGCTCTGACAAAGGTAGGCACAATATTCAGTTTGGACTCATTTATGAGCAGAGCATTAATAGAGATTGGAGAGTTGCACCATTTGACCTTTGGAACCTTGCAGAAATCCAAGCCAACGGACATATCAATGGTGTAGATACGACAAAAAGACTCAGAGACACAATAGTGAATATCCCTGGCATAGGACTTGATAGAGTGACGATATATCAAACAAATCTCAATATAGAAAGAGACAATAAGTTTTATAAAAATGTGCGGGAACTCGTCAAAAAAGGCAATAATGATTATGTCAATGTATGGGACATAGACCCAAGCCAACTCAGATTGGATATGTTTTCTGCTGCTGAACTGATCAACAGACAAGGTTTGATCAGCTACAGTGGTTATGACTATCTGGGCAATAAACTTGGGGCAGATGTTAAGTTCGAAGATTTTTTCAGTAGTCGAGATAAAGATAGTATACGCACTTTTGTAGTGGCACCCCAACAGCCTATTTATGGTGCTTTTTTTATCCAGGATAAGTTTTCTTATAAAGACATCATTTTCAGATTGGGTATGAGGGTAGATTATTTTGATGCCAATACAAAGGTGTTGAGAGACCCGTATGCACTTTATGAAATTGAGTCTGCCAAGGATTATTATGCCAGAATTGGTCAGGCGAAACCTACTTCAGTGGGAGATGATTATAGTGTATATGTTGCTTCTGATGAATCAGATGCATTAGTAGCATTCAGGCAGGGAGATCAATGGTTCAGGCCAAATGGTACTGCTGTATCCGGAGGAAATGTCATCTATCAGGGAGGGCTTGTGTTTCCGTCTTATGTTGGTAAAATTAAAAATACTGAGAATGCCAGAGTGCTCAATATTCAGGATCCTGATTTTGACCCGAATACATCTTTTGTGGATTACAAACCTCAGTTCAATTTTATGCCGAGACTTGCATTTTCGTTTCCTATCAGTGATGATGCCGGGTTTTTTGCTCATTATGATGTGCTGTACCAGCGACCTACTTCCAATTCATTTGCATCAGCATTGGACTATTATTTTTTTGAAGATATTTCGAGGACCAATCCAGATGGAGCCGCATTGGACAATCCAAATCTAAGACCTATCAGGACAGTGGACTATGAAGTAGGATTCCAGCAAAAATTATCAGAGTCTATGGCAATGAAGTTTTCTGCTTACTACAAAGAGATGAAGGACCTCATTCAGCAAAGAGTATTGGCAAATGTCGCATCACCATTAAACTCCTACAAACTATTTGATAATCTTGATTTTGGAACTGTTAAAGGATTTTCATTTTCTCTGGATCGTCGCCGTACCAACAACCTTGAAATCAATGCTACCTATACACTACAGTTTGCAGACGGATCAGGAAGCGACGCCAATTCGTCCAATGGGATCAACAATCGAGGACCAATAAGAAACCTTATACCGCTTTCATTTGACGAGAGACACCGGTTTACTGTAGTGGCCGATTACAGATATGGTGCAGGAAAGGCATACAATGGTCCTAAAATCGGAAAAGTAGCTATACTCGAAGACTTCGGACTGAGCATGACGATGTTTTTAGTGTCAGGCCAACCATATACGCGCAATACAACCCCACAGGCTTTTAGAGGATCAGGATACGCCGGATCTGTCAACGGAGCAAGACTTCCATGGAACTTCACCGCAGATCTGAATCTGCAAAAACGTTTTCCGGTTACTATTTCAAAAACGAGCAATAAAAAACTCTTCTTTAACGCCTACCTGAGAGTGCAAAATGTATTTAATATCAGAAATGTGATAGACCTGTATAAATATTCAAACGATCCTGATAATGATGGGTTCCTTCAGTCAAGTTTTGGTCAGGACAGAATCAAAGGAGTGGAAGATACGGGCAGAGATGTTCAGGCTTTTTTGGATGCATATTCCTGGAGATTGCTGGCACCGGGTAATTTTACTTTGCCGCGCAGGACATATGTTGGTGTAATAATGGATTTTTAAGATTATAAACAGAAAATCATGATTTTAAGATTTTTAATACTTTTTATACTTTTTGCAGGTATTCAGCATCATATGGATGCGAGAAAACCGGACAATATCGATGCTAATAAAAATACCTCTGAAGTAACGGGATGGCGAGCTGCTTGTGTAAGGCCAACCAAACAAATAGAAATGCAGGTAAACAATGTCAGAGCCCGTCTGCTTACAGGAGGAGATATATGGTCTGAAGCTCAGTACATAGTACCCAAGCCGGCACCTGGCCAATTGCCTGTATCTGCGCTTTTTGCCGGTGGTGTGTGGATAGGAGGAGTAGATCGTGCTGGCAATATCAAGCTTTCAGGTGTCACATACAGATCTCAGGGATATGACTTTTTTGCCGGACCTCTGGACATCAACGGGACCACGGAACAAGTCCAGTGCCAGAATTGGGACAGGTTTTTTACAGTGAAAGGAAGTAGTGTCAGAAACCATTACAATAATATCCTGAAAGCAAAAGAAACAGGTACAAAAATTGTTTGTGATTCCGTGCCTGAAGATGTGCTTTATTGGCCGGGACAAGGAAACCCCTACTGGCGTGAAAAATTTAATTTTAATCTTCCTGACCAACCATTAGGAGCATATTGGGATGATGATCAGGATGGTGTTTATGACCCTTGTAAGGGTGATTTTCCATTGATTGACATCAGAGGGTGCGAACCTGACAATATCTCAGAAGCCAAAGAACTCATACCTGACGAAATGGTATTCTGGATTTATAATGACAATGGTGGCCCTCAATCTCTTTCAGGTAATCGATCCATCCAAATGGAAGTGCAGGTACAGTCATTTGCTTACTCTACCAATGATGAGATCAATGATATGACTTTCTACAGGTATAAACTGATCAATAAAGCCAATGAAGATCTCGTGGATTGTTATTTTTCTATGTGGATAGACCCGGATCTGGGGTGCTACCAGGATGATCTCATAGGATGTGATGTATCCCGGTCACTGGCCTACGTATATAATCAGGATGCAGTAGACGGAAGTAACGGAACAGCTTGCGAAGGCACTAATACCTATGGTACAGAAATCCCTATACTTGGCATGGACTATTTTAGGGGACCACTTGGACCAAAAGTTTTCAAGAAGGGATCAGACGGCAAACCATTGCTTGATGCAAATGGGAATAAAATCCTACTGGAACCAAGACCATTTACAGGCGAGCAGGACACGCTTGTGGAGTTGGGCATGACATCATTTACCTATGCTGAAAATTGTAGTATAGGATCTCCACCTACAGCAACTTGTGACCCTCAACGTGGACGGGAAGAGGGGTTTTACAATTACATCAGAGGATTATGGGCAGATGGAACTCCGGTTACATTCGGAGGTACCGGATATAATCCTGGCAGCAGAGACACAATCAGGTTTGCTTATCCTGATGAACCAAATAATAACAGAGGCTGGTCTATGTGTACAGTGCCCGGCTTACCATTTGGGGACAGAAGGACTATGCAGGCTACAGGACCTCTGTTGCTACAGCCGGGAGCCACTAATGAGTTGATCATAGGAGTAGTATATGTTCCGGATATAGACTATCCATGTCCTGATATCACCAGACTCAAGTTTGCTGACGACATAGCACAAGCATTATTTGACAATTGTTTTGATATCACAGATGGGCCCGATGCGCCTGATATCACTGCAGTGGAATTGGACAGAGAGCTGATCCTCATGCTATCCAATGAGCCTAATTCTAATAATTTCAATGAGGCTTACAATGAAATAGACTTGCAGGCTCCTAGAGATGTAGATAACAAATACAAGTTTGAAGGCTATAAAGTATTTCAGCTGGCAAATGCAAGCGTTACTGCTCAGGAACTCAATGATGTCTCGAAAGCAAGGATTGTATCACAGGTGGATGTAAAAAATGGTATAAAAGAGATCTACAATTGGTCAGGACAGTCCAACCCTATTGACCCGATCTTCGGGCAACCCGTCTGGACACCATCCAAGCAAGTGTCTGGTGAAGATAGAGGGCTAAGAACAACATTCAGAGTGACTGAAGACCAATTTGCCTTAGGAGACAGAAAGTTAGTCAACCATAAACAATACCATTTTCTGGTATTGGCATACGCTCATAATAATTGGAAAACCTTTGATAATAAATCCGGAGAAGGTCAGAGACGCCCTTATCTGGAAGGGCGAGGAAATGTAGGAGGTCCAGAAAAAAGAGCATATACGCTGGTACCCAGACCTATAGTATACGAAAATCTAAACGCGGCATACGGCGAGGGACCAATAGTGACCAGAATTTCAGGTGAGGGGAATCCGGGCAAATTTCTGGATATTGACAGCACGATGTACGACCTTATTTTCAACAATCAGCATAAAGGCAGGATAATTTACAAAAATGGTGCCGGACCTATCGATGCCAAGGTCATAGATCCTTTACGAATAAAGGATGGAAAATACCGGCTGGAAATAAGCGGTACTTTTGATTACTCAAGAAGTGTCTGCGGATATGATAATAATTCGAAGTGGACATTGACGGATGTCGCGAAAAACAGAGTCTTACTTAAAGACAGATTGTTGTCAGAGGTGAAGGAGTATATCATCAATGAGCTCGGTATATCTGTCACTGTAGGCAACGGAGATGATCCCGGCACCACCCGCACAGGAACCAACGGTGGTGTTGGTGCTTCATTAGTGTACAAAGATGCCGCAGGACCGCGTTGGTTCAATGCTATCAGAGATGGAGGCATCGTTCAGTCCAATGCTCAGGGCAATGTTTCACTTCCATTCCTTGATTTTGTTCGGAACGGATTCATTCAGGATCCTGCCGCTGCACTATCAAAAATGGGTAATGGATTTTTTGTGCCCTTCTTATCCACCAGGTTTGAGTCCGATCCCGACCTGTCATTTTATCTAAGCCCGGCAGCACGTGATTTTCAGGCTGTGATGACCAATGCCACCAATAATTCTATCAGGTATCGTGACCTCAACAATGTTGACATCGTGTTTACAAAGGATATCACTAAGTGGAGCAAATGTATTGTAGTCGAAACAGCTACCAATGATTATATAGCAAATAACTTACCTACTATCGATAATACCAGGAATTTTGAAGTAAGAAGGACTCCATCGATCGATCAGACTGGTAAAGCACTCAATGACGGTACATTTGGATTTAGTTATTTCCCGGGATATGCCATTGATGTGGAGACGGGTAAGAGATTGAATATTTTCTTTGGTGAAAACAGTGTATTTTCGGGAGTTAATACCAATATTCTTGATGGCCAAAAGCCTATTGGCGGAGATTTGATATTCAACCCATCTGCTCAGATTATCGCTGACAATGTACAGGACTTCAGGGCTGCTGTGATGGGCGGTCAGCATTATATATATGTGACACGACAAGAGTATGACGGGTGCAAATCTCTTGAATCCAAACTAAAGAAAGGTTCAGGAACACTGACAAAAGCTAAAGCCGGGCCTGCTGTAACCTGGGTGTCATTTCCTATAGGTATAGCGAGTGCTCCTATGACTACCATTGATAAAGGTTTGATCCCCAATGACCTCATAGTAAAACTTAGAGTCGGCAATCCTTATGGTGAAACCCGCAAATTCAATATCGAACTGGAAAGAAATTGTGAAACCGACGGTGACCGACCTGTGTATGAGTTTGAGTTTAGAGGAAAGGAGTCCAAGTCATTGCTCACTCAGGAAGAATATCAAGGTGCATTGTCCACTGTAAATGTGGTGCCTAATCCTTATTACGCATACAGCGCATATGAGACTTCACAGTTTACCAATGTCATTAAGATTACTAATCTGCCTGCAAAAGCAACGGTGACTATCTACAGTATAGATGGAAGTTTCATAAGACAATACAATCGGGATGAAAGAGGCGCCATCCTTTCTGGCTCAAACAGACCTACATCTACCACACAGGTTTTTCCTGATCTGGAGTGGGATATGAAAAATTTTAAAGATGTGCCTGTAGCTAGTGGAGTATACCTCATACATATTGCTGCTCCTGAGTACGGTGAAGAACGGACCATTAAGTGGTTTGGTATAGGAAGAAAATTTGATCCAAGTGGTTTATAAGCTTAGAGTATGTTTAAACTTTTATCATTTGGCTCCAAGTGGCAAATTTAATTTTAACCAGCGTTATATTTTTCGCCGTACCGCGTCAAGCTCGCTTGAGCTTCCGGCTACGACTGCAAAATATGCCTTGTCCAAAATTAAATTTTCTCACTTTCGCTCAAACATAAAAATTTAAACATACTCTTATAATATTTTAGGAAAACAACAAAATTAAAACCATGCTACAAAGAATAAGCGCCATTTTTTCACTCATCATATTAGTGGTAGGATGTGCCCGGGCCGGAAATCCTGATCGGCAAGGTCAGGCCGGAGCAGCAGAATTGCTCATGAATCCATGGGGAAGAAGTGCAGGATTACATTCGATGAGCACATCCTCAGCAGTGGGTGTGGAGGCGATGAGAATAAACATAGCAGGATTGAGCAGAATCAGAAATATGGAAATCGGAGTGTCACACAGCAGACTTTTCAGTGGATCAGGCATGAATCTTATCAGTGGGGGCATTGGATTTAAGATGGGCAAAGCCGGTGCATTGGGTATCGAATTTGTATCGCTTGATTTTGGTCAGATACCTGTCACTACTGTCAATCAACCCGGGGGTACCGGTGGTTTCCTCTCTCCAAGTTTTGTACAGATTGGTTTAGGTTATAGCTATACTTATGCCAATAAAATTTCAGTAGGTATGTTAGCTCGATTAGTAAACGAGGGTATACAGGATGTGACGGCAACAGGTATCGCTATTGATGCTGGTGTGCAGTATGTCTCAGGCCCAAAAGATAACTTCAAATTGGGTATATCATTACGCAATGTCGGATCACCTATGCAGTTCGGTGGAGAAGGATTATCTGTCAAGAATCAAAATATAGATCCTGCCGGAGGTGTAGTTTATGAATTGACTTATGATGCCCGAGCTGCAAGCTTTGAGCTGCCATCTATGCTGAATATGGGTGTTTCATATGATGTGTATTTCGGTGAAAAGAACTTTCTGAGAAGTTTGGTCAATTTTACTTCCAATGCATTTTCCAAAGATCAAATAGGAGCTGGCATGGAGTTCAGCATTCAGGACCTTGTAGTATTCAGAGCAGCATATAAGCATGATTTAGGTAGTGCAACTGTTGAGTCAAGAAATATTTATTCCGGATTTTCTGGAGGCGCATCTATCGAGAGCTCACTTACTAAAGGTGGACCAAATAATTTTGGAATAGATTATGCATACAGAACCACCAATCCTTTTAAAGGAAGTCATAATCTGACTTTACGGTTTTTATTCTGATGAAACCCGCTGGTTGTTATCAGAAAGAATTAAGATATTAACATACGGTTACGAAGTTTTGATGTTCAAAGTCTTTGACTTTTGGACAACTATCCACTGGTCTTACGCATCAATAATTTGACTACAACCGGTCATAGACCATTAGAAAAGTTCAATCAAAATCTAGTAATACTTTGGCAAACTAAAAGTCAGCGACTGTAAGATATATTCCGACAAGGTGGATTAAAACTTTGACATACCAAGGTTAATACACTTAATACGACCTTAGAAATAAAAATAAATTAACCACTTGAAACTTTTTTAACCTTATCATGGTTTATGTATATTACGTAATATTTTTTAAACAAACGTTTTCAATGAAGTGATCTTGGAAACGTTTGTTTTTTATTTTAATAAATGTATAAAACACATTGTATGTCAGTATCATATATGACTCAGGATGGATATGAAAAATTAAAATCCGAACTGGAAGATTTAAAATCAAAAGGAAGAGAAGGTGCCGCAAAGGCTATAGCTGAAGCCCGTGAAAAAGGAGATTTATCGGAGAATGCAGAATACGATGCCGCAAAAAATGCACAGGGAATGCTCGAAATGAAGATCAATGAACTTGAAAAAGCATTTTCCACTGCAAGGATTCTTGACGAGAGTACGCTGGATACATCTAAAGTAACTATTCTGACTAATGTCACCATTAAAAACAAGAACAATGGAGCAGAAGTGACTTACAAACTGGTAGCTGAGGCAGAAGCTAATCTCAAGGAGAAAAAAATCTCAGTTAGTAGCCCGATTGGGCAGGGATTGTTGGGGAAGATTGTAGGAGATATTGCCCAGATACAGACACCGTCTGGAATAGTCAATTTTGAAATCATAGAAATCGGTCTTTGATATGGCTTCCATTTTTTCTCGTATCGTGTTAGGGGAAATCCCGTGTTACAAGATATATGAAGATGACAATTTTCTGGCTTTTCTCGATGTATTCCCTTTGGTAAAAGGACACACTTTAGTCATACCGAAAAAGGAGATAGATTATATTTTTGATATTGAAGATGAACTACTGGCCGAAATGATGTTATTTTCAAAGAAGGTGGCCTATGCTATTAAAAAAACTATTCCTTGTCTCAAAGTGGGTGTTTCGGTAATAGGATTGGAAGTACCACATGCACACATACATCTGATACCTATGAATAACGTCTCAGAAATGAATTTCAATCGGCCAAAACTTACAATTGAAGGCATCGAGATGGAAAAAATAGCATCTGATATCAGGGCTAATCTTTAATCTTTTTACCGCTGTACAGATAAAACAATCCGCCAATACCTATTATAACAAACAGGATAGAAATGTACTGAGCCTGTGACCAGTTCAATCCGAAAAGATCATATCTTTCATTTACCCTGATGAACTCCACAAAAAACCTCTCTATTCCATTCAGAATCATGTATATAAAAAATATTGTACCCGGGATTTTAAATCTGTGCTTATTGAACCACAATAGGGCACAAGCCATCAGCCCAAATAGTGTTTCATATATTGGGGTGGGGTAGACACCCGGCTTAAGTTCAAAACAATATCTCATGCCACAACTTTTGAGACAACTATCTTCAGAAGAAAGACCGGAAATTCTCGCTGCCCTGAACGCTTCCGGGTCACACTGAGAAAGTAAAATTCCGTCATTATTGACATTGTTTGGGTAGTTGTAAGACCAAAGCCAGTCAGGAAGAAACCACCAATCAGGTATGGCAGCAGCCTCTATACCCCAGTCCCCATCTCCGGAAAGCTGGCAACCGATACGTCCTACAGCATAACCCAATAAAATACCCATACCAGATATATCCATCATGTATATAGGTTTGATACCTATCTTTTTCACATACCAGTAGACCACAGCGAATGCCAGAATCAGACCACCGTATACATTGAGTCCGGCACCGGAAAACAAAGAAGCAAGTGGATCCTTAAAGAAACCTGATAAATCTTCAGTAATAGAAAATAACTTGCTTCCGAGTACTCCCGAAAGACCCGCTATGATGATGATATCGTTGGTTTTGGTGGAAGGATATTGGAGAAACTCTCTGGTTTTGGGATTAGGATCTGCTTTTTGATTTTTCCACAAGTAATATATTGCAGTGGCCGCGGCAGCTAAAAGTCCTACCCACCAGGTACCTTGTTTGGAGAAGAGAAAGGAAGCAGGATCTCCTTTGATATCTTTAAATTGAGACACCAGCAAAGGGATTTTAGCACCTATGATCAAAGAAAAAAAGCTATTGATCACAATATCCATTGCAGACATCTTTTCTGTTTCGATGGTCGTGATTTTTATTGGAAGGATGAGCCCTGCTTTTTCTTTTTGCTGAAGTTCATATTTTAATAATACACCACAGGCAGCCAAAGCGATGACAAGCATCACGCCAAATGTTTTGAAGATGGATGTCCAGTTGTCGACGTCTGTCCCTATCAGGTCATTGAAGAAATATGAAAGATCAGGCCACATTATTTTACTTGTTTAGCGACAAAAGTAAGAAATATTACTGTTACACTGTACTTTAGCATGGTTTTTGGATGAATATACATATAATTTATCGAAAATTGTGGAATTATGTTTTAAGCCTTGCAAGCTTACTTGAAAATACCTGTGTGTGCAATAAAATCCTTCAAACCAAAGTTAGAGTAGACAACATGTAAATACTAAAATTCAATTTACGAATCTTCAAAACTGGTTATATAAAATCAAAATTATATCAATATATGAAGTACATATTATTCATTTGTTTAAGTATACTCCTGATAGAAACATCATATACTCAAACTCAGGGTTTAGTCATTCAAACCGGATTAACTTCAGGGTTTTCTAAAGATAATAATGTTACCAAATCAGGTGAGGCGCATTATGGCTGGATGGTCGGCGCAGATGCAAGAATTCTTGAAGGTGGTATGTACTTTATCATCGGTGGGCAATATCATCAGACAAGTCTAATCTCTACCAAAAAGGCAGATTTTTTCAAAAATGACTGGAAGATATTGATGGGACGCGGTGGTTTAGGATTTAATATTATCAATTTTTCTGAAAGAATAGTTTTAAGATCTAAAATTCTGGGTTCAGTAAATTTTATCATGGATACCACATCACCTGGAGTACCTTTGCCTGGTTATGGGCTACCTGACCCTATTAAACCTAACAAAAATGACCTTATAGTTAATGACTCATTTCTTGGTGTCACGTCTGGGATTGGCCTGACATTGGGAAGTCTTGATATAGATCTGGAATACCAGTATGGTGTTATAAATGCTATAAAAGCAAAACCGGATACGAAATACAGTTATATCACCCTGATGGCAGGTTTTCACTTCTGATTTTTATCAAGGATAACTTTTTAGTCAACAAAAAAAGGATTAGTTCTTTTCTCAATCCCAACGGTGGTTGAATCCCCATGCCCGGGATATACGACTATATCATCTGTTAGCGTAAAAAACTTAGAACGTATCACTCGCGTGAGTGTTTCAAAATTACCACCTGGCAGATCCGTACGCCCAATACTCCCTTGAAACAAGACATCCCCTGATATAAGTATTTTTGATTCCTTATTCAGCAAAGAAATGCTGGCCGGAGAATGGCCAGGTGTAAACAGGACATTCAGCGCTGAATGTCCGAACTTAACTATATCACCTTCATCAATAAAAATTTCAATAGGAGGAGACGGATCATAAGGTATCTGATACATCATAGCCGTTTGTGTACCAAAATCGAGCACCTGAGTTTCCTTCTTGTGTGCTGTCAGTTTCAACTGATATCGGGTGCTGATATATTTATTTCCCAGAATGTGGTCTATATGGCAATGTGTATTGATGAGATGCACAGGCTTCAGCTTATTGTCAACAATAAATGTGGAAATTTCCAGATTTTCACTTGCATTACTACATCCCGGATCTATGATGATACATTCTGAACTATCATCATACAGCAGGTAGGTATTTTCATAAAATGGGTTGAAAGTAAAGCTCTGGATATGAATCATCTGACACAAAAAGATGGTGAAGCACAAAAATACAATTTACGAGTATGTAATTCTAACAATGCTCAAATTCTTAACATCAATATTTCTAGGATGCTAAACGGCACCTGCAGTGGTGTGATAGGACAGTTAGGGAATTATACTCAAAATAAATTGGTTTGCGAAAATTTAATTTAGAGTATGTTTAAAATTTATCCTTTAGCAATAAAATGTTTTATTTTGGCTACAAACTCGTTAAATTTTTCGTCGAATTGCCCACATTCGACTGCAAAATTTGCCTCTTTTCGCTCAAAATAACTCCATTTTATTATCCAAAAACAAAATTTAAACATACTCTTATCAATTTATTCATTTTGAGTATAATGGCGACAGAATTATTTGCAAAATAAATTCTCGTCGGTATAAACCAAATAGGGAAATAATAAATATGTCAGATTATATCATATAGCTTGTATGATGACAATATAATTCCTCTAAATTTACCCACCCCACCCCTCCCTTAAAATGGCTTAAAATGGAGGGAGTGCACTCGTTCTTTGATTTTTATTACTTTCATCATTATTGTCAGAAATTTTTCCGCCTGTTTATTCAATCGTTTTTTTATGGCACTTATTTTAAATAAAAGGTTATACTTTTGTATTTACCCCAACCACTCCTTAAAATCTCCGACACGCTCCCGACTCACGATGACTTCTTCCTTGTTGTAGGTTTTTAGGTTCAATTTGAGTCGCGAATTGCTATATACAACTATGTCCTTCATTGCTGAATTTGCAATGATGTACTTACGGCTCACTCTGAAAAACTGTGATGGCTCCAGCTCTTTCTCCAACGACTCCAGGGTAGTGTCGAGCAAGTAGTTCCGACCTTCTACAGTAAATAAAAAGGTCCCTTTGAATTCGCTGTAAAATAACTCTATCTCTTCGATGGGTATGACTTTGAAGTGATCGCCCACTTTGACACTGAATCGTTTTTTGTATTCAGGTGCCTTGGATGATGTAAATAATTGGCGAATCATATGCATATCGAAGGCAGGCTTCGGGCTGATCAATTTTCTGTATTTTTCGATAGCAACCTCCAGGTCATCTTCGTCTATTGGCTTGAGCAGATAGTCAATACTGTTGAGCTTAAATGCCCGAAGTGCGTACTCGTCATATGCGGTTGTAAAAATGATAGGACTTTGAATGTTTACCTTTTCGAATATCTCAAATGACAAGCCATCGGATAGCTGTATGTCCAGAAAAATCAGGTCAGGATGTGGGCTTTGCTGAAACCAATCTATAGCTTCCCTAACCGAATGCAACATGACTTGGACCGGAATATTGAGTTTTTCCAGTTTGCGTTGCAGCATACGTGCTGCAGGCTTTTCGTCTTCAATGATGATGGTGGTCATAATGCCTGGGTTTTATACAAAATCATTATTTTCTTTTTCTCTCTTCATCAACTCTCTGATCTTGCGGTCTTCCCAGCTTTTACCAAAAAAAAGATCCACAGTAATGACATTGACGGCGTGAGCTATCAAACCTATTCCCCACCAAAAAGCAGTGGAAAAATTTCTAAATTCAAAAAGTGAAGCACTGTCATTAGCATGACTATTATTAGCATAAATGATCATCACATTGACCACTAAATATACCAATAAGTGGATGTAAAAACCCTTTAACTTTTTTACCCTTTTGTGTGCTGCTTCGTAAGCAATATTTTGATCTGAATTATTCATTGCTATTCCCATTTTTGTTGATTGATTTTTTGTTGTTTTGCCATTAATTCTTCTATTTTTCTTTCTTCCCAGGATTTACCATAACCAAAGACCGAAAAAGCATGTGATGCAAGTCCTAATCCCCAACCGATCATAGGAAACAAAAACCACTTAAACTCCCAATAGGTACGATAATTGATAAAGATTAGGACAGGGATCACAATACAATATGAGATCAAATTGCCATAAAAATCCTTCATATCTTTGACTTGTATTTTTGCTCTTAAGTACGCATCCACTTCGTTGTAAGATTTATTTTTGATTAAATTTACTTCTTTGGTCAATATGGGTATTTTTACTATAAAACTATCGTCATTAGATTCCACTCTGACTTGTTTTTTTGTCAAGATAGCATATCGACTGATGATGTTTTGTAAACCTACACCACTACCACCTTGTAAGACTTCTTTTTTCTGAAAATTATTAGATACTACGAGATAATCAGCGTCCAAAGTGATAGTAATGTGTAGCGGTTGCATATCACTTACGATGTTATGTTTGATGGTGTTTTCTAGTAGCAACTGTAACGATAAAGGCACTACTTTGGCATCATCATCTATCATTGTATCAGGCAAACTGTAGGTCAAACTGTTTTCAAATCGCATACTGAGCAACTTCATATACGTCTTTGCAAAATTCAATTCTTCTTTTAAAGGAACCAGCTCTTTGTCCTTTTGATCTAGAACGTAACGATATATTTTGGATAGCGATGTGGTAAATTTTTGAGCATTTTCTGGATTCTCTTCTATCAGCGAACTCAGTACATTCAGACTATTAAATAAAAAATGTGGGTCGATTTGATTTTTTAATGTTTCAAACTGAGCGGATGCATTTCCTGCGATGATCTTTTGTTCTTTGACTCTATTTTCTTGCAATTTTCGATAGAGAAATGCTGCATGAAAAATTAATGAAACGACAAATGTGATGATCAGAATGGGCAGATAACTACTGAATTTTTGTGCTTGAGTAAATGCTAGAAATGTTTGGTGATTCATACCTACTTCTATAGTCAGTCGAACCAACCAAGCACCCATCAAGGTCAGCGGAATACTACCCAAAAAACCAATAGCTATCCTGTATTTTTCTGTTTGCTCATTCCAATTAACCCTATGATTTAAATAATCAAAAAAAGTACTATTGATAATCGTCAAAACTAAACCAAAGTACACAGTGTGGGCAAATTCAATCATCATCTTGTGATCCCAAGTCAAATTCCCGCCCATGAGACCCTTTAGGATCATGACGATCACAGACACTCCAATACCTACAATGATACCATTGATGACTAATTTAGTGATATATTTGATTTCCTTTTGCAAAGTGTCCTGTTATAGGGTTTACAAATTACTTACAAGCTGCGACCATGGATTGTGCTCTATCTAATCCCCAATTGGGATGAAAAGCACTTTCGGGCTTAAAAGTAGCAAAAAGTTCGACTGCTTTTTCGGCCTTAGCACACAAAGGTTTAATATCCGTGCCAAAAAACCGGGCAGAACCCATTTCAAACTCTGTTTTGCCATAGACAACCCTTGGATTTTCGGGAGCTATGGATTCGGCTTTGCCATAAATTTCCATGACCGTTCCGGATAGTTTCATACCGTTGGTCATAGGATCAAAAGCAATCCAGGCCGTGTGAATCATAGCCTGCATCACTAGTAACTCTGGATGATTGGGTTGTTTTTCTAATTCTACATCCAATGCAGTCTGGGCTTTTTTCAGCAACGCATCAACCTGGGTTTTGTCTTTGATGTTGAACGCTGTAGTTGTGCTGACCAGTGCCACGTAATAATTGGGCAGCCAATTGTCTTTTTCGGCCCCTGCTATCCTTTCAAACATGGCAACTGCTTCAGTAGACTTGCCTTCTGACCAAAGCCCCAGTGCCTTTTGCATGCCTTTCTCATAAGCCGTCTGTGCCGTGACGGAAATACTTACTGTGGCTAATAGTAATACGATTAAATGCTTCATGATTTTGATTGTTTATTTGTTTGTTTAATTTTGAACTGTTTAGTCTTCTTTATGGATTGATTTTTATGTTTAATGTTCTGTCATTGGTCAGCTGGAACTTAGCATCTTCATATTTGGGCGGCCCCATCATACCTTTTGCATCATTCGAACATCCATATCCCTCTTTAGGTATACCAAACCAACCTGTATCCAATTTATTGTTGTTATTTTCGTCATGAAAGAGCGAAATCGCATATTCGCCATCAGGTATACCCTCAAATACAATTTTGGCTGCATTGGTGTTGATGGTGGTTGACTTTCTGAAAGTCGCTTTTTTTAGAAAGTTATCCTTTCCTGTATAAACAGCTACCATGACTTTACCTTGATTATTTTTGAAATTGGCTATATTCACAGTAAGTTTATACGATTGAGAATAAGTAAAACTGCTTACAAAAATTGCTAATGTTGTTAAAATGTATTTCATTGTCTTATTTTATTAAATGATAGGTCAAAAGTATGACCTTTGTAAGGTGGGTGCAAAAACTTATTACCGAACTGTGGAATCAGGAAGATGAGTTGTGAAAAAAGGTGGATGGACTTTATCCCTTTGTTGGTGCCAATACCAGGATGTCAAAGAAGTCCGGCATCCAGAACCTGATGAAAATCGATGGGGTGAAGCCCACTATAAAAAATCCAAAAGACCTTGCTCATATCGCCTTTTGGCTTTTGTGTCAGGGTAGCATTTTGATCCAATCTCTTTTCTATCCTTTCCAAAAGAAACCAGGTAAGGATAGGCAATTATTTCCCACTCCGAAGCCGTTTCTTTCTTAAGTGAGTACAACGAAAGCAATAAATTTTAATGTATAAAATTGAACCCACTCTGAAAAGTCTTTGCTGAAATGAAATAGAAAAATAATTATTTACACTACATTGATAATCAAACGTTTCCCTTTTGTGGAAGGGTAAAAAACGTCCATAATGCCGATTATCATAAAATATTTGTTCTCGGAGTCGACTCAAAACTGATAATCTAAGATTCAAATAACACCAAGCAGACCCTGTTCAGGGACTTATGATTTATGATTAATAAAATACATTGCTGTAAGCCTATGTAGGAATCATCAAACTTAATATTTTATTTCTTCTTCGGTTTCATAATTTTCCTTAAAGTTTTAACCCACCAGCTCCATTCGCTCTTTTTTTTGTCTTTTGTGAAATGGTTTTCTACCTTATCAAATGCGTCTTCAATATAAGCATCGTGCAACCATCGAATAGCAAAGAGCCATTTTATTGATGCAAAACCTGTTGTGGTCATATCAATAGTGTGAGAAAGTTCTGTACCATCCGGTTTCAATGCACTTAATTCAAATTTGTGGTACCCATTAAAACCTGTCATGTCAAATTGAAATGTGATAGATTTGCCTTCCTGGTAGTCCCTGACATGATACCTAATAGGACCGTGTCCACCTTTTGATCTAACTTGTAACCCTTTGTCCAGTTTCATGGCTGGCCATTTGTCAGTGGCCAACATCTGATCGTTGTCAGTGGCTAGAGTTTTGAAAAGTAAAGCAATTTCATGGATGGGTTGGGTGATGACTCTTTTGTGTATGTTTATAACTTTCATTTTATTTATTAACTAGGATTTGTAGGGTAGATATCTTCGCAACCTAGCCTGCATAAATAGAAGAAAACTGAGATGACAAGGAACATATTATTGTCCAACATTAATGTTTAGGTTAGGTAATTCTATTTGAAGTTTAACTTTCGCTTTTAATGCCGTAAAAACTCTTAATAGCGTGTCGATTGTCACGTTACTTGCATTATTTTCAAGTCGTGAAATTTGTGCCTTTTGCACGCCAATAAGTTTTCCTAAATCTTCTTGCGTTAAGAGTATGTTTAAATTTTTATTGCTTTATAATCAATATCTTATGAACCTGACTTCAAAATAATCTCGTTTAGTTCACTAAACTTGAATTTTTTATTGTCAGAACCATAACCTATTGATTAGCAGCTAAGAAAATTTTTAAACATACTCTAAATTACGTTCTTTTCGAGTTTGTTTAATGGCTTTTCCGATTAAGACTCTGTTAAAAAAATAACTGATACATTTTGTCTCGTTCTTTTGCTCTTTTTCTGCGTTGTAAAATCGTTAAATAGCTAAGGCTATTCGCATCATTTACGCCTTGAAAAAGAACAAATTAACTTCGCCAATTCTGCACCATTTATTTATTAACAGAGCCTAAGTCCATTTGAAGCTCATACTCAAATAGGTCTCTTTCCGTAGTTCCAATCTTTCCAATAAGTTCGTCCTGCACTTGGTCAAGTGTGAATGTTTTCATTTTTTCTTATTTTTTAATTGTTTCTCTTCAAAATATTTTTTCCGATGACTGATGGCCTTTTGAATTTCGTTGTCAGGAACTTTGCTTCGTTTTTTTTTCAAATCCGTGAGTTGAAACGACCAAAGTATCTGTCGTAGAAGTTTTGTCCCAAAATGCAAGAAGTCTGTACTGGAATCCTTGGAATAATGTTCTAAACTCCCAAATATCAATGTTGTGTTTCTTAAATAATTTCTGGTCGTGTTCAGTCTGTGTCTTACGAATGTTTTAAAGGACCTTTTCTTAATGTTTACGTTCCAGCCCTTTTAGAAACTCAAATGCTTCGTCTAAAAATATTATTTCAAAAAAGTTTGTCCATTCATTAACTTAGTCAACAAAACAAAGGTAAGATAAGTTTCGTTATAATGAAACTTGTGTATATGTTTTTTTGTCGAATGCTTTTTAGGAAATACAAATCATTTTCCTCCCATATTAGCTTTTCGGGCTTTTTTTAAGGCTATTTCCTAGTCTCAAAATTATAGGCCTGATATATCTGTAAGTGACCAGTCCAATGACAGCTATCACAAGTATAAAAACCGTCGGAAGTATAGCTCCAAAGGTATAAGTCATACCCAAAATAAAACCTAGCATAAATTCTGAGTAGTACAAAGGTATAAAAAAGCTGAGTACGATTAATATATAAAGTACATTGTCCAAAAATGGCTTAAACTCATATGTAAAAGATACCGAAAGCACAATGCCCAACACCAAGCCTGCTATAAAAATCCAAAAGCCCTTGCTAATTGCGCTATTAGCCTCTTGTGTCTGTTGTGCATTTTGGTCCAATCTCTTTTCGATCCTGCTCAACAGAAACCAGGTAAGGATAGGCAACAATAATCCACTCCACCAATTGGAGATAGCAGGCATGTCCTCGGAGTGTAGGATGTGATGACTTGTGACGCCACCATGAAAATGCTCCCATAGTAGAAAGGTGAAAATTAAGGCAGTCACCAAACCTATGATAAAGGCTTTTACTTTTTTGAATTTTTGAGTTTCCATTTGTTTTTGTTTCTTGGTTTTTATTGGGTGTTGGTATTTTGACTTACCCTAAAAGGTGATAAAGACGGTATTTTCCCGGCAATTTTCCAATAAATTCTAAATAATGGCCGTCAGGGTCCGAAAAATAAATGGCGATGGCAGGAATAATAACAAACACCATTGGTTTTTCTGAATTATCCCCTAAAAAATTCCAAAACCCTAACTTGTGAGATTTCAGGAATTCAATGGATTCATTCAAAACCCATTCCCAATCGCACTCGAAAACAAAATGTCTTAAATCGATCTCTTCTTTTGGATTTTTCCCAAAGTCCTAACATTGCTTGTCTTGGTTGCTCTCAATCCAAAATAGTGCAGCTCTTCTTTCCGCTTCAAATAGAGATAGTTTGAGTCCCAAAACATTGGTGTAGAAATCTATGGATCGCTCCAGATTTTTAACAAATAGATGAGTTTCAAAAGTCCTTTTATCATTTGACCCATATTTTATTATACCTACAATAAAATGGATTGCGAATTTAGTATAGGGAAATTAAGGGTCAACAATGAAGCTAACTCATTTTATATTATTACATTTTCAAAAAAGTGTGGACTGCCTCTCGAAAATTCATTTTTGGTTCTAAAGAAAGTAGAATTTATTACTTTTTCTTTAGGAACTTCCATAGCCTTTCTATGATGTTCAAATTCGGCGAATAAGGAGAGTAAAAACACTTGTTCTATCTTTGTATCTTTTAGCCACTCCTTCAATTCTTTATTTTTATAATATCTCGCATTATCTGCTATAGTATATATTTTATCTATTCCTTGATTCGATTCCAAAATTTTCAAATATAAGTCTTTTGTCGTTTGGGCGTTGACAGACTCACATTCCAATACTTGTATATCTGTGGGATCTAATGCATTCAATACCGTTAATGTTTACCCTGTCTCTACCACTAACAGTCAGTAATTCCTTCTCTTTACACTCTTTGTATCCATCCATATGTACTCCATGGTATTATGTGTAGGATGTACCGCATCCATGAAATATACCTTACTCTTTCCTTGTCTTGCCCTCGATGATGGCTTTAAGCTCTTGTTCTACAAAGTCTTGTTGTCTTTGTACATCAACTTCACACGGAACTTGTTTTGTCTTCTTATAGCTAAAGCCTATTCGATGCAGTAATTTCACCATACCATTTTTGGTAAAGAATGCCAAATTGAAACCACCACCCAGTCTATAATCTCATCTGAAGTAAGATAAAGCTTTGACTGTAACTCTGATGTTAATTGTAGTATCTGATCATCATCTAATTTCCCACTGTATCCTTCGCAGTTGGTTTGCAAAAAATCTAAACCCTTTCCCTTATATAAACTGACATAACGATAGACTGTTGATAAATCAACACCAAGAAGAAAGGCTACCCGTTCAGGGAGTATTTTCTCGTGTATAAAAATGACACAAGAAACTTTTACATATTCAGTCCTATCAGAAGTATTGCGCTGAATTTGCCTTAAGAGCTTAAGTGTAGTGTTGTCTATTTCTAAAACCATAACACAAATATACATATATTTATATTTTATATGTATATTTTTCGCATTTATTTTATTTTTGGTATAATTGTGGGAATATGATCCATTTATTTTATACTTTTAGTGGAAAAACAATTGTTTTTCAGTTCTATAAAAGATATTGTTATGCTGACTTATCATTCATTCAGGCCTTAATTCTTGAATTGACCAACCAAGACTTATTCCCGGGATGAAGTAATATTTATGTCTTTTCAGGCTCAGGTTTTTCCTAAATCAATCAATATTCTTTGTTAAACAAATCAAATTTTAAAGTGCAAAAGTGCCGTATATTTTACCGATCTACTTTACGATTCCCTTCATAAATCGTTGCTCTTTGAGCAATTTTACGATTTCGGGCTGTTTCCTTCATGGAGATGTCTGATGTGTTGGCACTTAAAAACTTCTGGTAGTACTCAATGGATTTTGATTTATCTTTGAGGTATTGCTCAGATGCAGACGCCATATAAAATACAGGGGTAGGATCGTTATGATATTTAAGGCTTGCCTGATAGTTTTCTACGGCTTCTTTATAGAGGCCTGTTGTGGTGTTGATCCGAGCCAAACCCACATGATACTGATTCAGGTTTTCTG
>JADKEB010000035.1 GCA_016718205.1 Saprospiraceae bacterium
GTAATAAATACTTTAAGTAATTATCCAACTGAAATTGCTGAAATCATTTTTGCAAAAACCAAAGACTTTCCTAACAAAACTCAACTTTCAATTGCAGTAATTCAAAACGGAGAAACAAATTACTACGGAATAATAAAAGAAAACGACACTATAAAGCCGACTAAAAATCAAAATAAAATTTTTGAAATTGGGTCAATCACAAAAGTTTTTACATCAACCGTTTTCGCTTCGCTTATTGAAGATAAAAACTTAAATTGACAGATGAAATAAATACTTTTTATTCATTTTCTATCAAAGATAACACTAAAATCAGCTTTCAAAGTTTAGCTAATCACACTTCAGGCTTACCAAGATTGCCTGAAAACTTAGATTTATCAAATGAAACTAATCCATACAAGAATTATGGTAAAAGAGAAATTGAAGAATACCTTACAAATTTATTAAAACTTGAAAATGAACCTTTAAAAATTTCTTCCTACTCAAATGTAAGTGCTGGTCTTTAGGATACACTTGGTTTATCGCAAAAAACAAGTTTTCAAAAATTATTACAGAAGAAAGTTTTTGACAAATACAAAATGACAAATTCATTTACATCATCTCAAAACTTAAATAACAGACTGGTAAAAGGTTTAGACGGAAATGGAGAAGTTGTTACTAATTGGGATTTTGATGTTCTTTTTGGTGGTGGTGGAATTTTATGTTCAACAGAAGATTTGATAAAATTCGCAAACGCACAATTTAATCCTAAAAATAAAGAACTTGCTTTGACAAGAAAACCAACTTTTGACATAGATGAAAGTATGAAAATTGGCTATGGTTGGCATATACTAAAACAGATAAAGGTTTTAATTGGGTTTGGCATAATGGAGGAACTGGCGGTTATTCTTCTTCTATGGTTATAGATGCTGAAAAGAAAAACGGAGTTATTATCTTATCAAATGCGTCTAATATAAATGATAATATAGACGATTTATGCTTTAAATTAATGAAACAAATTGAAAAACAATAACATCAGCTAACAGCAGTTTGCAGAAATGGCGGGTTTAGTGCTTTTTTAGAAACTTTCGTGCTTGTTGAAAGTTCAGGAATTTTTAGTAACTTTGGTGCTGAAAAGCCGCCACTTCTGCAAGCTGCAAAACGTTATGTATCATGAGAAAAGATAAAACCGACCAACCGAAGTCAAAAGTGTACCAGGCGGTGAATCGGAAAAAAATAATCGTCGTCGCAACATTCGATTTTTAAATGTAAATGCGTCGTTCGTCGCACATAGATTGGTCAAAAAAATATCAGAAAAACGTTAAAAGAACGAACCGAAAAATAAAATGTAGAGCCGCACGGTAAATCCACGCTACATAACAAGCGTTTGGATGCCAGTGACGATAAAAAAGTAGCACGTACCAAATATTTTGCATAAATTTGTAACATGGATCATCGTATAAACATTAGTGAAATCGCCACCAGCACCAAGCGCATGGACGTTATGCCTAATTGCCTAAAGAGCGTTTCTTCAAAAAGTCAGTACGGACATCACCAAACTTTTCACAAGCCAATCCGTGTTGAGCGTGTTCTAAATTAAATGGTGGTTTCATTATCCACTCATAAATTTTAGGTGTGAAGTCCATTAATAGTTTTTTGTCGTAATCCTGTTTTGTAAAATCTAATTCTATTTCGTAATCATATACCCAAAGAATATCTCCGTCAATTATAGTCATATACATTAGGTTGTTAGATGTTGTTGATTTTACTCTCACACCTAAAATTTCTATTCTTCCAAATGTCTTGTGAGTTCCGTGCATAGGCAACATAGCCATAACATCGGTTTGGCAAGATTGGGGGTTCTGTGGTAAATTGTTCATTTGTATTTCTATTTAAAGTTTGTAATAAATTTGAGCGATTGTGCTTTTAAGTCCCCAACCTCGCCAAGCCGAGAACCGTTACCTGCAAGCGTAGCGGACGACACAACCAACAATGACAATGACAAGAATTTACAAAATATTGACCTATTGTATTGCGACAGTTTGGATTGCAAACGGACTTTTTTGTAAGGTTCTAAATCTTGTTCCAAGACACGAACAAATTGTTGCAAGAATATTAGGTGACGACCATTCCAGACTATTGACAATTCTAATCGGACTTTCAGAAATCATTATGGCTGTTTGGATTTTAAGTGGTTATAAGACAAAATTAAATGCTATTGCACAAATCACGATAGTTGCGACAATGAATACACTTGAATTTATACTTGTTCCAGACTTGTTGCTTTGGGGGAAATTAAATTCATTGTTTGCATTTATTTTTATTTTAGTTGTTTACTTCAACGAATTTTATTTTAACAAAAAACAACTCAAATAACTCGATGCTAGCATTTTTAAAAGACCATCCATTTGCAGTTGAAGCGTATTTTGAAAGTTCGCTGGTTTTGACTTTTGCAGTTCCAAAAGAACAATTACAAAATCTTATTCCAGAATGTTTGCAGCTTGACACATTTCAAGACAAATGGGCTTTTGTTGCAGTTGCAATGGTTCAAACAAAAGAATTGCGACCAAAAGGTTTTCCGAAATTTATGGGCAACGACTTTTTTCTAATTGGTTATCGGGTATTTGTTCGCTACACGAATAACGCAGGTAAGAATTTGCGTGGTTTGTATATTCTGAAATCAGAAACTGACAAAACGAAAATGGAATTTTTTGGAAACATATTTACTCATTACAACTACACCACAACGGACATAAAACAAGTTGAAAAGCAAAACACAAAAGAAATATCCTCGAAAAAATCAAAGTTCAAAATCACAATAGACAATACGGAAGAACAAATTTCTTTGCCTGAACATTCCCCTTTTGCAGACTGGAAGGAAGCAAGAAGATTTGCTGGACCTTTGCCTTTTACTTTTACTTATAACAAAGAGACCAAAGAAGTTTTAATCATTGAAGGAGTAAGACAAAACTGGACACCAAATCCAGTCAAAGTGATTGATTATAATTTCGATTTTTTAAGTTCTCTAAAACTTGAAAATCCATTGTTGGCAAATGCTTTCATTATTAATAACATTCCATACTATTGGAAAAAAGGCAAAATTGAAAAATGGAAATAAAAAGACGAAGTTTCCAAGGAGTATTAAATATTTTAAGTTTCAATCGACACTTTTATGTGGTTGGGTTCATACTACTAGCCTTAATTATTGGAAGTAAGTATATTTTCAATTGGCCTAACAGCTTGTATTTGTTGGTTGTTTTGGCATTTATTTATGGACTAACTATGCCATTATTCGTCTCAGCTTATGTTTATGATTTCTCAGGCTTCTACAATTTTGATTGGTTAAAGAAAATGAAAATTGAAGATACAAAAGACAAATTCAATTTGAACATCAACGCAGGCTTTGACGAAACAAGTTTTATTATAGAAAGTATTTTGCCTAATTCCAAACTTCAAGTGTATGACTTCTACAACGCCAAACAGCATACTGAACCAGCAATTATCCGAGCAAGAAAAGTGAGTTTGTTTTATCCAAATACACAACAAATCAATTCAAATTCAATTCCTTTAAATGACAATTCGGTTGACAACATCTTTTTACTATCAGCAGTCCACGAAATTCGCAAACACGATGAAAAAGTTCAATTTTTAAAAGAATGTCGCAGAGTTTGTAAGCCAAACGGCAATGTGATTATGGTGGAACATTTGAGAGATTTTCCAAACTTTGTAGCATTTACAATCGGCTTTACGCATTTTTTCTCAAAAACAACTTGGAAAAAGGCATTTGAAGAAGCCGGGTTTACATCATTTAAAGAAACAAAGTTTACACCTTTTATGTCAATCTTTAATTGCAACTAATGGAAATACATTTTAAAATAATTGGTTTTTTATTAATTGCTTTGGCATTGGTTCACATTGTCTTTCCAAAGTATTTTAACTGGGACAAAGAACTTAAATCTTTGAGTTTAATCAATCGCCAAATGATGACAGTACATACATTTTTCATCGCATTGGCTGTACTACTGATGGGTTTACTTTGCTTGACATCTTCGACCGAAATAATTGAAACCAATCTTGGTAAAAAATTATCACTTGGACTTGGTATATTCTGGACTGTTAGACTTTTCATTCAGTTTTTTGGTTACTCGACCGACTTATGGAAAGGAAAGAAATTTGAAACGTTTATGCACATAATATTTTCGTTACTTTGGACATATTTGAGTATCATATTTTTGACAACATATTTTAATTGACAACGACAAGAAACATAGCGGACAGAAGAACGCCAGCAGGTAACAGCGGTTTGGCAAAAGTGGCGGTTCAGTGCTCCGCAGACACATTTGTGGTTAATCAAAGTTTGGTTCTCCGCATAAACATTTGTGGTAAAAATCGCCACCTTCGCCAAGCCGCAAAACGTTACCTGCAAGCAAAAAAATCAAAACCATGCTAAAATTTAAATTGACCCTATTCAGTTGTTTCTTTCTAATTAAGGTGTTTGGTCAAAAAATGGAAGTTGTATTCTTGGACCAAAGTGACTCAACACGAAATAATTACACCATTATTTATCCAGATAATAAACCAATTACTGGATTAATATTTATAATTCCTGGATTTGGACAATCTGCGGAAAGAACGTTAGAACAAACTGATTTGCCTATTAAAACTGCAAAACAAGGGTTGTTAACAATAATCCCAACATTACAAGATGGTGTTCAATCATTTGGAGTTGATAATCTAAGCCAAGAGTCATTGAATAATATAATTCAAGATGTAACAAATAAGCATAAGTTATCAGGACTTCCATTTTACATCGGGGATTTTCTATTGGTGGAAGTTGTGCAATAAAATACGCACAGAATGCAAAAGTTAAACCAGACGCTGTATTTGCTGTTGACCCTCCTTTAGATTTTGAACGGTTTTATAATTCCAGTAAAAGAGATATTAGACTTTCACTTGATAAAGCACCTAGCCAAGAAAATGTATACATGGTGGAAAGAATTGAGAAAGAGTTCAATGGTACACCTGAAACGGCATTATCAAATTTCTATGATATTTCTCCATATTCATTCTCTGACCACAATCAAACAGCGGTTAAAAAGTTTGGAAATATTCCTTTGAGAATTTATACAGAACCTGATATAGGCTGGTGGCTTAAAGAAAGGAATTTTGATTTTTCTAATATCAACGGACCTGATTGTTCAGCTATGATTAACGAGCTAAACAGACTTGGAAATAATAGAGCAAAGTTAATTGTAACGAATAACATGGGGTATAGGAAACCTTATAATAACAGACACCCTCATTCATGGAGTATTGTCGATAATGATGAAATGTTGATTTGGCTAATTGAACAAAAAGAAGCCAGCAGGTAACAATGCACTGGACGTACAGACTTGCTATCGCTGCGTCCGTCGCCAGTGCTGGGCCGTTGTCAGACATGAAGACAAAAAATGATTGTAAAAATAAATGTTCAAACTCATAAATAACTTAAAAATATGAAAATTAAAATTTTGATTTTTACCTTTTCACTTTTAGCAACATTCGTTAAAAGCCAAAATTGTTATCAAGTAATTGGAGATCAAGTTGGATTTCAATCAACTGCTTTCATCCAAGAAATGGAATTAGCTTCTTGTGCACTGCGAGATTCTTTTCCATCACGGTTTAGAAACGATTTCAAGGTTTTAGATTTTGGGTTTTACCCTGTAAATAATTTTACGAAAGGAAATTTTGAAACTGTTTGGCAAGATGTCAAAAAGAAAGCTGGTGAATCTCATAATTTCTACCTATTAATTGGAAGAGCTGCAACCATCGATGGTATTTATTCAAAGATTTTTATTGATATAAAATTTCCAAAAACACATGAATTTGATTGCGTTACGGATGTCCAAATATCCATCTTAAGAAATATTTTGGAGCTGGAAGCAAATAAAATTAAGGATCAGAGCATAGTACAATTGGAAAAGGCAATAATGTCTAAGTTTCAAGAATTTTTAAGTGACAAACTAATTTGTTGTAATACTGGAAATAGATCGACACAATGTGGTGAGTGTCTTGATAATGAAAGCTTTGCAAATTATCTAGACCAAAATGAGTTTAATGTTTCAACTGTTGAAAATTTGGTGAAGACAGAATATAAAAATACATCTGGAAACATTAAGGAGTATGCAAAATTGTCTTTTAGTCAAAACGGTGCTACAATTGATGTGATCCAGACTGTAAAAGATTTAGTTAATGAACTTATTGCTGTCACACCAAATGTTGGAGCAGAAATTCAATACTATAAAAGTGATAGTTGTAGTGTTTCATTTAACGTTGTAGAGAGTAATCCTTTCAAAGGTTCTAATGATTTATACTTCTACATTAAAGCTGTAGGAATCAATTCTATATTGGGTGATAAATTCAGTATGAAAATTGAAACAAATATATCTCCTGATGCTTGGGCTAACGATATTTCTGAACAAAAGGAGATTCAAAATGGTGTTCAAATCATTGAAATTAATGTTCCTTCAACGCCTGTAACAGTCGGTAATAAAGTTGCAGAAACTATTTATAGACACCCTCATAATCCTCCAGCTTTAATTGCTCCTGACTTGCAAAGCGGCACAAACGCGAACATATCTTTAATGCCAAAAGATAAATTAGCTTTCTCCAATTTTACTGTAGATCAGTTGAAGTGGTACATGAATGAACTGATCGAATTGACTTCAATGGGTGCTCTTGAACAGAATCAAAACAGTTTATAGATAAGTTTATTAATGGTGACGGATCTGATTATTTTAGTCCAGTAATGAGCCAAGTTGCAATGAATAAGCCCACAACAAGAAACTTTTTGAAAAATTTTGGATATGTCTTAAATAATAAACTTAAGGAAACTAATGGAGAGATTAACAATGTGCAACTATTTAGTTTAGGTGACGTTCGGCCAATATATAACGATAATAATTACGAAGGACTTAGGATCATGATGAATGACACTGAATATTCAAGTGTTTTTAAACAGACTTATGAGTATGATTCTAAAACTAAGGGTTGGCAGGGAACGTTTTATGTTGAAGTCTTTGATCATTATGGCTTGGATAATGATGATTTAATTAAATTTCGGAACTCTAAGCCAGATCATATTGGTCGTGGATTTGTAGCGTGGTGGCTACTTCAGCATCATAAAGGGAAAAAACCTTTCAGAACACAAATGAAATTTTTGGTAAAATTAAAAGGTAAATTATGAGGTATACAGCAAGATTTGTAATTGTGCTTTTTTTGTTTAATTTCATTTCATGCAAGAAAGGTCCTTTAACTATCGAAGAATTAATATTACCTAAAAATCTAAAATGAAAAAATAGAAGACCAAAATTACATTAATTTTGAGTTTATGTGGATGATAGAGAGTGATGTTGATTAAAAATTTTGGTTGTAGTTCAACTTGTGGAGTCAAGCCAGCAAGTAATTGGTTGGCAAAAGCACAAAAGTATCCCTAAATAGAAACAATTGATGGATTATGGGCATAAGATATCTGACCTTACATTTGTAATGGATCAAAAATACTGAAATTGTTTCGTCGTACTATGTAGAACTTATATCTGAAGTATAAGGTGCTCTAAACGTGTCCACCTTTGAGCTGCGTGATAATGTTTAGCCATTTTGATATAGATATTTCAGGCACTACTTACTATTTTTGCTGGTATCTTTATGAACCAGTCACGGAATGTTTTGTATTCTTCCCTCCATGATTTTTCGCAAGCCGCATAGCGCATCCTGATTGAGATATTGTATGCTAATACGGATAATTGCCATAATATATCATTACCATGAAAGTTTTGCATTCTTGTTTGACCTGCCAGAAGGTGATTCTTGGTTTGTTCTATCCAATTTTCACTTTCAGCTCTTTGAGCATAGATTCCATGGAGGATTTCAGCACTTGCGTAAGGCAATTAGAACAATAGCAAAAGTAGCTATATTGAGGTACTTTTTCTATAATACCGAAATTTTCGACTTCAACATAACCAATTAATAACCTTATTGCATGTAATGTTCTGCTCTTGGCCCAAGACTTAGCTTTATAGTCAAAACTGCTAATGGCCATTTTTTCATTGCAGGACAAAATGGTCCATAGTTGTGATTTGAGGAGTTGGGTTAGGTTTTTTAATTTTACTTTTACTAAATAGGTGTGAGATTGCTGTTCCAATAAATCGAATAAGGCCCCGTTGAAAAATCCACTATCGGCTCTTAGAAATACGGATTGTCTTGCCGTTGGTAAAGTAGTCAGGGTTTGTTTGATGAATTCTACTACACCATTTCCAGTATAAGCAGAACCTGTTCTAAACCAGCTGTTGATCAAGTATTTTACTTCAGAAATATAACAAAGAATGGGATGATAACTATTGGCCCCTTTCTTCTGTGGATTATAACCTTTAGCGGCCCCATCTTGATTGCCATACACGGTTTGTTCAGTACTATCAAGGTCTAAAGTAATACGATCCAGTGATAAACTTTCTATATAACCTTTATTAAAATTCATTAAGCTTTCATGTAGTGTTATGGCACCTTTTGTCCTAAAGCGCAAATTCGTTTACTTAAAGTATCTTCATCAATATGCTTTTTTAAACCCAATATGGTCTTTACCAGTGTATCTTTTGTGAAGGTTTCGATATTGGAAAGGTGTTTAACACCACATAATGCAGAACTTAGATAACTCAACATAATTTGAGTCGTACTGAATTTTGTTGCATTGTGTTTAACTGTAGGAAATAAGTCATCAAATAGTTCTGGAATGTTACATTTTTCTATGAATTTGAAAAGAACGCTGAGGCCACCAAACTGAGTAAGACGTTCTGCAGAAAAAGAACTTTGAGTTTTTGTACTTTCAAATCGGATAAGTTTTGTATTTTTGACTTGCATCTATTAAGTGTTTTTATATGTATTATTTTAATATGTTTACAAGCCTAAAGATAAGCATTTTAACACTTATAGATGCATCTTTTTTAAATTTTATTTTAGATTTTTAGGTAATACCTATAGCAAAAGGGAATTACACTTACACTGATACTAATGCAAAGGAAATGAGTAAAACATTCATTGTGGACAATTTTAGTAACTTAGAATCCAATTTTAGTAAATTTGATAATATAGTTTGTTCTATAATGGTAGATTCATCTTTTTTTTATAATGTAAATTTTATTAAAAATCAAAGATATCCAATATTCAAAACCTAAATCAATTTCCCAGAGATTTAGACAGGCACTCATTTGATAAAGACTTGCTTGTAAATTATACTAAACAAAAAAATTCTAATTCAATTTTGAAAAGAGTAATTAATAACTTTGATACGTATTGGGAAATGAATTGTAATAATGAAAATAATAAATAATTATTCATCACAGACCAGAATCACATCTGACAACAATGTACTGAACGGATATGCCTCCTATCGTCAGCACATCTTCAGTACTTGGAAGTTGCCTGCAAGCTTAGAAAAACAGACCGCTGAAAAAAATATTCTGAAAATGTCCAAAATTGAGATAGCAAAATGTCTTTAGTTGAATTTAAATACAATTTACAATGAAACAATTTTTATTATTACTTCACGAAGACATTCAAAAAATGAGTGAATTGTCGCCAAAAGAAATGCAAGAAATTGCAAATGCTCATATGAATTGGGCAAACAAATTAGCCGAAGCAGGTCATTTAATTTCCGGAGATGGTCTACACGAAAAAGGAATTCTGATTACAGGTAAAGATTCCGTAGTGAAAGACGGACCTTATTTGGAATCGAAAGAAATTATTGGTGGTTACTATTTACTACAAGCAGACGATTTGCAAACTGTTGTAGAATTAGCAAAAGAATGCCCAACACATCTTTTTGGTGGAACAACGGAAATTCGTCCCATAATGGAAATGGAAGATTATGAGTAATGATTTATTTCAAAAAGAGGAAATAAATTATAGAGCTTTATATGGAAAGCTATTCTCGGGGTTATTAGGTCAGTTTGGTGCAAACTATGTTTCTGAAATTGAAGACGCCATTCAAAATACTTTTTTAAAATCGCTAAAAATTTGGAACGTAAAAAAGCATACCTAATAACAAGGAAAATTGGCTTTTCATAGTGGCTCGAAATGATGTATTGAACCAAATTAAAACCAAACACAAACAAAGCAATTTAGAACCATTTGAATTGTCAGATGATAATCAAGTTGTAAACAATGAAAAAGATTTGCGTCTGCAAACCATCATTTTCATTGCTTCTTTGGGAATTATTTCAACACAAGCGAAGATTACTTTCATTCTCAAAAATATTTTCGGTTTAAGTATTGATGAAATTCACGATTGCACTTTACTCAACAGTGAGTCAATTTACAAAAGCATCTATCGGACAAAAAAAGCATTCTACAAGAATATGAATTAAAGCAAACAGATATTCAAACTATTTCAGCAAATCAAACTACAATTTCAATTGTTGAAGAGATTCTGTATGCTGTTTTTAATATTGGTTTTGACTCATTTAGTGATAAAACAGAAGAAATAGTAAATAAAGATTTGTGTTTGGAAACTTTCTCATTAGCAAAACTATTATTCAAAAGTTTTAATTTTGACACTACAAGTAATTTATTGGCAATTTTTAGTTTACACACAGCACGAATTCCTGCCAAAATTGAAAAGGGTAAATTGATTTCTTTTTTTAATCAAAAACGAGAAAAATGGAATCAAGAGTTGTTTCAGTTAGGACTACAATTTCTCAAAAAACCAAAATCAACAAACAAATTTTATATCGAAGCTTTAATCGTTGCAAAGTATATGACGGTTGATAATTTCACCGAAAATGATTGGAACGACATTGTAAATCTCTACGAAATATTACAACAAGTTTCGTCTTCGCCTATTGTCAAACTCAACTATTGTTATGGTTTGAGTAAAGCAGGTAAAACGGAATTAGCTTTGAAAATATTATTTGAAGTCGAGAAAGAATTACCCAATGAACATACTTATTTCAATTTGGTAAAAGCAAAAATAGTGAGAGAAACAAATCCTATCGAATCAAGTAGTTTAATTAAAGCATCCATTAACAAGTTGAACCAAAAAATCAGAAAAGAATATTTATTAGAAAACGAATTAATACATTTATAAAATATGAAATCAATAATAAAAACAAGTTTTGTGCTTCTAACAGCTTTTACATTAACAATGTGTAACACAAAACAAAATGACCAAAAATCAACAACTCAACCAACAGAAAATTTTGATTGGCTATTAGGAAATTGGAAACGCACAAACGAAGAAAAAGGAAAAGAAACTTTTGAAAATTGGAAAAAAACTAATGATAATGAATATAAAGGAATTGGTTTTACACTTCAAAATAGGGATACTTTAAGTCAAGAACAAATGAAGCTAATACAGACCAATGGAAAATGGAATTTATTAGTAAAAACTCCTGATGAAAAGGATTTTATAAAATTTGAAATGACTGAAATGGCAGATGATAAATTTGAATGTAAAAATGATACTTTAGATTTTCCAAAATTGATAAAGTATTGGAAAAATGGAAACAAAATGAATGCAATTGTTTCAGGCGACAGTTTGAAATTATCATTTGAATTTGAACGAATAAAATAAAGCCAGCAGGCAACAGCAGTTTGGCAAAATGGCGGGTTCAGTGCTTTTTTAGAAACTTTCGTGCTTGTTGAAAGTTCAGGAATTTTAGTAACTTTGGTGCTGAAAGTCCGCCACTTCTGCAAGCTGCAAAACGTTATTTATCATGAGAAAAGATAAAACCGACCAACCGAAGTCAAAAGTGTAGCAAACGGTGAATCGGAAAGAATAATCGTCGCCACAACATTCGATTTTTAAATGTAAATGCGTCGTTCGTCGCACATAGATTGGTCAAAAAAATATCAGAAAAACGTTAAAAGAACGAACCGAAAAATAAAATGTAGAGCCGCACGGTGAATCCACGCTACATAACAAGCGTTTGGATGCCAGTGGCGATAAAAAAGTAGTACGTACCAAATATTTTGCATAAATTTGTAACATGGATCATCGTATAAACATTAGTGAAATCGCCACCAGCACCAAGCGCATGGACGTTATAGCCAATTTTATGAACGACACACTTTTCGACTTTAAAATTACGGACAGACAAACTTTCATTCAGTTTCTTGACTTATTACGCAAGGACTTTTTGGACAATCCTGAAAGTTGGGAAAACAAAACACTACCTTATTTTTTAGAAGCTTTAAGTGCATACACAAAAGACATTCAAGGCTATTACGACAATATGAAACTTAATGTAAATGCTGACGAACCAAACTGGTCAACATTTGCAGACATTTTTAAAGGTGCGAAAATTTACGAATAGTATGTGGAGTGACAGATACAATTACTATAACATTCAATTTGATGAACAATTTGGACAAAAGCTCGATAAATCATTTGTTATAAAGTGTCTTTTAGAAACTAATTTATTTAAACAAACAAATCATCAGACATTCACAAATTTCAAAGAGTTTCCATGGGTAGACATTGTCCTAGTTGAAACTTATGATGGCAACTTTGCTACATCGGACAAAGAAAATCAATTTGTAACTTTAGTTGCTATCGTATGTTCTAAAAGACAAGATATAGACCAAAAAATTTATATTAACACTTTTAAGCAAATTGCAAATAGACTGAATTGGAAACTATATTTGGAAGAAGACGATGAAGGAAATGAAAATGTTGAACTATAAAAAAACTGGCTATAACATGGGTTTGGCAAAAGTGGGGCTTTAGTGCTAGGCTGAACATTTGTACTTTCTATTAGCTTTTGTACTAAATTTGAACTTTGGTACTTTCTAAACCCCACCTTCGCCAAGGTGTGCTGTGAATGATAAATCCATTGTATAGATTTATCAATGCTGTATAAGAGATGATGGTAGGTCCATCGGTGTCGCTGTACAAGCGGAGGCATCAAACCGCTTCCCGATGCTTTGATAGTAATAGAGAGGTGTTAAACGGTAGGAAGAAAAGGCTGTGAAAGAACAGTCAGGTAAGATATAGAGAGATGAACGCGAGTGAACCTGTGATGAAGTTGTGAGATGGTGGCTACATTTTGTCAAAAGCTCGTATTCTTGGCTACGAGTGAAAAGTTATAGCGGGAGCTTGTTTACTGGCTATAGGGCAAACGCAATTGAGCAGGCATGAATCTAAATCAGGCTTTTATACGGAACTCAGGAAGTCCTTGTAAAATGCAAAGAGAACGGCACAAGTGGGCACACCCATGAGGCCTATAGTATCGATGTTTATAAGGATGACGGATGACGTTGTAGTAGTGATGAAGTGCTTGTAATGAGCGTGGAGCGAAGGGCGTCAGACATACAGTTTTAAATATTTAAACAACTTAATTTATTAAGGATGACAGACTTATTTGAGACGAGATCAAAACCTATTCCGATCACTAAGGACATGGTAAGGTCAGCCTATCGTAAGGTAAGAAGTAACAATGGGAGTGCAGGCGTTGATGAGCAGGATTTGAAGAAATTTGAAGAAAACTTGTCAAAGAATCTGTATAAGATTTGGAACAGAATGTCGAGTGGTAGTTACTTTCCCCAGCCAGTCAAAGAAGTGATCATACCCAAAGCAAATGGTGGTCAACGAAAGTTGGGAATACCGACGGTAAGCGATCGGTAGCCCAAGAAGTGATCAAGGCATATCTTGAGCCAAGATTAGAAAAAGTGTTTATGCCCAATTCGTATGGCTATCGCCCCCACAAGAGTGCACATCAAGCATTAGAAAACGTGAGAGAAAACGTGAGAAAATATGCATGGGTTATCGACATGGATATCAAAAGTTTCTTTGATGAAGTAGATCATGAGTTACTGATGAAAGCTGTGGACAGCCATGTGGACGAGAAGTGGGTAAAGATGTACATACGCAGATGGCTAGAGGTACCAGTGCAAACCAAAGAAGGCTTGGTGAAAAACTAAGAGTCATTACTAATAATCAATGTATAAATCTAAAAATTATAGCGCAAAACCATTAAAAGGCCAGCTACAAAAATCCTAGCAAATCCCATATACGGCTCGTTCAACTTAAATATCTACAAATTCGCTTTGAGTTTTGTGCAATTTATTTATCTTTGTACGTGCGAATTCGTAGATATTCCTTTGAGTTCTCATCAATAAAACAATATGAAATACACTTTACTTCTAATCATTTTATTATCTATAACTAGCTGTTCTGTAAATAAAATATCTAATGATAAAAGGGAATATTTTGAGTACGAACTAAACTTTAAAGGATTTGAATGGGATGCCAACCCATACAAATTTACAAACTATATCAAAGATTCTGTTTTTCATGTAAAAGGTGCTCAAAATGCTGCTTGGGATTTTTCATACATTGGCGACATAGAAAGTATGCACAAGATGTGGGATAGTAATGCAAAAGAAAGAAATCCACTTACGCAAGAACAGAAGGATAGTTTTGCTTTGTTTGTTAAAAGGGATGCATTAGAATACATTTCAGAACAAGCAAAAAACCAACAAGTAATTATAATCAACGAGAGTCATCACATGCCACAACATCGGGTATTTACAACTCAACTGCTTGATAGTTTATATAAGTTAGGCTTTAGACATCTAGGCTTGGAAACTTATTTAGTACATGAAAAAGCCGATTCAATTCTTCAATATGAAGGCTACCCAACACTAAAATCAGGATATTATACAAAAGAACCACAATTTGGCAATTTGGTAAGAGCTGCTCATAAAAAAGGGTTCAAAATATTTGGCTATGAAAGTAATGGACACACAAATGGAAAAGAAAGAGAAATAAACCAAGCAAAAAATATCCATGATTACATTAAAATGCATCCTAATGAAAAAATATTAATACATTGTGGATTCGACCATGGGTATGAAGGAGAGTTGAGTAATCAATGGGAAAAGGCAATGGCAGGTAGATTAACTGAATATACAGGTATTAACCCATTAACAATAAATCAAGTTATTTATTCAGAAAAAGTAAATTGGAGTTCGAAAACCCATATTACCAATTAAGGATTTGAACTATCCAAGTGTTTTTATTAATTCAACTAGTCAGGTATTTGGAGAATATAAAAATGGAGCTTGGTTTGACATTGCTATTTTTCATCCACGAAGCAAAAAAATTAATAGACCTTCTTGGATGATATATGGTAACAGAAACGAAGTGAGTTTCTCATTTGAAAAAGCGGAAATTGAATGTCCCTGTTTGGTTTTTGCGTATAAAAAGGGAGAAAAAATAGGATATGCTATTCCATATGACATCCAAGAGACTTTGGATAAAAAAGTAAACTTAGTTTTGGATAAATCTGATTTTGAAATTGTGATTTGGAACCAAAATAGAAAAGCGTTAAAAGCAGAACTTAAAAATAAATACTGATGAGAACAAGCGATATGATGTCAGATTGGCTATCGCCAAATCCGACACATATCGCCAAAACGTTATGGCTCATGAACGAGAAGAACCAACTTGAACTAGTGAAATATTGAACTAAAACCATATAACAGAAGTCATGAGTAATGTCATGATTAAAGTGCATATAAGCTTAAAGGATTAGATGGAGTTAGAAAGATATCAGATATTAACAAGTAGCAATCAAAAGGTTTACGAATTTACAAGTGTTGGAAGCAAAGGACACGTTCTAAAACGTATAACCTTTTCAAAAATGACAACCGCAAATCTTTTCAATTGGGTGCATTTCATTTTTTCGTTTTAAGCTGCCTTTGTTATCAAATCTCTAATTTTATTCCAATATCCGCTCATATTTAAAACTCTTAGGCTTATCATTTTTTCTAATCCCTTTTTGGACCATCTTTGTCCTGATTGTTTCATTCTTTTTTGTAAAACGGTTCTGTGTGCTGATTCTATGGCTCCTGATCCTATTAACAATCCTGATTTGATGTATTTTGGGTAATCCATTCTCTTTTTGTTATTGCTTATATATACCATTAATGTCTCGTAAGCCTCTCTTTTTATTTTTGTATTTCTTGGTATCTGGTCCAACTGATTTATAACATCATGTATTCCGTTCTCTTTCAATGCTTTACCAATTCGGTCCATTATATTCGTTCTTTTGCTTTTCAACACACTGACTTTTATATACTTCCCTATATTTTCCATAGCATGAAAATAATCAAGGATTTGAATGGCTTGGGGGTATTCTGCTTCTATCCACTTCCACTGCCATTTGGCTCCATCATTTATAAATACTATCCTTTCTTGACATTTCTTGTATGGTTCGTCTATGATCTTTGACATCATTTCCTCAAATTTCACATGAGAACCCAAAATACCTATATACTCGCTTGATTTTATCCAATTCCTTGTCTCGTTTTCTTTGTAAATTTCACCAGATTTAAATATCCTGCCTAATTTGGCTTCCTTCCAACTTTCTTCTCTAGTCAGCAACATACTACCATCTGATTGAACATATAAATGTTCTCCTTCACTTAATTGTATTGGATCCCTAAATTCCTCTTCTTCTGTTATCTTTAGGCTCAATTCACCAATTTTATCTGTAATTCTATATATAGCAGTATCATTTGTTTTGATATTCAATAACATATTTGCTATTTCACTGCCTCTCTCATAACAGTCCAATTGACCTATATACACTAATTTTTCTTGTAAAAATGGTGAAAATTTCTGACCTGAGATCTCTTGGATTTCATCATTTGAGTTACTTACTTCAATCTCTCCAAATTTTGTTTTGATCCTTTTTTTTTCGATGATCTAAAGGAACAGATCCTATGGTAGATTCTAACACTTTACTGCCTAATTCTGTCCACACTTCATCAAGTGTCTTTTCAATTTCATAAAAACTTTTAAGGTTGCTTAGGTTCTCTATATCTTCCCAACGTTGGCTACATATTTCAAGGAATTGTGCCTTTGTCATGATGATATTTTTTTGGTTCAGACACAAATATACTATTTATTTCTAATATGTAGCGAAAAAATGAAATACACCCTTTCAATTTGGCATTAGGAGATGTGGATAAAGAAACAGGCAAAGTCAACTATGATATCATTACAAACAACGGAGACAGAAATAAGATATTAGCAACGGTAGCAGCATCAATTCACACTTTTTTCTCAAAATACCCTGATTACGCCATACATTTGACAGGTAATACACCAAGTAGAACAAGGCTTTACCAAATGGCAATTACGACCTATTTCGATGAGCTTTCCCTTGATTTTCATATATTAGGGAAACTTAAAGATGAAGTTTTACGTTTTGAGAAAGGAGTGAATTATGAAGCATTTTTTATCATTTTAAAAAAATAAATAATGAAAGTTAAAGATTTGATGGAGTTAGATTTAAGGAGAAATCCTTTAATAACTATTGATGAAACATTGGATAAATATACTAATGACCCAATACCACAAACCAAAATCGATAAATGTAATGATGCAATTCTAAATACCAACTTACTTCAAGTATTGGCAGAAATTAAAAAGGTAAGAATCACGAAGCCATAACACAGGCTTTGATGTACACTGCATACAAGGACTGCCAGTAAGTACCTGTACTTTCCATAGCTATGGATTTAATATTGTTTTCTTTTAACCATTTGGCAATATCATACAGATCATCATTAAACACACCGAATTCGCGTATCTCCTTTTCACTCTGACCTATCGATACCCAATGTGACCGGCTGCCAATATCAACACCTGCAGCATGAGGATTAATAATGTCCATGGACAATACGCTTTGATTTTGTTTTGCTTCCATCATCAAAATTTTAGAGTTAATAAAAATTGAAAAACTCTTTGGAGGTGTTCTTTAGGAATAGAATATTCTGAACGGGGTTCACACTGATGTATGACCACCACTGAAGTTATGACACACACCTCAACCAGGATGACGCACGTGCTTAAAAAGCAACAGTTTAAAAATCGGCCTTGCAAAGAGCTACACAAATTTATCACTTTTATTTGAAATGCAGAGCCCCACGTTAGCATGAGAAGTTAATTAGTTTCTAATATGGGGGATGACCGCTAACGGTTTGGCTTTGTGACGTGCCATCCCGATAGGGTGGCATGTTCATCAAAGCCTGTGTTATGGCTTCGTGATTCTCTCTTTTTCAATCGCTTCATTAAGATTAGTATTCGTTAGTAGATTTTTAACTTTCGCACTTTTTTCAGGTGGAATACTAGATTTCCTATATTTGTTTAGTCGCTTGCTAAGAAGCAAAATAGGATCCTTTTTAAGATCTCTTTTTAAAAGTTCTTCTATTGTTGTCATATTATTTCTTTTTTAAATATTACAAATCCGTTGTAATTTATTCCTTTTCTAAAACGTTCTAATTTGTTTTCTAGTTCCCCTAAAAGGTGATAATCTGGCTTAATTTCTGAATAATACTTGTTAATTCCCATTTGATAAAGTCTTGTTCTAGATTCAGTGCTTCCTGTAGCATATACGACGGCATTAGGGTGTTTTTTAAAGAACCCAAAAACTGTTGCAACTACTGTTGCAAGTACTTTTTCAGTGTCGCCATTGTTCGTTTTTGAAAAATAATCAACTTCATCAGTTTCTTTGTTCACATCGCCCATTGAAAGATTCCATAACTTCGGATCTTCTGTTTGAATATACTTTATTCGTTTGAGAATTTTACCTTTAGAGCCTAAGCTAATAAATTCAAAAATCTCCGAATTGTCATCTGTTTCTAATTGATATCTCTCTAAATTCATTCCTTCAAAACCTTATATCTCTGGTCTCCAACCACAAAGATAAGGATTCCACTTGGAAGTCCTGAAATATTTATAGTGTTTTGACCTTCTGATATTTCTTGTTTTGAGTGTACTTTGCCATAAACATCCATTATTTGCAATGATGTTGGTTCTGTAGTCGTGATGGTCACTTCTGGTGATGCAGGATTGGGGTATATGCTTGATTCTCCATTGCCATCGTATCTAACACTTGCTATGTCACTATAGCTGTACTAACCATCATAGTCCACTTGTTTGATGCGATAGTAGTTCATCCTGATGGAAGGTGATTTGTGCATATACTCGTAGTGTTTTGTTACGTTGCTACTGCCATCGCCTGTAATCTCTCCGATGGATGAGAAATTCCTTCCATCATTGCTATGCTCGATGATGTATTTTTCGTTGTTGATTTGGGTGACTACTTACCAAGTGATTTGAAATGAATTCAAAATAGGTTTGACTTTAATTGTAGATAACCATAAAACGGGTAACGATGAAAAGCATCCGATATGATCAGCATTATAAGTACCAACACATCCTTGTTCTCTGCTATGAACAGCTCAGCGGCATTATAGATGGGAAATCACATCATATCAATTACCAACATTTGGTCATGCTGCTCAGTGGAATATCGCTGGTGGGGCTACACCAACGACCGCGATATGAGATGAAAAAAACAGGATAATTTTGTCAAAAAAGTGAATAAAATATTGTGATATAATCGTATAAATATAGTATTTTTATGCTATGAATTACGAGGAGATCATAGCGCAAAAAGACGCAGCGATAGCACAAAAAGACGTTAAAATCCAGCAGCAGGCTGCCCGGATTGAAGATCTCGCCCATCAGATTGCACAACTGCAAAAAATCATCTTCGGCCCTAAAACAGAACGCTTCATACCGACGGGAGATCCCAGACAACTCAACATATTTGGAGAACTCGCTGGCGTAAGCCCAGATGTAGATCTGCCACAAGAACAGAACCAATCATCCAAGCCTGCCAAAAGGAAGAGTGCACAACAGGGGCGGCAGCTATTGGCCAACTGTACACATCTGCCCGTAGAAATCAGAAATGTCCCTGTCGAGCATGATGAATCCGACATCCATCTAAGAGATGAAATATCAGATAGACTTGCCAAAAGGCCAGGCATGTTATTTATCATCAGATATATCCGCCCCGTTTACAAAAAAGCAGATTCAGATACCATCGTCACCGCACCGGCCATAGAAGAACCTATCGCCAAGTGCGAAGCAGATGTAAGCCTGCTGGCAGATGTAGTAGTGTCAAAGTTTGTAGATCATATCCCCGAGTATCGTCAGCAACAGATATATAAGCGCCAAGGCGTGGTGATCTCATCATCGACTATGAATGGATGGGTACATCAACTAAGCCCATATATGAAACTGATGAGTGAATATATTAAAGAACAAATACTCCAATCCAGCTATATACAGCAAGATGAAAGTAGCATCAAAGTCATGGATGGAAAGAGAAAAGCAAGCCATACGGGTTATATGTGGGTCATGGGCTCCACCGAACTCAAGTATGTATGTTTTGAATATCACAAAGGCAGAGGCAGAGAAGGGCCCGAGAATACCTTTAAACAATACAAAGGATTTTTACAAACAGATGCGTATGAAGTATATGACATAATAGATAAAATGTACCCAGATGTGCAGCATTTTCATTGCTGGGCACATGGACGCCGGAAGTTTATAGAATCCATGGATAATGATAAAGCAAGGAGCGAATTTGCATTAAACCAAATACAGAAACTCTATGCAATCGAGCAAAAATGCAGAGATGCAGACAGTTCGTACGATGAACGCACTATAGAGAGACAGGCGGCCAAACCAATATTGGATCAGTTTAAAGATTGGTTAGACAAGGAGGCACTCAAGGGTGACGCCCCGATCACCTATCGGCAAAGCCATGTCCTATCTCGTTACTCGATGGCAAAAGTTTACCAAATATACAGACCATGGCATAGTAGAGATAGATAATAACATCATAGAGAATGCGATCAGACCCTTGGCTCTGGGGAGGAAAAACTATCTGTTTGCAGGAAACCACGCGGCAGCTATCACAATAGGGTATTATTACACCATCTTTGGTACATGCAAGGCACTTGGTGTCAATCCATACGATTATATGATGTGGTTCCTGACAAAAGCACCATCTATAAAAACATCGGAGATAGGAAAAATTAGTCCAGCCGAATTCAAAAAATCTAGCGAACCAGCTACGTAGTTCGTCGGATGCTTACATCAGACCCTTGGCTCTGGGGAGGAAAAACTATCTGTTTGCAGGAAACCACGCGGCAGCTATCACAATAGGGTATTATTACACCATCTTTGGTACATGCAAGGCACTTGGTGTCAATCCATACGATTATATGATGTGGTTCCTGACAAAAGCACCATCTATAAAAACATCGGAGATAGGAAAAATTAGTCCAGCCGAATTCAAAAAATCTAGCGAACCAGCTACGTAGTTCGTCGGATGCTTACAGTGATTCATTTGATGGTGTAGCTGATGGTAGTCTTCGCTTTGTGGGCTTAGTAGCTTGTCGGATGCTTGATTTCGGTGTTGGGTGATGTAAGTATGCAGCTGTAAGATTTGATGTGATCATAAGGCTATTATTCTACTGTTTCAATTTCCCCTTTGTGTTATATAGTTTCAGAACTCCAAGTCCTGTCATTGAAAATCAATGGTTTATAAATATTACTCGTAAATTAGAAATGATTTTACGAAATGGGCCAGATACTTTTACCATTATTTTTCGACAGATATGGAATATTTAACATCTTCTTTAGGAGCCGTCTGCTGGTGAAAGTTTGTAATTTTTTGTCTATAAGCATACCGCCTATTTTATATTGGTGTTTGGTATAACTACCAAATCCACATAACAAATTAAAAGTTGTATGGCTTTTGTATTCTATTATACCGACGAGAATTTATTTTGCAAATAATTCTGTCGCAAACCAATTTTTATTTTGAGTATATCTCTAATTTTTAAGTCCGAGATTAATATAAGGACGTAGTCCTGTGATCTTTGTAGCAAAAATATCCACACACCATCATTTAGGGGCGTAGCCCTGTGATCTTAAAAGATGTGGTAAATATAATAAGATGTCAGGGCTACGCCCCTTATGTTTCATGTGCTAATGTTTTCTACAAAGATATCAGAGCTACACTCCTACCCCGCTAGGTGTAGTGGTGTAGTATTTACTACTCCTGAGTGATGCCATGGCTGTGCTATGAATCGGAAATAGAATTAATGTCATATAATACATACAAAACACCAATATATAGTGAACAGAAAATATTGTGCGAAAAATTTAAATCACAAGTTATTAATTTTCAACTAATTGTGATTTCTAAATTTTGCAAATCATTTTCTGTTGGGTATAAAATAACACTTGAACAATTGCATTAACAAATCAGACTCAACAACCTTAAACTCAATGCAAGAAGCTCAAAATCATGATCGTCATGTTGTGCTATAGAGCGGAATGTGCCATAAAGAATATAATCGCACCCGTTTATAAAAAGACTGAAAAATGACGACAGGAAATTAATTCAAGAAATATTCATGACTGATGCTGACATAGCTGTAGATAATCAAGCCCATACATTTACAGTAACACTACAAACAGTATCATCGCCAAGACACAATGTAGCTGCTACTAAATTGTGCCAAGTATTCACAGAAATGAAGACAATTTACCCCTGTACCCAATGAGATGAAACTACAAAACACACTCACATCAGATCACGAAGGACTTGGAAGTCTGAGATTGTGCCTTTTACTAAGTCTATATCTTTGGTTTCTATTGTCAAAAAGTCGCCAATTTCGACGTAACTCCCTACTAACGGTCGACTTGTCTTTTTGTATCGCTTTGGCTATTTCTTTTTGGCTATAACCTTGCTCATTCATTTCACTTATTGTGTATCTTTGTTCTCGTGTTAAGTGTTTCATATTGACAACTTTGGACGGGAGACAATATAAGGACTTTACCATTCAGGGGAAGGGAGTTGTACTCCTTTACCCTGAATGGTAAAGTCATTTTACCCTCCCAAATAGTTGCATTTATGACTTGAATCTAAGAATCATTAAATTGGGAACTCCTAAGAAAATAAATTCCTCATGCAAAATTTATAATTATATTAATAGAATCGAACTTATGGAAATCACCAGAACCAACAGCAAACATAAGGATTTTGTGTCATTGGTAAAACTGCTCGATGCGGAGTTGGCACAGGCAGATGGTGCTGATCACCAGTTTTATGCACAGTTCAACACCATCGAAAAGCTGAACCATGTAGTCTTGGTGCATTGCGATGGTGAGGTATGTGCTTGCGGAGCGATAAAAGCTTTAGATAGTGATACCATGGAAGTGAAGCGTATGTATGTCATCCAAAACAAAAGAAATCAGGGACTGGCGTCAATAGTACTGGAAGAACTTGAAAACTGGAGCAGTGACTTGTCTTATAAAAGATGTGTTTTAGAAACAGGCAAAAAACTATTGGGTGCTAAAGAGCTCTACCTGAAAAATGGTTTTAGGATCATACCCAACTATGGCCAATACATCGGAATCGAGAATAGTATATGTTTTGAAAAGATGCTCTAAAAATTTTACACATACTCATAGCGTGAACCTAAAGTTAAGTCCTTTGTTATATGGGCTTATTTGACATTTGGATTATTAACTTTTAGTTTGTTTAAATTTAAGTAGGATATTTATGGATGTAATCTATTTTGGTGCTGGTTGCTTTTGGTGCGTTGAAGCTGTTTTTGAAAGATTAAATGGTGTTTCTCAGGTCGTTTCCGGATATATGGGGGGACATGTTAAAAATCCTGCTTACAGAGAAGTCTGCAATGGTACAACAGGTCATGCTGAAGTGGTCAAAGTAGAATATTCTGCGGAAATCATTAGTTATGAAGACTTGCTTCGGATTTTCTGGACAACTCATGATCCTACTACACTTAACCGTCAGGGAGCTGATAGTGGCACACAATACAGATCAGCCATTTTTTACACCACTGAAGTGCAGAGAATAGCATCTTTGGAGTCAAAAAGCAATTATGCAACTGAAATGTGGCAAGATCCAATTGTCACCGAAATCAAGCCTGCTGGTGATTTTTATCTTGCGGAAAATTATCATCAGGACTATTATACAAATAATCCTGATCAGGGATATTGTTCGATAGTTATTCCTCCGAAAATTGCAAAATTAAGGGCTTCGTTTTCTCAACTAATAAATAAATAAATAATAAATAATAATTGGAAAATCAATATAACAAATTGTCTCCAGACGAAGAGTACATCATCATTCATAAAGGTACAGAACGGCCATTTACAGGTGAATATGATAAGTTTTTTAAGCCAGGAGCATATGTATGCAGACGCTGTAACACACCTCTGTACCATTCCACATCGAAGTTTAATTCCGGATGCGGGTGGCCTTCGTTTGACGATGATATGGACGGAGCCGTCAGTAGAGTACCTGATAAAGATGGCAGAAGGATTGAAATCGTTTGTAAAAATTGTGGTGGCCATTTGGGACATGTTTTTGCGAATGAACGATTTACTCCGAAAAATACAAGGCATTGTGTCAACTCACTATCGATAAAATTTATCCCTGAATGATGTCTTTTTTGGGAACTTATGTTGAACTGAATATGTTATAAGGGCGTATTTTTTTTATTGAAGTTATTTAATCAGAGTCAAAAATGTCATTTGAAGAAACAAAACAGAAAGCCAAATCATTTTTTAAAAGATTGATGTGGATTTTATTACTGGCCCTTGTGGTATTTAGTGGGGTATATTTTTTTTACAGAACATACTCTGTGAGTGAAGGGACCCGTACTGGTCTGCTATTTAAAATATCTAAAAAAGGAAAGGTTTTTAAAACATATGAAGGACAACTGCAACTTGGCGGCACAGCCATTATGAATAAGGAAAGTACTTTTGAATTTTCAGTAGAAAATGCAGCCATTTATGAACAAATACAGAATTTTGAAGGCAAAAACGTAAGATTGCATTACAGGGAATTGGTGGATGCATTTCCTTGGCAAGGTGATACGGATTATTTGGTATATAAAGTCGAACAAGTACAATAACTGCGTCTCAATTCTAAACCGCAATCTAAACCTTACCCTAAATATGGATAAAGTCAAAGTAGGCTTAGTGCAAATGACATGTACTTCCGACAAGGATTTGAACCTTATTAAAGCTATTGCTCAAATTAAAGTTGCCGCAAATCTGGGTGCTAATATCATTTGCCTCCAGGAGTTATTCACTTCATTATATTTTTGTGATGTGGAGGATTATGACCATTTTCAGCTTGCAGAGCCCATTCCGGGACCATCGACGGATAGACTTTCTTCTGTTGCAAAGGAATTGGGAGTAGTGATCATTGCTTCGCTATTTGAAAAACGTACACAAGGAATTTATCACAATACTACAGCCGTACTGGATGCTGACGGAAGTTATCTTGGAAAGTATCGCAAAATGCATATTCCGGATGATCCGGCTTTTTACGAAAAATTTTATTTCACACCGGGTGATTTGGGGTACAAAGTATTCCAAACAAGATTTGCAAAAATCGGCGTACTCATATGCTGGGATCAATGGTATCCTGAAGCCAGTCGTATCACGGCACTGATGGGAGCAGATATTATGTTTTATCCTACAGCCATAGGTTGGGCCACGTCTCAGGACGCAGAAACCAATATGGATCAATATAATTCATGGCAGATTATCCAGCGATCGCATGCAGTTGCTAATGGTATACCTGTAGTCAGTGTCAACAGGGTAGGCTTTGAGCAGGACGGAGCTATGAAGTTCTGGGGAGGAAGTATTGTGGCAAATGGGCAGGGTAAGCTATTGTATCTGGCATCACATGATAAGGAAGAAACTGTTGCTGTAGAGCTTGACCTATCTTTGGCTGACTCATTCAGAATCCATTGGCCTTTTTTGAGAGACAGGCGTATTGATTCATATCAGCCGATCACAAAGAGATTTATTGATGATGAAGCCTGACTTGACGCCCAGAAGTCTGGGGTTTCACTTTCCTGCTGAGTTTGAAAAACAATCGGCTATGTGGCTGTCATGGCCACACAAAGAAGCTTCCTGGCCCGGAAAGTTGGATGCAATCTATGACCCGTATTGTGAGTTTATACTCCAGATAGCAGATCATCAAAGAGTCAATATAAATGTAGCTGATGCTACGATGGAAAGGTTCGCCCTTGAAAAAATAATGCATTCTAAGTTTGCAACTAAACTGCCAACTATTTCTGATGTTTTGGAAAATATAAGATTTTATCACCATCCTACTAATGATGCATGGTGTCGAGATCATGGACCAGCGTTTGTCATCAACAGAGAACTGGCTGAAATCGCCATTGTTGACTGGGGATACAATGCCTGGGGCGATAAATATCCTCCATATGACCTGGACGATGTTATTCCTACTTTAATAGGTGAAAAAATGGGATTAAAGGTCTTTCACCCTGGTATTGTGATGGAAGGAGGCTCAGTAGAGTTTAATGGCAAAGGGACACTATTGACTACTACAGCTTGTTTGCTCAATAAAAATCGAAATCCACACCTTTCTCAAAAGGAAATTGAACAATATCTGTACGATTACTATGGCATCGATCACATCCTTTGGTTGCATGAAGGCATCGTAGGTGACGATACTGATGGACATATCGACGATATCACAAGGTTTGTCAATCATGATACAGTGGTCACTGTGATAGAAACCGATAAAGATGATGATAATTATAAGTTGCTGCGGGACAACATCAGTCGCATAAGGAAAATGAGACTTCAGGATGGTAAACAATTAAATATCATAGAGTTACCTATGCCGTCTCCAGTCATTTATGAAGATCAGAGACTGCCAGCTTCTTATGCCAATTTTTATATATCCAATGATAAAGTGATTGTCCCCACATTCAGAGATGAAAAAAACGATTTCAAAGCTTTAGAAATTTTAAAACCTTGTTTCCCGGACCGTAAAGTTATAGGGATTGATTCTGTTGACATCATTTGGGGTTTGGGTAGTTTTCATTGCCTGAGTCAGCAACAACCATTTATCTGAAACTCTTCTTTTATTAAAGCGTTCTTCTATGCAGAAGAGCATTTGAAGCAAAATCTGTAGTTTTGGGTTTTAATTTGGAAAGAAAACCTTCAATCTTTTTGCGAAGTGGAATATTTCAACTTTACCAACTGACAAAATTGACTAATGCAAGATACATTTATTCATGGCAAAACTTTTGACCTGGTCGAGGTACTTTCAAAAGGCGAATATGAAGGCTGCACTTTCAATAACTGCATCTTTGCCAACCAGGACTTTTCTGAATTTAAATTCATAGCCTGCGCGTTCAATAGTTGTAATTTAAGCATGATAAAACTCAACAAGACTGTTTTACAGGACATAAAATTTACAGATTGTAAAATGCTAGGACTTCGGTTTGATCTTTGTCATGATTTTGGACTTTCCTTTTCGTTTGACCATTGCCAGCTTAATCATTCATCGTTTTACAAAACAAAGATTAAAAAAACTGTTTTTAAAAATACACAGTTGGAGGAAACTGATTTTGCTGATGCGGACTTGACAAATGCCATTTTTGACAATTGCAGCCTGGAGCAAGCTACTTTTGACCACACCATACTTGAAAAAGCTGACTTTCGAACTTCTTACAATTATTCAATTGACCCTGAAATCAACCGGATCAAAAAAGCAAAGTTTTCGATTTTTGGTATTTCGGGACTGTTGGACAAGTACGACATTGAAATAGAAAAATGACACCCCGGAATAGAAATAGGGCACTACTAACTATTTGAAACTGCTGTGTCAACTGTGATGGAAGAGTCAAAGTGTCTTGCTTATCGTTGAACAAAGGATATGATTTTGCTGTTAGTTTAAATATATTGCACCATATTTGAATGATGAAAAATACTGACATCATTTCATGGTTATTGGAAGGTGACATTTCCATCCAATATCAAACCCATCGGGATTTGTTGGGCAATGATGACATAACTTTAAAAAAAAGAATTACAACAGAAGGTTGGGGCAAACAGTTTTTAAATGCAAGAAATGAAAAAGGGTATTGGGGACAAGATTATTACCAACCCAAATGGATATCGACTCATTACACTTTACTGGATTTAAAAAATCTGGCTATTGACCCATATCTTGAAGATATTAAAAAAATAATTACTAAAGTTTTGATCAACGAAAAAGGACCTGATGGAGGTATTTTGCCTATCGGTACCGTCAAAAAATGTGATGTATGTGTCAATGGAATGGCATTAAATTTTTCATCATATTTCCTTGCAAAAGAAGAAAGTCTGCGCGCAGTCGTTGATTTTATACTTACTGAAAAAATGGCGGATGGTGGCTTCAATTGTCAATCCAATAGGAAAGGAGCTAAACATAGTTCCATGCATACCACAATATCGGTTTTAGAAGGATTTAACGAATTTCTAAAAAATGGAAATACTTACAGGGTTCAGGAAATCAAAAATGTTATGAATTCTTCCATTGAGTTTCTCCTAATACATCAGCTATTCAAATCTGATAAAACTGGTGATGTCATCAACCCTAATTTTCTGAAATTATACTATCCTGCTAGATGGTATTATGATATCCTACGTGCTTTGGATTTCTTTCAGTATGCAGGTATAACCTATGACTTCAGAATAGACCCAGCAATAGATGTCCTTATTTCAAAAAGAACAAAAGAAGGTCTCTGGAAGGCAGTATCCATTCATCCGGGCAAGGTACATTTTGAAATGGAAAAGGCGGGACAACCCAGCAAGTGGAATACTTTAAGGGTTTTAAGAGTATTGAAAAAGTACAAACCTGAATATTATAATTCAATGATCTAATATAAAATTTTAAATCATGCCACGACCTACCAACAAAACCGAATTACTGACTTTAAGTCAAAAAAATTTTGATCAGCTTTTTTATTTTATTGAAAGCAGGTCAGAAGCTGATCAAATGAAAGAATTTCCTCCAGGCACTATGAACCGAAATATCAGGGACGTATTTGCGCATTTGTATCATTGGCAACTCATGATGAAAAACTGGTACGAAGTTGGTATGGCAGGTCAAAAACCAGATATCCCTTCCAAGGGTTATACATGGAAGACAGTACCAAAACTCAATTATAAGATATGGGAGGATTACTCGAAGGTGCCACTGCACGAAATAAAAGTATTGTTAACTGACACCCATAAAGAGATGATGAAAATGATAGATGATCACAGTAATGAAGAGCTTTTCGAAAAGAAAAGGTATGCCTGGACAGGTACTACCTCACTTGGTGCTTATTTTATTGGTGCCACTTCAAGTCATTATGATTGGGCATTAAAATTGATAAGCAAAGCATTTAAGAATATGGGATAACAATTTGTTTGCCCTTAAGAGTACCCCATATTCCGACTTCCCTTTCTGATGATCTTTTTGGCTTCTTTGCCTTTGATGATCCCATCTTTATCATCCATCCATACGATAGCGCCTGTAGGGCATCTCTGTATGGGATCCTGTGTTTTATGGTTTTTGGAGTAGTTGATGATGGGTAGATTTTTTACCATGGTGATCATGTTGTCTTCTGCGTCCATGGCGCATTTGCCACAAGCGGTACAGCCTACATCACAGACGTCTAGTACTTCATCTCCGGCTTCCAGGCTTTTGCACGCAACCCAAAGCCGATGACTGATAGGGTGGATGGAAAACAATCCTTTAGGGCAAGCTTCTACACAATCTCCACAGGCAGTACATTTTTGAACATCCACTACCGGAATACCAAATTCATTCATCGAGATGGCATCAAAATCGCAGACTACTTCACAGTCTCCATATCCCAAGCAACCCCACGAACAAGCCTTGCCGCCGCCGGAGATCAATGTAGCTGCCTGACACGTGCTGACACCTTTGTAATATGCTTGATTGATAGCTACGTTCATACCACCATTACAAGCCAATCTTGCCACTCTTTTTTCTTCTGCACCCAAGGCCACACCCAGAAAACTGGCTATGGCTGCCCTGCCATCATCACTGCTTACTGAACATTTGCCTGGCAACACCTGACCCGATACCAAGGCTTCTGCAAAAGGTCGACAACCAGGGAAACCACAGGCGCCACAGTTGGCATGAGGCAGCATATCTTCTACCTGATCAATGCGAGGATCTTCATAGACATATAGTTTTTTATTGGCCACAGCGATCAGACCTGCCAGTGCCAATGTCAGTAAACCAAGTGTCAGTATGGGGATAAAAATGCTCACTTTAATATTTTAATTTTGTAATTTGGAAACCTAAAACCTAATCCCTAATCCCTAATCCCTAAAACATCTAATAAATAATCTCTGCCCACTTTTTACCTGCTTTAAGTTCAGCTCTTCTGGTTTCCCATTTTTCTTTGGAGCCCATGATGTTTGAAAACGCAATGTCGAGTTGTGTCAATATTTTATCATACCCCGCTACATAGATATACGTATTATTTTTAGAAAGCATCTCCTGGATTTCTTCAGCTTGCCCCTCTATCATCTTGTCCATGGCGATGGGGTCTGCCCACTTTGGTCTTGGACTCAGCGCGTAAAAGGCTTCAAATGTCTTCTGATCATAATAATTGGTCAGATCACCTTCTTTGTCGTTGAGATATAGCAAATCAAGTCCACTTGTCGCACCATAAAAAAGTCTTATTTTGCCTTGCCAATCTTGGACATTTTTATAGATATGTCTGACAAAGGATTTGAAAGGAGCAATCCCCGTTCCCATACCAATAAGGATGATATTGGATGTTTTGTCATCAGGTACTGCATAGGGTAATGAATGAGGCCCTGTCAGTAAAAGTTCATCGCCGGGATTTCTGTTGCACAAGTAATTAGATGCGACACCTTCGTACTTTTCGCCGCTGAAATCATCTACGTAATAACATCTTTTTACCAGCATCGTAATTTCAGGTAACCCGGAAGAAGTCACATCGGAATTAGCAATGGTATAGAGTCTGTGATGTACGTTGTTTCCAAATGGACCTACGTATTTGACTATGACGCCAAAACTTTGATCCACATTGCAGTGAAAGTTTTTATCCTGGACTTCAATTTGAATTTCCCTGATATCTTCCGTATCTGTAGGCGTGATTCGTTTGTTGCCCTTTACAATTGCTTTATAATGTGTTCCTGATAAATAATCTGATAATTGTGCCATTTTATTTCCTTTTATGGTTTAAAAAACTTTATTCACTTTTTAATAACTCTCTTTTATTCTCGCATGCTTCGGTACATCCGCAATTTTTGCATGATCTGCGATCTGCCAATACATCTTCATCGCTGATATACTCCCTGAATGTCTTTTTCCACAACAACTGTACTATCAGCCAACCCATCATTAGTGCTGTTATACTTGTTATTGCTATGATTAAAGACTTTATCATTTTAAATTTGTTGTTTATTTGTTGAATTGTTGAATTGTTGATTTGCTAATTTGTTGATTTGCTAATTTGTTGATTTGTTAATTTGTGACTTCGGCTCCATATCTCTGCTACTCTACCCGCCATTGCGCTCAGCCACCATGCTCGGTTGTTCGGTTATTTGGTTGTTCATCATTCGGTTGCTCTTCTAGCCTCCCAATCCTGCAAAACCCATAAATGATAAGGATAAAATCCCACCTACCAGTAAGACCAAGGCTGTGCCTTTTGCAATACCTGAAACTTCAGAAAACTCCAACTGCTCCCTTAAACCTGCCATCAGGACTAAAGCTAAAGTAAAACCAGCTCCACCTCCCAATGCAAACGTCACACTTTGCAAAAGATCATATCCCTTGCTGGTTTGTAACAAAGCGATGGCCAAAACGGCACAATTCGTAGTGATCAATGGTAAAAATATACCCAATGCCTTAAATAGGGCAGGGCTTACTTTTTTTACAAACATTTCCACCAATTGTACGGTGGAAGCAATCACAACGATATAACTGATTAACTGTAAAAAAGGAGCATTGATGGCTGCCAACAATACATTAATACCATAGGCACAAACAGAACTGATGACCATTACAAAGGTCACGGCAGCACCCATTTTGGAAGCAGTTTCTACCTTGCCGGAGACTCCCAAAAATGGACAAATTCCCAAAAAGAATGACAATACAAAATTATTAATCAAACACGCATTAATAAATATGGTCATTAGTGATTCATTGTTCATGCTTTAATTTTTTTGAGTTTGAAATGGTTGAAAATCAGCAGCAAACATGCTAAAGTAAAAAAACCACCTGCAGGCAAGACCATAATGACCCACTTTTCAAATGCATCCGGCATTACCTGTAGTCCTAAGAAAGTCCCTGAACCAATAATTTCCCGCTATACTTCCTATACAAAATAATGCAAACATAAATCCCAATCCCATTCCAAGTCCATCCATCAAAGATCTGCCTACAGTGTTTTTTGATGCAAAAGCTTCTGCGCGACTCAGGATGATACAGTTAACCACAATCAGGGCTATAAAGGCTCCTAAACTTTTATGTAAATCTACACTCACAGCCTGAATCGTATAGTCAACCATGGAGACAAAAGTCGCTATGATTAGAATATAGGAAGCAATACGCACTTCCTTAGGTATGAAGTTTCTAAGCAAGGAGATCAAAACATTGGACATGGTTAATACAAAAGTAGTTGCCAATCCCATGGCTAAGGCATTCTTGGCTGAATTGGATACAGCCAGGGAGGGACACATGCCCAATACCTGCACAAATACCGGATTGTCACGCCAAAGACCTCGCAAAAAGTCATCTGTTCCCTGATGTTCTCCAAGGCTGCTGAAAAAACCTTTATTTGTCTTATTTTGATCGGTCAGACTCATTTTTCAGTTTTGACGTTTGATGAAAAAGTTTGTTTGTTTTTATATATCTTGGGGATCCACTCCTTGCTGCTTGTATTCAGTATATTGCCTACTGCGCGTGATGTGATCGTAGCACCTGTAATGGCGTCAATTTCCCAACCATTGGTCTTTTGACCGTTTTTTACGGTTTTTATTTCATTTTTTAAGGTAGAATGATCATCATTAAGTGCCACATCCATAGATTTCATATTGGCCAAAAATGGATCTTTCTCAATTTTATCTCCAATACCCGGTGTTTCTTTGCTTTCGAGAACATAAAACCTATAATTTTTTGCTGTTCAGGGTCATATCCAAAAAGCAGACTTAATACGTCACCATACGCTTTCCCACTTCCCTGAAATGCCACACCTTTACACACACCTTGATCATCATAACCGGCGAGTACTTTTTGTACTTTAGGATTATTGGTGGTCATTTCTGTAAAGGTCTGATCAGGGTTGAGCTGAAAAGTTTTCGTTTTTGTAATGCCAGGAATCACCTGAAAAACAGCATCTTCCAATGCTTTGGCTCTATTATTTTCTATCGTGACCTTGGTACTTTCGTAGGTCACCACTATAAGGAATGCACAAATGATACCTATGGTAGCCATGGCAAAGATCATCTTTTTTTCACCGGATCCTTCAGGTGCTATACCTTTGTTCTGATCACTCATGATACTTTCAGTTTTTTAGTGGTACCATATACCCGCGGTCTGACCAGGTTGTCAATATGCGGAGAAATCGCATTTCCTAACAATATCGCATACATTACTCCTTCAGGAAGTCCTCCCCAAAGTCTGATGACCACCGTGAGCAGTCCAATGATCGCACCATACAGCCATACACCTGCAGAGGTGATCGGAGATGAAACCATATCAGTAGCCATAAATATCGCTCCCAACATCAACCCACCCGAAAAGATAGTAAAAAATGGGGAAGGATATGCTTTGTCATCTATCATATAAAAACCAGCACTGAAAACGAAAACGGTCAGTATGATGGATACCGGTATTCTCCAGTTCATCATCTTACGCCATGCCAGATATATTCCTCCTAATACGATGAACACAGTACTTGTTTCGCCTACAGAACCACTGCATATACCCATGGCCATATCATAGGCTTCGGTGCTCACCTTATCAAATTTGAAGGCTGAAAGTGGTGTTGCTCCTGATACGGCATCCACGGTGGGTCGCATAAAAGGCCATGCATAAATAGAAGAAGACACAGTATAGAATCTTTCGGGCAAAAAAGGTTGTAACCATGTAGTAATGGCTACCGGAAAAGCAGCCTGCAAAAAAGCCCTGCCTACCAATGCCGGATTGAATACATTATTACCCAATCCACCAAAGATAAATTTACCTAATGCTATGGTTATCACAGATCCCAAAAATGCCATCCACAAGGGGAAAATGGGGGGCAATGTCATTCCAAGCAATAAACCGGCAAGCAATGCAGAATAGTCACTTACTGTAGATGGTTTGTCTGACCATTTACACAAAAAATGTTCTGTTAGTATAGCTCCAACTGATGTAGTCATCATCACCAATAAAGCATTCCATCCAAAAGCATATATTCCAAATGCAGCGGCAGGTAGAAGGGCATACACCACATGCTTCATGATGGTATCTGTGCTCAAACCCTGGACCAAATGTGGAGATGTACTGATATTTAAGGTAATCTTATGCATGACTTCAATTTTGGTTTAGAGCTTGTTTTCTTTTGTATCTTGACTTTGAAAGCCTGAAATACTGAACCAATGGAATGTGGGAAGGACATACATACGAACATGAACCACATTCAAAACAATCCATCAGGTTAAAATCAGTCACCATTTTGTCGTAGGATTCAAACTTTGCCAAAATCCCTAATTTGGAAGGATTGAGGGAGATGGGACAAGCGTCAACACAAGCGCCACACTTGATGCAAGGGTAAATTTTATCCGTATGGTTGACATCTTTACTTCCAAAAACCAAGATACCTGAAGTACCTTTGGTAATGGAGATATCCAAATCAGCGACTGCAGGACCCATCATCGGGCCACCCATATAAATTTCGGCTATATCATCATCCACAATACCTACATAATCCAATACAAATCTTAATGGCGTACCTATGGGAATGAGATAATTTCCTTTTTTCTTAACTGCAGGCCCTGTAATGGTGATGACCCTTTCCTGAATACCTCTGCCATGTGGCAATAAGCGACCCATTTCCGCAGTCGTTGCTATATTGACTGTGACGATATTGACGTCTATCGGTAAGCCACCCGAAGGTACTTCCTTGCCCAAAACTGCTGTGATGAGCATTTTCTCGGAACCTTGGGGGTATTTTACCGGTACTACTTTAACGGAAACCGGGATATCGTTGGGTTTTATTTTATTGAGATGGTCTGCGGCGTCTTGTTTGTTGCCTTCTATACCAATGATGGCTTCTTTGGCACCTGTTACTTTCATCAGGTATCTGATACCCATATAGATATCATCGCCTTGCTCCAACATGACCCTATGGTCTGTGGTGAGAAAAGGCTCGCATTCTATACCATTGATAATAAGGTAATCGCACACTTTGCCTTCCGGAACTTTTAGTTTTACATGCGTTGGGAAGGCTGCACCTCCCAGACCTACGATACCAGCATCCTGAATAGCTTGTAAGATTTCATCTGCTGAAGCTGTTTTGTAGTCAATACAATATCCTTCCCGCTACTTCTGGCCGGATGATGGAAAAGCTTTGATGGTTACTCCCTGTGCTTTGCTTCCGGAGATGGTAGGTACCAAACCGATTTTTTCTACCATGCCTGATATCGGTGAATGTATAGGAACAGATACATACCCTGTAGCTTTGGCTATCACCTGGCCTCTCGCCACTTCCTGACCTTCTCTTACGGCAATCTCTGCAGGAGCTCCTATATGCTGCGTCATCGGTATGATCAATTCCGTAGCAAAAGGAAACTGCCTGATAGGCAAGCCCTTGGTATCATCCTTGTTTTCAGGAGGATGAATGCCATTTTTAAAGGTATTGGTATGTAGTGAAAGGAAGTCCATCGATACTATTAATTAAACTTTTCTCCTCTTTTGATCCACTTATCGATATCTTTTTGGCTTCTGTCAGCAGGCAAGCCCGGATGAATCACTCTGGCAGTACACTTCTCAGCGGCTTTTACAAAATCCTGATACGGTCCGCCGTTTGGATTCTGAATAAATGCTTTTTTATTATTGTTGTAAGCAAATATTTTTCCGTTGAGCTTGGTGCATTCATCGCAGGAAGTACAGCTTTCTGTTTCTAACCAGGAGCCATATATTCAGCATTGGAAGTACTTGCTCCTGAAGCTGCTGTAACAGGTAGTGATGTTACTTCCTGAGTAGCCAACTCTAAAATGGCTGAGCCATTACCGCCTGCAAGTTGCATTAACCCTTGTGCTATTTTGCCTACCACTTCTTTGCGCACTTTATCTTCGATATCCACTGTTGAAGTTTCTACTTTATCCAGTCCTGCCAATTCTTTGAGCATGAACCAGAAATTTTTTCGATCTTCACAAGAGTCAACTATAGGCGCAGCAACTAAGACTCTCACCAGATTTTGTTTTTTATCCACGGTCCAGATGTATGGGAAGATACCTTCTCTTTCAGCATCCGGAAGTTCGATAAATTCAGACAGTACCATCATATTGTCATTCCAAGCATCTCGAGGAACTTTCCTGAAGTGTTTTCTGAATCTGGCTTCTGTCAGTGCAAAATCTGCAAAGGTCATGGCCACTTCCATGGTTTTTTCCATTCCAAATTCTGTGTATTTGAGTTTGTAAGTTGGCCACAAAAGATCCATTGCCGGATTTCCACTGAGGTCAAGACACTCTTCTATTTTATGCCCTTTGGCAGGATTGTATTGGAATATAGGATAAGCTCTGGATTCCATTGCTAACTTAGCCTGATGTACCCCAAGGTCGTCTGCAACTCCATGCTCAGGCTGACAAGTAGTGTAGATATTGAATATGGCAGGTCTCTTAGCCATCAAACCATCAATAAAACCTTCTATCATCTGACTGGTATTGGCTAGTGTGCTTTGCAGTACAAATGTATTACGGTGTGCCATGGCTATCAACCCTATTTCTTTTCTTGGCTCAGATTTTCCTTTCCATACCTTTCCATATTGAGCCATATCGGATACTTGACCAATAAATCCTGACGTACATGCCTGTCCACCAGTATTGGAGTAAACTTGGGTATCGACCACGACGACTTTGATAGGTTTACCGGAAGCCATCATTCTCGATAGATTTTGGAAACCTATATCGTACATAGCTCCGTCGCCACCTAAGGCTACTACCGGAGGGCAAAGCAACCATTCTTCATCGGTAAACTGCTCCCATGTAAAGTACGTAAATATAGGATCGTGTGTAGCAGGTTGATATTGACCATTGATGACAAGTTCTGCTTTTCTGATGGCTTTAAATCCATCGGCCATTTTGGACATATGTCCTTCAAAGATACCCATCGCAATAGATGTGGAATCCTGGAAAAGATGGTTGGTCCATGGGAAAGGATATGGATTGAAAGGATAAGTGCTACCCCAAACCGATGTACAACCGGTAGAATTACACATTCCCATAGATGACCTTCCTTTTCCTGTGGTACCTTGAGTATATTTCCATTTCAGGTTTTTGAGTTTGGCCAATATCCTGGTGATATCCATCAACCAATCCTGATCAACAGGTGATGTTTCTTTTTCACGATCTAATTTATGAGCTAAATCTGACACTTTCAGGTCACTGGTATAAGATTCCTGAACAATACGAGTCAGCGTATCCGTATCAGAGACATCTAGTGTGCTGATCAGTTTTTGCTGTACAAGCTTTTCTAATTTAGCTATCAATTCATCCAAATAAGCAAGGTGTTTTTCTATACGAGGCTGCATCAGGGACTCCACAGTAGCTGTGAATATGTGCACCACAGATTTTTCAGAACAACCCAAACACGCACCGTCACCGCTGGCAAAACTGAGATATGCATCTTTATTCAATAAGATGGTTTCCAAGGTCCGATTTTCTCTTCCAGGCTATCGATACGGTTGTATTTTTTTGGAGTATTGGGCAGGTCTATCCACAGATCCCATTGGCTCCTCATGCTTGCCACTGATTCTTCTGTCTGAGGTACAATTTTGAGCGCTCCATCATCGCACACATTGACACATTCCATACATCCTTTACAGGTAGTAGGATTGATCGTGATGCTGAATAGTCCGCCACTATTAGGTTCATTTTTTTCGTGAAGATCAAAATAAGGTCTGGTCAGGGCAAAATCAAAATCACCCAATTCATCTTTGAACCATCCAAACTCTCTGACCACATTTTCGTCACCATTGCTTTCCGCAATCGCTTTGGAGATAGCATGATTGATATAAGTATTGACTGTTGCACCATTTTTAGGTTGGTTCATCAGTGTGCGGATATGGCTTTCGATTTGTCGCACTGCTTTGGGAAGTACTTCAACATTGCCGTGATTTTTTCACTCTCTCTTGACGACGGTCTCCAATACATCTGATAAAGTGCTTACTAAACCCGGTATTGCTGTATCTGGACAAACAGTATAACAATTACCACAGGCAGTACAATTATTGGGAATCCAGGATGGGTGATCAAATCTGATACCTGTCATATCTCTGAATAAAGAAGTAGTCGCAGGCATCACACTTAATCCTATAAATGGATCTGTGATGTTGTCATTACCCATTCCTTGAAGGTAGAAATTACCGGTCTGCTCCCAAAATCTGTGAATATCACTCAGTTTTGATTGACTTTGAGGGGTACTTTTCAACATCGTCGGTAGCGGAAGTGCAGGTTTACCATTGACCTTTTCAGGAATACTGTTACTGATTTCTTTAACTTTGATCTCTAACTTCATCAAAACCACGTTTGACTACTCTCATATTGTCATCCACGACTCTCTGACCTTTTGAGCCGAATTTGTGCATTAATTGATCTTCAATGGCTTTCAAAAGTTCAACATCATTTAGATTGGCCTTTTGCATCAAAGGAGATGCAGCGAAAAAAGCTCCCTGGAATGCGATACCCTGCATTCTGAGTTGTAATTCAACATCTGTAGCTTCTTCTCTGGCTATTTTGAACCCGTCGATATAAAAAATGTGAATATCCTGCTCGATAATGACTTTTTGATATGGTGCAGGTATGTTGGCCCATACTTTTTCGGGTTTTTCCTGATCGCTCTGGATGATAAAACATCCACCTCGTTTCAATCCAGCCAAAGCATTAGTATGTTTAAATACATTGGGATCTGGAGACAAAACTACATCAACAAAGAAGTATTCACAATTAATTTTGATAGGTTCAGGAGGTTTTTACCTGTGGTAATCGCTCCCCAACCACCTATGGAGTGAAATCTTACTGTGATGGCATCTTTGGGCATCATGTTAGGATTTTCACTTCCTCTTACGCTCAGGTCCTTGATATTGGGATATGCATCAGAGATAGATTCCTGATATAATTTTTGTTTAGGGGTATAAGGTACATCTCTCAGGAAGTCAATAGAAAGGTAAAACTGTTTTTTATGTTTTCCATTAGGAAGCATGTTTTCTACCGCACCGATGATACCTTCAGGCTGTAAGTCTCTGCTTCCCATACCAAATGAACCTGAATAGACATCAGGCATATCTCCTGGCTTGTAAGTAGTTAATTCAGGATAAGGCAGTCCATGTTGGGTAAAACCGTTTTCTGCACATTTTGAGAGCGTATCTGACACTACCTCCGCACTTGGGATGAGACTTCCCTGTCCGAGGATGAGATAGTCTGCGTCCTCCGCTTTGTAGGTCATCACTCTTGAGTACTTACGGCCGGTGAGTTTAGCATATTCATCAAAAGCCCGATCTGTGAGCTCCTTAATATGATCAAAGAAGAATGGTCTTTGAGACGCTACACTCTGCATATAGGAGTCCTGATTTTGCACTATACCAGCCATCATAGGATTGTCCACATCCCAGACTTCAGGGATACGACGACGCTGATCACCATAAATGATTTTCTGAGCTGGAGTTGGAGTTTCTATGATATCATCAGGCCTTCCTAAGTAGTCTCTGATCAGGTTTCTTTCCGGAAGATACAAGGATTCTATGAGGTGAGTTGTTAAAAATCCATCCTGAGCAATGATACCCGGTGTAAGAGCCAACTCTGCTATTCGGTGGGCGATAATGTTCATGTCAGCTACGTGCTGCACATTTTTGGCAAATAGCTGGAAGCATCCTGTGTCATCTATGGCATGGTAATCGTCGTGACCTGCGTGTACATTCAGGGTGGATTTGGTCATTGCTCGTGCACCTATGTTGAGGACATAAGTCAATCTTTTACCTACCGCGGCATAAAGTGATTCATGCATGTAGGCTATACCCTGACCAGATGAAAAATTGGCCGCTCTTAGACCCGTCATCGAAAGCCCTGCGGTGACTGCTGCTGCTGCATGTTCACCTTCCGGCTCAATAAAAATCAATGGTCTGTCTGATATATTCAGATGGCCTTTGGCTGCTTCTTCTGCCCAGTATTCACCCATTTGGGTGGATGGAGTGATGGGGTAGCACCTGCAGCATCTGTGGATTCTCGTTCGCACATGATGGCGGCAGTATTTCCATCCATTACAGTTTTTACACAGAGGTATTTGATTGACTCGTTCATGACCTTTTCCTTTTATCATTTAAATGGCTGCAAGGTAAAGCACATCAGAAACTTGAAATATGATCTTTATCATTCATATAATGATTTTTTCAGAGAATGTTTATGATTTTTTGATAAATCGAAACCATAGTAGTCTAACTTTTTGAGAGGTTACTTTCCGATCTAGTATTTTGATGAGAATTCAAGTTGTTTATTTGCTTGACATTAAAGGAAATGCGAACAACCGTTCCATAACCAAATGCGACTGACTAGGCTTTACACTGTATAGCAAAAGAATAATAAAGCAGAAAATATTAATTTGCCCCCTACAGCCTAATGATAAAAGTTTAAACAAACTCTAAGACACAATTTAAGGAAAAGACTGATCTTTCATCATTCTTGATAAATAAAAGCAAATATTCATTAATACCTATAAATGAAATTGCAACTGATTGAAGATTAAAGAATCCTTTTGATAATTCGTAGTTTATGGGTGTATTTCTGAAGGTCAGTATTGAAAATGCCATGATGGTCAAATCTGTCGATTCGTACACATCCGTACACATGGATAATTTTTTTCTCTCCGGCTATGATTCCAACATGATGTATATGCCCTTCTTTATCTTCACAAAACAAAAGGTCACCTTCTTGTGCCAACTCAGCGAAATCGACTATTTCACCCAGTAAAAATTGTTCATGAGGGAATCTGGGAAGCTGAATTCCAAAAACCTAAAGACATTTTGAATCAAAGCACCGCTGTCAATTCCGGGAAAGGGGAGCGACCTCCTCTTAACTCAGGGCTAAACAAATACCGTCTGGCAATCTTTATGAGTAATTCAGGACTCATCTCGAGTCCATCAACAAGTGCGGCCTGACCGTTGTAAATATATTTATTGTCAGGCATTTGGAATGATATGCCATCATATTGAGGTAGGGAAGACCCTATGACGATTGATTTTGTGTTGTCATCGTTAAAAACAGAATGACAAATTTCAAGGGATAAAGCAGGATTTAAGTATAGCTTTTCAAATAAGGCCTCGTCTGTCAGATACAATTGAATGGAGTGAATCCAACCTATAATATTGCAAGTAGTTGTGTTGACCTTAAACCAATGTTTGTTTTTTTTCTGAATGATAGTGCAAGTTTCACCAAATAGCATTTGGCTAATCATGCCTGAATCTTCTGTAGGTGCATACCACACGGGAAAACCACATTTAAATGGCAAATAGCATGGAAATAATGTTTAGTGTCAATCTTTTTTCTTTGACATACACCTTTATATAATTGTCTTAAATATCATCCGTTATTGAATGGTAAGAGTATGTTTAAATTTTTATGTTTGAGGAAAGCGGGCAAATTTAATTTTTGACAAGGCATATTTTGTAGTCGTAGCTGGAAGTTACGTCGAAAAAAATATAACGCTGGCTAAAATTAAAATTGCGGGCTTGGAGCCAAATAATAAAACTTTAAACTTACTCTAAAAAAAAATGAATAATACAAGATCAAAAATCAGTCCATATTCATTAATAGGATTGAAATATATAAAATTTATTAGATTTGCATTCCAATATATTAAATAAAACTTTAATGAGAGTTGTCGACACCCCTTTATTTATCTTGTCCGAAAAGGAGCTAAAGTACTATGGTGTTTTTCTTTATTTTTTGTAATGCTTTGGCTTCACAGATGCCCATTTTCGCATTTTTATGCATCTCCAAAATGACTCTAAATCCTGCTTTGGCCATACTTATACGGGCACTTACAGGATTTCAACTATATACTGAGATCAATGGAGAGGGCCTGGATAATTCATTAAGGACATTTGCAGCAAGTGGTGATGCTGAATTTAATCTCTTAATTTTAGTCCAGACTTCGATGCCGGATGTTGTGGGTGTCGGCATCACATTTTTGAGACAGAGTGCCTACGTTTGATTTAATTCCAATCAGATTATGCTAACAGTAGCCTATCATAAGGCTCTGGATAAAAAGACAAAACAATACATAGGGCTGGGGCTGCAGGGAGGTATTTTAAAAAGGAGTATCAATTACGAAGATCTGAGTTTTCCAGGATCAGTTTAATTCCCGTTGATGGTTTTACTTTGCCAACAGGAGAAAATCTTCCACCCAATAACCGGGCTTTTGCTGATTTGGGCTTGGGGCTTTATTATACTATTACACCTACAAAAAAGTCAAACTTTCATGCTGGCATAGGGTATTTTCATCTTACAAAACCGAATATCTCTTTTTATAATATTCCTGACATCATCAATCCCAATGTGATAAAAATGATACATTGAATGCCAAGTGGAGTATTCACACAGGCATCATTTGAAATAGCCGACAGGATTTTCTTGTCCAGCTTCCAGGATGAATGCATTGATTCAGGGACCGCATGCTGAGTTGAACCTTGGAACAACATTCAGATACAAAATATCAAAAACTGAAGCAAAATACTTGTTGATTGGTCCGTATATAAGAGGTGTAAAAACTATAATAATTTGGGTGTTGAATCTGTAATAGCTAATGGCAGGATTTGGAATGAATAACTTCATTATAGGTCTTCCAGTTATGATCAGAATTTAAAAATCTTGTATCAGACAGAGATCATTGTCATCTTTTGAGTTATCCATCATTTATATCCAGGAGAACATCACAAATGATGATAACTTTTGTCCTCATGGTAAATCCAAAACGCTACATATTTTTTTGTCAATTGTTGGATGACCCTGAATTCACTTAAGAATACTTTTATCACTCTGAATGCCGTATAGAAAGGTATGGCGAGCACCATTCCTAAAATACCACCAACTTTTATCAGACTAAAACTATAATAAATATTTCAAGAGGGGTGAGCTTTGACACTTTTGGAAAAATATTAGTTTAAAGTATCATGTCATCTATCAGTCTGGTGACTGACCATAAATACACCAATAAAACCTTGACGATAAGCGGTATCATTTCGTCGTAAAATGAAAGCTCCATATTCGATGACAATGTGATCATCACCCCCAAAGCGGTAGCAACTAATGGCCTATGTGGTATTACATTCATAATGCCGGCAAAAAAAGCCAATCAATAATGCATTTTGACACCCATCAACATCAAAGATAATGATACGATCAATGTAATAATTGTGACTTGAATCAAAATACCTATAAAATACCTGATGAGTAGCCTGCTGGTTTCATCAAATAGCTTGTTTTGTTTGTTGTTCGTAGCGGCTTGGCACCATGGATGTCAGGATTTTGTCAAACAAACCTTGTTCGCGCAGAAAGAAAAACCCAATAAAAATATTGAAAACAACGACCCTATCATGATATCTCCAAAAAAAGCAGTTAAGGAGTCCCTGAGCATCATTCTCATTTTTTCCCGGGTTTATGTAGTTATTGATATTTGATTTTAAGATTGTAAAAAATCTTCACCCGATTTTTCACTCCGCGAGTGTCTTGAAGTGGTTGGGCCTCCTGATTTTGCAGGAAGATAGATATTAATGCTGATTGATTTACTATCGGCCGTTTTCTGAATTTAGCACAGAATCAACCTTGATTTCGTAGATGGGTGTCCCAATCTCATCTGCACTTTGGTTTATTTTTTGCGTTGATAAAGTAGTGTCAGATTCTATCATCAGTTCTCTTTTTATCAGCCATTTCTCCCAGTCTTTTATTGGTTCTTCAAGAGGCGGTTACGACACGAAATTATAATCCACTTTTGACAGGTTTTCCACTTGATTGACCAATTGGTATAAATGTCCAAATGAGCACCATAAACCAATCAGAAACAGCCTAAAGTAATTAACGCAGCAATATTTTACCTAAATATTTTCTGAAATACTACAATAGGTACTCAATCATGGATATAATCCATGCAATAAGAGATCTTAGTAACAATTTCACTAAAATAGTACAATACAGCTCCTACTATCAAAAGTGAAATGGAAGCAATCAGATATCTGGTATTAAAATTTCATTGTATTGTTGGTATTATTGCAAATATATACTATTCAGAAATTTTGAGTAAAAAACATACTCTAAATCAAATTTTGTAAAATCGACTTTTTACATATTTCCAGTGACAGTGGGAGCAAGAACCTGAAAAACATTAACTTTGGACTCAAATATTTGACCACCAATGGATATATAAGGTTACGAGACTTAACGATATTCAGGTTCATCATAATCGGGAAGAATTTGGTCCGAATATATTGGAAAACGAGGGAGCCACTTTTTAAGATAGTGGTAGAAATCATTAATGAGCCGATGTTTTTAATATTGGTACTTACGTCTGTGATATATTTTGTTTCTGGGAGAATTCGGCAGAAGGCCTTATAATGCTCATTGCTATTTTTGTTGTAGCAGGTATTTCTTTGTTTCAGGAAAATCGGAGCAGAAACGCTGCTTGATTCTTTGAAGAAGCTTTAATCCTGAGGTAAGATGTATAAGGAATGGAATTGATGTAATTATTGACACAGAAGGAATTGGCGTTGTTGATGATATTTTTTTGTGTAGAAGATGGCGATATTATTCCTGCAGATGCTTGCATTATTGATGCCAATGGTTTTAAATAAATGAAAGTATGCTTACCGTTGAATCATTGCTGGTCTACAAAAAAATGTAATATCTTCACCAATAATATTTTCAAAGGGTCAATGGTGGAATCAGGATACTGTAAAGCTATTGTTACTTCTGTTGGAAATATAGCATCTATGAGTAAAATCAGCAAGAGTCTTGAAAATATAATCAATGAAAAAACACCACTGCAACAGCAGATAGGAAGCTTTACAAGGACAAGCTGGTAGCCTATGGTGTGATTGCTTTTTCTCGTTTTGGGGCATGAATTATTTTCTGAAAATCTGATAGAAAGTCTGTTGCAGGGTTTGACTTTGGCTATGTCCAGTGTTGCCGGAGAAATACCCGTTGCATTAAGCCCTTTTATGGCTTCAGAAGTGCATGTCATTTATACAAAAGGAAGTAATTGCCTCCATATAATTCAAAGTGTTGGGGCGCTACGGTGTTGTACTGACAAGACAGGTACTTTGACTACAAAAATAATATGGAGATATAGTATCCATTTGACTTCAAAAAGATATTCTTTATATGATTTTACAAACTGCCGCCATCGTCTAATGAAGTCTTGACATTTGCAATGTGGGCATCTGAATCAAGTCCCATGACAATGGGAAAAAGCTATTCATCATGTATGGACAGCTCATGAAGTGGTTTTGAGGCCTGGTTTCAGGATGTATAAAGAATATCCTCTCAGCGGAATCCACTGATGATGACCCACATATGGAAAGATGACTTTGAAAATACAGTTATTGCTGTCAAGGGTAGCATTGAGAAAATGTTAAGGTCAATACGATGTATCAAGCCAACAATATCCAACAAATAAACCATTTTCAACACAACAAACAAATAAAAGGTTTTCCAGGTATTATGTATTTGCTAATTCATTTTCAGCAATATTCAGTCACTTCCAGAGTCACAAAATGATTTTAAATTTAATCTCATAGGTTTGATAGCTTTTATGATCCACCAAAAGAATATAAATGATGCTCCTGAATAAATTTTATAAAGCTGGAGTGGACATGGAGATGATCCCTGGAGATCTCGCCGGAACCGCTGTTGCCATAGGTAAACAAGTGGGAATAAAAAAACAGTGACATCTATGTGACCGGAGATGGTGGTGCACTTGGTGAAGATCAATTGAGGCTGAAAGTAAAAGAAATAAAAATATTTTTGCAAGGATGTTTCCGGATGCAAAGCTCAGATTAATTGAAGCCCTGAAAGCCAACGGTGAGGAAGTGATTGCGATGACTGGTGATGGAGTCAATGATTCTCCTGCTTTAAAATCTGCCCACATCGGTATTGCTATGGGAAGGGTGGAAATTAAGTGGCCGAGTGCCGCTTCCATTATCCTGTCGGATGATGACCTCAAATGGATAGTAGAACGCTATCGCCTTGGGACGAAGGATTTATGAAAATTTAAAAGCAATCAAGATATATCATTTCTATTCATATTCCAATAATTTTGATTGTACTTTATAGTGTTTTTTTCTTGGAAATATTCAAGCATCTTTTCTCCTGTACATTGATTTTTGGAACTTCATTATGGGTCCTACATGCTCCATTATTTTCAAAATATTCTATTGAATAAAACTCTATGAACAAACCTCCAAGAAAATAGGAATTATGATTTTTTTTTTTCATTCAAAAGAGCTTCTGATCAGTATTGGCAGGAATTGATCATTACCATTTTTGTTTGTCTATAGGTTGTTATTTTGTGACGATAAACCAAAACCGAAACTTTTATTGAGGACCATCATTTTATACTACACTTATTTTCTCAAATATATTTTTAACATAGTAAATCGTTCTTTTTATTATTCAGTTTTTACAACAGTGATAAAAACCAGATGATACCTTTGGTCATCCTTATATCAGTTATAATATTCCTTTTAGCGATATACTATCCGCCTGTAAGATATGTATTTGAGTTTGATCCACTTTCTGCTTTAGATTGGTTTATCTGTATGGGCTTGGCTTTTCAGGTATTTTGGATAGAAATCTACAAGTATTTTTAAGCATGACCCAAACTATTTAGTTTATTATCAATGTAAAATTGTAAAACAATGAGTTATACTGGATTTGACAATGTCATCAAATCAAATAAACAACAAAGAGCAAAAACCATATGTGATTTTTGCCCTTTCGTTGAATGCTAATTGATTATTTTGATTGAGACTTACTACATCGACTTATTGCCGCTCCACGATTAAAAGCTTAAGTTGATTATTCTTCTTCGGTGCAACCAACAGGTGGAGTTCGGGGAGCGCTTTAACCTTTGCAGCAGGCGCGATGGTTTCTTGTACTTCGTGCTAAAAGCAGGTATGATGCTAGCGAGTCCTTTCAGACTTTCCTTTTTGAAAGCAACTACACCGTCCACTTTTGCATGTATATGGTGAAGTCTTTACCTAAATATGCATTTTCGCCTGCATGGAAATTTTGTTCCTCTTTGTCTTATCAGGATATTTCCTGCTTTGTAAACTGATATGAAAAGCAAACGCCTAATCTTCTTTTACTATCCCGTCCGTTGTCCAGGAACTACCAAACACCTTTTTTATGAGCCATTATTCTTCTTTTTAAGTTAATGAATACCTGCCAGCCCGTCCGAGAGTTGCGCAGAATAGAATCAATTTTAATTTTGTAAAACTCTGTCTGTGACCGTTTTTCCCCACAATACAACCTTTTCTTCTCTTCTTTTTGAAAGCTGACCTTTGTCACCTTTTTTGGTTGCCGATGACAGTGGCACTTACTTTGGCATTGCTTATTACCGGCATGCCTGCTTGAACAGAACCATTGTTGTCTGTCATCAGAACCTGATCCAGATATTAAGCACAGATGACCTGCAACCAACTTCTAACTGGTGGACAAAAGTTCCTGACCTTCTGTCACTTTAAATTGCTGACCAGCTATATTTTACGATTGCAATCATTGTGAATAAATTTTAATTTTAAAAATGATTATAAAGTAGGAACTTATTCAATAATTAAACAAGTCTTTTTAATGTTATTTTGAACGCTGTCATTGAAAAACCTTATTTTTGCGCTCCTATTGTTTTAAAGTTTTCCTTATACCGGTCATCATTGATAATCCTGTAGTCAAAATTGCTCCTGAAATATGAGGAACTGAGCACTTTTACTTACGAAAAGGTCAGGTGGTTGTGCATGGATTGACCAAAAA
>JADKEB010000036.1 GCA_016718205.1 Saprospiraceae bacterium
CCCTTGTGGTATTTAGTGGGGTATATTTTTTACAGGACTTTCTCTGTGAGTGAAGGGACCCGTACTGGTCTGCTATTTAAAATATCTAAAAAGGGAAGGTTTTAAAACATACTGAAGGACAACTGCAACTTGGCGGCACAGCCATTATGAATAAGGAAAGTACTTTTGAATTTTCAGTAGAAAATGCAGCCATTACATGATGTGGAGCTGAATGCACGGAATTTGAAGGCAAAACGTAAGATTGCATTACAGGAATTGGTGGATGCATTTCCTTGGCAAGGTGATACGGATTATTTGTTATATAAAGTCGAACAAGTACAATAACAGCGTCTCAATTCTAAGCCGCAATCTAAACCTTACCCTAAATATGGATAAAGTCAAAATAAACGTGCAAATGACGTATACTTCGACAAGGATTTAGACAGCAATATAAAGCTATTGCTCAAATTAAAGTTACCGCAAATCTAGGTGCTAATATCATTTGCCAAAGATTATTCACTTCATTATATTTTTGTGATGTGGAAGTTATGTGACCATTTTCAGCTTGCAGAGCCCATTCCAGGACCATCGACGGATGAACTTTCTTATGTTGCAAAGGAATTGGGAGTAGTGATCATTTGCTTCGCTATTTGAAAAACGTACACAAGGAATTTATCACAATACTACAGCCGTACTGGATGCTGACGGAAGTTATCTTGGAAAGTATCGCAAAATGCATATTCCGGATGATCCGGCTTTTTACGAAAATTTTATTTCACACCGGGTGATTTGGGGTACAAAGTATTCCAAACAAGATTTGCAAAAATCGGCGTACTCATATGCTGGGATCAATGGTATCCTGAAGCCAGTCGTATCACGGCACTGATGGGAGCAGATATTATGTTTTATCCTACAATACCAGGTTTGGGCCACGTCTCAGGACGCAGAAACCAATATGGATCAATATAATTCATGGCAGATTATCCAGCGATCGCATGCGGTTGCTAATGGTACGCTATACCTGTAGTCAGTGTCAACAGGGTAGGCTTTGAGCAGGACGGAGCTATGAAGTTCTGGGAAGTATTGTGGCAGATGGGCGGGGTAAGCTATTGTATCTGGCATCACATGATAAGGAAGAAACTGTTGCTGTAGAGCTTGACCTATCTTTGGCTGACTCATTCAGAATCCAGTGGCCTTTTTGAGAGATGGGCGTTGATTCGTTTATCAGCCGATCACAAAGAGATTTATTGATGAGGTAGAGCCTGACTTGACGCCCAGAGTGTGGGGGTTTCACTTTTTCCTGCTGAGTTTGAAAACAATCAGCTATGTGGCTGTCATGGCCACACAAAACTTCCTGGCCCGGAAAGTTGGATGCAATCTATGGCCCGTATTGTGAGTTTATACTCGAGATGGCAGATCATCAAAGTCAATATAAATGTAGCTGATGCTACGATGGAAAATTCGCCCTTGAAAAATAATGCATTCTAAGTTTGCAACTAAACTGCCAACTATTTCTGATGTTTTGGAAAATATAAGATTTTATCACCATCCTACTAATGATGCATGGTGTCGAGATCATGGACCAGCGTTTGTCATCAACGGAAGAACTGGCTGAAATCGCCATTGTTGACTGGGGATACAATGCCTGGGGCGATAAATATCCTCCATATGTGTTATGGACGATGTTATTCCTACTTTAATGGGTGAAAAATGGGATTAAAGGTCTTTCCCTGGTATTGTGATGGAAGGAGGCTCAGTAGAGTTTAATGGCAAAGGGACACTCTTGACTACTACAGCTTGTTTGCTCAATAAAAATCGAAATCCACCTTTCTCAAGGGGATTTGAGACAATATCTGTAGCAGCATACGATTACTATGGCATCGATCACATCCTTTGGTTGCATGAAGGGCGCTGTGAACATGGAGTGACGATACTGATGGACATATCGATGATATCACAAGGTTTGTCAATCATGATACAGTGGTCACTGTGATAGAAACCAAATAAAGATGATGAAAATTATAAGTTGCAGAGACAACATCAGTCGCATAAGGAAAATGGGAGAAACTTGCAGGATGGTAAACAATTAAATATCATAGAGTTACCTATGCCGTCTCCAGTCGTTGCCAGAAGATCAAGAGACTGCCAGCTTCTTATACCAATTTTATATATCAATGATAAAGTGATTGTCCCCACATTCAGAGATGAAAAAACGATTTCAAAAGCTAGAAATTTTAAAACCTTGTTTCCCGGACCGTAAAGATATAGGGATTGATTCTGTTGACATCATTGGGGTTTAGGTAGTTTTCATTACTGAGTCAGCACTAACGACTTCATTTTATCTGAAACGACCTTTATTAAAGTGTTCTTCTATGCAGAAGAGCATTTGAAGCAAATCTGAAGTTTTGGGGTTGAAGTTGGATGGAAACCTTAATCTTTGAGAAGGGGTGTTCTGGAATATTTCGTGAAGCTATACCAACTGACAAAATTGATTAATAAGAGTACATTTATTCATGGCAAAACTTTTGACCTGGTCGAGGTACTTTCTAGGAAGGAATATGAAGCTGCACTTTCAATAACTGCATCTTTGCCAAACTGGGACTTTTCTTACATTTAAATTCTAGCCTGCGCGTAGTTCCAATAGTTGTAAATTTAAGCATGATAAAACCCAACAAGACTGGTTTTCAGGACATAAAATTTACAGATTAGAAAATGTTGGGACTTCGGTTTTGATCTTTGTCATGATTTTGGACTCTCATTTTTTCGTTTGACCATTGCCAGCTTAGCGTCTATCGTGTTTTAAAAACAAAGATTAAAACTGTTTTTAAAAATAAGAAGCAGTTGGAGGAAACTGGATTTTGCTGATGCGGACTTGAAAAATGCCATTTTTGACAATTGCAGCCCGGAGCAAGCTACTTTTGCACCACACCATACTTGAAAAGCTGACTTTCGAACTTCTTACATTATTCAATTAACCCTGAAATCAACCGGGTCAAAAAAGCAAAGTTTTCGATTTTGGTATTTCGGGACTTGGACCAATACGAGCTTGAAAGGAAAAAATGACCCAGGAATAGAAATAGGTCCTCTAACTATTTGAAACTACTATGTCTACTTTAAAGGAAGAGTCAAAAGGTCCTGCTTATCGTTGAACAAAAGGATATGATTTTGCTGTTATTTAAATATATTACCATATTTGAATGATGAAAATACTGACATCATTTCCTTTTGGTTATTGGAAGGTGACATTTCCATCCAATATCAAACCCATCTGGATTTGTTGAAATGATGACATGCTTTAAAAAAGAATTACAACAGAAGTTAGGGAACCACAGTTTTTAAATGCAAGAAATGAAAAAGTATTGGGGACAAGATTGTTGTACCAACCCAAATGGATATCGACCTCATTAACTTTACTGAATTTAAAAAAGGTCGGCTATTGACGCCTTTGAAAAGATATTAAAAATAATTACTAAAGTTTTGATCAACGTAAAAGGACCTGATGGAGTGTATTTTGCCGCTGGTTATTGGAACTTCCAGCTAAAAAAATGTGATGTATGTTGTCAATGGAATGGCATTAAATTTTCATCATATTTCCTTGCAAAGAAGAAAGTCTGCGCTTGCAATCGTTGATTTATACTTACTGAAAAAATGGCGGATGGTGGCTTCAATTGTCGATCCAATAGGGAGACAAACATAGTTCCATGCATACCACAATATCGGTTTAGAAGGATTTAACAATTTCTAAAAAATGGAAATACTTACAGGGTTCAGGAAATCAAAATGTTATGTATTCTTCCATTGAGTTTCTCCTTATCATCAATATTCAAATCTGATAAAACTGGTGATGTCATCAACCCTAATTTTCTTAGAAAATTATACTATCCAACAGATGGTATTTTGACATCCTGCGTGCTTGGATTTCTCTTTCAGTATGCAGGTAAACCTATGACTTCAGAATAGACCCACAATAGATGTCCTTATTTCAAAAAAACAAAGAAGGCTCTGGAAGCATCTATTCATCCGGGCAAGGTACATTTTTGAAATGGAAAAGGCGGGAAAACCCAGCCAAGTGGAATACTTTAAGGGTTTTAAGAGTATTGAAAAGTACAACCTAAATATTATGATTCAATGATTTAATAAAAATTTTTACTCATGCCACGACCTACCAACAAAACCGAATTACTGACTTCAAGTCAAAAAATTTTAAACTGCTTTTTAATTTAGTCAAAGAAGCCGTCAGAAGCTGAACAAATGAAAGAATTTCCTCTAGGCACTATGAACCGAAATATCAGGGACGTATTTGCGCATTTGTATCATTGGCAACTCATGATGAAAACTGGTACAAAGTTGGTAAGTGGCGGGTCAAAAGCAGATATCCCTTCCAAGGGTTATACATGGAAGACAGTACCAAAACTCAATTTGTTGTTGTACAGATATGGGAGGATTACTCCGAAGGTGCCACTGCACGAAATAAAAGTATTGTTAACTAACTCCCATAAAGAGATGATGAAAATGATAGATGATCACAGTAATGAAGAGCTTTTCGTTAAAGGGATCTGTTCCTGGACAGGTACTTTACCTCACTTGGTGCTTATTTTATTGGTGCCATCAAGTCATTATGATTGGGCATTAAATTGATAAGCAAAGCATTTTAAGAATATGGGATAATAATTTGTTTGCCCTTAAGAATACCCCATATTCCGACTTCCCTTTCTAATGATTTTTTTGGCTTCTTTGCCTTTGATAAGCCCATCCTTATCATCGAGCCATACGATGGCACCGGTAGGGCATCTCTGTATTGGAGCTTGCGTTTTATGGTTTTTGGAGTAGTTGATGACGGGTAGGTTTTTGACCATTGTGATCATGTTGTCTTCTGCATCCATAGCGCACTTACCACACGCCGTACAGCCTACATCGCAGACATCCAGTACCTCATCTCCGGCTTCCAGGCTTTTGCAAGCGACCCAAAGTCGGTGACTGATAGGGTGGATAGAAAAAAGACCTTTAGGACATGCTTCCACACAATCACCACAAGCGGTGCATTTTTGTACATCTACGACAGGGATGCCAAATTCGTTCATCGAGATAGCATCAAAATCGCACACAACTTCACAATCACCATATCCCAGGCAACCCCATGAGCAAGCCTTGCCGCCGCCAGAGATCAATGTAGCTGCCTGACACGTGCTGATACCCTTGTAGTAAGCCTGATTGATGGCTACATTTTTACCTCCGTTACAGGCTAATCGGGCGACTCTTTTTTCTTCTGCACCCAAGGCTACACCCAGAAAACTGGCTATAGCAGACCTGCCTTCATCACTGCTTACAGAACATTTGCCCGGCAATACCTGACCAGATACCAATGCTTCAGCAAAAGGTCGGCAACCAGGGAATCCACAGGCGCCACAGTTGGCATGTGGCAGCATATCTTCCACTTGATCGATGCGGGGATCTTCATAGACATACAGTTTTTTATTGGCCACGGCAATCAGCCCTGCCAATGCAAGCGTCAGCAATCCGAGAGTTAATATGGGGATAATTATGCTCACTTTATTTACTGTTGTGTTGAATTATTATTTGAAATTCCTAAGACCTAATAACTTATGATTCGGCTGTTTGTCATTCATTTGTTCGGTTGTTAATATATAATCTCAGCCCATTTTTTACCTGCTTTCAATTCAGCTTTTCTGGTTTCCCATTTCTCTTTGGAGCCAATAATGTTTGAAAACGCATTGTCCAGTTGTGTCAGTATTTTATCATATCCGGCTACATAGATATACGTATTATTTTTGGAAAGCATCTCCCGGATTTCTTCCGCTTGACCCTCTATCATCTTGTCCATAGCAATGGGGTCTGCCCACTTTGGTCTTGGGCTCAGAGCAGAAAAGGCTTCAAATGTCTTGTTATCGTAATAATTGGTCAGATCGCCTTCTTTATCGTTGAGATATAGCAAATCAAGTCCGTTGGTAGCACCATAAAATAGTCTGATTTTTCCTTGCCAGTCCTTAACATTTTTGTAGATATGTCTGACAAAGGATTTGAACGGCGCTATTCCCGTACCCATACCAATAAGGATGATATTGGATGTTGTGTCATCAGGCACTGCATACGGTAATGAATGAGGCCCCGTAAGTAAAAGTTCATCGCCGGGATTTCTGTTGCACAAGTAATTAGATGCAACACCTTCGTACTTTTCGCCGCTGAAATCATCTACATAATAACATCTTTTTACCAACATCGTAATTTCAGGAAACCCGGAAGAAGTAACGTTGGAATTGGCAATAGTGTAGAGTCTGTGATGTACATTGTTTCCAAATGGTCCTACGTATTTGACAATGACACCAAAACTTTGATCCACATTACAGTGAAAGTTTTTATCCTGCACTTCAATTTGAATTTCCCTGATATCTTCCGTATCAAGTGGCGTGATACGTTTGTTGCCTCTAACAATCGCTTTATAATGTGTTCCTGATAAATAATCTGATAATTGTGCCATTTTATTTCCTTTTATGGTTTAAAATATACTTTATTAATTATTAATTAATTCTCTTTTATTCTCGCAAGCTTCAGTACATCCGCAATTTTTGCATGATCTGCGTTCTGCCAAAACATCTTCATCACTGATATACTCCCTGAATGTCTTTTTCCACAACAACTGTACCAGCAGCCAACCTATCATTAGTGCAGTTATACATGTTATTGCTATGATTAAAGACTTTATCATTTTAAATTTATTGTTTATTTGTTGATAAAACACTCATTATTCATTGTTCAATTGTTCGTCGTTCGATTGCTCGTCATTATTCAAGTTTTCAGATCATTCAGATTATTCAGATCATCCTCCCAATCCTGCAAAACCCATAAATGATAATGACAATATCCCACCTACCAGCAAGACCAGTGCTGTGCCTTTTGCAATACCTGAAATTTCAGAAAAATCCAACTGCTCCCGTAAACCTGCCATTAGTACTAAAGCTAAAGTAAAGCCACTTCCACCGCCTAATGCAAACGTCACACTTTGCAAAAGATCATAACCTTTACTGGTTTGTAATAAAGCTATGGCCAAAACGGCACAATTCGTGGTGATCAAAGGTAAAAATATCCCCAATGCCTTGAATAGGGCAGGGCTTGCTTTTTTTACAAACATCTCCACAAGTTGTACAGTAGAAGCGATCACAACTATATAACTGATTAACTGTAAAAAAGGAGCATTGATGGCCGCCAGTAATACATTAATACCATAGGCACAGACAGAGCTGATGACCATTACAAAGGTCACGGCTGCCCCCATTTTGGAAGCAGTTTCTACCTTGCCGGAGACTCCCAAAAATGGACATATTCCCAAAAAGAAAGATAACACAAAATTATTAATCAAACAAGCATTAATAAATATGGTCATTAGTGATTCATTATTCATGTTTTACTTTTTTTGAGTTTGAAATGGTTGAAAATCAGCAGCAAACATGCTAACGTAAAAAAACCACCTGCAGGCAAGACCATAATGACCCACTTTTCAAATGCATCCGGCATTACCTGTAGTCCTAAGAAAGTCCCTGAACCAATAATTTCCCGTATACTTCCTATACAAAATAATGCAAACATAAATCCCAATCCCATACCCAATCCATCCATCAAAGATCTGCCTACAGTATTTTTTGATGCAAATGCTTCTGCGCGACTCAGGATGATACAGTTAACCACAATCAGGGCTATAAAGGCTCCTAAACTTTTATGTAAATCAACACTCACAGCCTGAATCGTATAGTCCACCATGGAGACAAAAGTCGCTATGATTAGAATATAGGAAGCAATACGCACTTCCTTAGGTATAAAATTTCTTAGCATTGATATCAAAACATTGGACATAGCCAGAACAAATGTAGTAGCCAGCCCCATGGCCAAGGCATTCATGGCTGAATTGGATACTGCCAATGAAGGACACATGCCCAGCACCTGGACAAAAACCGGATTGTCACGCCAAAGCCCTCGCAAAAAGTCATCTGTTCCCTGATGTTCTCCAAGGCTGCTGAAAAAACCTTTATTTGTCTTATTTTGATCGGTCAGACTCATTTTTCAGTTTTGACGTTTGATAAAAAGTTTGTTTGTTTTATATATCTTTGGGATCCACTCCTGCTGCTTGTATTCAGTATATTGCCTACTGCCCGTGATGTGATCGTAGCACCTGTAATAGCATCTATTTCCCATCCATTGGTCTTTTGACCGTTTTTTACGGTTTTTATTTCATTTTTTAAGTCAGAATGATCATCATTAAGTGCCACATCCATAGATTTCATATTGGCCAAAAATGGATCTTTCTCAATTTTATCTCCAATTCCCGGTGTTTCTTTGCTTTCGAGAACATAAAACCCTATAATTTTTTGTTGATCAGGGTCATATCCAAAAAGCAAACTTAATACCTCACCATACGCTTTCCCACTTCCTTGAAATGCCACACCTTTACACACCCCTTGATCATCATAACCGGCGAGTACTTTTTGGATTTTAGGATTATTGGTGGTCATTTCTGTAAAGGTCTGATCAGGGTTGAGCTGAAAAGTTTTCGTTTTAGTGATGCCAGGAATCACCTGAAAAACAGCATCTTCCAATGCTTTGGCTCTATTATTTTCTATCGTAACCTTTGTACTTTCGTAGGTCACCACTATAAGAAATGCACAAATGATACCTATGGATGCCATGGCAAAGATCATCTTTTTGTCACCGGAACCTTCAGGTGCTATAACTTTGTTCTGATCACTCATGATACTTTCAGTTTTTTAGTGGTACCATATACACGCGGTCTGACCAGATTGTCAATATGAGGTGAAATCGCATTTCCTAACAATATCGCATACATTACTCCTTCCGGAAGCCCTCCCCAAAGTCTGATGACAACCGTAAGCAGTCCAATGATCGCACCATACAGCCATACACCTGCAGATGTGATCGGAGAGGAAACCATATCAGTAGCCATAAATATTGCTCCCAACATCAATCCACCCGAAAATATGGTAAAAAATGGCGAAGGATATACTTTCCCATCTATCATATAAAAAACAGCACTGAAAGCGAAAACAGTCAGTATAATGGATACCGGAATTCTCCAGTTCATCATCTTACGCCATGCCAGATAAATACCTCCTAATATTATGAACAAGGTACTCGTTTCGCCTACGGAGCCACTGCATATACCCATGGCCATATCATAGGCATCAGTACTTATATTATCAAATTTGAAGGCTGAAAGTGGTGTCGCTCCTGATACTGCATCTACTGTGGGTCGCATAAATGGCCATGCATATATGGACGAAGACACAGAATAGAATCTTTCAGGTAAAAACGGTTGTAACCATGTTGTAATGGCGACCGGAAACGCAGCCTGCAAAAAAGCCCTGCCTACCAGTGCCGGATTGAATACATTATTACCCAATCCACCAAATATAAATTTTCCTAATGCTATGGTTATCACAGATCCCCAAAATGCCATCCACAGCGGAAAAATTGGGGGCAATGTCATTCCGAGCAATAAACCTGCAAGTAATGCAGAACCAACTGATGTAGTCATCATCACCAATAAAGCATTCCATCCAAAAGCATACACTCCAAATGCAGCGGCAGGCAGAAGGGCATACACCACATGTTTCATGATGGTATCTGTGCTCAAACCCTGGACCACATGTGGAGATGTACTGATATTTAAGGTAATCTTACGCATGACTTCAATTTTGATTTAGGGCTTGTTTTCTTTTGTATCTTGACTTTGAAAGCCTGAAATACTGCACCAATGGAATGTGCGACGGACATACATACGAACATGAACCACATTCAAAACAATCCATCAGGTTAAAATCAGTCACCATTTTGTCGTAGGATTCAAACTTGGCTAAAATCCCTAATTTGGAAGGATTGAGTGAGATGGGACAAGCGTCAACACAAGCGCCACACTTGATGCAAGGGTAAATTTTATCCGTATGGTTGACATCTTTACTTCCAAAAACCAAGATACCTGAAGTACCTTTGGTAATAGAAATATCCAAATCAGCGACAGCAGGACCCATCATCGGTCCACCCATATATATTTCGGCAATATCATCATCCACAATCCCTACATGATCTAATACAAATCTCAATGGTGTACCTATGGGAATGAGATAATTTCCTTTTTTCTTAACTGCAGGACCAGAAATGGTGATGACTCTTTCCTGAATACCTCGACCATGTGGTAGCAAGCGACCCATTTCCGCAGTCGTTGCTATATTGACAGTAACGATATTGACGTCTATCGGTAAGCCACCCGAAGGTACTTCCTTTCCTAAAACTGCTGTTATGAGCATTTTCTCGGAGCCTTGGGGGTATTTTACCGGTACTACTTTAACGGAAACCGGGATATCGTCAGGTTTCATTTTATTCAAATGATCTGCAGCATCTTGTTTGTTGCCTTCTATACCAATGATGGCTGCTTTGGCTCCAGTTACTTTCATCAAGTATCTTATACCCATATAGATATCTTCGCCTTGCTCCAACATGACCCTATGGTCTGTGGTGAGAAAAAGCTCGCATTCTATACCATTGATAATAAGGTAATCGCACACTTTGCCTTCCGGAACTTTTAGTTTTACATGCGTTGGGAAGGCTGCACCTCCCAGACCTACGATACCAGCATCCTGGATAGCTTGTAAGATTTCATCAGCTGTTGCCGTTTTGTAATCAATACAATATCCTTCCGCTACTTCCTGGCCGGATGATGGAAAAGCTTTGATAGTTACTCCCTGTGCTTTGCTTCCGGAGATGGTTGGCACATAACCTATTTGGGTTACTACACCAGATATCGGTGAATGTATAGGAACAGATACATACCCTGTAGCTTTGGCTATCACCTGCCCTCTTGCCACTTCCTGACCTTCTCTTACGGCAATCTCTGCAGGAGCTCCTATATGCTGCGTCATCGGTATGATCAATTCCGTAGCAAAAGGAAACTGCCTGATAGGCAAGCCCCTGGTATCATCCTTGTTTTCAGGAGGATGAATGCCATTTTAAAAGGTATTGGTATGTAGTGAAAGGAAGTCCATCGATACTATTAATTAAACTTTTCTCCTCTTTTGATCCACTTATCGATATCTTTTTGGCTTCTGTCAGCAGGCAAGCCCGGATGAATCACTCTGGCAGTACACTTCTCAGCGGCTTTTACAAAATCCTGATACGGTCCGCCGTTTGGATTCTGAATAAATGCTTTTTTATTATTGTTGTAAGCAAATATTTTTCCGTTGAGCTTGGTGCATTCATCGCAGGAAGTACAGCTTTCTGTTTCTAACCAGGGAGCCATATATTCAGCATTGGAAGTACTTGCTCCTGAAGCTGCTGTAACAGGTAGTGATGTTACTTCCTGAGTAGCCAACTCTAAAATGGCTGAGCCATTACCGCCTGCAAGTTGCATTAACCCTTGTGCTATTTTGCCTACCACTTCTTTGCGCACTTTATCTTCCGATATCCACTGTTGAAGTTTCTACTTTATCCAGTCCTGCCAATTCTTTGAGCATGACCCAGAAATTTTTTCTATCTTCGCATGATTCAACTATAGGCGCAGCAACTAAGACTCTCACCAGATTTTGTTTTTTATCCACGGTCCAGATGTATGGGAAGATACCTTCTCGGTCAGCTTCTGGTAGCTCAATAAATTCTGAGAGTACCATCATGTTGTCGTTCCATGCATCGCGTGGCACTTTCCTGAAATGTTTTCTGAATCTGGCTTCTGTCAGTGCAAAATCTGCAAATGTCATGGCCACTTCCATGGTTTTTTCCATTCCAAATTCTGTGTATTTGATTTTGTAAGTTGCCACAAAGATCCATTGCCGGATTTCCGCTGAGGTCAAGACACTCTTCTATTTTATGCCCTTTGGCAGGATTGTATTGGAATATTGGATATGCTCTGGATTCCATTGCTAACTTTGCCTGATGTACACCTAGGTCGTCTGCAACTCCATGCTCTGGCTGACAAGTAGTGTAGATATTAAATATGGCAGGTCTCTTGGCCATCAAACCATCGATAAATCCTTCTATCATCTGACGGGTATTGGCTAGTGTGCTTTGCAGTACAAATGTATTCCGGTGTGCCATGGCTATCAACCCTATTTCTTTTCTTGGTTCAGATTTTCCTTTCCATACCTTTCCATATTGAGCCATATCGGATACTTGACCAATAAATCCTGACGTACATGCCTGTCCACCTGTATTGGAGTAAACCTGTGTATCGACTACGACCACTTTGATAGGTTTGCCGGAAGCCATCATTCTCGAAAGATTTTGGAAACCTATATCGTACATGGCTCCGTCGCCACCTAAGGCTACTACCGGAGGACAAAGCAACCATTCCTCATCGGTAAATTGCTCCCATGTAAAGTATGTAAATATAGGATCGTGTGTAGCAGGTTGATATTGTCCATTGATGACAAGTTCTGCTTTCCTGATGGCTTTGAAACCATCGGCCATTTTGGACATGTGACCTTCAAAAATACCCATCGCAATGGATGTGGAATCCTGGAAAAGATGGTTGGTCCAAGGGAAAGGATATGGATTGAAAGGATAAGTGCTACCCCAAACCGATGTACAACCGGTAGAATTACACATTCCCATAGATGACCTTCCTTTTCCTGTGGTACCTTGAGTATATTTCCATTTCAGGTTTTTGAGTTTGGCCAAAGTCCTGGTGATATCCATCAACCAATCCTGATCTACAGGTGATGTTTCTTTTTCTCGATCTAATTTATGAGCTAAATCTGACACTTTCAGGTCACTGGTATAAGATTCCTGAACAATACGAGTCAGCGTATCCGTATCAGAGACATCTAGTGTGCTGATCAGTTTTTTGCTGTACAAGCTTTTCTAATTTAGCTATCAATTCATCCAAATAAGCAAGGTGTTTTTCTATACGAGGCTGCATCAGGGACTCCACAGTAGCTGTGAATATGTGCACCACAGATTTTTCAGAACAACCCAAACACGCACCGTCACCACTCGCAAAACTGAGATATGCATCTTTATTCAACAAGATGGTTTCCAAAGGTCCGATTTTCTCTTCCAGACTATCGATACGGTTGTATTTTTTTGGAGTATTAGGCAGGTCTATCCACAGATCCCATTGGCTCCTCATGCTTGCCACTGATTCTTCTGTCTGAGGTACAATTTTGAGTGCTCCATCATCGCACACATTGACACATTCCATACATCCTTTACAGGTAGTAGGATTGATCGTGATGCTGAATAGACCGCCACTATTAGGTTCATTTTTTTCGTGAAGATCAAAATAAGGTCTTGTAAGGGCAAAATCAAAATCACCCAATTCATCTTTGAACCATCCAAACTCTCTGACCACATTTTCGTCACCATTGCTTTCCGCAATCGCTTTGGAGATAGCATGATGGATATAAGTATTGACTGTTGCACCATTTTTAGGTTGGTTCATCAGTGTGCGGATATGGCTTTCGATTTGTCGCACTGCTTTTGGAAGTACTTCAACATTGCCATGATTTTTTTTCACTCTCTTGACGATGGTCTCCAATACATCGGATAATGTACTTACCAATCCCGGTATTGCTGTATCTGGACACACGGTATAACAATTTCCGCAGGCAGTACAATTATTGGGAATCCAGGATGGGTGATCAAATCTGATACCTGTCATATCTCTGAATAAAGAAGTAGTGGCTGGCATCACACTCAGACCTATAAACGGATCTGTGATGTTGTCATTACCCATTCCTTGAAGGTAGAAATTACCGGTTTGCTCCCAAAATCTGTGAATATCACTCAATTTTGATTGACTTTGAGGGGTGCTTTTCAACATCGTCGGTAGCGGAAGTGCAGGTTTACCATTGACCTTTTCAGGAATACTGTTACTGATTTCTTTAACTTTGATCTCTCTAACTTCATCAAAACCACGTTTGACTACTCTCATATTGTCATCCACGACTCTCTATCCTTTGGAGCCGAATTTGTGCATTAATTGATCTTCAATGGCTTTCAAAAGTTCAACATCATTTAGATTGGCCTTTTGCATCAAAGGAGATGCAGCGAAAAAGCTCCCTGGAATGCGATACCCTGCATTCTGAGTTGTAATTCAACATCTGTAGCTTCTTCTCTGGCTATTTTAAATCCATCGATGTAGAAAATGTGAATATCCTGCTCGATAATGACTTTTGATATGGTGCAGGTATGTTGGCCCATACTTTTCGGGGTTTTCCTGATCGCTCTGGATGATAAAACATCCGCCTCGTTTCAATCCAGCCAAAGCATTAGTATGTTTAAATACATTGGGATCTGGAGACAAAACTACATCAACAGAAGTATTCACAATTAATTTTGATCGGTTCAGGTGCTGCTGCGAGATAATAGGTAGTAGGTTGACCTTTTTTCTCAGAACCATATTTTGGATTCGCTTTTATTTCATAACCGAGCAGATCATACAGCGTCATCGCCAGGTTTTTACCTGTGGTAATCGCTCCCCAACCACCTATGGAGTGAAATCTTACTGTGATGGCATCTTTGGGCATCATGTTAGGATTTTCGCTTCCTCTAATGCTCAGGTCCTTGATATTGGGATATGCATCAGATATAGATTCCTGATAAAATTTTTGTTTAGGGGTATAAGGTACATCTCTCAGGAAGTCAATAGAAAGGTAAAACTGTTTTTTATGTTTTCCATTAGGAAGCATGTTTTCTACCGCACCGATGATACCTTCAGGCTGTAAGTCTCTGCTTCCCATACCAAATGAACCTGAATAGACATCAGGCATATCTCCTGGCTTGAAAGTAGTTAATTCAGGATAAGGCAGTCCATGTTGGGTAAAACCGTTTTCTGCACATTTTGAGAGCGTAGCCCTTACTTCCCTTGCTATAGGTAAGTCAGCTGCAAGTGGCTGATCCAGTCTTTCCAGGATGACCACACCTTTTTTACCTTTAAGGATTTTTGATACCAGGTCTGCCGGAAATGGGCGGAACATCACCAAATCAACTACCCCTACTTTTACGCCACGTGTTTCGCGCAGATAGTCTGACACTACCTCCGCACTTGGGATGAGACTTCCCTGTCCGAGGATGAGATAGTCTGCGTCCTCCGCTTTGTAGGTCATCACTCTTGAGTACTTACGGCCGGTGAGTTTAGCATATTCATCAAAAGCCCGATCTGTGAGCTCCTTAATATGATCAAAGAAGAATGGTCTTTGAGACGCTACACTCTGCATATAGGAGTCCTGATTTTGCACTATACCAGCCATCATAGGATTGTCCACATCCCAAACTTCAGGGATACGACGACGCTGATCACCATAAATGATTTTCTGAGCTGGAGTTGGAGTTTCTATGATATCATCAGGCCTTCCTAAGTAGTCTCTGATCAGGTTTCTTTCCGGAAGATACAAGGATTCTATGAGGTGAGTTGTTAAAAATCCATCCTGAGCAATGATACCCGGTGTAAGAGCCAACTCCGCTATTCGGTGGGCGATAATGTTCATGTCCGCTACGTGCTGCACATTTTTGGCAAATAGCTGGAAGAATCCTGTGTCATCTATGGCATGATAATCATCATGTCCTGCATGCACATTCAGGGTGGATTTGGTCATCGCCCGTGCACCTATGTTGAGGACATAAGTCAATCTTTTACCTACAGCGGCATATAATGATTCATGCATGTAGGCTATACCCTGACCAGATGAAAAATTGGCCGCTCTTAGACCCGTCATCGAAAGCCCTGCGGTGACTGCTGCTGCTGCATGTTCACCTTCCGGCTCAATAAAAATCAATGGTCTGTCTGATATATTCAGATGGCCTTTGGCTGCTTCTTCTGCCCAGTATTCACCCATTTGGGTGGATGGAGTGATGGGGTAGGCACCTGCAGCATCTGTGGATTCTCGTTCGCACATGATAGCGGCAGTATTACCATCCATTACAGTTTTTACACCAGGGTATTTGATTGACTCGTTCATGATCTTTTCCTTTTACCATTTAAATGGCTGCAAGGTAAAGCACATCAGAAACTTGAAATATGATCTTTATCATTCATATATATGATTTTTTTCAGAGAATGTTTATGATTTTTTGATAAATCGAAACCATAGTAGTCTAACTTTATGAGAGGTTACTTTCCGATCTAGTATTTTGATGAGAATTCAAGTTGTTTATTTGCTTGACATTAAAGGAAATGCGAACAACCGTTCCATAACCAAATGCGACTGACTAGGCTTTACACTATATAGCAAAAGAATAATAAAGCAGAAAATATTAATTTGCCCCCTACAGCCTAATGATAAAAGTTTAAAAAAACTCTAAGACACAATTTAAGGAAAAGACTGATCTTTCATCATTCTTGATAAATAAAAGCAAATATTCATTAATACCTATAAATGAATTGCAACTGATTGAAGATTAAAGAATCCTTTTGATAATTCGTAGTTTATGGGTGTATTTCTGAAGGTCAGTATTGAAAATGCCATGATGGTCAAATCTGTCGATTCGTACACATCCGTACACATGGATAATTTTTTTCTCTCCGGCTATGATTCCAACATGATGTATATGCCCTTCTTTATCTTCACAAAACAAAAGGTCACCTTCTTGTGCCAACTCAGCGAAATCGACTATTTCACCCAGTAAAAATTGTTCATGAGGGAATCTGGGAAGCTGAATTCCAAAAAACCTAAAGACATTTTGAATCAAAGCACCGCTGTCAATTCCGAAAGGGGAGCGACCTCCTCTTAACTCAGGGCTAAACAAATACCGTCTGGCAATCTTTATGAGTAATTCAGGACTCATCTCGAGTCCATCAACAAGTGCGGCCTGACCGTTGTAAATATATTTATTGTCAGGCATTTGGAATGATATGCCATCATATTGGAGGGGAAGACCCTAAGACGATTGATTTTGTGTTGTCATCGTTAAAAACAGAATGACAAATTTCAAGGGATAAAGCAGGATTTAAGTATAGCTTTTCAAATAAGGCCTCGTCTGTCAGATACAATTGAATGGAGTGAATCCAACCTATAATATTGCAAGTAGTTGTGTTGACCTTAAACCAATGTTTGTTTTTTTTCTGAATGATAGTGCAAGTTTCACCAAATAGCATTTGGCTAATCATGCCTGAATCTTCTGAAGGTGCATACCACACGGGAACCACATTTAAATGGCAAATAGCATGGAAATAATGTTTAGTGTCAATCTTTTTTTTCTTTGACATACACCTTTATATAATTATTTTAAATATCATTCGTTATTGAATGGTAAGAGTATGTTTAAATTTTTATGTTTGAGGGAAAGCGGGCAAATTTAATTTTTGACAAGGCATATTTTGTAGTCGTAGCCGGAAGCTACGTCGAAAAATATAACGCTGGCTAAAATTAAAATTGCGGGCTTGGAGCCAAATAATAAAACTTTAAACTTACTCTAAGTAAATGAATAATACAAGATCAAAAATCAGTCCATATTCATTAATAGGATTGAAATATATAAAATTTATTAGATTTGCATTCCAATATATTAAATAAAACTTTAATGAGAGTTGTCTCGACACCCACTTATATTTATCTTGTCCGAAAAGGAGCTAGTACCATGGTGTTTTTCTTTATTTTTTGTAATGCTTTGGTTTCACAGGATGCCCATTTTTCGCAATTTTATGCATCTCCAATGACTCTAAATCCTGCTTTGGCCGGTACTTATACGGGCACTTACAGGATTTCAACTATATACAGAGATCAATGGAGAGGGGCCCTGGATAATTCATTAAGGACATTTGCAGCAAGTGGTGATGTGAAGTTTAATCTTAATTTTGGTCAGACTTCGATGCCGGATGTTGTGGGTGTCGGCATCACATTTTTTGGAGACAGAGTGCCTACGTTTGATTTTAATTCCAATCAGATTATGCTAACAGCAGCCTATCATAAGGCTCTGGATAAAAAGACAAAACAATACATAGGGCTGGGGCTGCAGGGAGGTATTTTACAAAGGAGTATCAATTACGAAGATCTGAGTTTTCAGGATCAGTTTAATTCCGTTGATGGTTTTACTTTGCCAACAGGAGAAAATCTTCCACCCAATAACCGGGCTTTTGCTGATTTGGGCTTGGGACTTTATTATACTATTACACCTACAAAAAAGTCAAACTTTCATGCTGGCATAGGGTATTTTCATCTTACAAAACCGAATATCTCTTTTTATAATATTCCTGACATCATCAATCCCAATGTGATAAAAAATGATACATTGAATGCCAAGTGGAGTATTCACACAGGTGCATCATTTGAAGTAGCCGACAGGATTTTTATCCAGCCCAGGATGAACGCATTGATTCAGGGACCGCATGCTGAGTTGAACCTTGGAACAACATTCAGATACAAAATATCAAAAACTGAAGCAAAATACTTGTTGATTGGTCCGTATATAAGAGGTGTAAAAAACTATAATAATTTGGGTGTTGAATCTGTAATAGCTATGGCAGGATTTGAAATGAATAACTTCATTATAGGCTTCAGTTATGATCAGAATTTAAAAAATCTTGTATCAGACAGGAGATCATTGTCATCTTTTGAGTTATCCATCATTTATATCGGAGAACATCACAATGATGATAACTTTTGTCCTCAATGGTAAATCCAAAACGCTACATATTTTTTGTCAATTGTTGGATGACCCTGAATTCACTTAAGAATACTTTTCCTATCACTCTGAATGCCGTATAGAAAGGTATGGCGAGCACCATTCCTAAAATACCACCAACTTTTGCTCCGACTAAAACTATAATAAATATTTCAAGAGGGTGAGCTTTGACACTTTTGGAAAAAATATTGGGTTGAAGTATGATGTCATCTATCAGTCTGGTGACCATAAATACCAATAAAACCTTGACGATAAGCGGTATCATTTCGTCGTAAAATGAAAGCTCCATATTCGATGACAATGTGATCATCACCCCCAAAGCGGTAGCAACTAATGGCCCTATGTATGGTATTACATTCATAATGCCGGCAAAAAAGCCAATCAATAATGCATTTTTGACACCCATCAACATCAAAGATAATGATACGATCAATGTAATAATTGTGACTTGAATCAAAATACCTATAAAATACCTGATGAGTAGCCTGCTGGTTTCATCAACAGCTTGTTTTGTTTGTTGTTCGTAGCGGCTTGGCACCATGGATGTCAGGATTTTGTCAAACAAACCTTGTTCGCGCAGAAAGAAAAACCCAATAAAAAATATTGAAAACAAGCCTATCATGATATCTCCAAAAGCAGTTAAGGAGTCCCCGAGCATCATTCTTATTTTTTCCGGGTTTATATAGTTATTGATATTTGATTTTAAGATTGTAAAAAAATCTTCACCCGATTTTTCACTCCCTAGAGTGTCTTGAAGTGGTTGGGCCTTCTGATTTTCAGGAAGATAGATATTAATGCTGATTGATTTACTATCGGCTTCGTTTTCTGAATTTAGCACAGAATCAACCTTGATTTCGTAGATGGGTGTCCCAATCTCCTCTGCACTTTGGTTTATTTTTTGCGTTGATAAAGTAGTGTCAGATTCTATCATCAGTTTCTTTTTTATCAGCCATTTCTCCCAGTCTTTTATTGGTTCTTCAAGGGCGGTTACGACACGATTATAATCCACTTTTGACAGGTTTTCCACTTGATTGACCAAAGGTGGTATAAATGTCCAAATGAGCACCATACAACCAATCAGAAACAGCCCTAAAGTAATTAACGCAGCAATATTTTTACCTAAATATTTTCTGAGAAATACTACAATAGGTGCTCCAATCATGGATATAATCCATGCAATAAGGATGTAAGTAACAATTTCACTAAAATAGTACAATACAGCTCCTACTATCAAAAGTGAAATGGAAGCAATCAGATATCTGGTATTAAATTTCATTGTATTGTTGGTATTCAATGCAAATATATATTATTCAGGTAATTTTGAGGTAAAAACATACTCTAAATCAAATTTTGTAAATCAAGCTTTTTTTACATATTTCCGGTGACAGTGGGAGCGAACCTGAAAAAAAACATTAACTTTGGACTCAAATATTTGACCGCAATGGATATAAGGTTGCAAGGACTTAACGATATTCAGGTTCATCATAATCGGGAGAAATTTGGTCCGAATATATTGGAAAAGCAAAGGGGGAGCCACTTTTTTAAGATAGTGGTAGAAATCATTAGCGAGCCGATGTTTTTAATATTGGTACTTACGTCTGTGATATATTTTGTTCTGGGAGAATTCAGCGAAGGCCTTATAATGCTCATTGCTATTTTTGTTGTAGCAGGTATTTCTTTGTTTCAGGAAAATCGGAGCAGAAACGCTGTGGATTCTTTGAAGAAGCTTTCTAATCCTAAGGTAAGATGTATAAGGAATGGAATTGATGTGATTATTGACACAGAAGAATTGGTTGTTGATGATATTTTTTATGTAGAAGATGGCGATATTATTCCTGCAGATGCTTGCATTATTGATGCCAATGATTTTTCCGTAAATGAAAGTATGCTTACAGGTGAATCATTGCCGGTCTACAAAAATGCACTGACACTTTCCAATAATATTTTCAAAGGGTCAATGGTGGAATCAGGATACTGTAAAGCTATTGTTACTTCTGTTGGAAATAGCACATCTATGGGTAAAATCGGCAAGAGTCTTGAAAATATAATCAATGAAAAAACACCACTGCAACAACAGATAAGAAGCTTTACAAGGAACATGGTAGCCTATGGTGTGATTGCTTTTTTTCTCGTTTGGGGCATGAATTATTTTCTGAAAGGAAATCTGATAGAAAGTCTGTTGCAGGGTTTGACTTTGGCTATGTCAGTGTTGCCGGAGGAAATACCCGTTGCATTCAGCACTTTTATGGCTTTAGGTGCATATCATTTATACAAAAAAGGAGTAATAGCCCGCACTCCTTATACAGTAGAAGTGTTGGGTGCCGCTACAGTTATATGTACGGACAAGACAGGTACTTTGACTGAAAATAATATGGAGATAGTATCCATTTACGACTTCAAAAAAGATATTCTTTTTGATTTTACCAAAGACCTGCCATCGTCCAATGAAGTCTTGACATTTGCAATGTGGGCATCTGAATCAAGTCCCTTTGACAATATGGAAAAAGCTATTCATCACATGTATGGACAGCTCGCAGAAGTGGATTTGAGGCCTGGTTTCAGGATGTATAAAGAATATCCTCTCAGCGGAAATCCTCCTATGATGACCCACATATGGAAAGATGACTTTGAAAATACAGTTATTGCTGTCAAGGGTAGCATTGAGAAAGTATTGAGTCAATGCGATGTATCAAGCCAGCAATATCAACAAATAAACCAATTTTCAACACAACTTGCAAATAAAGGTTTTCGGGTATTATGTGTTGCTAATTCTGATCATAATATTCAGTCACTTCCAGAGTCACAAAATGATTTTAAATTTAATCTCCTGGGTTTGATAGCTTTTTATGATCCACCAAAAAAGAATATAAATGATGTCCTGAATAAATTTTATAAAGCTGGAGTGGACATAAAGATGATCACTGGAGATCTCGCCGGAACCGCTGTTGCCATAGGTAAACAAGTGGGAATAAAAAACAGTGACATCTATGTGACCGGAGATGAATTGGTGCACTTGAGTGAAGATCAATTGAGGCTGAAAGTAAAAGAAATAAATATTTTTGCAAGGATGTTTCCGGATGCAAAGCTCAGATTAATTGAAGCCCTGAAAGCCAACGGTGAGGTAGTTGCGATGACTGGTGATGGAGTCAATGATTCTCCTGCTTTAAAATCCGCACACATAGGCATTGCTATGGGAAAGGGTGGAAGTGAAGTGGCCAAGAGTGCCGCTTCCATTATCCTTATGGATGATGACCTCAAATGGATGGTAGACGCTATCGCCTTGGGACGAAGGATTTATGAAAATTTAAAAAAAGCAATCAGATATATCATTTCTATTCATATTCCTATAATTTTGATTGTAGCATTACCGGTATTTTTTTTCTGGAAATATTCAAGCATCTTTTCTCCTGTACATGTGATTTTTTTGGAACTCATTATGGGTCCTACATGCTCCATTATTTTCGAAAATGAACCTATTGAACAAAACTCTATGAACAAACCTCCAAGAAAAATAGGGTATGATTTTTTTTCATTCAAAGAGCTTCTGATCAGTATTGTCCAGGGTGTGATCATTACCATTTTTTGTTTGTCTATAGGTTATTATTTTATGACAGTAGGCAAAACCGAAACTTTTGTGAGGACCATCATTTATACTACACTTATTTTCTCAAATATATTTTTAACCCTGGTAAATCGTTCTTTTTATTATTCAGTTTTTACAACAATCAGATACAAAAACCATATGATACCTTTGATCATCCTTATATCAGTTATAGTATTACTTTTAGCAGTATACTATCCGCCTGTAAGATCTGTATTTGAGTTTGATCCGCTTTCTGCTTTAGATTGGTTTATCTGTATAGGCTTGGCTTTTTCAGGAGTATTTTGGATAGAAATCTACAAGTATTTTTTAAGAAAGCAGCAACCTGAAACTATTTAGTTATTATCAATGTAAAAAATTGTAAAACAATGAGTTATTCTGGATTTTGACAATGTCATCAAATCTAATAAACAACAAAGAAAGGGCAAAAACCATATGTGATTTTTGCCCTTTCGTTGGTGCTAATTTGATTATTTTGATTGAGACTTACTACATCGACTTATTGCCGCTCCGATTAAAAAAGCTTAAGTTGATTATTCTTCTTCAGTTGCAGCAGCAGGTGGAGTTGCAGGAGCAGCTTTAACCTTTGCAACAGGCGCGATGGTTTCTTGTACTTCATTTAAAGCAGGTATGATGCTAACCCAAGTCCTTTCAGACTTTCCTTTTTTGAAAGCAACTACACCGTCCACTTTTGCATGTATGGTGAAGTCTTTACCTAAATATGCATTTTCGCCTGCATGAAATTTTGTTCCTCTTTGTCTTATCAGGATATTTCCTGCTTTAGCCGACTGACCACCGAAAAGCTTAACGCCTAATCTTTTACTTTTACTATCCCGTCCGTTGTCCGAACTACCGACACCTTTTTTATGAGCCATTATTCTTCTTTTTTTAAGTTAATGAATACCTGCCAACCCGTCCGGTTACGCAGAGATAGAATCAATTTTAATTTTTGTAAAACTCTGTCTGTGACCGTTTTTCTTCTGGTAACCTTTTCTTCTCTTCTTTTTGAAGACGACCACTTTGTCACCTTTTTGGTTGCCGATGACAGTGGCACTTACTTTGGCATTGCTTATTACCGGCATGCCTACTTGAACAGAACCATTGTTGTCTACCATCAGAACCTGATCGAATGACACAGATGACCCTGCAGCAGCTTCTAACTGGTGGACAAAAAGTTCCTGACCTTCTGTCACTTTAAATTGCTGACCAGCTATATTTACGATTGCAATCATTGTGAATAAATTTTAATTTTTAAAAATGACCGCAAAAGTAAGACTTATTCAATAATTAAACAAGTCTTTTTAATGTTATTTTGAACGCTGTCATTGAAAAACCTTATTTTTGCGCTCCTATTGTTTTAAAGTTTTCCTTATGCCGGTCATCATTGATAATCCTGTAGTCAAAATTGCTCCTGAAATACTTAAGGAACTGAGCACTTTTACTTACGAAAAAGGTCAGGTGGTTGTACATGGATTGACCAAAAAAACAACAGAAACCCAGTATATAAGAATTTGGCCCACTACCTTCTTGTTTGACCTGCATTCTGATCATATTAGTGAGTTGATCTACTATGAAAAAATCAGTGGTTTTCCAATCTGGACAGAGATACCCCGCAATGTGGACTATCGTTTTACTTTGATTTTTGAAGGCCTGCCAAAATCTTGTACCGTCTTTGATCTGACAGAGGTAATACCTCAAAGCTACGGATTTTATGTGCCATCTGTTCATCGGAATGAGCAGGATGTGTACTTTCTTGATTTTAGTTGATATCTTTTACCTGATCACAATTACTGTCTTATCAAAACAGTTCCATCCACTTGTAGATTGCCAGCGTTCAGTTCTACTTTGTACGATATCGGGTTGCTCTCTATTATCAATAATTATTGAAATTCAAGATTTCGATACATTCATGCACAAAATATCAGTTAAATTTTAATTATTAAAAAAGACAATAATTATTGTGGGAATTCTTATCTTTGCGCCGCTATTTACAAATCCATGAGTTTTGTATCATTGGTAACTTAATAAATTAATAAAAACATGGCAGTTTATTTAACTGAAGAGAAAAAAAATGAAATTTTTGCTGAGTATGGAGGAAGTGCTTCCAACACCGGTTCAATCGAAGGGCAGATCGCTTTATTCACTTTGAGAATCAAGGCTTTATCTGAGCACTTAAAGACCAATAAACATGACAACTCTTGCAAAAGAAGCATGTTATCACTTGTTGGTAAAAGAAAAAGACACCTTAAGTATCTCATGCATAGAGATATTCAAGGATATAGAGACCTTATTGAAAAATTAGGAATCAGAAAATAGTTCATACGTAGCAAAAAAGGGCCGAATCAATTCAGCCCTTTTTTGTTTGTTTTAAAATATATATTTTGCTGTTTTAATTATAACAGATTAGAGATTATCTTTATATTTGCAGCGTCAAGGTTCTTCGCCTCCCGAACCTATATATTTTTGGTCATAATTGTACACCATTGCTTTCATGCAGGTGGATTGAATTGTATCCATTATTTTGTTCAAATATTATAATTTAAATTAATTTTTTATGGGAAATATTATTCCTACACAAACATCATTCAGACTTCCTGATGGTAAGGAAGTTGTCATTGAGACAGGTAAATTAGCCACGCAGGCACATGGTTCTGTAGTGGTAAAAGTAGAAAATACAATGTTGCTTGCCACAGTGGTTGCGAGCTCTGAAGCAAAACCTGATCAATCGTTTTTTCCACTCTCGGTAGATTATCAGGAAAGATTTGCAGCAGCAGGTAAGATACCTGGCAATTTTTTCAGGAGAGAGACCAGGCTCTCAGACTACGAGATATTAATCTCAAGGTTGGTCGACAGAGCGGTAAGACCTTTATTCCCTGATACCTTTCTGAATGAGACCCAAATCATCATTCAGCTGATCTCAGGTGACGCAAAGAATATGCCCGATTGTTATGCTGCCCTTGCAGCATCAGCGGCGTTGTCAGTTTCTGATATTCCTTTTGACGGGCCTATCTCAGAAGTTAGAGTAGCCAAAATTAACGGAAAATACATTGTTAATCCTGAAAGAGACCAACTGGCAACAGCTGATCTGGACCTTATCATTGCCGCCACCACCAAAGATGTCATGATGGTCGAGGGCGAAGCCAATGAATGTCAAGAGTCTGATATTATTGAAGCCATCAAAATCGCTCATGAAGCCATCAAAGTACAATGTGATGCTCAACTGACCTTAGCAAAAATGGTAGGTGACAAAGCATTGATAAAGAGAGAGGTGATCGTACCGGAAGAAGATACAGAACTTAAGGATATGATCAAATCTCTTGGTAAAGATAGATTATTGACCATTTCGTCTTCTGCTCTGGATAAAAATTCCCGTAAAAATGGATATAAAGAAGTTGGAAAAGCTGTAAAAGAAGCCATCCTGCAACAAAAAGGAGAAGAATACCTTGCTGAAAATGATGCTAAAATATCTGAGTACTTTGATAAGCTAAAGAAAAATGTCATCAGGCAGATGGTTTTGGATACGGGTATCAGATTGGATGGTCGTAAATGCGATGAAATCAGACCAATATGGTGTGAAGTGGCTTATTTGCCGGCTGCCCATGGTAGTGCCATCTTCAACAGAGGAGAAACCCAATCCCTTACATCACTGACATTAGGTACAAAACTGGATCAGATGATGGTAGATAACGCATTGGGCAATTATTATGAAAAATTTATCCTGCACTATAACTTTCCCGGATTGTCCGTAGGTGAAGTGAAACCTAACAGAGGTCCTGGACGAAGAGAGGTAGGTCATGCCAACCTTGCAGGAAGATCTCTCAAGAAGGTGATGCCCGAAGGCCTACCTTACACATTACGTATAGTATCTGACATTCTTGAGTCCAATGGAAGTTCTTCTATGGCTACTGTTTGTGCCGGATCATTGGCACTGATGGATAGTGGTATAAAAATCAAATCTGCAGTATCAGGTATCGCAATGGGTATGATTGCCGAAGGCGGCAGATCAGCTATCCTTTCAGACATATTGGGTGATGAAGATGCTATAGGAGATATGGACTTTAAAGTAACCGGTACTTCAAATGGTATCACAGGTTGTCAGATGGATATAAAAGTGGATGGTTTGCCTTATGAGACGCTTGAAAAAGCGTTAATGCAAGCTAAGGAAGGTCGTCTTCATATTCTTGGCGAAATGAATAAAACCATTTCAGCACCAGCTGAAGATCTGAAACCACATGCACCAAGGATGGTGGAAGTCGTTATAGACAAATCATTTATCGGTGCCGTGATAGGACCTGGTGGTAAGATCATTCAGGAAATCCAGGCACGGACTGGTACCATCATCAATATAGAAGAAGTAGGAGATAAAGGTGTAGTGACTATAGCTAGTACCAATGCAGAAGGTCTACAAGGGGCAAAAGAAGCGATAGCGAGAATAGCTTTCACTCCGTCAGTTGGAGATGTGTATGAAGCAGAGGTAGAGTCTTTGATGCCATATGGTGCATTTGTCAAGTTTTTTGGGCAGAGTGGGTTGCTTCACGTATCTGAAGTAGATCACAAACGTATCGAAGATGTCAGCACAGTATTAAAAGTCGGTGAGAAGATTCAGGTTAAGATCATCGGCACTGATCCTAAAACCGGCAAACTCAGACTATCAAGGAAGGCATTACTTGAAAATCCCAGAGATAAGCAGTAAGCAATCAGTTTTTACATAATATAAGAAAAAAAGGAGTTATACCTGCTGGTGTAGCTCTTTTTTTTGGTCAAAATAATACTGAATGTCATTGGAAACGTTAGAGTATGTTTAAATTTTTATGTTTGAGCGAAAGTGAGGAAATTTAATTTTGGACAAGATGACTGAATGGTCTCGTCTGTGACGAGAATTGAGTAAAATACTTTACTCAATAAAGAAGGAACTGCGAGCAGCTGCTCGCAGCGAATACTGAATATAGCCGGAAGTTCAAGCGTAGCTTGACGCGGTACGGCGAAAAATATAACGCTGGCAAAAATTAAATTTGCCGCTTGGAGCCAAATGATAAAAGTTTAAACATACTCTTATTAAATATACCACTTTTATCACAGAATTCATTTTATTATGAGGTATTTATTTAGGTACATCCTTCGTTTAAAGGGAACAGTTTATGAGATATTACTCTTGACTATAATAATATCAAGTGTAAAAAGAATATAGAAATCGAGCTATGAAAGAATTTTCAGTTTTTTTAAAAAACTTACAGATAAATTATTGTGCCATTTCTGCAAAGATGTATTATATTTATACCATAAACGAAGAGTATGCAAAAGTATAAAAACATATTTGTGGCAGCCACCAGTCAGCATGTAGGAAAAACTACTTCTACACTCGGCTTGGTCTCAACTTTTATGAAAAAGGGGTTGAAAGTTGGATATTGTAAACCGGTTGGTCAAAAATTTCTGGACATTCAAAACCTCCGTGTGGATAAAGACACCATACTATTTGCCGATCTGATCAATTTTGAAATCATTCCTGAAATGCACAGCCCTGTAATCCTGGGTCCCGGCGCCACAGAAATATACATTGACCATCCTGATGATTTTAATTTGGATGAGATCATCATCAATGCTGAAAAAAAATTGAGCAAGGAAAATGAAATCGTAATATATGAAGGCACCGGACATCCCGGAGTCGGAAGTGTTGCCAATGTGTCCAATGCTAAGGTGGCCAGACTTCTGAATGCTGAGGTCATAATGATCGTGGAAGGAGGGGTAGGGAGTACCATTGATATGCTGAATATGACAACAGCACTTTTTAGAGAAGAAGGAGTACCCATACTTGGAGTGATAGTCAATAAAGTCATTCCGGAAAAGATGGATAAGGTGCAATACTATGTTGAAAAATGGCTGAAAGCCCATAATCTTCCTTTGCTGGGATTAATGCCATACGAAAAAAAGCTGGCTTACCCTTTGATTAAAACTGTAGCAGAAGCCGTAAATGGTTTTGTAACGTACAATGCTGATTATGTAGATAATAAAGTGGAAAGTATAATTGCAGGATCGCTTATCGACCTGAAGGAATTGAAGAGTTCTGAAGACTTATTGCTGGTCGTTGCCACAAGATCCATCAATGAAGCTATCAAGAAGATTGAGTTGATGGTTCAAAATCATGGTATTCGCAATTGTCCACTATCAGGTATAGTGGCTACAGGCGAAGGACAAATTGATAAGCATACTATCAAATATATAGAGAAAAATAATTTGCCCTTGATACGGACCGAATTAGATACCTACGGGTCATTCCTGCGCATCAGCAAGATAGAAGTAAAAATCAACCGCTCCACACCTTGGAAAATAAAAATGGCCATTGATTTGATCGAAAATAATATTGATTTAGACCGAATTTTGGAATTAAGCCTTCTTCGTGATTAATTATTTAATTTTTTTTAAGTAATTCTTTTATGAGTGCCGTTTTATTATTATAATTGCCTATTGATAATTTTAATCAAAAACCATAATCATGAATCCTTCGAACAACATCATGCAAAAAACCATTTGCCTTATTTTAGGAGGTGGAGCCGGTACCAGATTGTACCCGTTAACTAAAGATAGGTCCAAGCCTGCTGTTCCTGTTGGTGGAAAGTATAGACTCATTGATATTCCTATTTCAAACTGTCTAAATGCAGGACTCTATAGGATTTTTGTACTTACCCAGTATAATTCAGCTTCTTTAAATAAGCACATTAAAAATTCTTTTCACTTTGATCATTATTCAAATGGATTTGTGGATATTCTTGCAGCGGAGCAGACCAGTGGTAACATGGATTGGTTTCAAGGTACAGCAGATGCTGTTCGCCAGTCTGTAAGAAATTTTGCGTTTTATGATTTTGACTACATACTCATACTATCAGGAGATCAACTTTATCAGATGGATATAGAAGAAATGCTGGTAAGTCATGTAGAGCAGGGTGCAGATGTGACGATAGCTACTATACCCGTTGTAGCCAGCGACGCTACTTCCTTTGGCATCATGAAGGTAAACTCAGAAAATAAAATTGAGAGTTTTATTGAAAAGCCCAAAATGGATATTCTTTCAGAATGGACTTCCGATGTAAGTGATGAACTCAAAGCCAAAAATAAGATATACCTTGCTTCTATGGGTATTTATGTATTCAGCAGATCAGCTCTGCGTACCTTACTTAATGAAAACCCCAAAGCAGTAGATTTTGGAAAAGAACTGATTCCGGATTCTCTCAAAAGAGGAATGAATGTGGTGAGTTATGCTTATGAAGGCTATTGGACAGATATTGGAGATATAAAGTCATTTTTTGAGGCAAATATTGCCCTTGCAGATGATATCCCGGAGTTCAATATGTTTGACAATGTCAATAAAATATTTACCCGAGCGAGATTACTGCCTCCTGCTAAGTTTACAGGTGTGACCTTCTCAAAAGCAATTGTGGCTGAAGGCTCTATAGTGCAGGCAAAGTTAATTGAAAACGCTATTATTGGCATCAGATCGAGAATTGATGATGGTACGGTAATTAAAAATGCCTACATAATGGGCAATGATTATTATGAATCCCTTGAAGATTTGGCTACTCCCGGAAAAATACCTATGGGAATCGGCCGCAACTGCTATATCGAAAACGCCATCATCGACAAACATGTAAGAATCGGTGATAGTGTGATCATAAGGGGACATGATACTTTGGAAGACATGGAAACCGAACATTACGTCATCAAAAAGGGTATTGTGGTTGTTAATAAAAGCGCTGTGATACCGAACGGTACGATTATTGGAAATAGATAGGTTATTTTGTTATTTTGGATCTTTAGGCCTTGACTAAAATGCTTTCGATATCAAACAAGTACTATAACCGGTAATACAGTTGCAAAATAGATTGATAATCAAAAAGTTTCCTAAACTCCTTGAACAATTAGAATATTGCTTCAGATTAGATGTTTATACATGATTGTTTTGTTGTTTTATGGTAAGAGATTTTATGTGTGTATAACAAACTGCACAAATACTTAAATTCCCTCGCAACCCCTGTCTGACTACGTAGGCAGGCAGGCTCATTCCCTAAAGAGCTTGACAAGCTATGTTTGAGACGACCCACGCCAATGCTTTCAATATAAGTGCTGGTCTCCCCTTAAGGGGTTGGGGGTAAGTATAGGCAAATGTAGCAAGTTATTTTTTTTCACAAAAGTGCAATTTGTTATACACTTAGATTTTAGAGTTTTTTGATGCTGTAGTCAATAATATTATATATTGCAACAAGAAAAATCATTTATCATGTTGATTTAAGTCATATTTTGTACTTATAAATAGATGTACTTTTATTTCAAAATTAAGAGTTATGAATACTGAGATGCCAATCAAAAAAATAAAAACATCCAAAATAGTGTATGTTAAACCAGAAGATACCATGATGAAGGTGGAAGATATTTTTGAAAATTTTTCAATACATCATATTTTAGTAGTAGAAAATGAAATTTTGCGCGGCATTATTAGCAAGTCTGATTTGCTGAAAGTGTACATATCTCATGCCAATGAAGGCAAGGTGCCTGATCGAAATAAGATTTTTGCTCGCGATGTTATGACTCAGGATCCTATTACACTTGATACTGAAGATACCATCGGATTGGCAGCAGACCTGTTTTTATCCAATAAGATCCACTCTGTACCTGTGCTCAATGGTGATCAACTCAGCGGTATTATTACCAATCATGATCTGCTGAAGTATTGTTTCAGGTAAATAGACTTTGTTGTATCAAAGAACCATATCAATACTTAAAAAACGCTATAGGAAATTATAAGGAAAAGATGCACAGGTTAGGAAACTCGTGAATTAGAGTTTACATTTTTTACTATTATTAACTAAAGCTTCGGTGTTTTTAAATAAAACATATACAATAAATTACATATTAAAGAATTATTCAATAAAATAACTTATGGTGCTGATAGCCAATGTCTTAAATAGCATTTACAAGGATTATAATTCTTAAGGGGTAAACTTAATGTACTTTCATATACTATGCCAAAGTCTACCTATGATTGGCCTTTTCATTTTTAGACAAAACTTTGCAAAATTGCGTTAAGAACAGAAAACTGTATGAGCCAAAACGAATGCACAAAGCGAGAACAAAATAACGAAGTTCCTCAAATATCAAAACGGTGATAAACTACAAAGGCGAGTTTTTTATGTTTAGCAATTTTGTGAAGTTTTGACGTTAAGGAAATGAAAAAGCCCTGCCTCGCCGTAACGTCAGGGCAGGCAGGCTTGACTTTTTGTTTCTTTTGTGTCAAGACAAAAGAAAAAGATGTTAATATCAATCTAACAAGAATAATTTCATATATCAAGTTTAGAATGAAGTACGAAATTTGTAATTTGTCTTTGCAAAATTTACTCCGAAACTTAAATTATTAATATACAATATTGGCCATTACTTTTTTAGGCCTGATTTTGTTAGAATAAAATTTTACTGTTCATTTACAAAGGGCGAAGCCCTGACAAAATAGCAGGGCTTCGCTCTTATGAAAGTTAAAACATATTCTTAGTATCAATTTTATCAAAAAGATGTCAGAAATAAGCTCATTACTTATAGGCGTTATGATGTAAAATAAGCATTAAGACTCTTTAAACTTTCTGATAGCCGAAGTGAGTCTCGGCACTACTTCAAACAAATCACCTACCACTCCATAATCGGCCGCTTTGAAAAACGGAGCTTCGGGATCTTTGTTGATGACTACAATGACTTTGCTGTTATTTACACCGGCCAAATGCTGTATGGCTCCGGAAATACCGGCTGCAATATAAAGGTTAGGTCTGATGGCTACTCCTGTCTGACCTACGTGTTCATGATGAGGGCGCCAGTGTGAATCAGCCACAGGCCTCGAACAAGCAGTGGTCGCTCCCAAAACTGAAGCAAGATCTTCGATAATTCCCCAGTTTTCAGGACCTTTCATGCCTCTTCCAGCTGAAACTACCAATTCTGCTTCGGGTAGAGGAACGATACCTTCTGAAGTTTTTCTTTCTATTACTTTCAGAGATGTTGATGGAACAGTCATTTCGATTTTCTCTACAGGTGCAACTGTACCGGATGCTACCGGCTGGACCGAATTACCCATGACAGATATTACTTTTTTATCTGTGGTGATGGTATATTGTACGATCGCTTTACCTGAAAATACTGATTTAGTCACCGTGAAGCCACTGGATGTCTCAGGCAATGCATTGGCACCAGATACGTTTCCTGCATTCATTTTTATGGCCAATCTACCGGAAAGAGATTTTCCATTGGCAGTTTGTGACAGGATGACAGTATTTGATCCTTGATTTTCAGCAACCTGAGCAATCATCTTCGTGAATGCCTGGGCATCGAAATCAGGTTGGCTATCCGGATTAACATGAATCACTTTACTGATACCGTATTGGCCGACGGATCCCGGGTCATTGGTACTACCAACAAGCACACCAACACATTGCGTACCTAGTGATTTTGCAAGTTGAGCACCATAATATGCCACTTCGTACCCTGTTTTTTTGATTTGTCCCTTAGGACTTTCTATGTATACTAATACAGACATGATTTATTATTCTTTATATGATAAAATTATATAACTTTTGCTTCTTCATGCAGCAATCTGACCAATTCATCCATATTTTCCGGGTCAACAAGTTTAACTCCTGACTTGACATTCGGCAGGACAAATTTTTCAGTTTTTACTCTTGCTTCAGTTTGAGAGGGTTGCAACACCTGCAGAGGCTTGCTTTTTGCCATCATGATACCTTTCATATTAGGAATTCTCTGTTCTGCAATTCCTTTTGCTGATGATAGTACCAGTGGTCCTTCCACTTTGCACACTTCCACGCCACCTTCGATATCTCTTGTCACGGTACTGGTAGTCCCATTCATTTCCAATTTTGATACATAGGAAACATAAGGTAAGTCCAGCAATTCGGCAACCATAGCTCCGACCTCACTACCATTGTAGTCTATAGTTTCTTTGCCCAGAAAGATGATGCCATAGTTTTTATCTTTTGCAAAATCGGCAATATTTGATGCTGTAGTAAAGGCGTCCTGTGGCTCTATATCTATTCTCACAGCATCATTTGCACCTATGGCAAGTGCTTTACGGATGATGATGTCATTGGACGCATTGCCTATGTTGATCACTGTTACGGTACCACCATGTTGCTCAGAAAGCTCTATAGCTCTTACTAAAGCATACCATTCATCGTATGGATTCATGATATAATTGATACCATCACCATTATACTCTGTGTCATTATTCTTAAAAGAAATTTTAGACGTAGTATCCGGTGTTTTACTAATACACACTAAATAGTTCATTTGGAAAATTATTTTAATTGATTATACATACTCTTAGTTAAAAAAATGATTTTATAATTTTTAATATATAAATGCTATCGATTAACTGATTATAAAATAACTTTGTGCAAAGATAGTTTACAATTTTCAAAAATTTAACTCAGAGTTAAAAAAATAATGAGTAAAAGATTAGAGTTGCTCCAAAACATGCTTAAAAATGATGAAACTGATTCATTTTTGTACTATGCTATAGCCAAAGAAATGGAGAGTCTCAGCAATTTTGGTGGAGCATTGGAACATTTTATACATATCAGAACCAATGATCCAGGATACGTCGGCATGTATTATCATCTGGGCAAACTATATGAAAAAATGGGAGAACCTGACCTCGCTTTAGAAGCATATACCGCAGGAATCAATGTGGCTAAAAAGATACCTGACTTCCATGCCTTGTCAGAACTCAACAATGCAAAACTAAATCTGGAGATGGAAATGTAAACCACGTTCCTTCCTCCTTGCTCCATGTTCCTTCCTTCACGTTCCTTCCTTCACGTTATTTTCACCATTCTCAAAGTTCCCTAAAGTGATTTCGGCTCCTCGCTGTTGCGCTCAACCACCTCATTTAGGCATTTCCCCATTTCATCATTTAGGCATTTCCCCATTTCATCATTTAGGCATTTCCCCATTTCCTCATTTAGGCATTTCCTCATTTCCTCATTTAGCCATTTCCCCATTTCATCATTTAGGCATTTCCCCATTTCCTCATTTAGGCATTTCCCCATTTCCTCATTTAGGCATTTCCCCATTTCATCATTTAGGCATTTCCCCATTTCATCATTTAGGCATTTCCCCATTTCCTCATTTAGGCATTTCCCCATTTCCTCATTTAGGCATTTCCCCATTTCCTCATTTAGGCATTTCCCCATTTCCTCATTTAGGCATTTCCCCATTTCATCATTTAGGCATTTCCCCATTTTCTCATTTAGGCATTTCCCCATTTTCTCATTTAGGCATTTCCCCATTTCCTCATTTAGGCATTTCCTCATTTCCTCATTTAGGCATTTCCCCATTTTCTCATTTAGGCATTTCCCCATTTCCTCATTTAGGCATTTCCCCATTTCCTCATTTAGGCATTTCCCCATTTCCTCATTTAGGCATTTCCCCATTTCCTCATTTAGGCATTTCCCCATTTTCTCATTTAGGCATTTCCCCATTTCCTCATTTAGGCATTTCCCCATTTTCTCATTTAGGCATTTCCCCATTTTCTCATTTAGGCATTTCCCCATTTCCTCATTTAGGCATTTCCCCATTTCCTCATTTAGGCATTTCCCCATTTCCTCATTTAGGCCCATTTAGGCATTTCCCCATTTCCTCATTTAGGCATTTCCCCATTTCCTCATTTAGGCATTTCCCCATTTCATCATTTAGGCATTTCCCCATTTCCTCATTTCATCATTGAATCATTCACCCTTCTCCATAATTCTATATCAATAACTAATACATTAATAAAAAATATATGTGTTAAAATTTCAATTTAAGAGAAGCGTATTGTGTTAAATTTGCGTTAATATTGCGGGATGATTTTGCACTTGCAGATCACCATATACACCAAATTTTATTTTATTATTTTCTAACAAAACACATTAAATATGAAACAAGTCTTATTTTCGTTTTTGATTTTGCTCATGGGTGCAGCATCTGTTTCTGCCCAAAGGGCAATATCAGGAACTGTAACTGATGAAGGTGGGACACCTTTGATTGGTGCCAATATTCAAGCTAAGGAGGCTTCTGGCATCGGTACCATCACAGATGTTGATGGTTCTTACAAGTTGCAAATACCAGATAATGTAATTACTCTGGTGATCAGTTATGCAGGCTATACCACAAAAGAGATGGAGGTAGGCTCTTCGTCAGTGATGAACATTAGCTTGGCAGAAGGTAAACTTTTGGATGAAATCGTCGTGGTGGGCTATGGAACACAAAGAAAGAGTGATATTACTTCTTCTATTTCAAAAATTAGTGGAACGGAAATTGCTGGACTAGTAACTCCTAGTTTTGCACAACAACTAGCCGGAAGGGCGGCAGGTGTTCAAATAACTCAACAAACTGGTATTTTGGGTGAATCTCCTCGAATTCGAATAAGAGGCATTGCTTCAGTAAATTCTGGTACTACACCACTTATTGTCATTGATGGAATGCCTATTTATTCTGGTGATTTAGGTGGTTATGCTAGTGCAAGCGGTTTGGGTGACCTAAATCCTGCTGATATTGAATCATATGAAATATTGAAAGATGGAGCTGCAACTGCCATTTATGGATCGCGAGCAGCAAATGGAGTTATCCTTATAACTACAAAGAAAGGTAAAAAAGGTACTACTAAAGTGTCTTTAAATTCTGTAATGGGTGTGAGTAAAGCTGTCAAAACGTTTGATCTTTTAAAAACATCTGACTTTTTAACCATTTCTAATGAAAAAAGAACTAACAGAGGACAAGCACCGTGGGCTATCGGAAATGAATTTGATACTGATTGGCAAGCCTCTGTTTTGAATAGCAATGCTATGCAAATGGATCATGTACTTTCAATAAGTGGAGGTACCGATAGAACTCTTTTTTACTTGTCGGGAGGCTATGCAAATCAAGATGGTATTGCCAAGAGTAATTCTATGAATAGATTTAATTTGAAAGCTAATCTTGAACATAAAATGTTGAATTGGTTAACATTTGGAGGAGGATTAACAGTTACCCATACGAATTATGATGGCTTAAATACTGGGGGTAATTCATTGTCAGGTAATATTTTTAATGCTATGAGACAACTTCCCAATACGCCAATTTTAAATCCTAATGATCCGACTGGATTTAACCTGAGTTCAAATGGGCAGTGGGTTGGCCAATGGCAAAATACTGATCCTGTAGGAGACAATATCTCTAATATTGGATATGTTTTAGAAAATAATAAGTTTAACTCCAAAATTAAAAGAACATTAGCAAATATTTTTGCTTCAGCTGATATTGTTAAAGGATTAAATTACAGGCTTCAAGCCAGTATTGATAATCCTAATACAAATGGATTTTTATACTATGACCCGATACATGGTGATGGATCTGGGTCAAAAGGAAGACTTCAAAACAGAAATGATGATTCTTTCAGATGGAACCTACAGCATATATTGAATTATAATACAATAATAAAGGAAAAGCATAGTTTAGGACTGACTACTGGTGCTGAATTCCAAAAAGAACGTAATGAGAATTTTATTGCAATTGGAACGGGTCTATTGGATAGATTTTATAACCAAGTATTAGTCTCAAATGCTTATGAAGTTCAACAGTCAGGAGGTGGGGCAACAGAAGTTGGATTGATTTCGTATATTGGTAGATTTAATTATAATTATGCGCAAAGATATTTTGTACAGGTGTCGGTAAGAAGAGATGGCATTTCCAAATTGAGTTCTGATCAAAGATGGAATAACTTTACAGGGTATTCACTGGGTTGGAATTTGACTAATGAACCATTTATGGAAAAAGTAAAAGATATTTTTTCTGAGATTAAATTCAGATACTCTTATTCTGCTGTTGGTAATACAGAAATAGGCACTTATCCATATCTTGGACTAGCAATTGCTTCCCCTTATGGAACACTTAACGGTTTGGCTTTCAATCAATTCGGTAATGATATTTTGACATGGGAAACAAGTAAGAAAACAGATTTTGGAGTTGATTTTGGTGTTTTTGATGATAAAATTAGAGTTACATTTGATTGGTTCAAAAACGACATTGATAACTTAGTATTCGAAGAACCTGTTGCACCTTCATTGGGAGTACCTTTCAATAGAATAAATAAAAACATAGGGAAATCATTAAATCAAGGATACGAATTTGGTGTAAATTATGATGTGTTAAATTCAGGTTCCTTGAAGTGGTCTCTTGGTGGTAATATAACATTTATGAGTAATAAAATTGTTTCACTCCCAAATAAAGGAGCAGATATTATTATCAATACAAATAACATACTTAGAGAGGGAGAGCCTATGAATTCATTATATGGCTTTAAATATTGGGGTGTTAATCCTGCAAATGGAAACCCAGTGTATTTCAAAGGTGATGGTACTTTAGTACAAGGAAACCTTGCTACAGGTTTATACAATAAATTTGACACTGCAAATCCTTCTGTATTGGGTGAAGCTTCATCATTGAGCACTGCTACAGACCGTCAGATATTAGGAAATATATTACCAACATATTTTGGAGGTATCAATTCAAAATTAAGTTTTGAAAATTTTGATTTAAGCCTTCTTATGCGATTTAGTGGAGGAAACAAAATATTCAATTCTACACGAAGAGATTTAATGAATCAAAACCTTAATAATAATAGTTCTGAAATTCTGGGGAGGTGGCAAAGTGTTGAAAAGCCTGGAGATGGCCAAACTCCACGACTTTGGGCCAGTTCTAATACATTTGTAAACCTAACTGCAGTACCCATCACACGATTTGTTGAAGATGGTGATTTTTTTAGTTTTGATAACTTTACTCTTGGGTATTCACTGCCAAACCCTTTGTTAAACAAAATAAATATTGGATCAGTTAGATTATTTGGTCAGGTACAGAATTATTTTATGATAACTAATTATAAAGGATTAAATCCGGAAATGGAATCATCTGGAGTTGATTTAAATGGAACGCCAAGATCTAAGACAATATCTTTTGGTTTGAACATTGGCTTCTAATAAATATTTAATTAAAAATTATTAATAGTATAAAAAAAAAGGACAATGAGAAATATAAGATATCTTTTGATATTAGCAATAATTGCTTTTATGAACGGGTGCACTGAAGAAAATATATTAAATTTGACACCAATAAATAATATTTCAGTTGACGCATCATTTACTACACCCGCTCTTATTCAAAGCTCTATAAATGGAATGTACAATGCTGCAGCTATTGGCGCATTCAACTCAGGAACAGCAAACGGTGGGAGAGGATACGTTTGGGGTGCAGCATTTGTTCAACAAGGTGACAACAGGGTGAAGATGTTGTGAACACTGCAACATTCTATCAGCTTACTTATACCGCAACTTATGACCCTACGACTGCAAACAATGTCTATTATTGGATTGATGGTTATCGATTGATAAACAGAGCTAATCTTGTGATTGAAGGAGTTAGTAATGCTGTAACAAGTGGTGTGATTAAAAAAGAAGTAGGAGATGATTACATAGGACAAGCTAAATTTTTAAGAGCAATTACTCATTTTGAATTGCTTAATTTCTTTGCCCGACCATATAATGAAACCACTGGAGCAACTCATCTTGGTATTCCATACAGAGAAACTGGAGTAGATACTCAAAAAGAAATTGACGAAGGCATACTCCAAAAAAGAAATACTGTTTCAGAAGTTTATCAAAAAGTATTAGCGGACCTAAATGAAGCTGAAACTAAAATTACTAATACATCTCTGACTTATGCAAGTAAAAATGCTGCAATCGCTTTTAAAACAAGAGTTTATTTACACATGAGAGATTGGGCAAAAGTAATAACTGAGGGTAAGAAACTTGATGGTAAATATAGTTTGGAAGCCCATCCAGGTTCACCGTTCCTTAATTCTTATAGCAACAAAGAATCCATTTTCTCAATTTTACAAGCTGCCACATTGAACCCAGGTGTAAATGCTGCTCTAGCTTCACAATATAAAAGAAGAACACTTGTATGTATTAGCCCAATAATTTGGAGAGATACTGAATGGCTTGCCGATGATAAGAGAAGATTTGAAAGTGCTTCTGATCCTCTTGCAATGGTATTTACTTTGAGCGGTAGAAAATATACTAATAAATACAAGGATGATGTAAACCATACTGATGCTGCTCCTGTCATTAGATATGCTGAAGTAGTACTCAATATGGCGGAAGCATATGCAAGAACGGATGATGCAGTAAATGGGCTAAAATTTTTGAACCAGGTTCGTGACAGAGCTCTTGCGGCACCGGCAACACAAAGCTACAAACCATTTACTGACAAAGCTTCTTTGGTTAAAGCAATTTTGAAGGAGCGAAGGATAGAATTTTTAATGGAAGGTAGAAGATGGTCTGATATCCATAGGTTGCAAAAAGATGATATCCAGCCTATCGATGGAATACCTGCCAAAGTGGCCAATGGAAACCCTGCTGCTACTGCCTTCACTTTGGGAACTGCATACACTGGTCCATATGGGGTTGCGGCAATTCCTGGCAATGATTTTAGATTCTTATGGCCTATTCCACAGGATGAAATTAATGCAAATCCAAATCTTGAACAAAATCCAGGATGGAAATAACTTTGTGTAAGACACATTTATAAACAAAAAAGGGAGTGCAAGCAATTGCCTCCCTTTTTTATTAAAATTATACATATACTTGCCTTATCATAATGACCCCTTAATTGTATAGGCAAATACACCCAAAACGAAATAAAATTTGGCAATATCGTGTCACAGATCTGGTGCCTGGAACCAATGGATGGACTTACAATTGTATTCTTATTCCAATTTCCCCTTAATAAATGAATAAAAATCCGGAACCTAAGAATCAACTACAATTTTTAGAAAAATCAAGGATTAAGAATTGGTTCTCATTGCCATGTTTTAGACATCATGAACTTAATTGATATAAATACAATGTATTTATATATAATTTTTTAAACTTATGTGTTTTCCTCTAGCTCATAAACCATTCATTAGTTAATATGGTGTTAAAATAATCCTAAGGAAATCCTAAGGAAATCCTAAAAAAATTCTAAGGAAATTCTAATATTTAAATATTATTAACTAAATTTGTGGTGATATCTGCTCAATAGATATTTATTGAATTTTATTTTCTAACAAAACAATTTTTAGTATGAAACAACTCTTATTATCTATACTTATACTCTTTGGAGGTATAAGTATGACTTTGGCACAAAAAACAGTTTCGGGCAAAGTCACTGACTCTGCCGGAGAAGCTGTAATAGGTGCAAATGTATTGGTCAAAGAAGCATCAGGAATTGGTACCATCACTGACATTGATGGGATGTTTTCCCTAAGTATCCCACCTGATGCGAAAACTTTAGTGTTTAGCTACACAGGATATGAAACTAAGGAAATAGTTATCAATGACCAAGCTGTGATAAATACAACTTTGACCCAAGGTAGACTATTGGAAGAAGTGGTAGTGACCGCCACAGGAATTAAAAAAGATGCAAGAGAAATTGGGTATTCTTATGCAAAAGTATCCAATGATGATGTGATAAATGGTAGATCACCACAACTTGCTCAAGCTTTATCCGGCAAAGTAGCGGGATTGGCTGTTTACAACGTGAATAATAGTGTTGATCCACAAGCTAAGATAGTATTGCGTGGTTATCGATCACTGACCGGAAACAACGATGCTTTGATTGTAGTAGATGGCCTCCAGACTACAGCAACCATATTGTCAGTCATCAACCCCAATGACATTGAGAATGTCTCCATTTTGAAAGGTGGCCAAGCCGCTACACTTTTTGGTTCTGCGGGTATCAATGGGGCACTAGTGATCACCACAAAAAAGGGTTCAAAAGGAAAATTGAAAGTTAATCTTTCACAAAATTACAATTTGGATGAAATCAGCTTTCTTCCTCAATTTCAAGATAAATTTGGAAATGGCTCTCATTACGCAACATCATTTGGATCGGCAGGGTATAAAACCGATTACTTAGAGAGATTGAAAGACAATTGGAGGCCATTTGAAAACCAGCAATATGGTGATGCATTCAATGGCGAAACCCGTATTGTTGGTAGAGTATTGGAAGATGGAACCCAATACAACCTACCATATGCTGCAATTCCCAATGTAAGAAAAAAGGCTTTTGATATCGGTCATACATCAAATACCCAATTAAGTTTTCAAGGTGGTGACGATAATGGGACATATTACCTTTCTTTAGAGCACAATGATATATCTGGTATAGTACCAAAAGATAAAAGTAAAAGAGATGGAGCAAGACTTTCAGCTACAAAAAATTACGGAAAGTTGACCACGGGATATAATATGTCTTATGTTCAGGCAAATTATGACAGGACGACATCTGATTTTTATAGCAATATGATCAATACACCTGCTAATGTACCTCTTGGAGAACTCAGAGATTGGAAAACCAATAAATTTGCTAACCCCAATGGATATTTTAATGATTATATAGCTGTACCATTTTTTACTTTGGACAATAATAGAACAAAATATAAAGATGCCAACATCCAAGGAAATGTTGAGTTGGGATACAAAGTAGCGGACTGGTTGACACTCTCAAACAGAATTGGAGTAATGAATAACTCCAGGACACAAAAATCATGGACAGGAAAATTCATACATTCGGACTGGGCCAAAAACAGTGCCTTCGTACCTGCGCCATGGGATTGGGCCAATGATTATGATGGAATAGACAGAGCAGGCACAGATATTTTAGGTTCTGTTACTGATAGATCGACAACAGAAAATGTAATTAATGATGACCTGCAAGCACAATTAAAAAAGTCCGTTGGAAAATTTGACAACAGATTAGTATTGGGCTACAACCTTTATATGAGAAATGTTAAGTTTCTGCAAGTTGGTTCTAATTCAGTAGTCGTTCCTGACGTATATAATGTTTCCAACAGACAAGGTGAATTAACGGGGTTTGAGGGAAATTCACAAGAGAGAAAGTTTGGATATTATGCCGACCTTACTACGAGTTTTAATAGATACCTTACACTTAATGCCACTTTTAGAAATGATAATACGTCCAGATTTTATAAAGCCGACAGACCAAAAAGTAATTGGTCATATAATTATTATGGAGCTGCTCTCGCATTTGTGGTTACTGAAGCCATGCCCAGTCTCTCTGGCGATGTCTTGAGTTATGCAAAGCTAAGAGCAAGTATAAATAAAAATGGTAATGATAACCTTCCGATATATGGATTAGACTTGACCTATCCTAATGGAGCTGGATTCCCTTATGGAACTACTGTAGGTTTATCTGTAGGTGATGTTTTACCTGATGCCAATCTAAAACCTGAGTTTGTAACATCAAAAGAAATTGGTGGTGAATTTAGGTTATTTAAAAGTAGAGTGATATTAGATGTTACGGCTTATACACAGCAATCTAAAGGCCAGGTAATAACCGTTAAAATACCGAATACCACAGGATTTCCAAACCTCCTGATCAATGTGGGAGAATCTAAAAACTGGGGATATGAAAGTGATCTAAAAATCGCTTTGCTCCAAAATACAAAATTAAAATGGGATATAGGAGTTAGGTATTCATACAATGACAACAAAGTAGTAGATCTGTTCCCTAATGTGAATAGTTTCCAGCTTGCTGACGGATTCAGTTATGCCAATACAAATATCATAAAAAATGAAAGATTCCCAATGCTTAAATCAGATGGATATGTCTACGCACCGGATGGTTCAGGCAGAAGACTTGTCAATTCTGCTTCAGGCTATCCATTAAGAGATGCTACTTTAACAAATAGAGGCGGAGTACTTCCACGTCACACCCTTGGTTTTACAAATAAATTAGAATTGGGAGATCTGGCATTTTCTTTCAACTTAGAGTACAGAGGTGGCAACGTATTCTTTAGTGACTTAGGACGACAAATGACATTCACTGGATCAGGAAAATGGACTGATAACCGAGCCCCACACATCTTCCCAAATTCAGCAATATTAGGGTCTGACGGCACAACAGTGAGCGAAAATACTGTCAATGTGAGAGAGCCGGAATACGGTCTTTGGGTCGATAATTATAGATTGATCTCAGAAAACTTTGTTGTACCCGGATGGTTTATAAAAGTTAGAGATATTAGCCTTACCTATAATTTACCAACGACATTATTAACAAAACTTAAGTTTGTCAGTGGCGGATCTGTGACCTTATATGGCCGAAATTTGATCACCATTGTAGATAAACTGAACTACTACACCGACCCTGAATTTAGCAGAGTTACTAATGGTGGGGATTTAAGTTCATTGTTAAATGGGTCTGGTTTAGGAAATGGTGTAGGTATCAGCAGTACTGGCCAAACTCCACCTGTAAGGCAATATGGTATCAGTTTGAATTTCGGATTTTAATTATCTAACAATATTAAAATTAAAAAAATAATGAAAAATTTCGTAAAATTATTAGTAGTAATATCATTTTTTATAGTGGGATGTACAGAGGACTTTTTGGATGTTAATGTAAACCCAAATAATCTCCCAACAGCAACACCTTCATATGTATTTACCAATGCATTGAATACATCTACTGTAAATGTAATGAACGTAAATGAAATCGGATCTTATTGGTCAGGACTATGGACTCAATCTAACTCGTATATTTTATCTCCTACAACTTTTAATTACCAGTTTACAAACGGTGATTTCAATTTTTGGGATGGGATCTATAATAACCTGCAGGATTACCAATATGTTATAAATAACGCAGTTTCAAATGATCAAAAATATTTGTCCGGACCTTCAAAAATAATGAAGGCATATTTATTTCACCAATTGGTGGATATGTATGGAGATGTACCTTATACAGATGCACTTAAAGGAGTGGAGAATTTAGCTCCAAAGTTAGACAATCAAAAGACAGTTTATGAAACATTAATCACTCTATTAGATGAAGCAATAGCAGAAACAAAAGCAAATCCTTTCAGTAGTGCCTTTACAAGTAGTGATATTGTTTTCAAAGGCAGCAATTCGAAATGGGTGAAATTTGCGAATTCTCTAAAGCTGAGAATCTTAGTGCATCAAAGTCGAGTATCAGGTAGAGTAGGGTATCTTACTACAGAATTAAATAAAATTAACTCAGAGGGCTCTGGAGTTATAACCGGCGAAGATGTGGGTGTTGGTGGACCATCTTTTTTTGTAGCAACAGCAGGAAAACTTAATCCGGCGTATGATAGATGGGCTTACGATGCTAACGGGGCTGTACGTGCATTGGCAAGATACCCAAGACCAACAAAATTTTTATTTGATCAGCTGATTGCAGCCAACGATACATTAAGGCTTAAAAGAATAGGCTATGCCAAAGGAGGTGAAAATGGTAGTACCCCTGGTAAAAGTATTGCAGCTGAAGTTGTAACTAATTATGTCGGAGTCCCTTTTGGGGTAACATCAGGATTTACAGCCCCTTCATCTTCTTATGTTGGCCCTTCATTGTTTGTAAAAGGCGAATTCAACAGAGCTTTTGTATTAATGACGGCTGCTGAAATTCAATTTTGCCTGGCAGAAGCAAAACAGTTGATACCTGCTTTGAATTTTTCTGGTACGGCAAAATCATATTTTGAAGAGGGGGTAAAGCAATCATTCAGAACCTTAGGTGTAACTGGTGGTGCTGCTGCGGCTGATGCCATCCTGAAAAGTGGAAAAAATTTGAGTGATTGGGAAGCTTCAACTGATAAATTGAAAGCCATAGGACAGCAAAAGTGGTTGGCATTAGCTAATTTTTCCGGACTAGAAGCATGGACGGAATATAGAAAAAACAATTTCCCTTTGACGCCACAATCACCAGGCGTATCATCTGCTAATAGACCTCTAAGATTATTTTATCCTAGCTCAGAGTCTGGCTCAAATTCAAATGTAAGTGCAGCAGGTGCTATTGATGTGTTTGCTACAAGAATCTTTTGGGATATAGATTAATAAAAGTAATTTTTAAATTTTACTTAAGTATTGTAAAGGCCTTAAAGCATTAGTTTTAAGGCCTTTGTCTTTATTATAGCTAGTGGAGAAAAAAATTATCGGGATATTCAAATAGATTTTACTAAAGCCTGCTATTTGTAGAATGAATTCATGTTGGAAAAACAAAAATTAGTAAGTGGTGTCTTTTAACTTATAAATCAGATTTATAAATATTAAATATAAATATATGTGTTGTTTTTTTAGGACACAGGCAGCGTTTTGTGTTAAATAACCGTTAAATATTTCGTAACAAAATATTTTTTTAAGTGATATAACCATTTATATTTGCGCAGAATTATCATTTAAAAAGATATTCATTTGATCATTTATTTACTAACAAAACAATTTTTAGTATGAAACAAGTCTTATTTTCGTTGTTTATACTCTTCGGATGTGTAGGCATGACTTTTGGACAGAGGACAGTTTCGGGAAAAGTCACAGACTCTTCCGGCGAAGCTGTAATCGGTGCCAACATAATAGTAAAAGAAGCCCCTGGTGTGGGTACTATTACCGACATTGATGGTATGTATTCTCTTAATCTACCATCTGGGGGTTCGACACTTGTATTTAGTTATACAGGGTTTGAGTCGCAGGAGATTGCAATAGGCAATTCCGATGTTGTTAATGTAACACTGACTGAAGGTAAACTATTAGAAGAAGTGGTAGTAACAGCTTTAGGTATTGCAAGAAAAGACAAAGCCATAGGCTACTCCGTATCGCAAGTTGCATCAGCAACACTGAAGGAAAAGGCCGAACCTGATCTTCTTAAAACCCTTCAGGGCCGTGTACCGGGTGTTGACATACGTACTTCACAAGGTGCTCCAGGTTCTGCTACCCGTATTCAGATCAGAGGAAACTCATCATTTGGACTTGAAACACAGCCACTGTTTGTTGTGGACGGTGTTCCTTACTCCAATGAACAGGTGACAACATCTTCACAAACATCAGGCGGTACTGCTTATGGATCGGGCATTTCAGGCCTTGATCCTAATGACATCGAAAGTTTCAATGTACTGAAAGGTGCCGCTGCTGCAGCTATATATGGATCCAGAGGATCACGTGGTGTGATACTTATCACCACCAAAAGTGGAAGTAGCAAAAAAAGAGATGGATTCAAAGTAAATTACAGAACATCTTTTGGTACCGAACAAATAAATAACCTGCCTGATTATCAAAATTCTTATGGAGCTGGTACCAACTTTTCATATGCCAATGCAAACGGAACATGGGGGCCAAAATTTGGGACTCTTGATTCTATCCCGGCATGGCCCGAGTACTTGGCTGCATATCCAGAACTATTTTCAAGTACCGGACAAACACCATTCAGGGCATACCCAGACAATGTAAAAGAACTATTCAGGACAGGTCATGTGTTGGAAAATTCAATAAGCATTGAAGGTGGTACTGGAGTAACTTCTTTTAGTCTCACAGCAAGTAACCTCGATCACAATGGCTATATCGAAAACAGTCACTATAAGAGAAACAACATTGGAGTAGGAGGTTCCACTACTTTATGGAAAGGTGTTACCCTTGGTGGTAATCTTAGCTATATGAAAGGTGAACAATTGGGTGGGTTTTATGGAGAAAACCAGGTTGGAGGTGCTTCAAGTCAGTTTGCAAGAACGCTCTTTCTGGCCAGAAACTGGGATTTGTCTCTTCCTTATCAGGATGCAGCCGGCAAGCCATTGATACCAAACGGTGGATCACAATTTGATAACCCACATTGGGCAGCTCTAAATAATATTGCCACCAGTGTTGATGAACGGATCATATCTGTAGGAAGATTAAAAATAGACATTTTAAAGAATCTTACTTTTAACTATAGCCTTGGAAACAATGTTTACAAACTCAACAGAGTAGAGCGAACACAAGAGTTTTCTAGAGCAGCAGATGGTCTTGGTCGTATTATTGATCATAAGTATGGCATCCAAGAATTGGAATCTACAGCCACATTATCTTATAATACAAATTTGACTGATGATTTTGATGTATCTGCCAGTATTGGTCAGAATTTAAATAGGAGAAGTACCACAGATGCCCAAAATACCGGTTTAGACTTTATTGTTCCGGGTATTTACAATTTAAAGAATACAGCATCACAGGCTTTCAACTCGGATGACCGCATAAAAAGAAGTCTTGTAGGTGTGTTTGGTGAGTTGCAGTTTGGCTATAGAAGCTTAGCGTACCTTAATATAGGAGGTAGGAAAGACTGGTCTTCCACTTTACCAATCGCGAACAGATCATACTTTTATCCTACTGTGTCAGGAAGCTTGATACTTTCTGAGCTCTTTAAGTCCAATTTCTTAAGCTATGCTAAAGTGAGAGCAGGTTGGGCCAAGGTGGGAAATGACGCACCACCTTACCGTACCCAAGATGTTTTTATTCTTGATTCCAATTTCAAAGGGGCTCCTCGGATCACTCGATCATCCAATACCAATGACCCAAATCTATCACCTGAATTCACAACTGAACTTGAACTGGGAGCAGATCTCAAATTTTGGAATGACAGATTCTCCGTTGATTTTACTTGGTATGATAAAAAAACCACTGACCTGATATACAATATTTCAGTTCCTAATTCCACAGGGTTCAACACTTTCACCACAAACGTTGGAGAAATAAGTAATAAGGGTGTTGAAATAGGCCTAAGAGCAACTCCAATATTATCAAAAAACTTTGAATGGAACATTGGGGTAAACTTTACCAAAAACAAAAATCTGGTTGTCTCTTTGGTAGAAGGAGTCGATCGTGTGCAGCTAAATGGTGTACTAACCAGTATATCTCCTTATTTGGAACCGGGACTTCCTTTTGGCTACCTCAGAGGAACAAAAGTGGTTCGTGATGCAGAGGGTGTTCCTTTGATAAATCCGAATTCCGGTGGAATGATAGTTTCGACAACACAAAGTATGATAGGAGATCCAAATCCAGATTTTAAAGCTGGATTTACGACTGAAATAAAGTATAAAAACTTCTTTCTAAATGGACTTTTTGACATGACCAAAGGTGGAGATATGTATTCAGTGACTATTTCAAGCTTATTGGGTAGAGGTGTGACAATGGATACAGAGGATAGAGAAAAAGGAGTCATTCTACCTGGTAACTATGCTGATCCCTCCAACTTGCAATCAGGATTGCCGCTGCTAGTGGATGGAAAACCTGTAGCCAATCAAGTACCTATTACTGTGAATGATTTATATTTTTCTCCAAATCCTAATTTTGGAGCCACCTTTGCTATTAATACAGCTTCAGAGATGAATGTATTTGATGCTACAGTTTACAGACTAAGAGAATTGACATTGGGTTATACTATTCCTTCCAATATTTTCGGAGTGAAATATTTTAAGGGTGGAACTCTTTCTGTTTCAGGTAGAAACTTATTTTTTATTGCGCCCAATTTTCCAAAACATACCAATTTTGACCCTGAAGTCAACTCTTTTGGGGCTACAACTACCCAAGGTATAGAATTATCGGCAGCACCTTCGACAAAAAGATATGCTGTCAATTTAAGTATTAACTTTTAAATCATATTAAATGAAAAACATAATTTTTATTATAGTATTATTTACGGCATTTACATCATGTAGTGATTTTCTGGATGTCAATCAAAATCCAAATGATCCTACTAAGGCTCCACTCTCAAGCCTGCTCACATCCAGTGAAAAAAATATGGCGGATGGATTATGTATAGGATCTGGAATAGGTTCAGAATTGGCAACCTATGTTCACCAGCAATCAGTCAGAGGAAATTCTGATCAGTACAATGTGGATGGTAACAGTTTCTGGATAAATGCTTTGTGGGTCGAATACTTTCAGGAAGGTTTGGCAGATATTGATGTCATGATTCTCCAAGGTACAGATACAAAAGCATTGACTTACGCTGGGGTAGGTAAGATTATGAAAGCATATGCATTTAGTCAACTGGTAGATGTCTTTGGGGATGTACCTTTTTCTGAATATAATGATTTCAAAAAAACATCAGCACCAAAATTTGATGATGATGCAGAAATTTATCCTAAATTGTTAAAGCTGATTGACGAGGGTATTGCCGACATAAATAACGATAAATCATTACCAGGTTTGAAGCCGGGCAAAGACGATCTCATATATGGTGGCAACACAGTAAACTGGAGAAAAGCTGCAAATACGATTAAGCTCAAGTTGTTGAATCAAATGCGTAAGGTAAAAGATGTAAAAAATGACGTTGCACTGTTATTATCAAAACCTGAGAGTCTGATCAATAGTGAGACAGAGAGTTTTTTGTTTCCATATGGTAACTTAGCAGCAACCGACGACCGCCATCCGGGTTTTGGAGATTACACAGCCACACAAAGGAGTAATCATATCAGTCCGTGGTTTTATGAAATACTCAAAGGGTACAATAAGTTTATTTATACAGGCACACCTGATCCTCGCACACCATACTACATATATAACCAGATGACTCCAACCAGTGCCACGCCCAACCCTCCTGAATATAGGGATGGAGCTTTCTTATCCATATATTTTGGGTCAGTAGGCAAGGACAGAGATCATAATCAGCAACAAGCTATCATCTTGTTCGGTATTTATCCCGTAGGTGGCAGATATGATGACGGTGCGGGTGGTCTTGCAGGTGCAGGTAGTGGCACGGGTGCTGCACCTTACAGATTTATTACTTATGCAGATAGGTTGTACATAGAGGCTGAACTTGTGCAAGAAGGAGTTTATACCGGCGATGTCAGTGATTTGTTCAAAAAAGCGGTCACCGCTTCCATTTCACAAATAGACTATGTAGTGGGAACATTTGTAAAACCGACTCAAACTGTGCCAAAACTAGCTGGAACATCCGGTGCAACGACTTACATTACTAAAGTAACAGATCTCTTCCAAACTGCAACATCTGCAAAAAAACTGGAATATATCATGACGCAGAAATGGCTTTCAAATGTGGGAAGTACTGTTGACCAATTTACGGACATCAGACGCACAGGATTTCCCATAGTATTTAATCCAAAGAATCCTGAAATGGCTCCAGGTGGAATAGTAAAGAGTAATGCTCCGGGTTCTACTATCGCCATTGCTGTACAATTGAATAACACATATCCAGTATCTTTGTCGTGGCCTACCAATGAACTCGACCGCAATAGAAATGCTCCGGCTCAAAAAAGCCCTTCCACTTTTAAAGTCTTTTGGCAACAATAATATTAATTTCAAAATTAAATAAAAATGAAAAGTATTCAAATATTAGTTTTAACGCTGTTAATAATATCATTTTCCTGTACAAAAGAATCCAATGGTAACCTTCCTGATGGCATCAGAGACATAAATGTACCATTGATCACAAAGGAAGCAGGCAGCAACACAAATATAGATTTTACCAATGCTGGTAGTTTTGCAGGAAAAGTAATAGCCGATATTTATTTCAAAAATGGTCCGAAACCTGAAAAAGCGGACATCGTCGCCATAAAGAATGGAGTAAAAACTACCATAAAAGTTCTTCAGGCCAATATAACCAGCTTTTCCGTCAACTTTGACTGTCAACAAATCATCGCTTGAAACTGCTTTCGGCCAACCGTTGAAGTTAGGGGATTCTTATTCAGTCGGTATGGACATTTATCATGGTGGCGTCAAGTATGAAGCATTTCCAGTGACTGGGATAGCTTATGCACCCGGCGTTCTTAATTTGACTGGTGCCAGTACTGTTTTAAAGTATGATGTAGTTTGTCCATTCAATATTGACAACTTTGTTGGAGACTTTGAAGTTACAGCGGACGAATGGGAAGATTACCCTATAGGGACTGTCATCAAAGTTGCAAAAGTAAGTGCGACTTCAGTTTCATTCAGTTATAATTGCGGCAGTAGTGCATTGCCGATTGTATTGACTATCAATGCTGCAACTGGTGCTGTCTCAGGACCAAAGAGTCAATATTGCAGCTATAACTTACCTCCGGTTCTCAAGTTTTTTGGAGATGTGGTAGAAGGTGCAAGAAGTTATGTTGATAATTGTTCCAAAACAATCTACGTCCGTATAGCCCACACTGATGAACTCAATAGAAATTTTGGAGAAGGAAATATTATTTTGAAGAGGAAGTAATGATTGTAAGTAATATTGCCTGAATGGATTGTTGTATTAGTTTATGGCATCGTTTATTTTAGGTAATCGATATAAGGTATTATGGGTAGCAAATCACGATTTTTGCTACCCATTTTTACGTTTATGGTCATGAGTAAGTCAAATATGATAAAAACACCTATGACTGGTCTAAGCGCACAATGGAGTATAGTTTTTTAAGCTTGAATCCAATTTCAATTTCAATCTCAGTCTCAGTCTGATGTTTAACCTTAGTGTTTTCTAATCAATTCAATAAATATTAAATATAAATATATGTGTTGATTTTTCAAGACACAGGCAGCATTTTGTGTTAAATAAGCGTTAAATATTTCATAACAAAATGTTTTTTTAAGAAAGTTAAGCTTTTATATTTGCACGGAATTATCATTTAAAAAGATATTCATTTAATCATTTATTTACTAACAAAACAATTTTTTTATGAAACAAGTCTTATTTTCAACGCTTATACTCTTCGGATGTGTAGGCATGACTTTTGGACAGAGAACCGTTTCGGGAAAGGTCATTGACTCTGCCGGCGAAGCTGTAATCGGTGCAAACGTCACAGTAAAAGAATCACCCGGAGTGGGTACTATTACAGACATTGACGGTATGTATTCTTTAAGTGTTCCATCTAGATCAGTTCTATCTTGTATTTAGTTATACCGGGGTTTGAGTCAAGGGAATTGCTTTGGAAGTGAGGTTTCTTCAATTATTGATATTACAATGCCAAGGTACATTACGGACGAAGTAGTTGTCACAGGTGTAATTGTACCCAAATCAAACGTGAATTGACGGGTAATATCGCCAAAGCTGAAGACTAAGATGTAGAAGGTATGCTCCTTGGTTAGGTGTTGATCAGGCCATTCAAGGTGAAAGCTGCAGGAGTATTTATAAACGGGTGCCGGTAAATTAGGGCAGGCGGTTACAGTGCGCGTACGTGGAAACTCATCTATTAGCGCAAATAGCCAACCATTGTATGTCATTGATGGTGTGCCAATAACCACAGGGGACTTTTGGGAACTATGGTGGTGAAACAAACACATTAGCGGATATTAACTATAATGATGTAGAATCTATTGAGGTTTTAAAAGATGCTTCAGCTGGTGCAATCTATGGAGCAAGAGCTGCAAATGGTGTTATTTTGATTACATACTAGAGCGAGGTAAGGCAGGAAAAACAAATATAAGTTTTAATTATCAAACAGGAAATTCAGAAGCTTCCAAAAGATTACCTTTCTTAAATTCATCGCAGTTCGAATCAGAGATGTCAATATACCTCTTTATTATAATCCGGTGTTGTCAATTAATTATGGTAATTTTAAAGCATTATCTTATCGTACTTTGGCAAATGTTTATGGTCAAGTTACTTTTAATAAAAATTTGCGTTTCCGGACGGAGTTTGGTTCGGATATTTTAAATCAAAATGAAGAAGGTTATTTTGGTAGCCAAACAGTAAGAAATCAAACTCGTGCTGCAAGAGGAATTGGTTCAAATTTTGGAACATATGTTACCAATTACAATACAAACAACTATCTTGTATACAATCAAGGTTTCGGCTCACACACAATAGATGCCACCTTGGGTATGGGATATCAGCAATCTCAGACTTTGACAAATTATATAGAGGGTTTTGGTTTTGCATCAGACTCTTATAAAAAATTGGCTTCCGCTGCAACCAAATCTGATGGTTCATCTACTGAAACAAACTATCGTTTTGTTTCTTATTTTGCTCGTGCGAATTATAAATTTAAAGACCGATATTTACTTGGTGTAAGTGCTCGTATCGATGGCTCTTCCCGTTTTGGAACAAATTCAAGGTATGGTCAGTTCCCTGCAATATCAGCAGGATGGGTCGTTTCTGAAGAAGGGTTTATGGACAAGATGACTTTTTTGAGTTTTCTGAAATTGCGGGCAAGTTATGGTATTACCGGAAATGCTGAAATAGGTAACTTTCCACAATTGGGTTTGGCACAAGGTGATGCCGGTTATGTTGGAGTTCCTGGCCAACGTCCATCACAGTTGGCTAATCCTGATTTGGAAATGGGGAGACAACAACTCAATCAGACTTCGGACTTGACTTTGGGCTATTTAAAGATCGTATTAATGGTGAGATAGACTATTATAATAAAGTGACCACGGATTTATTGTTGGAAGTGAATGTGCCTGCAACATCAGGTTATACACGCCAGTTTAGAAATGTTGGTAAGTTGACAAATAAGGGTGTTGAAATTGTAATAAATACAAATAATCTTACTGGTGATTTTAAATGGACTACGTCTTTGAACTGGGCAACGAACCAAAATAAAGTGGTTGATATTCAAGGTCAAATTATTGAAGGGGGTATACGTAATATGAACCGGGTAGTGGAAGGACAACCTATTGGCGTGTTTTTTACCAGAGAGTATGCCGGAGTAAATCCTGCAAATGGAGATGCCCTATTTTATAAAAATACCAAAAGTTCTGATGGTTCAATCAGCAGAGAAACTGTTACAAATTCTGGCTATAACTCAACTGAACGAGTTGTAGTTGGTAATCCTAATCCCAAATTTATCGGAGGTATTACCAACAACTTTTCTTACAAAGGTATTGATTTAAGTATTTTCCTAAACGGTGTGTATGGTAATGATATCAACTTTTATGGTGTTGGTCAGTATTCTTCTGCCAATGGAATATATGAAGATAATCAAACTACGGATCAATTGAATGCATGGAGACCGGACAACACAGTTACTGATATTCCTGAAGCTCGCTATTTGAGAGCTAACGGAAGTCAACCATCCAGTCGTTATATCATTGACGGTTCATATCTTCGTTTGCGAAATGTGACTTTGGGTTATAATTTGCCTAAATCTTTATTGAATAAATTGCGTTTAGAAAAAGCACGGGTTTATGTTTCGGGTACTAACTTAGCAACATTTACAAATTATACCGGATGGGATCCTGAAGTAAATTCTGACACATTTACAAGCAATTTTGCTCAAGGTAATGATTTCTATACACCACCTATGCCACGTACCATTTTATTTGGTGTCAATATTGGCCTTTAACATTATTCATTAAAAATCCTTATTAAAATATATAAAATGAGAAAATCATATTTTTTAATTTCAGTGACAATAGCAATATTGGGAATGATGAGTTGCGATAAAAACCTGGATGTCATACCTACACAGTCAATAGAGCAGGATGCATCACTTCAAACACCTCGCGATATAGAAGCCTACCTGATTGGATGTTATGACGGTATTCAGGGAACAAATGCTAATGGCAATACTTTTGCAGGAGGATTTCAATATACCTCTGAACTACTTGGACACACGCAGCTGGGAGAAGTTCGTTTTGCGGGTACATTTGCAAATTTGCTTGAATTGATTACAAAAACCACAACTACTATTAACTCTACTGCAGAAGATCAGTGGGTGCGTGCTTATACAGTAATCAATCGTTGTAATACAGTCATTGCCAATATTGACAAAGCCGATCCGGCTAAAAAAACAAGGATTGAAGCTGAAGCTCTGTTTCTGAGGGGAGCCCTTTATTTTGAATTGACAAGGCTTTATGCCAAACAGTGGGGTGATGGTGATAATAATACAAACCCTGCAATTCCTTTAATCTTAAGCCCTACTAAGGTCGTTTCTGATGAATCTTCACAACCACGAGCTTCTGTTGCCGCAGTCTATACCCAGGCTATTGCTGACTTAACTAAAGCTGGTGCAGGTCTGCCGGCTTCGAACTCAGTATATGCTACTCGGGGTGCAGCTTATGGTATGTTGGCACGGCTACATTTGCAACAGGGTGATTATGCTAAAGCGAGAGCAGCGGCGGATTCGGTTATTTCGGGCAACAGATACCGTTTAGTGACACCATTTTCAGCTGCTTTTAATACAAAATTGTATAATGGTGGAGCTAATCCTGCGGAGTACATATTTGCAGTACAAACCAGTGACCAGGATGGTTTCAATGGTATGAACACTTTCTTTAGTACAACTTTAAGCGCAATTCCAGGTACTGCCGGACGAGGTGATATTCGTATATTGGCAGCCCACAAAACACAATATGACGCTAATGATGATAGAGGAAAGTTCTTTATCAAACCAACTGCAACGTCATCAAATGAATTTACTAATAAATTTATTGATAGATTTGGTAATGTGGTGGTATTACGTCTGGCTGAAATGTATTTAATACGCGCTGAGAGCAATTTCCGATTGAATGAAAGCAGAGGAGATACACCACTTAATGATATCAACCGTTTGAGAACAAGAGCCAACGCTACACCATTGACATCGTCTCAATTAACTTTAGATGCGATTTTGAAAGAACGTAGATTAGAACTTGCATTTGAAGGTCATAGATTGCATGATATTAAGCGCGCAAAAGGCACTGTTGGAACATTGCCATGGAATGACAATAAATTGGTATTACCTGTTCCGCAACGTGAGATTGATGTCAATAAAAAACTGACGCAAAATCCTGGTTATTGATATAAATAGTAAACAGATAAGCCCTATTTTTAATTTAAGAGTAGGAGATTATAAAATGGGTTGCAAAATGAAATTGCAGCCCATTTTATTTATAAAATTACTACCTCAAGATTTTTTTTCTTTGTAGTTTTATCATCATACAAACATGAACAATTTAAAGATCCGATTTATAGATGCATATACCAACAAGCCAGGAGATTTAAGTTTTGATCTCTTCACTCTTTAGGAGATTTTATAGCATATGAAAGGACTAAAGTTTTATAGTTGGCAGGGATGCCTTCCGATGCTGACATTGTTATTGTCAATAAATTTCAAATCAATTCTTATACTTTGTCAATGATGCCAAAGTTGCGGTAAATCGGTATGTCTGTGTAGCTTCGACAGGTTATAACAATATCGACAAAGTTGAAACCAATAATATGCAAATTCAGGTGAGCAATGTTAAAGGATACAGCATTCCCTCAATAGCCCAGCATGTTTTTTCTGCATTGCTGTGTAAGCATCCGACGAACCCCGTATTGCCAACCTTCGGCATAGGTGGTACCTTTGCAAAAAAAAACAAAGTCAGATGCGATACGACAAAGAACAAATAGATCAGTGGCTAACAGAATGGGAGCAATCGGGTCAGAGCATCAGTAAATATTGCGATGGGAAGCCCTTTGACAAGAGCACATTTTACAATTGGCGTAGCAAGGAAAGGAAACCTTCGGTCATAAATGAGCATAAGAGCAAGTTTGTATCTGTTCAAGTGTCACCATCCTTTATTCCTCAGATGAGTATTCATTACCCTAACGGAGTTAGAGTTGATATGCATATGATGCTGAGTATTGACTCCATCAGAGCATTGGCGGGATGTTAGCAAGAGAGAATCGGGAAGATTTCTAGGCTTCGGATGTGAGATAAGTATGAAAGCTCGGACTCGCATCATTGAAGAATGGAAACAAATGAAATTTCATCGAGCGAGCACACTTACCTTGCAAAACCTGGCGGAGATGCTCAACGTTAAATCACGAGGGATAATAAATTATTATGGCAAGATGAATATTTTGTCATTAGAGAAATTATTCCGACATTTGGATTATCGTATAGCGAAATGGGTAAAGAATAAGTTTAAGAAATTGGGTAGCTACCTTAAGGCAGACGATTGGCTACGAGACATCAAGTCAAAGTATCCTACTCTTTTTATGCATTGGGCGGTATCTAAAATCTAAGATTGTATGTCAAGAGCCGTATGAATCGAGAGGTTCACAGCCTGTCCCGATCACCATCGGGATACGGTTCTGTGAGAGGCTGGGGCTGAGATGCATTGGTCTACTTGACCCCGAAACCGTTATGATCGACTAAAATAAAAAGGAAATTTTTAGTTTCCTAATAGGGAAATACTTATCTTTGCTAAAAAATAAGTTAATGGGTAATTTTACCGTAGAATTGTTAGCTGAAGCCGTTGAGTTTATGGACAGTCTTGACGTCAAAACAAGGGATAAAATATACTATAATATAAGAAAAGCCCAATCAACATATGACACCGAAATTTTTAAAAAACTTAATAATAATATTTGGGAGTTTAGAACATTATATAATGGAAAAGCATATAGGCTTTTTTCTTTTTGGGATACAATTAATAGTTCAAATACCTTAGTCATAGCAACACATGGAATATTGAAAAAAACACAGAAGACACCAAAGAAAGAAATTAATAAAGCCGAAGAAATTAGAATTGGATATTTAAATAACAAATATAAAAAACAGAAAAATGAAGGATAGATTCAAAACAGTTTCTCTTGAAACAATGATTGATAAACATATAGGAAAACGTGGAACAATAAAACGTGAAGCCTTCGAAAATGAATTACGAATAGATTTGCTTGGATATAAAATTAAGGAAGTTAGAAAACAACGAAACTTAACTCAAGAGCAATTAGGTAAATTAGTTGGTGTGCAAAAAGCACAAATTTCAAAGATAGAGAATAGTGTAAAAAATGCAAGATTCGAAACAATTTTGAAAGTTTTCGAAGCATTGGGTGCTAAAGTGAACTTCAACGTTGAAATAACAAACAACAACAAATTGGAATTAGTATAAAAGAAAGCCAGATCATAACAATGCACTGGACGGACAGACTTGCTAACGCTGCGTCCGTCGCCAGTGCTGACGTTGTCATCGATTGAAAGGCTAAAAGTCGTCCCGAAATCAATGTCGATTATCAAAGTGGGAATTCTCACACCGTTAGTTTCTGACGGTCAGCAAAGTCAAAAAGCTTAGGTAATGAAAGGAGTAAAAGATTATTCAGTCTCGATTTAGGGTGTGGATGTGACACCCCTCGGAGAAAAAAATCACACACCCAAAAAAATGAAAGACGGACCATTTTGCTGGGTATATTTAGGTTCGCCCGAAAATTATTACTTTACACCTAAAAATCTAAAATGATAATCTATTACGACCTCCAAATACTTCAAAATCAGTCGCTATGCTCACTTTTAGCTTCGCACCATAGAAGTGACTATGATTTGTCGCTAAAAGTGCTGATTTTATTGTATTTGAAGCTCTCACTACGAATCTCATTTTAGATATTTAGGTTACATTTAAAAAATCATAAATGAAAAATGTCAAAATACTTAGTCTTTTCATAATTCTATCTATTCCTTTTATTTCTTTAGGACAATTTACTTATAATGTATCAACAGGGGTATTTAATTATGATTATAATCCTTGCACTGATCCTTGCGTTATGGCAAATACTGAAGATTGTCTAAAAAAAGCAAATATGAGAAAATGCTTTCAAGATTTTGATAATCAGCCCTTTACTGACCAGCAGTGGTTGGCTTGTAGGGCGAAATGTAGAATTTTGGACAGTCAAATTCGAGTAAATAAAAGACCAGTTGGTTTTATTGCTCGAGTTCAATTTACAACAAATACTAATAACCCTACAAGTTTTAGTACTTTTGATTTCAATAATGGAGTGACACCGTTGGGATGGTTGCAGATAACAAGTTCAGACCCTAGTTTTACGGGGCAAGCGCCAATATATTCAGCAGGATCATACTATTGCTACCGCTATGTAGCTACCCCCGTTACGGTAAGATCAGCTGGAATTATTGAAAAATTCCTACTAGGATTATAATGAAAGTTCATTAAGAAATTGGCATAATAATTGTTAAAATTACTAGTATTTTTCACCTTCAGTTTGCCTCGCATCTGGTTACTTACATTTAATATCCATTACACAACAAATCTTCATATTCTAAACCGTGTAGTGTCATCTCTAAAAAAATGAAATTTTACCACTTTTTAACTATATAATTTATCGTAATGTTTAATTATTTAAAAAGAAATCTCACTAATGACCACAATAATTAAATACTTGTCGTACATTTGTGATACTTTTTGACTATGTATGGTGTTGTATGTTAATTAGTTGTTGAGATATTATTAAATTTGTAGATTTTTGACTACATCAAAATTTTAGAATGACTTATAGTAATATTATATATAAATAAAATTAAAATACATTTTTTTGTATATTTAATTGATTCAATTTGTACCGTATGAGCAGTACTCCCTATCAATTTGGATTAACTCGTAAAGACGGGAGCAAATATTGATACAATTAGCCATATTGAAAATTTAAAATGATAATTTATAAAATAAGTGAAAAGTAAATCATACTATTTTAGATGGGCTATATCTATAATGGCAGTGGTTCTATCTTATGTAGGTGGCATGGCTCAGGCAAAAATTGGTGATAATCCTACAGTGATTGACCCCAACTCTATTTTGGAACTCGAAAGTCCCAATCAGGGCTTGCTTATGCCGCGAATTTCGCTCACTGCTACCACCAATGCTGCACCACTTACCACACATATCGCAGGCATGACGGTATATAATACTGCTACACAAAATGACGTACTTCCCGGATACTACTATAATGATGGCACCAAATGGGTCAAAGTACTCACCAGTGGATTGGGACCACTCAATACTCCAACGGTAATAGGAACCAGTCCGACCAATACACTCTCTATCACAGGCCTGGGATCAGGCAATCCATTGACAGATGAAATACTCACCATTGATCCGGTGACTGGGCGCATCAGCAAGTCATCGACATCCGCACTGATCGTAGAGGAGCAAATATTACATGTGGCTGCAGGAGGTCAGACCCAATTTCCTACTCCGATGCCCATCACCGATATCGACAAAATCAATGTATATAGAAACGGGGCCAGAATAGGTGCTACCATGGTCAATACGACTACAATAGCCCTGGAAGCAGGAGTAATATGTGTACCTGATGATGAAATAAGAATCGTTCAGATCAAGTAAATATTTTAATAACAAATTTTTATAATTTTTTTTTTAAATCTTTAAATCAATTCAAAATGAGAAAGTATTTTCTTCCACTAGTCGCCATACTATTTATGGCAGCAAGTGCCAATGCACAGCTTGACTCTACCAAAGTCATAGACAACAAGGGTACTATCAAGTACGTACTCAAGGCTTCAAACTCTAATACCATTATCACAAAAATGGACAGCCTTGTGCTTTATGTCACTCCAAAACAATTGGGTGATAGTCTCAATAATTATGTGGCATATTCAGATACTATGGCAATGCTTTTAAATTATCTCAACAATGCTACCAATGGTCTCACAAAAGCAGGACAAACAGTAAAATTGGGTGGGGCGCTGACAGAGGCTACAACTATTTCTGCTAATGCCTTTGATCTGATTTTAGCTTCAACAGCTGGATCTGTTAAGGTAACAGGACTTGGGTCAGGAGCAGCAGCGACAGATAGTTTGGTGGTGGTGGACCCGAGTTCGGGTGCCTTAAAAAGAATCTCTGCATCTACACTATTCAATGCGCTAACATTTAGCAACGGTCTTACAAAGACTGGTAATTTGGTGGAGTTGGGAGGTGCACTTACAAAACCCACAACGATCGGGACAGATGCTACCAATGTATTGAAGGTCACCGGATTGCAGTCAGGAAGTGCAGTAGACAGTCTCGTAGTAGTAGGTGCTGACGGTACTTTCAAAAAGATCACTCAGGAGAGCTTACTCAAGAGTGGAGAGCAAGTATTTACAGCTACTGCAGGAACACTTACTTATACGGTCACCGGTACTGCAACTCCATTGCCAGTATATAGCAAAGTTTGGGTATACAGAAATGGTGCTAAACTCCTCGCAAATGATGACTATACTGTAGCTGGTAGTGTTGTTACTTTGGTAGAAGATGCCGAATGGAGTCTTGCCACAGGAGATAAAATCGAAGTTCACTGGATCAAAAAGGAATGGAGGGGCACAGGACTTCCCCCTTGCCCAAATGGAGTCTTGCCACAGGAGATAAAATCGAAGTTCACTGGATCAAATAGACATGTAGCAGTACATGACTTTCCATTTTGGACTAAATATATGATAGGATTTCCATCATCAGTGATGCACTGGTTTTGGAAGTCCTTTCAAAATATGTCAAACAAAATTGTTTTTTGTTTCTATATACAATTTTAAGATGCCAAAGTTATCAAAAATAATACATCTTGCCATATTTTTATTTTGTGGCTTGGGTTATATCCACGCACAAGTAAGAGTCATCGACCATAAGGGTACGTTCAAGCAGATTGATAGTAGCAAATGGACGCTCAGCGGCACGCATATTTACAATAAGAATAGCGGCAATGTCGGTATTGGACTGATCAATCCTATGGCAAAACTGCATACTTCAGGTACACTTAGATTTGAAGGTTTACCATTAGGATTAGTTTCTGACAGTTTGCTTACAATATTTGGAGGAAATGTTGGGAAGATTTCATCTGATGGATTCTGGAGGCTTGGGGGCAACAACCCTTCATCAGGGGCAGCATTGGGCAGCATTGATGCTGACTTACCTATCATATCATGGGGGAAAATGGGGATACTACTCAAAGACGATGCCAATGTCGTGTTTGGGATAAAACCTGATCATAACCTAAGTGTGGATCCAAATAACCACAGTAACCTTTCTTTGACGTCCAATTTAAATGGAAGTATTCAAACACTTGATGACAATAACTCTGAAAATATTTTTGTAGGAGGTATTGAAAAAACTGCAAAAAATAGACTTAATTTAAGCTTTGGTGAAAAGATAAGAGATTTTCAAAATAATAAGCTAAATTTTACCATCACAAGAGAACTGGAATTATTTCATGATAATACAAATGTCATCTTAAATCAGGGGGCTGCAGCTAATTTTACCCAAAATGAGTATATTATAGCCAATGGAAATAAATTTTCGGATTGGACGAAAAATGACAGGATTTTAGCCAATGGAGAAGGACTTCAACTTGAAGATGTGCATCAGGCTGAAGTTTTTGGTTCCGGAAAAGTTACAGGTCAAAGTCAAGCCTTACTCCTTGTAGAAGCTGACAAGATAAATACAAAACTGGCGCATGGAGCCGGTTTATCCCAAAACTCTTATATAAATTATTTAGGTGGTAATTTAGGTATAGGCAACGATAACCCAATGGCAAAATTACATGCTTCAGGTACTCTTAGATTCGAAGGCCTCGGCACCAATACTACCAACATCAATTTCCTGACCACTGATGTGAATGGTGATGTCACGACCCGGACACTTTCCAGCCTACTGAGCAATAATGCCATCACATCTCTCAATGGATTGACCCAATCTATACAAACTTTTGCCACAGGTACTGCTGGTTCAGATTTCAATATAAACTCTTCAGGTTCGGTTCATACATTCAATATTCCTGATGCTTCAGCTTCAAACAGAGGATTATTGACAGCCGCAAACTGGACGACATTCAACAATAAAGAAAATGCCATAGCCGCAGGAACCGCTCCACAATATTGGCGCGGTGACAAAACCTGGCAAACACTAAATACAAGCGTCGTACCGGAAGTAACTAACTTATATTTTACGGACACCAGAGCAAGAAATGCGGTATCTTTGACAACAACGGGAAATAGTGGTGCTGCTACTTACACTGCAGGTACAGGGGTATTTAACATTCCAACTTACACTTTGGCAGGATTAGGTGGGATTAGCCTGACTGGATTATCTGCCACAGCCCCTTTAACTTATAATAACACAACAGGCGCTTTCAGTATCAATCAAGCCAACGGATCTACTAATGGATTTTTATCATCCTCCGATTGGAACATTTTTAATAACAAACAATCAGCATTAACTTTTTCAACAGGTTTAACCAATACAGCTAATACCATAACACTAAATCCAGCTACCGTTTCTACTTTAGGAGGTATAAAAGTAGGTTCAGGTTTAAATGTTTTGGGCGATGGAACATTAAGCGTTACATCTGTAGCCACAACAGTTTCTAATACTTCGTCGGCTAATAATTTATCTACAACGGTAAACGGAGTAGCGGGTACGGCCGTTCCAATGATCAACACAAATGTTTTATCAAGTGCCTCCGGAAACATTACAAGTACGATAAATGGTGTATCTTCGGGTGCAATTGCCTTAACTGGAATTACAACTTCTAATTTGTCTGCATCTGCAGGAATTGTCAATACTCAATTGGCTAATAGTAGCGTAACCATCAATGGAACTTCCATTGCTTTAGGCGGAAGTGGTACCATAACGGCTGCACCATCAGGAACAGCAGGTGGTGATTTAACAGGAACCTACCCAAATCCAACTATTGGCACTGGAAAAGTAACTACTACCAATATATTAGACGGAACCATCGCAACAGCCGATATAGCTGACAACGCTGTGACTTCTGCCAAGATTGTAGATGGAACGATAGTCACATCCGATATAGCCAACAACGCCGTAACGGTTGCAAAATTACCAATAGGTGCCACCGCCACTACTTTTCTTCGCGGCGATGGTACTTGGGTGATACCAACCAATACCACTTATACAGGAAGCACATCTATCACTTTAAATGGCACATCTTTTGAAAGAGCGGCTCTTACAGGAGATGTAACTGCTGCTGCCAATTCCAATGCAACCACCATTGCTAATGATGCCGTAACTTCTGCTAAAATTGCCGATGGAACGATTGTAACAGCCGATATAGCTGACAACGCTGTGACTTCTGCCAAGATTGTAGATGGAACAGTTGCAAATGTTGATTTGGCAACAATGGCAGCAAATACAGTTAAAACAAATGCAACAGCCGGAACTGCTTCTCCGACAGATTTAGCAATTACAACAAATAGCTTATTCGGTCGTGGAGCAGGTAATATCACTCCAATAACATTGGGTACAGGACTTTCCATAACAGGGACAACTTTAAACTCAACAGGTGGGACAGTTACCAATGTCACAGGAACTTTACCCATCTCTGTAGCAACTGGCTCCACAACTCCTGTGGTTTCTATTGCCACAGCAAATACTTCCACAACAGGAGCAATTAGCAGTACCGATTGGAATACTTTTAACAATAAAATAGGAATTATCAATGGTACTGCACCCATTACAGCTACAACTGCAAGTGGAACAACTAGCTTAGGGATAACAAGAAATAATATCACAGCAGGTACCAGCTCCAATGTGGCTACAAACCCTCTTGTTCTCGATGCCGGAGCTACCAATGCAGTTGTCGGTGGGGCCAATGCCACACTTACTGTAAACAATACTGCACCTCTCTGGAATGCTAATCAATTGCAGGGAAGAAATGTGGCCAATACAGCACCAAGTAATAGCCAAGTGCTAACTTATAATACTTCTTCTAGTCAATGGGAACCACAAGGTAAGACATTGAAAGTTGTAGATTTATATTCAACCACAGCTTCACAAACTATTTCTAACGTGGTAAGTACGCTAAATATTAATACTGTAAGGATTAATTTAGGATCTATATTTACTCTCGCAACAAATCAAATAACAGTTAGCGAAACTGGTACATATAGAATTACGTATAATATCGGAGTAAATATTGCATCAACCAATGAAGTATCAAGTAGATTTTGGTTAGAAAACAATAATACCGAGATAGTTAATTCCAATATTATAATCCATGCTTATGGTGGATCTTCTTCTTGTAGTAGCCGAAGCATAATTTTACAATTATCTGCAAGTGATGTTATCCGCATAAGGATGCAAAGAGTTAATACTATTGACATGAATACAGTTCCAACATGTACAGGGTTAAATATTGAAAAGCTAAATTAGTTAGAAAATTTAATATACAAAATAATTCAATTAGATCCAAAACTTTTCACCTGTTTTTACAATACCTCATAATGTCATAGAATTAGAATTTTAGATGCAGAAAAAATGTAAAAATATATTGTTGCAAAAGTGGGCTTTGATTGTCTTTATCAGCCTGGTTGCAACATGTACATTTACTTTATCTGCCCAAAGCAAAACCAGGGGCAACACCTTTGTGCACGGCGCAAGAGAGATGTCAGTGTTTAAGGAACATCATTTTATCAATGGAGGCAATGGGGTTCTTCCTGGGATCGTAGGTACTAAAAGAAATGGGCCTACCTATTTTTCGTTTGCTGGTACATCGAGTGTGGCTGCAGTCTCAGATGCTGCACATGTGGACGGTTATGTAAAAAACTATGTCCATCAGGTTTTCACATTTCCTATCGGAGACAATGGTGTTTATGGCCCAGTAACCACGATTGCTCCTTCACCTATCACAGTAGCTTCACCTATCAGCGCTGCATACTTTCGTACCAATCCTGATGTGGCCGTTACGACTTCGCTTCTCGGAAGTAATGAACCTGCACTGCCTGTGGGTGCTCCATTTCCACGTACCATGCGTGAAGTGGGTGTATCAGCTGTCAGTCCCATCGAATACTGGGATGTAGATGGCACCGCACCCGTCCGTCTCAGGCTACACTGGAGCAATGCATCTCAGATCAATACACTCACCAATGGTATGCTCATGGGGCTAAGGATAGTAGGGTGGAACGGCACGCAATGGGTTGACATACCGGGTACGCTCGATGTCGGCGCAGACCTCAATGCAGGCACCATCACGACCAATGCTGCTATTGTCCCCAATACTTATACGGCATATACGTTTGGTGTGTCTTGCGATCTGATAGATGTAGTTTTTTCAGGAGTTCCTGCGGGATTGTATCTATGTGAAGGGCAGACTGGGACGCTTGATGTCAATGTCATGTTGGGTGGAGCGGCTTATATACCAGATTTTATTTTGGAGAGATATGAAGGTGCATCTTGGCTACCATGGAGTGGTCCCAATACTGATGGTATTTTCACTTTCACAGGATTGCCACCCAATGTTCCCAATGTCAGATATCGTATCAGGATCAATTTCGGCACCTGTACACGACTCAGTGATGAATTTATATTGCATTCATACAAGTCCGCCACTTTAGCCTGTCAGGGAAATCTCAATGCAAGTGTCAATCAGGATTGTGAGATTTTTTTGCATGCCGGCATTTTTCTGACTCAGGCTGTCAATCCACCTGAGTTTTATGATCTGGTGGTGACCGATAGCAAGGGAAAAGTAGTGCCCAATCCTGTGAAAAATCCAAATAACGGAGAGATATTTATGGTATCTATCAAAGAGAGATGTACTGGAAACTCTTGCTGGAGTACGATCAAGCTCGAAGATAAACTGGCACCGGAGATTACTGATTGCCATTCGAGCCAATCATTTGCGTGTCATGAGTTTGAGACCATAAGATCAGAAACCGCTGCGCTCCATTTTGGAGGATCTCCATCTTTTGCCCTGAGCAGAAAACCAGACGTCGCAGACAATTGCAGTAATATGGATGTTTCTTTTGTTGACATCATTTCCGCAGGTACCTGTGGTGTAAAACAAATAAAGAGAGCTTGGCTATTTACCGATAAACCAGGCAATAAAGCCAGTTGTGAGCAAATATTAAATTTCACACCATTGTCATTGACCGATATCAGGGATCCGGTAGCACAAGTAGTCCTGGATTGTAAAAGTGATTTCACACCACAGCATATCCAACAAGCATTTGACAATAAAGCGACTTTGGATGATTCCAAATCTCGTTACGTCATCGAAAACAATGAAGGAAGTGTCTATGGTGGATTTACTTACAAGGCAAGAGGAACGGACAGAGGCTTTCACAATCAAAGGATAGAAAACAATGTCTGTAATATCTATACCTCATATACTGACGAAGAGATCCGAATCGAAAGCTTTTCAGGATGCATCAAAGAGAGAAAAATCCTTAGAAAATGGATAGTATTGGATGATTGTACCAATGCTTTCAGAAATTTGACCCAAATCATTATCCTTAGGGATACAACAGGGCCACAATTTACCATCGCTCCGATCACGCAGACGCTGGGTACACACGATTGTTCCGCAAGTGTAGTAGTACCTTTGCCTACGTTGCTGCAGGATGATTGTACAGAAATATCAAAACTGAAATGGTCCGTGATTACTCCTATAGGCACAACAGTTAGCGGTACGATGCCCTCTTATATTATCCATGGACTGGTCAAAGGTATTCATAATATCACCTACATAGTAGAAGACTGTGCCGGCAACCAGGCCCAAAAAACGACTACCATTCATATACAGGATTTGATGGCACCTACTGTGATATTGAAGCAAAACATCGTTGTCAGTCTTTCAGGATCATCACAGGGAGGTGGATATGCCAAGTTGTTCCACACATCAATAAACAATGGCTCGTATGATCCATGCAGTCGTGTCAGAGTAGAGATCAGACGCAAGATGGGCAGCAGCTGTGAAAATGATGGCATCAATCATCACAACAACAATCTTACTTATAGTAACATTGCAGCAACAGGCACCGTCAACTCCTGGGTACACACAGACAATAATCCGGCAGATACGGATGGCGGCGAATATGTAACATTTTGCTGTAGCGACATCATGCCAGGCATGACATATGGCCTTCACGATGTGGAAGTCAGAGTATGGGATGATGCCAATGGAAACGGTATCATAGGTGACACACTCATCATCAATGGTATGCGGGACAATTTTAATAATGGATGGGCTAAGGTCAGAGTCGAGCACAAGATACCTCCGGTGATGACCTGTCCTAAAGATATCGTCCTCCAATGTGATGATACATTCGGCCTCAATACTCAAAATCCAATTCGGGTAGGTAGCACCATGTCTACCGGAATTCCTGCAGTGAGAGCACTGTGTACGGATACCTTTGCTATGACATATCTTGACAGATGGACAAGCAATGGTATCTGCAATATAGGAACACTTGAGCGTACATTCAGGATCATGGATTCACCAATTTCATGCGTCCAGAAGATAACGGTCCATGCGCACCCTACGCCATTTGCAGTGACTTTTGCAGAAGCAGGTATCTATCAGTGGGATCAATGTAACTTTACGATAGATCATGCCAAAAATGCCACCCATAGTCCCAAAGTGAGCCATAGCCCGTGTGATGAGATAGGTCAGCATATAAAAATCGACACCTTCTATTTTTCCGGAAGTGCATGCAAAAAATGGGTAGTACAGTATTCTTATCACAATCATTGCACAGGACAGACCATAGATGCACCTGTGATCAGCTACTTCTACAATGACACTATCACACCACAATGGAGTGATTTGTCACATGAAGTAAATGCTATAGGCAGTACATGTACATCTGGTGTAGTACTCAAGGCAAAGCTGTCAGACAAAACAACCTGTGGTGACCAGCAGAGACTATCCATTGACTTTTACCTGGATATCAATGGGGACAAAACGGTAGATTATATAGTCGCATCTGGATTGAAAGGAATCGTACCTTCCGGTCTATGGACAAAAATGAATCTTGGGCAGAGTGTGTACCATCAGGTGAAATCGCTTATGGGCAACATCATCTTGGCTGATGAAATCCATGTGAGCTATCTGCCATCAGTCACCGGCAGTGATGCTGTCATACAGACATTACCTGTGACTATCCGGCAAGGTGATCACCTGCATAAACTCTCATGGAAAGTTAAGGACGAATGTGGTAATATCTCGGAGCAGACGTATGAATTTAATTTGAGGGATCAAAAACCACCTTCTCCCATTTGTATAGAGCTGAGCACAAGTATCACTTCCAACTCCAATCCTTCAGTTGCATTGTGGGCCAAAGATTTTATCATCAAAGCACAAGACAATTGTACACCGGATGCTGAATTGTACTATACATTTGACTCCGTAGGGCCCGTGTCCAATATGATTCATTTGGAACATTATTTCAAGCCAGTTGGAGGAGTTGCTACAGTTTCCAATTTAACTGAGTACGAAGCAGGCCTTTCTTACATCTGGGTACCATCGACCAAAACAGCGGGCAAAGTGTGGAATACGCATGGTATATTTGAAGTACCTGTCTATGTGTGGGATGCTGCCGGCAATCGCGACTTTTGCAAGACCAAGGTCACTGTCATCAATACCGACATGCGCACTACCATATCGGGAAAGGTGGAGTCTATCAGCGGTGTTGCCAAAAAAGGAGCAATGGTACACCTTGTCTCCAGTCTGGAAGATCAATCAAACAGTACCCTATCGGATGATCGGGGCGAATACCTTTTTGAAGTACCACTGAATGCTGAATATACAGTATCTGCTGAGTATGTCGGGGACTATCTTGAGGGCGTTTCTACACTCGATTTAGTGCTGATCCAAAGACATATTCTAGATCTGCAGCGCCATGACAATGTATATAAGATGATCGCATCCGATGCCAATAATGACGGCAAGATTACGGCTTCAGATCTTGTGGAGTTGAGAAAATTGATCCTTGGTGTGACCAATGCATTTAATAATAAGAGCTGGAGACTACCCAAAAAGCTTCAGAATCTTGACTTAACGTATCCATTCCCATATACGGAGGGCTATTCTGAAAACCCACTGATGCTGCCTATGCAAAAAGTGGACTTTGTAGCTGTCAAAATAGGAGATATCAACGGAAATGCTTCAGGCGCACAACAAAACATCGTAGAACCAAGATCCAATAAAAAACTTAATTTTGAAGTGGCCAATGTAGTTTTGGAACCACAAGAGCGCATATATGTACCCGTGTATGCATCCAACTTCAAAGATATCTTTGGATTCCAGACTACATTGAAGCTCAAAGATGCGGTATTTGTAGATTTGATACCGGAAGGACTGGATATCGATGCTACCAGTATCGGAAAGTTGAACGATGACACCTATACGCTTAGTTATGCTGCGAAGCAACCACTTACTATTGATAGAGATAAAAAGCTTTTCACTCTGGTGATTGACCCTAAAAACTCCGTGTTACTGGAAGATATCTTGCAGCTAAGCTCTGAGATCACCAGATCTGAGTCCTATACAAGCGACCTGAAAGTAAGTGGCCTTAGCATCACATTTAGAAATGATGTCAATAATATGGCACTGCTCCAAAACGAGCCCAACCCATACATATTTACGACCAATATCCGATGGTTGGGTACAAAATCAGAAAATGTAAAACTTGTGATCACAGACGACCAAGGCAAGATCATGTTGGTGAGAAATGTAAAATCTGTCAAAGGTCTGAATACCATTACTCTGGAAGCCAAAGATATACCGTATGCAGGTATCTACTTCTATACATTGAGCGGCAATACAATTAATGCGACTAAGAAGATGGTGAAAATTGAGTGATTTTAAAAAGGGAGTCCACTCCGAAAAATCATTGATGAAGAGAATTTAAAAAAATAGTAGCTACTTCTACTTTGTCATACTACACAGACATTCCGGTTGATTGGAAACTATTGAGCTATCCCAACAGTGGTGATCCTAATTATTCTCAAAATAAAATGGTTTTGGGCAGACAACCTTAACGGTTAAAAAAAATTGGAGTCTGTGGTGTTCTGAAAATAAAAAATACTTTTCATGGGTGTATCCCAAAATTGCACTATACTATATAATTTTTAAGTTCTGAATTTAATGGATTATCCAAATAGTTAGGAGTTTAAGGGTGGGATGTCTCAAGCATAGCTTGGCGGGCTCTTCAGAGCTTGCCACGATTTGCGTGCGAATGAGCCTGCCTGCCTACGTAGTCAGGCAGGGGTTGCGGGCAGTTTAAACAATTTCAGTGCAAAAATGGGATACAGCACAGTTTGCCTCTCAGCCGCTACCCAATGCACCTCTTTGCCAGCCATTGGTTTACAATTTTAGTATGCTTAGTACCCTTGCTGCCGATTTAAGAAACCACCGCTTGCAGGTAACTATACCTACAGGTATGACCTTAACAACTGTGCGGATAGAATATCCCAGTAATAGCGGTTCTTACCAAACGGTAACACCTGATGCAGCAGCAGCTACATTGAGTGTATATGACGTAACCGGAAAAGTTGTATCAGTAAGAAACATCAATGCAAATAAAGGCTTGAATAGTGAAGTATTCACAAGAGCGTAGTTGGGAGCAAGCGGTGTAATGTACTATACACTTAAGAGCGGTGAGTTCACAGCAACTAAGAAAATGATCATCATCGAGTAGTAGTAAGCAGCAATAAAATACTTCTTTTAATGGCCCTTCCTTATTTAGCTTATTTAGGAGGGCCTTTTTAAGTTCTGAAGATAAAACACAGGTCCTTCACAAAATTAAAATTTGTAGTACATAGACCGAAACTCAAAAATTTAGAAAACCCAAAAATCAGGGCAACTGCCAACATCGGGATGATTACAAAAGGTTTGTCAAGATAGACTACTAAGAACTTATTACCAATTATTTTAAATCCCCTAAAGAAACCTCCTTACAATCTACAACTTTAATAACCAGCTTCCTTTTTCCAGGTCAGAACCAGAGAAATAATCCCGTCATAACTCGCCAATCCATCTGACATGCCATGTGATTTTAAATATAAATCATAAATCACATCCCTGAACCAGGGCAGGATGTCAGGGTATCTGTTGATATCTTTTCTGATGGCCTTCAGATCTGCTTTTACTCCTGGCAACATAGATGCATACACATTGTCAGCCCTTTCTTCAGAAAGATGATCCACTTCCCGGTACAAATATCGCCAGTAACCCAACCATCCTGAATATTGGATATGAGAATTTTCAGATTTGATACAAGTGACAAAACCTATAAAATTGCACTCCCCTTCATCAGTATATCCGTACCCATGAGCCATTTCGTGAGCCAAAGTAAATGGCCATTGAATAGGGTTCAAACCAGGATCTATATGACCTTCACAAACCAATGGTATGTATATGCCTGCAGTAGATAATGACAATAAAATGCCTTTGGGGAACAATTGCCTGATCCTTACTCTTCCTGTGGCTTTGTCACCGTAGGATGTCAGAAAACGTTTTTGTTCTATACGGATATCATTTTCCATCATCGTCCAATCAGGATGGTACGCTAGTGCTGAAGTATCCTTTGATATTTTGATTCTAAGTGCATTTACTTTTGCAGAGACTAACTGCATTTCTTGCATTAACATTACAGAATCAGGGTATACAGCTGTGAGACCATGTTTTTCTATCCACGATGGCCGGTAATAGTTGAATCCCCACAAAAAGTAAAAAAGGAAGATGACCCATCCAAGAATATTAAAAGTACTTAAGAATTGGTCCATCCAGGTTAGCTTGACATGCTCTTCAGGGTATGAGCCTGCCTGTGTGACTTGGCAGGCAGGGGTAGTGAAGAGCATAAACAATAGTCCAATAAGTAATACTGATGAATTTTTAACAATGGGTGAAAATTATATTTCCATTCTGTAATAAGTCAACTATCAGCGACTCAAGCTTCCTATATCCATCAAAATTTCTTTCCAATCCAAGCCCTTATATCTAAATAAAGTATTGATCTGTGCTCAAAAACATCAGATTCCAATGCTATCAATTCGCGATCAAAATCTTTTAATAGATTTTTTCTTTCGTTGACCGGAGCTTGGGTTATTTTTTGGAAAAACTTTAATGTAGTCTTCTGAAGTTTATTCTTTTCTTCCATTTTATTGAAAAATTGTTTAGCACCTTTGATAAGGTATTCCATTATATGATCATTTCCTGCATCAAAATGGGCCATTAAAAACATAAGCTGACTATAGCCTTGGATATCTTCCCTTAAGGATCCGACTTCCATTTGAAAGATAAGGTTCAGGTATTTTAAAGCTGTGGAGTGATCACCTGCCATCAGATGCATCCACGCAATTTTGAAGTAGAAGACCAATATTCTGTGGGCATCCAGCTTAAGCTTATATCTTTGAATTCTTTTTAAGGTAAAGGGTATGACCTGCAGCCCTTCTTTGTAGGACTCATGGAGAAAATGATAATTCAGTCTTCCGTAGTGTACATATAGGAATGATATGATTTGCGAGTTATTATTAAAAGTTGCATAGTTGTCTGTTCTGTATTTTTCCAGTTCACCCAGATACTTGTCATATTTATCAATGATGCGCAAATTGTAGGTGCATGTAAGCAGATAGTGATATCCTCTCATATACAGGTCGGGATCATCATCAATCAGATGCGGCGTACTGTCAAAAAGTTCTACCCATTTCTCAGCATTGATCAGACAGTTTTCAAAATCTAAGCAGATATAGTAAAGCCATACCAGAGATTGATACAGGTAAATTTTTTCATGGTAGGCTACACCATCTTTAGTATTGTATTCCCTTAGCCATTTGTATCTGTACTTGAAGTCATTGAGTTCATCAACATTTTTGACATGACCATTTTTGACATAGTGGCTGTGGAGTAGTATTCTGATGTTTGAAAGTCTGGCTATGTTGTCTATTTGTTGGATCTTTTCATCACATTTTGCAATGAGTTCCGGTACCATCTCAGGTCCGCTGCGCGTGATGTGTCTTGACTCTATATTTTTTTCAGTTTCGAATATTGACAGATGCAGGATATTATTGTCAGATTTTTCTGCAAGAATTTTTGCTTTATCAAGTATTTTAAGGGCTTGAAGATAAAGTCCTTTACCGTACAATATGTCAGCATAATCCAGATACTCACGGAGTTGGATATCTGTTTTTTTCTGAATATGTATCATCCTGAGACTCATCATCAATTGTTTGTACAGGTGTCGTTTCAGATTGGAATATTGGTTTTTATCGACGCCTTTGAGCTTGCCGAGGATAAGATTGTCATTGACATCTTTTTGTTTGTCAATCATATCAAACAATTGCATATACTTCAATGAATCACTGTCCTGTATTCTTGATGTATAAAAAGTAAAATTCCTCTTTTCAGCCTTTGTCAGGGATTTTACTAGTTGGAATAGTTGATCTGACTGTGAGATGGGCATAACACTACAATTTTAAATAAAAACCTGAATTACAATGCTTTGCAACAAATTATTAATTTTTGAAAATAACATTCGAAGCTCAATTGATGGTTTCTATCTTGTAAATATAATATAATATTGTCTTCCAATTGTATAATTGCAAAATAAAATTCTAAAATCATAAAATAAATTCATAGTATGCAATCTGTTGAAAATGACCAGGGACTCTATTTGCCTCAGCTTGAAAAGGATGCTTGCGGTATAGGACTGATAGCCCATCTTCAAGGTGATAAGTCTCATAGTATCGTAAGTGATGCACTGACTATGCTTGAAAATATGGAGCACCGTGGAGCTTGTGGTTGTGAAGAAAATACAGGAGATGGAGCAGGGATTTTGACACAGATTCCGTACGTGTTTTTTAGAAATTATGCTGAAAAAATCGGTCAGATATTACCGGAAGATGGTCATTATGCAGTGGGGTTTACTTTTATTCCCAAAGATGAGGTTCAAAAGAAACACATTATTCAGCTCATCAATGAAATCCTTGGGGCACATCATTTCAGATTGTTGTTTACAAGGGATGTCCCAACAGACAATAGTATGCTTGGGCAAGGTGCATTAGATACCGAACCTGATATGATTCAACTTTTTGTTGCTTCTGATGATGTTAAAGTCGTGCGCCACGATTTGGAAAGAAAGCTTTATGTCATACGCAATCACATAGTACGCCAAGTGATCCAATACTATCCTCAACTTAAAGAAGTTTTTTATTTTCCATCTTTTTCATCTCAGACCGTAATATATAAAGGACAGCTCAGAGCGATACAGATCAGGTCATATTTTAAAGATCTGCAAGATGCTCAATTTGCTTCAGCCATAGCCCTGGTACACTCAAGATTTTCAACCAACACAGTACCGAGATGGAAACTTGCTCAGCCTTTCAGATGTATTGCCCACAATGGAGAGATCAATACAGTACAGGGCAATGTCAATTGGTGGACAGCCAGAGAGAAAGATCTTGTTTCTGACGTGTACACCCCACATGATTTTAAGCATTTGTTACCAGTATGCAGTGATACCCTTTCTGATTCCGGAAATTTTGATGCGGTATTGGAGTTTTTGTTCAGAAATGGTTATAGTATGCCTCATGCATTGATGATGATGGTGCCTGAAGCATTTCAGAATGACAATGGCATGGATGCTTTTAAGAAGGACTTTTACAGTCACTTTGAACCTTTGATGGAACCTTGGGATGGACCTGCATCGATATGTTTTTCCGATGGTATTGTGGTAGGCGCGACAGTTGACAGAAATGGTTTGCGTCCTTCAAAATACTGTGTGACAAGTGATGATAGAATCATACTCGGATCTGAATCAGGGGTGCTGGATTTACCACAGGACAAAGTTATTTATAAGGGCAATCTGGCTCCCGGGAAAATCCTTATTGCTGATCTTGATGCAGGCAGAATAGTCGGTGATGATGAGTTGAAAGAAATAATATGCAAGCGGCATCCTTATAGTAAATGGAATGATCAATTCAGACTCAAATTAGAAACCATCGAGATAAAGGACGGTGTGAAGGTAGCAGAACCTGTATTGCCACTTATACAACGAGAAATTGCAGCTGGTTTAACGGAAGAAGATCAGGAAATTCTGCTGGTTTCTATGGCAGACACCGGATATGAACCGATTAATTCTATGGGGTCAGATATACCATTGGCAGTGCTTTCAAAACAAGCTCAACCTATATATAATTATTTTAAACAAGAGTTTGCTCAGGTCACCAATCCTCCTATCGACCCTCTAAGGGAAAAATTCTTTATGACCTTACAATGTTATTTGGGCAATTTGGGCGACATCCTGCATGTCAAACCTGAAAACGCTAAACAAATTCAATTGAAGGGGCCAGTTTTTTCTGATGATGATTTTCTTAAATTGTTGTCTGTAGATGCTGATGACTTTAAGCCCGGGAAAATAGAAGCATTATTTGATATTGAAAACCTGGAGAACCTTCAAAAGGCCATTCAAAAGATTTGTTTGGATACTGAAGAAAAAATAAAAAACGGTAGTACTATAATTGTTCTGGACAATACATCTATATCCTCAACCAATGCCGCAGTACCGTCGATGATGGCTATAGGCGCAGTACATCACCACCTGATCAATGCCGGCTTAAGAAGGAGAGCATCTATAGTAGTCAATGGGCTTGACATCATTGAGGCACATCATGTAGCCTGTCTGTTGTCGTTTGGTGCAGATGCAGTTTATCCATCATTGGCTTTGGAAAGTGTAAAATCACATGCTCTGCAAAAAGGCAAAGATGTATATACTGCGAAGAAAAATTTTATTAAAGCTCTTGATTCCGGATTGCTTAAGATTATGTCAAAGCTTGGAATCTCCACAGTCAATTCATATAAAGCAGCACAGACATTTGAAGCTTTGGGTATTCATAAAGAGGTTATGGATGTATGTTTCAAGGGTGCGGTATCCAGAATAAGCGGTATGACATTTGAAATGCTGGCAAAGGAACAACTACACAAGCACCATCTTGCATTCAGCCACATAGATACAAATCTACCGGAATCAGGAAGATATCAGTGGAAACAAAGAGGTGAATTTCACCTTTTTAACCCGGCATCAGTACATCTTTTGCAACAATCCACCAAAACCGGAAGCTATGAAATGTTTAAAAAGTATACAGAAGAGGTCAACAATCAGTCCGAAAGAGCTTGTACACTCAGAAGCCTGCTTGATTTTAAGCAAGGTACTTCTATACCGATAGATCAGGTTGAATCTGCCGAAAAAATCATGAAAAGGTTTGCTACAGGTGCGATGTCATTTGGCTCTATTTCGGCTGAAGCGCATACGACCCTGGCCATAGCGATGAACAGAATCGGTGGCAAAAGTAATAGTGGCGAAGGGGGCGAAGATGCCGAAAGATATCAACCACTACCTAACGGGGATTCCAAACGTTCTGCTATAAAACAAGTGGCATCAGGCAGATTTGGTGTTACAATAGAATATCTGAATAATGCCGACGAAATTCAAATTAAAATAGCCCAGGGTGCCAAACCCGGTGAAGGTGGTCAGTTGCCGGGACATAAAGTCGATGCCACTATCGCCCGTATCAGACATTCTACAGAAGGAGTAGGACTCATCTCACCACCTCCACATCACGATATATATTCGATTGAAGATTTGGCACAGCTTATTTTTGATTTAAAAAATGCCAATCCAACTGCAAGAATAAGTGTCAAACTGGTGGCTAAGGCAGGTGTAGGTATCATAGCTTCCGGGGTAGCAAAAGCCCATGCGGATCATATCCTCATTTCAGGATTTGATGGCGGTACCGGAGCTTCACCTTTATCATCCATCATGCATGCTGGTATTCCATGGGAACTGGGCTTGGCGGAGACACATCAGGTCTTGGTCAGGAACAGACTAAGAGACAGAGTGACATTACAGACAGACGGTCAAATACGGACAGGAAGGGATATGGCAATTGCCACAATGCTCGGTGCAGAAGAGTGGGGCATTGCGACAGCGGCTCTGGTGGTAAGCGGCTGTATTCTGATGAGAAAGTGTCACGTCAATACATGCCCGGTCGGTATAGCTACGCAAGATGAGTCTCTAAGAGCAAAATTTGACGGAAGAGTAGAATATCTTATAAATTACTTCACATTTTTAGCCAATGATTTACGTGAAATTATGGCGGAACTTGGATTCCGCACAGTAGATGAGATGGTGGGCAGATCGGATATGCTGGATTATGATTTGAGCAAGAAGTACTGGAAATATAGAAATCTGGATTTGGGACCATTACTTCATCAACAGAAAAATACTGAAGGCCACACTTTGTACAAATCGATTCCACAAGATCATGGCATAGATGATGTACTTGACCACAAATTGATAGAATATGCGTCTCTCGCTATAAAAGACAAAATTGCTATCAACAGCACTTTTCCAATAAAAAGTATCAACAGGGCAGTAGGCACCATGTTGTCCAGCCATATTGCGAAAAAATATGGTGCATCCGGTTTGCCCCATGGATCTTTGGATTTCAGATTTAAAGGATCTGCAGGACAAACTTTTGGAGGATTCGGGATCAAAGGCCTTCACTTTATACTCGAAGGCGAAGCCAATGACTACTTCGGCAAAGGCTTAAGTGGCGCAACCCTGATCATCACCCCGGACAGAGATTTTTCAGGTGATCCGGAGGAAAACATCATTGTAGGTAATGTCGCTCTATTTGGTGCTACATCAGGAGAAGTATTTATAAGAGGTCGAGCGGGCCAGCGTTTTGCGGTACGTAATAGTGGCGCAGCTGCTGTAGTAGAAGGAGTAGGGGACAATGCCTGTGAATATATGACGGGCGGTATGGTAACCATATTAGGGAGCGTGGGGAGGAACTTTGCAGCAGGAATGAGTGGAGGTGTAGCTTATGTGTATGATCAGGCGGAAAATCTGAACATTGTACTCAATCGGGAGATGGTCATCATTGATGATATGACACCACATGATGAGCACATCCTGAAAGAGCAACTGAGAGACCATTTCAGATACACTGGGTCTGCTCAAGCTCTTGAAATTCTTACACATTGGAATACTCTGAAGAGAAAGTTCAATAAAATAATGCCTGTAGAGTATAAAGCTGTACTCGAAAGAAGAAAAGACCCTGGTTTTATACCAAAATCTAAAAAAGTGGCTGCCACCAGATATGGTTTTTAACAGTCTTTTTTCAAAATATTCATATCAAATACAAAAATTAAAAAATGGCTGATCCAAAAGGCTTTCAGAAGTATAAAAGAGAAGTACCTTCATCAAGAATGGTAAATGAACGTTTGCAGGATTATAAGGAGATATATAATAAAACAGAAGATAGCTTTATTCATACGCAAGCTGCCAGATGCATGGACTGCGGTGTTCCTTTTTGTCATAGTGGCTGCCCATTGGGTAATATTATTCCTGATTTTAATGACGCAGTATACAAAGAAGATTGGCACAAAGCTTTTCTGATTCTTTCTGAGACCAATAATTTTCCGGAGTTTACAGGAAGAATATGTCCGGCACCATGTGAAGCTGCATGCGTATTGGGTATAAATAATCTTCCTGTCAGTATCGAAAATATCGAAAAACAAATCATCGAGCATGCATATGCTCACGGCTGGGTAAAAGCCAATAATATTAGGGTAGAATCAGGCAAATCTATTGCCGTCATCGGATCGGGGCCTGCAGGATTGGCAGCTGCATCGCAGCTCAATAAAGCTGGTCACCGAGTCACGGTGTACGAAAGAAATGAAAAACCGGGCGGACTGCTCAGATACGGAATTCCTGATTTTAAACTCGAAAAATGGGTGGTAGATCGTAGGGTCAAGCAAATGGAAGCATCGGGAATCACATTTATATGCAATGCCAATGTAGGTGTGAATACTGATATAAAGGAAATCGAAGCCAAAAACGATGCCATCGTACTCACAGGAGGAAGTACAATTCCCAGAGATCTCAATATACCTGGCAGGGATGCAAAAGGTGTATTTTTCGCCATGGACTTTCTAGAAAAATCCAATAAATACATAGATAAAGGCTTCGAAAAATTGCCGGATATATATGTTAAAGGCAAAAGAGTCGTCGTCATCGGTGGTGGCGATACTGGTGCGGACTGTGTAGGTACATCCAATAGACAGGGAGCAGCATCCGTCACACAAATAGAACTTCTCACTAAACCCGGTACATCAAGAACTATTAAAGATCCATGGCCACTCTGGCCAATGATACTTAGAACATCATCTTCTCATGAAGAAGGTTGTCAGAGAGAATGGTCCATTCAGACCAAACAGTTTGTAAAAAATGAAGAAGGCTACCTTACCGGGATTGAAATCGTAGATATTGTCTGGGAAATGAACCCTGAAACGGGTAATTATGGATTAAGAGAGTTGGCTGAAACGATCAGGATATTGGAATGCGACGCGGTATTTATTGCGGCCGGATTTTTGTTCCCTCAAAAAGTAGGCATGATTGAACAGCTTGGAGTACAACTGGATGCAAGGGGCAATGTACAGACACAAAATTATCAAACAAATATTCCACATGTCTTTGCTGCGGGTGATATGCGGCGTGGACAGTCATTGGTAGTCTGGGCTATTCATGAAGGCAGGGAAGCAGCCCGTGCGATGGATGCTTACCTGCAAGGAGTATCATCTCTTGAAGGTAAAACAGTCAATGTTCTGGAAATGGTTTAGTTAAAAAAATAGGACTGATTGAATATCAAGTGTTAAGTGGGATAACAAAATGGTTCAGTTTATTCTTAACTAAGATTTGGCGTGAAATATAACATTACCAATTTTATTAAGAATAACCTTTTTTGAATGTTCATCAAACACTTTTATAAAGTAGTTTCCCGTTGGAAAATTGGATAAACTAAATTCTTCTTCATGTATATTTTGGGAAATATTTACATTTTGGTTCTAAATTATGGTAATCATGTTTTCCCTTGATAATTCTAAGACATCATTTTCATCAAACTGATGAACTATATTATTTAGATTTTTCTCAAAAATTTGTAATATTTCATTGGTTGTGATGTAAGTTAACAAATTAAGGGCTTATTTTAAGATTGTAATCGTCTTTGTGTTGGGCAGGCTGATTTGCATCTGATGTAAGATTTTTATTTGGTAAATCTAATGTGTGTATTGCATGGTGACCATGATTACTAAGATACAAACTTGGTCGTTTAGGTAGTTGAGCATCTACTAAAAATTTCATGCCACTAGCTGTGTGATACTTTTTACAGTTGAAAGTTTGGCAGCAAATAAAAGGCACGCTTTTAAATCTTCTTCCTCAAGGTCAGGAAAATCATCTAAGATTTCTTGATGTGTCATTCCTGATGCCAATAATTCAAGTATGCTACTTACAGTGTATCTCATACCTCTGATGACAGGTTTACCATGACATACTGCAGGATCTATAATAATTCTACTTAAGATATTCAATTTATTCATTAGGTCAAATTAATCAAATAAACAACAAAGATATACAAATATTAGTTTTTGTTTTCGAGACGGAAAATTAATAAATGTGATCATTTGATTATCATCTATAAACATTTTTGCACAGTAAAGTATTTGAATTTCTAAAAATCAACATTTTTATTCTTATAAGATAGTCTATTTCTCTACATCATCCAAATCATAAATCTATTCTTAATAAAAACTGAAGCGGCAGACCGGAATCGAACAGGCTCCGAAGATTGGATTCTTCAATCAAGATCTGAAGTCTTGCGTGCTTACTGTACACTACTGCCGCATAAAAAATATAGCACGGGTAGCCGGGATTGAACCGACGCAGAGAAAGTCAGTAAAATAAATCTGCCTTAATATAGCAAATATTACCCCATTCTTTAAAATTTGTTCATATGAAGGATACAGTAATAAAAATTTACATCTGACTGTATATTTTTGGGGACACAGTATAATAGTTCTCTTTATCTAAATTTTGGAATAAATAGTTTTTGCACAACCTACTTAAGTATATTTGCAATCATTTGGAGAAATAAAAGATATAGAATCAGAAATGATGCTTCAATACTCAGAGACGGAAGTGCCATTCCAAAAAATCTAAATATTCAAGGCACAAATGCAAACAGTATGTATTTTGCTCTTAATTTTCTTGAAAAGTCGAATATGTATATCGAAAAAGATTTTGAAAAGTTATCGATTTGGATTGAGATTATTTTAGAGTATGTTGTTTAAATTTTCATGTTTGAGCGAAAGTATACAAATTTAATTTTAGACAAGGCATATTTTGCAGTCGTAGCCGGCAGCTTCGGCGAAAAATATAACGAAGCATAAAATTAAATTTGTCGCTTGCAGCCAAATGATGGAATTTTAAACATACTCTTAAGTATTTCTTAAAAAATGGTCTGAATTTTATAATTGTTGAGACAAAAATATAAACCGTAAATGTTAAGATTTATATTTATACTATTATTATTTACAGGCATTTTTTCATGTAATCATTTGTTGGGTAATACTTTCCAAAACTTCAATTGTGATACTATTTCAAAACCAGATATTGGGCCTGATACAAGTATTTGCGAAGGAATTATTTTGCTTTTGAAGAATCAGTTTGAAACCCCAAATGCCACATATTTATGGTCAGATGGAAAAACCACTTCTACTATAGATGTAACAAAAGCAGGTGCCTACTGGCTGGAAACGACATTTTTACAATGCAAAAAAACGAGACACGATCAATATATATGTTTTGCCATCACCTAGAATAACCAGCTCTAAGGTCTACAGCTTTTGTGAAGGTAAAAGTGTAATAGTGGCGCTACAGGGAGATTTTAATACAGTGACATGGGATGACTTTCCCTCACAACAAAATATACTGGTATCATCTGCAAAAGCTTATAAGTACACAGCAATAAAAGGTCTATGTGAGTTGCGTTCAGAAATCAATGTCCGTGAAATCAAAATACCAAATCCTGCAATAGGAGATTACATTGATAAGTGCCGTGGAGAAGTTCAAAATTTGTCTGTTCCAAGTTTCAGTGGTGCGATCAAATGGAGTAATGGATCCCAAACTAAAGGAATTCAGGTGATTTCATCTGGATATTACAGCGTGACGCTCACAGATTCAGGATGTTCAAAATCAGATACAGTGTTTGTCGGATTTTTTGATTGTAAAGGAGAATTCCTCTATTTTCCCAATATAATCTATCCAAAATCAGTTAACGGTAATGAAAATTTCTTTCCAATTGTAGATCAAAAATACACTGTAACCCAATATAAACTATCCGTATTTAATACTTTTGGCAACCTGATTTTTGTTTCAGATGATATTAATAATCACTGGGATGGTCTTCAATTTGGAAATAGAGAGTCCCAACCGGGAGTATATACATATATTTGTACAGCCAGTGCTGATGGTCCTAAAAAGTTTGAAAACAAAACATTTACAGGGACGGTCACATTATTGAAGTAGCCTTATTCATAAACAATGAGTGTTTCCATTAAGAATAAAAAAAACCGGATGACTATTTTCAAAGCCCCCGGTTTTTAAAACTATAATTGAAATCAATTATTTTTTTGACCACATAGCAATGGACTCATTATTCATTTTGATATAGTCATTGTTTTTTGCTTCTGTTGCTTTAGTTAACGATTCTTTTGCAACAGCAATAGCTTCAGTGTACTTTCCGGCTTTAGCCAGAATAAGGCTATAACCTCTTAGATTCCAGAATTGATTTGCACCCATGCTTACCGCTTTTGCACCCCATTCCAATGCTTTGTTGATATCCTTTCCGCTATTAGAATAATAATTGGCAGCTGCCATATAATCATTGGCACTAGGACCTGCTAATGCCTGAGTGATACTTGCAACAACTTTAGCGTCAGTCATAACATCTACAGTAAATCCAACTCTGGTTTTTTCCCATGCTATATACATTTCAGTAGTATTGTCAGTCAAATTAGAAAATCCAACAGAGAAAGTTTCAACATGATTGGGTATTGCAGTTGGAACTACAGATATTCTTGCTGCTTCATCGCTTTCTTTGTAGTTATCGCCACCTGGAGTACTAAGTCCGGCATCTTTGTGGAATATAACTTTCCATTCAGTGGCCCCAGGTAATGTAAATAAAGAATACTTGCCCTTCTTTAAATCCACACCATTGACTTTTACGTCATCGCTGAAGGTAACTTTGGTGCCTTGATTTGCACCGGTACGCCACAGTTGACCATATGGAACAAGATCACCCATAACTTTACGACCTTTAGCACTCGGTCGGCTATAATCTAAACTGATGGTAGACAGACCTACTGACTGCTCGATTTTTGCTCCCGGGCTGGCCGCAGGTGTTTTTACCTGAGCATTTGCACTTGAAAATATCATCAGGAATGCTCCTGCAACTAAAAGATTAAAAATGTTTTTCATTGATTAAAATGTTTACAATTTACTGATTAAAAAAAAATTATTTTCAGTATTTAATACTGACCAGAATAGTAAATAATAAATATTCTTAAAATGTTCAATTGATATCAAAAATAATTGTCAATTGTTGGCGTTTTTCTTTTTTTCAGAATGTATAATCTCCATTTTGGACTGACCTTCCTTAATTTTTATACTTCTTTGGTCTATGAAGGTTTTTATCAGTTTTTCTGAATCAAGTGGTTTTTGATTGATATGACGGTGGAAAAGAGTAAGCATAAATCTTGTCATATCTTCTGTGTAGTACAAGCCTTTTAATCTGAGATAATGTGAAAATCTGGAACCCTCTTCAAAATGCCAGTTGTACTCCCTCCATCGCCCCAATACGAAATAGAGTTTTTTTACCATGATATCTTCAGACACTTCCCTAAGAGGTTTTCTGGCATCTTCATCTGTTAGTTCCATAAGTTTTGAAAGTGCATCATCGATATCTCGTGGTATATAAATCCCGTATAACCTGGATTTTTTTATATTATCCTGATATGTTGAGTCATTGGGTATAACTTGTTTGGTTTTTTTATCTTGTCCAAAAGAGATATTATGAATAAGTACCACACAAAGCAATATACCAGACATCCTGTATAAATCCATAGGTCAAAAGAATTATGATAAAAGTTTAAACATACGGGTGTTTAACAAATTGCACAATTATAACACCCTGCCTGAATACGTAGGCAGGCAGGCAGGGGTATGTGGAGGAAAATGGCGTAAACTAATTTCATTTCGTGGTTAGCCTAACAGTCATTATCGATTTAATAAAAAGTGTAATTTGTTATACACACTAAACATACTCTAAACGAAAAAAAGTGATATAATTGTTTCAAAATCAAATATTTTTAACTTCTGATTAACCTTAAAATGCATCGGTGCTAAAATTATTTACTTAACAAGACTACTAATAGTAAACAAACCACTAATTTTACGGTTTAAAAATCAATCAGGTTTAAAAAAATAATTTTAAGATAAATTAGCTCATGGCAGAAGTATTGGAGAAAAAAAAATCAGATAAAAAATTAGCGTCTCAAAATTATGACAAAGCTACTTATCTGAAATGGCTGGAGACGATGTACAGAATCAGAAGATTTGAAGAGAAGGGATTATTTGCATACTCACAGCAGAAAATACGAGGTTTCTTCCATGTGTATATAGGTCAGGAAGCTATTGCAGGTGGCTTAGTATCAGCACTGAGAAAGGAAGACAAAATTGTGACAGCGTATCGCCAACATGGAATCGCACTCTCAAGAGGTTTAAGTCCGGCATCATGTATGGCTGAGCTATATGGTAAAGCCACAGGCTGTGTAAAAGGAAAGGGTGGGAGTATGCACTTTTTCTCTGCAGAACATAATTATTTCGGTGGCAATGGTATCGTAGGTGCTCAGATACCTATCGGTACAGGTATCGCTTTTGCAGAAAAATATAAAGGAACTGATAACTTATGCGTCACAATGTTCGGAGATGGAGCTGCACGTCAGGGAGCGCTGTATGAATCATTCAATATGGCTATGACATGGAAGCTGCCTGTCCTATACATCTGCGAAAACAATATGTACGCCATGGGTACTTCAGTGACCAGAACAAGCAATGTCCACGATCTGGCGAAGATAGGATTGTCTTTCGACATACCCAGTGAAAGCGTCGATGGTATGAATCCTGAATCGGTCCATGAAGCCCTCACTAGAGCAGCAGCGCACATCAGAGCAGGGAAAGGGCCATATTATCTGGAAATAGAAACATACAGATACAGAGGACACTCTGTTTCGGATCCGGCCAAGTACCGTACTAAAGAAGAACTCGAAGCATATAAGGAAAAAGATCCATTAGTAGTAATACAGGATAGAATCATTAAACAAAAAATCGCTTCTCAAAAAGAAGTGGATGATATCATAGAAGCTATCAACAAAGAGATAGATGATGCTATGGAATTTGCTGAAAATTCACCATATCCACTGCCTTCTGAGCTGTACGAAGATAATTATACGCAGAAGGACTATCCTTATATTACGGATTAAGAGTAGATAAAAAAAACAAAAATGCCTGAAATTTTTCAGGCATTTTTGTTTTCTACTACTTAAAAAAAAGATTTCATCTTACACTCTGATTTATTCTTTTATACCATAGACTATTTGTCCTGAAAACGAATGCGGAAATTTTTCTACTCCAGGAAATCCCAGCCGTATATCTCTTCCATCATGTGGGATTTCAGCGGTCCCAAAAAGGTAATCCCATATCGCCAATGAAATTCCAAAATTGATTCCATATTTACGGTTGGCAGGAAGTTCATAAGCGTGATGCCAGATGTGCATCTCAGGACTATTAAATATTCTTTTCATAAATGGTCCTAAAATTAAGTATCCAGTCATAGTACTTCCTAAAATGGTAACGGTTTTGATGAGCAAATCTGATTCGTTGACAAAAGTGATATCTGCAAGTCCCATCACCATCACAAAACCTGCTAAAAAACCAACAACTCCACCAGTGATTTTACCATCAATGTGGAAATTACTGTGATTGTAATGCCCGATCGCCAAAGTGAAAATATGTATGATAAAGAAGTCATACAACCCGATGCCCAATAATGCTAAGGGTATATATTCTATGGTACGGTACACGATTGTCTCCATCCAGTGATATCTGAGATGTGCCGCAAATCCCATTTCTTCCACACTGTGATGGACCTTGTGAAATTCCCACAGCCACTCCACTCTGTGCAACAATCTATGCACCCACCACTGAACAAAATCTCTTACTACAAACCCAATCAAGAGTATAGCCCAAAGTGGAAAAGATCTCAAGGGATTGGAAGCTTGTAAGTCAAAGGAGAATAGAGATTTAATACCATTGTTAAACAAATTGACCACAACATCTGATGCCGCATTGTAAATCACCAATGAAAAAAGAAAAAAATTGAAGAACATATAGAAAAAGTCCAACCAAAAATCTTTTCTGAACATAGCTTGATTTTCTCTCCATGGTTTCAGGATCTCAAGACCAAAAAAGAAAGCACTGACTAGCAATAACCAGTAAAAGTAGTTGTGCCATGAAGGGTGGGTGATCTCAGACCAAAGATAAGATGCATAGCCACCATATCCATTGAGGAAGGTGTTCAAAAGATTTTCCATATTGAAAATGTATTATGCTGAATAATTATTGTCTTGACCAACCTACATATCCTGGGGCCAGATTGTGTACTTTGGTAAAACCCACTTGCTGCATCATAGATACTGCGGTAGCACTCCTGCCACCAACTGCACAGTACACGATATACTCTTTGCTTTTGTCCAGCTTGTTGATTTTATCTGTAAACTCTGGTGAAGAGATATTCATTTCCAGAGCATTATTGATTTTGCCCCTGGCAATTTCTTCCGGTGTTCTGACATCTATCAAAACGATGTCCTTGTTGGCTTCCATCATTTTTTTGGCTTCAACGATGTCAATATTGATTTTTGTTGTAAGGGTTTCAGTTGATTTCTCTGTAGCTTGATTTGAGACGTTTGTCGTAGTTGAAGCTCCGGACTTTTGTCCTTTGCAAGACATTAAGGTAAATCCCAGTATGAGAACAATAAAATATTTAAACATATTAAAGTTATTTTTTGTAAAAAACAGTACAAAAGTACAATTGTTTTAATATCAGCAGTGTAACCTAAGTTACGGGAGTCTGATACTTCAACATTAAAGATAAAAAAGCCGCAGAACTCTTATTAGTTATGTGGCTTTTGTGTTGTTATGTAGCACAAATTGTATTTATCTGGCTTAAAAAGACTGAAACTTGTCCCAGCAGTAGACCAAGTAAATTTGTTACAGGGTACTCCGTCAATACTCACACACCCTTCCTACTCTATCTCCTTGATGATCCTGTCAGCTTTAAATATATACTTCAGGGCTGCATAAATACCTCCGGCATGAACAGAGACTGTTCTGTTGACCTTTTCATCAAAGATAAAATTGCCGGGAAGTGATTCGATATTTCCGTCAAATATCAAACCTATGGCCTCTTTGTTTTTATTGATGAGTGGGCTTCCGCTATTGCCACCGATAATATCATTGGTTGATACAGTGTTAAAGGGTGACTTAAGCAGTTCCGGAGTCGGATCGAGCCACCTTTGTGGTAGAGAAAATGGAAAAACACCTTTATTGCTGTAATACCTGTCATACATTCCATAAAAAGTAGTATTTACCGGTGCTATGGTTCCATTATAATCATATCCTTTGACCACTCCGTCTGATATTCTGAGCGTAAATGTAGCATCAGGTGGTAACTTGTCGCCATATACCTTAAATACCTGATTGGCGATTTTGCCTTCCAATGCTTGTCTTGCAGGACTTGAATCAACAAATAATTTATTGGCTTCTTTATTTTTATTGACCAAAATTCTGGCTGTTTCAAGCAGAATGTCATCATCTTTAGCCATCTTATCTTCTTTCTCAAAAAACTTCACTACTTTTTTATCCTCTGTAAATTTTGTTTCCTTAACCAAGTGGGCAACAAAATCCTTAATATTTCTTTTTCCTAATACCTTTTGGAGGGTCATGTCACCCGGATAGATATCATCTTTGATTTCCTGAAGGAATACTGTGAATAATTCGATTTCTTCTTCATCTTTGATAGATTTTGCTTTTTCTGTGATGACTGCTTTCAGTTTATCCTTTTTGTCTTGAGGGGCTGATGTTTTGACCATTTCAGCGTAATTTTCCAAATCATGCATCATGGAATATATCTTGCCTCTCAAAGGATTGGGAAGAAGCAGTGTATATGCCCAACCTTGCGGATTGAGTACTTCGTAGTGTTTGGTCAGATCATCCCAGTAAGTGACTCCAGGTGATTTGGAACGGATATAATTCTCCATAGCTTCCTTTCTGCCAAAAAGTTCAGGATCTTTTAAGCCTTTTGCTATACCTCCAAACGCTTTCATTGAGTTGGCCACATTGGCAATATTGTTTAATAATTCCTGAGCTTCAAACTCTTTTTTAGGGTCATTTTTTATTATATTATATTTTTTCATCATAAGATCATTCCTGTTTTTCATGAACTTATACTGAAGCGGATAACGGTAGTCTCTGTCATATTTCAGCTGTGTCACTGTTCGGTATCTTTCTGTTCTGCCCGGGTTGCCTACTACAAATACTGGCTCTCCCTCCACAGCTCCATTCTTATTGAATTTCAGATAGTTGGCAGCAGTATTGAGTGGTATGCCATTTTCGTCATAAGCTCTCCAGAAGGTAACATCCAGGTTGTATCGAGGATAAGTAAAGTTGTCGGGATCTCCACCGAAAAACCCAAGATCGAGTTCCGGAATCCATACTAATCTGATATCGCTATATCTTTTGTAGCCATAAATAGAAAATTTTCCACCGCTATAAAATGTAACCATTTGTAATCTCAGACCCTTCCAGCCGTCTTTTTGAGCATATACTTTTTGAAGCGAATCCAATGCTGATTTTCTCATCGCTGCAGCATCTTCATCCGTTTTAGCATTCTTTACTGCTTTCAGGACCTGAGCGGTGATATCTTCTGCCATGATCATTTGTTCGACAAAAAGACCTTCAGCTTTGCGCTCATCTTCCAGGTTGACAGCATAAAATCCTTGTTTATCAAAGTTTTCACCTTCTTTCTGCAAAGCTGTCACTACATCTCTGGAACAGTGATGATTGGTCATGATCAACCCGTCAGGTGAAATAAATGATGCACTACACCAGGAAGCAAATCTTAATGACGATTTTCTTACAAAATCAAACCACTCATCCTTAACGTCCATACCATAAGTAGATTTCAACCATTCCTTAGGTGGATTTTCAAAAGTCCACATTTTACCATAATCATATGGACTAGCTTTTTGCTGTGATGTGGCAGTGGAAATAACAAAGATATATGCCAAACATCCAAAAAAGAATTTTTTACACATTATTTTATTTATTTTATAGTTGAATTAAAGGTCAAATATATCAAAAGATGTCAACAAAATCCTTATAAAAGTCAAAATTATTTTTAGATCAAGGTCCTACCTTTCCTGTCTCGTAACCCTCAGCAAAGGTGATACCTATACCGTTTTCACTATAGACTTTTTTGATGTTCGCCATCACTTCATAGTATACTTTCCAGTAATCATCTGGTCGGACATATGGACGGATATTGATCACCAGATTAGTTTGTCCAAATTCTTCAATCCCTATCTCAGGAGCTGGATTTTCAAGAATTTCGGGCATTTGTTTCAATACATCCAAAATTAGGGATTTGGTTCTGGGAAAATCTTCAGAATACGGAAGCAAAACTTTGAGTTCAAGTCGGATATTTCCTATTCCGGAAAAATTTGTTATCACTCCATTGATGACCTCTCCATTGGGAATGATCAGCACTTTATTTCCGGGAGTCTGCAAGATTGTATTAAATATCTGAATGTCTGTGACTCTACCAAATTTCTCCTTGATTTCCACCCAATCCCCTTTTTTATAAGGCTTAAAGACTACTATGATAATGCCGGCTGCAAAGTTTCCGAGACTTCCCTGCAATGCCAATCCTACCGCGAGCCCACCGGCTGCCAGCACGCCCACAAAAGCTGCAGTATTGACGCCTACCATGCCTGCCACACTGACGACCAGCAAAACCTTAAGAGCAATATTTGCCAATGTACCCAGAAATGATCCAATCTCCGGAGTAAATCCTGCTTTCTGCAAGGTAACTAAAAAAACAGATGTAAGCTTCTTTATCACCCATAGACCGAGCCATAAAACTACTATCGCCAGTACCATATTTGGTAATGCTTTGATCAGCCAGTCAAAAGCAAGAGTGGCATATTTTTCGATATTATCCATGTTATTTTAAAATTGAAAAGTTTACAAATATAAATTTGAAAATGGTATTACATTGAAAATGAGTCAAATATGATGTAGACTTTGAAAATAGCAGGCTGATCCATTATGCATTTACAACGTCTCTTTTGCTGATCATCATGATATTTTTATGAACTTTTATCATTGTCGAATCAAAAAATATCTTTGAAAATACAGTCTCAAAATATTGTTTTGATTTTGAAACATCAAGTGACGTATACCCAAGATGGTTAAACAAAATCACACCGCTTTCTTTGATGATTTCTTTGACTTTTATAAGAAATGATTCTGTGAGAAAATAAGGAGGTATATTATCATCTATAAAAATATCAATACAGATGATGTCAAAAAGTTCCTCATTTTGTTCCACAAATGTGGCGGCATCGGTCCCTATTATTGATATCTCGGAACTCAATTCGGGCAAGACGTATTTGGAAGCAAGATATATAATCATAGGATCGATTTCCACGCCGGTAAACCTGTAATTTTTCATAAATACTTTCTCGAGCATGTATGGGATACTTCCCATTCCGAAACCCAACAACAAAACTTTGGTTCCACTGGAATCCGGAAGTTGCATTTTTTTAAAGCATTTTCTGAAATTATCATATTTGTCACCATATGAGTAGATAGCATTTTCTGTGCACAACTGATATCTTCCGTTTTTCAGAACTACATGTAGTTGATCATTATACTCTGAAGGAACACTTTCTAAATGCACCTCAGTCAGATAGCTCAATAGTGATTTGATTTTGCTTTCCTTCATCTCAATATACTATCCATAGCTTTCAATATAGTGCTTACACCATGTTGGATTTCCTGGTCTGTTATGATCAATGGAGGTGCTATTCGAAAGGAAGACGGATTGAACAGAAAATAGTCGATCAAGACCCCATCGCTTATGACTCTGTCTATCAAAGGAGTAAGTAATGATGGATCGTGGATTTCTACAGCCATCATAAGACCGGAAGAACGCACTTCTTTGATCATGGCATGTTTCAGCAAACTTTTTAAGAGTACTTCTTTTTTTCTATTTCAGCAATATAAGTTTCATCTATGAGCAGCTTTAAAGTTGCCAATGCAGCAGCTACACATACCGGATGTCCACCGAAAGTAGTGATATGCCCAAGTGCAGGATTGCGGGCAAAATGTATCATCATTTCATTGGATGCCACCACCCCACCTATAGGCATTCCACCGCCCATCCCTTTTGCTATAAGCAATATGTCCGGGGTAATTCCATATTTTTGATGTGCAAACATTTCTCCTGTGCGACCGAATCCTGTTTGAATTTCATCCAGAATCAATAATGTCCCGGTCTTTTGACAGCGGGTTTGGACTTTTTGCAGGTAGTCATTTACAGGAACAATAATACCTGCTTCGGCTTGTACGGGTTCCAGGATCACACAAGCTGTTTTGTTGGTAATCTTTGCTAAATCTGTATCATTGTTGAATCGGATGTGTCTAACTCCCGGTATGGTGGGCAGAAAATGTTTGGTATAGGTAGTATCACTTCTCAGGCTTTCTGCTGCGATAGTACTGCCGTGATATGCATTGGCGCAACTGATGATATCATATCTTCCTGTGGCCTTTCTTGCCAGTTTCATGGCTGCTTCAACAGCTTCAGATCCACTATTTACGTAATAAATACTATTGAGCCCATTGTTCAAAACTTCGGTCAATAGTGTGGCATATTCAACCTGTGGTGCCTGAATATGTTCTCCGTACACCATAGTATGCATATATGTTTCTGCCTGTAATTTTACCGCATTTACCACTGCAGGATGACAGTGACCAACTGAACTGACAGATATTCCGGAATCAAAATCAAGATATTTTTTTCCATCAGTCCCATAGATATACATACCTGAAGCATGACTTACTTCAAGACACATGGGAACTTCACTTGTCTGTGCTACATGTTGCAGAAATAATTGTCTTTTGGAAAACATAAAATATTTTCCACAAAAGTAGGAGAAATTATATCATGTTTGAGCTATTCGGTAGAAATTGACGAAATCAATATTGAATAAAATTCGTATCCCTGGACTTAGAGTATGTTTAAATTTTTATGTTTGAGCGAAAGCGAGGAAATTTAATTTTGGACAAGATGACTGAATGGTCTCGTCTGTGACGAGAATTGAGTAAAATACTTTACTCAATAAAGAAGGAACTGCGAGCAGCTGCTCGCAGCGAATACTGAATATAGTCGGAAGTTCAAGCGTAGCTTGACGCGGTACGCCGAAAAATATAACGCTGGATAAAATTAAATTTGCCGCTTGGAGACAAATGATGAAAGTTTAAACATACTCTTATTAAGTACCTAGGCCAGAAACTAGGTTATGTTAAGGTTAAATTGACGGATGACTTATTGTATCTTTTCCATTTGCTCTTCGTTGATGAACCCCTTCCTTAGATCTGTGGAATCACCGCAATCTGTGAACAACATTGCAAGTTCAGGACCTAATCACTGATCAAAAATAGCCCTTCCTATTCCTACATATTCACATTAGAATTGCAGCAAAACCAAAAAATAAATACATTTACAGTTTTATAACAAATATCATCATTTCACATGCATTCAAAAATCAACATCATAGTCAGCATACTGCTATTCTCAGTATTGACCATTTCAGCACAAAATCCTGACAAGCGCATCACAGAACTTAAGCTGGAACTTCCTCTCGTATCATCACCTGTCGCATCTTATGTCAACAGTGTACAAACCGGCAACTTGCTTTTTCTGTCCGGCAAAGGGCCCAAAAAGTCAGATGGAACTTATATCAAAGGTAAGTTAGGTGCTGACTTGACCATAGAACAAGGCCAGGAAGCGGCCAGACTTACAGGATTGATCATCCTCGCAGAATTGAAACACCAGTTAGGCTCATTGCAAAAAGTAAAACGCATCGTAAAAGTCCTTGGAATGGTCAACGCTACACCGGATTTTGAAAATCATCCTAAAGTGATGAATGGGTTTTCAGATCTGATGATTGAAGTGTTTGGCGACAAAGGAAAACACGCGCGAAGTGCTGTAGGAGTAGGATCTCTGCCTTTCAATATGGCAGTGGAGATTGAAGTTATTGTGGAAGTGGGGAATTAGTTCAATATAGTTCAATGGATTTCAATGTGGTTCAATTAATTCATTAAGACAATTTATTTTAATGCCAATAACATCAAGATGTAGAAGTAAAATAGTGGTTTGCACACTGATATTCTTTGCATTTCTGAAAAGCATCAATGATTTATCAGCTCAAAATCAACCGAATATCGTTTTGATTTTTGGCGATAATATAGGGGTAGGGGAGGTCAACTCGTACGGAGGTGTGCGCGGCGTACCTACACCCAATATCGACAAAATAGGGAAGGAAGGGATCAGACTCACCAATTTTAATGTAGAATACACTTGTACGCCTTCCAGAATTTCCATCATGACCGGCAGGTATGCCATGAGGACAGGTGAGGATTATTTTTCCGGTATCACGTTGTGGGAAAACACCATAGCTGAAATCCTCCAAACTAAAGGCTACAAAACAGCTGTCTATGGCAAATGGGATGTCAGTGGTGATGACTGGATAGGTAAAAGAGAACCCACGCAGCAAGGCTTTGACGAATGGTATGGCATCCCAGGTACGACCCATGTTTCTATGTTTTCATCCATGCAGGGTTTTCCAAAAGATGAGGAAGTGCCCTATGTTTATTCAGGGGTAAAAGGTGAAGTATCTAAAAAAGTGAAACCATTTGATATTCCTGCCCGAAGGATCATCGACAGAGAATGCAGCGAAAAAAGTGTAGCGTTCATTAGAAAAAATGTACAACAGAAAAAGCCGTTCTTTTTATGTTTTCCGATGACACAACTACATTTTCCAGCATTACCGCATCCGGATAAACAAGGTACTACAGGAGCAGGAGATATGGCTGACTCGATGGCAGATATCGATTACAATGTAGGACTGATACTGGATGAACTTGATAAAAACGGTATCAGCAACAATACTATTGTCATATGGTGCGGTGACAACGGTGCCGAATTGCGACGACCCTGGAGAGGCAACCCCGGACCTTGGAGAGGATATTACAACTCTGCCATGGAAGGTGGCGTCAGGAGTCCTTGTGTCATCCGATGGCCCGGGCAGATTCCTGCAGGTAGAGTCTCAGATCATATGGTCCATGAGACGGATTTTTTTTCAACATTTGCATCCATAGCTGACATTAAAGATTATGGTCAAAACGATCGTATCATTGATGGTGTAAATCAATTGCCTTTTCTACAAGGAAAACAGAATAAATCCAACAGGCAAAGTTGTATATTTCTCAACAGAAAAGGACAGGTCATGGCTGTTAAATGGCAAAACTGGAAGTTTTGGTACCATTATAAAACAGAATTGCCTGATCCGGATCCGGATAATTTGGTGCGGCTATTTGATTTGAATGTAGATCCACAAGAAGAAATAGATGTTACCGATGAATATCCTTGGGTGATAGGAGTCATGGATTCTATAGTGAAAGAGTATGAGTTGTCTCTGATTAAATTTCCCATAGTACCTGCTTCCGCAAATAAAAATGAACCTTATATCCCACCCCTTCGTGAGATCGGAAAATGGCAGCCATCTTATACAAGAGCTGACAGAAATATGGACAATAAGCCAAAAAATGCGCTGGACAATCCTGATTTTTCGGGGAGCTGGTCCACTACTGAATTGAGTACCGTTTCGGTTATAAATCAAGGTGAAAAACCAAAGGTACCATCATTGGGCAGTGGATGGGGAGACAAACTGACCATAATTCATACTCAAGATGACCTTAAAGTGGAAAAAGTGTTTTTTAATCCCAGAGAGACATTGCCGATATCTGTCAGCTACTATTCCTTAACGGGCCAAAAAACAAATAACAACACTTATATAGGTCGTAGTTCAGAACCAACAGTCTCAGCAACCAGTTGGGTAGGCAATACCTTGATCATCAGCACAAAAATACCTTATATCGATGGGCATGATGGAAAATCCAAATTCAGTACTGTGGAATATTCATTATGGCTGGAAAAACCTACAGCACCACCCTTCGAGCCTAGGATGGTGATTGAAACCAATAGATTTCCGATATCAGTAGGAATTCCTGTGAAGAATCAAACCTTTTACTCAAAAGGATATAGATAATGGACCTAAAATCAATAAAAAATGAATAAATTTTGCAGCATATTTCTTCTTGTGTTGGTAAGCCAATCTTTGTTTGGTCAATCGGCGACTTCAAAAAAGGTCTTGTTTGTGGGCAATAGTTATACCTATTTCTGGAATTTGCCATTGACTGTCCAGGTCATGTCAGAAAAAGATTCTGTTCAACTGATCACAAAACAATCAACAGGCGGAGGTATGAGTCTCCGACAGCATTGGAATCATGAAAATAACCTGATCACCAAAGACATCATGGATAATAACCAATTTGACATCATCATCCTACAAGATTTTAGTATGCAAGCCATCAATAAGCCAGACAGTTTGTTGTATTATGGAAAATTATGGAACGACTTCATAAGGAATTATGGCGCGAAAGTATATTTGTACACGACGTGGGCAAGAGAAAATGATCCTCAAAAACAGCAAATCATCACAGATGGGTACCAAAAGTTGGCTCTGGAAATTGGGGCTACCGTTGTGCCTGTTGGTCAGGCTTGGGAAAAAGTACGTGCACTTCGCCCTGATATTCAGTTATTTGATAAGGACGGCAGTCATCCTTCTCCGTCGGGAACATATCTTTCAGCATGTGTATTTTATGCAGTGCTTACTGGCAAAAGTCCGGTGGGTTTACCAGGCAGAATTATCACTAAAGACAGAAATGACGAAAAACTCTATCTGAACATACAGTCAGATAATGATGCAAAATTTATGCAGGAATTGGTGCAGGAATTGGTATTAGGAAAGTAAAATCATGTTTCTTGCAATGTAAAGATGTTATATCTAAGTGAATCAAATTGGTGCTATAATGGAAAATCGAAATTTGAATGAAATAATTAAGGAATTGGCTTACAATGGTAGGGACTATGATGCTATTTTAAAAGAGTTAGAATCGCAGAACAGTAATTTTTCTGGTGAATCAATAGACGCCGCAAAAAGAAGAATTGATGACTACATTGTGGATTTTCAACTTGCAAGTCAGGAAAGACGTAAAGGTCGGGAACACATGATAATAGGTTTTTTTTTTTAGCATTATAGGATTTGGCATAACGCTGTACACTTTTTTTACTGGTAGAAGTGGTTTTGTTTTGGTTTGGGGAGCAATAATATTGGGTACTGTTGAATTTTATTATGGGTACAAGATCTTTCGAACGCCTATCGAAGAGCTGGTACCGAAAAAAAATAAATTTCAAAATGGAGGAATATTCAAGAAGCGCTGAGAATTAATATTCTATTTACAATTGGGAATTCCGATCTGGATTAAAACATGACTTTTTTATGGCTTATTGATGTGGTATCTAAGTCGAGACCTATGACCCGAAAATCCAAATTATTGATACGACTCCCATCAAGTTTTAGTTTTAGTTTTAGTTTTATTTTTATAAATTTTTACTAAACTGAATACATACCAAATGCACACACAAAATGAGAGTCAAATTTTGAAAACAGTAAGAAAATCCTTACCAAAGCTACAACATATTCAAATTTAATTTATATTAAAAAAATTTGGTTGTTCCATTTTGTTTTAATACTTTTGTTTTCTCATTAATTTTTTAACCAAAGTATCACACATGAAACAATTAGTATTTGCATTTTTATTTTTGATGGTGACCTTGACTGTCTTCGGACAACGAAAAATCACAGGTTTGGTCACCAATGCCGCAGGAGAGCCTCAAATTGGCGCCAATATAGCCGTTAAAGACGCTCCGGCATCTGGTTCTATTACTGATTTTGATGGTAAGTATGAAATCACAGTACCTACAGATGCCAAAATGCTTATCTTCAGCTACACGGGATTCGAAACCAAGGAAGTGGAGATTGGTGCATCGGATGTCATCGATGTCATCATGGACGAAGGAAAACTTCTTGAAGAAGTCGTCGTTACGGCTTTGGGTTTTACGACAAAAAAAGACAGGTCAGGCTCGACTGCATCCAGCGTCAACAAGTCGGCAATTAAATCATCAGGAGAACCAAATTTGCTTAATAGTCTGGGGAAAAACCGGGTGCGCCCGGTCATCGTGGATGGTGTGCCGATGTCTAATGACAATCTATATGGATCTGGATCATCCAGATCGGGAGGGGTGTCACAGTCATCACGTATCAATGACATCAACCCTGAAGATGTGGAATCCATTCAAATTCTAAAAGGAGCATCTGCCGCCGCATTATGGGGCTCCAGGGCAGCAAATGGGGTGTTGATGATTACTACTAAATCCGGAAAACTGAATCAAAAAATGAAAATCAGCGTATCTTCATCCTATTCAATAGATGAGATCAATAAAAGACACCCTCTTCAATCTACCTTTGGGCAGGGAGCAGCAGGTGTATTTGTTGAAGGAGGTGCCAATTCATGGGGAGATAAAATCGCAAATAGGTCTGGTGAGGCGGATGCTTTAAATATTGCGGGTCAAAGATTTGAAGGCGATAATGGCCGAATTGTATATCCCATCACCAAAAAAAATTCTAAACAAACTTTTGTCGACGAAAATTTTAACCAGGTTTTTCAGCAAGGTTTTGTAACGGATAATAACATCACCTTCTCTGGTGGTGGTGCTAAAACCAATAATTACTTTTCGGTAGGATACTTGACACAGGAAGGTATAGTAAAAAACAGCGAATATACCAGAGCAACAGTTAGATTTAACAATCAAACGTTTATGTCAGATAAATTTGTTCTGACAACAAAGGCCAATTATGTTTATTCAACTGGAAACAGAATACAGCAAAACTCCAATACGGCTGGACTTTATCTTGGATTGTTGAGAACTCCAGCAGATTTTGATAATTCAACTTACAAAGGAACCCATATAAGTGCTTCGGGTGTAGCCACAACAGGTCGACAAAGAAGTTATAGAAGACCTTTAGGTGATAATATCAATCCAACGTGGAACAATCCACTCTGGACTACCAATGAACAAAAAGCTCCTAATACAGTTCAGAGGTTTGCATTTTCCTCCAACTTGAATTATTCTCCTGTCAAATGGCTGCAGTTGGACTTAAGAGGTGGTTTGGATGGATATACTGATGACAGGACATATTTCTCTCCAATAGGTTCAGCAGCATTCAATACTGGAAGACTTGAGTCAGAAATTTTTAAAAATTCCGAAGTCAATCTTGACCTGATTGGTAGAACAGAATTTGGAAAGCTGATGGATGGACAGATAGGCATCAATGGTACACTTGGTTTTAATATCAACGATAGAACTAGGTATTCTGATTTTGCATCTTCACAAATTTTCCTGCTTCCATCAGATATTCAAAATTTTAGCAATAGCAGGTCTCCTTATGAAGTAAATAACAACAAAAATCAAATAAGGTCTAATAGATTGTACGGTATACTAACAATGGATTATGATGATCAAGTCTTTGTTAATTTATCTGGCACACAAGAAGCTGCCTCATCAGTAGCAGGTACTTATTTTTATCCATCAGCAGATTTAGCGTGGCAGTTTACCAAATCCATAATACCAGCCAATGATATCTTATCATTTGGTAAAATAAGATTGTCCTATGGACAGGTAGGCGTTCAACCTGCGGCTTATTGATTCAAAACAACTTATGAGCAGTTTGCTTACGGGACTTACGATGATGCTTTAGATATCAATGAATTTGGTGGAGGATTTCGTGTTAATGATGATTTAGGCAACCCTAATTTAAAGCCTGAAATAAAAACTGAATTTGAAATTGGAACAGACCTTAGGTTGCTAAAAGACAAAGTCACTCTTGGTTTGACATATTACAAGAATACCATAGATAATATTCTTTTGGCCATTAATCTCACTCCAAGTTCAGGTTTTTTATCCCGATATGCAAATGCTGCTAAAATGGAAAACAAAGGTTTGGAAGTCGACCTTGGTATAAAAGTTTTTGACGAACAAAAATTTGGATTGGAGCTTTATGGTAACTTCAACAACAACTGTAACAAAGTACTGGATTTGTCAGGGGTAGAAAGATTGGCATTGACCGATCAGTCTATTACTTCCAATGCCATCGTAGGACAACCACTGGGCATTATGTTTGCTTCAAAAGCGGCCAGAAAAGCTGATGGAAGTCTGGCACTGAACGAAAGAGGATTCCCAACTCTGGCTCCTGAACAAGGAATAGTAGGTGACCCAAATCCCGATTGGAGAGGAGGAGCAGGCATCAGAGGCCGTTATGGCAAATTGAATTTCAATGTCTTATTTGAGACATATCAAGGGGCTGATTTTGCTGAAAGAACAAGATTTGTACTCCTTGCATTCGGTACATATCAGGATGTAGGAAATGAAGTGACACTAACCAAGGATTTAGTTAACAGTGCAGGCAAATTATTTACTGCAGGTACTACTGTAAGAGGAAATATTCAAAACTTTGGAGCTGGTGACGTTTTATTGGATGAAGGTTGGTACTCATCTCTTGGCGGTGGATTAGGAGGATCAGCCATCAATGAATTTGCCGTAGCTGACGGTAGCTGGACAAGACTTAGAGAAGTTTCTCTTGAATATAGTTTTTCAGGAAAAGCACTAAGCAAGATCGCTAAGTTATCTTCCATTGATGTGTCAATATCTGGTAGAAACCTGGCGATATGGACTGATATTTTAGGCATTGATCCTGAAGTAAATCAATCAGGAGTGGATAATGGTTTTGGAATAGAGTACTTCACCAATCCAAGTACAAAATCCTGGGTGGCATCCGTTAAACTTAATTTTTAATCATACTTTTAAAAAAAATATTTGAAATGAAGCGATTTAGAAATATATTCATTTTCACATTTATATTATCATTAATAAGCTGTGAAGGATTGGTGGATGGAATTAATGACAATCCAAACGCTATTGCAGTCGAAAGCGCAGATGCTGGACTGCTGTTACTTAAAGGTATTCAACTTGCAAATGTAAGTGTTCAGTTAGGCCATCAGGCCAGAATTGGTAGTATGTGGAGTGGCCAGTCACAAGGAGTTTTGTTGTTGTACAAAAGTATTGCTGAATACAATATTTCTGCGGAAGAAACAAACGGAATGTGGCAAAATGCCTACCAAGGCATTATCAAACAATGTAAAGTGTTAAGAGAACAGACTGCATCAAATCCTGCCATTAAATTGTATTCAGGAATTACAAAAGTGATCGAAGCGCAAACATTTGGTACCTTAGCTAGTCTTTTTGGTGATGTACCATTTAGTGAGGCTGCTGGTGAAATATCCAATCCAAAATTTGAATCTCAAAAACAAGTACTTGCAGGTGTACAAACTTTGCTTGATGAAGCCATTGCCGAACTCGAAGCAGCACCAACGGCAACTGTCGCTGATGACTTGTTTTACGCAGGAAATAAGACAAAATGGATCAAAGCAGCAAACACAATTAAAGCGAGATATTTTATATTGACACGCGAATATGAAAAAGCTTTGGTCAGTGCTAAAAAAGGAATATTGTTAAAGGCCGATGCAATGGTTTTCACACCTCCAGCCATTGGCAATGGTAGTTTGAATACCGTATTTAAAATGATTAATGAAAGAGCGGGATACTGGGGTTTTACAGGGTCTTTTATGGACAATATGTTGAAACCAGGAGCTAACAGTAGAAATCATACAAAAACCAATGAAGCCGCCAGACTCAGATATGTAGCATTTAATGGAAATACAGCCAATAGCAATTTAGGTATTGCAGCGAGAAACAGACCCCAAATATTGGTCGGGTATGAAGAAAATCTCCTGTATATTGCAGAAGCTGAAGCAAGGGTGGGCACAGATGCAGAAGCATTAAAAAACCTTAATACATTAAGGGCACACCTTCAGTCCGGAACTGGATTTGAAAAACTTGTGGCTAATGACTCCTTGAGATATACCGCTTTTACCATCCAGGATTTTGAAGCCGGTGGTATTGAAAACAGAGACAATAAGGCAGTAAAAACAGCATTACTCAGAGAAATCATACAGGAGAGATATGTTACCACATTTTTGAGCCATGTACCTTTTGAAGATTTAAGACGATTAAGTGGAAAGGAAAGAGATATTGCAGTTTTACCTCCATTTAATATTTCAACCGCTACTAAATACCCACAAAGATTTATTGTAGCCCAGACGGAATTGAGTGCCAATCCAAACGCACCAAGCGACCCGGGAATATTTGCAGAAACAGAAGTAAACAGGTAACGGAATACAGCTATCATACAAAATCCTTCCTGAAACTTTCAGGAAGGATTTTTTCATTTGACTTCTATCTTTCCATTTCCCAATTTTATCTACTCTACTTTTTAATCATTTTACCATGAAATTCAGCCTGATATTTTTCATTACCATTTTAAGCATTAACATTTACGGACAAAAGAATCAGTTTCCCGGCACAGACTTGTATATTCGGAATATAGGTCCTGCCAATCCGGGCGGCAGAGTAGTGGACATAGAAGCCCATCCTGATGATTTTACAAAAGTGTATGTTGCTTCTGCTTCTGGTGGCGTATGGAAATCCACCAACGCAGGGACCACCTGGCAACCAATTTTTGATCAATATGAGACAGCTTCCATAGGAGATATAGCCATAGATCCTATGAATAAAAACACTCTTTGGGTAGGAACAGGTGAAGCAAATAACCGAAACAGCGTTTCATGGGGTAATGGAATATATAAATCAATAGATGGTGGCAAAACCTTTGAAAATAAAGGTCTTCAATCCACACAACAAATCAGCAGAGTTTTGGTCAACCCTAAAAATTCTGATGATGTTTGCGTTTGTGCCATAGGACATCTATGGGGATATACAGGTGACAGAGGTCTTTTCAGAACAAAAGATGGTGGAAAAACCTGGAATAAAAAAACCAATGGATTGCCCAATGATGGTAAAACAGGGTGCACAGATCTGGTTAGAGACAGTAAAAATCCAAATATATTGTATGCGGCATTTTATCACCGATTGCGCAAGCCATGGAATTTTTTCTCAGGCGGTGAGCAAGGAGGTATATTCAAAAGTACAGATGGCGGAGAGACTTGGAAAAAACTGACCAATGGACTTCCTTCGGGTCCTACCGGAAGAATAGGTTTAGCCATTTATGAAAAGAATCCCAATATACTTATGGCGATAGTAGAAGCTAAAAGATCTGATACATTAGCGGTACCTGGAAGCGGAATCTATCGGTCAGAAAACGGTGGGCAAACATGGTCTTATGTTAATACTTACAATAACAGGCCATTTTATTATTCCCAAATAAGGATCAATCCTTTGGATGATAAAAGAGTTTATGTGCTTACCACAAGGTTTATGGTTTCTGCAGATGGCGGCAAGACTTTTAAAGATGGAAGCGAAGATCAGGAAGTGCATGGAGATTTTCACGCCTTATGGCTCGATCCAAAAAACACGGATAGATATTACCTTGGTGCTGATAAAGGTTTCTCGTTAACACACGACCATGGTGCTCATTTTCAGCTGATAGACAATCTGCCCATCACTCAGTATTATAGTATTAATTATGATATGAAGGAGCCTTATATGGTTTATGGTGGACTTCAGGACAATGGATCATTTGCTACACCATCTTTTTCAAGGGATGCACGAGGTATCCTGAATGATCATAATTGGAAGATGCATTGGGGAGACGGACAGGAAGCTGCTGTCAATCCATTTGATCCAAATGATGCGTATACAGGAATGGAAAACGGTCATTATTTTAAATATAATCCACAAACCAGGGAGTTGAAACAAATAAGCCCTTCTTTTTATAATGTCCTGAATTTTAATGATTATTTTAAAACGAGCGATACCATACAGGATGTCATGAGATTCAACTGGTCAACACCTTTCGCGTTGTCACCAAATGATCCATCCACAATTTATATGGCCGGAAACCATGTGTATAAATCTACCAATAAAGGTATGCAATGGACCATCATCAGCCCGGACCTGTCCACAAATGATCGAATAAAAAGAAAAGACGGCGCTAGTGGTGGCATCACACCGGACAATACCGGCGCTGAAACACACTGTACGGTGTCTTCTTTATCCATATCATCAATTTCAGATGACATCATTTGGGCTGGAACAGACGATGGGCAGGTACAAGTCACTAAAGATGGTGGAAAATCCTGGCAAAATCTGACAGCCAAAATTTCATCAGTTACACAAGGATTGTGGGTGAGCAAGGTGGAAGCGTCCAAATTTCATCCCGGACGTGCATATGTCACTTTTGATGGTCACAGAAGCGATGATTTTGGGACATATATCTTTATTACAGATGATTATGGATCTAACTGGAATAGAATCAATTCCGGTTTTACAGAAGGGGAAGTCGTCAGGACACTCAAAGAAGATCACATAAACGAAAATCTGTTATTTGTGGGTACCGAAACTGGAGTGTATTACTCATTGGACAAGGGAAATTCTTGGACTAAGTTAAAAGGCTTGCCAACTGTTTCAGTATATGACCTTAAGATACATCCCCGTGATAATGACTTAATCATCGGTTCTCATGGTCGCGGTATCTGGATCGTCGATGATATCTCATCATTGCAGCAAATGTCAGAGATTACCTTGAAGAAAGGCATGCATTTCTTTGATCAAAAACCAACTACCCTCTGGCACAATGTCAGCAGAGGTGGACAGCGTGGCCATTTCTGGTGGGCAGGTGGCAATCCTGCCAATATAAAAAATACTTCCAGCGTTCCCAGAGGAGAATTTCGGACAGAGGTGCCTATGACCTTTTTTATTGGTTCTGATAAAATTGATAGTGTAAAGTTGGTCATCAGCCATCCTAATAAAAACTTGTCATACACAAAGAAGATAAAAGTCAATCAAGGGGTGAACAGATACTTCTGGAACCGAGAGTTCGATAGCGAAGCCTTTGACAAACAGGAAAATGATTGGATCGTCAATTTTTTTAAAGAAAACATTAAAAAGGACAACACCAATGCCCTAAATACGGCCTACAACAGATATATAAGAGCAAATACTCCTTCTGCCAAAAGAAGAATAGTGCAGTCTTTGGTAGGAAATACTCTGATACCACCTGTAGATGAAAAATACGGCATACAGGAAGCAGGCCCAGGACTATATCATGTGGAAATTTCATCCGGAGCATGGCAGGAGAAAGGACAAATCGTTATCAAAAAGGATCCGATGGGCAACTGACAGAGGGCGATGTGATAAACGTCCATGACGATAATCATATTACAAAAAGCACAAGGGATATTCAATGGGATTAAAAAAAAATATAGTAATGAGCAAAAGAGCATTAGTCAGAATTAAGTAAGTAAACTTAAGTAAACTTCCTAATCTTGATTTCCGGAATTATAAAGGTTTTCTGCCATATTGACCCAAATGAGTAAATTTTAAAGAAAAGTTAAATTGTCACCGACTTTTTAGGCGACAATTTTCCTGGTTTTCTATTATCAATGATATTGTAATTTTCCATTACTAAGGCAGCGGCACCTAAAAGTTCAGCATTATATTGCAGTTCAGAAATTTGGATTTCAAGATGTTCTGCTAATTTTGGAATACAATGTTCATTGAGTGCCTGTTGTATTGGTGTAATCCATAACTTTCCGGCTCGTGAGCCCCTTCCGCTGATGAGCACTAGTTCAGGATTTAAAAGATGTACAAGAATGGCAATTCCCCGTCCGATATGATATCCTGCTTCTGAAATCAAACTGACAGAAAATTTATCGCCATTGATAGCAGCATCAATTATCTTTTTAATAGATTGGTCTAAATCATCCAATGTTAATTCTTTCAGTACAGTTGGAGTTCCATTCCGGATGCCGGAGATTGCTTTTTTAGTGATTACTAATAAGGATGTTTCTGTTTCTAAGCACCCCATTTTCCCACAGCTGCACATCTTGTCATTATTGAATAGAGGAAGGTGACTGAATTCTCCGGCAAAACCTCTGTCCCCGCGAAATATTGCTCCATTGATGATCATTCCAAGTCCCACACCCCAACCAATGTTCAAAACCATCACATTCTTCCTGCCTTTAGCAGCCCCATATTTGTGTTCCGCTAATGCAATAAGGCTGGAATCATTGTCAATCAGTACCTTAAGTCCGATAGATGTTTCCAGATTTTTTTCAAGGTTATTGTCTGAAAAACTAAAAAATGAGTGATTTATACCTTTTTTGACATCGACAAAACCAGGCATACCTATTCCGACTCCTACAATTTTGTTTCGGGGTATTCCGCATTCTTTAATATAATCATTTATAATTTTTACTAGAGATTGGAGCGTTTTTGGATCATTGTCAATTTTTAATTCATATTTTGCAACATCTCTCACTAAACTTCTGGACATGTCCACAATAGAAATTCTAGTGATATACTGGTCTAGAGCAACTGCGATGATATATTTATAATCGTTGAGGATGGAATAATATTGCGCTGGCCTTCCTACAGCAAATATTGATGTGTTATCCTCGATTATTACGTTTTCATCTTTTAATTCATTGAGTAGTTTAGTTACAAATGGAATGCTTTTGTCAGTTTTGTCACTTAATTCTGCAAGTGTAGAAGGTCCTGCAAAGAACATTTCTTTAATGATTGCCCTCTTATACAATTTTTGCTTTTCCAAAATTAAACACTTTTATATAAAAAAACATCACAAGATATTTAAATATATTAAAAATTACAAATAATTTTAATAACAATTATGAACTATTTGTATTTTGACTATTTTTAAAAGTAAAGGTAATATCCTGATAAGTGTTATCACAAAGTGTATGTCAAAATTTTTATTTTTGAGTTGATTTGAGAAATTTATGGCCCCGGAATTTCTGACTCTATGGATTTTGTAAGGGTATAAATAATTATCCTATCTTAACTGATGTCATAGTGAGTGATCCGGCCACTGCCGTATCGTTAAAAAACTCAGGATGGTCATTTTCTTCCTGAAGAGCCAAAATATAGAGTAGGGGCAGGTAATGTTCAGGTGATGGAATGGCAAGTTTCCAGGCCTTGCCTTGGTTTGTATAGTTGATCAGATTCAGATGATTTTTTTGGCTGATGTATTTTTTCATTTGATCTGATGCTTCATTGGCCCATTCATACCCGTAGCCTGGCAAGTGCATTTTGTCCCAGGCGATCATTCCCAGATTATGTACCATATTACCACTACCGATTATCAAGATACCTCTGCTGCGAAGGACAGAAAGTTCTTTGGCAAGTTCATAATGGTAAGAAGGTGGTTTAGAGTAATCCAGGCTCATTTGTATCACGGGAATATCGGCCGCCGGGTATAGATGTTTTATTACACTCCAGGCACCATGATCAAGTCCCCAATTTTGGTCCAGTTGAATATTGGTGCTTTTGATCATGGCTTGAGTCTCTATTGCCAATGCAGAATTTCCGGGTGCCGGATATTGAACATCGAACAATTCCTTCGGAAATCCACCAAAATCATGAATAGTCTTTGGGTTTTCCATAGCTGTGACATAGGTGCCATTGGTTTCCCAATGTGCAGAAATACACAAAATGGCCTTGGGTCGCTCAATTCCTAACCCAATGGACCTGAAGCCACGAACAAAATCATTTTCTTCAATGGCATTCATCGGACTACCATGCCCCAGAAATAATGCCGGTAATTTCTCAGTAGCCGGTAATTTTTCGTTTAGTTTATTTAGTTCATTCGATTTCTTGGCACATCCCAAAAGGGGTAGTAAGCCCATGGTCTTTAAAAATTCTTTACGATCCATAACCTGACAATAATATTTGTTACAACAAATATAATGGGATTTTATCACAAAAGTTCATTTTGTACCACTGGTTTAATGTCATGTTAAATATCTACAGAGTTTTATTTAGGATCACAATCTCTGTAAGCCTGTATTAGTTTTAACTCTCCTTCTTTACCACCCTGCGACTTACCGTGTTCCATACCAAGAATCAGATTTTTGCCTTCTGCTTTTGATTTATCCTGTATTTTTTTAAATAGATATTTGTAATTTATTTCACCGGAATTGGGTTCATTGCGACCAGGTTCATCACCTATTTGAAAGTAAGCTATTTCATCCCAAGTAAGGTCAATATTTCGGGATATTCTGCCTTCGTTTTTTTGCATATGGTAGATATCAAATAGTATCTTGCAGGCAGGGCTATTTACCGCTTTACATATCATATGAGTTTGGTCAGTATATCTCAAAAACAAGTCTGGTGTATCAGAAAGTGGTTCGAGTACCATGACCAAATTATTAGGTTCAAATATTGCTGCACCACTTCTCAAGGTATCTATCACATGGCTTGTCTGAATGCCTATAGGCAATGAACGGTCGTAGTTGCCTGGTACCACAGTCATGAAAGTAGCGCCTGTCCGTTTTGCTACATCTACAGCATCTTTGCATGTACGGGTAAATTTTTGTTTCCACTCATCTTTTCCCGTCGTCATTGAAGATTGCAAAGGCCAATTGTCAAACGCAACCACAAATACACCCATTTTCATCCCCAATTTTCCTAACATATTACCTATTTTTTCCTGCATTTCAGGAGTTCGTCCCATCATTCCATTGTCTTCTATAGCCCTGAATCCTCGCTCATGCATATACTTGATCTGATCCAAAAGGTCTTTGCCGGCATGGTTTTCAAACATGCCAAAATGTGGTGCAAAAAGCATATTGTATGGATTGTCATTGAACAAAGACTCTGATGGATGGGTGATTTCTGCTGTCAGCCCTATTCCTGTGGAGACAAGAGCAGAATTTTTTAGAAATGTTCTTCTTGAAAGTGGCATGATTATTTTTTAAAACAAATATATTAAATAGAATTACTTCTATATCATCAACTCCAAAATAAAAGTCAAAAAAGCCATTTTTTATTTTACGCCCAAAAAAATACTGTGAATATTTTAACATATCGGCTGCAATAGTCATTAAATATAAAGTTAGCAGGTTCCGATGCAATCCGGATTTGGAGTCATTTAAGTTTAGTCTTTTTGACTTTAGCCGACGATCTTACACATCGGACAATTCTCTTTGACGTGGCTGCGCGCAGGACAATATTCACGACCAAAAAAAATAATTTGCAAGTGTAACTTGTTCCATATAGCTTCCGGAAAAAGCTTTTTCAGATCCTTTTCTGTCTGCTCGACATTTTTGCCTGACGTAAGTCCCCATCGCTGAGCCAATCTATGAATGTGTGTATCTACAGGAAATGCAGGAACTCCAAAAGCCTGACTCATCACTACTGAAGCCGTTTTATGTCCAACTCCGGGCAATGCTTCTAAATCTTCGAAATTGGCAGGCACTCTTCCTTGATGTTTATTCATAATAATGGCAGAAAGATCAGATATGGCCTTTGATTTCCTGGGCGCAAGGCCGCAAGGGCGTATTATATTTTCTATATCAGAAACCTTTTTTGAAGACATATCGTAAGGATTGTCCGCCAATACAAACAACGCAGGGGTTACCTTATTTACTCTTTCATCGGTACACTGTGCAGAAAGGAGGACGGAGACCAGCAAAGTATAAGGGTCTTTATGTTGCAGGGGTATTGGAGTTTCCGGATATAGAGATTCCAGAGTATTGATGATGAATTGTATTTTTTCCTTTTGCATCATATAGTATCCGGGCTATTTTGATTGGAAATAATCATAATTTTGTCACCTTGAATTTCAAAAACCGAATCCAACTTTCCTTCAATCAGTGGAGCTACTATACCATCCATCAGCTTTACATCTGTATCTATTACCCTGGCTTCATGCCAGCAATTGCTTGAAATAAAGCTTTTTAACAGAGAAGCACCTCCTTCAATCAAGACTGAAGAAATACCTGCGTTAAATATTTTACTCATCACTTCCCGACAATCACCCATATTATCCACTTTGATATATGACAAGGGTTTGTCATTCAGACCTTTGATGCTATTGATAACGATGCTTGGATTTTGGTCTGAAAGTATCTTCAAACCCTGATCCGTACTTAAGTGTGTATCCATCAAAATTCTGACAGGAGAAATTCCGGAATAATGTCTTACATCAAGTGAGGGATTGTCTATCAGGGCTGTATTTTTTCCTATCATGATGCCTTCGACCTCACTACGCCATTTGTGCGTGAGGATATTGGTGTAAGCATTTGTGAGCCATGTTTGGGTATTTTGCTTTGAAATAAAATGGTCAGAAGACTTAGCCCACTTGAGGATAATATAGGGTATACCATTCAGATTTGCCTTAAATTTTGTAAGTAATTTCTGACATTCAGCTTTAAGGACAGGTACAGTGACATCAATACCTTGAGTTTTTAGATAACTGATACCTCGACCAGCCACTACAGGATTGGGATCGATACAGCCTATGACTACATTTTTGATGCCTTCGCTTGCTATCCTGTGTGCACAAGCCGGAGTTTTTCCTACATGAGCGCATGGTTCGAGGCTGACGTACATAGTGGAGTGGGGTAGTAAGGACCTGTCATGATCTATTACATCATTCAGCGCGTTTACTTCAGCATGGTGTTCTCCGTATTTTTGATGGTAGCCTTCCCCTATGATACGATTTTGATATACTATGACACAACCTACCATGGGGTTGGTGAAAGTATGCCGGATCCCTTTTTTTGCAAGTGTTATACATCTTTGCATGTATAATGTTTCTGCTTGTGATCCGGCCATGTTAAATGTCTTCAGATAGTTGTGTTACCTGCCGTGGCAGTGTTTAAATTTTTTACCGCTTCCACACGGGCACAAATCATTTCTGCCTATTTTTTCTTCTGTCCTTCTGAAAGTTTCCACTTTTTCTGTTTTTTTGGATACACCTTCAGCGGCTTGCCTCATTGCTTCTTCTTCACGGCTTGTCCTCACTCTGGAAAGGTCAGTTTTCTGAACTTTAGCTTCCCTGACTTCTTGTTGGATAAGGAGTTTGCCATTAAGAAGGTAAGCTGATACATCCTTGTTAATCTTATTTACCAGCTCTTCAAACAAGTTGTAAGCTTCAATTTTATACTTGACCAATGGATCTTTTTGCTCAAATGAAGCTGCTTGTACCGCATCCTTAAGTTCGTCCATGCTTCTGAGATGCTCTTTCCAATGGTCATCAATTATGGCCAGGGTGATCGTTTTTTCTATATCTCTCATGATGGAACCACCCTTGCTGTCCACAGCTACTTTCAGGTCTGCAGCGATAGGAAGTGGATTTGTACGCCCATCGGTAAACGGTATTGCTATTCTTTTGTACAAATGGCCTTGATTCTCATATACATTCGTTATAGTAGGCAAAAGGATATTTGTAATTTGTTCTGATTTATGATGGTACTGATCATTCACTTCCTGTAAGGTTTGATCTATCAGGTCATCCACGGATGTGGATTTAAATGTTTCAAGATCTATCTTAGGGTTCATACCTAAGGATGTGAGGTAATCAAACTTGAAGCCCTCGTAATCATTGGCTTTTTTGTTAGTATCTACAATGTATTCAACAGAACCGACCAGCATATTATGAATATCTACAGCGATTCTGTCGCCATTCAGAGCATTGTTTCTTTTTTTGTAAATCGCCTCCCGTTGTATGTTCATGACATCATCATACTCCAGCAGTCTTTTCCTTATTCCAAAGTTATTTTCTTCGACTTTTTTCTGAGCTCGTTCGATAGATTTTGTCACCATACTATGCTGGATAACTTCTCCTTCTTTGTGACCCATTTTGTCCATCATGCCAGCTATTCTTTCTGATTGAAATAGCCTCATCAGATTGTCTTCCAGCGATACATAAAATTGTGAAGTACCAGGGTCACCTTGTCTTCCGGCTCTACCTCTGAGCTGCCTGTCAACCCTTCGCGAATCGTGCCTTTCTGTAGCTATGATGGCAAGTCCTCCTGCTTTTTTGACCTCATCACCGATCTTGATATCTGTACCTCTACCTGCCATGTTGGTAGCGATGGTTACACCACCTGGTTTTCCTGCTTCGGCCACAATTTCAGCTTCCCGTTGGTGTTGTTTTGCGTTCAGGACATTGTGTTTGACATTTCTCATATTCAGCATCCTACTGAGCAATTCTGAAACTTCCACTGATGTGGTACCTACGAGCACTGGCCTGCCGTTGGCCGTCAGGATGCCGATTTCTTCTATGACAGCATTGAATTTTTCTCTTGCCGTTTTGAAGAATAAATCTTCTTTATCATCTCTCACTATCGGTTTGTTGGTAGGGATTACTACAACATCCAGCTTGTAAATTTCCCAAAATTCACCTGCTTCTGTCTCAGCAGTACCAGTCATACCAGCGAGCTTATGGTACATACGGAAATAGTTCTGCAATGTGATAGTGGCATATGTTTGGGTGATATCTCCTATTTTTACACCTTCTTTGGCTTCAAGGGCCTGGTGTAACCCATCTGAGTATCTTCTACCTTCCATCATACGCCCTGTCTGCTCATCTACAATTTTTACTTCTTCATTGATGACTACATATTCCTGGTCTTTGTCAAATAGGGTATAAGCTTTTAGCAATTGACTCGTTGCATGCAGCCTTCGGGACTTCACCGCATAATCCTGAATTAAAGTTTCTTTTTGCTCAGTGAGATCGATGTTTTCTTTTGCTTCTTTTGTGGTTATTTCCTGAATATGCTGAGTGATATCAGGCATTACAAAAAAACTAAGATCATTCTCGCCTTTTGACAGATATTCTATACCTTTATCTGTGAGTTCAACTGATCTGTTTTTCTCATCAATAGTAAAATAAAGCGGACCATCAGCCAAATGCATATTTCGACTTTGCTCCTGCATGTAGAAGTTTTCCGTTTTTTGCAGTATTACTTTGACCCCTTCTTCACTCAAAAACTTAATCAATGGGCGATATTTTGGCAACGCTCTGAAGACTCTAAATAGAGCTAATCCACCTTCACCCTCCTGGTTTCCGGTATTACCGTCTTTTATAAGTTTTCTTGCTTCAGCAAGATATTCGGTAGCCAATTGACGCTGGACACTAAAAAGTTTTTCGATTTTGGGTTTAAGTTCCACATATTCCTGCTCTTCAAGTCCCTGAGGGACAGGTCCGGAAATGATAAGTGGCGTCCTTGCATCATCTACGAGGACAGAGTCTACCTCATCCACCATGGCATAATGATGTTTCACCTGGACAAGTTCTTCTTTATCCCTGACCATATTGTCGCGTAGATAATCAAAACCAAACTCATTGTTGGTGCCGTAGGTGATATCGCATCTGTATGCACCAATTCTCTCAGGAGAGTGAGGCTTGTATTTGTCTATACAATCTACTGTAAGCAATAGAAACTGGAATATGGGTCCTACCCACTCACTATCCCGTCTTGCAAGGTAATCATTGACTGTGATGATGTGGACACCCAGTCCGGCAAGTCCGTTGAGGTAGGCAGGTAATGTGGCAACCAATGTTTTTCCTTCTCCCGTAGCCATTTCAGCAATCTTTCCTTCATGAAGCACCATACCGCCTATCAATTGAACATCGTAATGAAGCATATTCCATGTGACATCACCTCCTGCTGCTTTCCAGCTATTTTTCCATATAGCCTTGTCCCCGTCAATCATGACAAAATCCCTTGAAACTGCCAGATTTCGGTCGTGTTCTGTTGCTGTAACTTCAAGAGTGGTGTTATCTTTAAATCTTTTGGCAGTTTCTTTCACGACTGCAAAAGCTTCGGGCAAAATTTCTTTTAATGTACTTTCCAGATATTTATTTCTTTCCTTTTTAAGAGCATCTACTTCGTTGAATATGATTTCTTTTTGTGTAAAATCCTCCTCATTTTGAGCTTTGCTGGTCAAAGCTTCAATATCTGCATCTATATCTGTCAGACTTTCTTTGATCCTTTGTCTGAATTCTAGAGTTTTGTTTCTTAAGGCATCGTTTGAAAGACCTTGGTATGAGTCATAAAACAGATTTGTCTGTTTTACAACTTCTGAATACAGCTTGACATCCTTTTCGTGTTTATTGCCAAAGATATTTTTTAAAAAATTGAACATATCTATTTATTTTATTTGAATGCTAGGATAATTAAAGGGTATGGTGTTGGGTATATTGAAAAATCTGCTGTTGGAGTGAAAGTGATAAAAGTTATTTCATTTAACCACAACCGCGGTGCAAAGATATGAATATATGTAATATCATTATAAAGTATTATACCTTTCCAAAATCATTCCAAAGATATTATTCTGACAAAATGACATGATTTTATTTTTGACCTTATATTATTGTCTGTTTTTATCTAAGAAATGTTTTTTTTTGGCATATCTAAAAATGAACGACTTCATACTGTTCAATCTATAAATGGGAATTTTATACATTTTTCTTTTAGGCTATTTTTAGACTAAAACAATAGAAGTCATTCGTCGTTATGAGATATTAATATGTCTTCGGCATTCGTACTTTTATAACAAACAAATTCGGATTAAATGATTGGTGATAGAAATTATATTTTGATTTATTCTTTATTAATATGTTTTATTTGGTGTAAATTCATCATTTTGAACTTGTTTAAAATATTATTTGGTAGTTATTATCAAATTTATGTTTAATTTTGCGCAAAAAATATACTTAAAATGTTTGACTGGTTTAGAAATCTTTTCTTCCCGACCGATACCCCCGATATCACTCAATCTATTATTGCCATCCTGATCACAATTGGTTTAGGTGTCCTCCTTGGGAGGCTTAAATTTAACAAAGTATCATTAGGTGTATCTGCAGTGATGTTCACTGGGATATTTTTAGGGCATTATGGTTTTGTCGTAAAACAGGATATTTCTACTTTTATTAGGGATTTTGGGTTGATCCTCTTTGTTTATGCCATAGGCATACAAGTGGGACCATCATTTTTTTCTTCTTTCAGAAAGGAAGGCATTAGATACAATGCATTGGCAGTAACTACTGTATTGTTGGGCGGAGTCATCACTTTTATCATTTATAAAATCAGTGATATGGGCATAGCCAACGCAGTAGGGCTGATGTCAGGCTCAGTGACCAATACTCCCGGACTTGGTGCTGCCAAATCATCCCTACACGAAATAGAACTTCAGTTTGCAGGCAAACAATTTGCTGATCCCGCTGTGGCATATGCGATTACATACCCTATGGGTGTCCTTGGAGTCATCTCTGTCATCATCCTGACAAAAGTCATATTCAAGGTAAACATCAAGGAAGAATTAGCAAAAGTACAAAATAAATCAGGTCAGGATGCATCAGGGCTTGTCAGAAAAAAATGTCGTGTCGCCAGCCCAGAAGTATTTGGAAAAAGCATATATCACATTATGAGAGATTTCAGTCTCAATGATATCATTATATCAAGACTAAAACACAGCGGTTCGTCGGAAGTGTTTTCTCCTCCTATGGATACAAGACTTTCTGATAAAGACGTCATGATGGTGGTCGGTACCGCTGATATGGTAGAAAAATTTATTGATATAATAGGGAAAGAATCATCAGATCAGTTGATAGAAGATGAAAAAGATGTAGTTAGCAAAACCATATTTGTAACGAAAAAATCTGCTTCTCACAAGACTCTGGCTGAGCTGGATTTGTTCAATAAATATGGATTGAAAGTTACACGCGTATTTCGGTCAGGTATGGAATTATTGGCATCACCTTCGCTGGAGTTATATTATGGGGACAGGATAAGGGTAGTCGGTGATAAGGATGATATAGCTGAAGTAGAAAGAATCATTGGAAATTCAGAGAAAAAGTTGCTTGAACCGGATTTTTTATCTCTTTTTGGAGGCTTGGTTATCGGTATTATTATTGGTTCCATTCCTATTGCCATTCCTTCACTTCCAGTTCCAATCAAACTTGGTTTTGCGGCCGGTCCATTGCTTGCAGCATTGATGATCAGCAGATACGGCGGTATAGGCGTGATACATTCCTACATCAATAATGGAGCTATACATTTCATGAAGGACCTCGGGATTTGTTTGTTTTTTGCATCTGTAGGTTTGCATGCCGGTACTCATTTTTATGAAAATTTTACTCAGAACAACGGTTGGTTATGGATATTTTATGGAGCCTTCATCACATTTGTTCCTCTGATATTTATGGTCTTTGTTGGCAAAGTCATCATGAAAATCAACTATGCAAAACTCATTGGTTTGATGAGTGGGTCGTATACTGATCCCGCAGCACTTGCATTTTCCAATGGTTATATAGATTCAGACGTACCTACACAATCTTATGCTACTGTGTATCCATTGGTGACTATTTTCAGGATTTTTGTTGCCCAAATTTTGATATTACTTTGCTTTTAAATCAAGACTAAATTTTTAGAATTTTCATTCAATAAGCTGATTTTTTTAATTCTCTAAAAGATATATCATTACTTTATTTTTATTTAAATATTTGATTATAAGTACATTGTGAATATATTATTTTTAATGTGACCTGCTCAAAGGTATTTAATATTAAAAAATTTATAGTTTTGTCCCCCGATAATCATTTATCTGATAAAAATCAGGAGTAAAATGAAGATTTCACAAACATTGATATCATTGTAAAAATAATAATATAATCCATGGCAAAAAACTTACTGATTGTTGAATCCCCTGCAAAAGCCAAAACGATAGAAAAAATTCTTGGAAGTGACTTCACCGTCAAATCCAGTTACGGACATATCAGGGATCTTGAAAAAGGCAATAAAGGAATTGATATTGAAAACGACTTCGAACCATATTATGTGGTATCTCCTGAAAAAGCTAAAGTTGTCAAAGAACTGAAAGAGCATGTTAAAAAATCTGATGAAGTTTGGCTGGCAACGGACGAGGACCGCGAAGGGGAAGCTATCTCCTGGCATCTATGTCAGGAATTGAATCTTAATGTAAGTACCACTAAGCGAATTGTTTTCTCAGAAATCACCAAACCTGCCATACAAAAAGCTGTGGCTAATCCCAGAAAGGTTGATGTCGATCTGGTCAATGCGCAGCAAGCCAGAAGGATATTGGACAGGATTGTAGGTTTTGAGCTTTCTGAAGTGCTGTGGCGAAAGGTCAAAAATAAATTATCTGCCGGTAGGGTACAATCTGTAGCAGTAAAACTGATAGTTGAGAGAGAGCGTGATATTCAGCAATTTGTCGTGACACCTTTTTTTAAAATTATCGCAGATTTTACCGTAGATAACGGGAGAGGAGAGATAGTGATGTTGAAAGCTGAGCACACCAGCCGAATTGACAATGAAACAGACGCAAGGACCTTTCTGGAAAAATGTAATGGCGCCACATTTACAATTAAAAACATAGACAAAAAGCCATTAAAAAGATTTCCGGCACCACCTTTTACTACTTCGACCCTCCAGCAGGAAGCCAGCAGGAAACTAGGTTTTTCAGTCAACAGAACCATGTCGACAGCACAAAGATTGTACGAAGAAGGACTTATTACCTACATGCGTACAGATTCTTCCAATCTAAGTGAGACCGCTCTGAGCTCCATAGCCGGAGAGATAGAATCCAGTTTTGGAAAACAATATCTGCATATCAGAAAGTATAAATCCAAAACTGCCAATGCTCAGGAAGCCCACGAAGCGATCAGACCTACGTATATAGAGAGAAAAAATATCGGACCCGACAGAGATCAGCAGAGATTGTATGACCTGATATGGAAGCGGACGATTGCCTCTCAAATGTCGGAAGCTGAAATAGAAAAGACGATAGTCAATATTGCTATTTCTACCATGCCTGATAAATTTTTGGAAGCGACTGGTGAAGTTTTGAAGTTTGATGGATTTCTCAAAGTTTATTTAGAATCTTCTGATGATGATGAAGATAGCGAATCAAAAGGTATGCTCCCTCCTCTTAAAGTCAGTCAGAGTCTTCCACTTGATGTAATGAATGCCACAGAGAGTTTTACTCGTCCGTCATCGAGATACACGGAAGCGAGCTTAGTAAAAAAACTCGAAGAGTTGGGTATAGGCAGGCCATCTACTTATGCTCCGACGATTACTAAAATCATGGAAGAAGAACGAGGATATGTCACTAAAGAAAGCAGAGAAGGTGCCAAGCGGGAATATAGATTTTTATCTTTACAAAAGGGTAAAATCACATCACAGACTAAATCGGAGATCACAGGAACAACAAAAAACTGCCTGTATCCATCAGACCTGGGCATGGTAGTGAGTGATTTTCTTTCTGAGCATTTTGTCAAAATAATGGATTATAGTTTTACTGCAAATGTAGAAGACGAACTTGATAAAATAGCAACCGATGGTCTTGACTGGAAGAAAATGTTGAAAAAATTTTATGGCCCATTTCATGATAGTGTTGAAAATACTATGGAGAATGCTGAAAGGGCAAAAGGTAAAAGAGTACTCGGAAAAGATCCGCAATCCGGATATAGTGTGATTGCTCAAATGACAAGATTTGGCCCTGTCGTTCAGATTGGAGAAAGAGAAGAAGTTCTTGAAAGTGAAAAACCAAGATTTGCTAATTTAAAACCCGGGCAATCTCTTGAAACCATCACTTATGATGAAGCAATGGACTTGTTCAAACTACCCAGGACACTTGGTTCAATTCGGGGTGAAGAAGTCACCGTCAACACAGGTCGCTTTGGTGCTTATGTCAAAATAGGTGATCTGTATGTCAATTTGCCTCGAAATGTGGACCCGATGGAAATCACTTTTGAAAATGCCCAAACCTTGATTGAAGCAAAGCAAGATGAAAATGCACCGATAGGTATGTTTCAGCAATTGCCTATCACAAAAGGGAAGGGCCGGTTTGGCCCATTTGTAAAATGGAATGAATTATTTATCAACATACCGGTAAGGTACAAGCTGGAAACGATCACGGAAGATCAAGCCATTGAACTCATAGAAGCAAAAGTAGAAAAAGAAGCCAACAGGTATATCCAGAACTGGCCTTCGGACAAAATATCTATCGAGAATGGACGATGGGGACCGTACATCAAGTTTGCTAAAAATAACCTAAAAATTCCAAAAATTGATGGTCAGAAGGCGGATGATGACTTTTTGAAAACGGTAAGTTTAAGTACTGTCAAGTCTTGGATCGAGGCCGAAATACCCAATGCGTTTGCAAAAAAAGAAGTTAAAAAAAAGAAATAAGTGCTAACATGATCGTCGCAGTTTGCAACTGCGATGCACTACATTTGCTGGCGCAAGTTTGTAACATCTGCTTATACAATATATAATTCTGAAAAATTGAATAGGATCAAAAAAATTTTATTTTGGAAGCAAATAATTTAACCCCAACTATGAAAAAACGGTTTTTTCCCCCCCCAAAAACCCAATTTTTTTTTCCACCCACCCCAAAAACCAAAAAACCCCCCCCCCCCCCCCCCCCCCCCGGGCGGCCCCCCCCCCCCCCCCCCAAAAACCCCCCCCCCACCCCCCCCCCCCCCCCCCCCCCCCCCCCCCCCCCCCCCCGGGGGGGGGGTTTTCCACCCCCCCCCCCCCCCCCCCCCCCCCCCAAGTCCAAAACACCCCCCCCCCCCCCCCTCCCACCTCCCCCCCCCCCCCCCCCCCCCCCCCCCATGACCAAAAAATCATAGATGGAATGCAGTTAGTTCGCACTCGACTGATTGAGTATAAAATAAAGATGAAAAGCGAACTCGTCGTAGTCATGCAAGACGGCAAAGTGGTCAGAATCAAACCTGAAGATGTGATCGCAACAAAAAATCAGCATTAATATTTTGCATTTCCATGTCATCTTTGCATACCATTTATTTTCCACCACACTTTTATTTTAGCTAATGAAAGAGTGTCGATACCATATTAAGAAATATGATCTACAGCTTTTGGTAGCCAAATGATAAAAGTTTAAACATACTCTAAACCATCTGTGGGAATTTTGCATTAATATTAAGGTTTGAAGTATTTTTTCAATTAAATATTTCTTAACTAACAATAATAACCGATTTTCGGTCTTTATATATCAAAGATATTAGCTCAAATGAAAAATCGAATTGTAGTAGCTCTAATGATTAATATGTCCTTATTCTCTTCGCTGATAGGTCAAGCACTGGATGAAGAGACAGGTTTTATTTATGTTAAAGCTGAATACCTGCTTGAAACCGGCAGATATGATGAAGCTGTTACAAATTACAATCTGGTAATCACTAAAAATCCGGGTTATAAAAATGCTTTAATTCATCGCGGGAAAGCTAAATACGCTTTGGGAGCATATAAAGGTACTCAAAAAGACGCCATCCAGAGTATTGAATTGAAGGGAATTCAACCTGATAATGCGGCACTTTTGGGTAGGGCATTTGCTGCAATGGGAGAGAGTGAAGCTGCCATCAATAGTATTACTGCAGCCATCCTCCTGGATCATAAAAACATGGAGTATCTTATCTGGAGAGCTCAGATGTATGAAACATCAGGGCAAAGACTTAAAGCTTGTGTCGATTATGAAACTGCTGCCAAATCCGGCAACTCAGAAGCTCAGGTCAAAGCAAAAAATTACTGTGGCATCACCACCGTATCCAATAATCAGGAAACAACAACCATTAATAATCCGAATACCACCAACGAAAGTAGTAATCCGCCAACTTCGGACAATACGACTGTACAAAATGACACCAATAGTACTACTAATCCGCAAAATACTGAAGTAACAACCACAGTTCCGGTCACCGATAGTACCAGTGTATCTGATGGGGCAACTTCGCCAAATCATATCCCAGATTCAGAACCACCTATACAAGATGAAAATCTTCCCAAAAATGATGACACTGTCAATGCATTTGTGGTGGATGATGACTTAAACATTCAGATATCCGGGCAGGAACTCGGCCTCAGAAAGATAAAGGAAGTACCAAGTATCCTCATCCTCTCCGACGAAAATGGTAAGGTTTGTATCAATATCTGTGTCAACAAAGAAGGGCAGGTCATCAAAGCCGAATTTAATCCTACAATGTCTACTATAGTTCAAAAAAGTTTAGTTTCACTGGCATTAAGGAAAGCTAAAGAGTTTGAATTTGCCACGGGCAAGTATGAGTCTCAATGTGGAATTATTATTTTTGAAGTAAAAGGTAGTTAATTTTTAGCCGTTCAAATCTTTCATTATTCGATAATAGCAATTTGTTCGAATATTTTGACAAATCTAATGATCGAACTGCTGCCAATACCTATTACCAGCCCGTAAACGCATCATTAAATATATTTTCAAGCAGCTGTTTGAATATTTCGTTGATGAGTCCATCCTGAATACTGACAAAGTCCTGATCACTTGCAAAAGTGCGGAAAAATGAAAACTGTTTTTTCCAGCTTTTTGCTTCATCTTTGTTATTCTTGAAATCTACTGAGACTATGATTTCTACTTTGTTGAGTGCTACTGTGTTACCAGCCTGTGGCGCTTCAGGTGTCAGTCTGAAACCACTAACACTTCCGGAAAACTCGATATCAGGAGCTGATTCATTGTACGTAAGTCTTGATTCATTTCTTATTTTGAGTCGCAAGGCTTCTGAAAAACGTTGGTTGATATCCCCGGGAGCTTGCGGTGCGTTATTTTTGAAATTTTCTATATAATATGTATTGACATCTGCAGGTATAGCTATGCCTTTAAAGCTATAGCAACCTGAAATTAGGATCAAAATAAAAAACACTAAACTTTTTTCCAAAATATTCTTCAATTTAAAAACTTGCTTAAACATATTTCATAAACGGGTTATGATCTCAAGTTGTTGCGGTTTTATATTATATTTTGAATGAAACCAATACCTATTTATTATCATATGTCGATTGATTGTCGTTAATTTGCACTATGAATCTAAAGAGCAAGGTGCAGCAATCCCACTGGGGGATATTGATTTTTTTAAGTGTACTATGGGGATGTTCATTTATACTCATTAAAAAAGCACTTATTGCTTTCGATCCTATTCAGTTAGGTTGCCTCCGATTAGGTATTTCATCACTTGCTTTTGCACCTATGGTGTGGTGGCACAGGAGAGATATTGAATGGAAGATGTTACCATTATTTATTGCGGTAGGGCTATCCGGAAGTGGTCTCCCTGCATTTTTGTTTGCATATGCTCAGACAGAAGTCAGCAGTTCATTGGCAGGTCTCCTTAACAGTCTTACTCCGATATGGACATTGATCATAGGGATCTTATTATTCCGGTTGAACTTTAGTAATTTAAAACTGATTGGAGTTGTCACTGGTTTTGTTGGCGCAGGTATGCTCATTCTGATGGGAAACGGAGGTATCTCCAATGGTATCCAATGGCAGAGTCTGCTCATCGTGGCAGCCACTGTCTGTTATGGGTCCAGTGTAAATATGGTACAGGCATTTTTTGGTCACACCAAGCCGATGATCATCAGTAGTATGTCTTTTTTTGTTTTGGGAATTCCTGCATTGATCTGGCTTTTTACAACTGATTTTTTGCAAGTGATGGCTCATGATCCTCAGGCTAAATGGTCATTGGGTGCAGTGACTATTTTAGCACTATTTGGTACTGTGCTGGCCAGTATGATTTTTTATTATCTTGTACAGAAGACCAGTGCAGTTTTCGGCAGTACTGTGACCTATCTCATGCCAGTTGTAGCTCTTGCGTGGGGCATTTTTGATGGCGAGACCATTACGATCTTACATATTGCAGGACTGTGCTTAATCCTTGTTGGAGTTTATTTTACTAAAAAATCTTGATTTTTATCCAACCTGAAGCTTTAAAATATGTTTTATACTCAGTTGATTTGATAATACAAAATCATACAAATGCATCAGATGCCCGGCTTATATACAGCACATGATGACCAAAAGGGAAGAGGTGTATATACTTCTATTCCGGTAAGTATTGGTGACTTGATTGAAGTATGCCCGGTAATAGTGATTCCTAAAGTTGAATTGCCTATCATTCACAAGACGATCCTGCATGATTACTATTTCTTATGGGGAGAAGATATGGATGATGCAGCTATTGCTTTGGGATTTGGCAGTCTTTACAATCATGCCATTCACCCCAATGCCAATTTTATTCTTGATATGGAAAACAATACCATAGATATTGTCGCTATATTGGACATCAATCCCGGTGAAGAAGTCACTATCAACTATCATGGCGAACCGGGTGATGAAAGTGTTTTATGGTTTTAAAATGTTATCCGGAATAGTAGGTATAGTGTTATGGTGAATATTATTTAACGTCTTTAAACTTTTATAAATGACAATTCTTAACGTAATGTGATAAGTGATAAAATTTTATTGAAATAAATATTTCATATTTAAGTAAATATGCATTAAAACTCAAGCAGGTGCTTCTTAACATCTTCATTATTTGGATTGATTTCCAGTGCTTTGCTAAAATCGGCGGCCGCTTTTGCTTTATCGCCTGTGCCATAAAATGATAGCCCTCTGTGATAGTAGGTGTTATCGGTAGCAGCACCGATTTCTATAGCTTTTGTCAATGTGACTATGGCTTCCTGGTACTTTGTGCTGTTGAGTTGGCTCATTCCAAGCATGGGCAAAATATCCGTTTCCTTGTAGGGCATGATTTTTAATGCTTCTGTGAAAGCCTTTATACTTTCAATGGGATTGGTTTGCAGTTGTGCAATACCCAGGTTATAATAGATATTGCCTTTAGTCGGATCAATTTCGAGTGCCCTTTTGTACATGGTAATGGCCTTATTGACAAATTCCTGTTTTTTTTCAGGTTGTTGATCACTCATGGTACCATAACTGTTTCCAAGGCCTTCGTACACATCGGCACGTTGGCATCCATCAGCGATAGCCTTTTCAAAATCTTCCATCGCTCCGGGTATATTGCCTATTTTACCCCTGTTATTTCCCCTGTTGGCTAGAGCAAGATCTTCTTTAGGATAATAGTGCAAAACCTGAGTCCAGAGATTTTCACTATGCTTCCATACTTCAATTTGCGATTTTGTTTTGACAGTGAGAAATATTACAAATATCCCAGCTATAGCGGTGTACCCATACATATATGCGTTCCCTTTTTCCTTTATCCTCTCATCCACCAAATAAAAAAGCATAAAAGCCATGCCTATGTAAGGAACATAAGAATACCTGTCTGCCATAATTGCCAGACCCACAGACATAAACTGAAGGACCAAAGCCACAGTAATAAAGTAAAATCCTAACCCAAAAGTGACCACTTTCTTTTTTATAATGCTGTATATGGCAAGTCCCATCATCGAAATAAAAGCCAAAGGATATAATAAGCTTCCTGCTCCTGCGAGTTTATTGTCATCAGGATAAGGATAAAAGGCACAAATCTCCAGTGGATAAAAAAACTTGACGATATATTGCACAAAACCATATGAAGCAAACTGAAATCTCTGCCATAAAGTAAACACATCGGCTTTGGCCACCGCAACTGACTTTTCCCCTGCTAATGTCAGCATTCCGCCAAAATCTCCACCACTCTGAACACTGATAGTCATCAACCCAAAAAATAGTGAAACTGCTAAAAATGGCAATTTCTCAAGCCAAGGCTTATATTCTTTTAATGATCGCCCATTTAAGATATCCAGCAGTATCCAGATTATGGGAATGATGACCGCCATAGCCTTGGACAGTGCACTTAAGATAAAAAACAACCCAGCCAGAACCAGCCATTTCAATGCATACTTATCCAGATATTTCCAATACACGATACAGGACAACAATAGGAAAAAAGTATATAGAACATCCTTCCTTTCCGAAACCCATACTACAGACTCAACATGCATCGGGTGCAATGCAAAAATCATCGCTGTGAAAAAAGCCACAAGCCACCTACTATTGCTTATTAGTACAATAAAAATGAAAACGAGCAAACTATTGATCAGATGAAGCCAAACATTCATTTGTATAAATGGAGCTGGTTTCAGTTTTTTAATATCTTTGGGCACTTGCCATGCCAAGGAAGTCATAGTGATGGGATGATAGTTGAGTGAAACCGGTGTTTTCCAAAGCTTCGAATACTCTTTTTTCAGTACCAATGGTTGCTCTTCAACATATACCTGATCGTCCCAGTTGACAAACTCATTTCCAAAGGACTCTTTGTATATGAAAAAGGTGACAAGAGCTATGAGAAAACAAAGTATCGAACCTTTGATAATTGGACTTTCCCAAATCTTAATTGATGTCCTTTCGGTAACTTGCTCTTTAGCTTTGGATTTACTCTTCATATTTTTATTACAAATGATGAACAAATATAATATTACATTCACATCTAATCTAAAATTATCATAAAATTATTTGACAACGACTTCAGCAAAAAGAAAATTCTTATATTATCTTTTACAATTCATAAAAATCTCATAACTTTGAAGTTAGTATCCGTTGAAATAAAATTTGTATTCATAGAGTTGATTAACTTTAGAAATGAGCATATCAAATTTAATAGTGCATAAAAATCTGAAAGCAATGAAAATAATCGTTTTTTTAGGATTTTTGACATTTTCTTCTATCCGGATGTTCGGTATCAATTTTAGTAATTTGTCAGTTACCGAATCTCTCAAAAGAGCCAGAGAACAAAACAAAAAAGTGTATGTCTTTTTTTCTTCTGACAACTGTATGGCTTGCACAATGATGAAAAATGGGGTTTTCAGGGATGAGTTGGTTTCAGAAATGGTGGACCAAAACCTTATTGCTGTCATTGTCACAATGGAAAAATCTATAGCAAAAGAATGGAAGAGTAAGTATTATGTCAAAAGCCTACCTACTTGCCTGATCCTGGATGATGACGGTGATGAAGTCAGTCGTTATGAAGGAGGTATGGGCACCGCTTTGTTCAAAGAGTTTATAATCAGTGCTATAGATGTCAGTGCTTCAGGTACTCAACTAAAAACATTAGAAGTATCTCCCAGCCCTGAAGAAGTAGTAAAACCTGAACCACCTGTAGTCACTAATTCTGCACCTATAAATACTACGCCTAAAACTGAAAACCAGCCGATTCCTATCGCTGAGAAGATCGTGCATCAAGAAAAATCAGATGCCGAAGTTTTAAAAAACAGCACATCCCATATCAAAGGAGAGTATTATATTCAATTTGGTGCATTTGCTACAATAAATAAAGCCAAGGAACACAAAAACAATATTGCAAAAAAAAGTATGGAAGAAACGACCATCATCAATGATGGGAATATAAAATCACTCTTTAAGTTAGTGTCTTCACAATCATACCCAAAATCTGAAATGGACAAAAAAATCAAACAGTTGAAATCAAAAGGTATAGACTGTTTCCCTAAATTGTTCTAAATTATTACTATACCTAAATACAAATGAGTCGTGGGGAGAGCTCGTAATAGATTATCATTTTAGATTTTTAGGTACTACTTAAAAATATAGAGATTTGTTGATAAAACTAACCGCTCACAAAAATAATAAACAAAAAAATTGAAAGGGTATATATTTCTTATTCTAACCATCATCTTTGAAACCACAGCCATCATACTCATGAAAAAGGCGGATGGCATGACGCACAAATGGTACTTAATGACCGGTGGCGTGTGTTATGCTGCCACGTTTTTCCTTCTTGCTATGGCATTAAAATATCTGCCAATGGGTTATACCAATGCAGTCTGGGCAGGCACCAGTACTTTTTTAGTGTATATGGCAGGCATGATCTGGTTTAAAGACAAAACTTCTTTCACTGAGATATTTTTTGTGGCGTGTATCATCACAGGTATAGTGGGTTTAAACTATTTGCAAAAGGGAAAATAAGGTAGTGTTATCGATAAGTATAAGAAAATATAAAAGGAGAATAGGGGATTAAAGGACGTGAGGAGACTGACCAACATCATCTGAAAATTTTTCTGACACCAACCAAAATCATATTTTTATCATTTTATTTGTGTCATTTTTGCACCATCTAATCATTTAAACCATATGTCCACATTTCCCAGCGATATCGAAATCGCTCAATCCGCACACATCACACACATCCGTGAGATAGCTTCCAAACTTCAGATCGCAGAAGATGATCTCGAGTATTATGGAAAATATAAAGCAAAATTGCCGCTCTCCTTACAGAAAAAAAATCCGGAAGGAAAACTGATTTTAGTAACGGCTATGTCACCGACAAAATATGGTGAAGGCAAAACCACAATGGCTATCGGCCTTGCAGATGGATTAAATCACATAGGTAAAAAAGCCATTGCAGTGCTAAGAGAGCCATCATTGGGCCCAGTTTTCGGTGTGAAAGGCGGAGCAGCAGGCGGTGGCTACGCACAAGTCATACCTATGGAAGATATCAATTTGCATTTTACAGGTGATTTTTCAGCTGTTGAAAAAGCAAATAATCTATTATCTGCCATGATCGATAATAATATTCAAAACAAACAATTTTCGCTTAATCTCGATCCGCGTACCATATTATGGAAGAGAGTCATGGATATGAATGACAGAGCACTCAGGCAAATCATCATCGGTATAGGCGGTAAGTCCAATGGCATCATGCGCGAAGATGGATTCAATATCACACCTGCATCAGAAATCATGGCCATTTTGTGCCTTTCATCTGATCTGGAAGACCTTAAAAAACGAATAGGAAATATCTATGTTGGTCAGACTTATGACGGCAATCCGGTTTTTGCAAGAGACATCAAAGCGGTTGGAGCTATGACCGTTCTTTTAAAAGATGCCATCAAACCGAATCTTGTCCAAACTCTGGAAGGTAATCCTGCAATACTCCATGGAGGTCCATTTGCCAGTATTGCTCAGGGAACCAATACAGTCATAGCCACACGGACAGGGTTGTCACTGGGAGATTATGTGGTCACTGAAGCAGGATTTGGTGCTGATCTGGGTGCTGAAAAATTTTTCCATATCAAGTGCACCAAATCGGGACTAAAACCCGACGCTGTGGTAGTTGTGGCAACTGTACGGGCCTTAAAACATCACGGTGGAGCCCATAAGGATAGTCTTACAAAGGAAGATTTGACAGCAGTGCAAAAGGGATTTTGTAATCTTGAAAAACACATAGAAAATATCCAGCATTTTGGTATCAATCCGATAGTGTGCATCAATGCCTTTCCTTCTGACACCGCCGCCGAACTGCAATTGGTCAAAGATCTATGTATAGAAAAAGGATCCGATGCTGTAGTGAGTTCGGCCTTTTCAGATGGTGGTAAAGGTTCGGCCGCACTTGCAGATGCAGTTGTCAGTCTTATCGATGCTGGTGTCAACCACTACCATCCACTATACCAATTGAGTGATAGCATAGAACATAAAATAAAAACTGTCGCCACAAAAATTTATGGGGCAGAAGGTGTGGAGTATGCATCAAAAGCCAGAACGCAGCTGGCATTGATCAACAAACTTGGCTTCAATGAGTTTCCGGTTTGTATGGCAAAAACGCCGCTGAGTTTTTCTGATGATGAGAAAAAAACAGGAAGACCCACAGGATTTAAAGTGACTGTGCGAGAGTTTGAGTATGCTGCAGGTGCAGGATTTGTGATACCATTGCTGGGAGATGTGATGCGTATGCCGGGTCTGCCTTCAATACCAAGCGCAGAACATATTGATATAAGTATAGATGGAAAAGTGACAGGGCTTTTTTAGGAAAGAATTCTTATATTTTTCTTCCGGAATTACTTAAAATCAGTTTATTTGATTTTTACCGCCAGATTGTAATAGTTATTTACGGCGCCTAATACTTCATATTCAAAATAATATGAATTTATAAAGGCTTCAAATGCAAGAAATTCATGATTTGGTACATTAAACTCGTCGAAGATGATGATGTCTCCTGATTTCAGGAATGGGGCGAGAGATGTAAGTACATACAATGTTGACGAAAACAGATCAGCGTCCATGTGTATCACAAGCCTTTTATTCAAATCATGACTATGAGTAGATATAAATCCCGGCAAAGTTTGCTGGAATAGGCCTTGATAAAAACGATGCCGCTGATCATTGTCGATAACGGGAGGATTATTTCCCATTGGACATATCTCCTTTTTTGAAATGGCCCCAATCTTCAGGCAATCCTGTAAATGTATCAAATCCGTAAAATATGGTATCTTTGGTAATAACATGGTCAACCCACCATCTAAACGAACTACCTTGAGCTACTCCAAACTCCAGGTAGCAAAAACCATCATTGGAAAGTTGTTCTTTTTCAATAAGATGACAGTAAAGTTCATATCTTTTAGCCCCAATTCGTTTAGGACTATAAAAGTCATTGAGCGATAAATCCTTGTGTCGATGCACCCAAGCAGAAAGTCTGATCAGGTTGGAGAAAGTGTGCATTGGTTTTTCTAAAAAACCCAATAAAAGATGCAGCCTCCATCTGAAGAATAAACCTTTTGTTTTTTGAAGTAATTTGAGCATCAGAAAATGTTGAATAGCTTACTTTTATTATAATGAAATTTTGATTATCCATTCAAGGCAGGGTCGTCCGGATCCTTAACAAACGTGGATGCTACAGCACCTAGTATCATAAATACACCGGACGTCACTAACGCAAAGATGGCATGATCTTCATACAAATTGTGTAATATAGGACCTCCAAACAATCCATTGGTAATTTGTGGTATCGTGATGAAAAAGTTGAAAATCCCCATGTATATTCCCATTTTGTGAGCAGGAATTGATCCTGCCAACATAGCATAAGGCATGGCCAGAATACTTGCCCAAGCCATACCGACACCCACCATAGAGAATACCAGCATATCAGGATTACTGATAAAATAAATTGAAATGAGTCCTAAGCCACCAGCAACCAAGGATAAAGAATGGGTATATTTTCTTCCTATTTTTGCAGCGATAGACGGGAGTAAAAATGCATAAATGGCAGATACTAAGTTATAAATACCAAAAATATAGCCAACTTTGTTACCAGCCTCCTGATATAGAGGGGAAGTTGTATCATTGGCTGCAAGTCCATAAACATGCTCGGCTATGGCTGGGGTACTATATACCCACATACCAAAAAGTGCAAACCAGGAGCAAAACTGAACTAAACCTAATTGTTTCATAGTCTCCGGCATCTTACTAAAATCATGCACAATGGCTGTGATGACATTTGAAGTAGAAATATTATCATGCCCTTCACCGGCATCATCAAAATTGGCCAATTCTTCCGGACTATATTCTGAAGTCGTAACAATAGTCAAAAGAATGGCTGCTAGAAGAACCATTGCTCCAGCTACAAATGCATATATGACATTGGCTGGTATAGAGCCCTCAGGTGCAGTACCTGAAACTCCAAACCAATCCACCAGTATAGTAGGCAACCACGAACCTATCACAGCCCCAAGACCAATCAATACTGTTTGTATGGCAAAGCCTGCAGTTCTTTGATCTGTTGACAATTTATCCGCCACCAATGCTCTGAACGGCTCCATGGCAACATTAAATGATGCATCCATGATCATGAGCATTCCAGCTCCTACCCATAAGGCTGGCAGGAATGCAGTAAACAAGCCGGCATTCGGCATCAGCATGAGACCAATAGATGCCATGATCGCGCCTACCAGGAAATAAGGCTTCCTGCGACCCAATTTTGTCCAGGTTTTATCTGAATAATGCCCGATCAGTGGTTGGACCAACATACCAGTAATGGGAGCAACCAACCAAAACCAACCTAATTGGTGGGTATCGGCACCAAGCGTTTGTAAAATTCTGGATGCGTTGGCATTTTGCAGTGCAAAACCTGCCTGAATACCAAGAAAGCCCACGGACATATTCCATATGGCGGCCCTGGATAATAATGGTTTTTTCATGTGGCTTGTTTTAATTGTTTCTATGATTTGACTATCAGATAAGACCAAGGTGCAAGTTCGACTTTGTCTCCGGTTTTGATTTCTTTTTTACTTTTGCTGAAAACTTCAGTACCTGATATATTTACATCAGATATAACAAATTGTTTATGTTTACTGAGATTGATGATGACGGTTATTTTATTTCCATCTTTCTCTCTGAAAAATGCATACACATCATTATCATGCATGATTCGTTGTAATTTTCCACCATACCCCGCATTCCACAATGCAGGATTATCGTGCTTTAGTTTATTCAGAGTCTTATAAAAATCAGCATAAGCAAAATCCTTAAACCCTATATCATCTTTTTCAAAAAATTCAAGTCTCTTGGGCATAGGTTCTTCTTGACCGCTATAGGTAAGAGGGATGCCATCTATGGTATTGACTAAAACGGCAAATGCCTTATGCGCTTCACCCATTCTTTCTATCTCGGAGCCCGACCAGGAATTCTCATCATGATTGGATGTAAAATGCATAAATGATCCTTTCTGAGCTTTTGGTCTTTCATGTTGATACCAATCATCTATAGATGAAGCATTCTTTTTGCCTTTTGCTATATCATTGAGCGTGTGATGTAAACTCCATCCATATATAGCGTGAAAACAATCTCTATTGAGATGATCATGTACTTCAGATTCAGCAAGCATAAACAAGTCCGGTTTGGCTGCTTTGAGCTGAGGACTGGTTTCGAGCCAGAAATCCAAAGGCACTAACAGCGCCATATCATGTCGAAATCCATTGATTTTGTAATCCCTGATCCAGAATAACATATCATCCACCGCATTTTTTCTCATGTTTGCATTATTATAGTCCAGATCAGCAACATCCGTCCATCCCATAGATTGACCATGTTCATTGAGCGGATCAATAATGTTTCCAGTTGAGTCTTTGGTATAGTAATCGGGATGATTTTTTATCCACACATGATCCCAACCCGTATGATTGGGCACCCAGTCCAGGATCACCTTCATTCCGAGTTGGTGGGCTTCATCTATCACAGCCTTAAATTCAGTTATGGTTCCAAACTTGGGATTGGTAGTCCTAAAGTCTGATACTGCATAATAACTGCCGAGGCTTCCTTTCTTTTTGGTCTCACTTATCGGGAATATAGGCATAAACCAAAGAATATCCACACCCATTTCTTTAAGTCGTGGAAGATGTTTTTTAAATGCATTAAAAGTGCCTTCAGGAGTGTATTGCCTGACATTGACTTCGTAAATATTGGCATTTTTAGCCCATTCCGGCAATTCGAAATTTGACATATTTTCTGTTTTAGTGATATTTGTTGCCTTTTCTGATCCTGATTTACATGACGTAATAAGAAATAATGACATAACAACAATGTGAAAAAACCAAGAAACTCTCATTTACTTATTTTTAAGGCTAAGAGTATGTTTAAATATTTATGTTTGAGCGAAAGTGAGAAAATTTAATTTTGGACAAGGCATATTTTGCAGTCGTAGCCGGAAGCTCAAGTGTAGCTTGACGCGATACGGCGAAAAATATAACGCTGTCTAAAATTAAATTTGCCACTTGGAGCCAAATGATAAAAGTTTAAACATACTCTAATATTGAATTGTTACAAATTTTGCCTAAAACTAAGACATTTTTCGGAAGTACAAAAAGAATAGAATAAATTAAGGTGTCTTTATGACAATTAGCTTGAAAATACCTAAATATTTTGGTTAATGAACCAAATTACATAAACCTGATGATTTTGCTTCTGATATAGTTACTTTTAAGACTAATTGCTGAACTTAAAGCAAAGAATTACCATTAAATTGAATATAAACCTGAAGTGAACAAGATCAGTGTGTATCTACATCACCATCAAAGTTGCTTTGATGGTTAATTCTTCAGATGTTAGCTATCTATTACGGATTTAAAAATCCAATAGGATATTGTCCGGACATAGGGTTGTAGAAGTTTCCGATATTTGGAAATAAAGTTACAAGTTCTGATGATGGTACACCATACCAAAGTGCCAATTCGGCAAAATATTTATCAGCTGATGTAGTGGGAATCAGCGAACCACCACCAATTTCAAGTGGATTTGCATTTCCCAATGCCAATGAAGGATATTGTCCATAGATTCTTTTACCTTTCACAGCCCCTCCCATAATAAATACATTGGCTCCCCAGGCATGATCAGTTCCATTTCCGTTTGACGTCAGTGTTCTTGAAAACTCTGAAAGTGAAAAAGTAGTCACTTTATCAGCGACTCCTAACTGTTCGAGCGCAGCGTTAAACTGGTGGAGTGCATTGTCTACTTCACTCAGCATACCGGCCTGATTTTGGAGTAGTTCATCATGGTGATCCCAGCCTCCGTATTCAATAAAGAAAATTTGCCTTTTCATTTGGAGTGGTACACGTCCTGCAATGGTTTTGGCTATCATTTCAAAACTTCTGGACAGATCACTATCCTGCGTGAAGGGTACAGTAAATGTAGGCGAACTCTCGAGAACTTTTGACAGGATGGCATTTCCATCGATAGAAGTCTTTATAGTCTTTTTATAAGTATTTTTAAATACATCCTGATACGACGGGTTGACCATACCGTCTATGGACGCTCTTTTCATTTTATTAAAAACCCAATCCTGATTATCATAATCCAGGATGCCGACACTTCCATATTCAGGATGTAAAGAATATTCTACTGAATTTTCACCTGTTTGAAATATATTTGTACCGGAGAGTGAAATATTCATAGATACATTTTGATTTTGATTGGCAGAAATCATCAGGTCCGCTATCTTGCCACCCCAACCTTTGGCTACGCGTGCCTGAGGTACACCAGTTTGCCAATGCATCACCTGATCTGAATGAGAATACAAGCCTAAAGGAACCTCTACCGATCCTGCATAAAACTGTTGCTTTGTGATGGGGTGGATAAGTGTACCCACATTGGAAATAAATGCAAGTTTTCCGGCTTCAAACATTGCCTGCATCCTTGTCATAGATGGATGTAATCCATATTGATTTCCGTCACTTACGATAGGATTGATAGGCCTTAATACATTTTGATTAAGAGCCATATTGGATCTTGATGCTTTGTATACATTATAGGCAGCATTGTTTCTGGGTACTAACATGTTGAATGAGTCCATACCTCCTGCATTCAGCAAGCAAACCAGAGCTTTATAGTCATTTGATCCAGCCACAGCAGAATTGAATGAAGCTGCAGCACTCATCGTTTTTAAATTAAATAGGGTAGAGAAAACAGTAGTTGCTCCTATTGCTATGCAACTGGCCTGTCCGATAAATTTTCTTCGTGTTATCGGATGTTTTGTCATTTTTGTACTTTCCATAAGTAACTGATAATTAATGGTTGATCATTCTATTTTACACAATTGTAATCGGGAGATATCATAAATAGGTACATTGCCAGTCTTGTGCGCCAGTACCTCCATTCAGTGTCCCAGTTCCAATACATAGGATTAAGGGCATTTCTCATCAGTTGGCGGGTCTGATCTGTAAGTTGACCATGAGTCAAAAGCTTATCCAATCTGTTGATCAATACTTCAGTATCGTCACAAATTGCCTGCAAATCATTGGTGACTAATCTGACCCCATCGGGATTTTCATTTGAGCCTTCCCAGCTATACATAAGAGAATTCCAAAACATCCAGGAATGGACAGAATTAATGTATCCGACAGCAGTTGCAGTATTGTGCAATTTAAATTCCGGCGCTGCAAGATTTAATTCATCCATCTCTCCAACAGGCTCTAAATCAGGTAGATAAAAATTAAAAACGGTAGGAGATGCCATCACATGCTGTCTGGTTTCATTCAAATAGCTGAATCCATTATTCCAATATCGATTTTTGTCAGATTGGGTTTGAAAAGCCCTGGATATATGAGTGTATCTTGTAAATGGTTCTCTCAGTTTGGATGCATAAGCAACGCTATACGCAGACACCGACGATGCCTCCGGATCTAACAAAATGGCCTTGATAACTGCCTTCATATCACCTCTGACACCCGCACCGTTATTGGCGAATTTTGCAGATACTCTTCCTACATAAGCTGGTGACGGATTGGATTTGACAAGTCTTTGGATGAGTCTGTAGGATACAAAAGGAGCCGTATTGGGATGATTAAAAAGAAAGGTAACTGCATTATCTACTTCTGCCATTGCTGTGGCATCTGAATAACTACTGCTACCAGCTATAGTATGTCCTAAAAAGGACTTTGATCCGGTCTGATGAGCCCATCCAAACATTTTCATTGGGCTTGTTTTTTCAAGACAATACATGTCTGTTCCAAATTCAGGTAGGTCCGGACAAAACATCATCTTGAGTACCTGACTGCCTCCCAATCCGGTAAAAACTCTGGCTAACTGCTTGATATCATTATTGTTATAAGTGGGTATAGGTTTTCCATTGCCATCAAGAACTCTGGTGCCATCCTGACGGAGTTGATACAATCCGATAGTAAACAGCTGCATGATTTCTCTGGCGAAATTTTCATCAGGATGTATATTGTTTGCCAGGTCTTCAGGGTGGTTGTTCAGGTGACTGAGGTAATAACCCATTGCCGGATGTTTTGTTACTGCCAGTAGGATATCCTTGTAATTTCCAAAAGCCTGATTTATAAAAATATCATAGTACGAAGCTACACTTTCCCCCCATGACCCCAAATCACTTTTGATAGAAGTGACCAGAATCTGACTTAGGGCATAAGCTACCTTTTGTCTCAGGAGGTCCTGGTTAGTCATATTTGTCTGCCACCATGCATAATTAAAATGCAAAGAATATGGTCCGAAGGCTGTGGTATCAAGTGCATAAATCTGGCTCCATATATTGGTAAGTTCCGGAAGTATTCTCTGCGGTGGTTTAGTAAACTGGTTGTCTATCCACACTTCATATCCAGTCGAAGTTACACTATCTATAAGGCCGTTTGAAGCTCCAAACGTAGCCTGACCCAGAAATCTTGAAGCGTCATACACTTTTGCGTTGAGTCCTGAGCCATCCATTGTTCTTGCTGCTGTAGTTCCGTTAGATTGACTACTTGCTGTGATCGTCACGCCTGCATTATGGCCTGCACCGATATAGTCTTTGTATTGCTGACCGTATAAAGCAACAAAAGTCGATATTAACATTATAGTAATTCCTGTTTTTTGAATCCCAGGAGCTACACAAACAGAAAATTTGGTATTAAATATTGAAACATCATAAATCATAGAATCTGTATTTTGATGGTTTTTACTCGATCATTTTTTGTTACTTTAAAAGTGTATAACCCTGATGGTAGTCCGTCCCTTTGAACGATAAGTTCCTCAGTATTGTTTTTGACCTGATGTAAAAAACTTTTAACTTGTCTACCGGTAATGTCTGACATATCTACTGTGATTTCTCCGGGGGGAAGTCCTGTAAGGAGGATCGTAGTCTGTTGAGTAAATGGATTTGGAGATGCTGAAATGGTGACACCTTCCAGAATGTCTGGGATACTATTTACGGTCGCCACAGTACCAATAAATTTTATCTCACTCAGTCCATAACAAGGTCCTCCGTGATTGGAAACTCCGGTAATCAAAACATATTTTGCTATCTTTCCAAGAAAATCAGGACCCGAAATTCCCTGATAAAATCCCGAAGCTGGAGCCTTGGGAATAGTAAACCTTCCCCATTCTGTCCAGGTAGTGCCATTGATAGAAATATCTACAATGATGTCTTTCATTCCGTCCTCCGCCCGCCCCGGCAATCTGGTAAGACTCCATGCCTGATTATCAAATGAATTGATTCTTTCCGGGACATTCAGATTCCAAATGGTAGATTTATTCAAGCTATATGTATCACCTAAATTATACATGATCCAATGACTGTTACTCCTTACAGGATTTGGATTAGCTGTTGTCTGACATGATAGCCAACTATCAGACAGGTTGGTTGAATGTCTGTCAGGAAAAGCCTGTGAAAAGAGGGAAATATACCCCATTATGGAGATGATTAACAGCCTGTATTTCATAAAACCTATGTATCGCAACTGATTAAAAAATATTTCTGAGATATAACAAATTTATATATTCTTATAACGATTTGAATTCATTTCACCCTAAGTGATTGTAATTGTAACTATTTTTACTGAAGCAAGTCACTTATCCAAGCCAGTCATGATTTCAAACAACTTCAATTACATTTAGAACACTGGATATAGCGGTATAACTACCTTTTTCGAAAGATAGTTAATATTCGTCAGGCAATATTCCCCGATGAGTGTAACATTTTTCTCAATATTGAGTTAAGTATACTAAATAGAATCGGGATTTAAGTCTAACAGAACATCAAGACATATTCAATAATACAGATAACAATCTTTGACAATTAGCTCCTTTATGAAATATTTTGTTTATTTTTTATTAGCAATTTTGGGTATATTAGCTTTCCGTAATGGTGGCTCTTTGATTCGTTCATATTCTGCTCTGCACATACTCAAGGAAGATCTGGCTGAAATCAATAGAGTCAATTATGGGCTTTTTAATATGCAATTATGGAAGAAAGAGGCTATGCGGGTGTTTGAAAACAGGATTGGGCAATTTGAAATTTCGGAAAAAGCATATGATCAGGTAGAAATAGAACTTGAAAAGTATCTCCACGGAATCAATAAAGAGTATATCGAAAGTGGTAAAATATTCAATAACATTTTTGCAGATGCAGAAAAAAATCCTAGTGTAAATAAAGTATTTCTGAAACTGATAAAGGATAACATAGCTCCACAAATTAAAAATCTGGCAATAAAACAATACATCCCGGGCATGGCTGTTCAGCTTGCAGCCGAATTGAAAAAACAGGAGCCGCAATTGAGAGATATCATGCGAAGTGAGCTCAAAAAGATATTGACTGATACAGATTCTACATCCATAAATGATCCAAGAGAATTTATATATTCAAAGTATGGGGTAACAGAAAGGAAAGCTGCAACGGAATTATTGAACGAAAAAATCAGCGTGATAAAAAGCGATATTGAAAAAAATGTTCAGTTTGTTTTTTGGATAGGAATTGGAGGTTTTCTTTTATTTTGGGCCTTGTTCATGTATAATGGATACATTTCTAATATCACATCCATGACATTCATTTCAGTAGTGATGCTGATATTGGGTGTGTCATTGCCTATGATAGACCTTGAAGCTATGCTGAATGCATTTGAGATCAATATCATCGGTACTACTATAGGTTTTGACAAACAATATATCTATTACCAAAGTAAATCTATCCTTGATGTGACAGAAACACTGATCAGTAGTGGCGGCATAGATCTGAAAATAGTTGGGTATATGGTGCTATGTTTCAGTGTGATATTTCCATTTATCAAACTTATACTTACTGTTTTATATCTTTTCAGCTCCAAAATGCGTGAAAACAGATGGGTACAAAATATTATTTTCTACTTGGGCAAATGGAGTATGGCAGATGTATTTGTGGTAGCATTATTTATGGCCTACATAGGATTTTATGGGATTCTCAATTCTCAATTACAGGCTATTGAAAACAATAAGGGAGGATTTGCTGTAGAAACTATCAATAATTCATCACTATCACCAGGTGCATTATTTTTTACTTCTTATTGTATTATGTCTATCATCCTGGGTATAGTAGTCAATAAGAGGATTTCTAAAATTGAATAAACTATTTCGGTTCTTTTAAATATTGAATAATATTATAAATTGTAATTTTTTAATAGTCAATGATATATGTATAGAGTATGAATTTAATATTAAAATAGTGGAATTTATTTCATTTTATCTGAATTTTTGGCACGGTATTGGTTCTATATAGTTCAGTTCAGATTTATTTAAGGAATACTTAAGCAAATTGTTACTCGAGACCGGTTCAAGGGGAATTAGACCGGTCTCATTTTTTTTATAAACTACAGAAACTACTTGTTTTTTATACTTTACTTTTAAGTACCTTACTCCACACCCTGAACAAGTTTCCACTACACATTTTTTTAATATCCTTTTCGGAATACCCCCTTTTCAGGAGCACGTATATCAGATTTGGGTATTGACTCACATCCTTTAGCCCTGTGGGTAAGGAATCTCCCACACCATCAAAATCTGACCCGAATCCAACATGATCTACACCAGCAAGAGCGACTATATGGTCTATGTGATCTGCTACTGTTTCGACATCAGCGTATAGTTTCGGATGTTGTTTTTGGAACGTTTCAGCAAATATTTTTGCTTCTTCTGAGCCATCCTTCCAACCTTTATCTGAAAGGTGAGTCAAATAGATGTTCCGCAGGCTGTCATTACGTTTTCCAATATTGTTATCCAAAAATGAAGTACCAAAATTGACCATAATGACTCCGCCATTCTTTGGCAACATTTTGATCATATCATCATCCATGTTTCTTTCAAATCCCGGTGTAAATTTCCGGCAACTGGAATGTGACGCTATCACGGGCACCTTAACATATCTTAGGGTCTGGTAAAATGTACTGTCGGATACATGCGAAATATCTACCATGATACCTGATTTTTGCATTTCATCGAGTACTTTATACCCATAAGGGCTGAGGCCTCTCCAGGTTCTGGTAGTGTCGTAGGACGAATCACAGATTTTATTGTCTTTTGAGTGTGTGAGTGTGATGTATGAAATACCCTTTTTTTTGAAATAGGGTATCAGGGTTAAGTCATTTTCTACCGGAGCACCATTTTCCATGCCCATAGGCAAAGCAATTTTTCCTTGTTTTTTAGCTTTTTTGACATCTTCCGGGCTAAAAGCAATACTGAAATACTGCGATTGATTTTGAGCTATATATTTGACCATATTGATAAGACTATCTGCCAGCTCTTTTGCTCCGCCATCTATTTGTGTACTGGCTGGTATGTATATCGACATAAAAGGTGCATCAAGACCACCTTTTTTTGCCCTTACATAGTCAAAATCTCCCGAATTTGATTGATAGGGTATACCGAGATATTCTTTTTGAAGTTTAAAGTTGGTCACTTTGAGTCGGTAAGGAAGGTCTACGTGTCCATCAGTGATGATATACTTTTGTGCCAGTTTATTGGCTTTTTTTAAAAGTGCATCTTCATTTTTGATCGTTTGGCTATAGAGGTTTCCTGTGGTGAAAAATAATAAAACTATCCAGTATTTCATATACATAAATTATTTTTATTTCTATAATCATTTCTGCCTAGCCAAACCGCATGACAGGCATGTGGAATCCCCATGATTTAATCATCCTTGTTTGTGATGTTTGCATCATGGTGATTTCATAAATTTATTTTTTTGTTAAGTTGCCGCTATAATCAAGGCGTTCTGATACAATTATATTATGTACATCACTTCAGTAAATCACTACAATCCACTCCTCCATACCAGGTTCGTCATACCGGTGTATCTCTTTGAAACCAACATTCAGATGTGCGCGCAGCGATCTGGTATTTCTCGCAGCAATATCTGTGATCACATTTTGATATAATGGTTTATAGACTTCAAAGTATTTCTTATACAAACCTTGAAAAACACCTTTGCCTCTGTAATGATAGTCAATACATACCTGACCCATAATAATATAATTCCCATCTCCCACATTTGATCCATCTACTATCAGGTTATCGAGTAAATCAAAAAGGGGTTCCAATAAAGATATTTTGTGATGAAAATCCCGTGTCATTGCAAGTGCATAACCCACCACTTTGTCGCCATCTTTTGCTATGACATGTGCTGCTTTTGAATTCATCTCAGCGAGTAGAGGCAAATTATGTTGCACAGTGACAAAACCTTGATCAGCTTCCACTTCATCACTTTGAGTGTGTCTCAGGTTTAAGAGCTGGAGAGCCAAAATCTGCCGCAAGTCATCCTCTCTGTTACATAATTGAAATGTCAAAGCCATAAATACATCATTTGAAGTGCAATAATAATTAATTGAATAGCTAATTAAATCATAAACTTCAGTTTTTTCTATACAACTAAGCACATTTATACGTTATGTCTTAAAAATTCTGACTTTTAGATCATGAAGCAAGTAGTATGTTTTTTTTTATTGATTCCATTTTTGACCATGACACTTGATGCACAGTCATGGGTGAAGTTTTCCCCGGCCGGTCAGCCGTTCGAAATTACTTGTCCTGGTGAAATGAAAAACGCAGAGAAAAAACTATTGACGGAAGTAGGGGAGATGCATCCGGTAACGTGGGTATACCAGGGTACTGATAAGGAGTCCAATTACATATATTCTATCTCTTACGTGGACTATCCTGATGGTTCTTTTCATCCGGACAGCACAGCTCTGATTGACGAGTTTTTTAAAGTCAGTATGGATACCCATATCGAGGACCTTAAGGGTGAATTGGTCTATAAAACTCCTGCAGGATATTATTCTTATCCAGGCATGATGTATCGTGTTTCATACAATAAAAACAAGGCTGTAGCCAAGTCAAGGATGATACTGGCTGGTGACAGATTTTATGCACTGCAGGTATATACTATATCTGAAAAGAGCCTGAATCAGGATATGGATAAATTTCTGAATTCTTTTGAAATAAAGAGAAAGAAATAGCAGTGCACCCCATTTTTCCATTCAATTTTTATAAAATTGTTTTTGTCTCCCTATATGGGATGGGGTAAAACAAAAGAAATTTTTATTAAAGTACAACTTGGGGATACAACCAAGAAGCATACTCTAATCCTTCAGCAACCACTGTATTCCAAACCTGAATTTCATTTCATTTTGTGGGTGTCCCACTACATCAAAATTATGGTCATCGATGATGGGTTGTGATATATTTTCCATCAGCAGCATCACTCTGAAAGTGCTGATTCTGGCCAGAAAAAAGAAATGGGCAGCAGGAAAAAATCCAAGATTTTTATCAGTAACAAGGAAAGCTCCATACAATGGGTGAAACCCAGGCCCATTGTAATCAGGAATAAGTCGAACATCGAAACCAGTATTGACATGCATCTCTTTTTTAAACCAAGCGCCACGATAATATAGCTGATGGGTAGAGTATAAAGCTGGAAGTCCATACAGATCAGTACTGAACAGTTGAGCATGTCCCGCATTATCCAGATGAAAATGACCTACTCTTAACTGATGAGTGAGTGACAACCGTGAAGCCGAAAATACTTCACTTGACTGAGCAGGCTTTCCATCCTTAGTAAAGTATACCGGATTGTTGATCACTGTTTGTGAAATATCTACTTTGAGTCTGAGAGATCTGATAAACATATCACCACCAAATTCTGTCCCAAAGGGTTTTGAAAAATTGTTTTCAAATTGTATCACATTATTGATGGCCAGTCTGTTGATATTATAGGGATTTTCAGATCTGAAAAATCTGAGTTTAGCATTCAATGTCCCTATTTTTTTTACATTTATTTTGAGCTTTCCGCCGAAATCAAAGTTTCCGATGTTTTTTCCCAAACCCAATCTTCCGTTCGTTTCTATAAAGATAGTACGCCAAACTGGCACTATGCCATTGAAAGTAGCTGTCAGGTCCAGACGTCCAAAGGATGAAGCTCCGTCATTGATTTTGAAATAGTCAGTCAGGAGACCTAACCTTCCGGTGATACCACCGATTTTTTCACCATTGATAGAAAAACCATTGGAAATATGATTTACATCAATATATCTTCGTATTCCTCTATCATCGATGTTGATGCCTTTATAGAATAGAGAGTCATTGTTATCATTGACGCCGCTGTCTGAATACTTAAAGTAGGAAGGTCTGAATATCAGATCATTTTTTAAATATAGATTATAGCCCGACTTGTTTGTTCCCGTCAGTTTCAGGAATTGTATGATGGTATATTCTTTTTCCTGGTTTCTGGTCCGAGCCTGTGAAAGGATTACAGTCAGTTCTTTGTTAAATTCATTTGTTAATTCTTCAGGTTTGGTTATCCCGCCGATGTGTGATTCTTCGGTGGCATTGTGGGTGATAAGCGCGATGGCATTGTATTTGCCCGATGTAGATTTATATCTTAATCCTATTCCAAAAGCTGTATTTTTGACATCCTGACCGGCAAAAAATCCCTTTTGAGATATCCGTGCATAATTGAGACTCAAAGATAGTCCATCACTGAAGTTTCGGGAGAAATCTGCGCGCACGTTGATGTTTTCCTGATTGCCTACCTGCGAAAAGTATACATCAGAAAGTGGTCGGTTTTGTTCATAAAATCTGAAATTGTCAGCAGTGATGTGATATATTTTGTATTGATTGTACCCGGTGAAGAAGTTGGTATTGGTATTAGGACTGAATAAAAGTGGATAAGCAGAAGATCCGAAATTGCCGGTATTGATGTAATCGCCTGATCTGGATAAAAGCATATTGTTGTGCATAAATGCTACATCTGCCATGGTATCGGTACGCTTAAATGTAGTATAGACATCTGACAAAAGGACATAATTATACACGGTGCTGTCCGGGCCGGTATCCTGAGTTTGTGGCTGCGGGGATCCGGGACTTCGGCCACCGCTCTGGCCAAAATCAGGCAATCGTTGAGCCTGAATCTGCGTACAAATAGTACAACAGAAAATAATCAGGGTAAGTACGGTACCTTGATATTTTTCATTTTTTACAGAAATTATTAATTTGTCTCTTGATGCCAAAATGCAATCTTTCTAGCTTAAAGATAAATGAAATTTTAAGAAATCAGGCAAATAACATATCTACAAATGCTTTTCTGTTGAAAACCTGCAACTGTTCGACACCTTCACCCACTCCAATGTATTTGATAGGAATCTTAAACTGATCTGAAATACCGAGGACAACACCGCCTTTTGCAGAACCGTCCAGTTTCGTAAGTGCAATGGCGGTTACATTGGTGGCTGCTGTGAAGTGTTTGGCTTGTTCTATGGCATTCTGGCCGGTCGTAGCATCCAGTACCAAAAGTACTTCATGTGGTGCTCCGGGCAATTTTTTTTCTATTGATTTTTTGATTTTGGTCAATTCCTCCATCAATTGTTTTTTGGTATGTAGTCTACCTGCTGTATCTATGATGGCCACATCGGCATTATTATTTACGGCATATTGGGTGGTCTCATATGCCACAGCAGCAGGATCCGTGTTCATGCCTTTTGAAAAAAACTGAGCACCACTTCGCTCTGCCCATATCTTGAGTTGGTCCACAGCGGCAGCTCTGAAAGTGTCTCCTGCACCGAGTACGACGTTTTTTCCACGTTTTTTATACTGATGCGATAGTTTACCGATGGTGGTGGTTTTGCCTACACCATTGACCCCGACTACCATCATCACAAATGGCTTTGTATCCACAGGAAGGTCATAGTCTTCGATATCTTTGGTGTTGTTTTCGTCCAGAATACTTATGATGACATTTTTGAGGATCGAATTGAGTTCATCCGTATTGAGGTATTTGTCGACAGCTACTTTCTGTTCCAGCCTGTCGATAATTTTGACAGTGGTCTCCAGACCTACATCTGCAGATATCAGGATTCTCTCCAATTCATCCAAAAACTCTAAATCTACCTTAGACTTGCCGGCTACGGCCTTTGTTATTTGGGAGAAAAAACTTTCTTTTGTTTTCTCAAGGCCTTTATTAAGGTCCTGCTCTTTATCTTTTGAAAAAAATTTACTAAAAAAACTCATTAAAAATCATTTACGGTGTCTTAATAAAATTCGCAAAGCAGATTACAAATTATTAAATTCGTATTTATTTATTCAGCATCTGTGTTAGCCACATAGAAAAAAATTGATTTCCGTTGCAATTTTGATATCCGTTGGCTAATGGTGAAAATTTACATCTTCTTATTGGAACGAAAGGAGGTAAATTTATTTTCATGCAAAATGTCTGCTTTTCATATCAAATAACGAGAACTGTGCCAAAGATGTTACCGCAAACGATGAAACTCTGATCAAACACAGTTATAAAGATATCATAGCAGGAAGTCACAGCGGATAATTTGATGCAATATAAATAGAATTTATCTGATGAAGCAAATGGAATTTGAAATATACTCCAAAAAAGTGATAAAATACAAAAAGGGTTTCCCTTCTGTACAAAAAGAAAAACCCTGATTACTTTATATCAGCCGGGCTGATTATTTACTTTCTTCAAAAAACTCTTTAACCTTGTCCTTGTGTATGATGGACTCTTTGTAAGAATACTTACCGGAAACAGGATCTTTGATAGATTTTACCACCTTCACGTGATCTCTACCCGAGCCTGCATTGGCAGCCCTTTGAGCAACTCTTGCGTTTTTAGATACTTTTGCCATGATTATTTAATTTCTTTGTGAAGTGTATATTTCTTTAATACAGGATTAAATTTTTTGATTTCCAATCTGTCAGGATTGTTTTTTCTGTTTTTTTCAGTGACATATCTCGATGTACCGGGCATACCACTTGTTTTGTGCTCTGTGCATTCCAGAATGATCTGAATTCTGTTTCCTTTTGATTTTTTTGCCATGACTCTCCTTGATTACTTTATTTTTCCAATTAAAATCAGATTTTTACACCTGTGTTTACGCCTGAATACTTCAATTCTTTAAGATATGCATACAGACCTTTTTTGTCTATGGTACGCAATGCTGTAGAACAAACTTTAAGTGTCACCCACTCACCTGTTTCAGGCATAAAAAAACGTTTTTTAAACAGATTTGGTAAAAACCTTCTGTTGGTTTTGACATTCGAGTGAGAAACTTTGTGACCTTTCATAGGTCTTTTACCTGTTAATTGGCAAACTCTTGACATTGTGATCTATTTTAAAATCTTAAAAACTTACGGAATTTCCGTATTTTTTGAATTTGGTTTATTGTGACTTCGGAAGGATTCGAACCTTCAACCTCCTGATCCGTAGTCAGGGACTCTATCCAATTAAGCTACGAAGCCAAATGGTTGAACCTTCTTATATCTCTGTAAGTCAATACCTTATAAAAAGTATATAGGAAGATCGTCATCTTCTCTTTCCTAACAGGCTGCAAAGATAAAGCATTTTTAAATTTAAACAATAGTTTTTGACAAAAATAAATATTTATATTTTTAGTATATGACTTTTGTTATTGTATTAGGCATGTACGGAATTACATTTTTATCTGTTCTTGGATCATTTGTTTGGAATGTTTAGACATTGTCAAAAATGGATTCATAAAACTTCTCAAAAATAATTAATTATTAAATATTAAATCCAATGATAAGTGGGCTCATCAACTATTATCACAAGTTTGAGAATGGGAGCATACGCTATGTATGGAATAGTGTTGGGTGCATTAGCATTTGGACTTTATCGTGGTGTTAACAGACAAAAAGAAATCTTCGACAGCTATAGACTAACGCTTGATAATAATGCTATTACAAGAGAACAACACAAAACCCCGACAATAACTATTTCAAATACAGACGTAATTGAAATAGTTAAAAATTCAAATGGAAGTTTTACATTAAAAGGGAACTCACCTGTAAATGTTATAGGTGTTCCTTCTCAAATAGACGACTACGAAAAACTAGAAAAATCATTAGCCGAAATAAGGAAAATTTCGTTAAAAAGTAGCGAGCCATTTCTTCAAAAGTTTAGTGTTCTACTTTCTATATTGACAATTGGTTTAATGTCTGCTGTTTACATTTCCAAAGACAAAATAATCGTTGGTGTTTCTGAGACAATTTTACTTTTGGTTTTGGGATATTCATTCTTTGAAATTCAAAGAAGTAAAAATATTGATAGTAAAACTCAAAAAGGAATGTGGTGGCTGATTTTAGTAACTGTATCATTTATTGGGGTAATGTATTACAAACTAACAGGACAATACTAGAGAATGACTGCCAACAAAATAAAAACTGGTGCTAACAACTAAGTTTTCGTCGTGGTGCGAAGCACATGCGATGAAAACCCTGTTGAACGGAACCTTCGGTAGCGGAGCCAGACTTGAAAAACGAATTTTGGTTTATTAACGCAGAGCGTCGCAAGTATGGAGATATCGTCAGGTAGCTTGACTATTCCTGTTCCCCTGCAATGTAGTAGAATTAAAAATTATAAAAATTATAAATTATCATACAGAAATAGTTAATATATGTAGAATCTTAATATCTTTATCGGAATATTTTAATCTTCGGTTTCTAGTGAGTATTTTCTTTTGTAGAGGTTTTTGTTTGACCTTGCTATCTATGGTATGCAGTATCTCGTGTGTATATGGGATCAAAGATGATGCATTTGCTTCTGCATCCCGACTTAAGTATATTTTCCCGCAGGAGAATCAAACGGTCTTTTACAAGGACATCACTTTGACCTGGTCTATCGGCAATCTCCAACCAATTGTGACTTTGCAGATTTCCGAAAATAGAGATTTCAGCCATATCATCCTTGACACTGTCATAAGTGGTACAGCCCTTAATATGCCTTTGCTTGCAAAATCCAAAGAGTACTTCTGGCGTGTATTAACTAATGAAAATAGCGAGAAGTCCGGACAATACAGCTTTTTCAGTACTACTGCACTCAAGATAGAATACAATACATTTTGTTGCCTGAATCTTATTCCCACTTGTATAGGAGAATTACCTCTGTTGTATATTGATAATCCCGATTTCAAACATTACACAGTATCCATACATCATCTCGGCAACTTCGAAAAAGTACTCGAAAGAAACTCAGCTTCAGAATATCAGTGTATACCGGCATATAAACTTGCCAAGGGTAAGTATCTTATAAAAATTAAGATTCCGGACGAAGAACATAATAACATAAGTGAAATCATAATGATAAAAGACGAATAGTCACAAACAAGGCTCTGCATAAGATGAATCCTGAAGACAACATTTCTCTCCTGAATGCCAAAGAATCTCAAAAGATCAACGAAATATATCTGAGAAAACTAAAAAGTTCGAACTCAGAAAATATGGTACCTGTATTAAGAAATATTCACCTTGTTGTGTTCCAATCTACCGATTGTCTTTCATGCGCCAACTGCTGTAAGACGACTCCTGCTTTGATTACACGACAGGATGTAAAACGTATTGCAAGGTTTCTTCAAATACCTGCTTCTCAGTTTTTTAAACTTTATGTCATTACAGATTTTGATGGTGAAATGATGATGAAAAATGTACCTTGTGTATTCCTTGATCAGGAAAATAAGTGTACCATATACGAAGTCAGACCCGAATCATGCAGACGATATCCCCATACTGATGAAAAAGAATATCCACAAAGAATATCATTGAATATTGCAAATACAACAATCTGCCCTGCCGCTGCCATAATACTTGAAAGACTGAAAAAAGCTATACCTTTGTCTGTATGATATATAAATTTAATGGCTATATTCCCGTCGTAGACCAGTCATCATTTGTGCATCCGATGGCATCAGTAACAGGCAATGTCATCGTAGGCAAAAACGTATATATAGGACCCGGAGCAGCCATCAGAGGTGACTGGGGTGCTATCATCATCAAAGACGGATGCAATGTACAGGAAAACTGCACTATCCATATGTTTCCCGGCAAGACGGTTATTCTGGAAGAGGCAGCACACATCGGACACGGTGCCATCATACACGGAGCATACATCGGGCGCAATGTGCTGGTTGGCATGAATAGTGTCATCATGGATGAAGTGATCATAGGTGATGAATGTATCATCGGAGCACTTACCTTTATAAAAGCAGGCACTATCATAGAGCCACGCAAAATCGTAGCAGGGAATCCAGGCAAAATCATTAAAGATGTGAGTGACGAAATGATGGTATGGAAAACAGATGGTACAAAGTTGTATCAAACACTGCCAAAGGAATGCTTTGAGTCCCTCGAGCCTTGTGAGCCATTGCGAAAAGTGCCGGATATCAGACCTAAGCAACAGGAGTCTTACCAATATTTTGGAAAGAAAGATATATAATTAGGTTTGATATTACTGAATTTGTATTTATCATATGTAATTATGTAGTTACACCATTTAATTCTCTGGCTCATTTCATTATCAAACTATAATTTAAATTAAGGTAAATATTTTTGTGATGGGTTATAAAATGAGTCAAAGAAAGTCATTCGACCATTAAGCCGACGAAGGAGGACTGGTAAGCGAAAATAAACAAAATCATGTAGTTTTTTTCATTTCCTTTTCGCTTAAGAGTCGCCCTTCAGGACGCTTCTCAGTCGTCGCGCCCTGGGCACCCAGTCAAAAAAGTCACTCGCCACTAAGAAAGGGGGGGTGTTAATAAAACTGGGCTCTTGGAGGGGGGGGAAAAGGGGAGGAGACAAAAAAAAAAAAAAAACGGAGGATGTGTGATTTTTACAATTTGAAGTGGATATATATCTTATGTGGGTTAAAATATAGAGGGGGTCATAAAAATTCGCATATATTTTCTTATCATTGCATAACCAGTTAAAATTAATATATCAAATGTCCGGGTATAACTACTGCATCAGATACAAATGCTACCAATACTGGCGTAACCGTAAGTTCCACCAGATGAGAGACCTTGAGTTTTAAACTTCTGTCAAATAGAGAGAGAGCTCATAATTAAAAATTTATTTATTTAATTAAAACATAAATTTTAAAATATTTAAATAAATTTGCTGAACTTTAAATAATCAGTACAAGCCAAAATTGTTTAGAAGCCTGGATCAGTTGATTGATATCTTTGACATTAAGGCTCTGTTTATAAATAAATGGTGCAGAATTGGCGAAGTTAATTTGTTCTTTTTCAAGGCGTAAATGGCGAATAGCCTTGCTATTTAACGATTTTAAAAGCAACGCAAATGTATCAGTTTTTTACGAGCCTAAGACAAATACGAAATACGGTGACATAGCATCGTTTTCATTGATATCCGGAAAGATATTTTGGTGTTTTGGTCTTGTATAACAAATCTTTCTATTATGAAAACAACATTTTATATCAGTTTATTACCCACCTTATTTTTCATTATAATTTTTCAGGCGGAATCTTTTACACAGAATCGCCCCATACATCGAATGGGTTCCTCCAATACACAGTCTTTTGACGAAAATTGGTTGTTTGCGAGATATGGGTTACAGGCAGATATGATTACTATCTATTAAAAGTAAATAGGATTTTAACAAAATAATCACTCCAACCATGGTAAAATATATTGTAATCTCAATTTTAATACTTTTTAATTTTGAATTTCATTCGCAATACCAAAATCTTCCGAAAGAAAAACTGAATGATCAATCAGATGTAGATGAAGACTTAAAATTTGTCAAAGAGCACACATTGGCTGTTGTCAAAACAGGGTTTATTATTGGTGATGTTTATTCTGATAATCTAAATATTCAAATAGTCAAAAAAAATCTAAATGGACAAGAAAAACCAATATTTGGTGCATCCAACCTAATACCGCAACCCCAGAATTGTACTGAGAAAAGTGGTATTTTCACTTTGGAAGGTATCAAAAAATTAATAGCACCTAAAGAGTTTTCTGAAGTGGCAAGGCTGTTGAGAGATGAAATGAAAATCAATCTTGATAAAAATAAAAAGGAGAAAATTATTGAATTGATCAAATCTAAAGACAATTTGGACGGTGAAAAATACAGGCTGATCATCACTCCTTCAAAAATCTCAATATACGCTGCCAATGTCAGAGGAGCTATAACCGCAGTGTTTACATTACTCCAGCTACAAAAATTGCAACCAGACACCAACTTTTTACCATGTGCTGAAATCGAAGATGCTCCAAGATTTGTTTATCGAGGTATGCATTTAGATGTTTCACGTCACTTTTATCCCGTGAGCTTTATCAAAAAATATTTGGACATAATGGCGTTATACAAATTTAATACATTCCATTGGCACTTGACAGATTCTCCCGGGTGGAGGCTTCAGATCAATAAATATCCTTTACTTACTTCGCAGTCTGGGTTCAGGAATTATGCTCATTGGACAGATTGGTCAAAAAACGGGAGTCATTTTGTACCGGAAGGTAGCCCAAATGCATATGGAGGATATTACACCCAAGATGAAGCAAAGGAGATTGTAGCATATGCAAAACAAAGAAACATTACTGTCATTCCCGAGATAGAAATGCCGGGGCATTCATATGAAGTACTGGCGGCATATCCGGAATTGTCTTGTACCAACGATCCGAATACTTGCCATGAATTCTGTATAGGAAACCCCCGAACATTAGAATTTCTAAAAGATATTTTAACGGAAGTTATCGCGATATTCCCATCCAGATACATACACATAGGGGGAGATGAGGCTGGTACACATTGTTGGAAAAAATGCAGTAAATGTCAGGATTTAAAAGTTAAAAAAGGATTCAATGATGAAAATGAATTACAGTCTTATCTCATAAGTAATATAGAACAATTTTTAAAGTCACGAGGTCGAAAACTCATCGGCTGGGATGAAATTATCGAAGGAGGTTTGCCTGCAGACGCTACGGTTATGAGCTGGCGAGGAGAAAAAGGTGGTATCATAGCCGCTGAACAAAACCACGATGTGATCATGACACCGGGAGCGTGTTATCTTGACGCATATCAGAGTAATCCGGTGACACAACCAATGGCTATAGGAGGATTTTTACCTATTCAGAATGTATATAATTACGAACCTGTACCAGCTCAATTGAGTGTAGAAAAAGCAAAATACATCTTAGGGTTGCAAGCTTGCCTTTGGACTGAATATATGTCCACTACATATCAGGTAGAATATATGGCCTTTCCAAGAGCACTGGCAATAGCTGAGACAGGATGGACGCAAAAATCACTAAAAAATTATGATCATTTTCACAAAAGAATCCAGGCCCATTATTTATTATTGCAACGGATGCATGTAAATTATTACCGGCCATCCACATTTCTGACGATCAGTGAGCAACCTAATGCAGACCATTCTGCCAGTGAACTCACATTAGTCAGTGAGCTTTACAAGCCGGATATAAGATATACTACTGATGGATCATCTCCCACTCTCTCATCTCAGACTTACACCAAACCTGTAGAAGTCAAAGGTAAAATGGAAATAAAATCAGCCATTTTTCAAAATGGTCAGATGCTGGGTAAAGAAACAAGCTACACATCAAGTCATCACCGGGCTATTGGTAAAAAAGTGACCTTCAACAACGATTGGAGTACATCCTATCCGGCACAAAGTGAAAGGACGCTGACAAACGGTGTCATGGGTTCTTTTACTTACCAAGACAAGCAGTGGCTCGGTTATCTGAAAGATCTGGATGTTACGGTTGATATGGAAACAGTACAGCCTGTATCAGAAGTCTCAATTCGATTTATGCAGCAAATCGGTCCCGGTGTTTTTTTACCTTCACATGTGGATATTTTAGTATCCGAAGATGGTGTTAAATATGTCAACGTCAAAAGGATAATTCATGATATTTCAAATAAAAATCCTGAATTAATTCTTAAAAAATTTGACGCCGTATTGGAATCTATTTCTGCGCGATATATAAGGATCATAGCTCCAAATATCCATGGTGGTTATATGTTTACAGATGAAATTATGGTGTATTAGTGTTGCAATACTAATATGCCATAATTTTTCAACTGTGATAATAAATTGTCCTTCTGTGTTTTATTTAACTTTGTATCTTTATATTTGGTTTTTCGTGTGAGTGCTACAAATGAAGAAGTAAAATTTTCTTATATCTTAAATCAGAAAAAGGATGGTTACGGGTTAATATTCAAAGCAATGAAAGCAAAGCGGTAAACTGGAAAATAAAATTCAATAAAAAATAAGACGAATGAAAATTTTTTATAAAATTATTATTACAATAACCCTGCTGCTGGCAATGGCATATTGGGCAAATGCGCAGGGCAAGACAACTATTGATCCTGCGATGAAAACAAGTACCGCGAAAATGGCAGAGTTTATGGATATGCGCTTTGGTATGTTCATTCATTGGGGTCCTGTGTCACTGCGTGGGACTGAGATTGGCTGGTCTCGCGGGCATGAAGTAGCTCAGGAAGACTACGATAATTTGTATAAGGAATTTAACCCCGTTTTGTTCAATGCTAATGCATGGGTAAAAGCGGCAAAAGATGCCGGCATGAAATATCTTACCATCACCTCCAAGCATCACGATGGTTTTTGCCTATGGCCGTCGGCTTATACCGATTACGATATCATGTCATCGCCATACAAAAAAGATATTGTAGGGGCTTTGGCAAATGCTTGTAAAAAGCAGGGAATAAAATTCTGCATTTACTTTACCATTTTGGATTGGCACGATAAAAATTATCCTATACATAACGATGGCAAAGGTTTGTACAAAGATGGTAATATGGATGCTTTTCGCACAACCATGAAAAATCAATTGAAAGAACTGGTTACTAAATACGACCCTTACATGCTATGGTTTGATGGCGGGTGGGAAGAACCGTGGACGGATGAAATGGGTGCTGATACGTATACTTACTTAAAGGGTTTAAAGAAAGATTTAATCGTCAACAACAGGCTCGGAAAGGAGATAGCAGGAGTAGAAGGTAAAAATATAAACCACAGTAAAATGATTGGTGATTATGATACACCGGAACAACAAGTCGGAAAGTTGAATTTGGAGTTTCCATGGGAAAGCTGTATCACCATCTGCAACCAATGGGCATGGAAACCCAATGACAAGTTGAAGTCTTCGAAAGATTGCCTGCATACACTCATTAAAACCGCTTCAGGCAATGGAAACCTGCTGTTTAACGTTGGTCCTATGCCCGACGGGCGCATAGAGCAAAGGCAAATAGACCGCTTGAAACTAATGGGTGACTGGCTGAAAAAATATGGGGAAAGTATTTATGAAACCAAGGGTGGCCCTTACACACCCAATGACACTTACAGTGCTACCCGCAAGGGCAATAAATTGTTTGTACATCTTTTTGAAACAGATAAAAAAGAAATTTTGTTGCCCCTGCTGCCGGAGGTAAAACTACTAAAGGCTTCACTGATGAATGGGGCAAATGTGCAGTTCAGGGAAATGGATGGCCAGTATCATTTTACGTTGCCTGCCACGCTTCCAGATGCTGTGAGCAATGTATTGGTATTAGAACTTGACAAAAATTCCCAGACTATTCCCATCATAAATACCGGAATAAATAAAAAATAAAGATTTGTGAAACTGATGGGAATTATTTAATAAACGAATCAAAAAAATATACACTTTGATATTAGGAATTGACACGGAAGACAAACGCTTTCCATTATCAGGCGGTTCAGGAAGTGATGCTATACATCGTGACCCGATATATTCTTATGCTGTTACTAATCTGGTTGATGATAGTGGCATTATTGGGACAGGTTTTGCCTTCACTCTGGGCGAAGGCAATGATTTGGTATGTAGCGCTGCAGCTTTTTACGCCAACCAATTAATAGGTAAAGACATTGAAGAACTCATGAGTGATTTTGGAAATACATTCAATCGGTTTTCAAACGAGCAACAGTTTCGCTGGTTGGGTCCTCACAAAGGTGTGGTGCATTTGGCTCTGGCTTCTGTTACTAATGCCTGCTATGATTTATGGGCCAAAAAAAGAGGTGTGCCGCTTTGGAAATTATTGATAGATTTATCACCGGAGCAAATCGTAAAAACACTTGACCTTTCTTACCTTGAAGATGAATTAACGAAGGAGCAGGCTTTGCAAATTTTACAAAATATGCAACTATCGAAGCAAGATAGGATGCCGATAATTGATAAAGGCTATCCAGGCTACGATACCTCCGTTGGCTGGTTTAATTATGATGATAAAAAAGTAAGGGAGAATTGCAAAAAGGCACTGGATGAAGGCTTTACTGCGATGAAACTGAAAGTGGGTTCTGCCGACCCGCAGCGGGATATTCGCCGTGCCAACATAGTAAGAGAAGAAGCTGGAAATAATGTAAAAGTAATGCTCGACGCCAACCAGCAGTGGACCTTGCCACAGGCATTAAGTATGTGCAATGAATTACAGGCTATGAATCCTTACTGGATAGAAGAGCCTACGCACCCGGATGACGTCCTGGCGCACAAAACCCTTGCCGATGCCATAGCTCCAACAAAACTGGCCTTGGGCGAACATGTTCCCAACCGTATTGTTTTTAAAAATTATTTACAAACGGGTTGTGCGGGATTTATTCAGGTAGATGCAGTTAGGGTTGGTGGTGTAAGCGAGTTTATTACAGTAAGTTTACTTTGTAAAAAATTTGGCATTCCTGTCGTACCGCACGTGGGAGATATGGGACAAATGCATCAGCATCTGGTATTGTTCAATCATATAGCTATGGGACATGAAGCTTTGTTTTTGGAGCATATTCCACATTTGCAAAAATATTTTGTAAATCCTGTAAATATTGAAGGCGGAGTCTATATTACCCCTCAGGAAGCCGGTAGTAGTTGTGATCTCAAATGATGATCATAAAACGCGACTGAATAAACAGGTGGATAAACTACATAATTTCTTTCTTACCGACCTAGTGCTATGTTAAGGTTAAATTGATGGATGACTTATTGTATCTTTTCCATTTGCTCTTCGTTGATGAACCCCTTCCTTAGCTACGGCTAAGGTCGGGAACCATCGCCTTGATCAAAAGAAAAATCTACTTATAATTGATCCGCCATTCAACACTTACCATAACACTTGCTTTTTATGCTTTTTATATTTTTTTGCTTGGTTAAGTAGTGATAATTATTATATCTTTGTTCATCATTGAATTTTTTTACAAACATCTTTAAAATAAATGTGTCATGGCAAAAAGTAAGGACGTCAAAAAGGAAGTAAAAAAGGAGGCAGCCAAAACCCCAAAAGAAAAAAGGGCAGAAAAAAAATTGAAAAAACCAAAATATGATTAAGAGTATGTTTAAAGTTTCATCATTTGGCTCCAAGCGGTAAATTTTATTTCCTGTTGCGTTATATTTTTTGCGGTACTGCGTCAAGCTATGCTTGAGCAACCAGCTATATACGGTATTCGCTGCGAGCCGCTGTTCGCAGTTCCTTTGTTATCGAGTAAAATTTTTTACTCGATTCTCGTCAAAAGACGAGACCACTCAGTCATCTTACATAAAATTAAATTTGCTCACTTTCGCTCAAACATGAAAATTGAAACATACTCTAATGCCCATAAAAAGGTATAACCCATTTCCTATTCCAGACCAAAATTGCTATTAAATTTGTTCTTTTGGCAAAATGCTATAAATCCAGGTTGAAAGGATAAAGTAAGCTGTTTAAATATCCGTAAAACAAAAATCGATGGGTTTGTTATTGAAAGATAAGGTAATCTTTTTGACTGGAGGTGCTGCTGGAATAGGATATGAATGTGCAAAAGTATATATTCAGGAAGGTGCCATTTTGGTGGTATTTGATAAAATAGTGGCAAAAATTGATGGCCTGTCCATGAGTTTTGTGGGTGATGTTTCTAATGCAGCAGAAGTACAAGAATCCATCCGCAATACCATAAATCAGTTCGGTAGGATAGATGCGGTACACAATAATGCCGGTATTGCCCATCCCTCAAAGCCCATCCATGAAACCACAGAAGAAGAGTGGAATAACCTCATCAACACCAATCTGAAAAGTGTATTCCTGACCACAAAATTTGCTTTTGAAACTCTTAAACAGAATAAGGGTACTATTCTCAATACCAGTAGTATGGTAGGTGCTATTGGGCAGGCACAACATGCTGCCTATTCGGCTACCAAAGGTGCTATGAATGCACTTACCAAATCAATGGCCCTGGATTACGCATCTTTTGGCATCAGGGTCAATGCAGTAGCTCCGGCAGGAGTTTGGACTCCGATGCTTCGCACATGGGCATTAGATCAACCAAATCCAACGACTATTTCTGAATATCTTGATCAGATACATCCTTTGGGTTTTTGTCCTGAAGGAGATGTCATAGCAGATGTGTGTGCTTTTTTACTTTCAGAAAAGGCCAGATTTATTACAGGTTGTATTTTGCCTGTCAGTGGTGGAGCTGAGTTAGGATATCGTAGATAAATATACAAAAAATAAGAAATCTGAACAAGCATAATTTCAAAACAATTTAAACCACATCAAGTTGATCAGCACATTAGATTTAGGTATCAGCATAGGCTATTTTATTGCGATTGTTGCGATAGGTATATGGTACGGTACCAGGCCAAAGGCAGTGGGAACCAGTGGGTCTAATGAATATTTTTTGGCTGGAAAATCACTTAGATGGCCGATGATCGGTCTGGCACTTTTTGCCACCAATATATCATGTGTCCATCTTGTCAGTTTGGCACAATCAGGCTTTGATACAGGATTATTAAATGGCAATTTTGAATGGATGGCGGCCTTTACACTTATTTTACTGGCCTTGTTTTTTGTACCTTTTTATATAAAATCCGGAGTTTCGACCCTTCCTGATTTTCTCGAAAAACGATATAACAGAGCCTGTCGTGACTGGCTGGCCATTATTTCTGTATTTTCAGCAGTCATCATTCATATAGCTTTTTCACTACTTTCAGGAGGTATAGTACTTCAAACACTTTTTGGGGTGGATATGTACATCAGTGTCACTATCATAGCCATCCTAACAGGACTCTACACTATCCTTGGGGGCTTACGTGCCGTAGTCATTACCGAGTCCATCCAAACCATCGTTTTACTGGCTGGTGCCATTCTCATCACTTTTTTTGCATGGCAGAAATTGGGAGGGTGGGATCCGATGGTTGAAGTATTAGATAGTAAAAATGAGCTAAGCAAATTGTCCATGTTGCGTCCGCATGGAGATGAAAGTGGTATGCCATGGTATGCTATCTTTTTGGGCTATCCTATATTGGGTATTTGGTATTGGTGTGCCGATCAGACTATTGTCCAGAGGGTACTTGGTGCAAAGGATGAAAACCATGCCAGAGTCGGAGCTCTTTTTTGTGGATTTATTAAAATACTGCCGGTTTTTATATTTGTGATGCCTGGATTATTTGCTTATGTACTGGCTCAGAAAGGGCTGCTTGATGTCAGTGCTGTAACATCGGTCAATGCTCAGGGTGAAGCAGTAGTCAATAGCAAGGGGATATATACGCTGATGATCACTCAGCTGGTTCCAACAGGTCTGGTGGGTATTTTGGTGGCAGCCCTCCTTTCAGGTCTCATGAGCCAGATATCAGGTGCTTTAAATTCTATATCAACGTTGGTCAGTTTTGATTTATATAAGCGCTTTAAGCCAGACATTTCAGATGCTCACTTAGTTAGAGTAGGACGATGGTCTGCCGGTTTTGCTATTTTAGTATCTATTGGCTTACTCCCGTTGCTGAATAGTTATGAAAGTATTTTCAATGGATTGAATGATATCATCGCTCATATTGCACCTCCGATTACCTGCGTTTTTGTTTTAGGTATATTTTGGAAAAAGGCATCCGCATTGTCTGCTCAATATACTCTATGGATTGGTTCCATATTAGGTATCCTGGTATTTGCATTCAATAAGTTAAGTCCTTCCAATCCAATGGCGAGCATTCCTTTTATGATGATGGCATTTTATCTTTTCTGCATTTGTATGATTATCCAGATAGTTTTATCATATGTTTTTGTTGTCAATCACTCAAGTGTTAGCGACACATTATACTGGAAATCATTTAAAGAGCCACTTCAAGGTGCATCATGGTCGGGCATTGGCAATTATAAGACGCTATCTCTGATATTGTTGAGCGTCATGTTTGTATTATATGTTATTTTTCAATAATGAGCTTTTAGCCATTAGCTATTAGACATTATCCAAAATCATCTATCGAAATCCAAAGTCATCAATCAAAATCGCAAATCAATGAATTATCATTTATTTTTTCTACTATCACTCATGTTGGTTTCATCATGTAAATATCAGGGCTCAAATGCCGGTGATGTATCAAAAAAGGTACAACGATATGGTTCTGTGACAGGATTGAAGCCGGAAAAAGTAGACTATTACAAGCAATTGCATGCTAATGCGTGGCAAGGAGTATTGAACAAGATTAAGGAGTGTAATATCAGGAATTACTCCATTTATATCAAGGAAATTGATGGCAAGCCTTATTTGTTTAGCTATTTTGAGTATATTGGTTCAAATTTTGAACTGGATATGCAAAAAATGACCGTTGACACGCTCACACAAAGGTGGTGGAAAGAAACCGATCATTGTCAGCAACCTTTGCCGGATGCAGTTGCCAAAGGTGGTATTTGGTCAGACGCTGAGGAGGTATTTCATTTGGATTGATCATATTAAATAAAAACATAATATCCATTTTGAAGGAATGATACAACACCTTATGCAGAAAATAATAATTGCTTTTCATTTTTCCGATGGCAATAGGATAGGGTACCATAATAGAAAATTTCCATCCTTTGGAATAACAGCTATCAGAGAGCTAATACGGGCAAGGAATTCTGTGAGTATGATCATAATATTTGGACTTTTTTTTTTAAATGGGCAAGAAGGAAGTAGTCAGGTATTGAAAAAAAAGGCAACCTAATATCATATTGTTTTTGGTAGATGATATGGGATGGATGGATACATCAGTGCCTTTTGGAGACTCGATGACCACAAATAATAAAAAGTATCATGCTCCCAACATGCAAAAGCTGGCTGATGAGGGAGTCAGATTTACAAATGCATACGTCAACCCGGTTTGTACTCCGACACGTACCAGTATATTGTGCGGACTCAGTGCTGTACGGACACATATTACAAACTGGACCAATACCCCTGCCAACCAACCTACGGACTATCCTGACAGCATTCTGCAATTCCCAGTCTGGAATATCAACGGGCTCAGCCCCACACCACACCCGAATGCCTTTCAGGCAACGCCTTTTACCGAGATCCTTAAAAACGAAGGGTATTTTACCATTCATGTAGGTAAAGCACATTGGGGAAGCCAATCAACACCGGGATCTGATCCACTAAATTTTGGTTTTCTGACCAATGTAGGAGGCACATCGATAGGTCACCCACAGAGTTATTACGGCAAAAATAATTTTGGCAACAAAGCGGGTTCGATTACCCACTGGGCTATACCAGGTCTTCAGGAGTTTTACGACAAAGATATTTTCCTTACAGTGGCACTGACTCAGAAAGCCATACAACTCATGAGTGGATCTATAGTGCAACGGAAGCCATTTTTTCTTAATTTTGGTCATTATGCTATTCATACGCCCATACAGCCGGATTACCGATATTTTGAAAAGTACCTGATGAATGGATTGGATTCTACTGAAGCTGCTTATGCTTCACTTGTCGAAGGTATGGACAAAAGCCTTGGCGATATCATGCACTTTCTAAAAAGTAAAGGTCAGGAAGATAACACCATCATCATATTTTTGTCTGACAATGGCGGTCTTACCAACTCTTCTCGCGGAGGTACCAGAAATACACACAATCTTCCACTGAGGTCAGGCAAAGGTTCGGTGTATGAAGGTGGCATTAAGGTACCCATGATCGTTAAATGGCCCAAAATGGTCCGAAGTGGTACAAAAACCAATCACCACATGATGGCTGAAGATATTTTTCCGACTATTTTGGAAATGGCAGGTGCAAAGTTTACGGCATCAAGTATTGATGGAAAATCCTTGGTCCCGGTGCTTAAAAATCCGGCATACACGGATACTCTCCGTAATTTGATATTTCATTATCCTCATCGCTGGACCAAAAACGAAGACGAAGGCATCGCCTGGGCAAGCGCTCTGCGCAGAGGAGATTGGAAATTGGTATATCTGATGAAAGAGCAAAAACTGGAACTGTACAATATAGCCAAAGACCAGGGAGAAAAAGTAAACTTAGCAGACAAGTACCCCAGTCAGGAGCTTACTATGGCCAAAATAATGGGTGATGAGTTGCGAAGTAAAAATGCTCAGATGCCTATTTGGAAAAAAACAGGAAAGAAAGTAGCCTGGCCTGATCAGTTGATAAAGTAGGTATTTCTAAAATGACCTTTATTATACTTTTTAAATTTTTTGGCTTTGTTCTTGTTAAAATATGAATATTGAATAAAACTTTGATATTTTGTTACAAATAAAGGAAGTCAGAGCTCGAATTTTAATACTTTTTGACCTAAAGCATATATTTACAGACATTCTACTTATCATATATAGACTCTAACAAAGCCAATTTTTTTGTACTTTTAATTGATAGTCAGTGGATGAATCGGGATAATTCACTGAAGACAAAATACCAAGAGAGTCCTTATCTATTTGCTCATTTGAGATTGGTATATTCATAAAGGTATGTTATCTTTGTGTGATTTCGCGAAGAGCTGGGTGAGAGTTAATTTCAAGTTTAGTTCCGTGAGAGCTTGGGGCGTGTGTGCCCCGTGTGACCCGATTATGTGGCAATTTTGAAAAATATTTAAACTTATTTAAACTGGTAAAATTGAATCATGGTTGAAAAAAAGACCACCAGACTGAATCTTATAATTTTCTTTTTATTCGCGTTTGGATTAAATACCTATAGCCAGTCCGGGCACATTACCAATGATGAAGGGTTTGATATACAACGCCACTTCATTCTAAATTCAGAATTTCCCTTCCAACTTTCCCCTTTACTAAAAAACTAAAGTGCCATTGGGTTGGTATACATATCTCAGCGTGTATTTTATTTTGGTCGGTCTTGCAGGTGGAACTACTACTGTACCATTATCGTCAGTAGGATCGCCTTTCAGGATTTCCATCTTTGCATATTTTCCTTTTGCTGTTTTAAAGATAAACACTTTCCCGGCTTTAGGGGTAAATGATCTCGTAGTGGAGTTGTAGTCGTACCATTCATCCTTGATGGCGAGACTACCTTGAGCATCAGTTTTATAGCCTGTTGTTGGTGCGTTTTTTACATTGTCAAGAACACCATCCTGGATGATGACTCCTGCATTTCCTGGACCACTTACTCCGCTATTTACAGTAAATGTAATCAATTTAAGACCAAAATCCCAGTCTGTTGTCTGCAAAAGCGAATTGTTTACTATGGTCCCTGTCTCAAAACTGAACAAGGTAAAAGCACCCTGATCACTGGCAGATACCAGGATTTCTTTATTTACCGTATTTAATGGCTGAACTAATTCTTCTTCCTTATCACATGCTAACATTGTGAAAACAGAAACTACAATAAACGTTTTTAAAATAATTGATTTAAACATAATATTTTTAATTTAAGAAATTCCACGTACATGTAGCCATAAAGTGCCGTCCCATCATCTGAGGCACATTGGTTGGGTCTATCTGGTGCAGAAGATTATTGATGTTCACCATGAGATTGATATTTTTATGGATAGATTTTCCAATGCTGACATTCAACAAGAGCAATTCTTTGGCATACTCTTCATCCATATTGACAAATTTATTTCCATCCAGATCCACAATACCCCATTTGCTTCTGTAGATGCCTCTGAAAGTACCATTCCATCCACTTTTTTCATCCTGATAAAACAATTTGAAGTTTGCCATATGAGGACTACGACCCAATAGCCCGGTATAATCAGAAAATGTCATGAGACGGGCAGATCCTAGAGGTGTGTTTCTGCCATATACCTCGTTGTTTTTGATCTTTTGGATGACATCTCTGTCACCTGTGACAAGATATTGATACCCGGCATTCCACTCTAGTTTTTTGTAAAATGTTCCCTTCAGATTGATTTCCATTCCTTTTGTAAATGCTCTGTTGACATTGAGGTAACTGAATACCAATGCATTGTTTTTAAGCGTTGCAACCGGAAGATAGTTGATCAGATCATTGATGGCATTATAGAAGATATTAAAGTCCACATTCAATGGAATATTTTTTAATTGTACGTTTCCACCAAGATTGAAGCCGTGCGAATTTTCAGGCCTTAATTTAGATATTTTAAATGCATCGGGGAGGATGGAAAATATAATCCCTTCCTGTTTTTGTCTTTCGAGTTCCGGTAGTGAAAACTCGGATGCACCGTAGACTCTGTAACCCTGAGCAGCAGGATTGACATAGTAGAGGTAAAGCTGTCTGAAATCTGGAGCTTTAAAGCCGCTACCATAAGAAAAGTTGATTCTCAATCTGTCTGATACTTTGTATTGCATAGACAATTTGGGAGTCACCCTATCGGCATAGTCAGAATTTCCATCATATCTCAATCCGGGTATAATCGTCAAGTTCGTTGAAGGCCGCCATTCATGCTGGACAAAGAGATAACTGTTATGCTGTTGTTTTTTTGTTCGGTACCTGATAGTTTCTACAGTCTGAAGATTGTATCCGGCACCAGCCACTAATTGGTTTTTATCATTGATATCCCAGTCTGTCTGATTTTCTGCCCTGTAGTAGTTGTGGCTGAAATTGTCATAATAATATTGCTCAGCAGAACCTTTCTGATTGAGCTGCTGCTCATATCTGTATAAGCTGCTATAAAGCCGAAGAGATGATTTTATTTTTTCGGAAAACCTGTGGTGAAAGACCGGATTGATATTGATGTCATCTGTAATGCCTGTTCCGGTAATATTTAATTCTCGGCCATTAAATGAAAAGGCTGATGTCTGATTGCCCTTAAACCATCTGTTATTCCACACTAACCTGGTTTTGTCTGAAAATCTGTAAGTCCATTTTAGCTGACCGGTGATGTTATGAAATGGGTCCTGAGTTTTTTCGGGAGATTCAGCCTGTAAATCGTAACCATCAGAAGTGATATAGTTGGCAAATAAGAAGATACTTGACTTTTTATGAGAAAAATTGGTGGATAGGTTTAAATCTGCGGTATTAAAACTACCGTAGCGCATCATGATACTAGCGGATTTTTTTCTTTTTTCTTCAGTCAATATATTGATCACGCCACCCATGGCTTCACTTCCGTACAATGCACTGGACGGACCTTTTATTACTTCTATTTTGCGGATATTACCCACCGAATATCTTGAAAGATCTATCACACCACCTTGTCTCCCTGTGAGTGGTTCTCCGTCGAGCATGATCAAAGTATAATCTGGTGACATACCCTGGATCTGGATTCCATTACCAAAAACGCCACCGCCCACGGATGAACTACCGGATGCAGATGTCAGGAAAAGACCAGTTTGCTCCTGTAGTACATCATTCAAGCGAACATTGCCTGAAAGTTGTATCAACTTATGATTGATCAAAAGTGTAGGAACAGTTACATTGCTCAGCATCCTTTCATTTCTGGTAGCGGTTACGACCAGCTCATCAACATTGACCTTCATTATTGTATCACTTATGATATCCTGACAGATGATAATGCCATTTATATTGGATATCAAAAATACAATAAATAGAAATCTCCATTCTGATCTAATCATGCCGCAAAGGTCAGAATAAGATTCCGGTCTATTGTCATAGTAATGTCAAATGGTTATTTTGGGTGTATCCCATTTTTTCATTCAATTGTTATAGAATTCATTTTGTCTCCCTTTTAGGGATGGGATAAAAAAATTCCTTTTATCACCCTTTAGGGATGGGGTAAAACAAAGGCAATTTTTATGAAAGTGCAATTTTGGATACACCCTTATTTTTTAATGGCAGACAATATTTGACTAAATTCTTGTGTGAATTTTTGATATCCGGGTGTTGCAGGTCCGGAAAACCCTGTATGAATTTTGACAATCTGATTGTTTTTGTCAGTAATGATCAATGTAGGATAGGACATGATTTTATCCAACATGGGCATCATTTGAGAGGCTTGTTTTTTATCGTAATAACCTCCGTATAAGACCTCATGGCTTATCTTCATTTTGTCTTTGAATTTTTTTAATGCCGCCATTGATTTACTTTGGTCTTTATATCTTTCAAACCCTATAGTAATTACAGCAACATCTTCTGAAGGATTTTTCATAAAATATTCTTGCAGAAAAACAGTTTCATCCATACAGTTAGGACACCATGTGCCCATGATTTGAATGATTTTTATTTTATTGTTGTACTTTTGATCTCCGATGCTCACCGTATTGGCTTCTGTGTTTAAAAATGAAAATGCAATAGGTCGGTCTGATACAGATTTAGTAAGATCATATGAATCAGTCAGCGAAAATGTATCGTCTCTCACTCCTTCCCAATTGGTAGAGTATTGACTTCCGGACCTGAAGGTCCCTGACAATGATCCGTCTTCCATCACTTTACCATTAAAGAGAAAAGCATGTGCACCATCAAAAGCTGACAAATACAATTTTGAACCTGATACTTTACCTTCCAGAAAACGGTAGTCGCCGGTTACAGTAAGAAAAGTGCCGGTGACGATGTCTCCTTTCTGTTTAAATATTCCAACTGCCTTATACTCATCTTCAGTGCCTATTTCAAAAGTACATTTCCATTTACCTTCAACATTGATGTTTTGGTCAGATACCACCGAGTACCGATCAGCTACACCATGTATTGCTTTAAACGGTATTCTGTAATTTTCTTTGTAATTGACAATCCAATCGCCTTCCATCACTCCGTCTTCGTATATAGCCTGTATCTTGGTATCGTATACCGGAAATTCTATAATGATGGTATCTTTGGCAGTAGCCTTATCTGTACCAAAGGTGATATCTTGGATTTTGATTCGCTCATCTGCATTGTGTATGACGATATGAAAAGTACTGTCATTGTCATAAACTACTTCAAAATTAAAAGGTAATTCAGAATCAACCTCAAATTTTTTCACAATATCACGGTCATCACCATACTTTTGGACCGGTGTCCTGTCCAACAATAGTACTCCTCGCCAGATACCGGGTGGTATTTTTTGAAAGGTACTGTTGGGTGCTACACATGAAAGTGATGTGACGACAATAAAAATGAAAAAAATGTAGACCAACCGCATAGTGAATAATTTACAGATGATGAATAGCTACAATGTAACATCTTGACTATGTCATAGTTCAAACTGAAATATTGATTTTTAAAAGAGGAAGATGAGCAGAAAATGATATGTTATTAATTGTCATCACAATTATTTGAATATTAATAACTTGTGATGATCTCACAATGTTTTATTCATAATAACTAAAACTATCATTCGCCTTTATCTCCTACAAACTGATCTTCTTTGTTTTTGAATAAAACATTGAAAGTGGTAAGGCTTCCGTAAATTCTTGTAATGTATTGTTGTAGATTTACCTTATCTTCATCTGAGAGATGTGATGCATTGATTCTTTGTTCCATCACTCTGAGTCTATCGCGTACCATCACTATCTTATGAAAAAAAGTATCGATAGGAATTTCTTTGGGTTTAAGGGCCGTATCATCAGGTTTTAATATCAATATTCCGTTTTTCCACTTGTCGCCCAAAGGAACTACTTCACTAATGTCTGACCATGCTTTTAGGATTTTTATCAAAGACTTTTCAGCTTCAGAAAATGAAACTTTTTCGTCAGCTTCGATTTTTTCGATGATCTCCCATGAGCTGTATTCTTTACCTACCAATTTGATACCGTAAGTAATAAAACATACTTTGTAAGCTACTACTTCTGCTCCTATGACAACACCATCTCCAAATGCCGGATGTTTGACACGAGAACCTATACCAAGAACAATTGCCATATTATTATAATTTAAATATACAGCGTAAAGGTATAGTTTATATTACATCTGACAAAATTAATGTATATCTAAATTTCCGGATTTTTACTATGAAATTGTGGACTATTATTGATGGGAAATATTTTTAAATATTGAATCCACACCAAAAAGTCATGAATGGTGTGAAATTAAACAATATTGATTTCTACTGCATTGATAATCAGACGTTTCACTTTAGATGATAGATGATGGGTAAAAAATGTTTGATTATGATAAAACATTTGGGGTGTATCCCATTTTTTCATTCAATGGTTTTGAAATTCCTTTTGTCTCCCTTTAGGGTGGGGTAAAACAAAAGGAGTTTTATCCTTTTGTCTCCCTAAGGGGTGGGGTAAACCAAATGTAATTAATTTTTATAAAAGTGCAATTTTGGGATACACCCAATATTTGTTTTTGGAGTAGACTCAGTATTTAATAATTTAGAGTATGTTTAAACTTTTATCATTTGGCTCCAAGCGGCAAATTTAATTTTAGCCAGCGTTATATTTTTTGCTGTACCGCGTCAAGCTACGCTTGAACTTCCGGCTATATTCAGTATTCGCTGCGAGCAGCTGCTCGCAGTTCCTTCTTTATTGAGTAAAGTATTTTACTCAATTCTCGTCACAGACGAGACCATTCAGTCATCTTGTCCAAAATTAAATTTTCTCACTTTCGCTCAAACATAAAAATTTAAACATACTCTTATTCCAAGATGACTGTTTTGTTTCCAGCCACAAAGACATTGTCATTAAAGACAAGCCGAAGTGCTTTTGCTAGGACCAATTTCTCCACATCCCGACCGGCCTGAGCCATTTCCTGCCAGCTATGGCTATGATCTACGTGCATGATGTCCTGTTTGATGATTGGGCCTTCGTCAAGATTGTCATTGACAAAGTGGGCAGTAGCACCTATTATCTTTACACCTCGCAGATAGGCTTGTTTATATGGATTTGCACCTATGAAAGCAGGTAAAAACGAATGGTGTATATTAACGATCCTGTTGGTAAAGTGCTTTACAAAATTAGGAGTCAGTATGCGCATATACTTTGCCAGGACTATATAATCGGGCGAAAAGTCAGAAATCAATTCTATCATCAAGGTCTCGTGCGCTTCCCGGCCGATACCTTCCGTAGTGATGTGATAAAATGGTATATCAAATCTCTCACATACATCACTCAGGCTTTCATGATTGCCTATGACTGCAAGTATTTCAGCATTCAGTTCACCGTAATGGTTGCGCACCAGCAGCTCTGACAGACAGTGGTGCTCTTTGGTGACTAAGATCACAATTTTCTTTTTACGTTTGTTGTCAAATGAAATTTCAGCATCAGTAGGTAAGATACCTGACAGTCCATTCATGATTTTATCCTGAACGATTTCACCCGCAATTTCTGATCTCATAAAAAAACGTGAAGTTTCAGGATCTACAAATTCCTGATTGGACAAAACGTTAAGATTGTTGAAATAAAATACTCCGGTGACTTTATGAACCAGACCTTTTTCGTCGGCACATGATATTCTGACTATGCTGTTTTCCATTATTTCTTCAAATATGGGTGCAAAAATATCAGAAAAGTACCACACCTGAACATAAATGGCAGGAATATCCACATAATTGTATTTAAAATATCAATCTCGTTTTAATTAGGTTTTATCCTGCGGCTGGTGGATATGTCCGCAGATGACTACATTGTATTTTTGGTCTATGGCCAGTATGGACGCTGTCTCTTCAAAATTATTGATCCAACTGACGGCTTTTTTGACACTTTTTTTAACTCTTTTTGAAAAACTTATTTTTTCTTTCCCAAAATATCTCAAAACATCATTTATCAGTCTGTTCAACAAAATTAAGATGTCATATCCCTTTCCACCTAACTTAGCTATAATCCGCGCCCAACCTTTGGTCGTAGCATCAAAAACATCGCCATGAAATATCCATATCTTTTGACCATCGAGGTCAAGAATAAGTTTGTCATCCAATATGAAGTTTCCCAATTGGGTTCCTGAATATTTCCTTAAAGTTTCATCATGATTTCCGGTAATGTAGTATGTCTTGGTGCCATTTTCAGTCATTTTTAGAATTTGTCTGAGCACTTGCATATGGGATTTTGGAAAATAACTTTTTGAAAAATTCCAGATATCTACGGTGTCTCCGTTTAAAACCAGAATGTCCGGATCAATTCCTTTTAAATATTGGAGCAATTCCTGTGCATGACAACCATACGTTCCAAGATGTGTGTCACTAATAACTACTATTTCCAGTTTTCTTTTTGACATTGCACTTATTGATATATAATAATATTTTATAATATAATACAATTATGTGCAAAAGTCAACTTTTAACATTAAATGAATGTGAAGAGAATAATAAATGAAAGTTAAATATTCATCAGCCTAATGACTGTTAATCAACATAAAGTGAATTACTGTAAGAGTTAACAGATTGAAACTTACAAAATAATTACTATGAGAAAAATCTTACCTGTTGCCCAGAGGACTTTCTCCCTTCAACAATCTGCGAAGCAACTTTGAAAACCTGACGGATATGGCGACCAGATCTTTGGTTTCCAGCAGCAGATTGATGACCAGATCGGTGTTTTTAAATCCATATTCCTTTTTTGAAACACCTTCTACCTGCTTTGCGAGGGCCTCTTCGATATTGTCAAAAATTGATCTTTTGTATGCCTTTACATCATTGATGTCTTCATAGTCATTTTTATCTATCGCAGCAGCTATTATGTTGAGGTAAGTGACTACTTCGATTTCTATTTTTCTGATCATCTCAGCCTGTCCTGAATCCACAGGTTTGTGTGCATTTTTGATGTGATTTTCGATGGTATTGATCACGTAAGTCAGGGATTGCAAAATATCCTGCATGTGGTCATTGCTGAGTATATAGAGTTGTGCAGTAGTTTTCTCGCTGAGTTTGGATTTTTTGATGGCTTTAAACAGGTTGTTTTTTATATCAGCATAGTAAGTGGTCAGTTCCTGATTTATAGTCGCGGCTTCACTTATTTTTTGAAGGTTTTCCGTCATTAGACCCTCCAAAGCCATACTATAGGCTTCTGAAATTCTGACTAAACTTTCTGAAAGTTTTTTTCCTGTTTTATGAAGGGCTCTGTCGGTTGTAAAATCCAAAGTTTGAAGCACATTTTGTGTTTCAAGGATCTTTGAATGTTTGATTTTATTTTTGTAGGTTGTGTATAAAATGGATAGAATGACTATGGCACAAACGATGATCAATCCTATGGTTTTTAGTTGTAGTAAAATGATTGCCATGATTCCGGCTGAAACAAATGCTACAATCGCAGTCACAAACCATCCTGCTATTACATTGATGACACCGGCTATCCTGTACGAAGCCGACTCCCTTCCCCATGCACGATCTGCCAGTGATGTACCCATTGCTACCATAAAGGTAACATAAGTGGTGGAGAGTGGCAATTTGTAAGATGTACCTACAGCAATCAACATACTGGCCATAGTGAGATTGACAGAAGCCCTGATCAGGTCAAATGCGGGTGCATCCGAATCTTCTGGATGGACAACAGGGATAAACTGGGCATTGATTTTGTTTTTGAGTGAAAGTGGCAATAATCCACCAAATGATTGCGCAAATGATACTGTGCTTCGAACAATTGTTCTAGACAGTACATTGGAAGAAAACCTTTCATCCGTTTCTTCCTGTGTACCCAATTTGACTTCAGTTTCTGTAACGTTTCTGGCTTTTTTTGAAAACCACAATGTTAAGGTCATAATTATGCCTGCCAATAAAAGATATATATATGGTGTCTGAATGGGGAATTTAAGCCCTGTCATCATATAGTCAGCAGGCGACACACTATTTGCAACTGAATGCGCAGATGCAAACAATTGATAGGATTGGATACCTGCTAATGGTACACCAATAAAATTAACAAGATCGTTGCCGGCAAAAGCCATGGCTAAACTGAAGGTGCCAGCGAAGACAACAATTTTTAATGGATTGTACCCTGATCTGTGCAATAAACTGAACACAACCACCCAAAATGTAAAGAAAGATACCAAAAACCATATCATATGATCTTTTATAAAATCGACTGCAGATTTTATATTTTTATTTCCAAAAAAGATTTCGTATTCAGCATCTCCGCTAGTAGTACCACTTACTTTTTCAAATACCATTTGATTGCCACCCGCACCAGTAATAGTTATATATTCCTGAGGGGATAATGTATCCGGAGCATTAGGATTTGATGATTTAATATATGAAATGAGCTCAGTAGTAGTAAGTTTTTCAGTAGAATAAGTGGATTTCAGACCTTTATAAATCAAAAAATAACTCAACGCCACCATAGCTAATGATCCCCAGATTACTCCAGTTATTTTGAGTTTTTTGGTATAGTTGAAACTAAATAAAACCCTTGAAATCCACATGACCACGATACCAAAACTGAATGATAAAAGTACAGAAAGAAATATGCTCGAAATGATGGTATTGGTTTTTGACCAATTGATTAGCCCAGTCACGTTTTTACTTGCATCATTGATGTTAAATAAGTAGTTTAACGGAAGATTTTCTGCAAGAATCATACTTGATGCCACCACAATCGATGCTCCCAGCAATTCGAAAATAATGGAAACTGTAGTGGATGTAGGTAGTCCTAAAGTATTAAAAGTATCCAGCAGAATGATGTCTGTAAGCATGACTGCCAGAAAGATGACCATTACATTTTCAAGACTGAAATATTCCGGGTTGAATATACCTTCTCTGGCTATTTCCATCATTCCGGCGGATGACAAAGCCCCGATGAATATACCTGCGGAAGCAACCCACATGATGGTTCTGAATGATGCCACTTTGGAGCCAATAGCGGAATTCAAAAAATTGACAGCATCGTTGCCCACACCTACTACAAGGTCCATCACTGCCAGGATTGCCAAAATAAATACTCCAGTTATGATAAAAGCTTCCATCTCAGGTTTTTCTTTTGTTAAAAGTTAAATATTAGGTGCTCAATTCACACTAAAAATAACCCACAAAGGTGATGAAAATATCTGAAATTTTCCTGATCTAATGTTAAGTCAATATTAATTTTTAAATTTTGGCAACTGCTTTATCATGTAAGAATGATACTATTTAACTAATGTAATGGTTCCAGAAATGTTTTCTATATTGCCATCGGATTTTATAATCTGCAGCAAGAAGGTATAGACACTATTTTGACTATTATTGCCACCATCCCAACATACTTCCCGGCCTTCGCTCTTATAAGACAAATTACCCCACCGATCAAAGATAGAAAGCGATTGAGAAGTTATACATTCTTGTATTTTGCTACACCAGGTATCATTGGCACCATCACCATTGGGTGAAAAAATATTGGGAAATTCAAGAACACAATCATCCTTTACAGTAATAATCACACAAGTATCTGCCACACAACCATCCAACATTCCTTTGACGCAATAGCGGGTAGTGAGTAAAGGTGTAGCCACAGGGTCAGGACATGTAGTACAAGATAATCCCTCTGAAGGTGACCATAAATATGTATCTGCTCCCAAAGCAGTCAATGAGACTGTCTCACCAGATGAGATGGAAGCAGAGATCGGTCTGATGGTAAGCTTTGGTGATGGCTTCACAATGACACTATAAGATGCGGTATCTTTGCAACCATTTAAGTCAGTAATCAAAGTATAGGTCGTATTGACCAAAGGGCTTATTTTTATGGATGCGGTGATTGCTTGAGTACTCCATAATAATGCACCTTGCGAGGACGATCGTAGAGTCACAGTATCCCCCAGACAGATTTGCTGATCTCCTGTGATATTGGCTTTAGGTTTGGGCTTTATTACTACTGAAACTTGCCTGGTACCTGTGCATCCTGATACATCACTGACAGTAAGGATGTAATTTCCGTTAATGGTGCTATTTGATGCAGGAATGATAAGGTTTCGGGAGGTAGCATTGAAGCCATTCGGACCATTCCAGATAAAAGCTACACCTCCGTTTGCAATGAGCCGTAAAGTATCACCCTCACAAATCGGGCTGTTGGATGTGACGGTGACATTCAATTGACCAGTGACATTCACGGAGGTCGATGTAGTCGTAGTACAGCCATTTTGTCCTGTAACTGTTACTGCGTAAGTACCAATATTGGCGGCAGTTAAATTACTTATAACCGGATTTTGTAATGTAGATGTAAAGTTATTGGGTCCTTGCCATTGATAGCTTAAACCTCCTGACAGCTGTAAAGCTAGGTTTCCTCCATTGCACACCGGACTATTGGAAGATACTATGGCAATAGGTCCCGGATTGACTGTGATATCGGTGCTCGTCGATGCAGTACACCCATTGCTAGCTGTCACTGTCAAAAAATAGGTTCCTGCATTCAAAGCAGTTGGGTTATTTATGTTAGGATTTGGTGAGGTATTTGTAAATCCATTAGGGCCTGACCAACGATATGTATTACCTCCGGAAGTCATTAAACTCAGAATGGCACCCGCACAGACAGGACTATTGCTTGAAATTGGCACATTCAGTTGACTTGTAACCATAACATTAAGTACTGCAGTTTTCATACAACCTCCGGCGTCGGTAACCGTTACCAGATATGAACCTGCATTGTCAGATGATGCATGGGTGATGATCGGATTTGCGATCGATGATGTAAAATTATTGGGTCCGGACCATTGGTATTGAGTTCCGCCGGTAGCCGTGAGTATAACATCTGATCCAAAACATACAGGACTATTGGATGATACACTACCTGAAGATTGTTGATTGATGACGACTGTGGTCATGGATGTACCAGTGCACCCACGACTATCTGTGACTGTTACCATATAATTGCCGGCCGCACTGGTAGTAACGTTATTGATAGAAATGGATTGATTGGTGCTCGTAAATCCATTTGGCCCTTGCCATTGATAAGAAACGCCTCCAATTCCCATCAATGACAAAGTGGAACCAGCACATACCGGACTATTGGATGTTGGGTTGATATTAATAAGTGGAGTACATGGAGAAAATTTTGTGACAAACCCATCTTTTGTGCCTCCTCCATAACTTACCTGTACTGCACCAAATGTGGCAAGATTATTACTTCCTTCTGTTGTGCCACAAATAAAGATATCATTATTGGCATCAATGGCCAAACCATATCCAAAATCATTGGCCCCACCTCCATAATAGGTTGACCAGGTGCGAGTACCGTTATTTTCAAACCTGGTAAAAAACACGTCCTGACTTCCGGATTTTGTTTGTTGGTATGCTCCGGGAGTAGCCATGACATCAGTGGAAGTGGTATATCCGACCATATACATTCCCCCATTGGATGCTTCTCTCAATCTGTATACTGTGTCATCTCCATTGCCACCAAAATAGGTAGACCAGATTCTAGCCCCATTTATATTGAATTTGGACAAAAAAGCATCATATCCTACGGCTACATTGGATTGAAAGGCAGTTGGCGTTGCTATATTATTGGGAGAATTGGTCGAACCGGAAAGGTAGATCTCTCCCGTATTATTGACAAATAGTGCATCACCATAATCGTTGCCACTACCACCATAATAAGTAGACCAAAGGCGATTGCCATTACTGCCAAAAACTGACAGGAAAACATCAGCAGTATTGCCACCGTATATGGGCTGTATGGCTCCGGGTGATGCGATATTTGTTGTAGAAGACGTCCATCCGGAAATGACAATATTGCCTGATCCATCACTTTCAACTTGCAAGCCTGTGTCAAAACCATTATCTCCGAAGTATGTACACCATAGCAACTGACCGTTGGTGTTAAACTTTGCAAAAAGCACATCGTCCCGACCTCTGAATGTATTCTGGAAAGCACCTGCCGTACTTATATTAGTGGCAGAATTGGTCCAGCCGATAATGATCGGATTACCTGCGATATCTATTTCAATATCATTGGAAAAATCAAAGTTTTCACCACCCAGGTAGCTGCCCCATATTTTCGTCCCATTGTTAGTGAACTTGGCGATGAATGTGTCTCCGTTGCCGTTATTGACAGTCTGGTGAGTACCAGTTGTGGCTATGCCATTGGTTGAAAATGTCAATCCGGTGATAAATACATTGCCTGCTGCATCCAGGTCTATACTCTGACCAAAATCATCTGCCGACCCTCCAAAGTATGTAGACCAAACCTTAATGCCATTCCGGTCATATTTTGCTATGAAGGCATCGCTCTCACCAGCCGGATTTGGTTGATAACTTCCGTTGGTAGCTATAGCAGTAGGACTATGTGTACTACCGATGACATATACATTTCCGGTCGCATCGATGGCCATATCTCTGAAGCTGTCTTCATCGGTACCACCATGATAGGTGGACCAAGCACGATTGGGGATCTGGGCTATGGTAAATGATGAGATGGTGAATAAACATAGGATATGAACATATTGGCGCATACCAATTATTTTGGTGTCAAAAATACAACATTTTTAACGATTGTTTTGAAACTGCTGTCACATGATGATGTGATAATATTTTTAAAATTTACAGTTACCTCCAAAAGTAATCCTACTACTCGACCTGCGCATTGTATATCACACCATCTGTCACTGTGATGAATTGTCCATTAGCATCTTTTGTGTTGATCTCAAATGTGGCACTCACTTGTAACGAGCCACCGGCAGTTTTGGATTTTGTAACGGTAATACTTCCAGTACCGCTCGAATTATTACCAGCAGACCAAAATGACCCAGCAATCTGATCTCCGAATGTCAGAGCACCTTTTCCTGTTTTTGTAAATTCATTTTTTGAATTGGTATTAAAATCGGGGATTACTATGGCAATAACAGAAGTTTTATCTGCATTGTCTTTTTTAACTCCTGCTAAAAACGCTCCACCTATAGCTGAAGAATAAAAATTAACATCGCCTTTCCACTCCACACCATTGATTTTCATGGAGATGAAACTGGTTTTGCTGTTTGTGTTGCTCCCGCTATCATCATCTTTGCCACATGAAAGCATCATTAAAAACATACAAAAGATAATTGTGTTTTTCATTCTGATAAAATTAAGGTGCATTAAAAATATTGAATTTTTGTTGTAAATTATTTTATTGTTTGATGATCAATACGTTAAAATTTTCATTCAGTGGCATGGCACTTATATTTTCAATGAAAATGGTCCAAGCAGTACCATTCCACCAAACTCCAATGGGTGATGTGATATAAGTACCTCTATACTTATGGGTTACCAATAGTATATCAGTGCTTTGCATATTTCTATAATTGAGAGTGGTGATGTGTGAAGATGTATTAGCTGCTGTGGTGTTGTGGGTGTAAGCTGTCTTCACCGGAGCACTTTGATCCACTTTTATATATCCGTTTTGTATTTCTAAAGCCGTTCCTCCAGTCGATGACGAATGTTGCAATTTTAATATCGATTCTGTCGTAGATGATCCTATAAACTCGTTGGTAGGTGCAATGCTATGAACTCCGATGACAGACCCTTCGATGTGAACACCTTCTGCAGCTTTAAATTCTCCGCCGATGCCTGTATCACCTTGAGCGGTTCCTTTGACACCTATTGATACTCCTGAAGTAGTGGCGGCACCATGACCCATCACACCAATTCGACTCCCTTGCCCTTCACCTTCACCATAAACGCCTATACTGGTAGTTGCCGTGCCTACTGTATTGTTACGTCCTACTACTCCTATGCCGTAAGTGTTGCCATCAGTAGAAACATGTGTATCATTGCTGACTGCCATCAAACCAACACTTGAACTCGATTGAAAATACCCAGCCATAGGTCTATCTTGATGACCATAGATTTTGGGATAAGTCCTTAAGTCGGAAAGATATATTGATGAAGGATTTGCTGCCATTTCGGCTACGATACCCTTGTTCCCACCTTTAAAATTGCCTCCAATACCAAAACCACGTCCATTTGGTACTGTTGCACCTGTTGGCAAGCTTAGTCCTTCCACTCCGACCCCATCAAAACTACCATTGCCAGTGTAAGTGCCACGGATTGCGGAAGATGTATGTGCTGGAAATGAGGATGAAGCAGCAACGCCTGTAGACTGCCCACTTGCTATGACGCCGGTGCCGCCAGTAAAATTACCAGCAGCACCAATGTTTAGAGATTTTACGATGATGCCGTTGAGGTCACCTTCTACGTCTATACCGGTTGAACCGGCTTTCACTTTGATGCCAATACCTGAATCGAGGTAAGGTTTGTTCAATATATCTAATGCAATTGGGTTTGTAAATGTAGTGGCAGTACCATTGTTTCTGATAACAACAGCTTTGGTGCCTGTAGTGGTGTTCAGGGTTGAAAAACCAGCTACGCCTGCTATATCTTCCTGTGTTACCACATTAAATGCAGTATTATTTAAAAGTGCTACACTTTCTGGTCGTGGTGAAATTAAAACTTGTTTTACTGTGCTTGCATTGTGTGCCACATTGACACCCAGAAAATTATTGGCCCAAAAAGCACTACTACCTCCACCTGAGGGTGATTGCCATGTAGCCAAGCCCGATGCATCAGACGTCAATACTTTGCCAGCACCAGGAGCACCACCTGATATTTTAACTTGGCCGTTGACCTCTAATTTTGCAGATGGAGTAGGTGTACCAATCCCGACATTACCTTGATCAGTGATAAGGGCATGTCCGGCAAATGAACTAAAATATGCACCTCCTGAATTTGTTCCAACACCTTGACCTCTAACTCCATAAGCACCATTATATCCAACACCAGATATACCAGCATAACTTGAACCTGTTGATGAAGACCCAACTACTCCATTTGCAACATCAGAAGTTCCAAATACACCAGAAGCTGGGGTACCTGATCCTAAAGCAATATTGCCATATATTCCCGTGATAGCGGGACCACCTGTACCTGTTTGTATTATGTCAAATACACCACCTAGTGCAGAAGAATGTGAACCTGAATATGGTAAGGTTAAACCAGGTGAAGTCGGTGATGCCCAAGTTCCATCGCCCCTTAAAAATGTAGTTGCTGTTGCTCCAGTTGGTAATTTAGCAATTGTTACTGCATTATTGGCAATTTTGGCTGATGCAACGGCTCCATCAGACAGTTTTTCGGAAGTAACCGCATTGTTGGCTAATTTGGAAGTATTCACTGCATTATCTGCCAATTTTACAGTAGAAATAGCGCTGCTTCCCACTACTGGATTGGGATACGTTCCGGACAAGTCACCACCTGCCGGACCTGAAGGGGTACCACTGCCTCCACCTGATGAAGGAAGTGTTATGCTACCACCGCCATTGGATAATGTCAATTGATTTCCTGTCAGTGATAAAGTCTGAATCTCATTAGTTACAGAATTGTCAATGGGAATTTGCCATGAACTATTACCATCTGCGTCTGATGTTAGCACTTTGCCAACTCCAGGGCTACCTCCACGAATTCTCAAAGCACCGTCTATATCTATAGGACCACTGAATTCTGTACCTCCTTCAGACCAAATTTTTAGTTTTCTGTCATTACCAGTTGGACTAGTTCCTCCACCAAAAATGTTCAAAACATGATCACTGCCACCAAAACCACCATATTGGATTTTGCCAGCGTCAGCATGCTTCATCATTTTATCGTATGCAAGACTTATACCTGAAAGATTGCCTGATCCTTTTATCCCAAGCATATTTCTAACGACTACTTTTCCATTCAGCAGTAAACTGTCAGCTGCAAAATCACCATAAATGAGTGCTCTTGTAGAATCTTCGCTGCTATTTTCTATGTATAATTTGTTGGATGATTGGCTATTGCGCCCAGCATGATTACCAATGACAATATTGTCTGATCCGCTTTGATTATTCCACAATGCTTCATAGCCAATAGCTATATTGTTATTGCCATGTTTCTTATTGAACATCGATCCATATCCAATAGCAATATTATTAGCACTCATAGTGTCATTCGTCAAGGTAAATGCACCCAGAGTCACATTGGAGTGACCGCCTTTATTGTTTAATAAAGACAAATATCCTATTGCAGTATTATTGGCACCCATGCTTTTATTCATTGATTTATACCCAATACTTACATTTCCTGATAAACTATTTTCCTTCAATACCTCATAACCTATAGCGACATTCGCATTGCCGGATCTTCTGTTATGCATTGCTAATACTCCAATCGCTGTATTTTCGATGCCGGTAGTATCATTAGTAAGAGAAAAGGCACCAATTGATACATTGTTATATCCTTTAGCTTTGTTTAAAGCTTCTCTACCTATAGCTACATTGTGGGCAGAATTCACGTGATTTGCCATAGCTTTTTCACCAATGGCCACATTTCCTATGCCGCTGTTGGATAAGTTTGGTGTATTGGCTCCTAAAAAAGTACTTGTAGAATGAATCAAGCCAGACTGAACATTATTTCTTTTTATCACAATATCTTTATCATCATTAGTACCTATAAAATTTAAACTTGAATTTGTCCCACTATTTCCAGTCAGTGACCAAGCATTAGAACCATCACCGGGATCACCTTTATCTCCCTTAGGCCCGGGGACACCTTGCAATCCCTGATCTCCAGTATCTCCTTTGGACCCGGCAACTCCTGCGTCGCCTTTTGGACCCTGCAAACCAGTATCTCCTTTGGGACCAGCAACTCCTGCATCACCTTTTGGACCCTGTAAACCCGTATCCCCTTTTGGGCCTTGCAATCCAGGATCACCCTTGTCTCCTTTAGTACCTGCTGTGGATGGATGGATGGGGCTGATCCCAATCTCTCCATATGTAGTTCCTCCATTATTGCTACACTCGACAAGTAGAAATCTTTTGGTTGAAAAGTTGACATTTGAAAAGATACCCGTCACGGGTGTGCCTTGTCCAACGGTGACAGATAGCCACCCATATTGATCTGTTGAGCGATTTTGAGTTTCACGATACAGAACGCCTGTTGTTTCAGTCTCCAAAATGGTAAACCTTAGATTCACCATAGTATTGGCCTGTGGATTTCCGCTGCTATTGCGGACTATGGTTTGATAATTGAATGTTTGTGCTTGCAGAGTCAAGCCAAAAAATAATAAAAGTAAACAGTGAGTTAAAGTTTTCATGGGGTTTATTGTTTGATGAGTTTAGAAATGAAAGTTTGATTTTGTGGGGTTACTGCCTTGACAATGTAATATCCAGGCAAAAGATGTTGTATATCTATAGTGCTAAGTGAAAATGCATCAATCCTTGATTTGGATATCAGCTGACCTAATGGTGAATAGATGTGAATGTCAGCCGCCTGATCATTGGGCCATTCAATTTGTAAAATGTCAAAAGCAGGGTTTGGGTATATGTTAAGCTGATAGGTAGGACCATCATTTGTACTGCTTATGACTGCGCGTTCGGTCAATGGTGAAGTAAAAAATATTGTGCCGTTATTGCCATAAACGGGAACTTGTACACCTATCATGTTTTGTGTGTATTGAGTACCGCAAATACCGATAAAGTAATTTTTGGCTATGACCGGACTAAAGACACATTGGGCAGCTATCTCAGTATCAATACTAAGTATCAGAATCAGCATGCTGATATAATTAATTGGACAATGCCTGCCATAAAAATTCCTAAATTTTGTTTCAATCATGACTTAAAGGGGTTTAAAAAGTAAATTGATATTGCAAAGGTAGGTGTGTTTGATGCAGTACTAAAATTTGGCCTGTCACATGATCATGTGAGATTTTAATATTTAATGGTAAGGTTGAGATTGTATTGATCCATCTGAAAAGAAAAAATACACACTAAAAACTTTTCAGGGAAAATCAAATAGAATAAGTCCCAAATGTCATTAATTTTGTCTGCATTATGATTTGTTATGCTAAGTAGATATTTAAAGATTTTAATCGGGTTATTTGTATTGTTATTAGACACTTGCCTGCTTTTTTGTCAGACTAATTTCAAAAATGACAAATATTTTGTCCATGCTTACCATTATGGATTTAAGGAAGGATTGACTTTCGGTCCCAAAGACATGGCGATGGATGAACGAGGACACCTTTGGCTGCAGAATTTTGACAATCTGAGTACTTACAACGGATTCAAATTTACATATTATTATCCTGATGAAAATAATATGTATGCACGTCCCAGAAAGATGACAGACATCATAGCTGATCGAAGCAAACAAATCTGGATCGCAGCTCAAGAGGGCATATATCACTATTCAAAATCTAAAGGATTTATCAAAAACATATTGGCTTTTGACAAAAAGTCATTTGACAATATTACTACTCTTTATGCCAATAAAGAAAATAAACTATGGTGCGGTAATACAACGGGGCAGGTCATTCTTTATGATCCATTATCAAAAAAAAATCTGCAGGAAAAAAGATTACCGGTCAAATCCAAAATAAGCAGCATTTTTGAAGATTCACTACGGCAAATTTGGGTGACCTGTGAATTAGGTTTGTATGTTTTTACTGTTGAAGGTAAGCTAAGGGTGGTCTATGACTATAAAAATACACCGAATCAAACCTATTTGGATGATATTATAATTTCAGAATACAAAGTAAACGAGGTCATGATAAATTTGAATAATGAACTGCTTTATTTTGATATTTCAAAGTATTCCTTTTCAAAAAAATCTACGATAACAAATAAAGACAAAACATTTACAATAAAAGATTACCTCTTGATAAAAGATAATTTATTTATTATTTCAACAAATAATGGTATCTATTATTACAACATTAAAGATAATATAGCCTACTCAGGAAAAGAAGAATCACAATCAGAATTCGGCTATAATGAAGTGGCCAACAAGCTGATATTGACAGACAATGGGGTTTTATTTTTCAGTACGGATTCAGGTTTGTTAAAGCTACAGTATGTGAATGAGCCTTTCAAAAATATAGCTCTTGAAGAAGAGTATTCTTCTGAGGTATTGTTAGCAAAAGAAGTAGGTAAGTGGGCAGACCAATGGTTGCTGGTGACCAGTATCGGAAATATGTACAGGTTTAAAATAAATGGTCGCCTGCTCATTAGACTAAGCTTAGGAAATCAAATGGGAATCCAGGGAGTTTGTTTGTCTTCGGATGAAAATAGGCTTTTCACAATGCGAGATGGTCGCCTTTTTCAATATGATATTAATGATACATCCATAGGTAATCCCATGATGCTTCTAGACACTAAGCTGCAAAATGTAAAAAAGATAGGCATCGATAGTAAGAATAATATCTGGATCTTGAGCAATAGGGAGCTGCATTTTTATCATGTAGGTCAAAAAAAAATTTCCCGGATTGAAATCAAAGATGATACATTGTTTGACATCGAAATATTCAAAAACGGACGTATTTGTGTCTGTGGTAAAAAGCTTTTTTGTACCGATGATGACAACAACTTTAAACTAATTTCAACCAATAATGGGGAGTATATTCATGACATAGTAGCTGGTAATTTTAATGATGTTTTCTATACCGGATTTTCTGGTTTATACCATTATAGTTTTCATTCAAAAAGTATGTCAAAATACACCATGAAAGATGGAATGATAAGTAATGATGCCGGAAATATTGAAATGGTGGACTCAAGTCTTTGGATTACATTTGCATCCGGACTGCAAAGGTTTGACAACACCAGTAAAAAATTTCATACATTCAGGTTTGAATCCGGATTGAAAGATGACAACTGTTACGACAATAAATTATTTGCTATCGGAGATAAAGTTTTGATGATAGGTGGAAATAATTACTTTACTTATTACCAGAAATCAAAAAGGACACCCTTAAAAACTGTGGCATTAAATATAGAAGCCATCTATTTTGATGATGAGCTGGTTTCGGATGTGATGTATAATAACTATGACATTACAGTCTCGCCCCAAGTAAAACAAATAAATGTGATCTTTGACTTTCCACTTTTTTTACATCCTTCTTATTACAATATGGAATATCGTCTTTTGGAAGGAAAAGATAGTTCATGGCATGTGATGCCAAGTAATATGAGCCTGCAATTCTATGAACTCAAGCCCAATAACTACAGACTCGAGGTTCGTGTGCAAGATGCAAACGTGTCGGAATCCAGTAAGTCCATTAGTTTGAATTTAAATGTACTCGCCCCCTTTTATAAAAAAGCTGTTTTTCAAGTTATGGTATTTTTTATCTTGTCAGGCTTAGTTTCGCTGCTCTTTTATGGACTATACAGATATAAATTGAAACAAATCAAAAAATTGAATGACTTGCGCCTGTCTATTTCACGAGACCTTCATGACGAAATGGGTAGTGAACTAAGTGCCATAAAGCTGTTAAGTGAACTTGAAGTAATGAAGGCCAGATCCAATGAAAATTCGTCCTTTAAAAAAATAGCCGAAAAATCATCTCTTGTCATGGAGAGCATGTCAGATATAGTTTGGAGTATCAATCCTGCCAATGATGAAATGGAAAAAATTATCGAAAAGATCCAAAACCAAGCTTATGATGTACTGGAGACAAAAGGTATCAATGTATTGGTGGATGTAGATGAAAATGTAAAAAAATATATTATAAATATGGAAAAAAGAAGACATTTTTATCTCATATTCAAAGAATCAATTCAAAATATTGCTAAATATGCTAAAGCTACTGAAGTGAAAATTAACATAAGTATTAACGGCAATCTGCTGGAATCCACCATTTCAGATAACGGTGTAGGTTTTTATACCCTTGGAAAAACGCAGGGAAACGGATTGCGAAATATGAAAGAACGGGCAGCACTTTTGGGTGGTAAGATAGAAATAGAGTCAAATAACAACAACGGAACTTCAATACATTTTTCGTTCCCGGTATGACAGATCCAAAATAATAATAGTCAAATTTATTTTTTATCAATAAAAACCTTGTGAATAGCTTCTGTGATAGAATGTACATGTAATTTGTCATAAATACGCTTGACATATGTACGTACAGTGTCGATACTAATGATCATTTCCTGGGCCACCATTTTGTAACTCAAACCTTTGGACAGGTGTTTCAGGATTTCGATTTCACGTTCAGTCAGATTGTAAGTGTTATCAGATGCCTTACCGGAGGCAAATGGGAGCTGTAATACTCTCCGGGCTATAGATGGACTTATCGGCGCGCCGCCATGTTTGACATCTTTGATCGCAGTGAGTAGCATTGCTAATGAGTTTTTTTTCAGTAAATAACCCGTTGCACCAGCTTTTAAAGCATCAAATATTTTATCATCATCTTCAAATCCTGTGTTCATGATGACTTCAACTTCCGGATAATGCAATTTGAGCTCTCTTACCCCTTCGATACCTGATCGGCCGGGCATATCGATATCCATTATGATCACATTTGGGGTAAAAACTTTAGTATTCTGAACAACATCAAGACAGTGACCAAATTCGCCCGCAAGTTCAAACTCTTCAGACTCTCTGATGATAGATGCCAATATCTCTCTCAGCCCTGTATTGTCTTCATAAATCGCTACTCTGATCGGATCACTCATTGTTGCCGTTGTTAATAATGAAGCAAAAATAGACATAAATCTGCAGAGTAGTATTTTTTTCTTGTCACATGATCATGTGACAAGGGAGCTTTTGAGGTAGAAGTTAAGGTATCAGTAATAACTTTTTGAGATAGATCAAGACTTTATAATTTTCAATTCTCCTTAAAAAAAACAACATCAAAGAAGCCTAAACCATATGTATATAAAAGATCCGAAGCTCAATATACAAAGGTGCTCCGGATCTATAACCATTTCAAATTTAATTTCTTTATTATTTTAAACCTTGGGTGTATTTCATTTTTGCGCCACACATTAAAAATCATCAATTTTTTTTGCGATTCAGGCAAGATGCCTTAATATATTGCATCGTAGCTAAAAGCTACGACGAACAAAAGATGCTATAGAGACATGATCCTGCAGATAAATTACTCCCGCCTATCGGGGCAGGAGCGTAGCTCTGTCATCTTTGTAGAAAACATTAGCACCTGAAACATAAGGGGCGTAGCCCTGACATCTTATATTTACCACATCTTTTAAGATCCAGGGCTACCCCACGTGATGGTGTGTGATATTTTTACTACAAAGATCACAGGACTACGTCCCTATATTAATCTCGGACATAAAGATTAGAGATAATAGAAGGGTGTATTTCATTTTTTCGCCTCACATTAAAAATCACCCATTTTTTTTTGCGATTCAGGCAAGATGCTCTTAATATATTGCATCGTAGCTAAAAGCTACGACGAACAAACGAAACTTGATAAGAAATTGAGCACAGTGCGAAAAAATTAAATGCACCTTAAACCTTTTGGAGTTAAGCGGTTACCAGAAATTTATACAGATGAGAATTTACTTTCAAATAATTCTGTCGCCACAATAGTCAAAATGAATAAAAAGTGAAATTTTCGTAAACCAATTTATCTTGCGTTTACTTTTATGTATTTGTAAAAATATGTGTTAAAAGCTATAAACTGCAGCCACTAAAAATGAAGAAAGTTTGTCTGAATTGAGACCTTTTTTGGCATCAGGCACAATTAAATCTGATGAAAACAGGTCTGTTCTGAATTCAGGGATGATGCGAAGGTGGCCCAAATTAATATTGGCTGAAAGAGTGAGGTCCATCACTTCATTTTTATTGATGGATGTTTCAGATGGATTTAAGATGCCGATACCATTGTCTTTGAAGTATTCTGACCTTAATCCAAGAGATAATACATCTGAAGTTTTATAGTTAACATATAAAGCCGCACCGTAAAAATTGTCGGTTACATTGGTTGCATTCAGACCTATTTTAGCTTTATCTGTAACATTTACCGCACCAGTAAAATCCAACTGTAAAAATCCTTTATCAGCAAGAGCATTCAGGTATATAGCTCCTTTTTCGAAGCTATAGGATAATTGTCCACCCGTCAAAAAATTTCCATTGGGATTGAAATCGGTATAGTCCGTTTGGTTGAAAACACCTGCCATGACACCAAATCCTCCGCCCAGATCATAGTTGACTTTTAGCCCTGCATGATTGAACGGCCCAAATGAAAACAGGTACGATGTGGAATAATTAAAATTTCCAATAGGTGAGATGACTTCATACCCTACAAAGGTATTGAATTTTCCAAGAGTAATCATCATTTTATCTATAGGTTTGTAATAGGCATACGCTTGATTAACGATATTTAGTGAACCGACAGAATTAAAAACTGCATCTTTTCCTCTGGGACCAAAAACTAGATCTGCTACAAAACCTGATTTAGTAGTTTCGTATTTGCCTATCAGATTGAACATACCCAGAGAAAAACCCGGAAGATTGGCAAAAGAGGTAGGAGGTGCCAAAGTACCTTCATTGGAGGCATCATTGGTGGTATTAAAATTGGTTCTGAAGTAGGTGTCTGCAGAGCCTGAAAGGGTAAAAAAAGAATCGATTTTGATTTGTGAATATGCTGAAATCCAACATATTGTAAAAAGTAAAGTTAAAATGTTTTTCATTTCTTTAGATTTAAAAAGTTAAAAAATTGATTTTAAAATCCAAAGAAGTCTTGTCCATTAACCTGAAATAAGTTAATTTTGCTATTCGAAACTGAGCATGCAAGACTTCTTCGTGCTTAAGTGCCCTCAAAAACTCCAATTTTTGAGGGTTTTTTTTATTTAATTGAAATATTTTACTTGTTTAAAAGGTTAATGATGTCCATTATTTTCAAATTCTAAAATTTGATTTTCCTTCTTAACCAATAGGGTGCCTTGAACATAGTTTTCACCATGTTGAGTTTCGTCCAATCCCGCTTCTTCTTCATCTTCTGTTACTCTGATAGGATTGACCAGGTTGATAAGATTAAATATAATCCAAGCTACGACAAAACTGTACACACTTACCAATAACATACCCTTCAATTGGGTGAAGAAGAATTCAAAATTACCAAAAAACAGTCCATCTGCTCCTGCACTGTTCACCGTTTTGCTCGCAAACACACCGGTCATAAGCATGCCGACCATCCCGCCTATTCCGTGGCAAGGAAATACATCTAAAGTGTCATCTACATTTGAGATACTTCTTAAAGATACCGCAAGGTTAGATATTATCGCCGCGATGAATCCGATAAATATGCTATGCGCTATGCCAACAAATCCCGCTCCGGGTGTGATAGCCACTAGACCCACTACAGCACCGATACAGAATCCAAGTACTGACGGCTTTTTGCCTCTGATGATATCGAAAAACATCCAGGAAAGACCAGCCGTTGCTGCAGCAACATTGGTAGTTGTAAATGCAGAAGCTGCCAGAGCATTTGCTCCCAAAGCAGATCCCCATTGAATCCAAACCAACCAAACCATAAGAGACCAGTGCCGATAAGTACGTACGGTACGTTGGCAGGATTGGCTTCTCTATTTTCCTTATGTGATTTTCTTCTTTTCAGAACGATTGCGCCTGCTAAAGCGGCACAACCCGCTGTAATATGTACTACTGTTCCCCCGGCGAAGTCTAATACACCCATCTTGAACAGCAAACCATCCGGATGCCATGCCCAATGACAAACAGGGAAATAAATAAGCATTGCAAAAAGGATGATAAATAATACGTATGATAAAAATTTGACCCTTTCAGCAAGCGCACCTACAACTAATGCAGGAGTAATAATGGCAAACATTAATTGAAATACTGAAAAAAGAGACAGTGGAATCGTAGGCCCACCAAACCAAGGACTTCCTGAAAGCACTCCGGTGTAAAAGAGATGTGAGGTCGGATTTCCTATGATTCCACCTAAGGATGTTCCAAATGACATGCTGTATCCGCACACTATCCAAAGCACTGAAACAATACCCGCAGCCACCACACTTTTAATCATTGTGCTGATTACATTCTTTCGATTGACCATCCCTCCATAAAAGAAGGCAAGACCAGGTGTCATCAGAAATACTAGTGCTGTGGACATTAATACCCATGCTATATCTCCTGTATTATATTCAGCTACAACAGCAAATGTTTCTTTTGGGGAGAAAAAAAGACTTGTGATAGCAAATATTGCAAGCACAAAAAAAGGAATTATTTGTTTAACGGCTGTTTTTGACATCTTCGTTTGATTTTGAACTTTAGTGTGAGTTAATAAATTTTGACACAAATGTAGGTGCTTCCCCCGGCACATGGAAATCATTAATTTTTAGAAATGTGATGCCCAAAGGATGTGTTTCAACTGCAATGATCTTATAAACAATGCATTAGGGCATTAAATTGTGCCTATTATAAAACGTAATTATATTATGTTTATATTCAAAATAAGGGGGTATTGTAGCAATAAATGTAAAAAAATGAAAACCAGACCCTATGAAAAAATGGGGTATGTGTCCTAAAATATATTTTTATTTGATTATTTTGTTCTAAAAAATCATAGATAATAGAATCAAACTTTAAGTTTGATGTTTTCTCAGGTTAAATTGTTGACGAACATTTTATCAATGATGTTTTACAACCTTAGTTCGCGGATTTAATGACCTTTTTAGTTAATATGGCATCAGGTGATGTCAATACTAAATAATAAATACCGGGGTGTAAATGGCTTCCATCGTAATTCATTTCATTCCACCCTTCCTGATAATAAGAATTGTCTAATGTAGTAACCCATTTTCCATTTTGATCAAACAAATCAATTCTGATTTTTGAAGGAGAATGAATGCAATATTTTATTGAAACCAATTTTGAAAATGGGTTGGGGTAGGGGGATAAGATCTCAACTGGATTTTGATATTCTTCAGAAGTATTTGAAATGGCGGCAGTGGATGTGATAGCTGGTATACTTTCATTATGCAATCTATCAAATGCAATAATGCTGTACATATAATTTTTATCCAATGAAATCTTGTCTGAATATTGGCTGTCACTTTTGTTCACTATTGCAATAAGTTGTTCATTATTTTCGATTTGAGGAGGGTTGTTGCCATGATTTCTGTAGATGGCGTAGTAGTTGATTTTATCCATTTCAGCCTGATTCATGGGTGCAGAATCCCATTTAAGTAAATACCCATTTTCGGATTTTTCAATCTTGAGTCCGGTAACCATAGCTGGTGGAACTGAATCTATCCATGGCATGGTAGGGACAAAAGCTTTTGTTTTATAATGGTTGCTTTTGAGAGAATCATTAAATCCAAGCAAATTATTTCTAAACGATGTAGTATTGTAAAAGATAGAACCATTGACGCCGCTGACATTGCGCGTAAAATTGATCTGTTGTGGCATTTCTGAAGGTTTAGCCCAGTTTGGGTCTGTCCCTCCGCTGTTGATCCTGTACGCGGCATGCCCGATAAAAAGATGTCTGTTGAAGTTGCCTTTATTTTCAGCCCACCATGGCACAAGAATTCCAAAATTGGCTATCGAAAACCCGATGGACCAATATACTTGCGGAGCAAGATAATCCACCCATCCTTCCTGAATCCATTTTTTGGAGTCTGCATAGATACTATGAAAAGCTTCAAGTCCTTTTGTATCTGATGCATCAGGTTGACTTGCTGATTTATTCTTCCAAATACCAAATGGTGAAATTCCAAACTTTACCCAAGGTTTCACTTTTTTAATATTTTCACTCATCATTTTGATAAGCAGGTTGATATTGTCTCTTCGCCAGTCCGCTCTATTGGTAAATCCTCTGTTTTGAATGGAAAACGAAGCATCATCATTTAAGGTGACACCGGATACAGGATACGGATAAAAGTAGTCATCAAAATGCACAGCATCAATATCGTACTTCTGAACAACATCCAGAATAACTTCAGTAACATATTCCCTGACTTCCGGAAGGGCAGGATTAAGCATCTGAAGTCCATTGTACGACAAGATCCAATCAGGATGTTTTACTCTTACATGCTTATTATCAGCAAATGTGGATAATGATGGTGCTGCTCTGTAGGGATTGAACCATGCATGAAATTCTATATTTCTTTGATGGCATTCCTCTATCATGAATGCTAAAGGGTCATATCCTGGGCCAGTTCCCTGTTTGCCTGCCCAGAAAGCAGACCAAGGTTCAAGTTCGCTGGGGTAGGAAGCATCACAATTTGTCCTGATTTGTACAATTGCAGCATTGATATTGTTTTTAGCAAAATCATCAAGAATCGAGATAAACTGATCTTTTTGCTGAGCCTCCGTCATATTGGCTGAAGACGGAAAATCAATGTTGTTGACATGGGCTATCCAAACGGCACGCATCTCCCTTTTAGGCTGAGCACTTATATCCTGGAATAAAAGTATAAAAACAAGGGATAGAAAATGAAATTTCATACTTATCTATTAGACCTCATAAAAATATAAAAAAGATAATAAATAAACAACTTAACCGGTGTTTTGGAATAAAAGATATGCTCAAAATAAATTGGTTTGCGAAAAATAGTTTAACCAACATATTGATTTTCAGTATAATGAAGGTATAATGACATCAACTTATAATGACAATTTCATTTTTATCAAACTCTAAATTAGTCATACTTTTTCTCTTTAGTTAATACCTAAATATCTAAAATGATTCCGTTGTGAGGGCCAAATATACAATTAAATCAGCACTTTTGACGACAAATCATACTGTGTGCAGCTATGCTGTAGTGCGGCATAGCTGCACATTATGGTGCATGACTAGTGGTGCTTTAGCAAAATTGAGTGGTAGGAAGTTGCACCTGACTGTCTAGTATCGGACATAAACTTCGACCATTGGGGGAACATTGTTCCTGAATAAATTTATATTTCTCAACCATACGACATGTATTTCTGGTTTTAAGTCTTTTCTCTACACAGTGAAAAGATGATGTATGTGAGAATACAATAAAAAACATCAGTATCGATTTGAGCTCATACCATTCATATGCTTTATGCCAATCTAAAAACTGATCTATATGCTTTTCATACAAATACTGAATAGCACCTCTGGCCTCAGGATTCTTTATAGTCATCGACAATTTGGCAACTTTAATGGTAAACTTTATATTGCTTATCCCCGCAAAGTAATCATCAGCGTTTGTGTATTGCAGATAGGCCTTTTCGTTTTTGAAAAGATCAGCACTATACGCATAGCATTCCGGAAATACGAGTTTGTCCAATTCTGATAAAATAATCTTCATGATATCTTTATTTATAATTACGTTGTTTGTCAGACTCACAGGCAATCATACTTTCTTCTATCCTTCTTCCACCACTTTGATCTCATCTTCTGTCAATCCATACAACTCATATACCAATTGATCTATTTCAGCTTCAAGAGCTGTTGTGTCTTGGTCGAGTTTTTTTAGTTCAATGATTTGGTCTACTAATACTTCAATATTATTTTCTTGATCTTTTGTTGGAATTGGGATTTGTAGTGGAGATAATGCTTGTACACTGATTATCAAATCACCTGTTCCAGTCTTGGGCGCAAATCGGTTAAGTTCAAAATCAATTAGTTTGGAGTTTAAGACGCCAACGAGATATTTCAAATGATCTCCTGTCGCAATGCAAGTACTATCCAAAGCGTAAAAACCTGATTCATCATAAGTAAACCTAAGTTTTGATCCTATTCTTTTCCATATTAACTTAGGCTTGGCAAACTCTTCCCAAAACGCAATTGCATCTTGGGTTTCAAACCATTTATTTGATGTTTTTTTTCTTGAGTCTTTATTTCCAGATTGTTCCAATTTTGATTTACCAAACTTTGATAAATAATGTTCTATCCCAGGGAGTGTTGCTATGTCCAGTTTTTTTGAAGGAAGTGTTGCAATGATATAGCTATCTGATGGCTTTGAAAAATATTTATCAATTTCTCGCCCTCTAAAAACAGGTTTAATATGTAACGCAGAGTTAGGATCTGAATCAATGATGTTATTTCTTGTTTCAGCATCAATTAAAAATGCTTCATTTAATCCGGTTTTTATACCAAAATTTATTTTTAAGTCCCATTCTGATAACTTCACTCCATATTTTGACACCTTTTCTGTAATAAAGTTAAAGTCATTAGATTGAAATATCCATTGTTGATCATCGAATAAATCTTGTTTGTATAATGTCTTATTTTCTTGAATAACTTGATCAAGATTATTAGGGTAACTATTTATATCAACATAAATAAATTCATCAGATGGTTTAGATTTTGTAAATTCAACGATAGCTACTTTTACAGTAGCTTCATTAAAAATATTTATTTTATCAAATTCAATTATTTTTTCAACAGATGTATTTTTCATCAGAAACGATCTAACATGGTTTCCAAAACTAACTTTAAAAAATTTATTGGAAACAATGAAAGTCAAAATTCCATTTTTGGATAATATACCGTGTCCCAGTTCAAAAAAATAAGTCAAAATATCTGCGGTACTATTATATACTTTAAATACCTTTTCAAGTTGTGGCTTTATGATTTTTATTTCTTCGTGCCGAATATAAGGTGGATTCCCCACCACCACATCAAAACCTACAAAATCACCATGATCATTCAATACTTCAGGAAATTCAAATCTCCATTCAAAAGCATTACGATAAATTGCATTGTTTTTGATGTCCTCTATTTTGGCACTTAGGCCATTAATATCTGCTTCTAGTTTTTTAACTCTGACTTGTTTATCTTTCTTTTCCTTATCAGTCTCAAACATGGCCTGTTGGTTCAGGATGTTGAATAGTTCACCATTTAGCGCATTCAGCTTCAGTACATCCTTATCCTTCTTACCTATCTCAGACCTGAAATCATTTTTGATCGCATTGATGATGTCCTCTATACCACGTTTGGCTTCTCTATCTTTGCAGTTCTTATAGTCCTGCACAAAACCCCGATAGGTTTTGATATCATATTTGATACTTTTGAGCGCTGTTCCTAGATCAGCATCCAGCCCAAACCTACTTATGAGACTATTGCCACATTTGATATTGATATCTATATTGGGCAAGGTCTCCAGTTCTGTGTAGGATGATGATTCTTTATAATAAGCATTTTTGAGCAACTCTATCCAGAGCCTTAGCCTACATATCTTGACAGAGTTAGGGTTTATATCCACCCCGAAAAGCGTATTCTCTATGATAGATTGCTTCTCGTGAAATAGTGTTTTTTGTAGGCGTTGATCTTCCTTACTTTTGGGCTTACCATTAACTATTTGATACTCAAATATGTCACCATTGCTATATGTCACGATCAATTCATCATTCTCTATAATGAGATCATAATCTGTGATCCTGATACCTTCGTCATCACACAATATTCCCAACTCATATTTGATCAGTACCAACTCATTGAGCGCTGATACTAAAAAGTGACCACTACCTACAGCGGGATCACAAAGTCTCAGTGAGTTGATCAAGGCATTGAAGGCCAGTATATCCGTTTTACTCCTTCTATCCGCTAAATAATTGCGTATATCATCAAACTCATGGATATCCCATCCATACGCATCTTTAAATTTCTGTACCACGGCACGCCTGATGGCTTGCCTACACATATACATGGTGATGAATCCTGGTGTATAGATAGACCCATCTTTATAACCATTGATCTTTTCAAATATCTTACCTAAGATAGATGCATTTATCAAGGTCCTGCTATCTTCTTGCACTTCCTCCACACCTTCACTCGCAAAATCATAAGCATCAAGAAACTCAAACAAATACTGTAGTGGGTTGATACTTTGATGCTTATACTTGGTCAGAATAGAATTATTCATCACATCAAGCAACGCATGATCATCCAGTGAATTGATCTTGATGGTTTGTGTCTCCAAGTCACTGATTTCAAACAATGAACTATTGAGATACGGAACCCACTGATATTTCTGGACGATGGTGCCTGTCCGATCTTGCATGGTTTTGGCAAGTACTTGATGGAAGAGTTTGTAAATCTCATCATAATCAAATACCACTTGACTATTCAGGAAGTTGTACCTTTTATCATTTTTATGATAACTTAGTAATTGCCCTTCGAGCAATTTTAAAAACAAAATCCTATTGATCCATGTCAGATTGAGTTATAGTGCAATATTATACAATTGCTCCTCTTTTGTCTCACCAAATGCCTGCTTATTTCTAAGCTTTAATAGACTATCTTCTGTTTTGAGGATATTGATCGTATTCTCTATCATAGAGCCTTCACTGGCATCTTTTAGCTTACGACGGATGACTTGTTTGCCTCCTTCCTTGACTTCTTCCAAGCCTATGATATGAAGCAATTCTTTGTAAAACCTATTGTTGAGTTCGTTACTATCATTAGCAAATGAAACTCGGAGTAGATGGTAAGGGGAAAGCAACTTCTGAAGTGCTATCAGCTTCTTATCATCCGCTTTATCTTCATTTCTTAATTCCTTTTCGTAATCCCTGATATCAAAATATGTCACAGCAAACTCTTCATCTATCGTGTCTATAAATGGTTTGGCGATATCATTATAGAACAGTGCTGTATCTTTGGTGACTTTCTTGCCATCACGCCAATCTTCATATTGTTTTACAAAAGCCTTATTGCCATAGAACACCTTATCAAAATAAGATGCATCAAATACATACCATTCATAAATATTGGTAGCTACGAGATATTTGATGTCTATATTTTTTGCATCTACTCGCTCTCTCATATAGTAGAGTACCAGTTCTTGCACTGCTTTGACATTAATTTTATCGGGTGTGATCCATTCCGCTTTATTAGATGGTTTTTTGGCTTCTATGATGACACTTACACTTGATTGCGTAGTCTTATCCGTATGGATGACAAGATCTTGTCTTCCCTTTGTATTGATCTCGTGAGTAGCCCTGTAATAGGTATGGAGCAAAAAATCTCTAATATTATTTTTCTGATGTTCTTCACTCTCTTCATTCTTTACTTTATCCAGTAAGGTTATGAGATTGAGTTTAAATAAATCCATTTCGCTTCTCAGCGGCCTGACTTTTAGGAATGCCTTGTTTAATGCTTTTTTTGGAGTTATTTTAGAAAACTTCAATGCCATAATTCGATCTTTAGTGGTAAAGATACAAAAATATTTTTCACTTCATTACTGAGAATGTAAAACAGATAATTAAAAAATAAGGCTTTGTTAAAACATCACCCTATATCCCCATCTCAATCTGGAGCCTTGTATAAATGTTAATCTTTTTGCTGTTCACTACCCTCATTCCCACGCAAATCGTGGCAAGCTCTGAAGAGCCTGTTAAGCTATGCTTGAGACGACCCACCCACTTCTTAAAATCGAAGCGCAGAACTCCATTTTATATCCCCATCTCAATCTGGAGCCTTGTATATATGTTATTCTTTTTGCTACTGTCAAAATAGGATAATCGGTCAAGATTTGCCTCTAATTGTATCTTGAAAGCATGCTCCCAAATGTACTTTGTGAATCCCAATGTATATTGTTGATGTACAGGAAATGCTGATTTGATTTCTGATGAAGGTGTTACTTTAGAAACACGACCTATGATTTCCCAATTTTTGGTTATAAAGTAGCTGGATTGAAAGTCTATGCCATGCCCTTTATAAATGTAGGTTGTACCTGTTGCATCTTTTAAGACAGGTTCTGTTACATCACGACTCATATAGCTGGACATGAATGAAAAGCCATTGTATTTAAAAATAGCATCTATCAACAAAGATTTCAGATCCTTTGGCTGAGATAAGTCATCTCCCAATACTCCTGCCTGTCTCTTTGCTTTGTGATTAAAATGGTATGCGGCTGACAGCATAAGTTTAGGTTTTTTCTCCCTGATGATATCTCCTTCAAAAAAGACTCCATCTTTGGTAAATCTGCCAAAAGGAAGTAGTTCTATCTTACTTGTATAAGCTAGTCCATTGTCCGGTGACTTTGTAAAATTCCTTCCGTCACCTGTGGTTATGGCGGATTTTATATTCCATGAAAATTGATCCTGATATTCATTGATCAAATTGATAAAAAAGCCGAAATCTCTGTCAATATTGAACCTGGAATTACTGATAGTTCTGTCGGATAGTTGCAACGCACCACTACTATTGACACGCTGTCTGTTGCCCGGTAACTTGGTTTGACCAAAACCAAAATTCCATTTTGGAGACGCTCTGTAATAGACAACGGCATCTCTTATGATATTGAGATTTTCTCCTGATTCAATTTCACCTACGTCTCCCGGGGCAAATGAAAGCTGTAAGACATACAGAAATGCAGGACTACCCACAAATCCGTCAAATCTCAATCTCAACCTTCTTATCTGACCATCAATGGCTGCTTCCTTTCCATCATTTTGGATAAAACTAAATCTGTTTTGCATCCTGAATCTGATATTGAACTGAAAGAGGCTGTCGGGTGAAGTGAGCCCAACACCTTTTCCAAAATTGTAATACGGGAGATTACTTATATCAACATCTCTTTGTTTCTGGCAAAATGAAGGTTGTTTGATTATGAAAACGAATATAAAAAGTATTGTTATTATTTTAAGTACTTTCATTTTTTGTAGGTTTTACATTTGAAGAATTTTGATTTCAACCCTTTGATTTTTTTGTCTGCCTTGGAGCGATTCACTGTCAGTCAGTGGTTCTCTCTTCCCATAGCCTTTGTAGCCGACCCTTTTGGCATCAATCCCTCTTTTTATGAGATAATCCGCTATTCCTTTGGCTCTTGCAGCAGACAGCTGGTCGCAATATTCATGAGGAGGTATAGTGTTGGTATGTCCACCTATCTCGACAATTACTGTATTATTTGCGTTGAGAAACATATATACTTCGTCAAGAATATCATAGTTTTCACTTGTAATGTTGGAAGAATCGGCCTTAAAGTTTAGCTCATTGATTCTTAGTTTTTGACCTACTGTTACTTTGGAGATTTCCAGATCAGGAATGTATTTTTCTCTTTTCACTAAGAAATCACCCTTGTTGGAGCAACCATTTTTATCGGTTACAGTGACAGTATATAGCCCGGCAGATAGGCCATTAATGTTTTTTGTTTTTTGATTGTTGGACCAATAGAATTGATAGGGGCTCGTGCCACCATTTACACTAATGGCAATTTTTCCATCCAGCTTCGACGGATTATTGACTTGTGAACTTTCTGTATTTGTAATTACAATTAACTTTGGTTGGGAAAGTTTTCCCATAGCAGGACTTGTTTTACCTTCTTGATCATACACGGTAACATTAAATGTCCCGGCTGACAGATTTTTAATGGCATCCGTTGTCTCTCCATTTTCCCACAAGTACCGGTAGGGTGGATTTCCACCATTTACGCTCACTTTCATCGACCCATTTTTATCTCCAAAACATTTGATGGGTGACTGGATGATACATGTGCTATTTAGTTGCTCATCATCAGTTTCTTCAAATAATAGTTTATAAAGTCCTGCGCCATCTGTTCCAACCCATATATTGTCTGTTTTGTCACAGCCCAAACTAAGTGCCGCTTTACTTAAAATGGAGGCATCATCTGAAAAATTTTCCACTTTTTCTTTATAAGGATCATAACATGACAGGATGTCTGATGCAATATAAATCTTCCCCTTAGAATCGATCACAAAACTATTTATCCGACCTTTATATTGATCTTTTTCAAGCTTTACCGGAAATAACCTGTTGAACTTATTGACGAGAAACATATCTTCCTGTGTGGCAATCCATAGCCCTTCATCATTTTCGCATGTTGCCAGCATTTGGTAATTTTTATCCTGAAGTTCCCATTTTTCATTTTCTATACGAATATATCCTTTTGACGTTCCTACCCATAAAATATTATGTCGATCTGCATGGACAAAATTGATTTGATTGCTGGCAAGTTTTGAATTTTTGGTATCATACAGCTTGTACTTTGTAGATACGGTATTGAATTGAAACAAGCCGGCATTGGTACCGATCCATATGCTGCCTTTGAGGTAGGTGATGCCCTTAATTGTTGCTGTCGGATGATCCAGAGTGTATTCCTGTCCGTCATTTAAACTGAAAAGCGAGTTTACAGATGCGGCCCAAACATTTCCTTTATTGTCCGAAACGATATCCACCATTTCTGAATTTTCGAAATGCAACTTTATGAAATTACCATTTTTGTCAGCCTGTATCAATCCGCCAGATGAAGCTATCCAAATGAAGTCATCATGTAGGATTTTAATATTCCGAATTCTACTGTCAGATTCGGTCAGAAAAAGAGCCTTAATTTTGACCTTTTCAGCTGAATTTTGTGGTATGGCAACCAGTGAATGAAGCAGGAAGGCACAAAAAACTAATGTGGTATTGAAATAATTTGCCATCATTTGACTTCTTTTGTCAGATAGATATAAGCAGGGAAGTGGTCACTATATCCGCCCTGATAGGTGTCACCTGAGAAAGTCCGTAATGGATAGCCCTTATATTGGCCTGAAGGCTGCACCAGAAACCTTTTATTAAATATATTGGCTTTAAAGTAATTAAAACCTGAAGATTTCTTATTGGTAAATCCACGGCTTACAATAATCTGATCGAACAAACTCCAGGCATCTCTGTATGCATTGGATCCTTGCCCTCTCCTAAAAAAATCTTCGTAGGGGTTGAATAATCCCGATTTTCTGATTTCTTTTACATCCGAAACCGCTCTCAGATGCGATTTGATACTCTCATTGGTGGGATCATCATTTAGGTCGCCCATTATAAGAATTTTGGATTCCCGATTATGTACAAAAAGCGAGTCTACTATTTTTCTGCAGAGTTTGGCCCCACTATTCCGGTACGGTGCCGTCCTTGCTTCTCCACCACTTCTTGAGGGCCAATGGTTGACCAGGATATGTATAGTATCTGTATCAAGTAAGCCAGTTACATATAAAACATCTCGTGTTTTTTGAATTTCGCCTTCACTATAATTGATTAGTGGGATAGGGGTGCTGGATAACACAGTAAAGTGTGACGGATTATAAAGCAACCCTACATCCACTCCACGGCCATCAGGTGAATCATAATGGACAATTTGATAATTTCTGTTTTTGATGGCTGGCTGGATGACTAAATCCTCAAGAACTTTACGATTTTCTATTTCTGATACCCCCAATACTGACAATCCAGCGGCAACATCAAGCAACCCAATCTGAGATATCACATAAGCCATATTTGTAAGCTTTTCCTGGTACCTTTCAGGTGTCCATGACCTGGCACCTTCGGGCAAAAACTCTTCATCATTGATCAACGTGTCATCAACAGTATCGAAGAGGTTTTCAAGATTGTAAAATCCTATACTTACAATTTTATATTTGCCGGCATCCTGCGCATAAAATGGATTATAAAAAACTAATATGCTGCCTGCTATTAAAATAAGGATCTTCATTCAAAAATGATATTATATGCAAAGGTATTAATTAACACCTAAATTGACCCACAAATTTCCAAATGATCATGTTAGAGTATGTTTAAATTTTCATGTTTGAGCGAAAGTGAGCAAATTTATTTTTATGTAAGACATATTTTGCAGTTGTAGCTGGTTGCTCAAGCATAGCTTGACGCAATACAACAAAAAATATAACGCAACAGAAAATAAAATTTGCCGCTAGGAGCCAAATGATGAAACTTTAAACATACTCTTAAATATGTAATATCTTTTCACTAAAAAAAAGTGAAAAGAATCAGTTTTTCCTTCGCTTTTGTTTGTAGTCCATAAAAATAAACTCACCAAGTCCTTCAAGGGAAGAATAGAAAGCTTTTCCATTATTGGCTTTGGTAAACTGATCCACAAAATTGACCAGATAAGGGTCCCGGGCTATCATAAATGTTGTGATAGGGATATTTATTTTTCTGCAACTGGCAGCCAGACCTAGGGTTCGGGTGAGTATTTTTCTGTCAAGACCAAAACTGTTTTTGTAGTATTGTTTTCCTTTTTTGATGCAGGTAGGTTTGCCATCTGTGATCATCATGATCTGCTTATTGGGGTTTTTACGTTTTCTGAGGATTTCCATAGCCAGTTCCAGGCCTGCAACTGTATTGGTATGGTATGGTCCCACCTGAAGATAGGGTAGGTCTTTGATTTCAATAGCCCAGGCATCATCTCCGAATACAATGATGTCAAGTGTATCTTTAGGATATCTCGTGATGATCAACTCTGAGAGTGCCATCGCCACTTTTTTGGCCGGTGTAATGCGATCCTCCCCATAGAGGATCATTGAGTGTGATATATCAATCATGAGCACAGTACTTGTCTGGCTTTTATTATATGTCTCATGAATCTGTAAATCATCTTCTGTCAATTTGAAATCTTCGATCCCATGATTGATTTGGGCATTTTTTATTGTCTCAGTCAGCGCAATATTTTCAGGAGTATCCCCGAAAACAAATGGTCTGAGCTCAGAAGTAATTTCATCTCCTTGTCCGGTAAGTTTTGTAGTGTGGTTGCCATGTTTTGATTTTTTAAGCTGATCAAAGATATCATCCAAGGCTTGCCTCCGGAGTGCCAATTCCATTTTAGCAGTTGGATGATGGCCAGCAAAATTAGCTTTTCCACCTTGAGAAATAAAACCTTTTTCTTCCAGATCCTTTATAAAATCTGCAATACCATAGTTTTTATCCGTAAGCTTGTAGTGTTTGTCAAGTTCTGTCAACCATGACAATGCTTCTGATACATCTCCTGAAGTATGTACCAACAGATCTTTGAAGATTTTAAATAATCTTTCAAAAGGATCATCATTATCATCTGCTTGAAAATCACTGAATTGCCATCCTATCATAAAGCTATACGATTAGACCTGAAAACAGTCGGAATAACATTAAGTTTAATTAATACCTAAAAATCTAAAATGATAATCTATTACGACCTCCAAATACTATATTCTGACCTATGAAACAACATGACCATGCCGTCAGGTGTGCTCACGGTTCCTTCACTAAATTGAGCTACTTCTCAATTTTGCTGTCGCACCGTTCAGTCATGCACCATACTGTGTGCAGCTATGCTGCAGCGGTGCTACAGCGAAAGCTGCACACAGTATGATTTGTCGCTAAAAGTGCTGATTTTACCTGCCTTGCCTGCTGCTTAGGCAGGCAGGTTGTATTTGAAACTCTCACTACGAATCTCATTTTAGATATTTAGGTAATAGGGAAGAAATGATTCTATTTCATTGAAAATACTATTGTAATATCAGGCAAGTCAATAAAAACTATCTACAAATGGAAATACAATCACATTTGTAAACCAGTTACAATTTTAAAATTGGAGCCTGTTACAGCAAAATTTCCCCTTCATACACTTTTTCAGCAGGTCCTGACAGCCAGATATTTGTAAATTGATTATCATGTATTTTTTCAAATTCAACCTTCAAATGGCCTCCTTTTGTAGTTATCTGTATGATATTTTTTCCCTGTAAATTTTCTTTCATTCCGAAGCTGAGTGCTACAGCCGTAACGCCTGTACCACAGGAGAAAGTTTCATCTTCCACACCTCTTTCATAGGTGGCAACGGTTAAGGCATTATCGATGATTTTTGAAAAATTTACGTTGATGCCTTCTTTTTTATATGTCTCATTGTACCTGATTTTGGCACCTTCAGTTGCTATGTTTTCAGGAATTTCATCGCAAAAGGTCACATAATGAGGTGATCCGGTATTGAGTTCATAAGTATCATTGTCCATTCTTTGTATATGGTTTACATCTTGCATATGGAGACTCACAATGCCTTGTTCATCTATTTTACCTTGGTGATCACCATCTATGGCAGAGAATATACATTCTTTTTGGAAAACTCCCAGATCATGTGCGAAAGCTAATATACACCTACCTCCATTACCACACATAGAGCCCTGTCCGCCATCTGCATTATAATAAATCATCCTGAAGTCAGTATCCACAGCATTTTCAAGTAGTATAAGTCCGTCTGCACCTATCCCAAACCTTCTGCCACAAAGCTGCCTTATCGTTTTATGATCATCATGGTGAAGATACTGTCGATTTCTTTGATCAACCATGATGAAATCATTGCCGGTGCCCTGATATTTATGAAAATGCAATTTCATTGATTGTTATATTTTATATCAAAAACTCCAATTGTGCGTTAAATCAATGTTATAAAAACTCAAAAGTAATAATATTTTATACACTTAAATATCAAAACATGTATATTTGCATCATATTTTGATTAAATATAATATATAAATTGAAGATAGACAGAAGATATTTTTTTTATCAACTTAGTTTGACGCTGACAGCTACTTTTTGTCTTATAGCTTTATATCATTTCGGAGTGGTAAGAAATATCTCATCTGAGGATGAAGTAAGAAAGCAAGCGAAAATGGTGGCGGAGCATGAATGGGTATTTTCTGACCAAATGAACCGGATTTTCAGATCATCCCATCCTACAGATTTTATCTCTGCAGCTGAGGCAAGCAGGAAAGCGGTGGTCTTTATTAAATCTATCATTCGTCCGGATGAACTTTTAGTCCAAAACTATTCCAATACGGGGTCGGGAGTCCTTATCAGCTCTGATGGGTATATTGTCACCAATCAGCATGTTATTCATTCTGCTTCAAAGGTCGAAGTGACCCTTAATGATAACAGGACCTACATTGCCAAGCTTATCGGTGCAGATAAAAATACTGACCTTGCCTTATTAAAAATAGAAGTGGAAAATGCAGACTTTTTATCCTTTGGCAATTCTGATTCGCTACGGATAGGAGAGTGGGTGCTGGCAGTAGGCAATCCTTTCAGGCTCCAATCTTCTGTTACCGCTGGTATCGTAAGCGCAAAAGCCAGAAGTATCAATCTGCTTGAAAATCAAGGTATAGAATCTTTTATACAAACAGATGCGGCTTTTAATCCGGGTAGCAGTGGTGGCGCTCTGGTGAGTACGGCTGGTCTTCTGGTTGGGGTCTCTACTGCCATCATGAGTGAATCCGGAAGATATGAAGGTTTTTCTTTTGCAATTCCTGCCAACCTTGCCAGGAAAGTAGTGGCTGATCTCAAAGAATTTGGAACTGTGCAAAGAGGTTGGTTGGGTGTGGATATCGAAAATATTGATAATAAAATGGCCGAAGAAATGGACTTGAGTGAAGTTTCCGGGGTATTGATATCACACGTGACCAAGGATGGAGGCGCTTATGAAGCAGGTATTCGTTCCAATGATGTCATCATCAGCGTCAATAATATTAAAATACATAATACTTCTGAATTTATGGAAATTTTGGGTCAATACAGACCGGGAGAAAAACTCCAAATCATTTACATCAGGAGTAAAGATAAAAAAACTGCTTTTCCTATTTTGAGAAATCAACTAAATACTACAGATCTTATAGGAATTGCTGCTGATGGAGCTTTTCATGAACTTGGTATTGAAGTCAGAGAATTGGACAGTTATGAAAAAGCGATATATACACCCGGCGGTGTAAAAGTAATAAGTATAACAATAGGAAGTATCATAGCAAATACAAAAATGGAACCGGACTACATCATCACCAAAATAAATAATGTAAAGATTTCCGGTATGGCACAATTTAGAAAAATTTTAGAAGACTTCAAAGGCAAATCTGTCATTTTAGAGGGCTTTTATCCTAAATTTCCAGGTGAGTACCCATATACTTTTGTAGTACCTTAGAAAGTTGGAGATAATTTCCGCTAATTAAAACCCAATGCTGTTTAAAAATACGTTTATCATACAAATTAATATATTTACTAAATGCTAAGAATAGGATTGATTGCACATGACGGGAAAAAACCTGAGATGGTTTCCTTCGTGGTCGCTCATAAGCATTTTCTTCAAAATGCTAAAATTTATGCGACAGGCACTACCGGAGCTCACATAGCCAAGGAAGGATTTGATGTTGAATGTTTGCTTTCAGGTCCAAAAGGTGGTGATGCTCAGATTGCTGCATTATTGGCTACGGGAGAAATAGACGTTGTCATTTTTTTTAGAGACCCTTTGGACAAACATCCACATGAGCCCGATGTACAGATGCTTATGAGATTGTGTGATGTGCACAACATTCCTTTGGCCACCAATCCTGCAGCTGCATATTACATCCTGAGAGGTTATGAAGCTGAACTAACAAAATAACATTGATTTTTTACATCCATCAAAAAAAAAAATGCCACGGAATGAAGTTCATCCGTGGCAATTATTTTTTTTTGGAAATGAATCCAGAGTCAGACTCTCAATTATTTCTTTGCAACCATTTCATAAGCAGCTTTCAACAATCCAAGAGCTGACTCAGATGAAGCTTTAAGTTCAGTTTGCTTAGCAGTCCAAGAAGCAACTTTCTCAGTAGCTTGTGTAGCAAGACCTGATAACTCAGCTATCTGAGCAGGAATATCACCTTCGATTTTTCCGGCAGCAAGACCATCTTTAAGGGCAGTCACACCAGCTCCTTTCTCAGTCCACATAGTTACGAAGTCATTCAATTCAGTTTGAACCGGAGTGTAAGCATCACTTGCAGTTTTAAATGCAGTTATAGCTTCAGTCCACTTAGTTCCAGCCTCTCCTTTAAGACCTGCAACAGCAGCTGAGTCAAGCATCATTTGGTTGGCAGCTTCTGTCATAGATGTCATGTCTTTAGTCAATCCTTCAGAAAAACCAGTAACTGCAGTTGTAGCAGCATCCCATGAAGTACCTAATTCTTCAATAGCAGCTTTGTGCGCTTCAACACCACCTTTACAAGCGACCAATAACAATGGTAATGCAAATAATAATACCTTCTTCATTTTTACAATTTTTTTTAATTTTAAATAATGCCGCAAAGGTATATCAAATATTTATTCGCGAAGCATTTTACTACATCTTTTTTTAACTTCAAAAAATTGTTAATGACGTGTTAAAACAATAATAATCAATGTAATAAACATACAAATAAATATAATTTGAATGATGTTAACATACTTTAACAATGTAACTTTTTTCGGGTGTATCCCAAAATTGCACTATACTATATAATTTTTAAGTTCTGAATTTAATGGATTATCCAAATAGTTAGGAGTTTAAGGATGGGTCGTCTCAAGCATAGCTCGACGGGATCTTCAGAGCTTGTCAAGCTATGCTTGAGACGACCCACGCCAATGTTTTCAATATTAGCACTGGTCTCCCCTTCAGGGGTTGGGGGTAAGTATAGGCAAATATAGCAAGTTAATTTTTTTCTCAAAAGTTACACTTATTACAGATTGTATTGATTTTTTACCAAATATCAATTTTTTTATGCTTTTATACCGACGAGAATTTAGAGTATGTTTAAATTTTTATTGTCTTAAAATCAATGTATTATGAACCTGACTTCAAAATAATCGCCTTATTTAGTTCACCTGCCCGCCTATGATATAGTTGTCAGGCAGGCTAAATGCGTTGATTATTTTATTGTCAGAACCATAATCTCTTGATTTACAACTAAGAAAAATTTTATACATACTCTTATTTTGCAAATAATTCTGTCGCCATTATACTCAAAATGAATAAATTGATAAGTTAAATTTTCGCAAACCAATTTATTTTGAGTTTAAATTATCAAGCATTACCTTTGCGTCTTCAATATAATAGAATACATAAAATGAAACCTACTTTATTGGTACTGGCAGCGGGGATGGGCAGTCGTTATGGAAAACTAAAACAGATGGATGCATTTGGACCAAATGGAGAGACAATCATAGATTACTCTTTGTATGATGCAATCAATGCCGGGTTTGGTAAAGTTGTCTTTATCATCAGAGAGTTTTTTAAAGAAGAATTTGTAAATTATTTTCAGCATAAACTGGATGGTAGGATAGAGGTAGAATTTGTGACACAAGAATTGTACAAGGTGCCGGAAGGGTCTACTTACAATCAGGAAAGAGAAAAACCCTGGGGTACTGCTCATGCAATATGGGTTGCAAAAGATGTCATCCACGAACCTTTTGGGGTGATCAATGCAGATGATTATTATGGAGTCGATTCTTTTTATCAGCTCGCAGGATTTTTGAAAGATAGTGTTCAAAATTCCAATAAAGATTATTCTGTAATAGGGTATTATCTCAGAAATACTTTATCAGAACACGGTACGGTCAATAGGGGAGTGTGTACCGTAGATCCGGATAACAATCTGGTAGATATCCGAGAGTGCGTAAAAATCAAAAGAGATGAAGACTGTATCATCAAGTACCCTGACAATGATGATTTTAAATTTTTGTCTGAAAACACATTGGTTTCTATGAATATGTGGGGATTTATGCCTTCTTATTTTGATTACTGTACAGATTCTTTCACTCATTTTCTTCAGGAGAATGGCGAAAAACTGACCTCTGAGTTTTACATTCCTACTCTTATAGATGAATTAATAAAAAATAACGTCCTGAATGTCAAGGTCATCGATACTGAGTCTGATTGGTTTGGAGTAACTTATCAGGAAGATAAGCCCTTTGTCATGGAAAAAATCCGGGATCTAATCACTAAAGGTGTTTATCCCGAAAAGCTTTGGACATGAATCAGGATATCGGAAAATGGACCATTCTGGCCGGAATTCTTATCGCTATCGGAGGTATCATCTGGTATTTTTTTGGTGATAAACTCGGGTTTCTTGGTAACCTGCCCGGTGACTTTAAAGTAGAAAAAGAAAATTTCAGATTTTATTTTCCGCTTACTACCCTGATATTGATCAGTGTACTCATCAATATCATCATACGAATTGTGAAATATTTCAACGTTCCCTGAACGCATTTTTCAGGTTAGAAGTTTAAGCTGTCAATATGGAAAAATTCTTGCAGCAATCCAACATGAGATGTTAATTCCGCTTACTTTTTACTTAGACTCTGTTAAAAAATAACTGATCCATTTTGTCTCGTTCTTTTGCTCTTTTTCTGCGTTGTAAAATCGTTAAATAGCTAAGGCTATTCGCCTCATTTACGCCTTGAAAAAGAACAAATTAACTTCGCCAATTCTGCGCCATTTATTTATTAACAGAGCCTTAGCGCTGGTCTCCCCTTCAGGGGTTGGGGGTAAGTATAGGCAAATATAGCAAGTTAATTTTTTTCACAAAAGTGCAATTTTATTCTAAAGAAAGCTCAAAAATCAATTAACCTATTTATTTAAGTATGTTTTTTGTCAAAGAACTTGGACACTGCTATCCCAATTGGGCACCTACGGAACATTGGAACTGGCTAAAACAATATAGATTAAATGGTGTAAGTGCTACAGTTGACGATATTGAAAATAGCAATAGTTTCAACTTCTATCCTAACCCTTGTAAGGATAAAATACATTTTAACAATAAGGTTAACTACACTATTTTTGACATAGGCGGAAGGATATTTTTAAAAGATATTGACAATTCAGTTTCTATGTATGATCTTCCAAAAGGAATGTCCTTTGTAAATGATGGTAAAATAAGCCGAAAATTGGTTGTTATAAAGGATTGAAAAGGTTATATTTAATGTACTTTTCTTTCCTTTGGTAGTTTGTTTTCGCTCTTACATACATTATAAATTATTGCATTTACGGGAATTTGGTTAGGCTTAATTTATACTATTATTTTCCTCAGTGCTTCTTTTTTTGTTAGGCCAGATAACTGTGGGTTGGCTTCTACAAAGCTGATCACAGCTTGAGGCTGAATACTGCTATAATTTCTCAAAGCCCAGCCCTGAGCTTTTCTCACAAAAAATTCTGAACTCGTATCATGCTTGAGTATGGCTTCGCAAAGCATATCCCAGTCTGTTTCTTTTTTGTATTTGAGTTGAAAAATGACCGATGACCTTTGCAGCCAGATATTTTTGCTTTCCATCCACCGGTACACATAGTTGTTTCTGCAATTGATGTCTTTTTTGAATATAGCCCCGGCAATATTGGGGGCAAGGCCATCTACGGTGTCCCACCATGATTTGGTGAGGATCAATTGTTCGAGTATAGGTACATTGGTGCAATCCATCTTTTTGGCAAGTGGTGTCATCAAGTCGATGGCAATATACTGACATTCTCTGAAAGGACTCTTCCACAATTTTTCTATCAATTGCCAAAACCTGTCATCTGGACTTATTTTTTTGTCTTTTCTAAAGCTACTCACCAATTCTTTTCTTTCAGGACTTGAAATGCCCAGAAATTCAAACTGATTTTTCATATAGGCCTTCATACCTATCGCCTTTTCAGGATTTGCCAACGACTGACACGCATCTATGATTTCATCAAACCATTCTTTCATCATCCATCGGTGTAAACTTCTTCATAGTGGGTCTTATCGCTGGATAAGATCACAATAAAAAGTATAAGGCAAGTAAAAATGGAAATTGCTGCACCGAGACTGTTTCCAAGAGAAATCAAAGTGCCTCCTTCACCTGATAACATCACCCATCTCACTACACTAAACAGAATGTTGGTACCCAAAACAGCATACGCCAACTTGATCGAAAAACTCTTTTTAATCAGTAAAAAAAGACCTCCAACTAAAAATAGAAATGAAAAAAACAAGCCGATATAACCAAATGTGATGATTTTTTTTATCGTTTTTTCAGGAAGATCCACCATAGTTCCAAACATGTCTTTCACACTTTTCATATCACTGTTTGATGTATCTTTAGCGTCAGAAGTCATCCCTTCTGAAGTAATACTATCTGTTGTGGAAGTCATTGAGCCAGCATCACCTTGTTCTGGACCCTGCTCTAGGGAGTCTGGTTCTGAAGCATCGTTATCTTCATCATTTACTTCAACTTCCTTGTTAGTTTTATTGGAATTTTTGGCCTTAGTTTCCATATTTTCAAGTATTTTATCTTTCATATCGAGGATCGATCGGATATTGATGGATTGAATATCATTCTTGATACCGCAGCCTCCGATCAACATCATCAATATAGCCACAATGATGGCCCAGGTTGGTGTTTGTGATTTCATCTGTTTATTTTTAGTTTATCTCTCGACCGCAATGCGGCACAAGATCTGAATGCCTGATATTTAATGCCAGACCTGCCTCGCCGTACCGGAGGCAGGCTGGTGGAACAACTGCCCGCTCTTCTTTCGGCTATCAATCTCCAATTATCATACTCCTTTGTGTCCAGCGTCCAGATGTGGGTGTTTTATCTATTTAAAAATTTATGCAGCACTTTCAAAGTGCCGGTATTTAATTGTTACTACTCGCTTCGAGATCGGAGTGAGGAAACCTTGAAAAGCAAAAAATCATAATCCTTTGTGAATAAAATGATACTGCGTCTCATGATGGTTACATCCCTCAGATATTTTGCTTCAAATTTACATCAAAGATACCATTTCGAAAAAAGATTTTTCCAACTTTAGACTTAGTATTTTGATTTTTCTAACTTTTGACCAGTCTCCTAAGGCAGATCTAATCCTGCTAAAACGAAAGGCACATTTTTGACAGCTTTGATGCTTTCTATATTTAATAAGAGTTTAATATCCGGATCAATAGGATCATTAAAAAAATAAGTGTGTACATTATTTGATACTGATGATGAAACTGATGTTATTCTATTGCCTTTAGCATCTTCAAATTCCAATGACAAAATAGAAGTCGCATCTCCTTTAAATACTAAAAAAATGGCTTTTTGTATATCGTCTTCCGAATAATAGGTGAGGTTGTTCACCAGGCTTGCAACATTATAGGCAAAATCCTTCTCGCTATCAGGAAGTTTTTCTATTTCTTTGTATCTGGTTTCAAGATCAGTTTTACTGAGTTTTTGCAGTGCCGCCTTGTCATAATAGTACAAACTGTATGGTGCATTTTTAGGGGCAATATTCACTTCAGCTTTTTTGCTGAAATCACTTAATTTGACTATACCGCCATTAGCCTCGGTAGGCTTAAAAAAACTTACAATTCCATCAAGTGAAATAGTGGAAGCTGACCTGGAAGCTTTCTGGAGTTGAATGAAAAGACTTTCAGTTACAGGCTTGTATTGACTCCTTAATTAGTTTAATTAAAAGAGCTTACTGGTCACTGATTCAAAACTTGTATTTTCCGACTTTTTCACTAAATTTCAGGTACTCGCTCAAAGCAGCTGAACCATACCAAGGGATCATATCTACATCAAAAATGCCGGCTTTGATGGCAGGATCTGTTTCGCATAGCACTTTTGCTTCTTCAACTGTTTTTACATTCAGTATAAATAAACCTCTGAAAGTCAGTTCGTTTTTCCCAAATGGTCCAGCCACCACCAATAGTCCTTCCTTTGCCAAACGATTGATATTGTCCATATGCCCCTTAAATAATTGGGTCTCTTTTTCCTTGTCTTCAATCTTGGTCTTACCCGTCTTTAATATCACGAAGACATAATTTTTCATGCCATAATCATCAGCTCCAAGTTTGGTAGCGAGAGCTGAATCATAATCCAGATTCAAAGTTTGAGCATTGATACTGCAATTGATTAAGATGGCAATCATGCTAATAAAAAATAACTTGCTCATTTGATGCTCTTGTTTAAGGATTTTAGAAAATTATTTTACAAGTTTACTATAATATGCCTGTGCTACACTTTTATCTTTGGGATCATTTTTATGGATGGTGATGACAATTTCTATGTTTTCCGGTACCCAAAGTCCATCGGTAGTAGATGGCAAAGTATAAGAATAAGACTTTCTGATGATATCATTTTTTTTAAGTGAAGCACCCAATGCGTCTCCGTCAAACTTTGTCATCATATCCCTGAGGATGTGCTTATGATTATAATTCTCCACAATGACCGCTCCATTGGTTTGAGCATCAATGATATTGGACTCAGTGATAAACACGCTGATGTTGTAATTGCCATCGAGATTTTGGAGCGGAATGGCTGCTATTTCCAGTTCGATTTTTCTGGTATTTTTATCATATTTGATCTCCGGAATGATATTCAAAACGTGTGGCTTCTGCAGTTCTTTTTCAATTGCGGCTTGCCATTGATCAGGGATGCCGATCATGATAATGTCGTTTTCATCAGGAACTCTGTTGATAGAAGCTGATGGTTTGCCAAACCAGGGTTTAAACCAGTTTTCAAGGTCTTTTGCTTTTGGATTTCTGAAGTCGTATTTACTTTTCGCGGTAGGTTTTGAAAGAAAATCTCCGTGAATAGCTACTGCAGCGACCCTCCCAGGGAATTTTGTTAGAATGTTATCTATTGCCGTATTTCCTTTCGGGCAATTGGGACAACTCGCACCCGACAAATCTTCGATGATCACTACCCTGTCAGATTTGGGTATTACCGGATCTGCCAGTTTTATCGGGATTTCTTCACATCCCATAATTAAAACCATTGACAGCAGATAAAAAGATATTGCAAATATTTTTGTCATAAGTCTTTATATTTTAAAAAGTTGTGTTCATTGAAAATCTGAAACCGCTGAATGCAGGCTCCAATCTGCAGATACCACCGCTACATACAACACCTTCCACCTGCTTGACATACCGCAGGCTGTATCTTTGCGCATCAGAGAAATATACAACACCCAAAGTTGGATAAAAGATTTTTTCTATCTCGCCTTTAGGATTTTCTTTTTTTGGCTTGACGTTGTACATCCCGGATACTTCAAAGTTCCATTTGGGTGCCACACTGTATTCAACCAATCCAAAAAGCCAGCTTCCAAAATCCTGATCAGTCTTCATATATTGAAATTCCGTACGCAAAGACCTCGATGACGTAAACCTATACAGAAAGTCCACATAGGGCACTACAGTTTTTACAAGAGGTACTTCTGATTTCATTTCATACACTTCCTGATTATATGTTAACAACTGAACTCCGGATATAAGCTGCCATTTTCTTTTGTATTTATAGACCAACTCTGTATAAATCTCTTGAAAAAGCCTACCTCCTTCGATGGTTCTGATGTCTGATACATTGACGGCAGCACTAAATGCTTTCGAAAATTTGTATCTGATATCTGCTGCATATGCCATTTCTGACAGATCCTGTGCTGCAGGACTATATCTTGCTGTCAGCCTGTAAGTATTTTGTCTGTTGAGAGGAAGCAAAAAATTGACAAGGCCTCTGAGTAGTCTTTGGTTGGGATCAATTCTGAAATTAAAATTTTCCGTTCTTTTGGCTTCCACATTGATACCAAGTTTCCCTTTGGTGTATGAAAGACTGGAGTAGAGTACGGAGCCGGTCTTTTGCTCCAGTTTGCCTATGGATGAACCAATGATCTCTCGCTTTTCAGCAAAAGGATTGTAAAAAATATCATCAGACTTCAAGGTAACTTCGGTATATAGGCTGAATCCTTTGTATTGTGCAGTATTGTAAAAAGTTCCACCATATACATTGTGATTTGGCATGAAGCGATCTTCTTCAAGATAGGTCCGTAATGCATCTGCTACTCCGGCCATATTTTCATCAGAAATAGTTCTGTTGACAAATCCTATACCGGGGGCCAATGTGACAGGTGACTCTTCACTGCCCAGACTTAAAAATCCTTCCAACCTTACACCTTTCAGATTGCCTGAATAGGTGTCAAAAGCATTTTTTTGTTTACCGGCGAATCCTGTGACATTCCATGAGTCATTAAAATTGTATTTGATCCTGGCACTATAGAGCGCATTATCAATAAATAATGGGCGATTTTCAAATGCTCTGAATAGCACTCCCGACCCAATCTGATCATACAGATATCCGGCACTGATTTCTACCTTATCTAATTTTTTTTGAACAAACCATCTGCCTATGCCTATACCGGAGTAGGAATCTGTGGGATTTCTTAGATTTGAATTATTAAACATATCAAACCGTACTCCCAGAGTAAAATCTTTAATAGAATAATTAAGGTTAAGCCACGCTTCCCCACCAAAAAACTGGCGGTCATATTGAGGTGTATTGATGGCATTGATCGCCGAATCGCGTAAAAAAACATTGGCATTGGTCTCAAATGCACCTGAAATCACCCCTTTTTCCTGACCAGACATCACAGATGACCATACCATCAATGCAGAAAACAGATACTTTATCATCTTGAAAGAATTATATATTTAATAACTTGAAAAATAACTTCTTTGTTGCCATTCTGGTTGGTATTGAAAAAAAAAGTGGACAATTTCTTATCCACTTTTTTTTATCCTAATGCTCTGTCAAGATAATAAGTTAAATTATAATGGCCGTTATTTTTTTATAGATCAAGGCAAAAAACGCAGGCGTAGCAGTAGCTACGGCGAGTATTTTTAACGCAGAGCTATGGAAAAAGAACAACATTTCATTAAGTTCTTTATCTGGACAGAGCACTAGTGTATTGTTTAAAATTTTTCTCAGTTGCTAATCATTAGACCATGGTTCTGGCAATAAAAGAATTAACGAGTTTAGTTTACTAAACGAGGCTATTATTTTGAAGTCAGGTTCATAAGATATTGATTATAAGGCAATATAAATTTAAACATACTCTTAAACTCATTGTCGTTTAGTTAAGCCGTTTTTAGTTGTTTTTACCCATCCTAAATCCTTCCCTTAAAATGGAAGGACTTCATAAAGTGGTCTAAACTAAACGACGTTGATATTAAACTAAATTATTGCGAACTTAAGCGGGTTGTAGTGCTTCGATTTCAGCAAGATTAGCATGTAATTGTTCATCCGACATGTGGTGATTGTGCAGTTTGCCCGCAAAGTAATCATCATACGCCTGAAGATCAAAAAACCCATGTCCGCATAAATTGAACAGGATTGTTTCTGATTTTCCTTCACTTTTGCATCTTTCAGCCTCCTTGATCACCTGATAGATCGCATGAGTGGCTTCCGGTGCCGGCAAGATGCCTTCAGCTTTTGCAAAAGTAAGTCCGGCGGCAAAACACTCCAATTGCTGAGCAGCAACAGCTTCGATCAATCCATCTTTAAGTAGCTGACTGCACAATACACTGGCACCATGATATCTCAAGCCTCCGGCGTGAATCGCCTCCGGCATAAAGTTGTGTCCAAGGGTGTACATGGGCAACAAAGGTGTATAACCAGCCGTATCACCAAAGTCGTACTTGAATACTCCTTTTGTCAATTTTGGACATGATGCCGGTTCTACTGCTATACAGCGTATATTTTTTCCTTCTGAAAAGTTGTATCTCAGGAACGGAAAACTTATACCTGCAAAGTTGCTTCCGCCGCCCAGGGGAGCGATGACAATATCTGGAAAATCTCCCGCCATTTCCATCTGTGTAATACATTCCTGACCTATGATCGTCTGGTGCATCAGGACGTGATTGAGCACACTACCTAAGGCATACTTGGTATCGCCACTTTGTGCAGCTATTTCGATGGCTTCTGATATAGCTATACCAAGGCTTCCGTTAGAATTTGGATCTGCCTGAAGTATAGCTTTTCCTGCATTGGTATTTTGTGAAGGTGACGAAAATATATTGGCTCCAAATGCCTTCATAATCATCTTACGGTAAGGTTTCTGGTCAAAACTGATTTTGACCATATACACATCGCATTCTAAGCCAAATTGCTGGCAAGCAAAACTCAAGGCAGTACCCCATTGGCCAGCTCCGGTTTCAGTAGCTATTTTTTTGACTCCTTCTTGTTTGCTGTAATATGCCTGTGGTACGGCAGTATTGGGCTTATGTGAGCCACTTGGACTTGTGCCTTCGTATTTATAATAAATTTTGGCAGGAGTGTCCAATACTTTTTCAAGAGCAGTGGCGCGCACCAAAGGTGTAGGTCTCCACAGTTTGTAGATATCTGACACCTGATCCGGAATCTCATGATATCTTTCAGGACTTACCTCTTGTTTTATCAGCTCCATAGGAAACAAAGGTGCCAGGTCTTCAGGTCCAACGGGTTGTTTTGTACCGGGATGAAGCGGAGGCAGTGGTTTGTTTGGCATGTCGGCAATGATATTATACCAATGCGTAGGCATCTGAGATTCAGACAGATATATTTTTTTGTCCATCAATAGTAAGATTTTATATTAAAGAAATGAAATGTACACTATTGACTAATCAAAAAACATACCATATTCCGAAAGTTGTATTGACTCATTTTCAGTGCGCTCTCAGATTGTTCATCGTTCAGAACTTGTGCAGCTTTAGCGGCATTGTTCATCGCTCAGAAAGCTTTGTGCAGCTTTAGCGGCATTGTTCATCGTTCAATTTTGGCACTATTTTTGGTCTAACATACATTGAAATTGCTAAGGTGTAAAATAGGTGGAAGATTAGAAAGATAATAAACAGACACATCAAGACAAGTTGAGATAGATTGATATCCCCATATTGGTGATTGGCTTTGCTATTAATATTTCTTCTCATCCATGTATTTTGATCCAAGGTATGTACGAACTGTAAACATATAATCCAGTGAGGTATGAACACTATCATTTTCGTTTGAAGCATATCATCCTCCCTATTGATAAATCAAATGTTAAACTTTATTCAAGTATCTAATAAATCTATAATCTTTAAAATCACATAATTTTATGAAAACCAATAGAAGAATCAAAGGGTTATACACCATCCATTTTATCATTTTATCATTGCTGATGTCTGTCATCATCATCTCGTGTGGAGGATGTAAGGGGAGCAAGGTGGTCACACAGGCTAGTTCAAATCCACAGACTGAGAATAATAGTGGGAATGATGAAAAAAAAGACCTACAAAATTCTCAGACAATAAATGATTATCCTTACAAAGAAAACAATACTACTTATTTAAATGATACAACAATGATAATCGGTGGAATCAAAATCGTCACAACACGAAATACTTCCAAATTAATTTTCCCAAATGGAAAAGTTATTACAAAAAATGACTATCCCATTACAAAAGATTTACCGGATAAACTCAAAAAAGATCATGAATATAAGTCAGATGGTTACATTGATTTAACAAAACTTGAAAGAAGTAAAAAACGAAGTTTGTTGGCTAATATGGATGGTTATAAAGAAAAAGACATTGATAATTATGTGGAAGCAGATATATCCTTTAATACGTATGGATTACACGCTACATTAGAAGAAAGAGTGTATTTAATTACAGATCTTCAAATATGGAGAAAAATTATAATAAGTGAAGATGATATTCGATGGGAGATCGTCGGACAGATAGGGGCCATGGAGATTTATGATAAAATTGGAGATAAATTGTACGACATCAAATTGGATAAATTTGGTTGCGAACAACTGTATCACTCTGATAAAACATATCATCATCAATACCGATGGACACGATGATAGTGATAAAAACATGGTCAATCGAGGAGCTATTTCGATTTGGAGCTATGATAATCCCTAAGATGATTGATTTCGTATATCATAATAAAGATTGTGTTCAACGTTATTTTGATTGTTACCAAAATCATATATTATTAAAAGCAAATAAAAAAGATACAGATTCAATATTTGCAATGAATATTCTTATAAATCAAAAAAAAGTAACAACTTTATCTTATGCAAGTACAGAAAATACTAAATATAGGATTATACACGATGGTTCATTTTTATTTGAAGATGGTAGTATATTCAAAGAAGGCTCAAAAGGTTTCAATCCATATAGTTTTGAACAATGGAATAAGTATGTAGATAAGAAATGGAAAGAAAAATACATAAATAATGAAGACTAAATACATTTTATAAACAATAAAAATAAAATACAATGAAATATAAAATAATCGTTGCCTTTCTATTGGCGACAGTGTATAGTTATGCACAAAAATGATTTGGTAAGATATAGACCATGTACATCGGGGTGTGGGCCAAATGACTATGGGGTCATCAATACATTTGCAACTCAAGGATGTCCTTTCTGATTATGGAGTTAGGAACCTTCATGGACAACCGGGATCAAAGTTTCATCAAGCTATTGATTATTCTGTTTATGGAATTGAAGACGAGGGATATGCCATAGTTGCAGTAAAAGGAGGAACTGTCTCTGATATAAATGGGAATAGAGCTTACAAAGGTATTACGGTGGGCAACTACAGGTATACCCATATATTTAAAAGTTCAGTACCAAAGGATGGAGAATTTGAGAAAAGTGGTAAGTTTATACTTAAACAAGTTGAAAAAGTAAATGGTAAAGATACATATTGGTCCATTATAGATTTAGAACATTGCAGGGCATTTTGTGAAGAAAGTGGAAGGACAGTGGAGATAAATGGTTTTTGTGGAAATTCTATTTCTACTGTTAATTGGGTAGAAGAAGGATGGGATATAGCCCCAATAGGAGGATCAGGCGGCTTCCCTACACATTTGCATCTGGAACGAAGTAGCAGTGGGAAGAAACATGACCCAAACCAAAATGTTCAGCATATAAGCCAGGATTTTGGTATTGAATTGACCACAAAAGATAATGCCAATATCACCATAAAATATCCAGGCACATACAGGAACGCAATAAGACTTAGAGCGACTATGAAGGGTGGAATACCTGTTGGAAGTGATAGATTTTCAAATGTCACTATGAATCTGGATAAAGCGGACATTTTGCTCCAAAGAGATGGCAGCAATGATTATGAGCATATTGTAGGTTATGAAGGGTCTGATAAGACTAAGATTGAGTCCAAACTTTGGCTTGGTGCCAATTATAATACTTCAATTACTCCTTCAGACTGGGATGATAGGCCTTATGGCAGTTGGACTCAAACTGGAACATATCCTTATGCCCATAGTAGTCCAGACAAAATTTACGATGATTATTTTTTCTCGGATTTTTATACAAGAATTGACAAAACTGATTTTAAAAAACTAACCGATCTACCTACAAATGCAAGGTATAATGATAGGAAATATATATTAAAACCTACTATTACAAATGTCAGGGATGTTTTATACACAGTGGCTGGTTTTAATATCACCTTCGACAACTTCAAACCATACCTTTCACGTATAACGGTTAACGCAAATGGCGGTACACTTTACGAAGTAGAAAGAAGTGGAAATGAAGGTGAAGTTGCAACACTAGATGATGGTCGTGTTTCCAATAATATATGGGACTACCCACTGCGCAATCCTACTTGGCCAAGTTTGCAGCAACTAAATATCATAGCAGTACGTCCGAACCCATGCAATCTATGGAAGCCGCACATAGAATTAAAGGATCAGCACAACCATTTTCAAACTATAGAGACATGAATTCTTCATCTGATAGTATGACATGGCAGTATCCATTTAGTGTATTTGCCAGCTTGGACACCTGTATCGAAGTGCGATTCAAAGGTAAGGATAATAGTGAGGGGTGACCCATTCATTTACTCATTCGGTCATTCAAATCATCAGAGTTATTCAAATCATCCAGACAAGCGAAGCGAAGTGACGCTTTAGTGTTAATATTCGTTTTGCCATATTCAACCCCACGCTTGAGTCATGCCTTGACTTGATAGACTGTGGCAAGCACTGACCACTTAAAGGCAATCCTGCCCGCCATTCAATCATTCAATCATTCAATCATTCAATCATTTACTCATTTACTCATTTATTTTATTTACTCATTTATTTTATTTACTCATTTACTCATTCGGTCATTCAAATCATTCAGATCGTTCAATTTTGGCACAGTTTTTAGTCTATCATAAATTGAAATTGCTAAGGTGTAAAATAGGTGGAAGATGAGAAAGATAATAAACAGACACATCAAGACAAGTTGAGATAGATTGATATCCCCATTTTGGGTGATTGGCCTTGCTATTAATATTTCTTCTCATCCATGTATTTTTATCTCAAGTAGGTACGAATTAAATCATTCAATACAGAAATTATTATGAACTATAAAATACACAACTATTTATCCAGGTTTACAAAAATGAAAAGATCACTTTTTCGACCTATAGTATTCATTTTTTTCTTGCTAGGATTTTCACAATCATTTCTTACCGCACAAGATCACCGACCAACATCACCCTCCGGAGTACTACTCAACTCACCGGAACCCATCTGTGCTGCTAAAGACTATTTGTTCAAAATAGATACTTCTTATTATCCTGATGGCTCTGTGATCTACGTATGTGACAGACAGGATAGTATTACTGTTGTGTTTAAGGATACAAAACAGATTATCTTTGGAGATACAAGCCGTATCAAATCTTATCCAGTCATACAAGGTGCAACTGATACAAGTACCACAGACCAATATTTCAGTGTATGGCCTCAGAATTTTAATAATAAAGGAGTAGCTGAAGTGGAAGTAGAAATTGAAGAAAAGCCATCGAATAAAAAAAGCACCATTAAACTGATTGTAGAAAAGGCTGGCCCAAAAATAAAGATCGATAATCCAGGTAGCTACGGAGTAGGGGCTTATGCCTTTGATGATCATCAGTATAACTATCCAGGCAAATCCATAATACCATCAAAACTTATCATAGCCAATAAAAGTGATAATGTGAAGCTGGATTTAAAGTCGAGAGATGCAAATAAAATACTTGCGAAAAATAAGTTTCATGACTACCTGACTCCTGATAGCCTCGGATATAGCTCAAGCGGAAATATACTTCCGATCAGCCACAATTTACCCAAATTGTCAATGAATGATGTACCTGTACAGCTATGTGGTAATACCATCCTCGACGTAGACATCAGGCCTGAGAGACAGGTGTCACTGGCTTACTTTACCTTATGCCACAAGTCTGATGACACGCCGAACTATTGCATAGATAAAAATGGCAATGGCATCCCTTATGAGCCCGCAGACTCGATGCACATCTATGGTGGATATATGCCGGATTGTGTGACACTGATTACAAGTGCTGGCCATACATGTATAAAAAGAGGAAGTGATGGAATCCTTACTTTCCATAAAGATATAAATTATTGGTCTCAAAAGACCAATAATAGCTCCAGAGCTAGTGATAGAATTATTTCAGATCCAGTTTTGGAAATAACAATAGTTGCACCAAGTATAGATACATCACAAACGATCAAATATTTTTGTAATTGCAGGCCTCCAAAATTAGCTCTCTCATGTCCAACATCATCCCCCAACCTCTCTGCTCAATTATCCAACATTAATCAAATTTATCAAAAGGCTGGTTTAACATTTACAATAAACAATCTTGGAAATTTGGAATTACCCTGGGATGTACCAGCTAATAATATAACAAATTACTCCTTAGACACTATTGATTATCGGTTTCTAATTGAAGATGTAGCTAAAAAATTTTTAAAGAATAACACTCAATATAAGGGTGTAATATTAGCAACTCAATTTAATGCTACTATTGATGCAAATGGGAAAACAAACCAAAAACAAGGAGATGCAAAGGTAGGACAAAAAATTGTATTCATTGATTCTAAAAACCATAACGACAGAACCTTTGCTCACGAATTAGGTCACGGCCTATTCGGCTTTGGCCATCCTGATGATACTTCTTCAGGGTATGATAAAATTAATCCACCAGTTACATCAGATGATGATAATTTTATGAATTCCGGACCTTACAACAAGTCACTTACAATGCCGGACATCAAAGATTGGCGCATCCGAAAGTATCAGTGGAGGTCTATCCATAGAAATAATATATTTAGATAAAAAAATAAATAATTTAGAATAATCATAATAAAATGAAAAAGGAAATTTTTTTATAATAATGATAGTGATTTTTTTATTAAATGCAAGGTGTCAAAAGATACTATTATAATAAAATCAAAAGACTCAATTTTGGAAAAGAAATTATATCAATTAATTCTATTTCAGACACATTCTCCATAAATTGTTATAGCAAAAGAGTTTTAATAGATAAGACTAAGTATACCACAGATTATTTTGAATATATGGATATTACTAATTGTCTTTCTGATATGGCATTTCAAGGAGATACAAATGCAATATCAGCTATTATCAAACATGTTAATCACAAAAACTTTATGGGATATAAAAGATTTGCAGCTTCACCACGCGGCAAACGCCTGTTCGAGCATATCCTTTACAATATAGCCTCAGAAATCTATTGTGGCAATCCGTATGCTGACGAAACAATGGGTAATGAGGGAATCTCACCAGGGATGGATGAATTGATGGAAATGGTAAAACATTGGCCACCAGAAGAAGATCAGTTGAGAGAAATTTTTACTGAAAAAGTCAAATCTGAAAGGAATGAAAAATATACACATCTTATGACAATAGATGAAAGAGGTTTTCCCAAATGGGAAGCATGTCGCTATGTTCAGTACCTATTGCGAATTACTGGATTATCAAAGTCGCCTATGAAGGTGGCTTGCTGGAACTCAAAGATTTTGGGGAACGGTAGTTTTTAATTATATACCATGACAAATTTCAGAAAATGAACGCAGTACATAAATATACCAAACATCTAACTTAAATTAGGCCACGCCTTGTTTGGTTTGGACATCCAGATGACGGCTGGTCAGATTTTGACAATATGAAAACACCGAAACAGGTGATGTGTATAACTTTATGAATTCAGGATACTACTATGACCCAACTAGACCGTCGCCAATAACGTCACCCACAATTACCCAATGGCGCATCCGAAAGTATCAATGGAGGAAGATACATAAAAGTGAAATTTTTAAATAACAAAAAGTAAAATGATGAAAACAATCCAAATAATAATGCTCGTAATTTTAGTAATAAGTTGCAGGAGCTATAAAAACAATCTTCCGAAGTCTAACATAATAGTAAAAAATACAGATACTATTGATAATCTTAATAAAGTAATTCAGGATACATTTTCTTTGATTGTAGATAACAAAAAAATAAGTGTTGATTTTAACAATTTTAATTTTGATCAATATACAGAAATGGGCGTTTTTAGTGTTTTGGGTGATGATGCTTATATTGGAGATAGCCAGCAATATCAAGATTAGTCAAACTTATTAATGTTAAAAATTTTAGAATTTATGATTATGTATCTACTCCACGCGGCAAACGCCTGTTCGAGCACATCCTCTACAACATAGCCTCAGAAATCTATTGTGGCAATCCGTGGGCAGATCCATACCCTGATTATGTAGATGAAGCCATATCACCTGGTTTTATGACTTTGATTGACATGATTGATACAATAAATGGAGAGACATATGGATTTAGAGACGTATTAGATTTTACAGTAGAAGAACGTAATGCTCTTGACTCAAAATATAAACACCTATATCGAAAGAAGGATGGTACTTATCTTGAAATATGTCCCGGATCTCTTCAAGTATGTAATGATTATTGGCAAATAAGAGTTGCTTACGAACGTGGGTTGATAGTACTCAAAGATTTTGGGGGGGCAATAGTTGTATTCATTGGGCGCAAATTCAATTGCTTTCGAAACGGATTGATTAATATTTTTCTTAGTTGTAAAAGAAAAAAATAGATAATTTAAATATCAACAAAAATTGACCCTTAGTCTGGATTAAAAAACATTAAAAAACTCAAAAAAATTATCACAAAATTAAATGAATTTTAATCATGAATAATTTAAATTCTATTATTAAAACCTGTAGTACTTTTTGTATGTTACTATGGAGTGCTTTTGCATTTGCACAATCCAGTAATGTGATACAATACATTACATATCCGGCTCA
>JADKEB010000037.1 GCA_016718205.1 Saprospiraceae bacterium
TAAGTTGTCTGATAAAAACAAAAAAGATTACGTGAAAATGCCCAAAGAAGCTTTAGTAATGGAAAAAGAGATAATACAATTAAATACGCAAACTCCTACAGGGCAAAAAATATATGTAAGTAATATCATAAGGGAAGAAATATGGGGAAAGATAGTGTATGTAAAAAATAAATACTTAGTCCAAAATTTAGAAAGTTTTAAAAGTTTATTGGTTGATTTCAATCAAAATATATCCATTTCATATCAGACATTTAGTTATTCGAATAGTTGGTTAAGATACTATGGCCCAAAAACTGTTGATCTTCTCTCTGCAAATAAAACTACAGTAAATACAAAAATATATTATTCTAAACATGATTACAAAAGTGGTTTATTACATAATTATTTAAAACTTTTAAAATGAAATACTTAATATATTTTATTCTATTTTTTACATTATCATGTTCATCAAAAAGACAAAAATATTTTAGCGAATTTAAGCAAGATGTAAATCCAGCTATTTTCGATAAGTTTCCTTTAACTGAAAAAGAAATATGTGAAAATGATGAATTATTACTATTATTTCCAGCTGGAATTGAAGCAATAAATTATTGTGGTCTAAGACTTGTAAAACGTATTTCTAGTGAAAGTTTAGAAAACGAATTAAAAGACTTATCAATTAGGTATAAAAGAGTTGGCATTGATAATGATCAAGTTAATTTGAAATTATTAATGGACAACAACAGTATAGTAAATAACAATATTTTAGATACTTATTTTGTTTCAAAAGATTATTTAAAAAATATTAACACAGCTTTTTTAATAAATAGTAAAAAGGGAAACTATACAAAATTACCAGTATCCTCAGATAACTTATCACATGGGTACTATTCAATGATTTTAATAGATACCGTTAATTTAAAAAAAATATTCTTAATTAAAATTTGGTAAATGAGTGGTTTAGTTAATCAGAAAATAAATGAGTTATGATGTAGTGCCACATTCAGCGTAGTATGCGTGGATGCCTTTCACGCTTTGTGTGATCGCTAAATTACCGAGTGTGCTATGATTATTGGATTATAGATTGATTCCCTATAGCTTTGAATGCTAGTAGTTAGGGGCATCAAATCTATGGATCCTGGCAGGAGGCGTGAGCGGCGGACTGGCTGCAGAGATCAGCGGTGGTGACTTCATCAAAGGATTTACGACCGGGATTATTGTTTCGGCTTTTAATCATGCAGCGCATAATTCTTTTCAAAAACAAGATCCCTTAAAAGCACATTTAAATGAAGCTGGTACACTTGATGAATGGCAGAAAATTTATTCGGGTAAAACTAGAGAACAAATTATTAATGAGTTAAAAGCACGTGGAAAGGCAAATTCACAAACAGGTGGTCCGGCTAAAAGATATATTATTGACCTCAAAACAGGTAATGTAATTGATATGCGGCATTTTTTAACTATAGGATCTAAGGGGTCTTTAATTGGAAATGGAGTAGAAGAGTTTCAATATTTAAAAGGTTATCCAAGTGGACGAGATCCACAAGATTATTATTCAAATTCATTAGGCTACAAATTTTAGGCATTATTAGAGTCTATATATGATAAGTAGAATGTCTGTAAATATATGCTTGAGGTCAAAAGAGATATTAAACTCCAAGCTCTGACTTCCTTTATTTGTAACAAAATATGAAAGTTTTATTCAATATTCATATTTTAACAAGAACAAAGCCATTTAAATATACACTTAAACAATATTCGGATTATCTTTGTTAAGAGTATGTTTAAATTTTTATGTTTGAGCGAAAGTGAGGAAATTTAATTTTGGACAAGGCATATTTTGCAGTCGTAGCCGGAAGCTACGACGAAAAATATAACGCTGGCTGAAATTAAATTTGCCGCTTGGAGCCAAATGATAAAAGTTTAAACATACTCTAAGGAATGTATTTTAATTTAAAATAATATGAAGGAATTTTTATATCTACTGGTGATTATATTCAGTATTTTTGGAATATCATTTTTGATGATGAACATCCGACATCTAATCACAGGACAGGAGTTCAGAGGTAGTTGTGCAAGTAATAATCCAATGCTAAAAAATCAACTGGGAGAGTGTTCAGTTTGCGGTAAAAAACCTGAAGAAGACTGTAAAATGCCAGTACCTGACAAAGCATAATATTCTACCTTCGTACCGTATTTGTTTGAAAAAACAATAAAATACCTAAGACAATAAATATTATAGCTATCAAAAATAAAATTAGCATATCAATCAGATTCTGGTGTTGCGGCGCAAATATCTGAATTTCAATATTATATCAAAACAATTTTTAACAAAAACTGAAATATTTTTTTTTAACATGTATAAGCCACACTGCCACAAAACCTTACTAAGGTTATTTTCCATCTTAGTTCTTTCCACTTTTTTTTCAGTATCATTAGTTGAAGCCCAGCCTCCCAAAAAACCGACCTCAGGTGAAATATATCACATGATGGAACGACTTGGCTTTCTGGGTTCTGTCCTGTATGTGGCAGCGCATCCGGATGATGAAAACACCAGGATGATTTCATATCTTGCCAATGATAAAAAAGCCGTGACTACTTATCTCTCACTAACCAGAGGTGATGGAGGTCAAAATCTCATCGGCCCGGAGATTTCAGAACTTTTGGGCGTCATACGCACCCAGGAATTGCTCATGGCAAGATCTATAGACAATGGCAAACAAATGTTCACAAGGGCCAATGATTTCGGGTATTCGAAGAATGCGGAAGAAACCATCAAAATATGGGATACCGAAAAAGTGAAGGCCGACGTCATTTGGGCCATCAGAAGGATGAGACCTGATGTCGTCATCAACAGATTCGATCATCGTACGTCTGGAGAGACTCACGGACATCACACAGCATCTGCACAATTGTCCTACGAACTTTTTGACAAAGCGGCAGACAAAAAAAATCATCCTGAACATCTGAAATTTGTTTCAACCTGGCAACCTAAAAGACTGTTTTTTAATACTTCATGGTGGTTTTACGGGAGTGAAGATAAATTCAAAAAAGCAGATAAATCCAAACTGATGAGTATGGATGTGGGCGTATATTTCCCATTATTAGGCAAATCAAATACAGAAATAGCTGCTGAGTCCAGAAGCAGGCACAAATGTCAGGGATTCGGATCAACAGGAACACGTGGTATGCAAATGGAATATCTTGAATTACTCAAGGGAGATCTTCCTCCTTCAAAATCAGACGTGTTTGAAGGTATCAATACTACATGGACAAGAGTGGATGGCGGAGAAGATGTAAAAAAACTAGTTGAAAAAGTGATTGCTCAATATGATTTTAAAAATCCGTCAGCTTCATTGCCCCTTTTAGTGCAGACTTACAGCTCCATTCAAAAAACCAAAGATACCTTCTGGAAAGAACTCAAAACCAACGATATCAAGGAAATCATTGCGGCATGTGCAGGTATGTACCTGGAAGCTAAATCCAATGTCCATAAGGCCACCAAAGGAGAGACCATCACTATTGACATAGAAGCCATCAACCGCCTGCCGGTCGAAGCAAGTCTTTTGTCTATCAAAGGTCATGGCATTGTGGCAGATACGGCGATTAACTTAAAAATGATCACCAATGAACCATTTAAATGGAGTATTCAGACGCAGATCCCTGCCAATACCAAATATACTGCACCTTATTGGCTGGTCAACAAAGGAACTCTGGGACTTTATAATGTTGAAGATCAGGCCATCATTGGTAATCCTGAATCCAAAAGGGATCTGAAAGTCACTTTTTTAATGAACTTATCAGGTGTCAATATAGAATTTACCAAAGATCTTGTGTATAAATTCAATAGCCCTGAGTATGGTGAAACTTTCAGACCATTGGAAATTGTCCCCGCTTTTTCAGTAAAGGTGAAAGAACCTGTCTATATTTTTGCATCCAACCAGCCTAAAGATATCAAAGTATCAGTATTTGCATGGACAAAAGATATGAAAGGAACACTTTCAGTTCCAGTACCCACAGGATGGAAAGTATCACCGCAATCCGTTGATTTCAGTATTGCCAATAAAGGTGAACATAAGGATTTTACATTCAGCATCACTCCTCCTGACATCACCCAGGAAGTATTCATCACTCCCAAAGTGACTGCCGGAGATGAAACATTCACCAGTGAAATCAAAGACATCAATTATGATCACATCCCTTTCCAGACGGTGGTGGTGACTTCGGAGACCAAACTATCCCGCATCGGTATAGAAGTCCGAGGTCAAAGAATAGCATATCTGATGGGTGCCGGAGATGAGATTCCTATAAGCTTGCGCCAGATAGGTTATTCAGTGGATGAAATCAAATCGGATGAAATATCACTGGAAATGCTGATAAAATATGACGCACTGATAGTTGGTGTACGAGCCTACAATACCGACGAAAAACTAAAATTCAAACAAAAGGACATTTTTGAATATGTGAAACAGGGAGGTAATGTCATCATTCAATATAACACCGCCAACGGATTGGTAACCAAGGAGTTGGCACCCTACCCTATGACCCTGTCCAGAAATCGGGTGACAGTAGAAGAAGCAGAAATGAGAATTCTCCAACCCAATCACTCTATCATGAATTATCCTAACAAAATCACTTCCAAAGACTTTGAAGGTTGGGTGCAGGAACGGGGCCTTTATTTCCCCGGCGAATGGGACAGTAAATTTACCCCTGTTTTTTCCTGCAATGATCCGGGAGAAATACCACAGGACGGCAGTGTGTTGGTCGCTCAGCATGGAGATGGTCATTATATTTATACCGGCTTGTCATTTTTCAGACAGCTTCCAGCCGGTGTGTCCGGTGCTTTCAGATTGTTTGCCAATATGATTTCAATAGGACAGGATGCACAACCATAAGCAGAACCATCGTTGGTCCCGATCGTATACAGTGGTCATACTGCTCAATACGCTCTATATTCTGGGCTTTTATATCATCATGAAAATATGGGGTACCCACTAGCATGAGTAGTATTGACTGGATAGTGCTGATCGGTACGCTGATGGTGATAGTAGTGTATGGTGCCTGGAAGACTAAGGGTGCTCAGAATATGCAATCCTATGCATTGGGCGATAATGAAGCACGATGGTGGACAGTAGGTCTTTCAGTGATGGCTACGCAAGCCAGTGCCATAACCTTTATGTCCACACCAGGCCAGGCATTCCATGACGGCATGGGTTTTGTCCAGTTTTATTTTGGCTTGCCCATAGCCATGATCATCATTTGTTATACATTTATTCCTATCTACCACCGACTCAAGGTGTACACAGCCTATGAATTTCTGGAAGAACGTTTTGATGTAAAAACAAGAACCCTTACCGCAAGTTTATTCCTCATACAAAGAGGGCTTGCTGCCGGAATTACCATATATGCTCCGGCCATCATACTATCCACGATCCTTGGCTGGAATCTCAATTTTTTGAACTTTCTGCTCGGTACTTTAGTAGTCATCTATACCGTAAGTGGCGGCACCAAAGCGGTAAATGTCACCCAAAAACAGCAGATGTTTATCATCATGACGGGTATGTTTCTCGCATTCTATATCATCCTTGACTCGTTTCCCGAAAATGTCACATTTACAAAAGCCATGGATATTGCGGGCGCTTCTGAAAAACTGAACATCCTTGATTTTTCATTCAATATGGAGAGTCGCTACACCTTTTGGTCGGGCATCACCGGAGGATTATTTTTGTCATTGTCCTATTTTGGTACAGATCAGTCCCAGGTGCAAAGATATCTGTCGGGAAAATCGGTCAGAGAAAGCAGTCTTGGCTTGATATTCAACGGCATATTGAAAGTACCTATGCAGTTTTTTATACTATTGGTGGGTGTGATGGTTTTTGTTTTTTATCAATTCAATACTTCACCGGTATTTTTTAATTCAAAAACCCTGGAAAAGTTAAAAAACAGCGATGCCGCAGCTTCAGTTGCTATGCTGGAAATGAAAAAAGACTCTGTATTTTTAATTAAAAAGTCACTGCTTGAAAAATACAACCTTTCACAGGCCAATCCTGAAGATAAAAAAGCTTTGCAACTACAAATACAATCTCTGGAGACCACAGAAAAAGACATAAGGAACGAAGCCAAAAATCTGGTAAAAACGCACCTTCCGGAAGAAGAGTCCAATGATAAGGATTATGTGTTTATCAGCTTTATCCTGGCACATCTGCCCAAAGGGATCATAGGACTTTTACTGGCTGTGATCTTCAGTGCAGCGATGTCCTCAACGGCATCTGAGCTCAATGCACTGGCCACAACCACTTCCGTGGACATTTACAAACGATTGGTCAATCCTGCCGGAAACGAAATGCATTATGTCTTGTCATCCAAATGGCTGACAGTCATTTGGGGTGGTATCGCGATTGGATTTGCTTGTTTCGGTACATTATTTGAAAATCTGATTCAGTTTGTCAACATTATCGGGTCAGTGTTTTACGGGACTATTTTGGGCATATTTATGGTGGCATTTTATTTCAGGACTATCAAGGCCAATGCGGTATTTTATGCCGCCCTCATAGCTGAAGCCATAGTCTTACTTATATTTTGGTCTGATATCATAGGATATTTGTGGCTCAATGTGATAGGTTGTGTATTGGTCATATCCATAGGTTGGCTCTTTCAGAATATATTGATGAAGCCCAAATAAGCCGATGTCTCTGCCTGAAGATTTTAAAAAACAACTACCATCCTGGTTCAGGGATGAAAAGGAAGTCGAAGAATTTTTAGCGGCTATGGATGCATCATCTCCAGTCTCAGTACGGCTCAATCCAAAAAAATGGGTAGGAGATGTTAGGCTGAAGTCACAGGTGCCCTGGTGCACACCGGGATATTATATGGGCACAAGACCAGTCTTTACATTAGACCCCATTTTTCATGCCGGCGGATATTATGTACAGGAAGCCTCATCCATGTTTATCTGGTTTATCCTTGAAAGTCTTCAACTCGACAAAACTGAACTTAAAATCTTAGACTTGTCTGCCGCTCCCGGTGGTAAAAGTACACTTATGGCATCCTGGCTGGGTGGAAAAGGGCTGCTCGTGGCCAATGAGATCGTAAAAAACAGGGCCTACACTCTCAAATACAATCTCATGAAGGAAGGATATACCAATACTGTAGTCACCAATAATGCACCCGAATACTTCGGCCATATAAGTAATTTTTTTGACATTATACTGGTGGATGCTCCTTGCTCCGGGGAAGGTATGTTCAGAAAAGACCCTGAAGCTGTACATCATTGGTCTCCCGACAATGTGCGACATTGTGCTGCCCGCCAGCAATCTGTATTGAAAGACATCATACCGTCGCTCAAGGATGGTGGTATCCTGATATATTCCACCTGTACCTACAATCATAGTGAAAATATAGATCAGGCAGATTTTTTGGTCAGTGAATATGGCATGGAAAGTGTCGAAATCAACCACCCGCCGTCCTGGGGCATTACCGAAATTCATGGTAAAAACAGTACAGGATATCAGTTTTACCCTCATAAAACCCGTGGCGAAGGATTTTTTGCTTCCATATTCAGAAACTTAGGTGCAGCTAAAAAAACACATCAGCCGAAGGGTAAAAAAAGCAATTTGTCTTCTGTTGACAAAAAAGAAATCCGCTTGCTTGATGACTGGGTAACCGGACACGATGTCGCATATTTTAAAGATGTAGCGGGTACCATTCATGTCGTACCGGACACACAAGTGGACAACATCCTTTTGCTGGACAGCTACCTTCGTATGATTTATTGCGGTGTATCGGCTGGAGTGATCAATAAAAATATCCTAATACCTGATCACAGCCTTGCTTTATCGTATATCCTGGCTCAAAACGTCCCAAAAATAGAACTCGAGACATCGTCAGCACTAAAATATCTCAAAAAAACCTTACCTGCTATTGATTCCACACAAAAGTCCTGGATGGTGGCCACTTTTGATGGCCTGAACCTGGGATTTTTAAAAAATATTGGTGACAGGATCAACAATTATCTGCCCAATGAGAATAAAATATTGATGGAATTACCGGTGCAAGTTCAATTCAAACAGAAAAGGTAACTCAAATTTATGCATGATATTATATTTGGGATGATTTTTTTCAGTTGACTGTCGTCTGGTAAAATATTACATCAAATCCAGCAACTCATCTTCATTCAATTCAGGAAAATCGTTGATTTCCAATACATCGTCGGATATGGCTTTTTTATGGGACTGTAGCACCCAGAATCTTTTCTTCAATGCTGTTTTTGGATATAAATCTCTTCACCATTACATTTTGGATACGCCCTATTCTATGTGCCCTGGCGATTGCTTGTTTTTCTGCAAATGGATTCCACCATGGGTCAAGGATAAAAACATAATCCGCGGCTGTCAGATTCAGCCCCGTTCCGCCTGCTTTGACTGACAATAAAAATACTTGAATTTCATGATTGTGTTGAAAGGTTTCTACAGCTTTTTTCCTGTCTTCTGATGCAGTGGAACCCGTAAGCTTTACAAAACTTATTTTTTCATTTTCCATCCAGTCAGCGTACAAGTTGAGATGACCCACAAATGATGAAAACACCAGTACTTTGTGTCCCGACCGTACTACCGTTTGTATCTGATCTCTGACATCATCATACTTACCTGAGTCACCTCCAAATTGCTGATCTGTCAGTAAAGGGTGGTTGGCCAGCTGGCGCAACTTCATGAGACTCGTCAAAACGTGAAATCTATATTGCCCGCTTTCTTTATCCAATCCTGATAAATAATTTCTTGCTGCTGACTTTTCTTTTTCATACAGTTTCGCCTGAATTTCAGACATTTCAGTGTAATGTACCACTTCGATAAGCTCCGGAAGGTCTTTGGCGACCTGCTCTTTTGTCCTACGCAGTATATATGGCTCAACAAGTTTTCTTAACTCATTCAGGGCATTTTTATCTTTCTTTTTTTCTATCGGAATTAAAAAGTGTTTATTAAAAAAAGAAAAACTTCCAAGTACCGAAGGATTGATAAATTCCATTTGCGACCATAAATCTGACAATGAATTTTCTATGGGTGTTCCACTAAGAGAAATTCTATGATCGCCGGTCAATTGGTGAACAGCCTGAAATGTAAGCGAATTTTTATTTCTTATCTGCTGGCTTTCATCGAGAACAATATAGTGAAACTGCATAGTTTTGAAAATCTCTATATCAGAAACCAATGTCTGGTAAGTAGTCAAAACTATATCAAAAGTCAGTAGCGTCTTATTGATTTTTTCCTATTTGCGCCGATATACTGGACTACCTGCAGAGCGGGTGCAAAAGTTCTGAGTTCTTTATACCAATTGAAGACCAGGGATGCAGGTAATACGATCAGTGCCCCAAGTGACTTCCTCCCTGTAGAATGCAGCTCACCAAACAAGTCTAATTGGATAACCTGACCTGAGTCTGCATCATCACTTATTTTATTGTCTTTGGCATCCAAAAGAGCAGCAATAGTTTGGAGTGTTTTCCCAAGCCCATATCATCAGCGAGGCAGGCACCTAAACCATTTTTCCTGTGGCGAACAATCCATTTTACACCATCTACCTGATAAGGTCTCAAAGAAGCCTTCAGTGCAGGAGATACCACAAAATCATTATCTTCTGTATCCATTATTTTGGAAGTATGGGCTTTCATATCAGCTCCATCAAGTAGCATGTAGTGTGACTTTGACAGCTTCCATTTTCCGGCGGCTTCTGATGCAAATTTTGCTATTTGGCTGTACTTTGTCATTATTTCTTCCGGAATGATAGCAAAATGGCCATTTTTGAGCCTAAAAAACCTGTCGTCGTTTCGAATATTCTTAAAAAATACAAAAAATGGAAATTCATCGTCTCCAATCCGGATCACTCCTTTCAGATCAAACCAATCGTGTATTAATTTAAAATCCGGAAAGACTTCCCATCTGTTGAATTGTATCAGTTTACCATCTATTTCCGGCAGTTGAAGGTCAAAATGATGGCCAATAAATTCCTGATGTTCATTTATCTTTTCAAAAATAGCATATGTATTTTCTGAACTGAAAAATCTCTTATTGTGATATTGGGTCAATCCTACCGAATGTAATAAATCAATAACCTCATCTTCTTTTTTAAAGTCCCTAGTGCACTCATAAACCACAATTTCGCCATCATCTCCGAAATGCAGTTTTGTTTTTCTCTTTCCAGGGGCCGAAGCATTAATAGTAAAAATTTCATACTCAAACTCAATATCTGCAAACCATTTGTTTTCAAAAATATCAAAAAGAAAAACAGCTTTTGTTTTGTGATTTTCGAATATTTGACAATTTCAAATCCATCAGCGGTGATTTCAACCTTCCCTATCACGTCTGTAACAAACTGCGAAAAGTAAGTTCTGACTAGTTTTTCAGGGACAAATACTGATTCTTGTTTAAGAAAAGGTTTGATCTTTGCGGAGTTGACTGATGCTAAAGGCATGATAACATTGCCAATGCAGATTGTAGCTGGCAAATTGGTAATTATTGAAATATTGGTTTTACACGGTATTACTGTCTCCTCTCCTACTGAGATTTTCAATTCATATCTGACTCCTGTCTGTGTTTTCGTAAATTGAAGCTGAGGTATTGCAGTGCCATCATAGAAAGTAAGTAAAAAATCATAAGCTTTGATATTGCGCTGGAGCTGATAGCAAATATAGCAATGGTGCTCCTTTACACATTCGAGAAGCCTTAAAAGCTTTTTATCTACTATAGATTGCAACAAATTCCAGGTACTTTTATCAGAAAATAAGACAGACAGTCTTTCTGGTTTCTTTTTATTTTTATTGATTCTCTTTTCAAGCTGAACAGGGTTGAGGTCGTAACATATCTCCAATAATTCCTTATGTATCGTATTTTCAACATCAATACCGTAAGAAGATATAATATCCATCGTTGCATTGGCTTGAATATAGCCCGGCCAGCCGTGATCATCTACATCACAAATAAAAGCAGCGGGAATGATAATTTCGAGCCCTTCTAATTTTTGAAAGCTATATACAATGACGTTTTGCGCTGACACGGTTCTTTAAATAATAATGAAGTAAATAGTAAATGATAGTTAATAAAAAAGGGATTTGATATATTTTATTTGATGTCAGGGCTACGCCCCTTTTATAATTATGCTTATGTTTATATATTATGAAGATAATAAGGCTAACGCCCCTTTCAATTTTGGCTTTGATACTAATAGTAGGTAAAAAATCATGTAAATAGGGGTGTAGTCCCAATATCTCCGTAGGAAAATAATTCAACACACCAGTATAGGGGCGTAGCCCTGACATCTTTTCTAATCGTCCCATTCAGATAAATATTTCGGATCATATTCTATATCAAATTTATGAAGCAACAATAGATATTCATCTTTGAATGATTGCTTTTTATGGTGGTCAGGTTGATTTAATATATATTTCACCACATTGTCAATAATTTTGCAAAATTTGCATTCGAAATTTAGAGAATTTTTTACTATTTCTAATCGTTCAAAACAATATCCTGGATGATGTCATCAACATGTTCCAAACCAACGGAAAGCCCTCACCAGTCCATCAGTTATGCCAGCTGATGCCCGATCTTCAGGAGTCAATTTTGAGTGTGTAGACGATGCCGGATGAGTGATTATAGTCCTTACATCACCGAGGTTGGCACTCAAAGACATCATTTTTCTGGAATCAATCATTTTTCTGCCAGCATCCATACCACCTTTAAGTTCGAAACTTATCAATCCGCCTATCCGGCTTTCATCTGACTTCGTGCCACATCAAATCCATCATTGGTAGGAAGAAAAGGATATTTTACTTTAAGTACTTCAGGTCTGGATTCCAGCCATTGAGCGATAAGCATGGCATTAGAACAATGGCGATCCATTCTGATAGCCAGCGTTTCCAGACTTTTTGACAACACCCAGGCATTGAAAGGAGACAGGGACGGACCAGCATTCTTCATAAACGGATATATCTGCTCTATTATCTTTTTTCTTGAGACAATCACGCCACCGAGTACCCTACCCTGACCATCTATATACTTTGTAGCTGAATGAATAATGACATCGGCACCTAATGTCAGCGGTTGTTGAAGATATGGTGTAGCAAAACAATTGTCAACTACAAATAAAATATTATGAGTTTTGCAAAAATCGGATGCTTTACGAATATCTATGATGTCCAGGCCAGGGTTGGAAGGTGTCTCGATGTACAGTATTTTTGTATTTTTGCATACTTCTGACTCCCATGAATCCATGTTGAGATGATCGATATATGTATGCTGAATACCCCATTTGTTGAGATAGTCTTCTGCTACCCGGTAAGTAGATCCAAAAACAGCCCTGGACATAAGGATGTGATCGCCGGATGACAGCAGTGACGCAAATGTAGCAAATATCGCTGCCATACCTGTTGCTGTAGCAATGGCGTCTTCGCCTTCTTCCAGTTCGGCCATTTTGGTTTCAAACTCTCTCACAGTGGGGTTTGTAAATCTGGAATAGATATTCCCTTCAGCTTCATTGGCAAACAATGCCCTCATATGTTCAGCATCATCAAATACAAAACTGGAAGTGGCATAAATCGGTGTACTATGCTCATGATGCTGACTTCGTTCTGTCTGAATTCTTATAGCTTTTGTCTCGAAATGCATGTGATCTGTTTAAGATTGTTCATGAAGGCCAGGTATGATCACTTCCACTGGGTGGCTTATGTCGACAGATTTTGCCAACATCAATGAAACAGAACAATATTGTTGCATTGACATTTCCACAGCTTTTATTGCTTTGTCTTCTTTGATCTTACCAGTAATAATATAGTGCAGATGCATCTTTGTAAAAACCGCAGGAATGGCATCAGACCTTGTCCCGTCCACTGTTACTACTATGGATTCTACATCCTGACGCATTTTCTTAAGAATCATCTCTACATCAATCGAACTGCATGCAGCAGCTGCCATCAATACAGATTCCATAGGACTTACTGCTTCCTTATTGCCGGAAAGCTGAATACTTTGCCCTCTTTCATTTGTACCTTTAAAGTTCATATCACCATAAGTAGACTCAAGTACTATCTTCATCGTTTTGGATTTTGAAATTTCAGGCAGCAAAAGTAATCAAAGAGTGTGTTTTCAGACTAAATTTTGAATTTAATGTGAATATTAACATAACTTAATGTAAAAGACTGTAATTTTGCGTGCTTTTTCAAAATCATTTCAATTCATATGTTTACTATAAATATTTACTTAAAATTCGCAATTATTGCTATTTGTTTAGCTGGAGGTATTATACTTTCATTTATATTGGGAATCGGTTACACCTGGATATTCATTATTATAGGACTTATATTTCTTGCAAGTTATTTGCTTTTGGGGACTGTTCAGTCTGCATCGGAATTATTGCAGAAAATGGATTTTGATGGCGCAGAAAAAGAATAAATCTTACTCTATTCCCAAAACTTCTTTACGTCACCAACAGAGCATTTTATTTTATACTCAAAGGTAGTCTTGCTGCTCAAAGAAAAGACAATACCGCTGCTGAAGATTTTTTCACTCAGGCTCTTGCCCTTAATCTACCTTCCGACAATGAAAAAGGTATGGTGCTTCTACAAATGGCTGGTATTCAAGCTCAAAAGAACAACTGGAACAGGGCAAAAAATTATTTTTTACCAAGCCAAAAATCTTAAAATCACCGAATCAGCACTCAAAGAACAATTTAAACAGTTTGAAACAGCTATCAACAACAGAGGGCAGATGAAACTGGCGCAAAGCATGGGTATGAAATCAGGTCAGACAGGAATGATGGGAGGAAAAAGACGAAGGCCAAAAATGAGATAATTAAATTTTAATTTTTATACATTTTCGACGAATCAATTATATGATTTTCCTTTGTAGTCTATTAAACTCTATAGTCAAAATAAATAAGTTTGTAAAAAAAAGATTTTAAACTATTGAATACTAAGATATTAAAATTGGCTCTGTTTAAGTAAATATATGACAGGTAGAATTGCTATTAATCAATGATTTATGTGAATTAATAGTAAATTACAAGCCCAGAAATCCGATATTACCTTTAAATTTTTACGATTTCAATCAATATTCATCTTTCAACAATAACAGAGCCTTAAAATTTTAAAATTTTAGCAAACCAATTCTTTCAAGTTAAAAATATCAGAATAAATTAATAAATTTGCATTTAGTATTTACCAAATATTTTTAATCAACAACAATATATTACATATGATGTCTCCGTTAAAATCCAAAATGAAGTCTTACACCCTTCCGCAACAGATCCAGGAAATGGGGCTATATCCGTTTTTCAGGACTATAGAATCTGAACAGGACACAGTTGTAAAGATCGGTGGTAAAGATGTCCTGATGTTTGGATCTAACAGTTATCTTGGACTGACCAATCATCCAAAACTGAAAGAAGCTTCCATTAAAGCTATCCAAAAATATGGTTCAGGGTGTGCAGGTTCCAGGTTTTTGAACGGTACATTGGACATCCATCTCGAACTTGAAGACAAACTTGCCAAATATGTGGGGAAAGAAGGTGCATTGGTGTTCAGTACTGGATATCAAGTCAATTTAGGTGTGATATCCTCTATACCTGGCAGACATGATTATCTGATACTGGATGATCTGGATCATGCATGTATTCTTGATGGCTCAAGACTTTCATTTGCAAAGGTGATGAAGTATAGTCACAATGATATGGAGTCTTTGGAGAAAGTGCTTAGCCGATGTGAATCTGATAAAATAAAACTAATCGTAATAGATGGCGTATTCAGCATGGAAGGAGATATCGCCAAGCTCCCGGAGATAGTACAGCTTGCTGAAAAATACAATGCCAGCATCATGGTTGATGACGCCCACGGTCTCGGTGTACTCGGAAAGAATGGTGCCGGTACTGCTGACCATTTTGGTTTGACAGACAAGGTAGACCTTATTATGGGCACTTTCAGCAAGTCTCTTGCGAGCATTGGAGGATTTATTGCGGCTGACTTGGATACCATCAATTATCTCAAGCATAATGCCAGATCACTCATATTCAGCGCAAGTATAGCTCCGGCAAACGCAGCATCTGTGATCGCAGCGGTAGATCTGATACAGCCAAGAGCCTGAAAGATTACAACAGCTGTGGGACAATACCCATTATGCAAAAAAGCTTTGAATGATGCTGGTTTTGACACAGGCCACTCAACCACTCCTATCATACCAATTCTGATAAGAGATGATTTCAAAACTTTTCAACTTACAAAAATGGCTTTGGACAATGGAGTATTTGTAAACCCTGTGGTTTCACCTGCGGTTCCGAGTACTTCTTCACTCATCAGGTATTCATTGATGGCAAATCCATACCAAAGATCAAATAGACAGATCTATTGAAGTTCTATATAGTTTATCCAAACAAATAGGAGGTTTTTGATCAAAATGGTGAAGCTGTGAGTTTATATGATATTCAAAGTTAAGTAAGGGTCATATAGTCGCATTTAAAGCTTCCATCTTGTTGAAAAATGTTGTACCTACCAGAAGTTGAATGGAGATTTTATTAATTTTTCGCTTACAAATATTTCTGATTCTTTGGTACCATTAGGTTAGGTTTTAGCTAGTTTATAAATTTAAATACAACACATTATGCCAGTCATCATCAAGGAGGTAACTTTTGAAAAGGAATATCCGACTTTATAAACTTTCCACGACCTTTTATGAAAGTGATCCTTACTATGTACCTGAAATATATATGGGTCAGAAAGATATGATGAATCCTAAAAAATATCCTTTTATAAATATGGGAAAGTAAGGTTTTTTCTGGCTCAAAAAGAAGGTAAAATTGTAGGCAGAATTGCAGCTATAGACAATACCAACTACAATAGACACCATAAAAGCAGTGTTGGATTTTTTGGTTTTATGGATTTTATAGAAGATCAGGAAGTCGTCAATACCTTGCTTGATCAGGCTAAATCATTTGCCAAATCAAATGGTTATGCATATCTGATGGGACCTACCAATTACACTACCAATGAAACAGCAGGGACGCTGGTAGATGGCTTTCATGAGCCCCGAAAATAATGATGACTTATAACAAACCTTATTATGGCCAACTTTTGGAAAATTATGGCCTTAAAAAAGAGATGGACCTCTACGCATACATGATTCCAACTAAAAATGCTTCTGAAAAGTCATTAAGGATAGCCGAAGCGGTAGAGGCCAGACTCAAAACTAAAGGTATCACTATCCGAAATGTCAATCTTAAGGATATCAACAATGAAGCAAAAAAAAAATCCAAAAAGGTATATAATGAAGCCTGGGAAGAGAATTGGGGTTTTGTACCATTTACAAATGATGAATTTGATTACCTGAAAAACGACCTAAAAATGCTGCTTGATCCGAAATTTTCATATATTGCAGAAAAAGATGGCATTCCAATAGGCTTTGGTATCACATTGCCAAATATCAATGAAATCCTGATTAAAAACAAAAGAGGAAGTCTGTTTCCTTTTGGAATTTTTTGATTGCTGTTTGGTAAAAACAAAACGAATACTGTACGCGTCCTGGCATTGGGGTAATAGCTGAGTACAGAAAATGGGTATTGAAGCGTTGTTTTTGCCAAAAACATAGCTGAATCAAAAAAGACGAGGCCTCTTAGGAGGTGAAGCCTCCCTGGGTGCTCGAAAATAATGAACCAATGCGGGCTGCTGCAGAGACACCTCCAACGGCGAAAAGTACAAAACCTATCGTCTGTACAAGATGCCAGTGAATGATTGAATATGTGAAAATAGCCATTACAAAATGAAAAAAAAGGTATTGATTACTGGGGCCAATGGTTTTATTGGTACGTTTTTAGTATTGGAAGCTATTGAAAAAGGTCTTGATGTGTATGCTGCTGTAAGAAAAAACAGCGATAATGCTGCTTTAAAAAATCAAAATGTTCAAATCATTACAATAGATTTTGATGATCAAACAGCATTAGTAGATCTTCTAAAAAAATATCAATTTGATTATATCATACACAGTGCCGGTTTGACAAAATCACCTTCATATGAAGAATTCATAAAAATAAATAAAGGCCTTCTGGTCCAACTCGTCACAGCAATAAATGTAGCAGGGGTAAGCATCACAAAATTAGTGTTTATAAGTAGTCTTGCCGCCTATGGTCCGGCAGATTTTCAGCAAGAAAAAATCGTAACAGACACGTCGACTCCTCATCCCGTCACCAAATATGGAAAAAGCAAGCTCGAAGCTGAAAAATACCTCAGATCACAATCAAAGATACCATACGTGATTATAAGGCCTACGGCGGTGTATGGTCCCGGAGAAAAAGACCTGTATAATGTCTTCAAAATGATCAATAACAGGATCGCAATGGTACCAGCACTTTTGGGTCAAAAATTAACTTTTATTTATGTCAAAGATCTGGCAAATTTGATTTTGAAGGCAACTCTTAGTACTGCAACCAATAAAGCATATTTTGTCACTGACGGCCATTTATATACAGGATTAGCCTTAAGTGGTTTAATAAGAGAAATAATCGAAAAAAAAGGCATCACGATCAAAATACCGATTTTTCTGATGGAAGGAATGGCCTTTGTCACAGAAAAAGCAGCCGGATTCTGGGACTCCTACCCTATTTTTAATACAGATAAAGTAAATGAAATCAAAGCTTTAAGTTGGCACTGCGATGTGAGCAATTTAAGGTCTGATTTGGATTTTGAGCCAAAATTTGACCTTCCTTCAGGGCTAAGAGAAACAGTAAAATGGTACAAAGAAAATAAATGGCTTTGATTTGTGACTATGGACCAGAAGCATAAAATCAGATTTATCCTTAATCCTTTTTCAGGCGTCAGAAGAAATATCGATTTAAAAGCACTGATAAATGAACACATTGATTTATCACTAATTGAGTTGGAAATAGTTTTCACTGAAAGTGCAGGGCATGCCAGAATTTTGAGTAAAGAAGCTGCTGACAATGACTATTATGCTGTAATCGCTGCCGGTGGAGATGGAACAATCAATGAAGTAGCTTCCTCACTTATACATACCAAAAGGTGATTATGCGATAATCGCGGTCGCAAACGGATCTATGTATGGATATGATTTTAGTATAGCACCTGACGCCAAAATGAATGATGGACTGTTTGATGTTGTTTTAATACGAAAAGCACCGATATTCAGATATTTTGGCACCGCCGTCCTTATGTTTTTAAAATCTCTGCATAAAAGTGGTGTGGTTCAAATCATCCGCTGCAGTGATGTTAAAATCAAAACAGAAGATGCCGGCTATTACCATCTTGACGGAGAAGGATTTGTTGCAGCATGTGATACTTTTGTATTCAAAGTAAACCCATCTTCCCTTTATTTATTAACCAAATAGCACACCTTTTTATGTTAACTCTTATCTTGTGCGTCATACTGAACTCCTTGATAGGTGTGATTTTTTAAGCTCTTTGAAAAGTATAAAATTGATAATTTTCAAGCTATTGTAGTCAATTATTATGTATGTGTTGCTACTGCTGCAGTCACATTCATGAACAATCCTATTCCTGATACACTTACTGAAAAATCGTGGTTTACATACGCCATATTGCTTGGAATGCTGTTTATTCTCGTCTTTAATATCATGGCTACTACTGTACAAAAATCCGGAGTGATGATCGCAACCATTTTCCAGAAAATATCGCTTGTAGCACCTGCTCTCATTGCCATTATTTGGTTCAATGAAAAGTCAGGTTTAATGAAGTGGGCTGGTATTGCATCTGCATTGATTGCCATCTTGTTATTGAGTTATAATAAAAAAACATCAGAATCCGGGCTTACATTGCCAACTTCTGGTCTCCTTTTCCTCTACTCACTTTTTTGGGCTCTTGTATGATAGACAGTGCCATCTTCCTCATAGAAAAAATGGATATGTCCAAAATGGTGATCATGAGTTTGTAGCCAGTTTGTTTCTTTTTGCGGCACTCACGGGAAGTATTTTTTTAGCCTACCAGATGATAATGGGAAAGTCAAAATTTGCCATTAAAAATGTGATAGCAGGGATAGGATTGGGTATCCCTAATTTTTTCAGTATCTATCTGCTTTTTCTCGCTTTACAACAGGGACTGGAAGGTTCAGTGGTATTTCCTGTAAACAATGCAGGGGTATTGTTGCTGGCATCTTTATATGGCATCTTTATATTCAGAGAAAGCGTCAATGTGTACAAAATTGCTGGTTTTATAGTGGCCGTGCTGGCAATATTTTTTAATCACATTTTCTTGAGAAGCCTTTCATAACATATTGAATTAGATTAAATAATGTGATCACAATCCCAATTTCACAAAATCATCCTTTAGTACTACTTTAGTCAAAACCAAAAGATCATCTTGTGTGATATTTGTGTTGGAATATTTAATATTGATGGTCTTAAGTTCTGACAAGACTGCATATAGTGCGGCAAGTGTCGCATCACCGTTTTTATACATTGCGATTTGACACATCCAGGGAATAGAAGCTGAATAATTTGCGCTTTCCCGGTATTTCAAATCACGATCCTTCAACCTAAAATGGTTATTGACTTTGAGTACACCAGCATAATTGCCATTTAGAAGCATAGCCTTAATATAAGCTGTAAAAAACAAGTGCCAGCGATTTTCCAAAATTTCTTTCTTATAAGCAGTCAGAAATACGAAAGCCTGATTTTCGGCTTGTTTGGATTTCCCACTATCAATCAGTCCAAAAATATGATATGCAACATGACCAATACGATTGTGAAAATTGAGAGATTCTTTAGCTATTGCATTAGATTCTTTGAGAACCTCCAGGACTTCGCCAGGTCTTTGAGCTCGTAATAAAAACGCTGCAAGATTATTGATATAATATAAGTAGTCATTGTTTTTTTCTTTGATGGACAAATAGCCATAATTAGCAGCTTTTACAAAGTCTTGTTTTGCAGCATAATATAAAAGATATTGGCTGTAAAAATTGGTAATGATCCTCCTGGAATATAGTTTTCCGGAACCAATCAAAGTCACAAAATGAAGAAACATTTCCGCAAGTGAGTCATATTGCCTCTTGTTGTGAGCTATAAATATTATCCTGACCCATGCAAGCAATCTGTTGTAACCATCCAGATTTTCATTGTAGAAAAGTGTGGCAAGCCATGGTAAAGAATCATGACTTGTCACACTACTTTTTTGACTATAATCCGTGATGATTTCGTTGGTAGTTTCGTGAAGTTTGTCATTGACAAGTCTGGAGAACTCATAATCCGTCCTGTATTTTTGTAAAAACTGATGGATCAGTTGATAATCTTTATATCGCAGTCTTATCTGAAGATAGTGTCTATAATATCTTCCAATTTCATATATTTTGAGAAAATTAAAATCAGATGAATTAGTTTTGCTGAATTTCAGTAACTCTTTATCATCTTTGATGGATAAGCTGTCTGTCATTATTTGCTTTTCCCAGTTAAGTAGTCGTTCAAGATTATAATCCACGTCCAGATTTTGAAGCAACTACTCGCACCAGGCCTTGACGTAACTGTATTTTCGTTTATCTACATTGGTCTCAAAATCTACATTTGATCCATTTTTTGCTTGCTGGATAATTTTATTTAATATTGTCTGTTTCTCATAATCTTCAAATTTATGAAAATATTCCAAAAAATCAGCCTCCAAAGGAAGGCTCAGTTTATGATAGATGATCGCATAAAGATCAGAACTGCCTCCGATTTTACTGCATATTGTTATCATGTTACACAAGGAGTCCATGCCATGGTGGATAGTCCTGTATTTGATTTTTTAGCCAAGGTAAGCAAGCCTACAATATGCATTTTTGGCACTAATGACAACCTTATACCCAATAAATTTTTGAATGGTGGCCCAACTAAAAAATATGCCAAAGCATGTGCAGAAAAAATGCCTGATTGTACATTTCACATGATCAATAAAGCAGGTCACTTTGTGATGTTTGAAAAGTCAAAAGAAGTCAATGATTTGATAAAAGAGTTTTTGAAATAAACGAGTTAGTATTTTGTAATTTTTTTTTGCTGATAAATAGAAAATTCTATATCATTCTTTGAAAATAAATGATTTAGATCATCTTGTCAACTCAATTATACAATGCATTTTACATAGCAATGTGAAAATAAAATAGTTAATAATTTTTAAAATGTTCTTCTGATATTCTTGAAAAGAATTATCCTATTTTAATTCAGAAAAAAATAGTGGTGAATAATAATTTGAAATAAAAAACTATTTCCACAAGGATTCATATAATTAATATATCAATTCAAAATTATATTCTTAAATATACACAAATGTTGTCGACATTCAGAATAATTCACTAATAATTTACTAAAATAATATCAATTATTCTTAAATGAAAATAATTGCTATACTAATTATTATTGTCGCATCAGTTGTGATAACTAATATCAGAAAGGCTAAAAATGATAAAAGTCATTTCATCGATATTGTATAAGAATTTTGCTTTACATTTGTTGTGTAATCAAAAATTAAAAAATCATGAGCAAAACAGCGTCTTCAGGAGTGTGGAATAGCCTCCACAAAAACAGATCTTAATACCTGGGTAGAAAATATGTCTTCATTTTTTGAAGCTGAAAAGGTATATTGGTGCAATGGATCAGATGATGAATACAATCATTTCTGCCAAATGCTGGTTGATAAGGGTACTTTTATAAAATTGAACCCTGCTAAACGACCTAATAGTTATGCATGTTTTAGTGATCCGAGTGATGTAGCCAGAGTAGAAGACAAAACTTTTATCTGTAGCAGAAAAAAAGATGATGCCGGCCCTACTAATAACTGGATGGAACCGGATGATATGAAAGCTATACTTAACGGACTGATGAAAGGATGCATGAAAGGAAGAACCATGTACGTCATTCCATTCTGCATGGGACCATTAGGTTCTCCATATTCCCGCTACGGTGTCGAAATCACGGATTCTGAGTATGTAGTAGTCAATATGAAAATTATGACCAGAATGGGTAATCAGGCGTTAGACTATATAAATAAAGGCGAATATGTAAAGTGTATACATACTTTAGGAGCACCTTTATATCCTGGACAACAAGATGTAAAGTGGCCTTGTAACCAAGAAAAATACATCACGCATTTCCCTGAAGAAAGACTCATCGTTTCATATGGTAGTGGTTATGGAGGAAATGCACTTCTTGGCAAAAAATGTTTTGCACTGCGTATTGCATCAGTAATGGCTCAGGAAGAAGGTTGGCTCGCAGAACACATGCTCATCATGGGAGTTGAATCACCTGAGAAGAAAAAAACTTATTTGGCAGCTTCATTCCCAAGTGCTTGCGGCAAGACTAATTTTGCCATGTTGATACCACCGAAAGAACTCGATGATTGGAAAATCACCACCGTTGGAGATGACATAGCATGGATACACAGAGATAAAAGTGGTCAGCTTATAGCCATAAACCCGGAAAGTGGTTACTTTGGAGTAGCACCGGGGACCAATTATGAGACTAATCCCAATGCTATGGAATCTATAAAATCCAATACCATTTTTACCAATGTGGGAGTCACCCCTGATGGAGATGTGTGGTGGGAAGGAATGACCAAAGAAGTACCGGATGGCCTTATTGACTGGCATGGCGAACCTTATGATAAAACCAGTGGCAAACCTGCCGCACATGCTAATAGTCGTTTTACTGCACCTGCAGAAGCTAATCCTGCTGTGGATGAAAACTGGGATAACCCTAACGGAGTTCATATCAAAGCATTCCTGTTTGGTGGACGTAGAGCAACAGGTATTCCATTAGTTTATCAATCATTCAATTGGAATTTTGGAGTCTATACCGCTGCAACTATGGGTAGTGAAACCACTGCTGCGGCATTTGGAGCTCAAGGAGTTGTAAGAAGAGACCCATTTGCCATGTTACCATTTATGGGATACAATATTGGTGATTACATCAATCACTGGCTGCAGTTCGGTCGTAATCTTCCCGATGCTCCAAGGATATTTAATGTAAACTGGTTCAGAAAAGATGAAAACGGAAAATTTGCATGGCCTGGATTCGGACAAAACATGAGAGTCCTTAAATGGATTGTCGGACGTATCAATGGTAAGGCTTCAGCAGTTGAAAGTCCGATAGGCTGGGTACCAAGATACAAGGATATAGATTGGAATGGTCTTGATTTCAGTCATGAACAGTTCGACCAGATCATGACTATAGACAGGGAGCCATGGAAGAAAGAATTATTATCACATGAAGAACTTTTCTCTTCATTTTACAATAAACTTCCTAAAGAATTTTTCTTCATCAGAGAATTGCTGCTTTCTTCATTATGGAGATCGCCGGAACACTGGGGTCAGCAACCGGAAGAATTTTAGATAAGAGTATGAAGCAAAAGTGCGGAAATTCAAAATAGAATATTTGGGTCTAAGCAGTAGCACATCAGCAAGGATTTTCAAATCCTGAATTATCGTATAAAAAATAGCCGTCCGAAAAATTTCGGGCGGCTATTTCTATTTTTCTGCAATGCCCTCAGTATGAAAATTAAAAGCTAAAGGATAAAACCTATTTCAATTTAAACTGTCCTTTGCCTACTAAAAACCCGTTATTGTACATTTCAATCTTGTGTTCACCCTTTACCAAAGCATTTGGCAGCGTCCAGTCAATACAAGCATTGGTATCTTCATTTTTGTAAGTGATTTCTCCTGATGTGGTATATCTGACCTGGGTATTGTCAAGCTTATTTGTCAATACACCTGAACCTTGATCATCTACAGCCACTGTTTCTCCTTGTGGATTGATGATCCTTATAAAAAATTTCTTTTGTCCGGCAGGAGTCACCATATTGGTTTCAGTCAGAAAACATACTCTTAACATTTCAATGTCTTTAGCTTTACTTTTTCCTTCAGCTTTCCTCCATCCTTTATTTCATACCCTTTTACTTCCATAAAGTTGATTTTTATAGAATTTGCCATATCAACTTTTGATCCCAGAGCTGCATTGGTTTTGAAAGATTTTCCTTTTCCTGTGTCAGAGTATTTCTTTCTTCGATCACACCCTCTTTGGCTTTCACTTCAGTTTCAAGACTCTGAGTGAGTTTGGTGTTGTCATCGGAAAGAATTTTATTTTCTTCCTTGAGCTGCTGAATATCGGCTAAATACTTTGCCACATTAGCATTTAAAGTCTTAATCTCAGTCCTTGCCTTATCCAATTCCTTTTTTGACCAGATCAGTCCGTTGATTTTCTCTTTTTGCGCCTTAAGCTCTACTTTTTGACTATCTATCAGAGCATTAAGCTGCGTATTGCTGCCTCTCATCTCTTCAAGACTCTCCAATGCAGCCTGATAGTCCTGATCCAGCTCAGCCTGCACTTTCTGGAGTTCCATCATTTCTGTCTGTTGCACCTGACTCTTATCAGTAACCTTATTGAGGTTATACCATAAATACCCTACAGCTCCAAGCAGTAAAATAATGATGCCGATGAGTATCGCAGTGATGTTTTGTTTTGATTGTGTGTTGTTCATAACTTTAAAATTTTTTATATTTTTATCAATAACGTAACAAAAGTATTAAGATATTATGTACTTTTATCTAAAAATTGTAAAAATAGGCATTTTCAACTATATAATTATCCGTGTAAACCCTTACCCATATGTTTTTGGACAAACATTTTTTAAAAAGGTGTCTTTTTGTAGATATAGAAACAGTACCTGCATTTGAGTCATATCAGTCTACTCCTGAACAAATCAGGGAATTATGGACTATGAAAGCCAGTCAACTCAGAAGACATGGCGGATCATTGGAAGCAGAAATGTCGGATTCGGAACTATATGATCTGAAAGCAGGTATTTTTCAGAATTTGCCAAAGTTGTATGCATCTCAATGGGATTTTTACACTATGAAGAAGGAGAGCCCGCTTTTGTGCGCGTCAAATCACTTGCCGGAGATGACGAACTTGTGATCTTAAATGATTTTAGTCGCCTTCTGATCAATCACTATAATGATCCTGAAAACAGCAGAATTTGTGGACACAATATTAAGGAATTTGATATTCCGTTTATTTGTAGACGTATGGTCATCAATCAGGTGAGATTTCTCCCTCTGCTCGATATCAGCGGTAAAAACCATGGCAGACAAGTCACATTCTTGACACCATGGATATGTGGCGCTTTGGGGATTACAAAAATTACACATCACTCAATCTGCTGGCAGCTGTACTGGGTATCATGTCACCAAAAGATGATATCGATGGTAGTATGGTGGGTAAGACATATTGGCAAGACGAAGACATAGATCGTATAGTCAACTACTGTCAGAAAGATGTGGTCACCGTGATACAGATCATGATGAAATATGCCGGACTCCCTTTGTTTGCAGATGAAAACATAGAGTACATCAACCAAAAAGAGTAATGAATCGGTAAATTTTTTAATTGTAAGTTCAGACCTCCAAATCTTGTCATTGAAAACCAATGGTTTACAATGATTACTCGTAAATTAGAAATGATTAACTTTGCGGAATGGGACAGATACTTTTACCATTATTTTCGGCTGATATGGAATATTTAACATCTTCTTTAGGAGCCGTCTGCTGGTGTAAGTTTGTATTTTTTTGTCTATAAGCAAACCGTCTATTTTATATTGGTGTTTGGTATAACTACCAAATCCACATAACAAATCAAAAGTTGTTTGGCTTTTGTATACTATTATCTCTAATCTTTTTATCCGAGATTATTATAAGAACGTAGTCCTGTGATCTTAAAAGATGTGGTAAATATAAGATGTCAGGGCTACGACCCTTATGTTTCATGCGCTAATGTTTCCTACAAAGATGTCAGAGCTACGCTCCTACCCCGCTAGGTGTAATATTTACTACTCCTGAGTGATGTCATGGCTGTGCTATGAATCAGAAATAGAATTAATGCCAAATAATATGAAACACCAATATAAAATAACACTTGACCAAATGACTGAACAAATCAGACTCAACAAACTTAAAACACAAAGCAAAAAGCTCAAAAACATAATCATCATGTTGTCCTATAGAGCGGAATGTGTCTGAGTGAATTGAATTTAGTTCATAGAATGTACAGCTTGGAGAAGGTCTGCAGGGCTAAAGTCAATCCACAATGAATTAAATTTACTTTAAGTAAAATCTGACGTATAGGATAAAATTATATATCTTTGCGCCGATGAAAAATATAAGAAATTTTTGTGTGATTGCCCATATCGATCACGGTAAGAGTACTCTTTCGGACAGATTGCTGGAGTTTACCAAGACCATTTCAGAAAGAGATATGCAGGATCAGGCACTCGATGATATGGATCTGGAAAGAGAACGTGGCATCACCATAAAGAGTCATGCCATACAGATGTATTATACCCATACCGATGGCGAGCAGTACACTTTCAATATGATAGATACTCCGGGCCACGTTGATTTTTCATACGAGGTGTCCCGATCTATTGCTGCTTGTGAAGGAGCGCTGCTTTTAGTAGATGCTTCCCAAGGCATACAGGCACAAACCATATCCAATCTTTATCTGGCTATAGAGCACGACCTTGAGATCATCCCGGTACTCAATAAAGTAGACATGGAATCAGCCATGATTGATGAAGTATCTGATCAGGTGATAGAATTGATCGGCTGTAAAAAAGAAGAGATTATCCTTGCAAGTGGAAAAGCAGGAATCGGAATACCAGATCTTATGAAAGCTGTAGTGGATAGAATCCCTGCCCCAAAAGGAGATCCTAAAGCGCCACTCCAAGCACTGATATTTGATTCTATGTTCAATTCTTTCAGAGGTGTTATTGCCTACTTCAGGATCATGAACGGAACAATCAGAAAAGGGGATAAAGTTAGATTCTTTAATACCGGAAAGAATTATGAAGCGGATGAAATTGGCATTTTGCAAATGAGTCAGGTTCCTAAAGATGTGCTTTCAGCAGGCAATGTTGGCTACATCATCACGGGCATAAAAGAGTCTAAAGAAATCAAAGTTGGAGACACTATCACTCACCATGACAAACCATGTGATTCAGCCATTGTAGGTTTCGAAGAGGTCAAACCGATGGTTTTTGCCGGGATTTATCCTATTGAAAATGAAGACTTTGAAGATTTAAGAGATAGTCTCGAAAAACTTCAGCTAAATGATGCATCATTAGTATTTGAACCTGAATCTTCCATAGCGTTGGGATTTGGTTTCAGATGTGGGTTTTTGGGCATGTTACACCTTGAGATTATACAGGAGAGATTGTCGCGTGAATTTGATCAGGAAGTGATTACCACGGTTCCGAACGTTTCCTACTATTCGTTTGATCATAAAGGAAATAAAACTTTAATCAATACGCCCAATGATTTGCCGGACCCTACTTTATTCAGTAAAGTAGAAGAGCCTTATATCAGGGCACAGGTCATCACAAAACCAGAATATATCGGATCTATCATGACGCTGTGCATGGAGAAAAGAGGCATTCTGACCAGACAATCTTATCTCACTCCTGAAAGAGTAGAAATCAGTTTTGAAATGCCATTGGCAGAGATTGTATTTGATTTTTATGACAGGTTGAAATCGATATCCAGAGGTTATGCATCATTTGACTATCACCCAATAGATTATCGTGCATCTGATCTGGTAAAGCTTGATATCAGATTAAATAGCGAACCTGTGGATGCGCTTTCTTCCCTTGTCCATAGATCCAAAGCCGAATACATAGGTCGAAAGATGTGTGGCAAATTAAGGGAGTTGTTGCCAAAGCAACAGTTTATGATCGCTATTCAGGCTTCAGTTGGTGCTAAGATCATAGCGAGGGAGACCATCTCTGCATTAAGGAAGGATGTTACAGCAAAATGTTATGGTGGAGATATATCCAGAAAAAGAAAACTCCTGGAAAAGCAGAAAAAAGGAAAGAAAAAGATGAGACAAATCGGAAACGTAGAAGTACCTCAGAAAGCTTTCCTTCAGGTCTTAAAACTTGAAGATTAATTTATTACCTAAAAATCTAAAATATTTAGGTTATTGGAAAGGACAATTCGTAATTCTAAATTTGAGTCATCGAAAAAAAAATTTTTTTGAAAATTCACCGTTTTTTTCCCCCCCCCCGGCCTTTTGGGGGGGGGGGGGGGGGGGGGGGGGGTTTGATAAGCAAAAGAAACAAAGGCTTTGGGAGGGGGCTCAAATGTGTAATTTTTTGGAATTCATCTTTCGTTTTTGTCATTCGTAATATAGAGAAACATGAAGTATTTTATATTTTTGCACATATGCCTATTGCACATTTCGTTGAATGCTCAAAAACAGGATATAGAAATAGAAGAGGAAAGGGATGCTACACAAATCCGGCTTTTTGCCGTCAACAATACTACTGACGACCTTGATCTGACGTTTCATCTTGATATTTCAGGGTTTAAAACCAGTGAAAAATTGCCAGTAAATGTTGCTCTCAAACCTAATGTAAGGCAGTATTTAGTTACACTTACCGCTCCGAAAGGTGTCCGATGCCAGTATAACTCTTCGATCTCTTACAAAAAAATTAAAAAGCAAGCCCCTTCAGATTCAAATGCCGGAAAAAATACAAAAACAACTGGGACACAGATCAATTCATCAAAAATCAATGTTTTTACCATGAATGGTTGTGCCAGGTGCGCATATTTGATTAAATACCTGCAAGATAATAAAATTCCTTTTCTCGAGCTTAATACAACGATTCACCAGCCCAATAATGACCTTATGTTTGAAAAGTTGAAGGAGACAGGTTTTAAGGGGAAAAATGTGCAAATGCCGGTCATAGTCAACAAAGGCAAAGTGGACTTTAACATAAAAAACATTCAGGAGTTTGTAAAAAGCATGAAATAAACTTTAGTAATAATTCTTCCCTTTTTTTTTGATTTTTTAACTAAATCACTACCTTTACCCCTACAAGATTTTAAAAATAAATAATATGATAGCAGCGGTTATACTCATTTTCGTAATTGGATACCTCATGATAGTATTTGAGCATCCGCTGAAACTCGACAAAACAGTACCTGCCCTCCTCATGGGCTCTCTGATGTGGGCTGTGGTAGCTGTTGGATTTTATAGTGGAAATATGAGTATAGTAGACGGACATGACCATGTTTTCAGCATGGCAGGTTTGACTGATCCCCTGGCGTTAGAAACTAATGAAGAAGGGTTTGTTGCAACACTTATTCACCATATTGGAAAAATTGCTGAAATTCTCGTTTTTCTGATTGGTGCCATGACAATAGTTGAATTAATAGATCTTCACAGAGGATTTGATGTGATCAAGGATTGGATTACCACAAAAAATAAAATCAAACTCTTGTGGATTACTGGTATTATAGCTTTTTTACTTTCATCTATTATTGATAATCTGACGACAACTATAGTCCTGATAAGTTTACTACGTAAACTTGTGCCGGATAGAAATGAACGGCTATGGTACGTCTGCCTGATCATCACAGCAGCCAATGCTGGTGGTGCCTGGTCACCTATAGGAGATGTTACTACCACCATGCTTTGGATAGGCAAGAAAGTGACTTCCATTCAGCTTATGGAATATATTGTTTTACCGGCTATCGTTTGCTTTATAGTACCCTATTTTTTAGTATCTTTTAAAAGTATCTTCAAAGGTGATCTTGATGAAGGTGAAAATAAAAATGTATTTAATAAAAAACTTCTGAGTTCCAATACCATGTTGTTTTTAGGATTAGCTATGATCATTTTTGTTCCTATATTCAAGACATTGACGCATTTGCCACCTTACATTGGTATGATGCTGAGTTTAGGTGTTGTTTGGGCCGTATCTGAGTATATCCATCCGGAAGAAAATTTTGACGAATCTGAAAGGCATAAATATTCACCTCACAAGGCATTGTCCAGGATAGAACTGTCCAGTATTCTGTTCTTTCTCGGCATTTTATTGGCTATAGCTGCATTTGAGACGGCTGTGATTAGTGATGTTAGCATTTTGAGAAGTGGTGCTGAAGCATTGTCTCATTCTATTCCCAATATAAACGTGGTACTCATAATTCTGGGATTTGTATCTGCAGTAATAGACAATGTGCCATTAGTAGCGGCTGGCATGGGTATGTATGATAATCCTTTGGATGACCAGTTGTGGCATTTTATGGCTTATACTGCCGGAACAGGTGGTAGCATGCTGATAATAGGCTCAGCAGCCGGAGTTGCCGCTATGGGCATGGAAAAAATTGATTTTATCTGGTATTTGAAAAATATTAGTTGGGTCACAGCAGCAGGGTACCTGGCAGGTTGCGCTGTATTTCTCCTTCTTGCTTAGATTAATAATCCATCTTTAGAAAGGTTTCTTGATATACGCTTTTATTACATTAAAAAACAACTTCATCTGACGAAAAATGAGTTAAATTTTGCGATTTGGAAGCACATACCAAAATAGTTAATGATAAAACATAAAAATCATCATTGCATTAGATAGTCTAAATTTACAAGAGACTAAATAGCAAAATAAATATCTAAATTGAATCAATGCTTTAAAAATGAGTAAGCGAAATTTTCTGACAAATGCATTATTGAAAAAATGCCCGAGATGCCAGGAAGGGGATTTATTTATCAAACCGTTTGAATTTACAAAGCCACTCAATATGCCTGAAAAATGTCCTGTTTGCCATCAAAAATTTGAACCTGAGCCGGGATTCTACTATGGAGCTATGTTTTTGTCTTATATCTTTTCAGCTTTTTTTTTCTTAGGCATAGTGGGTGTTTGTCTTATAGTTTTTAAGTTATCGCTCAACATGTCCATGCTGGTAGTGCTATTGACTGCATCACTCACTTACTTTTTTTTTCTGCGTATGTCGAGGTCCTTGTGGATCAATATTCTGGTAAAATATGATGCTGATGCAAAACGTACCAAATCAGAAAAATCTTTCGGGTATTAATAACATCCATTTTGAAAAACCGCTTTAACAGACTCACATCCAAAGAATGGCTGCCCTTCCAAAAATCATGGTTCAGGTACACAGATGATCACAAATTATTGTCAGAACATATTCTGTTTTTTTCAAAAGCCGAAATCACTGATCAGAATGTACTTTATGCAGGCGATAATAAGGAAATAGTCCAGGACATATGTACGCAAGGTACGATACCGTTGCTATCAGAAGATGAATTTACCGATCAAGCGTTACAATACGCCTTATTAGATATTAGGCAAAAATCAATGTCACTACCATCGTTAGCAGATTATTATGATCTCAGGAAGCACATTATTGCGCTTGCAGTTCATATTTTCCGGAATCTTGAAGAAAGGAGGTTTTTAACCATCTTTATTCCGAATGTATTTATCAATGAAATATATTATCCTATAGCATGGGATCTTGCTTACCAACTTTCAGGTTTATTGAGTCTCAAAGATGAAAAAATTGCATGTAATAACCATCTTCCATCCGGGCGCTCAATGCCATATAGTTCTGCAAATACTAATACATTCTATTGTCTGAACTTCAGAAAAGATGAAAATTCAGGAGGTGTCTACACCGAAAAACAGCACCATTTTTTTGACCTCCCTTTATCAGATAAAGATCAAAAAAAAGAATTAAATATCCCTGCATGGTTCATCTTAAAACCTGCTCCGCGGAAAAAAAATGAAGTGCTCCATCCGGCAAAATATCCTGAAGAGCTGGTAACGATGTTTTTGAATAATTTTACGGAAAAAGGACAAAATGTATTTGATCCAATGAGTGGAACAGGCAGTACTCAGGTAGCTGCTTTAAAATCGGGTCGCAATGCTTATGGCACAGAATTGAGCACGTTTTTTATGGATATTGCGAGTAAAAGATGTGAAGATGTCGTCAGCCCGATGCAGAAAGAACTATTTGTACCCGAAGACATATCGGGTATATACAAAATAATCAATAAAGATGCAAGGCTCATCACGCCAGATGATTTCCCTGAAATAGATTTTATGATCACTTCTCCTCCCTACTGGGATATGCTCAATATGAAGGGAGCAGAAAATCAAGCCAAAAGAATTGAGAAAGGACTTCAGACCAACTATTCGGAGAATGAAGAAGATTTGGGAAATGTTGCAGATTATGAAAAATTTTTGGATGACCTGAATAACATTTACTTCAATATTGCGACCTTGATGAAAAGTGGCAGCTATATGACCATAGTGGTAAAAAATATAAAGAAGAAAGGTCGAAACTACCCTTTCGCCTGGGATCTTTCCAGTTTGCTGATGCAAAAAATGGTCTTGCTTCCGGAAGTTTTCTGGTGCCAGGATGATATCAATTTAGCTCCTTATGGGTATGGCAATACATTTGTCAGCAACACGTTCCATCAGTACTGTCTGACATTTTTTAAACCTTAGAGTCTCTTTACTTCCATCATTTGTCTGCTTTCGCTCAAGCATGAAAATTTAACCATACTTTTATTTTTTTATAAAATTAATAAATGCATTAAGCGACTCTTCAGGACATTCTTCCATAGGTACATGTCCGCAATCTTTGATAACCACCAAAGTATCATTCGGGAGTAATTGGCTGAATTCAATTGCTGAAGATACAGGAATCAATAAATCATCGCTTCCCCACAAAATCAAGACCGGACATGCTAAACCCTTTAATTTTTGAATATTATTATAGTCAGGATTGACCTTAAATCTGTCGACCATAGCTTGCCTGTTACCTTCACGAAGGGTCAATTCATAATACCTGTCCACCAGACTGTCGGATACTTTGGATTTAACAGAATATACATCTTCTACACTTTTTCGTGCCAAAGATTTGGGTGTGATGATCGTCAGAAGTTGATTAAGTACAGGCATTCTTGCAATTCTGAATGCTAAAGGTGGTTTACTTTCTGTGTATTTTAAGCCGGCAGCATCGACCAAAACTAATTTTTGTATTATTTCAGGGTGTTTAAGCGCATAATTCCATGCAATATTCCCTCCTAAGGAATTACCGGCAAGAATACACTTTTGTATATCGTTTTTTTTCAAAAATTCATTAAGAAATTCAACATAATGGGAAATTGTATAGTTTCTGTCAGGAAAAGGACCCGTCAACCCGAAACCAGGTAAATCCAATCTGAAAACCTTTTTTGAATCCTTCAGCACATTGGCCCAATAATCAAAAGTGTGAAGGCTTGCTCCAGTACCATGCAACAGCACAACAGGCAGAGAGTCTTCCGAAATGCCTTCAGCTCTGTAGTGTACATCCATGTTCATGATACCCACAAACTTAGAAGGCTCTGAAGCATACTTGGTTTTCAGTTCATCTACTGGTATATCCTTCTTGATAAAAAATAAGGCTACAGTTAGTATAAGTGATAAAATGAAGATCAACACATATTTGAGTATCTTGCCCATAATCTTAGAAATTTGTTATTTTAAATATAACCTAAAAATCTAAAATGATAATCTATTACGACCTCCAAATACTTCAAAATCAGTCGCTATGCTCACTTTTAGCTTCGCACCATAGGAGTGACTATGATTTGTCGCTAAAAGTGCTGATTTTATTGTATTTGAAGCTCTCACTACGAATCTCATTTTAGATATTTAGGTATAAATTATCTGTAAAGTATTTTTTATAAGGTGTTTATAATTTGCTCTTTTTTAATATATTACATTTTCACCCTGAAGTGCTGATATTTCAGATCCTTGATGTTTGGATTAAATTGTTAAATGTCATATTTTCCAGATGATTTTGTTCTGTAAAACTACTTTTTAAAATATATTATTGTATTTACTTTGGTTAATAAATTTAAGATACACTGCTTTGTGATAGTTTATTTACGATAAGTAAAATGTAAGTAAGATGAGCCGAAACCATTTGATGAAGCTTGTTTTCGGAGAAGGGTTTCATGACAGCAGTTTCCTCAGGTGGTTTCGGTTCCGTTATCACTGCGCTCAGTCACTTGTTTCAATTCGAAGAAGGTGGTTGAGCGCATCGAAGAGTAGCCGAAACCACTTGAGGAAGCTTGATTTCGGAGAAGGGTTTCATGAAGAATTTAAGTCAACTAGTATTAAAATCTAAGTTCAAATCTTTTCTAATTGTATCTAAACATCAGAATTATAACTATTCCTCTAAATTTACCCACCCCAACCCTCCCTTAAAATGGCTTAAAATGGAGGGAGTGCACTCGTTCTTTGATTTTTATCACTTTCATCATTTTTGTCAGAAATTTTTCCGCCTGTTTATTCAATCGGTTTTTTATGGTACTTATTTTAAAAATAACAAAGCTAAAAACACTTACCTGATATATTTTTTCTGCAGAAATTGCAAAATCAAATTTTCACAGGACTCAGGCGCTTCCAAATGACCCATGTGCCCTATAGGTAATTCTTTAATTGAGATATGAGGGTAACCGGCCAAGGTTTTTCGTACCAATTCAGTATTTACGGCTGAATCAAAAGAGCCGCAGATGACCTGAACGGGAATGGTGGTATTTAAAAGTATGTCTGTTCTGTCCGGTCGTTCACGCATTCCTAAAATAGCCGCTGTGATCCCTTGTAAAGCAGCTTCTTTTGCCCAGGATTTTGCAATGATTATTTCGTCTTTAAGATCTTGAATCAGATTGGCGTTGAATAGATTAGGTACTCCTACATTAATAAAAGCATCAAGATCATTTTGCGCCGACTCAACAGCACGCAATCTCTGCATTTTTTTATCTTCTGTATCGGCAAACGGAGATGAAAAAAACAAAGTCAGTCCTTTGACAACATCAGGATATCGTTGCATCAATGCAAGAATCACATAACCACCCATAGAATGAGCAATAAAATATGCCTCCGCAATGCCTGTTCTATTTAAAACTTCCATGATTTCATCTGCCATAAACTCCATAGAGTGAAGGACAAACTCACTATCCGACAAACCATGACCTGGTAAATCGACTAAAATGGATTGATACTCAGATTCATCCAAGGGAAGAAAATCCCACATTTTATGGTTTTCCATAAAACCGTGCACTAAAACTACCGGCTTTCCACTTCCTTTAACCTCGTAATACAACACTTGACAAAAGTTATAAAAATTATAAAATACAACAAAGATAAAATATTAAATCAATGAATCAGGTATTTCAAAATTACCTTTGTCTTGATTAAGAGTATGTTTAAATTTTTATGGCTATAAAATCAAATCCACTTAGAGTATGTTTTAATTTTGTTTTTGGATAATAAAATGGAGTTATTTTGAGCGAAAAGAGGCAAATTTTGCAGTCGAATGTGGGCAATTCGACGAAAAATTTAACGAATTTGTATCCAAAATAAAACATTTTATTGCTAAAGGATAAATTTTAAACATACTCTTAACAGATAGAATAAGAAAAAATATCCTTAGGCTCTGTTAATAAATAAATGGTGCAAAATTGGCGAAGTTAATTTGTTCTTTTTCAAGGTGTAAATGAGGCGAATAGCCTTAGCTATTTAACGATTTTACAACGCAGAAAAAGAGCAAAAGAACGAGACAAAATGTATCTGTTTTTTTTAACGGAGTCTTAAAGTGCCCATCATTTATTTTGTCCTTTAAAGCCTTTATACGGCCATCTAAGGAAAAGCACTTGCTTCTTCCTTTGAAATTTATGTAATATTCCATTATCTTTGTCGCAAATAAGACCGTTTATGTTAGTTCCTATTCATCAGTTGGATGACCATTCTAAAATATGGATTTATCAAGCCACTACAGCGCTTTCAGATGACCAATCAGCATCAATAAGGATTGAGTTGATAAGTTTTCTGGAAGAATGGACATCTCATAATGTGCAGCTTCATACTTCGGGAGATATATTTTACAATAGGTTTTTAGTCATGATGGTCGATGAAAGGTATAATGCTACAGGTGGTTGTTCGATAGACAAGTCTATTCATTTTATCGAATATCTGGAGCAAAAATATGGCATTTCATTATTAGACAGGATGCATTTTTCTTATATGCCAAATCCGGAGACCAATGAAGTATACTCAGCTTCTTTACAAGATTTGGATGAGTTGTTCAATTCGGGAAAATTAAAAGCGGATACCATAGTATTCAACAACCTTGTTAAATCCAAAGCCGAATTTGAATCGAAGTGGAAAGTACCTTTAAATCAAAGCTGGCATAAAAGATTCCTGAAATCATCTGTAGTTTGATGCTGTTGGTCGTTTATCAGAAACTTTCCGTAATGGCCCGCTGTTAATAGTTTTGTACATAAAACAATGCGAAGATGTTTGGAAAAGTTAAAAAAATTTTGGGTATCGAAGGTGTCAAGCTCGAACTCATCATACCTGAAAAAGTAAATAAAGAAACAGGCATCGTCACGGGCGTCATGAAATTTACTTCTTTGAGTGACGATAATAAAATTGAAAGCATCCATTTGAAAATAGTAGAAAAATATACTCGTGGTCGGGGGAATAGCAAACTCATCAACGAATATGTCATGGGCGAATTGGTAATGAGAGAAAACATTGGGATTTCTAAAAATGACATTGTCGAAATACCATTTCAGTTAGAATTTACATATGCTAAATCAGAGATGGACAGACTGCAGGACAATAATTTTTTCACATCAGGTCTGGTAAAACTTGCCAAAAAACTACGAGGAGTGCATTCAGAATTTTCTGTGAGGGCTGAAGTGTCAATAAAAGGTACAACTCTGAATCCATTTGATGTAAAACCTGTACAGTTAATATGAGTCAAAAAAAGATTTATCACCTTTCAACATGTGATACCTGCAGGAAAATATTGTCTCTCCTGAACCTAGACAATGTAGAACTTATCAACCTCAGGGAGCAAAATATTTCAAAGGAAGATTTGGATTTTATGAAAAAACAGACAAAGAGTTATGAAGCACTTTTCAACAAACGGGCTCAAAAGTTGAAAGAAATGCCCGACTCTAAAAAACCGGTCAAAGATGTGGATTATAAAAAACTTATTTTGAAAGAATATACGTTTTTGAAAAGACCGGCAGCTATCATTGATGGCAAAGTTATAGCAGGAAATGATAAAAATGCTGTTGAAGCGTTCATCAAAGCCTTCGGAAAAGCCCTTTAAATTATTCCTAAAAATCTATAATGACTTTCCTATTACAGCCCAAAATTAGTAAAAAAAAAAGTAATTTTGTTTTTTTTTTTTGTTTTTTTGGGTTTTTTTTACGTGATGTTGGGGTGGCACAATATATGTGAAATGTTGTTTTATTTTTTCTCAATATTTTTTATTTTTTTTTTTTTTTTTGTATTTCATAAAAAATTTTTTATATTTTTTTTTTTTTTCATAATGTTCTGAAATCTTAAAAATCAGTTACAATTTAAAGTGATCGGAGGTGTGGTCACTGTATTAGAGGTGTTTCCTGCTCGATCTGTTATATAAATCTCCATTGAAAGATCATTTTTGGGGAATTGAGGCACCTTTGAGCAAGGTGGGATACCTGATGCAGGAGGAAATACACAGCAGGTCGTCAAAAATAAAATGTTTATTTTTCCAGAAACTCCATTCTTTGTACCTTCCAGAGGTATGAAAGGTGCTTTGTATGGTCTCAAAATTTGATTAGTACGCAGGTCTTTTACAAAAATATTGGACTCTTTGTTTTTGTCTTCAGTTCCAAAATCACCATCTCCATCCATAAATTTTAATGTCATCAATAATGTGTCACCGCCAATATCACCCTGGTTTAAAGTGTTTTTTGAAAATCCTACAAACTCTAGTGATGGTATATCAGAATACTCTGCCGGCTTCACACATGTGATCATTGAACTCACAATAATTATCAGGACAGCATATCTCATTTGTAGCAAATTATAAAAAAAAGAGTTTATTTTGTGTTTTCATAAAAGTATTCTTACTCTATGACCTTTGAATTTGAGCAAAACAGGGAATATTTATTCCAACAATATAATCACATTCCCTGCATGTCCAATATTGAATATCAACAATTTATCTTAGATCTTTTCAGATTCCAACACAAATATAATCCAATTTACGGGGAATTCTGTACAAATATAGGATTTTTTGATGTAAATAATGTTACTCCTGACACTATTCCCTATCTGCCCATTTCCGCTTTTAAACATCACGAAGTTAAAACAGGCTTATATGATGCCGAAAAGATTTTTACCAGTAGCGGAACCACATCTGCACAACCTTCATGCCATCATGTCAGAGATATCCGTCATTACCTGTCCAACACTGAAAAAATATGGAACATCCATTTTAATCAAGTAGAAAGTTATTGCTTTCTGGCCCTTTTGCCAGGCTACTTAGAAAGAACAGGCTCATCTTTAATCAGTATGGCAGAATACTTTATTACCAAATCAAAATATCCTGAAAGCGGATTTTATCTGAGAGAATATGACAGACTTTACGCGTCATTGCTTCATTGTAAAACCAATAATATACCAACCGTCCTGATAGGTGTATCTCATGCCCTGATTGATTTTGGAGAATCTCACCCTATGCATTTTAATGATTTAATCATCATTGAAACCGGAGGCATGAAAGGAACTCGCAAAGAGATCACCAAAGCAGCATTACATTCTATCATTACACAGCATTTTGGTACAACAAATGTGTATTCAGAATATGGAATGACAGAATTGCTGTCTCAGGCTTATACTTTTCAAAATACAAAATTCAGACCCAATCCTTACTTGAATCTGACCATAAAACAACTCAATGACCCACTAACGGATGAAAAATTATCAAAACCCGGAATCATTTGTATTGGGGATCTGGCAAACATAGACAGTTGCGCTTTCATTCAGACTGAAGATATGGGAATAAAATATGCTGATGGAAGTTTTGAAATTTCAGGAAGGATAGATGCTGCTGAATGGAGAGGCTGCAATCTGCTACTTCAGGAACTTGGCATACATTGACCAAGATACATGACTTAAAAACGAATGTTAATATGTCCAGAATTATTTTTTTTATTTACCTTTTTTTATTTACAAATATGATAATGGGTCAAAAATTAAGAGCCAGGGACTATAATATTCCATTCGGCATTTTACCAACGGGAAAACTCAATGCCATCACAGATGTTTCAGGAGTAAAAGTAGGCCATGTGACAAAAATAGAAGGTGAATGTATCAGAACAGGTGTGACGGCTATTTTGCCATATGACGGCAATGTATTTCAAAACAAAGTTCCGGCAGCTGTATTTGTGGGAAATGGTTTTGGCAAACTTGCCGGAAGTACACAGATAAAGGAATTGGGTACATTGGAGAGTCCTGTTATTCTGACCAACACCTTAAGCGTTGCTGCAGGAATGCAAGGGATCATTCAATACACTTTGGACCTACCCGGTAATGAAAAAGTAAAATCACTCAATGCTGTAGTGGGTGAGACCAATGATGGTTATCTCAATGATATAAGAGGCATGCATATACGATCTTCAGATGTTGTCCAGGCTATCAGGAATGCAACATCGGGCCCTGTAGATGAAGGAAATGTAGGTGCCGGAACCGGTACAGTATGTTTTGGCTGGAAAGGTGGAATCGGGTCTGCATCCCGAAAACTACCGGAAAGTTTAGGTGGCTACACGGTCGGTGTATTGGTTCAAACAAATTTTGGCGGAAACCTTCAGATAGCAGGAATGCCGGCAGGTAAAATTTTGGGTAAATACAGCTTTCAGGATAACCTGAAAAATGCCGATGGATCTTGCATGATTGTAGTGGCTACTGACGCCCCTGTACTGGAAAGAAATCTGGAGAGAATCGCTCAAAGGGCAATGATGGGTCTTGCTAAAACAGGCGGAATAGCTTCAAATGGTTCAGGTGACTACGTCATAGCATTCAGTACTGCTGAAAACCTGCGACAGGCTCACCAAACCAAAAAACTGGAATTGAATACCGTTGCAGTGTTGAATAATAATGACATGAGTCAGTTATTTCTTGCCACCATTGAAGCCACTGAAGAAGCCATAATCAATTCACTCTTTGCAGCGGAGACTATGACAGGTGTGGATGGTAATATCGTTGAAAAAATTCCTGTCGATAAAATTATTTTGTGGTTTAGTAAAAAATGATCAAAATTTAGTTGCTTCATTAATTATCTGTTAATTATTCGAGTACAAATTATAATTATATTTCATATGTTATTCATAAAAAAACATTACATTTTCGATTAGGAAATCCACATTTTTATCGTTACATTTGTATCAGGGAAATACTGTTTCTCATTTAAGTGCTGTTTAGTTGATTTAGTCCGACCCCAAAAATCGTCGGACTTTTTTTATGCGTACATAACTTTAAATTCTACTTTATGAAAATCCTGATAATTACTTTACTTTGCGTGACTTCATTTATTTCATCTTTGTCGAGCCAATCATGGTTAAGAAATGATGGGTATCAGGATTATGAAGAACAAATCATTCATTTTAACGAATACTGGAAAGACCAAACTCCCGGCAAAGGGGAAGGTTACAATCAATTCAGAAGATTTGAACACTTCTATGAATCTCGCATCACAGAAAATGGTAAACTTCCTTCCGCTGATATCAATTTTAAAACATGGGAAACTCACTTAAAACATCATAAATACCCAGGATCGAGAAACAGCCAATCTAATTGGTTGCCTTCAGGTCCAAGTGCTCCATCCAATGCCGCACCTTATCAGAATGTAGGAAGGGTAAATTGTATGGCTTTTCATCCTACCAATCCAAATATTCTATGGGTTGGCACTCCTGCAGGAGGTATCTGGAAGACTACTAATCATGGAGACTCATGGATTCCAATGACAGACAATATGCCCAATTTGGGTGTTTCATCTATAGTCGTTGATCCGGCAAACCCTGAAGTTATCTACTGGGCCACAGGTGATGGAGACGGGCGAAATACGTTTACAATAGGAGTTCTAAAATCCATCAATGGCGGTGCTACCTGGAATACCACAGGATTTACTTCACTTTTGTCCACTCAGCATAGAATATTTAAGATGGTGATGCATCCTACTGACCGCAATACACTGCTTATAGCTACAACAAATGGTATCTGGAAAACAACCAATGGTGGAGCAAACTGGACACAAACAGTCGCAAGCTGGTGGCCTGATATAGAGTATCACCCAACAAATCCATCCATCATGTATGCTACAGGCTGGTTTAATAACGGAACATCCAAATTATATATTTCAACAAATGGAGGTACTTCTTGGGTGGCAAAGGCAAATATTTCAACCAATCTTGGAAGAATAGCCATCGCCGTACATCCTGCAAATCCTGACAGAGTAATAGCTATCTGCACAAGACAAGACAATGGAGGATTGGAAGGAATATATGAAAGTAATGATTTAGCTGAAACTTTTCAAAAAATTTATGCTGTAGATAATGCTGAACAAAATATCCATGGGTCTTATTTCACCGGTAGTAATGTAAGTACCAAAGGTCAAGGTGGTTACAACAACGCCTTTATTATCAATCCTAATAATCCGCAAGAACTCTTTGTAGGCGGAGTTAACACATGGAAGAGTCTTGATGGTGGTAAAACATGGAAGATCAATACCTATTGGGTAGGAAATTCGTCAGGGGTTCAGGTAGTACATGCTGACAAACACAATTTTTATTTCCATCCCTTGAATCAAAACCGCCTTTATGACTGCAATGATGGAGGTCTTAATTACACTGATAACAATGGCAACAGCTGGGAAGATATATCTACAGGCCTGAACATCAGTCAGATATACAGAATAGGCATCACTGAACAAAACAACAAGACTGTAATGGCAGGACTTCAGGATAATGGATCCAAGGACTTTACTAACGGTCGCTGGACAGATGTATGGGGTGGCGATGGTATGCAGTGCAATATTGATCCCGCCAACTCAAATATTAAATATGCAATTACTCAAAATGCCGGCAGTATGGCACGAACATCCAATAATTGGGCTACCAAAAGTAGTATCTTAGGTTCTCATCCTGAACGTGACAAAGGTGCCTGGATCACGCCTTACATCCTTGCTCCTCATAATCCAAAAAGGATTTACATAGGGATGAAAGGATTTTATAAAACGGATAATAATGGTGCCTCATGGGAGAAACTTTGTGACTCACTACCATCGGGTCTTCAATTTAGGCATATAGTGACACACCCACTAGATACTATGACATTTTTTGCATCTACAAGCTTTGTTGTATTTAAGTCTTCAGATGGCGGCAGTACCTGGACACAAGTCGTTAATACAAGTCCAAGAGTGATCACCTCACTAAAAATACACGAAAAAGATCCGTCAAAAATGTACATGACCCAAGGCAATTATACAGCCGGCCAGCATGTATTTCAATCCATTGATAGTGGCAACACATGGTCCAATATCACATTCAATTTACCCAATATACCAGCAAATACCATTGCTGTGCATAAAGAAAATGATGCCATTTTCGTTGGAACAGACCTTGGTGTCTATCTTAAAACGGACAAATCCAATGATTGGATTTTGTACAGCAATAATCTTCCAAATACCATCGTCAATGACCTTAAAATCAATTATACAGCCAAAACACTTTGGGCAGGTACATATGGAAGAGGTCTATGGAGCACGATCATGCAGTTCAGCTCTGATACAAAAAATGAGAATAACATTGATGGACAGCCGCTAGTATTTCCCAATCCCGGAAAGGGCGAACTGAAGATTCATTATACATTAAAGCAAGCATCCGAAGTTTCTCTGACTATCATTGATATTCAAGGAAGAATCATCTCTGTGGACAATTTGGGGAGCCAAAGTCCTGGCAAACAAACCAACAGGCTCAGAACATCAGAAATGCAAGATGGAATGTATTTTGTAAAATTGTCTGCAGGGAACCATCAGTCAGTTATAAAAGTGATAGTATCCGGTCTTTGATGAATTGTTAAATAATGTTATTTTGATAAAATATTAAGATTTTAAGGAACAATTAGCTGAAGATTTTCGTTCTCTTCATCACAGACTAAATTGGGGATGACTGGTATCGACAGGAAAGAATATCGGTTTGTAAGCATGTCGGAGCAAGATTGTTCACTCCGTTATCAAATGATGATCAAAACACAAATGGCGATAATAACTTCGCATTAGCTGCGTAATCCAGGATTACAAAGCTTTTAGTGCCGCCCGGATGACGTCCGATATATGCCGGTAGCCGCACTTCAACCAACCCGCGGACTAGGTGAGTGAGATGCTTCGATCACAATCCGAAAACACAGAAGATAAGATGAAGGCGCCGTGGGCTTCTGTACCTGCCCGATTCCTAAAATCCGAACAGAAGATAAACATGTAGAAGGCATTCAGTTGCTTTGTCTGGACCAGGGTTCGAGTCCCTGCATCTCCACAAAAAGGCTTGTAATCAATTGTATTACAGGCCTTTTTAAATTATACATTTATATTATTTGTTTTTCTCAATATTTTTTACATTTTTTGATTTTAGCAAAAAAGACGTGCAGTTGCTGTCAAATCACAATTACTTTATGTTACTTTGCACTTCAATTGATATTAAATGATCCTTATTACAAATGATGATGGCATAGTAGCTCCCGGCATTAGAGCACTGGTAGAAGTAGCTTCAAAATTTGGAGAAGTTATAGTGGTAGCACCCGACTCTCCGCAGTCCGGACAAGGACATGCCATCACCATCAATCAGCCGCTAAAACTCAGAAAAGTCAATATTTTTCCCGGAATAGACTCTTATGAGTGTTCGGGCACACCGGTGGATTGTGTCAAACTTGCCAAAAACGTTTTGATGAAAGATAAAAAAATAGATCTTTGTCTTTCAGGCATCAATCACGGGGCCAATGCCTCTATCAATATCATATATTCGGGCACTATGTCAGCAGCTATGGAAGCCAGTCTCGAAAAAATAGATTCTATTGGCTTTTCCTTACTGGATATGAGCTTTGATGCCGATTTTTCAGCTGCTAAACACTATGCAGAAAAAATCATCAACTCTGTCCTGAAAAATCCTATGAATGGATGCAAACTGCTGAATGTCAATATTCCTTCAGGAAAACTTGAAGATATAAATGGTATCAAAGTGTGTCGGCAGGGAGATGGCACCTGGATCGAAGAATTTCAGGAAGGAACTGATCCAAGGGGTGAAAAATACTATTGGCTCACCGGAAAGTTTGTTTCATTCGAGCCCGAACATATGGATGATCACGATATTATCGCACTTAAAAGCAAATATGTATCAGTAGTCCCTTCAAACCACGATCTGACACATCATACTGCCATCAAGGACTTTAAATATATGGAAACATTATAATGCAATGGAAAAAAATTCATTATTGATGGGATTGGTGCTGGGGTGCATTACACCAGTGTTGGGGTTTGTGGTGGTGGAATTTTTATTTGAGCAATTGACTGTGTGGGGCTTCATGGATGAAGTCACATCCAGTTCTGCTTCCAGAAGATTTAGAACAACAGCATTGATCGCGATATGTACTATCCTCATACCTTTCAATGTTGCTGTTTCCAAAAAATGGGATCAAACTGTAAGAGGTATGGTCTTCCCTACCCTGATTTATGCCGGAGCTTGGGTGTATAAATTTTACATGGAATTAATCAATTGACGGTGAAATACTATCTGATTGCAGGCGAAGCGTCCGGAGATCTCCATGGGTCAAATCTTATAAAAAAACTTAAATATTTCGATGTTCATAGCCAGATCCGCTGCTGGGGAGGAGAAAAAATGGCGGATGCAGGTGGTGACCTGGTGATGCATTATAAAAACCTTGCTTTTATGGGTTTTGTAGAAGTCATCAAAAATATCCGAACTATACTCTCGTTGATGAGCTATTGCAAAAAAGACATTTTGAATTTTCAACCAGATGTGCTGGTCCTTATAGATTATCCGGGATTCAACCTTAGAATAGCAAAATGGGCCAAAAAACATGGAATAAAAGTGGTGTACTATATCACTCCACAGGTGTGGGCATGGCATAAAAGCAGGGTTCATGATCTCGGCGGATATACTGACCTTCTCATAGTAATTCTTCCATTTGAGCCTGATTTTTTCCATAAGTATGGATACAAAACGCTCTATGCAGGACATCCGCTGCTGGATGCTATCAATGACTTCACCCCTGATGCTGGGACGCTTGAAACTTTAAGGGGAGGAAAAGAAATCCTTGCATTATTGCCAGGAAGCAGAAAACAGGAAATCAATACCATGCTGCCTATCTTGCTGGAGGCATGTAAGGATTCATCATACCACATTGTCATCGCTGCTGCCCCTTCAGTGGATGATGTTTTTCTTGAAAAAATAATCCGCAATGCCGGCCTTTCTACGGCACCAACTATAATAAAAAATCAAACCTATACCATACTCACAGAAGCTTCGTTCGCTTTTGTAAGTTCCGGCACTGCTACACTTGAGACTGCACTGTTTGATGTGCCGCAAATCGTTTGTTATAAGGGAAACTTCATCTCTTATCATATCGCAAAAAGACTTATCGACCTGAAATACATATCTTTAGTCAATCTCATCGCAGATAAAGAAGTCGTAAAAGAATTAATTCAAAATGAATTAACTAAAGAAAGCCTCATCAAAGAACTTGAAAATCTGAAGATTCGATGTGAAGATATTCAAAAAGAGTATAAGGCTATCAAAACATTGCTTGGAGAAAAAGGAGCATCAGAAAAGGCAGCAAAAGCGATTTTTAAGTTGACTTCTGATGGCTAAGGTTTTCAGATTTGAATAGGAAGAGTTAAAGTTGAAGTACCATTCAAGAAAGTTTATAAAATTATCGGGAGTGTAAAACCAAACCAACAGAAATTTTAAAATCATTAAACCATTATCTTTTACCAATAAATTGTGTTAATACATTACCTTTGCAGTTCCAACAAAATGAATTCCAAAATGCAATATAGTCATGCTATAATTCTTTTATTTAAATTAATTTGGATTAAGGACTTCAGAATCTGTAGAATCAATTACCCGCTATGATCAATGATTTCATAACTTTTGGCGATAAAAACTTCAGATTATTTACTAACCTAATCTTTTACTTTGCACTAATTATTGGGCTAGGTCAAATTTTTGAAAGCGGCACAGAATTCATCAAAATTTCTGATTTTGAAATGATTTACAAACCACTTAATGTGATTTTTGCAGGAATGTCGGTTTTGATGAGCATATATCTTTATCTTATTACAACCAATTGGTACCTTAAAGTAGCACGGATTACATTTATACTGGTTTCAGGTTTCTACCTTGTTATTTCTTTAATTTGGTGGTTTAATCTTTTCTATAATGAATTTGATATTGCTGGATTTCGGTTATTTTTAGCTGTCTTCATCAGTTTTTTAGCCATTTCATTCAAAATCGCCAACCTTGGTAATTATAATATACATCCTGCTGTTTTATTTATTGTAAGTTTTGTTTTTTTGATACTATTCGGATCGATATGTCTGATGTTGCCTGCAGCTACTACAAAAGGTATTACTTTCATACAGGCATTATTTACCGCAACGAGTGCTGTAACCGTGACAGGCTTGGCCGTTATAGATACCGGCAAAGATTATACTTTTTTTGGGCAAGTTGTTATACTTATTCTTATCCAGCTTGGCGGCTTAGGCGTTTTGACAGTGACCAATATATTTGCATTGATCTTCAAGTCTTCCACTAGTTTTCGCAACAGAGCTATGATGAGTGACCTGATAAAAGAGATGGGAAGTAAAAACACTTTCAGGAGTTTGTTTAAAGTAGTTATGCTAACATTCATAGTAGAAGGCTTTGGTGCTATTCTGATATATTTTAGTATCTCATCTGACGCCGTTTTTAATGGAAAATCTTTCTTTTTTTTCTGTATTTCATGCTGTGTCTGCATTTTGTAATGCCGGATTTTCCACTCTTTCGAGTTCTATTTATGAAGAATCTGTCAAGTACAATTATTTTTTACAATTGATTATTTGTTGGCTGATCATAACCGGTGGAATCGGTTACATGGTCATGATCAACCATTACTACATAATCAGGAATTCATTCATGAATGTCATTTGTAAAATAAAATCTTTAGGCATTGAGCGCAATTATACACCTGCCAGAAGCACCATTAATAGCAGAATCGTCGTAAGAACCACCATCATATTATTAGTATCAGGAACAATTCTTTTCATGATCGCTGAGTACCACGGAACTTTGAGTGAGCACAGTTTATTTGGAAAGATTGTTGTATCATTATTCAATTCAACCACAGCGCGGACTGCAGGATTTAACAATGTATATATGCCTCATTTGGGTATTCCTGCTGTCATGTTGCTCATGGCTTTGATGTGGATAGGAGCATCACCTGCTTCTACAGGAGGTGGTATTAAGACCACAACATTTGCAGTAGCTTTGCTAAATCTGTGGAATCAAATCATAGGAAAAGAAAAACTTATTATTAGAAACAGAGAAATTCCGCCATCTACTATCAATCAGGTAAATGCTGTGATTCTTCTTTCTATTTTTGCTATCAGTACCGGTACTTTCATTATATCATTTTCCCATCCCGATGTTTTGTTTAAAGATATATTGTTTGAATGTATTTCAGCATATTCGACGGTTGGGTTGAGTGTTGGTATTACACCCGGTCTCGATAATACATCATTAATTGTTCTTATTTTACTAATGTTTTTAGGCAGAGTAAGTTTTTTGACCTTTTTAATAGGCATATTCAACACCCTCTCAAAACGTAAAGAATCAGGAATAGAACCATATTATCCAAAAGAAAATGTCTTTATAAACTAAATAAGAATCCATCATGAAGAAAAAAATAATAGTATTGGGATTAGGTAATTTCGGTGGTAATCTTGCGCTGAAGTTGACCGAAGACGGTCATGAAGTTTTTGGTGTGGACAGCAACCCTTCCAGAGTGGATATGATACAAAATAAAATCAATCATGCTCTGGGACTTGATGCAAGCGATGAATCCTGCATTAATTATTTACCCATCGATGATTGTGACCTGGTTGTAATCGCCATTGGTGAAAATATTGGGGCATCAGTGACCACCACTGCTTTGATCAAAAAACATTATAATGGCCGTATCATAGTAAGATCTCTCTCAACCCTCCATAAAACAATACTCGAAGCCATGCATATCACTGAAATCATTGAGCCTGAAGCTGAATATGCCCATGAACTTTCCAATCGTATCATGGTAAGGGGTGCCATTAAGTCAATGGAATTACATGGAGAGTATGAAATTGTCGAAGTCAACATTCCAAAGAAACTAATAGGTCTGACGCTGGCTGATGTAGATGTAAAAAAGAAGTATAAGGTGCATATTGTAACAGTTATCAAACAAACTGAAAGAAAAAACTACTTAGGCAGTGCTTATTTTGACAAAGAGGTCCACGGCATTTTGCACTCGGTCTACCAATTTACAGAAGATGATCTTTTACTGGTATTTGGTAAAAAAGACAATATTGATCAGTTTATCGAAGAGAGTTCATGATTTAAAATGATTTAATAATCACACGACAAATTGCATTATCAATACCTGTTTTTGTGTTTGATAATCAAGACAGAAAAAATTTTATGGGGAATAAAGATCTTATCCTGAGAGAAAAATTGGCTTTACAGCGTACTATTTTAGCAAATCAAAGTACTTTTTTGTCTTTTCTGAGAACATCAATGTATTTTCTTATGGCTGGCTTGACCCTACAAAATCTATTTACCATGGGTAACTTTATATTATTTGAAGTAATACTTTTCATCATTTCAGGTGTGGTATTTATAATAGGGATATTTAATTATTTCAGCCATAAAAAGTCCATAAAAGAAAGCGAAATACATGTTGGAGATTATAAATCAGAATATTTGAATTGATATAATAGCTAAAAATCTAATTTGATTTTTGTGGAAAAATATATAATCTTATGCAATGCTGCATTATTCAATTGGGAAACAGTTCATTTAAAATGAGAAAAAGGTTATCTTATATCAAGAGTTCAGATTATAATTCACTCTGCACAGTTTGCTACCGGAAAAATATACAGCTCAAACTATTTTAATGTATGTTTGTTTCAAGTTACATAATGAATGCAAAAAAATTAAATAATTCAATATCGAAATCACAAATCATTCAGGTTTGGGTATTGATATTTTTTACATTTTTGGCTTCTGTACATTCTGCACTGAATCAGGATTTTTCTACACAACATCAAATTAAAACTCACTCTCTTTCTGAAAACAGTGGATTAAGGCAATCAACCATCATAAAAAATGATGTTGTTCCGTTTAATGCGGAACAAGCTACTAAAACACAACAGCAGATATCTACTCATTTCTTTGAGAGTTCGGGGATCGAATTTGCAATCTATTTAAGGAGTCTTAAGTCTTTGATGAAATTCAACGACTTTGAAGTCATATCAAACATTGTCATTGCCACCAGAAAACTCATCTTTCCCCATCACACTTTTTGGTAAATCACTTTCTCAGCTCATGTTTTAATCTGCTTTGGCTATTAAAGTTTTGTTTATTTACTAAAAACTAATTATAGTGCACAGAAAATATTGTGCGAAAAATTTAAAACACAAGTTATTGATTTTTAAATAATTGCGATTTTTAAATTTTGCAAATCATTTTCTGTTGGGTATAAATAACCTTTTGAGTCAAAGTTGTTTTTAATCTAAAAATCAGATATCAACACAAATTGATTTCCGATTCCTATTTTCATAATCATTTTTAACAAAAGTTATCATGTCATCTATCATATTAAATAGTATTATAATTCTTATTATCCTGATTCCTATGGCTTACTTCTTTCTGGGAGGTAAAAATAAAAGCAAAGAAATCAGCAACTTGAAAACCTTGGCCAATCAGAAAAACTTATCACCCGAGAAAACAGGACAATGGCAAGCTGGTGTCATAGGACTGGACAAAAAACAGGAGAAACTGTGTTATATTAACAACACAGATGATCAACATGTACAAGTAATTGACATTTCTGATATCACAAAATGTGATGTATCAAAACAATATCAGAACGAACGTGCTCATGAAAAAGATATAAGTATGCTAAAAAAGGTATCTTTGCGGCTCAAATTAAAAAACAACTCAGAAATTTCGATTCCTGTATATGATGCTGACGTTAATCCCAATCCTGGCAATGACCTACTGGAAGCAATGGACTGGGAAAAAATCATCAATAACCTCATAAAAGGTAAGTAATTCTTATAGTAGCAGTAACAAACAATTATCTATGATTATCTGGTCACTTTTTTTATTGATGATAGGTATTTTTCTTGCACTCGACCTTGGAGTTTTCAACAGGCATGCGCATGAAATCACCTACAGGGAAGCAAGCAGATGGACTATGGTTTGGACCACCCTTGGTCTGAGCTTTTCGATCCTGGTATATTTCATCTACCAAAACAATTGGCTGGGCGAAATGGCAAAAACAGCTGTCCCACTGGACGCGTCAATAGAATATCTGACCGGATACATCATAGAGTTGACCTTAAGCATTGATAATATTTTTGTAATTGCCATGATATTCAGGTCTTTTAAAATTCCAAAAAAATATCAGCATCGGGTTTTATTTTGGGGAATTATAGGGGCATTGGTATTCAGAGGATTGATGATACTCTTTGGCGTAGTATTGATAGAACAATTTAAATGGACGACTTATGTCTTTGGTGCTTTTTTGATTTTTACTGCGATCAAAATGGCCATTTCTGACGAAGAAAAGGAGTTTGATCCAAAACAATCATGGGTGTATCGGACCATCAGACGTTTTATGCCTGTAACAGGAAGAATTGACGGGCAGAAGTTTTTTATAAGAAAGAGAGGGTTAAACATAGCAACTCCGTTATTATTGGCTTTAATACTGATAGAATTCACTGACATACTCTTTGCTCTGGACAGTATTCCCGCCATCCTTGCCATCACCAGAGATCCTTTTATTGTATTCACATCCAATATTTTTGCCATTCTTGGGTTGAGATCAATGTACTTTTTTGTGGCCAATATGCTGGATTCATTTCATTATCTCAAGTATAGCCTTACCGTCATACTGATTTATGTAGGTATCAAATTGATTTTAGCCAATCATTTTCATTTGCCGTTGGGCTTATCATTGGGTATTATAGCAGTGTCCATCACTGCGGGTGTTTATTTTTCAAGAAAGTATAAGATTGAACACCCTCATGGTCATGAAGAAGGCTAATAGAAATCATGATAAAAAATGGTCCAATAAATTTATAAAATAACCCGGTTTAAAAAATTTTATTCCGATTTAAGACAACTTTATCAATATTCACCTTATATTTGTTTAAAATTTGTTATAATATTAACTAATCATTCTGTTTGAGAACTTTTTTAAGATTATTTTTGCTGGCCATTGTTTTAGAGTTTGGAGCGATCTACATCCTCTATGGTCTGGAAATTGTATCTCGAACTACTTCACAACATCATGTTGAAAACAACTATGATAATTCCTTCTGCTCTACAATAAATCATCATTCCAACGTATTGTCACCATTTGATATTCTTGAAAAGAATGGTGAGGAAGAGATTGAAGAAGAAGATAGTGAAAGGAAGAGTGGTTATCAGTATTTGAACACTTCCAATTTTACAGATTATAACATTTTATATACCAAAATATGGAGAAGATTTCAAATATCTTCATTTTTATTTAATATCCCGCTCTTTATCATATTCCATTCCTGGAAGTTTCATATTTAATTCTTAGTCATTAATTCTTAGTCATTAATTCTGAGTTAAGGGTAGTTCTAAAAATGAGTTTTAAGAACTACCCTTAACAATATGATGATTCACCCATAGATATAATGGTGAGTCCTTGACATTTTTTGCTAATAATACCTAACCTAAAAAATAAAAAAATATGAAAGTTTCAAATACATCTGAGAGTACCTTTGTGTACGATATAATAGCAGGACTAACCGTAAGTTTTGCTGCGCTTAGTCTTGGTGCAGCATTTGGTACTATGTCAGGTCGAGGCGCTTTTGCAGGAATGATTGGTGCTGCAGTCATACCTATCATTACCTCCATTTTTGGGGGAACACGACTGCAGGCATCAGGACCTACTGCTCCGATGACCGCTGTATCTGCCATAGTCGTTGCTTTTGCTTATGAACACTTCACTGACAAAGTGATCGCAGAACAATTTATCACCTTAATTTTTATTTTAAATGCCGCTATGCTTATTATTTTGGGCATTGTAAAATTTGGCAGATTCATACAATATGTACCCCAGGTGATCATCCTTGGATTTATGAATGGAATTGGATTACTGATATGGTTTGACCAGATAAAAAGGCTATTTGGTCTGGGTGACAAAACTCAGATTTCAGGGTCTCTTTCTACCAATATCATCATTGCTTTAATTACCCTTGTATCCATCTATCTGTTGCCGATATTGCTAAAAAAAATGGGTATGCCAGAGAAATTCAAAAAATATATTCCCTCTATGTTTGTGACCATTATCTTAGCTACATTGGTCACTTCTGTATTGAATATCGACGTTGAACACGTAAGTTTAGGTAATAGCGTGGGTAGTTTTTCTGAATTTTGGAATACTATTACTTTATATTTTCCTACGGATGCGCAATTGTACACTTCGGACATCCTACTTCAAGCTTTGCCATTTGCTCTCCAGCTTACTTTACTGGCATATTTGGATTCGTTACTTACCAGTTTAGTTATAGATAATATGACCAAAGAAAAAACCAAACAAGATAAAGAATTAATAGCACAGGGACTGGCCAATGGTGTGACAGCACTATTGCAAGGTATCCCTGGAGCACAAGCGACTATCAGAAGTGTACTATTGCTAAAAGAAGGAGCAAAAACCCGATTAGCAGGTGTGATGGTAGGTATTTTTGCTTTGCTTGGATTTTTGGTATTCAGCAAATATATTGTTCTGATTACTTCAGCTGTTTTTGTAGGTGTATTATTTAAGGCTGGCCTGGATGTACTGGACAGAGACTTCATGGGAGCATATATTAAAAACCAATGGCAATCAAACAAACTTAGAAATATGCAGTTACTTTTTATTGTGTATTCCACTTTGATAACAGTTTTTATTGATCTGAATGTTGCTGTGGTAACGGGAACAATTTTATTTTTTTTAGCTAAAAAATACATGGGTATCACTGATGCTGAAGATGATTTCTCGAAAGTGGAAAGTGAATATATTCAAGAATAAATAAAAAACTAAGGAATGATTCATTACAATAATGTTTTTAATGAAGGAAACGTCATACACCATCTGAAACATTATCTTCCGGCACAGGCCGCTTTAAAAGATTTTATCCATCATAACACTTTGCATGCTTTTCAGGACAGAAAGTTTTATGATGCTATTACGCAAGCTAGTCAGATATTCGGATATAAAACCAGTCTGTCTTTGGTAGAATACAGAAACCTGTTTCGTGAAAAAAAGATTTCTGATACCATACTCAACAAAGTAATCTTATCCAAAAAAGGCCAGACAAACTTTGAAAGCTGGAAAGAGAAGATGATTTCAGGAAAATATGCAGACAACTTCAGCGGCAGAAGGAGTCACTTGCGCAATTATTGGAAAGATTTGTATTCAGTAGATCTTGACCTGGCGATCCAACCGTTTTTTTTCCGGTTTTTATGTAGTTATCTGGATCAGGGCATTGCTATCTGGGGATTTCCGGTATGGAATAAGGGCTTTCTGACCACCATCAGAGAGATGGAACGCAATACTTACACCAGTTTTTTCAAGACTCCGAGAGCTAAAAGGCTACTCATGGACCGAAAATGTGAAATCAGTGACTTGCTGAAAATATTAGTGGGTGATGAAACATTATACGAACATTATCTTTTTGATCAGCAATTTGCGCATCCTGGTTGGTCAGGTATCGTATCTGTGATAGAAGATATGCCACAAACGCTGTTGGATACGAGACGAATTTCTCTCCAGGACCTGATTATATTTGAGTTGTTACTTGAAATAGACACATTGGATCAAAAGTTTGGTGAAAACTGGTTGCCTTTGAGTATGAGGCTCACAAAAAAGGTAAAACCACTATTTGCAGAGGTAGAAATCACAGAGTATCGCGAATTGCTTCATCTATGGCAGGATGCTTTTGAGTGGACGTTTTATGATCAGGCGCTGGTTGGGCTGCAAACCAATCAGGCCAAAGAAAAGCAAATAACATCACCTGTATTTCAGGCACTTTTTTGTATTGATGACAGAGAATGTTCACTCAGAAGATACGTAGAAGACATTGAACCCAATGCTCAAACCTACGGGACACCTGGATTTTTTGGTGTTGCATTTTACTACAAACCCAAAGATGGAAAATTTTCTATGAAGGTATGTCCTGCCCCTATGAGCCCACCCTATCTTATCAAGGAAGAGGTGGATAACAAAAAGAACAAAAAAGATTTTCACTTTGCAGATTATACACATTCTCTTTTTTTCGGTTGGCTTATTACTCATACTATTGGTTTTTGGTCAGCCATCAGATTGTTTATCAATATTTTTACACCAAAATTGAGTCCTGCCACCACACTTTCTTTCAGGCACATGGATAAGTTTTCTAAGCTCACTATTGAAAATCAAAATACCAATATCAAAGAAGATGGTATGCAGATCGGATTTACGATTTCTGAAATGACAGACAGAGTGGAAGGATTGCTAAAAAGTATCGGTTTGGTCAAAGACTTTGCTCCTATCATATATGCTGTGGGTCATGGCGCCAGTAGTGTCAACAATACGCATTATGCAGGGTATGATTGCGGAGCTTGTTCAGGCAGGCCCGGATCTGTCAATGCCAGGGTAATAAGTTATATGGCCAATCATCCTGAAGTGCGCAATTTACTTAAAGAACGGGGGTTCAATATTCCCGCTTCTACGATTTTTTTAGGCGCACTACATGATACTACCAGAGATGAAATCGAATTTTATGACGATACTTTTCCTGATCTCGCAAAAACAGATTTGCACAAACAAAATAAACTGGTATTTCAACAGGCTTTGGAAAGAAATGCCAGAGAAAGAGCCCGTAGATTTGCAACAACAAATTCAAAACTGGATCTCAAAAAACTCCATGAAGCAGTAAAAAAGCGTTCTGTGTCACTATTCGAGCCAAGACCTGAACTCAATCACGCCACCAATGCACTCTGTATCATTGGTCGCAGAGCATTGACAAAAGACCTGTTTCTGGATCGAAGAGCCTTTATGAACTCATATGACTATACCATTGATCCTGAAGGCAATTATTTATTTAATATTCTTTCTGCCGCTGCTCCGGTTTGTGGAGGTATCAATCTGGAATACTATTTTTCTAGAGTGGACAATCTGAAACTTGGCGCAGGATCCAAATTACCACATAACGTGATGGGGCTCATCGGTGTAGCCAATGGCATAGATGGTGATTTGCGTCCCGGACTACCTAATCAAATGGTAGAAGTCCATGATCCTTTAAGATTGCTTATCATTGTGGAACATGATGACGAAGTCGTCCTGAAAACCATACAACGGACACCACAACTGTATGAATGGTTTACCAACGAATGGGTACATTTGGTGGCAATACATCCTGAAACAAAAGAAACTACCAGATTCAGTAATGGCATCTTCATCAACTATCAACCGAATTTTGTACCACAATCGGTCAATAATGTGGAAGCTCTTTTTAAATCAGAAAGTGAAAATCTTCCTGTATTACTTATAAAAGAATAGAACCATGGAAAGAATTTTGGAATTACTAATAGTTTGGCCGTTTGCTGCTTTCCTGATCTCTATGTTTCTTCCCAAAGAAAATGAAAAGCTTATTTCAGGATTTACTTTTGGGATGATAGGGATTCACTTTTTTGCGATTTTAGGCTTTTTGGTATTTTGGGGTACGCAAGGTTTTCACGCTGTAAACCTAAAAGAATTCTCTGTATATGAAAGTCAGGATATGAACTTTTTTATTGACTTTTATTTTGATTATGTGACTGCAGTTTACTGTGTAGTAGGTGCTATGCTTACATTTCTGGTGACGACGTACAGCAGGATATATTTGCATAGGGAGTCCGGATATAAAAGATTTTTTTACACCATTCTTTTTTTCTATTCCGGCTACACACTTGCTGTTTTTGCAGGTAACTTGGAGACCTTATTTATTGGTTGGGAAATTTTGGGATTAACATCATTTCTGCTGGTGGCTTTCTATCGTGAAAGATATCTACCCGTCAAAAATGCATTTAAAGTGTTCTCAATATATCGTATAGGGGATGTAGGTATCATTCTCGCTATGTGGGCGAGCCATCATTTATGGCATGAAAATATTACATTTGAAAAGATACAAAACTATGAGTTGGTACACCACCATCTGGAAAGTCACTCTATGTTTGGATTGTTTATTTCCATAATGCTCTTATTGGCAGCATGTGCTAAATCTGCTCAATTTCCGTTTTCTTCATGGCTGCCGAGAGCTATGGAAGGTCCAACACCGTCGAGTGCCATATTTTATGGTTCATTGTCCGTTCACCTGGGTTTATTTCTTTTGATCAGAACAATGCCCTTTTGGGAACATCAGTTGATAGCCAGGATTTTGATAGGAAGTGTAGGTGTTTTTACGGCTGCAATAGGTGCATCCATAGGACGAGTACAATCTTCTATAAAAAGTCAGATTGCTTATGCTTCCGTAGCCCAGATAGGATTAATGTTTTTAGAATTAGCGTTGGGGTTTGAAACACTGGCTCTCTTCCACTTTGCCGGCAATGCTTTTCTGAGAACGTATCAGTTATTGGTTTCACCATCTGCAGTAAGCTACCTGATCAGAGAACAATTTTATCATTTCGAGCCAAAACATGAAAGCATCGAAACCCATTTCAGTAAAAAGTTGGAGTATTCTTTATTTTTATTGAGTATTAAGGAATTCAATATGGATGAGTTATTGGATAAATTGTTGTGGAAACCTTTCAAAAATTTGGGTAATTTGTTGAGGTTTATCAATATCCGTAATATTTATTATATCACTATTCCTACCTTTATCATTGGAGTCGTTTTGCAAATCACCAGATTTAACTTACCGGAAGTTATTGTTGGATTTTTACCTGAGTTGTTTGCATTGATTGGTTTGTTTTTGGTATTCAGGGCTTACGCAGGGCGACGCAATGTATTTGTAGTTTGGACACTTTTAGTGATGAATCATTTTTGGATTGTATTGGCTATTTCATTCAACGATGCACTTACGGTATATGAAATTATTTTTCACTTGGCTGGAGTTGTACTGGCTGGAATTCTTGGTTATATCATTCTTTGGAAAATGACCACAGCTGAACCTGATATTGATTTGAATAGGTTTCAAGGTCATGTTTATGAGTATCCGAAGACTGCGGCTTTATTTTTGATTGCCTGTTTGGGGTTAGCAGGTTTTCCCATTACATCTACCTTTATTGGAGAAGATATATTATTTTCGCACATCGAATACGATCAGGTCTTTTTAGCGTTCTTTATGGCTTTGGGATTTGTAGTTTCGGGGATTGCGTTGATCAGAATGTATGCAAGAATATTTTTGGGTCCGCATCTGAAAAGATATCATGAGGTGGCGCAACGGTCTTCGTAAATATTTTAAATTTAAGACGATGATGGAATATTTTAAACAAATAGTTAGTAAAGCTCAATTGGTTTTGTTTTTAATCTGTGTGTTTGTAGTTTCGGGAAATTCTCAAAACAGATTGTCAGATCACAATACTATCGGATGGTATAGTATTAACGGCAACTTTAAATTAACCCCAAATTGGAGTATTACGTCAGAATTCCACTACAGGAGAAGCGAGCTTTTGACCCATGGAATGCAAAACCTGTTCAGAAATAGCATCAACTACCAGTTAAACCCTAAACTACAGGTGAGGGCTGGTTACGCTTATATTACTAATGTTCCTTATGGAGTCTATCCTTTAAATGGTTTTGGTAAATCTTTTGAGGAACACCGGACATTTCAATCCATCATCACCAACGACAAAATCGGTATCGTAGAATTGTCCCACAGATGGATGTTGGAGCAAAGGTGGATAGGAAGATATAGCAATGCTTCGCTTGAAAAAGAAGATCAATTTCCTTTTTTCAATAGAATGAGGTATATGGCAAGAGCGCAAATGCCGCTTGGAAAAAAGGTAATTGAAAATAAAACGCCTTACATAGCAGTATATGATGAAGTGATGATTGGTTTTGGCAAAAATGTAAATGAAAATATATTTGACCAGAATCGTATTGGCTTATTGGTTGGTTACAGATTTAGCACATTGTTTAGACTTGAAGGTGGATATTTCAACCACATCCTTCAACTGGCGAGAGAAGTCGATAACAAAAATGTCTTTCAGTATAATCAGGGTATTATTATGAACGCGTGGTTTAATATCGACTGGTCAACTAAATAAAGTTATTTGAACAATCGATCAATTTGAATGATGAAAAATTTGAACAAAATGCCTGCGTTTACGCATGTCAGTCAGGTCTGAAAAGTGTTAGGCTTCGTTAGTTTTTTTGCTTAAGGGTCGCCCTTCGGGACGCTCCTCAGTCAAAAAAAAGCCAATCGACCACTAAGCCGACGAAGGAGGACTGGTGAGCGATTGATACCATCAATAATTTGAAAAATAGAAAAATTGAATGATTCATTTTTGACACTGACAGAACCTACTTACGGTGAGTACAAAGAAAAAGGCAGTAAATTTTTAGCTTATTGTTTTCCATTCGATAATGAAAATCAACTACCTGAAATAATGGAAAAGCTAAAATCCGATCATCCTAAAGCCAGACATTATTGTTTTGCATATAAAATTGGCATTGATAATAACAGATACCGCACCAATGATGATGGCGAACCCTCTGGTACAGCCGGAAAGCCAATTTTGGGACAAATCGCCAGCCATCAACTTACAAATGTTCTTATAGTTGTAGTCAGATATTTTGGTGGAACAAAATTGGGAGCTTCAGGTCTGATCCATGCGTACAGACAAGCTGCCATCGAAGGCTTGACTAACGCCACCGTCATAGAGCAATTTCTCACTTCTACATATGAATTAAATTTTACATATGAGCATATGGGTTCGATCATGGCAGCTCTCAAAAATCTCTATATCGATATTACTGACAAATCATTTGATAGCACTTGTATTGTAAAGATTGAAATAAGAAATTCAGAAGCGGCTCAAAAAATAATCTTACTCAAAAGTCATCTCCTTGGCATCAGTTCAGACCAGGTTTCGGAGGACACCGTAGTTGGATATTGCAGTATAATTAAGGTGAATGAATGAATGAATGAATGAATGAATGTGAAAGTGAGTTAATGATTCTTACTTACCTATAGTAATATTAAAATTGACATTGAATGTTCTTTCTAACTGGGCTACGTCAGATCCTAAAATGGTATTTACAGGATTTTGTTGGTTTTGAAGTGGCGGAAGCTGATAGACAAACTGTCTGTATTTGACATTCACCCGATTCATCAGGTTAAAAACGGAGAAGCCAATCCTGGAGTCGTATCCTGAAAGTTTAAATTTAAAATATGCTCCGACATCAACTCTGTGATATTCAGGCAGCTTTTGAATGTAGTTCTCCACAACGAGATTGGCCCGTTCAATCGGTGTACGAATGGATGAAAGGTCCAGATAAGGCCTTCCTGTAGCTCCAATGTATGTTCCGGAGAAGTCAAATTTGCCGATGGAAATGGTATTGACCCACTTAAGTTGATGTCTGCTATCTTCTGATGATGGAAATAGTTGATTTTTAAAGAGCTGTGCAAAACGATTGTCCGACTTACTCAAGGTGTATGTAAGCATGGAAAAATATTTTTTATGCTCATATGAAAAAGAAATATCAATCCCTTTTGTTTGACTTTGTCCTTTAAAAAGTAAAAATCCATTTGAAATGACTCCTGGCTCTGGAGGGCGCAATCCCGGCATTTGGGTGGCATGAATTATAGCTCCATCCAATGTCCTGTAATAGGCCTCTATATCAAGATTCAGGTTTCCAAATGACTTCCAGATACCAAGCATGATGTTATTGCTTATTCCTGCAGGAACGCTACTGTTATTACTTAAGGCAAAAAATTGTTGCTTTTGACCAAGAGCATTTTCGTGCTCAAACAGCCTTATTAGCTGAGCTTGCCTGCCTGCAGAAGCTTTGATGAGCATGTCATTTTGTAATGATTTGCTGATGTATATCTGTGGCAAAAAATAAAATGTCTTTAAACTATGGAAAGCAGATGTCCTGATACCAGGTTCTATATATAAATCACTCTTATCCCCAAAGGAGATTTGGGTGAAAAGACTTGACTCGGATGCTCTTCTGTTGATTTCAAAAATAGGATTTTTATCATTTTCAATGTACAGTTCATTGTCATGAATGATGTGTTCCAAACCGAATATCAGACCTTTCATCTTATTCAATTTATAACTCAATTTTAGTCCTGTATCTTTGATATCATTGCGATTCAAAATTTTTACTGTGTCTCTTATGATTCTGTTTTTTTCTCTTCTTACTATATTGCTGGTAATGTCATATTTATTAAAGTGGCTGGTATAATAACCGGAAAATTTTAGTTCCCCATCTTTTCCCTTGTAAGAATAGTTCAGTCCGTTTGTCAGATTTTGCCATTGACTCACTTGATTAAAGAGTTCATCGTTGACTTCAGCATTTCTGACTTTAAAGGTGATATCATAATTGTCATTGAATCTGTCTTTGCTATTGAAAACATTAGCTTCCACTCTGTGATTCCCCATGCTATAGAGCACCTTTCCGTTGATGTCATAAAAATCAAAAGATGGATTGGATGTTATCTGGCTCGTCCCACTTGGAGATGCATTGGGATTTTCAATATTTTGCCTTTGACTTAGATCATAAAATCCTGATTTTGTCAATTCTGTATAGGTAGTCCTTCCTGAAAAAGAAAAAGCCAAATGATTTCCTGCCGGAATATTCAAAAAAATACCTGAATTCAGGAGATTCAAATCAAGATTTAACTGCAATGGTTTGATTGTTTTTTCGCTTTCCATTTTTACAAGGCCACTCGTACGTCCACCAAAATCGACAGGTATATTATTTTTAAAAAGAGAAATGTCCTTTACATACCATGAATTAAAAGCACCGAAAATACCAAAAAAATGATCTGCCTTGTATACCGGCATCTCATCCAATATTAAGAGTGTAGCTTCTTCATTAGCACCTCTTATCCTTATTCCTGCTTTGGAGTCATTGATTGCACTTACTCCTGGCAAAATCTGCAATGCTCTCATGATATCCTTTTGAAATACAGAACTTTGCAAAACTTGCTCTAAGAGTTTTTGATCTGAAGAGACCGCCTGACCTTTTGTAAAACTTAGTTTTTTCTTTAGTGTATTGATGGTAACTGGTACAACTTTGACGGGATCAGGATACAATTTTACTTCATGATACAGATGATCGGGGTTTATAGTCACTATTTTATCCTGATGTGCCAAAGAATGGATGTTGAGTTTTTCCACCTTTTTATTTTTTGGTATTTTGATAAAACAATCACCTTCTTCATCTGTAAATCCAAAATATTGGCGGCTCTCATCATATATGGCTGCATAGGTCACAGGTTTTTGATCCTGACTATCTTCAAGTCGGATATGCAGGATGACATCTTCGGCTTGTTCGATATCTTTTGCTTCAGATCTTACCAAAAAGGAGTTTTGACCGCTGGTTGCAAATTCCAGCTGATAGACACTACATATTTTTCCAAAAAGATGCTCTACTGAACTGGCAGTCAAACTTCGGTCGGCAGATGATTTATATTTTGAAAGAGTGGGCGAATATGCAACTAAAACACCGTACTTTTTTTTGAAAATCTCCAGTACATCAGTGCAGATACTTCCGCTTTTAATCACCAAAGAAATTTGCTCTGCTGACTGACAATACAAAGACTGTATATTTCCAAAAGAAAATATAAAAATGAAAATGTATATGAAATGAGAAAAGTTTTTTTTGATAATCCGAAAAATATTTAGTTACAACATCAACAAAATTTCAAAGGTTTCATTTAGAAATGGTAACATTCCCGCTTTTATCCACAGAATATTTCAACCCCAGTGGCCATGTCACAGAATAAAGTGCTTCTTCCAGTTTATTTTTGCGGAAAAAACCAGTGTACATTAGTGCACTCAGATCATTGTTCATGCTGATTTTGATATTGAATTGCCTTTGGAGCTCGCTGACAACTTCCGAAAGTGGTTGCGAGTCAAAGGTGTATACTCCATCAAGCCATGTGACAGGATTGGGTTTTTCTTCTGATCCGTCATCAAATGCAAGCGAATCTGCTTTTAATGTAACCTTGTCCCCTGGAAGGAGAATAGATTCTTTTCCGTCAACTTTATAGAGCTTAACGGCCACTTTTCCTGTTTTACAGATGACATCAAACTTTTGATTCCTTGATGTGACACTAAAGCTCGTCCCTAAAACGGTAACATTACCATTGGCAGTTTTGACTGTAAATTTAGTGCCTTTTTTAACTTCAAAAAATGCGGTTCCCTCCAGTTGGATAGTTCGTTCTTTATTCCAGACTTTGTTGTCATAACTTATTTTTGAATCAGGACTTATTATCACTCTAGATCCGTCAGGTAGTGATTCATTAAGCTGCTGCGCATATTCGGTTTTCACTTCTGTTTCAGTATTGAAACCAAATCTGTAAGCTAAAACCAAAAGCATACAAGCCGCTACAAGTAATGAAATAACCTTCACCCTAATACTGAACAATGGTTTTACCACTGCTTCAGAAGGAGTGTTTAAACCAGCTGAAGAATATATCCTATCCCAAACTACTTTTTGTCTGAATACTTCATGATCTTTAAAATCAAGTGTTCTGACAAAAGATATAGCCTGATTGATGTCATCTGTCTGATCCGGATGTTCATCAATAAATGCTGACCACATCTCGTCATCCTCTTCAAATTCCGATTTGACCCATTTTATAAACGATTCGTTTTCAATGAGATCATTATTAAAATTATGTAAATCTTTATTGCTCATAAGCTTTGTTTGTGATGGTACAATGATATAAGTATTCCACTTAAATTTTGTACTCTATATTTTTAATAATATTTTCCTTCATATCAAACCTAAGAGCATGATAATCAGTCCAATTATCCTTTTCAACTCTATAATCCCCTTCGAAATCAAATTTCTTACAGACTGATAATTGATATCCATGACTTCGCAAATCTGTTCGTAGGACATTTCCTGATAGTATTTCAGAAATATCGCCTCCCTCTGACGGCTACTCAGGACCTTGAATGCTTCCTGAAGTTTTGCCTTCTTATCTTTGTCTACTTCATCATGGATCATGATATCCTCCACAGACAATGCAAAATCGAAATCTTTATTTTCAGCATAATCAAAAGATGTCACCTGATTAGACTTGGAAATGCGACGTATGATATCCCTTCTCAGTGCTACACACATATACCGAATGATAGAATCAGTATCACTTAAACCATCTCTTTTTTGCCACACAGACACAAACAAATCATGGATACTGTCTTCAATCAAGTCTGAGTCATCGGTAAACTTTCTTGCATAAGTAGCAAGTCCGCGTACATGTGTGTCATATATGATTTTGAAGGCTGCCTGATCACCGGATCGGAGTTTTTGCCACAATTGCAAGTCATTCATGCCTTAAAATAATTTATACCTATCATAAAATTTAATAACCCAATTTGGTCAAAAGTTCAAATTGTGAACAAAAATACATATCTTATCTATATATTTGTGCCATCATTATAAAAACGACAAATATGACACTTTATTTTGTACTTCAAGCAGGCGCAAGTGCTTTCAGTTGGATTTTTCCTGTACTGATGCTTGCCTTCTTTTATTTTTTCTTTATTGCCCCACAAATGAAAAAACAAAAGGAACAGACCAAATTCTCCTCAGAACTCAAAAAAGGCGATGAAGTAGTAACAGCAAGTGGTATCATTGGGCAGATCAACAAGATAGAAGACAGTAGCATCACGTTGGAATTGGATAGCAAAACGTTCATCAGAGTAGTCCCAAGTGCGATATCAAAGGAAATGACAGATCAGTATAAAGGGAAAGCAAAGTAGTCATTACTAAACAATAATTAGTAATTACTAATTTGTAATTACTAATTACTACTTTCAGACTAATACTCATATCTGATCAAATCCCCTTTATGGTGAATTTCAATAGTAGGTCTTGATGATGGCTCTACCCTACCGATGATTTGGGAATCTACTCCGAGTGACGAGGCTATATTGATCATTTCTTTGGCGACGTTCTGGTCTGAAACGTAACATTCCATACGATGTCCCATATTGAAAACCTGATACATCTCGCGAAGACTCAAACCTGCTTCTTCTCTGATTAGATTAAACAAAGGGGGCATTTCAAACAGATTGTCTTTGACGATATTGATATTTTTATTAATAAATTTGCTGACTTTCGTTTGGCCACCACCTGAACAATGTATAATCCCATTGATTTGCTTCCTGTAGGTCTCGACAATAGGCTTTAAGACAGGCAAATAGGTACGGGTAGGAGACAATACCAGTTTACCAATATTCATTGGTTTATTATTTATTGTAATACTATCTGTCAACAATTTACTACCTGTATAGACCACATCATCAGGAATAAACTGATTGTACGATTCGGGGTATTTTTCAGCATATACTTTACTGAAAACATCATGGCGAGCTGACGTCAGTCCATTGGAACCCATGCCTCCATTGTACTCATCTTCGTAGACCGCCTGCCCGAAAGAGCTGAATCCTACGATATAATCTCCAGGCTTTATGTTTATATCAACAATATCCTTCCTTTGCATTCGTGCAAAAGTAGTATATCCTACATCTATTGTTTTTACTATATCACCCACATCAGCTGTTTCGCCGCCGGACAACGTGATGTTGATACCATATTTATTGAGTTTTTCAAGATACTCCTGAGTATGATTGATAAGCAAACTTAAGACATCACCGGGGATGATACTTTTATTTCTTCCTATAGTGGATGAAATCACAATATGATTCAAACATCCGATGCAGGCCATGTCATCAAGATTCATCACAATGGCGTCTTCAACGATACCTTTCCATACGGACAAGTCACCTGTTTCTCTCCAGTAGATATAAGCCAGACTTGTTTTTGTCCCTGCGGTATCAGCGTGCATAATATTGCAATACTCCGGATCTCCACCTGTAATATCCGGAATTATTTTACAAAAAGCATTGGGAAACAATCCTTTATCCAGCTTTTTGATAGCATCATGTACTTCATTTTTAGAAGCTGAAACACCTCTCTTATCATATTTTAAGTCGTGATCACTCATTAATTCTTGTATCGGTAAAAAATAAGGCACAAAGTTACTATTTTGGATTCTATTTACTACTTTGAGTGAACAATAGTTTACATTTCCAATCACTTTCGGTTGACACATCAGCATCAAGCCCGCTTACAAACCTGAATGATTTAATTCAGAATTACTTCTTTGAATATGTGTGGAGCTACTCTCAAATCTACAACTTAAACAATTTCAACAACTTAGATCAAACTCAACAATTGCAAGAATCTTATTCGATTTGATGAATATGGATCGTCAGCAATAAAAATTTAATACTCAAACATTCAAAAATTGAAAAAAAGGTAATATCTTGCTTCGAATTTTACAATCAATACCTGATTACCATGATGAATGAAAGTGTAGAAACTATTATGATCACAGATCTGATCACTTTAGGTCCGGAAAGTACTGTAGAAGAAGTTAGTGATATTTTCAAGTCGAAAAATATTCATCACATACCAGTTATCGACAAAGGAATCCTCATAGGCATGGTCACTACGTTTGATATGTGGAAAATTAAATCTACTACAGATGAATACAGCAAAATCCTTGTAAAAACAATCATGACAAAAAAACTGGCAAAATTAGAGCCTGATGACAAAATAGGTACTGCTGCTGAATTGTTTTTAGTGAATCGGTTTCATGCTATCCCTGTGGTAAAAGATGGTTTGTTAGTAGGGTTAGTAACTACCTTTGACATCCTTCGGTACGGATTCCGAAAAGAGTATCCGGATCCGATTTTATTCAAAGATGTCCTTGATAAAGGTCTCGACGCCGTACATCATTAAGTAAGTGTTTGAAAACACTTTAAGAGAATTTTTGTATAACTTTTTTTGCAAAAATCAGTAATTCAAAATTCATCATTCACCATTCAGATAAATGACATTTTTTGCGACCTTAGAATCTACACTTTTAAGTGTGTCTTCTGGCTTTGAACCCAAAATCTACTTACATGACTGAAACCAGTAAAATCCAGATCTTTGTGACCGGAGGTACCTTTGACAAGGAGTATAATTATATCACCGGCCAATTATATTTTAAAGATACCCATCTTCATCAAATGTTTGACCGTGGCAGAAGCACTCTTGATGTTGACATAAAGACACTCATGATGATAGATAGCCTCCAGATGACCGATGCTGACAGAGAAATCATCATATATTCCTGCAAAAAAAGTGAGTATGAAAAGATTGTCCTTACTCATGGTACTGACTCCATGGTTCAGACAGCATCAGCCATTGCAAAACACAAAATTGCCAAAACTATTATTATCACGGGGGCGATGATTCCGTATGCTTTTGGAACTTCATCAGATGGATTTTTTAACCTTGGTGCGGCATTGGCTTTTGTACAAACACTACCTCATGGTGTCTATATAGCCATGAATGGAAGATATTATCATTGGGATAAGGTCAAAAAAAATACCAAAACAGGATATTTTGAATATCTGTAAATTGTTTCACTCCGAAGCAGTTAAAATGTACTTTCGAGTGATAATTCGTTTCTTTCCACCCTATTCCCCAGTTTGTACAGGTTGGCCCAAATGATATTTATATCTGTAAGGAAACTATAATTTTTAGCGTATTCTATATTTTTATTCCTAAATAAATCGGGGGTATAGCTCAGAACTTTTTGCGACATAGGATACTTGATAATTCCACTTTTCAAAGATGGTAAAAAATTATAGTCTTCATTCTTGCCTCCATACCCTACCAAGGTAAATATACCAAAAAAAGTTTTAAAAAGATTTGCTATGAGAGCGAACCGAAAACCACAACTTACAAATAAAAATGGAACAAAGGGTATTAGAACAAAAGAGACAATAATATCCGTCATTCTTTTGTACCTTTTATTTTGTTCATGTCCAATCACATAAGGCAGCTCAAAGCTATATAATTGTCCTTGTTGATTTTTATCATCACTACCGATAATACTCAATGAATCATCACCGCCGATCTTAAATCTCACTTTGCTGCCGCACTGAGACATACTCTGAATGATTTCTTTAAAACTTACATCGTCACTACTAAAAATCACATCGGTTATTTGAAGTGACTGAATCATAAAATGAAGATTAGACAGTGAATTGTGATAAAAAGACGCATCTGTATTTTGATCAGGAGCAACATAATAGATATTTTCAATATCGGAAAAACTGTTATTCAGGATTTTTTCCAGATGTACAGCATTGATCTTGGAAGCAACTATAATCATATTTTTTCGTTCATACATATTTTCTGTCTTCAACATTACCCTATTACTGACAAATTTTATCAACACGGTAATCAAAAATGTCCAGAATATGCCGAAAACTATTAGTGCTCTGCTAGCCCTCAAATACTCCGGCAATAATGCATAAACCGAAAGTGACACCACACTACCCCAAAATAAACCGGTTAATGTGTTTTTGGTGGAATTTTTTTTATCATAATGACCAAAAAACCACAAGAAAAAGACCCAAATAGTGGAGCATGTGAAAAGTAAGAGATATATAGGGGCATCATCATAATATCCGGGCGCATGAAAATAATAGGTCGCCCATAATGTTTTTGTAAGGCTCAAACCTCCCAGAATGAGTAAAAAATCGAGAATCTGCCTAAATCCGATTTTAATGAACCTTCCGATGCCTGAGAGTAGGGCTCTTGCTCCAATAGCCCAATGTATAAATCGGGTAAACTTACGTGATGTACCGGTCGTAAAATGTTTGCTTACATAAATGGACATGGCACCATAAAATGATTTTATGTAGTTTATACTGCTCTTCTTAGTACTCTCCCCTTTAAAATGGATAATGCTTGTTTCCGGAAAATAAACAATTTTGTAGCCCTCCTTGAGAATTCTGTGTGAGAGGTCTATATCCTCACCATACATAAAAAAGGATTCATCCAGTAAGCCGGTTTTCTCCAAAACTGATGACCTGATATACATAAACGCGCCACAAAGCACTTCTACTTCATTGATCTCATCCTCAGGGAGATGTCCCAGATTGTACCCACTAAATACCTTGGATTTCGGAAACAAGTCGGAAAGATAAAATAGCTTGCAAAAAGAGTTCCACATACCTGGAATCTGCCTTTTGGATTCTGGCAAAAACTTACCTGCTCCATCAATCATCCGAACTCCAAGTGCTCCCACCTGCTCGTGCACTTTCATGTAAGCATGGCACATATTCAAAGTATCTTCCTGCAAGATGGTGTCGGGATTGAGTAAGAGTATAAATTCAGAAGACATCAACCTGATAGCCTGATTATTAGCTATAGAGAAACCTTTATTTTCGGTATTTTCGATGATGTGGACCTCTGGATATTGACTGCGCAGAAAGGCACAACTACCATCGACAGATGCATTATCAACTACCCAAATTTCGGTTTTTGTCCCTTCAAGAGAAGAAGTCATTATAGATTGCAGACACTGCACCAAAAAATGCCTGACGTTATAATTGACTATAACTATGCCCAGATCATTTTGGTACTTCATCAGATTTGAAAAGAGTATGGGATCCTGGAAGCAATCGACCTGCCAAGTGTCAGCTCATCAGCATACTCAAGGTCACCACCAAATGCTACACCCCTTGCTATGACCGTAATCCTGATATCAGTGTCTTTGAGTAATTTGGATATGTAATATATGGTAGTTTCACCTTCGATCGTAGGACTGATAGCCATGATAAGTTCACTTATATTTTCTGCCTTAATCCTGTGGATGAGAGTGTCTATACTTAAATCTCCGGGACCTATACCGTCCAATGGAGAAATCACACCTCCCAAAACATGGTATCTGCCACTAAATTGATTGGTATCTTCGATAGCCATGACGTCTCTGGCATTTTCTACAACGCATAATACTCCTGATTTTCTTAATGTGTTGGTGCATATATTACAGAGATCGTTATCTGCAATATTATTACAAACCCCGCACTTTCGGATGTCAGTGTTAAGCCTTGTGAGCGATGTGGATATTCTCTGCGCTTTGTTTGTATTGTCCTGCACAAGGTGCAATGCCAGTCGCAAAGCCGTTTTTCTTCCTATACCAGGAAGGGATGCGAGTGCATCTACAGAGTCTTCAAGTATTTTAGACGAAAAATTCATGGGGCAAATTTAATATATTGTAATACATTGCATATATATAATAGTGTATATTTTTGCTTTAGCGACATATTGTGAATTTGGTTTGATAATAATAATTCTTTGAACTGGTTACAAAGGATTGTTTTTACATTATTTTTTGCTGAGAAAGTGTATCTTTGCCACATCGAAGATTTATTCATGGGCATGTTGCATGTATGAATTTTATCTTTTGCTTTTTTAAGAATTATGTCAGAAATCATCAGAAATTTTTTTCCAAAAAAAAATAAAGCCGAAGACGAATCCAAGGAAATGGGTTTTCTGGATCATTTGGAAGAGTTGAGATGGCATGTCATCAGAGCAGGTATTGCTGTGATTGTGATTGCCATTATTGCACTGGTCTTTCAAAATGAAGTATTTGAATATATCATATATGCTCCGAAAAAACCATCCTTTATCACCTACAAGGTATTTTGTGCGATTTCTGAAGCTACGTGTTTTAGTCCTCCCGAACTTCCTTTGATCACTCGGGAACTTGGAGAACAGTTTTTTATGGGGATCACCGTTTCACTTTATTTGGGACTGGTAGTGGCTTTTCCTGTTATTTTTTATGAATTCTGGAAATTTATAAAACCAGGATTATATGATAAGGAAATCAAAATAGCCAATAGACTGATAGGTGTTACATCATTACTCTTTTTACTGGGAGTGAGTTTCGGCTATTTTGTGATAGCCCCATTTGCAATTACTTATTTGGGAAGTTATACTGTTGGAACAGAAGCGACCAACAGCCCTACCCTTGCATCATATGTCAGCTATCTCACCATGTTTACCATTCCTGTAGGCTTAGCTTTTGAATTACCGATAGTGGTATATTTTCTTGCCAAAATCGGGATTATTGGTCCGGAGATTATGAAAAAATTCAGAAGGGAAGCATTTCTTGTTATTTTTATAATAGCTGCAGTGATCACTCCACCGGATGCACTGACTCAGATCCTGGTAGGAATACCTATGTACATTTTGTACGAAATATCCATAACCGTTGCCGCCAGAGTAGTAAAAGACAATGAAACCACAAATACCCCACAGACCAATGACGCATAGGGTTTCTTCCAATTTTACATTGTTTTTCAAACTGTTCATTCCAACAGTTTGGATCGTTTTTTTTACTTCTTTTACACTTTCACTTTTTATTATTAGTGAACAATCTTTGCCTTTTCTTACAGCCCCTGTATTTAAGTACCCATTTTTATTGGCTTTTTTATTTTTTCTGGGCTTGATTTATTTTACCATCATGCAGCTGAAAAGAGTCGAAATGGCAGGTGATTTTTATATAGTATCCAATTACTTTAAGACATTAAAACTTTATTATCAGGATATCCAATACATAAAAATTATCTCTATCGGAAGATTACAAATTATGACTTTCAAATTAAAAGGAAAGGGGAGTTTCGGCGATAAGATTGTATTTCTTGCAAGCAAACAATTGTGGAATATCTTCTGTAACAGCCACCCTGAAGTTAAGTCGACTCTGGATCAGCTTATCAAATAAGGTAATCAAACCTTTTTCTTACACTTTTACACCTTTAAGTGCTTTGGATATATTGACATCCAGCGCTCTTTGTGCCAGTGGTAACGAATAGTCATTGAGCTTTGTTATAGCAGTATGAATAGTGTCTTTTTCGCTCGAATCCACTGCTTTTTCGAGTTTTACAGTCAGATTCCTTAACATCACTATCTCATCTTCTGAAAGAATATCCTCATTTTGTTTGATAAACTTCTCTGATGCCTGGAGAATATTATTGGCTTCGTTGACAGCCTCCAAAATACCTCTTCGCTGCACGTCGCCTTCGGCATTTTTTATTGAATCAAGCAACATGAGTGCCATCTGCTCTTCAGAAATACCATAAGTTGATCTGATGTCAATAGAGGACTCAATACCTGATCTGAGCTCGCGGGCTTTTACAGTAAGAATACCATCAGCATCTATGATAAATTGCACTTCTATTTTGGGCATCCCAGCCACCATACCTGGAATGTTTCTGAGTATAAATTCTCCAAGTTTTCTATTATGCTGAACAAGATCTCGTTCACCTTGATACACAGAAATCCTGAGATTGGCCTGTCCATCCACAGATGTAGTATATTGTCTTCCAGCTTTGGCAGGTACTTTGGAGTTGCGGGGAATGATAGTATCCATCAGCCCACCCACTGTCTCTATACCTAATGACAATGGCGATACATCCAGCAACAATATGTCTTTCCTGTTGCCCGCAAGGATATCTGCCTGAATCGCAGCACCGAGTGCTACTACTTCATCAGGGTTGACAGAATCATCCGGAGTAATCCCAAAAAATTCTTTGAGGTGTTTTTTAATCAATGGAATCCTGCTTGAGCCTCCTACTAAGATCACTTTATCAATTTCTTCAGTTTTGAGACCGGAATCTTTCACAGCCAGTCTTACACTATCCATTGTCTTTTGTATCACAGGTAAAATCAAAGTCTCAAATGTAGTTTTGTCTAAATCAAGATATAGGTTCCCGATCTTTGATAGGAAATGATCATGAGAAGATAGAAATATTTTAGCTTCCTCTGCTGCCAATCTTATTTCTTGTCCGAAATTCAAACTTTTAGCTTCATCCCCTTGAAGAGGTATATACTTATTTTCCCAATGTTCAATAATGAGCCTATCGATATCGTCTCCGCCTAAAAAGGTATCACCATGCGTAGAAAGTACATCAAAAACACCATCTTCCAAATGAAGAACAGATATATCAAATGTACCTCCACCTAAGTCATAAACTGCAATATTGGAAACGACATCACGACTCAGACCTATACCATATGCCAGACTCGCGGCCGTGGGTTCATTGACAATCCTCAAGACATCAAGACCAGCAAGTTTGCCGGCATCTCTTGTCGCCTGTCGTTGGGCATCATTAAAATATGCAGGAACAGTAATGACTGCCTTGGTGATCGGGTGCTTTAGATGATTCTCGGCGTCTTTTTTGAGGGACTTAAGGATTTCAGAAGAAAGCTCTATAGGTGAATAAAATTTATTTTTAACTCGTATTTTGACCAATGCTTCCTTATCTTCATCAATGATTTCATATCCTATACTGGATTTCAGCTTACTGACATCATTATAAGATTTGCCCATGAGCCTCTTTACTGAAAAAACTGTATTTTGTGGATCTGATACCAAAAACTTTTTTGCTTCGTCGCCTACAATAATAGTTTCGTCTTTACTAAAATGCAAAACTGAAGGAGTGAGCGCATTTTGTCCGCAATTTGATTTGATAGTTACAGGATTTTCTCCGGAAATATATGCAACAAGACTATTGGTTGTACCCAGGTCAATGCCAACAATCACATCTTTCTCTTCTTTTGCATCTATACTCCCTGTCTTGAGATCTATTGGAATTTTCATTTGTATGTCTTACGTCAAGTGTTTGAATCTAATCTTCCTAAATTAATAGTTTTTTTAACCTTCAAAAAAGTGATAAGTTTATATCTTATGGTTCATAATAATTTGTAATAAACATGTAAAATATCATATGGTTTATGGATTGATGTCTTTATAAAAAGACACTGAAAATCAATTCAATAATTCAGGCAATTAATTTCATTTTTTTCTTTAAGTTTTTACTTACTAATTTGCAATTTAACAAATTAAAACTTTACTTTGCGCAAATTTTTTTTAACCAACCTTAAATTTCAATATGAAGACTTTAAATACATTTTTATTGGCAATATCAATATTGCTTTTAATTCCATCTTGTGTCAGCAAGAAAAAACTGAACGAAGCAAATGCTGCTCTTGAAGCTCACAAGTCCCTTTTGTCAAGATGTGAGGATAGAAGTAAAGATCTTGAAGCACAACTTCTTGAAGCTAACAGAAAACTGGAAATGGCTAATGCCGGCCTTAAAAAATCAAACGATGAGTTAATAGGCAACAATGCAAGAGTAAAAGCTCTTGAAGATCAGATCGTGGTATTAAAATCATCACAAGGCAATCTTTTGGAACAGTTAAATACTGCATCTGTCCTGAATAAAGCCGGCGCAGAAAGCATCAAAAAATCTCTAGAAGCTATAAATATGCAGAGTGGATACATCCAGGAATTGACAAAATCTATGCAATATAAAGATTCTGTCAATCTGGCTTTGGCACTCAATCTAAAAAAATCTCTTAGTGACTTTAATGACAAAGATATCACTATCGAAGTTAAAAAAGGAGTGGTGTATATCTCCTTATCAGACAATATGCTCTTTAAGTCGGGTTCTGCAGTAATCAATCCTATTGCTGAAAATGTCCTGGCAAAAATTGCATCCATAGTCAATGATCAGACACAATTGGACATTCTTGTAGAAGGACATACAGACAATGTTCCAATCAGTACAGATTGTTATGCTGACAATTGGGACTTAAGTGCAAAGCGAGCAACAGCGGTAGTAAGAACGCTCCAAACTAAATTTAAAGTAGATCCTTCACGGATGACTGCAGGTGGTCGTTCAGAATTTACTCCTAAAACATCCAATTCTAATGCTGCAGGAAGAGCAGAAAACAGAAGAACAGAAATCATCGTATTACCTAAACTAGACCAATTCTTCAAACTGCTCGAAGCACCTAATGCTCCGAAATAGTAGACTATAAAACGCAATAAAAAAGGGGGCAATTAAGCCCCTTTTTTTATTTTAATAAAAATGCATTTATGCTCTTTGGATCTTTAATCCTTCTTTTTCAAACCTCCATATCTTCCAGTACGCAACACATTTAAATATTAATCGGCTACCCTATTTACCCACTCTTTTCATCATTAGAACAGACTACACCAGTAAAACTAAAACTAAATTGGCTTCTTTCAGTTACTTTACGAAGAGTAGAAAAGCGCTTTTTGTTACTTTCATTACCACATCTGGCCTTCAGTCAAATAAATAAGGTGCATTTTACTTTTCGCGCCGGGTTCCCTTTTCCTTTTTGTTTTGTTTTTGGGGGGTTTTTTTTTTGCGCCCCCCTATTTTTTAACCCCCTCCCCCCCGCGGGAAAAAAAGGGGGTTTTTTTTTTGGAAAAAAAAAAAAAAAAAACCCAATAAATATTCCAACGAACTGGCCCAAATGAAATACACTTAAATGATTTATTTTCTGAGTAACATAGTAGATTTAGCTTCGCCATTTCATACCAAAACATAATTAAAATGGCGAAACATAAATTTTTTAGTTTCGCCATTTTGTTAAATAAATTATTCTTTATAGATCAATTATTAATTAGTATGAGAATATAGAGCACCACAACTGGAATATTCAATAGCATTATAGCCAAACTAATCATCAATTCTTCTGCTATATAGGGTCTTAAAAACATCTCCATGAATAATGCAACTACAAATATTATATTTATTAAGGTGGCAATTCCAACATAAACAAATCCTACAATCCATAATTCGACAGAGTTTAAAAATAGCAACTGTATTAGAAATAACAAAGTTCCTATTATGAATGAAATAAGGGCCGTCATTCTTGATACTTGGATTAATTTTTCTTGCTGCATTTTAGTACCTGGTTTAATTTGTAAGTTTGTCTTGTATTTGACCATCATTGTTCTCTTCAAACCACTTGATCTTCCGAGTCACATACATCGTCAAGGCTATTATCACAAAAAGGCCAATCGATCCTGCGAGCAATGCTGTTTTTTCCAATTGTATGATGATATAAATATAAGCAAATAATGCAACCATCAAACCAAGTAGCAGGGCTGAGCTTCTTTTGTTTTTAAACATACCCAAACTATACAAAAATATCAACCCTATAGTAGCTACAGCAGCTCCAGAATACGCCAAATCAAATCCCCAAAACTCTGAAATTGAAAGTAACAAGGTGAAAAAAATAGCCAAAGCCAGTCCTATCAACGTATATTGAAAGATATGGATATGGATCCGCTCCACTATTTCTGTCAAAAATACTACCAAAAATGTCAGGATCACAAATAGAATCATGTACTTGCCGGCACGGTAGGACTTTGAATAATTATCCACAGCATCAACTATTTTCACTCCAAATACATTGGTACCTATGTCAATTAGCATTGTTGGCCTTTTGATATGGCGGGAGACTTTTATTATATTCCAATACTGACCAACTGGCATCAAAGCCTTTTTCATTGGTGGTATGTTCGGGCAAAAAGTCACCTATGAAGCTTGGATCAGGAAACGTTGACTTCAAGTGAGCATTTGTAGACTTTGGCTAAGGGAGAGAATAATAAAGTCTGGCTACCTTTTGATGTCAAAATCAAAAGAAAAATTATAATCTTTTAATTGGGTCAATCAAAAAACTTTTGCTTGAAGTCCGGTATTCATCATTGACCGGACTACCTTGATGGTCATATTTATTATGCTTTAAATTGTTAGTTTCAACATTTTGATCTGAACAAAACATCATTTATGCCTGGTTTAAATCAGCGGGTTTGCCATTCCATTGACATTCAATCTTATTTTGGATGCCCTTTAAGTCTGAAAGTCCTGTGGCAATGTAGGCTTCATTGTAGTTTAAAACTGCATTGTAAAGGTTGACATCCTTTGGTTCAGGAATAGAAAATTTACCATGTAGCTTTAGTTTTGACCCATACAAAAGTACCTTATACAAGCTTCTGTATTTGGTTTGAGTATTCAAATCCCCATTGATACTTAGATTTTCCGGAAATATTATAAGATTACTGTTTGTATTTACCGGTCCATTTGCTTTTCGTCCTTGTAATGATAGTAGGGAATGACCAAAACAGGGCCTGTGATAAGTTGTTTATTTGCCCAACCTCCAGCAACTTCTTTGATAACAGTTTTATTGAGCCTTTGACTTTCTTGAATAAGGTTTAAGATTAAAACTTGTGGTATCAATAGAAAAAATGTCAGAAAAAATAAGTGCAAGTTTTAAAGTAATCTTGATACTGGAATTCTGAAAAAATGATGTTGTTGTCATGTCTTTAGTGTTAAATTATTAAATGAGAAAATGTTTGAATGAATGAAAGTATATAGATTGAAATCTGCACAATAGAAACCTTTGTCTCTAAGAAGATTGATATTTTATCCTTAAAGTACTTTGTATATCAAAGTATAAATTCAAAAAAATATATCAATAAAATCTAACCTTTGCCGATCAGTGCTGCCAATGCTTCTATGTGTTTTTGGAAAGATTGTTTTCCTATCGCTGTCACTCGATATGATGTCTCTGGTTTTCGCCCTACAAATGCCTTGCGTACTTCGATATAGTTTTTACCTTCTAGCGCAATGGTATGACTTGCCAAGTTGCCATCTGATAGCTCGAGCATCTGCTTCATATCGTTGAAGTTGACCCATTCATTGACCATCAGGACAGACATGATGCCCAATCTGACCCGACTCTCAAAATCCTTGTTTATATTGGTAATATCGATATCTTTCACGGTATTTTTATTTGTATTTTTGATACATCCATATACCATAAACGATGTGAAGGATGCCGAATCCAATACCCCAAAATACCAAACCGTAGCCCACAAAAACAGCTGCCAAAATCCCAAGTACCAACTGACAAATACCAAGCCAAAAGATATCAGATTGTGTATATTTGGATGCACTTACCAAGGCCAAACCATAAAAAATCAACATACATGGCGCCACCAAATAGAAAAGGTGATGCCACGTCACAATGATGCAAAACAATCCTCCTGTGACCAATGGAATAGCTGCTGATTTGATCGTGTTTCTGCTAGCTGCTGACCAAAGTGGATGACCAAGCTTTTTGGACTTTTTGACTGTAAAATAGATACCAGACGCAAGAGCCAAGACCAGTGTCAATATTGCAACGATTGCCAATTGAATGATGACTTGATAGGAATAATAATTGGGTTTGCCATCAAAATAATCAATATGGTGCTGCCCCAAGATGTAAAAAGTCAAAGCACAACCAACAATGCCACCAATCCTGCACCCACACCAGACAAACCACTGAGTGAGATGAAGGTCGATGATCGCTCCATCATCTGCCGGATATGTGTTAAATCGTTTTCGTATTTGTTCATGATAAAAATATGTTCTGATATATTTTTGGTAAGAAAATGATACAAGCTATCAAGACCGACATGATGGCCACCAATAAAACTGCTGCGGCGCTCATATCTTTGATTACCTTAATCTCTGGTCTAATGTCAATACTTACAAAGTCGCAGAAATGTTCTATTACGGTATTAAAAAATTCAGAGGCAATCACCATTCCGATCCAAAGTATGATTGAGATCCACTCAAAGCTATTTAATTTGAAAACAATACCTAAACAAAGAACGCATAAAGCTATGATGACATGTATTCTGAAATTGATTTCTGATATCCATATTGCTTTCAATCCTGCAAAAGCATAACCAAAGCTTTGTTTGCGAAGACTGATTTGTTGTTTGGTATTAGAAATATTCATTAATATAAAAGTACTTTGAAATGCAAAGTTACTAATAATCTATATATATGCAAGAAATATTGTGTGGAAAAGTGAAAAAAAATTAAAATCTATTTTCAGTCCAACAAGTCAAACACATTTTTCTGATTGATCAGCTTGAATGTGCTACCTTGATAGGTGTCTGAAAATATTTTTGGAAACTTGGCTTTGTCTGCATTGTATTTAAATTCAAAGCCATAGAGTCTTCCACCATATTCTTCTATAAGGTCGATTTCTTGTTGGTCATATGTACGCCAGAAGTACAGGTTTTTGTGAAGTGTAGAATAGTGATTAAACTTCTTTCTTTCTAGGATACAAAAATTCTCCCACAACTGACCTGCATCCTGACGAAGTGATATTTGATTAAAATTATTAATAATGCTGTTTCTGATGCCTAGGTCGTAAAAGTAGTATTTTCTTGATTTGGATATTTCTTTAGCTATGTTTCTACTGAATGACATGAGTGAAAAGATTATGAAATTTTTCTCCAATATATCAAGGTATTTTTCTACCGTTTGGATAGAAACATTGACTTCATTCGACAGTTTATTTAAGCTTACTTCGCTACCTACTTGTAGTGCTAAAATAGTCAATAGTTTTTTAAAAACTAAAGGCTTTTTGATATCTTCGTATTTTAAAGTGTCTTTATAAAGATAGTTATTGCTTATATTTGTCAAAGTTTCTATCTTTTCATCAACTGATTCTGTATTATACACTTCCGGATATGATCCAAATATCAAAAGGTCTATAATTTTTCCTTTTGTGTACACCATACCTGCATTGTCCATGATTTCCTGCATACTTAACGGATAAAGAAAATATTCTCTACTCCTTCCAGTCAAGGGTTCTGAAGCTTTGTTGAGCAGGTCAAAAGAAGACGATCCCGTAGCTATGATTTGCAAACCATCTATCTCATCATGCAATATTTTTAATTTTTTACCAATATCATCTATGTCTTGGGCTTCATCAAAAACCACTAATTTGCTCACTGGGACTAATCTAGATAGTGTAGTAATAGAAGTACTCTCTAATAAATCTTTGACTTCTTGAATTTCACAATTATAATACGCTCCTTTAAACTTTTCAACAATGGTTTTCACAAGATGTGTTTTGCCGGTTTGTCTGGCACCAGTAAGCAATATTGTTTTCCCTTTAAACAATTGCTCTTCAAGTGATTTTTGTAAAATTCTATGGATCATTTTAGATTATATTGTCCAGTTGAGATGCAAAGTTAATACATTTAGCTAAATTTGTCAAGTACACTTAATATATTTAGCTAAATTTATTAACTCAATCTTATGAATTTAGCTAAATTCATTAAGTAGAGTCAAATAAATCTATATATTCGCTAATTTATTAATTGAATCCTACCTCCTCAACCACCCCGTTATACTCATCCTCTGCACCATCGTCTCCAGGACTTCATGTTCCAGCTCGTCACTTTTGAAAAATACACTCTTTCCGCTCATTGGGCTAATGTTTTGAACATCTCCATCTTCATGAAAGATGCTCAGTTCACCACCGTCGCCGTCCATCCAGTCGGCGTTGAGATAGGTGATCATAGAGAAAAGCCGACTATCATCATTACGAAAACGATCCACATGTCGTTTGTAGAAGCTGCCTTTTTCATACATGGCGTAATGAAATTCATAGCTGGAGATACCCGTATAGCAGGTTTCGTTGAGGTAGCGGACGAAATCATCCATCAATACAAAAAATGCATTTTCATGTGGGTCATTGTGCGTTTTATCAAGCCAATAGATTTTGTCGCTTCTTATAGCCGTATTTTTTAGGATAGTGGATTCATTACCAGTGCCGGCAATAAGCATTTCGTTTTGTGCAAACAAAGTAAGCAAATTTGATTTGAGCTGTCCTGACAGACTTTCACTTAAAAAGTGCTCGGAAATGCCCACTTTATCTTTGAGATAAGTTTCTATCAAAGTTTCAAATATTTGTTGCACGTTGCCAATTTTTAGCTAAAATGTGGCAAAACGCCCGAATGTGTGCAAGGTAGTTTAAAAAAAGACTCTATGTGTTAATGTTTGTTCATAAAACATTATAGTATCAAAAATAGCTACCCACACAAAGCATACAATGAAATCAGCCCTACTAATTTCTTTGTTGGCAGGTGTCCAGGACAGCCTTCACTTCAAGGATGTTAATCTCTTTAAACTGCGGATACCAGCTGTGATTGATGTAATTGATGATATTGGTGACCTCTGTGGTACTTAATGACGCAAAAGAAGGCATCTCCCTGACTAAAAAGGTGCTGTCTTTAAATAAGGTATCTCTGATGCCATTCTTCAGTATACAAGCCACCGCCGGACTTCCTAACAATCGTGAGCTGTTGAGAGGAGGAATAAGGGCTGCCAGTCCGCTACCGTCTTCCATGTGACAGTTTTGACATTTTGCTGTATAAAGCCTCTGTCCTTGCATATAAGGTGTTGAATTGCATGATATTACAATCAAACTTAGCACTAAAAAGATAGCATATATGGAATGCTTGTTTTTGATTCCGGGCATTTCTTTATTTTTGATAACTATCAGATAGTTTTTTAATATCGGCGATGATCTTTGGAGTATTTTCGGGGTCTGTCCCCTCGCTAAACGATCTTATATGTCCTTCCTTGTCTACAAGCAATATTTTACCTGAGTGATCAAAACCACCCGGCGCGCTGGCATCTTCAAATGCCGCCACAAAATAGGTATTTGCCAACTCCAGGGTAGCATCTTTGTCACCTGTGAGAAAATACCATTTTTTATGATCGATACCCAGATTGTCAGCATACAGTTTCAGTTTTTTTACATTATCTCTTTTGGGATCTATGGTAAAAGATACCAGTCTTACTTGTGGGTCATCTTTGACGGCTTCATATATGCGCATCATTTGTTTCATGACCTTGGGACAGATAGACGGACATGAAGTGAAAAAAAAATCAGCCACATAGATGTAATCTTTAAGCTCGGTATTGGTCATCAACACACTGTCCTGGTTGTAATGGTTGAATTGACCGACTTGGTGGTGGACTTCTTTTCCGTTTGATATTTGAGTCTGACCAAGAAATGGCAATTCTTTCTCTGATTTGCATCCGGCTATGAGTATAACACATATAATCAATATATAATGTATTTTATACATGATATTCAATGGTTTGTAGCGGTTAACTTGTAACTTTGAAAGATATATAGTTTTCATTCTTTAATGTAAATCATTTATACAATACTTGTGCTTTTGTCTCATTTTACTATCCCTTTATATCAAAAAGGGCATTTGATTCTCTCAAAATTTATTTTAAGGTTTTTAATGAGTCCAGGAGTTTTTGTGCCTGATGAATAGATGCATACATCTGATCACTCACGCTTTGTATGACTTCTTTTTCTTTCTTGAGATACTCGGCTTCTTGAGATTTATCTTCAGGAACCTTAAAATCGGCCATCCACCTCATCATTGCTTCATCAGCATTGTCGAGTGCTATGATGTTTTTGATAATGATATCTTTGGTTTCAGGTTTTTCTATTGCCTTAAGATCTCTTTTGAGAGCATGAATAGTAGTCATTTCCGGCATCACTTTATCATGTATGGCCATGACTTTATCATACAAGGGGCTGTTATTAATGACTATATCTGTCTGCTTTTCCTTACAGGCAAAAATCAACAACAAAAATGTCAATACTGAAAGAATTCTCATATTATTCATTGTTATTAAAACACAAAAATAGTGATACTGAAACCAAATTCAGATATAAATATGGGTCTAATTGAAGATAAAATATTACTTTAGAACTATTCTATACAACAAATGGCTTGATAATTGTTTTTTAATGTTTGCATAAATATCCAGCTTTAATAAACATATCATAAAATGGCAGGTAATAAACCATCGAAAAAAAAGGTTGCTTTTCCGGTTTTTGAACCACTAAAAAAGTATCTTGAAAAGCACAATAGAATGACTATTTTGCCGATCCAGTATGAAGATTTGATTCATTATATTGGTAGCACTCCATTGTTTAATATGAAAGGAAAAGATACATTTTGGGAAACTGTATTTTTTAGCGAATATGATCAGAAATGGATCCATGATTCATTATGCCACATGTATGCATTGCTTAAGACGGATGGTGATCTTCAGGTTATTGACCACCTTACAGTCAGTAGAGTAGATTACTGTATTTTTGGTAACACAAAACCATTCAGAATCCGCATTATCAATAAACTCAATGACAATTATGATCACTTTTATATCAAAAAGACGGACGCTTCACGTATTTATGGACTTGAGCTTGAAGAATTATTATCACCAAATAGTGTGTCCTACCTCGTAGAAAAAAACACCTTAATAGAAGAACATATTGCAGGTCTTCCGGGAGATGACTTCATCAGCCATAACCTGGATGTCGATGCTTTCAACCAAATCCGAATTGCTAAAGAATTTGTAAAATTTAATGAGAGGTGTTTTGTCCAGCTACTCGGCGACATGCGGGCTTACAATTATATTGTGGATATTACGCCCGATATTGAGGGGTTTCAGTATCGAATCAGACCCATAGACTTTGACCAACAGTCATATGAAGGAAGAAAACAATTTTACTTACCACAGTATTTCAAAGAAAATAACGGAATATTAAGACTTGGATTTCGGCATTTAACCCCTGACTCTGTCAAGCAGTATCAGCATGAGGAGCGGTCCTTAATAGCCAGGCGAGCCAAGATATCCAGTGAAAGATTAAATCTTCTCCTCGATTGTATGGTTCAGGATGTCATTTCTACCTCTGCCAAAGTAGAGCAACTGCGGTATGAACTGTATGAACACCATCACAATGCAGTATATCTTCAATGTAGGAATATGGGAGAGATCGTGATGCAAAATATAAAACTCGTAGTGCAAAAAGAGTTTACACAAAGTATCATCGGTAATTGATCACTAAGTATCTGGGCAATTTATCATAAAAGCTCTCAATAAATCTTATTCCTTTGCTGTTCCACTTCCTTGTCTTCAATATATTCGTCAAATGATTTGAGCTTGTCCAAAAAGCCCTTGGGTCCTATCTCAATGACCCGGTTTGCTATCGTTTGAGTAAAAGTATGGTCTCTGGATGTAAAAAATATATTGCCCGGAAAATTAAGAAGTGAGTTGTTCAGCGTTGTAATCGTCTCCAGATCGAGATGGTTGGTAGGCTCGTCCAGCATCAGTACATTGGCTTCAGTAAGCATCATTCTTGAAAGCATACACCTCACCTTCTCTCCACCTGAGAGGACATTGGACATTTTAAATGTTTCCTCACCGCTAAACAACATTTTACCCAAAAATCCCCTGATATAAGATTCATCCTTTTCAGTAGAATATTGTCGCAACCAATCTATGAGATTCAATGGTTCATCAGAAAAATACTGTTCATTTTCGTTGGGCAGATATGATTTGGTGATGGTCTGACCCCATTCTATAGTACCTGAATCAGGTTTGATTTCGCCGGCAAGTATTTTGTAGAAAGCAGTCGTCGCCATGCTGTTTTTGGATATAAATGTGATTTTGTCATCATGATCGACATTAAAACTAAGGTCATGAATGAGTGTCTCACCATTGAAAGTGTAATGAAGGTGCCTGACTGAAAGTATTTCTTTGCCAGCATCACGTGCTTGTTTGAAGATGATACCCGGATATTTACGGGATGAAGGTTTGATGTCTTCAATATTTATTTTCTCCAGCATCTTTTTACGGGAAGTTGCTTGTTTTGATTTTGATGCATTGGCACTAAATCTGTCGATAAAAGCCTGAAGTTCTTTCACTTTTTCTTCTGCTTTTTTATTGGCTTGTTGTTTTTGTCTCAATGCCAACTGGCTGGATTCATACCAGAATGTATAGTTACCTGTGTAGAGACTGATTTTACTGTAATCAATATCCGCAATATGAGTGCACACTGTATCTAAAAAGTGTCTGTCATGTGATACAATAAGCACTGTATTTTTGAAGTCAAGTAAAAAATCTTCCAACCAGGAAATGGTATGTAAATCAAGGTCATTGGTAGGTTCGTCGAGGATCAGAACATCCGGATTACCGAAAAGTGCCTGCGCCAGCAAAACGCGAACTTTCTGATTCCCATCAAGTTCTTGCATCTCTTTATAATGGTCTGATTCTGAAATTCCGATACCACTCAAAAGATTGGCAGCTGAAGACTCGGCATTCCATCCATCCATTTCCGCAAATTCTGCTTCGAGTTCAGATGCTTTGATGCCATCTTCTTCAGAAAAATCTTCTTTCATATAGATAGCATCCTTCTCCTGCATGATTTTCCACAGTTTTTGATGTCCCATGAGAACGGTATTGAGGACTGTCACTTCATCAAATTCAAAATGATTTTGTTTCAACACCGCCATTCTTTTACCTGTCTCAAGGTGTACGCTACCCTTATTCGCTTCCATCGCGCCCGAGAGTATTTTCAAAAAAGTAGATTTGCCGGCACCATTTGCACCTATGATACCATAACAATTGCCTTCTTTAAATGTCACATTGACTTCATCAAAGAGCACACGTTTACCATATTGAAGAGAAATATTTTGTGTCGATAACATTATTTAATTTTAAAAATTGGCCGCAAAAATAAGGAAATTATACTCCTCAGCCAAAAATTCAATAAAAACTCCTTTTAAAAATGGCAAAATTCTTCCTTTAATAATTAATTACAATCCTTATTATTGTGGGACAAATCAACATTTGTATAAAGATGGATTGTTATCATGAGAGGTTGGCCATCTTTTGGGAAGATTTGTAGTTTAAAGACAAAATTGAGTAATTTCTTATGTTTAATAAAGACTTATTTTTTTAGAAGCGTTCATTAAATCTTATCCACGGTCAGTCTTGCCATTAAATAGCTCACGGTGGATTCAGCACCCTGGTTGAGATTTACATTATGTTTTTCCAAACCGTCATAACACCCACCGGTACATGGATTATAGATGATCTGCTGCAGATGATTTTCTCCCAGAAACCAGTTAAAGGCATGCTTCATTTTGTCATTATACTCATTATCTTCAAAAATCTCACTGAATCTTTTTAAAGCCAGAATGGTGTAGGCTACATCTATCGGTTGCTCACCACCAGTTACCTTTGCTTTTATTTCATCACCTTTGTGCATCCATGTTTGATTGGAAATCACTTGCATGCGATCTCCTTTAAATGTTTTGGACAATAAAAAGTCAAAAGTTAATTTTGCTACATCTTTAAAGCGGGTATTTCCTGTTACCAAAGATGCACAAAGCATAGCTTCAGGGATGATACTATTACCATATGTAAGGTAGGATTCGTACCATTGCCAATTGATTTCGGACTCATGATCATACATTTTTAGAAGTCTTTGGCCTAATATATTAATGATATCCAAATATCGCTCCTTCCTGGATTTCAGACTTGCAAAATATAATCCTTTGATGATAAATGCCATCGCTCTTGTAGAGTGGATATTTTCTGCATGTTGCAAGGCTTTATCGAAGTCTTCAATGGCGTTATTCAATATGTCAGTTGGCAATAAATTACACTTTGAGATCAGGAAACCTAAAGCCCATATTGCCCGTCCATTTGAATCATCAAGATTGGTTTGAAAATTCTGTGACGTAAAACGAAGGTCTGTGTCCACATAATTTAGAAAATTACCGTCTTTCTGCAGACATGCTCTTATAAAATTATGGTATATTCGGATCACCTTTATATCATCTTCATCGCCAGATAATGTATAATGTTGGCATATAGCCACCATAGCTCGTGCATTGTCATCCAAAGTATAGCCTGTAGTCTTATCAGGAATATTAATTCTGGAAAACTGTATCATCCCAACGTCTGTTGTTAACTTTTTAATATGATACAGATTAATTTCCGGTATTTTAAACAAAAGTCTGATGTCATTGTTTGTCATTTCACTTATGAGGATAGCATGAGCGATGGCAGAATTTTCCCAAGCTGTTGATGCCATTCGGTGCAGTCCATTTAATCCCAATTCATTTCGATATTGAACATCATCGTGCAAACGTATGACAGCAGCAGAAAGTTGTTCAGGGCATTTAAAATCGATGATAATGCCGGCATCATCCATGAGCACTTCCTTCGCATGTGGAATGGGTGTAGAAATAATGGGACAGCCACAACTGATAGCATAAGCAAAAGTACCACTGACAGCCTGATTGGGATCTTTTGAAGTAAACAGATACACATCCGTAAGCTGCAAATATTCCAGCAATTCATGTAAAGGCAAAAATGCATTGACAAATAAGACGTTGGCTTGCAAACCCAACTTATTAACTTTTTCATTTAAGAAATCTCTATAAAATTCACCTTCTCGTTTTAAAGTGGATGGATGTGTTTTACCTATTATCAAAAAAATAGTTTCTGGATCATGCGCTACAATGGCCGGCATTGCATCAAGGGTAGTTTCTATACTTTTACCCGAGCCTAAAAAACCAAAAGTAGATAATACATTTTTGCCTTTTAAGCCATATTTTGCTTTCAGAATTTCTTTGTCTCCATGTTTGACAAGGTGTGTTCCGTGAGGTATGACTGTAATTTTTGATTTTTTAATATGGTATTCTTTCACAAGAATATTATAAGAAGTCCTGGTCATTACAATCACTGAATCAGCCATCGCTGCAAGTGCCTTAACATGTGTTTTAAACAATTCACCAGGTTGTGGGAGTACTGTATGAAATGCGATAGATATTGGTTTATTAATGTTATGAAGCAAATCCTTTAATTCTTTTCCATTTTGACCAAACAGACCAAATTCATGCTCTAATATGACCATCTTAATGTTTGTATCAGCGTTGATGTTTTCTGCCAACTGGTTGTAAGAATCTATTTCATCGGTATTAAGTTTGTATTTTATCTGTTTTGAATATTGATGTTCTTCATTGTAAGAATCCAAAGCGCAGATACTAATATGAAATGTAGATCCAAAGCCTTTCTGAATTGATAAAATCAAATCTTGAGTAAATGTAGCAATACCGCACTCCCTAGGTGGAAAAGTAGTAATGAACAGCACTTCCGATATATTTTTTTGATTACCTTTAACGTTGTCTGCTGTATTGACTGACCTTTTCAAATTTGTGATTAATGTCAATTTAGGTTCTTTGTACAAGATTAGATTTTTTGTGATCATATTATTTGGGATGTAATTGGAGTTCATTGATTAATAGGTTTATATTTACAGATGCACAGGCTATACGTTCATCAGCTGCTCCATAATAAATATATAATATTTCTTTAATAACTATGGCGCCTGTCGGAAAACAAACATTATTGACTTCGCCTTTTAGTTCCCAGTCAAATTCAGGATAAAATAATGGATATGGCAAACGCGCGATTTCCTTTTGTGGATCATCCAGATCGAGCAATGCTGCACAGGCAGAGTAGACAAAGCCAGCCACTGAATCATGCACACCATGATAAATGACAAGCCATCCGGCATCTGTCTCAATAGGAGGGCATCCGCCGCCGATATAGCTCACCTCATGATCATATTTTGGAGATAAAACAATATGATTACTGAAATGTAATAAGTAATTGTTCCAAAACTCTTTGGTCAGTTCTTCAAGATTATTGATGGATATCAATATTTGGACATCCGGCTTGATGCGATGAAAAAAACATAATTTTCCCTGAACTCGACGTGGAAAAAATATAAGATTTTTATCCCACAATAACACATCTTCATCGGAATTGTCAAAACTTCTTTCATGTTCATTGTATCGAAGATATTTTTCATTCAATGTACCATGAGATTGTGTAAGTTTTGAAAAAGTCTCATAGGTGACTTGAGGAACTATAATTCCCTTCTTTACCCAATCTTTTAAGTTTTGAGAAACGGCTACTGCACCGAGCGCATTGGTCCCATTGTATGCAGTATAGCTAAGATAAAAAGTATCATCTATTTTAATGATTCTCGGGTCTTCCAAGCCTTTAGATTCATATTCAAACTCTGGACTGATAAGTGGAGTTTGCATTCTGTACACTACTGTAAACGTGGTGTCCAGGTTACAATATCCTATGGAAGAATGGTTTCCTTGACTTACAGCTCTGTAAAACATGTGAATTTGATTGTCATGAACTATAACTGCCGGATTCAATACGCCTTCATTTTCGAATTTTAAGTCAGTTTTTTCGAGGATTACTCCATGTTTTGTAACTCTAATCATTTAGTCTTGAATTTAATATCGAATATAATAAGGGAAAGGAGTCTGCTTTCTTGCATATAACCCCCAATGTTACAATGGACAAATGAACTTCAGGTCGCCCCTAGCCCACTTGTCCGCTGCAAAAGTTTTTATCCGTTTTTACCTGACTTCGCAGTAGGTTTGGGATGAAAAGCTTCAGAAACTCCATTATCCTTGTCTACTTTACCTTCATTTTTATATGACGAACCCACCTTTAATTTTCCCGATGATTGATCTGCCGGAGACTTTTTTTGGTTTTTTTGACCTTTGTCCTTACTCATAAAATATGATTTATAATGTGAATGAATTTTCACACTGTAAAGATCGCGTTTAAAACCTTCAAAGTGTTACACAATATTGCCAATTGATTACATCATTTCAATTTCTTTAAATATTATCATTGAACAATAAAATGATTTTGTAATTGTAATGTTTTTTTAGTGAAATAATATTTTTCAGTTAGGTAATAGGTTATTTTTTTTAAAAAAACCTGCATACCAATAAGGGTAACTTCTTTGGCATGACAGGTTATTGAAAGGGATTTCATGGGTTGTAATAGGTTGTAATATATAAAATTGGAGGCTTTTATATCTTTGAGACTTTCTGATATAGGTTATTTTGTTTTTTTATGGATTACGTCTGTTGTGGTGTCTTTTACTTTGGATGTTCCATTGTTTCCCATATCTGCAACATCGGCCTTGAGGTTTTCCATTTTATCATTGATCACGGATACATAACCATCCAGAATTTGCTCCAGCCTTGACAAGTAGTTCTCCCCTTTGTCTATGATTCTTCTTATCGTTGATTTTCCTTTATCCGGTGCAAACACCATACCTAAAACAGCACCTGTTGCTGCCGCTGCAAGTACACCCATTAATATTTTTTTTGTATTCATCATTTTCTTTTTTATGGTTATTTTAATACCACAAAGTTCTCCTAATAAACTCAATATTGTGTTACAAAATTAACAATAATTATTACAAATTTATTTCTTAATTTATTGATATTCAATCATATAAAATAATGAATGTGGATTTCGTAATTTTTTAGTTTGATTATTTAAATTCATTTATACCGACGATAATTTTTTTTGAAAAAAAATATGTCTTCATTATACTCAAAATCAAGATGTTGGTTAAATCATTTTTCGCAATCCAATTTATTTTGAGTATACTTATATAATTCAACCTTTGTACATTCAATTTTGAATATAACCTAAAAATCTATAATGACTTTCCTATTACAGCCCAAAATCACTGCAAAATCAGTCACTTCGTTCACTTTTGACTTCGCACCATAACCTGTACCGCCTTGCGGTAGCGATGCTACAGCTAAAGCTGCACACAGTATGATTTGTCGTCAAAAATGCTGATTTTATTGTGCTTTTGACCTTCATTATGGAACTCATTATAGATATTTAGGTATAAAATAAGTACCATAAAAAACCGATTGAATAAACAGGCGGAAAAATTTCTGACAATAATGATGAAAGTAATAAAAATCAAAGAACGAGTGCACTCCCTCCATTTTAAGCCATTTTAAGTGAGGGTTGGGGTGGGTAAATTTAGGATAATAAATCTGATTATGTTAAAAAGAATTTATTTTATAGTCGCTTGCTACTTCATCACAATTGGCTTTATCTCCGGACAAACCTTATCTATTGATCCAATCTTAGGAGCAAATTTTATGACTTGACTATAAGTAATAACTTTAACCATAATACAATATGGATTTCATTTATTTTCATTAATTTTGGTGTTGCTAATTGATAAATCAAATGTGGGAAGGTCCGATTGAAGACAAAAATAAGCTTGTTATTGCTTTTGATGCAAAAAGGTTATTTAATAATTTTACTGGGCTCGGTAATTATTCACGCACTTTATTGAAAAATCTCGAACATTTTTATCCCCAAAACGAGTATCACCTATTTACTCCAAAAATCACAAAAAACAAGGAGACTGAATTCTTTATAGATCATCCGGCATTTACGGTGCATACACCAGATAGATTCAGCCCATTTTGGCGTACCTACGGCATGTCAGCACAGATCAATGCATTAAAACCCGATATTTTTCATGGATTGAGCCATGAAATTCCGTTCGGAATAGATAAAGATATATTGAAACTAATCACTTTTCATGATCTGATCTATGAAAAATTTCCTGATCAATTCAACCTGACCGACCGGCTGATGTACAAATGGAAATACCAATCCTCTGCCAAAAGGGCTGACCATATCATTGCTATCAGTGAAAGTACTAAAAATGATCTGAAGGAGCTTTATAGGATACCACAAGAAAATATTTCAATCGTCTATCAATCTTGTAACGAAGTATTTCAAAAGGGTGATTTTTCAGATTTTCCGGCAGACAGCATTTTGAAAAAATTGGCACCATACTACTTGTATGTCGGATCGATCATCGAAAGAAAGGGTTTACTCCAAACTGTAATCGCATACTCCGAACTACCATCACAGTACAGAAAACCATTCATAGTAGTGGGACTTGGTGATAAACCCTATATCAAAAAAGTCAAAGACCTCATAAGATATTATCAATTGGAAGATCGTTTTCATTTTATCAACAGCATCCAAAATCATGAATTGCTGGCTTTGTACGATCATTGTTTTACATTGATTTATCCTTCTGTATATGAGGGATTTGGTATACCGGTGATTGAGTGCCTGTTCAGAAATAAGCCTGTGATCACATCTGAACTCTCATCCTTACCTGAAGCTGCGGGAAGAGGTGCCATTTTGGTCAATCCATATTCTCCGGATAGTATCTGTCAAGCTATGATTGGTCTCCATGATGAGAATCTGTACAACCATCTGGTTTCTGATGGATGGAAACACGTGGTGTCACATTTTTCGTCAGAAAATACCGCTGAAAATATGATGAAACTTTACACTGAAAAAGTAGAGCAAAAAGATCAGCCTTTATAATACTAATGCAATTAAGAGTATGTTTAAATTGCTTAAAAAAGTCATTAGAAAAATGTAATCAACCATATAGTGACCAATCCCCAAAAAGTACCTGTAGCCATACTAAGAACTGCAAGAATAATGGCGTGCGGCATCATTTTTTTGTCATAAGTGGCAGTAACAGCAGGCGCTGTAGCGATACCACCAACATTGGCCATGGAGCCAACAGCGACCCACGCCATATTTACTTTCAACTTCCATGCGATAAAAAATGTACACAAAAAATGTCCCGATAACCAAATGCACAAAACCATGATCAACTGAACATTCAGAGTAAGATTTTCAAACTTCAATTTAAGACCAAGGATAGCCATAATAGTCATAATCAACACAGAAGCAACCTGCAACGCGAAGTTTTTATTCCAGTTTTTCCAGAAATTCCCAATCATCAAGCCTATCAATGAGAGACATATAATCTGAGTGACAAAAGGAAAATCCAAAAGATAATTGATAGAAGTAATACCGACCATAACCAATATAATCCATCCTCCTGATATAGGAACTGATGAATTGCCTTCAATTTGTTCCAGATCTTCTTTTACATTGATACCCAGACGTTTATTGATTTTGTCAGAACGTTTGATAAATTGAAACATGATGATAGTCCAGAGGTTGACCAGCATATTATCAAAAATCAATATAGACAGAAATACATTTTCAGGACATTCAACAGCTTCCTTTAGCACCAGTTGGCTGATGCTGCCTCCTATCCAACTTCCGATAACCGTCACAAGTCCTTTCCATTGTTCACCATTTAGTAACCATGTTTCGATAGCCGGAAATATTTTACCTGTCACAAAAAGTAAAACAGGAAAAACTGCTATAAAAAAAGAACCGCTCACAAAAACTATAAGCGGCTTCCAACCGACATTTTTCAACTCCACAAGTGACATACTGCTCATCACTATCAAAATGGTAAATGGTATCAAGGTATTTCTGCTGAACTTGTGGATGATATGATTGTCAAAATTTAAGTCTGCTATGTTGCAAATGACAGCAGGAATAATATATGCCATCAATATCGCAGGAAGCCAATCAAGTAGTGTTTTGATTCGTATATTATTACTTACTGACAACATCCGGATGACCAGAATAGTAAAAACTATAATAGTAACCGGCCAGATGATTCCTGATATTGTTAAGTTCTGCATTAATACTTGCCAATATGAATAATTCGTGCTCCTTGCGTGGCTACAGGATTGTTGCTTTTTCCGATGACAATACCATCAGTTGGGCTATAGTATTCTTTGACAATTTCTCCAAACGGGTTTCGAAGAGTGGCAATTTTTTGCCCCTTTGTCAGTTTTTGAGTTAACTCCACTTCTACTTCAAGATATCCTCCTGTGTCTGTATATAGCCAGAAAGAAGATGCGCACATTACTGCATCTTTGCTTGATTCGATACTTCCGGGAATCATTTTGAGCCATTTGAGTGCATTGGTGACTCCGATGATGCCTCTTTTTATCATGTCATCCTGATACACCTGAGGATTTCCGTATTCCACTGTGATAGTTTTCACCCCTTTTTCCACCGCTGCAGCTCTCGATGTCTGTCCACTGCCACTTCCAAAGCTGGGTTGCCCTACATTGTCCACAATTATATCCGCATATTGGAGCACTGCAAGTTTGGCCAGTGTATCATCTTTCATATCTGCTCTGGCATAATAACAGTTTTCACGGCCAAAGCTGGCGGTGTGCATATCTATATTGATATCCATGAGTGAGATCAATTTGTTCAAAATAGTATAAACTCTTTGTTCTGATTCACTTCCGTTTACTTTGCCGGGAAATATTCTATTGAGATCTTCACCATCGGTAAATCGTCTGTCATTCATGAGGATACTCTCCGGATTGATACCCGGTATACCGATGATGGTTCCTTTTAACGATTTGGGATCGATGTTGGATATCACTTTTTGAATCACAGGAATTCCATTGAGCTCATTACCATGGATGGCAGCAGTAAGTCCTATCACCGGTCCCAAGCCGTCACCTTTGAGTACCATTACCGGCACCAAAACAGGTCTTCCAAAAGGATCAGTTCCGACTTCATGCCACAGTTTTGTGAGGGTATATTTAGGGAGCATCTTTAAATCCAATGCTTTAACCACCGGAATTTCACCTTTCTGAGCACACAGATTATTGTAAATAGCAACATTTAAGATAGTAAAACAAATGCTGTATAGAATAAATGTCAGGAATTTGCCCTTAAATTCTATTGGGTTTGAAAAATGCAACATACCAAGTTTGATCCTTTGTTATGTAAAGATAGAAACTTTAAATGATAACTACCGAAAGATCCAATCAAATGTTGTAGGAAAATCAGAATTTAATTTTTACTACCCAATTTTTGATATGCGATTTTCAGAGTACTGAGCTGAGAAGCATTATAAATGCCTTGTGATGGATTGATTTCAAGGTCAGATACGTTTAGAGCCCTATATCCAGACATCAATGTAGTATCATTGTTTAAATGGATGGAATGACTAAATACTGACAACATACCCACTATTGTGACCATCACGGCGGCATATGACAGATATTTATATACTCTTATTTTTTTCTGAGACCGGTGTTTCTCCAATCGTGACTCAAGTCTAAACCATGCTGTATCGGGAGGAGACACTCTATAAGTCATGGTATCATTTCTAAACTTGTCTGATTCAAAGGAATTCATATATCTTTGGTTTAAAACTTTAATTTGTTAATCGAATTTTCTTTTTTTTTCAGAATTTCGTGAACGCGTTTTTTGGCCAGTATCAATTGAGATTTTGAAGTATTGATGCTGATACCCAACATTTCAGCTATCTCACGATGTTTGTAATCTTCAAAAACATACAGATTAAAAACGGTTCTATATCCTACCGGCAATTCGTCCAGGATTTTTATGATATCTTCAGCTGAGATTTCATCTTCATCACGCAATATTTCATCAGCTATATCCTTTTCAGGGATTTCGACAGTCATATGGAGATTAGTTCTTTTACGCAAAAACATCAACGATTCATTCACCATCACTTTGCGCATCCATCCTTCAAAACTGCCATCACCTTTATAATTACCAATTTTGGTCAAAACCTTAAAAAAGCCTTCAATAAATATATCCTCTGCATCCTGATGATTTTTTAAATATCTCAGACAGACTGCAAACATCTGGTCTTTGAACATGTCGTACAGCTTTTTCTGCGCCTCTGGGTCTTCCTTCTTGCAATTGTTGATGATATGTTCCAATTGATCGGACACGAACTCTTTTAATAGTTAAGATGCAAATTTAATAATTTTGGTGTGTAGTATATCAAAAAAATTATCTGTGTTGATCTATCAGAATATTATTTCCATCAGGGTCCGTCAAAGTGATGTGAGCCGGTCCTGTTGTGGTCGGATCTGATTCTCCTGTCATTTGAATACCACAATTTTTAACCCCTGTTTATCTGCGTTTTCTCTGGCTTTTGAGAGCATAGAATCTGATAAATCTATTCCGATGATATCGTAGCCTCTTTTGGTTAATTCTATAGAATGCCGACCTGTTCCACAACCCACATCGATGATTTTCAGCTCTTTATTGAAGTGAATTTCTTTTTCAATAAAAGCACACTCACCAAGAGTACCTTCGGTGAAAACCTCATTATCATATTTTTGGCCGTAATTTTCAAACAGTGTTTCGTACCATTGTTTTTTGCTCATTTTGTAAGTTTTTCAATGATTAAAAAACTTTGACGGGTGATTTTTATCTTTGTTTATCATGAAAGCGTTCGTGAACCGGTGTCACCATCAGGTTGCAAATAAGTCCTATCAGCAGCAATCCTGCCATAATGTACATCGTCAGCGAATATACTTCAGCCGCCGGCATGCCTTTTACCTCCAGTTGATATTGACGCAGATAGTTGATGATAACAGGACCAAAGATGGCAGCAGCCGACCATGCAAGCAGCAGACGTCCGTGGATGGCACCAACTTGTTTTGTACCAAATAAATCCCTCAGGTAAGCAGGTATGGTAGCAAATCCGCCTCCATACATACTCATGATGATTGCAAAAGCAGCGACGAAAATCACAACAGAACCCGAAGCCCCTATGGAAGGTATAGAAGCATACAATATAATACCGAGCGTAAAAAAGAGTATATATGTAGTACGACGGCCGATATAATCAGACAATGATGACCAGAAAAAACGCCCTACCATATTGAACAAGCTGAGTAACATCACAAAACCGGCAGCTTTTTTGGCATCGATGGCATTGGCTGCGCCTACAGAAGCTTCAGAAAACAATTCCTGTATCATCACCGAGGCCTGGCCAAGGACACCAATCCCGGCAGTCACATTGAGCATAAGCACTCCAAAAAGCAAGTAAAACTGAGGTGTTTTTACAGCATTGTCTACCAGCACATGTTGTGTGGTTACCATCTTCTTTTGCTGCATTAAAGCGGGATCAAAACCATCAGGTTTCCAGTCTTCAGCCGGTACTCTGACTAGAAAAGCACCCAATAACATGATGCATAGATAAATGATTCCCATTACTAGGAAGGTTTCACCTACTCCTGTCGAAGTATCGCTCTTGAAACGGTCCATCAGGTACACGGACAGCGGTGAAGCGATCATACCACCACCACCAAAACCCATAATGGCCATTCCCGTAGCCATTCCGGGCTTGTCAGGAAACCACTTGATAAGTGTAGATACAGGTGATATATAGCCAAGTCCAAGACCTATGCCACCAACGACTCCTGATCCAAGATACAACAACCACAATTGGTGCGTATAAATACCAAGTGCAGAAAGTAAAAATCCGCAGCTAAAGCAAATTGCCGCCGCAAACATTGCTTTACGAGGACCTACTCTTTCCATCCATTTACCAAACGTGGCAGCTGATGCTCCCAAAAAAAACAAAGCGAGACTAAAGATCCAGCCCAGTTGGGTAAGTGTCCAATCTTCAGGAACTGAGGCAGAAACACCGATAAGTTGTGAAAGTGGCTTATTGAATACACTGAATGCATAAATCTGCCCTATGCAGAGGTGAATGCAAAGTGCTGCGACAGGTACTTTCCATCTGTTGAAGCCGTCAGGTGCAATGGTTTGTTCTCTTGATAGGAATGACATACATGAAATGATTTAGTTAGTAAAACTCCAGACATAGAATGCGATATATTTAAAACTCACTCCCATGACAAGCTAAGACGTAAAGTTAATAATTACAGTGATCTTATTAATGGCAAAGTGTGAAAACTTTATGTTTTTGACAGGTCGGCTTTGACTTCAATCTTGATGTTTGATTTGTTACTACCTGAAAAAGTCAAAACATACAGATTCTATATTTTTTGTAATCTGATTAATTCTTGCTGAAAGTCATTTTGTAACTCATGGTGCACCAATGGAAGAAGCTTTTGCACCTTGATCAATGTATTCAGATAAATATTCAAAACTGTTTTATGGGTTTGTCTGCTGATCCCTTGATTATAAACATGGTTACAAAAATGGATCAATAACTCTGCTTCAGCATCTTTTGAACCCATATACTTCGAATACTTCGTTATCACCTTCAGTGCTTTTCTTAAAGCTCTTTTTGCCAGATATGGCGATAAAGATTTTATATTGATCAATAATTCTGTAACCTCATATTTAATATCACTGATGTATCCCGCCTGCTCAGATTCATCAAACAAAAGATAGGAAATCAACTCTTTATTTTCTGTTTTGAATTTAATGAGCCTCAATGTCAAAGCCATCAATTTTTGAGGAGCAATAGTCTCCAATTCTTTTTTGATTTGATGTAAAGTTGCTGCTTTCACAATGGAATAGACTTGATTTGATAGATTGTCATCTTTGTTTTTATAAACTATTATTGGGTTTAGGAAATATTCTATAATAATGAATGACTCTACTCTAAATTGTAAATTTTCATAATGTGAGATAAGGTCTGAGGAAAGTCAATTTTCAAATCGATGAGTTTGCCTGTTCTCATATCAAAAACCCAACCTTGTACTGTGAGTCCGCGCTCTTTGTACGCTTTTTGAACGGCTGCAGTTTTGATCACGTTGATACATTGTTCTTCTACATTCAGCTCGACTAATCTGTCAAACTTTTTTTGTTCGTTTGCTATTGCATCCAATTCTTTCTGATGTGTTCTGTAAACATCTCTGATATTTCTGAGCCAGGGATTCAATATACCCATGTCTAAAGGCTGAAGGGATGCTTTGACTCCTCCGCATTCATAATGACCACATACGACAACGTGTTGTACTTTCAAATGAGTGACGGCGTAGTTAATCACACTCATCACGTTCAAATCTATTGATACAACCATGTTGGCTATATTTCTATGTATAAAAAGCTCGCCAGGCTGGGCACCCATGAGATCTTCAGCAGTAACCCGACTATCAGAGCACCCTATGTAAAGTATTTCAGGTTTCTGCCCCTTTGACAAATCCTGAAAAAAAGATGGATTTTGTTGAGTTTTTTCAGCTATCCATTTTTCATTGTTTTTGAATATTTGTTCGAAATTCATGATTTCTAGTTTTATGATTTGATTTAACTGTTTTTTGTTTTGAGTAAAATTAATATCTGATAATCAAAATACATTGAACCGGTTTTCGACTCCCAATTTTACTTTACTGCATTTTTTTGCATTCAATAATGCTACTTTCCTACATACAACACTATAGGTTCGCTTGCTTGAATTCCCGTAGTTTTTTCAGTTGATAAAACTTTTCCCTGTTCATCTGTATATTCCAGAGTATAAGGTGTACTCTTTTTCAGCCTGACTTTCAGATACTTATTGAGATCATCAGTAGCCGATGGAGAGTAACCAAAATCTACTTCCTTATCTTTAGACTTGATGGTGATCTTTCTGGAAATTCTCACATTTGAAGTGGATGAAGTGTAGAGTACTATCTCTGCCCAAAGCTCATCTTCCATTAATTTCTCTTTCTCCATTTGCTTTTCATATAGCCTGATATATCGTTCTGTGACATTTTCAGCATGTATTTCCGTGGATGCAAGATCCCAAACGAGTGGGTAATACGTTTGGGAAGGTTTATAAGAAGCTGCATATATCCAGTGTTTGGGGTTTTGTATATCCGCTCTCCCCGCATCAGCTACAAACCAGCTTTTATTCAACCCATCGGGATAATATTCGGTAAAATACCATTCACCATTAATCCAGACCTCGACCCAACTATGATTACCACGCATATTGGTCCACATAGGAGTGCCTGCGATTCGTGCCGGAATACCCACAGACCTGAATGCATTGACCAGCAAGAATGAAAGTCCTGTACAAGTTGCCATTTTCTCACTTATGGCTTGAAGGGGGCTATTATTGACTTTGCTTCGTTTTACATTATAATCTACACCCAATACTTTTTGAATATTCAAATTGACTGAATCTATGGCCTGATATAAATTACGACAATCTCTAACTAAAGGCTTAAAGGTTTTGTAAAATTGAAGCCTCCAGTTGTCACGATTTTCGTCAAGACTGCAATAAGGCAACACTTCATTATAAAACACACTATCCGGCAAAGTGCGACACCAGCTAAATTCATCACGGGCAACATAAGCCCAATTCAACTGGTCGGATATAAATTCGGAAGTCAGTGTGGTGATATCTTTTTCGGGCATATGATTAAGGAGAAAAAGGGCACCGGGTTTTTGATTTTTGGGTACATTTTGGATGACATTCTTAATGTTTTCAGCATTTGATCCGGCCCTGGAATAAATTTTTTCTAAAACAACTTTATCTGTATTTGCATGGGGAATTTTTGATGTATGACAACTGATGATCGTAATACAAAAAAAGAAGAAAGTGATCCTGAGCATAAGTCAATAGTTGGATGATGGAAACAAATGTAAAGGTAAAGCATTTTCTAAAATTAAATAAATTTGATGGTCATCTTTAAAAACATGAATTTTTTTATGCATATTTAATCATAATTTATTCAAAAATATTTACCTTTGCGGTCCGTTTCAAAAAGTTCTTTTAATCATGGGTGTTTCTAATCTGTATTCCCTGCCTTATCTTGGTATGAAGGATGGATTGCACAAATATCAGTTTACAGTCGGAAATGATTTTTTTGCAGCATTTGAGCATAGTCCTATCGAGCAGGGTGATTTTGAAATAAATCTTGAAGTAGATAAGAGAGGTTATCTCAGTGAGTTTGTGTTTGACATTTCAGGTAAAGCAAAATCAGTATGTGATCGTTGCCTTTCAGATATTCAGTTGCCAGTAACCGGAAATTATGTTCTTCATAGCAAGCTGAGTACTAAAGAAGTTGAAGATGATGAAATCATATCCATTCAACCTGACCAATCTCATTTAGACTTGAGTCAGTATATATATGAGATGATATGTCTTTCTTTGCCTTTGACCAATGTATATGATTGTGAAAATGAAATGCCTAGAATCTGTGATGATGCAGTGTTGACAAAACTGGCTTGCAATGACAATGCTAAAGAAGCAGATAAACCGGATACCAATGTATGGCAAAATCTAAAAGGACTCATTGAAGACAACTGATTTTTAAATTAAAAAACATTTAAATTATTTTATAATGGCACATCCAAAGAGTAGGGTCTCCAAAGCAAGAAAAAACAAAAGAAGAACACACCATAAGGCGTTGATTCCTCAATTAGCAGTCTGTAAGACGACAGGCGAAGCACATATGATGCACAGAGCTTACTGGCATGAAGGTAGCATGTACTACAAAGGTCAGGTAGTGATTCAGGCAAAAGAAGAGGAAGTAGTAGAATAAAGACCTAATATTTGATACTTCGAGAGATATAGCTCCATCAGTAATTGTTTACTATGGAGCTATATCTGTTTATACCGGAAATCAGACTTATTTTTCAAAACAAGAGGTATTAATCTTTGAAAGTGCATCATATATAACTAATTTTGCAAGGTCACAAATATTAAAAATCACATGAAAACAATCATCAATTCATCTAATGCCCCTGCCCCTGTGGGTCCCTATAACCAATCAGTCCTTGTTGGAAATACACTTTACCTTTCCGGCCAGATAGCCATCAATCAGGCTGAAGGCAAACTCATGACCGACACTATAGAGGAAGAAACACATCAGGTGATGAAAAACCTGAGCTATGTCCTTGCAGAAGCGGGAATGACTTTTGAAAATGTCGTCAAATGCTCTGTTTTTGTTAAAGATATGGAGATGTATGGCAGAATCAATGCCGTATATGCATCTTATTTCAATGAAGATACTGCACCTGCCCGCGAACTGGTTCAGGTAGCCAATCTGCCTAAATATGTCAATGTGGAGATCAGCTGTATTGCCGTTAATTACTGAAAATCTTTGTCAGTTCGATAAAAATTCCCTAGGATACCCGTTTCCTTTTTTCCCTTTTGATTGGTGGGTAGTAAACACATGTATACATTAAGCGAACAGAAAGTTGCTATTTAGTTAAGCCAAGATCCGGATGGCAAAAGGCAATAAGAGATAAACTAAAGTATAGTTGCTAACAGCTATCAGGGATTCCCTCTTTTATACTTTTTCCAGATCTGTTTGAAGTTTTTTGCCATGGCTTTAGAAGTTGTCTTACCGAATTGTATGACATCGTTGTTGTCTTCAAGAGCTGGTGCAGCACAAGCAATGGGGTCTTTATCAGATCCATTGTAAATTCCTATTTCCATTACAAAGGGTGACAAATCCGACTCAGCTATGATTAAAAAGTTCTGATTGACTTCATCTTCAGTAAGCTTATATTTTTTCTTGTAAAGATCTAACTGTTTAGTAATGGTTTTTGAAGCAGGAATGATGTATTTATATTTGGTTTTTTGCCCGAGATTTACACTGACCAGCTCAGAAAAATCTTTGTTTTCTACATCATAATGGAGTGCAGGACTGATGACCCATACTTCTTTGGCCTTATCTTCGAGTTTGATTAATTGTTTAATTGTCATTTCTTTTGTATCTTTAATTGGTGCAAATATAGCTATCGTTTTTTTAATATGCTCCGTTGTTGATAGATTTTTCGAACTACAAAGCGTGAAAGACAAAAACTGGAAGTTAGAGTATGTTTAAAAATTTATCCCTGCTCTGAACAAGTCAATAGTGAAAATACCATTTTTCCATTCACTATAATTGCGGACAATAAGAATGTGTAGTTAAAGTAAGTTTAAGCTTTTATTGAATGATAATCAATATCTTATCAACCTGAGTTCAAAATAATCGCATTGTTTAATACAACTGCCAGCCTATTACAAAGTTGACCGGCAAACTAAACTCGTTAATTCATGTATTGTCAGAAACATAACCTACTGATTAGCAACTAAGAAAATTTTTTAACCATACTCTTAAAGCGGCAAAAATACCATAAATTTTCTAAATATTGGAGTTTAAGGTTGTGGCATGATATAATTCTTAAAAATGAAAATATACTGTTACCTTTGCATCAAAATTATAAATGATAAATGATCAGCGATATACTTATAACCCTTACGTTGGTATTTCTTAATGGATTTTTTGTAGCAGCAGAATTTGCAATAGTAAAAGTTCGTGCTTCTCAACTTAAAATAAAAGCCGACGATGGTGATAAAACTGCAATTTTATCATCCCACATTGTCAATCATCTGGATGGATATCTGGCAGCTACTCAACTTGGAATTACTTTGGCAAGTTTGGGTCTAGGCTGGGTTGGCGAACCGGTCGTTTCAAAAATCATTATCAATTTGTTTCACTTATTTGGACTACAGATATCAGATGCCTTTGCTCATAGCATTGCACTGCCGATAGCTTTTGCCATAATAACTGTTTTACATATTGTATTCGGAGAGCTGGCACCTAAATCCATAGCTATTCAGAAACCTGAATCTACCACTATGATGATTGCTTATCCATTGAATGTTTTTTATTATGTTTTCAAACCCTTTATTTGGGTACTTAACGGCATAGCCAACTTTATTTTAAGAGCATTGAACATCCAATCAGTGCATGGGTCTGAAATCCATAGTTCTGACGAACTGAAATACCTGATCAAACAGAGTTCTGATGAAGGAAATATAGTCAATGCTGATTATGAAATTATCAGAAATGCCTTTGACTTTTCTGAAACAAATGTCAGACAGATTTTGATCCCGCGCAATCAGGTAGTAGCTATTGATGTGGACGCATTTGATGAGAAGATGATTGACAAACTTCTGGAAGAAGGATATTCAAGAATTCCTTGTTTTGAAAAAAATATTGACAATATAATAGGAGTTATTTACATCAAGGATTTGCTCATATTGCTTAAAAATAATAACGAACTGAACATTCGTCAGCTGATGAGACCACTGATTGTGACTCCTGAATCTAGGAAAATCGGCAGCCTGTTAAAAGAGTTTCAGCTAAAACACATTCAAATGGCCATCGTAGTCAATGAGTTTGGAGGTCTTGAAGGAATAGTCACGATGGAAGATATCATCGAAGAATTGGTGGGTGAAATCCAGGATGAATACGATAATGAAATACCAATAGTAGAAAAAATAGACGAAAAATCATATAATGTCATAGCTACTTCGCCGCTGGATGATATCAATGAGTTTTTGCCTTATGCCATTGAGTCCATCGAAGAAGCCACTACTCTGGCAGGTGTGATCATTCATAAGGTGGGCGGCATCCCCTCTGCCAATGAAAAAATAAGAATCGACGAATACGAAATCACTATCATCAAGAAAGTAAGAAATTCTATCAATCTTGTCCATATGAAAGTGGTTAATTAGACGTTGGCTTAATGATTAGAAAAATAAAAAACAAAACCAGTACTACACTACCCTATTCCACCAAAGAATAGTCGACCCCTAAATGAAATAGGGCATCACCAAGTGATACAACACTGGCATTGTTATGTCCAATGATATGGCCTGAATTTGGTGCGCGCACCTGGATAGATTTATTGCCAAATGGTTCTTTGATTTCACCCATCACTTCATCTTTCTCGACATATTCACCGGATTTTTTGGACCATATAAAAATACCGGGCTCACTCGCCCTTACCCATTTATCTTTATGGATTATCCATTGGTCGTCTGACATCGAGAGAGCTGGCTCCTGGATCATGGAAAGTTTTACCAAAAGGTTTTTTATGACCTGAATGCCTGATATGATAGAAAGTTTGTCCAATCTGATGGACTCGCCTCCTTCAAACACTAAAGCTGGAATCTTCATGTCATAAGCTGCCCGCCTGAAAGAATGGGCAATCAGTGGCTGCTCTATCAGATACTTAACTCCACAACTATGTGCCAGCATAGTAGCAATCTGATCATTTTTATTATAACGTATCTGAGGGAAATTGTATCGTGCTTCGCCGCCTGTATGAAAATCAATGGCTACGTCGACATAAGGAAGAATTTTTTTGGTTATGATTCTCGCTACCCTTGAAGCCAATGAACCACTGAAATGCCCGGGAAAAGATCTGTTGACATCTTTACCATCAGACACATCTCTTGTAAAGTTGATAAAACCAAACACATTTAATAATGGAATCAGTATGACTGTACCACAAGTGACGGAGTCAAAAATGGATTCTTCAATACTTCGTCTGACTATTTCGATACCATTGATCTCATTACCATGGACACCCCCAAGCACCAGCAATGACGGTCCGGGAACGCCAGTATGTAATACATGTGCAAAAACGTTGATCCTATTGCCCGAAGCAAGCTTACCGGCATTGATTTTAAGCGTATAAAGCTTACCATGAGTGATGACCTCATTATCGATGATCAACTCGCCGATATCTTTAAGTTTGGGAGTAATAAATTCAGGAAACATAGGATTATTTACAGTTTTTTTCCACAAATTGAATGATTTTTCCTGCAATGTCTACTCCTGTGGTGCCTTCTATACCTTCCAGACCCGGAGATGCGTTGACTTCAAGTACAACCGGCCCTGAATGAGTTTTTAACATGTCCACACCAGCAATCTTCAAGCCAAGTATTTCAACTGACCTTAATGCGGTCTCTTCTTCCTGAGAAGAGAGTTTTATCAGTTCTGATGTACCACCTCTGTGTAGATTTGATCTGAAATCTCCGGGTCTTGCTTGCCGTTTCATAGCACCTACTATTTCACCATCTACAATAAATGCCCTTATATCCGCACCTTTGGCTTCCTGTATAAATTTTTGGAGTATGACTTTTTCCTTGGTTGCATAAAAAGCTTCAAGTATTGACTCTGCGTTACTTTTGTTTTCAGCGAGTATAACTCCCATACCCTGAGTACCAGTGATGAGCTTGATGATAATAGGGTAAGGTGCCATTTCTTCCAACAGAAAAGGCATTGTATAAGGATTGCTTACATACACGGTCTTAGGCACACCTACTCCGTGACTCCCTAAAATCTGGAGGCAACTCAACTTGTCTCTTGCTTTAAGAAGTGGCTCTGCATGTAAAGTAGAAAACACACCTTGAGTCTCAAATTGTCGGATCACTGCTGCCCCGTAACTTGTTGCTGTACTACCTATTCTGGGTATGACGGCATCCACATTTTTGATAGGCTGATTATTAAAATAGACACTGGACCTTCCTGATTCCAATACGAGGTCACAATTCATGTGATCTATCACACGAACATAGTGATTTCTGCGTCTGGCTGCGTCGACAATGCTCTGAGTGCTGTACAAAGCAGCATTGCGTGAAAGGATTATGATGTTCATGCTTGTTTCAGGCCATATAAATTGGGGTAAAGATAATATTTATAAGTTATTTAGGACAGAATATGTAAAAAATGGATGAAACCATTACATTAGTGTCTCAAAAACAATTCATGATACCAATCGCTCTAAACAATAAAAAAACGATCAAGGCCTGGGCCATTTTTGATTGGGCCAATTCCGCATATGCATTAGTTATTTCCACGGCAATATTTCCAGGATATTTTGAAGAATATACTCCAAAAGAGATTAGTATAGGCCCAATGAATTTTTCTAATAGTGCACTTTATTCTTTTGCTGTTTCGTTCTCTTATATCGTCATTGCATGTCTTTCTCCATTACTTTCCGGTATCGCAGATTATAGCGGGAGGAGAAAGTATTTTCTAAAAGCTTTTACATTAATTGGCTCTTTAGCGTGTATCACGTTGTATTTTTTTAAAGGTGAGCCACAATTATGGCTTGGCACATCAGCTTTTATACTTGCCACTATTGGGTTTGCTGGTAGTCTAGTGTTTTACGACTCATATCTGCCATTGATAGTGACTGAGGACCAGTATAATCGGGTCAGTGCCAAAGGATTTACATATGGATATGTTGGAAGCGTTATTTTACTTGTAGGGATTCTACTGATGATATTGTATCCCGCCACTTTTGGTCTTGCAGACAGTCAGATAGGTGCTCGTATAGGCTTTTTGCTTGTAGGCATCTGGTGGTTGGGGTTTGCACAGTACACATTCCGTCACATGCCGCCAGATCAGGTCAATCTGTTCAGTAAAGACATGATCAAAAATGGCTACAGAGAGATAAGAGGTGCTTTTGAAAGAATTAAAAAAATCCCTGATATCAGAAATTTCCTCACTGCTTTTTTCTTTTATAGTGCAGGGGTTCAAACGATCATTTATTTAGCCACTGTATTTGCCAAAAAGGAGCTCGGTTTTGCTGTTGGCGAATTGGTCATGCTGGTACTCATTCTTCAATTGGTGGCCATAGGCGGAGCACAGGCATTTTCTGTTCTGGGTAATAAAAAGGGTAATAAAATATCCATTCTTACAATGATTATCATTTGGATTATTATATGTCTTGCTGCATATTTTACTTATGATAAACTGACATTTTATATCATTGCCGGATTTGTAGGTCTGGTGATGGGCGGTATTCAGTCGCTTTCACGGGCAAGCTACTCGATGCTTATACCCGAAAAAGATCACGATACTACTTCTTACTTCAGCTTTTATGATGTAGTATACAAATCCGCCATAGTTGGTGGCACATTCATATTCGGATTGGTGGATAATATCACCAATAACATGAGGTATTCCGTTTTGACTTTGGCGTTTCTATTTGTTATAGGATTTTATTTTATGAGCAAAACGAAGATAAAAAGAACGGTCTCAACTATATGAAAAGAGAGTAACCCAAAATTACACTTTCTTAAAATTGCTTTTGTTTTACACCAACTCTAAAGGAAAAACCGATTGAATAAACAGGAGGAAAATTTTTTGACAATAATGATGAAAGTGATAAAAATCAAAGAACGAGTGCACTCCCTCCATTTTAAGGCCATTTTAAGGGAGCGTTGGGGTGGGTAAACTTAGAGGAATTGTATGAAAAAATGGAATACACCCTATGAAAACCTGTATATTTACACAAGAATCCACTTAATACATACAAATATTACATCGATTTGACATACAACATAATCAAATATAGCTCTACACTCATTGTACTTTTGTGGTTGACGTCTTGCCATTCGATAAAAAAATCCAATCAGGAATTAACAACAACCGAAGTGTGGATAGGATCACCAATATGTAAGCCCAAAAAGATTGCCGTGGAAAAAACGAGCAGTTACCAATGCCGCAATTATGAATTTATTATCAGTAAAGATGAACACCTGAATGAACCGTTGACCATTGAAGAAGAATTTCAAAATGCTTTCAGGGGAAATTATTATTCAAAATTTTTTGAAATCATCCACATAGATTCAAAACTGTACCAATTTTTCAGGGATTCAGTACATTTGGTTGCAGTCTCCGGTCTGAATTTAAGCACAAAGCAATTATTTTCATGTCCATCTTGCAATAAAACTGCCACATTGATATTCAGAACCAGGACATATCATTATCCTTTTTATTGGCCAGAAACGGCTTCCGGAACTGAACCATACAGCATTGCAATAGACACTATTTCAGGCTATTACCGTAAAATATGGATAGCTAATTCAGACTCTCTACCATCTGGAGTCACCTTCAGAAAATCAGCATTAAAGGTTTTTACAATCTACAATACTAAAACAACAGACAAAAAAACTATCCAAAATATTTTAGTCAATATAAAACCATTATAATTCTATCATTTCTTCTTCCAATATAGAAACTTTTACGCTACACTAAAAAAAACTCTTTCTGAGCATGCAACATTATTTCCATTTTTGTTACTTAACAGTATAAACCAATTAATTCATTTCTATATTCTTAAGTTGTGGTAACAGTTGCGGAGCATGACAGTTATTTATTCTGTTTATCCTTATTTCAGGATTTTACAATTCCTTCGCCCAAAAGTACGAAGCCAATACAACTGCTAAAACATTGGTACTCGAGTCCGGTGGATTGGTCATCGAAGGCCATACAGGCAAATCTATCATCATAGAACAATATGAAGAAGATAAAACCGATAAAAAAGGCGAAGGGCTATCATCGTTGTCAACCATTAGCGGAAATGTCATTCTCACTACCAGAAATCATCGTTACCCTGGAGATGATTGCAATGGTAAAGATGATAGAAAAAAAGGACTAACAGTACTGAATCTCAATGGCTTGAAAGACAATACAGGTTTTGGATTGTATATAAATGACAATGGTACCAATATTGAAATCAAACCAGTATCCAGAAATTGTTGTAATAACATCGTTATAAAAATTCCAAATACTATGAATATAACAGGAAATATCAATGGAGTATATAAACAAAATACAATAAAAATATCAAAGATTTCCGGAGAAATAGACCTGTCTACCCAATATAATAAGTTGTATTTTGATGATTTGTCAGGTCCAATCATGGCCAAAACTACTTATGGTGATGTCGAAGGTTCATTAGCTCAGTCTATCAAAGCTCCGATTTCAATAATTTCAGCATATGGACTCATAGATCTGAAGCTTCAGCCATCTCCGAAAATTAACATTGAACTCATTACACCTTGGGGCAATACTTATATTCCAAACGACCTGACAATAGATCTTACTGAAAAATCTGACGTAAAGGGTATAAAGCAAGCAGCAATTAAGGGTAAAATAAATGGTGGAGGCCCGTTGATTGTTTTAAATGCCAGTTATGGCAATATTTATCTGAGAACAAATTAGACTGTTTAGATCATATCATTAATTTTAAGAACAAAGGATCATTCAATAGTTTTGTTTGATCCTTTGTTTTTGGGTCAATGGTATTTCAGACCAATATCTACTTCAAAATAGAGTTCAACTATGAAATTCTGTTATTTTTGTGACATGATTTTCAAAAATAATATACTTTCATCCGTTCAGGAAAAAATAATGTGGGTATTTTTCTACCTGCTTATTGCTCTGTCATTTATTTTTATTGCTAATGATAATACTCTTGTTGAGCTTCTTGACATCCCATCATTTTTTTCAGATGTACTATTTGCAATAGTTTTAACTTATGGTGTAGGCTTTTATTTAAGTAAATTAAATACAAAACTCGACTTAGAATATCCATGGATAGAATATTTCAAAATTCGTTTAGTAAAACAATTTGTTTTTGGTGTACTGTTACCTCTGATGGTGGCCATACTGCTCGAAATTGCATATTTAAAATCCATAGATATTTCCTTTTTTGAGAGTTCTATTCTTAATTTAGAGCTGCCACTCGCATTTATATTTTTGATGCTCATCAATTTGGGCTTATTAGCTGACAACCTTTTAAGAAATAAAAAAGTCATCAATGAAAAGCATGATCAAATATTTAAAAACTCACCTAAAACCTTAAATTACATCAATGTCCAAAAAGGTCTTGTTGAAGAAAATCTGCCACTTGAACGATGTGCCCTAATAATGAGTTCCAATAAATTGTTGTGGTTGAAAACTTTTGAAGGCGAAAAGTATCGTTTACAAGGGACTTTGGATGAGTGGGAGAAAAAACTGAAATATTCAAATTTTTACAGAATAAACAGGCAGTATATTGTTTCATATATATCCATCCAATCAGTTGAACCCACTTCGACAAGAAAGCTAAAAGTAAACTTTGTATTTCCTACGGAAAATGTGTACATTTCCAAACCAAACGTTGCTAAATTCAAGCAATGGTGGAAACAATAATGGAAAGTTTAGCGGCTTTTTGTGCCGGTTTAGTATTTTAGCACATGATTTTAATCGTGTACCGAAATAATTAATTTCATTTTTGCAAAAAATAAATATCCGCAAGAATGAACAGAGTTCTAATATTGTCTATTTTCTTTGCCTCAACAGTTTTGATAGGACAGGGGAAAGCGATTCCTATCAATATTTCAATTTTTAACCAATCTACGGCTATCCCATTTACAAGGTTTTTATCAACACCTATCCACCCCGGACTTCAAGTGGGGACTGAATTCAAATATCAGGTTAAAGAAAATTCCCGACTTTTTCAGACAGCAAACATTAGTTATTTCTACCACAACTATCTGGCACAAGGAATTGGTTTCAGTACAGAGTTCGGATATGAATACAGATTAAAATTTGGTCTATCAATTTCGGGACTTTTAGGTTTGGGTTATATGCACACATTTGCAACTACTGAAGAATTTACGTTTACTAATGGAAATTATGAAAGGAAAGCTGATAAAGGCAATGCAAAATTATATCCATCATTCTCCTTAGACATTGGCTATTATCTTAAAATGGCCGACAATAACAGTCCAAAAATATTTATCCGATATCAATCTTGGGCAGAATATCCTTATTCTCCAGATTTTATTCCTATAATGACACATATCAATTTACATGTTGGGGCTAATTTTTTTATTTATTCAAAGTTGAATGAAAATAAATAAGACAATATATCTTATCCTTTCTGTATTTTTGCTAAACTCTTGTAGTGAAGGTGAAGATATAAATCCTATGTTTTATAACTGCAATTTCAATTTTGTCGACAGCAGTTCTGTAAATCCAAAAAACCATACATACAAGACATTACTAAATGATATTACTTCAAGTGGTGTTGTTGGGGTTACGATGTCTGTCTTTTGTACTCAATCCGGTATGTGGGTGGGTTCAAGTGGAAAAGCAGATTTGCATAACAACATTGATATGCAGTCTTGCAATATTTCACGAGTAGGCTCTACCGTAAAAATGTTTACTGCAACCACTATTTTAAAACTGATGGAAGAAGGTAAGTTAAATTTGGATGACAAAATTTCATCCTATTTACAAGGAAATGAAATAGAGAAAATTGAAAATACTGACAAAGCAACTATCAGACAACTACTTCAGCATTCAAGCGGCATGTACAACTATATTCAAAATTTGAAATTTCAAACCGCTTCCCTCAATGACTTCATCAGAGTATGGAAACCCAATGACTTATTAAAATATGCTTACAATCAAGAGGCTTATTTTCAACCTGGAAACGATGTGCAATACTCAAATACAGGATACATATTACTCGGGATGTTGATTGAAAAAATTGAAGGTAAACCTTTCTACAAAGTCTTTGAAGACAAAATATTCAACCCTCTTGGTTTGAAAATGACAAAGTTTGCTGCCGAAGATCATATTCCATATGCAACAGTAAGAGGATATATTGATATGTATAATAACAAACAAGTTGTAGAAAGCACTTACTTTAGCGGTTGGGATTATTACACAGCTGATGGTAGGTTAATTTCAAATCCTTATGATATGAATGTTTTTTTTAGGGCTTTAATGAATGGACAACTTATTAACTCAAACTCATTGAATCAAATGCTGACATTTAAAATGCCGAAAGAGTTGGACCAAGAGTTTTTCCCATTAGCTTATGGATTAGGTATTTTCAAAATCGAAACCGACAAAGGCATTGCCTATATGCACAGTGGAGACGCTGTTGGGTATTATGCAAATATGCTTTATTTCCCTGCAGATAGCACCTCTATAGTATACGCTGTAAACAGCAACTATGGGAAGATAGATCAATTTGTATCTACAAAAGAAGCAATGGAAAAAATAATCTCCACAATAAAACAATAATAATTGTCTTAAAACATTTATAAACGTTATTTGGTATGGTAAAAGTAAATCTTCAAGAAAAATTTAACTTCGCCAATTCTGCACCATTTATTTATTAACAGAGCCTTAAAGATGGAATATCGTGATAAAGTTATAATAGTAAATGAAAATGAATTTTTAATAGTACCCAAAGGAGTAGAACATAAACCTGTGGCAGATGCAGAAGTGTTAGTCATGCTTTTTGAGCCAGTGACAACTATTAATACAGGAAATGTAAAAGGGGAATTGACAAAAGAAAAGTTAGAAAAAATATGAGTAATATTTTGCCAACAAAATTGACTGGAAGTAAATTGGCCTTGTTGAGCGAATACAGGAAGGCGATTGATGAACTTATTGCTATCATCCAAACCATCTCCAGCATTGAATTACATACCATTATAGATACAGAGACCAATGATGACGATTGTAGATCCATTCAAACTATCTTATCACATGTGGTTTGTTCGGGATTTGGATATATTATTTACGTTGAAAATTGGGTAGGTTTAATGAAAGAAAGGCCGGAAAAGAGATATCATACTTTCGTTCAACAATACATTGAAGATTTGAATATAATGTATGAATATTCGTTGAATTTTTTTCAAAATCATCCGACTCTTGAAATGGAACAGATAGATAATGACCAAAAAATAAAAGTAAATTGGGGGCAATGTTATGATGTAGAACAATTAATGGAACACGCCATTGTACATGTGTTACGTCATAGGAGACAAATCGAAAAATTTAAAGAACGCCTAAATTATATTACAAGTAATACCTAAATATTGAAAATGAAGATCCATACCACAAATTATTTCAACACTTTTATCGAAATAGCCGACGATTGTCCTATCTCAAATGGTGAAATTCCACCTTTAAAAGCAGAAAATCGGACAGTTGCAAACATTCAGTTTGATTTGGTTAGCCAAAATCCTTACAAATTTACTTCGGACGACGTACTATTTCAAGTATATGCGGACAAAAATGACCTGATAAATAGTGAATATGAAGCAGCGAGAATACAATTCTTTTCAAAAGGACAGCCTTGTTTTCGTGCGTCGCCATTGACAAAAAGATATGGTTGGGGAATTCACTATGACAAAGATGGAAAAATGGCCATTTATGGCGCAGATAGTGTTGAGTACGAAAATTTTAAAAGAGACAATACCTTAAAGGTTATTAAAGCAATGAAATCAAGTAAATAATATCTAAATCAAATATTTAGTATGAAACCTAAAATTTTAAACGCCTTACTCATTGTAACATCACTTTTGGGATACTTGGAATGGAGCGGAGACAGCCATACTTTCCTATTTCAGGCAGAAGCTGAAATCCTACATAAATTATTTACAAACCCTTCTTCGGTAGTTCATCCTTTTATATTGCTACCGCTCATAGGTCAAATTCTATTGCTCATCACATTATTTCAAAAATCACCAAGTAAAATTTTAACTTATGTAAGCATCGCCGGCTTGGGGCTATTATTGGGCTTTATGTTTATTATTGGCCTCATCAGCCTTAATTATAAGATTATAATCTCAACCATTTCGTTTTTAGTAGTAGCAGTATTGACCATAATAAATTTAAGAAAACTAAAATAACAGGAAAATGAAATTGGAACTGTAATCAGTTTCAAAGCTATTTCCTGACATTTAAATCAGGTGCAAGACTGGAAATCATGTCAATGCCCAATATCCCCGCCAATGCAAATGACACAGTCAAAACACAGCACAAAGGAATCATACATTTGGCTTTTGGTGTGGATACCGTAAAAGATGTTGAAGAAAAAGCAAGTCAGTTGAGAGCGGATGGTTTTCCCATTTTAAGTGGCCCACGGATTACCGGTGATGGTTATTTCGAGTTTGAAACGCTGGATCTTGACAACAATCGTTTGGAAGTAACCACAAAATTGTAATAGGTAGTATGAAAAAAGCCATCGTCATAGGTGCAACGTCAGGAATTGGACAAGGACTTGCTAAAATCTTAGCAAATAATAACTACGCAGTAGGCATAACAGGGAGACGAACAGAATTACTAAACGAATTGAAAAATGAAAATCCTATCTCATTTTTTACAAAATCTTTTGACATTACAGACACCTTGACTGCATGTCAAAAACTGGAAGAGTTAATGACTGAACTTGGCGGACTTGATTTGCTTATTTTGAGTTCTGGTACTGGAGACTTACATGAAACATTGGACTTTGATATAGAACACCGTACTATTGCAACCAATGTTGTAGGTTTTACAAACATTTTGATTTGGGCATTCAATTTTTTTGAAAAACAGAAGTACGGACATTTAGTTGCGATTAGCTCGATCGCAGGACTTCGCGGAAATCGACATGCTCCATCATATAATGCAACAAAAGCATATCAGATAAATTTTTTAGAAGGACTACGTCAAAAAGCAAATAGACTGAATAGTCCAATTTTTATTACAGATATAAGACCTGGTTTTGTGGATACTGACATGGCCAAAGGTGAAGGAAAATTTTGGGTAGCAACCGTTGACAAAGCGGCTCTGCAAATTTTTGAAGCAATAAAAAAGAAAAAAAGTATTGCTTATATTACCAAACGGTGGAAATTAATCGCCATTATTCTCCAGATGATTCCAAGCAAAATATATAATAAAATGTAGCTCAGGGCACCATAGTTAAGAGTATGTTTAAATTTTTATGTTTGAGCGAAAGCGAGGAAATTTAATTTTGGACAAGATGACTGAATGGTCTCGTCTGTGACGAGAATTGAGTAAAATACTTTACTCAATAAAGAAGGAACTGCGAGCAGCTGCTCGCAGCGAATACTGAATATAGCCGGAAGCTCAAGCGTAGCTTGACACGGTACGCCGAAAAATATAACGCATAATAAAATTAAATTTGCCGCTTGGAGCCAAATGATAAAAGTTTAAACATACTCTAAAGATGACCATTTGGATATTAAGAAGGTTTTGAATAATTTTTTTTTTCATAAAAGAACTAAAATCGGGTGCATAAATAAGTTATTAACCCTCTATGTGCAATATGTCTGTTTTTTTTTATACAAGAAAATACCTCTTCAAACAAAAAACTCCACTTTCCCGCATGCCGGACAAGCATACAACTGAAAAGTTTCTTTATTAACAAGGAGCTCAGCCAAGTCACCCAAAAATCCATATCTTGTCCCTTCATGAAGCTGTAATTTTCCACGATTTTCCATTTGTGTATTACATCTCAAGCAATTTATGATATTTTCAGTTTCTTTGTTGTCTATTGTATTATCATTCTGTAATCCAACTCCACCAAATTCATAATTACATTTCCAACAAATCTCAAAGTTTTCAATAACATCTGCAGAACAGTTAGGACATGTTTTCATCATTTCAAGTTTATAATTCTACTTAAAACGCAGATATAAATTCTTTAGTTCCTTTTTTATAATGGATAAAATCATTTTACCGAAAGTAGTTAGATATTTCTCATGTTATAGCTTACTTTTTCCATACTACATTTACAAATGTTGCTTTGGAAAAATCTTCTCCATTTATTTTTGTTAAACCAGCGATACCATGGGCCCTATCGCAAATCAAATTATCTTTGAATGTGCTAATCTTTTTATCAAGACAATCCGGAATAGAATTTTCTGATTCTGATTTGCTACAACTCAGGGTAAATAATAACGCAGTAAAAATTATAAGTATGTGTTTCATAAAATATAAATAAAGATGTTTCCTTATTTATTATAGACACCAATTAAACAGCATTGGTTGGTGTTTTTGTAATATTTATTTAGTTTTTATCAAATACTGTAAATTTGTCAAATTTCAAATTAATGAAGTCAAAGCCGTCATGATTCTGTGATTCCTATCATATACTTTTTGAATTTACACTCATTTATGATTCAAAATTTTTAGAATTGAGTATCTTCACATCATATTTTGCCTATCTATACATAGTCATATTATTTTCAAGTATAAGGTTTTATATTTTGTTTGTCAATTTCGTTATGTACCATAAATTCAACTCAATATCAATAAGCTGTTTTGTGTTGGTTATGTCTATTTTGATCGCTTGTCAACCACCACAGGAAGAAAAAATATACAATAGGGAAAGGGATTACATCAAGCCAATACAAGGTAAAAATGAAAGTATTCCGCTTGAATTTGCCAAAAAGGGGGAAGCTCTGATCAGTTATTCAGATTGCTATATATGCCATAAAGAAGATAAGGAATCGACAGGACCGGCATTTGCTGATATAGCAAAAAGATATCCGGCAAATAAAGTATATTTTGATTTGCTTGCCAACAAAATTATCATCGGCGGTCGTGGTACCTGGGGCACTCCTCTTATGGATCCACATCCTGAATTATCATTTGATGATGCAAAGCTGATGGTATATTATATCATGTCATTAAAAAACCAGAAATAGACCCTTTTTTTACCAAGATTAGTTTTTTGCATTTTTTATAAGTGAATGGAAGTCATTGATAGAAACTATTAACTATATGCTAACCTTTTGATAGGTATTTTTTACGAATTGAATTCGTTTTTTAATACGAATCAAAGCCATCAAGGTATTGTTCACACTTTTTCAAATGAGATTTTATTGAAAGTATGCTGAAACAATACGAAGCCTGGCAGGATTTCCATTTTTTCAAACTATTATTCAACCTTTAAAAATAAGATCATGCCTTCAAATTTCATTTTATTGCTATTTGCTTTTTTAACATTGGGATGTATTTCCGTGCAAGCTCAGGAATTTAAATTCAAACGACATGAAGTGGACATCATCCCGGAATTCACCTACAATAGCCATCAGAAATTTACACTTTCACCTACATTGAGATATAGATATTTTTTCAGCAGCAAATTTGCCCTGCAGGCCAGGTATAATTATGATAGCTCCAAACACGATGCCGGTCTTTCTGGAATATACTTTTTCAGAGATGATCAAAAAGGACTTTTTACGGGTTTAGGCGGACATTATGGTGGATTTTATGGACTACAGTTCACAGCAACTTTAGGTTACAGACATCAGATCAATAATAGATTTTTTGTTAATACTGAATTGGATCTCAATTCCACCAGAATTGGTAATCTGTTATCGAAAAACAGAGGAAATCTTTTATATTTGCAACCAAGGGTAGGTATAGGAATAAGGTTTTAAGGTATGTTTACATTATAAATTCACTCCGAAAAGTCTTTGATAAAGTGAGATAGAAAAATATTTATTTCTACTGCATTGATAATCAAACATTTCCCAGTAGGGGAAGGAATAATAAATCAGAACTACTCCGGATAGGAAGAAGTGGAGCATCATAATTTGGATCAAAGTATCTCACATTATGTATCGCCAAAATAACATTTTTATACTCAAAATATATTGGTTTGCGAAAAATGGCTTAGAGTATGCTTAAACTTTTATTATTTGGCTCCAAGTGGCAAATTTTATTTTAGCCTGCGTTATATTTTTCGCCGTACCGCGTCAAGCTACGCTTGAACTTCCGGCTATATTCAGTATTCGCTGCGAGTAGCTGCTCGCAGTTCCTTCTTTATTGAGTAAAGTATTTAAGTATTTTACTCAATTCTCGTCACAGACGAGACCATTCAGTCATCTTGTCCAAAATTAAATTTTCTCACTTTCACTCAAACATAAAAATTTAAACATACTCTAACTAACACATTGATTTTGAGTAAGGACGAAGAGAAGCTTGTCTTTAAAGTAATTTATAATCAGGACATAGATCGTCCTGAACATCTATCGTCTTTATAATGAAGTCATAATTTTTCTCAAAAAAAAATTATCGTCGGTATAGCATGTACTCAACTCAGTACAAAAACTCACTTTTAAAGAAATAATCACCAAAGATATCTGTGGCGCAGATAAAATCATCAGTAATATAGAGCCTGACGGTAAAAAAATACCTATCCTGATCAAAAAATATCTGAAACAAAATGCATCAGTCCTGGGTATAAATGTAGATGCATCGTTTAATGATGCCATAGAGGTACTTATGTATATAGATATTGGTAAGCTGAATTGTGAAAAGTAGGATAGATGATCAATGTCATAATATTGAACCTTCTTAAGTCATACAGACCAATGATTTGAAACACTTAATTTTGTCTCTAATTAAAACCAAAGTTGATGATTGATATAAAAGCCATAAAATCATCCTTAGAACTGCTTGAGAAAAATATGATTGAGGAAGAGTCCAAAAGAGCAGATGTTATAACCAGTCTCCATCCATCCAATCATATTTCAGCCCAAAATCTTATTCATTACTTATCCTTGAGAAGTATGGATATCAGAGAGCTGCAGGACAAGTTGCATATTTTGGGTTTATCAGCTCTTTCCAGTTCTGAAAGCCATATTAAAGCCCAGATCAAAGCTATCAACCAAAGATTAGGAAAAAAGTACACTGCTGATCAAAAAGATATCTGTGACTATGAGTGCAGTCAGGCAAGTATGAGGCAAAAGTCTTTGGCATTATTTGGTCAAAAGGAGATTGAAGCTCATCCTTCTGTCATGATCACTTTAGACAGTTCTTTTGCAGAAGATTATGCTGTAATAAAAAACTTGTTGCTCAATGGTATGAATATAGCCCGAATCAATTGTGCTCATGACGACGAATCTGTATGGGCCAGTATGATCAACAAAATAAAAAAGGCATGTCAAAAAACCGGTAAGCCATGCAAAATTTATATGGATTTGGCTGGACCAAAGATTAGAACAGAATTGATAGGCAAAGGACGAAAGAAAGGTGAGGTTAAAGTCAGAGTTGGAAAATTGATTTATCTGGCCAATTCCGACGAAGATTTGGATCCAAAAGACTTAATAATTAACCCCGGAGAGCCTGACTTAATTTCTTTTCTGAAAAAAAACGACAGGGTATATTTTGATGATGGAATAGTAAGAGGTATCGTTGAAAAAGTTAAAAACAACATTGCAAAGGTCAGAATTACCAGGGTTTCATCTGCTAAAAAAGTGATAAAAAATGACAAAGGAATCAATTTTCCAGATTCTGAAATGGATATAGCCCCACTAACTGATTTTGACGTTTCATGTCTTCCGTTCATATGCGAAAATGCAGATATAATCGGATACTCATTTGTCCGATACCCATCTGACCTGGCAAATTTAAGACAATTAATGGCTGACAATTATGATCATCCACCTCATCTTGTCATAAAAATTGAAACACCTCAGGCCGTCAGACATTTACCTGAGTTGCTACTGGAAGGCATGAAAGACGAAACAGTTGGAGTCATGATCGCAAGAGGCGACTTGGCAGTGGAGATTGGGTTCGAACGTATGTCTGAAATTCAGGAAGAAATATTATGGATATGTGAGGCAGCGCATGTACCTGTGATTTGGGCCACTCAGGTACTCGAAAATCTCAATAAATCGGGTCTTGCCACCCGTTCAGAAATCACCGATGCCGGCCATGCAACTCAGGCAGAATGCATTATGCTCAACAAAGGTGCTCATACCATAGAAGTACTTGAAATGATCAAAGACATCTCTCAGAGACAATCAGAACACAGAAGCAAAAAACGCTATACTTTCAGAACACTGAATATAGCCAGAGAATTTATTGACAAATGATATCATTTCTTTGATTTATAGTGATCGTGAAATCCTTCTCCATTCATGATCTTATCGATACATTTTTCTATCCTGCTGAATCTTGCTTCTGATCCTTTGGGCTGCGAAATGTAAATGACATATCCTCTCCTTTTACCGGGAGTAAGGGCATAAAATGCATCTCTAAGTGAAGGTAGTTCATCAAATTTATCTTCCAATTCTGATGGTACAGGCTCAATATCTTTTTTGAATTCTACCTTAACTCCACTCTCCTCGATAGCTATAGCTTCTATGATGTATTCCTTGATTATGGATGATAACTCCACAATACGATCTACGGATGTAAACCTTATGATACGGGCAGATTGAACATTTTCACCTTGTTTTTCAAGAATGTGGTGTGTGCCTTTGAGTAAATACATACTTGATTGATCTACAATTAATAATGACTTAATATACAATTCATTTTGAGTTAATATTCGCCAACTACTTTTATAAAAATTAGTCATTATGCCTATTGTAACAAATATAGAGATAGCAGACACTTTGGGTTTGACAAAATTTGGTCCACTGGGAACATCGCTTAGAAATGGACTGATGCATATGCTAAGTATTTCAGACTTAAACAAGATATATGATACCTACTCCTATTTACTTAAACCTGATATTTTTCCCCATACTTCTTGCAACATTTGTGCTATTCTTTCCACTTAAATTATCATTAGATTTATAAAAATCAGATAGTCTGACCATTATACAATAATAAAAAGATGAATTAATCATATTTTTTTTAAAAATTTTAATATCTTTTAAAAAATAAAATTACCTTTGTGTCATCATTTGTAGAATAGTTTTAATTGATTGAGTTCTCTAACTTGTTAAATTAAAATCTATAATGTATTTATTGATAAAGAAATTAGATAGTGTCCGACTTAGCTGATTGATATTAATGCCTTGAAAATAAGACAATTTACAATCACTGATTTGCAATCAAAATTACTTTAAGTTTTAGATCAATAGAATACCAATACAGTTTTACCCCAATTTCCAAAAAATAAATACCAGAATCTCTTACTTGAGTAAATAAATTATTGCCCATAGATATCAGGCAATTGATAAAAAAACTCAAAATAGATATTCGGTTTGATGACAAAGTGATTTTATCAGATTGTCATATTCTTTAACGAACTTAAAATCAATGACATATGCATAGTTCATTACTAAAATTTTTGTTTACAATATTCTGTATGTACACGATCCAATCCACTGGGTCTGCGCAGGATATTCATTACAGTCAGTTTTATAATTCACCGCAAAATCTAAATCCTGCCCAAACAGGCATGTTTAATGGTGACCATAGATTCATTGCCAGTCATCGCAGCCAGTGGCGATTTGTACCTGTACCATGGACCACTTTCAGTGGTGCATATGACAAAAACATTACTCCTTATGGTAATGAAAAAAATTTCTACGGCCTTGGTTTTAATCTGAATTATGACAAACAGGGTGATTCCAGATTAAACCTCATTAATTTGGGTCTAAACGGGGCCATACATCGTATGATCAACCAAAAGAATGTTCTTAGTCTAGGACTGGGAATAGGATTTGCCACAAGAGGATTTGATACAAAATCGCTCAGGTGGGACAAACAGTGGAATGGTGATATTTTTAATACCGGATTGTCCAGTCAGGAGCCTTTTGAATCAACAGAAAGAATCAATTATTTTGAAACCGGACTCGGAGTCAACTATAGGTATCAGAAATCCGCAAGGACAAACCTGGACCTGGGTATCGGAGCGATACACCTTATCGAACCGGAAGTATCCTTTAATGGAGAAAAACCTACAAAATTACCGAGAAGGTTTACTTTATCTGGAGTAGGCAACTTTCAGCTCACTGAAAAGTTGGATCTTCAGTTGCATGCACTACATCAGATTCAAACAAAGTATAATGAGACTGTTTTCGGCGCATTGGGAAAAATTCACTTAAATCAAGAACGAGGCAAAGCACTTCAATTACATCTGGGTTTAGGTTACAGGACTTCGGGATCATTTATCCCTACGGTAGCAGCCCAATACAATGACTGGTATCTGGGATTCAACCTTGACATGGATAAAACAGGTTATAATACCGCATTGAATACAAGTCGTGGAGCATATGAACTTCACCTTAGATACATCATTAAAAATGTAAAGCCATTTAAGTTTAAAAACTGTATGATTCTTTAATATTTAATTGATTATACATTATCTTAAATAATAATATAAAAAATAAATTTATGAGTAAGATAAAATTTTTATTTCTATTTATCGCTTTTTTTGTGTTTTGTGGATTACAGGCTCAATCAAAAAAAGCATTTCTTGTAGAAGCTGAGAAAGCATTTGCAGAAAAAAACTATCATGGAGCTTTGGTTTATTTTGATGAAGCTTTGGCATATGATAAGACCGATGCAGCGATCATGTACAAAACTGCAGAATCGGCCAGACTGTACACTGCGTATGGATATGCCGCATCAAAATATCATGAGTTACTTGATACCATTAAGAGCAATCAATATCCTGATGCTGTATTCAGATTGGGCGAAATGTACCACAAATTGGGCATGTATGACAAGGCATCCATGTATTACAATCAGTATTTGTCTGAGTATGCTAATGACAATCAGCAACTGACCGGTGAATCCAGAAAAAATATTGCTGCTGTCAATAAAGCTAAAAGTCTTAGTCAAAATCCCGATCCCAACTTTAAAGTGGAGCTGATGGGCGAAGACATCAATACGACAGATGCAGATTTTGCAGCATCCGATCATAAAGGGACCATGTATTTTAGTAGCCTGAGATTTGAGTCGAAATCAAAAAACCTTAAGTATAAGCAGATAGCCAAGACCCTCATGAAAAAATCAGAAATGTCGCCTGAATTTGTTGGTCTCAATACTACACACGCCGACAGATCTGTTGCTAATTTTGCATTTAACGATGCGGGAAATAAGGTTTATTACAGCATTTGCGATTATGCTAATGGTTGGACACAATCATGCGAAATCTATGTTTCAGACATCGATCAAAATGGTAATCTAACAAACGAAACCAAAATTGGCGAAGCAGTAAATCAAATAGGCTCAAGCAATACACAGCCTTATCCCGGCATTCATCTGACATCCGGCAAAGAAGGTTTGTATTTTGTATCTGATCGTCCCGGAGGATCCGGAGGAAGAGATATATGGTTCAGTGCCATGGAAAACAATACCTACACTTCAGCATCTCCTGTAAAGGAAATCAATACCGATAAAGATGAAATCACTCCATTTTATCATAAAGCATCATCCACCCTGTATTTCAGTTCTGAAGGCAGGGAAGGGTATGGTGGCATGGATGTGTATAGTATTCCTTCCAGCAGTCCTGACATCACCCTCTTGCCTCCTCCTGTGAACACAAGCATGAATGATATGTACTATTATGTCAATCCTGAGGGCACACAAGGATATCTTACCTCAAACAGGACGGGCTTTTACAACCAGTTTACTTCATATGAAGCCTGCTGTATGGACATTTACACTGTAAAAATCGATAATAAAATTGAGTTAGATGTATATACATTGCTTTATCCTGATGGTACCGACCTGACCGGCACTACTATATGCCTGTACGACGAAGATACTGGCAAACTCATCCAATGTCTGACCAATACAGATTTGGAAAATAAAAAATCATTTATACTTGCACCAAACAAAAATTATAAAATCACTGCTACGAAAGATGGGTATACTACTGCAATGGAAAGATTCAGTACCAATAGTACTGATAAAAAATTAGTAAAAAAGCTTTACTTAGAACCCGAAAAACTCAGACTTGAAGTCTTCACATTTGACGAGAATACGAGAAAGGAGCTCATCGGAACCACTGTGACACTTATTGATCTTACTGATGGTAGTGTAAAAGAAATAGTAATCACAAATAATACATCCAATGATTTCAAATTTGATGTGGTGAAAGGGCGTCAATACAAATTGACAGCATCAAAACCAGGTTATTCTTCTGTTTCCGAGACATTTAATACAAACAATGCCACCGGTGTCATCCGGAAAAATCTGTATCTACCATCTATGTTGCCATTATCTTTGTATTTTGACAATGATTATCCAAATCCAAGGAGTAATTCACCATCCACTAAGTTATTATATATCCCTCTTGCAACTGATTATCTGGCAAAAGAAGGTGAATATATCTCCAATTATACCCAACCTTTGTCAGGTGTAGAAAAAGATGCCGCAACTAAAGATTTGAGTATGTTTTTCCTAAATGATGTAAACCGAAGCAGAGAAAGATTGATAGATGTATGCAGATACCTGCAGTCAGCATTGGATAGTGGTGAAAAAGTTGAGTTGGAGATCAAAGGTTTTGCTTCGCCCAGAGCTAAGACAGATTACAATAAAACGCTAAGTAAAAGACGTATCAAGTCTGTAGTAAACGAATTGATCGCATATAATAATGGCGTATTGAAATCATACCTTAAGAACAAATCACTATTTTTCAAGGATGTTTCCTATGGTGAAGAAGCCGCTAAGTCTGGATTGTCAGACAATCTGGATGACCGAAGAAATTCTGTCTATTACATAGGAGCAGCCAAAGAGAGACGTGTAGAATTATTGAGAATAAACATTAAATAAACTGATTATTTTAAAAATAAATTTCAAATGATGAAAAGTTTTAATATAATTGTAAAAACTGTTGTGTTTTTGCTGGTTAGTCTGGCAACAGCACATAAAGTGGATGCAACTCACATTATCGGCGGAGATATCACTTACCGATACGTCAGCGGAAATCAGTATGAGATTACTCTGACTTTAAGAAGAGATTGTGCTTTAGGACAAGTAGATTTTGACAACCCCGCTTCTGTTGGTATATTTTCAGGTGTGAGCAATGCGCTCATCAGTGAAATCAGACTACCATTCATCTCCAGTGATACTATTGGAAAGACCCTGAGTAATGCCTGCGGAGTGGAAGGATTGGGAGTATGCGTGCAAGCGACAACTTACAAAACCATTGTAGATTTGCCATCTATACCCGGTGGATACATCATTGCATATCAGCGTTGCTGCAGAAACAGCAGCCTGAATAATGTGATCAATCCGCTTGAATCAGGGTCTACAGAATGGATTGCCATCACTGAAGAAGCCCTTGCATTGAAGAATAGTTCACCTAGGTTTATAACATGGCCGGATGTCTATATTTGTGCCAACAAGCCACTGATATTTAATCATTCAGCTTCAGATACTGATGGTGACTCTTTAGTGTATAAAATCTGTAATCCTTTTGATGGGGCATCATTTCAATTTCCTCAACCACAACCACCCGCTAGTCCACCTTATAATCTTTTACAGTTCAAAAGCCCCTACTCCATAAGTGATTTGATGGGAGGTGTCCCATTGCAAATCAATCCGAATTCCGGCATCATAACAGCTAATCCAAACCTTGTTGGCCAGTTTCTTATAGGCATATGTGTCGAAGAATACAGGAATGGCAGATTAATATCCACTGTAAGAAGAGATTTTCAGTACAATGTACGAATATGCCTACCACCAATCATCGTAAACTTTACCCCGGAAGTCAATGACCCTTGCGACAGTCTTTCCTACGCCTTTAAAAATAATACAGAAAACGGCAATACATACGAATGGAATTTTAATTATCCATCAACAGACCCAAGATTCCTTTCAACAGCTCAAAATCCCACTTTTAAATTTTCTGAGCCTGGCAATTATAAAGTTCGGTTATTGGCAAGATCTTCCACGGGTGCGTGTGACAGCAGCCTTATAAAGGAAATAGTTGTAAAAAATGGAGGCAATTTTCCGATTTCACCTCTTGCTAAAAGAACAGTGGAGCTATGTACCGGTACTTCATTTGATATATTTGCAAAAGTGGACACCACCAATAAATATACATGGGCACCAACCTCTGGCTTAGACCTTTCCAATCCTTCCAACCCAAGATTTGTAGGGACACAATCAACAAAATACAGTGTGACCATCACCAATAAAAACGGCTGTTTTATCAAAGACAGTTTGGATGTAAAAGTGCTGGATAAAACACCTCCACTGGTTATCACGGGAGACAAAAATGTATGTTCAGATGCCAATCTAAGCGTGGCTGGTGGCAACGGAAGTTTTGAATGGAGTAGTACGAGAGATTTCAAAACTATTTTAAGTTCGGCATCAAATCTTAAGGTAAAATTAAATGCAATCATCACTACATTTTATGTAAGAACTGTAAATGGTGCCTGCGGGAATAGCCTTGACTCCATCGAAGTGATCGATCAATCCATTGATATTTCTATACCGCCCTCTAATTCATTTTGTAAAAATGGGCCTAAAGCCATAACAATAATCAATAATATAATTACTCATAACCTTACGTGGACATTTAGTGACCCTCGCGTACTATCTGCAACTGGAAATGTCATCACCATAAAACTAAATAGTAATGACACTACATCGTTTGATATCAAAGGGTCAGTAAAAAATCAGTTTGGCTGTATCAAAGATATCATTATCCCAATAAGTGTAACCATACCAAAGCCTGTGACATTTTCGGCAGTGCTGGAGTCTTGTAAAGATTATGCTATGTGTTTTGCGACAACAGGTACCTTTGACGGGAATTTACGTTGGAATTTCGGAACAGGACTTGCAAAAGATACGCTTGTCATGCGTGCCCCATGTTTTAAATATGAAAAACCGGGTACTTACACCATAACTGTTCAAAATGTTGGTACAGAGTGTCCATTTGATAATGTGACCAGCCAGATAATTGTGCCCGAAATCGGTGATTCGACCGTAAAAGTGACGGTTAAAAATGATGTGTGTGCAGGTGACAAAAATGTTTGTTTTACTATTATCGGAAAATATACAGGAAAGTTGTTATGGAATTTCGGCGACCCTGCAAGTGGCAACTCCAATACTTCTGATTTGGCTGCTCCATGCCATTTGTATTCGTCCTATGGCACATATACCATTACTTTAAGAAATCCGGATACAGTTTGTCCTTTCAAGGAAGTGAAGGAAACGATTACGATCATTGAAAAATTTAAAATAAATCCCATTGCCGATCAGGTAGTGTGTGAAGGCAGTGAAGTCACTTTGACAGCCACATCCAATGGAACGGGAGCCACGTATACATGGACAGATCAGACCGGAAAGGTCTTAGGCTCTGGTCCGACTTTAAAAGTCAAACCGATGAGCACCACGGATATCCTGTTAAAAGGTACCAATGGTAATGGCTGCCAGGATTCCATAAGAACAAAGATCAGCATTTTCAAATTTGATTATACTGTCGATCTTCCCGCCATTATTTGTCCTCGTACTGACTATCAGATCAAGATCAATATAAGTAATCCACAAAATTACACCTTTGTATGGTCTCCGTCAGAACTCATCGTCAGTGGAGGAACAACACATCAGCCTATGGTAAGTGCACAAACCGGTAAATCTTTGAGTGTAGTCATCACAGACAAAACTACAGGATGTAAAGAAACCAGAAATATCACACCAGATGTGAAAAGCCCGGTTGTAGCCACTTTTACGGGAAAATTCTGTGCCAATCAGCAATCCGTGCTCACCCTCAATATAAGTAACCCGAATGACTATACCTACACATGGAGCCCGGCATCAGCCATAGTTTCAGGAGGAAATACCAATGCTCCTGTAGTCAGAGTCACCCAAGGTCAGCAAATTAAAGTAATCGTAAAAAATAAAACAACAGGTTGTGAAGAAGAGTTGACCTATACGGCACAGGTACAGCCTCCATTAGTAGTGGAATTTGTCGATCCCAATCTGGAAATCAAACAAGGAAAGACTGCCACTATCAGCATCAAAAACCCTATCACAGGAGCAACCTACGTGTGGAATAACGGGGACAGAGGCACATCGATAACTGTTTCGCCCATCAACAATACCACGTATACAGTTACTGTCACAGATCGTGATGGTTGCGTCGGGACTGGTCAGATTACAGTGAGAGTAGCAGTAGTAGCTTGTACAGACAAAGACGAATACCTGCCCAATGCATTCACACCCAACAGTGATGGTAAAAATGATATCCTTTTGGTAAAATCCAATGTAATCACTGAACTCGAGTTTGTCATTTACAACAGATGGGGTCAGGAGGTATTCAGCACTACAAGGATAGATGAAGGATGGGATGGAACATTTGAAGGAAAACTCATGGCTCCCGATGTGTATGCGTATTACATCAGAGCCACATGTATCAGTGGAGATCGGTTTTTGAAGAAAGGAAATGTCAGCTTGTTAAGGTAAGATATTGGATATAGCCAATGTTTGGTGGAGATGTAAAACAATAAATCTGTTGTCCATAGTCTCTGACTTTTGGACTTTTATATATCGGTCTCATGACCGGAGTAAATTGTCCACAACCGGTCAAAGACCGTAAGATAGGTTCCGTCAAAGTCAGGTAAGACTTTGACAAACGAAGTTGATGTTACAACAGAAAATTAAATTTGCCGCTTGGAGCCAAATGATAAAAGTTTAAACTTACTCTAAGACTGACTCACAATGATTGCGGGTCAGTCTTTTTATTTTTTCTGATAACCACCAATATTAAGATGGTCTGAATAAGGGTAGCCAAACCATTGGAGATGGTGATAGCAACAGCATCAAATCTGATACCATAAAAAAACCAAAATACAAAAATAAGCCACCATCCTATGACGTACCCCAATGAAAGACTGCTTGGCTGATGAGACTTAAATTCTTTAAAAACTTGGATGCCGATGACAATATTGGCACCTATTCCCACTATTAAACCCGCAGTCTCAAAAAATCCGGCTGGTATGTTATCCAAAAAATCCATTTTGATGTATTTTGTATTTGATGGCCAAATGTAGATGGATTTTTAGAATAAATGATGTTTTAAGAATTTTAATCTAGTCTTTCTTGGAAAAAGTATCCATTGAAAGACAAATGTAAACTATGCAGCCAAATTATACCGACGAGAATTTATTTTGCAAATAATTCTGTCGCCATTATACTCAAAATGAATAAATTGATAAATTAAATTTTCGCAAACCAATTTATTTTGAGTATAATATAATATTTTTATCTTGCTTTAAATTATTCAATTCGACATAAAATGAAACAATTGTTTTGCGTTTTTATAATACTTATAGTGCTTTGCCAGCTGGTATCTTCTCAGAAATATGATATTCTAATTCTCAACGGAAATATTTTTGATGGGTCGGGTCAAAAGTCTTTCAAAGCGGATATTGGTATCATAGGTGAAAAGATCACATTTATTGGAGATGCAAAAAACATGAAAGCAGGGAGAGTTATCAATGCAGACGGAATGGCGGTTTCACCAGGATTTATAGACCTGCATGCCCATTTGGAGCCTATCCTCCAGACACCTGATGCTGAAAGTCATGTCAGACAAGGTGTAACTTTAGCTTTAGGTGGACCTGATGGAGGCAGCCTCTGGCCTTTTGGCAAAACATTAAAAAAGATAGCAAAAATGCCATTAGGAATGAATGTGGCATATCTGGCGGGACACAACACCATCCGCACTAATGTCATGAAGCTTGACAACAGGGAACCCAATGCTGCTGAGCTTTCCAAAATGAAAAATCAGGTAGCCCAAGCTATGAAAGAAGGTGCATTTGGACTATCTACGGGTTTAAAATATTTGCCCGGTACTTTTTCAAAAGTGGATGAAGTCATTGAACTTTCAAAAGTGGCAGCTTCGTATGGAGGATTTTATACTTCACATTTGAGAGAAGAAGGACTGGGTCTGATCGAAGCAGTAAAAGAAGCAATTCTGATAGGAAAAGAAGCAAACATACCGGTCGTACTCACGCATCATAAGGCTATAGGCAAACCATCCTGGGGAAAAAGTTCCGAAACGCTGAAAATGGTGGATGCTGCCAATGTTTCGCGTCTTGATGTTCAGATAGATCAATATCCTTATACGGCCAGCTATACCAGCTTATCCGTACTTATACCGTCATGGGCTCTGGAAGGTGGGTTGGAAGATTTCAGAGTTAGGATCAAAACACCGTCTTTAAGAGATAGCATCAAGCAAGGTATCATATTTAATATCCTGAATGATCGTGGTTCCGGAGAACTAAAAAGAATTCAATTCGGAAAAGTGGACTGGTATAAAGCTCTCGAAGGAAAGACACTAGAAGACTGGTGTCAAGAAAAAAAATTAGCACCAACACCGGAAAACGGAGCTGATCTCATCATTGAAGCCCAGACGAAAGGTGGGGCAGGCGCGATTTTTCATGCGATAGATGACGGCGATGTGGACAGAATCATGCAGCATCCCAAAACGATGATTGCTTCTGACGGAAGGTTATCGGTACCAGGTTTCGGTCATCCGCATCCACGCGCATATGGTACATTTCCAAGGGTATTGGGTCATTATGTCAGAGATAGAAAACTACTATCATTGGAGAATGCCATTCAGAAAATGACTTCCATGCCGGCAAAAAGGATGGGTCTAACTGATCGAGGTATGATCGCATCAGGTAATTATGCTGACATTGTCATTTTTGACCCTGCCACTATCAAGGACAAATCTACCTTTGAGAAACCCCATCAATATCCTGAAGGTATCAAATTTGTCATTGTAAATGGTGTGATTACAGTTGATGATACTGTCTTTACTGAAAATCGGGCTGGAAAAGTGTTGTACAAACCAGTGAAAAAATGATGTTCCGGCACTTCGTAAAATGCTTTAGTCTTAGAGTATGTTTAAATTTTTATTGCCTTAAAATCAATGTATTATGAACCTGACTTCAAAATAATCGCCTTATTTAGTTCACCTGCCCGTCTATATTATAGTTGGCAGGCAGGCTAAATGCGTTGATTATTTTATCGCCAGAACCATAATCTCTTGATTTACAACTAAGAAAAATTTTAAACATACTCTTACAAAGTCAGGCCTTTGAATTAAAAGATTTTGGTATTTTCAGGAGACCCTTATTATCATTTTTCATTACTCATAGAGTGTGGAAAATCTTCCCTTTTGATTCCTTTTCGTTTGTTTGGCTCTGCAGACATTAATAATTCAAAAACACCACCACTTGTGATGTCCTCATGCTTCAGGAAATTTTTGGTATATGCTCTGTTTTTCAATTTTGCATTTGCAACATACATATTCTTCGGGCTATTGTTTTTAGCATGGATGACAAATGATTTTCCGTTTTCAAGGCGGAGTGTCATCTTTCTAAACAGCGGAGCTCCAAGCACGTACTGATTTGTCCCCGACGTTACAGGATACATACCCATGGCAGAAAAAACATACCAGGCCGAAGTCTGACCATTATCTTCATCTCCACAAAGTCCATCCGGAGCCGGAGAGTACAATTTATTCATGATCTCTCTCACATGATATTGGGTTTTCCATGGTTCGCCGGCGTAATTGTACATATAAGGCATGTGTTGTATCGGTTGATTTCCATGAGCATATTGTCCCATATTCATGACCAGCATTTCGGTGATTTCATGGATCTGTGCGCCATAATAGGAATAATCAAACGTAGGCGCGACCACAAAAACTGAATCCATCTTGCTGATAAATTGATCTTTGCCACCCATGAGGTTGATCAATCCCTGCACATCGTGAAATACACACCAGGTCCAGTGCCATGAACAACCTTCAGTAAATGCATCACCCCATTTATCAGGGCGAAAAGGAGATTGAAATGTACCGTTGTTGTTTCTGCCGCGCATAAAATTGACAGTCGGATCAAAAACATTTTTGTAATAGGATGCCCGCTTCTCAAAAGTATCTACTTCTGATTGGGGTCTTTTTAATGATTTGGCAAGTTTTGAGATACTGAAATCAGCAAAAGCATATTCTAATGTCCTGGCTACATTTTCATTTTTCCCGACATTATAAGGTACATAGCCCAATGTATTGTAATATTCCACACCATATCTTCCAACCGAGCTTAATGGTCCCTCATTCTTACTGTTTTTTAAGATGGCTTCATACAAGGTATTTATCTCTTTATTGGGTATGCCCTTTAAGTAAGAATCTGCAATCAGTATGGCAGAATTGGTCCCAACCATACAGTCTCTGTGTCCCGGACTTGCCCACTCAGGAAGCCATCCGCTTTCTTTATATGCATTGGCCAGTCCTTCCATCATCTGGCTGTTGAGCTCAGGATAGATAAGGGTAAAAAACGGGAACACTGCTCTGAAAGTATCCCAGAATCCATTATCAGTAAACATGTAGCCATCCAGGATCTTCCCATTGTAAGGGCTGTAATGTATGATTTTGTTATCCTTATCGTATTCATAAAATTTTCTGGGAAAAAGTAGTGTTCGATACAAAGCTGTATAAAAGGTGGTGAATTGTGCATCAGTTCCCCCTTCGACATTGATTCTGTTCAATTGTTTGTTCCACTCAGTTCGTCCTTTGGAGACTACCTGATCGAAAGTGTTTTGTCCGATTTCTCTCTGCAGATTCAATTCTGCTTGCTCAGGACTTACAAACGAGGAAGCGATTTTCAAATGTACTTTTTCATTGGATTGGGTTTTAAAGCGGATGATGGCTCCGGAGTGTTTGCTCAGGGACTCCATTTTACCTTCGGTAATGATACTGTCCGCTACTGTGTAAATTTGTTCAAAATCTTTATCTACATAAATGACAAAATAGTTTTTGAAATTATCAGGAACACCTCCTGAATTATTGCAGGCATAGCCGATGATTTTTCTTTCTTTAGGAAATACCTTGATATATGAGTTCTTAAAAAAACCATCAACAATCAAATAAGCTTTGTCCGTCTGAGGATATGTGATCCTAAAAGATGCGGCCCTTTCTGTTGGAGCCAATTCAACGGTAGTATTGTAATCTGCCAGATAAGCTTTGTAGTGATACGGGGTTGCTGTTTCTGCTTTATGCGAATACCAGGATGCGCGTTTGTTTTCATCAAAAACCAATTTTTCTGTAGTAGCAAAAATCGAGAAAGCCCCATAATCATTAATCCAGGGAGATGGTTGATGAGTTTGTTTAAATCCTCTGATTTTATTTGAAGCATACTGGTAACACCAACCATCGCCCATACGATTGGTCTGCGGTGTCCAAAAATTCATACCCCAGGGCATGGCGATCGCAGGATATGTATTGCCGTTTGAAAATTCAAACTTTGAATCCGTACCCACCAAAGGATTTACATATTTTGTAAGGTCCTGAAGTCTCTGCCCATGGATAATGAGGCTGAAAATCAGGATAAACAATGTGGAAAAAGTTGATTTCATATTTTATGATTCATTTTATGGTATGGCGAAGTAACATTCTATCAAAAAACAAAAATATGTAATTATTAAGATAAACTTGTAGTGTTGTGGTAAAATGTGAGGATTATGAATTTGACAAATAATTAGTGAGTATTTTTATTTATTATATTAAGCAATATCTATTTTGAATACTTGGGACACCAAGCCAAAATTGTTTAAACAAGTAGAATGTCCTGATTTTGTGTGCTGGGAGACCGGTGCAACTGAGCGATACAGCTAAACGCTTATGAAGAACGTTATTACTTCAAGTGAAGAAATCTGAAAATCCAATTATTCTCCAAAAAGAAATATCATTTTAGATTTTTTAGAGTATATTAAAGTTTCAGTGATTGTAAATAGTATATATAAAATATTACACATTAAACAATTATTGAATATAATAACTTATAGTACTGATAGCCAATGTCTTAGGTAGCTTTTTCAAGTATATCTATTCTTAAAGACTAAACTTATAGTACACAGATATAATGTGCCAAAGTCTACCTATGATTGGCCTTTTCATTTTTAGACAAAACTTTGCAAAATTGCGTTAAGAAAAAGACTGAGTGATTTTGCTTTGGCAAAAAATGATTGAATGATTTCAATCATTAACGAAGGAACCGACCAAAACTTTGGTCGGCTTGAAATTATTTCAAATATTGTAGAAATAATGCAGTTCCTCAAATATTAAAACGGTGATAAACTCCAAAGGCGAGTTTTTTATGTTTAGCGATTTTGTGAAGGTTTGACGTTAAGAAAATGAAAAAGCCCTGCCTCGCCGTAACGTCAGGGCAGGCAGGCTTGATTTTTTGTTTCTTTGTATCAAGACAAAAGAAAAAGAAGTAAAACCAATGTACTTACAAATAAAATTACATATAAACTAAATTATGAAAATGAGAGATTAATATAGCAACTCCGAAACTTTAGTTATATATAAACAATTACTCATTCTGGATATTATTATCTGTACATAAAACAAAATATGACGCGGGGTTTATTGACAATTGGTGTTTTTTTTCTTTTAAAAATATTGGTATCGGGGCAGGACTTAAACTATCTGAAAGATACACTGGCTGTAGGAAAACTGACAGGTCCTGTCATTTTCGATGGGTTGAGTAATGAGGTTGCCTGGGACAATGCTTACAAAATGGGCTTTATTACATCTCGTCCCATTTGGGGAGCAGAACCTTCCGAAAAAACGGAGATGTTGGTTGGGTATGATGACCATTATTTTTATGTGGCTGGAAGATGTTATACCAAAGACAGTACCAGTCTCGTCATAAGAAACTTAGTTCGTGATGGCTGGAGAGGAGATGATTGGACTACTTTTCACATCGATAATACCTTTGACAAACAAAATGCATTAATTTTTTCAGTTTATCCCATGGGGAGTCGATATGATGCTGCCATTGGCAATGATGGTGTAGATCTTGGCGTTTCGGCATTCAATCAGGATTTCAATATGTTTTGGGATGCACGTTCTGTGGTCAACCATAAGGGATGGTTTTTTGAGATAAAGATCCCATTGTACAATCTCAGACTCAGAAAAAATGAAAGAGGTCATGTGATCGTGGGTATAAGTGCTGCACGGACTCTGCAAAACCCTCAGGAAATGCATATTTTTCCTGCCATACCGCAAAATATTCTGGACGGCATGAGCAAACCTTCTGTGAAAAAACCGGTAGTACTTTCAGATATTAAACCCCGAAAATTATTTTTAGTAACACCCTACCTGGCAGCAGCCACTTCCAGATTTAATTCAGTCAATGCTGAAGAGAAAAAATTTTCAACGACATCTGATCAAAAAGCGCAATTGGGTATGGATATCAAAGCAGGTCTCAACCCATACCTGACCCTGGACGTGTCGCTAAACCCTGATTTTGCCCAGGTGGAAGCCGATGATCAATTGCTAAATCTGACCCGATTTTCTTTGTTTTTCCCTGAGAAGAGACAGTTTTTTCAGGAAGCAGCCGGGCTCTTTGATTTCAATCTAGGTGGCAGGACTCAAATGTTTTACAGCAGACGGATCGGCATCAATGACGGACAATTGACTTCTGTATATGGTGGTGCCAGAATGACAGGAAAACTCAATGCTGATACAGATATCGGATTTCTAAGCATGCAGACAGCCCCACTCAGGGATGATGATGACAACAGGCTAAGAGCGAGCGAAAATTTTACAACATTGAGATTGCGCCGGAAATTTTTCAATCAGCAATCTTTTGTAGGTCTGATGGCTACAAATCGTTGGGTGGAGCAAAAAATCAACACCGGCTTAGGCCTGGACATGCTCATCAATCCTTCAGGAGATCACTATTTCGTGGGAGCTATGGCCACCACTTTTGAAAGCGGTAAGCCGGTCAATCCGGAAGCATCCCGCATCAATCTGCGATATGAATTGCGCAAAACAGATGAGATCTTCAGCCAGTTTTCCTATACATATTCCGGTCGTGATTTTAATCCTGCATCCGGATTTTTGGACAGGTCCGATTTTCATCTTTTCAAAGGAAGGGTAAGCTGGGGAAAATTTGCCCAGGACAAGAACAGGAAATATCAATATATCAGATGGCGGATTCTGGATTTGGATGCTTATCGTGGTGCTACTCAACACAACTGGGAATCCATAGAAATGAAGTCCACACTGCAGCTGAATACTTTCAAAGGGATGGAGACGACCATGGAAGCGACGTACAATTACGAGTTTTTGGCTTCACCACTGACTTTTAGCAGCATGACTACTGTATCTCCCGGTACCTACCGTTTCGGGCAGGTATCTTTTGAATACCTTGAGCCGCGAGCCAAAAATTTCAGAAACTTTTTCAGTACGGCAGCCGGTACTTTTTTTGGCGGCCAAAGGGTAAATATGACATACAGTCCCATATGGAATCTCGGAAAAAACTGGGAAATCCAGGGTCAATACAGTCTCAACCATCTCCGTTTCGGACAAAACATCGAAACCATCCACATAGGCCGTCTGAGATTGAATTATGCCCTGAATCTGCATCTTTCTGTCAATTATGTGATACAATTCAACAGTACCAACCGTCAGATATTCAATAATTTCAGACTAAGGTACAACTTCAACGACGGCCATGATTTATTCCTGGTTTGGAATGAAAATTTCTTTACCGAAAGAAGTACATCCTGGGGAGAATTGAGACCTATATCCGGCAATCAAAACTTCATACTGAAATACAATGTAACCTTGGATTTGCTTAGGAGAAAGGGGAGGGTGTCGTAAATGTTTTTATACATCAACCCATATTCAGTTTATCTTTTGTGTTTACAAAGTAATGGTATTTGTATTGGAGATTATTGTTTGTAAAGTGGCTGAATTATTTAAAAAAAGTATTGATTACCAAATGTCCATTTTTCTGAAATTCTCTAACTGCTTTATCACTAAGAATATCAAGCTTCTCAGGGTTTGTTTCGTCAAGGTCTATATTACAACCATTATCCAATTCAGTGTCAATTCTGTAATATTCAAACTTCTTTTGTGTAGGGTTTTGAGTATTTTTACTAATAAGTTTAATGAGATTTTGAGTTTGTTGTGTTTGACCTTGAAAAAACAAATCTATAAGCCTTTTTTTAAATGGGTTTATCCAGTATAAGATCCCAAATTTTGATATAATCTTTTTGGAATTAGATTCAGTGAATTTTTGATGCCCTGTCCCGATTGACAAAACCTGTAATTCTGCTAAATCTTTATCAAAATAAGTTTGAGCTTCGATTATTGCTGTGAGGGTTGGATTATTGCAATAAACACCTCCATCTACTTTATTCCTAAATGGCACTTCAAGATTATTTAAATCAGTAAAAGTTGAAGAGTATGGTTTAAAATATGTTGGCGCCGTGCGTATTGCCCGAGACTGCACCTACTATAGTTTGACCAGCTCCAATGCCGGCTGTTTTTAAAGATCGGGGCACCTGATCAGCTACTTTTGGCAATTCAAGGTAAACGTTCAATTCACCCACAGAAATACCGCATTGTGCTAGGACTAAATACTTTCTTTTGTCTTCAGGATAGTCATTGTGAAAAAATTGATCATCTACTTCAAAATATTTGTTGAGCAGTTTAGTATTCAGGAGGTAGTGGTCTGTTACCTGTATTTTTGATAAAGCCCAGCCAGAGCCAATGGCTTTGATCTGTTTTTTCTTTGTTTTTGCTTCCTGAATAAGATCGTTGATATCCTTCGATGTTTGATTCAATACTCCAAAAGTATCAAGTTGGATGCCCTGTGCATTCGAGTTGTCTATGTCAATCAGATCTTCTAATGGCAGATCGACTGTAACATGGATGTTTTCCCATTTTTGAGGTCCATTTCTTCTGATCATGACTTGATGATTAAGGATTGCTGGGTTTTGCACATCTCCAACTTATTTTGGAAGAGTCCCAAATCCCAAGTGTTACAATATATAAACCTATGCGCCAAATATTTTTTTCGATTTTAATCTCCTCTATATTGATCCTGGTTCCATCTCCCAATGCACAATTTTCAATCCTGATGTCATCTCTGACAGCACCGTATAAAAACGTATTAGATACATCACTTTTCCACTCTGTACCTGGTTGGTTCCCTAATTCCCTACCACCTGGTCCACCAATTTGATATACGTATACTGTTGTGCAACTCTGAGCGAACCACATGATGATAGCCATCAGTATAAGCTTGTTTAAGAAATTTTTAATAGACTTCATTTTTTGATTATTTTATATTGTATCTCCATGAAAATTTACGCTCTTTTCTGAATATATCATACAAAAGTAAATGATTATGCAGCACTTGTCAATATAACTTTTGTTATACTAAGACTAACTATTGATATACACTATTATATTATAACTAGAATTATCTACACATATTTATTCTGATTTTTGAAATATATAACAAAAGTTATATTGACTGGCTCGAAACATACCTATACTTTTGTATCATCGTAATAAGGAATACTACTTAATTATAGTCAAAAGAAATTAGACTGCCAAATATTTTGATTTTAATTCATTGAAAATGTGTCAATTAAAATTCTAAATTTTAACAGTCAAATTTGTCTTTAAGTATAATGCTACTCATTTAATTTTACTCACTTAAAAAACCAAAGTAAAAATGGCCAAACAAAAACAAAAAATCAAAGAAAGAAATCCTTGCATCATTGAGAGCTTTTATACGTTCCAAAGGGCAGGATTATCTGAAAGACGGTAATATATCCTCCATAGGTGTAGGGTATAAAATCAAAGATGGTGTCAGGACAGACGAAATAACGATTCAGTTTACCGTAGCCGTCAAACTGGAGGCCGACCAATTAGAATCCTTCGGTACGACCATGATACCAAAGACCATAGAAGTGGAAGGCATCTCTATCTCTACAGATGTATTGCAACGCACCTATGACCTTTCGTTTAGCATCATAGAAGATGTGGCTGTCAATAATCGAAAAATTAAAGTCAATCCATTGCAGCCCGGTATCAGCATTTCCCATGTCAATGGCACTGCAGGCACCCTGGGATGTTTTGTCTATGACAGAGTGACCGAAACACCATATATACTGAGCAATTGGCATGTATTGCATGGTTCCGGTGGTACTATTGGCGACCGGATCGTTCAGCCTGGTCCCATCGATGACAATCGTACTGATCTCAACAACTGTGGTCAATTGGTCAGATCCTATCTGGGAATCGGCGGAGATTGCGCCTTGTCATCTATAGAAGACCGTACCTACAAAGAAGAGATCCTTCAGTTGGCCACTACTGTCAAAGAAATCAGTGACCCTGAATTGGATGACAGAGTAGTAAAAAGCGGTCGCACTACCAATGTCACCTATGGTGTAGTAGTTCGTACTGATGTCATCACCAAAATTAATTATCGTGGCACCACCGGAATCAGGGAAATCGGATGTTTTGAAATAGGCATAGATACAACGCGCCCTCCAGAACGGGGAGAAATATCTGAAGGCGGAGACTCCGGTTCTGTCTGGATGATCCTGAAGCCGGACCACAAACCCTCCAATATCATGGCCGGTCTGCATTTCGCCGGCGAGGCACCTTCCAATCCACTGGAATATGCACTGGCATGTTATCCAAAGTCTGTTTTCGAAAAATTGGGTATCAAAACATCCAAAACACTTATAGCCCCACCTACCAACATCAAAGCGTATCATCCGGAATTTTTAGGTAGCAGAGTCGATGTACCGAAACTATCGAATACCAGTGTGGCTTACAAACTTGACGGAACAGAAATCATAGATTACACCCACTTCTCACTTGCTCTGCACAAGACCAGGCGGATGGCTATTTGGGTAGCCTGGAATATCGACGGCGGCGCACTTAAGAAACTGTCACGATCAAATATCTCTTTCAAAAATGACCCAAGAATCCCAGACAAACATCAGGCTGGTGAGTCTTTATACAGAAGCAATGATCTGGATCGCGGCCACATTGCCAGACGGGCAGATTTGATTTGGGGCAGCCTTACGGAAGCAAAAAAGGCCAATACCGATTCTTTTTTCTTCACCAACATCGCACCACAGATGAATGACTTCAATCAAAGCGGCTTGGGCGGTATATGGGGAAAATTAGAAGATGCTGTCTTCAATGATGTAGATGTAGAAAACCTAAAGATCAGTTTGATAGGTGGCCCCGTCTTTAATGATGATGACCGTACATATCGCAGCATAAAAATTCCGAGAGAGTTTTATAAAATCATATTTTACAAAGTAAACGGTGTACTCAAATCAAAAGCATTTTTATTGACTCAAAACATTGACAGCCTTGAAGCGCTGGAACTACAAGCGTTTAAAGTATACGAAGTAGCCCTTTCAGAACTCGAACAAAGGTGTAAATTCCGGTTTGCAGATTCATTGAAAGCATCTATACCGGAAGTGATGCTGGAAGATACAAGACAGAGACAACCGATCAGATCTGTGGAAGAAATTATGTGGTGATACCCCACTGTTGCGTGAGATTAATTGGGTGATGGTAATCCCAAACAACAAAAAATGTTACCCTGGATAAAATGAAGGCTTTTACTTGAAGGCAAATGATGAAATATGAAACTTACTCTTAATCTATTGCTTTTTTATAAAAAACACTTTACTTTAGTGTCGAAATTAAAAATTAGTTTACAATCATGACCAGAGTTCTTTTAATTTTTTTCTCATTTTTATTTTTTCAGATACCATTAATCTCCCAATCGCTTAAAGCAGAGATGAAATATATTTTCATTGATGGAGAAGCGGAAGGCATTTACACCGGCGGTATCAAAATAGAATCAGGAAGCATAAGTATCGGCGACATACTCCGACCCAAAGATGAGGATGGCATTGAATTTGTTTTTAAAGTGATCGAAATAAAGGATTATGATCTTGAAAAACTAGTGAAAACACTTGGGGCTGGTAAAGAGGGTTTTTTCGCTTTAGAAACATTGGATAAAAAAAAGCTGATCAAAAATCCAACAGGTAGTTTTAGTTTTGGAGCATTGGACAATGTTAATAAAAAAGAAGAAAAAGTCAATGCTATCGGTACCATTTGCATCATGGATGGGTATGTATGGAAAGGAAATAACTATTATAAATCGTCTACATACTTTCCAAAGGGTAATGCTTTAGTAAAAACGACAAAACCCTATTTGATACTTAGTTTTAAAGCTGCTCAAAGCCCCGATGACAGACAGTGGACACTCATACACAAAGAAGCAAAGTTGGGTCTAGGTTTGTTGGATAAAAAGAATTATGAACTTGTACTCAGCGGAAGTAAAGATGGAATTGCAGAAAATGCTTGTCTCGTTTCCAATTGGAAAAATGGTGCTGCGAACACCCAAAAAACAGATTTCTATTTTGAGATCACTAAATTTGAAGACAAGGGTGACCACATCATTTTGTCAGCAAAATATTCAGGTAAAATTTTCGGCCTCAACTTATTCAAAGGACTCATAGGTGCTTCATGTCAGGATGTGGTGATAAAGGATGGTGTGATCAACAACTTGAGGTTGAGAAACAATAGTTGCTCTTTGATATAACAAATATGAAGATTAATCTGCCAATGATCAATTCTACTTTGTCAAATTACACGGACTTTCCATTTGATTGGAAACTGTTGGGTTAACCCAACAGATGTGACCCTAATTAACCAAAACATTTCTCTTCAACTATGAAAAAATATCAGCTTTCCGGTTTATTACATTTTGATACAAGTGTAATTGACTTTGATTTTTGAAGGTGACTAAGTAGGATGAATTTACTGTCATACTATAAACATATTGACATGTTTGTTTCACACATTTTCACCAAGATTTACTTTTTTTTACCTTTATTTTACCTGCCAATAAAGCAACTCATTATCAACTTGCCTACTTTTGAGCAAAATACATTTTATGCTTACCTTCAGGTTAAAATTCCACTGGATCGTTTTTTCTTTTCTTTTGTTCACAGCATGTGGTTCAAATCATCATAAACTGGCTGCGCCTGCTTCAAATGTAGGCGGTGAACGGGAGGTGGTAACAAAATCCATAGTCCAAAAAATTAAGGAACTTGATCATAAACCGGTTGAAGAAAGAATAGCGCTTTACAAAAAACTAAAACAGGAAAGTCCCAATGCTTACAATTTCGAAAATGAAGACGAACTCACTATGTATGGTTACGGATTTTTGTGGGCAGACAAAATAGAAGATGCTTTTGCTATTTTCCGCTTGATCGTGGAAGTCTTTGGGTCAGCCAACTCATACGATAGTCTGGCAGAAGCTTATCTCAAAAAGGGAGATAAGAAGCTGGCACTGACCAATTATGAAAAATCACTTTCTATAAATCCTGACAACTTTAATGCCGAAGACCGGATAGAAGCCATCAAATATCCTGAGAAGAAGCCATTAACGCCGGCAGAGAATTTTGGAAAAGTGTATACCCCAGAGGCATATAAAGCCGATTTGGATCAATTGGCCAATTCGATACTCAAAATTCATCCTAATGTACATAAATTTATATCGCACAAAGCATTTACCGATATAGTAGAAAAGTGTAAATCTCAGATCACAGATAAAACTACCTTTGCTCAATTTTCATACATTTGTAACAAAATCATAGCCAGTATCCACTGCGCACATACTGGTATGGGTGGTCTTTACCCTGAATATGAGATGTTACCACAAGCCTTAAAGTTTCCCATCCAAACCCGATGGATAGACAACAAATTGTATGTTGTTGATCAGATGAATAATAACAAAAGTTTAAAACCCGGGGATGAAATCTTGAGTATCAACGGCGTACAGGTTTCCGAACTTATTGATGGCATTTATCAACACATTGTGGCACAGGGTCATGTCAAAACGACCAAAAATCATGTTTTCAATAAACTCTCTTCAGGACTGATACCCTACGCACTAAATTTGCCTGTAAAATATACAATAACCATTCAAGGGCAAAATGAAGCCATAACGCTAACTCACCCTGAAAAGGCGATAGGGACTTATTGGGATTATTTGCAATATTGTCAAAATCAGTTATGCCTTGAGTTTCCGGATGACAAAAAAACCGCGCTTATGACCATCACATCGTTCAATTATTACTCCTGGAGTAATCTCAATGAGTTTGTAGAGTTCATAGATCAAAGTTTTAAGCAAATACAGGAAAAAGGGATTAAAAATCTCATCATTGATGTGCGGTACAATACCGGTGGCTCTCAGTCTTCTGCCATTCATTTGTTGAGATATTTGGTCGACAAACCATTTACCTACTATTCCAAATCTGATTTTCCGGGCAAGTTAGTGAAAATTGAAGGGGAAGAAATCATCCAACCTGTGAAAAACGGCTACAATGGAAAAGTGCTGTTTTTGATAGATGGAAATGGAAACTCCACCACGGGTCATTTTATGTCTCTCGTCAAAGTTTTGAAATTGGGCACTATCATCGGTGAAGAATTGGGTTCCAATCAATTTTGCTCTGCAGGTTCCACTTCTTGCCGCCTGAAAAACACCAAAATCAACTATTACATAGCCAACAATACCCATATCTCTACCGCTACATCACAGCCGGATGAAAAAGGTATCTTGCCCGATCACTTTGTTCATCAAAGCATAGATGATGTGATTCATCGGAAAGATGTGGTCAAAGAGTTTGCTTTTGGACTTTTGAAAAGGTAATATGTTTAAATTATAAGTTAACAAAGAATAGACATTAATGAAGGGAATAATAAGAAATGACTTCTACTGCATTGATGATCAAATGGTATAAACCGAATTGTATCTTTAATATTATTCAATCACGTTGTGGTTGTTATGCCATGGTACAAAAATGCGCTGTATTTCATACAATGATATTTATATTCAGCCCCTTTGGGATTTTAGTGTTATAGCCTTGGTAATTGACTTTGAGCATAATACAAAAAGCAAAAAGCTACAAACGATAAGTAAACCAGCTTTAAATTGCTTTCATTTGTCTACTTTTGCACAAATAATAAAGACGAATATATGTACACCCGCAGGCGATATGGTTTTTGGATGACCTTTAATTGGAGTAAATGGCCTTTCATTTATGGAATAATATATGCTACAGTGTTGACTATAATTTTTGAATATTTATTCCATCGGCTAAATTTTGATATATCTGTCAATTGGCAACCCATTAGTGTTCTCGGTATCGCTGTTGCCTTTTATTTGGGATTTAAAAACAATGCAAGCTACGATAGAACTTGGGAAGCCAGAAAAATATGGGGGTCTATTGTCAACAATTCGCGGAGTTTTGGTACGGCGGTTTGTAGCTTTATTCAAGGCCCGCAAAGTGATACTATCAAAAGAGAATTGATTTTTAGACATATTGCCTAGCTCACTTCACTGCGCTATCAGCTGAGGCTAACCAGAGAATGGGAACATACGGAGGATAGAGTCAAAGGAAAATATATTCCTGATATAAGTGAAGGATATTTTGATCAGCTGGAAGCGGAGGTCAAGGGTTTAATAAGTCATGAAGAATTTGCGGTGTATGAAGGTAAGACCAATATGGCTGCTCAACTATTAAACACTCAATCTATAAGACTTCAGGAATTAAGAGACACAGGATATTTCGAAGATTTCAGACACATGGAGTTATATGCGCTTATCAAAGGATTTTATGATAATCAAGGTACAAGCGAACGGATCAAAAACTTTCCTTTTCCGCGTCAATACGCCTCAGTAGCGTTGTGGATGACCCTCATTTTTTGTACATTGATACCCTTTGGATTGCTCAATGTATTTCATAATCAGGATAGTCATACTGTTTGGCTAACTATACCATTCACGGCTTTATTGATCTGGGTATTTTATTTGATGGAGATGATAGGAGATTTTTCTGAAAATCCCTTCGAAGGTACTTATAATGATGTTCCCATTACAACCATAGCCAGAGGAATAGAAATAGACCTCAAAGAGATGATCAATGAAAAGGATATTCCTAAACCAATGACAGCTGAAAACGGATTTTTGATGTAAGTACAAAGAGAAGTATTAGAAATAAAATCAGCTGTATAAGGATTAAATAAATCATTCCTTATCTGTCAAAAGCTTTATAATCTATAGATGGATCATAATCGTTTTTGGTAGTCAGAGAATGCAATTCGCTTTCAGGTCTTGAGGACCTAATGATAGGAAACAATAATTGGACATACCAAGGTTCTTTGATCTGATTCCATGCCCCAAACTTCGTAGGATACTGCCTTGTGATCTTTGCAGTACCAAAAATAACATCCCATATAAAAAGTAAATTGCCGTAGTTACCGTTGGGATGCGAAACCCCATCATCTGCGGTGAGGCCATGATGCGCAAAATGAGTACTTGGAGTTGAAATCAACCTTTCTATCACCCATGCTACAGGATGGAGCAATTTGTATTTGTATAAGAATCTGTCCCATTTAGTTTCACTATGCGCAAGCAAAATGACAGCCAATTTTATAGGCAGGTAAAACAGATATGCATATCCCATACCCATATAAATCAAAATTGCTGAAAACCAAATACCGGGCATCAATGCATAATATAGAATAGCGTTTCTGTAAGTGACGAGAACGCCCATCTCCTCTACCACATGATGTGGTCGATGTAGTTTCCACATCATACGGTTGGAATGTGACAACCGATGCCACCAATATTGCGTCATATCATCCAGCATAAGAAACGCCAAAATGTGCCAGCCGAAAGCAGCATTGACAAAATAGTCTTCATACTGATGAAACCAAGCATTACATATCCAAAAACTGAGTACAAATATCGCAGGTTGTACCAAAGTAGGCAATGTAAACAGGCTGATCAACTCTATAGTCCAGTCATTTTTTGACCTCCTGTCATCAAAATACAATCCTCCCATAGCTTCAATAATACCTAAAACTAAAAGCATCAAGACAGGAATTCCTTTACTGATCAACTCGTTTTCCATTTTACAGAGATCTGAACTTAATTAAAATAAACCGAAAAATTCGATATAAAAATAGCAAAACTAATATAAAAACATGTGAAAAAGTGCAATTTTTTTTAGGTTCCTAAAAACAAGGGTATTAAATCAATTGGCATTGTTCTTGTTAAAATATGTATATTGAATAAAACTTTGATATTTTGTTACAAATCAAGCAAGTCAGAGCTTGAATTTTAATATTCTTTTGACCTAAAGCATATATTTAAAAACATTCAACAAATCGGGGCCCCGGGGGGGGGGGGGAGGGCAAACTTAACATTCTAATTATCATATATAGACTCTAACAAAGCCAATCAATTTAAGCTTGAACTCGCACTTGATCTGGAATGATTAGAAAAGAAGTATTTGACATTTCAAATTTTACTGCTCTTCCATAATGCAAAGTCCCTTACCGGGTTTGCTTTTCCATTCCCAACTGTCAATGAGTTGTATTTTATTGTTAGCCAATAGTTTTATTTCGTCTTTTGAACTACCCATATTTTTCCCGTCTTCAAAATTTACTTGACTATAATAAAACTGAACCGAATCATGTTCTACTAGCCCGAATATTTCGCCATACTTTACTTTTCCACCTTTGTATTCTGCATAAATCAACTCTCCGTTTTGATAGAAATTAAAAATGGTTTCTTTATTTACTTCGACATCTACTCCATCATTAAGTATGACATTAAACTGCTTTTTATGAAAATTGTATTTTGTTGTATTATGATTTTGGTCCAATCTTTTTGCCATCCGTTGATAATATAAAAGTTCGCCATTTTCTGCATCTACTTTTCCTATTTTGAACATTTTGTAATGCAAGCTATCATAAAATTGTTTTGCAAACAGGGAAGAATGCAATTCCACCAATTTCAAATTATTGGCCCGAGCTTTTGCTTCCAATTCATTCATGATTAATTTACCAAGTCCTTTGCCCTGATATTTGGGACTTACATAAACTCTTTTGATACGGGTATATATCAATGAACCCGTGGCAACGATGGAGTTATTATCTTTAATGACAATGACATAATTATTTTCTGCATCATCCAAAATATCATGCTTATTTGAGTACTCAATAAAAAGATTGATGGCCTCCTCAGGATAGTAGCTGATGTAAGAAGTATGGATTGTATCTACGATAAAGTGATACAATTCGTCTATGTCTTTTTTGTTGAATAATTGGGTTTTCCAACTCATATATGGCTGATTTGGTTTTTTAGTACGGTTTTTACTGAATCATTCCATCCAATACATCTTGTGTGCATCCAAAGTGGAAAGTCTCTACACTTTTACATTCTTTAGCTTGTGAAAATCAATAATATTGTCAGCCTAAATTCTCAATAAAAAACTGAATGTATCCACCCCATCAGCAAAATCGTCAATGGCCGGGCATTGTGCCATACCCAGTCCTACAGATTCTATTTGTGGCAAATACATATCTGTCACTATACATTGAATTTCGTTTTCTTTTGATCGCAACCACGTAATGAGATCATCCTGATTTTTATAATACTGATAATGCAATGATGCAATCCGGGATATGACCTGATCAGATTGTTTTAGGATCAGAAATTCACTTTGCAAAAATGTTTCCTTATTCAGAAGCATCAGGGCTTGATTATAGTCATAATTATTTTTGTACTTATTGTGATACATCAATTCTTTGAATGGTTCAAAAGCATCAAGCACCAAAGTGATATCATATCCTTCCGGAACAAGGATAAGGCTCACATTCCTGCATCCAAGACCAAAATAAGAAAAAACATCATCACCAAGTCTTCTCAGCTGTTCCGGTGTTTCATTTCCTGACAATACTGCGATGCTATTTCGGTTGCGTCTTATGATATGTGGCACATGTCGGAAATAATATTCAAAGTGTACAGCTGATGCATTACTTCCTGTAGCAATAGCAGCATCGTAGTCCTTAAGTCTATCGACTTCAATAATATAAGCGGCTGAATCATGATCAATTCTTATCATTTCTTCTGAAAACCATTTCATAAGGGTTTTATCCTTATCACTGTATTTGATCAATGAAATGTGCCCGCAAAGGAAACAACATATCAGATCATGTACCCCAACCAAAGGTATATTTCCGGCCAATATCAAACCTATCCTTTTGGATTTGATATTGTCATCAATGTGATATTTATTAATGATTTTTTGCAAAGCAGAAATACTAAGAAACTGATCTCTTACAGCTGCAAGTGACTTTAGAATATTTTCAGAAGTGAACCATGGATTCTCAATCTCAGTCTTATATATCAACGTTTGAAATGCATCAGTTTCTAATGATTTCATTTGCTCTCCAAGCTTAGAAAGTACCTCTACCCTTTTAATTAAATTCATAACAAATGTATCGTATCTATGTTTCAAACTCTTTTCTTAAGTAAAATGCTGTATGGCTTGTACACTTTTTTATCATATTTTCGGGTGTTCCTGAAAACAGCACCTTGCCTCCTTCTTTGCCTCCTTCCGGTCCCAGGTCTATGATATGATCTGCCACTTTGATGACATCCATGTTGTGCTCAATGACGATGACTGTATTGCCTTTCTCTACCAACTTGTCTATCACTCCCAAAAGCTGTCTGATATCATCAAAATGCAATCCTGTGGTCGGTTCGTCCAGGATATATATGGTATTTCCGGTATCTTTTTTTGAAAGTTCTTCAGAAAGTTTTACCCTTTGAGCTTCACCACCGGACAAAGTTGTAGCCTGCTGGCCAAGGGTAATATAACCCAAACCTACACTATCGAGTGTTTTCAGCTTTCGATAGATTGATGGAATATTTTCAAAAAAATGGACTGCTTCTTCTACTGGCATGTCCAATACATCAGAGATGGATTTTCCTTTATAGATGATTTCCAGTGTCTCCCGATTATATCTTTTTCCCTGACACTGTTCGCAATCTACCAATACATCGGGGAGAAAGTTCATTTCTATGAGTCTCTTTCCTGCACCTTCGCAAGTTTCACATCTGCCGCCCTGCACATTAAATGAAAATCTTCCCGGTTGATAACCTCTGATCTTAGCTTCAGGCAAATCCGAAAATAGCTTTCTGACATCCGTAAATACACCAATATATGTTGCCGGATTGGACCTAGGGGTTCTTCCGATGGGTGACTGATCTATTTCTATCACCTTATCCAAATGTTCCAGACCGGAGACTTCTATATAAGGCAATGGTTTTTGTATGCTATTGTAAAAATGTTGTCTGAGTATAGGGTACACCGTTTCATTGATCAATGACGATTTGCCACTACCGGAAACGCCAGTGACACATATTAAAGTACCCAAAGGAATTTTTATAGCCTCATTTTTTAGATTATTTCCTGATGCACCTTTGATTTCCAGAAATTTTCCATTACCTTTTCTTCGTTTGGCAGGTATAGCTATTTTCAGCCTGTTGCTAAGGTAGGATGCAGTTGTCCCTCCAAGTTGCAGAAATTTTTCCGGAGTGCCTTGAGTGACAATTTCGCCACCATGGATTCCGGCACCGGGTCCAAGATCTATGATATAGTCCGAAGCCAGCATTATGTCTTTGTCATGCTCTACCACAATGACTGAATTGCCGATTTCTGTAAGGTCTTTCAACGCATTGATCAATCGATGATTGTCCCGCTGATGCAAGCCTATACTCGGTTCATCCATGATATATGTGATACCTGTAAGTTGACTTCCGATCTGGCTTGCCAATCTGGTTCGCTGAGACTCTCCACCAGAAAGCGTCCTCGTGGTACGATTGAGACTGAGATATCCCAGCCCCACTTCCAGCAGAAATCCAAGCCTGAGTTTAATTTCTTTTAATATTTCCTGAGCTACAGTATTTTGTTTCGTATCCAAATATTTAGGTAAATGCTGTATCCAGTCGTACAGTTCATCGATATTCATTTCACTGAGCTCACCGATATGTTTTTCTCCCAATTTAAAATGCAGGGACTCTTTTTTCAGTCTGTAGCCGTCGCATGTCGGACAAGTCACGATACTTAAGAATTCTTCAGCCCAGGATCTTATCTTTTCAGATGTAGAATCCCTGTACCACCGTTCGACCATATTGGTGATACCTTCTACAGCAAGATCATAAACATAATCATTGGCCACCGTTCCATACTTGACACCATAGGACGTGTTGCCGCCACTGAGTATAGTTTCCAAGGCATCTGCAGGAATGTCTTTCACAGGGGTATCAAAAGTAAAATGATAGTCCTCGGCGATTTTTTTCAGTTGTTTGAATGTAGAATTATCCCTGACAGCTCCGAATGGTTTGATACCTTCCTCATTGATACTCTTACTGTTATCAGGTATTATTTTTTTCATATCCGCTTTATGAATTTCACCCAAACCCGTGCAAGCAGGACACGATCCATAAGGACTGTTGAACGAAAAATTATTGGGTGATGGTTCTTCATAAGAAATACCGGACACATCATCCATGAGGCTTTTTGAATATGCCTTGACTTCTCCTGCATCAGTATTCTGAATCATGATAAAGTCATCTCCCATTTTTAATGCCAATTGCAATGAGGTCGTAAGTCTCTCTTTTTTATCCGGCTCCACTTTTAGCCTGTCGATGACGATTTCTATATCGTGGACTTTGTATCTGTCCAATTGCATACCCTTCGTGATGTCCACAATCTCCCCATCTACTCGTACTTTTGTAAATCCCTTCTTTTGGGTCTGATCAAAGAGTTCACGATAATGACCCTTTCGTCCCCGGATGACAGGAGATAGAATGGCTATCTTTCTGCCGGCGAAATAAGTCAATACATGATCAATGATTTGATCTTCTGTATATTTTACCATTTTTTCACCTGTAATATAGGAATAGGCCTCTCCCACCCTGGCATACAGTAATCTCAGAAAGTCATAAATTTCAGTTGTAGTACCAACGGTCGATCTTGGATTCCAGCCTGTAGTCTTCTGCTCTATGGATATGACAGGGCTTAGTCCGTCGATTTTTTCTACTTCAGGTCTATCCATAGAACCAATGAATTGACGTGCATATGCAGAAAATGTTTCCATATACCGGCGTTGGCCTTCTGCATACAATGTGTCAAAAGCAAGAGAAGACTTTCCACTGCCGCTGAGACCTGTGATGACCACCAACTTATTTCTTGGTATTCGTACACTTACATCTTTAAGATTGTTTTCTCCCGCCCCTATGATATCGATAGAACCATCCGAGAAAATAGCTTCTTCAGTTTCAGGATGGGTGGTTTGTTCGGTCATTGAAAAGTTTTTCAAAGTATTTATTAAATATTTTCTGGAGGTTGACTGCTGACTTATTGACCACTGCGATGACGTCCTCTACTGTGGTCACACTGATATTTGATGCCGGAAAACACACATTGGACACTATAGAAAACGCCGTAACTGTCATACCTTCATGTCGCGCCACTATCACTTCCGGCACTGACGACATACCTATCAGGTCTGCTCCAAGAATATGTGCCATCCTATACTCTGCGGGTGTTTCCAAACTAGGACCTTGCAGCCCAAGATAAACCCCATTTTTGATATTAATGTTCGCTTTTTTTCCAATATCCTGAAATTTTTTAATTTCTTCAGCATCGTAGGCATTGAGCATATCCGGAAATCGCAAACCCAATCTGTCATCATTGGCACCACGTAAGGGATGATCAGGCATCAGATTGATATGATCATTGATGATCACGATATCTCCTTCATCGAAGTGGGGATTGATGCCTCCTGCGGCATTGGTTATAATCAGATGTTTGATTCCTAATGCTTTTAAGACCCTTACCGGGAAAGTCAATTCTTTGGCAGAATAGCCTTCGTAGTAATGAAATCTGCCGGACATAATGACCAAAGGAATACCTGATTTGTATCCAAATACCAATTTTCCACTATGACTTTGGACTGTCGACACAGGAAAATGAGGAATGTCCTTATATGGAATCTCAACCTGATCAGTCAATGAATGAGTATAATCACCGAATCCGGTACCTAACATAATGGCATGGTCTGCTCCTGTTTTTACAAAAGACCGGATATACTCTTTACTCTCTGTCACACGATCATATAAATTTTCCATCATTCTTATCTTTGTAGCAAATGTAATAAGAAATAATAAGGGACGAAACAAATAATACAAATGTCGTAAGTTTTAAATTGTACAAAATACTAAAAGCCACCTTCTAATTTATCACCAAAATGACGACCTGCCCAATTTTTTTAATCTATACTCAAAATAAATTGGTTTGCGAAAAATGGTTTAACCAACATCTTGATTTTGAGTAAGGACGAAGCGAAGCTTGTCTTTAAAGACATTAATCGTCTTTATAATGAATACATAATTTTTCTCAAAAATAAAATTGTCGTCGGTATAAACGCTGGGTTCGGTGCTATTTGGAACTGCCTTCTTTCATTGGAACTAATAGAAATATTAATTTTCTAGTAAAATAAAACTCAATTTGGTACACAGACACAAAATAGGACCTGTAAAAAACCACAAAGGCTTCTCATCACTGAGAAGCCTTTAGTTAAATAATCTTTATAATATAACTTAATCTATCACTATCATCTTACCACTAAGGACTTTGTCATTGTGTCGCAATTCATATAGATATACTCCGGTATTGCCTAAGTCTGATCGGCTGATGGAGATGGTATTGCTACCAGCCTGATAATCGTTTGAAGAAGTAAGGATGACACGACCTGTATAATCCATAATCCTCATTGTAACCTTACCAGCTGCAGGGATTTGGAATGAAATAGCTGTCTGAGTATTCCATGGATTCGGAACCATACCTGACAAAACAAACTCCTGATTACCTTTATCTCTCCACTGTATGGTCATCTTCTTATTCTCAAGACCTTCGGTGTACATTTCAGATTTCACATGTGGATCCAGCATCAACATAGTACTTAATAGTCCATCTTGCGTAGCCTCACCACGAAGTACAAGTAACGTTTCACCTGATTGCACACGTAGTCCATCTGCTGACACACAGTTGAATCTGATATCTGAACCAATAGCATCTGTATAGTTCCATTTCTGGCCGCCATCAGCTACCTGTGATATAGTAAGGCCCTGTGCAACAAATTTTGTCTGAGTACCGTACAACAAACCTGCATCATTGATCTTTACAGGAATATTCAGTTTATCTCCTTTTTTGACGGCTATATCATCTATCACCACTGCATATGAAGATCTTGACTCAATTTCATCAGAGAAGTTGGATCCTTTTGCATTACCATTGACATCTCCGATTTTAATTCCAACAAAATTTACGTCCATATCACGATCCAAATTGTCAATATTGTATCTTTCAGCTATTACTGAATGCCATGGATTTGATGGAACCGAAAACTTATACGCCGCATCGACGAATCTCCAGCTTGTATTATTCTGGAATGATGAATTGACTCCAAGCAACAGTTTTCTTAACTCTGTAATATCAGAAGCGGATACAGAACCACTACCATTGGCATCAGCAGCTATCATTTGGTAAGGAGTCTTAAGTGATTCAATACCTAGGATATGTCTTTGAATCATTACTGCATCCAAAGTACTCACACCATTGATATCATCACCGTCTTTGCCAAGAACTAACTGATATTTTCCACCACCAGGCATAGAACCAAACTTGAACACTCCACTCTTATCTGTACTGATCGCAGGCAACTCAGATCCATTCAGTAAAACAACTACACCCTCAATAGTTTCGTTGTCTTCTTTTGCAGCTCTTCCACTCACAGTTGCAATAATTGTGGACGTTCTTAAAGTATCCTGAATATCAATAAAAGTAGAACAGAATGCTTGATTGCCGAATTTATCTGTTACATACATTGTAACTCTTCGTGTGCCTATACTATCACGCCTGTAGGTTCTAATGGTATCATTCACATTCGGTGAAAAACTATATTTCAATATCATTGTACTGTCACACGGATGAACACTTTTATTATCAAAAAACTTTGCTGAAATTCTTGTCATATATGTGTCTCCTGTACCGTTGCCATCAGTATCCATGAGGGTCACTCGCGATGCAAGGCCATTTTTGCAAACGACTGATGCTGCTTTGATGGTCTTAATACTAAATTCTGTAGAATCAACTGATAAATTACCGCATCTGTCTTCAACACGCCATATCAACTTATAATCGCCTATAGCAAACTTAGCACTTAACACATTGGTGCTACCAGTTCTAACTACTACTGAGCTCCTTCTAACTACATAATTCCACCTTAACTCGTCCTGTGGAGTACAATCGTCAGCAGTCGCAATGATTTCTACAAGGCTACTGTCACAATTAGAAGTTGTATAAGCAAGAGATGCCGGTAAATCCAATTCAGGTGCGTCAGTATCCATCACTTTTATCTCTTGTTCGTATTCCCAGGTTTTGGGACCTGCTACCGGAGAAGTAACTCTTTGACACCAGTCAATCACTTTCCAAGTCCTTATGATTTTGTAACAAGCTCCATTGGTGGTAAAAGGATATACTGCATCTTTATAGTTCAAGCCTATCATAGAGCATAATCCGTCTCTCAATCTTGGTGCTCGAGTCCTGGTGGTATCCAAACCCAGAAATGAACATTGACCACTAATGATAGTATCTCTGGGCCACGAAATGATTGGATCAAAATCCGGGTTAGAATTTGTAAAATCGATTCTTTGAGTACAAGTACCTCCTGCATTTGGCAATGAAATACTTCTGATGATGTGTCCAATGCCACATTGATTCCTTCCGTTTGTCTCTACGACATCGATCAATGCTGAAGGCTCCACACATGAACTTCCTGTTATAATAGCAGGGCCAAAATAATCCTTCAAATTGGATGGATCAAACGTGAAGTCACAAGCTTTTGTTTGTGGGCCCGGACAAGTTATGGTAGGGGTCACTTTATTTTGTATCCTCACACTGACCATACAGAAATTTTCATTTCCTTTAAGGTCTCTTACTCTCAACTCAACCATGCGTGTTTGATCGCCATCAAGACAGCAGAAACCTACTTTGTCAAACCATGAAACATTTTGACCAAAGCCGCAAAGATTATCCATACGTCTGATCTGAACAGTAACAGGACCACACTCGTCGTAACTTCCATCATTGACTGCAGCCGCTGTGATTTCTGTGTAACCATTGGCTTTCAGACTAATCGTGGCAAGTTCGTCACATAAGGCCACAGGATCTGTTTTGTCTTCTACTAAAACTCTGAAAGTCATGGTAGAATCATTGCCACATTTGTCCAACGCTTTGTAAGTCACTATATGCCAACCTGTATCAAGTAGCATCGTGCCTCCATTGCCATCTATAAAACCTGAAGGCAATAGACCTGCTACACTTACAGCATTGATGATTACATTTTGTGATGGATTGCAGTTGTCAGTTATATCCAGCGTATTTAGTACCAATCTTCCCTTACAACTTTTACTTTCCGTTGAAATAGTCATATCAGGAAGTTGTGGTATAGATGGTTTGATATCATCTATTATGTCTATCATTTGCATACCTACAGGAATTTTTACAGAAGTATTACACCACCATTCTGTGATAGTCCAGACCCGTAGGATTCTCTTCTTACAATCTGTCCAAAGAGCTTCCTGATCTTCATAATCAATGATAGCACTACAATAAATCATATTTAATTGTGATGTCGGCCATATAGGTATTGCCCCCAACTTAGGAACACCTGTCACATTGGGGTGAGGGTAGCCAGTACCACGCCCATCATCCGTAAATTTCTCATTACATCTCAATGTAAAATTAGGTGCCGGAGTGATGCCTACAAATGTTGATCTTCTCAGATATATACTATCCGTACATGTAGAATCTCCTACAAGACCTCTGACATCAATAGCCCTCCAGGTGCGCAGGACTTTCCCGATGTAATTTGGATCACATGGAAACGACGTATGTCTCAAATCTACCAGCTCAACCTTGGCTCCCGGACAATTATCCCACACCTGAGGTTTCTGAATGGTATCAATATTTGCAAGACAACTGACCTTGATAGAGTCTGTCCGGCATATCACTCGTGGTTTTATCTTGTCTTCTACTTTGACGGTAGAGGAGCAGGAAATTCCCTGATGTGTAACTGTGTAGGTCAAGGTCTTGCCAATCTCATCACTTGATATCACTGGTCCCAAGTTTTGACCATTGCTGCCCTTAACATTGATTTTATATAGTGTATCACAACCCAATAAATCAGGTAATGCACCAGGCTGATCCCATCCTACAAGCACTTCCCTTACAGTAAGCGTATCTTTACAATCCCCACCGAGAGAAGACTGTATTTGCTGGCAGACAAGAGAACTTCCTGCAGTGAAGTCGTTTACTTTGATCGTAAATGTACAAGTAGCAGTATTTCCAGATGAGTCGACGGCTGTGTAGGCTATGGTTGTAGTTGTACCTGCTTTAAAAGCAGTGCCACTAACCGGCCCGGCCGTTTGAGTAACTGTAGCACCAACACCCACACAATTTACATCTGTTGCTGTGGGTGTTACCCAAGAAAATATTGAATCACATTGTAAAGGTGTTTTAATGTTTAAAACCTGATTCGATAGACAACCTGAAAATACTGGTGGTTGGGTTTCAAAAGTATAATGATAAATAGCTGTATCACCCGGACACTCACCCGCATCAATTTGCCTGTTAGAATTATTGTCAACAAATATGACCCATTTTAAAGTTGCAGATGCCGGTAAATTTACATTGGTTTTTGATAATTTAGCTTTGAAACCAGGATAATCAGATAACCTTCTTGCACTTGGAAAATTCCAATTTGCAGGAATTTCTCCAGCAAAAGTCACATTTGTACCACTGAATTCCATCCAAGCTTTCACAACAGTGTCACTTGCAATAGAGCCAGACAAATCTGAAAATGTTCCTAAAACGATATTAGATGCACTAGTACAAATAGTATCTCTTAAAACATCACTCGTACCATCATTATTAGTAGTAATGGTCTTACCATTCACAATTGTTCTTAACTGCGGTTGCACAGCTCTGAATGTAAAATTGCCTGCATGAAATCCGCCAATAGTATGTATGTTTGTCGGAACTCCCATAGCCGCAGTACCATCCCATGGAGAATCAACATGGGTGATTAACCCTCCTCCAGTATTTGTTTGTGCTGCAGCATCTGTTGCATTAGTATTTCCATTCATTTCCGAAGGTCCATATCCATAGGCTACTACGGTATATGTGCCTGGGGCTAAAGTTACAGCAGGAAATCCTCCAACCATCTGAAATGCACCTACATAAGTACCTATGGTACCCACTAAAGGTAATGGAGTACCGGAAGCAGGAACTACTACTGTACCTGTAGCATTCACAATAGCAACCGAAATGGTACTGTTGAATCCGTCTTGTCCACTATCGAAAGCACCCAGTTGAGAAACGATTATGGGTGAGTTTACAGTAAAACGCATTCCAAGTCGTCCTGTGTAGGGCTGTGATCCTATTAGGTCGGTGGAAGTGCTTCCATTAATTGTTGTGCATTGACCTGTCATCTTAAATGACGTAAATGACAATAACACCATTAACAGGACATTTAATAGAAGCTTCATTGTAAAGTAAAGCTTTTTAGTTCTTTGTAAAATCGACATAATTAACAATTTTTTACTTTGAGAAAAAATAAACTATTAATTACTGCATTTGGGAATGCATGACTCTGCAAATGCCGAATCATCAGGCAAAGATATAACACTTAATACATATTACAAAATATTTTAATGCATAATTTACAAATTTTCTGCATTTTATTTATATTTATTTATTTTAATATGTTTTACATTGTTATTTTGCTGTTTACAAATTTGATTTTTTTGGGTATTGAGATGAGGTCCTTGTACTTTGTACTTAAGGTTCTGACCAAAAGGCTTTGGTCTTTGTATTTTAAGTTATAAACCCTATCCTTTAAAATACTGTACTAGTATACCCAACTTACAACTATTTACTTTTTACTCCCAAATCTATACTCTGAAAGCTTTGGAAAATGAAATACACACCCAACCATCTTTTAGGGACTGTTTGATTGGCGTGAGATCTTCAGAAGTGAAGGTGTGGATGATTTGCGAAGCATCCTCCTCAAGAATACCTGAAAGCAGAAGGTAACTTCCGGCATTCATCATGCCAGAGATATCTGTGGCGTATCTCTGTAGGATATTGCGATTGATGTTGGCGAGTATTATGTCATAATGGTGCGATGGAGCTGCACCTAATTCTCCTTCTATTGATAAGATATTGTCCACGTCATTTATATCGGCATTCTCCTGTGTATTGAGGTAGGATTCGTGTTCGATATCAATAGCGTCAATTTCAGCTGCACCTGATTTGGAAGCGAGAATCGCTAGGATACCCGTACCACAGCCAAAATCAAGTACTTTTTTCCCTGTGAAGTCAATATCGGACATATGTTCTATCATCATATAAGTAGTGGCATGATGTCCCGTGCCAAAAGCCATCTTAGGGTTGATGATCAGATCATACTTAATATTGGGATCGGCTTGATGAAAATCTGCTCTGACCTGGCAGTAGTTGCCAACAATCACAGGTTGAAAAGATGCTTCCCAGATGGCATTCCAATTTTGCGGCTCAATTTCTGCAATTTTGTATTCAACATTGTGCGACTTGAGCAGTTGGTCCATTTCTATACGCACTTCTTCCGTAAAAGCAGAAGATTTGACATATATTATAAAATGCTCCTCATGCTCTTCTATGGAGTCAAAATCCACCTGTGTGAGGAGCGCCATAAGGATTTCATCTGTACTATACACAGTAATACCGTAATAAAGCTCCATACACTGCTCAATTGGTTAGTTATATATCTCTTTATTGGCTGATTTAAATGTATTGAGAAGTAGTCCCATGACTGTCATCGGTCCTACGCCACCAGGGACTGGTGTGATAAAGCTGCTACGACCTCTTACTTTTACAAAATCTACATCTCCAACTAATCTGGAACCTTTTTCTGTAGACTCGTCCTCTACCCTATTTATACCTACGTCAATGACAACAGCACCTTCCTTGACCATATCTTCTGTGATAAATCCCGGAATACCTATGGCTGCAACCACAATATCAGCCTGGGAAACAATCTGTGCAAGATTTTTTGTTCGACTATGGGTTAGGGTAACTGTAGCATCCCCGGTTTTTGACTTTCTGGACATCAGGATGCTCATAGGTGTTCCGACTATGTTGCTCCTGCCTACCACTACCACATGTTTGCCTGCTGTCTCGATATTGTATCTTTCCAAAAGTAAAGTAATGCCAAAGGGAGTAGCTGGCAGATAACATGGCAGCCCCTGCGCCATCCGTCCAAAATTGACAGGATGAAAGCCATCCACATCTTTTTTATAATCGATGGCCAATGTGACTTTTACATCATCTATGTGTTTTGGTAGAGGAAGCTGGACAATAAATCCATCAATATCAGGATTTTCATTAAGTTCTCTTATATGGGTAAGAAGTTGTTCTTCTGAAATGTCTTCTTCTAACTTTATAAGTGTTGAATTAAACCCTACTTGCTGGCATGACTTGACTTTATTACTTACATAGGCCTTACTTGCCGGATTATCACCTACTAGTATAGCAGCCAGGTGGGGTACACGTCCCGTTCTGTTCTTATAATCAATTACATCCTGTTTAAGCGTATTTTTAATCTCTTCTGATACGGCTTTTCCATCTATCAACTTCATACTTCGGGGGGATTTTGTGGCTGCAAGATATGTATAAAACAGGAAAATAACCACAATTAAATATAATTATTTTTATAAAATATTCTATAAATCTATTCACTTCCGGTACCGCACACTGTTTCTATATAGGAAGAAGCCTCATCGACATTAAGAGCGTCATCTACACTGAATTCGCCGATGGAGACGCGTCTTAGACCATTTAGGTAAGCCCCGGAATTAAGTAATACACCAAAATCATAAACTAAAGATCTGATATATGTACCCTTGCTGCAGGATGCATAAAATGACATCGAATGCCGATCTTCGTTGAGAATATCAAATTTATAAATTTCAACCGGCCTTGGCTTCATTTCTACTTCTTTACCCCTTCTGGCGAGATTGTAGCTGGCTTTTCCATCTATCTTTATGGCAGAGTATATCGGCGGAATTTGCTGTAAAGGACCTGTAAGTGCAATAACAGCTTTCTCTATGTCATTGATTGAAATATGATCAGTCTGAAAAAATGCATCGGGTTCACTTTCGGCATCATAAGTGGGTGTTGTGGCTCCCAGAAACATGGTGCCGGTATACCCTTTGATTTCAGCCTGAAGCAAGTCTATTTCTTTAGTCAGTTTGCCAGTACACACAAGCAAAAGGCCTGTAGCCATAGGGTCCAGAGTGCCTGCATGGCCTACTTTTATTTTTTTGACCTTGAGTCCATGTTTTAGTTTAAACCGGAGCTTGTTGACTACGTCGAAGGATGTCCAACCATGGGGTTTATCGATCAGTATCACCACTCCCGAAATAAAATCCACTGCAGTCGGTTGATGTGACCTTGTGATGATCTGATTACTTAAAAATGGCATAAAATACTCCTATGACACCTACTATGACACAATACCAGGCAAAATAACTCAATTGACTCTTTCTGACTATCTTAATCATCCAGGTACACGCAAAAATTCCGGTAATAAACGACACCACAAATCCAATAAACAAAGGCCCTAAAGATATATTAGATGCAGTAAAATCACCTTCCAGAAGATCTTTGGCTATTTTTCCAAATATAAGAGGAACAACCATGAGAAATGAAAACTCTGCGGCCTTGGATCTGTCTATACCCAGAATTACAGAGGTAGCGATGGTGGCACCAGACCTGCTGATACCGGGAGTGATGGCGATGGCTTGGGCGATGCCTATTTTCAGAGCATTTCCATTGGTGACTTCTTTGTCAGTGTATATTGCTTTATCTGCAATGAATAATAACATACCTGTCAAAACTAGCATTGCACATACTAAAAGGATATTCTGAGTAAAAAGTGCCTCTAATTGCTTTTCAAAAAGAACCCCAATAATAGCTGCCGGAATCATCGAAATGATGATTTTCCATACATATGACTTCTCTTCATGTCCGTCCTTTGAAAAAAACTTCTGAATGATGTATAATATTTCTTTTCTGAAAACATAAACTGTAGCTAAGGCAGTCCCGAAATGAAGCACCACAGTCATCATAAGACTCTCAGCGGGTACCTTGTCGTCTCCCAGAATGTATTTTGCCAATTCAAGATGACCACTGCTACTCACAGGTAAAAACTCGGTCAATCCCTGAATAATACCAAGGATGATAGCACTTAATATTTCATTCATAAATAAAGATAGAAGGATGAAAAAGAATGGAATGGTTACTTTTTTACAAATATAGCATAAATATTGATCACCAATCCAACAAGGATAAGTATAGGCGCCACAGTGATACGTCTGTGACTGTAAATCAAAGATTCATCCCAGACATCGGGTGAAGGCATATGCCCACCTGTCATTAATATCATACCCAGAAAAATTAAACCAACACCAATCAGGATAAATTTATAATTGTTTTTTCCAAAAAGCAAATCAGCTTTTACAGCAGAGCTTGTGCTGGTAGAAGTTTTAGCTGTGGAAGTGATACTATCTTCCGTTACTTTGCGTGTATATGCTTTTTCTTTAGCCATGATATTTTTAATATTATGAAATGATGGTACAAAATTACATATAAAACGTAATTCTCATATTATTTATTCGATATATATTAAATAAATCATACTTTTAAGCTTAGTGTGTGTTTTAAGCTTCATTTGAGCAGGTCTAAAATTAAGATCCTGCTACCAAATTTATCGGAAGTTTACTTTTGGTAAAATAAGTGCAAACATATTTCTGCCATAAGTAATACAAACCATTTACCATTTAAAATCGCCGTAAAACCAAATTTAACGTATCTTTGAACGTCAAATCAGCCTCAGATCTAAATGGTTTTAAAAACAACATGGTTTATTGCTTTATTTTCTACTGCAGTGCTGATCTACTGCTTCAAAACGGTAGGCGGAGGAAAACAATTATTAACAACCCAGGTAGCTGATACCACATCTTTGGGTCGGACGCTGGCATTAAAATATTGTGAAGGTTGTCATTTATTTACAGAACCATATTTGTTGGACAAATCTACGTGGGTTGAAAATGTCTTACCTAATATGGGCATGCGATTGGGTCTAAGAGAGGTAGGAAATGATCCCTTTCAGGATTTATCTCCCATCGATGCAGCTATTCTAAAAGAACTCAACATTTTTCCTGATTCTCCCTTGATAAACCGGACTGACTGGGACGAAATTGTAAAATATTATAAAAATAATGCTCCGGAAACTCCTATAATTCAAAAAAATGTACCTACAGCTTCACCTTTGACTCACTTTACAGCATCTTTTAGGACTTTTACAAAAAAAAATTCACCCAAAACATCATTATTGAAATTCAATCCAGCCTCTTCACAACTTTATATTGGCGATGCTCATAATGAACTATTTATTTTAGATAGTACTTTTCAGTTGAAGGCTAATATCAGAACTCCATCGCCGCCAGGAGATATTGACTTTACGAAAAGCGGCGGTGCACGACTTTTGACTATTGGTTCTATCATTCCGTCGGACCAAAAACAAGGGCAATTGATACCATTAAATAAATCCAATACTTTTTTCAAAGATTTACCTCGCCCTGTTCACTTTGCTGCAAGTGACATCAATGGTGATCAAAAAGAAGACCTGGTGATATGTGGATTTGGAAATCATACCGGAAAACTGGCGTGGTATGATAATAGTGACCAAACTAAAGAGCATATCATAAAAGCACTGCCGGGTGCGAGAAAGGTAGAAATCAAAGACTTCGACAAAGATAATAAACCAGATATCATGGTACTGATGGCTCAGGCATATGAAGGCATTTCTATTTTTTATAATTTGGGAAATGGGAAATTCAGAGAACGACGAGTGGTGGATTTGCCTCCGGTCTATGGAGTCAGTTATTTTGAACTGGCAGATTTCAATAATGATGGTCATGATGATATATTACTGACCACAGGTGATAATTGGGACCTTTCATCCATTAGAAAAAACTATCACGGTATACGTATTTACCTGAATGACGGTAAAAACAAGTTTAATGAATCATGGTTTTATCCGTTTTACGGTACTAGTAAAGCTATGGTGCGTGATTTTGATAATGACGGACACTTAGATATTGCTGCTATTTCCTTTTATGCTGATCTTGACAATCCTGAAGAGAGTTTCATTTATCTGTCCGGAAGAGGCAACCTTACATTTAAATCATTTTCTACTCCTGAAGCTGCTCATGGCAAATGGCTGACTATGGAAACAGGAGATTTTGATCAGGATGGTGATCTTGATATTGTCCTTGGGTCATACTTTCATAATATGACTGAAATGACAAAATTGATGTTTAACGGTATCACAACGTTCCCCCAATTATTGATTTTGACCAACAAGTACAAATAAACAAATAAATGGTGCTTTCTCTATTGCTTAATCGTTGATGTAGATAGAAAATCTAGTAGCTTTTAGTTCTGTCTTTTCACTTTACTTAAATATTGATCATTCTTCTTGATATTTTGAAACATTATTTTTGAATTGATTTTTTGCTTTGCCGAAAAGCAAGTCGTCTGGATTAAAATTATACAAATATTCATCCTTTAACTTTTCTTTCAAACCAAGGGCATTTAACAGAATCATTATGTGTGATATACATTCATAATACCCCTTTAAAATGCCATCATCAAAAGCATTCTTGTTGATATCAATCATGGTAGCTCGTTCAATCAGATTGTGCGAGTCAGCTAAAATTTCAAATTTCAAAATGATTACTATCGTCTTTCATATCAATCTTGAGTTTTTATTACATCTTTTGTAACATCAATTTATTCTTAGAAACCTTTTATCTCAGATTTTCAATGATCCATTTGAGGAGGATCATCAGGTATATTTCCAGTTGGATCGGAGTACCTGATAGGATTATTGAGAGTATAAACGTCAGGCGACCACGAAGGGTATTTTTCAGCCCAGGTGCCAATGCTGTGAAAGATGCCAAATGCAGGATTGTAAAATCTGGCCCCTTAATCTAACACCCTTCCACAACTTTTTTGCTGCCTTTCAAAAATGCTGGAACTGCCAACTCAATCCATCACCACTTCTGGTAACAGCACAAAAATAAGGGATTATTTCAAAATTGGACATTTTTTATTTTTCAATTGAAAAAAGAAAAATTGGTATGAGTAGATGATTAGCAGCAGGATATAAAAGCGGCGTCCCGATCACCCAAACGCAAAGGCTCTACAAATCGGGACAATACTTGATAGCCCACCCAGCCCACGCTCAAGCAGTGTCCACTGATTTTTCTGTCATGATTTTTGTGGTAGTGTTGCCTAACCCATTCAGGCACATTTATTTTTTACCATTACTCAAGCCAATGCAATAAAAAAATAAAAGAGCCTGACCCAACGCTAAAACACTACAACAAAATGCGCTTCACTCCAACCACCACCACCGTTGCGCTCATGCCAGAAAAATCAGCGGAAGAGCTACTTAACATAATGTGCTGATATGGTTGCCACAGGCGTAACACACCCATATCCACATTATGCTAAATAGCCACTGCGCCAAACGCCCCACCCAGTTTTTATGCAGTCGTTAAATGATGGCTTTCTCCTTCCCGATAGCACTGCCGCCCTCTGGTTGGCTGCTCATTTTTAAGGGTGAAGGCCCACTAAATCCACCGCTCATGTCCTGCCTTCACCCTTAAAAATCGAGCAATGGCATATTGTCATATCGACTCGATTTTTTAGCATTGATGCCCTTTGGATAAAGCTTTTCATTAGTCGTTTGCTATCGGGCATTAATGGTAAAAAATGAGTAAACAACCGTAGGGCGTTAGTTTTTATTATTGGTGACTGCTTTAAATTTTCCCTTGGCGAAGGATACCGCTTGCTGCCCATCCGCTTTCGCGGTTCACTCACTTGAAGCACTGTCGTACTTCACCTTTCAGGATCGCTCGTTCCGGGTGGGTCGTTGAGATTAAAGGTACGGCTTGGACAATAAAAGACAGGAAAGGGGTGCCTCCTGGCGTTATTGTCCTTGTGGTGGTGGCTATTTTACATAATGTCCTTATAGGAATTTTTTGGGTTTGGATGCCTGCCTGCCACTGCGTTGCCTTGTGTTCGGCAGGCAGGCTCGCATAAGGGTAGGTAAAATCTCCTATAAGGCCACATTATGTAACTTAGCTCCTGGCTGTTTTTAACAGACTGCACCACCACACCACAGCAAGTGCGTTGGCCTTTGTGTTTTGCTTGCTGTGGAGAGCCGTACCTGCGGGCGGATTGGGTGGGCCATCACTTCATCCGGAGCCATGGGGAGATGTATTATTTGGACTTACTGACTACTTCAAGGGATGGTATTTATTGAGGCTGTCTTTCAACTCCTGAAGGTTCATCACATTGTATCTTTCGGTGCTGCTGACGTAGCGATGACCTGCCATGTATTGTACCTTTCTGATGTCTATCGTCTTGAGCCATTCGGCGATGACGGTGTGGCGGATGATCATTCCCGATCCGATTTTAGGGTAGTGTTTCTTTATTTTTTTGAAGATATGGTATAAGCTGGGTTTGATACGGCTTGATCCCCGTTCACTAAAAAACAATTTTTCTGTGATGACAGGATCGATTGCTGCTGGTTTTCGTCCTCCTCTATGCAATGTCGTGTGGGTAAGCATTCTCGGCCGTATGATCAGCAGATATTCCTGGAGTCCCAGCATCTGCGATGCGTCCAGATCCAATGTTCTGCTGTTGATTTTGTCATGTGCCGGGATATAGATTTTACCTTCTTTGAGTCGTATATGTCCGGGCTCCAGGATGCTTAGTTCTTCAGTCGTTACAGCTTGATAGATCATAAGACTGAGTATAAGTTTATTTCGTTTATCACGGTCGTCCAATACTTCAAAATGGTCATAACATGCTTTGAGTTGATGGTAGTCTATGATGTCATTGATGATGGCTCTTCTTTGACCTTTGATATATATTCCAGATACTGGATTGATGGCTTCACCCAGGCTGTCATGATAATGTTTGATCGCTACGATGATCTTTTGTAATGGTTGAGGCTATATGTTTGCCGGATTTCTTCTATAAACGCTATTACTGTTTTATAGGTGACTTCTGCAGGCTCCTGTTTTGTTTCATTCAGCCATTGCAGATAGATTCCTGTACAATTTTTATACTGCCTGATGGTGTGTACATTATACTTTTTTTCCTGCAGATGGTTTTCTAGCTTGCTGAGTTCCTGGTGGATTTCAGCACTAAATGTATACTTGGGTTTTCTCATTTTTTATCTTGTTTGCTGTTATTGTCTTTGTTGGTATCGGCTTCGATATGGGTATAGATCTGTGTACTCTCTAAGGTGGCATGTCCCAAAAACCTGGCTATATCGGTGAGTTTCATGCCCTGATGCAGCAGATGGGTAGCGATGCTGTGGCGCAAGCCATGCAAACCTACTGGCTTGTCTATGTTTGCTTTTTTGAGCAGGATTTTGACTCTTTCATAGATACTTTGATGGGGCATCTTATGGCCTGTATAGGATACAAAAAAATATTCGTGTTTTTCCTTATTCAGCAGCGACGGACGGGCGATCGTCAGGTATTCGATGATGTCTTTTTTGACCTGGCCTACCATCGGGATGTATCTCTCCTTGTAGTTTTTACCTGCTGTGATATAGACTAAATTTCTGTCCGGTAAGATGTCTTTGATCCTGATATTTGCCCCTTCATTTCTTCTCACGCCACAGCCATAATACACTGCTAATATCGCTCTATCTCTCATGCCTAATAAATTGTCATCTATACTCTCATACAAGGTTTTAATCTCTGATTCAGTCAGGATGGCAGGCTTGTAATCAGTCTTACCGCAATATTGTACCGTTACTTCTATTTTTCCCTGTCCTGTCTCTCTCAAATATTTGGCAAAGAGTTTCACGGTTGTAATATGTACTCTCAATGTCCCTAATTTATAGGCTTTACCTGTCCGGGACGGTAGTGTACTTAAATATTCAAAATAGTTTTTTACCCTTGCTCCTGTGATGGATTCGATGTTTGGGACTTCGTTTTCTGTCATGTAACTGAGTAGTCTTTCTATGTTTATTGGATAGGTTTGGATACTGGTTTTGTTATAGTTCAATACTTGTAACCAGGTGGTAAATCCTTCGACATATCGTTCTTTTTGCTTCATTTTGTTATGTGTTTTTGATTAAAAAAATATGCTCCACTCGCACTTTCGTGGGCTACTGGGCCACTGGCGTTAAGTCATTGATTGTCTTGACTTTTAGTGGCTCACTTTTGCTACTGGGCCACTCTTGGGCCACTGGGCCACTCATCTTTATTTTTCCCAAGATATCATTGAGTTTTCCATCAATATTGGACTTTAATTTTTGGTATTCTTCATAGTCGTTTATTTCATACTCAAAACCCCTGTATTTACTGCCGCCTTTGATGTGTACGTACCCATTCCTTACTAAATCTATCAGGTGTCTTTTCATAGTGCTGGGTGTCAGTCTCATTGCTTTCCGCAGCGTTCCTGCATAAAAGGTTTTGTCTGCGCCTGTCTTATCTTTCAGGCTCTCCAAAAAATTTCTCGTCGCCTTGCTCAACTCGTCACTCTTGCTAAATAATACGTGTTTCATCAGTCGGAAAGCGATTTCTATATCTTCCTTTGTCGTCTCGATGTACGGTTCTTTAGTGTCCTGGTTATATTGGATTTGCCGTTGATACTGATGGTAAAAGGTGACGGTTTCGATGAAGCTGAGGAGTAACATAAGCGTCCTTCTTGGCTTAAACACTTCCTGCGGCAGGTCGATGATTTCTGCATACGGATTGATCACTTTTATGGGTTGTAAGAGCCTTTGAACATTCTTTAATTGCTCTCTGATGGTCGCTTCAACGCCTGTATTTATCTGGCCTGCTGATGCTCGTTGTTGGTATTCCATGATCTTTTTGTCTTGTTCCGGACTGTCGTCGATGTACAGTAAAATCGATCTGTTGGCATTGTCGTCATAGACTCTTTCTCTTGTCGTGCAGCCGCTGACGCATACCGGGCCTTCTACTTCGAGCGTGATGGTTTTTAGGTTACCTTTATTGTCTTTGAGTGTGACGGTCTTGCTGATTTTACGTTTGCTTTGCAGCTCTCGGAGGGGATACAGTACATTTTCTGCTCCGTCCAGGTCTTCGATCAGGATGAGTTTGTGTTTGAGTTCTTCGCGGCCAAAATAGTAGAGGGCATTGTCGCTGAGGGTGGTGATTTCGATCTTTTCTTCCTCGGGGATGAGTTCGCTGATCTTCTCCTGCAGATAGGTTTTGCCTGTGCCTGATGCGCCCAGGCAGATGATGTGCAAGGGTTTTTCTCTTTTTCTTGATGTATAGGCCAGGTAGGCGATCAGTGCGTTTTGGGTCTCACCTACGATACCCGATTGTACGATGTCAGCAAGGGTGTTGGTCATCAGTTTTGGGTCTTTTAGATACTGTATTGCGGCTTTCTTTTCCTGCTCAGTGAGTTGTCGCTTTTCTTCTTTTTTGGGTTTCAGGTGCTCGAGTTTTTCTTGTCGGTATTGCTCCAGTTTGGTAGTGAGTTCGCTGATCGTTCGCTCGGCTTCTGTAGTGGAGCTGCTCACTTGTCCCGCCATCTTTTCGGTCAGCTGCTCTACTTGTTTGGTGTGGTACAAGTCTAAGCTGTGTCTGATCGGCAGGCTCGAACTGTATTGTTTTAGTTCTATTTTTAGCGTTACCCGCATTCTGTCTAAGCCTGTGATTTTGATGCCGCCCAGGATGGTGATGTAGAGTTTTTCGGTTTCGTAGATCAGCAGTTCCGGGTTATCGGTGTTTAGCATGGATTGCATGGGTGGCATGGGTTGCATGGATGGCTCCGCACTATGTCCTATGCCATCTATGCTCCTCTGCTCCATGCCATCCATGCTCCTCTGCTCTATGCTTCTTTGCTTTATCAGATGATCCAATATCTCGGGACTGTGGCTGATCGTCAGGCTGTTAGGGTCTTCGTCATCGGGTGTCTCCACATGGCTTATTTTGATGCCGGGTTTGATCTGTGGTAAACTTTCTCTGTATTTCATCAAGGCAGCTCTCCCGGCCTCGTCACCATCAAAAAAAAGGATGATTTCTTCCAGATCGTGAAGTGATTTTATGGCTGCTTCGTGTTCTGTTGTAAAACCATTGGTGCCGTATAAAGCGAGTACTTCGTATGTTGTACCTGTCTGACCAAGTTCGGGCAGATATTGTTTGATCGTCGCAGCGTCGATGATGCTTTCTACCAGAATGATGGTCTTGGTATCAGGCTTGGGATAGCCCGGGTACAGGCCTTTGAAGCCACCTTGCAGATAAAAATGTTTGACGTTGGGATTGGGATTGATACATCTGCCGTAGATGCTGGCGATCTGGTTTTCTTTCGTCCTCGTGGCGAAGATCAGGCAGTTTCTGATCTTCAATAGTCCTAATTTTTCCATACCTACCTGAAGGTCGGTACTCCATGTTTTGCCGATTTCGTAACTACAGTAGCCTATACCCAATTTATTGTAGTCTAAGTTTCTTTTGGTCGCATAGGCTTTGCCGTGGACGCTATGGCTGATGCTGCTCAGTGATCCCTGGTAATATTTGAGCAGGATGGCACTTCTTGTTATTTCTTCTTCCTTTGGTTTTGACGATGCTCCGCCTGTCATCTCTGTAGCTTTGATCAACGCTTCGTGCTTGGTGCATCGTTCCATCTTCATGATCATGTCGGTGGCATCGCCACTGCCTGCCTTGCACTTGCTACTGAAACATGTCCAGGTATTGGTGCTTGGGTAGATTTGGAGGCTCGGAGTTTTGTCGTCATGCCATGGGCAGCACAACCTTAGGTTTTTATCTGGTTTCAGGTGGTAGTAATGCAGTACTTGCTCTAAGGTCAGAAGGGTTTTTATTTCTAAGATTTCCATGATGAAAAATATTTTAAAATTATTTGTCTTATAATACAACAACACAAAAATACATAAGTTATATTATAAAGCAACTATATTTTTATCATTTTTGTATTTATTGTTTTAATTTGTAATTTTGTTGCTTTAAAACATATCAAAATGGGCTTAGGCGAACAGATTAAAAAGAAAGGCTTGCTAAAGGACTATCTCAAAAGAGGTTGTTTTGAGTGCTGACATCGAAAAGGCACAGTTTAGCCGTATTGAAAATGATAAAACAGACCCTTCTTATTCAACCATTGAGAAGATTGCTAAAGCAATGGGTTGAACCTCGCTGAGTTATTTAGCAATGGAGAACAAGTATTAGATATTCATTCTATAGATAAATCACTTATGGAAAAGGTAGCGATTTTGAGAACTTAGATGAAGACGAGAAAAAGGCATTTACTCGATTATTGATGGGCTAGCTACAAACAAAAATTAAGACAAACACTTTCTAATGCCTTGTTACTTTAAAAATTAATATAATGGAAGTAAAAACAATAGTTCAAGAAATTAAACGACTACCCTTAGCTAAAAGGTTTTTGTAATGGAACAAACACTAAAATCTATTAAAAACGAAGAGTTAAGCCATCAATTAGATTATGATCCTGAGGACGAAAATGACTTTTCTAATCTTTCTGTAAGTGAAAAATCATTGGCCAAAGACTGGCTTTCTACCGCAGATAATCGCTGGGATAAAATTTTATAATCTATGTATAAACAAGCTGATATTGTAGTGGTGAAATTTCCTTTTACCGATGGCTCGGAGTTTAAAAACGTCCTGTCCTAATTATTTCTAACGAAGATGTAAATAAAACAGGTGATTATTTGATAATTCAAATTACGTCCAATCTCAACAATGATGGACTTTCCATTGCTATTGAAGATACAGATTGTTTACAACCTTTGCCACTTGCAAGCTACATTAGATCGCATAAAATATTTACCATTCACAAAGCTTGATTCTCTCCAAAATTACTTCTGTCAATCCCACTTTTCTCAAATCGGTTTCCGATAAGGTTTATAGTTTGATAAAATAACAAGCCCCTGAATTGTCAGAGGCTTTGTCTTTAGTTCGTTTCAACTTTATATATTTAGTTATTTTTTATTAACTTATACAAACAATATAATGGTAAGAAAAAAAAAGCCAAACTCATATATAATCCCACGATCACATTTTCTTGTGGCAAAAGAATATAATCGTACTGGATACCGTATAAAACTCTAATTTCATTTCCGATTTTATATTTCCCGCTAATACATTCATTTATTCCTATATTTAAACTATAGGCTTTGTCTTCACAAGAGGACTTGGATAGTCCCGCCACTTCTACCACAATTTCCATTACTTAATACATATGCAACTTTCTCTTCTCCATTTGTCATAATTGTATAATCTCTCAATGATGTTTAAAAATTTAATTGAAAAATATACAAAAGTATAAACAGCACAAAATATGTCATTCTGCTCATCTGTTTTAATTAATTTAATCTATTTACGATTGGAATAATTACTCTGGTATTATCTTGTGTTATTTGAATTTGTGGTTTAACAACAACGCTACTACCTGAAACTTGAAACAATGATCTAACTTTATTGGAGCCTTCTTGAAGAGTATTTCCTGCTTGTGTTCCCACAGCGCATTTGAATTCTTTGCTAATGCTAAACTGCTTTTAGCATTAGTAACGTTGCAGCTCTACCTGGAGCTGGCAGGATCACCAGCGGCTATTCTCTCTGCTCGATCTAGAGCCTTCTCTTTAACTCTTCATACTTCCATTGTCAACGGCTTTAGCTTGACTTCCAACTCCACCCATCAAAACATCAGATGCCAATTGTATTCCATCTGTTTTACCATCTGTTATAAGCTGTTTTGAAGTTGATTCTCAGCATCAATTACAGCCCCAGCAGCGACTTGACCTACCTTTCCTAACTTAGCGAAACTTGACAAACCACCACTTAATGCTCCTGCAACACCTGACACCGCTGCAGTCTTATAATTCACATCTTTAAAGATTTCCCTTCTAAAACAACTTGAGTTGCCACATCTAATAAAAAAGCCTATCGCAAAACCAGTCAGACATTAGGACACCTTCCGTCAGGGTCATCATACTTTATTGGATTGTTCCATGCATAGGCATAAGGAGACTTATCTACTTGGTTTGGATGATCCGCCAACGGATCGACACCCTCATAATCTAACCTTTCCACACCTTTTGCTCACACTCCCAAGGCTCAAACGCAACTGAATCATACCCTTCTGTACAGCACAAAGATAAGACTTTTTATTTTCATTTGAAAAAAGTTATTTCATTTGAAAAAAAAAAGAATAGATCAAGATTCACTGATTAGCAGTAGTATATAAAAGCGGCGTCCCGATCACCTAACCACTTGGCTCAACATCGGGACAATACTTGATAGCCCACCCAGCCAACGCTCATGCAGTGTCCGCTGATTTTTCTGTCATATTTTTGCGCTGTATGAGCCTAACACTCAGGCACGTGGTATTTTTACCGTTCCACAAGTTCCCCTAGGTAATGGCAAAGAGCCTCAGCCATCACTCATACATACAGAGCAAAAAAGACACAGCCCCCCAAAGGCCCGCTTCGTACCGTTTACGCCAGAAAAATCAGCGGAAGAGCTACTTAACATAATGTGCTGATATGGTTGCCACGGGCGTAACACACCCATATCCACATTATGCTAAATAGCCACTGCGCCAAACGCCCCACCCAGCCTTCACTCCTAAAAATCGAGCACATGGCATATTGTCATATCGACTCGATTTTTTAGCATTGTTGCCCTTTGGATGCAGCTTTTCTTTAGTAGTTTGCTATCGGGCATTAATGGTAAAAAATGAGTAAACAACCGTAGGGCGTTAGTTTTTTATGGAAGGGTTTTTAATAAATCTCCTTGGCTGAAGGATACCGATTTTCAGGGTGGGAAGCGTGGGTCGCTCAGGATAAGACAGGAAATAAACAGGGTGCCTATCCTGCGTTATTGTCCTTGTTGTGGTGGCTATTTTACATAATGTCCTTATAGGATTTTTTGTTTGCCTGGCCTGCCACTGCGTTGCCTTGTGTTCGGCAGGCAGGCTCGCATAAGGGTAGGTAAAAAATCTCCTATAAGGCCATTATGTAACTAGCTCCTGGCTGTTTTAACAGACTGCACCACCACACCACAGCAAGTGCGCTGGCTTTGTGTCCTGCTTGCTGTGGGAGCCGTACCTGCAGGGGATTGGGTGGGCTTTCACTTCATCGAGCCATGGGGAGATTTATGGTTTATTCGGTTTTCTTTTCTAAACCCAATTTGTTTCCTGGATTGTTGTGCTTCAGTTTCTTCCTTATCTTCTATCAGTCTCTTTTATGTACTCAAACAATACTTTGATTTCATGGCCTTGCCCGTCCATTTGTTGCTCTATCTTTTCCACTTTTAGAATCAGATCTTTGTGAGCAAGCAATAATTCTCGCATCCTAATAAATGTTCTCATAATCCTGATATTGACGCTTTGCTTTCTCACTTTTCAGTACACTTGACAGCATTAAAACGCCATGTTCTGTAAATGCATATGGTGGCGTCCGCCTGCCCCATCTTTGTCGCATTTTGCGACTTCAAGTTTTCATATTCGGATTTGGTCAACTCAAACATAAAGTCTTCAGGGAAAACGGCCAATATTCCTTTTTCCCTGCTCATTGAGTCGTTTTGTTTCTATCGCCATCAGCTAAATCTTCGTCCAACATCACTTTCTGATCTCGTAGGACATATATTTTGCTGATAATCGCACCGAAATTATGGTTCATGTTGCAAAGGTATTTACATTTGTTGATGTCACAAAACATTATTTCATTTCATGGGATGGTATTTGTTCAGGCTGTCTTTCAACTCCTGCAGGTTCATCACATTGTATCTTTCGGTGCTGCTGACGTAGCGATGACCTGCCATGTATTGTACCTTTCTGATGTCTATCGTCTTGAGCCATTCGGCAATGACGGTGTGGCGGATGATCATTCCCGATCCGATTTTAGGGTAGTGTTTCTTTATTTTTTTGAAGATATGGTATAAGCTGGGTTTGATACGGCTTGATCCCCGTTCACTAAAAACAATTTTTCTGTGATGGTAGGATCGATTGCTGCTGGTTTCGTCCTCCTCTATGCAATGTCGTGTGGGTAAGCATTCTCGGCCGTATGATCAGCAGATATTCCTGGAGTCCCAGCATCTGCGATGCGTCCAGATCCAATGTTCTGCTGTTGATTTTGTCATGTGCCGGGATATAGATTTACCTTCTTTTGAGTCGTATATGTCCGGGCTCCAGGATGCTTAGTTCTTCAGTCGTTGCAGCTTGATAGATCTTAAGACTGAGTATAAGTTTATTTTCGTTTGTCACGGTCGTCCAATACTTCAAAATGGTGACAACATGCTTTGAGTTGACGGTGGTCTATGATGTCATTGATGATGGCTCTTCTTTGACCTTTTGATATATATTCCGGATACTGGATTGATGGCTTCACCCAGGCTGTCATGATAATGTTTGATCGCTACGATGATCTTTTTGTAATGGTTGAGACTATATGTTTGCCGGATTTCTTCTATAAACGCTATTACTGTTTTATAGGTGACTTCCGCAGGCTCCTGTTTTGTTCATTCAGCCATTGCAGATAGATTCCTGTACAATTTTTATACTGCCTGATGGTGCGTACATTATACTTTTTTCCTGCAGATGGTTTTTCAGCTTGCTGAGTTCCTGGTGGATTTCAGCACTAAATGTATACTTGGTTTTCTCATTTTTATCTTGTTTGCTGTTATTGTCTTTGTTGGTATCGGCTTCGATATGGGTATAGATCGTGTACTCTCTAAGGTGGCATGTCCCAAAACCTGGCTATATCGGTGAGTTTCATGCCCTGATGCAGCAGATGGGTAGCGATGCTGTGGCGCAAGCCATGCAAACCTACTGGCTTGTCTATGTTTGCTTTTTTTGAGCAGGATTTTGACTCTTTCATAGATACTTTGATGGGGCATCTTATGGCCTGTATAGATAAAAAAAAATATTCGTGTTTTCCTTATTCAGCAGCGACGGACGGGCGATCGTCAGGTATTCGATGATGTCTTTTTGACCTGGCCTACCATCGGATGTATCTCTCCTTGTAGTTTTTACCTGCTGTGATATAGACTAAATTTTCTGTCCGGTAAGGATGTCTTTGATCCTGATATTTGCCCCTTCATTTCTTCTCACGCCACAGCCATAATACACTGCTAATATCGCTCTATCTCTCATGCCTAATAAATTGTCATCTATACCTCATACAAGGTTTTAATTTCTGATTCAGTCAGGATGGCAGGCTTGTAATCAGTCTTACCGCAATATTGTAACGGTACTTCTATTTGTCCCTGTCCTGTCTCTCTGAGGTATTTGGCAAAGAGTTTCACGGTTGTAAGATGTACTCTCAATGTCCCTAATTTATGGCTTGGCCTGTCCGGGACGGTAGTGTACTTAAATATTCAAAATAGTTTTTTACCCTTGCTCCTGTGATGGATTTGATGTTTGGGACTTCGTTTTCTGTCATGTAACTGAGTAGTCTTTCTATGTTTATTGGATAGGTTTGGATACTGGTTTTGTTATAGTTCAATACTTGTAACCAGGTGGTAAATCCTTGACATATCGTTCTTTTGCTTCATTTTGTTATGTGTTTTGATTAAAAAATATGTCCACTCGCACTTTCGCGGGTACTGGGCCACTGGCGTTAAGTCATTGATTGTCTTGACTTTTAGTGGCTCACTTTTGCTACTAAGTCACTCTTGGGCCACTGGGCCACTCATCTTTTTTTCCCAAGATATCATTGAGTTTTCCATCAATATTGGACTTTAATTTTTGGTATTCTTCATAGTCCGTTTTATTTCATACTCAAAACCCCCTGTATTTACTGCCGCCTTTGATGTGTACGTACCATTCCTTACTAAATCTATCAGGTGTCTTTTCATAGTGCTGGGTGTCGGTCTCATTGCTCCCGCAGCGTTCCTGCATAAAAGGTTTTGTCTGCGCCTGTCTTATCTTTCAGGCTCTCCAAAAATTTCTCGTCGCCTTGCTCAACTCACCTTGCTAAATAATACGTGTTTCATCAGTCGGAAAGCGATTTCTATATCTTCCTTTGTCGTCTCGATGTACGGTTCTTTAGTGTCCTGGTTATATTGGATTTGCCGTTGATACTGATGGTAAAAGGTGACGGTTTCGATGAAGCTGAGGAATAACATAAGCGTCCTTCGTGGCTTAAACACTTCCTGCGGCAGGTCGATGATTTCGCATGGATTGATCACTTTTATGGGTTGAAAGAGCCTTTGAACATTCTTTTAATTGCTCTCTGATGGTCGCTTCATGCCTGTATTCCTCTGGCCTGCTGATGCTCGTTGTTGGTATTCCATGATCTTTTTGTCTTGTTCCGGACTGTCGTCGATGTACAGTAAAATCGATCTGCTGGCATTGTCGTCGCCAGACTCTTTCTCTTGTCGTGCAGCCGCTGACACAGTCTGGGCCTTCGACTTCCGAGTGTGATGGTTTTTAGGTTGCCTTTGTTGTCTTTGAGTGTGACGGTCTTGCTGATTTTACGTTTGCTTTGCAGCTCTCGGAGGATACAGTACATTTTCTGCTCGTCCAGGTCTTCGATCAGGATGAGTTTGTGTTTGAGTTCTTCGTGGCCAAAATAGTAGAGGCATTGTCGCTGAGGTGGTGATTTCGATCTTTTCTTCCTCGGGATGAGTTCGCTGATCTTCTCCTGCAGATAGGTTTGCCTGTGCCTGATGCGCCCAGGCAGATGATGTGCAAGGGTTTTCTCTTTTTCTTGATGTATAGGCCAGGTAGGCGATCAGTGCGTTTTGGGTCTCACCTACGATGCCCGATTGTACGATGTCAGCAAGGGTGTTGGTCATCAGTTTTGGGTCTTTTAGATACTGTATTCGCTTTCTTTTTCCTGCTCAGTGAGTTGTCGCTTTTCTTCCTTTTTTTGGGCTTCAGGTGCTCGAGTTTTCCTTGTCGGTATTGCTCCAGTTTGGTAGTGAGTTCGCTGATCGTTCGCTCGGCTTCTGTAGTGGAGCTGCTCACTTGTCCCGCCATCTTTTCGGTCAGCTGCTCACTTGTTTGGTGTGGTACAAGTCTAAGCTGCGCTCTGATCGGCAGGCTCGAACTGTATTGCTTTAGTTCTATTTTTAGCGTTACCCGCATTCTGTCTAAGCCTGTTGATTTTGATGCCGCCCAGGATGGTGATGTAGAGTTTTTCGGTTTCGTAGATCAGCAGTTCCGGGTTATCGGTGTTTAGCATGGATTGCATGGGTGGCATGGGTTGCATGGATGGCTCCGCAATCTGTCCATGCCATCTATGCTCCTCCTGGTCCATGCCATCCATGCTCCTCTGCTCTATGCTTCTTTGCTTTATCAGATGATCCAATATCTCCCGGGCTATGGCTGATCGTCAGGCTGTTTGGGTCTTCGCCGTCAGGCGTCTCCACATGGCTTATTTTGATGCCGGGTTTGATCTGTGGTAAACTTTCTCTGTATTTCATCAAGGCAGCTCCCGGCTTCGTCCCCATCGAAATGAGGATGATTTCATCCAGATCGGGCAGTGATTTTATGGCTGCTTCGTGTTCTGTTGTAAAGCCATTGGTACCAATAAAGCGAGTACGTCGTATGTTGTTACCTGTCTGACCAAGTTCGGGCAGATATTGTTTGATCGTCGCAGCGTCGATGATGCTTTCTACCAGAATGATGGTCTTGGTATCAGGCTTGGGGATAGCCCGGGTACAGGCCTTCAAGCCACCTTGCAGATAAAAATGTTTGACGTTGGGATTGGGATTGATACATCTGCCGTCAGATGCTGGCGATCTGGTTTTCTTTCGTTCTCGTGGCGAAGATCAGGCAGTTTCTGATCTTCAATAGTCCTAATTTTCCATACCTACCTGCAGGTCGGTACTCCATGTTTTGCCGATTTCGTAACTACAAGAGCCTATACCCAATTTATTGTAGTCTAAGTTTCTTTTGGTCGCATAGGCTTTGCCGTGGACGCTATGGCTGATGCCGCTCAGTGATCCCCGGTAATATTTGAGCAGGATGGCACTTGCTTTTATTTCTTCTTCCTTTGGTTTTGACGATGCTCCGCCTGTCATCTCTGCAGCTTTGATCAACGCTTCGTGCTTGGTGCATCGTTCCATCTTCATGATCATGTCGGTGGCATCGCCACTGCCTGCCTTGCACTTGCTACTGAAACATGTCCAGGTATTGGTGCTTGGGTAGATTTGAAACTTCGAGGTTTGTCGTCATGCCAAGGGCAGCACAACCTTAGTTTTTATCTGGTTTCAGGTGGTAGTAATGCAGTACTTCTGAAGGTCAGAAGGGTTTTTATTCTGATCTCCTTGATGAAAAATATTTTTTAAAATTATTTGTCTTAAAACAACAACAACAAAAATACATAAGTTATATTATAAAGCAACTAATTTTTATCATTTTTGTTTTATTGTTTTAATTTGTAATTTTGTTGCTTTAAAACATATCAAAATGGGCTTAGGCGAACAGATTAAAAAAGAAGGCTTGCTAAAGGACTATCTCAAAAGAGGGTTGTTTTGAGTGCTGACATCGGAAAAGGCACAGTTTAGCTTATTGAAAATGATAAAACAGACCTTCTTATTCAACCATTGAGAAGATTGTTAAGCAATGGGTTGTACTCTCCTGAGTTATTTAAATGGAGAACAAGTATTAGATATTCATTCTATAGATAAATCACTTATGGAAAAGGTAGCGATTTTGAGAACTTAGATGAAGACGAGGAAAAGGCATTTACCTGATTATTGATGGACCAGCCCAAACAAAATTAAGACAAACACTTTCTAATGCCTTGTTACTTTAAAAATTAATATAATGAAATAAAAACAATAGTTCAAGAAATTAAACGACTACCCTTAGCTAAAAGTTTTTGTAATGGAACAAACACTAAAATCTATTAAAAACGAAGAGTTAAGCCATCAATTAGATTATGATCCGGACGAAAATGACTTTTCTAATCTTTCTGTAAGTGAAAATCATTGGCCAAAGACTGGCCTTTCTACCGCAGATAATCGCTGGGATAAAATTTTATAATCTATGTATAAACAAGCTGATATTGTAGTGGTGAAATTTCCTTTTACCGATGGCTGGAGTTTAAAAAACGTCCCGTCCTAATTATGGTTACTGAAGATGTAAATAAAACAGGTGATTATTTGATAATTCAAATTAGGTCCAATCTCAACAATGATGGACTTTCCATTGCTATTGAAGATACAGATTGTTTACAACCTTTGCCACTTGCAAGCTACATTAGATCGCATAAAATATTTACCATTCACAAAAGCTTGATTCTCCAAAATTACTTCTGTCAATCCCACTTTTCTCAAATCGGTTTCCGATAAGGTTTATAGTTTGATAAAATAACAAGCCCCTGAATTGTCAGAGGCTTTGTCTTTAGTTCGTTTCAACTTTATATATTTAGTTATTTTTATTAACTTATACAAACAATATAATGGTAAGAAAAAAAAAGCCAAACCTCCTCACTATAATCCCACGATCACATTTTCCGTGGCAAAAGAATATAATCGTATTGATACTGTATAAAACTCTAATTTCATTTCCGATTTTATATTTCTAATACATTCATTTATTCCTATATTTAAACTATAGGCTTTGTCTTCACAGAGGACTTGGATAGTCCCCGCCACTTCTACCCACAATTCCATTACTTAATACATATGCAACTTTCCTCTCCATTTGTCATAATTGTATAATCTCTCAATGATGTTTCAAAAAATTAATTGAAAAATATACAAAGTATAAACAACACAAAATATGTCATTCTGCTCATCTGTTTTAATTAATTTAATCTATTTACGATTGAAAATTACTCTGGTATTATCTTGTGTTATTTGAATTTGTGGTTTAACAACAACGCTACTACCTGAAACTTGAAACAATGATCTAACTTTTTGGGAGCCTTCTTGAAGAGTATTTCCTGCTTGTGTTCACAGCGGTATTTGAATTCTTTGCTAATGCTAAACTGCTTTTAGCATTAGTAACGTTTGCAGCTCTACCTGAGCGGGGATCACCAGCGGCTATTCTCTCTGCTCGATCTGCAGCCTTCTCTTTAACTTTCATACTTCCATTGTCAACGGCTTTAGCTTGACTTCCAACTCCACCCATCAAAACATCAGATGCCAATTGTATTCCATCTATTTTACCATCTGTTTATAAGCTGTTTTGAAGTTGATTCTCCAGCATCAATTACAGCCCCAGCAGCGACTTGACCTACCTTTCCTAACTTAGCGAAACTTGACAAAACCACCACTTAATGCTCCTGCAACACCTGACACCGCTGCAGTCTTATAATTCACACCTTTAAAGATTTCCTACTAAAACAACCTGAGTTGCCACATCTAATAAAAAGCCTATCGCAAAACCAGTCAGACATTGAGGACACCTTCCGTCAGGGTCATCATACTTTATTGGATTGTTCCATGCATAGGCATAAGGAGACTTATCTACTTGGTTTGGATGATCCGCCAACGGATCGACAGAAGTCCACCTCCCTATCGTCGCATCATAATCCTTGCGCCATAATCTAACACCCTTCACAACTTTTTGTTGCCTTTCAAAATGCTGGAACTGCCAACTCAATCCATCACCACTTCTGGTAACAGCACAAAAATAAGGGATTATTTCAAAATTGGACATTTTTTATTTTTCAATTGAAAAAAGAAAAATTGGTATGAGTAGATGATTAGCAGCAGGATATAAAAGCGGCGTCCCGATCACCCAAACGCAAAGGCTCTACATCGGGACAATACTTGATAGCCCACCCAGCCCACGCTCAAGCAGTGTCCACTGATTTTTCTGTCATGATTTTTGTGGTAGTGTTGCCTAACCCATTCAGGCACATTTATTTTTTACCATTACTCAAGCCAATGCAATAAAAAAATAAAAGAGCCTGACCCAACGCTAAAACACTACAACAAAAATGCGCTTCACTCCAACCACCACCACCGTTGCGCTCATGCCAGAAAAATCAGCGGAAGAGCTACTTAACATAATGTGCTGATATGGTTGCCACGGGCGTAACACACCCATATCCACATTATGCTAAATAGCCACTGCGCCAAACGCCCCACCCAGTTTTTAGATAGTCGTTAAATGATGGCTTTAGTCTTTCACTAAGGCACTGCCGCCCTCTGGTTGGCTGCTCATTTTAGGAGTAAAGGCCGCTAAAACCCACGCACACGACCCGCCTTCACTTCTAAAATCGAGCACATGGCATATTGTCATATCGACTCGATTTTTAGCATTGATGCCCTTTGGATGAAGTTTTCTTTAGTAGTTTACTCTCGGGCATTAATGGTAAAAATGAGTAAACAACCGTAGGGCGTTAGTTTTTATTATTGGTGACTGCTTTAAATTCTCCCTTGGCGAAGGATACCGCTTGTTGCCCATCCGTTAGCGGTTCACTCACTTGAAGCACTGTCATTTCACCTTTCAGGATCGCCCGTTCCGGGTGGGGCGTTGAGATTAAAGGTACGGCTGACAATAAATAAGACAGGAAAGGGGTGCCTCCTGGCGTTATTGTCCTTGTGGTGGTGGCTATTTTACATAATGTCCTTATAGGAATTTTTGTTTGGATGCTCGCTGCCACTGCGTTGCCTTGTGTTCGGCAGGCAGGCTCGCATAAGGGTAGGTAAAATCTCCTGTAAGGCCACGTTATGTAACTTAGCTCCTGGCTGTTTTTAACAGACTGCACCACCACACCACAGCAAGAGCGCTGGCTTTTGTGTTCTGCTTGCTGTGGAGAGCCGTACCTGCGGGCGGATTGGGTGGGCCATCACTTCATCCGAGCCATGGGAGATGGGCGGTATTCATTTATTTGCACTACTTCAAGGGATGGTATTTATTGAGGCTGTCTTTCAACTCCTGAAGGTTCATAACGTTGTATCTTTCGGTGCTGCTGACGTAGCGATGACCTGCCATGTATTGTACCTTTCTGATGTCTATCGTCTTGAGCCATTCGGCAATGACGGTGTGGCGGATGATCATTCCCGATCCGATTTTAGGGTAGTGTTTCTTTATTTTGAAGATATGGTATAAGCTGGGTTTGATACGGCTTGATTCCCGTTTACTAAAAACAATTTTTCTGTGATGAGAGGATCGATTGCTGCTGGTTTTCGTCCTCCTCCTATGCAAGCCGTGTGGGTAAGCATTCGCGGTCATGATCAGCAGATATTCCTGGAGTCCCAGCATCTGCGATGCGTCCAGATCCAATGTTCTGCTGTTGATTTTGTCATGTGCCGGGATATAGATTTTACCTTCTTTGAGTCGTATATGTCCGGGCTCCAGGATGCTTAGTTCTTCAGTCGTTACAGCTTGATAGATCATAAGACTGAGTATAAGTTTATTTCGTTTGTCACGGTCGTCCAATACTTCAAAATGGTCATAACATGCTTTGAGTTGACGGTAGTCTATGATGTCATTGATGATGGCTCTTCTTTGACCTTTGATATATATTCCGGATACTGGATTGATGGCTTCACCCAGGCTGTCATGATAATGTTTGATCGCTACGATGATCTTTTTGTAATGGTTGAGACTATATGTTTGCCGGATTTCTTCTATAAACGCTATTACTGTTTTATAGGTGACTTCGCAGGCTCCTGTTTTGTTTCATTCAGCCATTGCAGATAGATTCCTGTACAATTTTTATACTGCCTGATGGTGTGTACATTATACTTTTTTTCCTGCAGATGGTTTTCTAGCTTGCTGAGTTCCTGGTGGATTTCAGCACTAAATGTATACTTGGGTTTTCTCATTTTTTTATCTTGTTTGCTGTTATTGTCTTTGTTGGTATCGGCTTCGATATGGGTATAGATCTGTGTACTCTCTAAGGTGGCATGTCCCAAAACCTGGCTATATCGGTGAGTTTCCATGCCCTGATGCAGCAGATGGGTAGCGATGCTGTGGCGCAAGCCATGCAAACCTACTGGCTTGTCTATGTTTGCTTTTTTGAGCAGGATTTGACTCTTTCATAGATACTTTGATGGGGCATCTTATGGCCTGTATAAGATACAAAAAATATTCGTGTTTTCCTTGTTCAGCAGCGACGGACGGGCGATCGTCAGGTATTCGATGATGTCTTTTTGACCTGGCCTACCATCGGGATGTATCTCTCCTTGTAGTTTTTACCTGCTGTGATATAGACTAAATTCCTGTCCGGTAAGATGTCTTTGATCCTGATATTTGCCCCTTCATTTCTTCTCACGCCACAGCCATAATACACTGCTAATATCGCTCTATCTCTGATGCCCAATAAATTGTCATCTATACTCTCACAAGGTTTTAATCTCTGATTCAGTCAGGATGGCAGGCTTGTAATCAGTCTTACCGCAATATTGTACCGGTACTTCTATTTGTCCCTGTCCTGTCTCTCTGAGTGTATTTGGCAAAGAGTTTCACGGTTGTAAGATGTACTCTCAATGTCCCTAATTTATAGGCTTGGCCTGTCCGGGACGGTAGTGTACTTAAATATTCAAAATAGTTTTTACCCTTTGCTCCTGTGATGGATTCGATGTTTGGGACTTCGTTTTCTGTCATGTAACTGAGTAGTCTTTCTATGTTTATTGGATAGGTTTGGATACTGGTTTTGTTATAGTTCAATACTTGAAACCAGGTGGAAAATCCTTCGACATATCGTTTTTTGCTTCATTTTGTTATGTGTTTTGATTAAAAAAATATGCTCCACTCGCACTTTCGTGGGCTACTGGGCCACTGGCGTTAAGTCATTGATTGTCTTGACTTTTAGTGGCTCACTTCCTGCATTGGGCCACTCTTGGCCACTGAGCACTCATCTTTATTTTTCCCAAGATATCATTGAGTTTTCCATCAATATTGGACTTTAATTTTTGGTATTCTTCATAGTCGTTTATTTCATACTCAAAACCCTGTATTTACTGCCGCCTTTGATGTGTACGTACCCATTCCTTACTAAATCTATCAGGTGTCTTTTCATAGTGCTGGGTGTCAGTCTCATTGCTTTCCGGAGCGTTCCGCACAAAGGTTTTTCGCGCCTGTCTTTTATCTTTCAGGCTCTCCAAAATTTCTCGTCGCCTTGCTCAACTCGTCACTCTTACTAAATAATACGTGTTTCATCAGTCGGAAGGCGATTTCTATATCTTCCTTTGTCGTCTCGATGTACGGTTCTTTAGTGTCCTGGTTATATTGGATTTGCCGTTGATACTGATGGTAAAAGGTGACGGTTTTCGATGAAGCTGAGGAGTAACATAAGCGTCCTTCCTGGCTCAAACACTTCCTGCGGCAGGTCGATGATTTCTGCATACGGATTGATCACTTTTATGGGTTGCAAGAGCCTTTGGAACATTCTTTAATTGCTCTCTGATGGTCGCTTCAACGCCTGTATTTATCTGGCCTGCTGATGCTGTTGTTGGTATTCCATGATCTTTTTTGTCTTGTTCCGGACTGTCGTCGATGTACAGTAAAATCGATCTGTTGGCATTGTCGTCATAGAACTCTTTCTCTCGTCGTGCAGCCGCTGACACATACCGGGCCTTCGACTTCGAGTGTGATGGGGTGGTGATTTCGATCTTTTCTTCCTCGGGGATGAGTTCGCTGATCTTTTCCTGCAGATAGGTTTTGCCTGTGCCTGATGCGCCCAGGCAGATGATGTGCAAGGGTTTTTCTCTTTTTCTTGATGTATAGGCCAGGTAGGCGATCAGTGCGTTTTGGGTCTCACCTACGATACCCGATTGTACGATGTCAGCAAGGGTGTTGGTCATCAGTTTTGGGTCTTTTAGATACTGTATTGCGGCTTTCTTTCCTGCTCAGTGAGTTGTCGCTTTTCTTCTTTTTGGGTTTCAGGTGCTCGAGTTTTCTTGTCGGTATTGCTCCAGTTTGGTAGTGAGTTCGCTGATCGTTCGCTCGGCTTCTGTAGTGGAGCTGCTCACTTGTCCCGCCATCTTTTCGGTCAGCTGCTCTACTTGTTTGGTGTGGTACAAGTCTAAGCTTGTGCCTGATCGGCAGGCTCGAACTGTATTGTTTTAGTTCTATTTTTAGCGTTACCCGCATTCTGTCTAAGCCTGTGATTTTGATGCCGCCCAGGATGGTGATGTTGAGTTTTTCGGTTTCGTAGATCAGCAGTTCCGGGTTATCGGTGTTTAGCATGGATTGCATGGTGGCATGGGTTGCATGGATGGCTCCGCACTACTCGCCCTATGCCATCTATGCTCCTCTGCTCTATGCCATCCATGCTCCTCTGCTCTATGCTTCTTTTGCTTTATCAGATGATCCAATATCTCGGGCTATGGCTGATCGTCAGGCTATTTGGGTCTTCGCCGTCAGGCGTCTCCACATGGCTTATTTTGATGCCGGGTTTGATCTGTGGTAAACTTTCTCTGTATTTCATCAAGGCAGCTCTCCCGGCTTCGTCACCATCAAAAAACAGGATGATTTCTTCCAGATCAGGCAGTGATTTTATCGCTTCCTTCATGCTCTGGTGTAAAACCATTGGTGCCGTATAAGGCGAGTACTTCGTAGGTTGTACCTGTCCGACCAAGTTCGGGCAGATGTTGTTTGATCGTCGCTGCGTCGATGATGCTTCTCTACCAGGATCGTCTTGGTATCAGGCTTGGGATAGTCCGGGTACAGGCCTTTGAAGCCACCTTGCAGATAAAAATGTTTGACGTTGGGATTGGGATTGATACATCTGACCATAGATGCTGGCGATCTGGTTTTCTTCGTCCTCGTGGCGAAGATCAGGCAGTTTCTTGATCTTCAATAGTCCTAATTTTTCCATACCTACCTGAAGGTCGGTACTCCATGTTTCGCCTATTTCATAACTACAGTAGCCTATGCCTAATTTATTGTAGTCCAGATTTCTTTTTCGCATAGGGCTTTGCCGTGGACGCTGGCTGATGCTGCTCAGTGATCCCTGGTAGTATTTGAGCAGGATGGCACTTCTGGGTGAGTGACCGCACTTCTGGTTATTTCTTCTTCCTTGGGTTTTGACGATGCTCCGCCTGTCATCTCTGTAGCTTTGATCAACGCTTCGTGCTTGGTGCATCGTTCCATCTTCATGATCATGTCGGTGGCATCGCCACTGCCTGCCTTGCACTTGCTACTGAAACATGTCCAGGTATTGGTGCTTGGGTAGATTTGAAGGCTGGGGGTTTTGTCATCGTGCCAGGGGCATTTTATTCTGTTGTTATGGTCGCTTCGGAGTCCGTAATGGGTGAGAACATCGGTGATTGAGAGGTGGGTTTTGATGTCTTGGATTTCCATTTGATTACTTTTTCAAAAAAAATTAAAAATATATTTTAGTACCAATCTATCCTCCTTGATTTAAGGGTGTTTTAAAAGCACTCTTATTATGACTTTTGGAGAGAGAATAACACTTAT
>JADKEB010000038.1 GCA_016718205.1 Saprospiraceae bacterium
ATTGTCAGACAAAATTACGATTAGTTAAAAATGAAAACAAATATACCATATCTTTGCAATGAGAGAGCTGATAATGGGCGACATTTTTGTACCAATTTTTCAGATTGTATGTGTAGGGCCACCAATGCATTTACATTTGGAGCTTTAAGTCTGACATCAGTTCAAAAACGAGGTCCGCGGACGGCTTATGATGGAGAGAGCTTCCTTTGGCTCGTATTACCCAATTTTCGTATTTATTTATATTGGGTATGTTTGCTATTTCCTGTGATAAGCTACTTTTAGCTCATACTTTGACTTTCTCTCTTTCTCCAGGATGGAGACCTCCACCTTACCTTGATCTACAGCACCCAAAATTTCGCTGGCGGCATTTTTTGTTGCCATGAGTTCGGTGGTTATTATAGGTATTGTAGAATACATCCAGTCTCCTTTCAGCATCGCCTAAGGTGGCAAATTCATCATCTTTTAGGGCCTTGCCTAAGGTTTTATGAAAGCTTTCTATATGACCATTCTCTTCGGGAGTGTATGGGTGTGTGAATACTTGCATCAGGAAATTTTCTTTAAAAAATCCCCTGATTTCATCACTTGAAAATTGCTTGCCATTGTCATTGCGTATTTCAACCTAGTTGTACATCGGGCTTTAATGTGCCTTGAAAATAGGTGGCGATGATAAATTCCCATGCTGCCTTTACTTGGTGTGGTACGCGTGGAATATCCTACTATAGCATAACACGTATCTGGTAAATATCTATTATGGTCAATACATAGGCATACTTACGACTTTGTTTGATCCAGATGTATTTGATGTCCATCTCTAAAATTTCCAATGGCTTGGTAGGTACTATCCGACGATGTTTAACATAGTCTTTGCCCGTTGATTTGGCCTTCTTTAGCAATAAATCATGTTCCCGCATAAGGCGAAACACTTTCTTGTGATTTATATAGTACCCTTTCAGGCACAAGGCTACACATATGAGTTTGTAATAATCTGCTTGATTTACGTCTCCTTTGATTTCACATATATCCTCAACAACTTTTTGCATTAGGGACTTTCTCCATTTGATTTGTGTTGGGGTTTCTCCATTTGGTATCCTTTGACAGTGGTTTACCCTGTTTATTGCCTTTGGGCTTGTGATAAAACTGATTGCGGGTGATACCTGTTATACTCAAACAATCTTCAAACGACATCCCCTGAGCCCGATACTCCAATACTAACGAGACCTTTTCCATTCTGGATACTTTTTTTTTATCAATTCGTCCTTTAACTTGCTTTCAAGTTCCTTCTCTGCCAGCAAGATTTTCAATTGCTCGTTTTCCCGTTCCAATTTTTTGATAAGTTGAACATTCTCAGTACTCTTTTTGTGCTTAAGACCTTCCGGTCCGTAAATAACCAATTTACTTTTCCAATAGTAGTACGTCCCTGGAAATAAATCGTACTTCGCTAAAGTCACCTTGAGTCCTTTAGACTTTACCTCTTCAATGATCTGGAGTTTCTCCACATCTGTGAATTTCTTTGTGCCTGATTCCTTGTCTTGCATGTGCATAGTTACAAAATTTTATTTGTAACTTTGTCTTATCTCTTAGGGGCTGTAATAGT
>JADKEB010000039.1 GCA_016718205.1 Saprospiraceae bacterium
GTTCAGATATTTAATGGCTAAAAAACATTGATAAGCAGAGGAGTGCCAGTCTATATGGAAGGCAAAAAACTGGGGAGCAAATTCTATTGCGGATTGCAAGCAAAAGCTTATGAGTAGTAGATAGTTTTTACTTTTGGAAAGTCCAAGGCCTGTGCATTGACCTTATTAAAATACCAATCCATTGCAGACAAATTTTGGGAATCAGGGAATGAAATGCTTTTTTTAGGCTATGTAATATACAATAGTAAATAAAAGAAAATATGATAAAGGACATAGTATTCAGTAAAGTAAATAACTTTTGGATAGACAACGGTATTGTTGGGCTATTTAAAGTGTTAGAACACATAAAAGAAAATGTAATTATCACAGATGACAGTGAAAATATCATTGAATATGAAATTACTTTAAGTGCAGATAATCTTAAGATAGAATTAACTTCAAATCTTGTAGAAGATGTAGAAAGTAATGAAATGATGTTATTTAATAAAAATTTTGAATGAAGCTCAAATTATCTCAGATGCATGTATCTATTTCGAAAAAAAATGTCGTTGGTTCTACAAGGAGAAAGAAAATGAAGTTTGTACTTTTGATAAAACAAGTTATAAAACACATCTAAGAGAAACATTTTTAACTTGCAAAAGCAGGTGATAGAAGGAATATTGTATTCACCCAAACATAAAAGAAATTTTAGAGTAAATCTAAGAAATTAAATATGTCCATTTGGTTTTGAGAAATTTAAAGAATTTAAAGACTCAAACAAAGAAATTTTTGAAAGAAAATTGATTCGAAAGAAATGAAGATTTTAAATAAACCATCTAAATATCCTTTTGGGAGGATGTTTTTCAAATGATTTTGTTTAAAAGGATCAAGATATGTGTGGCTTTAGTGGTTTAATTAAAAAAACTTAATTGGAAGTGAATGGAATGAATAGTCCAATTATGACTAGAAATGCCGGTGAAATTAATTTGCTTCATTTTTACAAAGAAACCACAAATTTCTCTATTGAAATCATTGGTTTGCATTTTGCACCTTATAATCTTTAGCTTATTCTCTAAAATTGAAGATAAAAAAGAGATCAAAAACTACTTTGTCCTTTATGACAATAATCTCAAAGAACTAAGTAATTTTTACAATGTAATCCAAATGGACTTATCTACTTTGAGAAATCAGGGTTACTGTAATTTTACTAACTTAATGTATAACTTAGAATTAGAAGCTGAAACACTTTTTAATTTATTTCCTATCTATCGCAAGCAAAGGGCAAATTAACAAAGATGAAAGAAAAGGTATTTATGGGTAAAGTATTTTACATTCACAAATGACGGTAATATGGCTAGAGATGTGAAAGAAATATACTTACACTAACTAAATGTTTGATTTTTTGATGCTTTTAACGAAAGTTAAGACCCGAAACATTAAAATTTGAGCAATTCTTAAATTTGGTTCTTCGTTTTTTTTATTTGAAAAAAAAATGAAAAACGAGCAAAGCAAATCAGTATGATACAACTTGGCGAAATCGACTTTGTTCTGATTTGTTGCATTTAGAGTATAGCAAAAACAATAGAATGGTACTTTTGCGAAGTTAAAATTAAAGATAAGAGCCAAGTAGTATCTACAACCTTAGACAAAATTATTTCCAATTTAATAACAAAAAACACAATTTTAATATGAAGTCAGAAATGGTCGAAATGTGTAAAAGCATTGGCAATCGCATTTGGAAGACATTGCAGAGAAAGTGACAATAAAGGGATTTTGTTCTCTGTTTCGTAATGCAAAAAACCGAGTGGAGTTTCTAAATGTATTGTGAAAGTCAATTAGAAACGAGAGTTTTTATGGTGAAGACTTTTTAAATCTCTACCGATACTCCACAATGGGAGAGTATAAGCATTGGTTAGCATTTTACTATGAACAGTTTTTTGTACAAACCAGATAATAAATCAACAACTAATTTTCATCAACTAAAATCAAAAAAAAATGTCAGTAGAAAAAAGTAAATTGCCTTAATGTGGCATACATTTTAAAACTCTCATTGGGAAGTATTAAAGGAAGTTGGACAGAGAACCAATGTAAGTACCGTCAAGAAAATTACATTGCCCAATGGTAATCAATTACCAACATATCAGGTCAAAGTTTAAATGCCAAATTCCAAAGCATGGGTTGAAATGGGCTTAAAAGACCAACCTTTCTGAAGTACAACAAACTGAAATAAAGTCAGGTGTGTAATTGACAGCAGGCGACCCAAGTAAATATCTTGATGATGATAGCGCAAATATATGATTACTGCATCAAAAGGAAGTGAGACCAATGAAGGTGAAGAAAAAAAGGAAAGGGCGAAAAGATACCAATCGAAGACGTACCGCTCCTGTCCGTGTATCTGCTGTAATTTGTATTTTCCCATTTAGGAATGATTCCGTGATTTAGGTACTTTAAATCAAAGAACAAGTAAGGTGGAATGTTGGCGCTGAAGGGAATATATTTGAAACAGAAATTTACCTATAACTACTTTAAAGTCAATTTCTTAATCGAGTTAGATAGAATTGGCTCATTCAAGATTTTGGAGTTACATACGAATGCGAAAGGAAAACTCAAAATTTATCAGCAGAATTTAAAAGGGAAGACATTAACCAATCTTTTAAACCAAATTACGAATATTTGGGGTGGGTAAACAATCCCTACCATTTACAGATATGTCACCTAAATTTTAGCCATTACATTTCAAAATTCCAAAGCCCAATTTTCTTTGAAACATTGACAGTTGATGAGAATGAAACTCTGAATACGATGGGAACCAATGAAGTGCTATCTGATAATCAAAACATTATCGAGCATAAGTTTTAGGTGTTCAATCTGGCATTTTTAAAAATAAAGATTTTTCAAGACATTGAAAAATTATTTATAGTATCTGACGGCTTTGATAAAGCCTTGGCTCATAATAAATATTAAATTTTAAGTATGGGGTTTTTAAGAATAAAAATATCTGGATGCATAAATTCGTTTCGGCAACCGGTTTTCATACTTATCATAGGACTTGCCATTACCACCTCAAGACAACTGTTGCTGGAATGCTGGGTGCCGCACTTGGCATACCACCTAAGGAAGTAAATGATAAATGGCTTAAAAATATGTTTTCAGATGGGAATTGTTGGGTGGGCTAACGGCAAAACAAGTGACCTTTGGCAAATAAGAGGACATGAGAATAAAAGCAGATCTCAGCATTTAAAAGTTTAGAGACGATGTTGAAAAAAGGAAATATAAAAGGAGATTAAGACATAACTACACCAGATATAAGACCAGCAGTCATAGTTCGTGAGCTTTTGTATGCCTGTGAATTTGCAATTTATTTATCTTTTACAGATAGTTCTGATTATCATTTAATTAAAACCACTTAAAAAATCCTAGTTTGGGAACTTTCATTAGGACGGGAAGATGAATTGATAAAAATAAAATGATTGAAGATGTAGAAATAGAAGAGAAAGAAAACGTTTTCTTACAATACAATGCTACTACATAATTCATATAGTGAAAGATGATATAGATTTATCAAAACAAGATTGGTAAACTTATTGAGTGAAGCGCCAAAAAATGTAAAATTGCCTATGACTTTTTTTCACACAAAAGAGGGCAGTGATGCAAGAGAAGCAAATAGTTTTCAAATTTCACGTTTGTAAGTCATTTGCCCTATCAAACCGAAAGGAAGTAAATCCTTTTTTGAAAGAGGAGTTAAAAATAGGATTCCAAATCTTTTTAAATAGTTGTATTGGCAAAAATACGATAAAATATTAGCAAGAGTAAGCCCGAAAAGACCTTGCAAGAACATACACAAGATTGTTTTGACAAACTTTTGTTGGTTTCCAGTGGAATATTGACCTGTAATACAAAAGTTTGTCAAAATTATTCCAATAGACAAAGACATGGTACTTCAAAGACTTTTTCTTTGTGTTGCTTTCCGTGATATTGGTAAAGCAAATATTCGTTTTTCAGGATAAAGTTAGAAGTATAATCCCTGACGGATTAGAATCCCACCCATTGGCATCTGTTCCTTTTGTACATCATTATACAAAGGATAACCCTATCTTTAATTATGATGAAAATGCCTTTTACCCTGAAATGTTAGCTGCAGCGCAGTCATCATAATAGACTGTATCACGGAGTTTATGGTGAATATTTACATAAAACAAGTTGTCTATGCTGAAAAGTTTTTTTTTAAAGACTTCTTTGATTTTTATAAACCAACAAGCAAAACAGTTTTCTTTAAATTATTGGGATAACTTGGTCTTTGAACCTGTCAATATTCAATGAAAAATCGTTTGAAGTTTTTTTTGAGTTTACCGATATCGGATTTTCTAAGTATGAATCCAAAGATACGTGATGATTTTCTGTTTTAAATCACTTTTACCTTCACAGATTGGTTTGGCTTCTCCAAGCACCACAACTATAAATATGTTCTGATGCAATTTGAATCACTGACACCAAAATGAAGCAAAAAGTACCACAGATTTCAAATTGGCAGATTTTCCAAACAAGCAGCCAATAGTAAGGAAGCTATTATTGTGAAAATTCCAACTTAGACAAGGCAAAAATGAAGCTTCCGTTCTTTGGGCTGTGAACCAGAATCGATGCCAAAAATTATCTTTCACTACCAGCTATGGTCACCGCCATATAAAATGTAATGACCGTATGGAAACTGTTTTTTTGAACTTAATGAAATATTAGGTTTGTCATGGAACAGCACAATATATCATAAAAAATAATAAAGATATTCGAAACAGAGAATTAAGAAAACACTATCTTGAGGAATCGTACTTTTTTCAAAACCCTGCTACCAGTCGCAACGACTCACCAACTCTTATTACAGCTTTTTTTCAATTGGGGCTATTAAGTTTTAACAAGTGAAAAAGTTACAATGCAAAAATTATTAATGATGAGATACATATTTATGACCCTTACACCTTTGGTCTATTGCTCAAAATATTGGAATATATAAACCTTACAATTACACAATTCAAGATATTGACGCTCCTTGCCTAATATCCTAAAAAGATGAAATTGAAAAAATTATTCCTGAATATACGCTGATTCAAGAAAAAGTATTTGATGAAAAACAACGGCATGTTATAGAGATTTTGATGATGCTATTGAGCCTAAATATCAATGATATACTAACAGATTATTCAGCTCAAAAAGGTTTATGTTTGTATTAATACATAAAAAGCAAGAGAAATTTTTTAAAGATTTAAAATTGTTCAAAAACATATTCAAAGAAAATCATAAAATGTATAACCACTCACAGTTCATCCTTTTAGACAAGAAGGAAAAAAGACAAACTGGATAAAATCAAAGCTTTAAAACATGGTTTCTGTAGCTGTTTGTACCCAGATTGTCGAAGTTAGTTTAGATATTGATTTTGATGTCCTTATACTGAAAATGCACCTATTGATGCATTATTCAACGTCTGGGTCGGAGTTAATCGCAAAAGGTGAAATATCTAAAAGGCGTGATGATATGAATTTTGAAAAGTACTCATAACCAAAGAAAGCGAAGCCAGCCAAAAATATGTTTATAAAGGATTAGATAAAGTACTTTCGGAAAGTTTTAGATTTTTGAAAGAATATAAAGAGAAATTAAATGGGAATTTACAAGAAAAGCATTTTAAGCAAATCGTTGATTTAGTTTATACAAAAGAAAATGTAGGTGATGCTTATTTTAAAGAAATCAATGAAGCAAAATTACTGATTGATAAATTTGAAACAAATAACAAAAGCATTTATACACACTTCAAGCTGAACAGAGAGCAGTTGAAGATATTAGTTCAAGAAAAATTGATTATATTACTTATGAGTGCGTTTTTATTGAAACACAACATCAATAATGATTTACTACAATGCTTGAAAACAAGCAGTTTGATAAAGTCAAAGAATATACCGTGAAGATTCCACTGTATGTTGCAAAAAAAATATATGGTGAAGACTAAACGAAGATGTTGAAATCTATTTAGTTGAACTTGAAGTATAGTCCATATACTGGTATTACTATACCCAGAGCGAAGATATTGGAATGATTTAAGTATACTTTCCTTAAAATAATTTACTCCAAAGATTTTTAATTTTATAACCAAAAATACCATTTAAATCATCATAATAAACATATCATTCATTATAATGTATAAAATAGTACTATATTTGCATCATGAATAGCAGAGAATTTATAAAATTGCTGGATGATTATGAGATCAATGTATTTGATGCGCAAACCATTGAAGAGCATACTGGGTATGCCTTATTCGGAATGGAAACACATTACTCGAAGTCTTCTACACAATGGCTTCATCCACATACTTGAGAAAGGAAATATATACGGCACAACTTTTCGGATGAAAAGTGATTGGTAGTTTTGTGTGTGAACAAGGGACTTTGGCCTATTGGTCTGCTCTGCATTACCATGGATTTACGACGCAGATTCCCAATACTATTTTCATTCAGTCATCGCAACGCAAAGCATCAAAAACCATTCTAGGTGTTCATTATCAATTTGTACATATCTTGGCGGATCAGCATCTTGGGATGGAGACAGGTGGATTTGGAAATAACGTTTTTTACTACACAGATATCGAAAAAACCATACTGGATTGCCTGCACAAGCCTGCATATAGTGGAGATTTGCCCGAATTGATAAGGGCAATCAGTACTACTTCTTTGGATCCTCAAAAATTAATTGAATATGCTCTGGCATTGGACAATCGAGCGATAGTACAACGGCTAGCATTTTACATGGAAGTGTGCGAGAAAACCCAAATGGGTGATTTTTTGGATTTCGCAAGAGATTTCCGATCCAAAGGTTATGCACTACTTGATCCTGATGGTCTGGATACCGGAATCTATACCACAAAATGGAATCTTCGGCTCAACATATCCGAAAAGATGTTTATATGATGGTAAAAGATTAACTGCTGAAATGATATTACAAAAAGAAATACGCGATATTGCCATGCGGCAGGGAGTACCTAAGACTACGATAGACAAAGATTGGGTTTTGGGTCATGTGCTGTATGGGCTTTTTAGTCATGAAGTATTAGGAAAACAACTCATTTTTAAAGGAGGCACCTGCCTTCGCAAATGTTATTTTGAAGATTACCGGTTTTCAGAAGATCTGGATTTTACATTAATGGCTGCTGATGTTCAAATTTCTCAATCCATGATTGAAGATGTATTTTCAGAAGTTCACCATCGGTCAGGAATTCTGTTTCACATAGACATTTTTTCTGAAATGATATTTGAAAATCAACGAGTTGGATTCAAAACTATTGTAAAATACTGGGAGCAGATCATCCGAAAAATCAAATGGTTCCAGTTCACTCAGATGGCATTCTTACATCAAACTGGAATTTATATCACACGAATTGATGTGTTTTGATATTGTTGCTAAAAATTGCTGCACCATTACAGCGACAAAGACCCATTGAATATCGCCATACCTTGCTATAATCCGGAAGAAGTAATATGTGAAAAAACTTAGGGCAATGCTGCAAAGAAAATATACTGCTCCAAGATTATTTTGACACTTGGTATATATCACAGCATTCTCCTGCTTTGGATTGGACAGGCATTAATGCACAAGTTAAACAAAAGCAAGATTTAAAAATATTGATATCAATGCAGTTGATGATTTTTTACTGAAAAAACACATTAAAACATTACAATCACATTGGATGCAGAGTTTAGGTCATCATTTGGCAAAACCAATTACCAACTGTCCAAAAAGTGATAAATGATTTGCGCGAATTACTTGAACTCAAATTGGTTTTATGAAACATGTCACCGCTACCCTAATAAATCTCTACCACATCTGCAAACGTGAACTTTGGCTTCATTCCAATGAAATTCGTATGGAACACACATCCGATACCGTCACCGAAGGCAAACTCATCGGTGAAAACACCTATGCCGATCGTCCTGCCAAATATACAGAGCTCCAACTCGATGGTGTCAAAATCGATTATTATGATGCACAAAACAAAGTGGTACACGAGATCAAAAAGAGTGATAAAATGGAAGCTGCCCATGAAGCGCAAGTCAAATATTACCTCTATAAACTGAAACAACTTGGGGTAGAAGGTGCCACAGGCATACTGGGAGTCCCTACCCTACGGCATACGGCACATATAGTACTCACTGACGAAGATGTAATAGATATACAACGATGGGAAGCGGATATTTTGGAGATTATATCCAGGGAAGAAATGCCGGGTGTTATTAATAAACCCGTGTGTAAGAGATGCAGTTACTTTGAATTTTGTTATTGTTAGGAGTTTAAATTGAAATGTAAAAATTGAAAGCCTATGTCTGCTAAAAATGACCTTACTATACCTTTACTACAGGCAGGTATTATCATATCTACAATCGAGGTATCAATAGATGTAATGTTTTCTATCAGCAAGAAAATTTTAGGTATTTTCTCATGAAATATGGCGAAAAGTTGAAATCTTATTTTGATACTTTTGGATATGCTTTATTGGACAATCATTTTCATCTATTTGTTCGTGTAAAACCTATAGATGTTGTTTTGACCAAGGGTGCAGAAGATTTTACCGCTGTAAACGAGACTTTTTACAAGGACTGTGACACCCGTGGGTGGATCGGCTTAAGGATCTGTGACTTCAGATTTGACTCCAGATTCAGATTTGACAAATTTTTAGAAATTTGTTAAATCTATCTCAGCTATCGCAGAGCTATGGCGATGCACACGAGACAAACCCCGAAGTTTCCGGAAGATCTTAGGAAGTTGATTTCAGAACGCAATTATCATCATGGGTCGTATCGGAACGATTTAGGGGTTTTATGCTCGGATATGCCAAAGCTATCAACAAACAGGAAAGCAGGACAGGAAGTCTTTTTGCAAAAAGGATTTAGACGTAAAGTATATCATTGGTGATACAAAGGATTATAAATCAGTCTTGACATACATACACCATAATCCAATCCATCATTTTTATACGGACAACTACAAGATTATACCTGAGCAGTTATAATACTTATCTGACCGATAAACAAACTCAACTTTGCAGAAGTGAATCTTTAGAATGGTTTGGCAGTAAGGAACATTTTATTGATTTTGGTGAAAATTATAAAAAAAATAAAAATTATGTTGATAAATGGATCATTAACGAAGATTAATATAATCGCATCATGAAGCGAACATATTATTTATTCAACGACGGTCGGGTCAGCCGCAAGGACAATACCCTCTGTTTCGTAGCTCGAGACAAGGATGGGAAAGAACAACCGTCTAAATACATCCCTATCGAAACGATAGAGACGATGTATGTTTTCGGAGCATTGGATGTCAATGCTGCTTTGCTCAATTATCTTGGTCAGCGGCATATCAGTATGCACTTTTTTGATTATTATGAGCATTATACCGGTTCGTTTATGGCGAAGGATTATCTGCTTGCTGGCAAAATGCAAATAGAACAAACCAAGGTACATATTAAAAAGGAGAGAAGGATGCATATCGCCACTCGGCTGATAGATGGTGCTACATACAATATGCTCAAAAATATGAAATATTATGACAATCGTGGTAAAGACACATCAGAAAAGATCTTGCAGTTAGAGACACTACGAAACAGCATCACCGATGCGCCAGATATTCCCACACTTATGGGTATCGAGGGCAATTGCAGGCAGGTTTATTATAGTGCTTTTGATGCGATCATTCCGGAATTTACCATGGGAAACAGGACAAAACAACCGCCTGATAATGAGATCAATGCGCTGATCTCTTTTGGCAATATGGTGGCCTATACATTGACATTGGATATGATCTATCCACCCAACTCAACCCTACGATCAGCTTCCTGCACGAACCCGGATATCGGAGATATTCACTGGCACTGGACATCTCAGAAGTATTCAAACCCATACTCGTAGATAGAACAATATTTAGGGTACTGAATAAGAAGGAGATTCAGGAGAAACATTTTGACCGAAAGCTCAATGGTTGTTTCCCAAATGAGACCGGCAAAAGACATACATGCGTGCATGGGAAGAACGACTGTCGGAAACAATAAAACACAGGTTGTTAAATAAAAATGTAAGTTACAAACACTTGGTGAAATTGGAATGTTATAAAATGGCAAAGTATATCCTTAAAGATGAGCCGGAATATAAACCTTTTAAAATCTGGTGGTGACTTTGGGGCAGAGGGCAGAGGGCGTGGATGGTATAGATGCAGAGGTTGCTTGGGGATTGCATAGGGCATATTTGGCAGAGGAGCATGGGTGGCAAGGGTTTGCAGAGGCAGAGATTGTAGAAGGCAGATGTGCATATATTTAAGATGAATTTAGAATATTTAAAAGTATAATTTATGGCAAAGTTTAGGTTTGAAGATTTAGAGATTTGGAAATTAGGATTGAGATTGGTATGAAAATAATTGATATTGCAGATAAAATGAAGGAGTTAAAACTTTATCGTTTTATAGATCAAGCTCGTGGTGTAGGAATGAGCATGTCAAATAACATTGCAGAAAGTACTGGTACTAATCAAGTGGGCGAACAAAGGCAATTATTGCGTTATGCTAGAAGAGAATGTTTCGAAGCAGTCAATATTCTTATCATTCTCCAATTAAGCAAAATAATCACTGAAGAAGAACTAGATTTACTTAAAGCCAAAATAGAAACATCAAGTCAAAAAATAAACAATTATTCAAATAGCTTAAAATAACAACCCTTGCCAACTGAACAACCTAAACAATCCATGCCATCCAAGCAACCCCTACAAACTATGCCACCATGTATGTAATAGCTGTATATGACGTAGGGGAAAAAAGAGTGGTCAAAATGCTGAAACTCTGCAGGCAATATCTGAATTGGATACAAAACTCAGTATTCGAAGGTGAGCTGACGGAAGTACAGATTAAGGAGCTCAAATACAAAGCGAAAGATATCATGAAGGCCGAAGAAGATAGTTTTATCATCTTCAGCAGTCGAGAGCAAAAGTGGATGGATAAACAAGTGATCGGAAAAGAAAAAAATAATCTGGATAACTTTTTATAAATTTGGACCAGAAAAGTTCTTTGACACCATTAGAAAATATGAATTAAGTGAGAGCAAATGTTGTCGATCTAGATGACACAATAGTAATATTGCTTTGATCTGGCTGGTTATGCGATATTCAAAATAAGTAACGCATGGATATCAATGGATTTTGAAAATCGTCGAAACACTGGTTAAAACGGACTATTGATGATAGACGATTTTTTTTTGCCAAATAAGATAAATACCTATGTGTAAGTAAAAGGAAATGAGTTATCTTTGTGCCGTCGTCGAACGACTTATAATCGCACCATATTGGAATTGAAACACCATACTAACGGAGATCAGTTGACCCAAATCAAAGCTTATAATCGCACCATATTGGAATTGAAACAGATTTAGAGTACTTGAAAACTCCGCTGCATCCTTTTTGACTTATAATCGCACCATATTGGAATTGAAACTATATTAAGTTATTTTTTATTTTTAAAAACATTTTTGCTTATAATCGCACCATATTGGAATTGAAACGTTCTGGAGTTTTGAGAACCTGTATATACATAAAAAGCTTATAATCGCACCATATTGGAATTGAAACTTTGGTAAAGGGAATGTAATTATATCCTGACTTGTCTTATAATCGCACCATATTGGAATTGAAACCTTCAACAAGATGACCTATGACAATATGGAGCAGATGCTTATAATCGCACCATATTGGAATTGAAACTTGCTTCAATGTATCCTTATACCATACTATCCTTATAATCGCACCATATTGGAATTGAAACTGAACAAAAGAGATCATCAGAAACCCGGCACGAGTATGCTTATAATCGCACCATATTGGAATTGAAACGCCATTCGTGAAGTTAATAACGCTTCACGCTCGTTTCTTATAATCGCACCATATTGGAATTGAAACTTCCGGATATCAATATGGTGTACCAGTGGATCTTATAATCGCACCATATTGGAATTGAAACCATAGTTGGTACCATCGTTACTTGCCTGAAATAGTGATGAATTACCTATCAGTGCTTATAATCGCACCATATTGGAATTGAAACGTAGTTTGCTCTGGTAGGCAGTGCTCCTGTATCTCTTATAATCGCACCATATTGGAATTGAAACATTCATAAGGAATCAATCCGCAAAAGTATCCTTATAATCGCACCATATTGGAATTGAAACTTTGATTTTGGAAGTACAAAAGTACAATCTCTTATAATCGCACCATATTGGAATTGAAACAGAATTCAGAGATGCTGTTTTATGCAGTCTTTTTCTTATAATCGCACCATATTGGAATTGAAACAAGTCATAGACTGCTATTTGAAAAATATCCTTCATTTCTTATAATCGCACCATATTGGAATTGAAACATGTACACCAGCAAGATGTTTCTTGGAGCTGCTGTCTTATAATCGCACCATATTGGAATTGAAACGTTATTAGGTTGCAATGAAGATATAGTTTGATAAAACTTATAATCGCACCATATTGGAATTGAAACGGAACTCCAAAATGTCACTATACAGCTCGGACAGACTTATAATCGCACCATATTGGAATTGAAACAAAGATAGTCTAATGATATGGCGAGTACATAACCGCTTATAATCGCACCATATTGGAATTGAAACTTCAGCGTTTCAAAGTATCGACTGCTTTGCTTATAATCGCACCATATTGGAATTGAAACCTATAACAGTGTTTTGTGTTGCATGTGTTGCAATCTTATAATCGCACCATATTGGAATTGAAACTATAATACTGTAGTAACGGGTACTCCCGGTTCTTACACTTATAATCGCACCATATTGGAATTGAAACCTTAGTGATGCACTTACCCTTGTGGCTTGAACTGTCTTATAATCGCACCATATTGGAATTGAAACTGGCATGGGACTTAAAGTGACCTGCATGACATACTTATAATCGCACCATATTGGAATTGAAACAGTATTATTTGCCTGACATTTAATTGAGTATTGCTTATAATCGCACCATATTGGAATTGAAACTTCTCAGGCAAGTTTCTGAAAGTAACGGCTGCTTTGCTTATAATCGCACCATATTGGAATTGAAACTGTTTGATACAGTATCCTTATCTCACTGAAATGGCTTATAATCGCACCATATTGGAATTGAAACGCCTACAGGAGATTGGTCCTGATGGCAGGTGGAACTCTTATAATCGCACCATATTGGAATTGAAACTTTAAGATCAAACACCTGGGCATGTGGGTGGGTGCTTATAATCGCACCATATTGGAATTGAAACCCTACTGTATATATTTCTGTATTTCCTACTGCGTAAACTTATAATCGCACCATATTGGAATTGAAACATTGTTTATTATCTCTTGCGAGTCAATAGTTACAGATCTTATAATCGCACCATATTGGAATTGAAACATTAGTTTAATAAATACAAAAAAATGGTTCACCTTCTTATAATCGCACCATATTGGAATTGAAACTAATTTACCGCGAACGTGTGGGTTTACAAAAGATAAGCTTATAATCGCACCATATTGGAATTGAAACATGCACAGATCAAACTCACCCAGATCGAAAAAGATACCTTATAATCGCACCATATTGGAATTGAAACAGTCCTGATAAAAGTATCAGGGCTTGAATTTTCAAACTTATAATCGCACCATATTGGAATTGAAACTCTTTGAAAAGTATTCTAACTTTTGGATTTGTCTTTCTTATAATCGCACCATATTGGAATTGAAACTCTTTGAAAAGTATTATAACTTTTAAATTTGTCTTGACTTATAATCGCACCATATTGGAATTGAAACCAAATTAGCGGTAATGCTACGAAGCACTAAAAACATACTTATAATCGCACCATATTGGAATTGAAACTTCTGAGCATATATCAGGCAAAACTTTCTGAAGTCCTTATAATCGCACCATATTGGAATTGAAACATCCTAAGAAATTTGACATGAAAAAAGTGGATGACCTTATAATCGCACCATATTGGAATTGAAACTTTCTATGACATTGCTTACACTGATTTTTGATCCTTATAATCGCACCATATTGGAATTGAAACTAAATTATGAGAGATAAAAACTTTGAGCAAATGATGACTTATAATCGCACCATATTGGAATTGAAACACCGAAGCATTACCTACAGATAACCTTATGGTTTTCTTATAATCGCACCATATTGGAATTGAAACAGTCATATATCCTTGCTCCAAGCCTGAAGCATCCATCCTTATAATCGCACCATATTGGAATTGAAACATAAATATAAGGCTGCCAATGTCAAAAAGCAGATGACTTATAATCGCACCATATTGGAATTGAAACTAATTTTATCCAATTGCTCCAATGTTTCACAATTTTCCTTATAATCGCACCATATTGGAATTGAAACGAAGATCATTTAAATATAGAATTAAATAATTTATTACTTATAATCGCACCATATTGGAATTGAAACTTTGCTATATTTGATGGTATTATTTTCACTATAATATCTTATAATCGCACCATATTGGAATTGAAACTTTTCTACTATTGCTTTTGGCTTTTCCACTTCAACTTATAATCGCACCATATTGGAATTGAAACTTAAGGCTTAATGTCTGTCTATGTAAAAAAACAACCTTATAATCGCACCATATTGGAATTGAAACTGATTAATACATGACAACGAACAAATTTCGGTTTGAACTTATAATCGCACCATATTGGAATTGAAACTAATATTTGTTGGTAGGATTTGAACCGTCGGCATTGCTTATAATCGCACCATATTGGAATTGAAACTTATTTCATCATCTGAAAAACATTTGCCGTTACGTTCTTATAATCGCACCATATTGGAATTGAAACTTTGGTAAGTCCAGTTACATTTTTGAGCATAAGCACTTATAATCGCACCATATTGGAATTGAAACTATGCTAACATGAGAAGACTTATGACACCATCTATCCTTATAATCGCACCATATTGGAATTGAAACCTCGAGTGGTTTTAACTCGTCATCGGACCGTTTTCTTATAATCGCACCATATTGGAATTGAAACAATTGTACTTTAGATATTAATAATGAATCTTCAATTGCGCTTTCCCGGATAATATCACTTATAATCGCACCATATTGGAATTGAAACAAACTAAAATACAAGTTTGGCAATTAAGATATTCTTATAATCGCACCATATTGGAATTGAAACATCGTAAAACTGATTATTACATGAATTCCACGTTCTTATAATCGCACCATATTGGAATTGAAACTTTTGTTTGATGTATAGTTTTTGGCCCGTCAAAACTTATAATCGCACCATATTGGAATTGAAACATGATAAACATGGATTGCGATGTAAAGGTCATCAGCATCTTATAATCGCACCATATTGGAATTGAAACGGGCATATCAAAACATTACAGGACTAAACTGACTTATAATCGCACCATATTGGAATTGAAACTCTGTTACAGGCAATTTGTCTGTTTTAATTAAGCTTATAATCGCACCATATTGGAATTGAAATATGTATATATGCCTTTAATGCGTTTGTTAAACCTTATAATCGCACCATATTGGAATTGAAACGGTGGAGTGACATCACTGAGCCGGCACCTATCACTCTTATAATCGCACCATATTGGAATTGAAACGCTATCAAGTTTACAAAGTATTAGATGAACAAAACCCCTTATAATCGCACCATATTGGAATTGAAACATGTCTTTGATGATCGCAAAACACTTCTTGTGTACCTTATAATCGCACCATATTGGAATTGAAACATGCATGGCCCACACCAGTAGTGACACCTATATCAAGCTTATAATCGCACCATATTGGATTGGAAACTTAAATAAAGCTAATAATAACCAAAAGAAAAACAACTTATAATCGCACCATATTGGAATTGAAACTTAACTAAAATAAAAAAGGTACAACGAGATGAGTAACTTATAATCGCACCATATTGGAATTGAAACAAAATTCATTTTATGAAAAGTACGTAATCAAAATGCTTATAATCGCACCATATTGGAATTGAAACAGAGTTGACTTTTGATCAGCTAACAAAAAAGTTAGACTTATAATCGCACCATATTGGAATTGAAACATCCATGTTCATACTTATTCTTCTTTTCATCGGTTTCTTATAATCGCACCATATTGGAATTGAAACGGGCTATGGTTGACAAACTGAATAGCTCTGAGGAACTTATAATCGCACCATATTGGAATTGAAACTATATTATTCCGTCAACTTTAATATTCATTAAAATCACTTATAATCGCACCATATTGGAATTGAAACTGCTTTTAGTAGTGAAGATGCATATGACATTTGACGCTTATAATCGCACCATATTGGAATTGAAACTCGTATCATTTACAAGCAACCTGATGCTCAAAAATCTTATAATCGCACCATATTGGAATTGAAACAAACATATCATCAAACAGATTGAAAATGTTATTGACTTATAATCGCACCATATTGGAATTGAAACATTTTTACACTTTCCTATCTGTTAAAAAACGAACTCTTATAATCGCACCATATTGGAATTGAAACGATATTGAAAGAAGCGGAAAAGAAGTTTGCTAACTTTTAATCGCACCATATTGGAATTGAAACGGGTCTGGTAAAGATGAGGCAGGATGGGGACTGACGCTTATAATCGCACCATATTGGAATTGAAACCCTTGTAAATTACAATTTACCGTATTTTGTTCCGCCTCTTATAATCGCACCATATTGGAATTGAAACCTTATTGGATGGATGTTGGTCGCTATTGCCACTAACGCTTATAATCGCACCATATTTGTATATTCTCCCAGTATTGACCCCCTAGTTGGCGCGAAGCTGACCCCCTAGTTGAAGTGGGATACAAAGCTAAATTTTTATTCTGAGACTTTTGCCTTTCAGATCAAAATTGAAGCATTTTGCAAGTATTCTGTCCAGAATGGCGTCAGCAATAGTTGGTTCGTTTATAAAAGAGTGCCAATGTTCTATTGGGAGTTGAGATACGATGACGGTAGATTTATAATCATACCTGTCTTCGAGCATTTGTAGTAAAGCAAGTTTTGCATTTTGGTCGAGCTGCTGTAATCCGAAGTCATCTAAAATGATGAGATCTGCTTTTTTTAATTGGTTAAGCCATTTAATGTACGTGCCTTGAAGCTTGGCTAACGATAGTTGTTCGGTAAATCGAGTCATATTGAAGTACAGGGTACGATAAGCGTGTAAACAAGCTTGATTGCCGATTGCACAAGCCAGGAAAGATTTGCCGCTGCCGGTAGCTCCCGTGATGATGACATTCTGGGCTCTTTCGATAAAGGAACAGTCGGACATCAAAGAGATACTTTCCTTTTTAATATTCCTTTTCGAGGTATATGTTATGTCTTGTAAGCTGGCTTTGTACCGGGTTTCTTTAGTCTGAGCAGCATCTGGGACTTGGTAAAATTTCTGTGTTGCCACTCTGCATCGATGACGTACCGATGCATTCATGTGTGTCTGGGTGTGCATCCGCAGGGAGCTTCAATATGCTTTCATAGGCTGATGCCATGCCTGTAAGATGAAGTTTTTGCATCTGCTGTAATGTTGCTTGTGTATTCATTTTTGATAAATATTTGGTGATAAAAAATAAAAAATATGATTTAAATTTTGTTAATTGATAAAATGGAGGGTTGTTTGGGAATAGTAGACTGGTCCGCGAAGGTTGTCGTGTGCTGGTAATTTCCGGTCTTCGTTTTCTTGTTCATTGATTGGGATTTCTATTTTATCCATATTATTTTGAAGGATGGCTTGTAAGATGCCGTATGTCGCCCGATGACCTGCAGCCGCTCTCTTAGAAGCATTTTCGAGCCTTTCATTACCATATTTATCAGCTAACCTAAGGATACCCAAACATGCATTGTACGTCTGCTCTACGATATGTTTTGTGTCCAGTATCGTTTGTACCGCCCACAAAGTATGAGGCCCGATCTCTGCTGCCTTTTTCTTAAAATAGGCGGCATCCCATCCTTTTTGTTCCTGATATCTGATGTGTTTTTCCGGCATATGAGCTGCCAAGGTAGAATAGGCATATGCTCTGTGGTCTCTTTGTGTATAGCGATACGTTCTGTACCACAATAGATCTCTACGCTGTGAGTGGTATATATGATCTGGGTTGATTTGCCTATGTATTGGTATGGCACACTGTAATAATGGTTATTCTCCCCCACGATGACATGATAGTTTCTTTGTACTTTTGCTATGGTACTTTTATTGACTTCAAACATTGAGGATGGTAAGGGACGCAAATTTTCTTTCTCATTTTGTTCAAACCGCTCACGTCTGCTGTATGCCTTGCCCTGCATTTTTTTATTGTTGAGCTCGTCTAATTGTTTGCCAAAAGCGGCATTAAGTTCCTCCAATGAATGAAATACCTGATCTCTGAGCGGTGCATATATATGGTTGTAAACGATGGTGACATGGCGCTCTACGTTGGCTTTGTCCTTGGGTTTGCCTACTCTGGTGGCATCCAGCTCCATGGTATAGTATGCACCCATCTGGCTACAAAACTCTGTAAACTTTGGCTCATATCTGTCGGCCTTGGATACATAGCTTTTTAGATTGTCGCTCGTTAATACTGAAGGCGTCCCTCCTATATACTTCAAGGCTTCGTTGATGGCAATGACAAAATCCGATTGTTTCTGACTCGGTACAGCATATACATGAGTGAAAGATGAAAATGGCAATGTAGTCACAAGTACTTCACATTGATGTACTTCACCAGTCCTTACGTCTATCCAGTGGGCTTTACTTCCGGCAAAGTCTACCATCATACGATGTCCGGCTTTATGCTCTATGCGTATAGTAGCTTCATTGATGGTGCGATATTCCTTTAATTTACGGCAGAACCTGCTGTAACTATATCCGGTAGGATAGTCAAGTATATATTGTTTGTAAATTGTTTCTCTGGTGACACCATGGCGGCCTAATTCGTTTATAATCGACGGAAGTAACTCTTTAAATTTTTCATTCCTATAATACTCCGGACTATCCGACGATGGCTGTTCATAAAAGAGCCGATGAAATGCTTCATCCGACATTTGGTCCATCTGCGAAATATCTACGCCTGATGATTTAAAAATAGCAAGATACTTTTTAACAGTATTTCTAGATACTCCATATATCCGGGAGGTTTTCCTTATGGACTCTCCGCCTATTACATCTTTTAAAATAGATTTTACCTGATTCATTCTTGTGGGTTTAAATGCCATATCCAATTTTTATTAGTTTATAAATTGGACACAACGTAATTTAAATTATCCACTTCAAATCCGGTAACTGACCTTTTTTACCTTTTATAAATCAGGGGGTCAGCTTGCCGCCATTTAGGGGGTCACCATGCCCGCCATTTGATGGGTCAGCTTGGTAGGAATAAACAATATTGGAATTGAAACATATTCAATACATGGATTTTTTGAGCAAATGGTAACTTATAATCGCACCATATTGGAATTGAAACTTTTATTTATTTAAAAGTTCATTAATCCTTTCCTTACTTATAATCGCACCATATTGTAATTGAAACACGGCAGGGTTGACATAGTGCTTATTTATAAGCGAAACTTATAATCGCACCATATTGGAATTGAAACAACTTGGGAAAAAGATGTTTTTATTAGCCACAATGAAGCTTATAATCGCACCATATTGGAATTGAAACTTTTTCAAGTTTACGTTTAATGTCTTCAAGTGCTGCTTATAATCGCACCATATTGGAATTGAAACTGCAGTTATATTTGACAATGTATAAGACCCTGCACTACTTATAATCGCACCATATTGGAATTGAAACATAGATGCTGTTCTTTGTAACAATGCGGTTGCTTTTGCTTATAATGTCAGCGTAGTGGAAGTGAAACTTTGAACCTTCCACGCATCTCTCGGATATCCTAAAGCTTATAATCGCACCATATTGGAATTGAAACGTCCTGTAGTCCTTTCAGTTCTTGTAATGCTTCTTTTCTTATAATCGCACCATATTGGAATTGAAACTGTAAAAATCGCATCTTTGCTCAGCAAGTTCTTTTCTTATAATCGCACCATATTGGAATTGAAACGACTTTTCGAGTGCTGTTTTAGGTGATTTATTTTGCTTATAATCGCACCATATTGGAATTGAAACTATCAACATCACAGGCGAAGGTGCAAGAGATGGTGACTTATAATCGCACCATATTGGAATTGAAACATGTTTTCTGCCATTAGATTAATATTTCGCCTTTATCTTATAATCGCACCATATTGGAATTGAAACGATCCTGTTAGAGATGAAAAACCTTGGAGTTAATCCTTATAATCGCACCATATTGGAATTGAAACATTGATAGCCAGAAAGAATATTGCGTATAATGTTCTTATAATCGCACCATATTGGAATTGAAACTCCTTTTTTATGGAACACAAGAGAAACCGACGTTGCTTATAATCGCACCATATTGGAATTGAAACATAGATGATGTTCTTTGTAACAATGCAGTTACTTTCTTATAATCGCACCATATTGGAATTGAAACTGTCTTAATGTCTGATTTGTTGTGCCTGATGGAAGCCTTATAATCGCACCATATTGGAATTGAAACTTTGATGCAAGGATTAAAAAGACTATAGAACTTGTCCTTATAATCGCACCATATTGGAATTGAAACATTGAAAAATATTGATACTTCCATTTATTCAGGTGTCTTATAATCGCACCATATTGGAATTGAAACATAACTCAAATGAACAATGGATCATATGGACACTTCTTATAATCGCACCATATTGGAATTGAAACATTTGTATTTTGAATTGTCTTTAACCGCTCATTCTTATAATCGCACCATATTGGAATTGAAACTCAAATACTACGACTCTATTTAAGTTTCCTATGCCCTTATAATCGCACCATATTGGAATTGAAACTTAACTGATTACCGGGACATCAAAGGTGTGTTTGCTTATAATCGCACCATATTGGAATTGAAACTATATGAATCAAGTCTTACGTTATTGGTGTTTATCTTATAATCGCACCATATTGGAATTGAAACTTTATTATATATATGAGGTTATAATATTTATCTTTCTTATAATCGCACCATATTGGAATTGAAACTTCAATAAAAATCTATTGTTTGCTAAATCAAAAATATCTTATAATCGCACCATATTGGAATTGAAACATCATTCGATATTATCCGGGAAAGCGCAATTGAAGCTTATAATCGCACCATATTGGAATTGAAACATTATTAAAGACCCAATTATAACCATTTCTAATTCTCCTTATAATCGCACCATATTGGAATTGAAACAGATATGACATTGCCCCTAAAAACTCAGAATGCTGCTTATAATCGCACCATATTGGAATTGAAACGATTGTACAACTGAAATACTAACTTGGAATTCATGTCTTATAATCGCACCATATTGGAATTGAAACGCTAATTCCAAACTTTGTTCAGGTGTTGCAATGGCTTATAATCGCACCATATTGGAATTGAAACAGGGTTACACAATGTTTTTTTAGGAAATGGGTCTGGCTTATAATCGCACCATATTGGAATTGAAACTAGCATTGTAACCTGTTTCAGGTTTGCCTTCCCAATTCCTTATAATCGCACCATATTGGAATTGAAACTTACTAACCGTTTAGCCATTCCGTCGCCTTGCTTTTCTTATAATCGCACCATATTGGAATTGAAACGTTGAATAAGCGTAAGCATCCGACGAACTACGTAGCTGGTTCGCTAGATTTTTTGAATTCGGCTGGACTAATTTTCCTATCTCCGATGTTTTTATAGATGGTGCTTTTGTCAGGAACCACATCATATAATCGTATGGATTGACACCAAGTGCCTTGCATGTACCAAAGATGGTGTAATAATACCCTATTGTGATAGCTGCCGTGTGGTTTCCTGCAAAGAGATAGTTTTTCCTCCCCAGAGCCAAGGGTCTGATCGCATTCTCTATGATGTTACTTATCTATCTCTACTATGCCATGGTCTGTATATTTGGTAAACTTTTTGCCATCGAGTAACGAGATAGGACATGGCTTTGCTGATAGGTGATCGGGGCGTCACCCTGAGTGCCTCCTTGTCTAACCAATCTTTAAACTGATCCAATATTGGTTTGGCCGCCTGTCTCTCTATAGTGCGTTCATCGTACGAACTGTCTGCATCTCTGCATTTTTGCTCGATTGCATAGAGTTTCTGTATTTGGTTTAATGCAAATTCGCTCCTTGCTTTATCATTATCCATGGATTCTATAAACTTCCGGCGTCCATGTGCCCAGCAATGAAAATGCTGCACATCTGGGTACATTTTATCTATAATGTCATATACTTCATACGCATCTGTTTGTAAAAATCCTTTGTATTGTTTAAAGTTATTCTCGGCCCTTCTCTGCCTCTGCCTTTGTGATATTCAAAACATACATGCTTGAGTTCGGTGGAGCCCATGACCCACATATAACCCGTATGGCTTGCTTTTCTCTTTCCATCCATGACTTTGATGCTACTTTCATCTTGCTGTATATAGCTGGATTGGAGTATTTGTTCTTTAATATATTCACTCATCAGTTTCATATATGGGCTTAGTTGATGTACCCATCCATTCATAGTCGATGATGAGATCACCACGCCTTGGCGCTTATATATCTGTTCTGACGATACTCGGGGATATGATCTACAAACTTTGACACTACTACATCTGCCAGCAGGCTTACATCTGCTTCGCACTTGGCGATAGGTTCTTCTATGGCCGGTGCGGTGACGATGGTATCTGAATCTGCTTTTTTGTAAACGGGGCGGATATATCTGATGATAAATAACATGCCTGGCCTTTTGGCAAGTCTATCTGATATTTCATCTCTTAGATGGATGTCGGATTCATCATGCTCGACAGGGACATTTCTGATTTCTACGGGCAGATGTGTACAGCTGGCCAACAGCTGCCGCCCCTGTTGTGCACTCTTCCTTTTGCAGGCTTGGATGATTGGTTCTGTTCTTGTGGCAGATCTACATCTGGGCTTACGCCAGCGAGTTCTCCAAATATGTTGAGTTGTCTGGGATCTCCCGTCGGTATGAAGCGTTCTGTTTTAGGGCCGAAGATGATTTTTGCAGTTGTGCAATCTGATGGGCGAGATCTTCAATCCGGGCAGCCTGCTGCTGGATTTCAACGTCTTTGTGCTATCGCTGCGTCTTTTTTGCGCTATGATCTCCTCGTAATTCATAGCATAAAAAATACTATATTTATACGATTATATCACAATATTTTATTCACTTTTTTGACAAAATTATCCTGTTTTTCATCTCATATCGCGGTCGTTGGTGTAGTCCCACCAGCGATATTCCACTGAGCAGCATGACCAAATGTTGGTAATTGATATGATGTGATTTCCCATCTATAATGCCGCTGAGCTGTTCATAGCAGCCCCCCTCCAGTCGCTTGCTGTACACCACAAATCCGTCCCGGTCCCAGACCAGCATCTTGACAGTCTGGCGACTCCTGTTCGAAAAATACATATACATCACCGCTCAATGGATCAGCTCCGAGTTCATTTCGAACCAGGCCACTCAATCCATCATACCCCTTGCGCATATCTACACACCCATTGTATAGGTAGTACCGCTGATGTGCTCCAAAGCCTAACATCCCGCCAATGCTCTGATGGTGTCAATACTCAGCATCATATGCATATCAACTCTAACTCCGTTAGGTAATGAATACTCATCTGAGGAATAAGGATGGTGACACTTGAACAGATACAAACTTGCTCTTATGCTCATTTATGACCGAAGGTTTCCTTTCCTTGCTACGCCAATTGTAAAATGTGCTCTTGTCAAAGGGCTTCCCATCGTAATATTTACTGATGCTCTGACCCGATTGCTCCCATTCTGTTAGCCACTGATCTATTTGTTCTTTGTCGTATCGCATCTGACTTTGTTTGTTTTTTTGCAAGGTACCACCTATGCCGAAGGTTGGCAATACGGGGTTCGTCGGATGCTTACGAATAAGCACCTCTAATTGTCATTACCTTACTCTTATAATCGCACCATATTGGAATTGAAACTTCTCAAACTAAGGTCTAACAATTGCTAAAAAGGCTTATAATCGCACCATATTGGAATTGAAACTCAGGTACGGAAGTGTTGACAATGAATAATGTTGGCTTATAATCGCACCATATTGGAATTGAAACTTTATCATTCACGTGTTACCATTTGGAAGAATCCGGTCTTATAATCGCACCATATTGGAATTGAAACAAAGGAAAAGGATAGATAAAGTAAAAGTTGAGATGCTTATAATCGCACCATATTGGAATTGAAACACTTTTGACAATGGACAGCGGAAAGCAACTGTTTTCCTTATAATCGCACCATATTGGAATTGAAACAGATTTAAAGAACCTTGTAACTCCGTTGCATCTTTTCCTTATAATCGCACCATATTGGAATTGAAACCTACAAAACTATTATGTAGAATGTTCGGTAGATGATACTTATAATCGCACCATATTGGAATTGAAACTTTTTATAAACTTTTATTTGGATAAGCAATAATTCGCTTATAATCGCACCATATTGGAATTGAAACGTTGTTACCGGGTCAATTCAAGTTACCAAAACACACTTATAATCGCACCATATTGGAATTGAAACGCCGGAATAAGTGTTTTATTTGAATACATTACTGAACTTATAATCGCACCATATTGGAATTGAAACGTCACTTGAATGGTTTCAAATTGAGTTTTCAGATTCCTTATAATCGCACCATATTGGAATTGAAACGCGATAAAAACCAAAAAGACAAAAAATGAAGGTAATCTTATAATCGCACCATATTGGAATTGAAACTTGAGTAGTAGTGCAAGTCTTTATTGGGACAACACACTTATAATCGCACCATATTGGAATTGAAACGGATTTTTGACATCAAAAGACATATTA
>JADKEB010000040.1 GCA_016718205.1 Saprospiraceae bacterium
GAATTATAGCACCCGTAATATGGGTTAAAATCATCGTCGCATGGTTGTTCAAAATAGTCTGCACTACCATCCATAATACTTACCTGTATTTCGTAGTCGTCCAGTCCTAATTCCTTCAACCCTTCTTTTAGTTGCTCGTCATCAATCTCACACCAGAGATTTTGCTCAAGTAATTTATTCGCTTTTTCTACAATTTCACTTTTCATAATATGCCTTTTTTCTTGATTAAGATTTGAAGTTCCAATATATCGCAGACCTTCTCTAAATTATCCAGTCCTATTGTTCCGGTTCTGAAAAACCTTTGAAGTGTTGCTGGTGTAATGTCTGCCTTTTCGGCTATGAAGTTTTGCTTCATGCCTTTAGACTTAATTTCGCTTTTGATTCTTTCTGATATCATTTTACTCTGTTTGTATAGTTATAAATAGTAACTCCATTTGATCTGTTTTCAAATATGAACAAAACAATATCCCATGCCTTTGCAGTCAATTTATAATACTGTTGAACATACTTTGCAAAGGATTCATATTCTTTTACTTTTGAAAATCTAACATGACCAAAAAAGCTAATTGCTATTGATGCCTGATGTAAATCATCAAACATGGTCACGTCTGCAGGATTTTTTAAATTTGTCATTTTTATTGTATTTTTTGTTTTTAATTATAATGTAAAGATAAGGGTTTTTTCAATACAATGTACATTTTTATGTAATTATTTTTAGTTTTTTTGTAAATTATTTTGATTTATTTTATTTCTACGCCAAAATATACCCAAATTGATTATACATATAATCAAAAAAGCCACTCCGATTGCTCAAAGTGGCTCAAAATAACCAAAACTTACTACGCTTACTTTTTATCCTTTAATTCAGGATGTAAAATTGTGGTTGTCCTTGACCCTTGCAACGCTGCCAGGACAAAAGCTATCCATTCAACAGCCTTCGAAAGGTCAACACCTATCAACTCAGGCAATCCATTGTTTGCCGCATAAATTACAGCACCCAAAATAAAAAGTATGATCGCTGCTACTTTCGGATTCTTAGCCTTAAAAGAATCAAATAATTTTGCCAAAATGTTTGTTACAAAATCCATATTTTTAAAGTTTTAATGGTTACAAATCAAATTCAATAAACTTCCCATCCGTCCAATCATCTTTAATGGTCGTTATAATAACTCCCTTACGTCCGTTCTTCATGGTGTGTGGTATTGCTACCCTTGCCTTTTGTTTACTCTGTGGCGTATTTTGAGACACTATAACGGTGTTTTGTGTTGCTCGGTGTACTTTTCCTTTGTAGTTCAAATAAAAGCCCATCGCAGCGTTTAAATCAACACCGTTATAAACTCCATTTCTAAGACTGTGGAAAAACTCTGAATTAGGTAATGATACCGATTCCGGAAGTAGCATTTCTTTTCCTGATATAATCACATTTGTAGGCTTTCCGGTTCTTTCGTTTATTAATCGATACCCTGAACCCCTACCCGGTAAGTCAGTATCTCCATGACGTTCACCATATCCAAAATGATCGCTTATCCTTTCAGCGCCTGAATATAGTTTTGTCGCTTTAAATGCTTCTACCTTTGTTTTTGCGAAGAACGCCAACAGCGCACCCACTGCCGCAATTCCTAAAGGTAAACCAACTATCGGAATATGCGAAAAACCTTTTATTATATTAATACTTGAAGTAATCAAACTTTGACCTTGAGCAATTGTATCGCTTATCAATTGTCGCTTTTGGGCTTCTTTTTGTATCTTTTCTTTTTCAGCCATTAACCTGGCTTCTTCTGCTAACAAACCATCAACTTCAGCCTGTTTGTTACCGACATTATTTGCAAGTCCTTTTTCCTGGAGTTCTAACTCCCGGCTTAATTCATCTTGAAGTGTTTCCCTTCGTTCTGATAATTTATCTAATTGTTTATCAATGTTGGAAAGTTGAATGTCTGTTGCTTCATTTAAGATGTTGCCAAACTCACCTACCAATGTGGCTGCACCTTTTAAAAATTCTTTTGCTTTTTCACCGTCTACATCACCGAAGATTTCATCCAATGTTTTTTGGAGTAATCCTTCAAAATCTTCAATGCCATTTAAAAAATCATCATAAAATTTAACATCTTCTGACCCAATTATTTTTATATCTGGGAATTGTATTTTTAATACATTTTCTGACTTTAATCCACCCTTTGTTAGTTTTTCTATTTGTTTTTTAATTTTTTCTTGAGTTACTGTATTATCAACACCAAAGTTTATATTTATATCCTGTAGGTCTTTTAATCTTTTTTCAAGTATTTTTATCTCTTGGGATGCAGGTCTTAAATCCCTTGCAAGTTGGCTTATTGGCTTAAATGTACTTGTAAAATCTCTACTATTAAGTCCATCTATTGCCTGTTGTGCTATCTTGATTTGACCTGTAACATCCTTACCTAATGTCTTACCTACATCTTTTAACTGTTTAATAAATAACTCAAGTTGTTCAATCTGTTTTGTCTTTACAAATTCAAATTCTTCTTTTTCAGTTACTAAATTATATTCACGACCTATTTTTATAAGGCTTTCACTTATTCCGCTTAATAAATCTTTTTGTTCTTTTAAAAGTCCGTTTAAGGTGTTTTGAATTTCTGTTGACTTCCCGGCTGTGTCATTTATTAATTCAGCTTTTTTTAATTGTAGGTCATAAACCTTTTGCCTATCTTCATCTGTGATATTTTCAGTACCTTTTAAATTTATCCGCTTTTGTGTAAGATCAATTTCCCGACTTATAAAGTCCAAATTTTTAGCGTTAATACTTTGCTCCAATGCTCCTGCTTTTTTAATGGCATTAGTTCTTTCTCCAAAGGTTTTGCTTGTATCATCTCCTATTTTCTTTAATTGTTCAATCTGTGCTCTTGTAGTTGCAAATTGTACATTATATGCCGCTTGTTCACGCTTCAATGCTGTGAGTTGTTTCTGGATTGCTTCCGCTGCCTGTGCTGCTTCGTACATTTCTTTTGCGGTGTCTTTTATCTTTTGTGCATCGATACCCGTCACAACCTGCCCGAATGAACCTGCAACATCTGAAAGTGATTTTCCACCACCTGAAACAACCGACCAAAGATTCTTAAACACATCAATTATTCCAGTTACCCTGTTTGTTATTTGTTCTTGTAAAAGATTACCAAAGTCCTGGATAACAGTACCGTTACTAAATGATTCCACAATAGCATTTCCAACAGCACTAATTTTGCCCTTTGCAACATCAAAAGCACCACCTAAAAAAGCGGTCTTTTGGCTTACTAAATCCATTCCTTTTTGTGTCGATGTCAGAAAACTAACCAAACCACCTAAAGCCACAATTAACGCTCCAATGCCAGTTGCTATCAATGCAGCTTTAAAAATATTAACACCGATTGCCATTGCCTTCCATGCCTTCGCTCCACCACCCAAACCAGTAGTTAAAATCTGAATACCTTCTTGTTGTGTTTTGGTAACTGCAACAGAACTTGTGACGACTGAAACATAACCCTTCAATTTGGCTTTTATGTCGTTTAGTTTCCCGGTTACATCATTCAAAGAAACACCAAAAAACTTTTGATCTTTTGCACTCTCAATGGTTTCTTTTCTTAATTCCTGTTGTTTTTTCTTTACATCTTCAATCGCTTTGCCCTGCATTTCGGAATTCTTTTTAACTTCCTGAGCGACCTTTTGACCGCCTTGCGCTTGTGCATTATTCAAGTCTTTAAAAGCCTTTTCCGCTTCTTCCATAACCTTAATAGATTCCTTCAATGGATTTATAAACCCGGAATCGTCTAATATTAATTTTTCTATGTTTTCTGCCATATGTTACGTTTTGAACGGGTTTGTGTTAACACTTTAAATTAATATTTCGCCTTTATACATTCCATTACAACGATAACAATCTGAATGCCCGTAACTTTCTTTTAAATAGTTCAAAGTGATTTCTATTTCGTTTGTCAGGTAGGTAATTATTCCTTTCACTTCTTCAATGCTTGTAATCAAATAAGGTGTTACTACGTCACTTGTTAGGACATTGTAAGCTATATTTTTACGTGCTATCAATTGAACTAAACTTGCAAAAGCATAACCGAAATTAGAATTTGTAAAATCTAAACTACAAAACATCGACTCACTAAATCCATTGCAATCAAAAGTAACATTCAACTCGATACCCTGACAATAATTTGATTCTATAAATTCAGCATCATTCATCGTTGCTATTACACCGCTTCCAACCGTTACCCATCCGGAATATCCTGAACCTTTACCACAACAACCTGAATGTAAAAAATCTCTTGGTCTGTCACCTTGATACATCACATAAATATTACTTTCGGAATGGTAGTTTTTAGCTTCCCATGTTGAACTCGTTTTTGTTGTCGCTTCACCATCCTGAACCACATGAAACGACCCCGTATGTTTTCCGCCAATAGTCCAAATGTCAACACTATTAATCCGAATAGTTCCACCGTTTATTTTTTTCGGACAAATAGATAACATATAATACCCATCCGTCGCAGGTAGGTAATTTGTAAAGTCATCCTTAAATCCTATTTTGGTGTTGTGTGTTCTGAAATTCCTGGTTAACTTTAAATCAATCCTTTGCCGGGTTTGTTTTATGGCTTCATTTATTGCATCAGGAATAATCCGTTCAATCCTATCATAGTCAGTCCAAAAAGATGCCTTTAATGGAATATGCCCAGCTGTGGTGTCATCTAAATACAACCCCGATAAACTTGTTTCCAAATTAATATCTGGTAGACACTCTGATTCGTCGCCTAAAATTCCTACTATATTTGCTAAACAATCGTACATAATTTTAATTTTTTATATAAAAAAAGGGTATGATTTACCACCATACCCCCTTAAAAATCAATAAAAATGTTTCTTACTATTTCTTAAAATGCGCTTTCGCTACCATTATTGCTGACATTGTTCCACTACCCGTATATGTGAACCTATAATATGGATATGTAGGTGGTGTTTGAACGATGATCTTTGTATTAGTGGTCTGATCTGTATTTGTAAGGGTATCCAACGTTACATAATTAGTACCGTCAACAGAACCCTGGAAAAGAGTATTCCCGGCAACCGTACCGCTTACTTTTGTGTTGACAACCTGAAACGCTCCACTTGTGTAGGCATTCCTAAGAATCAAATCACAATTCACCGTTGCGGTGTTTACAATGGTATCTGAACCCGTAAAACTTGTAATTACTTGTGCTTTTGTTTGAATGGACATAAAAAGCATAAAACCGAATATAAGACTTAAAAATTTCATTTTTGTTTTATTTATTAATTAAAAAATAAGGGTGTGTTTCAACCCTTTATTATTTATACTCCTGCAATTTGCTGAACGTGAATAATACCTTGCAATCCTGCGTCTGCATTTGGTAGGTTCAATTCAAGTGCACCACTCAACCACATTTCAACTTTCCAACTATCTCTCGGAATTCCTAAAGAATCAGTTACACAACCTTTTTCCATTCTTACATCTGCATAAACCGGATTCATTTGTCCGTTTGCATAGTACTGTAATCTTGGAAGAACATCGACATAATGATAACGGTCTGCCGCTTCTTTTCCTGCATCCATTGCCGTTGCTATTCCTACGTTTGAGTAAGCCGGGCTTGACCAAAACAAAAGAGCATTTTTATCAATAACCAAACTTGAATTTGCACCCGTTACACTATCAACATTTTTTGCATCCCAGTACAACTGAAATAGTTTGTTTGAATTCAATGCCGCATTGGTAGAACAACATCCCATGTGTTCAAATTCTGCCATTGTTTTAGCATTGAATAAATTCCTACCATTTACGATAATTGGAGCAACCATATCCGTTGATCTTGCAGCCCAAAGTAGATCACCCAAAACAGCACTTGAAAAATCTGTATTTGCAATTTCATAAACACCTGCATTTACACTGCCTGGAGTTTCAAACCATGTTGCATCTGCAGTATCTTGACCTGCAACAGCGGCCGCAACTAATGCTTTCGATAATTTTACTTCAAGTGCTATTTTTGCCTTTAATGACAAATATGCAAACTGTTTAGCAAAATCAACAGCGTTATTACAAAGAATATCATCAATACTGAAATACTCTAAGTCTGTCAAAATTTCTTTTGTGATTGTCAGTTTTTCTGATCCTGCTTTCGGTCCGGTTCCAACAGCACAAGCAATTGTTTTATTGCCTTTGTCCAAAGAACCACTCCTTAATGTGTAAATGTCAGCACCCATACAAGCCTGACCAAATCCAGCCGTTACGATTGTAGGGTCTTGATTGTTCAATATCGCAGCACCTGCAACTATCTCATAGTTCAGTTCTGCCATTCTGGAAGTCATTAAGATTTCCTTTTCATTCAGTTTAACGTTTCCGATGATTGAATCGGTGAAAACATTAGGTGTAAAAGCCATTATTTAAATTTTTTTAATTGTTCTTGAAAATTGTTTAATTCTCAAGGGATGCTAACTCTTGTCGCAATCTTGCAACTTCTTCAGGTGTTGTAGCTTTGTCTATCTCCTTAAAAAGATCGGCTTTTGAAGTTCCGTAACTCGTTCCGGTGTTCCTTGGTGGTGTTCCTTTGCCGTTACTTTGCTTTATTGTTCCGTACTCTTTGAAGTGATTTTCAATTTCATTATCTGAAAGTGTAAAAAAAGCATCGTTCCTTTCGATGAAAATATCAGAACCTTCAATTTTAAACTTGCGATTTTGAATAAAATCATTTACAGCAACTTCCCTTACTTTACTTGTTGCAAAATCAAACTTATCTAACTTTGGAACGATTTGCGTTTTAATCTTTTCGGTTACCTGAATGGTTTCAAATTGAGTTTTTAGATTCTGAATTTCAGTATCTTTGCTCAATGCTGTTGCCTTCCATTGGTCACGCTCCTTTAAAAGTTTTTCGTCTGCTTTGCTTTCAGATTTCAATCCTTTAAGATTTTCTACAAGTTCATTAAAGCTATTACCATCAACTCCAAAGGTATCTTTAAGGGTCTTTTCGGCTTCGGTCATTACTAACCGCTTTGCCATTCCTTCACCTTGTTTTTTACCTTCGTTAAATTTGGTAATACTTAATTCTTTTGTAAAATTTGTTAACTCCCTTGTCAAAATTTCATCCGGCACATCTGCCTGATTTTCAAGATTAAGAGAACCTTGTAACTCCGTTGCATCTTTTCCGAGCAAAGACGCTAATTGCTCCAATTTCATATAATTAGTTTTAGTTTACACTTTGTCCGCTTCCGGCTTTAGTTCCTTTTCTTTTATTGCGGTTGGTTTTTGCACTTCGAGCACTCTTAAAGTTATGCCCGCTTGTGTCCATTCATCAAATGTTTTTTGATCAATATTGTGCTCTTTCCCCGTTTGAACATTAATTACCTTCATTTTTCGTCTTTTTGGTTTTTATCGCTGTAGGTATTTCCGGCTTTTTAGGATCGCTTAATTTTTTAGCAATCGAAGCCGTCAAATAACTATCATTGACTGTAATCTGAGCGCCATCGCTCAACCTGGTATAAGTTTTAAGTGCCATATTTTAATTGATTAACTCCAAGGTTTTTCATCTCTTACAGGATCTGATTTTGCAGACCATGAAAGAGTAATTATACATTTTGCATTTTCACCACGTCCGCCCGTTTTAGGAAAAACCACTTTTTCAATGTCAACGATGATTCCATTGTCCCCGCCGTAAAAAAAAGTATCTGTTGAAAACCAAGCGTGAAATTGACCTTTACATGCTTGTAATTTCAAAAGTGCCTGGTATGTGGTTTGGTCAATTACATCTACCGTATAAACTAAAGTGTGACGTGTGCCAAGTGAATGAGTTTTGTTTTTCCGGAGCGTGATAGTTGTTTCTGTTGGTTCAGGCTTTTCACCCCTGCCATAATAATACCTTACTTTTGAAGCTGTGGTATTATCCTTTGCAGCAAACCAAGTTAACAGTGATGCTTCATTGTCAGCCCAAGGTGTATATGTTGCCACTGGATTTGTTGGTGTTCCGAACGTCGCTGATTTGGTATCTAAAAATAATTCATTGATTTCTGATAGTTCAAGCGATAAGTCACTAATACAATCAGTATCACCAACTGCAGCTAATGTTTCAGCTGAGCAACTGGCCGCACACGTTGGTGCATATTCATCATTACCTATTGGCATAATTTTTACTTTTTAATTGTCAAAAAATAATTAACACAAAAATAGGTTTTAACAAAATACATATTTATATATTTTAATATACGATTTTTAAGTACTACCTAATATCACTATTGCCAGAGACATCAGAAACATCATCGTCAATATCATCACCGCTATCTTTTTCATTTTTTCGACCTTCATCCATTGGTAATTTGGTTTTTATGAAATTAGGAATCCAACTATAAAAAAAGTCTGCCATATATCCGACCCAAAAACCTGCTGCAAGTTTAATATTTTCCGGTGCTTCAAATTCCCAATACTCCAATGATGAAAAAAAAGCAAACGTAACTAAAAACGCCATAGTTCCAAATGCGAACCACGAGTTTAATGACGCTGTTTTGTGCAGTCTTTTTGCTCTAAAATATCTCATCGTAGCTGCTATATATGCAGCAATAAAACTGTAAATAATGACCTTAAATTTTACAAAGATCATTGTTATAAACTCATCCATCTCAAACATTTTCATATTACAAAATTGTAATTCCTAAACAGAAATCACGCCCTTTAACTTACAACAACGGGTCATTTTTTATGAAACTACTAAATAAAACTCTATAGGTAAAATATTTATTAACTCTCGCATTTTGTTTTTACTGGAAGTCACGTCTAAATATCCGTCTTTGTCAATGTCCGCATGTGATTCACCAACACCAATGCATCCTAAAAATTGATGATAATAATTACCTGAATGAATCAAAATATATGATCTACCCGGAACATTCAACACATGAAAATGATTTCCATGTTTGGTTGTGTATCTTCTTACAACTCTGTATTTCCCTGTTGGTATGCAACTAATACGTTTGTTATTATCCAACCAAGGTAACTCGATTGTTTTTGCAACTACCTTGCCTTTGTAAATTAGTTCACCTAATGTCTGAACTTTTTCTGCTTTGATTCTATTCAAATAAACTACTTCCATATGTCGTATAAATCTTTTACAAATTTGTGTGCTAATTTTGCAAACTTATACCACCTTATCACATTCCAAATTGTAAGGCTTAGTATTTTGCCTTCAATAAAAATAGTGTACTTTGCATCTTTAAAAAAAATTACCAATAATTCTAAAGACTTTAAAATTTGTTCAGGAATAAAATCCTTTACATATTTATTTGTTATAAATTTTTCAATGCTAACAACCATATTAGCCGTTGCGCTACTGTAAATTGATTGGTTCATTTTTTAATTTTTATGATCTAAAAAGAATACATTCGACGCCGGATGATGCCACGCAGACAAATAAGTCTGAACAAATGTATCATCCGATGTAATGTTGTATAGTTGCTGTTTCTTAAATCTTAGATACCTGTAGTCATAGTACGACTGATCCCGACCTTGATTTACATAAGTCAAATGCCTATATCCTATATTCGACCCGCTGAAATTCGTAATACTGAATAGTGTTTTAGAAGTATCCTTAACTGCATACAATCCACTAAAATCAGTTTTTCCGTTTTTCCAATGTATGATTACCCGAAACTGTGCCGCCTTGAACATCTGCCCGGTTTGCGGGACTGCTGTCCAGAATGATAATTTCTCCCTGATCTTTGCAAACTCCAAAAGTTTAATACTGTCACGATTTAATACCGTTTGAGTCTTTGTGTTTGCATCCCAAATAGTAAGGCTACCCATAAACAAGATTGGCAACACTTCACCATCTCTTAAGCCTTCGCCTGTGATACTGATATGATTTTGGTCATCTGGTGTGATGACTTCGCTGATTTCATCCTTAGCACATGCCAGGATGATAAGCAAACCGACAATGCCTGTGATTAATTTTATCATTTCTTACTCGTTTTTTATTTCAAAGAAGTAAACATCCTTTGCGTCATCTGATGATATATAGAGCTCAACCGCTTCCATATATCTGAATGCCGTCGGCTCGTCTGTCATAATTTTGCATTGGAGCAATTCAAGTGTATCACCTTGCTCTATTTCAGCACACTTTTTGGTTAATGCCCTGTCGGAGTAACCAATCATACTATTGTTCGATTTGAAAAATACTTTTGTTATGTTCATTTTTATAATTTTATTGCAAACTTGGTAATAGCTTTTTTAACCTGTCGAGCAAATCTATTGCATCCCTTCGCATCATCCTGATTCGCTTTCTCTCTACCTGGATTTGCGTTTCGGTTTGATTTAGTTGTTGAAGGTATTGCGTAAAATTTGCGGTATCTCTTTGCAGAGGTTTCTATCTTTTATTGCTTCTCGTATGTGATAGTTTCCTTTATTTGTGTAAATTGATCTCCATTCAGTTGATTGACGGTAAGGTTGACTTTTTTCTACTACCTTGCCCACTTCTGCTATAAATTGTCCCATTTTACGAGTTTCCGACCATCGCAAAGGTCATAAATGATAATAACATTAATGATTTCATATGTTTAATTAATTTGTAAAGTTTATAATCGTTCTACTGTTGCATGGAAATTATTTAATTGTAATACCCCAGATGGAGATGATAGAAGTTGATGCTTTACCAACTTCCAAATTGTGGAGCCTTACCTGATATTCGCTCATTGAAAATTTGCATTTCCTTATATCCAAGTTATATCTTCTTCGTCATATGTGTAAGAACTGCTCAATTGCTGGGCAGCAGGTCTCTTACACTTCAGATGGGGTTGTTGAAGAATTGTAAATAGTCCCAAAAACAGTCCACTTGTATGCAACTGTATAAATTGCCCCTGCTGTATTAATTCTATCGCTTGTTGGATTAACTGTCATATTTACAGGTGTTACATCACCTTCCAGGATTTGAACATTTGACGTAGTTGTTGTTATGTTTTGACTACCGTTTCCATATACGTGTGCATACTCTCTGTACTTATCTAATTCAACCGTATTACTCCCTGGTTCAGATATAATCAGTCCATTACCCGCACTCAATGTCACAGCCGTACTTCCTGAAGTGTTACTACTTATAATTGATGTTGTGCTCGATCCTGCGCCAACTGTTAGTGATCCTTCGTTACTTATACTTGCATCCGTTGCGCTAAGTGTTCCAGATGCCAAACTCAACCCACTACCAACTCCCACACTTGTAAGACCACCATCACCATCTCT